>NZ_CAXUQH020000001.1:2017500-7562500 GCF_964253085.1 Paenibacillus sp. LjRoot153
CAGGTGGAAATTCCTGTACCACCGTAGCCGTTATGAGCAATGGAGTGACGCAGAAGGATAGTGACGCGAGCTGATGGATGCTCGTCCAAGCAGTGAGGCTGATGTGTAGGCAAATCCGCACATCGTAAGGCTGGGCTGTGATGGGGAGGGAAATTTAAGTACCGAAGGTCATGAGTTCACACTGCCAAGAAAAGCTTCTAGCCAGGCGAAGGTGCCCGTACCGCAAACCGACACAGGTGGGTGAGAAGAGAATTCTAAGGCGCGCGGAAGAACTCTCGTTAAGGAACTCGGCAAAATGACCCCGTAACTTCGGGAGAAGGGGTGCCTCGGTAGGGTGAATAGCCCGAGGGGGCCGCAGTGAAAAGGCCCAAGCGACTGTTTAGCAAAAACACAGGTCTGTGCGAAGCCGCAAGGCGAAGTATACGGGCTGACGCCTGCCCGGTGCTGGAAGGTTAAGAGGAGTGGTTAGGGGCAACCCGAAGCTATGAATTGAAGCCCCAGTAAACGGCGGCCGTAACTATAACGGTCCTAAGGTAGCGAAATTCCTTGTCAGGTAAATTCTGACCCGCACGAATGGCGTAACGACTTGGGCGCTGTCTCAACGAGAGATCCGGTGAAATTTTAATACCTGTGAAGATGCAGGTTACCCGCGACAAGACGGAAAGACCCCATGGAGCTTTACTGCAGCTTGATATTGGACTTTGGTACGATCTGTACAGGATAGGTGGGAGCCTTTGAAGCCTGAGCGCCAGCTTGGGTGGAGGCGCCGTTGGGATACCACCCTGATCGTATCGGAGTTCTAACCTAGTACCGTGATCCGGTATGGGGACAGTGTCAGGTGGGCAGTTTGACTGGGGCGGTCGCCTCCTAAAATGTAACGGAGGCGTTTAAAGGTTCCCTCAGAATGGTTGGAAATCATTCGCAGAGTGCAAAGGCATAAGGGAGCTTGACTGCGAGACCTACAAGTCGAGCAGGGACGAAAGTCGGACTTAGTGATCCGGTGGTACCGAATGGAAGGGCCATCGCTCAACGGATAAAAGCTACCCTGGGGATAACAGGCTTATCTCCCCCAAGAGTCCACATCGACGGGGAGGTTTGGCACCTCGATGTCGGCTCATCGCATCCTGGGGCTGAAGTAGGTCCCAAGGGTTGGGCTGTTCGCCCATTAAAGCGGTACGCGAGCTGGGTTCAGAACGTCGTGAGACAGTTCGGTCCCTATCTGTCGCGGGCGTAGGAAATTTGAGAGGAGCTGTCCTTAGTACGAGAGGACCGGGATGGACGTACCGCTGGTGTACCAGTTGTCTCGCCAGAGGCATCGCTGGGTAGCTATGTACGGAGGGGATAAGCGCTGAAAGCATCTAAGCGCGAAGCCCCCCTCAAGATGAGATTTCCCAGTATGTAAGACCCCTTGTAGACGACGAGGTTGATAGGTTCGAGGTGGAAGTGCGGCAACGTATGCAGCTGACGAATACTAATCGGTCGAGGGCTTAACCAAAATTCCTAAGTATAGTACTTTACGTTGAAGTTTCGTATCTAGTTTTAAGGGAATAATATTCCTACTGTGGCGATCGTGGCGAAGGGGTTAACGCACCGGTTTGTGGATCCGGCATTCGTGGGTTCAAGTCCCATCGGTCGCCCTCTTCCCTTATCTAATGGGGATTAGCCAAGCGGTAAGGCAACGGACTTTGACTCCGTCATGCCTAGGTTCAAATCCTAGATCCCCAGTATACTTTCTTAAGCGGTCGTGGTGGAACGGCAGACACACCATCTTGAGGGGGTGGCGCTCACAAGGCGTGAGGGTTCAAATCCCTCCGACCGCATCCCGTAAGGCTTCACAGGTTTTATAAGGTTAAATTTAGAGATCTTGCATACCTGCACATAATTCCTATATATTAGACCACTTACCTATCAGAACATCAATTCTGATTAGGGAGTGGTTTTTTTTTGTTAAAATTTGCTTCAAATATTTGTCAGGATCCCCCTATATGATTTGGGCTGTTACTTCTCACTGTTGAATGACAATACCTTTTATTGGTTATTATAACTTTAGTTTCCGAATACGACTGGAAGAAGGAGGGTTGTCTGAATGGATTTGTTCAAAATGTTCAGGAGACATCGGACAGCCCTTTCATTCACCCAGGAAAAATCGCTGGATGCAATAAAGCATGAATCTTCGAACGTGAATGCACCGATTATGCCGAGCTTGAATGATAACAGACAACGGTTGGAAGAAATCCTCGCGAACTGCAAAGACATCATTTTCATACCATGGCATTATGGGCCCAATCTCCAATATGAGGCGATGGCCATTTATTGTATAACATTGGTTCAAGACAAAAAGGAAAATTATTTTAAAACCGTCATGCAGGATCTGGTTACTCATCAAATAGGGCCGGCAACAGATATCAAACCAGTTGATGTGATCAACTTTTTCGAGAGTCATGGGGCTTCCGAGGAAACCGCACATGTGATCGGAGATTTGGACAGAGCGGTTGAAGATATATTAGAAGGAAACGTTGTTGTATTCTTCGACCAGTGGGACAAGGCGCTGAGCTTCAGAGCGATAACGCTTCAAGAGAGACAAGTGACGGAGAACTTGATTGAGCCAGTGGTGAGAGGTCCGCACGAGAGCACGGTAGAAAATCTAAGGAAAAATATTGGTCTGATACGGATTCGCTTGAAAACCCCTGACTTTAAGTTGGAATTCTTTAAAGGAGGAGGGAAATCGAATTCCGAGGTTGCTTACGCTTATATTGAAGGGGCTGTAAATCCGGAAACGTTGGCGGAGTTTCAGGAGCGGATTTCACAAGCTAAAGAAATGGAAATATTGGAAAGCTCCTATATCGAAGAACTGCTTGAAGACTCGATATATTCGCCGTTACCGCAATTCCGGGTTACGGAACGTCCGGATGTAGCGGCTGCTGCCCTCCTGGACGGTAAGATTATTGTGATGGTTTCCGGGAGCCCGTCGATTCTTATTTGTCCTGGTCTTTTCATTGAGTTCCTGCTTTCTCCCGAAGATTATTACTCTAGAACGGTTTTTTCGTCCTTTGTCCGTTTGATTAGGTTCGCCGCTTTTTTCATAACACTGACGCTTCCAAGTATTTATATTGGATTAACCACCTTTAATCCCGAGTTGATTCCAACCGTGCTGCTGCTAGCGATACTGAACACGCGCGAAGGTATTCCTTTCCCATCCTTTATAGAGGCGCTGATCATGACCTTTTTCTTTGAAATTCTGACTGAAGCAGGGGCGCGATTGCCTCGCCCCATCGGCTCTGCCGTGAGCATTGTAGGGGCGCTGGTTATCGGCGAAGCGGCCATCAATGCCGGCATCGCTTCTCCGATCATGGTCGTCGTGGTGGCCCTTACCGGGATCACCATATTCTCGCTTCCGCAATACAATCTCGGTAATGCCGTTCGAATCTTACGTATTCCATTGATGTTCCTTTCCGCTTCATTGGGGGGATTCGGATTCATGATCGGGTTTCTGTTGCTTTTGCTGCACATGATGAGTTTGCGCTCGTTGGGACAGCCCTACCTGGCTCCTTTGGGGCCGCTTCGCCCACGCCAATTACATGATGTGTTTGTCCGGGCGCCACTGAGTTCTCTTCTTCGTTCACCGCGAAACCGGCATCAGCATAGCGGCATACAGCAAACAAGAAAGAAGGATAAATGGTGAGGACGTTTGGCGTCGCTTTGTTAACTTGTGTTCTCCTTTCCCTCTTAACAGGCTGCTGGAATAGAATGGAGCTGGATACATATGCTTTTGTTCAGGGAGTTGCGATCGATCAGGCTGAGGATGGAGAAAACATTGAACTGACCATCCAATTCTATAAGCCTGTCTCAGGAGGAGGCCAATCCAAAGGCATTGGACCATCAGGTGAAAGCTTAATCAATATTAAATCAAGAGGCGAGACCGTGTTTGAAGCGATCCGTGACATGACCATCCATTTCGGTCGAAAACCGCAGTGGAGCCATATGCGGGTCCTAATCATCGGGGAAGACATTGCCAAAAAACGGAATATCGCAGAAATCCTCGATTTTTTTGCAAGGGATAATGAACCTCGAGCGACAGTCAGCGTTATGATTGGCAAAAATAAGGCGGATATTTATTTGAAAGATACGAAGCCATTGATTGAGTCGACCGTAGGTCAGCAATTACGGGAGTCAGAAAGAATGGCTTACCAGTATACAGGCAAAACCACAAAAACCTCTTTTTTGGACCTGATGCTGGATTTGAAAAGCGAAACGGGCGTCGCCACAATGCCGTTCGTCTACTTTGATCCGAAGAATGTGCCGCTCTCCTCTCCCGTTACCCGACTGGCGTTGTTAAAGAATGGGAAGATGGTTGACACGGTTGCATCCAAAAATATCGAAAGCCTGTTGTTACTGCTAGACAAATATAAACAAGGCATTATCGAAGTGGATTGTCCGGATCAGAGCAAAAAAAAAAAGAAAATGGAAGCCGTTGAAGTGGAGTCGGCCAAAACAAAACTGGACATAAAGATTAAGGATGATTCGGCAGCTGTCCATGTATCGACTCATATAATAGGTTATGCCGCCGAACTTATCTGCACGTCTCTGCGAACCCCGGAAGATGTAATGAAGTTTAACGAAAGAGTCAAATCGTCAGTCGAGGAGGATTTAAAAAGCGCGCTAGCTTATATTCAGAAAGAAAGATTAGATGTGTTTGGAATCGGAAATCGGATATACCGTCAGGACCCCGCACTATGGAAACGTTGGAAGCCGGATTGGGAAGAACGGTTTTCCAATATACCTTTTACAATTGAGGTTGAGGTGAACATTATTAATACCGGTGCGAACCTTGGTTTACCGATTGCCAAATAGTCCCGACTTACGATGCGGTCGAAGGGGAGAAAAGTATGACCCAGAAAGTCATGATTTCACTTGTGGTATACTTCGCCATTTTTGTATATGACAGGCCAAATCTAAAGCTTGCTAGCGGCAGGGAGCGGCTCGTTTATCTTATGCTGATGACTGCTGCTCTATATCCATGTCTTATTTATGTGCTGGATCTACACTGGTCGAATCTGGACGAATGGATTCATTCCGTCTTGAAAGATCCGGCGAAACGAATTGTAGAGTCGGTTAAACTTTCATCTTAACGATCAATATTTCAATAAGGGGGAGGGGGTTTCCTATGATGAAAAAGCGGATTACGGTTAGTTCTCGGCAAATGGCAACGTTGTTTCTCTCCTTTCTGACGGGTTCGGCGATCGTAAATATACCAGCGCCTTTGACTGGTGCGGCAAAAAATGCCGCTTGGATTTCTTTATGGATGGCGAACGGATGCGGGATGCTCTTGTTGTTCTGTGTTCTTTATCTGCACCGGAAATATCCGGATCAAACGCTCATCCAGTACAGTCGACAGGCAATTGGAAGGCTGTTGACCTTTATTATCGCCATTCCTTTCTTTTTGATGTCCCTCATGATGCTGAGTAATATTGTAGGGGATATCGGCGGATTTTTTAAAAGTACAATGATGAGGGAAACACCCACATATGTCTTCCACCTGCTAGTACTTTTCACTGCGGCCATGACCGTTCGTTCAGGTATTGAGGTCATGGCCAGGATGTTTACTTTACTGCTCATCTTGATATTGTTCTTCAGCGTCGCCGTTTTACTTTTAACGATTCCTAGTTACCATGTGGAGTTTCTCAGACCCTTATTTCCAGATGGTTTCAAACCGGTTTTACATGGCGCCTATATCGCATGGGGATTTCCTTACGCGGAACTGATTCTGTTCACGATGGTTCTTCCGTTTGTTCGAAAAGACCAGGAACCTTTGGGGAAGTTTATGTTTTTAGCGCTTCTTATCAGCGGGATTTCGCTAACCTTAGTCATTATGTGTACAATCATGGCGCTGGGGGCCACAGCTGGGAATATCAAATTTTCATTATTTACAATTGCACGATTGATTGAACTCGCGGAGGTGATTGAACGAATCGAATCTGTGATTGGCTTGGCATTGATCGCGGGCTCATATATGAAAGCAACAATTGTGCTGTTTGCCATCAATTTGGGACTTTGCCAATTATTTCAGCTGCCGAATGAACGGATCCTGATTTTTCCAATAGCCAATTTGGTGCTGCTGCTATCAATGAGCATGTTTCGGAACGAATTAGAATTCAGTGAACATGTGGGCATGGTTTGGCCATTATTTATAACGGTTGCGGGCGTTGTTCCTATCCTTTTGCTGACGATTGTAACCGCGTTTAAGAGTCGGAGGAACGAGGTGCCAAGAGATTAGCTGACTGGTCACCTAATATTGCGAAAGGATATAATCCGCTGTGTGAATCGCCATCGTATTGCCAGGAGTATTTGATCAAAAGTGAAGTCAATATTAATTGTATTCGCGTTCTTCCGCACACTGCCTGGACGCATAAAATACTTGATCTTCAATGGGACTTTGTTGATGTGATAGAGGGGGCTATGGTGGTTTGAGAGCAGTATCGGGATATTGTCACTGCGGGGATTGGGATGGTATCCTTATAGGATTAAGTAATTGTTTAATATTGATATTTGTAAACGGTTACATATAGTTTTGGTTACAACCAGGATATAAATATCGGAGAGGAGGATCGTATGTCGATAAGCCAATTGATGGATCAGCAAAAAAAGTATTATCACACGGGTGCTACGCGAGGACTCGATTTCCGTCTATCACAGCTCAAAAAGCTGAAGCAAGCAATTGTTGAACGGGAATCAGCGATTATCCAGGCGCTTCGCACCGACTTGAATAAGGGAGAGAAGGAAGCGTATGCCTTTGAAATAGGCATCGTATATCAAGAAATAACACATGTCATCAAGCATCTGAAACGTTGGATGAAGCCGAAGAAAGTGAAATCGCCGATGACGCATTCGGGGAGTCGCAGCTACATTATCCCTGAACCACTGGGTGCGGCACTTATCATTGCACCGTGGAATTATCCATTTATGCTGGCATTTGATCCGTTAGTGGGAGCGATTGCGGCTGGCAATACAGTTGTGTTGAAGCCCTCAGAGCTAGCGCCAGCGGTGTCAGCCGTGATGACCACGCTAATATGTGCTACCTTTGAACCGCAATTTATTGCTGTTGTGGAAGGTGGCGTGGAAGAAAGTCGTACGTTGCTGGAGCAACCGTTTGACAAGATCTTTTTTACAGGCAGCGTAGCCGTTGGCAAAATTGTGATGGAGGCAGCATCGAAGCGACTTACGCGAGTCACGCTAGAGCTCGGTGGAAAGAGCCCATGCATCGTTCATCAGGACGCACATTTAAAACTGGCGGCGCAGCGTATTGCTTTCGGGAAGTTCTCTAATGCGATACAGACCTGTGTTGCTCCGGACTATTTGCTTGTGCATCGGAGCGTGAAAGATGAGCTACTGGCCTATTTGCAAGAGGCTATCCAATCTTTCTATGGCGACAAGCCGCTGCAAAGCCCCGATTACGGCAAAATCATTTCTCGCCGTCATTACGAGCGGTTGCATCATTTTATGAATGAAGGGAAGGTCGCTATCGGTGGGTTAGCTGACGATCGGACGCTGCAAATCGAACCGACGGTGCTTGAACAGATTACATGGGATATGCCTGTCATGCAGGAGGAGATTTTCGGCCCTATTCTTCCTGTCCTGACCTATGACAGCATCGATGAAGTGGTAACTATGATCAATGCTCGGCCGAAGCCGTTGGCACTGTATGTTTTTTCGGAGGATAAAAAGGTGCAAGACGTCTTGCTTGAGCGAATTTCATTCGGCGGCGGTTGTATCAATGATACGCTGATGCATTTTGGTTCAACGCATTTGCCTGTCGGCGGAGTCGGCGAGAGCGGAATGGGCAGTTATCATGGCGAGATGAGTTTTCAAATATTTTCACATATGAAAAGTATATTAAAGCAGACGACGAAGTTCGATATCCCTTTTCGATATCCGTCTAGCAAATTCGGGTTGAAAATCATACGCAGGCTGACTAAGCCTTAAATACGGCTCACTAGGAAGAGGTAAATCTCATGATAGGATCCTACGAGTACTATAAACAGATTTTCACAGATGTACCGAAGCCATTTGCATTCGTAGATTTGGATTTATTGGATGTTAACATCAAGGCCATTACGCAGGAAGCCGGGGGAAGAAGAGACGGGTGGCGAGCACCCGTGATGCTCTCGCTGGCAGAGGCCAAATCCGATCCGCAGTCAGTCGGCGCCGTCACAGGCTTGCTGCTGCTGTTTGGCAATTTAGGGGGCATTGTGCTTTCTTCGGTTGTTCAACTCTTGTTAGGGAATAGGATTGTAGCGATATGCGTTTTAGCTGCTGTGGCAATTCTCATATTGCCTGCAGTTAGGTGGCTGCAGACGGCATCTTCGAAATGAACAGACGACAGGGCGAGGATCGTTCCATGCATTTCGCTGGAGTTGTTGCGTGTAACCAATCTGTAACGTTGGATAAGTTATAGTGGCTTATAAAGAGCAATAGTAGAAAAATAATTTACCGGGGGGCCTATGAATATCATACATCGGGATGCTGATTTTACGAATGCGATGTTGTTTGGAACTTACATAATGGTGGTATTGGATGGGAAAATGATTGGCGGCGGACTTGTCGAGGAGTTCGATGAAATCGAGGTGAAGGTAGGACAGGGGCGATATAAACGCAACAGTTCAACCTTTGTCGTAGCTCCGCCTCCACAATGTTCGACGGGTATGTGAGCGCTTTACTTCAAAAGTACGATTACACGAGGAGTTTAGGGGATGATCTGAACATCTTATGTCGTATGAAACTTCCACGAGAAGAATAAGGTGATTTGTATCGAGGAATGGTTTGGATTCTATAAAATGAAAAAGAGGGTTCCCGCCACATACATGACTTATGGGATGCCCTCTTTTTTGTGTTGCCTGCCTATTTGCTTGCGGCAACGGTCTCTATTTCTTTAACACTTTGATAGATGATATTGAATAACTCTTCCAAATTGCCTTCTTCGATGCAAGAGAATGCTACACGAAGATCAGTCTCGCCAAGAGCGATTGTTCCTACACCATGCTGATTCAATAAATGAACGCGCAATGTTTCAGCGTCAACGGTTTTGAGCTTCAAGCACATGAAATAGCCGGAGTTGAAAGGGTAGTAGCCCCATGCATCGTCGAACTTGCCACTGTCCAAGATGGATTTGGTGCAGTTCGCGCGGCCTTTCATGATTTCGTATTTTTCTTGCTTCTGAACATTGAATTCTGGTGAGTTCAAGGCGTGAAGCACGAACGTTTGGGACGGATGAGGTCCGCTAGAAATGGTCGCACGGATAATTCCCATTGTTTTTTGTTCAAGAGCACTAAGAAGTGCATCGCTTTGACCCGCATACGTAATGAAGCCTACACGGAAGCCCCACACGTATTCTTCTTTGGTTGCTCCGTCAATTTTGACAGCAAGCACACGCGGATGCAGGTCAGCCAATTGACCGAACAAGGATTCATGCAATGAATTTTCAAAGAAAAGACCGAAATAAGCATCGTCAGTTAGAACAACTACGTTAATCCCAGCTTCAGCAGCTTCTTTGATCGCGGCAGTAATGGCATTGCCATCTTCAACATCAGGTGTGTAGCCCGTTGGATTGTTCGGGAAGTTCAGCACAACGATCGCTTTGCCCTTGGACTTCTGAGCGAGAAGTGCTTCACGCAAGCCTTCGGAATTAAAACGCTCTTGTTCGTTATAAAGCGGATAGTTCACGATTTGAGCACCGCGGCGAATCTCGAAAGTGAGCTCGTAATTTTCCCAGTTTTTATCAGGAATAATAACGGCATCACCTACGTCTGCAAAAAGATCAGCAGCGATACTTAGACCATGTGTCAAGGCATTCGTTACAATCGGGTTACCGATCAACTTGCTGCCAATGCCAGGGTTTTCCTCGAGCATTTTTTTACGCCAAGCTGTACGAAGTTCAGGCTTACCAGCCGGTGGAGCATATTCATATATATCTTTAGGATTGTAAGTGGAGAGTGTATCTTGAATGACCTTCAGATGCATGGGTTGACCATTTTCGATGGCAATACCAATAGTAGCATTGAATTTCTTGGCTTTGGCCTTCGCTTCAGCCGATTGGCTGAGAATGCCTTCTTTCGGGAAGTAAATCGATTTACCTAATGCGGAAAGCATGTCATGTACGTGAGAATTTTCACGTTGCAGGGTCTCGTTTAACTGACTTGCCAAAGGATTCATAAGATTGGGTCATTCCTTCCAATGAGCGATTCATTTTTTCCCAGTTATTATATCACTTTCACACCTGCACGTCACTGCGCTAAACAAATTTTCTATGATTCGTAAAATAAAGAAGCAAGTGCCATGGATGAACGAGTTCCAGTCACTTGCTCATAGGTTTATTTGATCAAAAAACCTTCTAGTCGTTGCTTGACCTGCGGCCACTCCTTGTCAAGGATACTGAACATAACCGTATCTCGTGTATAACCGTCGTGAAGCACACGATGTTGACGAAGAATCCCTTCTTTCTGGGCTCCTAAACGGGCAATGGCTGCTTGGGAGCGTTCGTTTCGAAGGTCTGTTTTGAGCTGAACACGCAGAAGACTAAGAGATTCAAAACAGTATCGAAGTAATAAATACTTACATTCTGTATTAACACGAGTTCTCCAAACACTTGAATTGTACCAGGTGTGTCCAATCTCCATATTCCGATGTGGAATGGAAATATCGAATAGTCGCGTACTGCCGACGATAGTATCGGTAGCTTTATCATAGACGCTGAATGGGATACCTTGTCCTGCTTCCTGCTCGTTAAGTGCTTGGTATACAAATTTGTGAACTTCAGCAGGATCAAGCAAAGGTGTCATAAATGACCAAATAGCAGGGTCTTTGGCAGCCTCGATCAGACCAGGAATATGTGACTCATGCAAAGGAAGCAAGCTGACACGAGTTCCTTCTAGGTTTGGCGGTAGTAGATTCATAGTTTGATTTCTCCTTACTCGTGAATGATTTTAATGTGATTGTAGTAAGCATACTGTATGATTGGATTAATAATAAGTGCCAATATAGCTCAATTTATATGTACCATTTTAAAAAGAAAAGAAGTGGTTGTATGGCATTTTATTTGCCGTTTCAAACGTACTGCATGCGATATCCTAGTAAATATGCCGCATTGTATCATGCGCTTCGCGATGAGATCGTGGGAAATAAGTTGAAGCAGAATACGAAATTGCCCTCAAGCCGGGACTTGGCTGATCGACTGGGTATTTCTCGGGGAACCGTAAATCAGGTGTACGATATGTTAATCGCAGAGGGATATTTGCAGGCAGATGTTGGCAGAGGGACATTCGTGGTCTATGCGGACGGTCATGTGATGTATGAGACCAAGGTGGGGAAGAATATAGAATTGTCGGCTTGGGGCGTCCGAGTGAGCGAAGGAGTGGGTGCTGGGGGGCGCAGGAAAAAGGGAGAAGATAAGGCTGATGTGGCCAGCGAGCAGGGGAAGCGAGAAGGTAAGGCTGATGGTGGCAATGAGCAAGGGGAAGTGCGAGAGGGTAAGGTTAATGGTGTTAAAGACCAGAGGAAAGAGAGAGAACTAGTGGGTAAGCCAGCTGGAAGAGAGATTGCGTTCGTCGTGGCGCGTCCGCAGATGGAGCAGTTTCCGCGGGAGCAATGGAACCGCGGCATGTACGAGCAGGTGCGGCAGATGACGGAGTCGCCGCAAGCGGACGCCCACATCGCTGAGGGACACTACGCGCTTCGCGAAGCGATCGCGGTGCATCTGAGGCGGATGCGAGGCATCGATGCGCCCCCGGAGCGCATCGTGATCGTCAATGGGTCAATGCAGGCGATCGCCTTGCTGACCCAACTGCTCGTAAACCCAGGCGATCCCGTGGTGCTGGAGCGCCCCGGGTATCAAGGCGCCAGCCGCGCTGTGCTGGCGGCTGGTGGAGTGCCCGTCCACGCGGAAGTGGACGGGCAAGGGCTCATCCCGCAGCCGTGGAACGCACGGCTGCTGTTCGTGACGCCCAGCCGCCAATTCCCTACGGGGGCGGTGCTGGGCCTGGAGCGCCGCCAGCTCCTGCTGCGCTGGGCGGCGGAGCAAGGTGCTGTCATCGTCGAAGACGACTATGACAGCGAGTTCAGGCACCGTGGGCGGCCTATTGAGCCGCTCAAGGTGCTGGACCAAGAGGGCCGAGTGGTCTACATCGGCACCTTTTCCAAAACGATGCTGCAGGACCTGCGCATCGGCTATGTCGTGCTGCCGGAGGCCCTGCACGACGCTTTTGTAGCCGCGAAGCGGCTATACGAGCCGCACCCAACGGGGCTGCTCGAACAGCGCTCGCTCGCCGCCTTCATGGCGAGCGGCGGCTACGAGCGACACCTGCGCCGTATGCGGCGGGTGTACGCGAGCAAGTTCTTGCTCCTGCAGGCGCTGCTGCAGGAGCAGCTGTCCACCCTCTTCGAGTGGGTGGACAGCGATAGCGGGCTGCATCTGTTCGGATGGTGGCGCGGTGACCTGCGCACCTATACTGCGTATGCAGCCGCATGTCGGGCAGTAGGCGTGACCTGGACGGACGCCGGCAACTACGCGCTCCCGGACGGCAGAGCGGGAGTCTGCTTCGGTTTCGCCCATCTAACAGAGGCAGAGATCAAGCAAGGCATCACCTTGCTCCGCTCAGTCTCTGTAGGATTTTCCTGACTCTTCTCACTCAATCTCTGTAGCATTTCCTGACTCTTTTCGCCCAATCTCAGTGGGCCTTTCTTGATCTTTTTTCTCTATCTGTGTCGTACTTTACCAAATCCCTTCTCGCCTACCATAAAAAGTCTCTATCACTGTGCAAAATAAGTCTTTTGGGCGATAACTTTGTTTGCAATAGGTTGTATGTTATCATCTAACATGTGTTCAATTAAATTACAAATCGTAGGAGTGATCCTTTCATGGCTGGATTAAATGGTGGGGGCACAAGTGTCATCGTGCGACTGGAAATACATAAAGAACTCGTAACCTTTGGGAGAATTGCAACGGCCATTGGTGATGCAGGCGGCGATATTGTGGCGATTGACGTCACAAGAGCCAGCAAAACGACGACTACACGTGATATTACAGTCAAAGTAAGTGATCCCGAGCATACGGAAACGATAACTAAAGCTCTAAAGGGTATTCCAGGTGTCCGCATCATTAACGTGTCAGATCAGACCTTCCTGCTTCATTTGGGTGGAAAAATTGAAGTCACCCCCAAAGTACCGATTAAAAACAGGGACGATTTGTCCCGCGTATATACACCAGGAGTTGCCCGGGTTTGTATGGCGATTCATGAAGACCCGAGCAAGGCACATTCTTTGACGATTAAAAGGAATACTGTTGCTGTCGTTTCAGATGGTACGGCTGTTCTAGGGCTTGGGAATATTGGACCTGAAGCGGCAATGCCCGTGATGGAAGGGAAAGCGATGCTATTTAAACAAATGGCCGGCGTAGATGCGTTCCCTATTTGTTTGGATACACAAGATACCGAAGAAATTATTCGTACCGTGAAGGCGATTGCGCCAGGATTTGGCGGTATTAATTTGGAGGATATTTCTTCGCCGCGTTGTTTTGAAATTGAAGAGCGCCTTATTGAGGAGCTTGATATTCCTGTTTTCCATGATGATCAGCACGGAACAGCGGTTGTCATTTTAGCTGGGTTGTTAAATGCGGTTAAGCTGGTAGGAAAGCAATTGGAGTCGTGTAAGGTAGTCATTACGGGTATCGGCGCTGCAGGTATTGCGTGTACCAAAATGCTGATCTCAGCAGGCGTTACCAATGTCATTGGTGTGGATCGTCAAGGGGCTATCGTACGAGGAGATGAATTCACGAACAAGGCTTGGGAGTGGTACGCTGCAAATACGAATCCAGGGCTAGAACGTGGTACATTATCTGATGTCATCTCGGGTGCAGATATTTTCATCGGTCTTTCAGGACCAGGCGTGTTGAAGCAAGATGATGTGAAGCGAATGGCGACAGATCCGATTGTTTTCGCAATGGCGAATCCCACACCGGAAATCACGCCAGAGGAAGCGGAGCCTTATGTTCGCGTAATGGCGACAGGGCGCTCGGATTATCCGAATCAAATTAACAATGTACTTTGTTTTCCAGGAATTTTCCGCGGCGTATTGGACTGCCGAGCATCCAAGATCACGCAAGAGATGAAGCTTGCTGCAGCCAAAGCGATTGCTGCTGTCGTGAATGAGGACGAGCTGAACGAGTACTACATTATTCCAAGCGTGTTCAATCACGCTGTGGTCGAGAAGGTTAGAGAAGCCGTTATGGAAGCGGCCTTTGAATCAGGAGTTGCACGTCGTCGCAGTCAACGCGAGGTAAACGAAACTCATCACGATTAAATGAAAAAAAGCAGTTCGGTACAACGCTGATCCAGCGTGCCGAACTGCTTTTTGTGTTTTAGACCTGTTCTTCTGTCCATTCCTTCAACTTACGATCGGTAGGAAGCAAGAAAGTAAGTACTCCCAGCAGAGGGAGAAATGCACATAGTTCCATGACTCGTCCTGTTCCGATGGCATCACAGAGGTTGCCCAACACAACGCTTCCGATACCGCCAAGACCAAAGGCTAATCCCGTGATGAGTCCGGATACGGTCCCTACTTTGCCAGGAAAAAGCATTTGCGCATACACGACTGTAACAGAGAAGCTGGATAATAGAATAACACCGATAATAACGAGCAACACGTACGCCCAACCGACAGACACATGCGGTAATAACAAGGCGAAAGGTGCCGATCCTAACATGGAAAAGAAAATGACATTACGCTTCCCGAAGCGATCCGCAATCGGTCCACCAAAGAAAGTACCAACGGCTCCAGCCGCTAGGAATAAGAAAATGAAATTTTGCGCGCGGTCAATGGAGATACCGTATGTATCTTGAAGGAAGAAGGCGAAATAGCCGCTCATAGCCGCGCCATACCAAGAACGAACAAATACAAGGAATATCAATACACTGATAGCAAACATGACTTGCTTGCGCCGCTGCGGACTAACAACACGTTTAACAACGGTTTTGGCCTTCACAGGTGCGTCTTGTAGGACAACCTTGTACCAACGCGCTATGTACATTTGCACAGCGATCGCGATAGCCGCGACACCGGTAAACCAAATCGATCCGAACAATCCTAGCGGAATGAAGATCCATTTGGTCATAATGGGAGCCAATGACTGACCAGCGTTACCGCCGACTTGGAAGATCGATTGGGCGAGACCCTTTCGGTTTCCAGCTGCCATATGCGAAACACGTGAGCCTTCCGGATGGAAGGCAGCCGAGCCAAGTCCGACAAAACAGACAGACAAAAGGACAACCCAATACGAATGAGCAAATGCTAGCAGCAGCATGCCGATCAAGGTCGATGTCATCCCAATTGGCAGCATGTAGGGCGATGGCTTACGGTCCGTATAGAGTCCAACGACAGGCTGCATAATGGACGCTGTAAAGTTAATCGCGAATTGCACCCAGCCGACCTGTGCGTAGCTGAGTCCCATTTCATCTTTTAAAATGGGGAAAATAGCAGGAATCACGGATTGAATGGAATCGTTGAGCAAATGAACGAGCCCAATAGCGAATAAAATCCGATAAACAGTAGGTTTGATATCTCCCGTTCCTTGCAAGCTCTTCGAGCCATGCTTAGGAGATGGTGTTGAAATGGATGCCATGGTTTCTCCTCTCAGGTTCTGATTCCCGACTAGGTGTCTAAGAAACGTCCGAGGTCTTCGCCCATTTTCACTTTAGAGCCGAGCTTTAGATCAGGGCGTACTTCGAACATGCCATCTTCAAATAACAGAACGACCGTGGAGCCGAACTCGAAATAGGCAAGCTCTTGACCGCGTTCAAGCGTTTTTGGAAGTGGTGTTACATATTGGATGGAGCTCACATTCAATGCGCCGACTTTGACAACGGCTACTTCTCCGGTTGCATGTTGAATGAATGTAATTAATCGCTCATTTCGGCTAAGTACACGTTTCATATGACGCAGTCCGAATTCATTAACGGGATACACTTTTCCAAGGACATGCTCTTTCTCCAGGATCTCCCCGGAAATTGGTGAATGAATACGGTGATAATCGGTTGGACTCAGATACAGAACGAAATAAAAGCCATTATTGTAGTTGACTGTGCGCGGCGAGCGATTTAGCAGCTCGTCGATCGTATAGTCTTGACCTTTGACATTGACGATCAAGCCCTCTTTGATATCACCGATACCTGTAATCATAGCATCAACAGGACTTACAACACGGGTCGTGTCTTCGTGGATCGGGCGCAAGCCTGGCTTCAATCTGCGAGTGAAGAAATCATTCAATGACTTATATTCCTTGATGTGTTTCTCAGCATCTTCAATGCGAATGCCATAGGTTTGGGCAAAACGAGGGATAAAGAGCCGGCTTATTTTGGAACGGGCAACGGCACCTGTCAGTTGTGAGACCCATTTGCGTGAAGACAACTCGGTCAGTAATCGGAAAAAAGGCTTAGACATAGATCATAAACTCCTGTTCATTCGTAGGTTAGGAAGGACTCTGGCATCAGCACAAAGTTTCCTATTTGCGGTTCTTCGCTAATCTTGCCACAGAAAGGTAAAAGAATCAATTGCCTATTGTTCAATTCCTTGGGACTAGCCAAGTGAGATTCTGTATTTTCGACAGCAAATTCGTCAATGCTGTTGAAGAGGTGAACGCGACAATGTCGATAATAATCGTTATTTTTGTTATTCTGATTCCGTTAGTCATGCTTGCTAGTGCTTGGTTACTACAATCCTTTAAACATGTATTCGCAGGGGCAGCGGTTCTATGTGCGTATATAGTTGGTGCAATCAGTTCCATGAACGTGTACCAAATCCTTCGGGATGATACGGTTTTCATGACGAATATCCATGTTGTTTTTACGAACAAGCTGTTTCTGTTCACTGGTGGTTATTTAGGGGTATATGGGATTTATGTGCTGCTGCTTTGTTTTTTGAAAGGAATTCGCAGCGACTGAAGTGGCAATTCAACGATTTCGATGCATAGAGCGTCTACTCTATATAGTGACTGTGAAAGTAAAGGCAGGTGACAAGATGAACCGGGATGTATCTCAAATAATGCGTAGAATTGGAACCGTCGGAGGGATAATGCTCCTTATTACAGGTTGTGCGACACGCCATGAAGCTCAGCCAAGTGGATCTCCCGTACCGAGTACACCGCCCGCAACAGTTTCGCCAACAGTGGTACCAACCTCTACACCTATCCCGTCGATTGCTCCTACGCCTTCGCCAACCCCTTCAGGATCGGTGGATTTTCCAAAGATGACACTGGATGAGAAGCTAGGTCAAATGATAATCGCGGGAATCGATGATTACAATATGAATGAAGAATCTCGGAAATTGATTGCAACCTATCATGTAGGTGGCATTATTCTGTATAAGCCGAATGTGAAAGATACGAATCAATTAGTGAGCCTAGTCAATGATTTGAAAAAGACGAATACGGTGAACAAGCTTCCACTTTGGCTTGGTGTCGATGAAGAAGGCGGCAGGGTAACACGTTTGCCTGATGAAATTTCGAAAACACCGACAAGTCAGACGATTGGAAAATCGGGTAAAACCCAATTGGCTCACAATATCGGTCAGCTGCTTGGGAAAGAACTGAATGCCTATGGGCTTAATATGGATTTTGCGCCTGATTTGGACATTAACAGCAACCCCAAAAACCCGGTTATTGGCGATCGCTCTTTTGGCGCGAATGCAACGCTCGTCAGCTCCTTCGGTATTCCGATGATGAATGGTATACAAGAGATGAAGGTCGTTCCGGTTGTGAAACATTTTCCAGGGCATGGCGATACCTCTGTAGATTCCCATATTGGATTGCCGGTTGTTCAAAATGACCTTGCTCGCTTGCGAAAGCTTGAGCTGATTCCGTTTGCAGATGCCATTAAGCATCAGGCGGATGCTATTATGGTCGCTCATATTTTGCTGCCAAAAATAGATACGAAATATCCGGCTTCGATGTCGAAGACGATCATGACGGATCTTCTGCGCAAGGAGCTTGGCTTCAAGGGGCTCATTATGACAGATGATATGACGATGGGTGCCATTGCGGAAAATTATGAAATGGGGGAAGCCGCTGTGAAGTCTGTTCTTGCGGGTTCCAATGTCGTGATGGTTGGGCACGATCCGCAGAAAGCGATAGCGGTTATTCAGGCATTGCGTACCGCTGTTCAAGCGGGGCGGATTCCCATGGACACGATTGATCAGAGCGTCGCACAGGTCTATAAGCTGAAGATGAAGTATAAGCTTCAGGATCATCCGGTGACTGAACCGGATCCGAAGCTGCTGAATGCTGAAGTTCAGCGGGTGCTTGCACCGCTTAGCGCTAAATAGGGATTTAGGCGGCTTAGAGATGGCATATCTCACATTCTGCATGCCGTTGTTTTTCTGAAATAACTGGAAAATCTACATCTAAATTTCAGGATTTGAAAGGTTTTTTCTGATTTAATGGAAAATATGCAGCTAATTTCTCGGTTTTCTCCTCGGGGAGAGAAAATGGCGGGAATTAGCTGTAGGTTCGGCTAGGCCCCCTTAATTTGGAGTCTTAGCCTACAGTAATTGTGCATTCTTAGAAAAGCTCACTATTTCGAGCGTTTACATGGAATTATGAAATGCCGAAGAGTCTTCCAGTGTCTTTACCCATTCTGAAAACTTGCTTGGAGGCATTAATCTCAAACTACCGTGCATTTTACGATTATTGTAAAAATCCATATAGTCATCGAGTTTCTTGTACGCTTCATCAAAGGTCATAAAATCTCTTTGACTGAAGAGATCACGTTCTAAGAGGCTATGGAAAGACTCGATGAATGCATTAAGGTTCGGAGTCTTTGGCGGTATGCGTTCATGTACCAAATCGAGGCTCTCACAGGTGTCTTGAAATAACTTACTAATGAATTGAGGCCCGTTGTCCGTTCGAACGACTGGTAATTCCTCACTAGCCGTTATACGGCTCTGTATTGCGTTCCATAATGTTTGGACGGCATGTTTGGCTTCACAAATCGGACCTTTGTATTGCCCAACAACGACGCGGTCAAACACATCAATAATACTGAGTACATAGAAGAAACGTTCCAGTCCAATGACATAGCCATACTTAATATCCATTTGCCAGAGCTGGTTGTGCCCTGTTATGGATCTATTTTTCGCTAATCTACGGGGATGTGTCTGAATTCGTTTGCGTTGTTTTTGAAGGATCCCTAGCTCTTTACACAAGCGATACGACTTCTTTTTGTTCAGTCTCACGCCATGTTGGTTGCGAATGCATTGTGCTAGAAGTTTATAGCCGTAGACATGTTCCTCGCCTTCAAGAAGCTCTAGAAGCCACTCTTTGATTTGTTCATCACTAACCTTATTACCTGTTTCTGTATGCGAGTAACCAGGCACGGGGCGTCCCATTACAGCATTTGTCGGGCATATCGGCCTAGATTGTGCAGATCGCTTTTTCCGATCATAGTATGTGGATTCAGACAATCCAAGTATGCGCAGAACCTTTGCAGTTGAATTTCCCCGCTTAATAAATAGATCTGCTACTTCAAATTTTTCAGATAAGCGGGGTTCTTCTTTTTTAGCAGCTCACGTAAAATCTCAATTTCTAGTTCCTTTTCACCAAGCACCTTACAGGCCTTTTCATAGCGCTCTTCAACTTCTTGTAGCCTTTGAAGCTCTTGCAAATGCTCGTCCGCCATAGGTATTTCTTCTTGTGGAATGGAGTCACGGTGCTCCCTAACCCACTCGCGAATGGTCTCAGGATGAATGTCGTACATACGAGCTAACACCCCAACCTTAACTCCAGCCAATGCTTCTTTAACAATTTTCAGACGTTCTTCTTGCTTCAATCTTTTTCCCATACCGGATCATCTCCCTTATCCCTATTTTAATAAAATGGGTAGGAAGACTCCAGTTTCATTAGGGGGCCTAAGAGGGTTTTCCAGTTATTCACCACTGGACGGGATTATTGGCGAAAATAGCTGTATTTTTTACTGTTAATCGCCACCGTGGTTTTGGGGGGGCTATCTGGGGGCTATCGTCATTGAGCTGGCGCTTTACCGCACGCTAATGATTCATATGAGGTGGGAAGGGGGATTTAACCCCGCGCCCGCGCTTGATCTTGCTCGCGCGTGCTCTCACTTGATGCTGCCTGCTCTCGCCCGCCTACTCGTGCTCTAGCTTGATCTCTCCTGCTCTCGCCCGTTTGCGCCAACGCCCGCTCCCGCCATCATAGCGGCACACCAACTCAAAAAACACCGTACCACCGAGTGAACTCGGAAGTACGGTGTTTTTTGCTGCGTCAGCTCTCTAGCACGGGGGCGTGCCGCCGTCTAAGATGAATTTTGCATAAGCCATAGGGTTGAAATAGGTGGCTTTCCAACACTCTTGCATATTTGCCTCGCGGAAACTGTAACGTTGGTCCTTCCCATTGCATTCGATAAATAAAGGGAACCCATCATTTGTCATAGCAATGTCGAGACCTAAATCAGCCAAGTTCGGCAATTCTGTGCTGAGATGCTGGGCGACCAAGAGCGCGAAATTCTTCATCTGGAGACATACGGTTTCTGGATCAAGCTGTGGATAGTGGTTATTCAAAATATCGGATAAGGATTTGACTCGCCCGCCTTGTGCGACATTCGTTAGGAAATGCTTACGTGAGGCAACCTTGGCAATGATGCCAGTAACGCCCCATGATCCATCGTTCCCACGTTGAACGGAAATGCGAAGGTCGAAGGGAGATCCATCTACCGTGGCAAGAGGCAAGCATTGTTGAACCATATAGCTGCTCCGTACAATCCGACGGCGGAGAAGTTGGGGTAAGTGTTGACGGAACTTGAGCGTCCGCCAAGTCCGGTTCGTAAGCTTCAGGTTGACTGGATATACGAGTTTCCACAAATTCCCTTGTCGCTCTAATTTCATCACACCGCGTCCGATGCTTGAATTGGTTGGCTTGATAATGAGTGAGTCAAACGAATCCATCATGGCTTTCACATTTTCAATTGTAGCGGGAAATGTACAGGGGAGATGGGGGCGAATGCTTTCATTTTTCATTAAGATATCATGTATACGCATCTTGCTATAGCGGTTCCAATGATTAAACAGCGTAACGCCTCGCTGTGTCCATGCTTCCAAAATTCGCGCTGAAGATGAGTCCAAATAAATGGCACGATTATGAATGACTTTAGGGAGATCAGACCATTTTCTTTTGAAATGTTGGCCATCCTTTACATAGGCATGTACCTTCATTGTTTTCATATGAACATCATGAATTCGGAAATAACAAGGCGTTAGGCCATAGAGTTTACAAGCTTCCTCGTAAAATCGAATGGCTTCGTACTGTGTGTTCCCTAGAGGAATACCTGCAAACAAGGAATCGTTAACTAAAATACCCACATAGGGATTACTCATTGACTTCACTCCCTCGCTAATTGGGGCTTGAATATCTGCCGAAAATGGAATCACTCTTAGTTTATGGAAAAAGAACACGACTTGTTTGTACAAATGCTGATACTTTCTTCTAAAACAAGGACAGATGCCTATGCTTTACCACTTTATCCGCATATGTATAGAAGGAAGTAGCAAAATGGGGGAGCTGAGCCTCATTTTATCCAGGAGGGTTAGAAGTTGAAGACTAAACGGAAGCCCAAATCGAACCGTCTTGTCATCGTCACACCAGGATCCTTTCCTATACCATCAGGGACTAGTAGCTCGGTTGAGCAAGTGGTTCAGAAGACTGCGGAGCAATTGGTGAAGTATATGCCTGTAGTGGTACTTGGAAGGAAAGCATCCTATCAACCATGGAAGGAAATTCGGCAGGGTGTAACGTATCAGCGAGTACCTTATCAGGGGCAAACTGCCTATATGAACCATGTAGCTAAACAGATCTCCACGTTAAGTCCTGGTATTATTCAAGTGGATAATCGGCCACGCTTCCTGCCCTTTCTTCGCAAACGATTTCCCCACGCCATATTAAGTCTCGTCCTCCACTCTACGTCATTTATCACAAAGCCATATATTTCGAATTCATCGTTAACCGTTTGTTTGCGTGCTGCTGATGTCATTATCGTTAATAGCGACTTTCTTAAGCGGTTTCTGCAAAAAAAGGTACCGAGTGCTGCCCATAAAATAGTTACGCACTATTTAGGTGTTGATGCTGCTCAATTTACTTCCAAATGGTCGAATGAAGGCATCAAATCTCGTAGCGAAATGCGTAAAGGACTAGATTGTGAGCATCGCAAAATTATTTTATTTGTGGGTAGATTGATTCCAAAGAAAGGTGTTCATCATCTGCTGAAAGCGATGAAAAGTGTCATAAAGAGTGAACCAAGCGCCAAGCTCGTTATCGTTGGGAGTGCTTTTTATGGATCTAAGAAAGTAACTAAGTATGTATCTCAATTAGTTAAAGCAGCGAAGACGATGCCTAACCATGTCCAATTTATTCCGTATGTGAAGCATCAAGAAATGCCCAAATGGGTGCGAATCGCTGATGTATTTGTTGTCCCTTCGATTGGGAAGGAAGCTTTTGGTCTTGTCAATGTGGAGGCTATGGCTACTGGTGTTCCCGTTGTTGCAACTAGAGTAGGCGGGATCCAAGAGGTTGTGGAAGATGGCAAAACCGGCTATTTAATAGAACCGGGTGCCATTGAAGCGGAGCTCTCAGAGCGTGTCATACGATTACTGAAAGACGAAAGCCTGCAGCGCAAGTTGGGGGAAAACGGCATTAAACGGGTTGATAAACTGTTCACGTGGCAGAGAGCTGCTGAGGTGAGGTCAGCGTTGTACAATCAAATGTTGAAGGAAACGGCTCTTGTCTAGGTGAGTGCACATTTTTGGGGGCTAATGTACTTATTAAGGTGAGAATGAATATGTTACCAATGATAAATCTTGGCGAATGGAGAGGAGTCATATGAATAAGCGTAAGAGTAGCACTACCCAGAAAGCGAACGTGCAGAAAGCGAACGTGCATAAAGTAAACTCTAACTTGAATGAATTAAAATGGCTCGATGAAGCACCAATAAAGCAAGACATAGTAGTAGAACAACCCAGACTAATCGCGAAACCGAATCCATTGACGACAGAGAAGACTGAGAAAACAGAGAGGACAGAGAAGCCAGAGGCAAACAGAATCTTGCATGTCTCCAAGGTTACAGAGCAAATCACACCTGATTTGTTATTAACGGAGCGAAAAACGGGGAAATTCGTTGACCCAGTTGTCTATACGGACGACATTGTAAATGAAGCAGTAACATGGGACAAAATTGCAAGCCGGTCGATCGATGATACGAAGATAAAACCGTTTAGCATTGGAGCCAGATCGATCAAGGATGGAGCCATCGAACATTCCAAAATAGCTCAGGCAAGCGTAACTCGTCCTAAAATTGCCAACCAGGCCATTCATGATGAACATGTTGCTCCAAACAGTATTGCGGGAGACAAAATTCAAGATAATACTTTGCCTGCTGGAAAGCTGCTCGATAACAGTATTACAACGGCTAAAATTGCAGATAAGTCGGTGGATGGCGCGAAATTGGCAGACGGTGCCATTTTACCACAACATTTATCGGAAATGATCATTACAAGTGAATTGATTGATCAACAAGCGATCACGTCAGATAAGATTCTTAGTGGTGCTGTACAGACGAAGCATTTGGCTAATTATATTGTTGATACAGCTAAGCTCATGGACGCTTCCATCACCTCTGCGAAAATTAGAGAGGGTGCTGTCACGGAAGATAAACTAGCGAGTGGCAGTATCAGTTCTATGCATATTCAGGGCGAGAGTATTCAGACGGAACATCTAAGAAATCACTCCATTATTAGTGACAAACTTGCCGATCAGGCTGTAACAAGTGCTAAGCTTGCTCCGCATGCCGTAGATTCAATGCATATCACACAATCCGCGGTGAGGGGTATTCATATTGAAGGTGCTGAGGTAACTAGTTACCACATTGCTGATCAAGCCATTCGGACTAAACATATTGGAGAAGGCACCATAGAAACGAAGCTTATTCAAGATGGAGCGATTACCGTCACGAAATTAGGCGAGAAGATCGTAGCAAGCAGACATATAACACCGGAAGCTATTGAGTCTGTCCACTTGAACGATGGAGTCATTTCTAGCAGCAAATTGCAAGACGGTGCGGTCACTGCGGATAAACTGGCACAAGGTGCCATCAACGCCAAACATATTGGTTCACATATGATTCGGACCGAGCATCTGGAGGAAAATGTGGTAACTAGTTCCAAAATTGCTGCAGGGTCCGTTATTACAGATAAATTGGCAGAGGGAAGTGTAGTCAACTCAAAACTAAAGGATGAGAGTATCACCTCGAATAAAATTGCTTACCGCACCATCCTTGCTGCTCATTTGCAGGAAGAGATTATCTCTACGGGCCACATCGCCAAAGGAGCGATTGGTGAGAAACAAATCGATTTGCACGCGATTCATCGCAACCATATTACAGACGAAGCCATCACAACTAGGCATATTCAGGAAGAAAGCATTACGACGAGTAAGCTTGCTGAGGAAGCCGTAACAACGGCGAAGATCGCTCCGATGTCCATTGAATCACGCCATTTGCAAGATGAGATTATCGAAGGTGTTCATATTAAATCAGGGTCAATTACTTCCGATCATTTGGCACAAGGATCTATTACCCTGGATGTATTCGCAGATCGAAGTTTAGTTGGCAGTAAACTGATGGAAAGTTCAATCTCCACAGAAACCTTAGCCGACGGTGCAGTCACCGAAGAGAAGCTTGCGAATGGAGCAGTAGGCACACAGCATCTTCAGGCGGAATCAGTGACTACGAAGATCATTGAAGATCAAGCCATAACGAACGCTAAGCTAGAGGATGAGGTGGTGACGTCCAATAAGCTTGCTAATGGAAGTGTAAATAGTGCCAAAATTGCGAACAAAGCGGTGAATTCAGAGCATATTATTGACGGTGCTATCACGGCCTCGAAAATGGCGAATGAAAGTGTACATGGCAGTAAGCTTGCACCTGCTGCGGTAGTTTCCAGGCATTTGGCGGATGGCTCCGTTATTAGCTCGAAGGTTGCTTTTCGGGCGATCAACAGTGAGCATCTAGCAGAAGGAGCGGTCGTTAGTACGAAGCTGGCGAATCAAAGTGTAGACAGCTCGAAAATATTGCCTGGCGCGATTACAGACGAACATCTGTCACTAGGCGTAGTGAATGGTACGAAACTGGCGCATGGTTCCGTGAGTAATCAGCATCTCCTGGCGGGCGCAATTGACAGTGAAAAGTTGGCTGTGAACTCGGTAGATAGCAGCAAACTGATGTCTGGTTCTGTGCAGAACTATCATTTTGCAGATCATGCCGTGTACGGAGCCAAATTGGCGCCTGGAAGCGTGGATGGAAGCAAGCTGGCTGAAGGTGCTGTGAACAGTGAGCATCTGACGGATCAAGCCGTTGATGCCTCCAAGCTGGCACCAGGAAGTGTCGATAGCAGTAAAATTATCTATGGTGCGATTCAACGAGAGCATTTATCGGACTTTATCATTGATGGATTGAAGCTCTCCTTGGGTTCTGTGACAAGCAGCCATCTTGCTCCTGGTTCAATTGATGGGTGGAAACTGCAAGATAGCAGTGTAGACAGTTCAAAGCTGACCGATAAAGTGATTGGAAGCAAGCACCTGCAAGACGAAGCCGTTACGGTTGATAAGTTAGCTCCTAGTAGTGTGGACAGCAGTAAACTCGTATTCGGAGCGGTGAATACCGAGCACCTGACAGATGAGGCTGTTTCAGGATCAAAGCTATCCGTTAACAGTGTTGATGGCAGCAAAATTATCGACGGCGCGATTGATACAGCTAAACTAGCTGATGGCAGTGTAGACAGTTATAAGCTGGCGCAGGGAGCGGTAACTGATTTTCATCTAGCTGCGGGCAGTGTTGATGGAACTAAGCTGCAAGCTGGGGTTATCACGAATGAACATGTCGCAGATGCCTCGATTACAGTGACGAAATTGGCAGATAGTGTTGTGCGCACCTCCTCCGGGCAAAGAAATGTGTTGCAGCAGTTTGGTCTTGAGCCATTTGTTATGAAGATTCAGGATGAGACCATTGAGCTGGCACTCCATTTTGAAGAGGAATATGAGAATACGAATTATGTGTTAACAGCGATCACGAATCATCCAGCTTGTTATGTCATTGTCAGTCAAAAGGCTACAGACAGCGCGGTGCTGTCCATTATCCGAGCCAAGTTTTCACCCGATCAACAAGGCATTGTGAATTGGATGGCAATCGGTAAGAGTCATTAATCGATGTAAGGTGCTAGTCCTTGCATCAGAAAACAAAAAAACGGTGTTTCGCACCCTATGCGAGACTACTGTTTTTTTGTTATTTTTTTGCTATTCGATAGATAGATGACCAATTTTCAATTTAGGGGTAATCGTCCAATTTCCGTCTATCACGAAAGCATATGATAGTAGAAATGGATGTGACTACGCACCATACGAAACAAACATACGAACGTTTGTGAAGGGGGATGACTTGTGAAAGGTGTCGTACTTGCAGGAGGAACTGGAAGTCGGTTACGCCCTTTAACGCATATTATCAACAAACATTTACTTCCAGTTGGTGATCTGCCCATGATTCAATATGCCATTGATAAACTAAGTCAGGCAGGCATTCAGGATATTCTTGTCATTACTGGGAAACAATCTGCGAGCTTATATGTAGACTACTTGGGCGGCGGTGACCCGTTTGGCGTGAATCTGACATACAAGATTCAAGAGAAACCAGGAGGTATTGCGCAAGCTTTGGCATTGGCAGAAGACTTCGTGGGGGAGGGTGAGAAATTTGTGGTTATCTTGGGAGATAATTTATTCCGAGATCCACTTCAGCCCATGATTGAAACCTTTTACCAGCAGGACGAAGGGGCTATGGTCATTTTAAAAGAGGTGGAAGATCCTCGCAGATATGGCGTAGCAACGATGAGGTACAACCGGATTGAACGCATTGTAGAGAAGCCGGAGAATCCGACCTCTCCATTTGCTGTGACGGGGATCTATTTATATGACTCTTCTGTATTTGAGATTATTAAATCACAATCACCTTCGGCAAGAGGCGAGATGGAAATTACGGATGTCAATAATGTGTATGCAGCCACAGGCACGCTCGCTCATATGTTCTTGACAGGTTGGTGGATTGACGCGGGCACGCATGAATCGCTCTTTCAGGCCACTCTGTTAGTAAGAAAGGGGTACAGCTAATGCAGTCATTGCTTGTGACAGGGGGCATGGGCTTTATTGGAAGTAATTTCATTCATTATTGGAAGAAACATCATCCAGATGATCAAATAATCAATGTTGATTTACTTACGTATGCAGGGAATAGGGACAATGCTGGGCTGTTTGATGGTCAAGTTGGTTATCAATTTGTGCAAAGTGATATTGGTGACGAGGTGCTCATGATGAAACTGATGCAAGGGGTCGATGTGGTTGTTCATTTTGCAGCTGAATCGCATGTGGATCGGAGTATTCATGACCCCGGCAGTTTTGTGAGAACGAATGTGGTTGGCACCCAAATCTTGCTTGAGGCCGCACGTCAAGGTCAGGTTAAAAAGTTTATTCATATATCTACAGACGAAGTGTATGGATCACTTGGGTCTGAAGGAGCCTTCAGTGAAGAAACGCCAATTGCGCCGAATTCTCCTTATTCAGCTAGTAAAGCGGGCTCTGATTTGCTAGTAAGAGCTTACTATGAAACGTATGGATTTCCAGCTGTGATTACACGTTGCTCCAACAATTATGGTCCCCGCCAATTTCCCGAGAAGCTAATCCCACTATTGATTACACGTGCGCTGCGCAATGAAACGATACCCCTATATGGTGATGGATTGAATGTACGAGACTGGTTGTATGTAGACGATCATTGCTCTGCCATTGAACGGGTGATTGAAGCGGGTGTGCCTGGGGAGGTCTACAACGTTGGCGGACAGAATGAGCGAACGAATTTGGAGGTTGTCCAGAGCATTTTGAAGCTGTTGGGCAAACCCGAGTCATTAATACAATATGTAGCGGATCGACTTGGACATGATCGGCGATACGCCATCGACAGCTCGAAGATACGTCGTGAGTTAGGGTGGACGCCGGCTTACTCATTTGAGGATGGCCTGCAAAAGACACTGGAGTGGTATGTAAGTGAAACCGAGTGGTGCGCCCGTATTGCAGACGGTTCGTACCGTGTAGATAAAGAAGCTGATCACACTTGAAAATCGTCATTACAGGCGCCGGCGGGCAGCTAGGCTATGACCTTAAGCGTGTACTGAGTCCCATGCATGAGGTCGTCTCATGGGAGAAAGAGAAACTGGATATTAGAGATGAGCAAGCAGTCATGGAGAAGCTGTTGAACGAACGACCGGACGTTGTAGTGCATGCTGCTGCCTATACGAATGTAGATAGGGCTGAATTGGAGAAGGAGTCTGCCTATCAAGTGAATGCATTAGGTGCCCTCCATATCTCGACAGCTTGTGAGTTCCTTGGGGCCAAGCTCGTTTATGTCAGTACAGATTATGTATTCGATGGAACGAAGTCAAGGCCCTATGACGAGAACGATGTACCGAATCCGCTTAATATCTACGGACAATCTAAGCTTCTTGGGGAGAAGTTCGTCGCGATGATCTGCTTGAAACATTTTATCGTACGAACCTCTTGGTTATATGGTCTGAAAGGAATCAATTTTGTAACCAAAGTATTGGAGAAGGCACGTGAGAATCCGACGCTATCCGTCGTGGATGATCAATTTGGATCTCCCACTTATTGCTTGGATCTGGCCATTTTCATTCGTGAACTCATCGAGACGGACCGATATGGTCTCTATCATGCCTCCAATCAAGGCGTATGCTCTAGGTATGAATTCGCCAAGCATATCCTCCAAGCGGCTGGCATGACACATATCTCCCTACAGGCTGTGCCTACGCATGCTTTCCCGCCAGCGCCAGCAGAAAGACCCATGTATACGGCATTTGCACACAAAGCTATGCAAAGCAACAGGTTTGAGCCAATGCGAGATTGGCGATCGGCACTGGATTTCTTTCTACAGGTAGATTATTACGATACAGCTGTTAGGGCTAAGAGGGTGAAAGATACATGGTGATTCGTAACCGTATTGCGGAGGGGCGCAGTCAGGGATTTCAGGCTGGTCGGGAAAGCGGCTTTCGTATGGGCAGATGCCAGTTTGCCCTCGACACCTGTTATCCAGCACCTATTCCGCTTCGAGAAGCAAGTGTGTTATTTATTGTCCAAGGCATCTTCGATGCCATTGACAACGGAATTATTCAGGGTTTAAAGCAAACAGTTCGAGTTGCCTATACTGCAACGGCGGCGGATATGCTTCGCTTAGCGTATGAGCTTAAACCGAATCTGGTGCTTGTCATGAATGGGCTTCATGTTTTTCCAGTTGATCATGCCAATCAAGTGGATCAAGTAAGACAGATGGGAATTCGAACCGCTATTTGGTTTGCAGACGATCCCTATTTTACTGATCATTCGGCCCCGTTAGCCCCACATTATGATTACGTCTTTACACACGAAATGTCCTGTGTACCCTTCTATCAGGGGCTTGGTTGCGGTCAAGTTCACTACTTGCCTTTGGCGGCTAACCCAACTGTGTTTAAACCTCAGCATATCAGCCCAAACTACCGGAGCGATATCTGCTTCATTGGTACGGGCTTTCCAAACCGAATTGCCCTCTTCAATGAGTTAACCCCTTTCTTAATAGGGAAAAAAGTAGTCATTGCCGGGGGACTATGGGATAAATTAGATCACTTCGCGCTGCTTCAACAAGGGATTAATCTGCATGGGGTTCCGGTCGAAGAGTCAGTAAAGTATTATAACGGTGCCAAAATCGTCCTGAATATTCACCGACTCACGTACGATGAAACCTACAATAAAAACAGCAGAAATATACCGGGATGTTCCATTAATCCGAGAACCTATGAGATTGCGGGATGTGGAACCTTGCAAATAACGGATTATCGCCATGATCTGGAACAGCACTATCAACCTGGACATGAAATCGAAACCTTCCATCATACAGGAGAGCTTCTTCATAAAATAAGTCATTATTTAATTCATGAGGAAGACCGATTGCGTATTGCGATTAATGGAATGAGAAGAACACGAATGGAACATTCGTTTGCATCTCGTTTAGTTAAGTTGTTAGACATTGTATTTGCTTAGAAGGGAGTGAGAGTTGTGAGTTTTATCAATAGTGCGCATGCTCGGGAGCGCGGACTTGCTGATGGTAATCAATTAGGTCGCGCTAATGGAGTCAGGATGGGACAATGTGAAGCGATCATGCAAAAAGCGGCTCGTGATCGTGCGCCAAGTCCTGTCTGGGACGTACGTGTGTTGTTTGTTACATCGGGCAAAGGGTACCCCTACGAGCCATTGGATCTCGCCGTTATTAACGGCCTTCGTCCTATAGTTCGCGAGTTGATTATAGGAAACTGTGACAACGATCCGATCCGTATTGGGAATCCAAAAGCCAATATCGAAACGCTTGCAGCGAGGCACCGACCAGATGTGATGATTGTTTTAGAGGGGATGAATCTCTCCCAGAATGTTGTTGATCGGGTTCGCCATATGGGCATCCGGACTGCTATATGGCTAACTGATGATCCCTATTACACAGATATTACGACTGCCTATGCGAGGCACTATGATTATGTATTTACCTTGGAAGTGAATTGTGTACAGTTTTATCGGGAGATGGGATGTCAGCAGGTTCATTATTTACCTCTAGCCTTTCAACCGGAAATGTTTCGACCAAGACCAGTGCCAAATGGTGTCCACCGCGATATTTGTTTTATTGGCTCGGCATACTGGAACCGCGTTGGCGTGTTCAATCAGATTGCACCGTTTTTAGCGAGAAAACGTATCATTATCTCAGGAATTTGGTGGGAACGGCTGCAGAAATATCGTCTGCTTGCACCTCAAATTCAATTGAATACGTGGATGCCGCCAGATCAAACCGCCACGTTCTACAATGGGGCGAAAATTGTCATTAATATGCATAGAGCCTTCGATGACCAATCGTATAACCACAACTCTCGCCGCATTAGCGCTGCCTCACCTAATCCGCGGACATTTGAAATTTCTGGTTGCGGCGCCTTTCAATTGACGGACATTCGGGATGATTTAGTTAATTTCTATACGCCAGACTATGACATCGTGACGTATGCATCACCAGAAGAAATGCTTCACAAGATGAATCATTATTTAAATCACGAAGAGGAGCGTAAGCAAATAGCTATGCGTAGTCTCTATCGCACGATGCGAGATCATACCTATACGAATCGGCTTATTACGATGCTTTCCGTCATTTTTGGACCTAGATAAAGGTTTGACAAGAGAACTATTTTAGAAAAGTGAGGTGTAGCATTTGATCACGAAAAGAAAGGTTCGCAAGCTGACCGTGAGTAGAAAGGTTCAGAAAAAGCGTGTGGCATCACCAAGAAAGGCGGGGCCTAAAAAACGAATCATTGTTCGAAAAAAAGGACGTACCATTCGACGTTTGAGGCCACTCGCAAAGCGGAAGGGGAAACGCCGATTAGTTCGTCGTCTGATCCGATTTCCTAGACGCAAGGGGAGTCGAATCGTAGCTCGTCGCCGCAAAGCCCCACGACGAATGATCCAAAGTCCAAGAGCCAGGAGAGCCCAATTGGCCTATGATCGTGCATTCAATGAAGCTTACAATACGGGCTATGGAATTGGCTTCTCAGAAGGATATACATGGGAGCTTACGCATCCAACGATTGCTTAAAGCCAAGTTATGAGGTGAGCCCAGTTGGAAAAACGGAACAGGAAGAAACGAATGAGGGGGCAGGTTTCCTTAAGGCATGGAAGCAAACGAGTGCTCCTTAAGAAACCAAAACGCCGATTCATTCCTAGGCGAAAGAGATCTTTGGATAGGGTAAATAGGACAAGTGTCCATCCTGTTGGTGCGATCATCATAGCTTCCAATGCAGAAGGAACGATAGAGCAGGTGTTGGAGCCATTGAAACGGTTACCGCTTAGGGAGATTATCGTCATTGTTCACGGTTCTGTAGACCGTACGCTAGATATGGTTAGAAGACATTCCGGTGCCATTGTTATTCATGATCCTCAAAGAATCGAACCAGATGTCGCAAGAGCTCTGGCTGCGAGGATATCGCGGTCGGATTTCTTGCTTTTCATAGAAGGGGACAAGGTGCTTAATGCGGATGAGCTGCTTCCGTCTCTTCAAAATGCAGCAATAGGAATTGAAAATGGCACATTAGCGAGGAGGCATGAACTTGCAATTAACGAGCATCATTATTCCTACGTTTAATGGGCTAGCTTTGCTGAAAGCTTGTATTGCATCGATCCGTGAGCATACTACCATGCCTTATGAAATTATTGTTGTGGATAATGGCTCTGGGGACGGTACATTGACTTACTGCCGCAATGAGAATATCAAGTTTGTGGCGCTGCCAGCTAATCTCGGGTTTCCAGCTGCTTGTAATTACGGGTTGCGTTTAGCGGAAGGTGACTCGTTAATGCTTTTGAATAACGATACGATTGTAACGCCTAATTGGCTGCCCAAGCTACTGAACTGCTTATACAGTCGAGAAGACATAGGGATGGTAGGTCCCGTCTCCAACTATGTCAAAGGCAAACAAAAGATCCGTATCCCCTTCACTGGTATTTCGAACATGGCCCACATCTATCATCATGTAAATCCTGGGAAATGGCGGGAAACGAAGCGCTTGGTTGGCTTCTGTTTGTTATTTAAGCGGAAGCTGGTTGAGCAGGTAGGTGTGTTGGATGAACGATTTGCACCTGGCTATTACGAAGATGATGACTTCTCCTACCGTGCGCGATTAGCGGGCTATCAGCTGCTCATAGCAGGCGATTGTTTCGTTTATCATCGTGGAAGTGTTAGTTTTCGAAAAAATAGCCGTCGATCTAAGATCCTGCTGCTGCGACGCAATCGTAAAAAATTTATTCATAAATGGGGCGTCGATCCCTTTCAGTTTATTTAGGCACCATTTCATAATTGGCAGCATAACGTAGAGTGAAAAAGGTTGTAGGAGGAGTAAGTGTGGAGGAGCGGGTGACGAACATTATTTCTCAAATTGCTGCATCACATAGCCAAATGGGACGAATATTGGAAACACATCGGCATGTGTCTACACAAATGGCGGCCATTGCAGGAGATCTGCCTGATTCTCATCCTGAGTTTGCAGGACTAGAGATGCTGCAGAAGCGGGCTTTACAATTAACTAAAAATGTAACGGCGTATTTAAACAGCCTCGCTGAATTGGAAGAAGCTATGGCGATGCAAACGGAATTAGTTATGAAGGAAATAGATGTAACTGATGAGGAATAGAGGGAATGACCTTGGATAGAACGGATCTCTATATGCAAATGTTAGATGCGACAGGCAAGCTGCAATCCGAAATAAGTCTGATGCTGGAAGCAAGAGTCGTTGAAGCTTCGAAGTCGCAAAACTGGATTTGTCAGCATATCAACACGACTAATCTGGAAGGGCATGACCATAAAATGAAAGTAACTGGCCAAATTCATGAGAGTGTCATTGAACTTATAGATGGTTTAACGAAGATGGAAAATGCGCTAAATCGTCAGATGAAGGCGTTGCTTGGGAAACAATCTTCAGGTTCCGCAATAGGCTTAGGGTCCGACGACGATATGGGATTTGGCGGCGCGCTTCCGTTTGGTGAGGATGAGAAGCTGTGAAGGAATGGAACCGGGAGCGCGTGGAACTGCATATGTTGATCTCGCTGGCGAGGAGCCAGCGAGCTTTATGCCGAATCATGGAATCTGTGGCGGATCACATAGTGGGTTCAGAGCAGTTAACCAGCCATGTTGCTGATCATTTGAAGACGATAAGCGATTACCAACATGCTATGATGTTGAAATTAGCGAATAAGGGTACTCGTAAGCGTGTTAGTGGAAAGCCAAGTAAGCCTTGGAAGAATAAGCGATTGTAGCCTCATGAATACAACCTCAAGCGAATGCAAACGAACTTAACCCCAGCGTACGATTAAACCTGCGTGTGTCAATCCACCACCAAATCCGTAAAGTAACAAGGTGTCACCGGTCTGTACTTTCCCATCTCTAATTCCCAAATCCAGTGCAAGTGGAATAGAAGCCGCAGAAGTGTTGCCGAAGTATTCAAGGCTGTACAGCGCTTTTTCAATCGGGATACCGCTCTTCTCGCAGATGGAATCAATCATGCGCAGATTCGCGCTATGAGGGATGAACCAATCGATCGCCGTGAGCGGCAAACCGCTTTTTTGCAGCAGCATCTCGATACCTTGCGGTACGGTTGAAACTGCGAAACGGTACACTTCGCGACCGTTCTGGACAAGCTTCCCTTCCCCTAGCAGAGGATCGCCATTTAGCTCTGTAGCCAGTCCTGTCCGGTATACATGCTTGGCGCCTGAACCATCTGATCCCATGTGATAGGCAAGAAAGGCCGGCTGAGCCTCTTCACGCTCAACAACAACTGCGCCAGCGCCATCACCAAATAAAATGCAGGTGGATCGGTCTGTGTAATCTGTGATTTTGGATAAGGCATCGCCGCCGATTACGAGAATCTTGTGATGCACGCCTGCGGCAACGAGTGCACTAGCGGTATGCAGTGCATAGGTGAAGCCGGCACATGTCGCGTTGAGATCATAGGCTCCCGCGGCCTGGATGCCGAAGTGCGCCTGAACCTGACACGCTACTGGCGTTGACGATAAATCCGGCGTATGTGTGGACACGATGATGAGTTCGACATCGTCGAGGGAACTTGGGTATCGATCGATCAAATTTTGTACGGCTGCTATACATAAATGGCTGGAGAACTCATGCGCTCCGGCTATTCGGCGTGCTCGAATGCCAGTGCGTTGGATGATCCATTCATCGTTCGTATCCACCATGCGGGAAAGCTCATCGTTAGTCAAAATGTGCTCAGGCACATAGGTGCCAATGGCTGAAATTCGGGCTTGTAAGGGAATGGAGGAAGGCATGAGTTAACACTCCTTTAGAATGAAAATATTAGCACTAGATATTAGTACTTGGTACTAAATTTAGTTTAAGATAAGGAAGTGTACTTTGTCAATGGGTGTGAGTGCTTTTTGATTGTACGTACCCGACAAAGTACGTATTTGTTTCCGCGAATAGCAAGAATGGATAATGAATAACAAATACGAACAAAGATAATTGGTAAATAGTCTGATAATATTAGCCTTGTAAACGGAGGTTGTTTAGTTATGTTTGGGTACATGCAAACAACTTTTCTTTGCATCTATACAACCCGCGAATACTTCAGTATAAGCGCAAAGAGAGCGACGATGTAACGGGAAATTTTTTAGGCGGCGGAGACTATTTTTATACTCGAAAAATGCATGGAATGAATAAACAAAATAGGATTGACAGACGAAGGTTTTCGGAATTAGAATATGTGTAAACGATTACGTAATCGTTTACACATCAAGAAGAATTTTCCCTTTTTTCACTTGTAAAAACCAGTAATACACAAAATTTTATAAATAATGGAGTGATCGACATGAATAATGTTAAAGTTGAAAATCGGTTGCAAGGTTCTATGCCAAAAATCGGAATTCGTCCTGTCATTGATGGAAGAAGAGGTGGGATTCGCGAGTCATTAGAAGATGTCACAATGGACATGGCCGTTACGGTAGCTCGTTTCTTGAGTGACCAGTTGAAACATTCGAACGGGTTGAACGTTGAATGCGTTATTGCGGACAGCTGTATCGGAGGAGTTGCGGAAGCTGCACAGGCAGCAGAAAAATTTGCGCGCGCGGGCGTCGGGGTAACGATTACGGTTACTCCTTCCTGGTGCTACCCGACAGAAACGATGGACACGGATCCACATACGCCTAAAGCAATCTGGGGCTTTAATGGAACGGAACGACCTGGGGCCGTATATTTGGCGGCAGCTTTAAGCGCTCATAACCAGAAAGGGCTGCCTGCTTTCAGTATTTACGGCAAAGATGTGCAGGATATGGGGGATAATTCTATCCCTGAGGATGTACAGGCCAAATTGCTGCAATTTGCCAAAGCGGGTCTTGCTGTTGCAACTATGAGGGGGAAATCCTACCTATCGATGGGATCTGTATCGATGGGGATTGCAGGGTGCATCGTGGACGAGAACTTCTTCCAGAATTACTTGGGCATGAGAAACGAGTACGTCGATATGAGCGAATTCGTGCGCAGATTGGAACGAGGTATCTACGATCCAGAGGAGTTTGAGAGAGCCCTCAGCTGGACGAAAGAAAACTGTCAAATCGGGCAGGATGTGAACCCTCCTCATCTGACAAGAACAGATGATCAGAAACAAGGCGATTGGGAAACTGTGGTGAAAATGACGCTGATCGCCCGAGATATGATGGTGGGCAATCCGAAGCTCGCACATTTGGGTTACGGCGAAGAAGCGCTCGGCCGCAACGCGATCGCAGCAGGATTCCAAGGCCAACGGGCCTGGACGGATCACTTCCCGAACGGTGACTTCATGGAAGCAATTCTGACTAGCTCCTTCGATTGGAACGGCATTCGCGAACCCTTCATGTTGGCTACAGAGAATGATACACTCAACGGAATTACGATGCTTTTCGGTCATCTTTTAACAGATAGCGCGCAAATTTTTGCCGATGTGCGTACTTATTGGAGTCCAGATGCGGTGAAACGCGTAACGGGACATCAACTGACGGGATCAGCAGCGAACGGCATTATTCATCTCATTAACTCCGGTCCTGCGGCGCTGGATGGAACCGGAAGACAGGAGAAAGACGGTAAGCCTGCCATGAAGCCGTTCTGGGAAATTACACAGGATGAAGTCAAACAGTGTCTAGAAGCAACCAATTGGTGTCCAGCCGTGGATTTCTTCCGAGGTGGCGGGTATTCCACCGACTTTACGACACGCGAAGGTATGCCGGTTACAATGGCTCGAATCAATCTAATCAAAGGGCTTGGACCGGTTCTTCAGCTTGCTGAGGGCTACACGGTGGAATTACCGGATCACGTGCACGACAAGCTCGACCAACGTTCGAATCCGACATGGCCAACAACTTGGTTCGTTCCTAACCTTACAGGTGAAGGAGTTTTCAAGGACGTGTACACGGTAATGAACAACTGGGGCTCTAATCATGGCGCGCTCAGCTACGGTCACATTGGCAGCGATTTGATTACGCTGGCATCGATGCTGCGCATTCCGGTTTGCATGCATAATGTCGCGGAAGATCGTATTTTCCGTCCGAGCACGTGGACAGCATTTGGCGTCATGGAGCCTGCAAGTGCCGATTTCCGCGCATGTGCGAATTTCGGACCGTTATATCGTTAAATTTTTGTAGGAGGTACTTATGCCAGTAAAGAGCAGGCTTTTTACAATAGGAATTGACTATGGTACACAATCGGGGCGCGCGGTGCTCGTCGACATCCAGAATGGACGCGAGGAAGCTGTGGATGTGACTCCTTATCGCCATGGCGTCATCGATGAGTTCCTACCTTCTAACGGTTCGAAGCTGAAGCCCGATTGGGCATTGCAGCATCCGGAGGATTACCTGGAAGTGCTTCGCACTTCCGTACCTGCGGTAATCAAAGCTTCCGGGATCGATCCGGCTCAAGTGATCGGCATTGGCATCGATTTTACGGCATGCACGATGCTGCCTGTAGATGCTGAGTTTCAACCGCTCTGCCTGAAGGCTGAATGGAAGGAGCGGCCGCATGCTTGGCTGAAGCTATGGAAGCATCATGCTGCGCAAGAGGAAGCGACGCTGATCAACAAACTCGCCGAAGCGCGAGGGGAACGTTGGTTGCAGCGTTACGGCGGCAAGCTTTCCTCAGAGTGGATGCTGGCGAAGAGCTTGCAAATTTTAAAAGAAGACCCGGAAATCTATGCAGAGGCTGACTTATTCGTAGAGGCAGCAGACTGGATCGTCGCGCAAATGACGGGGGAATTGAACCGAAACAGCTGCACGGCAGGTTATAAATCCAACTGGCACAAAAGCGATGGCTATCCCTCCGGTGATTTTCTGGAGAAGTTGCATCCCGGATTGGCCGATTTGTATGAGACGAAGCTGCGCGGAGACGTTGTGCCGCTGGGCAGCTTAGCCGGAAGTCTGCTTCCATCTATGGCTGAGCAAATGAATCTCTGCCCGGGAATTGCCGTTGCCGTTGGCAATATTGATGCGCATGCGGCTGTGCCTGCTGTCGGCGTTGTATCTCCAGGGAAAATGGTCATGGTGATGGGGACTTCTACCTGTCATATGCTGCTAGCCGAGGAGGAAAGAGCCGTAGAAGGGATTTGCGGCGTCGTGGAAGACGGCATCATTCCTGGATTGTTTGGCTACGAGGCCGGTCAGTCCGCGGTAGGCGATATTTTCGGATGGTTCGTTGATGAATCCGTACCGGCCTACTTGCAGGCTGAAGCGGGGGACAGAGGCATTTCCATTCATGAGTTACTGGAGGAAAAGGCCTCACAGCTGAAGCCGGGAGAAAGCGGATTGTTGGCACTCGATTGGCATAATGGCAATCGCTCCACATTAATGGATGCGGACTTGACAGGATTGATACTGGGCATGACACTCAGCACGAAGCCGGAAGATATATATCGAGCGCTTCTTGAGGCTACAGCATTCGGTACGCGCACAATCGTAGAAGCATTTCGCAAGGGCGGTTTGGACGTAAATGAATTGTATGCTTGCGGAGGTTTGCCACAACGCAACAAGCTTCTCATGCAGATTTATGCCGATGTGAACAATATGGAAATCAAGTTGTCCGATACAGATCTAACTCCTGCCATCGGTGCAGCGATGTTTGCGGCGGTTGTTGCAGGTTCCGAAGCAGGCGGATATCATTCGATCCAAGAGGCTGCGTCCTTCATGGCTAGAATCAAGGAGGAAACGATAAAACCGATTCCTGAGAACGTTGAAATTTATGATGCCCTATTCATCCAATATAAACGGCTTCATGATGTATTCGGCAAAGATGCAGAGAGTGTTATGAAAAATTTGAAACGGATCAGAAACGCATAAAAATACTGCAGGAGGTGTTGTTGTCAGCGGGGATGCTACGAATACGATCTCATTGGTCGTCGGTCTCAATCCGATTAATGTCGTGGTCACTGCCCCGGACACTTCGACGAAGCAGTATACGATCCATGTGACGAGAGAGTCGTTGGCAACTACGCCAACCGATCCGGATCCTGAGAGTGGTAGTCAGGAAACCGATACGCCTGCACCTGTGAATGAGCAACAAGGAGACATTGCTAACTTATCCACAGTGAATATCGCTGGACAAACTGTATTAACAGCGAATATAGACAGTGCGCAATTAATAGCCCGACTTTCGGTCCATTCTGTCTAAATTCATAGATGGCTCGTGGGTTGCTCCATGGGCTAAACAAGCGGTTTCTGCATCTGTTCAACATGGGATTGTCAACGGAACGTAGTCTTCATTTGTGTGAATAAAGGAAAAAAGATTGCCAATCATGCCATCATTTAAGATGGGAAGATTGGCGATCTTTTTGTTGTACGCGCACTAACCATTTACCTTTATTGACGAAACAAAATTCTCCAGATAATATGAATGTGGTAACGTTAACATGGAGATTCGACTCACGATCGATGATGAAAGGATGGATCCCCTTTGAGTAAATTAACAATCAAGGATATCGCAAGGGAAGCGGGGGTATCTACTGCAACGATTTCGCGTGTGATGAATAACTCCGGTTATGTGAGCGAGGATATCAAGCAGCAGGTGTTGGAAGTCATCCGTAAATTTAACTACCAACCGAATGCGATAGCCAGAAGTTTAAAACAAGAAAAATCACGCAGTGTGGGGATTGTGTTGCCTGATATGGCGAATCCTTATTTTATGAAAATGGCCCGTGCGATTCAGCATCGCTGTTTCCAGGAAGGCTACCAGTTGCTCTTTTTCGACACGGAAGAGAATCCGGAGAAAGAAAGGGAAGCTCTCTCATTTCTGACGGAGAAAAGAATCGAGGCACTCATTCTTGCCGGCACCGGTGAGAATAGGGATCAAGTTCAGGCAATCAGTGATTCAGGCATACATGTTATTTTGGCAGACCGTCGTTTTTCCAACCTGAAACTGGATACAGTAACAGAAGACAACATATACGCTGCGAAGTCTGCAATTGAGCATTTACTGGAGAAGAAACATACGCGAATAGGGATTATTAATGGCCCTAATTCGATCAGTACCGCAAGGGAAAGAAGGCAAGGCGCGATTATTGGGCTTGAGGAAGCAGGGATTACGCCGGCGGAGGAGTTAGTGATTGAAGGCGATTACACCAGAGAATCCGGTATTGAAGCTATTCGGTACTTCAGCCAACTTTCTGATCAGCCGACCGCTATTTTCTCCGCAAATAACGAAATGACTTTCGGTGTTTATTTGGGTTTACAACAATTGGGAATACCGCTGGACAGCATCGAAGTGGTTTCATTCGGTAATCTTGAATTTTCTTCATTGTTTCATCATAAACTATCTGCCATTATGCAAAATCCTCAGGAGCTTGGGGAAACGATTGGTGATTTGTTAATCAAACGGTTAAACGGTGAATCCGATCCTGTACAAAATAAAATCTTAATGCCGCACCTAGTTCCATTGTATTAATAATTAGGATAATGATCTTATGGATTATTTTTTTATACCGACATGTAAACGATAACATATATTCAGGACCTATCCGATTTCAGATTGGATAGGTCCTGTTTTTTAAAATTTTCTAAGCATTGTTAAGCGCAATGCTTGGTTCAATGATGACACTTCATGTATACGGAACTCATACATGGGAATCTTATACAATAAATATCTTTTTTATCCACGGAGGTTAAACTCATGCTGATATTGAATATTGTTTTGCTTTTTATATGCATTGGGATTGTGTATACATTGCAATTAATGGGTAAAATTTTCCAACCTATCGAGAAAATTACATACTATATGGTTATAGTAATTGCAATTGAACAGTTACACTCTGCAATCTTTGATAATTTTAGTTTATTTGAGTTTTCAGAAACACTATCCAGTTTTTTCTTTTATAAGTTAAATCAGTTAATTGTTATGCCTATCGCAACTATGTGGCTTTTATTTTCTTTTTACAATAAAACACGCTTTCTCAACAAAATGCTTTTTTTAGGGCTATGGTTCTTTGGTTTGACAGGATTGTATGTTGTATTTCATTATCTAGGTGTTTTGAAAATAACCGATTGGAATTTTGGGTATTCAATCGTCGTGTGGTATGTCGTGTTGGTTGAATCATTATGTTTTAGCTTATTGTTCCGAAAAATGCTTAGAAAGTGTGATAACTGTGATACTATACCCACCTGAGCGATTCGACACAAATGAATGGTTTACATTACTTTCATTTGCTGTTTTGCTAATCATAATAATATGGCTTCCAAAACGCTTCTCTTCACTATCAATAACTGTATTTGTTGTATTTACTGTATTTCTTTCACAGACAGTCGATTCACTTATAGCTGTTACCCCCTTTGACATGTATGACGTTAGTGATAGCGCTAAATATGAGGTAATGGATATTTTCATTTATTATTTTAATTATCCTTTATACGCGTACCTATTTCTGTACTTTTATGATAAATGGAAGTTGAAAGGAATGAATCGCATCCTCTTTATCATCGGTTTTTCTCTCCTTTCGTTATTCTTTGAATGGTTAGCTGATCTTTGTCACGTGTTTACGTATAAAGGTTGGAAATTATGGTATTCCTTCATTGTGTATATGGGTATATATATTTTGTATATTTTTATTCTTCATCTGACACAGAATTTGTTGAATGCCAAAATAAAAGATGGGATGGGTAGAAAAATTTAGTTTCAATAACAAAAAGACAGACCGTAATCACCAGACTAGTAAAGGGGGTTACTGTTTGTCTTTTTAGCTGTTTAGTAAATAGATACTGAAATATTTCTAGAAAAGCGTACAGAATTGATAAATTACATAAAGTGACATGTAATTTATTTGGCCTCTAATTAAGACAAATTGTTTAATTTTTTCGAAAAAGTTAAAAATTCATAATATGGTTAATTAAAAAACGTTTCTAAGTTGAGCGGCATGTGCTATTCTAAATAATAAAAAAATTTCTGGAGTGAGTAGAAATGCAAGTTACTGATGTCGAAAAAGTACCATCCTTGTTTTCCAGAACCAATCCGTTTCAAGCGAAAGTGTTGAAAAATTTTAATTTAAACGGAGAAAGCTCCAGCAAAGAAACACGCCATATTGAACTTTCGCTCGAAGGCTCTGGCCTGTCCTATGTGCCCGGCGATTGCTTAGGGGTAGTTCCTGACAACGATCCGGAGTTGGTCGCTTCTATCCTTGAGCTTATGAAATGGGATGCGGACACGGCGGTTGTTATTAATAAACAGAACGAAACGCTCCCTTTGAAAGAAGCGCTTTTGAAGCATTTCGAGCTTACGCTGTTGTCCAAGAAAATCGTTCAGCAAGCAGTTGAATTTTCCGAAAATGAAGCGTTGAAGCAGCTTGTGGCGGATACGGAGCAGCTGAAGGCTTATACAGACGGCCGCGATGTGCTTGACTTACTGAGCGAATTTGGACCTTGGAAAGCTTCCGCACACGAAATAGTCGCTTTATTAAGAAAAATGCCGCCACGCTTATATTCCATTGCAAGCAGCTTTGCAGCCAATCCGGGGGAAGTTCACCTCACGATCGGTGCTGTTCGCTACATGGCGCACGGCCGCGAGCGCAAAGGCGTTTGTTCCGTGATGTGCGCAGAGCGCCTGAACGAAGGAGATACCGTTCCGGTCTTTGTTCAAGTTAACAAACATTTTAACCTGCCAGAGTCTTCGGAGCATGATATCATCATGGTAGGTCCTGGTACAGGTATTGCCCCATTCCGTTCCTTTATTCAAGAGCGTGCGGTGAGCAAAGCGACAGGCAAAGCATGGCTGTTCTTTGGCGACCAGCGTTCCGCAACAGATTTCCTGTATCAGGAGGAGCTGGAGCAATATCAAAAGGCGGGCGCGCTGACCAAAATCGACGTAGCCTTCTCCCGCGATACGGCGCAGAAAGTGTATGTGCAGAATAAAATGCAGGAGAATAGCCAGGAGCTACTCGCATGGTTAGAGCGCGGAGCTTACTTCTACGTGTGCGGCGATAAACAAAACATGGCGAAGGATGTTCACAACACCCTGATTGACATTATTGAAAAAGAAGGCAAGTTGAGCCGCGAAGATGCTGAAGCATATTTGAATGGCTTGCAAGAGCAAGGACGTTACCAACGCGACGTTTATTAATTGGAAATAGGTAAGGCGAGTAAGCTGAAATCAGCTTGCTCGCCTTTTTTGTTGTGGTTAGCGTGACTATCGAATCGTTACAGGTCGTCTTCTTTGTCGTTTTGCTTTGCGGGCATGCAGAAGCTCGTATACCGTTGGGACCATTATCAGCGTGAAAAGTGTTGCTGAAGTCAGACCGCCGATAACCACGACAGCTAAGCCACGGGAAACGATGCTGCCTTCTTCGGCCTTGGCAAGGACAAGCGGCACCATCGCGCAAATGGTAGCAACTGCTGTCATCAAGATGGGACGCATCCGTGTAACCGCGGCTTCAAGCAAGGACTCGCGAATGGTCATGTGCTCTTCGTTTTGCTTCACACGGTCAATCAAGACGATGGCATTCGTGACGACGATACCGATTAGCATCAAGAAACCGAAGATCGACGTAACGTCGAAGGACGTTTTCGTGATCATCATCCCGACAATCGCACCAACGGCTGCGAAAGGAAGGGATACCATGCTTGCGATCGGTGCACGGAACGATTTAAACGTGATAACCATGATCAGCAGCACAATACCAATGGAAATACCCATGGTCATGAATAAGTCGGCAAAATCACTGGATTGCTCAGCGGATGCTCCGCCAACGATCAAAGCAACATGGGCTGGAAGCTTGAGATCCTTTGTATTTTTCGTGATCTCTGTGTTGATTTTGGATAGTTTAGTTGAGTCTACGAGTGCCGTCACACGCAAGAATTGTTGACTATTCTTATGAAGAATCGTGTTGGACTCATTTGTTTTTTCGATTTTCGCAACAGAGGTCAAGGCAGCTGGACCCGCTGCTGTCATGATTTGAATATTCGATATGTCTGAAACCGTCGATGGATTAATCAAAGCATCTAACACAACAGGAATTTCTTTGTTCTCCAGTTTCATGGAACCAATCGGTGTTGGGTTCATCAAGGAGCGGATCGTACCTGCAATTTCCTGTGGTTTAGCTAGTGAAGGATCAACAGTAATCGTATAGCCTGGTTTCGTTACATTTTGATTGCTCGTAACTTTCTCAACGCCTTCAATACCTTTAATCGCCGCAATGACATCCGCAGCAGCCTGATCTAAGCTCTTCGCGGAATCGCCAGTTAAATCAACCGTGATGGCAGAACCGCTGCTTCCATCGAAGCCGCCTCCACCTGCTTGCAAATCAGCATCGAGATATTTGGGCTTTTGGCTAATCACTTGGTCGATAAAATGCTGCGTATCCACATCTTTCTTCATGAATACTTGGAAGGTTGCAATCGTTGGAGGCGCTACGCTGCCCCATTTGGCATTATCTTCGGTATTTCCTTGTTGCAAAATAAGATGGTCAAGCTCACTTTGTTCGAGCATGAATTTCTCTAATTCCATTGCTTTTTCACGTACGGTTGAAATCGGAGTTTCAGGCGTGTAGGAAAGTGTAACACTCAACTGGCTTGCCGTGGAACCGCCAACCGCACCTTTTGGCATGACGAAGTAAAGGGCTATCGAACCGCCAAACAGAATAAGCGAAACAAGAATTGAGATGAATTTATGATTCAAACTCCAAGATAAGATGCGTCTAAGACTTTTCGACTCGTTATGCTCTTTTAGTTTCGTTTTGCGAAGTAACCAAGCGCTCATCACAGGTACGACAGTTAATGCAACCAGCAAAGAGGAAAGCAGGGAATACGTAACGGTTAAGGCAAAAGGAAGCAGAAATGCTTGCAATGAGCCTTTCAAAAGTCCAAGCGGCAGGAATACCGCAACGGTTGTTAAGGTAGAAGCGGTAATTGCTCTGGCGACCTCACGTGTTGCATCAATAATTAATTCTTTAGAGAACTCGGCCTTCTGGGTTCTTCGGAAAATATTTTCGATAACAACGATACTATCATCGACGAGCCGCCCTACAGCAACGGCGACCCCGCCTAGGGTTAAGATGTTCAATGTTACACCGGATTGGGAAAGCAGGAACAAGGTTAATCCAAGTGACAATGGAATGGAAACAATCGTAATAAACGTGGAACGAATGTTTCTAAGGAAGATCAGAATTACGATCGTCGCAAATAAAGCGCCAAGCAACACTTCTCTCATCATACTGTTAACGGAAGTGACGACGGATTCAGCCGTGGAGTAAATCACTTCTGCCGTCGCATTCGGATATTTCGTCGCGATTTCTTTTGAGATTTTATCTACTTCCTTACTAATATCAACCGCATTGGAGCTAGCATCCTTGGTTACTACCAATGTAAGGGAATCCTTGCCGTTAATACGGGTTAGTGTATCTTTGTTTGCGGCTACTTCAACAGTCGCAACATTTTTTAATTTGACGCCTGGCGCTACGGTTAAATTGTTAAGTGTATCGAGATCGTCCAGGTTCCCAACGACTTTAATGGCGCTAGTTTTGCCATCGATAGGTCTTTCTCCGACATTGACAGTTACGTTCTGCCCTTGAAGGACACCCATCAGTACTTGGGCAGGCAATTTCGCATTCGCTAGCTTATCCTTATCGGGATGAATAATTACTTGAGATACGGATGTGCCACCAAGTACTACGCTGGCAAGACCTCTGATTTTCTGAAACTCAGGTAAAATTTTCTCTTGCGCTAGCTCGACATTTTGTTTTGTAATGCCATCTTTGAAGTTAAGGGAAACCCAGGAGAGTGGAATCATCGAGGTATTTAATCGAATAACGAAAGGCTTCGACATGCCCGCAGGGAGAACAATCGAGGAGAGTGCTTCTTGCACGCTTGTTTGGGCATCCTTCATTTTAATATCCGAGTCAAATGTCATATCAATTTTCATGAAGCCGTCGGATGATGTGGAGAATACTTCTTTCTTACCCGGCACACTGGAGACAGCTTTCTCTATAGGTGTAGTTGCACTATCTAGCATGGATTTGGCATCATAGCCTTGGCCAACGACCGTGACACTAATCTGCGGGAAATCTGCACTTGGCAAAAATTCCATCGGCAATTTAAAATAACTACCGATTCCCGTTCCTAAAATTAATATCACTAAAAAAATGACTGCTGCTTTGTTACTAAAAGCCCATTTCGTAAACCATGTCACACGTCTCGCTCCCTTTCAATATTAAATCGAATATAGCTAGGGTCTGGATTCATTTCGGTCTAGAGTTTAAGAAATACCTTAGGTGTAGAATTCCATCTTCTGATTGATATATGTAAATTACGACTTTAATAGATAGTATTTTCATGATTTGGATAAAAGATCACCTTGAAGGAAATGCTACCCTTATCGTCCATCGTGTGACGAAGATACTGAAGACGACGGGAAGTGAACGTAACGCATGTTACAAGGCAAAAAGAGGTTGATCTGGATAGTCCTCATCTGTGTGGTCTTGTTCAGTGCTTCCACAACGACTGTATTTGCGTATGGTAAAGGAGCAAAAGGGCCTGATGTGTACGCGGTTCAAGGGATGTTGAAATCTCTTGGTTACTACTCGGGACCGATTACAGGCTATTATGGCAATCAAACACAAGCAGGGGTTAAAGCGTTTCAAAGTAGATATGGTTTGGCAGTAACGGGAAATGTCGACGATCAAACCTTACAATCTATACTTTGGGCTTATGGTAATCTGAAGATTCCAAAGAAGGCAACGCCAACGCCTGTGCCAACACCGGCGCCGACGCCGGTTACACCAAGTCCAACACCTGCACCGCAGGTTCCATCAACGTCAGGATTGACGGTGGAAGAGCAGCAAATGCTGGATCTAGTGAATAAAGAGCGAGTGGCTATCGGCCTCGCAGCACTTACAGTGGACTTGGAGCTTACCAAAACAGCTCGTCTCAAAAGCCAAGATATGGTGGATAACAAATATTTCTCCCATGATTCGCCAACGTATGGTTCGCCATTCGATATGATGGAGAAATTCGGAATTACGTATAATGCAGCAGGGGAGAACATTGCATGTAACCAGAGCGTTGGGGCGGCACATGAAGCACTAATGAACTCTCCGGGACATAAAGCAAATATCCTGAGTAAAGATTACACGCATATTGGCATAGGCATTGTGGACGGCGGGCCATGCGGTAAAATGTTTACACAACAGTTTATTGGCAAATAAAATAGCATGAAAAAAGGACGTAACGAATGCAGGAGCATTCATTACGTCCTTTTTGCCGTATATGCTTATGTGGTGGAGACAGGTTTAATCGCTTCGGTCCATTCCGTATACTTCTGAAGTGCAGCACCTTGCTCAATCGCATGACGGGCCATATAGATGCCTTCTTCAATGGAGCCAGCTTTTTGGGAAATCCACAAACGAACAGCACTGTTGAGCAGCACCATATTCAAGTAGGGAAGTGCAGCCTCGCCTCGAAGTACGGACAGTGTGGTCTCTGCTTGCAGTTCAGCCGTCCATTCCAGGGTGGGAACTTCAACCATGAGCTCATAAATTTCAGGATCTACAATGAATAACTCACTTGCCCCGTCTTGAATGAGGTAGGTTCGTGTACGTTTATCGACACCTAAGTCCTCCGAGCCTTCCATACCCTGTACCACAATACCGCGAGAAACACCTATATCAATGAGCAAATTCGTGATTTTCTCAAAAACAGTTCCGTGAAACACACCGACTGCCATATAAGGAGCCTCTGTGAAGCGCAGCAGTTTTTCCGCCGTATTGAACACGGTTCTCAAACCGAGCTCTTTGCGGATTTCGCGCAGCTCACCAAGCGGCCCACACCAGCTTTCGGTCGGTGTAAACAAGAAGCCTGTTCGCGCTGCAGCAGAAACCAATGCTTCGCGTGATGCTTCAAGCGCATTAACTCCCATTGCCGCAAGCACATCGGACAAGGTGATGCCCCATTTTGGCGGCATACTCGGGCTGCCGTGCAGCGTAGTAGGTAATCCGCATGCTGCGAGTACGAATGCGGTCGGTAATGTCGCGATAAACGTGCGTGTGCGACCGTCATAGGGACCTGCACAGTCCATACTTCCAGGCATAGGATAAGTGCTAATATGTTGTCGCAATGCATGAATAAAGGCTTTGATTTCATCAGGTGATTCCATTTTAATTCGTTCTGCTACAAGAAAAGCACCGATCTGAGCTTGCGTGGCTGCACCGGTTAGAATGAGTTCAGCTGCTTGAGCAGCTTCTTCATAGGAAAGGTCTCTGGCTCCGCGTTTACCGCGGCCTACTTCTTTTAATAAGGATATCATCGTTTGCGGCCCCCTTTGTTCTGATCCTGTAGTATCTGATATACCTTGACGATGGAGGTTGCGACGTCGACCATACGCTTACGTTCATTCATAGCTTGTTTACGGAGGAAGTCATAAGCCTCAGCTTCCGAGATACCTTTGATATCGCATAAAATTCGCTTCGCCTGATCAACCCATTTACGTTCTTCGAGTTTGGACAGCAGTTGTTCGCGCTCCTGATGCCACTCGGTTCGTTGGAAATAATGGTTCACACCCAGTATCAAAGCACAATGAATTTCCAAAGGGCTCATTCTGGGACCGATCAAGCCATCAATTCCCGCATCCATCTTACATTCATTTGAAGGAAAAGTATGCGTATCACACCACCAGAACATTGGAAGACTCCGCTGTGCGAGCAAGCGTACACGCCAATCTGTGACTTGTTCAGGACCTACTGATAATAATACAGCATCGACCTTGGGGATGATAAAGGAAATTTCTTTCATATTAGATGAAGTATAAATGCGGAACCCCAGATTCTTCATGATTTCATCAGGCAAAGATTCTTTTCCTTGAATGTCTTCCGTTCGAACAGCATGTGAGGGCTCAGCGGAGGTAGCTGAGCGAGTAGTCATGAACTCGTCGACCAGAATGAATGATTGTAACATGGGAATACCTCCATCTTGAATAACTTCAACTCATGACAAGTACATGTTAGGTTTAGGTCTTATTTGGTATTATTATACGGCAATACTATAGCATATGCACCTGAAATTTGTCGATATGCTACATGGATTCTCTATGATAATTTTTTTGTGTTAAGTTTATTGACATAGGATTGAGCTCATCGTATAATCAAGTTAAGAAATCGGCACAATGATGTGCCACCTGACGAAGGCAACGGCGCCTATCCCCTTACAAATACGTAACTGGATAGGCTTTTTATGTTCATTGTAATGAAAAAACTACATCTATCATGCTGTTCACGAGGAAGTGGCAGCAGTGGCAATGAGGCCGATAAACATCCCGTGTTTGATAGGGTATGTTTGTCGGCCTTTTCTGTCAACGTGCAGTCAAAAAAATGGATAGGACAAAAAGAAGGCGAAAAGCCTCACAAAAGGAGAGGGATTGCATGGTAGATCGGAAAAGTTTTATGCAAGTGGGGCACAAAGGGTCTTTGTTCAGTTCATTTTTGTATTTTGACATGAGCTTCATGGTTTGGGTACTTCTTGGACCGCTAGCAGTCATCCTTGCCAAAGATTTTGGGTTGGATGCCGCACAGAAAGCAAATTTGGTTGCTTTACCAACTTTGGGGGGGGCGGTCCTACGATTAGTACTTGGCGTACTAACAGATAAGATTGGTCCTAAACTAACAGGACAGATTGGACTTTCTCTTACCCTAATACCATTATTCTGGGGATGGCAGTTCGCTAACACAATGGGAGACATGTATTTCGTAGCACTGATGCTTGGTATCGCAGGAGCAAGCTTTGCTGCAGCACTGCCGCTCGCCAGCAGCTGGTACCCGCCGCAGTATCAAGGATTAGCAATGGGTATTGCAGGGGCAGGCAATAGCGGAACGATTTTCGCTACCTTGTTTGCAAATCGGTTAGCACAACATTATGGAGACTGGCACGTTGTTTTCGGTATTGCCATGATTCCAATCGCGTTAACCCTGGTTGTATTTAGTATTTTGGCAAAGGATAGTCCCAATAAACCAGCACCAAAAACGATTGCAGAGTACGGTAAAGTTTTGAAACAGAAGGATTCGTGGTTGTTCTGTATTTTCTACAGTGTAACTTTCGGTGGTTTTGTAGGAATGGCATCTTATCTTACGATTTTCTTTAATACGCAATATGGACTTTCACCTGTACGTGCTGCAGATTTTACAACGCTTTGCGTCATCGGAGGCAGCTTCTTCCGTCCCGTAGGTGGTTGGCTCGCAGATAAGCTTGGCGGAATTCGCATGTTAATGGTTCTTTACGGTGTTGTTGGTTTAATGATGGCAGGTATCTCAACGCTTCCTGCACTTTCATTGACAACAGTCATGCTCTTTGTCGCTATGATGGCTTTCGGAATGGGAAATGGTTCGGTGTTCCAATTAGTGCCACAGCGTTTCAAATCGGAAATTGGTGTTATGACAGGAATTGTGGGAGCAGCAGGGGGATTAGGTGGTTACTTCTTGCCTAAAATTCTTGGAAACCTAAAGCTATCCACGGGTTCTTTTACACCAGGCTTTCTGATTCTTAGTGGAATTGCACTCAGCTGTATCGTCATTATTGCGGTTGTTCAAGGGCAATGGAAACGTACTTGGATTGGCGAAGGCGGCAAAGTAAAAGCAGCTCCAACAAGCATAGATACAGTTCAGGCTTAACATAGACATATGGCGCCGCTGATTTTACTTGGTCAGCGGCAAATGTAAAGTTTTTGCTCATGCAGCTTGCTCATCAGGCTGTATGGGCAAAGACGTTACGACTAGCGTCTTTGCAGTAGATACGAAAGTTTACGTTTTATGCTTTCGTAGTTGAACTGCTCAAGCTCCATATCCCAAATTTGTCATTTGGGAGCTTTGCTCCTAAATGACCCTTTTTTCACAACTACCTAAATTCAATTGAATGCCATAGTAAATGGATGGAAGGATGATCACAATGACAGTCAAAAAAGAGAAGCTAGTCCTGGTCGGAAACGGAATGGCGGGAGTTAACGCCGTAGAACATTTATTAAAACTGACGCCAGATAAATATGAGGTTACGATTTTCGGTAGTGAACCGCATCCCAACTACAATAGAATCTTGTTGTCCTATGTGCTCTCCGGCGATTCAAAAGTTGAGGATATCGTTATCCACCCTTATGAATGGTATGCGAACAATAACATTACCTTATATACGAATCAAACAATCACCGGCATTGACACACTGGCCCAAACTGTAACGAGCGATAAAGGTCTGACCGTTCCCTATGATAAATTAATTTTGGCAACAGGCTCTAATCCATTCATGATTCCTATGCCAGGTGCAGACAAAGAAGGCGTCATGGCCTACAGAACGATCCGTGATTGTGAAATCATGATTGAGTCGGCTACCAAGTACAAGAAAGCGATTGTCATCGGCGGCGGATTGCTAGGCTTAGAAGCAGCGCGTGGCTTCCTTAATCTCGGTATGAAAGTCGATGTCGTTCATATCGTTGATACGATTATGGAACGTCAACTTGATCGGACGGCATCCAAAATGCTGCAAGCTGCTCTTGAAGAGCAAGGCATCAACTTCTTGTTAGAGAAGCAATCGGCAGAAATTGTAGGAGACAAACGGGTAACGGGCCTTAAATTTAAGGATGGCACGATTGCCGAAGCTGATCTGATTGTTATGGCTGTTGGTATTCGTCCTAATGTAGCCCTTGCGAAAGAAGCTGGCATTGAATGTAACCCAGGCATCATTGTGAATGACTACTTGCAAACTAACGTACCGAATGTGTACGCCGTTGGTGAATGTGCGATGCACAGAGGCATCGCTTATGGTTTAGTAGCACCGCTCTATGAGCAAGGCGCCGTACTGGCGAAACATTTGGCCGGCGTAGAAACAGGTCCGTATGAAGGCTCAATTTTGTACACGAAGCTCAAAGTATCCGGTGTTGATGTATTCTCAGGCGGTCAATTCGTTGATGCTGAAGGAACCAAAGCGATTCGAATTCACGATGAATTCACGGGTGTCTATAAGAAAGTCGTCATTAAAGAAAATAAAATTATCGGTGCCGTACTCTTTGGTGATACAGCTGACGGTACGCGACTTATGCAAATGATTCGGGAAGAAACAGATATTAGCGGCATGGGGAAAACAGCCATATTAACGGATTCCTCTGGCGGTGGCGGAGCTGCATCCGGGGTTGCAGAGATGAAGGATGACGCGATTATCTGTGGTTGTAACGGCGTAACGAAAGGGACGATTTGTTCGGCCATTAAGGATCAAGGCTTAACTACTGTAGATGAAGTGAAGAACTGTACAACGGCATCTCGTTCCTGTGGAGGCTGTAAGCCGTTAGTCAGTGATTTATTGGCTTTCACTCTTGGGGCTTCTTATGATAAAAACGCAGCAAAAGAAACGATCTGTGGCTGTACAACGCACACGCGGGATGAAGTTGTGACAGCTATCCGGGAAAAAGGATTATCCCATGTACGCGAAGTGATGAACGTTCTTGAATGGAAAAATGAAGAGGGCTGCTCCAAATGCCGTCCAGCACTCAATTATTATTTGGGTATGATTAGCCCTGAAACTTATAAAGATGACAGCACGTCACGATTCGTGAATGAGCGTATGCATGCCAATATTCAAAAAGACGGTACGTACTCCGTTGTTCCACGGATCTATGGCGGTGTTACGAATCCGACGGAGCTTAAGCGCATAGCAGAGGTTGCTGAACAATTCAACGTACCAACGGTGAAATTTACTGGAGGACAACGACTTGACTTGTTAGGTGTGAAAAAAGAAGACTTGACCGCCATGTGGGAAGCATTGGATATGCCATCAGGGTATGCCTACGGAAAAGCTTTACGGACAGTTAAAACATGTGTCGGCGAAACCTTCTGCCGCTTCGGTACAGGGGATGCGATGGGTGTTGGCATCGAGTTGGAGAAGCGTTTTGAACGCTTGAATACACCAGCTAAAGTGAAACTTGCTGTATCGGGATGTCCGCGAAACTGTGCTGAATCAGGAATTAAAGACCTAGGTGTCGTGTCTGTTGATGGTGGCTGGGAGCTGTATGCAGGAGGTAACGGCGGTGTTAAGGTTCGCGTGGGTGATTTGATGAGCACGGTTAAGACCGAAGAAGAGATCATCGAATATACAGAAGCTTATCTGCAATACTACCGCGAAACAGGGAAATACGGTGAGCGTACGAGCGAGTGGGTGCACCGTCTAGGAATTGATCATATCCGTGAGGTTGTTGAGAATGAGGCGGAACGTAAGCAATTGTGTGAGCGCATGGATTTGGCCCTATCAGTGACGCAAGATCCATGGAAACAAGCTATTGATAGCAAGAAAATCCAACGCGATCTATATGAAGTTGTTGAACTGAAGTAGAAATAGAGAGATAAACCGGGAGGAGCAGAGAAGATGATAACACAAAATGAGCAAATGATATGGGTGCAAGCCGTTTCTTATGAGGAGTTAGCATTTAATACAGGGAGGACGATCCGATATCAAGGGGAAGAGGTTGCCCTGTTCAAATTGAAAAGCGGTAAACTTCAAGCGATCCAGAATCGTTGTCCACATAAAGAAGGTGTTCTTGCCGAAGGCATCGTCTGTGATGACCATGTGTTCTGCCCTATGCACGATCGCAAGATTCATTTGCCTTCCGGACTCGTGCAAGCTCCGGATACAGGCTGTGTGAAAACGTACCTGACCAAAGTGGATAATGGGACAGTTTTTATCGGATTTCCTATAAATAATGAAATGGCTTGTTAGCCCTTATATAACCCTTTTATACCTATAAAGAGAGCTTGATCTGCGGGGGTGGGAGCGTTGAAATCAGCACTGGTTACATTAACGGATGAACAGCCCTCCTCCCATTGTTGCTTTTGCAGTATGCAGTGTGGATTGGAGATATTACCAAGTGAAAAGACAGAAGGTTTAACGATCAAACCGAGCGTGAATTTCCCTGTTGCGACAGGCCGTTTATGTCAAAAAGGCTTGAACGCCTTGGAACATGTGGTGCATTCCGAACGTATTCTGGAGCCTCTTCATAGGGAGATTGCAAGAGTAGGGCAATGGCAGTCGGTATCTTGGGCTCATGCGTATTCAGATATTGCGGAGAGGATTAAAGCATTGCAAGCTGAACATGGGCATGATGCTATCGGCGTCTATGGCGGCGGATCGTTGACGAATGAAGTAAGTTACTTACTTGGCAAGTTTACGCGTGTGGCGCTTAGATCCAAATATATCGATTATAACGGTCGTTATTGTATGTCATCGGCTGCGGCGGCGAGTAATAAAGCTTTCGGTATCGATCGTGGGATGACGATGCCTTTATCGGAAATTCCTAATGCGAAATATATCATTCTAGCGGGCACGAATATTGCGGAGTGCCAGCCTACGATGATGCCTTATCTATTAGAAGCAAAGAAAAAAGGCGCCATAATCGTGACCATTGATCCGCGTAATACCATGACCTCCAAAACAGCAGATATTCATGTGAGGCTTCAACCTGGTTTCGACTCCGTTTTCATTAACGGACTGCTGCATGTCATGATTGAAGAGAATCTCGTTGATCACAAGTTCATTCAATCGCGTACGTCTGGCTTCGAACAAGTGAAAGAGGCTGTCAAATCATTTACACCAGCTCGGGTTGAGTATCTAACAGGTGTCCTTGAAGCGGTGGTTCGTACGATCGCTCGTGGTTTCGCGAAGGCAGAGACGGGTATTGTGCTAACTGCAAGAGGTTTGGAGCAGCAGGTGAATGGAGTTGAGAACACACTCAATTACATTAACCTAGCACTTCTCACGGGTAAAATAGGGCGATCAGGCTGCGGCTATGGCGCTGTGACTGGTCAAGCGAACGGCCAAGGTGGTCGCGAGCATGGGCAAAAAGCCGACCAACTCCCAGGCTACCGCTTGATCGAAGATCCTGCTGCGCGTGAGCATGTAGCGAAGGTGTGGGGCATCGATCCCAATGAGCTGCCTGGTAAAGGTGTTTCCGCTTATGAGCTGCTGCAGAAAATCGATGAAGGTGAAATTAAAGCATTAATCGTGCTAGGCTCTAATCCACTAGTTTCTAGTCCGAACAATAAGATGGTAGAGCGAGCTTTGCAAAAGCTAGATTTACTGGTGGTCGTAGACATGTTCGAGACCGAAACGGCACGATTTGCGCATTATTTGTTGCCAGGATCATCCTTTGCTGAGGCGGAGGGGACCATGACCAACCTTGAGGGGCGTGTGTTCCATCGGAGGAAAGCCATGGAGCTTCCGGGGAATTGCAAGCTCGATTATCACATCATCAGTGAACTGGCTGACGCGCTAGGTCGAGGCGTTTACTTTCAATATGCGGGTATTGAAGACGTGTTTCGTGAACTAGCCGCAGCTACCGCAGGTGGCAAAGCCGATTATAGCGGCATTACGTATGAACGCTTGCAAAAAGAGAAAGGAATCTTCTGGCCTTGTGGATCAGCCGACCATCCGGGAACACCGCAATTATTCCAAGATCGTTTTCATCATGCGGATGGGAAAGCCATATTATTCGGCATACAGCCGAAAATGCCTGCAGAGCCCATTGATAGCGACTTTCCCTTCGTACTCACAACGGGCCGTCTGGCCAACCATTATTTAAGCGGTGCGCAGACGCGCCGAACCGAAGCTCTCAATAAGAAGGCACCCGTTCCAGTTGCCGAAATTCATCCGTCTTTGGCCAAGCGAATTGGCCTAAGCGTGGAACAAAAAATCCGGATCACAAGCCGGCGTGGCTCCCTTGTTTTCCAAGTCAAGGTCACCGAGGGGATTCAACCTCGCACCATCTTCGTTCCTTTCCATTGGGGCGACGACCTTTCGATCAACGTGTTGACGAACGATGCCTTGGATCCAACGAGTCGGATGCCGGAGTTTAAGATTTGTGCCGTGAAGGTTGAGCGAGTGGAATGAAATGAAGCACCCCAGTTGGAAGTCTCAACTGGGGTGTTTGTTTGGTTGTGTGGTGGGTTTCAGATGGTGAAGTGGTAGTTGTAAAGGGAAAGAGGAACGTGGAACGAAGACTGAAGAACTGAAAACCGAAAACCGAAAACCGAAAACCGAAAACTGAAAACTGAAGATCGCAAACTGCCAACTACAAACTACAAACTACAAACTACAAACTACAAACTACAAACTACAAACTACAAACCACAAACCACGAGCCACGAGCCATATAACGCGAATCACAAATTGCCAACCGCAACCCGTAACCCGCAACCCGCAAAATCCACCTACTACTCATTCTATATACGACATTGAACGAAGTATCAGTTTGGGCAAAGAATCTATCCAACTACCAACATCCCACGTAAATTATATGGATTTTGTACATCAAAATTTGCTTGAAATGCGCCGGAATTGAATTTAGATGGATTTTCTGTAGTTATTCTAGCTCACTTTAGCGATATGGAGAGAAATAGGTTATATTAACTACATTTTTTCCATTTAAATGGAATATTCAATGAAATTCTCTGGAATTACCTGTAGATAATCCAGCTAAAGCACCCTTGCATACGCTTTTTAATAGTTGAAAGTATTCCGCCTATTTTTCTCCAGATACCGCACCATTGACAGCAGCCCTTCATAAACTAATTTTGACTGTATCCCTTAACCTTGTAATTCCCAATACCCGAGCAAGGAGGGGTGACACACATCCATGGGCAGCGACCACAAAAACAAATTTTTACTTACGAACCGCGAACGCGAAGTATTCGAACTCTTAGTGCAGGACAAAACGACAAAGGATATCGCACAGCAGCTTTTCATAAGTGAAAAGACTGTGAGGAATCATATATCGAACGTCATGCAAAAGCTGAACGTAAAGGGTCGTTCACAAGCGGTTGTAGAACTGATTAAGCTTGGGGAATTAAAGATCTGATTCCGTCAGCAAAGGGATCCATGCAAGCCACCCACCCTCCGTTGGAGGGAAACGGGGGCTTTTATGTTTTTATCGTGTTGTATTTTTGAGTTTCAGCGCTAGGCATGGTAAGCTGAATTAAGGTGTATTTGAAACCGAAAGGGGCTGCTTCGGATGTTCAGGCGTGATTATTTGATGCGACAGATTGAACAATTGACGGTGGTGCTGCATCGGATTCTTTTTAACAAGGAACATATCCCGATTGAGGATGCGCAGAGACAGTTAGATGAAGCCAGTCGTCATTTATTGGGTTTGAATATTCGTTCCCTCCAGTCATTGTCCAGTAAGGATATTCTGGATTTGCTATCCTACCAAGGGAGCATTGATACGGCGAAGGCGTTAGTGATTAGCGATATGTTTGTGGGGCAAGGTAACCTGTTGAGTCAGCATGAGGAGCACGGAGAGGCCTATTGGGCGTACCTGAAGTCCTTAGATTTGCTTCTGCACTTGTCTTTGTCGGAAGAAGTTGAGCCCGAGGATGAGGTTAATGAAGAAATTTCCTCTCGGATGGTTACAAGCTTGAATCATCTTAAAGGCTGGGAAATCCCCGAAGAGATGCAGAGGCAGCTCTTTTTGCATTATCAGAAACAAAGTAATTATGCGAAAGTTGAAGATGTTTTGTTTCATTATATGGAAGATCATCCGGAGAAGTCAGAGCTGCCGAAGCAAGGTCTTCTTTTTTACGAAAAGCTGCTTCAGGTTGAGGACGAGCAATTGAAGGCTGGGAATTTTAGCAAGGAAGAAGCGATTGAGGGTTTGCGGATCATGAAACAGCGGCTGCTCTTATAACATTTTAATTGTAGAATTTTAATCATAAAGCTGAAGGTGTTGAAAAGATGGCGTGGTACCAAGAAAGTTTTGGCAATGATTATTTACTTGTTTATAAACATAGGGACATGCAGGGCGCGTACCATGAAGTGAAGAAAATGGTGAACTGGTTGGAGTTAGAGCAAGGAGCTCGTCTTTTGGATCTCTGTTGTGGGATGGGGCGGCATTCGATGGCGCTTGCAGAGTTTGGTTATACCGTCACTGGTGTTGATTTGTCGAAAGTGCTGCTTCAGGAAGCAATTAAGCAGAGTGGAGAAGAGCGAGTGACATGGATTCAAGGAGATATGCGGGATGTGCCGCTAAGTGAGCCGTTTGATGCGGTTGTGAATTTGTTTACGTCTTTTGGCTATTTTGATGAAGATGAGCAGAATGAGAAAGTACTTCATGAGATGCATCGGCTGTTAAAAAAGGAAGGTCGATTCATTATTGATTTTCTGAATCCCGTTTATGTGAAGGCGAACTTGGTTGCGCAGTCGGAACGTAAGGTAGAGGATTTGACCATTCGTGAGTCAAGAACAATCGAGGACGGTTGTGTGCGCAAACGGATTATGATTTCGCAAGCGGGTGCACCAGACCGGCATTATTTGGAGCAGGTGAAGTTGTACGAGCGTCCGGTGTTTGAGGCGATGTTGGCCAAAGCTGGATTACATATTGATCATGTCTATGGTGACTATGAAGGTCAGGCTTATTCGCCAGAAGCTTCGAGTCGGATGATTTTTGTTGGACATAAGGAAGGATGACTACCGGGATATGAACGTCGTGACCGTACATACAGATGAAATTACACAAGTAAAGGTGCCTTTGCCATTCCCTTTGCGTTGGGTGAATGCTTACCTGATACGTGGCCGTAACGGTTACACTGTGATTGATCCGGGACTGCACACCCCAGAAGCGGAAGTGCTTTGGGAGCAAGTGCTCAAGGAGCAAGGGATCGGATATGAGCACGTAGAGCAAATCGTTCTCACCCACCACCACCCCGACCACTACGGGATGGCCGGTTGGTTCCAAGAGCGCACGGGCGCGCCGGTTCTCCTATCGGAGACCGGATACGCGCAGGTGCAGCTCCTGTGGGGCCCGGAGCAGCCGATGTCTCCGCTGCTCCTCGAGCTTTTCGCCCGGCATGGCTTCCCCGAAGCCGGGCTGGAAGAGATGACGAAGCACATGGTGAGCTTCGTCGATCTGGTTTCTCCGCAGCCGCAGGTTACCCTGCTGCGTGAAGGACCTGTGCGCCTCGGCGACCGCGTCTATAAAGCCATCGAGACCCCCGGCCATGCCGCGGGGCATCTCGTCTTCTATGACGCTGAGGCGCAGGTGATATTTTGCGGCGACCATGTCCTGCCGCAAATATCACCGAACGTTTCCTTCCTCCCGCAGGTGGAAGAAAACCCGCTCGGCGCGTACTTGAGCAGCCTGCAGGAGATCAGCAGGCTGCCGGTTGTGATGGCTTACCCGGGGCACCGGGAGCCATGGCAGGGATTTGGCGCGCGCGCAGAGGAGCTCGTGCGCCATCACCATGAGCGGCTTTCGCTCATGGAAGGGCAGCTAAGCGCGCCGCAGAGCGCTTATGAGGTGTGCCGGGCGACGTTCGGCGACCGGCTGAGCGTGCACCAGCTGCGATTCGCGCTGTCGGAGACGATCGCGCACTTGATTCTGCTGGAGGCCGAAGGCCGTATCCAGCAGGTGGATCCGCAGGCAGATCGCGTGTACTACGTCGCGATATCCAAATAAATGAAATCCCCCTTCAACGCTACTAGTTGAAGGGGGATTTTTGTCTATACATAGCGGAAGGTAGATCCGCTATTTGCTCCAAAACAGTTACTTCAACGGCTTACTATACGTTGGTGTATGGTTATGCGCTAACCGACCACAAGCTGCTGCCACAATTCCGCATACCATATCGTCGATAAACGTATTGCACTTGCCATCAGTGTGATCACTGTCGAGCCTTTCGATAATACCAATTTTGGCTTTATCGAGATAGCCGAAATTCGTAAGTGCAATAGTCCCGTACATGAGAGGGACGGCAGTTGCGATGCTTTCATCTACGCCGAAAAGTCCTTCGTCCATCCCCACAATATGATTGTATTGAGGGTTGAATTCCTTAGCTTCGACAGCTGTATCAATCTTGATCGCGAGCTGAAGCGCATGAAAGGTTTGCTGTTTGCGAAGGACCGCCAGAATATGCTCTTCACAGAGACTACGGGGCATATCTGGATTGTAAGGACGTTGCAACTGATCAAGAATCTCGACCATATCATCCAGAAGCACACCTCGTGCCTCGAGCATTTGCAGGTTGCGTTTGGAGTAATCCATCTTCACGCTATCCGAAATAATGACACTTGCGGTTGATGCGACAATCGCACAAATCCCCTTGGAGATGAAGGATTTAGGTCTTTTTGTCGGAAAAAAGAAGCGGAATTTGCAGTCGATGAAGCCGAATAGCGATATCGCACCGCTCCCGTATAATCCGCAAATCGACATCGCAATTGTGCGATGTACGTTATAGGCAGGGTCTTTCATGCTAGCTAGCAGCTCAGCATCATGTTTCACCTTTTTTTGAAGCTCCATCAGAGTAGACATGACGTTGAATGTTTCCGTCTTACTTAATACTCCGAGCAGGGTGGTTGTAATCAAGTCGGAGGGGATTTTCTTGATACCTTTTATTTCAACAAGCAATCTAGCAACAGCTTCCTCGATGACAGCTTGTGGATAATGACTGAAAACCTCTTCTCGAAATTCATTGAAAATGAGGGTCTTTTCCTTCAAAAATGTTCTCATAACAAGACCTCCTTGATCAAATATCAGAAAGCAGTTGTTGCACTTAATAAGCTGGTATTCAGTATAGCATATGAGTTCGAATTGGCGAAGATCGGTGATCATACCCTTAGTCATTGTGTTTTTTTGTGAATCATAAAAAGGTGGACAAAAAGTAGTTATAAATCGGACAAAGCCTCGTATACATAGTAATACGAAAAAGCATCGTACAGGCCATGCGAATAGCAAAAATCGAAGGAGGAAATAAGCAAATGAAACATCAACATTGGATTCGTTCAGCCGCTTTAGCGGGGGTGATTGTTCTACTGACCACGGGATGTTCGATTTTGGGCACCGGAAAGAAGAGTGACATCGATGCACCTCCTGGGGCGGGTACAGACGTAGATGTGAAGACGACTTCAGCTGCGGTTACAGTCGACATGTCTGAAGATATTACGTCACAAATGACGGTGTATGTGAAAGATGCCAAAGGCTTCGTTACACCGTTAAGTCTAGCGTTGCCTAAGACAGTCTCTGTTGCTAAGACGACTTTAGAGTACATGGTGGACGGCGGTCCAGAAACGAGTCAGTTGCCTTCAGGTTTCCAAGCTCTTCTACCGAAGGGGACTAAGGTTATTAGCTTAAATGTAAAATCAGACAAAAGTGCTACGGTTGATTTCTCGAAAGAGTTCCTTAACTATGATGTGAAGGATGAGCGCAAGCTCCTTGAGGCCATCACGTGGAACTTGACGAACTTCCCTACGATCGATAAGGTTCAGCTGCGTGTAGATGGCAAAGACCTGAAAGAGATGCCGAAGGGCCGAACACCACTAGATGCACCATTGGCGCGCACGATGGGGATCAATCTGGAGAAAGCAGAGGATACCGAATTTGGTCAAGCTACACCGGTGACTCTCTACTTCTTAAATCAAAATGATCAAAATTACAAATATTATGTCCCTGTGACACGCCTTATAAAGAGAACGGATGATGTTGCGAAGGCTGTTGTCGAGCAATTAATTAAAGGTCCGGATCAGAAGAAGGGACTTGCTGCTGTCCTAAATGCAACAACAGAGCTGAAGAGTATTAAGCCAGGCGAGGGTCTAATCACCGTGGACTTCTCCAACAAGCTGCTGGGTACGGATCAGAAAGCTTCAGCGGATGCGTTGCAATCAGTCATCTTGTCATTAACGGAGAACACCACATTTAAACAAGTGCAAATTAAGGTGGATGGCGCTGTAAAAATTACTTCTACAGATAATCAAAACTACAGTAAGCCTGTCCTGAGACCAGCGCATATTAATCCTGCGATCAAGCTTTAATATCATTGATAAACTTACGTTCCACCAGGTGATTCCGACGTTCTAAAACGGAGGAGTCCCTGGTGGTTTTTCGGTTTTTTCTATATTCATTTGCGTTAAGGTGCTTTTCCTTGATGAGTTTGTTACAATGGGGCGTAAGGATTAGAGCTTTAGATGTAGCTACAGGAGGAGAAAGACATTTATGAGAATTGGTGGAAGAACGGATCAAGAACTGCGACCTATGCAAATAACCCCTCATTATATAAAACACGCAGAAGGATCGGTCCTCATTGAGGTCGGGGATACGAAAGTCATTTGTACAGCAACGGTTGAAGAGCGTGTTCCTCCTTTTATGAAAGGGCAAGGGAAAGGCTGGGTTACAGCAGAGTATTCAATGCTGCCGCGGGCAACACAAGTTCGAAATCAGCGTGAAGCGGCAAAAGGTAAGCTCGGTGGACGCACGATGGAAATTCAACGTCTTATCGGTCGAGCATTACGTTCGGTAGTCAGCTTGGAAGCGCTAGGTGAAAGATCCATTACGCTGGACTGCGATGTGATACAAGCAGATGGCGGTACACGTACAGCATCCATTACTGGTGCTTTCGTAGCGATGGCTTTTGCAATCAACAAGCTTGCTAATGATAAAAACCTTGTAAAGTTCCCAATCAATGACTTCCTGGCGGCTGTCAGTGTAGGCGTTATTGGAAATACCCCGAAGCTGGATCTTAATTACGAAGAGGATTCCAAAGCAAAAGTGGATATGAACGTCGTGATGACGGGACGAGGTCAATTCGTTGAAGTTCAAGGAACAGGTGAGGATGCGCCTTTTTCCCGTAATGAGCTTGATGAATTACTGGCGTTAGCAGAAGCGGGGATTAACACCATGATTGAAGTGCAATCCGGTGTGCTAGGGCCGATCGCAGATCGTATTCGAGGTGCTGGGCATGCGGCTACAAAGTAATTTTGTTGTCATCGCAACACGTAATGAGGGTAAGGTGAAAGAGTTCGCCAAGCTTTTCGGAGCTAAAGGTTATAAGGTTCGAAGCTTAGCGGATTACTCGGATTTGCCTGAAATTGTGGAGAGTGGGAAGACCTTTGCAGAGAACGCGCGGATCAAGGCACAGATCATCTCTGCACATCTTCATGTACCTGTACTTGCAGATGATTCTGGTTTATGCGTTACAGCACTAGGTGGTGATCCAGGTGTATATTCGGCTCGCTACGCGGGAGAAGACGCAACGGATGCTGACAATAATGCCAGACTACTTCAAGCTTTGCATGAGTTGGAAGATCGGATCGAGCTCTCTGCCGGGGATGGCCACCCTACATTACTTAGTGAGGCTTCCTTCGTTTGTGCACTCACTTTAATTGATCCCGTGGCGAATGAAGTGATCGAAGCAGAGGATGTCTGCCAAGGCTTTATCATTCATGAGGAGCGTGGCGAAGGCGGATTTGGTTACGATCCTTTATTCTACATCCCATCCCTTGGCAGAACGATGGCCGAGTTGACGGTGGAAGAGAAGAATGAAATGAGCCACCGCGCCAAAGCCTTGCGTATGTTCTTGGATCAGCTTCCTGATCAAACGAACTAAAACACAAAAAGACCTGCAACCACGTGAATGCGTGGACGCAGGTCTTTTCATTATCACTGCAATCTCATCTATCGGATCGAGATCTTATATGTTCGCAGCCAAGTATCCACTTGAGCTAAATAAGCGAATAGCTGAGGACCCGTCATTAACTGACCGAACCAAGGGAGGTCGAAATCATTCGACTCGGAGCTGGCGAGTGCGCGAATCTTTTTGACATCAATAAAAGGCAAGATAGGGGATGAAGGATCATCTAGAATTTCCAATACCCATTTTCTTACGGCAGTTAAATAATTCGGGTTGTGTGTTTTCGGATATGGACTTTTCTTCCTCGTCAGAACATCTTCAGGCAATACACCTCTTAATGCTTGACGTAAAATGCCTTTTTCCCTGTCTCCGGATGTTTTAATTTCCCATGGAATGTTCCACACGTATTCAACCAGGCGGTGATCACAGAAGGGGACGCGTACCTCGAGGCCGACGGCCATACTCATGCGGTCCTTACGATCAAGCAACGTAGGCATGAAACGCGTGATATTCAAATAGGACATTTCCCGCATCCGATTCTGCTGCTTTGTTTCCCCTGCTAAGCGAGGCACCTCGCTTAAGGCTTGCTGGTATCGATTACTGACGTATTCGACAGGCTTAATCCAATCGACGAAGTCTGGCGCAAGCAGATCGACCCGATTCGCGAGCTTGAGTGACCATGGGAACGTGTTTGCTTCTAGTGCTTCTGTATTGTGGAACCAAGGGTATCCGCCGAATATTTCGTCAGCAGCTTCTCCAGAGATCGCAACCGTAGCTTCCTTCTTGATTTCTCGGCAAAATAAATAGAGAGACCCGTCGACATCTGCCATCCCTGGTGTATCACGTGCTATCACCGCTGTCTTCAGTGATTCGACAAGCTCCGGTGTATCGAATTCAATGTAGTGATGCTCCGTACCTAAATGCTCAGTCATCCTTTTGATCCAAGGAGCGTCCGAGTTCGGTTGGAACAAGTTCGCTTTGAAATGCTTATCGTTATCCTTGTAGTCCACGGAAAAAGTATGAAGCGGTCCTTTTCCGCTTTCCTTGTAATGCGTCGCAGCGAGCGCGGTAAGTGCGCTAGAATCAAGTCCGCCTGAAAGGAGCGTACAGATGGGGACGTCAGAAACGAGTTGGCGCTCTGAAGTGTCCCGGAGCAATTGCTGTACCTGCGCGGCTGTACTAGCGATATCATCAGGATGCTGATGGCTTTCGAGCTTCCAGTACGTTCGAATGGATAAGCCATTCCGATCAAAAATAGCAAATTGACCAGGCTTCAGCTCAGACATGTTGCGATAAATCCCATGTCCAGGCGTTCTAGCCGGTCCGACAGCGAATATCTCAGCAAAGCCTTCGGCGCCAACCTCTGCTTTGAAATCAGGGTGGGCTAGAATGGCTTTCGGTTCAGAGCCGAATAATAGTACACTATCCTGATGGGAATAAAAAAGAGGCTTAACGCCGAGTCTGTCCCGTACTAGGGTCAGTGATTGCTCTTGGTCATTCCAGGCCGCGAAAGCAAAGATGCCGTTCAGGCGGTCTATACATGCTTTTCCCCACTCGATAAAGGCAACGAGAAGGACTTCGGTATCACATGTTGTTCGAAATTGATGGCCGCGAAGCTCGAGCTCTTTTTTTAACTCTGGGGCATTATAGAGTTCGCCATTATATACGATGGTATACGTGTAGTCGCCTTGTTTACGGACCATTGGCTGAGCGCCATTCTCAGGATCCATTACACTTAGACGTCGATGTCCGAGGGCACAATGCTGTGAAATCCAGGTACCTGTTGCATCAGGTCCGCGCAGTTGGAGCGTTTCCGTCATATTTTCTAGAATGGACGGGTACCCGGTCAAGTCTTTCCGCCAATCTATCCAACCCGTTATTCCGCACATAGACGTTCCTTCCTTTCTTTTTGAAGAGAGCATAATGATAAATGGTATGCGAATGAAAGGTATTAAATGTCTGTCCGGAACAGGACCAAAGTTAGCAGAGCGTGGTTTTTGTGTTTTCTTCACGAGACTGTTACAATCAATCCAAAGTACCCCATTATATAAACAAAGGTGATGACAATGGGAATAAAATATTCAAGAGCTCAAGTTGATTATTTAGCATCGAAAGAGCACTTTTTACAAATTAGCTCGCAAGCGGATAACCGAATTGAAAATTTAAAAAGTGATGGCGTTGAATTGGGTCAAGCTGAAATGGAAGAGATTATTGAAAAGGTTGGCTTGCATCGCGCCTACAACGAACTGGTACAGGCTGAGAATGTATTGATTAATTGGACACAAACAGCGATTAAATCCGAGCCTGAATTTATACAAAATCGAGCAACTTTTGAATCTTTATACGAAAAAGCACAAAAAGATGTGGAGTTCAGAGCTGCAATAATTAATTTGGCAATGCGATTAAATACTGACCTTGCGTGACATTCTATAAGGGTAATGCCATTCTTTATTCAGGAGGCGAGTGCTCATGGATAGTCATTTCATTAGCAAGCTGCATGAGAAGCAGAGGAAAGCCGAGAAGAATAAAAGGACACAAGGTGACGGTCATACAGGCAAAAATTTGCCTCACAAGATGCACTAACGTCGTTTGGCATGAACAAGAGCCTGTAGGGTGATCCCTACAGGCTTTTTGTTGCGCTCCAGCATATATGCTTACCTAACTTTATGCCAGACAGAAGGAAAGGATAACCAGCATAGTCAGTACGGAAACCCTCCATACTAAGGTGGCGTTCATTCTATAAATAGAAGGAGTTGCTTACCATGGGTAAAAAGAAAAGTATGATGCAGAAAACACAAAGTACGGTCGATCACTCGAAGCAATCATCTCGCATTCAATCGAATCTCGATTCAACGGAGCCGGGACATCACCAGCCAAATAGGCCATCCGTGTAGGCGAAATCTAACAGCAATCAGCACCCTTGCTTGCAAATGCAGCGGGGTGTTTTTCAATTTTAAGAAGGAATCAATTCACTCCGACTTGCACGGAACAGCTTAGCAGCCTCAACCATAACGCGTAGTGCGGCTACAGTCTCATCTTTACCACGTGTTTTCAAGCCGCAATCTGGATTGATCCAGAAAAGCTCAGGTTCAAGGACCTTAAGTGCACGCTCGATCATTTCAACCATTTCCGTTACAGATGGAACACGCGGACTATGAATGTCATAAACCCCAAGCCCAATTCCTTGATCATACGTATGCTCCTCGAAGCTGTGAATCAGCTCACCGTGACTTCTCGATGTTTCAATCGAAATGACGTCTGCATCTAGCGCTCTGATCGCGTCTATAATGTCATGGAACTCGCAATAGCACATATGTGTATGGATTTGAGTTTCATCGTTCACAGTTGCTGTAGACAAACGGAATGCCAGGACAGCCCAATCGAGATAAGCTTGCCAGTCTCTCTTCTTCAGAGGTAGGCCTTCACGAAGCGCAGGCTCATCCACTTGAATCATCTCAATGCCAGCTTGCTCTAGGGCCTCTACTTCATGGCGCAAGGCCAAGGCGATCTGATAGGCAACTTGTTCGCGGGAAATATCGCTGCGGACAAATGACCAGTTCAGAATCGTAATCGGTCCTGTCAGCATACCTTTTACTGGCTTACTTGTTAGCGATTGGGCGAACTTCGTTTCTTTAACTGTCATCTCTTGCACGAATTCCACGTCACCGAAAATAACAGGCGGTTTCACACAACGAGAACCATACGATTGAACCCAGCCGTTCGATGTAAAAGCAAAGCCATCCAGCTTTTCACCGAAAAACTCCACCATATCCGTACGCTCAAATTCTCCGTGCACAAGCACATCGAGTCCAAGCTCATCTTGAAGATGAATCCATTCAGTGATCTGTTCTTGAATGAATGCTTCATATTGTTCAGGTGTCCATTCGCCGCTACGCCAATTTTTACGAGCATTTCGGACTTCAACTGTTTGTGGAAATGACCCAATCGTCGTAGTAGGCAAGAAAGGGAGCTGCCATTTGGCTGTTTGGAGTCCTCTGCGTGTTGTGAAGGAGCTGTTTCGATCAGAAGGCTGTTGCCCGATATTCGCGATCGCTTGCTGGACTATGGCTTTGTTACGATACGAGGACGCATTAAGGTTAGCGATTGCCGTCTGATTCAGATCTAATTCCAATTGCATGGGATCTTGGCGTTGAATAGCTTTAGTCAATATAGAAAGCTCAGTCAACTTTTCTTCTGCAAATGCTAGAGCATCCCGCAATACAGGCTCAAGTTTATTTTCTTTACGCGTGGAAACAGGGACATGCAGCAAGCTGGATGAAGGCTGCAGCACCATGCGCTCATAGGGGACGATTGCTTCAAGCTGGGCAAGGAATTCAAGCTGCCTGCTCAAATCTGTCCGCCAAATATTGCGTCCATCTAGAATACCAACGCCAAGCACTTTATCCGCTGGGAAGCCATAGGTTTGGAGATTGCTCCAGTTCAAATCAAAGCCATGGATGAAATCAAGACCAATCCCATGAACGGGAAGGGAAATCAGATCTTGGTAATGATCGACGGCATCAAAATACGTTTGAATACTGATTTTAAGTGCTGGTGCAGCTGCCGCCAGAGTAACGTAGATGTGTTTAACACGTCCGAGATCTTCTGAGCTAAGGGACTGTACGAGTATCGGCTCATCAATTTGTACCCATTTCACACCTTCCTCGGACAGCTCAGTCAAAATACGAGCATAGAGCGGCAGAAACAACGCGATTAAACGATCGATTTCTTCCGCTTTATAACCCTTGGCTAGCTTAAGGAAAGTAAATAAGCCGAGAAGGACTGGCTTACCTTCGATACCTAGCTTTTGCTTCGCTTCACGGTAAGCTTCAAGTGGTTTATTGATGGTTAGTTCTGGCTGAGCGTCCTGTAACTCGGGAACGATGTAATGATAATTGGTATTGAACCATTTCGTCATTTCACAAGCTGTCGCACCTTGACTGCCGCGAGCCATCGCATAGTACGTCGCTAGTGGCACTTGGCCGCCTGTGTACGGGAAACGCTTTGGAACAAGTCCGAACATTGTGGATGTGTCCAGCACGTGATCATATAGGCTGAAGTCGCCTACAGGAATAAGATCAATCCCTTTTTGCTGCTGCAAGCGCAGGTTGTGTAGACGAATGTCTTCAATTTGCTTTGTAAACTCGTTCTCATCCAATTTGCCGGACCAGAAGGCCTCTAGCGCTTTCTTCCACTCACGGTTCTCGCCAATTCTTGGATATCCTAAATTACTGTTTATAAGTGCGCACATGGGGTAATCCTCCTCAAATTTTGCTGGTATACGAATCTCTGGAAATCAAAAAAGGGCATCTCTAACCTTAATAAAAAAGGTTAAAGATACCCTGTGTATGTGTATACAGTGTTTACTATCTCTAACACCTCCCTATCTCCCGTAGGTAAAACAGTGCTGTCAGAATTAGGCAGGTCTCCTGGCTCCAGAATCCTCGTCAAACGCCAGCCTTCCCGATCTTTCGATCAGTGGCATTGGAGGCGTTGACTCCTCTGTTACAGTGGCGGGACCGCGTCGGTTTTACACCGAACTTCCCTTTTAAGCTCTCGTTTGATTGACAAAACAAGAGCACCTATTCCCACAATATGCAATTGTGAATACTATACATGATATCGCACATCATGCAAAGACTTTTGTTTTTTTAATATAGAATTTATAAATTTTACCTATTAAGATGGCTATATTTCTCCATAAACGCTCTCGTGCAAGAAGGACGGTGTAGCCGTTTATTTTGTATGTTTTGGAAATAAAAAAAGACCGCGATTTCTCGCGGTCTTTCCTCTTACTTTGACGTCCCAGGAGGGATTCGAACCCCCGACCGCACGCTTAGAAGGCGTGTGCTCTATCCAGCTGAGCTACTGAGACCTATGACACTTCTTACCGCCTGGACGAGATCCGTTTGGCGAAGCAAGAGTTAATATATCATAACGTATAATGCGAGTCAACTTCATTTTTAAATATTTTTGCAATCATTTGGATGATGAAGTAAACTGGCACAAGCGAGACCATGAACAGAGGTGATCCCTATGTCAGATCCTACTTTGGATAATGTCATCCTTTTTCCTAAAACAGAGCAGTTCTATGAAGACGAGTTAACGAAGCTGTTACGCTCCGAGCAGTATAAAGAAGCACTGGAGATGCTTACTTTTTTGCTGCAATTTCCTAATGTCGATGCGAATAAGTCTGATCAATGGGAAGCCCTGCGCCACTGGCTGCTTACCATGTTTCCAGAAACGATGTTCTCATCATCCGTAACTGAGGAAGAGGACTCGGAGGAAGAGTCCGCTTTGTTACGCCAGTATATTCATGATAAATCAGCTTCGGATGACGGTGCTTTTGTGATGAAGCTTCAAAACATGCTGCAAGAAGGTTCGCTAGAGGGACAAGTAAGTGCTTTGGAGCAGCTTGCTTTTATCGAGCAACCTGAGGTGAGTCAATTCGTGAAGAAATGGCTTTGCGAAAGGCCCAGACATCCTCATCTTCAATTCAAAGCGTTACAGACACTTAAGCAAATGGGGGAGCACGGGTTGATTGAGTTCCCCAAGAATGGCCGAACGGTTCTCGTCGAAATCGATGAGACGCCGCTTACGTCGGAGGATTTTCCATTGCGAATTCGTGATATGATTCGCAGAGTCGGGGACATTAGTGAAATAAGCCAACCTGACTTTGTCTACTTTGCAACTCAGACATGGCAGGAGTTTCTTGCCTATGCGTACGGCACCTCGATTTACACGGAGCTGCTAAGGGCAGAAGAAAGCGCGGTAGACGTGTGGGCCTCTGCGCTGCATGCGATTTTGCAAGACAAATTGTTTGGTACGGTTGATCGAGATGAGCTGCTAGAGACTTATGGTATCGTGGATGCGATGACACTGCAGTGGAAGCGCGCGCACAACGTGCTGACCGCTTTTGTAAAGCAATTTAGCCCAGATCCAGGTTAAGAACAAAGCTCGCTTGAAATGAAAATGTTATATGGTATAATAGAATGGTTATAATGAGCTTAACGTGAAAAATATATGTCATGGTACATTTTTGGAGGGGAAGGCATAAAATGAAAGCAAGTTGGGAAAAAATAGAGAAGAACGTTGGCGTTCTTGAAGTTGAAGTTGGGGCAGAGCGCGTTGCAGATGCTTTGGATAAGGCATTTAAAAAGGTATCAGCGAAAGTGAATGTTCCAGGATTCCGTAAAGGGAAAGTGCCTCGTTCAATCTTTGAAGCTAAATTCGGTGTTGAGAGCCTGTATCAAGATGCTTTGGATATCATTTTGCCAGAAGTTTACGTTGAAGCGATTGAAGAGGTTAAAATCGAGCCTGTAGATCGTCCAGAAGTAGATGTTGAGCAATTTGGTAAAGGTCAAGTCTTGAAATTCAAAGCTAAAGTAACAGTTAAGCCTGAAGTAGCGCTTGGTGACTACAAAGGTATCGAAGTAGAAGCGGTTAATGCTTCTGTGTCTGAAGAAGAATTGAATGAAGAGCTTGCACGTTTGCAACAACGTCATGCTGAATTGGTTGTTCTTGAAGAAGGACAAGCTGCTAACGGCGATGTCGTAATCATTGATTTCGAAGGATTCGTTGATGAAGTAGCATTCGAAGGCGGTAAAGCGGAGAAGTATTCCCTTGAGCTTGGATCCAATTCATTCATCCCAGGCTTCGAAGAGCAACTTGTTGGTCTTGGTAAGGACGAAGAGAAAGACGTTAACGTCAGCTTCCCTGAAAACTACCATTCCGAAGATCTGAAAGGCAAAGCAGCTGTGTTTAAAGTGAAACTTCACGATATCAAACGCAAAAACCTGCCTGAGCTTGATGATGAGTTCGCAAAAGACGTAAGTGAGTTCGATACGCTTGTTGAGTACAAAGAAGAGCTTCAAAAACGTATGCAAGAGCGTAAAGAGAAAGATTCCGAAGCTGCACTTGAAACTGCAGTTGTTGAGAAAGCTGCTGCTAACGCAGAAGTTGAAATTCCAGGTTCGATGGTTGAAGCTGAGCTTGATATCATGGTGAAAGAATTCGAAAGACGTCTTCGCTCCCAAGGCATGACGCTTGAGATCTACTACCAGTTCTCCGGTCAAAACGAGAGCGCATTGAAAGAACAAATGAAAGAAGATGCTGAGAAGCGTGTTCGTAACAACCTTGTTCTTGAAGCTATCGCAGCTGCAGAAAAAATCACAGTTTCCGACGAAGAAGTTGACGCGGAACTTGAGAAATATGCACCGTCTTACCAAAAATCAACAGCTGAACTTCGTGAGCTGTTTGCTTCAAACGGATCTCTTGAAGGTCTTAGCAACGATCTAGTAATCAGAAAAACGGTTGATTTCTTGCTTCAAAATAGCAAGCATGTTTCCGCAGCCGTGTAAATAAGGTAAGTAAAGGCACGTACGCAAGCAACGTGCCTTTCTTTTACCCTAATTTACGTCTAAACGCCTTAGTACATATGTATTACCGCTTACATAGCTGATTTCAGAAAAATGACATTGTTGCCCAATCGTGTTAAACTGTAATTGAATCTCAAGTGAGAGAACATGGCGCTTGCCGCAAAAGGAGTTGGTACAATGAGTCTTATTCCTATGGTTGTAGAACAAGAGGCTCGTGGGGAGCGTTCCTACGATATCTACTCGCGTTTACTTAAGGACCGCATAATCTTCATCGGGACCGCTATTGATGACGATGTGGCTAATTTGGTCATTGCCCAGCTGCTCTTTTTATCCGCCCAGGACCCTGAAAAAGATATTCACTTATATATCAACTCACCTGGTGGGTCTGTTACGGCTGGAATGGGTATCTTTGATACCATGCAGTTTATTAAACCGGATGTATCTACGATTTGTGTAGGTATGGCCGCAAGTATGGGGTCTTTGCTGTTAACAGCAGGAGCCAAAGGTAAGCGATACGCGCTGCCGAATGCAGAAGTAATGATTCACCAACCGCTCGGCGGTGTTAGAGGTCAAGCAACCGATATCAAAATCCATGCGGATTGGATTATCAAGACCAAGAATAAACTCAACCAGATTTACGTGGACCGAACGGGACAGCCGCTTGAAAAGATCGAAAGAGACACCGACCGGGATAACTTTATGAGCGCTGAAGAAGCGAAGGCATACGGGTTAATCGACGAGGTTATCACTCGAAACGACTTGAAATAAAGGAGTGATCCCATGTTTAAATTTAACGATGAAAAAGGCCAACTCAAATGTTCCTTTTGTGGAAAATCCCAGGACCAAGTTCGTAAACTTGTTGCCGGACCGGGAGTTTACATTTGTGATGAATGTATAGAGCTTTGTACGGAGATTGTGGAAGAAGAATTAGGGCATGAAGAAGAACTGGATCTGAAAGATGTTCCGAAACCAAAGGAAATTCGTAATATCTTGGATCAATACGTTATTGGTCAAGAACAAGCGAAGAAATCCTTGGCTGTTGCCGTGTATAACCACTACAAACGGATCAACTCGCAGAACAAGCTTGAAGATGTTGAGCTTCAAAAAAGTAATATCGTCCTTCTAGGGCCTACAGGAAGTGGTAAAACACTTCTTGCGCAAACACTTGCGAAAATTTTGAATGTGCCATTTGCAATTGCGGATGCAACTTCATTGACAGAAGCTGGTTATGTAGGGGAAGATGTCGAAAACATCTTGCTCAAACTGATCCAAGCAGCTGATTACGATGTTGAAAAAGCAGAGCGCGGCATTATCTATATCGATGAGATTGATAAAGTTGCACGTAAATCCGAGAACCCATCCATTACACGCGATGTTTCCGGTGAAGGTGTACAACAAGCTCTTCTCAAAATTCTTGAAGGCACAGTAGCTTCCGTACCTCCACAAGGTGGGCGTAAGCATCCGCATCAAGAATTCATTCAAATCGACACGACGAATATTCTCTTTATTTGTGGTGGAGCATTTGATGGTTTAGAGCAAATTATCAAACGCAGAATAGGTAAAAAAGTGATTGGATTTAGCACAGATGGCATGAAAGTTGACTTGAAACCAGGTGAATACCTATCGATGGTCCTTCCTGAGGATCTGTTGAGATTCGGTTTGATTCCGGAGTTCGTAGGTCGTTTGCCGGTTATTTCAACACTAGAGCCGCTTGATGAAGCTGCGCTTGTGCGTATTCTTTCCGAGCCTAAGAATGCGCTCGTGAAGCAGTACCAGAAGATGCTCGAGATGGATAACGTTTCGCTTGAATTTGACGCAGAAGCACTTGATGCGATTGCCAAAGAAGCGATTAAACGGAATACCGGTGCTCGTGGTCTAAGGGCCATCATTGAAAGCATTATGCTTGATGTGATGTTTGAAGTTCCTTCAAGAACGGATGTATCTTCTTGTGTCGTTTCCAAAGAAACGGTACAAAACAAGATTACGCCTGTTCTGACAACCAAAGAAGGCGCACAGCCTTCTGGTAAGAAGAAGGAAGAAAGTGCGTAACCTATAATTTTATAAATGAACACACAGCCTCCAATCCGATTTCCATTTCTGGGAATTGGAGCGGAGGATGTTTGGTGTCATGGGGAGAGAAACCAAAATGTTCCATAGACGAGATACCAGAGCCGTTCGGGTAGGTGATTTAACGATCGGTGGCAGTAACGAAGTAATCATGCAAAGTATGTGCACAACCAAAACAGCTGATGTCAAAGCGACAGTTGCTGAGATTCTTCGTCTTGAAGAAGCGGGTTGTCAGCTTGTACGTGTGACTGTCAACAATAAGGAAGCCGCTGAAGCTATCAAGGAAATTAAGAAACAAATTCATATTCCTTTGGTCTCTGATATTCATTTCGATCATCGTTTGGCACTTGCCGCGATTGAGAACGGTATTGACAAAGTCCGCATTAATCCAGGTAATATCGGTCGCCGTGAGAAGGTTGAAGCAGTTGTTAAGGCTTGTAAAGAGCGCGGTATCCCGATTCGTATCGGCGTTAATGCTGGCTCCCTTGAGAATCATCTTCTTGAAAAGTACGGCTATCCAACGCCTGAAGCGATGGTAGAAAGCGCCCTATTCCATATCAACATTTTGGAAGAACTCGATTTCCAAGATATCATCGTCTCTTTGAAGGCATCTGATGTCCCTATGGCCATTGCGGCGTATTCTCAGGCTGCGAAAGCATTTAATTATCCGCTTCATCTGGGGATTACAGAGGCTGGAACCCTCTTTACAGGGGCTGTGAAAAGCGCTGCGGGGATTGGAACTTTACTTAATATGGGCATCGGTAACACGCTTCGTATTTCTTTGAGTGCGGACCCTGTTGAAGAAATTAAAGTCGCAAGAGAACTTCTCAAGACATTCGGATTAATTACGAACGCCGCGACGTTGGTTTCCTGTCCTACTTGTGGTCGTCTGGATATTGACTTATTCTCGATCGCTAATGAGGTTGAAGATTATATTGCCAAAATCAAAGTGCCGATTAAGGTTTCTGTTTTGGGTTGTGCCGTGAATGGACCTGGTGAAGCGAGAGAAGCAGATATTGGTATCGCAGGGGCTCGTGGAGAAGGAATGCTGTTCCGTTACGGAGAAATGATTCGTAAAGTGCCTGAGGCTGAACTGCTTGCTGAACTGAAAAAAGAAATTGATATTATTGTTGCTTCCTACGAACAGACTGGGGTCATCCCTGGGCGCAAGCAGCACTAAATAAATACAACGATTATAAACCGTTAAGAACTCTAAGGAGTCTTTAACGGTTTTTTTGTACGCCCATGTCTAAGCGCATATTTGCCCAGCAAGTGAAGCATAATGAGTAAAACTGGAAATGGTCAGTAAGAATTTCTAAGCAATAGCGGATGCTTACGAAACTAGTTTTCTGATAAAACTTAAAGGAGGAGAAGAGGATGAAGTTATTTCCAACGTTTGCATTATGTCGACAGGTGGCGCTTACCCTAATCACGGGGGCTGTCTTGATTGCGAATCCAGGATTTACACAAGCAGAGCCAAGTTTAAATCCACAACAGCCGACCGGAGCGATTACGAAGAAAGTAGCCATTGTCATTGATGACTTTGGCAATAACATGGAGGGGACAGCGGAGATGCTGAAGCTGCCCATTCCATTCACAGTGGCTGTTATGCCTTTCTTGCCCTCAACGAAGCAAGACGCGCAGTTGGCTCATGACAGAGGACTCGAGGTCATACTACACCTTCCCATGGAGCCTGTGAGAGGGAAGAAGAGCTGGCTGGGGCCAGGCGCAATCACAACGGACTTGTCCAACGAAGAAATACATAAACGGATCGTTGCGGCGATCGACGATGTGCCCTTTGCCATAGGTATAAATAATCATATGGGTTCCAAAGCGACCGCGGACGAAAGAGTCATGAAGATTCTTATCGAGATATGCAAAGAACGAAATTTAATATTACTGGATAGCAGGACCACGCCGAAGAGCTTAATCGGAAAGATTGCAGATTCGCGTGGCGTACCGCATGCGGACAATCAGTTGTTTTTCGATGATCTGTATACGTTCAGTCATATTAATAAGCAAATGGTTAAGCTGAGAAAATTAATACATGACAAGGATGAAGTGATTGCTATTGGTCACGTAGGTCCTCCTGGGAAGAAGACCGCTCATGTCATCCATGAGGCTATTCCTAGTATTCAGAAGGAAGCAACTTTTGTTCCTATTTCACAAATGGTCAAATAGACTATTTCGGATGTGTCATGGCGAAATATTGCTCGACGGCATGTGTAATTGCTTTGGCAAGCTTGGCTTGATGATGACTCTCGCCTAGGAGCTTACGATCCGATTTATTAGATAAAAATCCTAATTCAACAATGACGGAAGGGCATTTTGTAAACTTGAGTACATAATACTTTTTACCAAGAACAGGAAGCTCTTCCGTACCATAAACTTGATTCAAAGCATCTTGTAAGAGGTTCGCTAACAGAATGCTGTCGGATTGATTTTGATAAATGACGAGCGGCCCGCGTGTGTTCGATTTTTTGGACCAATTGATATGCAAACTGAGCATCATTCTCGGGTTAATGGTATTAGCTAGACCAGAGCGTTGAGCGAGATCTTTGCGATGTCTGCCTCCGTATGACCATGTATTATCATCACTCAACGCATAGTCCTCGGTGCGGTTTATAATAACGCGATACCCCTTTTTTACAAGTGATTTATACGTTTTCTTGGCGATAGCTAGATTCATATCTTTTTCTTCATATTTGCCCACCATGGTTCCGCTATCGATTCCGCCATGTCCTACGTCAAGAATAATGTCAGCAGATGGAAGAAGAGGATCGTTATGGGCAGCTAAAGCTATCTGTGATTTAGGCGCGCAAAGAAATAGCGCAAGTATCAAAATCAATAAGTATTTCTTCAAATCCCGCCACATCCTTTTGCAAGATTAACTACTCTTATCCTTCTTCCGCAAGGGGGCTATCATACGTGATGCAAAAGTTTGCATGGATTGGATTAACCTTCTTTTACACGGGAATAATGGAAATTAGCAAAGGCCGATAGGCTAGCATTTAAACGTACCTAATCGAAGATGACGTGTTTAAGGAGGTTCAACACATGAGTTTAAGTATCATTCTAATGGTCATTCAAGTGTTTTTTGCAGTTGTAATCGGGTTGTATTTCTGGAATTTACTGCGAAATCAACAGACGAACAAGTCTGCAGTGGATAGAGAATCTAGGAAAGAACTGGAGAAGTTACGCAAGTTGAGATCCATTTCACTAACCAAGCCTCTGTCTGAGAAAACGAGACCTTCTTCTGTGCAGGATATTGTTGGCCAAATCGAAGGGTTGAAGGCTCTGAAAGCGGCACTATGTGGTCCTAATCCTCAGCATGTGCTTATTTACGGCCCTCCCGGCGTTGGAAAAACAGCTGCAGCGCGCGTCATATTAGAAGAAGCGAAGAAAAATCAAGAGTCTCCTTTCCGACCTGACTCCAAGTTTACAGAGATAGATGCTACGACTGCTCGTTTTGACGAGCGTGGTATTGCTGATCCGCTGATTGGATCCGTACATGATCCCATTTATCAAGGCGCTGGCGCGATGGGCGTTGCTGGGATACCACAACCGAAACCAGGTGCCGTAACGAAGGCGCATGGGGGAATTTTGTTCATTGACGAAATTGGTGAATTGCACGCGACGCAAATGAACAAATTATTAAAGGTGCTTGAAGACCGTAAGGTATTCTTAGAGAGTGCATATTACAGCTCTGAGGATGCGAATATTCCAGGGTATATTCATGATATATTTCAGAATGGGCTACCGGCAGATTTTCGTTTAGTTGGAGCGACAACCCGCACACCGAATGAGATTCCTCCGGCCATCCGTTCACGTTGTTTGGAAATTTTCTTCCGACCACTTTTGCCTGGTGAGGTAGGAGAAATAGCAAGAAAAGCGCTTGATAAAATTGGTTTCAAAAAATGTGAAGATGCCATAGAGGTTGTAACGAAATATGCAACGAATGGTCGTGAGGCCGTAAATGTGATTCAATTAGCCGCAGGTATCGCCCTTACAGATAAACGGGATTCTATCACTGCAGCTGATATTGAATGGGTCGTGAATTCTTCACAAATACCGCCAAGACCGGAGCGCAAAGTGCCTGCTCAGCCACAAATAGGCTTCGTAAATGGCTTAGCTGTCTATGGTCCTAATTTGGGCACTCTATTGGAGATTGAAGTTACTGCGATTCCAATTGCGGTTGCAGGAACGGGAAAATTCAATATTACAGGTGTTGTTGATGAAGAGGAAATGGGCGGAGGCTCCCGAACCATTCGACGTAAAAGCATGGCTAGAGGCTCTGTGGAAAATGTGTTAACTGTTCTTCGTAAGTTAGGTTTTAATACGTCGGATTATGATCTCCACATCAATTTCCCTGGCGGGGTGCCGATTGATGGACCATCCGCAGGTATTTCGATGGCTACAGCGATTGCCTCGGCCATACATAAAATACCTGTAGATAACAAATTAGCTATGACAGGAGAAATGAGCATACATGGGAAAGTGAAGCCTGTTGGAGGTGTTGTGGCCAAAGTAGAGGCGGCATTTCAAGCAGGAGCTACCCGTGTTATTATTCCAAAGGAAAATTGGCAAGCCTTGTTTGTTGATTTACCTGGTGTTGAAGTTGTCGCGGTAGAAACCATTGAGGAAGTGCTTGCAGCTGCACTCGGCATTGAGCTTCATGATAATGTGATTCCATTACCTTACTCTATGGAAAGAACGATTCCAGCTACAACTTTACCCATTCTACATGCCAATTCACAGCATACAATTGACTCTTAAAGGGAGGCTTTTCGCTACCTTACATGGCGCGTCAGCCCTCAATTGGTGTTTTGTTTAGAGTTTTGTTAAAATGTAAAGGGCAACGTAGGGAGAAAATCCCACATAGATAAAATAAACGGCTACACCGTCCTCTGGACGAGTGCGTTTATCTAAAAATAAAGCCGATTTATCATGTGAAACCTATTATTACTTTATTTCAAGGTGAGACTTTGAACGTAGGTTCAAGGATCCCTATTATTGGAGGTGCAGAGGATGGGGCCTGGAAAAATGAAGGTGCGCAGATTACCGTTATTGCCACTTAGGGGACTGCTGGTCTATCCGAGCATGGTTCTACACCTGGATGTAGGGCGAGAAAAATCGGTGAAAGCACTCGAGCGGGCGATGGTGGATGACAGCATGATTCTCCTCTGCTCTCAATCAGAGATCAACATAGAAGAACCAACGAAAGAGGATATTTATCGCATCGGAACTATTGCGAAAGTGCGGCAAATGCTCAAATTACCGAATGGTACGATTCGCGTCCTGGTTGAGGGAGTATTACGTGCTGAAATCGTAGAGTACTTGACGAATGACGAGTATTACGAGGTTACCGTAAAGGAATTGCCGGAGCAAGAAATTTCGGATCCTGAGATCGATGCTTTGATGAGAAGTGTGCTAAGTCAATTTGAGCATTACATCAATCTTTCCAAGAAAGTAACGCCTGAGACACTTGCCGCGGTATCTGATATTGATGAGCCTGGCCGATTGGCAGATGTGATTTGTAGTCATTTATCGCTTAAAATTAAAGATAAACAAGATATTCTCGAGACCGTTGACGTACGTGAACGGCTCGAGAAAATGCTTAATATTTTGAATAATGAGCGGGAAGTGCTTGAACTCGAACGCAAAATCAGTCAGCGGGTCAAGAAGCAAATGGAGAAAACACAGAAGGAATACTACCTCCGTGAGCAGATGAAGGCGATTCAGAAAGAACTTGGCGACAAAGAAGGTCGTGCTGGCGAAGTTGATGAGTTACGAAATCAGCTAGCTGAAGCTGAGCTTCCGGATAAGGTTCGTGAGAAGGTTGAAAAAGAGATTGATCGGTTGGAGAAAATGCCTGCAACTTCTGCAGAAGGCGGCATCATTCGCAATTATATCGATTGGTTGCTAGGTCTTCCTTGGCACAAACAGACTGATGACGATTTGGACTTAGATAAAGCAGAAGAGATATTGAATGAGGATCATTTTGGTCTAGAGAAGCCGAAAGAGCGGGTGCTAGAGTACTTAGCCGTGCAGAAGCTAGTCAAAAAGCTCAAGGGTCCGATTCTTTGTTTAGTTGGCCCTCCTGGGGTTGGTAAAACGTCGATTGCTCGTTCAATAGCTAGATCGATGGGAAGACAATTCATCAGAATCTCGCTAGGCGGCGTGAGAGATGAAGCTGAAATTCGCGGTCATCGTCGTACGTACGTTGGCGCTATGCCTGGTAGAATCATTCAAGGCATGAAGAATGCAGGCGCGAATAATCCCGTTTTCTTGTTAGATGAAATTGACAAGATGGCGATGGATTTCCGCGGAGATCCTGCCTCTGCCTTGCTTGAAGTATTGGATCCTGAACAAAATAGCACTTTTAGCGATCATTTCATTGAAGTACCTTTTGATTTGTCCAACGTGATGTTTGTGACCACGGCGAATGCTGTGCATAATATTCCTCGTCCTCTGTTAGATCGGATGGAGGTTCTATATATTCCAGGTTATACGGAGATTGAAAAGCTCCAAATTGCCAAGAAATATTTACTTCCTAAGCAGAAACGTGATCACGGTCTTGAAGAAGAGCAACTTGTCGTTGATGAAGCCGCATTGATGAAGATTGTGCGCGAGTATACACGAGAAGCAGGCGTGCGTAATCTAGAGCAGCAAGTTGCAGGCATGAATCGCAAAGCAGCTAAGAAGATCGTATCAGACCCAGAGACACCTGTTCATGTAACTGTAGAAAACTTAAGTGACTATTTAGGTCCTGTTAAGTTCAAGTATAATGTTGCAGAAGAGAAGGATCAGATCGGTGCTGTTACAGGTCTTGCTTGGACGGAAGTGGGAGGAGATACACTCGTCATTGAGGTATCTGTGTTACCTGGTACTGGCAAGTTAACCTTGACAGGTAAATTAGGTGATGTGATGAAGGAATCTGCGCAGGCGGCTTTCAGTTACACGCGTTCGCGAGCTGAAGTCCTTGGGATTGCCCCAGATTTCCATGAGAAGAATGATGTACACATTCACATTCCTGAAGGTGCGATTCCGAAGGATGGCCCATCTGCTGGGATTACGATGGCTACCGCATTAATCTCTGCCTTGACGAACATTCCTGTTTCACGCTTAGTCGCGATGACTGGAGAGGTCACGCTTCGCGGCCGCGTACTTCCAATCGGGGGCTTGAAGGAGAAGGCTCTAGCTGCACATCGTGCGGGTATACGTACAATCCTCTTACCTCAAGACAATGAGAAAGACATTATCGAAATTCCAGAAAGTGTCCGCACAGAGATGACGTTCATCCCTGTCAGCCACATGGATCAAGTGCTGGAACATGCGCTTATCAAAAATAAGCCGACGGCTAACGTCGGATCGACTTAGAAAGTAGTTGAATATTCATGAAAGTCAATCAAGCTGAATTTATCATCAGCGCGGTTGGACCTAGCCAATATCCAGAAGATGCCTTGCCAGAGATTGCGCTGGCAGGGCGTTCTAATGTCGGGAAATCGTCACTCATTAACTGTTTGATTTCTCGCAAAAACTTAGCTAGAACCAGTTCACAACCGGGCAAGACGCAAACTCTTAACTATTATAAAATTAATCAGGACTTATATTTCGTTGATCTACCTGGCTACGGCTACGCAAAGGTATCCAAAACCAAGCGCGAGCAATGGGGGAAATTCATTGAAAGCTATTTATTGAATCGAGAGCCTCTGCGCCTTGTGATGCAGTTAGTCGATCTAAGACATCCGCCTTCCAAAGATGATCAGGCGATGTACGAATGGCTTCGCCACATGGATGTACCTGTCCTTGTTGTTGCGACCAAAGCGGACAAGATTCCTAAGAGCAGATGGCCGAAACATTTGAAGATTGTACGTGAAACACTAGGGATGGATAAAGGGGTACAGCCGCTGATGTTCTCTTCTGAGCTAGGGCTTGGCAAGGATGAGCTGTGGGGAATTCTAGAGCAAGCGATTGCTTATGGCGAATCGGAGCCTCAAACCGAAGAAGTTCTTACTAGCGCTATAATCGATCCGCAACCGTCCTAATCACAGGGCGGTTTTTTGCGTATTTTCGAGGATAGCGTTCAAAGATAGAGGAAATCAAAAAGAAGCATACGGGAAAGCGAGGTAATCTGGGGGAAATTTGATGGCATTCCAGTTTATCAAGCTTTTTTCAGAATATTTGGCTGATTATCATGAATTGCCGGCAGGAATATTCGCTACTCTTGTAGTATAATAATAAGCAAGGTAATAGTTAATGGCTTGAAAACAAAGAATCGAGGGATTTTTATGGCACAAAGGTTAGCGACTGAATATGTCAAAACCTGCCTCCAGTTAACAGAAGCCGATATGTTGAAGTTTTTTCAAATGTTTGTAGACCATCAAGTGACACTGCAAGTCAAAGTTTTGGAAAACGGGAATCAAGAAGTTGTTTTTCAAGATGGCGAAGGTCAAGAAATCGTCCTTTCATTTGAGAAGAAATCGGGCCTATATGAATGCACAGGATCCTGCAGATTAAGTAATACCTTATTAGCTAATTTAATGCGTAAAGCAGTATCGGAATTCAAAGGCAGCGCTAAAGTCAATCGGATTTACCCAAGCTACACGATGGTTTATTATTATGAACGCGGAACCGTTGTGAAGATCGAGGAAATCAAAGGTCAACTATTAACAATTGTTTATGAGCACAAAGATACCATTGGTCTCATGCAGATGATGTTCCAGAAGAGAGAAGTTGAGCAAGAGATCGAAATGATCTACGATCAAATCAATCACCTTCTTGATATGCGTAACATGCTGCAGGACAGGGATGAACACCAACAGATCGACATTCGCCTCAATGAGCTGACACATCGTTTGTTCGTTTTGGAGGCATAATCACCCATACATGCTATATTTGTGGAGACCCATTTTTGGGTCTCTCTTTGTTTTCAGGCACAAGCAATGGCATTACGACATAATTTAGATATGGCGTCGGTGTGACAGTTAGCGTTTAACAAAAAAAACTATTGCATTTATCGTCGATAGATGTTATTTTTATTCTCGTTGAAACAATATAGGAACCAGGATTCACTCAGGACATTGAATGTTGCGAGAGATTATACCCTCGGGAAGTGAATGACGTAGGTCCTAGCGGATGAAATTTTTTTCACACATTTTATTCCTAGGAAGGGGGAACCGAAAGATGGAAACAGAATACTCAACTTTCGGAAGACACGTTGCTGTTGATACTTGGGGGGTAGATTTTGAACTTCTGAACAATGCAGAATGGCTGCAAGCTCAGATGGTTGAAGCTGCCGAGGTATGTGGAGCAACTGTTCTATCTGTACAATCCAAGCAATTTGAACCACAAGGTGCAACAGTTCTTGTTATGTTGTCCGAGAGTCATCTCTCCATTCATACTTATCCTGAGAGAGGTTTTGCCGCACTTGATTGTTATACATGCGGTGAGACAGTCGACCCTCAATTAGCAATCGACTTTATGGTGTCCGTACTAAAACCAGAAACGTTCTATGCGAAGAAACTTGTTCGCGGAATGGGTGAATTACAAGTAGAAACTCCTGAAATAAAGCAAGCAGAGCTTGTTAAATAAAATTCTGCAAATTGAAAATAACGATAACCACGGAGAAATCCGTGGTTATTTGTTTGTTCAGACACCCATACAATGATATTGGCGATACATGTCCAGTTCACTTGAGGTGGGGGAAGAAGCTTGAAGCATAAAATCATTAGGAAATTGGTGCTGTATGTCGTTGTTCTCTTTTTGATCATTTGGCCTATTTATCAACTCGCTCAAATGTTAGGTCATCAAAAGGAAGATCACGATGCCACGCATTTACTGTTCCAAGTGTCCTTATTTCAAATGGAAATATTGAAGAGCAGCTTAGAAGAAGCCTCGCAGAGTAAAAGTACGAATGAGCTCGATCCAGTAAGACGAGCATTGTACTCAGCAGAATACACGCATGAGCGATTGATTTTGGCAGCAGGGGGAAAAGAGGAGCTAAGCTCGCTTAGCTTCATGAACCAATTAACCCAATACATACAGAGACTGCAGCTCGGTGGAGTCAGAGCTCTGAAAGCGGATGAGACACTAACATTGAAGGAAGCCCAAAAGCAATTTGGGCACATGTATGAGGTCTATGAGAAAATGATGGCTTCGAACGGTGAGATCATTTCATCCCAAAATACCGAGTTATCGAAATTAGATCGCGAGTTGACTTCCTTTTTAAGAAAAAAAGGGTTGCAATAGGGGATTCTGCCTGTATGAGGTATAGAGGAGCACAGAGCTGTTAAAACTAACGAACAGAACTAAAGCTTTCATAATTTATTCAAATATTTTGTCGGAATGTCTGATCTGCTGTGCTATAATGTTTCTAAATAGAAGGAAAGGCAGGTGGTAACTATGCATATTATCGCAGTTGGTTTGAATTATCGGACAGCCCCGGTAGAAATTCGTGAGAAGTTTGCATTCTCAGATCAAGATTTACCGAAGGCAATCGCTGAATTGAAAGAGACAAAAAGTATATTGGAATGTGTTATTGTTGCCACCTGCAATCGCACCGAAATTTATGCCGTCGTGGATCGTCCTCAGCTGTGCAGTCATTACTTGACGCATTTTCTTGAGCGTTGGTTTCATGTGACGAAGGATCAGTTCCAGAAGCATTTATATACGTATGAGAATGAAAAAGCAATTGAGCATTTGTTCCGTGTTACAACGGGGCTTGATTCGATGGTTATTGGGGAAACTCAGATTCTCGGTCAAGTGAGGGATGCTTTTTTAGCGTCTCAACAATTGAAAGCAACAGGTTCTTATTTCAACACGTTATTCAAACAAGCGATAACACTTGCGAAGAAAGCACACTCAGAGACGGGCATCAGTAATAACCCAGTCTCCATTAGCTATGCTGCTGTAGAACTCGGTAAGCGGATTTTCGGTAGCTATGTGAACAAGACCATTATGATTATTGGTGCGGGTAAGATGAGTGAGTTGACCGTGAAGCATTTGTATGCAAATGGCGCTAACAAAGTTATCGTTGTGAATCGCACGCTGGAAAGAGCTATGGATTTAGCAGGCAAATTTAGCGGTGTGGCTAGCACACTTGAGGAAATGCCGAAATATTTACCTGAGGTTGATATTATCATTAGCTCCACAGGTGCGCCTGGATACGTTCTGACGAAGAACGATATTCAGTCCTATGTGCAAAAAAGAAAAACACGTCCGCTCTTCATGATGGATATCGCGGTTCCGCGCGATCTGGATCCGCAAATTAGCGGTTTGCCTAATGTGTTCCTTTACGATATTGATGATTTGGAGCATATTGTGGATAAGCATTTGCAGGAGAGAAAGAAAGAAGCGGCTAAGATTGAGATCATGATCACGTCCGAAATCGCTGCCTTTGACCAATGGACGAAGACACTTGGCGTGAGCCCACTGATTAGCGCTTTGCAAACGAAAGCGAATCAGATTCACGAAGAAACCATGGAGAACATGCTGAATAAGCTGACTGATCTGGATGAACGTGAAATTAAGGTGATTCGTAAATTAACGAAGAGTATTGTGAATCAAGTGTTGCGTGATCCGATTTTACGGATAAAAGAAATGGCGGGAGAGCGCCATGGCGACGATGCTCTCGAAATTTTCACGAAGCTTTTCGCATTAGAAGATACGCTTAAACAACAAGAACAGGCAGATCAAATAGCACAAGAGCTGGAGTCAGGCTTTAACAAGGTGGAAAGTAAACAAACGTTGGATGAGAAGCTGTCCGTTCGTAGTTTGCAAAACGCGGATGTTCTAGCCCCATCTTGATAAAAAGGCGCTAACCGCCTAGGAGAGGTGCCATGGTTACACGTAGCTGGTTGTTTGATGCGATGATTTATATGTATGCCCTGAGCCTACTGTTTTACTTTTCGGATTTCGCGAATGCGAGCCGGAGCGCGAAACGGATGGGGACGGGGCTGCTTTTGTTTGTATGGGTTTTGCAAACCGCTTACTTGGCGATCAGTTTATATGGTCATTTGACTGAATGGGCTTTCGTTCGTTCCGACGTACTCTTTATGTTTTCGTGGCTAATTGTAACGATATCATTGATTATCAACCGTTTTTTCCGTATTGAATTGTTTGTTTTTTTTGTGAATGTACTTGGCTTTGCGATTCTTGCACTGAATATATTTGGAAATCCGCATGTTGTGCCGATCAAATCCGATTGGGAAGTTAATGATGAGCTATTATTCATTCATATTTCGTTAGCGATTGGCAGTTATGCCGCATTTTCAATTGCCGCCATTTTTTCAGGGATGTACATATTTTTACATGCAAGGTTGAAAAGTAAAAATTTTTCTCAAGCGGTTATGAGACTGCCGTCACTTGAGAAAATTGAGCATTATACGTATTTGTCGGTCATTATCGGTGGGCCGCTGCTACTCATGGCATTAAGTCTTGGGGTAGTGTGGGTCGTGCTTGAAGGAAATCGCAATCTTCTCTATGATCCCAAAGTAATCAATTCTTTCTTCGTGTTGGCAGCCTACGCGTTTTACTTATTTCAACATAAGTCCATGCGAATTTCGGGGAATAAGCTAGCTGTGTGGAACCTTGCGGCTTTTTGCATCGTCGTATTGAATTTCGTTGTTTCAAACCTTGTTTCTGATTTTCACGGGTGGATATGGAGCTAAATGGTTGGCATCATCCTTTTCCCGTTATGATGAATTTAACAAGACGCCGGTGCTTGATCGTTGGTGGGGGTCCGATAGCGGAACGGAAATTACGATCGTTGCTTGGAGCAGGTGCAGAGGTAACGCTTGTCAGTCCAGCGTTCACGGCTGGAATTCTTGAGATGGGGAATCAACAGAATGTGATCGTGAAGAAACAGTCCTATGATGAATCGATATGGACAATCCATGGCGAGGCACGATTTGCATTAGTCATTGCGGCCACGAACGATGCACAAGTTAATAGACAGATTGCACAGGATGCGAATGCGCATAATTTGCTCGTTAATATTGTTGATCAACCAGAGCTGAGTTCGTTTATCCTGCCTTCTGTTGTTCGTCGGGGGAAGCTGGTCATTACGGTCTCCACGGGGGGAGCTAGTCCATCAGCGGCGCGTAAAATTGCCAAAGAGATCGACAAGACCTATGGCGATGAGTATGAAATCTATTTGGATTTTCTCAGTGAAACTCGCTTGTTCATTCAGGAGCACGTGAAGGATAAAGAAGCGAGGCAGGGCCTATTTAAAGACATGCTGGCATGGGATCTGATGCCTTTAATCCGTGAAGGAAAGTTTGAAGATTGGAAAGAGAAGTTCAACCTAGCCTTACATGGCGAAGCTTGGATGCAATCGCAAGGGCAAGTAGAGCGTGGACGGCCTTCTTGGTCTTTCATCAATGAGATTGGGCAGCACGTATTAGGAGGCGGAGACGTATGAAAACGATAATTGTAGGGACAAGACAAAGTGCTTTGGCACTGACTCAAACAGGGCAAGCTGTTGAGCTCTTGAAGCAGCTTGCCTCAGAGCACGGTATCGAATGTCAATTTGAAATTAAGAAAATTGTAACGAAGGGCGATCGGATTCTGGACGTCACGTTATCCAAAGTCGGTGGCAAAGGTTTATTCGTGAAGGAAATCGAACAAGCGCTGACAGACGGCGAGATTGATATCGCCGTTCATAGCATGAAGGATATGCCTTTCGAGCTGCCCGAAGGTCTTGTTGTAGGCGCGATTCCCAAGCGCGAGGATCCGCGCGATGCGCTGATCACGCGCGGTGGCAGATCGCTCGACGAGCTGCCGCAGGGCGCGCTCGTCGGCACAAGCTCGCTGCGCCGGGCTAGCCAGCTGCAGCACCACCGCCCGGACCTCCGGATCGAGTCGATCCGGGGCAATATCGATTCGAGGCTGCGCAAGCTCGAAGAAGAGAACTTCGATGCGATTATGCTTGCCGCCGCCGGTCTCCACCGGATCGGCTGGCAAGATCGCATCAGTAGCTACTTGCCGCCCGAGCTATGCCTCCCTGCCGTAGGACAGGGAGCGCTGTGCATCGAGTGCCGCGGCAACGACGACTTCGTGCTGGACTTGCTGGGCAAGTTCCAGCATGAGCCAACGGCGCTCGCGGTGCGAGCGGAGCGGGCTTTCCTCGGCAGACTCAACGGAGGCTGCCAGGTGCCGCTCGGCGCATACGCGAGCGTGAACGAGACGAGCAGCGGAGACGTTCCGCTGCTGACCCTGACAGGCATGGTCGGGACGCCGGATGGCGTAACCATGCTCAAAGAAACAGCTTCCGGGAACGATCCGGAAGCGTTGGGTGCGTTAGTCGCAGAGAAGCTCATCGCACAAGGAGCCGAGAAGATTCTAGCTGAGGTGAGGGAGTGATGGCTATGAACAAAGGAAGAGTTTTTCTTGTTGGAGCGGGTCCTGGAGATCCTAAGCTTATCTCGGTACGCGGGATGGAAGCGATCCAAAGAGCTGATGTCATCGTATATGATCGACTGGCGAATCCACGCTTATTGAAGCATCGTAGACCGGAAGCAGAACTCATCTTTGTTGGCAAGCTGCCAGATAAACATATATTAAAGCAAGAAGAAATCAATCAGTTGCTTGTGGATTTGGCTTTGCAAGGGAAGATCGTAACACGTCTTAAAGGCGGAGATCCGAGTGTATTCGGACGTGTTGGGGAAGAAGCCGAGCTACTGGCAGATAACAATGTTACTTATGACATTATCCCGGGAATCACCTCTTCGATCGCCGTTCCTGCTTATGCAGGGATTCCTGTCACACATCGTGATTTCACCTCGTCAGTAGCGATTGTAACGGGCCATGAGTATCCAAATAAAACATATTCCAGCTTGAACTGGGAACATCTGGCCAAAGCGATTGGCACGATGGTGTTCCTGATGGGCGTTGCCAATCTTGAGCAAATATGCCGCGAGTTAATTCGCTGTGGGAAACCGCCAGAAATGCCCGTTGCCTTAGTGCGTTGGGGAACTTGGGCGGATCAAGCGACGATTACAGGTACACTTGCAGATATCACAGAAAAAGTAAGAGAAGCGAACTTTAAATCTCCAGCCGTCATTATTGTGGGCGAGGTTGTGAAGCTTCGTGAGAAGCTGGCATGGATGGAGAAGAAGCCGCTGTTTGGTAAGCGAGTGCTCGTCACGAGAGCTCGAAGTCAAGCGAGTGAACTTGTGGATCTTATCGATGATTTGGGTGGAGAACCCGTCGAATTCCCTGTCATTCGGTTACAGCCGCCAAGTGGCCAAGAAGCTAGGCAAGCATTGGATCTCGCACTAGAGAGACTGCAGGAGTTTGACTGGATTGTGCTAACGAGTGCGAATGGCGTTGAATTCTTCTTCCGCAGACTGCGTGAGTTAGGCATTGATGTTCGAAGAATGGGGAACGCCCGAATTGCTGCAGTAGGTCCTAAGACCGCTGAGGCGCTCGCTGAGCGTGGTATCATCGCAGACATCCTACCGGCCAAGTATCAAGGGGAAGGCATCCTAGATGCCATTCAAGGGGATTTGAACGTAGGTCAGAAAGTATTGCTGCCGACAGCAGACTTAGCACGTGATTATTTACCATCTAAATTGAAGGAGCTTGGTCTCGAAGTTACTGAAGTGGATGTGTATGAGAATGTACTGACAACCGATGACGGTGAAGAGATTATTCATCTTTTGCAAAATCAAAGCATTCATATCATAACTTTTACAAGCTCATCGACCGTTACGAATTTACTCGAAGCGCTAAAGCAACTCGGTATGGAAGATCCGTTATCGCTACTGCAAGGCGTGGAGATTGCAGTTATTGGTCCCAAAACGGCAGAAACCGTCTTACAAGCAGGACTGTCGATTACATATACGGCTGAAGAAGCAACAGTGGCTTCTTTGGTACAAAGCATGATTCAAGGAGGCGGAAATCCAGCATGAGTTTTCCAATCGTTCGTAACCGCCGCTTACGCGGAAATGCAGCCATTCGTAATCTAGTTCGTGAGAATCAAGTGACAGTGAACGATGTCGTTCAACCGATTTTTGTTACGCATGGTACCAATGTAAAGTCAGAAATTGCCTCGATGCCTGGTGTGTATCATTTTTCACTTGATCGTGTAAAAGAGGAAATCGATGAAATCACGCAATTGGGCATCCAAGCGATTCTCTTGTTCGGTGTACCTGATTATAAAGATGCAACTGGAACATCCGCATTTATGGATGATGGCATCGTTCAGCAAGCAACACGTTATATTAAAGAGCTCAACCCTAACTTGTTGATTATCGCAGACACGTGTTTATGCCAATTTACCGATACGGGTCATTGTGGCGTCATTCATCACCATCCCATTACAGGGCAAGCGGATGTCGCAAACGATCCTTCCTTGGAGCTTCTGGTTCGTACGGCTGTATCTCAAGCCAAAGCGGGTGCGGATATTATCGCTCCTTCCAATATGATGGATGGTTATGTGCAAGCCATTCGCGCTGGACTTGATGAGGCTGGTTATGAGAACACGCCAATCATGGCATATTCGGTCAAATATGCTTCGGCCTACTATGGACCTTTCCGTGATGCCGCGCATTCCACACCGCAATTCGGTGATCGGAAAACGTATCAAATGGATCCGGCTAACGGCCGTGAAGCTCTTCGCGAAGCATCAAGCGACGTCGTCGAGGGCGCTGATTTCTTAATGGTGAAGCCAGCACTTGCTTACATGGATATTATCCGCATGCTGAAGGATAACTTCGACTTGCCAGTTGTCGCTTACAATGTGAGCGCAGAGTACGCCATGGTGAAGGCTGCTGCTCAGCAAGGCTGGGTGAATGAAGAAGCGATTGTGATGGAAACGATGACAAGCTTCAAACGTGCAGGAGCAGATATTATCCTGACATATTTCGCCAAAGATATCGCTCGCTACTTGCAAAAGTAAGGAGATCATGAACCATTTGTCCTCTGTGATCTATTACGGAGTTCGGGTGGTTCTTTTTGTCATACTTTTGTCGCAATAGGTAAGCTTACCTTGGTTGTGAGAGGGGTATAATTAGGGCATAATGGATGAGAATAGATGGAAACAAGAGGAAGGTGCCTCATGAGTTATAACGATAATTTTATTAAAGCATGCCGGAAAGAACAGGTAGATACACTACCGGTGTGGTATATGCGTCAAGCTGGTCGCTACGACCCAGACTACCGTAAGATCAAGGAAAAGTACTCCTTGCTCGAAATTTGTCAGCAACCGGAGCTTGCAGCTGAAGTGACGATGATGCCGATCAAAAAGCTTGGCGTAGATGCCGCGATTTTGTATTCGGATATTATGAACCCAGTGGCTTCGTTGGGTGTTGACTTTGATATTGTGAAGGATATCGGGCCTGTGATACATACGCCGGTTCGTACGGCACAAGATGTTGAACGACTTCGTCCAATTGATGTGGAGAAGGACTTGTCCCACATTCTTCAAACGATTCGCATTTTAGATAAAGAATTAGAGGTTCCGTTGATTTCGTTCGCGGGTGCGCCATTTACGATCGCCAGCTATTTGATTGAGGGCAGACCCTCCAAGAGCTATATTCGCACCAAGCAAATGATGTATTCCGAACCAGCAGTCTGGTTTGCTTTAATGGATAAGCTCGGGGATATGGTTATCACGTATCTGCGTGCACATATCGCCAATGGGGCGAAAGCCGTTCAAGTATTCGATAGCTGGGTGGGGGCGCTCTCTCCAGCCGATTTCGACGTCTACGTACGTCCTACGATGATGCGGATTTTCAAAGAGCTGTCCGATTTGAAAGAACCGAAGATTTATTTCCCTGGCGTTAGCTCAGGTGAATTGCTGCCATATCTGACAACGATTCAAGCTGATGTAATTGGTTTGGATTGGCGTGTACCGATTTCAGTTGGTCGTGAAAGATTACAGAACCGATATGCGGTACAAGGGAACTTAGATCCATATATTCTAACAGCGCCGATGAGTGTGATTGAAGCGCAAGCGAAAGCCATTATGGATGAAGGGATGAAGCAGCCAGGGTTTATTTTCAACCTAGGACATGGCTTATTCCCAGAAGCATCGCTGGAGAAATTGAAGGAATTAACGACGTTTGTTCATACCTATTCGCATTCGGTTTTAACCCAGCAAGCTGGAAAGAGTGGTGTTTAACATGACCAAAACGCGCATTGGCGTCTTAGTGATGTCGTATGGTACGCCGGAAAGTTTAGATCAGGTAGAAGCGTATTATACGCATATCCGACGTGGTCATCCGCCGACCCCGGAGCAATTACATGAATTAACGACGCGTTATGAGGCTATTGTCGGTGGCTTCTTCCCGCTGCGTGAAAATACGAATAAACAAGTAAAAGGACTCGAAGCTACGCTTCGCCAAGAGCATCCTGAACTTGAATTCGTCTGCTACCAAGGCCTTAAGCACGCTCAGCCCTACGTAGAAGACGGTGTTGAGCAAATGGTTAAGGACGGCATCACAGAGGCTGTAGGGATCGTTCTAGCGCCTCACTACTCGACGATGAGTGTCGGTGGCTATGTGAAGAGGGCGAAGGATAAGGCGGAAGCGCTAGGTCTTAACATGACTTTCGTTCTGGATTATCACCTCCATGGTAAGCTGCTGGAAGCTTTGCAAACACGTGTTGAGAACGCTTTGGGGAAATTCGCTGAGGCGGATCGAGATAACGTGAGAGTTATCTTTACAGCTCATAGCTTGCCGGAGAAAATTCTTGAAATGAAGGATCCGTATCCTGATCAATTGCTGGCTACCTCCAAAGCACTTGCTGAGCGGGTTGGTCTTACGAATTGGCAGTTTGGTTGGCAAAGTGCGGGCCAGACAGCCATGCCTTGGTTAGGTCCGGATATTATGGACGTTATGCGTACGATCAAGCAAGAAGAAGGCGTGGATAAGATACTCCTCTGTCCAATTGGTTTCGTTTCCGATCATTTAGAAGTTCTTTATGATATCGATATCGAAGCACAGGCGTTGGCGAAAGAGCTTGGTGTCCACTTGGAACGAACAGAGTCGCTTAACACGGATCCTCTATATATGGAAACCTTAAGCGATGTTGTCTACAAGAAATGGCAAGAGGCAGCGAGTTCGAAATGAGTCATAAAGTGCCTCATTATATGATTATAGGCGGCGGTATCACGGGGCTGAGCGCTGCTTTTTATTTGAAAAAACAGTTGGAGACAGATGTCAGATGTCCCTCTTTTCGTATTTCTGTGGTCGAGAAATCACCGTCATTTGGCGGAAAAATTCATACGATTGAGCGTGACGGCTTTGTCATTGAAAAGGGGCCAGATTCCTTCCTAGCGCGTAAGCGTCCCATTATTGATTTGGCTTATGATTTAGGACTGGAGAACGAGCTGACAGCTACGAATCCGAAAGCGAAGAAAACATATATTGTTCGTGGGAGAAAGCTGCATCGCATGCCTCCTGGCTTGGTTCTGGGAATCCCGACTCAAATGACACCGTTTATGAAGACAGGTCTTATTTCACCAATGGGCAAGCTTCGCGCTGCGATGGACTTAATTTTGCCGAAGCGTGATGTCTCGACGGATGAGTCGCTTGGACATTTTCTGGAGCGCCGACTCGGTAAGGAAGTGCTTGAGCGCATTGTTGAGCCGCTGCTTGCAGGGATTTATGCCGGGGATACGTATAAGCTTAGCTTGAAATCCACCTTCCCGCAGTTTCGGGCTATGGAGCAGAAGAATCGCAGCTTAATTCTTGGGATGATGGCTAGCCGCAAAAATGTGACCGAGGAAAGCGTGCATTTGCCTGCGGCTGTTCGCAATTCCGTATTTGTAACGTTTAAGCGAGGGCTGCAATCGCTAGTCAGTGGCTTAATCGATTCTTTAAGTACGATAGATTTACGTGCGGGTGTTGGTGTTGTGTCCGTGCGTTGTGTAGAGGACGGACAAACAGAGGTTGTATTTGAGGACGGTCAACGTGAGATCGTTGACGGGGTCATTGTGACGACGCCAACGTATCAAGCGGCGAAGCTGCTTTCGGAGCTGCCAGCAGCAACCGAACTAGCGAAGATTGATTATATATCGGTAGCCAATGTGATTATGGCATTCGATCGTAAAGATATCCCATTTGAACTGGATGCCTCTGGTTTCCTCGTTCCTAAGAATGAGGGTTATACCATTACAGCTTGTACATTAACCTCAGCGAAGTGGCTGCATGCTGCACCAGAAGGCAAGGTGCTGCTTCGTTGTTATATTGGTCGTTCTGGCGAGCAGGAATGGCCGGCATGGTCCGATGAGCAATTAATCAGTAAAGCACGACATGATATAGGTGATCTGCTTGGGATTACGGCTGAACCTGGTTTTGTTGAAGTGACGAGGTTGATGCATTCTATGCCGCAATACCCTGTTGGCCATTTAGAGGCGATAGCGGATTTCAAGAAAGAACTAACGGCAGCCATGCCGCGAGTACTGGTAACTGGTGCAGGGTTTCATGGTGTTGGACTTCCCGATTGTATACGGCAAGGAAAAGAAGCCGCAAATCAGCTTGCTGATCTTGTTCTTACACGAACCTAGTGGCGAAATAAATCAAATCGTATTAACGGAGCTTGGTCAACTCCAAAGTGAATTCATTGGCAGAGATGGTCAAGATTTTCTTCTCTTCGAGATCACGAATGACTTGCATGAGTGTCGATTTCTGAACACCAGCTAGCTGGGAAATTTCGTCAAAGTTCAGAACAAGTTTAATGACGATTGTGGTGCCTTTACGCAGGCCATGCGAGTTTGCCATTTTGATTAAGCTTTTGATGACCCGTGTTCTTGCATCTACGAAGGTCAGATCATAGACTTGCTGATTCGTATCGCGCAGACGATTACTGAGCTCTTGCATGATTCCAAGGCTAATGTCAAAATGATTACGAAGCAGATCAAGGAAGCTTTGGCCAGTAATCGTAAGAAGTGTGCATTCTTCCAAGGTTTGAGCTGAGGCAGAACGAGGTTTGCCATCTATGAGAGAAAGCTCACCGAAGCTTTCGCTGCTTTTGCAAATCGTCAGAATTTTTTCCTCACCTGAAGTACTCGTTGTGAAGATCTTAACGGAACCGCTGAGAACCATATAGAATACGGAACCGAGTTCTTTTTCTTGAAATAGGATCGTGCCTGCTTTATAAGTACGTCTTGTACAAATTTCAATAAGGGCGTTCAATTGATGTTCGCCCAGTTGGGCAAATAAAGGAACTTTCTTGATTAGCTCTAGCATAGGTTGTACCGCCTTTAAGGTAGTTATTGGTAGGATATGACCTCATTTTATCACAAGATCACGTTATTGGGGGCTACATAATGGGAAATTCGAGCAGAATCGACAAACAGTCAGCGGCTGCTTTTCAAGAATCAAGAAAGCTGATTCCTGGAGGGGTGAACAGTCCAGTTCGTGCGTTTAAATCGGTGGGCTTAACACCTTTATTCATGGAGAGTGGGTCCGGCTCGCGAGTAACGGATATTGATGGGAATACCTTTATTGATTATGTAGGTTCATGGGGGCCACTCATCGTAGGTCATGCGCATCCGAAGGTTTTGGAAGCGATTCAGGCTACAGCAGTAAAAGGTACAAGCTTTGGTGCTCCGACGTTGCTCGAAACCGAAATGGCGAAGCTTGTCATTGAACGCGTACCGTCCATTGATATGGTTCGCATGGTTAATTCGGGGACAGAAGCCACCATGAGTGCGTTGCGCCTAGCACGTGGATTCACGAAGCGCGACAAGATCGTGAAATTCGAAGGAAGCTATCATGGGCATGCGGATGCTTTGTTGATCAAGGCTGGTTCTGGGGTTGCAACACTTGGATTACCAGATAGTCCTGGTGTGCCAAGCAGCGTTGCGTCCAATACAATTACGGTACCTTATAATGATTTGGATTCCGTGAAGCTTGTATTTGAAAAGTTCGGAGAAGAAATTGCCGCGCTAATCGTTGAACCTATTGCAGGGAATATGGGGGTTGTTCCTCCAGCAGCAGGCTTCTTGCAAGGACTTCGTGACATTACCAAACAATATGGCTCCTTGCTGATTTTCGATGAGGTTATGACCGGATTCCGCGTACATAAGAACTGTGCTCAGGGTTTATACAGCGTAACACCAGATTTAACTTGCCTAGGTAAAGTTATCGGCGGCGGGCTTCCTGTAGGTGCTTATGGCGGCCGCTTAGACATTATGGAGCAGATTGCTCCTGCCGGACCAATTTACCAAGCAGGTACGTTATCTGGAAACCCACTTGCCATGGCAGCAGGTTTCGCAACGTTGTCCTTACTAGGCGAGCCGAATGTTTATGAGGAACTGGAACGCAAGTCAGCTAGACTAGAAGCGGGCTTTGCTGCGAATGCTGCTGAGTTCGGCATTGCCAGCACGATTAATCGCGTAGGATCCATGGTTTGTCCGTTTTTCACGGAGACGGCTGTCACCAACTACGACACGGCCAAAACATCCGATCTTGCTCGATTTAATGCCTATTTCGGTAACCTGTTAGATTTGGGTGTTTCCGTTGCACCTTCGCAGTTTGAGGGCATGTTTGTATCTACAGTGCATTCCGATGCGGATATTGAAATGACGATCGAGGCTCATCGCGAAGCCTTGAAACGACTATAAAATCAAGAAAGGGGCTGCCCTCCGTAGAATGTTCTACGTGAGTGCAGCCCCTATTTCGTATTAGTTAGGTTTATTAGTTGGAGAAGTGGATGTAGATGTGTTTGGTGAAGTCTCCGTTCCAATCGTTGCAGGCTTCGGTGTGGGACTCGGCGTTGGCAACGTTGTTGTCGTTGGCTTCGTACTACCTGTGTTGCCACCCGTATTATTCCCATTATTTGGCGTTGGCGTAGGAGTTGGTGTTGGGTTGCCTGTAGATGTTGGTGTAGGGCTAGTTGTGTTCGTTGGTGATGCGGATGACGGCTTATCCGTCGAGTTCGGTTTAGTCGAGTCGGTACTTGAAGGCGAAGATGACCCGCCAGCTTTGCCTGATTCAGCTGTATGTTCTGGTTTTGGTGTTGGTGTTGCTTTCGGCGTTGGTGTAGGTAATTTACCTTGTGCCCTTAGTTCTGCTTGTTCTTTCAAGAATTCAGGGTGAGTAGAAGCACCGCCTGCATCAATCGTCGTCAAACCAGCCCACACGTTCTTCACTTCTACTTTCTCAGGATGATCAAATACTAAGAAAGCTGACGGCAAACGTCGCTCGCCATAACGGCTAGATGGTTTTGTAATGAGTGCATTATTATAAACCATTTCAGAAGATGCTCCACCATCAAGGAATCCAGCGTTGATTACGTCGTCTTCTAAGAATAGATCCTGTACTTCTTTCAATGTAGCTCCAACACTTGAAGTTTGACGGCCATCAATGACGATAAAGATAACCGTACCGTCTGCTTTTTGGCCAACCGCTGTACGCGGTGCACGTCCCCATCCGCCATCACCGCTTGTGATTAGCGGTTTACCGTTCGCGATAACTCGCGGATAGAAGGAAACAGCTTCTGAGACACCTAGTTTCAATAAATCATTAATCGTATACTTACCGATAATGAGTGTTCCTTCTTTAGTGAAACCGACGATTTGTTGAGGATTGCTTCCTTCTTGGTCGGTATAAAGAATTTCACCACCGGACATAATAGCACCGATTGGGGCAAATCCGTTTCCAAGGCCGTCAGGATCATTAAATCCTCCGCCATTGACACCTGCGACAGCTCCCGTTCTTTCAACCATGGCTGTGATTCGTTCACCTTCACCTTGTTTGGCAGGAACGACAACACGGATAGAACGTGGATCATATACATACATCCGCTTACCCTTCCATAGGGTGCCTGAAATGTCTTCTACTTTGACGAGACTCTCAATAGGGCGGTTTGTATTAAACTGAACAGCATCAATATCTTGTTTCTCGATCGAGTTAACTTCTGTTAGATTCTGCATTTCAAGAACCATTTGATCTCGGCGCTGTGCTCCTACAAAGATCCAAGCCCAGTCGCGATGCTGCGTTGTTATGACTGTTTTGGCCAAATACTCACGAATGAATGTCCCTGGCGGGGTTAGAAATAGAAAGCTAGAACTTAAAAATATACATACTGCTATAACGAGTAAAGTCCGCTTCATCCAACTATAATTTCGAAAATGATTTGCAATTGAACTACCCAAGGTAAACCTCTCCTGCTCTATTAATAAATTGATAGAAAATGTCGAAAAAAAACAATACAAGAATTATAGTATCATATTTTTGCATGCAAATGGTAATGGTAATTGTTAAAATAAAGTGTACATAATCCCTCTTCCTTAAGGAGCTCGTTCTAATTATGAAACGTTATTACTTTTTTGATTTCCCAATCGACCTTATGGCGATTGTTTTTGTATTTCTACTAATTCTGCTAGCAATCTTCCTATCATTTCGTAAAGGCATGAAATCATGATCACTTGGTCGCGCAATGGAGAATGGTTGGAGCTGCCGCTTCCGAATGCTCAGTGGAAACCGCTTAAACCTGGCGCTGTTGAAGAATTAGCGGCGTATCTGCCGGTGCCTCGCAAATTTTTCCTGCGATTAGCTTCCCAGGGACTTATTCGCATAGAAAATAATACGATTCGGCTAAAGGTCTTTCCTCAGGAAAAGGCGGCGATTAAACCTGAGTCTTATGCATTAGACGTTTTATTTGAGGATGAGTTCACTTTAGTAGTAAATAAGCCAGCTGGCATGTCAGTTCATCCGGCCGAAGTTGGTCAAGGTGGAACACTGGCTTCCGCAGTGGCTCATTATTACGAAGCGACTGGGCAAGCCTGCGGGATTCGTCATATTCACCGTCTAGATCAAGATACGACAGGCGTAATACTTTATGCCAAAAATGAGTGGGCGCATGTCCTATTGGATGAAGCTATGCGGGAGAAACAAATTGATAGACGCTATGTTGCGATAGCTCAGGGGATTTTCAAAGAGAAGGAAGGACGAATTGATGAACCGATCGGTAAGGACCGGCATCAGCCGGGGAAACGAAGAGTAGCTCCCAACGGGGATCAGGCAATTACGTGTTATCGTGTTCTTCAACAAATGAAAGCTGGAGCACTCGTGGAAGTGGAGTTGGAGACGGGTAGAACACATCAAATTCGTGTCCATCTCAGCCATTTAGGTCATCCACTAGTAGGTGATACTTTATATGGAGGTTCTTCACGTTTGTTTCAGCGACAAGCCCTTCATGGAGAAAGACTTCTCTTTAAGCATCCGATTACGCAAAATGAGGTCGTTGTACACGCTCCGTATCCACTTGATTTCAAGACGTTGTTGGATCAAATGTCAATGAATTAAAAATGTAGTCATGCCTGGACTCATCCACCCATATACTTTTAGAGACAATCAAGTATATCACCCAACAATTCGGAGCTGCTTTAATGTTTCGAATTAACGGAAGGGAGGATTCATTCGGTGTCTGAACAACAACCTGGGTTACGATTTGATATTTATGAACGTGTGCATTTGCAGGAGAATTTGGCGGCAATACAAGAATTAAATGAAGTAGAATTGCTTCCGCATATTCAAGTACTAACGCTGGATGATCAGGCGATCTTAAAGGGGAATCTCCTACTTACAGGTAACTACTCTAGTGAAGAAGGCGGCAGCCCTCGCACGCTTGAGCATTTGATTCCTGTCGAAATTACGCTGCCCTTGAATCGCATTCATCGTGTAGAAGATATTCAGGTGGAAATCGAGAATTTTGATATCGACCTGTTATCAGCACGAAGCCTAAATGTAACAGGTGTACTTTCCTTGCAAGGTGTAGAAATGGTTTCTGTGCCACAAGAAAGCTGGCGGGAGGAAGAAGAGGTTACTTTTGTCCATCAAATTGAGTACCCACGCTCTGAGCCCGTCATGCCTTACGTTTCAGAACCTGTACCTACACCGGCGCCGTTTGCTCAAGAGCCACAGGTTCAACAGGTTCCACAAGTTCCACAAGTTCAACAAGTGATCCAACCACCGCCAGCGCCAGTTCTTCCTCCCCCATTACCTACGCCAACACCAACGTTGATTGCAGCTGTACCTGAACCAACGATTGTTGCGGCTCAGCCGGAAACTTATTCGGGCGATGACACGGTAGGTATCGAAGTGGAACAAATCGAGCTGAAGGTGACTCCGCATGCTGATAGCACCGTCGTTACGGAGGAGAAAAAGGAGCTTAAAGTTGCTTTTGGCAAAAAAGCAACGGACGCCGTGGAGGTTAACCCGTATGGTATTAAATCGCTATTATCTAAGGCAGGCACGTATCTTTCCGACAAGCGGCTTGCGGAAGCTGAGGCGCAAGCGGCTCTTGAGGCGGAATCGCGGATAGATGCGGTAGAGTGGCGGCGATTATTCCTTCAGAGCAGATCGGAGTCGCAAGAGTTCAGGAAGCTCAAACTATGTATCGTCCAGAAGGACGACACCTTAGAATCCATAGCGAAGCGCTATCAGCTGACGACGCGTGAGCTTCAATTGATGAATCGTCTAGGCGATCAGGATATCGTAGTGGGTCAAGTTATTTATTTGCCCAAATAAATACCTGTACATAGGCAAGAGCCTCTGGCTGCTAATAGCGGCTGGGGGCTCTTATGTTTTACCTAGTATAAATTACACCGTTTGACCCAATACTAGAAAATAATCCTGATAATTAGCGTCGAAATTATTGACTATGTGTCGATAATTCGATATCATATAGTGTAAATCATTTTCAAACCAACATATGGAATTGCAAAGATAGGGAGTAGTAGTCGGAACGCCCTTCAGAGAGTGGAACTGCAGCGCTGAGAGGTTCCTCAGGATACATCCGATCGAAGTCGCCCTGGAGCAGTAAATGTGAGTGCAATCGCCGAGTTTCGTTTCTCGTCTGCATTAGCATTTTCCGGTCGCAGCCGTTATCTGTTTAAGTGTCATGTTATTTGCTATTGGGGCAGGTCGCATGAAATGAAGGTGGTACCACGGAAGCTATACCTTTCGTCCTTTTTGGGGCGAAAGGTTTTTTTGTGTTTATAACAACTAGCCAGATATGGAGGTACTATTGATGACCGAAACTAAATTACAAACGGAAATGCCTACTACGTATGACCCTAAAGAAGCGGAGCGTAAGTGGTACGACTACTGGATCAAAAATGAGTTCTTCAAAGCAGGCAACCGTCCTGATGCGGAAACCTACACGATTGTGATACCACCTCCGAACGTAACGGGTATGCTGCACATCGGGCATGCACTTGATTTTACACTGCAAGATATTCTTATTCGTACGAAGCGGATGCAGGGTTTTGACACACTGTGGCTGCCTGGTTCTGACCATGCTGGTATTGCTACACAAACACGTGTAGAGCAGAAGCTTCGCGAGCAAGGACAAACGCGTTATGATCTTGGGCGCGAGAAATTCTTGGAGAAGGTATGGGAGTGGAAAGAATTATATGCGGATACGATTCGTGAGCAATGGGCCAAAATGGGCTTCTCTCTGGACTATTCGCGTGAACGCTTCACCTTGGATGAAGGGCTTTCGCAAGCGGTTCGTGAAGTTTTCGTAAGCTTATTTGAAAAAGGTCTCATCTATCGCGGCAACTATATTATTAACTGGGATCCAGCGGCACGCACTGCTCTTTCGGATATTGAAGTAGAATACAAAGAAGTACAAGGTGCACTGTACCACTTGAAATATGAAACAACAGACGGATCGGGTTCGATCGTCGTCGCTACAACGCGTCCGGAGACGATGCTAGGAGACACAGCGGTAGCTGTTCATCCGAAAGATGAGCGCTATAAGCACCTCATTGGGAAGTCTTTGCTGCTGCCAATTGTAAACCGTGAAATTCCGATTATTGCAGACGATTATGTTGACAAAGAATTCGGAAGCGGTGCGGTAAAAATTACACCGGCTCATGATCCGAACGATTTCGAAGTAGGTAAACGTCACGATCTGCCGCAAATTCTTGTTATGGACGAAACGGGAACGATGAACGCGAATGCCGGCCCGTACCAAGGGCAAGACCGTTTCGAGTGCCGTAAGCAAATCGTGGCTGACTTGAAAGAGCAAGGTGTTCTGATCAAAATCGAAGAGCACGTTCATCAAGTTGGACATAGCGAGCGCAGTGGGGCAGTTATTGAGCCTTACTTGTCCACGCAATGGTTCGTGAAAATGCAGCCGCTTGCTAATCAAGCGATTGAAGCACAAAAATCAGGCAAGGGTGTTAATTTTGTACCCGATCGCTTCGAGAAAACGTATTTGAACTGGATTGAAAATGTTCGTGACTGGTGTATTTCTCGTCAACTATGGTGGGGGCACCGGATTCCTGCTTGGCACTGTGCGGATTGCGGTCAAATCACCGTTGCTCGTGAAGATGCGACTGTCTGCTCCCATTGTCAAAGCTCGAATCTTAATCAAGATAACGATGTTCTGGATACATGGTTCAGCTCAGCGCTATGGCCTTTCTCCACATTAGGCTGGCCAAATGATTCTGAAGATATGAAGCGTTTCTACCCAACAAGTGTACTCGTTACTGGCTACGATATCATTTACTTCTGGGTCTCTCGGATGATTTTCCAAGGACTCGAATTTACGGGCCAAATTCCATTTAAAGATGTGCTCATGCATGGTCTTGTTCGTGATTCCGAAGGACGTAAAATGTCCAAATCTCTCGGAAACGGTGTTGATCCGTTGGAAGTGATCGAGAAATACGGTGCGGATGCCATGCGCTATATGATTTCTACGAGCAGCACGCCGGGTCAAGATTTGCGCTTCCGTTGGGAGCGGGTTGAGCAAGCTCGTAATTTTGCCAACAAGATTTGGAACGCATCCCGATTTGCTCTGATGAATTTGGAAGGCGTAAACGCAGCGGATATTGATTTGACAGGTCCATTAGGGACAGCGGATCGTTGGATCTTGCATCGTTTGAACGAGACGGTTCGTGACGTCACTCGTTTGATCGACAGCTACGAATTCGGTGAAACAGGGCGTCTGCTCTATAACTTCATCTGGGATGATCTCTGCGACTGGTACATTGAGTTCAGTAAACTGAGCTTATATGGAACGGATGCAGCGGCGAAAAAGCAGACACAATCGGTTCTAGCTTATGTATTAGATCAAACGCAACGTTTGATTCATCCGTTCATGCCGTTTATCTCAGAGGAGATCTGGCAGCATTTACCGCATGTGGGAGATACGATTACGTTGGCGGCTTGGCCGACAGAGAATGCCGCCTTCGAAGCGCCAGATGCGATTCGTGAGATGGAGCTTTTGATGGAAGCAATTCGTTCCGTTCGTAATATCCGTGCTGAAGTGAATGTGCCGATGAGTAAGAAAGTCGAGCTACTGATCAAACCAGCTAGTGCAGAGACACAGGACATTCTCAGCAAAAATGAAGAATACCTGAAACGCTTCTGTAACACGTCCCTGCTTGAAATTGACCTTACAATGACAGCACCAGACAAAGCAATGACGGCGATTATCACTGGGGCTGAACTTTACTTACCATTAGCGGGCTTGATTGATATCACGCAAGAGCTTGCACGCTTGGACAAAGAGCTGCAATCCTTACATGGTGAAGTTGAGCGCATCGAGAAAAAGCTAGGTAATGAAGGCTTTGTAGCTAAGGCGCCAGCGAAAGTCATCGAAGAAGAGAAAGCCAAGCTTGCTGATTATGCGGACAAACGTGATAAAGTTATCGCTCGATTAGCGGAGTTAAAGGCTTAAGGAACGTAAATTATACGATTGCCTAGGTTCGTCTACATGGTGATTCATATAGTAAAAGAGGATGAGAACAATGGATGAAATCAAGAACACTGCGGGTGAATTCCAATCCGCACAGGAAGCCATTGATTGGATCGTTGGACGCATGGAGAAGCTCGGCATGAAGCCGGGCCTCCAGCGTATGCATCTACTCATGGAGAAGTTGGGTCACCCTGAACGCAGGCTGAAGTTCATTCATGTGGCCGGAACGAATGGTAAGGGCTCTACATGTGCTTACTTAGCTTCCGTGCTTCAAGCTTGCGGCTATGATGTGGGCACCTTTACGTCGCCGTACTTGGTGAGATATACGAACCGTATACAAGTCAATGGCGCTGACATCGAGGATGACGTTCTACTTCGGTTAGTGAATGAGATGAAGCCAATTGTGGATGAGATTGCAGCCACAGAGGTTGGTTCGCCAACGATGTTTGAGATTTCAACGGCACTGGCGATTCTATACTTTGGGAAAGTGGCTTATCCCGATTATGTAGTATGGGAAACCGGACTCGGGGGAAGGCTGGATAGCACGAATATCGTGAATCCAATTGTTACCGTTATTACGAATGTCGGTCATGATCACATGGATATTCTAGGGGATACCCTAGAGCTTGTAGCAGCTGAAAAAGCGGGAATTATTAAAGCAGGAGTTCCTGTCATTACAGCGGTGGAGCCTGCGGCGATTTGGAGTGTTATTGAAGAAACGGCGAAGGCGAAGAAAGCTACACTTTATTCGCTTGGTGATCAATTTAACTTGACCGAAGTGAAGAGTGAGCTAGATCATCAAAGCTTTCAATTTAACGGACCATTTCGGCCTATTCCGAATCTGTCGATTACATTGAACGGTGAACATCAATTGAAGAATGCTGCCGTAGCGGTCATGACACTTGAGGTTCTTCGTCAATATTACGCCACCATCGTGGAGGACGTAGATTTGCAGAAGGGGCTTGAGGGGACGAAATGGCCAGGGCGATTGGAAATGGTTTCACAGGAGCCGCGCATCCTAATTGACGGGGCTCATAACCCTGAGGGGGCTGCAACGTTGGCAGCAGCACTTCAGAATGTCTATAGCTATAAGAAGCTTCACATGATGATAGGAATGCTAGCCACGAAGAATCATACAGGCTACTTAAGGCATATACTACCATTGGTGGATACGCTCATTATTACAGAAGCAAATTTTCATAAAAAAGGGGATGCTTCCCTACTCGCCGAAATCGCAAGTGGTCTTCTTCGAGAGATGAATCGTGAGGTTGACATTGTTGTGGAACGTGATTGGAAGCAGGCTTTAACCTTATTAACAAATAGAACTGAGCAGGATGATCTGGCGGTCGTATCCGGCACGCTGTATTTAATCTCTGATGTTCGTTCTTGGATAACCTATCAAACCGATTCTGAAAAAGGATGGTGAGAACGGCGTGAGTCAAGCAGAACACGTACATTTTATAGGAATCGGCGGATACGGCATGAGTGCCATTGCCAAAGTCATGCTCGAAATGGGATACCGCATTTCGGGGTCAGATCTTGCACAACAGGAGCTTACAGATAAGCTGAAAGCTAAGGGTGCCAGAGTCTTTATCGGCCATGAGGCAACGAACGTATCAGGAGCCGATTTAGTTGTATATTCAACGGCGTTAGCCAAAGATAATGTGGAAATGCAAGCAGCTGAGCAATTGAACATTCCCATTATTCATCGATCACAAATGCTGGGAAGGCTGATGAACGAACGCAAAGGGATTGCCGTAGCAGGCGCCCACGGGAAGACAACAACTTCTTCCATGATTGCTTTGGTGATGGAGATTTGCGGCACGGATCCAACGTATATCATCGGTGGAGAAATTATGAATGTAGGCAGCAATGCCAAAGCTGGCAAAGGAGAGTATGTTGTTGCGGAGGCTGATGAGAGCGATGGAACCTTCCTGCAATATCACCCAACTCTTGCGTTAGTGAACAATATCGAAGCTGACCATTTGGAAAATTATAATGGCGATTTCGAAAACTTGAAGAAAGCATACAAACAATTCTTGAGCCAAGTAAGACCTGGCGGAAAAGCGATTGTATGTCAGGATGATGAATTCCTACGCGAAATGATACCGGAAATTCAAAGTCAAGTGATTACGTACGGGATTGAGACGGAAGCGGATTATATCGCACGTGACATCTCACTAGGTGATCGTAAGGTAACCTTTACGGTAGAGTTTAAGGGTTCATCCCTTGGCCAAGTCAGCCTGTCAGTGCCTGGTAAACATAATGTGTACAATGCGCTTGCGACACTGATTACTTGCTTAGAAGCAGGACTATCTTTCGAGAACATTGCGGAAGCGATTCAAGAGTTTCGTGGAGCAAAGCGTAGATTTCAAGTACTCGGAGAAGTTGAAAATATCTTGGTCATTGATGATTACGCGCATCACCCTACGGAGATTCAAGCGACGATTTCCGCTGCGAAAGCAACAGGAAAGCGTATCATCGCTGTGTTCCAACCGCAACGCTATACGCGAACTTACTATTTGTTCGAGCAGTTCAGCCGCTCCTTCCTAGAAGCGGATGAAGTGATCATTACTGATATTTATTCGCCGGCAGGCGAACAACGGATTGAAGGTGTTGACTCTGTCAAGCTAGTTGAGTTGATACGCAGCAACAGCAACCCGAATGTTCAGCACATTGCCACACGTGAAGAAGTACTGACGTATTTGGAAGACCATGTTCAACCTGGTGACCTCGTTCTCACGATGGGCGCAGGAGACATCTGGAAGGCAGCTGATGGGTTAGCTAAATCGCTGCGCAAGAAATACGAATCACATACCTAGAGAGAAGATCGCTTGCGCCGATGGGCTGGAGGCGGTCTTTTTTTCTTGAAAAAATCATAATATGGTTCTCTCTCTCATACTCTAGTAACAGAAGATTGGGACAAGATAATACGGCATTGTACCCGTTTCGGGCCATATATATGATGAGGAGTGAGGGAAGAGAATGAAAAAAGCTAGAATTACATATCGCTTCGACCCCAAGGAAGGGGCAGAATCTACACGCAGAGCAGCCAGGGTGCATGATCAAGAGGAGAAAATCATTCCGCTCTATCAAGAAGAGTATAAAGTTATAGAGCCGAAGATAGATCGCAGCCCGAAGGAAGTAACACCATATGAACAAGCAGAAAGAGAGCAAGTAGAATCATTATTTGAACCGCATGCGCTGAATACGTTTACCACTGATTTTGGAAGCTGGCACAGCCAGATTGAATCAGAAGGAGAGCGTGTGGAACGTATCATTAGGGAAACCCAAATATCTCGAGAGCAGCAGAATTCTCCAATTCCAACAACGGTTATTCGACAAGAGAGGGAGCCTGAGCCTGCTGACAATCGAGAGGAATGGTCCAATTGGACACCTAAAGAGCCTTACCGGGAATCGGGGTCTGGAACTCGTTATGCGAAGTCGTCCGGTGCGCCGTGGATTCGCATAGCCACATCTGTGGCGGGTGCAGTGGTAACGGGAATCGCATTCGGTTTCTTCGTGCTCTCCATGTTCTCTTCGGATCGAGATACAAGCACGAGTATAGCGACATCGAATCCTACTAAAATTACGGTGCCATCACCTAATACGCAAGCAGCTGCCTCCACGACCAAAACACAAACGGGTACAGGAGATGTAGCTCTACCAGCAACAACAGTAGCTGTCACTGCTGTGCAAATTCCTGCTAAATCGTATACCTTTTTGCAAAATGGGGTGTTCAGTTCGCTTCAGGGCGCTCAGGCTGTTCAGGATTCGCTCAATAAGAAGGGGCTTGCTTCCGCGTTGGATAATTCCGATAAGCTTACTGTGTTTGTAGGCTTTGCTAAGACGAAGGACGATGCCATTGCCTTGAGACAAGGTGTGCAGGCTACGGATAAAACGATTGAGGTTTTTATGAAAAATGTGGATTTCCCAGCGGTAACGGGCATTCGTTGGTCTGGAGCAAAAGCCGAGTCTCTGCCCAATTATATTGCTGAGGGTGACAAACTTGTGACTACGATGAGTGGATTGACACTTATTCATTTGGCTGAGACGAAGCCCACGGCACTAACGGATGTCTCATTACAGTCGATTCGTACTTCGCATCAGGCACTAATCACACTCGGTACAGGACTGACTAACGGAGCGGGTGATGATGTTAAACAGTTGCTGACAAAGATGACAACGTCGATCAATAGTGCCGTTCAATCAATGGAAGAATACAAGAAAACGCCATCTCAGGCCTTGATGTGGCAAGCGCAATCCGCCTTGATGCAGTACATTATTGCTCAGAAAAATCTGCTTAAGGCAATTAGCGTAGCATAAATAGAAAGCCGTGTACCCTGAACTCTAAGGAGTTGGGATACACGGCTTTCTTTCTAATTATTTCGTGATGTAACGATCGAGCATGGCGGCAATCTCAGCCCTTGTCATGGTTTGATCAGGCTTAAAGGAAGTGTCCGATATGCCATTAATGATGCCTTTATCCTTCAAGGTTAGGATGGCTGAAGCACTCCACATGGACTTCGGTACATCATCGAATGCTGCTGTATACGTGGGTTGTGCAGTTGGCGAAGTCATCTGTAGAAGCTGATTGAATAAATAAGCAACTTCTCCGCGTGTAATCGCTTGATTAGGACGTATCGTCCCGTCGGCATACCCTTGTAGTAAGTTTAATTTGGCTGCTTTGGCAAAAACGGCGCTTGCCCAGTGGGAAGCAGATAAATCCGAATAGCTTTTTGATGCGCCAGTCCCGCAGCCATACACATTGGAAGTTACACTTCCGTTCGTGCTGCAGACAGCCGGCAGCTTGCTGAAGGTAAATACGCGATCCATCAATGTGAGGAACTCCGCTCTCGTAAGCGCGCGGTCTGGTTCGTAATTGTTGCCGACGCCTTCGACAATGCCTTTATTCTTCATGCGAAGAACAGATGATCTGGACCAGTGAACAAGCACGTCGGTAAAAGGAGGTGGTTCATAGCTACTAATCCCATTGGCGATGCTGATCGCCATCTTAGAACGCATAGCGCTGCTAGCAAGCAAGGCTGCATCACTAGTATTCGTAAGAAAAGCCGTCTCTACTAGAATACTCGGAATGGTTCCCATTCGGGCCACGTAGACAGCACTTGGTGTCAGCCCTAAATCTTTGGTACCGGATTGCGCGAGTAATGCGTCCTTCACGCGCTGTGCTAAATCTTTACTGTAAGGTGTTAATTTAGTCATCGCACTGCTTGCTGGATAGTCTTCTTGTGGGTACGCGTTGTCATAATAGAGCACCATGGTTCCGTTAGCTTTGCTGCTCGAATGTGCATTGGCATGAATGGATACGAATAAATCAGCTTGCTGTTCATTCGTGAAGTCAACCCTTTGAGCGAGTGATAAGAAGGTGTCGTTGGTGCGTGTCATGATAACCTCGTAACCTCGTTCAAGAAGAGCTTCTCGTACTTTTAACGTGATGTCCAGATTGACATCTGTTTCACGGAGTCCACCAACACCAATTGCACCAGGATCACTTCCCCCATGCCCGGGATCAAGTACGACCTTGTAAGCGAATGCATGATAAGGAAATGAAATTGTGAGTAATAAAGTGAACAGAATCAGTCTTTTGAGTAGAGTCATAGTTGAATTTACCTCCGGTGACTATTTTACTAGGATTGGTCTAAGCTGTAAGCAGGTAAGAATCACCATCGGTTTATTCATCAGGCCTGCCGCTTATTTTGAATAGAAAAAAAAGGAGATTCCTCGTATAATAGTGCATGTACATACATAGAGAGGATGACAGGAATGAAAAAAAATACATTTACATTAATCATTTTTTTAATCGTCGGGTTAATTACTGGGGTTATTATCGGCCAGCTGCTGGCACCCGTTCCTGCTCTCGCATTTTTAACCAAATCAGTTGAAATTTCTTGGGAACCTAAAGCGGATTTACAAGTTGTGAAATATCAATTCGACCTTTTGGTGAAGCTAAACCTGTGCAGCATTATTGGATTAGTAGGAGCTTATCTCCTATATCGGAAACTCTAGTGAGTTTTTGAACGCTATAAATGTAGGACTATTATTTAGGAGGTGTTGATCGTGCCAACCAAAGAACATCAAAGACTTATTCTTGCTTCATCGTCGCCGCGGAGGCAGGAGCTTATCCAATCTTTCGGACTACCTTATATAATTCGTGTGAGTGACGCGGATGAGACCGTCGAACAAAAAATAACGCCATCTGAGCTCGTTGAACTTCTTTCTTTACGCAAGGCATCAACAGTCAAGGAAATGCTAGAGGTACAAGATCAGCATGGTATTATCATTGGATCAGACACGGTTGTTGTGTATAACGAGGAAATTCTAGGCAAACCTGTTGATGAGCAAGATGCTTTCCGCATGCTTAAAGGTCTGCAAGGGAATATACATCAGGTTTACAGTGGTGTTGCCTGTGTGGATGCAGCTACGGGTCAACAAGTAGTCTCGCATAGCGTGACGCATGTGCGGATGAAGCCGATGACGGATGAACAAATTTTGCGCTATATTGCTACTGGGGAACCCAAAGATAAAGCGGGGTCTTACGCAATTCAAGGAATAGGCGCAACGATTATCAGTGGGATCGAGGGGGATTATTTCACGGTTGTGGGACTTCCACTTTCCTTGTTGAGTGATTTACTGCTGACGTTCGATATTCAAGTTCTGTAGTGTCATTTCCAACCCTATCCATTCTAGTCCAAAATAGGGTAATTAGATTGACTGAGCAATCTGTAACGGTTACAATGACAGTAAGCGACATGACTTCGCATTCTTCTGGGAGGTATCTGCCATGAACAGCGAATTTACAATTGCCGTCCACAGCCTAGTTCTGTTAGCCCACTTGCCTGATCATATGGCAACTAGTGAAGAAATTGCAGCTAATGTATCAACGCATTCTGCCCGTATCCGTAAAGTTATGGGCTTTCTTCGAAAAGCAGGGTATGTGTCAACGAAGGAAGGCATCGGTGGCGGTTTTATACTGAGTTGCAAACCTGAGGAAGTCACACTCGGGGAGATTTACCGTTTGACGTGCCAAGGTACTTTGAAGCCGAGCTGGTGCTCTGGTGACGAGTCCAAACCTTGTATGATATCATCCAAAATGGATAGATTGATGGGTAAAGTTTTCCACGATGCTGAGAAGCAGATGGAAAAATACTTTGAAGGTCATACAATTGGCAGTATGCTAGATCAAATAAGGGCATTTGAATGTCCGAAATCGAATACTGAATCTCTATCCTAGAAGCCCTCGGATCTCACAATCCGGGGGTTTTATATTGTTTTTAGGGCTTGTACCCGCATGCATGGGATAGCAATAAGTAACATAACCTACATTACGGAAGAGGGGAAAACATGGAAAGCTCAAGCTTAATGCTGCGAGAAGTTCCGATCGAAGAGAGACCGCGGGAGCGAATGCTTCAACAGGGGGCAGGGGCGTTAAGTCATGCCGAACTGCTTGCCATTTTATTAAGGACAGGTACGGTAGCGGAATCTGCCATCCATTTGGCAAGCCGGATTCTAAGTGAAAGCGGGGGGCTGCGCAGTCTTGTTGATATGAGCAAGGATCAGTTAACTCAGATCAAGGGGATTGGCGATGCCAAGGCACTTCAAATTCTTGCGGGTATTGAGCTAGGACGCAGGTTAGCCAAAAGCTCATATGAGGAGCGGATAACGATTCGTTCACCCAAGGATATCGCCAATTTAATGAGCGAGGATCTTCGCTATTTACAGAAAGAGCACTTTGTTTGCTTGTTCTTGAACACCAAAAATCATGTCATTGCGCAAGAGACCTTATCCATGGGCAGCTTGAACGCTTCGATTGTCCATCCAAGAGAAGTGTTTCGTGCAGCGATTAAACGAAGCAGTGCCTCGATCATTTGTGTACATAACCATCCCAGTGGAGATCCGACCCCAAGTCCGGAAGATATTAGTCTGACAGGTCGATTAGTAGAAGCTGGAGCAATAATTGGTATTGAAGTGTTGGATCATGTTATCATTGGAGATCAGAGATTTATAAGTTTGAAGGAACAAGGCTTTATGTAATATAATAGAACACGCAACAGGAAAGGAGCCGTTTGTATGTTTGGTGGTTTTACGAAAGATCTGGGAATTGATTTAGGTACAGCGAATACATTGGTTTATGTGAAAGGCAGAGGAATTATCGTTAGGGAGCCTTCGGTGGTTGCCCTTCGTACAGATACAAAAACAATTGAAGCAGTCGGTGAATCAGCCAAAAAGATGATTGGTCGTACGCCTGGGAATATCCGTGCAGTTCGTCCGATGAAGGATGGCGTTATTGCCGATTTCGACACGACTGCAACGATGATTCGATACTTTATTCGACAAGCACAGAAGCAGCGTTGGTTATTTCCGCGTCATCCGAATGTCATGGTGTGTGTGCCATCCGGGATTACGGCTGTAGAAAAGCGTGCTGTTGAAGATGCAACCAAGCAAGCGGGAGCAAGAGAAGCCTACACGATCGAGGAGCCTTTCGCTGCTGCGATTGGAGCGGATCTTCCAGTTTGGGAGCCGACGGGGAGTATGGTTGTTGATATTGGCGGAGGTACGACAGAAGTTGCTGTTATCTCACTTGGCGGTATTGTAACCAGTCGATCTATCCGTATCGCTGGTGATGAAATGGATGAGGCCATTATTCAATATATTAAACGTACGTACAACCTCATGATTGGGGAACGCACCGCGGAAACGCTGAAGATCGAAATTGGTTCGGCGCTTAACACGGATAAGGCAGAAACGCTAGAAATTCGTGGTCGTGATCTTGTTAGCGGGTTACCGAAAACCATGAGTGTAACGTCGGTTGAGATCACGGAATCGTTGTCCGACACGGTAAGTGCCATTGTGGATGCCGTAAAGGTCACGCTTGAGAAATGTCCACCAGAGTTATCGGCGGATATTATGGATCGCGGTATTGTGCTGACTGGCGGAGGCGGATTGCTTCGTAATTTGGACCGACTTCTGGCTAGAGAAACGGGGATGCCCGTTATGGTTGCTGAAAATCCGCTCGATTGCGTTGCGATTGGAACAGGACGCGCATTAGAGAATATTCACTTATTCAAAAACAAATCAGGATCTGGTTCAAGGTATAAGGGTTAATTATCGTTAGAAGGTGCTAATTTGTTTAAATTCATGGGAAATAAACGACTTATTTTTCTTATGTCCGGTTTAGTCTGTTTCTTTATTTTAATGGGACTAACACTTGGGAATCGAGGGCCGATGACATGGCCTGAGAAATTCGTCAAAGACTCCATATCATGGACGCAAGGACTCTTGTACAAGCCCGCTGCGCAGGTAGCGGGCTTCTTTGAAGACATCAGACAGCTGCGTGTCATTTATGAAGAAAACAAGACATTGAAGTTGACGCTCACGCAATATGCTCGGGATACGCAGCGGTTGAATGAGCTTGAATCGCAGAACAAACGACTCATGGAAGAGCTTGGCTTCACAGAACGTCAACGTGAAGCAAACAATTATAGGTACAGAATCGCTGAGGTCGTCACGATAGATCCAGATCCGTACAATAGCACCGTAACGATTAATTTGGGTGATAAAGATGGGATTAAGGAGAATATGGCGGTTATGTCTGTCGATGGCTTAGTGGGAAGAGTGAGTAAAGTGTTTGGGTTCCACTCCAATGTGCAACTGCTTTCGGAGACGAATGATACCGACAACAACTCCAAAGCAATTGCCGTCACAGTCAAAGGGAATGAGTCGCAGCCATTTGGGATGATTGAATCGTATGATCCCAAGCTTGGGGAGCTAGTAATGAACAAGGTAGAACATGCTGACGATATGAAAGTCGGCGATACGATTATTACATCAGGATTAGGGCAGGTTTTTCCAAAGGGGATAGAAGTTGGGACGATCTCTTCGATTGGACCTGGGGAATTCGGCATTACGTATAAGGTAATGGTGAAGCCGAAAGCATCCTTTAACCGAATCCGTGAAGTGTTTGTCGTTGAAGTTCCGGAAGTGAAATGAGGTGAGCCAACAAATGAATAGACATGTGTTATGGCTCATCCTGCTCGGTCTGTTTATCCTTCAAGGCAGTTTAGTGGTATGGCTGCTGCCAGCCTCATGGCAATCTATCGTCTATGTAACACCTCACTTACCTTTGGTATTCATTATTTTTATTGGACTATTTCATCATCGTCATGCGGCTCTGCTTTACGGGCTTCTGTTCGGATTATTACACGATTTCACTTATTATGGAGCGATGTTGGGCGTTTACTCTTTCAGCATGGGACTCGTAGGCTATTTGGCAGGTCTTGCGCAGCGCAAGCAGCCCAATCTTATTTTTTACAATTTGCTTATTACAAGTTTAGGCTTATTAATATTTGAGTTTCTCAACTATGGGATCAACCGCTTATTCAAACTGATTGCCATTGATATGAATTTTGCTCTCACCCATTACATGCTCCCAAGTGTTCTATTCAATTTACTTATGGCCTTGATTTGCTACGTTCCCATCCGCAAACTGCTTGAAGGCAAGCGACTTGCAGCTTCAGCGAAGGAAGATTAATTTTCCAGGCGATAAGCAGGAGAATTTAGAACAAGGGCCGAAATGTATAGGTTGGGAGGTCGTCATGCCATTATGTCTGTAGCGAAGCACCATGTTATGATTAAAGGGGTCAAAGATGGCCTTGTCTTTTTACTTAATGACGCATGCGATTGGCAAGAGCTGTTGCAAGAGCTGCAACATAAGCTCGAGAAAACGCATCAACAAATATTAACAGGTCCGATTATTCATGTGAATGTCAAATTAGGCAACCGCGAGGCTACCGATGAGCAGAAAGAAGAGATTCGAGCTGTGATTAAGCAGAAGGGGAATCTCTTGATTCAATCGATCGAAAGTGAACCGCCTAAGGTGGAGGCTCCACCGGAGCCCAAGGTTTCCATGACAACGCTAAGAGGAATGATTCGTTCAGGACAAACCCTTCACAACGAAGGTGATTTGCTTTATTTAGGTGATGTTAACCCAGGCGGAATCATTACCTCCACAGGGAACATTTACATAATGGGTTCACTTCGCGGAATGGCTCACGCGGGGTCAGATGGAGACGAGAAAGCAATCATTGCTGCTTCTCATATGCGGCCTACACAATTACGAATTGCTGGAGTTATCAGTCGATCTCCAGATGAGTGGGGAATCGAAGAGGCTTTCATGGAATTTGCTTATGTCAAAGAAGGCAAAATGGAAATCGATAAGCTGCATCAGCTTCATCGGATTTGGCCGGATGCTCCAATTAAATAATTATTTTCAACATATAAACTGTGTCTGGGGTGAGGAATATGGGAGAGGCTATCGTTGTCACCTCAGGTAAAGGTGGCGTTGGTAAAACGACGACTTCCGCTAATCTGGGGACTGCACTTGCACTTCTTGGGAAGAAAGTATGCATGGTAGATACGGATATTGGTTTACGTAATCTGGATGTCGTGATGGGATTGGAAAATCGGATTATCTACGACCTTGTGGACGTTGCGGAAGGTCGCTGCCGATTGCCGCAGGCGCTAATTAAGGATAAACGATTTGATGAGCTGTATTTATTACCAGCCGCTCAAACGAAAGACAAGCACGCCGTATCTCCGGATCAAGTGCGGACGATTATTTTGGAACTCAAAAATGATTTCGAATATGTCATTATCGACTGTCCAGCGGGGATTGAACAGGGCTTCAAGAACGCGGTTGCAGGCGCAGACAAAGCGATTGTCGTGACGACTCCAGAAAATGCCGCTGTGCGTGACGCGGATCGGATTATTGGTCTTTTGGAGAATGAGAAAATATCTTCACCAAAGCTTGTCATTAATCGCATTCGTCCTCAAATGGTGAAAAAAGGCGAAATGCTGGATATCGACGAAATCTGCTCTGTACTTGCGATAGATTTGTTAGGAATTGTACCAGATGATGAGCACGTTATTAAGGCAGCAAATCTAGGTGAGCCAACGGTGATGAACCCTTCATCACGCGCAGCCATTGCGTATCGGAATATTGCTAGGCGTATTGTTGGCGATACAGTACCGCTTATGCAATTAGAGGACAAAACAGGTTGGGTAAAACGAATGAAAAAGTTTATTGGAATAGGATGATTGTTCTGTGTTTGCCAAACTGAAAAACATTGATATTCCAATTGTTGTCATTCTGTTTGCCTTCATGGTGATAAGTACAATGATGGTCTACAGCTCATCAGTCGATCATCCGACCATTAACATCAGCATCACGAAAATTCTGGTTCTATATGCGGTAGGACTCGTCGCTTTTCTAGCCTGTAGTTTATTCGATTATCGCGTACTTATACGAATTGCTCCATATTTGTATGGCATTGGAATTGTCTCATTGGTTGCCGTCTATTTTTTTGGTAAAAAAATTCACGGTGCCCGCGGTTGGTTTGAGCTTCCAGGAGGATTGACATTTCAACCAGCTGAACTCGTCAAGTTGATCCTGATTATTTGCATTACAGCTCTCCTTGCCAGACGCGGTGGGGATTTGCTTCAGGTGAAGAATGATATAATTCCTGTAGGGTTAGCTGTTTTGATCCCTTTCGTACTTGTGCTCATACAGCCAGATCTTGGGAATGCGATTATTTTTATCATTATTTTGCTTGGAATGCTATGGATTGGGAATATCAAATACTCACAGGTCTTGATAAGTATCCTTCTCGTGGCCGGTATAGGCTTCCTGACGCTTACGTTATATAAACATTTTCATGATAGTTTGTTTGAAATGCTTAAGGGATACGGCTTCAGCCACTGGATGGATCGGATAGATACGTTCCTTTATCCCCAGGATGTGTCGGATGATGATAATTATCAGGTACGCAACGCGGTAAGGGCTATTGGTTCTGGTGGTTTGGAAGGTGAGGGCTTCTTGAAAGGGACCTCTGTACACAGTAACTTCATTCCCTTCGCCTATTCAGATTCGATCTTCGTTGTTGTAGGTGAAGAGTTCGGATTCCGTGGTTCAGCCGTACTTTTGCTTATTTATTTCTTGCTTATATATCGTATGATTCTAATCTCTATTCAAAGTTCTCAGCTTGCTGGCGCCTATATCGTTGTTGGTGTTGTATCTATGTTTGTATTCCAAATTTTTGAGAACGTTGGAATGATGATTGGCATTATGCCGTTGACCGGTATTACACTTCCTTTCGTCAGTTATGGAGGGACCTCGCTACTGATCAACATGCTTTCACTAGGCCTTGTCATGAGTGTGAAACTGCATCAGGAGCGTGCGCCAGAATTGTTTTAAGGCTGTATCTATGTTAAGTCCGTGACCTTATCGGGGTCGCGGACTTTTTCTATTGCTGCAAGTAGAACGAAGGCTTCACTTTTCACATAATCTTGTACATCTGCTCATAGGCTGTACTAATGAAAGTCTATAAGGAGGGGATTCTATGGTTATAAAAGATAAAGTAAAGCAGCGCCGATTAGAGCGACTTCGCCATTTGCGAGATTCGTCGTCACAAGTACCACTCGGGAATGGAAGCTCACACAGATCCTCTCCGTCGGTTGATTTCCTGCTGCCAACACGACAGAAAGAGGAAATGCCTGTATATGCTGATCCCGACTGGAGAAGGCGAATGGAGGACCCTGAATACGCTTGGAGACAGAAGCTTATGATGGATACGGAGAATGATGATTCAGAAAGAGGATTTCTCACCCCTCCTTCTGCTCGGAGAATCGCCTTTAAGCTGCTCATCAGTGGTGTCATATTTGCTTCTGTTTACGGTATGTTTCACATAGACAAGCCATGGGCTAATCAAGGGAAGCTATATATAACGGCAGCCCTAACGCAGTCCTATGACTTTACGGCGTTGTCCGCGTGGTATGCCGATAAGTTCGGAGGAGCTCCTTCCTTTATTCCAAGCTTTAACCGCACAGGAAATGAAGCTGTGATTGTAAGTACCTCGAAGCGTACGTTGTTCGCACCAGCCAAAGGAACCGTGCTAATAAGGTACGATGGGACAACCCATAAGGGAGTCAAATTGAACACGGCTGAATTTGCTCCGGTGTATGCGATGGACACGGGACAGGTTATTTTCGCAGGTACAACTACGGATACGGGATTAACGATTATGATTCGACATCCCGGTGGATTGGAGTCTTTATATGGTGGACTGAGTGAGGTTACTGTTGCCGTAGGGGATTGGATGAAAGTAGGGGAGCCCATAGGTAAGGCTTCTGCCAAAAATCCAGCGCAGGGGAATCTGTATTTCTCAGTCATGAAAGAGGGCGTGACGATCAATCCGGCGGATGTGATCACCTTTGATTAAATGGGCAGGGACGAAATATCGATTTCATCCATTATTTACGCTAATTATGATTGGCTGTGCGATAACGGGGTATTTCCTAGAGGCAATCACTTTATTCGGAATCGTACTCATCCATGAGCTAGGTCATTTAACCGCGGCGAAGGGGTTCGGTTGGAGGGTCCAAGAAGTGCAACTGCTTCCCTTCGGTGGTGTTTTGATTGTTGATGAGCTAGGGAGTACGTCTACTCGTGAGGAATTGATCGTCGCCTTAGCAGGACCACTTCAACACGTATGGATGATAGGGCTGGCGGTGATAATGAAGTCGTTTGATATAGGTAATGGTAACTGGTGGGACTACTTCATTGAAGCGAATCTCATGATCGGTTTATTCAATCTCATCCCGGTGATGCCGCTCGATGGCGGGAAAATCATGCAAAGCTTGTTAGGCTATATCATGTCGTACCATAACACGATCGTTTATTCGGTTTGGATCAGTATAATCATAAGCCTATCGATCATTGTTATGTCGATTATTCAGCTCGTACAAGGGCAACTGCCAATCAATATCCTAGTTATAGGTCTATTTCTACTTGTATCCAATTGGTATGCTTACCGGCAAATCCCCTATCACTTTTTACGTTTTCTAATGGGGCGCGGATTGCGAGTGGGACAGTTGCTGAGCCGAGGTACAAGAGCGCAGCCCATTGTAATTACGAAGCAGCTTACGATGGCGGAGACGTTGAAGTTATTTATGCGAGAACGATACCATTTGATTTATGTTGTGAATGAAGCAGGGCGCATTCAAGCTGTGCTGCCCGAACAGCAAATCGTCGGCGGTTATTTAGATGGGAAAAAACCGGGGAGTGCAGTTTCCGATCTTTTCATGTAAAATAACTGGTGAGGTGAACATGTATGAAGCAACTGATAATTCACTGCGCACCAGAGCTTACACAAGCGGCATTGCTAGAGGATGGACGTCTTGTGGAGTATGATACGCAGTATCCGCTTGAATCTCAACGGGCAGGCAGCATCTACATGGGCCGCATCGTTAACGTACTTCCTGGCATGCAAGCGGCATTCGTCGATATTGGACTTGCGAAGAATGCCTTTCTTTATATAGACGATCTCCTCCCCGTTCATGTGGACAAGCAGCCTAAGATTAAGCCTTCCATTACGGATATTGCTGAAATTGGGCAAGTGTTAATGGTTCAAGTGAGCAAGGATCCACAGGGGACCAAAGGAGCAAGAGTGACTACGCACGTTTCCATTCCGGGCCGTTGGATTGTTTATATGCCAGATGCAGATTATATTGCCATATCTCGTAAAATTGATCTAGAGGCAGAGCGACAGCGACTGAAGCAGCTAGCAGAGGGTAATCTTATGCCTGGTGAAGGCGTTATTATTCGAACAGGTGCAATAGGTCAAAGTGAAGAAGCCATTCGAGACGATCTGCAAAATTTACGCGATGTGTGGAGTACCATTCTAGCGAAGCGAGAAGAAACGCATGTTCCCGCACAGCTTTATCAAGACCTGGATTTACTACCCAAACTAGCACGAGATGTGATATCGGATGAAGTTCAAGAAGTGTGGATGAGCAATAACAAGGTTTTTGAAGAGATGAGAACCTTATTGCGCAAGCAGCAACCGGGCTGGCGTGGCCGCGTCGCTTTCTACGACCGTAGAACACCTATGTTCGATCATTTCGGCGTCACGGAAGAGCTGAACCAGAGCTTTCGTCGTAAAATTTGGCTCCCTAGCGGCGGGTATTTAATCATCGATCAAACCGAGGCGCTGACGGTAATAGATGTCAACACAGGACGATATACGGGTTCTATTGATTTAGAGCAAACCGTTACAGATATTAATCGTGAAGCAGCTATCGAGATACCTAGGCTTTTGCGGCTTCGTAATCTTAGAGGCATCATTATTGTTGATTTTATTGATATGCATGCAGAGGACAATCGTGCGAAGGTCATGGCGAATATGGCGGAAGCTGTACGCAAGGATCGTTCCAAGACGACAATTGTAGGTTGGACCAAGTTAGGTTTGTTGGAAATGACTCGGAAACGCAAATAAAAGGTTTGCATATGAAAATATAACTGTGATATAATACTCGGAGTGTGTTGTTTAGGCATGCTGTAACCGCACGAAACAGGTCGAAGTACGCGAGTGGATTTGATTCCGTTCCGTCACCTGCACAAGGCGAGTCTGAGACATGAGGAGGTAATGAAAATGTACGCAATTATTGAAACAGGTGGTAAACAGTACAAAGTTCAAGAGGGCGATGTTCTTTACATCGAGAAATTGAACGCTGCTGAGGGTGAGGTTGTTTCTTTTGATCGTGTGTTCTTGGTTTCCAAAGAGGATGGCCTAGTAGTAGGTGCTCCATTGGTTGCTGGTGCTTCAGTTTCCGCGAAAGTGGAGAAACACGGCAAAGGCGCAAAAGTCATCGTTTATAAGTACAAACCGAAAAAGAACTATCACAAAAAGCAAGGTCATCGTCAACCGTACACAAGAGTAGTAGTTGAGAAAATCCAAGCGTAAGAGACAAGCCTATGATCTACGTGACCATAGAACGTCTTGCACCGGATTCACCTCAAATTCTTTCTTTTGTAGTGGAAGGCCATGCTGAATATGACGTACCTGGCAAAGACTTGGTCTGCGCCGCGGTATCAGCGATTTCCGTTGGTACATGTAATTCGATAGAATCCTTAACCGGTGTGATTCCCATTCACGAAATGGAGCCTGGACTGCTGGATGTAACCATCCCGGATAGTGCGCGTGCCATGCCTGAAACTTGGGGTCAAGTGCAGTTAATTATAGAATCGATGGTCGTTATGTTACAAACGATTGAACAAACTTACGGTGACTATATAACGATTGAAACAATCTATCACAAAGGAGGATAACACCATGTTTTTGAAATTGGATCTCCAATTATTCGCTTCCAAAAAAGGGGTAGGTTCCACAAAGAACGGTCGTGACTCACACTCTAAGCGCCTTGGCGCTAAACGTGCTGACGGTCAAACTGTTACTGCGGGAAGCATTCTCTACCGTCAACGCGGTACGAAAATTCACCCAGGAACGAACGTAGGCATCGGTTCGGATGATACACTTTTCGCTTTGGTACAAGGCGTAGTGAAATTCGAGCGTTTGGGCCGCGATCGCAAAAAAGTGAGCGTATACCCAGTTGATGTAGCTCCAGTAGCTGCAGCTCTAGAAGCGTAATTAGAATCCCTGGTGAGCGAGAGTTCATCCAGGGATTTTTTCTCAATATGCATGGAAAAAACCTCTAACCGTGATCACTCATTTCGGATGGCCCGGGGCGGGGGTTTTCTCGTTTGTTTGGTGAAGTTTTCCAGGCATCATGATATACTGGATGAACGGTTACAAAGCAGGAGAACGGGGCGAGCGGATAATGAAGCAATTGGGCAGCGCACAGGTCTATGTATTAGCACTTGTGCTCATAGGATTGACTGGCTTGTTGGTTACAGAACCGTGGATTATTAGAGTGGCATTTCTACTAATTACTCTCGTAAGTGGGTATACAGCTTGGCGACTAGAAGTAAGTAGAATGGAAGAAAAGTGGCGTTCTACGCTGAAGCAGCAAGAGCAAGAGGATCATCAGAAGTTGATTGCCGTTGTAAATCGCTTACGGCATGATTGGATGAATGATACCCAGATTTTATTTGGTTACATTCAAATGAAGAAGTTTGATAATTTGCGGCCCTATATGGAAAAAATAAAAATGACTATGCAGCAGGAAAGTAATCTCTCCAAGCTGGGGATCCCATCTTTTATTGCTTACTTGCTTCAATTCCGTGTGGAGTCAAAGTCGTTAGAGCTGAATGTGGAAGTCGAACAAGAAATTAATCTTGGACAACTCCCGATCCAGCACGGACTGATTGAACGATTGGTTCGGCAAATGGTGGCCTGCATTCAGGAACATACGGCATTCGAAGATGGGGAAAGTGGCACACTCAGCTTGGAGTTTGATGCCCAGGAAGATGGCTTACTGCTTGATTTTGTATATCAAGGCCCCTATAATCGGGAACAACTTGAGCAATCGATTTTAGAAAGTTTTTCATCAAAAGGTTCCCAGTATTCGCTTGAGAATGATGATTGGCATGAAGAAGAAGCAAGTGTCACACTACGATTGCCGTTTCATATATAAAGTTGAGGTGTAGAAATGTTTGTTGATAAGGCGAAGATTTTTGTAAAAGGCGGCGACGGTGGTGACGGTTTAGTTGCTTTCCGTCGGGAGAAGTATGTACCGGAGGGTGGTCCTGCCGGTGGTGACGGAGGCAACGGCGGTGATGTTGTTTTCCGCGTAGATGAAGGTCTACGGACATTGATGGATTTCCGTTATCAGAAGCATTTTAAAGCAGAACGCGGCGAGAAAGGCCGTAACAAATCGATGCATGGAGCCAACTCAGAGGATATGATCGTTCGAATCCCCCCTGGTACGACCATAATTGATGACGACACGCAAGAAGTGATTGCTGACTTAACACGTCATGGGCAAGAAGTTGTCGTTGCGAAGGGTGGCCGAGGCGGAAGAGGAAATACGCGCTTTGCTACTGCGCGTGTGACAGCTCCTGAGATTGCTGAGAACGGTGAAGAAGGCGTAGAACGTTGGGTTATCTTAGAAATGAAAGTAATGGCTGATGTAGGGCTTGTCGGTTTCCCGAGTGTGGGTAAATCTACCTTATTGTCTGTCGTTTCTGCCGCGAAGCCTAAGATTGCAGCGTATCACTTCACAACGTTAACCCCAAACCTAGGAGTAGTTGATGTTGGGGATGGCAGAAGCTTCGTGATGGCAGATTTGCCAGGCTTGATCGAAGGCGCTCACGAAGGTGTAGGTTTGGGTCATGAGTTTCTACGTCACGTAGAGCGGACGCGGGTTATTGTCCATGTCGTGGATATGTCGGCTGCGGACGGACGTGATCCTTATGAGGATTTCATCAAAATCAATGAAGAAATCAAGCTCTATAATGCGAAGTTAGAGCAACGTCCTCAAATCGTTGTAGCCAACAAAATGGACATGCCAGAGTCCGAAGATAATTTGGCCATGTTCAAAGAGCAGTTGGCTGCTGATGGTAAGGATTATGCGGTTTATCCGATTTCGGCATTGACGCGCGGCGGCGTTCAAGAGCTGCTGTATAAGATTTCTGACATCGTGGAAAGCATCCCGAATGCCCCTGAGGTTGAGGGGGTAGCTCAAACGGAAGAGCGTAAAGTATATCGATTTGAGAAACGCGAAGAGAATGACTTCACGATTCGTCGTGATAATGATGTCTTCGTTATCGAGAGCCCGTCAATTGAGAAATTGATCAAGCGGACGAATTTTACCACCCAGGATGGAATCGCGCGTTTTGCACGTATTTTGCGTAACATGGGCATTGATGATGAGTTGCGTAAACGTGGCGCAGTCCATGGACAAACGATTCAAATTGGCGACTTTGATTTCGAGTTCGACGAGAACAATCTATAGATCAAAAAAGCACTTATCCTTACGGGATAGGTGCTTTTTTTCATTTCGATGCATTTAATGTCATGATACTTGACATGTAGTATCGAAAGTATTACCATTTTAGATATAACACTAAAATTATGTAAGTAAATATAACACCGTTTGAGCCTGAGAAAGGAGGAGCATGATGAAAAGATGGATTCAAGCGATGGGTTCGGATCAGACGCGTATGCGGAATCTAACCTACGAAGAAGCTGTAGAAGCTGCTGGAGAAATGGCGAAAGGAGATTCTACAGACGCGCAATGCGCAGCGTTTTTAATGGCGTTATGTATGAAAGGGGAAGCAGATGACGAGTTGATGGCCTTTATCGATGTCTATCGCGGCTATTCGTTGAATTATCATACTCAGCCTAACTCACTTAATTCAATCGGGCCAACGGAAGGGAGAAAGCGATTCCCTGTTACGCTGCCAGTCAGCCTGCTGCTTGCGTCAGTGGGGTTCACCCAGGTGATGCAAGGTGGCGATGCGCTTCCGTCCCGACAAGGGACAGCACTGAAGGAGATCGTAGAAAGCTTTGGTGTTTCCTTGCAACTTTCTGTGAAGGCTTGGCAATCCTTGTTATTTCATTTGCATATTGGATTTCTGCCCACAGAGCAACTGTGTCCGCCAATTGGACGACTAAAGCAGGTCCGAGAACAATTAGGTATACGGACAGTCATAGACACCATAGAGAAAGTACTAAATCCTGTGCTTTCGACGAATTTAATTATCGGTGTGCAGCAGCGCAAAGCAATGGAATCCTTGATACCGATTTCGATTCGTTCGGGGTTTCAACAAGCTTATATTATTAGCGGGATTGATGGCTCTGAGGATTTACCCCTCTATGAGAACAGCACGATCCGGATTGTGACACCCTGGGGAGATGAGTCCCGTAGTGTGGAGCCACAGAAATTTGGCTTCTCGAGTACGCCTTTACCTAATCTCGCGAAAGAAGATCAGATTACGATGGTGAAACGCATTATATCAGGTGAAGACGGGATAGAAGTTAAACGTGAACGTGATCACGTCATTTTCAATACGGGGCTAAGATTGAAATGGTTTGATAAGGTAGATAGCTACGAAGAGGGCTTTCAGCTTGCCGAAGCTTTACTACAGCGGAAAGAAGCGCATAAAATCATGCAGCGTTGGATCGATCAGAGTCAGTATTTGAAAATGCAAGATCTTGCTGATAGTGATGACTCCTCTACGAAAATAGGTTGAAGGCCTTCCAATAAAGCTGTGAGTAGACAGCAAATGGGAGGTCTTTTTTTGAAATATAGAATATATAGTTTCACACGATAATTTGTCTATATTTTTAGATAAACGCACCTGTCCAAGTAGGACGGAGTAGCCGTTTATTTTATGGGGGTAGGAGAATTGGTAGATGTTACAGCTAAAACTTAATCAATGGATATGTTACCATTTACTAGTGTCATTATGATTCGTAAGTACAAAATGCTAGGAGGCCTACAACATTGAAGAAACAACTACTTGCTTTTGCCCTTATCCCATCACTACTATTTGGTGCTGTCACAGTCCCATTCCCTAAAGCAGCTTCTGCTGCAACTACTGGTCAAGTTATTAGCAGTGTGAGCTTCCGCCAAAGTCCTGATGAGAATTCACCGCGTATTCGCTATTTGAAAGCTGGTGAGCCTGTCTCCATTATTGAGAAAGTAAATGCCTACTGGTATAGAGTTCAAGTGACGAATGGACAAATCGGTTATGTCTCAACGAATTCTAAGTATATACAAGCAAACGGTCAAACTACGTCACCTTCAACGGGTACAGGACGTATCGTCGCAAGCGTGAGCTTCCGTACTGCTGCAAATGAGAATGCAACGCGAATCCGTTATCTGAAGGCAGGAGAAACCGTTCAAATCCTGCAGAAAGTAAATGCTTATTGGTATAAAGTCAAAGCATCAGATGGTCGTGAAGGATACATAAGTTCAAGTCCTACCTATATTTCAACCTCAGGTGTAAGCACATCTCCTGGAACGAATACAGGCGGGACAACAAGCGAAAAGATTCAAAAAGTGATAGCTGCAGGTAAGAAATACTTAGGAACGCCATATGAATATGCTTCCAGTCGTGATAACACGTCTACGTTTGATTGCTCTGATTTTGTACGTCAGGCATTCTTGGACGGAATTGGACTGAAATTACCATCCGATTCTAGAGGTCAAGGCGCATATGTGAAGTCGCTCGGACACAATGTAACGGACTGGCATAATCTCAAAGTTGGCGATCTCATGTTCTTTATGTCTTATAAAGGGACGGCGCAATCCAACTATTCAGGAATTAATAAGTCAGCACAAACGATTACACATGTTGCTATTTATTTAGGCAATGGTCAAATCCTTTCGACGTATTCCAAAGAAAGTGGCGGCGTGCGAATTGATTCCATCGCGAATCGGCACTGGGAATATCGCTTTCTATTCGGAGGCAGTGCGCTATAAAGGAGCTACAAAAAGAGCAGACAACGAGAAATCGTTGTCTGCTCTTTTCCAAGTCAAGGGCTGGATTAAATTTGCATCGGGTCCAATAATGGGTTCCAATGAATCGTAGGTGTATCTGTCCCTAATTGAATCCCTGCTGAGCCTATCCACGGATGGGAAGTCCGGCCTACGCTGAAATAATGTTGGAGTAAACAGCGGAAAATATAGGGCATCGGGCGATCTAGGACGGCTGCTTTGTGAATCCAATGCAAATCACCTTCCGATGTAACGATTCGTGGATTCACATCCGTTGTACCGATATAGAAAAACTGTTGCCGTATTTCTTGGCCATTGAGCCGAATTAAGACATATTGCAGATGTAAATCGTGAATCTCGTCTTGCTCAATGCCGGTTTCTTCCCAGACTTCACGAAAGCAAGCCGTTCTTGGTTGACTAATTTCATGCGGTTCGAGATGACCGCCAATTGCCGCCCATAAGCCCGGAGAGAGAGTGCGGTTTAACGCGCGTTTCATCATGAGAAGCTCGTCATGTTTGTTCCATAAAAGTGCGGTAGACATCATTCGTAATGTATTCATGGAGAGATCCCCTCCCTTCGTTGGTTCCATTTCAGCTTATCATAGAAAGGGAAGGGGCTGCAAAGGCGAGTGCTTGTATGCATTTTGCCTATTGCTTCCCGAGGCATGTTTCGATATAATGTCCACTATAGAGAAACATTAGTCTTTTTGGAGAGGACGGTAGTTAGGTGCCGGAGAGCAAAGAGTTTCTTCCAACCATGAAGCACATCGGACCTGAAAGGTACTACTTAGTCCGCGAGGACATTCTTCCAGAAGGTGTTCTTAAAACAGCACAGGCCAAGGAGTTACTTGCACGGGGTGAAGTGAAGACGATTCACGACGCTGTAGAACAAGTTGGGCTGAGCAGAAGCGCCTTCTATAAGTATAAAGATGGCATTCATCCACTTAGCAAGCTAGAGCGCGAACGCATAATTACGATTTCAATGGATTTGGAGCATAGGTCCGGGATATTGTCCCGCGTACTCGCACTTATCGCCAACTTGGATGGCAATGTATTGACCATCCACCAAACGATTCCATTACAAGGTATGGCGAATGTCGTTATATCTTTAGAAATTTCATCCATGGGCGAGGAGATCCGGGAAATTGTGGATCGCCTTGGGGCGCAAGACGGAGTCAAGCGTGCCATGGTCATCGGTCAAGGCAGTTAAGATTAGCATAGAATTCAGGAGGTAATGAAATGAAACCCATCAAGGTTGGTTTACTAGGATTAGGTACTGTAGGAACAGGTGTAGTGCGTATTGTTGAAGGGCATCAAGAGGATTTGCAACGTCAAACAGGTTCAGTCATTGAAATTGCAAAAATTCTTGTACAAGATAAATCCAAACATCGTAACATTTCTGTTGATGCAGATAAGCTAACAGAGAACGTCTGGGATGTAATCGGGGATAGTGATATCGATATCGTTGTTGAAGTGATGGGTGGCGTTGAAGCAACGAAAGCACACATTCTAACAGCACTAGGGAACGGCAAACACATCATTACAGCTAATAAGGATCTAATGGCGATGCATGGTGCTGAAATTTTGGCCAAAGCCGCTGAAAATAACTGTGATGTTTTTTATGAAGCGAGTGTTGCAGGCGGGATTCCAATCATTCGTGCACTTGTTGAAGGTTTCTCCTCCGATCGTATCACGAAGATTATGGGGATTGTGAACGGCACTACGAACTACATTTTAACCAAAATGAGTCAAGAAGGCGCAGCATATGCCGATGTGTTGAAAGAAGCACAGGAATTGGGCTATGCAGAGGCAGATCCAACTTCGGATGTTGAGGGCTTAGATGCGGCTCGCAAAATGACGATCTTATCGACGCTTGGTTTTCATGCCAATGTCGCATTGAGCGATGTGGAAGCGAAGGGGATTTCCAAGGTAACGAAAGAAGATATCCAGTACGGTAAAAAGTTAGGGTATGAAGTAAAACTACTCGGTATAGCTGAGAATCATGATGGCCATATCTCCGTCAGTGTTCAACCGACAATGGTCAAAAACTCGCATCCACTAGCTTCCGTAAACGGCGTATTCAACGCAGTCTATGTGACTGGTGAAGCTGTTGGTGAAACGATGTTTTACGGTGCCGGTGCGGGTGAGCTTCCTACAGCAACATCCGTTGTAGCTGATCTAGTGGCTGTTGTACGCAATTTGAAATTAGGTATTAACGGACGTACGGTACAGGCGCCTTACAAAGAGAAGAAGCTTAAAACGGACGAACAAATCGCTTCCAAAAACTTTATCTTACTTCATGTTGAAGACAAAGCAGGGGTGCTCGCTCAAATTACACAAATTTTCGCAGAGCATGAGGTTAGCTTGGAATCGGTCTTCCAACATCCGAATAAATCGAACCCGAAAGCTGAAATCATCATTATTACACACGATGCAAATCAAGCGAGCATGAAAAATGTATTGAATCAATTCGAATCCATGGATGTTATCCATGCGATTAAGAGCGTGTATCGTGTAGAAGGCTAGAAATCGGTAAACGCACTCGTCCTAGGAGGGGTGCGTTAGTCGTTTAATTTAAGTGAAGAGAGGCGCAATTTCGAAATGAGCTACAAGACAGAACAAAAGGTAAGGGTGAAAGTACCGGCAAGTACAGCGAATCTAGGTCCCGGCTTTGACTCCTTGGGGATGGCCTTGAACTTATATGCTTGGATTGATATGGCGATCTCTGATCAGACAAGAATTCAATTGATCGGCGATCAGATGAGTGGAATTCCTACGGATAAATCGAATTTAATCTATAAAGTAGCTCAAATGGTGTTTGATAAAGCAGGCGTTTCACATCCAGAGCTTGAGATTTCCATGTATAGTGAAATTCCACTTACACGTGGTCTAGGAAGCAGTGCTTCAGCAATCGTAGGTGCGCTTGCAGGAGCGAACGCGCTAATTGGGAATCGATTCTCAACCTATGAGCTGTTTCAAATCGCTTCGCGCTTGGAGAAGCACCCTGATAATGTGGGCGCAAGCCTATATGGCGGAATTGTCGTTGCGTTCTGGGACGAAGTGAGGGCAGAGTCCATACGGATTGAGCCAGATCATAATTTGGAGGTGCTGGTGGCGATACCGGCCTTCCAACTATCGACCGAAAAGGCGAGGGGCGTTATGCCGCAGCATGTAACCATGAAGGATGCGGTGTTCAATCTTAGTCACTCCTCGTTACTTGTTGCTGCCTTAAGCACAGGGAACTTAGAGATGATTCGTCTTGCGATGAAGGACAGATTGCATCAGCCCTATCGCGCGGCACTTATCCCTGGCATGAAGACACTATTGAATGAATGTGAAGATCATGGCGCGCTTGGTGTTGCTTTGAGCGGAGCGGGACCAACCATGTTAGCGCTGGTCGATGCACGCAGCGACAGGAAGGCTGAGCTAGAGGCGTTTCTTCAAGACACGTTGGCTAAGGAAGGCATTGAAGCCCAGCTTCTATGGTTGAAGCCAAGCCAAGAGGGTGTAACTACGACAGTCCTTCAAAGCGGAGATGAGAGTCTGCTTTCCTTGGTGGAAAATGAGGTGCTGGCATGAAGCGAGTTGCGATTCTTGGACCCAGCACGTTCTCGGAGGAAGCTACACGTCACTTTCTAGGTGAGAATTTTACGTATGTCTCGTATAAGTTGATCTCTGAGGTTTTCAATGCAACTGCATCGGGTGAAACCGATTTAAGTGTGATCCCAATTGAGAATACGCTAGAGGGTTCTGTACATCTTCACGTGGATTGGCTCGTTCATGAAGTCGATCTTCCGATTCGAGCAGAATGGGTGTTTCCGATCGATATGAATCTGATTGGTTACCCGAATCCCGATACAGAAGTTGATTCATCGAATCCCTATCGTCATATTCGTAAGGTCCTGTCTCATCAAGTTGTGCCAGCGCAATGCAATCAATTTATGAAGCAATATTTGCGTGAGGCCGAGTTTGAACAAGTAAGCTCTACGGCTGAGGGCGTACGCATTGTGTCTACGCTTCAGGACCCAACGGTCGTTGCGATTGGGACAGCCATTGCCTCGACGAACTATGGTGTGCCTATGCTGCAGCGCGAGATTCAAGATCACAAGGATAACATGACTCGTTTCTTGCTTGTTGGTAAAGAAGCATCGGAGTTGATGCCATCGGAGGATATGAAGACGACGATTCTGGTTACACTCCCAGAGGATTATCCTGGTGCTTTGCACCAAGTGCTATCGGCTTTTGCATGGCGGAGAATTAATCTTTCGAAGATTGAATCGAAACCGACGAAGAAGAAGCTTGGCAATTATTATTTCTATATCGATATTGCTGGTACGATGGACTCTGTTCTTCTGCCTTCAGCTATTCAAGAGATTGAAGCTATTGGATGTCAGGTTCGAATTTTGGGCTGTTATCCAAGCTATCCATATGTTGGTTCTTAAGAGAAATCCCTTGTGTTAATGACGCGAGGGATTTTTTTTTTGCGACAGGGGCAAAAGCCTAGGAACGTGCATAAACTGTAATATCATTATTGTGAATAAGCGAATGCTGACGCGGCCAAGTTTATGGCGATTGGAAGAGAAACGCGAAAGAGATGCTTACGAAGTCAGTTTTCAGATGAAAACTTTGGAGGAGGTAGGGTTTTGAAAATCCATATTGTCAAAAAAGGCGATACCCTGTACGAGCTCGCAAAAAAGTACCACACCACCCTAGACCAGATTATTGCACTTAATCCGCAAATAGCTGATCCAAATCAGATTGAGATTGGGATGAAAGTGAAAATTCCATCTGTAGTTAAACCAGTTGAACCACCTGCATCTGATTTTGTTTATAAGCATGTTGTACAACAAGGTGACAGTTTGTGGAAGCTTGGGAAAGCCTGGGATGTGCCATTGCAAGCGATGATAAAAGCGAATGCACACCTGAAAAATCCAAATGTACTTATGACGGGTGATGTTGTTTTTGTCCCCAAAATGCAGCATGGACATACGCAAAGTAATCAGCATGGAGCGCATCAAACGCACCACAATACATCAAAGCTCAGCACAGAGCCATTTGCTCCCGTGCCTATGACTCAGCCAATGCTGCCAACAGATGCGTATCAACAGCCAATTATCCCGAGCCCACAACAACCTGTCGTTGAAGTACCACCGTTATCTACAGGAGAAACGGTTCCAGCCGTGCCGCAAATAACGCAGCAGGCGCCGGTTATTCCAGCTCCAGTCATGGAAGATCATGGACTCCATCAACCCTATGGGCAAGCGGTACATCCGTTTCAACAATTTCATATTACAGCGACAGAGGTTTTTGCTTACCCTGAGCAGCAGCACGAGGCAATGACGTATCCAGCCTATTCTCCGTACCAGGAAGAGCCTTGTGAGCCGCTTGGGGCGATGGCAGCTCCAGTTAATGTAGTCGATGAAGGCTGCGGGTGTGGTGGTCCTTCCGTGAATGAGCATCCATGGATGAACTATCCAGCCCCCTACGCCAATGTTCCTATGGGGAATCCTTGGGATCATATGTCACATGAGATGCCTGTGATACCTGCCTTTTATCCGCCTCCAATGCCGTATGATCACCCAATGGCTCAGCACTATGCATTTCAACATGATCCCTATGGTATTCCTTATGTAGGCGCAGGGCAGCACGCTCCCTATGAAGAATCTTCCTTGTTGCCTCAAGTTCATACTCATGAGCTAAAGAAGGTTTCGGATACCTTAGAAGAAATTGAAATTGACATCCGCGACAAACAAAAATCTGCTAAACCCAAAACAAGCGGAAGCCGCACAACGCGAAAAGTTAAATTATCTGGAGCCTCAGCGTTGGGTGCTTTCTTACAACAACAACATCGGGGCACGGAGAAGCGAGAACCAAGCAGACCGAATAGCCCATGGATTAATAATTTCTAAGTTCCAAACAAATAAGCCTCAAACCACGATGTTCATCGTGGTTTGAGGCTTATTTCTATTCTGCATGTGTATTAAGCGATCATGCCTAATGTGAAGAACGTCATTAAACCAATCACAAAATTCATTCCCCACTTTTTGCGAAGGAGCTCACGCCCTCGGTGCAACCGAGTTTTCACAGTCGTAATGGGCAGGTTCAAGCGCTCACTAATTTCTTGAAGAGAAAGCTCCTCTAAATAGTACAGCGTAATAATGCCTTTATATTTGTCAGCTAATTTATTAATGGATGCGTGCATATGCTCTTGAATTTCGGTTTGAAGCACGGCATGTTCCGGCGATTGATCTTGACTGGCAAGCTTACTGTAGTAGCTGTAATCATCATCAAGATCATTTAGCTCCGCATCAAGTGATTGAACGGGCCTTTTTTTGCGCAGCAGGTCGATGGCAACATTTTTTCCGATCCGATAAATCCAAGTTGAGAAATTCTGGCTTTCATCAAAGTGGTTTAAATTCAAATAGACTCGGATAAAGGTTTCTTGCACAATATCCTCGGAATCAGGACGGTTATGCAGCATCCGAAACGCAAGCTTTTGTATTTTGCTACGATAGAGCTCGACTAACTCCACGAAAGCGTTGCGATCGCCTCGTCTGGATAATTGAATTAATTGAAGTTCTGCCACATTCATGATGTTTCCCTCCTTAGAGTTGTCGTTTAGAAAAAAGTCGTAGATCAGTCTCATTTGCTTATATCATATATATCGTCATTCCTGTATGCCTATGAGAGTTTTTATCTATCTTTGACTATATCATTTCTGTGGCTACAGTCAAATTCAAATGAGAGTGAGAGTCCGATTATAACCAATTGTTACCGAAATCATGGAAGTTTCGTGACGATTAGCTACGGGGACTTGGATTTGAATGGGAGACAGATGTTGTATTGGTATTCGAGGTGCCGGATCCAACCTTATGAATTTCGTTCCATAAAGCTACACTTCCCCAAAATAAAACGACACCTATTATCAGGAGAGTTGTGCGTTTAATTGGTTTTCTTCCGTTCATGGTAAATTCACCATCCGTCTTGATTGGTTTCATTCTCTTCTATGGTAAATGATGTATAGTGCTTCTTGCAAATGGAAACAATACGAAAAAACAAGAAGAAGGGGATAACGTGATTGTACATCGGTTCTTGAAGCAATTGAAGAAGAGATTACGCTGGAAGCGAAGTTGGTTGACCTTAGGGATATTTGTTCTGGTTGCTATGGTTACCTGGTCCGTATTTGGTGATGATGCTCCTTACAACCCGAAAGTTGCCACACGCGCGACCCTCGCTGGTTTAACACCAGAAGAGGATGTACGTCTTCAGGAAGCAACGAAATTGTTGCAAACCATTTCGGATCGCAGAGAAAGCTATTTGCTCAAGTCCTATGTTTGTGGAGAAGAACGTAGTCAGTTGGGTTCGCATACGTCACAAGAACTACTATCACTGCAGAAACAACACCCTAGTTGGCAGGTAAGCATTCAAGAGACAGGCGAGGTTGTTTTTACGGAAAACATTGAAGATTTATCGCCAGACTGCAAAGAAAAAGCAGTATTCGGGATAGACGGCAGCAGCAATTTGTCGTTATTCAATGGGACCCCTGCAAACAATCACATTATTCGAACCTTTTTCCAACTCAATATTCAGCAGTTAGAAAGCAGTTTACCAAGAGATACAGTGGCACAACTCCATGAAGGAATCCGAGTCAAGGATATAGAGGAGTATAATAGCGTATTATCTACATTCAGCGATTATGCCATAGAAGTTACGGAAGGTGCAATGTCGCGTCCCTAGTTCAAACCATATCACAGATAACAAAAAAAAGAGATAGTTTCGGGAAATCCCGAGTCTATCTCTTTTTTTTGTTATCTGCTATAATGGAAAATGACTACATATGTTCGCTTTTTTTTATAGATGGGAGAGAAATTCTTTGCGTATTCTAGGGATTGATCCAGGGATCGCGATCGTAGGCTTTGGCTTTATTGATAAAATCGGCAGTAAACTAGTCCCGGTACAATATGGTTCGATTCAAACGGAAGCACACACGGATCCAGGTATCCGATTGAAGGATGTCTATGACGCTACAGTACAATTGATAGAGAAATATAAACCAGATGTGATGTCCATTGAGAAACTATTCTTTAATCGAAATGTAACAACGGCATTCACCGTAGGCCAGGCGCGAGGCGTAATGATCCTTGCGGGCGTGCAGGCTGGTTTGCCGATTGCTGAATATACGCCGCTTCAAGTCAAGCAAGCCGTTGTAGGTTATGGGAATGCCGAGAAGAAGCAAGTGCAGGAAATGGTTAAGATTTTGTTGAAGTTGTCCCAAATACCGAAGCCTGATGACGTCGCTGATGCGCTCGCTATCGCTATTTGTCATGCACATTCCTCCGCACTCCAATCTAGAATAAACGAGGTCAAGCGATGATAGATTTCTTACGAGGTAAAGTAGCTCTCCGTGAAAGTGACTATGCGGTTCTCGATGTGAATGGTGTGGGCTATCGTGTTTTTTGCCCGAACCCTTATGCGCTTTCGCATAAAGAAAATGAGGATGTCACGATGTTCATCCATTATCATGTAAGGGAAGATGCTCATCTCCTGTTTGGCTTTATTACGCGTGATGAACAGTCTTTATTCCGCTTATTGCTGGATGTTAGTGGTATTGGTCCCAAAGTAGCGCTTGGCATTCTAGCAGCAGGTGGAAGACCTGAAGCGGTCATCCTAGCGATTAGCCAAGAAAATTTGGCGTTTCTGACGAAGCTTCCTGGTATCGGGAAGAAAACAGCCCAACGGATTATTCTAGACTTGAAAGATAAGCTGGGCTCTGTGAGCTTCTCTAGTCCGGAGGCTGCTGTCGCACTAAGTGTTGTCGGATCGGCACAATTAACGGAAGGCGGGCTGCCTTGGAGTGAAGCGAAGGAAGCCTTGATGACACTTGGCTATACGGAAGCAGAAGTCGATCGTGCATGGCTGCAAGTGAAGCCAAAAGCAGGGCCATCGGATTCTGTAGATGTGCTAGTGAAGCTTGCTTTGCAAGCTTTATTCACCATGTAAGAAACTGAACGTGCAAAGAAAGGAGGGACACCATGGACAATGATCGGATCATATCGGCTAATTTTATGATGGAAGACAATGTGGTCGAGTATAGTCTACGCCCACGGTTTTTGGCTGAATATATCGGTCAGAAACAGGCGAAGGAGAACCTCAAGATCTATATTGAAGCTGCGAAAATGAGAAAAGAAGCCCTAGATCATGTACTCCTGTATGGGCCGCCTGGACTCGGGAAAACAACGCTTTCCAACATTATCGCCAATGAGCTTGGCGTGAATATTCGTACAACCTCCGGGCCTGCCATCGAGCGGCCTGGAGATCTTGCTGCCATCCTGACGAATTTGCAGGAGGGGGATGTGCTCTTTATCGATGAAATTCACCGACTCCACCGGACGGTGGAAGAGGTGCTGTACCCAGCGATGGAGGATTTTGCCCTTGATATTATCATCGGCAAGGGGCCAAGCGCACGCTCCGTGCGTCTCGACCTGCCGCCATTTACTTTGATCGGCGCCACGACACGCGTTGGCTTGCTCTCTGCGCCTCTACGCGACCGATTCGGGGTCGTCAGCCGGTTAGAGTTTTACACGGTCGATGAGCTTAGCTACATCGTCAGCCGGACAGCCGACATCTTGCAGGTCGGCATCGTTGGTGATGCTGCGCGCGAGATCGGCATGCGTTCGCGCGGGACTCCGCGTATCGCGAACCGATTGCTGAAGCGTGTACGCGATTTTGCGCAGGTGAGAGGCGATGGCATCATCACCATGGAGTTAGCCAAGGAGTCCCTAAGACTCTTGCAAGTGGATGATCTGGGATTGGATGAAATTGACCATAAGATGCTGCGTGCGATAATTCAGAGCTTCCAAGGGGGCCCTGTCGGGCTTGAAACCATCGCAGCAACCATCGGTGAGGAAAGCCAAACCATTGAAGATGTCTACGAGCCGTATTTGCTTCAAATTGGTTTTATGCAGCGTACACCTAGAGGACGGACCGTGACGCCGCAAGCCTACCACCATCTCGGATTGCCAGTACCGGAGCAACGTTAAATCATTAATCGTACAGTCTTCATGAAATGACAATTATAAGCTTTTGCCGCTGCTGGAAGGGCGGGCAAGAGCTTTTTTTGTCTTTTTTCAGCGAATAAACAAAACTTCTGTCTCTTGCTAGAGTCTACATTAGTAGATGATAGCGTAAGAAAGGATACGATACCTTTATGTTTGGAAGACATCAGCTAGTTAACCCAAAGCGAATTGCCATCATATCGGCAGCTGCATTAACGTTTACAGCCATTTTATATGGGGGATCTGAAGTTAATGCCGATGGGATTAAGCACTTGGATCAGATTCGTGTTGCCCTTGTCATTAATGCTGCCAAATATAAAAAGATAGAACCGCTAGTTTCACTCTCATCCCCAGGTGGATTCGATATTGGCGTGCGTAGTTCAGCGAATACGGAGGCGAAGCCATGGGCTTCCATTTCGGATACAACCATTCGGATGTCATTAGATCAGTATAGTATGATGATGCTGGAAACGTCAGACTTCGCAGTAGCCAAGTCTTTGAACACCAAGCTGGCTGCTATGGCAGAGGAAAGCTTCATGTTAAGTCGTACCATGCTGGGCAAAATGGTGTACCAAGTGTATTACGGGAATCTTCCTACGAAGGCTGAAGCCGAAAGTGCAGCAGCTCAAGCCTTGAAGGACCCTACGGTAGCGGCGTTAACGAAGTCAGTTGCTCCTATGCTTAGTGGTCCCCTTCATTGGAGTGCGGGGACGTATGCTTCAGAGGCGGCAGCACAGCAGCAAATCACCGTGTACACGGGGGCTGGTGTCCAAGCTGATCTGGTTTTAGAGGCTGATGGGGCTGGAAAAGTTGGCTATGGCGTATGGGTAGGTAGTGAGGCAACGGACACTAATCTGGAGAGCGTAAAGCAAGCCGCGCTGAAAGCTGCGCCGAATATCCCTCTCCAAGCTGCGAATACGAAATCTGCCTACTTGATCCGAAGGTCGGATGTAACTAGCTCGAGTAGTCCTTCTGTTGCTGTAGCTCATTATGTGACAGCCGTTGGAGAGCAGAAAACAGTGATACATCCTAAGAAACAGGGCATCGCTGTAAAAGAACGTATGGACCGCAAATTCCGTGGCGACATGGAGATTAGCACGTATCACGACCGATTGGCAGTAGTCAATGAAGTTCCAATGGAGCAATATTTATATGGGGTTGTTGGAGCGGAGCTTAACTCACAATGGCCAGCAGAAGCGCTGAAGGCTCAGGCTGTAGCTGCGCGTACATATGCCATATATCAAGGAAACAAATATGAGATTGCGCAAGTTACGGATACAACGCTTGATCAGGCTTACTATGGCTTGGATAAAGAATTTACAGCTGGCAACCAAGCCGTTGATGCGACGAAGGATGAAGTTATTTCGAATAAGCGAGGCTTGATCTCACCTGTATTTGCTTCGAATGCGGGTGGGATAACAGCAGATTCCACGGAGGCATGGGGCAATTCGGTTGATTATTTACGTAGTGTTGCTAGCCCGGATGAAGGCGCTGAACAGGGCAAAGCCATCTGGTATCAGATTCAACTGACAGACGGACGAATCGGTTTTGTACATAGCATGTATGTGAAAGACAGTGGACAGAAGGACAAGTCAGGTAAAGCTATTTTCGAAGCAACAGAGTCAGATATCAACGTTCGAGTAGCACCATATGTGGATAACGTTGCGAATCCTTCCATAGCTAAACTCGCTGCCAAAGAAAAAGTTGTCATCCTTGGTCAAGAGAGAGAATCGAATGCTTATTCGTGGATACGGGGGCCGTATACCTTAAGTGAAATCAAGAGTAAGCTTGAAGCTGCTAAGATAACCATTAACGGGGAGTTGACCTCACTGGAAGTTTCCAAGAGAGGCCCGTCTGGTCGAGCAATCGAGTTGAAAGCGAACGGAGTTGTCGTGAAGGTTGATAATCCGGATGCTATTCGGGGCGTACTAGGCGGTTTACCGAGCACGCTGTTTGAAATAGAAGGAGCAGGCAGTTATACTGGTACTAGCACATCTGTTTCAAGCATTGCAAGCATTGCGATCTTGAGCGGCTCAGGTATGGTCTCGAGCAGTTCATCATCAGACAGCGTCTATGTGTTATCCGGTAAACAAACGCAGCCAACAGCTGTGAAGAAAACGGAATTAATGACGCTAAGCAGTACGGGCTTAAGTAAGCCTGTGTTGACAGGAACAGTGTCATCTAGCATCCCATCTAAGGGGGCAACTGCCCTACAAGGAAATCAAATTTTTTTCCGTGGAAAAGGTTTTGGTCATGGCGTAGGCATGTCGCAATGGGGTGCAAAAGGCTTTGCAGAGAAGGGCTACGATTACAAAAAAATACTTCAGACGTACTTTACTGGGGTCAACATAACGAAGGAATGAATAACTAACATGGAAGTACAAGCATTCGATTTTGAATTACCTGAATACTTGATTGCCCAGACGCCGCTGCTAGAACGCACGGCGTCTAGATTGCTTACACTGAATAAAGAAACAGGCGAAACCGCTCACCGCACATTCGAAGATCTAATAGCCTATTTAGAAGCCGGGGATTTACTCGTGATGAATGATACACGAGTCATTCCAGCACGGCTTTTTGGCATGAAGAAAGACACGGGCGCTAAAGTGGAATTATTGCTGCTTAAGCCGCTCGGCGAGGACCGTTGGGAGGCTCTGGTCAAGCCAGGGAAACGTATGCAGCTAGGCGCTGTTGCGGTATTTGGCACCACATCTGATGAGGGCGGTGAACCTCTTCTAACTGCGGAAGTCGTAGACGTTGGCGACATGGGGGCTCGTATTCTGCAATTCCGGTACACCGGGATTTTCAATGAGATTCTGGATCGATTAGGCGAGATGCCGCTTCCGCCTTATATCAAGGAGCAGCTATCCGAGCGGGAACGATATCAAACTGTCTATGCGAAGCATGAAGGATCATCTGCCGCGCCAACAGCAGGCTTGCACTTTACGGCAGAGTATTTGGAAAGACTGAAGGACAAAGGTGTCCGACTAGCCTTCGTGACGCTGCATGTAGGTCTAGGCACTTTCCGCCCAGTATCCGTGGATAAGATCGAAGATCACCAGATGCATGCGGAATATTACATTTTATCAGAAGAGACAGCTGCATTAATTAATGAGACGAAATCAGCGGGGAAACGTGTTATTGCTGTCGGTACGACATCTGCACGAACGTTGGAGACAGCAGCTGGATTGAGTCGCGAACAGCCAGGTTACCAAGAAGGACAACCTTTACACATTCAGTCCTCCCAAGGCTGGACGTCCATTTTCATTTATCCTGGCTATACGTTTGGTGTCGTAGACGCGTTGTTGACGAATTTTCATCTGCCAAAGTCAACATTACTCATGCTTATTAGTGCGTTAGCTGGTAAGAACAATGTCATGCGAGCCTACGAAGAAGCTGTGAAAGCAGAGTACCGATTTTTCAGCTTCGGCGATGCCATGTTGATTTATTAAATCTTTTGATTGAACAAGAAAAGCAAGCTTAGAATAGGAAGTGGATATCATGACAGCAGCAGTAACGTATGAACCGATTAAAACCTGTAAACAATCCGGCGCTCGCTTAGGCCGCGTTCACACCCCGCATGGCGTTATCGAAACGCCGGCGTTTATGCCTGTAGGCACACAAGCAACTGTGAAAACGATGAGTCCGGAAGAACTGAAAACGATGGACGCTCAAATTATTTTAAGCAACACGTACCACTTATTCATTCGTCCTGGACATGAGATTGTGAAAGAAGCTGGCGGGTTGCACAAGTTCATGAATTGGGATCGTCCGATCTTGACGGACAGTGGTGGATTTCAAGTTTTTAGCTTAAGCAATATGCGTAAAATTACGGAAGAAGGCGTCACATTCAAATCGCATTTGAATGGAGATAAGTTATTCCTTTCGCCAGAGAAGGCTATGGAAATTCAGAACGCACTTGGTTCTGACATTATGATGGCCTTCGACGAATGTCCGCCGTTTCCAGCTGAATACGAATATGTGAAGAAATCACTGGAGCGTACGACGCGGTGGGCAGAGCGTTGTCTGCAAAGTCATGCTAGACCACAGGATCAAGGCTTGTTTGCGATCATCCAAGGCGGTATGCATGAGGATCTACGCAAGCTGAGCGCAGAGCAGTTGACTTCCATGGATTTCCCGGGGTATGCTATTGGTGGACTGAGTGTAGGTGAGCCTAAGCACTTGATGTATGAAGTGTTAGATTACACGACACCACTTATGCCTGCGAATAAGCCTCGTTATTTGATGGGGGTTGGCTCGCCGGACGCATTGATTGAAGGCGCTATCCGAGGTATTGATATGTTTGATTGTGTATTACCGACGCGGATTGCTAGAAATGGGACTTGTATGACAAGTTCAGGTCGTCTAGTTATTCGTAATGCGAAATATGCAACGGACTTCGGCCCGCTTGATGCCAAATGCTCTTGTTATACATGTACGAATTACAGTCGTGCTTATATTCGACATCTCATCAAAGCAGATGAAACATTCGGTATTCGCTTGACGACGATTCATAACCTTCACTTTCTACTACAGCTTATGCGTGAAGTTAGAGAAGCGATTAAGGAAGATCGATTGCTTGATTTCCGCGATACCTTCTTTGCCGCTTACGGGCTGAATGATAATGAAAGAGGATTCTAAGAGAGGAGGATACCTATGTTTCTAGCTGAAGAAGGTACCACTGGTGCAGTAGGATATTTGTATACATACGGACCTTTAGTGCTTATGTTCGTAGTTCTGTACTTCTTACTTATTCGTCCACAGCAAAAAAGACAGAAAACACGTAGTCAAATGCTCGGAGGATTGAAAAAAGGGGATAAGGTCGTTACGATTGGCGGGCTTCATGGCACGATTGTAGAAATCACAGATGACATTTGCGTTCTTCGTGTCAACGATGCAACGAAAATGACATTTGATCGCTCTGCAGTTAATGCAGTTGCACAAACGCCAGCTACGAAGGAATAAAGAAATCAAAAAGCGAGGTCCTATAATAGGCTCTCGCTTTTTATTTACTTATATACATGAAATTAATATTCGTTATTCTTGACTGGTCGCTTGAGGAGCGCGCGCTCACCAAGGATGAGACGACCTTCGGCAATGCGAAGACCCATTCGAGCAGCTACGACACCGAGTACAACACCAGCGCACATATCGGACAACCAGTGGATGCCTAGATAGAAGATTGTGAAAATAATAAAGGCTGCGGAGCAGGGAACGAAAATTTTCCAAAACATGTTTCGGCTTTTAACCGCGATGACCGCCATTGAAATGGATATGGAAGTGTGCAAACTTGGGAAGCAATTATCGAGTCCAGACAATGGTCTGTAATCTTGTTCGAAAGTTGGGAACACATCTAAGATTAGAAGATCTACTTTAGGGTGGAAGAACCATACTTCATTAACCGGGAAAAAGAGATAAAACGGAATGGCAATCATATAATTGAACATGAGTGCATAACAAACCGCATAGAAAAGTTTATGATTCTTCTGATACGTGTAAAGCGCAATGGAAGTAATCATAATCGATGGGAAAATAATGACATAGAAATAACTACAAACGATCGTAAGAATATCATTATGGAAAAAGTTCTGGATAATAGCTACAAAGTCACCCTCAATGCCATAGATCGACTTCGTGAAATCGGCTTTGTATTGCATGCCTTTCTCGATCGCCATCTCCATCTTGTTAAACATGAGAATCATAAGCAACGCGATGAAATGAAAAAGGAACTTGCGTGAAGTAAAAATTTCATGAACTAAGCTACTTGCAATGGTGTATGGGCTCTTTCGCGTTGCGATAATTACAAAAGCGAAAATTGTTAGTACAATATAAACTGTCGCATGCGTCATAGATTGAAAAGGGCTCAAGTTGTATCCCCCTATATATTGGAAGTTTTGTGCGGCAATAACTATGACATTATACCACATTCAACGGGGGGGGAGTGCAATCTTCACGGAAAAGACTTATTTTTGAGTGTTTACACCAAGTATACCACCGAGCGCCCCAGATGCGAATAAAATGCCAAGCAATTGGAGGGATTGAAGATTCAACCCTGCATCAAATGCCAAAAAACCGACTAAGAAAATGAGAATGAAATAGAAGATGCCGACCATACCCCCGTGATACCAGCCGCGGCTACCGGCTCGTTTACCTGAAACCCATCCTCCAATAAATAAGGAGACCGCGTGGATGATGGTTGTTAATGTGTGTAAGGAGCTTTCTTGTGTGCTAGTTAAAAGCAAAAACAAGGAGGTCACAATGGTTCCAATGGTCATCATACTAAAAGAATAGACGAGTCCTGAAAATAATGGCGATGTTATTCGAACCTGACTGACCGTTTTCATAGGGTTCACAGGCATCATTCCTTTCCTATATTCGAGCGCTTCATTATCATCATTGTATGGCCAAGCACATAGAATTAGTACAAACTATAGATCAAAGGAGTGTGATTATTTATGACTGAATTCTCTCAAGGTCCGGTAATGTGGCAAGCAGTAGCGGCGCTGCTTATTTTTGCAGTTGCTTACGTTTGTATATTGATTGAAAAGTGGGATCGTATGTATACCGCGCTTGGTGGGGCTTGTTTGATGCTGATTCTAGGCATTGTGCCGCTCAATAAAGCACTTACAAGTTACGCGAACTGGCCGATTTTGATCTATCTCGTGAGCCTGTTCATTATATCGAGCCTTTTTCAGAAAACGGGTATTATTTCGTATGTCGTGTGTTCAATTGTTCGAAAATATCGTATGCGGGCATTAACACTTATCATTAGTCTATCGCTTCTAGCAGCACTCATTTCTGCACTCTTGGATAGTTTAATGGCTGTCGTTGTCATCGTTCCTTTTATCATAATTGCATCAAGGAAAATGAGATTACTACCGGCTCCATTTCTAATCTCCATGCTGTTATCTATACATATCGGCGGTGCTGCAACCATCATGGGAAATATACCTAGCCGTATGCTAGGGGCGTCAGGGCATATATCGGCGGGGAAGATGTTTATTAAGTTGTTTCCCCTAATCTGTTTGCTGCTGGCCGTCGTTTATCTCATCATGTGGTTGATCTATCGAAAACGATTGGTTGCAGCTGAAGCACATATGCGTGAACTGCTTAGCTTAAATCCAAGCTCCTATTTATCCACCAATAGAGAATTCGTCTTGGGAAGCAGCGTGATTACGGGGTTAACCCTTGTTTCGCTTTGCCTTCATGGTGTACTAGCATGGAGTCCAGCCTACATTGCTGCCTCTGGAGCTATTGCATTACTTGCAATGAATTACAAAGATATGTTTGAGGTAATTAGAAACAAAGATTATGGTGCGGCATGGCATCACTTGAGAGAAACACAATGGCTCTTTTACTTGGGGCTGTTCATCATGGTTGGGGGCTTAACGTATGCAGGTTTTTCAGGTTTCATTGCAAATCGAGGGCTCGAGCTAAGCCAAGGGAGTATCCCGTTCCTATCCATTCTATTGCTATGGTTGAATAGTTTTGGTACAGCGATGATGGATAATATCCCGTTCATTGCTGCGATGATTCCGATTGTTGATCAGATGGAGCAGCTTGTAGAGATGTCTACACAGCCGATGTGGTGGGCGTTGATCGTCGGAAGCGGGATCGGAAGCGGCGTGACACTAGTTAGCTCAATCGCAAGCTTATACGCGGCATCTTTTACCTATCATGATGGCGTGAAGTTAAAACAAAGTGAGTATGTTGTCGTTGCTGCTCCGATCTGTTTCGTATTGCTGTTGATTTCTACGTTATATTTCAAATTATTCTTGTTGTAATTGCCAACAATTGAATACGTAATATCTGCATGATGAAGTGCGTACGCGGTCAGAATACCAGTGAACTCCGAGAACAAGCTAGAGCTTAGATCAGGGAGGTTGCGATGGATATTCTGACCATTTTTTTGCGTACGGTGCTTATCTATTTTGTTGTATTTCTCATGCTTCGTATTATGGGGAAACGTGAAATTGGTAAGCTTTCGCTTTTCGATCTAGTCATTTCGATCATGATTGCAGAAATTGCCGTGTTCGTGCTCGAGGACGTGAAGAAGCCTCTTGTGTCTGGCCTTTTACCTATGGGGACTCTGGTGCTAATTCAAGTTGTCATTGCCTATATTACGTTAAAAAGTCGCACAATTCGTGTGCTTTTCGACGGAAAACCGAGTGTGCTCATCAATAAGGGAATGATTAATCGAAATGAAATGAAGAAGCATCGCTATAATTTAGATGATCTGATGCTGCAATTGAGACAAAATAAAATTATGAACGTGGCCGATGTGGAGTTTGCGATCTTGGAACCTTCGGGGAAGTTAAGTGTAGTTGAGAAAGATAAAAATGAAAAAGAGACAGGGCCAGAAGTTACGAAATTAAAAAACACGATTCGTTACGAAGGCTTGCCGCTGCCTCTTATCATGGATGGTAAAGTACAAGACGATAATTTAGAGAAAATCGGTCAAACGAGGTTTTGGTTGAAAAACCAGCTCCAAGAAAAAGGGGCACGGGATTTTAAAGAAATTTTCTACTGCTCAATTGATCATCGCGGCAGAATGTTTCTTGATCGCAAGCGGTGAGTCTCAGTGATTCATCGTATCATTTTTTTGCCCATATTCAGCAGTCGGCCGATATCTTTAAGACTGATGAGTCGGAATACCGTGATGAAAAAGAGGTAAGAAAAGAGCCCGATTAATATGGATGAGACGAATCGAATCCAAGTCGCGGATACCCAAGGCGTGTACATGATGAAGTAACAAACAACACCAGAGAGAAGCATGGCCGCGCCAATTTTCCCGAAACTACTGCCTTCCATACGGAATTTGAGCAGTCGAACGACACTATTCCAATGCAGCAACGTAACTAGAACGATATTCACATTGATGGCGAATACAGCGCCGTGTATGCCCATTTCAGGCTTACTGGCCAACCAGTAAATTAAGATTAATTTGATAGTCGATCCAATGAAAGTATTGATTAGAGCAGCTCCAGGCTTGTTTAATGCTTGCAAAGCAGATTGCAGTGGTGCTTGAAAATAAATGAAAAGAGCTATCGGTGCCATCATCTTAAGCATGACACTGACATCAGGTTGATTGTATAGATACTTACAAATCGGTTCGGCGAGTACAAACATCAATACGGAGAAAGGAGCACCTGTCACTAAAGCGAGCTTTAAGGATTGATGCAGACGCATATGTATGGTTTTGAGGTCTTTGCGGGCGGCAGCTTCACTTAACGAAGGAATCAGAGAAACAGATAATGACATGGTAAGCGCACTCGGTAAAAGAATAATGGGAATGATCATACCTTGTAATGCCCCGTATTGTGCGGTTGCAAGTGATGTGGTAATTCCAGCGATCGCTAAGCTTTGAGCAATTAGAATTGATTCCAGTAAATATGAGCTAGCACCGATGAGTTTACTTCCTGTGATTGGGATGGAAATACGTAAGATTCTACGCAGATTGGAGAGTCGTCCCGTAGTTTTCTTCGTGCCGATTTGAGCAAGTGGAGACTGGGGTGCAGCTTTTTTATCCCATCTAAAATGAATAGCCAGCACAGCTAGTCCGCCAATTTCGCCTGCCATGACGCCAATCATCGCGCCTGCGGCCGCATATTCGATTCCATATGGGATCATCATATACGAACAGACGAGAACCATGACAATACGAATCAATGTTTCCACAATTTGTGAGGTTGCAGTAGGAATCATATTTTGTCTGCCTTGAAAGTAACCCCGATATACAGCGGAGACACCAATAATGGGTATCATGGGACTCATACATAAGAAAGTGTAGTAAACACGGGAATCTGTCAGCAAGTGAGACGTGATCCATGAGGCACCTACAAGACAGATAACTGTGAAAATGAGGCTAAGAGATATGGTGATCGCGAGGGATATGCGTAAAATGCTGCGAATTCGGGTCTCGTTTTTCTCTGCCTCCGCCTCTGCGATCAGCTTGGCGATTGCAACGGGAATACCTCCGGTAATGATAGTTAAAATAACGGACAGGAATGGCCAGCCCATTTGATAAATACCAATACCTTCAGCCCCGATAACGCGCGGTAAAGTCATACGGGGTATGAAGCCAAGTATGCGATTCAAAATACCTGCGGCGAGCAGGATCATTGTACCTCTTATAAACGACTGCTTGGTCACTGCCATACCCTCTTCCGATAATGTCATACCTATGACTATGCGCGAGCTGTCCAAGCTCATGCTAAGATTTTATGGACAAGTGCGCATTTGGCAGGAATTACCGAGGAGGCTATCGAATTGTATCACATACAGGTAAAACCAATGCCTTAGCTTATGCTTACGTAGATAGTTTTGCTAAAGCAAAACTTTTAGGAGGATCCCCCATGAATGACGCACAGGATAACGGAAGTGAAGAAGAGAATCCAGGTATGTCGGATCAAGAACTGAATGAAATCATCGAAAGCTTGTGTTTGAGCAAGGTTGAGGAATTTATTCTGCTTGGGTACGAGCACGTTACTGGCAAGGATATATGGGATTGTGTAAGCGATAAATACCGCAAAACTGGGTTGCCCTCTCTCCATCAAATCGTAAATGACATTTTATCCCTCAAATCTACAGCGTTTATGAACTGGATGACGATTAGTATGTATAGAGGAGCCCAATTCTAAGAATGGGCTTATTTTTTGCATGAAACGACTTAAATTGACTCGTTTTTCAGACCTGAGTATAATAGGCATATTGAGTATTGAAGGGAGACTAGCAACAGATGCTGGATTGGAAAAGAATTTCGTTCTTTTTTCTAACGGTTGTCATTGTTCTTGGCGCAGTTGGAATAACGAGCCCTGGGCTTGTAGATCGTATTAAGCTTGGATTGGATTTAAAAGGCGGTTTTGAAATATTGTATACCGCAGAGCCATTAACGGCTGGACAACCCCTCACGAAGGAAACGCTTACGGAAGCTGCACAAAGCCTTGCTAAACGTGCGGATTCACTTGGTGTTGCTGAGCCTGAGGTGTACCCAGAAGGATCAGATCGCATCCGTGTTCGTCTTGCAGGTGTTGAGAACGAAGAAGAAGTTCGTACTTTGATGTCCAAACCGTCTGTACTTACTTTCAGAGGTCCTGATGGAACGGTTTACATGAATGGAACTGACTTCGTCGAGAATGCAGCGAAATTAAGCTATGATCCGAATACGAAGCAACCGATCGTTGAGATCAAAATGAAGAGCAGAGAGAAATTCAAAGAAGTAACAACGAAGCTGGTTGGCAGTACGTTGTCTATTTACTTGGATGATGTTGTTCAGTCGACGGCATCGGTTAATTTCCCAATTGACAGCGACTCCGCAATCATTACACAAACGAATGTTGCAGAAGCAACCAAAGTAGCGAAGATGATTAACTTGGGTGCAATGCCTCTTAAATTAACGGAAAAATACATACAACGTGTCGATGCTACATTAGGAAAAGCTTCCTTGCATGAGACGGCAAGAGCAGGGTTAATCGCTTCGATCTTAATCTTCTTGTTCATGGTGATTTACTACCGTGTTCCAGGTTTAGTTGCGGCTTTCACTTTGATTACGTATGTATGGGTTTTATTAGCGATCTTTGACTTTATGAATGCCACGTTGACGTTGCCTGGTATTGCCGCCCTTGTATTAGGTGCAGGGATGGCCGTTGATGCGAACATTATCACATACGAAAGAATTCGCGAAGAAATCCGTGCAGGCAAGAGTATCCTTTCCTCCTTGAAAGCAGGGACGAAGCATTCCTTCCGTACGATTATGGATGCGAACGTAACCAATTTAATCGCGGGTATCGTGCTTTATTATGTAGGTAACGGTGCAATTCGCGGATTCGCAGTTATTACGATGATGAGTATTATTATCAGTATCTTAACGAACGTTTTGTTCTCCAGATGGCTGCTACATCTTATTATCCGGGGTAATTTGCTGAAAAAGCCAAGTTATTTCGGTGTGAAGGAGGCAGACATCCGTGGACTCTAAGCAAAAGTATGATTTTGTTAAAAATCGCAATAAATTTTTCATCTTATCGGCCGCTATTCTTATCATTGGGTTAGTTGTTATGTTAACCTCAGGCATGAATTTTGGTGTCGATTTCAAAGCTGGAACGAATATCGACCTCGTTGTTGGTAAACAGCTGGACAGTGCGAAGGTTGAGGAAATCTTGCATGGCTTGAACACCAGCGGTGATGTGAAGTCGAAATATGCGGATCCTACAATTGGTGGTAACAATAGTGATCGCGTGTCTATTCGTTTCGATGACGTGCTTGACGATGCGACGGTGAACAAAATCCAAACCGCTTTTGCAACAGCCTATAGCGCAGAAGTTTCCAAGGAAATTAACACCGTGGATCCACAGCTAGCGAAAGAATTATTGATGAAAGCTGTCTATGCAGTTGCGATTTCAAGCGTACTAATTTGTTTGTACGTCAGTATCCGTTTTGAATGGCGCTTTGCTTTGGCTGCGATTATCGCAATTCTGCACGATGCGTTCATCGTTATCGCGATGTTTGCTATTTTCCGCTTCGAAGTGAACCTTCCGTTCCTGGCCGCTGTGTTGACCACGATCGGTTATTCCATTAATGACAAGATCGTTATCTTTGACCGGATTCGTGAGAATTTACGTTTCGCTAAACTGAAGACCGATGCAGATCTAGTTGCACTCGTTAACGACAGTATCTGGCAAACGATGGCACGTAACATCAATACAGTACTCGTCGTGTTAATCGCTGCTGGCTGTTTGTATCTGTTCGGAAGCGAGTCCATTAAGTTGTTCGCTTTGGCCAAGTTAATTGGTTTAACGAGCGGTGCCTACTCTTCCATCTTCATTGCCTGTTCCTTGTGGTATTTGTTCAAAAGAAACTCATTATCGCGTTCTAAAAAGAAAGTTGCAGCGTAATAACCATAATAACCGGCCGCGTGATTGTTGCGCGGCCTTTGTATCCGTTCAGGGGGAATGTCCACGTGAATGATGAGGGTTTTCGTAAGACAGAATACGCGCTTTGGTCAGCTATGCTTGTGCTTACTGTGTTGGCATGTCTGATGGGGATAGTTGGCTTTCAAGCACATAGTAATTCTCTGATCGCGGCTGCGGCGCAGTCGGCAGCAGGAATTTGTGTAGTAGCTGCTGCCATCACTAGAGTAAGGACGATGAGGGTGCAGCTTGCTGGAGCTTCTTTCCGGGGGTTGGATCCACAAATTTCAGTTGGTTCCATTCTATTCATTGTCTTGATCTTACTAATTGGTGCTGAATTAGGCGTTATTGCGGTTAAATCCTTGATAAACCAGGTCGAATATGATGCCACTATAATGACCTTTGCTGTTCTCGTTATTTCGTTGCTTGCGAAGGAAGGGATGTTCAAATTCTTAAGTAGGTTTGGCAAACAGCTAGGGACAGAGGAATTTATTGCCAATGCACGAAGACGCCGTTCCGATATATACTCTTCTTTTGTGGTCATTGTAGGTGTTCTCTCGACGATGCTGGCTCAAGCAATTGGATTTACCGGATTTTCTTATGTAGACACATTTGCTGGACTCATCGTTGCACTCTTTATAGGTAAAATGGGATTCTCATTAGTCAGCAAAACCATATCTACACCAACAGAAAAAGTTCTTCACCAGGAAGAGGCAGCTGATTATGTGAAAGCTGTTCAAAAGATTCATGGCGTGATTACGGTTGACGATTTGAACGCAAGAGAACATGGGCATTATGTTGTCATCCATATGACAATCAGTGTGAATCCTAGGCTTTCTGTTTGGGAAGGGCATGAGGTGTCTAAGAAGATTAAACAACAGCTGATGAAGCAATATCATCATGTCTCGCATGTATACATACATGTGAATCCTTACGATGCAGGTTATCCCTATAAGCAGGCAGATGTGGAAACAAGTGAGCTGCCGTCTGTTTTACACTAAATCATTGTTTTCGAAGATTACGTACCATGAGATTTTCATCGGAAAACACCAAGGAGGAGCCACCAAGTGCTAGCACCGAAGGCAAGATGGAACATTGGAAATGCGGATGAGGCGCTTGTTGAAGAATTTGTTCGTGAGCTGCAGTTGGATCCCTTGGTAGCCCGTATTCTAGTACTTCGAGATATCCGCAGCGTGTCTGAGGCCCAACAATTTATGCAAGGCGGCGTCGGCGATTACCATAATCCCTATTTGTTGGATGGGATGCAGCCAGCTGTGGAGCGCATTCGCAAGGCATTACATAATAACGAATTCATTCGTGTTTACGGCGATTATGATGCAGATGGTGTTAGCAGTACATCCTTAATGGCGCACTTGTTAAAAGGGTTAGGGGCACACTTCGATACTTATATTCCGCACCGGATTCGCGAAGGCTACGGGTTGAATCGTGCTGCAATGGACTTGGCGAAGGAACAAGGTGTTCAGTTGCTTATCACCGTGGATACGGGAATAAGTGCCGTTGATGAAATTGCTTATTGCCATGAAATTGGTTTGGATGTCATTGTGACTGATCATCATGAACCGCCAGAAGTGCTGCCTGATGCCTTAGCTGTGATCAATCCTAAGAAGCCTTGCTGTCCGTATCCCTATAAGCTCTTAGCGGGTGTAGGTGTGGCATTTAAGCTCGCACATGCGCTGCTGGAGCGATTTCCGGAGGAACTTCTTGAATTCGCTGCGCTTGGAACCGTCGCCGACCTTATGCCGCTCACAGGTGAGAATCGGTTGCTTGTGAAGATGGGCCTCGCACGTATGCAGGATTCCAGCTATGTTGGATTTCGTTCGTTGATTGGTGTGTCTGGCATTGAACGGAAAGAGATTACTGCAGGGCACATCGGATTCTCGCTCGCTCCCAAAATTAATGCGAGTGGTCGCTTAGAAGCGGCTGACATTGCGGTTAAGCTGCTGACCACAACAGATGAAAAAGAAGCGGAGCAAATTGCCTTCGAATTGGATATGTTGAATAAAGAGCGTCAACAAATTGTTGAGGATATGGTCCAAGAAGCGTTTGCGATGGCTGAGGAGCAGCGGGCGAAGGGCTTGGATAAAGTCATTGTCGTAGCTAAAGAGAACTGGAATGTTGGTGTCGTTGGAATCGTTGCCTCCAAGATTGTGGAGAAATTCTATCGACCTACGCTTGTGCTGAGTATTGATCCGCAGAAGGGCATGGCCAAAGGCTCTGCACGTTCAATTGCAGGCTTTGATTTACACAAGGCGTTGACAGCTTGTAAGGATCTACTTGACCACTACGGGGGGCATCAAGCAGCGGCAGGGATGAGCTTGGCTAGCGGCCAACTGGAAGCCTTCGCACTTCGACTAAACGAGCTTGCAGCGGCAACGTTGACAGAGCAGGACTTCGTTCCTGTATTACGCGTTGATAATGAGTGCAACCTCGCCGATGTCCCAATTGCAAGCATTGAGGGGCTAGAATTACTGGCACCATTCGGCATGGGGAATCCATCGCCTAAGTTCATGTTCACGGATTTAGGACTTGAAGATATTCGAACCATGGGCAAAGAAAAGCAGCATCTGAAGTTGGGACTATCTCAAGCTAAGGATGAAGTGAGCTGTACGGTAGAAGCAGTAGGCTTTGGCAAAGGGAGTTTAGCAGCTTTAATTGCACCCTCGGCTAAGGTGGATGTATTGGGAGAGCTCTCGATTAATGAGTGGAATGGCGTTCGAAAGCCGCAAATCATTATGCAGGATCTGCGTATCCCGCATACGCAGGTATTTGATTGGCGTGGCACGGGACAATTGCACTTGAAGCTTGCAACCCTTGCAAGCAATCTCTCAGCGGGACCAGCAGTGTCACTGCGCTCACCAGGAATCGTGCTGTTCGATGAATCGGATGCAGCGTTGTATCAAGCAATGGCTGCTCAAATCGGGCATCAAGTGCCGTATTGGATCGTGCAGGATACTGGCCAATTAAGGCCAGCCAATGAGGCTGCGAACGGGGCGGTGTTCGACGAGCTGCAAGATGTCATTCTTTACACGATGCCTCGTCGCCTTGATAGTTTGAAATCGGTGCTTCAGCAGGCGACTGGGATGATGCGGTGCTACCCTGTATTTGCAGAGCTGGGGCAGGACAGCGGTAATACGTTGCCTTCAAGGGATATGTTTAAGATGCTTTATGGCACCTTGCAGAAGGAGAAATCACTTCAACTGAATGATACCAGGATGATGACATCTTTCAGTAAACGTTCGGGATTATCACTCGGAATGATTCATTTTATTTTATCTGTTTTTGAAGAATTAGAATTTATCGTAAAACATGATAATATGGTTACATTGAGTGCCACGCCTGCCAAAAGAGATTTAACAACATCACGATTGTACCAGCATCGATTGCATCGTCAAGAAGTTGAAGCCATTGTAATGTATTCTTCAGCGAAAGAGCTGGAGCAGTGGATCGCTGATAACATAAAATAAACAGAGTTTACATTGGAGGAAATCATATGAATTTCAAAGATTATATTCGCGTTATCCCGGATTTTCCGCAGCCAGGCATTCGTTTTAAAGATATTACAACGCTGCTTCAGAATGGCCCTGTGTACAAAGAAGCCATCGAGCAATTAAAACAACTGATCCAAGACAAAGAAATTGATGTAATTGCAGGTCCGGAAGCACGTGGATTTGTCATTGGTGCCCCTTTGGCTACAGCACTCGGCGTGGGCTTTATTCCAATTCGCAAAAGTGGTAAATTACCTGGCGAAACGATTGAAGCGGATTATGCGCTTGAGTATGGCAAAGATAAGCTAGCTATGCACAAGGATGCCATTAAGCCTGGACAGAAAGTGCTTATTGCGGATGACTTGCTTGCAACAGGCGGAACGATTCAAACGTCCGTTGATTTGATCAAACAGCTTGGTGGAGAAATCGTCGGAGCTGCTTTCTTAATCGAGCTTACGTACTTGGATGGCCGCAGCAAATTCGAAGGTTTTGATGTCGTTTCACTTGTTCAATATTAAGACAGGGTTGGAGAATCGAATGATCGTTATTCGATTCTCTTTTTCATAGCATTCTACGGAGTGAATGTGATGTGTTCTCGGCAGCTTTGATGCTTTTTGTCGAAGCCTGTACGTGAATAGTTGACGAGGGGCCTGACTTGCAGGCATAATGAATAAAAATCGACTAAAGGGAATGGGTAGATGCATGGGTATAGAGCAGCTGCTGGAAAAGGCCGCCACCTATCTGAAAGAGAATGATTTGCAGAGGATTCGGGAGGCCTATGAATTCGCGGATGAAGCCCATCATGGCCAAGTGCGCAAATCAGGCGAGCCCTATATTCTGCATCCACTCGCTGTTGCAGATATATTGGTGAATATGCAGATGGATGTCACTTCGGTGATCGCTGCACTTTTGCATGATGTGGTTGAAGACACGACAGTTTCATTGGAAACTGTTCTAGATAAATTCGGGAAGACTTGTGCGATGCTCGTTGATGGTTTGACGAAGCTGGAACGCATTAAGTTCAAATCCAAAGAAGAGCAGCAGAATGAGAATTACCGCAAAATGTTCGTTGCGATGGCGCAGGATATTCGGGTTATTCTGATTAAACTTGCGGATCGTCTGCATAATATGCGGACACTCAAGTATCAATCGGAAGAAAGCCAGCGCCGCATTGCGGAAGAAACGCTGGAGATCTTCTGCCCGATTGCCCATCGACTTGGTATTTCCACGATCAAATGGGAGATGGAGGACATTGCCCTCCGTTATTTGAATCCGCAGCAATACTACCGGATCGTGAATCTCATGCAGAAGAAACGGACTGAGCGTGAACAATACATTGAAGATGTGATTCACAGCATCAAAGAGAAATTAGATGAGATGGGGATTCAGGGGGATATTTCGGGAAGACCGAAGCATCTCTACAGTATTTACAAGAAAATGAGCTCCCGCGGCAAGCAATTTAACGAGATTTATGATCTCATGGCTTTGCGTGTCATTGTTGATGGCATTAAAGATTGTTATGCTTCTTTGGGTATCATTCATACCTTATGGAAACCGATGCCTGGCCGCTTCAAGGATTATATTGCGATGCCGAAGCCGAATATGTACCAATCCTTGCACACGACCGTTATTGGGCCGAAGGGTGAGCCGCTAGAGGTTCAGATCCGGACGTGGGAAATGCATCGTACCTCCGAGTTCGGGATTGCCGCGCATTGGGCATACAAAGAAGGCGGCTCTGTTGTTCCATCCGGCACTTTCGAAGATAAAATGAGTTGGTTCCGTGAAATTCTGGAACTTCAGCATGAAACGAACGATGCGTCTGAGTTCATGGAATCCATGAAGATGGATTTCTTCTCTGATCTAGTTTTCGTTTTTACGCCAAAAGGGGAAGTTATCGAGCTTCCGGCTGGGTCTGTTCCGCTGGATTTTGCCTATCGCATTCATACCGAAGTTGGGAACCGCACCATTGGTGCCAAAGTCAATTCGCGGATTGTTCCGCTCGATCATAAGCTCAAAACTGGCGATATTATTGAAATACTAACCTCCAAGCATTCCTATGGTCCAAGTCAAGATTGGATCAAAATCGCACAATCCTCTCACGCTCGCAGTAAAATTAAGCAATGGTTTAAGAAAGAGAAGCGTGAAGAGAACGTTGAAAAAGGTAAGGATATGATTGAACGTGAGCTTAAACGCTTAGCGATTGATCCTCCAACCTTAATGAGCGATGATAAAATGCTGGAAGCAGCGAAGAAGTTTAATTTTAGCGATATTGAAGACATGCTCTCGGCGGTTGGCTTTGGTGGCATTACAGCAGCACAAATATGTACCAAACTAACGGAGAAGCTGCGCAAGGAAGCGGAAGAAGCTCAGATTATTAAGCTGAGCAGTGAAGTGAAAGAGGTCAAAGCACCTGTATCCACAGAGCGCAAAAGCCGTCCTACGAATGGCGTACGCGTGAAAGGTGTAGATAACCTGCTTGTCCGATTTGCTCGTTGCTGCAATCCAGTGCCTGGTGATTTCATTATTGGCTATATTACTCGTGGACGCGGGGTTTCGGTCCATCGCGCGGATTGTACGAACATCCCGACGAGTATGGGCGAGGAAGAACGGGTTATTGAAGTCGATTGGGCGGAGGCTGTTGAATCTAATTTCAATGTGGAGATTGAGATTACTGGCCATGATCGCCGCGGCTTCTTAAACGAAGTGCTGCAAGCTGTTTCCGAGAGCAAGACGATGATTTCAGCTGTTTCAGGACGTTCCGATAAGAATAAAATGGCGACGATTCATATGACCATTTTGATTAAAAATATTGATCACCTACAGTCTGTTGTAGAGAAAATAAAACGCGTCAAAGACATATATTCCGTCCAACGGATTATGCAGACCTAGCAAGAATAAGGGGATTTCGGAACGATGAGAGTAGTTGTTCAACGTTGTAAACATGCGGAAGTAACCGTCAATAATCTAAGCGTCGGTCGCATTGAGCAAGGTCTAATGCTATTGGTTGGCATTACCCATGAAGATACCGAACAGGATGCGAAGTATCTTGCGGATAAAGTGGCCGGGCTCCGTATTTTTGAAGATGAAGCAGGTAAAATGAATTTGTCTGTTCTCGAGACAGGAGGAGCCATCTTATCTGTATCACAATTTACGCTGTATGGGGATTGTCGTAAAGGCAAGCGCCCGAATTTCATGTCGGCAGCTCGACCTGAACAAGCGGAACCGTTGTATCAGGAATTCAACAGAATGCTTAGAGTGCAGGGTTTGCAAGTTGAAACGGGTGCTTTTGGTGAAATGATGGATGTTTCCCTGACGAATTGGGGACCTGTTACTTTGATTATCGATAGTAAATAAACGATTTGAGTCAAGGATTCAGGATAGGCAGCTTGGTCGCTGGTTATACTATACATGTATAAACTTGCGGTTAGGAGCCTACAGATGCGTCAATCCATTAAAGAAAAGATGATGACTGCCCCAATACAGCAACTGTTCCATACCTCCATGGCTGAGCGGATGAGTCAAGCAAATGCCTTTGCGGATGTTGAAATTAGTGCAGAATTCACTTCTGATCAGGAAAAAATGAAGAGTATTCCTAAGAAATCGTACCGGTAATTCATAAAACCACGTGTGTGCTGTTCGTCAGCTCTGCGTGGTTTTATTTGTGCCAAAGGTAGAATTTCTCTCCTCCATTAAATTGTGGTAAACTAGCCTATGGAATTATTGTAAGACATGCAGGAGATAAGGTGGGTGCTTAAAGTCGTAATGGCAAATTCAAATCGCAACAAATCCACATCCAGAGGTTGGCTATGGTTAATGGGAATATTGATTGTACTTACGCTGCTTGCTGCAACGGCCGCCATGTACTATCAATATAATCACCATAAGAACGCCAAAGGACATAGTGACCAGCAACAAGCCCTTGAAGAAGTGAAATCGGTAAAAAAGGCGAAAGAAGCCTATGATGTCATTGTAATTGGCACGGACCCGGAGGGCGTAGCCGCAGCGGTTTCGTCAGCTCGAAATGGTTTGAGCACGCTGCTTGTCGATGGCCGGGATCGTGAGATTTTTGGCGGATTGATGACGCTCGGCTGGATTAATTCCTTGGATATGAATTATTCAACGAGCAAAACCTTGCTGGGCAAAGATGATGTATGGAATAAAGGGTACTTCTCAGAATGGTATGCCAAAACGGAAGGCGATTCCTTCGATGTGAATACAGCGGCCAATGCCTTCTATGAAGCAGTAAAGAATGAAAAGAATATCGATGTCTTGATGAAGACGAAGAAGATTGATCCGCTGCTTTCGCAAAATAAAAATGCGGTACAAGGTGCAACGATTACCCTGGAAAATGGCAGCACGCAAGTTGTCAAAGCTGCATCAGTCATTGATGCGACACAGGATGGTGATTTCGCAGCAGCAGCAGGGGTTCCTTTTACAATGGGACATGAGGATATTGGGGATCCAAAATCAAAAATGGCCGTCACGCTGGCCTTTCGTTTGAAGAATGTCACGCCTGAAGTATGGAAATTGATGGCTAATCGATTGAATGGGGATGACAATTCGGGTACTGGTGTTACGGATGTGAGTGTATTTGGATACAGCGAAATGAGCAATTATCCTGCACTTAACAAGGATAGAGCCAAAATGAGAGGCCTTAATATGGGGAGGCAGAATAACAACACGGTGCTTATTAATGCCTTGCAGATTTTTGGCGTAGACACATTTGATCCGAAGTCGGTCCAAGAGGCCTTCGATATTGGGAAGAAGGAACTGCCGAATATTGTTGCTTATATGCAGAAAACGTTCCCTGAGTTCTCATCGGTTGAGCTCGATGGTTCCGCACCAGAGCTTTATGTGAGGGAGACCCGTCACATGCAGGGCGAATACCGATTGAGTATCGTCGATGTTTGTACAAATGCAGATCAATGGGATCGCATCGGCTTCGGATCTTATCCCGTTGATATCCAGCGTATTGCGCCTACAGACTCAGGTAATGTCGTATGTAAGCCGAAACAATACGCGATTCCTTTCCGAAGCATCGTTCCACTGAAGATTGATGGCCTACTCGTTGTAGGCAGAGCGGCGAGCTACGATACACTTCCACATGGAAGTGCTCGCGTTATGCCGACTGGCATGGCAGAGGGTGAGGCGGCTGGAGCTGCGGTGAGTTTGGCAAAAGCGGAGAATATGACGTTCCGTCAGATTTCAGCATCCAAGGACATGATAGCAAAGCTGCAGGCTCAGCTGAATAAGCAAGGTATGGAAGTTCAGCCGATGACCATTAAGCCGCAGCCATTTATGGAACATAAGTCATTCGAGGGCTTGAAAACGGCGATGATGCTCGGACTAGCATCTGGTGCTTATGATAATAACTTCCGCCTTGATGACGCGGCTAATCCGAAACGAATGGTCAATGTGGTTGGTGGCGCGAGGAAGATGAAGCCGGATGCATTTGCAGGAGACGTTAACCAAGCCATCGCTAAGGTGGACAATGCGGACAAAATTCCGTTGACTCTTGAGCAAGCAAGCTATACCTTCACGCAAGCGCTTGGTATTAAGGGCACGGCTGCTGAAGCGCAAGCGAAGCTCGTAGAGGGCAAATTGCTAACTGCAGCAACAATTAACGGTATAGCGGATAAACAAAAATTAACCAACGCCGATACATACATGATGATTCGTGATGTTAAGCTTGGGTTGACAGGTAAGCCTTAAATTAGAGTCAATAAAGAGCCTTATTGCCGCATTGGATGTGGCTGTAAGGCTCTTAGTTTGTAGTTGGCTGTAAGAGAAAAGGATGTTTGCGGTTACATTTCTTAGTCTTCGTCGGCAGCTTCTTCGTCCGCTTCTGCGGATTCTTCTGCCTCTTCATCGTCGGCAGCTTCTGCCTCCTCATCAGCGGATTCTTCGCTTTCGGCTTCCTCTGATTCCTCAGCTTCTACTTCTTCCTCATCAGCCGCTTCTTCGTCATCAGTTTCTTCAGCTTCAGTATCCGTCTCTTCAATGGCCTCTTCTTCGGCTGCTTCTTCGTCAGCAGTTTCATCTTCTACTTCGGCTTCGGTTTCGGATTCTTCAGAGAAAAGCACCACGAGATCTTGACGTTCCTCTTGAAACTCGTTTTGTAGTGTCATTGTTACAGCCTCCAGATGTTATATTCAAGGCCATCCGCCTTGTTGTACATGTATATGTGAAAATAGGATGAATATACGAGTGAAAAGAAATGAAAATGCTTGAAAATAAACGAGATTTTGGTGTAATCAAATTGTAATAAGAGCTTCATGTTCCTTTAATCTTGGGGGGATATACTAATAGACGACCCCCTTTAAAATATAAACTTTTGAAAGCCTGCTGCCCCGTGCTGCAGGCTATTTTCTTTGTATACACAGAAAAACCGCCACAGCCTAAGCTGGACGGTTTGTGAATTCAATGATTACATAAGTGCATCTATGGAATAGTCACCAGCACCGATTAATGCAACACCAAGCGCAATGACTAGTAAGGCTAGATTATATTCATATCCATTGGAGGTTACCCAGTAACCGTTTTTGCCATGTACTTTAATAATAGCCATAATCATTGTAATAATAATAAGAGCCGCGCCAACTTCTGTCCATAAACCAGCGGCGAAGAGTAGACCGCCACCTAACTCTATTAAACCAGCAACGACCGCCATCATGACACCTGGTTTGATACCGATGGATTCGAAGAATCCCCCTGTACCTTTAGGTCCGTAACCACCAAACCAACCAAACAATTTCTGTGTACCATGTGCCGCCATCGTTAACCCAATCACCAAACGAATAATAAGAAGTCCTAAAGCCATACTAACATCTCCTCTTTAAATATATTTTGTTTAACAACTTACTTTATGTTAGTATATTATTACGAAGCACTTACTTTTGTCAAGCGACTATGATAAAATAGTTCTAACAGAAGTGTTTGATGCCGTAATCGGCAAGAACTCGAAGGAGATGATTAAGATGGAAAATGATCAACTATGTCCCAAATTCGAGCATGCATTCGAACTTCTGGGAAAACGTTGGACAGGACTTATCGTGAATGTGTTGCTATCTGGGCCTAAGCGGTTCAAAGATATCTCCGTATTAATCCCAAGTATGAGTGATCGCATGCTTTCGGAAAGATTCAAGGAGCTCGAAGCTGCAGAGATTATTATTCGACATGTTTATCCAGAAACACCGGTTCGGATTGAATATGAATTAACACCCAAAGGGAAAGGGCTTCAGCCCGTCATGGATGAAGTACAAAAATGGGCGGATTCCTTTAACTAAATATAGGTGGAGGACTCAAAGTAAGGATGGTTATCTCTTGACTTTGCCCTTACCAATGTTTACAATAACCATAATGTAATTTCATAAGAATGTGATCCATTGAAGGGACACAGTAATTCGCCCCCACATGTACAGAGAAGGAAGCCTAGGCTGCAAGCTTCCCATGATGAGTGAATGAACAGACCTCCCCGAGGACCAACTGGGAACAGCAATGAACTCGTGTGCTAAGTAGTAGTTGTGCGAATAGCGGGCGTTAACCGCAAAGAGCAAGTTGTGTTTGATTGCGTAAGCAAGAAACATAGCATTGCTGAATGTGGGTGGTACCACGGGTGAATTTGTTAATCAAATCTCTCGTCCCTGACGTAAGTCGGGGATGGGGGATTTTTTGCTTTTTGAAAGAGAGCGAAAGTAGAGAAAAAGGGAGGTTACTTAGATGAGTATTCAGAAGCCCAAAGGTACACAAGATCTGCTTCCAGGCGAAGTGGAGAAATGGCAGTACCTTGAGACCAAAGCGAGAGACTTGTGTCAACGTTTTAATTACAAAGAAATCCGTTCGCCAATTTTCGAGAGTACAGAGCTTTTCTCGCGTGGAGTTGGAGAAACGACAGATATCGTCGAAAAAGAAATGTATACATTTCTTGATAAAGGCGATCGCAGCATGACGCTTCGCCCGGAAGGTACGGCGGGGGTTGTTAGAGCGTATGTAGAAAATAAACTTTACGGTATTCCTGATCTAACGAAGCTGTTTTATGTAGGACCTATGTTCCGCTATGAACAGCCGCAAGCGGGGAGATATCGCCAGTTTCACCAGTTCGGCATTGAAGCCTTCGGTTCGGTGGATCCAAGTATTGATGCAGAAGTTATCGCGCTTGGCTACACGTTCTACAAAGAGATTGGACTCAAAGAAGTAACCGTGGAGGTTAACTCTGTGGGTACACCAGCGGTTAGAACGGCTTACCGCGAGCAGCTGCAGGCTTTCTTTGCCCCAGTGAAGGATCAGCTATGTAAGGATTGTCAGTCGCGCTACGACCGTAATCCAATGCGTATTCTCGATTGCAAAATAGATCAAAAGCATGGCGTAGGCGCACCTGACATCCTTGAGTTCTTGGACGAAGAGTGCAGCACACACTTTGCACAGGTGCAAGAGCACTTAACAGCGATGGAGATTCCATTCCGTATTAACCCTCGCTTGGTACGTGGTCTGGATTACTACACGCACACTGCATTTGAATTTAAGGCAGCTGGTATCGGTGCGATTGACACGATAGGTGGAGGCGGACGCTACAATGGTCTAGTCGAACAGATCGGTGGACATGGTACTGATCAACCAGGCGTAGGCTTGGGCCTTGGTCTTGAACGTATTCTACTCGTACTGCAAGCACAAGGGGTTGAAATTCCGAAGCCAGAGCCGCTTGATGTGTACCTAATTGGTCTTGGTGAAGCCGCTGAGAAAGAAATTACGAAGCTTCTGCACCAGCTTAGAGTTCAAGGCTTAAAAGCAGAGAAGGACTATCAGGGCCGCAAGATGAAGGCGCAAATGAAGTCCGCTGATCGTTTCCAAGCAACGTATGTAGCGATTCTTGGTGATGATGAGTTAGCACGCGGCGAAATTACGCTGAAGAAGATGGAAACAGGGAATCAAATCACGGTAAGTTTAGTGGATCTTGCCTCACAAGCTGCAAAGACACTATTCGAATAGATAGCAACATCATTCATAACAATCCAAGGAGGCAACAATCATTATGATGCTCAAAACACATCATTGCGGGCAGCTAACGAAAGCCCAGGTAGGCGAAACAGTAATACTTAACGGGTGGGTGCAAGTAAGACGCGACTTTGGCGGCCTTCTTTTCATCGACCTACGTGATCGCAGTGGCTTAATACAAACGGTGTTTAGCCCGAATTTCTCTGGCGACGCATTGGCGATTGCAGACCGTGCACGTAATGAATATGTCCTTGCAGTTAAAGGGAAAGTAGTAGAACGTGATGTTGAAACAGTGAACAAAAACATCCCGACAGGTGAAATTGAGATTCAAGTTACAGAAATCGAAATTATGAACGCAGCGAAAACACCTCCATTCTTCATCGAAGATGGCGTGGAAGTGGATGAAGCGGTTCGTTTGAAATATCGTTACCTTGACCTGCGTCGTCCGGAAATGCAACGTACCTTGATGCTGCGTTCCAAAGCATCCAACGTATTCCGTAATTTCTTGGATTCCCAAGGATTTATTGACGTGGAAACACCGATTTTGACGAAAAGTACACCAGAAGGCGCGCGTGACTACTTGGTACCAAGCCGCGTGCATCCAGGCGAGTTTTTTGCGCTTCCACAATCCCCACAAATCTTCAAGCAATTGTTGATGGTTAGTGGTCTTGAGCGGTACTACCAAATCGCTCGTTGTTTCCGCGACGAAGATCTTCGTGCAGACCGTCAACCTGAGTTTACGCAAGTCGACATCGAGACGTCCTTCTTATCCCAGGATCAGCTTCTTGATATACTCGAAGAGCTTGTTGTGAAACTGATGAAAGAAACAGCGAATGTTGAAATTCCGCGTCCGTTCCAACGGATTACACATGCAGATGCGATGGCGAAATACGGATCAGATAAGCCTGATCTTCGTTTTGACCTTGAACTGAAAGATGTATCCGATATCGTTTCCACTTCAGGCGTTCAAGTATTTGCTAGCGTTGTAAACGGCGGTGGTCAAGTTAAAGCACTTAATGCCAAAGGCTGTGGCACATGGAGTCGTAAAGAAATCGACGATCTTCTACCATTTGCAGCTCGTTACGGCGCGAAAGGTCTTGCTTGGATTCAAGTGAAAGATGGCGAGTTCAAAGGGCCTATCGTGAAATTCTTCAACGAAGCTGAAATCGCAGCTTTAACAGATCGTTTGGGCGCGGAAGATGGGGATTTACTCTTGTTCTCTGCAGATAAGAAGAAAGTTGTTGCTGATGTATTGGGTAACCTTCGTCTGAAAATCGGTCGTCAACTAGGACTTATCGATGATTCCGTCTTCAAATACGCTTGGGTAGTGGACTTCCCACTTCTTGGGTATGATGAAGAAGCGAAACGCTATGTAGCGGAACACCATCCGTTCACACGTCCGAACGAAGATGATATTCATTTCTTCGACACAGATCCAGGTCAAATTCGTGCGCAAGCTTACGATCTTGTCTTGAACGGCTATGAAGTAGGCGGCGGATCCATGCGGATTTACCAACGTGATGTACAAGAGAAAATGTTCGCAGCTCTTGGTTTCTCCAAAGAAGAAGCAGTTGAGAAATTCGGCTTCTTGTTGGAAGCATTTGAATATGGCACGCCTCCTCACGGTGGATTTGCATTCGGATTTGACCGTTTGGTGATGCTAATCACAGGCCGTACGAACTTAAGAGAAACTATTGCATTCCCGAAAACAGCAAGTGCTACAGATCTGTTGACGGATGCACCAGGAACGGTGGATGACAAACAACTAGAACAACTGTCGATTCGCTTAGCGCTTAAGCAACCTGCTGCTAAAGCCTAAGAACTTTGAAGAGGAAGTGTTCCCTTATGCTTCACCAATTTTCGCGAACAGAACTAGCGATAGGCCCTGAGGGTCTTGAAATTATGAAAAATAGTACCGTTGTTGTACTCGGTATTGGCGGTGTCGGCTCCATCGCAGCTGAAGCTTTAGCACGATCTGGCGTTGGACGCTTAATTCTGATCGACAAAGATGTTGTCGATATCACGAATATCAACCGTCAGATCCATGCCCTTACGACAACTGTAGGTCAGCCAAAGGCTGATCTGATGCGGGACCGCATCCTTTTGATAAACCCCGAGTGTGAAGTTATTTCTCTCCGGATGTTTTATACAGAAGAAACATACGAGCAAGTATTTGCGTACCCAATCGACTATGTGCTCGACGCAAGTGATACGATTTCCTACAAAATTCATCTGATCAAGCAATGTCTTGAACGCAAAATTCCGATGATTTCTTGTATGGGCGCGGCAAACAAAATGGATCCAACGCAATTTAGAATTGCTGATATTTCTAAGACAAGTATGGATCCGATCGCACGCGTAATTCGCCAAAGATTACGTAAAGATGGCATTAAGAAAGGTGTGAAGGTCGTATTCTCGATGGAAGAACCGATGAAGCCACGGGAAGACGTTACTGAGCAAATCGTGCCTGCAGATGCACCAGATAGACGTAAGGCGCAACAACCGCCTGCGAGTAATTCTTTTGTACCTCCTGTAGCAGGACTTATCATGGTGAGTGCGGCTGTGAAGGATTTGTTGGAGATCGGTGCGAAGAAAAAATCATAGCACTTAGGGATGCCCATTTAAAATGGGTGTCTTTTTTTTGGATTCATACATATATCAATTAAGTATATGTTGACTCGATATATGTAATCTGATAAATTAAAATTAGAGCGAGACAGTTACAAAAAATGGAGGCTTCACAACATGAATAGTCAAGATGTGATTTTGGGTTTATTGATGCACCATAGCTTATCTGGATATGACATCAAGCATAAGATGGAAACGATTCTATCCTACTTTAATAACGCGAGCTTCGGCACGATTTATCCCACGCTTAGCAAAATGGAGAAGGATGGTTTGATTACCAAGGAAAGCGTCATCCAAGAAGGTAGACCGAATAAGAATCTCTATTCCATTACGGAGGAGGGGCAACTTCAATTTAAAAAGTATATGTACAGTCCAGTTGAAGACAATGAGTTCAAGTCAGATGCGATGACACGGTTGTTTTTTGGCGAGTTTGTAGAGGCGGATATTATGGTTGGTGTGTTAGAAGAGTACCTTAAGCGAACGAAGGTAAATTTGGAGCGGTTACGCAAGCTGTACGTGGATTGCCAGCCCGAGATGTCGCCTACACAGGAAATATGCATTCAAATTGGCATCAACAATTCAGAAAGTCAGATCCTTACCCTGGCACAAGGGATAGCCCGTTTAAAAAATGTAGAACAGAAGTGAGGTAGATTTCGAAATGGCGAATAAGAAAACAGGTTTGATTATTTTAGCGATGGCTCTTGGACTTCTCATGTCCGCACTCGACAACACCGTGACATCAGCAGCAATTTCACACATTATTAGCGATATTAATGGGTTTGATAAAATAAGCTGGGTATTCACCGCGTATATGCTTGCCTCCACAAGCACGATGCTTGTTTTCGGTAAGTTGTCGGATATGTTCGGTAGAAAATTGTTTTATATGATTGGGATTTCGATCTTCTTGATTGGGTCGGCATTATGTGGTATGGCCCAGGATATGACCCAACTTATTGTGTTCCGTGCTATTCAGGGTATCGGATCTGGAGCGATTTTCCCGATTTCTTTCACGATCATTTACACGATATTTGCCGATCCCAAGCAGGCGGCGAAGTTGTCAGGCGTATTTGCAGGGATATTTGGACTATCTTCCGTTGCTGGGCCGCAAATCGGTACGCTCTTAGCTGAATCATGGGGCTGGCGATGGTGCTTCTATGTGAATTTGCCGCTTGGTGTATTGTCGTTCCTTGTACTATTTTTTGCTTTAAAAGAATCTCGCTCTGATCGCCGTCCGAAAATCGATTATCTAGGTACGCTGTTTCTCATTGTTACAACCATTTCGCTTATGCTGGCGCTTGAGTTCGGTGGTAAGGATTATGCCTGGGGCTCATGGCAAATCATTAGCTTGTTAGCCGTTGCAGTTGTCGTTGGTTTCTTATTTATTCAAGTTGAGCGCCGAGCGCATGAACCTATTCTTCCGTTACCTTTATTCAAAAATCGGATGGTTCTGGCCACAGTCTTAGCTTGTCTATGTCAAGGTGCTATTATGTTTTCGGCGATTGCTTATTTACCTATTTTCTCAACAGCGGTTCTAGGCAATGCGAATTCGAATAGTTTGCTGACTCCCATGATGTTCTCCTTAATGGTTGGTGCTGTTGGCTTTGGGTTCCTGCAACGCTACTTCAGCTTCCGTGCTTTGTTCGCTTTCAGTATGACAGCGGGTATTCTTGTAAGTTACCTGCTCAGCGTAGTAAGTCATGATGCAAGTAAGTTCTATATGATCGTGCTTATGGTCATTCTTGGCGTTGGTGCGATCGGACCCTTAATGAGTGTGGCTCAAAATGCCGTTGCGCAAAGTGTAGATCATAAATATATCGGTGTCAGCTCCTCAATTGTTGGGTTCTGGCGGAATATTGGCGGGGTTCTAGGAGCGTCAATTATGGCGACCATCGTGAACAATAACTACAATAGCCTTATTCAGGATGGTGCTGCCGCTCATCAAATGCCGCTTGATAAGCTTGCTACACTAGCCAATCCTGAGCAATTAATACGTGTAGGTTCGGAACTGTCTCCAGCTACAATGAACTTCCTGCGCGACTCGCTAGGGACAGCGATCAATCATGGATTTATTCTTAGTATAGCCTTTGGTGTTGTGGGGTTAGGTGCTGCCTTTATTGCGGGACCCCTTCGTTTCGCAGTTCCAGCACCTCGTCAGGATGCCCAGCAGGAGCCTGTTGTTTCTCATTAGATTTGTGTTTAAAATGGCTCCTCCATGCGAATTCCAAGCGCATTGGAGGAGTTTTTTATTCGACTAGACATGACATGCCAATCCTGACAAGGTATAATGGACAGACCAACTTTTAACACCAAGTAAAGGAAACTAATCATGGATTTGTTTACATATGCGTCATCACAAGATCCAGTGGGGAAGCTCTTAGCTGACCGGATGCGGCCAACGACATTGGATGAATATATCGGTCAGGAACAAATTGTGGGCAAAGGCAAGCTCCTGCGAAGGGCAATTGAGGCTGATCAAGTGACTTCAATTCTTCTCTATGGACCTCCAGGGACAGGGAAGACGACGTTAGCGAACATTATTGCTAATCGGACCCAAGGCGAATTTATGAAGCTCAACGCTGTTGATGCTTCCGTGAAGGACGTCCGTGAAATCATTGAGCTGGCCAAAAGCACCAAAGCGATGTACGGGCGTAAAACGACCCTGTTTCTGGACGAAGTCCATCGCTTCAACACCTCGCGGCAGGATGCGCTGCTTCCTGCGGTGGAGCAGGGCATCCTCATCTTCATCGGGGCGACCACAGAGAACCCCTTTCACCATGTGAACGGGGCCCTCTTGTCGCGCTCGACGCTGTTTCAGCTTGAGCCGCTCACGGCGGAGCATGCGCTCATCGCCATGCGAAGAGCCATCGCCGATCCCGTGAAGGGGCTCGGCTTCATGCGCCTCCACGTTGACGAGGAGGCGCTGGAGCATATCGGGCAGATGGCCAATGGCGACATCCGCCGATCCCTGAATGCGCTGGAGCTTGCAGCGCTGACGACTTCACCTGAACCGGACGGCACGGTTCATATCACACGCGAGGTGGCGGAGGAGTCGATCCGCCGCCCGATCGTGAAAGCGGACGAGTCGACGCAGTATGACGTCTTGTCCGCCTTTCACAAAAGCGTGCGCGGCTCTAGCGACGCCGCGCTGTTCTGGTTCCTCTATGCTGTCGAGAAGCTCGGCATGGATCCTATGACCTTCCTGCGGCGTCTCATCGTTGCTTGCAGCGAAGATATTGGACTCGCCAATCCGCAGGCAATGGTCCAGTCTGTCACGGCGATGGATGCCTACCATAAGATCGGCTGGCCGGAATCGAAGTACATCATTTCCCAGGCAATTTTATTCGCTGTGGAAAGTCCGAAGTCTAATTCAATCCCGCTTGCCATCATGCGCGCACAGGAGCTGATGGAGCGGGTGAGATCAGCGGAAGTTCCGCTGCATCTGCGTGATACACACTACAAAGGTGCGGAGAAGCTCGGTCATAAAGGCTATATGTATCCGCATAATTACCCGGGGCATTATGTGCGTCAGCAGTACTTGCCGGATGAGATTCAGTATGAAGTGATTTTTGCGGCAACTAATCAAGGCACTGAAGAGAAGATGAAGCTTAATCAGCATAAAAGAAGAGGGACGTCTACAGATTCATAGAATCCGTAGAGTCCCTCTATTTTCTTGCTCCATAAGAATGGTAAATACCTTTTCTGTAACGGGATCATAACGAATCGAGACGATGAGCGGGAATTCATCGCCATTCTTTTTGACCCAGAAGCGAAACTGCTGCTGTACGACACCCGGTGACACAGTGGATTTTCCGATGTATTTGTAATCCAGCAATGTATACACCTTACCGGCTTCGTGAAAGGCAAGACGACTCCACTTAGCATAAGAGGGGTCATGTATGGGCGCCTTTCCGATATGACCACCGTTTCCTTGTTGGATGGCGTCTACTACAAATACAGATGAAGATCCAACCCAGCTCAAGCCAAACATGAGTAAAATAGCTATGATTTTGCTCAGTATCGCTCACACCTTTCGTTTGTAGCGTGTGCGACAGTGGGAGCAGGCATGCGTCATTGTGAACGGTAAATAACAGCAAAAACGTGGTTGTAAAGCAAGATCCCTCGTGGTTAAACTCGAAATCCGAGCCTATAGCGAGGATCGCCGCTAGGAATTTCGACTATTTAAACCAATATAGCCAAAAGGGGCAGAATTAACTACATATAATCCATCTAAACCAATTTTTCAGGTAGAATCCTTCAAAATAGCTGTAAATTTTACAGTTAATCTATATTTCTAGCCCAATCCCGCCACACCACATCCAACTCCATTCCAACAAAAAAGGAGCACCTAAGTGCTCCTCCCCCAACTATAGCTTAAAAATTTTCCCCAAATACTTGCCAGCAACCTCGCTGTACTTTTCCTGCAGCAGCGTTCGCAGCTGAGCTTTAGCTTCAGGTGTTGGCAGTATATTCTTCTCTATGCCATGCAGCTCCATCCAATGCGATGCCGTCATATAACATGTGCTGTTCCAGCCGTTTTTCGTACCATTGGCGTTCAGACGCTCACTAATTCCCGCAATCACGATGTCTGCTTTGCTCTGCAAATCAATCAAGGCACGATCAAATTCATTCTTGGATTCTTTCGATTTCAAATCGGTCGCAGCGCGCAGAGCTTTCACATCAATGCCTTCATTGCCGGCAATAGCGTGATAGACATCTACAGCCGCTTTGGACAGCTCGCCATCCGAATAACGCTCGTCCACCGTGTAGGGATCATCCAGTAAGTTTTTGATCAACGGAAATAGCTCAGACGAAATGAGTAAGGGCTTCTTGGCGAAAAACCGTCCATAAGCAGCAAGACCGTCACCCGGAAGACGATCACGCCATAACCAAGGATCTGTTTCGAGTCCAGTATGCCATTGCTCATGGACCGTTAAGGATTCAAGAGAAGGATGCTCAGGGATAAACGAAGAGAGGGGCATAATACCAATTTCCTTAATGAGCCTCTTCACATCTTCATACGTATCAGCTTTTATCGTTATCTCATTCATAGCCATACACATTCTCCTCCACACTAATCTTTGCATTCATTTCTTGCCCTTATGCTTGCTGTACTCTTACTTATGGACCTTATCAATCACACCGCCGCCTAGACATATCTCACCATCATAAAAGACAACAGATTGGCCTGGTGTGACTGCTTTTTGCGGCTTATCGAAAACAACTTCACAGCTGCCATCTGGCTGCAAGGTAATCACAACGCCTTGATCCGCTTGGCGATAGCGGAATTTGGCTGTACAGGTGTATGCACCTTCTGGTTTCTTCGGAGAAATCCAGTTTATATCAGTAGCTGTTAGACCCTTGGAGTAAAGCCCAGGATGCTGTTCGCCTTGCACAACGAGCAATTCATTTTTCTCCAAGTTTTTGTCCACAACGAACCATGGCTCACCAGAGCCGGATCCACCAATCCCGAGGCCTTGTCTTTGACCTAATGTGTAATACATTAACCCGTCATGACGCCCTTTGATTTCACCATTACGAATATCGACCATATTGCCTGGCCGTGCAGGGAGGTATTGGCTGAGGAATGTTTTGAAGTCACGCTCGCCAATGAAACAAATCCCGGTGCTATCTTTCTTCTTCGCCGTTGCAAGACCAGCTGCTTCAGCAATTTCACGTACCTTGGGCTTGGGCAGGTGACCGATAGGGAACATCGCTTTGGCAAGCTGCTGTTGATTAAGCACGTTAAGGAAATAAGTTTGATCCTTATTAGCATCATTTCCACGCATCAACACGTATTCACCGTCTTGTTCCTTTACTTGTGCGTAATGTCCAGTAGCGATGTAATCGCCGCCTAAATCGAGCACTTTTTGCAGCAACTCTCCGAATTTGATTTCACGGTTACACATGACATCTGGGTTTGGGGTGCGGCCCTTGGTGTACTCGTCCAAAAAGTAGGCGAAAACTTTGTCGTAATACTGCTTCTCAAAATTTACTGTATAGAAAGGAATGTCGAGTTGGTCACAGACCCGTCTGACATCCTCTGCGTCTTCTTCTGCGGTACAATGACCAAATTCGTCAGTGTCGTCCCAGTTTTTCATGAAAATGCCAATGACTTCATAACCTTGCTCTTTGAGCAGCAGCGCGGCAACCGAAGAATCGACACCTCCAGACATACCTAAGATGACACGTTTTTTTGTTTCCATAGCGTAAACCTCTTTTCCATCTTGCTTGACTTTGTGGAGCTGTTCATTTTGAACACTACTATTATACATGCCAATTGCTTAAATTTAAAATATTTCATGAGAATGTCATTGTTTTTCCCCCACAATACAAGGGTTTTGTGATAACATAGATACGATATACGGATGTTTTGGAATGTTTTTGCGAAAAATGGAAACGCTGTTTACCTAGATAGGGACGACCCTGGCGTTAAAACGTGAGCAGCAGATTTGGTAAGCATCTCATGTTTTGGCGATATATACAGACTCCTTGATGGCATATCATGTTGAATGAGGTGTTAATTTTGAAGATTTCCACAAAAGGTCGTTATGGATTAACGATCATGATGGAATTGGCCAACCGAGTGGGTGAAGGACCGACTTCACTGAAAAGTATTGCTGAGAGACATCAGCTTTCTGAACATTATCTTGAGCAACTTGTAGCTCCTTTACGGAATGCGGGTTTAGTCAAAAGTATTCGCGGAGCTTACGGTGGTTATATTCTTTCTAAATCTGCCGAGCAAGTAACAGCAGGTGAAGTAATTCGCGTACTTGAAGGACCGATCAGCCCCGTAGATTTTACGGAAGAAGATGATCCTGCCAAACGGGACTTGTGGATTCGTATACGTGATAGCATTGCAGAAGTGCTGGACTCCACAACATTGGCGAATCTGATTTCTTTTGAGGATAAAGGTAAAAACGATAATTACATGTTTTACATTTAGGTGACACATGGAACCTATTTATCTTGATCATGCTGCAACAACGCCCGTACATGCTGATGTATGGGAGGCTATGTTGCCTTTCTATACAGCAAATTATGGTAATCCATCCAGTACGCATAGCTTTGGCCGTGCGGCTAGAACTGCGCTGAATCGCTTTCGTGATGGTATGGCGAAATCTTTAGGCTGTTTGCCTGGTGAGCTTATCTTTACAAGCGGCGGAACAGAGAGCAATAACATGGCGATCTTTGGGATCATGCATGGGGATCAAGGTGGCAAAAAGCATATCATAACGACTGCGATTGAGCATCATGCTGTGCTTCATCCCTGTGAGCAATTGGAAAGTCTTGGATTTGAAGTTACATATGTCCCGGTAGGTTCAGATGGACTTGTTCAAATAGAAGATGTGGAAGCAGCTATTCGTCCCGATACAGCTCTAATCTCTATGATGTATGTCAATAATGAAGTGGGGACCATCCAACCCATTGAGCAAGTAGGTCGGCTAGCACGACAATATGGCATTGCCTTTCATGTCGATGCTGTGCAAGCTCTAGGTAAGATTGCCCTGAATCTTGCAGAACTGCCGGTCGATCTCGTGAGTCTGTCTGCCCACAAAATTTATGGCCCCAAAGGTGCAGGTGCCCTCTACGTTTCCAAGCATACAAAGCTGCTTCCTCACGTATTCGGTGGTTCACAAGAACGCAAGCGCAGGGCAGGAACTGAAAATATCCCCGCCATCGCCGGCTTCTCTAAAGCAGTTGAAACCATTCTTCCGCTCCAAGAACGCAACTACACACAAGCAAGTAAGCTTCGCGAACACATGATTTCCATCTTAGAACAGCAATTGGGCTGTGAGGGATTTATTATTAACGGGCATAAGGCATGGCATGTCCCACACATTTTAAACATTTCTTTTCCAGGTGTTTCAACAGAAACACTCTTAATGAACCTTGATTTAGAAGGGGTAGCTGCTGCAAGCGGCTCTGCATGCACGTCTGGCTCACTTGAAGTTTCACATGTCTTACAAGCCATGAAACTTCCAGAAAATGTGACACACTCCGCTGTGCGATTTAGCTTTGGAATGGGGAATTCTAAAGAACAAATCGAAACAGCTGCCCAAAAAGTTGCAACCATTATCCAGCGGTTGCGTAATAAGTAGTACTGGGTGGTTCTAGGAGGCGTTACGCTTGCGCAGAGCGCATGATTTAATAGGACTTCCCGTGGTAACCGTTGAGTCGGGTAAGCAAGTTGGTGAAGTAAAGGATTTATTGATTGACCCAACGTGGAACATAAGCGGCATCATACTGGAAGCAAAGACGTGGTTCTCGTCCTTACGATACATTTCATGGGAGGGAATCGTTGCTGCCGGTGAGGATGCTATAACCATACCGAACGATAGTGTCATTTGCGAATTTGGGCAGAAGAATGAGTGCCATGCTTTTCTTGAGGGAAGCGACAAGATTAAGGGACTCCCAGTCATCACAGTGGGAGGGCACGAATTAGGCGTGGTAGAAGATGTTTATTTAAACCAGAATTGGGGAAAACAAATAGTAGGTTATGAATTGTCCGAAGGGTTTATTTCTGATTTAAAAGAAGGGCGAAAGTGGCTTCCCATGCCAGACACGGCAACCATGGGGGAAGATGCGATCATCGTGCCTGGACATTGCGCTCAGGAAGTAGAAGAACTCTTCGTATCCAAAGAAGAATAGGGTGAGCATGATGCGTTGTCCAAACTGTAATTCCAAAGATATTGGAAAGATCGGTTCCCATCAATTTTACTGCTGGGGTTGTTTCATCGAACTCAGCGTAAACGGAGATAAGATGTCCGTCTATCAAGTTGAGGAAGATGGTACGTTAAGTTCTCTGGATGATTTGTTTTTTGAGGAAGAAGTTTCTCATATCCACGAACACGTGAACTAAAGTTAATATGTATGAAGCGTTATTGGTCAGGCGAGGATTCGCTTGAACAATAACGCTTTTTTGTCATGAGGTGCCAAGTCAGGATTAATTTGGACAGCTAGTACACATACTGTATGAACGTTACGTTGAATTCAAATGACAGAGGTGGAGGCAGCATGGAACGATTTTTGAGTAATAAATGGTTTGTGGGGATGATATATGCCTTATTAATCTTAGTCGGGTTATATTTGCTTTTGCTGATTAAACCTATATTGTTTCACTTTTTCACATTCATTAAAGCGATTGTGATGCCGTTTTTCATAGCGATAATCATCTCGTATATTTTAAATCCTGTAGTCACGATTCTAAACAAACGCAAAGTGCCGAGAACGATTGCCGTATTGCTGATTTATAGTGTGTTTATCACATCAGTGACGGTTATTATTATGAATATGACGCCGATGTTTGTGGAGCAGGCTGCTGAATTAAATGAACATATGCCGCAAATGGCGATGCGGGCACAATCCCTTGTAGATGGCTTTAATCAAAATCAACTGCTGCCTGACAGCGTTCGAAATGGATTTAATCATTCTATAGGGAAGCTGGAGACGAAGATTTCCATGGCGGTTGCCAATTATATGAATCAAATTGGAACGACGATCAATATGCTTTTTATCGCTTTCATCGTGCCATTCCTGGCCTTCTACATCTTGAAGGATTTCCAGATTATCGAGAAAACAGCGCTAGCCATCGTTCCGATGAAGCATCGCAAAAAAACCGTCTCCCTACTCATGGACATTGATACGGCGCTTGGTAACTATATTCGAGGACAGCTCCTCGTGTGCTTGATTATTGGCGTGCTAGCTTATTTGGGCTATTGGCTGATCGGAATGCCATACCCGTTATTGCTTGCCAGCGTTGTCGCGATTTTCAATATCATCCCGTATATGGGGCCTTTTTTTGGCGCGGCACCTGCCATTATTATGGCTTCAACTGTCTCGTTGAGATTGGTGCTATTCGTTGCACTTGTTAATTTAACCGTGCAGATTCTCGAGGGGAATGTGATATCGCCTCAAGTAGTAGGTAAGACGCTGCACATGCATCCGCTGTTTATCATTTTCGCCTTGCTTGTTGGTGGAGAGGTAGCTGGGGTTGTGGGATTGATCTTAGCGGTACCCTTCTTCGCCGTGATGAAAGTCATCGTCCAGCATGTGTTCATCCACTTCGTACATAAGCCAACAACCTAGGTATTCTGATCTGGAAACAGGCAAAAAACGCACAAAACCCCTTGAGCCATGACTTGCGGGATCATGGTCAAAGGGTTTTGCACGAGGGTTGAGGAGTTAGAAAAGGTTGTGGCCCATACGTAAACCATGAAATGGACTACGGAATAAGTGAGTATTAAACAAGCTGTTATTGTAAGTTCGATAATGAAAATCATTATCAATAAAATTAGTATACTTCTATTGAGAATCATTGTCAACGGTGATTCTCTGATAAAATTAAACGAGGTAAATGACTATTTCAGATGCTTGTCTTTATCATCCTTCCTTCCTATTATTATATTTTTTTTTATTATTTTTTTAGAATAGCTTATTAGACGTTTTGTTTCGGAAATACTTAAAAAATATTTTTATATAATTTAATGAATAAAGATACAAAAAGAAGCAGACATCTGATGAGTCACAGTTGTTGTCTGCTTCTTTTTTTGAATGGGTAGTAATCTATGATTAAGAAAAAACTAATGTACCCCACTTGGGGTCATCGCAGCTTGAACTGGAATCTCCGCTATCAAAATATGCCGCGGCTCTGCTTACACCCCTCACTTATAATCCATCGCCATATCTTAAAAAAATGTTTACAAAAACAAAAGAGGAAACGTTGCATTGATGGCGAATGATATTATCGGTAATTAATAAATCTAAATGATTTATTAATTGAATAAACGAATGAAGCTATTTCCTGTACTTCGAAATCATGTGAAAATTGAAAACAAGGAGATGACTAACAAGTGAACAAGAAACTGTTAACCCGCAGCTTCACCTGCCTGATGGCCGCGCACCTTGCCGCCAGCTCTCTTCTGCAGCTTAGCAGCGCTGCAGCTACAGAAAGCGCAGCCGCACTCGAAGCGGTAGCTGGAATCCCCCGCATGCTCATTACTGAAATGGTCCCCGATTCGGGTGGAGACGATGCGCTGGGAGAGGATCCCTACGAGTACCTAGAGGTTTATAACAACAGCAACCAGCCGATCGACTTCAAGGACTATTCTATTTTATACAGGTACCCGGGAGAGCCTGGCCAGGATTTATTCTGGCGGCCTTACACCGATAAACAGATTATCATCCAGCCTAAGCAGGCCATGGTTTTCTGGGCGGTTACGGCGTCAGGGGAGCCCAAGACGGTGGCTGACTTTAATCAGCATTTTCAAACCTCGCTCGTTGAAAATAAAGACATTGTCCGGATTCCCGGCGGTCTTAACAACCTGAGGGAAAGAACCCTCGTAGTAGCTACTAATACAGGAACCGACATTGTACGTGCGAGCTTTAATCCAGGCGTGATCGATACAGCTGCGGATATGAGTATTGAGTACGGCGTTCCAGACGCCGGCAGTCTCGATATGAAGAAGCTCAGCTCCAAGACGTTGCCGGCCTCCCCGGGAACCTTCAACCCGGCTAATGTACCCGCGGAGCCTGTCCTCACTGTGAACGACCCTGTCCCGCCGTCGGTAAAGGATCTTTCAGATCACTCCGGCATTGACCTGATCAAGCCAATTGAGCTGATGGCCGAAGCGGCAGATGATCGTCTTCTTGCGTCCGTTAATCTATACTATAAATCCAACAAGACGACGAATTATAAAATGGTAACCTCGCCTCGCGGCGCTGACGGACGCTTCCGCTACTCGTTGGAGATGATGGAATGGTTCGGGAGCCCGACACTCGACTACTATTTCCAAGCATCCGATACCTTCAACACAACGTCAACGGCTCCAAAAACGATCAGCCTGGCTGGGAATGAGAAAAGCCCTGCGCTGAACGTTCTTGATGGCTATGTTCTGTCTGGTGAGCGGGTTCTGATCGGTTCGTCTACCACCGCAGGGTCCATGTCGCTGTCGATCGACGGCCAGCCGGTCAGTCCAACGGAACGAGCCATGGAGAAAACGGCTTATTTTGTATTTGAAGCGGACGACATAAATGTAGGGCAGAACGTGACCACCATGGGCAGCGAGACGCTGTACTTGATTCCGTTCCAAACCAATGATTACAAAACCATGGTGGTGCCGGTACGGCCCGATTTGTTCAAGTACGGTCAGGCGAATCCAATTGCATTGCGAGCGGGTTCATCAACCCGACCTTATTATGAGAACCAGCCGGAGCCCGGCCTGGATGATTTCAATATCCGCAATGTCCGGCTTGTTTTGGCGGACGGGACGGTCATCCGTGACCCGAAATATGCGAATCCGGCCACCATATTGGACATGGGAGATAACGGACGCTTCCTTCCGGTTGTGTACTTCAACTTCACGATTCCCGAGCGCTATTGGGACGGGATCTCCTACCGATGGAACACCGCAGCAGCCGTTGACGGACCTCATCGGGTCGAGGTGACTCTGCCTGACGGCAGCAAGGACACAGCGAGCGTGATGGTAGACAATCAAGGTCCGGTTGTAACTGCGAATATTACGGAAGGCAGTACTTACAAAGGGGCTTTTGAGATAAAAGCTTCCGCATCGGATGCGGCTTCCTCCGTCAAATCCTTCGAGGTGAATCTGGATGGTAAGCTTATTGAGGTTCCGTATTCCACCTCCTCTGCAGCTCTCACTCCGGGGGAGCATAATCTTGTGCTTAAGGCTGTAGACGCCGGGGGCAAATCGACGGAGAAAACAATCAAGTTCACAACGCCTGCAGAGCTTCCGGGTAAGCCGCTCCTAGCGGCGCCGGCGGACGATGCACAGGATACGGACACGAATGTGAGCCTGCAGGTATCGGTTTCCGATCCGACCGGCGACCCGCTGAACGTAAAGTTCTTTAAAGGGCAAAAGATCACCGCCGCGGACGCGGGAGTGACCGCTTACAAGCATGCGGCTGATGTAGAGCCTCCTTTGACCTTGACGAGTCCGGGAGAAACGCAGCTGACCGCCGAAGAACAAACAGCCGCCGGAGCCTCCGATGACCGTTACGTCACTAGTGACTCTACTGAACAGTTTCCTTATCAGCGCTTTGAAGTGGAAGTGATGGCGGAAACCGGCGCCGGCGATCGTCTCGAGCTAAGTTGGGAAGGGCATTCGCTCAAGGGTCGTAAAGTAGGTTTGTACGCATGGAATCATACTGCGGCAAAGTGGGATTCCCTAGCGTCCACAGTGGCCATTTCCGAGGAAGACTTTAACCTCTCAGCGGCGGTGGACGGCGGCAATTATGCAAGAAACGGCAAAGTCCAAGTCCTGATTCAGGACGAGATTCCGCGCCGTGAGCAGTACGATTTTACCATTGCCTCTATCCCGGACACACAGATCTACGCGGAAATTCAGCCGGAGTATTTTGAGTCCCAAGTCAATTTCCTGCGCGACGCCAAAGAATCGATGAATATTCAATATGTGATGCAAGTGGGGGACATTGTAAACTCCGCAGGCATCAAAGGACAGTGGGAACGTGCGGATAAGTTTATGAAGGTGGTGGAAGACGCCCAAATTCCTTGGGGTTTAGTCGCGGGCAACCATGACGTGTTCGACGGAGGAGCGACATCAGTGCCGGATTACTCGGAATTCTCGAAGTATTTCGGAGAGAACCGCTTTAAGGATAAGCCTTACTACGGAGAGTCGTACAAAGATAACAAAGGTCACTATGACCTGATATCGGCAAGCGGCAACGATTTTATTTTCGTCTACATGGGCTGGGGTATGAATGATGAGGATATGGACTGGATGAACAGCGTTCTGAAGCAGTATCCGGATCGAAAAGCGGCCATTGTGGTTCATAATTATTTGCAAAATAACGCAACGAGATCCGCAACTGGCAACGAGATTTACCAGAAAGTAGTAGTTCCGAATCCTAACGTATGGATGGTCATGAGCGGTCATTTCACCGGAAGTGCACTGCGTACCGACCAGCTTGATGATAACAAGGACGGACAGCCGGATCGCAAAGTGCACCAGATTCTTAATGATTATCAGGGCATTCCGAACGGCGGCAATGGATATTTGAAGCTTTTGCATTTTGATACGGAGACGGATACCGTCTATGTTAATACGTATTCACCGTATTTGGATGATTACAATTATTACGATCCGAGCAAGGACGAGTTTAAACTTTCGGTGGACCTGAAGCCGATGGTGAAAAGAGTGGCGACCGACGCGATGACGGTAAAAGTGTACGCTAACGATGCGATTGGATCGGCGCAGGCTGCCAGCGGTTCTACAGCTATGGTCAACTGGAACGGCCTGAAAGGAAGCACGAATTATGAATGGTACGCACTGGCGGAGGACAACTTCGGAGGACGGATGTACTCGGATATTTGGTCCTTCCGTACCCGCCTTACCGTTGAAGCGCCGCAAGACGTGAAGGTTGCAAACGTGATCGCGGGTTCGGCGCAGTTGAGCTGGTCACCGGTAATGGCATCCGACGGAAGCAGCGTGACCTACCAGGTGTACGGCAGTCATGGAGCCCTCTCCACTGTGACTGGCACGGTGTACAACTTGATGGGACTGGAGCCGGATACGTCGTATTCGTTCCAGGTCAAGGCTGTGCACTCGTCGGGAGCAGAATCTGTGCTCAGCGAGCCGGTAAGTTTTAAGACATCGATCGACCTGCCTGCTCTGCAGAACGGCCTGCAGCGCTTTATTGCCCCCGGTAAGGTTACCCATCCGCTGGCCAAACAGCTGGAGAATGCGCTGAGCCAGGCGGAGAGCCATGTGCAGAAGGGACAGCAGGATCAGGCAGCCAAGAAGATCGAGGACTTTATTAAGCATCTCAACAATAAAGCACTTGAAGAACTAGCGTCAGCCGACGCCAGGCAGTGGATGAATGATAAAGCTGCGGCCCTGCTTCGAGTCTGGAACCGATAACCTGCTTGGAAGACGCAAATAAACAAAAGCCCCTGGAAGATTGCTCATCTCTTCCAGGGGTTTTTCGTTGTGAAAATATCGTCTATAACCCTGTATTTCCAGTTTACTGATGTACAACCGAGCGGTGACTGCCAGTCACAGCGACAGGCTATCGAGCGGGATCTTGAACACGCTCTGCACGACAAGCCCGACGGCCAGTGCAGTCTCGTCCTCCACGTCGGTAAGGTGTAGAAACTCTACGTTCCGGCACGTTTCCGGTACTTGGGCCATCACCCGCGCTTTGAGTTCGTCGACGAACGACTCCCCCCATACCGGGAGCATAAACCCGGTGAGCAGAATACTGTCCGGATTGAGCAGGGTGACGATATTGGCAACGGCGTAAACGATCGCCGTCCTCACCACCTCGCTCAGCTTAACGGTTTCGGGGTCTACGGCGCGGACAGCTTCATTGAACTGCTCCCAACTCCGACCGAGCGTCCGCAGCAAGCCCCTGGAGGAAGCCAATGTGGTTAGGCACCCTCTGCCACCACAGTAGCACTCATAATCGTAGGGCGGCATAAACGCCTTATAGTGGCCAACCTCGCCTGCTACGAAGGAGGAGCCGGTGACCAGTAGCTTTTCTACGACGATGGCGCCCCCGATGCCTCTGGCTAATTTAAGTGTCACATTGTTTTTGGAGGAAATCAGACTTCCGCCCATATTTTCGTTGAGCGCAAGCAGATTGGTGTCATTCTCCAGAAAGACGGGCAGCCCATACTCTTCCTCGAGCAGCTTCGCAAGCGGTATCCGCTTCCAGCCGAGCCCCGGCGAGCGAAGCAGAATGCCTTCGGAGGAGTCAACGAGTCCATGGACGCTGAAGCCGATTCCTTTCAGGAAGGTAGGGTCAGGGATCTGGCCCATGAGTTTGTCAATTACACTGCGGATCACCCGGAGCAAGTCCTCTTCGGTCTCGTAACGGTCTGCCTTCACTTCAGCTTCCGCCAAGCGGACGTGCTGAAAATTATATACCGCCCCCCGTGCCGATGTGCCTGACAATTCAATTCCGATCGCACTGAATCGGGAACCGTTAAGCAGCAGGGGGACGCGCTTACGGCCGCTGCCGCTCTCAAGGGATTGCGGTGCGCCTTCGACGATCACTTGATCCTCGAGAAGCCGGTTGACGATGTTGGTGACGGTTTGCTGACTAAGTCCGGTTTTTCCAGCTAGCTCTACACGGGAGATCGGACATTCCGAATAGATCAGATGCAGCACCTTCTGCTGATTTATGGATTTAAGCAGCGTGTGGCTTGCATGTTTCAATGTGGACATAAGTCGACCTCTTCCTTGAACTGAACACGTTTATTCTCTTAGTAGAAATTAGTTTACCACGCAGGACATTACTGGGTAAAGTCAGGGATTTTGTCGAAAGATTTCTATTGTATCAACAAGAAAAAAGAGGTAGGATAATAATAAATAAAATTGATTTATTAATAGAGTGTAAATTGTAAGCGCGTTCAAACCTTATTAATCAGCGATTTTTAACAGATCCCTTACAAAACGATAATCATCGCCAAACAATTACACTGTATTATTGGATTTAATAAATCAATTTTCTTTATTAATTCGAGGGGGGTTTAAGTATGAGAAACAAATTTGGAAAGCTTACGGCTTTAAGCTTGGCAGTTGCTATGTCAGGTTCTCTGCTTGCAGGGTGTACAGGAAAAACGGAAAAGCCTTCCGCGAGTCAGCCTCAGAATCAGACTAAAGAAGATGTCTACGAAAACGGGCTGTCGAAGACGGAAAAAGTGACGCTGAAGATCGGCTTCTTCATGGGAGGCTATGGAAGGGAATGGTTCGATTATGCCGTAAAATCCTTCCAGGCCAAATACCCGAACGTTTCCTTCGACGTTACAGCATCTGCGGACATGAAGAGCATGATTCAAACGAAAGTTTCCGCAGGCAACGATAACGACATGTTCGACATTTTCAACACCACGCCGCCGTCCGGAGCACAAGGCATCATTTCCCTGGCAGAAGCCGGTAAGCTCGAGCCTTTCGATGACATGTTCGACAAAAAGCTTCCGGACGTACCGGGCAAAGCAATGAAGGAACTCATGATGCCGGGCCTCGCCGAATCGTTCACCAAGGTGAACGGAAAGGTATACGAGTTTGCCACCTCGAGCTCTTACGGCGGATTGTTCTTCAATAAGACGCTGTTCGAGCAGAAGGGCTGGAACCAGAATCCGAAGACATGGGCCGAGTTTAACGACCTGCTTGCCAAAATTAAGGCGGACGGCCTTGCTCCGATTACTTTCCCGGGAGTTTACCCTAATTACTATGACTGGGCCTTTGGACCTGCAAAGCTGTTTGAGCTGGCCGATATCAAAGGAAACGCAGATAAGGTAATCGAGAACTATAAAACGTACAATGGCCCTCAATTTACCAGCGAGGAAAGCTTGGAACACTGGAACCGCCTGTATGAGCTTGGCAAGAAGGGATACTTCCCGGAAGGATTGCCGGCGTTAAACCATACCCAGTCCCAGATGCAGGTGATTCAAGGACAGGCCGCGATGGTTTCCACAGGAAGCCATGTGGAGAACGAAATGAAGAAGACCACTCCGGAAGACTTCAAATGGGGCTTTATGGCGGTGCCGTTCAGGGATAAGGTGGAACAAAAACTTTGGATCCGAAGCGGAATCACCAACTTCCAATACATGTGGGCCGGCAAGCCTGATCTGAACAAGAAGTGGTCCAAGGAGTTCATTCTGTGGCTGATGACGCTGGATAACCAGCAGTTTGCCGCAGAAAAAGCGGGCGCCCTCCCGATGAGAAAAGACTTGATTGACGATTCGAGTAAAGTCGTTAAGCTCTCCACCTCTGCGCAGGCGATTCTGAAGTATATTAAGGATAACGATGCCCGGTCGTATAAGCCGCACAGAACCGTTAGCATCTCCGATCCGAACCTGGCCAAAGCCAATAAGATGATGGAAGAAGCCACGGTGAAGATCGTATTAGGCAAGCAGGATCCGAAGCCGATTCTCGAAGAAGCAGACGCTTTGCTCAAGAAAGCCGTAGAAGCTCAGAAGAAATAAGTTTATAGGCGGGGAGGGGATCCTCTCCGCTTTTCCATTTCCCTTGATAGGAGTTGACTTCCTTTGTCCGAACCTACTGTAGTGAAAGTTAAACCCTCTTATTCCGGCCGCATGGGACTGGATAAAGCGCGGACTCAGAAGTGGATTTTTCTCATCCTGGCTGTCGTGCCGCCGTTCGGGGGCTATCTGCTGTTCACGCTGTTTCCGAATGTTTTATCCGTTTACTATGCGTTATTGGATTGGGACGGGCTTACGGATTCCAAGTTTGTAGGGCTCAGCAACTTTGTTACCGCGATTCAGGACGAGTATGTATGGCGGGCGCTTAAGCACAATCTTATTTTTATGGCGACGGTACCGGCGCTGGTCGTGCTTATTTCCTTACTGCTTGCTTATCTGGTCACATACAAGAGTTATGTGGAAAATGAGTTCCTGAAAATCCTGTTCTTTTTTCCGAACGTTTTATCGATTGTCGTCGTTGCTTTATTATGGGCGTTCATATATGACGGCACATACGGCCTGCTTAACAGCGGCCTGAAGCTGCTCGGGATCGATATGAACCATTTTTATTGGCTGGGCAACGATAGTACGGCACTGTGGGCGCTGATCCCACCATGGGTTTGGGGAGGCGTCGGGCTCTATGTCATCATTTTTGTAAATGCTATGTCGGGCATTCCCAAGTCGCTGTATGAATCGGCTATTATGGAAGGCGCAGGACATATGACGAGGTTATTCAAGATTACGCTGCCGCTCATTCTGCCCGTCGTCCGGGTCAGCGCACTGTTCCTCGTGATCAGCACGCTCAAGACTTTCGAGCTTATTCTGATTATGACTAATGGCGGCCCATCCGGCTCCACGGATGTAATCGGTCTCTATATGTTCAACCTTGCTTTCGGTAAAGAGTACATCAACTACGGTTACGCATCCGCTGTCGGTATGATTCTGTTTGTCATCTTGATCACGGCCAAACTGCTGATGGATAAGTTTCTTCCGAACCGGGGCGTAGAGTACTAGGAACATATTTTTTTAAGAGGGGAGAAGATGAAATTGAAGGAAAAAATGACGTTTATGGACGTTGTGTGGCGTTTGATACTGTATGTGTGGGCTTTGTCAATCCTGTTTCCGCTGGTGTGGGTGTTCTATGAGTCTCTGAAGTCCAATCCGGAATTTTTCAAGGACATCTGGAGCCTTCCCAAAAAGCAGCAGTGGTCGAATTATGTCATTGCCTGGACCGAATATGGCTTCGGTCAATCCTTGTTAAATACACTTTATTATGTGGGAGGAAGCCTTGTAGTAAGTCTCTTTTTTACTACACTTAATGCCTATGCGCTGACAAGGATGGAATTCAAGGGAAGGAACCTCATTTGGGGCTTGATCATGCTTTCGTTATTCCTTCCCGGCATTAATGCCTTGGTTCCTCAATACGTAATCATGCGAGAGTTACATTTAACCAACAGCCTGACGGGTTTGATTTTGCTGTCCGCCTTAGGGGAAAGTGTATTCTACTTGATGCTTCTGGGAGGCTTTATGAAGTCGCTGCCCAAGGATTTGGAGGAAAGTGCGCATATGGACGGCGCTTCGATCTTTCAAGTTTTTTGGCGAGTCATCGTGCCGCTTTCTACTCCCGGGATTGTTACCGTAGCCATTTTCAAGTTCCTCGGATATTATAACAACTTTATGGGTCCGTTCATCTACTTGAGCGATCCCGAGAAATACACGATTGCGGTGCAGATGTACCAAGCCAATAAAATGATGGAGTTTACGGCGGATTGGGTTACGTTGTTTGCAGGGGTGATGATTGCGATGGTGCCTTCGATCATTGTGTTCATGCTGTTCCAGCGGATGATTATGCAGGGCGCCACTTTAGGTGCGGTTAAGGGCTAGGTAGAGAGAAAAGGGATAGCGATAGGAAGGAGCTGTCTTGTGCACAAATGAACGAGAACACAAGCAGTAAATGGCTGAAGTCTGTGAATCAGCAGAAGGTGCTTCGATTGATTTACGCAGAAGGGCCGATCTCCCGGGTAAATCTGGCGGAGAAAACGGGACTGACCCCGCAGACGATTACGAACATTGTAAACAGGCTGCTTAGAGAAGATATTCTGCAGGAAAATGTTCCGTTGGAAAACGGGGTGGGCCGCAAGCCCGTTCCACTTGTCGTCAAAAGCGGAAATTTATTCGCCATCGGGATCGAGGTTGCGGTCAAATACGTGCGTGGTACACTGGTTGATTTCCGGAATGTACCCATCTGCGAAGTCACGGAAACGATGTTTTCCGGTAGTAATGAAGACCATGATGAGAATAAGGTCGAGTGCATCGTTAAGGTGATCGACCAGTTGCTAAAACGGGTGCCGAAGATGAACCAGCTCAAAGGCATCGGATGCAGTATCCAGGGGCTGGTCGATTCCACGGACGGCGTCGTGCTGCTTTCTTCCGGTCTGCATTGGCGGAATTTCCCGCTAAGGGAAAGGCTTGAGCAGCATTACAACCTGCCGGTCTATCTGGAGAATGACGCGAACCTGCTTGCGCTTGTGGAAAATTTGAACGGAAGCCTGGCTGCATCGAATCATAACGTGACAGTAAAATTGGATTACGGCATCGGCGGAGCTCATGTGATGAACAAGCAACTGAATTCGGGGGCCGGACATGTGGCGGGCGAGCTGGGGCATTGTAAAACGTTCTTCGGCATCGAAGCCCTGCCGTGCCACTGCGGAGCCAAGGGCTGCCTGACTACGCTGGTCTCTGGAAGCGGAATGAAACGCAACCTGGGATTTACGCTGGAGGAGTTCGGGCATCGGATTCGGGAAGGGGATCCGGTTGCGCGGGAGTGGCTTGCAAAGATGTCCGAGGCGGTAAGCTCCGCCCTCAGTAACTTGATCACCTTCTTGAACCCAGATCATGTACTGTTTACCGGCAAGGTGCTGGACCATACGGGAAATTATCTGATGGACCCGCTTAGAAAGCGTATTCTGGAGAACATTCCGGAATCCTGCCGTAAGGTCCGACTTCTTCGGCTGGAGCAGACACCGGACGATTCGGTTCTGGCGGCTGGGCTGGTCATGAACCGGTTCTTCGACGTTCCGCCGATACATTTATCAGTTATTTAACGGGGGTTAAGGCTGTTTTGCGAAAAGGAGAATCCTGTATGAAGATTGCTGTAATCGGCTGTGGTACAATGGGCCGTACCCATGGGGCTGAATGGATTAGAATGCCCGGTATTAAGCTTGTTGGTGTGTGTGATATGCAGGAAGAAGCAGCTCGGGCGCTTGCCGGGAGGTTGGAGACAAAGGCTTTTTCGGATTTCGATCAAATGGTGTCGGAGGCGTGTCCGGAGGTTTTAGATATCTGCTTACCAACGCATATGCATAAGGAATTTGTTCTCAGGGCCGCCCGTCTCGGGAAGCATATCATTTGCGAGAAGCCATTCGCCTTGTCGCTCGAGGAAGCGGATGAGATGGCTGCTGTCTGCGAGCAGCAGGGAGTAAGGCTGTTCATCGGTCATGTGGTTCGCTTCTTCCCAAGCTATACCGATATACGCTGCAAGGCTGCAGATGGAGTAGTCGGGAAGCCCGGAGTGCTGCATACAAGACGGATGGGCGGTAATCCGGGTGTTGCGAAGACTTGGTACACCAATAGTGAGATCAGCGGTGGAGTGATCCTCGACCTAATGATTCACGATATTGATTTTGCTCAAAGCATCTTCGGGAAGGCCGTATCCGTGTATGCAATGAACCGTAGGCACGAGGGTCTCGACTATGCCCTGGCTACCCTGCGTTTTGAGAATGGCGGGATTGCGCATCTCGAGGGCTATTGGGGCTTTCCGGGCCCTTTCACGACGAGCGTGGAACTGGCCGGCAGTGGAGGTGTCATCCGCTTTAACAGTGAGGAAGCCGTTTCGCTCAAGATGTTCAAAGTAAATAACGATTTGCCTGAGACCCCTGCTCTCACGCTTCCCAAAAGCCCTTCTATGTATAATCCGTATTACTTGGAGCTCGCTCATTTCGTGGAATGTTTGCAGACCGGCGCCGAGCCGGACATAACGATCGCTGACGCCCGAAGTGCGCTGCAGACGGGCCTTGCTGCGATTGAATCCGCCGCCACAGGTCGTCCGGTACGTATACAGTGATGAAGTTGGACAGGAAGGGGAGAGACGTATTGACTGAGTTAACGAATGTTGTAAAGATAGGTATGATCAGTTTCGCCCATGGCCATGCTGCCGGCTTCTATCGCCAGCTCAGGATGCTACCAGGTGTGAAGGTAGCGGGCATAGCGGATGAGAACCGTGCTCGGGTGGAGCCGTATTTGCAGGAGGATGCCGAAATCCGTTATTTTGCGGATTACCGTGAGCTGCTGAGCAGTGGCTGTGATGCGGTGGTCATCTGCTCGGAGAACGTTCATCATGCCGAGGTCACGATTTCCGCAGCGGAAGCGGGAAAGCATGTGCTGTGTGAGAAGCCGCTAGGCTTGAACGTGGAGGAAATGGAACAGATGGTAGCTGCCTGCGAGAAGAACGGAGTCCGGCTGATGACAGCGTTTCCCTGCCGCTTCCTTCCTGCAGTTGTGCAGGCCAAGGCAGCGATCGACAGGGGCGAGATCGGCGAGGTCGTTGGAGTGAAAGGCTCGAACCGAGGTACCATGCCAGGAGGTTGGTTCATTGATCCTGCGCTGTCGGGTGGAGGCGCCCTACTGGACCATTCCGTTCATGTCATGGATCTGCTCAACTGGATGTTGGACAGTCCTGTAACGGAGGTGTACGCTGAAGCTGCGACCCTGTTTCATGAGATTCCAGTGGATGACGCCGGGATACTGCACGTGAAGTTCGCGAACGGAGCTTTTGCTTCGATCGATACCAGCTGGTCACGCACGAAGTCCTTCCCTTACTGGGGCGATGTTACGATGGAGATTGTAGGAACGAACGGTCTGCTTACCGTCGATGCCTTTGGCCAGAAGAGCGAGGTCTACAGCGACGAGAGAATGAAAGCCCAGTGGAGCCACTGGGGAGACGATATGAACCGCAGTCTGGTGAAGGCTTTCATCGATGCGATAAGAAACAATAGGGAAGTGCCGATTACCGGCAAGGACGGCCTTCGGTCGGCTGCTGTCGCTGCAGCGGCTTACGAGTCGGTTCGCCGGGGTGAGCCGGTAACTTTGGATGAAAGTGGACGCGTGAAGGCTTAGCAGGAAATAAGCTGTCGCAGAACCCCGACCTGGTTTATGACGGGCAAGCTATTGGAAGTTTTGGGCGAGTGCCTGTCTACAGTTTGTTGCTGTAATCGGATAGAAAGCGCAGAGGAGATCAAGGGAATGTTTGAATATAAATTGCTGGCTTTGGATATGGACGGCACGCTGCTTACCGACGATAAGCAGGTGACGGAAGAAACGAAGAAGTGGCTCCGGAAAGCTGTGGATCATGGGGTAACCGTAATGTTCGCTACAGGGCGGGGGATGCAGACCGCAAGCTCTTTTTGGGAGGAACTGGAGCTCGATTCGCCTATGGTTATGTTGAACGGAGCGGAGATTTGGGAAGGGCCGAACCAGTTGATGGCTCGCACCTATTTGCCCCGCGAAACGGTTCGACGGTTGCATGACCTGGCTCTCCGGGAAGATGCGCATTTCTGGGGCTATTCCGTGGAGAGCCTGTCCGGCCAGAGTAATTGGAGCGAAGAGCTGTTCGAAAAGGATTGGATGAAATTTGGCATGAAGCATGACGATTTGGGGGTAGTGGCGCGTATCCGTGAGGAGCTGTTCGGCTGGGGTGAACTGGAGATTACCTCTTCCGCTCCGGTCAATGTGGAGATCTCTGTCAAGGGGATCACGAAGGAAAGCGGCGTGCGGGAGGTTTGCCGGTTGCTCGGCGTCGAGATGGCGCAGGTCTTGGCGGTTGGCGACAGCGAGAATGATATTTCGATGCTGCGGGCGGCTGGGCTTGGCGTGGCGATGGGCAACGCTGAGGAGCAGGTTAAGGCGATCGCTGATGCAGTCACTGCGTCCAACAACGAGGACGGTGTCGCCAAGGTAGTGCAAAAATTTATTTTTGGTCTGGACATAACCGAGTTCTGATCAATTGTATAAGGGGCCTGAGAGCCGGGGGTTAGTGCCGGTATAAAGGTAGGGGGAGAACATAGTCGTAAACTTCACCGCTCCCCTTCAGTAATCAAAGTACAGGCAAAACTTGCATTCCTGTAAATAAGAATTGGGTCGTAAACGATTATACACCATTGTTTATGGAAGGAATGGTCATGTGGAAAAAAAAGAGAAGAATCTGATAGAGCAATACGATCCCGGAATGCGTCCCAATGAAACGTTCGGTGGCTTGATTCATTGGTATTCCCCTATGGAGCAGCCTTTTCAAATTTCCGGGTTAGCTTGGTTTGCGCAAGAAAAAATCTATCGCAGATTGCCGACTTTACCATCCGGGGCTACTCCGGAAGCCGTCGATCGCTTAGCCAATCATACTGCAGGAGGACAAATCCGGTTTCAGTCGGATTCCTCTTCTCTATCGGTAAGGGTGAAACTGAAAGGCAAAGCCAATATGGTACATATGCCGGCAACCGGACAATGCGGCATCGATTGCTACGTGGGTTCTCCCGACAGTCTCCTTCCCCTAAGGTACGTCAACACAACGAAATATGACCTCACTCTCACCGAGTATGAATGTGCGTTATTTACCAATTGGAATGCCTCGATGCGTAATATCGTCCTTAACTTGCCGCTCTATCAAGGGGTGGAGGAGATATGGATCGGTTTAGATGAGGGCGCAACCGTAACCGCTCCTCCCAACTATGCTTCCGGAAAGAAAGTAGTCATCTATGGAACTTCGATTACGCAAGGCGGCTGCGCCTCGCGGCCTGGCATGGCTTATACGAACATTTTGAGCCGAAGAATTCCGCTGGAATTTATTAATCTTGGTTTCTCTGGAAGCGGCAAGGGAGAGCCGGAGGTTGCCGAAATCATTTCGCAGATTAATGACCCTGCGTGTATGGTCATTGATTATGAAGGCAATTGCGTGAGCACCGAACTTTTCCGTAGGACACTTCCGGAATTTATTGGAATTTATAGGGGGGCGCATCCGTTAACTCCGATTTTGGTAGTCTCACGAATTCGTTACGCGCGTGAGGAGCTGACCCCACACTTGTACGAAGCCAGAATCGAACGTAAGCGTTTCGAACAATTTCTCGTTAACGAGTTGCGGGAGCAAGGTGACTTGAATATTTATTTCTTCGACGGCTCGGGATCTCTCGGTAATGAAGATTTCTTCGAATGCACAGTAGACGGCTCGCATCCAACGGATCTTGGTTTTCTGCGGATGGCAGACGCACTTGAACCAGTTCTAAAAACACTGCTTTTATAATATTTACATAGCGCACAATCAAGCCGGCAGCGATTTGCAACCGGCTTGTCGTGATATTACATACGACTTTCCAAGCTTCGCGCAGTACGCTGGTATTCCCAATTTGAGTGTCTTCCGGAATACGGCCAAAGCGGAAACCGTTATGAGAACTGGTTCTTATGTGGGGGAAAAGAATGGATCGACTTCAAGTAGACATTCTTGAACATCGTGTTGCTTCTGAATTTGTTTATGCATATTTATACAATTGGAAATGGAGCTCAGTAAATTTTTTTCTAACTAATTCTGCAAAAAACTGTTTCTTTGCCGCTTCACACAATTAATTCTAATAAATTCTGCAAGAACAAAAACGGAGCAACGCGGATTCGCGGGCTCGTTTTCTAATTAATTCTGGAATATCACATCACCCTGGCTGTCATCTTCCTCTTTTTGTTCCTTTTGTTCTTGAAATTCGACATGTGATTGCCCCGTTATGTAGTCAAACGGATTGTAACGGCTGTCCGGAATTTGCTTCTTAATGACTGTTTTCACCATTATGTAAATGATTAAGACGAAGATGGGGAAAATGAGACCGAGCAAAGTAAGTGTTGAAATATCTATGTGAAGCACCTCCATATGACTATATTCTACCGTAAAATGCCCTAATATTGACAGGCAACCCCCATAAAGTTATAATTTGCCTTATCTATATGTGAATTAAAGCGTTGATGAAACTTAGTAAGCCATAGCTCATCGTCAGAGAAGAGGTTCCGCTTGGCAGCGAAAACTGCGAAGATCGGCTGGAAGAACCTTTCGGTGCTAGGATGGCCCAAAGCTCGTTTCGGAGTGTGGATGAACTCCACCGGTTGGACCCGTTACAAATCCGCACAAGGAGATTGGATTCGCTCTACGCCGTTGGCAAGGGGAGTACGAAACCAATAACCAGGGTGGTACCGCGATGATTCGTCCCTGTTAGCTGCAGGGGCGTTTTTTGTTTTTTGTAAACTTATCCTAAATATGGAGGCTCACAAAGATGAAAGCAAGTGAAATTCGTTCGAAGTGGTTGCAATTTTTCGCAAGTAAAGGGCATAAGGTTGAGCCGAGTTCTTCATTAGTCCCGCACAACGATCCATCTTTATTGTGGATTAATGCTGGAATTGCACCGTTAAAGCCATATCTGGATGGACGTGAAATCCCAGAGAATCCACGGATTACGAATGCTCAGAAATGTATCCGTACCAATGATATTGAGAATGTAGGTAAAACGCGTCGTCACCATACATTTTTTGAAATGCTAGGCAACTTCTCCATTGGTGATTACTTCAAGAAAGAAGTTATTCCTTGGGCGTGGGAATTCTTAACGGATCCGCAATGGATCGGTTTTGATCCGAATCGGATCTCGGTAACCGTTCACGAAGATGACGAGGAAGCTTTTGAAATTTGGAACAAGCAAATTGGCATTCCAGAGGAGCGTATTTATAAGCTCAAAGAAGATAATTTTTGGGATATTGGAGAAGGTCCATGCGGTCCTTGTACTGAAATTTTCTACGATCGCGGCGATAAATATGGTGACTTGTCGGATCCGGAATGCTGGCCAGGTGGTGAAAATGAGCGCTTCCTAGAAGTGTGGAATCTGGTATTCACACAGTTCAATCATAATTCCGATGGCAGCTACACACCGCTTCCTAATAAAAATATTGATACAGGCGCAGGTTTGGAGCGTTTCGCTTCCATTCTGCAAGATGTGGATTCTAACTTTGATACCGACCTGTTCTTGCCGATCATTGAGAAAACGTGTGAGCTCACAGGTGTTGCTTACCACGTGAATGAAGAGCATGATGTGGCTCTTAAAGTCATCGCTGACCATATCCGTACAGTAGCTTTCTCCGTTGGGGATGGCGTTCTTCCTTCAAATGAAGGTCGCGGCTATATCATTCGCCGTTTGCTGCGTCGGGCAGTACGTTATGGGAAAGTGCTTGGGTTGGATAAACCGTTCTTATTCAAGCTAGTGCCTACGGTTGGCGACATTATGGGTGTTTATTATCCGGAGGTTGTAGATAAGCGTGAGTTTATCGAGAAGGTAATCCGTACAGAAGAAGAGCGCTTCCACGAGACGTTGAGCGACGGATTGATCATTCTTGCCGAGATGGTTCAGAAAACGCAGCAAGCGGGCACGAATCAAATTAGCGGGCCGGACGCATTCAAGCTGTATGACACTTATGGCTTCCCTTTTGATTTGACGGAGGATTTTGCGTCGGAGAAGGGGTTAACTGTTGATCGTGCCGGCTTTGATGCTTCCATGAAGGAGCAGCGTGATCGCGCTCGTGCAGCTAGCAACAAAGAAGGCGGCATGAAGGTTCAAGGCGGACCACTGTCCGAATTGACGATTAAAAGCGAATTTGTTGGATATAATGAATTGGTAGTTACTGCTAATATCGAAGCGATTGTGCATGAGAATGAGCTCGTGGAACTTGTTGGTGTGGGTGAGACTTGTCAGATCATTCTAGATCGTACGCCTTTCTATGCAGAGAGCGGTGGCCAAGTTAGCGATCACGGTACGATTCGTAATGGTCAAGTGACCCTGCAGGTTGTTGATGTGATGAAAGCGCCGCATGGCCAACATGTACACAAGGTTATTGTTGAATCTGGCGTACTTCGTAAAGGTGACTCGGTAGAAGCGATTGTAGCGTCCGCACCACGTACGGATATCATCAAGAACCATACAGCGACTCACTTGCTGCATAAAGCGCTTAAGGAAGTTCTGGGCACGCATGTTAATCAAGCGGGGTCCCTCGTTGAGCCAGATCGCTTGCGGTTTGACTTCTCTCATTTCGGTTCCATTACTAGTGAAGAGCTGCAAGATGTGGAACAACGAGTGAATCAACAAATTTGGAATAGCACGAATGTAGATATTTCCCTCAAAGCGATCGCAGACGCGAAAGCAATGGGCGCTATGGCATTGTTCGGTGAGAAGTATGGCGATATCGTTCGCGTTGTACAAGTCGGCGACTATTCCTTAGAGCTATGTGGAGGCTGTCACGTTCAAAATACAGGTCAAATCGGCTTGTTCAAAATTGTAAGTGAATCGGGAATTGGCTCCGGCGTACGTCGGATTGAAGCTGTTTCTGGTCGCAGCGCTTATGAATATTTAGATGGGCAGTTACAATTGTTGAAAGAAGCGGCTGGTTTGCTGAAGTCGAATATCACTGATGTGCCTAAACGTGTAGATGCTACTTTGCAGCAACTGAAAGAGCTGGCGCGCGAGAATGAGTCACTGCGAGGTAAGCTCGATCGTATTGAGGCAGGTTCTCTCACAGATCAAGTGAAACAAGTTGCTGGTGTTTCCGTTCTGGCTGCGCAAGTCAATGCGGCTGATATGGATTCTCTTCGTAACATCGTCGATGAGATGAAAGGGAAGTTGGGTTCGGCTGTTATCGTTCTCGGCGCTGCTGCTGAAGATAAAGTCAATCTGGTTGCTGCTGTAACGCCTGATCTGGTTTCTAAGGGCTTCCATGCGGGTAAAATTATTAAAGAAGTCGCGGGGGCAGTTGGCGGCAGCGGTGGCGGTCGTCCAGACATGGCGCAGGCTGGTGGTAAGGATGCATCTAAATTGCAAGCAGCACTAGCTAGTGTAGAGGGTCTACTTTCCCAATTCGTATAATTATTTTTCTAATGGACAGGAATTTTTAAAACCATAGAGAATATATCACATGTATAAAGCAAGTTTTTTCAATTATTTTACAAAGGTCACAAGGAAGTGGGGTGCTCCTGATGAGTTCCATGGACAAAACGATGAAGTTCAATGTGAAGGCGGAAGAGATCGAAACTTCGCCGAAGGATGTATTGCTGGCGGTGTATGATGCTCTTCAGGAAAAAGGGTATAATCCGATTAACCAGATTGTTGGTTACTTGCTTTCGGGAGATCCTGCCTACATTCCGCGTCACAATAATGCGAGAAGCCTCATTCGTAAACGGGAACGGGATGAACTGATTGAAGAATTAGTTCGTGCTTATCTGGGTCAACACAAATAGAAGAAAAGAGAACCAGCATGAGATGGATGGGCTTGGATTATGGGGATAAAACCATTGGTGTCGCCTTAAGTGATGAGCTTGGATGGACGGCCCAAGGGCTTGAAGTGATTCGCCGCAATAAGCCGGGAGAAGACATTGAACGGCTTATACAGATTGTTAATGAATATGGCGTATCGCAGGTTGTTGTCGGGTTGCCCAAGAATATGAACAATACGATTGGGCCCCGCGGCGAGATTGCGATTGCATTTTCAGAAGAATTAAAACAAAAGATCAGTGTACCAGTACACCTATGGGATGAGCGATTAACAACCGTAGCCGCCACTCGGACGCTTCTTGAAGCAGATGTAAGCCGGAAGAAACGGAAGCTAGTCATTGATAAGATGGCAGCACAGCTTATTCTACAAGGGTATATGGATGCCAATATGAAGAGGTGAATGAACATGTCCAAAGAAGAATTGCGTGAAGAAGAACCAGAAATCATTTACATCCCGGACGATGAAGGCAACGAAGAAGAGTTCGAGGTTATCATGAAATTCGAAGTGGACGGTTCAGATAAGAAATATATGATGGTCGTGCCTACAGACGGCGGAGACGAAGAATCCGACGAAGTGTATGCGTTCCGTTATGAAGAAGACGACGACGGCGAAGACTTGAAACTTTTCACCATCGATGATGAAGAAGAGTGGAACATTGTGGAAGAAACGTTCAACACCTTAATGGCGGAGTTCGATGAGGAAGAAGAAGCATGAGTTTGACAACACCTTCGGATGTATTGCGCAAAACTTACGGGGATGATATCCTGTTGTCTGACGACCAAAGTGAGTCGACGGTGTATCAACTTCTGAAAGAATTCGTTTATGAGAACCAAACATATGCTGTTATGCAATCGGAAGCCTTGAAGAAGGAAGAGGAAGTTGCCCTTTTTCGTGTCATTTCCAATGTTGACGGTGAATATGAACTAGTTACCATTGACGATGACGATGAGTGGGAAACGGTTTCGGAGTTATACGACGAAATGGTTTTCCCTGAGCAAGACGATTTGTGAGAAGTAGATAACCGAGCGGATGATATCCGCTCGGTTTTGTTGTGCATATGGTTAATGCTAGTAAGGTAAGCTACAGCCAAAGGCTAGATGATGGACATTCTTAGGAGGAATCGAAGCGTTGTGTATATGGATGATGAGCTAGAAGAATTACAGAAGCCTAAGCGTAAAGTACTGAAATGGGTATTGCTTAGCTTTAGTATCGTTGTGTTGCTTGTTCTCGGCACAGCAGGTGGCATTGGATTGTTTATTGCGAGTGCGCTGCAGCCAGTTGATGCTTCTGATCAGGAAGTCCGTGTATCCATTCCCCAAGGCTCCAGCTCGATACAGATTGCAGATGAATTAGAAGCAAAGGGACTCATTAAGAATTCTTCCATTTTCACGTACTATTTAAAGTTTAAAAAGCAGGGCTCCAAATTTCAAGCTGGTGAATATGCGATGAAGCCAGGCATGACATTTGAAGCTATGATTGATAAGCTCAACAAGGGAGATGTTGTGAAGGAAGAAATGATTCGCATCACGATTCCTGAAGGCTATACAATTGATCAAATTGCGGCCAAAGTAAGTGAACAGAGCTCTTGGAACAAAGAAACGTTTCTGGGGCTTGTCGATGATCCTGCGGGCTTTAAAAATGAGTCAACAGCATCCATTCCGGATACTAAAGATGTCAGACATCGGCTTGAGGGATATATATTTCCTGAAACGTATGAGTTTAAGAAAGGCTCTACCGAAAAGGAATTCGTCGAACGTTCATTAGAGCAACTAGAGAAGAAGCTTGCGACACTACCACCTGATTGGAAGGACAAGTTGAAGGCTCGTAATCTCTCCATACACCAGATGCTGACGATTGCTTCGTTGATCGAGCGGGAGGTAGTTGTTGATACGGAGCGTGCGACTGTTTCCGGGGTCATCGTGAACCGTTTGAAAATGAATATGCCACTTCAGATTGATGCGACGGTACAGTATTTATTCGAGAAGTCGAAAGAGCGTTTATTGGAAAAGGATCTTCAAATCCAGAGTCCGTATAATACGTATTTGAATACAGGATTACCTCCAGGTCCAATCGCAAGCCCTAGTCTGGCTTCCATTAAGGCAGCTATCTATCCAGAAGAAACGAAATATGTTTTCTATGTGACGAAGAAGGATGGAACCATGGGTCATTTGTTTGCAGAAACCTTTGAAGAGCACAAGAAGAATATTGCCAATAGTAAGAAGGCCACGAATTAAGTTGACAGAAGAAGGTAGGTAAGCACGTGAATAAACCAGAATTAGTCATCAGCTGTGGTTCAATGGCTGATCTGAAACAAATGATACTTGCAGGTGCAGATGCCGTAATTATAGGGGAAGATCGCTATGGGCTTCGGCTGCCTGGCGAAGTGAAGCTGAACGAGATCGGGGAAGCAGTCGCATGGGCTCACGAACGGAATGCGAAAGTGTATGTCGCGGTCAATAATATTTTGGACAATCAAACACTCGAAGGTTTAAAGGAGTACTTAGCTGCCATCCAGGCACATGGCGTTGACGCCATCATTTTCGGAGATCCAGCTGTCCTCATGACGGCTCGTCAATTACCTGAGTTGCTGCCGCTTCATTGGAATGCGGAAATGACCTCGACGAATTATGCAACCGCGAATTATTGGGGTAAGCAAGGCGCAGTTCGTGTTGTTCTCGCTAGAGAGTTGAACATGGAACAGGTGCTTGATTTTAAAGCGAAGTCAGAGATTGCTGTTGAAGTTCAAGTGCATGGGATTACGAATATTTATCACTCCAAGCGCGAGCTGGTCAAAAATTATATGGCACATCAAGGGACAAAGACGGAAGAGGACCGTTCGAAAGAGCGTGGACTATTTCTTATTGAACACGAACGACGCGACCAACGTTATCCTGTCTATGAGGATTGTAATGGTACGCACATTATGAGTTCCGAAGACTTTTGTATGCTTGAGAATTTGCCAGAGCTTATCGATGGGAATATTGATAGTTTGAAAATTGAAGGCTTGCTCAAATCATCAGAGTACAATGAAACGGTCGTAAAAAGCTATCGCGCTGCGATTGATGCTTATATTGCGAATCCTGAAGGCTATGAGTTTCATCAAAAGTGGCTGGATGCGATTGTGGCGCTTCAAGATCCTGAGCGTGAGCTAAGTTTCGGGTTTTTCTATAAAGAACAGGTATATTGATCGAAGAAAGAAGGTGCTCTCCTAGATGACTACAGCCGTAGAAGCACGAGCCAGGGGTAAGCGTGTAAGACTTGATAAGCCGGAGCTTTTAGCTCCAGCAGGTAATTTGGAAAAGCTGAAATTTGCGATTCATTATGGCGCAGATGCTGTATATATCGGTGGACAGAAGTATGGTTTACGTTCGAATGCCGACAATTTCTCCAAAGAGGAAATGCGTGAAGGGGTCGAATTTGCGAAGCAATATGGCGCCAAAGTATTCGTGGCAACGAATATCTATGCACATAATGAGGATATTGAAGGCTTAGATGAGTATTTACGCGGGCTGCAAGAGGTTGGTATTTCTGCTATTATTGCCGCAGATCCCATCATCATGGAAACGTGTCGACGCGTTGCTCCTGAGCTCGAAGTTCACGTTAGTACGCAGCAGTCCGTGATGAACTGGCAAACGGTTCAGTTCTGGAAAGATCAAGGCATCGAACGTGTCGTATTGGCGCGTGAGGTTAGCATGCAGGAAATCGATGAAATCAAGGCGCACGTGGATGTCGAAATTGAAGCCTTTATTCATGGCGCTATGTGCAGTTCGTATTCGGGCCGGTGTGTGTTATCCAATCACTTTACGGATCGCGATTCGAACCGCGGAGGCTGCTCGCAATCGTGTCGTTGGAAATATGATCTCTTCACAAAGGATCAGCCGCTTGATGCGCCATTGGCAACGGATTTCCCAATGTTTGCTGAGGATGACGATGCTTTTACCATGGGGTCCAAGGATCTGAGCATGATTGACCACATTGCCGATATGATCGAATCTGGTGTGGATAGCTTCAAGATCGAAGGCAGAATGAAGAGCATTCATTATGTGGCAACGGTCGTGAATGCCTATCGTCAGGCGATTGATGCTTATTTCGAGGATCCTGAACATTTCAAGCTCAATCCTGTTTGGCAGGATGAGATTCATAAAGCGGCGAATCGCCCTTTGAACGATGGATTCTTTTATGAAGCACCAGGTCATGAGGATCACATTTTTGAACCAGAAGATAAGGTCGTTGGCTTTGATTTCGTTGGATTGGTTATGGGGTATAACGCAGAAACTGGTGTTGCCCTTATTCAGCAAAGGAATCATTTCAAGCCAGGCCAAGAAATTGAGTTTTTCGGTCCTGAAGGGACGCAATTTAAACAAACGGTTGGCGTTATTCAAGATGAAGCGGGTCAAGAATTAACCGCGGCTAGACATCCCTTACAGTTAGTTCAGATAAAAGTAGAGAATCCTGTTAAAAAGTGGGATATGATGCGAAAGAAAACAGGAAAATAGTACCATGGAAGCTTTCTCCAGTGTGGGTTATATTGGAGAAAGCTTTTTTTATTATTTTATATCGTTTTATAGAGGATATTGGAAATGGTTGTCGAAATTTATGTAATCAATGCATGTAAACCTTTTCATTTGTTAGGTAATCAAAAGAAGGTTAATTAGAAACTAATGGTGGTGAACGAAATGACAAAAAGACTCCAAGGTATCCGCTCAATTTTAAACAAAGTAGTTCAAGCAACTGGTCAAGTTCGAAGGGGTCGAAATGTTGACACTGCAGGTGGTGGATCAGCTTCACCGAATGGTACATACGGATTCAAAGGACCGAGCAACATTAGGCTCGAAAATCCCGTGAAATCAGTGGGTATGAAGTTATTTCTGATGTTTTTTGTAAGTATTCTGGTTTTCGTTCTTACAGTAGGGATGATTTCGTATTCCGTCTCCAAAAGTGTTATTAAGAACAAGGTGTCCGAATCCAGTTTACAAACCGTGACACAAGCAGGTCAGAAATTAGATTTCCTATATCAGACCTTTGATGATGTATCGCTACAAATCATGCTGAATAAAGAATTGCAGGAACTACTTGATAAGGTTCCTAAATTGGAGGCATCCTCCTATGAAGCTCTAGATGTTACACGTCAATTAACAGAGAAATTAAACGTAGTGACCTTCTCCAACAAATCAATTAAAACGCTCCATTTGTATCGCCCAGATGGTAAATTGATCGTCATTACAGGTGCTGGCGGCAGTTCATTATCTGAAAATACAAATGCAACAGATTGGTTTAAAGCAACCATTGAAAATGCGGGTAAAGTAACATGGCTGGATAGTCAAGCCAAAGGATACTCCAGCAGCTCCTCGAATACGTTTGCGATTAGCCGTCTGATGCGTAATACGTTAACGAACTCGTCAACAGCTGTTCTAGTCCTAGAGCTTAGTACAGATATTTTGACAAAAGAGCTAAGTGGAATGTCATTAGGGGATGACAGTAATGTCATCATTACCAATGCGGCGAATAAGAATATCGCGTTAAAAGATATGAGTGGGATTGGTAAGGAAGCATCCATCCAACTCACGAAGGAACAGATTGAAGAAGAACATGGTTCTTTTATCACAAAGGATGACCACTTGGTTGCTTTCTACAAGTCAGCCGTATCGGGTTGGAACTTAGTTGGTGATATTCCAGTTAGCGCGCTAGTGAAAGACGCGAAGAAAATTTACAACTACACGCTCCTGATCGCATTATTTGCAGCAATCGCAGCCGTCATCATTGGTATTATCGTAGCTAGAATGATTGGTAGTCCACTCATTAATCTGCGTAACCTGATGCAGCAAGGTGCCAAAGGTAAACTTACGGTTCGCGCGAATTACAAGTCTAAGGATGAGATAGGACAGCTAGGTGCAAGCTTTGACGTGATGATGCAGCAGATCACGACACTGGTACAGCAAACGAGTACGTCTGCACAGGCTGTATTTGAAACGGCGCAAGAATTGACGAACTCCTCTAAAGTTACGGCTACAGCGGCAAGAGAGATTGCTGTTGCGACTGATGAGATTTCCAATGGCGCAGGCGGTTTGGCGACAGAGTCTGAGAAGGGCAACGAGCTGACGCACCATATCGGCATTCAAATGAAGCAAGTAATTGAAGCCAATCTTGAGATGGGAACTGCGGCAGCGGATGTACAAACATCCAGTGAGCTGGGAACGAAGTACATGTCAGAGCTTATTGCCAAAACGAATCTGACGGAAGAAATGATCCGCTCCATGGTTGATAAAGTGGATCGTCTGAAAGAAAGTACACGTTCGATCCGTAAAATTCTGGATCTCTTGAATAACATTTCGAAGCAAACTAATATCTTGTCCTTGAATGCCACAATTGAAGCGGCACGTGCAGGTACAGCGGGCAAAGGCTTCATGGTTGTTGCGGATGAAATTCGTAAGCTTGCTGATCAGTCTAAACAATCTATTGATGTTGTTGGTCAAATTACGGAAACGATTCAAGGTGAGATCGATGAAACCGTCAAAGTTCTTTCAACAGCAACCCCAATCTTCCAAGAGCAGATTATGGCTGTTAAGGAAGCAGATACGATTTTCAAACAAGTAACGAATCATATGGGTGGCTTTATTGTTCAGTTGAGCACCGTAAGTGATTCCATTTCTACGCTGGAACAATCACAAGTGGTGCTGTCTGATGCGATGACGAATGTCAGTGCAGTTGCTGAGGAATCGTTGGCCACTTCCGAGGAAGTTGCTTCTCTAAGCTCCGAACAGCTGAGCATTAGTGATGGTCTGGTGAAATTATCGGACAAGCTGGATCAACTGTCCCAATCATTGACCGATACATTATCCAAATTCGAAGTATAATAGCGAAGACGAGTCCACTCTCCATTAGGAGGGTGGATTTTTTTGCATTTTCGCAGAGTGGAAGCGGTTTGATGTGAAGTTAGAATGCCGATACTGAAAGCGATAAGGTCATTTTGAGCCATAGAAAAGGGGATCGTACAATGAGTGAGAATCAATTATCATCGATGGAGAAAAGACGTATGTTTTTGATGCTCTTTTTGATTCTGCTTTTGTTTGTAGGTATATTCGGCAAGTTATTCTGGATCCAAATCGCCGCAACGGAAAGCTATTCATCACGAGGAATCAACTTGGTGAAAAATTCCGTGATTCAAAGGCAACGCGCACTTGTCTTAGAGAGCGGAAGAGGCGAGATACTGGATCGCAATCTACAGCCATTGACTGGCAAAATTGTGAAAGCGTTAGTCGCTTTCCCGATCAATAGCGAATTTACGATGAATGGGCAGGAAGTGAGCCAACTTGCTCGCATTTTGAAGACGAATAAAGAAAGCTGGGTGGCATTTGCTCGTAATTTGAAAGAGCCGCAAGTATGGGGGACACAAGATGGGGGGAAGGCACTCTCCTTGAGTTCGCAACAAGTACAGGAGATAGATGGGTTAGGGTTAGCCAATATTAAGGTCGTAGAAATGGAAGACCGCTATCCTACTGGAATGACGGCGCGTCAATTAGTTGGCTTTATCGGTCAAAATCCAGATCGTGTGATGCAGATCTACGGCTCGGATTTGGAAAAAGGGCGAGTTGCTCTGACCACGAAAATTGGGGGAGCAGGCCTTGAGAAGTCGTTCGACGCATGGCTTCGCGGTGTGGGTGAAACCTCAATTTCATATTTCACGGATGCGGGAAAGAGGCCTCTAGCGGGTTTGGACGCACGGATGATTGCACCGGATAACTCTTTCTACCCTGTGAAGTTAATTACGACCTTAGACAGCCGTGTGCAGCAGCAAATTGAAGCCTTAATGGATAAGCTGAATATTCGCGAGGGAGCGGCAGTTGTGCAGGAGGCAGCGCAAGGCGATGTCATCGCGATGGCAAGCAGACCGAACTATAATCCGTTGCAGGTGGATCTAGCCAGTAATAATTGGAGTAATTACGCACTTAAGGCGACAGCGCCTGGTTCGATTTTCAAAACAATTGTAGCCGCAGCAGCATTGGATGAGAAGGTTGTGACGCCTACGGAAACTTTTGATTGTGAAGGGGCACTTGGGAAGTATGGCTTTACTTGCTGGAGGAAAGATGGGCACGGACCTTTAACCTTGGAAGAGGGCTTTGCACAATCATGTAATATCGTGTTTGCGAACGTCATGCAGCGGCTAACAGCCGCTCAACTAGAGAAATATGCCAATAAGCTAGGTGTATTAAATGAGGTAGGCTGGACAGGGAAAACGGATACGAGAGATGTTTTTGAACAATTTGATTCCGAGGAGAGAGGGCAATTATTTGCTGCACATACCCCAGAGAATGATGAGGGGGTTTTGATGCAAACGGCGATTGGCCAAAGGGATGTCAGAATGACTCCCTTACAGGCGTCGAATTTGGTTGTGACCTTGTTGAATAATGGGAAGGGCTTTACCCCAAGGGTTGTGCAAGAAATCCAGTATCAAACGGGGCGTGAGATGGAGGCATTTCCTGTTAAAAGTTTAGCTTCTGATGATGGCAAAATATCAGGGGCAACGAGTCGTACCTTGCTGAGTTGGATGAGGGAGGTTGTCACAGAAGGAACGGGTCAAAGTCTGCAAGGCGCGAAGTGGAAGCTGGCAGGTAAGTCAGGGACAGCACAAATTCAAACTGGCAACCAAGAGAAAGTGAATCAATGGTTCATTGGTTATGGGCCTGTGGAAGCTCCTCGATATGCCGTATCCGTCGTAATCAAAAATACAGACCCAACAGAAAGTAATAAGGCGATTCCTTTATTTAAGGGGATCATGGACATTTTGGCGAGCCAAGGGTTGTCAAACAGCAAATAACAGGTATGATGGATGTTAAGCCTATTTGGCTATCCATGCTGATGACATATACTAAACTCAGGAGACCTAACCTTATGGCGACCCAACTGCCTTCAACCTTACGATTGCTAGATCGTTCAAATGACACAGAACCTAAACCGATATTATATGCTTTTGCTTTAGAAGAGCTCTTATGCCGTGAAATTGGGCATGGAACATCTCCCATCTTACATATTTGGCGGCACCCGCGTGCGTTCGTTATGGGATTAAGAGATAGCAGATTGCCAGACGCAGCGAATGCAGACGAATGGCTGCGAAGTCAAGGTTATGATACCGCTGTACGTAATTCTGGTGGCGCGGCAGTGCCGTTAGATAAGGGAGTCGTTAATATTTCCTTACTGCTCCCGAAGGAAGCGGGTGATATGGAGCATCGCAAAGATTTCGATCTGATGGTCGGATTGATTCGAGAGGTGATGGCTTCCATTACAAATCGTATTGACCAAGGGGAAATTATTGGTTCATTTTGCCCAGGAGAATTCGATCTGAGCATTGGAGGGCGTAAATTTTGCGGCATTGCACAACGCAGACAGCAGCTTGCCATTTCTGTACAAGCTTTCATTATCGTAGAAGGCCGCGGCGAGGAGAAGGCTGCATTAGCTCGTGGTTTTTATGAGAGGGCTGCCGTATCAGCAACAAAACATGATTATCCGATTGTTGTGCAGGAAAGCATGTCGAGCTTAGCAGAGTGTTTGCACATACCGTTAACAGCGGAGCAGTTTGTTGAGCAGTTACGACAGGTGATGAAAAGCCGAGGCATTCAGCTCGGTCAAGCTGAGGAAATCGCCGGCTATCCCGACGATTCACAGATTGATGATATGATTACGCTGATGAAGGATCGCTATGCCATTTCATCCTAAAAAATAATGCAGCGCCGCTGGCAGTTCAAGTTGCCAAAAGCCCCATATATGCTTGCCAGGTTTCTCTGTATAGTGAAGCGTGGCATTTTTGTCTTGCAGAAATGTGTGCGTCAGTCTGTTTTCCCGGACGAAATCGAAGGTGCCCCGCTCTGTTGTAACGTCGGTTTCTTCTGTGCCAATCAACATATAAATCTCTAACCAAGATAAGTCATCTTCTTGTTTAATTCTTTCACGAGTTATGTCGAAAAATGCGCTTGATAAGGATATAACTCGGCAAAAAAGGCTAGGATAATCTAAGGCGAGATGCAAGGAAACTGTCCCTCCAAGTGAATCTCCTGCAAGAATGCGTTCTGAACGCTCCGTACGGACGGGATAACGACTTTCTACATAAGGAAGAAGCTCCTCTGCGAAGAATTGACAGTAGGCATCATGACGCTCCCCTTCAGGCGCATACTCGGACGTTCGATTCGCATTATTCACGTCGACACCGACAACAATGGCAGGCTCCAGATCCTCATCTAGGATTAATCGAGTAAGGGTTGTAGCAATTCTGCCGAAATTAAAGAACTGTTCACCATCTTGGCAGTAAATAACGGGATAAGAAAGCAGTTCGTTATATCCAGGGGGGAGATAAATCCGCAGGGGACGATTTTCTCCGAGCAGGCTCGAGGTTACTTCATCTTTTACAATAGTACGCTTATACAAACGGGAGTCGTCTGTCATCGTGGATCTCCTTCTCAATGGGGGTAGGTGTATTATAGCAGTTGTTGTTTCCCTATAAACTGTATTATATATTTTGTTAAACTGTACTATTCACTGTCAGTAAAAAAGGTGAGATACCCCGCCACTACTGGTGTACAATTCACCAAAACAGGATTATAATAATACTATAACAGAAGTTCAGATAGTAGGCACCAAAATCATATAAGAGGTGAAATGGTATGAGTAAGCCACTTGTCAGCCAAGCAAATTATGAAGTGACCACAGAAAAGGTTGAGCCATTGCAGGTTCTTGCTCCAGATGGCACAGTCGTAAATCCCGACAAAATGCCGAAGCTTAGCGATGAACAATTAAAAGAATTAATGAGAAGAATGGTATTTACACGCGTGTGGGATGAAAGAGCAGTAAATCTAGGTCGTCAAGGCCGTCTAGGTTTCTATGCACCAGTTTCAGGTCAAGAAGCATCCATGATTGGAAGCGAATTTGCCCTTAATAAAGACGATTTCATTTGCCCAGGTTACCGCGATATGCCGCAATTGGTATGGCACGGTCTTCCACTTTATCAAGCATTCTTGTATTCCCGCGGTCATCAACATGGCGGACAAATTCCGCAAGATGTTCACGTACTTATGCCACAAATTATTATCGGCGCACAAATTCTTCACGCAACAGGCGTAGCGATGGCTTTCAAAAAGCGCAACCAACCGCGTGTAGCAATCACATACACAGGTGACGGCGGAAGCTCCGAGGGCGATTTCTACGAAGGTATGAACTTTGCAGGCGCATTTAAATTGCCTGTCATTTACTTTGTACAAAACAATGGTTACGCGATTACAACTCCTTATTCGAAACAAACAGGAGCTCTTTCTGTTGCACATAAATCCGTTGCTGCGGGTATCAAAGGCGTGCAAGTTGACGGCATGGACGTTCTAGCTGTTGTTCAAGCTGTTACAGAAGCAGCTGAAAGAGGACGCAGAGGCGAAGGCGCTACGTTGATCGAAGCATTGACATACCGTTTCCGTCCACATTCCTTGGCCGATGACACGACGAAATACCGTACCAAAGACGAAGAGTCCGATTGGGAACCAAGAGATCCGCTTACACGTATGCGTTTGTTCTTGACGAAGAAAGGTCTTTGGAGCGAAGAAGAGGAAGCTCAAGTGAAGGAAGAAGCGAAAGCTACTGTTGCTGAGCACATCAAAAAAGCTGAAGAAACAGAGAAAATGACAGTCGTTGGTTTGATCGACTCCATGTTCGAAGTTACACCTTCACATCTAGAAGAACAAAAAGAATTGTATAAATAGAGCAAACGTTCGAAACAAGTTTTAACTTTAGGAGGCACAGAGTAGTCATGGCACAAATGACAATGATTCAAGCGATAAAAGACGCGATGCGCGTAGAATTAGAAAGAGATCCTAATGTTATTTTGTTCGGTGAAGACGTTGGTAATGTTGGTGGCGTGTTCCGTGCAACAGAAGGCTTACAAAAAGAATTCGGCGAAGAGCGCGTATTCGATACGCCTCTTGCTGAGTCCGCAATTGGGGGACTTGCGGTTGGTTTAGGCGTACAAGGCTTCCGCCCAATCGCTGAAATCCAATTCGTAGGTTTCATTTACGAAGCACTTGACCAAATTTGCGTGCAAGCAGCTCGTATGCGTTACCGTTCCGGCGGTCGTTATAACTCCCCAATCGTATTCCGTACGCCATTTGGCGGCGGGGTTAAAGCGGCTGAGCTTCATACAGATGCACTTGAAGGTCTTCTTGTTCAAACACCTGGGATTAAAGTCGTTGTTCCTTCCAATCCATACGATGCGAAAGGGCTACTAATTGCAGCTATTCGCGATAATGACCCTGTTTTCTTCATGGAGCATTTGAACTTATACCGTGCATTCCGCGGCGAAGTACCAGAAGGCGAATACACAGTCGAGCTTGGTAAAGCGAATGTTGTCAAAGAAGGTTCAGACGTTACCATCATTACTTACGGCGCTATGGTTCACACTTCCATGAAAGCCGCTGAAGAAATCGAAAAAACAGAAGGTGTGAAAGTTGAAGTTATCGACCTTCGTACACTTCTTCCATTGGATATTGACACCATTGTAACTTCCATTAAGAAAACAAATCGCGCGATTATCGTTCAAGAAGCGCAAAAAACATCTGGTGTAGCGGCAGAGGTTATTGCTCAAATTAATGAAAAAGCGATTCTACATTTGGAAGCTCCAGTTCTACGTATTTCACCACCAGATACGGTGTATCCATTTGCACAAATCGAAGATGCTTGGTTGCCAAGTCCAGCTAGCGTTATTGCTGGAATTAAGAAAGTACTTGAATTTTAATTCACCCAGTCGAAGGTAACAGGAGGTCGTACACGTGGCATTGTTTGAATACAAGTTCCCAGAGCTTGGTGAAGGCATACATGAAGGCGAGATCGTGAAAATGTTAGTTAAAGCGGGTGACACCGTAACTGACGAAACGATTCTTATGGAAGTACAGAATGATAAAGCAGTCGTTGAAGTTCCTTGTCCAGTTGAAGGCAAGATCGTCAGCGTTGCTGTCAAAGATGGACAAGTCTGCACAATCGGTGAGCTTGTGATGACGATTGAAGTGACAGGCGAGATGCCTGCGGCTTCGATGCATCACGGATCCAGCCACGCGGCTCCAGCCGTGGCTGTGGCAACACCACCTGCTGCTCCAGCAGCAGCGGTAGCAGTAGCAGCAGCGCCTGTGGCCGCTGCAGCACCGGTAGCCGCGCCAACAGGTGGCGCGGGCCGCGAAGTGCTTGCGACGCCTAGCGTGCGCAAGCTGGCAAGAGAGAAAGGCATCACACTCGCAGAGGTGACGCCTACAGGGAAGCACGGCCGCGTAACACGCGAGGACGTGCTAGGCTTTGGAGGAGCTGGCACAGCCGCTCCGGCAGCAACGGAAGCTGTTCCAGCAGCAGCAGCTGGCGAAACAGCACCTGCCGCAGCAGCGCAGGTAGTTTCAACAGGCGATCGCGTCGAAGAACGGATTCCGTTCAAAGGCATCCGTAAAATCATTGCGAACGCGATGGTGAAATCCGTGTACACGGCTCCGCACGTGACATTGATGGATGAGATCGACGTGTCGGCACTTGTCGCTCTTCGTGAGCGCACGAAGCCTCTAGCTGAGAAAAAAGGCGTGAAACTGACATACCTTCCTTTCATCGTGAAGGCATTGGTTGCAGCTTGCCGTCAATTCCCGGTTATGAACGCTATGATCGACGAAGAGAAGCAAGAAATCGTCTACAAAAAGTACTACAACATCGGGATCGCAACAGATACAGACAACGGTTTGCTGGTTCCTGTTATCCATGATGCTGACCGTAAAAACGTATGGTCTGTCGCAGCAGCGATTAAAGATTTGGCTGTGCGCGGTCGCGAAGGCAAATTGTCTCCGAATGAAATGAAAGGCGGCACCATTTCCATCACGAACATTGGTTCCGTTGGCGGTATGTTCTTCACACCGGTTATCAACTTCCCTGAAGTTGCGATCTTAGGTGCAGGACGTATCACAGAGAAACCAGTTGTGAAAAACGGACAAATCGTTGCAGCACACGTTATGGCGCTTTCCTTGAGTTTCGATCACCGTATCGTAGACGGAGCGACAGCACAAAGCTTCTTGAACTACATCAAACAGCTTCTGGCTGATCCAGAGCTTCTCGTCTTGGAGGTGTAACATCATGGTTGTAGGAGATGCTTCTTTAGATATAGATTTGTTGGTTATCGGTGCAGGTCCTGGCGGTTACGTTGCTGCGATTCGTGCAGCACAGCTGGGTCAAAGTGTTCTTATTGTTGATAAAGATGCTTGGGGCGGCGTATGTTTGAACCGCGGTTGTATCCCATCCAAAGCTTTGATCTCAGCAGCACATACGTATGAGCACGCTCAGCATGCCGACAGCATCGGGATCTCCGTAGAGAACGTGAAAGTGGACTTTGCGAAGGTACAAGCTTGGAAAAACAGCATCGTTGCCAAACAAACAGGCGGCGTTAGCGGCTTGCTCAAAGGCAACAAGATCCAAACGTTCCAAGGTGAAGCGATGTTTATCAACGAGCACGAAGCACGTGTGTTCAATGATGCAGAAGCACCGCGTTACCGCTTCAAAAACTGTATTATCGCAACGGGCTCCCGTCCGATTGAGTTGAAAGCTTTCCCTTACGGTGGAAGAATCATCTCTTCGACAGAAGCTTTAAACTTGCCTGAAATTCCGAAAAGCATGATCGTTATCGGTGGTGGCTATATCGGAATCGAGCTTGGTCAAACGTATGCGAAATTCGGTACGAAAGTTACTGTGTTGGAAGGCTCTGATCACGTTCTTCCTGGCTTCGAGAAAGAATTAACGAAGCTGGTTGCTAAGAACTTAGAGAAAGTTGGCGTGGAAGTTCATACGGAAGCGTTGGCACAGTCCTGCACGAAAACAGACAACGATGTTACGGTTACATTCACAGTTAAAGGCGAAGAGAAACAAGTCACAGCAGATTACGTTCTTGTAACTGTTGGTCGTCGTCCGAACACAGATGGCGAGCTTGGTCTAGACCTCATTAACTTGAAAATGACAGACCGCGGTTTGATTGAAGTCGATAACCAAGGTAGAACGAGCATTCCTCACATTTTCGCAATCGGTGATGTTGTTCCTGGTCTTTCCTTGGCACACAAAGCTTCCTATGAAGCAAAAGTGGCGGCTGAAGCGATTGCTGGTCAAGCGAGTATCGTTGATTACAAAGCAATGCCTGCTGTCGTATTCTCCGATCCGGAGATTGCTGGCGTTGGTCTAAGCGAAACCGAAGCGAAAGCGCAAGGTATCAATGTTACCATTGGTAAATTCCCTTACGCGGCTAACGGACGTGCGAACTCTTTGAACGCGGCTCAAGGCTTCGTAAAGCTTGTCGGTGACAAAGAAACAGGCCAATTGCTTGGTGGTCAAATCGTAGGTCCAGAAGCTTCTAACTTGATCGGTGAGCTAGCGCTTGCGGTTGAGATGGGTGCTAACTTGGAGGATATCGCACTTACGATCCATGCACATCCAACATTGACAGAAATGATCATGGATGCTGCTGAAGGTGCACTTGGACACCCGATTCACCAGTTGGGTAAATAATTCATTTCATACGGTTATTCCTTGCCTTTAGATAAAAGTCCCGAGAGTTTGGCTGAAAAGCCGCTCTACGGGACTCTTTTAATTTCTAGAGGAGGTCGGGAAAATCATGACGATTGACGCTTCGAATCGGCTGCTTATATAATTTGTAGAGCAAGTCATGTAAGCTAAAACGTTGGGAGCGTTGAATATGCATACACCGAAACCGATCATCATTGGACACCGCGGCGCGGCTGGCGAAGCGCCAGAGAATACGCTGGCTTCATTTGCGTTGGCCCTAGAGCAAGGCGCACAAGCTATTGAACTGGATATACATATTACAAAGGATGGCGAGATTGTCGTTTGCCATGATGAAACATTGGATCGAACAACAAATGGTTCAGGACTTATTTGCAATCAACAATGGGCAGATATCCAGAGGCTAGACGCGGGAGCTTGGTTTTCGGAGAAGTTCAAAGGGGAACGCATACCGTTACTAAGCGAGGTTTTTGATCTAGTGCCGGAGGGTACGCTCGTCAATGTGGAAGTGAAACATGCCTATGAGGGGCGTATGGAGAAAGCGCTGCTGGCTTTTTTGCAAGAGGCAAATCGGTACGAGGATGTCGTAGTTTCTTCTTTTGACCATAAAGTGATTCAGCGCTTAAAACGGGCAGAGCCTGAGTTGAAGGTAGGCTTGCTGTATGCAGCGAATCTCATTGACCATGCGGCATATGCGAAGCTGCTTGAGGTTGAGGTCTACTCCTTGCATCCGCATCATCATTCCTTTGATCGAGCGGATATGGCTTTGGCCACGGCAGATGGACTTGCTGTCTACCCCTACACAGTGAATGAACTTTCGGACTACCAAAGGATGATCGAAGCAGGAGTCACGGGGATTATCACAGATTTTCCAGGCAGGTTGAAAGCATATCTAAATACATAGCCAAGAATAAATAGACCGAAGCATACACATGCCGAGGTCTTATTTCTTTTTCCCGCATACAATGAACTATTGACAGACTCGAACGAGATACCAATAGGGGGAATTTCCATGTTCAAATGGATGTTCGTTACGCTAGTAAGGCTTTTACTTCCGTGCTTGCGTCTGTTTGTGCTGTTCGCCTTTAAGGTGAAAGTGACAGGCATGGAGAATCTCGTTATGACGGGAAAAACGGTGCTTATCCCGAATCACGTATCGTTGCTGGATGCGGTGATGCTCGCTTTAATTTTGCCTAAAGATGCGGCATTTGTTGTAAATACGAACATTGCGAAGCGATTTGCGTGGGTACTCCACTTCAGGGCTCATATGACTGTGGATTCCTCCAATCCTTATGCGGTTCGTAAAATGCTGAAAACGATTCAAAGTGGAACTCCACTTGTCATTTTTCCAGAAGGACGGATCACGACGACAGGTGGCATGATGAAAATATACGGCGGCATCGGGTACCTTGCCCTACGATCTCAGGCTCAAATTGTGCCGATCGCCATTGAAGGTTTGGAGCATTCGAAGCTATCGTATTTACGTGGAAAAATCAAACAACGCTGGTTCCCACAGGTGAACATTGCGTTTGGTGAAGCTTTTCAAGTGCCTGCAGCTGATGAGCGCTTCACGAGAAAAGTTCAAAAGGAGCATGCAACGGAGGCGATCCGCAATAAGTTGCTGCATCATTTGCTTGAAAGTCGACTCCGGCCAGAGATTAACTTATTCAATGAACTGCTTTTGGCGGCTCATAAGCATGGTCAATCGAGGGTTATTTGCGAAGATGTGATGAGTAATTCTGCATTGACGTATCGGAAACTACGGTTGACTAGTTATACATTGGCAGTTCGATTGGGGAAGCTTCTTCAGGGGCAGAAGCGAGTAGCACTGTTGCTGCCCAATGCCGCGGGGCATGTGGTGACGTTGTTTTCACTATTCCGATTAGGCGTAACGCCAGCGATATTGAATTATTCTGCCGGCAGGCAGGCGATGCTGGAAGCTTGTGAAACGGCCGAAGTGAGTACTGTGTTGACATCTAGAGTTTTTATCGAGAAGGCAGGTCTATCGGATTTTATCCAGGGTGCTAGGGGGATCTACTCCATTATTTATCTCGAGGACGTTAAGGAAGCGCTAACTTTACAAGATAAGTTCCATGGTTTGTTGGACCTTTTACTGCGGCAGAAGGGGCCAGTGGGTGCTGGTCTTAATGAAGCTGTGCTATTCACTTCAGGCAGTGAGAGTAAACCGAAGGGTGTCGTTCTGACGCACCGAAATATATGGGCGAATATACAGCAGGCGAGGCTTGTTATTGCTTTTAATAGTTCAGATAGCGTGCTTGGCAGTATGCCGATGTTTCACTCGTTCGGACTGACAGCGGGGACGATGCTTCCGATTCTTTCGGGAGTGAAGCTGGTTTTATATCCTAATCCCTTGCATTACAAAGTCATTCCAGAGCTCGTTTATGACCGGAATATTACGATTTTATTCGGTACGTCCACGTTTCTTGGAGCTTACGCAAGAACGGCGCATCCTTATGATTTTGCCCATTCATTGCGATATGTTGTGGCTGGTGCTGAAAGGCTGAAAGTGGAAGTTCGTCAAATTTGGCAGGATAAATTCGGGATTCGCATTCTAGAGGGTTATGGAACAACGGAGACGACTCCCGTTATTTCACTGAACACACCGATGCATGGAAAGAAAGGTTCAGTAGGCAAATTGCTGCCAGGGATTGAGGCTATTGTGGAAAACGTTGAAGGGATTGCGGCAGGTGGTCACTTGCTAGTTAGAGGTCCGAACGTGATGAAAGGGTATTTGATTCATAGTCGGGGCTTCGTTCCTGCTTCAGAGTGGTATAGCACAGGGGATATTGTGACGTTGGATGATCAAGGATACTTGTTCATTCAAGCACGTTTGCAGTCTTTTGCTAAAATAGGTGGCGAAAAAGTATCGCTTCTCATGGTGGAAGAGCTTGTATCAAAGAGTTTGGTGGAACCTGCGGTCTGCGCTGCGGTACATGTGCCTGATCGGCGAAAAGGTGAGCGAATCATTGTTTATCACACAAGTAAGGTGAGTCCTCATGAAGCGCTTCGCGAGTTGATGAGGCAGGAGGGGCAGCCGGCGATTTATATGCCTTCTGAGTTTCGTTATATCGAGAAGCTGCCGCTATTGGGGAGTGGAAAGATTGATTATGTGACGATGAAACAATGGGCACTAGCGAGTGATGAAGGAAGTAAACCCACAGCTTAAGCTGTGGGTTTTGAACGGATGACGGAAATAGCAGCGGGAATGAGTGCGATTTGAAGAGGAGTGGAGCCAGCGAACTCCCCGTCTGCTTGGACAAGCAAGGGCTTTTCTGTTCGAATAGAAATCGATTTTCCTTTATAAAAGGATACAGCAGGATGCTGTGTGTGCTTGCCTTGGTACACGGTGAAAAGAACGGGCAGGAGGCGAAAGCGGCTTTTACTTTGAATAACAACAACATCGGCCATACCGTCAGTTGGACTTGCAGTTGGGCATATTTGAATCGAACCTCCGTAAAAAGGAATATTCGCTACGGCAGCCAGCCACATATTAGGTAATTTTGTTACGCTGCCGTCTACTTCTAACCAAGCGGTGGATGGTTGATAAGTTGCGAACACACGAAGTATAGAAATGAAATAGGATAGCTTGCCTAGTCTTAGGCGGTTTAGGAATTTTTTGTAGCTGGCTTCGTTCGTAATTTTGGCGACCATCCCGTCAAAGCCTGCGCCAATGCTATTAACCGCAACTTGATTAATATGAATAGCATGGAGAAGGTCAATTTGCACTGTGTTGGGGGCATGAAGGGCAATTTGTAGAGCTTCAAGTGGATGATTAGGTATGCCGTAGGCTTTCGCAAAATCATTGCCTGTTCCTGCTGGAATAACAGCGAGCGAGCAGATTGGGGAGGAGCTATGGCTGTTATGTAGCTGCCAAACTCCGCCTGCTGCTTCATGAACGGTGCCATCTCCGCCAATGATGATAATCCGCTGAACGTGATGCTCTTGAATCAACGTTATGGCGTGTTGCGTCGCTTCACCTGCGTGGGTTGTTAATTTGGCTAGATAAGAGATTCGATTCTCTTGGAGGTAGGATTGGATTTCTCCCCATATGTTAGCTCCTCTGCCATTGCCTGAAAGCGGGTTCACGATGATTCCGATTGATTCCATGTGTGTTTGCCCCTTATCTATTCGTTGAAGTGGTAGTTTTTGGTAAGTAAAACGATTGCTGTACTTAGGTTTTAGACGAATTTTCCTTTACATAAGGGGCGCTGTTTTGTAAAATAAACCATAGGTAAATTAATTAATTCTGATGTTAGGTTATGTTCCATGAGGGAAACCGCTTTATGATTTACACTCGGGGGGAGAATGGGTAACTTTGAAATTCGAATCGAAATTGAACAGCATGCATAGCACAGGAAAGCTCAACGTCAACCTGTCCATCCTTCGTAATCTGAAACTTCGTTTTAAATTGCTGTTCATGAATGCGATTGCTATCTTATTTTTATTAATTGTGGGTATCACGGGCTATCATTATATGGACAAGATGTCTAGCAACTCTACTAGAATGTACGAGGAAAGTCTGCTATCTGTCAAATGGATTAATCAACTAAAAACAAATTTCAATGAAACCGAATCTAATTTGCTAGAGATGATGCTATCCACGGATGTGAAATATAAGGCCAAGCTCAAAGCCAAGTTGGATGAGAACTCAGGTACGAATAAAGAATTAGTTACAAAAATTGCAGGGATTGCGCTCAATGAGGAAGAGGCTGGGGCTTTCAAAAGCTTCGAGGAGATGAATCTGAAATACCGTGAATTCGTCACTAAAACTATGGATCAAGCGACGCAAAATAATCAAGTTGCTTATCAGGTTTACAATAATGAAGTATCTCCACAAGGTGATAAAACGGTAGAAGCATTGGATAAGCTCGTCGGGCTCAAAGAATCTGCAGCTGAACAATTCCAAAAATCCAGTAGTTCGGATTCCGCAACCTCGCATTGGGTCATTATACTTACGATCATTATTGCGATTGTTGTGATGACTATGGGCGCTTTGGCGCTGAATATGATCATTTCTACGCCTATTCGCAAACTCCAAGAAAACATGGAAAAGGCAGCAGGTGGAGATCTGTCCGTTAAAGGGGACTACCCTTATGAGGATGAGGTCGGTAAATTAACGAATTCCTTTAATGTCATGACGGGAAGCTTACGCAGCTTAGTTATGCAAATCTCAGATAATGCTTTAACGCTTTCAGCGAGTTCTCAAGAGCTTCTTGCTAGCTCAGAGCAAAGCTCTCTAGCAGCGAAACAGGTTGCAACGTCCAGTCAGCAGTTGTCGGAAGATTTCGATAAGCAATTTGCTGGAGTGACACAAGCGAATGAGGCAGTTGGTCTTATGCTGACTAGTACGAAGCAAATTGATGAGTCTGCACAAGTGGTTGCTGCGCTGGTGAATCAAGCGACGCAGGCCGCTCAGCATGGTAAGCAATCGGTGGTTTCGATCGCGGGGCAAATGTCTGAGATTTCGGACGCGGTTCGTGATGTTAATGTAGTTATCGAAGCATTGGGTAAAAATGCACACAAAATTGGTGAAATCGTCAATGTTATTAATGAGATTTCGACACAGACGAATCTGCTTTCCTTGAACGCAGCGATTGAAGCAGCACGTGCGGGGGAAGCTGGGCGTGGCTTCGCGGTCGTTGCTGGGGAAGTACGTAAACTTGCGGAGCAGTCGTCCACTTCTGCACGTAACATTACGGATCTGGTGTCGACGATCCAAAGACAGATCAATCAAGCAGTAAGTTCCATGCATACTGGTGCAGGGAAAGTGCAAGAGGGATTGACGATATCGGAGGAAGCGCAGGAATCGTTCGTACATATCGAGACTTCGGTCGAGAAGGTGAATACGAAAGTGGAAGATGTGAACCGGAACATCCACCAGCTCGTAGATGCGAACTTGCGCATCGAGCAAGTGATGCGCATTGTGAGCTCCGTTTCGGAGACGGGGATTTCCGTCAGCCAAGAGACATCGGCTGCGAGTCAGCAGCAAATGTCTACCACGGAGGAAATTGAGAATTCTGCCAAGTCATTGGCTGGACTGGCGGAAGAATTGCAAATTTCGCTGCAGAAATTTAAGGTGTAGAGTGAACCCGCGGGCGTGTGTGCCTGCGGGTTTTTGTAATGAAAAACATCACTATAGAAGCCGGATCGAGTCGAATCTGCCGTAATTGATGCAGTAAGTGATGTAAAACATCACTAAAGTAGGTGGAGCGAGGCAAATCAGCCGCAAATCATGAAGTTAGTGATGAAAAACATCACTATTGGAGCTGAACGAGTCGAACCCGCCGTATCTCTTCGCACTATCCCATCATTTGCTGAAGTATTTCAGCTGTAGGGCGGTAGCATCTGATCCGTTGTGTCCCTTTTCCTGCGGGTTCAAGCATGTTTTTCTCATGCATGACCTTGAGAAGTTGTCGTGCTTTCTGAGCTTCGATAGTGAGTACTTGGCATACATCTTGAGTTGTAAGGGGATTTTCACTGGTAATCGCATAACGCAAGACTTCCTTCTCCACGTAGCTCATCAATTTGACTGAGCCATCATACATGCCCAGATAGCGGCCCATAAATTGTTGTAAGACTTGTTGGCACATGCGTGGGCGATCTTTGATATCGTCGTAGGAGAAACGGAGGATTTTCCAGCCATCAATGATAAGGTGGTTCTGACGAATGAGGTGATCCGAGAATTGGGAGCGGCTAATTTGCGAGGCGTGGGTTGTGAAACCATCGATTTCGATAGCAAGTTTGAGTGTATGTTTGATAAAAGCAAAATCAAGGAATCGGGTTCCATCTCGGAAGTCTTTCACTTCAAATTCGGGATGAAGATCGACAAAGCTTTTAAATGCCGGCCACCAAACCTGCAAAAGAAATAATTTCTCAGCATGACTGTGGCCATCCAACAATCTGCGAAGAGAGTCACCTTTTCGAGTAGACGCGTGGTAAGCGATAAAGCTGTCATGTGCAACTTCAAATTCAACTTTCATGTGGATGCCTCCTTGAAATAAATAAAGCCGCTTCTCTATATCAGCCAAGGCTGAAATTAGAAAAGCGGCGTATGCTTTACGTCCAACTATTTCTATATTGTAGCACACACTTTCCGTATATCACCATCGTATTGACACGCTTGTACTATTGTTATATAATATTAAAGTTGATTGAAATGAAACCATATAAACACTTCATATTTAGCCTCATTTACCCCACACGAACGATTAGCGAGAAGAAAGTAATCCCCTCTCCTTGTTTGTTTTTCTCCCAATGCGCAGTCCATCAGCTCATTTATGGTAAACCCGAGGCAACGTAAGTGTTTCGGCAGTAAGTGTTTGTAACGCAATTCGCACTGGCGCGGTCATTGGAGCCGCAAGGATGGAAGAGAGGTAGGGCTTTCATTGTTTTGATTCCAACACATGAATTACGCAATTTCATAGAGATCAATTGAAGTTTAGATAATCGTTTTCGTGCTGATCAGGTGCGGGAACGATTTTTTATGTTGTTCTTGGCTGGTGAATCCTGCGCTCTTCCTTTACAATAAAATCAAATCAACCAAAGGTTTGTTAAAGATGGCTAGGGTCTTTGTACCCGATACCTGGGCGCTATTACCGCGCTTATGACATAAAGAAAAGAGGCGCACTTCCCATGCCAGAGCAAGTTTTTGAACTTAAGGCCACATGGACAGGCGGTCTAGATGGGACCGGTCACCTCCAAGCAGATGGCTTCCAGACATCAATTTCCGTACCAAGCGAATTTGACGGACCCGGTGTGGGAACGAACCCGGAAGAAATGCTGCTCGGCGCCGCGGCAACTTGTTACATAATTACACTGGGCACGCTGCTCGCAAGAGAAGGCATCGTATCCCTTGAACTCCATTCCCACATCTACGTCCAGAACCGACCAACGATGAAAGCAAATGCGATCGTACATCGTCCTCGTATTTCTGTGCCACCACATATGACCGAAGCTCAACTGGATAAAATAAGCAAAGCGGCCTTCCGTGCGGAAAAAACCTGCATGATTAGCAAAGCCTTGCGAGGCAATGTACATATCAGCGTCGAGCCCGAGATTCGAGTCTTGGGAGCGTAGCAGTGTTTGACCCCAGCGCTTGAAGTTTGTTCGACTGAAGTCTTTGGCTCCAACGCTTGAAGTTTGCTCGACTGAATTATTTGACTCCAGCACTTGAAGTCTCATTGAAGTTTCATTGAAGGTTGCCCGAACTGAAGTGTTTGAACGAGTCCGATGTCCTAGTCTATCTTGAAGGAGAGCAGTGCAGCGATGAATCTGAACAAGAAAGTATTTATCGGTTTTTTACTATTCATCATCATCCCCTTATTCGTCCTAGGGTCAGCGGTGTACACGGTCTCCCAGCAGCTAATTGAGAAAAAATATGGGGATTTAACAGAAGTCACGCTGCAAGCGATCTCCCGTAATATTTACTACATGTTCAAGGAAGCGAACTATTTCTCCGATTTCTGGATGGTCAAAGATAGCATTCAAGGCATCTATCGTACGATTGATGCTGCGAAAACGAATGCGGATCCCCTTTCCTCGTATGATTTGAATACATTTGATACGCTGCTTCGCGGCTCGATTCTTACCTACTCGCCTGTTCAATCCGTCGTCATTTACAACAATAGCGGCAAATCCTTTAGCGCTGGACGAACGAGCGGAAGCTCGATTCCCTGGCAAACGATTCAGCAAAGCATGGCCTTCCAGCACATCCAGGAGCTGAATGGCAGTCCACTCTGGATTGGACCCTCCGAGTTCAAGGAGTTTGGTTCAGGCCGCGGTGAATTCTATCAAGCGCGAATGGTGAAGGATTTTTGGACGATGGATAATCTCGGCTATATGCTGTTGAAATTTAAATTTAATGAGCTGGATCAGATATTCAAATCCTTCAATACGAGCGAGCAAAGTTCCAAACGATATCTGCTGATCAACAAAAATGGTCTTATTTTTTACGATAATAAACAAAGCTTAGAAGGGGCGAATGTCCTGCAATTAACCCAGGGTAAATTGGATCTTGGATTCAACAATTACAGTTTCAAGGCCGATTTTCAAAATGAAAAAAGTCTAATATCCCTCTATCATTTGAATATTAATGGGATGGGGGTTCAGGATTGGAGTGTCGTATCGATCACGTCATGGAAGTATGTCGCTGGAGAAATCGAGACGATTATGAAGCTGGTGGCAGGCATTACGTTTATTTGTTTGTTCTTTGCCCTGGTGTATAACCTTGTCTTCGTAAGGCGTATTATTCAACTGATTCTTCGCATGCTGTCCTCTATGAAAAAGGTGGAGCGTGGTGATCTGACTACCCGTTTGGAAGTGAGCGGAAAGGATGAAACCACAGCGCTAGCGAGAGGATTTAATAGTCTGGTTGTAAGGGTCGAGGATCTGCTCGAAGAGGTGAAGCGCCAGCAGGATCGCAAGAACAAGGCCGAGCTCATGCTGCTGCAAGCGCAGATTAAGCCTCATTTTCTTTTTAATACACTCGAGTCCATCAATGTACTAGCCATCCAAAACCAAGGGAAGAAAGTCAGCCAGATGGTGATCCGGCTTGGGAATTTGCTGAGAATCGGGATGGAGAACCGGGAAGAGATTACATTAAAGCAGGAGCTTGAGCATTTGCGCAGCTATTTGGAAATTCAGGAGTTCCGCTTTGAGGATCAGTTTCAATATACCATTGAGGCGCCTCCGGAACTGCTCCATGAGGAGATTTTGAAGATGACGTTGCAGCCTTTGGTCGAGAACAGCTTACAGCATGGCTTTGAACCGATTGATTATATGGGACTAATTTCGGTGAAGGTTGTGGACGAAGGGGATCGTATTGGGCTATATGTAACGGATAACGGCGTTGGTATTAGTAACGAAAAGCTAGCGAAATTCCATTATAAAACCGAGATGGAGACGCCATTTCGTGAAATTCTGGAATCGAATGAAGAGCGTAGAGGCCTTGGTGTAAGTAATGTTGCCGATCGCGTTCGGATTCAATATGGAGAGCACTACGGGATGTTTATTTGTTCACAAGAAGGTCAAGGTACGACGATGAAGGTTGTTATTCCGAAAAGAAAGAGGGATGTAGGGTGAGGTTAAAAGCGATTTTGGCAGATGATGAGCCTAACATTTTACGTAATTTGCAAGCGGTCATTCCGTGGGAAGAGCTTGAAATCGATATTGTAGGCAAAGCCAAAAATGGGTTGGAGGCCTTGGAGCTCTGTGTTCAGCATATCCCGGACATCGTGATGAGTGATATTCGGATGCCGCAAATGGACGGAATTACGTTTATCCATAAGCTTCGGGAAATCAATGAAGACTGCACGGTGCTGATGGTGACGGGGTATCAGGACTTCGACTATGTGCGCTCACTCCTGCGGGTGGGGGTTAGTGATTATATTTTAAAGCCGATCAATTACGAAGAGCTTGAGAATTCGATTCGTAAGCTTGCCGGCGAAATTCGAGCGAAGAAACAGAATCAACAGGAAGAACTCCTCAAGTGGGGGAAAATCAGAAGTTTGGCCTACGAGAAGATTTTGCAGGATATCATGATGGACTATTCCGATATTACGGCGAGTACTCAGCTTCCCATTGATCAGGGGGATCTAGAGACACTGCGATATGTATTCGCCATTATCGATGTGGATAATTATTCTCAGAAATCATTGCTGTGGACCGAACAAGAACGTAAGCTGTGGAACTTCGCTGTGCGGAATGTCCTACAGGATTCTTTGGCAGACGAAAAATCACAGTTCACAGTTCTTCAGATGCGTGAAGGGGAATGGTCTCTGCTCATGGCGTGGGAGGAGGCAGACCCTACTTCCGTAGATATGAAATTGCGTGAGTTGGCTGCTAAGCTGCAACGAAATGTAAGTCAATCTGTGAGGCTGGGGATTAGCGTGGGCTACTTTCCAGGGCCAGTAGGTTTGCAACAGCTAGGGAATACGTATCGAAAGCTGCAGAGATTTATGCAGTTGAATTTAGATAAGCAGCAATCTGTGCTTCCTTACAAAGAGGTCAAAGAATCTTCGGACGCGAATAGTTCGCTTTGGTTTTTGGTAGAGGAGATCGTTACGGGGATGAAGCAGCTGAATCGTCCGAAGACCGAGGATGGGCTGGATCGTCTTAAATTATTGCTGGAAGGTCTGTCGGAAGGATCGTTTGCTCGCGCGTATCAGATGCTGCACTATTTGATTTTGCATGTGCTGCGAGAGCTGCGTGAAATGAATGCCCTCGATAATCAGGAAGAAGAACAGATTTGGCGTGAGCTGGATAAAAGCGAAAGTATCCCGCATTTGCTGCAGGTAATGGTACAACTTGTATCGAACGGGCTCGAAGGTACGAATAAAAAGAAAAATAGTGAACTCCTCATGGCTGCTGCCAAGGAGTATATCCGAACGCATTATTCAACGGATTTTGGCATTGAGGATATAGCCAGCTCCTTAGGTATTAGCTCGAGCTATTTCAGTTTGTTATTTAAACAACACTTTGGGGAAACCTTTGTGGAGCATGTCACGAAGCATCGGATGGAGCAGGCGAAATCCTTGTTGCTTCACAGTGACAAAAGCATTACGGATATTGGGAAATGCGTGGGCTATATCGAACGGCGCTATTTTACCAAGGTATTTCAGAAGTTTACTGGCGAAATTCCTTCCGAGTATCGTGATAAGCGAAAGGAAGGGAACTAGAGGAATTTGCCCCTAGATTAGGAATTTATCTGTCTTTAGTACGTATAGGGGTTCAATTATACTTAAATGGTAAGCTTAAAGGAGAACCGAGTGGATGAGAAAACGAACACTGATTTGGAGCGCAGGTGTCATGGCTCTCACGTTCATGTTGTCGGCATGCAGTATTTTTTCGGATAAAACGGATCCAGGGCGTGATGCGTCTAGTGGTAAAGGCGTCCAGCATGCACCCATTCTACTAACGATTCGGCATACACAGGTGAAGGATACGCAGAAGAAACGACTCGCGATGCTGCAGGAAGTTGTCAAAGCGACTGAAGCCAAAGTGCCAGGGTTGACGATTACGTTAGATGGTGTGGAGGATAAGGTGAATCGTTTCGAAAAGCTGCGAGCAGAAATGGCTGCAGGTAATCCGCCAGAAATATTCGACCTGTTCGGAGGGACGGATACGAAGGATTATGTGAAGGCAAATCGACTGCTGGACCTTACCCCTATCCTGCAAGAGCTTGGGTTAACAGATAAGTTCTATAGCTTCGAAGAGTTTACGGTGAATGGAAAAATCTATGGGATTCCGATGGCAGGCTATGTGGAAGGCCTGTACTATAACAAAAAGATTTTGACCGAGCAGGGAATCAAGCTGCCCCAAACCTGGGACGAGCTGGTAGCCGCAGCAGAGAAGCTGAAAGCTGCCAAAATCACCCCTTTTGCCATGGCGGCAAAGGACTCGTGGGTTATTAATATGATGATTAATACGATGTGGGTGCGCACGGCAGGCGCGGATTCGATCGAGGGCTTCCTGAATGGGAGCAAGCATTGGACGGACCCAGAGGTATTGAAAGCTTTTGAACAGTATAAAACGCTCATTCAGAAAGACTATTTTCAAGATGGCAGTTTAGCACTTGCTTATGCCGAGCAGCAAAATACGTTCAGCAGTGGAAACGCAGCTTTCATGTTTGATGGCAGCTGGGCGAACACACCGCTTCTTGATCCTGAGAAATCAGTCATTGCTCGTGATGTCGGCTTCATGAACTTCCCTTCCATGGGTGGGCCTGGTGACGGGTATATTAATGGCGGCTGGTCCAATGCCTATGGCTTCTCCCAAAAGGTGACCCCAGAACAATTGCAGGCAATCAAAGAATTTATTAAGCAAATGTATACAGAATCCATGCAGAAGAGGCAGCTCGTTGAAGAGGGCATGCCACCGGCGATGAAGCTGCAGGATACGAGTCAAGTGAATCCATTGATTACGGAAATATTGCAAGTGTTTGCCAATAGTAAAGGAACCTTCCCAGCCTTCGATTCCCGCATTCAAACGAAGGTTCGCGAAAAGCTTGAACGCGGGATGCAGGAGTTGCTTGGCGGGCGAACAGATCCGGCCACACTAATGACAGAATTACAGAAGCAGCAAGACGCTTCGAACAAAGAAGAAACCCATTCCAAATAGTAGTAGGATGACATATGAACAAAATGGGAAGAAATGCATGGGCGTACACGCTCTTTACTTTGCCGACGCTGCTTCTATTTGCGATTTTTTTCATTTATCCAATGCTGATGTCGCTGCGTTACGGTTTTACGGAGTGGAACGGCATCTCCCCGGCAACATTTAATGGGCTGGACAATTTCGCAGCTGCTTTTCGAGATCCCTATTTCTGGATTGCCGTGCGGAATAATATGTACTTCATTGCCTTTTCCATCGGGATTCAAATTCCCATTATATTAGCTATCGCATTACTTGTGAGTAAAATAAAGCGTTGGATCGGGTTATATAAAGCCTTGATTTTCCTTCCAACGATTTTATCGACTGCGGTTGTAGGTGTGCTCTGGGAATTTATTTATCATCCACAGGCGGGGCTGCTTAATCAAGTATTAGAAGCTGTCGGTTTGTCGAGCTGGCAGCATGCTTGGCTGGCAGATGGGGCGACAGCGATGCTCGCCATTTTGATCACAAACGCTTGGCAATGGATGGGGTTCTATGTGGTACTCGTGGTAACTGCGATCTACGCGATTCCGAAGCATCTGGTGGAAGCCGCTCAAATGGATGGCGCAGGAAGCATCCGGCAAGCTTGGTCGATCATTTTGCCGCTGCTTAGACCCGTCATCGTGGTTATGATGCTCTTATCTATTACGGGTGGCATGAAAGCCATGGACATTGTGGTTGTCATGACGGGCGGAAATCCCTATGGCATAACGGAAGTTATGGCATCCTATATGATCAAAAAAGCCTATCGTATCGGCGAATATGGCTACGCTAACAGTATCGCGGTGCTGATCCTCCTCTTTACGGCTATATTAACGTCTGTATTCGGCTGGTTCACAAGAAAACAGGAGGAGGTGCGAGTGTGAGAGGAAGCCTCCTGCGTCGTGTTTTCCCACATGCGGTATTGATGATCTACATCGGGTTGATTTTATTTCCATTAGGTTGGATGCTGAATTCGTCCTTCAAAACAAATAAAGAAATTATTACAGAGCCATGGTCCTTTCCAACAGAGCTTTCGTTATCGAATTATTGGAATGCTTGGACTGGCGCACATGTTGGCCATTATTTTATGAATAGTGTGATCAATTCGACGGTTTCAGCTATCGTTTCACTAGCGCTAGGAACTGCGACCGCTTATGCGCTAACTCGAATGTCTTTTCCAAGGCTAAGTCTTGTTCTGAAAAGGGTTCTGATCTTGGCCCTGCTTGTGCCTGCAGCTTCCTTGCTGGTCCCTTTGTATATGCTGCTAAGGAGCTTGCATCTGTATAACACACCGCTAGCTTTAATTCTGCCTTATGTGACATTAGGTTTGCCTTGGACCGTATTTATGGTAAGCAGCTTCCTGACCTCTATCCCGAATGAATTGGAAGAAGCAGGTATCATGGATGGGCTCTCCATTTACGGGTTATTGTGTCGTGTCATCGTCCCGATTTCCCTTCCGTCCCTGTTTACTGTATTCATGTTGAACTTTCTAACGAGCTGGAATGAATTTATTATGGCTAATTTATTTCTGACCAAAGAGAAGCTGAGGACGCTCCCCGTGAGTATGGTAGCCTTCTATGACCAATTAAATATGAACTATGGTTCGCTATGCGCGGCGATCATGATCAGTATAATTCCGGTTGTTGTGATGTATCTCCTTCTACAGAGAGGCATCATAGAAAATATCAAAGCCTAAATAAACTCTCAAGGAGCGTGTACATACATGTCATCAGCAGGAAATTCGAACTATAAGCCACTCACTTTACGGCAAAAGGTTGGCCAATTATTCGCTTGTGGATTTGACGCACTGGAACCGAATCCTCATATTACACGATTAATCGAGGAGTACGGGATTGGCGGCGTCATTTATTTCCGTCGTAATGTGATGGACGCTCATCAGCTTGCTCAACTGTCTGCCGATTTGCAAGACATCTCCCTCAAAAGTGGCGGTCAGCCGTTGTTTATTTCGGTGGATCAAGAAGGTGGAATGGTTTCACGGGTTGAAAAAGGAGCAACGTTACTGCCCGGGAATATGGCGTTGGGTGCTGCCTTTGCACCATCTGGCGTTTATGCCAGCGCGAAAGTGATGGGCAAAGAGCTTCGTCAAATGGGCGTAAATATGAACTTAGCTCCTTGTTTAGACATTAATAATAACCCGCTAAACCCCGTAATTGGTGTCCGTTCTTATGGTGAGACGGCAGCAATTGTCAGTGATATGGGCACTCACGCTGTTAAAGGCTTGCAAGACATGGGTGTAATCGCAACGGTGAAGCATTTCCCTGGACATGGGGATACCACGGCGGACTCGCATCATGATTTACCTGTGGTTCCGCATAGCATGGAGCGATTGATGGAGCTGGAGCTAGCCCCGTTCATCAAGGCGATTGAAGGCGGCGTAGATGCGATTATGTCCGCACATGTGGTCTTTAAAGCGTTGGAAGACAGTAGTGTACCTTCGACGTTATCGTATAAGATACTGACGGAATTACTGCGCGGTAAGCTTGGCTTCAAAGGACTTATCGTGACGGATTGCTTAGAGATGAAGGCGATTTCTGAAGGGGTTGGCGTAGCGGAAGGTGCAGTTCGCGCATTAGAAGCGGGCGCGGATATTCTGTTGGTTAGTCATGCATGGGAGCGTCAGATTGCAGCTATAGAAGCGGTCGTTGCAGCAGTGGAAAGCGGTCGAATTGCTGAAGCGCGCATTGATGAGTCTGTTCTACGTATTATGACGTACAAATATAAGCGTGAAATACGTTTTGATACACTAACTCCGCTTCCGGAGGGGCCGATCTCGACACCAGAGCATCAGGAGCTAGCAAAAGAACTGAGTCGTAAAAGCATCACGAAGGTAAAGGATGAAGTTGGTAAGAACCTTCAAATTAACGATAAAACTTGCGTGATCTGGACAGAAGTCCAATCGGGGACGGAAATCGATGAGGTTGTTGATCGTGAGGGAACTCTAGGCAGCGTGTTGTCCGAGTTGACTGGGGAGCCGGTTCGTGAAGTTTACTTAGGGCTCCAACCAAGTTATGAGGATATTGCAGAGATGATCAAGGTTTGTGAAAATGCTGAGCAAGTCGTTATCGTCACCTACAATGCGACCTTCTCCGTAGGTCAAACCGCGTTGGTCAGAGCTTTGGCAAAATTGGATGGGCTGCATCTAATCGTCGCGGCAGGACGTAATCCGTATGACTTGCTTGAGTTCCCTGAAGTGAAAACGTACTATGCCTGCTATGAGAATCGACCGCTAGCGATGGTTTCTCTTGCTAATGTGTTGCTTGGGCGTGAAGAAGCTGTTGGGCGGTTACCTGTGACCTTATCGGAGCAATACCCGATTGGATGGAGACAGGACTAGGGGAAAATAAATATACAGAATTTATATCTAGTAACTTTCATCATCTCTTAGTAAAATCAGAAAGGCTTGTGAAACTTTTCGTTTCCCGTTACGTAGGAACAATGCGCACATTTCACGCATTTCACAAGCGATCTAATTATAAAGGGGTGTTTTTTTTCAAATGAGTCAAGCAAACGCTCTATCTGAGCCAACGATGCGATCTTTTTTTACCAATCGATTCGTTCAAACAATTATGATTTCAGGCATTTTGCTTCAAATCGGAATTTGGATACGTAACTTTGCAATTCTGCTTTATGTGACGGACATGACGAATAATGATCCTTACTCACTATCATTAATCTCCGTAGCGGAGTTTGCTCCGATATTTATCTTCTCCTTCATTGGCGGGGCATTCGCCGATCGCTGGAGGCCAAAGCTGACGATGGTGTGGTGTGATTTACTTAGCGCAGCTTCTGTGTTTGTTATTTTGATCACGTTGTATATGGGATCTTGGAAAGCGATCTTCTTTGCTACCTTGGTATCCTCGATTCTCTCCCAATTCTCCCAACCTTCCAACATGAAGCTATTTAAAGTACATGTCCCTGCTTCACAAATGCAATTAGGGATGTCGATGTTTCAATCGATGATGGCGATTTTCATGATTTTGGGGCCAATGCTGGGCTCATTCATCTATTATCGTTTCGGAATCGAAACGGCCGTGGCGATCATGGGAGCATGTTTCCTGTTGTCAGCTTTGGTTCTTACATTCCTGCCTAAAGATATGAAAGAAGATACATCGGAGCCGCGCACTACGCATATTTTCACGGAAATGGGTCAAGGCTTCCGATATGTGTTGAGGAACCGTATGCTAGTCATCCTTGGCGGTTGTTTTGCCGTTGCTGGTCTAGCGATTGGGTTGATAAGCCCACTTGGCATTTTTCTAGTAACTGAGCAATTGGGCTTAGAGAAGTCGAGCTTGCAGTGGTTCATGGCGGCGAATGGGGCTGCTATGATTGTAGGCGGTGGTGTAACGATGGCCTTTGCCAAAAAAATATCCCCACAAGCGATGCTCACCATCGGTATGGCGGTCAGCGCAGTCACTTTTGCTATGCTAGGTGTTACACATTTAGTGTGGTTGGCACTTCTAATGCAGTTTATCTCAGGTCTTGTGATGCCAGCTATCCAGATCGGAATTAGTACGTTGATTCTAGGGAATACCGAGGAATCTTTCGTTGGGCGCGTGAATGGTATTCTAACGCCGCTCTTTATGGGGTCCATGGTCATTACGATGAGTCTGGCGGGGACGATTAAAGCGTCTTTCTCACTTGAATCGATCTACCTCACATCGGCGTTGCTCTTTGTTATCGGTGTTGGTATTATGGTGCCGTCTTTGAAAATGAAGTCTGCTCCAATTCCACAGCCGAGCAGTGAACTGAAATAAAAGAATGAAAAAAGCGATATCTCTGGGCTTTGATGGCCAGCGATATCGCTTTTTGTTTTTAAAGAAATGGTGTTCCGGATTCTTTGAACGCCAACTTCATTTCAGGTGTAATGGCGGAGTCGCTAATGATGCCAACAGCTTCCTGTACCTCGCCAATAACAAACAAAGAGCTTCGGCTAAACTTGGAATGATCCGCCACGAGATATGTTTCCATAGATTGCTTCATCATACGGCGATTCGTCTCTGCTTCAAGCTCATTGTAGATCATCATGCCGCGGGAGAGGGAAATGCCATCGCAGCCCATGAATGTTTTGCGGATACTGAGATTGTCGAGTGTGGCATTCGCCAGCGGACCTGATAGCTCAAAGGTTTGTGTGCGAATCACACCACCAGTTAGAATCAGCTGCAGCCCCGGCGTGCCGATGAGCTCGTAGGCAATATTCACGGCATTCGTAATGACGGTTAAGTTTTTGAATTGGTTCAGCTTTTTGGCGATGAAGGTCGTTGTTGTACCACCTGTTAGCCCGATAATATCGCCATCTTCGATGTAACGAAGGGCTTTGTCGGCGATTTCTTTCTTTTCATCGGTGTAGAGGTCCATTTTATTAAAGAAGGGGACTTCCACTTTCAAGCTCTCAAGCACTGCCCCGCCAAAGGTGCGGATACAGCGTTTCTCTTGCTCGAGAATTTCTAGATCTCGTCGTGCAGTTGCTTCAGAGACATTGAATTGCTTCACAATATCCGTCAAGGCAATGGAGCCTTTATCTTTGATTGCATGCATGATGGCATCTCGGCGAACATCGGTCTTTCCCATGGTGCCTCCTAACAGCTTTCCCTCTGGAAAGCTAAGTAACGATTCTATGTTAATATGCTTATTTTGCCAAAAATAACGCTTCCTTATATCTTATCATGGCGAAGGAAGGTCGTCCATCGGATCAAATGTTGTTTCATTCAATCTTTTTGATTAATTTATGAAGAAGTACAAACCGATACCAATGCCGCTTCGTTACCTTATTAGGAAAAGCATTCAACCAGAAGTTGAGTTTGCTTCACCCCAACTAAGGAGGCGTGTACGGGTATGAGATATTTGAAGAAATTAGTCATTTCAGCTTTTGTACTTCTAGGTGTTGTCATGGGTCTGACCGCTTTGACTGCGATTGCAGCTGAGCAAATGCATGTGAAATCGGAGACAGATGTGGCAGGCGATCTGGGTATCTTACAAGGAGACGGCAGCGGACTTACGACTGAATATCTAAATAAGTCTACAACGAGATTTCAAGCAGCGATTATGTTTCTACGTTTAAAAGGGCTGGAGACTGAGGCATTAGCTTACAGTGGGATGAATAATTTTAAGGATGCGAGTCTTGTCTATAAAGAGGGCCAAGCGGTTCTTGGTTACCTCAAAGCGCACCCTGAGCTAGGTTGGCAAGGCACGGGCGGAGACCAATTTGATCCCTTGTCTGGCATCACAGCTCAGGCTTATTACAAGGTGTTATTGGAAGCCGTCGGTTACAAGCAAGGAACAGATTTTGAGTTCGCCCAGACACTTGCTTTTGCTGAGCAGAAGGGTTTATCCAAAATCGCAAGTGTACAGCAAGTCGTCAACATGAATGTGGCAACTGCGACAATTGAAGCCTTGCGCGCGTCATTGAAAGGCACTGACAAAACACTCGCAACTGTGTTATCCGAGAAGGGTATCCTTGCAGCGAATATGCTGGAAGAACTTACATACAAATCATTACAATTAAAGAAAAACGATACGCTAGGAAGCTATCTGGCTGATTCCAAGGGAATGACACTCTACTATTTTACAAAAGATGCAGGGGATCTGAATTCTTGTGTAGATGCTTGCTTAGCGAAATGGCCCGTTTATTTCGATGATAAACTGATGGTGCCTGCAGGCTTTCACGCAGCCGATTTTAGTGTGTTCATGCGTAAAGACGGTAAGCAGCAAGTGATGTACAAAGGGTGGCCTTTATACTATTATGCTATGGATCAAGCGGCAGGGGATACGAAAGGCGATGCGGTTGGTAAACTTTGGTATGTCATTAAGCCGGCAGCTGGGATTGCAGTAGGGACCAAAGCCGACCTTGGCAACTATTTGACGGATGCGTTGGGCATGTCACTTTATTATTACGACAAAGATACGAAAGGCGTCAGCAACTGCGCCGGAAAATGCTTGGAGAAATGGCCTTTATACTATGCCGATCACATTGCTGCACCTACAGGAATGAACTCGGCTGATTTTGGAACGATCATTCGTGCGGATGGGAAGAAGCAAACGACCTACAAAGGTTTTCCTTTATACTACTGGGTAGACGATAAGAAGATGGGTGACACGACGGGACAAAATGTGGGTAATGTATGGTTTCTTGTTGATCCAGTAACTTTCAGCGGTACGAAAGCCGTCAATAGTTCGGTGAAAACAAGCAAATCTGATCAACTTGGCACGTATTTGGTCGATGCAAATGGCATGGCGCTGTACTTGTTTACAAAAGATAAAGCCGATGTGAACTCCTGTGTTGGTCAATGTATTGTGAACTGGCCGATTTTCTATGATGCGAATCTGACTGTGTCGAGTGATTTAAATGCAAGTGAATTTGGCGAATTCACTCGAACTGACGGAATAAAGCAAAACACATATAAAGGTTGGCCATTGTACTATTGGATTAAAGATAAAAACCCTGGGGATACAACTGGACAAAATGTAGGCAAGGTGTGGTTCGTACTAGACCCAACGAAAACTGAAATCAGGTAACAGGCAACAGAAAAGCTGTAACTGTGAACTTCAACCTTCTGCTTGATGCGGAAAGGTTGGAGTTTTTGTCTATACGAGCTGAAAATATGGTAATGTAAGAGTTAATTGACATCAATTTCACTCGGGGAGAGCCAAGCTATGCGAAATCGAACAGATGGGGAGCTTATGAAGCTAATTATGGCGAAAGAGCATTCTGCTTTGGAAGAGCTCTATGATCGTTATGCTAAGCTTGTATACTCGTTTGCTATGAAATCCATGAAGAATGAGCAGGAAGCTAGAGAAATCGTACAATTGGTGTTTACGCGTCTGTGGACAACAGGCAAGGGCTATGATGCCAGCAAAGGCGTATTCGTCAATTGGATCATTACGATCACACGCAATATTACGATTGATTATTTACGCAAAAATCGTAAACACAACCAAGTCATTCAATTTGAGCCTCGTGAGTGGGAGCATGCACTTGTTTCGGGGGAAGCGACTCCAGAGTCGGTCTTATCCCGTAAGTCGACGGTTGAACAAATTCAACAAGCCTATGTGCATTTGTCAACGAATCAGATTGAATTGATCGAAATGATGTATTGGGAAGGCTATTCGTTAAGTGAGATTGCATCCCAAAAGAATGAACCAGTAGGCACCGTAAAGAGCCGACTACATCAATGCTTAAAAATACTTCGTAAGCATTTGACATCACGAGGGGAGGGTGACGTATGAAAGGACAAGAACCTATTGACTGCAGCTATCTCATTAATTATTTAACAGGCGAATGTACGGAATGGGAACGTGCTTCTTTCGAACGGCATCTGCGTACCTGTGACTCATGCAGAGAAGAGCTGCCAGAATTGCAATCCGTCTGGTTTACACTACCTTTCCACATGGAAGAATTGGAAGTTCCGCCGGATTTAAAGCAGCAAGTGATGAAGTCTATTGCTACAATGGAACCAGAAGAACACAAGAAGCGTCGATCTTTTACATGGATCTATGGATTAACCGCAGTAATCGTACTCGGTATCGTCGTAGGCATTGTGTGGAATTACAATCCGCTCCCGTCCCCCAAAGAATCGGCAAGTGAGTTGCTAGATAAGCCATCTGAGGTCGTCAATACGTATGTGTTGAAATCAGCGGACACGTCGATGCCATCGGCTTCAGGAACGGCTTGGGTCGTGAAGCATGGGGATCTTAATAAAGTAGTGGTCAATCTATCTGGACTGAATGAAACACAAGGGGATTGGACGTATCAGGTCTGGTTGAATCATAACGGCAAGAAGTATAACTGCGGGACGCTTCTTGTGGATAATAACGGTGTAGGTGTATTGTCCTATGATGTTCATGCAAAAGAATTGATAATTGACTCCATTGGCGTCACATTGGAGCCGGATGCGAATGGCAGTCAACCGCGAGGGAAAAAGGTGCTAGGTTCTACGTAACATAAAGAAAAAAGCAGGCTTCCTTTCTGAAAAAGGAGGCCTGTTTTCGTTTGTCCTGCCTGATGGATGACATGCTAGATACGAGTTGAGCTGTGGATGGAGAAGTAGAAATTAGTGTGGCCAATTGAGTTTGAGTAGCTAGTTGTCAAATAAATGCAAAATGTACAGCTAATAGTACTGATTTTTCTTGGATTTTGTGAATAGATGGAAAAAGTACAGCAGCAAATTTGAGCAAGATTGGCTGTATGGTAGATTTTAGCAGAAATTAAATGTAGGAAATCCATCTAATGTTCCCAATTAAAGAGAAAAAGCAATAATAACTACAGAAAATCCATCTAATTTGTTTAGGGCGGCGGAGTAAGGTTATTCCAGTTAACCGAATTTGTGAATCACGAACCCTCCAAACCTAGAAACTAACCATCACTTCATGCTCGAAAGCCAATTGGCTAAGGTTTCGATGTCGTCGGGCTTTAACTTGTCTTTGAATGGCGGCATCTCGACCTTGCCGTTCATGATTTGCGTGACGATCTGCTCCTTCGTTCTACGCGAACCTACTTTCGTTAGGTTCGGACCGTAATCCCCTGCCAAGCCTACGCCATGGCATACCAAGCAGTTGTCCTTATATAGCAGCTCGGCCTTCGCGCTTGAGCTGCTTACCGTCGTCTCCTGCGGCTTGACAGAAGGCGCAGGCGTAGGTGCAGCAGTAGGGGCTGGCGTCGCGCTAGCAGGCGCTGGGGTTGGTACCGGTGTCGGCTTCGCCGATGGCGTCGCAGATGCTTGTGGTTGCGGCGTTGCGCTGGCTGCTGCCACTGGGCTTGCCGTAGCGGCAGGTGCTGCCGTTGCCAGAGGCGTTACTGTCGCCGACACCTGTGGAGTCGGCGTTGCTGCTGTCGTTGTCGCTACAGGTGACGGCGTGGCCGAAGCAGCGGCAGGCGAGATGGCCGCTGGACTGGCTTCTTTTCCGCTGCACCCGGAAGCTGCGAGGATGATCATCCCACAAAGGCTTACTTGCATCCATTTGTTCAAATCGTTCCAACTCCTTCGTATGTATGCTAATAAAGGTAACGATTGATTTTGGATTTCGGTTTTCTTTTTGTAAGAAAAAGGGGACACCGACATCGGTGTCCCCTTTCGATCGAGAGTTCGCAATCTTGCGAACACATCCATACCCCTGAAGCTACACCGTAGCTCCAGTCAAATCAAGCCAGGCTAGCTCCTGCGCCGTCAGCACTAGCTCTGCGCCATCGCGGCAGGAGACCATCTCAGCCTCGCTGCGTGGTCCGATCAGCGCACACGCCGGAAACGGCTGGCTTATCACATAGGCGAGGGCGATCTGGATCGCGCTCACGCCTTTTTCTTGTGCGAGCTGCTGAGCACGCTGCAACCGCGTCCAGTTCTCGTCGCTATAAAATACGCGAACGAGATCAGCGTTATCACGGATTTCCGGCGAGAACCGGCCTGTGAAGAAACCGCGCGCCTGCGAAGACCACGACAGCAGTGGAAACTGCTTCTCTTCGTACCAGCGCAAGGCCTCCTCATCTGCTGATACACAGCCAGCCCAGAAAGGTTCATTCGGCTTAGCGAGACTGAGGTTGGGTGAGCTGAAGCTAAAGCCAACGAGGCCATGCTGAGCAGCATATTCATTCGCTTCTTGCAAACGCTGATGCGTCCAGTTGGATCCGCCGAAGGCACGAATACGGCCAGCTTCCAGATGCTCATTCAATGCTTCGACAATGACGCCAACAGGTGTTGCGGGGTCATCACGATGCAGACCGTACAAATCGATGTAGTCTGTACGCAATCGCTCCAGACTTGTCATTAGATCCTGGCGGATAGCTTCGGGATTCACGCGAGGTCCGTTTTGATCATGATGTGCGCCTTTGGTGAATAGCACCATTTCTTCTCTTTTACCCGTTTCCTCCAACCAAATACCAATCGCTTGCTCGCTTTGCCCACCACAATAAATATGAGCGGAATCAATCGTGTTCCCGCCAATAGCCAAATAATGATGGAGAATTTCACTAACCTCTTGTGGGTTGTCTAGTCTGAAAAAGTCAGATCCCATCACCAACTTGGATACCGGTTTATCTAATCCTTTAATCTGAATATGCTTCATCTATGTTCTCCTGCCTCTCGTTTTGTAATATTAAAGCTGAACGCGAGCGCGTTCTGTTGCGGATTTCAAGCAAGCATCGATAACCTTCAAATTTAGAATGGCATCATTTGCAGGGAAACGCTGCGCTTTTTCACCCCAGGTTGCATAGGCCATATCGTCAACCTGCAGGGCGTATTGGTTAAGGAAAGGAACTTTTTCTTCGCGCTGTTCGTTCCCAACAAAAACTTGGAAATGACCAGATTCTTCCGTTGGTGTTACAAACGCCGATGGAATCACAATGCGTCCTTTGGAACCTAGAATCTCAAGTGTATTTCGGAACGATGCCCACATCCCGCAATCGAACGTGAGGGCTACATTGCCACTGAATTCTACAAGTCCGGACATCATCATATCGACGTTATCATGTTCAGGTGAGAAGAACGCATGTGTGGTAACAGCCTCAGGCTCACGTTCTAGCAGAAATCTAGCCGCACTTAGCGGGTAACAGCCAACATCATAGACTGAGCCGCCGCCCCATTCACGGACGAAACGTACATTTTTGCTATCATTTGGATTACTGAATGTAAATGTACCGTGAATACCGCGAATATCTCCGATTTCGCCAGATTGCATGATTTCCTTCACACGCTCGTAACGAGGGTGATGGCGGTACATGAAAGCTTCAGCGAACAGTACACCAGCTTCTTCACTAGCGGTAACCATTTCCCCAACTTCAGCTGCCGTCAGTGCAGCAGGTTTCTCACACAGTACATGCTTTCCTGCCTGCGCTGCGCGAATCGTCCATTCTTTATGTAAATGGTTTGGAAGTGGGATGTAGATCGCATCAATCTCTGGATCCTCAATCAATTCTTCATAGCTTCCATAAGCTTTCGGGATATCAAGCCTGGCGGCTACCTCTTGAGATTTTTCTAAATTACGGCTTGCGATTGCGCTTACAACACCCGTTTGCGATTGCTGAATCCCCGGGATACAGGCACGGATTGCAATACCCGCGCAGCCTAAAATTCCCCAACGTAGTTTAGTCATACTTGTATTTCTCCTTTTTCTTGCGGAATGTGTAACGTTATATTGCTATTATAAAATGAGTTATTTAAAATGAATATAACAATATATTGAATCGACTATCGTAATATTGTCATTAGAGATGAGGTCTAATTATGATGCATAGGCATGTTATGCTACCTACCCTTCAACACTCCACCTATTTCATATTTCCTGAATCCATAGGTTGGTACAGCAATGAGCCCAATCACGAAGTAGCGCGTCCAGAAGGCTTGTGGACAACTTATAGCTTGCATTTCATCATCTCAGGTAAAGGTTATGTCGAGATCGAAGGGCAGCTATATACGTTGCAAAAGGGGGATGCATTCTTATTTCCACCGTATCAAGAGCAGCGTTATTACAGCTCCAAGGATGATCCATGGGATATTCGATGGGTTCATTTTTACGGGAATCATATTAAGGAGTTTCTATTGGAGAAAGGGTTTCTACGCAATCTATGGACGCTAAAAAGAAGTGCTGAGCTAGAGAAAGCTTTCAATGAGCTGCTTTTAGAAGCGGAGGCTTACCAAATTTTGCGGCCTACGCATTTAAGCACGCTGAATTATATGATTATAAGCGAATTCATGAGCTATGCCACGCCGTTAACGGTTAATCGAGGGACGGAATCGGTGGATCGGATACTAGCCTTGCTTCCAGAGATGCAGCGTAGAGCCTGCGAGCCGTTCAATCTCGAGGAGTGGGCTGAGCTTACAGGCGTGAGTACGTACTATTTTTGCAAAATATTTCGAAAAGCTACATCGATGACGCCGTTGTCGTTTATCACACTTTGCCGAATTCAATTCGCCAAGCAGCGTTTAATTGAGAAAGAAAATTGGCCGATCAAGGATATCGCTGGTGAAGCGGGGTATACGTCTGCGAGCTATTTCAATCAGCGATTTCAGGAACATGAAGGCATGACACCAAGTGAGTTTCGAAGCCTATACATGAAAGGTATATTCAACTAAATGAACAAGTCTCTGGCTTGGTACTAGAAAAAGTTAGTACTTATGGAAGGCATGCCAGCACGGTACTCTAAGTCTGTAGAGACGATAAGGGGGCTGAGCAGATGCTAAGTAAAGCAGATAAGAAACCTTTTCAAACAAATTGGATACTGCATATGATTCTAGTCGTGTGGCTGGGTGTGTGGGGATGGTTGGCGATTGCGCCGCATAGTCGTGGGGATTGGGTGTTAGAAAATCTTTTGACATGGGCAGCATTAGTTGGATTCATCGCTACGTATAGGGTTTTTATATTTTCAAATCTAACGTATGGATTGCTTGCCAGTTTTCTGTTATTGCATAGTGTAGGGGCTCACTTTTCTTACAATGGGACGTGGTTCGATCCCTGGTTAAGGCTTATATTTGTGTCTGAGCGGGATCATTTCGATCGGCTTGTTCATTTGAGTTTTGGGTTACTTTGCGCCTATCCCATTTATGAAGGTTTGAGGGCTTGGACAACACTTGGTAGAAGATGGATTTATGTGATGACGTGTGTTATCGTTTTGGCTATGGGCGCGTTCTATGAGCTTATCGAAATGTGGGTCGCCATGATCGTAGCACCTGAGATCGGTACTTTATTCGTTGGTGCACAAGGAGATCCTTGGGACGCTCAGCATGATATGGAGCTTGCACTATATGGAGCGATCATCTCGATGTGTGTGACGGCATTTGGGAAACGAAGGCATGGTGAAGATAACTTTTAGGGGGAAATGGGAGGCAGAGTTGGGGATGGGAAATGAGCGTGAAACTGCAATTAGTGATGCAAATGAAAATGAAAATACAAGAGAAAAGTCAAAGGCGTTTGTGTATGTTGGTTCATACACGGATGATCAGCATCCAGTTGGCATTTCTTTATATAGCTTTAATGGGCAAAATGGTGAATTGACGCTGATTGAAACGTACAGCGATTTGCCGAATGCTTCGTTTCTAGCGGTGAACAAGGATAAAACCGTCTTGTACGCTGTGAGTGAAACGGTGACATATGAGGGACGGTTCGGAGGCTCCACAGCTGCTTATGCGATTGAAGCAGGGACGGGAAGATTGAGCAAAATCAATCAACAGCCGGCAGATGGCTCTGCGCCTTGCTACATTAGCTTGGATGCCAACGGCCGCAGGGTGTATGTGGCGAATTACTTAAGCGGTGATGTAACCGTATTTCCCGTAGAAGCGGGCGGCGGTTTGGGTGAACACACGCAACTGATCAAGCATGAAGGCGAGCTTGGACCGCAAGCGGATCGCCAAGAAGCGCCGCACGCGCACTCGATTGTCCCATCCCCGGACAATCGCTTTGCTGTATCGGCCGATCTAGGCTTGGATCGGCTGGTTGTTAGCCGCATTGACTCAGATAGCGGCGACCTGCTGCCTCATGGCGGAGCAGGGGTGAAGCCGGGCGCAGGCCCGCGGCATGTGGTGTTTAACACGGACAGCACGTATGTGTACGCGATCAATGAGCTGGACAACACGGTCACCGTGTTGTCTTATGAGGCGGACGCGGGCCGCATGGCCGCGGTCCAGAACTTGTCGACACTGCCGGAGGACTTCGGCGGTGTCAGCTACTGCGCGGACATCCACCTCGCAGAGGATGGCCGTTTCTTGTATGCTTCTAACCGCGGACACGACAGTATCGCGGTTTATGGGGTTGACCGAGACAGCGGCACGCTGTCGGTCGTGGGTTGGCAGTCGACGCGGGGGCGGACGCCGCGGAACTTCGCGCTTTCGCCGCAGGACGAGTTCCTGCTTGCGGCGAATCAGGGCTCGAACAGCATCGTTGTCTTCCGCAGGGATGCGGAGACAGGGATGCTGCAAGAAACAGAACAAACCGTAGCGGTATCGCGCCCGGTTTGCGTGAGATTTCTATAAGAAGCGCAGAACGAAGCGGCGTTAGGCGCTATTTCTGAAAAGGGAGGTGCAAGTTTCGACTTGCGCCTCCTTTTTTTTGTATGGCGTGCGCTGTAACGGTGAAAAACACGCTTACAGCTGCAGAAAGTGCCAAAATCACCTGCTCCTCGCGCTGCAACGGTGAAAAACACGCTTACAGCTGCAGAAAGCGCCAAAATCACTAGCTTCTCTCGCTGTAACGGTGAAAAGCACGCTTACAGCCGCTAAATGTGCCCAAATCGCCCACCCCTCCGCGCTATAAGGGTTAAAAAATCAGCTAAATATTAGTTGCACATGCAACGTATTCGGCGTAAACTAAATTAGTGGCAAGTGCAACGATTCGGTAGGTTAGGTGTATTTTAGTTGTAAAATCAGAACCAGGAGGGGTTGTTGCAATGATTGAAACTCGGAATTCAATTCCAAGGTGGGTCTCGCTGATTTACCGGTACGGACAGATGTATATTGGTGAGCATTTGAAGAAATTCGAGATCGGTAGAGGTCAGCATATTTTCCTCAATGCGCTGTATAAAGAGGATGGTTTAACGCAAGAAGAGCTGTCCGATTATTTGAAAATAGATAAAGGTACGACGGCGAAAGCACTGAAAAAACTCGAAGAGCAAGGCTATGTAACGCGCATCGTCAGTGAAAAGGATAAAAGATGCAACGAGGTTTTTCTAACGGACAAAGCTCGCGGAATTAAAGAGGATGTACGCAAAGTTCTCACGGACTGGCGTGAGCGATTGACGTTTGGCTTGTCGGATGTTGAGAAGCAGATGGCCCTTACTATTTTGGAAAAAATGGGTCACAATGCGGCTCACTTTGCTGAGGAAGAGGTTGACCTATGAATATGAGGGCTGCGGGGGCGGTGTTCATTGATCGTCATTTCCATGCGTTGACACACAAGAATTATCGCTATATGTGGTTAGGGCAATGTGTATCACTGATCGGTACATGGATGCAAAATATCGGGCAGTCCTGGCTCGTGCTCACACTTACGGGATCGTCTCTTAAACTTGGGATTGTAGCTGCGTGCCAGTTTCTACCGATTCTATTGTTTTCGCTGTTCGCCGGCATTATCGTGGATAAATTTCCTAAGAAGAATATCCTTATCGTGACTCAAACGGTATCAATGATACTTGCCTTCGCTTTGGCCACATTGGTACTTACGGATACGGTTCGATATGAATATATCCTTGTCTTAGCACTGCTTCTTGGTTTAAATAATACGTTGGATATGCCTACAAGGCAGGCTTTTAATGTGGAAATTGTGGGTAAAGAAGATTTGATGAATGCGATTGCACTCAACTCAACGACGTTTAACATGGCAAGAATTGTTGGCCCTTCGATTGGTGCTGTAATGATGGCTTGGTTAGGTGCAGGGTGGTGCTTTTTGCTAAATGGGGTCAGCTTTCTAGCGGTTCTATATGGACTGATTCATATTGAGGCAGCACCCTACGTACGCAAGATGAGAGCGAAGGAAGGTATTCTGAAGGAAATTAAAGATGGGATCGTCTACATTGCCAAAGATCCAATTCTATCACCAACTGTGTTGCTAGTAACCGTTATTGGTACACTTGCTTTTAACTTTAATATTCTGATTCCTGTGTTCACCAAAAATGTCCTTCACATGGGAGAGACGACCTATGGTACGTTGATGTCTTGTTTGGGCGTGGGTTCGCTAGCCGGGGCTCTAACGATGTCGTTTCGTAGTAAGCGAGGGCCGAAGCTGAAGTTGAGTATGGCAGCAAGCTGCATGGTTGCTATATGCTTAATTCTTAATGGACTAAGCGGTTCGGTTTGGGTCTGTGGTACGCTGCTTGCGTGCACGGGATTCTTTAATATTTTATTCGCGACAAATAGTAACTCGGCTCTTCAAATGTATGCGAAGGACGAGTATCGCGCACGTGTCATGAGTGTGTATTCCCTTGTATTTGCGGGTTCTACACCGATTGGTAGTCTGTTCTCTGGGTTCATTGCGGATCGATTTGGGGCCAATGGCGCATTTGTGGCTTGTGGGGTTTTAACGGGGTTGCTCTGCTTGTTCATTACTTGGAAATATAAGTCGTCACTATCAACACAATCTTTTAAGGAGCAAGAAATGGCTTAAAAGGAGTAAATTCGACTTTTAATATTATAAAGATTCTATCATTTGGGTTGTCAATTAACTAGGGATTCGCTACAATATGAGGATAAGTTCATGTGTGAGGAGGGATCTTGTGCTGGGGATATTGAAAAAATGGATGCAGAAACCAAAGCAGGAACCGATGCACACTGTGGATTACAAAACAATGGAAATCGACGTTGTCATTAAATGTTTTGTTTCGGATAAGGAGAAGCCGTTTCGAGTCATCTTTAAAGTAGAGAAACAAGGCTCTTTCTTTTCGAAAGATATTTTTGTGAAAAATGTGGATTCGAAAACATCCTTTGAGCTCATTCATAACTTTTCCACGCTTGGCATGAACAATGAAGAGTTGAACAAGTATGAAAGCACAGATTATGCTGAATACAGCTTCGCTACGTTGGAAGAAGCCAAAAAAGTGAAAGATACAACCGTCGATTACATACGTTTTCTGATCCGCGAGCATCAGCAAGAGACACTAGCTAAAATATCATAATGTTGTAAGACAAGAAAGGAGCTGGCGATCAATTCGCTCGGCTCCTTTTTTGGCACTTACATTCAATTGTACTTATGCTTCAGCCTTTTGTTGTAATACAATTTCTTTCAGCCGATATTGGCGAAGCTTTGTAATCGACGTGTATTTGGATTCGGATCCTCTAACTTCGAAGAATACTTTGCCGTCTTGAATATGTTGAATTTTACGAGTGTTCACATAACAATCTGTGTTTACTTTGAAAAAGCTGCTGTCTGAGGTCATATTCTGGATCTCTTCTGTATTAAGGCGTTTCTTGATATGGTAGTTCTTCCCGTGAAAGGATACTAGACCATGTTCACCAACGCGGAAATACATGATATCCTTTTCTAAAATAAAATCCTCATACGTATTCTTTACTTCGAGTTCGAGCGCTACATTCATTTTATTTGCCCCCTTCTTAAAATGATAACGCTTACATTTAATGTGACGGTATTATCTTACCATAATCTATGAGCCATGGGAAGGCTTTTTTCATTGAAAAAAACCAACATTATTCTCCCTTCAAGGTCGAATAGGTTGGTTTTATTGCTAATTTTGACGAACGAACAATTATTTCCTCGGAAATAATTTACAGTGGAATGTTACGAGCAACCCATACGCCAGCAGCACCTGCTTGTGCTAATCCTCGAGTAATACCAGCTCCGTCACCGCCACAGAAGAGACCTTTGATTTCCGTTTCAAAGCTCTCACTCAGCTTAGGTCGAGCAGAGTAAAATTTCGCTTCAACACCGTAGAAAAGCGTATGCTCGGATGCGATACCTGGTGTTACTTTTTCAAGTGCGTGGATCATTTCGATTAAGCTTTTCATCGTATTGTAGGGAAGAACTAGTCCAAGATCCCCCGGAACTGCCTCAGAAAGTGTGGGTTCTAAGAATCCTTCGCGTATCCGCTCAGCCGTAGACCTACGTCCTCGCATAATATCTCCGAACTTTTGAACGATGACGCCACCGCTGGATAAGTCATTCGCGTGCTTACATATTTCTCTTGCATATTCATTTGGCTTATCGAAAGGCTCCGTAAATTTATGAGAAACAAGTAACGCAAAATTCGTGTTGTTGGATCCAAGCGCAGGATCCTTATAGGAATGCCCATTGGCGGCCATGATGCCGCTGTGATTCTCAACGACAACATGGCCTGAAGGGTTGCTGCAGAAGGTCCTAACTCGTGTTCCAACCGAAGTGTTATACACAAATTTACCTTCATATAAATGTTCGTTGATTTCTCGCATGACGACATCAGAGGTTTCAACTCGAACGCCGACATCGACTTGATTATTGGACATTTTGAGTCGGCGCTTTTTAAGGACCTGCGTTAACCAAGCCGAACCGTCTCGTCCTGGCGCCAACATGACATAATTGCTTAAGCGCTCCGTGCCATCTTTCAAACGAATGCCTTGAATGACATTTTTATCTTCTCTTTTCGTAGTGATGATATCATCGACTTCTGTTTTGAATTGCATATCGATGCGTGTTTTCAAATATTCATAGATGGACTTGAGGATCATGAGGTTTTGCTCTGTGCCCAAATGACGAACCTGAGCGCGAAGCAACTTCAAGCCAGCAGCATAGGAGCGTTGCTCAATCTCTTTTACAGCTTCCGTTGTAGGATCGGTCATGTTTTCTGTAGCTCCGTGCTGAAGATTGATACTATCGACATATCGGATAAGCTCCATGACTTTACTTGGGGCCAAATAATCTGTCATCCAGCCTCCGAATTCGGTTGTAATATTAAATTTCCCATCGCTATAGGCACCTGCTCCGCCAAAACCGGAGGTAATGGAACAAGCGGGAAGACAACCAGAGAAGTCCTTCTTACCAGCTGGAGGTGGGCAAAGTTTGATTTTATTTTCAAGAATCGGGCAACTGCGCTTGTAAATATCATGGCCTTTGTCAACGAGTAAAATGTTCGCGTTAGGGTGAAGCAATGTCATCTCATAGCAAGCAAAAATACCGGCAGGTCCTGCACCAACAACAATAAAATCATAAGCTTTCATAGCAGCACTCTCCTCTGGGATTGTCATATTTGGACGCAAAAAAACCTAGCCACACGGGTATGCGAAAAAGAGCACCCGTCGTAGCTAGGAAGTTATGGCTTCCTCTAGAGACCCCCAAGCCAATCCTCGAGGATATACGAACGATTCATAGTTATATGGCTGATTGTCATTGCCTTGACTATCATAATACGAACATTATTTGTTGTCAATGAGATAATGTTCGTAAAATTTGCGAAATACCGTGCCAAAAAAACCTCTGATACCAGTATGATGCAGTTCTTTTGATCGAAGGTTCCCGGTTTTTATCAAACTCTGAGTTTATGTTTAACTTTAGAAAACTCTTCATCATAAAGAAAGTCTAAAAGCTGGTTACATTTATCTATACTCTCTATTATAATTTTCCTCTTCTCAAACTCATCATGAAAAACCCTATCACCGGTCCAGATACCGTTGTCGTGCTTTCTATAAACGGTCATAGGTTTCTTAATAAAACCGATGTCACCAAACTGAGAATAGACTATATTTAACAACCAATCCCCAACAAAGAAGGTAAATAGATCATCTGGAATTTGATCAAGGTATTTCGCATCGTAAAAGCAACAGGAAATGTTTCCGATTATATTATCTTGAATGATATCTTCAGTAGTAAAAATCTCTTTAGTTGCTGCTTGCTGTAAGGGGTAGAGTCCAAAATTATCTTGGTTTTCCCAATAAAAAAGTATACTATCAAACGATAGTGCACACTCCGGATGGCTTCCTAAGAAGTCTATATGATCTTGCAACTTATTTTCTTCTTTCCAATAATCATCACCATCGATTAACGCTAAAAAGTCACTCCCGCGACATGCTTCTAAAAGGCGTTGTAAATTCTTAACCATTCCCAAATTTTCTTTGTTTTTCAAGTACACAAGGCTTACTCCATTAGGGATCTGTGAGCTTTTTATAAACGATTCAATATACTCGGCTGTGTTATCCGTTGATTTATCTTCACAGACAACGACCTTTAAGTCGAAGTCACCTTTTTGAGTTACAATTGATTGAAGACACTGTAAAATAAAGTTTTCATGGTTATACACAAGTACGCCTACATTAACCGTAGGTCTTTTTGATTCTATTCGTTGTTCGATGTCAAGCAGCTTAATAAAAAGATTTTTCAACTTATTGGAAGTCAAATTTGCATGGTCTACATTTTTCTGACTCTTTTCTTTTTTTATGAGGATTCCAAAATACTCCGTTTCCAATAAAACAATATAATTCTGTTTTATATCATCATAGCATCGTCTTACAGAATCCCAATTGATATCATCAAATACAATTATTCCCCCGTCTTTTATAAGGGGAGCATAATTGGTAATATCCTCAAGAACGTGGTTATAATCATGGTTGCCATCTATATGAAGCATATCGATTTCGATATGCTTTAAATCTTTAACAGCTTGGGATGAGGTTTTTCTGATTAACTCAATTACATTTTTAAGTTCGAGTGCTTCCTGCTTTAATACAACATTTTTATATAGATCGTCGAACTCCAATTCTTCTAAAAAGTGATTTACTTTATCTCTAATGTCTTCCTCCATATCGTGTTGCTTGGCTTCATTAAGGGCATAAGGGTCTATTCCGTAAGCTGTTCCATTATTATCTTTAATAGCTTGTGATACAGAAAAAAGACTTCTTCCTTTGTAAACACCAATTTCTACATAATTTTTTAACCGAAATTTTGTGATCAAGTATGCCATAATATAACATTTGTTTAGGGGACTCCCCCCTCCAAAATCATGTAATGAGGAATCATTTTGAATTTCCATAATTCTTTGAAACAAATTATTCCTTTTAATCATTATTTAACCTCCTCATTATGGGAATCGAATATGACTGTAACACTGTTGTTGATCATTCTTTTGATTCTATTGATACATTTTTTTGTCAGCTCAACGATAGTGGGGATTTTCTATAAATATTCTATTCAGTCTTAGGAGAATTGCAACATGAAAAATAATTTAAGTATAATGGAGATTTCAAAAGAGTAGGCGATGTATGAGTTCAATCAGATGAGACTAAAGTTACTTTCCCATTTTAGTGTAACGCGGACCAAACAAGTCGATTTAGATGAGCTAGTTCTAAATGACTTCTTTATGTAAGTTATTAGGTACAGGCACTTCTAGGCTCCCACCCACATACACTAATACTAAGCTCAAAGCGGAGACTTCCGAACAGCTAAGATCCGCTAACACTGAAGGGGGTGGCTGGAATGCCTGGATTGTTTAGCGCAATAGCCGTATTAATAAAGCAGCTGACCTTACTTGTATCCTATGTCAAAAATAATGCGTTTCCTCAACCACTTACCGAAGCAGAAGAAGAATTACATCTGAGGCTTATGGCAGAAGGCAATGATCACTCTAGAAACAAGCTGATTGAACACAATTTGAGACTTGTCGCGCATATAGTAAAGGGGTTGTGGACACGAAGCTATGTAGATTTGTTGGACAAGTATTGTTTCCATAAGTGACACACATGTGGAGTGTTGTTAATTGTTTGTTTGCTACTGTATTACATTATTTATTGGACAGGGGTTCGACTCCCCTCACCTCCATTAGAGAAACCCGCTTAGTTAGCGGGTTTTTTGCTGTCTAAGGGTGGAAATGTAGACGAATTGTAGACGAGAAGAATAAGAATTGCAAATTGCTTGTATTTCGTAGACGAAACGTCTACAAAGATGTACGACTTAAGATTGCTTAGCAAGTAGGTGTTGTATGTATGTCATCTAAAGAATCGTTTCCGTTATAATTAACGATACGATAAGCTTTTAAATGCTGAGAGCCTCTTTGAGAGGCTTTTTTAAGTTGGAAAGCATTATTGTATCTTTCAGAGAAGAGTTCTGCCAATATCCTTAATTTGTAAATTGGTGTTATAATGAGAAGATAGAGAAAAGTAGCTGTAAGTTGATAATGAAAGAATGATTTTATTTAAGTGAATTTCCCCAATATACCTTGATGGTTCTATTTTGATCTGATATGATTCCATAAAATGGAATGCAATAGATTGGAGAAGGGGCAATGAATATTTTATTTGTATGTACTGATAATTATACACGAAGTGTGATTGCGGAATTTTGCATGAAGGATTATTTGAGAAAGAGTAACAATTTATCAGTTAATGTAGCGTCTGCTGGGATAAGGGCTAGTAGTGATATTAGCAAATATTCAAATGTTCATTTTAACATCATGGACGAAATGGGCATTGATACAGCCAGTTTTAAAAGAACACAATTCAACGAATCTTGTATTGAACAATTTGATGTGGTGATTGGAATGAGTGAACTTCATAAAGATTATATAAAGCAAAATTTCAACCAAGATGTACTATTGTTTAACGAAGTGTTTAGTGGTCAAAGCAATCCAGTAAATATTGGTCTGCCTGATAGTCCTGATTTCTTAGAACAGATGAAACAATTGGTGAAGTTCTTCCATGAAGCAATGCCAACTGTTTTAAGGAATGTAAAAGAGTTGAATCCTTAAAGCAAAGAAACGTTTGTGAAATTCAGACCAGCCTTCTAAGGCTGGTTTCTTATAACTTTACTAAAAAAGCTAAAAGAAAGCACAATTATATTTTGCGAAATTTAAGACAAAGGGGCAAATTCATGAACTTTAATGACCGTATCGTCACTGCTGGTGTCTATGTAAATGTACATGGTCTTTTTCCCTTTCAAGTTGGACCAACTAAATCAGGGTCAACTTTAGGTGTAATAAGATTAGGAGGACATAGAGAACACGATGAATCAGGTTGGGAGTGTGCTGAAAGAGAGGCATTTGAGGAAGCTATGATTAGAATCAAACCAATTACTCCACCAGCTACTTATTGGTTAGATGCAACTGCGGATTCAGAATTAAAACTTGGAGTCTGGCAAGAAGGGGACGTTAAACCAATACTTGTTGGGAAACGACAAGAAAGTAATCAAATAACCCCAATCTATTTAGCCTATTCCAATGATAACCCCACACCCGCTAATGAAGCAAAGGCACTTTTGTTACTTAGTCCACCCGACATTGAGAAAATAGTAACAAGTACCATAACACTAGGACAATATCTTGAATCAGGTGGCAAAGCTGTGTTTAAAGAAAGTCTTCCTTTAAACCTCGTGTTAGAGCCTTTTCCACACTTACGACTACTAAAAATGCTACTGGAGAAGCATCCTGAAATTCGCTTAACTTCAAAGAAACTTTAATTAAATGAGCAATTTTATTAAAAGGATGATGAAAATGGAAGAAAGCGAAGTCAAGTTAGTTGTTGAGGAAGTAAATAATTTCATCCAGAAAGAACTTTGGTTTGACTTTAGTTTACAGCAATATACCAATGACAAATTGATAATTACTGGTGGATTAAGTCGTTCATATCCGCCCATGATAGAGATTTATTTCGATGAGGTCTTTTTTATCTTACTTCATACAGATTGGAATACTGATACGTCAAAAACAATCTTAACCCTTCTTGAAGGAGAAGAAGCAAAGTCAATAAACCTAATGTTTCGAGTAGAAATTGGTAATCACTTATTTAGATTTACTCCAGAAGATTGTCAGAATGATTTCGGTTGCTTAGTAGTGGCTAGGAAAATCTCATATAAAATAAGTGAATTATACATTCAATAAAACATGGATAATATTATGTATGGAAAATATCAATTGATTAAAGGAGCAAGTCATAATGTTGAAGATGGTCATAAGGAGAACCTTTATTGTATATGGAATTATTGGTGTTTTAATCGGAATAAGCATGTTGATCTATTCTTTGTTTAATAAAGACTTCACTTTCTATTTTGGTGAGAAAGAGGTACACGGCATAGTTTCAGGAATAATTGCTGTTCCTTTTATACCATTTATTATGGCGATAGTTGGATTCTTGCATGCTATAATGCTTTGGTTTCCAATAATATACTTATATAAGAAGCTGACAAATAACAATTGTTCAAGTGTATGAGAACCTATGGAACATCTTATTGCAGTTGAGAAAAAACTGTATCTCTATAAGGATTTAAATGATTAAATAAAGCATGGAGTTGGTTCAATTAATGCTTCCTTTTTACGGCAAGATCGCAATATTATTAATATTTTTAATCGTTCTCCCTGGAACTGGACTCGCTATTTACTTTGGTTCTGTTAGAAAAAATGAGAGTAAGATGATTGCTACTATTATCATGACTATAATCCCATGCATTCCATTAGCGATCATGTTGATAACCGCAGGTAACCAAAAGAACGGAAATGAAATTGAGGCGCAAATTAAATCCTTAGGTGGAACGCTTGTCATTGTACAGAAAGTAAAACCTAATGATACACCGTTTACTCCCGTTCGTAAGACTTTCGGTAATCATTATAAGATTCAATATAACTTGAATGGGCAGACGCATGTAGCTTGGTTTCGAAGTGAGAAAGCATTAATTAAATTTCCCGAGTCTACCTTTGAAGAAAAGTGGATAATACAATAATTTTAATAACTTACGGTCGTATTTTTAGTTTAAATAAAAGAGAAGTTCGATTTGAATTCAGATAGCTGCTGCTAATAATGAGCAGCTTTTTCTTGTAAAGAAGAAAGTCTCGTTACACTTTGACACTTGTTGAAAGAAGAACTTTTAAATGAAAGCATATAACAAACTAGTCCGCGATAAACACATTCCACGGATTATTGAAGCGAAGGGCAAGAAAGCGAACATTAGGGTGCTTAGTGACGTTGAGTATAGAACATTACTTGAAGTGAAACTTCACGAGGAGTTCCTCGAACTTACTCATGCAAATGAACAGGAGCAACTTGAGGAACTTGCCGATATTATAGAGGTAGGTATATGGGATTTTGGAGAGTAAGGGAGTAAGCGTTGTATTGCGATTAAAAGTTTAAACTGCATTGAATGGAACATGTCGGCATGGGTACATCTGTCATACATAACTTATTGATTATCTATGCTTGGGCTATGTGAGTCTCCCTCGTAATTTTTAATCAATGCCAATGATTAGAGAAGGAAATAACATGTAAATCATTTTAAATAATAGTACATTTGGTCAAGTACTAGAATTGCTTGTAATGCTTTTATCTTTGTATAGTCATCTGACTTTGCCACTCCATGAGAAGTCGAATGTCTTGAAAGGTCAACTTCATTATCACTTAAATTGAATCCTTTAAAAATAATTTGATCTAAGTATTGATAAAATAAACTTGGGAAGGCGAGAGAATACTCACTTAAGAATTTATTAACTCCTTTATCCTGTATAAATTTCATCAAATCTTTAGTGGTTGGTTTGTTACCAAACTCTTTATGAAAGCTAATTCTTACAATGCCTTCAATCTCAGTATATAGTGTTTTTATGCAGTTAATATAACCTGATGGAGTATTTGTTAAAAAGGCTTCAATTCCAGCGGAAAGTATATTTCCTTTTTCATTAAACACCTCGTTATCACACCATTTAGTACTAATAGATAATATAAGCGCCGAATCATATTTATCAACTACTTCGTTTATCAAGATTGAGAAGATTTCAGAGGCTTTTTCTTTGTATAAATATGCTTTTGAAATGCGTTCATATTCACCGCCAACTAACTGAATGAAAGGAAACCAACCATCTTCCATCATAATATTAAATAACGATTGATTTTCTAGAATTGAATACTCTTCTTGGAAGGAAAGATATCTATAATGTTTTCCTAATACCTGAGATAGTTCATGTATATTCAACAGATGTCCATTTTCTATTTGCCTAAAATCGAAATATAAACCAAATTTCCATCCTTTTTTAAAGCAATAAATAATTATGTCATCTTCTGAAATAGTAATATTGTCGAATGTTAATGACTGAATATCAACTATATCGCTATGAAAAACCGTATCGCCGCTGTTTATTTTCTTCTTTGCTACGATATTTAAAACAAGTGGTATATCATTTACATATATATCTGTAGTTCCATCTTTATGAGCAAGTATAAGAAATGAAAGAATATTATCTTGAGAGAAAAATGAGTTCAGGTAATAGTCACTTATTTGCTTAACATATCCATAAAATTCTTTTTGGTCAGAATGTACAAAAGCATTTACAAGAACTTTTAAATTATCATTACCTGTACTTGAATCCTCAGCGGCAAACCCAGCTAATGGTTGCTTACCTTCAAGTATTACATGATTATGTCTATTCATTGTTCATCACTCCTTCAAACTTTTAATGTATGTAACAATTAAGTTGAAGACCAGGGTTATCAATTATTTCTAATGAAGAAGTAACTATAGCCCATATCTAAAAACTTAAGGTGAAATGCTCAATGGTAAAATAATACTACGTATCTAGATGTTTTTGTGTAATTTATTTTATAGTCATAGCTCAAAGAACGTTATACAGCCGCGATAAGCAGTTTCGTGGCTATTTACTATGTAATTAGAACTAAATAGCTGCTCCTATCGTAGACCAAATGTACTAATCATGATATGCTTTTTATGGGTATTTTTGGATAGTAAATTAAGGGGTTGGAATATGTTTAATAGCATTGATTCGCTTGAAGCTATAATTACGGAAGTTGAAGAAGAATTAAGTAGCGCTAAGCGTTATAAGCTGTATTCGGAGAATTGGACTAAAGATCTACCGTCTCTAGGTGGAGTGTACATAATACGAAATGAAGAACAAGTAGTTTATGTAGGTGAGACGGCAAATATAAAAGCTAGAATGCACAAAGATATGAAGAACACTCAGAACCATACGATCAGAAGAAACATCGGCAAATATCATTTCAGTGGTCACTCTGAGTACTATCCAGCTAGTTCTAAAAAGAAGTATGCAACAAGTATCGAAGAGTTGATAGATGAACAATGCAAAAATAACCTAACTGTTTCGGCAGTTGGTGTTTATGTAGGGAGACTTGAGGTTGAAGAATATTTAATTATTAAATATGAACCAATTTACAACAGCAAATCAAACGGAAGATCATTAAAATAAAAGACTGGTTTCATCAACTTATTCGTTATGGATGAGTATTGACTAGCGCACTTATAAAAAATGTTAGGTGGCGATCTTAATGTATAAGGTTTCAAAGTTAATGTTTTATTATGGAATCTACATTACTATTCTAGGGGGTTCCCTTCTTTTTACACCCAAGTTAGTGCAACCAATGTTACAGTTTAAAGATGATGCAACAGTATGGCTTCAATTGTTTGGTATGCTCCTTTTATGTATTGGTTTCTATTACGTTCGTTCAGGTTTGGAAAATAATATACAATTTGCTAAATCGACGGTCATCGGTAGAATATTCGTATGTATCGTTACAATTACTTTAACAGCTATGTACCATCTACCGATTAATTTTATTGTCGTAGCTGCGCTTGATTTTGTAAGTGCGATCCTAATAATTATGCTCTTACCTAAAAGTATCGAAAAGACAAATAGCAGCAAACTGAAGATGTAAGCAGATAAAATACTAGTTTTAAGTGGGAGAAAATAAAGGAGATGACCTTCAAATGCCATCAATTAACATGCAACAATTCAATAAAATATTAAAGAGTTATAAAAAAACAGAAAAAAAATACAAAGAGATCAGTGAAGTATTGGAAAACAGAGATTATGATGACAGTGTTGTTTTTGAAGGCTTGGTTTATGATTTGGGTAGTAATGTGGAAGAAACAATCAAATTAAAAAGTTCAGTGAGTGGAATGTTGGATATTCTGAAATTAAACACAGAGAAAGATGAGAAGAAGTATAATGAAATTTTAAAGCATTTAGAAAATGTAGTTCCCAGAAGAATTGAAGAATACAATGGGTTTATTGACGAATTGAATAAAACCACATTAAGCGGGAGTGGTTATGAACATCGCAAGTTATAATGAAATGCAATAAAAACTGACTTTTAAGGGAGACACTTGTTTTGTTTAAGAATAAGATACTTAACAAAAGAATAGTTGCTGCTTCAATGTCTGAGTTCAAAGAAGAGTTAATTCTGGAATTAGAAGACGGAACAAAAATAAATGTTCAGATTGTCATGCCAGAAGTAGGACAATTTGAGCTTGAAGTGGATATAGAATGAAAAAGAAGCTAGTAGTAATTGTCCTCTCGCTTATAATCAATTCCCAGAAACGGCAGAACACATCAAAGCAGCTGAGGAACATGGTAAGAATCCTGTCTGTAATATAGATCGTAAAGAACCGTAAGGATTCATTGAAGGGAGTTCCTACAAAACCTAACAAGGACAGAGATGAATTCCCATTGGAAATGTACGCTGAATGTGGTAGCGGTGCTGACATAGAATGCCTAAGCCCCTCAGTCTATCATGGAGCAGGCAAAAATTCGTTAGATAAATGGAGGAGCTATGAATTTTTATCAGGGTGTTCAAGCAGCTGTGGCTGGAATTGGTGTTGTGATGGAAGAGTTTCAAAAAAACATACGAGAAGCGGTATTCTTTTTTCAAGAGAGATTCCCTAAAGAGTATGTAAAGATTCATCAAAAACTCAATCGGAGAAGTTGGTATATAATTAATGACTTAACATTGAATGAGTTAATTGAATTGCAGGAATGTGATGAATTAGAAATTGATAATGTTATGTCTGATTATGCACGTAGGATTGTCAATGAGACAGAGTTCAGACTCCTCGAACACTTTCCCCACAGATCGAATGTTATCAATCAAGTGTTTTTTGCCCATAGAAATGAATGCTTCGCGCTTTCAGTACCAACGATGCTAACTCTTGCTGATGGGATTGGTCATGAGTTATTTAATGTGAGTATCTACTCAGTTGAAAGAGGGACAGGTGAACCCAAGACTAAGAAAATGGTCAAAAACCTAGAAGAAAATGAAATGTCAAGAAGTATGTATCTTTATCCGCTGGACGCACTTACGTCATTTGCCGAAGGTACGAACAACCTAGAAAAGATAAGACTTCAAGACGTTGACTTCGCACCCTTAAATAGGCATCAAGTCGTTCATGGACTTGTGAGTGAGTATGACACAGAGTTAAATAGTTTAAGGTGTGTTGTGTTGTTGTCGTATTTACTGGATATAAAAGAAGAATATTTTAATGATGCCAGATAAAATAACTGTTTAAAAGGATAGGGGGTAATAATGTATGGATGTATTTAACATCAAGTCTTCAAAAGATTTAATAGAAGAGTATTTTAAGGATAAACCCCTTAAAGACGGAATAATTGAGTTAGAAAAAAGTGTTAAGAAACGAGATATCATGAGAGGGACAATGTATTGGGAGGCTGAGAATGGCTATTGTATTGAACTCGCTAAATATTTAATCAGAAAAGGCGCAAACTCTATCGATATGTACGAGATTGTTGGAAACAAAAACATGCTACGTAAAAGATAAAATGGCTATTTCATGAGACAAAGGATGAAATTTGGTATGTCTGGACTTCAGAGTTGGAACTGTCTAGGTCAAGTTTTTTTATTACTTGTATTTTTAGTATTAACTACATTAATTATTATCTCTCAAATATGGCTGCCTCTTCTTACAATAGGGGGAATATTGCTCTTAGTGAAGCTATTTCGGAAACGATAAATGCATGTATATTTAAGGAAGTATCTAAAATATAGATTCCAAATGACGGTATGTCATCAGTTTTCCTTGCCATCATTAGAAACTGATATTAAGGTGAGCCGAGAGGCTCATTTTTTATTTGAATATCTCATCTTATAAATAATATTATCGGATGAATCGTGTAAATATACACTAACAACTCGTCTGATAATTACTTACTTGTAGTAGTTCATATTAATCTGATAATACAAACTAAATCTTCATCACAATGCTATCTCTAATTGTTGTTCATTGTCGTTTTTCTAGTAGCCCCATATCCAGTATTTGAATTCATACAGCCTTTATAAGAAGTACCTTGATCATCGTCATACTCTGATGACCTAGATAATTGTTTTAGCTCATCAGGGTTCATTCAGTACGCATGAGAATAGAGCCAGGAAGCGTTTATGTTCATGATTATCAGCATATATATGGGTTCTATGTCGGCCGCCTTCAGTTGCTCGATTTGTAACCCCAAGTCCTGACCTAAGCCCGATACACTAGCATATCCTACCTTTGAATATGACACTAAGTTATGACACCATCTGATACCTGGTTTCTACGTTGCTGTCCGAGTGGTGTCATAACTCTTAAGATCTGATCCTATTGAAGCCCCCATAAGATATAGCATAAACTGGTGGCGCCGCGTATTAAACTCACGGTTAGGAAATTAAGAAAGCAACCACATCAGTGAGTGCTCCAGGGAAATATTATCTTAAATAAGATTTTAAAGAGATAGCTCACTAACTAACTTCTCATAGAGAAGTTTATTATTATTTACTTTTAAACCATAGTTTCTGACGTAATTCGAATGGACATATCCAACTGTCGTATGTTTATCTTTATGTCGTAACAGTTGCTGAATAATTGATATATCGCTACCATTCTCAAACAAATGAGTTGCAAAAGTGTGCCTAGTTATATGAAGGTGGTTTTCTGGAATATTAGCTAAACTCAAGTAATTTTTAAACAAACCTCTGACCGTCTCGTAATTTATAGGCCCTTTTTTATTTTGGAATAAATGATCACTTGATGTGAGTTTAAACTGTTTACAGTAAAACTCTAATCCTTTTTCCATACCATGTTTTATTACTACAGTTTGGCTTTTTCCGGATTTGGTCTTTCCAAGATTAATAAATCCATGGGTGAAATCGATTTGAAACATACGAAGACTCAATATCTCTGAGATTCTGCAACCTGTAGTAAAAATGAGACAGAACAAAGTCAGATCTCGATAATAATCTTCAGACTTACTTACTAAGGTATGAAAGAATCTCAAAACATCATGCCGTGTTAGGGTTTTCAGGGGACGCTTAACAGGTTTGAGTTCCTCAAAGCTGAATTCGATTTGTCTAACTGGACTTGGAAACTGGTACTCCCTCTCAAGGAACTTAAAGAAGGCTCCAAGGGAGCTTTTCAGTAATAATAATTGATTATATGAAAATCCGTTTTTACTTTGTAAATAGTGGTTGAGTACTTCGGAGTTTATCGGGTTATGTTTAAGTACTTTACCAGTTATGTGGTTGGAAAGTGTAAAGATCTTCTCAAGATGGACTTCCTCTAGTGGGACTACTTTAAGAGTAGATAAGAATTGTGCAAAATCTAATAAATTTTTGTGGTGTATAGCTTTTCTATTTCCAGATATATTACTAGTTAGGATAAACAATTGAATGTCTTTTACTAGATTATTCATTCAAAGATTCCTCATCGATGCCAAATGCACTGAATAATAGTTTCTCAAAAGCAAATGGATACTTTTCAGTAATATGCTTTTGAAGATCTCGGGGGAAAAGTTGGATATAGATGTAGGTGGTTTCAGGTGATTTATGTCCCAAAACTTGGCTTAAATAAACAGTATCCATGCCTTCGAGTAAACAACGAACAGCAAATGTGTGGCGAAATGAGTGAGCAGTATATTGTTCTGTAAACTGCAGTTTTTTGCAAATCACTGATACCATATTGTCAATGCTGCGAACAGAAATGGGTTTTTCCCTCGTTGTTCCGAAATCTCTACTAAATAAGTATCCTTTTAAATTTCGATTCCACTCACTTACTCCGGTAAGGTTAAGGTAGTCCAGAACTATTTTCTTTACCTCTGGAAAAATTGGTATATTTCGATCTTTGTTTCCTTTACCTTTATAAATTCGGATAACACCATTCTCGATATCAAAATCACAAACACGAAGTTTGGAAACTTCACTTACTCTGCATCCAGAACCAAGCAAAAAACTAAAGAGCGCATGATACCGGTAACCGTGGGTACGTTGAAGTGCTTCTTTCAGGAAATCAAACACTTCATTATCTTTAAAATAACGAGGCCTAAGATCTACAGATTGGAATGAAAATCTTTTTTTATATTGCTTATCTGTAAAGTCTGAGTAATAGCAGAAATCAAGGAACTCTCGGATTATTGCTTTATAAGTATTTGTGGTACGGATTGCTAATGTTTCAATTTTTTCTGATTTCTCTGTGAGAAGAAAATCTAGAAACATTTCTTGGTTTAATTGATTTATAGTTATTTCAGAATGGTGTGCCAATAAGAATTTTTTTAATCGTTTTAAAAAATTAGTGTAGGTTACGAAGGTGGTTTGCGCAATTTGATCCAATTCTAGACGTTTTTTCAAGTGATCCATATATTGGTCTAGTACAAATAATACGGAAGGTTCATTTTTTGAACTACTCCCTTGCGTGCCGCCAGACTGGATGAAAGCAATGAAAGCATCATAAGGTACATTCAGTTCATCACACATTTCTTGATAATTATATTTAGACGCATTGTTGAGATTCATTTTATTTGATCGATCCCTTCGACTGGATTATAAGGTAGGGTATTTTCAAGCAATGTTTCGATACTTCGATAGAAATAATGTAACGTTGAAACTAAATGTTTGTGTCCGGCTGATAGTGAAACCTGATTGATATCATTGCGGTCATTCAGAGCATTTGTGATAAACGTATGTCTTAATGATTTTGCAGAGAAGCGAGATTCGCCAAATGTTAGTTTATTGTATATGTTAATCATACCTCCGATAGCCTTAGTATTCATTGGATCACCAGTTTCCAAAAGAAATAGGTGGTCCGTCTCGGCGGGAAGTTTTTTTCTATATTCCAGATATATTGAGATGTGTTTCATTACAAATTTATCGACTTTTAGGACCCGTTGACCTGACTTATGGCAATATAATGTTAGAGTTGATTCTGTAATATTGACATCTGAAATCCTTATATTGCAGACTTCGATAGGTCGACATCCTATATCTACAAAAATGAGAGTGGTTGCAAGATCCCTTTGAAAATGTCGGAGTTTATTGTTAACTATCCCTTCGATGAAACGGAGTCGGTCTTCATTTGAAACATATTCATTGTCTCGAGTTATTGGGTTACCTTTGAACTTAAGAGGGATGTCATATTTATAACTAATCAAATTGTTTGAATATAGATAGTTGATAAAGTGTTTAAGTTTTAATAACTTATCATAAGCTGTTTTCTTCTTGATTTCTTTTAGCAGATATCGACCTTCGAGATGCTTTTCGTAATTCTTGATATATTCTCTGGGGAGTGATTCGAAAGAAGTTATTCCATTACTTTTAAGGAATCTTAAGAAATATGCGATGGTGCTGTAATGTTCCTCGATACAGGAGGCATTGCGCTTTTTCAACCTCTCGATATAATCACGGAAATACTGATTCTGAACATAGTCTTTTTGCTTCCTGCCGTTAATGTAAAAGACTTTCTTTTCTCTTTCCTTTGGTTCAGTAAGTCTAGGTTTCCTTTGTTTAGCACTCTGGAAAAGTTGGTTCCAATCATCAGAAACCAGACCATTTAAGGTTAAAAATTGAAAGTACTTCTTTAAGCCGTTGGTTGTGTCTGCTAGTTCTCTTTTACTAATTTGTTTAAGTGCATAATCTTGGTTAAGTTTCTCCAAAGTTAATTTCAAAAAATCAATGACTTTAAAATTGGAAGAGGATGAATTGTATAGTAAATAATCAAATGCTGACATTTTAAATTCCTTAACTGCACTTAGAGTTTTAGACTGTTTTACAAGTCCGAGCGCATTAAGATAACTTTTAAAATCCTGTTGTTCTGGGGAGAAACATTTCAATTGACTAAGCATATGATCACCTCTAATTAAATTTTTGACACATAAGTCTATTAATATACTCATTGATTTTAGTAGTTTAATAGAATTAGGACTTCACATATTGGTTATTAATGGATATAATAAAATTAGAAATTTTCGGTGCGATGTAAGTAGCACCCATTGCGCAAGTCAAATGCCCTATGCGGCGGAATTTATGGTAAGGGATGAGTATGTCCTTTTACAATGTCCGGTGCATCAGGGCTTTTTGTGCTTCATTCCCTGATGACTGTATATATGAATATCAGAATTTTAAGAACTATGTTTAAAAGAACGCACTCATCACTGGAAATTCCATCAACTTAAATTATTTACATTTATTGTAATAAAATTACATAAAGTGGCCAATAATTTTGTTTAATGGAATTAAAATCGCTTTCTGTCGAAAGCGGAAGGGGGGATGATATTAAAAAGACTTGATGAACTAGTTTAATTTTTAAAATGAGTGAGTGCGTAAAATGGCTGCTAAAACTTTTCCGTAAAATTAACGGAGTGTTTTAGGAGCTATTTTTTGTTTAAGATGATTGATGCAATTTTGAATTATTAGTCTTTTATTATTAAAAGGATACCCTGAATTTTTGAATGGGTTTCTCTGTTCTATTTTCAGAACAGAGAAGGACTGGAGTAATTATGAGGTATTATTAAGAAAGGTGATGTGAATTGTCTAAATTTCATTTAGATATAGAGGCTATATATACTCGTTTGAAAATAATTGATAATTTTTTAAAAGATAAAAACACAATTAGCGATCTCTTCTACGAAAAGGTTGATTCTGCTGGAAGGCTTTCAATTGCCTGGCCTGAATTATTAATGTTACGGGGTAATTTAAACAGATTAGGCTTTATTTTAATCTCATTACCACTGGAACTCAGAAGAATTATTATTATGTTTGAAGAAATTTTAGGTATTTCAAAACGCAGATTTATGGATGAATTCGGTATAAGTACAGAAATGATGGGGAAATTTTCAGGTTATTATCAATTAAAAGGTTCAAGAGATTGTAGTCTTATTGAGTATAAAAATAGAATGAATCACAAAAATACCACTTTCTTGACTGAAAAGTATCCATTGATCTTATTTGCATCGGTTTCATTACTAAGTAGAATTCCATGTAAATGGATTATGCATGATACTGTTAAACGTGATTGGGATACTTTACAATTCGAATTACTTGATCCTTCACCAATGACAAGAGAAGAATTTCTTAATACTTTATATCAGTTGGATTTCAATAGTCATGATGTAAAAGCGATTATTCTTTACTCGGTAGATTTAAATGCTCAAATTAAACTAAGGATAGAGAATCAATACGGTTTAGTAATTATTGAAGCATACGATTTAGAATTAAATGCTCGGTATTTGTATGAGATTGAGAAATTATTAGGTTATAATTGTATTTCGAGTGGATATATGAAAACTGTAGTCCATGAGCGCGTCAATCCCACATTTTTATGGAAACATCCACTGTCTAATAATATTTTAAAATATCCAGTTGAATTTATTTCTTAATTTGCTCCTGCTCAGATATAAGAACAGACCACCTTTCTGGTGAGCATTGGAAAACCTCTTTGTATAAGGAGGTTTTTTTGTTTGGAAGAAAATCGCAAACGAACATTAGAACTATTAGAGAAATGGATTAGAGAAGAGGAGGAGCGTGAAGAACACTCCGACAATGAATCTAAAGAGAACGATGCAAATTCAATCGCTCATGACAACAAAGAGTGAAGCTGCTATAGCAGCCAAGAAAAGAGTTATTGAGTTGATTATTAAAAGGCTACTATCCAAACCGACTGAATGAAGTCGGTTTATTTTTCTTTTTTTCGGGCATAACAGTAATGGGAACAAATGTTCTATTACTTGGAATGTAGGTGTTTGCATGTTTGATTTTGAGGAAGGTTATGCATTGCTAACTAACAATGGCATTGATTTTGAAGGGAGATTCTACTCAAGTAGTATAGCTCTAAAAAAGCAATGGTTTAGTTTGAAATTAGGATCGATTTGTAATGAGGTAACCGTTTATTACGCTCCAGATTGCCTTGATTGCATTTACATAATTAATCCTAATTCGGAGTTGATATGTTGCTATTTACTGCCTACTCCTAAAGTACTTCCTGAAGAGTATCTACACCAATACTATACTCGTTTTCAAGAACTGAAGGATCACAGAGCACAAGTACATGCAGCTAAGAAAGGAAGAAGAAAATGGCTATAGCGATATACCCGCGTGTCTCGACAGGCAGCCAAGCGGTAGATGGTACAAGCCTAGACGCGCAAACTGAGCTTTGCTTAAAAAGGATATCTGATCTCGGCCACTCCATAAATGATGTGATCGTGTACCGCGAGGAAGGAGCAAGCGGAGAGGACATTGAACGACCGCAACTTAACCGTCTTCGGCAGGATATAGCGGCTGGATTGATCACTCATGTCTTTGTTACTCATCCAGACAGGCTTTCTCGTGACCTCACAGATAAGCTATTTATTTGCAGAGAGTTTGAGTCAAAGGGAGTCGCGTTGATTTTCGTCGATACCGAATATTCTTCAACACCAGAAGGCCAACTTTTTTTTAACTTAATGAGTGTTATTGCTCAGTACGAGCTAGCACTTATTAAGAAAAGAACTGTGCGCGGCAGGCTAAAGGCAGTTGAACGTGATAAGAAAATTATGCCAATGCGTGTTGCGCCGTTTGGGTACAATTTCGAAAATCAAACGCTTGTAATTAACGACAAAGAAGCTGAGGTAGTTCGGAATATTTACCAATGGTATATCTTCGACCATCTAACCTTACGTGAAATTGGAGGAAAGCTTTTTGAATTAGGGATATCCCCTAAAAGAAAAGAAAGCGAACACTGGGGAGCTTCTTCTATTGTGCGGATTCTAAATTCAGAGGTTTACATCGGTAAATATTATTACAATCGTCGAAAATTTAAAAAGGTGAAGGGTGAGAAAACCAAAGGCGGAGCACCCAAAAAAACGTATGAATTTCGTGATAAGAGTGATTGGATCCTGGTTGAAATTGAACCTATCATTGATACGGCACTTTTTGAATTAGCAAGAGAGCAGAAGATTAAAAACAGTACAGGTTCTGGAAACACAAAATATGAGTATCTCCTCAAATCATTAATTAAATGCTCGCATTGTGGACGAACTTGGAATTGTACGACCTACACTGGTAATCAGTTGCAAAGTCGTGAAAGTGTCAGATATACCTGTTATCGGTGCCCCAATAAAAACCCAAGACGATATGGAGAAGGTATTGAACGATGCCCAGCACAAACATTACGTGCAGATTTACTTGATGATTACATTTGGGATCTTATTATGTCAGTGATATCTGATCCCAATGAATACATAGCTCAATTAGAGGTTATGTCGGATTCAATTATTAGTGAAGTCAGGCAAGCAAGTGAGTTGATAAAGAATCAGCTTAATGAAAAGGGGAAAGAAATTGAAAAAATAAAAATAATGTTTAGACGCGATGTGATCGATGAGGAACAAATGGCTGAAGAGATTGCTTTAATCAATGTTTCTAAGTTGGAGTTGCAACAGACTCTAGATAATTATTTATTGCAACTTGGAGCTTTTGAAGAGGGGAATTTGAATGCTGAGAAGATTCTTTTAGCCACTGAGCGCATTCAAAAGTTTATAGAAAGTGGAGGCTCAGAGTTATCCTTTGATGATAAAAGGAAAATCGTTGAATGGCTGATTGATGAGGTTCGAGTCCACTATTTAGGTGATGAGGTTCAGATTACTACGATTGGTCACTTAGAGAGCTTACTTGCAGAGCAACCCAACAATGGTACGAATATTGGTGTAATGCTGCATAGAAAATTTAAGTTGAAACGTGCAAATGTGTATAGCCCGAAAAAGATAGTTGAGTGGGAGTAGCGTATTCACATGACAATATTTCATCTCAACCATTTTATTGAACAAGGGAAATACACGAAAATGAAGCAGTACGAATTTATTACCAATAGCATTAAGGAAAATGTTCGTTTGTTTCAAATGAATACGGAAGAATTACGTATTCAATGGAAAGAGATAGGTGTTGTTAGCAAGTTTGTTTCTAATAAAGAATACAATTGGGACAAGGATGTACTGAAGGAGATGTTTTATGATCTTGGTATCTTAGTGCATGCTTGTTCGATATGTATTGAAAAATTAGATGAAAACCAGCTTTCTATATTATTGAATAGTAATATGATACGGAAAGAGCAGTTTGTTCGTTTTAGCCCTAATCATAAATTGAAATTTCAATTTAATGGAGATATATGGTGGGCTGATATGAATATTCAAGATCAATTGGCTGTTTGGCAGGAGTACCATAGAAAGCATGAATTATTGTCTATAGAGTGGCAAAAACTTCGCAAGCTTGCTTGTTCTTCTAGAATACTTCTAAATGAGAAAAAGGTTGTGTCCGATTATGGGACAATCTCTCTCCTAGAGGCGAAGCCGGCCGTTTTAGTTCAACATTTCCTAAGCATTTTTGGAATCAATGAACTGTTTGACGTGGTTGTTATAGATATCTCTAGGGTAGAGGAACTTGCAGCCAGAGGGTATATCTGTATGTCTGAAGTGAATAAATATCGAAAATTTAAGGATGTTAACGTAAAGTTTTTTTTGATAGAGATCTCAAAGGAGCAGTCGATGTATGAGTTCAATCAGAGGAGACTACAGTTACTTTCCTATCTAAGTGTAACCAGAACCAAGGAAGTGAATTTATATGAACTAGTTCAAAATGACTTCTTCATGTAAGTTATGAGGTACAGGCACTTCTAGGCTACCACCCACATACACTAATACTAAGCTCAAAGCGGAGACTTCCGAACAGCTGAGATCCGCTAACATCGAAGGGGGTGGCTGGAATGCCTGGATTGTTTAGCGCAATAGCCGTATTAATCAAGCAGCTAACCTTACTTGTATCCTATGTCAAAAATAATGCGTTTCCACAACCTCTAACCGAGGCAGAAGAAGAATTACATCTGAGGCTTATGGCAGAAGGTAATGATCACTCCAGAAACAAATTGATTGAGCATAATTTAAGGTTAGTTGCCCATATAGTGAAAAAATTCGACAATACCGGAGAAGATTTGGAAGATTTGATCTCCATCGGGACGATCGGACTGATCAAAGCAATCGAGTCTTTCTCCCCTAACAAAGGGACAAAGCTGGCGACTTTTGCGGCACGTTGTATTGAAAATGAGATCCTGATGCATCTGCGCTCATTGAAGAAAACACGTAAAGACGTATCCTTGCATGACCCGATCGGAACGGATAAAGAGGGGAATGAAATTACGCTCATCGACATACTCGGCAGCGAGGCGGACGATGTGGTGGATGCGGTGCAGTTGAAAATCGAGAAGAGCAAAATCTATCGGAATCTGGAGATATTGGACGACCGTGAGAAGGAAGTCGTAGTCGGAAGGTTCGGGTTGGAGCTAGGTGGCGAAGAACGGACGCAGCGGGAGATAGCAAAGGAGCTGGGCATTTCGCGTTCGTACGTGTCGCGTATTGAGAAGCGGGCGTTGATGAAGTTGTATCATGAGTTTTATAAAGCGAAGCGGTAAAAGAATTGAACTCATTTGAATTAGTACACATTGAATTGAATCGTATTCTTCATTTATTTGGCTTCAAATAATGGGGGGCGAAGATAATGACAGCCTTAATTCAAATTGAGCATGTAAGTAAATTTTACTATATGGGCGGCGAAACGATTCGCGCGCTAGATGATATTACGTTAGACATCGTGCAAGGCGAGTACGTAGCTATCATGGGGCCGTCGGGCTCCGGCAAGTCCACCATGATGAATATCATCGGGTGTTTGGATTTGTCGGACGAAGGAGTCTATGCGCTTGATGGGAAGCAGATTCATGCTATGAAGGATTCGCAGTTGGCTGAGATTAGGAATCAGAAGATTGGGTTTGTTTTTCAGAGTTTTAACCTGCTGCCGAGGTTGAGTGCATATGAGAATGTGGAGTTGCCGCTGATTTATCGTGGATTATCAAGAAAACAGCGGGAGCCGCTGGTTATACAAGCGCTGGAAGCGGTGGATTTACTTGACCGTAAGAAACACTTTCCGTCGGAGCTTTCCGGCGGTCAACAGCAGCGTGTTGCGATTGCGCGTACGTTGGCGGGCGATCCGCCGATTATTTTGGCGGATGAGCCTACAGGGGCGCTTGATTCGAAGACAGGCGCGGAGATAATGGATATTTTCTGGCGGTTGAATGAGCAAGGCAGGACAATCATTGTGATTACGCATGATCGGCAGGTTGCGGAGCAGGCGAAGAGGGTTGTGAGGTTTCGGGATGGGCGGTTGGTGGAGGGTGAGTAGTTCCTGTGAGTTACCAATTCCATAGGATCTTTCGTCACAAAGCATAGTTTGAGAGGATCACGACTTGAAAAAAAGTATATGCACAGAGCAGGAGACTCTATAAGTGTGCAGAAAACTGCTGAGTTTATTTTTCAAGCCAAGGGGAGTATGAGCTCATATTGTGAATGAGAGATCAGCCATTCGTGCTGATCTCTTTTTTGTTTTGCCCGGAATCTTAATTCTGGACATGAATTCGAAAGATTGGTGGGGACCCAAATGATAGCGGTTCCATTATAATAAGCTACATAGACCGGTGAACATAAAGGAGGAGAGTAAAATGAAAACACCGTTCATTCGCGATTTAATCAGTTACAGAACCATGCTGTTTATGCTGGTCCCTTCCTTATTGTTTGTGGCGTTATTCCAATACGTGCCGATGTTTGGCCTGGTGCTCGCATTCAAACATTATTCATACGGTAAAGGAATTCTGGGAAGCGATTGGAGCGGACTTGATAATTTTAAGTTCTTTTTTATCTCTGGAGATGCCTGGAGAGTGACGCGCAATACCGTACTTTATAATGTGTTCTTTATCTTCATTAATTTGGTGCTGCAGGTAGGAATCGCAATCTTACTTTCAGAAGTTCGCAGCAAATGGTTTAAGAAAGTTAGCCAATCTGTCATGTTCCTTCCGTACTTCATTTCCTGGGTGGTAGTAGGCTCAATCGCTTACAATTTGTTGAATTTTGAACATGGTACAATCAACACAATATTCCGTAATTTCGGTATGGATCCTGTCAACTTCTACAGCACAACAGGCATATGGCCATACCTCCTCGTATTCTTCTCAACATGGAAAGCTGTTGGTTACGGTGTTGTCTTCTATTTAGCCGCAATTATGAGTATTGATCAGGAGATGTATGAGGCGGCTGAGACCGATGGGGCCAATGTGTTCCAGAAGATATGGCATATCACGATTCCGTGTTTGAAACCGACGATGATCATTCTGACGCTCTTGTCGGTGGGCCACATTTTCCGAGGCGATTTCGGACTTTTCTTTAACATGATCGGTAATAACGGACTCTTGTTTGGTAATACGGACGTCATTGATACGTATGTATACCGATCTTTGGTACAAAACAATGAAATTGGGATGTCAGCGGCTATTGGGCTTTTCCAATCCATTCTTTGTTTTATCACTATTCTCCTAGTTAACGGAGTCGTTCGCAAAGCGGATAAAGACTCGGCTTTGTTCTAAATCCGGAAAGGAGTCTGCACCTGAATGAAATCGGCAGCCAATACCCGAACAGAAATCGCGGTCTTAACGAAGACAGCGCCCCCGAAGATCCAGATGGACCAATTCGTCCTGAATGTTATCGCTTATGGTTGGGTATCATTCGTAGCACTACTCTGTATCTTACCCTTTTTACTAATCTTAAGTGGATCTGTCACAGATGAAAGAGAAATTATATTGGAAGGTTATAAATTAATTCCTTCTAGCTTGTCCTTCGAGGCTTATCGGTTTATCTTCACGGTTCCTCAAGAGATTCTTCGTGCGTATGCACTAACAACATCCTTGACGATTATTGGTACAACGATTTCGTTATTTCTTGTATCCATGAGCAGTTACGTGCTGCAACGAACTGATTTTAAATGGAGAAATACATTTTCATTCTTCTACTATTTCACTACCTTATTTAGCGGAGGCCTAGTTCCTCTCTATATCCTGGTCGTCAATTACTTGAAATTAAACGATACGTACCTAGTATTGTTGTTGCTTCCATTAATTAACGTGTTCTATATTTTGGTTATGAAAAGTTTTATGAGGAGCATTCCAGCAGCCATTACGGAATCAGCCAAGATAGATGGTGCAGGAGATTTTACGATCTTCATCAGGCTTATCTTGCCTCTATGCAAGCCTGCGCTTGCTACCATTGGATTGTTTGTAGCACTTGGATATTGGAATGATTGGTTCCACTCTTTACTTTTCATTAATAATCACAAGCTCTACACGCTTCAATATTACTTATATCGAGTTATTGGCAGTGTAGATGCGCTCAAAATCGTTGCGGAGAAAAGCGGAATGAACGTACCGGATTTACCAGGCGAAGGGCTTAAAATGGCTCTGACTATTGTAGTTACGGGGCCGATCGTACTGCTTTATCCATTTATTCAACGCTATTTTGTCAAAGGGCTTACCATTGGTGCAGTAAAAGGATAATCCCGGAACACTCCGGTTTATCATAGCATGAGATTTCATAGGGGGTAGAGCATGAAAGGAATGATGACAATGAAAAGTAACTACAAAAAAGTTTGGAAGGGCATCGTGCCGGCCCTCATGCTGAGCATGTTTGTAAGTGCCTGTGGTGGAGATACTGGCGGTCAAACATCGCCGAACGTGTCCGCAAAGCCATCTGAAAGCGCATCAGCAACGAAAATAGATACTTCAACACCGGTTAAGCTGAAAATGGTTTTGGTGGGTACCAAACCGCCAGATACGGATGAAGTCTACGCGGAAGTCAATAAAATCCTTAAGCAAAAAATCAATGCCGAATTAGAGCTCAGGTATCTAGATTTCAATGAATACAATCAGAAATATCCGCTATTATTTGCTGCTAATGAGGATTTTGACATGATCTTTACCGGAGATTGGGCATTTTACAATGCAACAGCTCGTAAAGACGGCTTCCTTCAATTAACCGAAGATATGCTTAAGAAATATGCGCCAAATACGTGGGAAAAACAAGATAAGGTTGGCTGGGATCAAGCCAAGATTAATGGCAAAATCTATATGGTGCCGAATGATACTTTCGAAAGTAGTTTTAATATAGGTTTGATCCGTGGGGACTTGAGAGAGAAATATAAACTGCCGGAAGTGAAAACACAAGCTGATTTGGCCAACTTCTTGACTACAATTGCTAAGAATGAAAAGGGCATGCTTGGCTTCAGCGGTCCTCCTGCCAAATTAAGTTCTACTGGGATTCCTGTATTTTTCTCTGATATGGAAATGCGCCTCGTCCATGGTAGTGTGACTTTGGTTTATGACTTGAAAAACCCAAATCCGAAGCTTACAAACTATTTGGAAAACCCGAAAACGCTTGAAAAATATAAGATGTTTTATGACATGGCTCAAGCAGGTGTTTGGACGAAGGATGCAATTGTGTCTAAGACGGATTGGAGAAAAGCATTTAAAGAAGGAAAAACGGCAGCTGATTTTGGTAATATATCAACGATGGCTGCCTCCATGGATAGCATTCTAAAAACGAATCCAGAGTGGAAGCCTGAATTAGTTGACGTTAATCCAACGGCGAAACAGTACCAAACGCAACTGACTAGTAATGGAATTGGGATTCATGCAACATCGAAGAATGCGGAGCGAGCTTTGATGGCCCTGGATCTCCTCCGGTACGACAAGGATTTATATAATTTAACTTTCTATGGGATTAAAGGAAAGCATTGGGAACCAGTAGGCGACAAGAAGTTCAAAACGCTAGCCGCAACTGCCGGTTATCCGCCTGAAGGTGCTAGTCCTTGGGGATGGAGAACACCACTTTCCTTACAAATGGAAGGAGTAGTCGGTGATTTGATTACGGCTACTTACAGCAGATGGAAAGCAACGAATATTGTCCACAGCCCGCTTGAAACGTTTATACTGGATGATTCCAAGATTAAGAATGAGCTGGCGGCACTTGATAATGTCCAACAGACCTATTTGCTGCCGATCGTTCATGGTTTGATCAAAGCGGAAGTTGGCATTCCTCAGGTGCTCGAAAAGCAGAAGCAAGCTGGCATTGAAAAGGTTCAAGCAGAGTTCCAAGCGCAGTTGGATGCGTATATCGCAAGTAAAAAGTAAAGAGTGTGGTGGGGCTGCTATGTTGTATTTCACAGAAACGGCAGCTCCACTTCTTTGCCTTGAAAATAAAGCGGTTACAATCTTGGTGTTGAGAGGCAAATTTAATAAGCTCTAGGGGGAAAATGAAATTGGAATCGTTTTGGAAGAGCAGATTATTGGAAATAGAGGAAGCCATGTTGACGGTACGTAAGGGGAAAGTAAGTGTACTTACATCATCAGCAGGTCAAAGAGACATTTATATGGTGGAATACGGAGTGAAAGAAGATTTCGGTCGGCGAGCGAATTATAATTCTGCTTGCGGTGCTAAGGACCCTACACATTACGCGAATAAGCCTGAGGACAGCAAGCCGGTTCTTCTCATTATTGGCGGTATCCATGGGGGGGAGTTGGAGGGCATTGTTGCCGTGATGAATCTCATTCAACTGCTCGAAACAGGGGAGGATTACCGGGGGAAAAGGCATGATTATTTATTTGAAAATGCCCATCGATTCAGACTGCTTCTTATTCCTTGTATGAATCCGGATGGCCGAGCCCGATTGCCTGTAGATACGTTGATCAATGTATCTTTCGACAAGACTGTTTACTATATGCAAGGTACATGGAAAGACGGTTCGCTGTGCAAGTGGCCGGACTGCAAGGCTGTGCATCCCATTAAGGAAGCTTCCGATTTCTTAGGCAGCTACTTTAACGATGATGGTGTTAATATCATGCACGATAACTTCTTTGTTCCGATGGCGCGCGAGACTAGTTCTTTGCTTGGAGTAGTAGACAGAGAAGCTCCTGATTTTACGGTATTACTGCATGGGGGATCCAATTATGAAAATCATCTCTTGCCAACTTCATATGTACCACTGGGCATTATGCAAAGGCAGCAGGCGTTCAACGAACAGATTGCAGGCGCCTTTTTAAAGCAAAATCTTCCCTATTCGAAATTGAATCTGATTCTAACTGATGAGGGGACTTATCCTTATCGAGCGTTTAATTTGACGTCGGCGATTCACCATGTATGCGGCGGAATAAGTTTCACATTTGAGTCCAATATGGGGCTGGATGCTCCTGGTATTAAATTAACAGAGGATGAAATTCTCGACAGTCATTTCGTATTATTCGAGGAAATGTTTAGATATACATCAATTTAGTACGACTAGTTTGAACAACAGGAGGCGTATAATTTGAGAAACCGTATGTGGCAACGCAAAATTTCTGCAACGATTGTATTTGTGATGGGGTTCAGTCTGATTCTAAACTTGTTCACCTTTCAATTCGCTAGTGCGGCTAGCAGTTCAGTTCTAGGGCCCGAGTTAGTTGTGAACCCTGGTTTCGAACAGGCGACAGGTGGCGTGCCTGTAAGTTGGACACCAGCCGTAAATACGGGACTTTCCTACGAATGGGTCACCGACCCTGTTGTGGAAGGGGCCAGAAGTATGAAGGTCACGGACACCACGTCTAGTGCAGCGGCAGTTATGGAAAGCCAAAGGATTCCTTACTCACCTGGGACTACCTACCAGGCTAGTGTCAAAGTAAAAGTCGAAGTAGGGCAAGCTGTGATGCAGGTCCGATATTTTGATGCTAGTAATGCAAGTACAACTAAAGTATCAGAATATAAATCGGTATCTGCAGGCTGGCAGACGGTGGAGCTGAGTGACACACCGCCTTCTGGTACGGTAAGTTTACTTATTCGTCTGGTTATTCCGAGCACCGTCGCTAACGGCACCGTTTATTTCGACGATGTATCTCTTAAGAGCAATGAGCTGCTCCCTAACTCGAGTTTTGAGGCTACCTCTAGTTCGAGGCCGACGGGATGGACAGCGATCGACCACGGACTAACCTCCAGTATCGTGTCCGTTAACTCTGCGACTTATGCTGCACATGGTTTCCGGTCTGTGCATATGATCGACAACTCTACAACGGACGCGTATAGTGTGAAAAGCCCAGCTATTCCAGTCGTTGCTGACAAGGAGTACAAGGCAACTGTTAAAGCTAATGCATTAACTGGCAACGCGAATTTGATTCTGCACTTCATTGGATCTTCTGGCCAACAATTTGTGGAAGCGCAAACATTACTCACTGGAAGCTATGAAACTTTGACCCTGTCGGCTGTACCTCCCATTGGTACGACGGATGTACAAGTGGAATTGTCTACGCCAGGTATTGGGACTGCCGATGTTTATTTCGACGCGGCTTCACTTACAGCAACCGATTCAACTACTGGACCAACCCCAACTCCAACTCTTACACCAACACCTACTCCCCCAACTACTGGTGCTTTAGAGTGGCCAATTGGGCAGGATCCGGGAGTTTCTAGGAAATTTCAACCTATTAATCATCTTGTAACGACCCAAAATCCGCCAGATTTCGCATGGCCCTTCATTCCGGGTGCTGATTCTTACGAATTACAAGTTTCAGGAGACAGCTCCTTTCATTCTATTGCTTATCAGAAAAATGGTATTACTACCAACTTCTATAATTTCTCGCATACGTTTGCAGGCGGACAGTCCTACTTCTGGAGAGTCAGGTTTCATAAACCGGCAGGGTGGTCAGCGTGGAGCGAAGTATTAAAATTCCGCATTGATGCGGATAACGTCCCGTTCCCAGTGCCATCAACATCAGATATGTTTAATGCCGTATCGACCGAACATCCACGTATCCTCACGACTCCTGCTACGCTGGAAGCATTTCGTGCTAGAAAAGACGGTGACGGCAAGAAAACATTCGATACCGTAAAGGGGCGAGTAAAGGCTGCGGTGGAGGCTGAAGCCCAGTCCCCGCTGGTGCTGCCGGGTGAACCCGTGACTAAAAATCCAAAAATTATCGATCAAGTAACCGCAATAACAAATCCCTTATTGGACGCAGCTTTTATTTACTTAATTACTCAGGACCCCAAATACGGCCAATATGCAAAAAGACGATTACTACATATCTCTTCGTGGAGTACGGATGAGAGTAGCCTAACTGCTTATAAAAATGACGATCAGGCTCACCGGGAGATCGCATTAACAGGCGCGATGGCTTATGACTGGCTTTATGATCTCCTTAGCCCGACTGAGCGGGAAACCGTATTAACGATGGTGCATAATCGCTCCACAACGATAGCAAAAGATGTTCTGTATGATAGTAAACCAATCTCCAGTACACCGTATGACTCGCACGGTTGGACCGTCTTTGGCTTCCTGGGCATAATTGCAACTGCCTTGATGCACGACGACATTAAAGTGAATGGGAAAAACGTTAGGGAGGATGCACAGAATTGGTTTAATCTGATTGTCCCGGCCTATATTAATTTATCTCCCCCTTGGGGCGGCGAGGACGGCGGTTGGGGTAATGGTGAAGGCTACTGGCAATGGTCTACAATGAGCAACAAGCAGTTCATTGATACACTTTATACTGCTACAGGCTTTAATCTTTATAAGAAAGCATTCTTACGCAATGAATCCTGGTATCCAATGTATATGTTGCCTCCCGGTCAGAAAACAGGCGCATTCGGAGACCAAGCCGACCTTATCTCCCGCAACTATGTTGCTGCGAGTATCACACGCAATGCGCAAATGCAGCAAAATGAAGTGATGCAGTGGTACGCACAGCGAGACCCATATGATTATGCCAACTTCATCACTTACTTATATGAAGACAGCAGCTTGCTGGCTCGCCCTCCGGTAGAGATGCCGACAGCCAAGTATTTCGAGAATATCGGAACGGTTGCGATGCACTCCAATTTACTTGATCCGAAGCGGGTTTCGTTCTTTTTCAAATCCAGTCCTTTTGGAAGCTTCAATCATAGCCACGCGGATCAGAACGGCATCATGATCAAAGCCTTCGGTGAGGATCTCACGGTTGACGGCGGATTCTATGATGATTTCAACAGTGAGCATTTCCAAAAATATGCCAAGCAGACTTTTGCCCATAATGCGATCACCTATGATAACAAAAAAGGCCAGCCAATATTCGATATGAAAGCAACGGGTCAAATTACGGGCTTTGCTACAAATAAAGATTTCGATGCTGCGGTAGGTGACGCCACTACTGCTTACAATACCGGAGACTTCACCGGCATCGATTTGGCTCAGCGCAGTGTGATTTATGTGAAGCCAGGCGCCTTTGTCGTCGTTGATAATCTGAATGCGCGTGAGCCGGGAGGCTCCAGCTTCGAATATTGGCTCCATGCCGAAAACACCTTAAACCTAGACGAAGCGAACAGCAGCGCGACGATTATCAAGAATAAGGCTGCTTTAGAAGTAAATCTGTACTATCCGGGATTAACAAAAATCGACGTAACCAACCAGTTCTTGGATTACAATGGTGTTGAATATTTGCCTGGCGGATCAACCTATTCAGGGAAAAGAAGGTTGCATGGCGGATTTAAAACGCCAAAAACGGAGGAAGCGACGATTGTTTCCACCTATGTGCCTTACCAAGTGGGCTCCGCCCCTCAGGATATCATCACCGAGGATCATGGCACGTACCGGAAGCTGCATTTTACCGATGGAACGAATGTTTATGTTCGAACAGCGCAAAGCGGTGTTGTAGACACCGGTGATATTCAATTCGAAGGCATCGCAGCTACCGTCAAGGGGGATTCCATTCTTTTGGTCGGCGGTACGCAATTAGTGATCAACGGGATTACGCGCATTGCCAGCACAGAGCGGGCAACGATCGCTCTCTCGGGCGACGAGCTATCGATTACAGGAACACAAGGTTCGCAGGTCAGCTTGCATAAGTCCGGTGTTACGACTGTACGCGATGAAGAGTACCGCAGCTTGCCGAAGGGCGGAAGTGTAACGGATGTCGTTTATGCACGAGGCGTTCATTGGGATACGGCCGGCAATACATTGACATTGAATGTCGAGCCTGGTCAGCATCACCTCCTGTTAAGCAACATTCCGGCTCCTGCACCGCAGGCGCAGGTAGCATACCCTGTTGAGATTAACGGCGTAGCATCATCAGTAACGCTATCCACGTACGGCGATGGACACGGTGGTACAGCAGCTTGGGGATCCATCACGAATTCGGCCGGTCTTTACGAGGTTCTTGAAGCGCCGCCGGGCCTGATTTTTGAGGGGTTGGGTGCAGTTAATCCTCTCACTTTCATTGGGAAGAATGCGAAATTCTTTATACCTAGCGTGACGGGAGCCTTGAAACTGCGCAGCGTATCGCCTGGCGGGGTGACGCCAACTGAAGCTACTGCGAATTATGATGTCCTCAAGGATAAATTAACGGTGTTCGCGGAAGCCGAGAGCTTTATCGAAACCAACGACGGCAATTTCAACGTGTACTCATCGCGGCCTTGGTTGTCGGGTGGAAAGGGAGTCAGCCAATGGAATGCTTTAGGACAAAATATTACATGGAAATTAAACGTCCCCGAAGCTGGCAACTATGACCTTGCAATCAAATACGTTGCATGGGAACTTGCAGACTCGCTTCCTACCCGACTCATTAAACTAGGGAACCAGTATTACACGGCGGAAGCAGAAAGAACGGTTGATCAAGGTACTAAACCGGAGTACTGGAAAGCGATGACCGTCCATACCGGTACAACGCTGCCCGCTGGTGAAGTTGAACTTAAGATGTGGAGAGTCAGCGGAGCGATGAATTTGGATTGGGTCGGCTTGGTCAAAGTCGAAGCTCCTGCTGTGCCAACGGTCAAATTGACGGCTAGCACATCTACTGTCAGTACAGGGCAGTCGCTTGATCTTCAATTAGCTTTAGACAAGACAGTACCTGCGGCGGGGATCGATCTGACCGTATCTTACGATCCAACGAAGTTCACTTACAATAGTTATGACAAAGATTACGCAGAGCAAGCCGTTATCGCAACGAACAACGAGTCAGAGGGCAAGCTGCGTATCTTGGCAGCACGCACGGGAACAGGTGCAATTCCTGCTAACGCGCCGTTCTTAACCTTGAAGTTCGATGTGAAATCGGATGCTTCATCAGGCAATGCCAGCTTCGCTGCATCTGCGGGAACGGCCTCCTCAGAGGCAGGGGGCATTACAGTGCTAGCCGGGAGCTCGATAGATGTGAGCATTTCGAATAAAGCAGCACTAGGAGCTTTGATCACGCAAGCAGAGTCGACCCGTGATCAGGCTGCTGAAGGGACGGTTATCGGGACCTTCTTCAGCTCGAAGTTGTCGGGATTGAAAGCAGTCTTGACTGCTGTGATTGATGCAGCCAAGTCGGTATTTAATGAGACTGACGCAACTCAGTCGCAAATTCAGACTGCTCAGACGAATCTGGCAGCGGCGATTGCAGAGTTTGAAGCGCACCGGATTACTGCTGCAACAGGCGATACGAATAACGACCAGCAGTTTAATATCGTCGATTTCGCCAATATTGCGAAGCATTATGGAAAAGATGCGACAAGCCCAGATTGGGCCCTTGCACAATTGACAGACATTAACGGTGACGGCGCCGTCGATATGGAGGATCTTGCCTTCATTGCTAGCCGAATTGCCGGGTAATAAAGAAACAAACTTATGGCGATGCGCCCCCTTGTTTATGCAAGGGGGTGTTAAGTCCATTTCTCAAATTCTAAGGGGGAGCCAAATGATAAAGCAACTGTTTCGGATTGGTACGATCCTACTATTCATCACGTGTTTATTTGGGGTGGTCAAGGGATCGTCAGTGGCATTTGCAGATGAGGTGCCAACATCGTTTGACATCCGGACAACAACGCCAACAATCAAAGAGAAAAATACTTTCGCTATTACCGTTGTAGGATCAAATCTCAATAAATTATATGCGTATGACTTGACGATCGATATTCCCACCGGCGTTACATTATTGAGTGTTGAGGATAATCTGTCTGGGGGAACACCCGTTTTTGTCCAAAATGGAAATACACTTAGGTATGGATCGACGAAATCAGGTCAAGCCGCTGGGGAAAGCGGTACCAAAACATTAACCACACTCACCTTCCAAGCAGGGGCTCCTGGCATCGTTGACTTCAAGTTAGTTAAGGTCAAGAACTTGATAAATCTTGAGACAGGATTGCATGCCACCGTTCATGATGTGCCCAAAAAGCTCACTATTCAAATTACTTCGGACAACAGAGAGAACAACGGTAACGAAAACGGTAATGGTAATGCAAACGGTAACAGTAGCGGAAATGGTAATACGAAAGCTTTTCGGGATATCACAGAAGAGGACGGAAACGGTCAAGTGGCATCGGGTCAAGTCATTGTTTCTGCAGAAGGTCCAGTGCGAGTATCTATAGGGCTGCTTCAAAAGTGGACAGTGCAAAATTCGTCTGCAGTTATAGTGCTTAAAGTAGGAAATATTACTTACTCTATACCGCTTAGCGAAATGACCTCAGGTGCTTGGCGTGACGAATTAGGTGACCAAGCGGATAAAGCTGTGATCACAATTAACGTAACAGAAGCAAGTAAGGAGCAGGGCGATAAATTCGAGCGCGCAGCAACTAAGATTGGAACGAACTTGTTGATAAAACCGATCGATTTCGAAATGATTGCCGAAACACCATCTGGAGAAAAAGTAACTATAACGAAATTCACGCGGTATGTGCCACGTTCTTTTCAGCTTGATGTTGAAGTTGAATCTAGCCATACGATAGGTGTTTACATGGATGAAGCGACAGGTGAGCTGCTCCCGGTTCCAACAGTGTTTCGTAGCATTAACGGTAAGACGGTAGCGGAGCTTTTCAGGAAAGGAAACAGTGTCTATTCCTTAATTCGCCTAGAGAAGCATTTCGCTGATCTTGAAGGCCATTGGAGCGAATCCTTGGTAGAGTCGATGGCGAATAAGCTCATCGTTAATGGCTTATCGGATCAGATTTTTGGACCAGACAAACCGGTTACTCGGGCTGAGTTCGCATCGATGTTAGTACGTGCTCTTTCCTTGGATCGTAATGCCGGCAATACTTCCTTTGCTGACATAAATGGGCAATGGTATGACGCATTAGTCCAATCGGCAGCAGATGCCGGATTGGTTAGCGGCTATCCGGATAAGACCTTCCGACCTGAGGCAACGCTTAACAGGCAGGAATTAGCGGTAATACTGCAGCGTGCGGTTCAATTTACTGGTCAACCATGGGCAACTTCCGAAGTCAGTGGGAGTGTACGACCATTTGTCGATTTCAACGAGGCTGCACCTTGGTCACAGCAGGCCATTGCTCAAGCAGCGGCAGCGGGTTTAATAGAGGGTGACGAACAGAACACGTTCCGACCAGAGGCGCAAACTACAAGAGGGGAAGCTGCAGCTGTTCTGAATCGACTGTTGACTTTTGCTGGCATGTACAGTGGTTAATTCAATACCAAATTAGTTGAGGAGGTGGTGTCTATATGTTGTAACATCGGCAAGAATTGAGTCGTAGGAGGTGATCGTTTTTATTCAAGCAGTTATTCATGTTTGAAAAGAGTGACAAGTAGTAAGTAAATAGGTATTGAGGAGGTTTACGATGAACGATGTATCGAAGGGTTCTTTGTCTAAGCTTTTCCTTTTTGCAGCACTTATTATTAGCTCTGTACTTATCTCCATACTGATAACCCCTAACGTAACGTTTGCTACAGGCACGACCTACTATTTTTCCACATCTGGAAGCGATTCCAACAACGGTTTATCTGCAGGCGCTCCTAAGCAAAATATCTCAACGGCCCTTACCTTGATGACTGCAGGAAATACAATCCTATTCAAGAGAGGTGATGCTTGGTACAACGCATCTCTTAACTTGACTAACAAAGCAGGAACATCAGCTGATCCTATCACGATAGGTGCTTATGGGACTGGACCAAAGCCAGTGATTGCAGGTATGTATAAGCTGGATACGGGCTGGACGAATGTACCGGGGACGAATCGTTGGCAAAAGAGTATTAATGGAAGTACCAGTTTAGATGCATATCGGGTATTTGTGAATGGCGTTCCTAAACAAAAAGTTACAAGCGCGAACGACGTCGATCAATTACATGAATGGGCAGTTGCTGGTGGAATTGTATACTTATATACAGGCTCATCCACGGTTGCTCCCACGAATGTAGAGGTCATCGCCTATAATTTGTTGTCAGTTGTTGTTATGGAGAACACAGAGCATGTCACGATGAAGGATATTGATTTCCGTGGAGGCTCCTATGGGAGAGTCATTTGGGTCAAAGCGCCAAGTTCGCATCTAACCTTTGACAATCTAATCGTCCAAAGAGCTGTTCAAGGTGGCATACAAATCGGGAATTTAGGAACTAACCCAGACGACACTTCGAATGTCTCTCACATCACGATAACGAATTCCTTGATTGACAAAGTCTGGCTACCCCAAGAGAACGATACGGTAGTGACCACAGGGGATGGATTATTCATCCATCATGCCGTTGACGGTGTAGTCATTCGTGGTAATAAAATATTGAACTGGGGACATTCCGGTATATCGCTAACAAACTACAAGAATAACCTGTCTGGCGTCAAGCATGTAATCGTGGAGCAGAATGATATTTCTGCAGGTACTTCCGGATACATGCATGGTCTTGACATGGACGGCTACAGCGGCAAGACCACGAATAATATCATTCGCCGCAACTATATTCACGATTACACAACAACTAACCATGTTCTTGGTAGTAGCAACAAAATATACGGCAATATTATTACGGGTGCTACGGGTACAGTTCTACCCAATCATTCCTTCCAACCCTGGGGATTAGATATGTATCCTTGGCAAGCTATTTCGGGTGATAACAACACTTGGATGGAAGCCAAGGATAGTTGGATTATTAATAACACGATTGCTGAGACGGATCAGTATGCTATTTACCTTGGAGATAATCCTGGCAGTCCGAGCGCCAACAAGGTAGAGAATAATGTTATTGCCAATAACATTATGTATGAGTACGGTCTCAGCCCTCAAGGGCAGGTTGGCCTGAACGTACATCCGCAAGTAACGGGTACAGCCTTCGTTCGCAATAACAATTTCTGGGATCCTGTCGTTCAAACCGGCGATACCAATGGAAAAGTGGCTCGTTACAAGAACTACTTGGGTTCTCCACCAGACTTTAGCTTAAATTATGACGCTGCGCAATTGAACAGTGTCTGCTCATCTAGCTGCAGTGGTAATGTTCAGATAAATCCATTATTCGTAGATCCTGCTAATCGGGACTATCGGCTTCAATCCAGCTCTAGCGCTACTATGAAAACAGGTGCCCTGAGCTATCATTCTGATATGGACAGAGGATATAGCGACTTTTTTGGTACGCCATTTGCAATGAGCGGCGGAAGTATAGGGGCGATTCAATACCCCGGAGTCAGTAGAACGAACCTATCTGCAGGTATAGCTCCTACCTTTAGTAGTAGTGCATCGGATCCTCCCCCTTCCAAACTAACAAATGGTAATACAGCATCTACGGATTATGTAACTGTCGGAAATCCTGACCAATTAGTATATGCTCAAATTGATCTTGGTGCTCTGAAAGACATTAGTCAAGTAAAGATGTGGCACTTTTATACGGATGGCCGCAAGTATAAAGATGTGGTCGTTCAGCTGTCGCGAACGTCTGATTTCAGCAGTTATGTAACAACTGTGTTCAATAATGATAAAGATAACAGCTCAGGTCAAGGATATGGGTCTGATGATGAATATGCCGAGTCGGCAAACGGCAAGACGCTTACTTTTGCACCAGTTACAGCTAGATATGCCCGTTTCTGGTTAAAAGGCAACTCTGTAAATACCAACAGTAATTTTGTAGAGCTGCAGGTATTTGGAACTGAACCAATCGCAAAGTTAGTGTCTCAATACAGGGATATTACTTACAGTGCTGCGGGTGTAAATGATGCATTTCCTTCTAAATTATCGAATGGGAATTTATCCTCAAGTGATTTGGTAGATGTAGGAACTGGCGCGGTTCATGCAGTAATGGATCTTGGATCCACCGTCACCTTGAACCAAATCACGATGTGGCACTATTTCAATGACAGTCGGCAATACCACGACGTTATTGTTCAGATCTCGAATGATGCGGATTTCAGCAGCTATACCAATGTATTTAATAATGATACGAATAACTCGGCAGGCCAAGGCATAGGGACTGATGCTGAATATACGGAGACGAGCGCCGGCAAGACAATTACGTTCAGTCCCATATCGGGCCGGTACGTAAGGTTTTGGCTAAATGGCAATAACGTAAATACTTCTAATTATATGGTTGAGCTTGAGGTTTATGGGTATTAATTAAAATCATTGCCGAACCTGTAAGGAACCTTGATAGCGTAAAAAGATCGCTACTTCACTTGTGTCTTTAGCAGCAAGTGGAGAGCGATCTTTTTTTTTGGCTTCATGCTTAATATTTATAAGGAATCCGAATCCATAATTAACGGGATATGCACTTCAACAATCATCCCATCTCCAGGTGAACTGAAGAATTGCAATCCGAAGGCTTCCCCATAGTACAATTTAATTCTTTCTTGTACATTACGAATCCCGTAACCGCTGCCGTTCGGATTGACTATCTTACTGCCTGATTGGAGTACTTCCAGGTGAGCTCCGTCCATACCAACCCCATCGTCAACGACGGACAGTATGATCTGGTCAGCTTGGCGTTCGCAAGTTACCGTAATGATCCCCTCTCGATTCTCACTCTTCAATATACCATGTAGAATAGCATTCTCGATGATGGGCTGAAGCGTTAGTTTCGGAATGAGTCCTTGTAGAAATTCCTCATCGACCTGCATTATAAATTCGATTCTTTGTTCAAAGCGAATATTTTGAATTTGGACATAATAGTCGACCAGTTTCAGTTCGTGTTCAATTGTAATAATGTCCTGTCCATTGCTCAGAGTAAGTTTGTAGTATCCAGCTAAAGAATGCACAAGAGCGGGGATTTGGTCGTTCATCCCGAATTGAGCCATCCAATTGATCTGATCTAGCGTATTGTATAAGAAGTGAGGATTGATCTGGGATTGAAGGGCCTTCAATTCCGATTTAATTGCCTTTACTTCAACATCCTTTAACAAAGCTAGTTGTTTCGACATGTAGTTATAGCTTTGGATGAGCTCTCCGATCTCATCCTCACCTGACGGCTTTACGATAGGTTCTAGGAATCCAGCCTCCATTGCTTTCATCTTTTGACTCAAATGTGTAATCCGCCTAGTCATATGAAGGGAAATATATTGTGCAAGCCCGATGGCTAGCAGTGCGACAACGAGCAAGCTGGCAAGAAGCTCTTTCTGAAGGCGTGTACTTCTTGACACGATCTCCTGAGAGGGAATAACAGTAACCATGGTCAGGTCTGTTTGCGGTATGGGCAGCTGGAGGAATTCAAGCTCTCTGCCGTTTATGATCTGCTTATAACTGCCGCTTGTATGCTGTGTGAGTATAGGTGCAGAGCCATCAGCGAGAAAATATTGCTTCATGAGCAATTCATCCGAAGCAATTAGAATGAGGCCATCGCTGCTCTGTAAGTAAGTTAAACTATTCTTCACGGTGTTGGCACGCGAAACGATTTCTTTCAGATTCCGCTCGTCCATATCCAATCTTAGAACACCAATCGTATCATTATAATGATTGGGATGGCGAATGAGGCGGATAAGGGAGATAACCGGACGGACATCACTAGCTAGGGTTGGATAATCATGCGAAGAAAACCACATGAGCTTTACTCTGGCATTGACCAAGTTCTTATACCATGTCGATTTTTGAACATCATCCAAGCGCAACATGTTGACGCCCTCATCGGCGAATAGAAATCCTTTTGGCAGATAGAGTCGGACCTCGCTTACATCGGTACTGTCACGGAAGGAAATGATGAATTGCCTCATTATGTTTCCATCTTGTAATTGATCATGGATATTGTAATCGTTTACGTTACGCGTTAGGATACGGGTCATATTCTGCTCGTCCAAGGCAATGATATCTGAAACATCGGTCATCCGTTTTAATTTATAGGAAAGAAAGGAATGCGTTTGGTTAAAGCTTTGATTTAGCGAGAAATTGACCATTTCTTGTATAATGCCCGTTACTTTACCAGAGGCATAGAACTGGAGGTAGAGAATAGGAAGCAGAATGAGCAATAGATAGGAGAGCAACAGTTTTTGCTTTAATCTTAGTTTAAGGAGAATGCGATTGAAGGAATTAAACATCAGCGATCCTCTTCCTGAATTCTGAAGGTTGCAGGCCGGTTACTTTTTTAAATATTTTGCTAAAATATTCCCCGTCCCCATACCCTACCTGTAACGCTATATCAAATAACTTGAGATCCTTATTGGCCAACAGTTCTTTGGCCCGGTCAATCCGATATTCCGATAGGAAATGTTTGATAGTCACACCAGTGCCTTCCTTATAGACAAAACACAAGTGAGGGATGGTTACTCCGACATACTCGCTGATTTCGGCCAGTGAAAGCTGGCGATTCTGGTAGTTTCGCTCGATATATTGCGTCACATGACGAATAATTGAGTTGCCCTTTCGCGTTTCCAAATGATCAAAAAGAACATCGAGTTCATCACTCAACAATTGATTTAAGACGTCTAATGTCTGACAAGCGTACAAGCGCTCCACGTATTTACCTACTGCCGCCTCCTGCTTGAACGAAGGAATACCGCTTTCTTTGCCAACTTGTTGTACAGTTTGATAGAGTTGCAAATAGATTCCTTTGGTATAAGTGACAGATGTATCAGGATACTTACATATCTCTTTCATCAAATTCGCAAGCCAATTTTTTGCCTGATAGGCATCATCTTGTTGAAGTGCAAGGGCAAAGGTCGTAATACGCTTATCCTCAAAAAAGAAAGCATCGGTGTGAGAATGATTAGTAGACTCCCATAAGATGGCGTTCGGTGGCTGATAAAAGCCCCTTTGAAGATTGGTCACCGCTGAGATGTAGGAAGCATATAGCTGATCCAACCCATGGACTTGCTGGCCAATTCCTAAATGAAAGCCAGGAACTTTGGGTAACCGAAGGGATACTTGATGGATCCATTGTTGAAGTGAATCGTCCAACGGTATCGTTAGCTCGGAACGGGAGATTAAATGGATGACGACATGATGGTTATCTTTTAACATACTAAAGCAATCTAACGCTGCCATCTGAGCGGCATCCTCGAGTTCTTGCAGAAGGAGATCCCCCTGTTCAATAGCATGATGCCATTTGAGAACGGAGCTCACACAGGGATTGTTGTGTGGAAACTGAGAACCGATTAAAGGAAACAACCGCGCAAGCTTATCTGATTGATACACAGGAGAACACAATAGAGCGGCTATTTCCCGTTTAATAAGAGGCATACTTTCTTCCTCTCCCATGTCGGTTCGCAGGTCGTTCTGGACCATCTTGGAAGCGGTGCGAATCGCTTCATGCAGCTCATCTGGATGGATCGGTTTTTCTACATAATGGACAGCATGTAAAGAAATAGCGGCTTTCAAATACTCCTTATCCGAGAAGCCGCTCATGAAGATGATATGAACTTTCGGACAAAACTCCCGAATACTGCGAGCTGCCTCAATACCGTCCATATGGGGCATACGGATATCTGTAAGCAGAATGTCGGGGCGGAACTGCTCAGCGATCCGAACGGCATCGCGACCATCTTCTGCTTGCATCACTTCATTGATTCCGCATTGCTTCCAGTCGGTCTTCATCAGAATCCCTTTGCGAATCAACTGTTCGTCTTCCACAAGTAAAAGCTTCATGATGACCCTCCCGTACACATTAGTAGATAGTTTCATTATAGTATGTTTCATTTGGATTCAAAACGGAATCTTAATTTCAGACATATATTCGAAAGTTTAGCGGGGTCATGGGAGTTTCGAACGATTCTGTTGTTCTCCGCGATATTGCCGGGGGGATAGTCCGAAATGCATGCGAAATTGTCGGTGGAAGTAGGTGTAGCTGTTGAAACCGCATGACTTTGCGACATAATCAAGCGACATTGCGCTGAAACGAATACGTTCGCACGCGACAGTAAGACGGACTTCAATGGCATAACTCATGATGGATTGACCAAAATTGGTTTTAAACAAATTGACAGCTCTAGAGACACTAATCCCCGCATGTTTGGCGATTCGCTCAAGGGTGAGCGCTTCTATTGCATGTTGATCAATGAAAGTTTTTATTTGATAAGCGATGTAGGAGGGACTTAATGTTTTTCCCATGCTAGCAGTTTCATGCAGGCGCTGTAAAGTCAAGCAAAAGACACGCATTAAATAATCTGTCAATTCATCGACGGTGCCGTTCCTCCGTAACGTTTCCTTCGCCAACTGTTTCCACAGTTTCAGCAGATCATCGTCAAGAGGTATGGTTGACTTCTGCGGAGGGGAGAAATTGTCCCACCACTGGTCAATCCATGTTCCATTGCAAATCACATAGTAATCGATGCTGTTGTTTTTCAAGATAAGCTCATACTTTTCACCAGGACGAAACATCAGCAGATCTCCAGGCTCAATCACAACGTATTCGTTATCAATCAACGCCTCGCAGGAACCGCTTGTCTGCAATCTAATGATGTATGTGGTTAAAAACTCAGAAGGATACCTGAGACGCTTCTTATGGTGCGCCATGGCTACATCAATTGTTTCAGCTCGCAATTTATCCTCGCCCATCCATCATCAGTTTTCTCCTTTGTCTGCGCAAATTGTTCATGTTTAGTAACTATTTCATTATTATACAAGCTTTCTAGCCAATTGTACGCACATATTCCTTGAACAAACACAACCGCCCTTAATCAGGGCGGCGAGTGTTTAAGCTTAACTTTATGAGGTTAGTCAAAATAAATGGCTTTCCCAGTCTTCGAAGACTCATAGATGGCTTCTAATATTTGCGTGACAACAAGCGCTTGTTCCGGTTTTACTACCGGTTCGGTATCATGAAGGATGCATTCCAGCCACAACCGCGCTTCCAAGTCGCTTGGACTCTCTGTTTGGCCTTCAAAAAAAGCGACGCCTCCTGCGTTCAAATCGATGGTGGTCGTAGTCATTCTACCGAGCTTTTCGCTATTAATTCGGAGTCCGTCACGCATATCCGCTCCGCCTTCCGTACCGCAAAGCGTCGTTTTGGCCTCTAAAGTGTCAAGTGAGTTAAGTGCCCAACTGGATTCGAGAATAACGCTCGCACCGTTCTGCATCGTGATGAAGGCGAAAGCCGAATCTTCCACCGTAAACTTTTCTGGATCCCACGGTCCCCAAAGATTCGCTGCGTTTTCTTTACGGCTTAGCTCGTGATAGGCCTTGCCCAAAACACATTTTGGTGCGTAATTGTTCATCATCCGAAGTGTTAAATCCAACGCATGGCTACCGATATCAATGAGAGGGCCACCCCCTTGTTTCTCTTGATCTAGAAAGACGCCCCAGGTGGGAACAGCGCGTCTGCGAATCGCATGAGCCTTGGCAAAATAGATCTCGCCGAGCTCGCCGTTATCGCAAATTTGTTGCAAATACCGACTGTCTGGCCGGAAATTATTCTGATAGCCGATCGAGAGCTTTTTGCCTGTACGTTTGGCAGCATCCACCATGGCTTGTGCTTCGGCAGCCGTTTTGGCCATCGGTTTCTCACACATGACATGTTTGCCTGACTCCAGGGCTGCAATCGAGATTTCCGCATGCGAATCGTTCGGCGTACACACATAGATGACATCAATGGCGACATTTGCTAGGACTTCTTTATAATCGTAAAATGCTTTTGCGTCAGTTGAACCGTATCCTGCCACTGCTTTTTCTGCTTTTTCGATAATAATGTCACAGAAGGCGACCAATTCCAGTTCCTTCAGCTTGGAAAGTGCAGGGAAATATTTCTCGAAGGCAATGCCCCCGCAACCAATTACTGCCCCTTTAAGTTTTTTCGCCATCTTAAATGACCTCCATAAACCTATAATTTTGGCTTAGCCAATCCATACTTATCTGTACACTTTCTAACGCAGGCAAGTCGCAATCGTCTTGTTCGACGATGAGCCATTCTGTTCCCGCCCTTGCTGCTGCCCTAATAATGGCTGGTAAATTCATTTCACCGCGTCCCAGTTCCACCGTTTGATACGTGTCACTTTCGAACTTGCGAATGTCCTTCAAATGAATTAAAGGTATGCGTCCGGCATATTTGTCGAGGTAAGCGATAGGATCGCTGCCAGCTTTATGTACCCAGCAAACATCGAGCTCACTTTTCATATTTTCTGGGGATGTGCTTCCAAAAAAGGCATCAAACCAAATTTGATCCCCATAAACTTCAGTGAATTCAACATAATGATTATGAAATCCAAATTCGATGCCATTTCTTCTAAACTGTTCACTGCACTTGTTGAAGAAAGCAACAGTCTCGGGAAGTGCTTGTCGTTGTTCTTGAGTGATTCCAGGACAGATGACATAACGGCTTCCGAGCGCGACATTCATAGCAATTTCTTCTTCTAGATGGTTTTGCAGTCGCTCCATGTTTACATGACTGCCTACGGCTTGAAGTGACAGCGTGTTCAGCAGCTTCTTCAGCTGTTCAGGGCTAAACCCGTAATAACCCGCAAATTCCACACCCGCATAGCCCATCTCGGCAACTTTTTGCAAAGTTGCTGCAGCGTCTCGACTCATTTCATCTCGGAGTGTGTACAGTTGTAGACCTATTCCCATTTTGTTCATGAAAGGCTCCTTTCATTTCATATAATCGTTCATCTCTGATTTATTATAAGATGAACAATTTTTTCATTAAATGAAGGATATCATTGAAACATGAACAATCTGATTAAGTTTTCCAATGCAGGGAAATACATTATAATCGCAATGCTCCGAACTTCACCTCCGGAAAGCGGCTATCTGGTCCTTTTAATAAGATACCTCCTTGATTTTTCAGATACGTATCGAAGAAATCCAGCATGTAGGCATTGATAATGGCGTTAGCTCTATGTGGGGCAATCTTACCAGTAATGCCCAGAAATTTGAATATTGGAGAAATGAATTGTACGTCGGTAAAATTCAAATGCTCCGAATTTTCGAGATAGAGGAATTGCCCCCCTGAAGCGACCGATTCGCGTATGCGTTCAAGTTCTAACTTTTTGTCTTCCGTTACTTGATCCGTCCACGCTCTTGTGTTACCCATGTGTTTAAGCTCTGCCTCCGTATAGACGTGGTTATCCATCACGAGCTTTAATCGTCCGAATTCGCTTTCCGAGTTCATGAACAAAAACGGCTTTCGTAGACTCTCTCGGTCACGCAGTCGATAAAGTGCGCCATCCAAGTCGATTCCAGCCGTGATTCGCGGATCGTAGGAAGCGTCATAGGCTGTTGCTCCGCCGATGGAATGACCGAACACCCCAACATGACCTAGATCTATCCTCCCTATTAGATGACTTGGCATCTGTCCCGATTGGATGAGTCCGAATTGGTCCAGCACAAACGTCACATCGTCGGTTAACATTTTTCCTAACTTGTCGCGATTTCCATTTTCCATCTGGTAGTCATGGTCGGGTGAGAATAAGTCGTTGGTTGAGCTGGTTGTGATTCGACCGTCAGGAAACTCAGTTGCAAATGTATTGTAGGTGTGATCGATCACGGCCACGACATATCCGTGACTTGCGAGATTTTCGGCTTGCGACGTGTGGAGGAACCTAGAGGAGCCAAAGCCAGGATTCGCAAGAATTAGTGGGTATGAAGTCTGTGCTGAAGAGATTTCGCCCCCCGAATACGTATGACTGGATACGTACTTCAGGTGCTGCAAAGTAAACCCGGGAAGGCCATAATTCGCAGCCATATAACGTAATATCCGAGTATCGGGAATAAGAGGAGCGTGTTTGCCTGTGCCAGCTTGAGCTGGATACCATACCTGAACCATCAATTCTCTTTTGCCACCTCTGGATCCGCCATAAATCTCTTCTCTATTGGTATCCACGAAATGTAACGATTGCATGCCTACCTTAAATTTGCCTGTCGGTTCAGATAATTGAAATACAGGAAAAGCATACATAAGACCCGCTGTTGCGACCAGCAGGATCGCCAAAGCGGCATAAGCCGAACCCAATAGGAATCGCGGGATTTGTGTTGGGCTGGATTTTTTCAAATAACGATAACCTGAACTGGCGAAGAAAATGATCGTTATGCCATACAAGCAAAATAGCTGAACTCGATATCCTTCCACCGTCCAATGAATGACCAGTATAAGTGTGGCGATCCCGCTTGCAACGAAAACTGGCATTTTACGCTGTCCTTTTTTTAATAGGATTGTTAATGCAAATAAGCCGATGTTTGACAATAAAAGCAACAATTCAAACAGCCTCATCTTGATTCTCCTTTTTAAAAATTCTAATATTCTGTTCCAATCTTATCCTGCCAGTGTGGCCTAAGCTATCGATTTGACTTACATCTACCTTACAATGTTGTAATTCGATCTTACGGTAATAGAAGACTCGTAAAACGGTTTCTTTTCACCTTGAAAGAGTGCTGCTTAAGGTTATAATAGCTTACAAAGGTACTTCATCTTTAAAATCAGGAAGGGGCCAAGTCTTATGTTTAGTATCTTGATAGTAGAAGATGATCTTAAGCTGGCGCAGCTGCTTCAATCATATATGGAGAAATACGGGTACCGAGCGGAATCGGTCCAGGAGTTCGACCGAGTTATGGAGGTGTTCCAGCGCATTCGTCCGGATCTCGTGCTGCTCGACGTCAATCTGCCCCATTACGACGGCTATTACTGGTGCAGACAAATCCGAACGGTATCCACCTGCCCCATATTGTTTATCTCTGCCCGTGACGGCAAGATGGAGCAGGTTATGGCGCTGGAGAATGGGGCGGACGATTATATCGCCAAGCCCTTCGATTATGAAGTAGTCATGGCCAAGATTAAGAGCCAGCTTCGTCGCGCATACGGCTCATACGCCTCGAACAAGAGGGAACGTACCGTGGAATGCACAGGACTCGTGTTGTATCCAGAAAGGCTTGAACTAACCTTATCCGACAAAACCGTAGATCTCAGTCATAAAGAATCCATGCTGATGGAAACACTGATGGAAAGCAGTTCCAAGGTGGTCAGCCGCAATTGGCTTTTGGAGAAGCTGTGGGATGGTCAACAATTCATTGACGACAACACGCTTAATGTCAATATCACGCGCATCCGCAAAAAATTAGCCGAGCTCGGCATTGAAGAAGCGTTGGAAACCGTGCGGGGAGCCGGGTATAAACTGCGGCCTATCTGGAGGGAGGAGCCATGAGGCTGTTTTGGAAAGAGCATGTTCCGTTAGTGTTTATGTATGCCGGACAGCTTCTGCTGACGGTTTATATGTGCCGATTATCCGGTTTCCGAAATACCTTCGATCTTGCCTACATTTGCATGGTAAATACGGCCTTGTTCGCTTTTTACTTGATATACCGTTATATCCGACATTTTCAAATGTATCAGAGGCTGACTCGTCCTCTTTCGTCCCTTGACGAATCGGCCGGATATATCGGGAACGCGCCGCTCGCGGATGCACTTGGGCATCTGCTCCAGGAGAAGTATCGTCTCTATCAGAACGATATAGAGAGGTACCGTAAGAAGCTAACCGATCATGTCACCTTTATTAATCAGTGGGTGCACCAGATGAAAACCCCGCTTTCCGTTATGCACCTTGCGGTTCAGCAAGAAACCGATCCCTTTTTTGACAGCATGCGAGAGGAAATAGATAAGCTGAAGAAGGGGCTTGACACAGTGCTCTATACATCGCGGTTGGATGCGTTCGAGCAGGATTTCGTGGCGGAGCCGGTGGCTCTTCGTCAGTTGGTAGGGAAAGTGGCGGCTGAACACAAAAATTTGTGGATCCGCAATAAGGTTTTTCCGGAAATTCAAGTGGATGACGGATTGATGGTCATGTCCGATGACAAGTGGCTTGCATTCGCGCTCGGCCAATTAATCACCAATGCCGTACGGTATTCGGCCGGTTTAAGCAGCCGTATCATGATTACTTCCGAAGTGCAAGGCCAGCAGGTGGTTCTTGAAATTCGGGATCATGGTGTCGGAATTCCCAAACAGGACATTAAGCGGGTGTTTGACGCTTATTTTACAGGGGAAAACGGAAGACGGTTCGGCGAGTCTACGGGCATGGGGCTCTACCTGGTTCGAGAGATCGCCTCGCGACTTGATCATCACGTCGAGCTTGAATCTGAGCAGGGACAAGGAACTGCAGTACGTATATGGATGAGAATCGCGCATGTTCAAGCTATATGAACATGCTTTTTCATTACAACATTGTAAGATTCGTATAAGAATAATCGATGGTATCGTGCCAGGGGATCAGCTATGATGATGCGAGAGCGTAATGGAACTTGAAGTTGCGACTGTATGAAAGGAAGAATGACGGATATGGATATGCTAATCGTGCGCAATTTAGGAAAAGTTTATGATGGTGGCAGCATTGCGTATAGGGCGATGAGCGACATGAACCTCGTTGTGGAGAAAGGTGAGTTTGTTGGCATTATGGGTCCATCAGGCAGCGGCAAAACAACTCTGCTGAATGTAGTATCCACAATCGATACGCCTACCTCTGGGGAAGTGTTGATTAATGGGGAGAATCCCCATTTATTATCCAAACATGACCTGGCCCTGTTCCGCAGAAGGAAATTGGGCTTTGTCTTTCAGGATTTTAATTTGCTAGATACGCTGACGATCGGGGAAAATATCATTCTCCCTCTTACGCTAGATGGGAAAAGTGTGAAAGAGATGGATGCCAAACTCCATCTAGTGGCCGATAAACTGGGCATCACCCAAATTCTGAATAAACGAACCTATGAAGTATCGGGAGGGCAGCGGCAGAGGGCGGCCATTGCAAGGGCCATCATTCATACCCCTTCGCTGCTGCTGGCCGATGAGCCGACAGGAAATCTCGACTCCAAATCTTCACGTGATGTCATGGAAACGATGGAGGCCATCAACCAAGCCGATCACACGACCATGCTGCTGGTCACCCATGACGCTCTCGCGGCTAGCTACTGCCACCGGGTTGTATTCATCAAGGATGGTCAGCTCTATAATGAATTTTACCGAGGGAACAACCGGCAAGCCTTCTTCCAACAGATTATCGATATGCTCTCGTTAATGGGAGGGAATGCACATGAGCTTTCACCGCTTCGTGTCAATTAAGAAGAGTTCCCTGGAGGGTCAATAGATGACGTTGCGACAATTTGCCTTCCGCAATGTTAGCCGGAACAAGCGGATATATGCCGCTTTTTTTCTGAGCAGCACATTTTCAGTGATGATCTTTTTTATTTATGCTGTTTTTATTTTTCACCCTGCCATAAAAAATTCCGGTTTCAATTGGTCGGCCATTCAGGCAATGATGGTTGCGGAATATATTGTCTATGTGTTCTCTATCTTTTTCGTATTCTATTCCGTCAGCGCCTTTCTGAAATCGCGCAAACGGGAATTCGGCGTGCTGATCATGCTCGGCATGACTTACAATCAGCTGCGTTGGATCGTCTTTATCGAAAGCATGGTGATTGGATTCGCTTCCATAGTAGGGGGGCTTGCCGCGGGAATGCTGTTCGCCAAGCTATTCATGATGATCGGAGCTGATCTGATGCAGATGAGCCCGTTGCCATCCTACATGCCTAGCCAAGCAATTCTGCTCACGCTGTCTGCATTCGTGCTGTTGTTTCTCGTCATCTCAGCGTTCACTGCCGCATTCGTACGAGCCAGCAAGCCCATCGATCTGCTAAAAGGCAGCGCCAAACCGAAGTCTGAGCCTAAATCATCCCTCTTTCTTTCAATGGCAGCGTTCTGCCTGCTTCTTGCCGGATACATAATCTCGTTCCTGGTTCAAGGAGTCTCGGTCGTTTTCGCTCTATTGCCTGTCACAGTCTTAGTCATTATCGGTACTTATTTGTTGTACACACAGTTGAGCGTGTTTGTGATTCGCGCGTTAAGAAGCAACCGTTCTGTCTTTCTCCGCAAAACGAATGTACTGGTTTTGTCCGACATGGCGTATCGTATGAAGGACAACGCCCGCATGTTCTTTCTCGTTACGATCGTTTCGACAGTCGCCATTTGCGCTATGGGCGGTTTGATGGGATTTCTGGAAACCATCCACAAGCAAATTTCGGATGCTTACCCGTTAGCTTATACCTATAGCCAAACTAACGGTGATGCCGGGCAAGCAGCCCATCAAACGAAAATAATCGAACAAGCGCTCCAAGAACGGGAGATTCGTTATGATACATTGTCCGTTCATATAGCGAACATCGAATTAACAGATGGACAATCACTAAATTTCATCCACCTGTCCGAGTATACCAAGCTTGCGAAAGCCTTGGATTATCCGGTACTGTCGCTGCAGGGGAATGAAGCGGCGGCCATCTGGACCATGAAAAACCGGCCGTTTCCGGAACACGCGTGGTCAGTAAAAGGAGCATCGATCATTCTGGATGTGAAACAAACTGTTGGCAAGGCGGTCACGCCCCCCATCGTCGATGAACCGTTGTTGATCGTTCAGGATAGTATACTTGACTCCTTCGGCAAGCCGAGAAATGATCAGCTTATAACTGCTTACGTTACGGACAGCGCCGATTCAACGGCGGACACGGGGGAGGCCATCGCGGAGCTGCTCGGAAATGCACAAACCTCCAATTTTTGGTTTGCATCTCCTGCCTATTTGGAAGAACAGATGAAGCGGACTTATAATCTGATGCTTTTCGTCGGGGTGTTTGTCAGTTGTGTATTTTTTGTTGCGTCGGGAAGCTTTCTCTATTTCCGGCTGTTTACCGATCTCAACGATGACAAGATGAAGTACCGTTCCATCACGAAGATCGGATTAACCGACAAGGAACTCGAGAAAGTGGCCACTTTGCAGATGGCACTGTTGTTTTTCGTACCACTCGCGGTCGCGTTTATCCACAGCTCGGTTGCGCTCTACGCTCTGCATAACCTGCTTCATGCGCCGGTGATTCATTCGGCTATTACGGTCTACAGCGTTTTCCTTGTCGCGCAATTCCTGTACTTTCTACTGATCCGTGCCCGTTATTTAAAGAATTTGAAACAATCAGCGGGTTTTAACTGATTGCCCCTATTTCTGAAAGGATCGTCGGCTTGGAACCGGATCACAAGACTTTTCAATGGTCTCATACGACCCCAAAAAGTAACAACCCAAAAGACGTCTCTTATCCAACAAGTGATATTGGAAGTTCTTATGATACAGATATCTCATTCTCTGTCGGGGTTTACGATGGTTTGACTCAATCCACGTTCACAAATAAGAAAGTTTATATTGATGAGAATACACCAACTGTTTTCTACAACATGAGTATTTTAACAACTTCTTCTTCTTCTTCTTCTTCTTCTTCTTCTTCTTATGGCGGAAATACCTATACCAATACGACTGACTACACGACGTTCCGAACAGTATTAGATTTAATTTTTAAGGGACCTGGACAATATTGTCCGGGTTTTCGTTTTAATTGAATGGAGACTTTGGTTCGAACATTACTCTGAAAATGGCACTGTGTATTATTTTGAATTTACCTTGCTTTGTGTTCACAACCTCAAAAAATTCGACAATACGGGGGAAGATCTGGAGGATTTGATCTCGATTGGGACGATTGGATTGATCAAAGCTATCGAATCTTTCTCCCCAAACAAAGGGACAAAGCTGGCGACTTTTGCAGCACGTTGTATTGAGAATGAGATCCTGATGCACCTGCGTTCTTTGAAGAAAACACGTAAAGATGTGTCCTTGCATGACCCGATCGGAACGGATAAAGAGGGGAATGAAATTACGCTTATTGATATCCTCGGCAGCGAGGCGGATGATGTGGTGGATGCGGTGCAGTTGAAGATTGAGAAGAGCAAGATTTATCGCAATTTGGAGATATTGGACGACCGGGAGAAGGAAGTCGTAGTCGGAAGGTTTGGGTTGGAGTTAGGTGGTGAAGAGCGGACGCAGCGGGAGATTGCTAAGGAGCTAGGAATTTCGCGTTCGTACGTATCGCGGATTGAGAAGCGGGCGCTCATGAAGCTGTATCATGAATTTTATAAGGCAAAGCGGTAAGTCGCCTTTAGGTTGTAGCATCGCATTCTTCATTTATTTGGCATCAGATAATGGAGGCGAAGACAATGACAGCCTTAATCCAAATTGAGAATGTTAGTAAATTTTATTATATGGGCGGCGAGACGATTCGTGCGTTGGATGACATTACGTTAGACATCGTGCAGGGGGAGTTTGTCGCCATCATGGGGCCTTCGGGCTCTGGCAAGTCCACGTTGATGAATATCATCGGCTGTTTGGACGTTTCGGACGAAGGCTTGTATGTCCTCGATGGGAAGCAGATTCACTCGCTGAATGATTCACAATTGGCCGAGATTCGGAATCGGAAGATCGGGTTTGTATTTCAGAGTTTTAACCTGCTGCCGAGGTTGAGCGCTTATGAGAATGTGGAGCTACCGTTGATCTATCGTGGAATGACGAGGAAGCAGCGTGAGCCGCTGGTTATAGAAGCGTTGGAAGCGGTGGATTTGCTGGATCGGAGGAAGCACTTTCCCTCGGAGCTTTCTGGTGGACAGCAGCAGCGCGTTGCGATTGCGCGTACATTGGCAGGCGATCCACCGATCATTTTGGCGGATGAGCCTACGGGGGCGCTGGATTCGAAGACTGGCGCGGAAATCATGGAGATTTTCAGCCGATTGAATGAGCAGGGCAGGACGATTATTGTGATTACGCATGATCGGCAAGTTGCGGAACAGGCCAAGAGAGTTGTAAGGTTTCGGGATGGGAAGTTGAATGAGGTTGGGTAAGTCAGGACCGGGACTCCGATGATGGGGTGCCGGTTTTTTGATGAATTAATTAAGCGAGTACTGTATTCGAACGTAAATCGGTGATTAGATTAACATACACGATGTGATGTCCAATAAACGATAAAATAGCGGGATCATTATATGAGTAGTTTTGATAGGTACTCCCAGAGGGAGCTGGCAAAACATTCGGGGTTAAGTCATTCCTATATCAGCTTGCTGGAGAGATCGCTTAAGTCAATGGTACCAGCGACCCTTAACGAAGCAATCAGAGCTAAGTCGGAAAAGTGTATTCCGAAGTTTTTAATTAGAAGAAGATATAATTCATTTGAAGTTTTCCTGTTGATCCATATGGGAACGAGCTCTTCAAGAGTTCCTGTACAGTACTGGTTGCCGAGTTGGAGAAGTACATAAAATAAACATTAAAGATATAAACTGCTCGTCCCCATCCGCTACCCAATATAGGCTGGCTGATGTTGGACAGCGTTCCTGATCCGAATCCACTGCCATTTTATGCTGAACCTGCTAATGTCGGAAGAACTGTTTGGATTCTTTTCCACTCCCAGTTGGGTCGAAAAGCTTAATAGTGTTTGTTTCAGGGGAAGCACGTTTATGGATTGACGGAAAGAAGACGGAACTCATCAGCCCGCCTGGTTGGCTTCGATTTGTATCCACAATTATCCTGTTCAGCAGCTTTTGAATATGCTCATCTACAGAACACGCGGTTTAGCCGCTGGGAGTCATTCACAATATGGGCTTGGATCTTCATTAATTTGTTGGCTCATCTTCATCTGAGGGTTTACGCACCGTTCAATGAAATGTAATCGGAACTTAGTGAAACGATTTAGTGTATCGATTTCCTGTTGACAACAACTGAGAATTTGCTTTAGAATAAAGTTAAGAAATCGATTTACTAAATCGATTAACCTCATGGAACTTACTACAACTAACTGTTATGAAACCCGTAATCATCCTCCATCCTCAGAATTCTCACAACCAAAGCAAGCAATGATGAATGATCCAAACTATTTCACGAAACCTGAATCGAATAGGTTTATGAAAAAGTGTGGATAAATGTGTTATCAAAAAAGGAGGGCTTTAAATGAAGAAAATGAAAGCGCTTTTATTTATTCCTCTGATCGCATCTTTCGGATTGACAGCATGCAGCAGCTCCACTCCTGCGGGCACTACCTCATCTGCCGCTCCAGCAGCAACAGCAGCAACTACGGCCAAGAGTGATGAGAAGGTATCCATCCGTTTTGCCTGGTGGGGGGATGGGAAGAGGCATGAGAAGTATAATGCCATCGCGGATATGTATGAGAAACAGCATCCCAATGTTAAAATCGTAAGGGAGTTCGGTTCTTTTAATGATTATTGGGATAAAATGGCCACTCAAACAGCAGGCGGTAATATGCCGGATGTCGTGGGGATGCATGCTACATATGTTGCGGACTATGCACGCCGCAATACGCTGCTTGATCTGGGCCCTTTCCTCCAAGACAGCACAATCAATCTGAAAGACTTCCCAGAAGCGGTGCAGGCCGCAGGCAAAGTGAACAGTAAAACCGTCATGGTCGCACAGGGTGTAACGATGACGGGTTGGGAATACAACACTGCCATGTTTGACAAATTAGGTGTCAAATATCCGGATTACAACTGGACATGGGATGATTTTACAGCTAAGGTGACGGAACTTCAGAAAGCAATCAAAGAGCCCGGTGTCTGGGCAGCCGGCGATAACAGCAATGATATTACAGGTCTTCAGGTATTTGCCCGCCAAAGAGGGAAGGATCTGTTTACAGCAGAAGGCAAGTTAGGTGTAAACAAAGATGATATGGTCGCATGGTTTTCCATTTGGGATAAGCTTCGCAAAATCAAGGCGATTCCGGATGCGGCAACGACAGAACAGTATTCAACGGTGTCGCTCGATCAAGGCTTGTTCGTCAAAGGGAAACTTGCGCTGACGGTATTCCCGTACAATCAGATTCCGCTGTATCAGAACTACATCAAAGAGGGCGAAGTCCGCGCGGTCCGCAGACCGATTGATCCGAATGGCAAAGAGGGCGAGTTTGTTGAAGGTGCTTACTTAGCAGTCTCTGCTAACTCGAAGCAAGCCAAAACAGCCGCAAGCTTCATCGATTTCTTTGTCAATAACGAGGAAGCCGAGAAGGTGTTTAAATTGGAACAGGGTGCGCTTGGATCAACGAAGGGCAATGAAACGATCAAACCGCTGCTTTCTCCAGCTGAGCAAAGAACAACGGAAGCGATTCAGACGAGCCTTAAGACTGCAGGCCAACTTCCGCTTCCGCCGGCAGGTCAGGGCGCTGTTCGTACGCTGCTCTTGGAGACTGCGCAAGCCGTTGCCTTCGGCAAGAGCACAGTTGATCAGGGATCCCAGGATTTTATCGCTAAAGCCACAGCTATTTTAAATAAATAATTAAGCAAATTACAACATTCATTCTTGCGGCCGGATGTTAACGACATACAGGCGCATTCGGCCGCAACATTGGGAGTGAAATCATGACTGCCATTAAGACGTTCTTGAAAAACAACTGTACGGGTTACTTATTTTTAACGCCGTGGCTGATCGGATTGATTGGTTTAAGCGCATTCCCAATGGGTTTTTCACTTTACCTGGCATTTACCAAATATGATTTATTCTCACCGCCGCAATGGATAGGTCTCAGCAATTTTACCGAAATGTTTCATGACAAGAAATATATGGAAAGCATCAAAGTAACAACCAGTTACGTGCTGTTGGCTGTTCCACTTGCTCTTTCATTCGCCCTATCTGTTGCGCTTCTGTTGAACAAGGGAATAAGTGGTCTACGAGTATACCGGGCTATTTATTATGTCCCTTCATTATTTGGCGGCAGTGTAGCCATTGCCTTGTTATGGCGGCAAATCTTTGGCGGTGAAGGTTTGATTAACAGAATCCTGCATGTATTTGGGGCAGAAGGCATTAACTGGATAGCTACCCCAAGCACGGCGCTTTACACTTTGATTGTATTGTCAACGTGGCAATTCGGCTCCGCTATGGTGATCTTCTTGGCCGGTTTAAAGCAAATTCCGGTTGATTTATATGAATCAGCGAGAATCGATGGGGCTAGTACATTCAGGCAATTTCTGAATATTACGTTTCCTATGCTCACTCCTATTCTATTTTTCAATCTTGTCATGCAGATCATTCATGCCTTTCAGGCCTTCACACCAGCGTTTATCGTAAGCGGCGGCACCGGCGGTCCGCTGAATTCCACCTTGTTTTACACCCTGTATCTATACCAGAAAGGATTTGCCCAATTTGACATGGGCTATGCTGCAGCAATGGCATGGATGCTCCTCGTCACAATTGCGCTTGTGACATCGCTGCTTTTCGTTACATCGAAAAAATGGGTCTATTATCAGGAATAGGGGTGATCCTTTTGGTTATGAGCAGAGCATCCCGTTATGTTCTCCATGCAAGTATTATAGCCGGTTGTGTCATCATGATTTATCCGCTGTTATGGATGTTCGTGAGCTCGTTCAAAGAGAATACGGAAATTTTCACGAATACGTCCTTGATCCCGGGAAAAATCACATTTGATAATTATAAGCAAGGATGGGCTGGCTTATCCGGAGTGACGTTTGGCCATTTTTTTCTGAATACTTTCTTTCTTGTAGCCATGTGCATCATCGGAAATTTGATCTCCAGTTCGATGGCGGCTTATGCTTTCGCCCGGCTTAACTTCATCCTGAAACAAGTGCTGTTCGCTATCATGCTCATGACGTTGATGCTTCCTTTTCACGTGACTGTCATTCCGCAGTATATCATGTTTAATAAATTTGGCTGGATCAATACGTATCTGCCGTTAATACTGCCGAAGTTCCTCGGTGTTGAAGCCTTTTTCATTTTCTTAATCGTACAATTCATCCGCTCTCTCCCTCGGGAATTAGATCAAGCAGCTGAGATTGACGGGTGCGGTCCAATTAAAATGTATTGGTATATCATGATCCCGCTTACCGTTCCTGCTTTAATGACGACTTCGATTTTTACGTTTATTTGGACCTGGAATGATTTCTTCAGTCAGCTTTTATATATCAGCGATATTCAATTATTTCCGATTGCTTTAGCGCTTAGAATGTTCACCGATTCCATGGGGGATAACTCCTGGGGGGCTTTGTTCGCAATGTCCATCCTATCCCTTGTTCCTGTATTTGCGATGTTCATCTTCTTCCAGAGATATCTGATTGAAGGCATTTCTACAGGAGGATTGAAAGGTTAGAAGTTTGTGTTTAAAGAAGTTTGGCGGCAGATTTTTATTCCTTAAAGATGCAGCTGTACATCATGTTTAAGGATGAAAATATAAATCTAGGCAATGGAGAGTGAGCAAATGAGCAAGGATAAAATGTCCAAAGAGGAAAAACAGGAATTGTTGGCGCTTTACAATGATTTGCGAGTGGCTGACGTCCGGGATGGCATGGATTGGAACATGATGCATCATTATGGTACCGTACACCACGAAATCCGTCCGCTTTACCGTACTAGAGCGGTTGGCATTGCGCAAACCTCCAGATACATTCCTTATCAGGGGGAAATTCCGAAAATGACACCTGACGAATATACGGAGTGGGCCAAGTGGTATTATGCGAATATTACGAATAATAAAGGAATGAAAGCATCCGAACCAGGCGATTTCGTCGTTGTCGATCAGAGCGGTGTGGATGTAGGAATTCTTGGCTCTAACAACTCGCTGCAATACTTCTCGCAGGGAGCCGTTGGGTTTATCACGAACGGCGGTGTGCGCGATACGGACGAATTAATTATGCAGGAGGTTCCGGTTTGGTCCAAATTCGTCTCCCAGAAAATGAATCAGGGACGAATCCAATTCGATGCGAATGATGTGCCGGTTAATATCGGAGGCGTCGTTGTACATCCAGGCGATGTGATCGTTGCTGACGGTGACGGTGTCATTGTTGTGCCGAGGAAAATCGCTGTTGAAGTTGCGAAATACGCGCATCAGGAATTAAAGAGCGATAAAGCAGGCAGACGCCGAATTTATGAAGCGATGAATAGAGAATTGGATCACACCGTTATTTAACTACTAAAATACATACCGAAGGGATGAATGAACATGGACGACAGAGAGAAGATTTTGGAGCTATACAAAGATCTAAGAGTTGCGGATGTGCGCGATGGCATGGATTGGAATATGATGCATCATTATGGATCTGTCCACTATGAAATTCGTCCGCTGTTCAGAACACGTGTTGTCGGAATTGCCCGAACAGCCCGATATGTCCCTTATGAAGATGCCGTGCCTAGCATGACAGCGGAAGAATATACGAAGTGGGCGAAATGGTACTACAAGGAAGTATGCTACGATCCGTGGCACCAAAGCATTACAAAGGGCGACTTCATGGTTATTGACCAAAATGGCGTAGACGTGGGCATACTGGGCTCCAACAATACGTTAGGCGGGATGAAGGATGGGATCGTCGGGTATTTGAGCAACGGAGGTGTACGGGATACGGATGAGTGTATTTTGCAGGGAGTACCTGTGTGGTCCAAATTCATTTCGCAGAAAATGGATCAAGGTCGTATCCGTTTCGACGCGCTAGACGTGCCGGTGAATATCGGCGGTGTTGTCGTTCGAACCGGCGACGTTGTCGTAGCTGATGGCGACGGCGTTATCGTTGTGCCTCGAAAGCTTGCCTATGAGGTGGCAAAGTATGCCCATCAAGAATTGAAAGGCGATAAAGCAGGGAGGAAAAGAATCTATGAGGCAATGGGCAAGGCCCTGGATCATACGGTTATTTAATACAAGAACTGAACCGACAGTTCGTTGAACAAGCGGATATTTACCTGCCAACTGATTCTGAGGCAAGTAAATATCCGCCTTTTATTGTAGGGGGCAATCTGTTATATTTATTAGATGAAAACGTTGCTTAAGCAACATACACGGATTGAAATGAGGAATTTCATTGAAAGTAACCATCGATGATGTGGCTAAAATGGCTGGTGTATCCAAAACAACGGTCTCACGAATCCTCAACGGGAACTATTCGCAGGCGACTGAAGAAACCAAAGAGAAGGTTTTAAAGATCATACGCGATTTGAACTATCGTCCGAACCCTATGGCGCGAGGATTAAAGCAAATGAGGACGAACATTATCGGTATTGTTCTTTCTAATTTAAGCAATCCGTTCTGGTCTCGGGTATTGGAAGGTGTTGAGGATACTTGCCGTCAGTCAGGGTATAGTCTCATGGTATGCAACTCCAATGAAGATTCCGAACGTGAAGCAGGCTTGATTGACGGTTTGCAAATGCGCCAGGTGGATGGCATTATTGTCAACCCGACTGTTAACAATAAAGAATTGTATACGGAAATTGTACAGAAGAAGTACCCTTTTCTTGTCATCAATCGCCGCATCTCGGATTTGGATGTTGACGATGTTGTCGTGGATAATATCCAGGGCGCCAGACTTGCTGTCGAGCATTTTATTGAGAGGGGCAGACGCAAACTGGTCTGCTTCGTCTACGAGCCGGAAGGCATCAGTACGTGGCAGGAACGTATTCAAGGCTTCAAAAAGGCGATGAGCGAGAACGGACTTGTAGTCACGGAGCAATCCGTTATTCAAGTTGACAATGCAAGCGGAAGAGCGAAGGCAGCCATAATAGATTACTTCAGACAGAAACCTGACGTGGATGCTGTTTTTTCCACGAACAATATGATGACATTGGAAATCCTGGAGGGTTTTAAGGAGCTTGGAGTCGAAGTTCCGGGGCAAGTCGCGTTAATTGGGTATGACGAGACGGTTTGGGCCAAGCATCTTAATCCGCCATTAACGACGATCGAACAGCCGGCCTATGAGATGGGCAGGATTGCAGCCAAAAATTTGATCCAACGAATTGACTCTAAAACAGCCCGCAAACCAAAGCATGTCGTGTTAAAGCCGAGTTTGATTGTCAGACAGTCAAGCGGCGACCATCAATGATGAACGATGCGCCAGTCATTTATGACTGACGCTTTTTTAATTGAGGGGAATGGGCATTCCCAGTCCTCTCTTGACCTTTTAACAAGAAAACTTCCCTTTACTGGTGTGTTGAAAGATAGGGAAGTTTGAATTTTCAGTGGGCATGAAATTGGTTGCTTTAAGATCTGACGGATTATTTCCGTCAGGTCTTTTTTTTTAGTTTTTTTACTGAAACCGCTTGCTGAAATAAAATAAACATGTTAAATTTTACTTGTAAATCGATTTCCTAAATCGATAAACTGATTAACAGCCGTAATTATACTTACAATCGTCCAGCCGAATTTATTTTAAAACTTTCTAAGGAGTGTGCCTTTATGCCTAATTTAGGTTTTCGAATTCTTCAGCGTTCAGAGCGCCCGAGCCCTGCATTGCTTCATCAGTTTCAAGATGTCGTTACCCCGCACATTAGTGATAATTTAAATCGTCTGCATGCCATTTGTTCAGGGCTGCGTCCATACCACCAAGCTGGCAGCAAACTGGTCGGCGCTGCATTAACCGTTAAGACAAGACCCGGTGACAATCTGATGGTGCACAAAGCGATCGACTTGGCAGAGCCTGGAGATGTTATCGTTGTTGATGCTGGCGGGGATACAACCAATTCAATCGTTGGCGAAATTATGCTTCGTCTCGCTCAGAAAAAGCAGATCGCAGGATTCATTATTGACGGCGCCATCCGTGATACAGTTGCTTTCTCGAATGACACCTTCCCTGTCTATGCGAGAGGGATTACCCATCGCGGGCCTTACAAGGATGGACCTGGAGAAATTAACGTTTCCGTCTCTGTTGGGGGGATGATTGTCGAGCCGGGCGATATTATCGTCGGTGACGAAGATGGTTTAGCCATCGTTCCGCTCAGAGAAGCGGAAAGCTTGTTGAAGCTCATTCGCGAGCAGCAGGTTCGTGAGCAGCAAATTTTACAGTCCATCGAGGATGGCACGGTGAACCGCGATTGGGTGGATCAAACTTTAAAACAGAAGGGGTGTGAAGGGCTATGAGCTTACCGCTTACTTATGATTGGGAGAAATTGCAATCCTTCTGCCGGGACGTATTCATTCGCGCAGGCGTGCCTGCGGACCGTGCATCCATCGTCTCGGAGTCTTTAATACAGGCGGATCTTCGCGGAGTCGAATCTCATGGCGTTGTGCGTACGGGGATCTATTTGAAGCGTGTAGAAAAAGGGATGATGGACCCTCAAACTGAGCCTGTGATCGTATCCGAGCATGGCAGCACCGCTTTGCTTGATGGGAGTAATAACTTCGGCTCTGTGGTGGGAAGCTATGCCCTGGATTTGGCGATGGCAAGGGCTAAGCAATACGGTGCGGCTGTTGTTGGGGTGAAGGGCTCCAACCACTTCGGTACCGGAGCGTACTATGCGCAGAAAGCGATTGAACAGAATCTGATTCTGCTCGTGATGTCGAACGCCTCCCAGACAATGCCGCCGACGGGTGGAGTTCGTCCTTTCATCGGCACCAATCCTTTATGTATCGGCGTTCCGGCGGGCGAGGAGAATCCCTTTATTTTAGACATGGCAACAAGTGTTGTCGCCAGAGGTAAAATCATCGTCGCCGCACAAAAGGGAGATGCGATTCCTCTAGGCTGGGCAATCGATAAAGAGGGAAACCCGACGACCGATGCGGAGGCTGCGTTGGAAGGTTCCGTTCTGCCGGTAGGAGGTCCAAAGGGCTACGCCATTTCGATGTTTATTGATATTTTGTCAGGAGTGTTAACAGGAGCCGGTTATGGACAGTATGTAAACAACATGTATGAAAATTGGAATGAACCGCAAAATGTAGGTCACTTTTTCATCGCTATAGATATTAGCCGTTTCATTCCGCTTGAGCTGTTTAAACAGAGGGTCGATCAGTACATCCGCCAAATAAAAAATGAACCTAAGGCGGCCGGTGTGAAGGAAATTTTGGTGCCCGGGGAAATTGAACAAAGACAGACGGAAGCCCGTAAGCAAGAAGGCATCCAGCTTCCTCTGAAAGTGGTCACTGAGCTAAATGACATTGGCATAAAATACGGTTTGCAGCTTAGCGAAGCCGCTATGCAGAATGTTTCAGTTAGCAAAGGCTCCGAAGTTTAGAAAGATGGAAACACATTTTGGGGAAGAAAGGGAACCATCATGCTGGATCATATCATACTGCTGAAATTTATGGAGAGTACGACAAACGAACAATTACATAAAGTGATTGAACGTTTTAAGTCACTAAGGAATCATTTAGAGGGCGTTTTGGACCTGCAGGCCGGTCTCAATTTTTCCGATAGAAATCAGGGGTTTCAGGTCGTTCTGACCATCCGTTTTGAAAATCGGGGGGCGCTTCAAGCCTATGAAGTGAATCCAGAACATCAAGCATGCTCCGCATTTATTCGTGAATCAGGAAGACTAGACGGCATTGTTGTTGATATAGAAACAAGCCAAAAATAACCCACATAATCCAAACGAGGCCGCCTAACAATTATGTCGAGGCTCCGCTACAATAAGGATGTAAGCGGTGCCGTAAACAAGAGGACAAGGGAGGCCGAATCAATGAAACACAAATGGCTTACGTTATCGATGGCAACAATGCTTCTAGTGACTTCTGCAGGCTGCAGCAGTGGAGAGAGCAAGGATTCTGCGCAAAGTGGAAACGCAGCAGGAGAGGCGGTAGGGAAGTCGACGTCTCCAATTAAGGCAAAACCGGAATTGAAAGGTAAAATCCGCATTGGCTTTGTCGGCTTAAACGATCAAACAGCACCAGACCCGCTCACGGGGGAAATGGTATACGGGGCTGACGAGCTGAAGAAACGGCTCAAGCAGGATTACCCGAACATCGACTTCGAGGTTGTCACTTATCCGTATAAAGATCATCAAGCCAAAGCGAAAGCGCTGGTGGAATCACGCCAAATTGATGTATCCATTGAATCGGACAGCAAATTTATGTGGAACCAGGGCTTAAGTGAAGACCTGACTCCTTTCTTGGAAAAGGATAAAGAGTGGAGCAAAGAACTGTATTTATCGCCGACGCTGTTGACTGGTCCATTGGAAGTTGATAAGGACGGGAAAACAGTCAATAATGCGCTGCCGATCGCCGTAGACGGCTCGGGGATTTATTTTGACAAAACGATCTTTGCCGATTACGGTGTTCAGCCACTTTCCGAAAATCCAACCTGGGACGAAGTGCTCGACAAAGCGAAAAAGCTAACTGGCAAAAATCCAAAAACAGGTGAGCAAACCTACGGAGTGTATACTCGCATTCCTGGTGACCAAGCAGGATACGCCGTCTCAATTATCGCCAATACGTTCGGCGCCGACATGGGTAAAATGGGCAACAAGGAATATCTAAACCAAGTCACATTGAACAGTGATGGCATGGTAAAGGCGGCTGATTATTACAAATCGCTAATTCCTTTCACACCTCCGGGCATGATTCAAGGACAAGGAGCCGAGAAGTGGTCCACACCAAAGAACAATATCGCTATGTACATTAATCTGCCTGCTATACAGCTGCAAAAATTTAAATCACTCAAAATGCTCGACAGGTACGATGTGGCCATGATTCCGAAAGGTCCTCAAGGAACCGGCGGTTTCCTCGGCGGAATTCGCGTACAAATGGTTAAGAACACGCAGGATAAAGATCTTGCTTGGGAAGTCGTGAAGTGGATGTCCGTTGGGAATGGACAGCGATTCCTTTGGGAAACCAAGAACACGATGCCGGTTTCGACGAAATCGCTTGGACCAGACTACAAGCCGGATGCGAACGACGAGAAGATGTTCAAAATGGTAAGCCAAGCGCAATACATGTCTCCGATCTGGTTCACGACAGCGAAGTTCGCACTGACACGGGGATTGGAAAAGGTGCTATTGAAAAATACGCCGGCAAAAGAAGCGCTGGATACCGCACAAAAAGAGGTAGTGGATGAGTTCGCCAAAAATAAAGCCGCCGACCAGAAGTAACTCGCTCACAAACCGTAAAGCCGCTAAAAGGAGGGTTCACTCATGAAACCGACGACATACGCGAGTGCGGTCACAGATGCGAAGCAGGCTCTTCAGGTTTCCAAAGGCAACTCTCCTCTCAAGGGTAAACTCCTTAAGGAGTTTACCTGGTACCTTTATCTGCTTCCGACAGTAGGCGTACTGGCATTGATCAGCTATTACCCGATGGTCAAAACATTACTCCTCAGCTTCTACGTTTCGAACGACGGAAGTCTGGAGAAATTCGCAGGATTGTTTAACTACAAACATCTTCTGACAGATGCGAACTTCTTCCTTGCGATTTATAACACCCTGTACATCGGATTGTTCGGTTTACTGCTTGGGCTGCCACTTTCATTTCTGCTGGCAGCCATGATAAACCGGGCTGTGTATGGAAAAGGGCTGCTCAAGGTGATTTATTTTTTGCCGAACGTGACGTCGGCGGTAGCTGTTGTACTGGTGTTTAAGGTCCTGTTTTTCCCCGATCAATCAGGAACGGTTAACTATGTGCTCTCCTGGTTTGGTATCGGGCCGAAGCAATGGGTGAGTGATCCGACGCTGATCAAATGGGTCGTCATTGCTTTGGCGCTGTGGCAGTCAGTCGGCTTTAACATCCTGATCTGGATGGCGGGCCTGCAGTCGATTTCCAAAGATTATTATGAAGCAGCCCGTGTGGACGGCGCTTCGCGCTGGGAGGAAATGAGGTATATCACGATACCCGGCGTCAAGCCCATCCTGTGGTTTTTACTAATAACAGGCGTAATCGGCGCTTTCCAGCGATTCGATGATGTGTATACCTTCGGCGGGGCCTCCGGAAGTCCGCTCCGTTCGCTGCAAACGATCGTGCTCTTTTTCTATGAAGAAACGATGGAGAAGTCCCAGTACGGGTACGGTTCAGCGGCTTCGGTCGCACTGTTCCTGATGATTCTGATCATCACCGTCATCAATCTGAAGATCTCCCGGAGATCGGAACGATGAAAGGAGGCAGGTTCCAATGACAAGACACAATCAATCGCTGGAAATCATCCGGCTGCTCGTTCTTTCGGCACTGGCCGTGGTCTTTCTCTATCCCTTTGTGCTGATGATCGGCATTTCTCTGGACGTTAATGCGAATTTTGGGCTTAGCTTCCCTCCTCGCATCGTTCCGGAAGAGTTCGGGTGGAAAAACTTTTCGTTGATCTTTCAGTCACTGCCGATAGGCACGTACTATATAAATTCGATGATTATTGTCGCCGGCTCCGTGGCTGGTCATATCTTAGGCGCCACGCTGGCAGGATATGCTCTTTCCAAAGGGGAGTTTAGAGGTAAAAAGATCTGGCTGCTGATCATTCTTACCGCCATGATGGTACCCGACCAAGTGATTGTGTTTACACGCTTTCTGGTGTTTAACGAACTGAATCTCATCAATTCTTTCATTGGGGTCATTCTTCCGACACTCGCTTATCCATTCGGTGTATTCCTGGTCAAACAGTTCATGGATTCGCTGCCGAATGAGTTAGGGGAAGCAGCCAAAATGGACGGAGCCCATCATTTTAAAATATTTATGAAAATTTATTTACCGCTGACTTTACCCATTATCGCTACCTTATCCATCATTACAGTGATGCATAAATGGAACGAGCTGCTTTGGCCGCTCCTCATCTTATCGAAGAGCAGCATGTACACCGTATCCATCGGCGTGGCGAACTTCACGTTAGGACCAAATGGAACCTACATCGGAAGCAGCCTTGCCCTTGCAACATTAACCATCATTCCGATGGTCGTTTTGTTCCTTTTCCTGCAACGATATGTCATTGAAAGTGTGGCATCGAGCGGTTTGAAGCTTTAATCCGAATCGCTCTTGGATATAGCCTGCAAATGAAACAACCAAATCCATTGTAGAGGTGACTGAAAATGATCGAATTGACAAAAGAAGAAAAGCAAAAATTGATGGAAGTTTACCGTAAGCTACGCGTTGCGGATGTGCGTGACGGGATGGACTGGAACATGATGCATTTCCAGGGCAGTATTCATACAGATACGATTAAGCCACTTTTCCGTACTTGCTTCTGCGGTTTTGCCAAAACGGTTCAATTCGTGCCGACAAACCGCACGATCCCTACAATGGAGCCTGAAGCGTACACGAAATTTTCCAATCACTGGTACGGCAATGTCGCAACGTATCATTGGGGGAAAGAAATCGGTGAAGACGATGTCCTCGTACTTGACGCTAGCGATACGAACGTTGGGATTATCGGTTCCAATAACGGACTGGAATATAAAAGCCAAGGCTGCCGTGGCATCATTACGAATGGTGGTGCGCGTGATACAGATGAGTTGATCTTGAATCAGGTGCCGGTTTTCTCTCGTCACGTGTCACAAACGATGGTGCAAGGACGTGTTGAATTCCAGGCCAAAGATATTCCGGTTAACATTAACGGCCAGCTTGTACGGCCTAATGACATCATCGTAGCGGACGGCGACGGAATCGTTGTTGTGCCGATTGAAAAAGCATGGGATGTAGCCAAATATGCAACGCAAGAAATGGAAGCGGATAAGAAGAGCCGCCGCAAACTGTACGATAAAATGGGCATGTCCGTCGATGCGTCCGTTGCCGGCTACTAAGTATGGAAATCCCGGTTATACCGGGGTTTTTCCTTATTCAATCATTACATTCACATCAAAGGGGGAAATCACGATGAATCCGCTAGATATGCGCCAAATCGCTTTTCTTGGGCTAGGTGCAATGGGATTGCCGATGGCCAAAAATTTGGCGAGAGCAGGTTTTAAGCTGCATGTAACCGTTCACCGCGACCCAGCTCCAGCCGAAGAGCTTCGCAGGCTGGGAGCCGAGGTGCACGCATCCCCGTCGGAGGCGATTGCCGCTGCCGGCGCGATCATCAGCATATTGCCGGAGGATCGGCAAATGCGGCAGGTGCTTCTGGCCGAAGAGGTGCAGGCCGAGGTAAGAGAAGGTCAACTGCTGCTTGAGATGACATCCGGCTCTCCAGGTGCGATGAAGGAGGTTGCGGAAGCTTTTGCTGCCAAAGGAGCTCTGGTTTTGGACGCTCCAGTCAGCGGAGGAACGATTGGTGCGGAGAAAGGGACGCTCACGGTAATGGCTGGCGGCAGCGAGGAGGCATTGGAACTGGCACAGCCGATCCTTGAAGAGATGGCACAGACGGTACATCTTGTCGGTGCCATCGGCGGGGGCAAGGCGGTTAAGGCGATCAACCAGATGCTCGCCGCCGTGCATATGCTGGCTGCCTCCGAGGCTATCGCATTAGCAGAGAAGCTTGATGTGGACTTGGACGCTTTACAGAAAGTGATTGGCAGCTCCTCCGGCGGATCATGGATGTTTGCGAACAAAGTGCAAGCGATTGCGGGGCGTAATTTCCAGCCGGGCTTTAAGCTTAATCTCATGAAAAAGGATATCGGCATTGCGCTTCAGGAAGCTGCAGGCCAACCGATGCCTGTCACCTCGCACGCTTTTCAGTTATATGAAATGGCTGCAAAGGAAAGCGGTGAGCTGGACTTTGCGGCGGTCAGCCGTGTAACACGAGGGTGATCCATACCTTTTTTTACCTGAGGAATACGAGTAATCTAAGCAATTTTTAAGAGGGAAAGGATTAGTTTCGTTGAATTCTATAGTTAGCAAAGTGATCGTCCGAAAACAAGTATCCATTGCAGGAGGGAACAAGAGCATGTTGACAGCATTGATCGTAGACGATGAACCGTTGATGCGGATGGGTATTCAGAAGGCGATAGTTTGGAGCAACTATGGAATTGGCGAAATTAATACGGCCCCGAACGGGAGAGTTGCGCTTCAGATGGTTGAGGAGCGGCAGCCGGATCTGTTACTGACAGACGTCCGAATGCCGGGACTGGACGGTTTGGAGTTGTCGCGAATCGTTAAGGAACGATGGCCTGCCATAAAAATTGTCATTATTTCAGGCTACGATGAATTTAGTTATGCCAAAAAGTCGATTGCTATCGGAGTAACGGACTATCTGCTCAAGCCGATCGACAGTAAGTCCCTGGGACAAACGATTGATAAAGTGACGCAAGAGATTGTTGACGAGCGGGGCAAAATTCGGGAGCAAGATCAAATGTCACACCTCCTCCAGCAATCGGTTGGCATTGCCAGACAAAAGGTGCTGAAAGAACTGCTGTTCGGCGAAGCCGGAGAGAAAGAACTTAAGCGTTATGAGCATGTTCTAGGCTTAAATGATTCCATTTATGGCAGAAATGCCGTTACTGTGGTGAAAATTAATTCTTTTAAAGAAAAAAGTACTTTATTCCGCGATGGCGGATTGCTCCATTTTGCCGTACAGAACATTCTAGAAGAACTGCTTCGGACAGAAGGCAGCGGTGAACTTGTCGATCTTCGCCCTGGAAGTCTCGTCTTGGTTTTAAGACAGGATAAGAGCGATCACAGACCGATGGAGGACTTTGTTATGAAGGCGCAAGCCGCTGTACTGGATTACCTACGTGTGCCCACTACTTGGGGAGTCGGAAGTATAGCTTCCGGCATTCAGGGGCTGCGCCAGTCTTATCGCGATGCCGACCGCGCGTTGAAATTGCGCCTGCTGAGTCCGGCCAAACGGATCTTCACTTTCAATCAGGAGACGACCGGTAAGACATTTTCGGGAAATGAAACCATTCAAACGATAACGCAGGCTCTTCAGCTTGGCAGTACGAAGCCGCTGCTCGACGAACTGGTGAAATTAAAGACACGTTTTTCCAATGACAGTATGTACGATCCGGAAAGTATCGAGTTTTTTTATCTGAAGCTGGCGGAATCGCTGGAACTACTGCAGAAGGAACGCAGCCGTGAAAGTCAGACGGACCTGCGGGAGCGGGTGCGTGAAGTATTGTACTTGTCCGATACGTTGAATGACGCCGTAGAAAGCTTGGAAGCGTTATTCCAGGAGTCTGTACAGACTTTACATCAGCATTTACCTAAACCATACAGTAAAGTCATCCGCGATGTGATCGAGTTTCTTAATCAGCATTACGGGGAAGACATTTCGCTTGCGGACGCAGCGAACCGTGTGTTCTTAAACCGCAGCTATCTTAGTTACTTATTCGTTCAAGAAACGGGAAGCAACTTCTCGGATTTTCTGGCGGTCCTGCGTCTTGAGAAGGCCAAAGAATTGCTTGCGGCAGGAGGCTTGAAAAACTACGAAGTTGCGGAAGCGGTAGGCTATAAAGATTTCCGTCACTTCGGACAGATGTTTAAGAAGCATATGGGGATGACACCCAGCGAATTCAGGAAGCTTGCGCCATGAAAAAGGCTCGATTCAATTTATTCACCAAGCTGATGCTCTCCTTTCTGAGTCTGGTCGTATTGCCGCTGACGGTTGTCAGTTATTTCGCTTATAGCGTCGCAACACATATTATCAACAATAACTTGAGCCGTTCGATTCAGCAAACCGTTCATCAGCTTTCTCTAAATTCGGAAGTCATTTTGGAGGATGCAGAGAAGGCGGTTAATACCGCATTCTACGACTCTTTTAACCTGCCTAACCCGATCAAAAAGCAAATTGAAGCGTATCCGGCTGCATCTGATTATGAAAAAAGCCAAATCAGTCGAAGCGTCGAAGATGAGATGAATAAATATACGATTTATCGTAACGATATTAACGGCATGTATTTTATTGATACGCATGGGACCTACTTCTCCTCGGCTAACCAATTAAGAGAAAAGCCTAATTTTACTGATTTTCCATGGTTTCAGTCATTTAGCGAATCCGATTCGGCAGATGCCAAGTGGTCGCCTTCCCACAAAGTAGGCGGGTATACCATTAGCTCAAATGCCAATGTGGTTACTTTTTTGAAAAAAATTCGCAACTCGTACGGAAGTCAAATCGGTATTCTTTGGATGGACGTCAATGAAAGAACTTTAGAGAACATTTATACAACTGGCCGTGTGGCTCCAAACGGTTACACGATGATTTTGGATGATGCGAACAACGTCATTTCCATAAGTGACAAGTCGCTTGTAACCCAAAAGCTGGAGACAGCGAAAAGCGCGCAGTTTGGGCCCGTGTTTGCCGAGGATAACGGCTATTATTTTACCGATGAACCCGATGCTCGAAAGTTGGTCGCGTTTGCAACCATCCATACGACGGGGTGGAAAATAATTACAGTTGTTCCTGCGAACGAATTGTTCGTCGATGCATCTAGAGTCAAAAACATTATTTTGATTTCCGTGTTAATCATGACGGTGATGAGCACCATTATCGCTTACTTTCTAAGCCGGCGCATCACACGTCCAATTTCCAACTTGATCCGGCTCATGGAAAAGGTAGCGGAAGGCAACATGTCGGTTCGGGCCAAGGTGGACAATTCTGACGAAATTGGAAAGCTCAATGAGCATTTCAATATCATGATCGGAGACATCCAAAACTTAATTTCCACGGTATTTGTATCGAATTTGAAGCAAAAAGAAGCAGAGCTCGCCTCGCTTGAAGCGCAAATTAATCCTCATTTCCTGTATAACACGCTGCAGTCCATCAAATGGTTGTCTGATTTTCATCAAGCGCCGGATATTGGGGAGATGGCAGTTAGTCTTGCGAAGATTTTTCGCTTCAGTATCAAAGGAGCACCCATCGTTAGCCTCTATGAGGAGCTTCAGCATGTCAAAGATTACATCAGCATTCAGAAATTTCGGTATGGAGACCGCTTCGAGCTCGAAGCCCGCATTCCTGAAGAGACGATGAATTACCAGATTCCAAAGCTAATTATTCAGCCGTTGGTGGAGAACGCGATCTACCATGGTATCGAGATGAAGGAAGAGCAAGGAACGATTACGATCTGGGCAGCCGTAGACGAGCAAGCGCTTCATATCGGCGTGGAAGATGATGGAGCAGAAATCAGCGACGAGAAATTGGCAGCTATTCGCAGCGCGTTGTACAAGACTGCAGGACAACATGCCGAGCAGAAAAAGAGTCTTGGCTTAAAAAATATTCATGAGCGATTACAAATGTTATACGGAAATGAATACGGTCTCCATGTGGACCGGAGGCATGATCGAGGATTTAAAGTGGTAGCTTCGCTGCCAAAGAATGTGGATTGAACATAGAGGGAGGAAATAAGATGATAAACCGGATTTTTCGTTATGAACTACCGACGGTAATCGAATTTGGCAATGGGGCTGCGAAAACGCTGCCCCATCACGTTCGCGAGCTTGGAGGAAACAAGGTTCTTATCGTCAGCGATCCTGGCGTCCTCAAGGCAGGAGGCGTCGACCGTCTGACGACACCGCTAAGTGAAGAAGGAATTCCGTACGTCATCTACTCGGACATTGAACCCGATCCGAATATTGAATCGGTCGCTGCGGCAACGGAGCTGGCGAAGGCTGAAGGATGTGACTTGGTTGTCGGCATTGGCGGAGGGAGCTCGCTTGACACAGCTAAGGCTGTCGGATTAATGCTGGGCAATGAAGGCAACATTCGCGATTACGTGGGCATTAATAAAGTACCGCGCAAAGGAGCGCACGTCATTGCCGTACCGACGACTGCGGGGACTGGCAGCGAGCTGACGATTTGGTCGGTGCTCTCTGACAAAAAAGCGAAGGTTAAGCTCAGCGTGGGCAGCTCGTTTAATTGCCCGTCACTGGCCTTATGTGATCCTGAGCTGACAGTGTCATTGCCGGCGAATATCACAGCGTCTACAGGAATGGACGCTTTGACGCACGCATTGGAATCTTTCGTGAATAAAGCGACGCAGCCGATTTCCGAAGGCATGTCGATTCAGTCCATGAAAATGATTGCCCGCAGTCTGCGGACTGCCGTTGTCCAAGGAGAGAATTTGCAGGCGCGTCACGATATGCTGCTTGCCAGTCTGATAGCGGCTATGGCATTCAACCCAACTCGTCTTGGGCTTTCACACGCATTGGCGATTCCGCTCGGTGCGCATTTCAAGATTCCGCATGGGATCGTAAATGCCATCCTATTACCTGAGGTTATGGCTTTCAATCTGATTGGAAACTTGGAAAAATTCAAGGAAATTGCCGTCATTTTCGGAGAGAAAACGGACTACCTTTCTTTGCGGGAGGCTGCTGAGCTGTCTGTTTCCGCAATACGCCGCTTAAAAGAGGATATCGGCATTACACAGACACTATCAGATTTTGGCGTGACGGAAGAGGCTCTGGATTTGATCGCCGAGGAAGCGATGCAATCGGGCAATGTGCCGGTCAATCCGGTAAAACCAACGCATGAAGATCTCAAACAACTATGCCGCGCCGCAATGTCCAAAACGAAGACGATTCCGTTAAGGTAACGAAAGGAGCGAATGTGTGATGTCAGACCATGAAATGCTTACTTGGCTGCAAGAAGCCGCCGGCCAAAACTATGGCAATTACATAAACGGTGAATGGAAGCCCGCTGAGGGAGGACGCACTTTCCAGATCGTTCACGCTGCAGAGCACGAAAGGGTACTCGGTCACTTTGCAGACTCCGATGCCGCAGACGTGAACAGAGCAGTTGAGGCTGCGGATGCTGCCTTTAAGAGCTGGTCCGCTGTGCCTGGACCCGAACGGGGGGCGATTCTACTTCGTTTCGCAGACCTGCTGGAACTTGATCGCGACGAGGTGGCGTTTCGTTTGTCTGCCGAGCAGGGCAAAACGATCGCCGAATCCCGGGGCGAAGTGGCCCGAGCGGCGAAAGAAGCACGCTTTGCGGCTGGGGAAGCGTCACGCATTTTAGGCGAAACGGCTCCGAGCGAACGCCGGAATGTACGGAATATGGTTGTTCGTTATCCGATTGGCGTTGTTGCGGCCATTGCACCGTGGAATTTCCCAGTTGTTACCCCGGTTCGCAAGATCGCTCCTGCACTTGCTTACGGGTGTACAGTCGTATTCAAGCCTGCTTCCGCAACGCCTTGGGCGTCTGCGAGGCTTATGGAGCTGTTCACAGAAGCCGGCGTGCCAAACGGAGTTGTGAACATGGTGACAGGCGGAGGATCGCGCGTGGGTGATCCACTTACGAAGCATCCGCGTGTGAAGGGGATAAGTTTCACGGGATCTACAGATCTTGGCCTGCGCATTCAACAGATAGCTGCCGAGCGTCTGGTGCGAACGCAGTTGGAGCTTGGCGGAAAGAATGCCGCAGTGGTACTAAACTACGCGGATCTCGCTGGAGCTGCAAAACAGATTGTATCTGCGGCCTTTGCTTGCTCCGGTCAGCGATGCACCTCTATAAGCCGTGTGGTTGTGCTTAAATCGCAGGCAGAGAAATTAACAGAGGCCTTGCTTCAGGAGATAAAAGGTCTGCGGGTAGGTCCGGCATGGGAGTCAGGTATTCATATGGGCCCGCTCGTTAATAAAGAACAGCTGGAATCTGTGCAGCGCTATGTCCGATTAGGCAAGGAAGAGGGAGCCAAACTGCTGTATGGCGGCGAGGTGCTCAACAGTGGTACGTATCAAACAGGCGCTTACATGGAGCCGGCCTTGTTCGTGAAGGTAACCGAAGAGATGACAATTGCCCGCGAGGAAATTTTCGGTCCCGTGCTTACAGTCATTGAAGCCGATACGAAAGAAGACGCACTTCGCATCGCAAATGCTACCGAGTATGGCCTGGCTGCATCTGTATTCACGGATGAGTTAAGTGATGCGAACGAGTTTGCATCGCGTCTTGAAGCTGGAATGGTGCATATCAATCATGGTACAGCAAGTGAAGCGCATATGCCCTTTGGCGGCGTTAAGCGTTCAGGATTCGGTGCTTTTTCTATCGGAAGTACCAATCAGCAATTTTATACGGAGAATAAAGTCATTTATACGTTGTATTAATCAAGAGGTGAAAGCATGCACATCGTAGTGCTCGACGGTTATACGCTAAATCCCGGAGATTTGAGCTGGGCTGAGCTGGAAAAGCTAGGTACAGTTACCGTCTACGATCGAACACCGCAAAAGCTCGTAAAGGAACGCATTCAAGAGGCGGACATCGTGCTGACGAACAAAACGCCGCTTACGAAAGAGACGCTTACCGGTCTAAAGCGATTGACATATATCGGGGTTTTGGCTACAGGCTATAATGTCGTTGATGTTAAAGCTGCTTCCAATCAGGGGATTGTTGTCACCAACGTGCCGACGTATGGTACGGACTCTGTGGCTCAATTCGTTTTTGCACTAATCTTGGAGCTATGTCACAGAGTTGGTAAGCATGGGGAAAGCGTGAGCGCAGACGGATGGTCGGAATCACCGGACTTTTGCTATACGCTTAGCAGACAAATTGCATTGGCAGGTAAAACATTGGGGATTGTCGGCTACGGCCGAATCGGCAAGCAGGTTAGCCATTTGGCTCAGGCATTCGGCATGCGCGTGTTGGTTGCAGGTAGAGAAGGCCGGCTGGCAGAAGCAAGGGAGGAATCCGTGGAACGTGTTCCACTGGAGCATCTGCTTGCCACTTCCGACTTCATTAGCCTGCACTGCCCGCTCACTCCTGAGACGGAAGGGCTGATTAATGCGGAGAGAATTGCCCTTATGAAACCGTCAGCTTTTCTCATCAATACGTCACGGGGAGGACTGCTGGTCGAGCAGCATGTGGCGGAAGCGCTGAACGAGGGGGAAATTGCCGGAGCAGCACTGGATGTGCTCTCCGTAGAACCGCCCGGTAAGGACAATCCGCTCTTGCTTGCTAGGAACTGCATCGTAACGCCGCATATGGCATGGGCAACTTTCGAGGCCAGAAGCCGGTTGATGGACATTGCTGTAGGGAATTTAGCAGCTTATTTACAGGGAAATATCATGAATACGGTTAATTCTGCTTAATCAGAAGAATGGGGGCTCTACGGCTTCCATTCTTTTTGGTACGGAGATAATCCATATACGAAAATAGCTTTCAAAAGGCGGTGAAGTTCCAATGAAAATTATTATTGCTCCGGATTCGTTCAAGGGAAGTATCCGCGCTGCAGATGCTGCGATCGCTATTCAAAAAGGTATCATGCGTTGTCTTCCACATGCTGAAACGGTACTCATACCGGTTGCCGACGGCGGGGAAGGGACACTTGACAGTTTAACAAGAATAGGCGGAACTAAGAAGTCTGTAACAGTGACAGGGCCTCTCGGGAAACCGATTACAGCTGAATATGGCATCCTTCATGCCGGAAAGGTTGGCGTGGTTGAATTAGCGAGTGCTTCAGGACTGGAGCTTCTTGCCAAGGAAGATTTGGATCCCCTGTATACAACGACGTACGGAACAGGCGAGTTGATTCGCCATGCGCTCGACGCTGGTTGCCGTCATTTTATCCTGGCTATCGGCGGCAGCGCGACGAACGATGGCGGGGCTGGGATTCTCCAGGCACTAGGTGTACGTCTACTGGACGAAGCGGGCTGTTCAGTGGGAAGCGGCGGCGGGGAGCTGGAAAGGGTCGTCTCGATCGATGATAGCGGGTTGGATGCAAGAGTCGCTGAATCGACGTTTATCATCGCCTCCGATGTGCAGAATCCAATGCTCGGACCGAATGGAGCTACCCACATCTATGGTCCGCAAAAGGGGGCAACTCCTCAGTTGATTGAAAAACTGGAGCAGGGAATGCGTGTATGGGCAGACCGCATTGCGGAAAAAACGGGAGTGCGCGTTCATGATTTGCCTGGTGCCGGAGCGGCTGGCGGCGTGGGCGGTGTTCTAATTGCCTTTTTTAAGGCGGAAATGAAACGCGGCATTGACATCGTGATCGCGCAATCGGGATTGCGAGACCATTTGGTTGATGCCGATCTCGTGATTACAGGGGAAGGACGAATCGATTCGCAAACCGCTTCGGGCAAAACACCGATGGGGATTGCCCAGGAAGCGCAGAAATTTGGAGTTCCCGTGATTGCACTAGCCGGTTCAGTGGGGCCAGGCATCGAGCGCCTGTATGCAATTGGTATCCTCAGTGTTCACAGCATTGTGAATGGTCCTATGACACTCGAGGAGGCGATGTCTCGTTCGAGTGAACTGCTTGAGCTTACAGCAGAACAAGTGCTGCGCACCTATCGGCTGTCGATTTTGTAAGTGGGTCAAATCAGGCTATAACAGTAAATATAGAGCAGTATGCAGACACCTTATTCCGGGTGTTATTTGAAAATTACGTTGCTTCGTGTTCACAACCTCAAAAAATTCGACAATACGGGGGAAGATTTGGAAGATTTGATCTCCATCGGGACGATTGGACTGATCAAAGCTATCGAATCCTTCTCCCCGAACAAGGGCACGAAGTTGGCGACATTTGCGGCACGTTGCATTGAGAATGAGATCCTGATGCATCTGCGCTCCTTAAAGAAAACACGCAAAGACGTATCACTGCATGACCCGATCGGAACGGATAAAGAGGGGAACGAGATTACTTTGATTGACATCCTCGGCAGCGAGGCAGACGATGTGGTGGATGCGGTGCAACTAAAAATCGAGAAGTCAAAAATTTACAGAAATTTGGAAATATTGGACGACCGTGAGAAAGAAGTCGTAGTCGGAAGGTTCGGGTTGGAGCTGGGCGGCGAAGAGCGGACGCAGCGGGAGATTGCGAAGGAGTTGGGCATTTCGCGTTCGTATGTGTCGCGGATTGAGAAGCGGGCGTTAATGAAGCTTTATCATGAATTTTATAAGGCGAAGCGGTAAGTTGTTAGGTTGGAGCATAGTATTCTTCATTTATTTGGCATCAAATAATGGAGGCGAAGACAATGACAGCCTTAATCCAAATTGAGCATGTGAGCAAATTTTATTTCATGGGAGACGAAACGATAAAGGCGTTGGACGACATTTCGTTAACTATCGCGCAGGGTGAATATGTCGCCATTATGGGGCCGTCGGGATCCGGCAAGTCAACGTTGATGAACATTATAGGTTGCTTGGACGTGTCCGACGATGGCCAGTATGTTCTAGACGGGAAGCAGATTCATTCGCTGAAGGATTCACAATTGGCTGAGATACGTAATCGGAAGATCGGGTTTGTTTTCCAAAGCTTCAACCTACTGCCGAGGTTAAACGCATATGAAAATGTGGAGTTACCATTAATCTATCGCGGATTATCTAGAAAACAGAGGGAGCCGCTCGTATTACAAGCGCTGGAAGCAGTGGATTTGCTAGATCGCAGGAAGCACTTTCCTTCGGAGTTGTCTGGTGGACAGCAGCAACGTGTTGCGATAGCACGCACGTTGGCAGGTGATCCACCGATTATTTTGGCAGATGAGCCAACGGGCGCGTTGGATTCGAAGACGGGTGCAGAGATTATGGATATTTTCAGGCGGTTAAACGAGCAAGGCAGGACGATTATTGTAATTACGCATGATTGGCAGATTGCGGAGCAGGCGAAGCGGGTTGTAAGGTTTCGGGATGGGCGGTTGGTACATTAACCTGAATAATATCAGCCTTACGATAAAAATCGTAGGGCTTTAAACATTCATTCAATAATGATGAGAAAACTATCTGTTAGTACATGGGTACCAGTTTAAGCGGCATATCGCCGCCCCCTTCTCTTCTCATTTTGGTACTTTCTTCACGAAGGAAAACACGGACCAGCTCTTAAATTGCATTCAAATTAAGGATCCAACAGAAACTTGGGCTCATATTCCGCTGAAGTAGAAGTTGTGACCAGAAACCATCCAGATGGAGATTACGATATTTCTTAATTATACGTCTACTACCCAAATTTTAAACTTTAAGGAATGTGTCCGAGATTATCTGAATTTTGGCTTGCTAGAAGGTAAAATAGAAATAGAACCTTATGGGGTTATGGTTAAACGGTGGCCTCTTGGAGCAAATATATGACATAGTAGGGCACGATAACAGTGAGTGCTCTCAAACTGCTAACGAATGGTTTGGGGGCAATGAGGTTTCAATTCAAGTAACTGAGAATTCGTTGACTAGGTCTTGGTTCCGAGCGAATAAATGCTTCAATGTCAGATTTGCTAGGAATGCTGTCTTGTGCTCCAGGTTTAGTAACGGCAATTGCGGCAGCAGTGGAGGCGAACTGCATACTTTCACAAAGTGTTTGACCAGACAACCAAGATGAGGCAAAGGTACCGATAAACGTATCTCCAGCAGCAGTCGTATCGACTGAATTTACCAAATACGCATTGAAATACGTAAGTTGCTTTGTCTCATCTGCTATTATTAAACCTTTACTTCCCAATGTTAAGACGACGCGTGCAATCCCTTTATTTATTAATTGCGTAATCGCCAGCAAAGCATCATTTTCATCTACAATTAATCGATCTGTCAGCAATCCAGCTTCGGTTTCGTTTAAGATTAAGGTATGAATGGATGCATAGATGTCATTGGGTAATAGGAACGCAGGCGCGGGGTTCATCCAGACTGGAATTCCGCGTTCTTTCGCTTTATGTATAATTTGAAGGTTTATATCCCATGAAATTTCGTTCTGCAGCAAAATTAATGCAGCATCGTCCCACATTTCATTGGGAAGATCAGTTCCAGATAGTTGCCCATTTGCTCCCTGCGAAAGCATAATACAATTTTCACCTTCCTCGTTCACCGTAATAAAAGCTAAACCAGATCCGCTTTCTTTCGACTTTACATGACCCACCTGTACGCCTTTGTCTCGTAAGGAGTTTAATAGAGGTGTCCCAAATGCATCATTTCCAATCGCCCCGACCATCTGGACGTTGGAACCTGACATTGCTGCTGCTACTGCTTGATTAGCACCTTTTCCACCAGGGTAGTAGGCGGTATGTAGTCCTTCAACGGTTTCTCCTGGATGAGGGAAATGATGTACTTTGTTGACGATGTCCATATTAATACTGCCAACAACATAAATGTTTTTCATCGTGAGTCGTTCCTTCCTTCTCTGTTTGTTTATTTAAGTGTAATGCATGAACTTTACGATTGGAATCCAACCTTCTACATTCACAATAAATGAGAATGGGCTGCATATTATGGGAAGGAAATTGGCGTAGTTTCTTGTAGACTTAAACAAGAAGTAGCTAATGCATGGGAGGAAGCTAGATGGCTGGATGGGTAGGTTTACAAGATTTACTAAAAGATGAAGTTAGACAACGTAAATATGAAGCATGTAATGTAGATGGTTTTCTCGCGCGTATTGAAGCGACAGGTGAGAATCAGATTGAATTAATGAAGATTTATGAGGATTTATGTTCTTTGATTGCGCATAGTCCAAATGAGGATGAACCGAATGAATTGGAACAGATTCGCATGCTTCGTCCAATTGGTCCCCGTAAAATAGAAAGAGAGATGAGCTCTGAACAATGGCTGGATAAATTCAATGGAGCATGGCTCGGAAGAGCAATTGGTTGTGCGCTCGGTAAGCCGCTGGAGTGGTCAAACTTTATGGGCGGTTCGCATGGTAGAGCAGGCTGGGAAAATGTTCATCTCTGGTTCAAGGGAGCAGATGCTTGGCCGATTAATGGCTATACACCTGGTAAATCCTCCGCTCAGGAAGAGTATGGAATTGAATTGGCTCATTATGGAAAGGAGAGCACTAGAGAGCGCATTTCCTACATGCAAACGGATGATGATATACGTTACACTGTGCTTGGATTAATCATGCTGGAGAGAAACGGACATAACTGGGATTCCTGGGACATTGGCAAGTTATGGCATGAACTATTGTCCTATAACCAAGTGTGTACGGCGGAAACACAATCCTATTTAAATTTCGCCCAAGTGACCCATCATTATGGAGAAGTAAAACGACCAGTGGATTGGAGTCAAAAGAAGCATTGGGTGCGTACTTATCTGAATCCATACCGCGAGTTTATTGGTGCACAAATACGAGCGGATGGCTTCGCTTACGGAGCAGCAGGTCAGCCGGAACTTGCAGCAGATTTCGCATGGCGAGATGCCTCGTTCTCTCATGTTCGAAACGGAATTTATGGTGAAATGTTTGTTGCTGCGATGATAGCTGCTGCGTTTGTCGAGTCTGATCCACGTAAAATTGTGGAAATCGGTTTGAGTGAGATTCCACGAAATTGCCGTTTAGCGCAAGATATTCATAAAGCTGTAGAAATTGCCCAAGGTACAAATGATCAACTTACACTGGTCAAACGCGTTTGGGATGCTTTCAGCCATTATGATCCCGTGCATACCAATAATAACGCAGCTTTGGTCGCAGCCTCTCTCGTGTTTGCCCAAGGAGATTTCACTAAGGCGATTGCAACATCGGTTTTAGGCGGGTGGGATACGGATTGTAATGGTGCTACAGTAGGTTCTATCATGGGTGCTTCTCTAGGGGCCAAACAGATACCCGAGCATTGGATTAAACCACTTAACGATACACTTTATTCTGCAGTCATCGGATTTCATCCCATTGCAATTTCTGAGTGTGCTCGGAGAAGCTATGAAGTGTTCATAAAACTAAAGCAATAGAAAGTAATGGGATAGCCTGTCAATGTATTATCCACAACCAGGTAGGGGAGTCATTCCCTTCCTGGGCTTTTCTTTGTTACAATGAGTACAGAGAATGGATTATCAATTAGGGAAGGGTACCCGAATGATTCTGCACATTACATACGAAGATAAAGAACTGCCGATTGATATTTTTAAATGGACGCCAAGCGCTGAATTCGAAACGCAGCATCAGCACCATAGCTTTGAAATGGGGTTGTGTCTTTCAGGTAGCGGGCAGTTTTATTTTGGCGACGCCGTATATCCCGTAACCCCAGGCGATATTTTTATTGTAAATATATTGGAGAGACATATCGCCAAGTCAGAAATCAATGATCCTTGTGAGTTTATATTTCTTTATTTTGATTCCGAATTGTTAGCAAAAGAAGAACCGGAACTTATGGTTCCTTTCCGATATTACCCTTTTCATTTGCGCAATCGCCTGGATGGAAAAGCTGTGGTTATGGAGCAGCTGCGTATGAAGATTAAGCAGATGTATGAAGAGATGGAATATAGGATTCCGGGGTATAGAACGGCTGTTAAGAGCTTACTTTTGTCGATTTGTGTAGAACTTCTGCGAATGTCCAAGAATGAGATCAGCAGTTCGACCTGGTTGGATGGCATGCATAATTATGAATATATCCGCCCGGTCTTACAATACATGGAGCAGCATTATCAAAGAGACATAGACCTTTCACAATTGACACTATTATTTCATATTAGTCAGTCACATTTATCCAGATTGATTTTGGAATCAACAGGCAGAAAATTTAAAAGTCATATAATAACCCTTCGTATTCAACATGCGAAGCGATTATTAGCGGTGACAAGCATGAGCGTAACAGATATTTGCTATGACTCCGGGTTCCAGAGTATGGCTACCTTTTACAGAAATTTCAAGTTGTATGTACAGATGTCTCCCGAAGATTATCGTCGTTTGGTGCATACGCAAGAACTTCTAGAATAAATGGCTAGTAGAACAATATAAAAGGACTTGAGGCATGTCACGCTTCAAGTCCTTTGTAGCTTATTGGGAATAGAGGTTGATTTCGTTAATCGTCCACCAAGCTGTCTTGGCCGTATTCATTTTAAATGTAATGTAGCGTCCAGTCCGAGTTACAAAAGATAGATCAATGCTTGGATTCGTATTGTTTTTGAACGATTTCACTGGATAACCGATCTCGGTTATATTGCTAGACACGAAGATATCAACACCGTTGTTATCAACTACTCTCTAGATGCAAGCAGTGAGCCGGTTAGCCTTGCTAACGGGTAAAGGTGGATGCGTGCTGGTATGGACAAAATCCATTGATGGCTGGGAATGTTGCTTTGTGCAGGTTGCCGGCGAATGACGGTATGGTAATCTTGCTCATGAAAGAAACACTAAACAAAAGGGGCGCAATGGCGTCCCTTTTGTTTATGTTTTTATTTGATTTTGCAAATAAATCTCAAGAAACATAACGAATGAAGTGCCGCCTGACTTCAAAAATCCATTCAAAGTCATCGGAATATTTTAGGGCTATGAATAAGATGGTGATGGGTCCATGCTTCGTTAATTAAATAAGCGATGGTTGACGTAAGACTGGCGTAGGCACGAAGATTCTTAGACGAACATTACCAGAATAAAATTCATTTTGGAGAGATGGCTAAGTAGTAGGCTATAGTTACAATCGTTTCCGACATTTGTTCAAGGAGGAGACTGGACTTTCGCCAATGACCTATCTGCTTCAGTGCAGATTACAGGCTGAGAAGATAAGTCACAAAAACCAAAAAAGAGTAAAAAACACAACGTAATAGCGTAGCGTTCAAATTGTGAATGAGAGCCTTTTGTTAGATGATTGCTATGTAAGAATACTAGCAAATGAGGGAGCGAATCAGAGATGTTAACAAAAGATCAGCAGCAGCAATACCAAGAACAAGGATTTATCATTTTTAATAATCTATTCTCAAATGAAGAAATGGATCGTGTACGCAATATTATAGATGGTTTTGATCAGGAATCGGAGCGTCGTCTCAGCGGGGCAGGACAAGGTTTTAACAATATACCCAATCAGATTAATTTTACCTCTGGCTTAAACTTCATGAGTCCTGAACTGCAGCGGTTTACAGCCGATGATCGGTTTGTAGAGTTGACTACTTCGATCCTTGGGCCTGACATTCGTCTGTATTGGGATCAATCCGTTTACAAACGACCAGAAGCGAAGAGGGACTTTCCATGGCATCAGGATAATGGGTATGCACCGATTGAGCCTATGCACTATTTGACTTGTTGGCTAGCACTTGAGGACGCTACCCTGGAGAACGGTTGCATTTGGATTCAAGAAGGATCGCATCATAAAGGATTTGTGGAACATGTGAAAACGGACATCGGATGGTTGTGTTACTACGGGGATGTACAGGGGACACCAGTACCTTTGAAAAAAGGAAGTATGGTCGCGTTCCACTCGTTGTTGTTCCACCGAAGCACACCTAACCGAAGTCAAGGTACACGCAAAGCTTACGTAATGCAATATGCGGTAGAAGGCTCGAAAGACCCAAGAAGTGGCGCTATTTATAAGAATGGCCCGATTATCTCAAAGGATGGAAAAGCAGTCTATAAGGGCTTCCAATCCAAAGAGGAGGTGTAATCCCTATGAAAAATAGTATTTTCCCTTCTACTGGGGATTCAATCTCTAGACTTGGATTTGGCGCAATGGGACTTGGTGGTGCTTTCGGTTCTTATAATGAGAATGAATTAATTAGCTCGGTGCTTCACAGTTTAGATAAAGGTGTTAACCTCATTGATACAGCACGCGGATATGGGGCATCAGAAGATATTGTTGGAAAGGCACTGAAGCAATGGAAGGGAGACCGCCCTTTCATCGCTTCAAAGATACGCCCCCGTGGAGCTGGCTCAACTTGGGGGATGCCTGCACCAGTGGAGGCTTGTTTCCCAAAAGGGTGCGTCACATCTGATATTGATGAGTCTCTACAACTACTGGGTGTGGAGTCGATAGATTTAATGCAAATGCACCAATATTGGCCATGCTGGGAGAAGACTGACTACTGGATGGAAGAGCTGCTTCGTGCTAAAGAAGCAGGTAAAATTCGTGCGATCGGTATATCGATAAACGATCACCGCCATGATACAGCACTCACGTTAGTTCAGAGCGGGGCGATTGATTCAGTTCAGACGATTCTTAATATTTTCGATCCGCTGGCACTTGATTGCTTATTACCGCTTTGTGAACAACACGGCGTTGCGTTTATCGCAAGATGTGTGCTAGATGAAGGCGGATTGACGGGTTTCTTAACAGAATCAACAACATTTGCAGAGAACGACTTCCGAAAAACTTTCTTTGAAAATGTACCGCGCTCCCAATATATCGAGAAAGTGAATCGCCTTCTACCTTATTTGGACGAGGAAACGCGAACACTTGCGCAGCTTGCAATCAAGTTTGTGCTGCACTCGCCTGCGGTTACTTCTGCCTTGGTATCCATGCATATTCCAGCACATGCTGATGATAATTTACAGGTACTTCAGACTAGCCCTCTCTCTGACGAGGTATTTCATGCGCTGCGAACCAAGCATCGTTGGATACGTAATTTTTACGATACGAAGTATTGGTAGAACAGGAGAGATGTTGTAATGACAACAGATCAACGTGTCCGCTGGACGGAATGCTATCCAGTGGAGCTACAAGCCAGAATGAAAGAGTGCCCTGTGGTGTATCTTCCTATTGGGTTATGTGAACCTCATGGGCAAATAGCTGTGTATGGTCTTGATCTAATTAAAGCAGAATATTTATGCGACAAAGCGGCACTGCGTTATGGCGGTGTCGTTGCTCCTTCTCTAGGGTATACCCTTCATGAAACTGGCTTCCACGCTGGATGGCTGGATGAGGTTATAGGTGAGGAGAATCCACGAATGACCTCCATGCCTCCTCATGTTCTTCTATATTTTTTTATATACCAATTGAGATCGTTTGCCAATGCAGGGTTCACAAGTGCATTCGTACTAACAGGCCATGCCGGCGGGAATGAGCATGATTTGCGCTTGACCGCATCGTTATTTCAAGAAGCGTTTGGATTTGAGGTACAGGTATTTACAGATGGTGACCTAGTGGCTGACCGATATAAAGGGGATCATGCAGGCAAATATGAGATATCCCAATTAATGTACATTCGTCCTGAACTTGTTGATTTAACGTTAAGTTCGCTTGCCAACAAGCCAGGTTCGGATGGGACATTAGCCATCGGTTCAGATGCTATGGAAGCTTCGGGAGATTACGGAAGTCAAATAGTAGACGCAGCGCTCGAACGTATGGGGACGATTGTTGGGGAAATGAACCAAAGTCCATCATCGTTGAAACGTATTGGTATTGCAGAAACGGAGCAAATATGGTTAAAGGTTCTAACTCTCCAGGAGGAATGGATCACTTCGAGCCCTCTAAAGTCGCAGAATCTTTTACCTGGGCATTCCCAATGGCAGCCATATGAACGACCTTATAACAAGAAGAGGGGCTAGTAATCGTGGGTAAGCAAGTGCTATGCTGTATGAGAAAACCGGATGAAATCATAAAGCTTGAATGATGGTTAGGAGTGATCTTGGTGAAGGATTCAAAGGGAATAATGGACGAATACTGGCAAATTCGCTTGTTTCAGGTTGAGAAATCCTCGTATAAGAGCATCGATATACAAAACCTGATTTATCCGTCTTGGGTTGTCAGTTTTATATTGGAAGGTCAGGTGGACGTGGAGGATGGCAGTAAGGCGCAAACTGCGAAATCCGGACAAGTCATGCTGCACGCTCCTGGATTACCATTCGCTGAGAAAGCAACAACGCCAGGTCTACACCTTTGGTTGCTAATTGATGTGAGAAACAGCTACCAAGTTGATTTGTTCCGTTTATATCCCCTGCCTGAAGTGATGTCATTGATGGATCCAGTGGCTTACTCCGCCATTTTTTACAAGCTTTTAGCTGCTTGGCAAAAAAAAGACTCTCCCTTTCGTGAACTTGAGTTATCAGGTTTTGGCATGCAATTAGTCCATTTATTACTAGAGAGCTGGGATCATAATGGCCGGGTCAGTCGCATCTTCCAGGCAGGTAGAAACGACGAAAGGTTAGAAAAGGTCATTTCATTTATTAATGGGTCCTATCATGAGAAAATTACGAGAAAAACATTCGCAAACCTCGTACATTTAAATACCAACTATTTAGATAAGATTTTCATAGAGCAATATCAAATGAACCCCATGCAGATGCTTCGTGAGCTTCGATTAAAGAAAGCGAAGGGCATGCTGGAGAATTCTAACGATAGCCTTGTTGAAATTGCTGCTGCATGCGGGCTTGGGGATGCTTCGTATCTAAGTCATCAATTCGTCAAGAGGTTTGGCGTCAATCCTGGAAAGTACAGGGAACAGGTGCAACAGACAAATCAGTCTTATTACAATTGATCTTAGGTGAGGTAACGATAGAGAAAAATAGAGATCGAGACAGGTAGATGAATACTTGTCTTCGATCTCTATTTGCTTTAGCCGTATTATTTATTTTTGTATGCTTCTGTCATTTCTTGCACAATTTTTTGATACGTTGGATCTGCTTTCGTTTTCGCTACGAACTCATCCCAAGCCGTTAAGGATTCTTTGCCCATAATTACTTTGATTTTCATATCCAAAATTTTCTTGTTCAATTCCGGGCCACTCGTTAAGTTGGTTTGTGAGATGAGACCATAAGCTGCATTAGGTTTACTAAAGGCACTACGGTCATCAATAATCTTTTTGCTGCGATCATAGAACTCTTTGGGTATGCCATTGTAGTAAGCGCGTGTGTATTTATCGTACTTCTGAGCGATTTGTAAAAGGTTATTGGAAACGTCTGGAATGTTGTCAATTTTGGCTTGTTCTGTAGCTGTTTTAAAACCATCTTTGATCGTATAGTGCTTGTCTAGAATGCCATAAGCAGCGATATCCGCGACTTCATCGGATAATAATTTGTCCATAAACCCTAAGATCTGTTTCATTTTGGCTTCTGACACCGTTTTAGGAATAACGTACATACCGAAGTTCCCAACATCTTGAGCGGCAAATTTATTGCCTTCTGGTGTCATTAAATAAGTGAGTGGTAGAGAGTCAGCTTTCGGATCAATTTTACGCATAGCATCCGTATAGAGCCATTGCGGATTAAGTGCTGAGCCGAGGACACCAGCTTTACCTCCCATATATTGCTCGCGTGCTTGGGAATTCTTGATAACGGCAAAATCTTGTGTAAGTACTTTTTCGTCATAAGCCTTTTTAAGCCATTCCAATGCTTTACGTTCTGATGGTTCTAAAGCAGCGATGGTGATTTGATTATTTACAAGCTTCCAAAAACCATTATTGTTGTTAAAGACATCTTCAACCCATCCATATAAACCCATACCATCCGCATCCACTTGGCCTGTGAGCCCAATCGTATCAGCCTTGCCGTTGCCGTCCGGATCTTTTTCTGTGAAAGCTTTGAGCACAGCATACATCTCATCCATCGTTTCAGGTACTTTCATACCCAACTTATCTAACCAATCCTTACGGACGTGTACGCCCCAAACACCTTCTAACGAGCGCGGACGAGGAACGCCGTAATTTTTCCCTTTAATTTTGGCATTGTCCCAAACGACAGCAGGCATAGCGCTTAGCGTTTTATAATCTTTGATATAAGGGGTAATATCCCAGAAAGCACCGGATGTCGCCATTTGCACAACCTGTGAATCAAAGACATTCATAACCAAGTTAAGATCGGATAAATCACCGGATGCAAGCATGACCTTTGTCTTCTCGGAGTACGTGTTCACGGGAACCCAGGTAATGTTAAGTTTCGAATTCGTTTTCTTTTCTATTTCTTGGAGAATTGGATTGGCAGGGTCAACAGCCTGAGCGCCTTGTTGGTTAGTAAAAATTGAAATTTTCACAGGCTCGTTACTGGTGGGTTCTGCTTTTTTCTCCGTTGTTGCTGTTTTGTCGGCGCTGCAGGCTGTAAGGGTTAAGGCAGCGATTAGACCGATAACTGTACTTTTCGCAAATACGTTTTTCTTTGTGTACAAGTGAATCAAGTGAATCAACCTCCCATGGATATCATACAATTTTTTGACCTAACATACATTACGAAAACTAATTTTCTAATGAAACACATGGGCAGATTACCCCTTAATAGATCCGACCATCACCCCTTTTGCAAAATGTTTTTGGAGCAGCGGATACACGAGCAGTATAGGTACTGTAGAAATGACCACAGCTGCCATTTTCAACGTGTCTGTCGGGATTGCAATGTCCCCAGCCATTGAATTCGCAATCTCTCCGGAAGAAGAAGAGGAGGAATCAATAAGGAGCATTTGAAGCACAATCTGCATGGGACGAAGATCTGGCTTCGTTATATAAAGGACAGCAGAGAAGAATGTGTTCCAGTAGGCTACTGCATAGAAAAGGCCAAATGCGGCAAGCGATGGTAGGGATAAGGGTAAAATAATACGGAACCAAACGCCCATATCTGTTGCACCATCAATTTTGGCAGCTTCTTCAAGCTCATCTGGAATGCTGTCGAAGAATCCTTTCATTAAGATGACATACCACCCACTTGTCAAAACGGGTAAGATAAGTGCCCATATGGTGTTTATTAAATGTAAATCTCTTACAACTAAATAAGGTGGAATGATGCCTGGGTTGAATAGTGTTGTCATTAAAATTAAGATCAATAGAATTCTGCGGCCTTGAAGTCGTTTTCTAGATAAAGCATACGCGCCAGCGGAAGTAATGATTAAGCTTAATGATGTACCAACGGTAGCTAGAAAAGTACTCACACCTGCTGCTTGGATAAATACGTTATTTGAAAGCAGATAGCGATAAGAGTCAAGTGTCCATTTTTCTGGGAAGATGACGACGGTTTTTTTTAAGTATTCAATGGGTGATGTAAAAGAAACAGCAGTTATATAGTAAAAGGGAAATAGCATAACCAGAGCAACCACGATTAATGCTGCTAAAATACTTCCTTCAAACCACTTGTCGGCTGTAGTGCGTTGAGTCATTGATCAGCCCTCCTAGTAAATACCGTCATCGCCAAACTTCTTGGCAAGCCGGTTTGTCATAACAACCAAAATCACACCTACAATAGATTTAAACAAACCTACAGCGGTACTAAAGCTGAATTGCGCTTGCTGAATACCGCTGCGATAGACATACGTATCGAATACGTCCGCAACATCGGAAACAGCGCCGTTCATCATCAGATACACCTGTTCAAAGCCAACATCCATCATATGCCCGATACGCAGAATGAGCAGAATAATAATAACATTGCGGATAGCAGGCAAGGTGACGTGCCAGATTTGGCGAAGTCTGCCTGCGCCGTCCATTCGTGCCGCTTCGAAGAGTTGCGTATCCACAGATGCAATTGCGGCCAAGAAGATAACGGTACCCCAGCCTACTTCTTTCCAAATGGATTGCAGCGTGAGCAAAGCCCAGAATAAGCCTTGACTCGTTAAGAAATTGATTTTGTCATAGCCGAGCGACTCCAGAAACTTATTCACGAAACCACTAGAGGTGGATAACATCAAATATGTAATCCCGACAATAACCACCCAGGATAGAAAATGGGGTAAATAAATAACGGATTGAATTATTCGCTTAATCCATTCTTTCCGTACTTCATTCAGCATGAGTGCAAGCACAATGGGAAGCGGGAAGAAAAAGACTAAATTCAGTAGATTGATGGCTAGCGTGTTGCGTAAAAGCTGGAAAAAACTATCGTTGGCAAAGAATCTTTCGAAATGTTGAAATCCAACCCAAGGACTATCCCAGAAGCCTAGATAGGGGGAATAATCTTTGAAGGCAATGAGTACACCCCACATCGGCAGATACTTAAAGATAAGGAAGTATACCAGCATGGGAGAGGCAATTAGGTAAAGCATTCGGTCTCGTTTCAAGCCCCTCCAAACTCGGATCCAGTTGGATAGAGCTGGTGTAGATACAGGTTGGCCTGCATGAGGAGGGGCAATAAGCATGGTTTTGTTCTTCATAGTTTTCACCTTTCCCAGAAGTAGTGTCGGTCTCTTGGCTTTACTTTAGGCATAAAGTGTATTTCCATCAATTAGATAGTTTTTCTGGGTTATTTCCAAGACTATCACTTTTGGGTAAGGCAAATTTCCTGCTCTTGCACATTTATTCTTGGCCTGTTTTTAATTATTTTCCCTTTGCAGACGGCTTTTTTTTCTTATATGATGGATGGACAACAGGTAATGGATAAATCATCTTAAGTTGATTAGGAGGATTAAACCTATGCGGAGACAACATTATCAACGGAAAGGATTTCTGATCGCAATCCTAAGTGCTTGTCTGCCAGCAGCCATCATTGGCATGATTTTGTATGTTCTTGGTACACAGCAGATCGAGGCAGAGGCGCAGAAGACACATCGCAATCAAGTTGCCTACGCGACGGAGCGCATCAATGAAAATTTAAATCATTTAGAATCGATCATGGCCCAATGGTCATTTAATTTAAATTTAAGCAGCAGTTATAAGGACTTGGATTTGTTTAAAGACTACCGAAGCACGCGTTCAATTTATCAAGCTTTAACGTGGATTAAATCCTCTGACCCCCTCATTCAGGAAGTTACCTTATATCTTGATAAGCAGCAGGTGCTGATTAAAGAAAGCACGGGCATTGTTAACATTGAATCGACGGAGGAGAAGATGATGTACCGGGCATTGGCTTCTTACCAACGGGATGTTTACTGGACCAATCGCCTGACACCACGAAATGAGAATGTACCCTATACCCTGATTGTGCGCATTCCTGGCGGACTTGTAGAGACTGAGGCAGCGTTAATTATTGATGTAAGCGCTAAACAGTTAAATGCACTAATTGCCGAGTTAGACTCAGAAGGGACGGGGTCGACCATTCTAATGCAGCAGGATGGAGGCATCGTTTCATTAGGGGCAACTGATATTCATCAACCCACTTCGCTAGATCTCACTTTGATGAATTCGGTTAAAGAACAGAAGATAGATCATGCTTCCGCTGTTGAGTCTTGGGACGGCGAAGCCTATTCGGTTTCATACGGCCAGATGAAGCGCATTGAGAATATGTGGATTATTGCCGCTGCTACACCATTGGAACAAATGACCAAACCCGTTCAGACCGTGTCACGCTTCATGATTTTGACCGGCTGCTTCGGGATCCTGCTTGCCTTATTCCTATCATGGTATTCCTATCGTCAGATGTACCAACCCGTTCAACGGCTGATGCAACAGCTATTACCAGGTCGAGCCGCAGCTACGACAGATGAATTTGCAACGATCGCTGATGAATGGAAGCATCTTTCACGGGAAAGTCAAATATTGCAAGAGAGAGTTGATCAACAATTGCCGTCTTTACGGGAGAACTTTCTCTTACAGCTCTTACAAGGGCATCTTTCATTTTTAAGCGAAAATGAATTGGCAGACCGCATGGTACAGTATGGGTGGGAAGTGACGGATCGTGTGTTTGCCGTAATGGCTGTACAATTGCATGGTATTTATCGATCGGAAGGCAAATTCTCGCAAGGTGACGAACAACTCGTTACCTTCGCAGCCGTGAACATTACCCAAGAGTTAACGAAGGGTAAAGGCTTGGATGTGAATACGGTTAATTTTCATGATATGACGCTCGGGATTTTAATTCGTCAACCTTCAGAAATGACTGTGGAAAGCATGCAGTCGAATCTATTTCACTTGGCAGAAGAGCTTGCCCATACGTTAAATAGCTTATTGAAATTGGAAGTAACTGTAAGTGTTGGTGCACGTACCTCGGAGTTACGCAGACTTCCATTTTTATTTGATGACACTCGTAGTGCGTTGAATCACCGGAAAATAGGGGAAGAGCAGCAGATTCTGGATGTGAATGAACTCATTCCGGGCGGTCATGATGCCATTCTTTATCCTTTCGAAGAAGAAAGTCTCCTCCTTAAGGCATTGCGCTCAGGTAATGAACCAGAGCTTTCTCACATGTTGGATGAGTTTCTTCGGATTCTCAAGAAGCAGTCGGCTATTGAGTTAGGTGTTCGACAAGGACTGCTACAATTATGTAGTAATATGCTGAATACCATTATGATTTCGGGGTATAACCCACTCGCTTTGAATGAAGGGCTGGATATGTGGGAACAACTGGCCGAAGTCCGTGAGCCTGAAGCCATACTTGCTTGGATGAAGCAACATATTATTGAGCCTTATGTGTATCGTTTACACAGCACACAAGATATGCAGCTCAAGCAGTTAGTTGAAAATGTGCTTCAAACCATTCACACAACTTATGCCAAGGATATCTCACTTGAAGCATGTGCTGACCTTCATGGCACCTATTCGAAGAAATTAAGTGTCGGCTTCAAGCAAGTAACTGGACAGACGTTCATTGACTATTTGACACAATATAGGCTTAATCAAGCCAAAAAGCTACTCGTAGAGACAGACGAGAAAATTAATGATATCGCAATCCAAGTTGGCTATCAGCCTCCCTATTTCAACCGACTATTTAAAAAGTATGAGGGAATAACGCCAGGCCAATATCGCGAAAAGGCAGACCAGATATGAATGATGAATTCCTGACGAGCTTCACCCCAAGAATTATCGATGTTGTAGAGCGAGATAAAGCGTATTGGGACCACTTTAATCACGAATTGCTGCGCGACAAGACAAGATTGCATACACTTTCGTACGTGTATCAAGGTGCAGGCACTCTTGAGATCGATGGCAAGCCGTACCCACTTCATCCAGGGCAATTGTTTCAAGTATGGCCAAACGCCCACATGCGAATCACAACGACGCCAGCGCATCCCGTCTGTTTTTTTTCGTTTCATTTTCAATATCGACTTGTGCGATGGGAAAATGGGGAAATGCTATCCATGGATAGCATTGGGAAGTTACCGATCTGCGGTGAAGTTTTTCCAATCGGGCAAGCAACTATCGAAGATTCGTTTCGCAAAGCTTTCCATATGTGGCAGTCCAAAAGCAGAAGCTATGAATGGCTCGTAAAACTAGAGTTTCTAAATAACGTACAGCGAGTCAATGAGCTCGTGGGTATGGAACTACTAGAACAGAGTTCAACAGCTAGTCTGATTGAAAAAGCTTCCGAATTTATTCGAGCGAACTATAAAGAAAATATGACTCGGGAAATAATTGCCGAATATGTTTCAATATCTCCGGGTTATTTATCGATTACATTTAAGAAATATACGGGTTTAAGCTTAATTGAGTATGTAACCAAAGTCAGACTAGATCGCGCGAAATTTTTGTTGAAAAGCACGAAGTTGCCGATTAGACAAATTGCAGAAGATTGTGGATTTGCAGATTCTTTCTACTTCTCGCGTATCTTCTCAAAAGATACGGGGATGAATCCTCGTGAGTATCGAAATTCATGAGATATTGACATAACAAAAATCCATATTTTCAGAATTATCCTTCATGTACGTAGTGATTTCGACCCTTTATAGTGAGATATATAAAGGATTTCATACGTTACCTGGAGGCGATTTCGAATGTTCAATAAACCGAATATTATTGATGCAGATGTCCATAATGCCATTGCGCATAACAAGGACCTGCTGCCGTATTTGCCCAAAGTCTGGCATGATTATTGGCTGTCTGCTGGCCCAGGCTATGGCGGAGGTTGGCATTCACCCGTGGGTGTTATGCGTAAAGATGCCATTCCTAATGGTGGGGGCATACCTGGCAGTGATCCGCATCATATGCTTAAACACCATTTTGAAAAGTACAACATTGATTACGGGATATTGACAGGCTCAGGCATATTGGGAATTTCGCTAAATCCGAATCCAGATTATGGGAATGTGGTGGCTAGTGCCTACAACGATTGGCTGGTCGAAACTTGGCTGAAGGCAAGTCCTGTGTATAAAGGTTCTATTCTTGTGAACCACGCTGATCCGTTGGCGGCTGCCAAAGAGATTGATCGCATGGCCAAGCATCCCGATATGATTCAAGTGATTATGTGCAGCGGTTCACGGCAATTGTTTGGTCAACGCTGCTTTCATCCGATTTATGAAGCAGCCGAGCGTAACGGATTACCCGTTGCTGTTCATCCTGGGACAGAAGGCAGAGGCATTGCTGGAGCGCCAACTCCTTCAGGATATCCAACGACATATTTGGAATGGCATAATATACTCCCAACAAATTATATGGCTCACGTGAATAGCTTAGTTTGCGAAGGTGTATTCGAAAAGTTCCCTAAATTGAAGTTTGTCGCCATAGAAGGTGGTATTGCCTGGTTACCACATCTGATGTGGCGGATGGACAAGAACTATAAAGCGCTAAGGGATCTTGTCCCGTGGCTTAAACGATTGCCCTCAGATTATATTAGAGAGCATATTCGTTTAACGACACAACCGATCGAAGAGCCTGCAAAGCCTGAACATCTTAATCAGATCTTTGATATGATTGGCGCTGACAATATGGTGATGTTCTCTTCGGATTACCCACACTGGGATTTCGACAATCCCAAAATGGTGCTCCAGCCAATACGCAAAGACTTGAGACAGCGAATTCTTGCCGATAATGCTGTGGAATTATATGGTCAACACACATTCCCTGTCGTTAAACAGGGGGTGTAGACATGAGTAAAGTAAAAACGAAATACCCAGCAGCTAAAGTTAATGACTTGATAGAGAATGGACGCAAAATTGTTAGCATCAACGGCATAGAAATCGGCATCTTTCTTGTTAATGGCAGCTACTATGTGTGGCGGAATATGTGCCCTCACGCGGCGGCTCCCGTTTGCGAAGGGGTCATTTGCGGAACACGCCTTCCTTCTTTGGTATATGAATACGAATATGGGCGAGATCAAGAGATTTTACGCTGCCCTTGGCACGGTTGGGAGTTCGGGCTGACCGACGGCAAGCATTTGGTTGAAGGCGGTGTTCAGCTCCGCGGGTATGAGGTTGATGTTGAGGGGAACGACATTTATGTATGGATATAAAGACAAATACACGACAGAATGACAAGATTTATGTTTTGGCAAGTACAGTTAGTAACCAAAGTTGTGCTGTTCCAGAGGGGAAGCGTATCCCATTTGGATGGTCAGCCACTGCAGTGGGGGCTTCTTCCAAGGAGTGGGTAAGGCTATTCTGGTCTGTTCCAGTTAGCAATCAACCAGGGTATTTGAGAATTTCGGTTGCTTTGGATTTACGTGAGGAAGTTTGTGTCGAGGTAGCTACTGCAGTAACAAGTGTACAGATCGGCATTTTGGATATTCGTTATGCCTCTGTCTTTCAACCCTACCAGTTACAATTAACTGCTACGCAAATGGCACTCATTTCAAGCGAGGGAGTCGAGCTGCGATTGGTAAAAGGAAGTGCGTCCCTATGGATTTTCACAGAGGGCCCAGTAGAAGCTCCCTTGTTGCTGCCTCATCTTCTTAGGACACCCTGTGAATCCTTCAACCCTTGGTCAAGGCTTTCAAATACGCTTGCCTCCATGTCATCTTTGCAACCTTTCGGTTGGCTCGAAGGCTGTGTGCTGGATGGTCTGCTTGATTTAGAGCAGGCAGTAGGAGGAGGACATTTTCGCGAAACAGCGAGGAAGCACATTCTAATGTTCATTGATAAGCAAGGGATACTACGCTATGAGAATCCCCGTAGTGAGCCTGTTGACGGACAGGTATACGGCATTGAGGGGACGTTGCCTTTCGCTGCACTTGCTCAGTTGGAGCCGCAGCATCCTGCGCTTGAGAAAGCGATTGCGTTCTGGCTTTCCGAGCGAGCTGAAGATGGTTCAATCTGGGATGGCGCTATGCTATCTGCTGAAGGCTGCTACACAATTGCCTATCCCATGGCTGTGTTAGCTAAGATCTACGAAAGAGTGGATTTAGTGGACTCAGCGCTTCAACAGTTAGAGATACGAAAGGATAAGCTAGCTTGGGAAAATGCGCTATATTTGCGCTATCAGTCGGATGGCAGCAGAAGCTTCTGCCAATGGTCGAGAGCTTATGCTTGGTACATGCTGGGAATGGCGCGTACGTTGCGGGTGCTTCAAGAGATTTATGGTTTACCCGAGGCAGCGTTGAGACGCATAGACCTACTTAAGCTAGAGCTTGCGCGTGTCGCGGAAGAGGTGATGAAGTACCAGTCGCAAGATGGGCTTTGGTTTGTATACGTGAATGAGCCGCACACGGGAGTAGAAACGTCAGGCTCATCTGCGATTGCTACGGCATTGGCTATCGGTGTAAAGCTAGGTATACTCGATAGCAATACTCTTTCTTCCTGCAATAGAGCGAGGGATTCACTTGCCAAGTATGTGACACCCGATGGTATCCTGCATGGCGTGACACAGAACAACAAAGCAGGGGAAGAGCTTCAGCGTAACGGTTATCGAATTCTTTCACAAATGGGTACGGGTTTAGCGGCTCAGTTGGAAGCGGCAATGAAGCTGGTCAAACCTTACGAGGTATCGTAAGGTTTTTTGATATTTTTTAAGCAGATACATGCTATTGCTTATCCAAACCCTTGCTAAATGGAGCGGCTTTCTGGTAGTAAGACTATTTTGGTCAAAAAAAATGATACCAAACAATTAACTCTTAATGCAGGAAAATAGATTCACGATTACGATTAGTAGAACAACCAAGTAAGATGATAAGGAGTGATAAATAATTATGACCAAAAATACAATCATCTTGCGATCTTCTTGGCAGGTAGTCAACATTGGCGATATTGCTCATACCCCAGGCGTACTACAACTACTGCAGGCTTATTTACCCGAGGTGGAGGTCATTCTCTGGGCTTCGGAAGACTTCTCTGATGAAGTTAGGGATATGATTCATAGAAGGTTCCCTCATCTTTCGATTGTGATGGGAAGTATCGGCACCGATGGAAGGGCGACCAATCGGGAGTTGCAGGAAGCCATAGATCGAAGTGTATTTGTATTACATGGCTCAGGACCATTACTCGTTGGACATGAGGATATGATTGCCTATACAAAGCATATGGGCAAGTCTTTTGGTGTATTTGGTATCACATATGGAGGCTATAATGAATCTAATTGGCCTGAGATGAAGACCATTTTGTCACAAGCCAAGTTTATCTATTTTAGAGATTCCGTTTCTTTGGAGAAAGCACTAGGCGACGAAATTACGAGTCCTCTGATGAAATTTGGCCCTGATGGTGCTTTCGCCGTCGATCTGAGAGATGAACAGCGGGCTCAAGCTTTCCTCGCTGCAAATGATCTCTATGAAGGTCAATTCCTTTGCTGTGTTGTCAGAAACAGATATACACCGTTCTGGAAAGTAAAAAACGTACCATTCAATGAGGAAAAGCATGCCTACAATGAGTTGATGAAAGAACAAGATCATGCTGATATCCGGCAAGCCATCATTGAAGTCGTCCGACAGACATCGCTGAAAGTCCTGGTGTGTCCCGAGGATATGACGCAAATGGAGCTAAGCAAGGAAATGCTTATTAATAAGTTGCCAGATGATATCAAAACACGGGTCGTTTGGCGTGAGGAATTTTGGTTGCCGGATGAGGCAATAAGCGTATATATACGATCAGCTGGACTTTTTGGAAGTGAGATGCATTCGCCGATTATGTGTATTGGTCATGGTATCCCTGCTATTGTTTGTCGGTGGGAAGAACAGTCGACGAAAGGATGGATGTGGCAGGACATCGGTCTAGGTGAATGGCTGTTCGATTTGGATCAGGAAGAGGATCGACAGCGGATTGTTCCTGCTGTATGCCAACTAGCCCTGCACCCTGAAGAAGCAAGAGACAAAGCGAGAGCCGCAAAAGCACGAGTAGACATACATTATCAAGAAATGGTGAGAACCCTTAGGCAAGAGCTTGATAAGCTGTAGCATAGAAATGGAATGTCTACCAGTTGAAAGACACAGCAAGGCCTTGCATCTCATTAGAGTTGAGATGCAGGGCCTTTTAACACAAATTGACTACCGTTGCTGTTCTCTAAATTGGGTAGGTGTAACCCCTTCCGATTTTTTGAACACTCGGTTAAACCAGGAATGCTGGTAGCCAACCTTTTCAGCTATTTCACTGATTTTCAGATCAGTTTCCAGTAATAGCTTCTTGGAAGTATCAATGCGTACCTTCGTTACATAATCAACGTAGTTAATGCCTTTGATTTGCTTAAAGGTTTTACTGAGTGAAGTTACATGAACACCTAGCAGGTCTGCACATTCCTCTAGCGACAAGTCAGTCATGTATCTCTCTTCAACCAGTCGAATGACTTTCTCGATGTTCTGTGTTAAATGGGCATGATACGATTCATGCATTTCCATCACATAGGGGGAGATGACATTGCTTTTAAACCACTTCAACATTTCATCGGATTGTCGCAGCTGAAGGAGCTCCTCCATGATATTGTGACCCCTGTGATAGGAATAAACATTAAATCCGGCCTGCAGCAGAGTGTTATTCACATTTCCTATTAGTTGCATCATGGCTTGTTGGAGGAACAGTTCAACACCTGCGTTCCGATCTAATTCAGCAATGAACTCCTCGGCCCGATGAAACGCCTCCTCTTCTTGCCCCAAACGAATGGCATGGATAAGTTCCTTCTCAATCTCAAAGGGATACCGGAACGTATAATCTCCTGAAATGATTAAGGAATCCATATCAATAATTTGATTGGCTTCAAGCAACTTCCTGAATCGAAGTGTATGGCGGGCTTCTTCCATTAAGGTAGGAATGCGGGTAAGCTCATTACTGAGTTGGCCAATGCAAACAGTAACTTGAAGCTTGAGGATATGATTCAGCGTTGTAATAATCTCTTGGGATAACTGAGTCAATTCTTTCTTCATTGTCATACCCGGGGTATCTGTTGGGAGTGCAAGGATAATCCCAACGAATAAATCCTGAAAATTAATCACATAAGCCTGTTCAATATGCAAATGAGTAATTTCATCTACAATATTGGCAGCGGCAAAGGTGACAAGCTGCTCATCATCCTCTTTGAATTTCCCGCCTTCTGATGTCAATCCAATCAATTGCACGGCAATCACTGTGTACTGTTGACCAACGGTGTCCCAACCGTAATAGGACATCCTTGCAGTTAACTCATTCTCGTCTAAATAATACAAGCGTCCTTGAACCAACTGGAGCATAAAACCTTCACGAAGGGTAGGCAGTTGTTCTTCAACCTTCGTTTGCAAGATGTGACTTTCGCGAGATAAATGTTGCCATTCCTTCTCAATGAAGGTCAGCTCATCCCCTCTCACATTCCCTCGGTCCTTTTTATCCTTTATCACGGTTCCCATTAATCGGGCAATGGGTTGATAGATCCGCTGAGACGCAAACCAGGATAAACAAATGGCGGTAATGAAACCGAATACACTAATACTTATAATCAGGCGAGACATGAGAATGACAGGTTTGGATATGTTGGAAATGTCGGAGAAAGTCGTAAATATCCACTCCGTCCCTAATCTTGAGAAGGTGTGGTAAGAAATTGAATATTTGGTGTTGCGAAAGCCATACAGGAAAGTGTCTTCTTTCTGCTTTGGCCAGCGATCCATGATTTCATTGTGAATCGTATTTTCTAGAAGACTAGCTTCTGATGTAGGGGGACGACCTCCAACTAACCAATCCCCATTCGTATCCATAAGAAAAGGAGCACTTGAATCACTTAGTTCAGAGAAATAAGTGATTAACTTGGCAGTATTTATTCTAACGATGAATACCCCATACTTCTCAGAGGAATCGCCAGGTAATTTATGTACCAAGCTATATTTAAAGTCGGTAGGAACGGAAGGGCTATTGGTAATGCTCTGTAAAGGTAAGGACTTGGTCCAGAAAATATTCTTCTTCTCTTGCAGTAGATGCAGGTAAGCATCATGTGGATTTTGTTGCATTTGATTCAGCTTGTTAACGCCACGGGAGCTGCTAATCAAAGTTTGGTTGCTATCAATATACAAAGAGACTTCATCGATAAGCGGATTCGATTCCTGCATAAGCAGGAGTGACTTCAGCATATCCCTGGTGAAGTCTACTTCTTGACCAAAATTTAGCGTTTTCAATTTCTCACTAAATATGGGATTGAATACCCATTGAGCGAGGCGTATCTCGAGTTGGGAGAGTTGGTCATCCAATTGTTTCGAAATCTGATTAACACTTAATTGGTGGGTTTTATTTACTTCGGTTTCAATGCGGTGAACCCCAATAAAATACAGTGTGAACCCAATAAAAGTAGTTGGCAGACAGGTAATGAATAAGACAATAATCAAGTTTTTTCGGAAAAAGGAAGATTGCAGCCTAGAAATTTTATGCTGATCTTTATATTTTTTAGCCATATGTTGAAGCATAGTTACGCCCTCCAGAACAACGCAATAAATGTAAGTTCTCTTAATATAAACCTCACGGTACCTCTCTGCAACCGATTATGAGGCTAAGGCGGCTTTCCTGCCTTAAGACTTTTTTGATAGAGGATCCAAGAAACAGGAAAGCTCGGTAAATTCACATGTAGCTAGACGCCAATTAACTCTTATTGCAGGAAAAGAGGCTAGCCCATACAGTGATGACATAGACAAACGTGCTAGCAACCGTTGAATGCGAGGGAGAAGCTAATGAATGTATTGAAAGAAAATAGGCTATTAACGAAACGCATCGTTAAGCCGCGGAATCCAGCAAAGAAGATGTGGCAATCCATCAAACGTGATAAATACCTCTACTTATTAGGATTACCTGGTATCTTGTGTTTGCTCATTTTCAAATATGTTCCGATGTGGGGGGTTGTTATTGCCTTTCAGGATTACTCTCCATTCCGTGGGATACTTAAAAGTGATTGGGTAGGTTTAGAGAATTTCCAACTATTCTTTAGTAATCCGGATTTCTTTAAGCTGCTAAGAAATACGCTTGCCATTAATATTATGAGTTTGGTGTTTTTCTTCCCAGTTCCCATCATTCTCTCTTTAATGTTAAATGAGGTTCGAAACGAAGTCTTTAAACGAATCATACAATCGATCGTCTACCTTCCGCATTTCTTATCATGGGTAATCATTGCAGGACTTACTTTCACATTGTTTGCTACGGGAGAAGGACTCGTAAATAAGTTTTTGGTCCTGATTGGCCTCGAACGTGTAGATTGGTTAACGACACCGAGTTTCTTCTGGGGGTTCCTCACAGGACAGAGTGTTTGGAAAGAAGCAGGTTGGGGAACGGTGATTTTCTTGGCTGCAATGGCCAACGTAGATCCAGGTTTATATGAGGCCGCACGCATGGATGGCGCCAGTCGCATACGTCAGATGTGGAATATTACAATACCTTCTATTCAAAATGTAATTATCATTCTGCTGATTCTGAAGCTTGGACATATTATGGATGTTGGTTTCGAACAAGTTTTCCTCTTACAGAATGCTGCTGTTTCTGATGTTGCTGATGTCTTCGATACGTATATTTATCGTGTGGGGATTAAACAATCGGAGTTTAGCTATACAACGGCAGTTGGTTTATTCAAGGCTGCTATCGGGTTACTATTGGTAATCATCTCCAATAAGCTAGTGAAAAAGGCAGGCGGGGAAGGATTTTATTAAGTGTGGCTAATGTCAGATATTAAGGAGAGTTGACAGTGAAAGAATCATTGGGTGACAAAATATTTTCAAATATCAACGTAGTACTACTAGCCTTACTTGGCATCGCTTCCGTGTTTCCATTCTATTATGTTATTGTCGTATCCTTTACCTCGCCTAGCGATTATATCGGGGGCAGTTTAATGCTCTTCCCCAAATCGTTTTCACTTGCAGCTTACGAATATATTTTCTCTACCCAAACTTTTGTGAAATCACTTGGTGTTAGTACTTATCTTGCTATTGTAGGGACTGCGCTAAGTCTGATCGTTTCTGCAGCATTCGGATATATGATTTCCAGAAAACGCTTATTTGGACGCCGAGTGTTAACTGTTGCGCTTATCATTACGATTTTGTTCTCGCCAGGTATTATTCCGAACTACCTTCTCATCAAAGATCTTGGACTCATGAATAGTTTGTGGTCCATTATCTTGCCAGGTTTGCTAAGCGGTTGGAATGCCTTGCTACTTAAAACATTCTTCGATGGCATACCTGAAAGCCTCGAAGAATCGGCAGTTATTGATGGTGCTAATGATCTACACATCTTCTTCCGTATAATCTTGCCTTTATCGCTTCCAGCATTAGCGGCGTTTGGACTATTTTTTGCTGTCGCTTATTGGAACACTTTCTTTAATGCCATTCTCTATCTCACTGATCCAGATAAACGGCCACTGCAGGTTCTACTGCAAGGGATGCTGGTTCAATCCGAAACGGGAATTGCCGAAGCGGGTGTTGCTGCGGAACAGCAGGTTCCTCCCGAAACGATTAAAATGGCTGCCGTCGTCATTGCCACTGTGCCAATCCTGTTGGTGTATCCATTCCTTCAAAAGCATTTTGCCAAGGGTGTTATGCTTGGCTCTGTTAAGGGATGATAGTCACATATATGCTATTATTAAGGGGAATTTAAGGGAGGATAAGAAATGAAAAAGAATTTAGTAACTGTATTATCGGCAACATTGCTATTAACAAGTGTACTTGCAGCATGCGGAACGAAGGAGGAAACACCTGCAGCTTCCGTATCACCTGCTGCTACGAAGCAAGCCGCACCAACTGAATTTAATATCACAACAATTAACTACAATCCAGAAGCGCCAGCAAATGATAACGCAATCGAATTAGAGATGGAAAAAAGAACGAATACCAAAGTTAATATTACTTACGTGCCTTCCAATAACTATGGGGACAAATTTAAGGTTATGCTCGCTTCGGGCGAAATTCCTGATGTGCTCTTAACTACCTATATATTCGATTCTACTGTCTTGAATGCGATTAAAGACGGTGCCTTCTGGGATTTGACCCCATTCCTAAAGGATTATCCGAATTTACAGAAGAATTATCCGAAAGAAAGCTTTGATAATACAAAAGTGAACGGTAAAGTCTATGGGCTCCCACGTCCTCGCCCATTAGCAGGCGGTGCTTCGTTCCCTGCATTACGTCAGGACTGGTTAGACAAACTTGGCTTAAAAGTGCCGCAGACGATGGATGAACTGTACACGGTACTGAAGGCTTTCACTGAACAGGATCCTGACGGTAACGGCAAGAAAGATACGTACGGCTTTACGGGTGCCGTAGCAGAAGGCTGGATGGATCAGTTAGGTTTCGTCGAAAATACATTTAATGGATTCGAAAACATGATTCTAAGTACAGAAGGGAAACCGACTTCGTATAGAGATTTTTCACCTGCAACTCGTGATGCTATTCTTTGGCTGCAACGTGCCTACAAGGAAGGCGTTTTAGCACCTGATTTTGCGATCATGAAGGGCTCGCAAGTGTTGGATATGATGAAACAAGGCAAAGTTGGTATGATCCCTACAGCAATGGATGCCAGCAAAATCGGTGATATGGTAGGAACTCTTAGAAAAACAACCCCGAACGCGGGAATTGTACATGTTCCTACACTGACTACACCTTCAACTGAGAAGAAGTATGCAACCAAAGAAGGAGGTTTCTTCGGAAACTATCTGATCTCCAAGAAAGTGCCTGAAGCGAAGCTGAAGCAAATTTTGGCATTCTTTGACTACGGTGCTACACCGGAAGGAATGGAGCTTTCAAACTTTGGTATCAAAGATGTACATTTCACGGTAAAAGAGGGTAAGAAAGTTACGACGGATGAGTACAAAAAAATAGCAACGGCGTCATTGACAAATATCTGGACGTTGGTTGATCCATACAGTCGTGTACAACAAGCCTCGGTTGACTACCCGAAAGAGTATTTGGAACGGGATAAGAAAGTTGTGGATGAGCGTATCCAAAATGGTGTTTTTATCAACAATAACGGGGTAATTTCGGAAACAGATACCAAATTCGGATCGGAAATCGCAAAGAAACTACAGGATATGAAGATCAAAGTCATTATGGGTAAAGAAACAATTGAAGCTTGGGATAAATTCATTGAGGGTATGAAAAATGATCCGAATGTCAAGAAGATTGAAAGCGAAAGAGAAGCAAGTTACAAGCAGCTATTTGGGGCGAAGTAAGGCGTTATACGTTTAATGTGCAGGGAGTAGGACACAACAGAGGATGTCACATCATTGAGGTGCGACATCCTCTGTTGTGCTTCAATTCAAGCGATTTCCTGCAATTGCATTATTTTTCCATTGCTCGAAGTGTAGTAGAAGTAGATCTTTCAAAAAACTCTAATTGCAGGAAATAAGCATTAAAGCCTATAGTAAGCCACATGTGGAGGGAAGGTGATTAGACGCTAATCAAAAGTGCTACAGATTAGAAAGCATGTACCGGCAAGTAATCTAAGGAGGAATGTGAGGCTAAGTTTAACGTATTAACTTTTTTGTAAGCGCTTCACCATTTGGAGAAAAGTATAAGGAGGACACTCATTTTGAAAAAGGTAATGATATGGTTTGTAGTATTTACACTCGTACTGACGGCTACGGTTATACCCATCATACCAGTAAATAAGGCTTTTGCTGCAGGGGGTACCATGTATGAAGCTGAAAATGCCGCACGCGTGGATGGGCAAATACCAAGTCCAGCGGTAGGGGCGGTTTACTCTGCCTCAGGATATGTAGATTTGGGAGCTCAAACTAATATGGCAAGTCTGACATGGACGACTGTTCAAGCGGCTACTTATGGGAATTATATTGTCAAAATCAGCTATGGCAATGCGGATTCCGCTCCCAAGCCAGTTAGTCTAAGTGTAAATGGTCAGAAAGTTACGACATTTGCTGGCAACAAAACGGGAGAAGGGCAGATTCCTGTTTGGGGAGAGCTTACTGCAATCGTGCTGTTGAATCAAGGAGCCAATACCATAAAGCTTTCATCTGAAAGCGCCGATGGCCCACTGGTCGATGTCATGGAAGTGACACCATTCGCGACGATCATCGAAGCTGAGAATGGCGGGGGAGCAGCTCATTCTAATGTCACAATTGCTGCGAATGTAGGCACTGCGCCAGGCTTCTCTGGAACGGGTTATGCCAGTATTGCTGCAGGCTTGACAGGTTATATGCTGTATAACAATATTGTCGTTCCTAAGACTGGCAAGTATACATTGAAAGTTAGGTACAGTAACGGCAGCACGGCTAGGCCCTTTGCCGTAACAATTAATGGTACCCGGGTTCAAGACGCCAAGGGTGTTGCAACAGGCGCGTGGGCGAACTGGAGGTATGAGGAACTAACGGGCATTGACCTAAACGCAGGCGTAAACACTATGAAAATTGAGCGTATTGGTGCAAATGCTACCCCAGTGATCGACCGGTTTGAGTTTGTAACCGAAGCTTTCATTGAAGTAGGAGATCAAACCTTCCGAACGACTAGCTTCGAGACTTCGGATATAGATGCTATTATTGCAGCTGCACCGACTGGATCCACCTTGAATTCACCGTTGATTAGTGGAAATGCATTGAAAAGCACTTCCGCGAGTACAGTGAAAATCGTAGAAGAAGCAGGTTCCCGCTGGGCAGAAGTGACGTCCCCGGCTGGTAAGCAGGGCATTGTTGGATTTCCTTTCCATGGCAGTTGGCTTGCTCCTGTGCCCATGAAGAGTTATACGCTTGAGTCCAGCTTTATGCTGAAGGACGAGAAAGCGAACTATATTTTCAAGTTGGTAAGCGCTGCTGGTCTGGAGAGTCCTATCTTTGCCTTCGGGATGGATAATCAGCTTTATGCACGTTCTGACAATTCGGCAGGCGGGGCATTGGCAGATCGTACAAATTGGAGCATGAATACGCTCTATAAGATCAAACTGGTGTTTCACTTAGATACGAAGAGTTATGATATGTATCTGAATAATACGAAGATCGTGAACAGCGAACCTCTTCAAAATGACGCTTACTTAGGCGGACTAAAAGGATTCTTCCTAGAAGTAAAAGATGGTGCTCGACAGGAAACCAAAATTCTTGTTGATGATATTAGGCTGTCTGGTTCCAACTCAGTGGGTACGCCACCAACCATCAACCAGAACCCCGGCACCTTATTTGAAGAACAACCATACATTGGCCAGCCTGTTGTCTATTATGTAAGCCCAGCAGGTTTGGATACGAATAACGGATTGACGACAACATCCGCATTCAAAACGATTAATAAAGCCGTAAGTGTAACGAATCCCGGTGACACCGTTAATATTATGCCGGGAACCTATGCCGCAGCGAATGAAGCAAACGACTTCGTTCTAATCAATCGCTCCGGTGCCAAAGATGTAAAAACGGGTATTGCTCATTACATTACTTACAAAGCATATGATCCTAACAATAAACCCAAACTGCTGCTTCCTCCGAATATCAAAGGGGTATGGGATATGGTACAAGTAAGTGCCAACTATATCGTCGTTGATGGTCTGGAAATCGAAGGTAATAATATAAATTTGACACTCGCAGAAGCGGAAGCTAATTATGAAAGCAAAATAGCAGGCGGCTCTGATTGGTCTACTTATGCAAAAACTAACACCAATGGCATTTCTATTGCTGGCCATCATGTCATGATTAAGAATAATCACGTTCATCACTTGTCAGGCGGCGGAGTTGGCGGTGGCGGTGATTATATCACGATTGAAGGTAATGATATTCATGCCAACAGCTGGTATACCTTCTATGCGACAAGTGGGATTAGTTTTATGAACGATGTTGATATTGACGCCAACACGTCCGATTACAAAATTATTGTTCGCAATAACCGTGTCTATGACAATGAAACCAGAGTCAAATGGGAGAGAACGAAAGGCTATTCCGATGGGAACGGGATTATTTTTGATGTCGATGAAACCTACAAAGGTAAAAAATTAGTGAGCAACAATATTGTCTATGACAATGGCGGCGGGGGCATTCACATTTATCGAAGTCATAACGTGCATGTCATTAACAACACGATTTATCATAATAGCCGTAGTCCGTATTTAAAATATCCGAATATGGATGTGCAGTCCGGAGATAATGCCGTCTTTCTGAACAATATTTCCATTGCCAGGAGTGAAGCTGGTGAGTATGCAAACGGAAATAGTGGATTTAACAATCTTTTTGCCAACAATATGTATGGCGGTTTAACTCGTTTTGTAGGGAAAAATGAGCTTGTAGATGATCCGAAGTTTGTTACTGTGACCGGGGCGACGTATGATTTTCATCTACAAGCAGATTCGCCGGCGATTGATGTTGGCACCCGTTCATTTGCTCCAAGTGTTGATTATGATGGGAACGTGCGTCCTTATGCAGGAGAAGGCTCGAATGCTCGTGTCGATATCGGCGCCTATGAATCACCAAGTAATAACCCCGCTTTTTTAGTGGATGATGCTGTACAACTAACTGAACCAACGCCAGAAATATCTAAAGCAGCTACAGCAGCCAAGGGGACGCCGATGATTGATGGGCTAACGGATGCACTATGGTCCTCAACAGAGAGTTTTCAGGCTTTATATGTCAGCGATAGCACGAAAAAATGGCCACTTGCGACAGTCCGATTGTTATGGGATGAACAACACCTGTATGTACACGCAGAAGTACAGGACGCTGATCTAAATGCAACAGGCGGAAACTTGTGGGAGCATGATTCCATGGAATTTTTCGTGGATGAAAATGATGCTAAAACGACTTCTTTCCAAGTAGACGATAGACATTATCGTGTTAATTATTTGAATTTGAAAAGTGGTGGGACCAATGTTACTCCTGGCATCTTTACTTCTGCAGCGAGAGTAGTGGATGGCGGTTATATCATCGAAGCGGCACTTCCTTTGACAAGCATAACTGGCTCTGTAGGAACGGTAATTGGTTTCGACGCAGGTGCGAGCGATGACAGTAATTATGATGGAATTCGGGATAATGCAACCATGTGGAGTAACCGAAGAATTAATTCCAATGCTTCTACACAATGGTATGGTAATGTTACGTTCGTCGCAGCACCAACGATTACAATCATTACCCCCATTACGGTAACTACAACAGCCGGCATGGCTCCAACGCTGCCTTCTGTTGTAACAGCGGTATATAGTAATGCCTCAACATCTCCTGTGAATGTGACTTGGGATGCCATGGATCCTAGTAGTTTTGCAAGTGCGGGAACCTATACGGTCAATGGTGTAGTGCAAGACACCTCAATAAAGGCTATTGCTACAATAACGGTAATAGAAATACCTAATTCCCCGCCCACGGTCAGCTTAACGGGACCTGCTAATGGCTCCCTGTACACGGCTCCGGTTAATGTGCAGTTAACGGCAGTGGCATCGGACAATGACGGCATTATCAGCAAGGTAGAGTTCTACAATAGCAGCAGCTTATTAGGTATCGGGTTACCGAGTTCGGAAGGCAGCTATATCTATAACCTGATTCAACTTCCGGTAGGTACTTATAGCATTACTGCCAAAGCATATGATGATAAGGGCTCAGTGACCATATCTGAAGGAATTACCCTTACAGTGAAGCTAGAAGATACAGGACCTGTCATAGAAGGATCCACCATTAAAGTAACGCCAATTCTTGTCAATACGGCTGCTAAAGCAGAGGTATCGCAACAACTCCTTCAGCAATTGTTTGCCCAAACTACAAGTGAGGGGACAGGAACTAAGCTGGCAACAATGGCAATAAAGCCGATAACAGGCGCGAAATCCTATGCAGTGGGCCTGCCTACGCAGCTGTTCAAGGAGGGCACCGGATTGGACAAACTGGCTATTCAGACCGACCTGGCTACCGTCACCGTTCCGGATGATATGCTGAAGAACAAAGATCTAGCAGAAGCCTCTAACGTTGAGATCCGTATGGCTACGGCAGATACCTCCAACTTAAAGAAGGAGAAGAAGCTGAAGGCCGGAGAGAATCCGGTATTGGCATTATCCATTCTAGTGGACGGTAAACGATTGGATTGGAAAAACAATCAAGCTCCGGTTTCGGTATCCGTTATGTATCAGCCCACACCTGAGGAATTAAAGAAACCTGAGCACATTACAGTCTATTATATCGATGGGGATGGCAAGGTGGTTAAAGAGACCAAAGGGGTCTATGATGCCGCTACGGGCAGGTTGACCTTCGTTATTACTTCGATGTAGAAAACGAATATATGCAAGGAGGAGATATCAATGGGATTAGGATTTGGGTTTAAAAAGTCAATATGGCTAGTTGGCTTACTCTCTCTGCTGCTGGCATGTACGACATTTTCATTTGTGAAATCAGCCCATGCCGCAACGCAAACCTATTATGTCGATATTGATACGGGTGTGGATGCCAGCGGTTATGGAACCAGTCCCAGTACACCTTTCAAGAATATTCAATATGCCGCTGATTTAACGAATCCGGGTGATACCGTATATGTCATGAATGGAACCTACTACAAGACCAATGATCAGTTTGTATTTCAAGTTACACGTTCCGGTAATGCCAGTTCCACCGGGGGGGACATCAATTTCCTGGCCTATCCTGGACATCATCCGAAGCTCAAAGCCATTGATGCGTGGAACCACATTGTTGTGAACGCTTCCTATATCAAAATCGATGGCTTCGAAATCGAAGGAGATAACGCCAATCTAACCCTCAGCGATGGCGAAGCGAGATACAATCACTTTATACAGAACGAACCAACAGCTACCATTGATTGGAACTATGTACGTAAAACACAAACGAATGGCATCTATATTAAGCCTGCAACCGGGACGACGAGTTATCCCCACCACGTTGTAGTTTCCAATACGATTGTTCATGATGTGCCTGGGGGAGGCATAAGTGTTGAAAAGTCTGATTATGTGACCATTGAGCATAATACGGTTTACAATAACTCATGGTACACACTCTATGCGACCAGCGGTATCTCCATCCTTACTCCGAAAGATGCGGATACCAATACAACGACCTATCGTAACGTAATCCGAAACAACCGGGTGTATAACAATAAAACATTGGTGAAATGGGAACAAACACAAGATTATTCGGATGGCAATGGCATTATTATTGACAGTACCTTGAAAGAGCCGGCTTATACCGGAAAGACGTTGGTAACGAACAATCTTTCCTACTTAAATGGGGGTTCAGGTATACACGCATATCATAGTGCTGATGTGGATATCATCAACAATACAGCCTATAACAATTCTGCCCAACTGGATTATGGGGAAATATTCGCCCAATCCTCCGATCATGTTAATCTTTTTAATAATATTCTTGTTGCAAGAACGGGGCGAAATATAAATACAAACTTTAGCAATACCAATGTGGTTACAAACTATAATATTTATGCCAATGGAAACCCAGTTGTAAGTGGACCTAACGACATTTGGGCAGATCCCCTCTTTGAAAACGCGATAGGAGGAGATTTTCAGGTACATATCGGTTCGAAGGCGATTGATACGGGTTCGAGTACGTTAGCACCGGCCAATGACTTCAACTCCAACACGCGGCCAAGAGGAGCGGGGCCTGATAGAGGTGCCTATGAGAGTCAAAATTTGATTGGCAATCCGAGCTTTGAGTGGGGTAACGCGAATGGAGGCTGGGTGAAAGAGCAGAATAGCTCAGGCATTTCAATTCAAAACACAGGTTCTTACACGGGAACCTATAAAGCTGCCTTCAACACAACAGCACTCACTAAGTTGTCCCAGACCATAACTGCGCCAACGACAGCAACTTACACAGTTACAGCGTACGTAATTACGAATATTGCAAGTAATGTGAAGGTTGGAGTGGATGTAGCAGGCATTAATCAAGCACAGTCAACCGTTACAACGGGAGGATACAAAAAAAATACATTCACAGTTACAGCTTTAGCTGGTCAAACGATCAAGGTTTGGATCAGTGCCCCTCAAACAGCAAGTGGATGGGTTGGGATCGATGATGTTTCGGTTATGTAAAATCTCAGTTGAATGAATAAATTAAGCATATGGGGAAGCCTTGCGAGAAATCGCAGGGCTTTTTGGTTTTTGGGAATTAATCTGGTGACTTAATTTATTAGGTTACCTTGCTTCGTGTACACAACCTCAAAAAATTCGACAACACAGGGGAAGATTTGGAAGATTTGATCTCCATCGGGACAATCGGTTTGATCAAAGCCATCGAATCCTTCTCCCCAAACAAAGGGACAAAGCTGGCGACTTTTGCTGCACGTTGTATTGAGAATGAGATTCTGATGCATCTGCGTTCTTTGAAGAAAACGCGGAAAGATGTGTCTCTGCATGATCCGATCGGAACGGATAAAGAGGGGAATGAAATTACGCTGATTGATATCCTCGGCAGCGAGGCAGATGATGTGGTGGACGCGGTGCAACTCAAGATTGAGAAGTCGAAAATTTATCGGAATCTGGAGATATTGGACGACCGGGAGAAAGAAGTCGTAGTCGGAAGGTTCGGGTTGGAGCTTGGCGGCGAGGAGCGGACGCAGCGGGAGATTGCGAAGGAGCTGGGTATTTCGCGTTCGTATGTGTCGCGGATTGAGAAGCGGGCGTTAATGAAGCTGTATCATGAATTTTATAAGGCGAAGCGGTAAAAGAATTCAATAGAATTGAATCGCATTCTTCATTCATTTGGTATCAAATAATGGAGGCGAAGACAATGGCAGCCTTAATCCAAATTGAGCATGTCAGTAAATTTTACTATATGGGCAACGAGACGATTCGAGCGTTGGATGACATTTCGCTAGACATCGCTCAGGGTGAGTTTGTCGCTATTATGGGCCCATCCGGCTCAGGCAAGTCCACTCTGATGAATATTATTGGCTGCTTGGATGTTTCGGACGAAGGTCTGTACGTCCTGGATGGGAAGCAGATTCACTCGCTGAAGGATTCACAATTGGCAGAGATTAGGAATCGGAAGATCGGGTTTGTTTTCCAAAGCTTTAATCTATTACCGAGGTTAAGCGCATATGAGAATGTGGAGTTACCATTGATCTACCGGGGAATGACAAGGAAACAACGAGAGCCGCTTATATTAAAGGCGTTGGAAGCTGCAGATTTGCTTGATCGTCGGAAGCATTTTCCGTCTGAGCTCTCAGGAGGACAACAGCAACGTGTTGCGATTGCACGCACGCTGGCAGGAGATCCGCCGATTATTTTGGCGGATGAGCCAACAGGGGCACTGGATTCGAAGACGGGTGCGGAGATCATGGATATTTTCAGGCGGCTGAATGAACAGGGGCGGACGATTATTGTGATTACGCATGATCGGCAGGTTGCGGAGCAGGGGAAGCGGGTTGTGAGGTTCAGAGATGGGCAGTTAGTTCATTAAATAGTGTACGAAATATAAAAGAAATGGAAAGAGCCTTGCGATAAATCGTAAGGCTCTTTCTGTGTACGCCCATTTCGGAGTTCGAGTGCTTTTTTCTTACATGAAAAAGAAATGTCTTATTTTGTCGTAAAAAGAAATAAAAATTCATACTGTTAATTGTGCAATAAAATAAAATTTCAAAATCTATTGACCCTCTAATTCTTTTTCAATAGTATAAAACAATAGTCATTCTAATAATTGGATACAAGGATGACAACTTAACAGGGGAGGGGGCGATCGAGATGGCCATTTCTAAGGTGCATAAGTTCCGATTAGCCCTTTTTTGGCGGCTTTTCACCAACTATTTCATTGTTATTTTGATTCCCGTTATTGTTGCCAGCATCCTTGCTCATGTGCTAGCAGTTCGTACGATTGAGAAGGATGCCGAAAAGCTCAATGATGTCGTCATTAGCCATTTCTCCAAGCAAACCGATACAGCTTTAGATTCACTCAAAACCAATATGATCAACATGCTCAGCTCCTCGAATTTAACAGGTCTTCTCAGAGTCGTTGACGATTCCAGGGAAAATCAGCAGCGCTCCGATCAGTTTCATGCCCTTAGAGAACAGTTGATGAAGCTACAGTCGGACAAGTTGGTATCTAAGGTGTTTTTATATTTTTCCAATCATGACCTGGTAGCGGATGTCGATATTTATACGGATAAATCCTACTATTTTAATATGACTTACCCGCTCGATGAGCAGCAGAAAGTAGATTATCTTTCCCATTTTACCGGTAAAAAAATGATGGATATCGTGGACTCGAGCTCGCTCGGCATGTCGGCCGTTATGAGCTATCCGTTTAATACGGAAAATCCAGAGGTTTATTTGGTCGTGCATTTTGATCAAGACAAGCTGAAAGAACAAATTTCCATTCCTGAGAAATGGGTTACAGGTACGGCGATTGCTACTAGCCAAGGTGAAATTTTGAATCAGCACGGCCTGACGGATAAAGAAGTTAAAGCTGTGCTGGCGCATACGCGTTCAAAGGTGATTGAATCACAATTTCTGGTTACGGATGAAATCGCCATGTCACTGGTGAAATCCCGGTTCAACGATGCTTGGTATTATGTTACGATCGCAGATCTTCGTACCTTGATGAAACCAGCTTATATGACAAGATTGATAAGTTGGGCGTTTCTCGTCTTTTTTCTCGTAGTAGGCAGCGTTGTCTCGTATTATTTGAGCCGACGGTTGTATCGTCCTATTCAAGAAATTACCGATGAAAATAAAGAACTGTCACAACGGATGAACGGCATGTTCCCCTTGATGCAGGAGTTTTTTATTACCAAAATTTTGCAGGGAGAATATCAAGACGAGCTGTCCATCGCTTATTATGCGAAGGAAATTGATTTTACCTATGACAAGCAGGCGATGCGTACAGTGCTATGTATTGCATTCCACTACAATGCGGAGGTGTATGACCGGCTGTCGGAGACGACGAAGTCATTCATGTTCGTGGAAATCAAAGAATTGATTCGCAAGTCCACCCCTTCGATGGTCTGGTTATGTCAGACGAAACCGGATGTGTTAGCATGCGTTGTCACCCATGATACGTTCCTGCATCTAGGGGCGGAAGAGGCTGCAGATATCACGAAATTGGTGCTGGAATCGTACAGCCAATATTTCAAAGCAACGATTGGCATCGGGAAAACCGTGAACGCGGCAGAAGAGCTGCATGAATCGTATGAACAAGCCTTATCTGTACTGCAGAATCGCGGATTGGATGCCGATGTGGAAATATGCCGGGGACCTCTGGTAGGGGAACGGACGCAGTGGGAAAGCTTTTTATCCGTACAGGAAGTGAACCGCATCTTCAACCAGCATAAAACCAAGGAATATGAGCGGTTGCTGGAGTCTGTGCGCGAGAAGCTGGAGGATGGGAAACACAAGAATGCGACCGCCATGCAGGTAAAATACTTAAGTACGGACGTACTGAACACATGGATTCGTGCTGTTGAAACGGAGCACAACGATTTTAATGTGCCTTTTTTTTCTAGCTTGTACGATCGGCTCCATAGCTGCATGACGTGGGACGAATTAGAGCAAAGTTTCTTTGACATCCATTGTGTTTTATTCCGAACGGAAGAACCCCATCAACGCACACAGCAGTTTTCGGAGATTCTGGCTTATATTCACGAGCATTATAACGAGGAGCTTTCGATTGAATATTTTGCAGGGCTCCTCAACATGTCGAACGGGCATTTCAGCCGAACCTTTAAAGAAGCAGTGGGCGAGAAGTATGTGGAGTATATTGCTAAGTACAGGCTTATGAAAGCGAAGCAATTTTTGCTGGAGACAGATATGAAAATCGATGACATCGCGGAGAAAGTTGGCTACTGGGGCCGAAATTCGTTTATCCGAACTTTTCGCAAATATGAAGGCATCACGCCGGCCAAATATCGTACGATGCATCATTAAAGGATAGAGACTTCATTTTTTTCGAAGTCTCTATTTTTTCTTCCAGCACCATTAAACGGCCGGAAAACCGCATGAAATCGGGCTTGCAAAAAAAGAGACATGAGGTAATTATGCGTGCTTTACGGTTAAGCCCCGCTCTTTGTATAGTAAGGCCATCAACTTCCGCAAGGAGGAGGGGGGAGGCAGTATGATTCAGCAAAATGGGATAGGGTACGTATTGAAGAAGCATAGAGCGCTATATTTGTTAATGCTGCCGGGGATTTTATACTACATCATTTTCAAATACGTGCCTATGTATGGAGTCATCATTGCCTTTCAGGATTATTCGATCGGCAGAGGCGTTTTGGACAGTAAATTTGTAGGCTTTAAACACTTTATTGAATTTTTTTATGTGAATCCGGATTCCTGGAAGCTGATTCGTAATACGGTCATGTTGAATGTCTATGATCTCCTCTTTCATTTTCCGGCGCCGATCATTCTGGCTATTTTATTTCATGAACTTAAGAACAAAATGTTTAAACGCATCGCACAGAGCATCAGTTACATGCCGCACTTTCTATCAACAGTCGTTATTGCTGGAATTCTGGTCACGTTCCTGTCGCCACAAACCGGTATCATTAATTTTTTGCTGGTGAAGGTGTTTGGGATGGAACCGATTCTATTTCTTGGGCTGCCTGAATGGTTCAGAGCAATCTATGTCTCCTCAGAAATATGGCAAAAAATCGGGTGGGGAACGATTCTGTACTTGGCAGCTATCGCTGGGATTGATCCAACCCTGTATGAGGCGGCGAAAATGGATGGGGCGAACCGTTATCACCAAATGCGCCATATTACCTTCATTGGTATGGTACCTGTGATGATAATTCTGTTCGTTCTGACTCTGGGACATTTTATGGAAACAGGCTTTCAGAAAATCTTGCTGTTATACAACTCCATGAACTACGAAACTTCAGATGTGATTAACACGTTCGTCTATCGGCGCGGGATCCTGGATGCAGATTTCAGCTTCGCAACAGCGGTCGGATTATTTCAGTCCGTTATCGGTCTTATTCTCGTCATTGGTGCAAATCGTATAGCTAGGAAACACTCAGAAACAAGCCTGTGGTAAAGGAGGAATCCTATTTGAAAATTAAACAGTCTATAGCCTCCAGAATTTTTGACACATTGAACTATACGGTTATGATCCTTCTTATGATTGTGATGATATATCCATTAGTCTATGTGTTCAGTGCCTCGATTAGCGACAATGCACTGGTGTCAAGCGGTGATGTCCTTCTTTTGCCCAAAAAAGTAACGCTGGTAGCCTATAAACAGTTGGCAGCTAACTCAGATCTATGGGTCAGCTACTGGAATACGATCCGCTATACGGTCGTTCATGTCATTCTGACCTTGATTACTACGGCAGCTATGGCCTATCCGTTAGCGAAGAAATGGCTGCCCGGCCGAAAATTAATCCTGATGATGGCCGCGTTTACACTACTGTTCAGCGGAGGGATGATCCCAACGTTTCTCGTTGTGCAGAAGCTCGGCTTGTTGAATTCGATATGGGCCATCGTTCTGCCTTCGATGATTAGTACTTGGTATTTATTTATCATGCGGACATTTTTCGAAGCTTTGCCAGAAGAACTAGAGGATGCAGCAACGATCGACGGTTGTTCCTCCTTGCAGGTGCTGCTGCGAGTCGTCATGCCACTCTCGATGCCCGTCATGGCTACAATCGGACTATTCACAGCTGTGAACCAGTGGAACGCCTTCTTCGATGCCCTCATTTATTTGAACGACCGCTCTATGTATCCGCTGCAAATTATGCTTCGGAACATTCTGATAGCCGGTACAACGATTCAAGGTGAAGGCGATATGAGCCTGCTCCAAACGATGAAGTACGCCATCATTATGATGGCTACGCTCCCGATCCTATGTGTGTATCCCTTCATCCAGAAATATTTCGTTCAGGGGACAATGATCGGCGGTATAAAAGGGTAAGATCCGATTGCGACTTGTGCTAGTGACTACGGTAGTAAAGCAGCCTTTTAAACACATTGGGGAGGTTTTTTCATGAAAAAAAGAACAGTAGCAGCAGCACTATCGGCCGTAATGCTTTCCAGCTTGGTCGCAGGTTGTACGAGTGAATCCAAGGATACACCGGCATCAGGGGATACGAAGAAAGGGGAAGTGGCGAAGAAGCCGATCACCTTTTCCTGGCTGGCTTATGACCGTCCGGAGGGGAAAGTGCGTCAAGACTGGGAAATTTTCAAGGAAATTGAAGCGAAAACTGGCGTGAAAGTGGAGTTTCAAGTGGTTAGTCAGGAAGGCCTGAAAGAGAAGAAACAGATCATGATCGCGACCAACGCGGTTACAGACTTCATTCAGGTCGATACACTAGAAGGCAGACAGCATGGGCCAGACAAAGTGTTTCTGAACCTGAAGGATTACATGGATAAATCCCCGAATATGAAGGCGTTTTTCGATAAATATCCGGAAGCCAAGGCCGTTGCCACAGGAGCAGACGGAGGGATTTACACTGTGCCAGTTATCGAGGGTGATGCCGAAGGCAAAGGATTCAACTTTATCTGGTATACCCGTAAGGACATTATGGATAAATACGGTTTGAAAGCGCCGACGACACTGGAAGAATTCTACCAGTATCTAAAAACTCTGAAAGAAAAACAGCCAGATACGTACCCATTGATCAATAATGCAATCGTTGGCGATACAGGGCTATTCACGACGTTCGGCAGAGCCTTCACAGGTATTCACGGCTTCTATAACGTTGATCCTGCTACGGATAAATATGCATTTGCGCCTTATCATAAAGGGTATAAGGATTCTCTCATCTTCCTCAACAAACTGTTTAACGAGAAATTATTGGATCCTGAATTCTCAATGATCACGCAAGCGCAGTGGGAGGAGCGGATTCTTAAGGGGAAATCACTGGTTACTTTCTTCTGGAAGGCTGATCTAGAGACTCTTATGGATAAGGGGCGCAAAGCAGGAACGGCTGATTACACGCTGGATGCAATTCCACAGTTCGCTGCTGATGGCATTAAGAACTATCAATTCTCGCGTTCTGTTGTAGGGGCTACGGGTCGTGCGATTTCCGCCAAGGTCAAAGATAAAGACAGAGCGGTTCAGTTCCTCGACTACCTGCTTAGTGAAGAAGGTTCGAATTACTTATCCCTCGGAATCGAAGGCAAAACGTATACGAAGGAAAACGGCGTACCTGTGTACAACAAGGATTTCGGCGCGTCGCCATTTACTACACTGCGGAAAGATTGGGGCGTCTGGTATGACATGGTCACCCTGGACAATGCCAAATCCCGTGCTGTATGGGAAAGCGGCTTAAGCGATAAGAGCAAAGCGATTAACAAGCTCTATGCACCGGTTATTATCCCGGCACCGAAGCAGATTGTTAAAACAAGTGAAGAGCTGGAGCTGGAAAAATCAAAACTGAACAATTTGAACAAGTATTTGGAGCAAAAATTGACTGAATTCGTGTCTGGTAAAACGCCGATTAACGATAAAACATGGCAAGAATTTATTGATCAAACGAAAAAGCTAGGCGCAGATGAACTGTTGAATATGTACAATGCCGCTTACACTCGCACATACGGTAAAAAATAAACGCGTTGGCGCTGCACGGAGGCCCATTCACCCAGAACAGGCCTCCGAAATGGAGGGATGATTATGGCCGAAAAGATGAAGGTCATTGATGTGGATGTCCACAATGAGCAGAATGATTCTGATTTGCTGCCGTACTTGGCTGAACCATGGCGCTCACGCGTGGCTGCTTCAGGAATCGGATATGCCGGTTCCGGTTACTACTCGCCGGTTGGCGTCATGAAGAAAGACGCTATACCGCCAGGCGGGGGCAAAGCTGGCTCTGACCCAGATCTGATGATCAAACAGCTGCTAGAAGATTATAACGTCGAATACTGCGTATTAACTGGTGTCGTGTATAACATATCAACGACGCATGATGCTGATTTTGCAGCAGTGATCTGTTCGGCTTACAACGACTTTTTAGCCGATAAGTGGCTTGGCAAGCATAAGGCTTTTAAGGGCGCTTTGGCAGTCGCCACGCAAGATCCGTATCTCGCTGCACGAGAAATTGACCGCATGGGAGGGCACCCGGACATCGTTGAGGTGATGATTTCCAGTGCAGCGCGTGCGCCTCTTGGTCAACGGCAGTTTCATCCCATTTATGAGGCTGCAGAACGTAATGGTCTGCCCATTGCGCTCCATCCTGGAGCGGAAGGCGGCGGCGGTTCAACCGCGCCTACGGCGGCAGGGTATCCGTCCCGTTACATCGAGTGGCACACGTGTTTGTCCCAGATGTTCATGGCTCATCTCGTGTCGATGGTATGCGAAGGAGTGTTCGAGAAATTCCCGCGTCTGAAAGTGGTGCTAACCGAAGGTGGTATTGCTTGGCTCCCGCATCTCATGTGGAGGTTGGATAAAAACTACAAAGCGCTGCGCTCCACAGTCCCTTGGCTCAAGAAGATGCCTAGCCAATACATCCGCGAGCATTGCTATTTGACTACGCAGCCGATCGAGGAGCCGGACAACCCGCAGCATTTGATTGATTTATTTAATATGATCGATGCAGAGAATATGATTCTCTATTCAAGCGATTATCCGCATTGGGATTTTGACTCTCCAGATATGATCCTACGAAGATTAAAACCCGAAGCCAAGAGGAAAATCTTTTATGAAAACGCCAAAAGCTTATATAACCTTTAAGTGATGGAGGAGCTTATGACGGTACACTATGTGTTGGAGGCAGACGCAGTTCCTGAAGGCGGCCACGCAGTCGTCACAATCGAGGGGAAAAGTATCGGTATCTATCGGATTAACGGTGCCTTCTATGCGATCAACAATTATTGTCCGCACCAAGGTGCGCCGATGTGTGCTGGACTCGTCTCAGGAACGACGCTCCCGTCTGACGTATATGAATACGAATATGGGAAAAAAGGCGAGATCTTGCGCTGTCCTTGGCATGGCTGGGAGTTCGATATTCGAACCGGCAAGTCGCTGTTCAGTGAGAAAATCTGGTTGAAAACGTTTGAAGTCAGCGAGCTTGACGGCAAGATCGGTGTTAATTTGCAAAGGAAATAAAGATGGAAAAGATATTGAGAGAAAAATTGTGGAATAGCGGTACTTCTTTCAAAGCTGTCTCCCATGGTCTGGATAGACCTGAGGGAGACAGCTTTGTTTATGGGGGAGGGAACAATGGTCCGCTATTTCTTGGAAAAGTTGCATTTTCCGAGGTTAAGGGAATCTGTAGTCTGCTATTTTGCCGATCTCATCCAAAAAACATAGGTTGGAGGCCAAATAAGCCCCTGTAGTTCTCTACACTGGTACCCACAGTCTGGACACTTTTTAAAAGTGTCCAGACTGTGGGTACCAGTGTAAAGTTTCGGAGAGGTTCTTGGTTATTCAGAAGGAAGGAGGAATAGTGAGTCCGAATTCGCTTCTAAGTCCCTGTATTCCTTCGTTCGTTACGCGGACTGCCCGTCCGTTAGGAAGTCTCTCAATCCACTTCAACTCGAACAATCGAGTGGTTATCGCGGATCCTAGACTTCCTGCCAAGTGATGACGTCGCTCGCTCCAATCTAAGCATTGTCGAGCAAAATACCGACGTTTCTCGGGAATAACTTCGATTCCCACGCTCCAGTTCTGCAACTTTTCCTTACCCTCCGAGCTTAGCGCATAATCTTTCTCCGACTCTTCCAGCCATCGCATATCGACTAGTCGATCCGTAAGAGCGACCCCGATCTTGCCGGCCAGATGATCGTAACAAGTTCGGGCATGCCGTAAGTGATTAAGCTCGTCCGATTCGCGCAAAGAACGAATCGGCTTAGGAGGGGAAATCGCAAGGAGCGATTCTAGAGCGTGCGCGACTTCCTGATTGGCAAGACGGAAGTACTTATGTCTGCCGTAATTCTCGTGTAGCAGCAGGCCGCCCTCGACCAACTTGGCTAAGTGCGAACTTGCCGTCTGCGGCGATATTCGTGCGGCTCGAGCCAGATCGCTGGCGGGCAATGCTTTTCCTTCAAGCAAACTCAATAACATCGCAAGACGAGAGGGGTCGCCAATTAATTGAGCGGTCTCCGTGACGTTTGGGTTCATAATCAATTCACTCCAATCCCTTTGTTATTATGATTCGACCGCGACCGAAGTAATTTCATGGTAGCATAGAGAAACAAAACAAAGGAAGAGGAGAAGTTTATGAATCGTTATGCTTTCGGATTACTTGTCGTGCTTGCCACATCTCTAATGGGCTCATCTTTTGCGGTCGGCAAGGTTGGACTGTCGTACGTCTCTCCCCTGCTGCTCGTAGGCATACGCTTTACGCTGGCAGGTGCTATTATGGCGCTGGCCGTAACATTAAAAAACAGGCGTTTGCCTGTAATCACCCAGGATTGGGCTAGACTTCTGCTTATTGGTGTTTTTCAGACGACAGCGGTAATGGGTTGTATATTCTTGAGTATGCGAACGATTCCGTCGGGGGAAACCTCGATTTTAACGTTCGTAAATCCGCTACTTGTCGTGGTCTTAGGAAGAGTGTTTATGGGCTTGAGATACCGACTGTATCAATGGATAGGCGTAATCGTCGGATTTGCCGGCGTATTCGTAACGCTGGGATTCCACATGCAATTCTCGATAGGAACGTTACTCGGGCTAGGATCCGCGCTAGCATGGGCGATTGCTACCTTATTGGTCAAAAAATGGGGGGGGCGATTCGACAACTGGGTGTTGACGGCGTATCAAATGTTGTTTGGAGGATTGCTCCTCCTAGTGTTAAGCCTAAGTATGGAAACCCCGCGTCTTATTCTCAACTGGACCTCATCCGGAGTCATCCTCTATTTAGTGATACTAGGATCGATCGTCCAGTTTGCAACATGGTATTATCTGCTCAGCAAAGGAGACCCGGGCAAAACAAGCGCTTTACTGTTTTTAGCTCCGTTCTTTGGCGTCCTGTCCGGATGGCTGATTCTGGGTGAGGTTATCCACTGGTATGTTTATGTCGGGGGGATTGGTATCTTCATTGGCATATTCTTGGTCAACTGGAAGGCTAAAAATAAAATCGGCAGGAAGATGGATTAGTTATGAATCGTTTGCTTTTTTCGGCGTTATTGATGCTAAGTCTCATCTGGGAAGGCTCCTTTTTCTTCATTAAGCATCTGCTTGACATTAACGCGCATTCAATCGTGTCAGTTGATATCGTCGGATTTATTTGTATGTTGGCAGCCACGTTGTGCTATGCGACAGGTTCACGGTTGTCAAAGCGGCTAAAGGGAGTAACGATGTATCAGACGACATTCGGCACACTGCTTTGCGCCATGATTGGTAGCGGAACCATAGTGTTCTCGATCGAGCCAGTTAACTTAAACCATTTTGCTTCGTTAACGAATATCGGTTTGGTCGTCGGATTGGGCGTATTCGTATCCAGCCGGAAACGATCTCGTTTTGAAATGCCATCGGCAGGCTTTCGCCGTTAGAGAGATACGGTGAACCGTAACTTAGAGGACAGATGAGTTCATTACGTTAATTGGAGAACTATAGTTCAACTTCAATGAACTGTCATTCGGCAGTTCTTTTTTCTGTATTATAGGGATTTTACGTTGCTTCGTGTTCACAACCTCAAAAAATTCGATAACACAGGGGAAGATTTGGAAGATTTGATCTCCATTGGGACGATCGGTCTGATCAAAGCCATCGAATCCTTCTCCCCGAACAAGGGCACGAAGTTGGCGACTTTTGCTGCACGTTGTATTGAAAATGAGATCCTGATGCATCTGCGCTCATTGAAGAAAACGCGGAAAGATGTATCCTTGCATGACCCCATAGGTACGGACAAAGAGGGGAATGAAATTACGTTGATTGACATCCTCGGCAGCGAGGCGGACGATGTGGTGGATGCGGTTCAGCTGAAAATTGAGAAGTCGAAGATTTACAGGAATTTGGAGATTTTGGACGACCGCGAGAAGGAAGTTGTTGTCGGTCGGTTTGGTTTGGAGCTTGGCGGAGAAGAGCGGACACAGCGGGAGATTGCGAAAGAGCTGGGGATTTCACGTTCGTATGTATCGCGTATTGAGAAGCGGGCGTTGATGAAGCTATATCATGAATTTTATAAGGCGAAGCGGTAAGACTGCTAGGTTAAGGTTCCCATTTTTAACACGTTTCGTATAATCGCATTCTTCATTGTTAGGGATCTTGGGATCGCAAAATGGAGGCGAAGGATATGAGCCTAATTCAAATTGATCATGTCTGTAAGCAATATGTGATGGGTGGGGAAACGATCCGCGCGTTGGATGATGTGTCATTAGTAATTGAACAAGGAGAATTTGTCGCGATTATGGGGCCTTCAGGTTCGGGGAAGTCGACACTGATGAATATCATCGGGTGTTTGGATGTGTCTGACACGGGATCATACGTTCTTGACGGCAAAGCGATTAACCAGATGATGGATTGGCAGCTGGCCGAGATACGGAATCGAAAAATCGGATTCGTGTTTCAAAACTTTAATTTACTACCCCGATTAAGTGCATATGAGAACGTAGAGTTACCTTTAATTTATCGGGGGATGACGCGGAAAGAACGAGAGCCACTTGTATTGAAAGCTTTGGAAGCGGTCGATTTGGTGGATCGCAGGAAGCATCTGCCTTCGGAGTTGTCTGGCGGGCAGCAGCAACGGGTTGCGATCGCACGAACGCTCGCAGGAGATCCTGCGATTATTTTGGCGGATGAACCGACTGGTGCTTTGGACTCGAAGACGGGGATTGAGATTATGGATATATTCGCTAGGTTAAATGATCAAGGTAGAACGATAATTTTGATCACGCATGACCATGCGATAGCGCAGCAGGGGAAGCGGGTTGTGAGGTTTCGGGATGGGCGGTTGTTGGAGAATGTTTAGAATAAGATGGTGAAGACCGGGACTCCATGGGATATACGTGGGGTTCTGTTTTTTATGTCTGGAAAACTGGTGTTATTCTTTTACTTTTCAGTGGGGAATGCCCTCTTATATTGGTGAGAAGGAAATGATGACTTCGTACAAGAAATCTTCATTTGTGACAGATGGCCTAGAATTACGTAGATAGAATAGAGAGTGGGTTAATAACGTACTTAGTGTAAGTTCAATTCACCCCGCCAGCAGGTGAGGCAGATTCTGGCGTTGTATCGGGAGTAAGCAACAGAAAACTTGCACTGAAGGACCATATGACAAGGGCAGAGGTTGCAACGATTGTGAAACAACTTCTAAATAAATTAGAACTGATTTATTTCTTGTATAGTCATAGGTAACATAAGCAGGGCAATCTTCCAACAGCAGCAGATTTCTGTTGAAGAGTTGCCCTGCTTCTTTGCCTTTGTAACTATCAATTTTATGTATAGTCAGATCGAAAGCTTAATACAGCCGAGGGAAGTGCCTACGGTTCAAAATAAATGGCTTTCCCAGTCCTCGAAGACTCATAGATGGCTTCTAAAATTTGCGTGACAACAAGCGCTTGCTCCGGTTTTACCAAGGGTTTGGTATCATGAAGAATGCATTCGAGCCACAAACGAGCTTCCAAATCGCTTGAACTCTCTTCTTTGCCTTCAAAAAAAGCGACGCCTCCTGCACTTAAATCAAAGGTGTTCGTATTCATTCTACCCCGCTTTTCGCTATTAATGCAGCCAGCATGATGTACCCAACACACATCGAGCTCACTCTTCATATCCTCTGAGGATGTATGTCCCAAAAATGCATCAAACCAAATACGATCCCCATAAGCTTCGGTGAATTCAACGGAGTGATTATGAAAGCCAAATTCGATGCCATTTCTTCTAAACTGCTCGCTGCACTTGTTGAAAAAAGCAACAGTTTCGGGAAGTGCCTGTCGCTGCTCTTGATTGATTCCTGGGCAGACGACATAACGGCTTGTGGCGTCTCGGTTCATTTCATCTCGAAGTGTGTATAATTGCATGGAATTCGACAGGGTACCGTATACTTTTTATTTTTAAAATTTTTATTGGAGTACCCGACTTGATGAGGACATAGATCTGGTTACATGGCTACGGCATCCAGAGCATCTCGAACAAGCACTTATAGAAGCAGGTTTCAAACGGATTCCTGTAAGTGCTCGGCAGACAGATTTTTGTAAAGATGAACGTAGATATACAATTTCTTTATTTGACTCAACCTATTGATGGGAGCATAATACCGAATGGACTTTCAGAGAGGGTATGGAGGTCGGATGCACTGCTTTCGAGGTCTTTCTCCCTAGATGGCGTATCCGCTTACGTATTAAGTCCTATCAATTTACTCCAAGAAAAAGAAGTGTATGAGCAAGCAGAATTGCTGTATTGAGGAAAGAAATAATTTATCAAGTTGGAAATCTAGTTATGGTAAAATAAGGGTAAATATAAAGTCTGAATTTAAGGAGTTTAGATTAGATGGAAGATCAATGGAGGATATCCAAACATGATAGTGGGTGGACGGATCTGTTCAATGATATTGCTTTAAAATTGAGAGATTCATTAGGAGATTTAGCAATTCGGATCGATCATGTAGGTTCTACATCGATAGTTGGTCTGGATGCAAAACCAAAATAGATATCCAAATATCTGTTCTAAATTACGATGACATAACTAAATATAAGACCAAGATAGAGAGCGTTGGTTTTGTATTTCGTGATGATAATCTAGACAAGACTAAGAGGTATTTTCGAGAACAGCCGGGCACTCGAAGAACACATATTCATGTTAGACAAGTTGGTAGTTTTCTGAGCAAATGACTTTGCTCTTTAGAGACTATTTACGTGAGCACCCTCAGGATTGTTTAAGGTATGCTGATGAAAAACATCGATTAATGGAACTGTTTAAAAGTGAACGACTAAAATACGTTGAAGGAAAAGGGCCGATCGTTTGGGATATCATACAAAGAGCTCATAGATGGTCGCAAGAAGTGGGATGGAAGCCAGGAACGTCTGATAAATAAATTGACTAGGTTCATTAAAGTAACTGGACACGATAGCCTAATCATTTCTAGAATATAGCGCGGAGTTTGGAGGCTAGTTAATGTCTGTTAGTGTGTTTAGAATGAATCAAGAAGATAATTCATTTGAACTAGGTTTTGAAATGCCAATTTCTAACGAAGAATTCTACACTTCTGGAACTAAAAAATTTAAGAATATGGGCACATGCTAATCTAGAGAATAATGATCTGGAATATATGGTGACAAGGATTGATTTGCTTAATAAAAAGTTACCTTTAGCTTTTAAAACGGAAAACACCATTTTGTGGATTGGATAACTTTATTCTCACAAAGATTCGTTGCTCTAACGAGTAACTTTACATAAATAGGGATCGCCGGCTGCAGTGAAGTTTGACGATCCCTATTTCGCTGAAGTAACGGGAGAAGAGTTGATTATTAAAGGTTTTGTACCTATGAGGAGTACAGCCATGGTGCTAAGACAATTTTATACCTTAGTTAAGGAGCTGTTGTAGTGTCAGAGAAAGGCAAACTTGTCTCACAAGTGTTATTAATTGCAGAAAAAACTGGTTTAACTGAAATTACGCCTATCGAGCTTAGTATTGGTGGGAACCTGATCATTCACTTGTCTCCTTATCCGATTGTGGCCCGAATAGCGACTGTCAGTTCAAAAGAAGATTCAGAGTATGCAAATAAGATACTTGTTCGAGAGTTACGGGTAGCAAGTCACTTACAATCCAAGGGCATCCCCGCGTTATTGCCTTCTGAACTTACTGATGCAGGACCGTACGATGTTGGTGGTGCATGGATGACACTTTGGAGATATGTTGCTCCTACACAATTACAACCTCCTTCACCGAGTGAAGCTGTTGAATTGGTAAACGGACTTTCAATAGCAATGAAAGACTTCTCAGGCGACCTTCCTGTGCTTGGAGTTTGGGAACGAACATGTCAATCGGCTAATAAATTAAGGAGTAATCCCGATCAGCGCATACAAGCATTACTAAGTGTATTTCAAAGGGTAAATAAACAGATGCGCATCGAACCAAGTTTATTAATACCGTGTCATGGCGATGCGCATGCAAGAAACTTATTACCAAGTCCAGAGGGATGGATCTGGTCGGACTTTGAGGATGTATCATTGATGCCAGCATACTGGGACTTGGCTTCATTTGTTAGTAATCAAGCATTATTCGGCGGAATACAGGAGCCAACTTTTAGATACATATTGGACCATTTCGATAACGGCACCGATCTAAAATCTTTTGGACTTGCTATTACTGCACGTACACTAATGTCCACGCTAGGAAACTTGGATTTCTCCTTTTCGGGCCAAGGAGATTTGGAATTTGCCACTAGACAGTTAGAACTTGCGGAAGATTTTGTTCGTCAAGTAGAACTAATAATTGCAGGAAGCGATTAAAAGTACGTAGTATGTATTTAAGTGGGGTGAGAAATTTTTGAGAATCCGTGAGGTAACATCAGAGGGCTTTACCTTCATTAATTCAGATGGAGAAACTTTCGTCGACTTTATAGTGTGTAATGAAAATTGGGTTATGTATAACAAGAGGAAAAATAGTTGGACGGATGATGAAGTTCAAGCTTTTCGTACCAAAAGTAAATGTGTCGGAGAACGGGATATCTGTGCAAAGCCATGGTGTTTTACATTCTTTACAAAGCCCTTTACTAAAATTGAATTCACGAATTTTAACGCACAGAAAGAATTCGGGTTTTCAAACCAAAATACTTGAAGTTGGTTGGACCACATTTGACATGAGTTGATTAAGTTAATGGGTAACTAAGTTGAACAAAACCTAAATAGGCTACCGCATGTAGCCTTTTGTGATAACGGACGTAATTTTTCGTTTTATAGTAAAGTAAATCGTGGAGGTGTGGTTTGTGGAGCGTTCAATTAAAATTATGTTGTTGGGAATTTCTTTTATGTTAATCGGTCTATATATTCAGGGTGAACCTGGAATAAAGCTATATGGTACCGAAGTCATTATCGTTTTATTTGGTTTTTTATTAACCGTTGTGGGTGTTTTCACCAAGAGGTAGCAGGTTTGTTCGTAAGTTGAATTACTAATCTAACGTAAGAACGTTTGTTCAATAATAAACATGAGAAGGCTGCCGAGATCATTGTTCGGTAGCCTTCTCAACTATCAAGCAGAATCATCTACGAATTTACATGTAATCATGTTGGTACTGTCAGGAGGAGTTTGAATGGGTTCCAGTCTTATGTACGTGAATATGACCCTAGTTGGATTCATTTGTTTGAACAGTTACGAGGCTTTGTACATCCTGTTATAAGCGATTTTGCAGTTACAATAGAACACGTTGGCAGTACATCCGTTCCGGGGTTAGCAGCGAAACCGATTATTGATATAGACGTGGTGGTGTCTACGCAGTCGGATGTCCTAACTGCCATTCAAAGGCTAGCAACCATTGGCTATGTTCATGAAGGTGATTTAGGAACTACGGGACGAGAGGCATTTATTCCTCCCGTCGATGTAATAAGGAATGACGTCCCTGCGAAACAGTTGCATGTTGAAAGCTTAGCTTCCTGGTAATGATTGAAAAAGGAAAATTATTTTGTTCTCTCTATAAAAATTTATTTTTTACAGGGCGTTTCTACTATGATTTGCAACTTATTCTCCGCGATGGAGGCGTGTATTTATGCTAGAAACCGGTTAAGGTTACATCGTTTTTTCTTCTTTGTTATTTTAGGTATTGCAATGCAAATTAACCAAATGACGTACTTGGGGAATCAAAATGAAATCGTGACGCTTAACGCTGGAGTGGTGCAATAGCCTCAAAGCCAGTTATGAAATTGTTATAGCCTAAGTTGCGGCGATGCCGCTGCTTAGCGCTTTATTTTTACGTAATCAACCTCTTCTTAACCTGCGAAACTGTTCCGGCGTCATATTCTCAAATTTTTTGAACCGTTGGATGTAATAGGCGCTGCTAGAAAAGCCGACCTTCTCGGATACATCCTTAACGGATAGATCGGTGGATACCAACAATTTTTTTGATTGCAGAATGCGGCAATCGGTCAGGAACTCGATCGGTGTTTGACCGATGAGTAGATGGAATTGTCTACTGAAATGGGAGACGCTGTAGCCTGCCCTCTCCGCCATTAGTTCCAGTGTGAGGAACTCCTCGCTGTGCAATCGGATCCATTCCGAGGCAGCAATGATTGTGTGTCGCTTTCCGTTGCCCGGCGTAACTTGTGAGTTCCCTGCATGGTTTGCAAGCTCAGCTATCATTTCGTAGAGCAGTGCCGACAGGCGAACCTCGCCTCTTTCCAAAGAAGGAACCCCATACGAGAGTAATTCACTCCAAAGTTCGTCTAGTCCCTCAGCGTCTTTCCAAGAAAACGTCCAAACCTCTTGCGCCCCTTTGCCTTGCAGTAATTCATCAATCCCTTCTCCTTGAAAATGTACCCATCGAATGTCCCAAGGATCCTCATGATCCGCATAATAGATTTGTTCGACACCTGGACCAAACAGAAAACCGGATCCGGCATGGAGCGTTATGGTATTGTCACCAATCTTTACATAACCTGTCCCGCTACGGATAATGTGCCAATTATATGACTTGAATTGCCCAATTCCCCTGTTCTCGCTATGAGAGGGGTCATTGTAGTAATGTCCGAATGACTCAGGATAACATACGAATCGCTTAAACCGGGGTTGTGCAATAAAATGGTTAATTCTCATGTTCCCCTCCGTTTATAGCATAATATTGATATGATAATCAAAATATTAGGATTTACCATCCTATTGACTGTACCTATAATAAGCCTATCAAGATATAAATCAGCATAATAACAACATACTCATTTGAAGAGGGGAATTCAAGATGTATTTTGGCGTAGACTATTACCCAGAGCATTGGCCAGAGGAGCGTTGGTCGATCGATGCGAAGATGATGAGGGAAGCTCATATTAATATCGTAAGGTTGGCGGAGTTTGCTTGGGCGAAGATGGAACCAGAGGAGGGAACTTACGATTTTTCGTGGTTGGATCGTTCCATCGAGGTATTTAGTAGCGAGAAAATCAAGGTCGTTCTAGGGACACCAACTGCTGCCGCTCCCAAATGGTTGATGGATAAGCACCCGGACATGTATCCCAAGGACGTGTATGGATTAAGCAAAGGATTCGGTACGAGAAGGCATTATTGTCTAAATCACCCTGTTTATCGGGACTACTCCAAGAAGATTACACGCGCTATGGCTGCTCACTACAAAGATAACGAAAATATCGTCGCCTGGCAGATTGACAACGAGTTTGGCGGAGCCTGTTATTGCCAAAGCGATCTACATGCTTTCCAAATTTGGCTTCGCAAGAAGTATGGAGCGCTTGATAAGCTGAACCAAGAATGGGGTACGATCTTCTGGAGCCAGACTTATCGAACGTGGGAAGAAATTATCCTACCTGTCTACTCGTCCAGCGATGGCTTCAGCCAAAGTGGAGATGGAAGTAACAGGATGTTAACGCCGTTTAATCATAATCCAGGTTTGCAGCTCGACTATCAACGCTTTTTCTCAGATTCCACAGCTGACTATCAACGCCTACAAATAGAGGAAATTCGCGCCTTCAGCTCTTTGCCGATCACGCACAACCTGATGGGTCACTTCAACGAACTGGATTATTACGACTTGGGCAAGGATCTCGACTTCATCAGTTGGGATAACTATCCGAACAATATGTGGGCGAAATCCAAGCCAACGAATACCGCTATGGCGCACGATCTCATGCGAGGTATCAAGAACAGCAACTTCTGGATGATGGAGCAGCAAAGTGGACCTTGCGGATGGCATTCAATGGGGGATACGCCTGAACCAGGACAAGTACGCTTATGGACATATCAAGCGATTGCACATGGAGCCGAAGCCATGGTTTACTTCCGCTGGCGGGCTTGTACCGTAGGTATTGAACAGTACTGGCATGGTATTCTCGATCACGATGGCCTCGGTCGCAGGCGGTATCGGGAAGTTAAGCAAATCGGACAAGAACTCATGAAGCTATCGAGACTCTTTGTAGATGCGAAGAACGCTAGCCCCGTCGCACTTATTAAAAGCTATGACAATGTATGGAGCCATCGCGCCCAGCCCCACAACCACAAATTCACTTATGGCGGACTGCTCGATTCCTATTACAAGGCTGTCACTAACCAGCATATCGGTATGGACGTAACTAGCGTGGAGATCGACTTTGCTCCCTATAAACTTGTTATAATGCCGGCATTTAACCTAATGACGGAAGAAATCTCAGATAAGTGCGAGACTTATGTGAAGAATGGAGGCTCGTTGCTTATCACGTTCCGTTCAGGTACCAGAACCTGGAATAATCAGATAACCACCATGACGTTTCCAGGATTATTTCGCGAATTAGCTGGTGTAGAGCTCGAGGAATTCGATTCCATTAACTTTGGTCGCACCGTCACAATTGACGGCTCGTTCGGTGAAGGCACGTCATCAACTTGGTGCGACGTTCTGAAGCTTACCGGTGCAGAGGCGCTGGCCGATTATGATAGCCATTACTATAAAGGCACACCAGCCGTAACCGTGAACACCTTTGGAAAGGGCAGAGTCTATTATGTCGCTTGCGACTTGAACGATGAGGCTATGAGTAATCTGATGAGTCTCATCGTACAACGTGAGAAGATATCGACTATCTTACCTAAGTCGTACGAAGGAGTAGAAGCGATAGAAAGATCTAAGGACGGGCAATCGTATCTTATGTTGCTAAATCATAATAATGCAGAAATAAAAATGGAACTTAACGGCTCGTATCGCGATGCGTTAAGTGAGACGGATGTTCAAAGGCAAATCGTTCTCGCGCCTTATGCGGCGCATGTACTTTTGAAGACATAATTCCAATTCAAACACCACTCCTAAGTCGACGCTTTGGTAACTAGGGGGGTGTTTTGTTATTTATTTATTTATTTATTTATTTATTTATTTATTTATTTATTTATTTATTTATTTATTTATTTATTTATTTATTTATTTATTTTGAATTATTGTAATGATTTAGGTGATAAATTCCGGTTTTAATCGTTAACATCTTCTCAAATCGATAGAAATCTGATCGTTGTTACATATCCCGTTTTCTGAACCCTATGTACAATAGTGGTATAAAGAAGAGTTTTGTACCATTAATTGCAAGGAGATGTGGATTTCACATGTTGGGTAAGATAGGTTTGGAAGGAAACTGGAAGCTGCAGTTGGATAAGCATAAGCAAGGGCTACAATTACCATACGAAGATTCGATTGTGTTGCCTAATACTACTTCAAATGCCCGAAAAGGAGAGAAACTCGACAGCATTATAATCGGGGCTCTGACAGATGAATATGCGTTTGAAGGAAGTGCTTGGTTCGCCAGAGAAGTTGAAATCCCGGAAGAGTTTAGCGGAAAAAACTGCATTCTATTTCTTGAACGAACAAGGATAACAACAGTCTGGATTGATGGGCGGGAGATTGGAACGCAGAACAGCTTGAGCACTCCGCATCGCTATGAGCTTCATGATGGACTTAGCTCGGGCAGACATGAAATTATAATACGAGTGGATAATACCGGGTATCCGAGCAAAGGAGGGCATCTCACTTCCGGCGACACGCAAACCAATTGGAACGGGATTACCGGCCGGATCGAGCTGCAGTTTTACGGTGAGGCTTTCCTGAATAATGTGGGAATTTATCCCGATCTTCCGAAGCGCTCATTCACGATTACCGGGAACATAGTCGGAGATTGGGCCAAGATGGCATTGACCGTCACAGCGGAAAGTTTCAATGGGGAAATAAAATATGAGGCACCGGTGCAGGTTTTTGAACTATCCTCTAAAGTTGTCTCAGTGAACTATGAGCTAGGGGAGGACGCCTTACTGTGGAGTGATGCGCAGCCGAACCTTTATACCTTGAACATTCGTTTGAAAAGAGAAAGTGGAGAAGTACTGGATGTGCAAGAGTTGATCGCGGGATTACGGGAATTTAAGACGAACAGGGACAAATTCACGATTAACGGGGCGAATACACTCCTGCGCGGAAAACACGATGGCTTAATCTTCCCGCTTACCGGATATGCACCTACTGAAGTAGATGAATGGCTAAGGATCATGGGCATTTCAAAATCGTACGGGATCAATCACTACCGGTTCCATACCTGCTGTCCGCCCGAAGCCGCATTTATTGCTGCAGATCTACTCGGCATCTACATGGCACCCGAGCTGCCATTCTGGGGAACCGTCACCGATGAAACCTATGAGAATCATGATCAGGTTGAGCAGGATTATTTGATCAGCGAAGGGTATGCCATGCTGGAAGCTTACGGGAATCATCCTTCCTTCGTCATAATGTCACTTGGGAATGAACTTTGGGGCAGTAAAGTAAGGCTCGATGATATTTTAAAAGCTTATAAATCATTCGATGATCGCCATTTGTATACGCAAGGGTCCAATAACTTTCAGTTTGCTCCGGACATTTTGAGGAACGATGATTTTTTTTGCGGCGTGAGGTTCTCGAAAGACCGACTGATCAGGGGGTCTTATGCGATGTGTGACAGTCCTCAGGGACATATTCAGACGGACCGGCCTAACACGATCATGGATTATGACGACATGATCGTGCCTCAACAGCTTTCTTTCAATGAAGCGGAGAACGGCAGCGGAGCCACGATTCAAATCCAGTACGGCACAGGCGTCAAGACGGTAGAGACGAATCATACGGGTAGTGAACTCATTCCTCAGGTTCCAGTCATTTCTCATGAGATTGGGCAGTTTGCCATGTATCCTAATTTCGAGGAGATCGGTAAATACAAAGGCTCCCTGAAGGCTAAGAATTTTGAGGAGTTTCGGAATAGACTTGAAGCGAAAGGGCTTGGCCATCTGGCGGAAAAGTACTTCTATTGCTCTGGAAAATTGGCAGTTGCGTGCTATAAGGAAGAATTGGAAGCCGCATTCCGCTCGAAGCGTCTTGCGGGCTTTCAGCTTCTGGATATTCAGGACTTCAGTGGACAAGGGACAGCGTTGGTTGGTATTCTGGATGCCTTTATGGATTCCAAAGGACTTATCACCCCTGAAGAGTGGCGCAGCTTCTGTGGGGATGCCGTTCTGCTAGCCCGGTTTGAGAAGTACAACTATCAATCAGGAGAAGTACTCCAAGCTCAAGTCGAGCTTAGCTATTATCGTGAACATTCACCTAATGGGATGATTATGCAATGGGAATTGAGAGATGGTATCACCATAATTGCCGAAGGTGAAGCCATTATTTCAGTGAAAACAAGCGATAATCATATTGATATTTGCGAGATCCGCATGCAGCTTCCAAGCGTAACTAGTATGACGAAAGTAACCCTTCTTCTGAAGGTCGAGCAAGCAGGCTTGAGCAAAACCTATGATTTCTGGATATATCCTGGAAATGTCGCACTCGATGTTTCAGACATTCATTTGTTCCATTCGCTTGATGAGAAAGCGGTCAATTTGCTTGAGCAGGGCGAGAGTGTGCTGCTTCTTGCTAAACCGGACGGATTGACCGGAGCGGTTTCTGGCACATATTGTACCGACTTCTGGTGTTATCCGATGTTTCGTTCCATTTCCGAAAGTATGAATAAACCTGTACCAATCGGGACAATGGGGCTAGTGATTGACAAAGACCATGCCGTGTTTAACTATTTTCTCACAGAAGAATACTCCACCTATCCATGGTGGGAGATCGTTACCCACTCCAGCTCAGTTATTCTGGACGATTTACCGCAATCTTTGCAGCCTATCGTCCAAACGATCGATAATTTTGAGCGTAATCATAAACTGGGCTTGTTATTCGAAGCTCGCGTTTTAAACGGAAGAGTTTTAATGTGCGCAATAGATTACGACAATGTCGTAGCTACGCTTGAAGGCAGACAGTTACTGTTTAGCATGATTAGCTATATAAAATCAGAGGCTTTCGATCCTACAGTAGAAATTGAACTTGAGCAATTGCAACGTATTCTTTTGTAATCACATTGGAGGAACTATGAACAACAAACATTTTGTAATAAGCAACTGGAAATTCAAGGCGTGTGATGAGATGGATTGGATGCCAGCTCAGGTTCCCGGTACCGTGCATACCGATTTATTTAGAAACGGTTGTATCGCTGATCCGTTCTACGGGATAAATGAGCACGAACAGCAGTGGATTGACAAAAAAGATTGGGAGTACGAAAGCACCTTTGAATTAGAGAATGCCTGGTTGGATCTACCGGCAATCGAAATCGTGTTCGAGGGATTGGATACGTACGCTGACGTCACATTGAACGGGAGGCACGTGCTTTCGGCCGATAATATGTTCCGTGTATGGAGGGCTGATGTCAAGCCGCTGCTGCGTCCAGGTTTGAATGAATTGACTGTACGTTTTTGTTCGCCGATAGCTGAAGATTTACCAAAGCTAGAGAAGCTAGGTTACAGTCTGCCTGCTGCGAATGATCAGTCCGAGCTTGGTGGTTTAGGTGATCATCGTATTAGCGTATTTGCTCGCAAAGCACCCTATCATTACGGCTGGGACTGGGGGCCGCGCTTTGTGACAAGCGGTATCTGGCGTGAGGTTCGCTTGGAGGGCTGTGCGGGTCCTGTTATACGCGATCTTTACATTCGTCAGGACCGTGTCAATCTTGAAGTAGCAGAGCTGACGGCCATATTAGAGATCGAAGCAGTTGAATCTTGGTCAGGCCATCTGCGTGTATCTACGGGTGAGCAAGTGTTGGAAAAGGGAATTACGCTTGAGCCAGGTGTACAAGAAGTGGCGATAGAGGTGAAGATCTCTGAGCCCGCATTGTGGTGGTGCCGGGGGCTGGGCGAACCGAATATGTATGAATTTAACGCGGAGCTAGTTGGTGAGGATGGGAGTACCCATGTGGTAACGGTGACAACTGGACTGAGGGATATTAAGCTGATTCGGGAAAAGGATGAAGCTGGAGCTTCTTTTCGTTTCGAACTGAATGGGATTCCACTTTTCGCCAAAGGGGCTAACCATATTCCTAATGATAGCTTTCTGACTGAGGTGACGGCGGAGCGTTATCGCCACGAAATTGCTTCAGCAGCCGAAAGCGGCATGAATATGTTGCGGGTATGGGGCGGGGGGATATACGAACAAGACATTTTCTATGATCTATGCGATGAATATGGCATTCTGGTTTGGCAGGATTTTATGTTCGCTTGCAGCATGTATCCTGGGGATGAAGCTTTCCTCATGAATGTTGCATTTGAAGCTGATCATAATATTAAGCGATTGCGCCGTCATCCCTGCATTGCGCTATGGTGCGGTAATAATGAGATTGATTCAGCGTGGTCGAATTATGTGGAGAATAAAGGCTGGGGCTGGAAGCGAAACTACACAGCGGAGCAGCGTGAACAAATATGGGCAGACTACGAGTCGGTGTTCCATGATATCTTGCCAAAAGCCGTGGCACGACTGGCGGCCGATGTGGCGTATTGGTCATCCTCGCCTATGCGTGGTCTTACGGGAGATGAGAACCAGCATGCCTTTAGCCTATCCGGCGAAGGTGATATCCACTACTGGGGCGTGTGGCATGCTTCGGAACCGTTCGCTAACTACAATACGCATATCGGTCGGTTTATGAGTGAATACGGATTCCAGTCGTTCCCGGAGCTGGATTCCGTGTTGAAGTATGCACCAGAAAGTGAGCTGGCGCTGGAATCTGATATCATGATGGCCCATCAGAAAAATGGGCGTGGCAACCAGTTGATCAAGGAATACATGGACATGTACTTACCTGTGCCTAAGGACTTCAGATCGTTCCTGTATATGAGCCAGGTACTCCAAGCGGAAGCAATCCGTATTGCAATTGAAGCGCATCGCCGGAACAAGCCTTATTGTATGGGCACGCTGTACTGGCAGATGAACGATTGCTGGCCGGTCGCTTCCTGGGCTGGCATCGACTACTATGGACGCTGGAAAGCGCTGCAATATACGGTTCGCAGAAGCTTCCGGGACGTCATATTGACGATATACGAAATGGCAGATCGTTCGATTGCCGTTAATCTCATTTCGGATAAGAGAGAACGGGTAATGGGCTCGCTATGTTTATCTCTGTATGACATTCAGGGAGGTCTGATTAAAGAGGAGACACTTCAGGTTGAAGTGGCAGCGGATTCGGTCACTGAAGCGACGGTACTGAACCGAGAGCAGTGGCTCCAAGGCTGCGATCCACGGCAGGTTGTTTTGCAAGCCATGTTTCATGTTGATGGAAATTCGGTAGATAGCAAACCGTACTATTTTGTCTCTGCGAAGGAGTTTGTGCTTCCAATGACGCAGATCTCAGTGCAGGAGGTTTCAGGCAGCGGTGGCACTCGCTATAATCTACAGAGCAGCGTGTTGGCTCGGCAAGTTTGGATCTCTGCAGAGGTGGAAGGGATTTTCTCTGACAACTATTTTGATCTAATCCCAGGAATACCGGTCACGGTGGAGTTTCGCCAGCGCAACAACGGAGAGGGAGAGGCTTTTATCCCAGGAAACCCCGGTAAGCTGACGGTACAATCGATGGCTGATTTTGTGTAGGTTGGCAGGTTAATACGCGAATCCTCGTACATTGTTCTTACAATAAAAGAAGATATCTTCCATATTGGTTGATGTCTTCTTTTGAGGATGATAGCGCTTACTTAAAACATCATATGAAATCGATAGAAATCTAATCGTTGTTACATGTTAAGTTCTCTCCTTCCCAAGTAGAATAATGATATAGAAAAGGAGGGAGCATATGATTTCAACGTTATATAAATATCGCTGGCAATATATGATGATTTTACCAGCAGTCGTGTTGCTGTTTCTGTTTAATTATATCCCTATGGCCGGTATCCAAATTGCCTTTAGAGACTTTAAGATAGGCTCTTCTATTTGGGGAAGTAGTTGGGTTGGCTTGGACAATTTTTCATTTTTTACTGAGCCTCAATTTTGGAAAGTGGTTCAAAACACGCTTTACATTTCGGTTTTGAAATTTGTTTTCGGATTTCCTATGCCAATTCTGCTCGCTCTCATGATCAATGAGGTTAAAAATTCGACTTTTAAGAGGTTTGTGCAGTCGGTTAGCTATCTGCCTCACTTTTTCTCTTGGATCGTCGTAGCCTATATCCTGCAATCATTCCTTACATTAGATGGCGGGCTTGCGAACGATTTGATCGGGCGGTTAGGAGGAGATCCCATTTTCTTCCTAGGCTCTACAGAATGGTTCCGCCCTATGATCGTTTCAAGTGGATTGTGGAAAGAAGTTGGTTGGAATACAATTCTCTATTTAGCGGCAATCACGACGATAGATCCTCAACTCTACGAAGCGGCGAAAGTTGAAGGAGCGGGCAAACTCGCTCAAATACGACACATTACGCTGCCGGGTATGTTGCCGACGATATCCATCGTGTTGATATTAAGCATTCCGAGTTTAATCAATGTTGGCATGGATCAGATTTATCCAATGATGAATTCCGCGAATCAAGATGTGGCGGATGTTCTTGATACTTACGTGCTTCGTAATGGACTTAAACAAGGTTATTTCGGCATGGCAACCGCTGTTGGTTTAATCTCTTCAGTCATTAGCCTGCTGCTTGTCGTAGCTACGAACTCGGCATCCAAGAAACTCAACGGCGAGGGGCTGTGGTAACACATGAAATCAAATGGGTTTGAACGTGTGGGACAAGCCTTCATTGTTGTCTTGCTACTGGTATTATGCGTGTCAATCATTTATCCATTCCTATACATGCTGGCAATTTCTCTTAATACCGGGGCAGATGCAGCAAAGGGAGGGGTGTATCTCTGGCCCCGTTCGTTCACTTGGATCAACTACGAGATCGTTCTAGGTAATTCAGTTATTCGACATGCTTATCTGATTACCATTGCAAGAACAGTTTTAGGCACAGTAGGCGGATTGGCTGTTACCATGTTGGCCGCGTACGGGTTATCATATAAACAACTTCCATTTCGGAATGGCATTCTAATGTATGTACTACTCACAATGCTGTTCAGTGGGGGATTGATACCCTACTATATTCAATTGTATAGTCTCGGACTAACGAATACCTTTTGGGTCTATGTTATCCCTGGTCTATTCTCCGCATGGAATATGTTCGTCATGCAGAAATTTATACAGGGCATTCCCGAAGCATTGATAGAATCAGCCGAACTAGACGGTGCGGGTCCGTTCCGTATTCTCTTTCAAATTATCGTTCCGCTTTCAAAGCCAATGTTAGCCGCGTTAGGACTTTTTACGGCTGTAGGGCATTGGAATGATTGGTTTTCAGGTGCTTTTTATGTTAGCAAACAGAATTTGATCCCGGTTCAGACATTCCTGCAGCAACTACTAACTGCCCAAGATTTGTCAGCCGTTATGAGTTCAAATCAAAACCAAGAAGCGCTTGCACGAAGCTCCTTGAGCAATATTACACTCATGTCAATCAAAATGGCCACGGTTATGATCAGCGCACTTCCGATTCTAGCTGTTTACCCTTTCCTGCAGAAATACTTTGTCAAAGGTGTAATGGTCGGTTCAGTCAAGGGATAACTCCAGGGTATTAGGCATTTTATATATACCAGCTAAGTTAGTAAAAAAAGGGAGGCATAAAAATGAAAATGAAATCAGGTGGGTTAAAAAGTTCTTTGGTGCTGGGGTTGGTTGCCACGTTGGGTATTACGGCGGGGTGTTCAGATAGCAGCAGTACTGGACAAAGTAGTACATCACCGGCTAAGGAAACTTCTAAAACAGCTACTGCAGCTAACTTTAAGCTTTGGCTCGGTTGGACAGCAACGGTTAATAATGATAGCTGGGTACAAAAATATTGGAAAACGGAAGAACCTAAAGTTGATGTTCAGATTGAAGCAACACAAGGGGATGCCGTTACCGCACTTAATCTAAAGCTGAGTACTGGCGGTTTTGATGATGCTGCTATTTTTGAGAGAAAACAAGTAGTTAATGATGCTATGAAGCGCTCCAATGTTATTCAACCACTCGAGAAATACTTTAGTATGCCAGATAAGTATCCCAATTTGGCAGCAATTCCAAAAGTATATCTGGATCAGATGAAGGATGGGGATGGACATATTTGGTCACTTCCTTCCTTCTTTGATGTGAATCCGACAGATCCATGGCCAGGTTGGTCCTCCAATGCGTGGTTCATTCGAAAGGATGTTCTCGACAAAGTAGGAATGAAAGTAGCAGATCTCTCAACACTTCAAGGCATCGAGACTTATTTGGAGAAGGCTTCACAATTAAAGGATGAGTCAGGTAAGCCGCTTCTACCAATGGGGATTCTTACAGATAAGAATGAAGAGAATGCTGTGCTTGCCGCATTCGGCGTGACCGTCGCTTCAGCAGGTGGTGTTACTCAAGTTAAAAAAGACGGTAGCGATTTTATTTTTAAGTATGACAACCCAGGGTTTAAGGCTGCTTATAAATGGATGAATAGTTTGTACAAGAAAAATCTCATAGATCCAGAAGCACTTACTGATAAAGGTGAAAGATATGTCGAGAAGAACAAAAGCGGCCGTTTTGCAATGAACGTTGGAAGTTTTTGGAACTTAAACAGTTCGCTTTGGGAACAACTTGATGGCCCAACAGCACCTGGCTGGTTCTATGAACCAATTCCTTTCCCTAAAGTTGATGGCGTCAGCCAGCTTGGTTATACTCAGATTATTAACCCTTATCCGCAATACGATACGTATATTAGTAAAAGTACGAAGAACCTAGATGCTATTCTATCATTCTACAACTATACGTTAACACCGAAACCAGAGATGAACATGGTCATTAACGAAGGACCTGCAGGTAAATATTGGAACTGGGTCGATCAACCACTTGGTAAATGGAAATTTACAGACCCGCAATACAAAGAACTGCGCAACTCTGGCGATAATGCCAAAAAAGCACAAGTGACACCAGAGCTATATTCAACATCAACGTTTAGCAATAAATGGTACGCATGGTGGACATCAGAGAATATTCATGCCGGTGGAGCTAAGACCGGAGAGTTTTCCCAACAGATCTCTAAAATGGGTACTACCCGAGTTGCAGAAAATTATGACATGGTGAAGGCGAAGACAGGAGGGGCTTGGGAAAAGTATGCTCCAGAATTAGATTCGGTATATAAAGAATACCGGGCTAAGCTGTTGATGGCAAAAGACGATGCGCAATTCGAAAAAGCTTGGAGTGATTTCACTGCAGCACTTGAGAAACGTGGACACTGGAGTGAGCTTAAGCAGGAATGGAATGAACAGTACAACGGGATGAACAAGAAGTAAGCCTACATGCGAATAGGTTGCTACAGACCTATACGCTAAGTAGCAGAATCATGTAAACTGAAATCAACGCATAAAGCGGAGCAGCCCATTCTACGTGGGCGCTCCCTTTTGTAGTTTCTAACGTGTAATATTTTGGCTGAATAATAGGAGAATGCCTAGTGCGACACTGGATTGAAAGATATATTATTCATTTGACCCGTACAATGAATCTTCGCCGTAAATTTGTCGTTTTTTACGGATTGGTTGTATTTATTCCTACAGTGATATTGGGATTAGGTGCAGGTTACCTGGCTCTTCAGAACGTCAGGGCGAACTATATGCTTACTATTAATGAAGCCATTCGACAGACGACGCAGAGTGTTGGATTCCGAAAGCAAAGCTATGATCTCCTTGTAAACCGGACAGGAACAGACGGAGAACTGATCTCAAGGTTAGCACGTACCTACGAGAATTGGTCGGAAAGGATTGAATCGGTGAACTATGTCGACCGATCATTTCAAGTTATGAGCCGTTATTTGCCAGGGATCGACGATTTTACAATTTATCATGTTAATCCAACGCTTGTTGAAGATGGCAGACTTCTGCGAAAGCCCGCTCATCGTCCATTTACTGGGGGTGATGAAGGGGTATGGTATGATAGTGTAATGGAATCACCTATCTCCTTGCAATGGTCAGAAGTACCAGGTGAGAACACAAAGCTGGTCGTTTCGAGAAAAATAACGAATACCAGTGGGTATGTCTTTGGTGCGATCTATATGCTTTTGGATTATGGAAGCGTATTCGGTGAATTAATGGATCGTCCCTTTAACGGTGCGGGGAGCTTATACCTCTTGGACGAGCATAATCGCATTGTTGCAGCCTCCAACCGAGGGATGATTGGCCAAGACGTTGCAAATACGACTATATCTAAATTTTGGGAAAATATTGGAGATAACGATAACATTACTTATGAGGGCAATTATTTTGCAGTCCGACATTTGAACGGTGAATGGAAAGTTGCAGCGCTAGTCCAGATGCGCCAATTGGAGAAACAATCCTCCATTATTGTGTACAGCATCGTGGCAATTACCATCTTTTTTCTGTTACTTTCTTTGTTCCTTGTCATGATTGTGTTTAAGAATATTGTGATACGAATTCGTAAATTAGGTACCCGGATGAGTAATATCGCCGAGGGTGATTTCAATGTCTGGCTTGAGAATCGGAATAGAGACGAACTCGGTGACCTCGAGATCATGTTTAATCAGATGGCAGGTAGACTTGGAAACTTAATTGAACTACTAAGCAGTGCAAAGTTAAAAGAGAAAGAGTCATCGTTTCAGGCTCTTCAAGCGCAGATCAATCCTCATTTTATTTATAATTCACTCAGTTTGCTTCAGTGGCGAGCGCTTGATCAGGGAGATCAAGTTCAAGTGGAAGCAGTTGAAGCATTGACGACTTTTTACAGATTCGCACTGGATAATAAGTCCAATATTACGTTTATCAAGAATGAGCTTGAGCATGTACGTGCTTATTTGGACATTCAACAGCTCAGGTATCCGGAACGTGTCCGTATTGAATGGGAGATAGAGGAGGAAGTGTTAGAGCTCTATTCCATAAAGCTTATTTTGCAGCCCATCGTTGAAAATTCTTATATCCATGGGCGCATATTTACACGTTCGGATGCATGTATTTCTATTTCAATTAAGCGATATCATCATATGATTCATTTCCAAGTGAGAGACAATGGCAGCGGTATAGAACCGGCTACATTGGCACGTATCCACAATGGTGAACAAGCTGGCAAAGGAAATGGGTACGGTTTGTTAAATATAAGTGAACGGCTTTCTTTATATTTTGGCAATAAAGGCAAGTTTGAGATCGAGAGCACGCTTGGAGTAGGAACGGTAGTCACAATCCAATTGCCTGTCTACGCGGAAAAACCAAATATTCGATGGGAGGGATGACAATTGCTGCAGGCATTAATCGTAGATGACGAGCCGACACAGATTCAAGGACTAATTCGACATATCAATTGGGCGAGTTTGGGTTATACGATTCCATTTACCGCTGAAACAGGCGAAATGGCAATTCCTATTCTTGAAAGCAATAAAGTAGATGTACTAATCACGGATATATCCATGCCAGGCATGAATGGAATCGAACTCGCTGGCCTAGCGAAATCCATACATTCAGAAATTCAGATTCTCATCATCAGCGGGTATAATGAATTCGAATTCGCACAGGATGCCATTGAAGTAGGCGCTAATGGATATGTATTAAAGCCCCTTAAATTAGGCGAAATCGAGCGAAAACTTAACATATTTCGTCAAACACTTGAGAACGTGAAGCAAATCAATGAACAGACGCTGCATCTTAAATCCGTCGTATTGGAGAGTCAGGTGTTATTAAAGGAATCTTTTGTTCTTGAGTTGCTTGCTGATGAGCCGATTGAGGAGGATACGCTAACATCGTGGTTTCATCTTCTTGAACTACCGAGTGTGACCGATCGAATTCTGTTAATCATAGCCTCACTCGATCATCAGAATAGTCAGAGTCGTGATGTCAAAAGTAAGCTGTTGCTCAGTTCAGTGCTTCAGCAATCGATTTCTGTTTCGTTAAATGAAATGGGTTTCGTTTTAGTTGCGCCGCTGAAATCAGAAGGAGTCGCGGGTATTTTGTTAAATCCATCTACCGATACAAGGATGAACCTGGATAAACAAATGGGTTTTGTTCAAGACTATATGCGAAATACGTATCAAGTCTCGGTCACGATTGGTGTCAGTCGGGAAGGGCGTCATTGGACTGAAGTGGGACAGCTTTACCGAGAGATTAAGTATACTGTCGCTGATGCACGGCGGAGTGAGAACGGCTTACTTGTGCATGTCGGTAATGAAGAACGAAAGGTATATGAAAACTTTACGCAGCGTGAAACCATACTTCCCAATTTGCTTGCACTCGCAGAAACTGACAATAAGGAGCAGTTAATGATCGAGGTAGGGAGGGTGTTCAATGAAATGGAGGGAAATGCCCACTCGTTCGGCTATATGCAATCATTTAGTGTCAGTTTGCTTGGGGAGCTTTCACGCAAAATGTGGGACGATGTGGAGGGGATTTCCCATCTCAGTAATCGTGCATTGCACCGGCTATTGGAATGCAGAACAGCCCATCTACTTAAAGACATCGTCCTTGAATATATGGATTCGGCGTTCATCATTGCTCGGAAGGAACGTACGATACAGCAGCATCATCTCATCAATAATATCGCTACTTATATCGAAGAACAACTACCAACTAGTGTAACGGTTAAACAACTTTCGGATAAATTTCATATTAGCGCTGGTCATTTAAGCGTCTTATTTAAAAAGGAAACAGGCCAGACAATTTCTGACTTCGTCAAGAGTTTACGAATGAAAAAGGCAAAGGAATTGCTTCAGGACCCAAGCATAAAGATTTACGAAGTAACGGAGCGAGTGGGTTTTCAAACTCCCGCTTACTTTACTTATCAATTCAAGAAGAACGTGGGCTGCACACCCCAGGAATATCGGGATCGCTATTATCATTGACAATATAATAATAGGCGCCACATGCAGTGATACGATGATTGTCAACGTAACCAAATCGTTGTTTTGCCAAGAAGAGGCTTTCCCAAGAGATTGATTACTCGGGAAAGCCTCTTCTAGTTTGACTGAAATGGAGGGAACCGGGATTTGCCGCGGCCGGCAGGAGGGGCCTTGTCACTAAGCTGAAGTGCAGGGGGGTATTATTTGGAAGAAATTATGATATCTGGAATTTCAATATCCCCCAGTTGTACTTGTACCGTAATGGTGATCACCTTGTTTGCTATGTTTCCCCCAATCAGGATCGCACCTTCCTGGTTATCTTTGGCAAGAATGCCATGAAGAATGGCATTCTCCACGAGCGGCTGCAGCGTTATTTTGGGTGTTATATGTACCAATATGTTCGTCTAGCGCGATGTGCAGGTTTAATTTGTTGGTATATAAGAGAGGGTCAGTTCGATATCTTCTTGAATGGTGATGATATCTTTTCCTTTGCTTAAACTTAATTTATAAAATTTCGCTAGAGCCAGAACCCAGAAAATGGGGATTTATTTGTGCCTGAAGCGCTATATGTTCGGCAGTTTTTAATGCCTGTCACGCTATTTACATTTTCGTAGTAAAATGCGTTAGGCAGGAGAACACTGACCTTGGAATTAAATTACGTTGCTTCGTGTTCACAACCTCAAAAAATTCGACAATACAGGGGAAGATCTTGAGGATTTGATCTCCATTGGGACCATCGGATTGATCAAAGCCATCGAATCCTTCTCCCCAAACAAAGGGACAAAGTTGGCGACTTTTGCGGCACGTTGTATCGAGAATGAGATTCTGATGCATCTGCGCTCCTTGAAGAAAACACGTAAAGATGTATCTCTGCATGATCCTATTGGAACGGATAAAGAGGGGAATGAAATTACGCTCATCGACATACTCGGCAGCGAGGCGGACGATGTGGTGGACGCGGTGCAGCTGAAGATCGAGAAGTCGAAAATTTACAGAAATCTGGAAATTCTGGACGATCGAGAGAAGGAAGTTGTTGTTGGCCGATTCGGATTGGAGCTTGGTGGCGAAGAGCGGACGCAGCGGGAAATTGCGAAGGAGCTGGGGATTAGCCGGTCCTATGTGTCGCGGATTGAGAAGCGGGCGCTCATGAAGCTGTATCATGAGTTTTATAAGGCGAAGAGGTAAGGGGAATTGAATCGCATTCTTCATTCATTTGGCATCAAATAATGGAGGCGAAGACAATGACAGCCTTAATCCAAATTGAGCATGTTAGTAAATTTTATCATATGGGCGGCGAAACGATCCGTGCGTTGGATGATATTACGTTAGACATTGTTCAGGGTGAATATGTCGCCATAATGGGGCCGTCGGGATCCGGAAAGTCCACGCTGATGAATATCATCGGCTGCTTGGACGTATCGGACGAAGGTATCTACACCCTCGATGGGAAGCAAATTCACGCCATGAGTGATTCACAGCTGGCCGAGATACGGAATCGGAAAATAGGGTTCGTTTTCCAGAGCTTCAATCTGCTGCCGAGATTAAACGCTTATGAGAATGTGGAGTTACCTTTGATTTATAGGGGATTATCGAGAAAACAGCGAGAGCCGTTAGTTTTACAGGCACTGGAAGCGGTGGATTTGTTGGATCGAAAGAAGCACTTTCCTTCGGAGCTATCTGGCGGACAACAACAGCGTGTCGCAATTGCACGTACATTGGCTGGCGATCCGCCGATCATTTTGGCGGATGAGCCTACAGGTGCACTGGATTCGAAGATGGGCGCGGAGATCATGGATATTTTCAGGCGATTGAACGAGCAGGGACGGACGATTATTGTGATTACGCATGATTGGCAGGTAGCAGAGCAGGCGAAGCGGGTTGTAAGGTTTCGGGATGGAAGATTGGTTCATTGAGTTCGGAATGAAAAGATATCGGGCAAGTACTTCTTGATCGATTGTTTGGTTAGAGACTCATTAAAACATAATAATACGTTCTTACACTGTAAAACCCGTGCAAATTGCGCGGGTTTATTTTTAATGTATATTGGTAGTTAAAATATAGTGATTGAAAGGAAACCGAGTGAACAAGTCTCCCTAACAAAAAACGAGAGGGAGATTTGGCGCCCACTTAGGATACAACAAAATTTACGACGAGACCCTAATGGAAAAGAGCTAAGTATTATGAAATAGTACTGCAAAGTTAATTCTATAAACAATAAATTAATGAGTTAACTAAGAACGTGGCTAATGAGTTCGCGGACCAGATATGGGGCGCATAGCGGAAGAAATATAAATAGCTTGCTTTGTGGAGGTTCCCTGATCGGCGCCATTCTTATGGTTGTTTAAGGCATCGTGGGCCAAGAGACATCCTGGAGTTACCGTTGATTTATCGCGGGTTGACTAAAAAGCAGCGGGAGCCACTTGTTTTGTAAGCGTTGGAAGCAGTAGATTTGCTTGATCGGAGGAAGCACTTTCCTGCGGAGTTATTAGGAGGGCAGCAGCAACGTATTGCTATTGCACAGGCGTTGGCGGGAGATCCATCGATTATTTTGGTGGATGAGCCTACGGGAGCGTTAGATTCAAAAACAGGTGTGGAGATTTTAAACATTTTAAAGAGATTAAATGTACAAGGTCGGACGATCATTTTGATTACGCATGAATTATTGATTGCGCAGCAGGCGAAGCGGATTGTGAGGTTTCGGGATGAGCGGTTATATAAAGATGATTAATTGGTGATTTATAAGACAGGGACTCCTTGAGAAATAAAGGGTTTCGGGGAGGTTGTTAATCTGTTTCATAAGGATATTCTGTATAGGAATTTCTCCAAAGGTGAAATTAACACGGAGACCAGAGGAACACAAGAGTTTAGAGAACTGACATAAAAGTCGTCAAAGATTTTCTCTAGTCGTCGTCAGACAATTATCCATTATAGTGCTATAGATGACAAAGTAGAAGTGCAAATTGACTATGAAGGAATGTAATTGTAAACACCAGAAGGTTGCCAAAAGGTCGGTGGCATCTATTCGCAAACGAAAAGGATCCCCGTAACTAGTCTAGCGAGGCTCCTTTCCTGTATATACCAGCTTTGAGGAGAAACTACCAAATCAAGGCTAACGCTTAAAAAATGCTGCCCGATTCATGAGAATCTCTTCGATTTTCTCCACAATCGGCCCATTTTCCTCTGACTTGCGTTTCACCTTGATCCACTCCGGGTCTTGCCGAAATGTATCCCACTGCCGTTGCCGTTCTTCCTTATTTCTATATTCCATTACGTAATACAGCTTCGAAAGGCCAGTCTGATCGATCCAGAAATCGTTCACTTTCATCCCCAACCGCTCGAAAATTACGAGCGTGTGCTGGTCGAAACGCTGTTGAATTGCGTCCATTTTCCCCTCATGCATCGTATAAATGCGCAGCTCATATAGCATATCCATTCCCTCGCTTCCGTTACGTCCCTGTAACGAGTCTGATTTTGTTCTCCGATCTCACAGTAGCATGAATTTCCCCGTTAGAGCAATAAAAAAACTTCATTGACAAGAAAACTGGTTCAAATTATGATGAACATATGAATACGTATTCAAAATTAAAGTAGGTGATATAGTGGTTTCTTCTCATGATGTTGCAAAATTAGCAGGTGTATCACAATCCACGGTTTCCAGAGTACTAAATGGGTCTAGTTTAGTGAAATCAGCAACAGTGGAAAAAGTGGAAAGAGCAATGAAAGAACTTCAATTTCGTCCGAACCTTGTTGCTCGAAGTCTTGTTAAGAATAAAACCAATACAATTGCTTTGATCTCTGAGCACTTAAATAACCCTTTCTATGTGGAGACGACTACCAAGATCGTAAACATTGCTACCGAGAAAGGTTACAACGTGTCTGTTTATTTTCACCATATTGGCGATGACGCCAGCTTGTATCATTCGGTTTTAAGCCATCGTGTGGATGGGATTGTCATGTCCTCCATTCTCATCGATGACCCGATCTATTCAGAGCTTGAAGATCTGGGCATTCCGGTTGTCACATTCAATCGAAAGCATCGAGAGGGCGGTAATTACATTGAGTTGAATAATGGGAAAGCTTCAGGCATTGCTGTCGATCACCTTGTTTCGCTGGACCATCAGAGGATCGCTTACATAGGTGGGTCACAGTACGCATCCACTTTTTTTGGCCGGCAAGAAGGTTATTTGGAAGCAATGAGCCGTCATTCTCTAGAGGTTTTGAATGAGTGGGTCAAGATTACCGATACGAGAGAGGATGCTATCAAAGAGGCTTTAGATGATTTAGTCAATCTTCAGGATATGGAAAGACCTACAGCGATTGTTGCGGCAACGGATGCAATTGCGCTCGAATGTCTGGATCATCTGCTTCAGCTCGGGATCCGTGTCCCAGACCAGATGAGCCTTTGCGGGATTGATAATATAAAAATTTCTGCTCATAACGCCATACAATTGACAACAGTCGGTGGCCAATCCCAAATAAGCATGGGTGAACTTGCGATTGAACGCCTCATTGAAATGATTGAACAGGAGGAGTCCCGTCAAACACCTAAACAATATACATTAGAACCAGTATTAATTAAAAGAAAAAGTACATCGAGTTTGACATAATTTTTTTGATCTTAAATGAATACGTATTCATAACTAATCAGCTATACAAACCGGCATCTGGAAAAATTCCGAAAATTGCATAGATAAAAAGGAAGGTTGATGGGGAGAGATGAACAAGGGAATTTTTATAGACGGACATTATGTTGAGGCAAAACGATACTATGAGCTGTTCAATCCATATTCCGGAGCGAAGTTAGCGGACGTAGCGTTATCATCGCCAGTGGAGATGACCGGCGCAATTGCCTCCGCTCAAGAAGGTTTCTATCGCATGAGGAGCCTTCCTGCACATCGAAGGGCAGAAATTTTATATCGGACCGCGGAGTTGTATAGGCAGAAAAGAGAGGAAGCCGCGCGCATCTTAAGTGAGGAAGCAGCAAAACCAATAAGCGCTGCAAGAGTGGAAATAGATCGGGCAATTCAAACACTTCTTTTTTCGGCAGAAGAAGCAAAGCGAGTCTGCGGTGAGAACGTACCCATGGATGCCGCTGTTGGCGGTGAAGGGCGCTATGCGTTTACGATACGTCAACCGATCGGTGTTGTAGGTGCCATTACACCTTTTAACTTCCCTCTGAATCTCTTGGTTCATAAAGTCGGGCCAGCCCTTGCCGCCGGAAATAGCATTGTCGTTAAGCCGGCAGAGCAAACTCCGCTTTCCGCTTTTTATCTAGCGGAACTGCTCACGGAATCGGGTGCGCCACGAGGTGCGATAAGCATCGTGTCAGGCGAAGGTCCTGTTCTTGGCAAGGTGCTGCTTAGTGATGACAGAATCCGAAAAATATCATTTACAGGAAGCCCCGAAGTCGGGATTGCAATAAAAAGCATGGCTGGGTTGAAAAAAATAACGTTAGAACTTGGAAGCAACTCCGCCATGTACATTGACAAGTCCGTGCGTGATCATCTGTTATCGATTGCGAAGCAAGCAGCACTCGGAGCTTTCGGTTACAGCGGTCAAGTATGCATTAGCACACAGCGAATATATGTTCATCAGGAACTTTATCCCGAGTTTATTCAAATGCTTAGCGAGGAAATTAATTGCATTCCAGTCGGTGATCCATTAGATGAACAGACGGTTGTAAGCTCCTTAATTAATACAAGATCGCAAAGTCGCATTATTTCATGGGTGGAAGAAGCGAAAGCTGAAGGTGCCGAGGTACTCACGGGTGGCTACGTTAAAGACGGGATCATGCTCCCAACCCTATTGACCAGCGTTTCACCGAGAATGAAAGTATCGTGCCAAGAGGTATTTGGTCCGGTGGTCATCGTTCATAGCGTTACTGACAGTCGTGAAGCAGTTTCCTTGATGAACCGCAGCCGATATGGGTTAAATGCCGGTGTATTTACGAATGATCTGATACAAGCGATGCAAATGGGCACAGACTTGGAGGTCGGTCAAGTTTTGGTCAACGATATTCCAAGTATCCGTTTCGATCATATGCCTTACGGCGGGTTGAAAGATTCTGGTTATGGCCTTGAGGGCGTCAAATATGCGGTCGAAGAAATGACCGAATTGAAATTGATCAGTCTTCGTTATCAAATATAGTTCGACAGAGGAATTTTACTGTGAAAAATGAATACGTAATCATTTAGGGGGCGAATGCTTTTGAATCATGAAATAAGAACATTTATATCTCCTGTGAAAATAATAATGGGTGTGGGAAGCTTGTCGCGCCTTCCTGATGAGATTAAATCCTTCAATGCGTCGAGAGTGATGGTGTTTGCCGATCCTGGAGTACTCAAAACAGGAATTCTAGATTCATTAACCCGCATACTAAACGACATCAATTTGGATTATACAATTTACAGTGAAATACAACCGGAGCCGCCTCTACATACAGCCGATCGGGCTGTTGCAGCACTGAGGGACAGCCAAGCAGAACTCGTAATAGGGATAGGCGGAGGCAGTTGTTTGGATATTGCAAAAGCTGCGGCTGTTCTTTGTAGACACGATGGAACCACTGCAGACTATTTGAACTTGACGGGAACCATGAGGCTAACGGATAAAGGTATTCCAAAAATATTAATTCCGACTACATCCGGGACAGGAGCGGAAGTTACCGATATCGCCGTATTCTCTTTGGAAGCGACGAAAGATGTTTTGACACACCCTTATTTATTGGCAGATACAGCTATCTTAGATCCTGAACTGACTTATTCACTCCCTCCTAAAATTACGGCATCAACCGGAATTGACGCATTGACGCATGCAGTTGAAGCCTTCATTTCCGTAAATGCCTCCCCTTTAACAGATTTGCTTGCTTTGGAGGCAATCAGAAAGATAAGTTCAAGTATTCGTACAGCCGTATGGCATGGTGCTAATAAAGCTGCCAGGTCAGAAATGTCATATGGGAGTTTGCTTGCAGGACTTAGCTTTTACAATGCGGGAGTTTCCGGAGTTCATGCTCTAGCGTACCCTTTGGGTGGACATTTCAAAATTTCTCATGGTGAATCCAACGCTGTTTTACTACCTTATGTGTTCGACTTCATATGGCCGGCATGTCTGGACAAAATGCAAATGATGGCGGAAGCGCTGGGTGTTCCGACCGAAGGATTAACGAAAAGAAAAGTAGCGCTTGCAACGGTTACCTGCTTTCAAGAAATGGTTCGGGATGTAGGGCTGTCGCTTTCACTTCAGGATTACGGCATTCGAAGGGAAGATATCGAGCTTCTGGCAAAGGACGCAATCAAACAAACCCGGTTATTAGATCGAAGTCCTATGCCGTATACTTTGAACGATATTACGCGTATTTACATGAATGCCTGGGAAAAAAATTAAAAAGAGGTGTCTGTAATGAAAACTTTTTCCACGTTCCATCTGCCACAAAATGTTATTTATGGTCGGGATGCTCTAACCCAACTAGGATGCCAAACCAGAAGGCTTGGTAAGAAGGCTTTGTTAATAAGTGATCGCATCATGGAGCAAATCGGGAATGTTTTGCTTTGCCGACAGTATTTGGAGGAAGCTGGGATTGTCTCTGCATGCTATTTGGATGTTAATTCTGAACCGAATGATGTTCATGTATCCGAAGCTCTTGCTATATGCTTGGAGCACCAATGCGATGTTATTATTGCGGTTGGAGGAGGGAGTTGTATAGATACTGCTAAGGCAGTCTCCGTCATCGCCGCGAACGGTGGAGACATTGGAGATTATATGGGTGGCGAAGCATTGCTTTCAGCAGCACCAATACCGCTGATTGCGATTCCGACGACGGCTGGAACCGGGTCGGAAATGACCGATGTAACGGTCATCATCAACACTCGAAACGATGTGAAAATGATGGTGAAACACGCGGCTTTTCTTCCTAGCGTAGCTATAGTGGATCCAACGCTAACTGTTTCAACACCGCCAAGCATAACCGCTGCCACTGGTATAGATGCACTTTGCCATGCGATAGAAGCCTACATCTCCCGCAAAGCGCAGCCTATGACAGATAACCTTGCCCTATCTGCAATAGAATTGATTTCCCGGAATTTACTTAAAGCTTATATGGAAGGCTCAGACCTGGATGCCAGAGAAAAAATGACACTTGCTTCCATGCAGGCGGGAGCTGCTTTCTCGAACGCGTCAGTCACTTTAGTTCATGGGATGTCCCGACCCATTGGAGCACTATTCCATGTGCCGCATGGCATCTCCAACGCGATGCTTCTTCCAGCAGTATTAGCATTTAGCAAAGAATTTGCACTGGAAAAATTGGCTGTTATCGGTCGTTTATTCTGTCCAGAGCAATCGCAGCTGTCTGATCAAGTAATGGCAGATGTTGCGGTCCAAGCAGTGAAACGGCTATGCAAGGACTTGCAAATACCTAATTTGGAAAACTGGGGTATCGATAAGGGGATATTCCAAGAATCCGTTTACAAAATGGCAGCGGATGCGTTGGCAAGTGGAAGCCCCAGAAACAATCCGCGCATCCCGTTGATTGAAGAAATTATTGATCTTTATCACATTTGCTATGATTACAAATTCTAACATATAGGATGGTGCTCTAATGACAAAAATAAATAGGCTGGCCAATTATATCGGAGGCAAATGGATTCCTTCTTCCTCCGAACAACATGAACTCGTTACCAACCCTGCTACGGAAGAGCCATTGGCATATGTCCCTCTTTCATCAGCTGAAGATGTGCAGTTGGCAGTATGTGCAGCAAATGAGGCTTTTCTTGAATGGAGCAAAGTGCCTGTTCCTCGTCGTGCCAGAATCTTATTTAAATATCAAAATATACTCATCCAGCATTGGGATGAACTCGCTCGGTTAATAACCCAAGAGAACGGAAAAAGCTATAGTGAAGCATACGGTGAGGTTCAGAGGGGGATTGAATGTGTTGAATTCGCATGCGGCGTCCCTACACTCATGATGGGCAGCGTGCTGCCTGATATCGCGACAGGTATAGAATCGAGCATGTATCGTTATCCGATTGGCGTTGTTGGCGGAATCACACCTTTCAATTTCCCAATGATGGTTCCGTGTTGGATGTTTCCTTTAGCTATTGCATGCGGCAATACATTTATTTTGAAGCCTTCGGAACGGACACCGCTACTCGCCGCCCGTCTTGCTGAATTATTTACAGCTGCTGGCCTGCCGGATGGCGTACTGAATATCATTAATGGCGGGAAGGACGTAGTCAACGAACTATTGAGCAATTCCGGGATTAGCGCGATTTCTTTTGTTGGTTCCCAATCTGTGGCGGAATACGTATATAAAACCGCTGCGGCATCTGGCAAAAGGGTGCAGGCGCTCGGAGGAGCCAAGAACCATTCAATTGTATTGCCGGATGCTGATCTGGGGCTTACGATTAAAGAAATTACTAGTGCTGCCTTCGGGTCTGCGGGTGAACGCTGTATGGCATGTTCGGTCGTAGTAGCCGTGGGTGAAGTTGCCGAATCGCTTGTTCAAGGTTTGAAAGAAGCGGCAAGTCAAATCCTAATCGGTAACGGATTAGAACCCAATGTGTTTTTGGGTCCAGTCATCAGACAGTCACATAAGGAAAAAACCATTTCCTACATTGAACAAGGGGAAAACGAAAATGCGGCATTGATTTTGGACGGACGTACCGCCAACGAAGCGAATAGAGTGGGTTATTTTGTGGGACCGACCATTTTCGATCATGTGAAGCCAGAGATGACGATATGGCAGGATGAAATTTTTGCACCTGTTTTATCCGTTGTTCGGGTGGAAAGTATAGAAGAGGCGGTTGATTTGGCAAACCGTTCTGAATTTGCAAATGGGGCTTGTCTTTATTCCAATAGTGCCAAAGCAATCCGTTACTTCAGGGAAAACATGGATGCGGGTATGCTTGGTTTGAACGTAGGCGTTCCAGCTCCGATGGCATTTTTCCCGTTCTCGGGCTATAAGAAATCGTTCTACGGTGATTTACATGCAAATGGAAGAGACGGCGTTGAATTTTATACAAGGAAAAAAATGGTCGTAGCTCGTTATTGAGAAATTTAGGTTAAAGACTTTTTGGTTGGCAAGAAGATTGCTCAAATTAACATTGTTTGTTACTTCTGCAAGGGTAAGCTTTCAGAGAATTGGATAATTTTCAACTCGCTAGTTTGAAAGGAAATGCTCCTCGGGGAACGAAGATATAATTCATAGAAAAAAGGTGAGAGGAGGCTCTCAAATGTACAATGTGCTTGTGGCAGAGGATGAGCATTGGATCCGCAGCGGTATCGTCGAGATGGTGGACCGGATCGGCGGGGGCTTTAAGGTAATCGGTGAGGCAGGAGATGGAGTAGAGGCTTGGAACATGATTCATGAGTTGTGTCCAACAGTCCTTATTACCGATATTATGATGCCGAAGATGGATGGGCTGTCTTTGATCAAACAAATCGATGAAATCAAATTCCCTATAATTAGTATTATTATTAGTGGCTACGATAACTTCTCTTATGCTCAGCAGGGCATTCGTTACGGTGTATCGGAATATTTGCTAAAGCCGGTACGGGAAGACGTGCTAAAGGAAGCGCTGGAGAGATCTCTGCAGCGGCTGGAGTGGATGCATCCTGTCCATGATCAACTGATGGGCATTAACACGTTTATGGACCGGATTCCAACGATGGATGTTCAGCAGATGATGGCGGAGCAGGGGCAGCTGGTGCAATCCATTTTGAAAAATAAAAGTTATCATCCCAGCTCTAAGCTCGGCTTGCTTAGCATCTTGGCCGGTAAGCTGAATGATTTGCTAGAGTACACGTATCCTGAATATCAGAAATCGGCTGTGCACGAAGAGCGCACGGAGGAAACGCTGAAAAAGCTTATTCAGCATCTAACAGAGACTTGGTGCCAATTCGACCAGCATCAGCATCATAAACGATCCTTCCGGCTCGTGATTAAGAAGGCAAGTGATTACGCAGAGAGGAGCTACATGCAGGAGATCAGTCTAACGCAGATCGCGGACTACTCCGGCCTTAGCGTGTCGCATTTCAGCGCTTTGTTCAAGCAGCATACAGGGGATTCGTTCGTCAGCTATATGAACAAATTCCGCATCGAGAAGGCAAAGCAGCTGCTGCTTGAGCCGGATCTGAAAGTATACCAGGTGGCAGATATGGTCGGCTTTTCGTCAATGCCTTATTTTAATCGGGTATTCAAAAATTTAACAGGCTTATCGCCGAATGAATATAGAAAAGGCATGGGGATATGACACCTATGAAGAAGAGATGGCAGGTATGTTGCGCTTTACTGCTGCTGGCATCCCTTGTTTCTTGGTACACGCTATCAAATTAGTATCGAAAGCGCCTGCAAGGTAGTTGAAGATGCCGCTGCGGCAAACGAGATGAGCGAAAAGCTTACGATCAAATGAAGGGGCGCTCTTCGAAGGAGAGGCTGGCCGTACGACCATCCTGAAAGAGTGATGAAAAGGCGGGCTGTTCAACCGGCTCAGGGCTGGCGGAGCAGCCTTTTTGGATTATCCCGGTATCGCAAATCAGAGGATTGTGTAACGACATATGGAAGCGGAATCAATATCATGAAGTCAGAGCAAGCTGCAGTTATTACTACTTTCGAAGAAAAGAGGAACCGTTTATGAAAAATGTCATGATGATCACGACAGATCAACAAAATTTAGATGCTATGGGCTGTGTCAATCCCAGTTACTATACCCCAAATCTGGATAGATTTGTAGATCGCAGCGTACGATTCACGGGCGTAATTTCTACCTCTGCACAGTGCTCGCCGTCACGGGCCACGTGGATGACGGGGAAATACCCACATCAGGTTGGCGTCAATAATATAGGTCATGTGCTAGATCCTAAGGAATGGGGCATCGCGAAAGACTTTAATCAGGCCGGTTATGAGACCGTTTACCTAGGCAAGTGGCATTTGGGGTTGTCTCCGGCGGATCACGAATTCCAAATAACAGATTACGGGTTGGACGGCTTTGAGCTGGGCGTGGCGAACAAGAACCCCCGGTATCACAGCCATAAGGATGCGATGACAACTGCGAAGGCGCTGAATTATTTGGAGGACTATGATGGCTGTAAGCCGTTCTTTATGGCACTGAACTGGTTTATGCCGCATCCGAACGTACCGGTTGACGGACCTTTTGAGCGGATTGATCCATATGCGGAACAGTTCCCGCTGGAGGTTATGCCCGTCCCGACCAGCTATTATCTGGATGACCTGTCGACCAAGCCTGCCTTTCAGCAGGAACGCTCCCGGACTGGCGAGTCCGATCTTACGGAGGAGTTGGTGCGGCGTGACGCTCAGCATTATCGTTCCATGCTGAAGCTGATGGATGAGAACCTTGGCCGCATCATGGAAAAGTTAGAAGCGAAGGGGCTGCTCGATAGCACCGCTATTCTGTTTACAACGGATCATGGCGATATGCAGGGAGCGCATAAGCTAAGGCTGAAGGGTGTTCTCCCGTATAAAGAGCTTTATAACGTACCTGTTATTCTGCATGTTCCCTGGGCTAACCCTGCTCGCAAGGTCATCCCAGATCTCGTGTCAAGTAGCGCCGTGACCGGAACGCTGCTGGATGCTGTCGGCATTGAGGTGCCAGCCGAATGCGAAGGTGGCTCGCTGATGCCACATCTTGCGCTGGCTCAGCCCCCGTCAGAGCAGCTCGTCTTCTTCGAGCATTATAAGGCCTATTGGGGATATCATCCTTTCCGTGGCGCGCAAACGCCGGAGTGGAAGTATGTGTACTACTATGAAGAGGATATAGAAGAGATGTACAACCTTAAGCAGGATCCGGACGAATTAGTTAACGTGGCAGGAAGGCCGGAAGCGGAGGAGGCGCGCCGTTCACTTCGCCAAGTCGTTGATGCTTGGTGGGAAGCGACAGGAGGATTATCCAAGCCTCCGATTCAAGATACCGTGAGTAAATGGGGGGAGGGCTGATCTAACCCTTCATAGACAGAAAGGATGTTATCCTAACCGATGACATCTTTTATTTTTTCAGGGATAACTTATCAGAAAATTGGATAAATGTTAATCAATTGTGTAAAGAGGGATATGCTTGTTGTAGAAAGAACATGTACAGATAGACGTGTATTAAATGAAAAATAGTAAAGGTATGGTTCCTATGAGACAATTTTGGATTCGCTTTCCAATCAAAGTGAGCATGGTCGTATTATTTTTGGCGATCAGTCTGTTGTCAATGATTCTAATGGGGATCATCTCCCACATCAACTACAGCAACACAGTGAAGAAGGATTTCCATACGGTCACGGACGAAGCGACGAAACGTCTGAATCATCATATCGAATTTTATATTGAGCAGCTGTCCAAGACAACAAAGACACTAGTGAAGGAGGAACTCATTCAGAGCTGGTTTGAAGGGAGCCGGCCCATCACTATATTTGAGACCGATGAAATTGAAGCCATGCTACGGCGTCATGTAACGTTGAATTACACTGAAGTGGCTGGGATGTTCCTCCTGTCGACGGACAAGCGGGTACTTGCTATGCGCAGCTTCCAGTCATCAACGGTAGTTTTTAGTGCTGAGCCTTGGTATTCCGTCCCTTTTTCCGAGCAGCGCGTCCTTATTCCGACCCATACCATTACGTACCCGCAGCAAACCGGCATGTCTGTCATTTCTCTGATGAATCCGGTCTACAGCAGCTCCAGTCTGGCTCCGCTCGGTTTTATCGTTATGGATATAGGGCTTCAAGAAATAGAAGCTACCTTTGAGCGCTCAAAATTAGGTGAGTCGGGACAGTTTATGCTGCTATCGCATGACGATACGATCGTTTATCATCCTGTAAAGGAATGGCGCGGCCGCAAGCTTGTCGATACGCCCTTGCGTCAAATCGCCACACCGTCCGAAGGCGGGGTGAGCACTCAAGTTTACAACGGGGAAAAGGTGCTCGTCTCAACAAGCAACTCCACAGTGTTAGGTTGGCGTGTTATGGCTATCATGCCGTTTGATGAGATGGCCAGCGGTCTTTATGCGGCGCGCAATTCCACCTTCCTTGCGTTTGCGCTCATAGCGGTTATGGTCATTTTTCTGGTACCGCTCGTCTCCAATCTATTCGTTAGACCGGTACTTCATCTTAAGCAGAATATGAACCGGGTGTCTCAAGGCGATTATAAGACAAGGGCTGAATTCTTGCAGGGGAAGAATGAATTCCAGAAGCTCAATTACAGCTTTAATAAAATGGTCGAGCAGCTGGACGAACAGTTGAATACGATTTCCGACCTAAAGCTGCAGGATGTGCATACGCGTCTGCGCCAGAAGGAGGCTTATATTAAGGCTCTCCAAAATCAAATCAATCCACATCTGCTGTATAATTCGCTGGATGTCATCAAGAGTATTGGGTATCTCCACGGGGATGACCTCGTCGTGAATATGGCCGCCAATCTTGCAGATGTTTACCGCTATACGGCCAAAATTTCGGATCATGAAGTGACCTTGAAGGAAGAGCTCATGATCTTGGAAAAGTACCTTGAGATTACCCATATCCGCTTTCCGAAAAAGTTTTTCAGCCAAATCACGGTGCATCCGAAATTCCATGATTGCCGGATTGTGAAGCTCACGGCCCAGCCGCTCGTCGAAAATGCCGTGAAATATGCGGTTGAACCGAGGGCAGGGGATGCTGCAATTTTGGTCAGCGCGTATGACGATAAGGATGACTTAGTGATTGAAATTGCTGACAATGGGCAAGGCATTTCGGAGGAGAAAATGGCCGAGCTTGCCCAAGAACTGGAGAAAATATCGGAGCATGTGAACAATCAGGAGTTCATACAGACGGAATCGCTTGGCATCCGCAACGTACACACCCGCTTATATTTAAAATACGGGGAAGGCTACGGTCTAAGCTTGTCATCCTTTCCTGACCGCGGCACCGTTATTTCGATTCGCATTCCTCTCACCTATAAAGGTGCCAGCCATTGTGAAAAGATCAGTGATTTGAGCTAGATTCAGGACGAACAACATTCCCACAACTGCAGAGCTGATTCTAAGGCTGCTCCACCGGATGTACCCGGAGGGCGGCCTTTTTCTTGTCCGATTTATCGTCGCGTGGTTTAGAAATCAGAGGATCGTGTAACGACGAATGAAAGCGGAACTATTATGATGTTGCTATATCAAATAACATGCTTCATGCAGGAGGGAAACAACATGCAGGGGGATTCCACAGTAAAGCTTGTGAAGCCTAAGGCGACAGCGCTCAGAAAGTCGCAGTTAAAGGAATGGAAGAGAGGTCTTCCGTTATATCTGATGATTATGCCGGGATTGTTATTTTTCCTCATTTTCCGCTATTTGCCGATGGGAGGAATCGTTATTGCTTTTCAGGAGTACAATCCGTTCGGCGGTTTCTTGGGAAGCGAGTGGGTAGGCTTCGCCCACTTTGAACGGCTGTTCGGAGAGCCGGATTTTTGGACGTTGTTAAAGAACACCCTTATCTTAAGTGCATTAAATTTGTTCCTGTTTTTCCCGGCTCCCGTGCTGATCGCCGTTTTCTTGAATGAGGTGCGGATGAAATGGTTTAAGAAATTTGTGCAAACGGCTATCTACATGCCGCACTTTCTGTCATGGGTTGTCGTCGTGGGGATTACCGTGATTTTGTTCGCGACACAAGAAGGAGCTATAAACAAAGGATTAGCTGGAGCTGGCTTTGAACGGATCGAGATTATGACAGACCCGAATTATTTCCGAATCGTGTACATTTTGCAGAGCATTTGGAAGGAAGCTGGATGGAATGCGGTGATCTTCCTGGCCGCGCTTGCCTCCATCGATCCTACGTTGTATGAGGCAGCCGTTGTCGACGGTGCTAACCGCTGGAAGCAGCTTTGGCACATTACCCTTCCTGCATTAAAAGGGACGATTATCATCCTGTTTATTCTAAGATTGGGTCATATCATGGACATTGGCTTCGAGCATATTTACTTGATGCAAAATTCGCTTAACCTGTCGGTTTCTGATGTGTTCGATACGTATGTATACCGCTCTGGCGTTCTGCAAGGCGAATTCAGCTATACAACGGCTGTGGGGCTTTTCAAATCGGTCGTAGGCTTAGTCTTGATTTTGCTGGCTAACAAGCTTTCCAAAAAAGCAGGAGAAGAGGGGGTTTACTAAAATGAATACATTTGATTCGCGTGGGAAGGACCCCGTTTTTACCGGATTAATTTATAGCCTGCTTATCATTTCGCTATTAGCCATTCTAGTGCCATTCGTGTATGTGGTTGCCAGCTCCTTTGCAACAGAGCATGAATTTGTGTCCCGTGGATTTTTCATCGTACCACATGAATGGACCATAGAAGCCTACGGTTATTTATTCAACAACGAAAACTTTATGAGGGCCTTCGGAAATGCCGTCACCATTACGGTAACCGGCACTTCCATCAACATCCTGCTTACAAGCTTGATGGCTTACGGCTTATCGAAAAGCTGGCTGAAGGGCCGCCGAACCATGAATTTCATGATTCTGTTCTCGATGATTTTCGCCGGAGGTATGATTCCGACGTATCTCGTTGTAAAGGAGCTTGGGCTTCTCAATAGCTATTGGGCGCTGTATCTGACAACAGCCATTGCACCGTTCAACCTGATCGTCATGCGCAGCTTCTTTCAAAATATTCCTTCCGAACTGGAGGAATCGGCTCGTATCGATGGCTGCTCCGAATTCCGCTTGTTCTGGCAAATCGTGATTCCGTTGTCGATGCCTGCTGTCGCTACATTTACGCTGTTCTACGCGGTTCAAAACTGGAACACTTACTTTCACGCGGTTCTTTTCCTTAACAACTCGTCGGATATGCCGCTGCAAGTGTTTTTGCGACAAATGCTGCTTGAGTCAGATTCCAGTATGGAAGACGGTGCAGGGGGCTTTGCTTACACCCCGGCCGTTAAGATGGCGGCAGTCCTGATTACGGCAGCTCCGCTGCTGGCTGTATATCCGTTTATGCAAAAGTATTTCAATAAAGGCATGTTGATGGGCTCGGTAAAGGGCTAAACAATGAGGTGAGATTATTATGAGCAGTAAACCAGACATGTTAGTATTTTTAAGTGATCAGCATCACGCGCAGTACGTTGGTTATGAGGGACATACGCTGGTGCGCACGCCGCACTTGGATCAATTGGCTAAGGAAGGTACTGTGTTGAGCTCGGCATATACTTCATGCCCGATTTGTGTTCCTTCGAGAATGTCCATGCTAACCGGACAGCTGCCGGAGAAAACGGGCATTTACACGAATGAAGGAGCGCTTGGCAGCGATCAAACAACCTTTCTGCACGGCATCGCTGCGCAAGGCTATGAGACCGTGCTGTGTGGGCGCATGCATTTTCTCGGTGAGGATCAGCGGCACGGGTTTACGCGCAGAATTATGGGGGAGCTGACACCGTTGTTCTGGGGACGCTATGGCCCGGCAAGGTCAGACCTCGGTCCATATGTCGGTACGATGGCGAATCAAAGCTTGAAAATTATCGGCGGCGGGACATCGCCTGTGCTCGAATACGATAAAGCCGTCATCAAGGCGGCATTGGACTATTTACAGCAGGACCATGGCAAGCCGCAATGTATCGTCGTCGGGACATACGGCCCGCACCATACTTTTGTTGCACCGCCGGAACGCTACACGTACTACAAAGAGCAGGTGGACATTCCGGAGTCGTTCTTGCACGATGACGGTCATCCCTTCCTGCGAAAGCTTCGTCAACAGCATCAGCTGACGGAGGAAAATGTCAAGAAGCTTCGTGCAGCCTATCTGGGGATGATCGAAACGATTGACAGTCAGGTTGGGGAAGTGCGAGGAGCTTGGAACCAGTACCTGCAGCGCAGCGGCAGACCTGGCGTGTTCGTCTACATGTCTGATCACGGCGAGCAAGCCGGGGAGCATGGACTGATCGGGAAGAACACCTTTTACGAGGGATCGGCGAAGATACCTATGATTGTTGAAGGAGAGGGAGTCGCTCAAGGACGTACCATTTCTCAGCCGGTTAGCATCATGGATCTGGGACCAACGCTTTGTGCGTATGCCGGAGCGAAAACGCCGCCGAGGCAGGATGGTATCAGCTTGAAGCCGCTGCTGAGCGGAGGAGCGGAAGATGAGGAGCGCATCATTGTCTGTGAGTATGTAGCCACGCTGGAAGGTTGCCACGTTCCTGGGCGCATGCTGCGGGAGGGAAGCTGGAAGTATGTTGCCTATGCGTTTCATGATGAGCACAATCAATTATTCGATCTGAGTTCCGATCCGTTGGAGATGCACAATGTGATTCACGAAAGAGCAGACATCGCTAAGCAGTTCCAAGCGGAGCTCGATGTATCGTGGGATATTCCCTCGATCATTGAGAAGCATCAAGTAAGAGTAGAGCATCATCGATTATTGGCGGAGTGGGGACTGGCCACGGATGTAAAGGAGTACGAGAGATGGCCGGTGCCGGAATCGGCTACTAGGCTGCCTGTCGTTGAATAGAATAGAGGTGCTAAGATGAAATCCATTTCCTGGACGCTGCTGGGACAAATCTTTTGGTCATTTTTCAAAATCGGTCCGGTGACGTTCGGCGGCGGCTATGCCATGATCCCGTTAATTGAACGTGAAGTCGTAGACAAGCGTAAGTGGGTGAAAAATAAAGATATCGCCGACATCTTCGCCATTTCCGAATCGATACCGGGGGCGATTGCGATTAACTCCGCAGCTTTCGTCGGTTTTCGTATCGCTGGCTTCTGGGGAGCTCTCGCTGCGCTGACCGGGGTGCTCCTTCCGACCTTCGCCATCGTCATCGGCCTCTGCATAGCCTTCTTAGAGGTTCAGCACAATCCGAAGATTGAGGCTGCCTTTCGCGGGATACGGGCGACAACGGTAGCGCTGATCGTCTACGCAGGTATTAAAATCGGTAAAACCGCCGTACTGGATAAAACGACCCTGTTCGTCGTCATGGGGACGGTTATCACAATGTTGGTTGGTCATATGAATCCGATAGTAATCATAGTTGCTGGGGCTGCCTTGGGAATAGGTCTCATCCGGCTGAAGAAAAAGCTCGGGATGCAGGTGAATATGGATCATGAGGAATCGGAGGTCCCTCGGTATAAATACACGGATTATTATATAGGGGATGGTATTTAGGAGAGGGTGCTAGCAAACACATGATATATTGGGACATATTTATTACTTTTCTTATGATAGGTTTTGTCTCCTTCGGCGGCGGCTACGCTATGATCCCCGTCATCGAGCGCCAGGTGACCGAGCACGGGTGGATGGGCATTCAAGATTTTACGGATGTCATTGCGGTAGCCGGCATGTCGCCGGGGCCGATCGGGACGAATAGCGCAATCTTTGTCGGCTACCAGGTAGCCGGATTGTCTGGAGCCGTGTTCGCGGCAGCAGGCATGGTGCTTCCTTCCTTGATAATTGTCGTCCTCGTCGGGAACTTTTTCAGCAGGCTGGATAAAAACCCGTGGGTACAATCCGCTTTTTACGGGCTAAGGCCTATTATTACGGGTCTTATTTTCTACGGTGCGATCCGCTTCGCGATAAGCAACCATATTTTCGGCGACCTGAGCATGGATACGCTAGGGGCTATGCTATTTTTTGGTGCGTCCCTCGTGGCCCTTCTCCGGTTTCGCATGCATCCTTTTTACGTTATTGTCATATCGGGACTATCGAGCGTCGTAATCTACAGTTAGCTTATATGGGAGGACTTTGTTCATGGAGATAAAATCATCATGCTGTGGGGCTTCAAGATCTGCTTCCTCAGGGCCAATCATCCCGATTGAAGCTTCGTTTTCCGAACCGAAGAAGCGTACAGCCAATCCAAACGAAGGGATGATTTTACTGGAAGGCGGCACCTTTCTGATGGGCACGGATGATAAGGATGGGTTTCCTTCGGATGGCGAGGGGCCAATTCGCAGTGTAACCGTTAGTCCGTTTTATGTGTCGCCATATACGGTAACGAATGCCGAGTATAAGGAATTTGTTGATACTACTGGGTATAAAACAGAGGCTGAGCAGTACGGCTGGTCCTTTGTCTTCCATCTATTGCTTTCAAAAGAAACGGCCCAAAAGGTTACACAAGTGGTGCAGAAGACCCCATGGTGGTGGTACGTAGAAGGCGCCGATTGGCGGCATCCGGAGGGATCGGATTCGACCATCGAGGATCGGCTGGACCATCCCGTGGTGCATGTCTCTTGGAATGATGCAATGACCTACTGCAAGTGGTCAGGCAAGCGCCTTCTGACGGAGGCGGAATGGGAGTATGCCGCACGAGGCGGACTTGTGCAGAAGAAGTATGCTTGGGGAGACTTGCTCAAGCCGGACGGCAAACATATGTGCAATATTTGGCAGGGGAAATTCCCAGAAAAAAATAATGCCAGCGACGGCTACATCGGAACAGCGCCGGTGCATGCTTTTCCGCCGAACGGCTATGGCTTGTACCAAACCGCAGGCAATGTGTGGGAATGGTGTGCGGATTGGTTCAACAAGGATTTCCACTTAACAGAGAGGCCGGTCAACCCTAAGGGGCCAGCGAGCGGACAGGCGAGAGTGATGCGGGGCGGGTCGTACCTGTGCCATAAGTCGTACTGCAACCGGTATCGTGTGGCTGCGAGAACGGCCAATACGCCGGATAGCTCGTCGGGCAATACGGGCTTTCGCTGTGCAGTCGATTATGTCGAATCGAAGTAATACCAGGCATGAATATGTTACGGTCGCAGATACTAGTTAATAAATCAGAGGATCGTGTAACGCCAAAATGACTTGATTGCCCTATCATAAGGATGTACCACATTAACGCTGAAAGAACGAAAGGGGAAAACATATGAAGAAGTTATTGGTTTTGTGTGCGCTGGCGCTCACGATAGGTAGTGCAGTAGGTTGCTCAAAGCAGGATGCTGGAAGCGCTTCACCGCAAAAAAGCGACGGTAATACGGCAACTGCAGTTGACATGAGCGAAAAGCTGACCATCAACTGGATGGCGCGTTCCTACCAAGGCGGGGGGTGGCCGGATGACAACCCGATGATCCAGGAATTGAACAAAAAGTTTAATGTAGATATTAAGATACAATGGGTGCCTGCAGCAAACTATAAAGAGAAGCTGAATGTACTAGCGGCTTCAAATGATTTCCCTGATGTGTTCTTAGTACTTAACCCGGAGTTCAATAAGTGGAAGAAGCAGGGATTGTTTCTGGATATCCAGCCTGATCTTCACCAATATCCGAACCTTTCCAACATTCCTAAAGATCGGCTGTACTCACTTAATCCGAAAGGCAAGCTCCTTGGCCTCCCTTACTATGTAACTGAAACTAGAGATTCATTGAGCATACGCGAGGACTGGCTGAAAAAGCTGAATCTGTCTGCGCCTAAAACCATCGACGAGTTCTACGAGGTGGCGAAAGCGTTTGCGACCAAAGATCCTGATGGCAACGGACAGCAGGACACAACCGGATTTTCTTTCTACTACGATCAAACGAACAATACGATTGTCGATGCTAACTTCATTATGGCTGGCTTCGGAATATCCAACCAATGGAAAGATGTAAACGGTAAATTAGTTCCCTATCAAACACAGGTGGAAGAATGGAAAAAATTCTTAACCTTCATGAACAAAGCCTATAATGAAGGCGTTCTGGATAAAGATTTTGCCGTTAATAAAGTCAGGTCAACCGTAGAGAAGTTCGAAGCAAATAAAGTTGGCTTCGCCTATTTGAATCCAAATGATTGGAAGAATCACGTCAACGCAGTTAAAAAATTGACCCCCGGCGCAGTTGTCACAGCAATTGATCCTCCCAAAGGTCCTACGGGACTGACAGGTACCATTACCTATGAAATGCTCGAGAAAAATGTCATCAATGCGAAGATCGATCCGAAAAAGCAGCAGCGGATCCTCAAGATTCTGGATTACTTCCTTTCCCCTGAAGGCTCGGACTTCATTAAAAACGGCATCGAAGGGGTTCATTACAAGAAAGTGTCCGACGGCAAGTATGAAAAGCTGCCGGCAGCGGACAAGGACCGTCAAAACCTGCTGAACAACTGGGTATTTCGCCCATTCGACCCAGGTATTCAGATGTACAAATGGGAGGACCCAACCTATCATCAAATGATCAGAGAAATGTTCGCAGCAAACGAGAAGAGTGTTTGGAGAAACAAGGGTGCGGGGCTGGAATCCGAAACGATGACGAAGAGCGGGGCAAACCTGAACATTAAATTTATGGAAACAGTCTCGAAGATCATTATGGGACGCGAGCCGGTATCCGCCATTGAGAAAGCATCCGCAGACTGGCTGGCAGGCGGCGGCAATAAAATCATTGAAGAAATAAACAAGTCTTACACGGAATAAGATTGCAGTAAAAATCCCTGAGGAGTCACAAACAACTGTTTGTGACTCTCTGAAGTGAATTCATTTAACGAATGGAGCTGAAAAAGTATGAGGATATTGTTTTTGGATTTGGATTCGACGAGCCCGGATCACTTGGGATGTTATGGTTATCAGCGAAATACTTCACCAAATATTGATCGCATTGCGGCAGAGGGCGTTCGATTTACGAATTATTATACCTCCGATGCCCCTTGCGCACCTTCCCGGACAGCGCTGATGAGCGGCAAATTCGGAATCGTCAACGGTCTTGTCGGGCATGGCGGTACCGCCGGTGACATGAAGCTGGAAGGGACCGAACGTGAGCTGATGGGCAAGTTGACACGAGGCGGCTCTCTTCCTTCCTACTTAGGTTTAGCTGCCGATTTAAACACGGTATTGATCAGTCCGTTCGCACAAAGACATTCGACCTTCCACTTCTATGCCGGATTTAATGAAATCCTAAATACGGGAAAATATGGGAATGAATCGGCCGAGCATGTCACGCCAGTGGCACTGGATTGGGTTCAGCGCAACGCGAGCAAGGATAATTGGTTCCTTTATGTTAATTATTGGGATCCTCATACGCCTTACCGTGCGCCACAGGAATTTGGGAACCCCTTTGCATCGGATCCGCTGCCTGATTGGTTGACAAATGAAGCGCTGGACAGACATAAGGAAATGGTCGGCTCGCACTGTGTTCATGAGCTGAACATCGATTATCGCAATAAAACTTACAATAACGAAGCTCCGCCTCATTTTCCGAGACATCCCGGCGAGATTCTGGACATGGATGACATGCGGAAAATGATTGATGGCTATGATTGCGGCATACGTTATATGGATGAGCATCTTGGTCGATTGTTTGCCGCATTGGAAGAGCAAGGGGTTATGGAGGATCTGATTATCATGATTTCTGCGGACCATGGCGAAAATATGGGACAGCTCGGCATCTACGGTGAACATGCTACCGCTGATCAAGGTACCTGCCGTATTCCCATGATCATTCGCTGGCCGGGTATGAAGCAGGGCATCGTAGACGAAGGCTTGCACTACCATCTGGATTTACTCCCGACGCTCGCGGAGATGCTGGACAGCCCCGCTGTTCCGGATTGGCACGGAAAGAGCTATGCTCCTGTTCTGAAGGCAGGGTCGGATTGTGGACGCGATTATTTAGTCGTATCCCAATGCGCTCATGTGGTACAGCGCGCCGTCCGGTTCAAGGATTGGATTTATATTCGCAGCTATCACGACGGCTTCCATTTGTTTGATGAGGAAATGCTGTACAATTTGGCCGAGGATCCGAAGGAGCAGTGTAATATTGCGGCGGAGAATCGGGACATTTGCTTTGAAGCGGTCTATTACTTGAACCAGTGGCATGACAATATGATGCGGAGGAACAGCGATGCAGTTGATCCGCTGTGGACCGTGATGAAGGAAGGCGGACCATTCCACGCTAGGGGCTATCTCAAAAATTACGTGGAACGGCTGAAGGAAACGGGTCGAGGCCATCTGGTTGATGAACTGGTGCGCAGACATCCCGGCGAGTTTCCGCGAGAGCAGAATAATGTTTTAGCGGGATTCCAAGCGAAGATTAGCGCGAGAATGTCAGGGAAATAGAAGCTGGAAGATTTTCGTTGGAAGATGGAAGGAAGGGAGCAATAGCAAAGATGGCAACTACAGCTACCAATAGGCCTAATATTCTATGGATTTCAATAGAGGATACGAGTCCCCGATTCGGCTGCTATGGGGATCCGCTGGCTCGCACTCCAAACATCGACAAACTGGCGTCAGCGGGAACTTTGTACTCTAACGGATTTGCAACGGCAGGCGTATGCTCCCCCAGCCGTTCATCCATCATTACCGGTATGTACCCGACGGCGATTGGAGCGCACCATATGCGCACGGAGCATGTCAATAAATTCACGCCGGAATTGCCTACACCTTATGCTGTCGTCCCCCCGGCTCATGTGAAGACGTTCACGGAATATATGCGCTCTGAAGGATACTTCTGTACGAATAACTGGAAGACGGATTATCAATTCCCGTCTCCTTTAACCGCCTGGGACGAGAATGGGAGAGAGGCGCATTGGCGCCATCGTGAGCCGGGGCAGCCATTCTTCGCTGTGTTCAACCATATGCTGACGCATGAGAGCAGCATGTGGGGGGATATGATTCGAAAGTATACGGATCGGGAATCTGTTGAGGATATTCCGCGAGTTACAGATCCGGAATTGGTTAAGTTGCCGCCTTATTTGCCCGATACGCTGAAAATACGTGAATCGGTTGCTAAGTACTATGATCTGATCGCCGAGGCCGATGAGTTTGTCGGCAAACTCCTTCAGCAGTTGGAGGAGGATGGTTTAGCTGAGAACACCATCGTATTCCTGTGGAGCGATCATGGTGAAGGATTGCCTCGTGCAAAGCGATGGCCGTATGACGCCGGCATCCGAGTGCCGCTTATTGTTCGCCATCCTGGCGTGATGGAGCCGGGGCAAGTAAGTGATACGCTGGTTAGTTTGATTGATTTGGGCCCGACCGTACTTTCATTGACGGGAACAACCATACCGTATCATATGCAAGGGCAGCCTTTCTTGGGCGAGCAGGCGAAATCGAGAGACTACATCTTTGCTACCCGCGACCGTTACGACGAATCCTATGATATGGTTCGTGCCGCACGCGACAAGCAGTATAAATACATTCGTAATTACTATCCGGAGAAGCCGTATTTGCAATGGATACAATTCAGTCACCAGCATGCGGCTTTCCAGGAACTTTGGAGGCTGGAGCTATCCGGGCAACTGGAGGGCGATCAGAGGCTCTTGATGCAGCATAAGCGGCCCGTGGAGGAACTGTACGATTGCGTGAATGACCCGTATGAAATTAGCAATTTAGCGGACGATCCTGTCTATCGAGTCGAATTGGAAAGACTTCGAACCGTTTTGGACGATTGGCGTGATCAATACGATGTATGGGGCGACGTTCCAGAGGAACGAATGGTGGCTCAGATGTATCCCGGCGGCGTTCAGCCGCAAACCGCTGCGCCCATTTTCATCCCGCTGAACAGCGAACTGCCCGGAAGAGAAGCTACCGCAAACGGTGAATACATCGAACCGACTGCGGTCCTGCTACACTGCGCTACGCAAGGAGCATCCATTGCTTACACGACGGATAAGGGACTGAATCCGTCCTGGAAGCTATATACGAAGCCGTTTATTTTGTTAGAAGGAACCACGATTATTCGTGCCAAGGCGGTTCGAATCGGATACAAGGATAGCGAAGAAACCACCGGTTCATTTGTAATCGAATAAGTCATGCTGGCTGCGTGAAGCCGGCTGCGGTAAGTCATCTTGGGAGTGGGGATCATTCCGAGGTTTCACGCAGCCGGCTTTTTACTAACTAACATAAGAGATTTGGTCGAAATTTCATGGCAAAGCGAGGCTGACTTTACTGAAAGCAATTATGATACTACTCGATACATTAAATCGCCATATGCTTGAAAGCTACAATTCACAAACATGGGTTAAAGCTCCAAACATCTCACGGTTAGCTGAGAAGTCGGTCATTTTCGATAACCATTGGGCGGGCTCCCTGCCTTGTATGCCGGCCCGGAGGGATATCATGACCGGACGACTCGCTTTTCTTGAACGCGGCTGGGGCGGTCTGGAGCCGTTTGACGTGACGCTTCCGAGCAAGCTTCGGGAGGAGAAAATTTTCACACACATCGTGACGGATCACTATCATTATTTTTCCACGGGTGGAGAAAATTATTGTCAGTCCTTCGATACATGGGACTTTTATCGCGGCCAAGAAAGCGATCCATGGATTTCGCGAGTGACGCCACCAGAGCTGCCGGAAGCGATCCTCGGCCAAACACGTCCCCAATACGAGCTCAATCGAAAGAAATTTATGGAATCTGAAGCGCAATATCCCGGTCCGCAAACGATGCAGGGCGCATGCCGATGGCTGGAAGAAAACCAGGAGGCCGACCAGTTCTTCCTGATGGTAGAAGCATTTGACCCGCATGAGCCATTCGATTGCCCGCAGCATTATTTGGATCTCTATGATTATCAATATGAAGGTCCTCGTTTCACATGGCCGAAATATGGAAAGGTGACTGAGGATTCTGAAGCGATGGAGCATGTGCGAATACGATACGCCGCCAATCTCACGATGATCGACACCTGGCTCGGTAAGCTGCTCGATGTGTTGGATCGGCAAAACCTGTGGGAGGATACGCTCATTATTTTCACGACGGATCACGGGTTCTTGCTTGGGGAACATGAATGGACGGGGAAGAACATCATGCATGTTTATAATGAAATTGCCCATTTGCCCTTGATGATTCACGTACCGGGAGCATCGGCAGAAGGGAAGAGGATTCCGGCATTGACGCAAAATATCGATTTGATGCCGACGATCTTATCGTATTTCGGGCTTGAAACGCCTTCGACGGTAAGGGGAAAATCACATCTCGGATTGATTCATGGAACGGAGGAACCGCTGCGGGATTATGCCTTGTATGGGATGTTCGGACTTACCGTGAATATGACGGATGGAAACTATACTTACTTCCGTGCGCCGGTTGGGGAGGATAATCATCCAAGTTACATCTACACGGCGATGCCGACCATGTTCCGAAGGTATCTCGGCGCTGCGGCACCGGAATCTATCGAAAACGGGAGATTTTTGACTTACACAGAGTATCCTGTGTTCCGCATACCGGCTAGTATACCGGGGGCCCCGTTACATCTTAAGGAGTCGCTGCTGTTTGACATCGCTTCTGACTATCATCAGCTTAAGCCCATCCAGAATGAGACTTTGAAAGCTTTTTATGCGGAGAAGTTAAGGGAAGCGATGGAGCAAGAAGCGGCCCCTGCCGAGCAGTATGTAAGATTAGGATTTTGAGGGAGGACACATAGTGCAAAGAGATTACCAAGCGCTGCGCAGATGACGCTCGAGGAAAAAGCAGGATTATGCTCGGGCTTGAATTTTTGGCAATTGAATGGTGTAGAGCGGCTAGGCATTCCATCGATCATGGTGACGGATGGTCCGCATGGGCTGCGCAAACAAAATCAAGGCAGCTATCGTTGAAGCACTTTGCGGTGAACAACCAGGAGCACCGCCGGATGTCGACGAATGCGGTTGTGGACGAGCGAACGCTGCGAGAGATCTATCTTGGAGAGTACGGTGATCCGACCGGAGAAAAAGCTAAGGGTTTCGCTAAGGTGGAGCTGAACCCGTATGAGAAGAAGGAAGTATCCATGACTCTCGACAAATGCGCTTTTGCGTATTATAACGACGAGCTGAAGGACTGGCATGTGGAAACTGGCGAGTTCGCCATTCTCGTCGGCAAGTCTTCCCAGGACATCATATTGAAGGATATATGTCGAGTGGAGTCGACCGTTCGGTTGAAGAAGACGTATACGATGATTACAACGATAGGTGATTCTGTTCGATGATCCTCAAACACCAGCGCTTTACTCGAGTTCATTAAGAAGAGTCAAAAAAACTCCCATCCTGTCTGGTTTGGAGACAGAAGACACGCATGAGGACATGATGAAAGCGATGATGAGATATATGCCGTTGAGGGCTATTTTAGCGTTCGGTAACGACAATATCGATGAAGCGTCGTTAAAGAAGACTTTGCCGGAAGATGTAGATTTTTAATATATGAGTAAATAAAAACGGTCAGGTATGACAGAGCTGCCCTCCTAGTGGGAACTTTCGCCGCTAGTTATATCGAGAACGAGATTCTGATGCATTTGCGCTCCTTGAAGAAAACGCGCAAAGACGTGTCCCTGCATGATCCCATTGGAACGGACAAAGAAGGAAGTGAGATTACGCTGATTGGCATCCTCGGCAGCGAGGCGGACGATGTGGTAGATGCTGTACAGCTCAGTATAAAGAAATCGACGATAAATAAGAATTTGGAGATATTGGATGAGCGGGAGAAAGAAGTTGTGGTTGGTGGGTTTGGACTTGAATTAGGTGGGGAAGAGCGAACGCAGCGGGAGATTGAGAAGGAGCTGGGCATTAGCAGGTCCTATATGTCGCGTATTGAGAAGCGGGCGCTGATGAAACTGTATCATGAATTTTATAAGGCGAAGAGGTAAGGAAATTGAATCGCAGACGGGCGGTTTTTTTAGTAAAACTATACTAAAATTAAGATTGATATCGGAAAACAAAAACATTACTACATGAAAAAGCAACCCTGAACCAAAGTTCAGGGCTGTCTTTTCATACGGACTTGCATAGGTGTCATACCTTAAGTACCTTAAGTCTTATACAACCATTTGGTGAAAAACATAAGCTTGATAGTCTGTCGCAGCCTGATTTCACAAAAATTGAGTTTGGGTTGGATCTTCATTTGATTTATAAGATTCTTGTTACATTACCGACAAAAAGAAATAGCGCTAACTGGCTGTTAAGCCAACATCTCAAGCCACCCAAATACGCGCAGTTACTTCGGGACTATGTGTCCGGATATAGACGCTAATTCGTTCGACTAGCTAGGAGCAATAAGCTTCTTACTAATTCTTTTTGCTCCGGCGGCAATGCATGCTCGGCGAATGTCAGGATGACGTCATGGTTCACTTGCTTGACTCCCATGCCCTTAGCAAACTGCTCGAAGCCTTGCATCAGATGCGTTCTTGCAGCCGCTGGCATCACGGCAAGCAGCCTGCGCCACTGATTTTGCGCACCGCGCGTCCACTCCACGTCTTGCAGAAGGTCCACTTTGGCATGCTCCAATATGGTCGCTTTCTGCTGCGCAAGGCTTGCCTCGTTCATGATTCCGTCTTCCGGTATGCCCAAACGGACGAATTGCTCGGGCGGCGCATCGTTCGCGATCATCAACTCCGCAATGATGCGAATGAAACGAAGCTCGGTTGCCGGATCATGAAGTTCGTCGTACTGTGTTGGATCGCTTTCTAGGTCAAACAACTTAGTTCCATATTGATAAGGATTCATCCATTGGAATCCTACAGGAATTTGCAATGTACGGCAGCTCTTCGTGAAGGTGAACGGCTTATGCAATTCAATGTTTTGCAATTCCCCGGGAGTAAACATATTTTTCATATGGGACGGCATGAGCGTGTACTCGTTCAGCGGACCGTTGTCGGGATGTACCGGGCCCCTCATATATACGTATCGCCCATCGGTGCAGTTCACATGTCCGCCGTGGGTGCCGAACAGAGCAGCTTCACGCACCGGTTTGTCCGTCTCAATGGTTTCCCGGAGAGGACGGCCGGTCATGCCAGATGGCAGCGGCAGACTGAAAAAGTCAAGCAGCGTCGGGGCAATATCGACCATCTGCACCAGGCTGTTTCGACGTTCGGCTTTCTTTCCGCTTCTCGGATCCCATATAAACAGCGGGGTATGGGCAATCTCGTTGTACCACGGCATGGAGGATTTTGCCCAATAATCGTGTTCGCCCAGAAGAAAGCCATGATCGGTATTGACGATCAGCATCGTATCCTTCCACATATCGAGCTCGTCCATCAAATCAAGCACTTTGCCAAGATAAGCGTCACACATGCTCAGAAGAGCAGCATACTCAAAGCGTAAGTGGGTGATCTCCTCCGGCGTTTCCCTGACAGGTCCATAGAGAGGCCAATCCAATGTTCCACCGCTGTAGACGTGGGGATACAGATCCCTATACTTCTGAGGTGCATAGAACGGTTCATGAGGATCAAACGTTTCGATCTGAAGGAACCAGCGATCTTCTTCTGCGTTCTTCCGGATAAATTCCATGCCTCTCGTGAACGTTTGGGCTTGCGGGAACTCCTCTTCCTTATCCCGAGCAATATATTCGCGATTGATTTGATCTTGGCGGCGCGATGGTTTCATCATTTCCAGGGGTACCTTTTGTTCAAGTTCCGGACCTTTCACATGCCCTTTCCATAGGTCGCCTTCTTGACCGCGAATGAGCTCATATGTGCTGTACCGGTTATGATAGGTGGCGCCGCCGTCCTCCCAATAATGCTGATGATCGGTGACCAAATGGGTGTGTACGCCTTGTTTTTTCAGAAGCTCCGGCATGGAGTCGTCGAACGGCTCTACCGGCCCCCAACTGCGATGAAGGAAGTTGTAGCGCCCTGTGTGCAGCTCCCGGCGCGCTGGCATGCACGGCATGCTGCCCACATAGCTGTTGTCGAATACAACGGTACGCTCCGCAAGCCTCGTGAAATTCGGCGCATGCACCCAATTTCCTCCATAAGGCGGCAACAAATGACGGGTTAACGTATCAAACATGACCATAATCGTGCGCAAATAATATCCCCTCCAGTAAAATTTCTGCTTCTTGGCGCCTTGCGTATATTCTCATTATTATGTGCCTGAACGGCAATTCCTTGGGTAATTCGAATTTATTGTATTGTATACTCGGCCAATGTTCTAAGCTATTTCCGACTTCTCATTGTCACTTTTCCGACTTTCATGCGATTATAGACTCGTTTTTGATTCATGTAAGGGTTGTAGACGGATTAAAAGTCAGAAAAGCATTATCAAAAAGTCGGTATTTTGTTAGAGACAGCATGCAGTTTTGAAATAACATGATTGCTAACACATCGAAATCCACGCTGAAAACTGATGTGGAAGGTGACTTGTTCAACAATAATATTTCATAGGAGGCAATGAAAATGGGAGTTAATGGTAATTCGGAACGGGAACAAACTGTCGTCGTAACCGGAGCAGGAAGCGGAATCGGTCGTGCGTCATGCTTAAAATTAGTGCAAGCGGGCTTTAGGATCGTTGCCGTCGACTTTAATCGATCAACGGGGGAAGAGACGATTGCCATTATCCGTGCACAAGGCGGGGAGGGTATCTTCGTTCAAGCCGACGTATCGAGGAACGAAGACGTCGAACGGTACGTCAATCTGGCCGTCGAAACGTATGGAGGTATAGATGCATTCTTTAACAACGCTGGGGTCATTCAGAAATTTTCTATGCTGACGGACATTGAAGAAGCTGAGTATGACCGCGTCATGAGTGTTAATGTGAAAGGTGTTTTTCTAGGGTTGAAGCATGTTATCAAGGTTATGGAAAAACAGGGATATGGCTCTATAATAAACACGGCTTCTACAGCGGGAATTCGGCCAGAACACAGCATTGCGGCATATACCGCGAGTAAGCATGCTGTAATCGGATTGACGAAAGCGGCGGCGCTGGAGTACGTGAAACGGGGAGTTCGCGTCAACGCGATCTGTCCGGGAGGCGTAGATACAAGCTTAACGAAATCTGTTTCAACGATGATGATGGAAACTGGCTACATTCCGGAAGAGTTATCAAACATGCGAATGGGACGATTTGCCGAGCCTGACGAAATGGCGGAAATGGTTGTGTTCCTGGCTTCCGATAAATCCAGTTACATGACGGGATCGATTATTGCGATTGACGGCGGGTTAACGCTATAAAGTCAGAGAATCATTAATGAAAAGTCGGAATTCTGTTAGAAGCGGAATATCGCTTTGAGGTAGGATGATTGGTATAACAGGATGAAGGGAAGAAATACATGTGGCACAACTATCTGGAAAGATTTCACTTACAAATGTACCAGTAAAAAAACGAACTAAATGGCGCAAATATGTACCGCTTATTCTGATGACACTTCCGGGTTTAACGTATTTATTTTTTAATAACTACCTCCCGATGCTCGGAATCACCATCGCTTTCAAAGATATTAACTTTACGAAAGGATTTTGGGCAAGCGACTGGGTTGGATTTAAAAATTTTGAGTATTTGTTCAAAACATCCGATGCTTTTGTGATTACGCGGAATACGATTCTATACAACGGATCATGGATTGTTCTCGGTACCGCGTTGCCGATCTTCTTCGCTGTACTGCTGAACGAGATCAAAAATAAGTTTTTCGCCCGTTTTTATCAAAGCGTGATTTTGCTGCCGCATTTGATTTCGATCATTATCATCAGTTATTTGGTCTATGCGGGGCTAAGCCTGGATACCGGTTTTATGAACAAAACAGTGCTGCCGGCGCTCGGATTGGATGAAGTTAACTGGTATTTCGAGCCGAAGTATTGGCCGTTCATTCTGACTTTGGTGCATATGTGGAAAGGAATCGGTTTTTCCGTTGTCGTTTACTACGCTTCGATCATCGGAATAGACGAGGAGTATTACGAAGCGGCAAAATTGGACGGTGCAAGCAAATGGCAACAAATCCGGTTAATCACTATTCCTCTTATTATGCCGGTTATTATCATGCTTACATTCATGTCTATCGGTCGCATTTTTTATTCCGACTTCGGCTTGTTTTACCAAGTTCCCATGAATTCCGGTTCGCTCTATGATACGACCAATGTTATCGACACTTACGTGTTTCGTGGGCTGTTGGGGACCGGGGATATCGGGATGTCGGCTGCCGCCGGCGCTTACCAATCGGTCGTAGGTTTCGTGCTTGTTATCAGTGCGAACATGATCGTCCGTAAGCTCAGCAAAGACAATGCTTTGTTTTAGCAAGAAGGAGGAGATCAAATGATTACGGAAAATCGCGCATGGCAGTGGTTCGGCCATCTAATGTTTGTTTTACTTGCGGCAGCATGCATCATCCCCTTTGTTCTGTTGATATCTTCATCGTTTACGGATGAGAAAGAAATTTTGCAAAACGGCTATTCCTTTTTACCGAAAGTGTTCAGTACCGAGGCATATACCTACTTATTCAGCGGTGGATCGTCTATCGGTCGGGCGTACGGAGTTACAGTTTTTGTGACGGTCATGGGAACGACTATCAGCTTGCTCATCACGTCCTTGCTGGCCTATCCGATTTCGCGAGCGGATTTTCCGGCACGCAACGCGATTGCGTTATGCATATTCGTGACCTTGCTTTTCCATGGCGGGCTCGTGCCCACCTACCTCGTTTATACGCAGATTTTCGATTTGAAAAATACGATATTGGCGCTCATTATCCCAGGTATATTGATGAACGGTTTTTCGGTTATGCTCATGAGAACGTTCTTTCAGACGTCCATCCCGATGCCTGTCATCGAGTCAGCGAATATGGACGGTGCCGGCGAATGGCGAATTTATTGGTCGTTCGTCCTGCCGCTCTCGATGCCGATCATGGCGACGACGGGCCTGCTGCAAACGCTTCTATACTGGAACGATTGGACGAATGGGACCATTTATTTAACAGACTCCAAGTTGTATGGCATTCAGAACCTACTCAACAGGATTTTATCGGACTCACAATTTTTGGCTTCAAATAATTTTGGGTCCGGTCCCGCGAGCGAAGCTGCCTTGGCTCCGACTGCAGCGATGAAGATGGCGATTGCCGTCTTGGGGGTCATTCCGATCTTGGTAGCGTATCCGTTCTTCCAAAAATACTTTGTCAAAGGAATCGCCATTGGAGCAGTCAAAGGGTAATCCTGGATTGCGCCAGCCTCACCGCCTCGTCTGCGTTGGGGCTTTCTTTATTTGACAAGATTCTTGTTATAAATGAAGGAGTAAGCATGCTACAAAGAAGAGGCGGGAGTACTATGATATCGGCTACAGGCAAATTATCCTTTCGTTCAATTCGTGTCAAGCTCATCAGCGGCGTTTTGATCCTGACTGTTCCTTTAATTGTCATTCTTATTTATAGCAACGCCTATGCCGTTAGCGTTGTCCGCAATCAGGTAGCGGAATCGTACAGCAATATGATGAACCTGTATATGAAGAGCATGGATTCCGGTTTGGAGGATGTGGACAAGTATATCAATAATATGGCGGGCACGGGGATGGAATTGTTCGCGATGGACAAGGCCGAAACGGAAGAAGACTATTATAAGGCAAAGATTGCACTGTATCGAAAGCTGAACGACGATATTATCATGTACAAATCCATCAATGGATTTTTCGTCCTATCCCCCAAGTGGGACAATTTTTTGCAAGTGCAAAGCAGCCAGAGCGCTTATTATGATGAAACAATGAACATTCAGCAAGATATTCAAGATCGTCTGAAGGCAACCCCTGACATTAACGGGTTTTATTCCAACAGCTGGGAAACACGGCGGATCGGCAATGTGTATTATTTGTTCCACACGGTTAAGTCAGGTGGCCTATATTTCGGCGCTTGGGTTAGGGCCAGCAATGGAATCGCACCTTTGAAGGAGATCCGTTTCGGCGCAAGCGGCGGGATGTTACTGGCGACGAGGGATGGCACGGCTATGACGGATTCTTCCCTTCTTGAAGGAAACCATCTTGATCTTGTGATCGGCGCGAGTGGGTACAAGATCTCCGGCGACAAGAAAAAGGTACTGGTAGTCGGGGAACAGTCCGATAAGGGAAACTTCAGTCTGGTTTCCTTGATTCCCGACGATGAAATTTTGGAGAAGCTTCCTTATTTTCAACGTCTTGCAACGATGATCCCTTTTATTACCCTTATCTTCATTCCTCTGGGGTTGTTTTTCCTCAGGAAAATTATTTTGCTGCCCCTTAGCCGCTTAATGGCGGCGATGAGAAGAATACACACTGGTAATCTGAGCGCTCGAGTCGAACCCTCTCCCTCGTCGATTGAATTTGAATACGTCCATGCCACGTTCAACAACATGATGGGGCAGATTCAAGGGTTGAAAAACGACGTGTACGAAGAACAGATCAGCAAACAAAGGGAGGAGCTACAGGCGCTGCAGCTTCAGATCAATCCGCATTTTTTCCTGAATTCGCTAAATATCATCTATAGTTTGGCCAAAGTGAAGGACTATGAACTAATTCTGGAAATGTCGCAATGTTTGATCAAGCATTTTCGTTTTATGTTCAAGAGCACGATGAAGTTTGTTCACATTCAAGATGAGATCGAGCATACGAAGAACTACCTTCGTATTCAGGAATTGAGATTTATGGACAGTCTTTCCAGCGAATGTTCCATTCCTCCCTATGTACTTAATGTCCTTGTGCCGCCGCTCATTATCCAAACGTTTGTCGAAAATACGATCAAGCATTCCGTTACGTTGGACGAGCCTACCCGCATTGCCATTTCGATCGATATCGTAGAGCAAGGGTTGGAGCCATGCATTCAGATCGTCATTCAGGATTCGGGGCGAGGGTTTCCCGATTCCGTTCTGGAAGCTATCAGGCAAGGAAGTCGTTTAACGAACGAACAGGGTGAGCATCTCGGCATCTGGAATGTCCAACGGAGGTTGAACCTGCTGTATCAGGATCGAGCACAGATCGAGTTCTCGAACGCGACGCCGACCGGCGCGGTAGTGAAGATGTGGCTGCCCCTAAATACGGCCGAAACTTAGAAGCTGGGAGGACAACAACCATGTACAGCATGCTGATTGTCGATGATGAAATCCATGTGGTCAAAGGCCTGATGGCTAGTATGAACCTTGAAAGCCTACATATCTCGTCCATCCACTCTGCCTATAATATTCGACAAGCGAAAGAAATTTTGCTTGCGCATCGGGTTGATATTATGCTTTGCGATATCGAAATGCCGCAAGGAAGCGGACTGGAGCTGCTGGAGTGGGTGAGAAGCTACTGCCCGAATTTGGAGACGATTTTTCTAACGAGTCATGCGGATTTTACGTATGCCAAGCAAGCGATACAGCTCGGCTGCCTCGATTATTTACTGAAGCCTGCGTCGGACGAAGAATTGGAGCAAGTGGTCCGGAAAGCGCAAGGGAAAGTGAACCAAATCAGTGAAACGAACCAGATTCGGAAATTGTGGGCTTATCATCATCCGGTTGTGCTGGAGAGATTCTGGCTTGATTTGTTGTACCAAGTGATTCCATCGGAGTCTAGCGCCATCCAAAGCGTCTTGACCGAACGGAATCTACCAGTGACGGAGAGCATGCTGTTCGTGCCTATACTTGTCAGTATCCACCGCTGGCAAAAGGAATTGACGCTGCGGGAAGAGAAAATCATGGAATATGCGCTTAAAAATTCAGCCGAGGAATTGATCGCGGGCAAAGGAATGAGCGGGCAAATTTTAACGATCGATCGGGGAGCGATCCTCATTATTCTGCCTTGCGAAGAAAGCGATGATATGGAAGCTTTGCAGCGAAACTGCGAGGCGTATATTGATTCCTGCCGGAGTTTCTTTTATTGTGAATTGTCCTGTTATATCGGTAATCAGACCAAACCGCAGCAGTTGCAGGTAGGGCTGGAACAATTAAAACGCTTTGAGAAAAATAACGTTGCTTTCGAAAATAAAGTCTTCCTGTTAACCGGCGCCGCGCCTCCAGTAGCCATATCGGTTTCCTTGCCAGATATGAGCAACTGGTCCTTGTATCTGAAACAAGGAAATGGAAACAAAGTCGCCCATGATGTGGACGCTTATTTCAGCCATCTCATCGCTAGCGGTGAAATCGATGCTAAGCTGTTGCAGGAGTTTCATCAAAACTTCCTGCAAATGGTTTATTTTGTTCTTCATTCCAAAGGAACGCCTGCCCATCAAGTATTGTGCGACCCCTCTTCGATGGAGATGTCCCGCAACGCGAGCTGTTCCGTCAAGGATATGATGGTTTGGATCCAGCATACCATTGCCAAGGTCGTATCCGGTACGGCCGTTATGGAACATGCGGCTGCCATGGTGGAGGCTGTCAAGCAGTATATTGCGGAGCATTTGAGCGAGAGCGAGTTATCCAGGGAAGAGATCGCGAATCATGCGTTCCTGAACCCCGATTATTTGTCGAGGGTATTCAAGAAGGAAACGGGAATCTCTATCATGGATTATCTGCTGCAGGAGAGGATCAAGCTGGCCAAAGAACTGCTGGCGAAGACGGGGATGTCGATCGGCCAGATCGCATTGGAGGTTGGCTTTACCTATTTTGCTTACTTTTCCAAGGTGTTCAGGAAGCAAACGGGTTTAAATCCCAATGAGTATCGGCAAAAATTCGGGGAGTAGCGAGAGAAATCAATAGTCGGAAAAGTGATAAGAAATAGTCTCGATATTGTTAGAGAGTCGTTTCACAGATGAGATAACATAAGTGATGTAAGTAATCCTAGTTCAAGGGGGTAACAAGATGACAAGAATGAAACGTAGTATGGCGGGTATGATTTCGCTCGCGATGGTGTTCATGTTGCTTTCCGCTTGCAGTTCGAGCAATGGCAGCGGCGATTCATCGGACAAGGGTGGAGCAAGCTCTTCCGAAGTTTCCTCAAGCCCTGGTGCCGTGAATGACGTAATAAGAGAACCTTACGAGATTGTCATCGCGGCTCCCAGCGCGTTGGCAGAGCCCAAGGATTTGGCGCTGGTTCAGAAAGAAATTAATAAAATCACCCAAGCAAAAGTCAATACAACCGTAAAAATCATGGTCGTTCCATTCAGTAACTGGCAGCAGCAGATGAATCTGATGCTGAGCTCTGGGGAGAAGCTCGATCTGATGGTCACTATTGGTGCCCCCGCATATGCGGCCCAAGCACTGAAGGGTCAGTTGACGCCGCTTGACGATTTGATCGGAAAGTATGGCAAGGGGATTCAAAGCGCATTGGAGCCGGCTTACCTGAACGCGCCGAGAGTAAAAGGCAAGGTGTACGGGATTCCTTCGATTCGGAACTTTGCCACCAATACTGGATTTATGATGAGAAAAGACTTGGTCGATAAGTACAAAATTGACATTGCTGCGATCAAAACATTGGCTGACGTTGAGAAGGTTTTGAAGACGATCAAGGACAACGAGCCGGACTTGGCACCGATCGTGCCTGCAGTAGGCGGTGATTATGGGATGCTGCTTGGCTATAATAATCGCGATTCGCTTGGGGACGATTACGGTGTTCTGATGGACTACAATTCCTTGAAGGTAACCAATTATTACGAAACGCCGGAATATGCGGAACTCTTGAAAACGCTTAGAAGATGGTACAAAGAAGGATACATTCTGAAGGATGCCGCGACGAATCAAATTACCGGCAACCAGTTGGTCAAGGCGGGAAAGGCGTTCGGTTATATCACCAATATGAAGCCTGGTTACGATGCTCAACAATCAATAACTGCAGGTACCGCGATGGTATCGGTGGAAATCAAGCCACCTGTTTCCACCACCACCGATGTTACCAGTATTATGTGGGCGATCCCCCAAAATTCCAAAAATCCGGAGCGGGCCATGATGCTCCTGAACATGCTCTATTCGGATAAAGATCTCGTGAATTTGTTCGATTGGGGAATCGAAGGCAAGCACTATCAGAAAGTGGCCGATAACGTCATCGACTTCGCTGCGGGCGTTGACACCAAGAACATCGGATATGCACCGAATTGGGACTTTATGATGGGGAACCAATTCTTGTCATATGTCTTTAACGGGAATGCCCCGGACATCTGGAAAACCACCGCTCAGTTCAATACAAACTCGACGAAATCCAAAGCGCTTGGGTTTAACTTTAACCCCGAGGCTGTGAAAACGGAATATACGTCTCTTGAAAACATTAAGAAGCAATACTTGAACGGATTGAATACGGGGACATTAGATCCTGACAAGACGCTTCCGGAGTTTATCGCCAAATTGAAATCGGCAGGCATTGACAAAGTCATCGCGGAAAAACAAAAACAGCTGGATGAGTGGGCGAAAATAAACCATATTCAATAACGCCTAGCCCAAGAAAGGTGATCCCATGAAAAGAGATATCAAAGTATTAATGAAAGAATTGACGTTAGAGGAGAAAGCTGGACTATGTTCGGGATTAGATGCCTGGCGCACGAAAGCCGTTGAACGTCTCGGCATACCGGCGATCATGATGACGGATGGCCCTCACGGGCTGCGTAAGCAAAAGCCGGATAACATGTTTGAGAGTATTCCTGCTACATGCTACCCTTCAGCGGTAGGGCGAGCTGCATCGTGGGATCGAGAATTGATGGATAAAGTTGGAATCGCACTAGGTGAAGAATGTCAAGCTGAGGATGTTGCCATTCTACTCGGTCCCGGCGTCAATATCAAACGGTCTCCACTCGGCGGACGAAATTTCGAATATTTCTCGGAAGATCCGTATTTATCCTCCGAACTGGCGACGCACCATATTAATGGGGTACAAAGCCAAGGGGTCGGCACCGCGCTGAAGCATTTCGCTGCTAACAATCAGGAGCACCGCCGGCTGACAATCGACGCGATCATAGATGAACGCACGCTTCGGGAAATTTATCTAGCCAGTTTCGAAGGCGCAGTGAAGCAAAGCCAGCCATGGACCGTCATGTGTTCCTACAACAAAGTAAACGGGGATTACGCTTCCGAGAACGAATATTTGCTGACCGACATTCTGAAGAACGAATGGGGGCATGAAGGTTTTGTCATGTCCGATTGGGGGGCGGTCAACAAGCGGGTAGACGCACTTGCAGCAGGCCTTGAACTGGAGATGCCCTCCAGCAGCGGCCTTGGGGATCGGAAAATCGTCGATGCCGTTCGAAACGGCGAGCTGTCCGAGCAGCAGTTGGATGCGGCTGTTGAACGTCTCCTGACTGTTATATTCAAAGCGGCGGACAACAAAAAGTTCGGAGCATCCTACGACACGGAAGCGCACCACCAATTGGCGAGGGAAGCTGCAAGAGAGAGCATGGTGCTGCTGAAAAACGAGGACGATCTGCTGCCGCTCCCGAAGTCGAGCAAGATCGCTGTCATTGGGGCACTGGCCAAGACGATTCGTTATCAAGGCGGCGGTAGCTCTCATATTAAGCCGACTAGGCTGGAGAATGCTTTCGAGGAAATGGTGAAATCAGCAGGTTTGGGCGCGGAAATTATGTACGCTCAGGGCTATGATCTGGAAAGCGACGCCGCAGACCCGCAGCAGTTAGAAGAAGCGTTGACAATAGCTCGGGATGCAGATGTGATAATCGTATTTGCCGGAGTTCCGGAGCGCTACGAGTCGGAAGGATTCGACCGCAAGGATCTCCGCTTGCCTGACAACCAGAACCTGTTGATCGATTCGCTTGCGTCCGTGCAAAACCGGGTCATCGTTGTCCTGTGTAACGGCGCCCCCGTCGAGATGCCGTGGGTTAGCCGGGTAAAGGGGATTTTGGAAGCTTACCTCGGCGGACAGGCGGTAGGCGGAGCGATTGCCGATCTGCTTTTCGGCGATGCGAACCCTTGTGGCAAACTGGCGGAGACATTTCCGGAGCGCTTATGCGATAACCCTTCCTACTTGTTCTTCCCAGGAGACGGCGACCGCGTAGAATACCGTGAGGGAATTTTCGTGGGGTACCGTTATTATGACACGAAAAGCGTCCGACCATTGTTCCCGTTCGGCCACGGGCTAAGCTATACGACATTCGAATATTCCGATCTGCTTCTGGATAAGCGGGAAATCGACGATACGGAGACGGTTCGGGTATCTGTGAAAGTCAAGAACATTGGAACGCGAGTGGGCAAAGAGATTGTGCAGCTCTACGTAAGAGATGTCGCGAGCAGCATGACACGTCCTATTAAAGAACTGAAGGGGTTCGATAAAGTCAGTTTGGAACCAGGCGAGGAGAAGACGATTACTTTTGTGCTGGATAAACGTTCCTTCGCCTACTATAACGTGGAGATTGCGGACTGGCATGTTGAATCCGGCGAATTTGAAATTCTGATTGGAAAGTCGTCACAAGATATTGTCTTTCAGCAGAACATTCAGGTGAATTCGACAACTATAATCCGGAAGCTTGCTACGTTGAATACGACAATCGAGGAGCTGGCGGAGTTCCCTGGAGGATTGGAATTCATGAATCAATTGAAGCAATACCTACCGTTCGGCTTCGACCAAGTGGGTGAATTGGACGCTACCGTGCGCCACATGATTGAATCTTTCGTACGCGCTATGCCTCTTCGACAACTGCTCACGATGAGCGGCGGCAGATTAACGGAAGAGATGATGGATGGCATTTTGGCTGCGCTGAACTCTTAACGCGGAAGATTACACGACAGTCAATCAGTAGACGGAGTAAGTCCAGCATGAGAAGTTAAACATGTCCTTATATTTAAATATTATCCATGTAGAAAAGAAAGGAAACAGACTAATGCGCATCTTGTTTTTGGATTTGGACTCGATGGCTCCACGACATTTGGGATGCTACGGTTATCATCGTAACACCTCTCCGAACATCGACAGCATTGCTAACGAGGGCGTTCGCTTCAATAATTACTACACATCGGACGCCCCGTGCTTTCCTTCAAGAACGTCGCTCATGACTGGGCAGTTCGGCATACGCAACGGGCTTGTCGGGCACGGCGGAACTGCAGCTTCACTGCGTCATGAAGGGGTATCTCGTAGCTTTAAGGGCAGGCTGTCCTTTGAGAGCATGCCTGCATTTGTACGCTCTAGCGGCCTGCGTACCGCGCTGATCAGCCCATTCGGTGAACGGCATTCGGCTTGGCATTTCTATGCGGGATTCAATGAGGTGTACGATACGGGAGATAACGGAATGGAATCGGCCGAAGAGGTTACCCCGACGGTGCTAGACTGGATCAAGCGGAACGGCGCTAGCGACGATTGGTTCCTATACGTGAATTACTGGGATCCGCACACGCCTTACCGCGCACCAGAGTCATTCGGCAATCCGTTTGCCGACGATCCGCTGCCCGCCTGGATCAATGAAAACGTGCTGGAGCAGCACAAGAAAAAGGTCGGGCCGCACAGCGTGAACGAGATCAACATGTACGACAACCAGACGTATGCGAAATATCCGCGCAATCCGGGCGAGATCGCCGACATGGATGGCATGCGGAAGATGATCGACGGCTACGATTGTGGCGTCCGTTTCATGGACGATCATCTCGGAATGGTCTTCGAAGCGTTACGCAGTCAGGGTGTCATGGACGATTTAGTCGTGATCATTACTGCGGATCACGGTGAAAACATGGGCGAGCTTGCCATCTACGGTGAGCACGGCACGGCCGATCAGGGAACCTGCCGTATCCCGATGATTATTCGCTGGCCAGATCGTGTACAGCCGGGTGTCCGTGAAGGGCTGCACTATCACCTCGATCTTCTGCCCACACTTGCGGAGATGTTGGGTTCAAAGCCTGCCGAAAGCTGGGATGGTGAAAGCTATGCCGCATCCTTGACCGGAGAAACCGACGAGGGACGCAATTATTTGGTCGTTTCTCAAATGGCCCACGTTTGCCAGCGTTCCGTCCGCTTTGACAATTGGCTGTACATGCGCACCTATCATGATGGCTATCATTTGTTCGATAAGGAAATGCTGTTTGACCTTGAGAGTGACCCGCTTGAATTCAACAATATCGCCTCCATACGTCCCGATATCGTTAAGCAGGCTGTTTACTATTTAATGGAATGGCATGACGAACGAATGGCCTCGATGACTTGCGATGTCGATCCGATGTGGACGGTTATCCGCGAAGGAGGTCCGTTCCATGCGAAGGGATTCCTGAAGGATTACGTGAAACGGCTGGAAGCGACCGGACGAGGGGACGCAGTGCCGGAGTTGATGCGCCGTCATCCGAGCGAATTTGCGAATAACGAGAAAAAACCAGCTTTTTCGAAGGCTATCATTGAGCAGCATATCAAAAAGCTGCAAGCAGAAGGACGGCACGATGAATTGGAAGAGCTCATGCGGCGACATCCGCAAATCGCGGAAATGATGGTGAAGAAATAAAAGCCGATCGTTCGAACCATCGTCCAGAGGCATGCCTGAAGGTCCAGTCCCAAATGCTAATTTCAAAGAACTAGCTGGAAATTTTGAGGGCGGCTCCCATCCCCCTCGGGGGATGGGAATTGGCTCATAACTGCCTTCAAGAAATACTATACGAGGAGCGTTTAAAATGAATTCAAACTTGGCAAACCTTTTGTTTACGAAAACGTTCACTCAAAATCCCTATCCCGCTTATTCTCAATTAAGGGAGAAGGATCCTGTGTACCGGATGATGCTTCCGAATGGCCAGTACGGATGGATGATAACGAGATATGAAGATGCAGTCGAGGCTTTGAAGGACCCCAGATTTATTAAGGATAATTTTAAAATATCCGGCGCGGATAAAGAAACCGCAAGCGTTTTTACCCACAATATGCTTTTTGCCGACCCGCCCGATCACAAAAGATTACGCGGACTCGTCCAAAAGGCGTTTACGCCGCAAATGATAGCCGGGTTGAGAGGCCGCATTCAAGAAATTGCCGATGAACTACTCGATAACCTCTCCGGGAAAGATAGTATGAATTTAATCGACGAGTATGCTTTCCCGCTGCCGATTATCGTCATTTGCGAAATGCTCGGAGTTCCTTCTGAAGACCGCGATAAGTTCCGCGTCTGGTCCAATTCGTTGATCGAGGGTCCAAGCGGAGAAAATGCAGCTGAACTTTATACTCACATAAACGAATTCATCCAGTACCTTGGACAGTGGTTTGCCAAAGTGCGGGGAAATCTTGGGCAAGATTTAATTAGCCAGCTAATCATTTCTGAAGATGAGGGCGATCGGTTAACAGAGAGGGAACTATATGGCGTAGTAACACTCCTCATTATTGCCGGACACGAAACAACCGTTAATTTGATCGGCAATAGCATTCTTGCTCTATTAGAGCATCCGGAACAGTTTAAGCAGCTTCAAAATAATCCGGAATTGATCCATACCGCAATTGAGGAAGTGCTTCGTTACAACGGTCCGGTCGAATTCAGTACATCGAGATGGGCGCGAGAAAATTTGGAGTTCAAAGGCAAGTCAATCACAAAGGGAGACTTAGTGATTGTTGCGCTGAATTCCGCCAACCACGATCCGAACCAGTTCCAAGATCCCGAAATTTTTGATATTACCCGGCAAAAAAGCCAACACCTTGCATTTGGAACAGGAATTCACCTTTGCCTGGGCGCCCCCCTCGCTCGCCTGGAAGGTGAAATTGCCATTACGAATCTACTTAAGCGTTATCCTCAAATCAAACTAAAGGTAGACAAAAACGGGCTCGAGTGGCGACCCGGGATGATCGTCAGAGGAGTTAAAGAAATACCGCTTTCTTTATAGACTGTCAAACGACGAAAACTGGTGCTCCTCCTACTAAGGATCATCAGTTTTGGTCCAGGGTACCTGCCGCATCCCGATGATTATTCGCTGGCCGGACCGCGTGCAGCCTGGCGTCCGCGAAGGGGGCTGTATCAGAAACGATACCCATGGGGCGACGAGTTGAAGCCTAAGGGGGAACATCGCTGTAACATCCGGCAAGGAAAGTTTCCCGTAATAAACCACGCGAGCGATGGCTATGCCGGCACAGCCCCGTGGATGCATTTTTGCTGAATTGATACGAATTGTATCGAATGTCAGTGAATGTGTGGGAGTGTGTACGGACTGGTTCAGTCCGGCGTATCATTCGCAGGGGATGGTAGTAAACCCGACAGGCCCGTCAACCGGGACTAGCCGGAGCATACGTGGGGGTACTGCAACCGATCCGATATCGCGTAGCGACGCGAAGCAAAAATACGCCTGACAGCTCGGCCGGAAATATAGGATTCCGCTGTGCAGTAGATGCAAAACGGTAATTATGTCATGGCTAGTATGATGAATTATTGAAGGAATTTGACAGGTTATACGGGAAATTATTTCTAGATATTTTCTATAAATGAGTAGTTCTAAGCGCTATTCTTAATCTTCATGATAAATCCATCGTTTCCTACGTATTGGGGCATTCCAATAACAATCCACTGGTATTCCGGACATTGAAACTAGCCTTGCAAGCTGCTCCAGGAAGTAGGCCGATGCTTCATAGCGACAGGGGAGTTCAATACACGTCGCTGGACTTCAAAGCGCTCTTGGACGAAAACAAGCTGTCTTAGAGCATGTCCCTGGTTTGGCGGTGCATCGACAATGGCCCCATGGAATCTTTCTGGGGGACACTAAAATGCGAGAAGTATTATTTACACACGTACCCTACCTTTGAGTAACTCGAGAAGGACGTAACTTTCTATATCCACTATTACATAAACGAACGATTACAAGCAAAACTAAACGGCCTCAGTCCGATGGAATTCAGGACCATTTAACTTACTCCCGAGATTAAATGCGTATGAAAATGTAGGAATTACCTTTAATTTACCGGGGATTGAGCAAAAAGGAAAGAGAGCCACTCGTTTTACATGCACTGGAACCGGTAGATTTATTGGATCACAGGAAGCACTTTCCATAAGAGTTGTCCGGTGGACAGCAGCAGCGTGTTGCTATTGCTCGAACGTTGGCAGGAGATCCGTTGATCATTTTGGCGGATGAACCTACGGGAGCGTTAGATTCTAAGACAGGTGTGGAGATTTTAAACATTTTGAAGAGATTAAATACTCAAGGTCGGACGATTATTTTGAACGCATGACTTATTCATTGCTCAGCACCAGGCGAAGCGGATTGTGCGGTTTAGGGATGGGCGGTTGAATGAAGTTGTATAGTGCTTATAAGACCGGAACTCTCGAATAAGGGGTTCCGATTTGTTTTATTTTCTTTGAGTTACTCGATGAAAAAATTTCGAAAAATGGGCAACCTGCGAAAATAAACGTTCAGACGCCCCTATAAAACCAATTTTGAAATACAGAAGGAATTGTTTTTAGTTTCGAAAATGCAGCTTGAATAACCAATAAGTCGCTGATATATAATAACACGAACTAATGTTCTTATATAGGAGATGATTATGTTAGCAAAGGAACGGACGATTTTCCTTAGCGTTGAAAAAGCGACTCATCCCGGTTTAGAAAATTATCCTGTTGTTGTTGCTGGTGATCCAGCACGTCCGGCATCATACTAGCTGCTTGTCCCATTGCGAAGAGTTTCGGGATTTCAACCGCTCAACGACTTTGGGAGGCTAGCGGCATATTCACGCTCGGAAAAGAAGTCGTAGAACGAGTGCTTTGGCCGCTAACAACTGAAAAAATGTATGGTGTTGGTTCACGCAAGACAACATTAGAATATGCCGCTGGGGAATATCCCGAGCGGCGTGTTTTGTGTTTATTGCTTTTTATTTAAGCTAATCCAAAAACTACCTAACCTAAATTTGTAGAGGGATTACCTAAATATTTTTATATATTTTGCAAATTGGATATGTAATTGGGAAAAACTACTGAAAAACTAAACAAATGATCTAATTTTCATTTCTTCACGGAATAGAAAGCGCTATCTATAATGATGAAGTAGGCCAAAGCGATTCAAACGCAACACTAGAAAGCACATTAGGGGAGGTTGAATAAAATGAATGTTAAAAAAGTAACCGCTTTATCACTTAGTACGGTCATTGTGGGAGGACTACTGACAGGGTGTGGCACGTCGGACAAGCCAGCTGCAACAGAAACAGCCAAAGCAGCAGGTACAACAACATCTAAGGACACAGGAAGCAAAGAACCAGTTAAACTGACGTTCTGGTTTCCAGGCGCAGATAAAGCCAATGATGAATATTTCAACAATGCAGCTAGAGAATTTGAGAAACTTCATCCGAACGTAACGATCGAAACAACTGTGCTTCCATCCGCTGCTGAAGATATTGATACGAAGCTGAACTCAGCGAAGCTTAGTGGGACGATGCCTGACATTTTCTCAGCATACCTAGCCTTTATGGGATCAAGAGGAGCGAAAGGAGATTTTGCCCCACTAGATGCTTACCCTTTACCGAGCCTGCTGTACCTGATGTCCAATCATAATTCCACTCGGAATATATGATATCCTTTTGAGGAATGCCTCTGCTTGTAAACAAAGCGTTCAATGAGTCATTAAAATCAGCCCCGCCATATTGATGGACCGATAGATAATCAAACGGTATTGTCGGATTTGCTTTAATAAAATCCATAAATCCAATTATTTTAGAATTTGTAGCTTTATTATTTGCAAATCCAGCCCCTCCGATTTTGGCTGCTGAGTCAACAGCACGAACGCCAGTAGCAAAATATTGATACATTGTATTAATTTGCGTTGACGATAGACTTCCACCTACGCTGGCATCCGCTTCATTATGAGACTCCCAATACCAGCCTGTATAACCAAGGTTTACATAATGCTGAACAACTGCTTGCACTATGGCCTTATACTCGTTCAGATTTGTCGGATATCCTATACCAGAAACACCTGACCCGTCAATTACGCTTGGAAGATATGCCAAGCACATAAAAGGTTTTATACCTTTTTGTACTAGAGGCAAAACAACAGCATCAAGCATTGTAAAATCGTAAACTAATTGGCCGGAACCATTACGCGATACTAGATGGTAGAATTGATCAGACAGTACCCAATCAATCCGCATCATATCAATGCCATCGGCAGCCATAATATCATAATAAGAGGGGAGCCAGTGTAGATTCTTATTCGTCAGATGTCCACCACGAGCTACATTTAACAATTTTGTTTTATCGTAGTTCCCGGCATTTGTTGCGTAATTGGATGTAATGGAAACGGCGGTGTTTGCCGCATTCACCTTAGATGAGTTAAAACTCCAATCAAACAAAGCAAATATTAACGAAAGAATTAAAATAACAACCACATTTCTCCTCAACTGCAGAATATACATTTTTCAACCTTCTTTCTCAGACTTTTGATAATTGGGGTTTCAGTAAATACAGAACACAATAATATGTAACCGTTTGCAGAAACTCCTAACTTACCCTCCTTTTTAATTAGGTACTTACACTTAAATTTTAATTTATTAAAAATGTGGTAACAATGTGATTTTATTGATATTCATTTCATTCTGTTAACTTGTTATGAAATCATATTCATTGAAATAACTCATAGTGTTAGGCAATCTGTTAAATAGAATTCAGCTAAATTAATCCAATAGAAGCTCCAAAGTTATACTGAGGTTGAGGTGAACAACAGATATAAAGGGAAAGGAAAGTTATTCTTAAACTCGCTTCCGGAATTGAAAAGTTTAGAATTTCAATCTTATGCTAAAGTAAAAATGAAGGTTGACCGTAAGCAAAGAGTAAGAAATAAAAGTGCTCCAGTAACAACATTTGACCAAATTGATTTTGGTCTCAAGAATGATGTTTTAGCAACGCCTTATTATAAAACATCAGAGGATTTGTATGTTGATCTGCTTAGTAATATAAAATGCGAGCTTCACCTATTGATTGGATAAAAAGTACTGAATGAGAAAGTGTTTAAAACTCGTGTGGAAGTGAAACTGAATTGATACAATGGTGTTCTCTCTCTGGGGCTGAACGCCTGGACTATTCCGTACTTTTGACGAAATGGAGGAATTGCTTCAAGAAGTTTCTGATAGTGAAGGCGTTTACTTAGTGCCAGCCTTCGTTGGACTCGGAGCACCCTATTGGGATTCTTACGCTAGGGCTTCAATCACTGGAATGAATCGAGGAACAACCAAAGCCCATATCATTCGGGCAGCTCTTGAAAGTATAGCTTATCAGGTCAATGATGCTGTTAATCTGATAGAGAATGAAACAGGTGTTGAACTTCAAGAATTGCGTGCCGATGGTGGATCATCTGAGAATGTAGGCTTGATGCAATTCCAATCCAATCTGCTTGGCAAGAAAGTCGTTAAATCAGAAGTTGCTGAATTATTTCTGTATTGAGAAAGAATGAGACTTGAGCGTTACATTCATGTGACCATTTCGGAAAAAAACATGGCTATCATTTCACTCTTTGGAACAAAGGAGCGACAGATGATGTTGTGCGTATTTTCAGAAATGGTTTCTTTATGAAAGAGACGGGAGATAGCGTTGCAATTCCGAACCTAATAATTGCGCTTACATACATCTTAAAAATGTTCGTTGATTTTTAAGTTTTCAGCACTATTCATCCCAAGCGCACATCTATACAATATAAGTATATTCTCCTAACGGTAGCACACTTAGGAAGAAAAGGGGATTGATCACTCGCTTAGTCGCCGAAAGGATCTAGAAAAAATTCAAGTATGACAGCGCTTCAATCGAGGCTGCTTGATGCAAAGGAAGGCCGTTGAAATGAAGAAGTTGAGGATCGTAAAGAAAATGGCGCTTGGATACCTGCTGCTCGTGATTTTGCCGATTATTGTGTTCGGCGGTTACTTGTACAATCAGTTCTATATGGATGTCACATCAGAGTATTCGGAAGGAAAGCAGAAGCTGGTCATTCAAGCTGGCGAAGGGTTCCGGTCGAGTCTGAACCAGGTGGAATCGATTCATGCTCTGTTCATGAACAATCAGCAGTTGATCGATTATCTTAGTGGCTATAATTCTTCAGAGCTACAATCTGTATACAATTATCTCAAAGACATTCGACCACTTTTTATTTATGCGCAATCGCACCATAACGAGATTTCATCTATTAAACTGTATAAAACGTTGCATGAGGTCCACTCGGTCAACGGCGAGCTTGAGGACCTGAACCAATTGGATAAGAAGCCGCTAGCATTGCTAAACAATGTTAATGTAGATAAAGGCATCTGGCTGCGTCGCAGCGGAGCCGACACCACCGCGCTTCCGAACTTGAGCTACTACCAACGTGTTTATAATAACAGCTATACGAAGCCGTTGGCTGTGCTGGAGATTATAACAAATGATTCGTTGCTGCGAAATTTCCTCAAGGCGGTCGATGTCAATCAGAACATGCAAGTACTGATTGTGCAAGGCGGCGATACAGTCTACCATAGCGGGGGGATCGGACTGTACGACGAACAGACGGCAAGCTTACTGGCTATGGCCGAAGAAAGCAATCAAGGCTACGCCTATTTGCGCAAGCAGAGGACGCTTGTGAACACGTTGTCGATCCCTGAGCTGTCAACGACGTTCTACTTCTTCAGTCAGATGGATGAAGTATTCGTCGACATCCGGATCAAAGTACTCTTTCTCGCACTTTCGTTATTGGGATTACTGGCTGTGCTGACGGGGATCTATTACGCGACGGCTTCCTCTCTCGTTAGCAGAATTCTTGGTTTGGCAAAGCATATGCGACATGTGGACGAAAACAAGCTAACCTATTACGAGGTTGGAACGTCTAACGATGAAATCGACTTTCTGACCCGATCATACAATTCGCTTGTCCATCGCATTGACGAACTGTTAAATACGGTTCATAAAGCTGAGCTCATGAAGAAGGAGGCGGACTATCTTGTGCTGCAAGCACAGATCAAGCCTCATTTTCTTTACAATACGCTTGAATCGATTCGTATGCTGGCAGAGATCAATAACGATCAGGAAGTGGTCAATGCGATATATACGTTTGGCCGTCTGCTTCGATATACGCTGAATTCGGGAGATAACGAGACGATGCTGAAGCACGAAATCGATAATGTTCAGCATTATTTCGATATGCATAAGCTGCGCATGTTGGATCGGCTGCGCTTCTCAATCCAGGTATTGACGAATATCGACGATATTCGCTGTCCGCGTTTTATTTTGCAGCCAATCGTGGAAAATTGCATTCAGCACGGCATCGGGCGCATTCGCAAGTGCGGGGAGATCGATATCGTCGTTAGACGAGAATACTCTGAGCTCCTTATAAGTGTCTCCGACAATGGGCCCGGCATCTCGGAGGAACGGTTGGATTTGATTCGAGGCGTGCTTGGCAACGAGCTGGATCGACAAGCTCTTCAGAACGAGAATTCCGGTTACGGTTTATACAATGTCAGCGAACGTATTCGTACGTTCTACGGCGGACAAACGTGTATGCTTATTGAAAGTCGCGAAGGAGAAGGCACGACATTTACCTTGAAGCTTTCATTATCTGAGGCATGATGATTGCTGAATAAGCCCGCTTATATGTAAGGAGGAGATATGGAATGGAAAATACTAGGAAAAGCATCGCCAGTTTGCCTGATTTTGAAAATTTAAATATCTTGCAGCTAAACGCAGAGCGTCCGAGGGCTGCATCAATCCCGTTCGCAAATGCACAAGCTGCTTTAGTGGACGATCGAACGGCCTCCCCTTATTATCGCTGTCTGAATGGAGAATGGAAATTTAATTACTCGGAGAATCTGTTTGAAACCCCGGAACGGTTTTATGAACAAACGTTTTCCTGCGAGGCGTGGGATACACTCCCAGTTCCGTCGAATTGGCAGTTACACGGCTATGGCGTGCCCTTATACAGCAGTAGCAAGTATCCGTTTCCGGTTGACCCGCCGTTCATTCCGAAGATGAATCCGACGGGCTGCTATGCTCGGATGTTTATCATCCCTGACAGTTGGATCGACAGATCTGTCATTCTCGCGTTCGACGGTGTGGATGCGGCTTTTCATTTGTGGGTGAACGGCGAGGAAGTCGGCTTCGGTCAAGGCAGCCATAATCGGATGGAATTTGATATTACACCTTATATCCGCTCTGGGGAGAACAAGCTAGCGGTACGCGTCTATCAATGGTCGACAGGCAGCTATCTCGAGGATCAAGATAAATGGCGGCTGAGCGGGATATTTCGGGACGTATATCTGCTATCCGTCCCCATCGTACATATGTTCGACGTCCGCATTCGGACTCGCCTCGACGAGACGTACCGGGAAGGTATGTTGGAGCTTGCCGTCACCTTAATGAATCGATCTGACCGATTGGGAGAGACTTGCGGCATTCATGCGGTTCTGCTCGGATCGGCGCATGAACTTGCCAGCGTAACGCTTGCCGTCGCTGCGCTTGCTCCTCGTGCGCAAGCTGTCGTCCATGCTGAGTTTCCAATAAGCGACCCTGAGCTGTGGTCGGCTGAGCAGCCTGCTCTCTATACGCTCCTGCTGACATTGACCAATGCGGAAGGTAAGGTGGCAGAAGCACATCGCTATACCGTTGGATTTAGGGAAGTGAAAGTGAAGGCCGGACGGCTGCTCGTCAACGACATGCCGGTCATCCTTCGCGGAGTGAACCGTAATGAATTCGATCCAGATCTCGGTCATGTGACGACGATGGAGGCGATGGTTCGTGACATTACGCTGATGAAGCAGCATAACATTAATACCGTCCGTTGCTCTCATTATCCGAACGACGAGCGTTGGCTCGATCTGTGCGATCAATACGGGCTGTACGTCATCGACGAAGCGGATTTGGAGACGCACGGTTGTGTATTTCTCGGAGAGATCAGTCGTTGGATCAACAATCCCGACGAGAAGACTGCTTATGAAAGCCTGTTGGCTGAGGATCCTCAGTGGAGGGATGCATTCATGGATCGGATGGCTCGTCTAGTAGAGCGGGACAAGAACCATCCTTCCGTCATTGTCTGGTCCCTCGGGAATGAGTCGGGCTATGGTGACAATCACGACGCCATGGCTGTGTGGACGAGAGAGGCGGATCCGACGCGTCCGATTCATTACGAACGGGCTAAGGATGCACCGATCGTCGACATCATCAGCTCCATGTATCCTTCGGTAGACATGCTGATCGCCGAGGGGGAGAAGGAGGAGACACGACCTTATCTGATGGTTGAATTCGGGCATGCGATGGGCAACGCACTTGGCAATCAGAAGGAATATTGGGACACCGTCTACCGATACCCCCGACTTTGTGGTGGTTTGATTTGGGAGTGGACAGATCTCGCGATTCGCCGCCGTGCAAGCGACGGAAGCCTCCAATACGCCTATGGTGGCGATTTCGGTGATGAGCCTCATAGCGGCAACTTCTGCATCGACGGATTGCTGTTCCCCGACCGCAGCCCCAAGCCCGCTTTAATCGAATTCAAGAAGGCGATCGAACCGGTCACCGTCCATCCGGTGCAACCGGAGCAAGGCGTCTTACAGATAGGCAATCGTTACGATATTGTTTCGTTGAAGCATCTTGCCATCCATTGGTGTGTGTATCGTGACGGCATCCTACTAGAGGAAGGGAAGCTTGCGTCGCTGGATATTCCGGCAGGAGGAGAGGAGCTCGTCACGATTCCTTTCTGCACGCGCCCGACGGATGGACGCAGTGAATATTGGTTGCATATCAGCTTCGTCCTGCGCGATTCCACGGATTGGGCGCAGGCAGGCCACGAGGTGGCGTGGGCGGACGTACCGCTGAACAATTCGGCTTGTTCGGAGTCTGCCGCCGATACGGAGGTGTTGGCCGGAGTGTCCGCTGCGGAGTTCGATCGAATCATTCGCATCGACGGCGATGTCTTCACGTTGACGTTCGATAAGCTGAACGGAGAAATAACTGCCTGGGATTATAAAGGCGTATCTTTGCTCGCGCAAGCACCTCGCATCAATTTGTGGCGGGCACTGATCGACAATGACGTCCATCTGGCGAAGCTGTGGCGTAATGCAGGCTATCATGAACTTGACGCCTACGTTCGCAGTGTCGAGTTATGGACGCAAAAGGACGACTCCATCATTCAGATCAAGACGGAGTCCGTGCTCGGCGTAAAAGGCTCCCGGCCACTATTCCAAGTAGAGCAACTATATACGATTTACGGCAACGGGGAAGTGAAGTTGGAGAACCGGCTGGAACCCTTGAAGGAAGGACTGCCGCCTCTTCCCAGAGCCGGTATTCGGTTCACGATGCCGAATCGATTCGATCGCTTCTCATGGTTCGGCCTAGGCCCACATGAATGTTACGCCGACCGCAAAGCCAGCGGGAAGCTTGGCGTGTACGAAGGGACAGTCGATGAGCAATTCGTGCCATATATCAAGCCACAAGAAAGTGGAAGCAAGGCGGACGTGCGCTGGGCCTCTGTCGCGGACGTAGACGGCGTTGGACTGCTTATTGCTGGAGCGGGGATGCCACTCGGGCAAGTTGGTGCAAGCCAATATTCAACCCAGGCTTTGAGCGAAGCCAAGCATCATTCTGATCTGATCCAACTAGGCGAAGTGGAAATCAATGCCGATTGGAGACAATCGGGTCTTGGCAATCATAGCTGCGGCTATGCCCCAACCTTGCCGTCTTATCTGATTGTCCCAGAATCGACGGAATTTACGGTTCGACTGAAGCCATTTTCAGGCAATGAGTCGCAAGCGGACGGGGAATCATTAGTAGAAATATAAAGAGGCAGGTAATGCATAATGGATATCGCCACTTGTTTGACACCATACAAATTGACCAGGGATGAGGAAGGTAACGCATGGGATTCTCGCAATATGGCAGGCACATGGATTTTACGTGACAATGATATCCATTGTCCAGGCTACCACCGACAAAAAGTGACTGTAGTCGTGTGACAGACCATAGGAATAATATAAGTACAGGCGCCAATTACGGAATGGGCTCGCATTTGCTGAAGATTTGCTCTACAATTGCGAGCGTCCGCCCTGCGCTTGTCATAAATCGGATCGGTATCTGACGCAAGGCGGGTCTAGCCCTTGTCGATCGCAGGGGGGATATCCAAACGTAACTTTAACAGATGACCCGTTGTATAGTTCCATTTCGGGTCGAGCTTTAGCCGGCCAGCATACAATATCGCATTCAATGCATCTTGGTCCATATGCCGTATTTTGTCAGGATTATTGTTCAAGTAATCCCATACGAGATTCGTAACGTTTTCTTTTCTCCACCTATCGAGATTTATGAGCAAGACGCCTGCATTAAAATACCCATATTGTTCCGGAATGGACAATACGCTCATCTGATCGTCTCCGAAAGCCCATTCTACGGCCCCCAAATAATAATCGCTAATGTCGATATTCCACAGATCATACATATCTTCCTTGATAATCGTGTCCGGATCCATATAGATTACCTTCTTTACATCCTGACTATCGTCGGCAGCTTCCTGCTGCAGGTAGTTCTCATCACAAATTTGTCTCCTTTCTATGTACTGGAGAGACTGCCGATTTATATGATGATTTGGGGTTTAATTGCTCCGGTACTTTTCTTAGTTCTATGCCGATTGCTTTGGAAGCGCGCGATCAAGAGCTATACAAGCGCAAGCAGCTAGTGCTGGTTCTATTCTTACATTGTACATTTGACCAATACCGGGGAGCGGACGATGACTGGCGGACGGTTGCGTAGGTTGAGACAAAGGCTTGGAAACGGAACGTTCATGATGATTTACGGCGATGGTATCGGCGATATCAACCTAAGAGCGCTACTGGACTTTCACCGATCGCACGGTAAAACCTCCATTAGATTCTGCTGTGCAAAACCATTATTGTAAGCTTGGGCTAAACGCAATGAATTCTGACCAATAATAGGAGAAATGTAACTATATCATACTTTTGAAAGCGTTTTAATTCTGAATATTAAGCAAAAAAATTAATAATACACACTTCACAAAATTGGAAATCGTGAAATTTGATTACGCTTACAAATACCTTAAAAATGATCGCTGTATTTTAAGTTTTCAACACTATTCATGGCAATCTATCGACTATACAATAAAGTCATGTTCTCCAAGCGGCAGCTTGAGTCGGGGGGAGAGAGAGGAGTGAGGATGGTTTGGAGCAGCTAACGAAGGTAGGCACAACGCAGCGGACAAAGCAGCTCACGGTGGCAAAACGATCAATCTGGCATGAAATTGTAAAACAGAAATATGCACATTTGTTCGTTTTAACGGGAATGCTAATTGTCTTCGTCTTCCATTATTTGCCGATGTTCGGCATTTTGATGGCATTTAAAAATTATTCAATAACGACCGGCATTAGTGGGATCTTTACTAGTGAATGGGTAGGGCTCAAATATTTTGATGAATTTGTCCACGCTTACAATTTCAAGCTCATTGTAACGAATACGCTGGCAATCAGTCTTTTGAAATTGGTCTTTACCTTCCCGATGCCAATTTTATTGGCCATTATGTTTAACGAAGTGCGGCACCAGTTCTTTAAGCGGTTCGCACAGACAGTCAGTTACTTTCCTCATTTTATTTCGTGGATCGTTGTTTCCGGGTTGCTCGTAGTCTTCTTGTCGACCAACTCTGGTATTGTAAACGATTTATTGAAGGGATTAGGCATTGTGAAGGATTCGCTTCCTTTCCTGTCGAGTCCGGATTATTTTTGGGGACTAGCTGTCACGACGGCAATGTGGAAAGAGGCAGGCTGGTGGGCGATTATTTTCCTCGCAGCGATCAGCGGTCTTGATCCTACGCTGTATGATGCGGCCGAGATGGATGGAGCTGGTCGACTGCGCCGTATCTGGCATATCACACTGCCGGGTATCCGTGGCACGATTATAGTCGTACTTATTCTGGCAGTCGGAAGCATGCTGGGCGGAGGCCTTGTTGGATCCAACTTTGAGCAATCGTACTTGCTCGGTAATTCGATTAATAATGAACGCTCGGAAATATTGCAAACGTATGCGTTCAAGATGGGCTTAGCGCAAGGACGATATGCTTATGCGACGGCAATCGACTTGATACAATCGGTAATCGCTATCATTCTTGTATTCGGAAGCAATTACCTGTCCAAAAAAGTCACCAAAAACAGCTTGTTCTAACAGCGGAAAGGAGTCAATTATGCATCGCAGAACGATCGAAGATCGCATCGTTGATAGTGTAAATATTACTTTGCTTGTCATCATTGCGTTAGTTACGATGTACCCCTTTTACTATTTAATAATTATTTCGTTCAATAACGGGCTTGACACCTCGCTGGGCGGCATCTATTTTTGGCCAAGGGATTTTACCCTAAACAATTATGAGAAGTTTCTCAGCGATCCGAAGTGGATTAAGTCTTTTGGAGTCTCCGTAATAAGGACTGGTGTCGGAGCGGCCGTCACGATCTTTTTTACGTGTTTGACAGCGTATGGTCTGGCGTATCGTAATCTGGTGTTTAAAAAGTTCTACTTTTCATTTTTTATCATTGCCATGTACACTTCGGGCGGACTTATCCCTTATTACGTTGTACTGCGCAGCATAGGATTACTCAATACATTTTGGGTCTATATTGTTCCAGGTGCAGTGACGATCTTCTTCCTCATTATTGCGGTCTCGTTCTTCCGTGAGATACCTGCGGAGATGGAGGAATCGGCGCGAATAGACGGTGCTTCGGATTTAACTGTTTTTTTGAAAATAATCCTACCGGTCTCCAAACCGCTAATTGCTGCAATGGGATTGTTTATAGGCGTAGGCCAGTGGAACTCATGGATGGATTCGGCCTATTTTGTCAATAAGGATTCATTGAGGCCGTTAACCTACCGAATGATGGAAGTTATCAATCAGGGTATGATTCCAACGGATATGGCTTCTGCAGAGTACGCTGCGACCGTTACTGGTGTGACAACCTTCTCGATCCAGGTGACAGCCATGGTTATCGCGGTTATACCGATCCTTCTCGTATATCCTTTTTTACAAAAGTACTTTGTACAAGGAATTATGATTGGCTCTGTAAAGGGTTAAGCAGCAGTTGTTTGATTATTATGTTTGACGTTGGTGGATCGCGGAATAAAATCGTAAAAGTATAGGTTTAACTCCGTTTCACATATAAACTAAGGGGAAAGATAAAAGGAGGCAAGTTCAATGAGAAAGGTTTTTAAATCGACAGGGTTGATAGCGTTTGCATTGATGATGGTACTTACAGCCTGTACCAGCAACAATAGTGACGCTAGCAAAGAGAGTACCAAACCAGAAGCTGCGAAACCAGAAGCTACCAAAAAAGTGGAAGAACAAAAAATTGTAGAGCTTAAAGTATTCGTTAATATGCCATGGTGGTCGTTGAAAGATTGGAGCGGCAAGGTGCCGGAAGAAATTACAAAGAAAACCGGCGTTAAGCTGAACGTCCAGGTTGCTACGGATGATAAGCAGCTTCCGCTTCTGATCGCTTCAGGCGACTTGCCTGATTTGGTGTATACAGCGACTGATCTGACGCGCATGGCCGTCAGTAATGTATCCTATCCATTAGGTGAGTTGTTCAAGAAGTATGCGCCGGATTTCAATATTAGTAAAGAACGTATTGGTGTCAATACGATGCCTGACGGCAACTTCTATACGATACGCAATGCCTTCTCCACGGAGCAAGAATGGAAAGATAATCCGAAAGCACTACCTGGCGTGAGCGGGATGACATTCCGTCAAGATATTATGGATAAGCTTGGCAACCCAGCACTGAATAATTTGGATGATCTCACCACGGTTCTAGGCAAAGTGAAAGCACAGTATCCAGATATGGTGCCACTCGTGTGGGATAAAGATCAAATAGGTCAAAATCTGCGTGTCAACTTCGGTTTAAAAAAGAGCAAAGGATTCGTGGACATAGACGGCGCTGCGAAATACTACCTGAAAGATAAAAACTATTTGAACTACTACCTGTACATGAACAATCTGTACCGTAAAGGATATATGACTGCTGAGAATTTCACATTTAAGGATGCTCAGCAAGATGATCAATTGGTATTGAACGGTAAAGCCTTTGCTCATGGCGGCGGTAATGCGGATACCACCAACCCTCAATTGGAAAAACTTGGATCCGCATTTAAAATGACGCAAGTGACGAAGCTGCTTAGCGATCAAGCAGGTATTCCGATGGGAGGTTCCGGTTGGGCAGGCATGTATATCACGAAAAAGAACAAAAATCCAGAAGCTTCCATTAAATTCCTGCAGTATATGTACAGTGAAGAAGGACAAAAACTCGGACTTTACGGTATTAAAGGCGAAGATTGGGAATATAACGAAGCCGAGAAATATCCGGTTATGAAATATGATTTCAACAACGCTGAAATTCAAAAGAAAATGGGCGTCGTTTGGTGGGGTCTGATTGGCAGCAGCGGCGTTAACGAAGCACTTCAGCGTTATACTCCGACTTCTCAAATGACGAAATTTGGTCTTGCTGCCAGAGCCGCGCTTAAGTTCAACCCGGCACTGGGTCTGGTTGCGACAGAGCCAGATACAGAAGAACAAGTGATTGAAGCTCAAATCACAAACATGGTTACGACCGAGGAATTGAAAATCTATTTGTCAGCTTCCGAAGCAGACGCCAAAGCGAATTACGAAGCCATGATGAAAAAGGCCGAAGGTATGGGATTGGCGAAGCTGGAAACATGGGCTACAACGAAGTACAAAGAATATCAAAAAAACTTTCAATAGTATTTTGATGTACATGTAACAAAAGTGGATGCTTGCCGATATGGCCGAAATGCGTAAGCACTTCGGCCATTGAGTCGAGCCATTTATTTTTGAATTTCTGTATGTTAGTTATCCAAGGGTTTTTGGAAAAGATCATATGTACTAGGAGAGATAACTATGACAACTAGTAGAAATGTTGTGTTGTTTCAAGGGGATTCTATTACGGACGGCAACCGAGGGCGGACAACCGATCCGAATCATATTCTGGGACACGGCTATGCTTTTATTATCGGGTCCAAGCTGGGCTTCGATATGGCAGAAGAAACGATTGAGTTCGTCAACTGTGGAGTCAGTGGCAATCGTGCCTCTGATCTGTATGCCCGCTGGAATGAAGATTGCATCAGCATTAAGCCCACCCTGCTCAGCATCCTAATCGGAGTAAACGACGCTTGGAGCTCCATAAACGAAGAACCCGTTGGTGCCACCGACTGTTTCGAACGGACGTACCGTATACTTTTGAAAGAGACTCGGGAAGTTCTTCCGGCTACCAAACTGGTCTTGTGCGAACCGTTCATCCTGAGAACCGGAGCAACGTCAGAAAGATGGGACATCTGGAAGAAGACAATGCAGGGTTACCAACAAACCGTACGTGATCTGGCGGAAGAATTCGAAGCTATATTCGTTCCGCTCCAGAAGGCTTTCGAAGAAGCCTGTTCTAGAGCAGATGCATCATACTGGATTTGGGACGGCGTACATCCGACTTCCGCTGGACACCAGCTTTTGGCAAATGAATGGTTATCTGTGGTTCAACAAAAGGGTTTAATTTAGAGGATGAATATCAGAAAAATTTCTAATCGTATCTTGATGTAAGCAGGAGGATCTTTTTTATGAACTACAAGAATCTGCGCGAGAGGTTTGCTTCACCGGAACCGGATTTCGGTCCAGTGCCGTTTTGGTGGTGGAGTGCGGAGGAAGTGACACCGGAACGTATTCGATGGCAATTACAGAAATTTCGCAGCGGAGGCTTGCGCAATATCGGCATCATCAATATTGCGCCGACGGGTCCTCAATACGGAAGCGTTGCCGACGATCCGCCATACTTTAGCGAGCGTTGGTGGTCTATGTTCGAGGTGGCTCTGCGTGAAGCGCAAAGATTGGGTATGCGCATTTTCTTCTACGACCAAATCGGCTTTTCCGGAACCAACTTCCCGGCTCACCTTGTCGCAGAGCATCCAGAATGGGCCGGCTATCAACTACGTAGACTTGCACATGGCGAGGATCTGTCTGAAGGTGCAGCGTTGCTGACTGAGATCGGCGGCTACCGATACATAACGGTTCGGCAAGGATTTAACTGGCTCGATAAGAGCGCGACAGAGCAGTTATATGATCGGATTTACGGGGAGTTCGAGCGGCGTTTTCCTAGTGAGCTAGGTCGGACGATTGGCGGCAGCTTCCAAGATGAACTACCATCGATGCCGTTATGGACAGATAGCCTTCCCAAGCTGTATGCCCAGCGGTATGGAGAAGACTTGATTGCCGCATTGCCGGCATTGTTCGAGGATATAGAGGGAGCTTCGCTTATACGCAGGCGCGTTTACGAACTAGCGACGGAGCTGGCGGAGGAAGCGGTATTCAAGCTGCAATATGAGTGGCATAAGCGCCATAATATGCTGCAGTGCTGCGACCAGGCCGGACCTGCGCGTCGCGCCGATCTACATGGTGCGCAACGGCTTTATCTGGATTATATGCGCACGCATCGCTGGTATAATGCCGCTGGCAGTGATATGGACGGTGAGATCAAGCCGCATGCTTCGATGGTTCATTTGCACGGAGGCAAACGTGTGTTCCTGGAGTCTTTCCATACGAGCGGGTGGGGAGGAACGATGGAGGAGACGATGCACTGGCTGGTGCCTTGGCTGCAGGCTGGTGTGACGCTTTACAGTCCTCACTCTGTCTATTACAGTACGCGTGGTGGATGGTGGGAGTGGGCGCCGCCCGACACTGGTTGGCGTCAGCCGTATTATGAGCATTACGGCGTGTTTGCTGACACGGTCAGCCGCGCGTGCTGGCTGTTATCGCAAGGAACACATGTTGCCGATGTGGCAGTTCATTACCCTTCGCACGCGGCGTGCGGCTGGATGTCACTGTCAGACGGAGGGCCACTCCAGCATCCGATGGCCGTCGCCAACATGATGCCGCATAAGCGGATCGCGCATGTTCAACAGGTTTACCAATCGCTGACGGGCCGCTGGAATCGCAAGGAGCGTAATCAACCAGGTGCGCTTCGCTCCGCATGCATCGACTTTGATGTGACGGACGATTCCGCTCTGGAGATTGCGAAGTTGTCGGATGGCAAGCTCCAAATTGGCGACGAATCGTTCTCAGCACTACTGCTGTGTGGGACCACTCTGATGGATGATGCTGCCTTAGCGAAGGTGGAAAATTGGGTTAAAACCGGCGGTCTGGTTATTGCCGTACAGTGTGGTGCGGATGATCCGGTGCTGGAGGGAGCTATCTACGTCAGCTCCACGCAAGAAGCGTTAGATATACTTGAATCGAAGTTGCCGAGCCGCGCAAAAGGGCCGAATATGCCTTTGATGCGCAGGACCGAGGACGCCGATGTGTTCCTTCTGCTGCCGGAAGCGGGAGAACTGTTGCCGATGCACGAACCATCGGGCGAGTGGGCGCGGCCTCCGCGGAGCGCGCGTTATCGGTTACGCACTACAGGCAATCCGCAGCTGTGGGATCCAGTGAGTGGGCAGGTGTCCCCGCTTTCCTATAGCAGGGACGGTGAATGGGTTGAGCTGGAAGTGGTGTTCGACAGCTGGCCAGCGGCATTCGTCGTATGCTCATGGGATCAAACAGAGGCTGAAGTGTTCAGGAAATCCACGCCCCCATCGGACAGACTGGCGCAGCCGGCGGAAGTACCAACATTTTCTGCAGAGCAGGACCTGGTGGCAGAACTGCATGACTGGCAGGTACTAGTTGTGCCCACGCTGGATAATCGCTATGGGGATTTTGATTTGCATGGCGGTCAAACGGCTTTTGCGCCGATCGAGCGCCGTGAGTTTCTTGTCGCGTCCGAGGAGAGCGAAGCAGACGGGATGGCAGCTAACTGGCATGGGAGCAAACTTGACGATTCAGTATGGATGAAGCGGCTATGGAGCGAGGCCGCATACTGGGAAGCGTCTCGGGATCAGAGCTTTGATGAAAGTAGCAAATGGCGGGTCGTCTACAGCAATACGCTGGGGGATCTGTCGTTCCGAACATGGGCGGGCCGAATGGGCCGAGTTCCCCGCAAATTTTTGAATTTGGGCATGGCGGATCTTGGCGATAAGGTGTGGGCGAGGACGCATGTCGTAGCGCCGAAGGACGGGACGTACTGGCTGCGTATGGAGAGCAACGCGGCGATAGCCCTATGGGTGAATGGAGAACGGATCGCATGCAGCGGAGGTCCTGAGGAGATGACATCTGTCGTGAACCTGAAGCATGGAGCCAATTCGTTGCTGCTGTGTGCGGAGGCGTTGGCGGGTGGGCTGATCCGCACAGGGATTACCTTGTGCGCGGAAGAGCAGGAGCTGCTGCCGAAGTGGATTTATTCGCCTACACCTAATCCTAAAACGCGGTTGTCGTACACGATTTCCGAGCAGGGGAAAGGTGCTGTCAGTCGCGTACGCGTCATCTTCTGTGCGAAGGAGCGCGTTGCGCTCTATGTGAACGGCAAGCAAATGTCTGAGCATGGCGATTTCAATCCATATATTCGGCAGGGTCAAGAAGAGATTGATCTGACGCAGTACTGGCAGGGCGGCGACAATATCATCGAGCTTGTCATGCCAGAGGGCCAAGGTGTGGCCATGGTGGACGGCGTAATCGAGCGTGTGGATGGAAGTAACCAAATGTTCTGCACCGGCCCATCGTGGTTAAATGAACAGGAACAGCACTCCGAGGTTCTGCATGAAGCTGTGCTGCAGTTTGCCGAGACGGAGACGATGTGGCTTCCAGGCCGCACCCATCCGTTGCCGAATGTCGGCTGGCTGATGCCGGATGCCAAACCGACGTCTCAGCCATTGCCGTTCGTCCGCGACACATCTCAGCTTGGGAAACCGATCTGGCTGCGCTTCCCACTCCCGGCTGGCGCCACGGCGCTAAGGGTCATCTGCGCTGGAGAGTGTGAATGTTGGATAGACGGCAAGCGGAAAATAATGCGTGACGGCCAAGCACGGTTCGAAGCGCAGTCGGCAGGTACAATGGCTGCGCTTCGCAGCGTGCCAAGTGATATGAGTACAGAGACGGATGTGCTGCTCGCGCCGATTCGGTTCGAGGTTGCGAAGGTGCAAGGAGAACTCGGCGATTGGAGAACTGCGCTGTGTCTGCCGCATCATAGTGGCGTAGTTGAGTATGAAGCGATGGTCGAATGGAAAGAAGACAATGGCGCGGTACTTGAGCTGGGGCATGTTCGCGGCACAGCCGAGGTATGGCTGAATGGCAACCCGCTTGGTGTACGCGCATGGAGCCCATATCGATTCAAGCTTGATTTCGGCCCGGGATCGCATCATCTGCGTATTCGGGTGACAAACACGTTGGGAACCCATTATGAAATCGGACGCCCGTCAAGCAATGTCGGTGGATCCACGAATCCGAAGGTGTCTTACTGGCAGTCTGATACAATGCCTGAGCATTGGGAAAAGGCGTTTGCGGCCGGCGGCCTGTATGGTCCCGTTCGCCTGTACGCCACCAAATAACAACTTGCACATCATTAGGTGACTAAGTCCCGCAAGGCGGATTTCTCTTACCCGAAAAGGTCGTCGGCGTGGATTTAGACGCTTGATGATATTGCTTGAATTTTAAGTAGAATGTTAGAATTGAATAGATAGAATAAAATTCCAATAATGGATACGTCGGTTTCATATATTGGATGCGTTTACAATTCAACGGTACTAGGGCATGAACTAGAGCTACAGAAGGAGAATTCAGGCCAAGGTATACAATGTCAGCGAACGCACAATTATCACACTAAAGCTCATAGTACGAGGAGGGATAGCATGCTTAACCTGATGATCGTAGATGACGAGCCCTTTATGTTAAAGGGGTTGATTAATATCATTGAGAAAGGGCAGACACCGTGCTCGCAGATCGTCAGTGCGTATGATGGATTTGATGCGCTTGAAAAGCTGGAGAACTTCCGTCCCGATTTGCTTATTACGGATATTCAAATGCCGGAGATGAACGGACTAGAACTGATACGAAAAGTGCGTGAGCGAGGCCTGTGCAATCGCTTCATAATTTTGACCGGATACGATGATCCCACCTATCTGCACCAAGCAATACGCTGTAGAGTGATTGATTATCTGTTGAAGCCGATTAATAAGGCAGAGCTTTATGACGTGATGACGAATTTGTCACTTGAGCTACTGGAAAGTGAAGATGAGGTTACCTCCCGAGCCTCATTAGATTGGGAAGAAAACGTCCCTGGCGTCGACTACGATCAAATGTCCAAGAACGTCAAAAAAATTATCCGTCATATCGAGACGCATTATAGGGAAAATATTTCACTTGATCAAATTGCCGAGCATGTATACTTACATCCAAATTATATCTCCTCGCTCTTTCGTAAAGAGACTGGGCTGACGTTGATCAATTATTTACATCTGTACCGCATTAAGAAGGCGAAGTTACTAATGCTGGGCGATTCGATGGATTCCTTGCACCGTATATCCGAGCAAGTTGGGTACGAGAGCGTCCGACACTTCTTCAGCGTTTTCAAAAAATATTGCGGTCTCACACCGAGCGAATATCGGCAGCACTACAAAATGCATTAGTCATTACAAAATGTTCCCGCTTAAACTCGCAGATCACCTTAATGCAAAATGTCCAGAAGGGATTGGGTCGATATGAAAGTTAAGGAATGGATGTCTGACGAACGCCGTACTACCTATATGATGCTGACATAATCGCCGGTCAGTGCACAACATTAACAGCGACTCTGCCTGCAGGCTGGGAGTTGTTTTATTCCGTCAAAGCCAATCCGCTCGCAGCTCTGTGCGAACTATTGCGCGGGTGCTGATGCCGCTGTGAGGTGGCTTTTGCCGGAGAACTGGCTCTTGCTCTTCGTGCCGGCTTCGACGCCGCTGTTTTTCTTATACGGAGAATGAGACCAGTTAATCCAAACAATGAGAGCTTGAGCGTAATTGCGCATCAAGCTCTCATTGTATAATGCAGTTGAAATAGGAGGTAAATGAAATTGAATAATCAGATAGCTTGGGATAACGGGAGACTAATTGTTACGGAAAACGGACGCTTTTTGCAGCATGCAGACGGCACTCCGTTTTTTTGGCTGGGAGATACGGCATGGCTGCTCTTAAAGCGGACGACGAGGGAACAGGCGCTAACCTATCTGCGTGACCGGAAAAACAAGGGCTATAACGTCATCCAGATCATGCTTGTGCATGATCTGAATTCTGAAAACGTTTACGGGAGAGTGCCGTTCCGAGATCTCGATTTGGACAAACCCGATGCGGAACGATCTCCAGAGTTTACAAGTTATTGGTCATATGCGGATGAGGTGATCGGCATGGCAGAGCGTGAAGGGCTGTATGTCGCGCTTGTCCCCGTATGGGGCAGCGTTGTGGAGCATTATTCAATCAATGCCGGGACAGCGGAGCGTTACGGCGAATGGGTCGGTAATCGCTATAAGGATCGTCCTAACGTGATCTGGCTGAATGGAGGCGATATCCGTGGCAGCGATAATAGGGATGTATGGCTCAATATGGGCCGCGCGATACGGAAGGCTGCTCCAGATCACCTGATGACGTTCCATCCGTACGGACGGACACAGTCCTCGACGTGGTTCCATAACGAGGATTGGCTCGACTTCAATATGTTTCAGTCGGGGCATCGCAGCTATGACCAGATGGAAGAGGACAATCCCGACACGTTAGTCGGCGAAGACAACTGGCGATTTGTGCAAATAGATTGGGCCAAAGTACCATTGAAGCCGACGATAGATGGCGAGCCGTCTTATGAGGATATTCCACATGGCTTGCATTTCCTGGAAGCTCCAAGATGGAAGGTGGACGATGTAAGGCGTTATGCCTATTGGTCAGTGTTCGCAGGCGCATTCGGACATACATACGGACACAATGCGGTTATGCAGTTTCATACAGAGGAGCGGGGCGTCGGAGCATACGGCTGCACGCGGAGCTGGATCGATGCGTTGGATGATGACGGCGCGAAGCAGATGGTCCATTTGAAGCATCTGGTCCTATCAAGACCTTATGATGAGCGGACGCCTGACGAGACAGCGATTTGCGGCGATCCAGGTTACCGATACGATCGTTTATTCGTGAACTTGGGTAAGAGCTATTTGATGGCGTACACCTATACGGGCCGGACGATCACCCTCCGACTTGGACTATTCTCCGGCAAGCGGGCCGCGGTTTGGTGGTTCAATCCGCGAACAGGTGAAAGTGATTCCGCTGGTGTGGTGGACAACGAAGGAACACAAGAGTTCGTTCCTCCAACGGTAAGCGTACCTGGCAACGACTGGGTGCTGGTGCTTGACGATGTCGATCAAGGATTTGCGGCGCCAGGTCTCCCTCTTTCACGCTAATGCCCTGAGAGTACCCTCCACAGGAGCCATTGTGTTGATCAGCTGCGGGGGCTGTACAAAATCTAAAGCAAATTCATTAATAATGAACGCTGTATTGCTTCAATTCTGCGATTACAATTAATAGAAAAGATAGCGCTTACCTACACGTAATAGCTCAGGAGTGTATCGGCAAGCCTACGCTGTCGAGTCTGCGCCGCAGTGTGATGGAAATCAAAAGATTCTTTGAAGCCAAGGGGACGAATAGCTGATGTTTACGGAGAACTTACCGAAATTAATGTACGGAGGAGACTATAACCCGGAACAATGGCCACGGGAAATCTGGGATGAGGACATGCGGCTGTTCCAGATCGCCGGTGTGGATATTGTCACGCTCAACGTTTTCTCGTGGGCGCTTAATCAGCCGGATGAGAAAACGTATTGCTTTGACTGGCTGGACGAGATGATGGATAAGCTTCATGCACAGGGAATTAAGGTCTGTCTTGGTACGTCGACGGCGGCTCATCCTGCATGGATGGCGATGCGGTATCCCGATGTCATGCTGGTCGAGTATGACGGCCGCAAGCGCAAGTTCGGACGCCGGCATAATTCTTGCCCGAACAGCCCGACCTTCCGGCTATATTCGGAGCGGATGGCACGCAAGCTTGCGGAGCGCTATATGGATCATCCTGCATTGCTGCTGTGGCATGTCAATAATGAATACGGTTTGAGATGTTATTGCGACAACTGCGAGACGGCGTTTCGTATGTGGCTGCACGAACGGTACGGCACGCTCGAGGAGCTGAATCGCGCCTGGTATACCCGATTCTGGGGCCATACGTTCTACGATTGGAACGAAATTGTGCTGCCGAGCGCGCTTAGCGAGCACTTGAGCTCGAGCAATCCGGATGATACCGCCTTCCAAGGCATTTCGCTCGACTATGACCGCTTTAATTCAGATTCCATTCTGGCATGCTACAAGCTGGAACGGGACGCCATCAAGGACGTAAATCCGGATGCGGTTGTGACTACGAACTTTCAAAGCAACGGGACGTACAAGCCACTTAATTATTTCAAATGGGCGAAGGAACTGGATGTCATTGCGCTCGATATGTATCCCGGAGACGACATGACCCCGAGCCAGATGGCGATGCGCTACGATTTGATGCGAGGATTGAAAGGCGGAGACCCGTTCATGCTGATGGAATCGTGCCCGACTCAGCTCAACTGGCGCCCCCGCAATGCACTGAAGCGTCCTGGCATAAACCGACTATGGAGTTATCATGCAGTCGCCCGCGGTGCGGATGCGGTTATGTACTTCCAACTGCGTCGCTCGCTCGGCGCTTTCGAGAAATTCCACGGGGCCATGATCGATCATGCGGGCCATGAGAATACCCGGGTATTCCGGGAATGTGCCCAAATCGGCAGTGAGCTTCAGCAGCTAGGCGATACTTTGCTTGGCGCGCGCTCTGATGCACGCGCGGCGATCGTGTTCGATTGGGAAATCTGGTGGGCGATAGAGCATTCCAGCGGACTAACCGTGGATCTGCGCTATGTCAAGGAAGTCGAGAAGTATTATGAAGCCTTCTACAGCCGGAATATACCGGTTGATATGATCGGCGTGGAAACGGCTCTGACTGATTATGAGATTGTGGTTGCTCCGGTGTTGTATTTGCTTCATCCGGGCTATGCCGCACGTTTGGAGCATTTCGTGGAGCAGGGCGGCACGCTGGTTACCACAACGTTTAGCGGCATCGTTGGCGAGAGCGATCTGGTTATGCCTGGCGGCTACCCGGGCGAGCTTCGCGAGCTGCTCGGTATATGGGTGGAGGAGATCGACGCACCGATGGAACATCAGAGAAATCGCGTCGTCATGACATTGCAGCTTGGCGAGCTGGAAGGCTCGTACGATTGCGGCGTGTTGTGTGATGTCGTTCATGCCGAGGGAGCAGAGCCGTTTGCCGTATTCGAGCGCGACTTCTACCAAGGCTTCCCTGCCCTTACGCGCAACCGACGCGGATCAGGCGAGGCATGGTACGTAGCGACCTCGCCGGAGCCATCTATGCTGAGCGGATTGATCGGGCATTTGTGTGAAACGTGCGGCATACAGCCATTGCTGGATACGCCTTCCGGCGTGGAGGTGTCCGTCCGTGTCAAAGACGGAAAAGCATTCCTGTTCTTGCTTAATCATAACGAGGCTGCAGAGGAAGTTCAGATAGGTGCGGGCACCTATGTTGATTTGTTAAACGGCACTTCACACGAAGGCACGCTGCTGCTTACCGCGTTGGATGTCCGGATTTTGGCAGTCGTTAATGCGTAAGGCACGAAGTGTTAGTTCATACACAACTACAGGGGAGCTGAACCAATGAAAGACAATACAGGCGGCAAACACATGAAATTGTGGTACCGCCAGCCGGCTGAAGATTGGGTCGAGGCGCTGCCTGTCGGCAACGGCCGCTTGGGCGGTATGGTCTATGGCGGTATCAAGCGCGAGCAAATTGCGCTCAACGAGGATACACTGTGGTCTGGTACGAAGCGGGAGGTAGAGCGCGAGGAGCCGTTGCGTTATTTGGAGGAGAGCCGCAGGCTCATCTTCGCAGGCCGGTACAGCGATGCTCAAGCGGTTATTGAAGAGCATATGCTAGGGCCGGCGGGCAATGCGTTCCAAGCCATGGGCGATCTGGAGATCGTTATGAGCCATCCTTCCTCGGTGGAAGATTACCGGCGTGAGCTTGATCTGCGCACTGGTTTGTTCCTGACTGAATATGTGTTGTCGAGCGGTGTGCGCATAAAACGGGAGGTGTTCGCGTCAGCAGTCGATCAGGTGATGGTCATGCGGCTCGAAGCCGACCGTACGGGGGCAATCGGACTGGAGGCGGCGCTCACCAGCCGGCTTAATTACGGCGTCGAGAAATTTGGAATCGACCGCATCATCCTGACTGGCGCAGCGCCAAGCCTGCTGGATCACGAGAAAGAGCTATCGGAAGATACGGTCGTTTACGAGGAAAATAAAGGCATCCAGTTTCAGGTTCATCTTCGGGCAATCCTTGAGGGTGGAAATGTCGAGACGCATGGCGGAAGACTAGTCGTAAAGGGAGCCGATGCAGTAACGCTGCTGCTGACCGCTGCGACCAGCTTTAACGGCTTCGACCACGATCCCGCTCTCGAAGGGTTGGACCCGCGACCGCGTTGCGACGCATGGCTGAACGAAGCGGCGAAGCTGAGTTACGCCGAGCTGCGGGAACGCCATATCGCGGACATCACGCAGTACTTCGATCGCGTGATATTGGAGCTTGACGCGCCAAGCCGCGATGACATCCCGACCGACGAACGGATCGCGGCCGTACTGGCCGGTCAAGCGGACGAGCGGCTTACTGAGCTATTCTTCCAGTTCGGCCGCTACCTGATGATAAGCGCTTCGCGTCCCGGCACACAGGCGACGACGCTGCAGGGCATCTGGAATAACATGACGAAGCCGCCATGGTCTTGCAACTATACGACGAATATTAATACTCAGATGAACTATTGGCTGGCTGAGGTCTGCAATCTCGCGGAGTTCCATGAACCGCTATTCGATTTGCTGGAAGATTTACGAATCGCCGGAGCACGTATGGCAGAGGCTTATTACAACTGTCGGGGCTGGGCGTCGCACCACAACATCGATCTGTGGCGTAATACGAGTCCTTCCCAAGGCTCGGCAAGCTGGGCGTACTGGCCAATGGGCGGCGTATGGCTGTGCCAGCATTTGTGGGAGCATTACGCTTACGGCGTCGATCAGGACTTCCTAAGAAGCAAGGCTTATCCGATTATGAAGGAAGCGGCACTGTTCTGTCTCGACTACTTGGTGGAGGATGGTGAAGGTAATCTCGTCTCGGTGCCGTCGACGTCACCGGAGAACACATTCATTGCACCCGATGGACAACGGGCTGCGGTAAGTATGAGCTCAACGATGGACATAGCTCTGATGCGCGAGCTGTTCACGAACTGTATCGAGGCTGCACGTGTTTTGGAAACGGATACGGAGTTCAGACAATCCTTGCAGGATGCTCTGGAGCGGCTGCTCCCGCTGCGAATCGGTCGGCACGACCAATTGCAGGAATGGTATCGCGACTTTGATGAAGCGGAGCCGGGCCATCGTCATACCGCCCATCTGTACCCGTTGCATCCGGGAAATCAGATTACGGTTCGCGGGACGCCAGAACTGGCTAAGGCCGCCCGTGTCAGCCTAGATCGCCGCCGTGTGTACGAAGGCGAGGATACGATCGGCTGGTGCTATTCGTGGAATATTAGCATGTACGCGCGTCTGGAAGATGGGGAGATGGCACATTCGTATTTGACTAAACTACTGGGCAATCCATTTCCGAACCTATTCAATGCGCACCGCCATCCGAAAATAACATTCTATCCGCTCACAATCGAAGCCAACTTCGCGGCTTCGGCAGGCATCGCCGAACTGCTCATGCAGAGCCATGCTGGTGAACTGCATTTGCTGCCTGCGCTCCCGAAGGCTTGGCTTTCCGGCCGGATAAGCGGCATCCGCGCCCGCGGTGGCTACGAGCTCGATCTGGACTGGGCGGATGGGAAGCTACTGAGCGCAGCTATCCGAGCTTCACAGTCTGGACGCTGCCAAGTGCGCACAGCAGTGCCAATTGCGGTAGAAGTCGCAGATTGGGAGCAGGTAGAAGATGGCGTGATCGCTTTCACGGCCGAAGCTGGCCGAAGCTACACGATCACTGCAGACGTTTCACACATTATTTCCAAAAGGTCATGATGGGCTACTCCTAGCGAGAGTTGGCGAGGCACTCAGGTTTAAGATGGGATGACATAAAAGATTGCCAATGATCCGGCTATTCTGCCTAGGTAGTTGTTGGCAATCTTTTTATTTCCGAGGTTGTAAGAATACCGTTTCGAACTCAACGACACCGTAAATGGAGGTTATCTAATCATGATACGAGTTGCAAGTTGAAAAACCGTATATACACATAACCCCATTGGCCTCGATGTCCTTAAACCTCCCCTCCTTGTTATTTCAGGAAGCTGTTCACCGGTCACTGAAGAACAGATTCAACATGACTTACAAGCAGGATTTGTGGGTATTCGTGTACCCATTATCGAACTGATCATGTCAGAAACGCGAGAGGCTGCCCGCGTAAAGCTGCAGCTAGAAGCCCAACAGTGGCTGTCCCAAGGGAAACATGTCATGATGTATTCGGCAACAGGTCCAAGTGATGAGAGCATCGAAGCTATGCGCAAGGTATTGGCCGCTGAGGGAATTAGGGCAGAAGACAGCAGCCGATTGCTAGGCATGGCTCTTGGCTCTTTAGCTAAAGAGCTAGTAAGACAGCTTGGAATTAAACGTATTTTGATTGCAGGAGGAGACACCTCAGGGTATGTGACGAGGGAGCTAGGTGTGTATGCTATAGAATGTATAGCTACACTTGATCCGGGAGGGCCGCTCTGCAGTGCTTATGCGAATGACCCTCAGTTTGAGGGTCTTGAACTAGTACTCAAGGGCGGACAGGTTGGCACCGCGAATTTTTTTGAAAAGGTTGCTGGTTATAGATAACGAAAACCCGAAGGTCGATAGATTTCATGTGTCTGAAAATCGTGATATTCAGATGGCGAAACGCTTAGAGGTGTTTGAAGCATTTCATATGCTAAGGATACAGCAGGTGAAATATCACCTGCTATTTCCGATGTTTGATTAGGGCTTTCAGATCATCCTGCGATGAAAGCATTGTCGGTGCCATACTGGCCTTACGAGAAATCGTAGTACTACTCTATATTTGTTAAGGGTCCTTGCCGAGAGAGCAAGGACCTCTTTTCTCTTTCTAAACTTCCTTACTTGCTGCCTCATGTTCAACCACAAGTTGCAGCAATTCCTTCAAAGCTTTCATAGATCGACCTTGATGTTGCCCTTCTGCTATTGAATCCCGAAGAGATTGTACGTCCTGAGTGCGAACCTTACCACCATGATGAAAACGATTAAATGCTTGATAATCTAAAGGCAACATATCTCGTTCCATTTTCAGATGGATTTTTGCTGTCATGTACGAGTTCATCATCAAACCTATGAGTTTTCCTGACAAACCATGTTTAGGTAGGGTTGCAATTTCAATTTGTGCACGACAAGCAAGATCCCAAAGTTCTTTATTCGTGATAATTGATGAAAAATTTGGCCAGCCCAAAATATCACAAGCAGCGTATACTGGAAAACCAACACTTGAGTAGACATTGAACATGGAAGGGCTTACTTGGCCGCAACGAGACACTTGGGAACGATTATACAGTGAAATAAATTGCTTCGCTGCCTTTTTATTCTTAGTCTCAATTTGAAAACCAATGTTGTTTTTCGGGTGTTTATAACAGACTATAGCTTGGGAAATTTTTTTAGGATCCGTTGGCTCATGTATGGGTAAAACAGCATGGGATTGGTGACTTAGTGTACCGAGTATTCCTCTTAACAACTGATTTTCTGGAATTCGCATAACTTCTAGATAATGCTCACGAATCCAACTTCAAAATGCGCACATAATTACAATTGTTTCAGAACCACGCACGATATTCCCCAGCTTGGTTAACAGATCTATGCCCTCAGGCATTCGACTTGCACTCCCGTCCTGTGTAATGATAATAAACTGATAAATTTGGGGTTTCACTTTTTCTACATCCTCAATAACGTTATAACCATGAAAATCTTTTAATGTAGCATCGTCATAGCAGTATAGTTTCTGTGGAGAATCGAAAGTTGATTTTCGACCTTTACGAACAAGAAATGTAATCTCAGTGTTGGATAGGTGTAGATGGTAACCAACAGAATAACCAACGGCCCCAGCGCCTATAATTAGGATCTTAGGTTTGTTAACGACGGTTGTCATTTTATCGCTCCTTACTTAGATGAAACGGAAATGTAAGATAAGATTTCCATTGAATGAACATATGTTGATTTAATATCACGATGTCAGTATAATCTCTTCATGACTACCTTCACAATAAGCAATAAGTGAGTAAGTGTTATTCATTCAGCAATTCAGTGTGGATTTGTTGATAGGATGAGGAAAGAGGTGATATCAATGGTTGGAATTAAAAATAATAGAAGAACGAAATACACGATCGATCTCATAAAAGAGACTTTCATTAAATTGTTAGAAACAAAAAAACTGGCTCAAATAACGGCCACTGAAATATGTAAATTAGCGGATATTAACCGGGGTACCTTTTATCTGCACTATAAGGATCCTTTCGAATTATTTGAAGTCATGCAAGATGAGTTTAATCAAGAAGTCATGGCAACGTTAGAAACGGGAGAAAGTACTTGCACAACGGAAGAATCATTAGTTAACCTTTTGCACATTATTCAAGCAAAGAAAACCATGTATAAAATCTTGATTTCAGAGAGAGAAAACACGGATTTTTTATCACAAGTTTTGCTAGCAGATTATGTGCGAAGGAATGGGAAGGGAGTTTTAACAATGGACTACTCTTTTACTTACAAAGTTCATGGTTCCATTGGAGTGATTAATCAATGGCTTGGGTCAAATAGCGATGAAAGTCCGCGAACAATTGCCTATCTTATATCTTCAATGGGCAATCACAACACAACAGAAAAAGGACTCTCCTAAAAATAGACAACCAAGCCAATTTATTTAACTTCAAGAAACCTTCAGGCTTATGCGGCCTCTTTTCTTATCTACTGAAAGAGTTAGTGGGAAGCGAAATGGGAGTTTACGTTGCTTCGTGTTCATAACCTCAAAAAATTCGACAATACAGGAGAAGATTTGGAAGATTTGATTTCAATCGGGACGATTGGCCTGATCAAAGCTATCGAATCCTTCTCCCCAAACAAAGGGACAAAGCTAGCGACTTTTGCGGCACGTTGTATTGAAAATGAGATCCTGATGCATCTGCGCTCATTGAAGAAAACGCGGAAAGATGTGTCCTTGCATGACCCAATTGGAACGGACAAAGAGGGGAACGAAATTACGCTCATCGACATCCTCGGCAGCGAGGCGGACGATGTGGTAGATGCGGTGCAGTTGAAGATTGAGAAGAGCAAGATTTATCGCAATCTGGAAATACTGGACGACCGCGAGAAGGAAGTTGTTGTCGGTCGGTTTGGTTTGGAGCTTGGCGGCGAAGAGCGGACGCAGCGGGAGATTGCGAAGGAGCTGGGAATTTCACGTTCGTACGTATCGCGTATCGAGAAACGGGCGCTCATGAAGCTGTATCATGAGTTTTATAAGGCGAAGCGGTAAGTCATCGTTAGGTTGTAGCATCGCATTCTTCATTTATTTGGCATCAGATAATGGAGGCGAAGACAATGACAGCCTTAATTCAAATTGAGCATGTTAGTAAATTTTATCATATGGGCGGCGAAACGATTCGTGCGTTGGATGACATTACGTTAGACATCGTGCAAGGCGAGTTTGTCGCCATTATGGGACCTTCGGGCTCTGGCAAGTCCACGCTGATGAATATCATCGGCTGTTTGGACATTTCGGATGAAGGCCATTATGTTCTGGATGGAAAGCAGATTCACGCTCTAAAGGATTCGCAATTAGCTGAGATTCGGAATCGGAAGATCGGGTTTGTTTTTCAGAGCTTTAACCTGTTGCCGAGGTTGAGTGCGTTTGAGAATGTTGAGCTTCCGTTGATATATCGGGGGATGACGAGAAAACAACGGGAGCCGCTGGTAATGCAAGCGCTGGAAGCGGTGGATTTGCTCGACCGGAGGAATCATTTTCCTTCGGAGCTATCCGGCGGGCAGCAGCAACGCGTTGCCATTGCGCGTACGTTGGCGGGCGATCCGCCGATCATCTTGGCTGATGAGCCTACTGGTGCGTTGGATTCGAAGACTGGTGTGGAGATTATGGATATTTTCAGGAGGTTGAATGAGCAAGGAAGAACGATAATAGTGATAACGCATGACCGGCAGGTAGCGGATCAGGCGAAACGGATTGTAAAGTTTCGGGATGGGCGGTTGGTTCATTAAATATGCTGAATATACAACAAATGATAATAGCCTTACGAGAAATCGTAAGGCTATTTGATTTTTTTATGCATTTCAAAAGGGCATGGTCTGTATTCGGCTGCCTTTCTTCACCAACAGGCTCCTTTTGACAGTCAAAACCTTATTCCACTATGTAACTTCCCACAACATTTGTGTCTGTCGGTGGTATTTATATTGGGACTGAGTAAAGATAGGGTTGAAAAACGGGTCTTCGGGACAAAAGTGGAAGTTGATTCGAAGGGCATGATCATTCGTGATTATGCCCTCTATGTTTTATTGAATATTGTCCAAAAGAATATGCACATCGACCTAAAGAATAACGCTTTCATGGAATTCAATGTCGGTGGCAAGACGCATTCAAAGCTTCCAGTGCGAGATGCTGACATGCGTGGCGTTCGAGCCGGAAGTTTTTACCCAAATGGCGGGTCTTGTACTACTATGATGAATCCGATCATTAACTATCTGCGCATCTCCCGTGATGAACAACTGGGCAAGCATCTGGCGTTAATCCTAAGCGATCAGGGGCAGCATGATGGATTGGACGCTTATGTGCCGATTCCTGAAGGGGAACACATACATCTTAAAGCAACAATGAATTTCGATAAAATTCAATTCTTCTTATCGTACAGATGATCGGGCGTGGCAGTCTATCGGTCCGACAGTGTATTCTGGCAATCTTGGCCGATATTTACCAACGTAAATTATCTTTTACCGTTGCATTCGTCGGGCTGTGCGCACAGGATTTGAGAGGGACGCTCCTGCATGCGGACTTCGGCTTCTTCGATTACAAGGAGAAGGATGCTTAGGTTTGAAAAAATCTTAATGAGGTACTTATTACGCCTATATGGTGTGGTTAGATAGGTCCCGGGTAGAGCAATCGAGCTAAGTTTTTGTGGCGCTGACATCAGTGAGGAGAAGGTTCTGCTGTACGTAAATGTACTTTTCAGACGACTACTGTTAACCAAGGCAACGGAATCCTGCGAATGAGTGAGTAAAAGTGAGATAAAGCATTAGAACCGAGGGACGAGCAGTTTAGTTGAATAAAGGCAATTATATTTATTCATGAATAATGAGTGCTGTTAAACAAGCAACACCCCTTCAGATACGGTTGAAGGGGTGTTTAAATACTATTTTTTCTCTATGATAACGAATAAAACACCTATGAGAATTAGGATAGAGCCTATCCAAAACGTTACACCTATTTTCTCTCCTAGCATAAGCCAACCAAGTAATGTTCCAACCACGGGTTGAAAGAAGAAAAATACCCCCCCACTTGAGGCGTTAAGCATTTGTAATCCACGATTCCAAAGTATAAATCCACCTGCTGTCGAGACAATACCCAAATACAAGAGTCCTCCCCAAATAGTCGGGTGAGTCAGTTGAGACATATTAATTGCATGTAATCGTGGCAAAACAAAAGGGGTCAACACGATTAGAGCTACCAAGATAGAATAGGTTGTTAACACAATTTGTGAATAATCACTCGGCACACGCTTGACAAGTACAGACATGAGTGCCCATGTTAAAGCCGCAATAAGCAGTGAAATACCACCAAGTTTACTGGACAGATCCATATGACCGACTCCAACAATGAGAAAAACTCCAATTGTCGCTAAACAAACAGAGATTCCCTTTTTTAACGTCAACCGTTCTTTAAGGAGTAAGCGAGCAAAAATAACCATAAATGCTGGTGTTGAAGAAGTTATAATGGCTCCCATTTGTGCTGAGGATAGCATTGTACCCGTTTCCTGAGCAACAATTGAAATGGCATTACCAATGACACCAATGGTTATGATTATTAAGACATAACGTTTCTCAATCCGCCATTTTTGTTGTGTGATTAAGCCGATAATGAGAAGAGCTACAATAGCCACTAAGTATCGCATCCACACAAGTTCCAGTGGAGGTATGACCGATACTACCATTTTAACGACAACGTACATACCACCCCAAATACTGGATGCTAAAGCTAAATATATAGAACCTAATAAGGTGTTTTTCATTTTTGATGCCCTCCGTCTTTTATTTGGGTCGAAAATGCCCCTAACGGAGAGAAGTAGTCACCTTCACTCCACTAAGAGCCGAAGGGAGCTACTGGTACATCGTTTTCAAATAATGGAGTCCAATACATTTTGATTCACCTCTAGTCTAATTTTACAAGAATTATAGCATAGAATTACGGTGAACAGTAAAACCGGATAGTGAAGTATTTGAATAGGAGACAACGGAAAATTGAAAGCTGCATGACGGAAATATAGAAGCCATGTAAAACGCCTATTATTACAATGGAGTAGCAAGCATCAACAAATACAATTGCAGCTTGCCATAATTTCAAATTGAAAGGCGAGATAAACGATGATAAGAACTTCCTTTAACGATAATTGGACGGTTGGACCGAAGTCAGGTTTTTTTTCGGAGATTGTAGCTGCACCCATCGCTCCTAAGACAATTACACTTCCATATGATGCCATGATAGGAAACAAGAAACTGAAGCCCGAGGAAGGGGGAAACGTCGCCATTGGTTTCTTCCCAGAAGGGGGATATGACTACAAAAAGAAGTTCTTCGTGCCGTCGGAATACAAAGAAAAACGTGTAACCATCGAGTTTGAAGGTGTTTACATGAATGCGATGGTGTACATTAACGGCGATTTTGCTGGACAGCATCCGTACGGTTATACAAATTTTTATATTAAAGCTGATCGGTTTTTGAAATACGGCGAGGAAAACGAGATCAAGGTTGTTGCCATGAATCAAAAGGATGCCCGTTGGTATTCCGGTGCAGGTATCTATCGCAATACGAAGTTAATTGTCGGGAATCTAGTGCATATCACCCTTGATGGCGTGAAAGTTTCTACTCCTGATATCAATAGCGAACGTGCAGTGGTTACAGTGGCAACTGTAATCGAGAATGAGGGTCTCCACACTAGAACTGTTAGCGTACAGACGGAAATCGTCGATTCTGAAGGGAATGTCGTAGCGCACGAAATTTCACCGATTACGACTTTTGCAGGAGAAAGTGCTACACTCCGACAACGTGTTTTTGTTAGGCAACCGAAGCTTTGGAGCGTGGAGAATCCCAATTTATATCAATGCCAAACCCGTATTACATCATTGGATGAGGAATTGCTTGACGAGGAAACGAACACCTTTGGTATTCGATCGCTAACAGTGGACCAGGAAAAAGGCCTTTGTATCAACGGTGCGGTTGTGAAGTTGCGCGGCGCGTGCATTCACCACGACAATGGTGTAATCGGCGCCGCTACAATAGACCGGGCAGAGGAGCGTCGGGTCGAGATACTAAAGGATGCAGGTTTCAATGCGCTCCGAAGCGCACATCATCCTATGAGCAAGGCGCTTCTAGTCGCTTGCGACCGTCTAGGTATGTTGGTGGTGGACGAGAGCTTTGATATGTGGACCTCCACGAAAGTCGATCATGACTATGCGCTTCTCTTCCCTACATGGTGGGAGAAAGATATCCAGGCGTTGGTGGACAAAAATTACAATCATCCGAGTGTCATTATGTATACAATCGGCAATGAGATTCCGGAAACCGGAAGAGCGATTGACTCGACATGGGGCCGCAAGATGGCCGAAAAGATCCGTATCCTTGACAGTACACGTTACGTAACGAATTCCATCAACTTTATGGTATCGGTTCTGGATGAGATGATTAAGATGATGAAAGCCAACCAGGCGGATAACAGCGAAGGCAGCAGTGAAGGCATTAACACGATGATGAACAACTTGGGGGAGCACATGGCTGCGATCGTAGTTAGCGATCTTGCGAAGGATAAAACGGCTGAATCCTTTGCCTGTGTTGATATTGCAGGTTATAACTACGGGGAAGCACGCTACATAATGGATTTAGAGCTGTTTCCGAACCGGGTGATTGTAGGCAGTGAGACTAAACCCGATCAAATAGATAAAAACTGGAAGAAGGTAAGGGAGAACAGTCGAATCATTGGCGATTTTACCTGGACGGGTTGGGATTATCTTGGTGAATCGGGAATCGGAAGAGTCGTTTACGATCCTTCTGAATTGGCGACCGGCATCGTAGGCGGATATCCGTGGTTTACTGCCTGGTGCGGAGATATAGACATCATAGGCAATAGGCGTCCGGTATCCTATTACCGCGAAATCGTTTTTGGGCTGCGGAAGGATCCGTACATTGCCGTTCAAAGGCCGGAACATTATGGAAAGCAGGTTATTCCGATGATGTGGAGCTGGAGCGATTCCGTATCAAGCTGGTCCTGGAGTGGGTATGAAGGTAAACCGATCAAAGTGGAAGTGTATGCTGATGCGGAGGAAGTCGAGCTCATGGTGAATGGCGTATCGGTAGGCAAAGCCGCTGCAGGTGAACAGAACCGCTATAAAGCAGTTATCGATACCGTCTATCAACCTGGGGAAATTGTAGCAGTAGCTTACTGCGGCGGACAAGAAACCGGTCGGATGACACTCCATTCAGCTAACGGTGACGTCACAATGAAGGTCGAGGCGGACCGCACGGAGATTTCCGCATCTGACAGTGATCTTTCGTTCGTCATGATCAGCCTTGTAGACAAGGAAGGAAATCTGTATAACACCGTAGATCGGATGGTTTCTGTTAACTTAGAGGGCACCGGTGTGCTGCAGGGCTTTGGCAGTGCCAATCCGAAGTCGGAAGAAAGCTTCCACGATACCAAACATACAACCTTCGACGGTAAAGCGTTAGCTGTCGTGCGCCCGACCGGTCCCGGAATGATTACGGTGACGGTCTCAGCACAAGGTTGTGCTCCAAAATCCGTACAGATTAACGCTCATTGATAGAACCTATGTTTTAAACGGCTGGACAGGTTCATTAGAGCCTGTCTTAAGTCTTATATAGAATTACTCAGATTGTTTACTATGATGGTGAAAGGAGAAAAAGATGCCTTTCATATTTACAGGTATTGTAGTACTTGTATTAGGAATCGTCTATTGGTATTTAGGTTATTTAGGCTTCACAGCTATCCCTATTGGGAAACGAGTTAAAAAAGGCGATGTAAGGATCGCTTGTATAGGTGACAGTATCACCTATGGTCTATTGATAAAAAATTGGTACAGATTCAACTATCCCTACGTTCTGGGCAGGATGTTGGGAAAGGGATACAATGTCCGCAATTTTGGAGTAAGTGGAAGAACAGCGATGGAAACAGGCGATCATCCTTATAAGAAGGAGTATCGCTATCAGAGGAGTAAAAATTATCAACCGCATCTCGTGCTCATCATGTTTGGCACGAATGATTCCAAGCCTCATAACTGGAAAGGGAAGGAAGAATTTAAACGACAGATTAAGAAGCTAATTAGGGGTTATCAAGAGCTGGATTCCCAACCATTCGTTTATTTATTGACACCTGCAACGCCATACTATAAAGATGGGGTGTCTTCCGGCCATATGATGTTTGATGTACGGAAGGCTGAGATAAAGGAGGCAGCAGATGCCGTAAAGGAACTTTCAGAAGAAATGAACTTAGGAATAATTGATATTCATAAGGAAACCGCAGGTCATAGAGGCTGGTTTGTATCTGATGGCATTCATCCGAATGCTATAGGTGCCGAAGCGATCGCCAAGGTCACATATAAACATATAAAGGAAGCTGGTTGATCCTCAAGTTAGATATATACCTCATAGGAGAATAGCCACTCCGATATTAACTAAACAAGTGTTTATTTGGTAAAAGAACATCCTCTTTTAAAAAGAATGATGTTCTTTTACTTGTTTACCAATTGTACTTTGATGAATGATCCGAAATGTTTCTTAGACATTCGGCTTATATGTGATAGATGATGATAAATTATCGAGTAAGTACCCCGAAGGTGTATCTCCAATAACTTAAGTTTATAATAGTAAACAGTGTTGGATATCCTGCGGCTAGTTGCTCCATACATCTTAAAAGAAGAAAGGACAAATATGATCCTTCAACAATTGGTTAATCGCGCTATGTTTAATTCCATCCGCTTTAAGCTAACGGCTGGCCTCGTTGCAATCATTCTGCCCATGATTATTTTTCTAAGTTACAACAACTTGTACTCGATCGATGTTGTAAGAAATCAGGTCGCACAATCCAACAGCAATTTGGTAAATCTCTACATGAGTCTAAGTGATGCCCTATTGGAAGATATTGATCGTTATTTAATAAAGGTTGTTTCAGAAGAAAGCGGACTACAATTCCTTTATCATCCGGAAAAATTAGATCTTGATCAATATAATTTGGACAAGCTATGGTTATTTCAGAAGCTAACCGATAACAGCGTTTACTACAAGGGGCTTGATTATTTCTTTGCTTATTCGGTAGTAAATGATGATCTGGTTTTTGCTCCTAAACCGACAGGTCATGCTTACTCCGAAAATCAACCGATCCAACGCGCGATTGTTAACCTATTACAGGATAAATCCATGAAGCAAGGTTATTCAAATCTAAAATGGATTGCGGTTAAACTGGAAGAAAGCTTCTATCTCATACACATCATTAAATCCGGAAACGTATATATTGGAGCTGGTGTTAATGCAAATGATGTTATGGGGCCACTTGATTTGTTGAATCTGGGAATCACGGGCAAAGCATTGTTTGTTGACGCTAACGGCACACCTCTTCAGGATGAGAAGTTTTTTACAGAGAATCAAATAAACCTGACTAATAAATCGGATTCATATTATCTAACCGGTCAAGGAGACAAATATCTGGTCACTGGTAAACAATCGGCTAAGGGAAGTTTCAGGCTTGTAGCACTTATTCCTGATGAGGTGATCCTGGAGAAGCTTCCATATCTTCAGCGAATTATTCTGTTTATTGTAGTAGGCTCTGCATTTGTATTAGTCGCTACTTTATTTTTCTTGAGAAAGGTCATATTAGTTCCGGTCAATCGGCTCGTAACTGCAATGCGGAGAGTTAAACAGGGCAATTTAGGACAGAGAATAGATCTCAAACCTTCCTCCAATGAATTCGAGCTGATGAACGAATCGTTTAACAGTATGGTTTCAGAAATTCAGCAATTAAAGATTAATGTTTACGAAGAGCAGTTAATTAGCCAAAGGGCCGAACTTAAGCATTTGCAGCTCCAAATCAACCCTCACTTTTTTCTAAATAGCTTAAACGTCGTTTATTATCTCGCACAGGAAAATAAAGTTGGTTTGATCCAAGAGCTGTCTCTCTCCTTGATCCGTTATTTTCGCTTCATGTTCCGGAGTCATACAAATTTTGTGCTGCTGCGGGATGAACTGGCACATACTGAGAATTATTTGAAAATCCAGAAATTTCGTTTTCCGGAAAGCTTCACTTTTACCATCTCCGTTCAGGAAGGTCTGGACGATTGCTTTGTTCCTACCTTAATGATTCAGTCTTTTGCAGAGAATACGATTAAGCATGCGATCGATACGGACGGAACCACCCATATTGATATTATTATCAACGCTATTGGTACTAGCCCTGAAGAACAGAAATTGCAAATCCGTATCCGTGATACAGGAAAAGGATTTTCAGAGGAGGTGCTGCAACAGTTAAAGCAAAAAATGAACTTAACCAATGAAGAGGGAGAGCATATCGGGATTTGGAATGTAAGACGCAGGCTGCTATTGTTATATCGGGATCAGGCACATATCGAGTTCTCGAATGATGATGGAGCCGTCGTAGACATCATGCTGCCGTATAAAATAGGGGGGATGTAACATGTATCGCTTATTAATTGTGGATGATGAAATGTTCATCGCGGACGGAATAAAATCGAGTGTGCAGTGGGAACGTCTCGGCTTTGTCAACGTATCGGTTGCTTATAATATTCGGCAAGCAAAAGAGATTTTTGATAAACAAACAATTGATTTGATGATTTGTGATATCGAGATGCCGCAGGGAAGCGGGTTAGAATTGGTTGAGTGGGTGCGGGAGTCATCTCAGCAAACAGAGTGTATTTTTCTAACCGCTCACCCGAACTTTGATTACGCCAAAAAAGCTGTAAAGCTTGGTAGCTTCGAGTACTTGCTGAAGCCTATCCCCAAAGATGAGTTGGAGGAAGTGGTTAGAAAGGGATTAGAGAAGATTAGAAAGGAACGTGAATCCGCTGTAATCATAATCGAAAGTTTCTGGCGGGACGTGTTGAGTCAAGCGATTCCTTCCGATCCAGATCATTTGGAGGAAATGATTCGAAAATTAAATATACCACTCTCGAAATCGATGCAATTCTTGCCGTTCCTCATTAGTATACATCATTGGGAGAAGCCATTAAACTCGCGAGATACCCAAATCATGAAGTATGCGTTGAAAAATGCCTTGAAGGAATTAGTCATTCAAGATCATGCTTCCGCTGAGCTTGTGTGGATCAATGATGAAAGCGGATTGGTGTTTATTCCGACTGAGAATTGGAACCAAGAAGATTTACCACGATTTAGAAGAATTATAAGAATGCGTTGTAAGGATTTTATTGAAGCATGCAATAAATATTTCTATTGTCATCTTTCCTGTTATATCGGGACAACAGCACCCATTCATGAAATTCGGGATATCGTTGAAAGCTTGATTGCTTTTAAGAAGGATTATGTCAATTTTACTGACCGTGTTATTTTTCTTGAAGATCATCAAAAAAAGGAAATTGAGCTTTCAATGCCGCCTTTCAAAATTTGGTCAGAGATGTTCAAGCAAGGCGATAAAAGTAAGCTTATTGAAGAATCGCAACAATTCTTAGATTCTTGGAAACGAATTATAGGGCTTGATGCCAAATGGATCACCCAATTTTACCAAGGATTTATACAAATGATCATGGCTACCTTACAGAATAAGGGTTTCCGAGCTGATGAAATTTTATCCGATCATTTGTCTCCAGTGCGATTAGAAGTCGCTTTACGTTCCGTGAAGGATCTGCAGGTATGGATGTTGGATGTTATAGAGGTGGTATTTTTTCATATCAAGGGTGGGGAATTGAATGAAACGATTGTAGAAAAAATAAGAAAATATATTGCCCTTCATATCGATGAGGATCTGTCTCGACAGTGTATTGCCGATTATTTTGGGTTAAGCCCTGATCATATTGTAAAGGTTTTTAAAAAAGAAACAGGCAATTCCATAAATGATTATATTCTGCAAGAGCGGATCATGATAGCAAAGGAAATGCTGACAAGCACAAATATATCCATTACTAATATTGCCATGGCTGTCGGATTTACCAATTTCCCGTACTTTTCATCGATATTCAAGAAGGAAGTATTGATGACACCTCAGGAGTATAGAAAGCATTATCGAAAGGAATCATTTTGAATATGAAATAAAAAAAGAAGGTAGAAATGATACCTTCTTTTTTTGCGCTTAACTAAATAAACGATGTCTGAATTTTGTAAGAGCAATGCCTGATATTTAATAGTTTGTATTTTCCTTATGTTTTAAAATGAAAGCAATCAATTGAAAGGTGGCAGAGACCCTTGCAAAATGAAGCCGTGATTAAGACCCAGGCAGACCAGGAGGACTTAAAAATGAAAAAGACAACAAAGTTAGCTCTGGAGCTTAGAAAGGCTAAAAGGTACAGAACGTTAGTGTTTATGGCCCTTCCAGGCTTGCTTTATCTGCTAATTAACAATTATTTGCCTATGTTCGGGGTTGTTGTTGCTTTTAAGAACTACAACTTCGCTAAGGGCATGTTGGGCAGTGATTGGATTGGTTTTAAGAATTTCGAGTATCTGTTTGCAACAAAAGATGCTTACATTATTACGAGGAATACCATTCTTTACAATTTCCTCTTTATTGCGCTGACTACAACTTCAGGAATTGGAACTGCAATTATCCTTAATGAGATTAGAAAGCGATTCTTAACCAAAATATATCAGACTTTCATTCTGTTGCCCCATTTGATCTCGATGGTTATTGTCTCCTATCTGGTGCTTGCGTTCCTCGATGTTGAGAAGGGATTTTTGAATAATAGCATTCTACCTATGTTCGGCGTGGATCCAATCTCTTGGTACAGCGAGACGAAATATTGGCCATGGATTCTCACCCTAGTTACACTATGGAAAGGTATTGGAAACACTTGCATTATTTACTATGCCGCAATAATCGGAATCGACCATGAATATTACGAAGCCGCAAAGATTGATGGTGCTAACAGGTGGCGGCAGATTTGGCACATCACAATACCTTCTATTATGCCCTACGTCACCATTATGACTCTGCTTGCTATCGGTCGAATTTTCTATTCGGATTTCGGTTTATTTTATCAGGTACCTCTTAACTCAGGCGTGCTCAATTCGGTTACTGGTACAATCGACACGTATGTATTTCGTGCATTGATGACCATGGGTGACATTGGGATGTCCTCTGCAGCTGGATTGTATCAATCTTTCGTTGGTTTTATCCTTGTCGTGGTATCTAATGCAATAGTAAGCAAGAAAAACAAAGAAAACGCGTTGTACTAAAGGGGGATCTTCATTGAAATCAAGTAATCTGAATCAAGGCGTCCTTAATATAATCATGATTTTGTTATGCGTATTCTGCTTGATTCCCTTTTGGTTGTTGTTCTCGGCTTCGTTGACCGATGACATGGAAATTATCCGCGATGGATATACCTTCCTACCAAAAGATATAACATTTTCAGCTTACTCGTATTTATTCAATAGTTCCCTAGGTATCATGAGGGCTTATGGTACTACGATTCTAGTCACTGTTATTGGCACCGTTGCCGGTTTATCTTTGACTGCGATGTTAGCTTACCCGCTTTCACGGTTTGAGATGCCTTTCAAAAATGCATTGGCTTTCTTTATCTTTTTTACGATGCTTTTTAACGGGGGACTCGTTCCGAGTTATCTGATTTACACAAATTTATTTCATATCAAAAACACGTTGTGGGCACTGATCATACCTAATTTACTCATGAATGGCTACTTCATTATTCTAATGCGCACTTTCTTCGCCACATCTATTCCGCGGCCGCTTATTGAATCGGCACAAATCGATGGGGCGAAAGAATGGAAAATATTCTGGGCTATTATAATTCCGCTATCGACACCTGTGTTTGGCACGATCGGATTATTTTATACGCTTCTCTATTGGAACGATTGGAACAATGGTTTGATTTATATCACCGATAGTCATTATTACAGTCTGCAAAACCTGCTGAACAGAATTCTGCAGGATATCCAATTTTTACAGAGTTCAACTCAATTAAATAACAAAGGTGACGAATTGGCGTCTAAAGTTCCGCTGGGTTCAATGCGCATGGCCATTGCCTGCATAGGTGTTGTTCCCTTACTGATTGCTTTTCCATTCTTCCAACGATTTTTTGTAAAGGGTCTAACTATTGGTTCTGTAAAAGGGTAATGGATAATGGCTTTGAGGATGACGGAAAATTGAAATCGAAATCTCGGAAATGAGAAAGTTGAACAAACTCTACTCTGTTAGTATGATCTTGCAGGTCTTGATAATTAATGAATAAAAGGGAGGCAATTGAATTGAGAAAAAACACCTTCAAAACAATTCTATTTTCGGCTTTGGCGTTAACTGTTCTCACTACGGCATGCAGCAGCAATTCGAGTAAAGATCCTGAAGCGACAGCCAATGGAAGCGGCAAATCAAGTGCCAATTTAAAGCCAGTAAACCTAGTGATGGCATACCCTACGGTTACAGAACAGAAGGATCTAGAATTGGTACAGAATGCGCTTAGCAAAATCACGAAAGAAAAGATCAATGCGACCGTAAAATTGGTACCTATCGGATTTGGAGCCTATAGCCAGCAAAAAACACTGATGTTGTCCTCGAGCGAGCAAGTCGATTTGATGATCAGCGGTCTTGGAACCCATAATCAGGATGTTGCCAAAGGGTTGTATGTTGAATTGGATAGTATCCTGGAAAAGACCGGAAAAGGAATCAAGGACGCGTTCGATAAAACGATTGGTTCCGATTATCTTAATGCAGTAAAAGTCAATAACAAGATTTACGGTATTCCGATTATTAAAAATGTGGCACAAGATTATACCATTGCTATGCGCAAGGACTTGGTAGAAAAATATAAGATTGATACATCCAAAATTAAAACCTTGGATGATCTTGATCCAATTTTCAAAGTTATTAAAGAAAATGAACCCAATGTCACGCCAATAGCAAAATCCGGCAGCTCAATTCTCACAGTTCTGAATGGTATTAATGGGGAACTGCTTGGCGATGGAGCCGGACTTTCAACAAAAGATGCCGGATTAAAAGTAGTAAACTGGTTCGAAACAGAGGAAAATGCCTATTTACTGAATACCGTTAGAAGATGGTATCAAGCGGGCTACATTGACAAAGATAGTGCTACGAGTACGGAGACTGGTTTTAATCTTATGAAAGCAGGAAAAGTTTTCTCGTACCCCAATCTAGTAGATCCTTGGTTTACTAGCGATTCGTCAACTGGAAAAGAAACGGTACTTGTTCATCTTAAGGCCGCTCCAGTCGCTACTTCATCGCTTAATTCATTTATGTGGAGTATTACTAAAAACACGGTGGATGAGGAACGAGCGATGAAACTGCTCGAACTCATGTATACGGACAAAGATGTGGTTAATTTATTGGATTACGGGATCGAAGGCAAACATTATGTAAAAGTGTCAGACAACATCATTGACTTCCCTGAGGGTGTTGATGCGTCGAATTCTACTTATTTCCCTGCTCAAGTTTGGATGTTTGGAAACTCGTTCCTATCGTATCTTCGTAAAGGAGATGCTCCTGATATGTGGAAAAATGCAGCCGAGATTAGTAATAAGGCTGTGAAATCAAGGATTCTAGGCTTCAGCTTTGATGTAGAGCCGGTTAGAACGGAAGTAGCAGCAGTTTCTAACGTGTTGAGCCAATTTCAAGTAGCTTTGGAAACAGGTATGATTGATCCCGCTTCGAAGTTGCCGGAAATGAATAAGCAATTAAAGGCTGCAGGTATTGAAAAAATTAACGCAGAGAAACAAAAACAGCTTGATGCATGGGCAGCGAACAAAAAATAAATTGTTAATAAACCACAGGATCTCATTTGGGATCCTGTGACTTATTACTATTGTCGGGAAAATTAAAGGAGTGAAAAATGATGAAACAAGGATTTAACCCCTATCTGCCTTCTTTCGAATATATCCCAGATGGAGAACCATATGTGTTCGACAATAGAGTATATGTATATGGTTCCCACGATCGATTTAACGGATATGCCTTTTGCCAGAACGATTATGTATGTTGGTCGGCGCCCGTAACTGATTTGGCGGATTGGAGAAACGAAGGAGTCATTTACAAAAAAACGGATGACCCGAAAAATTCAGACGGCGGAATGTATCTTTGGGCACCAGATGTCGCGAGAGGGTCAGATGGAAGATATTATTTGTTTTATGTCTTGGACCAACAACCGATAGTTTCTGTTGCGGTTTGCGATACCCCTGCAGGGAAGTACGAATATTACGGCGATGTGCATTATCCAGAGGGGACGCTTCTCGGGTATCAGGCTGGCGATGAGCCGCAATTCGATCCCGCTGTACTGGTGGAAGGAAACAATGTGTACCTCTACACGGGTTTCAGCCTGAGAGGTGATGTATCCAGAAAGGGAGCAACGGTTACTATTCTGGAATCGGATATGCTTACGATTAAAGAAGGGCCGAAAGTTGTCGTGCCTAGTGATTCTTACAGTAAAGGCACGGGATTCGAAGGTCATGAGTTCTTTGAAGCGTCTTCCATGAGAAAAGTAGGAGATACCTACTACTTTATCTATTCTTCTATCAATTATCATGAGCTTTGCTATGCAACTAGCAACTCCCCTACGGAAGGGTTTGCATACCGGGGGACGATCGTTAGCAATAGTGATACGTTTATCGACTCCTACAAACCTGCAGAACAAGCCATGTATTTTGGAGGGAATAACCATGGAAGCATCGTTGAAATCAATAATAGCTGGTATGTCTTCTATCATAGACATACGAATGGAACGAGTTTCAGCAGGCAGGGATGCATAGAACCGATTCAGATTCTCAAAGACGGTACAATACCTCAAGTGGAAATGACATCGTGTGGTCCGAATGGTGGACCGCTGATCGGCAGGGGAGAATATCCTGCATATCTTGCTTGTAATTTGTTCTGGAGAGATGTTGAGGCATCTATGCCAGGACCTGGAGGCTGGATGGACGACCGCTTCCCTAAGATTACACAGGATGGGAAGGATGGAGACGAGGAAATCGGATATATCGCCAATATGAGGGACGGCGCAGTAGCTGGCTTTAAATACTTTGATTGTAAAGGATTAAGCCAAATTACAATCAAAGCACGCGGAGGCTGGGGAGGAGCTTTTGAGGTCATGACTTCTTGGGATGGCCCATCTATTGGCAGCATTCCAGTGAAGATGATGAACGAATGGAAGGAATACTCCGCAGATATTACGATACCGGATGGCGTGCATGCGTTGTACTTTAAATATTTGGGGTATGGTAGCGTAAGCCTTGCTTCGTTTGCACTAAACTGATTAGTAAACCATAGCAATACTTTGATAGGGACAAAAATCGATGTAAATCGATGTAAAGCGTGTTATCACGAAATTAAGGTGATTTTTAAAGGAGACTTCGAAACTATGCTGGAGATAAATGAAAAGACAGCGCTTTTGCTATACCAACTTCTCGTCGAATCACAAGAGAATCCTCTAGGAATCGATGTAAAGTGGCCTCGATTCAGTTGGAATTTAAAAGCGAATCGCAGAGGCGTACATCAAACCGCTTATCAAATTATTGTAAATGTTCTTGAACCAGGATCTAAAAGGATTGTGCAATGGGACAGCGGAAAGGTAGCATCTGAAGAATCAGTTTATGTTCCTTATCAGGGGCCTGAGCTCGTTTCCCGTACGCGTTATGAATGGCAGGTTAAGGTTTGGGATGAACGTGGAGAAGAATCCGAGTGGAGTGCTTGGGCGTATTGGGAGATGGGACTGCTTCACCAGTCAGAATGGTTAGCTCAATGGATTGAGCCTGTGCAAAATGCTGTTACGTTAGAATCGCCATTTGATTACATGAATATGCATGAGAATAAAGTAGATTTGCCGATCACGGAGCGTCTTCATCCATGCCCTATACTCCGAAGAACCTTTGAGGCGAGCGAAGGGATTGAACGCGCGCGGGTATATGCAACCGCCAATGGCATTTACGAACTCGAATTAAATGGCAAAAAAATCGGGAATTTTGAATTGGCTCCAGAGTATACGGCCTATCCTAAATATCTACAATACCAGACTTACGACGTAACTTCGCTTCTCAGGGCCGGAAACAACGCAATCGGAGCGATGCTGTCGGATGGTTGGTACGCAGGTCGGATCAGTTTTTCCGGCGACAGCTGCCAATATGGCGATAAACTCGGATTGTTGCTGCAATTGGAGATCGACTACGTCGACGGTCATAAGCAAATCATTGTAACGGATGAACGATTCAAGTCTTCTTTCGGATCCGTGAGATACTCCGATCTTTTCATTGGGGAAATGGTAGATGCACGTCTCGAACAAGCAGGATGGAGCGAACCTGATTTTGATGACTCCCTTTGGACTGATGTTCAGATGGCAAACTACGGTTTGGAAAACATCGTTGCGCAGTACGGTGAACCGGTTCGCGTGGTCGGTGAAATTCCGGTACACTGTATCGTTACGACTCCAAAAGGCGAAGTGGTTCTCGATTTTGGGCAAGTCATCGCCGGCAGAGTTCGAATGCAAGCGGAAGGCCAAAGAGGCACCGAAATCATCCTTGAGCACAGCGAGGTGCTCGACGAGGAAGGGAACTTTATAAATAACATTATCGGACGGAATAAAGAGCAAAAGGATATATACATTCTTAGAGGGGGCACGGAAGAAACATTTGAACCGAAATTTACGTACCACGGCTTCCGTTACGTGAAACTAAGCGGTTATCCTGGTATCGTGAGGAAAGAAAGCTTTGCCGGGGTCATCCTCTCTTCGGATTTGAGAACAAGCGGCGCCTTTACTTGCTCGGATCATCGTTTGAATAGACTTCAGGAAAATATCGTATGGAGCCAAAAAGCGAACATGTTGTCCATACCAACGGATTGTCCACAGCGGGAAAAGGCGGGATGGACTGGGGATATCCAAGTCTACGCCCCAACTGCGGCGTTTAACATGGATATGAATGCCTTTCTGACCAGATGGTTAAGAAACCTTGTTGTTGAGCAATTCCCGGACGGTCAAGTTCCTAATATTGTTCCAGCTCCTAAAGCTTATCTTGAGCAGACAGCGGCTTATGGGCTTTCATCCAGCGCAGGTTGGGGAGACGCAATCGTCATTGTTCCCTGGGCGCTGTATCAAGCTTATGGAGATACCCGCATACTTGAAGAGAACTATGAGGCAATGGTCCAATGGGTTTCCTATGTCGAGAAGACCGCAGCGGAACAGCTTCCGGATGACGTGTCAAATCGGCAGTTGACGACAGAAGAGCGGGAACGTCAGAAATATCTTTGGAATACGGGACAGCATTTCGGTGATTGGAACATTCCCAGCTTTGATCGAGGCGGACCGACGGATATTCAAGACAACATGATGATGACGAAAGATTTGGTTGCTACATGCTTTTATGCGTACTCCACCAAATTATTGTCCAATATCGCGTCAGTGATCGGTCATGAAGTGGATGCACTTCGTTACGATGATTTAAATAAGAAAATTCGAAAAGCTTTTTCGGAGGAATATGTCAAAGAAGATGGTACGCTGAAATCGCATTACCAAGGCATTTACGTGCTCGCGCTGCAAATGAACATGGTGCCCGATTTGATGCGCAGCAAGGTGTTGGCTCAATTGGTACATTTAATTGAGCAAAATGGAATTCGGTTAGATACCGGCTTCGTTTCTACTCCTTTCCTATTAGATGTTCTTTATAATAACGGACGTCCCGACATCGCTTATCAATTACTTTATCAAACGGAAGCTCCTTCCTGGCTGTACGAAGTCGAGAAGGGAGCGACGACCATCTGGGAAAGTTGGAAGGCCATTCGTCCAGACGGCAAGGTTTCGGATGTATCCTACAATCATTACGCTTTTGGTTGCATCGGAGATTGGCTGTATCGAAGAATTGCCGGAATAGATAAAGCCCAAGCTGGTTACAAACATATTCTCATTCAACCTGATTTCAATTGCAGCCTCACCTATGCTAAGGCATCGTATGATTCGATATATGGAACAATCGTATCTGAATGGAACATCAACGCACAAGAAATTTCGGTTTACATCGAGATCCCGGCCAATACGACCGCTACGATTGTGTTAACAGGGGCTCATAAACACGATATAGAGCTAGAGGACGGTATTACCTCGATTGTGGACAAAGCAACTGGAGTCACCGTGGAAGTTGGCAGCGGCAAATATCAATTTACCTATAAAGTGTAACTCCTAGTGAAGTCCCGATGGTTTTGTTAAATCGGGACTTCTTATAATTGGGATGCTTCTTATGTTAGGAAATTGAATGAATCAGGAGGCGATATGATGATCCATGAAACGCATAAATTATGGGAAAAAGAGGAATATACGTATCCGGTGATCGGGCGATTTGTTCCAAATGTAGTAACATACATTCACGATGAAGATGATCTCGCAAGACCTGCAATCATCATCGTTCCAGGTGGTGGTTATGCTGCGGTAGCTCACTCGGAAGGAGAAATCGTTGCACAGGAATTCTTCAACAAAGGTTACAATGCTTTCGTTCTTACTTATACTACAAATTTTATGAAGTCGAGCCCGCTGAAGCTGCAGCCTTTAAAGGATTTATCCAAGGCGGTTACGTTTGTGAGGAAACAAGCGCAACGATTTTACATTAACCCTCATCAACTGACGATCTGCGGTTTTTCCGCGGGGGGGCATCTATGCGGCAGTCTTGCCGTGCATTTCGATGAGAAAGAATTGCTTCTTAACGAGGAATATGAAGGAATCAGCAATCGTCCGGATGCAGTCATCTTATCTTACCCGGTGATTACTTCAGGTGAATATGGGCATCAAGGCTCGTTTACAGCCCTATTTGGGGTAGAACCATTAGAAGAAGAGTTGGCGTTTATGTCTTTAGAAAAACATGTAGGTAAAGATACTCCACCTATTTTTATGTGGCACACATCAACAGATGAAGAGGTGCCTGTGGAGAACAGCTATTTATTTGCAAACTCGTGCAAGGAACAGGGAGTCCCCTTTGAGCTTCATGTATTCGGAAACGGTAACCACGGACTGTCCCTGGCCAACGAACAGTGGGCATCGGGGAACTATGGGGGATTTTACACGATGCAACAGTTTTTTGATACCCTAGAGTACTTAGTTGAACATCGTATAGAGCTTCCGGCTCCTTTTAATATGCTCGGAACGATTCCTGAGGGGTTAAGCGCCAAGGATTATTTTAGACAGATTATGTCGCAATATGCTCAACAAAATAAGCAGGACGAAGGGATCGCAATTTGGCCGGCACTAGCACATAACTGGTTAAAGAAAATATACAGTATATAATTTGGGGGTTCAGTATGGATACACCAAAACGAAGTGAACATTTAATTGATTCAGAAATTCGAGGTGTTCTAGAGTTTTTGGGCAACACGAGCTTGACAACAGAAAATTATTTAGCAGCACGAGAACAATTAAAAGCCGTGTTTGCATCTAGTCATGTGGAACAACGTTATGAGGTAGAAACAGAAGAAATTTGGGTTGATAATGTATTCGATGATTCTAAAGTAAGGTTAGTCATTACCAAACCGCGAAATAAATCTGAACAGCCATATCCATTGATCTACTCTGTTCATGGCGGTGGTATGATTATTGGTATTGCAGAATCAGAAAATGAAACACATGCATATTTAGCACATCAGTACAATTTTATCGGTATTTCTGTAGACTATCGCTTGGCCCCCGAATATACGCAACCAGCTCAATTGTATGATTGTTATTCAGGTATTAAGTGGTGTATCGACAACGCTAAAGAATTAAATATAGATATTGACAAAATCGCCGTCGCTGGCGGTAGTGCTGGAGCTGGGTTAGCTGCGGGACTGGCACTATTTATTCGTGATCGTCAAGAATTTACTATACAACATTTGCGATTAACCATTCCTATGTTAGCTGACCGTACAGCCATCAATGAGGATCATCCGTTTAATGGTGAATATGCTTGGAATAAAGCAAGCAATTATTTTGGTTGGAAATCTGTACTTAATCAAGAACCAGGGACTGAGGGAATTTCAGAATATTATTCCCCGGCAAGAGCTACGTCACTTATAGGCTTGCCTAGCACTTATTTATGCGTAGGATCAATCGATTTATTTGCTGAGGAGACATTGGATTTTGCAAAACGTTTATTGTATGACGGCGTACTTACAGAACTGCATGTATATCCAGGTTACCATCATTTTGGGTTCGTAATTCCTGATGCTTTTCATAGTAAAAAAGAGGCGGATAATAGCTTAAATGCCTTATTAAGAGCTTTAAACATCGTTAGTTAAGTAAGCGGAGCCACCATGGGCGCGTGGATTTAGGATCGACAAACAGGGGAACGTTCTAATAAGCGTGAATTATGAGAACAATAAATGAAAAACCTTAGGATGGAAGCTGGCGTCGAAACTTATTCGGCGTCAGCTTGTTTAGTTTCGATTTAGTTTTCTTCTGATAGTTTAGATTAATTGAGAGTAATGACGGAATTTTATAAGGGGGATAACCGATATTTGATAGTGGGTGTGTGCTGATTCCCTTAAAATAAAACAAGTGAAAGAGAATCTATTCTACTTTTCACAAACGATAACTATCGAGGTGAGTATGAGAATGACAACTTTAGTCCAGGTAATGTCAAACGAGTCCAATAAGGATTTAAACTCAAATGAGTACCCTTTAGAGCTGCGAAAAGGTCAGTTGCTTGGTGATAGTCTAGGTCAAGTTGGTTCTGTCATGACGGCAGTTATTTATACTAGCTTTATCATGTATTTTTTAACAAATATTGTTCATATGAATCCAAGCACGACCGGAACGATTGCTTTACTTGGTTCCATTATTGGTGCTTTAGGAAGCTTGGCAACAGGATTGTTAATTGATAAGTATAAAACTAAGAATGGAAGAGCTAGACCGTGGATTGCTCGTTCCGTCCTGCCTATGGTATTTTCGCTACTCATTTTAACTGCTATCAGAGATGGAATGGATCTGGCAATGAAGCTTGTATTTGTATCAGCAGGTATTCTTCTATATAAACTCTCAATTTCTGTACAAGGTACTGCTCAAAGCACTTTAATGGGACTGGCTTCACGAAATCCACATGAACGGGCAAAAATAGGAACGGCACGAGGTGTAAGTAGTTTCGTTGGAGGTACGATCATAACCGTTGCTTTTCTGCCACTTGCGCAGTTTCTAGGAGGTGGACAGCAGGCGTACTTGATCGCAACTGGTGCAATTTCTATTGTAAGTGCTTTACTGGTCTTCTACCAGTATAAAACAGCACGTGAAAGTGTAGATAACGTTCAAGTCTATGATCAAGAAGTTGTACCAAAGATTACTGTCAAGGAAATGTTGAAGTCATTTTTAACCAACAAGTTTTTTTATATCGCTATTTCTGTAAGTCTTTTGTCGACGCTCACCAGTACGTTAACCTCTTCCTCCGGGGTTTATTATGCTCAATATATATTGGGGAGTGTCGGTCTACAACCTGCTCTTGCAGCAGCAGGTGCGCTGCCAGCGATACTAGCATTCGCTATTCTCCCTATTATTACTAAAAAAATGAGCATTAGATGGACGGTTGGATTAGGAGCTTTACTAGCTTTGTTGGGTAGCGTGATTCGTTTACTTGATACAAGTAATGTCGTCTTCGGCATCACAGGAGCAGTGCTTAATGGGGTCGGTTTTGTACCGGTTTTAACTTACTGCGGTGTCATGATCAACAATGCTGCAGACTATGGAGAATGGAAAACAGGCATTCGCGCTCCAGGAGTAATAAACAGTGTAAATAATACAGCATATCTTTTAGGTACGGCCATTGGTTTATCGTCCGTGGGATGGATATTAGGTATAACTCATTATGATGGAGCAGCGGCAAGTCAGGCTAGCTCTGCCATCCAAGGCATATTATCCCTCAGTATTTATATTCCTATGATATCTTCGCTGCTGATTTTTGTTTGCAGCCTGTTTTGGGGATTGGATAGAATTTTTCCGCAGATTACAAAAGAGCTTAGAGATAGGCACATTAATTAAAAAAAGGGAGGATATTTGGAAATGGGATACAACGAAAACTTAAAAATTGGGGAACTGTTAGGGAACAATGAGGCTTTAGAAATCCTAACCAAGCATTTACCGGAATATGTGAAAGAGCCTATGTTCAAGATGGCTTCTAGCTTTACCTTAGATCAACTGACTGGTTTGCCCCAAGTAAACATTCCGGCCCCTGTACTTGCGGCACTTAAGCAAGATTTATCCACAGTTACATTTGAAAGCACACCGGAAAAGAACGAGCAGGCTCCTTCAGCTGCGCTAGAAACAAAGGGCTTACGTACTCATGAAGGGAAAGTGGCGATTATTACAGGGGCTGGCAGTGGCATTGGACGGGCCAGCAGCATCAAGCTAGCAGCAAGAGGCGCTAAGGTAGTCCTTGTTGATTATAATGAAAAATCCGGACAAGAAACATTAGATGTTGTAAAAAGCAACGGCGGGGATGGAATTTTCGTTCAAGCGGACGTTTCAAAAAGTGCGGATGTCCAGAATTATGTTCAAAAGGCTTTGGATGCTTACGGTAAAATTGACATCCTATTCAATAATGCAGGAATGATGCAAAGGTTTCAGCGTTTCCAGGATGTGTCCGAGGAAGAGTTTAGCCGGGTAATCGATGTTAACCTGAAAGGGATCTTTCTGGGAATGAAATATGTTCTTCAGGTGATGGACAAACAAGGCTACGGGAATATTGTCAATACCGCATCAACGACTGCGATTCGGGCTGAACACAGTCTCGCTTCATACACAGCTAGTAAACATGGTGTTGCCGGTTTGACCAAAGCTGCCGCCATCGAATACGTAAGAAAAGGAATTCGGATCAACGCGATTTGCCCAGGCGGAGTGGCGACGAATATGACTGCAGCCGTGCCTCAAGAACTGCGTGAAAGTGGATACGTTCCCGAGGAATTCCCCAACATGAGAATCGGACGTTTTGCCGAACCGGAGGAGCTAGCGGAGATTGTGGTGTTTCTGGCTTCCGAAGCATCAAGTTATATGACGGGATCACTTGTCCTTGCAGACGGAGGGATGACGTTATAGCAGTAATTTCCACGGATGACCGTCAGCGAGTGAATCATTCGGTCCTGACGGTCTATTTCGTATAGAGAGGGGAAGCCATATGGATTTATCAAACGCAAAAGACCAAGAGCAATCTGTTTTCGGTAGTAAAAGCAACCGATTAATCGTGCTCGTCATGGTGCTTGGGGTGTTTGTCGCGATTTTGAACGAAACGCTGCTCAATGTAGCGCTTACGCCGATTATGAACGATCTCGACATCTCGACGAGTACCGCTCAGTGGTTGAACACCGGCTATTTACTCGTTATCGCCGTGCTTATACCTGCTACAGCCATGTTCATACAGCGTTTCACGACAAGAGCTTTGTTTCTATCTGCTATGGGAATGTTTGCAGCAGGCACACTTGTGGCGGCGATTTCCCCCAGTTTCGCCTTTCTATTTGCCGGAAGACTTATTCAAGCGGCGGGAACAGGGCTGCTTTTTCCATTGCTGACAAATGTCGTATTGGCTATTGTTCCTTTTCATAAAAGGGGAGCTGCGATGGGGACAATCGGCATCGTTATAACGTTTGCGCCTGCGATCGGCCCTACGTTATCCGGCTTAATCGTTGCGCATTACAGCTGGCGCGTTCTTTTTTTCAGCATGCTGCCGATTGCAGCTTTCGTTATGCTCATTGCTTACCTGCGGTTGAAAAATTTTGCGGAAACCGGGAGGACAAAGGCTGACCCGCTCTCCTTGCTTCTCTCTACTCTTGGGTTTGGCGGGATCGTGTACGGCTTCAGCAGCGCAGGGGAATTTCACGGGGGCTGGTCGGATCCAAGGGTTCTCTGGCCGATTGCAGCTGGAGGATGCGCGCTCATCTGGTTCTGTCTGCGGCAGCTGACGATGCGGCAGCCAATGCTGGATTTAAGAACCTTTCAATTCGGTATGTTCAGACTCTCGGTAATGATTATGATGATTGTCATGATGGCGATGTTCTCAACGATGATGCTTGTACCGATCTTTCTTCAAGGTGCGTTGGGATACACGCCGTTGCTTGCCGGCTTAGCAATGCTCCCAGGCGGTGTTGTTATGGGTATTATGTCGCCGATAACGGGCAGATTGTTTGATCGTTACGGTGCCAGGTGGCTGGCCGTTATCGGGCTTACGCTCATGGCCGTCACATTATGCTGCTTAGGCTTCATGAAGCCTACCATTTCGTATTTGACGATTACCATTTTAAATACGCTTTTCATGCTCGGAATTTCGATGCTGATGATGCCGGTCATGACGAACGGCTTGAACGGGCTTCCGAGACGCCTATATCCGCACGGCACGGCTATTGCCGGTACGCTACAGCAGGTTGGCGGCGCAATAGGAATGGCGCTGCTAGTGACGGTCATGTCGAACGGCTCCAGCCGTTTTGTGACAAGTGAGACCAGCGTAATATCGGGCTCCGAATTGCAGATGCTGGCGATGGCGGCAGGTATGAAGCAGGCATTTTTACTAGCCTTCGGCATTGTAGTGATTGCTTTGCTGACCGCTCTATTTTTTCTAAAGCGCTCGGTTCCTCCAGCAGGCGAGGGAGAGAATAGACCAGTTGCTGTACATTAATTTAATAGAAGCCTGATGCTATAAAAAACAGAAAAGGAATGATTTTACATGATAGGAACAGAGAGTAAAAAACAAGAAATTTTAAAAGCATACCAGTTTAGACATGCTTGCAAGGCATTTGATACCAACAAAAAGATTTCGGATGAAGATTTTCGCTTTATCTTGGAGACAGGAAGATTGTCTCCAAGTTCATTTGGCTTCGAGCCGTGGAAGTTTGTCGTGATCGAGAATACAACGCTTCGTGAAAAATTAAAACCTGTATCTAGCGGAGCCCTGGGACAACTTTCCACTGCCAGCCGTTTTGTAATTATATTGGCCAGAAAGAAAGAAGGCTTAAGTCATGATTCTGCTCACGTGATCAAAATGTTGAAAGACATTCAACATATGCCTGAAGAAATTATTGAAGGTTATTCTGGTTTCTATAAATCGTTCGTCGAAGCAGCATTCGAAAATAATGACCGTCTTATTTTTGAATGGGCAAGCAAACAAACATATATAGCTTTGGGAAACATGATGACAGCTGCGGCTCAAATTGGAATTGATTCCTGTCCAATTGAAGGTTTTGATAATAAGCAGGTGAACTCTATTCTACAAAATGAGGATATTATTAACGACAACGATTTCGGTGTAGCCTGTATGGTCGCTTTCGGATATCGGCAAGAGGATCCCAAACGTCCAAAAACAAGACAAAATCTCGATGATATTGTTGAATGGTTCGTTTAACCGATTATTATGTTGTGGTGTTTCTGGCTCTAGACTTATTAATAACAAGAAAGAGTGGTGCAAGATATGAAAGTCAATTTTACTGTCAACCTTGATTCGAAAACAGAGGCATTTCCTCACTACTGGGAACTATGCATAGGGAGCTGCCATGCTTATACGGCCCTTCGCGCGGATTATCAGCGCCTGTTGACGAAAGCTCATGAAGAACTGGGATTTAAATATGTTCGTTTCCATGGTTTATTAGACGATAACATGTCGGTTTATACCGTACTCACAGGTAAGGAGTTGTACTCCTTCCACAATATCGACGTGATCTTCGACTTCCTATTGAGCATTGGGATGAAACCGTTTATCGAGCTTGGGTTTATGCCTTCTGCATTGGCTTCCGGGGACAAAACATGCTTCTCATATAAAGGAAACATTACTCCGCCGAAAAGTTATGACAAATGGTTCGAGCTGGTGAATACACTCGTAAAGCACCTGGTTGAACGATACGGCATCGAGGAAGTTCGTACCTGGTTTTTTGAAGTGTGGAACGAGCCGAATTTAAAATACTTTTGGGCCGGCAGTAAGGAAGAATATATGAAGCTCTATGAATACTCGGCTCGTGCGATTAAGCAAGTGGATTCTCTTCTAAAAGTTGGAGGACCGGCATCTTCCGGCAATGCCTGGATACCGGATTTTATTGACTACTGTAAAAATAACAATGTGGCCGTTGATTTCATTTCTACGCATCACTATCCTACATCTGACCCTCTAAGTACACATCATGAAATTGATATCGAAGCGATGATGAGATTGGAAGAAGAAGAGAAAAAGAAGGCCTTTGCAGCGTTGATGAATCCAAACTATGAGCGTGGGGTCATGGCGGTGATGACGCAAAATGCGAAGCGGGAGGCCGGTGATTATCCGCTTTATTATACAGAATGGAACTCCGCCGCTTTCCCATACAAGCAGGACGAACCCTATTCCGCCGCTTTCGTCGTGAAAACCTTGGCTGATAATGCAGGTCTTGTCGAAGGATATTCCTTCTGGACGTTTTCAGACATCTTTGAAGAATCAGTTCAACAATCGTTGCCGTTCCATGGGGGGTTCGGATTGCTGAATATCGATGGTGTACCGAAGCCAACCTATCATGCCTATAGAATCATGCATGGTTTGGGGACAGAAAGAATTTCCATGGAAACCTGCGAAATCGAAACGCTAGAACTGCTTGTGACGAAGAAAAGTGCTGGATTGGCAATGGCTATTCATAATCACAATGCACCAGAGCAGGAGATCACGGGCGCGGAAGTTTGCATAACATTTCGAGGCGATTTAACCGGAAAGCAAGCTACTATTCGGGTCATTGACGAAACCCATGCAAATCCGAAAGCGAAATGGGTGGGACAAGGCAGCCCGGAATATCCTACGAAGCATCAACTTCAGGAGTTGTTCAAGGCTTCCGAAGTAACAAGTAGGCCTGTTCAGCTTAAACAGCTCCCTAGCGGGGAATGGTACCTGGAGCTGACGGTTGAACCGCATAGCGTAACAGCGATCGATATTGAGTAGTAGTTAGACCTTAACATTTGAAGTGAGCAAGTTGCGAAAAGAACATCTGACATTGATGTTCTTTTTTACCATAGTCTAAAGGAGCGTTCAAAAAAGGAAGGTTCAAAGTTTTTTGTAAACGTCCTTGAAAAGGAACGGCAATTGGTATTTGTTTGGTCCCTTGTTTTTATAGCGATGGGTCTTAAAACTAATCGGAATCCAACCTATTTCCATTAAAAATTCACGGTAGGGGATTTTTAGAAACAGAAAATCACATATTCATTTTTAGACAAGGAGTGAGTCGAATGCTTACAGCCGCCAATTATTTCACTTATTCGAAGGACAATAGCTTGCACCAGATACTGCCTATCCGACTGCATTCCATAATATATCTTGGAGACGATTGTACGGATTCTATGTTGTATGTTAAAGATGCTTACCAAATCATGATTTGCCTTAAAGGTAATGGGAAATTGCGACTTGAAGGGGAGGAGGATTTGCTACTTGACCAGAATCAAGTATTGATCCTTCGTCCGGATCTTCGTTACCAACTTGAATGGATGACAGTGGATTGGCAGGTCGCCTTTATCCGGTTCTACTGCACGTCTGTCGTTTTTGCTCAATTTCAGCTTTCGGTTCAGAGACCTTCCAACTTGAACATTCGAATGAAGCAGCTTTTGGAATGTTTAAGCGGGTATGAAGGGAGTACTCACTCTATGTGGAAATCGTCGGAATGGGTGTACTCACTTCTTATGGAAATTAAAATGGAAGATGCAATTTTGAAAGCGCATTCACCCTTTTGTAAATCATATTCTGATAAAATAGTCGACTATATATCGGAACATTATTGCGATAAGTTGACTCTTACATTGTTATCCAAAAATTTCGGATATACCTCGAAATATTTAAACAAGCTTTTTAAAGCAGAGACAGGTTTTTCGATTCAAGATTTTATCCTGAAAATCAGGATGGAAAGAGCAGCAGGAATGCTGAAGATCAATGACTTTAGCATAGAGGAGGTAGCTGAAAGGGTTGGCATGGAGTGGCGTACATTTCATCGCAATTTTCTGAGTTATTTCAACACTACGCCGGGTCAGTATAGGAAGACATTTGAATAAGTAAAAAAAGAGGTAATCTTTTGGACTACCTCTAGTAGAAAGCGCTTCCGGAGGAGGAAAGGCGCTGAAAAACCTACTGCTTGACCTTGATTATAGATCAGTTCATTCCTACACGGTATGTCAAGTCGGAAAAATAAAGCTGTCAAAACAGGAAAATATATCTGCCTGTTTTAGCATATTTAGTTCCATTCTTGTCATAACAATTTGATTTCGCCTCAGCTAGAATGATATTGAAAAGAGATTCATGAAAACAGGGGGGAAATAAGCCATGATGAAGAAAACTTTCATAACCGCAACTTCGATGGCAGTGATAATTTCGATGCTTTCATCGACGGTTTGGGCTGATACAGCCGTACCGAGCACAACTGCTAATACGGTATCGTCAGTTAAAACGTCTGCTGACTTTCAAGATCTAGGCAGCATTGACGCAGATTTAAAAATGAAAATTGATGCGTTGCTTGCAAAAGGTGGTTTTGAAGGAGTATCCACTAACTTTTTCGGAATTGATCAAAACATGACTCGTGCTCAATTTGCAAAAGTTCTATCCATTATCTATAACTTGAAAGTAGATTTGAGTGTGAAGACCTCAAGCTTCGTTGACCTGAAGATGGATGACCCAGCAAACGGTTGGGCGATTCCTAACGTCGAGGCGGCTAAACAAGCGGGTTTGATTGAAGGAATGATCGATTCGGCTGACGGACCTGTATTTGCCCCAGGGGAAGCAGTTACCATAGGGCAATTCGCAACTGCGCTTATAAAAGGGTTAGGCAGTAAAGTGGACTTATCCGGTACCCCTTGGTATAAAGATGCTGTAAAGCAAGCGATTGCGGCCAAAATTCTACCGGATAATGCCGACGGCGCCAAAATTGCTACTCGCGCGGATCTCGTTTATGGTGCTTTTGGAGGCCTACAAGCCTTTGTAGAGGCCCACAAAGCTGCTCCGATATCGATTGAAACAGTGAAAGCTGTCGGTATCAGAACGGTTATCATAACCTTAGATGGCGAAGTGGATTCATCAAAGGCTACTCTTGCGTTGACGAAAGGAAAAGCTCCAATCGCTACTAAAACAATGTGGTCTGATGATAAGAAAACGGCTACGTTGACACTAACGGATACCAATCTACGTGCTGGCGACTACGAAGTAACGCTTGGCGGGCTTGACGCAGCAAGTATAAAAACTGCATTCGGTAAATTTACAGCCCAGGATGAAACATTGCAAAAAATTGAATTTGTAAACACAAGCGACACAATTGCCTATTCTTCCACTGCTACTTTACTCGTTAAAGCAATTAATCAATACAATGAGAACGCTTCCATTCCGGTTGGCAATTATACAGTTACTTTGAGCAATGGACAAACCGCACAATTGAGCAAAAGAGACGACGGTTTGTTGAAGATGACGTTAGACAGTACGAAAGCGGACTCGATCGGAAATCCGTCTTCGACGAATCTGACCAGTATTACAATCATGATTTACGATAATGTTACACACGTTGCTGCTACAAAGAGTTATACGGTAGGCAATAGAGCTTTCATCACAAAGGTGTCCTTTGGGGAAATGAAATACTCACAAGGGACTGTTCTTAGTCGAAAAGGAGATTATGCCTCCGTTACTTTGGTGGTAAACGATCAATATGGAGACCAAATAGGCTTTAAGGCAATTCAAGATATACTTGGTGCAACGAGTGATAATGATCTTGTATCAGTTGGCAAAGTGCAATGGAACATCTCACCTTTTGAGCAGAACGTAACGGCAGGATTCCAGGACTACAGCAACACGGATATTCCGGAATTTCGCTTAAGTCTTAGCCAGAATGTGGACAAAGCTGGGGATTACAATATCAATGTATATATTCAAGGTGCATCTGCCAGTGCTAAGGTTTCGGTAGCGTCAATTGCGGTGGCTACAAAAGTGGAGATAGGAGACCCAAGCGATGTGATTGCAGCCGGCGATACGGACGTGTATGTACCCATCATAGCATATGACGCAGGTGGCAATAAATTGAATACGGATGACTTAATCAGTGATCTGAATACAGGCCGGATTAAAGTGCTAGTTTCCGGAGCAGATGCTTTAAATCAGGACGGAACTTCCGGTACCAATGCAATTATTTGGAATTCCGGACAAAACAAAGGCGCCATCCGTTTATCTCAAGTTAAAGCTGCTCATAACGGCATGGTTACGGTAAATGCATATATCAATTCGGCAAATGTGAATAGCTCATCATTCAAATCATTCCATGTTGCGGATGTTCGCATTCCGGATTATTTGAAAATGGTAACCGAACCGACTTCGAAAATTGTCGCAGGCGGCAACACCCAATTCAAGATCCAAGCGATCGATCAGTATGGGAAGACCGGGAATTATTTCTTGGCAAGCGACGGTTTAGGCAATCCCATAGCCATTTCGGATGTAAACAACGTTACTGGGGCTGTGTATTACAAAATCAAGTTTACACCAATTTCTACAGATGGGATTGCTGCGGCTGTTACAAATGATGATGATACCAAAGTTGCGCCAAATACGCTTTCGCCTTACGTAACTTCCGCCAAACAATATAATACGTTTGCTTACGTAAACGGAGGCTCCGGATATGCCAAAAATATAGGCTTCGCGGAATTAGTAGATAATAAATATCGTCTGGCTACTTCATCTGATGCAGCTAACGGAACTATAGGCTTTAAAGCTGAATTGATCAAAGTAAATACAAGCGGTTTTGAATCTGTGGTCGATACCTTAAGTCGCTATGTAAGGGTTATAGATGCCGGCAGCATTGCTAGCGAAGGTCTTACCTACAAATTAAATAATGTGTCCAATTTGTTCGCAATCGGGGGCGCAGTTGCTGGTGGCGATGTTGTTGAGAATACAGATTCGAATCTTAATAAGGATGTTTGGGAGGAATTCAAGCTTACAACCACTGATATGTTAAATGCGGTCACTAGCACTCTTGCTCATGAAGTTACATTCAGCGCGACAGATGCATCAGGCAATCCGGTAGCTCTACCGAAACAAATTACATCTATCGTTTCCTCCGATTCCTCTGTAGTAAAAGCAGTTTATGGAGGAAACGGGAAAGCATATGTCATAGGGAACAAACCTGGAACGGCCACGATTATGGTCATTTATAAAACCAAAAAAGGTGATTATAACAGGGTGACTGCAACGGTAACCGTTAAGAACGACCCAATTGCTGTAACCTTTATCGGAGCGTATAACACTACGTATACGACTGCTTTGACAGGTTTCAATGTATTTAGTCAACTATTTGAACTTGATAACTATGGTTCCTTTTATGCTGGATGGGGTCATGGCGGGGCACCGAGACAGTATAACAGCCTGTTAGGCCTTACTTTCTCAACAATGAACATTAGAGGTGGGAAAGTAGATATTGATCCGTACGGTAATGTGACCGCATCAATAGATGGAACAGCGAAGGATTCGAACGGTGTGGCCTATGTCACTTACGATTTGACGGCAACAGGACCAAACGGCACAGCTGCTACAATGAGCATTATCCAGAAATAATAAGAAAAACGATTAGGTGAATTATTTGGCAAAAGTGGGCGAAGGAGGAGAAGGGTGCACTATAATTGATGGTTCTGATGCAAAAAAATAAAGCAACCAACGAAAGTTTCCGTTTTGAAATGGAAGTCAAGAGGGAAAAATAACCATTGCTCGACAAATTGGACAGGTAAAAGTCTTGATGACTTTACCTGTCCAATTTTGGTCATATGCAAAGTTTCAATTCCTCTTAAAGTTAAGTCGGCTGTTTGAAATGTCTGGAATCCTAATAGCGTATTCGTCTTTTCATATAAAAAAAATTCCAGTTGTATCAATCACTATTGCTCATGTGAACGTCGGTGTACATTAATCAAACTAAACTCAATAAAAGTTTTTTGATTTTTTGGTCTGCCACGTACAATTGCATAATTACAGAAATTATGGGGGAATTTACATATTAGCTAAATGAATACAACTTGTTTTAAAAAGAGAGGGTGTTTATGCCAAACAGTTATTTAAGCATAAATGCAGAGCTATCAAATAATCTTTAAATAACCAAAAGTATATTTGGAGAAGCCTCCGACCTCATCATACGTAAATTTCAAATAGGTAATACGGAAATAGGGGCAGCCATTGCATATTTAGACGGACTAGTCAACATTGCTGTAATTAATGAACAAATTCTGAATCGTTTAATGTCCATTGTTATTTCAGATAGAGCCAGCCTATCTGAAATAATCGAAAAAATAAAGGACAACGTAATCAGCGTCGGGGATTTAAAAGCGGTGTACTGCATTAAAGAATATGTTGAGGAAATATTGTCGGGGAATTGTGCACTTCTAATAGACGGCAGTATAGAAATAGTGGTTATCGGGACTGCCGAACAAAAGACTAGAAGTATCGACGAACCTTCTACAGAATCGGTAGTACGAGGACCGAGGGATGGGTTTATCGAAAATTTACGAACAAATACATCGTTGATTCGAAAGCGTTTGAAAGATCCTAACCTTAGGCTAATCAGCTATAAGATAGGACGCAGATCTAAAAAGGATTTATTGGTTGTTTATATTAATGGAATAACCGATGAACAGCTTGTTGAGGAAGTTCAAAGACGCATTAATCGTATCGATATCGATGATGTTCCGGAATCGGGGTATGTGGAGCAATTAATTGAGGATAATTATTGGTCCCCTTTTCCGCAAGCTCAAACGACCGAGCGTCCAGATAAAGTAGTAAGTGCGTTATTAGAGGGTAAAGTTGCCATTATGTTAGATGGAACTCCATTTGTATTGACTGTTCCGGTCACCTTTTCTATGTTAATCCATCTGTGTCGCGTATTGAGAAACGGGCGTTAGTGAAGCTTTATCATGAACTTTATAAGGCGAAGCGGTAAGACTGCTAGGTTAAGGTTCCCATTTTTAACACGTTTCGTATAGTCGCATTCTTCATTGTTAGGGATCTTGGGATCGCAAAATGGAGGAGAAGGATATGAGTCTAATTCAAATTGATCATGTCTGTAAGCAATATGTGATGGGTGGGGAAACGATCCGCGCGTTGGATGATGTGTCATTAGTAATTGAACAAGGAGAATTTGTCGCGATTATGGGGCCTTCAGGTTCGGGGAAGTCGACGCTGATGAACATCATCGGGTGTTTGGATGTGTCTGACACGGGATCGTACGTTCTTGACGGCAAAGCGATTAACCAGATGAAAGATTGGCAGCTAGCCGAGATACGGAATCGGAAAATCGGATTCGTGTTTCAAAACTTTAATTTACTACCTCGATTAAGTGCATATGAGAACGTAGAGTTGCCTTTAATTTATCGGGGGATGACGCGGAAAGAACGAGAGCCACTTGTATTGAAAGCTTTGGAAGCGGTCGATTTGGTGGATCGCAGGAAGCATTTGCCTTCGGAGTTGTCTGGCGGGCAGCAGCAGCGGGTTGCGATCGCACGAACGCTCGCAGGAGATCCTGCGATTATTTTGGCGGATGAACCGACTGGAGCACTGGATTCGAAGACGGGGATTGAGATTATGGATATATTTAAGAGGTTGAATGAGCAGGGGAGGACGATAGTTCTGATTACTCATGACCATGCGATAGCGCTGCAGGCGAAGCGGGTTGTGAGGTTTCGTGATGGGCGGTTGTTAGAGAGTGTTTAGAATAAGATGGTGAAGACGGGGACTCCATGGGATATATGTGGGGTTCTGTTTTTTATGTCGGGAAAACTGGTGTTATTCTTTTACTATTTAGTGATGGAGGTCTCTTATATTCGTGAGTAGGAAATGATGACTTCGTTCGAAAAAAGAAATTCTCATTTGTGACAGACGGCCTAGAATTACCTAGATAGAATAGAGAGTGGGTAGATAAAGTACTTAGTATAAGACAATAATGGAAATATGGGTTGTGGTGCAAAACTCTATTCATGATAACATAATCGATAATGAAGTCATGGGATGGAGCAACTTACTTTGGAAACCAAATTGATTTATTTAAATGGAAGCAATATGAATCAGCAATCATTTTACTAACCGTGAGATGGTATATAAAATATAGTTTAAGCTATCGAGACATAGTCGAAATGATGTGCGAGCGGGGTTTAAAGATATCCCATACAACGATCATGAGATGGGTCCATGAGTTTGGACCCGAAATAAACGAATCCGCAGCTATTTGAAACCCTCAAACGATTCTTGGCGTACGGACGAAACCTATATTAAAGTTAAAGGACAGTGGAAATATCTTTACAGAGCAGTAGATTCAAAAGGAAACACGATTGATTTCATGTTATCTGAAAATCGTGATATGACGGCAGCCAAGCGTTTCTTTACAAACATTGTGGAGCAAGATCACCGGTTCATAAAGAAAATCACAAAACCGATGCTTGGTTTCAAATCGTTTCTTCCAGCGGTTTAAACGTTAAAGGGAATTGAGGCTTTACATATGATAAGGAAAGGGCAGGCCGAAAATAATTCGTCTGTCCTCTCTGATGTTGAATGGCTCAATAAAATATTTGGTATTGTGGCATAGTTAATTACAATTTATTAGGTACTTGCTATCTTTTTTAATTCTTGTACCACAACCGAGGATTTTGATACGGTAAAGGTTGCATTAATGTCAGGCAACATCGACATTGACCGTTATATCACACATCGCTCCTCCTTCGAAGAAATGGTAGATCAGTTTGAAACGTGGCTGAAACCGGAGTCGAAGGTTATAAAGTCAATGGTTTGCTTGTCATAAGGGAGCAAAGAAACTAAGTGCAAACAAGCCACTTAGCTTTTTGTCATTTTATTTGTTTACTGTAGAGGCTGGTAGTTAAAAATTTACACTTCGCAAGTCGACTTTTTAACATTTAAAAATAGATTTGCTTCATTTAGAATTTAAATGTTGCTGTAAAGCGATATTTCGCTAAAATGATGAAAGTTTTCTTGATTTTCTGCTTCATGTTTTCACTAACCGGATCACTGACTCTATTTACAGGGGAAAAAGAAGTGCACGCGGCTGGTGCTATGCGAAGAGTGATTGATAACGCTCATCCAATGCTAGTCATGCAGTTGATCATGGGGAATAACTCAAGTGCTGACACTGATTTTCGACGTGATAATAACAACAAGTGGGATATTAAACAAGCGTGGGCAGCGCTTCCAGATGATATTAAGCCCTATGTTGTATTCGTCCTGCATCCCGGACACTTTGCGAATTGGCTTACAAAGCCATTGGTAACAGATTCGAGACAATGGATTCAAGACAATTTGGCTGAGGGCAAAGATCTCAATATCCCGACAATGGTGCTATATGGTGAGAATCCAACAAGTGGTTCTGATGGGATGACGTGGCTCGAAGGCCTCTATCAGACATATCCGAACATGATAGGTACAGTTGTATCTGAATTAGTTAGCACAAACTCGGCTATTCCTGGTCTGCTAGCGTTAGCTAACACTTATGGTGGGTATCATATTCAAGGCTCTATGGAGGATAACGACAGCTTTGCAACAGCGATGAAATCTCAGTCGTATTACAATTCCATTGCACAGTATAGTGCTAACTTTATTCCGAATTTTAAAATGGTTCACAAGAATTATGATTACGTAAACTCGGAGGCACAGGGTTATTGGCTGGCAGGCGTGGCAGATAATTGGGGCCCCTATTATGATAGTTATCCGTTTCCAGCAAGTAATATTTTTGGACTTTCTTCTAATGGTGGTGGTGATCGTACGACACGCGCAGTTCCAGAGACACTTTATAGTATGAATATGCTTGACAGTTACATGAATGGGGCAACCGTATATCACCTGGAAAATCAGCTAGATCTTCCAACCGTGAACAATATGTATACGCCGTTATTTTATGAATCGATCCTACCTGCATTCCGTTATATCGTTAATAATCCAGCACCGACCAAAGCGCAGGTAATTGCGAATACAAAAGTTGCTTTTGATGCTTCAGCAGGAACCATGAATGAACTTTCTGATTCTCGGACGTGGGGCTCGGTCAAAAATCAGACCTCGTTATTCCAAGGACTGTATGAAGTTGCACCAGATGCAAACTCAAATTCCGGTCTATGGTATTGGTTAAGATCTAAGGGCAGGTATGGGATGATTCCGCAAATCCCGAAATATGCTCCTAGCAGTGTGCTATCACAATTCCCTAACGTGCTCGATTTGACCACCTATAATGCCAGTTATACCGATCAGGCTACGCGGACAGCCTTCTTTAATACCAAATACCCATCCGTATATTCAGGTACAGCATTTGCACAAAAGAACGGCAATAATTGGCTTGTGTACAATAATCATTACACAGCTAACACGAATGAAACGGCATCGCTCCCTTTGACAGGAGGCACGACATTCTCCCAACTGAATTTCACGACGATTACCCCACATACATGGGCCACTGTGAATGATTCGGGATCAAGTCTAGACATTCTGCTCAATGACTATAGATCCGATCATCAGCAAGATATTTATGTACCTGCGGGTAAACGGATGCTAGAATTTACTGATTACTTTGCAGAGTACAGCTATGTGCCACATCCGAACGATACGACATTGCGCTCGACCGTGTTTACAGTTTCTGCGACAAGTAAGCCCGTAATTACTATTTCTGGATATGATGATCATTATACGTATACAGAAAATTGGAATGCCACTACTTTTGTCGATACTATTACCGTTAACCATAACGGACCAGTGCGTCTCCTTCTCAATACCGCAGCTGACGATGCTAATTTCTGGACACGTACAGATGATGGAAGCAATTTAATTACGTATTCGGGTACTTGGACTAATGCGGGTACTACCAGTGATTACAATTCGACCTACAGCCTGACTTCCACTTCAGGGGCTTCGGCTTCGCATGAATTTTTTGGAACGTCCATTGCATGGTTAGACCGTAAAGGTCCAACTGGAGGTACGGCAGATGTCTACATCGATGGAACACTGAAAGCTTCGAATATCAGCACCATGAACGCCACACAGTTGTACGGTCAAGTCATTTATAGACAAACAGGTCTGACGAATACACAGCATACGATTAAAATTATTCAAAAAAGTGGCAGTATTGGTGTAGACCGGTTTTCTTACATTCCTGCTGAAATTCAGATGCTTAAAGATATTTCCTTCAATGACTTCAGCTATGATAGCGAAGCGAATGATCAGGATACCAATCTGGGATCTGAGCATTGGACTGTGAAGAATGGGCAAATGAAAATCATGCCATATGATTCCCCGTGGGTCAGTGATGTACCGATTTATATGAAGAAGAAGAGTTATTCGGGTGATTTTACGTATGAATTAAAAGTGAATTCCCTAGCAGGAACTCCTGTAAGGGTCACATTCCGGCAAACTCCTGCTAGTCGTACTGGCTATTCCCTGATGCTCGATCCATTAAACAAGAATGTGAACGCTGATGGTACACAGGAATTGAAATTGTATAAAGATGACAAGACATTGCTAGGAACAAGCACAGTATCCCTTTCAGCGAATCAACAGTACGCCGTGAAAATTGTTATGACGGGTACCACGATTCAGTGTTATTTGGATGGAACTCTCTATATTACAGCGACGGATGCCAGCTATACAACTGGGATGGTCGGTGTGAAGACTGAAGTGAACTATGGCGCTCCGAACGATTTTGTGCTTGTTGATGATGCCAAAGTTACAGTGGGATCGACGGTCGATTATAGTTCTGACTTTAGCAGTTGGAGCACAGCTACGGACTGGGTAGGTGAAGGTGCGCTTGCATTCACATACTGGCCTACTCGTACGAGTTTTAATTTCCCATGGCAGTGGATTAACAGCAATGGCACTTGGCAGGTTGTTAATAATAATGCAATTCACACAAGCGGAGAGAACGGAATCTATTCAGCTTCTGCTAATGCAGGGGTAGAGAGTTTTTCGACAGCGGGGGATTCAGCATGGGTGAATTACATGTACAAAGTATTAATGAAATTTAAAGCAGGTACGAAATATGATGCGGGTATGCTATTCCGAGTAGTCGATAACAACAACATGTACAAACTAGGGATATCCACGAATGGAACTACAGGGCAACTTCAATTTAAGAAGCGAGTTGCTGGCACATGGTCTACCTTAGCGACTGCCAGCACGACCGTGAATTTGGAGAAATGGTATGCATTAAGCTTGATTGTCAGGGATGATACGTTTACGGTTACACTAAATGGAAATCCGATTTTGACCGCAGTAGATAAAACCTTTGCAAATGGTAAAGTTGGTTTGTCGGTGTATGATGGGACAATTGCGCAGTTTGATGATGCATGGGTTGCCAAATTGGGTCAAACGGTCATGGCACCGCCAACTCCCATAACCGTGGATGATCGAGATCCAGCCGTTACCTACAGTGGTACATGGTCGCAAAGTTCAAGCGCGTCTGATTACAGCAGTACCGAAACCTATAATCGGACAGCAGGTGCATATGCACAGTTTACTTTTACAGGAACGTCGATCAGTCTGATTTCTATGAAGCAACACAATATGGGGCTTATAGATGTTTATATCGATGGCGTACTCGATACAGCAAACATTGACGCATATGCGGCAACGACAACCAAGCAAGTGACTCTCTTTAGCAAAACAGGACTTACAGCGGGTTCTCACACAATCAAAGTTGTTGTTGATGGGACTAAGAATGCTGCATCCTCCGATACGATCGGGGCGATTGATGCTTTTAGTTACACACAGTGAATTATTTAATTAACTAGGAAGCCAAATAGCCAATCATTCTATTCTAATTGGCTATTTGGCGTTTATTTTTATGTTTATTATTTCGTTGAATGAAGTTGATCTTCGATTACGTGATTAGTAATAGGCAAATAATAGGTATTATCCCTGGTTAAAAATATCCACGTATCGCCCTGCGTTTTCTACATTTACGATTTGATGATAAACCACTAGAATTCAAAGTGTAAGTAAACAACGAACTGTCTTCTCCGGAAAAGGCAGGATGAAATGAACTAATTGAACTAATAAAGCTAATTATGTACATCTTGAGGAGGGGCTTTAATTGAAAAGAGAAAGAAGCAATTTGAAGAACATTAGCGTTGCGGCAACGATCATAATGACTATGGGAATTACAGCAGCATGTGGTAACAGTACAGATAAACCAGGTGCAAGTGCTGCCAGCACAACTACTCCTGCTGCAACTACTGCAGCACAGCCTAAAAAGGATGTTACGATTTCGCTTGCAACTGCGTCTGGTGATACTTGGGTAAGACAAATTGATAAAGATATTATTGCTGACTTCACGAAAGAAACTGGTATTAAAGTTGATGTCCAAGTGATCCCAGCGGAACAATATGCAGGCGTACTCAAAACCAAATTTGCTTCCGGAGAGGGACCAGACGTGGCGATCGTATGGCCAGAGGCGAATTCCGCTCAGTTCTTCCCGGAAAATAACTTTCTAGATCTTAGCAATGAGCCATGGGTTGCAAGACTAACAGATGCAGCTAAGAAAAATGGGTCTGCGAACGGTAAGGTTATTGGTTGGGGTCCTGCTGGAGAAGATGGTGGTTGGGGTGTCCTGTATAACAAGGAATTGTTTAGTAAAGTAGGTGCGGAAGTACCTAAGACTTTCGATGAATTCCTTGCTGTAAGTGAGAAAATTAAAGCGGCAGGTGTAACGCCAATCTTTGAACCGCTGAAGGATACATGGCATTCAGGGATTTGGTTTGCACTCTTAGGTCCAAAAGCAAATAAGGATCAATTTGGACTGTTTGATGGTTTAAACAACAATAAAGCGAATTTTGCTGATAGCAAAGTATTCGACACCTTCCTAAATCAATACAAAACACTTTATGATAAAGGGTATTTTGGCAAAGATGCATTCTCAAACACTTACGATAAAGGAATGGCTGCATTAAAAGATGGGAAATATGCCATGTTCATGGTACCTGCTAATCAAGATGTTCAAGCGAAAGCTTCTAATCCGGATTTCGACTTCTCGAAGTTTGCTTCATTCCCTGCACCATTCGCGGATAACAAAATGCTTGCAGTCTACGATGGCACTTTGATCCGTACAATCAATAAAAATAGTAAAAATATTGATGCTGCTAAAAAATATTTAGAATACATCAGCAGAGAAGATGTGTTGAAAAAATACTATGCGGCAATTGGGTTAAATCCATCATTTAAAGCTTTCACTCCTGTGATTTCGGATTTGGAGAAAACACTTCGAGCTAACTCCGATAATACGAATGACACGATTATGGAAACAGGTATTAAGTTTTGGGACAACACAATTGTAGGGAACTATATTGGTGAATTGTTGGCTGGTAAAAAGACAGCGAAGCAAGTACTTGAAGCTATCGATAATGACCGTAAGAAAATATTTAATGCACAGACGAAATAATTCACTCTCGAAATAAGGGGAGCAAAACTGGGGAATATCCATTGCTTGAGAAGATGGAAATAGTCATTCATTTCACAATGGATATTTCTCAAAGGATTTTAAAAAGGGATGATAATGATGAACGTACCTAAGATTACTAAAAAAATGTACCCTCAGTATTTGCTGTTGCCAGCTGTACTTCTCTACTTTGTTCTTTTTTTAATCCCCAATTTCGCTAGCTTTTATTATGCCTTCACCAATTGGAATGTTATCAGTACAACAATTAAATTTGTTGGCTTGGATAACTTTAGAGAAATGTTCAGCAGTTCAGCAGGTAATGGCGATGTATTTAAAAATACGGCAATTTTTGCGTTATGTACAACGGTTTTGAAAATTGTTTTTGGGCTTGTGTTAGCACTACTCTTAAACGAAGGTATTCGTTCTAGAAATGTTTTGCGTGCTGTTTATTTTCTGCCTATTACGATTTCCACAGTGCTGTTAGGGGTTATGTTTTCGGAAATTTTCAGTCCTCAGGGGATATTAAATCACTTTTTAACAGGGATTGGTTTAGAATCTTGGACACACAGTTGGATTGCTGAACCAAAATTAGCGATATGGTCTATTTCATTGGTAGAAATATGGAGGGCTTCCGGTTTTGCTATGGCAGTTTTCTTAGCTGCGCTGCAAATGATTCCAAAAGAAATTTACGAAGCTGTGGAAATGGACGGAGCCAAGTCCTTTCAAAAGCTGGTTCATATAACATTGCCTTACTTATATCAAGCCTTTGTCATTAATACATTGCTAGGGCTAATCAGTGGTTTCAAAGTTTTCGATTTGATCTACGTGCTTACAAACGGTGGACCTGCTAGAGCTTCCGAGGTATTTAATGTTACAATCTTGAATGAGTTTTCAAAGGGAAATTACGGTCTATCTACAGCAATGGGATTAATGTTATTTTTATTTATTACTGTCGTTTATTTCTTTATCAACGCCATATTCAAAAAGTTTGAGGTGGATGTATCATGAAAAATCTACCAAATCGTATAATGGAAATTCTACTTTGGGTAGTTTCATTGATTATTTTTATCCCGCTATATTTTGTCCTGATTAACTCAGTGAAATCCGCGACTGAAGTACAAGCAATGACGATAAAATGGCCATCGAGCTTCCATTTTGATAATTACTCGGAAGTGTTTCATACGGGGGATATGTTAAAGGCCTTTATGAATAGTTCGATCTTTAGTATTTCCTCTATATTGCTCACAAGCATTTTAGCGGCTATGGCTGCCTATATTATTGTGAGAAGAAAAAGTCGGATAAACACATCCATTTTCAATTTATTTCTGGTCGGGATGATTGCCCCGATGAATATGGTCACTACGTTTAAAGTAATGAAAGCACTGGATTTTATTAATACTTACCATGGTTTAATCTTACTGTATACAGCTTCATTTCTACCCTTTACCATTTTCTTGTATATTGGTTTTATTAGTAACTTACCTGCAGATCTCGATGAGGCAGCTACGGTAGATGGAGCTTCACCTTTGCGTAGGTTTTACTCGATTATCTTTCCAATACTAAAGCCTGTTACCGTGACAGGTATGGTCATTAATTTCGTCAATTGCTGGAATGATTTTATTTTCCCTCTATACTTTGTGACACAGACGCAAAAGTGGGGAACTGTATTGCTCTTATTTCAATTTATCGGTGCTTTTCGTTCCAGCTATGAATTACTATTTGCTGGCGCAATGCTCATTGTCATCCCCACCTTGATTGTGTACTTGATCGGACAGAAACACATTATTGCAGGTATGACGGCTGGAGCTATCAAAGGATAACAAATAAAACCTTCAACACCAGCCAAAGTCGCAGGTGATGAAGGTTTTATTTGTTTATGTAGACTAAGTAACTTACTTTCGATGTTCAAGCCTAAAATCAGTTGGAGTTTTCCCGACCATACTCTTAAAAACCTTACTGAAATAATGTTGGTCAAAATAACCGACCATCTCAGCAATGACCTTCAAATCTAAACTAGGATGCTCAACAATTAGTCTCTTCGACTCTTCAATTTTAAGATTAATTACATATTTAAGCGGGGTTTCATGCTTATATTTCTTGAAAATTTTTGTTAAATAAGCAGATGTAAAATTGAACCTGTTAGCAAGTTCCTCAAGGCTAATATCTTCGACATAGTTGTCTTTGAGATATCTTTCAATTTTGTCGGCAATTTCAGAGCTAGGGTCTGTGTGGGTAGTTACAAGTAACATAGAATCGATGAGATTCCAAACACGATCACAAGCACTTTTAAAATCAATCGCTTCACTGACTTGTTCCAAAAGCAGAGATTCCAAATCCATCGTGTTTACCTGCAGCGTCGTCATTTTTCCTTTTTGAATGGTTTGAATAAGTTCCATAAACCCTTTCTCAACTAGCCGTTGTGGAAATTCTGCTACCTCCCAAGCATCAAATAAATCAAATATCAATTTTTTGATGATATCGTTCTTAAGTGGCTCAAGGAGAGAGGATATCTTAGTAGAAAACGCAGGACTAATTAATTGGATATTCGGTTTCTCTGGAACTTGAGGATCAAAATTATTAATAAAACTTGATTTACCAAGTACAATCCCTTTTTCAAAGGCTAATCTGAGCTTCTGAGCTGTATCCCATAGTCCTTGATTAGATGAATTAGAGTAGTCAGTAGCAATAGATACAGGATAAGGGGATACAGATTGAATTAATAAAGAATGAAGAACCCTGGTTACGGCTTCAGGCTCGATATCTTTATTTGGAGCTACAGAGAGAACTAAAAATTTCTGATTAGATAATTTCTCATCGATGACCCACCAGTTTAATGTCTGTAATGGAAGTTGTTTAATGATCTGCTCCCAATTGAATTTAGCCCAGCATTGTTCAAAGAAATGTATGCGATTATTTAAGGTCATGTAGTTGCTTAAGTTACCGATACCTAATAAATAGATTAAGAAAAACGAATTATCAAAATAAGCCGGTACATTGGTAGGGGGAAGACTCCCCGACAATTCGGAAGAAATAATTTTACGCTCAATAGTTTCAAATTTACTGTAGACAATGCGTCTAATGTTGGTTTGGGTTTGATAGAGTGCCTCATTCGTAAGGGGCTTCAATAAATATTCCGATACGCCCAGACGAAGCGCTTGCCTAGCGTAATCAAAATCATTATAGCCACTAAGAACGACAATGGGGAGATCCGGCATCAATTTTCTTATTTCAGTTATTAGCTCTAAACCGTCCATAATAGGCATGCGTATATCCGTAAAGATGGCATCCGGCTTTAAATGAATAATCTTCTGAAGGCCTTCTTTTCCATTGAAGGCGCTTGCGATGACTTTGAAATCACTCGCTGTTTGCTCTATTTTTCGGATAATATGATCCCGTATGGCTGTTTCATCCTCGATAACAATGACTTTAATTATCCGATTTGTACTCATAATAGATTTCTCATATGACGTAATGAGCCCCCAATTGTAATCGTTGTACCTTCATTTTTAGTGCTTTTGATGTCAAAAATCATCGCTTGTTCATAGAGAAGCTTTAACCGGATGTAGAGATTAGGAAGACCCATTCCGTTTAACGCGAGCTCAGGCAACCCTTTGATATCGTCAATGCTTGCTAGTTTCTGTTTGATTTGTTGAAGCTGCTCATCTGAAAATCCCCCACCATTGTCAGAGACCGTTATGATCCAGTTTTCAGATAATAGCTTTCCTGTAATCCTAATTACCCAAGGAGGATCTACTTGGTTACCGTATTTAACCGCATTTTCAACTAGAGGTTGAATGCAAAGCTTAGGAATTTCTAGATGCATCATTGTTTCTGGAACATGAATATGAAATTCAAGCATCTCTCGGTAACGTTCTTTCATAAGTAGCATATAGTCATTCGTATGCTTAATTTCTTCACTTAACTTTACTGGATGATGGCTGTTGGTAGATATATAGCGCAAGATACTGGAAAGTCCATTTAAGAACCGTATTGCGTCCTCATTGCGATTATCTTCGCACATGATGCTCAGAACTGATAGTGAATTGTACAAAAAGTGAGGATTCATTTGTGCTTGTAATGCCAGCATTCGGGATTGTATTTCGTGAGATCTGGAAGCCACGGCTTCCTCCAGGGATTCTTGCATTCTTTCACGCATTTCGATAAAGGTTTGATATAGTTCCTGAAGCTCGTCAACATTACTTCTTAATTCAAGTGTGGGTCTAGGCATAAGGGAATTGAGGTCCAAACTTCGAACGGAACGGTTAATTTTTTTAATTGGCGTTGAAAGACTTCTGGAGACGAAGAAAGTCATAATGAGTGTAATCGTTAGAAAAACAATACCAAATAATATAACTTTCTCATTAAACGAAGTGACGGGTTCCATTAGACTCGATTCCGGCTCTTCTAACAGGACAGTCCATCCAGAAAAGTTGGATTGGACGGAAGTGACGATACTTCTTTCTTTAGTACTAGGATAAATAAGTGTATGGCTACCTGATACAGATGAACCTTCTTGAATGATACGCTTGTATTCTTCTATTAGCTCTAGGGTTGTTTGCTGGCTCTCCATTGGGTAAATAAGGTTTCCTGATTTATCCAGAAGAATGATTGTCTTATTTAGTTTTGCTTGGTTGTCAGGCGAGATAACAGCCTTTTCAATGATCTTTTCGAAGACATTGTAGTTTTGCTCAACAGTGACGATATTATCATTCTTCATCCCATAGATTTCAGCAAATGCCATGCTTACTGAAATTACGTTGGTTATATTGGAATCAACTTGATCTTGGCGGGGAGGAGAAATAGATTTAATGCCGTCCTTTTTAAACGTTTCGATGACCCAACTTTGTTTATTAAAGGTGAGAGTATCTTCTTGATAAGTATTAAATTGACTACCATATTCAAAGCTAAACCCATCATTTCGGTGAAGCTTCAGTTTATAGAAATTAGGCAAAGGCCCCATAATGGATAATATTATATTGGCCAGGCGATTTCTGTTTTCGAAGAGAACAGCAGGGTCGCTACTGTCACTAAAAAACACCTCTTTAATAGGAATTGAGGCTTCGACTTTGAGTGCGGTTGCATACATATTATTAATCTCTAAATCCAATGTGTCAGATATATTGGATGAGATCTGATGCATATTTTGAGTTGCTTCAACTTTTAGAATCTTAGACATATATAGACTGAAAAAAACAAGAAAGAAAGCGATAATGGCGGCAATGAGGATGGAGTATCTTAGAAATATTTTCGAATGTATCGTATTTAACTTTCTCATTTCTGCATACTCCTTTCTAGTAATTACTCCTATTATAGTTGAAGTTGGGGGGTTGTAAATGGTTAAAAATCTCCCCATAGACAAGATAGAATTATCCATGTAAAGCATCAAATCGCTCCAGTATAATGTATTTTGATAACCATTTGCACAGGAGGGTAACATGAATAAACTGATTTATCATCAGGCTGCGCGAAACTGGAACGAAGCACTTCCCCTTGGTAATGGTCGCATTGGGGCTATGGTTTTTGGTGGGATAGAGACTGAACACTTGCAACTAAATGAAGATACACTTTGGTCAGGGGAGCCAAGGAACTGGAACAATCCTGGAGCTAAAGAAAAGCTACTTCAAGTCAGGGAGCATCTTTCTAATGGGGAATATACAGAAGCAACAGATGCTTCTTTGCATATGATGGGGCCCTACAATGAATCATACTTGCCATTTGGTCATCTATTTCTTGCATTTCGACATGGACAAATTGCTCACAACTATGAACGTAACCTGGATATTAAAAATGCGGTTTCTCGAGTTGTTTATCAAATAGGGGACGTAACTTATAAAAGGGAATATTTTATTTCACATCCGGACCAAGCACTAATTATTCGACTTGAGGTTAGCAATCCAGGAAAATTGAATTTTACCGCGAAATTAAGCAGCGATCTTTTACATCAAACCTGTTGGCTAGATGATCAGCTGATTATGCAAGGATTAGCACCAGAACATGTTGTCCCAAGCTATTATAATCTTTCGGATCCAATCCAGTATGGGGATTGGGATACAAGTACAGCTATGCGATTTGAAGGAAGACTAAGTGCTGTAATTGATACAGGTAGGATGCTTGTGAATCAGGATGGGCTTCATATTGATGGAGCAACAACAGTGACACTTATTTTCTGCTCAGCAACAAGTTTTTGCGGTTTTGATAAAAAGCCTTTAAGAGCTCGCGAAGAGATTGCTAATGAGGTAAGCCGAAATTTGGATTTGGTAAAACAGTACAATTTTAATGTTTTGTATCATAGGCACGTTGAGGATCATCGCTCTCTCTTTGATAGAGTGTCACTTGATATTGGAGGAGAGAAGTACGATGCCGATCTTCCTACGGATTTACGAATTGAGAAAAATGGTGCAAGGGATGCGGGGTTAATTGAGTTGCTGTTTCAATACGGCCGATATTTATTAATAGCTAGCTCACGTAGAGGTACACAACCGGCTAACTTGCAAGGCATTTGGAATGCAGAAATAAGGCCACCATGGAGCAGCAACTGGACTTTAAACATAAATACTCAAATGAATTACTGGCATGCTGAAACAACAAACCTATCGGAGTGCCATACACCACTGTTCGGTTTTATTCGGGATTTGTCCGTCAATGGAGCGGAAACTTCTAAAGTGAATTATGGTACTGAAGGTTGGACAGCTCATCATAATGCAGATATTTGGCGACAAAGCGCACCTGTTGGTGACTTCGGACAGGATGGTAAGCCCGTATGGGCGCTTTGGCCGATGGGAGGGGCTTGGCTTTGTCAGCATTTGTGGGAGCACTTTGAATTTAACCAAGATCGTGGTTTCCTTCGTGAAGTCGCTTATCCGCTGATGAAAGGCGCAGCTGAGTTCTGTTTGAGCTGGTCCTTCTTGAATTCAGATGGTTATCTGGTGACAGCCCCTTCCACCTCTCCGGAACATCGGTTCATTGCTCCGAATGGGGAATTGGCAGACGTAAGTGTAGGTGCAACGATGGATATTTCAATCATGTGGGATTTGTTTACGAATTGTATCGCGGCTATAGATGTCCTCGAGATAGATGATGATTTTCGTCAAAGTTTAGTTGCTGCACAAAGTCGACTGCTCCCGATGCAGATTGGCAAGCAAGGCAGATTGCAGGAATGGAGTCACGACTTTAATGATGAAGATACTAATCATCGACATGTCTCCCACCTATTTGGCGTATATCCTGGAAAACAGCTCACAGCCGCAAAGAACCAACTGTTTTTTAATGCAGCAGAGAGGTCCTTGGAAATAAGAGGGGATGAAGGAACGGGATGGAGTCTTGCTTGGAAGGTGTGTCTATGGGCAAGGTTTGCAAACGGCAATCGCGCATTAAAGCTGATGTCAAATTTGCTGAAACTCGTGAAAGATGAATCACTAAATTATCATAAAGGCGGTGTCTATGCTAATTTATTAGATGCTCATCCGCCATTTCAGATCGATGGTAACTTTGGTATCACAACAGGTATTGCTGAACTGTTACTTCAATCGCATGAAGGATATATTCACTTATTACCGGCTTTACCTGATGCTTGGCCTAACGGAAGTGCAAGAGGCTTGCGTGCAAGAGGAGGCTTTGAGGTTAGCTTTCAGTGGGCAGAATGTCGTCTACAAAGCATAGAGATCATTTCGCACTGTGGTGGCGAATGTATAGTAGTGACAGGCGGTCTAGAGAAAGTTTTAGAAATTAACGAGAAGATTCCCTTTATAAGAATTGAGCATGGGAAAATAAGGTTTAACACTGTTTCTGGAGGGATATATTTCATAAATTAGTTTTTCCTAATGTTCATAGTACTCAAGTATGGTGAAGAGAATAATGTTACTTCTATAGAAACATCTGAATTAATATTATTAATTGAAGCATTTGTTAATGAAAGGAAGATATGAATTACTCCTAGCCCCCAACTGTAGCGATAAAGCATCGGGGCTTTTCTGAACTAACGGATAACGTTAGTTCAATGAATTGAAACGGGAACTGCTTCTGCGGATCCCGTTTTAAGACCAGAGCGTAACAATATACCTTAAGAGGCTACCGGCACATTGTGTGTATGGGTAGCCTCATGTGTTTTGGGAGTCTGTTCAATTAAACGGACAACAAGGAAATCCCTCATATATGTGCAATTGAGTTGATTGATGGAGAACGCCATAATTAAAAATTGAATCTGAAGATCAGTAAATTAGGTAAAACACGATAGTAGAGAATTAAAAGCTTAGTCTGAGTTTTAATCCCAAGTACTAAGCATTTTTTGAAAACTAAATATGGATAGATATGTATATCTTGGACAGAATAAGCACACATAACCATGACCTAGGAAGAGGTGAACATGTTGATAGCGACATCTCATTCAATGGACATTGCGAAAAGCTTGTCAGTATCGATCCATGATAATTTGACTATATTGAATCAAGTATTTGAATGTGCAAATGATCTAGTGATTCAAGAATGGCGTTTTGGTAAGGATTTCTCCATTTCTGCCTGTTCGATTTACTTTAAAACACTTTCCAAGGAAAAAGAAACCAATTACTTGAAAAAAGCGCTTCAAGATCTGCTTAAGCCTGAAAACGGAACTACCACAGATGTGACATTGGAAGCATTCACCTCATTTTTTGAAAACCATGGTGTATCTACAAAAAGTGCTGTTCTGTTTGAACGTCTTGACGATGTTGTTACCCATATTTTAGACGGTCATATTGTTATTCTCATCGATAAATGGTGCAAAGCTCTTGCGTTTGATGCATTTGGCGTCGAAACTAGGCCTGTGGCAGAACCGGTAAGCGAATCCGTCGTACAAGGTCCACGCGAAGGGAGCGTCGAAGATCTCAAGACTAATGTGGGATTGATCCGAAAAAGGTTGCGAACCCCTGACCTTAAAATGATTTTTTTGGTAGGAGGCGGCGAATCGAAGACCAATCTCGTTTACGGGTATTTAAATAGCCGTGTAAGCAAGCCTTTACTGAATGCTTTCGTTGAGAAAATAAGCTGCATCCCCGAGTTGGAAATTCTCGAGACATCTTATGTCGAAGAATTGGTGGAGGATAATATCTATTCTCCGTTCCCGCAAGTGCGATTCACCGAACGTCCAGATGTAGTAGTTGCTGGACTTCTGGAAGGAAAGATAGTTGTGATGGTAGATGGAACCGGCACGATGATGTTATGCCCGGGCTTATTTATCGAATTGTTCCAATCAAGCGAAGATTATTACCAACGGACTGTCCTATCGAGTTTAATCCGGTTGTTGCGCATTTTTGCATTTTTTATCGCACTCTTACTACCCAGCATGTATATCGCGCTCACGACATTTCATCCTGAGCTCATCCCAACCATATTACTTCTTGCCATTGTCGATGCAAGAGAGGGGATACCATTCCCAGCATTTGTTGAAGCTTTTCTCATGGAGTTTTTCTTCGAATTGCTTCGGGAGGCTGGAATTCGTTTACCACGTCCTGTTGGGTCAGCTGTTAGTATCGTGGGGGCGCTTGTTATTGGGGAAGCCGCAATTTCAGCAGGCATTGCTTCGCCAAGTATGGTCATCATCGTGTCATTAACGGGAATTGCGTCTTTTGCTATCCCTCAATACAGTGTGGCGATCGGGTTACGTGTTTTGCGCTTTCCGTTGATGATATTAGCAGCTTGGCTCGGAGGGTACGGACTGATGTTAGGGTTGATGTTAATCTTACTTCATCTGTGCAAATTGCGCCCGCTAGGTCAATATTACATGTCTCCGCTCGCGCCTTTGAACTTACCTGAATGGCGGGATGTATTTGTTCGTGTACCTCTTCGACAGTTAATGCGAAAATCAAGAGCTGGCATCCTAGGAAGGACTTTACAGAGGAATGGTAAAAGATGAAAAAGATTCTCCGAATGAACATGGTATTGGTGATTGTTTCGATCTTCCTTACTGGTTGCTGGAGTCATTACGAATTAACTGATTTGGTATTCGTGATGGGTTTGGCGATCGATACGAAGCAGGACGGTACTGTGCAGATTACTACACAGTACTATAAACCGAAGGGAGGAAAGATTAACAGCCAAGACATTGGAACCACAAGTTTTAATGTCATATCAACGGGCGATTCGGTACTACCAGCAATACGTAAAATCACAGGAGAACTTGGAAGGAGATCACAGTGGAGCCATATGCGAGTCATTCTGATCAGCGAAGATACCGCACGCAGAACTAATGTTGGCGATCTACTGGATATTTTCTATCGCGACCCTGAACCTCGACTAACAGCGTCTATCATGATTACAAAAGGCACTGCACAATCGTACTTAGAAAAGAAACCAACACTAGAGCAAACGACTAGTCAACAAATCATGCGATCCAAGAAGGCGCTCTATAAGTACTCAGCTCGAACTGTGGACTCTAATTTATTAGATTTAGGTAAACAGTTGAAGGACAAAACTGGCAATGCGGTCATTGCATATGTCATTCCCAACCAGGAGAAAGGCTTCAAAGTCAGCGGTTCCGCTTTGTTTAAGAAAGACAGAATGGTTGATAAATTGACAGGAGACGAAAATGACGGATACCTCATGTTAACGAATCGTTACAACTATGGTCTGGTCGAGGTTCCATGTGGGAATTCAGCTGAAAACAAGCAGAAAAATGAAATCGTTGAAGTTACCGCGTTTTCGAGCAATCTAAAGTATCAATTTGTTAAAGACAAATTGGTCGTTTCGGTTAAGGCAACGGCCAAAGGCTCGGCGCGAGAGCTTAAATGCACCGCTTTCGATTCAGTCGATGCCGAGACAGCTTTTGTGAAAAAGACGGAGGAAATTATTGTCGATCGGATGAAACGAACTTTTGAGGATTTGCAAAAAAAGAAGCTGGACATTTTTCTAATCGGCAATCGTGTTTATCAAAATAACGAAACCTTATGGAACAAGATAGAGCCGGAATGGGAAAACTATTTTTCACATGCCAGTTTTGATGCTCGCGTTACGTTGAATCTGGAAAACACGGGTACATCTGCCGGTAAACCGGTATTTTCGAAGTAACCCGGGAAGGTAAATGCATGACTGGATTTATTATTTTGATTATCATCCTATTTGGAGCGATCCTGACTCATGATTTCAAACGTTTAAAAGGAGCCGAGGCTAGAGAACGCATCGTATATGTTTCGCTTTTGACTGTTACCGTACTAATGAGCATCGATTGTATTTGGCATACGAAACTATTCGCAATGTACGATTGGGCGGACTATGTATTTGGTAAAAGTTCTCGTAAGGTGGTCGAAATGTTGAAACCCTCTGAATAACTTGGGATTAGGTGAATGAATCATGGATTTAAAAGAGTACAAGATCAGTGCAAGACAGCTCGGAGTCTTATTTTTCACATATTTAACCGGGTCATCCATTATAAATATTCCCGGCCCCTTAATTGCAGTAGCGAAAAACAACGCATGGTTGTCCATCCTTATTTCTTGGACTGCCGGGTGTCTGCTGCTAACAGGTATGCTCTACTTGCATAAACGCTTTCCTAGCACTGATTTTATTGATATCAGCTCTTCCTTAATCGGCAAGGCCGCGACGTTCATCATCGTGATCCTGCTTCCGTTACCTTTTATTATTCATATTGGTACAGGGATTACGCTAGATGTCGGCCTCTTTATGGAGAGCACCATGATGAGTGAGACTCCGATTTACATCTTTACTTCAACAATATTGATTGTGACTGTACTGACTGTCCTGTCAGGCATTGAAGTCATCGCACAGATGTTTGCGTTACTTTTAGTTACTTTATTGGTTTTTGTAGGCATCGTGCTTGTGCTCAGCATTCCGGATTATGATTTCAGTAATTTGAAACCCCTATTACCGAGTAAGTTCAAGCCTGTTATTTTGGGCGCTTATATGTCTTTTTCATTTCCATACGCGGAACTTTTCTTGTTCAGCATGTTGATCCCATTCGTAAGAGAAGATGAACGACATCGGATACCGAAGGTTATGTTTGTCTCAATGTCCTTAAATCTGATCGTATTAATTCTGGTTACCATGAGCACGATCCTAGTCTTCGGTCCCATCGCTGGCGACCGTAAATTTCCTATGTTCGAGTTGGCGCGGATGATCGAGGTACAGGAAATCATTCAACGAATTGAATCCGTTATAGGCATGTCTTTGATTGTGGGCTCTTTTATGAAAGTAACAATTGCACTATATGTTATGAATTTATTTATAGTACGATTGTTCAATCTCCGTGACAGCCGGCTGGTTATATTAATCGTTGGAATGATCTTTTTTTTAAATGGGAAAGCCTCCTTCACAGGCGTGAGGAAATGGGGGGAAATCGTTAGTTATTTAGGTCCAATGTGGGAGCCTTTTGCATTTGTAATGCCTTTAGCAATATTACTTGCGGTCAGTGTCTTTCGACGCAATTTGGTTCAAGCAAGGCCTCCGAATTGATTTAAACTGATAAGGTTGCGAATCTTGGATAACCCGGGAGAGCATGACTCGATATTTGTGATTTTGGAAGCATTAATTCCCCTGGGAGCTAGCAGCAGTTACAAAGATATGTTTTTACCTCACTTATCGATATAACCTTAGGGAACTGCGTATCTGTACTGAACCGCGTAACATTAAGGATTTTTTAACATTAAATAGCTAACAATGATGATAACATACAGTGTTTGAAGTATTTATTGCCGTCGGTTCTTTTAAGCATTTCATTGCCGCTGCGGCAAAGATATGCTTAAAGCTTCAAACATACATATAATAGCCTGTGATTTGAACTATTTTTTTGCCACAGTTTGAATCATTTTCTTGCCTAAAATCAGACGATTTTAGGTTATTTTCATTCCAACAAGTTCAATTATGAAGCATATTTTTGCCATAAGTTCTGAATTTGAAGCATTCCCTTGCCGCCAGTACTGTGTCTTGAAAATTCGAATTTGCTCAACTAACGGGTAGGAAAACGTGCAATTCTAATGAATAAGTAATGTATAAATAATCTCCTGCATTTTCAGATAAAGAGGAAAATCATGAAACTTAGAGGGACTATTACGGAACAGACGTATAGAAAAGAATTACAAGCCTCAAAAACTCGTCTTTTTAATGATGTTTCGATGCAAAGGTTTTTAAGCGTTATTAGAGAGACCTTTCCCACAATGAAAACAGCGTACATCTTATATTGGATTCCTGAGCAGGGGGAAGATATTATAAGTTTTCTTGTCGATACACAAACAGTAATTCAGATTGAGTTGGATCGATACGATAATAAAGTAGCTCCAATAATAGATGTGTATCTCTTAGAAAATTTGACTAAGGGATTTAGTAAAACGAATCAGATTAAAATAGCTGTAGCTTTGGACTTAGCTAAGAATGATTTGAAATTATGAAAAGAAGACTAAGCTAACGCAGAACGATAGCTTCATAACAAAGATCAAACAGGCTGCCGGTGTAAACTCGGTGGCCTTTTGTACTATACCAGCTAATCAGGTTTTTCTTAAGTAACGAGTATAGATGTAAAAAGTGATCTAAGGAGCTTTATATGTCTTCTTTTTACTGATATAATTATGAACTAATCTTATTTGGCAAAGGAATAACACCAATGGCGACTATTAAGGACGTAGCGGAAAAAGCAGGGGTCACCGTTACAACAGTATCGCGGGTCCTCAACAATCGTGGTTATATCAGTCAGGCAACACGGGAAAAAGTATACCGAGTCATGAAAGAAATGCAGTATCAACCGAATGAAATAGCCCGGTCCCTGATCGGGAAAAGATCGATGATGCTAGGAATGATTATTCCTACGGTCGCCCATCCATTTTTCGCGGAATTGGCCAATTACATTGAAAACCATGCTTCATCGTTAGGTTACAAAATTCTTATATGTAATTCGAGAATGGATCAACTCAAAGAAAAAGAGTATATCGATATGCTCAAAAGTAATCGGGTTGAAGGCATTATCATGGGAAGCCATACACTGGATGTTCATGAATATACACAGCTTCAACAACCGATCGTCACGTTTGACAGGTTTATAACGGGGATTCCTTACGTTTCGTCGGATAATTATCACGGTGGGGTGTTAGCCGCTGAATTGCTTATCAGAAAAGGCTGCAAAAAGATTGCCCTTATCTGTGGACGGCGTAATCCTGATTTACTCGGTGACCTTCGATCGGAGGGATTCTTGAAAACACTAAACAGTAAATCTTTGGAGCCGATTGTCATAGAACTCGGTTCCGATGTGTTTGAGAACGTACATTACGAACGTGTAGTTCAGAATCTGCTTGATGAACATCCGGATGTGGATGGTCTTTTTGCGACTAGTGATATGATTGCCATAAACGCGATAAAAGTATGTTCGTCAATCGGAATGAAAATTCCGGAACAAATCAAGCTGATTGGTTACGACGACATTCAGTTTGCTTCACTTATGACTCCAGGGTTAACTACGATAAAACAACCTCTTGAAGAAATGGGCATACTTGCAGTTGATCTTATTGACAAACTGGTGGCTGGAGAAAAAGTTACTATGGAAAATAAACTTCCAGTGACGATGGTAGAACGGAGTTCAACTTAAGCAAAAAAACTTTATCTGATATGGATAAAGTTTTTTTAAAAACGAACATGTCAAACGATTGACATGTCAATCGTTTGACATGTATAATGTGTTTGTAAGCGCTTCTCCTTTGATAAAGCATATTTGTATGTTGATATTTTCGTTTAAGAAAACGTAATAAATGTCCTTTTTGATTATTTCTGGGGGTGATGTGGAAACATATTCGCAAAGTGGATTCAAACGGTAATATTCAAAAATAACGAAATCATTCATTCTTTTTATTTGAAAAGGGGAAGCACAAAATGAAAAAAATCGCTCTTGTTACTTCGATGACCTTGACACTTGCAATGATGATTACCGCTTGCGGAGGCAATACCTCTAGCTCCGGCACTGCTACAACGGCTCCAGCCGCTAAAGAAACAGCAACAGGAACTGTAAAGCCTGTAAAAATCACATTCATGAATTCGAAAGCTGAAATTCAACAACAAATTGGAGAAGCTGCGAAAGAGTTTACTAAGGCAAATCCCAATATTACAGTTGAAGTGTTGACGACGGCAGATGGACAGTCTCCTGTTGAGAGAACTTCGCTGCTTTACGCTTCGGGCACACCAGCAACGCTAACGATGTTAGATGCTGGTGACATTCCAAAGTTTAAAGATAAATCTGCCGATCTTTCGGGTGAAAAATGGGTAAATGATCTGGCGCAACCTAACCAAATCGATGGAAAAACCATGGCATTCCCATTTGCTGTTGAAGGATATGGGCTTATCTATAATAAGGCGGTTGTCGATAAGGCAGTGGGCGGTTCTTTTAATCCGGCTACGATCAACACCACTTCGGCACTGGAAGATCTTTTCAAGAAAATTGAAGCTTCCGGGACAGCAGCATTAACGATCGGAAGCATGGATTGGTCCTTGGGTAACCACTTCCTGGCCATTGATTACGCTACACAACCGGATGGCGATGTTAACAAATTCCTGGATAGCTTAAAAGCCGGTAATGTTAAAATGGCTGACAATGCTGCGCTAAAAGGGTTAATGGACACCTTCGATGTCATGAAGAAATATAACAAAGGGAAAAATGATCCTCTTTCTGTCAGTTATGACCAAACTTCCGCTGCTGTAGCAAAAGGTGAAGCGGCGATTACGTTCAACGGTAACTGGATGATTGGTGATTTGAATAAAGTGAAAGCAGGAGGCGAATACGGCTTCATACCGGTTCCTATAAGTAACAATGCAAGTGATAAAGCGAACTCCGCTATTGCGGTTGGGGCAACGAAGCAAGTATTTATCGATAAAACCGTGAATACACCGGAGCAACAAGATGCCGCTAAGAAATTCTTGAATTGGATCGTTTACGATCAAGCAGGCCAAGACTTCCTGGTGAACAAAGCTAATGTCATTCCTGCATTCAAAAATATTACTCTTGAACCTAAAGATTCTCTGTCAAAAGCGATCAAAACATATAATAATGCTGGCAAATCCATTCCTTTTGCTGGGAACTATGTACCGGGCGATCATTGGAAAGTGCTTGGCGCTTCGATGCAAAAGTATCTCGTTGGTAAAGCTGACCGTGCTGCATTAGCCGCAGAAATTCAAGACTACTGGAAAAAAGTGAAGTGAAAATAGTTATCAGTTAAATATATAGAATGAAAGTCGATGGATGAAACGATCACAACTCGTCCATCGACTTTCAAATTATCACACATAGATAGAGAAGTGGAGGCAGAGCGAATGATTTCTGAAAAGAGCCCGGTTAGAAGAATCAGTAATCAACTCTTTTTTACAGGACCAACAATACTGGCGTTCTTTGCTGTTATCGTGATTCCCTTCCTTTATGGAATTTATATGACATTTTTCAAATGGGATGGTATTTCTTCCAGTATGCCGTTTACGGGAATTAGTAATTACGTTGAGGTTTTTAAGGATGGCAAGTTTTGGGACGCCATGCTGCTGACAGTTAAATATGTTGTCTGTACAGTCGTATTAGTAAATGCTGTAGCGTTTTTCTTGGCGTATTTGGTGACGTCCGGAATTAAAGGGCAGAACTTTTTCCGTACGGCATTTTTTACGCCAAATTTGATTGGCGGCCTGGTTCTTGGATTCATTTGGCAATTTATGTTTAACAGTTTTTTTGTGAACATCGGCCAAAAATATGGATTGTCTATCTTAAGCAAATCCTGGTTAGGAGATGAGCATAAGGTATTTTGGGCGCTTATCATTGTCAGTGTTTGGCAATATGCAGGGTATATGATGGTTGTTTTCGTTGCCGGTTTAATGAGCGTCCCACGGGATATTTTGGAGGCAGCTACTATCGACGGCACAGGTAGTTGGAAGAAGCTTACACACATGGTACTTCCCTTGATGGTACCGTCCTTTATCGTTACCGTTTTTCTTACCTTGCAGCGGACCTTTATGGTCTATGATATGAACTTGTCATTAACGAAAGGCGGCCCATTCGGAAGCTCGGTCATGGCTTCAATGCACGTCTACGACAAAGCGTTTAAAAGCTTCGACTACGGTGTCGGTCAAGCAGAAGCATTTATGCTCTTTTTCATGGTTGCGGGCGCAACGATTCTTCAGGTTTATTTTAGCAAGAAGCTGGAGGTTGAAGCCTAATGAAAGCGCGCCATCTCCTTCGGCAGACACTTGTATTCATGGTTTTAGCAGCCGCATTGATCATATTCGTTTTTCCATTTGTACTACTAATCTTAAACTCATTCAAAACGAATGATCAAATCATTGGGTCGCCGATTTCCTTTCCGACGTCCTTTAATTTTGCAAACTTCAAAACGGCCATTATCGAAATGAATTACTTTGGCAGTTTTATAAATACATCGCTTATCACTTTCGTAAGTGTTGCTTTCATATCGCTTTTTTCATCGATGACAGCTCATTATTTTGTAAGAAACCGCACGAAATTTAACAATACCTTTTTTTTCTTGATGGTGTCGGCGATGATCATTCCATTTCAAGCGATCATGATTCCGTTAGTATCCATTTACGGGCAAAAACTAGGATGGATTCAATCCTCGCCTGTGCTAACATTAATGTTCATGTATATCGGTTTTGGCGCCTCACTTGCCGTGTTTATTTATCATGGATTTATAAAAAGCGTACCTCTTGAATTAGAAGAAGCGGCGTTGATGGATGGCTGTAATCCTCGGCAAACGTTTTTCAAGATTGTTTGGCCGATATTAACGCCGACTTCCGCTACTATCGGGATTCTCAATGTTTTATGGATCTGGAATGACTTTTTATTACCGGTCATCATTCTGCAAAATGCAGGTAAAGAGAACCTGACTCTGCCTTTAGCTATTCAAGTATTTAATGGAACTTATTCGGCAGATTATGAGAAATTTTTGCCTGCGGTATTAATGGTTATTCTACCCGTTTTAATTATTTATCTCTTTGTCCAACGGTTAATCATTCAAGGAATTACGCAGGGTGCAGTAAAGTAGTCGGATATTTTATTATGTTAACTTTATAAACAATTCATGCTTCGGAAGGGTGCCTCGTGAACAACTATACAACAGCAAGAGCCGATCATTTTATTCGAGAAAATAAGCAACATCTTTGTACTGATTATCGTCTCCAGTTTCATCTAATGAGTGAATATGGCTGGATGAACGATCCAAACGGGTTTATTCAATATAAGGAAAATTTCCACTTATTTTACCAGCATTACCCGTATAAACCTTATTGGGGCCCGATGCACTGGGGCCATGCGATCAGCAACGATTTGATTAAATGGTCTTATCTGCCTGTCGCTTTAGCTCCCGATCAGGAATATGACAAGGATGGGTGTTTTTCGGGAAGCGCTGTAGAAAAAGATGGGAAATTAGTGTTGATGTATACAGGGCACATGATGACTGGCCCGAACAAGGACATCGATTACGTTCAAACGCAAAGCATTGCTCAGTCCGAAGATGGTGTGAATTTTGAGAAAATCGCTCAGAATCCGGTTATACCTGCTTCTCTTATTCCAACCGGAGCTAGCCAGAAGGATTTCCGGGATCCGAAGGTGTTTGAACGGGACGGAAAGTACTACGTAGTGCTCGGTTCAAATGACGGAAGCGGAAACGGTGTCATTTTGTTATACCGATCCGAAGATTTACAGCATTGGACTTTCGTTAATGATATAGCGAGAAGCGACGGGAGTATGGGAGATAATTGGGAATGTCCGGATTTGTTCCAATTGAGTGACCGGGATGTTCTGGTGATGTCACCGCAGCGCATGCCTTCTCAAGGATACGATTATCATAATTTACATTCAACGGTTTCCATGTTGGGTCGTTTAGATACAGAAAATGGAATTTTTGATTACAACAATTATGAACCGATGGATTATGGCTTTGACTTTTATGCACCTCAAACATGTGTTGACAATAAGGGGCGACGCATCGTAGTTGCCTGGATGGATACCTGGGAGACGGAAATTCCAACGCAGCAAGGACACAATTGGGCAGGAGCGATGACACTGCCGCGAGAGATGAGAATCGTCAATGATAAAATCATATATGTACCGGTGGAAGAAATAAAAGCATATCGTTCAAAGCTTTATGAGTTGCTGGACTTTGAACTTAACGGGAAACGGAATTTGGATTGCTATGGTGACAGCTACGAGCTGGAAGTCGTATTTGATGCGGCGGAAGCGGAAGAGTTTGGTTTGATGCTTCGGGCGTACGAAGAGGAACACACGCTCATTTCATACAGGCTCCAAGATAGCTTGCTACGGTTTAACCGTGAACGGTCTGGGATTGGTCCCAAAGGTGAGCGAATAACCAAGGTTGATCTTAGAGATAATCAGTTGATGCTCCGAATCTTTGTAGATCGTTCTTCAGTGGAAGTCTTTATCCAGGATGGGGAGAAGGTCATGACCGGACGCATTTATCCAGGACCAGAGTCGAATGGCATTCATATATATGCTCGCGGAAAGTGCCGTGTCGTTTCATTTCGCAAATGGGATATTCTTTAAGGAGGAGCGCCAGATGGGAACTGTTTATACAATAGGAGAAGCACTCATTGATTTTATTCCGCTGGAAACCGGCATTGAACTGAAACATGTAAGTGGCTTTCAGAAAGCGGCGGGCGGTGCTCCGGCCAATGTGGCCTGTACGGTTGCTAAGCTCGGCGCAAAGAGCGCATTTATCGGAAAGCTTGGACTTGATGCGTTCGGCGACTCTCTAATCGAAACGATGGAATCAGTCGGGGTTGAGACTCGATACGTGTTTAGAACCGCTGAAGCGAATACGGCGTTGGCCTTCGTTAGTTTGAAAGCTGACGGAAACAGGGATTTTTCTTTCTACAGAAACCCGAGCGCTGATATGCTGCTCGCACAAGAAGATATCGGAGAGCAATGGTTTACTGAGGGGGACATTCTGCATTTCTGTTCCGTTGATTTAATCGAAGCTCCGGTGAAATATGCGCACTTAAAGGCCATACAGACTGTTAAACAAAACGGAGGAATTGTCAGCTTTGATCCGAATGTGCGACTTCCGTTATGGAATGATAAAGAAGAATGCAGAAAAACGATACAATACTTTATTCCTTTGAGTCATCTGATCAAAATTAGTGATGAAGAGTTATCGTTTATTACGGGAATTGATGACGTAGAAGAAGCGATCTCCTCCTTATTCGTTGGAGATGTAGAGCATGTTATTTATACGCGGGGTGCTGATGGCGCAGTATGGTATACGAAAACCGAACGCATTCCGGTTACAGGACATCGGATTCGGGCGGTTGATACGACCGGGGCAGGAGATTCTTTTATTGGGGCTGTGCTATTTCAGTTAAGCAAAGAGAATTTGAAGATAAGTGATGTTTCTAATGAACAAAAGATGAAAATCTTGTCTTTCGCCAATGCGACGGCGGCACTAACAACGACTCGGCATGGCGCTATTCCTGCTTTGCCTTCGTTTGAAGAGGTAAATAGTTTTTTGTTAACATGGCAGGATGGAATAGATGTTTAGGATTATGACCAATCGTCTCTAACGGCGATTGGTATTTTTATTTTCGTTACAATATCCGCATCATGATCTATTGTATTGAAAATGGTTTCATCTCCTTACGTACTCCAGAGGATGTTAAAGTAATCAGTTATGATGGAATTCAAAATAATAAATTGTTTCCTTTAGTCGAATTGCTCTTTCAACTTCTACCCGACTGACATTCTTTTTGTATTATTTGAATTTCGATATATTGGTGTTCGACGAAGCGACCTCGGCGCTTGATTTGGAGACAAAACGATATCTGCTTGCCGCTTGAAGAGAGAAGGAAAGGGTTGACGACCATAATGATTGCCCACCGTCTCTCAACAATCGAGAATGCTGACATTATCTTTGTAATGGATCAAGGCGCTCTCTCGGAAACAGGCACCCACCACGAGCTGTTCTCAAACGGCGAAGTGTATCAACAACTATTGAGGGCTGGCATGGGCCACAACAATTGCTGCTCTTTTCCTGCCTTTTCGTCGCATTACTATAGCGAAGGAGCTCGTTGTATACAGCTCCTTTTTCTTTTTGAGTAACGTATATCTACACGAAAGTAAATTTATTACTTAAATTCGATTAACGCCTCCTTGGAAAATAGAGATAAAATCATCACCTTAACCACTTTCAGAAGTGGATATTTGCTTCGCGATTTCCCTCAACCCGTATATCCCAAAATAGCAGTTTTATTAAGCCCAAATAATAAAAGTCAAGCATCTAATTAATGCATTTCTACATAGGTTGGTGTATCAAAATTTGGAGGAGATTGCCCAATGAGTTATAATCAAAGCCATCATCAACCACAACAACACCATCCACAATCACATCCACATCATCCCCATCATCCCCATCATCCCCATCATCCCCATCCACAACATCACCACCATCACCACTTCCATCATGTAATTATTCATCCAGTTCATCATCCCCATCTAACTCCTACGTATCATCCTGGGATGCAACATGGTCAACATAGCGGATGGCAGGGAATGCCTCATTCGGCTCAGCATCACGGCGGTAATTGGCAAGGTGGATACGATAACAAATAAGTTTGAACGGAGTCGTGCGAATTTTGTCGTACGGCTCTTTTCTACTTTAAATCCTTATTAAGTTTCAATATTCAAACGCGCATTTTGTCTTTGCCATAATTAGGAGACATGAATGTACACAATTAACCACCGGGCATAGTAGCCTCGGAGGCGAACGAGACAATGAAATGCATATACTATGACAACGTTAAGTACGTAAAAGGAATAAAGCATGTATGCTTCATTTGTGGCATCACTAATCGCCGTTAAAGAGGACCTGTCAAAGGATTCCTAAAAATTTCATGGGTTCCATTACCTCAAAAGTCATCCAGAGAAAGTATTAGAATAGAATATGCCAAACTTAAGAAGCATCTTGCATCCATATATCCAGAAGGTAGAGTGGCTTATACCGAAATGAAAGCACCATTCATTTAATCGCTTTGAATTTGTAAAGAAACGTTGAATTAACGGTGAACGATATTACTCCAGGAGCTGCTTTAAAGTAGCTCTTTTTTGATTCCATTGAAGTAACGGGCGGTAGAGCTTGGTGGTAGCAAGCTGTTTAGGTTTAACTATTAGGTGTGTTCCAGCAACAAATATACGGATAAACGTGTATTATATATGGGTATTATTGTAAAGAAAGGGGTTTTGAGTGATGAGTAAAATACCTATTGATAAATTTGCTTCTTATCTTGGATTTCTTGCTTCGGCTATTACAATTGTCTTGTTTATTGTCATTAGAATTGAAAATGGGTCAGACATAGGAGGACTTGCGGCAATATTGATTCCTGCGGGCTTACTTTCAATAATCTCATCAGTTACTCAAAAGGCAATTTTTATGTACATTAGTCTGCTTCTGAGTTTACCTCTTGTTTCTTTGTGGCAACCAAACATGGGAAGTATAGGTCTTCTTGCGATAATTCCAATGTTTATTTTACTTGCAGCAATACTAATGACTTATGTATTTATTCGAAACAGAATTCTAATACCACGATAAATACCTTTGTTCGTTAAACTAACGCAGAACGTTAGTTCAATCAAACGGCACTAGACTAAGGCTTTATCTTTTCAAGTCCTACCCAGCCGCAGTTACCCCAAGTTTGCCCTCGATTATTCTCGCGTATTTAGCCTTTGCAAATATAAAACTCGTAATGGCCGATCGTTTTCAAATTGATTAAAATTTCATGCTTATTGTCCTCAACCAGATCTGTAAGATCGCTGACTATCGTTGTTTCCTCCTCGGCCTGCAGGTGCAATTGTTTGACATGCAGGTCGAGCGATACCAGCCGGCACAATAAATACAGTCTGAACGCTTGCCGTCTCATCCAGCGCGGCACCGCCACCTTGATTGCGATATTCCTTCTTCACGGGCAACACGTACCGGCCTCCTCTCGTCGAGACGATGCTTTCCTGTAAATAACTGAGGTATTTGGACAATGCCGTGTCGAGTTTCTTGCGAATGCGGTCGTCGAGTATGTTTATCTTTTTGCGGACACGCGACAAAGTTTCAAATGAATGCCTCCTTTTGGGTACAAAAAAAGCGGACTGGAAACCACAATCGTTTCCAGTCCGCTTAGGGAGAAACTGATGTTCTTAACAGCATCACATGCAACCTGCCAGTAGAGCACGACAAAACAAACCATTCCAATTGAACGGTTCACTCGCGTACGCCAAGCAAAACAGATTTCACTATGAAATTGCTAGCTAAGAACGACCTCAGACATTAAAATTTCTCCTTTATATTCCTCTACTGCAAGTATACCCTTATCATATGCGAGTCCAGTCTGGATATCGTGCGAGAAAATAGCATAAATCCAACTTTCGATGAGATAAAACTTTATTGAGGTCTTTCGAAGTTGGGCAACCGCGTTCAGATGTAGGTTTATTCGCCAACTGCAGCCGCCGAATTTGATCTTTTATATTGATTCCCGATTTACTACAGCTCAAAGATACAGAATTACAACGCTATGAAGTCAAGTTATGGTCCCTGACCAGTGCCGTTATTATCGGAGAACTCAGGATTTAATAAGCTCTTTTTTCCAAAACTCAATTACAGTATGGTCGGATAATTGCATGGAGGCCCATGAGTTTTTACCCTTAAAGCCTAGATCCTCCATGATTTCCACGATGTGATCCACTTTCGAATTATCTACTCTCAGTTCCATGGATAATGCATTTTTTATGATGTAGGAGCAGTCATTCATTTCATGAACAGTTGTTTGAAAACTAGTCATTTTTTTTCCCCTTTCCTAGATATGTTCATTCCCACGGATACTTTGTGACCAAATAGTGAGCGAAATTTTTACTTGCTTCTCTTCTGGTTTTACGCATTTCCGCGCGGTGGCTTGCAGTCTCGTATAGTTTTCGTTCCTCTTCGGTTTCTGGCAGGATTCGGGGTACAGGGATTGGATTGTTGCATTCATCAAGTCCAACGAAGGTTAAAAACGAAGTTGCAGCTATATCCCTTTTTCCAGTGCGCAAATCTTCCGTAATAACTTTGACGAAAACTTCTATGGATGTTTTGCCCGTCCAAGTGACGAAGGATTCCAAGGATACATAATCCGTCGGACGGATCGGTTTCAGAAAATCGACGGAGTCCGTGGAAGCCGTCACTGCCGTCACCCGACATAATTTAGAAGCCGTAATAGATGCGATATCGTCGATCAGGGACATGAGCTTACCGCCGAACATCGTGTTGTGGTTATTGACATCCAGCGGAAACACTCTTGAAGTTTTGAAGCATCTAGTCTCTCTAACGTATTTCTGTTCCAACATTGTTCCTCCCCATCCATTTTTATTATAGAATGCCCTCAGGAGGAATATTTAACATATACGATCACCAAAGATCATTTAGACATTTGCAACTAAATATCGACAATACATTTATAACGTTAAAAAGGAAGATGCAACTATCAATCTTTCGTACTCACCAGATACGATTTTGAAAGAAGCAATCTTTATAAGGGTTCCCGCGGGGATGGACATATGTTGAAGATCGTATAGAAATCAATGTGTCAAAGCCATTTGAAGAAGAAAAACTACATTAATGGGATCCCAGTGTGCCGGTTGGTTGCAACTTTGCTGTATCTCTCATGAGTAGTGATAGCAATTTCAACTATGATCCTCATAAGTACAATCACGATGATGTAACCAAATGAACTCATTTCTAAATACGTAATTGCTATTGAACAAATCACAAAATCAAAAGTCTACTATCACCGAGGGAATCACAGTCCGAGGCTTGGGAACACGGGTGACTCTTTTTTTATTGCTTGTTTTGGGGCGGCGGCAGCGGTTTATAGAGCGGCCGGTTCGCAGTGGTCGAAAAGTGTGGGCACTGGTAGAGGTTTTCGGGGTGAATCTAAAGCCATTGCCTTAAAACAAGCAGTTCGTATCACCGCAAGGAATAAAGGTCATGTTGGATGAGCTTATACTCCATCCGAGTTCTTTTGTAACCAAGATCCGGTCAGAGTGGAACGATGAGGCTCCCGAACGGATTTTCCACAATGAAAAAGATAAAAGCCAGAATAAGAGCAGACAACAGATTGAATACCGTTTGATTGCGGGAGATGGACGGATTGTTGGATTATATCCTGATCTGACTGGCATGGTCAGCGTCAACGGGCAAAATGGCGCCGGATTCCTTCCCATCAACGACCTCGACCGAGTAAAATTTGTGCTCGATGCCATTCAGACGGATGAACCGAGTGATGTGCGGATTGACTTGGACTTGAAGACGTGGAATGGACAACCGATGAGATTTGAAGCGGACGGTAGCTCTTTTGTGATTGAATCTATCAGTAAAGAAACTCAAAAAGGTCTCCTGTTCCATGTGATCCAATTGAGTTGCATTGTGCCGGAAGAGATACAATATTATCTTTTTTTGGTTATTATCGATGAGCGGGGCAAGGAATATCAAGTCGGCGGAAGTATCGATGATGAGTTGCGCGAGGGCAAGAGACATTTTAAGCAGACGCTGCTATGGTCGGGGATGGATCAGTTGCCTGACAAACTTACATTAAAGGCAACTACTGTCGTGAAACGTTACAGCGGGTTCAATTGGGAAGAAACAATTGACCTTAGATAGAGAAATCTTTTTACTTGATAGTAAGTCCCCGCCAAATGTCAATATGGCAGCCGTTGCAGGAACGGAAGCACCGACAGATCGAACGAGATTTTAACAATCACAAAAACGAGGCTGCCGGATGAAACGGCAGCCTCGTTGAGCTAAATGGCAGGATAGTTTGAACACTTCGCGAATTATTTCAATTAATGCTGTTTATTTATCAAGAGCTAGATAACGTCAATAAAGTTCTGAGTGAAAATACAAGAACGAACCATATTCGTTAGATATGAATATAGAAGGAAGTGGAATTTGATAAAATGATTAATAATTGTCGAGTTGGAATCGTTGTTATTCTAATCGTATAAAGTCTGAGGAGCCTAATGGCTCCTTTTTTTCTGAGCTGTATTCCCCAATGTTCCTATAAATCGTTGTAGTCGTCTGAATTGAGCTTGAGCAAGCCATTGCCTCAAAGCATCCACATTCACTAGTACCGTTCCCGCAATGATTGTAATGCCCCCAAGTACCGTTAACCATGAAATCTGCTCTTCATAAAACAACACGCCTACGCCCAACGCGATCAACGGGGAGATGTAGAGCCAGGTGGATGGGAATACAGGATTCGTTGTAGCAACGAGCCAATAGTAAAGACTGTGTCCCACCATGGAACCAATCACGATTAGATAAAGCAGTGAACCGCTAGTTTTTAGTGTAAGCATAGTCTGGAGATTCACATTCTCGGTGAACAGTGACAGAAGGAGCATCAGGAGACCTCCAAACATCATCTGAGCTGCATTGAGTGCTATAGGCGAAATATTCGGAAACCGCGGGATCACTTGTTTGGAATACAGGGTACCGGATGCGTAGAAGATTTCTCCGATTAAAATGATAACCGCCCCCATCACCCATAACAAATTCGCCTTAACCGATAGACTGGGCAGCAATAAAATAATGACCCCTGCGAGGCCTACCATGCAGCCATAGATTGACCTCATATTTGCCTTTTGGCGAAGAAGTATCGATTGTATCAGCAATATCATAATCGGTGCTGTGCCTGATAAGACAGCTGCAACTCCTGACTCTACATATTGCTCAGCCCAATAGAGCGCTGAGAAGGTTCCGAAAGTTAAGCCTATCCCTGTTAACAAATGCTCCTTGCGCAGCAGGAGAGACGCTTTCGCTTTCTTTTTCCATACCATCCATGTAAAAAGAATCAAACCCGCTACAAAAAAACGCAGTCCCGCCGAGAAAAAAGGGGGCGCTCCGGCATCCACGCCAATTTTGATACCCAAAAAGGTCGTACCAAATATCAAGCAAACTAGTACGTAGTTAACAATAATCATGCAATATCATCCCTCTCTTGTTAATCATCATATAGGGGAGGGGACAGAACAGATAAGTTACCATAGAACAGATGGAGAGAATATAGTGTAAAATAAGAGTGTGGAGGTGAAGCAGACATGAAAAAAGCTTTAACTGTGAAGGAAGATTCGAATCTTCTTTTTAAGCAGGTGTATGATTATATCCTGAATCGGATAGGCCGCGGAGAGTGGAAGGAGCATGATAAGCTGCCCTCCATCCGGGTGCTGGCTGAGGAGTTGCAGGTCCATCGATTGACGGTTTTCAAGGCTTATCAGCTGTTAAAACAGGATGGTAAGGTAGTTGTCAAAGATAAATCCGGCTATTATGTACATCCAAGCAGCACGATGTTGGAGCCTTTCGAGGACACAACCATAGTTACCTCAAGTTTATTGAGAAACCATCTATCCGAAATCCATAGGATTCCGGTTGTTTACCAATTTTCTCAGGCGCTTATTGATCCGAATCTGCTGCCTAATCTTTTTTTATCCGAATATGTGAAAAAGGTGTTTGATATATACCCCAAGCTGATGGGTACCTACTCCACCGTGCAAGGAGATGAAGAGCTGCGGGAAGCTCTTGCGGACTATATGCTGCAGCGGCATCGCATTCAAGTTTCTGCGGACGAGCTGTTAATAACCTCGGGTGCTCAGCAGGCCATTGATTTGATCTCAAGAATTCTTATCCGACCTATGGATGCAGTGCTTGTGGAGCGACCTACCTACAGCGCGGCTATTGATATTTTTCGTCACCAGGGGGCGCGTCTTTTACCCATAGATATTCGTCCAGACGGCTATGATCTTGCGCATGTAGAAGCACTAATGATGAAGTATAAGCCGCGTTTCTTCTACCTGAATCCTACTTTTCATAATCCAACGGGTTACACCGTTCCCTCTCATCAACGAAAGCAGCTTGTGGAACTGGCTGAACGATATCGATGTCTGCTGGTAGAGGATGATGCCTTTCATGATATGTATTTTGATCAGCAGCCTCCGCCGCCAATTTTCACCTATGATACGGAAGGCTGGGTCGTGTATATTCGCAGTTTTAGTAAATATGTAGCCCCGGGTCTCCGCATCTGCGCTGTTGCCAGTAGGCGGTCCATGATGGAGCATCTGATAACAGCCAAATCACTGTCCGACAATGGAACTCCGTTGCTGAACCAAAAGATCTTTCTACATTACTTTACATCGGTGAGGTTGCAGCAGCATATTGAGAAGCTCCGAACAGCTCTGCACATCCGAAAAAATATAATGGAAGACGCATTGTCCGCCACCGGTTGGGAATGGGTCAGTCCGCAAGGCGGGTTGAACTTATGGGTGAAGCTTTCAGAGGGGGTCTCTGTAGAAGCTCTATTTGAGAAAAGTATTGGACAGTCTGTCTCCTTTGTCCCTGGGACGATCTTCGATCCTTCAGGAGAGCAGAAGTCATGGATACGGTTGTGCTATTCTTTTGTGAATGAAGTGCAGTTGAAGGAGGGGCTGGGAAGGTTGATTGGGGTTTGGATGCTAGAGTCAAACTAAAAAGGGGGCAGCTCCGAAGTCATACCCATGACTTCGGAGCTGCCCCCTTTGTTTGATGTATGCACTATTTCTGTGCTTACAGTTGCTCCACAACAAGTGATGTAGTTGATAGAAACCGATTACCAGTAGAACCTGATATGTCTGTCCATCATACCTATACGTAATTCAGCACCGGGTGAACCAGAGACTTTGCGTGCAAAGAAATTCATCTCACCGAGCCTGTCGTTTTAATTGAAGTAACGGGCAGGATAGTTCAAAAAGAGGATTCATTTCGTTTTAGTAGAAATACCTAATATTAAAAGGTTGAATGTAGGGGGCATTGAGTTGAATAAAATAATTGAGGTACTTCCTCCCCCTAATTCGCCATACAACAGTGGGGATGAATTTCAATGGGGAAACTTCATTAATACAATTGGAACAAATCTTCCCTCTGATTACAAACAATTTGTTATTAATTATGGAACAGGAGGCATTGACAGCTTTCTGTGGATATTAAATCCCTTTGTTAAGGATGAAAACATTAATTTTTTGAAAAAGAAAAAAGAATTATCTGATGCATACCTGCAATCTAAACTGAACTTCCCAATGTACTTTAAACATGAGGTTTTCCCTTCAAATTGTGGAATCTTACCATGGGGTTACACTGATAATGGTGACGAATTGTATTGGCTAACTGTCGGAGAACCTGATACATGGGAAATAATCGTCTACACGTCAAGGTCATCTGAATACTTTTCTTACCCTGTTTCGATGAGTGAGTTCTTATATCAGGTAATAACAAAAGATTTAATTTGTGGTTCGTTTCCTGATGATTTTCCAAAAAAAGTTACTGAGTTTATTTCTATAGATATTGAATAGAATGGCTACGCTAACGGATAAATTTTGTTGAGTTTTAGATACAACTACAGAAAGTCATGATTAGACTGGGGTGACTGATAATGGATAAAACCACTGTCATGGCTTATTTCAGCATTTTCGGAGACAGTTTTCCTGTAAATGAAGTTACGCAATTGCTTGGTATCGAACCATCCGAATCGTATAGCATAGGTGATGTTATAGTTGGACCTAAGAATGATAATCTGATTAGTTCAATCATCCATTATAGAAAAGAATCGTCCTGGGAACTTAGCTCAGACTATCAAGAGTCCTATGATATTAATGACCAGTTGTATTACCTCTTAGATGCACTGGAAAGTAAGGTAGTTGAACTTAACAAAATCCGGGATGAGTACAATGTATCGTTTAAGTTTATGGTGGTAATAAAAATTGAAAATAATGAAAAACCTGCGATGTATTTACATCATAGGTTCATTAGCTTTGCCTATTCAATAAATGCAGACGTGGATTTTGACTTGTACATTTATAGTTAATTGATGATTAAGCTAACGGCGAACGTTAGTTGAATCAATAAAAGCAGGAAGACAGCAGGCCATACGATCGGCTGCTTATTAGTCAAATGGATACAAATACCAGTGATGGAGTGAAGACGTTGAGCGAACAAAATATCTTTACTATTGATTGTAAGGATGTCTACCTTAGAGAGTACATAATTGATGATCTGGATCAATTTCATGCTTTAACATGGCAACCTGAAATACATAAATACTTGCCGGGTTGGAACGTATCTAAAGAACAGCGGAAAGATTGGTTAATCAATTATGAAATACCTGGTAACAAACAGTTTCTAAATACCGTATTCGAAGGTGGGGACATAGGTGAACTTCGTCTTCGTTTGGGAATCATATTAAAAGAATCGGGAGAATTTATCGGTTGGTGCTGTACAGGAATTAAAGAGGAATTGCCGACACCAAACCGAGAAATTATGTTTGCAATCTCAAATGATCATAGAGGCAAAGGTTATACCACGCAAGCTACAGAAGGGTTAACCAAGTATTTATTTGAGAATACGAACGTTGAGATGCTTAATGCTATTGCTCTTATACGTAACGTACCGTCAAATAGAGTGATACAAAAATGTGGGTTTATTTTTCAAGGCGTTATCGAGTTAGATAACGAGAGATACAATTATTACAAGCTTGGTAAAAGTGAGTGGGTAGCTAAGGTGTAGTTTGTTTAACTAACGGAAACGAGAGTTGAGTAAATGTTACACGATTGAAATCTTATTTTCATCTGGTATTAATCATTAAAGGTTATAATAAAAACCGACCCCCTTTAAAATATAAACTTAGACCCACAGCCCGTTGCTGTGGGTCTCTTTTTGTTATTAAGCTAAAGGGCAGAAGAGCGTGGAAAATAGACCCATTAAAGTTGCACAAAATATGTTAGTATTGATCTGGGATTAAAATGACGAGTATATCCGAGGTGTACTAATGGACAATTGGGTTCCTTTATCAAATGAACTTTATCGGCTAGTATGGGATAAATTTTATGAACATTTCAATTTTAAACCAAGTGTTCATAGTAGTGATTGGACTTCCTTTAGTTTACCATCGCCATATATTACTTATAAATTGACTAGTTATACGGATGACGACATAGACGATTTAGAGAGAAAGTGCGTTGCATGCCTTAAATTAGTACTGAACCTGATGAATATCTGTATGCCTTAGACTGGCAACACTAATCGTTTCAATATAATCGTAACCGTGATGGCTTCATCAATTCCCATAATAATTACCCCCGCTAAATAAATAGACATTAGAAAATAATATCACATTGGAGTGGACTTAAGTATTGTTTTTATAAGCTATGCTGCCAGTTACTTAAATAAAAAAAGAGGAGTTGCTGATATCTTATTATAAGAAATATATATACTGAATAAGCTTGAGCCCTTTAGAATAAAGGGCTTAAGATTTAGTATATATACTAAATCTTATACCAAAACTTTATAGTTTAAGTGCTGATACTCTTTATATCAATTAAGCTCTGTTAGATAATAATATTGGTATATGGATATGCTTAAAGGAGGGATGTAATTTTCCCTCCTTTTATATTCGCAATTGAAAACGATAGAGAATCAAAATTATCTCTACAACTTGGAATTTATCAATTTGACTTTCATAATAGCATTTAAAGGCATATTACATTATCAATTGTTTTTTACTTTGTATTATGCTCATTTTGTTCTCTCTACAGAATACAGAAAAAATTCCATATCTATATTCCTAAAATTCTTAGTATCTTTATCAATAATATTCATACCGTTTCGAACAGCAACTTTTTGAGAGGCTATATTTGTGTCCCTAATAATAGAATAAACCCTATTTGCATTAAGAACTGAGAAAGCGTATTCCTTGCAAGCAATTGCCGCTTCTGTTGCGTAACCTTTGTGCCAATACGCTTTTTGAAACAAAAATCCTATTTCCAAAATTTCTTTTTCTCTCCAGCCTTGCATTGTCAAGCCACATTGACCAATCATTTCGTTTGTTTCTTTTAATACAACAGCCCAAAGTCCAAAACCATACTCTTCATATCTTTTAAGATGTCTGTTAAGCCAATTTTGTGCTTCTTCTAAGTTGAATGCACTTTCATAAGCAGCACGCATTACTTCCTCATCACACAATATTCCGCACAATTCATCATAATCGGACTGCACCATTTCTCTAATTATAAGACGTTTTGTTTCTATCAAAAATCTCCCACCTTTCTATTATATCAATAACCTTTCAAAAATTCCTTTCTTCTCGTTGTTCTATGAGTAAAAATGACCCACCAGGAATAATTATTGCTTCATATTTGTGTGGTAAAGAAAGCACCTGTAAATCCGACTCATATAAGGTTGTGTTTAATCCTCGTTCGTCACAACGTTTACGACAAGAAGCTAACATTTCGGGAGAATAGTCAACACCGTCTATTACAAGACCAGATTCCAGTAATGGAATTAATATTCTTCCAGAACCAACCATTGCTTCAAGAATGCGTCCCTTTGTATGTTTTAACTGATCTCGATGATACTCTACATCCCCACCAAAAGAATCACCAATTTTCTTTGTGTGGTCATATACCTCTGTACATAATGCACCATATTTACTGAAAGACATATAGTTATTTCCCCTCCATATTTGGAATCTTAGAAAGGTGAGCGTATTTGAGCTGCTAGATTGTTTTTCAGGTGCTGGAGGGTCTTTTATGCAATAACTTTGAATAAATTTAATATTACAGGTAAGAATTCTAATAAATAGTAGTAGAAAGAGGTGACTAGAGTTGGGTGATAAAAAACGTGAGGACTCCTGGAATGACGAGCATGATCAATTATTAGCCGAAGTAGTATTATCTCATATTAGGACTGGCAGCACACAATTGGCTGCTTTTGAGGTGAGTGGAAAACCACCAATGGATGTGGATGGACTTGTTGATGAGCGGCAAAACCCATGAACCCTCAAAATGTTATATTTTAGAAAATTTTTAGAATTGCTTTCGAGGGTGTTTATACTTCTCATTTAGACTAAGGTTGTAGGCAAGAGAAACCATATAACCTTAAAGGAGAGATTAATATGAATACACAAAATAAAGCACAAAATGCACTGGAAGACATCAAAGTCAGTTCGAAACTGAAGATTGCTACGCTGTGGGCGAGTTTTATGTTTCTCTATATTTATGTTGATTATTTCGCCTTATATATGCCGGGCAAAATAGAAGGTATTCTGGCAGGAAAAATATTTATATTTGACATTTCATATGTCTTTCTATTGATAGCACTGATTTCGGTAACAATTCCAGCTCTTATGATTTTCCTTTCTGTTGCCCTGCCGGCAAAAGTAAGTCGCTGGGCAAATATCATTATTGCCGCGGTGTATATTCCCTATACATTGTTTAATTTGACAGGAGAGGCTTGGGTGCACATGGTGTTTGGCGCTGTTGTAGAAGTCGCTCTTCTTTGTCTAATTATCTGGTATGCATGGAAATGGCCTTCTTCGTTACGGTAATTACGTTACTAATTATCTTTACTGCATGGAAGTGGCCTAGGCAGGATAGCTAGCAACGCGGGTTTCGGGCATTACTAAGAAGAATGATGATGACATAGTCGCAACTTTTGCATATCGTATGCGAAAAACTGGCTATCAAGAAAAAAATGAATATCAAACAACCCCCACCTCGGGATGGGGGAGAAGAAATGTCTACTGGCAAGTAGTTACTATATCTAGTGTTAGTTTATCCGCGGATATTCCAGTTGAACAGTCTATTTCTTATAATGAAGCTTTGCAAAAGATCATAAGAATAGCCAATGACCAAATGCAAAAGTATGATGAGTTGCTTCAAGAAAACATTAGGCTTAGGGAAGAAAATAATGAATTAATATTACAAAAGCAACAAGCTTCCCCTGAAGTTTTAGCCCAAGAGGATCTTGATGCATTTCTTCAAATAATGAAAAGGTCAAAATGCTTAACGCATGTATAATATTCACTAAACTCCAAGGTGTAATAACACATCAAGATAAGGAGTGAATAACATCATGGCTAACAACACATTAGCAGTTCCTCAAGCGAAAGCAGCAATGGATCAACTAAAGTATGAAGTCGCTCAAGAGTTAGGGATTCAGCTTCAGGCATACAATGGAAACCTCGCTACACGCGATGCTGGCTCGATTGGTGGCAACATAACTAAGCGGTTAGTACAAATAGCAGAACAACAAGTTTCAGGTTCTACAGGAAACTTTAGATACTAATTTGATGATATTTGCAGGCAACCCAAAAGACTACAATCACCTATTCCTTAGGTGAGTGCAGTCTTTTTATTCTGTCTTAATTAATAGAGTTTCGTCAGTAAATCTTGAATCTACTTTTCATTGTTTAGAATACATGAGGATCATATTTTTGGGGTAAGCCGAAATTATTTAACGTACATTATTAAGAGTCTCCAATTCCTGTGCAGATAGATAATCACTATTCGAGTGCTTAATATTGAAACATAGGATTAAAGCCTCCTATTTCTAGCAAAACTAGAGATAACAAAACTTGGGAGGGTTTTTAATATGAAATTAGGGGATCTGTGGATGCTGTATGAAGCTGATAAACGTATTTTAGGTTTTAGTTCACACACAATGAAAGCATACTCTCTACAATTAAAGATGTTAGTTCTTGAACTTGGTGATCTTGAACTAGAGGAAATAACTCTAATCTTACTTAAAGACTATTTGGCTAAGGTATCAGAGAGACCAAAACCTAGTAGTTTAGGCCATCGTATTCGATTTGTACGTTCCCTTTTTCGTTTAGCATTTGAAGAAGGACATCTCTCGCGGAATCCTTCTGTTAAGTTGAGAGAACCAAAGATGGACAAACGAATTCCAAAATTTCTAATTGAGGAGGATGTAATTCATCTTAAGATTTCATGTCACTCTCATCGAGAGCATGCTTTATTAGAGTTTCTATATTGCACAGGATGTCGTGTTGGAGAAGTACAGAAAATAAACCTCGAAGACATCAACTGGGAGAACTGCTCTGCTATTGTGAATGGTAAAGGATCAAAACAAAGAGAGGTTTATTTTACTACGGAGTGTAAGGTTTGGCTTAAGAGGTACCTGGAGAACAGAAATGATACTTGTAAAGCATTGTTTGTCACCGAAACGAATCCTATTCGTCGATTGACGATTCCTACGATACGTTGGTCTTTGAAAAAGTTAGCTAAACGATGTGATATCACTGCGAATGTATATCCACACCGATTCCGTCATACTTATGCCTGTCAATTGTTAGATAACGGTGCACCGTTAGAATTTATTCAGGGGATGCTTGGACATGAGAAAGCATCTACAACTCAGATTTACGCTCAACTACGCGGTGAGCGTAGGAGAGAATTATATCGTCGTTATTTTTAAGACTAAGACTGAAAAATAAAGTATTAGACTGACGAAGTTTCATTAAACTAAACGGGTAGATTATTTTTTCATAGGAGTGTAGTCCACCATCAAATACTACTCGTATGGAAAAGAATTTAAATAAATAATATACTAGCTATAACTGTTTTTTGTTGAGGTGAATCTAATGGATGAAATCAATGAATCAAAAGAAATTGTATTACAAATCGGTGTTGCCTTGAAAAAGTACAGAAAAGAAAAAAGCATGAGCTTAGACGACTTATCGGAACTAACGGGCGTAAGCAAACTTACTCTGGGGAATATCGAACGTGGCGAGACAAATCCAACTTTGGCGATTATATGGAAAATTTCAAAAGGTATATCTTTACCGCTATTGGCTTTATTCAAATCAGAAGACTCTGCTAGTTTGTATCGAGCAGGTGAAGGACTGCGGTTTTCTAATGATCAAAAAAATTGGATCATTGAACCAATCTTTAAAAGTAACGATATTGAAATGTGTCGGGCTTACTTACAGCCAAATAGCTCGTATCAGCCTGAAGGTCATCATGTCAATACAACTGAAATTGCGACAGTCATGACTGGTTCCATTGAAATTCAAGTCAATGGAGAGATTTACACATTGAATCAATATGATACTATCAGTTTTCGTGCAGATTGTCCTCATTCTTATACCAATCATACGGATAGCGAAACAGTGCTCCATATATCCTTAAAGTACGATTTCTAAAGTCGAAAACTCCACTTATTAAATACAACTCTGAATTCCATGACGGGAATTTCAGAGTTGTATTTTTGTTTTTAGATGAATGAAAGTATATTATAAAGTAATTATTGATAAATAAAGTATATTATAATATACTTTATTTATTCGCGCGGATGTATCGTTTTTTTTTTCAATCAGAAGGAAGTAAATAATACGTAAGAATTCAGGAAGGAGAAATTAAGAATGCCGAACAAACAAAATAATAAAGCCATACCATCCTCTATAGGGCTGATCATTCTCGGCATTATTGTTATTGCAGCTAATTTACGTACTCCCTTAACATCAGTTAGTCCTTTAGTGAGTCTGATAAGGGATGACGTTCATATTTCAAATACATTAGCAGGCCTGATCACAACGGTACCCTTGCTTGCATTTGCTTTATTATCGCCTCTAGTACCAAAATTAGGACAAAGGTATGGGGTTGAACGTATCATAATGATCGCCTTACTCTTTCTGACTGTAGGTATTGTAATACGTTCTTTAACTGGCGCAGCTAAACTGTTTATTGGGACAGCAATTCTTGGATTCGCAATTGCCGTATGTAATGTATTATTGCCAAGTATAATCAAAAGGGATTTCCCAAATAAAATTGGCTCCATGACAGGTGTTTACTCCATTTCAATGAGTTTATGTGGAGCAATCGCATCGGGAATCAGTGTGCCTCTAGCCGTAAACGCAGGTCTAAAATGGCAGGGAGCATTGGGAATATGGGGGATTCTAAGCTTTGTATCAATCCTCTGTTGGTTACCCCAATTAAGAAATCAAACAAAGCAAACAACCACGACGAGTCAACAAATGGCCAGCAACGATGTGAATGTTTGGCAATCCCTCATTGCCTGGGAAGTAACCTTGTTTATGGGTATACAGTCCATGGTTTTCTATGTTTTGATCGCATGGTTGCCTGAAATTTTAAAGCAGCAAGGAATTGATCCAAACCAATCAGGATGGTACCTCTCGATCATGCAGTTAGCTATGCTTCCATTTGCCTTTATTGTCCCCGTTATTGCTGGGCGCATGTCTAGCCAACGGTTGTTAGTGGTCATTACAACCATTTTGCTTTTGACGGGAACGATTGGACTTCTTTACGGAAGCTCCAATATGATTCTGTTGTGGATCATCATGCTCGGAATTGGTGGAGGCTTCGCCTTTAGTTTGTCCATGATGTTTTTCGGGTTACGTACTGAAAATGCGCATCAAGCAGCGAAACTATCTGGCATGGCGCAATCGATCGGATATCTTTTTGCCGCAGTCGGTCCTGCTCTTATAGGATATCTGCATGATGCGACAAATAGTTGGAACCTGCCACTTTTCATTCTGCTTGGCGCTGCGGTCTTGCTCTTTTTAGTCGGTATAGGAGCAGCAAGAAACCGTTTTGTAGGTAGCCGAAATAGTTACGAGCTGCCACGGAAAGGATGATAAATATGTTTGACAAAATTATGACCATTGATAAAGCTGAAATAACGAACAAACTACTCGATGCAACCATTGAGATAGCCCGAAACAAACAAACTCAAGTTACATTGGTTAATGTCAGCCAAGAATATGTGTCGAATGGCATGACATATGTACCAGAGAAATTCTTGGAAGAAATATTGAACGAAATGGAGAAAGCGAGTTTGGAACAGCTGCAACAAGCCAAATCTAAGTTAAAATCTGCGGGGATTAACCCGGAAACAGTTCATCTTAAGGGAGATCCTGCACATGAAATATTAAAATATGCAGGGGATACCGAGCAGCAACTCATTATTATTGGGAGCCGTGGGCTAAGTGGCATAAAAGAAATGATGCTTGGAAGTGTCAGCCACAAGGTTTCACAGCTATCAAGTTGCCCAGTCCTCATTGTGCATTAACTCTTTCGGGGACTGCAGAGATGATGCATTGTTATACTAAAGGGAGACGATAGCACAATAACAACAGGCTGCCGGCTTCGGCAGCCTGTTGAACTAAAGGGCAGATATGCGTAACAAGCGCAGTGTTTAAAGCGTCTATATTAATGAGGTTATTTATTTGCGAAAGTGTGGTATTGAAATATGAATCGGGGTGTGGGGATGAAAGGAAATCATTTTACTTTAAGCTTTGGGTTACTACTACTTACAACTACAATTGTATTTTCAATGATATATGGTTTAGCTTCAGGCAAGCCATTTCTTCAATTAACAGCTAATGGGCTGAGATATACAGCTTTTATTGTAATATTAAATTTATTTTTTAGCATAATTGGTATGTTCAAAATCAGTAAAAGAGTAATTCCAGTTTCTGCCCTAATTATTTCTACATCTGTAGTGCTATTCTATATATTTGGATTCATAAAATGGGCTATCCAAGGAGTTTGAAACAACTTCTTCTAATCCACTTTGATTAAACTAACGTAAGACCTATAGGGCAGGAGCTGCATTGAAGCAGATCTTATTTTCATTTTATCATTTAAAGTAAAGGGCAGTTATGTTTGAAGAATTTAAAGGCAATCTCAATAATCTCATTGAAACATTTGCTAACATATGGTATGAATTCCTAGTTGAATTTGAAAGGGGCATACAAAATGAAAATTGGGATTGTTGGTGACTTTCGTCCAGAATATCCATCACAGATTGCTACTAACGATGCACTTCTACATTCGTTTAGGAAATTAGGCGTTTTTATCGAGTATGAGTGGATTCCTACAGCTACCATAATTAAACAACTGAATACCATCAAGGAAATCTTTCAGGGTTTTTGGATAGGTCCAGGGTCCCCAGATTCCGTTGATGGGGTACTTAGCATTATTCAATTTGCACGCGAAAACAATATACCTTTGTTAGGGACATGCGGTGGATTTCAATACATCATTATGGAATATGCAAGAAACAAAATGATGCTGGAGAATGCTGGGCACGAAGAACGCGATCCACACGCAAATCAAATAGTTATTAGTAAACTGGCTTGCTCATTAGTCGGCCAAAAAGGTGAAGTCATAGTAAAGAAACCCTCGAGAATCTATGATATTTATCAAGTTGAAAATGTAATTGAACAGTTCAGATGTAACTATGGACTTAGTTCGGAATATGAAAAACAAATTCATGAAGCCGGATTAAGAATAGTCGGAACGGATTACATTGGCAACCCAAGAATGATTGAACTACCTGATCATAAGTTCTTCATAGGCACGTTATTTGTTCCCCAATTAAGTTCCACTTCTAATTCAACACACTGCATCGTTGACTCTTTTATTTCTACTGTCTTAACTCAGCCAGTGGATTAAGCTCCTTGGGTATAATTTGATTTCCTCCACGGTGCCCTTAGTGATTTTCACTCCCCTATCTCAACGGGTTAAGCCCCCTATCATTCGTCACATCTATCTAAGAAGTGGATTCGGTCTTTCTAACGAAACTGGTCAGAGCCCTTTTGCGTAACGTATCCGGATACTCCGTGCTTTCTATGTCATCCTGCGAATACGCCAACTTGCGTGAGGTAATGCTTAATTTTAAGCTGCCAATGCAAAAAATTTATCTGGGTTGTATGCTTCATCACTAGAACGATTACTATGTTAAACATAAAACATTACTCACTTGCCCAATGATGAGTAACCCAAAATAATGAAGCCGCCGCGAGTTGTCGTAGAAGTTTCCAAGAATCAGGGGAATTATGTAATTTGTAGAGTTAGTTCTTATGGGGATTTACGCTGGGGGCAGTCATCTGTTTTTTTATTTAGGCATACACTGGGGGTAAGGGAAAGGACAAAAAAAATAACCCGAATCGCTCGGGTCCAAGGCTCAGAGGATTTGCTTACAGATGTAATCGGCTGTTCGGATTGCCAAAGCTACTGTAGTCAATGTTGGATTCACTGCGCCCATGGAAGGAAGAACACTGTTATCGGCGACGTATAGACCTGAAATCCCATGAATTTGACCATATCGATTTGTGGCTGAAATAGAGGGATCATCGCCCATTCGGCATGTTCCTGCTTCGTGGTTATCCCCGCCAGGCGGCATTAAGCAGATAGCAAGTGTACCGTTCAGGGGGTCATCTAGCGCACGATCAGGTCTCTGATGAAGTCGTCACACGCATTCAAAGAAGGGTATTGCAGGGAATGGGTTTGATCGTCCTTCACTCCGGACATCGATCCAAACTATTTCAGAGATTGATGGGGACCAGCTGTGACTTAAAATGGCGGGAAGATGCGAAAAGGGAGCTTCTGTGGGTTGTCAATCCTGCCCATCCAATTACACAAGGTATCGGAGAGTATATCGATCTCAGGCCGGAGGAAATGTATGGGGAGTTTTTTGACATTCCAGCGCCGGAAGAGCTTGTGTTTATAAGCTGGTTCGAAGGTGGTGAAGTGTTTCGAAGCGGGTGTGCCTATACGCGCGGTCTTGGGAAAATATTTTATTTCAGACCTGGACATGAAGCTTATCCGACCTATTATCATAAACAAATTTTGCGGGTAATCGCCAATGCGGTGCGTTGGGCGGCATCCGCTCACGGAGCAGCGCGACCTTCGGCAACACAGCGCCATTCGCAACGTTTTGATCACAAGCTCAAGTGATAACTTTGAAAGGTTAAGTTACAATATTAGGCCGGATGGAGAGTGAGAGTTTTTGAAGATATGGGTCTCTAACATGCAAGAAACACTTAGAGCTATTGCGATAAAAAACGCTTTATCCGTTGAGGAGCTCATTGTGCTCAATCCGCATATTCCACATCCTGATCTCGACATCACCGGCATGTCAGTTTATCTTCCTTCCGAAACAACATCAAGAGCTTCAACGGTTGATTCCTTACCGACTTGCCCAGTTGCATCAGCAGAAACGCTGAACAACTGGATTCCCCTCACGCCGCTCTCCGAGATGGCTCAGCAGGAATATGATGTTCTAATCATCGGTACGGGAGCCGGGGGAGGATCTGTGCTCTGGAGACTCTGCGAACAATGGAAGAGGGAAAAGAAACGAATTGGCATCATTGAACGGGGCGACCAGATCATCCCAACGCATGCCCGAAACTTATCGACGTTAAACCAAGATCGCCTCGTAGCTTATTTTAGTTACTTATCCAAGCCGCTGCCTGGTTCGTTACCCGAATATCCGGGGGCCAGACAGCTATTTGCGTTGGGAGGCAGAACGTTATTCTGGTATGCGTTTACTCCTCGGTTACATGCGTGGGATCTGGCGAAGTGGCCAATACCTGTCCATGAGATGGAAAGCTATTACGGCATTGCAGAACAAGTCATGAATGTCACTAGAGCCTTCGCCGAGGGAGCGTCGTTCACGGAAATTTTACTGGAGCGGTTATGGATGCGCGGTTATTCGAAAGCGGCTCCTCTTCCGATTGCGGCTGATATTGTGCCTCAGTCTCTCGGGCAAATCCATACAGACATGTTTACGAGTTCCATTTCCTTACTTGCCAGAGCTCTGAATCAGAGGCCTTTCGATTTGGCGATCAACGCACGTGCTACAAAGATTCTTCAAGATAACGGAAAAGTCACGGGAGTTACGGTCGTTTCACCGGATAAAACCGCTTACAACCTAAAAGCCAAAACCGTTGTTGTGAGCGCGAGTACGTTCGAGACGCCGCGCTTGCTCTTGCATTCGGGATTTCAGCACCGGGCATTGGGGCACTTTCTGACGAATCAAACTTTCGTGCAAGCAACAGGATCGATATCCACTTCTGATTTTCCTGTTCCTTGGGGTCCGCTGAATGTTATGATACCGCAGGAACCGAATACTCCTTATTCCGTATTAATGACCGGGCCCGAAGCCTTCTATTGGTATCCGATTAGCGTTGAAAGACCACTAACTGGTGAAACCACGGTCAACTTCTATGGGTATGGCAAAGTCGAACCGAGATTCGACAATCGGATTACGCTGAATCCGGACAAAATTGATGAGTACGGTGTTCCTGAAATAAAGGTTCATTTTTCCTTGAGCGAGGCAGATTGGAGCGTCGTGGATCAAATGACGAAAGGGATAAAGCGCATTGCCAAAGACACGGGTGTACATTTGGTTGCCAAGAACGGGAGACCGCCTATTTGCCTGACTCCGCTCGGCGATTTGCATCATGACTCGGGCACATGCCGAATCGGAGACGATCCCAATACTTCCGTAGCGAACCCATACGGTCAAATTCATGGAGTCTCCGGCCTCTATGTGGCCGACAATAGCGCTCTGCCTTACATCGGAGCTGAGAATCAAACATTGACTACGATCGCGCTTGCTATTCGTACAGCTGATCATATTGCTAGACAGGGGGGCGTGCAGGTTAAAACGAAATGAGAAAAGATACCGCATGTCGCGCCTTTTCCCTTCAAGTCCATTAGTCACATACGGTTCTACGGTGTACCATGAATAGGAGTGATACCGAAAATGTTTATCATCGTTTAGGGGGACAGGTGAATGATTGGACTACGACGATACGGGCAAGATCATTGTTTTTGATACCAACATGGAAGCTTATCTTTTTCGATGACGAATGATCATTCTTGACATAAGAGCCCGGGACTCCTCTTAATTTCACCTGTCAATCAACTGCCTTCGTGCTTAAATTCTACGACGTTTTTACTCTAGGCGGGGGAAACGGAACAAATTCTTGTCATCGATCAAAGACAAGAATTTGTTCCGTTTATCGATAGAGGTCAAGAAGATGTACCGATTACCGCACAAGAGACGTTCGCTGATCATAAATAATAAATTGACGTATATTTTAATTTGTCTTACAATATGACTTATGAAGCAAGCCGATTCCTTATTTTATATAATTAAATGAAGGGGAGAGAACACTTTGATGCAGGATATGAAACATGAGCAAATGAATAACCGTTTTTCAGACACGCCGATTATTACGGAAATGCAGATAATCCCTGTAGCGGGGTACGATAGTATGCTGCTTAATCTCAGCGGTGCACATGCTCCTTTCTTTACACGCAACATTATCATTCTTAAAGATAACGCAGGCCATACGGGTGTTGGTGAGGTTCCAGGTGGTGATAAGATTCGACAAACACTAGAGGATGCACGGGCGCTCGTCATTGGTCAATCCATAGGTCAATACAATAACATTATGAATACAGTACGCAAGCAGTTTGCTGATCGAGATGCTGGAGGACGTGGTTTACAAACCTTCGATCTACGCATCACGATTCACGCCGTTACTGCTCTGGAAGCTGCACTGTTAGATCTTCTGGGGAAATTCCTCGGTGTTCCTGTAGCTGCGCTCCTTGGAGAAGGCCAGCAACGTCAACGCGTAGAGATGTTAGGTTACTTGTTCTATATCGGAGATCGAAATAAAACGGATCTACCTTACTTGAGCGGACAGGATGGCAAGGATGACTGGACACGATTGCGCAATGAGGAAGCGCTTACACCTAAAGCTGTCGTTAAACTGGCTGAGGCGGCATACAAGCGATATGGTTTTAACGACTTCAAGCTAAAGGGCGGCGTGTTTCGAGGAGAAGAGGAGATCGAGGCCGTCACCGCGTTAGCCGAACGTTTTCCCCAAGCGAGAATAACGCTGGATCCTAACGGAGCATGGTCTTTGTCTGAAGCAATTCGCCTTTGCCGTGATCAAAACCATGTATTGGCTTATGCGGAAGATCCTTGCGGAGCTGAAAATGGTTATTCTGGACGTGAGGTAATGGCAGAGTTTCGCCGTGCTACTGGGCTGCCGACGGCTACGAACATGATCGCCACGGATTGGCGCCAGATGGGACACGCGATTCAACTGAATTCGGTTGATATACCACTTGCTGATCCGCACTTCTGGACGATGCAAGGTTCTGTTCGAGTCGCACAAATGTGTCATGAATGGGGGCTGACGTGGGGCTCGCATTCTAACAATCATTTTGATATTTCGTTGGCCATGTTTACCCATGTCGCAGCCGCTGCACCGGGAAAAATCACAGCTATCGATACACATTGGATTTGGCAGGACGGGCAGCGTTTGACCAAAGAACCGTTCCAAATTGTTGGTGGCATGGTGGAAGTTCCTAACAAGCCAGGTTTGGGCATTGAGATTGATATGGTTGAAATTGAAAAAGCGCACCAGCTTTATAATGAGAAAGGGCTTGGAGCGCGCGATGATGCGATTGCAATGCAGTATTTGATTCCTGGCTGGAAATTCGATCATAAACAACCTTGCCTTGTACGGTAATCGAGATAATAAAATGAAATGGAGGAGAGATTACAGTGGACTATAGTCTTATTCTCGATGTCATTCCACCTATCGTTACACCGGTTGATGCTGATGAATGTGTGAAAGAGCAGGGACTATGAAGAGTAGTCGAGCACGTTATCGCAGGAAGGGTGCACGGTATCCTTTCTTTAGGCAGTAACGGAGAATTTTATGGACTGGATCATGAGCAGCTCATGATCTTAGGTTCATTGGTTTGCGGTGCTGTAGGTTGTGTCGCTTCAACAGCGAGTATTGTGCCGGCATTGGTCGTTGAAATATTTGTGTTAAAAGCAATGGCAGCCTCTGTCATACGTACAAGAGACATCGGAGCAGGGAATGTGACCAAGCTGGTTAATCAGATCGTAGTTGCTATTAACATTGCCGCGATGTCCGAAGCATTCGTGCTTGCCAGCAAGGTTGGTGTACAACCTGAGCTCGTTTATCAGGCGATTCGCGGCGGTTTGGCCGGCAGTACCGTTTTAGATGCGAAAGCTCCGCTCGTTATGGACCGCAATTTTGATCCGGGATTCCGTATCAACCTGCATATAAAGGACTTGAGCAACGTCTTGGAAACTTCGCATGAAGTAGGCGAGCCTCTACCACTGACGGCTGCCGTTATGGAAATGATGCAGGCCTTGAAGATGGATGGAATGGGTGATTGTGACCACGGGAGCTTGATTCGTTACTACGAGAAAATGGCAAAGGTTGAAGTTAAAAGATAAGCAGCAGTTGTAAACCTCTTAGCATCTATAAGGGGTTTTCTTTGTTAGTATAGAAGTATCAGATTTTTGTATGCAAGAAAGAGAGGAGAGAAACGCGATGCGAATTATATTGGCACCCGATTCATATAAAGGAAGCTTATCTGCCCTTGCTGTTGCTGATGCGATGGAACGAGGGATTCGGGACGTATTCCCTAGTGCTACGGTGCCGGTTTAGGTAAAGGCGCTGAGGATGTACTTCAACATGGAATTGATGCTCTGATGATTATTGTGCCCCGGCCTATGGATTTAGAGTAATGTATCGTATCGGCTGAAGAGCTTATTCATGCTGCCACAGCTAGGTTATGCAGATTGATAAGTATTGGAATCAAGATGAAATAATATATCATGGCAATAGGACAACATTGTTATTTTATTTAATTCATCTTACAATATGACTATATACTTTAATCAGCAAAGAAAGAAGGGCAATTATGGTAGAACTTAAAGGAAGCGTAGAATTGGGGTCTATTAAACGAAACACGCTGCCCAAGCAAGTCATTGATAGTATTGTTCAGCTGCTGATCAGCGGACAGCTTAAACCTGGAGATAAACTGCCGTCCGAGATGGAACTGATCGATATGTTAGGCGTGAGTCGGCCAGTTCTGCGGGAAGCTTTAAGTTCGCTTGAAGCACTTGAAGTGATTACGCGAAAAACACGTGGTGGAACCCATTTCAATAATAAAATAGGCAGCAATCCGTTCTCGGTAATGCTGGCTTTGTCCGTTGGCAACCTTCCTGCGATCATCGAAGCACGTATGGCTTTAGAACTGGGACTTGTGGCCATGGCGGCAGAAAAGATTACGAACGAGCAGTTGGGACGATTGAAAGAAACTATTGATGAAATTGCGGGCAGTGTAGATAACAATTATGCGGAAGTGGACAAGGAATTCCATCGGATTATTGCATTGAGTGCGAACAATCCGATCATTGAAGGTATGATAGATCCGCTGCTTATAAGCTTTGACAAAATGGACAGACAAGTTAGGGAACGTGAACGTGATGTAACGGTCCAATTTCATACAGATATCTATAATGCACTCGTTAATCGGGATCCACATGAAGCGTTTACTCATATGTACCGACATCTTAGTTATGTCCGAAATAAGCTATTGCAGGTATAGGCTTTTGATGAATGAAGGAGTGTCCCCCCTTATGTTTAAACTTTTATCATCAAAGTATTTGATGCGACTTCTTTTACTAACGTTACTGATTGGGACGATTCCCGTGGTGGTTTTGGGGAGTCTATCATACATTCGTGCAAAGCGGGTTGTAAGGTTTCGGGATGGGTGGTTGGTTCATTAATATGAATAATATCGGCCTTACGATAATAATCGTAGGGCTTTAATCATTCAATAATGATGAGTAAACTATCTATCCCTGGACTTTGTTTTATGACTGACATTGTTGATTACTAAAGTGAAAATTTATCGTCACAATAATGAAATTTTGCAGGTTGTTATACTGCAGAATGAAAACGAATGAAGGTGGAAAATAAAGGTCGTTGTGTTGATCCACATTTTTTGGACATATCTACGCTTGAAGATTTACAAATTGAAAAGTTGACCAGGATTCCTTATGAAAATGGGTGTTCTTGTCAACTTTGTTTTTGTTGGAAGACGACAAGCATAGGGTTAACCTGAAAAAATCTGATATGTCATAAAAAAACCTGACTTACAGAGTCTACCTAATTCATGTAAGATGAATATACGTACAGAATGTAGTTTTTTTATAGAAGAGGGTCTCTCAAATGAAGCTATTCAGAAGGTTTCTAGGAAAATTACAACCTAAAAAGATACGCACTCGTTTTCTAGTGGCGATGATAACGTTATCGGTAATGCCTCTATGTGTTCTTGGATTTGTGTCATTTAATATTGCAAAAGATACTTTAGTTCAAAACCATGAACAGACGAATGAGAACCATTTAAGAACGGCAAGTGAAGTTGCGGATTTGCTCCTGCGGAATGTCATTAATATGAATCGTGTTGTCCTTTCGGATAATCAATTAAGAGAACAGCTAATTGAAAGCGGCAGAAATGGAGCGGCTTCAACAATTGGTGTCCGTACCGTACAGCGCCTGGAACATATTGTTTTGAGTAACCTAGTAGATTCACAGTATTTTGATTCTGTTTGTTTATTTGATCGGGAATTTCATTCGACTTGTTATGGTAGATCTGAGAGCGCTGGACTTTATGGAACGAATCAAACTCGGATGAACATTTCTAAGACAGAGTGGTATGATCCCGTCATCAGAGCAAGGGGGAAGGAAGTTTTCTTCAGTTATAATGTGCTGGATCCTTATACCTCTAAAGAATCTTTTTCCAGTGTAAAACTGTTGCGCGACCCGGACAATCTAGAGAGTGAGCCCATTGGCTTACTGGTAACGAATATTAAAAAGAGTATGTTTCAAACCGTTATACATGAAAGTGATAACAGTTCCTTCTTAGTAATGAATCCGATTGCTTCTAGTAGCTCCAGTATGGTTTATGCCAATAAAATTGATGTGTTGAAGGAAGTGTCTATAGAAGATGGTATGGAAAACTTGGTCCAAAACCTTGAGCAGACAGGATACTTGATTACGAGATATACGAATCAAACAACAGGGTGGACGTTCATGCATATTATTGAGGCCAAAGAGTTACTGAAGCAATCGAACCGTATTGGCGTTGCAACAGCTATCATTTCGGCTATCATCGCTTTCATTTCACTCCTTTTTGCATTTTGGATTGCCAGATCGATTACTCGCCCCTTACTACAGCTGAAGAAAATGATCTTAGAATGGTCGACAGGTGTAAAGAATTGGTTTGGAAATTTCGAAGCTGACGAAGTTGGGACAATAGGAGAAACATTTAAGCGGATGGCTATCGAAAATGTGCAATTGGGTGAACGGCTTATTGATTCTCAATTAAAGGAAAGAGAAGCTGAACTTAACACGCTGCAAGCACAAATAAAGCCTCATTTTTTATATAATACCTTAGATTCAATTTATTGGATGGCGATCATGCATGATACGCCGGATATCGCGCTAATGGCGGATTCCTTATCCGAGAGCTTCCGATTAAGTTTGAATAAAGGGAAGGAAACGATACCCTTTTTCAAAGAATTAAAGCATATTGAGCACTACATGACCATCCAGAATATCCGATTTAATCATCGCTTTACTTACATAGAACATGTTGATCCTTCCCTAATGGGAATTGATTTTCTGAAATTATTGCTTCAGCCATTGGTTGAAAATGCGATCTATCATGGCTTAGAGCCCAAAATCGGTCCTGGAACCATTAGACTTACTGCGCGACGAGAAGGCAAGGACGTGGTTATTTTTACAGTTGAAGATGACGGCGTTGGGATTGAAGATTTGACATTGATTGAGCAAGGGTATGGGTTACGGAATGTTCGTGAACGTGTGATGCTGTATTATGGGAACCAAAGCTCCTTTACATTCGCAAGCCAGCCTAATGAGGGGACCAAGATTGATATTCGAATCAGGTTGCATACGGAAGGACAGTGAACAGGATGCGTAAAGCGGTTGTATTTGACGATGAGTTCATCGTACTCCAAGGCTTTCAAACGAAGGTTGACTGGTCTCACTATGGGATTGATCTAGCGGGCACAGCGGCAAATGGGATAGAGGCATTAGCCGTATTTCGCTCGGTGCGGCCAGACATCATTTTCACAGACATCCGGATGCCTGGTATGGATGGGCTTCAACTCCTAGAGATCATTACGCAAGAAGCGCCTGATACCATATGTATTGTCTTTAGTGGATTTAATGAGTTTGAGTATGTGAAGCGAGCGCTTAAAATCGGTGTCATCGATTTTATTGAGAAACCCATTACCCTTCGGAAGATCCAAGAAGCACTCCAGAAAGTTAATATTCAAATGAATAAACAAAAGGAATTACTAGAAAAGGCAACTTTAGATCTCTTGCTTATGGGCGCAGAAGCAGAAGTGAAATGGCTGTCTACATTAGGTGTTAATGCAACTGGTATTGCTGGGGTTACCGTCTTGGCATGTTCTTCGGAAAAGGGTTATCTGACTGAAAATGACGATTACCGTGTGATCAAAGTTCGGAATGGCAGTGAGTATATAGCACTTGTTATCCATGTGAATCCGGCTACCGAGCCATTAAAGGAAAGCATGAACAATTGGGCAGAACACGCTGGTGGCGTTTCAGTTGGTTCAGGAAGAACGTATGTGAAGCTAGCCGACGCTACCAAAAGCTACAGGGAAGCTCAAAGTGCGCTACGATACGGAATGTATCTAGAGGGAGAGGGATGGACACGATATGAGGATCTCGCTGAGTGCGGGGATTTGCCAGATGGCTTGACGGCGTGGGAAGAGTTATTCGTATTTTACATCCGGACTTGTGATACCAAAGGGGTATTCCAACAACTAGAACGCTTTAAGCAGTCTTTTGAAGCGAAGAATCTGGAAAAGCGGTTGCTCGAATTAGAAATCCTCAAACTCGTTTATCTAGGCTGGGAAGCGGCCAAAGAGGCAGGGGTTGATATGGCAAAAATCATGGATGCGGATCAGTTCCCCCATGTTCAATTGCGAAAACTTGTAACATTGGATGAAATTATAGGATGGTTTCGAGATCATATTGATAGAATCATGAAATCGATGATCGATACTCGTCAGCGGATTAAGCATGACTCTGTCGACAAAGCTGTAAGTTACATGGCGCTTAACTATAATCGAGATATATCGCTAAAAGAAGTAGCCTCACATGTGGGGATGAACGCTACCTATTTTAGCCTGCTCTTTAAAGAATCCAAGGGACTAAGTTATATTAAATATTTAACAAGAATGAGAATGGAGCAAGCCAAAACGCTGCTTCTTGACGGGTTATTGATAAACGAAGTGAGTGAAAAAGTCGGCTATTATCATTATAGGCATTTTACGGAAGTATTTAAGAAGTATACCGGTGTTACACCAGGTCAGTATCGTGAGACGCATAGAAAATCTGAATAAGGGCAGAGGGGTTTGAGCAAAAGATGAGAAGGATGCTTATGAGTTCTATTTTCGTTATGCTCTTCGCCACCTTAGTCGGTTGTCGTGCAGAGGAAACCCATTCTACGGTACCTAAGGAGGATGAACTTACCAATATCACCTATATAACTTCAAACTTAGAATCCGAGGGAACGGTAAAGGTGATTACGGATTTAAGTGCGGAATATACAAAGGTAAATCCCAATGTAAAGCTTGAATACAATTATGTTGGACAGTCTGGTCTCAGGCAACGCATTCAACTGCTTGCAGCTAGCAACGATCTGCCAACCATGTTTTCCTTTGAGTCGGGGAGGCCTCTTCGTAACTTGATGAGCGAGGTGCTCGATCTTCAAAAAACATTCAAGGATCTGGGGATTTATGAGAAATTGAATCCCATTGCGGTTAATTTATTAAAACAACAGACCCATGGCGGTGGTCTGTATGCATTGCCCTTGGAACTCAACATTGAAGGATTTTGGTATAATAAATCACTGTTTGCTAAGTATGGAATCGAAGAACCCCGTACATGGGATGACATGCTTCAGGCTGCTGACCTGTTTATTAAAAATGGTATTCAGCCGTTCTCTGTGGCAGGTAAAGAAAAATGGCCAATTACAAGGCTAATAGGTGGGTATGCCGTAAGGAAATATGGCCCTGATGTGATGGAAAGTGTTGAAAAAGGTGAGATGAAAGTGACAGCCCCGGGGTTCGTGGAAGCCGCACAGACTGTTTATGACATGAGTAAGAAAGGATACTTTGGTCCAGATGCAAATACGATAGATTCACAATCTTCTATTGATTTATTTCTACAAGGGAATGCGGCCATGTTCTACTCCGGTAGTTGGGAACTGCGTGATTTTAATAATCCAGTCCGAAATAAGCTTGGATCAGAAGGCATCGGATATTTCAATATTCCTCTCGTGAAGGATGGGAGTGGGACGTTGGATGAGTTTCCTATGAACGCAGGACTAACGAATTCGTTCTCCAAGGAAGCTTTCAATCCTATTATCGGCGAATGGATGAAAACCGTTTTCAGTCAGTATGGCGATAGGGCCATGAAGGATAGCGGGTTAATCACAGGGTTCAAAGTCGAGCATATGCCTGCACAAATTCCCCCATTGACCCAGATGGTGCAGGAGAAGATAGAGTCTGCGAAACGCGCGGTATTGTGGTTCGAAGCGAATTTCGATTCGAAGACGCAATCTGTTGCATGGGACAATGCACAACTGCTGATTAGTAGCGACAGCATGACAGCACAATCTTATATGGAAGAGCTTCAGAAAGCGATTGATGTGCAACTAAGTAAACCAGAGGAGTGACAGCGGCTATACGTTTGTCACTGTTTGCCTTTGTTTCTGTGGATCCTCAGGGATCCGTTTTTTTGTTTTTAACCTAAAAAAAGTGGACGTTACTAAAGAATGAAGCAATTGTCGAAGATAAAGAAAACGCTTACGATACGTACAGAAAGCAAATTTAACAAGAAAAGGAATGAAAACAAAATGGTCAAACAAAAGATGTTACAAACAATTGGGGTTACTTCAACAACAGTTTTACTAATAGGTGTACTAGCAGGTTGCAGCAATGGGAGCACAACGCCAGCAGCAAGCAGTGCGGCGGCAAGCCCAGCTACAAGCACTGCTCCAGCTTCTGAGGCTCCTGCTAAGAAAGTTACGATTTCTTTTCTTGTAGATAATTCGCAAGACGCAGTCAACAGCGCCAATGCACTAATTGCTGCTTTCGAAAAGAAGAACCCAAACATTCATGTTGAACTTGAGACCCGCCCAGGTGGAGGAGAAGGCGATAACTTGGTTAAAACACGTCTTTCAACTGGCGAGATGACAGACGTATTTTCCTATAATTCTGGTTCGTTAATGCAGGCCCTGAATCCAGATCAAAACATCCTTGATGTAACCAATGAGCCATTTATGCAAAATGTCGTCGATTCGTTCAAACCAACAGTCACTTACAAAGGGAAGATTTATGGAGCACCAGCTGGAGCAACGATGGGCGGCGGTTGGTTTTATAACAAAAAAATATATGCTGATCTCGGTCTCAGTGTTCCGAAGACATGGGCGGAATTGATCGCTAATAATGAGAAAATTAAAGCGGCCAATATTACACCGGTTATCGGCGCTTATAAAGATGATTGGACTTCGCAATTAGTCGTTCTAGCTGATTTTTATAACGTTCAGGCACTAGATCCTAAATTTGCTGATAACTATACGGCTAACAAAACAAATTTCAGCAAGTCTCCTGCGGCGTTTAGAAGCTTCGAGAAGTTGGAAGAATTAGCGAAGAAAGGCTATATGAACAAGGACCTGACTGCGACAAGCTATGATGCTGGATTGAAGATGCTGGCAGAAGGGAAAGGAGCGCATTTGCCGATGCTGACATTCGCGATCCCGACACTAGAACAGAATTATCCAGACAAAATGAAAGATATCGGTTTCTTTGCACAACCTGGAGAAAGTGCGGATAGCAATGGATTGACTGTTTGGATGCCAAACGGAGACTATATTTACAGCAAAAGCAAGCATATTCCTGAGGCGAAAAAGTTCGTTGAATTCTCCCTCACACAAGATGCTTTGACAGCAACGGCAGTTGTATCCAAACCTACAGGTCCTTATGTGGTGAAAGGCGCTAAGCTACCAGACAATGTTGCTCAGGTCGTGAAAGATATGCTTCCGTACTTTGATTCAGGAAAAACGGCTCCAGCACTCGAATTTGTCTCCCCAATTAAAGGGCCTAGTCTTCCGCAAATCACGGTTGAAGTAGGAGCAGGATTCAAAACAGCGAAAGAGAATGCGGCCACGTATGATAAAGACGTAGAGAAGCAAGCTAAACAGCTCGGGCTTCAGGGTTGGTAATAATCAATTAGAAAAATAAATGGAGTCGGCCATGTGAGCTTCCCAGCAGGGCCGACCTCATTCATGGAGAGGTGGGAATGCGATGACCAAAATAATGAAGCGAACGTATACCTACGCATTCATTTTGCCCGCAGCGATCATATATTTCATCATTTTTATTGTCCCTACGGTGATGTCGTTCTTTTTCAGTTTAACTAGATGGACATTACTGGATTGGCAATTTATCGGACTTGATAACTTCATTACCTTCTTTCAAGAGCCTGCCCTTACAATTGGTTTCAAGAACACACTTATCTATGCTCTCGTAACATGTGTTTTAAAGGTTGTGATTGGATTGTTACTTGGCGTTTTCTTAACATCCAAAATAAGAGCCAAAGGCTATTTAAGATCGGTAATCTTTTTCCCAACTTTGTTAAGTACCATAGCGGTTGGTATTACATTCAGCATGATGATGCATCCAACACAAGGTGTGATTAATGCAACAATTTCAGCTTTGGGGATGTCTGGGCCAGATTGGCTAGGAGGTAAGCGAATTGCTCTACTCTCTGTTGCTTTGGTTGATGTATGGAAAGGTGTAGGATTCGCTACGGTCATTTATATTGCAGGTATCCTTTCTATTCCGGACGAATATTACGAAGCGCTTCAGATCGATGGAGGGCATGCGTTTCATAAATTTTGGAACATTATCGTTCCGCTGAGTCGACCAGCAACAAACTCCGTTATTATTTTATCCTTCATCGGTGGTTTAAGATCTTTCGATCTTGTGTGGGCCATGACGAAGGGCGGGCCTGGATTTACAACCGACCTGATCGCTTCCATTATCTATAAGCAATATCAAGGCGGATTCTACGGACTTGCTACGGCGGGTAACGTGATTTTGTTCCTCGTTGTAACCGCATTTGCATTCCCGCTTTACCTGTATCTCAATCGTTCAGAGGTGAATTTATGAAGGCGAGAAAATCATTTTGGTTGGAGGCATTTGCGATTGGAGCAACCGTTATCGTGTTCTGGGTGCCGTTTTATTTCGTCATTGTGAATGCGATCAAAGATAAACAGGAGTCCTCCTTATTAAATTTAAAGTGGCCTAGCTCCATTCATTTCCTCGATAATATGCGAGAAGTCATTACAGCGAGAGATTACATGCTGCTTCGCGCTTTCTATAACAGTACCGTGTTGACGGTATGTTCAATCGCTGTTCTGATTCTGGTGTGTTCAATGGCAGGGTATGTGATGCAGCGCAGGGTAGATAAAGCGACACCTTGGATTAACTTTTTCGTGTTATCTGGTTTAATTATTCCTCCTGCCATCGTTCCGACGATCTGGGTGCTGGATGGTCTGGGATTGTTCAAAACGATGACAGGGCTTGTCCTTGTCGAAGTTGCGCTGGGGTTCCCTTTCTGTGTGCTGCTGTATAAAGGTTTCATGTCAGCCATTCCCAGAGAGATCGATGAAGCTGCGATTGTGGATGGTTGCGGAGGCGGGCAATTGTATTTTAGAATGATTCTTCCACTGCTTCAACCCGTTACAGCTACGATCATTGTTACGTCTTCCGTTGGTATTTTCAATGATTTTACGAATCCTTTATATTTCTTTCCAGGATCCAAGAATGCTACGGTACAATTGACCCTGTATAATTTCCAAAGTCAGTTTGTCACACAGTGGAACCTGCTTTTCATGAATATTTTACTGATCACAATTCCGCCTCTGCTGTTATTCGTTTTCTTTAATAAGAAAATAGTAGCTGGTATGACGGCTGGTTCAGTTAAGGGTTAGTGAGAATTTTATAGTTCCTATGATAAAATACTATTTTGTCTCTATTTTCTATAGAATGTTCAAAAAAAAAAGATCTCTGCCTTGCGGTTTGACTTTTCCTCTTTCTTTAGCGTGCTATATAAAGTAATCTGATATTGTCTCGTAGACAATATCGGACATTCAGCGAAGGAAATAGTTGGCATGGAAAGAGGTAGGGATCATGAAGAGGGTTATAATCACCGTGTTGCTTTCGGCTGCGCTTAGTATGTTTGTTGGCGGCTGCGGGCTATTCAGTTTATCTGCTAAAAACGAATCTTCTTTAGGATCGAATAAACGGGAGGAGAAGACGATTCGTTATTTAACCACAGCAAGAGGGGGCGCAGCTAAAGTTATCGAGGATTTGTCTAAGGAGTATGAGAAGACGGACTCAATGGTAAACTTCCGCTTTGAAACGGTCGCTCAAGTGGATTTGCGTCAAAGAGTGCAATTGCTCGCTGCAAGTAATGATCTGCCAACGTTATTTTCTTTCGAATCGGGAAGACCGCTTCAAAACATGCTGAACGAAGTTCTTGATCTGGAGAAAACATTTAAAGAACTAGACATTTACGATAAGCTGAATCCTGCCGCCGTAAAGTTATTGAAAGAGCAGATTAGGGGTGGGGGATTGTATGCACTTCCGCTTGAAATGAACATCGAGGGATTCTGGTACAATAAGAAAATATTTGCCGATAATAATCTTAGCGAGCCAACGACGTGGGATGACATGTTAAAGGCCGCAGATATATTAAAGCAGCAAGGAATTCAGGCATATGCCGTTGCTGGTAAAGATAAATGGCCGATTACTCGTTATATTGGTAGTTATGTCATAAGGAAATACGGACCAAACGTAATGGATCGTGTCAGTAAAGGGGAGATTAAGGTCACATCCCCTGGTTTTATCGAAGCTGCTCAGGTCGTTCAAAAAATGAACAACGAAGGATATTTTGGATCAAATGTTAATACCGTTGACATCAAATCAGCTAAAGATATGTTCTTCCAAAGCAAGGCAGCTATGATTTATACGGGAAGCTGGGAATTGCGTGATTTCAATAATCCAGTAATAAATAAAATTGGCACCGAGAATATCGGTTTTTTTAATATTCCCCTTGTGAAGGACGGTATGGGAACGCTTGACGATTACGCAATGAATACAGGATTAACAACTTCCTTCTCTAAAGCAGCTTATGATTCGACTGTGGGAGACTGGATGAAGGCTGTGTTTAGCTCATACGGAGATCGTGCGATGAACGACTTAGGGATGATTACAGGATTTAAAGTTGAAACGATGCCAAAAGAAGTACCTCCTTTGACTCAGATGGTTCAAAAAAGGTTTGACTCTGCCAAAAGAGGAGCACTCTGGTTCGAAGCGTTCTTCGATTCAAAAACACAATTGACCGCGTGGGATAATGCTCAGCTTCTCGTTGCAGGGTCGACTTATTCGCCTGAAATGTATATGTTCAAACTTCAGAATGCTTTAGACGAACAATATCAAAAATAAAAAACAAGCGGAGATCCACAAAGGACTCCGTTTTTCTATTTGGCGATAAAACCTTTATCTAAACGCGGTCGCTCATCTTTGAATGGTCTCGATAGAGGTTTTCTCCCTTATTAAGTAGATCGATTTGGAAAAATTCACCCGAAAAAATTGGACGTCAACAGAAGAATGCGTAGATTGTGGATATATATGAAAGCGTTTACGATTGAATTGTTAGAAAAAAAGTAATTGGATAGTGTAGACACTTTACATTATACAGAAAGGAGATTTGAGAAAGAACACCGTTTCGCCTTCATTACTTAGGTTCACAGATTATGAATTCCTGTGGGAGCGCATTACTTGGGATACTAATATGAAACAAGGAGAGAAAGTAGAAGATGAAAAAACTTTTTAAGTCGAAGATGCTCTGCAAGCGGACTGCGACCCTTGGTATTGCACTTACTTTATCCATGTCAGCGTTTTCTTCAGTAGTAGTTATTCCAACTTTAGTTTCTGCAAGTAGTATTACTTTCAATAAACAAGTAGGTGGAGTTTTCGACGGTATGCCGCTATTCGACGGTAATCCGGACCACCTTAATGCTTTCGTAGATGCTTATTTCGAATACATAGGACTTGAGGGCGCTGCACTTTACGCAACTGGAATTCGTGATAACTATACGATGGTTATGGCTGATAATCCGAATAAGGGGAAGGTAATTCCCGGAGGGCTAGCGGCAGCAGACAACGTGTATGGGGTATCGACAGACTTTCCGGCTCTAGTAGCCTTGGGACAATCATGGAACAAGGATTTATTAACTGAGGTCGGTCAAGTCATGGGAAGCGAAAAGATTAGTCAAATCAACGTCAAACAAGGTGCTGCTAACATTCATAACGGCGCGAACGCTTCAAAGCCCATAGCATTCACCGCGCTTTCGGATCTTCGGATCAATCCATTGAACGGCCGGTTTCCTGAAGGGTATGGAGAAGATCCTTATTTGGCAGCTACTATGGTCGATAATATGGCGGCTGGACTAGCTGGTACGAATCAAAGTAATAGCAATGACGGTTTCTGGCAGCGTGCGGTTGTCGGTACGAAACATTACTCATTATATAATGCAGAGTGGTTTCGTCAGACTTCCAGCACAGCTGCAGGCGCAAGAGCCATCTACGAATATCAGACTCCTTCCGCATTTAAAGGCCTAGCTTCCGGCTCCGTTTCTGGTGTTATGACCTCCTTTGGGCGTACTAACGGCATACCCAATATTATTTCCCCTTACTTGATTCAAGGGAACAATATTGCCCGGTATGGCATGTATTCTTCACCAGATTTCAACGGTGAAAATCATTTGTTCAACACTAGCTTTAGCAATGGATACGATACGCAATATACGCTAGATCGAAAGCATGCACTTGCACTAATGGTTCTGGCTCATTCGGAGTCAGTGAGAGCCTCAGGAACTGATAAAACAGATGTCGTGACACTGGCTAATGCGGTAAATGAAGGACTTTACGGTATTACACTTAAAGATGTTCAAGAAGCTGGTAGGCCATTGGTAAACCAACTTGTCCGCATAGGTTTCTTTAACGAAGTAGATGCAAACGGAGTTCCCTTGAATTATCCGTTTGCGAACCAAGCAAAGGATGTTTCTACGAGCCTTACGAGCTTTAATACACCTGCGCATCAGCAAGTTGCCCTGCAGGCAGCTAGGGAATCAGTGGTCTTGTTGAAAAATACCGATCAGGCTTTGCCGCTTGTGAAAAATAAGAAAGCAGCAATTACAGGCATATACGCAGATATGAGGATGAAGGCTCAATACTCTGCGGCTACGCCGAACATTACTAATTCTGGTAAAACTTCATTGTATTCTATTTTGAATACGATCGGGGCAAGCAATGTGCAATATGCAAATGGCAGTGAGGTTGTTGCACTGAAATCCGTTCAAAACGGGAAATACTTGACAGCAGGTTCTGGAGCGGGCAGTCAACTGGTAGCAAATTATTCGCCAACAGATGACCAATTTACCGATGCACAGTTATTCGAGGATATGGACTGGGGTCAGAATGCTGATAGCTTGAAGTCCAAAGCAAATGGCCTGTGGGTTACAGCACCAACCACAAATAGCGCTGGCGTAGGCAATACCTCTTCAGCTGTATTGACCTTGACTAATCCTGACTGGACTTCTCTAACAACTTTGGCAACTAATAGCACCATACCGCCAAAATTGCGTATTGAAAAGAACAGTGATAGTACGGTTTCCTTGGTAGCTAATGGTTTAGCATTCCAAACAGGTATCTTCAACGGACGGTTTTTAACGACGACTCAAGATGGCAATATTGCTACCGATTCTTCTACAATTGGAAATATTACAAACTTCAACAGCCGATCCAATGCAGTTAAATTTGAAAAAACAATCGTTAAACAAGCTGGCGCGGATATCGCTGCTATGGCAAATACGCAGGATTATGCTCTGGTTTTCGTTGGCGCGCATCCTAGTAATAGTGCTGCGGAGGGAAGTGACCGTGCTAACCTCTATCTAGGGGATAACGATTATAAATTGGCCCATAACGTTGCGTCAGCCTTCTCAGCCAAAAATAAAAAGACCATTGTTGTCGTGCAAACAAGCTCACCTGTCATTCTTGAAGAGCTACAGAATGATCCTAATATTTCCGCTATTGTCACACAGCCTTATTCTGGAGAATTCGATGCTCAGGGATTGACGGATGTTCTGTATGGCGATTACTCGCCTACTGGTAGACTTACGGCAACATGGTATGCGGATATGACTGCTCTGCCGTCAATTGATAAGTATTCTATTCCTGAAGGTAACACAACAATTACATCTTTGAGTCAATTAGATCCACGTTATGTGTCAGACATGAACAATGCCGATCCATCTGAAGCAAAGCTGACCTATATGTATACAGATGCTCCGGTTACTTATCCATTCGGGTATGGACTTGGCTACGCTGAGTTTACATACAAAGACTTTGTTGCACCTGACTCTGCAAATAGCAATGGGAAATTTAATGTGTCGGTAGAAATCACGAACGAGGGTAGTATTGCTACTTCCGAAATCGTACAACTTTACCTTAAGAAAAATGGATCCGCCTATGGGCAGTACACGCCTGGTGAGAAATTGGTTTCTTATGAAAAAGTACCTCTTACTGCGGGAGAACATAAAGTTGTTACCCTTTCTGTTGATCCAAAAGATTTTGCAATTTGGGACGTCAACAAGGGGGATTATATCGTTGAGAATGGCGATTATACCCTAATGGTAGGTCATTCATCTGATGATATTCGTGCTCAGCACACTATCAATATCGCAGGAGAAAATGTTGCTTCTTTGAATGGAACTGATGGTTTCAACGTATTCGATCATTCCTTCGCTTCTCATGCAGTTGTCTACAATGAAGCTTCTAAAGAGCGTACAATAGAAAGCCTGAGAGCAGATAAAGTCGCAGGTGAATACTATACAGTTATGTCCAAAGAAAACGGTTCATGGACAGCTCTACCGAACGTTGATTTTACAGGCGCTCAAAAAATTACAGCACGAGTGGGCACTAAAGGAAGCGGAGGTACGATTACTTTGCGTGCTGACTCTCCTAGTAATGCACCTTTTGCAACTATTCAAGTACCTGTTACGGGTAAAGTGACCTATACAATGCCCACAGCAGCCGATCAAACGGTAAATGAACTTGGCTACGTGGACGTTGAAACAGTAGTTAGTAATGCACCTGTAGGACAACATACGATTTATGTTGTATTTAATGAGCCTGACCTTCGTATTGACAGTCTAAAGACTACGCAAAATGCGTTAACGATCAATAAACCGACTGAGAATACGGTGCTGCCAGCCGGCAAGGTAGGAACTTCTTATAATCAACAGCTTGATCTTGGTGTAGTAGGTGGCACTGCTCCCTACACATGGAGTGTAACAGGGCTTCCGCAAGGTTTGAGCTTTGACGTTTCGACGATGGTGCTTACAGGTACTCCAGCAGTAGACGCGGATACATCAAGTCCATATTCCGTGCAGATTAGTGTAACAGACTCTATTGGGGCAACGGCATCCATTCACAATTCGCTGAGTATTCAGCCGGCGTCGTCATCTACGGCATTTTCGGCAGAATTAACTGGTGTAAGCAGTGTCATACCAGGTCAGTCTTTTAATGTGAACTATGGTTTGGTAAATGTTACCCAGAACGTTTACGCTCAGGATCTTACAGTAAACTTTAATGCATCGCAGCTTCAATTGCTTGGCGTACAATCTCTAAAAGCCGGGCTCGAAGTCATCGACAGTCACGAAGTAGCTCCAGGACAAGTGCGCATACTTGCTTACACGCAAGGGGAAGAGAATGCTATCAGTTCAAGTGGGGACCTTCTTCAATTGCAATTCAGTGCAGGAGTTCTGTCAGGTACCGTTACTAGTTCCGTATATTTAACTAATGTGACAGTTTCCGATGATAATGGAGTGGTATTACAAGTAGGAAATGGACCCACTTACAACGTAAGCATAAGCTCTGTCTCTACTGTTGATAAAGCTGGTCTGAATACTGTAATTACTACTGCGAATGCATTGTTAAATGAATCTTCAGAAGGTAACCTGTGGGGTCAATATCCTACTGGATCTAAGACTTCTCTACAGGCTTCAATCAGCGGAGCACAAGCGACTTCAAATAATGCCAATGCTACACAGAATCAAGTAGATCAAGCAGTTTCGATGCTGAACAGTTCATTGCAATCTTTTGTAGGATCAATTAATACGCATGCTACTGTCGGGGATCTGGGAGTCATGTCGAAGTATTACAACAAAACTTCCATTACTGCTAACTGGAATGTGTTTAAACGCTATGATCATAATAATAATGGCAGAATAGATATTACTGATCTTGCTTATATTGCCAGACTTATTTTGAACTATTAACAGATTAGTATACAAGTCAAGGGGGAAGGCAGATTTGCCTTCCTTCCGGCTATTTTGTACGAAGGGAAGAAGAACTTATGTTACCAAAATTGAGTTCGATTAGCTTAAAACTAGCCATTATGATGCTTTGTTTATTATGGATTATTCCTGTGAAGGCTGCACAAGCGGAAACACCACCACAATTTCATTTGACTACGACTAACGATACTTCTATTGTTGGTAACGATATTATGATTAACCTAAGCGGGTCACAGCTGAAAGATTTATATGCATACGAAGTTAATTTGACCTTTGACTCCAATAAGCTACAGTTTAAGAATGCAGTAAGCGGATTACCTGGCGGATTTTCAGTCAATCCTATTCTGGATGGGAATAAGATTCAATTGGCGAGAACGATCGTAGGGGCATCCTCGGGGGTGAACGGGGACGCAACGCTTTATACCCTTACATTTAAAAGTATAGCATCAGGTACAGCGGATATTTTCCTTACGGGATTGACCCTTGTGAACTCTCAGCTTGATTCTTCCGAAGTTACTAGCAACGCTAAAGTAAGTGTTGTAATCGGTGGTGCTGGTGGCGGGAATTCCGGGTCTGGAGATAATCCTTCTATCCCTTCAATTCCTTTAAATAACGAACCAAGTACTTCAATTACACTAACACCCGATATGATTACTAACGATGGTGATGGAAAAGTAACCGTAGAAGTAACGGAAGCAGTTAAGGTAGTAAAAGTACCGCTTAACCTTTTTGAAATTGATGGACAAACCAGTTTAGTAGTTATGAAAGAAAATCTCAGTATGGAGTTTCCAGCAGGGCTGCTTCTTGAGTTAAAAAATAATATGTCAGAGGAACAGATGAGGAGCAGTACGGTTTCCTTAACAATGAATCCCTTATCAAACTCTGCAGCCAAAAACCTGATAACTGAAGCTGGGGTTTTAGCTGGAGCTAACCTTAACTTAGCCAGTGAGGTATATGAATTTAAATTGGAATTAATTACAGAAAACAACGAGTCAACGTTAATAACACGTTTCACTAAGCCAATTACATTGAGGTTTAAGATGGATCCATCATTGAACGAGAAACTAGTCTCTATTTATTATATTGGGGATAGCGGCTCACTCGAATTCATAGATGGCAATTATCGAAGCGGGGAGATTGTTGCTGAAATTCATCATTTTAGTAAGTATGCAGCTATTGAGTTTAAGAAACAATTTGACGATGTTCCTCGTGAGTACTGGGCAAGTGATGTGATCAAACAGTTAGCAGCTAAGCAAATTGTGAATGGAACAAGTTCAACTACTTTTGAGCCGAATAGAGAAGTATCACGTGCTGACTTCACGGCATTATTAGTGAGAGCCCTAAAATTAACAAGTAAAGGCGACATCGCTTTCTCTGATGTAACAGAATCGGATTGGTTTTTCAACGAAGTTGCGATCGCTGTTAAGGCAGGTATTGTTGAAGGAAAGACTGAATCGTTTTTTGATTCCTCCGCTTCTATTTCACGAGAAGAAATGATCACCATGTTAATGCGAGCGTATCAGATTTATCATAATGAAGCTGTTACTCTAGCCAGTAGCAAATTTGATGATGAAAATATGATTTCCTCTTGGGCAATGCCTTATGTAAAGGGCGCAAAGATATTGAATCTGATTCAAGGTCGCCAAGGAAATTTATTTGTACCACAGGGAGTTGGTAATAGAGCTGAGGCCGCACAGATGATTTATAATTTATTGAAATTAATGGAAAAGAAATAGGACAATTGTTGAAGAAGTAATCTTAGTGACATGCTTCAAAAACGTCCATCATGAAAATGGACGTTTTTGAATTCCAAGCTTCTTCCATACCAACCGTTACTTAGCAAATAAAATCCAAAATAACCATCCAATATTTTTTTTCCTCAAAAGTACAAATTTCACTTCCTGCCGGAATATGATGGGAATATGTACATTTTTTGAGGAGGAAAAATCATGTATTCAGCAGAAATCAGCCGTTCAGATCCGTCTTGTTTTCTGTTTATTATTGACCAGTCCGGATCGATGTCCGACCCGTTCGGGGCTAGCTCAAAAGCTGGAAGTGTTTCCGATGCAATAAATCGTTTATTACAAAATCTTAGTATAAAGTGTGCAAAGTCGGAAGGTATACGCGACTACTATCATGTTGGTGTGATAGGCTATGGCGCCAGCGTTGGCCCGGCATTCGGCGGTGTATTAGCCGGAAAGGAATTAGTGCCGATTAGTGAAATAGCAGATAATCCGTCAAGATTGGAAAAACGTCTGAAAAAAGTTCCGGATGGGGCAGGCGGGCTTGTGGATCAGCTTGTTAAGTTTCCTGTTTGGTTTGATCCTGTCGCGAACGGCGGTACTCCAATGTGCCAGGCGTTGAATACAGCCCATCTCATCTTGAGCCAATGGATCAGTGAATACTCTCATTGTTTTCCGCCGGTGGTCATTCATATTACCGATGGAGAATCCACTGACGGTGATCCGACTGCTGCAATGGAACAAATAAGGCTACTAGCTACGGACGATGGAAATGTATTGCTGTTCAACTTGCATATCTCGGGCAGTCCGAATGCGGTTGAGCTGCGTTTTCCGGAAACCTCGGATGGACTGCCTGACCAATATTCCAGGATGCTCTACGAAGGCTCAAGCATGCTGACACCATTTATGATCAAGGTGGCCAATCAAGAACATGAATTGAATCTTTCGGATGGAGCAAGGGGATTTGTATTAAATGCCGATTTAACCCTTGTGATCCAAGCGCTTGACATTGGAACGCGTCCCGCCAATCTTAGGTAGGGGGGGCTATGGTGCAAATAGAAAACACATGTTTTTCATTGCCAAAGGCGGGAAACCGCAAAGATGAATATGAAGATGCCGTTGGCAGCAGCATTTTTGTTAGTAAGGATTCTGCGTATTATAGATTTGCCATAGCCGATGGGGCTAGTGAATCTTCGTTTGCCGACATATGGGCTGATTTGCTCGCAAGCGGTTATTGCAATGGCAAATTTGATAGTAAACATATCGATAAATCCGTTTCCAAATTGTCAAAGGCATGGAAGAAAAAACTAAATGCCAAAAACCTTCCTTGGTACGCTGAGGAGAAGCTAAAAAGCGGGGCGTTCTCTACTTTAGCGGGAATCACTTTTCGTTTGACGGATGCCTCATCCGCGGGGTTTGATGCAGTAGCGATCGGTGACAGCTGTATATTTCAAGTTCGGGGTGATAAAATTATCGCCTTTTTTCCTTTGAGCTCCGTCGATGATTTTCATAATAGGCCGGTTCTTATATCGAGTAACACAGCCAATAACATTCACCTTAAAATGTTCGTTAAAAAATGGACCGGTACTGCCCAAACGGGAGACACCTTTTTGTTAATGACCGATGCCCTGGCATGCTGGATATTAACTCGTTACGAAGAAGACCCAAGCCTAATAAAGAAAATACATGAGTTAGCCAGTGAACTTGAATTCATAAATTTAGTTCAGTCCGAAAGGAAGTTAATTTACCGCGACAGCGGCTTTTATCTAAGAAATGATGATGTTACATTAATTCGGATAAATCTATTGTAAGGGGATGTGAGGTGATGTTATGGCCCACTCCACAGGATTATAGGGAAGCGATACAAAATCCACAAATTTGTTTCAAGGACCCGGAGCTTCAATCCGGACTCCCTGAATTGGATAAACTTGGACTGCCGCGTCCTATTTCTGGAAGCTTCGCTAGTGTTTACAAAATAAAGTGCGGAAAGACGGAATGGGCGGTCAGGTGCTTTACCAATAACGTGAAGGATCAAAAGGTCCGTTACGATGCCATCAGCTTGCATTTAAGCTCCGTTAATCTCCCTTATATCGTCCCTTTTGAGTACCTCTCTGAAGGCATAAAAATTAATGGCAATTGGCTTCCAGTCGTTAAAATGCAGTGGGTTGAGGGGGAATCGCTGCTTCAGTATATCCAAAGAAATTTGCATAACGTTGAAATATTGAAAGGACTAGCAAATAAATGGGTGAAAATGATCACTGAGCTGCACATGGCAAATATTGCGCATGGAGACCTGCAGCATGGCAACATTTTGATTCACAATGATGAAATTATTCTGATCGATTATGATGGTATGTATGTACCAGGCTTAAACGGCATGAAAAGCAACGAGCTCGGTCACAGAAATTATCAACACCCCGGAAGAAACGAAGAACATTTTGGGCCGTATATCGATAACTTTTCAGCGTGGGTCATTTTGATTTCAATAGCAACCGTTTCTGTGGATGCTTCATTATGGAATTCGCTTGGAGCGGGAGAGGGTGAAGAATGTCTCCTCTTTCGACAAAAAGACTTTGTTTCGCCTGGCGCATCTCGCGCTTTTGAATTTCTGGAACTTATTGATGATGAAACGTTACGTTTTTTGGTAAACTCCTTTCGTGATGTTACGACAATAGAAATGCCGAACGTACCTCGGCCCCCTGATCCCGAATCACTGGTTGATGCTGTGCATCCTTTAGCCGCCTCTAACTCAGCCACCTATGCAACAAAATTAATTCCTCATCTAGCAGCCTTCTCTGATTGGCTCGCTAGGAAGATGCGGTCAACCGTTGTCCAATCACAAGCAGAAACATCGTATCCTGTTGGTTCGTCGTGGGTACTGGATTATCTCACAACGGAAGAAATACCTTGCAAGCCTTTGTCAAAAGATAGATTCGTGTTGGAAAGAACCATTTCATTATTGGTATTAACTACCGCAGTATCGGCTGCAGCTGTTATGTATGGAAACGCTCCAGTTACAGCTGTAGTATCCTGCACGACTTTGGGATTAGGTGTGGAGATGGCCTTTTTAAGTTGGTGTTATGTGAAACTTCCCACTGTTAAAGTAAAGAGAACCACGCCTAAAAAAATTAAGGAGCTTAAATATGTTGTTTCCGATCTGACAAGCGGATTGAACGAAGTCAACGATATAAAGCATAGGTTCCAACAAATGGAGGAAGACAAGGTAAACGATATATTACGAAGGCAAGGGGAAGTATCGGAACGAGAAAAGAATGAAACGGAAAAATTGCAGAAGGAACTCCGGAGTCATATAAGTGAAATCTTGGGTGAAAAACAAATCATAGATCAGGAGGAAAAAACCGAGCTTTCCGGCGCATTGGCCTCTTTCCAAAAAACTTGGCTGGAAGATCAATTAATGAAGCATAGGATTAGCCAAGAAAAAATACCGGATATAGACGATGAAATCAAACGGCGTTTAAGAACGAGCGGAATTCGTACGCCAGCTGATTTTTTGGACATTAATATCTTCCAGTCCTATGGCCGCAAAAAAATTGAAAAGGTGTATATGATATTAAAAAACGGGGGTTCGGTTCATGTAGGAATGAGTCCAACCCAAGCGAAAGCGCTGGTAGAGTGGAAAAAAAAGATAGAACGCAAGTATAGGACTAAAATCCCCCAATCCGTTCCTCGTAGTGAAATCACAGCCATAAAATCAAAATTTAAAGACAAGAAATCAATATTGAATAACTTGGAACAAACTTATCAAAACAAGTTGCAGGACATGATATCTAACATAAGGCAAACCTATAGCCTGGAGTATGATTTCTTAAAGAGGGAAGAACATACCGCCAGAATCAACCTGAATAACGAACTCGACCAATTTGATAAGGTGATAGCTGAAATAAATAAGAACCTTGCAGGAAAACAATGGGAGCTTCACCATCTGAGCAAGCAAATGGATTCTTTTAAGGACGTTAATTTCTTGAGATTCTTAAGGAGAGTATTCCTTATCAAGTGAGAAGAATGCGGCGGCCTTTTGAAGTGGGAGCAATTGAGTAAGGGTAACAGATCACCTATTTTAAAAGACATTATTGAGGACTATAATATAGAATAACAGAAAACCGCATTCTCTATTTTGGAGGAACGGTTTTTTTATTCTTTCCATCAAGCAGCCTGACTTATGTCCAAGCAATCACTATGTAGGGAGCATATGTTTATATCGTAATGAAAATTCACTGAGGGGAATGAGTAAATATGAGCGGAGTAGGTACTAGCGCAGCAGCTGTTTTGGTTCTATTTGTTCTTTTGGTAATCATCTTATCAGCAACTTGTGTGTGGTAAAATTCTTTAATACAACACTAATAGCGAGAAAAACAAAAACGGTTCCTATCGCGAAATAGATGCGCGAACACGAATCGTTTTTTTTTTTTTTTTTTTTTTTTTTTTTTTTTTTTTTTTCTTCTGTTGTGGGAGGCTGACAGAGACTCCACTAATTATTTTTGCTGTAAACCTTTTGGCCTCGATCCCTATTTTATTTAACTTTTCACAATATCGATCTAACTTTTCCAGAGTTTCTTAGAAATAAAGTCTATTTTTCGGTGGGTTCAACCGTGGATTTGGAAATCAATCTGGATGGTGGGCCGTGCGGTGCTGAATTTGAAGTTGTATATCCGCATAAATTTGCAACAAACGAGGTCAGTCGATGTTAGTTCGACTGACCTCGTTTGTTCATTAAACTTCCTGTTGTAGTTTTTTTCTATATTTCATTGCTGTCGTGCCTACAAGCTTTTTGAAAGCTTGGCAGAAATAAGGGGAAGTTGGAAAAGCCGGTATGATTTAATGTGACAGCCCAGGCTCTAAACAGCACACAAGTAGTTGTATCTTGGAGCCCAGCAACAGATCAAGTTGGTGTAACTCAGTATCTGATCTATCGGGATGGGACGCTTATTTCCTCGACGAGTGCCCAATCACAGACGTTTACAGATAATGGCTTATCGCGAGGTACTGCACGTACGCAGTTAAGGCGGTTGATGATTGTCAAAGAAGACACAGAAGTGCCTACAGCGCCAACAGATGTAACAGCAATTCCGTTAAGCGGCTCACAGATTTATGTGTCTTGGGGAGCGTCTACGGATGATACAGGTGTCGTAAGTTATGCGGTCTACCGAGACAGTACACAAATTGCCAGCGTGAATGCAAAGACACTTAATTACGCGGATAATACGCTATTGCCGAATACGTCCTACACCTATGCTGTAAAAGCGGTGGATACAGCAAGCAAACAGTCGTCTGCTGGTGGATCCGTTACAACAGTAACCTATAGCTCACTGCTGCAAGATAATTATGAGCATGGTAACCTTCACGGCTGGAAGGATGTTAATGGCTGGGGGACATGGCAGATCATTTCAGAGGATAGCTCCAATCATGTCTATGCCAATGGCGACGACACGAAGGGAGGGCTGAAGCTGGTTGCAGGGCAGAGCGTATAGACCGACTATAACGTTAGCGCTGATGTAAAAGTGGACACTTGGAAATCGGAAGTGGGGCTCATTGCCCGATACGTGGATAGTCAGAATTACTATTATTTGTCCTATAATTCGACGTATAGTCTTTTACAGCTGGTAAGGATACAGAATGGGGTTCAAACCGTGCTGCAGAATAAATGGCTCGCTTCTCCACCTGCTTCAGGGATGTATCACCACTTGTCAATTGAGGTGAATGGCAGCTCGTTGACTGGCTATCTGGATGGCACATTGCTTCTAACGGCATCGGACTCTTCCTTTGCTAATGGGAAAATCGGACTATATGCTCACCTCCAGAAAGTGAAATTTGATAATTTCATCGTGAATCCAGTTTCAGGCAGTAACTAGTAGTCGTTAGTTGGAGATTAGGTAAGATAGAAGTTTGGTAGCTGGTTGATCTGATTGCGAATCGGATCAACTGGTTAACCAAAATGACATTTTGGAGGGGAACAACATGCCAACCAATCAACCGGATACGAACACAAATGTAAGGAAACGACGCAAACAGAAACGATCTATTATTGATTGCGACATTCATCACAGTACAGGAATTCAAATATTAAAACCTTATTTACCTCGTGCCTACCAAGATCTCGTAGGACTTTATGGCCCCGCATTGCCGAGCGGCATGCACTTTAATGGAGGACTTGGGGGAAGAATGGTCGATGCATACCCTGACAACGGTGGACCTGCTGGAAGTGATCTGGCTTTTATGCAGAAACATCATTTGGATCCTAGTCATGTCGAATATGGCATTCTGACTGGGGAAAGTTATGCGATGCATAGTACAATAAATTACGATTACGCTGCAGCATTATGCTGTGCCGTCAATGACTATACGATCGAGCACTGGCTGTCACAAGACAGCAGGCTGCGGGGATCTGTATTTATTCCGAAGCAAGAGCCAAGATTATCCGCGAAAGAAATTGATCGAGTCGGTGGACGAAACGATATGGTTCAGGTCATTGTATCCAATGGTGCATCACTCCCTTATGGCAACCGGTATTATGATCCTATTTATGAGGCATGTGAGCGTCATAACTTGCCATTCACGATTCATGTCGGGATGGAGGGGGAAGGTATTAATAGTCCTCCAACAGGGGCTGGATTTGTGACACATTAAATTGGATGAGCAATTATGGGACGCTGTATTCTATCAAAATGCTGCGAAACTATACGGTTTGCCACCGCGCAAGACGGAGAGTGAAAGATAATGCAGAAGAAACATATCGTCGCAACGGTGTCCGAAATTCTGCCGGGTACACATCTCATTGTATCGGTTGAAGGACGCAGTATTGGTATCTATAACATAAATGGAGCGTTCTATGCGCTGCGCAATATTTGTCCGCATCAGGGAGCAGAACTTTGCAAAGGTCTAACAACGGCGGCCATTGTCTCATCGAAGGTAGGAGATTTCCAGTACGAAAGGGAAGGGGAAATCGTACGCTGTCCTTGGCATCAATGGGAATTCGATATCAAGACAGGTTGCATGATTGTAGATGCAGCCATGCGCACCAAATCTTATGAAGTAAGTGTGGAGAAATTCGATGTCTCGGTTGATAATGAGCAAATATGTGTTCATTTGTAAAGACTTTTACTTTTAGTCCTGGTAAAAGTAAGATCAGGGGTCACTTAACAACAACAGACTGCCGACCTAATCGGCAGTCTGTTGTTGTTAAAGGTAGTACTCATCATCGAATAAGTAAGTTAGCGTAAATAGGGGAAAGGCGATTTTTCTTTGCAAAAGGGTTTATTCTAGAAGGATTTACGTTGGGGATTTCAAGGATCCACTGATCATCTTGGCGGATGAGCCTGGATGTTTACTTTTGTGAATATTCACTGATATGAAGAACGTTTTTTTGTTTGTATACAACTAATAGTACAAATGAGTCGTATAAAAGGTAACCACAATTTAGCAAAGAGAATGTACAATGTATTTCCGCATGATTGCTCTACTTTTAGTATCCGTGACATGTTTGACGGTTATATTCGGTTGCACCAACAACGATAGTCAGTCAGAAGGTACGGTTGTTAAAGAAGAAAAAACAGTCGGTAATGAAAATAATATTGAAAAATTAGTATTATCAAACGAGATAAAAAAGGTAACAGCAACACAATTGCGAAAAATAACGAAGAAGATGACTAACAAAGAGGTTGTGAAGGCATTAGGAAACAGCAAGGACATTGGTTCTGGATTATATATATTAAGATATGAGTATGAGAATGGTAAATTCCTTGACTTTAGATTTGGGCATTATGATGAAATAATAAGCGAACAAAGCTATTTAGACATTCAGAACATGTTAAATGGAAATTAGCAAAGAATCATATTTTGGGGAGTTGTTTTATTTGTATTATCTAAGGCATGCAGCAGTTGGGCTCATAAGTCTGATGGTTGGCTTGTTTGTATCCAAGTATTTAAATGGTCTTTGGTTCACGTTTTGGTTGAAGGGAAGAGAATTTGACGGATTAAGACATGCTTATTTCAATCATATCTATATGGCAGCGGGTCTAATGGTTGGCTTGATAACGGGTATTGGACTTAAACTTAAAATGGATGTGATAATGATTCGATTCTTTACGGGACCTTTCATCCTGATGTGGATTCTCTATCTCTTCTTTGGTGTGAAAGCAGGATTGAAGTGTGGAATTGCTTACGTATGCGCTTTTGCCCTCTCCATCTTGTTAACCTATGTATCATCTAAAAAAAATGAAGATGAAGATGATCTATTCAGCATCTGACGAATAAAGGAGAAATTAGATTGAACTTGAAATGTATTTTACTAACGAACAAATTGACGAATTTAGACTCCAAGGTATTGAAGTTTATACGGTTAGCGTTGACGAATCAAAACGTAAGGTCATTGTAGAAGTCGAAAGAATAACAGATGAACAGAAAACAAAACTTTTAGATCAGTATGGACAGTGGCTCCAAAAGAAAACAGCACCACAATCCCTAAAGTTGTGACGCTGTTTTGCTCTTTTACTACTTTTGAATGCCGCCTAAACTCGCGCCTGCTGCAAATAATCGCATGATGTTTTTTTCAACCGTTGGATCCGGTATTAATGACGGTGCTTGGTGCGGTTTAATTCGCGCATCAATCACAACATTATCGCAAGCCCAATGCTTATTCACATAAAAACTGTTCACGCCATATATATCATGAGAAGGATTGCTACGTGTGAATGTAGCCCAAACAAAGTTGTTAATGCTCTCACTCATAAAATGGCAGTCATCACATACGATGATCAATGGACAAGCAGGTAGTGGCCCCTTTGCTCCAATAGCCTCGCATAAATCTTTCATTTCAACCTGTGTCTCGCCGTAACTTTTAAATTCAGAAAGCTGAATCGCGACGATTCCCGGCATTACCAAACGCGCTTGTTGGATCCCCGGTATTTCATTGAAAACGCCAGGAACCTCTACGCATAAATCCCTTTTTTTATCTCCGACTGCCGCGAATACAACCTTACTGCCGCTATTCAAACCTGATCCTGAGTAATCTAGGGTATCGATAGTCGTATTGGTATAAAAATGAAGGTCCCGATGAAGGTCTATTCGAGCCAAAATGTAAGTTAAGAAATGCTCTACATCATGAGAATCCAAAGGCTGGCTCTCTTCTGCTGTGATGAATAAGTACTTGGCTAAGCTAACTTGTCCCGTCCCTAAAATTCGATTAGCAGTCGTGAGTAGCTCTGCCGGCTGCTTGACTTGTTGATAGGGCGTGTAACGTTCGCTGCCAATCGCAAAGAGCAAGGGGTGTACGCCCGCAGCATCTACGGCATGAACTTCTTTGACACCTGGAATTTCTTGCTTGATTGCATCTCCTGTGAGTTCATGAATTAACGCTCCGAACGCCGTATCCTCTTGAGGGGGCCTGCCGACGACAGTAAATGGAAAGATCGCATTCTTCTTTGCATATACTTTGTGGACTCTCATGAGAGGAAAAGGATGCGTAAGGCTGTAGTAGCCCAAATGATCGCCGAAAGGGCCCTCCGGCTTGGTTTCGAAAGGATATATTTCTCCTGTGATAACAAAATCAGCATCATGACTAATACAATAGCCATCAATATAGCTGTAGCGGAATCGGCGCCCTGAGAGCAAGCCCGCAAAAGTAATCTCACTCATGCCTTCGGGCAAGGGCATAACGGCTGACAACGTGTGCGCCGGCGGCCCGCCAATAAAACAGCTTACTTTTAAAGGGGCTCCTTGCTTAGTTGCCTTTGCCTGGTGGACTCCGATGCCGCGATGAATCTGATAATGCAAGCCGATCTCTTTATTTAATTCATACTCATTCCCGCTCAGTTGAATCCGATACATCCCCAGATTGGAATTCATAATTCCTGGTTTCTCCGGATCTTCCGAATACACTTGAGGCAGGGTGACGAATGCACCGCCATCCTCTGGCCAGTGCTTGATGAGTGGGAGGTCAGCAATGCTGATTTCCTCAAAAGCAGCAGGCAGACCACCGGTTATTTTGATCGGCAGTGCTTTCCAGGCAGCAAGCCCCGTACCGATATGTTTAAGTGGACTTTTCATTGCCTTCATAGGATCGCTTCGCAAAGAGATTACGTTTTTCACGCTTTCCCAATTATCTCGAAATATATATTTGCTGCGCTCTACTGTACCGAAAAGGTTGGATACCGCCCTAAACTTCGAACCTTTAACATTCTCGAACAATAAGGCCGGGCCACCGGCTTCATGAACTTTCATATGAATGGCTGCCATTTCAAGTTCAGGATCAACTTCTTCATGAATACGAACCAAATGTCCGTTCTTTTCTAAATCAACTAAGCATTCTTCTAAATTTCGATAGATCATTATTTTGCTCCAATCGGATAGCTATTCCTCGAAAGGTCTATGTAATATTGTCATTCTACAACAATTGCCAAAAATAAAAAACACGTCATATCGATATATGGGAATTTCCTCAGTGGAATAGAAAAAGACAGAAGGCAGTATATTTCAGTTCGGATTATGGCTATCCTTCAAAAAAGTTAAACAAATAGGGCGAATTCAACGGAGGTCAAATCGAGGGAATTAGTCCCGGTGACGTGGTTGGTTTCCGCCCGGCGAGAAACACTGGCATGGCGCTTCGCCTACCACAGCAATGACGCATACAGCTATTCAAGAACGGCTTGACGGAAAGACCGTCGAATGGATGGAAAAAGTGAGTGAGGATCAATACAACTTTTAAAACACGTGAGCCGTGGCATAAATATTCTTTATTGCTAAGACTTGCAGAAGATATTCAGATGTAACATTGCCGCGTAAATCGCGTTTTTTTTGTTTTATGAGATAAGGTTTCTTGTCAAAACCCAATAATAAGTACCGAAGCATTGTAGGAAAGGTAGAGTTCTTTACGATTAAACTAACTGGCAGTTATTTGTGGTAGAATATGTATTATTTTACGTACTTAATTAAGAGGAAAGCTCGGAGATTAATTTGGGTGATTCGTTAGTTAGAGTATGCAAAATTGGTTCTGCTATTGTGAAGGAGAATTGGATAATGTCTGTAGCCCCACATTCTCATACGCATTAAGACGTGGAAGGAAATTAGAGCTCTGGAAGACGAATCCGATCAAATGAGGAGGGGCGCTATGAAGCGGTTTCCAATGATGCTTCAATTAGCATTAATTCTGTTCTGCGTTATGGCCATTCCAACAGCGACATTAACATGGTACAGCGGTGCACAGATTTTAGGGAATTCGGAGCATGCCATTGCAGATTCTGCTCTCGCCGGATTGAATGCCAACCGCAATCTGAACGAGAAAACGCTCGACATCTTGGCCCAGAACACGATACGTCTTGCCGGGACCCACTTCTTTGACAAGATCCGCCCTTACAAAACCTTTGAGCAAATCAATTCGAATTACGAAAATGTCTTTAACGCATTATCCGTACAGCAAGATCTGATGAGTCTTAACCGGATCGGCGACGGAGTTTATTCCTCTTTCTTTTACGTGAGCGATTCGGACTATGTCGTGTCGACAGATAAAGGCATCACGAAGTTGGAGCGGTACGAGGATTTCGATTGGATGAAGGAAGCCCTTGCCGAGCGGGAAGGAATCAGTGGGGTCTGGTATCCGCGTAAGCTTGATTCGGGTGTGGACGTTATCTCCTATGTGCTGCCGCTCAACCGGCTCTCAACTACCATGCGCGGTACGATTGTCGTGAATTTGCGTGAAACCCAAATGGAGAATGATATCCGCTCATCAAGTAGCGGTGAGCAAAGATACATGCTCATGAATTCAAAGGGAACCATTATCTCACACTATGACAAGAGCATGCTGTTTAAGAACGGCAGTGAGGAGACCGTTATTCGTGAGATCTTAGCGCAGGACAAAGCGGAGGGATATGAATTACGCGAGCTTGACAAAGAACGGTTGCTCTACACGTGGTCTCGGTCGAAGCAGTTCGGATGGATTTACGTGAAGATTTACTCGGTCAATGAACTGATGACCAAGGCACATACCTTACAGAAAAATATCATTTTCCTTACAGCGGGCATTATTTTTGCAGGGACCATTCTGACCATCGTTTTCGCGACATGGTTATCTAAGCCGGCCAGGGAATTGGTCCGGACATTACGCAAGCGCGGTCATTTGGGTGTAAAAGGCAGGAACGAGCTCGCTTATCTGGATGCGGCGTTCCGGCGAATGCAGGAGGAAGAAGATGCGCTCCATGGGCTGCTCCATATCCGTGAAAAGGATGCAAGCAGCTTTGCGGTTCATAATCTGCTGCGGGGCGAACTGACCCCGGCTGCCGCCGCCATGTTTCCGGCACGTTATTTTATTGTTGCCGTCATCTCAATTGATCGATACAGGAAGTATGTGAGCAAGAACAATCCAGAGATGCGTAGTACCCATCGTCAACTGCTGATCTCCCAATGCGACAGCATGTTTCCGAATGTGGTTCATACACGATGCGTATATCAAGGAGCCGGCTGCTTCGCTATTGTGATCAACTTTGGACTGCTGGAATTTGAAAGGGACGGTGCCGGGATTGACGTCGCACTCAGTGAAATTCGTGAAAAAGCGGAGGAACTCTTGGAACACTCTGTCACGATAGGAGTAAGCAGTCCGACAGAGTCAAGTGACAGCGTCGCGGAACGCGTGATCGAAGCGATGGAGGGAGTCAAGCACCGCATGATTGCAGGCAGTGGTGGAATCAACTATTGGAAGGAGCAAGAGGGGCGCGACAAGAGATATATTTATCCTGCCAACAGCGAAAGACGAATTCTAAACTACTTGAACGATGGTCAACTCGACAGCATTATCAAAGAATTGGAAATCATAAGCGGCGAAATCCGTTCCGCCGAATACATTTCCTACGATAATATCTTATTTATTTACCATCAATTAGCAGGTGTAACCATCAAGCACCTAAGAGAGAACTATGTGAACACGGCTCGGATTTTCGCCGGAAGAGGCAATATTTACGCGACTCTCGCATCCATTGATATGCTTGAGGAGCTGGAAGATTATTTTCGCGATTTCTATAGGGAGATTGTGCAGCACTTGGCGCGCTCACCAGGTGAGACTAACAACTATGGGGAGCGCATGATCAGCTATATTAACGAACACTATCGCGAAGAAATCGTATTTGAGGATATGGCAAAGGAAATTGGGATCAGCTACTCTTATATGCGCAAGATCGTGTACGAGATGACAGGCATGAGTCTTATCGATTATCTCAACCAGCTCAGAATCGAGAAGGCGAAGCAGCTGTTGGTCGATTCTAGGTTGAACATCACGCAGATTGCACTCGAAGTTGGCTATTATAATGTACAAAGTTTTAACCGGTTTTTCCGAAAATTCGAAGGGATGCCTCCGAGCAGTTACAAGGCGGCGAAGTCACGGACATCCTGAATAAAAATGAACGACACTCCGTCCGTAAACCAAGGGGTCATCGAGCTGTCTTTTCGGTCCTTATGGCCGACAAAGGCAGCTTAACTTTTGCTCCTACCTATCAGAATTGATCATTAGAAAGTCCCAGGATAGCGATTTTGCTGCACATTAATCAAAAATGACGGGTTCAATCAATACTCATGATTTACCGATCAGCAAACTGAACGGTATGATGAGACCGATCCGGAACGAACCGATGAGGTAAATCAACCGGAGACCCCAAGTACTGAGGAGGTGAGACTGTGAAATCAATGGCAACTTCTGATACCAAAAATGTAACCGCTTTATCGTTGTCCAAGAAGTACAAATGGGGGATATACCACTATCTGCGCAGGGATTGGCAGCTCTACGTGCTGCTGCTTCTTCCTATAGCAATGGTTCTGACCTTTAAGTATGCCTCCATGTTCGGACTCACGATCGCTTTCAAAGACTATAAAATCGCGAGGGGCTTCTGGGGTAGTGAATGGGTAGGATTTGAAGTATTTAAAGAGATTTTCGCCAAACCCGACTTTGGCCGAGCGATTCGGAATACGCTGGTGTTGAATATCCTGGACCTTTTGTTCAGCTTTACGATGCCGATTGTGCTCGCTCTTATTCTCAATGAGGTCAAAAACCTTATGTTCAAACGCATGAATCAAACGCTGCTCTATCTGCCCCATTTCCTATCCTGGGTGATTATCGGTGCCATCGCCTATCAGCTCTTAAGCGAAGGCAACGGCATGGTGAATAATCTCATCGAGAAGCTGGGAGGCATCAGGATCCCGTTTCTACAGGAGGATACCAATTGGGTGATCAGTTATTTGGCCATCGGTGTGTGGCAGAGTATGGGTTGGGGGTCGATCATCTACCTTGCGGCTATCAGCGGCATAAATCCAGAGATGTATGAAGCGGCTATCGTCGACGGTGCGGGCCGATGGCGTAAAATGTGGAACGTTACCTTACCCTCGATCCGGATGACGATCGTGACTTTGCTGATTTTGAGCTTGGGCGGTGTAATGGGTGGCTCCTTCGAGCGGATTATGGCCCTACAGAATAAGGCGACTACTGAGTTCACCACGACCATACCGGTTCTGGTGTACCGCTGGGGGATTGAAAGCGGCAACTTCAGCCGTGCGACCGCATTAGGTTTATTTCAATCGATCATCGGGCTCGTCCTCGTCTTGGTCGCCGACCGGATCGCGAAGAAACTGGGCGAAGACGGATTGATTTAGAGAGGATGCGAACCCATGAAATCATCTGCTGGCACGAATGCCGTAAAACGTAGATTTCGCTTTGACATTTGGGATGTGATGATCCACCTGGTATTGATTGTTGCCTCCCTTGCGTGCACTCTGCCGTTCATACATGTCGTCGCCAAATCCTTTAGCGATGACGCATTTGTAATCGCTAACAAGGTGTATCTCTGGCCTGAAGGCTTCACTGCCCAGGCCTACGAGAAAATCTTTGCAGACGACAGTATCCTAAGATCACTTTACGTTTCCGTCCTCATTACTGTGCTGTTCACGATTCTGGGGATGATCGTTACGATTTGCGCGGCCTATCCGTTATCGCGCAAGCAGCTGAAAGGCCGTACGCTGCTGACTTTTATCTTTGTGTTCACCATGTACTTCCATGGCGGGATTATTCCCGACTACATGTTAATGAACAGCCTGGGAATGTTGGACAGCATATGGTCACTCATACTGCCGCTTTCGTTCAGCGCATTCAATCTGCTGATTTTGAGGAGCTCCATCTCGAGTAGTATTCCGGTTAGCTTGGAGGAATCGGCAAGAATTGACGGAGCCGGACACTTCCGAATTTTACTGAATATCGTCCTACCGCTCTGCAAGCCGATTTTGGCAACGTTATCACTCTTTTATGCGGTAGGCCGCTGGAATGCTTATCAAGATGCTCTGTTCTACATTAAACAGAATACCGACCTGCGGCCGTTACAGTTGAAACTCTATTATCTGGTTATCCAGGCGACCGAAAGCTTTCAGCTGGAGAGCACCCAAGTGGAGCTTAGCAATCCCGAGGTGCTCAAGGCTTCGGTCGTTGTATTCGCAACATTGCCGATCGTCTGCGTCTATCCGTTTATTCAGAAGTATTTTGTTCGGGGAACGATGCTTGGGGCGGTTAAGGAATAACCTTATAGCTGCATTTGCGTAGTAACTAATTTTATATTGGGGGAAATACGATGAGTATTAAGAAATGGGTCCCTGTGATTTTGGCCTCCGTGATGAGTACCAGTCTTTTGGCGGGCTGCAATGATAACGGCAGCGGGAACAAAGCATCTCCATCCGCGACCACCTCGGCTAATCCAAGCGCGAGCGCAAGCACCAGCTTGCTTGATTCTTCGAATCGTTTCGCACAAACGGTCACCCTCGATATTCCGGTGTATGATCGTGCGTTCGAGGGTTGGAATGTTGCCGACAACTACTACACACGATGGATCCAGAAGGAATTTGGCGAGAAACACAATGTCAAAGTCAATTTCGTGCCGATCTCGCGCAGTAACGAAGTGAGGGATTTCGAGCAGCTGCTGTCAGCCGGCAAGGCACCGGATATAATCTTCCATTATGACATGCCTCAGGCGCTTACCTACTACTCCGAAGAGGTCTTGCAGCCGCTCAAAATGGACGAGGTTGCCAAGTATGCACCGACCTACTGGAAGAACACGAGCAAAACGATTGAACAATATGGTGTAGTGGACAAGAAGAATATGTTCCTCTTCGCTAAGCGTCCTAACTATAACAACTTTGTGAGCCTCATCAGGAAAGACTGGGTCGAAAAGGTCGGCATGAAAGTGGAGGATCTGACGTCCCTAGAGAAATACAACGAGATGCTCATGAAATGGAAGGCAGCGGGACTCGGCGTATCGGGTGGATCCTTAACCCGGAACGTATTCAATTACAGCTATGCCTTCCGCGATTGGCCGGTTGATCCGAAGTACCGCGCGCTTTATTCCGATCTTGCCGTTGCGGATTTCACTACCGCTGATACGGAGCGCTGGCTGAAGAACTTAAACTATCAATATAACAACGGTTTGATTGACAAGGAGTTTTATTTACGCGACGACGACAACAAGATCAAAGCCGAGTTTGTGGCGGGCAGGACCGGAACATATGGACTTTATCTTGCCAGCAATACTGACCTATTCGCCGCTACGTTGAAGAACAATCCAAAAGCCCAATTTGCCGTCATCCCTCCAGAGGCCGGCGTACCTCAAGGCCGCAAGCCGCAGGGACGCGCCGACTGGCCGTTTGGGTTCATCATGGGAATTAACCACAAATCAACCGAACAAGAACGAGTTGCCGTTTGGTTGTATCTCGAGTGGATGAGCCAGCCGAAGAACTTGTTCTTCCTGCAGAATGGGGTCGAAGGTCAGAACTATACCCTCGATGCCGATGGCCTGCCGAAGAAAATTGCGGATTTCAAAGGCGAATCGAAGCTTTCCAACAACAACAATAAGGATTACTGGGCGCTTGTGACCGAAATCGCGGAATTCTCCACTCCGGAATTGACAACCAAGGCGAACCTGCGCAATTGGACGGTTCCCGGACAGGAGCAATTGACCGAACAGCTGATGAAAAATTGGAACGCTACCGCAGAATACCGTACGCCGGATGCTTTGTTCTCCGTTGTACTCAAGAATGTAACCGAGCATAAAGCGGACCTGAACGCCCTCTTCCAGGAGCTCTACCTGAAGGTTGTTATGTCTCCTCAGGATCAGTTTGACAAGCTGTATGCAGATGCTAAGAAGAAGTTCCTCCAGGCAGGCTACCAAGAGATTCTGGATGAGAAGAAAAAAGCAATCGATGCGGGTCAATTCCGGTAATCACGATAACCGAGTCTAAATTTCCAGAGCCCTTGCCGTAAGCGGGGGCTCTAATTTATGGAGGGCAACATGAAACTGAAATTTGATACAACAGCGAACGATTTGCGACAGATTGCCGGTCGTGTGGCGGACTATACTTTCGGGATGGATCTGACGTGGGATTGGCCGGGCGGCGTTGCGTTCTATGGCGTCAGCCGTCTGTTTGAAGTGACGGGCGAACGCGCCTATCTGGAACGGATGGCGGCGTGGTGCGACGAGTATATCGATGCTGGAATTCCAGGTTGGACGGTAAACACGTGCGCAATGGGGCACATACTGCTAACTCTCTATGATCAAACAAACGATCAGAAATACCTCGATCTCATCCTCAGCAAGGTGGGCTATCTGGAGAACAAGGCGCTACGTTTCGGGGACCGGGTGCTTCAGCATACGGTATCTTCTAACAACGATTTTCCGGAGCAATGCTGGGCGGACACACTTTTTATGGCGGCCTATTTTCTGTTACGCGTCGGTGTCAAGCTGAAGGAGAAGCGATTGATCGACGATGCACTGCATCAGTTCTTCTGGCATATCAACTTTTTGCAGGATGAGGAAAACGGGCTATGGTACCACGGCTATAACCATATCAACAAGGATCACATGTCCGGGATTCACTGGGCGCGCGCCAATGCTTGGGCGGCCTATACGATGTCCCGTGCGGCAAGGTTGGTGCCGGAAGGCTATCTGTATCCCCCAATGATGCATATTTGGAGTTCATTGCGCGACCAGCTTGCAGCAATCAAAAAGCTGCAGAAGGAAGACGGCCTCTGGGGCACTGTGCTCGATTACCCGGTTGCTTATGGCGAAGTGTCGGCGACGGCGGGCATCGCCTCCGCGATGGTGATGCAAGGCAATCCACTGCATGCGAAGTACGTTCGGAAGGCATTAGACGGCATACTGGCTAATATCACCGAAAACGGGCGGGTCGCGAACGTATCCGGCGGGACGGCCGTCATGAACGATATCGAAGGGTATCTCCGCATTGACCGTAAATGGGCGCAAGGCTGGGGACAAGGGCTCACGCTCGCATTCCTCGCAGCGGTCATCGAGACGGCCGAAACGGAGGAAGAAGCCGGATCCGTTCGGGATTGAATGTAAGCGATCCCCTAGTATGCTACGATTGGAAACAAACCCATGATCGTAGAGAGTAAATCTCTATAAAATTGGGTTGTATTTCTTGTATTTGGCGAAATTCATTGATTTTCGACAAAATAATGTAAAATACGAATATAAATAGGACTATATATCTATATATCTCGTGAATTCATTTGAATACTCGAAAACAGATGGATTGTAAGCGCAGTCAAAAAAACTGTTTTTTTAACAAACAGATCGATTTTTTACATGTGAATGACAAAGAAAACCCATTATGATGTGAGAAGGTTAATATTCCCAATAAAGGGGAGGTATGAGTTGACGCAACGAGAACGAGCATCTAGGTAGAAGGAAAACCACGTAGAGAGCGAGGGCTTTGTCTAATGAAAAAGCAAGCAAGTCGAATAGCAGCTATGCTATTATGTGGTCTTATGATTTCAAGCACTGCAATCCAAGTGCTGCCAAACGCTCAACCAACGGCACATGCTGCAGATGCATATGTAGGTAAATTTGATTTTGGTCCAGTAAGCAGTCCAGTCTTGGCGGGGTATAATCAAGTTCATGATCAAATGACTTATACGCAGGCGAGAGGCTACGGGCTTGAAACGGCATTGCCAACAGGCGCTTCACGGAACCGTTCAGGCGGAACGGATCTGACGAACGATTTCATTCTGGGAACGCCGTTCACGTTCTTAGCGGACGTACCGAACGGGAACTATAATGTGACGATTTATTCGGGCGATCTCCTTGCGGGAACGTCGACAACGAAGACATCGGTTTCCCTGGAAGGTGTGGCGAAAGGGACGATTTCCACGAAGACTGCAATTGCGCAAGCAACGTATAGCACAACCGTCACGGATGGTCAGTTAACCGTAGGTATCACAACTGGTTACAGCGGTACAGGGGCGGGGTATTTGAATGGTCTAATCATTGAGCAGGTGATAGCTACAGCTCCCTCGACTCCTACAGCTCTCGCAGTGACTAATATCAATCCGACTGCTGGTGCAGCATCCGTATCACTAGCTTGGAACAGTGTCACGGATGCCGTCTATTACAACATGTACCGTGCGACGAATAGCGCGACAAGCTATGATTTGATCTCACAAGTGCCAACGAATTCTTTCATTGATACAGCCGTATCGGCAGGAAATACATATTCCTACCAAGTTACAACTATTAACGCAGGAGGCGTTGAATCCACAGCTAGTACATCTGTGACAGCTGATGTGGTACAAACCGTCATCCTTCCAGCTCCTCCATCGAATGTAATGGTAAGTGGTGTCACTGCAGGTCAAGTATCCCTGCAATGGACAGCTTCAGCGGGCGCAACGGGGTATACCTTACTTCGTTCGGACTCTGCTGCTGGAACCTATACCGAAATAGGTACGGTTGCATCGACTTCCTTCACCGACACAACAGCGGATACATCAGTTGTGCATTACTATCAGGTGAAAGCTTTCAACGCAACAGGTATTTCTGCGGCCTCTAATGTGGTAGCAAGTACAGTATTTGTTGTTCCTCATGCGCTTCCATCTGACTTACCATTGAAAATCGACTTCGGTCCTGGCGCCGTTGCGGACGGCTACTTTGGGATCACGGCTCCAGTTGCGTATTCCCCTCAGATCAAATACGGCTTCGCCGATCCATCGCTTGTCGGCTCTGGTAACAGCGGTACTGCAGATCCGCTGAAATCCGATTATTTGTCACCAGCAGGTACGTCCTTCAACGTGGATCTGCCCAATGGGGATTACGCAGTTTCCGTTACCGCAGGTGATGCAAGTGCAGCAACGGAAGTTGCTGTATCCGTAGAAGGAATGACAGCGAATAAAATTGCGCTCACGTCTAAAGCAGCTGGCGACTATTTGGAGCAATCGTTCGAAGTTGCTCTCGTGGATGGTCAATTGAACATTTTCTTCTCCGGGTCTGCGCCAAAAATTAATGGACTCGTCATTTCAAAGCTGGCGGATCGCGCAGCAGGAGAAACGCCTACGGTATATATTGCGGGCGATTCTACCGTGCAAACTTATGATCCGTACTGGAAGCCTCAAGCCGGTTGGGGACAGATGATTTCCCGCTATTTTACATCTGATATTACGTTCAGCAACCAGTCCATCGGTGGGCGAAGCAGCAAAACCTTCCTCACAGAAGGCCGCTTAGATACCATTTTGCGAGCGATTAAACCGAATGACTACTTCTTAATTCAATTCGGACATAATGATGCGACGATCTCAGTTCCAGAACGATATGCTTCCCCTGCGGATTTCAAAAACTATCTGAAGACTTATATCAACGGGGCTAGACAGCGTGGAGCGATCCCGATTCTGGTAACACCTGTTGGTCGAAGAGACTTTAACGCAACAACGGGTCTATTCAATATCAGCTTCCCTGAGTATGTCGATGGGATGAAAGCAGTAGCACAAGAGATGGATGTCAAATTGGTGGACCTCAGTTCATTAAGTCGTGCGTACTACAACACGATCGGTCCAATCGGGACGCTTGCCGTCTTCCTTCATGTACCGGCCGGAACGTATACCGCCTTCCCTGCCGGCAACGCAGATGACACGCATTTCCAAGAGTATGGCGCCATTCAGATTGCGCGTCTGTTATCAGGTGGAATTAAAGATCTTAATATCCCGGTCTCCGCTTATGTCACCGATGTTGCACCGCCAGCTGCTGTTCCATCTAAGCCTACAGGGGTTGTGGCAAGCAGTATAAGCAATGCAGGTGCTGTGCTGACATGGAATACGGTAGAGGGTGCAGATATTTATAAAATTTACAGAAAGTTAGCTTCTGAAACGGATTACGTCTTAGTCGGGACCTCGACGATTCCTACCATCACGACGCAAGGTATGACAGAAGGACAAACCTACCATGTTGTTGTGACAGCAATTAACGGCAAAGGCGAATCAGAGCAATCGGATGTCATTGTTATTACAACGAAACATGCTACGATCAAGTACGACTTCGGTTTGGCTACATCACCTGTTCAAGAAGGCTATACTGGCGTTAATCTATCTACTGTTTATTCAGCAGACAAAGGCTATGGCATTAAGAATCCTACAGGTATGATTGGCCGTGATCGTGCTACGGGCACAGATGTGCTTCGCGATTGGCTCGGCTATTTCAATGTTGGCTGGGAATTCATGGTTGATCTTCCAAATGGTCTATACTCCGTTAAGCTATACGTTGGCGACTATCTGGGAAGTGCAAGAACGACTGTTGCCATCGAGGGGACCGATTATGGAACCGTTACAGCAGGCAATAAGTCTGTGGTTGAAAAAATAATTCCACAAACCTCCGTGAGTGATGGACAAATGAACTTCAAGTTTGGCGGTTCTACTGGCATTGTAAATGGGTTGGAGATTACGCCTATTCTTATGGCACCTTCAGTGCTGAAGGTTGAGAGCAAACAAGTAGATCCAGCAAATCCTTCCATCACCTTGTCGTGGATTGGGGTCGAAGATGCTGCGAAGTATAACGTCTATCGCAAAGTGGCCGGAACATCGAAGTTCGAGCTGCTGGGCAGCGCAACAACGAATACCTATATAGATAACACCGTCGATGTAGGCATGAACTACGAATACCAAGTGACAACCGTGGACTTGGCTTCAACGGAGACAGGACCATCTGGGTCCATTGCCGTTTCCATGATTGATCCAACTGTGCCAATCCCAGAAATACCTGTCCATCTGCAAGCAAGCGCAGTGAACAAGAACGATCTCACTATTCAATGGGATGCGGTCACGGGAGCCATGACCTATAACATTTACCGTTCAGAGTCAGCTGGCGGCAGGTTCGAGTTGATTGGCAAATCCAGTCAAGCCAGCTATACCGATACCACAGTACTAACAACCATTCCATACTTTTATAAGGTAGCGTCTGTAAGCGCAGGTGGTGTATCGGGCCAATCCGAAACGCTGGAGACACCAGCTGTTACCGTACTGAACCGTCAAGCTGAGTATCTCGATCGCGCGCTTGTGGCGGTGAAGCAAGACAACGGTGTCTACGTAGGCTGGAAAATGCTGGGCACGGATGCATCTGACATTGCATTTAATTTGTACCGTGGTGGCGTCAAAGTAAATGCATCACCGATCACAGGTGCAACCAATTTGCTTGATGAAGCTGGCACAGATACATCGGTGTATCAGTTGAAAACCGTGATCACTGGTATTGAGCGGGTAGCTTCGAAAGAAACGACCGTATGGCAGCACAATTATATGTCTATTCCGATGCAGAAGCCGGAGGGCGGCATCACGAAAGCAGGAGAAGCCTACACCTACAGCGCGAACGACACTAGTGTCGGCGATGTGGATGGCGATGGCACGTACGAGTTGATTGTGAAATGGGATCCATCGAACTCCCACGATAATTCACAAGCTGGTTACACAGGCAACGTGTATCTCGATGCTTACAAGCTGGACGGCACTCGTCTATGGCGTATCGACCTCGGACCAAACATTCGCGCCGGTGCACACTATACACAGTTCCAGGTGTTTGATCTTGATGGAGATGGGAAAGCGGAAGTCGCACTCAAAACAGCCGATGGCACGATTGACGGAACAGGTGTTGTCATTGGCGATGCATCTACCGATCACCGAAACAGCTCAGGTTATGTACTGGAAGGACCTGAATTTCTGACTGTCTTCGATGGATTAACTGGCAGAGCAATTACGACGACCAATTATGATCCTCCTCGCGGAGTCGTGGCCGATTGGGGCGATGCGTACGGCAACCGTGTGGACCGTTTCCTTGCTGGTGTAGCTTATCTTGACGGTGAGCATCCAAGCTTGATCTTTAGCCGTGGCTATTATACAAGAACTGTGATTGTGGCCTACGATTACAAGAATGGTGCCTTAACGAAAAGGTGGCGTTTCGATACCAACGATGAAGGACTTGGAGATGCATACACCGCACAGGGCGATCATAACTTGTCCATCGGTGATGTAGATGGCGACGGCAAGGATGAGATCACATTCGGGGCTATGGCTATCGATGATGACGGTACACCGCTTTACAATACAGGGCTCGGTCACGGGGATGCTCAGCATCTAGGCGATCTGGATCCGTCCAGACCAGGGTTGGAGTTCTTCAACGTGCATGAGCATACGGATTCTCCTTATGGGATGGATTTCCGGGATGCGAAAACGGGTGAAATTCTGTGGGGCGTGCATACAGGCATTGATACCGGGCGCGGCATGTCGGCAGACATCGATCCGAACTATGTGGGTGAAGAAGTATGGGCCGCTACGATCACGAATGCGCAGCATATTCCGCTTACAGGCCTATACAGTGCGAAAGGTGAATTGATCTCCACGACGATTCCGAGTTCAACAAACTTCGGCATATGGTGGGACGGTGACTTGAATCGTGAATTGTTGGATAGCAATCGCATTGATAAATGGGATTATGTGAACCATGTGACCAACAATTTGTTTACCGCGGATGACGCGCTGTCCAACAATAGCACGAAATCAACGCCGAATCTGCAAGCTGACCTGTTTGGAGATTGGCGCGAAGAAGTCGTATGGCGCAATACAGACAGCTCTGAGCTGCGGATTTATACAACGACGACATTGACCGATACTCGGTTGCGTACGCTGATGCATGATCCGATATACCGAGCAGGGGTAGCATGGCAAAATACGGGTTATAACCAACCGCCGCACACAAGCTTTTATCTTGGCGTCGGTATGACAGAGCCAGCCCAGCCTCACCTTGCCATTGTGAACGAGCCAGCACCTGCAATTCCGCCAGTAACGACAGATGATGCACCGATAGGATGGGTGAATCACCCTGTAACAGTGACACTTACGGTGAGTGACAGCGGTTCTGGTGTTGGCGGTACTTTCTACACCGTGGATGGGAAACCGACTCAGCAAGGAACCACGATTTCTTTGTCAGTTGAGGGTTCGCATGTAATTACGTATTGGAGTGTCGATTCTTTAGGCAATCAAGAAGACGTAAAATCAACCAAAGTGAATATCGATTCGACAGGACCCGTGATCGTGCCAACCAGCTCCATGCAAGTATTCTGGACGGATGGCGGCAGTCTGACGTTTGATATCTCCGATCCATTAAGTGAAGTTGTTAGCAAGTCTTTCGAGGTTGACGGCACGCAAGTTAGTCTCCCTTATTCATTCAATCCATTCTCTCTTGAGATTGGCGATCATAACGTGAAGGTGACGGCTTCTGATTCAGCAGGAAATGAAACTATTGGAACGTTTTCGCTGAAAGTCCAGATGGATGCGAATCACTTGGATGAGGCTGTGCGCTATGCGAACCAACAGAATTGGATATACGCCCCGGCCACTTTCACTAATTTGTTAGATAAGATCGAGACCTTGCAAGCAAATTTGAGTAAGCCTCAGGCTAAGAATAATTTCAATATGCTTGAGAATTACGTTCGTGCGCAATCAGGCAAAACGATCGATATGCAATTCGCAGCATCTATCATAAACGCGATTTCTCTTCTGAAATCGTAATACCACAAATATATAATGGTAGAGAGATTGTAAAAGCTCAATAGCACTATGAACTGGTACTGAAAAGGGGCTATTGCCTAGGCATAATATTCAGCCAACCACCGAGTTAATCGTTCAAAGCTCGGTGGTTGGTTGTTTTTCCAACAAATTGATCAAACACGACGTAGGTGCCAATCAGCAATTCATAAGCTAATGTCCCGCATCGCGCAAACAGGGAAGGCAATTATCATGATTTTATCAGAGCAAGTTCTTTAAAAAGGGGGCATGATGGATGGGAGCAGAAGGACTTTACAACATATATTCAATCCATACTGGAGATGTTTGGGCCGGAGCGGGTTATGTTCGGTAGTGATTGGCCAGTCTGTCTGCTTTCTGCGGATTATGATCAGGTAATGGAGATTTTGTTGAATGCGATTCCGCAACACTGGGGAGAAACGGAGCGTGCGCTACTATTTGGCGGAAATGCGGAACGTTTCTATAAACTTAAATTGAGGAAATCTCAATGAAAAATCGTAAACTCGGAAGCACAGGATTGGAAATATCACCGCTAAGCCTGCTGTTCTTATAAGCAGGCTCTTCTTAATTAGCTTCGGTGAGTAATATTACAATAATATGCTCTTGCGATACTTTCACATTTTTATGTCATGTTGTCTATTTGGAAGCTAATTTCTTTAATTACTTTTCTTCGGTATAAGCCTGGGGTAACGCCAGTAAACTTCTTAAATAACTTATGAAAATAAGGTAAACTCTCATAACCGCAATTGTGGGCGATCGTATCAATACCTAAGTTGGTAGTTAAAAGCTGCTCCTTCGCAGTTGAAATTCGCTTGGCATTCACATAGTCGGTGATATTCATCCCGGTTAATTGTTTAAACACCCTAGATAAATGAGCGGCTGAGACTGAAGTCTGCTTTGCCAAATAAGAAAGTCCAACGATTTGGTCCGTGTGATACTGATCTAAGTGTTGAAGTATGTTTAGTAACCAGGAGGGTCCGACATCGGACCCAGCCAGTTGATGATGGGATTCTTTTAATATCAAACGATTAATGCTGATCAGAAGGCTATTTAAATGTAGTTGAACTGCGTATCTAAAACCAGCTTCGTGTCGTTCCAATTCATCATGCATTTGTTTGAGTTTTTCTTCGAGATGAGGGCGCATGACTGCTGGGACAACAAGCTTATAGCTCTTATATTTTCGTGCTCGCTCAAAAACTTGCATATTCGTAAACGAATCACCTGCTGAATAATGTCCGATCAGTTGCGGATCAAAAAAGACAGCGGTGGCGGTAATAGGAGATTCAGAATCTGGCAATGCCTGATGAATGGTATTGCCAGGAATGATGAAGAGGTCTCCTTCATTCATCTCATAGAGCATTTGGTTTAAGAAAAACGTACCTTTTCCACTATAAACATAAACCAATTCAAAGCGATCATGAAGATGCTCTGGAAGTTCTCGAATTGGTGTCTTTTTGTCCTTAAATACAATGTCAAATGGCAGGAGGTCGTCGTTAATAAAGTTCTTTATAAGCGGTTTTTGCATTTTGCGAGCCTCCCCAGATCAACTCAATTCATTATTTGTCTTATTTATAGAATATCAAAATAGAGTATGTTTTTGCAAAGGTAAAGAATTAACAAATGCCATAATCTTGGTACAATATTATTAAGCAGCACCAGCATTGGAAGAAACTCAATTTATTTCTCTTATAGATTGTTCGGAAAATCTCATCAAAGGAGCCAGTCATCGATGGACGTTGTTTACCAATTTGAAGAAGTAGCGAGACTTCCCTTGCCCGGGGATAATTGCGCCGTTGCGATTCACCAATTGAACTCTGGTACGGCCATTCAGTATGAAGGCCAAATCCTCATCTTGGATTACACGGTTATGGAAGGCCATCGATTTGCGGTGAAGGCGATCGCTCCTGGCGAAGATCTGCTTTCGTGGCATTTGCCATTCGGCGTGGCGCTTAAGCCGATTCAGCCCGGTCACTATGTGATCAACGAAACAGTACGGAAAGCGCTCAGTGTGCGCCAGTTGACATTCGCGGTTCCGGCGGAGCCCAATTTCGCGGATCAAGTTTCTCCTTATATCCTTGACGAGGAGAACTTCCAGCCGGCTCAGGCATCCCCAGCTTTTACCGATACGCGCACTTTCATGGGATATCGCCGCCATAAAGATCGCGGAGTTGGCACCCGGAACTACATCGTATTGCTCGGCACCACCTCGCACACGGGGAGCTATGTGAATGAGCTTGCCACTCGTCTGCAAGGCGAATGGAAGAACGATTCGAATATAGACGGGATCGTTCCCGTCGCTCACACGGAGGGCGGCACAGAGAAGCCGAATAATGTGGACTTGCTGCTGCGGACGCTGGCAGGTTTCATGGTCAACCCGAACGTCGGAGCGGTATTGGTTGTCGATTATGGTAATGAATCGGTCACGAACAAGATGGTGGAGGCTTATGCTCGTGAGCATAGCTATCCGATCGATGAAGTCCTGCATAAGTTCGTATCGCTCACAGGAAGCTTCGAAGAGGAGCTGGTTAAGGGTGAAGCGTTAGTACGCGAATGGCTATCAACGGTCAACACGATGCAGCGAACGCCTGAATCCATCAGCCACTTGCGAATCGGCTTGCAATGCGGTGGTTCGGACGCATTTTCCGGAGTATCCGCGAATCCGTTGCTCGGCTGGGTTTCGGAACACTTGGTGCGTTACGGCGGTGCGGCTAGTCTAGCGGAAACTGATGAGTTGATTGGCGCGGAGCCCTATGTCCTCTCGAAAGTAAGCAACGTGGAAACCGCGCGCAAATTTCTGGAACTTGTGAACCGATTTAAGGAGCGCACGTCCTGGCACGGCACCAGTGCGGAAGGTAACCCGTCAGGTGGCAACATGTATCGCGGCTTGTACAACATCTATCTCAAATCTATAGGAGCCGCTATGAAGAAAGACCCGACAACTCGGATTGATTATGCAACTGAGTACGGGGAGCTCATGAAGGATGGCGGCTACTATTTTATGGATAGCCCTGGCAATGACCTGGAGAGCATCGCCGGACAGGTAGCCGCAGGCTGCAACATGATCTTCTTTACAACGGGAAATGGTTCGATCACCAACTTTCCATATGTGCCTACGGTCAAGGTGGTCACGACAACTCGCCGCTTCCAATTGCTTTCGAACGATATGGATGTGAACGCGGGGCAGTATCTGGAAGGCAAGTCGATGGATGAGCTGGGCCAAGAGGTATTCGACTTGGCGCTCCAAATTGCCTCTGGTCAGCGAAGCGTCGGCGAGAAGGCGGGCCATGCCCAAGTACAAATTTGGCGCAACTGGCAGCAGAACGATGCGAGTCAGCTAGAGACGCTGCTTCACACTCCTGTACCGACAGGAGATCCGATAGAAATTAAAGATGATGCTATAACGATGGTTAACCCGATCCAATTTTCCTTTACTCGACATCGCAATCGGCAATCTAGTGACAATATCGGCTTGATCGTGCCGACCAGTCTTTGTGCCGGACAGGTAGCGGGCATGATCACGAGGCGCCTGAACGAGCAAGGAGCAGGGCAGCCTGGGCTCTCGCGTTTTGTCACATTGGCGCACACGGAAGGATGCGGCACTTCGGGGGGGCCAGCCGAATCGCTGTTCGCCCGTACGATGATCGGCTATATTACGCATCCGATGGTGGAGCATTGTTTGCTGCTAGAGCATGGCTGCGAGAAAACACATAACGACTACATGCGCCATCAGATGGATGTGATGGGTGTCGATGCGAGCCGTCTTGGTTATGCCAGCATCCAGCTTGATGGCGGAATTGCCAAGGTGAGCGAGAAGGTTGAGGCCTGGTTCGCCAATCGATTGGTTGCGGCCGATACTGCGGAGAAGGTGACGGTAGGCTTGGAAGGGCTGCGCATCGGGATCGTAAGCGTTGGTGTCATTAACAAAGATGCCGGCGAGCAGCTGGGGGCACTAACCAAGATGATTGTCGGGGCCGGAGGCTTGGTCGTCGTTCCCGAGAACAGCGGATTGCTTGCCGAGGATGCGTTCAGTAAGCAGCTAATTAGCGCGTCTCAAGTTGGGCCGTCTATCGCCTATGGGGAACACGTTCGCCGAAATGGATTCCATATTATGGAGACTCCAACAACGCATGGGGTGGAGACGATTACAGGACTCGCCGCCACAGGTGTGGAATTAATAATCGCGCTGATTGGTGATCGTCCAATGCAGACGCATCCTTTCGTCCCAATGCTGCAAGTGACGTCGGAACAGGCTGTGCTCCATAACCATAAGCAAGATGTCGATTTGGTACTCGAGGGCAACCCGAGCTTATGGGTGGATCACATACTCGAGCGTAGCAAAGAAATTTTGGAACATACTTATGTACCGCGTCTCTATCAGCAAGGTAATATCGATTTTCAAATGACACGGGGCTTTTTGGGGGTGTCGTTATAATGCAGACAATATCTGAAAGCGAGGTAAACTCCATGACGAACGCATTATTATCTCTACGGCCGCTTGGCAGTACTGGCCTACTCATATCACCGCTATGTATTGGAGCCGCTCCGCTCGGGGATATGCCGGAGACCTTTCAATATAGTACGTCAGAGGAACAAGCATTGGTAACGCTGCGTACCGCTTTTGAAAGCCCGATTAACTTTATAGATACGGCTGCAGCATACGGTGAAGGCGAGAGCGAACGGCGGATTGGCAAGGCAATTCGAGCGAATGGTGGACTTCCAGCTGGTTACGTGTTGGCTACCAAAGCCGACCGCGACTTCAAGACCGGCGACTTCAGCGGCGAACAGATCAAACGTTCCATCGAAGGAAGTCTTGAACGATTAGGACTTGATCGTCTGCAATACGTTTACATCCACGATCCGGAACATACCACCTTCGAAAATGTGATGGGACCCGGCGGACCTTTAGAAGTGCTTCAAAAGTTTCAAGAACAAGGAGTCATCGAACACATCGGCATCTCCGGCGGACCGATCGATATGCTCATTCGTTATGTCGAAACGGGAGCGTTCAGCGCTGTAGAAACCCACAATCGATATACGTTGCTCAATCGAGCTGCCGAACCATTGCTTGATGTCGCTAATCGCATGGGCGTCGCCGTCATTAACGCCGCTCCTTATGGCAGCGGCATATTAGCTAAAGGTCCGGATGCATACGCTCGGTATGCCTATAGCGATGCTCCGCCAAGCGTAATGGAACGAGCGCGTATGTTCGCTAAAGTTTGTCAGGAACACGATGTGCCACTTGCCGCCGCAGCGCTTCAATTTTCGCTTCGCGACCCGCGGATCGCCAGCACGGTCGTCGGCATGAGCAAACCGGAACGGGTAGCCCAGACGTTGGAGCTTGCGACATACCCGATTGCCCCAGAGCTATGGCCGGCGCTTGATGTCTTTGGCTATGATACGGAAGATCCCGAAGAGAATCAATTTGCTTAGTGGGTAGGGGAAATCATGGTCATCTAGATCGAATCGTGACCGAGCTGCTCGGGTGATTCTTTGAATTGGAACAATAATCTCGTCCCTAAGAGAATGTCTTTGGGGCGGGATTTTTAATTGCTTCAAATTACAGCGATGAAGCCTTCAAAAGGGGCAATGGCTATACTCACTATCATCCTCGGGTCAATTAGTCATGGAGCTTCAGGGGGCGATGGCAATTTTCAGTCAATAAGCTAAACGATTGAAATTGGAAGTACCGAAAAGCCAAATCCAGTAAAAAGAAGGCATCTTCCCGAGGGGGCGATGTTTTCTTTTGGTTATAGGGTGACTCTTTTGAAATTAGGAAACGGATTGTCCGCTTCAGGCAGCGACGAAAGACTTTCCAACTAATAAAGCCATGGTAATTGCCCCATCTCATGACTAGTGCGAAATTTGTAGTTTTTTATTAAACATCTAGTTTGTTTGTGGTAATATATTCATAGGTAATTAGACCTAAATTTATCTTGGTCTTAAATAAGCACTTCTTGCTGGAACTTAATTCATGAATAATGAACCATAAAATGTCGGAAGGAATTGATATCATGTTTAGTCAGAAATATAAAGTTTGTCTTGTTGTTTTGAGTTTCTTTTTGATTTTGAGTTTGTTTCCATGGATGATGCCGCAAGTCGCATATGCTTCCGATGGAACACCATTTTCGACGATCAATGTACCTGGGACGTTCGAGGCGGAGGATTTTAATAGTGGCGCAATAAATGATGTTTATTATGCGCATCCGTCCACGCAAATTTCTCGCGATACGACTTATCGGGATGTGCAGAATCTTGATATCTTTAAAGAAGTGATTAATTCGGTAACCTATCGCTACATAGTAAGTTCCAATGATCAGGTCAGCGGATCGCCAACAGCGGGGTATGTAAGCGAATATCTGAAATATACGGTGAATGTCAGCAGCGCGAATACCGGTTGGCATGATATCAAATTCCGTGCCAAAATGGGCAGTACGACAACGAAATCGACGATTACTGCTCTTATAGACGGGATTCAGCTAGGCTCGACGCCTGCGATAACAGGTACAACTTTCCAAGACTATACAGTACCGATGCCTGTTAATTTGAGCACGGGGACACATGTGCTGACCATTGAATTTAGCGGTCCGGATCCGGCGACGTACTTGGACAGTATTACGTTTACGAAGAGGGGGACTGCGCCTACGTATCCTTCTCCAACGATTAAAACCGGCTTATTGACCTCAGACGAGGTGGTTGTAGCCAATGTGACGGTAAGTGCAGATACAACAGGGACGAATGATACGACAGCAACGATTCAGACGGCTCTTAATCAAGCGCGGGAAATGGGCGGAGGTGTAGTTTTCCTGCCAGCCGGGACTTATCGATTGAACGGCGGCTTGTCGATTCCAACCAATGTAACATTGCGCGGGGATTGGAAAAGTCCTCTCGACGGCACGCCTGCAGCAGGTACGATACTGGCTGCTTACAGCACGACGACATCGGCGATTTCTTTGAACGCGCCGAATACGACCGTTCGCAATCTTAGTATTTGGTATCCGAATCAAGGCAGCTATACGGGCGGCGTGTTTACGCCTACCACTTATCCGTACACCATTGATTCGAATTCTTTTGCGGCGAATGTGGCGAATGTGACGTTCTATAATTCTTTTAAAGGCATCAATTTTTCATCAGCTAGCGGCACGAATATTAGTAATGTCTACGGAACCTTTTTGTTTCAAGGCATTACGATGGATGGCAATTATGAATATTCGTATGTGACGAATGTGTTTATGGATACGGGAATATGGAAAAATGCGCCTTCAGCGATCACAAATAAACCGGACAGCACACAAACCGGATATATTAAAACGTACACAAATTCATACTTGTATGGGATGAAGCTGTGGAAAAACGATGGTTTAACGATGTACGATATTAGCGTTAACGATGCCAAAATGGGGATTTTGATGGAACAGGGTCCACCCACCTCTAACGGTTCTTATGGAGCAATGTCGAAAATAAACGCTTCCGTACAGCAGGATTATTTGCGTCCAGAGGTTGGCGAGTTTCTCAATCTCGACCAGGTGTGGCAAGCTCGTGGACAGCATTATACGTTTGCTCCCGCAAAAAAGCCCACAAGCGATACGAATTTTTATAATGTGAAAAATGCGCCGTACAATGCTGCGGGGAATGGGATCACAGATGACCGCACAGCAATCCAGACTGCACTAACCGACGCAGGCAATGCCGGAGGAGGAACCGTATTTCTGCCTCCAGGTTCGTACAAAATCTCAACAACATTGAATGTTCCAAGCGGTGTTGAACTGCGAGGCAGCTACGACTACTTGCATGCACATGAAAATTTAGATACAACTGTTCTTCTTGCATATGACGGCAAGGATACAGCTACGCCTGATACGGCGACAGCTTTCATTACGTTGAATGCGAACGCGGGTGTTCGCGGTTTAACAATCTTTCATCCTGAGCAAGGCTTTGTGAATGGCAGTGACACGAATGTTCCTTCCGATTTAAGAACACTGTATCCGATTCATACATATCCGTATGCTGTTCGCAGTGCAGGCTCAGGCTCCTGGATGAAATATGTCGAGCTTGAAAATAGCTATAACGGTGCTGATTTCGCCACGACGGCATCGAATGATTTTGTCGTTTCTGGCAATTGGATTAATGCTGCCAAAAAAGCAGTTTATGTGGGCGGCGGAACACAGCGCGGCTGGGTGGAGCAGACAGTATCCACGTTCGGCATTCATTTTCAATCGAAACATAATAATAGTCCGCATACATATGGCTTTACACATGCAATGAACTACACACTGGCTAACACGGATACACTGACGGTCGGCAATGGCAATGACCTCGAAACATTCGCTGTTGATTCCTTCGGTGTGAAATCTGGCATTCGCACCATCAAGGAAGGTGCGGGCGCAGGACCGCAAAATGCAATGTTTTATTTACCTTCCGTCGACACTTCTTCCGGCCCGAATGTTTCCGTTGAAGGTGGGGGAACAATCCAGATGATTGGACTGCAGGCCGGAAGCAGTACAACGCAAAACTATGTGCGAACGACATCATCTTTTAGCGGTACTTTAAACATCTATGATTCTTTACTTTGGGGGAATATTGTCAAAAGCGTAAGTATTGGCGGCGGCACTGTCAACGTGTACGACAAAGACATGAGCGTTTATTCCCTCCCAATTTCGCAAAATAAAACGGCAACCAGCAATAGCTCTTTGGGTGGAGATACGCCGAATCACGCTGTAGATGGCATGGGCACATCGAAATGGGTTTCGACTGCGGCAGCGCCTAATTGGCTGCAAGTTGATTTGGGAGCCTCCTATGATATAAGCCGTTGGGTCGTCAAACATGCAGGTTATAACGGAGAATCCAGTTCTTATAATACAAAAGATTATAAGCTGCAAATTAGCAGCGACGGTACGAATTTTAACGATGTTGACTGGGTAGCAGGCAATACGGCCAATCTCACGGATCGCAATGTATCCACGAACGGCAGATATGTTCGCCTTTATGTAACAGCGGGTCAGCAGGATGGGGCTAGCACAACACGAATTGTTGATTTTGAAGTCTATGGCTTGACTAACGTTGCTATGAATCGAACAGCTACAGCGAATGCCTATAATTTACCGAATGAAGCCCCGCAATATGTAAACGATGGCGCATTGAATACGAAATGGGCGTCTGTTGCGGCTTCACCCAACTGGCTGAAAATCGATTTAGGTCAATCCTACCATTTGAAACGTTGGGTCGTTAAACACGCAGGAGCAAGTGGGGAATCTGCGATTTATAACACAAGGGATTTTAAGCTGCAGGTAAGCAATGATGGCACCAATTTTACAGATGTCGACACAGTAACAGGAAATTCGACAAATATAACAGATCGTGTCATCAATACAAATGCAAGATATGTTAGACTATATATAACACAAGGCACACAACTTGGTTATGATGGATATGCAAGAATTCAAGAAATTGAAGTTTATGGTACAGCCAGCGGAAATGCCGCGCTGAACATGACTGCTACATCAAACGCGTTTAATTTGTCGAATGAAGCGCCGCAATATGCTGTGGACGGTTCAACTGGCACTAAATGGGCATCGATCGCGGCATCGCCAAATTGGTTAAAGATTGATCTTGGATTTGTGACTAACATTAGCCGCTGGGTCGTCAAACATGCTGCAGTGAATGGAGAGTCTGCTAATTTGAATACGAAGGATTACAAATTGCAGGTGAGCAATGATGGTACTAATTTCACCGATGTCGATACCGTGACGGGGAACACAGCCAATTCAACGGATCGGAATGTAAACGCAACAGGGAGATACGTCAGATTGTACATAACACAAGGCACTCAGACAGGGTTTGACGGTTACGCCAGAATTTATGAGTTTGAAGTTTATAACTAATGAGGAGAGTGAGCGGATGCGTAAATGGATCATTGTTTTGACCGTAGTATGCGCTGTTATCACAACAGCAGGATGCAACAAGGTGTCGAAGCAACCGAGTCTAACCCAAGGACAAGATCAGATACAGAATGATCGGACAGATGAAGTGTTTACGCTGCGCGTATCCTATTGGGCGGAAGATAAAAACGGATACTTAGATGAGGTAGAAAAGAAGTTTAAAGCGAAATATCCGAACGCGACAATCAAGTGGGATAGATTGGATCCAAAAACGTTTGCCGAGGTTACGGATAACCAGTTAAAATCAGGTCAAGCCGCCGATATCCTATTTAATCAAAAAATTAAAGATTATGCCAAAGCCGGCTACCTGCTGGATTTATCGGATCAACCATGGACCCAGCGTATGATTGATTCTGCGAAGCAAACTGTAGCCTACAAAGGGAAAACCTACGGCGCAGCGCTGGATGTAAGTACCTTCGGCGTGTATTACAATAAAACAATTTTTGAACGTCTGCAATTGGAGCCGCCTAAAACATGGGATCAATTTATGGCGTTGAACGGCAAGATTAAGCAGGATGGGTTATCGCCAATCGTAGGCGGGTTTAAAGATGTATGGACGATTCAGGGCGTTTACCTGCCCATTGCCGCAACGTCAGAGTTTCTCCTGAACCCTAATTTTGAAATGGATTTATATGCGGGGAAAGTCAAAATTGACGGTCCTGAAGTCAATAACGCGATGCAGAAATTTTCTGATCTAGCGCACAAAGGCTTTTTTAATCCGGATGCTTTACATATAGGCTATGAGGAATCTACTCAGCAATTTATTGATGGAAAAGGCGCCATGCAGTTGATGGGGAGTTGGACGCCCGGGGTAGTAGATAGTAAGACGACTGATTTCAAAATGGGTTTTTTCGCCTTGCCGGATCAGAATGGAAAAACAGTTATGCCAGCGGCGCCAGACAAGCAAGTATCCATTAATGCGAAGACATTATACCCTGTAAAAGCTAAATATTTATTGTCCCTTCTGCTCGATAAAGACATGCTTGCGATTTACAGCAAAAATGTTGCTTTATCTGCTTTTAAAGATGTAATTGCTGATTACTCAAATCCGGCGATGAAGGATGTTCAAAAAGCACTGCAGCTATATCCAACTTCAATCAACCCGGGACATTTATTTACCGATTCAGCGAATAATGCCATTAATGAAGCTTTAACTCATATTTTGTCAGGAAAAGAGCTGCAAAATGAATTGAAAGATGCCGATGTGAATTATATAAAGGATAAGGCGACCCTTATTCTGGATTGATGGTGAAGGACCAATGAACTCTTTATTGCGATTACTTCGACTCCAAAGTTTAAAAACACGATTGCGTTTTTTTGGAATATCATTGGTGCTTATGGTTGGACTGCTAACGATTTCATCTTATTCCTTTCTACAGTATCGCCAAACTGAGAACAATCAGATGAATTCAATGCGAAAGGATAGTGCGATCCAGCAAACAGCCATAGATAGTTGGGTAGCTACCAGAGCGTCTGAAATTCGAAATCTAGCAAACTTGCAATCGACCACAGAGCTTGATCTCGATAATATTCAAAATAACCTTAAATTTTTTGCTTCTCATCAACAGGAGTTTGAAGCGGTTTCTTTTGCCAATAAAGAAGGTATTGTGGAATTTAGCACAATGAACCAAATTGGCGCCTATATCACCGAACGAACCTATTTGGAAGAAGCCGCAAAAGGGCACGAATATATCTCTGATGTGCTTTTGGGTAAGGTTACCAACCAACCTATGATTTTATTTTCTGCTCCTGTTATGAATAAAAAGAACCAATATGAGGGAGTCATCTATGGAACGGTTAAGCTAAAGACAATCGAGCAGCTTATGGCGCAATTTCGCTACGGAGACAGCGGTGAATCGTATTTAATTGATCGAAATGGCTATTTGATAACTGAATCGCGGTTCCAAGGGAATTGGAAACCATTGGAATTCCAATTGAATAGCGATATTCTGGAACGCGCGAAGCAGGGGATAGAAATAACCTCGACTTATGAGAATTACCGTGACAAGCAGGTTTTTGGTACGTATCAATTGGTGAATAACGGAAAATGGATTGCCGTTAACGAAATTGAGCGGAATGAAGTGTATCGAACCTTTAACAGGCAATTAATTGTTATGATTATAATCATTTGTATCGTGCTTACATTTGGATTTATCGCGATGTTGCGAATATCACATCACATTGAACATCCCGTTCAGCATTTATTGAAAGGGGTTCAGCGATTGAAGCAAGGAGATTATCAGTATAAAATCGATTACGCCAGTATGAAGTCCGCACCCGTCGAGTTGTTGCAGTTATGTGAGGCATTTAACCAAATGTCGCAAAATATTCAAGACAATGAGATTGAGCTAAAGCAGCAAAAGGAAGACTTGGCGGGTTCCAATGCGGAATTGGAGCAATTTGCTTATGTCGCTTCGCATGATTTACAAGAGCCTTTACGAATGGTAGCCAGTTATGTGCAGCTATTGGCGAAGCGTTACCAAGGTAAATTAGATCAGGATGCGGATGATTTTATTCATTACGCAGTGGATGGTGCGCAGCGTATGCAGAATTTGATCAACGATTTATTGGCTTTTTCCAGAGTAGGTACGAAGGGGAAGGAGCTTAAGTCTGTTGATTTTGAAGTGGTGCTGCAACATGTATTGACGAATCTACAGCACGCGATTCAAGAAAGTGATGCGTTGATCACTCATGATCCTATGCCTACTTTGCTTGCGGATTCTACACAAATGGTGCAATTATTGCAAAACTTAATTGGTAATGCCATTAAGTTTCGTGATGCCAATCGCGCGCCCGTCATTCATATCGGGATTAAACAACAGGGCAAAGAGCGGTTATTTTCAGTTCGTGATAACGGGATTGGTTTTGACCTGAAGTATCGGGACCGCATTTTCCTCATTTTTCAAAGGCTCCATAATAAAACAAAATACCAGGGGACGGGTATAGGGTTATCTATTTGTAAAAAAATTGTTGAACGCCATGGCGGGAAAATATGGGTTGAGTCGGAAGCGGGTCAGTCAACAACCTTCTACTTCACGCTACAAGACAGGGAGAATATATAAAATGATCGATAATAAGATGAGTCAAAATGTAGAAATTTTATTAGTGGAAGATAACCCCGGAGATATTCGTTTGATTGTCGAAGTGTTGAAGGAAGGGAAAATACACAATAATTTAAGTGTTGTTGAAGATGGTGAAGAGGCTTTGGCTTATCTCAGGCGCGAAGGCAGCTATCGAGATGCGATTGTGCCGGACATTATATTATTAGATTTAAATCTTCCCAAAATCAATGGCACCGAAGTTCTTGCCGAAATCAAAAAGGATCCATTGTTGAAATATATTCCAGTCATTATTTTAACAACTTCCGAAGCCGAACAAGACATCTTAAGAGCATATGATCTACATGCGAATTGTTATATCAACAAGCCTGTCAACCTAGAGCAGTTTCTAACAGTTGTGCGATCAATTGAAAATTTTTGGCTAACGATTGTAAAGCTGCCTAGGAGGTAAAACGATTGATTAAGGTTTTATTAATTGAAGATAATCCTGGGGATGCACGATTGATTCGAGAAGTTTTGTCGGATACAGATCATTTGAATGTTGAGTTGAAATGGGTCGATCAGTTGGAAACAGGTATTGAACTAATTACTAAAAATGCATTTGATGTTGTTTTGCTCGATCTCTCACTTCCAGATAGTCATGGTATGGAAACTATCATCGACTTTCGGGAGCAAGCGCCCGCAATCCCAATCGTCGTACTGACCGGACTTGACGATGAGGAGGTTGCGTTAAATGCCGTACAACATGGGGCTCAGGATTATTTGATTAAAGGTCAAGTCAACAGTTCGGTAATTATGCGTTCAATGCGTTATGCTATAGAACGTCATCGTCTTCAGGATGAGCTTTATAACTTATCGATTATCGATGAGCTGACGAGTCTCTATAATCGTCGAGGATTTTTTAATCAGGCTCAGCAGTTTATGAATGCGAATGCTCAGGAAGGCAAAGGCTTTTATGTGGTTGTTGCCGATCTGGATGGCATGAAACAAATCAATGATTCCTATGGTCATCATATGGGGGACTTGGCCTTAATGGATACGGCGAATATTTTGAAAGAAGTTTTCCGCGATTCCGATATTATATCTCGTATGGGTGGAGATGAATTCACTGTGGTTTTACCGGAGACTCAGGGACATTCATGGAATTTAGATGCATTTGAACAGGAAATCATCTTGAAAATCCATCAAAAGTTAGACAGCTTTAATTTGAGCGCTGGCCGAATCTATCGCCTTTCGATTAGTCTTGGATTATTTCATTACAATCCGGCTATGCCCGTAACTTTAGGCGAATTAATTATCCAAGCGGATCATCGAATGTATATCAATAAAAAAGAAAAAGTCATGTAGGACTAATCTACTTGATTCTGATTCCTGGGGAATTATATAGTCAATGTTTTATACGTAAGATTACGTTGCTTTTCGGGATGCATTTAATTTAGATGATATTTTTAGATTGCCACTTGTGACTGTGATAAGTTACAGGTGTTTTTTTATTGGTTAAGGTTAGAGAGAATTATTCGGTACATTTTGGAAGATATTAAGTATGAAAGTAAATAATAGTACCGGATGTGAATCATATGAATCGATACCTGCATAAAAGCAAAGTGATAACATTGATTTTCTTGATCGTTTTGGTTATTGGCTGCGGGAAACCGGAAAACAAAGAAAATGATCTCGTTCAGATGAAAGCAATAGACAAAACCCACTCGGTAAAACCGGTTATCCTCATAAATGTGGATTCCATGCTATCTTCCGCAATTGATGAAGGAATTAGTAAGGATATGCTTCCAACCTTCAAATTCTTGAAGGAACATGGGCAATATCACAAAGAATTTGTCAGCTCGTTTCCGACGATGAGCGTGACTATTGACAGTACTCTACTAACGGGAACTTATCCTGACAAGCATCGAATTCCTGGGTTGGTTTGGTACTCCTCAGCTGACAAAGACGTGATCAATTATGGAACAGGCATAAGAGACATCATGCGAAGAGGTCCCAATCCTTTTTTAAGTCAGGTTTTCGTTGATTTAAATAACAAACATCTTAGTAAGAATGCACCTACGATCTATGAGGACTTGGCCAAACTTGGGTTAAAGTCAGGGTCGGTGAATGGAATCATTTACCGAGGAAATACCGATCATCAGCTCAGTTTTCCTAGCTGGTTATCGGGTCCTACATCTTTACCCGAAGCAGCTACCGTGAAAGGGCCGGATTTTTTCACATTCGCAGCTTTTTCCAACCCCCTCAGAGGCATCATAGACTTACCGGAGAATGTAACGAAACAAATGGGCATGAATAATGAATACGCTGCTAATGTCGCCTCCTATTTAATACAGACCGGCCAAGTGCCTGATTTTCTATATGTTTATTTTCCAGAATTGGATCAGGCATTACATCGGGATGGACCTTCCCATATGAAGAAGCTAATTGAAGTCGATCAGCAAATAAAAGGAATTATGCAAAACTACGGATCTCTTGATGAAGCACTGCGTAAAGCGATTTTTATTGTGGCAGGAGATAGCGGTGTAAGCCAAGTCCAGCAAAGAAGGGAAAATCCTGTCATAAAATTAACCGAGCTTTTTCAAAATTACAATTTGAATAACCCCGGTGATCCAGTAACGGACCAAACAGATTTGATCTTGGCTGCAAACGAAACGATGGCCTATGTATACAATGCCAATGGCAAATACAGCAACCGCACTATTGCGGATCGATTAAGTACCGATAAGCGGATCGACTTGATTTCATGGAGAGAAAATGGATGGATTAACGTCATCAAGGGCAATAACCTGAAAGAAATGAGGTATAAACCGATTGGTATCATTACAGATCCCTATCTTCAAAAATGGACGTTGGAGGGTAGTGTTGAAGTCCTGGATCTTAATTGGAATCATGCACGGAATACTGTAGATTATGGAGATTATCCGGATGCGCTGCAGCGTCTATCCTCGGCTTTGAATTCTCATGATGGCGAATATTTCGTCATTACTTCCAAACCTGGGTTCGAGTTTATAGATAAAAGTAATCCAGCTCATCAAGGGGGAGGAGCCCATGGTTCTTTGCACAAATCAGACTCTCTAATTCCAGTTCTCATTGGTGGGACGGAACATAGACCAAGGAGCCAGCGAATCGTCGATTTTAAGTCATATTTACTTGAACTAATAGGCCATGAGTAATGTTGAAATGATCCTGTCCCATTCCTTATCATCACTGGTTCTTCTCCGATATCAATCAATTCGTCTTGCATCAATATTTGCTTTTGGATATAATTGGTTTAAAATCAGGGTGTTTACATCGTGTAAATAGATTTGGTGAGTAGTTTCTGTATCAAGGAGTGTTTACATGACAAGCAGATGGAAACAGGAATTAGAGGAGCAAAGAAATAAACGGCGGCAGGAAATTATTCTAGCGGCTCAAGAGCTTTTTTTGGCAAAAGATTTGGCGGGTGTAACGATGAAAGACATCGGGCATCAATTGGGGATCAGCCGTGTTACACTTTACAAATATTACAACTCAATTGATGAACTGGCGTTTGAAGTCCAGATGAAGGTTTTAGACGATTTATTTCGATTTGTCGATTCTCACAAAATCGGTGAACGAGCCGAAGAAAAAATGCGGAACTTGTTATTGGCTTGGCAAGATTTCACCCAGATTAGTCCTAGTCATTTACGTTTTATTGGAATGTTTGATCACTATTATCGTGAAATGTATCCAACCCGTGAATTGGAGGAGAAGTACAAAAAATTCATCGGAAATGTCTTTCCATCGCCTGTTCAACTTATTCTGGAAGGCATTCAAGATGGTTCGATTCGTCCTGATCTTGATCCAGTCAAATCTTCAGCCATGATTGCAAACACGATGATGAGCATGACGCAACGAATGGCATCAAGGGGGAATATTCTTCGCGTTGAACAAGAGATCGATCCAGGCGAAATGATGCGGCAGTTAATTGACATGATCATGGCCTATCTGAAATCGGAAGCGCATTCAATCTGATCGAGTTAACTTTCAGGAAGGGAGGTCTATCAGCCGTGCTATTACGTACGCTGCCTCTGTTCAAATCACTGCGCTTTAAGTTGATATTTGGTTTGCTAATTATTGTCATACCCATTGTGGCTTTTATGATCTACAACAATTTGTATGCCATCAAAGTTGTTCGAAATCAAGTGGCACAATCGAATAAAAATTTAATCAGCCTATATATGGGACAGATCGACCGTAATCTGGATGAGGTAGACAAGTATTTATTCAACTTAGCTGCGCAAGACACGGGGCTGTTGGTACTAGATGTACAGCGGGATCAAAATGCGGATAGGTACTCTTTTACGAAAATTCAATTAAATAATAAATTATTAAAAGACCTTCCTGGTTATAAATCAATGGATATGTTCTTTGTTTACTCTGAGCCGAATCAAGATTTATTGACAGTTATGAGTGATCAAGTCACTTACACCAGACAAGAAGCAGTTGAAAATAGCATTAAGACCATTTTTCAAGACCAACGAGATGGTACAAATCAGACAAGTCTGAGAGAATGGTTCATGCTTAAGCTTGGAGATAAATACTATTTGACCCGTGTGATCAAATATGGGAATGTTTATATCGGTGCATGGACGGATGCGAGCAAATTAATGGTGCCGCTGAACTTAGTCGATTTGGGCAACAACGGCAGGGCTCTGCTGGTTACGGACCAGTTCGAGACCATGTCTAACCAAGCTTTTGTACAAGAAAATCAAATTAATTTGAATGGCGTTGGAAACGGTTACAAACTGACTGGAAAAGATGAACAATTTCTAGTCGTTGGCGAAAAATCCGCGAAAGGCCGTTTCAGCTTAATCGCTGCCATACCAGACAGCATCATTCTGGAGAATCTTCCTTTTCTTCGCCGAATGGTATCGTTCATTTTGTTGGGATCACTTATTCTGCTCCCTTTCATTTTATTTCTTTTAAGGAAAATCATCTTGGTTCCGATAAATAGGATCATGATGGCTATGAGGAGAATAGAAGACGGGAATTTGGACGTTCGCATAACCTACAGCCCTTCTATCATTGAATTCGACAAGATGAACCAATCCTTCAATCGCATGATATCGCAAATACAGGAATTGAAAATTAATGTTTTGAAAGAAAAATTAAATCATCAGAAGGCGGAACTCAAGCAATTACAGCTTCAAATTAATCCGCATTTTTTTCTGAATTCGTTGAACATTATTTATAATTTGGCGCAGGTGAAAGACTTTACATTGATTCAGGAAATGGCGCTTAGTCTCGTAGAATATTTTCGCTTTATGTTTCGGAGCAACATGACATTCGTCGCTTTAAGGGATGAGGTCCAGCATACGCTTAATTACTTTCGTATCCAGGAGATGCGGTTTCCTCAAAATTTGACTTACGATCTATCCGTTCCAGATAATCTGATGGACGAATTGGTTCCTCCGCTTGTTATTCAAACTTTTGTGGAAAATACGATCAAACACGCAGTTAGCATGGATAAACAGGTTCATATTGGTATAACCATTGAAGTCAAAGAAGTTAATAGAATCCGTATAAGGGTACAGGATACTGGAAAAGGATTTCCTGAGGACATTTTGGCTCAGCTGCAGATGGAAATGGATATTGGTAACGGAGAAGGTCATCATATCGGGATATGGAATGTGCAGCGCCGATTGCGCCTGCTGTATCATGATCAAGCCCGGATCACATTTTCAAATGGGGATGGCCTTGGCGCAGCAGTTGAAATTCTCATTCCATTTCATGAGAAGGAAAGAGGAGAGGGCTATGCTTCAATTATTGGTCGTAGACGATGAAATTCATGCTGTACGAGGGATAAAAGCGGGTGTAGAGTGGGATCAACTTGGATTTTCAAGAGTTCATGAAGCTTTTAACATACGGCAGGCGAAGGAAATCTTTGGGACCCAAAAAATTGATATTCTGCTTTGCGACATTGAAATGCCGGAAGGTGATGGATTTCAACTGTTATCTTGGGTCAAAGAACACTCTCCTGATACGGAATCGATCTTCTTAACCTGTCATGCTGATTTCGAATTCGCGCAAAAAGCGATTCAATTAGGTAGTCTAGATTATATGCTCAAACCTGTCCGTTTTCCGGAATTGGAGAAAGCCGTTCGAAAAGCCATCGACCAATTGGAAAAGAAAAGAAGATTGGTCCAATTTAATGAAACCTATAAACACTACTATCAGTTATGGGAATCGTACCAACCCATGGTCGTTGAGCGCTTTTGGCAGGATTTAATACATAGGTCGATCCCTTCTAATAAGGTTCAAATCAAAGAAATTATGGCAAAGCAAAATATACCTTATAGCGATACAGCCTTATTTGTGCCGATATGGATCAGTGTACAACGTTGGCATAAAAAACTGACTCTTCGTGAAGAAAAAATAATGGAATTCGCCTTGCGCAACTCTTTGGAGGAATTGGCTGTACGGAAAGAGGCAAACGGCCAAATCGTTGAGGTCAAAAGCGGAGGGTTATTGGCCATCCTCCCCATCCTCTTAGTCGACCCGGGTAGCAAGATCGATAAAGCGAAGCTAACCAACGAATTACAGGGGTATATCGATGCTTGTAACCAATACTTTTTCTGTGATCTTTGTTGTTATATCGGTGCGCCCGTATATACGGAGGGAATGCTCGAGATGTTTGAATCCTTAGTTACGATGGAATCCCGCAATGTTACACAAACGAATAAAATTTTCTTCTTAAGTGAGCAACGATGCAGCTGCTACGAAACATATCAAGTCCCTAAAATGAACGGTTGGGCGGAATTGCTCAAGTGTGGATGCAAAGGGAAACTGCTCAAAGAAATCGATCAAAGTTTGGATGCAATGAAGCAAATGGAGAGACTCGATTCCAAATTACTGCGTGGATTTTATGAGGACTTTCTCCAAATGATTCATCACGTATTGCATTATAAAGGCTTGAGGGCACATCAAGTTTTTTCGGAAGAACTTCTGTCTATGCAAGCATCGTATGTTTCCCGTTCCATAGCTAATCTTAGACAATGGATAATCACGATGATCGAAGAAGCTACGTGTCGAATTAACACTGTGGCTGAAAGCCAGACCGTTATTGAAAAAGCGAAACAATATATCGCTCAGCGCATCAACGAAGATATTTCGCGGGAGGACATTGCCAGCTATGTGAGTATGAATCCGGACTACCTGACAAGAATTTTTAAGAAAGAAACTGGCTTGACGGTTTCTGATTATGTTCTGCAGGAACGGGTTTCCTTAGCCAAAGAGATGCTGGTAAAGACGGATCTTCCGGTTGGCAGTATTGCCTCTTCGGTGGGCTATAATAATTTTTCCCATTTCTCAAAAATGTTCAAGAAAGCAACTTCAACGAATCCACAGGATTACCGCAAATTATATGAAATTTAGCAACCTAGGGTTCCTAATACAATGAGATCGTTCCCTTCTCGGGCGCGATCTTTTTTGTTTAATAAGAAGTCGGAAATGCTATAACAGGAAGTCGGGAAACAGGTAGAGTGCAAAGTGACAGTTATATATGATGAGAGTATAACCGATGAGGGGGGAACGATATGGGGTCAACGACAACAACAAGATCAACTTCAGCGACCACGACAGCTGCTAAGATAACGTCAACGAAATCAATAACCAGCAAAAAAATGAGAAAAATATGGAGGTATGCCCCTCTGTTTGTGATGGTAATACCCGAAATCATTTATCTGATCATCAACAACTATTTACCGATGTTTGGCTTGATTATCGCGTTCAAGGATGTCAACTTTACGAAAGGAATTTGGGCCAGCGATTGGGTTGGATTTAAAAATTTCGAGTACCTGTTCAAAACATCAGACGCCATGCTGATTACCCGAAATACGATTCTATATAATACAGCTTTTATTATCATTAATCTGATCATCGCCGTCGGCGTAGCAATTTTGCTGAATGAAGTGAAGAAGAAATTATTTGCCCGGTTTTACCAAAGCGTCATTCTCATCCCTTACTTGATTTCAATGGTTATTGTCGGTTATTTGGTGCTTGCCATGCTAAGCGGAGAAACCGGTTACATTAATAAACAGATCATGCCTATGCTTGGAATGGATCCGATCTCATGGTATAGCGAAGCCAAGTATTGGCCATATATTTTGACCCTAGTGAACATTTGGAAGCATGTTGGATACTTATGCGTCATCTATTTAGCGGCGATTATTGGAATCGACCCGGAATATTATGAGGCGGCCAGGATTGACGGAGCAAGTAAATGGCAGCAGATCACGAACATTACAATCCCTTTAATCACTCCGGTTATCGTGATTATGACGCTGCTGCAAATCGGCCGTATTTTTTACTCGGAGTTCGGATTGTTCTATCAAGTACCGCTTGATACGGGCGCGCTCTTCCCGACAACTAACGTTATCGATACGTATGTATATCGGGCATTACTAAGATTAGGCGACATCGGCATGTCTTCGGCGGCGGGCCTATATCAATCCGTTGTGGGATTCATTCTCGTACTCATCTCGAATTACGTGGTGAGCAAGCGAAACAGCGATAACGCTTTGTTTTAATAAGGAGGGAATCCAAATGAAAGTAAAAAGTCAACTGTATCAAGCGTTCATTCATGTTTTCTTTATTGGCATTGTTTGTCTCTGTCTTCTTCCGTTTTTTCTGCTCGTGATTTCATCTTTTACCGATGAAATGACTATTGTGCAAGAAGGGTATTCTTTCTTTCCGAGCAAATTTAGCCTTGCTGCGTACGAATTCTTGTGGAATGATTCCTCCAACATATTTCGGGCGTACGGTATTACCATTCTGGTAACTTTAGTTGGAACGTTCGTGGGGCTGTCAATTACGGCTCTATGCGCCTATCCATTATCTAGAAAAGATATGCTGATTCGTAAGCCGCTCTCCTTTATCGTTTTTTTCACACTGCTGTTTAATGGGGGCCTGGTCCCCACCTATCTGGTATATACACAATTGTTCGATATGAAAAACACGCTGCTGGCCTTAATCATTCCCGGTTTGTTATCAAACGGATTTTACGTGCTGATTATGCGCACCTTTTTTATGACTTCAATCCCAACCCCGGTTATTGAATCGGCATCCATTGATGGGGCTGGGGAATTTAAAATCTTTTTCCAGATCGTGCTTCCGCTCTCTCTTCCCATTCTGGCTACAGTTGGCTTGATGCAAACGATTGGCTATTGGAACGATTGGTTCAACGGATTAATCTATGTCACCGACAGCAAGCTGTTCAGTTTGCAGAATTTGTTAAACCGGATTTTGTTAAACGCGCAATTTTTGTCAAGCAACGCGAGCAGCAGCACAACGGAACTTGCTGCAAGCAGCAACATCCCGATGGAATCGGTCCGGATGGCTATGGCAGTTATTGGGACTGTTCCCTTGCTGATCGCGTATCCTTTTTTTCAAAAATACTTCGTCAAAGGTCTCGTTATTGGAGCAGTTAAAGGCTAGGCTATACTCGGCATCAGCCGGTTAGCATAAATGCTAGATAAACCTAGGGAGGCTATGAAATGAGAAGAAATATAAAGGGCATCCAATCAGTATTAGCAGGAATAGCGGCGATTACGTTGCTATTAACGGCTTGCGGCGGTAGTAGCGGAGGCTCTACGTCGACAAATCCGCCAACCGCGTCAGGGGAAACAGCAAAAGCGAAAACGGAACTAAAGCCTTATGAACTAACAGTGGCCTACTATAAAATCGGTAACATTAAAGATCTGCAGGAGATTCAGGATGCCGTTAACAAACTGACCAAAGAGAAGATTAATGCAACGGTCAAATTTGTGCCTATTGACCCTGCTGCGTATCAGCAACAAATCAATCTGATGCTGGCGAGCAATGAAAATCTGGACTTGCTTGTAACCTTGACAGCACTCGGCTATGGTACGCAGGCGGCGAAAGGACAGCTTGTTCCTCTGGAGGAATTGCTAAAGAAATATGGACAGGATATTACCAAGGTTGTCACACCAGAGATTCAAAAAGCGACGATGGCCAGCGGTAAACTTTATGGCATACCTAGCGTACGCGACTGGGCATCCGACTACGGCATCCTGATGCGCAAAGATATTGTTGATAAATACAAGATTGATCTGAGCAAGATCAAGACCTTTGATGATTTGGATGCCGTATTCAAGGTCGTCAAAGATAACGAGCCGAATATGGCGGCTATTGTTCCAGAAGGCGGGGGGACGTCCTTTATCGCGTCCATTGCACCTGGCTTTATGGACCCTTTGAATGATGATAACGGCGTGCTGCCGGACCACGATAATAATCTGAAGGTAGTCAATTGGTTTGAATCGAAGCCTTATGCGGATTTATTGAAAATGGTTAGAAGATGGTATTTGGACGGCTATATCCCTAAGGACATCGCTACAAACAAAATCCGCCCTGAAGACCTTGTGAAGGCAGGCAAAGCTTTTTCCTTTACAGTACATATGAAGCCTGGCTATGAAACGAAGGAAGCCATTTTGACAGGCACACCGATGGTTGCAGCTCGCATTATCCCACCTGTCACTTCTACGTCGTCGATTGCAAATATCATGTTCAGTATCGCCAAAAACTCGAAGGATCCAGAGAGAGCAATGATGTTCCTTAACCTGCTCTACTCTGACAAAGATTTGATTAACTTGATCGACTTTGGCATTGAAGGAAAGCACTACGTCAAGAAGGGTGAGTTGATCGGCTTCCCGAATGGCGTGGATACGCAGAATGCCACCTATAGCCCGAATCATGGATGGGAGTGGGGCAATCAATTCCTTTCTTACATTTGGGAAACGGATCCTGTTAGTCTTTGGAAAGATCAGGCTGATTTCAACAAATCGTCCAAAAAATCGAAAGCGCTCGGCTTCAGCTTCACAGTTGATCCGGTTAAAACGGAAGTGGCTGCTGTTCAAAGCGTGAAGGACCAATTTAAAATAGGTTTGGAAACCGGTACGCTGGATCCGGATAAAAACTTGCCGGAATTTATAAACAAACTGAAGGCTTCAGGCATGGACAAAATTATTGCTGAGAAGCAAAAGCAGCTTGATGAATGGGCGAAAACCAATAAGTAGTTTTTGCGAGGAGAAGCTGCATGTCCCATACAGAGATACTGGAGAGAAACATACCGTTTGTACCAGTAATGATTGCGATTTTTTTCGGATCCGTTCTCGCGACACTCGGAATGAGTTCGATTAGCGTTGCGTTCCCAATTTTGATGGAACAGTTCCATACCGATTTGACGACTATGCAATGGACGATGACGGGCTACTTACTGGCAACCGGAGTGGTAGCTCCCGTCACCGGTTATCTTGGGGAAAAGATCAGCACCAAGTACCTTTATATCGCTGCGCTTATTGGCTATACGCTGATTTCAGGGCTTAGCGCTTTCGCATGGAATGTTGAATCGTTAATTGCGTTTCGAATTGCGCAGGGGATATTTGGCGGGATGATCTTGCCAGCCACCATGACGATTCTTTATCAGGTGATTCCCCGAGAAAAACAGGCGTTCGCGCTCAGCATGTGGACCTTATCGACGATGCTTTCGCCCGCGTTCGGACCTCTGTTGGCTGGCTGGTTGATTGGAATGTTCGAATGGAAATGGCTGTTTCTCATGGACATTCCGTTTGGCATTGCGGCAGTTGCAGTCGCTTGGCGGCTTATTCCCTATTACAAACTGAATACACCGAAAACGTTCGATTTGCCCGGCTTGGTTACCGTAATTTTGAGCAGCGGCTCCATCCTGATCGCCTTCAGTGAAGCGCATGCATGGGGATGGAGCTCGTGGAGAACGCTGTTGCTGCTCGCTTTCGGCTTCCTGATGCTCGGGTGCTTTATTCGGAGAGAATTAATGATCCGCGAACCACTTTTGAATTTGAAGGTATTTGTCAACAAGAAATATACCGTTAGTCTTGCCATTCTGGCCGTTATTACGCTCAACTTGTATTCTGGCGCCTACTTGATACCAGTGTTCCTGCAGAACATTCAGGGGGCATCCGCACTGGAGGCTGGTTTGATTTTGCTTCCGGCCACACTTGCGATGGCAGGCGTGATGCCGCTCGTCGGCAAGCTGTATATGAAGGTTGCTCCGCAGTGGCTCATCGTTTCCGGGCTATTCTTGATCGCGGTTGGAACGCTAGCAATAGGACGTTTGGATGTGAACGTTTCGCACGGATATATCGTTATGTGGCTAACTATTCGCTATATTGGGCTTTCGTTAACGATCATGCCGCTTACTAATGTCGGTATGGAGGCCATCCCGCGTGAGCTGTCCGGTCACGCCTCATCGGTGAATAACTGGATCCGCCAAGTATTCGGTTCCTTTTCAATCGCGTTGTTTACTTCACTTATTGCATCAAGATTGACCGTACACAACCAAGCACTTGGTTTAGATGGGGCTGCGGAAGCCCAGCGAAAGCTGCTGAAGGCGGAAGCCTTCACCATGAGCTCCAATGACGTGTACATCGTGGCGACAATGATCGTGTTAGTCGGCCTTCCTCTCGTTTGGATGCTTTACAAAGGCAAAACTCGGAAAGCAAATCTCGCGAACAGTAAGCTTCGGCACGTCCAAAATTTAACGCAAAAGGAGCAGTTAAAATGAACATTTCAATTGGCGTTAATTTATTTTCAGTATTCCAAGCACTAAACAACGACTATTTCGGCACCCTGGAAAAGGTAGCTTCAGCAGGCTATACCAATGTGGAATTAATCACCACCAATTTTATGACAGGCGTCAGATACAGTGATACCTTCCCTTTGCAAACCATCAAAAATAAGCTGGATGAACTTGGGCTTAAGCCCATAGCTGCCCATGAACGACTGGATCAAGATGCCGAGAATTGGAATCAGTTAATTCAAGAAAATGCTGAACTTGGATGTAAAGCGATTGTATTGCCATCCGCTTGGATCAAAAATCGTGAAGATACATTGAAAACCGCTGAACAGTTGAATGCGATCGGAAAAAAATGCAAGGAAAGTGGTTTGCAATTTTACTTTCATAATCACTTCCATGAATTCAAAAGATGGGGGGGCACGACTTTATACGACGTTTTAGTTGAAAATACGGATCCAGCATATGTCAAATTTGAGTTGGATTTGGTATGGGTTATGCGCGCGGGTTTAGATCCTATGGCTGTTCTTGAGAAATTAGGCAGCCGATGCGATATCGTCCATCAGAAAGATTTAAATAAAGAGGTCCTTCATCTAAACGTATTTGACGCTCTCCAGCCAGGTGATGAAGATTTGGATATGATGCAGCTATATCGCGGAAAAGGATACATACAAGCAGGTGACTTTGTGGATCTTGGAACCGGTGTAATTGATTTTAAAGCTACCTACGATAAATTAAAAGAATTGGGTACTATCAAGTATGCCTTTGTTGAAAATGAAGGTATAAGCGACGATAAATTTACAAGTATAGCGAATGATTTAAAAGTTTTGCAAAAGGTTGTTTAGAACCGCCAAATGACAAATTAGCTTTTAAGGAGTGTGTTGTTCGATCATGTCAACAGCTAAATTGAAAATTGGAATTATAGGCTGCGGCGGTATTGCCAACCAGAAGCATATGCCTTCATTAGCGAAGCTTACCCATCTGGGCGTAATGGTAGCTTTCTGTGACATCGTGGAAGAGCGAGCTGTGAAAGCAGCAAAGGAATTTGGAACGGAGCAGGCGAGAGTTTACACTGACTATTGGGAATTATTGCAAGATGAGTCAATTGACGTTATTCATGTGTTGACCCCCAATCTTCAGCATTCCTTCATAACGGTGGCTGCGCTGGAGGCAGGTAAACATGTCATGTGCGAAAAGCCAATGGCTATCAACTCTATTGAAGCTAAAAAAATGTTAGAGGCAAGCAAGAAGACAGGCAGAAAATTAACGATCGGTTACCAAAATAGGTTCAGAGACGATTCGCAGGTATTGTACAAAGCATGCCGCCATGGTGAGTTCGGCGATATTTATCTTGCCAAAGCCCATGCCCTTCGCAGACGCGGAGTTCCAACCTGGGGCGTTTTTACTGACAAAGAGCAGCAAGGTGGCGGACCGTTGATCGACATTGGCACGCATGCGCTAGATTTATCTCTTTGGTTCATGGACAACTACAAGCCGAAATCAGTGACAGGATCTGTATTCCATAAATTAGCGGATAAGTTTGAAGGCAACATGTTCGGTCCATGGGATCCGAAATCTTATGAGGTAGAAGATTCGGCCTTCGGATTTATTAAAATGGAAAATGGTGCAACGATATTCCTGGAATGTGCTTGGGCGTTGAATATAACGGATACGAGAGAAGCCATGACGACCCTATGTGGAACAGAGGGCGGAGCGGAAATGAAAGGCAGTCCTGCTATTGGTAAAGGGGAATTGGTTTTCAACAGCGCAAAGTATGGAAAGTTAGTCGAAACCAATGCTACGACAGGCGGAGGTATCGCATATTTCGACGCAAGTGTTGAAGATCCAGGTGTTAAAGAGGCTAGACAATGGCTGGAAAGCATTCTCAATGACACTGAGCCCCTTGTCAAACCAGAGCAAGCTTTTGTTGTTACCCAGATTTTAGAAGCTATCTATGAATCGGCAAGAACAGGTAAAACGGTTGAATTTGAATAGTTGTTGATCGTCTTTGTGTTGAATTAATTTTCGCTCCTAGTGTAACTTCACTGAGGGGCGATTTTTTTTATAATTGTTGCGATTAGTGCGGAAATTTACGTTGCTTCGTATTCGGTTAGAGGCCAGGTATAGCTTGAAACATTTCTACGGACTGATTTTTTTATCAAAGACCGAATCTTATAACAGCTGGAAGATCCCTTTACAGATATTGGCGAAAGAAATCACAATGCTAAGAGGTTAGAATAATAGTAAGGTGATTTTAAATAAAAGGAGTATTTTTGTGAAAAGCATTCAAAGCCGTTTATTGATCATGCTGCTTGTTTTTATTATCCTACCGTATTTTTTGTCCATGCTATTGATTTATAGGCAAACGAAAGAGAATGTGGAACGGCATGAGCTTGAGAACAGCCGCGAACAAATTGGGCAGGCGTCCGAAGACCTGGAGCAATACTTTAATGATATCGTTAATCTCCCGTATATTTTATACCGAAATCCTGACTTGTTCATGATTTTCGAAAAAGGCTTCGAAGGGTCTCTTTATTTCAATCAGCTTGAAATCTATAAAGGCATGACAACCTTTTATCTGATGAGAAACGAAATTAGGCAGGTTCGGTTATACATTGAGGAAGGAAAAAACTCGTTTACGGTTTATAATGCGATGATAAGTTCCCGTAAGCGGCAGCCGGATTTATTGAAACAAGCCTCTATTCAGAAGCTAATAAACTCTGATTCGAACTTTCTAATCGAACCGCCACATCAGATTGAAAATTATAACAATACAGCAATTATGCCCCCATCTGACAAAACGATGGTATTGACGATTCATCACAAAATCTTGGATGCCCTTTCGAAAGAATTTCTCGGCATCATCACGATTGACATCGATTCGGATAAATTTTCTCGCATATCTAATCATTTTCTTCAAAAAAATAAAGAATCCGTATTGCTTTCCGATTCGGACGGTTATGTCATCTATGCAAGCGATGAAGCCATGATAGGGAAGGCTGTTCCGGCAGAATTACAAAAGAAAATCAATCAGTCGGCTGCAGGCGCACAGTTTTCGAATGGCGATATTATCTTTTCCAAAACGTTGTCGGAACCGTTAAATCAATGGCACTTTGTTAAGATAACCTCAAGCAAATTCTTATTTAATGATGTGAGGAAAACCGCCTACAAGAACATTATCGTCGGTGTAATCGTGGGAATTCTGGGCTTAATCATGATAGCCATCATATCATATAAGATTACTCGTCCGATTAAGCTGCTTAGCCGGAAAGTACTGAGCATTGAAGGCGGGAACATGAATGCTCCGTTTGACGATAAGAGGGAAGATGAAATCGGCAATCTGGAGAGGCATATCAAGGAAATGATGAACCGGATTAATCGTCACATCGACCGTGAGTACAAGCTGGAGATTGAGAACAGGAAGAATCAGCACAGAGCGCTAAAGTCGCAGATTAATCCTCACTTTTTATACAACTCCCTTCAATCCATTGGTGCGGTTGCCCTATTCACCGAATCTCCGAAAGTATACCAATTGGTAGTCTCCTTATCCAAAATGATGCGGTACTCTATTCGTGTGGATCAAAAGGCCACAGTTCGGAGTGAAGTAGATTATGTAAGAGCGTATTTGAACCTTCAAGAGGAGCGTTTTCAAACCGATTTTAGCTATTCCATCGACATCCCCAAGGACATTCTTGATATTTCAGTTCCGAGTATGATTTTGCAGCCACTCGTTGAAAACTTCTTTAAACATTGTTATGAAGAGGGATACGAACAAGCCCACTTGCGTATTTACGGTGAAATACGAGCAGAATATTTGAATCTGGTTGTAGAAAATAACGGCCGCAGTATGACGGATGATGAGCTGACGGCATTAAAAAATAAAATCTACGCGCCGGTATGCGAAGAAAACAACTCGCCCCAGCATATCGGTTTGAAAAATATTCATGATCGCTTGGTTCTTAATTATGATCCGACAGCGGGAATCCTACTTGATTCTTTGCAGGGACAAGGGTTTTCCGTTCAGCTGATGATTCCACTCTACCTTAAGGAGGAATGACGTAATGAAAGCTCTTATCGTGGATGATGAGTCTAATGTAAGGAAAATTATTCGTTTTATGGGACAGTGGCAGAAACATGGGATTACCGACATTTTGGAAGCCAGAAATGGTGAAGAGGCAAAGGCGTTAATTGATCTGGAAAGTCCGGAGATCATCATGACAGACGTGAAAATGCCCAAAAAGAACGGGATTGAGTTGATGGAGTGGTTGGATGCCAATTCCTACCCGGGAAAAGTGATATTGATTACAGGGTTTGATGACTATTCCTTCATGCGTAAAGCGATTAAGCACGGCAGCTTCGATTATTTGTTGAAGCCTATCGAAAATGAAATGCTAAATGAAACACTCGCGGGAGCGGTAGAATCCTGGAAAAAAGAAGAGGAAGAACGCAGCATTGTAGAGCCGGGCGTCTATGAAGAGGCTAAGAAGCTTCGCTTAAACAAGGGGGTTACCGCGGCATGTAACGGGGAACTTTTTGATTCTGAAGAAATAGCCATGTCTCTTCCGCAAGCGGACGCATACGATCTTACCTTGATTTATTTTTACCAAACCCATCATTCGGAGCCCTACCTCCAGCATTTGACGGATGAGCTGGTTACTCGGGAGTGGGGGAATGCCTATGCTCTTCAGAACGACCCTAATGTCTGTGTGATACTTTCTGTTCACGGTCAATTCTTCCCGGTAGAGGAATGGATTACCCAGCATATTGATATTCCCGTTCGTCTGGTTTGCGGCCTCCCACTGACATCGCTTCAAGAGCTCCCGCAATCTTTTCAATCTGCGCAAAGGGCAATGGCTGAGCAAAATTTCAGAGCCATACACCGTTTGACGGATTTGGATGATGCCAGGCGCATGCATGATATTGTTGCTTTTGTAAATGAACATTATATGCAAGAGTTAAGTTTGGACAAACTTTCAAACCGATTCTTCCTGAGCCGCGAACATATCTCGCGACGATTTAAGCAAGAAAACGGGATGACCCTCTCCAACTACATTATTCAGCTAAGAATAAAACAAGCTAAACAGTGGTTAAGCCAAACAGACGAGAAAATGTACTCGATTGCATTAAAGCTCGGGTACCAGGATGAAACTTACTTTTCGAAATTGTTTAAACGAATTGTTGGCATGACGCCTCTTGAATATCGAAATATGGAGGGAAACCGGGAAATAACGGAATTGGGATTACTTCATTAAAGTTGTAAATGAAACGAGGGGGTATCATGATAATCAAGGTTTTTCAATGTGCTTTAGCCGGGTTGCTAACCCTAGCGCTTTCTTCTTGCTGGGCGGACAATCGTTCGGTGAAGAAAATAGATACAATCAGTGCTGATCAGAAAATCACTTTAGAGGTACTGAATCCCAAAGTAGAAATTTCCACAGAGTTTGAGCAGATGGTAAAGGAATACGAGAAAGAAAATCCGAATGTTAAGATGAATATTTTAACCTTTGGCGGAGGGGCAAATTATCTTGCCGAATTGAAAGCAAGATTTGCAGCAAATAAAGGTCCCGATATCTTTCCTAACGGTGGTTACGAAGAAGCGTTGTCATGGAAAAGGTATTTGGAGGATTTGTCCGATCAGCCGTGGGTGAAAAATGTGGTTGATGAGGCGCTTAAGCCGATGAAGATGGACGGGAAAATTTACGGGATGCCTATAAATTTGGAAGGCTACGGCTTTATCTATAATAAGGATTTATTCGCTAAAGCCGGTATCCACACCCTGCCAAAAACGCTTACCGAATTAAAGGAAGCGGCGGAAAAGCTGCATTCCACTGGTATTACCCCCTTTGCAGTCGGTTATTCAGATAGTTGGTTTTTCATTCTCATGATGAATATTGCTTTTGCCCAGCAGGACGACCCGGACGCTTTTATTCAAGCTTTGAACGAAGGGACGCAAACCATCGTAGGGAACAAAAAGTTCGAAGATCTGACTCGAATGCTGGATTTGACCGTTCAATACGGCAATAAAGATTTTCTGACGACCGACTATAATACCGAAGTCTCTTTGTTTGCAACCGGCCAAGCGGCGATCCTTAAACAAGGGAATTGGGCTCAATCTAAGATTGATCAAATAACGCCGAATATGAATATCGGTTTCTTACCTATTCCTATAAATGATGATGCCAGAAACGATGCCTTGGCGGTGGGCGTATCCAATAACTGGGTCGTAAATAAAGAATCTTCGCCGGAGAAAAAGAAAGAAGCAAAGAAATTCTTGAACTGGATGGTTTCCTCGGAACAAGGCAAAACCTTTATGAAGGAACAATTCCATTTTATTTCTGCGTTTAAAAATATAGAGACGGACCGTTCGGGACCGCTCGTGGACGATATTATTCGTTACTCAAAGGAGAAGAAAACATTGTCCTGGAACTGGTTTAAATTTCCTTCGAGGGCTAGAGAAGAGTTCGGCTATGCTATGCAAGCTTATGTAGGCAAACAGCTTAACCGTGTCCAATTGCTTCAGGAGTTCCAAAAATCCTGGAAAAAGGCTGAACAGAAATAATTGGTTGGCATACATATTAGATAAATAACCCTTTCACCTCTGATGCTTAGTATCAAGGCGGTAAGGGTTATTTTGTGCTTGTAAAGCTCGTCTAGTTGAATCAATATAAGCCTGTAAATCTATCAATGTACGACATGTTCATAACTTTCCCTTTGCCTTAAACTTTAAATTGTGGAGAGAAAAAAACAAAAAGTAGACAAGGAGTTGTTAGATTATGAACATCAAGAAATTTGTTAAACGAGCAACAACAGTAAGTTTGACTACAGCCATGCTGGTAGGAGGTGGTGCTCAAGCATTTGCGAAAGAGAAAGACAATACGGATTACAAAGAAAACTATGGCTTTTCCCACATTACTCGCGCTGATATGCTGAAAATACCTGAACAACAAAAGAATACACAATTTCAAGCACCTCAATTCGATGCATCAACAATAAAAAATATTCCTTCGGCAAAAGGTTATGATGAGCAAGGCAACTTGATCGATATCGATGTTTGGGATAGCTGGCCGCTGCAAAACGCGGATGGAACAGTAGCAAATTATAATGGCTACAATATCGTATTTGCTTTAGCAGGAGACCCTAAAAGAGGATGGGACACCTTTGTCTACATGTTTTATCAAAAAGTAGGAGATACTTCTATTGATAGCTGGAAAAATGCAGGAAGAGTATTTAAGGATAGCGATAAATTCGTTCCTAACGATCCTTTTCTCAAATATCAAGCAGAAGAATGGTCAGGCTCCGCAACCTTAACATCGGATGGAAAAGTTCGCTTATTCTATACTGATCGTCAGGGTTGGGATCCCAATCACGGATTTTATGGTAAACAAACCTTAACAACAGCCCAAGTAAATGTATCTCAACCAGATAAAAGTACGCTTAAAATTGATGGCGTCGAGGATCTCAAATCGATTTTTGATGGCGGAGACGGCAAAATTTATCAAAATGTTATGCAAGGAATCGAAGCGGAGAACTATTCGGATAATCATACATTAAGAGACCCTCACTATGTGGAAGACAATGGTCATAAATACCTTGTTTTCGAAGCTAACACAGGGACGGAAGTTGGTTATCAAGGAGAGGCATCGCTCTTCAACAAAGCTTTTTACGGCGCAAACACGCATTTCTTCCAGGATGAAAAAAATAAATTGCTGCAGGGTCCTAAAAAACGTGCTGCTGAGTTAGCGAATGGCGCATTGGGTATTATTGAATTGAACGATGATTATACGTTGAAAAAAGTCATGAAACCGTTAATTGCATCGAATACTGTAACAGATGAAATCGAACGTGCCAACGTATTTAAAATGAATGGCAAATGGTATTTGTTCACAGATTCCAGGGGTTCCAAAATGACGATTGATGGAATCGGGGCGAATGATGTATACATGTTAGGTTATGTGTCCGATTCCTTAACTGGAACATACAAACCGTTAAATGACAGCGGACTTGTATTAAACATGAATCTTGATCCTAAAGATCTTACCTGGACTTATTCTCACTTTGCAGTACCGCAAGCTGATGGTAAAAATGTGGTTATCACAAGCTACATGACAAACAGAGGTTTATTTGCAGACCACAAATCTACTTTTGCTCCGAGTTTCTTGCTGAACATTAGTGGTTCAAAAACTTCTGTTGTGGGTGATAGTATCCTAGCACAAGGGCAATTAACGACTGATACGAAGTAGCTTAACAAAAATAACGTAAACATCCTCAATAAAGCAAAGAAAATGCCGATGTAAATCGGCATTTTCTTTTTTACAAAAGGGAATAAACAGCAGCTCAGCGAGGAGGGATCGACTTGAACTATACAACAAATCATAAGAAAGCAGCAAAACGAATAGGTGTAATTATGATTTGTTTCATTATTTTGATGACGATAGGGTTAGTGGTTCATTATTCAGAAAGCAATAAGAAGAACGAAATCATCGATTCAGTTATACCAACGTATCGAGCTAGCTATCATTTCACTACGCCCGACAAATGGAAAAACGACCCTCAGCGGCCGATATATTTCGATGGAAAGTATCATTACTATTATCTCTATAATCATAATTATCCGAACGGAAATGGAACCGAGTGGCGGCATGCGACAACAACGGATTTGGTGCATTGGAAAGATGAAGGGGTGGCCATTCCTAAATATACGAATAAAAATGGTGATCCATGGTCGGGATCAGTCGTCGTGGATGACACCAATTCAGCAGGCTTTGGAAAAGGTGCTCTTGTGGCGATAGTCACACAGCCGTCTGCAGAAGGCGGGAAGCAGGAACAATATCTTTGGTACAGTACAGACAAAGGAAAAACGTTTACTTCTTATCGTGACGATCCCATTATTGCAAATCCTGGTACTAAAGATTTTAGAGACCCGAAAATCATCTGGGATCATCAGATTAATAAGTGGGTGATGGCAATGGCGGAAGGGACGAAAATTGGTTTTTATGAGTCTCCGAATTTAAAAGATTGGCAATATACGGGTGGTTTTATGACACAAAATATCGGCATTGTGGAGTGTCCTGATCTTTATTTGATGCGTGCGAATGACGGGATTTATAAATGGATTCTTGGTGTCAGCGCAAATGGTAAGTCGGCAGGTCAACCAAACACTTATGCCTATTGGACTGGACACTTTAATGGCAAGGAATTTATTCCTGATCAAAGTGACCCTCTGTGGTTAGATTACGGCTTTGATTGGTATGGTGCTGTCACGTTTGAAGAAGGGAAAGACAGCGATAAATACAATCATCGATATGCTTTAGCCTGGATGAATAATTGGGATTATCCCCATAATACGCCAACGCTTCAAGAAGGGTTTAACGGAACAGATTCGATTGTTCGTCAAATTAACTTAACACATGATGGCGATACGTATCGTTTGGTTTCACAACCCATTGAAGCATTGAATCAATTGACAATTACAACGGATTCGTTGAAACAAATAGTGGTTAATGGCTCTAAAACTCTTCCTATAACGGGTGATGCTTACCAGCTTGAGACAGATATATCGTGGTCAGAGATCAAGAATGTCGGATTAAGACTTCGAGAATCAACAGACAAAAACCGTCATGTAGATGTCGGAGTGTTTATAGAAAGCCAGTATGCTTATGTCAATAGAGCTTTTACAGGGCAGCCCGACAAGAGTGGTAAATATTTTGAAAGCAGGTCACCTTTTGATGTGAATAAGAAAAACGTTCACTTAAAAATTCTCGTCGATAAAACAAGCATTGAAGTCTTTATGGAAGATGGAACCATCGTTTTTTCCAATGAAATTTTCCCGGAATTAAACGAGCAAGGAATTACTCTTTTTTCTGAAGGCGGCACCGCGATCTTTAATAATGTTGTAATCAAGCACTTCAACTAGCCAAAGAAGATTATCTCATTAAGGGCTGCGTAAATCGCAGTTACGGGTATCTTTGTATGTTTATGGTGGTTCGATGAAGGTATAACTCTTGGAACCTAAGGCGAAAATGAATGGTATTATATGGCATACTTGGTGAGGCTATCGGATGAACAGACTTTTACAGCGATTTGCCCGGAAATATAATGAGGGCTCACAACAGGATACTCAAGTAAAAAGCAAACAAATCGAATCCCTTTCCAATAGCTTACAGGAAAATATCAAGAATTTATCTGCGTTAACCGGTAACAGCTCAGATGTTGTCATCCGTACATTTCAAGGGGCTAATAGTTTACCTATGGCTATTGTTTATATAAGCGGTTTAACCGATACTGTGGTCATTAACGATCACATCATGAATCCGATCATGTCCGATGCAGAAGTAAATGAAGCTCAACAGAGAAATTCATCCGATTCTTTGACGGTTATTAAAGACCAAATTCTTACTGTTAGTTCCACAAAAACGGTGAGTAATATAGATGAACTCATGTCTTCTTTATACAACGGGTCTACCGTTATTCTCGCTGAGGGCTGGGATCAAGGCATTTCCGCAAGTTCAGCTAAATGGATGCAAAGGGGGGTAGAGGAGCCCTCGTCTCAATCTGTTATTCGCGGACCCAAAGATGGATTCACCGAGGATATCAGCACGAACGTAGCCTTACTCCGGCGCAGAATCAAAAGTCCGAATCTATGGAAAATCGACAGGCGAATCGGAACGGTGACCCAAACAGACGTTAGTGTTATGTATCTGAAAGGAACCGCCAATGATTTAGTCGTGAATGAAGTGCTTCAAAGACTGGATCGCATCGAAATAGACGGCATACTGGAAAGTGGCTATTTGGAAGAATTTATTCAGGATCAAACCTTTACCCCGTTTCCAACAATTATTAACACGGAACGTCCCGACACGGTTGCGGGTTCTATCTTGGATGGGCAGGTTGCTGTTCTGGTGGATGGAACACCCTTTGTTCTGGTGCTGCCGATCACCTTTCTCAAGTTCTTTGTGGCCAGCGAAGACTATTATCAAAGATTCGATATTTCTTCAGTTTTGCGAATTTTGCGCTTCTTTGCATTTACCACTTCTATGATACTGCCCTCCTTATATATTGCAATTACGACTTTTCATCAAGAAATGTTACCGACAACTCTCTTGGTCAGTCTTGCTGCACAAAGGGAAGGAATTCCTTTTCCAGCATTCTTTGAAGCTTTATTGATGGAGTTAACATTTGAGGTGTTAAGGGAAGCAGGGGTTCGAATGCCTAGAGCCATCGGTTCTGCAATTTCCATCGTTGGAGCTCTTGTTTTAGGACAGGCAGCAGTTGAAGCTGGGCTAGTCTCGGCAGCCATGGTGATCGTGGTAGCCTTTACGGCGATCTCTAGCTTCGTCGTTCCGGCTTTTAATATCTCAATTGCCGCCCGGTTGATTCGGTTTATACTGATGGTTCTTGCCGGAGTTTTAGGTTTGTTCGGAATTATGTCGGGGCTTTTTTTTCTATTGCTCCATATGTTGTCTCTACGCTCTTTCGGAGTTCCTTACATGGCACCCATAGCACCTTTTATACCAAGCAACTTAAAAGATACGGTGATCAGGGTGCCTTGGTGGATGATGGTAACCAGACCGCGTCTATTTGCTAAGAATAATTATGTGCGCCAAAAAGTAAACTTACGTCCGGAGCCCTCAGATAAGGAGAAAGAAAAGTAATTGTCTCTCATTCATACGGGGAGGGAAACGGACATCAAGGGGGATTAGGAAGTGAAACGATGGATAATCCTGCTGTTGATCACCTTTATGCTAGTTGTTAATAGTGGTTGTTCGAACCATATCGAACTAAACAAATTGGGGATTATCAGCGCAATTGCCTTTGATTTAGATGAAAATAATCAATGGGTATTGACCTTTCAAATTATCATACCGAAGTCAACTCAGAGTAAGTCCGGCGGAGGCAGCTCCCAATCTCCGGTTACTGTCTTTTCATCGAAGGGGAAGACCATACAGGAGGCCATTCAAAAGAGTGATTTAGAGGCTCCTCGTCACCTCTTTTTCTCCCATACTCGGGTCATTATTATCAGCCAACGTGTTGCTAAATATGGTGTCAATCAAATATTAGACGCGTACTTGAGAAGTTACGAATCAAGGGAAAATACGAATGTTCTCCTTTCGGATGGAGACGCAAAGAATGTTCTTGAGATCCTTACTCCATTAGAATCCATTCCCGGAAACGCGATTTCCAATTTGGTAAGTGAACAAGCAGACCGATTAACCAACTTAGTCCCATCTAAAATGCACGAACTCATGACCACAATGACAAATCCTACCGCTAGCTCTACAGTGCCGGAAATCAAAATCACAGGTCAGCGAGAGGGACAAAATTCTTTAGACGCACTCAAAGAAACGCGTAAATCCACCGTATTGAAATTGGATAGAGTCGGGGTATTTAAGGAAGATAAATTTGCAGGATGGTTAAGCCGGAATGAAAGCATCGGAATCCCTTGGATAACGAATCAGATAAAGAAAATGACTATCGTTTTTTCTTGTGAAGGAGAGACCCTCAGCGAACAGCTATCCTCCTTTTTGGTTGAAAAATCCCACACCAACTTAAAACCGAAAATTACGGACGGTAACTTGTTCATGTCCATAGAAATTGAAGTCAAAGGAAATCTGAATGAAACGGCATGTAATCTGAAACTGAAAGAGCCTAAAACCTTACATAAACTCGAGACATATATTCAGGAACAAATAAAAAATGATGTGGAAGACTCCTTCCAAGCCGTGAAAAAGATGAAAGCGGACATATTGGGCTTCGGTGACAAATTCCACCAGTCTTATCCACAAGACTGGAAAGTCCTGAGTAAGAACTGGGAGAAAGAATTCGCTGATATCAACTTAGACGTTAAAGTTCACGTAACGATCCGACGAACTGGAATGATTAATGACTCCTTTTCCAAGTTATCCGAAAAAATAGAATGAGAAAGGAGGCTTCGTATGGAGCGGATCAGCAAATATCAGTTAGGTGCGATGATTATCTTATTTCAAATTGGAAGCACGCCATTATTTGAATTAGGAATCAAAACTGGTCAAGACGCCTGGTTGGTGGTAGTAATTAGCATGCTGCTAGGATTACTGCTGCTTTTTCTTTTTTTGGCGATCCAAAGCAGGGAACCTGAAAAAAATTTAAGTCAGATATTGATTACTTATTTCGGTTCATTTGTGGGAAAGACCGTCTTATTCCTCTATGCCCTAATGTTTGCTTACGAAGCTATGCGAAATGTACGGGACTTTGGTGATCTTACGCTCTTGACTATTCTTCCTAAGGGTCCTATTTCAATCATTATGCTGATTATGGTGACTTTATCGATTTATGCGATATACAAGGGAATAGAAGTTTTCTTCCGTTTAGCCGAATATATTGTAGTGGGTGTGCTGACCTTTTATTTAATTTTACTTATTATGCACTTTGTATCGGGTGTTGTTCATTTTAATTATCTACTACCGATGATGGAAAAAGGCATCCAACCTATATTAAAAGAAAGTATAGCTGAATCCGTCTGGTTTCCATTTGGTCAAATGGTGATTTTTCTCGTGTTCTGGAGTTATTTAACCGAGAAGAAAGAGATGACAAAAACGACGATTCGATCCTTTTTTGTATCCGGGCTTGTTATCACTCTCTGCAACATAATGAATCTGATCGTTCTAGGTCCGCAATTAGTTAACATAAGTACTGTACCTTTATTACAGTCGGTACAACTGATTCAGATCGCAGAAGTATTTGAGCGTTTTGATGCTCTGGTTATCTTACTTTTTTACGCAGGGATATTAATCAAATCGACATTATGGTTTTTGGCATCCGTACTTGGGTTATCTCAAATGTTTCATACGGACTATCGAAGGTTTGCGCTTCCTGTCGGGGGGCTTATTTATATAACAGCTCTTCTGCCGACAAGTTGGCAGTCGCATTTAGAGATTGGGAGAATCGTGGCAAATCAATTTATGGTCAACAAGATTTTCATTGGAATCATACCGTCCATTCTTTTTCTCGTTATGTTAATGAAAGGCCGAGGAAACAAACCACAATAGATCATTATAAAAAACATTGACAACTTAAATATAGGGAACATATAATTAAGAAAACGGTTACGTAAACGTTTTTATGAGAAATGAGGGCAATTATTATGCGTTCGGGTATTAAACAGGTAGCCGAACATGCTGGTGTTTCAATAGCATCTGTGTCTCATGTTATTAATAACACCCGCTATGTATCGGATGAAGTTAAGCGCAAGGTTCACCAAGCGATGGAAGAGCTTGATTACCGTCCCAATTCAGCAGCCAGAAGTTTGCGCAGCCAGAAATCTAACACGATCGGACTTATTGTGCCGGTTCTTCCCTCGGATACCTCTAATTTCTTCTTTATGATGGTAGCGCAGGGGATTCAGTATACATTGAAGCAGCACGGCTATCATTTACTGCTGAGCAACAATACAACGGAACAAATTGAAGATGAACAAGAACAGATTAAATTGTTTAATTCCAAGCTGATTGACGGTTTGTTCATTGCTTCTATTGCTGAAGATGTCAGTTATTTAACCGATATCGTACGTTCGAATTATCCCGTCGTGTTTATCGACCGTAAACCTACCGGTTATAATGGGGATAGTGTACTGGCTGACGGCATCGGAGGCGCTTATGAGGCAGTCCAAACCCTTATTATAAAAGGCCACCGTCGAATAGGGATGCTAACCGGGGAACTTGGTATTACAACGAGCAATGAGCGCTATGAGGGATATAAAAAAGCATTAGCAGATCACGACATTCCATTTGATTCTTCTATTGTGAGGATAGCGGAGTCCAACCTTGAGAGCGGTTACGAGAGTATGAAAGATCTGCTTGCGGAGCAGGAAATAACTGCGCTGTTCATTGCTAATAATGTGTTAACAATGGGCGCCATGAAATACATGCAAGAAAGACGGATTCAAATCCCGGCCGAACTGGCCATTATTGGCTTTGACGATTACGATTGGACTCAGATTACTACCCCGCCGTTGTCGGTTATCCGGCAGCCTTCTTATGAGATTGGTGTGAAGTCGGCAGAGATCATGTTAGAGCGGATTGAGAACCCAGGTTCGATTGGCAAAGAATACAGACTGCCAACTGCGTTAATCCTGCGAGGCTCTTGTTAAAAGCTGATCCGGCTTTTTTTTGACTATTAGAAAAACGTTTACGTAAACGATTTCCCGATAAAAAGAAAGGGGTTGCACCATTTAAAATGAGCACATTCAAAGAACCTCTCAAACAGATCAAAGCCAACTACGAGCTGTATCTTCTCATTTTGCCAACTGTGATTTATTTCATTATTTTTAAATATTGGCCGATGTACGGGGTCCAAATCGCATTTAAGGATTTCATCGCTTCCAAGGGATTCTGGGGAAGTCCCTGGGTAGGATTGACGCATTTTCAACGGTTCTTCGATTCTTTTAACTTCTGGACGGTCATTAAGAATACGTTAGGACTTAGTCTTTTCTCGTTAGTGGTTTCATTCCCAGTACCGATTCTTATTGCACTGATGCTTAATCAGCTGCTCCACGAAAGGTATAAACGTTTTATCCAAACGGTCATTTATGCTCCTTATTTCATCTCTACCGTAGTGCTTGTTGGTATGATGTATGTTTTCTTATCGCCTGGAAGCGGGCTCATCAATCACATTATTCAACTGTTTGGCGTTGAGCCAATCTACTTTTTATCTAAGGCAGAATGGTTTAAAAGCCTGTATGTCTTCTCTGGCGTCTGGCAAGAAACAGGATTTGCCTCGGTTATCTATTTAGCAGCATTAGCCGGTATCGATCCGCATCTTCATGAAGCGGCGGTCGTGGACGGAGCAACGAAATGGCACCGGATTTGGCATATTGATATCCCGGGGATTCAGCCGACAATTCTCATTTTGTTCATATTGGCGATCGGGAATCTCATGAATGTTGGATTTGAAAAAGCGTTTCTCATGCAAAATGATCTAAACGCCAGTTCATCTGAGATTATCGCTACCTATGTGTACAAAATTGGTCTGCAGCGAGCGGAATACAGCTTCTCCGCAGCAGTTGGTTTGTTCAATTCCTTGATCAATTTCGTCCTTCTGGTCTCCGTTAACCGTTTTGTCAAAAAAATAAACGGCAGTGGGCTATTTTAAAAGAGAGGAGGCATTCACCTTATGATTACAGCAAAAAGCACTGCTGATAAATGGTTCGACGCTTTAAACATTCTAGTATTGAGTGGCTTTGCGCTGCTCATATTGTATCCGCTATATTTCGTAGTTATAGCTTCTGTCAGTGAGCCCGATCATATTTATGCCGGCCAAGTGTGGATTTGGCCCAAAGGTTTTACGCTTGAAGGTTACAGCAGAATTTTATCGGATCCACAGATCTGGACTGGATATGGAAATTCTATTATCTATGCAGCCGCAAGCGCGCTGATCAGTGTTGCACTAACGATAGGAGCCGCATATCCGCTTTCTCGTAAGGATTTTTATGGGCGCAATGTGTTTATGCTGTTTTTTGTATTTACGATGTTTTTCTCTGGCGGCTTAATTCCTACCTATTTGTTGGTCAAAAAGCTGGGTATGGTGGATACGATTTGGTCAGTCATTTTGCCATCAGCCGTGGATGCATTCGGAATTATTATTGCCCGGACGTTCTTCCAATCCACCATACCGGATGAACTTAGGGAAGCGGCATTCATGGATGGCTGCAAGAATACACGATTTCTTTGGAGTATAGTTATTCCTTTATCCAAACCGATCATTGCTGTGCTAGTGCTGTTTGCGGTTGTTCGGCAGTGGAACGGATTCTTTGATGCATTAATTTATTTGGAAAATGAAAAACTGTATCCTCTTCAGCTAGTTTTGCGTAATATTCTGGTCCAAAGCCAGCCAATCGGCGACATGGTGTCGGATATTGACTCACTTTTAGCTAAACAAAGGGTTTCGGAACTAATTAAATATGGGGTTATTCTCATTGCAGCAGGACCATTGCTCATTTTATACCCTTTCTTGCAGCGCTACTTCGTTAAAGGTGTTCTAATTGGATCTGTAAAAGGTTAGAGATGCGAAGGCAAGCATTAGAGGAGGTGGTGGCGGTCTTGCGGTGATATTAAAAGAGTGCATCTAAGGATCAGTCATAAATCTTAACGGTTACATATAAAGAGGAGGGTATCGAGAATGAAGAAAAAATTAACGACAATAACGATGGTGACGATGAGTTTGAGTCTGGTGCTGGCAGCATGCAGTGACAAAACGCCTGAGGTAAAAGATACGGTAGCCCCGCAAAACAGCGAGAAAGTGGCAGCCAAGAACTTTAACGAAAGCGGTTACCCGATCGTAAAAGATAAAGTAACAGTGAAAATGGTATCGCCGAAAGCGCCACTTGCACCGAATTACGGAGAGATGGAGATCTTCAAACGCCTGGAAGAACAGACCAACGTGCATGTGGAATGGGATAATGTGCCGGAAGCGAACTACAACGATAAGAAGAACATTCTGCTTGCCAGCTCTAACTTACCAGATGTCTTCTATGGCGCTCGATTCACAGATAACGATTTGATGAAATACAGCAAAGACGGCACGATTATTCCTCTGAATGACCTTATCGATAAGTATATGCCTAACGTGAAGAAACTGTTTGAAAAAAGACCGGAGCTGAAAGCATTCGTTACTGCCCCCGACGGGAAAATTTACTCCCTTCCTGTGGCGGAAGAGTTGGGCAAAGGGCAAGCTGGCATCGGTTCGAATCCGGATTTTCTCTTCTTGAACAAAGCATGGCTGGATAAGCTGAGTTTGAAGATGCCTGTGAGCATTGAAGAGCTGCACGATGTGCTTAGCGCTTTTAAAACGAAAGACCCTAATGGTAACGGTAAAGCCGATGAAGTGCCGATGTCTTTTATGAATACCTTCTGGACTGGCGATATCGGTTATTTATTCGGAGCTTTCGGAGTTCCTGACAAAACGTATCAGCCTGGCGATAACTCGTTTATTGAACACTTGAATGTGAAAGACGGCAAAGTGAATTATGCGGCAACCGATCCCAAATACAAAGAAGCAGTCTCCTATTTTCACAAATGGGTTGAAGAGGGCCTCATTGATAAAGATTCCTTTACTTTCAACAACAATCCGGCTCCTTACTTTGCAAAAGGAAAAACGAAGGATGTTACGCTAGGCTCCTACCTCTGGTGGGAAGAGACGGAAATTGTCGGACCGGACCGCGCCAAGGATTATGCGCTCGTACCGCCTTTCAAGGGCATGGTCGTGAAATATAATAATGGCTCTCCTTGGAGTCGTGGAGGTCCTGTCATCACGAAAGTGAACAAAAATCCTGAAATCACAGCAAGATGGCTAGATCTGCAATATGAGCCGAAGATGGCTGCGCAGCTTCATTGGGGACCGATTGGCGTTGCATTCGATGAAAAAGACGGCAAACTTGTACAGAAACCACTTGATGCAGGGGTAGCCGCAGGCGAATTCCGTCAAAAGGTTGCGCCGAACATGACGGGTGTTATCTTGGCAGAGGATTTCCAAAACCTCGTCGCTCCCGAGCCTCGCGCATTGGAAAGAATGAATCGCATCAAGGATACCTTCGTTCCTCAGATGGAAAAAGAGAATTACCCGAGTATTTTCTTTACGCCGGAGGAGCTGGATAAAATCAGTAAAATTAAACCTGATCTTGCCAAGCTGACCAATGAAAAACGCTCCAAATGGTTGATGGAAGGCGGCGTAGAGAAGGAATGGGATTCTTACTTAACGACGCTAAAGAAAATGGGATTAGATGATTTGTTGAAAATCTATCAAGACGCATTGGACCGCTACAACAAAGCGTCCAAGTAATGAGAAATCAGGAGGTATCCAACCATGGAACCTATTGCCTATTGGTCCTTCGATGAGGGGCAGGGGTGTATAGCGCATGAACGAAGTACGAGTAGTAAGGATCAAATTCATTATGCGCTTGCCAAAGGCCGGTTTCAGCCTCCGCAAGATCCGGTTTGGCGGAAAGGCATTCGCGGGTATGCCCTGTTATTTGATGGTTATTCAACATGGCTGCAGCGCTCAGTAGACCAAAGTCCAAGGTTGTCGAAATCGTTGACGATTACCACTTGGATAGCTCCACGCAGCTATGACTTCGGAGATGAGCAGCGCCTAGCAGCGATCGTGAATCAACATGACAGAGAACGCTGCGAGGGTTATGTATTTGGATTATCCCGTCATGGGTCTTGGTCACTCCAGCTTGCGTTAGGCGAAGAGTGGGTGGAGGTCTGGTGCTATGATCACCCGATCCCTAAGGGAGCGTGGTCATTTGTCTCTGCTACGTACGAAGCTTTAACAGGTCTTATGAAGCTATATTTAAATGGTTGTAAGGTTGCCGAAAAGCAGCTTTCAAAGAAGGATATCGGGATTACTGCAAGTACGGAAGATTTGTTGATAGGACGAAATAATAAGGGGATTATCTTAGCAGAAGCCTTTACTATGAATATGTTCGACGGATTGATGGATGAGCTTCGTCTCTATGATCTTGCGATGTCTGAGGAGGATATCGCAAGATCATACCGGGCTTATTTAAGCGAACACGGCGGGGTTGTACCAGCTATTCCTTACGAACATCTGGCCATTCATAGAGCTAACTTTGCCCAGGATCGGCATCGTCCGCAGTACCATTTGACTTCACCGGGTCATTGGATGAATGAACCGCATGCGCCTATTTATTTCAATGGGCTCTATCACTTGTTCTACCAGTTCAATCCGAATGGCCCTTTCTGGCATTATATCCATTGGGGACATTGGGTGAGCGAGGATTTGGTTCATTGGCGAGATCTTCCGGTTGCTTTAGCGCCAGAGCCCGGTATTGATCCGGACGGGATCTGGTCAGGCAGTGCGGCGTATGATGAAAATGGATATCCGGCCTTATTTTATACAGCAGGGAATTACGCTTGTTCTCCAAATCAATCGGTAGGTCTGGCTTATACGACTTATCCGCAGGATGGGGATCTAGATTTGAAAAAATGGGTGAAACATTCTGAGCCAATTGTTGTTCAGAAGCCCGGAATGGGATACTTTGGTGAATTCCGGGATCCCTTTGTTTGGAAAGAAAATGATACATGGATTATGCTCGTCGGTACGGGAATTGAGGGGAAAGGCGGTACCGCGATGGTCTACCGCTCAGAGAACTTAACCGATTGGGAGTTAGAAGGTCCCCTGTATGTAAGCAATTACGAGCAATACCCCTACCTTGGGGTTGTATGGGAGCTTCCTGTACTGCTGCCGTTAAAGCGTGGTGGCCAGGAAACAGGTAAACATATTTTGCTAATAAGCCCATGGGGGCCAGAAGCTAAAGTAGAAGTGAATTATTGGATGGGAGAGTGGGATAGCAGCCGTTTCCGCTTTATCCCGGATCATGAAGAACCAAGGCTCATTGATGTAGGTGATTTCCATTTCACTGGCCCAAGCGGCATGGTTGATCCTGTAACAGGAAGATCGCTGCTGTTTACGATTGCTCAAGGTGAGCGAACACCAGAAATCGATTACGATTGTGGTTGGTCGCACGGTGCCGGCATGCCGATCAGTTTGACTGTGCGGGAGGATGGGCAGCTCGGGATTGAACCTATCGAGGAGATGCGTCAACTCCGGGGCGCGCAGCTTCTGAACTTACAAAATGTTAGGTTAGATGTAGCTAATGAGTGCTTGCAGCACATACGGAATGATTCATTTGAGATCGAGCTAACCTTTGGTCCAGGAGCCGTGCACCAATATGGAATTTCGGTCAGACGAACACCGGATGGGGAAGAGGAGACGGTTCTATTCTATGATCAGGATCGCGAGCGGCTTGGCGTGGATCGTAATAAATCAACGTTAGATGTGCGTGAACGAACGACAGGCATTCAAGAGGGTTTGCTTGAACTCCATGGAGAACCACTGAATTTGCGGGTGTTTGTTGATCGTTCATTGATCGAGGCTTACGCTAACGGGCAAAAATGCTTAACGACACGCGCCTACCCATCTAGGTTGGACGCGCTAGGTTTACTTTTGCATGGGGAGCGAGACATTCAAATCATATCCATGCAAATGTGGGAGATCAAACCGGCATTTCAAGTGTCGGTGTAGAAAAAAGGAAGAGCATATCGGGAGGTAGAGAGAGCGATGTATGATATCGTTGCATTAGGTGAGGTGTTAATCGACTTCACACCAGCTGGGCAGTCAGATTTAGGATATGTTTTATTTGAACGCAATCCAGGAGGCGCGCCAGCCAATGTGCTGGCTGCATTAGCCAAGTGGGGCAAACGGACTGGCTTCATCAGTAAAGTAGGAGCTGACAATCACGGACAGTTTCTAGTGGATACGCTAGAAAATTGCGGTATTCATACGCAGGGCGTAGTAATGAGCAAGGAAGCAAATACGACGCTGGCTTTTGTTCAATTAGATGCAAGTGGCGACCGCTCCTTTAGCTTTTATCGTAAACCAGGAGCTGATACCCTGCTAGCAGAAGATGAAGTACGCTTGGATTTAATCGCGGATTCAAAGTTGTTTCACTTTGGTTCGTTGTCTATGACGAATGAACCCTCAGCTTCCGCGACAAAGAAAGCACTCCTTTTCGCTAAGGAAAATGGCTGCAAGATATCGTTTGACCCTAATTTGCGAATTCCGCTTTGGGACGATTTGGAACACGCCAAACGTATGATGGAGTTTGGGTTGGCTTATGCTGACTTCGTGAAATTATCCGAAGAAGAGCTCGTATTCCTAACGGGTGTTACGGATCTTGAAGAGGGATCACGCATGCTATATGAGACCTTTGGTACTTCGGTCATCTTAATAACACTAGCAGAAAAAGGAGCTTTCTACCGCTTGGGTCAAAGAACGGGAATCGTTCGTGGATATGCAGTAGATGCCATAGATGCTACAGGTGCGGGCGACGCGTTTTTTGGCGGTTTTCTTCACGGATGGCTGGATGCAAATCATGACGTTCACACCATGAGCGAATCTGACATTCAGGGCTTGATCAGCTTCGCCAATGCAGCAGGTGCCTTAACCACGACCCGAAGAGGTGCCATTCCGGCGATTCCAAGTCTAGACGAGATACGAAAGGTGACTAAGATTCATGATAACAGCTAACAATCAAACACAATTCCGACCGCAGCTTCATTTCTCACCGAAAGATCAGTGGATGAATGATCCGAATGGGATGGTGTTTTATGAGGGGGAGTATCATCTTTTCTATCAATACCACCCCGAAAGTACAGTTTGGGGACCTATGCATTGGGGTCACGCTGTCAGTCAGGATCTGGTTCATTGGGAGCATCTTCCTATCGCGCTTGCTCCTGATGAACATGGCGCTATTTTTTCAGGAAGCGCAGTGGTAGATAAGCATGATACGAGCGGATTTTTTGCCGGAAAATCGGGTCTTGTCGCTATTTTCACGCATCATGATACGATACCAGGGACGGATCAAATTAGGCAAAGACAGAGTCTTGCGTTCAGTATGGATCGCGGGCGCACATGGACAAAATATGCAAATAACCCTGTACTTACGGAGGAAGCTCTTCCTGATTTCCGTGATCCCAAAGTATTTTGGTACGTACCTGGGCAAAGCTGGGTAATGGTCATTGCTGCGGGTGACTACGTTCGATTCTACAAATCACCGAATTTGAAAGAATGGACATATACGGGTCAATTTGGATTAGGGCAAGGCTCGCATGACGGCGTTTGGGAGTGTCCGGATTTATTCGAGTTGCCTGTCGACAATGACGTCAACAACACGAGATGGGTGCTTATTGTTAGTATTGGAGAAGATGTTAACTTCCCTGAAGGATCCCGTACGCAGTATTTTATTGGGGCTTTTAATGGGGTCACTTTTGTTCCTGAGGAATGTCCTGCTCCTCTACTTTGGCTGGATCACGGGAGAGACAACTACGCAGGCGTAACATGGTCAGATGTGCCTGAACAGCAGGGAAGGCGTCTGTTTATCGGGTGGATGAACAATTGGAAATATGCCAACATCATTCCAACTGCCAATTGGAGAGGGGCGATGACGCTTCCTAGAGAGCTAACACTTGCGACAGAATCAGAGGGAGTCCGACTCCATCAGAAGCCGATCCGCGAGCTGGAGGCTAAGAGGCGGAATAAAGTAAATCGGGCAGCATTCGAGCTGAGCAATTCCGAAATAACAATAACTGACGGCGATTTATTTGAAATTATTGCTGAATTTGAAATTGGCGATGCCTTAGATTTTGGCTTGAAGCTAAGGTCCTCCGAGACAGAAGAAACGGTTGTAAGCTATGGCGTTCAGGAGCAATTGCTGTATATGGATCGAAGTCGATCTGGAGTTACCGATTTTCATGAACATTTTGCGTGCAAGCACAGTGTTGTATTGAAACCGGAGAATGGCATTATTAAAATGCATATTTTCGTAGACCGATCGTCCATTGAAGTTTTTGCAAATGATGGGAAGTGTGTCGTGACAGATCAAATTTTCCCATTATCAACACTAGCAGAAATAAAATTGTACGCGAAAGACGGTACTGTTAGAGTGAAATCGTTAACGATTTACACACTTAATTCCATATTGCTTGATTAGTATTTTTTATGAGAAGAAAGTGCTGCGGATAAGATTGCAAGAACCCCCTTACGGATGAAAGGGGGTTTTGTTTACGAAGTACTTCGATAGTAGTTTTTCTCAATCAGAGTCTTAGAAAACTTAGCATCGTCCTTTATTATTTTTTAACTGGCAGTTAAAATTGAAGGTAAATGATTATAGGGGATAGTCTATTATGAAAAGTATTAAAGTAGTATCGTTTATATTAATTGCCGTTGCTTGGGTTACACTTACCGCATGCTCTTCAAGTAAAATAACGGTACCTTCAGAAACATCTGAAGAAACGTTTGCACCTTTAGTAACAGAAAAAGCAGTACCGGCAAAAAAAGAGCAAGAAGTAGTGGTAGGATTTACTTTACAAAATTTAAGTAATCCATTCTTCGTCGCGATGTCCAAAGGTGCTACTGCAGGTGCTATGCTGCATGGTGCTGATGTAATCATAGTAAGTGCAGAAGGTGATTTGGCTAAGCAAACAGCTCAAATCGAGGATTTTATTACAAAAAAAGTAAGTGTAATTCTTCTAAATGCTGTAGATTCCAAAGGTATAGCGGGTGCTGTTAGCCAAGCTAGAGCTGCGGGTATCCCCGTCATTGCAGTTGACGTAGGTGCAGATGGAGGTGTGAACACGGTTGTAAGCTCAGATAACTTTCTTGCTGGAAAATTAGCTGGGGAATATATTGTTAAGCGTTTAAATGGAAAAGGAAATGTTGTTGTCATTGATGGTCCTCCTGTATCTGCTGTAACAGATCGTATCAATGGATTTGAAGAAGCAATTAAAGCGACTCCAGGAATTAGGGTAGTTGCTAAACAGAATGGGTTTGGCAACCGTGAAACATCGGTTACATTGATGGAAACCATTTTACAAGTCAAAGGAAAAGGAAAGATTGACGTTGTATTTGCAACGAATGATCCTTCTGGAGTTGGTGCTAAAATTGCTGTTGAACAAGCAGGTCGCGACAAAGAAATGTTTATTGTTGGTGTAGATGGAGCGCCAGATGCCGTTAGTGCGCTTAAAGAAAAGAAAAGCTTCGTTGCAACCTCAGCACAGTATCCGTTTGAAATGATTAAATTGGCAATGGATGAAGGCTTTAAAGTTCTAAAAGGTGAAAAGGTAGAATCGTTAATTAAAATTCCTGTTGACTTGATTACTCAAGATAATGTGGAAACCTACAAAGGTTGGTAATATTCTTTATCAAATTCGAAAGCATAGTGGTGAAATGTATGTATAAGATTATCATTGCGGATGATGAAGATAACGTTAGGGAAGGAATACGAGATAGTTTAAACTGGAATGAGTTGGGATTTGAGGTGGTTGGCGACTTTGAAAATGGTCGTGAGGTGCTCCAGGCCCTAGAACAGATTCAACCTGATGTGGTTTTAACGGATATTAACATGCCGTTGATGGATGGTTTAGAAGTGTCACGCTATCTCTATGAACATTATCCGCAGACAAAAATAATTATTCTTACGGGTTACGATGAATTTGAATATGCTCAGCAAGCATTGAAGCTGAAGGTGCATGATTATATCTTAAAGCCGAATACAGCAGATGAATTATGTCAAATCCTCTCCAAAGTAAAGGCGGATCTTGATGATGAGAATCGTAAAGTGGAGGATTTAAGCAAGCTTAAGCAGCAGCTAAGAGAGAGTTTGCCTCTCGTTAGAGAGCGGTTCTTGAATCAGTTGGTTACAGGAGAACTACGTGAAAGCAAGCTTGAGGATAAGCTTGCCTATTTGGATATTGATTTACCGGGAAGCCATTATTTAGTCGCAGTGATTGATGTAGATGATCATGGGGAACTGCAAAGATTTTATCCCGAAAGCGAGAGTGAACTGCTTTATTTTGCAGTGTGTAACATTAGTGGAGAAATTATTACAAGAAAAAAGAACGGACTCGTGTTCCAAAACAATAATGAAAAAACAATTGTGATCCTTTATGACGAGAATGTGGAAATACTCCGTGAAGAAGCAGCTCTAATTTTCGAAGAGATCAACCTATCGGTACGAGATTATCTGAAGTTTACAGTGTCTATTGGTGTGGGAGATATTTGCTCTTCTCTAAATAAAATTCATCATTCTCATAAAAGGGCTTCATTTGCTCTTGATTATCGCTTTTTTCTTGGAAAGAATCGGATCATACATTTTGGCGATATGGAAGGGGGAATGAGTGAGAGAACTCCTTACGATAAACATTGGGAAAGGAAGCTCTATACTACCTTAAAGTCAGGAACTCAGCAAGAGATAGAATTGATCATTGAGAAAATTATTGAAAATCTTAAGGAATCCTATCTGCCAATGGATCGTTGTTATATTCACATACAGCAAATAATCGTCTCGATTTTGGATGTTTTGGATGAGCTTGAGATTCGGGAAACACTTCATAGCACATCTTCCAATCCATTGACCGAAATTTACGGGTTAAAAACACTTGATGAAGTTGAAGATTGGCTGAAAAATTATTGTTTGCAAACCACAGGTTCCATCCTCGAAACAAGAAACAACTTTTGTAAGATGCAAGCTTTAAAGGCTGAAGAATATATAAAGGAAAATTATGCGGATGCGAAAATTTCCATGGATATGGTTTGTAAGTATCTGGTTCTAAGCACAAGTTACTTTAGTCTTATTTTTAAAAACCATACTGGAGAAACATTCATAAGTTATCTTACTCGGATTCGTGTAGAAAAGGCGAAAGAATTACTTAAATGTACGGATTTGAAGACTTATGAAATCGCAAATCGTATAGGCTATGTTGACCCCCATTATTTCAATTTAATTTTCAAAAAAGCGACGGGTATGACCCCGACTGTGTATCGCAGAATGGTGTAAAGGGGCGTAAAAATGGTAAGAAATCGAATCAAGCACTTTTTTCATTTCAAAAGTATCCAGTCAACCATTGCTGTCGCTTTTTCATGCTTAATTGTGGTCACAATTACGGTGATTGCATGGATGTCTTATCACCTTTCCACAGATGCAGTGAAAAAAAATTCACGGGATTATACCTATCAGCTTATGGGACAAGTAAGCTCGAATATAGATAGTTACATCAATTATATGGACAATATTTCGCGAATGGTTCTTTCCAATTATGATATTAAAGAGTACCTTTTGAAGCAAGTATATCTTGGTGCAATTGGTAAGGAAGACTTGAAACAGAAAATATCCTTCCAATTGAATACTGTGTTGAATACAAGAAAGGATATTTCGTCGATTCTTATATTTGGTACAAATGGGGAGATTATCCCTTACAATGAAAATATTAAACTAAATCCACAAGTAAATCCAACGGTGCAAAGCTGGTATATGAAGGCAATTGAAGCGAAGGGGAAAGTCGTTATTTCTTCTTCACATGTACAAAATATGATTCTTAACGACTATAATTCAGTGATATCCTTAAGTCGTGAACTGAGTAGTGATGTCGGGAATGAAAAGCTTGGCGTTCTGCTTGTAGACTTGAACTATAGTGTCATCAACGATATTTGCAATAAGATTAAACTTGGAAATAGGGGATATGTTTTCATTGTGGACGCAAATGGAAACATTGTTTATCACCCTGAGCAGCAAATGATTAACAACAATCAGAAAATTGAATTGATCTCTGAAGTTATGCGTACTCCTGGCAGCAGCTTTGTGACTTCAGAAGGTAAAAATAGCCGGATGTACACGATTAAAACATCGCAAAGCACCGGATGGAAAATTGTCGGAGTCACTTATGTGGACGAATTAGTCTCCAATAAGAATGAGTTGCAAATGTATACTTTTTTTGGAGGTATAGGATTTCTTATCATCGTAGTTTTGCTCTCTATTATTCTATCCTTACGTATTTCAAGGCCCATTAAACAACTTGAAAGTTCGATGAAAGAGGTAGAGAAGGGGAATTTCGACATTCAGGTTGATATTCAAAGCTCCAATGAAATCGGGCACTTAAGTAATCGATTTAATCGAATGACGACAGAGATCAAGGAACTGATGCTGCAAAATGTGAAGGAACAGGAGTTAAAAAGAAAGAGCGAGTTGCAGGTATTACAAGCTCAAATTAATCCTCATTTTCTGTATAATACGTTGGATTCAATTATATGGATGGCAGAGACTGGAAAGTCGAAAGAGGTTATCCTTATGACAGCTTCCTTAGCAAAGTTATTCCGTTTAAGTATTAGTAAAGGACAAGAATTCCTTTCTATTTTTAACGAAATCGAGCATATTAAGAACTATTTGACGATCCAGAAAATGCGGTACAAATCTAAATTGGATTTTGAAATCAATGTGGATAAGAGTATTCTTTCCTGTAAGCTGATCAAGATTATTTTACAGCCTCTAGTAGAAAATGCCATTTATCACGGAATAAGAAATAATGCGGGGAAAGGTAATATTCAAATAACTGGCATACGTAAGGGGGATCGTATTCTTCTTCAGGTCATCGATAATGGAATTGGAATGTCTCCCGAGGAGATCCAAAACATTTACCATAAAGATCGTACGTCTGCGAAAGGTAGTGGTATCGGCGTGCAAAATGTGGATCAAAGAATCAAGCTCCATTTTGGCGATCTGTATGGGCTGCATTTCGAGAGTGAATTTGGGAAAGGAACTACCGTCAATATTTGGCTGCCAGTCATAGAATAGAAGTAAATATATAGCCCTAGCCTGATTCTTCATAACAGGCCAGGGCTTTTTTGTTCAGTAGAAAAATTTCAACACTTGCAAGAGAATTCTCTATTATTTTTAGTTTTTATCGAATGTATGATGAAGACGAGGAAAAAACAAATATCTACTCATTTAGGGGTTTTATGAAAGGGGTTACAGAAATGGCGATTAGCGCCCGAAAGTTAAAAAGTAATGTTGCGTTAGGTTTAGCTAGTTTTATGTTATTTTCTAATGTTGTTGCTTTTAGTGGAATATCAACAGCCGCGAATGCTTTACAACATCCTGTCACAATTGAAAATCCTGATTTTGAAGCTGGCGATCTATCAGGTTGGACGACAACTGGGAATGCATTCAGCGATCTACCCTCAACTGCACAGCATTTTTGGGGTGACCATCCTTTTAAACTGAACGGCAATTACCATGCATGGGGATGGAATCCAGCGGTAGTAGATTCTAACAACGTAAACATCTCAGATCCAAGAACAGGTACGTTGAGATCGAGTACGTTCAGGCTCTCCGGGAATGGTGAGGTTAACTTCTTGGTTGGCGGAGGCAATGACATCGACAATTTGTATGTCTCTCTCGTTCGCGCTTCTGATCATACAATCTTGTTTAAAAGCGCTGGGTTCGCATTGCCGGATCAATATGAAAGATATGTGCGAGTGAATTGGCAAGCTCAAGATTACATAGGGGAAGATCTCTATATTGAAGTTGTGGACAATAGCACAAGTCAGCACATTAATGTGGACGATTTTCATGTATATAATGTAACGAATAGTATTGACAATCCAAGCTTCGAAACGGGAGACTTGCGTGGTTGGAACGCTAAGGGCGATGCTTTTTCAGTCTCAAACGCGGTAACTTATGGTGAGGATCAAACCTCTTATTATCAAAAAGGAAAGTACTTTGTATCGGGCTTGAACGGTGATGCCGGAAGTGCAGAAGCAAAGTTAGGTTCTCTGCAGTCTACCTCATTCAAGCTCGAAGGAACAGGTGAAGTAAACTTTCTTATCGGCGGAACGAATGATATAGATCATACTTATGTCACTCTAGTCAGAGAGTCCGACGATACAGAATTATATAGAGCAACCGGTTCTTCACTAGGTGACGGTCCAGAATCCATGAGAAGAGTGATCTGGGATGCTTCGGCTCATCTTGGCGAAGTGGTTTACTTGAAAGCTGTTGATCTGGGTCAAGGGCACATCAATGTTGATGATTTCCACGTATATAATACCATTCATAACATTGTAAACCCTGACTTCGAAACGGGCGACTTAACAGGATGGACCGTTGTATCCGGAGAAGCGCCCGGTCAAGTTTCGCCAACCGTAAAATATTGGCATGAAAATCCGATTAATAAGACAGGTCAGTTCCATTTTTGGGGCGATGACATGAAGCAAGGATCAATCAAATCCAGTATGTTTGTCCTTGGTGGAACTGGCGAAATTAATTTCATGATGGGTGGCGGAAATCTTGATACGCAGTATGTTGCTTTAATGCGTGCTTCTGACAATACAGAACTGATGAGAGCAAATAATACACAATTTGCAGATTCGGAGGCGTATGCAAGAGTGACTTGGGATGCTTCGGCTTACCTGGGTGAGCAAGTCTATTTAATGCTTGTGGACCAGATAGCAGCAGGCGGGTGGCAGCACGTGAATCTTGACGATGTCCAAGTTTATAATCTGCCTCATGACATTGTGAATCCTAACTTTGAAACCGGGGACTTGACGGGTTGGACGGTTACGAGCGGAGAGGCGCCTGGTAGGGTTACTTCAGAAGTAAATTACTGGCATCCTGACCCAATTAATAAAGTCGGTGAGTATCATTTCTGGGGTGATGATTGGAAGGAAGGCAGTATCCAATCAAGCACGTTTGTACTTGGCGGGAACGGCGAAATTAATTTCATGTTAGGTGGAGGTAATTTCCCTCAAACGGAGTATGTTGCACTTGTTCGCGCTTCAGACGGGAAAGAACTGATCAAATCCACGCATACAGCTCATGCAGGCTCTGAGGGCTATGACCGAGTTGTTTGGGATGCTTCTGCATATTTAGGCGAGGAAGTGTATCTGAAAGCAGTGGATAGCGTACCTGGCGGAGGATGGCAGCATGTTAACCTCGACGATATTCATGTATTCAACAACGACCCGGCAGATATCTTGAATCCAAGCTTCGAAACAGGCACTTTAGAGGGCTGGCAAGCTGCAGGTGATGCTTTTACAGGAACTGTTTCCGCTGAGACAATGTCGGGTGAAGACCCAATCAACCAAATAGGCAATTACTATATTCAAGGCTTAGCCGGGACCGGTTCCGGTAATGCGGATGCAAGAACAGGCTCTCTTCAATCGTCAGTTTTTAAACTTGGCGGTAGCGGTGAAATAAACTTTATGTTAAGTGGAAACCATGATCCGAATAATCTTTACGTTGCGTTAGTAAAGGCGGAAGACAATTCAATTCTATTCAGTGAGACGCCGGCAAATGGTGCGGTAAGTCCTGAATCTCTTCGACGGATCGTTTGGGATGCCAAAGCCTACTTAGGGCAAAAGGTGTTTTTGAAAGTTATGGATAATAGCCTAACAGGACACTTGAATGTCGACGATTTCCATGTTCGCAATACAGGTTCTCCTTCTTATGTGATGAATAATGAAGATTTTGAAAAAGGAGATTTATCTGGATGGACAGTAGTTGGAAACGCATTTTCAGTTTCTGATCAGGACAATGATTCTTCGGGAAATGCCTACGGGCAACAGCGCAATTATCATGTTGTTGGACATAACGAAGCGACAGGCACTTTAACATCCAGCACATTCAGGCTGGCAGGGACAGGGACTGTTAATTTTAAAATTAGCGGAGATATAGACGTTGACCATCTTTATGTATCATTAGTTCGAGCATCCGACCATAAAGAATTGTTTAGAGCAACAGGTCACAACTCTCACAGTTATCAAACCGTCAGTTGGGACGCTTCGAAATTTATAAACGAAGAGCTTTATTTCTCCATAGTCGACAATGTGGCGACGGGTCATCTCAATGTCGATGATTTCAACTATTATGTGTCTCATGAAGTTATGAATGGCGATTTTGAAAGCGGAGACCTACGTGGTTGGAAGGTTGTTGAGGGTAACGCATTCGATAATACGATTACTACGCAGGATAAATTCTGGGGAACAAAGCCATTTAAGCACAGTGGACAGTATCATCTCTGGGGGTTTCAAGGCGGTGGAGACGGCAGAAAGGGAATTATGGAATCCAGCCATTTCATCGCTTTGGGCGATAAGAATATCCCTACATCGGGAAGATTAACTTTCCTGATGGGCGGTGGTTCGGATATTGACAACTTATATGTTGCGCTTGTAAGGGATCGAACAGGCGAGATTCTTTACACGTCTACAGGTATGAGTGATGAGCAATATTCAGAGCATGTTTTTGACGCTACCCCGTATGCAGGGGAAGAACTCTATTTCCGGATTGTGGACCAAACAACTGCCGGATTTGGACATCTCAACCTGGATCGCTTTGTAACGGTGAATGCAGTTTCACAATTGGAAAACTCTGATTTTGAAACTGGTGATTTGTCTGGGTGGACACTGGAAGGTGATGCATTCGCAGATTCTGTCTCAAATTTACCTGGCAATGGAAACTATGGAACGTATTATGTGAACGGGAATAAAGCGAATAACCCTGCCTTGACAGGTACATTGTCATCCAAAGTATTCCAATTGACAGGGACTGGTATTCTGAGCTTCTTGGTCGCTGGAGGTAAGGATTCTGATCAGCTGCATGTAGCCCTAGTCAGAGCTTCTGATCATATGGAACTGTTTAGAGCCACGGGATCGGACTCAGACAACTTTCAGGATGTTACATGGGATGCTTCAGCTTACCTAGGGGAAGAAGTATATTTTAAAGTCGTGGACAATAAGACCTCAGGCGCTTTTGGTTATATCAATGTAGATGATTTTCAATTGAGTATTCCGCGTGAAAACTATTCAGAACCATACAGACCACAGTTCCATTACACACCTGAAAAAAATTGGATGAATGATCCAAACGGTATGGTCTATTATAATGGAGAATACCATCTGTTTTACCAGTATACTCCTTCTTCCACATCCCCTGCTTTCGATAAGATGCATTGGGGGCATGCGGTAAGTACAGATCTTACCCATTGGAAAGAACTACCACCGGCAATAGCGCCTGATGAACATGGTGCCATATTCTCAGGCGGCGCTGTAGTAGATGCGCATAACTCATCCGGATTTTTTAATGAAGAAGGCTCCGGTCTGGTAGCGTTCTATACGCAAAATGGACCGAAGCAGGTGCAGAGTATCGCTTACAGCAAGGATAATGGCAGAACCTGGACGAAATATACAGGAAATCCTGTCCTGTTACCAGAAGCTGCAGCGGATTTAAGGGAACCTAAAGGAACTGCACCGGATTTTAGGGATCCTAAAGTATTCTGGCATGAGGCTACTTCCAAATGGATAATGTTATTAGCGGTAGGTCATCACATCGAGTTTTATTCATCGCCCAACTTAAAAGAATGGACTTATGAAAACTCATTTGGTTCTGACGGTCTTGGCTCACATTTCGGCATTTATGAATGTCCTGATTTGATCGAATTACCCGTCGATGGAGATCCAACCAAGAAGAAATGGGTTATGATCATTAGTACCGGCGATGGTAACGGAAACAGAAGAGATGTTGACCCAGAGCCTCCTGGCAAAGGATCAGGTATGATGTATTTTGTCGGCACGTTCGATGGCAAAACCTTTACACCTGATGAACGGCCAACTGCTGATCAATCCAATTGGATTGACTATGGTTCAGATTTCTATGCAGCAGTAACATGGAGCAATATTCGGGATGAGCTAGAAAGACCCGTATGGCTCGGCTGGATGAGTAACTGGAGATATGCGAGCAATACGCCTACAAGTACTTGGCGGGGTGCAATGAGCATTCCGCGTACGGTTGAGCTTAAGACGACAACGGATGGAATTCGTCTGATTCAGCAGCCGGTGCAGCAGTTGGAAGAATTAAGAAAGCCGGTTCTGCATTGGACTAATTTCCAAGTTGGGCAGGATAACAATGTGTTGCAAGCCGTATATGGAAGTACAATGGAAATTGTCGCGGAATTCGGTATTCAGGATGCATCAGAATTTGGATTCAAAGTTCGTAAGTCCAACTCTCAGGAGACAGTGATCGGGTATGACACGTCAAGTCAAAAAGTGTTTGTGGACCGTACGCATTCTGGAGGGCCTGATGTAAGTGATATTGTCCCTGTCCGACAAGAAGCTCCTCTTATTCCGGAAAATAACAAAATTAAACTTCATATCTTCGTAGATGAGGATACCCTTGAAGTGTTTGCAAATGATGGGAGAAAAGTTTTCACAGATCAAATATTCCCTGATTCGAACAGTAAGGGCCTTGAGCTTTATGCTGAAAATGGGGAAGTGAACGTCAACTCTTTAAGTATTTATCAGTTTGACAGTATTTGGGCAGATAGGTCGATCAAGAAGCTTCAAATGGATAAAAGAAGCTACACGCTTGAAACGAATAGTACCCTCTCAACCGTTGTATCGGCTCTTGTTTTAAGTCCAATGACTCAAACTGTAAGCCAAGCGGTATATGGCGGTGCCATTCCAGATACAAGCAACTCTGTAACGGGAATCGTGTATGGAGGTTTGCAGGGTATGCCATTAACGGTATATGGATATGGCGATCTGACAAGCAAACAAATTGTTACGGACCAAGCCGTCTTCAAAAGCTCTGATCCTTCTGTAGCCATTGTGACTGCTGCCGGCATAGTGTACGGAAAGCGACCAGGTCAAACCTTGATTACAGCTGCGTATAAAGGACATGTGACAACAGCTTCTGTCACGGTTTTACAATCAAATGAAACTCATTCAGACCCTACACCAGAAACCCCAGTAACTACAGGGGCGGGCACAACGCCAAACAATCAGGGCCGACTTGTTGTTCCGACTAGTTTAATTAATAAAATTGCTGTAGGTAAAGTTTCGAAAGAGACGTTGAGTAAAGCGTTGGATGCCGCAAGGGTTGACGCGAAAGGCACCAAAAAAATTACAATCGAATTGGGCAAAGCGGATGATGTTAAAGGGTATAGCATCGAGATACCATCTGCGTTCATATCGAGTAATCATGCTAATCGGCAATTTGAAATTCGTAGTCCAATAGGCACCATGACTTTATCGAGTCAGATGTTTACCGAAGGCGTGTTCAATGAGAATGACAACATTGTAGTAAGTATGACCCTTGTTGATCGTGATGCAGCTGGTAACGGCAAACAATCAGAAATCGGAGCAAGACCAATTCTTGAATTAATTGCCACTTTGAATGGTAAAGTTATTCCATGGCGTAATGCGGATGCTCCGGTACAGGTAGCTATCAAATACACGCCTACAGCAGAAGAAATGAACAATGCAGATCATTTAGTTGTCTGGTATCTGGATCCATCCGGCAGCATCGTGCCTGTTCCGAATGCCAAATTTAATAAAGCAACAGGTGAAATGATCTTTAAAACGATCCATTTCAGCTATTATGCAATTGCTTACGTGAATAAGTCCTTCGATGATCTTAATGATTATGCTTGGGCTAAAAAGCAGGTCGAACTCCTTGCATCCAAAGGCATTATTCAAGGCACAACAGAGACAGCATTTGCTCCGCAAGAGGATATTACAAGGGCAGACTTTATTCTGCTGCTTGTACGCGCACTTGAATTAACGGCCCAAGCGGATTCCAGCTTTGATGATGTTAACTTTGACGATTATTATTATGAAGCGGTCAGCATCGCCAAAAAGTTAGGCATTACCACTGGCATAGATGGGAGTCATTTTAACCCGAATGCTTCCATTACAAGGCAAGATATGATAGTTATGCTGAATAGAGCGATGGCTGCAGCGAAACGCGATACAGCCAAAGGTGCAAAATCGGATTTGACTGTATTCCAGGATAGTAATGATATTTCGTCATATGCCATTGACAGTGTTTCTTCTCTTGTGAAATCCCATATTATTGAAGGAAACAACGGGAAGATTCATCCACTCGATCATACGACGAGAGCTGAGACGGCTGTAGTCCTTTACCGATTATTGATACAGGAATAATCGTAGCCAAGACGAATAGTGTTGGTGTGAAGAGAAGTAACAGAATAGCCCTAGCCTGTCATAACAGGCTAGGGCTATTTTGTTTAGTGGGAAAATTTCAACTGTTGTAAGAAAATCTTCTATTATTTTTTGTATTTATCACAGGTATGATTAAGGTGAAAAAACAACAATCCACTCTTTTAGGGAGTGCAAGGCAAATCAACAACATGACAACATGTGGCAACGTTACGGGAACAGACTTATTCTTGTTTCATTCGGAGCCAAAGGTTGTTTTTTTTCGTTTTGGCGAATTGTCATCAATAATCTGTTAAGGGGGTGATATCATGTCGTGAAAAAAATAGCAAGTGGAGAGAAGTTAAAATAATGAATTGCTGTACTAACCATCAGAAAATAAAAGGAGAGCTGATACATGAAAATTAAATGGACACAATTGCGGGTCCTGTTTTTCACAATGGTTATTTTTGCTTCAAGTATAGTGATTAATTCCCCGGTTTCTAACGCGGCTTCAAGCGTTGTCGCTCAATGGAACTTCAATGAAGGGACGGGCAATGTGACGAAGGAGCAAATTTCCCAGATAGATGATCCGATCCATTATTTTAAACCTACGCCTGCTATTCCAGAGTGGAAAACAGATGGCATTAGCAGCAGCGCTCTGCTTTTTGACGGCTATTCAACCTGGGTATCGCATCCTGCCATTTCCATTCCTCAGAGCAAAATAAGCGTTGAAACTTGGGTTGCTCCGCGGGCTTATACATGGGGTGATGATTTCAAACTGGATGCTATTGTCAATCAGCAATCCAAAAACGAAAAACAAGGGTTTTTATTAGGTATGTATCGTTTTGGGACATGGTCCTTCCAATTCGGTTCGAACGGTGCCTGGTACGATGTATGGTCCTATGAGCCCTTGCCTAAATTCGAATGGTCCCATATCGTAGCTACTTATGACAGCGCTTACGATAATACGGGAGGTCTGGCTGTGCTTTACTTGAACGGCAAGCAGGTGGCTTCAAAAAGAACGCCACTCCATACGTTGATTACTTCATCCGCAAACAATTTGTTGATTGGGACTAATAACGAAAGCACATACGGCGCTAGTCCATCCTTGTTTCCGTATCATACATTTAACGGTTTAATTGATGAGTTGAAAATTTATAACGGCGCTTTGACAGCAACTGAAGTCCAAAATTCGTACAACTCGTATTTGACCAACCTTGGCGGCAATTTGCCAACACCCGATTTGTCTTTTGATCGGAGCGTTTATAACGGGGATAATTACCGACCGACCTACCATGCCATTGCGCCCCAGCATTGGATGAATGAGCCACATGCACCACTTTTTTTTAACGGGCAATATCATATGTTCTACCAATTTAATCAGCAAGGGCCTTACTGGCATAATATGCATTGGGGCCACTGGGTCAGCACGGATATGGTGCATTGGCGGGATCTTCCCCCTGCACTCGCGCCATCACTTTTCCAAGTTGATCCGGACGGCGATTGGACGGGCAGTTCGGTTATCGATGACAGTGGGAATCCTGCGCTGTTTTTCACGGCGGGTAATGATGCGAAGGCTACTAATAAAGAAAATGTTGGATTGGCCAGAAGCACGTATCCTACAGATCACGACAATGATTTGAAGCGATGGGATAAAGACGCTTCACTTGCGGTCACTCAACAGGATGGTCAGGGAATACAAGGCCAATTTCGTGATCCATTTGTATTTAAGGATGGTAGCACCTGGAATATGCTTGTTGGATCAGGCGTTAACGGTCAAGGCGGAACAGCATTGGTCTATACCTCGTCGGACATGACAAACTGGCAGTATAAGGGACCGCTTTATCAAAATAATCTATCCCCTGAGAAGTTGGGTAATGTATGGGAGCTGCCTGTTCTGCTGCCGATCAAGGATTCATTGGGCAACCAGAAATACATATTTATGGTCAGCCCTGTCGGGGGGCAAGCCCGCGTATTTTACTGGATTGGCACCTGGGATAACGTCACATCCAAGTTTAAACCTGATCCCGGTTCAGATGCGCCGCAGTTGATGGACTATGGCGGTTTCCATTTTACCGGGCCGAGCGGATTTGTAGATAAATCAACATCAGCGTACAATACACCAAATCGTACAATATTGAATACGATCGCTCAAGGAAATCGGAGTTCGCAGGCAGACTCGGATGCCGGTTGGGCGCACAATGCTGGATTACCTGTTGTACTGGATCTGCGTCCTGACGGTCGACTCGGCATCAATCCGATTTCTGAACTGCAATCGCTCAGGGGTACGCAGCTGCTGGATATCGCTACGGACACTTCGTTTACTGATGCGAACGAACGTTTGTCCCACATTCAGGGTGATACGCTTGAAATCGATATGGAACTAGCGCCCGGAGAGGCGGATAAAGTCGGCATGTATGTACGGAAGTCTCCTACCAGCGGTGAGAAGACACTGCTGTACTACAAAAAAAGCACGAAAGAATACGGAGTAGACCGGACGAACACCATCACCGGGCCGCCGCAGCAGGGCATCGACAGCGGCACGATCGATTTGGCCGGCGATACGGTAAAGCTTCACATTTTCCTCGATAAATCGATGGTGGAATCCTATTTGAACGGGCTGAAATCGATTACTACCCGTACATATTCAAAATCCGATGCGCTAGGTTTGGAGTTGTTCGGGGATGTCAACCCGGATACGATCAAGGTGAAACATTTGCAGATCTGGAACATGAATTCTGCCTATACTCCCGTACCCGTAACCGGAGTAAGCCTGAATACGGAGAGTTCCCAAGTTTTCACCGGAGGCAAGCAAACGCTTTACGCTACTGTAGCTCCGTCCAACGCAACGAATAAAGACATCGTTTGGATTTCAAGCAACCCTGCCGTCGCAACCGTAACAAATGGAAGTGTTCGCGGAAACTCGGTTGGAACCGCGATCATTACGGCGAAAACGCGAGACGGAGGTTTCCTGGCGACAAGCACCGTTACAGTTATTGCGCCTCCTGCATCAACACCTCTGACCAATGGCAATTTCGAAGCGGGGGATTTAAGCAATTGGACGGTCGTCAGCGGCAATGAATTCACCGATCCCGCCGTTGTGACCCAATCTCCAACCTGGTGGGGCGTGCAACCGTTTAACCAACAAGGCGCCTTTCACCTGTGGGGTTCCAATGGAGGTGGAGGAGACACCTCAATCGGCGAGCTTAGATCGCAAACCTTTACGTTAGGAGGTAATGGACAAATTAATTTCCTGGTTGGAGGCGGTATTGATATTGACAACCTTTATGTTGCTTTTGTTCGTTCTTCTGACGGCAAAGAGCTTTATCGGACTAGCGGGCCTGGGACCTATAAGGATTGGCCAGATCATAAAGGGAACACTGAACAGTATACGAGGAAGTACTGGGATGCAACCCAATACATCGGAACGTCTATGTATATTAGAGTCGTCGATAATAGATCCGATTCATGGGGTCATATTAATGTAGATGATTTCAATATACCAGTCCAAGCAACAGAGCAACTACCCAATCATAATTTTGAAGCAGGCAACTTGAGCAGTTGGATTGTGGAAAGTGGCAATGCGTTCACCGATGGTGATGTGAGCTCTGCATCGACTTTTTGGAATCCACCGCAATCTTTCAACAAAGAAGGCGATTATCACTTCTGGGGCTTCAATAATGGAGGCGATAATCGAGTTGGCGCGATGAGATCCGTAAGCTTTGTGCTTGGAGGGAACGGATTAATCAACCTTCGCGTAGGAGGAGGGCAAGACATTAATAACTTGTACGTTGCTCTTGTTAGAGCTTCCGACAACGCTATATTGTTCAAAGAAACGGGACTTAACAACGAGGGATATACAGTAAGTAACTGGGATACTTCAGCTTATATTGGCACAAGATGCTATATTAGAGTGGTCGATAATTCGACAGGAGGTTTTGGCCATATCAATCTCGATGCCGTGAATGTTCCTGTTCAACCCGGTTCTTTGATAGGCCAGTTGGCGAACCACGATTTTGAACTCGGCAACTTAAGCGGTTGGAACGTGACAAACGGCAATGCATTCACGGACGGCGACGTGAGCCCCGCATCGACTTTTTGGAATCCGCCGCAATCTTTCAACAAACAAGGTACGTATCACTATTGGGGCTTCAATAATGGAGGTGATGGCCAGGTTGGCTCGATGCAATCCACCAATTTTGTGCTTGGAGGGGACGGACAGATCGACCTTCTCGTTGGGGGAGGGCAAGACTTGAATAACTTGTACGTTGCTCTTGTCCGGGCTTCCGACAACGCTATCTTATTCAAAGAAACTGGACTAAATAGTGAGGCGTATACTCGAAAGAATTGGAATGCATCCGCATATATAGGAACGACATGCTACATTAAGATTGTCGACAACGCGATGGGTGGCTTTGGCCATATCAATGTTGATGATGTGAATGTTCCAATTAGAATCCCTTAAAACAAGATTTAAAGACTTAGCCTGATTCCACATCATGCTAAGTCTTTTTTATCACATAAGAAAGTATAAGTTTTCGGTTCCCGAAAAGAGGTTTTCTCATATCTGAATGAAGATAATAGAAAAATTTCAACAGTTTCAAGAAGATTTTCTATTATTTTTTGTATTTAACACAGGTATGATGAATACACAGAAAACAAACATCCACTCTTTTAAGGAGGTGAGATTTCTTTTAGGTAAGTGATTAGTGTCAATCATGCTTCAATTGGGGGATTTGGTTGTATCAAAAAAAGGAGGGAAAAAGAACATGCTAAAGAGTTTTGCAATTGGCTACTTGTGTCGCTAAACGTGATAGACAATTGGACTCTAAAACATGTTCATAGAAAAACAATTACACTTTAATTATCACATAGCTTCCTATTATTCGCCAAACTTATTTTAAAAAAAATATAATAATTCGGAGGAATTTGAAAATGAAAAACATGAAGATTTTCTTGTTACTATTTGTTGTATTTGCACTTTCGGCTTGTGGTAAAGCAGTGGAAACAAAACCCGCAGCAGCAACTGGGGCGCCAGCAGAAACAGCTAGCGCAGCTAAAGCAGCAGATCCGGCACCAAAGAAAAAAGTAGTTATTGGTTTGACCGTACAAAACTTAAGCAATCCTTTCTTCGTAGCGATGTCCAAAGGTGCAGCTGAAGCTGCTAAGAAACACGGCGGTGAAGTAATCGCCGTTAGTGCAGAAGATAATTTGGCTACACAAACCGCTCAAATCGAAGATTTTATTACCAAAAAAGTAAGTATGATTATTCTAAGTTCCGTAGATACCAAAGGTATCGCAGCAGCAGTGGGTCAAGCTAAAGCAGCAGGTATCCCAATCATTTCTGTCGATACAATTTCTGAAGGTGGCGTTAATGCGAGTGTAACTTCCGATAACGTTCAAGCAGGACGTATTGCGGGTGAATATTTGGTTAAACGGTTGAATGGAAAAGGAAATATTGCCGTATTAGATGGACCGCCGGTGTCCGCTGTAACAGACCGCATTGCAGGATTTAATGAAGCTCTCAAAGCAGCTCCGGGAATTAAAATAGTTGCAAATCAAAATGGTAACGGTAATCGCGAAACATCGCTTGCTAAGATGGAGACCATTTTACAAGCAAACGGTAAAGGACAAATCGACGCTGTATTTGCTATTAATGATCCAACAGGTATTGGCGCCAAAATTGCTGCAGAGCAAGCCGGTCGCGACAAGGAAATGTTTATCGTTGGTGTGGATGGATCTCCTGATGCAGTGACAACACTGAAAGAAAACAAAAGCTATGTTGGAAGCTCGGCACAAAACCCATTTAATATGATTACAATTGCGGTTGAAACAGCATTTAAAGTTCTTGCTGGTGAAAAAGTGGAACCATTAATTAAACTTCCAACTGACTTCATTACGACAGAAAACGTAAAAGACTATAAAGGCTGGTAGTTTTATTCTTGCGATGTGGTTACTCTCTACCTGAGTGCCACATCGTATTCATTCAATTGTCATTAAATGATATTCATTATTAAATTGGTTGGAGTGAGAACATGGAAGCTGTGCAAGCGGAAGTTGAAAAGAACATTTCCTCTGAATCATCGTCAATAGCGTTAAGCATGAGAGCGATCTCCAAGTCTTTCTCTGGGGTTACCGTTTTAAAAAACATAAATATCGACCTGCATAAAGGTGAAGTACATGCTTTAATGGGAGAGAATGGCGCCGGTAAGTCGACACTTATGAAGATTATGGCAGGGATACATCGTCCAGATAACGGCGAGATTAGGTATCGAGGCAAATCGATCACTTGGCGTAATGCGATGGAAGCGCGTGAGAAAGGCATTAGTGTCATTCATCAAGAGCTTAATCTTTCTCCGAATATAACCATCGGTGAGAACGTATTGATGGGAACCAAATTTCCTAAAAACAAGTTCGGTATGGTGGACTGGAAGAAAGTTCACGAACGAGCCCATTTTCTATTAAAATCAATCGGATCTGACTTGGATCCAAGATCATATGTCTCAACCTTAAGTGTTGCCCAACAACAAATGGTGGAAATCGCGAGAGCCCTCTCTATAGAAGCAGAAGTTCTAGTGATGGATGAACCAACAGCTTCGTTAACCCACAAAGAAATAGATAAGCTGTTTATTATTATCAATGAACTAAAACAAAAAGGTGTTGCGATTGTATACATTTCACATCGTATGGATGAAATTTTTAAAATTTCTGATCGGTGTACCATTTTGCGTGATGGAGAGTGGATTACAACGATCCCTATCGCCGAAACCAATCCGGAGCATCTGGTTAAGACAATGGTTGGCCGTGAATTAACCGATTTATTTCAAAAACCGCCTTCACATACGAGCTGGATCAAAGATAAAATGCCGGTTTTAGAGGTTAAAGGATTATCTGATAACAAAAATGTAAAGGATATTTCGCTAGAGGTGTATTCAGGAGAAATTGTTGGGATTTCAGGATTGGTAGGTGCAGGAAGAACAGAATTAGTCAGAGCGATCTTTGGTTTATCAGAAATATCAGCAGGTGAAATTCTGATTAATGGTCAATCTGTGAAAATATCTTCTCCAGAGGATGCCATGCGATATGGGATTGCCCATGTACCGGAAAGCCGTAAGGAACAGGGACTATTCCTAAATATGTCTGTCAAAGAAAATATTATGATGGCTGAAATGTTTAAATATCGAAAAGCATCGCTCTTAGATTGGTCGCAAATCAATGATGAAGCTGATATGTATATTAAAGAATTAGGCATTAAAACGGCAAGTAAAGAACAAAAGGTAGTTAGCTTAAGCGGAGGAAATCAGCAAAAAGCGCTGCTTGCACGTTGGTTATCCATCCAGCCTAAAGTGCTTTTGTTAGATGAACCGACAAGAGGTGTCGACATTGGCGCCAAAACTGAAATTCATAAAGTTATTTGTAAATTAGCCAAAAACGGCCTTGCTGTGTTAGCCATTTCCTCTGAGCTGCCAGAAATATTAGCGTTGAGTGATCGTATACTTGTTATGCATGAGGGGAAATTACGAGCAAACCTTAGGCGCGAAGACGCGACGCAAGAGAAAATTATGTATTATGCAACGGGGGAGATCAAATGAGCGCTGGAATGGAAGCAATCATTAATAATAAACGTAATATTGGATTATCCATGAGAAAAATTTGGAATCAACTAGGCATGTTAATCGTGTTAGTTGCTATTTGTATTATACTCGCCATTTTTGCACCTAATTTCACGGATACGGGGAATATTCTCAATATTTTAAAACAATCATCCGTTAACGGAATTCTTGCAGCGGGTATGACATTAGTTATTCTGACTGGCGGGATTGATTTATCTGTGGGATCTACGATCGCACTTTCGGGCGTTATTTCCGTCATGCTTTCCAAACAAGGAGTTAACCCTTTTATTTCCATGTTCGCTGGAATTGCGGTGGGATATGCAGCAGGATGGATTAACGGCTTTCTGACTGCAAGAACCAAACTTCCATCCTTTATTGTTACATTAGGAAGTATGACTTATATAAGAGGTGCTGCTTTCGTAATTAGCGGAGGATTACCTACGATACTGGCTTCGGAACCGTTTAAGTTTATTGGATCAGGGAAGATACTATCGGTTCCAACCCCCATCTACATTATGCTCAGTGTATATGTTGTAATGTTTATCGTACTTAAATACACGATGTTTGGCAGACATATTTATGCAATTGGGGGAAATGAAGAGGCAGCGAGATTAACAGGTATTAAGGTTGAAAAGACGTTAATTAATGTGTATGCCATTAGTGGTTTATGTGCGGGATTAGCTGGCGTAGTTCTAGCAGGCCGTTTAATTTCCGGTCAGCCGAATGCTGGAAGCATGGCCGAACTTGATGCCATTGCTGCAGTTGTTCTAGGCGGTACGAGCCTAGCTGGGGGAATTGGCCGAATTCAAATGACGATTATTGGTGTGTTAATCTTGGGCGTAATTAGAAATGGATTGACACTATTAAATGTTAGCTTCTTTTGGCAAACCGTTATTACAGGTGTTGTTATCGTACTTGCGGTACTTTTGGATCGTCTCCGTAGCGATAAGTAAGAGGAAGGGCTGTTAATATGGTGAAATTTCGTTTTAAAAGCATACGTACCCGCACAATCGTCACGATTCTACCAATGTTAATTTTATCCATGTTTGCGTTGTCTGCGTTAAGTTACAGTTATTCTAAAAATATCATCAATGCAGAAATTCAAGATAAAATGGCATATCAATTAAACGCAACGATCAACAATATGCAAACCATATTAACAGCACACAGTAAAATACCTGAAAGCTTAGCACGCACGATTGAACCTGTAGGAGACAAGATTGATAAAGGTAAATATTTCCAGATTATTCAAGGTTTATTGTCCACAAACCCGGACACATTTGGAGTTGGGATATGGTATGAGCCCTATCAATATAAAAATTATTTGCAATATTACAGTTCCTATGCCTACCGAGACAACGGTCGCATTTTATTTTCCAATGATTATGATACGAAAGAATATAATTATCCCGAAAAAGAGTGGTATCTGCTTGGTAAAAACACAAAGGAAACCATGGTTTGGACGGATCCGTTTTTTGATAAAACCTCCAATGCTATGATTTTAACAACAGCGGTTCCATTTTACACCAATAATAAATTTCAAGGCGTAGTTACAGCCAACATCAATTTGAACAGCCTGCAGCAGAAGATTTCAGACATTCATGTTGGAAAAAATGGATGGGCATTTTTGTTGGATCGTAATGGGAACTTTATTGCTAATAAAGATAACCAGAGCGTGGCGAATCATCAAATCAAGAATGATTCTAATGTAAGCTTGGCACAAATTGGCCAAGAAATACTGGCGAATAATAATGGAAATGCCGTTTTTAGTGACGATAGGGGGCTCAATATCGTTTATTATCAGACGGTTCCAGATACATCATGGAAACTAGCCATCGTCATATCGCAGGAGGAGCTTTACCAGAAGCTAAACGATTATTTCATGATCTCGGTTATGATCATAATTGTATTGATATGTGTTGTTGTCATGGTGATTTATTTCTACAGTTTATACATCACCAATAACATTAAGAAAGTAAATATTCTTTCTCAATCGATGTCAAGCGGGGATTTAACCCAGACTATACCTATAAAAACGGTCGATGAATTTGGCCAAATGGGCACAAATCTAAATACAATGGCAAGTAACTTGAAGTCCATTTTATTGCAAGTATCTGAAAGCGCGAAAAGCGTATCTGAAACTTCTGTTCTTTTATCCGATAATGCGGAACAATCCGCGAAAGCAACAGAAGAAATTGCACAATCGATTCAAGAAGTAGCGGGTGGGACGCATACACAACTTTCATTAACCGATGAAGCTGTAGAAGAAACAAAAGTTATGTTTGTGAATATTAAAAAAATAACGCAACGAATTGAACTTGCGAGCCAATCCGCAAAGGAAGCGCTGCAAACGTCCATTGAAGGAAAAGCGGATATTGTGGAAGCAATAAATCAGATCAATTTGATTTCTCAAAACTCACTCGATTCGGTTGGAATAGTCCGACAGTTAGAAGATAAGTCCAGAAAGATCAATCAGATTATGACCTTACTTTCCACTATCGCCAAGCAAACGAAAATGCTTGCTTTAAATGCAGGTATTATTGCCGCCGAAGCGGGATCTAATGGTAAAACATTTTCGGTGATTTCTCGTGAAATTCGCCTTCTTGCTGAAAATTCAACGAAATCAAATAGTGAGATCGAAACATTAATTGCAGAGATCCAGGAAGATATTTCGCAAGTAGTGAAAGCGATGGAAAATGCAGATTCATCTATTCAAGAAGGGAAGCAGCTTACGACAAAGGCTGGAGATTCCTTCTCTACGATTCTTAACTTAGTCGATGGGGTATCTGGGCAAGCGGGCGAAATGACCAATGACATTATAATGATTCGAATGAATATGCAGAAAATGGTTGAAAACATGGAGGTAGTCTCTAATTTCTACGGAAGTTCAGCAAGTTCAACCAATCACATCTCGGCAACGACAGAGGAACAGACAGCGGCAATCCAAGAAGTTGCTTCTTATTCCAACGAATTAGCCCATATGGCTAAGGTCTTACAGCAATCTGTAGCTTCATTTAAACTCAAGTAATTTGTAAATCGGATGTGATTAAGCGATACATAGACTAATTGACTTTACGTGATGATAGTAACATTAGATGGTCTGCTTTCAGCTGATAGGCAATTTGGGGGAATCTCAAATAGCCTAGGGATAGCTATGCAGACCTTTTTTTGTCATTATATGTAAGCGGTTACACTGGGCAATGCTTGGACATAACACACATCTATGGACATGTAATTATGAGCGAGATGTTTTCTTTTTCCGATAAAAAGAAGGATTAACGCCTTCTATTTTTTTGAACGCTTTACTGAAAGAATGAATATCCGGAAATCCGATAAGTTCCGCAATTCGTTTTAAAGGTTCATCAGTGAATTGGATCATCTCTCTTGCTTTTTCTATTCTCATTAATTGGTGATAGTGGATAGGACTCATTCCAAATGTTTGATTAAACAGTGTGATCAAATAGTACTTGCTGATTCCAGATATTTTGGCAAGTTCATCTAAAGTCACCCTTTGACCAATGTTATGCTTTAAGAAAATTCTGACTTGCTCCAACTCATTGATATTGGAAAATAAGTGAGGATTTCTGTTCCAATAGTTTTCGCGCAATAATGCGGTGAATAATTGAATAAATAATCCCTTAATATTTAATTCATAAAATGGCAGCTTCATTTGAAATTCTCTTATAATTTCATAAAGTAATTTTTCTATAGCTAAATGATACCGCAACCGTATATGACTTGCTAGAGGAAGAGTTAATCTGTCAATCTCGTCGCTTCGGAACCACTTCATTTCATCGTTTGTCATATTTTCTAATTTTTTAAAAGAAACTTTAACATCGGGACTATCTTCTTGATAGAACAAATCAAAATGCAAATGGGGCTGTCGGACTAAATCAGTTCCAATTTTACTAATCGAATGCCTTTGTTTGGGGCGAAAGAAAAATATGTCACCTGGTTCTCCAAAATAAACATCATCCTCTACAGTAACTTTTAATCTGCCTTCTTTGAGATAAAGGATTTCATAGTCAAATAATACCCTTTCCTCTAAAAACCAAGGAAATGAGACGTAGCTATCCATAGCAATTCGTAAATAAGGAGACAGATTGTGTAAGTTCATGTAGTAACCTCCAACCAAAATATTTGACAAATTAATCATAATTTAAGCCAACGACAATGTTTCATTATTAGTATATCATTGGTTTTGTGGAAAAGAAAACGTTTAACTGAGAAAAGAAAACGTTTTTCTGAGAAAATCAAACGTTTTCTGAGAAAATCAAACGGTTTTCGAGAAACACAATTTTGGATAAACTTTTCTGTTTACTTGGGGGGGGTCCTGGGGATATTTGAGTGTATTTGAAAGCGTAATGACAAAACAAATGAAAATGATGTAGGAACTTACTATGAACGCTTGGCAACCTAATAGTCCTTTAGAAGGACTACCATTTGTTAAATAATAATGAGGGGGTAACTTTTTATGAAATTAAAAGGTAAATTATTATCTGGTGTTCTTGTAATGTGCATGTCTTTTTCAGCGATTTTGGTTGGATGTTCTAGTAATGAAAAGAACCCTGAAAGCTCTGCGTCCAATAAAGGACAACAAACTTCTGAGAAAGGAGCATCTGGCTCGTCGAATAAATCTATCACGGTTCTGGTTGAGGGTGGAAGTCCGGCCAATACGGTCGCCAGCCAAACGGCGGAAGAATTTAAGCAAAAGACTGGCTATGAAGTGAAGATTGAAACGGTTCCCTACATCGGTGTCTATGACAAATTGAATGTAGAAATGAAAGCTAACTCAGGAGCATACGATGTTGCCACGATCGATATCTTGTGGTTTCCTGCTTTGGCAAAAAACTTGGTAGCTATGGATGACTTAATGACGGATGAGGTCAAAAATGATTTTGTACCTAATGTAGTCGATGGCGGTAAAGTGAACGGTAAAATTCTGGGCATGCCGGTTTGGACGAACTCAAAAATTTTATTGTATCGAACCGATTTGTTTAATGATCCGAAGGAACAAGATGCATTTAAGGCTAAATATGGATATGATTTGAAGCCGCCTACGAATTGGCAGCAATACAGGGATGTCGCCAAGTTCTTTACTCGTGATACGAATAAAGATGGGGCAACTGATCTATATGGTACGGGCATATTAGGGATGAATAACGGGGATTCGGTTGCCAGTTGGTTGGACCATGCCGCTCAAGCAGGAGCAAAACCTTTGGTTGTGGGTAAAGATAATAAAGCCTTAGTCAACTCGGAACCATATGTAAAGGCTCTGGAATTTGAAACAAAGATTTTACGTGAAGACAAGTCTGCGCCAGAAGGTGCACTAAACATGGCCTCTTCTGAAATTTCTGAAATGTTCTGGAATGGAAAAATGGCTATGATGCTTGAGTGGGCTCATTTCTTTGTCCCTTCTAACGACCCAGGCAAATCGAAAGTAGCGGGGAAAGTGGGCGCCGCTCCAATGATTGCTGGTGATTCCGGAGTAGGGGTTGTGCCTGGACCTTGGTATCAAGTGATCCCGAGCACTTCCAAAAAACAAGATATCGCAAAACAATACGTGAAATTTATTTATGAAAAAAATGAATTGTTTATGAAAGCATTAGGAGTGGCTGCACGAAAATCGGTCTTTGACAAATACGGTCAAAAACCTGAATATGCACACCTAAAAGCGCTTGAAACTACACTGGCTGCCAGCCAAACACAAAATCGTCCAATATTGCCACATTGGAACGAAATCGAAAATGAAGCATTAGTCTCTGCAATTCAAGTAGCTCTCTCCGGAAAGGAAACACCGCAAGAAGCATTAAACAGAGCCGCAGCAAAAATTAACGAGATACAAGGAAAATAAATGGAAAAAGGGGCTCAGGTTCGAGCCCCTTTTTAACCGAATTCCAATTCTTACAGAAGGATGATGGATATGTCTCTAAGAGATCAGAAGCTTTCTTTCTTATTTTTTCTACCGGCTTTCGTCTTCATGATCTTGTTTTTTGTTTACCCAATGATGTTACTTTTTAAAGATAGTTTTTTTGAGGATGAAGATCCTTCAAAATTTATTGGTCTACGGCATTACTCTCACGCTTTAACTTCGGACACATTCTATCAATCCTTACTCAATACAATTGTGTATGTGATAGGTGCAGTTGCAATTGAGTTAATATTGGGCATGTTTCTTGCTCTTCTGCTAAGTACAGGGTTTAAAGGCGCCAACATCATTCGTACTTTGCTGTTGAGTCCATTAATGATTTCTCCTTTGGTTTGTGGTTTAATATGGAAATTTATGCTAAACGACCAATTTGGTATCTTAAATGTAATTATATACAAATTGGGCTTGATTAAGAATCCTCAAAGTATCTTGTGGTTATCTGACAGCAAGTTGGCTTTAATTTCCTGTATGATTGCCGATGTATGGCTTACCACGCCATTTATGATGTTGATATTATTAGCGGGCATACAAGGTATACCTGAAAGTTTATACGAAGCTGCCCGCATAGACGGAGCAAATAAGTTTCAAAACTTTTTGCATATCACACTGCCAAGTTTAAAACCGGTCATTTTAGTTGCAGTTGTCATACGTATGATTGATGCAGCTAAATCCTTTGATATTATTTGGGTGATGACACAAGGCGGTCCGAATGGTTCCTCTTCCTTAGTAAGCACATTAATTTATAAATCGGTAGCCAGATACAATCAAGAAGGATATGCAAGCGCAATGGCTGTAATCTTTATGATTATCTTGTTGGTAATCTGTTCATTCTTTTTTAAACAATTCTGGAATCCAAATAAGAAAGCGGTTCGATAGGAAGGAGATCAGCAAGATGGTTATTACTATGAGTAAACAAAAATCCAGAGTTGCCAGTTTATTTGTATTCGTCATCTCATGTATTTTTTTGGTTGTTACTTTATTTCCATACGCTTACCTTGTGTTATCTTCACTGAAACCGCCAAGGGAAGTGATTTCCACAACCCCTACGTTGTTGCCTTCTGTGTTTACTTTAGCCAATTATAATGCCCTGTTTCATCAACTGGCAATCGGCAAATATTTTGTTAACAGTCTTATAACTGCAATGTCAGGTACACTATTGAGTGTTTTTCTGGGTTCATTAGCTGCTTATGGCTTAACCAGATTCGCATCAAAGTTAGGGAATTTATTTCTGCTTTTTACTTTGGGTGTTCGTATGACGCCTCTGATTAGTGTTGCAATACCGATGTATCGTATTATTGGGCAATTAGGTTTAATGGATACAAAATTAGCATTAGTTTTAGTCTATACCAGCATAAACATTCCGTTTGTTATCTGGATGATGATTGGTTTTTTTGACAATTTGCCAAAAGAGCTTGATGAATCTGCGCGTGTCGACGGATGCGGGATGTTTGGAACTTTTATGCGTATTATCTTACCGATCTCGCTGCCTGGAATCGCAACTACCTCAATTTTTAGCTTTATGCTTTCCTGGAATGATTTCTTGTTCGCATTACTTTTAACAAGTACTTCAGCCAAAACGGTGCCAGTAGGAATTTCAGAGTTTTTAACAGCTTACGGTTTGGATCTAGGCCCAATGACGGCTGCGGCAACCATATTTAGCGTTCCTGTCATGCTGTTTTCGTTTGTAATGCAAAAATACATTGTTCGCGGAATGACAATGGGTGCTGTTAAAGAATAGAGAATTTGTATGATGAAATAAAGAGTGGAGGAAATATTGATGCAATATGATCACCATACGTTCCATAATCTCATGTTAGGTAAAGCAGAACAATCAGTTGCAACTATAAAGGATCATGTGGGTAAAGACCCTATGCGCTTAAAGTTTCATTTTATGCCTCCCGCCTATTGGATGAACGATCCTAACGGGCTTATATACTATCAAGGAGAATATCATATGTTTTACCAGTTTCACCCCTATTCAGCCGAGTGGGGTCCGATGCATTGGGGCCATGCAAAAAGTAAAGATTTGGTTCACTGGGAACACCTTCCTATTGCACTTGCGCCAAGTGAAGTCTATGATCTTGACCAAAAAGGCGGATGTTTTTCCGGAAGCGCCGTCGATGACAACGGGATATTGACTTTGATCTACACCGGCACGATTATGAAGGAAGGGCGTGTCATTCAAACCCAAAGTATAGCTTCCAGTACCGATAGCGTGACATTTCAAAAATATGTAGGGAATCCGGTTATCTCTGTTCCTCCAGAAGGGAGTTCCTCTGATTTCAGGGATCCGAAAGTATGGAAACACGAAGATAAATGGTATATGGTCGTAGGTTCAAGTAAAGATGGAAAAGGAAGAGCTTTGCTTTATCGCTCGAATGACCTGTATGTATGGGAGTATGTAAGTGTATTGGCTGAGAGTGACGGTACGATGGGTACGATGTGGGAATGTCCGGATATTTTTCAGCTTGGCGATCGTTATGTACTAATGTTCTCCCCAATGGGAATGGGAGAAAAAAAAGCGAGTTATTTAACTGGTTCATTAGATTATAGTAGTGGGAAATTTACTTGGGATTATTGTGGAGAAGTGGATTGCGGGTTCGAGTACTATGCTCCTCAATCCTTCCTTGATGATAATGGAAGACGAATTATTATAGGTTGGTTGAACGCTTGGGATTGGATGCCGTGGTTTCAAAATTTCGGTCCCACTTTTAAAAACAATTGGTGCGGCGCGATGTCCATTCCAAGAACTGTAGAAATGGACGATGACGGACATTTGAGATTTCTTCCAGTTGAAGAATTAAAGGCGATACGGGGGGGACATTTCCATCTTGACCGTACGGCGATAGAAGGGGAAATACAAGCGCTTCCCCGATCGATAGAAGGGGATAGTTTAGAGATTGTGGCGGAATTTAATCTGGAAAATTGTCACGCGGAGGAATTTGGCTTCAAAATGCGGGTGTCGGATGACGGCAACGAGGAGACGGTACTCTCTTATTCGCCTAAGACCGGCGAACTTCAATTTGATAGAAACAGATCGGACGGATGGAGTCAGGGGATTCGAAAATGTAAACTAGAATCTGCCGATAAGGATACATTAAGGCTGCATATCTACGTAGATACTTGCGTTGTTGAAGTATTTGCGGATGAAGGGCGCACGACAATGACCAATAACATATATCCTAATCCGTACAGTATAAACTTGAAACTTTTTAGCCTCGGAGATAAGGTGGAACTCATTTCTCTTGATATATGGCAACTTCACTCTGTATGGTGAAGGAAGAACACACTTAATTGATAGGAGAATTTATTTATGGCTAGTAAAAATTATTACGACGTAACAGAGTGGTCTGTCGGTAATCCGTATGAGGATATTGGTGAGGTAATCAATAGCATTATAGCAGATATTAAAAGTAGGCAAACGGACACTGATGTGAATAAAGGCGGAAAGCCGGGTGCGGTTATCTATATTCCACCGGGAGATTATCATCTTGGCAGTCAAGTAGTTATAGACATCAGTTATCTTAAAATTATGGGTTCTGGACACGGGTTTACATCTTCGAGTATTCGTTTTAATACATCTGAGAATGAATGGGCGGATTTGCATGAATTGTGGCCGGGAGGAAGTCGCATACTCGTAGATATTCCCCTAGAAGTAAATGACGAGGAATATAAAGGAGCTGCATTTTATGTTGAACGAAGTGGAAATCCCCGAATAAGTTCGGTAGAGTTTTCTGACTTTTGTATTGATGGTTTGCATTTTATTGAAGATGGTTCAGGAGAAATAAATCCGGAAAACACATACATTAACGGGAAAACGGGTATTTATGTTGCAAGTGCTTGTGACTCATTTCGGATTACAGGCATGGGGTTTGTGTATTTAGAGCATGGAATTACTATTTATCATGCAGATGCACTGACTATACATGATAATTTCATAGCTGAATGTGGTAACTGTATAGAACTACGAGGTTGGGGCCAGGCTTCAAAAATAACCGATAACTTGATAGGAGCCGGTTTTAAAGGATATTCAATTTACGCTCAAAATTTTGGTGGACTTTTGATTACAGCGAATAATGTTTTTCCACGAGGTGCGAGCAGTATCTATTTTGATGGTGTGACACGTTCCAGTATCACTAATAATAGACTTCACTCATTTTATCCAGGAATGGTTGTATTCAGGGAAAATTGTTCTGAAAACTTGGTTTCTTCAAATCACTTTTTACGAGACCATGAACCTTGGACTCCTTTTCTGGGAATAGACAATGGTTTAGATGATCTGTATGGTCTCCTCTATATCAGTGGCAATAATAATTCTGTAATTGCTAATCACTTTTCTGAAGGAATTAATACTCAGAACATCAAGCCGGTAGGTGCAACACCTGTAATCATACGTATTGTTTCGGGTAATGGAAATTATATTTCTAATAATCATGTTGTTGCCACGGAGGTTCATGCCAAGGTAAGTGATTCTTGTTTCTCTGCGCAAGTAGACGCTTTGTTGACTACCGAAGCATCAGAGCCGCTTACCGTAACAACAGTATTGGTAGAAAAAGAATCGCTTCAAAATACGATTCTTGATTCGGGAAGTGATGCACAGGTTGTTATGGACAAGACTGTAAATGCATTCAGAGCCACTCCAACGCCAGGAACATAAATAATATATTCAACTATGTTTTTGTTCCAAAGTTTCAATTGCAAGTCGGACACTTGAATTATTTCGTTTGTCATTTAATTTTTTTTGGTGCTTCCTAGCGATGGAAGTGCCTCCCATCACACCCTCATATTTTATGATTTTCTACTACTTTAGCATTCTCCACATGCCGAAAAACCTTGATGCAACAAGGTTTTTCGGATTTTTTGGTTTCACTCTGCGATAAAACAAAGGGTGCGGAAATTGTGAGGTTTACGAAAGAAGAAGGCGCTTTTATGATAAATTCAGAACACGCAAACAACAAAAAAAGGGAGGAACGAACATGTCCAAGAAGCTGATCAGCTCCGTTGCCGGCATTGCCTTGATGACTTCGATCTTAACCGCCTGCAGCGGGACGACCGGTGGCCAGAAGGAAGGAGGTGCCGCCGCCAGCGCCTCAACTGCCCCTGCAGCTACACAAGCCGCCAATCCTTACGGCGATACGGGAGGGTTAAAACTACCGCTCGTCAATGAACCAACGACGCTCACCTGGATGCTGCCAAGCAACTCGACTAACATTAAAGAAGATAAACTCGTCGTTCAGGAGATACTTAAACGAACCGGCATTAAAGTCGATTTTCAAACGTATTCCCCTCAAACCTACCAAGATAAGCTCAAAGTCATTGTTGCCTCCGGGAAGCTGCCGGATATTTTCGAAGGGCTCAAAGCGGCGGAGCTCAAAAAGATCGGAAAGCAAAAAGGCGTCGTCGCTATTAATGACTACGCCGAGATGCTTCCGAATTTCAAGAAGCTGTATCTGCAAGAAAACAGCTGGGTCGTCAAGTCTTACGGTGACGAGAACGGAAAGCTCTACACATGGCCGATCTACGATTTGAACCGCGATGTCAATCACGGCTTCTTGTATCGCAAGGATATTTTTGACAAGCTCGGGATTAAGGAATGGACAACGACGGACGAGTTCTATCAGGCGCTGAAGAAGCTTAAAGAAGCGTATCCGAATGCTTATCCTTATGCGTCTAAAGGGCTTGCCAACGTTTTTCGTGACTGGTCCTACGGCTGGGGAATCGGCAGTGACAGCTATCCGGCGTACTACGACGAGAAAGAGAAAGCGTGGAAGTTCGCCAGCATTCAGCCGGAGCATAAGAACATGCTGGATTTCATGAAGAAACTGTATAACGAGGGTTTGATCGATCCTGAATTTTTGACGGACACGCAGGATTCCTGGACAACGAAGATGACGACGGACAAATCGTTTGTGACGTGGGACTGGATCGGCCGCCTGGATCTGTTCTACAACCAGATCAAAGCAAAGAATCCGGACTACAATTTGCGCTATGCGAATCCGGTAGGTCCGACGGGCAACGTCAGAACGCTGCCGAAGGTGTCCGATTTCAGTGTGACGGTGGCGAACAACAAGAATAAAGAAGCTGCGCTAAAGCTGCTGGACTATTTGACCTCCCCATCCGGCTCGCAACTGATGACATTGGGCGTCGAAGGCGTGAACTTCGAGTGGGGCAAGGACGGCGCGCCTGTGTATCCGGAGCTGAAGGATCTGCCGCTGGTGGATATTTCCGTGCTGGAGGATCGCTATGCGATGTGGTTGGAAAGCGCCTATCTCCGCCCGGATCACCGCAGCGTGTACTACAAATTCTCGGAGAAAGAGAAGGAAGCGCAGGATAAAATTCTCAAAGGCAGCAAAAGAGAGCCGATTGACCCGATTCTGAATTTTACCGACGCCGAGATTTCGACCCTCGCTGAGCTGCAAACGGCACTGCAAAAGGCAGCTGAGGAGTTCAACGCCAAGTATGTTTTGGATAAAAAATACGGCGACGAGCAGTGGGAAGAATGGAAGAAAACGATTGCCAAAAAAGGTGTGGACGCCTACATCAAGGTATACAACGATGCGCAGAAGCGCTATGAAGCCGTCAAATAAGACAGATCGAGAGTACCGCCTTCCGGGTCAACGCTACATAGGATGCATATTAGTCGGAAGGCGCCTCTCATCCCGGATTGGAGGGGACCCATATGCAACAACCCATTATAGAGGAGACAGCCCCGAAAGGTCGGCGAACGCGACCGGTACAAGCCCGAATGGCCGCCGCATTCAAACATATGAAGCGGGATCGTCAGCTGCTCATTTTATTTGCCCCGTGCCTGCTATTCTATCTGATATTCCGGTACGGCCCGCTCTACGGCTTAGTTATCGCCTTCAAAGACTACAGTGTGTTTACCGGGGTGTGGGACAGCGACTGGGTAGGCGTTAAGTATTTTATCCAATTCTTTACGAATCAGGATTTCTGGATGCTCTTTCGCAACACATTTCTGCTAGGCATCTACACGCTGGTATTCGGCTTTCCATTTCCGATTCTCCTGGCTATTCTGCTGAACGAAGTCCGCCTAACCTGGTTTAAAAAAACCGTGCAAACCCTGAGCTATTTGCCGGCGTTTCTATCCGTGGTCATCATCTGCTCCATGATCATTGACTTTCTGTCGCCGACCAGCGGTCTGCTCAATCAATTATTGGCGGCACTCGGCTTTCCAAAGACGTATTTTCTCGTGAATCCGAACTGGTTCCGCCCGATCTACGTAATCTCGGATATTTGGGAGAAGATCGGCTATGAAGCGATTATTTACCTTGCGGCAATTGCGGGCATTAACCCAACGCTCTACGAGGCGGCGAAGGTCGATGGTGCTAGCCGGTTTCGCATGATGCGGCACATTACGCTGCCCGGACTGCTGCCGACGCTGCTCGTGATGTTTATTTTGAAAACAGGTTCGATGATCCGTATTGGGTACGAGAAGGTGCTGCTGCTCTACAATCCGATGACCTATGAGGTAAGCGATGTGTTTTCAACCTATGTCTATCGAAAAGGCTTGCTGGAGTCCAACTACAGCTATGCGGCGGCGGTTGGGATGTTTGAAGCGCTAGCGGCCATGATTATGCTGCTCGGAGCGAATTATATGAGCAAACGGATCGGAGGGAATGGGTTATGGTAGGCCGCCGCAAAATCACCTTGTTTACTCTTGTAAACGCCCTCGTGTTATCCGGAATCGCGATTGTCACGCTCTATCCGATATTGTACATTCTGTCGGTATCGCTCAGTGATACGTCGGCCGTCATTCAAGGAAAAGTGTTTCTCTTTCCCAAGGGGCTTAACCTCGACGCTTATCGGGAAGTAATGAAGAACGATAAGATCCCACGAGCCTACTTCAATTCCGTGTATTATACGGCGCTGGGCACATTTATTAATCTGCTCTTCACAGCCGTCGCCGCCTATCCGCTTTCGCAGCGAACCTTTTTCGGACGGAAAGTTTTCATGCTGATGATCGTCATCACGATGTTTTTCAACGCGGGGATCATTCCGACGTATATGGTCGTGCAGCAGCTCGGCCTTCTCGATACAGTGTGGGCGTTAGTATTGCCGAATGCGATTTGGACAATGGAGCTGATTATTCTTAAAAGCTTCTATGAAAATATGTCCTCCCAGATACGCGAAGCTGCTGTCATCGACGGTGCTTCCGATTACCGCATTTTGTTCTCCATCGTCATTCCGCTGTCGAAGCCGGCGCTCGCCTCCATCGGGTTGTTCTACTTCATGGGGCATTGGAACAGCTTTTTCCTCCCGATGATCTATCTAAGCGACAAGGAAATGTACCCGCTGCAGGTTGTGCTGAGAGATATGCTGATCTACAATGCTGAAAACGACGCCGGTCTTGTCGACCGGGCTGCACTGGCGCCACAGGCGATGAAGAATGCAACGATTGTGCTTTCCATGATTCCGGTGCTGCTGATTTATCCGTTTGCCCAAAAATATTTTGCCAAAGGGGTGATGCTCGGCTCGGAAAAGGGTTAAAACGGACGCATGTTGAATAGTAGTTGGATGACTCCGAACGAGGTGATAGGGTGACGCCGTTCAACCGCTTAATGGCGAGCAGAGGACTTCTGCAAATTTTTTTCGCATTATTGTTAGTCATCGTGATCATGTTTATCTCCAACTACATTGTCTACAAAAACTCGATTTCCGGCATTTACGAGAAAGTCACGCAAAACAACCGGCTCATCGTACAAAATATTATTCAATCGTTCGACAGCTCCTTCGCTGCAGTGAACAATTTGATTTTTAGCGTTCACGGGCTGCCGTACGATTTGGAGTCGGAAAATAAGACCATCGAAATGTCAAAGGCGTATACGCTGCAAGAGCACTTAGCCCGACTAGCCTCGTCGATTGATTATGTCGAAGATATCGTCGTATTCTATGATGGTCTTGATTTGGCTGTGACTTCGAGGGGGACCAGCGACTTTCAAGTTCTGTTCGATAAAAAGTATAAGCACGATACGTATACCGCCAATTATTGGCAAATGGTTGCTGCCTCCAAGCATGCGCTCACGTTTTTCCCGATTGCGGATTATGCGGTTTCGACGGACGGCTTGACACGCAGAACGCAGCAATTGATGGTGGCCATGGATGGCAACAAGGTCCGCTTGTCTAGTAAGAATGTGATGGTGCTGCTGAATGCGGAGAAGCTGCTCAAGCAAATCGATTTGAAAGCGATGATTCCCGGCGCTTCACTCCTTGTGCTGGACGCCAGCCGCAATGTGGTGTTGAGCACAGATCCGACGCAGGAGCCCGGCGACATCCTGAACGAGATATATTTCTCACCGGAGAAGGAAGCGACACTGACCCGCAAAGACGTAGAGTACCACTTTTATAAGTCGGAGTACAACGATTTTATTTATATCAACAAGGTGCCGTTCAAATTTCAAAATATTGATTCTGTGGGCACCGCCAACCATATGATTATGATTTCTGCTATTATTAGCGCAGTGCTGCTATCCGCTTTCCTTAGTGTCTACTTGTACCGGCCGGTCAAGGACATCTTGAAGCTGTTCGGCGGAGGTCAAGTGAAGGGGAACGATTTCCGCAAAATTTACAGCGCCATCGTCAAGGTGCAAACGGAGAATGAAGCGCTGAAGGAGCAGATCCGATTCGCGGATCAGGAACTCCGAAGGAGTCTTTTCCTGCAAATGCTAGACGGATATGCACACACCCGAGAGCTGGAAATGCGGCTGCAGCCTGTTTACGAATTCTTTTTCCCGGAGCGGCAGTTTGTGATGGTCGCTTTGCTGATCAAGCCGCCTTCGGAAGGAGATTCCCGGCAGGGGCTTCCCATCGACGAGATCACGAGTCTGTTGGTGGAAGTGCTCGGCAAAACGGGACCGGTAGCTGCCTTTTATACGGGCGAAATGCAATTCACGGCGTTGGTGGGCATCCCCTTGCCTTCCGGGCGGAAAGCGGTACTGGATGCGCTGGAAGGCTGGACGAAGCGGGTGGTCAAGGAAGAGCTCAAAAGCTGCGGGCTATGGGTCGGCCTTAGCAGACTGTACGATTCCAAAGTGACCAACTGCCAGGAAGCCTATCAGGACCTCAAGAACGGCAGGGACTATCGGAACATTGATTCTGTGCGGGCGGTTGTCGATATGGAGTCGATTCGGTATGTACCCGCGATTCATTTTTCTTTTGAGAGCCTCGAGAGGCTTTCAAATACGCTGCTGAGCGGCAAAACGGATGAAGCCTTAAACATGCTGGAAAGCATTTTTGAGGAAAATACGGCACTCGGCATTCATCATTACCAGCTTGCTCATCTTGCGAAAAGCGTCTTTTTCTATTTGATGAAACCTAACGAAAGTATCGCTGCCGACAGCAAAGAGAGCTTGCAGCTTGAAATGGCGTTCTGCCGAAAGGTAGATCACGCTTACTGCAGCACGGAAGTGATCGAAGCCCTCCAGGACATCGTGCGGTTCATCGGCAACAAACGGCTGCAGGAAGGGAAAAGCAAGCTGAATCCAGATTTCATCAACCAGTATATTGAGCTGCATTATATGGAAAATTTATATCTTGACCATATGGCGGAGCTGCTGAATACGAGTCCGAAGTATTTTTCGAATTATTTCAAAAAAACGTTTGGCGTCGGTTATGTCGATTACCTCAATAAAGTCAGGTTATCGCATGCTCGAGAGTTTCTGCGGCATTCGGAACTGAGCGTGGCTGAAATTGGGGAGAAGACCGGGTATCTCAACGCCTCTACGTTCACCACAACTTTCAAGAAATATTATGGCATTTCGCCGAGCGAGTTTCGCAAGATGGCGGCAGGCTGACTGCCGGGAAACGAGGAATGAGGATGAAAGCTGTTGGGGTTTTACGAGGGAAGGTTATTTTGACGGACATGGAGCCGGGGCCGATTCCGGCTGGGCATGTGCGGGTCCGAACGGAGTTTTCGGCGATCAGCCCGGGGACGGAAATAACGTTCATTCAGCGCGGGTCGGATCAGCTGAGCTTGCTAGGCTACAGCGCCGTTGGCGTGATTGAGGCGCTGGGGGCGCAGGTCGAGGGGCGTCACGTTGGGCAGCGCGTCGCTTGCTATGGCGCACCGTACGTTCGGCATGCCGAATGGCTGACGGTGCCGTCGAATTTAACGGCGGTCGTCCCCGAGCAGGTGCTGCCGAAAGAGGCGGCTTTCGCGGGCCTTGGGGCGATTGCCATTCATGCGCTCCGCACGGCGGATCTGCGATTCGGTGAATCCGTCGTGATCGTGGGGCTCGGCATTCTGGGGCAGCTTATCGCCCGGATTGCTTCGGCGGCTGCTGTGCGCGTGGCGGCGCTCGATGTGAATCCGCAGCGGGTGGAGCTTGCTCGCCAAGGGGGCGTTAAGGAGGCTTGTGACAGCCAGGAAAAGCTGGAGGCACAGCTGGCATCGGCGGTCAGCGCAGCCGGCGCGGACAGCGTAATTTTGTGCGCGGGAGGGTCGGGTGAATCTCTGATCAACAGCGCTATGCGCTGGATTCGCGATCGAGGCAATATCGTGATCGTCGGGGATTTGACGACCGAGTTTTCTAGGGGACTTATGTTCGGGAAAGAGGCGCAGGTACTCATCTCGAGAGCCGGAGGCCCCGGGCGCTACGACACGCAGTATGAGCTGGAGAATCGGGATTACCCGATTGGTTATGTGCGGTGGACCGAAGGTAGAAATGTCGAGGCGTATATACGCTTACTGGCGGAGAAGCGCATCTCTCTTCACGGGCTGATCACTGATACGTACCCGGTGGAACAGGCGGAAGAGGCTTATAAGGGCTATGAATCGGCATCGACCGTAATAGGGACCCTTCTGACCTATGGGCATTAAAGGTTGACAGGGCGAGAGGGCTGTGTGGGCGGGAAGGACGCAGATTTAAATGAAAACGCTTTCACTAAAAAGAGTCTGAAAGAGAAGGAGGAGGTAGCGTAATGAGGAAGGTATCTTATCGTATCGTTGTCCTTTTAATGTGTGTGATCTTATTGGCGGTTGGCTGGGGGGCGGGAGCCGCGTCAGCGGCTGAAAGCCGATTGTCCCAGAAGACGTTCGGCAGCCCCGAAGAGCTGTTGATTCCGAATAATTATACGGTTGCCGTCTTTAACGGCACGGTCGGGAAGGAAGACGGGCATTATGTGCTGTATGCCACCAGCAAAGGAAAGCCGGGCCATCTGAATGTGATCGATCTGGAGGATTACAAGCTGCTGAGAAGTCTGCCGCTCGCCCCTTCGGAGAGCTCCTGGGCGCATACGGTCGCGCCGGACGGCACGTTGTACTTGGCAGCGGATGGGGGCGGAGCGAGGTTGTGGAGCTATTCGCCGGTGACACACACGCCGGTTCAAGTCGCACAGTTCGACGGACAGTCTGTGCCGAACAGCATCACGACGGATGAGCAAGGGCGCGTGTATGTTGGGACGTATCCCGGTGGCAAAGTGTACCAATACGATCCAACAACGAAGCTTACCCGGGACTACGGCCGGGTGATCGGGGCGACCGATCAGGAGTATGTGCGCTCAATCGCTTATCAGGGCGGCAGCATCTATGCCGGAACCGCGCATAAACAGATTGTGAAGGTCGATTTGGCGACTGGGGCCAAATCGGAAATTGCCGCATCGCTCCCCTTTACGCTTAAAAACGATACGATCTATGATTTGGATACGATCGACGACAGTTACCTGTTTGCCCGCGTAACGGATGGCAGCGGGATACCGGGTGAAGCGTATATTTATGATGCAGTCACGTCTTCATGGCTGAATGTAGAGCTGGAGAACGTAACGGGGCTTCACGCGACAGACTCGGTGGGCGGCAAGCTTTATTACATGTCCGATAAAAAGCTGAAAACCTTCGATTTGGCAACGTACGAAGTGGCGTTCACCGGGATGGAGTACGCCTCCGGTTTGCGCGGTGCCGATTGGGTAGAGTTTCCGAACAACCCTGAGCTTCCGGGCAAAACGCTCGTCACCGTTCGTTATGACGGCGGGGTTACGTTCTTGAATATCGACACGAAGCAGGTCGTGTTGAAGCCGCCGGTGATTCCCGGCCTGCCGGGTGTCGTCAACCGTGTGGCGGCCGTTTCCCCTACACAGCTCATCACGACCGGCTCGCAGGCGCGTTCTTCGCTTGTGAATTTGACGGACAATACGGCTAAGCCCTTCAGCATCGGTCAGGCTGACAGTGTCTATGCAATTGGCAGCAAAGTGTATATGGGCGTCTATCCCGAAGGTGCGCTGTACGAGTTTGATTTGGATGCAGAGCCGAGTGAAACGAACCCTAAGCGGTTAGCGGTGCTCGGGAACGATCAGGAACGGCTTGTAAATATCACCGAGGCGGACGGCAAGCTCTATATTTCCACGATTTCGGGCTATGGCACGCTTGGCGGTTCACTGACCGTGTATGATCCCGCTGCAGGCACGTTCGATGTCCACCGAAATGTCGTGGAAAATCAAAGCGTGCTTAGCGCGGCTTATGTGAACGGTAAAATTTTCGGCTCGACCACCATACGCGGCGGTCTGGGTTCTCAGCCGACGGCGGAAGAAGCGAAAATTTTCGTCTGGGATGCGGCTACCCAGCACAAAATCACCGAGTTTCCGCTCCGGGTGCCAGGGCTTAGCAAGCCGATTTTCATAGGTGATCTCTCGGCTGGGCCGGACGGACTTCTGTGGGGCGCGTCCTATGAATATATTTTTGCCATCGATCCTGTCACGTATCAGGTTGTAAAAAGCAAGAAAGTGTATCCTAGCCTCAGTTTCAGCCAGTGGGCCCATCATCCGATGCGCTGGTCCGAAGACGGGCTGCTCTATGTGCTGTTTAATAATAAGCTGACGGTCATCGATCCAGAAACGCTTGAATCCCGGACGCTGGCGGATACGTCCCGATTCGATTTGGGTATGGACGGCAATCTGTATTTCACGGATCAAGCGACGAATACGATTCTGTACCGCATGGAGGTGGACGGTGAATACGTGGAGCCGCCACCGGGTCTTCCTGTCGCCGTTCGCAATGCGGGGTTTGAAGAGCCGCTGAGCGGAAGCACGATCCCTGGCTGGTCTTCGCTCTTTGCGACTGCGCCCGACTATCGTTATGAGATTAGCGATGTGCAGCGCTTTACAGGGGCTAGAAGCTTGAAAATCATTGACAAATTGCGCACCGCATCGGTTGCTTTACAGAGCGCTAAAATTCCGGTCATCCCTGGCGAGGAGTACAAAGCGAGTGTAAATCTGTACATTGAATCCGGTCAGCCGGGCTTTATGTTCCGCTTTTTTGATAAGAATAACGCGACACTCTCGACACTGGAAATTCATCTCGATGAATCGCGGTTGGCTCAGTGGCAGAAGGTTACGCTCCAAGGGAAGGCGCCGGAAAATGCTGCTACCGCAAGTCTTATAGCAGTGACGAGCCGGTACAATATATCGTCGGCTTACTATGATGATTTTGCAGTGAGCGTAAAGGATACGAGAGTTCCGTTTTCCGTTGCTTCGGTGGACCCGCAGCCCAATGCGTATGGCTGGATTAATCGGGACGCTGACGTTGCGATCAAGGCTGATGGCGCCTACCGCTTGACGTATGCCGCTGCCGGTGCCCAGGTGGCAGGGCCTGTGACGGTGCAAGGCAGCGAGGTGCATATGCCGGTCACGACAGAAGGCGTTACGACGGTTACGTATAGCGCCGTCAACTTCTCAGGCTTGGTGGAAGCAGCGCGTACGCTAGACGTGCGGCTCGACAAGTCAGCGCCTGTCGTTATGTTCTCTGGCCAGACGGTCTATACGGTGCAGCAAGCCGTTTACATCGGCTGCACGGCGACTGATGCAGTGTCGGGGCTCGTAACGAACCCGTGCTCCGGACAACTCGTCCAAGCGCCAGCCTACACGCTCGAGCCCGGTGCGCAAGAAGTCTCCGTAACAGCCGTTGACCAGGCGGGGAATATGATGACGGGGCTTTTTACGTATCGGATTGTGGTAACTTATGACGGAATGTATGCGCTCATTCGTGACTTTCTGGGCGCGAATCAGCTGCTTGCCGAAGCGCTGTGCAGGGAGCTGATGCTGGCGCAGGAGGCGGAGCAGCGCGGCAAGCCGATGATCAAGAAAGGAATTCTGCGCGCTTTTGCTCTGGAAATGGATGCTTTGAGCGGCAAGAAATTGACTGCCGAGCAGGCGCAAATTTTAAAAAAACTGGCTGGTTATTTGTAAAGAGAAGGAAGGGGTGTCTAGGAAGCTGCGATCACTGCCTAGGAAAACACCCCCAAACCATCTTTTGAGATGTAAAGCTTTTCGACGATTGGGTCGTGGATATATCGTAGAAATGATGCCAATGCAAAAGTTGATGAAATATCGTTTCATCAATAAAACGGCAGTATTCATTCTTAGAATACCTTTCCTAATCTGCCACCTTTTTTCTTCCTCCTAATTTGCCCAATTATTGATGTTGTAACCATATAAGGATTCAACATGATAAGAAAGAGAGCAACTGAGAAGAATAATGGCAGTTGAGAAAGGAAGGATACAATGAAAGCATTAACCTACCAAGGGATTCGAAATGTAAAAGTTAAAGAAGTACCTGATGCCAAACTAGAAAAATCGGATGATATTCTGGTTCGTATCACGACTACTAGCATATGTGGCTCGGATCTTCACCTCTATAATGGGGAAATTCCAAATATGCGAGACGACTTTATTATCGGTCATGAGCCTATGGGAATCGTGGAGGAGATAGGAACAGATGTAACCAAGGTGAAAAAGGGAGACCGCGTCATCCTTCCTTTTAACATCGCATGTGGCCAATGCTGGTACTGTACCCATCAATTAGAAAGCCAGTGCGATAATTCGAATGATTTTTTACATGGCGATACAGGTGGGTATTTCGGTTATTCGGAAACGTTTGGCGGATATGCAGGGGGACAAGCTGAATTGCTGCGTGTTCCATACGGAAACTTCATCCCTTTCAAAGTCCCTGAGGATGCTGAAATGGAGGATGAGAAACTTCTATTTCTCTCTGATATTATTCCTACTGCTTATTGGAGTGTGGATCATGCAGGTGTTAAGGCTGGTGATACCGTTATTATTCTGGGGTGTGGACCCGTGGGATTGCTGACACAGAAATTTGCTTGGTTAAAAGGTGCAAAACGCGTTATCGCGATTGATCATGTCGATTATCGTTTGGAACATGCACGTAAAACGAATCAGGTCGAGGTTTTTAATTTTAAAAAACAAGATGATCTGCTTCAATATTTAACTGAACTTACAGGCGGTGGAGCAGATGTGGTCATCGACGCTGTAGGACTGGATTCTGAGAAGACCTTATTGGAGAAAATAGAAACGATGCTGAAACTCCAAGGTGGTGGACTAGGGGCATTTCGAATGGCTGCTAAACTGGTGCGCAAAGGCGGCACGATCCAGGTAACTGGCGTTTATGGAATGAATTATAATGCCTTTCCTTTTGGTGATTTGTTTAGCCGTAACATTACGCTGAAAATGGGTCAAGCGCCAGTTATTCACTATATGGCTGATTTATATCGCCAAATCAAGGCAGGTATATTCGATCCAACCGATATCATTAGCCATCGATTGAAGTTGGATGATGCGGAGCATGGTTATCGTATTTTTAATAAGAAGGAGGATCAGGCTATTAAAATTATACTGAAACCTTAGCCTGATTTTACAGCTTGGCATGATTAATCAAGTAACTATCAAAGGCTTTATCTTTTGGAATTCCTAAAGATAACAGCCTTTTTTTTGTTCAATTAATCACCATATAAATTATAAACTTAGTTATTTATGAGGGTAAAAAAAGTGAGCAGGATTCCACTGCTGCTAAGGGATCCGAGCTCACTTATTTACCTTAATCCTTAAGAATTAACTGTCTCAGGTCTTTTAAATTAGTGGCGGAGGAATCAGCCAACTGACGCTCTTTCAGGAAGCATAGGAATAGGAGGAATTCCGTTATTTATCTTTCACTAACGTTATTTCTTGATCTTTTTCCAGCTAGGCCAATCAAACCAAGCAATCCAAGCCAACCCCAGTTCGAAGCATTCGATCCCGAATTTGCAGTATCATAAGCACGGATAGAATTTGAATTATTAGAGTAGTAAGAATTTATCCCAGTGCCGTAATTTGCTTGGTTTAGCTTAGTACTGGGAGACGCAGGAGGCGAGCTAATCGTTCCTGTATTTGTGCCATAAGCACCGTAATTATTCACATTACTATTTGTATTTATACTTGTTGAACCTGTTGAAGAATTCATCCCAACACCTGTATTTTCATGTGCTCCAACTGTTCCAAAACTTAATGCTGAAGTTAATAAAATAGCTAACGTAAGAGTTTGAACCTTTTTCATAATGATCGATCTCCTCTCAACTCTTTATTTGGTATCGCTAATTAGGATGTTCAATAGAGGCGTTTTTTAATGGGGGAGTTAGTGGGAATGATCAAATTTTGCACAATAAAAGAGGACTTTCATCTCCCTAAACACTAGGGGTGAAAGTCCTCAATTTACTTATTCGACTAAATTAGTTACTGGTATACCCGTAATGCGCGATGACCGGTTGTGATGATTGTATTGATCCTTGTTGTGGATATCCGCTGTGCTGGGAATTCTGTGCCTGATAGCCGCCGTAATGAGAAATGACAGGCTGTGTGGCGTTTTGAGAGTAAGCATTTATTTGAGATGTATGGTTAGGCTGCATGCTGATCTGGGAATTCTGTGCTTGGTAGCCGCCGTAATGAGAAATGACAGGCTGTGAGGCGTTTTGAGAGTAAGTATTCATTTGGGATGCATGGTTAGGCTGAAAGCTGATCTGGGAATTCTGGGCTTGATAGCCGCCGTAATGAGAAATGACAGGCTGTGAAGCGTTTTGAGAGTAATTATTTATTTGGGATGCATGGTTAGGCTGCATGTAGTGTTGGGAATTCTGTGCTTGGTAGCCTCCAAAGTGAGAAATAACCGGCTGTGAAGTGCTTTGAGAGTAAGCATTCATTTGGGATGGATGGTTGGGCTGGTAATTCTGTGCCTGGTAGCCGCCAAAGTGAGAAATGACCGGCTGTGAAGCGCTTTGAGAGTAAGCATTCATATGGGAAAGATGGTAGGGCTGTCCGCTCTGCTCCCGATTTTGAGCCTGGTAACCTCCAAAATGAGAAATTACCGGGTCATACGAAGTATTAGAATTAGCGTATCCGTTTGTATAAAATGATTGAGATGCATTGTTTAGGCTTTGCTGTCCGAATTGATTCATTTTTACTGTCCCTCCTAAAATATCTTTCTTGGCCTTAGAAGCCTACATTATTATAAGGATTCGGCCTGGTTTTATCCTGTGAATAAATGGTTATTTAACCCTATAAAATTTTCGATATTATCTCCATTTAAATTGATAGTTATAACTGGATGTAGAAGAAAACCACTGAAAAGTGAATGTTTGATTATTTCTTTTGGATACAATACAACAGAGGTTTGCGAAAATGAGCAATTGTTAAAAGGAAAAAAAACGAAATGTTTTATATGTACAATTATCAAACGGCAAAATTAACCTAAAATTTAATCGTAAGCTTTGGAGGTTTTTATATTGAAATCAAACCAAGATAGGCTTTCAATCGTAGCCCTCGGCGGTGTGAACGAGATTGGGAAAAATATGTACGTCATTCAATATAATGATGACATCATTGTTATCGACTGTGGTTCCAAATTTCCAGATGAGAGCCTGTTGGGCATAGATCTGATTATCCCTGATATTTCCTATTTACTTGAAAATAGAGATAAAGTGAGAGGTTTGGTTATCACACATGGCCACGAGGATCATATTGGCGGTATTCCTTATATTATCAAACAGTTGAACATGCCCATTTATGCTACGCGACTTACCCTTGGCCTTATTAAGGGGAAACTGAAAGAACACGGACTTCTGGGCACGACTACGCTACATGAGATTGATTCAAATGCTAGCCTGACATTAGGGGGCATTCCACTAAGCTTTTTTCGAACGAACCACAGCATTCCTGATTGCTTAGGTATCGTCTTCGATACCCCGCAAGGCGTAGTTGTACATACAGGTGATTTTAAGTTTGATTTAACTCCAGTAAACGAGCAATATGCAGATATTCATAAGATGGCAGCGATTGGTCAAAAAGGTGTACTTGCTCTACTCTCGGAGAGTACAAATGCTGAGCGGCCAGGCTTCACACCTTCTGAGCGCTTCGTAGGTGATCATATTGAAGAAGCATTTGCCAAGGCTACAGGGAAAATATTTTTATCGACCTTCGCCTCTAATGTCAACAGGTTACAGCAAGTTATTGTAGCAGCAGAGAAAACGAACCGTAAAATCGCCCTTTTAGGAAGAAGTATGGTCAATGTCGTGGATATTGCCTTAAATCTTGGCTATTTAAGAATGCCTCCTGACATGTTAATTGAAGCTCAAGATGTGAATCGTTACTCTCCACATGAGCTCGTCATCCTCTGTACGGGAAGTCAAGGGGAACCCATGGCTGCATTAGCCCGCTTAGCCAGCGGTACACATCGCCAAGTCGGGGTTTCCCCAGGTGATACAGTGATTATAGCAGCCACACCGATTCCTGGTAACGAACGGAATGTATCTCGTATCGTAGATAACTTATTCGCGAAAGGAGTTAAAGTGATCTACGGCTCCGGCTCCGTAACGGGAATGCATGTATCCGGTCATGCCAGTCAGGAAGAACTGAAGCTCATGCTGACATTAATGAAGCCCACATACTTTATCCCTATTCATGGGGAGTATCGGATGCTGTATCAGCACCGTTTGTTAGCTGAAGCTGTTGGTGTTGAATCTGATAACATTTTTATTATCAATAACGGCGAAGTTGTTGACTTTACAAGCGCTATAGCCCGTCAAAATCGACATGTTCCGAATGGAAATACGCTCGTTGATGGGCTTGGTATTGGAGATGTTGGTCATATTGTTTTACGAGATCGAAAAGTGTTATCGGAAGACGGTATTCTGATTTTTGTGCTTTCTCTCAGTAAATCGGATGGCACCGTTGTATCGGGGCCTGATATCATATCCCGCGGATTCGTCTATGTCAAAGAGTCCGAGGAATTAATGGAGGAAGTACATCGGATTGCATTAGCGACAATCACACAACTCCAAGATGCTAAAACGAACCAATGGGGGCTCTATAAGCAAGTACTTAAAGAAGCGGTTGGCAAATATTTATACACCCAGACCAAAAGAAGGCCAATGATATTGCCGATAATCATTCAGGTTTAATATTATCGAAGTAGACGATATTTTTATTGACAGAAAATAGGCCTTACGGCATAGTAAATCTAGGATTTTTATACTAATTCAAGATAAGATTAACTATGACGAAGGGGAGCGAAATGGGAAAAGTACGACGTATTTATAGTGTATTGCTAGTGGGAACGCTGCTGTTAGGGAATGGACTTTCAACCGCGGCTGAAAGCGCGGCAGCCGGATTCGCGGATACGGAAGCATCTTACGCCTACTCGAAACTAGAGATTGACCGGTTGGTGAAATCGGGCATTTTGTCCGGCTATGATGACGGGACCTTCCGCCCGAACAACACGGCAACACGTGCTGAGACGGCTCGTGTGATCGTCCTCACGGCGGGGCTAAAGACAAACCCGGGGGCAGCCGATGCGTTTCGGGATATTGACTCCGATGCTTGGTACAAAGGAGACGTCGGCGCCTTGGTGCAAGCCGGAATTGCAAATGGGACGGCGAACGACCGGTTCACTCCCGACGCTACGGTAACCCGTGAGGAATTGATTGTGTTTTATATTCGTGCCTTAGGGTTGGAGAAAACCGCTAAAGAACGGCAGTGGGAGGCCGGGTTTTCCGACTTTTCCGATGTGGCGGATTGGGCGAAGCCGGCGGTTGCGCTTGCCGCTCGAATCGGCCTCGTGCAAGGAATCGAACAGCCCGGCGGATTGTTATCGTTAAAGCCGAAAGCGGCGGTCGTCCGGCAGGAGTTGGCTCATTTGGCATACGAGTTCAATACGAACCGGGATACCTATCGGGAACGTGCGGATCAATTATCCACCATAGATACGCCTTCCAAAGAGGCGAGTGTCAAGGCGGTTTCCGTCCTAACCCCCGCTATGGTTCAAGTGACGTTTGATTCGACGCTTACGACTGCGAATGCTGAGGATTTCCAGTTCGAGCCTCCGCTTCCGGTTCAATCCGCTTCGATTCAAGCAGGGAACGAGAAAGTCGTGAAGCTGACTACGGAACCCCAAACTGGCGGTACCGTGTACAAGCTGATCTATAAAGGGAAAGATACGGGACTAAGGGTAATCGGTGCGAGAGCCGCTTCGGTTTCCATCGGCGGTGATACGGGCACAGAAGAGCAGGTCAATGTGGCCGATATGCTGGCGAGGGGGGAAGCGTTGACGAATGTGACGATTTTGTCATCCGGCATATATGGGCCTAGCGATGTGAGTGGGTTAAGAACCGTGATTACCGGTACGCTGACCCTAGATCCCGGTCCGGACGGCGAAGTGACCCTTCGCAACATCGAACCTGAGCGCCTGGTGGTATTATCCGGGAAAGATGGTACGATCAAGCTGCAACAAACGATCATTAAGCAATTGAGGGTGAACGCCGTCAATAATGGCGGAAAGGACGTCCGTATTGAAGCGCAAGACGGAACGGCTGTCGAAACGACTGAGGTTGAATCGCAAGGTGTGCTGGAATCAACTTCGACCACGGGTAAACTCGGAACGATTAAGCTCACATCGGGAGCTGCCGGCAAGTCGCTGACGCTGAAGGGGAATATTGAAGACGATGTAGAAGTGGATGCGCCGGGTTCTACCGTCAAGTTAGCCCCCCCGAGTACGGGAAACACCCTGCCCACAGTGATTAAAAATTTGAAAGTCGGCCAAAGCTCAAGCATTCAATCGGGCATTGGCACCACCATTTCAAAGGTCAGTTTGACCGGTAATAATACGACCTTGTCGATCGGAGGAACCGGTACTATCGAGACGGTTGATGTGGATGATTCGGCGGCCGGGGCGGCATTAAATCTGGAGAGCGGAACCAACATCGGTACGATCCAAGCCAGTTCGCAAGTGACGTTGTTTGGCGACCCAGAAGCCATTACAAAGATCAAAATCCAAGGGAGCGGCGAAATCAAACTCCCGGATTCCATCAAAAATTCCGTTAAGACGAAGGCCGTTGACAACGCTATTGCTGCAATCGAGGCCATCGGCGCTTTCACCGTTTATTCGGAAGCGCTCCAGGGCTTCATCGATAAAGCGGCGGAATCCGTCAAGCTAGCCAAAACCTTCGGAGCCGAAGAGGTGGACATCTCTAACTTAAGCAAGCTTACCGGCATGCAGGCGACCGTGGTGGAGCTCAAAGGGGATGTAGATCAGGATGCAGCCGTCTTAACCGTCCCGTCCAAGGTGACCGGCCCTATAGCCTTGCCGACGACGGGAGCAAACGGAGCGACGATCACATGGGCGTCAAGCGATTCATCCGTTATTAGTTCGAGCGGGGTAGTGAAACGTCCTAAGTTTGGAAGTCCCGATGCAAAAGTTACCCTTACGGCAACGGTGTACAAGCTAGGATATTCGGCCGCCAGAACGTTCGATGTGACTGTGCAAGCTCAGGATGCGGTCACTCCTACCGTCACCGGGATTGTATATGAACCCAAGGTTACGGTAACGTCCTCCACCTACCAGCTCGAGATCTTGGCCAAACTTAGCGACAACTTGACGATGAATGTGACGTCTCAAGCGACCAGTTGGACTAGCTCGAACCCAAGTGTGGCGCAGGTTTCAGCAACAGGATTGCTTACCAAGGGAACAGCCGGATCTACAACGGTGACCGCGATGTACAGCGGCTTCACTGCGAGCTTTGAAGTAACCGTTCTCCCTGAAGGGACGTTGACTTATCATGCGAGCGGAACAATCTGGACCAGCGACACGGAGGCCGTCGTTTCGGGCCATTACTCGGCTCCAATTCCATGGAATGCGGATTTGAAATTCACCATCCCGTCCAGCGACTCTCGCGAGTATTTCATCGTTCAATTAGACGGTTTTCTTGATGACGATTCGGATTTGAACGCAGTAGTGACTGGCATGGATGGAGCACAGGTAGTCGATATCTATAACAAATCTTTTGTCATCATTCATCATGAATCAATTACGAGCGGGACGCATACCGTCACGATCAGCGGGTTAAAGTATACCCATCCTAACGATGGCTTGAAGGTTGTGAAGCCAATTACAATTACAATTGTGAAAGGCTAAATCAATCAAGCTTGTTTAGAGTCGCCGGAGTTTTGTCCGGCGGCTTTTTCATATTATCAGGTTAACTAGAAAAATCTGGTTGGCCTTTTTTTAGGTTCGGTATAAGATGGCGGTAGCCGGGAGAACGAGAGGCTTTTAGGGGGAAAACCCCGGAACAAAAACTGTGCTCCCACACCGAGGAATAATTTGAATAATTTGGAAATAGGTTTGGAGAACTGCGTCAGAAAACGGGAAAAGAACTGGTAGTTGTTTTAGAAGCGACAGGGCATTCTCATCGGGGGCTGGTGGCCTACATGGAACGAAGAGAGTATCGTCAATAACTCGGAGATTTACTTTTACATGAAGAGATGACGGGTTGCTAATTAGACTATACTTAGGTAAGTTTTAATAAGCACGTAAAAATGATTTTTCACTCAGTGAACTTTAAATTATAAACTGAACGTCAGAGTATAAGCAGAGATGAGATGAAATATGGATAGTTTTTTTAATTAAATTATTATTCTTATCAAGAATTTCACTTTTGGAGATGTTTAAGAAACGGCATCCGACATAAGGACTGACGTTTTCTCAACTACAGGGCAGTAGAGGGTGGTGGATACATACTTCCTATCCAGTGGAAAATGAAGGGATTTTCAATTGAGAATCGAATAATTTCTTATTACCATTATTTGGAGGTAGTTAAAGATGGAATTAAAAATTGAACGTTTAGATTTTGAAATGGCTGATATTTCAGGGTCGAGGTTTCAGAAGGTGAAAGCTGAGGAATTAAATTTTGACAATGTCAATTTGGCAAAGACACAAATTAATAATGCAAATATGAAAGGAACGGAATTAAATGATGTAAACATGTCAGATTTTAGAATTTCAAATGCTAATCTCTCTGGTACTGAAATCAAAAATGCTAATTTTAGTAACGCAGTTATTGACCATGTTCATTTATTTGGCACTGAATTCCGCAATGTTGTTTTACCTATAGAGGGTGATGGTAATTACAAACTAAATGGCGAATACAAACCAATTAGCTTTGTAAATTGTGACCTATCTAACGGGCAATTAACAAACTGTAATTTGGCAAATCTGGATATTCGTGATTGCGATATAACTGGATTAAAGATTAACGGGGGATTAGTAGAAGACTTAATGAAAAATTTGAAATGAAATATTAAATTACTCAACTAAAGAGAAAAGATAGTGAAGGAGCTTCCTCGCGGTTGCTCCTTTTTTGTTCATTCAGGTAACGACAGTTGCAGCGGAATCGTTTGCAGCTCGTTCATGGCGACAAGCTGATGCCAGGACTATCGCATTTATTCTCTGACGGCGTTCACCCAACTGAAGAAGGCTTCGGTCATTACGAATCCGGAATTAGTGACGAGCATGACGGAAAAATGGGTTCAAAACTACTTTAGTTAGGCATTCGTTAATGTTGGGGGAGAACCAGGTGAAATGAAAAACGGTGGTATTTTAATCCACCCGCGTTTCATCATTAATTGTTTCAATTTTACCCCCAACATTACTTTTTCCGCGTGGAACTGTAAAAACATTAAACCGAAGTCTGTTCGAATCGATTCTGCATTTGCACCCGCGGCACGGAGAATCAAACTAACGATTTTAAAAGATAATTCGTTGGCAAGCACATCATCCGTCAATTTAACACCAAGCGGAATACTATTAGGATCCGAGTTAGGCATATCTTCATGAGCAGGGGGTAATGTTATTCCTTCGTTAAGCATGAAATTATAGAGGCGTTCTCGTTGCCCATGATTGAGCTCTAAATCTTCTTTAAGCATTTCTTTCAGATCCTCATCATTCGTGGTGTTTATCCCCGCTTGAACAGTTGCTTTGGCTATTTCAAGACCCGCCAAGTAAATCCAACAAGCCATCACTTCCCCAACATGAAGAGGTTGGGGTTTTTCTTCATCTGTCAAAGATTTAATTGTTAGAATTGCTGATTCCAATATGCCTACCATTGTTTTTCCTCCCGACATCGTATTTTATTTGGATATTGTTTACCAGGAAATCTTTTTTATTCATACTAAACGAGCGCATATTCCTATTTGTGATGGCACTGATTTTCAAAGAGGTGAAGATCGTATTACCGAGAGCGACACCTCGAAAGTTAACGTTTTTGTAGATTGCTCAGCCGTTTTTTCCCCATCGAAAAACTGATGAATGCAGAGACTAATGCTAACACTACAATAAAACTTGCCATCCATGGATTGTAGAGAACGGTGGAAGTGGTGCTTATCATCGCTCCGCCCGCCCCAGCGCCTGTCGCCAATCCTAAATGAATGATCGATGTATTCAAGCTAAGAACGAGACTGGAAGATTGGGGCGCTTGTTGAATGAAATACGTTTGAGTCGCTGGACCGGCCATGAACAGAGAGACCATCAGGAGTGAAATCAATAGTAAACCGATGAGAGTCGACCCGGCAAACAGAGGCAGAAGGGCCAGGATAACAACGAGCACGATAGTACTGAAAGCTATGATGCGCGCTGCTCCCCATCGATCGATCCCATAACCGCCAAAGCGGGTACCGACTGCGCCAAATATACCAAAAACAAGCATGGCGATGCTGATGTTGGACGCTTTAAGTTGCAGTATGTCTTGTATAAAAGGGGTTAAATACGTAAACAACACGGAATTTCCGGATTCTCTAAAGAAGGTAAGAAACAAACCGCTCACGATTACAGCACTTCCCAGCACTTTGAACTGTTGTCGGAATGACAGCGGTGCGTCCCCATCGATCTCTGGTAGCAAGCGGAAAATGACGAAAGTAATCAACAGGCTTATCAGTCCTAAAATCAAGAAAATTGCTTGCCAGTTCAACCAGTTCGTAATGGCTATGCCGATGGGCACGCCCAAAATCATCGCGCTGCTGAAGCCGAGAACGATCGTGCTGATCGCACTGCCTATCCTCTCGGGAGGAACGATTTTGGCAGCCGCACCAAATGCTGCGACAATATAAACGCCTGAACTTACACCCAGAATAATGCGGGACACAATCAAGGTGGAAATATCCGAACTCCAGAAGGAGAGCAAGCACCCCATGATGAAAGCTGTCAATGCACCTAACAGCACTTTTCTACGTCCCATGCGGGATGTCAGTGATACCAGAATAGGCGTTCCAATGGCAAAGGCCAGCGAGTAGGCCGTAATTAATTGCCCCGCAAAGGCAATGGAAATGTTTAAGTCTTTCGCGAGTACACGCAGGATTCCGGCGACAACCAACTCGGAAGTAGCGGTTAAGAATACCCCTAGAGCGAGTACGTAAATCGTCCATTTATTCATTGCTTTCATTCCCTTCCATTTGAATTATTGTCATTATAGAAGGGTTGCGATAATATTGTAAGAAGGCAAAGTATTAGGATATAATCCATCTATTTTGACTAACTTACTTTTTGTTAGGGGGAAGCCGGATGACTGAGCAAGTTAATTCTGAATCCTGTTTGGTAACGGGGAGTTCTGACATCTGCGAAGTATTGCAAATTCTTGGAGCCAAGTGGGCGTTTCTTGTACTGAACGAATTGCTTCGCGGGCCACAGCGATTTAATCAGCTGCAACGGAATGTAGCTGTGATTAAGACGCAGTCCCTTACGGATACACTCCGCCATTTGGAACATAATGGTCTTGTCCTGCGCCAAGTCTTTCCTACTGTACCTGTAACTGTGGAATATTCATTAACAGAAAAGGGATGCGACTTCCAAACTGCGCTGAACGAAATGAATAAATGGGTGCAAAAGTGGGGGAAGCCACAGCAAATAAACGGGAAGACCAGCATTTCTTCTTAACAAGCGCTTTTCCTTGAATGCAAGCTTCACCTATTAATTGGCCAAAAGGTACTGAATGAGAAAGTGTTGAACTCGCGTGCAACTGAAACTGAATTGATCCAATGGCGTTCACTCTCTGGGTGAGCGCCTATTTTACGTTGCTTCGTGTTCACCATATCATTGGGAAATCAAGTCTTGCCGTAAGGAAAGGCGGAAGATCGGATTGTCCTCTGTTGAACCATAGAGCAACAGTTTTAAATACAATTGTATCGATTTTGTAAATTTATTGGCATGGAAGTATTGATATTAATTGATATAGAGATCGTTGATGAATCTAGAATTTTTGGCACGAAATGCTTGTTTTACAAAAACTTAATGACCTATGTCATTGTATATGTCAGTGACATGAATTAAGCTCACTATAGATCACTGATCTATGTGTGATTCTTAGCAGTATGTGATTTTGATTAAAAACGAGGGATAACCAGTAATGAAAAATGCACACGCGTCAAAGAAACCGAGTCTACTTTACCTGCAAATAGCTGATAAGGCCATAGGAATTATCCAGAGCCGCAGACTTCAACCGCATGATCCCGTCCCTTCGGAAGGAGAGCTTGCGAAGTTGTTTGGTGTTAGCCGGATGACGAGTAAGCTGGCGCTGGAACGGTTGGTCGAGCAGGGTCTAGTGTACCGTTTGCCGAGAAGGGGGACCTTCCTTTCCGAAAACAGGGATGGAGAGCCTTACAACGGAGTGCTCCCGTCGGAGAATAAAGCGCTTTCAGTCGAGAAGAAGCAGAGTAATCAGATTGCGCTCATAGTGCCCCATCTATCTGATTACACTTCAAAAATTATTGCAGCAGCAGAGATTGAAGTGCGAAAACACGATTGCGATCTCATTCTGAAAATATGCAAGGATAAAGATGATGAGGACCGTTGCCTGCAGAGGCTTGTTGAAGGGGGAATAGGCGGCATCATTTTATTTCCCCAGGGGCGCAAGACATGCAGTGACCAGGTGCTGAGATTGAAATTACAGCAGTTTCCGATTGTTATTATCGATCGAATCTTTCGTGAGGTTCAGATTGATTGTGTGTATCACGATCATTATCAGGGTTCTTACCAGATGACCAAGTATTTGATCGAGAAGGGGCACCGGGAAATCGGATACACCTCGAACTCGATAGATAATATCACAAGCAGGGAGGAGAGGTATCTAGGTTATATCCAGGCGTTGCTCGATCATGCGATTCCCGTCAAAAACCAATATATTCATTTTAAAAGCGTGGCATGCAATCCAAGTCGTATTAACGAGAGCGACCCCGAACAGGAACGGTTTATTCAGGAAAATCCTCAGATGACAGCTCTCATGTGCGGGGATGATCATGTGGCTATTTCAACCTTATATACAGCCTTGAGTATGGGGATCCCAGTCCCAGATAAGCTTTCAATTGTGGGGTTCTCCGATATCCAGTTATCAGCGTTAACGCCGATTCCTCTTACAACGGTCAGACAGGATACTGGGCAGCTTGCCCAATCGGCATTTAATCTTCTTATGAAGCGCATAAACCATTCACATGAGAAACCGATTACAATCAAAATTCAAACAAAAATCGTAGAGAGGAAATCCGTTCTTTAGGATTGACAGAGGGAGTTTATATGAAAATTCATTTTTTAGGAACCGCAGCTGCAGAGGGCTTTCCGAATGCATTTTGCCGCTGTGAGCATTGCCTTAAAGCACGCAAGCTTGGAGGGAAAAACATACGTACACGAACCTCCGCCATCATTGACGATGTCATCAAATTCGACTATTCGCCAGATTCTTATATGCAGGCGCTTCGCGACAACATTGATTTGGGCGCTATTGAGCACCTGCTTGTCACCCATACGCACTCCGATCATTTTAATGCTTATGATTTGGAATGTCGGAGAGCGGGAATTGCACACGAACTTCAGCATCCGATGCATATCTATGGGAATGATGCCGTGATGTACCATACGCGTGTCGCCATCGGACGCTTCGAAGGAGAAAGGTTTGCTTTTCATCTGCTGCGCCCATTCGAGACGATAAAGGTAGGTGATGCATTGGTTACACCGCTCCTGGCGGATCATGACCGTATGGAAACATGCTTGTTGTATGTGATCGAAAAGGATGGCAAAAAGCTGCTGTATGGACATGATTCGGGCTGGTTTCCAGAAGCTACATGGGCATGGTTAAAGGGGAAAAATCTCGATTGTGCTATACTCGACTGCACGCACGGATACACGGGGAATTCCCGAGATCGCAATCATATGTGTATTGAGACGGTACTTGAAGCTCAGCGTGAGTTTCGGAAAGAAAATATCTTGAAAGAAGAAGGGCACATCATCGTCACGCACTTTAGCCATAATTCCAAACTTCTTCACGATGAATTTGATAAAATTTTCAAACCCGCCGGGGTCGTGGTGGCCTATGACGGATTAATTTTTAATATCTAGAAATACAGCTGCTAATAGTCCCACTGTCTTTATAAAAAATTAACTATACAAAGGAGAGTCAAAAAGAATGATGAGAAAAATGGTAAGCTTATCTTTGATATCAATCATGTGTTTAGCGGTAACTGCCTGCGGTGGAGGCAATACAAACGGTAATACTACGGGGACTACTGCACCAACTAGTACACCAGCCGCATCTGCACCCGCAGTGAAAGAACCGATTAAGAATGAAAAGTTGATTGTATATACAAACGCGAATTCAGACGGCAGAGGTGATTGGTTAATTCAGAAGGCGAAAGAAGCCGGATATGAAATCGAAATTGTCGGGGCAGGCGGAGCAAATTTAACGAATCGCTTGATCGCCGAAAAAAACAATCCGGTTGCGGACGTTATCTATGGATTGAACAATATGCTATATGAAAATTTAAAGAAAGAAAAAGTTCTTGCCAAATATGCCCCTGCATGGGCTGGAGAAGTTGAAGCAGGCTTGAACGACACGGAAGGATATTACCACGGTTTGGTCAAGCAAGCCATTCTGATTGGCTATAATCCAAAGTCTTTTACGGCGGATACAGCACCGAAGGATTGGTCCGATGTGTATAGCAATCCGCAGTTCAAAGGTAAATATGAGACCCCCACTCAACTTGATCAAATTACGCCGCAGCTAATTGTGGCAAGCATATTAACCAAATACAAAGACGACAAAGGCCAATATGGGATTTCAAAGCAAGGCTGGGATGAAATCAAGAAGCTGTATGACAATGGCGTACCGGCTGTTAAAGGAGAAGACTTCTACCAAAATATGGTGAACGGAAAATCCCCGATTGGAGCCGTCGTTTCGGGCACTCTGCAGGCAAAAGAGAAACAATTTGGGGTTAAAGCGGGAATTGTAAGTCCAAGTAGTGGAGTACCAATGATTGTAGAACAAGCGGCCATTGCGAATGGAACCAAGAAAATGGAAACGGCGAAAAGGTTTATCGACTGGATCGGTTCGGCGGACGTGCAAGGACAATTTGCCGCACAGTTCAATGCCATGCCTGCAAATACGAAAGCTGCTACAAAAGCAAACAAAGATGTACAAAATCTTTATGCGTCAATTAAACCTATTGCTTTTGACTGGGTATTTGTTGCCGGAAATCTTGGGAAATGGGTAGAAAAAATTCAATTGGAAATTATGAAATAAGGTTTGATGATTGAGGCTGCATGGTAGGATATTCCAAGCATGCAGCCTGCTAGAATTAAAAAATACTTTTTACAGAGGGTAAAAATGATTACATTTAAAGATGTTCAAATTCATTTTGGCGATTTTCATGCCATTAAGAACCTCAATCTCAACATTAGAGAAGGAGAATTTTTCACGTTTCTCGGGCCGTCGGGATGCGGGAAAACGACTATTCTTCGGAGCTTGGTGGGATTTATAAATCCTACGAGTGGACAGATCCTGTTGAATGACCGGGATATCACTCAAGTGCCTATTGAAAAGCGTGAAATCAGCATGGTCTTTCAAAGCTATGCCCTGTTTCCCACGTTAAATGTATACGAAAATATTGCTTTTGGCATGCGGGTGAAGAAATTCTCTAAAGCCGAAGTAGATAAGCAGGTTAAAGAGATTGCCAGAAAAGTCGATTTAAGCGAGGAACAGCTTGTCAAAAAAGTATCCGAGTTATCAGGCGGTCAGCAGCAGCGTGTCGCTATCGCGAGGGCTCTTGTACTCAAGCCAAGCATACTCGCATTGGATGAACCTTTGTCCAATCTGGACGCCAAGCTGAGAGTGCAATTGCGTAATGAGTTAAAGGATCTTCAGAAGAAATTTGGGATCACTACGGTATATGTAACGCATGACCAGGAAGAAGCCCTGACTTTATCGGATCGAATCGCTGTATTTAACAAGGGAATTGTTGAACAAGTCGGTACACCGCGAGAAATTTACAATGCATCTAAGACGGAATTTGTTTGTAACTTTATAGGCGATATTAATCTGATTCAACCGGCGATTATTCATAACACTCCCTTAAAGGATTTAATTGACCCCACTAAGAAATCTTACATTCGAAACGAAAAAATTAGCCTAACACCAATAACTCCCAATAATAATGCCGTTCAACTAAAAGGGAAAATTGTGGATCAGGAATTTTATGGCATATACACAAAGTATTCGGTGGAGATTGCTGGCGGCGGGATACTGAAGACCGTTGAAACAGAAAAAGGGCATGACCAATACCAAACGGGAGATGAAATAGACATATATATGCATGCCGGCGATATTTTGCAGTACTAGGGGGTCACATTGTTGAACGTACAGAAAATTAAAAAAGCACGCTCGTCCGTCCCTTTATCAACATTGATTTTCTATGCTTTGATAGCATGGTTTGTCATCGCCTTTCTGATTTATCCGAATCTTAATGTTTATTACGAAATCTTTTTCGGTAAGGGAAATTTTTCATTTGAACCTGTTCAAAAACTGTTATCCTCCGCCCGTGCCATGAAAAGTTTGTACAACAGCTTTATTTTAGCTATTTCGCTTATCTTTACGGTAAACATTGTCGGGATTTTTTTGGTTCTAGTTGTCGAGTACTTTGATATCAAAGGCGCAAAAGTATTAAGGCTAGGTTATTTTACAACTCTCATCTACAGCGGCGTTGTGTTGGTATCCGGTTACAAATTGATTTACGGTGAAACGGGACTTATGACGAAAGTCTTGGCCTTTGTATTTCCTTCCATGGATACGACGTGGTTCCACGGCTATTGGGCTGTTCTCTTTGTCATGACATTCGCCTGTACATCCAATCATGTCCTTTTTCTAAGCAATGCTATGCGTAAAGTGGATTTTCAAACGATCGAAGCAGCGAAAAACATGGGGGCATCGAGCTTTTATATTCTGAGACGTGTCGTTCTTCCCGTTTTAAAGCCAACTATTTATGCGCTGACGATCCTCCTCTTTCTTACAGGATTAGCGGCAACTTCGGCGCCTCTGATTTTGGGGGGGACGGAATTTCAAACCATTACGCCTATGATTCTTGCCTTCGCCAACAGCACTTATTCGAAAGATTTGGCCGCACTGCTCGCGCTCGTTCTCGGATTGGCAACAATGCTTTTGCTTTCAATCATGATTCGGTTTGAAAGAAAAGGAAATTTCATGTCAGTATCCAAAGTTAAATCCGAAATGGTTAAACAAAAAATTAATAATAAGCTTGCGAATGTGCTTACCCATGCTGCGGCATATTTTCTGTTTCTGATCTATATCATCCCGGTCATTCTCATTATAGCTTTTTCCTTTACAGATGCCCAAAGCATTGCAAAAGCATCGATTTCCTTCGGCAATTTGACATTAAGTAATTACATCCATGTGTTTTCTAGTCTTTCCGCTTTTAAACCATATCTGGTAAGTGTCAGCTATGCAGCGGCAGCATCAATTACCGTCGTGGCCTTGGCATTAATGGCTTCCCGGATCTTGCATAAATATAAGAACACCTGGACCAATATGCTGGAGTATTCCCTGCTGATCCCTTGGATGCTGCCTTCAACATTAATTGCAATCGGCCTGATTGTCACCTTTGGCACACCGAGGCTTATTATTGGCAATAACGTGTTGGTCGGATCCGTATGGTTGCTTTTCATTGCCTATGTGATCGTTCATATTCCATTTACCCTTCGTATGGTGAAGGCATCCTTCTTCAGTCTTGACAGTAATCTAGAGGATGCAGCCAAAAATCTGGGCGCCAAATCCTTTTATACCTTCAGAAGGGTCCTTCTGCCCATCATTCTTCCATCCACGCTGGCAGTCCTTGCGTTGAATTTCAACGGGATATTGGCGGATTATGACTTGACGGTATTTCTGTATCACCCTCTGTACCAGCCGCTTGGAATCGTTATTAAAAATAGCACAGACGCAGATGCGGTAGCTGATACAAAAGCGCTGACTCTGGTCTATTCTGTCATTTTGATGATTATGTCTGCCCTTACCTTATATTTTGTATACGGTAGAAGAAGTAAGGGCTAGTGTCAACATATCTTGTCCAAATGAAAGGGAATAGCGGCGCTTGAAAATGACAAAACCTTCCTACTGATAAAATTCGATAATATGTGTCCTTGAATAATGAGCAAAACCCCTACGATAAACCGTAGGGGTTTTGAGTTTTTTATGTATCCGAATAATAATTTATTATTGTTATTCGAGTAGGCGAATGAAATACATTTGCCTTTTCTATGTCTTATAAAAATGACTCAAATATGCAGATGGTGATTCCCCAATTGTTTTTTTAAAGACCCTACTGAAATAGTAAGGATTTTTATATCCTAATCTCTCACTAATCTCAGATACATTGAGAGAAGTGTTTCGCATCCAATCGATCGCTTTGTTTATTCTTAATTTCGTATGTGCCTCAATAATGCTCAGTCCTGTTTGAGTTTTAAAGGTTGCGGATACGTAACTATAATTTAAATTCAAATGGCTGCTTAGCTTCTCAGAATCAAAATCCTCGTTTGTATGCTGTTTAAGAAAATTCATAACTCGCCCAGCAACAGCTTCCCCTTTCCCTACGTTTTTTGTAGATTTGCTCCATGCCTTCGTCGCTTTATGAAGTTCCAAAAACAACTGATACACTTGAATGCTTAGTTGGACCATACCATGTTCCGTAGGTTTGCCAAAGTCCGTCACTAACATTTGTAATTTGTTTTCTAATGTTCGATGAAAAGGCGAAGTTCCATGCTTTGGCATTGGGAATCGGTAGGCATAGTGATCAGGATAAAAGAAATCAATTTCGGGTAAAGGGGATTGCTCTTTATAGGAAGAGTGGTCATATACAGGTGAATTAAAGTGTACCCAAAACCATGAAGTTCCTGGCAATGTTTCAGGGCGTCCCCAATGATGAAGTCCTTTTTTCAGAAACAAGTGTTCCTGTTCATTAATGATATAATCCGTGGTTCCCTCAACGACTTGCATGCTGCCTTTGGTCACAAAAACAAAAACGTCGAAGTCCAATATGCGATCGTGATGGGTATATAGATCGTCAACCTGGTTCCAGCCGATATCTCGTACCATAGGAAATCGATCACCGAATAGATAAACTAACGAATCTATTTTTTATTCCTCCTTTCAAATTAACATTAGGATATACCCAAAGAAAGTATATGTAAACTATTGTTTTGTGCATTCTTATCAATACTTATTAGAGTTTAAAATATTCTAAAGATACAAAAAAATGGAGGTATACCTTTGAGTATAACAAAAATGAATGAATATCCAGTAGGACGAGTTAAATTGTCCGTGGGACCACTGACAGCACGCTTCGAGCTGAATAAGAAGTATGTCTTAAGCTTAACAAATGAAAATTTACTTCGTAATTTCTATCTGGAATCCGGTTTGTGGAGCTACAGTGGAAATGGGGGGACGACAAGCGCGACTACTACGAGTATGGACGGACCCGAACATTGGCATTGGGGATGGGAATCACCCACATGCGAATTGAGGGGCCATATGATGGGGCATTGGTTATCTGCAGCAGCTCGTATATATGCGCAAACCGAAGATTTGCTGGTTAAGGCTAAAGCGGATTACATCGTCCAAGAATTGGCGCGTTGTCAGGAGGCGAATGGTGGCGAATGGCTTGCCGCATTCCCAGAGTCTTACATGAACAGAATAGCCAAAGGAAAGTATGTCTGGGCACCGCATTACACGATTCATAAGCTTTTGATGGGGCTATACGACATGTATACAATTGGTCAAAATAAACAAGCACTCGATCTAATACGTGGTTTGGCATCTTGGTTTTACCGCTGGACGGGGCAGTTTAGCCGAGAACAAATGGATGACCTCCTTGATTTAGAAACAGGCGGGATGTTGGAGGTATGGGCAGATCTGTATGGTGTAACGCAAGATGAAACACATCTTACATTAATCCATCGTTACGATCGCCGTCGTTTTTTTGACGCATTGTTGCGGGGACAAGATGTATTGACCAATAAGCATGCGAATACGCAGATTCCTGAAATTTTGGGAGCCGCTAGAGCGTGGGAAGTAACGGGAGAGGAGCGTTTTCGAGAGGTCGTGGAGGCGTTTTGGAGTTGTGCGGTTACGCATAGAGGATACTACTGCACTGGGGCTGGGGATGATGGTGAATTATGGATACCCCCGGGTCAAATGGCGGAGAGGATGGGCGTAGGGCAGGAACATTGCGTTAACTACAACATGATGCGGCTTGCGCATGTGCTGCTCAGATGGACCGGTGAACCCGAATATGCAGACTATTGGGAGAGAAGATTCTATAACGGAGTTCTTGCTCACCAGCATGGAGAAACAGGCATGATCTCGTATTTTCTGGGAATCGGCGCAGGGAGTCATAAGAAATGGGGATCGCCTACCCAGCATTTTTGGTGCTGCCATGGTACGCTTGTACAAGCGAATGCATCTTATGACCAGCAGATTTTCATGGAGGATAAAGAGGGAGTGGCCGTGTGCCAGTGGCTTCCAGCTGAAGTTAATCTGAAACTAGAGGATACTGCAATTACCATTAGTCTTAAGCAGGACGGGCAATATGGTGTCTATCCTTTGAATAATTGGAATGTTAAGGGCATGACGGCTATAACGAAGATTAATATGCCACCTATACCTGTACATCGACCGGACAGATTTATATATAGTTTGAAGATAACCTGTGACAAAGCTACTGAGTTTACTTTAAAACTTAGAGTACCTAGATGGGTAAAAGATGAGCCAATTATTTACGTGAATGGCGTCCAACTGACTGATCCAGTAAGACCACAATCATTCATTGAAATTCGTAAATCGTGGAGCAATGGGGATCTCGTACAAATCGAGTTTCCGAAGTCTTTGACAACCGAGCCACTTCCTGGTGTAGAAGATATGGTAGCTTTTATGGATGGGCCAATCGTATTGGCGGGGTTGATTGAGCGTGAACATAGATTGGTTGGGAATCCATCATTGCCAGATACAATGCTCGTTGCGGATCGTGAAAGAAACCACAGCTGGTGGAATATTGGCTACTATCGAACGAAGGGGCAAGAAAAGGGAATACGATTCATTCCTCTCTATGAAATAAAAGATGAGACATACACGGTTTATTTTCCGGTTGATCAGATCCAATAATAAGAGCGGCTTCTTCCGACAACGGCATCCGTATGGGTGGCGTTTTTTCTCATATCTTAAAAAAGCGCACTTCCATGTTAAATTTCATCGGTAGTATCACGTGCGAATTCTGTTAAAATAGACTTATTCTAAAACGAAAGCATGAGGCGGGTCACAGATGGCATCGAACCCTTTTCGGCTGCACAAAAGCATTTTTGCCAAATTTACACTCTCTTTCATTTCGGTAGGTCTCATCCCACTGCTCATTCTAAGTTATATTTCCCTGCAGACGTTCAGCGGCTTCATGGAGCGTTATGCGACGAATAACTATGAGCAAATGCTGCTGTTTGCGAGCCGAAATGTGGATGATATGTTTGTCAAATATAACAACATTTCCAAACTCATGTACTCCTACGGGGTTGGCGGGCTCTATGGCCAATTGGGACAAGCAATTGCAGCGCAAAGCAAGGAAAAAGACATCAGATTAACGATGACAATTAACGATTTCTTGCAAACGGTGTTGTATACAGAACGTAATCTGCAAAGTGTCTTTTTTGTTCTGCCGAACGGGACTTTTGAAAGCCTATCTAAGAACAATGTTGCTCTGGATTACCAATATCCATATCCAAAGGTCGAATGGAAAGAGCAGACGAAGCTCAATCGTAACGGACTCAGCTTTTTCCCGACACACAAACAGGATTATTTTCTTGGGGCTACGGATCCAGTGATGACGTTTGGCCGCAACCTTACGGATGTACTGGGTTCATCCAAGGTTGAAGGTGATATTGTCGGTACCTTTTACATGGACGTGGGACTTGGTGTGTTTACTGAGATTTTTAAACAGATGGTCCTGAATAAACAAGATACAGTCTATGTCGTAGATAATCAGGGGATTATCTTATACAGCAATCAATTAGAGCTAATCGGTACGGTTTTCCACGCCAATACGTCGGATGATTTCTTACATCTGCAACAGGCAACAGCAGAGAATAACATCCAAATTGTCGGTGAGTTTTATAAAAAAGAACTGTTTCTCAAGGTCGAACAGCTCATACGGACGATTACGATTGTCATTGGCCTGTGTATCGTTTCGTTGATTGTGGTAGCAGTTTGGTTCTCGAATCGCTTTTCTAATCCGATTCGTAGTATTACGCGAGAAATGGCGAAGGTGGAATCCGGTAATTTCGATACGAATGTAACCGTGAAGACAGCGGATGAGTTGGGGCTTCTTTCTCATGGCTTTAATAAAATGGTAGGGCGACTGAAGGAATACATTGACGTGGTGTATGTTGCGCAGATTAAGCAGAAGCAAGCTGAACTGAACGCATTGAAAAGCCAGATCAGGCCGCATTATTTGTACAATACGCTGGAAGTGATTCGGATGAGCGCTGTTGCGGAAGATGCGAACGAGGTGGGCGATATGATTTTGTCATTATCACATCAGCTCAAGTATGTACTCGATTACGGTGAAGAAACCGTTACAATCAAGTCAGAGAAGACGAATGTGGAGCAATACTTTCAATTGATGGTGATCAGGTACGGCGAGCATAGGCTAGGTTTAGACTTCCGGTTCGATGCGGACTTAATGGACTGTGCGATTCCGAAGCTGTCCCTGCAGCCGATCGTCGAAAACGCCATTTATCATGGTATTATGCCAAAGTCAGGGAAAGGTACGATTCGCATTTCAATTGAAAAGCTACCAGATAACCTGCTTAGTGTCACGGTGGACGACGATGGCGTAGGGATGAGTGAAGATACACTTGAACGGGTTCGGCTAAAGTTGGCTAAGGGCAGCTCGCTAGATATAGGGAGCAGTATAGGGCTAATTAATGTCCATGAGCGCATTGTGGCGCTTTATGGGCATGGTTATGGCGTAGAGATCAACAGCAGCCAACATATTGGTACTACTGTCCGTTTAGTCATTCCGTTAACGAAAGAGGTGAGCGTCCGTGTTGAACGCCATTCTAGCTGATGATGAACCGATCATTATCAAAGGATTAAAAAAGCTCATTCCATGGGAAGAGCTAGGCATTACGATCGTAGGTGAAGCGATGACCGGCAGAGGTTTGATGGAGCAGATTGAACTAAAGCGGCCTGATCTCGTCATCACGGATATTAGCATGCCGGACGGTTCGGGCATCGATGTGATCAAGGAGGTACAACGGCGGCAGTTGCATACGAAAATTATTTTCGTCAGTGCGTATCAGGAGTTTTCCTATGCCAAGGATGCGTTAGCCTTCGGTGCGGTCGATTATTTGGTGAAGCCGATCGAGAAGAGTCTGCTGCTCGAGGCGGTAGGGAAAGCGATGACGCAGCTGAAGGAAGCGAATGAAGACCAATCCTCCAAAGGTAAACTGGCCGTTTATGAACAAAAAGATAAGAAGACGCAGCTCGAGGAGCTATTTGACAGGCTTACCCAAGGAGATATTCGGTGGGAGGAAGCACAGCGCAAGCTTCAGGCCTTGAATACGCAGTTTATGGACCCATGTTTCAGCGTGCTGTATGTTGAGCTTGTTCATGTACAGTTACAGGATGGCAGATGGGGGGAGCATGAGAAGCGTCTAGTAGTGTTTGCGGTATCCAATTTAGTAGATGAGCTGATCCAACTTTATGGCAGCGGTCTCGTCATTCGAAAAGGCGAAAATTTATGCGTCATTGTGAATCACATGCGTGTTGAGGATGATTTGCAGCATCTTGCGAGCGAAATGCGGGATAAGATTTTATTTTATCTTAAAATTCATGTGACGATCTGTATCGGAATGCCGGTGCTCAGCCTGCAGGACATTAAACAGTCCTATAACTCGGCTGTTGAGACGATGAACTATAGCTATTTTGAAACGGAAGGGACGATTCTGTCCTGGTCACAGACTGAACGGAGTGGCAGATCAGATCATCTTTTGGCAGATACCAAGCAGGCCGTGATTAAAGCGGTCGTTGCCAAGGATAAGCAGTTGGTGCAGGAGCTGTTGGGGAGCTTCTTTGAGCAAGCAGCCAACAATGCCAATGGTCGCAAAGAATCCGCGGTATTAATGGCGTATGCCTTATTAACAGACTTGATGGAGGAAATGTTGGCAGTGGGGATCGCCCTTCAGGTGTCGCCGGAACAGCTGAAAGATTGGCAGCAGCAAATGCATCAATTTCACCGTTTTAGTGATCTTAGAGATTTCATAACGGATCGCATTTTGGACATACTGGAACAAGTAAGCACTGCAGGCGGTAGCCGCGAAGCGCAGCAGATGAAGATTATTAAGGAATATATTGAGGAGCACTATAGCGAAAATATCACTCTGGAAAGCATGGCTTCCCAAGTGTTTATGAACCCGTATTATTTTAGCAGCTTCTTTAAAAAGCACACGCATGAGAATTTTAAGCAGTACGTCACGAACATCCGGATGAAAAATGCAGTCCGATTGCTCTTGCAAACAGATCTGCTCGTTTACGAAATTGCTGAGCAGGTGGGCTACCATAATCCAAGGCAATTCAGCGACATGTTCAAGAAAAGTTATGGCAAGCTTCCGCAAGAATATAAGAGTCAAATCAAGGGGAACTAGTTAGGAATTTTAATTGTTCTGGGGAACAGCTTCTGCTTAGCTTCGTTTTGAAGCGTTGGCGAAAGCTGTTTTTTTATGTCGATTATCTCCAAAGCATGCGATCACATCTTCTTAAATTCATGCATATCGAGCTTAAAAAACTTCATTCTAAACGATTTGGGCGTATGTTAGTCTTAAATCAAGGAACAGAACAGTACCTGATGAGTCGAAGCACACAGCTTGAGTTGTTCACAAGAAGCTAGATATTAAAGGGAGGTTACTTTCAACCATGGTTAAAACATTTTCCAAAGTACTCGTAGGATCGACAGCATTAGCACTCATATTGGCAGGCTGCGGTAACAACAGTGATTCCGCAACTTCAACTTCAAGCGCCGCTCCAGCTGGCACAGCTGCAGCGACGACGGCTCCGAAGAAAGACGTAACATTCAGTGTCATTTATGCAACTGGTGATCCAGCGACCAAACAAGCAGTAGCGGATGCCATTGCTGCATACACGAAAGCAAACCCGAATGTAAAGATCAAAGATTTGAGTGAAACAACGACAGCTGCTTACCTAGACTTTTTGAAAACGAAAGATGCAGTTGGCGAATTCCCAGATCTTGTGGAAATGCGTGATACACAATTGTTCGCAGACGCCGGCAAGTTGGCTGAACTTCCCAAAGATCTACAAGGTTTGTTTGAAAGTGTGCCACAAGTAAACGGCAAGGTCTACAATGCGCCAATCTCGCTACCTGCACCCCAAGGGATTATTTACAGCAAGAAAGCTTACGCAGAGGCAGGCATTACAGATGAGCCTAAAACATATGCAGATTTCATCGCAGCTCAAGAAAAACTGAAAGCAAAAGGCATTTCACCGATCGTAGTCGGTGGTAAAGATATTTTCCACTGGGGCTTCTGGGTCAATAAATTCTTGATCGACGAAGTTTTCATCAATGATGCGGATTGGAACGCTAAGCGTTCTGAAGGTAAAGTGAGCTTTACAGATGCTGGTCCTGCGAAAGCGATGCAACTGATGACAGATCTGTTCACCAAAGGTTACGTGGACAAAGGTTACATGAGTACGGCGGATAATCAAACGGCTTCCATGCTCGTAACTGGTAAAGCAGCAAGCTTGTTCTCTGGTCCTTGGATGTTCCCAACGATCGCACAAGCGGATCCGAAATTTGACTTCGGCTGGTACCCTGTACCGGATCAAAAAGGTGTAGTAAACGTTGTTGGTCTTGCACAACCAGCAGGTTGGTCTTTATCAGCGAATGCAGCGAAAGATGCCGATAAAACAGCTGCCATCTCGGATTTCATCAAATTCTTCTTCAGCAAAGAGCAATATCCGAAATACTTGAAAGTTGCAAGCGCAATCCCATCAACAAAAGAAAAAATGAACTATGAAGCTTCCCCGCAATTGCAAGAAGTGTTGACGATGATGGCAGACCCGAATGTAAAGAAATCGCTTCAAATCAATAACTTCTGGGGAGCTAACCAAATCCCTCCGCAATTCCGTAACTGGTTCTACAAATCCGTTCAAGATTGGTTAGTAAAAGGTGATTTCAGTGCTGATTACTTGAAAAAAGCGGATGCTGAGTGGGACACTGAAGTGAAGGCAATGAAAAAATAAGAAATAAAAAGGCTGCAAACGGAGAACCTCTGCGTCACTTGCGGAGGTTTTCCTGCTACTGCCTTCAAAATTCAATAGGAGGCATAAGAGAATGAACACCATACAGCCTATTAAAAGAAAAAGAAAATGGCTAACCTTTTCCGTCGTGTTTCTTATTCCTGCACTGATCCTCTATACCTTGTTCGTCATGGTACCGACAGCGAGTAGTATCTACCTTAGCTTTACATCCTGGGACGGCGTTAGTCCGGATATTCGCTTCATTGGATTTGATAATTTCGTAGAGATGTGGCACAGTGAGCGCGTACATAATGCGCTGAAAAATACGTTAATCCTGTCCGTTGTCTTAGTTATTATAGAAAATGCCGTTGCCTTGCTGCTGGCGATGCTGGTAGATCAGGTGAAATGGTTCCGCAACTTGTTTCGCAGTATTTTTTACTTCCCGACGCTTCTCAGCGGGATTGTAATGGGATTTGTCTGGACGATTATTCTGAATTACAACTTCGGTGTAGTTACGCAATTGCTCGATAAACTGCATCTTTCCTTCTTGAATATTGATTGGCTTGGAAATCCGGATTACGCATTGATCGCTATCATTTTTGCAACTGTATGGAAAGGCGCCGGCTATTATATGATTATTTATTTGGCTGGTCTGCAAGGCATTCCGCCAGAACTGTCAGAAGCCGCAAGTATTGATGGAGCGAACCGCTGGCAGCAATTCCGCCACATCACGTTCCCTCTGCTGGCAGGTGCCTTTACGGTGTGCATGATGTTGTCGATGATTGCGTCCCTCAAAATATTCGATCAGATTGCCGTCATGACAGATGGTGGACCTGGTTTTGCTACCGAAACATTGACGTACATTATTTATAAAGTCGGATTTGGCGAACTACGACAAGGTTTTGGTACGGCGCTATCGCTTGTCCTCTTTATCCTGATCCTAATCGTATCACTCGTTCAAATTAAGCTGCTTCGCAGCAGGGAGGTGCAGTTATAAGATGAGAAAACAGAAAAGCATACTCGAGATTCTACTCTTTGCACTGACACTTATCCTTGCCATTATCTTCTTCTTCCCGATTTACTTCAGCTTGATTTCCGCTTTTAAAAGCAACGGTGCGATTATGCGGGATGCGATCTCGTTCCCGACCAGCTGGTACGTAGACAGCTTTGTGTATCTGTGGACCAAAACCGACTTCCCTAGAGCCATGGTAAACTCGATCATTTTAACCTTGAGCTCGATTGTCGCGATGATTGCGATTATCCCAATGGCCGCTTACGCGATTGAGCGGACGAATAAAAGATGGACGAATATGGTCTATATCTACTTTCTAGCGGGCATGATGATTCCCTTTCAAGTCTATATGATTCCACTGTTCAAAGAGATGAAAATGATGGGCTTCTACGGCAGCTTGAGTGGGCCAATTCTCATCTATATCTCCGGTTCGGTAGGATTCGGCGTGCTGCTTTATACAAGCTTTCTCAAAGGGGTGCCGCGTGAAATTGAGGAAGCAGCTGAAATTGACGGCTGCTCCAAGTACGGCATTTTCTGGCGCATTGTATTCCCGTTGCTAGGGCCGTGTACTGCGAGCTTGGTCGTGTTGAACGGTCTAGGCATTTGGAACGACTTCTTGATGCCAAGCTTGGTGCTGCCTTCGGATAAGCCTAAAACGATGATTGTTGAAATCTTCGGCTTCGTCGGCGAATATGCTTCCCAATGGGATATGGTATTTGCAGGTACCGCGATTTCAATTATCCCTGTTTTGATCGCGTTCATCGCGCTGCAGAAATACTTTGTCAAAGGGATTGCCGCGGGTGCAACGAAGGGCTAATCGTGTTCTAGTGTGGATCAATTAGCTCCAGATAACCAAAAAGCAGTCAAGAGGATATGCCTCTATGACTGCTTTTTATCGTTCTCGAAAGTCTACTCTTTTACAAATTCATTTCTATACTGACTTGGTGTGCATCCTGTCGCCTTTTTAAAAGCGCTGAAGAAGTGGCTTCTGGTTTGGAATCCTGTCTTGGATGCAATGACAGCTAACGTATCCTCCGTGTTGACGAGTAAATATTTGACCTGCTCAATACGCTGAAGCAAGATGAAATCGGCTAAAGTGACTCCTGTGGCCTCTTTGAAAAGGTGTCTTAAATAGCTGGATGAGAAGCCAAGATGGTCGGCGATGATATCCGTTGATAGGAGAGGGTCTTGTAAATGATCCTGCACATACTCAATGATTTCTTGAACCAGTTCCCCCTTGCGGCCGCTAATTTGATTCTGGCTGAGGGACTCCATGATACTGAAGATTTCTTGTTCGATCCAAGTTTGTGCTTCAGCGAGTGAAGAAAATCGATCTGTACGGAACTCTTCCAAGACGGAATCCTTCATCGTTGTGACCTTATTAAATGCTTTATATAAGCTATAGACGATCATTTGTAATTGGAACAAGCACTCTGAGTAGGAAATATGCTTTAGTTGGACCAGTAATCGGTCTAGTAGCGCAGTAGAACGTTCCGCATCATTCTGCTTAATCGCTTGGATCAGTTCGTTTAAAGCACTTTGATCCGGATAGATTTGTTCTTGTTGGAAGCTCTCTTCCAAGTCAGCGTCACAATAAATCTTATTCTCCCCATTAAAAAATTTAAGGAGCGATAGCTCATACACATCTTGATAGGATTGGCGTAAGTTATCCTGGATAGATAAGGTACTGCTCAAAGCGAGGGAGGTTCGAATTTGCAGCCATTTTTCGATTTTGATTCCTACGTTTTCTAAGAATTCTTTCATATCTGGTTGACTTCTATTCTCGGTGAAGTCACGGGCACCCAACAATAAAACGATATGATCACTGCCCATATCAACGGATTCACACGTGTAATCTGCTTCGTGAAAGATTTCTTGTGCAATATTGCCCATGGCATATTTTAGCAGCTTTCGTGAGTTGTAATTATACGTATCTACGAAATACTTGTAGGTTTCAACCCGTAAGATGGCTAGATAAAGGTGTTCGCATGCCAATAGCGGAGACACTTCGTTACGAATATTTCCTTCAAGCTTTGTACCCTGCAGCAGCCATTGGCGTAGGAATTCTTCTTTCGCAATATGGCGATAATCCTTGAGTGAATGATTCATATCCTGAAGAGAATCCATGAGATATGTAAATCCACTTCGAATAATGTCCGCATCAGCACCGGATTGTTGAATCGAATGAAGACCAAGCTTATTTTGCAATTCCTCGGATAGTTTACGAAAAGGACTTAATGTTCGGCGTGAGCTCCAAACGAATAATAGCAGCATGAGGATCATGAGAACGATACACCAAAAGGCTAATTTCTGTTTGAAAGAATCAATGTTTTGAGTCAAGTAGCTTTCATCGACAACAAAATGCATGATCCATTTTTCAATCGGCAGCTCGGCAGATGAAATCTTTCTTTGATCTTTACCAAGTGAATATGCAATGGGTTGAAACGGCTTGTCCGGAACTTGATAGTAGTTATCCGTAAGCTCAACATTCGAAATGCTCTCACCAAGCATTAATTGTTTATTTTTATCCGTAATATTGATCTGTAAACCAACGGTATCTTCATTCTGCAGCAGGAACTTTTGGAGCTGATCTTTATTCAGCAGAATGACTAAGTAGCCAGAATTCGTTGACTGTGTGTTTGGCATGATCATTCCAATAAAGGACTCATTGCCGACCGTATGATTGAAATAGGAAATGTAAGAGGGACGTTCCTCTAGAATTTTTCGAATTATTCCTTGATCTTGAAAAGTATTGAAATCCTGCAGGCTCGTTGAGGTGTCTATAATTTTACGCGTTTTCGTATTTACCAAATAGATGGAATGGATGAAAGGTTGTAGGGATGCGAAGCGGCTAGCTGCATTGAAAGCATCTGCATCACTGAGTGGATCTCGCTGATCCGTGATAAGCCAATAGCTAATTGCGGTATCCTGATAGGTGCTTACGCCAAACGAGCGGATATGATCAAACGTAAATAAGGTGTTTTGATAAGAATGCCGCATTTTAGCTAAAGAGAAGGTGTTGACGTCAGCAGTTGCTTGCTTGGAATATTCGTAAGACATGAATAAGGTAAATGTAAGTAAGATCATGAATAACAGGCTGAGCATTGGCAACAGCAGAGGCATTTTGATCCGAGTTATGATTTTCATGAGTATCCCCCTATAGTAGCTAACTTCTATTATAAGAAAGGTAGTTACTTCATGAAAGTACTTATTCTGCTTCGTTGTATTCAATATGGCTATTCGCATCTGTACAGCCATTTGAAGGACTGAATCGTCAATCTTCTGACTTTACCAGTCCTTACTCAGCGAATTATGATGAGCACATCGACAAGAGCTACCATTACAACAAAAAAGGTTTGAGGTGATTAACAGATGGGTTTCTTCACAGAAATCAGAAAAAATGTCGATCTCTACATATTGGCATTGCCTGGTCTTCTATTTCTACTTATTTTCGCTTACGTCCCTATGTCGGGCCATTTGCTCGCGTTTAAGAAGTATCAACTTGCCAATGGGATATGGGGAAGTCCCTGGGTTGGATTTGATAATTTCAAATTCTTCTTTCAAGGTCATGATTGGATTCAGGTAACCTTCAACACATTGTTCCTAAATGGTTTATTCATTATCTTCAGTTTACTCGTCTCTGCAAGCATTGCGATTTTCTTAAATGAGATTCGTGTGAAGTTGTTTAAAAAACTAGCACAATCCATTATATTCCTGCCCTATTTCATCTCATGGTTAGTGGTTAGTTTAATGGTGTTTGCGATCTTAAATACAGGTGATGGCTTGCTGAACAAGTTCCTAATCACCATGGGACTGCCCGAAGTAGCTTGGTTCCAGAAGTCGGGTGCTTGGCCCGCCATCTTAACCATCATCTATGTGTGGAAATTTGCAGGCTATTACTCGGTTATTTTCCTAGCTTCTATTACTGGAATCTCATCCGATTATTATGAAGCAGCCCAAATTGATGGTGCATCACGGTTTCAACAAATCATCCACATCACAATTCCGTTACTTAGACCGATTATTATCATGCTTGCCTTACTGGGTGTCGGTCGGATCTTCTATGGCGACTTTGGCATGATTTATGGAATCGTTGGTGACAACGGAGTCCTCTTCTCGACAACGGATGTCATTGATACGTATTCGTTCCGTGCCTTGCGTCAGCTAGGGAATTTCAGCATGTCGGCAGCCGTTGTTTTTTATCAATCTATTATGGGATTGATTTGTATCCTCGTGTTTAACGGATTAGTCCGCAAAATCGATAAAGATTCAAGTTTGTTCTAGGGGGTTAACCGTTTGAATGATAATCTGAAGAACCGGTCGTTGGGTGAAAAAACATTTGGACTGGGTATGAACCTAATTGTTTTGTTGTTTGCTTTGTTTTGCTTCGTGCCATTCTGGCTCGTCTTCATTGATTCCTTTGCTTCTGAAGCCAGCTTTATGGCACATGGGTATCAATTGCTACCGAGCGCTCTTACGCTCGATGCGTATAAATTCATTTTACAAGGCGATCAAATCTTTCGTAGTTACCGGGTCTCTATTCTAGTCACAGTTCTAGGAACAGCACTCTCTGTAATCATTACAGCGATGTATGCCTATGTAATAGCTAACCGTAAGTTTAAATATCGCAATATCCTTTCATTCCTTACGTATTTTACGATGGTTTTTGGCGCCGGACTGGTCGGATTCTACATCTTGATCGCAAACTGGCTGCATCTGAAGGATTCCGTTTGGGCACTCATTTTACCGTATTTGTTAAATCCATTTTATGCATTTATACTCGTATCCTTTTATCGGACGTTGCCTTATGAAATTAATGAATCAGCGACCATTGATGGAGCCAGAGAAATTCGAATTTTCTTCAAGATCATTTTGCCCATCACGGCACCGGCCATTGCTACGATAACGCTATTTTATGCGCTGCAATATTGGAACGACTGGTGGTTATCCCTTCTATTTATCGATAATTACAAGCTGCATCCGCTTCAAATGATGATCCGTCAGCTCATTTCGAACCTAAATGTTTCTTCCTATGTTTCAGGAAGCAGTACTTCCTATACGGTGTCAGCACCTACGAATGTTGTTCAAATGGCTACTGTATGCCTAACGATCGGACCTATCGTATTGGTATATCCTTTCGTTCAGAAATATTTTGTCAGTGGTTTGACTGTTGGTGCAATTAAAGGATAATGTTGTTCCCCGGATAATGCCGGTTGAGCATATAAAGAAGATGGACTATAAAGGGAGGCACACAGAAATGAAAAAATGGTTTAGCTTAGGTATGACAGCTGTTACAGTTATGGCCGTGTTGGCAGGCTGTAGCAATGGAGATAAGGCGGCGGAATCCACAACTTCCCCAACTGCATCAAGCGCACAACAATCTCCAACCGTGAAGAAGAACGAGCCCGTTACACTTAAAATCATGATTCCAGGTGATCGCCCGAAAGATTTTGACACCGTGATTGCAGAAGCGGAAAAACGTATGTCGGGTACACTTAACGTGAAACTGAATGTTGTTTTCGTACCGTTCTCTGATATCGCTCAGAAAACACAAGTTACACTTGCATCTGGTGAAGATGTCGATTTAGTATTTGATGCCCCCTGGGTTCACTTAAGCCAAATGATAGCAGGTAACTATTATGAACCATTAGATGATTTACTCAAACAATATGGCCCAGACATATTAAAAACGAGATCCGAACAATTATGGAATTCTAATAAATATAACGGCAAAATTATGGCAATCCCGCTTACAAATTCCTATTATCAAGGCCGTATCTTCTATGTTCGTAAAGACTTGAGAGAGAAATACGGCATATCACCAATTAAGACGTACGATGATTTGATCAATTTTGCAAAAGTCATCAAAGAAAAAGAAACCAACATTGCACCGATAATCTCGAACAAAGGCCCGATGGATTGGGCAAACTTCCGTAAAGTATTTGATTATGACAGCCATATTGATGATACACAAATTGGTACGAATGGTGTTCTCTTCTTGAAAAATAACGACGGTAAGGTCTACAACATGTTTGATCAAATGGATCCAACGGTTTGGAACTGGATTACCGATGTTAGGAAACTGTATACCGATAAATTGATGTATCAAGATGTGCTATCTGTTAAGGATGCCAAGGCTGAATATAAAGCGGGTAAAGCAGCCATTATTAATACCAACGATTTCGGTGTGAATGCTGATGATGCGGCTGCCGTGAAGAAAAGCGTAAATGGCGAAATTGAAGCTGTGACGTTATTTAAACAAGAAAAAGGCGTGAATGTGTCCACCTTCCAAGCTTGGAATTTCCTTGCTCTGACACATGTCAGCAAAAACAAAGAGCGTGCAATCCAATTCTTAAACTGGACACAGCAAAAAGATAATTACGACTTGCTTGCATACGGGATTAAGGGTAAAAATTGGGAGCCTGTAGGCGACGATCAGTACAAGAAGCTTGATAATGATTATGCTTGGTTCCCATATGCATGGCTTTGGAATCCAATTTTGGATCGCTATGATCAAAGTCTAGGCGCTGAGACGATTGCTCTGAACAAATACACGGCAATAGGTGAGAACTTTACACCAAGTAAATTAGCTGGATTTACTTTCGATTCTGCTTCTGTTGCGAATGAAGTTGCTCAACTTAACACACTTCGGGACAAGTACATGGATCCTATCTTTAATGGTGTAGTTGACCCTCAAACGTACTGGGATAAATATAAAGCCGAAGCGAGCTCCGCGGTGAAGAAAATTCAAACCGAAATGCAAAGGCAAATCGATGCTTTCCTAGCTACAAAAAAATAACAAAATGACCAACTGTCGTAAGGGTATTCCTCTTACGACAGTTTTCATATGGAACACATAACAAGTGAATGCAGTTTTATGAGGAGGATGAACTCATGTGGGTAGCGGATCATTTTCTTGCTTCCGAATATGAAAAATCGCGGCAGAAACATAGGCAAGATACTAACACGCAAGCGGCCGATCGGAAAGTACATTTAAGAGAAGTTTTAGCGCAGTCCATCGGTACTTTTGAGAAAAAGGAAGATCATACGCCCGTGCTTTTGGAGGAAATGGACTGTGGCACTTATATAAGAAAGCGGGTAGAACTATCTGCTACTCCAGGATTAACTTTCCCAACGTATATTTTAGTACCTAAGGGATTTGGGAAGACAAAACTGCCAGGCGTAATAGCCGTTCACGGTCATGGATACGGGAGTAGACAAATTCTAGGCATGCATCCAGACGGCTCTTGGGATGAAGGTCAGCCTGGCATTTATCATAACTTTGCCCTCGAATTGGTTCATCGTGGCATGGTCGTGATTGCACCAGATGTCGTTGGATTTGGAGAGAGAAGGCTACAATCAGACTTAAGGGAAGACCCTAATGCTCCCAGCTCTTGTTATATGATGGCTGCTCAGTTGTTAATGGTTGGTAAGACATTGACGGGACTCCGTGTTCAAGAGGCTATATGTACATTAGAATACTTTAGTGGTCTAGAGGAAGTAGACCCAGAACATATTGGAATTATGGGTTTCTCAGGAGGCAGTTTGATTGCCTTCATTGCCTCCGTCCTAGACGAACGGTTACGAGCAACTGTGCTAGCAGGCTTCCCGAACACGTTCAAGGAAAGTATTCTTGCGGTTCACCATTGTCTGTGTAACTATACCCCAGGTATTCTGAATCATTCTGAATTACCTGAACTGATTAGCTTAATTGCACCTAGACCGCTGTTTCTGGAGTCTGGGTTGGATGATCCCATTTTTCCCAAAGAAGGATTTATTGTAGCAGTCGAAGCGATTCAAGCTGCTTACACGAGTATTGGAAAGCCGGATCATTTGGCAACAGATCTTTTTCCGGGTGGTCATGAGATTAACGGGAGACTGTCGTACGATTGGATGTATGACAAACTAACAGAATAAGCTTTTGGAAATTGCTAAAAAAACCGCATATTTTACATAAAAAACTGTACATGACCTAGTGTTATGATTAAATCATGTAAAATAAATAAACTTTAAGGGGTAGGAGAAATGAGCATACTTGAGGCACAAGACCAAATTTGGCTAGAGAATGTGATTGGCAAAATAAAAACGAAAATGGACTGGGTTAGCGAAAAGTCCAAACATAAAATTCCGTTCACAACAATTAATGGCACACACGATAATCGCATCGTGGATAACCCAACAGGTACTGAAACAGATGGAATTAATTGGTGGACGAATGGTTTTTGGGGCGGCATGATGTGGCTTATGCATCACGAAACCGGCAACGAGAAATATAAAGAAATCGCGCAAATTTCTGAAAAAGAATTAGATCGATGTTTTGATGAATTTTATGGCTTGCATCATGATGTTGGATTTATGTGGTTGCCGACAAGTGTGGCGAATTATAAAGTAACGCAAAATCCGGAATCTCGAAAAAGAGCGCTGCATGCAGCTAATCTTCTTGCAGGTCGCTTTAATTTAGCAGGCGGTTTCATACGCGCGTGGAACGATTTAGAGGGCTCCGATACAAGAGGCTGGGCCATTATCGACTGCATGTTCAATATCCCGTTGTTATACTGGGCTTCTGAAGAAACTGGTGACCCACGGTTCAAACAAATCGCAATGAAGCATGCCGATACGGGGATGACAGCATTCGTTCGACCGGATGGTTCTGTGAATCATATTGTGGAATTCGATCCTTTTGAAGGCGGTGTTGTTCGTACATATGGCGGGCAAGGCTATGAAGAAGGCTCTTCCTGGACGAGAGGGCAGACTTGGGCGTTGTACGGGTACATGATGAGCTATATTCATACACAGAAGGATGAGTATCTGCAAACCGCGAAACGAATTGCCAACTATTTTATCGCGAATATTCCTGCGGATGGCGTGATTCCGGTTGATTTCCGGCAGCCGAAAGAACCGAAGCGCGAGGATGATACGGCTGCAGCGATTGCAGCGTGTGGTCTGATTGAAATTGCGAAAGTTGTAGGGGAGCATGAAAAGGATCTTTATCTTGGTGCTGCGTTGAAGCTGCTCCAAACATTGGATAGCTCACGAATCAATTGGACAACTGATAGTGATAGTTTGGTTCAATACGGTACAGGTGCCTATCATTCGGCAACCCATCATCATGCGATTATTTATGGTGATTACTATTTCATGGAAGCGATTTTCAAGCTAAAAGGGAACGATTTGTATTTGTGGTAAAGGGGAGCACGACAGCATGATTCAAAATCCAATTCTACGCGGCTTTAACCCGGATGCATCGATCATTCGGGTTGAAGATGATTATTATATTGCAACGTCTACTTTTGAATGGTTCCCAGGCGTGCTCATTCATCACTCCAAAGATTTGATGAATTGGAGACCACTCACGCGTCCGCTGGATCGCGTGAGTCAGCTTGATCTGCGCGGTGTGCCAAGTTCAGGCGGCATTTGGGCGCCTTCCTTAAGTTTCTGCGATGGTACTTTTTATTTGTGCTTTACGAATGTGGTTGGTCGAAAAGGCGTGTATAAAGATCTGCATAACTATGTCGTGACGGCTTCTTCAATTGAAGGGCCTTGGTCTGAACCGATTTATCTGAATTCCAGCGGTTTCGATCACTTTTTGTTCCACGACACGGATGGCCGGAAGTATTTGTTTAATATGCAGTGGGATTTTCGGAAAAACAAAAGTAGATTCGCCGGTATCATTATGCAGGAGTTCTGCCCTGATGAAGGTAAGCTGATTGGTGAAATCAAGCTGATTACCAAAGGGACAGATTTGGGTGTGACAGAAGGCCCAATGGTATATAAGAAGGATGGCTATTACTATTTGCTGGTGGCCGAAGGGGGAACGGGGCCGATGCATGCTGCAACTCTCATGCGCGCAACCTCTGTAGATGGTCCATATGAAGTAGATCCGGACTACCCGATTATCACGACAAGAAATACCCCAGAACATCCGTTGCAAAATGCAGGTCACGGCTCATTGGTGGAAACGCAGCTAGGGGACTGGTACATGGTGTTCATTTGTTCTCGTCCTCTTCAGGATGGCAACAAGCTCAGCCCATTAGGGCGAGAAACCTCATTGCAAAAAGTGGCGTGGACATCGGACGGATGGCTGCGACTAGCAGCAGGCGGGAAGCAGCCGCAGCTGCATATTCCGGCAACGGAGCTCACGCCGCAGCCGTTTGCTCCGGACCCGGTTCGGGATGATTTCGACGAAACGAGTCTCAGCGTACATTGGCACACTTTGCGCGTTCCGGCAGAAGAGTCATGGTTAAGCTTAACTGAGCGTCTCGGGTTCTTACGATTGAAGGGAAGAGAGTCACTTACCTCTTTGCATAACCAAAGCCTCGTGGCAAGACGCATTCAAAGCTTCCAGTGTGAGATGGTGACATGCGTGTCGTTCGAGCCGGAAGCTTTTACCCAAATGGCGGGTCTTGTGCTCTATTATGATGAATCCGATCATTACTATCTTCGCATATCGCATGATGAACAACTCGGCAAGCATCTGGCGATTATCGTAAGCGATCAGGGGCAATATGACGAATTGGACGTTTATGTGGCGATTCCTGAAGGGGAGCGCATCTATCTCAAAGCAACAATGAATTTCGATACGATTCAATTCTCATACAGTACTGACGGTCAGTCGTGGCAGATTATTGGTCCTACGTTGTATTCCGGCAATCTTGCGGACAGCTACCAGCGCAAATTATCATTTACTGGCGCTTTCGTTGGATTGTGTGCACAGGATTTGCGAGGAACTCGCCTGCATGCGGACTTCGACTTTTTTGATTATGAGGAGAACTGGATATCTAACGAATAAGCCTCGCATAACACTTAAAAAAGCGCATACATGTGTTAAAAAACTGCATCCAACTTCCTTTATCCATCTGATACAGTAAAAAGAGGCGACCTATCTAACGGCTGTCTCTTTTTTCTTTTGCCATAAACCAGAGGAGGATCGTGATGAAAAGCTTACAGGCCTTCCTGAAAAATAAAAATATGTTGATTCGAATCATATTGTCCTATCTGCTGGTAGGGCTTTTGGTCATTGCCGTGCTGACGTTTGTCATCGCGTCCAAAGTTTCCCGAAATTTAACGGAACAGATTAATCGATCAACAGATACGGCTATTGAACAGTCATACAACACAGCGAACATTTTATTGACATCGACATTCACTAATTTCGGAAGTCTGTTTAACGGACCGGAAATTCAGATGAGCTTTTATAATATGGATTTCAATACGAGTGAACTTGGTCGAATTGGCAACAAGCTCTATGAATTAACCAGTACGAATCCCTTGATCCATTCGATCTACTTGCTGAATGATCAGAAGAAGCTGGCTTTCTCTTCACTTAGTACCGTCAAATCGTTTGACGATTTCTATGACCCAGATGTACGCCATTTATTGGCCAGTATGCAACCGAATCGCTCGAACATCTTTTATCCCCGTCATATCGATTATGCCATTTATGATAGGAAATATGAGATGAATGTGATTTCTCTCGTATTTCCAAATGCTGCTGGCAAGGAGGCGAATGGTGCGATGGTGCTTAACTTGGACCAGCATACACTGCAAAGCATGGTTATGAATGGTGCTCAAAGCGGCTTGTTTGAATCCATGATTTTGAATAAACAGGGCACTGTCATTACTCACTCCACGAATGAGATGATTAACACGAATTTAACAGAGGAGTCATATGTTCAGTCGATCAACAATTCTCCTACGCCGAAAGGTACTTTCGAGTTTAAAAAAGAAGGTCGCAATTACCGGGTTTCCTATATCAAATCAGAGAGTCTGGGATGGACGTTCATCGGATTAATCGACTATGAGAGTCTCCTGAGCGAAGTCAGGGAAACACAAAAGTTCATTTTAACGGTGACTGGCTGTTTACTTCTGATTGTTTTGTTAGTAGGCGGATTCTTTACGAAGTGGATTTACGGTCCTATTCATCGTCTTCTAGCGAAAGTGAATCACTCCTCCGGCGGGAACAATAAGCCACAAGGAGAATCCGAATTGGATGTAATTGGAAGGACTTTTTTTTACTTAGATCATCAGATTCAGGATTTGCAGCTAAGTGTGCAGGATTATCGTTCTGCCAAAAGGCAGGAGGTGCTTCGCCTGCTGACATCCGGAGGATGGTCGAACGAAGAGGAGATGGCTAGGAAACTGGCTCGGGTTGGGATCGAATTCGTTTATCAGAGATATGTCGTATGCTTGCTTCGACTCGATGCCTACCGTCAGCTGCTAGCCACCTATAAGCAATCTGATATAGCCTTGTTGAGATATGCGATATCGAATATAGCCGTTGAAGTTAGCTCTAACCGAATGCCAGCAGTTTGTTTTGACTCTGGCGATGATGGTATTGCAATGATTGTGAACGTGCATGAGAATGCTGAGCTTGAGCCCCATCTCACGGAGATGCTGCAGGACATACAAGACAATGTGATTCGATTTTTACATTTATCCGTCTCGATTGCAGTGGGATCGGAGAGCTTACGTTTATCGGAAATTGAATGCTCAAGGGAGGCAGCCAAGCTTGCTTCCACGTATCGCATCATCTCTGGGAACGGAGCTATTATTCATTCAGGTATTGAAAAGTCAAGAGAGCCGTTACAAGACAGCCAAGTGTCTGCCATAGAGAAACAGATTACGGATCAGTTAAAACTTGGGGACATGGCGAGCATCAGAGAAGCCTTTGCATCCTTCCTTGCCTATACCCGTCAAGCTACGCCTGATGAGATGATGCTCAGCTTGACGCAACTGCTCATTTCTACAGCGCGAACGGCTAAAGCAATGACCATGCCGATCAGTACGGGATCAATCATGGATATTGGCGGACTCATGGCTGCGCTCAATCAAAGGGAGACGTTAGAAGAAATTGAGGCTTGGTATTTAGATGTATGTGAGCAAGCAATTGGCTCTAGAGACTTGCAGTCGCAACAGAAGAACAAGTGGATTGTGGATAAAATAATTCTGTATATTCATGAGCATTATGCGGATTCGAACTTAACGGTGGAGTCATTGGTGGAAGTTGGCGGCCTCTCCATGAATTACATGCGCAAAGTATTCAAAGAGATTGCAGGACAATCGATTACCTCTTATCTGAGCGAATACCGTTTTGCCAAAGCCAAAGAACTGCTCGTTGAAACCGATCTTCCGGCAAACAAAATTGGTGAGATGGTAGGGATGGAAAATACGAATTACTTTTATGTTTCTTTTAAAAAGCATTGCGGCAAGACACCGGATCACTATAGGAAGCAGCATAAGTTCGCTTTTTTAGATGATAAAGGCATAAAAGAATGAAAGTGGTGTAATTTCACACATGGATTTCGGTGAAAATCAGTGATTTTGACTACATCTTAAACTTTTAAAGAGAAACGAACAAACGTAGAGTAGAGTCATCGACCTGGTGAAAGGAGGAAACAAGATGAGCAACACAATTACATCCACACAAACAACGATGAAAGCATCGGAGGCAAAGAAACAACGCGGTGCGGTTGGTGCTTTTTTTCATGAGCTGAAAGTAAATAAATTTATGTACTTTTTGGCACTTCCCGGTGTTGTCTGGTTCTTAGTCTTTGCTTATCTGCCAATGGGGGGGATCGTTGTCGCCTTCCAAGACTTCAAAGCGGTGAAAGGCATTACCGGCAGTAAATTCGTCGGTTTAAAAAACTTCCAATTTTTCTTCAACTCCAGCGATTGGATTAAAGTCGTGAGCAATACGGTATTTCTGAATGTACTGTTTATTACATTCGGAACGATTGCCGCTGTAGCGATCGCGATTATGGTAACAGAGATTGGAGGCAAATGGTTTAAGAAAATTTCCCAATCTGTTATGATTTTCCCGCATTTTCTTTCTTGGACGGTTGTTGCCATGTTCATGACGGCTTTCGTGGCGACAGACGGAGGATTCTTAAACCAATTAATAGGTATTTTCGGGATTGATCCCATACAATACTTGTCTTCTCCACATTACTGGCCAGCCATTCTCGTTATGTTGAAAATTTGGCATGGGGCCGGTTTCGGTTCCATCGTCTATATGGCTACGATTTCAGGTATCAATCCGGAAATATATGAATCTGCTGCCATGGACGGCGCGAGCCGTTTCCAAAAAATTCGCTACATCACGCTGCCGCTCTTAAAGCCGACAGTCATTCTATTGACCATACTTGCAGTCGGGGGCATCTTTAACGGAGATTTCGGCATGATTTATGCGATTATTGGCAGAAATCCGCTTCTTTACCCATCGACAGATGTAATCGACACTTATGTTTTCCGTGCATTGATGGATCTCGGGGATATGGGGATGTCAGCCGCTGTTGGCTTCTTACAATCGATTATCGGGTTCATCCTAGTGATCACAGTGAACTATGTGGCTAAGAAAACATCACCAGACTCGGCTATCTTTTAAGAAATGGAGGCTGCATATGATTCAAGAGAGTTTATCAGATAAGTTGTTGAAATTCGTATTTTATCTCATTCTTGCCCTGTTCTCGATTTACTGTTTGATTCCTTTTATTTCGGTCTTGGCAAGCTCTTTTGCAACAGAAGGGGAGATTTTAAAGAAAGGCTATACGTTCTTTCCCAATGAATTCTCGCTGCAGGCGTATAAATTGATTTTTGAAGATAATACGATCTTTCGGGCATATGGCGTAACCACCTTCGTTACCCTCGTCGGCACGATGTTATCGATGATTTTCACCAGCGCGATGGCTTACGCCATTTCCGTTAAATCGGTTAAATATCGCAATAAAATCGCGTTTTTCGTTTATTTTACGATGTTGTTCCATGGTGGTTTGGTGGCTTCCTATTTGTTGATTTCCAAATATTTAGGTATGAAAGACTCGATTTGGGTGCTCATCATCCCGAGCATGATCAGCGCATGGAACATGTTTCTGCTGCGAAATTTCTTTGCAACGATTGATGAATCGCTTGCCGAATCCGCAAAAATGGATGGCGCGAACGATGCCTACATTTTATTTCGTATCATTCTTCCAGTTTCGCTTCCAGCGCTTGCAACGATTGGGTTGTTCTATGCACTGAGTTATTGGAACAACTGGTTCAGCGCGCTGTTATATATCAACGATCCGCATAAGTTTCCACTGCAATATTTGATTCAGCGCATTATGAACAATTTGGACTATATTAATCAGGTTTCAGCCGATGTGAATATCCCAAACTTTGTCCCTCCAGCGATTACTGTTCGGTTGGCTACGACGATCGTAACGATAGGTCCGATTATATTCTTGTATCCGTTTTTGCAGAAATATTTCGTCAAAGGATTAATGGTTGGCGCAGTGAAAGGCTAGTTCCGCTATCGGCGGTTTAGTATAGACGAGGAATATTAGGGAGGATATAGACATGCAAATGAGAACGATTTCAACTTCGATGTTGACGTTAGCAGTGTTGGGCACGGCTACGGCATGCAGCGATTCCAAACAACCAGAGGCTAGTACGGCTGTTATTTCCACAGCTCCTGCAAAATTGACACCTGTTACACTGAAAGGTATGCTTTTCGGCGATCCGCCGAAAGATATGCAGCTCGTCATGGATGAATTCGAGAAACGGACCAAAGACACGCTGAATACGAAATTAAATATTCAATGGAATCCGAGTGCTGATCATAAGCAAAAAGTGAAGCTAATGATGACAGCCGGTGAAGAGGTTGACTTCGTTTTTGACGCTGATTTCATGAATCTAAAGGAGCTTGTGCCACAAGGTGCTTATGTGCAGTTGGATAAATATTTTAATAATGACGCTTATCCAGGCTTGAAGAAGGCATTTACTCCTGAATTTGTAGAAGCGAATAAGCGTTTTGACAATCATCTCTACACGATTCCGTTCACGCAGTATTTCTATGATTTGCCTGTTGTGTATATTCGCAAAGATTTACGTGAGAAATACGGTTTAGGTAAGATTAACAGCTACGAAGATCTAGAGAATTTCTATAAGAAAGTACAAGAGGCTGATAAAACGCTGACTCCTCTTGCGGTAAAAGGTAATGGTGGCTTTCAGGAAATTTGGACAGGTGAAAGTAATACGAAGATTCCTAATGTTGGTACAGTTGGCATTGCTGGTATTCCTATCCTTGTTCAATTATCGGATGACGGAAAGAAAGTTCAGAATATGGCTGCGCTTGGTGACGATGCTGTGGCGTTTGCCAAGTTGCCAGCTCCCTTCAACACGGCTAAGACTGCATACCCACAATACGATAAATGGGCGGAATGGAGCAAGTATTTAGAGAAAGACGTTGTTAGCCAAAAGGATAGTAAAGCTTATTTTATGTCAGGAAAAGCAGCTTCCTATTATGGCACAATTAGTTCTTTTGCTGCAGACAGAAAGAAGCTGAAGGAAACGATCTCTACGGCAGATCTCGAGTTTTTTGTGCTGAGAAAAGATATTCGTGATATGAAACCGCAAGCCATCAGCACGAACTACAGATCAAATAACTCGATTGCAATTCCTACTACCTCTAAAAACATAGATAGAACGATGAAGTATTTCGATTGGTTATTCAGCAGCCAAGAAAACCACGATTTAATCGAATACGGTATTCCAGGGAAACATTGGGAAGCCGTAGGCAGCAATCAAATCAAATTACTGGATGAGTCGAAAAACTATATTTTTAGCGGATACGAAATGTCATGGAATCCCAATATGATTAGACTCAGCAGCGATTTGGATGAAACAACACGCCAATATTTTGAATACTCAGCGAAAAAAGATACGTACTATTCAGCCCCGCTTGCCATGTTTACATTTGACAGTACAAATGTGAAAGCGGAAGTTGCAAGTATTACCTCCAAAACAGATCCATTCATTCAACTGCTGAAAGCTGGTCAGATCAAAGACTGGGAAGCTCAAACTGCCAAGTTGAACAGTGAATTGAAAGCACTTGGCATGGACAAAGTCCGCGCCGAGCTGCAAAAGCAACTCCAAGCTTATTTGGATAAAGGCGGCAAATAATTTGGCATAGAGCGACAGTTGAGTACGAGCTCAATTGTCGCTTTCTTTTGTCATGCTTTTACAAGCAATAACGACATAGAAAACAATTCTCAGTATAGGATAGGAGTGAATCAGATGGCAACTCGATTTAATATGTTGGAAGAGTGGCATCAGACTGGTATCAAAGGAGACTATGGGTATCAACTGAAAGTGGGCTTAAAATTGGAATTCCCAACCCTGGATGGAGCTGTTGGATGGTATCCGATCGGTTTTGAAAGAGGAAATGATACGGCGCTGGATGTCATGGGTTGGCATGGCTTGGAGCTTGTCATGAATACAGCAGTTGAAGAGACTGAAGTAAACGTTATAGCTAGGTTCATCGATGAACGGTCTGTTACTGCGGCAATCTGGCTGGCAGGTGCGGGAGAGCATCGTGTCAGCCTGAAGCTGTCTGATTTTGATATGGAGACGAGTAAAGGGAATATTTGGCGTTTCCTCAAAAGTTTTGAGCTGAGGGGAGAAGCGGAACTCACTCGGGCGGAGCTTCGAAAAGGCCAGAATATTTATGTGGAAAGCGATGTAAGGGGCAAAGCCGGCGAGATTGGTGATGAAGTCGTCTATACGATGACAATTCATAATTGCACGGAGGTTAAGCAAAGTGTAATCGTCAAACAGGTATTTGAAGGATGGGAATCCTTGCTTCCGATCATCACGCCTTCACGATTCGTACTGGAGCCTAATGCGAAACAGGAGGTTACAGCAACGGTTAACGTACATGAGCGCATGGTGCCTGGGGGGCATGAGACGACATTACTCCGTTTTATCGCAGGCGGAGACAGTGGAAGTGCAGTTCAAGTGGCATTAAAAACGATGCGTAGTTTACAGCATCCCTACATTTATCATTCTAAAGAACAATGGAAAGCGGTTAAAACAAAGATTGATACACATGCCGCATTTAAGCCAGGGTATGACAATATTATCGCAGTTGCAGATCAGTGGGAAGTGACTCCGCCGCTGCCAGTTGATGAGAGAGACTACTGTTATAACACAAGTGAAGAATATGGGATCATGTCGGCCGCATATGCCTACGCATTGACCAAGGAATTGAAGTATGCAGAAAAAGTAGCGAAATTCTTTCGTTTTTTCATTGATGAAGATCATGGATATCCGAAAAAAAAGAAGGGCTGCAGCCAAAGCTATGTGCAGGAGGGGCATTTTTTCCAGCATCTAGCGATTCCTTACGATATCATCCATGATGCCGATGTGCTAACCGAGGAAGACCATCGTGGCATTGAAAAATCGTTCCGGATCTACATGGACATTCTGGATCACCATCTCCAAAGAGGTCACATTTCCAATTGGTTATTATCCGAAATCACAGGTGCTTTGTATTGCGCACTAGCGATTCAAGATATGGAAAGAGCGCTTCGCTTTGTATACGGCGCTGGAGGCTCGATCGATCAGTTGAAATACGGTTTGTTTAACGATGGGTGGTGGCATGAATGTTCCGTAGGATACAACACGTGGGTTTCGTCCATGTACATCCATACTGCGCATGCGTTACTTCCATTCGGATACAACTTGCTGCACACGCATTTCAGAATTCCATTCAACGACGAAGTTAACAGCTCATATGGCGGTCAAGAAGCGGAAGTAAGATTCGGCATGTACAACAAGAAGTGGGGAGGGAATCGAAAGAACTACGTCTGTATCAAAGATTTGTTCGATGCAGTCATTCCGTTCCTCGATAATCGTGGCGTTTTGTTCGGTATCAGCGATTCCGATGAGAAGAAGCTTGATGGCGTCCATTTCGGTTCTACGTTTGATTTGGCCTATCACTATTATCAGGATCCGGAATACATCGCGGTTATTCAGCGTTTTGAACAAGCTGATCCTATATTCGGGCATGCCGAACTACCGGACTATGTCTCTACATATACGAAGAAAAATGCATTTTCAGATAACGTTGGTATCGCCATGTTAAGAAGTCAGACGGAGAACCGCGAGCAAGAAGGTCAAATCCAAGCGGTCCTGCGATATGGTTCACATGGTTATGCACACGGGCATTTTGATCGTACGGAAGTGCTATCCATTATGCGCCACGGACGCAGCTTCTTTAATCCCGAGCATGTGTGGTGGGGATATGGGCATTTTATGTATAAGTTTTATGTGCAAAATTCCATGACCAAAAACATGGTGGTTGTCGACGGGAAAATGCAGGTGCCAAGCGACTCCAAACGCCTGTTGTTTTATAGCGGCCAAGCAATTCAGGCTACGGTAATTGAAACCGAGTCACGCTGGTCCTATCCACCGTATGGCGGGATGATTTATAACGACAATGAAACACTGGTAGATCGATGCCAAATGAACGCAAGCTGGCTGCCCGAAGTGAAGGATGCACCGCCATATGGCGCTTTATCAGATTTTACGGAACCGATCTTACAGCGAAGAGTGATGGCCGTTACGGACGACTATTTGGTTTTGTTTGATTATCTGAAAGGTGAAAGGGAGCATCAGTACGACAGCTTATTCCAAATAAAAGGGTTCAAAGGGATCCAAGGGGAGGAAGTGAGTTTAACTAAACATACGAGTCAATGGACGGAAAATCCCTTGTCGGATGCCCAGTTTATAACGGATTGCCATTGGTATGAAGTCTCTGGCTCTAGCGTCGCCAGCTTCGAGACGGTGTTCGGCGAAGGGGAAGATATGCGCGGGAATCGGACGGCACACAATACCCCTGGCGTATTGAAAATGGACGTCCATACCGCTTGGCCACGTCAATCAGTTCAAATTACTGGTAGAGCAGCGGAGCATCATGGCATTACAATCCCATTCGATTATCAGGTAGAGGTTGACGGTGAGGTTCAAGCGCATGGAGAGTTCGGGGCATGGTTGCTGGGTGAAGGGAAATGCGATATCGCGCTGCAAGGAGCAAAGACAATAAAGTTGAAAGTGAACAATCACCCCATCTATAACGAGCAGAGGTACCCGCAACGAACAAAACAAGGACTTTTCTGGGGAGATGCTTATCTAGTCCTGGCAGACGGAAGCAGAAAACCGCTATCTGAGCTAACCTTGGTGTGTGAGAATATCGATCTTGGTTTCGGCATTGGCAAAGATTACGAAGGCGGACGGGTAACGATTGTTGGGAATGAATATGCGAATGCGATTCCGACGAGTCCTATCGATCATGACAGGGAAGGCGTCATTCGTTTGGATGTGACTGGGATGTGTGCAGTGCGCTTTGTAGGGCTCATCGGCGCTGACGCGTTTCCTGGCGACGAGACTCAACGCCGAATCACGTATGCAGTCCGAACAGAAGGGCAGATTGGCCGATTTATTACGATTGTTGAGCCGTTTGAATCGCAAACGATGGTTGTATCGGTGAAAGCTGTTGATGACAGTACAGTGGAAGTACAGCTGAAGGACGGCAGAACACAGGTACTTACAGTTGATCGTATCGAGGCTGAAGATGTATCCGTTCGAATCGTGGAATCCAAAGACGGTCGAATCCTTCGTGAAGAACTCGCTTCAGGCAGATAGGGCAGGGCAATGCGTAATATCTACAGACAGGAGATGATGGACAATGGGAGAAAAAACAGAACATATGGCTCACTTGCAAACGCTCGTCGATAATGCCGAAAACCTATTGAAAACGAAGGGCGAGTATTTCACCGAGGGTGCCAAACTGGCGTTAACAGCAATGGTTAAGGATGCAGTTCTAGCTTTGGATGGAAAATACCGTGTTCCTTTCAGCAGAAATCGTGAATTCTACAAACCAAGAGAAGAGGAAGCTGTTTTATTTGCGACAAAGCGTTTTACCATGGCACCTACCTACAATATGGACGGGAAAGTTTATCATGAATATGGGTTGGAGCCTGCTCTAGCTTGGTTTAAAGAGCAAAACATGTTGAATAAAGATCTAGCAACGTTACAGGACTTGGCTGTCTTTGCCATTAGCAAAGCAGAAGAGTTGTTAGCCTCTTCAACGATTGGCACAGAAATTGGACAATTCGATACCGATTTGGCAGCTAAGCTACAAGCTTCAATCCAGCAACTGATCGCAGTCAAAGAGGGAAATGATAGCTCAGTTGAGCATTTAGCAAAGGCCGTTGTGCATGTTTTCAATGCGAGTAGAGAGGTTCGTTTCTCGCGAGTATTACGCACGGATGTTGATACAGCTTCCACACTGTACTTGACGCCAGAGGGTTTGCAGAGAGTAAAGGAAATGGCCCAATCCGATGCACGGATTGGGCAACAATATGAGCATATCGTTAACATTGCAAACACATACAGTTTGGATTACATCGAAAAAGCACTCGATTTAGTCATGAAGGAAGAACCCGATTATGAGGAAATGAATAAGCACTATTATCTGTGGAGCTCAACAGATAAAATCGTCAACTTCCGAGTGCCGGAGGGAGCGGTGAAAGCGGCGCTATCTTTCATTCTTCCTTCCCAAGAGAATGAACAGGAGGGACTCGGCCATGTCTGGATCGACAATGTAAACATCCTTTCCGCGCAAGGAGGCAGTTTGACGATTGAGAATGGCGGATTCGATGAAGGCGATGGCATACCGTTTCACTGGCAGAGCCATATACATCGTGGAACCCCGATACTCAAATGGGAAGGCGAGTATCCATTCTGCGGTGGTGGAGCCAAAGGGGAAGTAGTTACGGTTAACCACTCTTCTCAAACGCAATTCACCTATAAAGCGGATACTTCCAAACATTCCATTTACATTTGTAATCCTACACCTGAGGATGAGGGGGGATGGTCGTACGACAAGGATATTCCCATAACTGGCGGCTTAGCGTACACGTTGACCTTCGCTGCTAAGATGGATGGGAAGCTCAAACGGGGGTTAAAAACGGTTATTACGTTCAAAGACGAGACGGATCAGGTCCTCGACGTGTTTGATTATGATTTTAATCGAAAATCTTCGTTACCTAATTCTTGTTTTCTATTAACGATGCAGTGTGATGCTATTCAGTACGCATTTACACAAGACATGACGTATGCCTTCAAGGCAAAGAATGAAATTCTGTATACCTTGAACGATTTCTGTCAGGGGGCAGAGCATTGGTTAGCTTGTAATTCACGCCCTGATGGCAGTGATTCTTACGGAGCAGTTCAAGGTGGAAGAGTCCTGTGCAGCGTGGCCGTGACGTATTCCTTCATTAAAGAAGCGGATGTCTTTACCCGCGAGGAGAAGGAGCGCTTCTATGCGATGATTGCATATTTGCTGCCTTATATGCTCGATTTAAGGGATCGTACTGAGCTTTCTCCGCTAGATGCCCAACATGGCAGCGGCAATTGGCAAACGGATATGTGTGCGGGGACCGCCTATATGATGATGGTGCTGGATGATTTCCCGAATCGAAAATCATGGTTCTATAATGCCTATATGGTGTTGAAGGCTCAATTGGTGCTAAACGTCAATCCGGATTCTTCTTGGCCGGAGTCAATCCGTTACCATCATGCGGCTTTGGAACGCTTTGCGGGTTTTGCGAGAGTGCTGGATCATGCCATCGGAGAAAATTGGTTCGAGACGACACCGCTTGCCCGAATGTTTGATTTCAGCATCGATGTGCAGACACCAGGGTACTCTTTTTTTGATGGGCGGATCGGAACACCTCCATTCGGAGATCATGCCTTGAGCGGGGGCTCTGAATTTGGGAGCTACGGAACCTATTTAGGAGACGTCGAAAAGGTTGATAAAGCATTAGCGGATCGTATGTATCATTCGTGGCGCATGGCAGGTAAGCCGTTCAAGAAGTTTTGGGGCGAAGGCATTGCCCTCGATAATATACTCGGTAAAGGGGACACTTACCAAGCTTCTGGATCCATTTCCTTAAATTCAACCCTGCATTATAAGAATGCAGGAATTTATGTATTTAGGAAAAATTTTGGAAGCACTAATCAAAGTTATTTTGCGATTATGTCCAGTCCTGAGCCAATCGCTCACGGACATCTGGATCAAGGCTCGTTTATTTTATATAAAAACAGCATTCCGTTAGTGATGGACTCTGGTATTGAAGGGTATTTCGACAGCAGCACCAGTTGGCATATCAGTTCGTATTCGCATGCTTGCATGCAGTTTGCTACCCAGAAGACCATACTGGAGAAGTCCGGAAACGGAACGATTAATCTGTCTGCAGGGACGTATAGTTTGGAGCGCGGGTGGGTTGATGTTCCAAGAACAAGTAAGGTTGTGAGCAGTAGCCTTGGCAGTCATCTAGATACGATTACCATTCAAATTGCGAATCCTGAAGGCAAAGGCATTCACACTCGAAAAGTTATTTATGTAAAGGAACATGATCTCTATATCATACGTGATACCGTTCAGGATTTTGAAGATGAGTTGTTGTTTAATTTACCAATAGCAGCAAAGTATTCTTATTTGGAAGACAATCGTGTCTATTCCGAAGGGATATATGATGTAGATTTGGAGACAGTCTTCGTCAGTAACGTGAAGCGAATTGAGTTAGAAAAGGGCCGCTCCACCGCATTTTTTGAGACTGAGCAAAAACAAGTATGTTTGATGGATTATGTTCGAGCCACTTCTGATGCCCGAGAAGGCTTCCTAACGATTCTGCATCCAAAAGAGAGAGGAAAGAAGAGTTTGAATGTAACGAAACTCGATGAGGATATGCTTCTCATTTCTACTGCGGATGTAGAATTAGAAATAGATGTGCAACGTGAGCTTTTATTAGTGACGAAGAAATAATGGTAGAAAGGATGGCCAACCGTTCGATATGTACGGTTGGCTTATATCATTTTTAGAATTATAAGTGTGTTTATTTCATAGTTTCTTCAATTTATAACGGTCTTAAAAAACAGCAGAAATACCTTAAAAAAGTTCATGCCTATGTATGCTAATCTTTCGTTAAACAGTAGCTCAAATCATTGCGAGTATAGTTAGGAGGGATTATTCGCAATACCTGCAACCGGTTACAAGATTAACAATAACAGATTGTTTTGGAGGTACTCCTCATGGTCGTGAAATTATGGAAGACAAGGATTTCAAGTATGTTGGCATTTTGTATGTTTTTCAGTTTGTTTTTTGGAACAGTTTCCCCTGCACTGGCGGCAGATGATTCTGGATTGAGCGTTGTTGTAGTGAAGATGGGTCCGACAGACGACGCTACGATTCACTCAACGAGTACCACTACCAACTTTGGAACTGCGACATCATTAGTCATTGGGAGTAGCAGATCGGCTTTAATGAAATTCGACTTATCCTCGATTACAGATCCGATTCAAAGTGCAACATTAAAGCTTTATAAAGACAACACAAATGCGACGAATTTTACGGTTTATCGAAGTGTTTATGATAGTTGGTCAGAAAGCACGATTACTTGGGACAAATGGTACCCTAAAATGGGTGGCGTACCCGATCTGACTCAAGCCGGTGAATCCTTGATCAGTACGGCTTGTGCAACCAATCCTTGTGCAGCTAGCGGTGCAGCTGGAACGTTAGTTTCTATTAATTTGACAGATACTGTCATTCAGGAAATGCTGGGAGATAAGAAACTCTCACTTGTCTTTAAACGAACGGACGCTAGTGGAGTCGACAGCATTGCATTGACTTCAGCCGATATTGCTTCTAAGGAGAATATTAAATCATCAAATGGTTACAGACCAGTACTCGAAATTTCAACACTCAAAGCTTTGACTGTAGCTGATCGCATCGCCAATGATAAGGTTAAGCTCCTTGAGCAGTTCAACAACAAGTCCGTGTCGACCAATCTGGTTTTACCATTGGAAGGGGCGACTAATACCGCTATCACTTGGTCTTCAAGTCAACCTTCGGTTCTTTCAAATGCGGGGGTAGTTACGCGCCCCGAATATACGCAATCGGACGTTCCTGTTACCTTAACTGCGACCCTCACGTATGGTGGTATAACGGATACGGCAACGATGAATGTCACAGTCCTTCGCATGCCAACCCCGACGGATGCCGAGCGGGTCGCGAAAGACAAAGAGCTTCTCATTGCGAAGTATAATAACATGACGGTTTACGGTAATGTAAACCTGCAGCCAATTGGCTCATATGGATTTTCAACGATATCCTGGAAGTCTGATCAACCAGCAATCGTTTCGGATGCGGGTGTTGTGCATCGACCACTTGCTGATCAAACAGACGCTAAAGTGAAAATGGAAGTTAATATTCATTCCGGAACGGTTACTGAAGTTACATATGTTAATTTTCTCGTACCGAAATTGACAATACGTACCGCAACCAAGCTGCAAGCCTTACAGAATATGATACTAGAGGCTGGGCAGTTGAAGGATCAATTTACCGTCGGAACCGCTGCTGGGCAAGTTACACAGCTAGCTAAAGATGACTTTCAAGCCGTCATCGTATATGCCCAAAACGTGGTAAGTGATCCTGATGGGGATCTCGAACTCGGGATGGACCGTCTGAGGACGGCAGGAAAAACCTTCATTAGTACTGCCGTTATTTCCAATAATGTCATTGACGTCAAAGATAACAAGCTGGCATATTCCACGTACCGTCAAGAGTTGACTCAGCTTGTATGGGAAGCAAAAGGCTTGTTGCAGATTGATCCAGACATGTATACGCAAGCTTCCAAAGATGCCGTTCAGGAATAAATCGATCATGCAGAAGCTGTATTGAACGGAACTTACAAAGTACCTTTTGTACGCAACAGAGAATTTAATAAACCAAGACCAGATGAAGACATTCAGTTCGCTATCGATCACTACTCCAAGGCTTCACTTCCGTTTGCAGAGAAATATGGTCTTAAGGAATTGATTTCGTGGTATGCGAGCAATCATATTTTGGCAGGCACTTATAATACGATTAAGCTTTCCCCAACAGATGATGCTTTTGTCTGGGTAACGGAGAAGACGAAGCCGCATAATGGAAATACGCTCATTTACAGTGAAGGCAGGACTGCTTACATGAAGTTCGATTTGTCTTCCATTACAGCGAATGTAATGAAAGCCGATTTGCATGTATCGAACTTCAAAACAGATCGCAATAACACGCAAGTACATGTCGAAAGCAACGATTCTTGGCAAGAAGACACGCTTGTATATCCAACATCCGGCGATCCGGTTCTCGGGCCAATCGTTAATACATTTATTCTTGGTACGAAAGATGCGGTTGGTGCTGGAACTGTTGACTTGACGAGCTCGGTGAAAGTTGAAATGCTGGGTGACAAAAAGCTAACCCTTAGCTTTGATAATACACCGGGGACGACTTACGCTTCTGAGATATATTCAAACAACACCGCCGATCCGGCTAAACGTCCATATTTGGAGCTCTCTTTAAACCAAATCGTGGATGCGAAGTTACAGCAAAATTACGACCGAATCATCGCAGATGCTAGTGCTCTTGTTCAACAAGCTGTTATCGGTTTCGCCGCATGGCAGTATCCGCAAAGTGTAGTAGATGGCGTGAACTCAACTGTGACAGCAGCTGTTCAAGCAAAACAAAATGGTAATACCGAAGCGATTGGTGCTGCACTTGTCCGTGTATATAATGCAATGACCGTCATGCGATCTGCACAGGTACTGAGAACGGAAGTCGAGCCGAATTCGAATCTCTATTTCACGGAAGCAGGTTTGCAAGAGCTGCGTGACAAGATCAATCAGGATCCTGCACTGAAGGCAAAATATGAAGAAGCGAAACAAATTTCCGATCAACAAACACTTGAGGATCTAGAAAAATATAGACTTTTCCTAAATGATCAAGTTGACTACGATGTGATGAATGCGAAATATAAACTGTGGAGTAATTCCGCAACACTTAATTTCAATCCACCCGCGGGAACAGCAACGGCAACGCTGCAGTTTACGTTAGATTCAGCTGACAATGAAGCAGCTGGACTAGGCCATGCATGGATCGATAGTGTCAAGATTTCCCCGCCTGACGCGGCTGATTTGGACATTTTAAACCCTGGATTTGATGAAGGAACTACTGGTCCAGACTATTGGCAGCCAAGCGCTGTCAAAGGAAGTCCTATTATGCGGTGGGAAAATAGAACCAACTACATGAATGATGGAACTCGTTCCATCTATATCGAAAATCCAACGGCTAATGATCAAGGGATGTGGACATCACAGCAGAATATCCCCGTAACTCCAGGCTTGAATCACACGCTTACTTTTGCGGCTAAAATCGATGGGAAGTTAATGAATGGTGTTAAAGCGATTATTACCTATAAAAATCAAGCTGGTGTCGCAATCGGTTCTATTGAACTAGTAAACAACAAGAAATCGACCATGGGGCCGAATTCGAATTTGAGCATCCAAGCAGACGCTCTCGTATATGCGGTTACTGGTGATATCACTTATGCCAAAAAAGCAAAAGAACGAATCTTTTACAATCTGAATGATTTTCTTCAAGGAGCGGAGTATTGGCAGCTTACCAATGCAAGACCTGATGGTATTGATGCATACGGCAAAGTACAGGGTGGAAGGGTTGCGTCAGTCATCGCTTCTGCGTATACGTTTATCAAGAATTCTGGTATATATACGGAAGAAGAACATCGTGATCTGATCGATAAACTTACCTATTTCAATCTCTTCTTAAACGACAGACGTGATCGCAATGAGTTGGATGACTACGCAGTTCAGCTAGGAGCTAGTAACTGGGAGTCAGATGCGGTGACGGGAGCCAGCATGCTTGCTATGGTCTTTCCAGAGCTTCCTGCTAGCAAACTACTAATCGGCAACGCGAATAAGCTTATGAAAGCTCAGTTGAACTATCAAGTCGGAGCAGAAGGGGAGTGGCCGGAATCAGTCCGTTACCATTTTGCAGTGCTCCAACGTTTGGCAGCCTATGCGAAATCTCTTCGTAACGAGACAGGGGAAGATTGGTTCGCCAATCCGAAGTTGGTTAAAATGTTTGAGTACAATCTTGAAGTTCAGACACCACCTTATGTGTATACCGACAATATGATTAACTCGCCAATTTTCGGTGACGACATTATGACAAGTGGCAACGAGTTCTCATTGCTTGGTGTTTACTATGATGAAATTGGTCGTACCAATGAAGCGCTAGCTTCTAAGATGTATCAGACTTGGGTGAAGGCCGGAAGCAGATTGCCAGCAAATGGCGTAGAGACGATTCTACTTGAAAGCTTTTTCACGCCACTTCATTATACGCCGACATATACTCCATTGGATTTGAAATCGACAGATAGATATCAGGGTGTCGGACTTGTCATGTTTCGCAACCGTTTCGGTAATCCCAATGAGACATTCATGTCGATCATGGCGAACACAAAAGCACTTGGGCATGGACATTTTGATCAAGGATCCTTTGCCCTGTATGCGGGCGGAACGCCATTAGTATTGGATTCCGGGGTTGAAAGTTATTTTGCTGGAACCAAAGCTTGGTATACGGGTTCATCATCCCATGCCACTGTTCAATTTAAGAAAACGGATAACACATCTTATTTGAACACACCGGCGATTAGTGATAACCATAGCTTTTCGACAAATGCACACTTAGATACGACGTCGTTGCGTGTCGCTGATCCGAACGCCAGCTCAACCGGTTCACAGACACGGAAGATTGCCTATGTGAAAGACGGCATGGAGGCTTTCATCATTTGGGATCAGATTAAGGGATCAAGTTCCAGTACGATTTGGAATCTGCCCGTTGCTGCTTCGCAATTATCTGACATTCAAAGTAATAAAGTTACCTCCACAGGCCATTACAATATGGACTTGGAAACAACTGTGCTTCAGCCGGCTAATCCAAACATCACCCAGGAGTGGGGACGTTCAACCAACATGGTTCCGAAAATAGGCGGCGATAATAAGCTGAATTACATTCGGATTACGAATCAGCCAAATCAGAATTACTTGACAGTTCTCTATCCGAAAGGCAAAGGAGCTCAAGGGCTTGTTACGGAGCAAGTACCCGTCAGCAGTGTTCAAGTTGATGTATATCGCCTGCAAACAGCGGATAATAATTGGGCATATGTAGCACTTAACAACGGAGCTACGGATGCGAGTGTTACCGTTTCAACTAACTCAGATTTGATGGACTTGAAGTCCGAAACGGTTTATCCGGTTAATAGTGGAAATGCCGTGATTCAAGTTGGAGCTGGTGACATGGTTGTTCTGAAAAGTAAGACCGAAGAACCTTCCATTCCAATTTCAGTAACTGGTATTGCGCTGGAAAGCAGCTCTAGCAGTTTTAATATTGGTGCTAGTCACCAATTACTGGCGGTCGTGACGCCTTCGAATGCGACGAATAAAGGTGTCAGCTGGTCTTCCAGTAACAAAGCGGTAGCATCGGTGGATCAAACAGGTAAGGTTACTGGTATTTCGGTTGGAACAGCTACGATTACCGCTACCTCAGAGGACGGTGGATTTACTGCAAGTTCGACTGTGACGATTACAACGGCAACACCTGAAACTCCACCGTCGAATGGAGGTAGTACAGTTCCTCCTACGAAGCAACCATCTTCACAGGTTGACCATAATAAGGTATCAGTAGAGGTTAAACTGGATGATCAAGGAACAGCTTCAGCCGTAATCACTGATGAAAATTTGGCAGAAGCCATTCAAAACTCAACAGATAGCACGGTTATCATTTCCGCGAAAGCGACAGGAGAGGCGAAGGAAATTAAGGTTGATATCCCTGTACAAGAATTCCTTGCTGCTGGTAAAAAGCAAGTTGATGTCCTGAAGATTGATACCGGATTCGCTAAGGTTTCATTGTCCTCGAAGCTTCTCGAAAAAGAAGGGGCTACACGTATTCAGCTTCAAGTTGCTCAAGTAGATACTACTTCGTTATCTGCGGAGACGCGGCAACAAATTGGCTCCTCTGCAGCGATTTATAATTTTAACTTAATGGTGAATGGCAAGAAAATAACGAATTTTAATGGCAATGAGGTCAAGGTGGAATTACCCTATACCTTAGCGGCAGGTGAGAATCCTAACAAAATTGTTGTTTATTATTTGAAGGACGATGGCAAGCTGGAGGTCATCAAGAATGGCAAATATGATTCGGTAACAGGAATGGTGGTATTTAATGCCAAGCATTTCAGTAAGTATCTGGCTGCTTATACTGAAGTGAGTTTCCATGATCTTGCAAGTGTAAAATGGGCGAGCGACGCGATTGAAGCGCTGGAGGCAAGAGGCGTTGTACAGGGAGTAGGCGATTCCCAGTTTAATCCGGAGAGTCAGGTGACGAGGGCGGAGTTTATTACGATGTTGGTTAACGCTTTCGATCTGAACGATCCTGCTGCGGCTACAACTCTTGCAGATGTTCAACCCAATTCCTGGTATTACAGCTCGATTGCAAGCGCGCAGAAGCTAGGAATTGTAAATGGTCAATCAGCTACTTTATTTGGTGTTTATGACAAAATTAGTCGTCAGGATATGGCTGTCATGGTTTATAGGACGATGCAGGCAATGAATAATCATTCAGCGCCGAAGAACACTGCGATCACATTTGCGGATCATGCATCAATTAGTAGCTATGCTCTGGAAGCAGTTGCTAGTATTCAGCAAGCAGGCATCATTGAGGGGATAGACCATGGCAATTTCGCACCAAGTTCTTTGGCGACAAGAGCTCAGGCAGCCGTTGTTATTTTTAGATTATTTGAGTAGGTATTACAAGTTGCAAATTGGTTGAAGTGAGAGGTCCCCTTATTTTTAGGGGGCTTTTTTTGGAATCGATTTTACTAATAAATATGAAGGCTTCAAGACTTACGTCGGTGACATAATCATCACCATATCGCGCTCTGGGAAGAAGATGAAGGAATGCTAACGAATATCTTTACTACAGGTTTTTTATTCGGCCTGTTGTTGAAATAAGGAGTGTATCCGCATATGTTCAGATTTTTGTCATCGAAGTATTTGATCCGTCTTCATCTACTCACCTTACTAATCGGGACAATTCCCGTGGTTGTTTTGCACGGACCGTATAGCGAGAATCCTTCAATAATAGATTGGTTCATAGAATGTGATGATGAAATTGTTTCGATGGTTATGAAGAAAATGGAAAACTAATTTCATGTCGCCATACTTTCACCATGTTCGTTCGTATGGAAATAAGAGAAGATAGCTTTGGATGTATGTACGGATGACTTTACCTTGGCTAGGATTTCAAATAGTCCGGCAGTGCTCACACATCTCTATGTGTTTGTATCCTGTAATGTCAGTTCGGCGTACATTCCCCTGGTGTGAAGGGGTTCGACTCCCCTATCGTGTAGAACGATTAGCAAAACATATTCTTAAAGGATCGTGTACTGGAGTCTTCTGTGGCTTTCAACTTGCACACTGTGCTATGGCTATGCAATCTGCAGATACCGATTGCAAGAATGTGTAAAGCCATTTGTTAATTACGGAAGATTGACGGTTTGCTAGTGAAAACCCAACATCTTCAACGAGTTGCAAATAGCGTTACGCAGTACTTGTATTCTTAAGCAGACTTCCGCCTTCACCGCAGGAGGGCTCCAACTACGTGATCTAACATTCAAGGAGGTTTAACATGTTTAAAAAAGTGACGATACAAAATGACGAACGAGGACTGCTTTTTCGTAAAGGCAGCTATTATAAAAGCTTGCAACCAGGCACTTATCGGTTGTCACCATTTGCAGATGATCATGTTGAGATTTTGAATATCATGAACTCTTTTCATGTAAAAGGGAAAGATCTTCAGTTGTTTATGCATGACGAAATACTCATAAAAGAGCTGGATATTATTCAGGTTCAAGACAATGAGTATGTGCTGCATTATGAAGATGGCAAATTCGTGGGATTATTGACAGCTGGAAGATATGCCTTTTGGAATGTTTTGAAAGAGCACACCTATCTTCGTGCGGATATACGTAATCCTGAATTACCCAATGAAATTGACCCAGCTATCATTCCTAAGCTAATTGGTTACTATCAAACATTTGATGTGGCTAGTCACGAAAGTGGAGCTTTGTTTTATAACCATGTCATGCAAAATGAGCTTGCTCCCGGCAAATACTATTTCTGGAAGGGGCCTATATGCGTCAATGTGAAAACCGTAGACCTCCGTCAACAGCAAATAGATATGACAGGGCAAGAAATGATGACGGAGGATAAAGTAACACTGCGACTTAACTTTGTGTGCCAATATCGCATTTTGAATGCACTTCGAGCGCTTGAAATCAAATCATTTGAAGAGCAAATGTACATTCAATTGCAACTTGTATTACGTGAGTATGTTGGTACTTTGAAATTAGATGATTTGCTGAAAATGAAACAGGAAGTCACCACCTACGTATTGTCACGCTTGAATGAGAAAAGTCTAGATTATGGCGTGCAGTTCCTGTCTGCAGGTGTGAAAGATATTATTTTGCCTGGTGAGATTAAGGATATCCTGAATACGGTCTTGCTGGCTGAGAAGAAAGCTCAAGCCAATCTCATTACACGGCGCGAGGAGACTGCTTCTACGAGAAGTTTGTTGAATACGGCTAAACTTATGGATGAGAACCAAACCCTGTTTCGGCTGAAGGAGCTTGAATTCCTGGAGAAGATTTGTGAGAAAATCGGGACGATTTCTTTTAATGGCGGAGGCAACTTATTAGAGCAGTTGAACTCTTTTGTTGGAGAAAGAAACATGTCTAAAAACTGATAAGTTTTATTAATAGGGATGATCACTATAATTAATCTTTCCGCCGCAAACGGATTGACAGTTCTTGGGTTCAACTCGTATGATGTTTGTAAATGAATGGAAAGGAGGCCGACGATATGATTCGCAATCAAATTTCTATGAATAACCTGACAATTGAAAAGCATTTCAAACCATCGGTCTCAACCGGACTTGTGACGAATACGTAGCTACTCTTGGAGTTAGCCTCGTTTAAATTTGACATGATAAAGCCGTAGACGATGTTGGTCTATGGCTTTTTTGCGTCCACATAACTAAAAAAGAGGAACAAAACGAATGAAAGAAAATTATATGTATCACCGTCTATTGTCGGAAGCGATATCGGCTGTGGCATGCGCGTGCATATGACGAATTTGCATAAGGATGAATTGAAGGATGTGAAGCTGCGCCGCAAACTGGTGAAGACGATCGAGAAGTATTTACCCGTTGAGGATCACGCACGTGGACATTTCTCTGACATTCGATTGGAACACATCGTCACCAAAGGACTGCATGGACTTCCAAAGAAGTACATTCCTGACGGCTATACGCCTCGAAAGGCAACATCGCTTACGCATGTAGAGAGCAGTAAATTTACATTGGATGAAAATGCATTGAATCGATTTCCAAGCCATGTTTGGCATCAGTCGCATCGTCAGCTTGGGACGCTTGGGAATGGGAACCATTTTGCGGAGATTCAGTCGATAGAAATTGCGGAAGATAACCGGGAGGTGGCTGAAGCCTGGGGACTTTTTGATGGTCAAGTGGTCATTATGATTCACTCGGGGTCGCGTGCATGGGGTGGATCTGTAAGTCAAACTTGCAGCAGTGACATGTTGAAGGTGATGCGGATGAACGGATTAGGAACGGTTGATCCTAAGCTGCTATTTGCGCCTTTAGAACATCCAGCAGCCCAGACTTATGTCAATCTAATGTATTCAGCGCTCAATTATGCGGTCGTTAATCGCCATCTTATTGCTTATGCCATCCGTGAGGCTTGTAAAGATGTGTTCGGCTCGAAGTTTGAAATGACCACGTTATACGATCTTATGCATAACTATGCGTGGGAGGAAAAGCATGAAGGGCAGTCCTATTTTGTTCATCGCAAAGGGGCGACGAGGTCGCTTCCGGCAGGCCATCCAAGCGATCCGCAGCCCTATCTAACAACGGGGCACCCAGCACTGATTCCGGGTTCAATGGGTACGGCCTCCTATATCATGGTAGGAGCACCGGATGGCAAAGACAACTTTCACTCCATCTGTCATGGAGCAGGGCGAATTCGCTCACGTAGTGCCACGAAAAGATTGATAACGCTGAATGAATTTGCCTCTTCCATGCGAGTGGGCACGGATGAGGAAATAGTCGTAAACCAAAGGTCGTTAGAGTCGATTCTAGATGAATCGCCGCAAGCTTACAAAGATGTTGATCAAATTATTGAAAGTGTCGTTGGAGCGGGATTGGCTAAAGTTGTAGCTAAATGTAAACCTATGGCGGCAGTAAAAGGTGCTAAATGAAACATGTACAGAGTATAAAAATAAATGAAGAAACAGCGGCAGTAACAGCTCCGGTTAGGTCGGAGATTGAAGATATCGATGCAATGCCACAGCGGGCAAGGTCGTACTTTTTAAACATATTGGATGGTGCGACTTCCAAAGAAGGGATATTCCTCATTGGGACAACGAACTATCCCGAGTAAATTGATCCGGCACTAATGAACCGGGCAGGGAGATTCGATCGTGCTTACGAAATCAAGCTTCCAGACCTGGAGTTGAGACAGATCTATTTGGAGCAAAAGGGGATAGGGAAGCTCTTGAATGAAGAGTTGATTCTCTCGACGGCGAAGCAAACAGAAGGGTTTACTTTTGCCCAGTTAAATGAATTGTACGTATCTGCTGCACTTCATTGGCATTATGAGCAAAACGTGGATATCGAGAAGTTGGTGAAATCGATGAAGTCAGATCTGCACAAAGGGCAGACGATGTCATGGATGAAAGAGGATGCGGATGTGAGGGTTGGTTTTTTGGTTAGTTAAGAAATGTGATATTAAATTTAATGGAGGTGCAGCACAATGACTAATCAACTCATCGACATTGGTGTTAATTTAATGCATCGATCTTTTGATCAAGACCGCGACGGTGTGGTTGCGAGGGCGCTTGCGGCGGGAGTGAGCCCACTCCTCTTGACTGGCACAAGCCTAAGAAGCAGCGATGAAGCGTCACGATATGCAGGAAAATTTCCTAGGAAATTATTTGCAACGGCAGGGGTACATCCGCACGACACGCGCAATTGCAAGGAGCACACGATTGATAAGCTGCGACAATTGGCGAAGCTGCCTCAAGTGGTTGCTATAGGTGAATGTGGACTTGACTATAATCGTGATTTCTCACCTCGCGATGTACAGCGGAAATGGTTTGAGGAACAGATTAAGCTGGCCTGCGAGATGCAAATGCCGCTTTTCCTCCATGAGCGAGAAGCTCATTACGATTTCATTCGTATCATGAAGCCATATGTCGGTTCAATGAATAAGGCTGTTGTGCATTGCTTTACGGGTTCTCTACAAGAGCTTCAGGTTTATCTGCAGTTAGGATTTTATATCGGAATTACAGGCTGGATCTGCGATGAACGGAGAGGCAAACACCTGCGTGAGCTTGTGAAGAAAATACCGCTAGATCGTTTGATGCTAGAAACAGATGCCCCATTTCTTACACCGCGGGATTTGCCCGTAAAGCCGCAGGATGGCCGGAATGAGCCTGTTTTTCTTCCGCACATCGCAGCGACAGTTGCTGTATGCCTTGGTATAACTGCCCAGGAAGTTGCGGATTCAACTGCACAAACAACAAAGGTTTTTTTTGGATTAAATTGAATTAATTTGTGAGGACTTCCTCTTTGGACCCGTTTTGTTTTCGTGGGAGAAGCGTATGGCGTGGAGATCATGGATATTTTCTGGTGTAGCCCTACGAGAAATCGTAGGGCTTTTTGATGTATAGCGACTTGAACTAATGTTATTTACTTGCAAAATAAAATCGTTCAGGTCATTTTAAAGCACACTAAGTATCATTCTATAATCTTAACATTTCATCAAATACTAAAAATGAATGATGGTATAATTCGCAGAAAGAAAGCTCCCAGTGATCAAGAGGTAAGAACCGCCTATTGAGTTTGACGCTTATGTATGTATCTGTTAATGATCTTAAACATTTTGATAATGATATTTGATTCACCGAGTATAAGAATTGTGATCATTAAGAGGATTTTACCAATCGGAGACGAATAAACACCTAAATCATTTATATAAATTAGGGGACGTTTACTTATGAGACTTAAAGAATACTTAATAGATTCCTTAATGAACTTAACCTCCGATGGTATTGTAATCGTTGATGTAAATGGTTCTGTATTAGAGGTTAATAAGAAATTTGAAGAGTTACATGGCTGGACTAGGGAAGAAGTTATCGGGAAAGTATTGCCGATGGTTCCTGAACATTATAAAGCAGATGCGCTTCGACTATATCAATCATTAATAAACGGCGAGCAAATCAAGAATTTCGAAGCGTTAAAACTAAGAAAAGACGGATCTGCCTTTTATGCGAGTGTAACAGTTTCACCAGTGAAAAATACAGAAGGTTTGGTTATTGGATTTGTCGGTGTGGAAAGGGACATTAGTGAAAAGAAAAAAGCGGAAGAGGAACTTTTAGAAAGAGAAAAACAGTTTAGAAAGTTGCTTAAACTTAATCCTGAACCCATTGCACTACATATGGATGGGTTCATCCAGTTTGCGAATGATGCTTGTTGTAAGCTTTTTGGTGGTGCTTCATCCGACGAGTTCAAAGGAAGATCCATCTATGATTTTTTCTGCCCAAATGATAAGCACCTCATTAAAGCGCGACTTCAGCAGGTCATGCAGGCGGATCTGGATGGTTATAGTGAATTTATTGAGAGAAAGATGCGAAAGTTAGACGGAACTTTTTTTGATGCAGAAATATCTTCCACTTATGTCTATAAAAATATGGGAAATCCTGTCGTACAGAGCGTGATTCGTGATCTCACTGAGCGTAAAAAGTCTGAAGAAGCGATTATTAGATCTGAGAAGCTGTCGCTCATTGGTCAATTGGCTGCTGGTATAGCCCATGATATACGCAATCCATTGACTTCCTTGAAGGGTTTTGTACATTTATTAAAATCAAAAAATACAGACTATGTTGATGTTATGATGGAAGAACTTGAACATATTAATTATGTAGTCAATGAATTTATGACGCTAGCAAAGCCACATCTGAATTACTTCATAGAGAGTAAGGTTCTTGAGCTTGTTCAAAGTGTAATTGGTTTTTTAAAACCACATGCTCATCTGTATAACGTTCAAATACAATTGGAAATGGATCAAGAAATTCCTATAATATATTGTATACCGGACCAAATCAAACAAGTATTAATAAACGTGTTGAAGAATGCGATTGAGTCTATGGTTAGCGGGGGAGTGATACAAATATCATTCAGATCTTCTTTAAATCAGTTTTTGGTTATTAGTGTCAAAGATCAAGGAATAGGTATTTCTGAAGAAAGGTTAACCCAATTAGGGGAACCATTTTTCACTACAAAGGCTAATGGAACCGGTTTAGGACTAATGGTTTGCAAACGTATTGTTGAAGGACATGGAGGCAAATTGTCCATTCTGAGCAAAATTAATCAGGGTACAACGGTTGAAATAGAACTGCCTATAGTTAATTCAATTTATCAAATATAAAAACATAAATGAACCTAACCATATTATGTGTAGGTTCATTTTTATTTACCTAATAAAAATGAATTTACCCCGTATGAATCGTTAGTTTACCTATCACGCGTTAAGGTTGTTATCCATTACAATATTCATAACTATCTCTGAAAGATAGAATCTTAATAAGCGTCAGGATAATGGTTAATTCATATGACAGTAGCAACGTCAATGGATTGAAGGGAGTATTGTAATGTTTTGGACTGTGGAGAAGTTGCAAGCGCGTATCAATGAACTGGAACCTTTTCGCTATCGTGGTGAAAGGGTTATAGATACTTTTCGAATTAAACTTGATGCCGATGGCGTCATCGGAGCCTATCCTTCAGAAGACGGCGAGTGGAATAACATTCGAATAGGAGACCGTTGGAAGGGCCGCGATGTTTACTACTGGCTAGCCGCGGATTTGTTCATTCCCGCTGAGTGGAAAGGCAGGAAAGTGCTCGGCCGGTTTAAGCTGGGACAAACTGGTGAAGGAACGAACAGCGGTTTCGAATCGCTTCTTTTTATGAACGGGGACCCGTATCAGGGAGTGGACTCGAATCATGACGAAGTATTTTTTCCTGAAGAAGTGATTGGTTCCGAGGTGCAGCTTCGTTTCCGCTTGTGGTCTGGATTAGGCGGTTACCAAAGCTCCCGTGAAATGGAAAGTAGGCTGGAATTGGCAGCTGTGTGCTGGCTGGATGAAGCTTGCGACGATCTGTACTACACGGGCAAAGCATTGCTGGAAACGATTCGCATTTTGGATGAACGTCGTCCGGAACGGCACGAACTGCTGTCTATGCTGGATCGAGCTTTTCTGTTACTCGACTGGTCAAGGCCAGGGAGTGATGCATTTTACAACTCAGTGGCGAGGGCTCAGGAAGAGCTTCAAATGACATTGTCATCTATGCCGAAGCTGCACTCCGTTGTCGTTCAATGCATAGGGCACACGCATATCGACGTCGCTTGGCTCTGGCAGCTGAAGCATACCAGGGAAAAAGCAGCGAGATCTTTTTCCACGGTGTTGCGCTTGATGGAGCAGTATCCGGAGTACATTTTCTTACAAACACAGCCACAGCTGTATGAATATATCAAGTCGGATTATCCGGAAATTTATGAACGCATCAAGGAACGTGTAAAAGAAGGACGATGGGAAGCAGGCGGTGCGATGTGGCTGGAAGCTGACTGTAACTTAGCTTCAGGGGAATCGCTTGTACGGCAGCTTTTGTATGGAACCCGATTTTTCCGCGAGGAATTCGGTGTTGAATGCAAGTACTTGTGGTTGCCTGACGTGTTTGGCTACAGCTGGGCGCTGCCGCAAATTTTGCGGAAATCCGGTATTGAAACTTTCATGACGACGAAAATCAGCTGGAATCAATATAATCGAATGCCTCATGACACGTTCATGTGGAGGGGGATTGATGGATCGGAAGTACTGACCCATTTTATTACGACGCCAGATCCCGGCTCCAGCGAAGGGGCCTTCTACTATACGTACAACGGGAGAGTTACACCATCCTCGGTGCAAGGTATTTGGGACGCCTATCGTGATAAGGCGCTCAATTCGTCTTTACTGCTCGCCTATGGGTTCGGCGATGGCGGAGGCGGCGTAAATCGGGAAATGCTTGAGATGAGGCGCAGGTTAGATCAAATACCTGGTATTCCCGCGGTGAAGACGGGGCGCGCCGATGACTATTTTAACGAGCTGCAACAACAGGTATCACATTCAAATTCCTATGTGCACACATGGGACGGTGAGTTGTATCTGGAGTTACACCGCGGTACCTATACAAGTCAAGCATATAACAAGCTTATGAATCGTAAGCTGGAGCTGCTGTATAGAGAAACGGAATGGCTGCAAGTCATGAGCGGCATCTTGAATGCTAACGCACATGCCGCGCATGGCGAAAGCTCACGCCTTCTATATGAAGGCTGGAAAATTATTTTACGAAACCAATTCCATGACATTATCCCAGGTTCGTCGATTCGCGAGGTCTACGAGGACAGCAGGGTTGAATACAGTGAAGCGCATGCCATTGGAGCGCAAGTGTGGAATCAATCCGTTTCATATTTAACAGATGGCAAGCAGGGGTTTGAAGTGTTGGTGTTCAACAGTTCTCCATGGGAGCAAACGGATATCGTATGCCTGCCACAAGGGGAAGCAGGAGTTGAAGACCTTTGGCTGGATGCTCAAAATCGTCCGCTGGAGACTCAGTTAGTTGCGGGTAACCAGTTGGTTAAGGTTGAGAAGATTCCATCGATGGGGTACACGGTGATTCGTCAAGCTGATCGAGCTGATACGCATATGCAAAAGGTAAAGGAGAATCCATTCAAACAGTTGGATCATGGGTTAATAACCCCATTTTTCGAAATCGAATGGAATGCTAGTGGTCAGATTGAACGAATCTATGATCGGACTGAGAACCGGGAAATCATCGCTGAGGGGCAGACAGGCAACCGATTTGATGTGTTTGAAGATAAGCCGAAAGGTCGGCACGAGGCGTGGGATATTGACATTTTTTATTCCGAGAAGAAGCAGGAAGTGTCATGTTTGACCAGGATGGAAGTGACGAACACGGGAGCTCTGACAGCGATTATCCGTTTCGAGTGGTCCTATATGGATTCTACCGTTGTACAAGATATGGTGGTCTACGCGCATAGCCGCAGAATAGATTTCAAGACGCAAGTCAATTGGAATGAGCCGCGTAAACTGTTGAAAGTGGCATTTCCAGTGCGAATTCGGGCGACGGAAGCGACGTATGATATCCAATTCGGCAACGTGAAGCGTCCTACGCATTGGAATACAAGCTGGGACTATGCACGGTTTGAGACGGTTGGTCATCAGTGGGCTGATTTGTCTGAACGAGGATACGGCGTCAGCCTTTTAAATGATTGCAAATATGGTTATGACATCAAAGATAATGTGATGAGATTAACGCTGATCAAGTCCGCGATGGTTCCTGACCCTACGGCTGATATTGGTGAGCATCACTTCACGTATTCGCTGTTTCCGCATGCTGGAGATTGGTACGATGGAAAAACGATGCAATCCGCATATTCGCTTAACAATCCACTTACGTATACGTCTGGAACGCCTGAAAAGACGTCATTCAGCTTGTTCCGTCTATCGTGTGAGCATGTCATAATTGATGCCGTTAAAGTAGCGGAGGATCAGGATGCAGTCATTTTGCGCATTCACGAGTTCGCAGGCATAGGCGGACCGTTGGATATTTTGAGCGACGCCAGGATCGTGTCCTGGCAGGAATGTGACCTGCTCGAACGTCCTCAAGGAGAGCGGCAGCACGACGCTCAGATAGGCGTTCAGATGAAGCCTTATGAGATAAGAACATTTGTTATCCATTTCAAATAAACATACATGCAAACAAGACCTCAAATCACTTTGGGGTCTGTTTGTATTTGATGCGTATTCCCAGTACATTCCCCCTATACGGAAGACAGTTGATTTGTCATACGGACACAGTTGAATTACCACTCCCGCCTTTCAGTGCGGTTGTAATATGCTTAAACTACATTAAGTTTAAGGAGAAGATGACATATGCGCAAAAGGAATTCCCTCTTCAATTCCTATGTTTTTATTTTTCCAAGTCTATTTTTAACTTTGGCGCTAGGCATTTATCCGCTTGTTTGGGCGCTTCGCTATATGTTTTACGATTATCAGGGTTATGGCGAAGAGAAATTCATCGGTATCGATAATTTTACAAGATTGCTGCGGGATACGGAGTATTGGCATTCTGTGTACAACACGTTCATTTATGCAGGTGGCAAACTAATTATCGTTCTGCCGCTTTCACTGATCCTTGCTGTTATACTGAATCGGGGCATGAAAGGAAAAGTACTATTGCGCGCCGTGTATTTCATGCCGACCATTATAAGCACATCCGTCATGGCCATCGTATTTTTCACTATTTTCAATTCGTACAACGGACTTCTCAATCAATTCTTGCTAAAGTATGGCTTAATCTCCAAATCGATCGATTGGCTGGGGCCAGATTATGCAATGATAACCGTTATTATTATGGCTGTATGGGGGGCGATCGGTAACTATATGCTCCTATTCATTGCCGGCTTGCAAGGTATTCCAGATGATTTATACGAAAGTGCATCCATTGATGGAGCGAATGTCGTTCAAAAGTTTTGGTACATTACGATTCCGATGCTCGGACCTGTCCTGCAAATGATCGTTATGCTTGCCATTATCAACTCCCTTAAAGGGTATGAAAGTATTATGGTCATGACCGAGGGCGGACCCTTCGGTAAAACCGATGTCATGTATCTGTATGTGTACAAACTTTTCTTCCCAGTCTCGGCAACTTCCGCGACGGTACAGCAGATTGGTTACGGTAGTGCTGCTGGTTTCGTAACAGCACTCATTGTCGGGGGGATAACAATTATTTACTTCGCTATGTCCAAGCGTTTGAATCAGGATTAACAAGGGAGGGTATACAAGGATGACTAGCATGAAATCAGGTGGTTTCCTGGGCAACCGAATTATTGGGCATAGTATCAAATGGATTTTTTTGATCGCCATTGCCTTTTTTACGATATTCCCAATTATTATGGCGATGTTGGGCTCTGTAAAAACGAATGCAGAGTTAACAACCGGAGCTACTCTTTTACCTTCCGTCTGGAAGTTCTCCAACTACGCAACAGCCTGGAAGCAGGCTAACTTTGCACAGTTTACGTGGAATAGCCTCTTTATAAGCATTATAGTGACGATCGGAACTCTGCTCGTTGCAACGATGTCCGCTTATGCTGTGGACAGAACGAAGTTCCCTGGCAAACGATTGTATGTATCTTTACAAGCCAGTACGATGTTTATTTCGATTGGCGCCGTTGTCTTGATGCCGCAGTTTAATCTTATGGTCAAGCTTGGTTTAAACAAATCACTTTGGGGTGTCATCATCATCCTGATCAGCTCGCATGCAGTGATCTATTTTATGTTGATCGGCTTTTTTAAGGCGATTCCTAAGGATCTGGACGAGGCGGCCTACATCGACGGCTGCAATTTCTTTACGGTTTACTGGCGGATTATTCTCCCGTTATTGCGTCCTGCGCTAGGCGTCACTGCCTTGTTCACGTTCCGCGGCGCTTGGAATGAATATATCTTGCCACTGGTCTTCACAATGACGAACCCGAAATTACAAACACTGACGGTTGGTCTAGCTAATTTGCGCTACGGCATTGGCGCAGCTGCAGAGGCACATCTCATGATGGCTGGCGCGTGCTTGTCATTCCTGCCCATTCTGGTCGTGTATGTGTTGGCGAATAAGTCGTTCATCCAGGTAACGGCAGGAAGCGTAAAAGGATAGCCATACTGAAACAAAGAGTTATTTTCCCCCACATGGAAAGTTGATTTGTCATTCACGGTTCCAGTTGATATAGGGTTATCATGAAAACAGTTACATGATGAATGCATCACATAATAAGAAGAGAAAACAGGAGGGTTTAACGACATGAGTAAAAAGATAGTAATGAGCACACTTCTTGGCGTTACAATGGTAGCTTCACTTGCAGCATGTGGCGGACAAACGGATCAAGCTACAAACAATAGTGCTAGTGCAACATCTTCGCCTGCAGCAAGCGGGCAGAAGACGAAGCTTACTTACTGGACGATTGACCGTCATGACGCTGATTATATGAAGGAAGTTATCAAGAAGTTCAATGAGACGAACAAGGACAACATTGAAGTTGAAATGACGGTTATGGCTGATAACTTCAACCAATCAGTCGATATTGCTTTTGCAAGTAAACAAGCGCCTGACATCTTCCGGACCAACGATTTCCCTGGCTTTGTGAAGAAAGGCTACCTATTGCCGCTGAACGATTTGATGACAGACGATATGAAGAAACGCTATAACAATTTGCTTGTTGAAGAAAGTAATATGGTCGATGGAAAAATCTATTCACTTCCGAACACTGGGCAATACTGGAGATTAATCTATAACGTTGATCTATTCAAAAAAGCCGGCATCACAGAACCGCCAAAAACGATTCAGGAAATGGTTGAAGACGCCAAGAAAATTACCGAAGCCGGCAAAGATATCGGAGCTTACGGTTTTGCGGAAAACTTCAAAAATCCAAGCTCTGCTTTCTCACGGATTGCCAACCCTATTGGATCATTCAGCGGAACGTCAGTGTTGGATGGCTATAATTACAAAACGGGTCAGTACGACTTTGCTGCTTATAAGCCTATTGTAGAGGCGCTTCGACAAATGAAGCAGGACGGCAGCATGCTGCCTGGTGTTGAATCTCTCGACATTGATCCACTTCGTGCCCAATTCGCGGCTGGAAAAATCGGCATGTATTTTAACCACTCCGGTGAACCTGCTGTGTACCAAAGCCAATTCCCGACGAAAATTAACTGGAGCGCAGCATTGCCTCCAACGATTGACGGGAAACAACAAGGAACTGTAGCCGTTGCCAATACGGGTAATTATATTGGAATTAACAAAGACACTCCGAACAAAGCTAAAGCTTGGAAATTCTTAGAATACATCTATAACCTGGACTTCCAGAAGGAATATCACGAAAAAGGCCTTGGGATCTCGATTGTAGCGGATGTGAATGCTGCTGCGAAAAAGCCAGCAATGCCAGGTATTGAAGGTTTCCTACCTACGAAGTTCGACGCGTTATATGCAACTACTCCGACTGGCGTGGCAGAAACTAAGGTTGAAGGAACGAAAACAGGGAACGTAATTATTAAATATATGCTCGAAGGCGGAGATTTGGACAAAATTATGAATGATTTGACCACTCGCTATAATACAGCATTGGAAAAAGCGCGTGCCGCGGGAGAAACGAAGTTGAAGGCGGATCCGAACTTTGATCCGGGTAAACTGCAAGGCAGCCTTGCTAAATAGTCAAACAGCTTAATGGATACAATAGGTAAGAGGCGCGCGGCCTAAAGCAGCGCGTCTCTTACTTATTATTGAAAACGGAGAAGGGGGAGACAGCTTGAATAAATGGTTTTATCGGCTTTCGCTCCGCAGACGGTTAAGGATCTCAGTTTTGATGCTGACAGTTATCTCCATTGCCTTGACGGGGATCATGTCCTATTGGATTGCTTTTCGATCCACAGAAAGTGAAGCGTTCATTTCCAGCCAGAATACGCTGAATAAATCTGCGCGTGTGCTTGATGAAAAGCTCAGGCACATCATTGTCTCGACCTCTTCGATGATGCTCAGCGACCCCTTCAAGAATGCCATGGAAGACGTCTTTTCAAATAATTCGGCCTCCTACTATACACGGTTATCATCGTTGCAAACGCCTCTAGGGCAAATGAAACTCATTGAGCCCTCGATTCAATCCGTTTTGATCTACACGCCTGTTGGCGAAATGTATGCGACGAATGATCTGCGTAACGGGCAGATACGTTTCAAGGATACGATATTTTCCGATTATCTGAACACAACAGCACGTGTCGCGTGGCTGGAAGATCACGAGGATCCGCTTTTTTTAGGAAAGGCGAGGGTTATTTCGTTGATCATGAAGCCTGTCACGGAAGCGGATGTTCGTGATGTCTATGTTGTTGTTAATGTGAAGGAAGATGCAATTAGCAGGGTTGTTACGGATGGTCTGTTGGATCAGTCAACAAACTATTATCTCATCTCTAGCAACGGCGAAACGGTACTTCCATTAAGCAGCCATACGCCTCCCTTTCAAAGTGACCCTTCTTTTTTAGAGCAGCTGCAGAGCCAAGATCGCGGATTTTTCAAACATGACATCGCAGGTAAGAAGTATTTAGTCAATTATTCGAGGCTCACGATGGCGGACAATTGGATGATGGTCAGCGTACAAACGCAGTCGGATTTGCTTCATCAGGTGAATCGTATCAAGACCATCACACTCTGGATCATGTTATGCTGTGCTGTTTTGGCATTCGTGCTATCCAATGTCATATCGAGTTTTCTGCTGAAGCCTCTGCACAAACTTCAAGGGTTAATGAAAAAAGTGGAACAAAATAATCTTGATGTGCGTTTCACCAGTAAATATGAAGATGAGGTGACACAGGTTGGGTTAAAGTTTAACCGAATGCTGGAGGAAATTTCTTCACTTATTGAGGATGTCAAGGAAGCCGAGTACGAGAAGCGCAAGATGGAAGTAAAAGCCCTTCAGGCGCAAATTGATCCGCATTTCTTGTATAACACATTGAACACGATTATTTGGAAGTCGGAAACGTCTCAAAACCGGGATGTCACGGAGATGATTACGTCGCTGTCTCTTTTGTTCCAGTTTGGTCTAAATGGCGGGAACGAGATGACCACTTTAGCCAAGGAGATTGATCATGTTAGGCAATATTTAATCCTTCAGCAGAAATGCTACGAAGATTTGTTTGAATATTCGATTGAACTAGAGGATGAGTCCTTGCTAGATACGCCCGTTTTGAAAATTATTTTGCAGCCATTGGTGGAAAACTCCATCTTGCATGGGTTTCAGAGTATGGATGGTATGGGGAAAATTCAGATATCCATTTCAAGTTCCGAAGATCAACTGGTCCTTCAAGTGGAGGATAACGGCGAAGGCATGGATGCCCCAACTGTTGACATCGATATGCGGAGGGAGCAATCAGCCCATAAAAGCTACGCGCTTCGCAATGTTTATGGACGACTGCGGCTTTACTACGGCAATAAAGCAGATATTAGTCTGAGCAGCGAGCCTTATGTCTCCACCACGGTGAAACTAACTATACCATTGACAGGCGAGTGATCAAGCAGTGACGACTGAACTTAGAATGTGTGTAATCGACGATATCAAAACCGTGGTGCAAGGCATTGCCAACCAAATAGATTGGGCGTCATACGGTATTGGCATCGCAGGTACGGCCAGCAATGGCGAGCAGGGCATTGCACTTATTAAAGAAACGGAGCCACACATCGTTCTGACCGATATCCGAATGCCCAAAATAGACGGCTTGGAGATGACTAGACAGATTTTGGAGTGGTTTCCACGTACGAAAATTGTCTTTTTAAGCGGCTATACAGATTTCGAATACGCCCAGGAGGCGCTTCGACTAGGTGCGTTCGATTATATAGTAAAACCTTATACCCCGCAAAAAATTATCGATGTCGTGTTAAAGGCTAAGCAGTCGATTGATGAGGAAATTCATGAAACGCAGCGTTACCGTGAGATGGAAAGAAAGCTGCGGGAAAGCTTGCCATTTTTGCGGCAGGAATATTTTCAACTGCTTCTTCAGTTCCGCACGACCCCTGAACAAGCGCAAAGACGTTGGGATTTTTTAAATATTGGACTTGAGCGAGAGCGTTTTGTTGTTATGCTGACAGAAATCGATCAGTTCACGGAGCAAACCGATACGCTGCCTGTTCAGGAGGTAGAACTCATCCGGTTTACCGTTCACAATATTTTGGAGGAAAGCTTGAGGGAGTACACCAAAGGTTTTGTTTTCCGAGACCATACAAACCGGTATGTAGCGATATTCAATCCTTCGGATTCCTTCCATGCAGAAACCATTGCGGAAAGATGCCGCGAGAATGTCAATAAATATTCCAGATATACCATATCCATTGGGGTTGGGGAAGAAGTGCAGGAGATCCATCAGATCTCATACTCCTATTCCCAGGCGTTCGCAGCCATCTCCTATAATTTTTATACGGGCGGCAATACCGTTTATAATTACCGAGATTTGAGCCCAGTTCATCAAACATTACCTCGCTACTCCCCCGAGAAGGAGAAAGAGCTTTTTTACTGCTTAAGGTCAGGGAACTTGCCAAAAGCGTGCAGCATTGTGGATGAACTGTTTGAAGAAACCGTCCATGCATCGATCCCTCCGGCTCCTGAGGTAGTCAAAGGCATGGGTGATGAGCTCGCCTTTCTAATCAACCGCGTCTTCTCTGAGAAGCTAACGCGCGAAGAGATGGAAGGGATTGAACGTTATCAGTATCAGATCAAAAGTCTAACATCGTTTAAGTTGAAGGAACTTCAAGAGAACATCAAGGAATTGTGCAGGTTGGGTTGTGAGTTCATACAGAAACGCCACGTCGAAGATGTGAACCAAGTTGTCGAGCAAGTCATTGCTCATATACGTCAAAATGTATCTTCCAATATGACGGTCAATGATTATGCAAAGCTGGTTTATTTGAGCGGCAGTTATTTTGCAAATCTGTTCAAGAAGGTGACAGGGATGACAGTCACCCAATTTGTAACAACAGAGCGGATGGAGCAGACGAAGGCGATGCTGCTTGAAGGAAAGCAGGTACAAGAGATTGCTCAGGCTCTTGGATACGAAGACAGGCGGCATTTCAGTGAATTGTTTAAGAAACATACAGGTATGACACCGTCTGATTTCAAACAGCTGTATACAAGGTGAAAATTTAACAAATGAGGTGCGCGATATGCGTCAAAAATATTCATATACACTTCCGAAGAACGGTTACCCCGAGTGGAACAATAATCCAGAGATCTTCCAGTTAAACCGAATGAAAGCTCATGCGACTTTAATGCCATTTGCGTCGGTAGACGAAGCGCTCAAAGGAGATAGAAGCGCATCCAACTACACGGTTTCACTGAATGGCATGTGGAAGTTCAGCTTTGCTGAGACCCCGGATATGCGTAGTAAGAATTTCTATGAAACGGACTACGATACGAGCGGCTGGGATCATATTCAAGTTCCGGCACATTGGCAGCTTCAAGGTTACGATTACCCGCAGTACACGAATGTTAGATATCCGTGGGAAGGCAAAGAGGATATCAAGCCCCCTTTTGCACCGACAAAGTATAATCCTGTTGGCTCCTATGTGCGAACATTCACGGTGCCGAAAAGTTGGAAGGGTCTTCCAGTTTATATTAGTTTCCAAGGTGTGGAATCAGCGTTTTACGTCTGGGTGAATGGGGATTTGGTTGGATACAGTGAAGATTCGTTTACTCCTGCGGAATTTGACTTGACTCCTTATCTGCACGAGGGCGAAAACAAACTGGCCGTAGAGGTCTATCGCTGGTGCGATGCCAGTTGGTTGGAGGATCAGGATTTCTGGCGGATGAGCGGGATTTTCCGCGATGTCTATTTATACAGCACGCCGAAGGCGCATATTTATGATTTCAGCGTTGTAGCGGATTTGGACGACGAGTACCAGCACGGCCTCTTGCAAATGAAGGCAACGGTGACGAATGCTTTCGGTGAGAAGCTAGGGATGCATGCGCTGGAAGCCAGCCTTTATGATAAGGATGGCAATCTGGTACAAGCACCATTGACCGCGAACTTAGAGCTAAACGGTGAGAATGAGCAGGAGCTGCAGCTTCACACAAAGCTGGAGAACCCCATGAAGTGGACAGCTGAGACCCCTTACCTGTACTATTTGGTTCTATCGCTAAAGGATACTTCCGGGGATTTAATTGAGGCCGTGAGTTGCCGTGTCGGGTTCCGTAGGTTTGAATTGATTGATGGGCTGATGAAGATTAATGGTAAACGCATCTTGTTCAAAGGTGTGAATCGTCACGAGTTTAACTGTGATACGGGCCGTACCATTCAATATGACGATATGGTTCGCGATATTCAACTGATGAAAGCCTATAACATCAATGCAGTTCGCACCTCGCATTATCCGAACCATCCGCTTTGGTATGATTTGTGTGATGAATATGGTCTGTATGTCATTGACGAAACGAACCTTGAAACGCACGGCAGTTGGTCCAATTTCCAAGAAGAGGAAGGATGGACAGTCCCTGCGAGTAAACCGGAATGGACGGCTAATGTATTAGACCGCGCTAATTCCATGCTGCAGCGAGACAAAAATCATCCGTCTATCATCATTTGGTCACTAGGAAATGAATCTTGGGGCGGAGACAATTTTGTTAAAATGCATGACTTTTTCCGATCCAATGACCCGACTCGACTGGTTCATTATGAAGGTGTCACACGCTGTCGTAAATCTGACGCAGCTTCAGATATGGAAAGTCAAATGTATACACTGCCTCACAAAGTCGAAGAGTATGCGCGTTCTAATCCCAAGAAGCCTTTCATTTTATGTGAATACAGCCATGCGATGGGGAATTCGAATGGGAATCTATTTAAATATTGTGAGCTGTTTGACAAGTATCCTATTCTCCAAGGTGGCTTTATCTGGGACTGGATCGACCAAGCCATTCGCACCAAAACCTCAGATGGTACCTCGTATCTGGCATACGGCGGGGATTTCGGCGATACACCTAACGATGGCACCTTTTGCGGGAATGGCCTCATTTTCGCGGATCGCAGTGTAACTCCAAAGTTATACGAAGTGAAGAAATGCTATCAGAATGTGAAGTTCGAGGAAGTGGATCTGCAGCAAGGCGTTATCCGTGTAACGAACAACTTTCTATTTACGAACTTATCCGATTATGATTGTAAGTGGGAATTAGCCAAGAACGGCATTTTAGTTGAGGAAGGGAACGCTTCACTGGCTGTGGAAGCAGGGGGCGCGGAAGTCATTACTCTTCCCTATCAGTTGCCTACTGACGTATTCGATGGAGAAGAGTGCACATTAACTGTTCGACTGGTGGAGAAGGCAGATAGGGCATGGGCGCCTGTCGGTCATGAGGTGGCGTTCGAACAGTTCTTGCTGCCAGTTGAGACGCGTGCTGTGCAAGCTCCAGATGCTATGCCATTGCATACGGAAGATTCGGATACGTCTATTACGGCATTCAGTTCAGATTTTAGAGTGACCTTCAGCAAGCAGACAGGTGATTTAACCTCCTATTTGTATAAAGGAGTCGAGCTCATACAAGAGGCGCCGAGGCCCAACTTTTGGCGTGCTAGTATCGACAACGATAAAGGGAACAAGCTGCCAGATCGTAGTGCGACTTGGAAGGAAGCCGGCCAAGAGCGCAAGCTGCATGCCATGAATGTTCGTTGTTCTGGGGATAAAGTAGAAATTGCTGTAACGTATAGCTTACCAACGACACGCAGTTCGATCTGCAACTTATTATATGTCGTGACAGGGGATGGCGGGATTCAGATTCGAGAGGAACTGCTGCCAGGCCATAATCTTCCGGAAATTCCGGAGATCGGCATGATGTTCCAGCTGGATGCCAGCTTCGAGAACCTGAAGTGGTACGGCAAGGGCCCGCATGAAAATCATTGGGACCGTGCGGAAAGTGCAAGGTTGGGCATTTATCAGGGGAAGGTAGAAGACCAATATGTGCCGTATTTGCGCCCTCAGGAATGTGGAAACAAAACGGATGTTAGATGGGCAGAACTGACCCGTGCCGATGGTATTGGATTACGGATTGAAGGTGCTCGGGCCGTGGAGTTGAACGCGCTGCCGTATACGCCGTCCGAACTAGAAGCACACGATCATATGTATAAACTGCCTCCTAGCGACAAAGTCGCGCTGCGAGTTAACTACCGGCAAATGGGAGTCGGTGGCGACGATAGTTGGATGTCGAAGACGCATCCCGAATTTACGCTTTATGCAAACCGTAGTTACGCATACAGCTTTTCGTTTAAAGGTATTATTCATAAATAACAAACAAGGTCAGTCGATGAAATATCGATTGACCTTGTTTGTTTAAATAGCAATAAGAATAGCAAGCCTGCCGCCGTTCAACTGAATGTGGCATTGACCGTTGGCATCTGGCTTACAAGATGTTTTGTCTAAAAGGTTCAAATGCGGCCTATCTGCCTGGAATGCGAAAGTTTGTAAGTGGTCAGCGCCGTTCACCAGCAAGAGGAACAAAGTTTGTTCATCTCGGAGTACTCTGTACATCCGAAGTTCAGGAGAATCGGGATCTACTGGTAAAGTGCGAACGGTAAGCCCGGACGATTCGCCGGATTTCGGAAAGAGCAGAGTCAGGTAATCGTTGCCGCTTTCACCAGTAATTCGAAAGTGTTCTTGTGTAGCTAATGGATAAGCTCCAGATACAGCCCCATGAGACGTTGACGCTGAGATCTTGCCTGGCTCCAAGAAAGTAACCTCCAGTTTCATCTCATTTAAGGAATGTGCCGTGATCCGGTTCTTCTCAATATCTGAGGAGGAGCTTAATGTATGCAGATTCCAGACGCTTTTCCGCTGACTCCGGATATGGTCCCAAACCACATAAACATTAGCACTGGCTTTCACATAGGCAAAGTGGCGATGGTAGGCTTCGGCATTGACATCTGGAATGAAACTTCGGACATAATCAAGTTGGTCCGAAAAGCATACTTCCTCACAGATACTCTTTAGCGGGCCATTCTGCACGATACCTGCCTCGTCCATAAACTGAACCACGTTATGCGCGTGTCCGTTCACGTACCAGTGGCGGTCTCCGTTGTAATACCCTCCCGTTCCAGGGTCCAGGGTCAATGGGGTAGCGTCCGCCCATATGGAGAAATGACCTTCGTCATGGTGGGCATGATAGGTTAACGGCGAAGACTCAAATATCGCATAGTTTTCCTGTCCCCATTGACCGAAATGCTGCCGAAAGATGACATATCCAATTCCAGAATAGTGAACAGAAGTCAGTGCTGGCGCTTCCCGCGGAAGCTCTGGCTGCGGGTAGAGAAGGGCCAGCAGGGTACAAGGACTAGCCCCTGTATCCCGGACCACGCCGCCCCCGTGTTTCCATACCCACATCATTTCCCGGCTTAGCTGGGGATCTGATTTCACATAGAAGGGTGCAGCATAGGAGAACATACGGAACCACTGGTCGTCAACCGTAGAATCACCAACTGCGGGAGACAGCAACTTAGGCTCCGAGTCCGGTCCACCTTGTATGGAATCCTTCGGAGTTACTGTGCTAATTAAAAAGCGATACATCATCTTTACCTTGTCGCGGGACCAGTAGTCTATCCCCTTAAGTCGCTGCAGCAGCGTGAAGAACAGAAAGTATCGATGCAGCACGGCACCATGGTAACGGATATTTTCCGGCCACGCGCCATCCTTATCAACGACATGTTCCAGCTGCCAATCAACGACAGCGCAGGCATGCTCTAGATATTCTTCGGCAAGTAATTCTTCGGGGAAGATTAGTGCGTAGATCCCGAGGCCGGTGGCACGGTCCGCGTTCCAGTTGCTGCGTTTACCTCCCTTTTCATCCGGAAACTGGTCCAGATCGAAACGGTAATATGCGGTGTCCATCATCATTGCTGCTATATAGCGGAAGTGAGACTGGATGGCTGCGTCCTCCTCTGGAAGAATAACTCCGGAGTCCGCAATCTGGTCGTAGATGACCGATGTCACAGCCATGCCTCGTCCAATATGGACTGCCCCGTAAGTATCATCGTCATGCCAGCCGGTCGCCTTGAAAATATCCATGCCTTGGCACATATCTGGCAGCATGTACAGGATCTTACGCTTGGCTCGCTCCGCGTATACCGCATCCCCCGTCACCATATATGCGTCCGCATCCGCTCCAGCGGTCTCCAGCAGGCCAGCCCAATTGGTCGGCGTCTTACGGTTAAAGGGGCGCGAAGAATATACCTCATCCATAGGCTGACCATCAGCTCCCAAGAACCTGATTTCGACGTATATGCCGTCCTCCGATAAGCGTTCATCCAGTCGAAGGGTCGTCTGAATGCTGTAATGCTCTTGGGCATATACCGGAATGGTATCTGTCATTGCCAAAAGCACCTGGTCGTCATCCGACATGTTCTTCACGTACAAACATTGCCCGAACCTGGGGTCTTGGGATGGTTCAAGGGAAGCCGAGCATGATGAGGAAGGCGACGTAGTCTCCCACCCCGTTAATCCCTGATCAAAGCTGCCGTTTACGATCGGGATAGGCAACCCTCTTTCCGAATGGGTAAGCTGCACTTGTCTAATCCAAACTTCGCCCTTTCCTCGGATGTGAAAAGTTAACTTCATATGTGCAGCGTTCTCCGGTGTTTGGAACACAAAGGGATTCGTTCGGAAAGCGTTCATTCGTTGAATAGGCAAAGACAATTCCACTTCGGCAAAGGCATCGGACAACATCAACTGTCGCTTATATTCCTCTTGCAGCTCAGGCTGCATGGAAATCCGGGTACGAACGCCCTTCAGCATCCCCGCATCATAGCAGGCGAAAGGACGTGTGGTCGTCACTATCTTTGAGTGGTTTCTCATCTCATATACCTCCCAATCATGTGTTAATTAGTTCACTTCTACTAATATAACATCGGCTTTGATCGAGAGAGAGGGACAATCCACATAAGGAAGTGGGGGAAATCAACTGAAAACTTCTTTTTGTCATTCGAGGCAAGGCGTCTCAATACCCTTTCCAAAAAAAACGGACACTCACCCAAAAAATAAGCACATTATGTAATTAGGGTTGATCTAGTTATAATACCTCTATAGCTTTCAGGTTATTTCATGATACATACAACAAGGGATGGGGGATGTACAATATGAAAAACAGATTGCGGTATCTCGTATCGAAATTCCGTTTACAGCGGCTTCGAAGTCGGTTTCTCGTTGCTATGATTGTTATCTCTTTGCCTCCAATTATGATTGTAGGATATATGTCTTTCGATATTGCCAAGAACACACTGATGGAAACGAATGCGCAAACCTATGAAAATCATTTAGAAACGTCTAGTGAAGTGGCGGATTTATTATTTCGAAGCATTATTAATATGAATCGTTCCATCGTGGTGAACAATGAGGTGCGGGAGGTTTTGTCCAACAGCAACTTGGCTCAGAGCAATGAACCTAAATCTGCGGATGCCACGGAATCCACCAGTGAATGGACCTCCAATAAGCTGCAAAAAGCGATTAATAACAATCAATTTGACACCAAATTTGTAAACTCCATCTGTGTATTTAATTTGGAATTCAAGACATTCTGTGCTGGACGCTCTGATGATGCAGGGGTTTATGAACAGCCAGACAAAATCAAGCTCATACGGCAAACCGATTGGTATCAAAGTGCTTTACAAGATCAGGGTAAAGTTGTTTTTCTTGGCTATGATGTACTCGATCATTCGAAGAATTCATTTTCCACAGTAAAATTATTTCGCGATGCATCAAGTCCAAGCGGACAAACGATGGGTCTATTAGTGGTGAATATATCAACGGATATTTTCACCAATATTTTCAATGAAAACAGCAATGCCGGTGGTTTCATGGCGCTGGATAATTCTCCTGAACGAAGTAAAGTCGTGTTTAATAACGGCCTAACCGACAATTCCGTACTCAAAGAAGGAGACAGTGTATCTCTTATTCACCAATTGGAACAAAAGGGTTATCTCATTAGCCAATACCAGAACCAAACGACCGATTGGACATTTATTCATCTGATTAAAGTGAATGAACTGCTTAAGCAATCGAATCAAATTAGGACAATCACAACACTCCTTGCTGTTTCTATGGGCGTTATTGCGCTATTGTATTCCATTTTTATATCCGGCAGTATTACCCGTCCGCTCCTACAGATCAAAAAAATGATGGTAGATTGGACGAAGGGAGCACGAGAATTCGAAGAGACGTTCGAACAGGACGAGGTAGGGACGATCGGGGAAACCTTTAAACGCGTTGTCTCTGAAAATAAAGAATTAAATGAACGCCTGATTCATTCCCAGTTAAAGGAGCGAGAGGCCGAGCTTCGGGCGTTGCAGGCGCAAATTAAGCCGCATTTTTTATATAACACGTTAGATTCGATCTATTGGATGGCTGCTTTGCAAAAGAATCATGATGTCGCTCAGATGGCAATTTCCTTATCGGAAAGCTTTAAATTAAGCCTGAATAAAGGGAAAGATACCATTTCTGTTTATAAGGAATTAAAGCATATTGAGCATTACATGACGATCCAGAATATTCGCTATCACAATCGGTTTCAATATATGGAAGAGGTAGAGCCTGCCTTAATGGGTATGGAAATTATGAAGCTGCTGCTTCAACCTCTTGTTGAAAATGCCATTTATCATGGTTTAGAACCTAAGGTAGGCGAAGGTACGATTCGACTTACCGGAAAAAGAGATGATGGATATCTTGTTTTTACAGTGGAAGATAACGGAGTAGGAATAGCCGATCTAGCTGCGACGGAACAAGGATATGGTTTGAAAAATGTACGTGAACGATTGACTTTGTGCTACGGGACGACCAGTTCATTAACGATTTCGAGTGTAGTCAATCAAGGCACTCAGATCCAGATTCGTTTTCAATTATTCGGTGAAAAGAGGGATACAGATGCTAAAGGCCGCAGTGTTTGATGATGAATATATTGTGCTTCAAGGCCTTCGTGAAATGATAGACTGGTCAAGCTTTGGCATTGAACTCATTGGCACGGCTGACAACGGTCTGTCTGCATTCGAAGTATTTCGCGAGCATCGGCCTAAGCTTATTTTCACTGATATTCGGATGCCAGGAATGGACGGACTTCAACTGATTGAAGAGATTATGCAGGAAGCACCGGAGACGCTTTGTATCGTGTTTAGCGGGTTTAATGAGTTTGAATATGTGAAAAGAGCTATCAATCTTGGGGTTGCTGATTATTTGGAGAAGCCAATTACAATTCCAATGATTGAGAAAGCGATTCGCAAGGTTATGGACAAGATCAGCCAGGAGCAAGAAGTGCTGGATCTTAAAACAAAAGTAAGCAGTAGTCAACGCGAGCTCTTGGAGAAGGCGACATTCGATTTGCTATTTATCGGCGAAGAAGCGGAATCGAAATGGCGAGAAATTTATAGTGCAGGGGCGGAGCCCCTCGTTGGAGTGACCGTTCTAGCGACGGAGTCAGATCGGCTGCAGATTCCTGAGCATACGGACTGTACGGTGATTCCGCTGCGCCATGGCCAAGAGAGATTACTTGTATGCGTGCATGCCCAGCAGCCAACCCCTGAGTTCTGGGAGCAGCTGCAATTGGAGTCCGAGCAAGCTGACGTCTCTGTTGGGAGCGGTCGGACTTATGCGGAGCTGAAAGACGCCGCACATAGCTTTAAAGAAGCGCTTCGTGCGCTGCGATCCGCTCATTTTCTGGGGGAAAAAGGCATTGTGCGTTTCGAAGATTTAGGTGATTTGATTACGCGTCCTGAGGGCTTAAGCGAACGAGAGGAAGCCATTATTCTGAGTTTGCGTTCTGGTAATAAGGCAGGCATGCTTGAGCAGATTGATCGTTTCATTGCATGGATCCAAATGGAAAAATTGGATAGCGAAGTAGCAGAGCATGAGATGCTTAAGCTGCTTTATTTGGCTCTCGAAGAAGCGAGAAAGTCAGCTGGGGACAAAGCCAGTCACATTCCTGAAGATTACCGTCCGCATGTGGAATTTCGGGAAATGGCCGCAAGAGGGAAAATGACGGAATGGTTTCGCAGTCAACTTGAGATGATTGTTGGAAGTACGATTGATGCTCGTGAGCATTCAAGACATGCCTCCGTCACACGTGCACGTAATTATATGGAGCAAAACTATACGCGAGATGTCACTCTCCAAGAGGTAGCAGAGCATGTTGGCATGAATCCCACCTATTTCAGCGTGTTATTTAAGGAGGAAGTGGGCGAGTCGTATATTAAATATGTGACACGGATTCGTATGGAGCTTGCCAAGACGCTGCTCAGCCGCGGCTTGAAAGTGAGTGATGTGAGTGAGAAAGTTGGGTACCATACGTATAGACACTTCTCTGAAGTATTTAAAAAATACACGGGCTTCACACCTGGACAATATAAAGATCAGTTAACCAACCCCTCGGGAATCTAAAAAATACGGACATCAATCAGAAGAATGACGCACTGCCTGTGGTTAGGAAAAACGACTAAGATTAAAGCACGGGGTAAACGAACTCGCGCCCGAAATTAGCAATCGATTCATCCTAACCAAGATGACTAAGGGGGATTTGAAGATGAGTACAAAGACAACAAAATGGGTTGCCGCAATGTCCACTTCGGTATTATTAGCTAGTGTGGTAGCAGGCTGTGGAACGACATCCACATCATCCGAAGATACAAAAGGGAATGCAACAGACACGGGTACCAAAAAAACAGATGAGAAAGTAACGATTTCACTCTTAATCGATAATACACAGGACTCTGTCAATGTTGCAAAAGGGATTGTCGCGGCATTTGAAAAAAAGTATCCGAACATTCATGTTGAACAAGAAACTCGCCCAGGCGGCGGAGAAGGCGATAATATCGTCAAAACCCGTCTAGCTACTGGAGATATGACTGACGTGTTTTTCTATAACAGTGGTTCACTTATGCAAGCGCTTAATCCAGAACAAAATCTACTTGACCTGACAAATGAACCTTTTCAAGCGAATGTGATTGATTCCTATAAACCAACTGTCTCTTCGAAAGGTAAAGTCTATGCGGGCCCGATTGGCTCAACGATGGCCGGCGGTTGGTTCTACAACAAAAAGATTTATGCTGACCTCGGTCTCTCCGTGCCGAAAACATGGGCAGAATTGATGGTTAACAGTGAGAAAATTAAAGCGGCTGGCATCACGCCTGTCATTGGTTCTTATAAAGATGATTGGACATCACAACTCGTCGTGTTAGCGGATTATTACAATGTACAAGCCGCCAATCCGAAGTTTGCGGATGATTATACAGCGAATAAAGCGAAATATGCGACGGATCCAGCGGCACTTAAAAGTTTCGAAAAGCTGGAGGAAATTTCGAAAAAAGGGTACATGAACAAAGATTTCTTAGCAACGACATATGATGCGGGCTTGAAGATGCTTGCGGAGGGTAAAGGTGCTCAATATCCGATGCTATCCTTTGCAACACCAGCGCTTGCGCAGAATTTCCCGGACAAAATGAAGGATATCGGCTTCTTTGCACAGCCAGGGGATAGTGCAGCGACGAATGGTTTGACGGTGTGGATGCCAAGCGGTGCTTACATTTACAAAGCGACTAAGCATGCGGAGCAAGCGAAAAAATTCGTTGAATTCATCGCTTCTATGGATGGTGTTGCGGCTCAATCGGCTGCTTCCACGCCATCAGGTCCTTATGCGATTAAAGGTTCAAAGCTGCCGGATAACGTTGCACAAGCAGTTAAAGATATGACGCCATATTTTGATGGTAACAAAACAGCACCAGCTTTGGAATTCGTTTCCCCAATTAAAGGATCCAGCTTGCCGCAAATTACAACGGAAGTCGGCGCAGCTATCAAAACGGGTAAACAAGGCGCAGAGGTTTATGATAAAGATGTTGAAAAACAAGCCAAGCAATTAGGTCTGCAAGGCTGGTAATAATTAAAGAATAATCAGAAGGGAGTCGGCGATGCGAAATTCATGCAGGACCGGCTCTTTTCTTAAACTTAGGGGTGATCTCGGTGGCCAAGGTATTCAAACGTACGTACTCATATGCTTTTCTTATTCCTGCAGCCATTATTTACGTATTGATTTTCATCTTTCCGACTATTATGTCTTTTTTCTTTAGTTTAACAAGATGGAATTTAACAAGCTGGACGTTTATCGGTTTGGATAACTTTACAATGTTTTTCCAAGAAGCTTCGCTGCTGATCGGATTTAAGAATACCCTCATTTATGCGGTAGTAACTTGTGTGTTAAAAGTTGTTTTGGGCTTGTTGCTAGGCGTATTTCTAACTTCAAAAATAAGAGCCAAGGGTTATCTGAGGTCTGTCATATTTTTCCCAACTTTGCTAAGTACCATTGCAGTCGGAATCACATTCAGCATGATGATGCATCCAACACAAGGCTTAATCAATACAGCCTTAGCCGCAATCGGCATTGTTGGTCCAGATTGGTTAGGCGATACACGCATAGCGCTGTTGTCTGTTGCGCTTGTGGATGTCTGGAAAGGCGTGGGCTTCGCTACGGTTATCTATATCGCAGGAATTCTCTCTATTCCACAAGAGTATTATGAAGCCCTGGAAATGGATGGCGGAGGCGCATTCCATAAGTTCTGGAATATTATTCTACCTTTAAGCCGACCGGCAACGAATTCAGTCATTATTCTCTCCTTTATTGGTGGCTTGCGCTCCTTCGACCTCGTTTGGGCGATGACCAAAGGGGGGCCAGGATTTACGACTGACCTTATCGCGTCCATTATTTATAAGCAGTATCAAGGCGGTTATTATGGTCTGGCTACAGCAGGAAACGTGATCTTATTTATTGTGGTAACGGCGCTTGCCCTTCCGCTGTATTCCTACCTGAACAGAAAAGAGGCGGAACTATGAGCAGAAAAATTAAAGGCTTAGGTATCGAAGTCATTGCCATTCTTCTGACCATTCTTATCTTTTGGATTCCTTTCTACTTTGTCGTAGTCAATGCACTGAAAGACAAGAAAGAATCTTCCTTATTAAACTTAGCGTGGCCTTCCACAATTCATCTTTGGGATAATCTGAAGGCAGTGATCACCGCCCGGGATTACATGCTATTGCGGGCATTTTACAACAGTACTTTGCTGACCGTCATATCCATTACCGTGTTGATTCTTGTGTGTGCGATGGCAGGCTTTGTGATGCAGCGTAGAAGTGATCGCGCGACGCCATGGCTTAACTTCCTTGTTCTGTCAGGATTAATTATACCGCCAGCCATCGTACCGACGATCTGGGTCTTAAATGGTATGGGTTTGTTCAAAACGCTGCCAGGTCTCGTTCTAGTAGAGGTGGCACTCGGATTTCCTTTCGGAGTCTTGTTGTACAAAGGGTTTATGTCAGGCATTCCGCGTGAAGTAGATGAAGCTGCTGTGGTGGATGGAAGCAGCGGATTTGGACTGTTCTATAGAATCATACTGCCTCTTCTGCAGCCCGTAACGGCAACGATTATTGTCACGTCATCTGTCGGGATTTTTAACGACTTTACGAACCCTCTGTATTTCTTTCCGGGAGCCAAGAATGCGACTGTACAACTAACTTTGTATAATTTCCAAAGTCAATTTGTCACGCAATGGAATTTGCTATTTATGAATATTTTACTGATCACGCTACCGCCTCTCGTCTTATTTATTTTCTTTAACAAAAAAATTGTAGCAGGTATGACAGCAGGCTCAGTCAAAGGCTAATCGTGGGACTGTTAATGAGGAGGATTACAATGGGGAATTTAAAGATTACGGCATTGAAATGTGAATATAGAACGAATCCGCTTGGTATTGGAGCGAGGAATCCTCAGTTAAGCTGGCAAATTGAATCCGATCGCCGCGGCATGCTGCAGCGAGGGTATCAAATCATCGTAGCGAGTGAAGATGGTGATTTTACGAACCCAGTATGGGATACAGGTTATATAGAATCCGATCAGTCGATTCAAATTGTTTATGGAGGGCCGAAGCTGCAATCAAGAGCTCGTTACCTCTATAAAGTCAAAGTCTGGGACAACATTGGTCGAGAATCCGCATGGAGTGAAATCGCTTGGTGGGAGATGGGTTTGTTAGATCAAGGGGAATGGCAAGCCGAGTGGATCACACCTCACGAAAGTGAGATGGATCCGCAGTCCGAGCCTGCATTTCTGCTTCGCAAGCAGTTTGAGGTGGGAGGAGACGTCCTGTCTGCACGTATATATGCGACGGCTGCAGGCGTCTATGAGCTGTATGTGAATGGCACTCGTGTTTCTGATGAGCTGCTGGCGCCAGGCTGGACGAGTTATCCAACTCGGATGCAGGTTCAAACCTATGACGTAACGGATCTGCTCCAACATGATGGTAATGGGATTGGTATTCTGCTTGGTGATGGCTGGTACAAAAGCGGGATGGGCTTTGAGAATAAAAACTTTAAATACGGCGAACGCCGGGCTGCCCTCGCACAGCTGCATATTCAATATAAAGACGGCACAGAAGCTGTTGTAGTCACAGATACCACCTGGAAGGCTTCAACAGGAGCGATTCAATATTCGACAATTTACCATGGTGAAACGTATGACGCGCGTTTGGAGCAAGCGGGCTGGAGCTCAGTGAATTTCCGAGATGACGAGTGGACGTCTACACAGATATGTTCTGATGTTAGCCTTGATGTGCTAGTGGCTCAAGAAAACGCACCGACACGTGTAACGGAAATAATTCGTCCTATCGCATATTTCGTAACGCCTGCCGGCGATCATGTACTGGATATGGGACAAAATATGGTAGGCCGCGTGCGCTTTACTGTAACTGCTCCTGCGGGTACGCAAATTGAGCTAAAGCATGCTGAAGTCTTAGATAAAGAAGGCAATATCTATTTCGGTAACCTTCGTCCAGCGAAGCAGGTCGTGACCTATATCGCCAAAGGGGATGGCCCTGAAACCTATGCGCCTTATTTCAGCTTCATGGGCTTTCGCTATGTGAAGGTTGAGGGCTTTCCAGGCCAAGAAAATGGCCTGCCTCTGGATGCTTTTGTCGGTGAAGTCATGCATACCGATATGGAGCCAACAGGTGAGTTCGAATGCTCGGATGCTCGAGTGAACCAGCTGCAAAGCAACATTCGTTGGGGCCAACGAGGTAATTTCCTTGACGTGCCGACGGATTGTCCGCAGCGTGACGAACGCTTAGGATGGACGGGGGATGCTCAGGTTTTCATCTCTACGGCGCTATTTAATTACCAAGGCGGTCCCTTTTTCACGAAATGGCTGCATGATATGAAAGCTGAACAAAGACCTAATGGGGGCATTCCCTTTGTTGTCCCAGATGTTGTAGGCGGCGAGAATTCAGCTGCTTGGGGAGATGCTGCGGTGATCTGCCCTTGGACGGTTTATCAATATTATGGAGATAAGCGTCTGCTTGCTGAACAATATGAAAGCATGAAAGGATGGATTTCTTACATCCGATCTCAAGGTGATCAGGAATATTTATGGAACACAGGCTTCCATTTTGGCGATTGGCTTGCGCTGGATGCGAAGGAAAATAGCTACATCGGAGCGACACCGGTTGCGCTAGTTGCAACGGCTTATTACGCGTATTCGACACGTATTGTTCGCGATGCCGCAAGAGCGTTAGGACATGAGGAAGAGGCGCAAGCCTTCGATGAGCTTTACCACCGGGTAATTCAAGCGTTCCGAGATGAATTTATAACGAAAAATGGACGCGTTGCTGCCCCTACTCAAACTGCGCATATCCTTGCGCTCGTCTTCGATCTTGTCGAAGATGAGGTGCGTGCAAGAGTCGCGAAGGATCTCAATGAACTGATTCTGGATAATGATTATCATTTATCAACGGGCTTCGTAGGCACACCTTACTTGTGCTTCGCGCTTTCGAATAACGGCTATCACGAAACAGCGGTTAAGCTACTGCTGCAAGAAAGCTATCCGGGGTGGCTGTATTCCGTCTCGAAGGGTGCGACAACCATCTGGGAGCATTGGGACAGCATTAAATCAGACGGCTCCTTCTGGAGCGATGATATGAACTCGTTTAACCACTACGCTTATGGAGCCATCGGAGACTGGATGTATCGCAAAATAGCTGGCTTGGATATGGACATTACTCTACCAGCCTTCAAACGTATTCATATCGAGCCGTTGTTTGGGGGGAATCGTCTAGCTTATGCCAAAACAGCACATAACTCCCTATATGGACGCATCGAATCTGGATGGCAAGTGGATCAGGGGCAAATTCAAATGAGGGTTCGTATTCCAGCTAATACAACCGCAGAAGTTATTTTGACAGGAGCAGCAATTGGCAGTGTGCAAGAAGGGGGGCTTTCCCTTGACACCTCAATCCCTGGCATTCAATCCATAAGTGAAGCCGAGCAAGGCGTGCGTGTCCTTCTAGGATCAGGTGATTACACATTCGCGTATTCGAATAGCGATCTATTCCGCGTAACGTTTAATGAACATTCGAGAATCAATGATGTGCTGGATCATGAAGCGGCAACAGCAATTTTCAAAACACATATGTCAGCCTTATTCGAAGGTCCCTTTCTTAATTTCGTTCGAAAATCGACGATTAAGCAGTTGGGGGAGAACACGATGACAGGCATAACACGGAAACAAATAGATGCGATGCTCGCGGAATTAGTTCTCATATAAGGTATCCGCAAAATCAGATAGGAGTGTTGAAGAGTTATGGGAATTCATCAAAAGTTTGTGGAATTGGCGGAAAAGCTCACTCCCGACTTGCACGAATCTATTATTTTGCCTAAATCAGTCATTGAGGTTGTAGCGGATGAAGAAGCGTTTCAAGGGTGGAGAACGCAAGAAACGGGGAGTATCTCTGCGTTACAATCCAAATCCTTCGGTAAGGATGAAAGTTTCATTCTAGATTTTGGCGATCATCAAGTTGGTTATATCTCTCTTTCGATCAAGTCTGTGGGTAGTCCACAAGATGCCCCGCTTGGGCTGAAGCTAATCTTCGGTGAGATGCCATGTGAGGTAGCGGAACCTTTTGACAGCTATGATGGTTGGTTAAGCAAATCCTGGCTACAGGAAGAGACGATATATGTTGATGTGCTTCCTACAGTCCTAAAGCTGCCTCGTAGATATTGTTTCCGGTATGTAAAAATGATGATTATCGATACATCCCGTAAGTTTACGGTTTCTTTTACCGATATTCATTGTACGGCGGTTACCTCCGCTGATGTGAGGGAATTAACGCCGCTGCCCGCTAATATTCCAGCAGACTTACAAGCCATTGATGCCATTAGCATTAAGACGCTTCAGGACTGTATGCAAACGGTGTTCGAGGATGGACCGAAGCGGGATCGCAGGCTGTGGATCGGGGATTTAAGACTACAAGCCTTGGCGAACTATCAGACCTTTCATCACCATGATCTGGTGAAGCGATGCTTATATTTGTTTGGCGGTATGACACTTGATGACGGAGCAGTCGGGGCCTGTGTCTTTGAAAAGCCTAATCCGTTAGTCGATGATACGCGGCTTTATGATTATTCCCTCTTTTTCGTAGCGACTCTATTCGATTATTATGAGGCGTCCAAGGATAGAGATGCGCTAGTAGAACTATGGCCAGTTGCTCTAGAACAAATACAGATCGGATTAGAGCGACTAGATGAATACGGATTGGTGCGTGATGATGATACCTGGTGGTGCTTCACGGATTGGCATCCAGAGCTTAATAAACAAGCATCCGCGCAAGCCGTTTTGTTGTATTGTCTCAAAAGGGGCCATGGACTGGCGAAAGAGCTGGAAAAAGATCAAGAAGCAACATTCATTTCAGAACAAATTGATCGTGTGACAAGCAGCGCGCTTCAGCATTTATGGGATGAGAAAACAGGCTTTTTTGTAAGTGGAGTAAATAGGCAGGTTTCATGGGCATCTCAGGTGTGGATGGCTCTGGCAGGTGTGTTGAACGAGGAGGAAAATGGTCAATTAATGGATCGGCTATTCGAGTCCCCGCCAGAAATTGGGATGACAACACCCTATATGTATCATCATTTAATTGAAGCTTTATTTGAAAGTGGCAGACCCGAGAAAGCTTTGGAGCAAATGAGAGCGTATTGGGGAGAAATGGTCAAAGACGGAGCGGATTGCTTCTGGGAAATCTATAACCCCAATGATAAAAAGCTATCGCCCTATGGCAGTAATTTAATAAATAGCTATTGCCATGCATGGAGCTGTACACCTACGTATTTTATTCGAAAGTATTTACTGTAACGGGAGGTCGTACACGAAATGAAAGATGATCAACTTCGTCAAAAACCATTTTATTTATCAGAGTCTGACGTCTCTTGGGTGAAGGAAACGCGTGATGGACTCAGCTTGGAAGAGAAAGTCGGGCAGCTGTTTGTTGTAGTTCAGAAGCCATTTTCACCGGAGCCAGAGGATCTATTGAGTATTAAACCCGGTGGGGTGCATCTCTTCGCTTTTAGTCCTGATGCTACGAAGGTTAATCAACAGGCGGAAATAGCGGATATGCAAAGCCGCAGTAAGTTGCCGTTGTTGGTGACCGGAGATTTGGAATCCGGCGGATTTGGCGGAGCCATTGACGGCACGAATCTTGGCATGAACATGCAGGTAGCGGCTACGGGGAAGCCTGAGCTGGCGCAGGCATTTGGTAAAGGCATTGAAGTAGAAGGCTCGGCAATCGGCTTTAACTGGGTATTCGGACCTGTACTGGATATTAACTATAATTATCAAAATCCGATTGTTAATACGCGTGCCTTTGGAGACACGCCTGAAGTTGTAGAAACGTACGCAATCCCAGTTGTAGAGGGCGTACAGGAAACCGGTCGAATGGCAGCCTGCGTGAAACATTGGCCAGGTGATGGCATGGATGACCGCGATCAGCATAAGGTTCTGACCGTAAACGCCATGCCGATGCAACAGTGGCGTGAAACTTATGGGCGAGTGTATCGTTCCGCTTTTGATGCGGGTGTAAAAAGTGTGATGAGTGCGCATATTGCGCTTCCCGCTTACTATGAGGAGCTTGGCATTCATGACGTTAGAAAGCAGCATACGCCAGGGTCGCTTTCCTATGAACTCAATGTGAAACTGCTAAGAGAAGAACTGGGCTTTAACGGGTTAATCATTTCCGACGCGTCAGCGATGGTCGGTATGACGAGCTGGGGGCCGCGACATGAAATCGTTCCCCAGTGTATCGCTTCTGGTGTGGATATGTTTCTATTCACAGCGGATCTCAAATACGACTTTGAAGCCATGCTTCAAGGAGTCAACGATGGCATTATTACAGAGGAACGTTTGAATGAAGCGGTTACGAGAGTACTAGCACTGAAAGCTTCGTTGGGGCTGCATCTTGAAAGACCAGCGCTGCAAGATTTAGCTTGTGTAGGGTCAGATGAGCATCTGAATTTAGCCCAAGAATTAGCTCGCACCTCGGTGACGCTAGTGAAGGACACGCAAAACGTACTGCCCATTTCACCTGAAAAGCATAAGAGAGTTCTACTCATTGCATCTGGGAGTGAAGGCTCATTATTCACAGAGAATGGTGCAGGAGGCAGCGGCTTTGAGCAGATGCTGGTAACGGAAGGGTTTGAAGTGGTTAGAAATTACCACCTCAAACAAGAAGAGAATGACATTGATCTGGTCATATATGTGACGCAGAAATCGCCGAGCTTTATGCAGAATTCCCTGCGTATGTCACCCGAGGAGGCGGGAGGTATCTTTACTTGGTATCCTACCTACGTACCAACGCTGTTCATTTCGTTAGGTAACCCGTATACCTTATATGAAATGCCTACGATGCCGACCATGATTAATGGCTATAATGCCTCGGCTGTCGTTCAAAGGGAGATTCTAAATTGTTTGCTGGGCAAACAGCCCTTCATAGGCACCTCTCCCGTAGATGCGTTTTGCGGATCGGCGTTGGCTCGGCTTTAAAAAAAGAGACATCCTCGGATTGATTCCGAAGGATGTCTTTTTACTGATTGTTAGAAACAGAAGAACGCCGCTCAACAAAGCGGGTATCGACCCTGATTTTGGACGTTATTTCTTGTCCTACTTCAATAGATTCAATAACGATATCTACAGCTAATTGAGCCATTCGCTGTTTCTCAACATGGATAGTTGTCAACTCAGGTGAGATGATTTGTGATTCCGTAATATTATCAAATCCAATAACAGAAACTTCCTGAGGAATTCGAATCCCTAACTCAGTTAGCGTCTTCATAGCACTAATCGCGATATAATCACATTCGCAAAAAAGAGCTGTTGGCAGGGTACGACCTGTAGCCAAATATGATGTAATTTGGGTTTTAAGGTCTTCCTGCGATGAAAGCATAGTTGGTGCCACAGAGAAGTGGTGTTCTGGTTGGATCTGTATCCCATATTCTTTCAGTGCTTCTTGAAAGCCTTCTTTTCGATCCTCGAAGTTGTGAAGATTAACATTCGAAGCAATATAACCGATTTCACGATGCCCCAATTTGCAAAAATGAGACCCCGCTTGATACGCTCCCATCCGATTGTTAATCCCAACAAAATGAACCGGCAATGTATCAAAACAGTTGTCAAGCACGACAAGGCGAGGGCCTAATTGTTTGGCAATTTCCGAGATGTCAGTTGGAGTTAGATTAGTACCCAGTAGGATGACACCATCGCTTTGATTATCCTCAGCAAAAGTCCGAATTTCTTGATCAAAGTAGGCCATATTGATCGTTGAGAAAAGTAAAGAGTAACCCTTGGCACGGCACCGTTCTTCGATGAAATGAATGAGTTCTCGAAAGAAAGGCTGCTGATAATACTCCTCCAGGACGATCCCTGAATTCGTAAAGACCAAAAAGGATAAGGATTTGACAGATCCTTCAATTGCAGAAAATCTAGGCTTGGGCGTATAGCCATGTTCTCGCGCGATTTCAAGAACACGTTCACGAGTTTCATTACTAATGCCAGGCTTACCACTAAGGGCAAACGAAACAGCGGATTTGGACACGCCTGCTAGTTTTGCGATATCTTCCATTTTCATTATGATTGATCCCCAGTCACTAAAGTTGTTTAGTTAGTTTAGTTTATAACACGACGCATATAAATGCAATAACAGGATGAGTGATGAACTAAATTTTTATATAAAAATAAACTAAATTATAACTAAAATTGTGATTGACGTGTAAAAATTACCGTGTTAGATTAGGTTTACGTCATTTAAAAGTTATAATTGCTAAATTTCATAAAAAATCAGTTTAGTTTTTTCTTAAAAAACAACTAAACTGATTACTAAACAATTTGGGGGTATACATATGAAAAAATTAAAGCTTGGCTACGCGCCTACAAGACGTTTCGTTTTTAGTGCTGAGGATGCTTTTAAGTACAAAGTATTGATTAAGGAGAAGATCCAAAGCTTTGGGCTCGACATCGACATCGTTGATCTTGAGGGGATTAATTCAGAAGGTCTTCTATACGACGACAACATTAATGCAGATCTCATTATCGATCGATTCCGCCAGGAACAAGTGGATGCAGTTTTCTTCCCACATTGTAATTTTGGAACAGAAGACACTGTAGCGAGAGTTGGCAAGGCATTGGGCAAACCAGTACTTCTGTGGGGACCTCGCGATGAGGCGCCACTTGAAGATGGCATGAGACTTCGAGATACACAATGCGGTTTATTTGCTACTGGTAAAGTACTACGGCGGTTTAATGTGCCGTTTTCCTATGTAACGAATACACGCGTGAACGACCCTGTATTTGAAAGAGGATTTTCGAATTTTATTTCAGCGGCTAATGTCGTTCGTCAGTTCCGTGCACTTCGCATTTTGCAAATTGGTCCACGGCCGTCTTCCTTCTGGACCATGATGTGTAACGAAGGAGAGTTGCTAGAACGATTCGGTATCGAGCTATATCCGATTACACTTGTCGATATTCAGCGCGCTACTAAACGAGTTGAAAACGGCAATTCCTCTGAATTGGCCGAAGCCATGGACTACATAAAAGCCAAGCTAGATTGGTCCGAAGTGACAGAAGCAGATGTGAAGCGAATTGCTGCGCTCAAGGTAGCGATGAAAAAATATGCGCTGCAAACAGGAAGCACAGCAATTGCCATTCAATGCTGGTCCTCTTTACAAGAAGCTATGGGAATTATGCCTTGCTTAGCGAATGCGATTCTGACGGATGAACAAATTCCTGTGACTTGCGAGACAGATATTCATGGTGCGATCACATCGGTGATGGTGCAAGCTGCCGCTATGAATCAAGCACCTACTTTCTTCGCTGATTTGACGGTCCGCCACCCGGAGAATGCCAATGGTGAATTGCTTTTCCACTGCGGTAACTTCCCGGTATCACTTTCCGTAGAAGAGAAACCTAAACTGCGCAAACATTTCTTGTTTGATGATCATGCACCTGGGACCCATGAAGGAGAAATTAAGGGCGGCGGTATGACGCTGGCTAGATTCGATGGGGATCATGGTGATTATCAACTGTTCCTCGGGCGTGCTCAAGGTATACAAGGTCCGTACACACGTGGTTCTTATGTATGGGTGGAAGTGAATGATTGGCCGCTTTGGGAAGAAAAATTGGTCAAAGGACCTTATGTGCATCATTCCGTTGGCATTCATGCGAACGTGATTCCATCCCTTTATGAAGCATGTAATTATATTCCGGGTCTAACACCGGATCCTGTAGACCCAACGGAAAGCGAAATTCAAGCGTGGCTGCGAGGCAAAGGTTTGTAAAGAGGAGGAAGTAACTATGGAAATCAGAGCGCTGCAAGCCAAAGCAACACAAATTCGGATGGATTTACTTCAAATGATTGCTAGTGCAAAAACAGGGCATACCGGTGGCTCACTTAGTAATACGGACATTTTAACAGCGCTTTATTATCGAATTATGCATATAGATCCTGCTAATCCAAAGGCTAAAGATCGGGATCGGTTTATTTTGAGCAAAGGACATTCCGTAGAATCCCTTTGGTCTATACTTGCGGATCGAGGCTTTTTCCCAAGAGAAGAGCTCACCACGTTCAGTCAATTTGGCACGAAGCTTATCGGACATCCGAATAACAAGGTACCTGGAATCGAGATGAATACAGGGGCACTTGGTCATGGATTGGCAGTTGCAGTCGGAATGGCTCTTGCTGCTAAACGTGACGGTGCATCCTATCGGACTTATTGCCTCATGGGAGATGGTGAGCAAGCTGAAGGCTCGGTATGGGAAGCAGCAATGGCAGGCGCTCATTATAAGTTGGATAATTTAATTGCCATTATTGACCGGAATCGATTGCAAATTAGTGGGTCAACGGAAGAAGTAATGGGGCTGGATCCACTTGAAGATAAATGGACGGCATTTGGATGGAACGTCGTTTCCATTGATGGCAATAACATGCAAGCTTTGGTTGAATCATTTGAGGCCGTTCCAGCAACTGTTGGTAAGCCTACATTAGTCATGGCGAACACGGTGAAAGGCAAGGGTGTTTCCTTTGCAGAGAATGTCCCCCACTGGCATCATCATGTACCGAGCGAGTTAGAGCTAGGAAGAGCGCTAGCAGAGTTAACTGCATCATTAGAGATGGATGAACAGAAGGGGCAGGTGCATTAGTATGAATACGATTCCGAACCGTCAAGTGATTTGTGAAACACTTCTCGAGCTTGCCAAAGATGACCGTGACATTATGGTGCTTGCGAGTGATTCAAGGGGATCAGCAGCAATGGCACCCTTCGCTAAAGCGTATCCAGATCAATTCGTTGAGGTTGGCATCGCAGAGCAAAATATCGTTGGGATATCTGCAGGATTGGCTCACAGTGGTAAAAAACCATTTGTTACTTCACCAGCATGTTTCTTGAGTATGCGAAGCATTGAGCAGATTAAAGTAGACGTGGCCTATTCGGGGACCAATGTCAAACTGGTTGGTATCAGCGGTGGAGTCAGCTATGGCGCATTGGGAATGTCTCACCATTCTGTGCAGGATATTGCAGTTGCGCGGGCAATTCCAGGATTATCTGTTATGTTGCCAGCTGATCGTCACGAAACCAAACGGATGACAGAAGCGCTGGTAAAGCATAACGGCGGAGTCTATATTCGCATTGGCCGGAATGCTGTGGAAGATGTGTATGACTCTCACGATTATGAATTTATCATTGGTAAGTCTGTGAGGATGAGAGAAGGAACAGATATCACGATTATTGCAGCAGGAGAAACGGTTCGTGTAGCGCTTGATGCGCATGAAGAACTAAAGCAGTCTGGGGTCTCCTGTAGGGTCATCAATATGCACACGATTAAACCACTGGATGAGGCAGCTATTATACAAGCTGCACAAGAAACAGGACTTATCATCACAGTCGAAGAACACAGTATTCTTGGTGGACTAGGTGCAGCTGTAGCCGAAGTCGTTGTTCAGAACCATCCGGTTCCCATGCGAATTGTCGGAATCCCGGATGAACCAGCGATTGCAGGTAAAAGCGCAGAAGTGTTCAAGCATTATGGGATTAGCAGCAGCAATCTTAAGCAAATTGCACTTGAACTACTTGGTAAGCAGGAGTAAGAATCATGAATAAATCATATCTGTTGGCCATTGACCAAAGTACATCGGGAACGAAAGCTCTCGTTGTTAACCGAGAGGGAACTATCGTAACTCGCAGTACGATTTCACATATAACATCCTATCCTGAACTAGGTTGGGTTGAACAAGATCCCATGGAGATCTATAACAATGTAAAACGCGCAGCTCATGAAGCCATGATATCTGCTGGGATTGGTGCCGAGACTCTTGCAGCAATAACGATTACGAATCAACGAGAAACAGCAGTGATTTGGGATCGGATGACTGGACTTCCTGTATACCAAGCCATTGTATGGCAATGTCAACGGACGGCAGATCTATGTGCTGCTTATAAGTCGGCAGGTTCGGAGGAGTTGGTGCGCTCGAAAACTGGCTTAATGCTGGATCCATATTTTTCGGCAGCCAAATGGCAATGGATTCTTCAACATGTGGAAGGCGTGCAGGCTAAACTCGCTGCGGGTCATCTTTTAGCGGGAACAATGGATAGCTGGTTGATTTGGAAGTTGACTAGCGGTCATGTACATGCAACGGATTACACCAACGCAAGTCGTACATCCTTATTTAATATTCATACGTTAAAATGGGATGAAGAGCTTTGCAGCCTCTTTGAGGTGCCGTCAAGTCTATTGCCTGAGGTCAAATCATCTGATGCTATATTCGGTTATACAGAGGATCCAACTTTATTTGGCGAAAATCGTGTGCCGATTACCGGTGTCATTGGAGACTCGCAGGCAGCTCTCTTTGGCAATCAATGCTTCAGTGTCGGGATGGCTAAGGCGACATATGGCACAGGAACATCGATATTAATGAACGTCGGTGATAAGCCAATTCAAGCTGGGAACGGATTAGTTAGTGCCATCGCTTGGGGAATAGATGGGAAAGTAACATATGCCGTGGAAGCCATTATTCGCACATCAGGCGATTGCTTGTCTTGGGTACGGGATAATCTTGGATTATTCCGTACTTTTGGCGAAATGGAGGAATTGTTGCAAGAAGTTCCTGATAGCGAAGGCGTTTACTTAGTGCCTGCATTTGTTGGACTTGGAGCTCCTTACTGGGATTCTTACGCTAAAGCGTCTATCACAGGGATGAACCGAGGAACGACCAAAGCCCATATTATTCGAGCTGCCCTTGAGAGTATAGCTTATCAGGTCTATGATGCGGTTAATCTTTTAGAGAAAGAAACGGGTGTTACACTTCAAGAATTACGTGCCGATGGTGGTGCATCTGAGAATGTTGGTTTGATGCAATTCCAATCTAATCTTCTTGGCAAGAATGTTGTCAAATCAAAAGTTGCTGAATTATCTCCAATGGGTTCTGTTTATATAGGTGGTGTTGGCATCGGATTTTGGACCTCCTTATCTGAGATAACACATAAGGATACTGCCTGTCATATCTACCTACCGTCAATAGAAATAGAAGTTAGGGAAGCTTATTGTGCAGGTTGGAAAAAAGCAGTGAATTCTGTTTTGCAAGAAAAGTGAGGATGTAGAATATGATCCAATCAAGGGAGAATTTGAGTGTGTCAGAAATACGAGCGGCAACCATGGTCCAGAAGTTGAGTATGCCATCGATCTGGTGGACATATGGGGAAATGACGTGAGAGACCATTATTCCGAAGGCGAGTGGAAGCACGAAAGTGAAGCTGCCGGGTAAAGAAGGCACAGCTGTCATCGCAACACGCATGTAAAGGAGATACTTTAACGAATTAACACAATAAGCATGTAATAGGAAAAAGAAACCCGCGAAACTGCGTGGTTTCTTTTCTGTTTTTCCAAATTCAAAACCAAAAAGTCGTGAAAACGTTAGTAAAGTAGTCGGAATATTGTTAGTTGACTTGTTTAAATTGCAATAAAATAAAGTTGAACTAGCTACGATAACGTGATTGAAGGAGGAATGACAGCTATGACACTTCACTTTCCCGAAGGTTTTTTATGGGGGGCATCGACGGCAGCGCATCAAGTAGAAGGTAACAATACACATTCCGATTTTTGGCTGATGGAAAATATGGAGGGATCCACGTTCAAGGAACGTTCAGGCAGCGCCGTAGATCATTATCGCCTCTACAAGGAAGATATTGCTCTATTAGCTGAATTGGGCATGAATACGTATCGATTTTCCATCGAATGGGCCCGCATTGAACCGGAAGAAGGGCGTTTCGATGAGCAAGCGCTTGATCACTACCGGGATGTTCTTAAGGTCTGTAGAGAAAATAATGTAACACCGGTCGTGACGATGCATCACTTCACTTCACCGCAATGGCTCATTAGCGCTGGGGGCTGGGAATCAATGGAGACTCCGGCTCGGTTTGCTCGCTATTGCGCCCATGTTATGCGCGAATTGGGTGAATGGATTCCTTATGTTTGTACGATTAATGAAGCGAATTCCTCCATTGCGATCGCAAAAATTATTAAGCGCTACAAGTTGGGGGCAACTGCTGCACAAGTTGGCATTAATATGGAAAAGATGACTCAAATGGAAAAGTACAATGTGCAGTTGAGCCAAGCTTTCGGCATTCCACATTCGGATGTGCATACGTTCCTAGCTCTTCGTACAGAACAAGGGATGGATATGATTTTCAAAGCGCACATGGAGGCAAGAACTGCCATTCGTGAGATTAGTCCGCATACGCAAGTTGGGTTGACTCTTTCTCTGTATGATGTTCTTAGTGTTCCTGGCGGGGAAGAGCATGCGGAGCATGCCCTGCATGAGGAATTTCTTCAATTTATTCCGTATATGAAGGACGATGATTTCTTCGGCTTGCAGAATTATACGCGAGCCGTATATGGGCCTGATGGCCTTCTGCCTTTGGCGGAAGATGCGGAGAAGACTCAAATGGGGTACGAATTTTACCCAGAAGGGCTAGAGTCTGTCATCCGTTATGTGACGAAGCATCTGGACATGCCAATCTACATCACTGAGAATGGCATAGGGACAGACGACGATACACGTCGTATCGCGTTTATTGATCGTGCTTTGAAGGGTGTGCATGCTTGCATCGCTGACGGCATTCCAGTTAAAGGATATATGCATTGGTCACTCATGGATAACTTTGAATGGCAGCTCGGTTTCTCTAAGACATTCGGACTTATCGAAGTAGACCGGACGACCATGGAGCGGAAGCCGAAGCCGAGTGCGTTTCATCTCGGGGAAATCGCTAAGCGGAACGTATTAGAGGGGGGAACTAGAAATGAAACTGCTTAACAAAGTAGCCATTGTAACGGGAGCAGCATCCGGTGTAGGTAGGGCGATCGCAGAACTGTATGCTCAAGAAGGTGCTAAGGTTGTCGTGGCGGATCTGAACGAGCAAGCAATTGCTGCAGTTGTCGATGGCATCAATCAAGCTGGTGGAATCGCGATTGGTGTTGTAGCCAATGTAATGAATGAATATGAGATTCAAGCGATGGTGGAGAAAGCTGCGAATGAATTCGGAAGCGTAGACATCTTGGTTAACAATGCCGGTATCATGGACGGTTTCCGACTGATTGAAACGATTGAAGATGACCTCTGGGAGCGTGTGCTCAATATCAATTTGTCAGGCCCGATGCGCGCTATCCGCAAAGCTCTTCCTTTTATGCTCAAGCAAGGTGGTGGCGTGATTGTCAATATTGCTTCTGCGGCCGGCATAACCGGTGGCAAAGGAGGCGTAGCTTATACAGCTGCCAAGCATGGCGTCGTAGGTTTGACCAAAAATGTCGGTTATACCTATGCCAAATCCGGTATTCGTTGCAATGCCATTGCTCCAGGCGGCGTGCGTACCAATATTGGCAGTTCCATGGGCAATATTGATATGGCAGGGATGCAGACATTCAGGGAAGGCGCTGGCACTCAACGGAGTGAGGCGGTCGATCCGATTGAGATTGCAACCGTTGCGCTTTTCCTTGCATCAGAGGATTCCCGTTTTGTTAACGGGACCGTGATTGCGGCTGACGGTGGATGGACGGCTTACTAAGAAAAGAAAAATGGGAGGGGATAGCGCGCTAGTGCTCGCTTAACCCTTCTTTCTCATTTAAGGGGGAATTACATGCTTAAGCTGTTCCGTCATCTTCGAGCTTTTCGATTATTGATTGTTCTCGTCGTCCTGCTAACCGTTATCCAAACGGGTTCTGAACTCATATTGCCGACCTTGATGGCAAGCATCGTAGACACGGGGATTGTCAACCAAGATCTGCATAAAATCTATGAACTAGGGAGCTATATGGTTATCATAGCACTCGTTGCTGCAGCATGCTCGGTCATTTCAAGTTATTACGCAGCGACGATTTCGGCAGGATTTGGAAGCACGTTGCGTGAGAAGATATATACAAAAGTACAAAGTCTTGGCTTGTCTTCTTACCATGAAATTGGTGCTTCCTCCTTAATTACACGAACGACGAATGATGTGACACAGGTGCAGAATGTCTTGCAGATGGTTCTTCGGATTATGCTCCTTGCACCGATCATGTGCGTCGGCGGCACAGTTATGGCCCTATCGCAGGATGTACGACTATCCGCTGTATTACTTGTCGTCATTCCACTCCTGTGCGTTGGTATTTCGTTAATTATGTGGAAAGTGTTCCCAGTGTCACGATTGATTCAGCAGCAAATTGACCACATGAATCTAGTCATTCGCGAAGGATTGACGGGCGTGAGGGTCATTCGGGCTTTTCACCGGATTAAATGGGATAAAGAACGATTTCAACAAACGAACGAGGCGTTAAGAGATCGCACCATAACTTCTCAACGCATCATGTCACTTAATATGCCTGTCATTATGCTAGCTTTTAATGTCTCAACCGTTCTGATCCTTTGGTTTGGTTCAGGCCGCATTCATTTTGGAGATTTGCAGGTTGGTCAACTTATGGCTTTCATTCAGTATGCCAATATGATCTTGATGTCGATTGTTTTACTGTCTTTCTTATTCGGTTCACTCCCTCGAGCGATCGTATCGGCAGGAAGAATCAACGAACTGCTATCGAAAGAATCGGAGCCCGCCAACGCTCAGGCAAGTGGTTCATCATTATTAAATTCAGATCAGCCATTAACTTTGGAATTCCGAAATGTTTCATATCGATACCCTAGTGCGGAGGGGAATGCGTTAAGCCAAATCTCTTTCCAAGCTCAGGAGGGTGAGGTTACGGCCATCATCGGGGGAACCGGGGCGGGCAAGTCCACGCTATTACAGCTATTGCCTCGTTTATATGTCCAACAGTCGGGACAAATCTTGATTAATGGGGTCGATACGGTACACATGCCACTCCATCAGTTGAGGTCTATGATCGGTTACGTCCCGCAGAGATCATTCCTCTTCTCAGGATCGATAGGCGAAAATATTCGCTACGGAAGTCCGACGGTAAGTAATGAAGAGATATATCAAGCGGCTGACGTTGCGCAAGCAACCTCTTTTATTCTGGAGAAGTCGGATGCCTTCAATTTCGGTATTTCCCAAGGTGGGACCAATCTATCTGGTGGGCAAAAGCAACGCTTATCCATTGCACGTGCGCTAGCCCGCAAATCTCGAATTTATGTATTCGACGATAGCTTCTCAGCGCTGGATTACAAGACAGATGCGAAGCTGCGAAGAGGGCTTCGGTCACATTTAGATGGCGCCATCGTCCTTATCGTGGCTCAGCGTATTCGAACGGTTATGGACGCGGATCGCATCATCGTCCTTCATGAGGGTAGGATTGCAGCCATGGGAACTCACCAAGAATTGATAAGAACAAGCGATGTATACCGAGAAATCTTACAGTCGCAAGAGAGTGGAGAGGAACCGGCATGAAACCGAAACATGTACAAGGGACGATCCGTCGTTTGTTTAAGTACCTGAGACGCTATAGCTTCTCGTTGTGGATGATCATGGTAACAGCCGTTTTGGGAACGAGCTTTCAAATCGTGGCACCTATGTTCATAGGGTCGATCGTAACCGAGCTGTTTAATGGCACTGTACATCGAATAACAGGTACTGCAGCTGTTGATATTGATTTGACATTTATTGCTCGAATGCTGCTAAGTCTTACTGCGCTGTATCTGTTTAGCTCCCTGTTTGGCTACTTGCAGCAATACCTGGCAGGGCAGGTGGCCCAGCGTACGATCTACGATATGCGGATGGATTTAAATGAGAAATTCGCCAAGCTGCCGCTTCGGTTTTACGATTCACGAACGCAAGGCGAGCTGCTGAGTCGTGCTGTCAATGACGTTGATAATGTCAGTAATACACTACAACAAGTTGTATCCCAATTCTTGTCATCAGCGGTGATGTTGATCGGCGTTGTCATTATGATGCTGACCGTCAGTCCATGGTTGACGTTAGCTATACTGTTAACGCTTCCGCTCAGTTATTTCGGGATTAAAGCGATAACCTCCAGATCCAAGCCGTATTTCATGGCGATGCAGCGGACGCTTGGGGAGTTAAATGGACATGTGGAAGAGACCTATTCTGGACATGCGATTGTGAAAACTTATGGGAATGAACACAAGAATATTGAGGTATTTAAAGAAAAGAATGCACAATTGTATCAATCGGGCAAAATGGCACAGTTTATTTCCGGCATCATGATGCCGCTCATGTCCATCATCAATAATTTGAGCTACATTATTATTTGTATTCTTGGCGGAAGCTTAGTGATCCGTGGAATGATGACGATTGGGAATGTGCAGGCATTCATTCAATATTCACGCAGCTTCTCGCAACCATTGATGCAAGTAGCAAACATTGCGAATATTGTTCAATCGGGTCTTTCATCAGCGGAGCGAATTTTTGAGATTTTGGATGAGACCGAGGAAACGCCTGAATTAAGTGAACCTGTTGTGATCTCGAAACCTAAGGGAGAAGTCAGCTTCGATCACGTTCAATTCAGCTATCAAGACGATATTCCGCTAATTGAAGAGATGAACATTCATGTGAAACAAGGGGAGACGGTTGCCATTGTTGGCCCAACTGGCGCAGGTAAGTCGACACTCGTCAATCTGTTAATGAGATTTTACGAAGTGGGAGATGGGCGGATCACCATTGATGGCAACGATATCACGAAGATGTCTCGCGGTGGTTTAAGAGGACTATTCGGTATGGTGCTCCAAGATACATGGTTGTTTACCGGATCGATCAAAGAAAATATTGCTTTCGGCAAACCGGGTGCAACGGAGGAAGAGATCGAAGAAGCAGCACGCTTCGCGAATGCTGACGCGTTTATTCGCAACATGCCGGAAGGCTACGATGCGATGATCCACGAAGGCGGCGACAGCTTATCCCAAGGGCAGAAACAGCTATTAACCATTGCAAGAGCGATCTTAGCTGATCCGGTTATTCTGCTTCTTGACGAAGCGACTAGCAGTGTAGATACCCGTACGGAAGTCCACATTCAGAAGGCGATGCAGGGGCTGATGGAAGGGCGCACCAGCTTTGTTATCGCACACCGATTGTCTACGATACGGGATGCGGATTTGATTCTTGTGATGGATAAAGGGAAAATAATTGAGCATGGCACACATGAACAATTACTGGAGCGGCAAGGATTCTATTCGGATTTATATTATAGTCAGTTTGAGTCGGCGCCTGCTTAGAGAAGTGAAAACTCTATCAAATGATTATTGAAGTCGGACCCATTCAGGGTCCGGCTTTTTATACGTGCAGTACAATTACTGTTATTTCACCGAAAGAAGTCGTTAAAGTTCCATTGAAATAGTCGTCAAAATGTTAGTTGACCCTGATGGATTACCTTAAGATGGAGATAAGAAGCATTCTCGGAAAATGAGAAATCTCAAAGTCCAAATTGGAGGGTATCCTAAATGAGTTTGAACAGTAGTGTCCTTAATGAAGGAATGCAAAAGGAGTTTTTTAAAAGCAAAGCTGATATTCATCCAACGATATTTCACAACGCTATTACGGCTGCCATTCAGAAAGTAGAAGGAAACTTGGAATCGTTTACAGACAAATTTCCTGCCAGCTCAACTATTGGGAATTCGTATGCTTTCAATATTCATGGAGATTCGCGTGCTGCCAATCCGGAAAAAATACCAGGGGCCAATGTCGGATGGACAACTGGTTTCTGGACAGGAATTTTATCTCTCGTTTACGAGCAAACAGGAGATACGAGATATTTGCAAGCGGTTGAAACGCAGGTAAACAGCTTTAAAGAAAGAGCCGAAAATGAGATCGATTGCAATACGCATGATCTAGGTTTTTTATACAGCTTGTCCTGTGTAGCAGCTTATAAATTAACGGGAAATGAAGCGGCTAAATCAGCAGCCTTAAGCGCTGCGAAGTTACTGATGAACCGTTACGTGGAAGCGGCAGGAATCCTTCAGGCTTGGGGAAATATGGATGATCCGAATGAAAGAGGACGCATGATCATTGATTGCTTGATGAATCTCCCTCTGTTGTATTGGGCTAGCGAGGTTACAGGAGATCCGGTCTACAAGGCGGCAGCCTATAAACATGCACAAAATGCCTTAAGTCATATCGTTAGACCCGATGGTACGACCTATCATACGTTTTTCTATGACGTCTTTACTGGAGAACCTCTTAAAGGGACAACGCTGCAAGGACATTCTGATGATTCCTGCTGGGCGCGAGGGCAAGCCTGGGGAATATACGGATTTATGCTTAGTTATTTGTATACAAAGGATACGCGTTTCCTAGAAATGAGCAAAACTCTTGCCAATTACTTCTTGAATAGAAGTCCTGAGGATTTAGTGGTGTATTGGGATCTTGATTTTACAGACGGCAGCGGAGAACCAAGAGATAGTTCATCTTCTGCTATTGCTGTATGTGGCTTGTTGGAGCTTATTAAACATCTGGCTGATGAAGAGGAAAAGCAGTATTACACTAATGCTGCCTTGAATATCGTTAAATCTTTGTATGAACATTATTCGATACATCAGGATGAAGCCTCGAATGCACTTTTGTTGCATGGCGTTTATTTTAAAAAATATAACCATGGCGTGGATGAAGCGAATTTATGGGGAGATTATTTCTATTTGGAAGCCTTGACTAGAGTCACAAAGGACTGGAACCTTTATTGGTAAGACGAATAGAAGGAAGGATGATCGAAATTGAGAGAAATTCAAGAAATACAAGAAATGCAACAAATGCAACAAATGCGAGACACATGGAGAATCTCTTTTAACGAACGTCAGTTCAAAGATATAGGTATAGGGGAAGAAGGAGAGTTTCAAGATTTGACGGCAGAGGCTCGGAGCTTTTGGGAACAGATGGAAAAGGGAGTGAAACGTAATAGTTTATGGACAAACCTGACTACCGTTGTGGGGACTTCTATGTTAACCAGAAATTATGTCAGGCTGCGCCACATGGCGATCGCATTGAACACTGTGGGCTCTGAATTAGAAGGCAGCGAGCCGTTAAAAGCAGACATTGTGGAAGCGCTTGATTGGATGCTTACCAACCATTTCAACGCTCAAGCTGAAACGAATGGCAATTGGTGGGACTGGGAGATCGGAGCGCCTATGGCCTTAACGGAGACCCTATTGCTCATGTCACCGTACCTATCCAGAAGCCAGATTGAAGCTTATTTGGCCCCTATTGACACGTTTACACCGGATCCCAAGACGTTTCTAAACTCTGTTTCTCAATATCCAACCATGACATCCACTGGCGCAAATAGAGTGTGGATTTGCAAGGTCATTGCCTTGCGATCACTGCTTCTAGAGGATTCTGAGAAGCTGGCAAGTGTTTGCGATGCGTTAAGTACCCTCTTTGAGTATGTGACTGGAGGCGAAGGAGGCTTTTTTGCAGATGGGTCGTTCACACAACACGGATATCCGTATACCGGAGGATATGGGAAATCCTTGATATCCAGCTTGGTTCCTCTACTGCATGTCTTGGAAGGCACATCATTCGAAGTCAAGAATAGGGACAGGATTTATGACTGGGTGTATCAATCGTTCGAGCCGTTGATTTTCCGCGGTTCTTTAATGGACATGGTCAGCGGCCGAGAAGTTTCAAGACATGATGTGCAAAATCATGAATCGGGACATAGTGCGATAGGGGCGATGCTCGAGTTGTCCAACTTTGCGCCGCAACCGCATGCCAACAACATCAAGCAAATGGTGAAATATTGGATTCAGGAAGACAAGGCGAAGCCTTTCATGGCACATACTTCGTTGTATTTGCGAAGGCTCTCGGCTGAATTGCTACAGGATGACAGGATCATCGCTCAGGCGCCAGCTTCCAAGTACAAAATGTTCGCCAATATGGCCAGAGCGGTCCTTCAAAGGCCTGAATTCGCTTTTGGTATCGGGTTGTCATCTAAGCGTATTGCAACTCACGAATCCATTAACGGTGAGAATTTGAAAGGCTGGTATGCTGGACACGGGATAACCTCTCTCTATAACAGTGATTTGGGACATTATTCGGATGGCTATTGGCCTACGGTTGATCCGTATCGTCTGGCTGGTATAACGGTGACGAATCAGCCGAGAGAGAACGCTTTTGGAAACTTGTACCGCAGCAGTGAGAGCTGGGCAGGTGGGACGGAGCTTCGAGGCCTTTATGGCTCAGCTGGCATGGTGCTGGAAGATTATAAGTCGGAAGTAACGCAGGAGCCAATGCGCGCCCGCAAGTCGTGGTTTTTGTTCGAGAATGAACTAGTTGCACTAGGCTCTGACATTCAATTTGCGGGGCCGTTTCAAGTGGAAACGATTGTAGAAAATCGTAAGTTGAACATGGGAGGTACGAATAGGTTCAAGGTGAACGGTGATCAGATGCCCGATCAGCCAGGTTGGGCATCGGTGATGCCTAATACCAAATGGATGCATATGGAGGGGGATGCCCCCGGAACGGATATCGGGTATTATTTCCCGCAAGCTGTGGATTTGCAAGGAAAGCGTGAGACGAGAACGGGACGTTGGAGCGATGTCGGCACGGGTCCCAACACGGTAATATCTCGCAACTACTTGACGGTTTGGTTCGACCATGGCGTTTCGCCGCAAAACGAAAGTTACGCCTATGTTATCCTCCCAGGAAAAAGCGCAACGGAGACGGAAGGCTACGCGAACCAACCGCAAGTGGAAATTATTCAGCAAACATCCGCTGCGCATGCTGTCTATCACACAGGACTCGGCATACTCGGTGTAAACTTCTGGACGGAAAAGAAAGCTTCGGCCATGTTCGTTACCTGCACTGGGAAAGCTTCTGTCATGGTGATGACTACTGACGAAGTGGTGGAAGTCGCCATAAGCGATCCAACCCATGAGAATGGCGGAATCATCGAGCTGGAGATTGATATGGCAGCGCGTACTGTCATTGAAGCTGACCCTCGAATCGAGGTTGTACACGTAACTCCAACCGTAAAGCTGCACTTCCATGCGCAAGATACACACGGATCCACGTCAAAAATCCGATTGAGCAAATAAATCCTAGGAGTGAATGCAATGGCCATAGAAACAGGAGTGAATGTTTCTTCCGTGCAACAGGAGCTTAGTAAAGATTATTTTGGGACGCTAGAACGAGTAGCGGAGGCTGGTTACAAGAATATTGAACTGGTCGGTTATAACATCAAATCATACACACGTTATATAGATGAGCTGCCTGTAGAATTAGTTAAAGAAAAACTGGCGCAATTCGACTTGTCCGTCATTTCGACACAAGAAGTATCAAGATCGGATTTGCCGCTTGAGTCTCATGATTGGGATTCTGTTTGTTCCTATTATGAACAACTGAACTGCCATAAAATCGTGATTCCATCCGTTTGGATGTTGAATCGGGAGGATGCGCTCAGGACTGCGGATCAGATGAATCGTGTTGGACGGCGTATGCGAGAGAATGGGTTCACGTTCTATCACCATAACCATGCACATGAATTCAAGCGAGATGGTGATCAGACCTTATATGACTATCTGATCGACAATACCGATCCTGACTATGTTCGATTTGAGTTGGATCTGGGCTGGGTCGTGCGGGCAGGTCTTCAACCGATTGATGTTCTCGCCAAACTGGGCAATCGGTGCGACATCGTTCATCTCAAGGACATTAGCCATACGCCTAAATTTCCGATAAACCTATTTGATGCACTGAGGCAGGATGGCAACAAGCCATTCGACAGCTTCATGATCTACCGGGATTATGCAACTCCGGAGGATTATGCTGACTTAGGAAAAGGAAGCTATGACTTGGTTGAGACTTTTAAATGGATACAAGAAAAGGGGCATGTGCGGTATGCCATGGTAGAGAATATCGGTGCATCCGAAGATAAATTCAAAAGCCTTGCTGATGATCTTCATGTTGTAAAGCAATATCTATAAGAATTGGCTCTTGTGGAGGATTACATTTGTATACTTGGGAGGTTAGACCATGCTGAAAGATGGAATTGGAAGAGTAGATGTAAGCAGTGTCACATTGCCAGATGATGTCAAACTAGATTGTGGGACCTACACGTACGCAGGGAAAGTACTGATTTCGTATAAGACGGAGAAGGATCTCCATACGACCGATTTTTATAATTTGGCGGTGCTAAACGATGATGGAACGGATTTACGGGTGATCTTCTCTGGCGTAATACCGAAATTGCCAAAGGCAAACGGTATTCGGTATATGCCGTTTCAGGATAATAACCGTGTTTTGTTGGGAGATTATGTGCTGGAGTGCTCACCTAATATTGATACCTGTACCGATGCAAGACTAATTCCAATTGAATATCCATCGAGCCTCGTTGACAATCCAAGCATATCCCATCATTGGTCCGAAATCATCATAGCACCTGACAATAAGCATATGAGCTGGACGATACTCGGCGCCAGTAGCGGTGCTGCAGCTATTGGTGTTCTGACACGTAAAACGGACACCTATGTGCTGGAAAATGTGCAGCTAATAAGTACAATTTCAGGTTTTGAAAATGACCCGAATAATCCGGGCTTTATTATTCCGAATCCTCTGCGTGGAGGGGAAGTGAAGCAGTTTGTTCAGGGTGGTAATGCCATATCTACTGTGGCTGGAAAATTGAATAGTACAACCGATTCGATTGTGCAGGATTTGACGACTGAAAAGCTTACGCAAATCACACATACACCTGGCTATGATGAAACCACCATCTTCTCCCCGGATGAACGCTTAGGAATGGTCATGAGCTCCAGGTTTTCGCAAAAGACGGATCCGGCTATTTTCGGACTCATGCCTCGGCCAAATGGTCTTAATACCATGGCAGGTATGATGTGGTCACTGTATATGTATGCGATAGCAGGAGTACGCAGCTTCAGGGAAGGCAACATTGGTCCTGCGTTGATCGACATTGATCGTTCCATGAACGAACCGGGCTATAAAGGCATACAGCTTACTACGGATGAAAATTGGGTGTATTGCTCACCGATGTCCTGGCATCCGGATGGCAAGCGTGCCATGTGGCCGGAAATGCTTAGAGGCAGCGGTGGTTCACAGATGCGGCTACAGACAGTGAAGCTGCTTGATTATGAGCCTCAGGCACCTGTGCCCATTGTAACAACTACAGATAATATCCCATATGGGATAAAAGACTTAAGCGTATTAGATGCAGCGAAACCGAATGTAGAAGGGAAAATCGCGGGGAAAAACACCGGTCACATCATCTTTACCAGGAATTCCTCCGGTAACTCAGGAACAAATGAATCACAGTATGTAAACTTTAGTGATGACGGCGTTAATTTCTATAACGGATACGAGAAGACCTATTTTAGTTTTAGTGAGGAAAACCGTTATGAAGCTAACCTTCAATTGACCGGATCTAAGCAGGGTGACATGAAGCTACGGGCGACATTTTCAGCCGTTTTTGGTCCAACGCCGGTTAAGCTGTTATTTGATACAGACGTAGATGGTAAGCCCAAAAGTTACGGATATGCCTCTTATGATGGTATCACACTAAATATCGCAGATTTATTAGAATAAAAAACAACAATAAAATGTGATGGTAAAGCTTAATAATCGCGTTTAAGGAGGACTAGGGATGACAAAACAGTTTCCAGAAGGATTTTTATGGGGGGCGTCAACAGCAGCTCATCAGGTGGAAGGCAATAATACGAAGTCCGATTTCTGGTTGATGGAGAACGTGGAGGGCTCAATGTTCAAGGAGCCTTCGGGCAGCGCCGTCGATCATTATCGTCTCTATAAGGAAGATATTGCGCAAATGGCCAAAATGGGGCTCAATGGTTATCGTTTCTCCATCGAATGGGCGCGCATCGAACCGGAAGAAGGTCATTTCGATGCGGTTGAGATTGAGCATTACCGCAATGTACTGCTCACGTGCAGACAATGGAACATCACACCTATCGTGACTATGCATCATTTCAGTTCCCCGCAATGGCTCATTCGAGAAGGCGGTTGGGAGTCTGCTGGTACGCCTGCCCGATTTGCTCGCTATTGCGCTCATGTCATACGTGAACTCGGTGACCTGATTCCTTATGTCTGTACAATCAATGAAGCGAATATCTCTCTTGGAATCAAGAAAATTATGAAGCGTCATCAAGCACAAGCAGCTGCTCCAGGTGCACAGGTCGGTATGAATACAGATCGAATGGCTCAAATGCAAAAGCACTATGACAAATTGAGCAAAGCGTTCGGTTCTCCTGCTTTAGGGGTTCAAGCGTTTCTGGCTCCTCGCTCGGAGAATGGACTGCAAATCATTTTTAAAGCACATATGGAAGCGAGAACTGCGATCCGACAAGCTTGTCCCCAAACTAAAGTTGGGATAACGCTGTCGCTTTATGACTACCAGAGCGTTGCTGGCGGAGAGGCGCAAGCGGCCCAAGCCTTGCAGGAAGAATTCCTTCAATTTCTTCCCTATTTGCAAAACGATGATTTCTTCGGGTTGCAAAATTATACCCGTGCGGTTTATGGAGCCGATGGCATTCTTCCCGTTCCAGAAGGTGCTGAGAAGACGCAGATGGGGAACGAATATTACCCAGAGGGACTTGAGGCTGTTGTTCGCTACGTTTGGAAAAGTCTAGAAATTCCAATTATCATCACGGAGAATGGGATAGCGACGGATGATGATACTCGCCGTGTTGCCTACATCGATCGAGCTTTACAAGGCGTGCACGACTGCATTGCGGAAGGTATTCCAGTTAAGGGCTATATGCACTGGTCGTTAATGGATAATTTCGAATGGCAGCTCGGGTTCTCCAGACGTTTCGGGCTAATTGCAGTAGAGCGTACAACACAAGAGCGAACGATAAAACCTAGCGGCCTTCATCTGGGGAGTCTTGCGAAAAAGAATGCGATCTGAGTTGGGGTTTGTTTAGAAGGTACTAGAAAGGGCTGATCGGGTGCATGCCCGATCAGCCCTTTTATCTCAATGAAAAGTCGTCAAAACGTTATTGAAAAAGTCGTTATACTGTTAGTTGGTCACAGGCATATCCATTATGATGGAAGTAAGAACAGTAGAATCTTACAAAAGGAAGTGAATTGAAATGGACAAAACCCTAACGGCGACTGCAACACAAGCGGGGCTAAAAGTAAGGAAAAAAGAAAATAAGTATCGTAAATATTCGCCGCTCTTAATCATGATGGCACCGGGACTGATTTATCTGTTTTTTAATAATTATCTCCCGATGCTCGGTATCGCGATTGCTTTCAAAAAAGTCAATTTCGCGAAAGGCTTTCTTAATAGTGATTGGGTTGGGCTTAAGAATTTCGAATACCTATTCAAAACTAGCGATGCTTATATCATTACTCGAAATACGATACTTTATAATCTATTATTCATATTTCTAGGAACGCTTTTGGCATTTATCTGTGCAGTCTTGCTAAACGAAATTAAAAATAAGATGCTAGTAAAATTTTACCAAAGTATTATCACGCTGCCACATCTGATTTCTATGGTTATCGTAAGTTACTTAGTATATGCCTTTCTGAGTGCAGACACAGGCTTCATCAATCATACGGTACTCCCTTGGTTTGGCATAAAAGATGGCATCTCCTGGTATAGCGAAGATAAGTATTGGCCTTGGATATTGACAGTGGTTCATTTCTGGAAAAGTGTGGGTTACTCCAGTATTGTGTTCTTCGCGGCATTGCTTGGCATTGACGAAGAATATTATGAAGCGGCGAGACTTGATGGCGCTAGTAGATTGCAACAGATTCGCCACATTACCCTTCCGCTTCTAACTCCGGTCATTACCATGCTGACACTGCTCAGCGTTGGACGCATTTTCTATTCAGACTTTGGCCTATTCTATCAAGTTCCAATGAACGCTGGAGCACTATTTAACACAACGGCTACGATTGATACTTATGTATTTAAAGGTTTGATGGGCAGCGGGGATCTTGGTATGTCTACTGCAGCAGGTGTTTATCAATCTGTCGTTGGGTTCCTGCTTGTCTTACTAGCGAACTACACTGTACGACGAATCAGCAAAGACAACGCATTGTTCTAAGGGGGATATCAACTTGAAAAATGAAAGCAGAGGGTTAACGTGGTTCAGCCATATTATGATGTTGTTGTTCGCCATCGTAAGTATTGTCCCGTTCGTGCTGCTCATCTCGGCATCGTTTACGGATCAGAGTGAGATTATCGCCAACGGCTACTCGTTCTTCCCACATAAATTCAGTACGACAGCGTATGAATATCTGTATCAAAGGGGAGGGGACATCGCCCGTGCATATGGCGTAACGGTCTTCGTTACCGTCGTCGGTACAGCAACTGGAGTAGCCATGACAGCGCTTCTGGCTTATCCATTGTCTAGAATTGTAACTCCACACCGTAATTTAATTATGTTCATCGTCTTTTTCACCATGTTGTTTCATGGAGGACTAGTTCCTTCCTACTTGGTGTTCACACAGCTCTTTCACATCAAGAATACGATCTGGGCATTAATTGTGCCTGGGCTCCTGATGAATGGATTTTATGTCATGATGATGCGGACATTCTTTCAAACCACAATACCAAGTGCTTTGATTGAATCTGCACAAATTGACGGAGCCGGGGAGTATAGAACCCTATGGTCAATTGTGATTCCTTTGTCGGCGCCTATTCTAGCGACGATCGGATTGTTTGAATGTATCATGTACTGGAATGATTGGCAGCTTGGGATGGTCTATATTACGGACCCGAAACTCTTCAGTATTCAGAATTTACTGAATCGAATTATGCAGGATATTCAATATCTCACTTCTAATATGGGGAGTGAAGCGAATGATGCTATGCAACAAATGCCTACGGATTCGGTAAAAATGGCCATTGCCGTGATTGGTGTTCTGCCTATTCTTGTGGCGTACCCGTTCTTCCAAAAATACTTTATAAAAGGAATTATGATCGGCGCTGTGAAAGGATAACCAATAGTCTTCTATATGTTTAACGCCACAACTGTCTTATTATGGTTGTGGCGTTAGCACTTTCTGACAGAGTATGATACAACTAGAATTAAAATTCAATTAATAGGAGACCAGATGGCATGAATTCACATAAATGGCACTGGCGGCGAACCTCATTGCGATACAAGTTAATCGCTAGTGTTCTTTTCATGACGTTGCCGCTGGTTGGGATGCTTTTATATAACAATTATTATGCTATCAATGTCGTTCGCGGTCAGGTTGCTGATTCTTACAAGAATATGCTGAAGCTCTATATGAACCAAACGGATGTAAGCCTTAATGATATAGATTCATATATGAGTACAGTAGCCAACGGCAATGATTTGTTATCTCTTAGTCAGGCGGCAACGGATACGGATTACTACAGTGCAAAGATTTATCTATACAACAAGCTGAATAGGGATAGTTCATTGTACAATTCTTTAAGCTCATTTTTTGTGTATACCGAACATAGGCAAGAGTATATGGAAGTTCCCAAAATTGATCAATCAACCCTAGAGGAAAAAGAAAAAATAGCAACATATATCATCGATTTGATTCATTCCGGGCAATTTCCGCAGGGAATCTCTGCAAAAAGATGGCAACATGTCCGAATTGGAATGAATGATTATCTGATTGATATTGTTCATTCTGGTGATGCTTATCTTGGAGGTTGGATTCAAACAGATTTATTATTAGAGCCGCTTGAAACTCTTCAGATCGGGGAGGGAGGAGAGGTTTTACTAGTCGATGTGCAGGGTAAACCGTTAACAAAAACAGATCTAGTAAGCGAATATAACGTCGATTTGCAGAAGAACCTTCTGAATTATTATATTTCAGGTACAACTAAAAAATTTCTGGTCGTAGGCGCCCCTTCTAATAAAGGGAACTTTAGTCTGGTTGCTTTAATTCCTGATCAATATATTCTTGCAAAGCTTCCATATCTCCAGTGGATCGTATGGTTGATCACGATTGCGGGTTTCTTATTAATTCCACTAGGCCTCTATTCGATGAGAATGTCTATCTTAGTTCCATTATATCGGGTTCTGCGCACCATGAAGAAGGTCCGCGAAGGAGATTGGAGCAGTAGGGTTGAGCTTAGCAACACTTCCGGGGAATTCCAACTAATCGGTGGCGCGTTTAACGCCATGATGACGGAGGTCGAAAGGCTCCGCACCAACGTTTACGAAGAACAACTGAATAAGCAAAAGGAGGAATTGCAGCGGCTGCAGCTGCAAGTTAATCCCCATTTTTTCCTGAACACGCTCAATATCGTATATAATCTCGCCAAGGTCAAGAACTATGAACTGATTTTGGAAATGTCGATGTCATTGATTCATTATTTCCGCTTTATGTTTCGCAGCAATACGTCCTTTGTACAACTGAAGGAGGAGATTGAACATACTAAGAATTATTTGCGGATACAGAGCTTGCGGTTCCCAAGCCAACTGACGTGGAACATCGATGTTCCGGTTTACCTATCGGATGTACCTATTCCTCCGCTCGTTATACAATCGTTCGTCGAGAATTCGATCAAACATGCGGTCACAATGGACGAGCCCATCAACATTTCTGTTCAAATTGAATTCATGGATGAGGAAGACGACTCCAAAATCAAAATAAGTATCAAAGATACGGGATTTGGTTTTAATGATCAGGTGCTGGAAGAACTGCAAGCGGGTAGAAGCATCGAGAATGAACGTGGTGAGCATACCGGAATCTGGAATGTGGAGCGAAGATTGAAACTACTGTATGGTGAAACTGTCTCTATACAGTATGCAAACGTTAAGGAAAGTGGCGGAGCGGTAGTGGAAATTATTGTTCCAATAAATCCAGGAATGGAGGAAAAGAGATGAATTATCAGTTGCTCCTAGTTGATGATGAAGTCCATGCCATTGAGGGCGTGAAGTCTGATCTTGATATGAACAAACTGGGAATAACGGCATTGTTTACTGCTTTCAATATCAGGCAGGCCAAAGACATATTTGAAAAGGAAACCATTGATATTCTGCTGTGCGATATTGAAATGCCGCAAGGCAACGGCTTGGAACTCCTGACTTGGGTCAAGGAGAATCATCCGAACACGGCGACGATCTTCTTGACAAGCCATGCGGATTTTAAATATGCCAAGGAGGCGTTACAGCTAGGGAGTCTCGATTATTTATTGAAGCCTGTGCTTGCGACCGATTTGGAGAACGCTATCCGTAAAGCGCAGCTCCACATTGACCGGAACAGTGAAATTAACCGTAATAGCAAGTCTCATCAATTATGGTTGAAGCATCATTCCTTTATCATCGAACGGTTCTGGCTAGATCTCATCAACCATTCGACTCCGAGTCTGCCAGCCGCGATCATTGAGCAGGTAGAGCGTCATCATATCCCTATTACGGACGAATCTATCTTCCTCCCTATTCTTATTTCTGTCCAAAGATGGAACAAAGGGTTGAACCGAAGAGATGAGAAAATTCTCGAGTATGCGCTTAAAAACACGGCTGAAGAAATCCTCATTAGTAACCGTTCCAATGGTATTTGCTTTCAATTGGAGCGGGGAATGCTTATGATTATCTTGGTTACCAACCGGGGAACAGAATGGGATTATGGTCATCTCACAGAGGCGTGCCGTCAATATATTGCTTCATGCAACGGTTATTTCTACTGTGACATGAGCTGTTATTTCGGACGTTCTGTCGAAAGCCGTGAGATGGCAGATATGGTTGCTGAGTTACGGATTCGGGATCGCAACAATGTTGCATTTGTCAACCAAGTATTCCATCATCAAGATAGCGGGGGCGTGAATCAGCCGATTAAGCTGCCTGCAATGAGTGTAGTTGCATCTCTTTTGAAGTCAGGCACCAGGGAAGCCGTCGTACACGAAGTAGAAGCGATCTTGGACAATCTAGTACGAAACCAAGGAATGGATGCCGAAATTTTGCATCAATTCAATCAGAATTTTATGCAGGTGGTGTTCTCATTTCTGAATTTGAAAGGTATTGAAGCCAATCAATTATTCGGAGATGAACAATCGAGGCGCATTTCGGAGACGGCCGTGCGATCAATAACGGATATGCTAGCTTGGGTCCATCATATCGTGAGCAAGGCGATGAACCAAGCAGAAGTGGTGAAAGAGACTGATAAAATCGTCCAAACCGTCTTAGCTTATATTGCGCTTAACATGGATCAAGACTTGTCTCGAGAAACGCTCGCCGATCAGGTGTTTTTGAATCCAGATTATTTGTCGCGAATTTTCAAAAAAGAAACGGGCTATTCCATATCCGACTATATATTGCTGGAAAAAATCAAGCTTGCTAAAGATTTATTGTCTCAAACGAACGTTCCTATAAGCTCCATTGCTTCATCGTTGGGGTATACGAATTTCTCTTATTTTACAAAACTATTCAAAAAATATGCTGGGTTAGGACCAACAGAGTATAGGAGTCAATTCGGCAACTTTCATTAAGTCGTGAAAACGCTATTAAAGAAGTCGTCAAAGTGTTAGTCGCTCCTCACGTATAGCGATAAGATGAAGGTGTAAAGTACAACACCTATTGGGGGGATTACAAATGAAAAGTAATTTGAAGCTGACAGCTTTGTCGCTTGTGGCAGTCATGTTAACGGGAACGATGACCGCCTGTTCGTCATCCGAGAATGAAGGAAGCACATCTTCTAGTGCAACTCCAGCCTCCAGCGCAAGCCTAAGCAGCGCTACGAAAGATCCGTTTGAAATCACCCTGGCTATGCCGATATTGGGAGCAATGCCGAAGGATATTCAAGCAGTGCAAGATGAAATCAGTAAAATCACGAAAGCGAAAATTAATGCGACAGTAAAAATCCTTCCTATCAGTATCGGCGCTTGGCAGCAGCAAATGAATTTGATGACGTCTAGTGGTGAGAAGCTGGATATGTACTTACAATTTGGACAAAGCTATGCGAGTGATGTGGCTGCAGGCAAAGTTGTGGCTATGGATGGCCTTTTGGACAAGTACGGTCAGGATCTAAAAAAACAGTTCGATGTTGATTATCTTAAGAGCGCACTGGTAAACGGCAAGACCTATGGCATACCCGTTCTTAAGGATTTCACAACAGGACAAGCTGGTATTGTTATGAGAAAAGATTTGGTAGACAAGTATAAAATTGATGTTGCTTCCATTAAGAAAATCGATGATCTCGATCAAGTATTCAAGACGATTAAAGATAATGAACCTGGTATCACTCCACTGGGAGCTGGGCAATCCGTCCCATCAGATCAATATGTTTGGTATGATCGATTGGGTGACCGCTTCGGGGTATTGACTGGATTCGACAATGGCTTAAAGCTCGTAAACCTTTACGAATCCAAAGAGTATGAAGATTATCTGAAGAAAGTGAACACTTGGTTTAAAAGCGGATATATCTCTAAAGACGCAGCTACGAGCAAGATTAGTGGCTCAGAACTCATGAAGGCAAATAAGATATTTGCTTACTTCCTAGCAAATAAACCTGGTGGAGTAGAAGGGGAAAATCGCTTATCATCTACAGAATTAGTATTTGCCCCAGTATTGCCGAATGTATTTTCAACAACTAGCGATGTGCTTCAAGCGATGTGGTCGATTTCCAATAATTCTACGAATGCTGAACGTACGATGATGTTCATGAATCTCATGTATGCAGATAAGGATATCGCGAACTTGTTAATGTGGGGCATTGAAGGTAAACACTATGTGAAGACGTCGGAAACTAGTGCTGATTTCCCTACCGGCATTGATGGTAAGACAGTCGGTTATACCAACCAAGCTTGGCTGATTGGGAATCCAACCCTTACCTATACGTTTGGGACCGAGCCTAAAGATAAGTGGAAAGTAACCTTGGATGTGAATAAAAATGCTGTTAAATCGAAAGCACTTGGCTTCTCTTTTAATGCGGAGGCAGTAAAAAACGAGATTACAGCACTTAACAATGTAACGGAACAATACAAAAAAGGGCTGGAGTCGGGAACAATAGATCCTGCCGATAAGCTGCAAGAATTTAGAACGAAGCTGAAGGCTGCAGGTATAGATAAAGTTATTGCGGAGAAACAGAAGCAGTTGGACGCATGGGCAGCTGCAAATAAAAAATAAAGAATGAGCCGGGATCCATGTAAATGGACCCGGTTTATTTTTTTGATATCGTACAGATTCAGCATAAAGAAGTCGTTAAAACGTTATTGAATAAGTCGTGAGAGTGTTAGTGAGCAAAACGTATTGCCAGTATGATGAAAATATAGACTTATCGTTTTGTTATGGAGAGGGGAGCAACCATGTTTAAAGAAAATATTGACCGATCATGGGAGTTTGTAAACGGGAAACCGTCAGGGATACCAGGATTTAGCCAGCCAGGGAAAATCGTTAACCTGCCGCATGACTTTACCATCGAGACGGATACAAGCCCAGAAGCGCCAGGAGGATCCAATACGGGCTATTATGGCGGAGGAGTTGGGACATATACCAAGATTTTAGATATGCCAGAAGTGTATGCCGATAAACGTGTACTGGTAGAGTTTGACGGTTCATATATGAACACAACGGTTGTATTGAATGGACATACGGTGGCTAGACACCATTACGGCTACACGCCGTTTCATGCTGATCTTACTCCCTACATGAAGCCAGGCAAACCGAATCGCCTTGCAGTAACCGTCAATAATGCAGCGCAGCCGAATGCACGCTGGTATACTGGCTCTGGTCTTTATCGCCACGTTGATTTGCTTTGCGCTCCAAAGGTGCATATAGCCCCATGGGGAATTTACGCTCACACCTCGCATATTGTAAACGGAACTGCCTTTATCAACGTAGAAACGACGGTGGAAAACCATACGGCTGATATTGCAAATCTGTGGGTAGACGTCAAGTTCGAGAAAGAGTTATCCGGCACGGTGGCCGGTACCGGAAGGGTTAAAGTACATGTACCCGCTGGAGAAAAGTCTGTAGGCCAAGTAAAGATCGCCGTCGAAAACGCCGACATTTGGGATATTGATTCACCGAATCTTTACAAAATTACGGCTCAATTAACCGACAAAGAGACGGTTCTGGATAGCGAAAGCACCCAATTTGGTATTAGGACGATATCCGTTGACACCAAAAACGGCTTTATGTTGAACGGGCGCACTGTGAAGCTCAAAGGCGGCTGCGTGCATCATGATAACGGGATCCTCGGCGCTGCGTCGTTTAAGGACAGCGAATACCGCAAGATGAAAGTCCACAAAGACAATGGGTATAATGCCATCCGATTTGCGCACAATCCGATGTCGAGGGATATGTTGGATGCCTGCGACCGTCTAGGGCTGCTTGTTATCAACGAAGCATTCGACGTTTGGGTGATGGAGAAAAACACACATGATTATAGTCAGTACTTCGAAGAGGACTGGAAGGCAGATATGGAAGCTTTCATTCTCCGTGACCGCAATCATCCCAGCGTCATTATGTGGTCTACAGGAAATGAGGTTTCAGAGCGCGGTGGATTGTCGGACGGAAATATGTGGGCCGTCAAACTCGCGGCTTACGTGCGTGAACTTGATTCAACACGCTTGATTACGCATTCCTTATGCTCCTTCTGGGGAGGGCTTGATGACGAAGATTCAGCGATATTTTATGAGGGTTTGTTCAAACAGGCTAAGTCATCAGGAGGAGGCTTGCAAAATTTAGATACGGAATTTGGTAGAGGGATTTGGGGTGACTATACGGAAGCCTTTGCCGCACCGCTGGATGTTGTTGGATACAACTATCTGAATTACCATTATGAAAATGCGCCTGAGAACTATCCGAACCGGGTCATCTGTGGGACGGAAAGCAAACCGCTCGAAATGGATAAGTACTGGCATGATGTTGAGCGCTTTTCCCATGTGATTGGAGATTTCAACTGGACAAGTTACGACTACATTGGTGAGGCCGGTCTTGGAAAGGCAGAATATGTTGAGCAAGACGAGGCTGCTGCCACATACAGGAGTATTCATATTGCCAAATATCCGTGGCGTCTCGCAAGTGATGCGGACTTTGATCTTTGTGGATTCGAACGCCCACAACTTGCTTACCGTAGGATCGTGTGGGGCTCTGACGAGACCTTTATTGCTTCGCGTAACCCTAAAAACCATGGCAAGACAGAGGTTTTAGGCCGATGGGGATGGCCGGAATGCGAAAACGCATGGAGCTGGACGGGGTATGAGGGACAATCGGTGGAAGTTGATGTCTATTCAGCCGCGGAGGAAGTGGAGCTTATCCTGAACGGAAAGAGCCTCGGGAGAAAGCCTGCCGGGAAAGAGCACCGATTCACTGCAAAGTTTGAACTCGTCTTTGAACCAGGGACTTTGGAAGCTGTAAGTTATGCGTCTGGCGAGAAAATTTCGTCAGACATCTTGAAATCTACAGGAGAGCCTGCTGCTATCCGCATTAATCCTGAGAGGATGGAAGTGGTGGCAGACGGACAGTCGCTGCTACATGCGGTCGTTGAGATCATCGATGCAGAGGGCAATCTTGTTCCTGGTGCTGAGTTGAAGGCAAAGGCTCAAGTCGAAGGAGCAGCATCGCTTGCTGCATTTGGTACTGGCAGGCCGCAGACGACCGAGAATTATACAACAGGCGAGTTCACTTCCTATAAAGGCAGGTTGCTTGCGATCGTCCGTGCGGGATATGAGCCTGGAACGGCTGTGCTGACGGTCAGTATTGATGGGTTTAGAACCGTGTCCATGGAAATACCTGTGAAGTAAATTTCTCTAGATTAAGGAGGCTGGATACAGTGTCATCCACAGCCCAACAATATACAAACCCCATCATACCGGGCTTTCATCCAGATCCAAGCATCTGCAAGGCGGGTTCCGACTTTTATTTAGTAAACAGTACCTTTCATTATTTCCCAGGGGTGCCGATCTACCATAGCCGTGATCTCGTCCATTGGGAACAAATCGGGCATTGCTTGACTCGTCTGAGCCAGCTCAATTTGGAAGGGTGCCGAAGCTCCATGGGCATCTATGCTCCCACACTCCGCTTTCACAAAGGCCGCTTCTATATGATTACCACAAATCTGAACGGTGGCTTTCATAATTTCTATGTTTGGGCTGAAAAGGCTGAGGGGCCATGGTCCGAGCCGGTCAGGCTGGATTGGCCGAGTATTGATCCGTCTTTATTCTTTGATGAAGATGGACGCGTATATATTACCGGAACGGGTGGTTTCAGAGGGGACGAACCGAAGGGCATTTACCAAGCGGAAATCGACATCGAAACCGGCAAGCTCTTGTCCGAGCGACGTCTGATTTGGGGAGGAACCGGAGGGAAATCAGCGGAAGGACCTCATTTATACCGCGTACAAGGCAAGTATTACTTGATGATTGCGGAGGGCGGAACCGAGTATGGCCATATGGTTACGATTGCTCGAAGTGACAATCCATATGGGCCATTCGAGAGCAACCCGAGTAATCCAATTCTAACGCATCGCAGTACAGGGAGCACTATCCAAGCCACCGGGCATGCAGATCTTGTGCAATTGGAGGATGGCGGTTGGTGGGCCGTTTTCCTAGGGATTCGCCCAGTGTCCGTTCCCTTCAGTGGACGACACCATCATTTAGGGCGTGAGACCTTCCTTGCTCCAGTGACGTGGTCCGTGGACGGGTGGCCCGTGATCGGCGATGCAGGAAAGGTAGCTGAGAAGATGGATGGCGGCACACTGCTGCTCGAATCTGACCCCCTTTGGATAGAAAAGGATGATTTTGATGCGAAACAGCTCCAACTCAATTGGAATTTCCTGCGGAATCCACGTGAAGAAGATTGGTCACTGGAAGATCGGCCAGGCTGGCTTACCCTTCGGGGTTCGGCTGTAACGTTGAATGATGTGGGCTCTCCAGCGTTCGTTGGCCGGAGACAACAGCATCATCGCTGTGTAGTTACAACGTTCCTGTCCTTTACATCGCGTCAGGAAGGCGAAGAAGCAGGACTTACGCTGTATATGAACGAGCGATTCCATTATGAGATTGCGCTGCTACACAGTGAAGCAAATGGCCGTACCGTTATACTTCGCCGCCGTATCGGTTCATTATGGAAAGTTGAGTTGGAAGAGAAGTATGAAGGCACCGACATCATTTTTGGTGTGGAAGCTACACCGTCACAATACTCCTTTTACTATGCATCGCCTAACGGGGAGCGAAAGTCTATCGGCTCGGGCGAATGCTCACTGCTTTCCACAGAGGTGGCAGGTGGCTTCACAGGGGTGTACTTCGGGCTCTATGCCACAGGGAATGGAAGAGCTTGCAAGGCTCCTGCTTCATTTGACTGGTTCCAGTACACCCCTCTTTCCTAAATGACAAAAACCTACTTATAAAGGAGTTTGATAATCATGTTATATCCAATATTGACGGAAACACGCAGCGTTATTGATCTAAGTGGTATTTGGAGTTTTAAGCTTGATTCGGGAAAAGGCTTTGAACAAGAGTGGCAAAATGCCCCTCTACAGGAAACAATCGGCATGTCTGTGCCATCTTCGTTTAATGACGCTGGGGTCACGGCGGACATCCGGAATCATGTTGGTTGGGTTTGGTACGAGAGAGACTTCACTGTACCGAGCCTGTTGCTTACAGAGCGCAATGTTTTGCGCTTCGGTTCGGCAACACATTTGGCCAAAGTGTATGTGAATGGCAGCCTTGTTATGGAACACAAAGGCGGCTTCACGCCATTTGAAGCCGAGATCAATTCATTCCTGCAAGTAGGTAAAAATCGCCTGACAGTCGCTGTCAATAACATCGTCGATGAAACGACGCTTCCGATGGGCAGCTATACCGAGACGGAACTGCCAGGCGGGGGCAAGGTCGTCAAAAATAGTCCTTACTTTGACTTTTTCAACTATGCAGGGATTCATCGTCCAGTCAAAATCTATACGACACCGAGATCGTACATTAAGGATGTTGCCATCGTTACGGGGCTGAACGGAACAACGGGGATCGTCCAATACGAGGCGGCAATAGAAGGTCAAGCTATACTACAAGCTAGCGTTGTTGATCAATTAGGAGTAACTGTCGGTGAGTTGGAAGGGGTATCAGGTTCAATTCGCATTGAAAGCGCAAAGCTGTGGGAGCCCCTTGCTGCTTACCTGTATACGCTCAAGCTTGAATTGATCCAAGACGGACAAGTTATCGATGTTTATGAACAACCGTTCGGCGTTAGGACGATTGAAGTGAAAGATGGCAAGTTCCTCATTAACAACAAGCCATTCTATTTCAAAGGCTTCGGCAAGCACGAGGATACGCCGATTAATGGCCGAGGCATGAATGAAGCAGCCAATGTGATGGATTTCCAACTGATGAAATGGATCGGGGCCAACTCGTTCCGGACCGCGCATTATCCATATTCCGAAGAAATCATGCGATTGGCAGACCGCGAAGGAATCGTCGTTATTGACGAGACGCCTGCTGTGGGTTTGCATCTGAACTTTAATGTCGCTCCTTCAAGAGGACCGCAGCGTAAAACGTGGGAAGTGCTTCAAACGCAGGACCATCACGCAGATATCATTCGCGAGCTTATTGCACGCGATAAAAATCACCCTAGCGTCATTATGTGGTGTATAGCCAATGAACCAGCATCCGAAGAAGAAGGAGCATTGGCGTATTTCCAGCCGCTTGTGGAACTAGCAAGAGAGATTGACCCGCAGAGAAGACCTGTAACCATCGTCAATATTATGATGGCTACCCCTGATAAGGATAAAGTAGCTGAGTTGGTCGATGTACTGTGTCTTAACCGCTATTATGGCTGGTACGCGTTTGGCGGGGATTTTGAAACAGCTAAGAGCATGCTGCGCAGAGAAATGAATGGCTGGACAACGCGCTGTCCAGGTAAACCAATCATGATGACCGAGTATGGTGCCGATACGATTGCTGGTTTTCACGATGTCGATCCGGTCATGTTCACAGAAGAATATCAGGTGGAATATCTACGAGCCAACCATGAAGTGTTTGATGAATTTGAGCATTTCGTTGGCGAGCATGTGTGGAACTTTGCTGACTTTCAAACGAGCCAAGGTATCATAAGGGTTCAGGGGAATAAGAAAGGGGTCTTTACGCGGGATCGCAAGCCCAAGATGGCGGCACATGAACTGCGGAGAAGATGGAAAGCGATACCGGAATACGGGTATAAGGGGAATTAATTATCTAGTTTCAAGTTCCAAGGGCTGCCCGCGTGGCAGCCCTTTAAGTTATCGAATTGTTTTCGCCGAAGAAGGGCACGAAGCTAAATAACTGAAGATTTTGGCCTTGCGAGAAATCGTAGGGCTATTTACTTTTGTTCCACGTATGGCGGTTATAGCTTCCAGGTAATTGTTCTTTGAGAAAGTACAAGAAATCATTGAAAAGTGATATATACGCAAAATTACACCATTGTTAAAATTACTATCGAAAGCGCTTACTTTATCCGCCCAACTGTGTTGAGTTCTATGACATTAGGGCAGCTTCTCACGCACGCTCAACCTAGAATCAACCGATAACATCAATTACTTTTTAAGGAGGAAATTTAATGAAACGAAACACGGCATTAAAAAGCTGGCAAGACTGGAGACGCCTGTTTGCGCTCGTTGCGGTTGTGACCATACTTGCATCTCTAATGCCGATGGGTGCTACTTTGGCTGCGGATCCCGAGGTAGGCACTGGCAATCAAGTGGAGATTGTTGAATCCACAAGCGGTAACGGTTTTACCCATCCAGGTGTCGGATTGACTAAATCCATATTGGAAAATATGCGTGAGCAGGTACAGGCGAAGAAGGAACCCTGGTATTCTTACTATGTTGCCATGACGGCATCCGCTAACGCTTCCAAAACGGTAACGTCTAGCAATGCAAGCTCTACGGACCCAACGAAACCGGGCACAACTGCCTTTAACAGTCAAGGCTTTAACTCGAAGTTTATAGCTGATGGCTTGAAAGCGTATACCCAGACGGTAATGTATTATATAACAGGAGACGAGACTTACCGGGCCAATGCTATGCGTATCATTCGCATTTGGTCCCAGATGGATCCTTCGAAATACGTGTATTTCACAGATTCGCATATCCACACAGGCATTCCGCTCAACCGCATGGTAACGGCGGCAGAAATCTTAAGGTATACAAGTTCTCAGACGACAGATCTGCAATGGACGGCTAAGGATACGACTGATTTTACGAACAATCTCATTACTCCGGTAATCGAAACCTTCCAGCACAGTAATAACTACTTTATGAACCAGCACAATTATCCGCTCTTAGGAGCCATGGCGGGGTATATCTTTACAGATAATAAAGGCAGATATGACGAAGCAGTAGAGTGGTTCACTGTAAATAAAACAGCGAATGATCAGGGCTTCAATGGGTCAGTGAAGCAGCTGTTCCGGTTGGTTGATACCAACGATTTGACAGGTGAAAAATTGGACCAGCCTGTAGTACAGCACATAGAGATGGGGAGGGACCAAGCGCATGGATCGGGGGATTTAACGAATGCAGCGATCATTTCACGGATGCTGCTAGCTCAAGGTACCAAAGTTGACCCCGTTGATGGAACCGTTTCCACCAGTCCGAACGCTGTGGGGCCTTATGAGTTTTTGAACGACAGGATATTGGCGGCGGCTAATTTCTTCAGTCAGTTCACACTCGGTTATGATACGCCTTGGACACCTGTGGCGTACGCGATTTCCCCGGATGGAACGATCAGAGACACTTATAATCAAATTTCTACTGGATACAAAGGAAGGTTTATTTCGTCCAATTTCATGGACTTGTACTATTATTATACCTATATCAAACAGGTGGATTTGCAAACAACGGCGCCTTACTTTTATGAAATGTTCACCAAGAGGTTGCCCCCCATTTGCTACTATGGAGGATCTGTGAACAACATCTGGGATGGCGTAGACGGGGGAGGGGACTTCTGGCTCTACATTCCAAAGGCGGTCGAATCGGAAGGAGCGGCATCCCTTCCTAAGATGCAGAACAGTGGTACGCTGCTGGAAGTGGAAGAACGTTTCACAGAATTGCGCGGTCAAGCAACAGCTATGCAAGAAGGAGATTCTTCTTTTATCCGGTTCTCCGCAACGGAGGCGGGTAGTAAAATTGCATTTATGAATGGATCTAACGCTACGAAGACCATTGGCTTTAAGATCCGAACGAATGGTGTGGCCACATTGGAATTATCTTCTGGAATAAACGATACATTGACATTGCCGGATACGAAAGGGCAGTGGAAATATGTATCTTATACAATGAAAGCCACACAAAGCTTGCAAGACATGCTTTATCTGGAGGTCAAAGGATCCGCTACTATGGTAGATCTGGACCACATCAATGTTAAAGCTGGTACAGAGTTGACACCTCCGATGTTTCGCGCAGGGAATTCGGATTTAACTGTATTTACCTATGCAAGCTCACCGCTTAGCTTCGATTTCTCTGCTACGGATGTAAGTAGTACGGATGTTATTACTTATGAGCTTCAGAATAATCCAGATGGGCTTGGATTGAATAGTAGCACCGGACTTTTTACTTGGCAGCCGATGGAAAAAGGAAGCATCTCATTTGTTGTTGCGGCTTCTGACGGTACGACGGTTACAACCAAGAACGTTAAGATAAATGTAGCAAATGATCGTGCTTCCGCAGTGCAAGCAGTAATAGCTCCATATAATCCAAATAACGTTTATGTGTCTGCTTCACTTGCACATTTTCAAGCCGAGTATGAGAAGACTATGAGTCAGATTAACGTTGCTACTGATGCAGTTTTCAATCAGCTATTGCAATCACTAAGAAGCATAGTTGAAAATCTCGAATTAGTGACGCCATTGAGACCAGATGGCAGCATGCATTACTCAGATAAAGTATTTTGGTCTAGCTGGGGTTCCTCTATTTCGAATATGGACGATCTAAGTAATCTAACTGGCGCTGCATATACGCTTGCGCTCGGATCTGCTCCTAATCTATACCATATCGTTGATTTCGGACCCGATTATAAGGTTTCAGCTACGAAGTTTGGGTTCCAAAGCAATATTTTTTCGGATCGCCTTGCGAACTCTACCGTATACGGATCAAATGATGGAGAAACTTGGACCCGGCTGACGCCAGGAGTTACGTCGTATACGCAAGAATATCACACGCTAGATGTGGATCCTGCGTATCAGAATAGTAAATACCGATTTATTAAATTACAAATGATTCAACCGCTGCCAGATGTTCTTTATGGAGTCGTTAGGAATTTCCTGGAATTAACGGAATTTAGAATCTACGGGAAGCGCTATGAGACTGGTAATAAGCTCGGGGCGGTTTCAATCAGCTCGGATCAGAGTGTAAACGGAAAGATCGCAATTGGTGATTCAGCCAAGGTAACAATTAAGGCTAAGGAAGCAATTCAGAACGTAAACATTACAATTCAAGGAATTCATGCATCTGTTAGCACGTTGGACAATATTAATTGGATTGCAACGGCCACATTGGACGGGGACATCCCAATTGGTCCTGTTAAGATTTCTGTTGACTACCAGAGTATGGATGGAACGAACGGTGAAACGGCAGTTCTAACAACAGACAACTCCAAGCTTAACATTATTGACCGATCCCAATACATCAATGTGACCAAAATGGCGACGGTAACAGCTTCAGACGTCCAGTATCCCGGAACTGGTTTAAGCAAAGATCAGGTGGGGTACTTGCTGTTTGATGGAAATACGACCACAGCCGGCGACTTGAATACCAGTACTGGATCATATTACACGGTTGATTTCGGAGAAGGCGCTTCGGTTAGATTGAATAGGATTGAATTGATACCACGACAAACAAATAGCAGCAGATTAAATGGGATGATTGTCCAAGGTTCCAATGATAACACCAATTGGACGAATCTTTCGAACCCAGTAAAAGGAGCTCAAGAAGGCGTATGGTCTGTGATCAATTCGGACAATATTCTGAGCCAGGGCAATTACCGCTACTTGAAACTGTACAATAGCACGGCTTGGAGCGGCAATGTAGCGGAAATTGAATTCTATGGGGAATATGATATTCAGAACCTAGATTCCAAGATGGTTTCATCGAACAGCTACACCAAGCTAAGCTATTATCACTACCAGCAGGAAGTGGAACGAATTAAGGTGGCTATGAATCAGCCCGGAGCTAACAAACTGGCGCTGATGGGTAAATTCTACGAGGCGGAAAAACTTTTGGTCTCGATTAGCATGCTTCCTATAGAGAAATTTTCCATTACCCCGGAGATGGTGGTTGCATCCAGCGTCGTTTATCCGAATGCAAGCGCGGGTTCGGCGGAACTCAATGGCTGGCGTGCATTTGATGGGAATGTGGGAACAGGGACAGATACAACGGTGAAATCTGGGTGGATCCGAGTAGACCTTGGGGCAGGCAATGCGAAATCCTTGGGCAGCTTTAAGTTCTATCCGAAAAGCGGTAGTGCTGCTCGTGCTAATGGAGCAATTCTTCAAGGCTCCAACGATGGAACAAATTATATGAATTTGTACACGATAAGTGGGGTCACTACGGAGAAGTGGTATACAGCGCCGATTACCAATGAAACGGCCTTCCGGTATTTACGTTATTTTACATCCACCGGCTTTGCTAATATTGCCGAGCTGGAGTTCTATGGCAAGCTAATTGACCACACGCTGCTCGTCGGTTTCTTGGGTGAAGCCGGCGCCATCCAAATGGAGAATTATACGGAGAACAGCGGTCAACAACTGCTTCAGGCAAAATCAGCAGCAGAAGCTGTGATGAACAATGGAACTGCAACCCAAGTGGAGGTCGATTCCGCCGCAGCAACACTCAGGACGGCAATGGATGGTCTGGTCTATCTGGAAGGCGTACCTATCTTGGCACGTTTCGAGGATAAGAAGGTCGAGGCGGAGAAAACGTTGACTTTCACGATTGAAACCTCGAATACCGTGACAGGAACGGTTTATTCGGCGGGGGATCAACCTGCCGGAGCTTCTTTTAGCCCAATAACTCGTACATTCACATGGACGCCAACCAAGGAGCAGGGCGGCGTATACAACGTCACTTTTACCGCTAAAGCCAACAGCTTGTCCACATCGAGGACCGTCAAGATCGCGGTTAAGGGCAATCCGGTAATTGCCGGGAATACAGACAGAGAGCTTACTGCAACACAAGCTTTTTCCTATCCGATTTCTGCATCAGAACCCGCAGGCGAACGGTTGACCTTCAGTGCGAGCAATTTGCCTTTTGGGGCTACCCTGAACACCAACACAGGTGTCTTCACTTGGACCCCGCGTCAAGCGGATTATGGCAACCATCCGGTTATCTTCCAAGTAAGTAACGGAAGTTTTGCGGTGAGCCAAACTGTGAATTTCAAGGTCAATTTGAATGTGCTTACAGCGACGCCATATACCAACGGAAGTTATTATCTTTACATGAATGAAGTAGAACGAATCCGGAAAGGTATGGAGAAGCCGGAGGCCAATAAGGAACAACTCGCTGTCCAACTAGCCCAAGCGGAAGCTTCCTTGGTACCACGGTTCACACTTGCTACTGAGAAAATCGCCGTTACTTCGGATATGGTGCTTGCCTCCACTGTAGTCTATCCGAATGCAAGCGCAGGCTCGCCAGAAGCCAATGGCTGGCGTGCATTTGACGGCAATCTTAGCACCGCCACGGATACAACATCAAATCCTGGATGGATTCGGGTAGATTTTGGAGTGGGCAATGCCCAATCTTTGGGTAGCTTCAAATTCTATCCGAGAAGCGGGAATATTGCCCGTGCTAATGGTGCAATCCTTCAAGGGTCCAATGATGGCACGAATTATATTAACCTCTATACGATAAGTGGGGTTACAACGGAGAAATGGTTTACAGCACCGATTACCGACGATACGTCATACCGGTATTTGCGTTACTATTCACCTAGTGGTAACGCCAATATCGCCGAGCTGGAGTTCTACAAGAAACCTTTAGACTCTACACTACTCACCCTGTTGCTTGGAAAAGCAAATGAATTACAGGAAGGGAGCTATTATGAAGATAGCTATGCCGTTGTACAGGAAGCCAAATTAGTAGGATTGGCAGCCATTCACAATACCGGTAGTACGCAGACACAAATAGACGATGCAGCATCCGGATTGCTTCAAGCCATGCAAGGTTTAGTCGTTAAGCCAGTTATTGTCAGTCTCGGCAGCGTGGCAGTCATCACAACAGTAGGTACAGCTCCTGTGTTGCCGACTGTAGTTAGCGCTGTATACAGCGATGAGACCGTGAAACTTGTACCTGTGTCATGGGTAGCTTTAGACCCATCCCAATTTAGCACGTCTGGCACCTTTACAGTTACAGGAGCTGTTTATGGAACGAACTTGCCAGCTATCGCAAACGTCACTGTCCTTGATGAAGGTGCCCCTTTGCCGCCGACGAACCTGTATGCCGCTTCCATCACTTCATCTTCTCTGGAGTTATTCTGGACCGCTTCGTCTGACAACGTTGCAGTATTAGGATATGACATCCTTCAGGACGGGCAGCATGCGGGAACCGTAACCGGCAATACCTATAGTTACAGCTTTACGGGGCTTGCGCCAGATACGTCATATACGTTCAAGATAGTAGCATTTGACGCTGCCGGGAACCAAACGCCTAGCGCTGACTATACCGTGAGTACACTGGAAGCCCCGGATTTATCTCCACCGACGGCCCCTACCAATCTGAATGCATCTTCAGTAACCACAAGTTCCCTAGTGCTGGGTTGGACGGCCGCAATAGATAACGTCGGGGTAACCAGGTACGATGTATATCAAGGAGAGATCAAAGCTGGTACGGTTACTGGCAATACCTATAGTTTCGGCATTAACGGACTTACTGCCGACACGGCATATACGTTCAAAGTAGTGGCATTCGATGCAGCTGGGAACTCCAAGTCGAGTGCAAATTATACGGCGAAGACGGCTCAAGGGAATACGGGTGGTAACCCTATGCCACCTACTCCTACGCCTCCACCGACGGAAACCGTTGTAACGGGTGCTCAAATCGAAGTGAACTCGACTGTGAAAGATGGGGCCGCACAAGTGATCTTGAACAACGAGAGCTTGAGCAAGGCGATAGCCAATGCAGTCCAAGGCAAGGATAAAGAACTGGTGATTGAAATTAAGTCAAAAGATGCGGTAACTTCTTTAGCAGTGGAGCTGCCGTCGGATGCTCTGCTTCAGGCGAAACAAGAAAAGGTTAAGACAGTAGTCATTAAATCCAGTTTGTTGACAATGAATGTGGCACCGGATGCGATTCAAGATCTGGAAGTCGGAGACGCTGTAAAGCTAACCATCGATACGGTCAATCCTGCGACATTGCCGGCCTCTGTTTCCAAGCTGCTTCAAGATAAGCCTGTATTTGAATTCAATCTCACGGTCAACGGTCAAACAGTCAGTACTTTCAAAGACAATAATTCCGTGGAAATCCGTATCCCGTATACCTTGAAACCTGGCGAAAAGAACCACGATCTGATAGCTGCTTACATCAATGGCAAGGGTGAACTGGAAGTAGTCAAGAACTCAAAGTATGATCTGGTTACTGGGGAGTTGGTATTCAAAGTTAAACACTTCAGTACATATGCGGTTGTATCGAGCATTGTAAATTTCAAGGACATGGCTTCCTATTCTTGGGCACAAATCAGCGTTAACGCGTTAGCCTCCCGTTATATCGTGAACGGGGTAGGGGATAACGAGTTCGCTCCTCAACAGGAGATTACCCGTGCAGAATTCCTGAAGCTAATAATGGAAGCCTACGATTTGGTAAAGCCGGGCTATTCTTCTACCTTCACGGATACGAAAGCTGGGGAGTGGTATTCTGATGCGGTGGCATCCGCACAAGCCAAGAAGATCGTTTCGGGGTACCAGGACGGAAGCTTTGGCTTAAACCAACCCATTTCTCGTGAGGAATTGGCAGTAATGAGCGTGCGTATCTTGAAGGCGGCAGGAATCGAGCTGCCTAAAACACGGGCATCTGCAGCCTTTCATGACGCATTACAAATCGCGGACTTTGCTGCTTCAGACATCAAATCCATGAGTGAAGCGGGATGGATGGAAGGGCAAGATTTAGGTAACTTTGCTCCAAAAGCACAAGCAACCAGGGCGGAAGCAGCTGTTCTGATTGCCAGGATGATGGGATTGAATGATTAAATTAATCGAGAAGAGGAGTGTCCTGAGCGGGCACTCCTTCTTTGTTATTGGGCCATTTATTTGCTGGAAGAAAGCGTTCTACATTTTATGTATGCGCTTTAAAAAGTACAAGAAATCATAGAAAAGTGATATATGCCCTTAACTTTGCCTTTGTTAAAATTAAAACAGAAGGAGAGGGAGATCATATGTCAGAAGCAATCATAACTGTGCAAACCAAAGAAAATACAAAGAAAAAAACAAAGAAAAAATTATTTTCGGATTTCAGAGAACATAAAACATATTATTTCATGTTAACCCCAATGATCGTATTCTTTATCCTATTTGCATACCTGCCGATGTTTGGCGTCTATTACGCCTTCGTTGACTATGATTTTAGCAAAGGAATCGCTAGTAAGTTTGTCTGGTTCAAAAACTTTGAGTTTTTGTTCCAAGGTGGGTTTGACTCCATCATATGGAAATTAACGAAAAACACAATTCTCTACAATATTGCTTTTATTGGGTTGAACACTTTTTTTCAAATGTCTGTCGCTATTCTTCTCAGAGAGCTTACTTATAAGAAGTTTGTTAAGACTTCACAGACGCTAATGTTCATGCCATATTTCGTCTCCATGGTTATTATCAGCTCGATTGTTTACAACTTATTCAATTATGATTTTGGTGTAATTAACAGCGCTTTCACTGCAATGGGATTTGAGAAGTTTGACTTTTATGCGACACCTGCCGTTTGGCCATTCATTATCGTTGCTGTCGAGATCTGGAAGGGCTTGGGTTATGGCAGCGTCATTTACTTGGCATCCATCATGGGGATTGATGAGAGTATTTACGAGGCAGCTTATGTGGACGGTGCTTCCAAATGGCAGCGAATCATTCACATTACATTACCACTACTCAAACCAACAGTAATTGTACTGCTTCTATTCTCATTAGGTGGTATCATGCGTGGGCAGTTTGATTTGTTCTGGAATATTATTGGTCAAAATGGATTCCTCTTAAATGCAACAGATATTATTGATACTTACGTATATCGCTCACTTACTGTCAACTTTAGTATGGGCTTAGGTTCAGCGGCTGGACTGTTTCAATCTGTATTTGGCTTAATTGTCATCTTAACTGTTAATTATATTGTGAAAAAAGCTGATAAGGAAAATGCACTTTTCTAACTTGCTATTTTTCAGATGAAAGGAGTTTATTATGGCTGAATTATCCATTAAAAAGCAAAGAAATACGATACAACAGGATGCTGGTACCAAAATTTTTAATGTGATCGCGGTTACGATCGTATCGTTCTTTGCCATCGTTTGTCTATTGCCCTTCGTCCTTGTACTGTCTGGCTCGTTTAGTGATGAAAGCCAGGTCGCGATTAACGGATATAAACTGTTTCCTCAGGAGTTTTCATTACAAGCTTACAAAGTCGTATTTAGTAATTTAGGGGACACAATAGGAAATGCGTACTTGGTCACCATTTACGTAACACTTGTTGGGACGGTAGTTGGACTACTGCTAACCTCCATGAGCGGTTATGTGCTGTCACGGACTGATTTTAAACACAGAGATAAAGCGGCTTTCTTTATCTACTTCACTACATTGTTCAGTGGCGGATTAATTCCTTCTTATTTGGTTAATACTACCTTTCTTCATTTAAATCATTCGTTGTGGGCTGTTATCCTACCTGGATTATTGGGCCCATTTAATATCTTCTTGTTTCGTAATTATATTAAAGGAATTCCTCACTCCTTAGTCGAGTCGGCAAGGATTGATGGGGCAGGTGACTTTCGTGTTTATTGGCAGATCATCATTCCATTATGCAAGCCCGTATCTGCTACGGTTGGTTTGTTTTTAGCGCTTGGCTATTGGAACAATTGGTTTGGGTATAGTCTCTATCTGATTTCTGACAAGGATAAGTGGGGCCTGCAGTATTTACTCTACAGGATGCTAGCTAGGATGACCGATGCGGTCAAGGACTCTCAGATAGTAATGGATGCCTTACCTTCAGAAACGATGAAGTTGGCTACCGCTATGTTGGTTACAGGTCCTGTTCTTTTATTCTATCCTTTTGCCCAACGTTATTTCGTATCTGGTCTTACGATTGGCGGAGTAAAAGGTTGACACTGTATCGAATCTGTTGTTGACTGGAGGAAGCTTCCCTTCGGATTGCTTCCTCTGTAAAACATATATAAAAATTATTGGAGGGGATTTTCTTGTTAGCATCAAAAAAACTAAAAACCGTATTATCCGCAGTACTCGTGTCATCCGTTGTGTCGCTTGCAGCATGTTCATCCGACAAAGTTGCAACTTCAACTCCAGGTGCATCAACGGGGACGACGCCGGCTGCATCGCAAGCACCCGGTCCACTCGTAGAATTGAAAGCGATCACAATGGGCGCAGAGCCAGCTAGCGGAATGGCTAATTTCTATAAGAAGTTGGATGAGCTTACTAAGAAGGATCTTAATGCAACAGTCAGATTCACTTTCATTCCATGGGGCGATGAGAAGAACCAAATCAGCCGTTCCATTGTGGCTAAGGAATATGATCTTTATGTAGGCGGAGCATGGTCTGATTTTAAAAACTTTGCAGTTAAAAATGCTTTTGCAGATCTAACACCTTACTTGAAGAGCACGCCGAAGCTTACTGAACGCTACGGAGATATTCTAACTCGTCTTAAAATAGATGGTAAAAATTACGGCATCCCCCAATTGAATAAACCGGGTATTGCTGCTGGGGAAGGCATGCTGTTCCGTGAAGACCTGAGAAAGAAATGGGGATTACCGGAAATCACAAATCTTGAAACGGTAGAGAAATATTTGTATAAAGCTAAGCAAGAATTTCCAGATACGCCAATGATTATTGATAAGCGTGCAGTTAACAACGTATGGGCTATGGTTGCTGGTAATAAGTATTTAACAGTTACATCCTTGAATGGAACGGCTCTAACGGTGGCGTCAATGGATGAACCCTACAAAGCAATGAGTATTTATGATACGCCAGAGTTTAAACAAGTTCTTGGATATGTGAAAAAATGGTATGACGATGGGATTATTGCCCATGATGTTCTAGCTTCGCAGGGCAACGAAGGCGACAAAACCAAAGAACTAATGAAAGCTGGTAAAAAACCACTTGAGTTCAACAACCAGTTCTATGCAGTAAGTGGCAATTATATTTCTACCATTAAAGATGCTCATCCTGAATTTGAATTAAATTGGGTAGACTTTTCAATGATGAATCCCAAAGCGATATTCTTGCCATCGCATTCCAATGAGACAACAACGCAAATTTCAGTTGGAGCCAACAGTAAGAACGTTGAAACCGCTTTGAAATTTATCGAAAAAGCACATGCGGATCAGACTTATTATAATTTGCTAAGCTTCGGTGTTGAAGGTGAAAACTATAAAATGGTTAATGGTGCAGTCTCTTCAGATGGAATCGATGCAAAAAATAAAAAGCCAGCATGGACAGGCTTAAGTGATGGTTTTATGAATCCAGAACCGAAATATCCTGCTGAATGGCAAGGTATTTATGAAAAATTAAAATCTGCTGGGGAAGCTCTTGTTCCTTCTTTGAAAACGCATCCGTACGAAGGATTTGTATTTAATACGTCTGAACTGGCTGCTGAAAATTCAAGTTTAGAAACAGTAAGAACACAATTTGCCCTGCCTCTGGTAGTGGGTATGGTTAAGAAAAACCAAGAGGCTGATCTAGAAGCCTTGAAGCAACAGCTTAAAGGTGCAGGCTTCGATAAGTATATGGCAGCTTTGCAGAAACAACTGGATACATTCGCAGCTACTAAAAAGAAATAGTTCTCCATATTTATCCCATCCCGAATAGGGGTGGGATGCCTGCATTTCACCTATCAGATATGCTAAGATGAACTTATGAAAGTGATCTTAAAGGAGTACGATCCCATGCGCTTATTAATTGCAGATGACGATGATTACACCAGGCTTGGCATAATGGAATCGATGGATTGGACAACATTAGGCATTCAAGAGATAAAAGAAGCTAGAGATGGTGCGGAAGCACTCCGGATTGTGGAGGATTTTCAACCCGATATTGTGTTGACAGATATTCGAATGCCGAAGCTAAATGGTATTGAATTCGCGGAAAAATTGGCTGTTTGTTCCAGTGAAAGTAAGTTGTTATTCATGAGTGGATATATGGATATTGATTATCTAAAAAGTGCAATTAAACTATCTGCCGTAGATTATATAGAGAAGCCAATTAGGCTGACAGATTTGGAAGCCGCGATCAAGAAGACGGTAGAATTTATTCGTACGAAGCAGAAACACCAAAGTATGATGAATCAGAACATGGTCTTACAACGCCAAAAGCTAGCGGCAATGTTGAAATCCAAAAGCATGAACGTGAAAGAAGTAATTTCGATTTGCAAGGAAACTGATTTTCCCGTGGATAGTACATATATGTGCATTGTACTCTCACAAGGAACAGATGAGGAAGTACAAGATAGTTGGATAGCTTTTATTAACGATTATTGGAGCTCCTACCACATCCCATCACTAGGTACAGTACTTGAAAATAACAAGTACCTTTCTATCTTGTCCGTTAAAAAGCATGACCGGAAGCGAATCTTATATGTAATTGATCTTCTCTTAAAACAAAATGAAGGCTGGGTTGTAGGCGTTGGAAAGGAAGCGCTTCATTTAGAAACGGTTGCCGAAAGCTATCAAACAGCATGGCGTGCATTAGAAAGTTCCTTTTATCATCCAAATCTACAAATGTTCGGCTTGAATCAGAGAAAAAATGCTCCCCCAGGATTGGGAGTTGAGCTCTATTCGGAATTCTACAGTTTGTTGAAGCATGAGCCTACCCAATTAGCAGCTTGGGTTGATATGGTCTGTAAGCAGTTCTGCGAGTTTGAATATCCACGAAAAGAACGGGTTTGTGAATTGTTCACTTCCTTTGCGCAAGCTATATTGCACGAGAAAAGCTCACTCTTAAATAAAATGAACCACATTTTCAATACGAACGATCTAGAAATGTATATCCATAAATGTCGTTCAATCTTTGCAATTAAGAATTTTATCCAGCAGCTACTTGCTTTATATGTGGAGGAATTGGAGGATTCATCCCAATATTCCAGGGTCGTAAGAGATGTGATGTCCTATATTACTTCCCATTGCAGCCATGTAGATTTGGATGTGCGTGAAATAGCAGAGTCTGTTCATCTGTCCACAGCACATCTCGGCATGTTATTTAAGAACGAAACCGGGGTAACGATTAAGCAATACATTGGCGATTACAGATTGGAGCTGGCCAAAAAATTGATATCGAATGAGCATTATAAAATAAATATGGTTTCGGAGCTGTGCGGTTACGCAAGTGCCAGTTATTTTACGAAAGTTTTTCGTGCTGCAACGAATTTGACGCCTGTTGAGTATAGAAAGATGATCATGAAATGAAGGTGAAACTTTGGTTTTCTAACTTATCCTTAAAGAAAAAATTGCTATTCTTATTCGCCTTGGTAGGTCTTATCCCGCTGATGATTACATTTATTATTTATTACCAAAAAATAACAAGTGCGACGCTGAAGTCTCAAAATTATGCAGCCAATCAAAACTATGAACAAACCCTTTCTTCCTTGACTGGGACATTGACTCGCATTGAGAAATTGTCGACGATGGTCATTTTAAATGATGCACTTGTATCCGCTTTAGGATCTGATCCCTTACAGAAGGATATTGGTGAACAACTCATTGATTTTGGCAAAATAGAAACCTATACAAAGACATTGGAAGAGAGTTCGGAGAGCGAACATATTACCTACTATATCGATGATCGGTTTGTGGTATCAGGAACAGATACACGTTTCCGCAAATTAAAGTTAATTGAAGGTCGGAAGTGGTCTGAGGAAGTAATCAACAATGCTGGAAGCCCTACTTGGGTGTTGTACGAAAATGAGAGTGTTATCGATTCACATAAGTATTTGACTTTAGGAAGAATTTTATGGGATATGAGGAACTACAGTGACTCGATAGGTTTGGTGACCATCGACTTGGATTTGAAGAAAATACGAGATAACTTAACGCGAACTGTGCCTGAGCAGGTTGTCTATTTGATAAATGAAGAGGGACAGCTGATTGCGGGTAGTGACAATGTCAATTCAACTCATGTAAGAAACATGGTCATTCGACCCTCACTAATCAAGGAAACAAAAAGCGATTTTGTTGAAATGAAGTTGAATAACCTTGATTACTTGTTCCGATGCAATCAAATTGGCAAAACCGGTATTTTTCTGACTTCAATTATTCCAAAAACGGCTGCATCAAAAGCTGTAAATATCGTAAGTACACAAATGATTACGATCTATGTGTTGGTTGCTGTCGCATTAATGATCCTTATATTCCCCGTTACTAGATCCATCACAGCTCGAATTTTCTTGTTAGCTCGGAAGATGGATCAGGTTCGACTAGGAGAGCTTAGGAAACTCGATATAGAGCCCCGCGACGATGAAATGGGACGACTGGTTTCAAGTTACAACTATATGATAAATAGTGTTCAGGAGCTTCTTCAGGAGCAGTATCGTTTAGGCCAGGAAAAGAAGGGGGCTGAGCTTAAAGCGCTCCAATCCCAGATCAATCCACATTTTCTATACAACACCCTTGATATGTTGAATTGGATGGCCCAAAGAGAAGAAAGGGACAATATCCAGCAAGTGGTTTATGCGCTATCGGATTATTACAAACTTATTCTGAATAAAGGTGAGGATCTCGTTACGCTGAAGGATGAGCTTCGCATGTGCCGTATTTATGTGGATATTCAGCAAAGACGCTTTAGAGGCAGGATTACATTTGCAATTGAGGTAGAGGAAGAACTTTTGGATTGTTTACTTCCCAAGATCACGCTCCAACCTTTAGTTGAGAATGCGATTGTGCATGGCATTACAGAGAAGCCGGATGGCAAGGGGACTGTCACTATAAAGGCAACCATGAAAGATCAGCGATTGCTATTATCTATTGAGGATGATGGAATCGGCCTGAATAATGACTTAAGCGAAAGACCTGGATATCACGGCAGTGGATATGGGGTCAAAAATATCGAGAAACGTTTGGAATTATACTTTGGTGAAAGCCAATGTATGCGGTTTGAAAGTGGTTCTGGTACGGGAACTCGTGTAACAATTGATGTGCCAGTGGTGCGTACTTCAAATAACATTTAAAAATGGTTTTTATACTGATGTGACCCCCCAGTAACTTTCAGGTACTGGGGGTGTTCTGTTTGAGTAGGAAAACATGAAAAGTACAAGGAATCTTGAGAAATTAGGATAGTCCATCTTCTATCGCGTTGATAAAATTGTTGTGAGCAAATATGTAAGCGATTACCTTGCTATTTGTAAAATGGTATGATTATCAGTTTTGGAGGATGAATATATAAAACATGGAAAAATCTAAACTTATTACTTATGCGATACCTAACCCAATTCCGAGAAACAAAGATTTCTCGGTAAATGTTCGTACACCCGGAGGGGATTGGAAAGAACTAGACGTACTATTAGTGAAAGTCGATATGCACGATGTTAGGGAAGCGGCAATGGTCAGCTTCGATTTTTGCAGCGAAGTAGAAGTTGAAGTCATCAGCCACCTCAACGTTATCCAAAACGTCGAAATTCGACCGCTTTCTGCAGGTGTCCTACCTGACACGATTGATCAAGAGCGACTACAATTCACGTTGAAGCAACCTCAGAAGCTGTCTATTGAAATAAATGGAGACCGTTTTCATAATTTACATCTGTTTGCGAAAGAAATTGAATCAGAACAACCCAACACACAAGAGGCGGGCGTTGTCGTCATCGATCCCGGTATACATCGAACTGAAATGTTGGTTGAACGGCTGGAAACAGGCATACATACAATTTATTTTAAACCAGGCATGCATCATATTGAGCAGGTGTTATTGAACATTCCTTCGGGAATGTCTGTTTATTTGGCAGGTGGTGCCGTCCTCGTTGGTTCACTCGTTTGTGATGGCGTAGCGAATGTGAAAATCTCAGGCAGAGGCTTAATTTACTTGGCAGATTTCGGTCGATTCTCAGCATTCCGAGGCGTACGCATTATGTATAGTAAAGATATCGAGGTGTCAGGCATCGCCGTCATTGATCCTCCTCATTATAGTATTTACTTAGGGCAATCGGAGCGAATCCGCATACGAGATTTCGAGACCTTCAGTACTCGGGGCTGGTCAGATGGCATCGATATGATGTCGTGTTGTGACGTAGAGATCGACAATGTATTTATGCGGAATTCAGATGATTGTATTGCAATCTATGGACATCGTTGGGGGTACTACGGAGACGCTAAGAATATTACGGTCAAAAATTCGGTGCTTTGGGCCGATGTGGCACATCCGACGATGATTGGAACGCATGGCGATTATCATGGAGAAGGAACATTAATCGAGAATATCCTTTTCGAGAATATAGACATTTTGGAGCATCATGAGCCGCAGGATGGGTATCGTGGATGTCTTACAATCAATGCGGGAGATAAAAATATCGTTAGGCATGTGACCTATCGGGACATTCGTATAGAGCCTTTTGAATTAGGGAGAATTATCGACATTCGTGTGATTTGGAACCCGGACTATAATCCAGTCCCAGGGAATGGCATTGCACATGTGGAATTTGACAATATTCGTTATAGCGGGAGCGAGGATGTGGTTTCATCCATCTGTGGATTTGACGAGGATAGGGATATCAAAAATGTCTTAATGAAAGATTTTTATAAGAATGATATAAAAATAACAGATGCAGTCCAAGGCAAGGTGAATATAGGACCGTTCGCGTCCAATGTACGTTTTGAATAAGTTGACTTATTGGAGATAGCACATTTGAGTGAGGGAGCTTCACCAGTCTTAAATGCTTCTTTAAAAATCGAGGAGGAATGATGAGATGAAAGCACCTTTATTCCGCGATCCGATCTATGACGGGGCAGCGGATCCCGTTCTTGTGTGGAATAGACAAATGAAGGAATGGTGGATGATCTATACGAATCGGCGTGCAACGGCTGAAGGCTCGAATGTTGCCTGGGTGCACGGAACAGACCTGGGAGTCGCTTCCTCGAAAGATGGTGGACAAACTTGGGTTTATCGTGGAATATTGCCCGGCCTTGATATTGAATGGGGCAGGAACACATTCTGGGCGCCGGAGATCATTTGGCACGATGGCCTGTACCATATGTATGTCAGTTACATTCAAGGCGTACCGGACCGTTGGGCGGGCAATCTGAGCCAAATGTTGTATTATACAAGTCCGGATCTGCTGACATGGACATTCCGTTCACCCGTTCAACTCAGTTCAAACCGTGTCATCGATGCTTGCATTTATAGAATGCCGGACGGACGCTTCCGGATGTGGTATAAGGATGAATCCAATGGATCTGTCACTTATGCGGCCGATAGCATGAACCTGTCAGATTGGACTGTCGTCGGGCCGATCCTAACTCATCAAGCGCACGAAGGGCCTAATGTATTTTGGTTCAAGGGGCATTATTGGATGATAATTGATGAATGGAGAGGGCAGGCGGTGTACCGTTCAGACGATTTGGAGGCGTGGGAGCGTAACGGTCTGATTCTTGATCAGCCAGGCAGCAGAGAAGATGACAATACGATCGGACTTCATGCGGATGTTGTCGTTCAGGATGAGCAAGCATATATCTTTTATTTTACGCATCCGAGTCGGACTGAAGATTCTAGTGCCGTTAGTTCCTACTTGAACCAACGATCGTCGATTCAAGTAGCGCAGCTCGATGTCATCGACGGTGTTCTAGTATGCGATAGAAACCAGCCTTTTGAGCTGAATTTGCAGCCAGAAGAGGGGGATGCATGAAATGCTTGAAAATCTGACAGGAGACGGGCTGGAAGCTGATCGATATTTCGGTTATATGATGGGCTACTTTACCGAGTCGCCGAAAGGTCTTGCGAATACTTTTGCTTTGCATCTCGCGGCTAGTCGGGATGGGAAGAATTGGACGCCGCTAAATGATGGCCGGCCTGTGTTGCTTCCCGAGATCGGCGAACGCGGGATGAGAGATCCGTTCATTTTCAGAAAGCAAGACGGCCAATATATCGTTGTCGGGACGAATATGTGGAATAGTGAATCGATACTGTGCTATGATTCACCGGATTTAGTTCGTTTCGAAGCGGGAAGGCTGCTTCGTTTGCAATCGGATCTATGTGAACTATACGGAGGATTTCCTGAGCGTCACGGAACCAGAAGTCTTCTTCGATCCTGGATATGATGTCATTGACGCGTCAATAACGCAGCATGATTCGGTGTACTATTTATCCTTCAAGGACGAAAGGGCTCCGGATGAGGCACCACGAGAAGGGAAGAGGATAAAGGGCGCTGCTGCAGCTTCGCTGCAACCGGGAAGATTTAATGCTGCGGTCTACGCAAAAACTATAGGGGAGCCCATGATCGAGGGACCGGTTATCATCCGTGCCTTGGATGAGGACAAATGGTATCTGTACGGGGATTGTTATATGCCCGTGAACGCCAAATTTTATGCCTGGGAGACTGCCGACCTAAGCAATTGGGATTGGCGGCCGATGAATCGGCGCGAGTATCATCTTCCTCCGAATGCTAAGCATGTTTCGATAATAAGCATAGGCATGGCAGAGTGGAATAGGTTTACGCAAGTGTACAACCCGCCGGAATAGCGGAGGCTTAGGTCCTATGCACTGCCAGATTATTATTTGAGAGCTGATGATACTGTTGCGAAGTTATCGCCGAGCCCTTTAGATCCATTTACTTCCTTACAGTGGAAGGTAATTCCTGGATTAGCGTCTTCCGAAGGCTTATCGTTCGAATCCATTCATCAACCAGGCAGCTACTTGAGAATCAAGCAGTTCGTGCTGCGAGTAAGTGAATGGGAAGATAGTGAAACCTTTCGGGAGGAGAGTACCTTCATCCATTCCGAGGGTTTGAGCAATCCGACATGGTCTTCTTTCCGATCGTATGTCTATCCGGAGTTGTTTGTTATCGTCGATGGCGAATATATTCGGATTTCGGTAATCGAGTGTGAAGAAGATAAACCTTTTGCGACTTTTCAACTGGCTTATTGAAGAATTTATTTATCAATTGGAGGCTAATCATGTCACAAATTCATGGGATTCATGCTATTCTGGCGGGCGACTATCCGGATCCATTGATTGTTAGTTTATACCCTTGGCAGACAGACGCTGAACGCCTTGACGATTGTCAAATAGAAGATAATCACGTGGTATTGAAGGCAGTTTCTAACAATCGTACCGAGCCGCTCTTGTGCATTCCGATGCACCATGCGTATACGGAAGAAGTTTCGATTGAGGTGGAAGGCGATGGAGAAGGAACGCTGGGCTTGTTCTTCCGTGATTGGAGAGGACAGTGGTCCAAACAGGATCACGGTTTCGAAATGTCTGGCTTCCACCACAACGTATTGGGAGGTTTTCTAAGTCTTCGCATTGCTTTGGATGCAACTGGCGATGGAATTGTTAAATTCAGCAATTTCGTGTGTAAGGCTTTTGAAACTAGGCTTAAAACATAACCTGATGCTCTTTTGATAGTTTTGGAATAATTTTTGGGGAGGTAAACTAATAAAAAAGTAGAATAATTATTTATAAAATATTAATTTATGGGGTGATTAATTAACGTCGGCTTTTATTTGAGTTTTATAGTTTTATCCACTCATGGAGAGTAAGGAAAGGGATTAAATGAATTTAATTCGTATTTTTAAAAGAAGTATTCAAAATAAAATATTTATTTCTTTCCTTCTAGTTTTGGTCATCCCTACAACTGCAATTAGTTTGACTTCTTATTTTGTTTCTGTGGATATTTTGAAAGAAAAGGTTAGTCAGTCGTTCCAAGAAAATCTTTTGTATATTGGAAATTCCACTATGAAGGAATTGTCAGGAATTGAGAAAATTACGGAGCTGATTTACATAAATGAGGATATTCAAGATGCGATTAGTTCGGATATGGAGAGTGAACAACAGAACTTTATTAATTTAAAAAAAGTCGATCAGGTCTTTGACAATATTTCCTTTTATTCTAATTACTATAGTTACATTACTTCTCTATTTGTTTTGGGGAATAACGGAAGTAAGTATATGTATGGGAAGGATGCTTATTTTATTGATACCAAGCAGTTTCAGGAATCAGCCTGGTATAAGCAAATGAAAACGTTAAAAGGGAAAGTATTTTGGATTGGCGTACATGATAGTGAATCCTCGTTGTCTCAATCGAAGCAAGTATTTTCTATCTCCAGAGAAATCAACAATACTAGTACCAGCAGTATCGGGAGTATTTACTTGAGCTTAGATACGTCTGTTTTTACTGATATATTAACTAAGGTATCACCGAATACACAAAGCCAAATCTATATTGTAGACCAGCTTGGCAAAATAGTATTTCCTGAGCAGAAAGTTGCTAAGAGTTTGGAGTCTGAGGGGATTGAGGTTCCTCAACAAACCCATAGTTCCAGCTTCGAAATTAAGAAAAATGGGCAATCTTTTCTTGCTTCTACCTATGACATAGAAAAGTATGGTTGGAGAATTATTCAAATGGTTCCCATGGAGATGCTAACTAAGGATAATAAAATTATTTTTCAAATTACTACGATCGTTTTCATTGTTTCTTTTTTATTCTCGGGAATCCTTTGGTTTTATATTTCGGCAAGTATTGTACGTCCAATCAAACAATTAACATTGACCATGAAAGATGTAAAGGGTACTAATCTGGTCGTTAAATCAAATGTTAAGAGTGTTGATGAGATTGGTCTTCTAAGCGTAACTTATAATTATATGATTGAACGAATTAACTCTTTGTTTAACCAGGTAATAGAAGAAGAAAAACAAAAAAGACATGCAGAAATAAAGGCGCTTCAAGGTCAAATTAACCCTCACTTTTTATACAATACCTTAAATACCATTCGTTGGATGGCTATTATTCAAAAGGCGGACGGTATAAAAGAAGTGGTAGATGCACTTGGAAGATTGTTGAAGAATACATTTAAACACAGGAGCACGCTGATAACTCTCGGTGAAGAATTAGGGATGATAAGGGATTATGTATACATTCAACAAACCCGATACAGAGACAAATTTCAGGTGTATTATGAAGTAGATGAACAATTGCTCCAAGCGGAATGTGTTAAGTTTATATTGCAACCTATCGTCGAGAATGCCATATTTCATGGCATTGAACCTCAAGAAGAACCAGGGGACATTATAATAAAAGTTTCAGCAGAGGATTCAATACTCAGAATTATTGTGGAGGATACTGGAGTGGGGATGTCTCAGCTTCAAATTTCAAAAATAAAAAATGAACATATTGCGGATCCAGATGGCACCATTGGGATCGGTGTGCGAAATGTAAATAATCGAATTAATATGATCTACGGTGAGATGTATGGTATTCAAATTGAAAGTGAAGTAGGTGTTTTTACGAAAGTTCATATAAGACTTCCTTTAATCATTGCTCACGAATTATGATCTTATAAACGGATGGAGTTAAAGATGCTAAAAGTACTTATTGTCGATGATGAAGCACTTGTCAGAATTGGTATTAAAACGATAATTCCTTGGGAAGAGTTAGGTTTTGAGCTTATTGGAGAAGCGGAGAATGGGAAAAAGGCGTTAGAAATTGCTCGTACCAGTTATCCTGATATTATTTTAACGGATATCAAAATGCCTGTTATGACAGGGATTGAGTTACTCATGCAATTGAGACAAGAAGAGCATCATGCGAAGTTTATTATACTTAGTGCGCATGATGATTTGGAATATGTCAAGGTAGCAATGAAGAACGGGGCAGAAGATTATATTTTGAAACTAGAGTTAGAACCAGAACATTTAATTCGGATATTGAAAGATTTAAGGAATTCGATAATATCTGCCGAAGATCATACGGTGAAGAAAGTTAGTTCATCTCAAATAGAACCTACTAAGCACGCCGTTCTTCACAGAGATAAGTTTTATAAAGACGTAATATTAGGAATTGTTCAGAGTAGAGAAGAAATAATTGAACAGCTAGAATTGAATAAAATATCTTTTCCTGAAGGAAACCTTATTAGTCTAAATATAGAAGTGGATGATTTTACTATTTACCAAAAATACGGGGAGTCCCCACATTTGCTGGATTACTCTATTTTGAACATTCTTGATGAAGTCATAGCTAGTTATGCATTTGGGCACGTTACAAGTCTTCATCCCAAACAATTTGTTGCGATCTTATCATTGAGGAAAAGAGAAGAATTGGAATCTGGAAATGCCATAAATGAATTAACTGAAAATATACGAACCACATTACGTAAATATTTAAGCACATCAGTTTGCATTGGTATTGGCAGCGTACACCAGAGTTATGAGCAAATAATTCATTCGTACAGGGAAGCTAAGGAAGCAGTACGCTTTAAATTTATATTTCCAAGAGGAAGTAATATTTACTATCGCGATGTAAGTCAGAAGTCCTTGCAAGAAACGGATGATTTGTCCATGGAAATGAAACAAGTTGAAAAGGCACTGCTCGATGGAGAAGTGAAAGATATTAATGATGCCTTACATTTACTGGTGAAGGAAATGAGTCGATCTAATAACCTTACGAAGGAACTTTTGACAGGGCTCAGTTATACAATCTTTTATTTATTCCAAAGTTTTGTGGATAATTACCATCTAGCTGGTAAAGAAATTATTAATAAAGAAATGTATAGTGAGATCACAAAAATGAGCTTAAAGGTTGATTTTATCGACTGGATTAATCGGTTAAAACATCGAATAATCGAGCAATTAGTGGAAAATAAAGAAGGTATGAGAGTATTTTTAACTAAACAATTTATCAATAAGCATTATAAAGAAGAGCTCTCCTTAGAAAAAGTAGCTGAGTATCTGCAGCTGTCACCTGCATACTTAAGTAACTTATTTAAAAAAGAAACTGGGCAAAATTTTATTGACTACCTTACGGAAGTCAGGATTGGTCGAGCAAAGTTCTTGTTAAAAACGACAGATTTAAAAAACGCTGAAATAGCAAGAGAAGTTGGTTATGCGGATGAATATTACTTTAGTAAAGTGTTTAAGAAAAATGTAGGGGAGTCTCCTCTGAAATATAGATAATGTAAAAATGTGCTTTGTGAGATGGTTGAAATCACAAATAAGTACATTTTTTTCTTTAAATATTACAAAATCAGTTTCACAATATGAATCTAAGATAAAGATAAGTTAAAAAGTAGAAAGATATTACATTTTAGTGACTCCTTAAAGAGCCTATACTTTAAAAGAAGACAAAAACATTAAAAGGGGTATGGTTTATGAAAAATCTAAGGGCAAAAAAAGTAGTCGTATCGTCACTCATTTTTGGCATGGTCGGCATATCTCTGGCAGGTTGTGGTGGAACGAAAGAGGCTGCCGACACAAGCATAACATCTTCAGAATCACCTTCATCTTCTTCTTCTAGTTCGGGAACTTCCACATTGAAAAAAGAACCTGTCGTACTAAAGTGGTATACAACTTCTGGAAATAGCAATTTACCTTCTACAAAGAGGCTCTTGGAAGATTATAAAAAAATATCTGGCAATACGGTGCAGCTTGAAACCATTGCTGGTGATGGAGATGCCATCTACAAAAAGATCGATGTGGATCTTTCTGCAGGAGGGGATGTGGATCTTATTCCGCTTCAAAATCCAATTATTCATGCTAAGTATGCAACCAATAATTGGCTTATACCATTGAATGATATTTATAAGGAAGCAGGAGTCGACTATGAAAAGGAGTTCGGCAAAAATTTAACCAAATTCGCTGGTGACAAAATATATTCTCTTCCTCACACGATTGGAACATGGGCTGTTTATTATAATAAAAAGATATTTGATGATGCAAAAGTACCTTATCCAAAAGGTGAATGGACGTGGGATCAATATATTGAGACTGCTAAAAAATTAACTGATGCAAGTAAAGGAATTTATGGTTCAACAATGCCTGATTATGATAATATGATGTATCTTTTAGCAGCGCAAAGAGGTATTGATGGATATAAAGCAGATGGGACATCGAATTATGATGATCCTAATTTTAAAGAATCTTTACAATGGTTTGGAGATCTTGGTAATAAATTAAAGATTCAACCTAGCTGGCTCGAAATGAAAACGAAGAAAATTCCATATGATGCTTTTATGAGCGGGAAATTCGGAATGATATTTACTGGAACATGGTTTTCATTTGCACCTATAGATAAAAAAACGTATCCTCGCGATTGGAATATTGGGATTGCACAACCGCCTGTTGATCCAAAAGGAAAGAATAATATCGGCGTTACGGGTGGAACAGGTATAAATAAATATTCAAAACATCCGAAGGAAGCAGCTGATTTTGTGAAGTGGTTTGCAGAAAATTCATATAAGTACGGAGGAGGAATTCCAGCACGCGTTGATTTGAACAAAGAAGAAGTGAATAACATTTTTAATGAAATGGTATCTTCGTTCCCTACTACTGATGGTATTACAGCTGAAAATCTTAGTGAGGTTTATTTGACACCAAATCTTGGTCTTAAACCTGAAAAAATTACGGGGTCAATTGCTACCGAATATGGAAAGACAATATTGCAGGAAGCTGAATTGTATCTTGTGGGACAAAAGTCATTGGATGATACAATCAAATCAATAAAAACTCGAGCAGATGAAGCCATTAATAAAGCGAAAGCGGCAAAGTAAGCATCATTTAAAAGAATTTATTTATAAGGGCACTTATGCAAATAAGTGCCCTTTGATTTAGGGAGTGAAGAGGTTGTACAAGTTAAATAAAAAGAAAAACAATATGAGTTTAGAAAAACAAGAGGCTAAGGCCGCCTTTATATTTATAATCCCCTTTTTTATTGGATTTCTTATGTTTGGAATTGCCCCTTTTCTATATGCTTTATTTATCAGTTTTGTTGACTTTAATGATTTCAAAGCACTAAACACATTAAAGTGGGCCGGTTTAGATAATTACATAGCAATCTTCAAAGATTCGATCGCCTTGTCTGCTTATTTCAAAAGCTTTTATTATACGATCATTTATGTACCGTTATTGACAATTGTAGGTTTCTTTGCGGCTGTTTTATTAAATAGAGCTTTTTATTGGAAAAGCTTTAGTAGGTCATTATTTTTGATGCCTTATGTTGCAAACATCGTTGCCATTTCACTTGTATTTTCAATGCTATTTGATCCTTTTGGTGGTTTTGTAAATTCATTACTTAATGTGATCGGAATTGAAAATCCGCCTTTATGGTTTGCTGGCAGCAAAACTGCCATCCTTACCACCGCAATAGTCGCGGCCTGGGCAAATTTCCCTTTTCAAATGGTCGTCTATTTGGCAGCTCTCCAAGGAGTCTCAAAGGATTTGTACGAGGCTGCTGAAATTGATGGAGCAACTAAAATCCAACAATTATTCAAGATTACTCTCCCTATCGTTTCTCCAACTAGCTTCTTTTTAGTGATTACAGCTACAATAGGGTCATTTCAAAATTTCACCATTTTCAACGCACTCACAAGAGGAGGACCTGGGACATCTTCCCGAGTTAGCTCGCTAAATATATATGAAGAAGCATTTTCGCTCAATCATTACAGCTACTCAGCCGCACAAGCAATCTTATTATTTTTAATTATTATGGTGATCTCGGCTATACAATGGAGGGTTCAAAAGAAATGGGTACACTATTAGAAAAAAAGAAAATAACGGCATCAACAATGTTGTACTCAATTATGGTGCTAATTATTGCACTTTTGATGATATTCCCCTTTATTTTTATGATATCTGCCTCACTAAAAACTACAGCTGCAGCATTTGATAAACCGCTTGCCAATATTATTCCAAAAGATATTTATTGGGGGAATTATAAAGCTTTATTCGCGAATCCCAATTATTTTCTTTGGATATGGAATTCGTTTAAAGTAGTAGTACTTTCTATTTTATTACGTGGTTTTTTTGTCACGATGGCAGCCTATGCGTTTGCTCGACTACAATTCAAGGGTAGAAATATATTGCTTTTCCTATCTTTATCCACATTAGCCATTCCATCTGATACAACAATTGTTGCAAGATACTTACTGTATAAGTACTTGCATTTGTTAAATACACATTGGGCGATAATTATTCCAGCCATTTTTGATGTGTTCTTTTTATTCCTTTTGCGGCAATTTTTTGTGGGGATCCCTAAAGAGATTACAGAAGCAGCTATTATTGATGGATGCTCGCATTATCAAGTTTATTATCGAATTATCCTCCCACTTGCAATTCCTGCTTTAATGACAATGGTTATTTTCTCATTCGTGTACATTTGGAACGATTTTGCGAGTCCATTTATATTTATCTCTAGCCAAAAACAACAATTAGTTACTGTGGGACTTCAATATTTCACATCTGCTGCTGGCGCTAATTATTCCCTCCAAATGGCAGGGGCATCAATTGTTGTACTACTGCCTATTATTTTGTTCACTTTCGCTCAAAAATACTTCATAGAAGGCATGGCATCAAGTGGAGTCAAAGGTTAGAACTACTATGTAGTGGTAATATGTAGATTTTGTGTAATTGCGGTTTTGGACTAAAAGAAAGATCACCTCCAGCTGGATAATGATTCCAGTTGGAGGTGATCTTTTTAATTTTCTGTTAGAAGGGGGATCTTAAAAGTCAGATCGTTGTACTTATTATTTGTTCGTTCTATAAATTCTGCTCATGTAGTCTGAGGGGGAGATACCATTAACCTTACGGAAAACTCGGCTAAAATAAAAGGGGTTTTTAAAGCCTAATATCTCACTGATTTCGGATATATTTAGATTTGTATCTCTCATCATTTTTGCTGCTTTATCCATAAAAATTTGTGAGTTAAACATTTGAATGGTGTTCCCCGTTTTCGATTTAAATACTTCACATAAGTAACTGTAGTTCATTTCGAGATAGGCTGAAATCTCTTCGGAATCAAGACTATAGGCTTCCTTTTGTTCAAGATAGTGAATAAGCCTCTGTACCGTGCGATCGGATTTTGTAAGGGGATATGTATGTGAGAAGTCATGATAGAGTTCAAAAAAAAGTTCCATGGTTTGCATACTGATATTAATAGCCCGAAAAGGATTCGTTGACTTATATACAAATGACGTTCGAATTTACTTCGTCCAGAAAAGGAGATTAGATGATGTTAACAAAAAACATGAAAAAGAGATCCTCATTGGTAATCGAGATTTTGATCATGACCCTTGTACTGATTGTTTTGGGAATCTTACATCAGACAGAAGTCAAAGCTGCTGCAACAACCTACTATGTGTCTAACACAGGAAACAACAGTAATCCTGGTACGCTGAGCCAACCCGTTGCTACGATCCAACAAGCTGTAAATATGGCAGGGGTTGCCGGCCCTGGTTCCACTGTTATTGTGAGAGGCGGAACGTACAATATTACCTCAACGATCAGTATTACTACTTCAGGAACAAGCGGTAACCCAATTACGATCAAGGCATATCCATGGGAGACGCCAGTCATTTCTGGTCAGAATACGTACCCGAATCACAGTCTCGGTCTTCAAACCGTTACGTATACGGGACCTAACGTTACCAATGACGGAGTGACCTATACGAACGGACAGCAATTCACGCTTTCCTGGAATCCGCTGATGAGTATTACGGCCAATTATATTACCATTGATGGCCTTGAATTGACTCAATCCTACGGAGCTGGAATTTATGCAGGTAACTCGGGGTCAACCAGATATCATGATATTATCATTCGAAATTCGAATATTCATGAGAACCGTGGTGAGGCGATACAGTTAGAGAATGTTGATTATTTTACGTTGGACGGCAATAGGGTGTGGGAGAATGCCAATTTTGGGCGTTTTAGCAGATCATCAATTGAAATGAACTGGCCTTTAATTGTCATGATCAGAGGCAGCGCCTATGGAACAATTAAGAACAGCACCATTTACCACAACTGGGGTGAAGGGGTTGGCTTGTGGTACAACACTCATGATGTGGTATTGGAGGATAACGTAATTTATGATAATTATGCATTGGAGGTCTATGTAGATAAGGCTCACGACGTAACTATACAGCGAAATTTAATCTACAATACGGGGAATGCGATTTATTTCAGAGATGGAGGCCCAAGTATGGGAATTGCCATAGCGGATGAGCCTTTTCAAAGTTTTACAGCCGGCTACAACAGGAAGATTATTAATAATTTTCTGAAAGGGAACAGCAAGAATTTTTCTTATTGGAACACGGGATTAGCAACAGGAACTCGCTTGGATAATGACATCATTGCAGGCAACACTTTTATTGATTCAACAAGTACGAATATATCCATTACCGGTGGTGCAAGCCATGTAAACACAAGGATAGAAAACAATATATTCAAGTCGAACACGGGCAATTTACAACTTGTAGATCAGACTGCGGGATTGATTTTCTCGAATAACTGTTGGTCCAGCGCAGTTACTGGTGTTGCTTCGAATGTGAATGATGTCATTGGCAATCCATTGCTTGTAGGCGGCACATTCGGACCAGACTATTTCAAGCTGCAGGGCACTTCTCCGTGTATTGCTAAGGGGAAGAATAATCTAACCGATGTAGCAGAGGATTACTTCAAGAACGTTAGGAGCAATCCGCCAAGTATTGGCGCATACGAACCTACAATCCTTATGGATAACAGTCATCCAACAGGAATAACTCAGACAGGGACTTGGACGGTCAGTACCTACAGCAGCCAAAGAGTTGGTGCAGACTATCTGCATGACGGGGATACAGCGAAGGGATTCAAGAGCGTTAAGTATTCACCCGATATCGCATCTGCAGGCACTTATGATGTGTACATGTGGTGGAATGCCGATACGAACAGAGCCAACAATGTACCGGTCACTGTAAGCTCTGCTGGCGGGACGTACAGTAAGACAGTTAATCAGCAGGCAAACGGAGGGCAGTGGAACTTCATTGGGAGCTACGTATTTAGTGCCGGAACTTTGGGAAATGTGATTATCAGCAATATGGGGACAACCGGATTCGTTATCGCGGATGCCATCAAATTTGTACCTAGATAATTCGATGCCAAAATGAAGGCATCAAATCAAAAATGGTGATATTTTATTACGCTCTTATTCAGGATACATTGTAAGGAGGCTAAGAAAACGCTGTCATCTATCGAGGAATAGGTGTGGCTGCATAAAGGGAGACTAAGAGAGATGGTTAATAACTTCAGGGATACGGGCAAGGAAGGTAATCATTCAGCAAGAAAGCATGGGCAAAAAACAGAGAAGTACGACGTTGTCATTTGCGGGGGTGGACTGGCGGGTTTCTGTGCGGCTGTTGCTTCGGCTAGACATGGGGCCAACACATGTCTGGTTCAGGATCGCCCTGTATTCGGAGGGAATAGTTCATCTGAAGTAAGAGTGACGCCGCATGGCGCAGCTGCTTTTCATGTATATGCGAAGGAAACCGGAATCATATCGGAGTTATTGATTGAGGAACGCGCGCGAAATCATGAGCCGATTTTTGAGAATGGTTGGACGAACAGCGTTTGGGATATGACGATGTATGATATGGCGCTGCGAACAGAGAATTTGACCTTTTACTTGAACACGTCCATTGTGGATGTTCGGATGGCGGGTGAGCCCAAGATTGCGTCGGTCGTGGGTTACGTAGCTAATGCTGAGATGGAGATCGAACTTGTCGCGGATGTATTCGTGGATTGCACAGGCGACGGCATCGTTGCCGACCGGGCAGGTTGTGAATGGCGGATGGGTTCGGAAGGACGGGAGGAATATGGCGAGCCGCATGCACCACTAACTGCCAGCGGAGATGTGATGGGGAATTCGATTCATTTTAAAACGAAGGATCTGGGCTACCCAGCACCGTTCACCGCTCCTGATTGGGCTGCGAAGCTCGATAATCCAGACTTTTTCTATAAACAGGGTCGGAATCCGAATGATATGCGCGGTGGTTACTGGTGGATCGAGATCGGCATGCCTTGGCACACCATCTATGAAAGTGAAGATATTCGTCATGAGCTGACGCGGTATGTGTTAGGTATTTGGGATTGGATCAAGAATAAGGATCCACTCACGAAAGAGCTGGCAGCTAATCATGCCATAGACTGGATTGGCCAAGTGCCGGGCAAACGGGAAAGCCGCCGAATTATGGGGCAATATCTGATGACGGAGCATGATCCACAGAATAAGACGGTATTTGAGGATGAGATTGCTTACGGTGGCTGGTTCCTTGATCTGCACACACCGGGGGGACTTCTTGCGCCTACCAGTGAGCATGCCAGCTCTGAAGGCTATGATGAAACGTCTGCCTATATGGTGAAAAGCTACTGTGGCCCTTATGGCATTCCTTTGCGGGCAACGATTGCCAAGGATGTCGATAATTTGATGATGGCCGGTCGCAATATCTCTGTGACGCATGCCGCATTAGGGACGGTGCGCGTAATGGCGACAACCGCGTTGATTGGGCAGGCCGTGGGGACGTCGGCTGCGATTGCATTGAAGCATGGATTAGCACTCGCGGAGGTACCTAGTCAGGCTATACAAGAAGTGAAGCAAACGCTGCTGCGCGACGGCTGTTTTCTCCTGAACACGACGAACGAGGACGAGTTGGATTTAGCACGCAAGGCGCAAGTTACGGCTAGCAGTCAAGCTGCGTGTAGGGGTTCGGAAGTGAAGGCGGAGCTGCAAGCATCTGGCGAGCCGGGTCATCAAGAAGAGTTCCTCCTTCAACGAAAGGGACAATGGATTGCCATTTCGGAGGGAGTACTGAATCGAGTGTCTGTCTGTGTGACGAATACGAGCGACACCCCTCAAATCGTGGAAGCGAAACTCATTCCGGTGGATCATATTTGGGACTACCGTTGCGATGCAAATTCACCGCTGGCCACAACGGAACTGCACATCATGCCAGGGAAATACCAGTGGATCGATTGGGATTTGCATTTGAGCGAGGATGATGGCCTGAAGTCAGGGACCTATGTGCGTTTGGATTTACTAGCGAATCCCCACGTTGCTTGGCATTGCGGGGATGGCATTGTGCCAGGCCATACGTGCGCGTATGAAATGGGGGAGGGCAAGATGCGCCGGGATTGGAACGGTCCGACGCGCAGCTTCCGCGTGGATCCTCCGCAGCATGCGTACAGCCCTGAGCATGTCATTAGTGGCGTAACGCGACCTTATCGTTTTACGAACCTGTGGCGTTCAGATCCGCGCGACACGCTTCCGCAATGGTTGGAGCTAAATTGGGAAGAGCTTCAATCGATTACACAGATTGAGCTCACATTCCCGGGCAGCCTTCTATGGGAATACCATGGGTATGCACCGTTTTATCGTGACCCGCAATGTCCGAAAGACTATAGGATTGAAGCCTATATTGGCGGTGCTTGGGAGCAGCTCCTAGAGGTAAAGGAGAATTACCAGCGCCATTGCCGTTATACACTAGCTCAACCTGTTCAAACGCAAAGACTGCGTGTCGTAATCGTTGCCACCAATGGAGATCCGTCTGCTGCAATCTTTGAAGTGCGTTGTTATTAAACGTATCCTATCATTGGATGTTAGCCCCAGTTCCCTTGTACATGGAACTGGGGCAGTTTCTATTACATCGTTTTCCGATGTTCCTTCGGGGAAACACCGAAATAGTTTTTGAAAGCACGCGAGAAGTGATAGAGATTGCCATACCCTACCTTTTCTGAGATCTCATTGATCCGTAAGGTGGGGTTTTTGAGCAGCTTCTGGGCTTCTTCCATGCGGACTTTGGTTAAATAGGCAGTGAAAGTTAACCCGGTTCGTTCCTTAAAAAGCTTGCTGAAGTACGAGTAATTCATCGATACCCGATTGGCCACTTCGGCTAGCTGCAGATCGCGGCTGTAATGCTCACGAACGATGGACTCCGCTACCGTAATAACGGTTTCGCCCAAATTAGCCTGCTCCGAGATCAGCTGTTTCGTATCTGTGGCGTAGCTTTTTAAATAATGCCGGAGTTCCCATAAAGTATGGAAGGTGTCAAAAGCAGTCGCGCGTTCGGTCTCTTCAAAAAGAAAACGCTCATGGACATGGCGATGGATTTCAGAAAGCACCAGATTATAAATCGACTTGAGCTGCTCCAAAGACATCTGTGCGCGCAAAGAATCACTTAGATGGCGGTCAACCCAAAGGCCAATTCGTTCCACATGCAGTGTCTCCGCAGCTAGCTTGAACTCCTCCATCTCCTTTTTGGCAGGCAGCCAAGTATCTGTCCTACCCTGCGGTTCAAGCATCACGAAGACCTCGCTTGGTTCTCGTAAAATTCGCCCAGACATCGCGCTATGTGCTTGTTTATAAAGCCGCGATAAATCGTCCAAGCTCTGTCCAGATTGGCTAATCGAGGCCGTTGGCGTTCGCGGATTGCCTCTCCTAAGCAGGATAACAGCTTTGCCGAGTATACCTTGAATGGTTTCAAAGGCATGGAATGCAGCATAATTAAACACAAGGCACACATATCCTTGCACATCATGAAAAGCTAGGAAGCGTAGATACGGCGTTAAATCAGCGTCCCGAACGCATCGTTCTAGACATTCACTTACCCTATCCAAATGCTCCTCGCTAAAGGTAACATCGTCGAAGGATAGCATCGAAACGGCGAACAAAGGATGAAAAAAGTAAGCTTCGAGTGATTGCTGTGACTCGGAATCTTTGCTGCTCATCGCAACGTTCGACCCGTGGATCACTAGGGGTAATCGAGCAATAAGCAGCGCTCTTGCATCCGTTTGGTTCCTTTCGAAGAGCTGGTCGTTAAGGGTATCTTTCTCAATACTTACAATGGCGGACTGTACTTGCTGGCCAAGCTCATCGGAGGACGCAGGCTTCAGTAAGTAGTCCTGTGCGCCATATTTGAATGCTTCGCGGACGTAGGGATAATCACCATAGCCGCTCAACATAATGAATTTGGTGCGTGTTAGCAGCGGGGCAAGTTCTTTAATCAATTGAATGCCATCTAACTCGGGCATACGAATGTCCGTGATAATGATGTTTGGTTGTAAGGTTTTAGCCATTGTAAGTCCCTGTAGACCACCGTTCGCGACATAAATATCCCGTATACCAGCTACATTGGCCCTTTCTAGTTTGGCTTTGACGCCGCTGCCAATTAATTCTTCGTCATCAATTATTAATACGGTATACATCGTCATTCTCCTCGCTTCTTCTTACGTCATAAGGAAGGGTTAATATGGTTTCGGCGAATTGGCCTTGGATACTGTTGATTTGTAAGGGATAATTCTCACCGTAGAATAATTTCAATCGTTCATTAATGTTACCTAAACCGATGCTTTCTCGGTCTTTATCACCTTTGGCAATATACAAGGAAGTGCGAAATTGTTCGTTGATTTCTTCCAACCGTGCTGCTTCGATGCCAATGCCATTATCTCTTACACATAAACGGATGGATAAATCAGTTTCTTGGCTAGCATAAATATCAATATCGAGTGTGTCCTGCTTAGCGAAGCCATGCTTCACACTATTCTCGACAATTGGTTGTAGAATAAATTTTAAGACCTGAATGGAAAGCAGCTCATTGGGGACATGGACCCGGAAATGAATACTGTCTCCGTATTTGACCTTCTGAAGCGTCATATACTGCCCGAGATAACGAAGTTCATCTTGGAGTGTTGCGAATTTAGCGTCACCGTCCATATTATAGCGCATCATTTTACCAAAGTCGGCCATGGCATCGGACACATCATACTGACCCGCAATTTCCATTTTGGCACTAAAAATATCCAGCGTATTATAGATAAAATGTGGGTTAATCTGCGATTGCAGTGCGATGAGCTGTGCATCCTTGTGCAGGGTCTCTTTTTTGATCATATCGCTTAACAGCAGGGTTATTTTATTAAGTAAAATGTTGAATTTCTCGGTGATGACACCGAACTCGTCCTTTCGTACAATCGGGATGGGCTGAAACCCTGTTTCAATGGCGACATCCATCTGTTTAATGCTCGTTTTCATTTTACTTAACGTCATCTTGAGGATGTAGTAGAAAGCAAACAATAGAACAATGAGGGTAAGAATAAAAGCTAGGTTAGCCACAACCTGCAAGGAACCGAGTAACGGAGGAAGCGGGATCGCCATGACGATGACTTGCTGGACCTCTTTTAACGAGTCAGCGACGTATAAAAAGCCGGATTCCTTGGCGTAGCCTTGATTTTCATCCAATATATAAACAGGCTGATTCACAACATTGGGGCCCTCAGCGGGTTCAAGCAGATCAACTGAGCGCACGTCAACCATCGTAATTCCTAGATAATAGCCTTCAATAGAGATCATTTTCTGGATATAGCGGAAAATATCACTACCGTCTTCCTGCTTCGTATCCAGCACCCAGAGAGATTTCTGATCCGAAGACATAAAGGCATCGTACCATGCCTCTTTTTTAATTTTCTGCTCGGAGAAAAAGGAACCAAAACCTTCTGGAATCGAAACATTGTTTGTATAGATAGAAATTTTCTGGATGTTGATTTTCTGGAATAACATCGCATAGTTAACAAGTGGAGCAGCGAAATTGAAATACGTATCTAAAGAATTGGAGTCGGACGAATACGGCTCTCCGAGAAATTGTTGCAAGCGGTAGTTAAACGTTATGTTATTGCTAACGCTTTCAATTAGATCGATTTTATTCTCAATCGTATATTTGATCTGTTTAACGGTGGTTTGTGAATTGGCCAGCAGTTGATCTTGCATGTAGCGCTGTGATTGATTGTACGTGTAGAGTCCAAGCACACTGAAGGGGATTAATATGAAAAAAATAAAGGCTAGCGTCACTTTACTTTTGATACTCATGGCATTAAAGGTACGTTGCAATGTCACTCCTTCTTTCTCCAAAGATGTTTGTAGGGAGGTATTCGACAAAAGGCAGGCTAAACCTTTCGTTAACTAGGCAGAGCCCAAATGAAGGTATCAAAACTAAAATAGTGATATTTTTATAAGCGCTTTCAAAATGTATAGTGAGAATATGCTTCCGAAGTTGCTTTGCTATAGCAGAAGTAGAGTTAGCATTATAGAGAACGCTGTCATCTGGTTATCACGACTTGGGGCAGTAAATCGGGGAGGTAAGTCAAGTGGATGGAGCCGTAAATGCAAAACAACGTGTTCGGTCGCCACGATTATCAGTGACGGGCAGATGGCTGCGCTTCAAGAGTCAGTTCGCGCTGCAAAGCATGGTATGGCCGGGGATTTTGTTTCTGCTTGTGTTCTCGTACATTCCGATGTATGGCATTCTGATTGCATTTAAGGAGTACGATCTTTTCTTGGGTGTGATGAATTCGCCGTGGATTGGGTTTACACATTTCCAAGAATTTCTGAATGATCCGAATTTCTTGAATGTACTACGGAACACGCTAGCGATGAATCTTATGGGATTGGTTCTTGGGTTTCCTGCACCCATCGTGTTTGCACTCTTCCTTAATGAGCTGAATAAGAAACGATTCAAGAGCTTCGTACAAACGATTTCTTATCTGCCTCATTTTGTTTCGTGGGTCATTTTTGGAGGATTAGTGCTGACGGTGCTATCGCCTTCAAATGGGATTCTCAATCTCTTACTTACGAGTTTGCATATCATTGATGAACCGATTAATTTCATTGCGAAACCGCATCTGTTCTGGATGATTATGGTTAGCGCTGAAATATTGAAAGGGATTGGCTGGGGAGCGATTATTTATATCGCAGCGATTGCCGGTGTGGACCAGGAAATGTATGATGCAGCCAAGATTGACGGTGCAGGCAGATTTCAGCGGATGTGGTATGTGACACTGCCAGCCATTATGGGGACAGTCGTGATTATGCTCACTTTTGCGATAAGCTCAATATTGAACACGGGCTTCGAGCAGATTATGGTCATGCAGAATCCGCTAAATCTGGATGTAAGTGAAACAATCGATACGTATGTCTATAAGGTAGGCCTCAGGCAAATGAGGTATTCCTATTCGACTGCGGTAGGCTTAGCGAAATCAGTGGTTGCCCTGATTCTGTTATTTGCTGCTAATTATGTATCTCGTAAAGTGACAGACAACAGCTTGTTCTAAGAGGATGCCTGCGTGTAAGGAGGAACACAAAATGAATATCCGTTCCAGAAGGGACAAATGGTTTGACATCGGTAATATCATCTTCATGTCTACAGTTGTATTTGTAACGCTGGCTCCGTTCTGGTTTGCTTTGGTTGGTTCTTTTAATGACGGGTTGGATTACTTGCGAGGCAGCGTGTATTTATGGCCAAGGGAATTTACGATCGCGAATTATAAAGCTGTATTCTCGGATACGACCATTTATCATGCGTTTTTCATTACGATTAGCAGAACGCTGCTTGGTATGTCCACGCATATCGCTTTTACAGCTCTCGTTGCCTACGGCATGTCACGTAAAGGACTTAGTGGTCGCAACATATATCTCGTTATTATGCTCACGACCATGTTCTTCTATGGTGGACTTATTCCGACATACTTGCTGTATAAAGAAATCGGCCTGTTAAACAATTTTATGGTTTATATTATTCCCACCTTGTTCAGTGTTTGGGATATGATTATTATTATGTCCTTCTTTCGGACGATCCCTGAACAAATTATCGAGTCGGCTAAGATGGATGGGGCGGGGGAATATCGTATTTTGCTGCAATTGGTGATGCCGTTGACGAAGCCTGTCTTAGCCGCAATTGCCTTGTTTAATGGGGTTTATCATTGGAATTCGTACATGGATGCGCTGATGTTTACGACGAAGTCATCCTTAGAGCCTGTTCAATTGGTTCTGATGCGTATGGTGACGGATGCTTCCTATGGGGAATCATTTAGTCAGCAAGCGACAAGCTTTATGCCAGAAGAAGCGAAGCATGTTAGTTCAGCTACGTTGAAGCTAGCCATGATGGTTGCCACAACAGCGCCAATCGTCGCGATCTATCCATTCCTGCAGAAATATTTTGTTAAAGGTGTGCTTATTGGTTCTGTGAAAGGTTAGTTCACGAATATCAAAGGGGGCAAAGCAAATGAAGAAAAGTTTAGTTAGTATGGGGCTTGTCACAACGTTAGTTGGAACTTTGCTAGTAGGGTGTTCTGCAGATAAGGGAGCTGAGGTGGCTGCTTCGCCTAAGGCATCCGAAGCAGCTGCAGCGTCAGCGTCAGCAAAACCTGATGATAAATCTCCAATCAAGATAACTTGGTTCGTCGATCAAGAATCCTACAAAAAGAACTGGGATCCAGTTAACAACTTACTGGATAAGAAAATTACAGAGGATACGGGAGTTTCCATTGAATTTACTTCAGGTAATGATGATAAATTAAGCGCTCTTATCGCATCAGGAGATATCCCAGATATGATTACGGTGGATAAGGGGGCGCCACAGCGCGGTGTACTTGAGAAATCCGGCTTGGTTGCTCCGCTAGATGAGTTGATTAAGAAGCATGATCCATCGTTTAATGTGGCGAAATCCATGCAGGATTGGTTCCGTAATCCAGATGGCCATTTCTATGGGTATGCCAATTATTTCTGGGCCAAAGAAACGTTTAAACCAGGGGATACCATTTACAGCAACCAAGGCTTATATGCGCGTAAAGATATTATGGATCAGCTAGGCATCAAACCTGAGGACTTCAGTACCAAGGAAGGCTTGGTTGCAGCGCTGCGTAAAGTAAAGGATTCAAAGACGAAATATAATGGCTTCGACGTCGTACCAGCGTATTTCGAGAGCTGGGTCATCTCCAGTTTCTTCGGCGCTCCACGTGAAGATGCACAAGGAAATCTTGTTGATCGTGAAAGAACTCCGGAGACATTGGAAGCGTATCAGTTCCTCAACCGTTTATTTCGGGAAGGTTTGTTGCCAGAAGATAGTCAAACGTTGAATCAGTCACAGCTTACCGAGAAAGTGAATAATGGCGCAGTCTTTGCGCTTACAAACAAGGCGATTAAATGGGATGCCTTATATGCCAAGGATCCGAAGGCGATCTTCGTTTCAGTCGGACCGGTTCTCGGTGATAAAGGCAAACAGCCTGTTATTGATCCAGTTCAAGCCTCAGGTTGGACACTGACGATGGTTAGCAGTAAAGCCAAAAATCAGGATCGCATTATTAAGCTCATGCATTATCTCTCGTCCGATGAAATGAGTTTGAATGTGACTTATGGTCCTAAAGGCATTACGTGGGATTATGATGCGAATGGTAAGGTTAAATTATCCGATGAGTTTATTAAGGCTAGAAGCGAGGATGCAGCGAAAACGAAATTAAAATACGGAAATGGCACGTTAGATTGGCTGATTAACTATATCCCTGTTCAACGCACATTGCCAGTAAACGGTGTACAAGAAACGGAAAGAACCAAATCGAATATTTATTTCAGTAAATACACGTACGACATGCTTGCTTTCGAATCCACTTCACCGCTTGGCGGCACAGAAGAAGCGGGAATCAATGCAAAACGTGAAGAAGTTCGTGTCAAAACAAGAGCGAAAATGATTCTGGCTAAAGCACCAGAGGATGTAGAGAAACTCTACAAAGAAGGCATTGATCAAGAAGAAAAACTTGGCTCTCAAAAGCTGATTGACTATCAAAACAAGAAATTCCAAGAAGCAAAGAAAGCCTTAGGTGTCCAGTTTGTATGGCCGACGAATATTAAGAAATAAAGCTTTAATTGTATAGATTAGCACAATGGCATATGCGACGTTCGTGAGTGGTTAGCTTTCTTCACACGCTTGCATATGCCTTCTTGCGCTTATTAACAAGGGAAGACGGAGTAAGAAGAAAGGGATTATGCCTATGAGACAGATTTTTAATTTTAACACGGAGTGGCAATTCTGTGCCCAGGATGATCCGCAGAGCAAACACAAGAACTATAAGGATGATCATTTCCAAGAGGTACATCTACCGCATACGAATAAGCTTGTTCCCCATCACTATTTTAGCGAAACGGACTATCAGTTTGTGTCTTGGTATCGCCGTCACTTTGAGGTTCCTGCAGATTGGAGCGGGAGTAGTCTTCTTGTGGAGTTCGATGGTGTGATGTCTGTTGCGGAGGTTTATGTCAATGGCGTTTTCGTCGGCGAGCATCAAGGGGGCTATACGTCATTTTCAATCGAAATAAGTGAATGGGTTGTTGTTGGGGAATCGAATGTGATTGCGGTCAGAGTTGATTCTACACGTAGACCAGATATCCCGCCAGAAGGGCGTTTGGTGGATTATATGCTGTTCGGTGGCATCTATCGGAATGTCCGACTAATCGTGACGAGCGCTGTGTATATCGAATGGGCCAAGTATGAGTGGAGAGATGTGACTTCTCAGGAAGCTTCGATGGAAGGCACATTTCGAATTAGGAATCGCGGGGAAGCGACAACGTTTATCCTGAACACGTCCTTGATCAATTGTGAGGGAAAAGTAGTAGAGCAAGTCACCACATCCATCATTGCTGAGGTTGGGGAGTCGGAAGTTAGACAGGTGACACTGCACGTGAAAAACCCGCATTTGTGGAACATCGACGATCCCTATTTGTATGTGCTGAGGACGGCCTTGTATGACATCGGGGTGGAACGCGTTAAAAGCGACGATCTATCTACGAGGGTAGGCATACGAAGTGCCGAGTTCCGTAAGGATGGGAGGTTCTATCTCAATGGCAATCCGTTCAAGCTGCGCGGGTTGAATCGACATCAAATGTTTCCCTATCTAGGTGGAGCCATGTGTGAGAGAGGACAGCGTAAAGACGCGGATATTCTAAAAGAGGAGCTGGGACTGAACTTTGTTCGCTCTTCTCACTATCCCGCAGATCCATCTTTACTCGATCGCTGTGATGAGATTGGATTACTTGTCTTTGAGGAGCTGCCGGGCTGGCAATATATTGGCGATGCGCAGTGGAAGAACAAGGCGCTGGTTCAGCTGGAAGAAATGATCGTACGTGATCGCAATCACCCTTCGATCTTCTTGTGGGGCGTTCGTATCAATGAGTCTCAGGATGATACGGAGTTCTATTTACGGACGAATGCGCTTGCTCGCAAGTTGGATCCATCACGGGCTACCGGCGGCGTACGCGCCATACATAGCAGCGAGTTTTTGGAAGATGTTATTACGTACAACGATTTCACACGTAATCGGGAAGGGAAAATCCTGCAGCCAAACCATTGCCGTATCTCATTACGGAATATATGGGGCATATGTATCCGACGAAGTCGTATGACAGTGTGGAGCGACAAATCAAGCATGCCCTTGGCCATGCTCAGATTCAGAACGGGCAGTATGGTGTGCCTTATGTTGCGGGAGCAGCTGGTTGGTGCGCGTTCGACTATAATACGCATCAGGATTTCGGCTCCGGTGATCGCATTTGCTATCACGGTGTCTGTGATATTTTCCGATTGCCGAAGTTTGCTGCACATTTTTACCGTAGTCAGATGGAGCCCAGCAAGCAACCCGTCGTGTTTATTGCCCGATATTTAATCCCTTCCTTTAATGAGGACTTTCGGGATGTTGTTCCTGTATTTACGAATTGTGAAGAAGCAGATTTATTTATTAATGGGGTTAAGGTTGCTTCAGAGCGCCCTGACTATGTGAATTACCCTAGCTTGCCCCATCCGCCGATTATGTTCACAGGCTGTAGTTGGTGGGAGTGGGGATCGAGTCTGCTAACGAGTCTCAAGGTTGTTGGCAAAATCGGCGGCGCCGCAGTAGCCGAGCATGAGCTGTTTCCGGTGGGGATGCCAGATCAATTGGCTTTGCTGGCGGATGATCTCGAGCTTATCGCAGACGGTGCAGATTGCACCCGAGTGGTAGTTGCTTTACAGGACAGCAAGGGGCAGACACTTCAGCTTGCTCATCATGCGGTTTCCTTCCATGTCGAGGGTCCAGGCAGATTGATTGGTGAGAATCCCTTCAGCTTGGAAGCCGGCAGAGGCGCTGTGTATATTCAGGCAACGAGAACACCAGGAACCATTCGCTGCATAGCGATGGTGAAGGGGGTGATGACGGCTGAGGTGGTAATTCAAACGGTGGCGCTGCAAGATCAAATCGTGTCTGTTCCACAGCGAATCCAGCAGCTCAATTAAAAAGCACAGGCTAGTATAGCCCAGTACTGTGGCATTGGATACATGGAGGGATCGACTGAAATCTCGATTAAAGGAGCGAAATGATGATGTACAAATCGATCCGTAAAGGCTTGACCTCCTTACTTATTTTTACCATGATGCTCTCTGTTATTGGCAGCGGCGGTATCCTAGGCCATGCCCCGATAGCTCAGGCAGCTGATGTATGGAAGCCTATGGATACAGAGCCGATGACGGTTCCTGGCAGTGCCGTGGATTTATCTGGATTGAATGATGCACCAGCAGGTAAATATGGCTTCATCCAACAAGGGGCTGACGGCGACTACACTTTTGAGCAAGCCCCGCAAAAAAAGGTGAAGTTATACGGAGCCAATATAACGTGGAATATGTTCTACGGCTCACATGATGATGCGGATCAAACTGCGGATCGCCTGGCACGTTTAGGTTATAACGCAGTTCGAATACATGCACAGGATGCAATGGCCGATTGGGCACAAGGCATTTTCATCCAAAATGGATCGACAACGCCACAACTTAATGTGGATCGTTTGGATCGATTGGAGTACTTTATTGCGAAGTTGAAGTCTAAAGGTATTTACGTAACGATTGACATTTTTCACCTGTATGACTTTAAAAATATACCGGGACTTGGCGAATACGCAGATGGGACGAAATCTCCTTATTTGCTTCCCCTTCTCCCCCAAGCGCTCGACATGTGGAAAGCGATTGCAGACATGTGGCTATCCCATGTTAACCCCTATACGGGTCTCCCTTTGAAGCATGATCCCGTTCTAATCGGTGTTAGCCCGTGGAATGAATCCTTGCTTCTGAATATGAATCTTAGCGGCATGAAGGTGCCTTTGCGCGATTATATGCTCCATGATTTCAACCAGTATCTGGACTCGATAGGTAAGCCAGACATCTTTAGTTTCCCAAGCAATTATTGGGATGCAGCAGGGGACATTAAGGATCAGCTTAGTGCGTATTATTCCAATAAAACCATTCATGTCTCAAATGCGATGAGAACTTATTTGAAAGATGATCTTGGTGTTAAAGCGCCTATTGGCGGATTAAATTACATTTATAGCCCGAATGTGAACTATTGGCGCGATCAAGCGTCGGATGTGTATGAAACACATGCCTATTACCAATTTTCAAACCATAGATTCACCGATAGTATTGGGAGCGGCTATCAGTATCATCCGCTTAAGGAGCCTCGTCTAAGTATGGCGTTTAATAGCACTACAATTGCCAATTATCCGAAGGATTGGCCGACGGATACGAATTTTGGATCTTACTATCCAGCCCTATCATTAAGGCAGCCATATGCCAAACCATTTGTGCTTACGGAGTTTCAGGATACGCAACCCGCCAAAGGGCGTGAAGACATCGGTATCTTCAATGGCGCAGTTGGGGCTTACCAAGGCTGGGACATGATGAACCGATACTCCTTCGGCGTCAATATAGGGGATGCTTATAAAAATATGAAGTTAGGTGCTCCTGAAGAGTTCTCTATCGTAGGCGATCCGCTTGCTATTATGTCGGAGGCAGAAGCGGCGCTCTTATTCCGAAATGGGGCAGTTCAAGCCGCAAGTCCGAAATTCGTGTTCGTATGGGATCGCACATGGTCGCGCGATAAGGCAGCAGCCTCAGAAGGCGACGCGTATCTGACGAACATGATGTACATTCCGCATCTGTTCAAGACCGTGTCTGTGTATGGGGATAAACCGAATGTGCCGTTAACTGTGTACAAAATCACGCCTGACAACACACCAGAACAGATTGCTAGCGGCAATCTGCCAGAAGCCAACAAACTGCCAATTTCGTCTTCGATGTCGAATAGACAGATGGCCGAATTGTTCATTCATTCGTTGGATGATGCGAACAAGAAAGCTGAAATGTTAGCTGCATTGAGTCAGAATAAGCTGCTATCAGATACCGGTGAGCTTACATTTGATCTCAATCTGGACACCTACTTTGTGAATACGCCGAAAGTCATCGCGGCAGCGGGAACAATGAATAATCATACGTTCGCACTGGGGCAAGCGACAGTGACAGGTGATGTCTATAAAGGAACTTTTTTTGCATCATCATTAGATGGGAATTCCCTGCAAAATAGTCATCGTATGCTCCTTGTCTATACAACGGATGTAGCAGCTACAGGGGAACAATATGTTTCGCTGCCTTCTGGTGAAATCAAATACTACAAAGGTACACTGCCAACCTTAGTGAAGCAGCAAAGGGCTAAGTTCACGTTAACAACGACGAAACCTGCAGGTGGATACAAAGCCTATAAGCTTGCACTAAATGGAGCGCGTCTTCAGGAAGTACCTGTGACCGTGAATGGTCAGGTAGTGTCTGTTACCTTAGACACGGATAAAGGATTAGCCTTTGAGCTCGTATACGATCCGCTTTATTCCACGGATTTTGAGTCAGGTGCAGCGGAATGGACGACGGTCAAAGGGAACTTTGGCGTTCAAACGGAGACGAATGGCAATCATGTATATCGGACGACAAAGCAGTCGACTTCTGTGGTCGCACAGACCTATGGAACGGACTACTTCGTCGAATCTGATGTTCGCCTAACAAGTTTTAAGAATACGATTGGACTCCTTGCCAGGTACGTGAATCAAGGCAAGTATTATAGCTTTACTTATGATGCACTACTTGGTAAGGCATCCATCGAGAGACAGAACAATGATCAAACGATTGTTCTCCAAACAACCTCTGGATTGTCAATGCCGCTAGATGTCATGAACAAACTTAGATTTGACGTGGCGGGTAATCGCTTAAATGGCTATATCAATGGTCAATTAGTCGTTACAGCGACAGATAGCACGATTGCAAATGGATCCGCAGGTATACTAACCAAGGATCTCGTACTGCCAGCAGGATTCCCTTTTGGTGCGGCTAGTCAACAATGGATAGCATCGCTAGGAAGCGCAATTAAGGGATATATGAATGAAGGGATCACAAGTTCAAATAGCTCTTTTTTAACAAAATTACTAGAAGTCTTACAGCGGGTTATGGGTCCTGTTTCTTATGATAATTTCCTCGTTGCATACAGAGATGTCAGTGCACCTTCCGTACCTTCCAATGTGACAGCAACCCCGCTCTCGTCATATGAAATATCACTCTCTTGGACCCCGTCTACCGATAATGACCGTGTAGCTGGCTACATTATTTATCGAGATGGGCAAGAAATTGCGTCAGTCAATGGGATGAGCACGAGTTATGTTGATACGGGTTTAAGTCTTGGTACTACCTACGCGTACACAATGAAAGCATTTGATCCAGCGAATAATCATTCTAATGTAAGTAGTAATGCCATAGCGACGACAAAAAGCTCGCTGCTGGAAGATAATTTTGAGTCTGGAAGCGCGAATGGGTGGTCTGTCGTATCATCATGGGGAACATTCGCCGTGGTAACGGACGGCAGTACGAAAGCCTATCTGTCTGACAATACGGACAAAGGGGCTACGAAGTCTGTTGCAGGGCAATCATCGTGGACCGACTATCGTATAGAAGCCAAGGCTAAAATGGACCAAACGAAAGGCAGAATTGGGCTTGTAGCTAGATTCGTTGACTATAACAACTACTATAGTATGACATATGAAAGCTACACCCAGAAAGTTTACCTTAGTAAGGTGCAAAACGGTAATATTACCGACTTAGCCGTTTCAGCTGCGATCACACCGCTTGCTGCTGGCACATACCATACGTTGAAATTCACCATGTCGGGAAATACTTTGCAGGGTTATGTGAATGGGCAACTGCTTGTCATGGCAACGGATAATGCTTTCCCAGCTGGGAAGATCGGTGTATATACGCACCTGTTGAAAGGTTATTTTGACGACATCATGGTGAATCTCGTTCCGAATCCTGACTTGACGCCGCCGACTTCACCAACAGGACTAACGGCCATTGCTTTATCATCCACAGAAGTAGCGTTGTCCTGGTCACAATCCTCCGATGATACAGGGGTAACTAGCTATGCTATTTATCGTGACCAGCAATTCATAGGTACCGTTAATGGTGCGGTGAATACGTACAAAGATACGGGATTGAACCTGGCTACGACGTATCACTACACGGTCAAGGCGTTAGATGCGGCGAACAATCAGTCCGAAGCAAGCAGTGAAACCGTCGTCACGACGAACAGCACGCTTCTGACCAATAATTTCGAGTCAGGTAACGCGCTTGGGTGGTCGGTCGTTTCTTCCTGGGGGAATTACTCCGTAGTATCAGACGTATACGGCTCCAAAGCTTACTTATCTGATAATGCAGATAAAGGAGGAACGAAGTCAGTCGCAGGAACATCAACATGGACCAACTATAGCGTAGAAGCTAAGGGGAAAATGGATGCAACGAGCGGCCGAATGGGTCTGGTGGTGAGGTTCGTTGACTATAACAACTATTACAGTATGTCTTATGACACCTTTACAAAGAAAGTCTACATCAGTAAGTTACAAAATGGCGTTCAAACTGACTTAGCCATTTCAGCTGCGATTACACCACTTGCTGCTGGCACGTACCATACGCTGCGATTCACTGTGGTAGGGAATACGCTACAGGCTTATGTGAATGGGAATCTAATTCTTACCGCTATAGACAGCACATTCTCGGCAGGGAAGATTGGTGTGTACACGCATCTGTTAAAAGTTTATTTTGATGATGTTGAGGTGAAATTAGCTCCATAGTTCATAAAAAATGGCGGTAACGCAGTTCATGCGTTCCGCCGTTTCTCATTCCTGCACCTAGAGGCGAACCTCTCGGCCTGTTTCTGCTGATTCATAAATCGCGGACAAGATTTGGATCATTTCCACGCCATGTTCCGGAAGAATAATTGGTTCTGCTCGACCTGCCAAGCAATCAATAAAGTGATTAATATTGGCATGATGCATCTTAACTGGTTTTCCTTGTGTACGGGAAGACTTGGTATCCATTAATTGGCCGTTCATTTCTGAAAATAGACCTAACTCGAAATTTCGGTAAGTTGCACCGGCTTTCGTCCCCCGAAGCTCGACAAAATACGTCTCTTCTTCAATATTGGAAGCCCAGCTAAACTCGATTTGCAGCGTGGCGCCGTTGTCAAAGCGGATAAAGCCTATAGCCAAATCTTCCACATCGAACGTTCCACCAGTCTGCTTCTCTCCGAAGCTGCTATGCTTCGAGTCCGATAGCTCGTTGTCAGCAAATTTACGGTACGTGGCGCCGCTGACGGCGACCGGTTTGGGATTGCCCATGACCCATACCGCAATATCAATAAAATGAACGCCTAAATCAATTAAAGGGCCGCCGCCAGACAATTCCTTCGTCGTAAACCAACCGCCTTTGCCGGGGATGCCCCTGCGGCGAAGCCAACCGCAACGCCCGGTATAGATCTCGCCGAGGCCTCCTTCTTTCGCAAATTGCTGCAGGAGTTGTGCATTCGGATGGAAGCGATTATTGCGGATCGTCATGAGCAGCTTGCCGCTTTGGGCTGCAGCATCAGCCATCTTCTGCGCTTCGACGGGAGAGACCGCATCCGGCTTCTCGCAGATGACATGGATCCCCGCTTGTAAAGCTGCAATCGCAATTTCCGAGTGATACAGGTTCGGCGTACAAATATCAATCGCATCCAAATTTGCCTCAGCGATCATTTGCTTATAATCGGTGTAAACGAGTTTTGCAGCCGACAACTCAGCCATTTCGTATGCACGTGCTTCATTCACGTCGCAGATGGCGACGATCTCACACTCTTGATTTTCCTGCCAGGCCTTCAAATGCGACTCTTTGAAAATGCCGCCAGCTCCAGCGATGCCAATTCGATAGGTTGTTCTCATTGTTCGTTCCTCCTTCGTGTAGGTCACACATGCCTTACCATATAATTTTGTTGCTTATCTGTTCATGCAAATTTATTATAAGAAATGTGTTTATGAGGCGGAATATCCGATCTTGTACAAGTTGACTTATTTTGCATTTTATTGTTGAAAGTGAATGAGGGTGACGACCATGGAAAATTACGGATTTCGTTATATAGATGTGGGTTATTCCCATCATCGAGCACCACTCCGCAACCAGTTGGAACGTAGAAAGGATGGTGTACTGATAAGGTTGCAAGTGAATGGTACTTGCCGTGTTGATCTGAATGGTATTTCGCATCATATTCGTTCCGGAGATTTGATTGTTTCCAGACCAGGAGGCACCTATCAGTTGTTCATAGGCGAAGAGAGCGGACTGGATGGACAGTGCGTTGTCGATAGTGCGGATTACTATGTGGTATGTGGGGGGGAATGGGTCGATCAATGGCTCTCCAATCAGACCTTAACCGATGTCGCTCACATTGAGGTCAATGATGATTTGCTTAGCCTGTGGCGGAGGTTAATTTATGAAAAACGGAATTTACATGAGAACAACACAGAAATAATTGCCTGCTGCGCCAAGTTGCTTTGCTTGACGCTTGAGCGGTCCATCGTTAAATTGCTGGTCGGCGTCGGCCGCAAGGAACATTTCATTGCTTATAAGCTCAAGCAATATATTGAAAAGCATGCGACGGAAGCGCTCACGCTGGAGGAGCTGGCCGCGCGCAATGGCGTCAGTACGTCAACCGCCTCCCATATGTTCAAGCTGGCTTTTGGCGTGCCGCCTATGCGATATGCCGTCGAGGTTCGTCTAGCTATTGCCAGCGACCGTATTCTGTACAGTGACATGCGGCTTGAGGACGCTGCCGAAGCATCCGGTTTCCGCAGCTACCCTTACTTCTGCCGCGCGTTTCGCTCCAAATATGGGCAAAGTCCAACTGAATATCGGACACAACATCGGGAACTCGACGAAGGGAGATCTTTCGGCAGCGAGTTATGAAATCAGATGCTATAGCTGGATGGTTACGAAACAAAAGGTCAATCTGCTGAGCAGAATGACCTTTTGTTTGCTTTCTATTGATACAGATTTAACTCAGCGATCGTCCACCAGTTGCCTGCCGTACCCAGCTGATTCACATTTACATACCGAGCATTGACGGTTGGGAATTTGACGTACTTTACAGGACCTGGACCATCACTGCTCGCAACAGGAGTCCAGTTTGTTCCGGCCTCTTTACCTATTGCGTTTGACTAAATATCTTTCGAAAGTCACTTGGTCTTACACCGGTTTTGCTATGGAACAGGTTCGAAAAATAATGCGGATCGTCATATCCGAGCTTATAACCAATGTCGCTTATGGTCAGACGTGTGTCGAGCAGCATCAGTTTAGCGGATTCTATTTTCTTAGTAATAACATAATTATAGATGGTCGTTCCGACTTCTCGTTTAAATAAGCGATTCATTTGCTTCATAGAAAGGCAAATATGGGAGGAGAGCCCACGCGAGTCGAATGGATGGAGGATGCTGTTATCCAAAAATTGCTTGATCGCCTGAACCGTGGAAGTTAAGGTATTGCCTCTTTTGCGCAACGTTTCAGAGAGGCCCACGATCATTCGCATGAGGATGATTTGAAGCTCGGCTTGCATGTCCTCGACAGATTTTTGCTTTGCAGCTTCAATAGCCTCTATAAACAAATGCTCCAACCCGCTATCCTTCGTTACGATATGAGGAAGTAATTGGTAGGCTTCGAGCATTTTTAGGATCCAATTTCCACTTATGTTTAACCAAATATAACTCCATTGTTCCTCGTGATGAATGTCTGAGCTCACTTCATGGTAGCAGCCTGCTGGAAGGATAAATATATCTCCCTGACACGAGGTATAGGTTTGGGTACCGACCTTTACAGATCCTTGACCTGAGAGTACAAAACCGAATACGGTAATTGTAGCGAGCGTTCGAATATTGCTGTAATCTTTTTCACAATAATTAATTCCCAAGAACTGTACACTCAGAGGAGGAGGCTCACCTACCAATGGCAAGTGATAAATGGGACCAGATTTGCTAGGTTTAGTTATCATCATGTGCATATGGCGTTCCTTCCTTCCTCTTTGGTAAGTACCCGTTTATTAATTTTCTTCTTCCGGTAATTCTACCAAGAACCCGAGATTAAGATCAACATCTATGTTTAATTATAGATGTCCCTTTTCCTCACCTCGCGTACCACTTTCTCTATTAAGCGTTTGTACGAAGCACGTTATACTTATCCTACAAACACAACCGAGAAGATGAAAGGAATCCTAGAATGAAGAGCGATTTTATCATACAGCCTCCGCATCCTGAGACGGAATGGTCCGCCTGTACAGGTTATTCGGAAACGGCTGTACCCATAGAACGAATTCTAGATGTCTCGTTAAGTGATGCGAGTATTTGTAAGGGACCGGATCATATCTACTATTTGACCGGCACGACGGATGGCTCAAATATACAAGTGTGGACATCCACCGATTTAAAGTCGTGGATCGGTCCGGCAAGCATATGGAGCTTGGAGCAAGACGGCACATGGCAGAATGTGAGTAGTGGCACTAACGGTATTTGTTCGCCGGAAATCCACTATGTGAAAGGGACGTACTGGATTACCTATGGGTTAAAGGAAGGCGGCACGGGATTACTCCAAAGCTTATCAGCATCTGTCCTGGGCCTATTTCGGGATCTGGGGAAAATAACGGATGACGGGCAGGATGCTTCGCTATTCAAGGATGATGATGGAGCGGTTTATTGGGTTTATGGAAATGGCAACATCGCTCGAATGACGGAGGACATGACCGGTCTCGCAGAAACGCCTCGAATGGCTGAGGTACAACCTTGGAAGGTTGCGGGGCGGGAGGATCATCCTTCGTATAGTCAGAATGTACAGGTAGGAGCATATGGGGCTTTTTTACACAAACAAGATGGGTATTATTACATGTTTTGCGCAGATGCACTTGCTAGGATGGGCAGCGATGCGGTAGATACCTTTGTAGCGGTGAGCGAATCGATCTATGGTCCTTACAGCAGGCGGTATTTGGCACTTCCTCATGGCGGTCAAATCTCCTTATTTACCGATGCAGACAATCACTTGTATGCCTCTTTTTCGGGTTGCGGCAGCTATTCACTGGTCGAGAATTATCCTTCCGTTGTACCAATGTCCTTGGTAAGCCAAGGATTTATTAGACCAAGTGAGGATTTATTGCTTGAAAAAGGTGGGGTAGGAAGTCTTAACCCCATCGCGGACTTCCCGATTCGTGATCCACATATTAGCACGGGGCCAGATGGAACTTATTATTTGACGGGGACTTCGGATAAGCCGCATCACAATTTTTGGGACCGAAATGACCAGCTTCATTTGTGGAGTTCACCAGATTTAAAGGAATGGAAACATATAGCGAAGGTATGGGATTTGTCCGAGAATGGCACCTGGGAGAACAACATTTATGAGAATCCTTGTCTTTGGGCACCAGAGATGATTTATGTGTATGGTACATTTTGGATCACGTATTCACTTCAAGGCGGCGGTACGGGGATGATTAAAAGTGTAACCGGACATGCAGAGGGACCGTATATCGATATGGGACGGATGACGAATACGGATATTGACTCCAGTCTGTTCCAAGATGAGGATGGTCAAGTCTATTTTATTTGGCAGGACGGTAAAATTGCCAAGATGAAGACGAACATGACGGGCTTTGCGGAAGACCCTCGCAAGTTGTTATGTTCGGATGGTCAGCGCGTAGGCTACGAGGGTGCATTCATCGTGAAATATAAGGGCAAGTATATTCTGGGAGCGGCAGAATGGAACGGTGATAAACGCGTCGACGGTACATACGATTTGATGTATGCTGTTGCCGATGAGCTGTACGGCCCGTACACCCCTAGACGATTGGCAGTCCCGCATGGCGGCCACGGAACGATGTTTATTGATCATGACGGCAGACTCATGTCTACATTTTTTGGCAATGATCGAACGGCTCCTTTCCGGACGCGTCCAGGAATTGTCTTGCTTGGGGTAGAAGAAGACGAAGAGGGGCTATGCATCGTACCTAGTTGTGAGTAATATAAAGAACATGAATCAAGCTCATGATTGGGCTGGATTCATGTTCTTTCTATATTAGATGACATGGAAAAGGAGCCTTCCGCTAATGAAGTTATTCTCCATTAAAAAGTTGATTTCTCCGACGGTGAGCATCCAAGGGAAAATCTTTGTCGCATTTAGTCTGGTTACTCTGATTGGCATCGTTGCTGTGACTAGTATTGTTTATTTATATATGAGAGAAACTGTGAAGAATAATGCGATTACTTCCGTTAACGAAAGCATAAGGCAGGCAGACGAATCATTAAATCTCCGCTTGGAGGAGGTTAGTCGATTAAATACGGTCGTTGCTACGAATAAAACAGTGCTGGATACGCTGCTTAGCAAGACAGAGGAACCAAGCTACGAGTGGTTTCAGGAGCAAAAGCGGATCGAGGAATTTTTATCAGCTTTGATTGCTTACAAATCCTACATTTCACGAGTGGCTGTCATTGGGTTGAATCAAAAGGTGTTTTTCGTCGGTTCTCCTTGGCTTGACAAGAACGTGTTATTCTCACCGATGATGGATGCTTTACTTCAAAATGGCTCAGGCCATGCTTATTTTCATCAAACAGGCTTCAATAACTCCATCGTTACCGGTCGGGAACTCCGTTATAACCGAAATTTAATCGGTATGGTGATGTTCGATCTCAATGACGAATTTATTAAGAAAATCTATGATGTCAAACCGACACCGGATAGTATGCTGTACGTTGTTGACAGGAAAAACGAATTCATATATGAATCTCAAAAGAGTGTGTTTGATAAGGAAACCTTCGTTCAATTCAATCAGCGGCTGGCTGGAACGGACGGTTCGGTTGAAAGAGTTATTAACCAGCAATCTTACCTCGTCATTACTCGGAAATCGGACTATACAGGATGGTCGACAGTGGCGCTCGTTCCGATGAAGTCTTTATTGACGGAAACGACGCGGATTCGTAATGTACTAGCGACAGTAGCTATTATTGTGTTTGTGATTATTGTCATAGGGACGTTACAAGTTTCCTCCAGAATGACAAGAAATATTCGAAGGCTAAGATCGATGATGATGCATGTCATGGAAGGCAATATGACACTTCCAGCAGTCGAAATTCATTCCAAGGATGAAATAGGGCAGCTATATCACGTATTCAAAAGCATGGTTGAGGAATTAAAGCGATTACTTGAAGGCATTGTAACGACCGAGAAAGAGAAACGTGAAGCGGAACTGGCCGTTTTGCAAGCTCAAATACGCCCGCATTTCCTCTATAACACGTTGAACACGGTTAAGTATTTGGCTAAGATTAATGGCGTGCCGAATATCGTTGAGGTATCCGAATCCTTGATAGAGCTGATGCGCGGTGTACTCGGGAATACGAATGAATTTCTTACGCTGCAAGAAGAATTACAGTATGTCCGCAGTTATATCACCATTGAAAAATACAAATATGTAGAGCCCCTGCATCTGGATATCGTAGTCGAAAATGAAGAGCTTTTACAACATAGCGTTCTGAAGTTAATGCTGCAGCCTCTTGTAGAAAATGCCATCCTTCATGGACTAGCCGCATCAGCGTATGAGGGCGTGGTGTTGATTCGGATTTATGAGGAAAACAAAGAGCTGAGAATCGAAGTCAGAGATAACGGCAAAGGCATGTCCAAGGAACAGATCGAGGCGCTGTTTGAAGTAAATAAAGTCCAGACGAATACTCGCTTCAGTGGAATGGGTGTTCGAAACGTGCATGAACGCATTGTACGATTGTTCGGGGAGCCATACGGGGTGTTTGTTTATAGTGAACCAGATGCGTATACGACGGTGCAGATTAGATTTCCGTTGCTGCCAGTTAAGAATCACTTGCTTCAGGAGGGATGAATGATGTTTCAAGTATTATTAGTCGATGATGAGGCGTTGGCACGTCATGATGTGAAGAGTATGTTGGACTGGGGAAAGCATGGGTTCACGATATGTGGTGAGGCGTATAACGGGTCTATGGCACTTGACATGATGGAACAAATGACACCGCATATCGTGATCATGGATGTGAGCATGCCGATCATGAATGGGGTAGAGCTAAGCCGGGAGATCAAGGAAAGATTTCCTAAGGTTAAAATGATTATGTTGAGCAGCTTTGACGATTATGATTATGTCCGGACTTGTCTTATGAATGGGGCTATTGATTACTTGCTCAAACATCGTTTACAAGCGTCTGCTCTTCTGTCAATTCTCGATAAAGCCGTCCAGGAGCTGCAGAGTGAAGAAGCTCGAAATGCGCAATCCCAAATGATTGAACGTCTAAGTCCGGTTATTCTTCGCGAGCATGTAGCTAATTTGGCTAGAGATGTCGATAATGCTAGTGAAGTGCTGCAGTCTTATGCACGAGATAATCAGCTCTATTCGAATTCGGTTAATTATGGATCTGCTGCTGTACAAATCGTACCTTTTCTGTTGTTGACGGAGTCCTTAACCGATGTACAGAAAAATCGGCTGGTGCTTCAGGCGATCGAAGTCATGCAGATGGCGATTGGCGATGTTCAGAAACGAACGGTAGGCTATGTAGGGGAAGGTCGCTTTATGGTCTTATTTTCCTCAGAAGATCGAAGCGAACATGCGGTTACGACTTTATTGACTCAAGCAATGAGCGCTTTATCTCATTCTCTCGAGAAATTCCTTAACTTAAAATGCGTCTATGCGATAGGGCCGCTATGCGGGAATTTGCGACTGGTTGGTCCTAGCTATACCAAAGCGAACCAAGAGTTGAACGTCCGACACGATCAAGTCTTGAACACATCCTTATTGAAAGACTCTCCATGTATGAAAGAACAGAAGCAGCTGCTGCTTTTTCTGGAGCAATTGGATGGCGAACGAGCTAGCCAATTCATTACTACGATATTTGCTGAACTGCGCAGCCAGCCTGTATATGGGATGACCGTACAAATGATTGTCAGTGAAATGCTTCATCTAGTAGAAATGGCTTGGAAGCGGCATAATCCGCAGACAGCCTTAGAAGATATCGAGCACATCCCCACAAGGGCAGAACTTGGGCGAATGGGAAGCGTCTCTGAGCTTGAGCAGTGGATGTTAAACTACTATGTATGCCTTATTGAGGCAATCAAGAAACAGCGTGTAGGTGGATCCTATTCGCGTCATATTTCGAAAGCACTGAAGTTTATTGCGGACAACTACGCTTCCAATATTTCCTTGGACATCACGGCGAGTTCCCTTAATCTGAATGCATCGTATTTAAGCAGACTGTTCAAAGAGGAAATGCAAATGACATTCACGGAATATTTGAACCGGGTTCGCATACAAACAAGCTGCATGCTCATGGAGTCAGGCAAGTATGCGTTGAAACAGATCAGCAGTGAGGTCGGGTTCTTAAGCTATACTTATTTTTTCAAGGTTTTTAAAAGCATTACAGAGATGACACCTCAGGTGTACATGGACCAGCTGAAACAGTCAAAAAAGTAGAATGGAAAGTCATAAATGTTGAATCACCGGAAAGTCATAATTCCTTATACTGAGATCAACCCTTAGAAAACGCTTTCTTATTAGGGCTGAAAACACAACTTGATCGGAGGAACGAAAGCATGAAAAGAAATTGGGGGACAGTACTTTTATCAACATTAGTTATTTCCAGTTTGACACTTTCCGCTTGCAGTTCGGACACACCTAGTAAAGAGACTGAGGGTAAAACCCCAGCGGATGAGTCGAAAGGTGTTTCTACAGCGGGCTTTCCCATCGTTAAAGAGCCGCTAAAGTTGAAAATGTTTACAAGAATTGCACCCGCCAACGGACCGTTCAAGGATATGCCAGTTTTCAAGGATTATGAGAAAATGAGCAATATCCAAGTTGAATTTATTGAAGCGCCAACGGATGGCTTCCAAGAGAAGAAGAACCTGTTGTTTGCATCGAATGAGCTCCCTGATGTTATGTATCGCTCGGGCCTTACGCCTTTAGAGGCAACTCGTTATGGTTCTGGCGGTCAATTAATCCCACTCGAGAAGCTGATTGATGCTTACGCGCCAAATCTTAAAAAATTAATGGAAACCTATCCTGAGATCCGTTCAGGTATTACAACACCCGAAGGTCATATTTATGCCATCCCAGGTATTGTGAGCGTCAACGCTGCCAGAACCGATAAAAAATGGATAAACCAAGCATGGCTGAAGAAGCTGAACCTGAAGGAACCTGAGACTACGGACGAGCTGTACGAGGTGTTGAAAGCTTTCCGAGATAAAGATCCTAACGGTAACGGCAAACAAGACGAGCTTCCGATGACTGCACGTGCAAGTGGTGGTCCTGGCTTAGGTATACCGGTTACAGACATGATGGGTGGATCATTCGGACTAGATAAACAACTCGGCTATTACATTAACCTTGAAAATGACAAAGTGCAAATTTGGATGGGGAATGACCGAAACAAAGAGATGTTAATGTATTTGAATAAACTGTATTCGGAAAAACTGCTGGATCCAGAGCTTTTTACTCAGAAGGAAGCTCAATATATAGCCAAGCAAGGGACAGGGAATACCGGCTTCTTCTTTGATCAAACGAACAATCCCATGCTGGCCGTTCAGGATCAATATATAGGTATAGCTCCTCCTAAGGGACCTCATGGCGACAGACTGCAGAGTGCGGCAGCTCCAATAGCAAGGGATTTTGGAGCTTTTGCCATCACCTCAGTGAACAAGAATCCAGAAGCAACGATGCGTTGGGTCGATTATTTCTACGGCGATGAAGGATCTACACTGCTGCGATTCGGTCGTCAAGGCGAAAATTATGAATTGCGTAATGGGATTCCATATTATACGGCTGACTTCTTGGCATCAGGCAATCAATCCAAAATCACTCCATATGCCGGAGGAGGAGCGCCTCATCTGATCAGTGATAAGGTTGCTTCCTTCATTAATCCACCGCAGGTTCAAGAAGCGCAGAAGAAGCTGGATCCTTACATGCCGAAGATTCGCTATGCAGCGCCTATGTTCGATGAGCAAACAGCGCAACAGATCAATATCCTCCGCAACGATATTGATAAATATTACGAAGAGCAAAGCACGAAATTTATTGCCGGAGCCCTTAGCTTTGATAAGTGGGCAGAGTTCCAGAATACATTGAAAAAAATGAAAATCGATGAACTGCAAAAGCTGTATCAAGCCGCCTATGATAATCTCAAACAGCAAAAATAAGTACAACTGACGGCTGGAGGGCTACAGATGAACAATACAGCAAAGACAGCAGGCGTTGCGTCTCGAACCAAATCGAGGCGCTCCAGCCTCTTTAAAACGTTGAGTAGTCGCTATGATCTCTACTTGATGCTGCTCATTCCCATTGTATGGTACCTTGTATTCCATTATGGACCCTTATATGGTTTGCAAATTGCGTTTAAAAACTTCAGTCCGGCGAAGGGGATTAGCGGAAGTGCATGGGTGGGTCTTGATCATTTCCAGCGATTCGTAGAATCCTATTATTTCTGGCGGTTGTTATGGAACACCGTCTCGATTAACTTGTTCTCTTTATTATTTGCTTTTCCAATCCCTATTCTTCTTGCTTTAATTGTTACCGAAATCCGTAATAAAGCTTTCAGTAAAATTGTGCAAAACATTACGTATATCCCTCATTTCATCTCCATCGTCGTTATGGTAGGGATGCTGATGTTGTTCTTATCTCCGCGCGGTGGTCCTTTGAATGCCATTATTGAGGCATTTGGCGGAGATCCGGTTCGATTTCTCGATTCGGCAGCGTGGTTCAAGCCGATCTTCATTAGCTCAAATATATGGCAAAATATGGGATGGCAGTCCATCATTTATATTGCAGCGCTCAGCGGAGTCAATCCGCAGTTGTATGAAGCGGCCAAAATGGATGGCGCCAGCCGGATGCGGCGCATTTGGCACGTATCGATCCCAGGCATTCTTCCGGTCATCGTCATTTTGCTTATTCTTGATGTCGGACATTTCATGAATGTAGGTTTTGAGAAAATTTTACTCATGCAAAATAATTTGAACTTGGAATCCAGCGATGTGATTTCCACCTTCGTGTACTCAACAGGTATTTTAAAAGGCGAATACAGCTATACAGCAGCTATTGGCTTGTTTAACTCTGTCATTAACCTGGTATTATTATTACTCGTGAATCGCTTTGCCCGTAAAAAGGCGGAGACTAGTCTTTGGTGAGGAGGGACCTATGATGCAGGCACAAATGCTCAAGAAGAGGAAGTCGGATGAGAAAATATTCGATGCTGTGGTTAACGCCGTGGCTCTCCTTATCGTCGTCGTGGTCCTATACCCGCTCATATTTATCGTGAGTGCCTCCTTCAGTGATCCATTATTGGTCTTGAATGGGGAAGTGGTTTTGCTGCCTAAACAGATCACGTTAGAGGCATATCGGAATGTCTTTCACAACGAGCAAATATGGAACGGATATGGAAATACCATTTTGTATACGGCAGTAGGAACGATTATCAATTTGATCATGACGACATTAGCGGCCTATCCGCTGTCGAGACCTGACCTTCCTGGGCGGGGAATTTTCATGGTTTTTATAACGCTAACTATGTTTTTCAGCGGGGGGCTCATCCCGTCTTATCTCCTTGTGAAGAATTTAGGTATGGTGGATACGATGTGGGCACTAGTCATTCCCGGCGCGATTGCCACCTATAATTTGATCGTAATGAGAACTTATTTTCAATCCAACATCCCTTGGGAGATCCAAGAAGCGGCCCATATGGACGGGTGTTCGAACTGGAAATTGTTAACCCATGTGATCTTGCCGTTATCAAAGCCGATTATGGCAGTGATGGTCCTATTTTATGCGGTAGGGCACTGGAATTCATTCTTCAATGCCTTGATTTATATTCGCAGCAAAGACTTATACCCATTACAACTTGTACTGCGTGAAGTACTGATGGTCAGTCAAGCCGATGTGGTGGACAGCAGTGTTGGACTTGAATCTAAAATTCTACTTGCAGAAAGTATCAAATATGTCGTCATTATTATTTCCAGCTTGCCGGTACTACTGATGTATCCTTTTGTACAAAAGCATTTTGTGAAAGGCGTTATGATTGGTTCATTAAAAGGATAAGAACGGAAGGAAGCGTTATATTCATGCAAGCAAAAGCTAAAATTCAGGTGAATGCGAATCAAGTCAGTGATGACAGGATTAATCCTTATATATTCGGACATTTCGTGGAAGATATCCGAGATCATATGGATGCGATGTTGGCGTATCCGCTCTCGGATATGGATTTTGAAAGCAACGATGTAACGTATAGAGGGCTCTCTGGAAGCTGGCGTCCATACACAAATGGGAAAAGCACGATTTATGCGCTCGAACCTGCTGCTACATATCATTCCGGACATAGTCAGATGGTTCGTATGTATAGCGACGACGAGGCTTACGCAGGGATCCGTCAAGCGATTGCTGTGAAAGAAGATCAGAATGGCTATGAATTATCTCTCTATGCTAGAGCTTCTATCGAAATAAAGTTCCTTACAGTACAGATCGTTGACGCAACGAGTGGAGAAGTGCTGGGTTCCACCAAAATTGAGATCGAAAGTCATAACTGGAAACGCTATGCATCTCGTATCAAGGTCAGTCGGTTTTGTGAAGAAGCGGAGTTCAGGTTATATGTGCCTGCGGAGCATGAACGCTGGAAGGATCATGTATCCACAGGGATGCTTTGGCTGGATCATATTTCGCTGCTTCCGTCTGACAGTGTTGGTAACGTTCGCAAAGAAGTTGTGGATATGACCAGGGACTTGAACGCCGGCATGATGCGGCTTGCAGGGAATTATATTAGTGCCTATCACTGGCAGCAGGCGATCGGTCCTGTGAATGAGCGTCCCTGTGTGATTAACGAAGCATGGGGAGGCTGGACCAATAAGTATTTTGGTACAGATGAGTTTATCCAGTTTTGCCGTGACTTGCATGTCGAACCTCTTATTTGTGTGAACGATGGTTCAGGCACGCCGGAAGAAGCAGCCGAATGGGTTGAATATTGTAATGGCGGTTTGGACACACCAATGGGGAAACTACGGGCTGCGAATGGGCATGCAGAGCCGTATGGTGTGAAGTACTGGGAGATTGGCAACGAGGTCTGGGGACCTTGGCAGGTCGGGCATTGCAGCGCAGAACAATTCGCAGATCGTTACGTGCGATTCGCTCAAGCTATGAAGGCAATCGATCCTGAGATTAAGCTGCTCGCATGTGGAGATGACAAGCTGGACTGGAACCAAATCCTACTCGAACGAGCCGCAGAGCATATGGATTACTTAACGTTGCATTTGTATCACGGCTACAATCGATTTGGGATGAATGATCGCACGCCGAAAGAAGAGCGGTATAAGGCGATCCTCTCCTATCCTGAATGGACACGGGAATCTATTCGCCAAGTGAGAGAATTGTTCAACTCCGATTCGCGCTACACGCATCTGAAATTGGCGATCACCGAATACAATACGATGTACTATCCGAATACGATCCGTAAGGGGCTTCCCAATGAACACACCCTTGAGGCAGCAGCTGCGAATGCAGCCAATTTGAATGAATTTATCCGAAACAGCGACCTAGTCGAGATCGGCAGCTTCTCTGATTTAGTCAATGGCTGGCTTGGTGGATGCATCCGAGTAGGGGATTTCTATGCGGATCAGTTTCGAGGTAAGTCCTCAGGCAGAAGTGAGAACTCCTTAACCATTTATGGATCACCAACCTATTATGTCATGAAGATGTATGCAAACAGAGACTTAGGCTATGTCGTTCAGAGTCATACCGAGTGCGGCAGCTTTAGCGTGAATAACCTTATACCTACAGCGCCTAAGCTAGCGGATCTGCCGAATTTGGATGTTGTGGCTTGCAAAAATGCTGATGGAGATAAACTAACGATCTTTATGGTGAATCGAAGTCTCGAAGACACGGTAACGGAAGTACAGTTGAATAGCTTTGTGGAGTCGGGTACAGCCCGTCTATTGACCTTAACAGCGGATCATGCCGATTGCTTCAACAGTGCGCACAATCCAGGTGCCGTTGTTTGTGAAGCGTATGACATTGCATTTCATAAATCTCAAGTGACCTGTGAGCTGAAGGCATCCTCTGTCTACGTATTAGAAATCACTTGCTAATGGGAGTAAAGGATAATCGAATGCGACAAGTTAAGAAGGCATGGATTTGGATTGTAGTTGCTTGTGTTCTTCTTTCGGCGATTGTGACGATTATGCCCCGGCTAGGGGGAAAGAAAGGGACGGACAGGATGGCGATATCCTTAGGTCAGACATACCAGAATCCGTTCGTATTGGACCAGGAATGGGAGGATTACGGCATCGGGGATCCCTATGTTCTCCGTTTTGACGGTAAATATTATCTCTATTGCAGTACGAAGGATCGGAGAGTGGGAGTCAAAGCTTGGAGCTCCGACGATCTTGTGAACTGGCGCTATGAAGGCTTAGTAACCGAGGAATCTATTAGCAAAGGTGCGTATGCACCCGAAGTCGTCTATTGGAACGGCTCGTTCTATATGTATACCTCACCAGCTGGCAAGGGGCATTATGTCCTGCAAAGCGATAAGCCGACAGGCCCGTTCGTGAACAAAACGGACAATCTCGGCTTCACAATCGATGGCTCTGTGTTTATCGACGATGATGAGAAATGGTATTTCACGCATGCCAAATTTAACGGTATCATGGCAAGCTTGATGACGGATCCCTATACGATTGAACCGGATCAGCAGCTGAATGCGACACTCGGCCACTGGACGGAAGGTTCGATGATCATCAAGCGAAAAGGCCGTTATTTCATGACCTACACGGGAAATCACGTATTTAGTAAAGGCTACCGTGTCAACTACGGGGTCAATCAGGAATCTCCAGTTAGTACTTATAAAATCCCTGAGAACAATCCGATTCTGATTTCCACAGCCAATGATTTCAACGGTCTTGGCCACAGTGCGACAGTCATGGGTCCTGATCTAGATTCGTATTATATGGTTTACCACAACCTAGTCGGTCGGTCTGCAGAAGGCCCTCCTGTTCGCAAACTAAACTTGGATCGGTTGGTTTTCAACGGTGACAAAATGTCTGTTCTCGGGCCGACACACGGTTCACCGCAGGAAGTGCCAAGGATGCCGGTGTTTCACGATATCCCGGGTGCTGCGCCATCTGCTGACAAGTGGGAGTCCACTAGTCAAGCGGGAGGCAGAGAGGCTTTGCTGACAAGAGCAGCTACAGCGAGTCTATACACGGCCGAATACAATTTTAGATGGGATAAGTTGACAAGTGTAAGCTCTTCGCTGGATGCCATATTCGCCTATGGGGATGCGGACAATTACCGTATCGTACGTGTGAATAAAGCGACAATGGAGCTTTCACTGATCGATCGCGTGAAGGGCGTCGAAGAGGTTGCTGCGACCAAGCCGCTGCCGAAGGGTACGGATCTCGAGAAGGTTCATACGATCCGCATCGAGTCTGGAAGATCGGGTACGCTGCTCTATTGGGATGGGCTGCTGAAGATCGAGCAAGCTGCCATGGCTGGGAAGGCAGGGCGAATTGGCTATGCGTGGCCGCAAGGGGTAAAGCCTGATCTGCATTACACGGCCTTCTCGAATGAAGCGAACGGCAGCAGTGATACGCAAGTAATCAAACCGCTACCGGGTACATTGGAAGCTGTTCATGCTGATTTCGAAGGCAATCCAGTCATTCAATCTGGCATAACGCCTGATGGCAGTGATGCTGTAGTCCTTTCTAAGAAGGATGACGGACTCAACTTTCCTGTCACCGTTCGCGAGGATGGCAGTTATCTGCTTTCTGTTAGTGCAGCTAAGACCTCAGAGGGATCAACGTTGATGATTGAAAGCAACGGAAATATGAAAGCCATCAAGCTGGACGCTGCCTTATTCGCCGATAAGGCGGAGTGGACAAAAGTTCCGCTTGGCGAGTTTGAGTTGAAGGCAGGAACACAATGGCTTTCGCTGCACGGGGGGAAGGGTGAAGTCGCGATTCGGTATGTGGAAGCAAGTCGAACTGTACCTGTGCTTGAGCAGACCGTCATCGAGCCGACAGCTGTCGGTTTGGTTAATCGATTCGGAGGGGACTCCGGTTGGACGGATTACACCGTAAGCTTCGATGTGACGCTTAAAGCAACAACGTCGGACGAGGCGGGCGTCCTACTGAGGACGACGAACGAGTCCGATTTCAAGGATCAGGTGAAAGATGCTTTCATGGGCTACACGCTTGCTTTTCATAACGATAAAATCCTGCTGCGGCGTGTGAACTACGAAAATATCATGGAAGCTGCATCCGGAACTCTTGTATTTAAGCCTGGTCAAACCCACCATGTTTCAGTGAGGCTAAAAGGAACATCAATCGAAGTTTTCTCCGAAGATAGCGATAAACCTATCCTGACATGGAAAGATCCAAATGCGTTTCTTCTGGGGCGAGTCGGCCTTCGTGGCGTATCGACAGCTTGGACGATTTCACCTCTGACCGTAACAGCGAAGCATTAAATACAAGATATAATCACCCTCATTCAGAGCCCGAAAAGGCATGTTGAGGGTGATTTTGTTTTTATTTTATAGGCAATTAGAACTATTAACATTGGTAATTTTATGAAATATGTAGAATGATGTCGAAAATAAAAGGAGTTTACTGACGATAAAACGAATTTTTTTTTGCGGGCTACCGTGAATGCATATTTATTTTATTTACATCTATGGAGGACTTTGTATGCAAAAATATTTGAAGATGCAAGCTGTCAAGAGCTCGCTAGCCCTTCTGCTTGTTGCTGGAAGTATTCAACTCATGCCGAACGCTGCGCTGGCTGAATCCGTGGTGGAAACTCCTGTGTTGCTTACGATCGGCGATGCAGATGTTGAATTAGGTACATCCTTATCGATTCCGATTAAGGTTACACCAAATGGTGAAATTGCGTCATATAACATGCAGATTGATTTTGATCCCAAGGTCTTTAAGATTAAAGAGATCAATCCGAAATATGGTGGCACGGTTCTGAGTGGATGTCTTAACTCCGAAGAGGGATGCTTTCAGGCCAGCTTCGATAATGATGCTGGTTGGATCCGAACAGCCTGGATTGATATGACTACGGGGACAAATGTGGAACACGAACACCCAATAACGGAAGAAAAGGTTCTATTTGAAATAGTCGTTGAAGCAAAAAGCGAGGCGACAGCAAGTGAATTTCAAATCGTTGATCAAGAAAACAAAGAAAGTTTATCTTTCACTGACGGTAAGTTTATAGATAATATGCCCCATCAACGTGAGGTTAAATTCGTGAGAGGCAGATTATCCGCATACCACAAGTCTGAAAATGCTTCCCCGCCGACGGATGTACTTGTGTATATAGATGGTAAGCTCCAAGAGAAATCAGCATCAGCTGCAACAACGACAATTAACAATCAAGTGGTAACGACAATAACGGTAGATAACAAGAAAGTAACAGAATTAATTGAAGCAAATACGATAAAGAAATTAATGCTGCCTATTCATAGCACGAAAGCAAATATCGTTATTGGTGAATTAAACGGCAAGCTGGTTAAAGCGATGGAAGGTAAAGAAGCTTCTGTTGAAATCCAAACCGATTTGGCTACGTACACGCTGCCTGCATCGCAAATTCGTATCGATAATATCTCGAACGCCATTGGTAAGGATATTGCGCTGGAAGATATCAAAATAAGCCTGAAAATCGCAGAAACACCATTGGATCAGACGGGGGGCGTAGAATCGGCGGCTCGTTCGGGCCATTTTGAGCTTATTGCCAAACCCGTAGATTTTGTACTGGAGGCTAGCTATGGAGACAAGAAGGTGATCGTACATCAATTCAATGATTATGTTGTACGATCACTTGTTTTGCCGGAGGGCGTGGATCCTGCCAAAATGACGACAGGCGTCGTGGCTAACGAGGATGGAAGCTTGACGCATGTACCAACCAAAATTCGGAAAGAAAATGAGACGTACTTCGCAGATATCAAAAGTTTAACGAATAGCACGTATTCTGTCATTTGGAATCCAAAATCCTTCCAAGATGTAACCACGCACTGGAGCAAAGTGGATGTGAATGATCTAGCATCCAGATTAATCGTTCAAGGTTCATCGGAGGATCAATTCAGTCCAGACCGTTCCATAACACGAGCTGAATTTACAACGATCATGCTGCGGGCACTAGGGCTCCATAGTCCTAAAGATTCACAGAACATCAGCTTTTCTGATATATCCTCAGCGGATTGGTACGCGCAAGATGTGAAGACTGCCGTATCATATGGATTGATTAGCGGGTATGACGATGGCACCTTTATGCCGAATGGTCAGATTACGCGCGCCGAAGCGATGGTCATAATTGATCGCGCCATGTCGATCGTGCATCTCGAGAACGTGAAGACAGCTTCTGCTGCGATAGAAACGCTCTCTTCATTTACAGATGGAGCGACAATTGCAGACTGGGCAAGCCAGGCAATTGCGTCAGCGGTTAAGCAGGGCATTGCGCAAGGAGCAGATAACAAGCTTGCACCAAGTGAGAATATTACGCGCGCAGAAACGGCAACCATGATCCGTCGGATGTTAATAAAGGCAGGTTTAATTAACGCCTAATCGTAATGACAACTTAGAAAGGAATGTTACATATGAAAAAAAACTTGTGGGAACGATTATTACCACGGCCTCATAAAAGCCACTTTCTTACGTTAAGCGCTGTACTAGCTCTTAGCCCAATAGTTGGTGTGGAGCACTCACATGCAGCAGGTAATGCCATAGTGACCACACCTGTCGTAAATAAAGATGTTCCTTGGATACAATTGAACGGCAGTTCCGTTATAGATGGGAATACGATAGCCATAGACATCAGCAATCATACTCATTTGCAAACAGAAAGCGGCATGACGTTAACCGCATCCTCTAAGGATAGCTCGGCATCCGCGCTAATCGACGGAAGTATGCTTAAAGTAACTGCGCTTTCGGCAGGAACAGCTACGATTGAACTAAAAGCGGAAAAAGCAGGCAGAGCAACTGCAATCGATACGCTGCAATTTAATATCATTCGAATCGGGGACACGAACGGCGACGGAAATGTCACTTCTGCGGATGCTCTTTATATTACGAAGATTGCGAATACGACTCCGCCGATTACAGATCCAATTGAGATCAATCGGTTGGATATTAATCGGGATGGGAAAGTAAGTAAGGAAGATGCCACCGCTCTATTAACGAATTATGTAGGGAAATCGGGTACAGTCGCCAGCACATTTATTGTGAATATCAAAGAAATTAATGACAAACCGCAAGTAACGGCTTCTCATGTCGACGGTCAACTTAAATTGAACGAGGTTCTGGAGATCATGCCGGAGTATCAAGATGTGGAAGGTGACTTAGCGGATACTTATACGTATCAATGGTATCGGGGGAAGAAACAGGATGGTTCATCCAAATCGTTAATTGATGGCGCACATTCGAAGCAATACACCGTCCAGGCGGATGATGTGGGTGAATATTTGTTTGTTGAAGTTACTCCGAGTGCGCAAACAGGTGTTAAATTTGGTGCCACCGTTGTCTGGACAAGTCCTAATCCTGTTCCAGATACGACGCCACCTGAGCTTAATCAACCATTGCAGCCATTGTTACAAATGAGCAAATCTGCTATGTCGTCTGATTTTGTTATGGTGTTTAACGAACCCATCCAAGCAGGTACTGGCCATATAACGCTACGCAAAAAAGCAGATCAGAGCATCGTTCAAACGTATGCCGTTACCAATGCAGCTAAAGTGAAGATTCAAGGTGAAACCGTTGAAATCGTAAATCCTGGTTTAGCGGATGTTACCGAATACTATATCGAAGTCGACGCTGCGGCTATTCAAGATTTGGCGGGGAATCCTTACGCTGGTCTGAGCGGTTCTATAAGCTGGAGCTTCACTACGCCGGATACGACAGCGCCAATAGTGACAGGATATCTACCAGTAAATGCTGCTTCGAACGTGATGAAAAATACGGCACTAAAAATTACTTTTAACGAAGCCGTAAAAGCTGTCGCTGGCAAAACGATCACGATTTATAAAGCCGATCAAACGGAGTTTGAAACAATCTCTGTCGAAGATACTTCGAAAGTAACCATTACAGGTACTGAAGTAACGATCCAACACGAAGACTTCTCCGAATCGGAGAACTATTATGCATTCGTTGAAGCAGGTGCATTTACAGATCTTTCGGATAATGAATTTGCGGGGATAATGAATGACAGTGCATGGGCATTTGACGTGCCTGATGTCACTGTTCCAGAAGTTGCTAGCTTGTATCCGTTAAATAACGGACAGAATATCGACCTGACGGATGATTTCCATATTAGCTTTAACGAAACTGTAACAGCTGTGTCAGGCAAGCAAATCAAAGTGTATGATGCGAATACGCACAGCGAGGTTGCCACTCTTGATGCGGACGATTCCTCAAAAGTTATGATTACGAATAATGAGGTAGTACTCCTAAATCCGGGCTTGCAGAATGACAATGCTTACTATATTGAAGTGGCTTCTGGAGCATTTCAAGATCTCGCAGGCAACCCTGCTGCGGCTGTAGGAGGCATTTCAAATTGGCATTTCGCGACACCAGACACCATTGCACCAACGGTGACAGCCTATAGTCCGCTAAGAAACGGAATTACGGTATCGAAGGATTCCGATCTAACCCTAACATTTAGTGAAGCTGTCGAGGCTGATGCAACGAAAGTGATAACCATCTACAAAACTTCTGATAATGAAAAAGTAATTGATTTCAATGCAGCTAATTCTGCCCATGTGACAAAAGCCGGCAATCTGGTAACTTTATCTGATTTGGGATTGGAAGAAAATGGTAGTTATTATATCACAATAGAAGAGGGCGCTTTTACCGATTCTACGGGTAACCCGTATTCAGGAATTATAGGGAACACAGATTGGGCAATTGCAACACCAGATACGACAGCACCAACAATAACACAGCTTTCACCTGTTAATTTGGCTAAAAATGTCATCTTGTCTGCGCCACTTGAGATTACCTTTAACGAAGACGTGAAATCTGTTAGCGGTAAAAGCGTAAGTATCGTGACATACTCAGATAACTCTATTGTAGCTACGTATTCGGCAACGGATAGTTCGAAGGTAAGCGTGAGTGGGAATGTGGTCACGATCACCAATCCTGGCCTTTCGGATCAAACCACCTATTACTTAAAACTAGATAGCGGAGCTTTTGCTGATTTATCCAATAATGCTTTTGCAGGTATCTCAAGCTCAGCGACTTGGAGCTTCTCGACACCAGATACCACGCCGCCTGTCGTTTCTCAATTGACACCTAACAATCAAGCTAGCGATGTTAGTAAGAGCGCTGACTTCTCTGCGCAATTTAATGAGAAGATCCAAGCGGTTCCTGGTAAAATGATTCATGTTTATAAAACCTCCGATCATAGCACCGCTATTGCTAGTTATGATATCAGTAATACGGACTATGTAACGATCAATGAGAAGACGCTAACCATTAAAAATCCGGGGTTGGATGACTTCACGCAGTATGATATTGATATCGATAGTGAAGCTTTGGAAGATTCGACTGGTAACAAGTTTACTGGACTTGTTGGAACGACTGGTTGGAGTTTTTGGTCTCCGGACACACGTACTCTTACTTCAACCAATTACGAAGAGTTTACGGAGAATCAGTTAGTTGTAACAGGCGGGGCTATACTTGATTTAGTCATTGTTGGTGATACATTTAAGGATGGTTTGATAGTGGATTCACCAAATAGTTTATCCATCAATGACTTCGTATTGAATCATGCACCTAGCGGTTTAACCATTATTAGTGCTGATAAAGTAGATGATCATGAAGTATACCTTGCACTAAATTATGATGGTACTGATTTTGACACAGATATCACTAATTTCAGTGTGACAATTAAAGCAGAAGCTTTGGCTGCAGGTAGATCATTGACTTCACCTGATGCAACGATTACAGCAACTGTTGAACCTGAATTTTTAAATACAGTAAGTATCAGCCCTGCAAACAGTGCAAGCAATGTGGATAAAAACGGCGATTTAACCATGACATTTGATTCCAATATAACTGGTGTAGCGGGTAAGAAAATTAAGATTTATAAAAAATCGGACGACTCGCTTGTTGAGACAATTGATGCCGGAGACATATCTAAAGTGACGATGAACAACACTGTTGCTACGATTAAACATCTGACTCTGATGGATCAATCCGACTATTATGTCACTGTTGAAAGTGGAGCTTTCAAAGATGCACAGGGCAAGGTGAATATCGCAATGACTGCCAAAACGGACTGGGCGCTCAAAACGGTTGTGTATAATCTAGGTCCCTTCTTTACGGACTTTGTAGATGGTGGAGATGGACGGATTGCATTAGAGATAGCTAATCTCCCCAATAGTGCCGGCTATGGTGGATACCAACTATGGGTCTACAAGCATATGAAGGCGAACGGTACGATGAAAATCGATAAATTATCACTCGCTGGAGTTATCGATAAGGATGTACTGTATATTTATATCGGTTCTATCTTTTATGATGCTTTTGACGTAATGCCAATTTGGTACTATAACGATGAGATTGATGCCTACAATCCTACTAGTTTCACAGTGAATGCCTATGTTATCAAAGACGCAAGTGGGAATACAATTGATGTCCTAGGTGATCCGACAGCTCTGACTGCTAATGCATTCTTGCCTAACGGTGGCACGATTGTACGTAAACCAGCCATGGGCGGAGGGGTCAGTACGTATCTTCCTTTCCAATGGAACTTGTATCCGAAAGGAACCTATCAATTTTTTGGGACACATACGAATTAGTTTAATTTGATGGTAGAGCGAGTGTTATCATATCCGCTTCTACTGCCGCGATAATCCTTAAGCGCAAAAACAGCCTGTTCATTCAAGAATAGGCTGTTTTTGCGCTTTTAAAGTTGTCGTTAATAGTCATTCGTCATATCGCTTTGTTTAATCTCCTTAAAACCAGTGTCGATCCAACTCGTTGAATCAGCATGTTTAGCTGCGGCGAGGAGTTGTTCGATAATGATATTTCCCCATAGATGTTCATTCTCGGAAATCACAGCGTGGATTTGACCATTTAATAAGGCTTCTTTTACTTCAGGTGTCATACCGAATGTCATCGCATATCGCTTTAATCCTTGGGATTTCCAAACAAGGATTGCACTTGAGCTCGAAACGATATCGAGCGGGATGAGCGCGTCAAAATGAGGATGTTCATTGATCATGGATTCTAGATCTGTAATAGCTTTCTCATTATCGCCGTTATGATATTTCTTTTCGAGAACTTGAATTTCGGTGTTTTGTTTTAAATATTGTTCTAAGCCCTGAAGTCGTTGGCGTATTTGAGAAGAGCCCGACATACTACCCTCGATCATGATCATTCCTCTGCCCTTAAGAAACCGATCTACCATTTGACCCATGAGCGTACCTTCTTGAAGTGGATCACTTCCGATAAAGGAGTAACGCTTACTGCCAGGCACATCAGATTCGAAGCAAATAACGGGAATACCCGCTTGCACGGCTTTATTAATTAAGGGCTCGAAAGCAACAGGATCAATGGGATCTATGGCGATTCCACTGACCTTCTGTGTAATCAGGGTTTCCATCATTCGCATTTGCTGCTCTAAATTAATTTCATCAGGTGCTTTGACAATTAATTGAATAGGATGAGACTTACTCGCAATCTCTATGGAATCGGTAATCATTTCATAGAAAGGATGGGTCATGGGATATATGATTCCAAAAGTGAGCGTATCAGCATGCTTCGTGTTAGACATCGTCGAACCTGGCGAGCTTGAAGTCGAGTAAGAAACTTCAGGAGCGGAAGGGGTTGAACCTTTACATCCCGTTAACACCAGTAACATCATCGTTCCAAGTGTTAACCATTTAGTCATCCTCATGAAGAGAATCTCCCTTCGTGCTATCGAGAGCTTCACCAGCAGTCCCATTCTTTCTAAATTCTTTGGGGGTCATGCCGGTTAAGCGTTTGAATAAATTGGAGAAATAATGAGGGTCATTATAGCCCACTAAAAAAGCGATCTCATATGATTTCGCTGACGTGCTTTTAAGCAGATCCATCGCTTTGCGAATACGTATTTGGGTCAAAAACTCAATGAAGGTTTGACCAGTTTCCTGGCTAAATACTCTACTCAAGTAATTAGGACTTAGATTGACATACTCGGCGGCATCTTGTAACGAGAAGTTATCCTTCTCAAAATTCAATTGCATATAATCTTTGACCTTCGTAATCATATCGCTATATTTATCGTAAATACGAGAACGCCAGTTCCAGAACTGTTCGATCAAATTGATTAAATAAGCACAGGTTTCCTCCCAACTCCGTATATTACTGATCATTTGTTGGAATTGATGAAGTGACTTCTCTGGTTCAGCAAGGTGTCGATACATATCTTTATTGGAACGGAAGGCTTCAATGGTCACGTCATTTAAGATGTAAAAGCCGATAGAAGAGGAATGCCAATTAATATCGACTAATGCTGCAGCGTATTCAGCGACAAAGCTCACTAATTTATTATGCGACCCAACCTTCAAAAAATCCATAAAGGCGCCACGGTCCAAAAAGAGAGTAGGATCTAAGGTTTCTGTCTTCATCTCACTTAGCACATTTCGATTTTGACGGGATAGCCTCCGCCAGTGAGCATCTTCCATGGCATCTAGGAAGGATAGATGTACATTCTGAAGACGATCTTGCACACTGCCTATACCAATAGAAATGGGCAGCGAGTGAGCCTCTTCGGAGATCTCTTTCTGTAAATCCTGAAATACCTGTAACTCAAGTTTTAAATTCTCTAAAGTGTCGCTCTTAATAATCCAAACGCATTCTGAACGGCTACGTTGAAACATCAAATGCTTAAACTTCTCCTTCAATTGGATGCACTTGTCCAAAAGTAAGCGCTCATGTTCATACATAGCGTTCATGTCTTTATGCTTATATGCCTCGGTTTCGCGTAAATCTAGTACAGTTACGACATAATAATGAGCGATGATATTCAATTGAATAGAAGCGCTATGATGCATCACCTCTGAAGTTGTCATGAAACCACTACAGAGATCGTTCAATAACTTATCTTGTGAAATGATACTATGTTCATTTTCTTTATCTTTAAGTAGTTGGAGCTGTGATTGTATGTCTCGTTCCTTATCAATTTCTTGACTGACTTTGTGAAGAACCTTCAAGAGCTCATTAGGGCTAATTGGTTTCAAACAGTATTCTTCTACACCAATTTGCATCGCTGTTCTTGCATATTCAAACTCAGCGTGGCCGCTAATAATGATGATCTTCATATCCGGAAACTGCTTGCTCATAATGCTGCTTAGTTCCAGCCCGTTCATGAAAGGCATCAGAATATCCGTAATTAAGATGTCAGGCTGAACTCTTTCTATAATCGGTAGTGCAACCTCGCCATCTGATGCATCGCCACAGTAAATAAACCCTTCCTTCTCCCAATCAATACAATCACGAATGATTTCCCTAATTAAAATTTCATCGTCAACGAGCAATATTTTTTTCATGCAACATCATCCCCAATCACACGGTATTCGAATGCTTACAATCGTTCCTTCACCTTCAATGCTGTCTACCCGTACGCCATAAGCTTCTCCATAATATAAGCGAATTCGTCTATGAACATTGTGTAATCCGAACCCTCCGGATACTTCATTTCCAGTTTCTTTGGGGGTATGTGGTTCCATTAAATCCTGCCGAAGTTGTTGAAGACGTTCTTCTGTAATACCCTTACCGTTATCTTCAATCTCAATCAGGAAATTATTCTCATCCTCAACCTTCGCTGTAATTCGAATTAGCCCTTTGCCACGCTTATTTTTAAGCCCATGATAAAGGGCATTTTCAACAATGGGTTGCAAGGTCATTTTAAGGATAAGTAACGAATACAAGCTTGAATCTATGGCAATTTCATAATCTAAAATATCCCGATACCGCATCTGTTGGATGGTTAAATAGCTTTGGAGATGTTCAATTTCCTTCTCAAAAGTGATCCAATCCTTCCCTTTACTTAAGCTGATTCGAAACAGTTTGGATAAAGCCATAACCATCTGAACAACTTGATCCTTTTTCTCCGATTGTGCCAGCCAAAGTATGGAATCCAATGTGTTGTACAAGAAATGAGGGTTAATTTGGGCTTGCAGTGCTCTAAGCTCCGATTTCTTGATTTCTTGCTGTTCTTTAATGCTCTGGTCTAGCAACGTGCGAATTTTCCCAATCATAATATTAAAGCTGTTTCCTAAATCGGAGATTTCATCTGTACCCGTAAGAACGACTTTTGCTTCAAGAAAGCCAGATGCTGCGAGTTGCATTTTATTTTTAAGTATTCGAACAGGTCGAGTCAAGCGAGTAGAGACAAAGAAATGCAAGGTTATCGCAAATATGATGCTAAGCATAACGCTAATGATAATGAGTTGACGAATCGAATTGGCTTCCTCCACAATTTCTTGCAGTGGTACCACCCCAACGATATTCCAACCCGTGGACGTAGAGGGGGAAGTTACAATGAATTCTGGTTTACCTTCCGAAGAATCCACATAGTCTTTATTTTTGTTTCCAATTATGGAAGCAATATTTTTGTTTTGTAACCATTTTAAATTGTTGCTTCCTTTAGATGGTAAGAAAATGGCATTCCCTTTGTTGTCTGCGACATAGAAGAAGCCGCTTTTCCCTATAATGACGTTATCACAAAACTTTTTTACAATACTGTCGTCGACATCAATAATAATGAATCCAATGACTTCATGGGTAACGCGTTGTTTAACGGTGGAAACGATAGATATAATATTATGTTTTTTGTATTGAAACCCATCTAATGGATCTATCGAAGCAGGATCATCAGGCGGGATATTCAAGACAGCTTCAGGATTTTGAATCAGATAGTCAAAATGCGGATTTCGTAATGCGTTCTTATTAAGTTGAAAGACACCTTTCCTCTCGCTAATCCCTCGGCCATATAGATTAATCATGGTTATGTTCAACACGCCATCATATTGATACGTCTGTCTATAGGAAGACATCGTTTGTAAAATCTCTCGCGCATCTAAATTTGAATCTGTTTGCGAGAAGAGAAAATGTAAAACATTGGGATTTTTCTCGAGTTCCAGTAGTTTCTTTGTATCTGTAAATACATTATCAATGTCCGTGGCTAATTGTGTTGCAAGCATCATCGTGGCAGCTTTGCTGTTATTAAATACGGTATTGTACGATTTATGATAGGAAATGAGACCTACAACAATTAATGGAAGACAGGTGAGTATAACAAACATCGTTAGAAGTTTGGCCCGAAGGCTAGAAGTTATTTTTCGATATATATCCATCGTACAAATACCTTTCATTAGATCTGAAGTGTCGAAAGCTTATTGTAAATTATGAATCAATCATTTTGAAAACGCAATCATCAAACAAAAAACTACACTTTTTGAATAAAAAAGTACTGTTTTTATTTTGGAAGCTCCAAAAGTGAATAATAATTTATAAGAAGTGTCAACGAAACTCCGTATACCCTTGCACAATTCGTATCCTATAATTTAGTTACACCGAAGCAAACAGGTGAAATAAGGGAGGAAATATAAATGAAAAGATCTCTAGGGGTAGTATTAGTAGCTTCAGCAATGATGATGTTCACAGCAGCTTGTGGTAATTCAGGAGAAAGCAAGACAGCTAGCAGCACAACTGCAGCAGCGGCGGTAAGCCCAAGCACAGCAGCAGTAGCTACAGCTAAAGCGGACAAGAAAATCACAATGGGTTTTGCTCAAGTAGGTGCTGAGAGCGGATGGCGTTCAGCGAATACGAAATCCGTTCAAGATTCTGCGAAAGAAGCAGGCATTGAATTGAAATTCTCCGATGCGCAACAAAAACAAGAAAATCAAATAAAATCAATTCGTACATATATCCAACAAAAAGTTGATGTTATCGCGTTCTCCCCGGTAGTTGAATCCGGTTGGGATACTGTATTGAAAGAAGCGAAAGATGCTGGCATTCCAGTTATCTTAACGGATAGAGCTGTAGATTCGAAGGATACTTCCCTTTACAGAACATTCATTGGTTCAGATTTCGTGGAAGAAGGCCGTAGCGCAGGGAAATGGTTGGTTGACAAATATAAAGATGCGAAAGAAACAGTTAATATCGTAGAGCTTCAAGGAACTACTGGTTCTGCTCCTGCGAATGATCGTAAAGCTGGGTTTGGCGAAATTATTAAATCAAATCCAAATCTTAAAATCATTGCTTCACAAACGGGTGATTTTACACGTGCCAAAGGTAAAGAGGTTATGCAAGCATTCTTGAAAGCCAATAAGAACATTAATGTTCTCTATGCACATAACGATGATATGGCACTAGGAGCTATTCAAGCGATTGAAGAAGCAGGTCTTAAACCAGGTAAAGATATCATCATTATCTCGGTTGATGGCGTGAAAGACGGCTTCGTAGCGGCAAGCGAAGGGAAAATTAACTTCATCGTCGAGTGTAACCCACTTCTTGGCGGACAATTGATGCAAGCTGCTAAAGATGTACTTAGTGGTAAAGAACTGCCGAAACGTATTGTTACGAAAGAAGGCGTATTTACTTCGGAAGATGCGAAACGTGAATTGCCGAACCGTCAGTACTAAGAGATTGTCTACAGCCTTTATTTATCATAAATAAAAAGGGCAGAGCTGCTCCATCTTACTAGTATGGAGTAGCTCTAGTTCATATAGGAGAGGAGTGGCATTATGAAACAGGGTGGTCCGGTATTGCAGATGACCGGAATTCATAAGCAGTTTCCGGGTGTTAAGGCGTTAACTAACGTTAATTTCAGAATGTTCCCTGGTGAAGTTCATGCATTAATGGGTGAAAATGGGGCAGGTAAATCCACACTAATTAAAGTACTTACAGGTGTTCACTCCATTGATCAGGGTATCGTTGAGATGGATAAACAGCCAATTCGAATTCTTAGCCCGCTTGACGCGCAAAATGCAGGTATTAGTACGGTTTACCAAGAGGTTAACCTCTGCTCGAATTTGTCCGTAGCAGAAAATATTTATATTGGGCGTGAACCACGCCGTTTCGGTCGTATTTTATGGAAAAAAATGAATGAAGATGCAGGGCAATTATTGAAAAAGAGAATGAATCTTGAAATCGACGTAACACAACCCTTGCATGTGTATTCCGTAGCTGTTCAACAACTTGTAGCGATTGCCAGAGCCTTAAGTATTTCGGCCAAAGTGTTAATTCTAGATGAACCAACCTCCAGTTTAGATAGGGGCGAGGTTATACAACTATTCTCTGTCATGACCCGATTGAAAAATGAAGGACTTGCGATTCTATTCGTCACTCATTTCTTGGATCAGGTTTACGACATTTCAGATCGCATAACCATACTCCGCAATGGAGAGTTTATTGGGGAATATTTAGCCAAAGATCTTCCTCGTATAGAGCTGGTTTCCAAGATGATTGGTAAAGACCTTGAGCTACTGGAAGAGTTGCCAAAAGGTGATGCAGCTAATCAAATTAGTCATGAAGTATTCATCCAAGCAACCGATTTTGGGAAGAAAGGTTCCATTGAACCTGTTGATCTCACGATTCATAAAGGAGAGATCGTTGGTCTAGCGGGCTTGTTAGGTTCAGGCAGAACGGAACTAGCTAGATTATTCTTTGCAGCAGATAAGGCTGATTCTGGTGAAATGACGATTGCAGGTTCAAGTGATGCGATTCATACGCCAAGACAAGCCATTGATCAAGGTATCGCATTTTGCTCCGAGAACCGTAAATTAGAAGGTATTATTGATGATTTGACCGTACGAGAAAATATCATTCTAGCCCTTCAAGCATCTCAAGGCTGGTTTAAAACGATCTCAAGAAAACGCCAGGATGAAATGGCAGATGAATATATTCGCGCATTAAACATTAACCCACCTAACCCTGAACATCTAATTAAAAATTTAAGCGGCGGGAATCAACAGAAAGTATTGCTTGCTCGTTGGTTGCTCACGGATCCAAGTTTATTGATTTTAGATGAACCTACTAGAGGAATTGATATTGGAGCGAAAGCTGAAATTCAGAAATTAGTTTTGTCATTAGCACAGAAAGGGATGTCCGTTCTCTTTATTTCATCCGAACTTGAAGAAGTTTTACGTGTCAGTCATAAAATCGTCGTACTGCGAGATCGTCACAAAGTGAAAGAAATGGTTGGCGATGAGATCAGTCAGAAAAATGTCATGAAGGCAATTGCGGGAGGTTAATCGACATGGTGAAACATCATTTGTTTTGGCCACTAATTTTTTTAGGCGCATTATTAGTTTTTAACTTTATCTACTCTCCTGATTTTTTTGCGATAAAAATGCGGGACGGTCATCTTTACGGCAGTCTAATTGATATCTTAAACTTTGGATCTCCGCTAATGATTGTATCCATTGGTATGACGTTAGTTATTGCAGCTACGAAAGGGGTGGATCTTTCCGTAGGTTCAGTCGTAGCCATTTCAGGAGCGATAGCGTGCCTCATGATTAGTGATGGGGATGGCAGTTTAGTGAATGTCGTTATTTCAGTGGGGACAGCGTTGTTAATTTCGCTTGTTCTAGGTATTTGGAATGGTTTCCTAGTTGCCAATATAGGCATGCAGCCGATTATCGCGACGCTAATCTTGATGGTTTCTGGACGCGGTGTATCTCAATTAATAACGAGTGGTCAAATTATTACGATTTCGAACCCCCATTATAAATTCATTGGTGCAGGATCACTATTGACCCTTCCATTTTCCATCTTCATTGTTGCGATTGTATTCCTTATCGCATATCTCTTAACAAGAAAAACAGCACTCGGATTATTTATTGAATCCGTTGGTTGTAAGCCAACAGCAAGTAATCTTGCCGGTGTGAAATCGAAGACGGTTATGTTCTTCGTATATATGTTCTGCAGCTTATGCGCCGCAATTGCGGGACTGATTCTAAGCTCGAATGTCTCAAGTGCAGATGGCAATAATGCTGGATTATGGTATGAACTAGATGCGATCCTAGCTGTCGTGATTGGCGGAACAGCACTAACAGGTGGACGCTTTTATTTGGCTGGAACATTAGTTGGTGCGTTGATCATTCAAACCTTGACGACGACGATCTATATGATTGGTGTACCACCTGAAATAACGCTAGTTGTGAAAGCTTTCGTAGTTCTAATTGTATGTTTAATTCAATCGGAATCTTTCCGTAAATCGATTGCCTTCCGTTGGAAAACGCGCCATTATCCGGCTGAGAGGGAGGTCAAACAGCATGCTTAAGAAACAGCATATTCCTATCATTGTGACCATGGGACTATTTGTGCTCATGTTCGCTATCGGTTCTTTCCGCTATACAGGATTCTTTTCCTTACAAGTGTTAATGAATTTGCTTATTGATAATGCCTTCTTACTAATAACCGCTGTTGGGATGACATTTGTCATTGTATCGGGAGGTATTGATTTATCGGTCGGTTCAGTTATTGCCTTAACGACGATGATCTCAGCAAGTTTAGTCCAAGCGGGTTGGCCGCCTGGCCTCGTCATTCCAATGGTATTGTTAATCGGTGCTCTTTTTGGTTGGGGCATGGGGGCCATCATTCATTACTTCAAGATTGAACCCTTCATCGTTACCTTATCCGGGATGTTCCTTGCTAGGGGATTGTGTTACATCATTAGTATTAATACCATTACCATCGATAATGGCTTCTACACAAGTGTGGCTCAAACGAAGATCAGCTTACCAGGTGGTAACTTTGTCTCGATTAGTGTCATCATTGCCTTGTTGGTTGTGTTTCTAGGCTTCTATATTGCACATTACACGCGTTTCGGCAGAAATACGTATGCATTAGGTGGAAGTGAGCAATCTTCCATATTGATGGGATTACCGGTCGGACGTACCAAAATGCTCATTTATGCTTTCAGTGGATTCTGCTCAGCACTGGCAGGTGTGGTCTTCACTTTCTACATGCTGTCAGGTTATGGCTTGCACGCGATGGGTATGGAATTGGATGCCATCGCAGCGGTTGTCATCGGAGGCACACTTCTCACAGGAGGCGTTGGATACATTGTAGGTACTTTCTTTGGTGTCATGATTCAAGGTGTTATTCAAACCATTATTAGCTTCGAAGGGACATTAAGTTCTTGGTGGACGAAGATTGTTATCGGCATTCTATTGTTTATGTTTATTATCTTACAACGTTTGCTAAGTCAACGACGTTGGGTACAACGTAGGTAAAAGTTGAAGGAAGGGCATTAATTGACATGTGTTGTCGAGTAATGCCCTTTTTACCACATTAGAAAGTATAAGTTTTCGGTCGCCGAAAACGTCTTGCTAATTGGCGATAAAAACAACCTTTAAAACGCGGTCGCACATCCTCGAAGGACTTCGATAGAAGTTTTTCTCATATGTAAATTGGGGGAACTTACATGCCAAATGTTATGAACATCGTACGGATGCTACTTCAACGGCCAAGTCGGTCTATCGGTACTAAACTTTTCCTCATTTTTTTCTGCTTTTTAGGTGTTTCTGTCATAGGTATGGGTGTATTTTCTTCCCGTATTGCTGAAAACGCAATCATTGATCAAATGAAAAAAAGCTCGCAGGATTTGGTTACAACTGCGGGAGAGAAATTAGATATGAAGCAGCAGTTTTACATAGATTTATCGAATCAACTAATTAGTGATAGCACATTTACTAAAAATTTATTTCAAATTTCTAACGGCGGGATTGGAAAGGCTGAATTGCAGCGAAGAACTTCCGAAATGAGAGATGTATTCGACCAGTTAGCATTATCGGATCAGAGTATTAGGGACATCACTCTCATCCCCATTCAAACGTCCCTTGAAATCATAAGTACGCAACGAGAAGGGTTGACTCCAGATCTAAGAACGGCTAGTTGGATTCAAACTATTCGTAGTGCGAGCGGTAAACCCGTCTGGATGCCCATTGAAGAAAAAGGGTACTTAGGTGATTCACCAAAACCCCTCTTTGCTTACGGGAGATTGCTGGGTAAAAATAATGTAGGCTCAGAGGATTTCATCTTAATCGTTCAAATAGAAGCTAAAGTATTACAAACGATGGTTAATGCTTTTAAGCTTAGTGATGGCGCGGAAACGCTTATTACAACGCAATCTGGGAAGATTATTTTGAGCAATAACAGGGTATCGAACACTCACGATATCTCCATACCTGCGAATTCAACAGTTTCAGGCAGCTCCATAGATAAAAACGTGAGTGGGATTAATAATTTGCTGGCATATCGCCAATCATCCGTCAGTAATTGGTCATTCATTGCGATTGCCCCATTAGCTGAGTTAACCCAGTCTGTTAGTAAAATTCAAAAGATGACGTATTTATTTATAGGTTTGAACATACTTGTTGCTTTGATAATTGGTTTTTGGATTGTATTCATGGTTGGAAAGCCACTCTCTCATATGGTGAAGCTAATGAGACTAGCTGCCGATGGCAATTTAACGGGGAGACTGTCTATTCGGAAAAGGAAGGATGAAATTGGACAAGTAGAATTCGCATACGAGCAGATGATGGAGAATATTGGAGCTCTTATCATGAAATCTAGAGAAAGTGTGAATGAAGTCACTGAATTTAGCAAGCGTATGAGCAGTGCAGCCGAAAACACGGTTATCTCTGCAAGAGAAATACACGCAGCTACAGATCAAATTGCGGGTGGAGCTATTGACTTGGCAACGAATGCTGAGGAAGGTGCTGCGCGTATGGAACAAATGAGTGCTTCTTTAACTGATGTATTCTCGCTTCAACATAAAATGGCAAGTTCAGCTCAAGAGGTAGAAGAGGTTTGTAAAACTGGTGGTAGGTCAGTTCATAATCTAATGCGTAAGGCAGGAGATACCGAAGCTAGTTTTCTAGTTGTAGCAGGCAGAGTTAACAGACTCCAGGAATCTGCAAGTTCTGTTCGTGCTATACTGAAAATCTTGAGAGAGATCACAAATTCAACCAAGATATTATCACTTAATGCTTCGATTGAAGCAACCAGGGCTGGAGCCGCAGGAGCTAGTTTTAAAGTCATTGCGAATGAGATACGCCAACTAGCGGAACGATCCAATGCCTCCATAGGTCAAGTGGGACAATATACCGATATTATCTTACTAGAGGTAGAATCAACAGTAGGGGCTATGTCTGATGCACTGCCATTCTTTCAAGATATGAATGTGGAAGTCTTTGAGGTGTTCAAATTATTTACACGAATTCAAGAAGAAATGGAGCAGTTATTAACACGCTCTACGGATGTTACCTTGTCTTTAGATAAATTAAACGCTGTACAAACGGTACTTGGTCAGGCTATATTCGAAGTATCTGCTGTATCACAAGAGTCATCAGCCTCGACGGAGCAAGTCGCATCACTCTGTTCAACGCAGCTAACAATCGGCGAGCAACTGTTGGAAGTCTCTACGAGACTGAATCACATATCAGGGCAATTAGAGCGACATATGTCTCATTTCCACACGGAATAATCTTCAAGGGGGACTTGAATAAAATGTACAAGAGTAGACCGAAGAGTATGTTGTTAGCGCTTACCAAACTGCTTGTGTCGATAAGCATTCTAATGTGCTTCTTTGGTTGTGAGCAAGCTCAAGTTGATGAAGCCACTAGGAAGGTTGGAGAAGAAAGCCAAGACACGACTGTAACTACGCCTACACGTAAAAATCCAGTCTTAGGTTTCTCGCAGCTAGGTTCTGAAAGTCAATGGCGACTTGCAAATAGTTTATCCATTAAAATTTCTGCTAGCGAATCTGATGTGGAGCTTAACTTTCAAAATGCAGAGCAATCGCAGGGTAAACAAATTGAGGCGATCCGAGAGTTTATTAGCAAGAAAGTGGATGTCATCGCCATAGCTCCTGTTGTAGAAACGGGATGGGAGCCTATTCTGAAAGAAGTTAAACAAGCAGGAATTCCAGTCATTATTATTGATCGGCTTGTAGATGTCACTGACCCATCGCTGTATGTGACCTACATTGGTTCTGATTTTTATGAGGAAGGTCGAAAAGCAGGAAAGTATTTATTGGATAAAATTCCTAAATCGAATAAATCAATAGGTATTGTTGAATTAAAAGGTACAGAGGGATCAACGCCATCCATTGCTCGGGGAAAGGGATTCCGTGACGTCATTTCTTCGCGTGGTGATTTGCAATTCTTGAAGAGTGAGAATGCAGATTTCACTGTTGCCAAAGGCAAAGAAGTGATGAAGAAATTTTTGCAAGAAAAAGGAAGAGACATTCGTGTGTTATATTCCCATAACGATGATATGACCTTCGGTGCACTAGAGGCGATAGAAGAATATGGATTAGTTCCGGGCAAAGATATTGTGGTCATCACCGTAGATGGCACTAGGAAAGCACTTGAGAAGATGAGTGAAGGTAAAATTAATTTAGTGGTTGAGTGTAATCCGTTGCTAGGGCCTAATCTCATTCAAGCTGTGAAAGAAATCGTGAAAGGCAGCACCTTGCCGAAACGAATTGTTACCCCTGAAAATGTATTTACACAAGTGACAGCAGAGAAAGAAATTGCTTCTCGTAGTTATTAAAGGAAGAATGGGGATGAATTCCAAAAGTAAAACGTTTGTTATTTTACAGTAAATGTACACTATTATACGATCCACTTATTGGTTGAATTTATATCGTATATTCATAGAAATATTCACTTTTCTAATAAAAAATTACATTCTGAAATGATTGTGTTTAAGTTAAACTGAACTCAGTAATTATCACAGCACAGTAATTTTGGTAATTACAAATGACTAAAAGGAGTGTAATCAAATGGAAGTAAAGATGGAATTCGAGAGGAGTCTTAGTTCCCGAAAGATTGTAAAATTTATCTTACTGACTTTGCGTATGGATCAACAAAAATAATTGAATAAGTTAACTATCTGTGTGTCCGGGGATGGGATATTGTGCATTCTAAGGAGATTAACATGAGAAAAGGGAAATTAACTTTCGTAATGTATTTAATTGCAGTGATGGTAATTACATGTTTCCCCCGCGTAGGATATGCAGAAGGGGATACGCTCTTCACACTAAGTAAAAGTGCAGAAAACGCTTTGCCTGATCAAGCGCTGGAAGTTACGGTGAATGGAAATAACTTAAAAGGCCTTTATGCATATGAAGCAGTGATTACGTTTGATCCTGATGTTGTTGAATTGGTTAAGGCGGAATCGAAGTTGGAGGGTTTTTTTCTACCTCCGAAGGTAGATAACGGAAAAATGACGATAGCCTTCACAAAAGTTGGAAAGAAGGCAGGAGAGCAAGGAAGATCAGCTCTGAGTACCATAGCCTTCAAAGGAAAGGCTCAGGGAAATGCCAATATTAAGCTGCTATCCGTGAAGGCATTGGATCCAAGTCTGACTGCAACTGTACACAGTTATGGTACGGCCTTCGACGATCTCGCAGGCTATGAATGGGCAAATACGGAGATCGAAGCGCTAGCATCTTCGGGAATCATCAAAGGAACGTCGGCTACTACCTTTAGCCCAGGGGACAATATTACCAGGGCAGACTTCATTTGCTTGCTGGTCAGAGCTTTATATCTTCATGTAGAAGTAGATGGCAATTTCAATGATGTAGAACAGTCCGACTATTATTACAAAGAGGTAGGGGTAGCCAGGAAACTGGGAATTGCTCAGGGAACGAGCGACAGCCTGTTCGAGCCGAGGCTAAGCATATCCAGACAGGATATGATGGTGGTGGCTGCACGAGCAATGAAGATAGCCGGAAAAATGCTGGACGAGTCAGTTTCAGACTTAAGTAACTTTAGTGATTCGAGTGAGGTAGCAGCTTATGCAGCAGGCCCCTTGTCTCAACTGGCCAAGGAAGGAATCATTCAGGGCTACAATGGCTTGATCAAGCCAAATGATACGGCAATAAGAGCGGAAGCAGCCGTTATCATACATAGGTTATTGAACAAGTAGATTAAGATGGCGGCATCCCGAGACGGAATAGTCAATTGCTACCCTGTCCTGAAAAAGGTTTGTGCTATCAGGAGGAGTCAAATCAAGAATTAATTGAAAATTCAAATAATAATGTGGAGGTTGTTCTATGAAGAAATTGAAGAAAATGCTGGGGATGACGATGGCTTTAACTCTTGCATTCACATTAAGCCCAGTTATGGAGAAGCAGGCAGCAGCTTCGACGCTCACTCCAGCGTTGGCGAAAACACCTGGTAATAACAATCCGCTATTTACGCAAAAATTTGGTGCCGATCCCTATGCCATGGTTTATAACGGCAGAGTTTATGTCTACATGACCAATGATGTATTGGAGTACAATGCTGACGGGACAGTTAAGGATAATGGATACGGTAAGATTAATAAGATTACGGTTGTTTCGTCCGATGATATGGTGAACTGGACAGACCACGGGGAAATCCTTGCAGCAGGGGCGCAAGGTGCGGCCAAATGGGCAAACAACTCCTGGGCGCCGGCGGCTGCACATAAAACGATAGATGGCAAGGAGAAGTTCTTCCTTTATTTTGCGGATAATGGAAGCGGCATTGGTGTGCTCACAGCGGATAGTCCGATCGGCCCATTTACAGATCCAATTGGAAAACAATTGGTAAGCAGAAGTACTCCTGGGGCTAGTGATGTCACATGGCTTTTTGACCCAGCGGTACTGGTTGACGATGATGGAAGCGGTTACTTGTATTTCGGCGGCGGTGTTCCGACAGGAAAAGATGCTGACCCGGGAACCGCACGTGTTGCAAAGCTTGGTGCGGATATGATCAGTTTGGATTTGAGTGTAAGCGGCGGAACGCTTGGGCGCATCAATCCACCGTGGTTGTTTGAGGATTCAGGTATCCACAAATACAACGGGAAGTATTATTACTCCTATTGTACTAACTTCTCTAGCGGGCATCCTTCGGATATCCCTACGGGAGCAATTGGCTATATGGTAAGTGACAACCCAATGGGGCCATTTACCTTTGTCAAAACAATACTGCCAAACCCTGCTACGTTCTTTGGTGCTGGAGGTAACAACCACCATGCGATTTTTGAATTCAACAACCAGTGGTATGTTACCTACCACGCGCAGACCGTTGCAAAGGCAATGGCTGAAAGCGGTATGTATCCACAAATGGGTGGGCAACCGCATGGATACCGTAATACAAACATCAATAAGGTAAGTTTTGATGCAAACGGGGTTATCAATCCTATTACTGGCGATTACGCAGGTGTACCGCAGCTCAAAAATTTGAATCCCTATACAAGGGTTGAGGCCGAAACAATTGGTTGGAATGGCGGAATATCCACTGAAACCACTACCCAGCCAGGAGGCATGGTAAGCAGTATAAACCTGGCTGTCAGCAACATCAATGATGGGGACTGGACTGCGGTATCCAAAGTTGATTTTGGAGCTACAGGCGCAGGAACATTTAAAGCTAATGTTGCAAGTGGCTCGGGCGGTGGAAACATTGAGCTTCATCTTGACAGTGCTACTGGCACATTGATCGGGACACTTCCCATTTCCAACACAGGCGGAGACGATGTTTGGAAGACAAAAACAACGAGTGTTTCTGGTGCTACAGGAATCCATGATGTATATATGGTATACACGGGAGCATCAACAGGTAATCTCTTCAAGGTAGATTCTTGGCAATTCGAGCAAAAGACAGCTGCTCATGATCTAGTTGCAATCAACGCATCCATTGATAAACAAAAGATTGATATTGTTTCCGGAACCAATCAGGCTAACATGAAGGTTTCAGCTATATACGCCGATGGAACAAGTACAGATGTTACTGCTCAGGCCGTTGCAACACCGGCACAAAACGGTTTTGTAAGTGTAAACAACGGAGTTGTCACTGGGGTGGGCTATGGCTCCACAAGCATTGACATAAGCTATGGCGGAAAAACAGATACGCTTAATATGCTTGTAAAAGACTTGAACAGCGAACTGACGGTGAAGAAGATTACCATTGACAATGGTTCAGTTACGCTGGATTCTGGCAAAACTGCAACATTTAAAGTAACAGCGGAGTATATGGATGGACACACAGAAGATGTAACCAAAACAGCAACGTATACCAATCCAAGTCCTGCTATTGCAGAAGTTGCGGGTGGTACTATAACGGCTAAAGCAAGCGGAACAGCAAATGTTACTGTAAGTTTTAAGGGAGCATTAGGCGCTGCTGCAACATCGCAAATTAGTGTACTTGTCAATACGCCTTCTGTTGTGGCCATTGAGGCAGAAACAGCAGCAGAAAACACAGTCAATGCCTATGTATATGGCACCATAAATGGTCATACTTGGTCGCTTGTTGATGGACAGTCCACGAAAGCGATGTTTTTCGGGCCTAATACGGTGTTCACTGCGTCAGGTACGGATGCAGCTTCACTTGCAGCCAATTCCAGACTTGGATATAAAGTCAACTTTCCAACTTCAGGAACCTATAATGTTTGGATACTTGTCAAGACACTTGGCTACGATTCGGACTCCATCCACGTTGGATTAGATAATCAGTATAAATTCACTACTAACGGTATTGAGGGTCTTACTCTTGGTCCTCAGTATAAATGGGCGAATATCAGTGGTTCTAGTGGCGGTATGTTTGGCGGAGCTACTTTGAATGTTACTGCTGGCGTACATGAATTGAACTTCTGGGGAAGAGAAGACGGCCTTGCCATCGACCGAATCTATTTAACGACAAGCAACGCTACCACAGACCCTGTCTGGCCTCAGCCACTAGTACCTACAGCTACGATTTCAGCAGACAGCAGCGTGCAGCCTGGAAGCAGCTTTACAGTGGCTGTTAGTGCGGACAACGTGACACAAAGTGTTTATGCGCAGGACATCACCATATCTTATGATTCCAATGTATTTGATTATGTGAGTGCGGTAGGTGCCAATAACAACATCCAGATCGTGTCAGAGAACAAAGATACTGTTGGAAAAGTTAGACTCATGACCGCCAACACCGGAGTTGGGATATCTGGAGTCAGTACACCGGTGCTGAATCTAACCTTCAAGGTAAAGGCTGGTGTTCAGAATACCAGCGGAACGATTGCAGCTACACAGGCAAAGTTCGGTGTGGCTCCGGAAGGAACCGTGATTGATGCTGCTCTTGGCAGTAAGAGCATTTCAGTAGGCGCTATTGCAGTGGTTAAGACAGCGTTGACAACAGCTATTACGGATGCACAGAGCCTGTATGACGGTGCAGTCGTAGGAACAGCGAACGGTCAATACCCACAAGCAGCCATGGATGCATTCGGTGCAGCCCTCACTGCAGCAAAAGCTGTAAGAGACAGCGCAAGTGCGACACAGTCCCAGGTTGACAGTGCCGTAACAGCACTAGTCAGTGCAAGTGATAGCTTCAAGGCAGCCGTTGTGGTTGTAAATAAGACTGCTTTGACAACAGCTATTACGAGTGCACAGAGCTTGTATGACGCTGCAGTCGTTGGTACAGCGGCTGGTCAATACCCGCAAGCAGCCAAGGATGCATTTGGTGCTGTCCTCAATGCAGCAAAAGCCGTAAAAGACAACCAAAGCGCGACACAGTCCCAGGTTGAAAGTGCCGTAACAGTACTGGGCAGTGCAAGCGATGCCTTCAAGGCAGCCGTTGTTAAGTCAGCAGACCTCAACAACAGTGGAGGCATCGATGTGGGTGATCTTGCGATGGTAGCGTACAATTACGGTAAGAATTCCACCGGCGCAGACTGGGCAACAGCCAAGATTGCTGATATGAACAACGATAATAAGATCGATATTATTGATCTTGCGTATGTGGCATCCAAGATGCTTGAATAAGTGATCCGCTCATTCGTTAGGGTTAAACATACCACACGAGTTGTCCATTATAGGGATGGGCATCGCGGTTAATTATTTTTCTACTAAATCCAAGAGAAGGCGATGGGAGACGGTTGTCTCCCATTCGTACCTTGAAATGAGGGATCGTGAACATGAAACGTAAATTTCAATTTTTCTTCCTAGCTATTATGCTCATTGTCTCGCTATTACCTTTATCAGCTGCAGCACAAGTAACAGATGAATTTGTATTGAGGTCTTCGGCCACTAGTGTCGAGTTAGGAGACAACGTTACGATTGCCGTTTCAGGCGAAGCCCTTACAGACTTGTATGCTGCCGAGATAGAATTAACTTATGATGAACAGTTAATAGAGTATTCTGGCTATACTAGCAGACTGAGTGATCAGGCTTACGTACTTGCGCCTAAAGTACAAAACAACAAAATATTGCTGGTTTTTACGTTAACAGGAAACAAGCTGGGACTAACCGGCGATAAGGATTTATTTACACTTTCGTTTAAAGCTTCCAAAGTAGGGACAGCTTCCGTCTCCTTAAGTTCTTTGACACCTATCAATAGCCAGCTGGAAAAGAGCAACGGGAACATGGGTAACGGAATTACGTTGTCGGTTAATAATTCGAACACCGGCACTGGCACTGGAACTGGCACTGGAACTGGAACTGGCTCCCAAGGGACAGAAACTCCGCCATCGCCGGGCACCTCAGGTACATCTGTTTTGTTACTGGATACATTGACTGCTAATCAGGGTGTTGCTTCTATTGATGTAGCATCAAAAGATCTACTTGAAGCGGGTAAAAATTCCAAAGATGAATCGGTAACGATTAAAGTCAACTCAGGTTCTGACGTTAAGGAAATCCAACTGAATCTGCCGGCGAAGCAGCTTCAACAACTCAGTTCAGAATCAGGCGACGTAAAGACGGTAAAGGTTGAGACGGATCTTGCTACGGTTACCATTAATCGGGATGTTCTTGAGAAAAGCACACTGTCGGAAACTTCAAATTTGCAATTAAGTATTGCCAAGGTAGACCCTGCCAACCTTTCGCAGGATATAAGAGAAGAAGTCGGAAGTTCTGTCGTGTACGATTTTAATTTGAGTTTAGATGGTAGCAAAATCACAAAATTTAACAAGAAAAGTGTCCTAGTAGAAGTACCGTATACATTGGCACCTAATGAAAAGCATAATCAAGTAGTCATCTACTATATAACGGAAGATGGTAAATTGGAAATTGTTAGAAATGGAAAATACAATACCGAAACAGGCAAAGTTCAGTTTCAACCTACTCACTTCAGCAAGTACACGGCTAATCATGTTCAGGTTTCCTTTAGTGATATGAATGGTTATACATGGGCAAATGAGGCCGTTCTTGGCTTAGCGGCTCGTGAAGTTGTGAGCGGTAGAAGTGAGGGCCAATTTAATCCGGATGGGGAGGTAACAAGAGGAGAGTTCGTTAAGATGCTGATTCAACTCTTCGATCTAGCGGATTCCTCTGCAACTGCAGCGTTTACAGATGTTGATCCAGGTGCATGGTACTACAGTTCCATTGCTTCAGCACAGAAGATAGGCCTCGTGCAGGGCAAGGATGATGGTAGTTTCGGTGTGAACGACCAGATCAGTCGCGAAGATATGGCGGTGCTTATGTATCGGGCTTCAAAGATGATTAGTACTACAACTGTACAAGCAAATGGTACAACTTCGAATTTCCTTGATCAGGATCAGATCTCTGCATATGCCATGGATGCTGTTTTGGCTGTGAAACAGGCAGGCTTAATGGACGGAGCGGTAGAGGGCTATTTCGAACCAAACGGAAAATCGACGAGAGCACAAGCTGCAACAGTAATCTACAGACTCTTTCAAGCAATGAAATGAGATTAATAAACACAGGCAGCATTCCTATTATGTAGAATGACTAGGTTTTAAATTGAAAAAGATTCCTTGGTGAGATGTTAATGGGTTCACGATGCTTGCTAGCAACTGGACCCATGGCTTCAAAGTAAGGATTGTTGAATGAGAAGTTGTTTTGAAAGTGTTTACATTAAATGTTGTAGAAGGAGATTATTGTAATGAATATACAGATGATTGAGGAGAAACATCAATACTCAGTTTGGGAGAGAGTCGATACAAAACGGGCAAAGGGCATGTTGAGCAAGATGAAAGACAGATTGATCAGAGAAAATAAGCTTTCTCCTGATTATGAGTTATCTTTTATTGCTTATGCGTTAAAAAGTGAAAATATCCTGGTTCTTGCTGCAGATAAGCTGAACGTGCCTGATTCTAGTTAATTAATTAAAAATTTATTTTTTATGAAGGGAAGTAAAAAATGGGGAAAGAAAAAGCTAAATCAAGAGCAACTTTAAAAATTTCTCTTTGTCTTAGTCTGATATTAACATCTATGCTTAGTTTTAATACGAGTACAAATGCTGCAGCTGTACCTACAGTTAATATTGATTATAATATTGAAAAGCAGGAAATCGACGGCTTTGGTGCATCCAACGCCTGGTCGACAGGGATTGTACAAAATCTCGCAAACCCACCACAGAAGGAAATACTGGATGCGCTTTTTAGTACTTCTAATGGCGCAGGTCTTAGTATGGTTAGAAACAGGCTTCCTTATGACATCGTATCGGAATCAGGCACATGGAATTGGAATAATTGGGATATTAATGGTACAACCTGGCTTTTTAATAAAATAAAAACTGATTATAACGTAACCAAATTTTTCACTACTCCCTGGACACCTCCGCCGTTTATGAAGACTGGCAGCACAGGAACATTCGGAGAAATCGGTGGTAAGCTCAGAACTGATAAATATCAGGCATATGCTGATTTCCTAGCTGACTATGTGACTGGATTTAAGACCAATAAGGGAATCGATATCTCAGCCATATCTATACAAAATGAGCCAAACTGGGCGCCGAATTATGAATCTAGCAGTTGGACTGGGGATGATTTTAACAATTTTATAAAGGGTTATCTAAAGCCTACCTTTGCCCAAAAAGGTGTGACTGCGAAGCTTATTATGCCAGAGGGGTTAAATTTCAGCGAAGATCTGGCTGTTCCAGCATTGAATGATGCCGATAGCAGGGATCGCGTAGATATTGTAGGTGTACACCAGTATGCCGTAAATCAACAAGATCCAAATCTTGGAGCGAAGTGGTTGACGCAAACGAAGCTTTATAATAAAAAGTTATGGGTGACAGAAGCTTCTATAGGTGAACTCAATGATCCAACCATAAATGACGGTATCTATTGGGCGAAAATGATTCATAAGGATATGACGGTAGCAGAAGTAAATGCGTTTAACTACTGGTGGCTTTGGAATAACACAAAAGACAGTGTAAATTCTGTTGGAGACAAAGGCGCACTAATTACATTTCATACGGATGATAATGGTGCTGTCAAAAGTTACGATTTGAATAAAAGATTGTTTACTCTTGGTCAATACAGCAGATTTATCAGGCCGGGTTATAAAAGAGTCAATTCGGATGTAACCCCAGCAACGGGTGTATATACAACTGCGTATAAAGACCCTTCCAATGGAAAGTTAGTTATTACAGCTATAAATGACAATGACAATGACACTGCATTAACGTTCAATGTAAATGGTAAAGCTGTAAAATCGTTTACTACTTATAGAACTTCGTCTAGTGAGAATATTGCAAATTTAGGCGATACCACTGTAAATGGAAGCTCACTTCAAGCCATGCTTAAGGGGAAAAGTGTTACAACTTTCTATGCAGACGTTTATACACCAATTGCCAAGAACCCAATAATATGGGCGGATGTACCGGATGTTGATGTGATCAGAGTAAATGATACTTATTATATGACCAGTACTACCATGCACGTGAATCCTGGTGTTCCTATCATGAAGTCCAAGGATCTTGTAAATTGGGAGATCGTCAATTATGTGTATGATATTCTTGCGTCTACGGATAAACAAACGCTTTCGAATGGGCAGAACATATACGGGCAAGGCTCATGGGCAAGCAGCATAAGATACAATAATGGCAAGTTTTATGTGGTATTTGCCTCCAATGATACGGGTAAAACGTATATCTTTCAAACCACTGACATAGAAAAGGGCACATGGGAAAAGTATGAGCTTGCCGGTGGTGTTTATCATGATATGTCATTGCTGTTTGATGATGACGGACGTGTATATATGGTATATGGCGGCGGAGCCATTAAGATTATTGAACTTACTTCAGATGCCACAGCGATCAAAGCAGGCGGAATGAATAAAACAATCATTCAAAATGCAAGCGCTCCCGGAGGATCCGGTGGTCTTGGAGCTGAAGGCTCGCACATTCATAAAATTAACGGTAAATATTACATCTTCAATATATCATGGCCATCAGGAAGCATTCGTACTGAATTAGTACACAGGGCTGATACAATAGATGGCACTTATGAAGGAAAGATTGCTTTAAGATCGGGTAGTACTTCCAACAGTGCTGGTGTAGCACAGGGGGGGATTGTTCAAGAGGCTGACGGAAAATGGTACGGCATGTTGTTTCAGGATTATGGGTCCGTAGGACGTATACCTTACATTGTGCCGATGACTTGGAGTCAGGATGGATGGCCTGTATTCGGGGATGTCAATGACACTGGGATTCCTGCTGCACTTTCAAAATCCTGGGTTTCATCAGATAACTTTGATCAGAGAAATGAGAAAGTTGGTGCTTATCATACAGAAGTAGCTAGTGGCGAAAATGACTACAATGGATCCAATCTGGCATTAGTATGGCAATGGAACCATAATCCTGATAATAGATTCTGGTCTCTTACCAATCGGTCAGGGTATCTAAGACTCACTACCGGAAGAACGAGCACTAGTATTCTTGATGCCAAAAATACGCTTACACAAAGAACCTTCGGACCGGAAAGTTCAGGAACAATTGCTATCGATGTTAGCCATATGAAAGACGGGGATTATGCAGGAATTGCCGCCTTCCAACAGAACTACGGGTTTGTCGGTGTTAAAATGTCCGGCACTACAAAATCTGTTGTTATGGTGAATGGAAGTTCAGGGTCAGCAGTGGAAGTAGCAAGTGTCCCCCTTACTCAGAACACCGTATATGTAAGGACTGAATTGGACTTTAAGAATAGGACAGATAAAGCAAAGTTCTATTTCAGTCTTGACGGTGAGCGTTGGTCATCCATAGGAAATACACTTCAAATGTCATATACACTTCCTCATTTTATGGGCTACCGATTTGCCTTATTCAATTATTCAACAAAGACAACAGGTGGTTACGTTGACTTCGACTATTTCAAATTAGATGACAAGTTGGTTGGTTCAAACTTTGATACGAATTTGAAGTCACTCCAGGTAAACGATACACAAGTGAATGGGTTTAGTCCAAGTGCATACACCTATTCTCTAGATGTTCCTGCAGGATCGGTTCCGCCGCAAGTTACTGCTGCTTCAAATGATCTTGGCGCGAGTGTTACGATTATACAAGCATCGGCGGTACCCGGAAAGGCCACGGTGACTGTAAGCAGGGAAGGCTTACAAGCTACGGTATATACCATTAATTTTAATACACCAGCCATCGTGGCCGTTGAGGCAGAAGCTGCAGCAGCAAACTCAGCCAATGCCTATGTATTTGGCACCGCAAATGGCCATACCTGGTCGCTTGTTGACGGATTGTCCACGAAAGCTATGCAATTTAGTCCAGATGATGGTATTGCTGTCACACCAGGTACTGATGCTGCTAGCCTCGCTGCTGGTTCCCGACTGAATTACAAGATCAACTTTACAACTGCAGGAACCTACTATGTCTGGATACTTGCCAAGAGTCATAGTTTCCAAACGGACTCCGTCCACGTTGGATTGGATAATACGTATAAATTCACTTCTAACGGTATTCAGAACGTGAGTAACAGTCAGTTTAAATGGGTCAATCTCAGTAATGGGGGTACACTTGTAACTGGTGGCACTCCATTGAATATTACCGCTGGTGTGCATGAATTGAACTTATGGGGAAGGGAATCTGGCTTAATCATAGACCGGATATATGTAACCACAAGCGATGCAACCACAGATCCTGTTTGGCCTCAGCCGCTTGTACCTACAGCTGCCATTTCAGCAGACATCAGTGTGCAGCCTGGAAGCAGCTTTACAGTGGGAGTTAGCCTGAACAATGTGACACAAAGTGTTTATGCCCAGGACATCACCTTATCTTATGATTCCAACATATTTGACTATGTGAGTGCGGCAGGTGCAAACAACATCCAGATCGTATCAGAGGATAAAGCCACCGCTGGGAAAGTGAGACTCATCACCGCTAATACGGGGGGAGGGATATCTGGAGCCAGTACACCGGTTCTAAATCTAACCTTCAAGGTAAAGGCTGGTGTTCAGAATACCAGCGGAACAATTGCAGCTGCCCAGGTAAAGCTTGGTGTGGCTCCAGAGGGAACTGTGATTCAAGCGGAGCTTGGCAGTAAGAGCATTTCAGTAGGCAGTATTGGAGTAGTTGTAGATAAGACCGCTTTGATAACAGCCATTACGAGTGCACAGGGCTTTTATGACGCAGCGGTCGTTGGTACAGCGGCAGGTCAATACCCGCAGGCAGCCAAGGATGTATTCGGTGCATCCCTCATTGTAGCAAAAGCTGTAAAAGACAACCAAAGTGCGACACAGTCCCAGGTTGACAGTGCCGCAACAGCACTAGGCAATGCAAGCGATACCTTCAAGGCAGCTGTTGTTAAGTCTGCAGACCTTAACAAGGATGGAAGCATCAATGTAGGTGATCTTGCGATGGTTGCTTACTATTACGGTAAGAATTCCAATAGCACAGACTGGGCGGCAGCTAAGATTGCAGATATGAATAACGATAATAAGATCGATATTAGTGATCTTGCGTTTGTTGCGTCAAAGTTACTCCAATAAGTGATACACTCGTTCGGTGTGATTATACTTATAAGTCCGCCGTGTGAATGTAACGGATGTAGCTGGTATTGGTCTATCGATTCAGTCAGATCCACTAGCACCTGTAGAGTGAAAAATTCAGTTTGAGTTCTTCTTGCCTAGTCATAACGTACCTTCATACGCATAGTAAACCTTCTCGGAAAATAATCAAACAAGCGAAAGGGGCTGCCATTAGGCAGCCTCTTTTGTACGTGTGGTTAAATGAAACATAAGCGGAAAAATGGCACATACCCTGGAGGAGCTAAATGGTTCACGATATGGCAATTTGGAGATGTTCTCGCTTTGACGAGGCGCTTATACTGAGGTTGCACTATCCAAAAATCTTTGAACAGGACATTTTAAAAGCAAGGAGTGAGGCAATTGTGGATCCATTAACCATGCGCGGTATTATTACGGTTTTGAACACCCCGTTCACCATACAGAACGAGCTTGACGAGGCTTCGCTGCGGCGAAATGTCCGGTTGGCAATGGACGCGGGGGTCGTGGGCTTTCTTGTGCCTGGTCTGGCTGCTGAACTATATCACTTGACACCAGAGGAAAGGCTACGTATGACTCAGGTTGTGGTGGAGGAAGCAGGCGGCCGTGTTCCAGTCATCGGAGGAGCAACGGCGGCTTCTCCTGTTGAAAGGTTGAAGTATGCAGAACAATTTATCGGACTTGGATGTGCTGGAATCCTTGTGAATATTCCGTATCAGGATGATCAGCAATACGAGCGGGATGTGCGGGTGATTGCCGGTGTTAATCCTGGCTTTTTGATGCTGCAAGACTGGGATCCTTCTGGTTTCGGTGTGCCTGTGCCGCTAATCGCCAAGCTATTCCGCGAGATTGAGGCCTTCCGCAGCTATAAAATCGAAGTGGTTCCTGCTGGTGTAAAGTACAGTCAGGTCCTGGAAGCGACGGGCGGCGGCCTGCATGTTGCTGGAGGATGGGCCGTGACACAGTTTATTGAAGGATTGGACCGTGGGATTCATGCTTTTATGCCGACTGGTATGCATGAAGTGTATACCACGATATACCGAAAGTACGCGGAAGGGAAAAGAGAAGAGGCTGTAAGGATATTTTATCAGCTGCTGCCCGTTTTGGCATTTGCGAATCAGCATCTGGATGTGTCCATCCATTTTTTTAAACGACTCCTATACAGGCAAGGCATATACGAAACCCCACACGTGAGAGAACCGATTTTACCGTTTGACCCCTGCCATGAGCGGATTGCGGATGAATTAATAACTTATATCTCTCAGTTGACGTTAAATGAATGCTCTAAAAATAATGAAGTACGGGAGGAATAACCTTGAGTAGTTTGAATCCAATGTTGCTGACTGAGAAGAAGTTGGAGAGACGGATTACGGAATTGGAGAAATACCGGTACAAGAATCATAGGCAGATTCCTAGGTTTGATTTTTGGGTGGATGTGGAAGCTGTTATTGGCAGCATGCCGGCATCTGATACCGAATGGGGTTCAATAGCCTTGGGCAACCGATGGAAAGGCAGAGATGTTACCGCATGGATGAGAGCTGAAGTGACGATACCTAACGAGTGGGCTGGTCAGAAGGTCCTGGGGTTATTCGATTTTGGAAAAACAGGCGAGGGGCATAACTCAGGGTTTGAATCATTGTTGTATGTGAATGGGAGGCCTTTCCAAGGTGTAGGCAGCAATCACATGGAAGTATTTATGCCGGAAGAGCTGGTTGGGCAGAAGCTGGAGCTGCTTTTCAAAATTTGGTCGGGATTAAACGGCAATACGGGTATTCGCAGTGATCTGGAGCACGAAATTAAACATTCCTCATTGGCTGTACTCGATATCGATGCGGATGACTTGTACTACACGTCGCTAGCAGTTTGGCATACTCTTCAGGTTTTAGACAGCAATGGTTACGAATACGGACGACTTATGCAAGCACTGGATAGGGCATTCCTTCTGATCGATTGGCGTGACCCGGGCAGTCCTGATTTCTACAGCAGCATTGGTAAGGCTAACCGTAAGCTGCATGAGGATTTACAGGAAATACCTAAAACAAATGAAGTAACTGTTCGGTGTATTGGGCACACACATATTGATGTAGCTTGGTTATGGAGATTGAAGCATACAAGAGAGAAAGCGGCCCGTTCTTTTTCGACGGTACTGCGCTTTATGGAACAATTTCCGGAATATTTTTTTCTGCAAACCCAACCTCAGTTATATGATTATTTAGAGAAAGACTATCCGGAGATTTTCGGGCAAATCGAACAGCGAGTTCAGGAAGGACGTTGGGAAGCCGGCGGGGCCATGTGGTTAGAATCGGATTGTAATATTCCTTCAGGCGAATCATTGGTTCGACAGCTCGTCTACGGTCAAAGATATTATGAGCAGAAGTTTGGTGCCCGCTGTGAATATTTATGGCTTCCCGATGTATTTGGATACAGCTGGGCCTTGCCTCAAATACTCAAAAAAGCTGGCTTACGCTATTTTATGACAACGAAGATCAGCTGGAACGTATACAATCGATTCCCTCACGATACGTTCCATTGGTCTGGCATAGATGGTACAGAGATCCTCACGCATTTTATTACGACACCCGACCCGTACCGAAGTCCTACAAGTATGCTGAAGTTTTATACCTATAATGGACATGTGCTTCCGCAAACCACAGCAGGAATATGGCGGGATTATCGCGACAAGGAAATTAATAATGAACTGTTGTTATCCTTCGGTTATGGAGACGGAGGCGGCGGACCAACAAGGACGATGCTGGAGATGAGAAGACGTTTGGAGCATATGCCGGGTTTGCCTAAGGTGGTGACCGGACGTGCCGATGAATTTTTTAATGAGTTGGAGGAGAAGGTTAATACTACCGATCGTTACGTTCATCGTTGGGATGGTGAGCTGTACCTTGAATTGCACAGAGGGACGTATACCTCCCAAGCTTATAATAAAAAGATGAACCGTCACATGGAGAATTTGCTTCGCAATGCGGAGATGGTGTCTACATTCTACAGCACTATAGCAGGGTTCGCCCAATATCAGCAAGCCTCGCTGTTTGACAGTTGGAAAATTGTGCTTCGTAATCAATTCCATGATATTCTCCCTGGATCCTCCATCGCCGAGGTGTATGAGGATTGTCATGTCGAATATGCGGAGGCGGAGCAACTGGCTGAGGGTCCGCTGATGGATAGTATGAAAGGTTTGACCCAATCAGTGAATACCGAGGGTCATGCCGGATATTTACTGTTTAATTCCCTTCCTTGGGCGAGGGAAGAAGTGATCGAAATTGATGAGGAAGAGTCTAAATCGTTAATTGAAGTACAAATTCCAGCGATGGGATATACGTTCATACGTTCTTCTGAGATCCCCGAGAAAGCAGCGCAAAGCAAACTGAAAACGCCGATTACCGCTTCACGAAAAGGAGCATCTACGCCATTTTATGAGCTGGAGTGGAATTCCAATGGGCAGATGACTCGGATATATGACAAGGTTAACGATCGTGATGTCCTGCTCGAGGGAGAAGTTGGCAACCGTCTGGATGTGCATGAAGATAAACCGGCAGATCATGATGCATGGGATATTGATATATTCTATTTGGAGAAAACCCGACACATTGAGCAATTGAAGTCGGTCGAAGTCGTGGAATGCGGATCGCTGCGCGCTGTCATTCGTTTTGTATGGACCTATGGGAATTCGGAGATTCGTCAGAACCTGATGCTGTATACGACTCATCCGCGAATTGACTTCATTACCGAGGTGTCCTGGCATGAGCCTCAGCAATTATTGAAGGTTGCTTTTCCTGTTAATATTCGATCGACGACAGCCACTTATGAAATTCAATATGGGAATGTACAGCGTCCAACGCACTGGAATACCAGCTGGGATTATGCCCGTTTTGAAACCTGTGCTCAGCGGTGGATCGATCTATCGGAAAGGGATTATGGAGTGAGTTTGCTGAATGATTGCAAATATGGTCATGATGTGGTCGAGCAAACGATGCGGTTGACTTTGATAAAGTCAGCGATCAGCCCAGATGCTGCTGCGGATATCGGGGAGCATAGTTTCACTTACTCGCTGCTGCCGCATGCAGGAGATTGGTTCACTGCTGGCACGCAAATGTATGCACAGCGATTGAATACGCCGATCATTCCAATGAGAGTTGCAAAGGATCAGCAGAGTACAGCAGGATTGCCACAGAAACTTAGCTTCTTCACTTGTGAATGCGAACACGTATCAGTGGATACGATTAAGCGGGCAGAAGACACAGATGATTGGATCGTTCGTTGTTATGAGTATGGCGGTAAAAGAGGGAAAGCGCACTTCCGCAGCTATTTTGCCATTGAGATGGTTGAGGAAGTCAATTTGATGGAGCGGGAAGCCGAGGCTATCCAGGGGAAAAGTGATCATTTTACTGCATTCTTCAAGCCATATGAGCTCAAAACCTTCAGAATCAAAATGAAGATGTAACTTAACAAATAAACGGAGGGCTGACATGATGGCGGCGCTGACCACAGTGTTATTTGATTTTGATGGGACATTGTCCACGCTTCGCGAAGGCTGGGAGGATGTTATGGCTCCTTTTATGAAGGAATGTATAACGGGTAACGTCAAGCTGTCTGAAGTAGAGGAAAGTGCTCTCAAGCAAGAAATTATGGATTATATCGAGGATTCCACGGGAATACAGACGATTTATCAAATGCGCTGGTTGGCTGAGACGGTTCGCCGTAAAGCTTGGAACCCCCAAATTTTTGATGAATGGGAGTATAAAGCCGAATATAATCGCCGGCTGCTGCTGCAGGTAAAAGAGAAGGTCGAGTTACTCGATCAAGGTAGATTGCAAGCGGAGGACTTTCTTATGAAGGGCTCGCTAGCTTTCCTTAATCTTCTACAGCAGCGCGGCATTGAAATGTATGTAGCAAGTGGAACCGACCATCCCGATGTGGTGAGGGAAGCGGAGGTGCTTGGAATTTCCCATTATTTCAAACAAATTGTCGGAGCTCCTGTCGGGAAGGCAGAGTGCTCGAAAGAGAAAGTGCTTGTTGACTTAATGGAGCACAATGGGTTGTCAGGGCGGCAGCTGGCTGTGATTGGTGATGGAAAAGTGGAGATCGGGCTAGCTAAAAAACGAGGGGCTATCGCGATCGGCTTGGCAACTGACGAGCGAAGAAGAGAAGGGATAAATCCGGATAAACGAGCGAGATTAGAGAAGGCTGGAGCGGATTGGATTACAGGCGACTTCCTTAAGGCAGAACAGTGGCTCAATGCTCTGGGCCTGTCGATATGAAGGACGATTGAGAGGTGATCATATCGTATGTAACGTAGTAGCGGCTGCTGGATTACCGATGACATCATATATCGGCAATACCGATCGATCCTGCTGCAATACAAATTCTCCTCTTATTAGATCGCGGAGGATAGCTTTTCCTGGCTGGAATTTGAAGTGAAGGAAGGGAATAAGCAATGAAACGTGCACCTTTGCTCTCTTTTGATAATATCCGGACCAACTCCGTGTACACGCGAACGAATCTGGTGACGATTAAGAATATGGCAGAGCCCTATACGGATACGCCAGCGTTATGGCCCAAGCATCCAATGTCAGAACAAGCATTCGACACTTTGGTAGAGAAAATTGTTCAAACACGTGCTGCTGGGATGCCAGTCGTCTGGTCAATGGGCGCTCATGTCATTAAGAATGGCATGTCACGCTATATTATCGAGATGGTACGGCATGGCATTCTGACCCATGTGTCCGGCAACGGCGCAACGAGTATTCATGATTTTGAATTGGCTTTCCTTGGCGAAACCTCAGAGGATGTTGCCGCTTCGATTGAGGACGGTTCCTTCGGGATGTGGGAGGAAACAGGAAAGTTTATAAATGAAGCGATTATACAGGGAATGCATGCTGGATTAGGATATGGGGAGAGCTTATATCGATATCTAGAGCGGAACCCGGAACAATTTCCCCATTACGAGGATTGTGTGTTCGTTCAATGTCAGTTGGCCGGTGTCCCTTATACATGTCACATCTCGATTGGGACGGATATCATTCATCAACATCCCAGTGTTGATTTTCAGGCTCTTGGAGCTACCAGCGGGAGAGACTTTGAAACGATGTGTCAGTCGATTTCCGGTATGGAGCAGGGCGGTGTGTTTCTAAATTTCGGCTCAGCGATATCCGGTCCAGAGATTTTCCTGAAAGCGCTAAGTCTTTGCCGCAATGCACAACTGCCAATGAGCGGAATCGTCGCTGCCAACTTTGATATTGTACCGGTGCAAGGCGATTCAACACCCTCTGAAAGAGAACCAGACTATTATTACCGTCCTCGCCGCAATATGGTGGAGAGGTTAGTGGGGATCGGCGGAGAAGGAATGCTGTTCCATGGGCTGCATCAGGTTACTATACCTCAGTTATTCCATCGAATCTTAGAGCGTAAGAGGCAATTAGGTCTAACTTTTAAGCCTCTAACATACACAAACAAGCTTGATGCTGCTAAGTTTACGTTATTTCCAGTATCAGAGCGCTCTGATCGGTTCCACTTCGGTCAATTACTTAAGCCTGAACAGGAAGAACCGTTAGAATGGAAGGGTCAAGAAGAGCAGCCTTTTACTGAATTTATTTCTAGCTTGAAAGCGATCCGGCTATGCGGGAAGTCCATTCTGGTCAACCTGGGTGGGAATGTGATTGGAAGCGGAGTGAATCTGTTTCTTATCGATCTGATCCAACAGGGATTCATCACGCATCTGGCGTTAAATGGTGCCGCAGCATTTCAGGATTTTGAGCTGGCTGCATTTGGTCATACAGAGGAATTGGATGAGGACTCCCTGGCAAAAGGGAAATTGGGCATGTGGCAGGAACCCGGCAGTAGGCTTCATGCTGCTTTGGAATATGGCTATGGGAATAAGATGGGATACGGGGAAAGCTTGATGCATGCAATGGAAGTGGAGCACGATCAATTCCCATATAGGGACAGCAGTCTCTTATTCGCTTGCTTGAAGCAGGGCATTCCATGCACAACTCATATTACAATCGGTACGGATGCCATTCAGCAACATCCTGATGTGAATTTTGCGACACAGGGCGGTGCAAGCGGCAGGGATTTTCATATGTATGCACATACCGTTTCCAGACTAGATGGTGGAGCATTTCTCAACTTTGGCTCTACGGTTACCGGACCTGAAGTTTTCCTGAAGGCCTTATCGATTTCCCGAAACTTAGGCCATACGGTTCAACGTATTGTTACCGCCAATTTCGATATCGTCCAACTGGGAGATTATCATAGCAAGGTCGGATATGAGGATTGGGATTATTATTACAGACCGCGAAAAAATATCATTCATCGTCCTACCAGCTTGGGAGGGAAAGGTTATCATTTCGAAGGTCTGCATCAAGAGACAATTCCAGCTGTATGGAGGAATTTAACTTCTGTGGATTCATGTAAATGAAAGAAAGGAGAAGGTTGCGATCGGAATGCAAATACCCCATAATCAGCCTTTCATATCACCAGGAGATCATTCACTAACACGCAATCAAGTAGTTGATATTTTGCAGCGAATTTCTTCTTTGAGAGTAGGCGTTGTCGGCGATGCCTGTTTAGACATCTACTGGCATGCCGACATGACAATAAGTGAGTTGTCCAGAGAAACGCCCCATTATAACCTGCCCATCACCCAAGAGGAACATTCTCCTGGTGCAGCTGGTAATGTAGCTGTTAATTTTACCAAATTAAATTGTGCAAAAGTGTCGATTTGCTCTGTATTTGGAAATGATTGGCGAGGAAATCTGTTAATGGATAAGTTTAGTGAGCATAACGTGGATTATTCTTACTCTCAAAGAGATCAACATCGTTATACACCAACTTATTGCAAAACAATCCGACATGGCTTGCAGGGGGTCCGACAGGAAGATAGCCGACATGACTTTGTCAATCGGACAGAACTATCGGAAGCTTCGACATTGCAGCTATTGGAGGACCTGGACCGGATGGCTGCCCACGTTGATGTGATCGGTGTCATTGATCAAGTTGATAACGGGGTTGTGAATGCCGCAGTATTGGAAAGATTGCAATATTGGTCGGCCCAGGGGAAACTGATTGTCGTCGATAGCCGCAACAGAATTAGCTTATTTCGTGGATTGATTGTAAAACCTAATGAAGTCGAAGTATTGCGAAGTATAAATAAGAATTCCATCCTCCTACAAGAAAGTCAGCACGAAATGGTTAGAGCAGGGCTTCAATTGTCGGATCAAGTGGGCAAACCATGTTGTATTACTTTAGGTGATAAAGGTGCAATGTGGATTGAAAATCAATTGTGTACATTTGTTCCGACAGAAGCTGTTGCGCCACCCATTGATATCACCGGAGCCGGAGATTCGTTCAATGCAGCTTTGATCTCAGCATTGGGAGCAGGCTGCAGCGGAACGATGGCGGTAGCATTCTCTCACTTGGCTGCTGCTGTTTCCATTCGGAAGCTGGACGGGGTAGGTACTGCTTCACCGAAACAAATATTAGACCGTTACGATGAGTTGAATTGAGGGTCTTTCTCATGGAATACTTGATGTACTGGATGCGTAAATAATTTTTGGGGGGGACCTAAGAGGTTCTCCTTTTTTATTTTTTGGGTATTTCGTGACAACGTTTATCTAAATATTGGAGATGATGCCCATTTATTTTATTCCAGATGAGCAGTTTAAGACGATCCGGCATTACGGACTGTAAAAGTAAAGGATTACACGTTTAGTAGCTATTTGCATCATAGCGGAGAAATGAATCACGGTCCGAAAAGCGGATAAACGGTACTATAAAACGCCGATTTGGCTATTCAAATGCTCAAAAATGGTGTGCTAATATCCTTTTGTAAGGCAAACCAATGGCATGGGAGGATCTAATCTATGAAATAAAAATACGGAAATGAATAAAAGGTAGTTGAATTCACTGATTGCAATGTAAGCGTATACAAAAAAGTTGGATTTATGAAAGGACGTGAGCGGTTTGAAGAAGAAGAAACGTTTAAGCCTCTTATTATCTCTAATGTTAATTTTTAGTATGTTAAGTTCTGTAGTTGCGGATGCAGCAGCGCCGGAAGGCATTACCCATGCTAGAATGATGCCCGTCGACACTCTTGCCAATCATGGTTCTACGATGGTTGAACTGCGAGATGGCACGCTCTTCTCTGTATGGTTTAACGGAAATGGCGAAAGAGACGGGAATTTAACCAAACTGATCGGTTCTCGCTCGAAGGATGGCGGGAAAACTTGGACAGAACCATTTGTTGTTTATGATACATGGGATTTCCCAGATAACAACCCGGTTCTTTTTGTAGATAGCACAGAAAGACTTTGGCTGTTCTACGGCGTCATATATAACGGACAATGGGTATCAACGCAAACGAAGTTCATGTATGCCGATAAGGGCAGCTATGAGTATAACACTCGCAATGGCGGAAACGCGAAGTGGCACTATCCACAGCCAATCTATACCAATGTTGGCGATGGCATGGTTGGTGAAGGTAAGTACTCAAATGGACAATGGACCTATGGCATCAAGGGTGCTGATATTAAGTTTGTAAAACCAAGTTCAGTGACTGCTAATAGTCCTCTGGATCCGTCAAAGTATGTACCCGTAACTTCAAAGTTTGACGCTGCTACGCGTTATATTACAGACAGCTTTGTTGTCTCGATGAGAAATAAATACGATCAGTACATTACATATTTGAATGCCGCAAAGCCTTACGATGATGTATATGAAGGTAGAACAGCTGAAGTCGTCAATCTGCTTACCACAGGAGTCTTTACTCCGAATGGTACTGGTGGTTATACCAAATATGAGCCGCCAATTATTAAAAATTCAATTGAACGTGCTTCCGGTGCAGATAATAACGTGAACACATGGGGGCCAATTTACCGCAGACTTGGATGGCAAACGAAAAATAAACCGATTGAAGTAACACTTGCAGATGGTGTAACCAAACGATTAATTTTGCCGTTGTATTCGGATTCGTTGTCAAATTCAGTTTGCGCATATACCGACGATCACGGCATCACCTGGAAATTTAGTGACCCTATTGTGGGCTCAGGTACGATTCAAGGCTCACTGATTCAAAAGAATGATGGCACGATTCGCGGTTACTTTAGAAGCGGTAAGTTAGATGGCAGAAACGGACGTATGGCATGGCACACGACATACTCAGAGTCAACCGATAACGGGGTAACGTGGAGTGTTCCGAGAGTCGATCCTTACTTGAAAAATGATGGCGGCTTTGAACTTTCTAAGCTTCCAAATGGCGACTGGTTAATAGCTACAAATCAAGAAACCGCACGAAGTGCAGTTAAGACTACGCAAGACGGTAATAGAAGTTCTTTCAGTTTATTGCTTTCTTCCGATGAAGGGTTGACTTGGAAGCCGATCATGATTAAGGATGGCATGAACAATGGTGAGACCTATGAATATCCATCGGTTGTCGTTGACAAAGTTGGGAACGCGTTGATGAACTACACATATAAAACGCCATCTGGTCCAACGATTGGCTTCTCTAAAATCGCAAGCAATGAGATTGGGACGTTATTTAATTCTGTTACGACAGCAACTTACGGCGCTGGACTTACACTGACGAATGACAGTGTTACACATTTGCCGACAATTGTACTGAACGTAGGAGAAACTACGCCACTTAAGTACAACCTAACGATAGGCGGGGTATCTTCCGATGCAGCAATAAACACACTGACTTTGACTTCAGATATGCCTGCTGTAGCTACAATTAACTCCATGACCGGGGTCGTGACTGCACTGAAAGCAGGAACTGCAATGATCACTGCTGTAAGCAACCAATACGGAACAATTTATAAATGCATTATTAAAGTTAACTAAATTACCCATTGAAAGGAGTAATGTAGATGAAAGGGAAATTCAAGTTACTAACTACACTGACTGTTTGTGCGGCGATCTCTGTAACAAGTATAGTTCCTGCTGCCTTGGCTGCTCCTACTGGAACATTTAGCTATTCGGATAAAGCTGTAAGTATTTTCAATCCAATCAAGGATAACGGTGCTGCAGGAGACCACATACACGGGTCCAGTATTGTAGAATTGCCAAGCGGAGAGTTGTTATGTGTATGGTTTCAGGGAAATGGCGAACGAGATGCGACTACGACACGAATTATGGGAGCACGGTCAGCGGATGGTGGAACAACGTGGACGACACCCTTTGAAATGACCAATGCACAAGATATTGCTGATATTAATCCAGTCGTATACGTGGATTCCGGCGACCGTCTCTGGTTTTTCTGGTATCCCGTATTAGCGGGCAGATGGCAAACTTCCCAACCTAGATATGCTTATGCCGAAAAAGGCAACTATGAGTTTTCACAGGTTGGCAACAAAGCTCCTAACTGGACATTTTCTGAAAATGTAGGGATTAAACTCGGTAAAAATATTGGCGGTGTCGTCAATCCGAACAGCCCAGACGATAATATAAGTTTGTCACTTGATGATAGAACTGGAGCAGCAACAAGACCTTCTTGGGCGACAGCGCCTGTTGTAGCGCGCCCTGAGTTGGCAAAAGGTTTTGTGAATACGATAAAAACTAAGCTTGATGAGCAAAAAGAGTATTTGTTCAAACCAGTTGCAGATGGCGGAGCAGGTATGAGTCGTAGAGTCAATGAAGCTGAGTTTGATGGTCTGGTCGCGCAGACTATGCAGCTTATTGGCGGCGACCCAACGAAGTATCTGTATGCTCCGACAGTAGCGGACGTCATTTATCAAGACCGTTCAGGTTACCCATACGCCCGTCGTCTCGGCTGGCAAACCAAAGATAAGCCGTTTGAGGTAGCTCTTGGCAACGGCAAAGTGCGATTAATTCTGCCCCTGTATTCGGATGTGTTGGAAATGAGCATTATGGCATTTACAGAGTATGATCCTTCCAAACCTCTTGAGGATAACTCGGTTCGTTGGGAGATGAGTGAGCCTATTGTAGGTGTCGCCAACATTCAGGCCACGATGGCTCAAAGACAAGACGGCACGATTGTAGCTTATATGCGTGACAATGGTCCAAGACCTTATCGTGTGGTGGCTTCCGAGTCTAAAGACAAGGGATTGACATGGTCAACGGTCAAGGACGTTCCTGAACTGCAGGATCCGGGTGTAGGGCACGATCTTCTGCAGCTTAAGAATGGTAATTGGGCATTCGTTCACGTTGATACGGAATCGAACCGAAATACGTTGGCTGTCGCACTATCAGATGATGAAGGGAATACGTGGAAATACAGAAGGCATCTTGCCCTGGATACAAGAAGCAGTACGGGAAGCTACCATTACCCTGCTATAACGCAAGCAGATAATGGAGATATCCTAATCAGCTTCAGCCGATTCTTCTCGTCGCTTGATAAGGATTCCAACAATCAATCCTTGTCCAGCTATAAAAATATTGCCTTCTCCAGAATTACCGAGGACTGGATTAAGGAAGGTGATCCTGTAAACATTATCAGAGAATATGAAAGCTTCGATCGTGAAATTGCAGTTCCTGCATCTTTCAATATCAGTACTGCTTCCGATAGTGAGATTAAGGCCCTGTTCCCATCTACAGTTAAAGCATATACCTCCTATAAATCGGGGGCAGCGAACGGTGTGCTTCCTTCGGTTGATGTGCCGGTGAATTGGGATGTTGCAGCTATTAAAGCGAATTATAAACTTAATGCTTTAATTAGCAACCTTACCGGCGTTGTTGATGAGACTAAGCTACCGCAGGGTGTAACAAGCGATATGCTGCCGTTCTTCAAAGCACCATTGAGAGTCTATCTGTACGTTGATCCGGCAGCGATTGCAGCGCAAAAGGTGGAGCTTGAAAAGGAGAATGTTGCAATAGGCTTAGGCAACTCTGAACAACTTGTTGCAATCGTATCTCCTGCGAATGCAAGCAATAAAACAATTTTGTGGAGTTCCAGTAATTCCAGTATTGCCAGGGTAGATGAGTTAACAGGTCTGGTTACTGGTGTAAGTAAAGGGAAAGCGGAAATTACTGCGACAACGCTGGACGGCGGCTTTGTTGCAACAACGAGAGTCGTTGTTGTGCCAGGTAATGCTAGCAGCAAGTAGCCGAACATGAAGGTGGAAAACAAGAAGACCGCTTCCCTAGCTGGGGGCGGTCTTCTTGTTTTCCAGGGGATGTCCACGTGACCATTATGACTTTTTGCATCATAGCGGAGAAATGAATCATGATCCGAATAGCGGAGAAACGGTGCTTTAAACGCCAATTCGGATATTCAAATGCTCAAAAATGGTGTGCTATGATCCTCGTGTAAGCAATCCAATTACATGGGAGGATATATTCAATGAAATCAAAAAAGGGGATTATGGCAGTAACTGGTTCATTACTAGTGCTATCAAGTGTGCTTAGCGGTTGTGGAAGCAGTTCAACAACTTCAACGAATAATTCGGCTGCACCGGCAACGACTGCGGGTACGGCAAGCACGCCTGTTTCGGCTGAACCACTAACGCTGACTTGGATGAGGTACGAACATGCTTCGCAAGCGATCGTAACCAATTCAAAAGCTGTTCAGGAAATTGCAAAGCGTAAAAATGTCAAACTAAATCTTCAAAGTGTTCCTCAAAGCAACTACGATGATAAAAAGAAAACATTGATCGCAACGAATACCCTGCCTGATGTGATGCTTGTCAAACAGGATGATATTCAGAACTTTGCAGACACAGGAGCATTCCTTGATTTGACTCCATATTTGGACAAAATGCCAAATCTGAAGAAAGTCATTTCCCAGCAGCCTGAAATCAATAAGAACAAAATTGACGGGAAGCTTTATGGATTCCCTCTTGTAGCGAATTGGCAGGGAGTTGGCGGCCAGCTTTCGATGATCCGTACGGATCTGCTTGATAAGCTAGGTTTGAAAAAGCCAACTACGTATGATGAATTATATCAAGTGATGAAGAAAATGAAAGAAGCCAATCCGGATTCCTATCCATTTACTGCCCGGGCTGCAAATGGACTTACAGGAACAGAAAATCTAATCAATCCAATTTCCTTTGCATTTGGCAGCGGATACACAACCTTTAACGGAACGAAAGTATACTACGAGCCGAAAGATAAACAATACAAATTTGGTCCAGCTATGCCGGAGTTTAAAAGTGCTATCACATTCTTGAATAAACTCTACAAAGATAAGCTTCTTGATCCGGATTATGCGACAGCTACATCGCAAATTTGGCAAGAAAAGCTAAACTCAGGAAAATCCTTCTACTTCCAAGATAATAATGGTTTCGCAAGTACGTTTAATATTAATCTGCAGAAGAAGGATCCGAATGCGAAGTTCGATATGTTGGATACGATGACATCGCCGAGCGGTGCAAAGCGTAACCTGATCTATGCACTTGGTCACTTGTCGGAATCGTATGTCATTAACGCAAAAGTTAAGAATCCTGAACAAGTTGCTCAATTCATGGATTGGTTCTATTCCCCAGAAGGCATTGAAGTGACAAACTTCGGTATCAAAGGCGAAGATTTCACTGGCGAAAATGGCACTTACAAATTGACTGACGCTTTGGTCAACAAGTATAAGGACAGACAACCAAGTGCGATTTATGCCCTGCAATCGGAGTATGGCACGGGCTACCTAGGACTCGCTCTGAACAATGACGATCACGCTGGATTACCATTTAATTCCAAAGAGTGGCTAGAGTGGAACACGAAAGCATCTAAAGCTTTGGATGCAGGCGAAAATGTGCAATTCGTTAACGACCCTCCATTTACCAAAGAAGAGCGCGAGAAGCTGAAACAAATCCGTACACAACTTGACGCTCACTTGGCTCAAAACATGGATAAATTTATTGTGACAGACGGTGCACTTAATGATTGGGATAATTTCGTTAAACAACTTAAAGCAAAAGGTGCAGATGATATCGTCAAAATTTACAACGATGCCTTAGCCCGCGTGAAGTAACGTTTGAAGCTCATGCAGTAAGAGGGCAGGTTGCTAAGACACACAGGGCAGCCTGTTCCTTTATTTTCAAGAGAGGAGTGGAGATATTTGACACCAGTTGTTGAGACTAAGAAAAATATACCCGTTGTTGAGGTTAAAAAAAATATACGCAAGAGCATGCCACTGTATCTCATGTTTCTATTACCGTTTGCCTATTTTGTTATTTTTCACTATGTACCTATGGTTGGGAATTTGATGGCATTTGAAGACTATTCGATCGTCAAGGGTTTCTTTCATAGCCCGTGGGCTGGGATGAAGTATTTCCGCCAATTTTTGACGGATCCGTATTTTTGGCAAGTGGTTCGCAATACAGTGCTCATCAACGTGTATTCACTCATTTTTTATTTCCCATCTTCTCTCGTGTTCGCTTTATTGTTAAACGAGCTGCAACAAAAATTTTTCAAAAGGTTTATTCAAAGCGTCACGTATGTTCCGCACTTTCTGTCTACCGTTGTAGTCGTAGGTATGCTGGTTAACTTCCTCTCTATTGATGGGCTCATCAATGAAGTGATTAAGGTTTTTGGCGGGGAAGCGAAGACATTCATGTCCATGCCGCAGTGGTTTCGAACCATTTATGTCGGATCTGAAGTGTGGCAAAATCTGGGTTGGAACTCCATTATTTATTTGGCGGCATTGACTGCTATTGATCCGCAACTGTATGAGGCGGCGACGATGGACGGAGCCAATCGCTGGCGCAAATTGCTGCACATTACACTGCCTGGGATTTCAACTGTCGTCACGATCATGCTGCTTTTGACAGTGGGTAAAATGCTTTCGGTCGGATTTGAGAAAATTTTATTATTGTACAGTGGTCCCACGTATGAGACCGCAGATGTGATTCAAACCTTTGTTTATCGTCGAGGGTTGATTGACAGCGACTTTAGCTTTGCAGCGGCTGTAGGTATTTTCCAATCTGTACTGGCCTTTGCGCTTGTCGTATCAGCAAATCAAATTGCCAAGAAAATAAATGGATCCAGATTGTTCTAGCGGAGGGGATTGAGATGCAAAGTCGTAAGTTTTCTTATTTCGATACAATTAACATCATTTTTATGCTGGCTATGATCTTTATTACTCTATATCCGCTTTATTATATGGGAATCATTTCAATCAGCTCGGGGTCATCGGCGAGCAGCGGTGAAGTGTTTTGGCGACCTATCGATATTAATTTTAAAGCCTATAGTGTCATTATTAATGATCCTGCCATTGTGCGTTCTTACGCAAACACCTTTTTTTATACGGCCGCTGGTGTGCTTATTAATCTGGTGATGACAGCTCTTTGTGCCTATCCTTTGTCGCGAAAGCATATGTATGGGCGCTCATTTCTTGCTTTGTTTGTTGTGTTCACCATGTTCTTCGACGGTGGTCTCATCCCGCGTTATATGGTGGTTCATGCGTTAGGCATGGTCAATACGGTTTGGGCCATATTAATTCCGACTGCGATCAATGTTTTCAATATGATCCTGATGAGAACATTTTTTGAAGATATTCCTGAAGCACTGCACGAATCTGCGATCATGGACGGCGCCGGAGAATTTCGAGTTTTCATGAAAATTGTGCTGCCACTCTCTTTGCCTGTCATGGCTACCATGTTTCTTTTTTACGCGGTAGCTCACTGGAACAGCTTCTTCCCTGCACTTATTTACTTAAATGATAAGGAACTGTATCCGATGCAAATTATTTTACGTAATATCGTAATTTCGGGAGATATGGCTTCACAATCCGCACAGCTTGGCGCTGCAGAAGCGGGGCTGGCCGTCATGACAGAAAATATTAAATACGCCTGTGTCTTCGTTGCCATCTTGCCCGTGCTTGTCATTTACCCGTTTGTACAAAAATATTTTGTGCAAGGGGCCATGCTGGGATCTGTAAAAGGATAGAGGCTTTAAAATTATCAAAATGCGTGATGGGGGATAACATGACAGTTGAAACGAAGCTTCATTTAATTGGAAATGCTCATTTGGATCCGGTTTGGTTATGGCGCTGGCAGGAGGGGTATGCGGAGATCAAAGCGACTTTTCGTTCCGCTTTGGATCGATTGAATGAGTTCCCTGATTTTGTATTTACATGTGCTTGCGCGGCTTATTACAAATGGGTGGAAGAGAATGCGCCCGAGATGTTTGCCGAAATTAAGCAGCGGGTTGCCGAAGGACGCTGGGTCATTACAGGCGGTTGGTGGATTCAACCGGACTGCAATCTGCCATCAGGCGAATCATTTGCTAGGCATAGCTTATATGGACAACGATATTTTATGGAGAAATTCGGTGTAATGGCGAAGGTAGGCTACAATGTAGATTCTTTCGGTCATCATGGCATGATGCCACAGTTATTGAAGCAAGGCGGAATGGATTACTACGTCTTCATGCGTCCAGGGGCACATGAGAAGACGTTACCACACGATTTATTCTGGTGGGAATCAGAAGATGGCAGCCGTGTTATGACATTTAGGCTCGCCGACAGCTACGGCAATTGGGCGAGCAATGGCATGGAAGATAAGATCATAACCCACAGAAATGTGGCCGTAGCAAGCGGTCATGCCTTCATGTCTTTCTATGGCGTTGGTAATCATGGCGGGGGGCCGACCATTGAGAATATTAAGCTCATTCAAGAGATCCAGAAGCGACCAGATCTGGACGATATTCAGTTGAGCTCTCCGAATCATTATTTTGCAGCAATGAAGAAGATGGATCCGGATATCCCTGTGATTAAGGATGAGATGCAGATGCACGCAGTCGGTTGTTACTCAACCCATTCGGAATCCAAGGCCACGAACCGCCGAGTGGAGCACCGGATGCTGACAGCGGAGAAATTTGCTACACTAGCCAATTTGACGCTAGGTTTACCATATCCGTCTGAAGCACTTAATCGGGCTTGGGAAAACGTCATGTTCAATCATTTTCATGATATTATGGGCGGCTGTAGTATTAAGGAAGCTTACGACGATGTTCAGGAATTTTATGGTGAATCGTTAAGCATCGGGGCAAAAGCAATAAACGCTGCTCTTCAAAAGATTTCCTGGTCGATTAATACGATGAAACCAGGTGTGACATCCTTAAGCAAGGAGAAGGACTGGCAGCTTTGGGAGCAAGATGACCTTGGTTCACCTCTTGTGGTATTTAACCCATTATCGTGGGAAGTGGAGGCGCCGATTGGGATTAACAAGAAGCTGGCTGGCGTGACCGATGCTGCAGGCAATCCCTTGCCGATTCAATCGATCAGAGCATCACGGACAAATACCAGTGATAAATGGGATACGTTAATCACGGGGCGAATTCCGGCTTTTGGTTATCAGGTGTTTTGGGTATACCGGGATAAAGCTTGCGATCCGATGGAGCCAAAAGGTGCCGCTCGGGCAGAGGGTTGTTTCTTAGAAAATAATAAGCTTTTCGTTGAGCTCGATCCTGATACTGGATATATCCGACATGTCATTGACAAGCTTCATGGTTGTAGAGAAGTACTGGCTGGAGACGGAGCGGTGCCAATCGTCTTGGATGAGAGTCACAGCGATACATGGGGACACGGTCTCACACATTATCGTGAGGAATGGGGACGCTTTTGTAACGCAGAGGTGAAAGTGCTTGAAACGGGTCCTCTGCGAGCGACGATTAGGGTAATTAGTCATTTCGGAAATTCTATCCTTAGTCAGGATATAAGCCTATTACATGACAGTTCCGAGTTGCATGTCAAGGTGAAGCTTGATTGGAGAGAACAGCATAAGATGCTGAAGCTTGCCTTTCCAATCAATGTCGAGCAGCCTCGTGCCGTGTTTGAAATTCCGTATGGCTTCATTGAACGTCCTACGAATGGAAACGAGGTGCCCGGACAAATGTGGGTGAATGTATCTGGTTATGAACTTGGTACAGCGGAGGGAATTGAACCATCATCAGTAGTATTCGGACTATCTCTGATCAACGATACCAAATACGCTTACGATGTGCTGGAGAATGAATTAAGAATGACTGTAGTACGAAGTCCGATTTTTGCAGATCATTTTGGCGAACGTGATGAACAATCGGAATTTATGGATCAAGGTGTGCAGGAGTTTATTTACATACTCTCGCCTCATGCTGGATCGTGGCAGGATAGCGGCGTTGTAAGAAAGGCCTACGAAATGCATACGCCGTTGCAGCAAGTATGGGAAACGTACCACGAAGGGAGTTTACCGCAACTTTCTGAGGGAATTATGATTTCTGCTGAAAATGTGGTGGCTGTGGCCTTTAAACCAGCGGAAGACGGGAATGGCTGGATTCTACGCTGTAATGAAGCTTTCGGAAGAGAAGTGGAGACAGATCTAAGCATGCCAGTCTTAAATCGCAGTTGGCGAAGTACCTTTGGCAAGTGTGAAATTAAAACATTTTTTATACCTGCAAATCAGCACGACCCCATCCAGGAAGTGAATTTTGTAGAATTGCAAAATAATAATGAGAGAGAGATGTCAAATGAAAATTAATAACCCTAACGGCGTATGGCCAACCATGATTACCTTATACAAGGAGTCTGGCGAAATTGATTTTGATGCGATGGGACGCATGGTTGAATGGTTTATTCAAAACAAGGTTGATGGATTATTTGCTGTATGCCAATCTAGCGAAATGTTCTTTTTGAGTTTGGAAGAGCGTGTGAAGCTTGCCGCTTTTGTTGTGGAGAAGGCAGCGGGAAGGATTCCCGTTATTGCGTCGGGACACATTTCCGACTCGCTTGAAGACCAGGCCCGAGAATTGACAGCGATTTCAGAAACAGGCGTTGAGGCCGTAATCCTGATTTCGAACCGATTGGCAGGAGCGGATGAGTCGGATGACGTGTGGAAGGCTAACGCTCAAAAGCTAATCGAACAGCTGCCAGATCATATTGCATTTGGTATCTATGAATGTCCATTTCCATATAAGCGTCTATTAACACCTTCTGTCTTAAAGTGGTGTGCGGATACCGGAAGATTTTTCTTCTTGAAGGATACTTCTTGTGATGTAGAGATGATCAAAGAAAAGTTGAAAGCGATTAAAGGCTCATCTTTAAAGCTTTACAATGCCAATTCAGCAACGCTTCTGGAAACATTGAAGCTTGGCGCTGACGGATACAGTGGAGTCATGGCTAACTTTCATCCAGACCTTTATGCGTGGCTTCTCCATAATTGGGAAAAGCAGCCGGAAGAAGCGCAGCGCTTAAGTGATGTACTGAGTGTAGCTTCATTTATTGAGCGGCAGTTGTATCCGATAAACGCGAAGTATTATCAGATGAAGGAAGGCATCAGTTCGAATTATCGCTCGCGTGCGCGAAATCAGGATGAGTTTACAGCCACGAACAAAGCGGAAGTCGATCAGCTATACCGTCTATCCAAGGAGTTATCGAAGCGTATGAATTGAAAACGTTCCGCATTCTAGGTCACATAAACTCGTTCTACGTTGTAGACGATTTTATGTGGCCTTCGTTCATGCTTAGCCGCTTATCAGATCCCATGCTATCATGTTTTTGAATGGAAAAAGATAACAATCACATAGGTTGGAAGGATTTCCTATAGCGTGATTCGAATTATACATAGAGAATAAATGTTACAAAGTTCCTGTGTTGGGATTTGTGGGAAGCGGAGGATGTAGATTCATTTGAAGGTAGAGATGCTGCTTAGCATCATATATGGGGGGACTAAACTTGAATTGGAAACATCTGAAGCAATCGTTGGATAAGAACAGGCTATTCTTTAAGATTCTGCTCTATTTCACCTCCTTATTAATTCCAATTGTCATTATTGGCATCATCTCCTATTTTAACGCAGATCAATTGATTAAGAAGGATGCCTCTGAGAAACTTACTGATAATTTGATGGCATCTTCCAAAACAATTGATATTTATTTAAGTATGGCACAGGCAACGAATAACAGCTTACTGCTTAGTGAAACAATTCAACAATATTTACGACCAGATTCTTTACTTACGGATGAAGAAAAAATCAAAATGCCATCGATTGTGAGATCAATTGCGGGAAATCGGAATCCAATCAGTCATTTTGTTGATAATATATTTATTTTTGTAGATGATAAACGCGTGTATTTAAGTGATGGTATCGTTAATTTTGACATTTTCTTTGACAAATTTTATAAATTTGATGAGTATAACAAAGACTTCTGGCGTAAACGCTTACAACAAAGCAGCTTATTCGAATTATTGAAGCCTACCAAAGTGATCAACGCTGATATGAATTCTTACCGCGAGGTCATACCGAGTATTACGACACAATATTTAAATGGACATTTGGCAACGATGGTGACAACGATTTCGATTCCTACGATCATGTCTACACTGCAAAACAACTCGATATTCGCGGCTACACACTATCTTGTATTGGATAAAAACAATCAGATCATTCTGCAAAGCAGTGGGATAAATGAGAAAGCGAAACAGGAAATCATTGCTGGATTTTCTTCGGAGGAGCAAAGTAAAAGGGCGATTCGGATTGGTGACGAGCAGAACTGGCTAGTTCAAACGACGTCTGATTTTGGGTGGAAGTATTTTTCAATGACCCCTGTGAGCTCATTTAACCAGGAGTCTGCAAGTATTTTTAATTTGATTATCTGGATATGCATTAGCTTACTTATTATTGGCGTAGCTTTCTCTTTTATATTTAGTGTTCGCTTATATAATCCGATCAAAAATATTCGAGATATTTTACAAGAAACTGAAAAAGTGGATGAATGGAACAATGATACACATCACAGCAGCGAACTTCAAAGGATCGGCAATAGTGTCAATCAATTGATACAGCAGCATCGGGATGACAATATTAAAATCAATACATTTTCTGATGAAATTCTCGAGCAGTTTTTCACGAATTTAATTAAAGGATATCGAGGTGCACAGCATTATTCCGTTAATCAAATTTTAAATGAAATCAATTTTAACTCAGGGAGTTATTTATGCTGCTGCTTCATGATTCAGTTTAGGGATCGATTTTATTATGAGATTGTGGAAGCAGACCGGTTATTGATTTTAGAAAAGATGAAAAATGTGCTTTGGGGCATTATGAAGAAGTACGTGAATTGTTATTTGACGGAATATGAGCCTTACTTATATGTTTGCATGGTCAATTTGAAGAGTGAGGAAGACCGCGGGCAACTAGACCAAGCGTTAGAGATGATTAAAACGACCTTTGCCTATGACATGATTTATTGCGAATTAATTATTGGTTTAGGAAAAAAATACGATAAAATCGATGATTATTCGAAATCGTATAGTGATGCAATTACAGCCATCGATAAACGGACAGACTCATCCAAGATGGTTATATTAGATGCGGATCATTTTGTTATCGATCAAAACTACTATTACTCATTTCTAGATGAGAACAAAATTGTAAACGCTTTGAAATCAGGTGACATAGGTGGGTTGAAACTAGAGTTGGAAGCTATCATTAGCTTGAATAAAGAAAGGGGAGTCTCCTATCACTTTCTAGGGGCTTTGCTTGTTGAGTTCTTTAATACGGGGAATCGCTATATTACGGAAAAGCGACTGAGTGTTTATGATTTTCTGGATGCGAACGAACATGCTTTTTTGAGTCAAAAGGAGCTTTTACCCAGTGAGTTTGATGGAAGATTGAAATTGATCCTCGAATTTTACGATAAAATTATTGCTAAAACGTTATATAAGCCTGAAAGCAAATCAGGTGCGGTTGTAACCTTCATCACCGATTATATTGAGAAGCATTATGAAAAGGACCTTTATCTCGAAGTGATTGCAAATGAAATTGGACTGTCCGCGAAGTATGTATCCAGAATGTTTAAAGAATCGACGGGGACGAATATTTCGGACTATATCAGTCTTATTCGGATTGCTAAAGCGAGAGAATTGTTAGCACATACAGATTTAAAAATTAGTGAAATCGCCGATCAGATTGGCATATTCAGCCGTACCACTTTTCTGCGTTTGTTCAAAAAGTATGAAGGCATTTCTCCGAATGAATATCGTAGTAGCCATGGAAAAAAGCAGAAATAGGCTGGAATGGACTGTTGGAACTAGTGGAATAATGACTCATTGCGATGAATGTGGAATAACGGTTCATGAAACACTATTTTGGTTCTTTCAAAGAGAGCCTACTAGCTTATAAAATAAAATTGCCAGAAACAAATCCAGAATAGTAAGGAGGAACAACATGGTTATTCAAAAAAAAGGCCTGTTAACCGTCTGCTGTTCATTGGCCTTATTGGGGAGTTTTTTGGCAGGTTGTAGCAGCCCAGTTAAGCCAAAAGGTACGGCAAGCACATCACCAGTTTCTGCCAAACAAATAACGCTTTCATGGATGAGATATGAGCATTCTTCGCAAGCGTTAGATGTCAATTCGGTCGTTGTTCAGGAAATTAAAAAAAGAAAAAATGTGAAGCTTGAATTACAAAGTGTTCCACAAAGTAATTATGAGGATAAGAAGAAAACGCTAATTGCTACAAACTCAATTCCCGATGTGATCATGGTTAATCAAAATGATCTTTCGAACTACGCTGATTTAGATATTTTCCTTGACCTCACACCGTATCTGGATAAAATGCCGAATTTTCAAAAATTGATCAAACAGAAGCCTGAAATCAATAAGACAAAGGTCGATGGCAAGTTATATGGCTTTCCGCTCGCAACCAAATGGAGCTTGCAGTCGGGTCAGCTTCCGATGATACGTGTAGATCTATTGACAAAGCTTAACTTAAAGACCCCAACGACCTATGATGAACTCTATCAGGTTCTTAAAAAGCTTAAGGAGGCTTACCCAGCTTCGTACCCTTTTACTAGCCGTGCAGCAAATGGAAAAACGGGAACAGAAAATTTGATTAATCCAATTGCATTCGGTTTTGGCAGTGGATATACCAATATTACAGGTACGAAGGTTTATTATGAGCAAGCGACAAAGCAATATAAATTTGGTCCTTTTTCACCTGAATTTAAAGATGCGATTACCTATCTTCATAAGCTCTATAAAGAAAAACTTCTTGATCCAGACTATTCCGTAGCAACCTCACAAACATGGGTGGAAAAATTAAGTACGGGCAAATCTTTCTTCTACCAAGATAACAATGGTTTTGGTGCAAACTTTAATAAAGCACTTCAAGCTAGTGATCCAAATGCTAAGTTCGAATTGTTACCTGTCATGGCAAGTACAAAGGGTGTTAAACGCAACAACGTATATCAACTTGATCATCTTGGAGAAATGTACGCAATAAGCGCCAAAGTGAAGAATCCCGAAGAAGTTATCAAGTTTATCGACTGGATGTATGGAGACGAGGGAACCAATCTGACAAGCTTTGGTGTAGAAAACGTTGATTATACACTAGCTGGCGGCGAATATCAGATTACTGAAGCGACGCAAGCGAAGTTTAAAGATAAACAAGATCCTTTCAGGGCGATGCAATCTGCACTTGGAACCGGTTACCTTGGCTTAGCACTTCATTCTGACGACCATCCGCTTGTTCCCTCTTCCGCACCGGAACTCATTAAGTGGTCTGAAAAGGCAATTAATGATCTTGCGAATGGTATTAATTTCAGAGAAGTCAACGATCCGCCATTTAATAAAGAAGAACGTGAACGGCTTAAACAGCTACGCACGCAATTAGATGCGCATTTAACGGTGAATATGGATAGATTCATTATCAATGATGGGGCATTGAATGATTGGGATAGCTTTATTCAACAATGTAAAGAAAAGGGCGCAACTGAAATTGAAACGATTTATAATACGGCCCTCGCAAGAGTAAATCAGTAGACTATTGCTATGTTAACCAAATAAACTGTTTATCCCTTTGTGAAAAAGTACGTTGTTGTTCAAGGTGCTTTCATAGGTTCACGAAGGAGATGAACGGCAGAATTTTGTTGTATATATATTACAAAATAGGAGGCAATGTTGAATGAATGCTATTTTGCAACAAATGACAACTCGCTATCCCGAGTTAATAGATTGCGTGCCAGATATTGAATTGGGTTATGAGCTTTTATACCATGCCTTTCATCAAGGTGGTAAGCTGCTATTATGCGGAAATGGTGGGAGTGCAGCAGATTGTGAGCATGTTGTTGGCGAATTGATGAAGGGATTTATGTCCAGTCGGCCACTGCCCGCATTGGTTAGCTCTCAATTTGAGCGTGAATTTCCGGGAGAGGGAATTGCTCTTGCGGATAGGCTGCAAGGCGCGCTGCCAGCGATTTCACTCATTAGTCATACAGCTTTGATTAGCGCTTATGCGAATGACGTTGCTCCGGACATGATTTTTGCTCAGCAAGTGTATGGCTATGGACGTCCAGGCGATGTATTAATTGCTTTTAGTACGTCAGGTAACTCTCTGAATGTACTTCGAGCCTTGCAAGTAGCAAGGGTGCAAGGGTTAAAAACCATTGGTTTTACAGGTTCAAGTGGAGGTAAAATGAAATCGCTTTGCGATGTAACCATATGTGCGCCTTGGGACAAAACACCGGATATCCAAGAGAGGCATCTGCCGATCTATCATGCATTATGCATGATGCTGGAGGAGGCGTTCTTTCCCTCATGACAATACTGGCGGCGATCGATATTGGTGGAACAAAATGTGCGGTGAGTTTAGGAGCTGTGGAACAAGATCGCGTCGTTATTTTGGAAAAAATAAAGTTCCCTACGCCAAATAACCCGAAAGTAGCCATGAATGACATCGCAGCAGTTCTGGAAAAAGTAATGTCTAGACATCCTGAGCAGACACCTGCGGCGCTAGGCATCAGCTGCGGAGGTCCGTTAAACAGTCAGGCTGGACTCATTCTTTCGCCTCCGAATTTGCCAGGCTGGGATCAGATTGACGTGGTCACTCCTTTTCGGGCACGTTTCGGCATTCCGGTCGGATTACAGAATGATGCGAATGCTTGTGCGTTAGCTGAGTGGCGTTTTGGCGCGGGGAAGGGCTGTCGAAACATGATTTTTCTTACCTTCGGTACGGGTATGGGGGCAGGGCTTATTCTTAACGGACAGCTTTATAGTGGAACGAATGACATGGCCGGTGAAGTAGGGCATGTCCGTTTAGCAGCTGAAGGGCCAGTGGGATATGGCAAGGAGGGCTCATTTGAAGGTTTCTGCAGCGGCGGAGGTATTGCGAAGCTCGCGCAAATGATGACGATAAAAGCTATTCAAGAAGGTAAGGCTCCTTCCTTCTGTAAGCATATGAACGACTTGGTCGGTTTGTCTGCTGAATCGGTAGGCAAGGCTGCGCAAGAAGGGGATCCTTTGGCACGGCAAATATACAATCTGGTAGGTCGACGATTAGGACAGGGACTTGCCATGTTAGTAGATGTACTCAATCCGGAAAGAATTGTTATCGGTAGTATCTATGGGCGGCAGCAAGAGTTGCTTGAGCCCATTGTCATGAACACATTGAGAGAAGAAGCCTTACCTTGGTCCCTAAATGTATGTGAGATTGTGCCAGCTGGATTAGGTGAGCAAGTTGGAGATTATGCAGGATTATCTGTTGCTATGGATGTGGTATAGCTGGTGGATGTCCGAATCCGTAGAGCGAGCAAGCCAAAAACAAAGGAGCTAAGCACGTGCAAGCCGCTTAGCTCCTTTTTCATTCGAATAGTACCTTTCCCAACGAGTGGATATGTATCGATCCTCAACAATAGTTACGTTTGGGACACCCTCATACATACATAAGAGTACGTTATTTATTCAGATCGTAGCGATCGGCATTCATTACTTTGACCCAGCTAGCTATGAAGTCGCGTACGAACTTTTCTTTATTATCATCTTGCGCATAAACTTCCGCAATGGCACGCAGAACAGAGTTTGAACCGAAGACGAGGTCAACTGTCGTTGCTGAACGAATGACTTTACCCGTTTTGCGATCACGTCCTTCAAAAACATCTCCGCCTATAGGATTCCACTGTACACTCATATCGAGCAAGTTAACAAAGAAGTCGTTCGTGAGTGTGCCTACACGATTAGTGAATACGCCATGTTTGGTGCCTCCGAAGTTCGTACCTAGAACACGCATACCGCCAACAAGAGCAGTCATTTCCGGTGCAGTCAGGTTTAGCAGGTGTGCCTTATCTACAAGAAGCTCCGCGGAGCTCACACGATATTGCTTCTTCTGATAATTGCGGAAACCATCAGCGATCGGCTCCAGCACGGCAAAGCTTTCTTCATCGGTTTGTTCTTCTGTTGCATCACCGCGTCCAGGAGTAAATGGAACCGTTACTTCAAAACCTGCATCACGTGCAGCTTTTTCCACCGCTGCGCTGCCACCGAGTACGATCAAATCAGCGAGGCTCACTTCGATATCTAGGTCTTCTTGAATGCCTTCTAGAATGGTAAGCACTTTGGTAAGTTGATCTGGTTGATTCACTTCCCAGTCATTCTGTGGGGCAAGCCGAATGCGAGCACCGTTGGCGCCGCCACGCATGTCCGTACCACGGAAGGTGCTGGCTGAAGCCCAAGCCGTAGTTACGAGTTCACTGACGGTAAGGCCAGACGTTAGAATCTTTGTTTTAAGATCTTCTACGTCTGAATCTGTTAATGCGTATTCAACAGCCGGCACAGCGTCTTGCCAGATCAGAACTTCTTCAGGAACTTCCGGCCCCAGATATCTGGCAAGAGGCCCCATATCCCGGTGCGTAAGTTTAAACCATGCACGAGCAAACGCGTCTGCAAATTCATCTGGATTCTCATAATAACGACGAGAAATTTTCTCGTACGCTGGATCCAAACGCAGTGCCATATCCGCGGTAGTCATGATCGTCTTAACACGAATAGATGCATCTTCTGCGTCTGGTGCGAGATGCTCTTCAGCAGGATTGATTGGCGTCCACTGATGTGCGCCAGCAGGGCTCTTCGTAAGTGTCCATTCGTATCCGAATAGGAGTTCGAAGAAACCATTATCCCACTGTGTCGGATTCGCCGTCCAAGCCCCTTCAATTCCGCTTGTGATGGTGTCGCGTCCTTTACCTGAGCCGTGTGTGCTGATCCAACCTAAGCCTAGTGCTTCAATAGCAGCTGCTTCCGGTTCTGCACCTACATGCGCAGCATCACCTGCACCGTGTGCTTTACCGAATGTATGTCCACCGGCTACGAGGGCAACCGTCTCTTCATCGTTCATACCCATCCGTTTAAATGTATCGCGGATGTCACGAGCGCTTGCAAGCGGATCTGGTTTGCCGTTCGGACCTTCTGGATTCACATAGATAAGTCCCATCTGAACGGCCGCAAGCGGATTCTCGAGCTCGCGATCACCTGTATAACGCTTATCCCCCAGCCACTCCGTTTCTACACCCCAGTAGATGTCTTCTTCGGGGTGCCACACATCCGCGCGTCCGCCGCCGAAACCAAATGTTTTGCCGCCCATGGATTCAATAGCGACATTACCGGTTAGAATGAACAAGTCTGCCCAAGAGATTTTGTTGCCGTACTTTTGCTTAATAGGCCACAGTAGTCGACGAGCTTTATCGAGGTTGCCGTTATCAGGCCAGCTGTTCAGTGGAGCAAAACGCTGAGTGCCAGTTCCCGCACCTCCACGGCCGTCACCTGTGCGATATGTGCCTGCGGAGTGCCATGCCATACGAATAAAGAAGGGACCATAATGTCCATAGTCAGCTGGCCACCAATCTTGACTGTCCGTCATGAGAGCTCGAAGATCCTGTTTAAGCGATTGGTAGTCTAATTTTCCGAATTCCTCGGCATAATCAAAATCGTCGCCAAGAGGGTTCGATTTACGGTCATGTTGATGGAGAATATTCAAATTCAACTGATTTGGCCACCAGTTTCTATTCGTCGTACCACTAGATTTGTGAGTTGTAGCGCTTCCATGCGAGAACGGGCATTTTCCTGAGTTAGCAGTATCCATAGAGCTCATTTTTACCTCTCCATTCAAATTAAATTAAGTTTTAAATAATAATTATTATAATTAAATATATAATAAACCTGGGACAAAAATCAACGGCTTTTTTGTACGGGTTGGATAAGTGTTGATTTCAATAATCCAGCTTACCGAAGCCATTTAAATTGTACGAATGGGTTGTCTTTCTTATTTATATTGCTTTGTTTGAAAATGAATTCCTTATTATTAATATATTCATAATCGAGTAGCTAGGCAGGGGGATAGTTGGAACAGGGAGTGTTTCCTTCTTTTAAGAAGGAATCGCTTTGCCTGGGTTGACAATACGGTCAAACAATGATAATTTAAAACTTATAAAACACATTGAATTAATCGGAATTAACAAGCTGACTGGTCATCCGGAAGCATGGATCATTGAATCCATGCTATTTTTTTATTTTCCTAAAGGAGTGGATATGTAATGGGCGTATTATTGGACTCTTTAAAACTTGCAAGCTTAAATAAAGTGGATCGTTGGGTTGATTTTAATAAAACGAATATCCAATTCAATCAAGAAACGGTGAACGTGAATTTAATCGGTACTGATCAGAAACACATACCTTCTTTGCTCCATGCATTAAAGACCAATAAACTAACGTTAGGGAACATTCAAGCACCTCTTAAGCAAGTTGATTTATATAACTCGGAAGCTATTCTCTATTCAGAAAAAGGAGATAAATACAGAGTTCCACTATTTTGATCCTGCTGTAGAGAGGGGATTGTATACCTTGAAGTTTGCTTTATTTAGCCTAATGATGAATATACCGAACGCTGTAAGTGGGGAAATATTAACGACCCATCAGAAATTTGAGAACGTGCTGAAACAGGCCGTCTTTGCTGAAGAACTAGGCTTTGATGCTTATGGTGTGGGGGAGCGGCATGGCGCACCGTTTATTTCATCTTCGCCGCCAGTAGTTCTAACCGCGATTGCTGCCAGAACATCACGCATTCGCTTATTAACAACCGTTACTGTTCTTAGCGTACTCGATCCGGTGCGTGTTGCTGAGGACTATGCTACACTCGATCATCTCTCAGGTGGGAGAATTGAGTTGATCATTGGTAAAGGCAACGACCCTCGTCACTATCCCCTTTTTGGAATTACCGAAGAGGAACAGTGGGAATCACTCGCGGAACGTTATGCACTCCTAAAGCGTTTGTGGAAGGAAGAGAACGTTACCTGGCAGGGGCGCTATCGTTCACCATTAGACAATGTGACGACACAGCCAAGACCCTTTCAGCCTTCTATACCTGTATGGCATGGGAGCGCATCAAGTACATTGTCAACGGAGTTGGCAGCGAAATATGGTGAACCGATTTTCTCCTCGAATACATTCCATCCACAGGCTAAATACAAAGCGTTAATCGATCATTATCGTGAGCGTTTAGCCTTTTATGGTCATGATCCGCAACATGCAATAGTAGGCTCAGGTTTTGGAAGCTTGTATTTGGCTAACACCACGGAAGAAGCAATCCGTCGCTTTCGTCCCTATTACGATGCGTTCCATGCAACGGCGGCATCTCAGATCAACAACTCACCTTTCAAAGATCTGGAGGACAATGTGAAGAATGGGCCTGTCCTGATTGGCAGTCCAGATCAAGTGATCGAGAAGATCCTGAACTATCATGAAGCCTATGGGCATCAAGTTGTGAGTATCAGCGTAGATGGCTTGAGCGAAGCGGAGCAGCGTGAACAGATGGAGCGATTTGCCACCGAGGTTGCACCTATTTTGCGACGAGAGATTCCAAGTACAGTATGGAACCATTCACCGGTGGGCTTAACGGTATGAAAACCATTTCTGGAGGGATGTCACGATGAGCATTCAGAAAGCAGAAGGGATTTCGAGAGAAAGAAGGGTGAAAGCCTTTCAGGAAGCCTTAACGTACGAACAATTTGTTAGCAGCGCCAAAGTAAATGTGGAGAGACTTCATGAAAATTTCGAACGGTATGTATTGACCGATCAGGAATTGGCTTATTTTGAAGGGCTTACCGAGCACATAGATGTTCTTGTACTTGCGCACGACTGGTGTGGAGATGTTATTGCAAATTTACCGCTATTCGGCAAAATTGAACAGGAGACGGGTAAATTAAAGCTGCACATTTTACTTCGAGACCCAGACAATCAAGATATTGCAGCCGCTTATTTACAGGCAGATGGACGGAATCATATTCCGACCTATGTGTTTTTCAATGGTGCGGGCGAGGAATTAGGGTTTTTCTCAGAACGACCTTACCAAATTACGTATTTAAACCGCGATTGGATCGATGAGTTTTGGATATCCCACCCAGAATGGGAGGGCGAGGGAAAAGCACTTTCCGAGGTCGATGAAGACGTAAGGAAAGCGTTATTTGATTATTTAAAGGAACAGCGCCCACAAGCACGTGATCTGGAAAAGACCGCAATCATCCACATCATCCGTTCCATTCTCGGCTAGTGAGTTGATCATAGCCCCCATGCCCCTCACAGCATCGTCTGTGAGGTTCTTTTCATGCTTGGATGTTATCAAAGGGGGAACAAATGGATCGCTATTGGAGACGCAATCTACATATGTTATGGCTGGGCTTATTTATTAACCATATAGCGTATACCCTATCTGTACCGTTCTTTCCTATCTTTTTGCAAAATGATCTAGGTATTCAGAATAGGCTTGAAATGTGGTCAGGTGTTTCCATTTCCATTAGCTTTCTGATTAGTGGTTTATGTGCGCCCTTTTGGGGGGCGTTAGCTGATAAATTTGGGAAGAAACCGATGTTAATTCGTTCAGGTATCGGTTTAGCCTTGGCTCATTTTGCCAATTATTTTGTGTATGATCTATTCACATTCATTCTTGTTCGGATTTTTCAAGGACTTATGGCAGGCTTTGGCCCTGCTTCCATAGCTTTGGTCGGTACGAATACACCGGAGAAGCACGTCGGATACGCGCTCGGCGTGATATCAACGGCAACGGCTGCCGGGGGAATTATCGGGCCGCTAGTAGGTGGCGTGTTGAGTCACTGGTTGGGCTTACGGGCTTGTTTCATTGCAACAGGCATTATTACGTTACTTTCCGCTGTGATCGTGCTAGTAGGTGTCAAGGAGGTTCACAAGCGACAAGATGTAGCTCGTATAAGCATCATCCAGGATATTAAATACGCCGCGCGTAACAGAAGATTAATGGGGATATTCGGGCTATCTTTACTAGTCTCTACTTCCGTGATGATTCTCGAGCCGCTGCTGACACTCTATGTCGTACAAATCGGTGGAAGTATCGATAAAGCTACCCTAAGCTCGGGGATTGTTTTCTCAGCAGTCGGCGTTGCCACGGTCATTATGGGTCCCCGTTGGGGGATCATAGGCGGTCGAATCGGTTATGAAAAAGTATTGTTCATTGGGTTGATAGGCGGTGGTATCGGCAATCTGCTGCAGCTTGGCGTTCATCAGCTTATTGGTTTTGGCATCCTTCGTTTCAGTTATGGCTTGTTTTTTGCTGCTGTTTTTCCAGCTCTGAATGTGCTCATTGTTAAATATGCAGAATCTGATTTCCGTGGAAGAGCTGTGAGTTTAAACCAATCGTCAAGTCAATTCGGCATTGTGGTTGGTCCTTTGCTGGGTGGGGTATTCGGCGGCTGGCTTGGAATTCAATTCGTATTCCTCCTGACTGGTGTAACCCTTCTTGGAGCTGCATGGATGAGGAAGGTAGACAACACTAGGCGTACTGACCAGAAGCTGCTGGGATGAGGGACATCTTCGGCAAAGAAAAAAATGGAATATTTTCTACGGCTACCGTTGACAAAAGGTTGTCTAACTTACTATAATTTAAATACAAGTAAATTAATCGGAATTATCGGAATCAACCAGATAACTGGAGATGCTTCATCCTTTTTAGGATGTTTGTGTCTCTTTTTTTTGGATAATAGCTTAGAGGAGGAGTTCTTATGAAAATAGATTGGACATTTACGTTAGATCAACCATGGACTCTGGACCGCGTGTTGAATTTTGTGACCATGGCTAATCAATATACGAGTCAGATTTATTTGGGTGCACAAGGGGAAAAGTTAAATGCAAAAGGCCTATTAGGCATCGTATCCTGGAGTATGTCACTTCGAGAACAATCAACCATTGCTCTTCAACTTGAAGGTATCGATGCACAGGAAGCGTTCGAGGGGGTATCTACCTATTTACAAAATCAGGACGAAGTTTTACATACAACGTACTCTCGTAGTTCTTGATGATGGGTAAGTCGGAGAGGAAGTCATGGTTAAATGAATATTGAAAATATCGAAGCATTCGTCTATGTCATTCATTATAACAGTTTCAACAAGGCAGCGGACGCGTTGTTCTTATCTCAGCCTTCCGTAACAGCCCGAATTCAATCGTTGGAACGTGATTTGAACACGTTGCTCTTCGAGAGAGAAGGTAGAAATTTTACACTGACAGATAAAGGAAAGCAGTTTCTTCCCTTTGCGGGGCAAATACTTCAATCCTATAAGAAGGGGAAGCAGCAGCTTCAACATGTCAATAAGGATTACAATGAACTCAGAGTCGGTTGCACCGTATCTGTTTCCAATTATATGATCCCTGAAATTCTTCCGTGGATTAAAAGCAAACATGCTCATCTGCAAATAAAATTAACGACGGCTCCGACAGAGGTTATTCTGGAGATGCTTCTGAATAAAGAAATCGATATCGGTTTTGTCCGAAATGTGACTCATCCACATGTAGACATTTTGGGATTTTACGAGGATCCTATTCGCCTTTTCGTCCATCCTAGCCATCCTTTTGTGAAAAAGAAACCGTTGACTATACAAGATGTAGGTCGCGAATCGTTAGTCTTCTTTGAGTGCGGATCACTGGATTGGGTGAAGATCCACCGGCTTTTTGCAACACTAGATCATCCTCCACAAATCGAATATCAAATCGATAATTTGGAAACAGCCAAGAAGCTTGTGGCCAAAGGCTTGGGTATTTCCTTTCTACCGGAACTGTGTGTACATCAAGAAGTGAAAGAGGGACATCTTGTACCTATTGATATTCAGGCATTGGGAGGTCTCTCTTTGCGTACAATCCTCATTACATTGAAAGAATCCAGCCTCGATGTATCCCACTTATTTCTGGATGTATTGAAAGAATTCGATTGGAAAATAACCGCTACATAGAACAATTCTATTCATCAATAGAACATCTTTATCTACGATTGACCGTCCCATAAAGCGGTGATACAGTAAGTACAAAGCTTAATACCGATTAAACCAATAGGAATTATTGTTAATTGAAAAAGGGAGGAATTAGGATGCCGAAACAAAAACAACTAAAACTTGGGGCTATCATTCATGGAGTTGGTGGCAATATGTCATCATGGAAACATCCGGATGCGATTGTGGATGCCAGTGTGAATTTCAAGTATTACAAAGAACAAGCACAGAAAGCGGAAGCTGGCAAATTTGATTTACTGTTTATCGCTGACGGATTGTTCATCAATGAGAAGTCGATTCCCCATTTCTTGAATCGGTTTGAGCCGATTACGATCTTATCCGCTCTCGCTTCCGTAACTTCTAAGATCGGTCTGGTAGGTACGCTATCTACGTCATACAGTGAACCCTTCACAGTATCGAGACAATTCTCCTCACTTGATCATATTAGCGATGGCAGAGCAGGTTGGAATGTGGTCACATCACCGCTGGAGGGCTCGGCGCTGAACTACAATAAGAAGCTGGAAGAACATCCAGATCATCCTAAGCGCTATCGGATTGCTTCTGAATATCTACAAGTATCTAAAGGATTATGGGATTCATGGGAAGATGATGCTTTTACACGGGATAAACATTCTGGAGTATTCTTTGATCCGGATAAACTGCATCGTTTAGATCATAAGGGCGAATTTTTCTCCGTACAGGGACCGCTTAATATCGGTAGATCTAAGCAAGGCCGGCCGGTCATTTTCCAAGCAGGATCATCAGAGGATGGGAAAAATTTAGCGGCCAAAGAAGCGGATGCGATCTTTACTGGTCAGCCAACTGTGGAGGATGCGAAACGCTTTTATGAAGATGTGAAAGGCAGAGCCGTAGGCTTCGGTAGAAATCCCGATGAGATTGTCGTTATGCCTGGGATTGGTCCGATTATTGGCCAAACAGAGGAAGAGGCAGAGCGTAAATACCAGGAAGTAGCCAACTTGGTGACGATTGGGGAAGCACTTGCGTATCTAGGCCGCTTCTTTGAACATCATGATTTCACACAATATGACTTGGATGCTCCTTTCCCCGACTTAGGCGATTTGGGTAAAAATAGCTTCCAAAGTACGACGGATCGCATCAAACAAAATGCGCAGGAACAGGGGCTAACCCTTCGTCAAGTGGCCCTGCAATCCGCAACACCAAGACCTTTATTTATCGGTACCCCAACACAAGTTGCAGATCGCATACAAGAATGGTACGAGAGCGGTGCAGCAGACGGATTTATAGTTGGATCGGGCGTTCCGAATGGTTTGAGCGATTTTGTAGATTTGGTCATTCCTATTCTACAGGAACGTGGTATTTATCGAACGGAATATGAGTCGGATACGCTCAGAGGGAATTTGGGTCTTCCTTTTCCAACAAATCGCTATGTGAAAGAGACTGTAAGTAACTAATTAGATTTATTAATCAAGGGGGAGAGTTAGACATGAATAGATCAAAAGGTTGGATTAAGTTTAGTGCGCTGTCGTTAGCCATTGCACTTGTGTTAACGGGGTGTGGTTCGGCAGAAAAAGGAAGTTCGGATGCCTCACAATCAGTGAGTCCAAAGCAAGAGGGTAAACAAACGGCGGTGGTTGGCGGAGAGCTTACCTATGCGCTGGCAACTTCCCCTGATACTCTAGATCCGCATCGCAGCGGCCTTGCCGTAGCAGTAAGGGTGCTTCGCACCATTTATGATAGTTTGGTTGTTCAATTACCTGATGGGTCGATTAAACCGTGGCTGGCAACCGAATGGACGGTTTCTCCTGACGGGCTTAGTTACACGTTCAAATTACGTAAAGACGTAAAGTTCCAAGATGGGACGCCATTTAATGCAGAAGCTGTGAAATATAATTATGATCGGATTCTCGATCCAGCAACGAAAGCGGCTAATTCAGTAGCTTTACTTAAACCCTATAAATCTGCGGAAGTCATTGATGAGTTCACTGTGAAAATCAATCTCGAGACACCATCCAGAGCATTTTTAGGTAACCTGAGTCAAGCTTTACTTGGGATTGTATCACCAACAGCAGCTAAGAAATATGGGGATCAATTTGGTAAAAATCCAGTTGGATCAGGTCCATTTTCATTTGTGAAATGGGAAGAGAATGCTTCCATTCAAGTTAAACGAAGTTCTGAATATAACTGGGCGCCAGAAATAGTAGAGAATAAAGGGAAATCATATTTGGATCAAATCACCTTTAGTATTGTTCCGGAAGAAGCGACTCGGATCGGAAGTGTTCAAAGTAAGCAAGTTCTTGCTGGCGAGACGATTCCCCCGCAAAATATTGTTTCGTTGAAATCAGATGCCAGTATCCAAGTTCACCAAGTCAATACCAATGGATTGCCCTATACGTTATTTATTAATCAACGAAAAGCGCCATGGGGTGAGGTGAAGGCAAGACAGGCGCTTCAAGCAGCGATTGATGTGGACGCGATTGTCAAAACACTATATTTAGGAACGTATCCACGTGCCTGGTCACCACTATCTCCCGGTGTATTCGGTTATGATGCTTCACTAGAAAATGGGATTAAACCAGATATTGCGAAAGCGAACAAACTACTGGATGAACTCGGTTGGCTCAAAGGTACAGATGGTATTCGTGTAAAAGACGGCAAGAAACTTACGCTGCATTATGTAGATGGATCACCTAACCGTGAGAAACGAAATGATATTGCCGTCATTATTCAGCAGCAATTGAAACAAGTGGGAATTGTTGTTGAAGTAGAAATTACAAAGGATATAGCGAATGTTATTTATACCAAGGGTGAATACGATATCTATGGGAATAGCCAGGTGAACTCAGATCCCAATGCGCTCTATGCTTTCTATCATACGAGTGATCCGAAAGCTCGACCAACTCTTCCAGGACTTGCAGATCCACAAGTAGATAAGTGGCTGGAACAAGGTGCGATCGAACCTGATGATAAAAAGAGAGCAGACCTGTACAAACAAGTACAGAAATCCATTATCGATAATGCGGTCATCATTCCTATTTATGTGTTCCCTTATACGGTAGCCGCATCCAAGACTGTAAAAGGGTTGAAATTTGACTCGCTAGGTTATCCACTCTTTAATGATACGTTTATACAAAAATAATGCTGTAGGGAGCTAATCGATATGAGCAGGATATTAACGGAACGGCTACTAGTTTCATTGCTGGTCATTCTTGGTTCCTTAATCCTTGTATTCTGTATTCTGTATGTGCTGCCGGGAGATCCCGTGCTTTCTATGGTTGATCCTTCCTCCATGTCTCCAGAGGCGATTGCAAATTTAAGACATCAGCTTGGGTTGAACGAACCCTTCTACGTCCAATTCGGTCACTATTTCATGGCTATGATCCATGGCGATTTCGGTAAATCATTACTAAACAGTGAACCTGTGTTGCCCAAAATTCTTAAGCATCTCCCAGCAACTTTGGCACTCACATTAGCTAGTACACTCATTTCCACGATTATTGGTGTAGGGCTGGGGGTTCTCTCGGCCGTACACCGCAATCGATGGATCGATGTGTTAGCTCGTATTGTAGGGTTGTTCGGTATATCCATGCCGACGTTCTGGTCAGGTATTCTGCTGATTCTCATCTTTTCAGTATCTTTAGGCTGGTTTCCAGCTATGGGGTCAAAGGGATTCATCACACTTGTCCTTCCTTCACTCACACTCGGATTCGTGGGAGCTGGATTTATCGTTCGGATGGTACGTAACTCGATGCTCGAAGTCATCAATGAGCACTTCATTGTGACCCTGCGTGCCAAAGGATTATCGGAACGATTAGTGATGTATCGACATGCGCTTCGCAATGCATTAATTCCGGCGGTCACGATCATTGGCATTCATATCGGAGATTTGATGGCGGGTACCGTTGTGATCGAAACCGTCTTCTCCAGACAAGGGATTGGCCGAATTCTCGCGGACGCTATTATGTCCAAAGACTTGCCTGTTGTGCAAGGTGTTGTATTTTTTTCAGCAATTATTTATGTCACTGTAAATTTGCTAGTTGATATTTCTTATGTATTTATAGATCCACGGGTTCGCCGAACACAATAATTCGGATAGGAAAGCATAGCGGAGAGGAGAGGGTGACTATGAAAGATGTTCTTTCTACAAGAACGATTTGGCTGAGACATAAGTGGCATCTTCGATTCACAAAGATACCCAGAACATTCAATGCTTCGGAAATTCTGGTTTATCTAGCGGCAATCATGGCCTTGTTTATTATTGGATGTGCGCTTTTTCCACAATGGATTGCTCCATATACACCTACAGCGATGCTCACTGATCAAATTATGCATGCGCCAAGCAAGGCACATTTGTTTGGAACGGACTACTTTGGCAGAGATGTATTCAGTCTTGTCGTCTATGGCAGTCGTGATTCCCTCATTATTGGTTTCTCCTCTGTACTCGCAGGAGGCATCATTGGAGGAAGTATCGGTGCGCTATCTGGATACATCGGCGGTGTTATTGACACGATCTTCATGCGGATTATCGATGTGTTAATGACGATTCCTGGCATTCTATTGGCATTAGCCATAGCTGCTGCTCTTGGCCCTCATTTATTTAATCTGATCTTTGCTGTTGCAGCTGCATCCATTCCGCAATACGCAAGGGTCATGCGAGGTCAGATTCTGAGCATAAAGAATCGCTCCTTCATTACCGCCTCTCGGTCTATAGGCGCTTCTTCCATGCGTATATTTTTTCGCCATGTTTTAACCAATGCTTGGTCGCCACTCTTGGTCATGTCCACGATCGGTTTAGGTGCATCCATTCTGGTCGGTGCTGGGCTAAGTTTCCTTGGATTAGGCGTGCTCAAAGAGATTCCTGATTGGGGATCCCTCCTCTCGCAAGGACGAGGTTACCTCACAGTGGCTTGGTGGATATGTACATTTCCAGGCCTCGCGATTACGTTGTTCGTCATATCCGTTAATTTAATCGGAGATAAACTACGTGATTCCCTAGATCCAAAGCAGAGAAGGGCATAGCTAGGAGGCGGCGCAAGTTGAAGCAACTGCTTGAGATTGATAACTTAAGTGTACAATTCACAACGAATAAAGGGTCGTTCACGGCCATTCAAGACGTTTCTTTGAAAATAGGCGTAGGCGAAACCATCTGTCTAGTCGGAGAATCCGGCAGTGGTAAATCGGTTACTTCGAAATCCGTCATGCGCTTAATCGATTATGAAAATGGTCATATTTCCGGTGGTCAAATCGTACTCGATGGCGATGATTTGACGACGTTGTCACAGAAAGATCTTCGGGCATTACGAGGGAAAAAAATGGCTATGGTATTCCAAGAGCCCATGGCGGCTTTCGATCCGGTATTTACCATTGGCAGTCAAATTACCGAAGTGATTATCCAGCATAAACAGGGAAATCGGGAACAAGCTTGGGAGCGGGCTGTATATTTATTAAAGCGTGTAGGCATTCCAGAGCCAGAAATCCGAATGAACCAGTATCCTGGCGAGCTTTCAGGCGGAATGCTGCAGCGAGCGATGATTGCTATGGCTCTCACATGCAGTCCACAGCTGCTTATTGCGGATGAACCAACAACTGCGCTTGATGTAACAATTCAGGCGCAGATTCTTCATCTGCTGCAGGAGCTTAAAGAAGAATTCAATATGTCCATCCTTCTCATCACACATGATTTGGGAATTGCTGCAGAGATGGCAGACAAAATCATTGTGATGTATGCCGGACAAATCGTTGAACAAGCAAGTGTGGGGCAATTGTTCAATCAACCACATCATCCGTATACGAGAGGCTTACTTCGATCCATTACAACGATGGATAGTAATCGGTCATCCCGATTGTTCTCTATTGAAGGGTCGATTCCTCATTTATCGAATCTTCCATCGGGTTGCCGATTTCATCCAAGGTGTCCTTTTGCGACCGATCGCTGTGTGAAGGACAGTCCACCCTTACGTTCCGTGAATGAACGTCTTACGGCATGTTGGTATTCGGAAGAATTAGTTGAGCGTGCAGAGTGGCAGCAACATGCAGGGGCTGTAGATACAAGGATAAATACAAAGACAGATCAACGGTCTTTCGATGTCTTAGGGGAACAGATTTCAGCTAGCGAGACGCTCTTCGAGGTGAAAGGCTTAAGCAAATTTTACCCCATTGGGAAAGGAACATTCAGTCGTTCGAAGTCCTATATTCGCGCGGTTGAAGATGTCTCCTTCTCGATTAAGAAGGGGGAGACCTTTGGTTTAGTCGGTGAATCGGGCAGCGGCAAGTCAACCTTAGGCCGAGTGCTGCTACAGCTGGAGAGGGCAACAGAGGGAGAGGTTCTTTTCGAAGGAGAAGATTTATCTAAGCTTTCAAGCAATGAAATGCAAGAAGTACGCCGAGACATGCAAGTTATTTTCCAAGATCCGTACGGTTCTGTGAACCCGCGTTGGAAGGTTGGCGATATTATTGGCGAACCCTTTGATATCCATGAATCGTTAAGTAAGACAGAGAAACGGGCCAAAGTGGAAGACTTGTTGGAGTTAGTAGGGCTGAATCGTTCCATGTATGATCGGTTTCCTCATGAGTTCTCGGGAGGTCAACGCCAGCGAATTGGTATCGCTAGAGCCATCGCGCTCAATCCCAAGTTTATCCTCGCGGATGAGGCCGTATCTGCGTTGGATGTATCCGTGCAGGCTCAAATTGTAAATCTCATGCAGGATCTGCAGAAAAAACTGGGATTGACCTACTTATTTATCGCCCATGGCTTAAACATTGTTCGCCATCTATCTGATCGTATCGGTGTTATGTACTTGGGGAAGCTGGTTGAAATCGCACCTAGTGAGGAGCTGTTTCGCCATCCTTCTCATCCCTACACGAAGGGCCTGCTTTCTTCTATTCCCTCGACGGATCCCACTCAAAAGAGAGCGTGGATCGAGATCGAAGGGGAAATCCCTTCTCCTGCGAATCCTCCGTCTGGCTGCAGATTTCACACGCGCTGCCCAGCGGCAACCGCAAAGTGTAAAGAAGATCAGCCTGAGTTATTGCAAATTAGGGAAGGGCACTGGACAGCCTGCCATTACCCTTTGTAAATCGTAGTAGTAAAGCTGCATGAGAGGGAGACATGATGTCAGAGAAACAAGCAAGGAAAGATGCGGGATGGAACTTCGACAACAGCTATTCACGGTTGCCTAATTTCTTTTATACCAAGATCAATCCAACTCCTGTGAGCTCACCGAGGTTAGTTAAACTGAATGCTCCATTGGGAGCAACCTTGGGGTTGAATGAAGAGGTGTTGCAAAGTAGCGAGAGTCTAGCCCTATTTGCTGGCAACGAGATTCCCGATGGAGCTCTACCGCTTGCTCAGGCATATGCCGGGCATCAATTTGGAACCTTTAACATGTTAGGGGATGGCAGAGCGCATCTCCTTGGTGAGCAGTTGACTCCGCAAGGAGAACGAGTTGATATTCAGCTGAAAGGTTCAGGTAAAACGCCATACTCCCGCTATTTGGATGGGAGAGCGGGACTTGGACCGATGCTGCGCGAATACATCTTAAGCGAAGCCATGTTTGCGCTGGGGATTCCAACAACCCGAAGTCTAGCCGTTGTTTCAACAGGGGAATCCTTCCTGCGTGATACTGAACAGCCGGGTGCGATTCTAACACGTGTCGCCGCTAGTCATATTCGGTTTGCAACCTTTCAATATGCTTCGCAGTTTGGCACAGTGGAAGAGCTCCGAGCGTTAGCTGATTACACATTAGCCAGACATTTCCCAAAGTCCGATGGTGAGGAGAATCGCTATCTAGCACTGCTTCAAGAGGTGATTAAGAGGCAAGCGCTATTAATTGCTAAATGGCAACTCGTTGGGTTTGTTCACGGAGTAATGAACACAGATAACATAGCCATCAGTGGAGAAACCATTGATTATGGTCCTTGCGCCTTCTTGGATGTTTATGATCCAGAGACGGTATTCAGTTCAAGAGACACAGAGGGCCGTTATGCTTATAGTAGACAACCGGAAATGGCTGCATGGAATCTCACTAGATTTGCTGAAACACTTTTACCTTTGCTGCATGAAGATAAGAAGCAGGGTGCCAAACTAATCGAAGATGCGATTGCGCAATTTTTCGTGCAGTATCACGCAAATTGGCTAGCGGGCATGAGGTCCAAACTGGGGATCAGTAAGGAAGAAGATGAGGATGAATCACTGATTACAGGGCTACTCAATTTGATGCAGATGTATCGCGCGGATTACACGAATACGTTTCGTGCTTTAACTTTGGATAAGCCTGAGGATACGTTCATGTATGACAAATTGGATTTCAGGCAGTGGTTTGAACTGTGGCAGGCTAGATTAGGTAGACAGCAGGAAACCAAAGCATACTCACATCAATTAATGAGGAATCATAATCCAGCTATAATCCCACGTAATCACAGGGTAGAAGAAGCATTAACATCCGCTGTCATACAAGAAGACTATAGTGTGATGGAGCGGCTGCTTGAGGTTCTTGCAAACCCCTTCGCATATTCCCCCGAACAGGTTGATTATGCCAGTCCAGCTAAGCTAACAGCCTGTCCTTACCGTACCTTTTGCGGTACTTGAGAAATGAAAAATAGATTAGCCTTAGTTTTTCGTAAGGCTTTTTGGTCGGGCGAAACGATGAGTGACATGTTGGTTGTGAGTAGAGTTAAGTGAGTTATTGTTGAAAGAGAAGAAAGAGAAGTGAAAGAGAGGGAAAGGTAGAAGTAGAAGTAGAAGTAGAAGTAGAAGTAGAAGTAGAGTAGAAGTAGAAGTAGAAGTAGAAGTAGAAGTAGAAGTAGAAGTAGAAGTAGAAGTAGAGATTGCTGAGTAAGAATAGTGACTTGGTCAGATGGAAGTTTTGTAAATCGTCTGTGCTCCCAGTAAATAGATGGATTTTGTACAGTTAAATCTTTTGATTTTCCGCTCAAACGCAAAATAGATGGAGAACCTGTAGTTAATTTTAACAATTTCACCCAACCTAAACAAAAATAGGCAGTTTTAACTACATGTTTTCCATTTAAATTTAACTTTTGAGGAAATTCCTCGTAAATAGCTGTATAATTTCCAGTTAATACAAATTGGTAGTGTGCCAGCCTCTTCAAAACCCTTTTAACTCCACCAACAACGTCCGTCCGCATCTCACGCTCATTCCGCAAGTCTATATCGAGGTATCACCAAGCCGAAAGTTTTGAACTAATTTGTTGAGCCAAAACTACGAGTGTGCGATTTGCTGCACCTGCAAAAACCAGTTACCATCCCCTAATCGGATGGTAACTGGTTTTTCTTTTCGTGATACGTAACTCTGTTAAGAAAGCGTGATGTTTGTGAGAAAGCTTGTATGAGTGGATACGCTGCACGGAACGATTCCCTAATTTGCACGTTCATTCTACATATTGATCAGTGCCATTCCAGATTTTGATGATGAGTTTGCGTTTTGAAGATTTCCTATGTGTAAGGGTTTCCATATGATGAGTGTAATTGCTTGTACGCTAATCAGCCCTGTTGCCGAAGAGCGCAATCATAACGAAGAGGTGATGGTGAATTGAAGAAAGGATCAAGCGTATATGCGAAACGGATAGTCAGCTTGCTGCTTGTAAGCGCTTTAACTTTAGGAGGACTGCCTGCAGGTTTCTCCAAAGCACATGCCGATAGTGCTGTGGCAGGAACGCCGGGGGGCGTAGATGAGAGTTTACTGAAATTATGGTTAAAAGCGGATCCGGCTAGTATGACCGTGAATGGGAGCGGGGAAGTAACTGTTTGGAAGGACAGCAGTCTGAACGGGAATGATTTTATTAATGATGGGACGGTGGGTGACAGTAGTCCACGTGCAAATCCGAAGTATGTTTCCTCTAATCCGTCGCTTAATTTCCAGCCTGCAGTCCAATTTATACGTTCTGGCAGCGCAGGCAAAGGGAGTCTCTTGGCAGACAGGGACGGGCTGTTTGCTCAGAACGAAGTCGTGGAGCGCGCAAGCGTTTATGTGATGGCCGGTGGGTTATCGGAGACGAACAAGACGTCGCAAATTTTTTATGAGACATTACAGGGAAAAGGGAGATTCGGGGCGTACATTCCTTTCTACTCTAGTCCTAACTCCCAAGTTCTGTGGGATTCGGGGGACGTCGCCTCGGGCAATCCACGTCTTACAACCGGGTATAGCGCCCCCCTTCGTCAATTCAACAATTGGGGATTTCAATTCGATTCGCAGCCGGATGTGACGAGTAACGTTTATCAATCCGTTACGCTCGACGGTCAGACGATCGCGAATTCGACGCAGAAACGTCTTCCGATGACCGGAGTCGGGAGCAATCCGATGTCTCTAGGCTCTGCAATCGGCGGAGGATCCGGTTACGATGGACAATTGGGCGAAATGATTGTATTTAATGGTGCGCTGACCACTATACAGCATAATCAAGTGCAGACATATATGGCCCTCAAATTCGGAACGCCGCTGAAAGGGAAGGATTACGTCTCGGCAGGGGTGTCTCCGCAAGTGCTGTGGCCGTCCACGATTAATGCGGCATTCAGCAATAACGTTGCGGGTATTGCCAGGGATGAGGAAGGCGCGTTGGCTCTGGATACGAGCCGAAGCAGCGAAGATCCGGCAGCTTCACAGATCATTATTAGCGCGAAACAAGCTATGCTCGATAAACAGTATCTGCTCTGGGGAGATAATGAGAGCACTGTGCCTTCTGTTCCTTATGGCACGGGCTTCAAGCGATCGACGCGAACTTGGAAGGCTCATAACACCGGTATTGTTGGCGCTGTACAGGTGGCATTTCCGCAAGGGCTGCTTCCGTCAGGCGGACTGTTGTTAACGAGCAGCAGCGGTGATTTCAGCGATGCCGTGTCTCTGCCTTTAACCCAGGTTAGCCTGCATGGGGAGACTTACTATGCAGCGGATGCGGTGCTTACCGACGGTTCGTATTTTACCTTTGCAGAGAAATTGCCGGATATTCAGCTATCCACCTTGGACGTTTGGGCGGGTAGTCAGCATCTGGTTATGACGCCATCTTTCTTACCGTCCAAGCTAGACGGATATGAGGTGACGGTACCTGAGAATACCGACACGATCCGCTTGGATTCGCATGCGGACGCAGGGATTTCAGTGGATGCGACGCTGACGAACAACGCGGTGGTGAACCAGCCGGTTGTCGATATGAACCAGATTGCCCTGACGCCAGGGATTAACAAAATGAAGGTGAACGTTTCCAGCGGCAGTTCGATCAATACGTATGCCTTGCAAGCGTATCGGTTGTCGGCCAAAGGAACGAACGGCCGCATTCCGATGAACGCTACCACGGTGACCGCCAGTTCGTACCAACCGAACACAACGAATATTCCGGCCAATGTCGTGGACGGGATTTGGGATACCGATGTTCGTTGGTCGGCTTCAGGACAAGGGGAGTGGCTGCAGTTTGATATGGGGCAGCCGGAGACAGTTACGTATCTGAACATTGCTTATCTGAATGCGATCGACCGGGTTTCTTCCTTTGAAATTTTAGGCTCAAATCAGGCGGATTTCCAGCAATCAACGGTTTTGCTGCCCAAACAAAGCAGCAGAGCACTTCGTGTAGGTGACAGTATTTTGCAGCCCTATGTGCTGAGTCAACCTGGATCCTTCCGTTATTTACGGTTGGTTGGATATGGGAATAGTGCGTCAGGGAGCTCAAGCAGTTGGAATAGTATAACCGAATTTGAGCTTTACACGGGAACACCGCCTGAAATAAATGAGCCGACGGGGCCAACTGGGCCGCCGCAAGCGGGGGATAAGCCAGTAGAGCCGCTGCCGCCGGTTCAGGTTGTTCGTGTCAATACGGCTAGCGAGTTGCAGACTGCGCTCGATCAAGCTGCTCCAGGCACGATGATTGAATTGCAGAATGGCACTTATCAGCAGCAAGGACCATTCATCATTAAGGATAAGAAAGGAACGGCTGCACAACCGATTCGGGTGATGGCAGCGGAGCAAGGGAAGGCGATTATCGCTGGGGACAGCTATATGTATATCCACAATGCCAGCTACGTCAGCGTGGAAGGGCTTACGTTCCATTCCGGCGGCGGGGCGGAGAATAGTGAGGATTCGTTGCGAAGCCGAGGTGTTTCCGAAGATATTTTAAACTCATTGAAAGGGCTGCACCCTGGTGTGGAGCTGTATGACACCAACAATGTCTCCATCCTGCGGAACACGTTTGCCTTAGATGAAACGGGGCAGAAATACCGTTTTACCAAGGTTGAGAACAGTGTGAATAAGGTCATCTGGTGCGTCATCGGCATGGAGAACAGCTGCCGTTATGGCAGTACATATGATCCTGATGGCCTCGTGTACACAGGGGAAACATCGCATACACCGGGCTCAACACTGCTTACGGACGGCGGGACGGACCGGCACTATATTCGGGTAGAGGGCAACGGCAGTCGCAACCGAATTGCTTACAATGATATTGGGCCGAAGACCGGTTTTGGCGCTGCAATTACGTACGACGGTAAAGATATGGTTTCGCAATACGACGTGATTGAGTACAATCATTTCCACGATATGGGTCCGCGGGTCACCAATGGGATGGAAGCGATTCGTCTCGGACTCTCGGGATTGTCTCTGGTGCCCGGCCATGTGACCGTGCAGTACAATTTGTTCGATGGCTTGAACGGCGAAGATGAGATCGTGTCGGTGAAAAGCAGCGACAATACGATTCGGTACAACACGATTCTGAATTCCTACGGGGGCATGGTGGCTCGTCACGGTCACCGCAACAGCTTCTATGGCAATTACATCATTGCGGATGGCAAGAAAGTCGGAACGAGTGGCTTCCGCATTTATGGGAATGATCATCAAATTTATAACAATTACATGGAAGGCTTGACCGACGACGCCATTCAAATCGATGGCGGTACGGAGGATGCCGGGCCGGATGGTACTGCGAATCCGATGATCCGCTGGGGGACGGGCGCGAATGATGTTGCTCCGCTTAGGAGCTTGTCACTGGAAAGACAGCAGGAGTTGCTGCGCGGACATTGGCGGCAATATAACGTGCAGATATTTAACAATACGATTGTCAATTTAGCCAGCAAAGCCTCTGCGCTGAAAATGGCCAAACGGACATTTGAGCCGAAGGGGACGCAAGTGTATAACAATGTGATTTTCAGCAATGCGGGAACCATATTCAATGAAAAAGATATAACCGACGGCAGACCCAATTATGTTGGCAACATGACCGACGGTCTTGCGGCTGTGTCAGCAACTGCGACTGTTGTAAGCGCAACGTACAAAGGTGATTTGAAGTTGATTCGTGGCATCGATGGACTGATCCGCTTATCGCCATTTAGTTCAGCGGTCGACGCAGCACAAGGTCCGTACCTACCGCCGGATGATATGGACGGTCAACGACGGACCAATACGGTTGACGTCGGTGCGGATGAGTATGTGCCTGCGAGTGTGTTAACACAACGGCCGCTAACGTCGGCCGATGTTGGGCCAGCAGCAGGACGGAATGTGCCGGTGGAAGAGGAGAAGCCAGCTTTAAGCAACCTTCAAATCAGCTCGAATCTGACAATCACACCGGCATTTAGTTCGGAGATCACTTACTACACGGTGACGGTCCCAACGGGGATTAACAGCTTGAAATTGACGCCGACTTCCATCGTTCAGAGGGCGACAATTCAAGTGAGTGTTGACGGTGGTACGCTGCAATCTGTTCTCAGCGGCAGCGAGAGCAGACCGCTCGCCATTGCCGCAAGCGGCAGTGTAGTTCTGCTGGATGTGACAATGCCTTCCGGTGTACATAAAACATACACGATACTGGCACAACGACCAGCGGCAAGTGGTTCGTCTTCATCGGATTCCTCATCGGGTGCTACCCCGGTGTCTGTACCAACGCCGACACCAACGCCAACGCCGAAGCCGATACCGGAACCGAGCAAACCGCCTGTCGTACCGACAGATCCTTCCGCATCTGTACCGGCGCAGGAATCATTCGCCGATGTGCCGAATCATTGGGCGTCAGAGGTTATCTCTCGCGCTGCTGCCAAAGGTATCGTGAACGGTTACGCGGATGGCAGCTTCAAGCCTGACGAGCCCATGACGAGAATGCAATTTGCAGCTATGCTGGTTCGAGCTCTTGGTTTGAAGGCTGAAACGTCAACGACGAAGTTTGCCGATGAAGCAGATATTCCAGCTTGGGCTGTCGGTGAATTGGGGGCAGCGCTGAAAGCGGGCATTCTTCAAGGCTATGAAGACGAGTCCTTGCGGCCAAATAAAGAGATCAACCGAACAGAAATGGTTGCTATGCTGATAAGAGCTTATTCCCAACAAGGGGGCATGTCATCTCAAGTCACGTTTAGCGACATTTCTCAAATTCCAGCTTGGGCATTACCGGCCATTTCGCAAGCCGTTTCCTTGGGGCTTGTAACCGGACGTGAGCAAAATACATTTGAGCCGTTAGCTGAGGCAACGAGGGCGGAAGCGGTAACGATTATTATGCGGTTATTGGATCTATAAGGTTGTTTTGATATATGCAGTAGGCCTGGCATCCCGTATTTTTCGGGATCTGGCCTGCTGCATTTAGTGCTTTGTTTGCATATAGGAAGGGAGCCAATAAATATGGAACATTTTAGTCAACTAAATAAAGAACATTGGAGTTTATATGTTGATCTGACCGCGATAATCCAACAGGCTGATGCCTGCCTGACGACTCTTCCTGTACAGATTACGGATGAGATAGCCCCGCATAGCCCGGGAAGCGCTCATGACTATTATTCAAATGGTGATTACTGGTGGCCAAATCCCGATACGCCTGATGGACTGCCGTATGTGCGCCGAGATGGTGAAAGTAATCCAGATAATTTTCATGCACATCGGATCCTCCTTAGACGTATGCGATCTCGGGTTGCTTGTCTGGCTGCCGCGTATCGGATAACGGGTGAGCAACATTACGCTTCCCACGCCGTTCGGCTGCTAGATGCATTTTTCGTCAATGAGCGCACACGAATGAACCCGCATCTGCTTTATGCGCAAGCAGTGCCTGGCGTCTGTGATGGGAGAGGGATCGGTGTGATCGATACGCTGCATTTGATTGATGTGGCGGCAGCTATTCAGATACTACAACGCAGTCACATGCCTGTAGGAGATTCTCTCGTCCTACAAAATGTTTCCGCATGGTTCGCGGATTACTTGAAATGGATGAATGAGCATCCGCAAGGGGTAGAAGAGAGAAACGAACCAAACAATCATGGGGTATGCTGGTATGTGCAGGCGGCCGCATTCGCACGGTTGACCGGTCAACATACGATGCTGGATTGGTGCAGAGAACAATACAAGACCAAACTACTGGTCGAACAGATGGCCACAGATGGCAGTTTTCCGCGGGAATTGTCCCGTACGAAGCCCTATGCCTACTCTCTTTTTACACTCGATAATTTCGTTACGCTTACGCATCTTCTTTCCACGCCTAACGATAATTTGTGGAAATTTCAGCTGTCAGATGGCAGAGGTATAGAGAAAGGGATCAACTTTTTATTACCCTATATAGAAAATAAGCAAACGTGGCCCTATGGCCGAGATGTCGAATATGATGCGCAATGGCCTGTAGCTATGTCATTTTTACTGCTTGCAGGGTTGGCTTATGATGCTGAAAGGGTTCTTGCGTTATGGTATAAATTAGATCAAAAGCCAAAAGAAGATGAACTGCGGCGGAATATGGCCATTAAGCAGCCGCTGCTTTGGATATGAGGGACTTAAATCCGAGACGGGTTCCTCTATTTTCGCTATAATATATGAAAACAGTTACAAATGGGGATAAGGGGTTAGTGCTAATGAAGTTTAATCGGATCCGGTTTAATAAACGCAGCGTAATGTTTACTTGGTTTACTTCTTATATTTCCGTGCTGCTCGTCCCAATCATCATAAGCGGAATTCTATACGCGGCTTCATGGCATGTGGTCGAATCGGAAGTAAATCGTGCCAACACGAACGCATTGAAGCAGATGGAATTGGCGATAGATAACAGTTTGGGAGGTATTGAGCGATTAAGTCTGGAAATTTCCCTCAATAAGCAGGTAAATGCGTTTATCAATACCTCACTGCCGCTTTCGGATAACGATTATTACGATTTAGTAACCATTTCGAATGATTTGCGGGTGTACCAGACAGCGAATGAGTTCATTGAACAAATTTATCTGTATTACAAAAATAGCGATACGGTCATATCGACTCGTAATCGGACGGACGGCCGACAATTGTTTCAGATGTTAGACGGACAAACCCTGAGAGGTTATGATGCTTGGAAGTCGTTTCTAGACGATCGCTATGTCCAGGCCTATATGCCAGTGACGATGAAAGAGAATGACAATTCGTACAAAGCTGTTTTATTTGCCAAATCGGTTTCATTGGCGAATCGCGATCAGCCAGGAGCAGTGCTTCTGTTCGTGATGAAAGATACGAAACTGCTTGCCAATCTTCCGCCATCTGAAGCGACATCTGTTGCGCTGCTGGATAAAGAAAACCGACTTGTTGCTTCTAGTGGTCTTGAGCAAAGGCCGCAATTTCTTACCTATGACAAATTTACTGGTGAAAATGGACTCTTCTACGGGGATGTAGCCGGGGAGCAGGTCGCTGTATCCTATACCACCTCAGCTAGGACAGGTTGGAAATACATGTCGATGATTCCTGCTGAGCGCTTTGACGACAAGATGAGATACATGAAAAGGCTCGTGTATGCTAGCATTTTACTCAGCCTTCTGCTAGGCGGAGTGGTCACTTTCTTGTTCCTTCGCAAAAATTACAATCCGATTAATCTCCTTATCCGCAGCTTCTCAATGAAAGCAGGGATTTCATTTGCCGAGGGAACGAATGAGTATGGCTTCCTGCAAGATGCGCTGAATAATACATTCGCAGAGAAAGAGCAGGTTGATCGCCGTTTGCATCAGCACCGCGATGCCATTCGCTCTCATTTTCTACAGGGGCTACTAAAGGGAAATCTCGAGCAGGACATTCCTGTACATGAATCGCTCTCAGCGCACGATATTCGGCTGTCCTCACCTCATTTTGCTGTACTCTTGTTCCACATCGATCATTTTGGCAAATTTCAAGATGATGTCACGGTAGATCCACAGAAAGTGAAGTTGATGCAGTTCATCCTGATGAATGTGGTGGAAGAAGTGATCGGCAGCCAGCATCGAGGTTTCGTAACTGAAATTGATGACATGCAGGCATGTATTTTTAATTTTGACACGGGGCAGGACCCAGAGGAGCTGCGGCAGGTTGCCGAGCAGGTGAAATTGTTCTTGCTTGACCATTTCCATGTCCATTTGACGGTGTCCATCAGCGGGATTCATACCGAGCTGTTAGGAATTGCCGGGGCTTATCAAGAAGCGCTGTCGGCGATGGCTTATAGACTTGTTGTCGGAGGGGGAGCAATCATTAGATACGATGAATTACCGAGTTCCGAAGCTGCCCACCAGGCCGGAAATTATTATTACCCGTTGCATGTGGAGCAGCAATTGATTAATTTTGTCAAAACAGGCGATTATGAGAAGTCGAGCTCCATCATTGAGCAAATTATAGAAACAAATGCATCTAATGCGGTGTTGTCCGTCCCACTCGGCAAGTGTCTCATGTTTGATTTGGCTAGCACGATGTTGAAAACGATGAATGAAATTGGCTCGCAAGGTAATAAAGCATCCTTTATTGAACAGTTTCATCCAGTGGAACGACTTTTCGGATGCGAAACGATGAAAGAAATGAAAGGGGAAATCCTCTCGATTCTTGGACAGGTCTGCCAGTCTATCCAAGCTGAGCGTAAACAGGAGTACAGTCCGCTTGGCGAGCTTGTAATTTCATTTGTGAAAGCCAATTACGCGGAAGATAATTTGAACATTTCGATGATTGGAGAGAAGTTCGGAATTACACCTTCCTATTTATCCAAACAATTTAAGGCACAAACCGGCGATGCACTGCTTGACTTTATAAGTCGAACACGGTTGGAAGAGGCCAAGAAGCTGCTAAGCGAACAATCGCTCTCCATTATGGAGATTGCGCGCAAGGTTGGGTATGCAGATATCAATACGTTTAATCGGACCTTTAAGAAGTTTGAAGGCATTACACCAGGGAAATACAAAGAACTAAAGTGATACGTTATCGTTAAACGTGGAGTCGTACAAGCTTGCTTGCGCGACTTTTCATTATTTGCACAGTGATTTTGGATTCTGATGATTGCATTCTACGGATTTTAAATAGTGATTTGCAGTTTTGACGATATTCAAAAGGGTGCTTTACGAGCCATACTGAAGGTACAGTGCTGCAACGAAATCAATCGCACTAGACAATATGAGGGGGATTCCACATGAGCAGTCGATCAAAAAGAAAATCCATTAGCCTGGCACTTAGCGTTGTGGTCGCTTCCAGTATGTTCGCCGCATGTTCCAAAGAGGCAACGAAGTCTCCAAGTGAAACGGGAGCTACTACAACGACAGCACCAACTGCCGCAGCAGGCAAATATCCAATTGCTACGCAAGAAACACTAACATCTTGGGAGCAAATTAACCCGAACTTGACAACGTTATTTCCTAACCTTGGCGATTCCCCGTTTGGCAAGCGATTGGAGAGCGAAACCGGCGTTAAGGTCAAGTATACGCATCCTGCTGATGGTCAATCGAAGGAACAATTCAACTTGCTAATCGCTTCGAACAATCTACCGGATGTGATTGAATACAATTGGGGCGGCGGCGGAACGGCGGCGTATCCAGGTGGACCGGAGAAGGCGATAGCCGACAAGGTCATCTTACCTCTTAACGACTTGATCGATAAGAATGCGCCTAATTTGAAGAAGCTGTTGCAACAGGATAAAGAGCTGGACAAAATGATTAAAACGGATAACGGCACCTACTACGCTTTTCCAATGATTCGTCCGGACAATGGCCTGGTTTTCCGCGGACCGATGCTTCGCAAAGACTGGCTGGATGAGATGAACCTCAAAGTGCCTACAACAATTGATGAATGGTACACCGTATTGAAAGCGTTTAAGGAGAAAAAAGGAGCTTCCGCAGCTTTGACCGCTCAATACAGCAATGAATTGAATATCCAGGATGCCTTCATTGGCGCTTATAAAACAGCCAACCGTTTCTACGTTGATGATCAAGGCAAGGTGAAATACGGGCCGATCGACCCTCAATTCAAAGATGCTTTGACTCTGCTGAACAAATGGTATGCGGAAGGTTTGCTGGATAAGGATTTCGCGTTGAATACGGATTCCAAATCGCAGGATACGAAATTACTGAGCAACGCTTCCGGAGCGACAGTTGGCTTACTCAGCGCTGTGGGTAAATGGATGGATACGGGCAAGAAGACGAACCCGAACTACCAGCTAGTAGCTGCTCCATACCCGACGTTGAACAAAGGCGAACGTGCTTTCATCGGTCAACGTGACTTTAAATACAATCCAGCTGTAAGTAAAGCTGTTGCAGGGGATTCCAAACATGCGGAGCTGGCTGTCAAGTGGATGGATTATGCGTTTGGCGAGAAGGGCGCATTACTCTTCAACTTCGGTATTGAAGGCGAAAGTTATACGATGAACAATGGCGTGCCTACGTTTACTGATAAAATCACCAAAGATCCGAAATTCAGCCTGCAGCAAATGGTATCCCAGTATACGAAGCCGAACGGTCCGTTCTTGGGTGACAGCCGGAAGAGCTTCAATACGTACAAAGAGCAAGATGACGCTGTCAATATTTGGGAGCAAACGGACGCTGCTAAGCATGTGATGCCTCCTTTCTTGACGCCGACAACAGAAGAAAGCAAAGAGCTGGCAAAATTGAGTACAGCGATTACGAGCTATAAAGAAGAAATGTTCGTGAAATTTGTCATGGGCAAAGAGCCGATCAGCAAATTCGATGACTATGTCAAACGGATTAATGAAATGGGAATCGACAAGGTGACCCAAATTTATCAACAAGCGCTGGATCGATACAATAAGCGATAATTAGTTTACGGCAATTCTTGCGGGAGGAAGAAAGGACTATTCTAACCTTCCGCAAGAATAGGGCCGTGGCAGGAGAAGGTGATGCGATGAACACCATGATTTCCAAAACGAAGCCGATTACAGCCAATGAAGACAAACGAAAAGTATTTCGTTTCGGGCTACTGCTGGATATATGTAAAAACAAACTGCTTTATGTGATGTTGCTTCCGGTTCTGCTGTATTATGTCGTCTTTCATTATGCGCCGATGTATGGCGCCCTGATTGCTTTCAAGGATTACTCTCCAAGAATAGGTATTTGGGGGAGTGATTGGGTCGGATTTGAGCATTTTGTTAATTTCTTTAATGGAGCCTATTTCTGGCGAACGATTAAGAATACGGTTCTGATCAGCTTCTACCAGTTGTTATTCGGGTTTCCGGCGCCTATTATTTTGGCCCTTCTGCTGAATGAATTAAGGCATGCTTTCTTTAAAAGAATTGTGCAAACCGTGACTTATATGCCGCATTTTATTTCCTTAATTGTCATTTGCGGGATTTTAAAAGATTTTACGACTAGCGACGGTGTCATCAACGATATCATTGCCTTCTTCGGTGGAGAACGGTCAACTTTCTTACTTGAGCCTAGTCTGTTCCGTACAGTCTATGTTTCTTCCGGCATCTGGCAAAATATTGGTTGGGGCACGATTATTTTTTTGGCGGCTTTAACCGGAATCGATCAAGAGCAGTACGAGGCAGCCAGAATCGATGGCGCTGGTCGATGGAAACAAATGACACACGTCACGCTGCCAGGGATTATGCCAATCATCATTATTTTGCTTATTCTCGATATTGGCAAGATGATGAATGTCGGGTTTGAGAAAATTATTTTGCTATACAATCCGGGCACTTATGAGACGGCTGACGTCATTTCTTCCTATGTGTACCGCGTTGGTCTGCAGGACTTCAATTATAGTTACAGTTCAGCGGTGGGCTTGTTTAACTCGGTCATCAACTTTGCCTTGCTCATTTCCTCCAACTGGTTGAGCCGCAAATTCAACGATACAAGCTTGTGGTAAAGGAGTGTGCATGAGGATGATAAACAAGAGGAGCTTTTCAGAAATATGTTTTGATACGATCAATATTTTGCTGCTGATTTTAATGATGCTGCTTACCGTATATCCACTTATTTATGTGCTATTTGCTTCTGTTAGTGACGCAGGAAGCCTGATGGGCTACAAGGGCATGTTATGGCGTCCTCTCGGTTTCTCGCTTGATGCTTATACGAATGTATTCCGCAATCCCATGATTGTGAAAGGCTACGGCAATACACTGTTTGTCGTATTAATGGGCCTAGTGCTGAACATTACGCTCACTGCGTTCGGGGCTTACGCCCTTTCACGCAAGAGCTTGCAGTATCGCAAGCCGCTTATGCTGTTTATTATTTTTACCATGTTCTTTAGCGGTGGGTTGATCCCCCTTTACTTGACGGTCAAAGGTGTGGGATTAATCGATTCCTTATGGTCGCTTATTATTCCGACTGCCATCAATACATTTAATCTGATTCTGATGAAGACGGCATTCGAGGCGATCCCAGATGCGTTGGAGGAATCGGCCAAAATCGATGGAGCAAACGACTTCGTTATTCTATTTCGGATTGTGCTTCCGCTCTCGATGCCCGTTATCGCTGTCATGCTGTTGTATTACGGCGTAGGTCATTGGAATTCTTGGTTTAATGCGATGATTTTCTTGCAGGAGCGTTCGCTTTATCCATTGCAACTCGTGTTGCGGGGAATTTTGCTCCAAGGGGAGGCCAGTGCCAATTCAGGCGCTTCCGACGAAGATGCTGCCATGCTTGCCGCTACCTTGAAATATGCGACGATTATCGTCGCTACGGTTCCAATTTTGTTCGTATATCCCTTTTTACAAAAATATTTCGTCAAAGGTGCACTGATCGGAGCCGTTAAAGGCTAAAGGAGGAAGTTAGCCGTGAAAGCAAGCAACAACTCGGCTGTACATGTAGATGTCGATTGGGAACGTTATATGGCAGACAACGATATGGAGTGGGTCGTCAAGCCAGTGAGCTGGGATGAAGGAGCTTTCCTCGGCAATGGCTTGCTCGGCACGATGGTTTACGGTGAAGAGCATGCGAGTAAGCGGCATGTGCTTCGCATGGTAATCGGGCGCACGGATGTGACGGCAATCCGAATGGACAAACCAGGATTCCCGCCACGCGTTCCGCTTGGTGAACTGGATCTGGAATTGGAAGGGAAGATTTATCATCCCACGCAGATGCGGATTAGTTTGTGGAACGCTGAACTGCAGGCGACGCTGACGACAACAAGCGGCGAGGTCAAGCTTCGCTCACTCGTTCACAGTCTCGATCCGGTGATCGCCGTTGAGATCGAGACTACAGCAGGGGAAAGTGGCGCTCGCTGTGTATGGTACCCCTTTCCGGACGTCGATCCTGTTCTGAAGAACGCAGACGGCGTGAATTTAAATCAATATGTGCCGCAAACGGAAGTAGCGTATATGGAAGATGAAGATGGCATACGCGTGTGTACACAGCGGTATTCGGGCGAAGATGGCTGCGTAACCGCTTGGAAGGAAGTGCAAGTTTCGCCGAATCGCCGAATCTGCTGGTTGTCCATTGCCAGGGGACATTGTGAAACGGCAAAGGCTGAGGCTGTGGAGGCGGTGGCGCAGGCTTCGACAACGAATTTTGAAGCGTGGGTGCAAGCTCACCGGGCATGGTGGCACCGCTATTATCAGCAAAGCTTCATTTCGCTGCCGGATGGCCGTTTGGAAAGCTTTTACTGGATACAGATGTATAAGCTGGCTGCCGCTACGAGAGTAGACAAACCCTTGATTGATAATCAGGGTCCTTGGCTTACATCGACGCCATGGCCAGGTGTCTGGTTCAATATGAATGTACAGATGAGTTATTCACCGGTTTATACGGCCAATCGTTTGGAGATGGGAGAATCACTTATTCGTTCGTTGTATGCGAATCAGAACCAGCTGATTCGCAATGTGCCTGAACCCTTCCAGCACGATTCGGCTGGTTTAGGACGAAGCTGCAGCTTCGACTTGCAGACGAATGTAGAGGATGAGATTGGCAATTTAACGTGGATTTGTCATAACGTGTGGCGGCACTACCGATATACCATGGATGATGGCATGTTGGAGGAAGTGTTATTTCCGATTCTCAAGCGGAGTGTGAATTATTATATCCATCTGCTGGAGGAGGGAGAGGACGGTTGCTTGCATCTGCCTCCGACGATATCTCCCGAATATGGCTCGTTCATGCGGACGACGGTGCCGGACTGCCATTATGATCTTTCCTTGCTGCGCTGGGGCTGTGAGACCTTGCTTGCGATATGCAAGAGGTTGAGCATTAGCGATCCGCTCAATCCGAAATGGGAAAACATTCTGGCGCGTTTGGTTCCGCTGCCTGTCGATGAGACTGGCTTTATGGTTGGTCACGAAATGCCGCTTGCCTACGGGCATCGTCACTTTAGTCACTTGCTGGCGATTTTTCCGCTGCATCTGATCAGCGGAGAAGCGGAGGAAGAGCGGGCTTTAATCGCAACTTCTCTGCGTCATTGGTTAGCGAAAGAAGGCGACCTGCGCGGCTTCAGTATGACCGGAGCGGCCTCGATTGCCGCAGTACTTGGATGGGGAGATGAGGCGATGCGGCTTCTGCAATCGCTGCTGCTCATCATCAAGCCGAATACGATGTATAAGGAAGCGGGACCGGTGATCGAAACGCCGCTGGCCGGTGCGGAATCGATCCAGGATATGCTGCTTCAGAGCTGGGGCGGTAAGCTGCGGGTATTTCCAGCTGTGCCGGAAGCGTGGACAGAGCTGGCCTTCCATGACTTGCGAGGGGAAGGCGCCTTCTTGGTCAGCGCTGTCCGCAAGGATGGTGCCACACAGTGGATCAGGGTGAAGAGCTTGGCAGGAGAACCTTGTCTAATCAAGACGGGTTGGCAAGGAAGAATTCGTTGGGACATCATTGGCGTGGACGGCGCGGTCCGAGCGGCTGGAGAAACCGTGATTAAGGATGAACTAACACTGGCATTGGAGAAAGGTGAAGAGGCTGTACTCTATCCGGGTGGAGAGGTTCCTGATTTCACTGTACGTCCGGTCGGAGGAGAGGACAAGGTTGTACGGTACTTTGGCGGACACAAACCTTGGCGGTTGTACGGGTTTCATGCAGACGAATAATAGGGAACACCTGTGAATGTCGAGAGCCAGATTCCTAATTTATTGATCACAAATAAGTATTGAACAAGCGAAATCCGAACCTATGGTTAAGGTCATAAGTTCGGATTTCTTTTTTACTTTTTTTTACGCGAGTTTTTTTTCACCAACTTCGGCAAATGCCTGATGCTTTTCAACATGCTGCTTTTGCACAATGGGCATTCTGGTGATGAAGAAGTGGCGAGTTCCTCACGTATCCATGCTTTGCAGTCGTTATCTTTGCATCTCCATATGGGTACTGGGGATAACTCCGGTTTTGTTAGATCTGATTCCAATCTTTCACACCTCCTGCATGCCTTAACCTACCCGATTGGAAGAATTTTCATTCAATGCATACAGCTGAGAATCATGCAAAAATGCGAAAGTACAACCTTTCCCATCGAACTCGCCTCTTGACTTTAGCATCTTTGACCATTCGGACATTCGATTCTGTCTCATTGCCGCCACTGTAGCGTGTGTTTCACCCTTGCAGCGCGTAGGGGCATACAATTCTGTGGTAGCCACTTTCCAAATTCTGATAAACTCATCATTGACTTCAAACGGAGAATGTGCGACCATAATCTAAACGTTTAGAATTTGTTGAGGTGTAAGTGAATGAAAGCTACCATCAAGGATGTAGCCAGAGAGGCGAAGGTATCTACCGCCACGGTTTCTTTCGTTGTCAATGGGATCGATAAGGTGAAGAAGAATACAAAAGAACGCGTTCTGCTAGCCATTCAGAAATTGAATTATGTCCCAGACCAAGCTGCGCGAACGATGATCAACAAGAAGACAAGGACGGTTGGCTTGATCATACCGCTGCTTACGAATGAGTACTGGGCGCAGCTTGCAGAACAAATTCAAGAAGAACTTATTCTGCGGGGTTATACCCTGATGATTTGCACGGCAGGGATGAAGTCGGCTGAACTTACGATCAACTCGCTGCTTGAAAGAAACGTGGATGGAGTTATTCTAGGCGGGAAAATTGTGAGTGATCATGATGATCGTTATATTCGGATGTTTATGGAGCGTGGGATTGCACTCGTTTCGATTGCACCGATTCATAAGGATGTCACTTCCGTGTGGGGAGATAATTTGACCAGTTCTAGAGAAGTGGTTGAACATCTCATTCAAGAAGGCCACACGAAAATTGCCTACATCGGTTCTATATCAACGGGAATTGGACGCGAGTTGGGCTATCGGAATGCGTTAGCCATCGCAGGAATACCTGTCGATGAAGCGCTTGTGAGAAGCGGGAAAACCGAGGAGATACACAATTTCAGTCAGTATGGCTATCATTCACTGAAGCAGCTCGTTGCGGATAAGTGTGAATTCACGGCTTTATTTGGTGCGAATGATCTGATTGCCATTGGTGCGATCAAAGCGCTGCAGGAGTCGGGACTTCAAGTTCCTCATGACGTTGCTGTCGCAGGGTTTGATGATATTTCTATGGCTGCACTCTATAGTCCAGCTATAACGACAGTTAAGCAACCGATTAGTGAAATGGCAGGCTCAGCTGTTGCAGCACTCATCGACCAAATTGAACAATCCAACGTGCAATCCATCGCTAAAAAAATTACATTCCCGATGGCTGTGGTCGTTCGCGAAAGCAGCATCTCCCCAAAAGGCGGATACAAGAACTAACTGTATCGCTTTCATCTCGAAATCTAAACGTTTAGATTTACATTAATATTCCAATATCCCTAAGGAGAGCGATACGTATGGCAGTTAAAACGTTAAACGTTGGCATTATCGGTCTAGGAGAAGTCGCGCAAGTGATTCATTTACCCGTACTAGAAACGCTTCCTGAGCAGTTCCGCATCGCAGCCTTATGCGACATTTCCCCAAAGCTAGTTGCTCATTTAGGTGAAAAATATAACGTAGAAAACCTGTACACGGACGCTGCCGAGCTGGTCAAGCAACCGGATCTGGATCTTGTTTTCGTGTTGAATAGTGATGAATACCATGCAGAATGTGCGATTGCAGCTGCCAATCATAAGAAGCATGTGTTGATCGAGAAGCCGATGTGTTTGACGGAGAGCGAAGCTGACGCAATTATTGAAGCCCAACACCGCAATGGTGTGAAAATCATGATTGGCTATATGCGAAGGTACGCGGCTTCTTTCGTGGAAGCGGTAAAGCAAATAGGCGGTTTCGACCATATCCAATATGCGAGAGTAAGGGATATCATTGGACCCAATCGCTTATTCGTTAAGCCAACAAGTCATGTCGTTTCCTTTGATGATATTCCTGAAGCGTTGAAAGCGGATAAGCGACATAGAAGTGAAAAATTAGTGAAAGAAGCGACGGGGGTAGACGCGGAATCGCCAAATGGTCAATTATATCGCCTACTTTGCGGTTTATCTAGCCATGATCTTTCCGCCATGCGTGAAGCACTTGGTATGCCCCGGGGGATCGTTGGGGCTAAAGTAACGAACAATGGCAGTTTATTTTTGACGGCTATCTTCGATTATGATCAGTTTGCGGTTACTTTCGAAACGGGAACTGACAATCAGGGACGATTCGATGCTCATGTAGAAGTGTATGCGACGAATAAATCAGTCCGTGTTCAATACGATACGCCCTATATTCGCCATCTCCCGACGAAGCTTCATGTGCATGAAACGGTTGGTGAAGCTTATATTGAATCTGTGATTCGCCCTACCTGGACAGATTCGTACACTTTAGAGCTGAAGTACCTGTACGAAGTTATCACGCAGGACTTAACACCAAAGACGACCCCAGAAGATTATAAGCAAGATCTTGCTATTTTTAAAATGATTTTAGATGCGTTATCGCGAAATGAAATCTAAACGTTTAGATTTAGGGGTATTATCTGCTGGAAGGAGGAACATATGCGAAAAATTACTGTAGGCATTATTGGAACAGGATTTATCGGACCTGCTCATATCGAAGCGATAAGAAGGCTGGGATTCGTAGAAGTTGTGGCTATTGCGGAATCTAATCTCGCTTCAGCCGAGAAGAAAGCTCATCGGTTAGGCATTCCAAAAGCTTACGGAGATTATCGAGAACTGCTACAGGATCCGGACATTGAGGTTGTACACAACTGCACGCCTAATTATCTTCATTTTCAAATTAATAAGGAGGCTATCTTAGCTGGCAAACATATTTTGTCAGAGAAGCCCCTGGCGATCTCAAGTGTAGAGTCTGTGGAGCTAGTGGCTCTAGCGAAATCCAAGGGTATTGTACATGGTGTCAATTTCAATTATAGACAATTCCCAATTCTACGGCAGCTTGCCTCTATGATTCAAAGGGATGATCTGGGGCATATTCATCTTATTCATGGCAGTTATCTGCAGGACTGGTTGCTTTATGAAACGGACTATAATTGGCGACTTGCTCCAGAAATTGGCGGTGCATCTAGAGCTGTTGCAGATATTGGCTCTCACTGGTGCGATACCATTCAGTATGTCACAGGTAAAAAAGTAGTTGAAGTATTTGCCGATTTGGCAACGGTCATTCCTATAAGGAAAAAACCTATTCACCAAGTAACGACATATGCTTCTCAAGGGGAAACAGCGGTTGACTATGAGGATGACACGATTGTAACGGAAGACTATGCATCTGTTTTACTTCGCTTTGATGATGGCGCCAAAGGAGTCTTTTCCGTTTCACAAGTGAGTGCAGGAAGAAAGAATAAGCTTAGCTTTGAGCTAAACGGCAGCAAAAAATCTGCATTTTGGAACCAAGAAGAAGCCGAAAAGTTGTGGATCGGCCATCGAGACCAAGCTAATGAAGTGCTATTGGCTGACCCAGCCCTCTTTTTACAAGAAGCACGTTCAACCATCCATCATTCTGGGGGGCATAACGAAGGCTGGCCAGACACGATCAAGCATATGATGTTACACTTCTATTCTTTCCTAAGGGAAGGGAAAGACCCGCTATCGGAGCAGGCTAACTTTGCGACCTTTGAGGATGGGCACTGCTCTATGTTGATTACTGAAGCCATATTGGATAGTTTTACAAAGGGGCAATGGGTGAAAGTAAAGCAGACTATTGGGATGACCTAAGAGGATGCAACGTTTCGTGCAGCCTGATGGTAACTCACAGTAAGCGGAGCAACATCCGGTTGTCTCCTAGTCGGAATATGGGGGCGGCATGCTCCTTATTCCGGTGAGGGATACAATTGGTTTTCCTAATACGTCCTACTTTTGTAAAATGTTCAAACGAAATCTCGGTAAGACCCCGTTGAAATATCAATCGGAGGTCATGAAGCTAGATTTGTGAAGCAAGTGCGACAGAAAGAGAACTACCTTTCCGTCGTCATCCGAAATTGTGAAGGCGTGAGTCCTGTACTTTCTTTGAAATTTCTTGAGAAGTAGTGGACACTCCCGTAGCCTAGTGCTTCCGCGATATCAGCATGCTTTGCGCCGGAAAGCAGCAGCTGTTTGGCTTTAAGGGTACGTACTTGTAATAAGTAGACTTTAGGCGCTTGTCCAGTCAGATCACGGAAGAGATCGGCAAAGTAAGTCGGATTGTACCCGCATAGGTGGGCTAATTCCTGAACCGTCCAGCTTTGGTGTGGACTAGCGGAAATGGCTTCCAGTGCAGGTGCAATTTTTTTGCGTTCCATTTGTGTTTGTTGGACGATTTGTGAGCGAGCAAGGGTCGTTAACAAAACGATCAGATGTGCGCGTAACAGCAAGGAGTAGCCTGGTTGTTGTTCCCTATATTCATCGACGATCGGCAGGAACAAGGGACCGAGTGAAGGGATCCGAAATATGGGGGGGAAATGGATCACATTGGCATCCCATAGATCTAGTGTGTATGTAGTTGGTTCTTGAAGCGCACACTCGGGTGAGACCTCACGAATGTCATGAGCAGGGTGAAGAGGATCCACAGAATCTGCATGCCACTGAAAATGAACGCTATAGAAAGAGGTATTCTCTATTAAGGTTGTGATCTGATGCGGACTATGAGGGCCGTACAGGCAGCTGTCACCAGCTTGTAAGACGAGCCGACGCGTACCTATTCGCAGTTCTACTTTGCCCTCTATGACAAAAAGTATTTGGTAGTCTGGTATGGTTCGTGGTCCCCAAGAAGCGAGATTTACTTGATTCAAATGCTCGGCATAATTAACCGTTGGTTGTAAGCCAACTAGATCGCCAAGTGCATGTAAATTAGGATGTTGACGTGTGCCCATCGTGGTTCATCTCCTCGTCTCTCATTATAAAACAAAAAATCTGTGAAAAGTACAAATGCTTAGCGGCAAAAGGACAAATACATCGGAAATAAGCTTTGCTAAGATAACCGTGTAAATAAGGTTGTCAAGGAGCGTGTAACGAATGCAATTAGATAAAGCAGAAGACTTGAAAACTCATTTTAATAAACCGTCAAATGACTATCGACCTGCGCCACTATGGGTATGGAACGATAAAATGGAGCCGGATCGCATACGTGTACAGCTTCGAGAAATGGCTGATCGCGGGTTTGGCGGGGCTTTCGTGCATCCGCGACCTGGACTGGTAACGGAATATTTATCTGAGGAGTGGTTTGAACTCTGGGGGATTGCCCTTGAAGAAGCCGAACTTCTAGGATTGAAGTTATATATCTACGATGAGAATTCTTATCCATCTGGGTTTGCGGGTGGACATGTTTCCTCTGAACTTCCGGATTGCTTAGCCAATTGTGTGCTGTTCAATGCATATAGTCGGGAAGAATTATCTACCCTACACCATTTAACGTCCCCGATGCTCAATCGTCCAGGTAAGCCTATGCGTGTTTTTGCCATGAGAGAACGCGGTGCAGCGGAGGAGTGGGAGATTCTCAAGGATGTGACACTGCTTCCTATCCAAGACTGGGAATTACATGGTGACAAGTTCTGGGTATTTGAGCTTGGAACACCGGAGACGAATAGTTGGCTAGGTGGTTTCGCTTACGTTGACTTGTTGCGTCCCGAGGTGACGGAGCGTTTCCTTCAGACGACGCATGAGCAATATCGGGCGCGGTTTGGAGACAGGTTCGGCAATGTGATACCTGCGTTGTTCACGGATGAACCTGAAATATCGCCAGGCAACCTATTTCAACATGGAGATCGGTTCTTGCCATTCAGCTTCTGGTTTGCTGCCGAATTTGAAAGAAGAAATCACTATGATCTGCTGGATTATTTGCCCTTCCTGTTCCGAGACGTCACGTGGCAATCGCAAGCAAGGGATGCGGAGCAGGTGAGGTACGACTATTATGCAACGATGCATGCGTTATGGACGGCCAATTCCGTTCAGCCGATATCCGAATGGTGCGAACGTAACCAAATTGCCTACACTGGACATTATTTAGAGCATAACTGGCCTCATCCCTTTAATCGGTCCTCACCTTCCGTCATGTCGATGTACGAATATATGCATTGGCCTGCGATTGATATGTTGATGACGTTTTTGCATAAAGCGAACAGCACAGAGACGAGTCCTTCATTCCTTGAAAATAATACGAAACAGCTTATGATTGGCATCCGTGAAGCACACAGTGCGGCTAATCAATTCGATCGCCAGCGAGTTCTTTGCGAGGCATTCGGAGCCGGAGGCTGGGATTCTACTTTTGAGGATTATAAACGCATTGGGGATTGGCTGTATGTGCATGGCATTAACTTCTTGAACCCGCATCTGACGTACTCGACCATTGTCGGTGCTCGTAAACGTGATCATCCGCAATCCTTCGATTGGCGCCAATCGTGGTGGGAAGAGCTAGGCGACCTCAATGATTATTTCGGGCGCTTGTCTTCGGTGCTGTCAAAAGGGAAGACCGAGAATCGCATTCTCGTACTGAATCCAACGACATCATCGTATTTGATGAATCCGAAAAATTTGAATGATCATGACACGTACCGGTTAGGCATTGAACGAACATTGGAGTTAGCCCAGCGGCTCTCGGATTGCGGATGGGATTATGATTGGGGCGACGAGTATATTCTGGAGCGTCATGGATCCGTGACTGGCAATCGAGTGACTGTAGCAAATCGGACGTATGATATCATCATCGTTCCACCTGCAATGACGAACTTGAAAGCGAGTACGGTTCGACTTTTACAGCAATATGCGGCTGGACATGGAAAGGTTATTGCACTGAATGAGCAAGTCCAAAGGCAGGATGGTTTGCCTATCCCTTCAGCGGACCTACGTTTGTTGACAGAAAGCTGGTTAAAAGTAACGGATTATTCAACTGCTGATCTGACGATTCGTAACGTACTAGAGCCTAGAATCTCTTGGAAGTCTGGCGTAACAGAACGAAGTTCCATAGCACAGTTGCTTAGAGAAATGGAAGATGGAAGTACACTGTATTTTATCGTAAATAGTTCGGCAGTCGTTATTGAGGACATCATTCAGGTGCAAGGTACGTACGGAGAGATCTGGGATCCGCTGACTGGGCAAATGGAGGAACGGGTTGGTCAGGTTGTGAAAGGCAAATTAGAAATTCCTGTATGTTTACAGGGATCGGGCAGTCTACTCTTTCGTGTCATAAAGGGATCTGAAAGTGTGGAAGAGCCTGAAAGAATATCGGAAGTTTCATTGAAAAGTTCATATGTTGATCCCTTTCATGTCCTTATGGATGTGACAGCGGAGAGAGAGAATATGCTCCCTATCTTTTATTGTGATTTGACAATAGGATCGAAGTGCTATTCCGATATATACACGGCCCAAGCTTCAAGATTGGCGTTTGAACATCACGGTTTTCCGATGAACCCATGGGATAATAGTATTCAATTCAAGAGAAGGCTTCTTGATCGTGAAGGTTCTTTTGATGAAAGATCAGGCTTTACTGTATCCTATAAATTCCATGTCTGTGAGGATGAATTGCCGAGCTTCATTGGCTTGATTGTGGAACGTCCAGAGTTATATACGATCAGCGTGAATGATGTGCCAATTTCTCTGCATGCTGGAACGTGTTGGCTCGATCACCACATGGGTCAAGGCTCCATACGTGAAGCGATCCGCCCAGGAGACAACGTCATCCGCTTGGAAGCAAAACCCTTCTCCATCTTCATGGAAATTGAAGCCGTCTATCTGACAGGGGATTTCTCTGTGGTGGAACGCGAGGGGAAATGGGCAATTGGGGCCAAGCGGAAGCTAACTGTTGGTTCATGGAAAGATCAGGGCTATCCATTCTATGGATCGGCCGTAACCTATCGGTATTCGGTACGTGTTCCTTCGAAAGTCAGACCAACAAGACTGATATTGCCAGATTGGCAGGGAACCATCGCTAGTGTGAAGGTGAATGGAACGAAAGCGGGTTTGATCGGGTTTGACCAAAATAACATACTTGATATTACGCGATACCTTGCGCAAGACCAAGAGAATGAAGTCCTGATCCGGGTAAATGGCTCGTTTAAAAACTTGCTCGGTCCTCATTTTGATCCAGATAAACCTAGGAATAAAGCTTGGCCTGGTAATTGGAAAAACTCTCCCATATTTGGACAGCCATTGGCTAATGAATTTGATCTTTTGGACTATGGCTTGTTGAAATCGTGCGAGTTTGAAATGGAGGTATAGCATTCGGAATAGGGAAAAGAGTCACATTTAAATCCTCCTGCGATACGCAGCCGGTGTTACACCTGTCTTCTCTTTAAACAAGCGGTAGAACCTTTTCGGATCCTGAATCCCAACGGCTGCGGCGATATCCGTAATAGGTAGGTCGCGATTAGATGGATCCGCCAATAGCCGGCAGCTTTGGTTGATTCGCTCATGGGCAATCAGCTCCGAAAAGGACTCACCTGTGTGTTCCGTAATTATACGTTGTAATTGCCTTGATCCAATACCCACCTCATCAGCAAGGCTGGATAGGGTAATTTTGTCAGCTAATTGGCTTCGAATCGACCGCAGAACAGCATCCATTCTGTTTTGCATGGGAGAGGATGAAGCTTCTTTGCGCTCTATGGCGCGTTCCATGACGATGAGCAGCTGGAGTAGGAGCCCGCACATCATGGTTTCGTAGCCAGTCCGCTTCTGTTGGAACTCAATTAATAGAGATGACATCACTTGTTCGAACTCCCCCGATTGTTCTCTCATTTGCAGCCATTGACCGCCATGCGTAACCAGTTCGTTGAACCTGTACATGTTGTACTGCTCTGGCAGTATAGAGGTAAGAAAATGAAAAAGCGATGCGTCGAAGATGCAATTGCCTATCCGCAGCGGCTTATTCGGGTGGGGAGAGGAGGGACGAAAAATATGGGAAATGCCAATCGGAATGAAAAATAAATCGCCTTTGCTAACGCGGATCGTCTGATCTCCGATATAGTGAAAGCCGCTTCCCTCCCACACATAGCTGATTTCATAGAAATCATGCACATGCTCTGGGAGATCGAAATGTTCGTAAACCTTATTGACGAATATAGCAAATCCATTCTCAAAAAACTCTTCGCCTTTCTCAACGAGCATATCAGGTCTGCGCATAGAAACTCCCTTACTTGGTTTAGGATAATGTCATCATATACCTAGCGGATGTCGTAATCAACCAATAACATTGCTCATCTCTTTTTTTATAATTAGAGGAAGAGGTAGGAACATAAGGAGGACGCTAACGCGATGACAATGACGAATTGGCAAGCCCAGTGGATTTGGGGAGATGGGGAAGAAAGTCCGCGGAATGAATGGAGATGTTTTCGAAAATCGTTCGAAGTTCCGCACTGCGAGGGGGGGAATCCTAGAGCTTCGCTGAGAATTACAGCGGATTCGAGATATGTACTCACAATAAATGGCACGCAGGTAGGAAGAGGGCCGGTTCGTTCTTGGCCTTTCGAGTTGGCCTACGATACGTATGAAATCGGTCATTTGCTAAAACCAGGCGAATTGAACACCGTAGCTGTTCTAGTGATGCATTTCGGTGTTTCAACCTTCTACTACCTAAGAGGCCGCGGGGGCTTACTAGCGGAATTGAACGATTCCGAGGGAAATGTTCTAGCAGCGACAGATGCAACATGGCATACGTCTAGGCATGTGGGACATCATCCACGTGCTTCGAGAGCATCCTGTCAACATGCTTTTGCCGAATATATCGATGCAAATCTCTGGGATTCGTCATGGATGCAGCAGCAATATGACCCTGCAAACTGGATGCAATCGGTCGTACTTGGACCTGTCGGCATGGAACCATGGACGGTGGTGAAACCACGCGACATCCCACTCTTGACGGAAGAAACCATTACGCCGGTTCGAGTCGAATCCCTCGCGAAGATTAAGACGTTTCAAGTTACCGCAACATTAGACGTCCGAAATGCTTGGATAGACGGAAGCGAGGTTCACGCGAATCGCATTCAATTTATCGGTTATACTGCGACATCCCTTGTGTCTAGCAAGGCTGGTAAAGTGACAATTGGATTCCTTCAAAGCGGAGAATGTTTAAAAGCACTATCGTTAAACGGGGAGTGGATTGAGGGTAATCGGATCTACGGCTCGGCGCCAGAACGATATGTGGATGTTGATCTTCAGGCAGGAGATAATCTGCTCCTGATTGATGTGTCTAGTCATATTCATACAGGCAAGCTACAGATAGGCTTATACGCAGAGGAAGATCAAGTTGTATCCTTCCAGGCGCCTGCTAACTATCGAGAAAATGCGGAATCAGCTTGGCTCAGAATCGGACCTTTCGATGTCGTCGAGTTAATCGATCACCAACGTGTTCGTGCCTTGGAGTCGGATCATCCGATCTACCTAGAGTTCCACGACAACGTGAGAACTGTGGACGATTTCGTCATGTACAAGGATTGGATTCAACCTGTAAATCCGAGGTATGTATCAGAGGTGGATGTATTTGCGCTAAGTGTGTGGAGAAAAGAAAACATTCGCTACGTAGTCCCATCGCAGCTGCAAAATGCCATCATTCCAAACGCTGAAGCAGCTAGTGTACCAGTATTCGAAGGATACGATACGGAAGTGCTGTTTGATTTAGGGAAGGAATATTCCGGTTATTTGGCCTTCGAGGTGGAAGCGAATGAGGGTGATATCTTAGATTGGTATGGCTTCGAGTATATGGCAGGTGAGTACAGACAAGATATGTTTGGACTTGACCATACGCTCCGCTATGTGTGCAAGTCTGGCCGCCAGCGCTATGAAACACCGATTCGGCGAGGTTTTCGATATGTTTCCATGACTGTACGAGGAGCTAAGCAGCCGATCAAACTCTACAACGTCACGATGATTCAGAGTAATTATCCCGTTGCAGAAGTGGGGCAATTCACGTGTTCGGACGAACTCTTGAATGATATATGGGAAATATCCCGCCACACAACGAAGGTGTGTATGGAGGATACCTTCGTAGATTGTCCCGCTTATGAGCAGGTATTCTGGGTTGGGGATAGCCGGAATGAAGCATTGGTAAGTAACTATCTATATGGCGTACAAGATATTCTCAAACGCTGCTTAAGGCTTGTCCCGGGTTCTAAGCATCAAACCCCGTTGTTCGCGGACCAAGTGCCTAGCGGGTGGAGCAGTGTAATCCCTAATTGGACGTTCTTCTGGGCGATTGCTTGTGCAGAATACTACGAGCAGACTGCAGATGAAGCATTTGCTTCTGAGATGTACGGACATATCCGATTTACACTCGAGCATTATTTGGCGAACATCAATGATCAAGGTCTCTTTGCGATCAAAGGTTGGAATTTACTCGACTGGTCGCCGATTGATCAGCCGAATGACGGCATCGTCACACATCAGAATATGTTTCTGGCGCATACGTTAAGAGTTGGCGCACGCATGGCGCTCATCTCGGGCGACCAGCAGGGAGTTGCTGTATTCGAAGATGCGGCACTGCAACTCGAAACAGCCATCAACAACCATTTGTGGAATCAGGATGCAATGGCGTATATCGATTGCATCCACGCGGATGGGAGACGCTCAGACGTGCTAAGTATGCAAACACAGGTGGTTGCCTCCTTAACTGGCGTAGCAAAAGGCGAGCGAAAACAGAAAATCGACAACTACCTTGTGACGCCTCCGTCTCATTTTGTTCAAATTGGCAGTCCGTTTATGTCGTTCTTCTATTATGAAGCACTTGCGAAATTGGGTGAAGTCGATCTCATGTTAGCGGATATTCGCCATAACTATGGGATGATGATTCGCCATGGGGCGACAACATGTTGGGAACAGTATCCGAATTTCCTTGAAAATCGTGCGAATCCGGATATGCTTACTCGGAGTCACTGTCATGCTTGGTCGTCCGCTCCCGCCTATTTCTTAGGCAGAGAAGTGCTGGGGGTGAGAAGCCTTGCACCGGGATGGTCAGAGGTTGAAGTAGCGCCAGCACCGAGTGGATTGACATGGGCGAAAGGAAGCGTTCCGCATCCCGCAGGGGGACGAATCGACGTGTCCTGGACAGTGAATGAAGCTAGTAAAACGATGGAACTTTCCGTCAGTTATCCGGCAAATGTGTCTGTTGATGTTCGTATCCCAGAAGGGTATACAGGCAATGTGAAAGAATTGAAACTGCAGCTTCTTAAGTAGGGCAAAGGTTTGCCAGCTATGTTGAAGGACATAGTGGGTAAACCTTTTGTGCTGTTCTGTCGGGTGACAAGAATATTGTCCCTATAGGATTCGTTGGCCGAACCACGCCAAGAATATTGTCCAATATATACCGCGGGATACGCTATATTCGCTTGCGCTTTCTCATCAAGGTTAAAAAAACTAATAAGATGGGAATAATCGCAGTCGGAAGTAGGGAAGAAACCAGCGCAATTGTAGTGTTATAAAGATAAAGGTCGCTCATACGGATAAAGCTTTTTTGTGTCATCGCAAAAAATAAAAGCCCAACTGGGAGAATAAAATTTCGCGTATTTTTTAATTGTAGTGTATGAGCGAGCAACTTGATAAAAATATGTTGGAGAACGACAATTTCGAATAAGGTAAATATGGTCCAAATACCGATGATGATGATCTCAATTCTTTCCAAATATTCTCCGAATTTAACCATTTGAATAGACGAGAAAAAGGGGAACATAATTGTTCCTGCCAAATCTAGTCCAAGCGAACCTAATGTTAAATAAGTCGCTAGTAATAAATAGAGAAATGAGAGAACTAAGGCACTTAAGCTAATTGTGAATATCTTATCCAAATTCTTCACACGATAGAGGATAAAAACAAAAACGATAGATTTTCCAAACGGAAAATAGAAGGAAAGCCAACCACCGTAGACAATTTCCAAAATATGATGTTGAAACTGGGGCAGGAAAGGATTGGTTTCCAATTCTCTTATAATAAATAAACAAATGATTGCAATGCCCACTAAAAAGAAGGGCATAATCACTTGTGTGGACCGAACTATCGTACCAAGACCTAGGAATGTGGCATATGTCGTACATAAGATAATAAATAGCATGATTTGGTTAGATGGTAAATTTGGAAGAACAACTGTCGTATAAAAGAACGATAAAGCCCGACAGGCTGCCGTCTGAATTTCAAGAATGTAGAGTAGATAAATACTAATAAATAATTTTGCCAGCTTGCTTCCTACTAGGTTATCAAAAATCTCAACCATTTTTAAGTTAGGGTACTGCTTCTGTATATAGCACATCAACTGCATCATAATAATGGCAAGGGTAGTCCCTATGGTATAGGAAATCCAAACATCTTGTTTTAATAACTTAGCTTCGTTCAAAAACAGAGTGGAGAAGCCAGACAAATAGCTGAATAATAAAAACCCAAACTGGACATAAGTTATTTTAACTGACTTCATGACGACTCCTAACTTACTTTTAATTGTCCTAACATATAATCCGAGACTGATTTAAACAATTTGGTGTAGAGGGACTCCACTGTTGGCAGGGTGTAGTGTCCTATCGGAATACAGTAACCTACAATAACTGTGGAGAGCAGAAGTATTGCTATCGCATCGTGATTATTTGTTTGCTTTCGTAAATATAGGAATTGTTTGATGCCATAACCTATAGCCAGTACACAGATGATACTATTCAACATATCCATTTTCTCCTAGATTTTGAATCAATCCTATTTTTTCAATGGCAACATGAACATTTGTCTGGATCGGAATTGTTGGGTAAATCTCATTCCAGTTATTTTTTATCCGATTCCATTCATAGGGATGATGTTGTTTAAATAGCTCAGAGAATCCTAGAACGTCTACTTTCAACTCTTTTTGTAGGTGATTCAAGCTTTTCTGGATCAACTTTTCCATGACCTTGGCAGCCTCTTGCTCTAGTTGATCGATTGTATCCGGATTAGCAAACGGTAGAGGTTCAGTCATTTCTCCTATTGTTGAAGTTAAATCTAAATTAATATCGATGCTGGGTTTACCGTCAACGAAATTGCTTTGGATGAATTTCTTTTTAACTTTAAAAAATAATGTCACTTTATTAGATTTATAAGGAATAGTTTCGTTGAAAATTAGGCTGTTCCATTTCTTTTTCTCTGCCAATAAGTGAACAACTAGCACATCGGATCCCTTCAACCAATCCGTCATTTTATCCTTGTTTATTACTGCAGCACCGTTAAAATATAGAACCTCACTAGATTTACTTTGCTTCGAAGTACTCAACCTACCTACAACGTAGCCTCTGTATGGATTAATACTCCAATTGGCAACATCTTGTATGATCTGACTAATACTTTTTCCCCACTCTTTTTCATTTCGAACTTTTCCCTGCAAATCGTTAAAAAGTAAATCTCCAGTTTCCGATTTTAAGTTTAATATGTCTGCAGCATTGCCATCATTAATAAAAAGATAACTGGTAAGCCGGACTTGCCGATTCCTTGTTATGAAATCCAGTATTTCATACAAAGAATGACGTGCTGCATTTTCGCCAACGAGAATAAATTTATTGTGCTGCCAAGTCAATGTTTTGCCTGCGCGGCTTCGTAAATTTTTGGCAGAATCCAAAATAGAGATGCCGGTTGCACTTGCAACCCACTCAGAAAGTCCACTCGATTTATCGGTACTTTTTGCTGATGGAAGCAAGCAATACGCAGTAAATACATACCTATTCTTATCTAGATCATAATCTATCCCCGTTGCTGTAACTAAAGCTATATCGCTAATTTCTATCCTATCCTGTGTACATCCCACTAGGAATAAGGACATAAAAAACAAAATCAAATATATGTTAGTCCTTTTCATAATTCTGCTCAACATCCTCTAAAAGTAGTCCTTCCTTGTTGTGAGAAGTACCTGTCATTTTGTTTTTACCCTTCATGTTAGATCTGTATCTGACTGGAAGGAGTACATACTTCATGATATTACTTCTTAAGCTGCTACCATCATTGGTGACCGCTAAAAAAGGGACACCAAAGGATTGTAAAGAACATAGATGTAAGATAAGTATGAACAAGGACAACGAGAGTCCAAACACACCACAATAAGCTGTAAAAAGCATGACAGGGAAACGAAGCATACGTAACGCGATAGCCGTACTAAAGGATGGGATAGCAAAGGAGGCAATTCCTGTCATTGCAACTACAATCACCATTGGACGGGATACGATGCCAGACTGTACAGCAGCTTCCCCTATAATAAGTGCACCGACAATGCTAACTGATTGTCCAACAGCACGGGGAAGACGAAGACTGGCTTCTCGCAGAAGCTCGAAGGATGTTTCCATGAGGAGAGCTTCCACAAAAGTAGGGAATGGAATACCTGCTTTTGAGGAAATAAAAGTCATCATTAATGGGGTGGGAATCATCTCGAGATGAAAGGTCGTCAAGGCGATATATAAGGAAGGTCCAAACAAAGATAGAAACAGACTGATCAGACGAATGATCCGCAAAAAGTTTGCGAAATAGAATCTTTCATAAAGATCTTCACTGGGGTGCAGCATTTCAAAAAAAGTGGATGGTGTAAGTAAAGCAATTGGTGTACCATCCGTTATAATTCCTATTTTACCCCTAGATAGAGCTGTAGCCACTCTATCTGGTCTTTCAGTTGTGACAAGCTGAGGAAAGGGGGAGAACGTACTCCCCTGAATCAACTCCTCAATTTGAGTGTTAGCAATTAGAAAATCCAATTGAATGGATTCAAGTTTATGTTGTAGAGCAGTAAGAATATCTAAATCGACAAGGTTTTCAAGATATAAAATCATGACTTTTGTGTTGCTTTTCTGTCCAAGAACGTACAATTGTGATTTTAGGTCTGGCGTCTTAAGCTTCCTATACACCATACTCAAATTTTTATGTAGATCTTCCGTAAAGCTCTCTCTTGGACCACGAACATTGATCTCGATTTTCGGTTCTTCGATAGAACGAGTCTCATATCCTGGAAGTAACATACCATAAGCTTCAGTATGACCTTCAATTAATACTACAAAACCAGCATCTGTAATCAAACTTACGATATTATCAATATCTGACATTACATGAATAGTACCAAGTGAGTAAATCGTTTCTAGTATGGATTCACAAGTAAGTTTCGACATGTGACGCATGTCTTCGTTAATTTTACGAATGATATGTTGATTCAAACTTTTTTCATCGATAAGGACATCTAAGTAGATGATGCAAGCGTGTATAGTTCCTTTTTCTCCTGTGAATTTACGTATAACTAAAGAATCACAGTTTGAGAAAATTTGTTGGATTTTTTGCAAATTAATGCTAATGGAAGAATTAATGTTATCTAACTTTAGTTTCATAAACAAGCCCTCCGTAAACCCTAAGGAACTATTGGAATGAAACGAATAAGATAAGAAGCAACCGTTTCTCATTTATTATCATCTTGCGGCATCCAAAATATACCTTGCGTTAAGTAAAAATGAGCAGCATTATGGCTGATTTAAGAATTCAGGGATGCTTCACGTGGTGGGGAGGCCAAGCGTCTCCGATTCAAGAATAGTAGACACATGGCAATGACCGTGAGAATAATCCCGAGTATTCGTAAACCACCCGCGCTGAATGCATCCCCCATGACAATGCTGATCAATAAGGAAGAGAGAATGGTTCCCAGGTATCTTGATGTATTGAACAATCCAGAGGCTACCCCGATGATTTCTTTCGGTGAGCTATGGAACATAGCGGCTTGCATCCCGACATTGTTCAACCCGTTGCTAACCCCGAACGCGGCTAAAACCAAACACACACTGATCATCGAAGAAGTTGGATGCCATGTTACGATCCATATGGACCCAAGTGTCATCAGGATTGCGGAAAGTAGCAAGGCTGGTCGAGGTCCTGATTTATCAATCCATCGACCTGCTAGGGGAGATACGATAAGTGAACATAAGCCTAGGCTTAGCATGAGAAGCCCCGTGTGGAACTCACTGACATGTCGTACCATCTGCAAATAAGACGGTAATCCGAAAAAGAGCGAGTAAAATAGTACGTTAACGAGCATGAATTCGATATTGACCCTCGTCAGTGCCGGATATTTGGCGAATGTGCGCAAAGGAATAAAGGGAGTTGCCGTTCTTAACTCATGTCGTACGAAAGCCCCCAGTGAAACTAGGCCAATCAGACCCACAAAGACATGCTTCATGGAGATATGCCCAGCGGATTTGGCTGACAGCAGTCCAACGAGCAGCCCAACCAGCCCCACTGTGAACAATAGAATGCCGGATGTATCGATCAACGCCAACCATTTTCGAAAGGATAGCTTGTGTGTAAGGGGTGTTGTTTGTTGGTCATTTGGAATGAACCTCCAGGCGAGTAGATAGCTCGCCACTACGAACGGAATATTGACGAGGAAGATAGCCTGCCAATCCCACCAGTGAATCAAAATCCCGCCAATGAAAGGGCCAAATGCTGCAGCTCCGGATAGGAATATGGACATGACAGATAGAGCAATCGCTTGTTTCTCTGTAATATGAACCCGCACAATGGCCATGCCAACCGCAACCATCATGCTTGTTCCTATCGCTTGTATAATGCGGAATACAAGAAGCAACCCAAAGTATGGCGATAGCGGGGCTAATAATGAAGCAATGAAGGCGATAACCAGCCCAGCAAGAAATATCTTTTTACGACCGAATAAATCACTGGCCTTTCCCATGACAGGCTGTGCAACAGCACTTGCCAAGTAGAATACAAATATGATCCAGGACACCTCTGTGAATGCAAGTTGGTACACATTTTGCAGCCTTGCCATAGCAACGGCAATCATCGAAGAATTTAATGGGTTTAGCAACACCCCCAAACCTACTGAAATCAACAACCATTTGCTGCGATTATTCATGTCTGACACCCCCTGTTTACTGATGCCATCGTACTTGAAATTCATTATTTATTCCAATGACTTTTATGTTATGATTTCATTGATTGGAAGGAATGAGTCGGAGGCGGTGGTGTAAAATGGAACTACTTCAATTGCAATATTTCATCACGGTTGCTCGATTGGAACATATGACTGAGGCCGCACAAAGCTTACATGTTACACAATCATCCCTAAGCAAAACGATACAACGTTTGGAAGAGGACCTAGGGGTTCCACTATTCGATCGAATCGGAAGGAAGCTCCGATTAAATGAGTTCGGAAGCAAATTCCTTCAGCGTGCCGAAAGGGCTTTATTTGAATTGGAACAGGGGAAGCAGGAGCTCAGTGATTTATCCAGTCCGGAACATGGTGCCCTCGAATTGGCTGTTACTGCCGCAAGCACCTTGCCCAATATCCTTCGAGCGTTCAGGAAAAAGCGCCCCCATCTCCAATTTCATGTACAAATGCTGTCCACGCAGGAAATGGTGACGCTTCTTCATCGAGGCGAAGTCGATTTTTGCTTGTCCTCACCGCCTGTTCAAGGGGAAGACATAGAATGTCAAATCGTGTGCATGGACCCGATCCTCTTAGCGGTTCCTTTGGGGCATCGACTGGCAGGTAGAAGCAGTGTTTCCTTAACCGAGCTTAGGAATGAATGGTTTGTTGGTGTGAAGAAAGGTTATGGCACCCGCGATTTAGTAGACTCCGTATGCCATTCGGTTGGATTTGCACCAAAGTATGTGTATGAGGGGAATGAACCTGCAAGATTAAGCACACTCGTTGAAGCCGAGATCGGCATAGCCTTCCTACCGAGCTCAGCAAGGAACTCACGTGAACAGATCGCCTATCTACACATAGAAGATCATGAATTGGTACGGGAAATTGCTTTATTATGGCACCGAAGTCGGTACATTTCCCGGGCCGCTCAGGAATTCCGCGAAGTCGTAGTCGCCTATTTTCAGGAGATGTATACGAATACTTGATTTTAAGGTGGAAGGCAAATAGGAGGGGAACTATGATCACTTGCGTAGTTCTGTTCGGCGGGACAATCGGGAAATTGATCTTTGGGGTTAGAATTGTAAATGCGAGTGGGCGCTATCCTACCACTACAATCAATATTCAGGTACTCACTCCTAATGGCTAGTGCACTGTTTGCATTATGTAAAGAGATAATAAACACGGGAATCGGACCGTTTAGCGACATGTTGGCTAACTGGTCATCCTTCATCAACCTACTGTCCAGGCTGCCGACATCGTCGGCAGCCTGTTGAATTCTAATGGGCAAGATTGAAACGTTGTGAATCAGCAGTTGCCCTTGCAGTTTCTTTTATAAAGTTATATTGCAACTTTGATGAAGAGAAGATACAATTTCTAGTAAATTCGATTACGGAATGGACGGTGATCTTGTTTTGAAAATGCCTTTTATTTTACGCCTTGTCAATAGCCGCAAAAGTGCACTTTCTACGATAATTGCCTCCAACTTATTTATCCTTTTGATACCGCTTGCAATGGGGCTTTTTCTGTACGCCAAGGTGGAACAGAGCTTGGAGAGGAGCACGACAAGGTCCAATGTGGCTATGCTGGAGCAGCTGAAACTGTCCCTCGATAACAAATTATCAGAAGTGGATAAATTAATGCGTCAGGTGGTGTTTGATCCGAAGCTGGATTATATGCTTCGAATCCCTGCCAACTCGAGTGATGTAGATAAATATGAGTTTATTCAATTCATGCGGGACAAGATGAGTAAGTATCACAGTATGACTAGCAATTTTATCCTCGATTACTACGTGTATTTTGCTAGCAGCGATACCATTGTCAAATCGGACTTAGTAACAGACTCGCGGACGTTCTATTCCATCTACTACGCTTATAAGAATATGTCTTATGAGGGTTGGCGCCAGTTGATGGACAAGTTGCACAGCGTGGACTACCTGCCGGTGAATTCCTTATCCAATGGCCTAGATCAAGCACCGAAGGACGTTATCACCTATATACAATCACTTCCGATTCATTCTCAATCCCAAAATCTCGGTAATTTTACTGTGTTGATTGACGTCGACCAGGTGAAACAATTGTTTGCACAGCTGGAATCAGCCAACCATAGTTCCGTTTATATTATTGATAACGCAGGAAAAACGATTATGAGTAATAGTGAAAGCCCCTTTCCTTCCGATTTGCTAGGGCGCATTCAAGAAAGTACGGGTCCGTTTGATTACCGACTAGGCAGTGTGGATCAAGTCGTTTCGGTCACATCCTCCCAAAAAGCAGGCTGGAAATATGTATCTATCATGCCAAATGACGTTTTCATGCAGCAGGTTAATCAAATTCAAAGTTGGTCGATCGGTCTCTTTATTCTCTGCTTAATCTGTGGATTAGTAGCTGTCAGCATCGGTGCATATCGCACGTACAAGCCTCTCCAAAAAACGGTTAATGCTATTATGCGCGGAAAAGAAATGATCATGCGTCCTTCCTCGAACGAATACGAGTTTATACGGCAAACTGTTGAAGGCTCTATCCATGAAGAGAAGAACTTGCGTATGACCTTAGCGCAACAAATTCCGTTTATCCAAGCCAATTACTTGTCTCGTCTGTTGAATGGTCGCATGGATGTGGACATATCGGTTGAAAACGGAGATTCTCTTCAGTTTATGAATCTAGCCTTTACGAGCGACTGTTTTGCAGTCCTGATTGTCAAAATCGAGGATATTCATGACTTAGCGGAAGAAGATGAACAGCAATGGGCACATGCTAGGTTTATTATTTCGAATATTGGCACGGATCTGATTGCGCTTAATCATAAAGGATTTTCGGTTGAACTCGACCGAGATCGCATTGTACTTCTCATTAACCTAACACCCAATCGGGAGAAATTCGCCGAATCGGATATTCGAGAAATCGCGGAATCGCTCTTCAGCATTACTTCACAAAGATTCCAAATTGGTATGACAATCGCAGTCGGCGGAGTACATTCAGGTCCAAAAGCTATTCGCGATTCGTATCCTGAAGCACTAGCGGCACTTGAATATAGGTTGATTCTGGGTAAACATGCAACGATTTATTTCCAAGACATTCTCGATGTTAAGCAGCATTATTATTATCCACTTGAAATTGAGATTCAGCTCATTAACTTTGTTCGCAGCGGGGATACCGAGAATGTGGTTAAACTGTTGGATAAAATCTATTCGATGAATTTTGATTCCAGTCATATTACGCCTGAGTTGGGCAGATGCCTGTTTTTCAACGTGATAAGTACGTTCTTGAAAATTATGAACTCCACCAATACGAATCAGGATGAGGTGCTGGGCTCAGATTTCGATCCGATCAAGGAAGTATTCAGTTACCCAACTGCGCAGGGCATGTATACCAAAACCAAAGAGCTTTATGAGACGTTGACTCGCTCGTTTACTTGGGATCGATCCGATCATAGTACGCAGAGGCTGCAGGAGATCATCGGAATAGTCCATGAGAACCTTGGCGATTCCAATCTTGGAGTTGCGCAAATTGCGGAACGTATCCAGATGACACCGCAATACCTCTCCACGTTTTTCAAAAAGCATCAAGGGCAGAACCTATTGGATTACATCACGCATAAACGAATTCAACAAGGCAAGCAGTTAATGGAGAACAAAGAATTAACGATCGTCCAGATCGCCCAAAAGATCGGCTACAACAATGATGTCGTCTTCATTCGAGCATTTAAGAAGCTGGAGGGTGTAACACCAGGGAAATACCGGGAGACGATGCTACCGGAAATCATTGGTGCAGATACATAAAAGGCAGCCTCTTGGGGCTACTTTACCACATAAGAAAGTATACGTTTTCGGTTTCCGAAAACTGATTGAATATTGGTGGTAAAACCTACCATATATAGGGGTCTTTGGTCGGAGATCAAAGTCTCTCCACTTCTAAACGCGGTCGCTCATTCTTGAATGGCCTCGATAGGGCTGGAAGTATCGTAAATATACGGTGCGCCAGAGGCAAATAGATGGATTTTATACAGTTATATTTCGGGATTTTCCGAGCAAATGCTTAATAAATGGAGAAGCTACAGTTAATTTTATACAGTTAGCCAATATGACCGAAGAAATGTGAATTTAACTACATATTTTACAGTTAAATCGAGTTTTCAAAGAAATTTCTCGTAAATAGCTGTATGTTTTCCAGTTAAAACAAATGTGTAGCCTACGTGTCCCTCCAAATCTACAAACGACACCAATACCGTTTGAAATCCCTTTTGATAGAAGTGTTTGTGGAAAAATAATGTTTGTGTTTCACGTGATAAGGCGGCTATATGTCCTCATAAACACTTTGATACGTTTAGAGGACGGCGTAGCCGTTTATTTTGTTATTCAGGGCGGCTACTGACGATTTCTAAGACGGACTGATCATTTCTCTTCTAGCCCGTATTTCTTATGAAAATACAACGAAAATGAGAACTAGGCAGTAGGCATGCTGGAGCAGGAGAAGCATACTTGGAAACAGGTGCTGGATGACGAACGATCGGTACCAAGCAAGCTTAGCGTTACTCAAATAAAGGGAGGCTAGAAGAATGAAGAAAAGGTTGAAGCAAGTAGGATCTGTTGTATTGATGTCTGTACTGGCGGTTTCGGTAGCGGCTTGCGGTGAGGATACGGGAAGCAGTAGTTCATCGGCAACGCCGCAGTCAGCTACTAACACACAGCCGCCGAAGTTGACGAAATTAACGTACTGGGTAGCGAATCACTCAGCAGCCTCATCTCAGATGAAAACATACGCTGAAATGGGGATGTATAAGGAGCTTGAGAAAACAACTGGTGTAAAAGTTGAATTCCAGCATCCACCACTCGAGGTTCCTCAAGCGCAAGAGCAATTCAACTTAATGATTGCGACAAACGAACTTCCAGATGTGATAGAAGCGAGTTGGGGAACGACAAGCGGTGCGGTTATTCGTTATCCTGGCGGACCAGAAAAAGCGATTTTAGATAAGAAAATCATTAAACTAAACGATCTCATCGACAAGTATGCACCGAACCTCACGAAGCTGCTTGCGGCTCATCCAGACTGGAAAAAGCAAATCTCAACGGATGAAGGCAGCATATATGCGTTTCCCTTCTTACGCGGAGATGACAAAGTTAGGGTGTTCTTCGGTCCATCCATTCGCCAGGATTGGCTAGATAAGCTAGGTTTGAAGATGCCGACAACCATCGACGAATGGTACACGGTATTGAAAGCGTTTAAAGAAAAGGATCCGAATGGCAATGGCAAAGCGGATGAGATTCCCATTTATTTGGATAAAAATCTGTTTGCAACGGATGCGCCTTTCCTCGGAGCTTGGGGCATTAACTACAGCTTCTATCAAGATGGCGGCAAAGTGAAGTATGGGCCGATACAGCCTGAATACAAAGAATTCCTGACAACCATGAATAAATGGTACAAGGAAGGCTTGCTGGATAAAGATTTCGCAGCACCTAATGATAAATTATTGGATAACAAAATGACGACCAATCTCTTGGGAGCAACGGCTTCCTTCAATGGGGGAGGCATCGGTAAGTTTGCTGGTCTTATGAAGGATAAGGATCCAAAATTCGATTTGGAGGCTGCACCTTACCCTGTCTTGAAGGCTGGGGACAAAGCGATTTGGGGTCAAAAGGATTTTGCTTTTAACGGTGTTGGAGCCGCCATCTCGTCAGTCAACAAAAACCCGATCGAAACGGTAAAATGGCTTGATTATGCTTACGGTGAAAAAGGCGACCTGCTGTTCAACTATGGGGTAGAAGGCACTAGCTACAAAATGGAGAACGGTAAAGCAACCTTCCTTCCGGATATTTTGAATCCGCCAGCAGGAACCAGCATTCAACAATCCATTGCGAAGTATAATCGCGCAACATGGAGTGCCCCTTTCGTACTTAGCGATAATTTCCAATTGCAATATCTGGCTTTACCACAGCAGAAGAAAGCATTGGAAATCTGGTCGAAGCCAACGGCTGAGCGTAAAATCCCTCTTGTATCGCCGACACAGGATGAAAGCAGCAAATTCGCTTCCATCGTGACCGACATCCAAACGTATCAAGATGAGATGCTCTTGAAATTCATCATGGGCGTTGAACCGATCGGCAATTTTGATCAGTATGTGAAAAAGATTCAGGGTATGGGAATTGACGAAGCGATTAAAATCCAGCAAGGAGCACTCGAACGGTTCAATAAACGTTAAGGAAGAGTTTGAGGGGGATGAATCCGGTTTATCCCCTGATTTCTTTATAGAAACTAGAAAGAAAGGCTAGGGTGACGATGAGGCAAAGTACCGCAAATGGTAAGGCTAAACATGCTGTGACGACAACGAAATCCTATCGCGATCCGACAGTCCTACAAACCATACGTGGGGATTTGAAACGGCATTGGTCCATTTATATGATGGCTCTTCCCGTTATTGCGTATTACCTCATATTTCATTATGGACCAATGTACGGATTGCAAATTGCTTTTAAAGATTTCTCGCCAGCGAAAGGGATTTTGGGTAGTCCATGGGTCGGATTGAAACATTTCGAAAGCTTTTTTAACGGTATTTACTTCTGGAGATTAATTAAAAATACGATTTTGATAAACATTTATGACCTGCTGTTCGGTTTCCCGGCCGCTATCATTCTGGCGTTGCTGCTTAACGAAATTCGCCATAGCGTGTTTAAACGGGTTGTACAGTCCATCTCCTATTTGCCGCATTTCATTTCGATCGTGGTTGTATCGGGAATGATGATTGATTTTTTAAGTCGGAATGGTCTCATTAATCAAATTATGGGTACTTTTGGTATCGAATCGATTGATTTTTTACAAAAGGAAGCCTGGTTTCGCTTTCTGTTCGTTTCGTCTGGCATATGGCAAGGCATCGGTTGGGGATCTATCGTGTATTTGGCGGCGATGGCCACAATTGACCCGACGCTGTATGAGGCGGCCAGGATGGATGGCGCAAACCGCTGGAAGCAAACACTGCATATTACCATTCCGGGCATCATGCCGACGATTGTGATTTTGTTTATTTTGCAAATGGGAAATATGCTGACGGTCGGCAGTGAAAAGGTGCTTTTGCTTTATAATCCGCTTACTTACGGAACTGCGGATGTTATTTCGACTTATGTCTATCGCAAAGGGGTATTAGAGGCAAGCTATAGCTTCACAGCAGCTGTTGGGCTATTCAACTCGGTGATCAGCTTTGTTCTGATCGTAGCCGCCAATAGCTTTGTCAAAAGGATCAGCGAGAACAAACTGTGGTAAGGAGAATTACACATGAAACTAACCAGTGGAGAGCGAACATTTGGCTACTTGAATACGCTAGTGATGCTCGTACTTTGCGCGGTCACCCTCTATCCATTCCTGTACGTAGCACTCGCTTCCTTTAGTGATGCGACGTCATTGCTGCAGCATCGCGGTCTGATGCTCAGACCGGCTGGCTTTGATCTCGGGGCATACAAAGCCGTTTTCGAGAACCCAATGATCATGAAAGGGTATCAGAATACACTTGTCTACGTTGTGCTGGGTACAGCAATTAACCTGTTCATGACAGCGATAGGTGCCTATGTATTGTCGAGACCGAATCTTTATTTTAAAAATATCATCATGTTCTTTATCGTCGTGACCATGGTGTTTCACGGTGGACTCATTCCGAGTTACTTGCTCGTGAACGATCTCGGCATGATGAATACCATGTGGGCTATTCTCATTCCAGGTGCGATCAATACGTTCAATATGATTATCATGCGTACTTCCTTTCAAGGGATCCCCGTCAGCTTGGAAGAATCCGCTAGAATGGATGGCGCAGGCGATTGGAAGATCCTATTCCGAATCGTCATTCCCCTGTCAATGCCGGTTATCGCAGTCATGATCTTGTGGTATGCGGTTGGGCATTGGAATTCCTATTTTAATGCGCTGGTCTATTTACGGAATCGTGAAGCTTATCCTCTCCAGCTTGTGCTGCGTGAAATTCTGATTTCCAACAATACGGATTCCATGATGGCTGGTGGAGGCGACGATAAATATGCGATCGGAGAAACCATTAAGTATGCGGCGATTATGGTCTCGACACTACCGATCATTTGTCTATATCCGTTTCTTCAGAAGTATTTTGTCCAAGGCGTGTTGATTGGGGCGATTAAGGAGTAAGGAGAGGTACCTATGCGAAGCGTTACATTCGAGAATGCTCCGAGCAGCTGGAACGAGGCTTTACCGATCGGAAATGGACATTTTGGCGGTATGGCGTATTTTGAGGATAACAAGCTGACACTAGCGCTCAATCATTATGAAGTTTACTATCAGAAGCTTCATCGTTATAGCCAAAAGTATCGAAATGGTGAAGGTGACGATTTCTCGCTTCAATATGGACGTACATTTGACGAGTTGAGAAAGCTAGCAGTAGAGCGGTATCGCAATCCCGAGCAGGACCCCATATATCTATATGGTGATGCGTTATCCCCAAGCAGTATGTATCGAAAATATGGCAAGCCTTCTGGCGGAGCCTCCCATTATCCGACTGGCGAAATTCACCTTTTTCCTTCTGAGGAGCTCAGAGAACCTGATGATTATTCCCTTGGGCTTGATATTGAAAGAGCGATTGTTCAGTTACGGATGGAAAAGGGGAAGGATCGACTTGCTGTGAGCACGTTGATTGCCCAAGATGGCGATTATGTCATCACTGAAATTAGTCAGACGAATACGTCTCTGTTACCATCCATTGCGATGTCGGTTCCCGTAAGAAGATATGTGGATATGAAGGTATTGTATCATCAACTGGATGAGACGACGTTTTACTACCAAGGAGCGTTCTATCCCGATGGTGAGGATAAGGAGCAATACGATCCGTTCTCATTCATCGTGATGATGAGGCTCGTCGGAGCAAAAGGGAGTGTTGACATCAGCGCTAGTGATAGTCTTCGAATTGCCCTCCAGGATGCAGATGCCAAACTGACGCTGCTGACAACGGTGGTAACGGAGGAGGAAACCAAGGAACTGCTGTCTACCGCTCTGATGAGACTGAATAAGGCGTCATCCCATATAAGTGACAGGATTACGCATCATCAATTGCATTGGCAGAGCTTCTGGTCTCGTTCTTCCATCACTTTGCCGGATCAGATGCTCGAAGATCTCTGGTATATCAATCTATACGCCATCGCCTGCAGCAGCGGCAAAGGCGGCAGAATGCGTGAGCAAGCGTGCGGATTGAATGGCTTGTGGGATATTAAACAGCCTACGAAGTGGGGCAGTATGTGGTATTGGGACGTCAACATTCAAGCGGCATTTTGGCCGCTTTATACGGCTAATCATCTTGAAGTCGCGGAAGCGTTCAATGAGGGACTGCTCTCCTACGTTCACCTTGCCGAGCGAATGTCGAAGCAGTTTTATGGGTTGGATGGCATCGCCGGGGATTATCCGCATGCGTTATATGTAAGCATTTGGCCTTGGTGCGCGCAATTCCTGTGGAACTATTATCGATACAAGATGGACATTGATTTCTTAAGGGAAGAGGCATATCCGCTGTTTAAGCAGATTGCTCGATTTTTCGAAGGCTATTTGCAGATGAATCCGAAATCAGGTCGATATGAGCTATTTCCAGATATTTCGCCGGAACAGGGACCATTGACTCGAAACTCAACTTGCAGCCTTGCCACCGTCAAATATATGTTCAAGATCGCCATTGAATCCAACAAGCTGCTCGGCGAAGCGGAGGCCGATCAGCTCAAATGGATGCATCTAGTGACTAACTTGGCATCGTATCCGACCGCAATGTCCAATCAATATGGGGATGTTTTGCTGGATTCGGAATGGGCACCTGTTGACTTGCATTTGCGACATCCTTCGCTTCTTATGCCGATTTATCCGATTGGAGAAGTAGATAAAAATAGTGATCCTTGCGTGAGAAAAAGGGCAGAAAATACGCTGCGTTATGCTGCGAATCAGACGGAATTCGGGATGTTTCAATTCGGTTGGCTTTCCTGTGCCGCCGCAAGACTTGGTAAGGGTAACACGGCGATTAGGCTGCTGTATGAACAAGGCATCGACTTGTCGCTCAGAAGTAATGGTTTGTTTGCAGAAGAAACGGAACGCTGGATGAATTACTGCAACATCACGAATGAACCGTTATACCATCCATTCATGATGGAAGCATCCGGTGAAATGGTCGCTGCCGTGAACGAAATGCTGCTTCAAAGCTATGACGGCGTAATCGTTGTGTTTCCGGCGCTGCCTTCTGGTGAGTCTGAGCAAGAGCTGTCGATTGGCCAGTACGACCATGATGTGGCGAACAAGATCAGGACATATGAGAAATGGAGCGATTGCTCGTTTCAAGGTTTATTGGCTGTAGGAGCTTTCGAGGTTAGTGCTGAGTTAAAGAATGGTCGCACAACTTGGGTTACGATCCGCAGTAAGGCAGGCTCGAGGGCTGTGATTCGCAACCCATTTCAGGGGAGTGAAACGGTGTTAGTTTCCCGGAAAGTTGGCGACTCCTGGAGCCAAGTGAATTATCTTGAGGAGAATGGTCGTATGTTGTTTGAGACGGAGAAGAACGGGGAATATGCGATTTATCCCTATATGGAATCCTTGACGCAGGACTTCAAGCTTGATCGAATCCCCGTGCAAAGAACGTATCCACTTGTTCATGAAGCACATACGCATCGGCGCGTCTTCCTTGGTAAAAACCAAGATACACAGCATTTCAGGACGCTCGACCATTTCACGTTTGATTATTATGCTGGCAATTCCCGAGAGTCGAGACTGGCTGCTTACCGGTTCGATTTTGGCTTGGAGTCGCACGTGTTACATAAAAAGTATGACAAAGCGCTGCCAAGACAGGTACATAGGGAAGGTGTCCTTGGTCAAACTTTTCGCTTAATAACACTCGAGACGATGTTTACACCATATTCAGGAATCGGGTGGGAGAGCGCGGAAGGTCTTGTTGCAGCGGATCGAGGAGAGCCAGACGAGCTGCGCAGGGACTTTATCGGTGGAAGCAGCGAGGCGACGTTCAATGTGGAGCTGCCGAGGGGGAGGTACGATTTGCTTTTCGTATCAGGGGATAAAGAGGAATCCTCCTATACGACAGTTGAGATTGTTGGTCAGAGTGCGTGGAAACCTGAGGGCATATTGAAGTCTGGTGAATTTATAACGGAAATACTGCCAGTCACACAGCGAAAGGACGGATATGTGAAGATACGATTCAGCACATGCCAAGGCTCTCAGTGGAGAGTGAATGCGCTAATTATCAATAAAAACTATACGTATTTATAGAAGCACTCATGGAAAGGGGGTGAGTTATTTAGGTATTGAATGAAGTTGGTGAAGAGGTTACAACAAATACGAAACATGGAGGTATTGGTATGCGTCATACAAAGAGAGCGATATTGACAAGATCACTTGCTATTTTGACCGTCCTAACCGTGCAAGCATTAGGTGGGGGACATTCGGTTTCGGCTGCAACGGAGAAATTCCCAACGTATGTACAAAATACAGCAGTGCCAAGCCTTACTGCCGGCAAAGCTGATATTGCAGGCTCTGCGTTCGTCGACAAAGACGGCGATTTTCACTGGATGTATTCACTTGCCGATTACTCGGCATCGGACAGTGGAGGTTCGTGGATCAAATACAACACAAATACAGACATGGGGACCCTGAACACCAATTGGGGCACGACAACCATTTATAATTCGTATTGGAATCGACCGGGAACCTTCAATTATAAGATAGACGAAGTCTATGGCATTCCAACTCCTTACCAAGATGACCATAATGATGGTATTGGCGTCTGGATTGACCCGGATACGGGCTACTGGTATGCGCTGATCAACGATGAATATCAATTCTCGCCATTTGCAACGAATAACCCGACGAACAATGAGAGGATTGGCACGGGTATCCACAACAATCGTGTTCTGGCCACCTACTCGACAGATAAGGGAGCTACCTGGCAGTTAATTGGGCAAGTCGCCACTTCACCATGGAACGATAGTAATGAAGCCGCAACCAGTTCGAACTTTCCCGGCACGACTTGGTCGTATGGTGTAGCCGGCACTCGTTTTTTTGTCGACAATGTAAACGGTTACTTCTATGCGCTCTATAACAATCACATTAATTGGAAACCTGGATACAGCAACATTCTTACCTACTTCAGTCTTGCCCGCTCTCCGATCAGTGCCAAAATGGCGGAAGGCTCATGGGATGTTTGGTATAACGGGACTTGGACCCGATCCGCATTGAAAGGTTATGCAGGCTGGATAGGCAGTCCTATGGGGGCTGGCAGTGACCATAATCTGACTGTGAATTATACGCCAGCGACAGACAGTCTGACTTTATCAGGTACGGGTATGGACGGTTCAGCCTTGAACATTACCTATACGAAACTAACAAGCAGCGGAGATTTCTCCTTCCAAGATCTCGCAGGGAACACTTATACGGCCAATAAGACCAATGGGACGATTAAAAATGCAAGCGGAACCAGCATTCCTTCTGTTTCCTACTCAGATCCAGCGCTGGATGCTACAATGACCATTTACATTAAGAACAGCCAAGTTTGGATTGACCAGGAAAACAACTCGACGGGATATTTGACTTCTATTCAAGCTGGGTCAAGCGGCAACGCCGTATTCAAAAATACAGCGACGCAACGACTATTCCTGCCAGTGAATACGCAATATCAAAATGCCTTTTCCTATAATGCTTATAGTGGCAAATATCGCTCAGTCGGTTATGACGGGTACGTTTACGAGACAGATGATCTAGGCAAACCGGACACATTCAAAGTTGTGGGTAAACTTCCTTCTACGGTTGGCAGCTATTTGTCTCAACTCGACACAGGCAGTTTGACCAATCAACAAGTCAGTGGCTATTCCTTCCGAACGATTTCCGATTTATCGGGCTCACAGAAAAATTATTCGACACCGGTTCCGACTGCAGGGCAAACATACTATTCCGCTTATAATGCACCAAAAGACCAGAATGGTTCGGCCATTTCACCGAGCACAGCCTATACGATCAACATAGGTGGAGCTACTCTTCAGGATGGCACTTCGGGACAGTGGCAATTCGTTCCTGTTCCAGATGAATTTGATACGTCCAAAAATAGCGGGTTCTACCGCTTACAGAACACATCTACAGGTAAGTATTTAAAGGTAGCAGGATCAACTGCTCCTGCGACGCGAGCGATGGGAGCGAACGTGACCACAGGTGCAGCGGATGCGAATGCCAATCCGAGCGGAAATGGTGGAAATGGCGCTGCAAGCGGCAGTGACCAATGGTATCTTTTGCCTGTCGGAAATGCAACACCAGCGTATCTCACTCCATCTTCTTCTGCTCCAACCATTGCAGCAGCAACGAATACCAGTGTAAATGGCCTCACGACCTATCGCCTGGTCAACCGAGCAAGTGCGCTTGGTGTCGAGTTTACGTCAGGTCAAGCAAAAATACAGAGTATTAAGTTTGGCGCAAGTAACCCGCAAGCGATGAGCATCAACCCAGTTGCATCTAATCCAAATGTACCAGCGGTGCCAACAGGATTGACGGCAATCCCAGTGAATGCGTCACAAGTGAATGTTAGCTGGAGTAATGTGTCAGGTGCAACGGGCTACGATCTATTAGTAGATGGCACATTAGTAAGTAATGTAAGCAGCCCTTATTCACATACAGGACTTACGGCAGGCTCCACGCATACGTACGTGGTAAGAGCCAAGAACGGTCAAGGCTCCAGCATTTGGAGTTCACTTGTAAGTGCCACGACAAGTACTGGTATTGTTTCAACGGGCAAGACAACGACCGCAAGCTCCTTCCAAACGGGCAATGACGTAAGTTTTGCCAATGACGGGAACACTTCATCCACGCGATGGGCAGCCGTAACCAACACGTACCCGCAGTGGTGGAAAGTTGACCTAGGCAGCAGCATGTCGCTGACAAAGCTCGATAGCCACTGGTACAACAGCACAACCTATCCTAGATCATATCAGTATAAAATCGAAGGCAGCAATGACGATGTGACTTATACAACCATACTCGACCGTTTGAGTAATACAACACAAGGCTTAACGTCAGATACGATCACTGGAACGTATAGGTATGTCAGAGTTACCGTAACAGGCTCCAGTTACAGCGGAGGAAGTGCCTCTGCCTACGAATTTAATGTATTCGGAGATGCAAATCCAACAGGACAACTGGTTTCACAGAGCAAAACTGCTACAGCAAGTTCGCTGCAAACAGGAAATGATATCAGTAATGCTAATGATGGTAACACGACCTCGACCCGCTGGGCAGCAGTGACTAACACGTACCCGCAATGGTGGAAAGTCGATCTCAGCAGCAGCATGACGCTTACAAAGCTTGAAAGCTACTGGTACAACAGCACCACCTATCCTAGGTCATACCAGTACAAGATAGAGGGCAGCAATGATGATGTGACGTATACGACCATCCTTGACAGAACGAGCAATACAACGCAAGGTCTGACAACCGATAACTTTAATGCAGCTTACAGGTATGTCAGGATTACCGTAACGGGCTCAAGCTACAGTGGCGGAAGTGCTTCGGCCTATGAATTTAAGGTATATAATTAACGATATACAAAGTAACCAAAGCTTGAGGGCAGTTTAGCGGTAATGTAAAAAGACAAGCTCTTCACCTAAAAAGGGGAGAGCTTGTCATCGTTTATGCGGATGCAGGGTCTTGCCACACATTAAACTTGTTTCCGTCTGGGTCTTTGAATTTAAACTGCAGACCACAGCCGTCATGGTCAACCAGTGGCTCAAGATTGACGCTATTGTCGCGAAGTTTCTTATGAAGCTCGACAATATTTTCAACTTCAAATGTTAATGAGAACATTTCGTACTCTGCTCCATCCCATTGTGCAGTGAGGAAGTTTGCTGGTTTCTTTTCCATTGTTTCCAGTAAGAATAACCATTGTCCGTCACCTAGGATTAAGATTGCCCCATCTGGTTCGCGTTTCCTCACCTGTAAACTAAACATTTCCGCATACCATTTTGTGGAAAACTCCAGATTAGATACGGGCAAGTAGTTGCAGAGAACCTTCTTTAACATAGGTTTTTGCGCGATCTGCTGGTTCTGTAATTCTGGAAATTCTTTTTCTGCCATCGATGATCTCACCTCTTGTTTTATTGTTTATTAGTTTCAACATATAGACGATTCAAACGAATCACATCCGTCGCAAGCGATGATAATATTTTATTTATTTTCTACAGCATTAAATTTGTTCCCATCAGGGTCATAAAATACAAACAGCTTTCCGAATAAGTCGTTCTCTTCTATGGGTTCGGTATGGACACCATTGTTTTTTAGAGTTAACCATAAATCATTTGCGTTAGCTACTAAAAAAGTTAAGAGAGGTATCTTTTTTGGGGAATGATTTTGGCATTCAAGAAAATACAATTCATGACCTGATTCCAGTTTCAGATTGCCATGGATACTATTCCTTAAATGAAAGTGATCGAAGAACCAGTCTGTTGTTTGTTTTTTATTGGTGACTGGAACATAGAAATGTCCTGCTCTCCTCAACACTTGTTCACAAACCGTTTGCTCGAAATCACTTTCCAATCGGAATGGGTGGAAATAAGATTCGAAATCGTCCGTAAGGTGGAGCTTCAGTGTTTCTCGAGCGCGACGAATGCGACTTTCCACGGCTGCTATGGAAAGATCCAGAAACAGACTGATTTCCTTCATCGACCAATCACTTAAATAATGCAGAATAATAGCGGATTTACTTTTTTTCTCCAATGTTTGCAAGGCACGCCAAATGGATTCTTGAATGACGTGCTGTTCAAGCCATGAATCAACGTTATCCGATTTTTTCGCAGTTGTTTCGATATACGTGAGAGTCGCCTTTTTCTTTTTTAGATAGTCTAGACTTGTTCGATAGGCAATAGAGTAGAGCCAACTGCCAAGTCGAGTTGGTTCTTTTAATGTATGTAGATTGTTGTAACATTTAAGAAATGCTTCCTGTGCAACATCTTGAGCTTCATGAAAGTCCCCAATTACGCTATACGCAACAGAAAGTAGGGCATTTGAATAGCGCTGTACGATTATGCGAAATGCATCGAAGTCACCGCTTTTAGCGTCGATTATCAGTTGATGATCAGACGGAAGATTATCTCTAGTCACTGTTTATCACCTTCCACTGCTAAGCTTATTCTATTGGTGAAGTTCGATTTCCTGCATGATCCAAAGGTAAATTGAGGTGTTTACCACAAAAATATTAGAATTGAAATCGTTGAAGTAACGTGCAGGATAATGGAGCGAATGCGCTGAATTAGTTGGGAATGGAGAACGAGGTGGAGGCTTACAAACGAACGTACATTCTAGGCTTGAATTTGTGATCTTTTAAATAGTGATGAGGGAGAGGAACGAATATGTCTTTTTTCAAGAAAATGATGGCTAAAGTAGGGATCGGAAACATTGAATTCGATACGCAGTTCCATACGGAGGCCTTCGTTCCGGGCGAGCTGGTTGAGGGCGTCATTATTGCCAAGGGCGGCAGTGTAGAGCAGAAAGTAGACAAAGTCTATTTTCAACTTATGACTGAATACCTCAAGCCCGATACTAGCGATTCGAATCGTATGCACACAGAAACCGTTGTGATAGCCAACATCCTGTTGGGGGAAAGTTTTGTTTTTGAACCAGGAGAATCGATCGAAATTCCTTTTCATTTCCTGCTACCGCATGAGACACCGATTTCGATTGGCGTAAGCCCGATCTGGATTTCTACAGGCATGGATGTGGACAACGCGGTTGATCCATCAGATCGTGATGATATTGAAGTGTTGGCTCATCCGTACACTTCCGTTATTTTTGAAGCGCTGGAGGAACTGGGCTTTCATTTACGTAAAGCAGAGAATGAGTACTATCCGCAGCGTGATTATCACTTGCCGTTTATTCAAAATTTTGAGTTTGTCCCTTATCAAAATGGCGAGTATCGCAGCTCCGTTGAGGAGCTGGAGCTTGTATTTTACCCGGATGAAAACGGAGTTGAAGTTCTCTTGGAATTTGATCGCAGAACGCGTGGCTTTAGCGGGCTTTTATCAGATATGTTGGATACGGATGAGTCCCATCACCGTTATTATTTCAGCTGCGAAGAGCTGGAGGAAGGCACTGAATCAGTTGCTGATCAGTTCCGAGGCATCTTTGACGAGTTTTTAACACATTGAAAGCACCCCATAGCAGATTTCGGTTGAAACAGAATGGTTTTCCGATATCTACTAAGGGGTACTTTTTCATTAAGTGGGGAATTTGTTACTCTTGAGCGTTGGATTCGTCTTTTTTCTCCTCGATAAATCCCTTGATGCTCTCTTTGCGGCGAGCATTTTTGGATTCAATACTCTCTTTGTCTACAGCAGAAATTTCATCCGCATGTTCATCCAAGTAATCCTCAGCTTCTTTTAGATTGGCCATTGTATTATCGATGGCATTCTGAATACGAGCTGGGTTATCTTCGCGATTGTCTGGCTTAGCCATTGTAGTTCCCTCCCTTAGTGGCGATAGATTTACATCCTATAATACGATTCCAAATGATCAATCCGTTTATTCATCCAAATAAAAAAACCGCTACGTTAAGTCAAGCTAGTTTGGTTCAACAAGTAAGGCTAATATGGAACTTATAGGATGGAGCCTTGCCAGTCCACTACTTTCAGCCCAAACTAAGCCATTTCTTCTCGGCTTACCAACACTTTTTTCTCCCATGCTCTGCTTCGCCAACGGAATAATAACAGAAGTCCCCTGACCGCTTCGTCCATGATGAACACGCACCACATACCTATCAACCCGTACCCCAGATGGACACCTACCCAATAAGTTAGCGGGACACACAGCCCCAACATGACACATGAGCCGATTAAGAGAATAAATCTCGCGTCACCAGTAGCTCGAAGGGCTTCTCCAATAACAATATTCAAACAGCGAACAGGCTCTAGGAGGAAACCGTAGGTCAATAAAAAAGCCCCTAATGCGATGATTTCGACGTTGTCTGTGAACATGCCGATCAATTGTTTTCTGAATAAAACGGTCAACGTAACCGCGGCAAGAGAAAGCAATAAACTAAGTATCAAACTACGAAATAATTGCCTGTAAGCTTCTTCCTTTTCACCTGCACCCACTAATCGACCAATGATGATTTGCGTCCCACGTCCCAAGGAAATGGCCAGCACCATAATGAACGTCATTATATTTTGTGTATAAATCCGTGTGGAAAGCATCTCTGCGCCCAGCTGTGTGATAAAATATGTCGTCATCAATTGACTGATCGAGTAGATGAGCTGGCTCCCGGCAGTGGGAATCCCGATGGTTAATATTTTTTTTATTTCTGCAAATCTTGTTTTGTAAAAGTCGCTAAAGGATAAGTTTAATCGGACGATTTTTGTTAAAATCAGGCTATAAACAAACAGTCCGAGTAATTGGCTGAATACGGCCGATATGGCGACGCCAGGGACACCGAGCTTTGGAAAACCGAAAGGACCGAAAATAAATAAAATACTGCCGGTCAAATTTACGAGATTGATTCCTAAGCTGACTGTCATTGTATATCTGGTATAACCGTGCACTTGCGTTATCGCTGCTATGGTTAAATTAATGGCTTGAATAAATAAGGCACTGCCAACGATCGATAGGAATATACGCGCCTGCTCCAGTGTCTCTGGTTCCAAGCCGAAGGGCTGAAGCAACTGTTTGCTAAAGCAAACAATACACAGGCTTATCATGAAGCCGAATATGCAATTAAGTGAGATGGCTCCAGCGGCAAACTTCTTGACATCTCTAATTTTATTCGCGCCCAAATATTGCGAAATGACGATGGCTGTACCGGTTGAAACCACTTGTAGCAGCAAGAATAAAAAAATAATGAGCTGGTTGCTCACACCAACCGCAGCAACGGCTTCATCTGACACATGACTGACAATGAACGTATCAGAGGTTCGCATAAACACGAGAAGTGACGACTCAATAAATAAAGGCCATGTAATAGAAAACAAATTTAGCTTCTTCGGATTCGTCATGGGGATGGAACTCCTTCGATACTTCTCAATATGAATCTCTTCTTTATTTTGAGGGATGACGAAACCGTTTTCTTTGCATAATGTGGGCAAATAAATGCTTATATTGACTCCAATTTTCCGTTTATGAGAAACGACTGTGGATTTAACTTTATGTAGGGAGGGATTATTGGGATAATCTAGAAATTTTAATAGTGTGAAAAGAAAGCTCGAGTATAGATAGAGCAGGAGTTATATTTTACTTGAAATATATGGATAAGAAGTTTACCAAAGAATGATTGTTTTGTAGGAGTGGAGCTGTTGTTATGTGAGAAAAATGATGAGTAAATTAGTCCAAACATTTTTAATAGGATTGTTTGCTTATTACGTAATTACTCGAACAATAACCGTTCTGGCCGTGCTAGTTTGTCTAGCAAGTACAGGAATAGTTGCTCTAGGATACCTAATTATGTATGTTGTGAATCGGAAGCGGTAAAACCACCCTTGCTAGAAATATATCACGGAAATACAGCATTCCATTTTATGAACTTTGATTATCAAGGACAACGGTAGATTTGACCAATACTTTAAATAAGGGGATAAAAACTATGAACTCAAATAAGTTAACGAAGCTCATTGGTTTATTCGCTTCAATTGGTTCAATGATACTTTGGATCATATTCGCTTTATTCAATCCTTACACCCATGAGCGTGTCGAAAATGACGTTTTGTTCATTACTTTACTTACGCTTTTTATTCCAGCTTGTGTAGCTTTGTTAGCGTCCGTTATTAAAAGGCATTCCCTTCTGTTTATTGCATTTATTTGGTCACTTCCAATTAGTCTATATACCGCAATGACCCCGAGTATATTTAAAATGTTTGGAATTACATCAGTTATGTACCTCATATCGGGTATTTTGATGATTGGTAAATCTAGGAGGACGCAGCGATGACGCCAAAACATTTTCTTTCTGCAGCAGCAATTGTACTTAATGAGCACAATGAAATTTTATTAATTAGAGGTCCTGAACGAGGTTGGGAAATGCCAGGTGGCGTGGTTGAGGAAGGTGAATCGTTGAAACATGCAGCGATCAGAGAAACAAAGGAAGAGAGCGGTATCGATATAGAAGTAACAAAATTTTGTGGAGTTTTTCAAAATGTAACGCAGTCTATTTGTAACACGTTGTTTCTAGGGAGACCGGTCGGAGGAGAGTTAACAACGAGTTCCGAGTCTCTAGAAGTAGGCTTTTTCCCAATCGAAATCGCATTAGAGATGGTGACTTTTCTAAATTTCAGGCAGAGAATAGCGTTGTGTTTAGATGAAGCGAATCATCCATTCTATGTGGACTTTTCAGAATAATGCGGTATGAAAGTGTCCGAAATACAAGAGCCCCCACCATGGCAGCATGGTAGAGGCTCTTTGACGCTTCTTATTATTCAAATTTTCAAAAGTTAATTTATTACAAAATTAATTTAAATTAATACATTTTATTAAAAATTCTAGCGAGTATAATAGCGCTGATTACTTCATCCATGTCAAAGATATTTCGATATAGTATTAAAAAAGACGATCTTGTGATGATCAGTGAAGAAATTCAATGTATCCAGGCCTATCTGAAAATTATCTCAATTCGATATGAAAACAAGTTTGATATGGAAATAAATGTGGATGACAAGATTTTGGAAATGAAAACACCTAAAATGATCTTGCAGCCTATTGTTGAAAATTCCGTTTATCACGGACTTGAAAGTATGGACGCCGGAGGACATCTTCGTGTGAGCGGACATATTGATGCGAATGGCGATGTCTGTTTTCAAATATCGGATTCTGGAAAAGGGATAGGTAAAGATGGCCTCGAAAGTATGAAAGCGAAACTGAATATGGCCTATTCGGAGAGAGTGGAAAACAGTTTTGTCGGGAATAGTATCGGGATTTCCAATATAAATAACAGAATTCAACTGCTGTTTGGACAAGGTTATGGGGTAGGGATTGAAAGTGAGATTGGTCACGGCACTACGGTGATCGTTAAGATTCCAAGTATTTGAGGGATAAGCATATATTAAAATTACACCTTCACTTACGAACGTGTATTCGTTATTATTGGAATATGGTAAAATTTCATAATGAAATGGGAGATTCCAATATGATTAGATTGGGTACAAGTACGATTCTTCGGTATAAAGAATTCACAAATTGGACAGATACATTACGCGAAGTCCCCGAGAGTAAGTGGTTACAGCCTATTGCTGAAGGAAAAGCATCCATAGGAGAAATCGTTTCGCATCTTCAGAACTGGGATTCTTACTTAATCTCGACGATTATCCCAGCAATTACAAATGGTGAAGGTATGACGTTTCCGGATTTCGATTCGTTCAACAGATTAGCTTATGAATATGCCAAAACGGGGAATTCTAAAGACCGCTTGCTCGATGAATTCAAGCAAACGCGTCTTAAGCTGGTTGACATTTTGTTAGCTGAGACCGATATTGTTGCTAAACATGTTACCGTGAATGGAATAGTAAATTGCCCGCACACCGGCACACCTTATTCATTATTGTACATCATTCACGAATTTAACGATCACGACAATCATCATAAAAATCAAGTTTTAGCGGTATTATAGCCAGTTCCTGCGTAAAAAGAGTTCATGCAAGCGGAAAGTCTCGCGGCGCTGAATATGTGAACAGAAGTACTATCTGTTAGACAATAGGTTATAATTGTTTTGGTAGCATCTGTTTAATTTGAAGGGGAGTATTAGGAATGGAATTTTTGTTATTATCAAAAGAAATTACACAGCAGTATTGCCGGAAAATTTTGATGCCCGAAGGCGCAACTGAAATCTTGATGAATATCACCGATCAAATAAATAATGATCCAAAACTTTTGGATATCTACATGGAATTTTATAAGAAAAATATTGAAAGTGGCTATTGGACGACCGTTTGGGAACCGCTGGCTATAGATGCTTATGTGGAAGAAGTGCTCGGAAATTCGGCTTCCTTGTTTTATCTGCATGCAGCACTGCAAAGACTGCCTCTTGCCGAGCAGAAGTATGCCGAAAGAGGACTGAGTGAAGAGTTATTTGTAGAAACCTTAAGGGATATCGGGGTATGGGTTCAAAATGCCTACAATTTAGTAGGATATTATGCCATTAGAAATTTCAGTTGGATCTGGAGGCATCTAGAGGCCAGAATGTTTCGGATTGGTGGCATGCAGTTTATTGCAACGAATTTCTCTGGGATCGTTAAAGGCTTTTACAATGCGAAAGAAGATCGTTTGTTGCTGTTATGCAGTGCAGGCATGGAGTTAAGAGCAAATGGTGATAAGCAAGGTGTTTGTAATAAAGAGAAGACAACCGATGGTTTTGTGACGGAATATGAGGAAACGGAAGATTATTTCATTGGAAATCCAATTACGCCTGATGGCAAAGGTTTAAACGAACCCGTGAAGCTTATGAGGGATGAATGGGAAAAAGTATTGGACAAGGATGATACTTTGCTTGAGATTCATATCCCGAGAGATACGGCTTTTGATATGGAACAAATCAAACAAACCTACATACAAGCCAAGGAATTTTATGCAACCTATTTTCCGGAAGTCCAATATAAAGGTATGGCCTGCCATACATGGCTTTTCACGCCACAACTTCGGGAAATGTTACCGCCTACCAGCAATATCGTTAGATTCCAAGAGCAGTTCTATCTCTATCCGACAGCGGGTTCGGTGCGTTTTTTATGGAATTTCGTATTTAATGAATTGACCGAGGTGAAGGATGCTAAACCAGACACATCGTTAAGAAGAAAGGTCCTTGCTTATTTAGAAGAAGATAAAGAAATCTTTGATATGAATGGCCTATTTCTTGATATATGCGGCAATTTCGGAACGGTAACCTATCAAAAAGAAGACAAGACTGTTTAATAAGGCGTGGACGTGAATCGCTTGCATGTGGGAGGAGTAAACGATTGAAGAGGCAATGGGCGATTGCTGCTTGGACAAAAGAATGGAACCTACAATTTGAGATGGAGTCTAAAGTTTTACAGGATATTTTTCAATCAGAAATTGTTGCCATACATCATGTTGGAAGTACCTCGGTGCCCGCAATAGGTTATGCTAAACCCATTATCGACATTTTGATCATCGTAAAAAGCATCGAGCAAGTGAATGTATGTAACGAGCAAATGATCAGCGCGGGATACCGAGTAAGAGGGGAGAACGGCATTCCGAATAGAAGGTACTTCTCCAAAGGGGATATTCAACGAACACATCACGTTCATATTTACCAGCAGGGGGACTCAAGGACACTAACCTATTTGGATTTTAAAGCCTATTTGATGCAACATCCATCTGAAGCTGAAAAATACGGTCAACTCAAGCTGGATATATTAGCGTCCTATCCGAATGATCAATACCAACAAGTGAAGGAAAACCGCATAAATCACTTGGTTGAGAAAGCGCTGCGATGGGGAGAAGAGGAAAGGAAAAGGTTGGAATGAGTAGGAAGAGCGTGGTTGCCGGGATACTTGTATCCTTGTTTGTACCGGTCATGGCGTACTTCGCAATTGTTGTTAGTATCCATCTCAGTAGTTTGCAGGAGTCGCCAGAAGATTTTCAATATCACGATTCTTACTTCACCGTGATGCATATAGATCCATACTTGTTTCCCGTCATTGCTGTGACTACCTTCACGATTTATGCAGCAATTTCCAGGGTTGTGCGATACGTTAAGCGAAAGGCATAGGGACACAACGCGGCAAGTATACTTTTGCAAAAGAAGAAAAAAAGGAATTATGGTAGCTCGAGGGAATTATTTGCCACTATACATAGAAGTAATGTTGTTTGCTGCCTCAAGCAGTGCTTCGCAGAGCTCTAATGGTTCCAAGACACGGACCATTGTTCCGAAGCCAAGCAGAATTTCGCATGCGGAGCTCAGCGTGTTGAACTCCAGCTCTGCTTTGCGCCAGATCACGGGAACATTGGCACTTGCCGAGCTGGTTTCGTCTTCGTGTTCCTCGTACCATGCTGCTACGCGAACGAAGCGGGTCTGCTCGAGCCGAGTAGAGACGCTCGGATGCACAAGTGCATGAGCCGCATAGTGTGGAAGTCCGCTGCGGAACAGGTCGACCGAACGTTGCCAATAAGCAGCGAGGTTGAAGTGATCCGGGCGCACCACCGGCTCATCCAATAAGGTAGCATCCTGGATTCGTGAAACACGATAGGTGCGGGGTTCCTGCTCAACGCCAACAGCAACGAGATACCAGAGTGAACCCTTGAGGACAAGACCGAGAGGGCTCAGGATGCGTTCGCTTGCTGCGGAGTCGCCGCCTGAGGCGTATAGCAATCGCAGTTTTCGGTCTTCCCACACAGCTTCCTGTAGGAGGGACAGACACGGTAATTCTTCGATATTTTGATGCCAGCCTGCTGCATCCACATAAACCCGTTGTCGCATATAATCGGCATCGCGTCGCAACGAAGGAGATAGCGATGCCAGCACTTTCAACACCGCTGTTTCATAAGCATCTCCGAATCCCAAATCGGTTAAATGCCGATGGGGCTCAGCAGCCAGTAGTGCCAGTAACTCGTCTTTGTGCAGCCCTGCCCAATCCGCTCGATACCCCTCCATAAGCCGCCATCCACCTGCAGCTCCACGTTCCGCATAGACGGGAACTCCCGCTGTGCTTAACGCTTCCATATCCCGATGAATTGTCCGTTCCGAGACTTCCAGTCTCGTGGCAAACTCTCGAGTTGTCATGCCGCCGCGAGTTTGCAACAGCATCATAATTTGCAATAACCGATCCGCTCTCATCTGCAAACCTCCTCATGTAGTTTGATTCTAACATACATATATGACAACAGGTGACATGATACTAAAAGTATGATGATACCAAAGTTAAGTTATTACAGTCTACTATCATGTATTTGAAGGAGTTGGTTCCATGACAACGAAAAATCAACCATTGCGCAATCAAATCGCATTGGTCGCAGGAGCGACTAGAGGGGCGGGGCGCGCGATTGCGGTCGAACTCGGCAGAGCTGGAGCAACGGTTTATGTGACAGGACGTTCCACGAGGGCGAAGCGATCACCGATGAACCGACCGGAAACGATTGAAGAAACTGCGGAACTTGTATCGCAAGCAGGGGGCGAAGGCATCGCTGTCTGCGTAGATCATACGAAGGAAGAGGAAGTTGTGGCGCTGTTCAATCGAATTAAAAGCGAGCAGCAGGGGCGGCTGGATATTCTAGTCAATGATCTCTGGGGAGGGGACCCGCTTACCGAATGGGGCAAAGGCTTCTGGGAGTCCTCACTCGCAGACGGGTTGTTGATTCAGCGACAAGCGGTCCTCTCTCATATCATGACAGCCTACTATGCAGCTCCTTTGATGGTCGAACGCAAGTCTGGGCTTATTGTAGAAATTACAGATGGCGTTGGCTATCACTACCGGGGTAATTTGTATTATAGTTTGGCCAAAATCGGAGTTTCCCATTTGGCACAGGGGATGGCGGCAGATTTGAAACCTTACGGTGTGACAGCACTTGCGGTAACGCCGGGCTTCCTTCGTTCGGAAGCGATGTTGGAGCATTTTGGGGTGCAGGAGGAGAATTGGCGGGATGCTGCGGAGCAGGACATCCATTTCCTACAGTCCGAGACCCCTTACTTCGTTGCTCAGGGGATAGCCGCACTCGCTGCTGATCCGCAGGTGGCGGAGAAATCCGGGCAACTGCTCAGTTCTTGGTCTTTGTCCGACGATTACGGCTTCAACGATATGGATGGGCGTAGTCCACATTGGGGAAGGTACGCTGACGAGAATGGATTCTGAGTCAGACTCGCTAGCCGTCAGCTCTGTAACGATGAAAAACATGGTTACAGATGCGGAATAGGCAAGAATCACTTGCTCGCAGCTCTACGCCAGGTCAATACCGCGAAAAGGCGGATCAGTTAGGCTTCAGCTTATATTCGAACCAACTATCAAGATAATATCACCCGGGAAATAATTACGGATTATGTCTCGTTATCTCCAGGTTATTTAACCATTACTTTTAAAAAGCATACGGGATTAAATTTGATTGAATATGTGACCAAAATCAGGCTGGATCGGGCGAAATTCTTGTTGAAAAGTACGAAACTACCACTTAAACAAATCGCAGAAGACTGCGGCTTTACCGACTCTTTCTACTTCTCGCGTATTTTCTCCAGAGATACAGGAATGAATCCACGAGACTATAGAAACGCGTAGTGCTGTAGTCACCAATACCAAATAAAGAAAGCGACATCGAAAGCTTCTTATTGAAGCCAGGATGGCGCTTTTTCTCATAAAAAATAAAACAGTTGACTATCATTTGATGATATGCGGGTACTTGACTGCCATGTGCTATATTAAAATAACCAAACCTAGGAGGCATCTCATGTTTCAGCAAATGAATCAGACTTATTCAGGTGTTAACTTTGGCACACAAGATTTGAGATACGGCGAGCTGATCAGCTGCACTTTTGATGGATGCTCGTTTGCGAACGGTTCTTTAGAGGAAATCAATACCAGTAACTGTCGCTTCATTGCGTGTGACTTTCGCGGAGCTTCATTAAATGGCTCCCTACATAAAGAATCCGCGTTTGAAAATTGCAGCTTTAGCGGTGCCAATCTGTTTGTTACCAAATTCGATAACTGTAAAATGATGGGATCGGATTTCTCGAACGCGAATTTAGATGGAATCACGATTGACCGAGGGGATTGGTCTTACACGAATTTAAGGCATAGTCGATTAGTTAGACAAGATTTGCGCGGGGTTAATTTTCATGAAGCTGACTTCTCGGGTAGCAATTTAGAAAGGGCTGATTTGAGAGATTGTGATCTAACCATGGCGATCTTCGCGAAAGCCAAGCTGCAAGACACAGATGTAAGAGGTGCTCAAATGGCGGGGGTAGATTTCAAAACATTCACCATCACGTGCATGCGAATGGATCGAGAGCAAGCTGTCTTATTTACGCTTTCTCATGGTGCCAAGATAAATGGATGATCTCTTTATGGTATAATGTCTGTACACAAGAGGAGGCGATGATGACGAATGGCGATCTTTCAGTACAATCAGGAACGTTTATATCGGAAGGATCCGGATCTACATTTGCTGTATTGGGGCAAAGAGGATTGTAAACCCGGTCATACCGTAGGGCCAGGGGTTCGTGATATGTACAAGATTCATTTTATCCATAAAGGAAAAGGACTTGTCCGTATCGGAAATGAGACACATCAGCTGAATCCGGGGCAGGGATTTCTTATTTATCCGCATGTGATTAGCTATTATGAAGCGGATGAGGCAGAGCCTTGGACGTATTCATGGATTGGCTTTCAAGGGGCGCAGGTGGAATCCATCTTATCTCGTACTAGATTATCGCCAGAGCAGCCCGTTTTTCCAATGGATTGGAAAGTCATGCCGACCATGTATGAACAATTAACGGAGGCTAATGCCCGTGCGAATAGTGCTGACTTACAGCTTAAAGTCACCTTGTATGAATTTATGACGGCACTCCTTGAAGCGGCTCCCGCCTCTTCGGTTGGGGAGGTTCTTCCTAATAAATGGGATAGCTATATGATTCAAAGTATGGAGTTTATTCATGCTCATTATAATGAGCCTATTTCAATCGAGGGGCTTGCTGCACTTCTTAAGCTGGATCGCAAATATTTTTCAGCTATTTTCAAAGAGGCGACAGGGCTGCCTCCCCAGCAATATCTCCTGCAATATCGAATGAATAAAGCAAGTGAATTACTGGAGAAGAGCAACTATGCCATAGGGGAAATTGCGAACTCGGTAGGATATCAAGATCAATTGATCTTCTCCAAAATGTTTAAGAGAGTCAAGGGCGTATCCCCTAAACAATTTCGGAATCAGACATCAAAGAATGCTTGATAATCAAGAAAGTTGAGCTTTTATGCGTTCAGGATCTTATCGATTTGGTCTAATTCCTCTTGGGTAAACGCAGGAACCTTCAATGCTTCAACCGCATCTTCAATTTGACTGACTTTGCTCGCACCGATAAGAGCTGATGTGACACGACCACCGCGCAACACCCATGCTAGTGCCATCTGTGACATTTTCTGGCCACGTTCAGCTGCGAGTGTGTTTAATTGTCTGACCTTCGAAATTCTTTCTTCATTAATATCGGATTCTTTAAGGAATACGCTGGAGCTTGCAGCTCGTGAATCCGGAGCGATACCGTTCAAATAACGGTCGGTAAGAATTCCTTTGAACAACGGTGAAAAGGCAATCGAACCGATGCCTTCTTCTTCCAACACATCCTGAAGGCCATCCTCAATCCAACGGTTCATCATGGAATAACTTGGTTGATGAATCACACAAGGCGTCCCAAGTCGCTTCAAGATACGGGAGGCTTCTTTCGCTTCTTCAGGCTTATAGTTAGAAATACCAACGTAAAGCGCTTTGCCTTGTTGAACGATTTGATGCAGTGCAGCCATCGTTTCTTCAAGCGGTGTATTCGGATCTGGACGGTGATGATAAAAGATGTCGACATAGTCCACTTGCATCCGCTTCAAGCTTTGATCTAAGCTGGCAATCAAGTTCTTCTTGGAACCCCATTCCCCATAAGGCCCCGGCCACATATAGTATCCCGCTTTTGTCGAAATGATAAGTTCGTCTCGATAGGCAGCGAGATCACCCTTGAGCATCTTCCCGAACATTTCTTCTGCTGAACCAGGCGGTGGCCCGTAATTATTCGCTAAATCGAAGTGGGTAATCCCCAAATCAAACGCTCTCTTAAGCATCGTTCTGCCATTCTCAAACGTGTCAATCCCGCCGAAATTATGCCAAAGTCCCAACGAAATGGCTGGCAGTAACAGGCCGCTGCGACCACTCCGGTTATAAGTCATTGAATCATATCTGGATGTACTAGCTGAATAACTCATCTTTGAACCTCCTAATGGTGTGAATAAGTTACATTCTAGAGAGATTCGATTCATAAGACAATGTTCATAAGGATGTTGTTTATGTCCTAATGTCCGTTATGTAGGGACATCCGTCTCTTCTATTCCTTTTTCCACATTAATCTACCAAAGAAAGTAATCACTGTCCCCTATGAAGCTTTTCATCTATATGGTATTTTCAATTCCAAACCCATGAAAAGGGGAGTTTGCCAATGACTGAGCAGGAACCCGCCAAGTATTTGGATTTGGTGGAAAAGCAGATTACCGATGCGAAAAGGATCATGAAGGAGAATTGGGAAAGCTACATCAACGCACCTTTTGATTTGGCTAGGAAACATTTGGCAAGTGCAGATCGACTGCTGGAAGAAGCGCTCATGCTTCAGTCTGCCGACGCGGAAGGAAGCATGAGCAAGGCCAAGCTTGCCTCCATGGAAGCCATGGATGGCTATCTATGTGCGCTACCGAGTAGGTCAGCAGAAGCCCGTGGTGTCTGGTATCGTCCTACAGAACATAGCCGTGAGGAAGTAAGCCGCACTTTAGAGCGCATGAATGCTGCTGGCTTCAATGAGTTATATCTGGAGACTTGGCTATGGGGGTATACGATTTATCCAAGCTCCACGGCAGCGGCTAAACAGATAGAGGCGCAGCATCCTGCTTTTCGAGGCTGGGACCCTTTGGAGGCTTTCGTTCAGGAGGGCGAGAAACGGGGGATCGCTGTACACGCTTGGTTGGATGGCTTCATGGTCGGTGTCGACCCTACGGGAGGTCCAGTACTTCGAGCCTATCCGGAATGGTCTGCCCTTTCGCGAAGACAATCGGATTCCGAGAAGCCGATGCCTCAGCTGGGTACCGGTTACTTTTGGCTCGATATTACGAATCCTGCTGTTCGCCAGTATCTACAAGATATTGTAAAAGAGATGATTACGAACTACGGAGTTGCGGGTATCAACCTGGACTTTATGAGGTTTCCACATACGAATGATGACTGGGAGGACTGCTATTGCTTCAGCACATATGCCCGTGAAACTTTTCAACGTGAACATGGCATGGATCCGCTCCATATTCATCCAGAGCGGCAGACAGAACTTTGGATAACTTGGACGAAGTGGCTCGAGCGAATCGAGGATCATTTTGTAGCGGGGCTGTACAAGGAGATCAAGCGGATCTCCCCGAATGTAATTGTATCAGCTGCACCTGAACCAGGAGCGGAGTCTGATAAAATTGGCAACTGGTCGCAGCATGTCGATGTTGTTATCCCGCAGGCTTATTATGCAAATGCCTCTGAGGTTCGACCATCCGTTCAATTACATAAAAACGAGCTTCTCTCAGGCAACCTGGTATACAGCGGGATCTACCCGATGTACGCTAATTTAGGGGCGCAGGAAACCGTAGATCAGGTACTTGCTGCGCGTGATATTGACGAGGGAACCGTCATATTTGCCTTTGGCCAAGCGACGGATGAAACGATTCGTGCGCTGCGAAAGGGGCCGTGGCGGAACGACGCCATTTCTACTGGCATGTATCCGCTTCTAGCGATACAAGCAGCATTGAAAGCAGTGAAATTAGACGTAGAGCAAGTTTACCTGCCACGTAAGGCGGTTACTGAGAAAGTGGCGATTGAACTCGTAGACAGGTTGGGCTTGTTCCTTGATCTATTGCATAGAGAAGAAGGGGAAGCGTTGTATGCCGGACTGGATAAGATGGTCGAAACAGGCAAGCAATTTTTGTTAAAAGCGAGAGAAGAGGAGACGATCCATCCCTCAGTTGTGTTGCAAATATCGAACACGTTAACTAAAGTTCAAGAGCTTCTAAGCTACTCACGGATTAAGCAAGTTACGTGAATTGAAAACGAGCGGGGGTCCCTATCATGAATTTATTAATTGTGGAAGATGAAATCCGTCTCAGAAATGCGCTAGCCAACAATATTCCTTGGGAGAAGCATGGTATCGAGGTCGTAGGCCAGGCTGGTAATGGAGCGGAAGCTCTACGTATTATCGACCGTAAAAAACCTGATATCATCCTATTGGACCTGCAGATGCCAGAGATGGATGGGCTAACATTAGCCAGACACCTTCGTCAAGCCGATCCATTGTTGAAGATCATTGTGCTTAGCGGACATGATGATTTCACGTACGCGCAAGAGGCGTTGGGGCTCGGTGTTATGAAATATTTGTTGAAACCAGCAGGCGATGAGGAAATATTGGAAACGGTGCTCGAAGCAGCGGAGAGGTTGAAAAGCGAGCTTGAGCAGCGTCATAACGAGGACGAGCTAAAGCTGAAGTGGAAGCAGCACCTTCCTCAATTGGTCAATGAATTCTTTCAAGGCATGTTAAATGGGAAATATGAACCATGGGAGATCGACCAGAGATGTCGGGATCTACAATTGGATTTGCAAAAAGATGCCATGTACGCGGTTGCTGTCGTCGATATGGACCCGATCTCGGAGTCCGAACACCGTTTTAGCAGGAAAGATATGTCACTGCTCCAATTTTCGCTTAGTAGTATTGTGAAGGAAGCCTTATCGTCTACGCTCTGCTGGGTGTCTACCAATTTTGCTGGCTGTACGGTTATCATTTTTCAGCTTGCAAGTGATGAGGAACCTAGAATTGCTCTGCAAAAAATCAATGCTTTGACCGAAAAGCTGCTGTTCACGGTGAAAAGCTGCCTCAAGCTTAGTGCAAGTGCTGGAATCAGCGGTATGACTGGCGGCTTATCAGAGATGAACAAGCTCTACGTACAAGCGGTACGCGCATTGCAGGATCGAATCGTGCTTGGTCATGATTTGGCGATCCCATACCGGGCAGAGCAAGGGAGAGAGCCTGAGCTGACGTTTCAGCCTAACCTTGAGAAAACGCTGGAAATCGCCCTTGAAACGGGGGATAGTGAGAAGTCCATTGAAACGTTAACGGCTCTATGGAACGGTGGGATGGCGAAAGCAGAAACCGTTGATGATATTCGGGAGCATATCCTATATTTCACCTGCTTATTTATTGGAATGATCCAAAAGCAGGGCTGGCCTGTGCGAGAAGTAGCTGGCGAGGATTATGTTTATTTTCATAACCATTCAGAACTGGCCTCGAAGGAGCAGATCCTTTTCTGGCTACAGCGAATGATAAAGTCCTATTTAGCTTATGCCGGTCAAAGGCGGAAATCGACGAGCCATGGTATGATCAAGACGATATTAAGTCTTGTGGAAAATGAGATAGATCAGGAAATGACGCTGCATGCTGTCGCAGACAGGATGTATGTGAACTCTTCCTATCTAAGCCGTCTTTTCAAACAGGAGACGGGGAAAGCCTTTTCCACCTATGTGATGGAACGGAAAATGGAACGGGCCAAAGTAATCCTGCAGGAAGGCTCACGCGTGTACGATGCCGCATCGGGCGTCGGGTACAGGGATGTAAGTTATTTTACAAGAGTATTCCGCAAATATTGGGGCGTTACACCAGGGGAAATACGAAACTGATCGCCATATAAGCCGTTCGGCAGCCTTCTCGAGCAACCTCGGGAAGGTTTTTTTCATTTTCTCCAGCGAGAAGTTATGAAAGTACCAAAACAAGTAATATTCCTCTAATTCGCAAAAAAACGGGTGATGATAAACTAAGTTTAGAAAGACAGTATGAAGGGGGAGGCACCTTGAGAGAAACGACCACTGCTAAGGAAACTGTCCTATCTTTGAATAAAAATGTTAAAAAGAGATATATGCGTCAATTGTGGATCGATGTCAGGAAAGATTGGGATTTGTATCTCGCACTCATTCCTGGCATCGCATTTCTCCTGCTGTTCAAGTACACGCCGATGTACGGGATAATTATTGCGTTCAAGGATTTCAATATTTTCGAGGGGATGTCCGCTAGTCCATGGGTTGGAATGAAGCATTTCGATAAATTGATTTCGTCAGCCAGTTTTTTGCAGGTATTTCAGAATACGTTGTTTATTTCCATCTACAAAATCTTATTTCTCTTTCCACTACCGATTGTGATCGCTATTTTACTCAATGAGTTAAAAAATATCGCTTTTAAGCGAAGCATACAAACGGTTGTCTACTTGCCTCACTTCTTATCCTGGGTTATCGTCAGCGGATTATTCATTGATCTTCTCTCCACGAACGGCGGTATCGTGAATAAAATAATCGTGGCTATGGGCGGCGAGCCCATCCGTTTTTTCTTAGACAGTCAGATTTTCCGTTCTGTACTCATTGGTACGGCAGGCTGGAAAGAAACGGGATGGAATACGATCATTTATCTCGCTGCTTTAGCTGGAATTGATCCCGGTTTGTATGAAGCTGCTAAGATAGATGGCGCTAATAAATGGAGACAAATTATACATATTACACTGCCTGGCCTAATTCCGATCATTTTACTTATGTTCATTCTTCGTCTAGGCTACGTGCTGGAGGCAGGAACAGAACAAATTCTCGTCATGTATAATCCCAGCGTTTACAACGTCGCTGACGTAATTGGCACCTATGTGTATCGAATCGGACTCGGCGAACAGGATTATAGTTTCTCAACCGCTGTAGGGGTATTCGAGTCCGTTGTTGCATTTATTTTAATTCTTACAGGCAACGGGCTGGCGCGAAAGTTTTTTGGACGAGGCATTTGGTAAGGGAGGAACGTAGATGAGTATACAAAACATGCTGAAACCAAAAATTGCCCGAAGGTCTTCGGGAATCCCATCATCGCTCGGCGAGAAAATTTTCACAGTGATCAATCACCTGTTCTTTATTCTACTGGGCTTGTCGACCGTCTTTCCATTTATTAATCTCATCGCGAAATCGCTTAGCAGTGAGGCTGCAGTCGTTTCGGGGATGGTTAATCTCATTCCAATCGATTTTCAAATAGGTACCTATACGTATGTAGCAAGCAACTCATTGTTTCTTAGCGCGTTCGTGATTTCCATAACAGTCACAGTGGTTGGCTCACTCATCGCGCTGTTCATGACGACGCTTGCCGCATATCCGCTTTCTAAACCAAGACTGCGGTGGCGCAAATTTTTTATCATCATGTATTTGTTTACGATGCTATTCAGCGGTGGGTTGATCCCGACGTATCTGCTTATGCACAAGCTCCATCTCATTGATAAGCTGCCTGTACTGTTCCTGCCATTCATGATAAACGTGTACAACATGCTTATTGTCAAAAGCTACTTCGAAAGTCTGCCTGACAGCCTTGAAGAATCGGCGAAAATGGATGGGGCTAGCAACATGACGATACTTCTACGTATTATTTTACCGCTATCCATGCCCGTACTCGCGACGATCGCTTTGTTCTATGCCGTTACGTTCTGGAATGATTATTTTACTTCATTGATCTATATCAACTCGGCCGATTTGAAGCCTTTGCAGCTATATTTAAAAGAATTGTTCGTCTCCTCCACAGATACGTTCATGCGGACGAATGTCGATGCCTCGTTGAACGTTTCACCGCAGTCTATTCAGGCAGCATCGATCATTCTTGCCACACTTCCAATTATTTGTGTGTATCCATTTCTACAAAAATATTTTGTTAAAGGTGTTTTGGTCGGTTCTGTAAAGGGCTAAATGCACGGGTAAATATTGAAGGGTGGTGGTGGGCCAGCTCTACAATGGTTCCATGACATTTGGTATATTGCACGATCCATACTCAAAGGAAAAATAGGGAGGCTCTTACATGGTAAAAAAAATGTTAGTTCTCATGTCCATCACGACGATGGCAGCGGCGATTACAGCTTGTGGTGGAAGTACTCAGACCACTAGCAGTTCTACAACGCCGGCTGCTTCTACCGCTCCTGTTGCAACCGTAGAAGCTAATAAGCCGAAACCAGAATTCAAAGCATTGCTGCAATATGCGCGATTCGATCCGAATACGGAAGTTGTGGCAAAGTTCCTGAACGAAAAAACGGGCTACAAAGTGACCTACGATATGCTGCCAGTCGAAAATCCAGATGATAAGCTGAATTTGTTGATGGCGAACAAAGAAAAGTATGCCTACATGCTTCTCAGCGGACCGCAATATTCCAAGCTTGCTGCCTCTGGAGCGCTTGAGCCGATTGATGAGCTGGTAAATAAATATGGTACGAATATGAAAAATGTAATCTCACAAACCTCCTGGAATGGAGCGAAGCTGAACGGTAAAATTTTCGGCATTCCACAAACAGGATCAGGCACAATTGTTAATACACAATTAATCGTCCGTCAGGATTGGATGGATGAACTCGGATTGAAAGCACCTACGACGCGTGATGAATTGTATACAGTTTTGAAAACGCTGAAAGAAAAGAAAAATGTGATGGGTTTATCTGGGGGGAAAAGTCCGCTTCTTCCTGAGGTACTTCCGACATTTGGCATACCTATGGTTCAATCTAACGCAACAACTGGCTGGCAGGATGTCAATGGTAAATTGGTGAATGCCATTGAGAATCCAAATATGAAGAAATATTTGGAATTCATGAAAAAGCTGTACACAGAGAAATTGATCGATCAGGAATGGTCGCTGAACCAAGCGAATAAAGTAATCGAGAATTTCACAAGTGGTAAAGCGGCGATCATTTCAAATGCTTATTTTAACGCGCCAACCGTACAAAATGCCCTATTGAAAAACTCACCAAATGCCAAAATTGGCAGCTTTCCTTACCTCAAAGGGGATGATGGCAAAGTCCAAGTTATGGGCAGCGCGGGAATCAGCTTCTATGTAGGCATCCCGAAATGGGCTGATAACAAAGAAGACATTATTAAATATTTGGATCTTAAGCTGGATAAAGATATTTTCAAAGAAGCAGCGATTGGTAAAGAGGGCGTTCACTATAAGATGGAAAACGGCAATTACTTTCCGATTCTGCCTAAATTCAATGATGAATACAACAATGCATCAACTTTCTTAACAGGGGTGGATGAGAAAAATTACCCAATTTACTGGCAAGCTCGTGTTCGCAAAGATCCGATCTTAACGGATTCCTTTAATAAGATTCAAGAAGCAGCCAAAGGCAGCATTGTTCTTGATCCGCTAGCTTTTGCACCACCGCTTGAAGCGATCGGTAAATACAACTTGAAGCTGCAAAAGCTGATGGAAGACACGTTCTTGAAATACATCACGGGTGCAGAACCGCTCGAAAACTATGATAAGTTTTTAGCACAATGGAAAGCAGATGGCGGAGAAGAAATGACCAAAGCGGCCAATGAGTGGTACGCTGCAAACAAAAAGTAGTAGCGAAATCCCCTGCGGTTATGCCGTGGGGGTTTTAATTCCTAGAGGGAGTGGAATTCGAGATGAGGAAGATTGGGTTTATCGATTATTTTCTGGATGAATGGCATGCGGAGAAATACCCAGACTGGATTGATAAGGCGACGAATGGACGTATACAGGTTGCGTATGCTTATGGAAAGACTAACGTGGATGGAAAGCTTAGCAACGCGGAATGGAGCCAGAAGAAGGGGGTCCAACTGCTTGATTCTATTGAGGAGGTCGTCGAGAAGAGTGATTATTTGGTTGTTCTTTCGCCGGATCATCCCGAGTATCACGAGGAGCTTTCTAGACATGCTTTGCAGTCGGGCAAGCCAACTTATATTGATAAAACGTTTGCTCCTGATCGAGCTGCTGCATTACGAATGTTTGAGCTCGCTGATAAGCACAGAACCCCGATGTATTCGACCTCGGCGTTAAGGTTTGCGGCGGAGTATGCGGGAAGTGAAAAGCAGGGGATCGAGTCCATCAACAGCTTAGGGCCTGGGAAGTTTGACAATTATGCCATCCATCAGGTGGAGTCCATCGTCTCATTGATGGGGACGGATGTCAGACGCGTAATGTGGACGGGAACAGACAAGACACCTTCACTGCTTATCGGATATGCAGATGGTCGCCAAGCGACGATAAACCTTTACGGCTGGGAATGCCCGTTTAACATGGCACTCAGCTATGAAGCGGGGACATCGAAGTTTCTCAAGATTGAGTCGGACTTCTTCGGGGCTTTTATTGAGAATCTAGTCGGGTTCTTCGATTCAGGAATGCCACCCGTATTACAAGCGGAAACGATAGCTATAGCTACAATTCTAGATGTTGGCATGAAGGCAGCGAAAACGCCATATCAATGGCTGCAGCTGCCTAAATAAGAAAAAGATCCAGCTCCTCCATATGGGGGGAGCCGGATCTTTTTTTTGGACGGGAAATGATCAACAAGACGCGGGAAATTCGACTTTGGAAAAAGTGACAATGCTTGTGGAGTTAGTCGATAAAATCGACTAACTCGTGATCATCAGGGCTTGCTTCACCTGAAGGTGGATTTTGCTCAGTCAAGGCTTCATCCGTTGTTAAATCTTCACTTTTCTCTTTATGACTGTTGAATACTTTAATCTTGATATCCGCCTGCTTGCCTCGATAGGAGGCTGTGATGGTAGCAGAACCTGACTTCACAGCTGTAATGGTGCCATCCGAAGTGATTGAAGCCACATCATCGTGCGAAGAGCTGTACGTCACGTCTTGGGCGAGATAGGCGACTGCGCCATCGGAGTAAGTGGCTTTAACCGGTGCCCGGAAGGATTCACCTTTGACTAGACTATGTTTGCTCTCATCGAAGCTGAGACTTGCCACATCCACGACAGTTACAACGGACTTCGCGGTTTTGCCTTCATAGGTAGCTGTAACTTCAGTGGTACCTGCTTTCAATGCGGTAACCGTTCCATCTGCAGCAACGGTTGCTACGGATGGATCGCTGGAATTGTACGAAGCCCCAGCGACAACGACGCTTGTTTGATCCGAGTAAACGGCGGTTGTAACGGATGCATGCGTATCACCTGCTACAAGACGATAGGCAGTTGAGTCAAGCTCGATACCGGTTAGGACGGGTGCAGTACGCGTGATGTTTACGGTTTTCTCATTCGTTTTGCGATCGTCTACATAGACGGAAATTTGTACAGGATTAACACCGATTGTGAGCGGGACACTTCCGATAAAGACTCCGTTACTGGACACCTCAGCGGGTACGCCGTTCAGAAGCACACGTGCCGTCCCCGGTCCAATGACTTCGACCTCACCTTTGATCTCCAGGTTACGGAGCGCTGTACTCGTGTTCGCGTAATCTAGATACCCTCGCAGCACAGCCGAACGTACATCGTCACCAACCTTGTAGGTTCTAGCGACCAACTGTCTTCTCGTACGTACGCCGGAAGCATCAAGAGCAGAGATCACGAAGCCGCCTTGCGGAATGATACTGTTATTCGGCGAGATATTGGTCCATACCCAGCTAAGCGCCTGTTGTTGGTTAACGACCTTCGTCACTTTGCCGGAGCTGTCCACGATGGCCTCCACGCCGAACGTGCTGGTGGCTGTTGTTTGACCGAAGGCATCCGAATAAATGTTGAGATTATTCTCGTTTCGGCTCACATTATAGAGATCAGCTTCAAGGAATGACGCTGGATTGCCAGGTACACTGGAGCCTATTTGATAATCCTTAACGTATTCTACGTTATGAAGCGATGCCTTCACAACAGACCAGTTGACTTGTGAAAGGTCGAATAGCATGAGGCCGTTCGATTGCGACAAGCCTGCCTGGAACACGGAACGCTGTAACGGAGGGTCTTGGATGTTCGCCAAAGCAATACTAGCGTACATCGGGACTTCACCGTTTGTTACGATATTACCCAAGGTAATATGGTGTTCGATCTCCTTTTGTGTCGTTTGATACGTACCAATCATGAGGAAATCGATATTACCCGAATATCCGGTTTGCGCATAGGAGTCGGTATAAAGGCTGTCATCCGGCAGTTGCAAACGGCTGTCGTACTTGAAATTAGGGCTGCCCCAATGGACGCCGTTCAAGTAATAGGATTCAAACCAGGAACCCACATAAGCAGAAGAATAGACCTTATGACCTTTTAATGCGGAGTAACGATCGGTTAGTAAACGGACATCATCTGTAAATGTTTTGATCGTTAGCGAGCGGAACTCCCACCAGTCATTGATGAGCGGACCCGCTTGGCGAGCATTGTTCACGTAGCTGAAAACATCCGCAGGCCAATTCGTTAACTGCTTACCCCGTGCGGCGAGAAACGCCTCAAACTTCGTGCGCGTCAACGGACTGAAGTCGGCTGTTTCGTTGTCATAACGGGTCCGGTCCAGCACAACACCGTCTACATCGTAGTTCTTGATCACTTCTTCCATGTTTTTCAACTCGAAGGCTCTTACATCATCATTGGCTGGATTAACAAAAGCAACGAGGGACTTGCCCGATGTATAATACTTGCTTTCACGCAGCCTCAGAATTTGACCATTATCCTCAGGACGGTACACATGTTCTTCCCAATCCAGATGCTGATTCAGCAGCCCGTATTCGTTGTGTGCAGGCGAGCCTTCAGCAAAAACGTTGAAGGCTGCGTGGATTTTGATCCCAAGCAGATGACCGTATTTGATGAACTCCTCCAGCATATCCAAATTCGGATTAGCACCTGCACGTGTTGGAGCTGTCATTTGTGAGATGTGCGGACGACCCGTCAAATCGTTCTTCTTATAGTTGGCGAAGCCTTCGACGCCTTTGACATCAAGCGCTACAGCTGTAACGCCAGCATCCTTAGCCTTGGTTAGCATATCCCGGATGTTCTCAGGCGTTTGCAGTTTGAAAATATTCGTACCTTGGTCGACCCAGAGGACGACTTCCTTGGCCGCGCTAGTTTGTTTTTTGTAAAACACAACGAGCGTCTTACGATCGTTTTCTACGCCGTTCTTGGAGGCAATAACATCTAAATAATTCACACCCTCTGTGAGGTTAATCTCGCTCTGGAAGGTGCCGTTCGCTTGCATAGCAACCGAAGTTTGATTAACACGAATTGCATAGGCGACGCCAGATTCCAAGTTTTCCAGCTTGCCGGAAACCGTTGTCTTCGGCGTAGTTACCGTAAACCAATCGTCATTGTCCAATTTAAGACGCGCTTGGAGTCCTTGACCCGTCATTAGTGCTGAGACGGGGATCACTTCGCCATTTTTACGCAGCTTAATGAGATCACCGACCTTGAAATTTTTGGCGAGATACTGTTTATAGGTTTTATTCGCCCAACTGTCATCATTCGCCACAAGGATAAAGCCGCCTTGCGGGATCGTCAAGGTTGTAGGTCCTGTCCAGACGGGCACACCACCGTTAACGGATGGATTGACAACCCGAGTGACATGATTTGTCGCATCGACGACAACGCCGACGGAAGTTGTACCAACCGTAATGGATGTTGCAAATTCCGTGGTGAATAAAGCGACATAATCGGTGATTCTACTCATATCCGTATCTACGGCATTTATTTGCTTACGCGGACCCTCGATATCAATGGTGATATCGACGGGAGCCGCTTCTACTTCAATGAAATCGGTGGGGCTGAGTGCCGCAGATGCGGTTATGGACCAAGTGGAAGCGAGTAATGTAATCAATAAGGTCATGATTAGCCATTTCGATTTGTTCAACTGGTTTCACATTCCTTCCCTAGAAGCGGATTTCTTCACCTTTTTCGCTAGACTCATAGACGCCGCAAAGAATTTTCATCATTTCAACCCCATCCTGTACGGGTGAAATGGTTTCCTTCTTACCTTGACATACTTCAATAAAATAATTGATTTCATCCTGAAAGCCGGCAACAAAATCGAAGCTCAAGTTATTGATCTGCGGGGTTTGGTTCAAAATCGTATCGTACTTCTCCGTAATGATGGATAGCTGCGGCTCTAATTCAGCTCCACCTTTTTCCCCAAACAGCTTCACTGTCAATTCATCTTCCTTCGCATGAAGCGTAAAGCTGACATCAACTAGAATGGATGCGCCGTTCTCGAATCGAATTAACGCATTGGCTAAGTCCTCGACCGTATTATGAGTGGGGTCATAATCGGCAGCTTTGTAAAAAGCCAAATTCTTCACATTAGCACGATTACCAAGTTTTTTGTACGTATTACCAGAAATGGATTTCACCTTAGGACGGCCCATTAAATACCAGCAAAGGTCAATGACGTGCACCCCTACATCGATCAGCGGGCCGCCGCCAGAACGCTCTACATCTGAAAACCAGCCGCCTGGGTTGCCCAAACGACGAATACACGATGCCTTCGCATAGTAAATTTCACCGAGCTCGTTGTTATCTAGGAACGATTTGATGATGCGGGTATTCGAAGCGTAACGGCGAACGAAACCGACCTGAAGCGTTTTGCCCGTACGTCGTACAGCATCCTCTACAGCAAGCGCTTCGTTTACCGATGTACAGAGCGGTTTTTCGGTGAGCACGTTTTTACCAGCTTCCAGAGCGGCAATGGATATTTGGGCATGGCTATTGTTCCACGTACAGATGCTAATCGCGTCTACAGCCTCATCAGCTAGCAGTTTCTTATAGTCCGTATGGATATGTCTAATTCCGTATTTTTCAGCTTTTGCTTTTGCACGTTCCTCATTCAAATCACAGATGGCATAAAGCTCGGCATCCGGATTATTGTGATAGGATTTCAAATGCATTTCGGAAATGGAACCTGCGCCAATAACGCCAATACGTATTTTACTCATCTACAGACACCTCATCTTTAGAATGGTTAACATTAAACGGGACGAATCGCGGGCCAGGATAGCTCGATTCCGTAGCTTTCAAGCATTTGTTGGAACACGCGAAGTTCAGATTCCTTGTTACGTACCTCACGAGGCTTAATTCCGCGATCCAAGCAGCGACTAGCCAGAAACCCGGCTGCTTCGCCAATGTTCCATTCGACCGGATGAAGACGGTAACAGCCGTTCGTGATGTGCGTAACGCCAAGATTTTTGCAAGCTGGAAGCAAATTATTCATACGGATAGGAATTAGGCTTCCCAGTGGAATTTGGAACGGCAAGGAAGAGATATCTATATAATGACGGTTGCCCGTGCTCGGATGCAGATCTATGCGGTAACAGCCGATACCAATAGAATCAGGGAATTGTTCAGCTTTACCATCAGGTCGGCAGGCTGTGCTCACATGCTGCTCCAAGACGGTGAATTCAGCTTTGATTCTGCGTGACTCCCGTATGTACGGATACATAGCCAGTCCGTCCTCTGTACCGACGATATCCTTGCGTAGGCGAAGTCCAGGGTAGCCTTGGCCGCCATCAGGACGCGGCGCTTCCGTTTGCAGCCAATAGAGCAGCGATAGACTGAGCTGTTTAGCATCCCAGAGGCTTCGATCTCTGTCTTCATCGGTGACATCGATAATCGAACCAAGCCAGTAGTCATTCTGCGGCCAGTTGACGAGTGTAATGTCACCCGGATAAAAGCCATCCTCGAAGTTCTTGCTATCAATGATGCGTCGGTAGAAGAACAAAGAGTACTTTTCAGTACCTTCAAACAGTTCATAGGAAACAGTCTCCAGCGTATGAGGGCGGACACCAGACCAGCTGAGCAGTCGATCAGGCCAGAATTCCGCTTTGTATTCCTTCCAGAAGTCGTATCGCTCGGGACGCGCAATCGTGTGATCTTCACCTTCGATGTAATCCATCGCGAAGCAGTAAGTAAAGCCCTGCATGTCCTGCGGCAGCGCGTCGCCATCTACAGCATGCGGCTCTCCAGTATCGCTTTTTGACTCAGCCCCTGTCACATACTCCGCACCAGCTAGAGGTAGAACATCGCCACACTCCGTGGCGTCGAGGAAATAAGCGGCTGCTAACGTCACTTGATCGCCGCTCATCAGATTACGAACCGAGATGGAACGGACATCATCCCCATCCACGGATACCGATTCTAGGCGATGACGAGTTAGAATCTGTAACCTCCCGCTGTTGACGTATGGAGCCAACATTTCCTGTAAGACAGCCAAAGCAGCTCGCGGTTCATGACATAACCGTGAAACGCCGCCATTACCGGGATTAAGCAGCGTTCGTGAACGCGCCCCCGAAGTGAGCGGGAAATGGCGGCGGTAATACTCACGCACGCCTTCGCGAAACTGCCGATAACTGCGCGTGCAACCAAATTGTTCGATCCACGGATGTTCATCTGGCGGAACGGCTTGACTCGTTAATTGTCCGCCGATCCAGTCGGTTTCCTCGGTCATGATTACCTTTTTTCCAGATTTGGCAGCGGCAAGAGCTGCTGCGCAGCCACCGGTACCACCGCCGATCACGACGATATCAGCATGGTATTCATGCATAATGGGTGTTTTGTTCGTGGCCACCAATGCAGATAGTCCCTCCTTTTACCAATTCGCCTGTATGCGTTCACAGGTTATTCCTATTGTAATACAGCTGTGAAAGAGCCACAGCGGAGGACCATGACTTCTTTTGGTACTTTAATAACCCATTGGCTGCGAAAAAAAAGGGATTGCGGAATAGAGGGCGAAGATTCATTGAAACAAGTACTATTGGAGGAATTCCTGATGCCTAATGAGCAAAAACCGGTCAACCCTGTGAAGTTGGATGCGAATATGCGAATACCACAATCGGCCACCCCATCTTTCAATTGGTATTCACCGCTGGAACAGCCATTTCATCTGGCAGGCTTTGGCTGGCTGAACGAAGAGAAGCTTTACCGCAGACTACCGGCAAATCCGGCTTGGATACTGCCAGAAGCGGTAAATAGCTTGGCCAACTGCACAGCTGGCGGGCAAATACGCTTCACAACGAATACAGCCTCGCTAGCAATCAAAGTGAAGCTGTCCGGGGCTGCGAATATGTATCACATGCCAGCAACGGGGCAATGTGGGTTTGACTGTTACATCGGAGCTCCAGGGGAGCAGCTGTATTACGGCACAACCCTCTATGATGCCAAACAAACGGAATATGAAAGTATGTTGTTTACGAATATGGAGCAAGACTATCGAAGCATTACGTTGAACTTTCCACTTTACCAAGGTGTAGAGGAAGTATGGATCGGTTTGGATCCAGCCGCTCAAATCGGACCTCCTGCTGCCTATGATAGGAATGAAAAGGTCATTATCTATGGTACATCCATCACGCAGGGAGGCTGTGCCTCACGACCCGGTATGGCATATACGAATATCGTATCAAGGCGTATAAATAGAGAATTTCTGAACTTAGGCTTCTCTGGGAACGGGAAAGGTGAGCCGGAGCTTGCGCATATTCTAGCAGAAATACCGGATCCCGCATGTCTCGTCTTGGACTATGAAGCCAACTGCGTTTCCACAGAAAATCTACAAGCGACGCTGCCAGAATTCATTTGCATATACCGCAATAAACACGCGTTGATACCGATTTTGGTAGTTTCGCGCATCACCTATGCGAAAGAAAGGTTTCAAGCGCAATTGCTGCAGGAAAAAGAAGACCGCAAACAAGTTCAGATGCGAACGGTCAAACAGCTGCAAGAGAATGGCGATGCTAACATTTATTTTTACGATGGATCCAATTTGCTTGGTGAAGATGCTCACGAATGTACGGTAGATGGTGTTCATCCGACGGATCTCGGCTTTTTGCGAATGGCAGATGGACTCACCCCTTTGCTGAAGAAAATACTAGCTGATTAATTGTCGTTTTGCTTAAGTCTGAAGGAGTGGTGGATTGATGAAAAGAATGAAAACGGCTATTCTGGTCATTCTCGCATGCTGTTCAACTGCAGGCTGCGGCTTTCCGAATTTGGACATAAACGAAGGAAATAAGGTGGATACGGCAAACGAACCAGCGATACGAATCGTCGCGAACAGCCTAGGTATGAACTTTCCAGAAGGGATGGATGAGAATCATAATCCCTATCTTAGCTATATTGAAAAGAACATTGGTGTTCAGGTTAATGTAACGCTCCCTCCGTTGAATGGATATGATGAAAAGTTAAACGTCATCATGGCGTCCGGCGAGCCCCCGGATTTGTTGAATACAAGTGATCCTTCTTGGTTTATTCATTTTGTAAATCAAAAAGCGCTTACGCCTTTGAATGACTATATCGAGAAATACGGGGCAAATCTTAAAGCCAAGATTCCGAAGGAAGCTTGGGACAATGTATCGGTGAATGGCAAGATCTACGCGATACCAAGTTTGAACGAAGTTAAGGGAACCGAAATTGTATATGCCAGAAAAGACTGGTTGGATAAGCTCGGTCTGCAGCCTCCGAGGACGATCGAAGAGTATACGGCGGTGATGAAGGCTTTTGCAGAAAGAGATCCGGATGGAAACGGGAAAAAGGATACCTATGGCGTATCGATTCTAGAGCGGCTGCGTAGAACGTCGCCTTTTCTCGGTGCTTTTGGCGTACAAATGAAAGCCTGGTATGAACGTGACGGAAAGTTGGTTTATGCGGGAATCCTCCCAGAAATGAAAGATGCTCTTCTCTATCTTCGTGGGTTGTACGATGAAGGCATATTGGATCCCGAATTCCCGCTCAATAAAATTGATGTACTTGGTGAAAAAATTGTGAGTGGGCGAGTGGGCCTGTTCTCAGCAGCATGGTCCGACACTCGTTCACATATTGCAGCAAATCGTAAGAAAGATCCGAAAGCCGAGTGGATTCCGCTTGAATTTCCGACCGGACCTGGCGGCAAACATGGCGTCTATAGCACGTCCATCGTCCGTTCCTACAATGTTGTTCCCAGCAAAAGTGAGAAGGCAGAGTCTGTCGTTAAGTTTCTAGATTTCGTCGCAGGGCCAGGTCAGACAAGCTTAAAGCTCGGTTTTGAAAACGAAATTTGGACGCGGGTGAACGGGAAGCTGTCTATTCGTTTTGATGAACACGCGAAGCACGGCTATCGTGGCATCTATGGCGCATTGGCGGATATGGCAGATCCGACAGTAACAAGAGATCGACTGGAGGCACTTGGCGAACAGTTCCGTCTATATGACAACCTGCAGCGGATTGAACATAATCTGATGGAAGATCAGTTTAATGGGCCGCCAACACCTGCGATGGGCAAACATCAAGTTAAGCTATCTAAGCTGCAAGAGGAAACATTTACGCGAATTATTGCGGGCCTCAGCCCTATTGAGGAATTTGATACTTTTGTGAAAAAGTGGAAGGAAGCCGGCGGTGATGAAATAACTGGGGAAGTGAACGAGTGGTGGCGAGAAACCAGCAAATAGTTGGTAAGAATCCGACAAGCTGTCGGAGTGTGGTCGGTCAGAATGGAGGTTGCCGAATTGACCAAAGAGATCTTTCCTAAAATTCGCAAATTGCTAGCTGGTTACATCCAAGTTCGGTTAACCTGGTATTTTTTACTTATTCTGCTTCCGTTAGCTGGTTTTAGTCTGTTTGCCATTGCCAAATCGCAGTCGATATTGGAAGTGCAGACGGGAGAGCGGACGCAAGGAGCGCTGCATACAATGACGGATTATATTGACCTGACGTTGCAGAATATTGAGCAGCTTTCCTCTTTGATCGCGTTCGATATGAACGTGAATGCCACATTGCAGTCCGTCGGTCAAGAGCCAGAGAAGCAATCCTTCGTTCACTTTGCTCAGGTGATGGATCAGATCACGAGTATGACAACGGTCAATCTTATTATCGACCAAATAACGATCATCCACATGCCTTCACGCACGGTCATTTCCACGAAATTCGGTGGAGGAAAACTGCCAGGTGGAGCAGAGAAGCAGGAGTGGTATCAGAATCTCATGGAGGCCAATGGGGGAACGATTTTTTTTACACCGCAGGCAGGTGAATCTTACTTCGATGCTGACAGTGTGCATTTGATTCGGACCATGGATCCGTATAACCGTACATTAATGAATCCGAACTTGCTCGTCCTTTCGGTGAAAAAGAGCGCTTTAATCGAGCTGGCGAAGCCGCTGCTGCCTTCAGAAAATGCTAATATTTACCTGTTCGATAACGAAGGAAGATCGATAACGGGTACAGGTGGAAATGTAAATACCCAAGTGTGGGAAAAAGTGGACAAGGTAAGAACGATTCGTAAATCACCACAGACCGGTACGGAGATGGTAACGATCAGCGTGAAGTCGAAGTTATCGGGATGGACGCTGATGATGGAGCAGCCTTTGTGGGAAATTCGGAGTCATACCGACGCGTTGAAAGTATTCTCGTATGGGATTCTAGTTGTCAGCTTGGTATTGGCTATCTGGGCTTCATGGATTATCTATAGAGGGATATCCGCACCGCTGCGGAAGCTGGCCTATGGGATGAAACAGCTCCGCACAGGTAATTTCACCATTCAACTGGAAGATACGCGGATAGACGAATTGGGCTATGTGATCGAATCCTTCAACCGTATGGCGGAGAATCAGAAAACGCTTATCCGAGATCACTATGAGAAACAGCTGTTATTATCCAAAATGGAACTGAAATTTTTGCAATCTCAAATAAATCCCCATTTCCTATACAATACATTGGATTCGATTTATTGGACGGCCAAAAACTATGAGGCCGATGAAATCAGTGAAATGGTATTGAACCTATCGAAATTTTTCCGGTTAAGCCTGAATAAAGGGAACGAGACATTCACAGTCAAGGAAACGATCGAGCATCTGAAATACTATATTAAAGTGCAGCAGCTGCGATTCCTTGATCATTTTACGGTGCGCTTCGACATTGCTGAGGAAAGCGCGCACTATCATGTTCTGAAGCTCCTCCTGCAGCCTTTGGTGGAAAATGCCGTGCTGCACGGTTTGGAGAAACAGAGTGGAGGCGGAGAGCTTGCCATTGCTTCTTATGTGGATGGAAATCATCTCGTCTTAGAAGTGTGCGACAACGGAGTGGGCGTCAGTCCAGATAGGCTCAATTATATTTGCGGCAAATTGGAGGAAGCGTCTAAGCAAGCTGGTGAGGGCAGTTCTACGGATATTAAAAAGGAAAAGGATCTATTCGGGCTGCGAAATGTCGTTGCTCGGATGAAAATGTACTACGGCAGTGAATCACAATTTCTCTTTGAGAGTGGCTATCAAATGGGAACTCGAATCACACTTCGCCTGCCATTAGCCATGTGTGAATCCGCACTAGAGGAGCAGGTTGGGTAATGATATCACTGAAGTAATCAGCATGATAAATATAACGAAAAAGAAGATGATGTGATGGGAACTGCATTAAGCTTGAGACGAAAAGCTTTTATGCATAAGTTTTTCTCCGGTAAAGTGATGGATTATCAACAGATTATTGCTTTGTATATACCGATTCTGATTGATCAGTCCTTCCTTGTCGGACTTAACTTGGTGAACATTGCCATGATTAGTTCGTCAGGTGTTGCCGCAGTTAGCGCAGTAAGTATGATTGATTCGCTCCACATATTTCTAATCAGCGTATTCGTAGCCGTCTCGACAGGTGGAACGGTTGTGGTCGCCCAGTATAAAGGAAGCGGCAATGAACCCATGGTAGCCAAAGCTGCAACGAGCTCCATTTCCTTGGTGTCGGCATTCGCGCTTGGTATTAGCTTGTTAATGATTGTGTTTCATTCTCCCGTATTAACGCTTCTGTTTGGGACAGCCTCTCCGGAAGTGTTCGCTTATGCCAAGACCTATCTGATAGGGAGCAGCGTATCTTATGTGGGGATTGCCATTGTAGAGGCCGTTTGCGGTGCTTTAAGAGGGATCGGAAAGTCCCGTACCTCTTTGAAACTCTCTTTAATCATGAATCTATCGTATGTCCTTTTGAATGTGATATGTATCCATTTCTTGCATATGGGAGTGCACGGGTTGATTATCGCTGTGAATGTGTCCAGATTTTTGGCGGCATTCGTAGCCGTGCTGTATGTGGTGAAATTAGATACGAATTTTAGGATTCGATTGTACGATTTACTACATGTGAATGTGGCGATGATGAAGAAAATTTTATTTATCGGGCTTCCATTTGCGGCGGAGCAGATGTTCTTTAATGGCGGTAAAATTGTAACGCAAGTGTTTATCGTGAGTCTTGGTACGCATGCCATGGCGACGAATGCGATTGGCGGTACGCTCGCAGGTGTGTTGCAGATTCCGGCTGCCGCGTTATCGCTAACAACGGTAACTGTGATTGGGCAATGTATGGGGGGGCAAAATGTGAAAGACGCTCGCAAATTCGCCAAATCGTTTCTCTGGCTTGCGTCGTTTACACTCTTCCTGATGGCACTGATCCTCCTTCCGTTGTTCAAGCCGCTGATCAGCTTATTCCATCCACCGGATGATATCGTTCGGGAACTTTTCATCATTGTGTTGATCAATGCGATTGCGCAGATCCCACTCTGGCCAATCAGCTTCCTCTTGCCAGCAGCACTTCGAGCTGCGGGCGATTCCAAATTCACATCCGTGACTTCGATGCTGTCTATGTGGTTGTTCCGGGTCGTTCTGGGCTATGTGCTTGGCATCATGTTACATATGGGCATTATTGGTGTATGGTTAGCGATGAATATTGAGTGGGGCGTTCGTGGGCTTATATTCCTTTGGCGCTTCAAGGGGGATCAATGGTATCGTCATCGATTGATTGAGCCAGCTACGGATATAAAATGAAGAAGGCACCTTCTCTTAAGAGAAGGTGTTTTTTCTTGTCTTCATGCTTAGACGAATGAATGGTTATACTGCATAGAGGCTTAACGGTATGAATTGTTCACTTCTAAGTTGGTACGGTTCATGTTAGTATTGCTACTAAACTAACTTTCGGGTAGTCTTACATAGGATCCGAATGAATATGGAAGTGGATAATTTTTTCACACATGGGAGGGAATACTATGAATCTGAATCTAACGAGGCATCCTTGGAAGAAAAATGCCCTCAGAAGATTGATTCTTTCGTTTATTTGCATTCTGCTACCGCTCTATCTCCTCAGTATGATTATTTATAATTGGGGGATCCGAACGTTGCAGGACGAAATATCCAAATCCATGATCTCGCAAGTATCGGGGTATTTCAGCGGGTTGGAGGAGGAGTTCAGACGCATTCAAACGTTGCAGTACGATGTGTTAAGCGATGATAATTTAAATGCATTAGGAGCTATTCCCGATTCACTGAATGATATTGAGAAAATGCAGAGCATTCTAAGACTTCAGCAACGACTTAATGCGATTCGCAACAGTTCGACATATATCAAAGATGTGTACGCTTACATTCCGGCTATTCAAAAAAATGTTTCAGCACTGACGATTTCCTCTTTTAATCAACAAGAATTTGAAAGATTGAGGAATATTCCATTGACGCTGGATTCGCAGGTTATGAATGTGGATGGCAGAATGTATCTAAGCGCCGTTTATCCCTTCTCTACGCCTAGCAGTAAAAGAGGCCCGCTATTCATTGTGGCTATCGAGCTGTCGAAGGAAAAGCTGGAGGAACATTTGAAATTAATGATTAACTCCCCTGATGAGGGATTGATTTTCAATAGCTCACAGTTTGTCATCACAACAAGTCATGATGCGGCATTCGATAAGGAAATTTCTGCCCATATGTCCAATAACGCGAATATTGGCAATGCCCAGAAACTCGTCATTCATGACAAGCATTATTTGGCCGTCTACACCTCATCTGACTTTTTTGGCGCCGTTTTGAGCAAATATGTGCCCGAAAACGCTGTGTTTCAACCGCTCCAGAAGTATAGAAGTTGGTTTTTATTATTAGCAGCTGTAGCCCTCGTTATTATTGTTATTTACTCTTTATATGTGTATAAATACATTCACAAACCGCTGGACAAGCTTGTCAAAGCTTTCCGTAAAATCGAGCATGGCGATTTCGATGTTCGGATCGAGCATGCGATTAATGATGAGTTCCAGTACATTTATAAACGGTTTAATGTGATGCTAGGGAATTTGAAATCCTTAATTGATCAGGTGTATAAACAGCAAATTTTAACTCAGAAAGCGGAATTGAAGCAGCTTCAATCGCAGATTAACCCGCACTTTCTTTACAATAACCTATTTATACTAAGCACGATGGCACGCCTTGGAGATTACGAGAATCTTGAGCAATTTACGAATCAGTTGGGTGAGTATTTTCAATTCGTCACACGAAATAGCGCAGATGAGGTGCCGCTCTGGAAAGAAGTCAATCACGCTAAAGTATATGCCGAAATTCAAACGATGCGATTTTCGAATCGGCTTCGAGTCGAATTCGATGATTTGCCTGAAAATATTGGACACGTCATGGTGCCGAGGTTGATTTTACAGCCAATCATTGAGAATGCTTTTGAACATGGTCTGGAAAGGAAGCCCGAGAAAGGCATTTTGCGAGTGCGTCTCCTTAAGGTTGAGAACGAGATTCAGATGATCATTGAAGATAACGGTGAGGAGCTTGATGATGAACGAATAGCGTTACTCAACGAGGCATTATCCAATCAAGAAGGGTTGGAGACGACCGGTATTTTGAATATTCACCAACGAATTCGTTTGAAGTTTGGACTGTCTAGCGGTCTATTTGTGGAGCGAAGTGAATGGGGCGGTATGAAGGTAACAATTGTTATTGATCACACGAACGGAGGCGTTTAAATGTACAGGGTACTGGTTGTAGACGATGAGATGATTATTGCAGACGGGTTATACGAAGTACTTCAGTCCATCCCACAGCTGGAGTTGGATGTGTATAAAGCTTATTCGGGCATGGAGGCAGTTCGGCAATTCGATCGGACGCGCTTTGATATCGTGCTCACCGACATTCGTATGCCAGGACTGGATGGCTTGCAGCTCTTAGAGAAGATTCGCGAGAGATGGCCGCAATGCCGGGTCATTTTTCTCACAGGATACAATGAATTTTCCTATATTTACTCGGCTATTCAGTATGAAAAGGTCAGTTATTTACTAAAGACCGAAGGATACGAGAAAGTCATTCAGATGGTGGAGCATGCAGTGGCTGAGATTGAAACGGAGCTAAGGGCTCAGTCGTTGCTGAAAATAGCCCAAGAGCAATTGGATAACATGCGAGGGATGCTTCAAAACGATTATGTGAAGCGAATTCTGAATGAACAGCTCGACGTAAAAGAGATTCATCAAGAACAATTTGATGAACTAGCCATACCCCTTCAAGCGGATCGGCCTATTCTCATCATGCTCGGAAGAATAAACAGCTTATCCAATCGGACGACGTATACGGAAAAGTCACGGCAGCTCTACAGGATCAAACTGATCGCTGAGCAATATTTGTCTTCGCACGTTTCTTTTGTCGATGCGGTGAATGAGCATATGGATCTGATTTGGCTGATTCAGCCGCTCGGGGATAACTTGGAGATGAATGGATGGGAAAGAACCTTCACATTCGTAAAAGGGAATTTGGAGTTGGTGCAGGCGGCCTGTCGCGAGTCTGTCGGTGAGTTATTGTCCTTTGTAGTTGATGATAGCACGGTGGCGTGGGCCGACGCAGCAGAACGGTTCGCCACACTAACCATGCTGATGAATTATCGCATTGGTCAGGGCAGCGGCATGCTGCTGCTGGACAAGCAAATGGTGGAGCATGAGCTCCAGCAGTCGGATGGGAGCCACCGGGATAAGTCGCAGATCCGACATGCCAAATTGGAGCAGCTCGCTGATCAATTAGAACATGGACAACGGATGGAGTTCAGCAAGACGCTGCTTGCCTGTGCCGACTCGCTTAAAGATATCGACAGTATGCATGATGTACCTGCGCAAGAGCTTTATTATTCCATCGGATTGGTTTTCTTATCCTATATGAATCGTTGGAATTTGGTTGAAATGGTTGCGACGCAGATCGGGCTACACAAGCTTATGCAACCAGGGGAGCATGAGTCATGGACGATGGCTTTTGAGTATCTAGCCCGTGTGGAAGACATTCTGTTCAACCTTCAGAATCAAGAGGAGGAGCGAAGGGCAAATGCTATTATTTCCTTGATTCAGAAGCATATTAAGGATAACCTTCATAATCCAGATGAGATTTCGCTGGTGAAATTAGCGGAATTAGTGTATTTCAATCCGTCCTATTTGTCGCGACTATTTAAACAGGTAACAGGAAGCAATTTATCCGATTATATTTCTTCAACCCGTATGACAAGAGCCAAGAGTCTTCTGGAGAATCCGAATATCAAAATTCAAGAGGTCGCTGAGCAAGTCGGTTATGGAACGGCGACGAACTTTACGAGATATTTTCGCAAGATTACGCATATGACTCCACTGGAGTATCGGACCTCGATATTCAACAAGTAAACAAGTGATTCAAATGTAAAGACATGAATATTGAATGCCGATTGATTGCGCATTACCATTAGAGATGTAGCAACTCTAGTATATTTAGATCATTCGGGGAGGTTCACATGAGACAAAGAGATAAAGTGAAAACGGCGGTTATTCTCTCGGCGGCAGGACTATTGGTGCTCTCAGCTTGTAGCTCAGAGGGATCGAAAGATAGTAATGCAACGGCGGCACCTAATGCTTCTGCAACGCCTAACGCGAACTTAATGGCGAAGTATGAGAAACCAGTGGATATTACAGCATGGCGCTACACAGAAGCCACTTATAAGTATGAAAATGGCGACACGATCGAGAATAATATTTATACAAAAGCTTATCAAAATGACCTAAACATTAACTTGAAATATCAATGGACAGTACCTGTCGAGCAATTCGATCAAAAGCTGAATGTAGCGATTGCTGCCGGGGATCTTCCGGATGTTATGTGGCTGAAAAACAAGCAACTCACGGATTTGGCTGATAATGATATGCTCTATGACTTGACGGAGCTGTATGACAAATATGCCTCACCGATGGCGAAGAGTATTCTGCAACAGGATCAGAAAGCCTTCGATACAGCCAAAATCGGCGGTAAATTGATGGCGATTCCACAGACATCGTCGGCCATCGACGGATTACCGCTCTTGTATGTACGTGCGGATTGGTTAACGAAACTTGGACTTACGGAGCCGAAGTCGATGAAGGAAGTTTTGGCGGTTGCTGAGGCATTCACAAAGAAAGATCCAGACGGCAACGGCAAAGATGATACATTCGGGATGGCCTTCACGAAGTCGTTCTTAGCAGATACTCATTTCGGAACAACGGGCTTCTTCTCCGGCTTCCATGCTTATGCTGGTAAATGGGTGAAGGATTCATCCGGTAAACAGCTTGTCTATGGAAGTATTCAGCCAGAAGTGAAGACTGCGCTTAAGCAGCTCCAAGATATGTACGCACAAGGTTTGCTCGATAAGGAATTCGGTGTTAAAGACCGGGCGAAGGTAACGGAATCCGTTGTCGGCGGCAAAGTCGGTATCTTCTACGGCAGCATGTCTGCGCCATTGTCGATCATTCAGAAGAACATCGATAACGATCCGAAAGCAGATTGGAAAGCGATCCCGCTGGTGTCTGTTGATGATAAGAAGGCAACACCAATCGGTAAAATGCCGATTCAACGTTATTACGCAGTTAGCAAGAAGAGCAAGAATCCGGAAGCGATTATTAAGCTTCTCAACTTCGCGATGGATGGTTATGACGAGAGTAAGAAGCCAAAACCAGAGATGAGCTTCAGCCCTACGAATGTTCCTGTCTACCTCTATAGCCTGATGAATCCAGAGCCTGCGAATAAAAACTTGAGCGCACATAACAACACGCTTAGTGCGATTGCTTCGAACGATCCGTCCAAACTGACGACGGAAGAGAAGGGCTACTACGACAAAATTGTAGACTACCGTAAAGGTAACAATGCGAATTGGGGTACGGAGCGCGTATTCGGGACGCCGAGCAGCTTCGACGTCATCAGCAAGTACGTGAAAGACGATAACTATATGTTAGATGCTTTCTACGGTGCAGCGACACCTACCATGGTTGAGAAGAATGCATCGCTTCTGAAGCTGGAAGAGGAAGTATTTACGAAGATTATTATGGGCCAATCCATCGATACGTTTGATAAATTCGTAGAAGACTGGAAAAAGCTTGGCGGCGATCAGATTACGAAAGAAGTCAACGAATGGTACGCAAAAAGTAAATAAGAAGTTGACGGCTTAATACGAGATTGGAGCTTAGGGGGAAGCGGTCGTACACTGCTTTCCCCTTCGTTATTTGTCCTTACATGCAAACGGAGAGGAGTACAAACGGAAATGAATAAAAAACTGCAGGAAATTCCTTTGCATCTTATGCTATTACCTGGTGTCATTCTTACGATTATCTTTAGCTATGTACCAATCGCTGGGATCGTCATTGCTTTTCAAAAATTTGTACCGTCCAAAGGAATCTTTCATTCCAAATGGATTGGACTCGATAATTTCCGCTATATGTTGGAGATGCCCAATTTTTCGAGTGTAGTATGGAATACGGTTTTCATTGCTGTCATGAAGATCATCGTTCACTTAATTGTTCCAGTTATCTTTGCTCTTCTTTTAAATGAGGTCATAAGCACGGCATTCAAACGTACGATACAAACGATTATTTATTTTCCTTATTTTCTGTCCTGGGTCATCCTGGGAGGCATATTAATTGATATTCTCTCGCCTTCAGGCGGCATTGTGAATCAGATGCTTGGCTTGCTGGGCATCAAACCTATTTTTTTCCTTGGCAACGAAAACTGGTTTCCTTTTACACTTGTCGCTTCAGACACTTGGAAGGAATTCGGATATAGCACGATCGTTTATTTAGCTGCCCTCACGGCTATAGATCAGTCCTTATATGAAGCTGCGGTTGTGGATGGAGCGAATCGTTGGAAGCAGACGCTCCACGTTACAATCCCCGGTATGCTGCCTATTGTCACGCTGATGACTGTTCTAAGCTTAGGGAATGTATTGAACGCTGGTTTCGATCAGGTGTTCAATCTGTACAGTCCGATGGTCTACAGTACAGGAGATATTATTGATACGATGGTTTACCGGATCGGCTTGGTTGATGCGCAATATGGCGTAGCGACGGCGGTAGGATTGTTTAAATCCGTTATTGCTTTCATCTTGATTGTGATTTCGAATAAGCTTGCCAATCGGTATACGGGTTATCGGATATTTTAAAGCAAGGGGGAAAGGTTATGCAGAAAGTGACAACGAGCAGAAAAGTATTTCTGTTAGTTAACTATATATTGCTTGGTTTAATAGCGTTCCTATGTCTATTGCCGCTGATTAACGTGCTAGCTGTCTCTTTCAGCTCAAGCAGCGCTGCGGCTGGTGGTTTCGTCAAGCTCTGGCCCGTGGATTTCACGATTGCCTCGTATAAACATGCGTTAACGAAGAAGGAGTTTCTTGAAGGATTATATGTTTCTGTACAAAGAGTAGTGCTCGGTTATGCGATTAATATGGTGATTACGATCTTGATTGCCTATCCGCTTTCTAAAGAAACAACGACGCTTCGTGCAAGGAATGTATACGCGTGGTTCTTCATCATAACGATGCTTTTCCATGGCGGATTAATTCCTAGCTATATGACGATGAAAGCACTCGGCTTGCTGGACACCATTTGGGCGCTAGTGCTTCCCGGAGCTGTGCATGTCTTTAATATGATTTTGCTGTTGAACTTTTTCAGGAATTTACCCAAGGAAATTGAAGAAGCTGCGTACATTGATGGAGCGGGTCATTGGAAGGTGCTTTGGAGCATGTACATTCCATTGTCTAAGCCGGCCTTGGCAACTATCACCTTATTTACCGTGGTCATGCATTGGAATTCGTGGTTCGACGGTTTGATTTACATGAACTCGCCTTCGAATTATCCGCTGCAGAGCTATTTGCAAACGATTATTGTCAATCCTGATTCTAGTACGCTTTCGTCAACTGAGTTGTACATGTCAGAGGTTTCCGATCGTACGTTCAAGGCGGCGCAAGTATTCCTAGCGGCAATGCCAATATTGGTATTCTATCCATTCTTACAGAAGTATTTCATGAAGGGCCTAGTCATGGGCAGTGTGAAAGGTTAACAGAGTGGGCTGCCTAAGGCAGTCCATTTTTATTAAAGGGGGACTACTTATATGGGTGAGAACATGATAGATCGGCTTCGCTGGATTTCTGTGGAGGCGCAGTTAGGTCAGCTGAAAAAAGCAACAGATCATGATGTGCGGAAAGAGTGGCTTGATGCCGGTGTGAAGTTTGCTTCGACAGGCGGGCGATTGGAGGAGACGTATTACAATGGGCTGAGCAAGCTGTTCGATTGCATCGTACCTACGATGGGGGATGCGCCTGTACTGCACGAGGGTGGCATTTATCTGGGCTGCTGGATGGAAAGCACGGGGACGATCAACAATGAACTGCTGTCGCGGTTCCTGCCGACCGTATCGGAGGATACCTTCCAGCTGTTCGCAGATTACCAGAAGGAAGACGGTCAGCTGCCTTATAAAGTGACGGAGAACGGCCCCGCCTATCGGCAAATTCAAATGGTGACCCCGCTGGCCAGAAGCGTGTGGAACCATTACGAGTTGAACGGGAAGAACCAAGCGTTTTTGCGGAAAATGTATGAGGCCATGGTACGTCATGACGAATGGCTTACGACGTATCGCGATACACGTCAAACGGGCTGTGTCGAGGCATTTTGCACGTTTGATACGGGACACGACTTGTCCCCGCGATTCTGGCACGTGCCGGATTCTGCCCATCTGGACGATGCTCGGCAGTATAATCCTGATTCACCGACTTTGCCATTCTTAGCGCCGGATTTGACGGCGAATGTGTACTGTCAGCGTCTCTATTTATCGCGTATGGCACAGGAGCTGGGGGATGAGCAAGCGGCAGTGGAGTGGAAAGCAAAGGCAGAGATGAGCTTGGACAGCTTGTTCGATCATTGTTTCGATGAAGTGGATTCCTTCTTCTATGATGTAGATCGGAATAACGAATGGGTTCGCGTTCAGTCTGATGTCTTGTTGCGTGTGCTTGCCTGTGAGGTAGGCGATGGGGAGTTTTTTGCAGCATCGCTGCGGAAGTATTTGCTCAATACAAGCAAATTTTTCGCCAAATATCCATTTACATCCGTTGCTATGGACGATCCGCGCTTCGATCCATTCTCGAACTACAATACATGGGCTGGCACGTCGAATTTCTTGAGCTTGATCCGTACGCCGCATGCCTTCGAACATCATCATCGCTATGTGGAGCTTACCTGGGTGCTGAACCCGATTATTACAGCATTGGCACAGATGACGCGCTTTGCCCAAACGGTAAGCCCTTGGACAGGGAAAGAGGGCTATACGGAGTCCTATTCACCAGCTATTTTGTGTCTGCTAGACTTCGTTGAGCGGATGTGTGGAATTTTGCCAAGGCCAGATGGAGAGCTTTGGTTCACTGCTCTGGTGCCGTATCCGCAGGATCATGGCGAGGTTATGGCAGCAGAGATGGGTTACAGTCGAATCGTCGATGGGGTCACATTCGAATTCGTCACAACGAGAGACGGTGGAACGATATATCGCAATGGAGAGGCTTATATGCAGATCCCTTTCGGGACAAGGGCAGTGACGGACCGTAATGGCCAATTGAAAGCCATCATTGGCATGAGTGTTCGGACCATTGAGGGTACCGTTCAGTATGAGGGTCAAGAGATTCCGCTTCACGTGAAGGGAAATGAGCAGGTTGAGTTCGTGAAGGGACAGTTTACTAGTGTGCGCGATATAGGCGTTATTTATCCAACATATCGGTAATAGGGGAGGCGAGTAGGTATGGCGATGATAAAAAATAGTGATCTACAGATTCGAGATCCCTTCGTTGTTCCTGTAAAAGGGGAAGGATTATACTATCTGTTCGGCAGTACGGATACGAATATTTGGGGCAAAGGGACTGGATTTAATGTCTATGTAGGACGGGATCTGCTGGAGTGGGAAGGACCGTATGCTGTGTTTAGACCAGGAGCGGATTTCTATTCCGAGAACAATTTTTGGGCACCTGAGGTGTACCCATATGAGGACCGCTATTATATGTTTGCGACCTTCCGGCGGAAGGACAATAATTTGTTGGGGACAGCGGTGCTGGCAAGTGACAGTCTGCTAGGACCTTTTACGCCGCACAGTGAGGGTCCTGTCACGCCGAAGGATTGGTGCTCGCTGGACGGGACATTGTTCATCGATGAAGAGGGATTGCCGTGGATCGTATTTTGCCGGGAATGGCAGCAGGTTGCGGACGGTCAGGTGTGCGCTGTAAGAATGACTAAGGATCTTAGGGGAACAATCGGTGAGCCCGTCGTGCTCTTTTCCGCATCGCAAGCTTCATGGCCAACGGCGTTTCAGCATGCTCGTTATCCAAGACAAGACAACTATGTGACCGATGGGCCATCGCTGTATCGAACAGCTGAAGGCGTGTTGCTGATGTTGTGGGCAAGTTTTATTAACAACACGTATGCACTGGGAGTTGCTACGTCAGTCTCAGGGACCGTGCTGGGCCCTTGGGTGCAGGAGGAAGAGGCGCTCTTTCGGAGCGATGGTGGACATGGGATGCTGTTCCATGCATTCGACGGAAGCTTGATGTTGGCTGTCCACACGCCGAATCAAACGCCGAATGAGCGTCCACTTTTCCTGAAGATCGAAGAGGTCGAGGGGAAGCTGAGGGTGCTTGGCATGTAAATGAATAGTTTGGACAAATTAGGGGACAGATCCATTTGAGATCTGTCCCCATTTCAGTGAATCTGGGAGCTTTGGTCGAACCGAACTTCAAAAAGAAGCACTTTCAAGCCTGTATTGCCCAGGTGTAATGTTCTCGAATTTTTTGAAAACCTTGAAAAAATGCCGAGGGTTTTCGTAACCAACTAGCTCCGCAATCGTGTTGATCGGCCATTCCGGATTCTCTTGCATGATTTGTTTGGCTTTGGTAAGTCGAAAGGTATGCAAGTAGTGAAGGAAAGTTAGTCCCATCTCTTTACGAAACAACATGCTGATGTAATTGGGGTGCATTTGCACATGATCGGCAACCGCATCGAGCGATAAATCCTGTTTGTAATTTTGTTCCACGAAAGCGACTATTTTATCAATTGTAAGTAAATTCGGTTGGCTTTGCTCAGTGGAGCGGGTATATTGAATGAGCTGAGCGATGATCTCCGAGATCTGGATATCTGCATGTAACGTATTGTTCGATACAAATAGCTTGGTTGCTGCATGTTCACCCCAGATAGTTTCAGGTGTTAGACCAACACTTTGCAAGTAAACACCAATGCAAATAAGAAACTGCTCCCGAAGCTTGTTATTACCTTCCGTATTGCCTGGGAAATGAGGCAGTATGGACTGCACATCCTTTTCAATCTGTTCGAAATTAAGCTGCTTGTCAATTGAATGCTCAATGTATTGTACAAGATGCTCAAAGTGATGATGTATGTTTTCTGACTCTGGTTGATAGATAGTTAATCTGCTGGAAGAAAAGTACCGATTGAATAACATCGCTGCCATTGCCTCAATATACAAATCGCGTATATGCGCGTTATCGTTCTTTTTAATGCTGACCCCAATACAAAATCCGCTGTCTTGCTTTCTAGCAGTATCGAACAACTCGTCACATGCAAGCTGTAGATCTTCATCTGTTGGGCAATGGACACTATTCGCAATCATGATCGTTTGCCGCAAAAATCGAGATTGAACGATATACGTAATCTGGAAAATACGTGCCAAAATGGGTTCGATGCCAGCGAGTCGATCGGCCGTCAAAATAGGTTCATGTTCATTTGCTTGGAATACGATTATTGTTGTATAAGGATCAGGAAGCAGGGTGTACAACTGTTCAGGTTTAAGCGGCAAGTCTTCCAACTGCGTATTGAATAGGATATGTTCTTTAAGCAGAAGTAGGTCATGCTCGATGATTTGCTTTTGTTCCTCCTGAATGGTTCTCCCGATTCTTCCTAGTAAGCTGATGAGCTCATCCTTGTTAATCGGCTTCAACAAATAGTCGATGACTTGATAACGAAGCGCTTGTCTGGCATAAGCAAAATCGCCATAGCCAGTTAAGATCACGAAGCGGCTGCAAAGGTTTAGAGCTTGTATTTCCTTAATCAGCGTGAGTCCGTCCTTTTCAGGCATATGAATATCGGTAAGGATCAAATCTGGCTGAAAGGTCGCTAGCTTATTCATTGCATCAATGCCGTCAGCAGCACCTATGATCTCGATAAATGGTGTATGCGCTTTCTCAATCATACGGATAATCCCATTTAAGATGATAGGTTCATCATCGACTACCATCAACCTCATGCCGTTGCCCCCTTAGCTAACTTGAGTATACATGTCGTCCCCTCATTATGCTGACTCTCCAGTTGAATACCTGAACGTTCGCCAAAAAACATTTTTACACGTTCGTTTACATTCATAATTCCGAGACCTCCGCCATCCTTCTGCAAACGATGGACATCCATGGTGCCGTTTAACACCCCTTGGATGAGTACAAGTCGTTCTTTCTCAATACCAGTACCAGAATCAACAACGGTAATGAACATGAATGCAGCGTCTTCCCAAATGCGTATCGAAAGTGAGCCTTGTTTTCTTACATTTGCAATCCCATGAACGATGCTATTTTCAATGATCGGCTGCAGCATATAGTGGGGACATTGAAAATTATCGATAGCCGCGTCGATCTCAAACGTTACTTTCAGGCGGTCAGCTAATCTAATTTGTTGGATTTTGATATAGTCTTTGACATTTTCCACTTCTTCTCGCAGCGAAGTCTCGTTTTTCGCTCCAGATAGGCTGTAGCGGAATAGCTTGCCTAGCGTATAGGACATCTCAGCTGCTTCGGGGTCATCGTTGGCTTCTGCGATCATGCGAATTGACTCAAGCGTATTGTATAGAAAATGAGGCTTGATTTGTGCTTGCATCATGAGATAGGCCGATTCCTTACGCAGCATTTCCGAACGATGCACGGTATTAACCAACTCATCCATGCGTCTGATCATTGCATTATAAGAGGAGGTCAGATGTCCGACTTCGTCTTTATTAATCTCCCCGCGATAGATAGGGAAATGATTTTCGTCAACCTGCCGCATATGTTTTGAAAGTTTCAGAATGCGTTTCGTAATCGAACTGGCGATCAAATAGTAGATGCCGGAAAGAAGTAATAATAGCAGGGCGACGATCATTAGGAGAATATACTTATTTTTTTTGATTCCAATAAAGACGGTGTCTACTTGTTCCATCATCACAAACTGCAGCTTAAGACTGTCAGCATAAAACGATTCAATCAGCATTTTATTTCCATTAACCGTGTGATACGAGTATTTTGCATTTGGCACAACAGCTTGGGCAAGTAAGGCCTTCTCTGAATCTTGGGATAAGGGGATCTTTTCAATATGCGAAATGACCTGATAATCCTGATCAAGCACATATAAATTACTTTTACTGTTCAAATTAAGCGATTCCAATAATGGTTTAATGAAATTTGAGGTTACCTTGATATCGAGAAGACCGATGTCCTGCTCAAAATTCCGGTTTCCAATTTTGTGGAAATAATGAAGATTGAGGTTTTGATCCGAGCCATTAGTAAACGTAATCCATTTACCTACACCTAGTGGAAGCTTTTTAATGCTCTCATCCAGCTTGAACTCGTTCATTTTGGCCATTTCTGGTCGGAAAATCATACCGTTCTGCTGCTCCATGTAAATGGTCATCCCATCGATCATTCGATTAGATGACAAAATATAAGAAAACAAAGGTCTGATGTAGGTTAAAAAATTGGAAACTTGCTCAAAATCGCTTCGATAGTTCCCGCTTAAATAGGCAATCGTGTTCGAATTATTTTGGAATAGCTGATACGCAGATTCGATCTGTACCGTACTTACGTTGACGTTATTAAGGACTTGATTCACAATTTTTTGTCTGCCTTGCGCATATTCTTCGAGAAAGCTATTGTAGTTTTGGTTATAAAGGAATAAGCCGAATGAAATAATCGGAATGAAGATGATGAAGATGTAGCCTATTGCCATTTTTTTCACAATCGACAAATTCTGATAGTTGAAAGCAGGCTTCATTTTCACGGATCACCACCTTATAAACGGACACTACCTGCTTAAAAATGATCCCTATAATTATGAGACATATTTCGTTATTATTGGATTTGTAAGCGCTTAATACAAGCGGATAGTCACTGCATCGAGGGGGAGTACCATGAGTATAGCACTTAAAATGGTAAAGAAAAACTGGCAACTCTATCTGATTATTCTGCCGTCACTTGTTTATTTGATCATTTTTAAATACATACCGATGGTTGGCGTACAAATCGCTTTTAAAAACTTTATGGTCACGAAAGGAATATGGGGAAGTGATTGGATCGGTTTCAAGCATTTTGTTGACTTTTTCCATCTGCCCATTTTTTGGAGGGTGATCAAAAATACGGCATTGCTCAGTCTTTACTCACTTCTTGTCGGCTTTCCGGCACCGATCATACTTGCTCTAGCTTTGAATGAACTGAAAAACGGGATCTTTAAAAGGACTGTACAGTTAGTCACCTTTGCCCCGTATTTCATTTCTACGGTTATCATGGTCTCGATCATTATGCTGTTCCTTTCACCACAGCTCGGCTTCGTTCATCTCTTAGCTGATAAGTTTGGTTTTCCAGCGGAGAATATCATGTCAAAGCCGGCGTATTTCAAAACCGTTTATGTCCTTTCGGACGTATGGCAGTTTACAGGATATGCCTCGGTCATATACATTGCCGCTCTGGCAGGGGTAGACCCGCATTTGTATGAGGCGGCGAAAGTAGACGGTGCGTCACGGTTTCAACGGATGATAAATATCGATTTGCCGAGCCTTATGCCGACGGCGGTGATTTTACTCATTCTGAATGCTGGTCAAATCATGAACGTTGGATTCGAAAAGGTGTATCTGATGCAAAATGCGATTAATGTTGGAGCGTCAGAGGTCATATCTACGTATGTTTACAAAATGGGATTGGTCGGAGCGAACTTCAGTTTCTCTGCAGCTGTCGGACTTTTTAATTCGGTTGTCAATTTATTGCTGCTCATTGTGGTCAACTATGTGGCCAAGAAAAATTCCGAGACAAGCTTGTGGTAGGAGGCAAATGATATGGTTAATTCCGAGCAAACCGTGCTTCTCAAAGCGAGAAAGGCACCAACACGCATTCTTGAAAATAGTGTCGACAGAATGTACTTGTTCTTTGTCTATGTCTTTCTGGTCATTTGTTTAATCATTGTGGCGTATCCGCTCATTTATATCATTAGTTCATCATTCAGCTCATCGTCAGCTGTGATCTCAGGCAAAGTGTGGTTGTTCCCTGTTGAGCCTACCCTTCGAGGGTACAAAGCCGTATTTCAGAATCCGCAAATCTTGACGGGTTACGGGAACTCTTTGTTCTATCTATTCTTCGGGACACTGATTAGCGTGACGTTGACGATAACAGCGGCTTACCCACTTTCACGCAAAAACTTTTATGGACGCAATGTCATCACAGCACTGTTTATTTTTACAATGCTGTTCAACGGGGGCTTGATTCCCTATTATTTGACAGTCAAAGGAATGGGGTTGCTGGACACGAGATGGGCAATGATTATTCCTGGTGCCATATCGGTTTGGCAAGTTATTCTGGCGAGGACGTTTTTCCAAACATCTATTCCTTCGGAACTAACGGAGGCGGCACATTTGGATGGATGCAGCGATTTTAAGTTCCTACTCCGAATTGTCATCCCGCTGTCCAAACCGATCATTGCCGTTCTCGTGCTTATGTATGCCATTGGCTATTGGAACTCCTATTTTGAAGCGTTAATTTTCTTGAAATCAGCTGAATTGTATCCTTTGCAGCTTATTTTACGAAACATTCTAATCCTGAACTCCATTGATCCAACGATGATAAAGGATGTTAAAGAACTAGCAGATCGGCAAGGCTTAAAGGAACTTCTTAAATATTCACTAATCGTCGTAGCGAGTGCGCCTGTTCTCATGTTATATCCTTTTGTACAAAAGCATTTTGTGAAAGGACTACTAATTGGTTCTCTGAAAGGTTGAATCCAGTTACACATTGAGGGGAGGGATGCCGGGGATTTGACCAGGTTTTAACCATATGGAAATTGAATGTCTATGAAAAACAAGGAGGGTTTGCGCATGGTTAGTAAAGGAACCAGAAAAACTTGGTTATCGGCGGTCCTGATTTTATTCATAACTTTGCCTGTAGTGGGCTGCACGTCCAATAATGATGACCCACAGGGTAGTGCTAGTCCTACAGAGGCTGGAAGCTCAGGCGGTGGAAAAGAACTTAACGCTACTGGCTTTCCTATTACTAAAAATAAAATTACAATGAGTGCTTTCGCGCCACAATCTGCAAACATTGCCGATTTGAATTCGAATTGGTTTACCAAATATTTGGAAGGAAAGACGAATATTCATTTGAACTGGCAGCTTGTGCCCGGCGAAACAGCGGCTTTGAATGAGAAAAAACAGCTGCTACTTGCTAGTGGCGACTATCCTGATATTTTCATGCAAGGTAATTTAACGAAAGAGGAACAGCTCCTTTACGGTCAACAAGGCGTACTTCTCCCGTTAAATAAGTTAATCGATCAATACGCACCGAATATTAAGAAAGCATTCAAAGACATTCCGTATTTGGAGAAAGCGATCACTGCGCCGGACGGCAACATTTATGCGATACCTTCCGTGAATGAATGCTATCACTGCCAGTTTTCTGCCAAAATGTGGGTGAATACGAAGTGGTTGCAAAAGCTCGGCCTTAGCGCACCAAAGACGACCGATGATTTCTACAATATGCTCAAAGCGTTTAAGGAAAAGGATCCGAATGGGAATGGCAAAGCAGATGAAATTGCGTTCACGGGTTCACCGACCGGTTGGCATACGGATATTGAGACATTCGTTATGAACTCGTTCGTCTATTTCAATGCGGACAACAATTATTTCATGATGAACGGTGGCAAGCTGGCAACGTCAGTCGACCAACCAGGCTTCAAAAAAGGTCTGCAATTCTTGAACAAATTGTATGCGGAAGGCTTGATTGATAAGGAAGCTTTTACGCAGAAATCGGATGCGCTTTCTCAAAAAGGGAATAGTCCTGGTCCAGCGATCGCCGGCGCGATTCCAGCAGGCTGGTTCGGCGAATTCACAGATGCCTCGCCAACGGCAACGCGCCACAAGGACTATGATCCGATTGCGCCGCTTACGGGTCCAGACGGAGCATCGTTCGCGGCTCACTACATTGGCATTGGGAACTCGGTGTTTGCCGTGACGAATAAAAACAAAAATCCGGAAGCAGCAATTCGTCTAGCCGATTATCTGTACACAGATGAGGGCACGACAATGTCCAACTTTGGGGAAGAAGGTCGCAACTGGGTGAAAGCGGATGCGAATGATAAAAACACACGCGGAACCGCAGCCAAGTTTAAGGTGAAAGAAACGACTTATGGTGTAGGTCAGGTGCAAAATGACCATTGGAATCAAATGGGACCGGGCCTTCGTTCCTCCGAATATCGAGAAACTGCCTATGCAGCTAGTCAGGACATCTATACGATGGATGGTTTGGAAACCCGTCTGTACAAAGCTACCAAAGAATTGTATGAAGGACACCAACCGAAAGAAGAATTCCCTACGGATATTTTCTTGACGAACGATCAGGCTAATCAAGTTAAACAATTGAAGCCGATTATTACAGATTACGTCAAACAGTCTATGCTGCAGTTCATCATGGGAGCCAAAAGCATTGACAAAGATTGGGACGCTTACGTGAAAGGTCTGAAAGATTCCGGTATGGATCAATTCATCAAAATCTATCAGGATGCCTACGATAAAGTGTATAAAAAGTGATTGCAGGTAACGATTCTCGAAATTGGAGGGAAAACATGAACAAGCGTTGGGAGCGAACAGACTGGTTCCGGGAAGCACGTTTCGGCATGTTTATTCACTGGGGATTGTATGCAATCCCCGCTAGAGGGGAGTGGGTCCGAAGTGTCGAGAAGCTGAGTAATGAGGAGTACGAACCGTACTTCCGAGAGTTTCGACCAGACCGCTATGATCCGCGGGCTTGGGCGAGAGCAGCAAAGGCGGCGGGACAGCAGTACGCTGTCCTAACGACAAAGCATCATGATGGCTTCTGTCTATTTGACAGCGAGTTTACGGCGTACAAAGCGACGAACACACCTGCGCAGCGGGATTTGATCAAGGAATATGTGGAAGCATTTCGCCAAGAGGGACTGAAGGTCGGTTTCTATTATTCACTAATCGATTGGTATCACGATGATTATCCTGCCTATGGGGATCGCATTCATCCGATGAGAGACAATGGAGCTTATGAAAACCGTTCTATCCAATTCGAGCGATATGTGGATTATTTACATGCACAAGTGAAAGAATTACTTACAAATTATGGTAAAATTGATGTAATGTGGTTCGATTTCTCTTACGACGATATGACGGGTGAGAAGTGGAGGGCAACTGAGCTTGTTAACATGATTCGGTCCTTGCAACCAGACATTATTATTGATAACCGGCTTGGCGGAGATATTAAAAAGTCAGAACCTGAGGTGTATGCTGGCGACTTTTATTCCCCTGAACAAATCGTTCCTCCCGGCGGTATTGTCGACGAAAACGGACTAAACGTACCATGGGAGGCCTGTATTACGCTTAACGACAACTGGGGCTATCATGCGAAGGATTATGCCTACAAATCACCCAAGCAGGTTGTGCGAGCTTTAGTCGAATGCATCAGTAAGAACGGCAATATGCTTCTAAATGTCGGGCCAGATGCAAGAGGAGAAATTCCAACTGAGTCCATTCAAATATTGACGTCGGTTGGTGAATGGATGCGGCGTAATGGCGAAAGCATTTATGGATGCGGAGCATCCTCGCTTCTGAAGCCAGAATGGGGACGCTATACGCAAAATGGGAATATGTTATATGCCCACGTATTTGATCGCGGCATCGGACCGATTTATTTCCAGGGGCTAAAGGGGAAAATCAAAAAGGCGAGACTCCTCGCGGACGGCTCAGAACTTAAGGTTTCCACACCATGGATGGCAGAACATTATTCGGATACCGAAAGCGGGGCATTCATTCATTTGACCGGCGCCGAGCTCCCAGATGACGTGGATACTGTGATCGCACTGGAAATCGAATAAGTGGCAGAGGTGAATAAGCATTGAAAATCGGTCTTAGCACATATAGCTTGCTGGGTGCATTAAAAACTGGGGAGATGACAGTCTTAGACGTCATTCAGTGGATTTCGGATCACGGCGGCGAGCATATGGAAATCGTCCCCTATGGCTTTACACTTATCGATAAACCCGAGCTAGCAGCTGCAGTTCGTGAGAAGGCTAAGGAAACAGGTATCGAACTATCCAACTATTCGATGCCGGCCGACTTCGTCCAGGAGACGGAAGAGGCTTTCGAAGCTGAGATAGAGCGAGTCAAGCAGCATGTTGATTTGGTCAAAAGCCTTGGCATGACACATATGCGGCATGATGTGACTGCCTTTACTTTACCGCCTGAAAAGATGACACTTCAATGGTTCGAAGCGAATTTACACGCGATGGTAAGAGGGAGCCGCATCATAGCCGATTATGCTTCCCAATATGGGATTACGACGACCATAGAAAACCACGGCTTCAGCGTACAGGCAAGCGATCGTGTACAGCGCGTTCTAACGGAGGTAAATCGCCCTAATTTCAAGACGACATTGGATATTGGCAATTTCATGTGTGTAGATGAGCAGCCGCTTATCGGTGTGCGTAAAAATTTACCCTATGCGTCACTTATCCATGTGAAGGATTTTTATTTCAGACCGTATGATGAGCATCCCGGCGAAGGCGCATGGTTTACAACGGCGAATGGCAACTATCTAAGAGGAGCGATTGTTGGTCAAGGAGATATCGACATGCGTCGAATCATGAAGCTCATTAAGGATTCCGGGTACAATGGTTATCTTACCATTGAATTTGAAGGTATGGAGGAATGCAGGGAAGCCTCGAAGATCGCGATGGACAATACAAGGCGGTTGTGGCAGGAGGCATGAGGCATAGGGAGGTACTAAGCTACGAATGACGAATGCGGCATTGCTTGTAGAAGAAAGGCGTGGGCATCTAGTGGAATGTGAATTTTGGGGACATGTGGTTGGGATCGACCTGCAAGGTAACATTCGATATCAGGTAGGCGATTCATACCATGTCACGTATTTACGATCGGCGGCAAAGCCTTTCCAGGCGATCCCCTTTTTTCGCAGACAACTTCATAAGAAATATGGCCTAACGTTGGAGGAACAGGCTGTTCTGACAGCATCTCATCGAGGACAGTCATTTCATGTGAACACTTTAGAAGCATTGCTAGATAAGCTTAGTTTAAATGAAGGGCAATTGGTTTGCGGGGCATCCTATCCCTTGCATACGCCAAGTCATTATCGGCTGCTGCATGATGGTCATCTGGAAAGGAAACTCTATCACAACTGTTCAGGGAAGCACTTATGCTTGCTTGCGGTATGTCAGGCAGAGGGATATCCACTTCAAGGCTATGAAAAGGACGACCATCCGCTGCAGCAGGAGTTGCGTGCGATCATATGCGAAATGGCGGGGCTTAACAGGGATCGCTTACAGCTCGGCATAGACGGCTGCGGTCTTCCTGTTTACGCGATGCCTTTGTATCATGTGGCGCAAGCATTTCAGAGGCTCGCACATCCCGAAATCATGGAGGATGCTGCTACTTCTGCTGCTGCACGGGACCTGACCACCGCAATGAATGCCTGCCCGGATTGGGTATCAGGGACGGGGCTCATCTGTCCAGCGTTGCTCCGGGACGCGAATATTGTTGCGAAAGGCGGAGCCAAAGGCATATACGGCTTTGCGCTGAAACGAGAGGGATTGGCTTTTGCTCTAAAGGTTGCAGATGGGAGCGAAGATAAGTGGGCGTATATCGTGGCCGCCATTCTTTCACAAATTGGATACGAAGATGGAACTACAATTGAGCGACTCCGGGAGTTGTGCCCGGATGAAATTCTTAACAGCTTAGGGGCTGTGGTTGGGCGACATCGAATCGGATTTCAACTGGCATAAAGGAATAATATTTGGATGAAAAAGGAGCTAAGCGGCTTGAACATGCTTAGCTCCATTATTAGTTTTAAGCGGCTTTTGGCGTCTTAAACGACACCTTGAGCGATCATGGCGTCGGCCACTTTGGTAAAGCCTGCAATATTGGCGCCAACTACGAGATTGCCGGGATGGCCATATTCCTCAGCAGCTTGGACGGCGCTTCTGTATATATTTTTCATAATCGTATGGAGCTTATCGTCCACCTCATGGAACTGCCAGGAGTATCTCATGCTGTTTTGCGACATTTCTAGTGCGGAAACGGCAACACCGCCTGCATTCGCTGCTTTGGCTGGCCCAAACAAAACGCCAGCCTGCAGGAATACATCAATCGCTTCTAAAGTAGATGGCATATTCGCGCCTTCCCCTACGGCTTTTACCCCATTACTTACAAGAAGTCTTGCCGACTCCTCATTGATCTCGTTCTGTGTTGCACTAGGGAGCGCAATGTCGCATGGAATGGACCATATGCCGTGACAACCTTCATGATAAGTCGCAGTCGGATGTTCCTTCACATACTCACTGATTCTCGTCCGCTCAACTTCCTTCAGACGTCTAACAGTCTCGAGACAGATTCCGTTTTTATCATGGATATAACCATTGGAATCGCTGCAAGCAATGACCTTAGCGCCTAATTGTACTGCTTTTTCAATGGAATAGGTAGCCACATTGCCGGATCCGGAAACGACGACTGTGCTTCCCTCGAAGCTAAGGCCCTTAGATTTCAGCATCTCATTTACAAAGTAAACACAGCCATAACCAGTCGCCTCTGTACGGCCTAAACTGCCGCCATAGATAATGCCTTTCCCCGTTAACACACCAGACTCGTGAGCACCGCTAATTCGCTTATACTGACCGAACATATAACCAATTTCGCGCGCACCTACACCAATGTCTCCAGCTGGCACGTCAGTGTCCGGCCCAATATATTTATAAAGCTCAGTCATGAAACTTTGTGTAAATCGCATAATTTCATTATCTGATTTTCCTTTGGGATCGAAATCGGAGCCACCTTTACCGCCACCGATCGGCTGGCCAGTAAGGGAGTTCTTGAGTGTTTGCTCAAATCCAAGAAATTTGATAATGCTAGCGTTAACGGAAGGATGAAAACGCAAACCACCCTTGTAGGGGCCAATTGCACCGTTAAATTGCACACGGAAACCGCGATTCACTTGCGTAATTCCTTGGTCATTTACCCAGGGTACTCGGAACGTGATTAAACGCTCTGGCTCCACGAGCCGCTCAAGAATTCCGTGTTTCATGTACTTCGGCTGCTTCGAGAGAACAGGAATTAAAGATTCGATAATCTCTTTAACAGCTTGATGGAACTCAGTTTCATTCGGATTACGTTTGACTACGGTTTCGTAAATGCCATGTACATATTCTCTTGCAGCTACTTCATTGTCCACTTGAACTAACACACTGTCATCCACCTTCGCATTTCAAATATAATAAAAAAGTTTATTAGTATAGTTTTACCTTATTCGAGCCATTTGGGCAATCAAAATTTACATGTCATGTAAGCTTACGAATTCGTGTTACTAAAGTGCTCATTGGATTAAATTTACATATTGTAGTATACTTTGCGAAGTGTGTATTAGAATAAAGTAATCACTCATGTTGATGTACTTAATACGTAATAGAAAAGGAATTTGAATGCATGGATAATCGAATACCCCGTATAGATCCTCGGATCCTCCGAACACGTCAATTGCTTAAAGATGCTTTTGTCGAATTACTTCAGGAGATGGACATCGAGAAAATATCGGTCAATCGCATGGCAGAGCGCGCCACCATTAACCGTGTTACCTTTTATCTGCATTATCGAGACATTCCGGATATGCTGGAGAAGATGGCGGATGAAATGATCGAGGACGTTAATCGAATTTTGAACAATGCTTCGGCTTGTCAGGATTCTACTAAAGAAGACTGGCCGATGTTGGTGAAATTGCTCGAACATTTTGCAGAACATCCTAAGTTTTATAAAGTCGTACTCGCCTCGAGACGTACTCCAATCTTTACAGAACGTATGTTAAGACTGTTAACGGAATTGATAACGGCAAGAATAGAGAAAATGGGGGATGAATCCATTTTAGCTAAAGCAGGTATTCAAAAGGACATTGCCATTTGGTATGGATCTTCAGCCTTGATCGGAACGATTGTTGCTTGGCTTCGAAAGGATATGCCGTATACCCCGCATTTTCTAGCAAAACAATTTATTTTAATGCGTTCACTGTCATAAAAATGAGTTGAGTCGAAGGAGATGAGCATCGCCTTCCGTGATGTAGCGGTAATATTAGGTTAACTCATCGTGCTCTGTTTGTGAGGGTATTGGTGATTTAACCTTTTTTCTTATTGCTGCTGCTGCAGTAACGACAAGTAACGGCAACAAATAAGAGTAAGTGGCCCATAACGCATGAATGACGGAGACCGCATAAATCCAAGGGGTGGCTCCATTTTCAATTTGATGCAGAGAAAAGAGAAAGCAGATTAGCGCAAGAGGAAAGACAAGGATTCGATCGTCGCGAAGACCGAAAAATTTCGTGAGTGTCAAATTCAATATCAAGAGGGTGATCGTTGCTTTTATAAAAGAAGTCATGATCAAGGAGATGCCGATCAGAGACTCAATTCTTTGAATGACTTCAAGCAGGTCAATGATTCGGGCGACCTCGAACATCGAATATTTTCGTTCGCCAGCCATTGGACCGAACACCAGTATGGTACTGAGCGTTACGGCTATTAAAAAAAAACCATTCAAAAATAAGGCGAAATACATGCCTTTCTTTACATGTGGCCGATCTTCTTTACGCACGTAAGGAAGCAGCATAGCCATAAGCACAAGTTCGACATAGGGGAAACCATATGAGAAATATGCACCAAGAAGGACTGGCTTGATGCCATCCGGCAGGATAGGGAGAAGATGATCAACCTGATAATTATTGGAAGATAATACAAGAATAAGAATGACGAAACTGAGGACCAACGCCATAGGAACAAAGAGCATTCGGGCGATCGTCTCAATCCCTGAACGTACGGTTAGAGCGATGACAACAAATACAGTAAGTACAAATAGATACAACGGGGTTTCGCGCAACATGGAACTTGTCATAAACAACCCAATATCGAGGACAATTCCAGATGTCATGTGGAATTGAAACGAAATGAAGGGAATAAAAAGAAGGATTGTCATCCATTTGCCGATTAAAGCCTTGCTGGTTTCTATGAAAGTAAGATCTGGAAATTTTTGGTACAAAAATAGAATGCAGGATAGGAACAATACGCCAGCAGTTATGGAGAGGAGAAGGGACATCCATGCTCCGTTTTTGGCGTAGCCGATTAGGGGTCCTGGGATATTTACGATGGAAGATCCCGTCATGAACGAAAAAAATAAGACTACCATTTGTGAGGAGCTAATCTGTTCCTTGGCTTTCATCACTACACCCCCGCAGTTGCGATTTCGATTAGTTAAGAGGGAACCTTTAAAAATTCAACAATGCGACGGGCAGGATCACTAATGAGTACAGCGGCGGCTTCTTCCAGAAAAGGCCATTTCAGGTTAAATACATAACTAATGCCGAGATAAAGAGAAATCAGCAGCATTGCGGAATAAGCAATGATCTCGCGACTGGTCAGCTTTTTAAGTCTCGGTATATCTGCCATTGAAAAAGTCGCGTAAATCATAAGCAGCAGGAAGATCTTGATCGACATTGGTCTTGTCCCTTCTATTTTTGGAAAATTGGATTGCCGATGGATGTTCCGCTGTTGATGACCTTAACATCAACTGAGATATCAAACTGAGTGGTTGCAAAGCGGTCATCCCATTGCGGTTTCCATTCCTTCCACAAAGTCGGTTTTTTTTGATAAATTTTGTTGCCCAGGCCGATGGCATCGAATTTATTTTTTTTTAACCAACGAGTTGTTTCTTCAATTCGTTGTTTGATCGTCTCCTCCACTTGTTTGGCAAACTTTATTTCATCATCTACCGCTTCCAGGTTAGAGCAGGACAATTCCATGAGAGCTATTTCTGCGTTAACCTTAACTTGAACTTTCAGCGAATCCTCATTCATCACAGTAGGCTGCCATTTACTTCTGAGGGAGATGATTTCAATGACTTCATTGCTCTGTTTGGGCTTGGACGGATTCTGACAGGGGACTTCAATCATCCCACTTCTATATTTGTTAAGAAGCATTTGTACCATTTCTACGTTAGATGGTTCCATTTTACCCACATATTTCCCTTTTTTAAGCATGGCAACACCAGCAATGTTCGTGACTGTCTTTCCATCTTTGGATAAATACAGATAGGGAACTGTAGCATTACCGACCTCGCTTTTCATTTGCAGACCCAGTTTCAGCAAATTGGTATCTATTGTTTTGCCGCTGGTATATGCAGATGATTTTTCGCTTTGAAATAATTGTTGACTTATCGTATTCTCGATGATCGGCTTAATATTCAAATATTTGTCAGCTCTTCCTTGTGTGATCATGATGGAAACTGTCAGCCGGGGCTCGTGATCCCGATAAAAAAATTCGAGTAAAGGGAATATCTCCTGTTCACGAGCAAGCTCTTCTCCGATAATAATCAGACGGGTATGACTCCATTGGGTTTTGCGACCGAGATTAATGGGAATATCCCGAATGGCTCTGGGAAGGGTAGCCGCGACTGTCGTCACATTGGCATAGCTTTCATTGGTCGATTTACCGCCAATCGAACCAAGACCCTGGGTTGGCTTAAATACTTGAGTAGTCAGCGAAATATCCCCATTTCCGGCTTTATCCAAAGCAATCCCCATCACAAACCCTTTCTCAGGAAGCTCAGCCCGATCCCAGCAGCCGGTCAAGACGAAAAGTGCCGATAAGCTTATGAACAATATCCATATCTGCCTTTTCATGATGTTTGTTCACTCCTGTTTTACGAGTTGGATAGTTTCCAAGGATGCCTTAACGAGGGTTTCGCGGTGAGCGCATTAATATACGAAGGGGTGCACGAATGAGCGTATCCTTCATTTGTGCTGGTCTAAAAGGAGCGAGCGAGCCTAGATAAGGTTGGCCTAAAGAGCGTAAATTCGCCAAGTGAAGCCAAATGAGCATGAATGCGATTAATATGCCGAATATGCCCAACGCTGCTGCGAATAGCATGACAGGGAACCGTAAAATACGCAGTGCTATGGCCATGTTATATTGGGGTACGGCAAAAGATGCAATGCCGCTTAGGGCAACCGTGATTACCATAATCGGGGATGCGATGCCGGCATTGATGGCCCCTTCTCCGATTACAAGCGCACCTACAATGCTCACCGCTGATCCGACTGGACGCGGCAGACGAATTCCGGCCTCCCGAAGCAGTTCAAAGAAAAATTCCATAATGAATGCTTCGAAGACAGCGGGGAATGGAATCCCTTCACGGGAATTAATAAGGGCGAGCAGGAGAACGGTCGGAATCAATTCTGGATGAAAAGTGGATAAAGCAATATATACACTGGGCAAACCCACGGCAATAAATAAGGCTGCGAATCGCAATATACGGATAAGACTCGCAACCACGGTTCTTTGATAATAATCTTCGCTGGATTGCAGCAATTCGGCTAACAAACCGGGACAAATCAGCATGGATCCTGTCCCTTCAACCAACACGACAATTTTCCCTTCTAGTAAGGAGGCAACGGCTACATCTGGTCTTTCGGTGTAACGGTATTGAGGAAAAGGAGAGTACGTTGAATCTTCAATAGCTTCCTCGATATACGAGGTTTCTAATATTTCTTTGCCTTGAAGACGAGTCATTCTCCTTTGAAATTCGGCTAACATGTCCGGATTGACCGTTCCCTCCAAATATCCATAGGCAACTCTCGTTTTCGTTTGCCCTGAGACGGGTAGCATTTCAATTTTAAAATCCGGGGTCTTTAACCTAAGTCGCAGCATGCCTAAATTTTTTGATAAATTTTCAACGGTGCTTTCGCGAGGTCCTTGAACGACCGGTTCAGTGACCGATTCAGTAACTTGTCTGGTTTCAAGACCTATGGCGTGATAACTTAGGGCTTTGTTCCATTGGTCAAAGAAAATGATCAGACTGCCAAATAATACGTTATTTATGGCCTCATTAAAATCTTCAATTAATGAGGCACTTTGCGCTGATGCGACATGATGGCTGAAAAAATAGTCAATATCGTCTGGAGTAACCATCGTTCCCGGTCCAATTTCTTGTGTGATCAGATCCTGAAGCGATTCTTTAAAGAAGTTATGTTCTTTTTTCTGAATCAGTGAGTCCGAATAGACGGAGAATGCGGCATACTTCATTTGTGGACCGTAGCGCCACTCCAGGATGACAATGTCGCTGCAGTGATTGAAAACGGACTTCACTCTCACCAAGTTGTCCAATAAATGTTCAGAGATAGCAGTATCATCAACATCTGCAAGTGCTCGTTGAGACACAGGGGTAATTGTAGAAACCGGTTCATTCTGAACGGTATGCAAAGGCGTATTGTCACGATAACGTCTTTGAGTAAGCCTTTTGAATAGGTTCATGAGACAAGTCCTTCCTTGAGAATTGTATTATTTTCCCCAAAATACTGGAAAGTAATTCGCAGGAAGGGCATTACTGTAAAATTTTTAGGCTATCACCCATTGGCGCAACGAAGAATAATCTGTAGGGAACTAATGCTAGTGGAGACGTTCATTATGCAAAATAGCTATGGTGAACTGAAGACCCCAATCATATCGGAAACGGAAAATTACGAAATAAAGTGGCGATTATTACGGGGGGAGACAGCAGTATTGGACGTGCAATTGCCTATCTTTTTGTCAAGGAGGGCGCGGATATCGTTGTCGTTTATTTGAATGAGCATGGAGATGATGACTTTGACCGAGCTGGGAAGCATTGATATTCTGATCAATAATGCCACCGAACAGCTTGAGCGTACGTTGAAGAATTAATCGATTATTCCGCGACGAAGAGAGCAGTTGCCTCCTTTACCCGCTCAATAGCGTTATCGCTTATCAAGAGAGGAATCCGTGTTAACGCCGTAGCGCCTGGAAAGACGTGGACTCCTCTTATTCCAGCATCGCTGCTTACTCTTGTAGCGACTTAATAATGTAATCCGCTGTCCGAATCGCCATAGCCATAATGCTTAAGGTAGTATTCGCTGCACCGATGGAGGGCAGCACGCTGCTGTCCGCTATGTAAAGGCCAGATACGCCGTGAATTTGTCCGTATCTGTTCGTGGCGGAAGTATTCGGGTCATCCCCCATCCTGCATGTTCCTGACTCGTGGTTATCGGTTCCGATCGGCATTAAGCAAATCTCGGGAACACCGTTCTTGGTGGTTGCCAGGTCCAACTTCATAACGCTGGCAGCTTGTTGTAAGGCTATCGACATCTGTCGAATAACCGCTTCATCCTTTTCACTATATGCGAAATTGACTTGTATTTCTGGTACACCGTATTCGTCTCGACTGCTCGGATCCACGTACACTCTGTTTTCGTAACGTGATTCCACCTCGCCGGAAGCGCCGAAAAAGCTGATTTTCCATATGTCCTTGATCGGCTTTTGTTCGTATTGATAATTAAAAAATTGTTCCGGTCCTTGTAATTGAAGCTGATAGGGTTGCCCCATAAGCTCCGGAATGATAATACCCAATACACCTAGCGGCTCAGAGAATCCTCGGGTATTTACGCTTGCTGTGGCAATCAAGTACGAATGGTTAATGAGATAACGGCCGATTGCTTTTCCTGGAATCTTAGAGTTAAGCAATATCCGAGGGGTTTGTAATGCACTTGCCGATAAAACGACCGTTTTCGCCTTAATGAAATGGGATTTCTTATCTGGGGTCATCACACGAACTCCGACTGCTTTGCCACCATCCGTTACCACTTCTGTAGCATACGTATTAACGGCCAAATCAAAAGGACGTCGAGCTAATGCTCTCGCCAAAGCAACAATGGAACTGTAAAAAACGTTTGAATGAATTTTACCGAATCTGGTTTGATCCAGATCGGCGGCGACTGGAATATCTGCTGCATTGTAAAAACCGTTTTCCCGAAGACGCTTGAGCAGGATTTGGGTAATCGACGAATCTTTCGTATAAGAGCGGGTGACGCTCATCAATTCTTCAGCGATATTGTAATAAAAATTCATTTCTTGGATGGAAACCGGCCATTTGGCTATGACGTGATCAGACATGCGCGGAGTGATCGCCCCCCAGAGCAAGGTTCGTCCGCCTAAAGCATAAATAAGCTTTGCGCCGGGATATTGCGGGAGCCGATCTCCAATCGGATAAGTTATTTGGTAGGGTCTTAAAATTCTAAAGTTATCGCCATTTATAGTTGCTATATTCATTGCATTGGTTGGCAGGTAACTGTCTCCTCTGTCCACGATGCCAATCTTCTTTCCGTTGTCCCCCCACTGTTCCGCCAACCGCCATAGGGCAGCTGCTCCACCGGCTCCTGTCCCCACAATAAGCACATCGTATTCGATTTGAGCCATTTGTTCTGCGGAAGTGAGGGGAATCCACTCGCGAAGAAAATCCGACTCTGGCAGAGGCGGGCAAAATTCCGTAAAGATTCGGTTTTCGGCTTCAGGCATGGTCATGGAAGGAAGGTTAACGCGCTCACCTGTGATAATGGTATCGGGCCTTGCGATATGTGGATTAACCGACATCATTTGCAGTAATCCTACCTGGAATTTTTGAGAAATTTTAATAAGGGTATCCCCGCGATCGGCAATATAGATCTTCAATATAATCACTTCCTTCTAAATAACATATATGCTCCCAATACTTAAATTAATAACGTGGTATATGAAAAATGGAGGGATGAAAGGATGAAAGTAAGGATTGGCAGCGGACAGATGTTTGAGATGAAACCGATCCGAGTTACCATATGGAATGAATTTATTCATGAGAGAACAGACCCGCAAGTAGCCCTCATTTATCCAAAAGGAATTCATCAAGCGATATCTGCTGGTATTGGACCGTACGGATTTCGAATTCAAACAGCAACCTTGGATCAGTTGGAGCACGGATTAACGACGGAGGTGCTTAACCATACGGATGTATTGATTTGGTGGGGGCATCTGGCTCATGATGTGGTATCGGATGAGATCGTCGATAGAATTCAAGCAAGGGTATTGCAAGGCATGGGTCTCATCGTACTTCATTCTGGCCATCGTTCGAAAATTTTCCGAAAATTAATGGGGACATCATGTGATTTGAAATGGCGAACAGTTGCAGAGCGGGAAAGGTTGTGGGTTGTCGACCCTTCTCACCCGATTACAGAAGGAATTGGCGAATTTATCGAATTGCATTCGGAAGAGATGTATGGAGAGTTTTTTGATATCCCTGCTCCCGAGGAGCTTGTATTTGTCAGCTGGTTTCAAGGAGGAGAAGTATTTCGCAGCGGCTGTACCTATAGGCGTGGACTTGGGAAAATTTTTTACTTCCGGCCAGGACACGAAGAATACCCTACCTATAACAACAAATATATTTTGCGGGTTATTGCGAATGCAGTGAATTGGGCCGCGTCACCCCATGGAGCAGAACCTGTGTACGGATATATGCGACCGCTTGAGAAAATATGCAAAGAAGTGCCTCATTTACCCGCTCAGACGAATATGGCTTTCGGCAGCATATCCAAGCAATATTTCGGGGAAACCCCTGAGGGTGAACAGGTATATCTCTATACATTAACCAATAAACACGGCATGCAAGCCTCCATCATGACTTACGGCGGGATTATGCTGACCCTCAAAGTACCGGATCGGGGCGGTGCAATGGCAGATGTCCTCCTTGGTTATGGGACGTTGGAAGAGTTCCTGCGAACCGGGAATAAACCATACTTCGGGTCGGCCATTGGACGATATGCAAATCGCATTGCAAAGGGGCAATTCATGCTAGACGGTGTGACCTATCGGCTATCCGTTAATGAACCACCAAATACGCTTCACGGCGGAAAAAGGGGATTTAATAAAAGGGTTTGGGCATCAGAAGAGGTCTACCACGATGACGCAGTTGGAGTTGCACTATACTACACGAGCAGAGATGGTGAAGAGGGGTTCCCAGCTAATCTTGGTGTAAAACTTATTTATACGCTGACAGACAACAATGAGCTCATCATTGATTATGCAGCTATGACAGATAAGAAGACCGTTGTAAATCTGTCCCATCATAATTATTACAACTTGGCAGGCGCGGGCAACGGGAATATTCTTGGTCATGTGCTTACGATTCATGCCGATCGGTTTACGCCGATTAAGCCAGATCTCATTCCGACAGGGCAAATTCAAAGTGTTGCTGGTACACCGCTTGACTTTCGGAACCCGATAGCTATCGGTGCACGGATCCACGCCAAAGATCCACAGATGGAGTATGCAAGAGGTGGTTATGATTTTAATTATGTCCTGAATCCAAGCGGTGCCGCTATGGTTAAGGCAGCAAGCGTCTTTGAACCAAATTCGGGCCGGCTGATGGAGGTCTATACCACACAGCCAGCTGTGCAGTTTTATTCAGGAAATGATCTGGATGGAAGTGAAATCGGGAAGGGTGGCATAGCTTATAACCAATATGCCGGGCTTTGTTTGGAAACCCAACATTTTCCTGACTCGCCTAATCATCCTAATTTCCCTAGTACTGAATTGCTCCCAGGTCAGATTTACAAGCAAATATCCATCTATAAATTTTCAGCGTATTGAGACTATGGACGAAAGTGTATAGCTTGGTTTGACTTTGATTCGGGAGGCTCAAAAGAAAGAGGTCTCCCGTTTATTATTGTCTAGGGATAGGACGAGTATATGTTCCACAGAATTTCGGATTCCTTTACGAAAGGAGCTGTTCCAAAATGATGGAGTCAGCAAGCTCACACCAATCCTGTTAACCCAACGAAAACATGTATATTGAGCCAACTGTTCGATGTAGATATGCTTGGGACATTCAACGGAGGGAGTGGACAGAGAATGACACAAGAACAATGGATAAGAGACGCCTGGGAACAAGGTGTCCGTAAAGTAAAGAACACGAGCCTGCGAGTAGGTGCAGCATTTCCTCACGGATCGAATGAGGGACAATTTCAATTGACCTCACCACATTACTGGACAGCTGGCTTCTGGCCAGGGATCTTATGGCTCATTTATCAAGATCACCAAGATGAACAATTACGTCTCTTGGCAGAGCGTTGTGAAACACAAATGGATGCGGTAATCGAGGCCTATGAGCCCCTAGATCATGATATGGGCTTCATGTGGACGCTAACTTCGATAGCGAATTGGCACCTCACAGGCAACGAGCAGTCCAAACGCCGAGCTATGAAGATTGCCAGTCATCTGGCGGGGCGATTCAACATCAAGGGAAGCTTCATCCGAGCGTGGAACAGCCCAGAACGCGTAGGGTGGGCGATCATCGATTGCATGATGAATTTGCCGCTGCTCTACTGGGCGTCGCAACAAACAAACGACCCTCGCTTTAAGCATATCGCAGAGGCGCACGCCGGAATGGCAGCCAAGCAGTTTATTCGCGAGGATGGCTCCGCGTATCATATTGTCTGCTTTGACCCAGAGACGGGTGAACGCACCGGCGCTCTCGGTGGCCAAGGCTATGCGGAAGAGTCCGCATGGGCACGTGGTTCGGCATGGTCAATCTATGGCTCGGTGCTCAGCTACCGCCATACCAGCCGTGCCGACTTACTGGCAGCAGCGGAGCATGCAGCCTCTTTCTTCCTAGCACACTTACCCGAGGATAAGGTGCCGTATTGGGACTTCCGATTGCCTACCTTCGAGGGGGCATCGCGCGATACGAGTGCCGCAGCGATTGCGGCAAGCGGACTTCTCGATCTTGCAGGAGTATGCGATAGAGATCGGGCACTCTTTTATATGGAACAAGCGTGTGCGATCTTGCAGTCCTTAGCAAACCATTATTCGGCAGATGATTCCGAAGAAGCAATCTTGCTCTCAGGTACCGGCAACGTGCCGATGAATCAGAATATCAATAAGCCGCTCATCTACGGTGATTACTATTACATGGAAGCATTGGCGAAACTGCAAGGACATTCTTCTTTCTGGGAAATAGGAGCATCCAAAGCCTAATATAGCAAGCATTATACGCATGTATATCCCAAGAAAAAGTGTATATCAGACAGCAAAAATCCGCGATATATAAGCCTGTTAACTGATCGAAATCATGTATATTGTACGGATGACGGATGAGCAGGTACGATGAGTTCAAATTACAGAGCAAGGAAGTGACACCGATGAGTCAGACACTCCCTCCTTCAACATCAGCGATGGTTAATCAGAAGGCGAGTACAGAAAAAAACAAAAGTAATTGGCTAGTAAGGAAGTACGGCAAACGCGTATTAAAACAGAACATTCCGTTATACATCATGTTTGTGCCTGTCATCCTTTTCTTCCTTATATTTAAATACTACCCGATGACGGGACTCGTCATTGCCTTTAAGAAGTACAGCTTCATTAAAGGGATCTGGGGCAGCCCTTGGGCAGGCTTGGATAGCTTTAGAATGATTTTTCAGACTAAGCAAATTTTTGGAATCGTGTGGAACACCTTAAAATTAAGTGGGTTAAGCATCATCATTGGTTTCCCCATGCCTATAATATTAGCTCTGCTGTTAAATGAAGTTTGGAAGATTCGGTTTAAACGGTTGGTACAGACGCTGGTCTATCTGCCGCATTTTCTCAACTGGGTCATTGTTGGCGGCATTGTTGTTACCGTCTTTTCGCAAAGCACAGGTACACTCAATCATCTGATTGAAAGGATTTTTGGGGAGACATATCCGTTCTTATATAAAGAGTATTCCTGGATTGCCATCTTTCTGGCGTCGGGTGTGTGGAAGGAAGCTGGTTGGAACGCGATTATTTATCTCGCTGCACTGACAGCCATTGACCAAAGCTTATATGAAGCATCGAGCATTGATGGGGCCAATAAATGGCAGCAAACCATACGTATTACATTGCCTGCGCTTCTGCCAACCATCATTATTATGTTGATTCTGAAGATTGGACATCTGATGGAATTAGGGTTTGATCAAGTATTTGTCCTACAGAATAACGCCGTCTCTGAAATCTCCGAGGTTATTAGTACCTTTATGTACAAAATCGGTATTCAGCAGGCGAATTTCAGTCTTGCGACAGCAATGGGATTGTTTGAATCCTTGGTTGGTTTAATCTTGGTGCTTGCAGCCAATCGCATTGCACGCAGCTTCGGACAAGGCTTATGGTAGGCGAGCACATAACGCACTGACAAACGTTAAGAAGGAGAAGCTTATGAAACATACACGAGGAGAGAAGGTATTTTACGCCCTCAACTATATAGTTTTACTGATCATTGGTCTCAGTTGTTTGTTACCTATCGTTCATATTTTAGCGCTGTCACTTAGTGATAAGCATGCGTTAATGTCAGGAACGGTTAGCTTTTGGCCTGTTAACTTGAGCTTTGATGGCTATAAGGCGCTGTTCAAGGAAAGCCCAATCATCAAGGATTTTACCAATAGTGTGATTATTACTGTGGTAGGGACATTCCTGAACATGGTATTCACAATCCTAGCTGCATACCCCTTGTCAAAGCGTTATTTTATCGGACGCAATTTCTATTCATTTGCTATTATTTTCACCATGATCTTCTCAGCGGGTCTCATTCCTACGTATTTACTAGTCCAAAAATTGGGGCTCATCAATAGTTACGGCGCTCTGTGGCTGCCTGGTTTGATTACGGTGTGGAATCTCTTGGTTTTGAGAAGCTTTTTTGAAGGATTACCGGAAGAGTTGGAGGAGGCTTCGCGTATTGATGGATGTTCCGAATGGCGCTTGATCATTCAAATCGTGTTGCCATTGTCATTGCCAGTCTTAGCTGCATTATCCCTGTTCTATGGGGTCGGACACTGGAACGCTTTCATGAATGTGCTTATTTATATCAATGATTCCGAAAAGCTGAATTTAGCGGTACTCATTCAACAAATGATTCAGAATCAAAGCTTGATGCAGGAATTGACACAAACACAGCCAGAAATGGCCGCAATGATTACGCCGGAAGGTGTTAAAGCGGCAGGTGTCATTGTGATGACATTACCGATGTTGATCGTATATCCATTCTTGCAACGATTTTTCGTCAAGGGTGTTATGATCGGCGCTGTGAAAGGATAATGGTAAATTTTTGAAGGGGGTGATGTGAAGCGCTAAACATGATAGTCTTTAGTTTACAAGTAGATGTATTCATCGGGGTTATCTTAAAACTGCACGTACATAACTTGAGGGGTGACTTATTTATATGAACAGAATTAGCAAAAAGAAAGCGGCATCCATTACCTTAGCTTTGGCAATCTCAAGCACGACGCTACTTGCGGCTTGTGCATCGGATAAAGAAAAGACAGATAGTGCAACAACGACGCCAGGCGCTGCAAGCACGGCTGCCGCAAGTGCGAAACCAGCAGGACCTAAGCCGAAAATTACGGTTTCTATTTATGATAGAAACAATGTACCTGAAGGGGAAGGAACGATAACGAATAATCGCTGGACAAAGTGGATTAATGAGAATGCACCCGTGCAAGTTGAGTTTATCCCTGTTCCACGTACGAACTCTTCGGAGAAGTGGAACGTCCTATTCGCTGCTGGTCAAGCTCCTGACTTAATCATGGAATTCTCGAATCCCTATATGAAGGATTTGGCGTCCAAAGGGCAAATTATTCCGATTGATGATGCCATTTCGAAGTATTCCACGAATTACAAGAAGGTAATCACAGGCAATGAGACTTTACAGAAATTAACGAGATTTAATGGCAAAACGTTCTTTTTCGGTCGCACTTTGCCATTTTCAGCCAACCATTATGTGATGATTCGTCAGGATTGGTTGGATAAATTGAAGCTTCCAATGCCAAAAACTACAGAAGAATATCTCCAAGTAGCCAAAGCGTTCACAGAGCAGGATCCTGATGGTAATGGCAAGAAGGATACTCTGGGTTCGACGTTCTACGATGTGGACTATTTCTTCCAATTAGGGCAAGCAAGTGATGAGACATTACCGATGATCACGTCCTATCATCTGAACAATGATCAATATGTACGGACATGGGATCGTCCAAAGGCAGATCTCGCGTTTAAGAAAGCTCTATATGATGCGGGTACTGTAGATAAAGACACTTTCACAGATAAAAATGGTGCTAAAATGCAGCAAGATTGGGTAAATGGCAAGCTTGGCATTTATGGTTCAGATGTGTTAGAAGGTGCTAAAGGATTTGAAGTCTACAATACGCTGATCAAAAATAATCCGGATGCAAAAGTAACGATTTTACCGCTTCCGAAGTCTGAATTTGGTCAATTCTCACCTGCAGGTGCTGTACCTATGCAATTTACATCTGCTATTAATGCAACAGCCAAAAACGTAGAAGCCGTTGTGAAATATGTCGACTGGCTAATGACACCAGAAGTTCAACAGACGTTAATGTATGGAATTGAAGGCGTTCATTATAAGATGGTAGATGGTTGTCCGAAACCAATAGATGCTGAGAAAAACAAGAAAGAATTAACTTGGAATGGCGATTTCCAAATGATGTCTCAAACAGGTACAATGGGCAAATGTGTGGATTATACGAACCAATTGGATCCTTCGAAGCCGAATGATAAAGCGTATATCGAGCTGATTAAACAAGGTAGAGCGGCTTATATCACACCGGATCGCCCAACAACGTCAGAAATCGTACTTCCAATTACATTGACGGATGATTTGACGGTCATTAAAAACACGTTGAAGAATACACTAACGAATATTTATACAAAAGCAGTTGTTGGTGGAACAGGTTATACGGTTGATCAAGCGATGAAAGATGCACAAGATGCTTGGGACAAAGGCGGCGGTAAGAAAGTCGATGACTTCTATACAAAAGCCTATACAGATAACAAAAAAGACGTTATCTTCACAAAAGATTACTATAAATTGTTGACGAAATAAGAAATAGGGAATTCAACTAAGTCATTCATCATGCGCTTCCTTCCTGCAGCAAATATGTTCGGGAGGGAAGCATTTTTTTTTTTACAACAGAAAGGGGATTATTAATGTTTAATAAATTCCGTTTATTGAAAGCGCTTTTATTGGTTCTAGCTATGATTGTTAACCTAATTGCACTGCCAATGAACCCTGCCTATGCCGCAGATGAGTATGACACATTGAGATCGAAAATTTATAATTTTACCACTGGTGGCCCGACGTACGATCCGGTTGATCCAGACATCAGCGGAAAGATCACCAATATTACGACGCTTGCTCAGACAAACTGGGATACGATGAATAAGAGCGCAGGAAGAACCTACCTATGGAGTGACATGGCAACAACAACGGAATCGGAGCATGTTTCCGGAAGCTACCAACGGTTAGAAGCAATGACGCTGGCTTATGTTACTAGAGGTTCAACGCTTCAGAACAACGCAACTTTGCTAGCCGATATTAAAAGTGCCATGGATTGGATGTACACGAACCGATATAACACTAGCGTACCGTTTAGAGGCTATGACAATTGGTTTGATTGGCAAATCTCTTCGCCACTCAGTATTAATAACATTACGACATGGATTTATTCTAGTTTAAGTTCGACACAGATTAACAATTGGCACGCTGTCATCGATTATCAAGCCCTTACTTGGGGAGCTGGGCTGACCGGAGCTAATCGCGTATGGGCTTGCAACATTAAAATTACAAGCGGGATTATTGTTAAGAACAGCGCCAAAATTATCGAAGGCAGGGACCAACTTAGTTCGGTATTTGATTATGTGACTTCCGGTGAGGGCATGTATAGCGATGGATCGTTTCTTCAACATACCGCATTAATTCCTTACAACGGTGGATATGGCATAAGCTTAATTGATAATTTGACGAAGGTCATGTATATCGTAGCAGGTTCTACCTGGGACATTACGGATCCAGATGTGGATCATATTTATCAATGGGTTTATGATGCCTTTGAACCGCTATTTTATAATACCTCCATGGTTGATATGGTCAGAGGACGAAACATTGCAAGAAAAGCCAGCGATGATATGGGGTTAACGTCAATGGGAGCGCTTGGAGCTTCCGTGGCAAGGATGGCTTTGTCCGCTCCATCCGCTGACGATCGTGCAGCGTATAAATCGATGATTAAAAAATGGATGACGGACGCAACGTCTCCTACCAAGTATGCCGATTTGGTTATGATCAGCTCTATCGTGCAAACGAAACAAATCATGAGCGATCCATCCGTTACTACGAGAGATGCGCTTGTCATTAACAAACAATACCCGAATATGGCTAGGACCATCCACCATAGACCAGGATTTGCTTTTGGCATCAGTATGTCATCCAATAAAATCGGGAATTTTGAAATTGTTAATAATGAGAACTTAAAAGGCTGGCATACTGGGGACGGGATGACTTATCTCTATGATTCCGATTTGACGCAGTATAAGGATTCTTACTGGCCTACCGTAAACAGCTATCGTTTACCTGGCACGACAGTTAATCAGAACACGACAGCAGCAGCGAATGCCAAAAATCCGAATTCTTGGGTCGGAGGCACGGAAATATCCGGACAATACGGGATCACAGGTATGCAGTACACAGCTAATAGCGCCACACTGACAGCGAAGAAATCATGGTTCATGTTTGATGATGAGATTGTGAGTCTTGGTGCTGGTATTACGTCTACAGACAACAAAGTTGTGGAATCCATCGTCGAAAATCGTAAGCTTAACAGCAGCGGCAACAATGGGCTTACTGTAAACGGTACCACAAAATCAACGGAGTTAAGTTGGACTGAAACCATGACTGGCGTGAATAAGATTCACTTGGCCGGGAATGTACCAGGTTCGGATGTTGGTTACTATTTCCCGACAGCGGCGACAATCAAGGGAGTGCGCGAGGTGCGAACAGATTCATGGTCGAGCGTTAATCAGTACTATACAGGTACGGAATACACGACGAACTATACACGCAATTTTATGAATTTGTGGTTCGATCACGGCACGAATCCGACAAATGCTGGGTATGCTTATGTACTGCTGCCAGGTAAGTCCAGCGGGCAGTTGGATACGTATGCAGCTAACCCGGACATTACGGTGATTGAGAATTCAACCGCTGCACAGGCAGTGCAAGAAAATGCACTTGGCATTCTAGGTATTAACTTCTGGAATGATGCTTCGAAAACAGTGAGCGGTGTCACCAGCAACAAGAAGGCATCCGTCATGGTCCGTACAACCGAGAACGGAACGGAAGTTTCCGTGTCCGACCCCACTTTGGCTAATACGGGCACCATTCAACTTACGCTTGCGCAAAATCTGGGGCCGGTTGCTTATAAAGATTCACGCATAACAACCAGCACGAGCGGCGGTACGACTACCCTCACAGTCAATGTGAATGGTGCTGGCGGTAAAAGCATCAAGGCGTTTTTTGCAACGCCTACTGGCGTTCCGATTGCCGGCTACACGGTAAACGAAGATTTTGACGACATGCTGCCTGGCGCGCTGACCGGTCAAAATGGCTGGATTTTCAATAACGCAGGCGTGGCTGAGAATGCCGTTGTTGTGCAGAAGGAGAATGGCGTGAGCGGGGACAAATCGCTGAAAGTAACGACAGGCTCAACAAGCGGAGGTGCCGAAGCTTACCGACTGTTTAATGCGCCTCAAGGCGGGTACATCACTGCCGAAGCTACTGTGACGGCTGATGACAGCAATTGGAAAAATGCTTTAATCATCGCGGACAACAGCTTAACTGCCAATAACGTAGCGGCTCAATTGGTCATGCAAAGCGGCAAAATTTGGGGCTACAACGGCAGCACCAAAACGGATGTCTTAACAGGAATCAGCAATGGCCAGCCTTATCGCCTGAAGATCGTGATGAATGCGTCAAGTAAAAAATACGACGTCTACGTCAACGATGCACTGCTCGCCTCGGGTTGGAATTATCGATTCTCGGGCGTGACCGTGCTCGACAAGTTCTCTACCTCCATCGCAGGCAATGCCAGCTCGATGAGCGTAGACGATGTGAAAGTATCCTATAAGCCACTTACTTTAACGAGCTTGCTTGATGAGAACTTTAACAGCATGACGCTCGGCAATCTGAATGGGCAAGGCGGTTGGGTATTCGACAACGGCGGCATCACGGGGAATACGGGAGTGGTACAGACGGTGAGCGGATCGAACAAAGCGGTTAAACTGACAACAACGTCCACTTCCGGCAAAGCCGAAGCCTATCAGGGGTTTACCGCACCAGCAAACAGCACGGTCATCGCAGAAGCGACTGTAACCGCTGATGACAACAACTGGAAAAATGCCTTAGTCATATCTGACAGCAGTCTCACTTCGAGCAACATTGCCGCCCATCTCATCATGCAGAACGGCAGAATCTGGGGCTATAACGGTGGTACCCAAACGAACGTGCTGACCTCGATCACGAACGGGGAATCTTACCGTCTAAAAGTCATCATCAACACAGCAACGAAGAAGTTCGATGTCTACGTGAATGGCGAGCTGCGTGGCTCACAGTGGAACTATCGCTATACGGGTCTGACCAAGGTCGATAGGCTGGGTTCAGCCATTGGCGGCAACGCAAGCTCGATGAGCGTTGATGATGCCAAGGTGAGCTATAATCCATAATTTGCAACAAAGGAGCCTGAGGATACCTCAGGTTTCTTTGTTTATCACGCATGCATGTTAATCCTGCAAAGAAATGTAGATTGATGAGGTGTAGCAAACTCGGTATGTTAAACCTGAGCGGGCAGCACGAAGCCGGCAGCTACGTTGGAAGAGATGAATATCCGCAATATCGAACTATACGTTTTGAATGATATCCGATAATGAAGGAAGTGTTCTGATTGCGCGTATTGCTTTCTGACTTACCCTATAGTGGACAAATTGAACAAAATCAAACCCAAAAACCGTGGGAACAGGCTACGGGTTGGCCATGCCGTTGGGTGACATGCAGCGAGGCCGGTAAACCTCCCTTTGTCATCGTTTATCGTTGCAAGTTCACTTTAAGTGAAGCTCTGCGTTTAAGGGTACACGTATCAGGCGACGAAAGGTATGAGCTGTTTCTGGATGAAAAAAAAATAGGCGGGGGCAGCGAACGCGGAGATCGCTCCAATTGGTTTTACGAGACGTATGAAATCGAGATTCCGGCAGGAGAACATCAATGGATTGCGCGCTGCTGGGCGATTGGTAAGCATAAGCCGTGGGCGCAGGTCAGCGTGCAGCCAGGCTTTCTGCTAAGCCCGGATGATGAAGCTCTCGCACCATTAATGGGTACCGGGGTTGCTCAGTGGGAAGCGAAACCAATGCCGGGCTATCGGTTTATTCCAACGCACTCCGGTATCGGTACTGGCGCAAAGCTGGATATAGACGGTGTAACCTTTGATTGGGATGCCATGTCCGGGGGAGGCGACGGTTGGCTTCCGGTACAATCGAGTGAGAAAGTCTATCACAGGACGGATAATTATCATTTTACGTCGGTACAGCGTCTTATGAGCCCTGCTACCTTGCCTGCGATGCAAGAGGTTCGTTTTACGCCGCACGCTGTTCGGTTTGTTGAGCAAGCCGGTAGCCTAGAATCAGAGGGACAACCGATCGACGCAAGTCGCGATGTCCTAGATGAGCATGACAGTTGGCATGATTTACTTACAGGACAACCGATGTACATTCCAGCCTATACCCGAAGACGGATCATTATCGATTTAGGTGATTATTATTGTTTCTATCCTGAGCTTGTTGTATCGGGTGGGAAATGTGCTGTCATTCGACTTCACTGGGAGGAATCCTTATATGATGATGCGGAAGGCAGACGCAAGACGAATCGGAACGAGATTGAGGGCAAATGGTTCAAAGGTATCGGCGATACTTTTCGTCCGGATGGAGGGCCCGGCCGAAGTTTTGATACGCTGTGGTGGCATGCGGGACGTTATGGCGAGCTGATCGTGGAAACGGAAAGCGAAGCGCTTTACTTTAATGATTTTAGACTGCTGGAGACGAGATATCCCTTGGAAATGGAAGGTTCAATTAATTGTAGTGACGAACGCTTAAATCAAATCGTTCCCCCGTCTTTCAGGACGCTGCAAATGTGTGCACATGAAACGTACATGGATTGCCCTTACTGGGAGCAGCTCATGTATGTGGGGGACACACGCATTCAGTCGCTTATTACCTATGTGAGCACGCTCGACGATCGATTACCGCGCAAAGCGCTGGACATGTTCCGAGCTTCCCGAAACAACCATCTTGGACTTGTGAACTGTGCTTACCCGGATCAAGGCGGAAAACATATTGCCTCCTTCTCCTTGTGGTGGGTGGCGATGGTCTACGATTATGCCCTGTGGAGAGGAGATTCGGAATGGATTCGTTTCATGATGAGCAGCGTCCGGGATGAGTTGGATCGGTTATTGCAAAATCGTTCGTCGAATGGGGCGGTAAAGCTGCCTGTTTCATGGAACTTCTTGGACTGGCAGACTGCGCCTTCGGATGCATGGAGCTCGGGTACCCCGCCGCATGGAGCAGATCGGTTGAATGCGGCCTACAATCTGCAGATGATTCATACGTTGGAGCTGGTCGCCAAGCTTGAAGCCTACTTGGGTGAAACAGAACTGGAATCACGTGCCAGACGGTTGGCAAAAGAATTGAGCAACGTGGCCCAGCAACTGTTTTGGAATGAGGAGAGAGGGCTATTTGCGGACGATACCGGCCATCAGTATTATTCGGAGCATCCTCAGGTACTTTCGTTATTATGTGAGTCGATTTCACCCGGAGTGAACTGTCGCCTCGTACCTGAATTACTGAAGACGGCTACCGACTTGATGCGCACAAGTGTTTATTTCGATCATTATACGTTCGAAGCTCTAGCGTCTGACGGTCGAATTGATACACTGCTGGGCAGACTCGAGCCTTGGTTCGGTATGGAGGCGAATGGTCTTAAGACGACGCCGGAAGTTTTCCTAGATTCGACGCGTTCGGACTGTCATGCTTGGGGCGCTCATCCGATCTACCATCTCTACACTAACTTGCTTGGCATTCGCCCGGCATCGATGGGTTTTACATCGGTCGTGATTCGTCCGCAGCCAGGATCTTTAACGTGTCTGCAGGGAAAGCTTCCGCACCCGAATGGCTTTATCGAAGCGAAAGTGGAGTGCCAGGGATGCCATTGGCTCGTCGAAGTTGCACTACCCCATGGTTTGCCCGGCACGTTGGTTTGGGGCGATGAAAGTTATGCCTTGAAAGAGGGGCGGAATGAGTTCAGATTTTCGTTATGAAGCTGATGCGTAGTTGAAAAGCGTCGGCTATGTCGAAAAAATTGACTTAGAAGGTTGCGAGCCAGCCACATGTTAACTACGCGAAAGGTTGTATATTGCTCCATCATCACATCGGGGATAGAATGGTAAGATAAACACCCTCTTATCATGAAGGAGAGAGCCCAACTTGAGAAGAAATTGGTTCCATCGCTTGCTACTTTCCTATGTGCCTGTGCTTATTCTTATCGTTTGTTTATTCATATTTATCGGAGTCGTTCAGCTCAATGATTTGTCCCGCAAAGAAGCCCTGAAATCCAGTGGCGTGTATGTGCAAAATATTCAGAGCAGCATCGACATGTCGCTGAACTCTATTGAAATGATGATGCTGGAATCGATAACGCGCAATATGAAAATAACGACCTTCGCAGGGATGCAAAGTGATACAGTCTTCTTCATCGAGCTTTCTCAGTTGCTTCAGAGTCTAACCGCTACCAATCCGTGGATTGATTCTGCCTACTTGTATCGGGCGGGTGATGGGACGGTCCTTAGTGATAAAACAAAGCTGAATATAGAGCAATTTGCAGATAAGCCATTTATAGAAAGTCATATAAATAATCCTGAACTAGATAGCTGGAGTCTTCCCCGTCCCTATCGGATGTTTAAAGATGGGAATTTGGAAGGTACCGTCATCTCCATTGCCAAAGGTATTCCTTTGCAAAGTAAAGGGATCGCCATGCTCGTAATTAATGTGAAAGTGGGCGCCATTCAAGAGTTTCTAAGTAAATACGGCATATCAGAAGTGAATCAGATTGCACTTAAAGATAGTCAAGGGCAGATGATTTTCGAGCAAAATGGCAAGGATCCGAAGGTTAATGATATTACGATCATATCCAACTATACAGGCTGGATGTATACGAGCTCGCTTAAGAAGGAAGAGTTGGGTAATATTTTTAACTATATGAAGAGCGGTTGGTTTATTGTTGGATTCCTAGGGCTGCTGCTAGCGATAGGCTGGATTGTGTATATTACCCGTAAAAACTACAAGCCAATTGAAACGATTATGTCACGAATTGAAAAATACAATCAGGTGCATAAAGAGCATCCGATACAAGGTCCGACGGTCGATGAGCTTAGTTATATTGATTACACATTGAGCAACATCATTGAAGTTAGTCAGGAGTATCAAAATCAGAGTCTCGTGAATCAGAAGTATCGCCGAATTCAGTTATTCCACGAGATTATTGATGGGAGTCGCCAGCTAGTTCAGGCAGATTGGAATAACGAAATGATGGATCTTGGCATGAAGCAATTGGGAAGTGCCGCCGTCAGCATCGTCGAAATTGATAAATATACCGAGTTTATTAGTGGGTATTCCCGTGAGGATCAGGGGCTTTTTAAGTATATTTTGAAAAAAGTAGTGGAAGAATCGGCAGAAGCCTGTGGTCTGCGCATTTGGCAGGAATGGGTCACGAATCATCGGTTGTGTATTATTTTTCTTGAAGAGCAGCAAGAGATTCCACTGGAGTCGATGATTTTGACGCTAACGGATCAAGTCCGTCAATGGATGCAGAATAATTTGAAGCTGACCGTGACATTCGGTTTGGGCTTTACGGTACATGATGTTCAGGCGATCTCCCAGTCCTATGAATCGTCGGCAAGGGCGCTGGACTATAAGTCGGCGCTCGGCAGCAATCGGGTGATCGGCCATTGGGAAATCGAGCTGTTGTCGCATGATGATCTATACGTTTACCTGCAGTATGTGCGGACAATTGCTCAAGCTTTTCGAGTCGGCAACGATGGGTGGCAGGAGCAGCTGAAGCTGCTATTTGAGGGTTTACGTCGTCTTTTGCTTCCGAAAGAAGAGATAAGCGGCATTCTTAGTTACATGAACTATTATTTCTATCGTGAAATGATGGAGCTGCCTCCTGAGTATCAAGAATTGTGGAATCGGGAATTCCGGACACCTTGGGATGAGAATATGGAGACGTTAGAAACACTGGATGAACTGGAATCTTTTTATTTGGAAACGATCTCTTCTTGTGCGAAAAAGATGGAAGCGATTCGTGTCAGCAAGGGCAATCACGGTGTCGTGCAAAAAGTAAAAGATTATATTGAAGCTAATTTCAGTGATCCGGATTTATCTTTATCGAGCCTAAGTGAACAATTCAACATGAATTCGTCCAGTCTTAGTACGATTTTTAAAGAGGATTTCGGTGAGAAGTTCGTCGTTTATCTCTGCCAAATACGGATGGAGTATGCCAAGGAATTGCTAAGAACGACACCTCTGCCTATCCAAGAAATTTCGGAACGCGTAGGATACTTACATCAAATGTCTTTCATTCGCGCTTTTAAGAAAATGATTGGCACAACGCCGGGGGATTATCGGAAGGTTCACCAATAGGATCGGCATGCATGTTAATTGAACAAAGAATTGTAGATTGAAGAGAACCTCCGGAGTAGGTAAAGTGAGTGAAAAGTGACGCGATGTTGCCTTTCGCCTACAACTACTTTCGGAGGTTTTTATGTCAAAAATATGGGAACAATTGCTTCATCCGCCTAATGACAATCCGACGATCCCTTTTTCTGCGTGAGGTGAAAGTGAAAACGTATTAGCTGTAAAACATACAGGTAATTTCGCTTGATTTCTATCTTTAGATTGAATAAATGTAAAAAATACAGTTATTTTCAATGGATATCCTCGAAAACGGAAGTATGCCAAGAATTACATGTACATATTCCATTTATTACGAAATAACAAGCTGAAACTGGAAAATTAACTGGAGGTTTTCCAGTAAGTAGGGCAGCCTTGCCGGTATTCGCTCAATTAGGCTGAGTTACGTATCGTTTGACCGCCACCATGCGCCATCACGCAGATATCACCGCCAAAGCCCGCTCAGATTCCGCCACGCAGCCCTTAATTCAACTCTCTAAATCGTTCTGGTGTAAGGCCAATTTGTTTGCGGAAGCTGGCAATAAAATGGCTCGTATCCCGAAAACCTACACGCGCGGCAATCTCTCTAATGGCTTGATGTCTGTCGGCTAGCAGCATCTCTTTGGATTTGCGAAGTCGTATCATGATGAGATAGGCATACGGAGAAAGACCGAAAGCATGCTGAAACAACGTATTCAAATGTCGTGGTGTAATCGCAAGGACTGCCGCCATCTTTTCGATCCCGATATCCGGATTCGGATAGTGATCTTCTAACCAGTCCGTTAGCGGCTGTAAATGAAGCATTTGATTCGTAATCGAGGTACGATTGTTGATTTGTGCGTGCTTTTTAATCTGAATCAAGAAATGGTATAAATCTGCGGAAGCATCATAGCCGGAATAATCGGCTTGCGTCTCAAGCTTGTTCAAAATATGGCTAAGCGCTAGGTTTAAAGGGCCTTCCTCATCCCAACGGAAGACGGCAGATTCCAGCATATCTAATGTGCTTAAGATCGTATGCACACTGTTGCCTCCGAACGTGACATACTGTGTGCACCAGGTATCTGTGACTGCATAATAAGCGTGCGGTACACCAGGCAGCAAGAGGACACCAGAGCCTCTCGATAAACGGACTTTCCTGTTACCCATTTCAAATTCCCCTTCGCCTGAAAAGGTTTGCAGCCAATGATAGTATGGGAAGCCTGCCTTTCTGTTGAGCTTCTCCTGATCTTCGTGATGACCGATGCTATCTATGAATATGGGGTAGGGCTGGGCCGTACTAGGCGTTAAAAGAAATCGGGTGTGCATAACGAATCATCCTGTTCCATTTTCTTATATGAGATTGCAATTATATTATATTTTAACATGAAAACGAATCCAATATAATGTACTTATTCTTATATGAATTTAAACGAAGAGGTGCGAATCGTGATACATACTAAGCTGCCAAAAATTTGGTACGGTGGAGATTACAATCCAGAGCAATGGGATAAAGAAGTTATGGATGAGGATTTACGCATGTTTAACCTTGCGGGAATTGATGTTGCGACGATCAATGTATTCTCGTGGGCATTGTCACAACCGAATGAAGATACCTACGATTTTACTTGGCTGGATGACATCATTGATCGTCTCCATGCGAATGGAACCTATATTTGTTTAGCTACGAGTACGGGAGCTCACCCTGCATGGATGGCAAGGAAATATCCGGACGTTTGTCGTGTGGATTTTGAAGGACGTAAACATAAATTTGGCAAGAGACACAACTCTTGTCCCAATAGTCCAACTTATCGCACCTATTCGGAGCGAATAGCAGAGAAATTAGCGGAGCGCTATAAAGATCATGAGGCTGTTCTAATTTGGCACGTATCGAATGAATATGGTGGGTATTGTTATTGTGATAATTGCGCTGGGGCATTTCGCACTTGGCTGCAAGAACGATATACGACGTTAGAACAGTTAAACAAAGCTTGGTATACTGGGTTCTGGGGTCATACCTTTTACGATTGGGAAGAAATCGTTCCGCCTAATGCGCTTTCAGAGGAAGAGCCCGGCGATCGTTCGTTTTTTCAATCTATTTCAATAGATTATCGCCGATTCATGTCTGATAGTTTACTAGATTGCTATAAATTGGAGTATAACGCGATCAGACGGCATTCCCCTCAGCTGCCAATAACAACGAATTTGATGGGACTTTACAAACCATTAGACTATTTCAAATGGGCGCCCTATTTGGATGTGATCTCATGGGACAACTATCCTTCCTTGGATACGCCGGTCAGTCTGACATCCATGACGCATGACCTGATGCGTGGATTAAAGGACGGTCAACCTTTCATGCTGATGGAACAAACACCAAGTCAACAGAACTGGCAGAAGTATAACTCGTTGAAACGTCCTGGTGTTATGAAGCTTTGGAGCTATCAAGCGGTTGCTCGTGGCGCGGATACCATTCTATTCTTCCAGCTTCGCCGATCAGCAGGCGCATGTGAGAAGTTCCATGGGGCAGTCATTGAGCATGTTGGACATGAACATACACGAGTATTCCGTGAGTGCGCGGAGTTAGGGCATGAGCTGGTGCGTTTATCTGATAAGTTACTGGACGCAAGAGTGAAAGCGCGTGTCGCCATTGTTTTCGATTGGGAAAACCGCTGGGCGGTTGAACTCTCAAGCGGTCCGACAATCGACCTGAAATATGTAGATGAAGTTCATAAATATTATGACGCCCTGTTCCAGCAAAATATTCAAGTTGATCTCATCGGTACGGATACGGATCTCACGGGCTATGATATCGTCATTGCACCCGTTCTGTATATGGTGAAAACGGGATACGCGAAACGAGTGGAAGAGTTCGTTCATGCCGGTGGTACCTTTCTTACGACCTTCTTCAGCGGTATCGTCAATGAGCATGATCGCGTAACCCTCGGTGGTTATCCAGGTGAGCTGCGTAATGTTCTAGGTATTTGGGCAGAGGAAATCGATGCGCTATTTCCCGATCAGAGCAACCAAATTCAGCTAAATGAGCAATGGGGCAGCTTGAATGGCAGCTACCAATGCGGGATCCTGTGCGATTTAATCCATGCTGAAGGCGCTGAAGTGAAAGCTGTTTATGGCAAGGATTTCTATCAAGGCATGCCTGCGCTGACTGTAAACAAATACGGAGCGGGTCAAGCTTGGTACGTAACTTCCAGTCCAGAGCCAGCCTTCCTACAAGGTTTGCTTGGCAATTTGTGCCAAGATAGAGGGATTACTGCACCAATCCCACCTGTACCTGGGGTTGAGGTTTCTACACGGATCAATGAACAGAATGAGTCATTCGTCTTTATCTTGAATCATAATGATCAAGCTACTACGATTGCGCTTGGGGACTTGAAAGGGACGGATTTAATTTCCGGGAATTTCATTGAAAATGAAGCTACACTCCCACCTAAAGCGGTCCTCATTATTGTAAAGTAAGCGACATTTCTCCATGGTGAAATAGACATGGTAAGGGAAACGTCAACCTCAATTAACGAAAGCCCTACATGAACACGTAGGGCTTTTTTTGTTTTTCATGCAAATTGCCGAGCGGGTTTATAATTCAAAAAAAAGGAGCAGGTTGCTGTGTAACTATCTCCTTATTTTTTGTTGCAAAGTAATTTAATTTATGTTGTAAACGAACATTTATTGTTATAAAATAACATTAAAACGAGTGAGGTGAAACGTTAAGATGTCATTAAAACCTAGACTTAACCGAATGTTCAGCAAGCAGGGCAAATGCTTTGATGTTGCGATTGATCATGGCTTTTTTAACGAAATTAGTTTCTTGTCAGGTATTGAAAACGTGAAGCAAGCGATTGAAACGATTGTAGAAGCAGGACCGAATTGTATTCAGCTCAGTATTGGTCAAGCTAGACATCTCCAATCGATTCCAGGCGGGCATAAGCCAGGGCTTGTTCTTCGTACTGACGCAGCTAACATCTACGGAAATGTTCTTCCTCGTTTTGTGTTTAGTGAACTCATTCATCAGGCTATCGAGCAAGCCGTTCGCATGGATGCCGTATCGGTTTGCGTCAATTTACTTTTATTGCCGAATCAGCCAGAGCTTCATTATCAATGTGTTCAGAACGTTTCCCTCCTCAAAACGGAATGTGAAAAGTATGCCATGCCTTTGATGGTAGAACCCCTTGTCATGTTGGCGAACGAAGCAAAGGGTGGTTATATGGTAGATGGAGATATCAATAAAATTCTCCCACTAGTTAGGCAGGCGGTTGAGCTTGGGGCAGATGTTATTAAAGCAGATCCATGCGATCACGTTGAGGAATATGCCCGCGTCATTGAGATTGCTTCAGGTATACCTGTATTAGTCCGCGGGGGTGGCCGAGCAAGTGATGAAGAAATCATGACGCGTACGGTTGAATTGATGAGGCAAGGCGCTTCGGGAATTGTATATGGGCGTAATGTCATTCAACATCCGAATCCTGCTGGCATGACCAAGGCCTTAATGTCCATTGTTCATCATGGTGCAACAGCCGAGCAAGCACTTGCCCAGTTGTCCATCTAAATGTAGCCAACTCATCCATAAGGAGGATGTACGCATGTCGAAAACGATCATTCGCTTTGGTGTTATTGGCTGTGGACTCATGGGCAAGGAATTCGCAAGCGCAGCTGCACGTTGGTGTCATTTGACACAGGTAGATTTTGCGCCAAGCATCATAGCTGTATGTGATGCAAACGCTTCCGCTACCCAGTGGTTTCAAGAGAATGTCCCCAGCGTGGAAGCTGCTTATTCGGACTATAAAGAGTTACTGGCTAATCCGAATGTGGATGCGATTTACTGTGCCGTTCCGCATAATCTGCATGCTCAAATTTATATCGATATTATCGAAGCTGGCAAACATCTGCTAGGGGAGAAGCCGTTCGGTATAGATCAAGAGGCGAATTCTCTTATCCAGCAAGCTATTCAAGAGAATCCGCATGTTATCGTTAGATGCTCTTCGGAATTTCCATTTTTCCCGGGAGCGCAGCAAATTGCGGCATGGGTGCAAGAAAATAAATTCGGACGAATCATTGAGGTAGAGGCTGGCTTTTGGCATTCTAGTGATTTGGACCCAACTAAAACGATTAATTGGAAAAGGCGAATCGCTACGAATGGCGAATATGGATGTATGGGAGATTTAGGCATGCATGTCCTGCATTTGCCATTGCGGTTTGGTTGGAAGCCCCAATCAGTGAGAGCGCTCTTGTCCAAAATTGTACCTAACCGACCTGACGGGAATGGAGTTATGGTGCCATGTGAAACGTGGGATAATGCCATTCTCGCCTGTGATGTTCAGACGGAAAGCCAGCAGTTTCCTATGGTCCTGTCTACGAAACGAATTGCGCCAGGCCATGCCAATACTTGGTTTATTCGTATTACGGGAACGGCATTTTCTGCCGAATTTACGACGAAAAATCCCAAGCAGGTAGCATACTTACCCTATACACCAGGAGGCGTTCAAGCTTGGCATGTGGCAGATGCGCCATATAAATCAGCCTACGCTACGATTACAGGGGGCATTTTCGAATTTGGCTTCTCTGATTCTATTCTCCAAATGTGGGCAGCGTTCTGCGATGAGCTGGTTCACAATAAGGCGATTCAACAACCGTTTTACTGCGCTACTCCGGAGGAAGCGGGGGATAGCCATATCATTTTTACAGCGTCATTGGCATCCCATCGAACAGGTCAAACGATACCCATTGACTGGAGGAACTAAACTTGTCCAGGCAGAGCCAAGCGGAAGTGATTGTAGCCGGACATATTTGTTTGGATATTATCCCAACGATTCGTGGCCAGCATATAGCTTTGGATGCGTTATTTGTACCGGGTAAGCTTGTTGATGTTGGCAAGGCGGTGATCTCGACAGGAGGCGCTGTTTCCAATACGGGGATAGCGCTTTATCGCCTTGGCAGTACTGTTAGTCTAATGGGTAAAGTGGGCAATGATTTATTTGGTGAAGCTATACTATCGATTCTTGGCGGGCACAATCCATCATTAGCAACGGGCATGATCATAGCTCCTGGTGAAAATAGTTCTTATTCCATTGTCATTAGTCCGCCGCAGACCGACCGGATCTTTCTGCATTCGACGGGAGCTAACGATACGTATGCAGCAGTTGACCTTCACGTAGATCAGCTTGAAGCTGCTCGGTTATTCCATTTTGGGTATCCGCCTTTGATGCGCAGCATGTATCAGAATAATGGTGATGAGCTGGCTTTTTTGCTGAAAATGGTTAAGAGCAATGGGGTGACAGTATCCCTTGATATGGCAAAGCCTGACCCTGCATCCGATGCAGGGCGCGCAGATTGGCGTACGATATTAACCAAAGCGCTTCCCTATGTGGATGTGTTTCTGCCCAGCTTTGAAGAGATTGTTTATATGCTTCATCGGGATCGTTATGAAGTTTGGATGCGTGAATCAGACTCAGGTGATTTGCTTCCTTATGCTACAGGAGACTTTCTTTCTGAGGTAGCGGAGGAACTGTTGGCAATGGGCGTAGCAATCGTCGGACTAAAGTTAGGCGAGCATGGACTGTATGTTCGTACGACTGGGGACGAAGCTCGTCTGTCCGCAATGGGAAGATGTTCACCTTCGGAAGATATGCGTGAGAATTGGTTGGATAACGAAGTCATTTCATCCTGTTATCAAGTTGATGTTGTTGGCACAACAGGAGCTGGTGATTGCACGATTGCAGGTTTTTTATATAGTCTTATGAAGGGAATGAAGCTTGAACATATCCTGCAAACCGCAGTAGGTGTAGGTGCTTGCAATGTGGAGCAGGCAGATGCGTTAAGCGGAATTCGAACGGGTTCAGAGGTTTGGGAACGAATAAATAACGGTTGGGCTAAACATGAGATGAAGTTGGATTTACCTAATTGGGTCATGAATGAGCAGCTCGTATGGATCGGGCCGCACCATAAAAAATGCCAGAGGAGCCGATAATCCATGAAAAGAAGCCAAATTCGTCAAGCGCAGGAGCGCACGGCGCACCTATTGAAGTTAAGCGGAATTGTGTTGACGGAGGATGAAATTCGGGGCATTGAAGTAGCAGGTTTCGGGCTAGAGCAATTGGAAGTTCAGGGTCTTGAGTTAGTTACCTATGTAAATACAGACCGATATTGCGCGAAGGAATTAGTCTTGTTCCCTAGGCAGACCTGCCCAGAGCATCTACATCCTCCAGTAGGGAATGATCCCGGTAAAATGGAAACGTTTCGCTGCCGCTCAGGAAGCGTTTGGTTATATGTGGAGGGTGAAGCACCTGTTGTAATTAAAGCAGAAATCCCTGCCGGAAGTGAGGCTTACTTTACGGTATTTCACGAAATTGAATTACTTCCAGGTGAGCAGTATACCATTGAGCCCGGCATTAAACATTGGTTTCAAGCAGGGGACCAGGGTGCGGTTGTTTCTGAATTTTCCAGCACCAGTCGAGATGAGTTTGACCTATTCACCGATCCGCGAATTGAGCGGATGCCGCGTATTGAAGAAGACTAGTAAGATCAGAACTAACACGGAGGCTTTCAACATGCATAACCCAATTAATCAACGACAGCAACAAATTCTGGATCGGATGGCTGTCGATGGTGAAGTCAAAATGGCCGAATTAAAAGAAATGTTCGAGGTCACAGAGATGACTCTGCGCCGAGATATGGAGAAGTTGGAACAAGGTGGGTACATTAAGCGAACATTCGGCGGCGCGATATTAGTCGGCAATGATATTACGCTGAACGAACGGTCCGGCGTCTTTATTGAAGAAAAAATAAGGATTGGCAAACTTGCCGCGCAGCTGATTCAGCCTGGGGAGTCTATCTTTCTTGATGGCGGATCAACAACGCTCCAGGTAGCTAGGTTTATCCAGGTGAACCAGCATATTACGGTTGTGACGAATGCACTCAACATTGCTGCGGAGCTGCAAGGAAAGCAGATTTCGACGATCGTTATTGGCGGCATGCTGATGGGCCAAACCTCAACACTTGTAGGACCAGTTGCAACGGAGGCCTTGGAGAAAATGGCATTTAACAGGGCATTTATTGGAACAACAGGCGTGAGCTTGAAGCATGGCTTCAGTAACTCCAATATGCACGAGACGGAGATCAAGCGTCTTGCGATCCAGCAGTCATCCGAAGTGAATATTGTGATGGATCATTCCAAGTTTGGAAGGCAGGACTTGTTCTCCTTCGCAAGCATAAAGGCTATAGACCGTATTATTACGGACCAATTTCCTGATCAGGGGTTAGAAGACGCCTTCAAGGAAGAAACAGTGAACATTATGACAAGTATTTAAATCCCATGATCTTCTTAGGAAAAGCCGTCAACTTTGCTGCAGCAAGAGTTAACGGCTTATTCATTGTTTACCACTAAGAATTTGTTCTTCCGAGTACCGGAAACTCATAAATTCTTATGTGGTAAAAAGAAGATGAGATAGAAAATTTTTAGATATAAGGCGGGGGTGTCATGGTCATTCAAACTAGGTTTCCTGTCAAAACAATGTTTGCCAAGTTTTTCTTTGCATGTCTTCTCTTGTTAACGCTTGCAATAGCAGGTATTTCAATTTGGTTGTTTCACATTTTTTCAAACAGCGCTATTCGCCAAATTAATGAGCTCTCCGAACGGACACTGATGCAAGGCCAGAATTCTACCGAGTATCTGATGAATCAAGCCATGCAAGTATCCGCACAGCTTTCCTTCGAATATCCGATCATTCAACAAATGAATACGGCTGTGAGTGATCCGATTGTTGAAAATAATTCTTTGAAAAAGCTGAGCGACATCATCTTCATCAATGAAAGTATTTATTCGATCGGTATCTACAATGGGAATAATGCTTCATTTTTGACAAGTGACTACCCGAATATCGATAACGAAGCAATAGAAATGTTGAAAAACTCCGATCCCAAAACGAAAATCCGGCTTGTACCCCGAAAATTAAAACTGATTTCTAGCAAGAATAAAGAAGAAAATGTGTATTCCATTTTTTACTACAATCGAGATAAAACAACCAATGCCATTCTCAATGCGCTAATTGTAAATGTGAAAGAAGAAGCAGTTCGTAAAGGCATTAATCCGGATGATAGGCTAGATCAGGGTAATATTCTCATTGTAGATTCAGACGGCACGGTTATTTCGGATCCGACTGGCGGCGAATTTTTGAAGGACTACTCCACAGTAGGCTCCATCCAGAAGATGCTGACCGAGTCGGGTACAAACAGTTTTGTTGATATTAGCTCAAGTGGTGAGAAAGTATTGGTAACACATAGTTTCTCTCAGAAACTGGGTTGGCATTTTCTTCATGTTGTCCCGTATCAAGCAGCGGTCACCAGTATTAGCAAACTTAGAAACACTGTGATTTGGATAAGTTTGATCTTATTTGCTTTAAGCGGAATAGCCGCATTGTTTGTGAGCGGGAAGCTTTCATCGCCGTTACGCGGACTTGTTGAAACATTAGAGCAAATGAAAGAGAAATCGAAGAACAATCTGAAAGTCGATTATTTAAGAGAGGTCCTCACGGGAGTAAAGGAGCCGCACCCTTCCAGCGAACACGAATTTTCATTGCGTGTTGATTTATATAAGGGTACGAGCATCCTGATCCTTCGAATTGATGAGCTATTTGATGCAACTATTTTAGAAGTCGAAGAGTTTTCTGAAGATATTCACAAACAAATGAGGCGAAGTTTACTGAATTTGGTATATGAGCTTATGCACCCGTATTATGCCTATGAATCCCTTGAAATCAACAAAGATGTTGTCCTGTTAATCAATAATGACAACGCTTTCAACGATAAACAAATTCTCGCGGGTTTATTGTCGAGGCTGCAAGAACAGTTCAAACAATCGATGGATACCTCCGTCACAGCAGCATGGGGGACATTCGTGAATGATTGGGCGAATTATCATGCCTCCTATCAAGCAGCGTTAGAAGCCGCAGATTATCGAATTGTGTACGGCTTAGGCAGCATTCTAACGTATGAAACGGTCTTTGCAAATTTCAAACAGGAATTTGAGTATCCGCAGCAGCAGTTAAAAACGCTCTTGGATGCCATTAAGTTAGGTAAGGAAGAACTAATTGGGGGAGCACTGGATGATATTTTTAATGCTTTTAAAGAATGCCAATTCGAATTAATTAAGCTATCGGTCAATCATCTCTTGCTTACGGTGTTTATTACGACGGAGCTTTCGATCCATGATGTAAAAGATGACCTCCTAACAAACTTTAACAATGCAGTTAGCAAACTGAGGAAATTGGAGACCTTAGAGCAGATGAAGCTTTGGTTTGCTCCATATATTCTTCATGACATGCAACGAATTAAGGAGAAAAGAAAGCACCTTAATTCTGATCTCCTAGAGCGGATACGAAGTTTCGTTGAAGGCTGCTACGCCAATACGGAGCTGTCCGTGGAGTTGGTTGCGAATCGATTTGACTATAATCCGATGTATTTTGGGCGGCTCTTTAAAGAGTTATTTAACCAATCCTTCTCCGAATACATCACGGAATTAAGATTAAATAAGTCAAAGACTTATTTGGAACAAGATCAAATCGCCATCAAAGAAGTCGGCATTAAAGTCGGTTTTAACAACCCGTCCTATTTCGTCACGTTATTCAAAAAACATACCGGAATGTCCCCGAGCGAATATCGAAATAAACAAAAAGTCTAAAAGCTATGATTTAGCAACCCTGGTATGCAATTTATCGGCGTAGAAGTATGCAAATATAAACCATGTATACTCTTTTAACTTCAACATTTGCTCAAATGCTTATAGACTAACGGTGTAAACAGCCAAGCAACACGAGGCCGGAGAAAGGTGGAGAGCTACATCAGAAAGAGAAAATTCATCGCGATTGAATTGCTGCTCGATATTTCAAAAAACAAAGTGTTATATCTGTTTATGTTGCCTGGGTTGTTGTACTTCATCTTGTTTGCTTATCTACCTATGGCCGGCATCATCGTTGCATTTAAGGATTACAAAGTAAATTTGGGCATCATGGGCAGTAAATGGGTGGGGTTTGATAATTTTAAATTCCTATTCAGCAGCGATAAAGTGCTTCGAGTTACATGGAACACGGTATTTTTGAATGCCATGTTTATCTTTTTTCAACAAGCAATCGCCATAGTCACAGCGCTGTTCCTCAATGAAGTCAGTTCCAAGTTGTTCAAAAAAGTGACGCAGTCCTTTATCTTTTTACCATATTTCATCTCATGGATCGTCGTCAGTGTTTTTGCCTACAACTTGTTTGCTTCGGAAGGTGGTCTGCTCAATAGTATTCTTGCATATCTCCATATTCCCGAGGTAGCTTGGGGTCAGCGCGCCGATTTATGGCCGGGAATTCTGGTTTTATTTTCAATTTGGAAGTATGCAGGATTTCTGACTGTGATCTACATTGCCGCAATAACGGGCGTGAATACGGAGTATTTTGAATCCGCAGCCTTGGATGGCGCTACGAAATTACAACAAATTCGGTATATTACGCTGCCAGTTATTTCACCGACCATAACGATCATGGTGCTGTTGTCAGTCGGGAGGATCTTTTACGGAGATTTTGGGATGATCTATGCGCTTGTTGGTGATAATGCGAGTCTGTATGCGACAACGGATGTCATTGATACGTTCGTCTATCGCTCCTTACGAACCATTGGTGACGCAGGCATGTCCTCAGCGGCGGGGCTATATCAATCCGTGGTAGGATTTATCCTGGTTCTAGGATTCAATGCATTAGTCAAAAAGTACAGAAGTGAAGGCTCATTATTCTAACTACGTTTAGGAGATTGTGCATGAAAAATAACTATGTGCAGGATAAAATTGTGACGTACGCAGCGTATACGTTTCTATCATTGCTTGCCTTGCTCTGCGTCATTCCTTTCTTCATCATGTTCTCTGGCTCCATAACGGATGAGAAATATTTGCAGTTGCATGGTTACAGCATTCTCCCTCATGTATTTTCCTTAAAGGCATACGCATACATTTTCTCGGGAAACTCATCGATAGGGAAGGCGTATTGGGTGACCATTTTTGTAACTGTAATTGGTACCGCTTTCAGTATGGTCATAACGGGATTACTTGCGTATTCACTGTCCAGAAAAGAATTGAAATTTCGGAACAGCTTATCGTTCATGGTCTTCTTTACGATTCTTTTCAACGGGGGGCTGGTACCATGGTATATCGTTACGACGAAGTATTTGCATCTTGGCGATACGATTTGGGGTCTCATTTTGCCCTATACGGTGAACGCATGGAACATGTTTCTGCTGAGGAACTTTTTCTCGACGATTGATGATGCGATGTTGGAATCAGCAAGAATAGACGGTGCTAATGAAGTCAACATTTTGTTCAAAATCGTATTCCCGCTTGCCTTGCCTGGCGTTATGACGGTCGGATTGTTCTATGCACTGCAATATTGGAATGATTGGTGGCTTCCACTTCTGTTGATTAACGATCAGAAGCTATATCCCGTACAGTACTTGCTGCGCATGGTCTTATCCAGTATGCAGTATATCTCATCTGGAGGTGTTGGAAGCACGTATGCGGCTTCAGCTGTACCGGCAGAGTCGATCAAAATGGCGATTACGATTGTGACAATCGGGCCGATCATCTTTGTTTACCCTTTTGTGCAAAAATATTTTATCAAGGGCTTAACGGTTGGCGGCGTAAAAGGTTAGTTCGGAGATTCGATATATGCGGTTAACCACCGTTTATATAAATTATGGTGAGACTTTGATCTCCGATCAAAGATCCCTATGTCGTCTCGATCCAATAAAAAATGGGAGGTTCAAAACATGTCAGGACAAAAAACGAAAGGTTCCAAGATATTGGTTTCCACGATGATGATTACTACGATGGCCACACTTGCAGCCTGTTCTTCCAATTCGTCTGAATCCACTCCTGCACCAGCTACGCCTGCCGCCAGCACGGTAGCGAAAGCGACAGACACGCCTGTCGCAACAGCAAAGCCAATTGAACCAGTTACATTAAACATTGTATTCCCTGGAGATCCGCAGCCAGATCAAACGACTGTCAATGCAGCGATTGAAAAAGCAGTCAAAGATGAGCTGAATGTGAAACTCAATTATACGTACGTGCCATGGGGCGATTATGCAACAAAAGTCAAAGTGATGACTTCGACAGGTGAAAACGTAGATATTCTCTGGACACATCCAGAGCTGCTTGCTCAATTGATCAGCTCCAATTCCGTCGCAGCTCTTGACGATGCCATCGCTAAGGTAGGTAAGGATCTAAAAGCGAATATTCCTGATTACTACTGGCCAGTCGTTCAAGTGAAGGGGAAAACCTACGGTGTGCCAGCCGCTCAGATCGGTACGGCTGCCGGCTATGCTACTTTCACGATTAGAAAAGATTTAAGAGAGAAATACGGGTTGCCGGCGATCAAGACATTAGATGATATGTTAGCCTTCTACGCAGCAGTAAAGAAAAACAATCCTGAAATCATACCGCTTAGCCAGGGCAACACCTCCTTTGATTTAAATTTCAAAGAAGTATTTGTTCGTGGATTGCCGAGCGGTGTTGGAATCGATATGAACACCATGAAGGCTGAGAATATGCTGGAAACGCCTGCTTACAAAAAAGGTCTGGATTTCCACAGGGAACTGTTCAATAAGGGGTATATCTCGAAGGATGTTCTATCCATCAAGGATTTTCGGGCAGCTTTTGCCGCAGGTAAAGCAGCTTCCGTAATAGGAGATCTACCTGAGTACAATATCAATGCGAGGACTGTATCCGCTATTCCAGGTGCACAAGTCGAGTTCGTTAGAATTCAGATCACGCCTAAGGTTTTCCAAGAGGTGACAACCTGGAACTACCAAAGTATTGCTGCAGGAAGCAAGAATATTGAGAGAGCGGTGGCGTTCCTTAACTGGTTCCAGAAGAATCAGCAAAACTATGACCTCTTAACATTGGGTGTTGAGGGCAAACATTATGTCATCAAAGACGGTGCGGTGAACTTCCCTGCTGGTGTTGATCCTGCTAAACCTCCTTACTTGCCGTTTGAATGGATCTGGCAAAACCCGAAATTTATGAAGTCCAAAGGCACGGATGTGAAGGGGTTCTTTGAAGCTTATAAAGACTATGATAAAGATGTGACATTGAGATTCCCTGCGATGGGCTTCCTCTTCGATACAAGCCCAATTAAAACAGAGGTTGCTTCGCTAGATAGCGTATTTGCTGAATATGGAACGGTCTTAAAAAGCGGTACTGCCGATGTAGATAAAGTGTTACCGCAATTCAAAGAAAAAATGAAACAGGCTGGCATTGATAAAGCGATAGCTGAAGTTCAGAAACAGCTGGATGCATTTATGGCTAGTAAAAAATAGGCATGGCACGAACAGGAATCAGGCGGACAATCTGAGATTGGTGGCGGAATGTCCGTCTGATTTTGTATAAAGGAGATCGAGCGATATGCCTCAAAAAATTGAAAAGGTCTATGTAATTTCTCACACCCATTGGGATCGCGAATGGTATCAGGATTTCCAAGGCTATCGCATACGTCTTATTTATTTGATTGACGAGCTCATTGATAAGATGGAGCAAGATGGAGCCTATCGCCATTTTATGATGGACGGTCAGACGATTGTTTTGGACGATTACTTAGACATAAGACCAGAGAATCGAGAGAGGCTTCTCAAGCTTATCCAGGACGGTCGAATTAGCATTGGTCCTTGGTATGTCATGCCGGATGAATTTCTTGTCAGTGGGGAGTCTTTGATACGAAATTTGCAAATTGGTCATCGCCGATCACGCTCTTTCGGCGTCCAGCCGATGAAATCCGGGTATATCACCGATATTTTTGGTCACAATAGTCAGTTTCCACAAATCTTGCAAGGCTTCGAGATTAATAACGCTGTATTATTCCGTGGATTTTATGGTGATGCTGACGCGTCGGAGATGTGGTGGGAGGGTGCTGACGGCAGCCGGGTATTGGGGCTTAAACTTGATGAGGATCGTTCTTACGGGGACTTTTACTTTTTTATCCGGTGGCCGTTTGCGGATCGGGAATTTCAGTATGATCGCGAGGAGTTGATCACGCGGGCAAAAGCGATGTTGGACTACAAATCCAAACGTGCTACAACCTCTATCATTGCTGGGTTTGACGGGGTTGATCATATCGAGATTGAACCCCAGCTTCCATGGATACTGGAAACGCTAAATGAGGCTGACTTGGATGCCAAGTTCGAACATTGTTCCTTAGCAGAGTATGTCAGTGCTTTACGTGGGGAAATTGGTGAACTCCGAATTTATCAAGGCGAGCAAAGATCACCTGGGTTTAACGGTGTAAATAATTGGGTGCTTGCTAATGTGCTTTCTTCGCGGATTCATTTGAAAATGAATAATCAGGCTTGTGAAGTGCTCCTTGAGAAATGGGCCGAACCGTGGGGCGTATTCACAGCGCTGAAAGGGCGATCTTATCCCAAAACTTTACTAGCGAAAGCTTGGGAGTACTTGATTCAGAATCATCCGCATGATTCCATATGCGGTTGTTCGATCGATCAAGTGCATCGCGATATGTTGTATCGCTTTGATCAGAGCAGACTCATCGCCGAAGGAATGGTTAGAGAGCAGCTCCTTTTTATATCCAATCATCACGGGTTATCTGATATCGACGGAGATCAAATTATCACGGTATTTAACGCTTCTCAGAGCCCAATAGATGGCGTCATAGAAGTCGAGTTCGCCATACCTACCCTGTCAGACGCAGTCGCGACGATGTTTCACTTGGGCGGCACTTCTTTCCGTTTATATGACCATGAAGGAAATGAGATTCCTTATCAGCTGCTGGAGCTGAGCAAAAATAGTACGCGCATGTGGAGGCCGTATCGGGATATTCCTTATTCGGAGCAAGTGGATCGGTGCCGTATAGCTTTCCAAGCCCAGGTTCCGTCTTATGGATATGCGGTCTATGTAACCCAGAAGAAGCCGTTAACCAACCCTGGTCCTGGTGACTACCATGCACCTACTTTAACGGCTCCCGTACGTTTACTTGGATTCATGAGGATGACCGCCAATACATGGGAAAATGGGCGATTGCGAGTGGCAGTCCTTCCGAACGGCACCATTGATGTAACGGATGTTCAGACGGGACGGTGTTATTCCGGCCTGCTGCTGCTTGAGGATGAGGCCGATATTGGTGAGGGTTGGAATCATGTGAGCCCGGTAACGAATGAAGTATTTACATCCTACGGTTCGAGCGCACAGATATCGGTTGTCTATGACGGACCGCTGCAGACACGTATTCGTATCCGCACTTCGATAAGCATTCCCCATGCCATTCATCCTCAGGAAACGAGAAGAAGTGAAGTTGTAGTCGCGATGGAGGTCACGACTTTTCTAGAATTACGGAAGAATGATCCGATTCTCCGATGCCGAACTGTGATTAACAATCGCGCGCGCGATCACCGCCTACGGCTGTTGTTTCCTTCAGGGCTGCAAACCGAGCATTTTTACACGAGTACACCTTTTGATTATGTGAAAAGAAACATTCAGCCACCGGACTATACGGGCTATATGGAAAAGGCGCGAGACGTGGTTCCGCATCAAGGTATCCTTACCATCGATGATGGCAGATGTGGTTTGGCGATCTACAGCAAAGGGTTGTATGAAGCAGCAGTACGCAACGATGAACTGAGAACGGTTGCTCTGACGTTATTTCGCAGCACAGGCAAAGAAGTTCTCTCGGATGGCGGGGACGGTGGCCAGCTTCTCACAGAGCTAGAATTTCATTACGCGATCAGCCCATTTGCCGTAACCGAGTCACATACAAGTCGCCTTTGGCATGAACATCAGCAATTCGTGGCGGGAATTCGTTCTGTCGACAGAAAACTAGGAAAAGTCGTGTATGAATCATTGCAGCGGCGCGAAGCTGATTTATCACTTAGCCATTCATTTCTTCAAGTAAGCTCAGCTGAGCTTATCGTAAGCGCCATCAAAGTGTCCGAGGAACGGAACGATAGCTATGTGATCCGTCTCTTCAACATCTCGGACGAATATGTGGAGGGATCAATCACGTTTGATCGTAAAGTAGTAAGCGCACATTACGTTAATTTGGATGAAGAATTGCAAACGCAGGCGTCATTCACAGAGGATGTCGTATCCGTAGCAGCGAAGGCCAAGCAAATTATCAGCATCCAGATTTCATTTTAAATTCATTAGGAGGGTGATTTCATGAAGGTTCGGTTTCGGTTCGGAAGGTCAGTAACGATCCTGCTGCTCATAGTCACACTACTATTCGGAGTAAGTTCCGCATCCTTCGCCACAAACAGTAGTTATACAGCTTCCGTTAGTACGATGTTCAATGCGAACGAGGCGTTCGCGAAACTGGATAAAACGAATAACAACATGGGTGCTAGCTTTGATATGCATTATATATCTACAGTTACGATCAGCGGAACAATCTGGGCTTATTACATTAAACTCAATGGATCTGGAAAATTGGGAATCGGTTTAGCCAAATCTACGAATGGCACGAGCTGGACGGATCAAGGTCTTGTGCTAGATGTAGGCTCTTCCGGACAATGGGACGACAACATGGCCAGCTTCCCCGGTATCTGGTACGACAATGGAACCTTCTATCTGGTATATGAAGGAACGGGTAACGGATCAGCGGGCGATATAGGACTCGCCACTTCCACGAACGGAACGAGTTTTACTAGGCAGGGACGCATACTTACGCACAATACTTCTGGCTGGGAATCCGCGAATGTTGGCACACCAAGTCTTTATAAGGTCGGATCAACCTGGTATTTGTTCTATCACGGATACGACTGGACGGACTGCCGTGTCGGAGTTGCGACGGGAACCTCGTTAACTAGCTTAAGCAGGAACGCTGCCAATCCAATCCTTGACACATCCAGCAACGGTTGGGATTCTGGTACTGTTGGTAAACGGGACATCATCTATGAGAACGGATATTACTACATGGTATATGAAGGCAGTACAGATGCGCCTTTTGGCTCGGCCAAATGGTCTAGCGGCTTGGCCCGTTCCTCGAATTTGATCAGCTGGAGCAAATATTCGCAAAATCCAATTTTGCCCCAAACTCAAAATTATTACGGTAATGACGGTCCAGCTTTCATCACAGTTAGCGGGGTACCTTATATTTATTACCGTGGCGTTGTACCAGGCGGCGGCTCATCAGACAATCATACGAGACGTGCTCGCATCGCGAATGAATTGAACGGTGGGATCACGAATTCTTGGGAAGCTGAAAGTCTGGGGCATGTCATTGGCAGGGCGGATGCGGATGGTTGGTCGGCAGACACGGGCTTGGATTCGCCAAACTACATGCAATACGGGCCTTACACGACAGTTACGAATGTTGGTGAAAATACGGTAGTTTGGAAATTGATGGTCGACAACAACAATGCGGATAATTTAGACGTTGTCACCTTGGAAGTCGTCGATGCTAGTGATGGAGGGGCAGTCCTCGCTTCCAGAACGATAACAAGGCAGCAGTTTAGTTCAACCTGGCATTACGAATTCTTCACAGTACCTTTCTATCTGGATGCTTGGCGTTCGGGTCATCAACTAGAATATCGTACACTATGGAACCAGACATCTTATGTAAGGGAAGATAAGGTTGGAGTCAACTAACGTAAGTAAATCTAGAACGAAGAAGACCGTTGCTTGATTAATGCAGCGGTCTTTATTTTGAAGAGGAAGGTGACCAACTTTGAATCCTTATCGTCCTCAGCGAAATTATGGCTGTCGCATTCGGGATGGGTTTAGTTATTACGGAATGCGTACGGTTGTCATTGAAAATGAACTCTTGCGCATCTCCATCTTGGTGGATAAAGGCACTGAAATCTTCGAATTCTTATATAAACCAATCGATATGGACTTCATGTGGTTGACCGAGAATGGCGTGCAAAATCCGAACAGTTACTTATCCACTTCAGATGATCCGATCGCGGCATTCATTGATTATTACCCTGGCGGGTGGCAGGAAGTATTTCCTAATGGCGGTTCTTCGAGCAGCTATGAGGGAGCTCAGTTCGGCCAGCACGGCGAAGTCGCACACATGCCTTGGCATTATGAAATCGTCGAGGATAGGGCGGAGAGAATTACAGTTAGATTCAGTGTTCGGACAAAGAAAGTACCTTTCTCAATATCAAAAACGATGTCACTTGTAAGTGGGGATGCGAAGCTGTATATCGAAGAAGAAGTGGAAAATTTAAGCGGTTATTCACAACGGTATATGTGGGGACAGCATATCGCTTTGGGTAAACCCTTTCTAGATGAAAACTGTCTCATACATATGCCAGCTGGGGTGCGCATAATCACAGAAGATGCGAGCAAAAATCCATCGGGTCGTGTAAAACGTGGGAATGAATATGAATGGCCGCTTGCATGTAATGAACTTGGTGAGATTGTTGATTTATCGCAGCTTCCTCCGAAAGGGACGCCTTCCGATATCGTTTATTTGACTGGTTTCGGCAATAACGGGTGGTATTCGATCGTTAACGGACACAAGGGATTGGGCATGAAAGTAGAATGGGACGCTAGGACGCTTCCCTATCTATGGTACTGGCAGGAGTTTGGCGCGACCACAAGCTATCCGTGGTATGGAAGGCATTATAATATTGGGCTTGAGCCATTTGCAGGTTACCCTACCTATGGCATTGAAGAGGCTATTTGCAACGGCTCAGCGGGTTCGATTGGTCCCTTTGAGCATAAAAAGTTCACCATGCAAGTTAGTGTAGTTACCTAGATGCAAAGGGGCTGTCCCGCAAGTAGGGGACAACCCATTCTTTCATGCATTAAGCTTCTTTGATAATGTGGAAGTTCGGTTTCACTTTCTTGAAATTAGGATTCTCACCGCTGACCATTAACCCCATGCCCCAGTCAAAGTGATCCTGATTAATTGGGAAATCACTAGCCTCCCGATATTGAAACAACACATTTCTTCTCGTTCTTGTACTTTTATTTGAGGAAGATCCATGAATGGTTAAATAATTAAAGAATAAGACATCGCCTGCTTCCGCTTCACAAGGTGTTCCCATATGAATTGGATATTCTTTGTGATTCAGGTAGTAGGTGCCGACATGGGGTAAGCTTCCCGCATTATGAGAGCCTGGAATAACGCACAGACAGCCATTCTCTTCATCCGCGCGATCCAAGTGAACGCTTGCCGCTAACATCGTATGCTTCTCATGCGGGAAATAGGGATAATCTTGATGCATCGGGAAGGCAGCACCGTTTTCTGGCGGTTTAACTAGCATTTTCGAATGATGAAGCTGAACGTTGGGCCCGATGATTTGTCTCAAAACCGCTACCATATTCGGATGAATGACGGCTCGCATGAAGGCAGAATCGTGATAATGCACATCATGAAATCCTTTGAGAACGAGCTTTTTCAGCTCTTCAGCAGGCAGATAGTCACCTTGCCAGGTTGCATTACTATCTGCTTTCGCGAGTGCTGCACGCTGAATAATTTTATCCACAGCTTCTCTCATCTCAGCAACTTCCCCTTCGTTAAATACCCCTTTGACTAGCAAATAACCATTTTCTTTGTAAAAATCAACATCTTTGGATTGTATCATGGTTCCATGCCTCCATTTTGTGGTTGCTCATTAAACCGCTTTCTATTTATAATTATAGGAGATAGCGTCGGTGTAATCTTTTTCAACAGAGGACATACTTTTGCACAATAAGGCCATTTTTTCCGAAAGGTGAAGCTCATGTATCAGTATAAGGAAACATTTTTGATGTTGAATGAAGCCTTAACGGTCATCCAAGGAGCGGAGGCTGTCTTTAAAGTGCATTATTGGGGTGTTAATCCTTGTTTGTATGACAATCAACCTCATAAGCATTCCTTTTTCGAGATCTGTTACGTTTTGGATGGAGAAGGGCAATATTCAGAGGAAGACACGATCTATCCACTTCGTGCAGGTACACTTTTTTGCTCAAAACCAGGAATTACCCACCAAATTCGTACGGAAAAAGGGTTGAACATTGTATATATCGCATTTGAATTAGACGAGAGCATAAGTGAGGATACGATACGCGAGGCATATCACGATCTCGCCATGCAGGGGGAAGTCATCCTCTATGAGGCTGAAGATCAGCCAACGGTTCAATTATGGTTGTCGCTTCTGATCCGCGATGGCCATGGAAGTTTACCTTATGCGGCTGTACATTCTGTGGCTTATGCCTTACTGGTGTCCTTTCCAGCTGTATTCGGGACACTAACGAAGTCGCCAGTCATTCGTCATAAAAGTACACATGTCTTGATGCGGCGAGCCAAGCTTTATATTCGCGATAATCTCTCCCAAGCACTCCAACTCAAAGATGTTGCCAACTATTTGAGCGTGTCGGAGCGTCATCTTTCACGCCTATTCTCGGAGGGAATTCATGAGAGCTTCACCAATTTCATTCGGAGTGAACGTATTCGCCAAGCGGCCCATCTCTTGCTAAGCAGCGATTTACCCATCAAAGAAATTGCTGAGATGACAGGGTTTTCTTCGGTTCATTATTTCTCACGTATATTTCTCATGGAGAAAAAGGTGCCCCCTGGTAGATTCCGTCAAAAAGAGAAGCGTTAGAATGGCTAACAATTTGCTACTTATGTAAATTCTACCCATAACGTATAATGGGATTAGTCTACATTCATTTCAATCAGTGAGAGGATGATTCACGTGTTCAAAAAGTTTGCAGCAGATGCATTAGGCTTAAGCGATATCGGCAAAGTAATTAGTCCAGCAGATTTTGATAAAGTCGATTCTGATGATTATGTCATGCATGAGGATGGCGAGAAAATCTTCTTCATCATCAAGTCCAAGAAGGACGAATACTGCTTTACCAATCTTGCCCTCATTCATTTGGACGGAGATAGTGCCATTAGCTCTAAGCGAGTGCTGAAGCGTTACAGCTACCATACACATGCCATATCCGAAGTGTATATGGAGACGGCAGGAACAATCGATCTTGACGTTGAGATCAAGTTCATTATCGGTCATACGAACTTCTCCATTGATGTAGATAAGAAGCAAATTGAACAAATCAAAGACTTGTATAAAGCTTTGATTAAAATTTCGGAGACAGTCGCGCATAATGAGGAATTGTTTGAATACGCCAAGCAAAGCGTAGCTGTTGCCAAGGAAGCCACAGGTCGTATCTCAACACAAACAACTTCTCCGGTTACCCAATTCGATGCGATTAACGAATCTACTTACAATTGGTTGAAAGCTAAGCATACGGAGTTGAAGGTTAAGGATTTCGGTGCCATCTTCGAACGTTATATTAATAACTAAATGAAATGAAAGAAGTCTTGCTGCTGCAAGGCTTTTTTTGTTGATAGTAGTCTGCAAAAAGGCAATATTGATATCTTTTATCCTGTCATGGGAAATTTTCTCATATCCGCTGCCGCCCTTGAATACATATGTGTAAAGTGATATGTATGTCCAACTAAGAAATATGGGAGTGAAGGGGTTGCGTAGTCGAAATGAAACGAGAAGATGAGATCATTGCAATTCTTGGAATAGGCACCGCTGTGCCTGAATTCCGTCTGGATCAAGCCGATACCTCTGGGCGATTAACGGAAGCATTGCGTGACAACCCCAACTCCGCCCGTTGGGCTAAGAAAATTTTCAAGCAATGTGGCGTAGAAACCAGATATACTTGTGAACCGAATCTGCTGGAAACGGCCGAGAATTGCCGGTACTTTTCACAGACCAATCACCAAGCGCCATCTACTTCGGATCGGATGACGACGTACAAGCGTGAGTCTGTGCCCTTAGCCTTACAGGCGGCTGAGAAAGCGCTTCGTGATGCTCATGTTGACGTGTCTGACATTACGCATCTGATCACCGTAAGCTGTACAGGACAGTTTCTCCCTGGACTGGATGCCGCATTGACGCATCAATTGGGACTAGCTGCCAATGTGAATCGGATTCCTTTCAATTTCCTCGGCTGCGCTGCTGGATTGAAAGCCGTATGCTTATCCCGTCAAATTGCTTCGAATAATCCGACAGCCAACATATTAGTCGTCTGTGTGGAACTATGTACGCTGCACATTCAGCCATCAAGTGATCGTGAAGCGTTATTTGGAGCTTCCTTTTTCGGAGATGGTGCTTCCGCTTGTGTGGTTGGTGTTTCTAGTGATCTGCATAAACCCATTTTCCAATTAGGGAACGATCATTCGATTCTCTTACAAGATTGCGCGGATGAAATGAAATGGGATGTAGGAAATCACGGCTTTGATCTGTATCTGTCGCCAAATATCCCTAAATTGATTGGGACTTGGATCCCCGCACAAGTAGAGCATCTAATTGGTGGAGGCCCTAAGCCGGAGCTTTGGGCGATTCATCCAGGAGGGAAAGGGATTATTGATGCGTTGGAGGAGGCTTACGGCTTAACTGCGGATGAAACGAGGCCTAGTCGGACTGTTTTGCGCGACTATGGGAATATGTCCTCGGCAACGATTCTTTTCGTGTTAGAAGAAACAAGGCAGGAACTGGTGAAACGCAAAGCAGGACCGACAAGCGGGATATCCCTTGCCTTCGGACCAGGACTTACGTGTGAAATGATTCAATTCACCTATCAAGGCATCGCCGCCATGCAGGAAACGAAGTTAGATGAATCGTATGTTTAAACGGCTCAAACAACGCGCAGATCAGCATGAATTAATGGATGACTTCTCGTCAGGAGGCCCCGAGCTTCGGCAAGCTTTGCAGCATTTGCGCCTGCTTAATCGTATTTTCGGTGCTGCAGGGCCGACGTTATTTGGCTTTAAGCACTTGTGGCTGCAAGCAGGCAAACCGAAGACTTTATCGATTCTTGATGTAGGCTCTGGCTCGGGAGATGTCAATCGGCAGCTCTTACGCTGGGCGGATGAGCATGGGGTAGCACTTAGCATAACGCTGGTTGATATAACCGAGGAAGCTTGTGCCGAGGCACGAGAGCTATTCCACTCCGAACCGCGTGTGCGTGTGATGCGAAGCAGTTTATTTCAGCTTCCGGAAAATGGGGTCGATATCACGACCGGCACGCAATTTGTGCATCATTTTACGAATACGGAGCTTCCTCAGGTAGTGGACTGTATGCTGAAAGCCTCTCGGTTAGGTATCGTTATTAATGATATTCATCGGCATTGGATCGCTTGGGCGGCTGTGTGGGTTACAGCTCGCATCATATCCAAGAATCGTTATATTTTGAATGATGGGCCTTTGTCGGTAGCAAAAGGCTTCCGTGCTGGGGATTGGGCAGACCTCCGTAAATCTCTGGGAATCTCTGATATGTTGGTCTCTTGGAGACCTTTGTTCCGGTATGCTGTTGTGATTGCAAAAAGGGAGCAGGCATGATGACTCATAGCTATGATGTCGCCGTTATTGGTGCAGGTATCGCAGGCAGTGTGATGGCCAAGTCCTTAGCTGATCACGGCTGGAATACCGTTTTGTTCGATCGTAAGGCATTCCCAAGGCATAAGGTTTGCGGGGAGTTTCTATCCCCAGAATCCCTTACGATGCTAAAAAAGCTTGGACTGCGTGAAGCAGTGGCATCCCTAAAGCCTTGTACGATCCTGCGGACAAGCTTGATCCTAAGTCGGGGAAAGCCACTGCAAATCACTCTTCCTGGAACAGCATGGGGAGTAAGCCGATTCCAGCTTGATGCCGTTCTTCACCATGCGGCTTTGCGCTCAGGTGTCCAGGTGCAGACAGAAACAACGGTGACTTCAGTGAAACCAAGTGAGCAGGGATACCTCATTGAAACCAAACAGCATGGGGACGTACATGCCTATCAAGTGCGGGCTGTTATTGCTGCTTGCGGCGGAACTGGCCTTCCCCCATTTCATAATCAACATACAAGCGATGTTAGATCCACTCAAGCGGCGCATCTAGGAGTGAAATCACATTATGAAGGGGTAGACATGGGCGGGGTTGTAGAGCTCTACTTCTTTGAAGGCGGTTACCTGGGCCTATCGCCGATTGAAGATGGGCGGGTGAATTTGGCAGCCTTGCTGGAGCGAGGAAAGTTTCCGCATGCTGAGAAATCCATTCTCGGTTTGATCGAAGCGGCCTGTGCCAGGCATGGTAAGCTGTCTGAGCGGCTATCGACTGCACAACCTGTTCCTGGGACACAAGTGGCTGTTGCGCCAGTAAAACTGACACGCAAACCCATGGCCTGGTATGAGATGCCATGTCTAGGGGATGCCGCCATGATGTTACCACCACTCTGTGGAGATGGGATGTCGATGGCGCTGCGGTCAGCAGCGCTATGTGCGCCGTTGGCATCTCGGTATCTAAAGGGTGACATCACCCTAGTAGAGTGGGAGCAGGCGTATACGCAAGCCATTCACCGGGAATTCAAGGGACCCTTGATGTGGGGCCATTTGTTGCAGGGAATGTTGACTGTGCCGTATTTACCACGCATGATGTTTGCTGCAGCTAGGTACACACCTAGATTAGCAGATAAATTTGTTCGAGCGACAAGGCTAAACGAAGCCGAGTTTTGAGAAGGGAGTCATGACCTTGCATAAACTTGCCATGATTTCCCTTCGATATCCCAAAATCATCCTCCTCATCTGGGTCATGTTCTTCCTCTGTTTAGGGTTCTACGCCCCCAAGCTCCCTACCGTTTTGAAGGATCACGGTTTAATCTCGGACGGTGCTTTTGCCAAAGTTCAAGAAACATTAGCCTCTGATTTTCATATTCCAGCAAATCCTATCATTCTTGTATTTGAGAAAAATAACAAGATAGACCCCCGGCAATTTGAGCGGTACATTCAGCAAGATTTGTTATCTTTGCGCGGCATACAAGGGTTGAAAGAAATCGTATCTCCCCTCGAAAGAGAGGGGATGTTTCACGGAGATTATGCTTACGCGCTGCTTGGATTCCAGCAAAGTCCACATGAGATGCAATCCGTACTGAACGAGCTTCAAACACGTTTGCCGAAGCATAGAGAGATGTCGGTGAAATTAACAGGGAAGTCTGTTGTGCAAGAAGATGTAAATCGAGCGAGTCAGCTTGATTTGAGAAACGCGGAAAGCTTAGGCATCCCAGCGGCTTTTCTAATTCTTTGGCTTGCTTTTGGCGGCATGACTTCGGCTCTGATCCCAATACTCGTTGGTATTATTGGCGTTGGAAGCACGATGGGGATCATGTACGGATTGGGAACAAGAATCGATTTATCTAACTTTGTATTGAATGTTATTCCGATGGTGGGGCTGGCTCTTAGCATCGATTTTGCCTTGATGATGGTTAGTCGATTTCGCGAAGAAATTCATCTGCACCCTGTGGGACAAGCCATCCTAATCACGATGTCAACAGCGGGAAGAGCCGTCTTATTCTCGGCGCTTAGTGTTTTCTTAGGCCTTATGGGCATTTTGCTCATTCCGCTTCCGATATTTTCGACCGTAGCTTTAGGCGCAATGACCGTTGTAGCTGTTTCTGTATGGCTAACGCTAACCTTAGTACCAGCACTTCTGACCTTGTGGTGGCCTGCCATTCGAGCTGAACGTAGACCTCTGTATACGACAAAAAGTAGGAGAAATATATGGTTTGGCATAGCCCGATTTGTGATGAGAAGGCCCGTCCACATGTCTTTACTCGCGGCTTGCATCCTCATGTGTTGTTTTCTGCCACTAACGAAGATGCAAGTGGCGATTCCAAACGCAACCTCTTTACCGGAGGGCTATGCTTCCCGAGAAGCCTTTGAGGCTTATCAAACCCATTTCGGTAGTGAAACAAGTTCAGAAGTCTATCTGCTTGCCACTGGAAGAACAGGTTTACTGACCCAGAGTGATTGGAAGAACGCCTCCTTGCTCATACAAAAATTAGAGAAGGAACCACTCGTTGAAAGGGTAGATTCTGTTTTTGCAAGAATGCGAGTGCCTTATGATCAACTGTATGCCTTAACCAAAAACCGAACTGCACGAGCGAAATACGAGCAAATCCTTCAAGCATTTGTACATGAGAATGAAATGCTCGTTCAAGTTCGATTAAAAGGTGAAGCCTCCTCCCAACAAGTGAGGGATTGGCTGAAACGTTGGGAAAGAGAAGGAGAATCAGCCGAACTTCCCTTTCTTCTAGGCGGGGAAGCGAAGTATCAGCAGGAGATTTTCGATGATATTTATGATCATTTACCAGATGTGCTGCTGTTCATACTCGTATCTAATTATGCGGTCTTATTCATCGCTTTCCGTTCGATTCTCATTCCCTTGAAGACAATCCTAATGAACCTGTTGAGCTTAGGCGCCTCTTTTGGGATTCTAACGTGGCTATTTGAGCAGGGGCATTTCGGCTTAGAACCGAGCAGGATTGCCATTATGATTCCTGTGTTTATCTTTGGACTGGCGTTTGGGATCTCGATGGATTACGGCGTTTTCTTAGTTTCGCGCATCTATGAGGAGTATCAGCGGACGCAAGATAATGAGCGATCTGTGCTTGTCGGTTTAGGGTCAATAAGTAAGATTATCAACTCCGCCGCCGCTATTATGATTGCGGTCACATTGCCTTTTGCATTCGGAGACGTTGTTGGTGTGAAGCAATTAGGTCTGGGTATTGCAGCTGCCATTTTTATCGATGCGACGGTGATCAGGTTGGTGCTTGTACCAGCACTAATGGTCATTCTTGGCAAATGGAATTGGTGGGGACCTCGTGTGAAGAAACCGCGTATATAAGGGAATTGAAAAGGAGCTAAGAGGCGTGTTTGCGCTTAGCTCCTTTGTGTTTTGCATATGGGCCTGAATCGCCTGCTCACCGTGCTGTAACAGTGAAAAACACACTTACAGAGGCAGAATAGTTACGAGTAAACGTAAATGGTCAAAGATGCTAAAGTGTATCGTGGGCCCCCCCTCATTTATCATCTTCTATTTCACAGCAATGATGAACTGAGCTGATGTTAAGCCTTGCGCATCTGCTCTCACGATGATCTGGCCAGGCGCGGTGCGAGCTCTAACATAGGCAAGCAGCTTGCCATGATAGGCTTTTCTAAATGTAGAGCTATACGGCTCTACATCCTGTACATCGCCGTTTTCTAAGCCAATAATGTCACCAGGACCCTCGATAGATAGCTTGATGAGATCCTCTGCCAGATAAACGTGCTTACCATGGCTGTCTGTGATCTCAATCTCAACATGAGCAACATCCTGTCCATTAGCACTTAATTCAGTAGCATCTACGCGCATGGCCAGTTTTTCTGGTTTTGCGACCGTTTGCAATGCAAAGGTGGTTAGGGTGCCGTCATTGCTTTTGCTCGCAACTCGTAAGGTGCCTTCTTCAAAACCCACTTCCCAAGCTAGATAGCCTTGTGGTGAATCATTGAGCCGCTTGCTTCCGAGCGATCTTTCATTGAGGAAAAGCTCCGCTTCTTCACAATTTGTATAACAGATCACATCTAGCTGCTCGCCCTGTTTCCAATTCCAATGGGGAGCGCCGCCATGCCACCTTTTGTTACCTGAATACGCGGGATCTTCTTTACCTGCAGCTGCAAGGAACACCATGGGCTCCTGACTCCATAGGCTTTTACGGAAATAGTAGCTGGCTTTTTTAAAGCCGGCAAGATCCATGAACCCAGCTTGCGATGCGCGAATAGGCCAGCCTTTCGCCTCGCCCATATAATCGATTCCTGTCCAAATAAACTGCGCACAGATCGCATCATTGTCCCTGACAGCAAGCCATGCCTCTAGACTAGCGCCATTTTCACTGCCAAATGTAACACGATTCGGATATTGCTGCCGTGCCTCCTCGTAGAGATGCTCCTTGTAATTGTAGCCCACCACATCTAACGTATCCGCATAGCCAATCAAATTCGCTAGTTCTGGAAAAGCCAGAGCGGCAGTGACGGGTCTAGTTGTATCGCACTCTTTCACATAGCGCACAAGATTTTTGGCAATCGTGGTCAATCTATCACTTTGCGGTTTATTCGGATCATATTCGCGTTCAGCCGCAGGTTTATTGGCATCGTTATTGCCCGTCATCGTTTGAAAATACGGGTGGCAGTAAGGGTCATTGGGGTAATCCACTTCGTTTCCAATACTCCATAAAATGATGGAGGGATGGTTCCTATCCCGCAAAACCATTTCCTTTATGTCCACCTCACCCCATTGAGGGAATTCCTCATAGTAACCGAAATGCTTAGGCGGGTAAACATTGTGCCCCGTGGACCATTTGTGTTTGACGCCTTCCCACTCGTCAAACGCTTCATCAATGACGAGAAATCCCATCCGGTCGCATAAATCGAGTAAATTCGGAGCGGGTGGATTATGGCTCATACGAATGGCGTTACAGCCCATTTCTTGAAGGGCTTGAAGTCTCCGTACCCATACCTGTCCAGGAACAGCGGCACCGAGTGCCCCAGCATCATGATGCACGCAAACGCCTTTGATTTTCATATTCACGCCATTCAAGAAGAATCCCTTATCCGCATCAAATTCAAACCACCGAATGCCCACAGAGGTGTTCACTTGATCGATAACTTCGCCGTTCTTCCTAATTTCTGTACATAACACATACAAATAAGGAGAGCTAGGGGACCATAGATTAGGGGTAGTCACCAAGATCGTTTGATTCCATTCCGTACCTGAGCCAGTCTGAACGACTATCTCGTCTCCTACCGATTCGATCAGGTTTCCGCCAGCATCCCTAAGGGTATTTGAAAGCTCAATCGTCTCATCTGCCTGTGACTGATTGGATAATCGTATGTTAACGGCAACGGTAGCTTGATTCTCAGAGACTTCAGGCGTGGTGACAAATACACCGTATTGATCGATATGTATCGGATCTGTGATCGTGATATAAACATCCCTGTAAATACCTGAGCCAGTAAACCATCGCGAGTCGGCAATATCTTTATGATCGACCTTAACAGAAATCACATTGTCCTGTTTCCCGAAGGAGATGAAATCTGTAATGTCATAGGTAAAACTGCTATAGCCGTAGGGACGTTTCCCAAGATAATAGCTGTTGCACCATACTTGGGCGTTATTATACACGCCTTCGAAGGTAATAGAGACGCGTTTGCCTTCTACTTCCTGAGGAAGTGCCAAGTGTTTGCGATACCAGCCCATACCGCCGGGCAAATAACCCGTACCACTGGAATGCTCTTGCGAAAATGGTTCTTCAACTGACCAATCATGAGGAAGGGTTACATCACGCCAGTGTGCATCTTCAAATCCTCTATACCAAGCTTTGAGTTCATCTCCTCTGAAAAACTTCCAATTCAAATTGATATTTTCAATGATTCTGCTCCTATTCATCGTCGTTCTCCCTTCTCATTTGAGCATTCACAAAATTGCACGATTTTTCGTTGTCGCGCTTTCATTATAAGATTACAATTGGAGTTAGTGAATAAAACATATTGCTATTTTCATGCACAAAATTGCTATTGGAGTGATCGTGATGATTAATGTATCCGGCAATGCGCTGGATGATTGGTATGAGCAAGGCGTTGAGCGGAATGACAAATTGCTTACAGTCAACTGTTGCGGTTATCAGAAGCTGATGACCATTGATTTAAATCGGAAGCGTGACCAAGGCCGTGTGGATTATCAGTTGATTTATTTGGTTGGCGGGAGAGGGACTTTTTACCTCAATCACCAGTCACAAGAAGTGCATAAAGGTCAAATCGTCATCTTTCCGCCAAACGAGCCTCAAAATTATACCTATTACGCCAAAGATGCCACGGAGGCTTACTGGATTCATTTTACCGGACATGGTACGCATGATTATTTGCAGCAATTTGGGCTTCATAACTCAGCTATTCACACGGTAGGTCAGGTGGATGAAGTGAGCGGATTGTTTAAAAAAATTATCCAAGAACTGAATATGAATAAGCCTTTCAGTGATCAATTGACATCCGCTTATCTGCTCACTTTGCTCGCTTTACTAGGTAGAAGGCTGCAAAGCACGGAAGTTCAAGGGAAAGTGGACCACAACGCCGACATCCACAAGATCATGGAAATCATGCATGAAAGCTATAGTCAGAACCTGGTTGTTTCGGATCTTGCTAGAAAGTGCAACTTAAGTCTTTTTCGATTTATTCATAAGTTCAAAGCTGTTACTGGAACGACGCCAGGCAAATATGTGACCAGTATTCGTGTTAATGAAGCAAAAAAGATGCTAGCTGAAACTTCTTTGAATGTGAAGGAGGTCGCCTCCATTGTCGGCTATGAGAATCCCTTATATTTCAGCAGGGTGTTCTGCCAAGCAGTGGGAATCCCGCCTAGTCGGTATAAGGAACAATTTAGCTGACAGGCATTTTAAAGTGGAAATTGGTGCCGAAGGATCGATGGTTTTCATCATTACCCAAGAATTGAGTCATTTATAAATCATAATGAAGCCTACAACCACGGATCATAAGTGGTTAAGGCTTCATTTTTTTATAAGAGTTTTCCATATATATTAGCAATTTATTAAGGCGAGACACGATAAAACTCACATGTTTTAAATAAAAAAACTAACAATTACATTATAAGATTACATTATATTTCATAGAAATTAAGCTGAAGAAAGCAGTGTGATTATAGATGAGGATCATCCATATTAACGAATATGATGAAAAGAAAATGACTCTCGCAGAGCCTGTATATGATAACTTTGGCAGGGTACTTCTGGCGGAGGGAAGGACCGTTCACCCGACGATTATTAATAGACTAAGATCGATGGGAATTCGCATGCTCGTGATCGAAGATGAATTATCTGCTGGCATTTCATTAGATGATTTAATGGATATGCCGACCTGGATGGACTTGGTGCAGGGGGTGCAGAGCTGTTTCAAGCAAACACAACTGAAAAAGGAAATTGAGCCAAGGCCAATATTTAACATGGCAGGAAAGCTGTTGGATGAGTTGACTAAAAATCAAATTCTCCTTCCTATCCCTGCAGCTACTGTAGCAGAGGAACTTCTACCCTTTGCCCATGCAGTTAACGTTACCATCTGGTCGCTTCTGATTGGCAGAGCGATGGGATACACTGCTTTGCAGCTTCGCGATCTAGCCGTAGGGTGTCTGCTCCATGACTTTGGGAAAGCCGTCCAAACGAATTATTCCCAGCATCCAGAAGCTGGCTTTCAGTTGATTAAGAAACATCGGGAGATCAATTTGATGTCGGCGCATGTCGCTTTCCAGCATCATGAATTACGGGATGGATCGGGATTTCCTAGAGGTATTCAAGGGGAAGCCTTTCTGGAGATGGCGCAAATATGTGGGATTGCCAATCAGTATCAAGAAAAGCTATCTGAAATGAACATAGCTCCGCATGAAATCATGGAATTGTTTATGTCGTTATCGGATAAATCCTATTCACATAGCGTTATTCAAGCCTTCGTTCTAACAGTCCCCGCCTATATGCCCGGCGTCCGTGTCAAGATGAAGGATGGTCAATCAGCCATTGTAACGACAATTACCACACATATGCAGCGACCGATCATCCGATATGAAGCAACCCAAGAGCTGCTTAATTTAGCTGAGCACCACTCAGTATTCATTGAAAGTGTTATCGAAACTACCCAACAAATTTAATTTCAGGAGGTCAATATGAAGGTTTCAACGTTAATTAAAGCAGTTGCAGTAAGCTGCAGTTTGCTAATCTTACTGACGATTTACAGCACGATTTCCTTGAATGCTAGCTTTAAAAAAGAAAGAACAGCTGTTGATAATCAGAGAGAGTTCAAACAATTGGGTTTTGATTTGGCCAATTCATCCACATTACTTACGAACGAAGCACGTCTTTATTCAGTTACTGGTGATAAAATCCACTATAATAACTACTGGAAGGAAGTAAATGAAACAAAATCGCGAGATAAAGTCATAAGTCGGCTTAAGGAGCTTAGGGCACCTCAAGAAGAACTAGCGCTCATTGAGAAAGCGAAACAGAATTCGGATGCGTTGATTAAAACCGAGACTGAAGCGTTTTTGGCCGTGGAAACCTCTAACTTAGAACGAGCTAGACAGCTATTATTTGATGCGAACTATGATAAAAATATGAGTATCATCAAGGAGCCTATCACGCAATTTCAGAGCATGATGAACAGCCGAGCAGAAGATGAGACAAAAACAGCTAGTGACAATGCAAGTCGATGGCTTATGGCAACGATGGTTATTCTCTCCTTGTTGGCTGTAATCATCGTGATTTCAATGATACTCTTATATACAAGGGTTCTTAATCCGTTGCGAAGATTAAGTACATCGATTGAAAATTTAGCAAGTAAGGAAGGCGATTTAACATTAAGGTTGCCGGCTGAAGGTAAAGATGAGTTTAGTGATATCTCGGCATCGTTCAATAGAATGGTTATGAATTTTCAAGGGATGTTTATCCAAATGGTCACAGGTATTGCTTCCCTTACGCAAAGCACGCGAGAGGTATCTAGCAGCACCAATGAAATTGCTGTAGGTAATCAACAGCAAGCAGAGGCAGTAGAAAGTGTAAATAATATGGTGGACAACATGACAGAAGGTATTCGATCCGTTGCCAAGTCTTCGGAGGAAGCAGCGGCTATGACCTTGAAAGCCGTTCATGTAGCCAATGACGGCGGTCAAATTATTCAGAGCACGATGGTCGAAATCAAGAACATGAGTGTCAAAATAAATGATCTTTCTGAAAAATCCAATCAAATAGGCGATATTATTGAAGTGATTGACGATATCGCAGAGCAAACTAATTTACTTGCGCTGAATGCGGCAATTGAAGCAGCTAGAGCAGGAGAATCAGGCAGAGGCTTTGCTGTTGTTGCCGAAGAAGTGCGGAAGCTAGCAGAACGCAGTGGAGAAGCAACCAAACGGATCGCGACGCTTATCAAAACCATTCAACAGAATACAACGGAGACTGTCAGTGCGGTTCATCAAAGTAATGAAATGGCGCTGCGCGCAGGTGTCGCTTTTGATCGTATTGTTGAAATGATCAAAGATTCATCGAACCACATCAACGAAATTGCAGCATCAAGTGAGGAACAATCCATACAGAGCTCGGAAGTTCATCGAACGATTCAGAGTATGGCTGCCATTACGGAGCAAACTTCAGCTGGTGCGGAGGAAAATGCTTCAACAGCCGAGCATTTGGCCCAAATCGCAGATACCCTATACAGCTTAGTTAGAGGCTTTAAAGTAACATAATAAAAAGCATGCCACATCAAGAACGTAATCTTGATGTAGCATGCTTTTTTGAACATGAAGGAAAAACGAGTACATGCAATGTCACATAAGTAATAGGTATAGAAAATGATCAACCGCGCATGCTAACACTATCACATGACTGATATGCAGTTGTCTCTAAAGTTAACGTTGACGTTAACGTTCGAAAGTATTAAGATAATCTTATCGATAGGTAAACTATGTTGAAGGGAGTGTTCAAATGGATAAATTCAAAATTGATGACGTGGCCAAAGAGAGCGGATTGACCAAGCGTACGATTCGTTACTACGAGGAAATCGGCGTGCTGTTTCCTCCAGAACGTAGCGAGGGAGGCATGCGCTTATACACCCGCAAACATATCGAAAGATTGAGTCAAATCGTGAATGCCCGGGATGTTCTTGGATTCTCACTCACGGAAATTCAGGATTTCGTAGCCATTCGCGAAAAGATGGACGAACAGAAGCAAGTCTATTGGAAAACCGAAGCAGCAGAAGAGAAGCTTTCGCAATTGCAGGAAATGAAGGTCATGGTCGACCAACAATTGGAAATGGTGGACCAGAAACTCTCCAAGATGGCTGAGTTTCGCAAGGAAATTGAGTACATGCAGAAACGCATCAACGATGGTATTACTAAAATGTCAACATAAAAGGAGTCTTTTGGGACATGCAACCAACAGCTACGAGTAAGGCCAATACGGCCGAACAAGCGCTTCAGAATTCACAGAAAGTTAGTATGTTTAGTCAACCGAAAGCGGTATGGGCAGTCGTCTTCGCCAGCATTATCGCTTTCATGGGTCTCGGTCTCGTAGATCCGATTTTGCCCGCGATTGCTAAGAAGCTGCACGCATCTCATAGCGATGTCACCTTGTTATTCACGAGTTATAATGCCGTTATGGCTGTTGCGATGTTGATCACGGGAGTCGTCTCGTCCCGTCTAGGCATCAAGAAAACACTACTAACAGGTATCATTATCATTGCCCTATTCTCAGCATTAGGTGGAATGTCAAATAGTATTTGGAGTCTTGTTTGGCTGCGTGGGGGCTGGGGACTCGGAAATGCGCTTTTCGTCGCGACGGCCTTGTCAGCGATTGTATCGTTGTCTAAAACAGGCGTCGCCAGATCCATCATTTTGTTCGAAGTAGCGGTTGGTCTTGGGATCTCCGTTGGTCCGTTGCTAGGTGGAGAGCTAGGTGCTGTCTCTTGGAGAGGTCCATTCTTTGGTGTAGCCGGTCTCATGGTGATTGCCTTCTTTATGATTCTATTTATTATGCCCAAACAACAAACGCAAATTCGCAAATCCAAAGCATCACTAGCGGATCCGTTCCGCGTTTTGAAATTCAAAGCACTTCGTACATTCGGAATCGCAGCTTTTCTATATAACTTTGGTTTTTTCACCTTACTCGTATATGCAGCATTAGTCTTGGGTAAGTTAGGATTGGATGAGCATCAACTCGGTTACGTCTTCTTGGGCTGGGGACTTATGCTAGCCTTTACATCTGTCTTTACGGCACCTAAGCTGCAGAAACGCTTTGGAACAGTGCCTTCCATGTGCGTTCAATTACTTTTGTTCGCGGTTACGTTGTTTGTCATAGCGAACTGGACGACAGACAAAACCGTTATTATTGTCGCAGTAATCATCGCGGGAGCTTTTCTTGGTAATAACAATACGTTAATCACGACAGCAGTAATGAACGCTGCGCCCGTCGAACGTCCAACCGCTTCAGCGGCTTACAGCTTCTTGCGATTCATCGGTGGGGCAATCGCTCCGTTCCTGGCTGGCAAGCTGGCGGAATGGTTCAACCCGCAAATGCCGTTTATCGTCGGCGGCGCGTGTGTGGTTGTGGCTGTCATCTATTTGTGGATGAATCGCCAGCATCTGAAACACGTGGATGAGGTTGAGAGTGTACACTAAAGCTTAAAGATAGGGGAGCCCGCAACTAAGCGTGGCTTTTTTTTGTTGTTTTAGAACATTTTCCCGAATGTACAAGCAAAAAGTGCAGGAATGTGATGAAAGTAGCTAAGCCAAATGTTCAATTTGTTCATAGAACTTGTAATTATTCACTATGAACCAGCCCATAAAACCGATAGCATTAACCTCAGTTAGACGAATAGGAGGTGAGCTTAAGGAAGTTATGAATCAAGTAGATGGCCATGCAGGATCGAATCACCGCTTGTCCCAAATTAGGACGAAAGGATGAGAGCCGTGTACGTAAATTCAATTGGAAATGTAAGAAAATTAGTGGTTGTCGGTTTAATCATTGCATTATTCGTGTCATTGTTTCTATCCGCACAAAAGGCAGAAGCAGCGAGTGTCACCATCCCGAGTAATGGCGTTCAAATAAAGGATTCAGCAGGCAATCTCTTACAAGCACATGGCGGAGGCATTATTAAAGTAGGCTCGTATTACTACTGGTTCGGTGAGAACAGAAGCGGTGACAACTTAGTTGCTTGTTACCGGTCAACGGATCTCAAAACATGGGAATTCCGCAACAATGTACTCAAACATTCATCAGCTCCTGAACTCGCGACTGCGAATATTGAACGGCCTAAAGTCATTTATAATGCTTCTACAGGTCAATTCGTCATGTGGATGCATAAAGAAAACGGCGTTGATTACAGCGAAGCAAGAGCTGCTGTAGCCTACTCTTCCACAGTGGATGGCAACTACACCTGGCAGGGCAGCTTCCAACCTCAAGGTCAGTACATGTCGCGAGACGATACCTTGTTTGTGGATGACGATGGTTCTGCGTACTTCATTTCTTCAGCCAGAGAAAACTTAGATACGCATATCTACAAGCTTTCATCAGATTATCGATCCATTGCTTCCTTAGTTCAGAAGGTTTGGGTTGGTTCTCAACGAGAAGCGGCAGCGATGTTTAAAAGAAATGGCGTCTACTTCCTCGTGACTTCTGGAGCAACCGGTTGGGCGCCGAATCAAATGAAATACGGGACGGCAACGAGTATTGCCGGCACATGGAGCGCGCTGAGTAATGTCGGAGATTCCACTTCCTTCGATTCACAGCCAGCATATATTCTCCCTGTTCAAGGTACTTCAACCACATCCTATCTCTATATCGGGGATAGATGGGCTGGTGCGTGGGGAGGCATCGTGAATGACTCGAGGTACGTATTCCTGCCGATCTCGTTCCCTTCCAATACATCCATGAGTTTAACCTACTATGATAAAATAACGATTGATACAGCGACTGGCGCTGTTTCTGGATCCAATTACAGTTTTAACACCACGACAAATTATAAGATTCTCAATCGGAATAGCAATAAATCACTGGCCGTGAGCGGAACGGATAAAACGCTCAGTGCAGCGCCAATCCAGCAGTTTACGGATACGACGGCACTTTACCAGAGATGGCAACTCGTGAAAAAAGCGAATGGCTACTACAATATCATCAACAAACAAAGCGGCAAATATATGGATATCAACGGTCAATCCACGGCGGATGGAGCCACTAACATTCAATATCCAAGCAATGGCGGCAAGAATCAAGAATGGCTGCTGGTTGATCTAGGAAATGGTTATTATGCAATCGAGAATCGCAATAGTCGTAAATTTATGGACATCAGTGGAAGCTCTACAGCGGATGGCGGACAGAACATTCAATATACGTGGAATGGCGGCAATAATCAGCAGTGGACGATTAATTAAATGTGATTGCCAAAAGAGGAGGGGAGCATGCCCTTCCTCTTTTCATTTTTATTCATGCGACCATCGTACCATCAACATGGAATTGATCACGTTCTTCCCTGAAATTATCATAGACAGTGCAAAAACCGATGGCTAACATGATATCATATAGAATAATTGGCAACAGGTAGACTGACTAGGGGGAGCCGGCGATGTATAAAATTCTGGTCGTGGATGATGAGCCGACAGTTAGTACGGGGATTAAGAGTTATTTGATGAGATCAGAGCTGGGAATCGATCATGTGGAAACGGCTTCAAATGGGTTTGAGGCCTTGGATTGCTTACGCATGGACACCTATGATCTCGTATTGACGGATATTCAAATGGGGATGATGAATGGCATCGAACTGATGGAAGCGATTCTTCTAGAGCAGCCTCATCTTCCAGTTATCGTCATTTCAGCCCATGAGAAGTTTGATTTTGCCAAGAGAGCGCTTCGATTAGGTGCCAAGGATTATTTGATCAAGCCCGTAGAGCTGGATGAACTGATGCGAGTTGTCGGCAAAGCCCTCCAAGAGAAGAAGGAAATGGGCAGACTGACACTGCAACGTCCAGAAGCGGATGCTAGTAAAGATGGTCATTTGCTCAAAAAGAGGCATGAAGCGCTCATCGAATTGGTAACGGAAACCGATCTGCAGGAGAAAGATTATGAAGATCTGCTTCGTGAAATCGGCAACTCCCTTAAGGAGCAAGGCTATTGGTATGGTATCGCCGCCGTTCATTTGAACCTAAGTAAGGGTGGGTTCAGTAATCAAGACATTACATTGATGGATCGGAAGCTTTTGAAATATGCATCGGTAAATATATTGGAAGAAAGTCTATCGGATTGGTGCGGTGTAGCCTTTTATGGATTTGGCAACCAGCTTGTTTGTGTGATCCAATTGGAAGCCTCGGATAACGTGGACACGCGGCTGCCGATGAATTCGCAACTGAATCTGATCGGTCAAACGATCATTATTAATCTGAAGCAGTATTTGAATGTGGACGTCACAGTTGGAATGAGTACACTTAGCCCAGATTTGTCGATGCTGCCGAAGCTAATGGAAGAGGCGAATGCGGCGATTGAATGGCGCAAGCTGCACCCCGATAATAATGTGCTTTATTATGAAGATATGTCGGCTTTAGGCAATATGAGGATGATGGAATGGGCAGCCAAGGTGGAAGAGATCGTGCTTCACATGAAAACAGTGGATGAAGCTAAGCTTTCTCAGGAGCTTCAATCCGCTGTGAAAATACTGGCGAACTTGACGCATTCAGAAGGCTTGTTTCATAGTTGCTTCGGATTATTGGTGTATCGTTTGTATGGATTGCTCTTTGATAATGGACAAGAATCAAGTAGTTCCTTCCGCCAGTATGATCCAGATGTCTATTTCAGAGGTATGGAAATTAGTCGGAAAGTGGCCTGTCTACAGGAGTATGTTCAAGGGCTCTCCGAAGTGATCCGCGCCTGTATTAGCGAGAGGGATCAGACTGTTGTATCCCGCATAACAGCTTACATTTACAATCATTATGGCAATCATGAACTTAAGATTCAGGATATTGCGGGTGAGGTCCATTTCAGTGCGGCTTATGTAAGTTATTTGTTCAAAAGGGAAACCAACAAAAACGTCTGGGACTTCGTCTCCGAGGTTCGGATCGAGGAAGCGAAACGTTTGCTTGCTGTAACCGATTTGAAGCGGTATGAAATTTCGTATCAAGTGGGGTATCAGTCGCCGGAGCATTTCAGCCGAATGTTCAAACGTTTTATCGGGATCTCGCCGGCTGATTATCGCAAAGAGATCAGGGGGAATTAAACTGAAGCTCCAATATAAAGTGATTGTGGCATTCTGTTTGTTCATCATCGGGCCGTTTCTGATTGTCGGATGGATCTCCTTCTCACGAACCTCCGCTACGATTAAGGATGAGGTTGGGAAGACGATGCTTCAGCTCGTGAAGCAGAATCATGCCACGATGGAGAATACTTTGTCTTCGGTCAGAGATAAGACGGTAACTTTTCTGGATAACCATTTCTTCAGCAACCCCAAGCAATTTGCGTTCTGGACGCATATTGAGAGTATTAATGCCTTAAGCGAAGCAGATACGATTCTGGATCGCTGGTCATCGGATGGCACCGAATATGCGATCTATATGGGGAATAGGGGAAATCAACCTTTTCCTGTCAATGCACTTTATAAAAAACAGGGGCTTATTTATCTGGATAGCAGCAGTACTTACCCGGAGTGGGCTTTGCAGACACAAGAAGAGAAAGGGGCTGGAAGTCTTCGACTAGCCAAGTCGAATTCAGGACAGCCAACGGTAACATATACACGAAGTATTTTGAATCCAGAAAAATATGACGAATTGATTGGCTTTCTTGCTGTTTCCAAGGTGGAGGTTTTATTGACCAAAAATCTTGTTTCGGTGCAACTGCCCGATCATGCAGGAGTCTTTTTATATGATGACCGGGACGAACTGCTATTGAAGTCGGGTTCGGCAGACATGGAGTTATCCGAATTACCAGAAGTACTTCGCAATAAATCAAATGGTTATTATTATTCGGAGTCCAATAATCATAAATATCTCTACGCCGTTTCCTATGAGTTTAACTTTAATACACGATTAATTTATAAGATTCCGCTCCATTCCATTATGGGGAAACAGACGAGTTTTCAACAGTTAATCATGGTGATGCTGGCCATCTATTTAGTTCTAGTGTTGCTGTTCGTGTTGTATTTGTTGCGAAATATTATTAAACCATTAGCTCGATTAGTTACCTTCACGCGTGTGTATGAGCTGGGCAGACCTTTTGATTTTGGAGATCCGTCATCACGTTCACGTTCGGATGAGTTCGGTGTTTTATACACGGCGTTTATTCGTATGACGGGCAGGCTGAATGAATCGATTGAAGAAAACTATGGGATGAAAATCAAACAGAAGGAACAGGAGTTGAACACACTCCATTCCCAAATTACGCCTCATCTTCTGTACAATACGCTGGATTCAATCTATTGGTATGCGCTAGAAAGTGGCAATCACGATGTTGGCGGCATGGTTAAAGATTTATCGAAGCTGCTGCGTATCGGGCTAAGTAAAGGGAAGAGCATGATTCCGATCAGCGAAGAACTGGAGCATGTACGTGCCTATATTCGGCTTCAAATGAAGCGTTATCCAGGTAACTTCGAAGTGTTCTGGGACATGGATGAGGATCTCGAAGTGTACAAAATGCCCAAGGTCATCATCCAACCGCTGGTGGAGAACGCGATATTCCATGGTATTCAGAGTATGGATGGGGAAGGCCATCTGTGGGTTCGATTGAAACGCGTCGAAGACGAGATTCATATCCTTGTTGAGGATAATGGATTTATTCCGGTGAATCTCGATAAACTCCGAATGATTGTCAGCGGGGAAATGGACGACAAAGGCTATGGCATTCGTAATGTTCACCAACGCATTCAGCTGCATTATGGCGATTCGTATGGGTTAAGCTACCGTCTGCGGGACGGCGGCGGGCTTATTGCTACCATTACGATTCCGATTCCTCCAAGTGAATAAAGTGAGATCTTGATCCGGCCTAAGGCCGGATTTTTTGTTTTGGGAAGTGTGCCCGAAGTCGCGGTGCTGCCACATTTTACACGCGGCAGTGGTGATTTTTCATCGATGTACTTGCTGAGTATTCATCACGTTCTTATGCGGATACATCATCGAATTGGAGGATTCCGTGTACTATACTTGATTTAACAGAGAAAGGAGTGGACGCAGTGAGAGAGACAGCCGCACCTGCACGACAGGCAGGGCAGACGCGATATCAAGCTAAGGGAGTTAAGTTTTGGCGGAACTTCTGGCAATTCAGAACGCTGACATTGATGCTAGTACCTGCAGCCCTCGTGCTATTGCTTAATAATTATTTACCGATGTTCGGGCTATTCATTGCCTTCAAGAAAATCAACTATGTCGATGGTATTTGGGGGAGTCCTTGGATTGGCTTCGATAATTTCACATTTCTATTTAATAATGGATCTTTGTGGCGAATAGTACGAAATACAGTAGGCTACAGCATGACGTTTATGATTGTGAATTTGATTTTATCCGTGGCTATTGCCTTGGCACTCAATGAGCTCCGGAGCCGAATAGCGGTTAAGAGTTATCAAAGTTTACTGATTATGCCCCATTTTTTATCGATGATCGTCATTAGTTATCTTGTTTACGCGTTCCTGCACCCGACTCATGGCTTCATTAACTCCACAGTGATGGAATGGCTGGGTAAAGAACCTGTGTCTTGGTACATGGTGAAGGAATATTGGCCATTCATACTCACAGTGGTCAGCGCTTGGAAAGGCGTAGGTATTGGTGCCGTCATCTACATCGCAGCGATCGCCGGCATTGATCCTGAGTATTATGAAGCAGCAGTCATTGACGGGGCCTCGAAGTGGAAGCAGATGATGCATATCACCTTACCTTCTATTATGCCAATTATCATTATCATTACAATTCTGAATATGGGACATGTGTTCAATTCAGACTTTGGCCTATTTTACCAAGTGCCGTTGGATTCTGGTGTCTTATATCCAGCCACCGATACAGTAGATACGTATGTGTACCGTGTTTTGACGCAACTGAATGATATCGGCATGTCCTCGGCAGCAGCTATGGTACAGTCGGTTCTAGGCTTCATTATGGTATTTCTGACGAATGGAGCGGTCCGTCGAATAAATTCGGATCAAGCTTTATTCTAATTGATTGGATAGGAAGTGAACCAGATGGTCTCCAAATCGTATCGAAGGGAAAACCGAATTTCCCCACTGGCTGAGACGATACTTAATGTCATTTTCATCTTATTATCGCTAGCATGCCTACTACCTGTCATTCTCGTCATCATTGTATCCGTCACACATAATGATTCTTTGATCAATGAAGGATACAGCTTTTTCCCTTCGAAATGGTCGTTGATCGCTTATAAGACCGTATTCAAAGATTTTACGACGATGGCAAATGCTTACAAAGTTTCTATTGGGATTACCGTCGTAGGTACCCTATTAAGTGTCTTACTTATGGCTTTATACGCGTATCCCTTATCTCGCAAGGATTATCCTTATCGTACCGTGTTTACTTTCTTTCTTTTCTTCACGATGTTATTTAATGGCGGAATAGTGAGTCGTTATATGATTTACACCCAGACGCTTCATCTGAAAGACTCTTATATGGCCTTGATCCTACCGCTCTTAATCGTTCCGTTCAATGTGATTATTATGCGTACATTTTTCCAGTCAACGATTCATCCCGCATTGATTGAATCTGCGCGAATTGATGGAGCAGGCGAGCTGCGTATCTTCTTACGGATAGTACTTCCCTTATCGCTTCCAGTGCTGGCGACGATGGCCTTATTCTCAACGATTAATTATTGGAACGATTGGTTCAATGCTTTGCTCTTCATCAATAAGGAGCATATGTATCCCATACAGTTCCTGATGTTGCGCGTGCTGAAAGATGTTCAGTATATCCGCGAGAATCTGACGATAGCCGCTCAGAATCCAGAGTTGCTTAAGAATTTGCCCAATGAGTCCCTGCAAATGGCCTTAGCTTTTATTGCTATGGGACCCATACTGATTGTTTACCCATTCTTTCAAAAATATTTCGTCAAAGGTTTAACGGTCGGTGCCGTCAAAGGCTGATCACAGTAACACCGGCTGCGAATGCTGCTCGCTTTCGTGAGTCGTTTCCTATAACATTCAATACAGGAGGGTCCACAATGAAACGTAGAAAATCAGTTTTGCTAGCCCCAATGGCGCTAGCGCTTGGATTAACTGCAGTACTGCCAGCATGTTCCAGTGATAACAAAGTAAGTACATCTGCAAGTCCAGCAACTGCCGCAAGTTCAGCAGCTCCAGCTAGTCCGAAAGCAACATTGGAGCCTTATGATGTTTCTCTCCTTTATCAAGCAAAGCCGATGAAGGACGATGCGCTCGTACAGGAAGAACTGAATAAATATTTAAAAGAAAAAATTAATACAACGGTCTCCTTGCAGCCAATCGCGTCAGCCGATTATAAGAAGAAAACAGAGTTGATGATGAACACGGGTGAGAAAATGGATCTCGTATTCACAGCTTCATGGCTGGATTTCTCAGCGAATGTGACAAAGGGTGCCTTCTTGGAGCTCGATACGCTGCTCGATAAATTTGCACCAGAAACGAAAAAAATGCTTCACCCGCTATATCTAGAAGCACCACGTTATAAAGGAAAATTGTATGCGGTTCCAACGGATAAAGAAATCACACAAGGGAAAGCTTGGACATTCCGGAAGGATATCATTGACAAGTATCAAATTCCGATCGATAAGATCAATAAGGTAGAAGACTTGGAACCGTATTTTGAAAAAATTAAAAAAGATAATCCGGACATCATCAACAACTATGTCGCTGGTGGAACTTCTAATGGTGCGAGCTTCATGATGTATGAGTCCAAGTCAAATTATCGTCCGATCGGGCCAACTCCTGCTAAAATGCCGATGTTCTTCTTGGATTACAAGTCAACGGATATGAAGGTCAAAACTGTGTTGGATCAAGATATTGTTGATTTGAATAAAGCCGATGCAGAAACGTACCGTAAATATTATGAAAAAGGGTACACCAATGCTGATGCAGCTACGGTAACGACAAATATTGGGGAAATTCGTAAGCAAGGTAAAATTTGGGTGCAATCCACGGTGTGGAAGCCAGGTTCTGATATCGAATTAAAGCTTACTGACAATTTCGACTGGGTCTCCCACGTTATTGAAGAACCAATCGTAACGACGGATTTGGCAACAGGTTCCATGCTTTCCATTTCGAGAACATCGAAAAACCCAGAAAGAGCGATGATGGTTCTTAACTACCTTCATACAGATCCTTACGTAATCAACCTTCTTGTCAATGGGATTGAAGGCAAACACTACAAAAAAGTAGGTCCAAACCGTATCGAACCGATCAAAGATTCCGGTTATGATAGCCAAGTTTTCTGGGTACTCGGCAACCAATTCTTGAACTATATGAAACCTGGTCAACCAGACGATCTGTATGACAGCTGGAAGAAATTCAACAACGATGCGAAACGCTTCCCGTTAATTGGATTTGTTTTCGATGACACGAATGTGAAGAACGAAATTGCTCAGCTGACTACAATTGTGAACGAGTATAAAGTCATTAGTACAGGGGCGGTTCCGAATCCTTCGAAATTGCTTGAAGAGCGTAACACCAAGCTGAAAGCAGCAGGACTTGAAAAAGTGAGTGGAGAGCTTCAGAAGCAAATTGATGCATGGTGGAAAGAGAACAAAAAATAGGAAGAACTAGAGGTGATTACCGTTGAAACCCCAGAACCTCATATACACCTTCGTCAGTTATGCTTCCCACTATGATACACCTTGGGGACATGGAACTGCTGTCGAAGGTGTGGAGCGAACAGCAAGATTAGCCCATGCACATGGGATACCCGTGACATGGATCGTCAACCGAGGCTCAATACCCGTATTGGGTGAGCAAATTCGGCAGTGGCATGAGGCTTATGGCGACGATATCATTCTGCAATGCCCTTTCTTTATGGAAGATATGGGGATGTCGAAGGATGCATTGAAAGCGCGTCTGGAAGCCGATTGGAATCTTGTGAAGGAAGCTTTTCCTTGGGCGACAACGAAGATTGCAGGCAGGGGAAAGATTTACAATGAAGTGATTGAAGTGCTCGAGGAGCTGGACTTTCAGGGCATGTGGGGCTATTGCTGGGAGCAAGTGTGGTGGGACGGCATTACACATAAAGGGATCCCTTGGGGATCCTGGTATGTGGATAGTCACCGGTACAAGATCCCACACACTGGCAAAGGAAAAGTTGTCGCATGCGAATGGACAGCACGGGATCTGCATTTGTCTTACCATACAGGAAGTCCTGTCGTCTATTCGACGGATCCTAATGATGTGCTGCGTGCAGGTTTATGTACCGGGGAAGAGATCACGTATTGGCAGCTATTATTTGATGAATATTTGGCGAATACGGATCACAATGAGCAGGTTTTCTTTCTGCAACAGCAAGAAGCACATGAAATGGAGTTCAGTGATCGCTTTCAAGTGTTTCCGGCTTCACATGTTGAGGCATGCGAAGGGATGTTGGACCGATTTTTTGCCTATGTTGCACAGTGTGGCGTCACACTTACCACCTTGCCGAAGGCGCTGGCCACGTATCATGAGCATAATCAAATCACTGCACCGTCCTATATGTTGACAAAGGATAAACCTATTCGTCCTGAAGTGAACGACTACACGATGACGTTAGGCGGTGTGGCCGCAGGACCTTGGCCGGATACGTTTTTCTACTATGACAATCAGTGTCAGATGGTATTCGTCAAAGGAGAATGTAAACCGCGGCTTGTCCGCAATTATGTCGGTCAGTGGAATATGCAAGACGAATTCGAGGAGAAGATTCCACCGTTATTCATAACGACATACGAGAAAACGAGTGAACGCATCGAGCTTGTCTACGAGATCGGGAACTGGAAGCCGATGCCGTTCGGTCTGGTGTATTGGGACGAAGAGCTAAGTGACTATGAAATCGAAAGTTGCTCAAGCGAAGTGGAATTGAAAGTGATTAAAGATGAACTAGTCTTCCTGCGCTTTAATCTAACCGGAGAGAAACGAACGATACGGTTAGTGCTCCGGAGAAAGATGTAGGTAATGGAAGGGCAGAAGGAGGGACCTCGCGTTTGCGAGGTTCCTTTTTTTGCGCTCTTGTTTTATGAGGGGATAATTAGGATTTCAGTCTTCTTGGGCAAGCTTAGATGGATTTCCTGAAGTTAATTCTGGAGTATTTCCGTTCATTTGCAGATTAGATGTACAGTTAAAATTTGTAAATCTCGCTGAAATGAGCTTAAGGGGGTGAAATAGCTACATATTATACATTTACATCTGATTTTCGATGAGATTGCTCGATATTACCTGTACTAATTCCAGTTAAACTGTATTGCGGCCCTGAACGGGAGTGGCGCAGGAACCCCAGAAGTAGGCGAAGTAGCCGCATCTGCCCAACACCCAGAATTGATCACAAGAAGTCGAGATTACATCATCGTTCGATCATCAAAGATTCCGTATAATAGAAATGTAAGCGATTACCAAAATATTCATGCATAGGAGGAATGGTTAATGTCAAGCACCACTCGTATGAAAGGAAGGTCAAGGAGATTTTGGTGCATGTGTTTAGGTTTGATCCTCGCGTTAAACACCCTCTTGATTTCACCAAGCACAACCTCGGCTGCTGTCACACCGCTGCCAGGCCCAGGGAATCCGCTGCTCTACGACGATTTTAATGGTGGGGGCATCTACAAGCAGAATTGGATGAACTGGTTCAACCAAGCGGGCGGAACGGGCACATATTCGAAGACAACCGTCGATTCGCGCCAAGTCGGGCTATTCACCCAAACGCCAACGTCAAGCTCGTCCTGGGCCAAATTTCAGCCGATGAATGAGACGGTTGATTTGACGGGCTATCGCTATTTGAACGTCACCATGAAAAATCCTGGGTATGCGAATTCATTAATACGAGTTGTGGTTGGAGATGGAACAACCAACTATAATTTAACAGCTGGATGGGTTGCCATTCCAACAACGTGGACGACGAGTCAATTTGATTTGAACGCCTTGACACCAGCTCTGAACAAGAAAACAGCTAGGCTTGAAATTTGGCTCCGTCAATCTGGAGGTACGTACGGTGAGACGCTGATTGATGATATTTTCGCATCTACGGACAACAGTGGCACCGCACCCACATTAACAGGCAGCATGACGGCTAACTCGGCGAGTGGCTATAATCAGAACACGTCCTTTACTTTCAAAGCGACGTATACGGATGTAGACAATGAGAAGCCATTTGCTATGCAGCTTGTCGTCGACGATACCCTCTACGATATGAGGGAAGAGGATAACGGAGATACTACCTACTCGAATGGCAAAAATTATTACTACATCACGAAGCTGCCCGTGGGCTCCCATACGTATTATTTCCGAACGACAGATTTGACGTCGAATCAAGTTTCAACTACGATCCAGAATGAGCCTGTCGTTACAAACAGCGCTCAAGTCATCGATGTTACAGTCAGCCAAGCGGGGTACAACGCTGGTGCTTTTAAAAACGCCAAGGTGACAGCGCAGCTTGCTCTAACGGATACGTCTTATGTCGTAAAGAATGGTGCAACAGTCGTTGCAACTGGAAATATGACGTACGATGGTTTCTTTTGGAATAAACACGTATATTCGATCGATTTCTCATCCATCACGGCTAGCGGTACGAATTATACCGTTGTCAGCAATAGCATTTCCTCCTTCCCTTTCGCGATTCAACCGAATATTTGGTCGAATTACAAGGATGAAATGACCGCTTTCTATCGGATCTTACGCGCGAGTGTGGCAACCTCCGATGCCTATCCTGCTGGATATAGCACGGTAGCACCATCCGCTAATATTTATCATGCAGCTGGTCACTTGGACGATGCCCAATCGGCAGATGGCTTGACGCACTACGACTTGACAGGCAGTTGGTATGATGCTGGAGATTACGGTAAATATGGCGGAAACCAATGGGTGGGCAGCGAAATTGCTTTAGCCTATATCCGACATGCCGACGCAGCCAGCTCCAAGTTTGATAATGACAGCAATGGTATTCCTGATCTTGTTGATGAAGCCGTATTTGGCAGTGAGTATTTGGTCAAATTCGCGAATCAACTCGGCGGTGAAATGTATGATCTCAAGAACAATGCAAGCTTTGTTCATCCGAGTAAATCGACGGATAACATTAACGGCACAGCGGATGATCGCAAGCTCTCCGGCTTAGGTGTAGGAGGATCCGCTAAAGCAGCGGGAACGCTTGCTGCTACAGCAAGGGCTATCCGCACAGCGATCGCCAAAGGTGACATCGCGCCAGCGAAGGTCACGGCTCTCACAACCTTCGCGAACAATTGTGAAGCGGCTGCCGTTACTTTTTACAATTATGTTGTTGCGAATCCGAACGGGCCTGTAGGTTCTTACTCAACTCGTGGCGGCATTCCGAATTCCAAGCTTCTAGCGGATGTAGAGCTGTATCTGTTGACGAACAACGTAGCCTACAAAAATGCAGCAACTGCTAATATCAATACACTTGTCTTTACCGATTTGGCTTCAACGAATTATTGGGATATGAGACCGATGTCTCTGGCAGAATTCTATCCTGTCGCAGATGCCACAACGAAAACTCATATTCAGCAGCTATTGAAACAGCAGGTTGATTACTTTCTATCCTCAACGGACGACACTCCGTATAGCGTACTGAACCAATTTAAGAATTTCGGAGTGAATGAGCCGCATGCTTCTTATCTTGGCGACATGATGCGTTACTATGAGCTATTCCAGGATCCTGCTGCGCTGCGCGCGGTCGAGAAGGGAATGTACTGGATTTTCGGGGAAAATCCTTGGAATATGAGCTGGGTTTCGGGTATTGGTTCAGACTTCGTCACTTACCCGCATACCCGTTTCGATGAGGGTGCTAACTCCAAACTCGGTTCTGGCGTCGTGTTCCCTGGCGCGATGGTCAGCGGACCGAATATGAAGGACACGAAGGATAAAACAAGTGTAAGTCCTTGGTATGAAGACCGTTCTCTGTATCTGGATGATACAAATCAATGGCGTTACAACGAGTTCAGCATCAGTATTCAAGCAGGCCTTTTGTATACGATAATGGGATTGAGTGCGCATTCGACGGCAAGCTCAACAGGCGGTGTGACACCGACGACACTCCCAATTACATCACCGACCATCGGCGATTATGTGCGAGGTAACGTAACCGTATTTAGCGGTCCTGCAACAGGATTGAGTAATCTTGAATATTCATCCACAGGCACTTCGGGTACATTCTTACCGATGTCCGTTTCGGGTGCAGTGTATGCAGCGACGATTGACGAAAGTGCGTCAGTTGCCTATGCGAATAAGCGAGTGGACATCCGAGGGACAGATGCAGCAGGTAGACAAAGCTACAGCTCAACGCATTACACGGTGGCAGCGCCTCTGCCAGATCCTTCAACACCACTGCTCTATGATGATTTTGGTGGTGGCGGCATTTGGGGATCCGTGGGAGGCAGCGGCGAATGGGTAAACTGGTATACACAAAATGGAGGAACAGCGGCATTCGTGAAGACAACGTTGGATGGTTTTACAGTTGGTAAATTCTCGCAAACGCCGACCGCTGTTAATTCAAATGCGAAATTCCAACCGTGGCACGACTTCGTTGATTTGTCTGGTTATCGTTATTTGAATTTCAAGGTAAAGAACCCGAGCTATGCCAATCTCAAGATGAAAATCGAATTAAATGATGGTACGCGCACCTATAACCTGACTGGCGGCTGGATTACAGTTCCGACCACATGGACGGACTTAGCCTATAATCTAGATACGTTAACGCCAGCTGTGAACAAAAAGAAAGCGACGTTATCCATCTGGTTGAACCAAACGAGTGTTGGTTATGGTGAAATGTTTATGGATGAGATCAAAGCTACGAACGTAGCTAGTGGAACGGCTCCGACGCTAAGTGCGATCAGCGTAGATCATGCTTCTGGCGATGCAGCAACAAACTTCACATTCAACACAACGTACACGGATGCGCAAAATGAGAAGCCATTCTCTATGGAGCTCATTTTGGATGGCATTGTTCGCCAAATGGAAGCTGTTGATCCGGCTGATGTAACGTACAGCGATGGCAAAGCTTACAAATATACGACGAAGCTGCCAATCGGTAACCATTCCTACTATTTCCATACGACGGATACGACTTCCAATGCGGTAAGCAGCGCCGTACAGTCGGGCCCAATCGTAACGCAACAGTTGCTTCTCAGCGATTTCAACAATGGTCTTGCGACAGGTTGGACACCGACAAGCGGAACCTGGTCAGTGCAATCCTCGCAATACAGCGGGCAAGCGGGAAATTCCAATAGCTACTCTATTGCTGGTGAGTCTACTTGGACTGATTACACATTAGAAGCGAAAGTCAACGTAACGAACAACACGAATGGGAACAAAGACGCGGGTTTATTAGTTCGCTATACCGATGCCAATAACTACTACATGCTCTACTTGAAAAATAATGATCATTCCAGTAGTAGGAAAATGGAACTGGTCAAATCGGTCGTTGGCGTCAAAACGACATTAGCCTACACGAGTCCAAGTATTGCTGCCGACACGTTCTACTCGTACAAGATCGTTTTGAATGGCAGCACGATCTCGGTTTACAAAGATGGTGCCCTACAATTTAGTGTTGTGGATACTTCCTTAACCAGCGGGAAGATCGGGGCACGCACGTATGCGAATACGAAAGCTTACTTCGATGATGTTTTGGTAACTAGATGATAAAAACAAAAAAACTTCCAGTTTAGTTGACTGGAAGTTTTTTTGTTGTCACGATGCTGACTGATGGAGACCAACCTGTTTATTTCTCGTAAAAGGATAGTATCCCTAGGATAGGGGAGGATTTTAAAACGTACAGTTGAACTTATTCAGCAACTCACCGAACCTTTGTTGATCTTCTATAGTCCAATCTTGAAGATGCTTCGTTAAATATTCCAAGCGAGCTTGCTTGTTCAAAGCCAATTCCGCTGTTCCGCTATCCGTGAGCTGCATGGAGTAGGCGCGGCCATCTTGTGGATCTGGGATTCGATAGAGGTAGCCTTTTTGTTCCAGAGCAGCTGTTTGTCTGCTAATTGTTGACATATCGAGATGGAATTCCTCCGCTAAAGCTTTCACGCCGGCGGATCCATGTGTCGAAATCTGATGCAGCAATAGATAAGCAGCACGATCCAAATTGCCGACTTTTTTATTTGTAGTTGCAGCGATAAAGCGGCGAATAAAGATGCCTAATTCAACTTCAATGGTTTCAACGGGATTTTTTGTCATTATAGTAGACCTCTTTGTTAGGTGTTTGCAATCTTTTATGGTTGTATCGTAACATACACCGCTTTATTTGAATATCTTCCAAAGTAGGGGTGATCGACTTTCTCTAAATGATTGACTTCATCCGACATAGTTGTATAATGCAAGTATATAGTGTCATCATACTTCTTGTTTGAATAGAAGGCAACAGTAGACGGGAGAGGGCACAATTTGAAGGCTAAAGAAATTATGGTCAGTCAGGTTTTTAAAGTGAAAGAAGATGATACGGTTCGCGCGGTTATTGAGAAGTTCCTCATGCACCGAATAAGCGGACTTCCTGTTGTTAATTATCGGAATGAAGTTGTGGCCTACATTAGTGATGGGGATATTATGCGATATATCGGCAAGCATGATGATTATATATTTGGTTCGTATCTCTACACGGCTGTGATCAAAGGCGATAATGATGAATTTCAAGATCGCGTGCGCAACTTGCTTCCTTTGAATGTGATGAAAATAGCACAGAAGAAGGTGATTGCTGTAGATGCAGAAGAGGATATTGAGCAAATCGCAGCTATTTTGGGGAAAAGACGAATAAAAAAACTACCCGTTCTAAGAAGAGGCGTATTGGTAGGCATCATTAGCAGGGGAGATGTGATTCGGCATTCGTTTCAGTCCATTTTGTGACAAATGTGTGTAAATGAAAGGAGCTATCCTTATGTTGGAACGGCTCAGGCATAGATTATTTTTATTTCCATTATTCATTGTGATTAAAATTTATGTAGCATGGATGATTCTATTTGAAACAGGTCCATCGGCAAGGATTCTTTTGACAGAAATACCTGCGATATTAATTACGTATTGCGTGGTTGAATATGTTGTGAAAAAGCATAAACTCGCTTGGTATCTCGCGGTTGACCTGATTATGACCATTTTGTTTTTTGCACTTGTTATTTATTATAAGCATTTTGGCGTTATCGCTACGTATCACGTTTTAACCCAAGCCAAGCAAGTCGGTGCAGTCCAGAAGAGTATTTTCTCTGTGATTGAGCCCCAGTATCTGTTGTTCTTCTTGGATATTGTGATTGTTGCTTTCTTTGCATTTTTCAAACCGAAAACAAGAGAATGGAAGCCCCTGAGCTTGAAAATCGTGGCTAGTGTTGCTTGCTTCTCTTTATTACTTTGCGCACTGAGTGTGATTCCTAACCGCAGTTCTTTCAATGAAAATGTGAAGGCGTCTAAAATGGGCATATTAAATTATGAAATGTATAATCTGCTTTCGCAAAAGAAAGAAGAAATCATTAGCCCGGATCAAATTACACAGTCGTCCATTGATGCTCTGAAGAATAAAGTTGAGCTTGAAGAACCAATCTTACATGGCGTAGCGAGTGGCAAAAATTTGATTATCATTCAAATGGAGTCCTTCCAGAACTTCCTCATCGGTTTGAAAATTGATGGGATCGAAATTACCCCCAACCTGAATCGGTTGGCTGCTTCCAGCTATTATTTCCCGAAATTTTATCAGCAAATTGGTCAAGGGAATACGTCGGATGCCGAGTTTATCGTGAATACGTCATATTACGTACCGCCGGATGGCGCGGCTACACAAGTCTATGGGAAGAAAGATTTACCCAGCCTTCCGAAGCTTCTCCAGAAACAAGGCTACACGACGATGAATTTCCATACGAATGAAGTTGGGTTCTGGAACCGTGATGATTTATACCAAGCAATTGGCTACGATCGGTATTATGATAAACAGTTTTTCAAAGATGAGGATGCCTTCTTCTATGGCTCGTCCGATGAAGTGTTATACCGAAAAACAGCTGAAGAATTAGAAAATTATCAAAATCAAGGAACACCTTTTTACGCACACGTGATTTCTATGAGCTCTCATAACCCGTTCACGATTCCCGAAGGAAAATATAAAATGACATTGCCTGAGCGGTACGAAGGCACATTTGTAGGAGACTACATTCGCGCAGAGAATTATGCGGACTATGCACTTGGATTGTTTATCGAGGATTTGAAGAAGCGGGGAATTTGGGAGAATAGTGTCGTTGTTCTCTATGGGGATCACCGCGGACTTCCCTTATTTTCATTAAAAGCGGATGACAAACAATTGATGACGGAAATACTAGGTCATGAATATAGCGAAAAAGAACTCATCAATATTCCTCTTATTATTGCATCGGAAGGCGTGACCACACCGCAAGTGCAAAGTCAGCTTGGTGGTCAAGTTGACATTCTACCTACGGTTGCGAACCTCTTAGGTGTGCCGTTGACCGACTATATTCACTTTGGTCAGGATTTACTTAACCAAACGGCTTATAACTTATTGCCACAACGTTACTACTTGCCAACAGGCTCATTTGTAAATAGTGAAGAGCTTTTCATGTCGGGTAAAGGGTTCGAGGATGGCAGCTATTATACACTTGCCGGTAATGCTACTGAACATCAGTCGGCAACCGTAGATGAATTTAATCATGCGTTAAAGTTACTGCAATTATCGGATAGTTATGTGTCCCAACTCCCAGATCGAGTGGAGCCTGAATAATATAAACCGCCCTGCGAATTCTCGCAAGGCGGTTTTCTGTATACATATTGCTCATCAGCGTAGCTCGCATACCATTTTATAACTTCCAGGCTCTGCGCGGAAGCCGATCAAATCGCGGTTAATGCGCAGCATAGGAGCGTTCATGGAATCATTGTGTGTTTTCAAATAAGGCACTCCATAGGCACGAGCGGTTTGCACACCGAGCATTTTTAAGGCGAGTGCAATCCGCCGACCTCGATATTCCGGAAGTACACCGGTATATTCATGATACATGGCACGTGTTTGCTCGTTCTGCTGAAGCGTTACGACACCAATATAGCGTTCGCCATCTTTGGCGATATGGATCCATTCGGGGCGTACGCCATTTTGCGCGATACTCCACTTTTTCCATTCTTCGAACCAAGGAAAGTCGCCAGAGTAGCCCGGAATATCCGGATGTGTGATCTTATATAGCTCATGCAGCTTCCTCTCACTGACTTCCCCAGGTTCATCCGCCAAAGTAATGAACTGGATGCCTGATCGTTCGGCATCTTTGATGGATTCCCCGAGTGTACCGTCATCAAAAGCTGCCAAGTCTAGGACGGATTCAAAGGAATGGCGCTCTTTCACGTGATTGCGACGTTCAGCAAAAGCTAAGGACCGCTCGTCACTCTCCTTCATATAGCCAATGAGTCGCGAGGCTTTGACCTGAACAGCCCATTGTCGTAGCGTCTCATACAAGGCATTCCCAACACCGTTACCACGAATTTTCGGGTCAACCACGAGGTTATAGATCAGTGCGCCAGGCTCCGTCCATGGAGCGCGCCATGCGATTGCGTATCCGACAATTTGTCCGTGCTCGTCTTCTACAACCCATTTGGGACGATCCCATCCCATTAACTGTCCTTCTTCATTGTAGTGAAGCTTGCCAGGAGGAATTTTGTCCTCGTCTTCGTTTAGCTGATCTGCTGTTGTTGGTTCCGACCAGATCAGATTTAGAAGCGGTGCAACCGCTTTAAAATCGTCCGGTTGCTGTAATTTTCGAATAATCCAATTCGGCACGTTATACCCTCCATCTAGGTTTAGATTCTCATGTTGTCATTATCACATGCCAAGAGTCGGATCTCATGGTAAAGTCTGGATATAATTAAAGAATCTGAACCCGTGCGTATCACTCTATGAAAATGGTATAGGCACTCATTCCTTTGAATTTATAGGGCGTGAACCCCACATGTTTCTTAAAGAGTTGGCAGAAGTAGGAGAAGTTACCCAATCCAACAGCCTCACCAATATCTTGTACGGACATATCTGTCGTACGCAGAAGCCAACACGCTTGTCGGATCCGACGTGCGGTCAAGTACTCTGTTATGGTGCTGCCTATGGATTGATGAAAGGTAGCAGATACATGGTTGGGCGTTAGGTGAACCGCAGCTGCGAGCTCATCGAGCTTGAAGGGCTCCATGTAATGTGCTTCAATCCAAGCGAGCATTCGCTCGGCTGTGGATGAGCTTCTACCTGAAAGATGAGGCACTGAGTCCGATCGTGAATCGCTGGTCTTCTCGGCATCCGAGCGGAGCTGGTGCAAGAAAGCTGTGAGGAAAAGCAACTGCTCTTCGAGCAGTCGCTCGGGTCCTCGTTCCTTTGCAGCATCCAGTCTAGGCATATAGCTGCGCAGTAAGACTTCAAGCTCCGGAAGGCTTTCACTCCGAAATGCCTGCGGCATAAGCGGATCCTTCCATAACTTCATGAGGAACTCGCATAGACTTGGAAAGGCTGAGAGTGCTGACTCTAGGACAGCGGGTTCAAGAACGAATAGCGAGCGGATGTAACTGTCTTGAGGCAGATTGTGTATCCGGATGCGATGCAGCTGGAACGGTCTAAAGATGAAAATGGAGCCTGGCGACAGCTCGACAATTTGTTGTTCTATTACGACGATCCCAGTGCCTTCATGTACGACGAGAAGCTCCATACCCTGATGAGCATGAAATACTTCTTCGAAGGCAAGTGTTCGATCTTTGAAAAATGATAATTGCACCGGGTGCACGTTTAAGTTCATGTAATTCATCAGCTTCATAGGAGGTCTCCTCATCGTATTCTAACAACATTTTATCATAAGAGGCCTAAACTTTTTCGACCTTTTTTTTGATACGATGTAGACAAGTGAATGCGCAACTAGGAGGAGACATGTACGATGTTGAAACAACGTTTAAATGAGCAATGGGAGCACTATCGCGGTTCCTTAGGCGGTGTTTGGGAGGTATGGCGTTCAGATAAGCTGCAAAATCATTATAATGTGCCATGGGAATCGGTTACGCTTCCGCATACGTATAACGGGACTGATGTGATGGATCCCGATCATAAATATTATCAAGGACAAGGCTGGTATCGGAATAAGCTAGAGGTAAATAACCCTTATCCCAAGGGGAGAACACTTCTGCATTTTGAAGGTGCGGGTCAGCGCACAGAGGTGTACGTCTATACCGAAAAGGTGGATTCCCACCTAGGCGGATACGATGAGTTCACGGTAGATATTACGGAAGCAATGGAGCGGGCCAAGGAGATCGAGCGATATGTGGGTCGTGTGCCTGTAGCTATTGCATGTGATAACAGCCGAGAACTGGAGACGATTCCTTCGGATGCTAGTGATTTCAATCTCTATGGCGGTGTGTATCGTTATCTGAACCTCGTCTATGTACCACAGATTTCATTGGCACAGGTGCATGTGGAAACGCAAGTGGACGAAGTTTATGCACAAACAGCTGGAAGCGGGAAAGTAAAGGTACGAGCTAAGTTGTATAATCCCGATCAGCTCGCGGAGAATATCAAACTTACGATTGTGCTGAAGCAGCAAGATGGCACAGTTGTTGGCCAAAAGGAGATTTCCTTACCAGCATGGCAGGATGAGAAGGAGATTGCGGCCTTCGAGGTTGAGAATCCACATCTATGGTCAGTTACAGACCCTTATTTGTTCAACTGCTCCGTTGCCCTCGAATGTGCGGATGGCGAAACGACAAACCAAGAGCGGTTCGGCTTCCGAACGTTTGAGTTTGTGAAACAAGGTCCGTTTAAGCTGAATGGCGAACGACTCTTGCTTCGCGGCACGCATCGACATGAGGATCATGCAGCAGTCGGGGCGGCGATGACAGAGGAAATGCTGCGTGAAGAAATGCAGCTCATCAAGGAGATGGGCGCGAATTTCATCCGCCTTGGGCATTACCAACAGTCTCGTATTGTGTTGGATCTATGTGATGAGTTGGGCATTCTCGTTTGGGAGGAAATTCCTTGGTGTCGCGGTGGACTTGGTGGGTCGGAGTATCGTCAACAATGCATCGATATGCTTACGGCGATGATTGGACAGCATTATAATCATCCTTCCGTGATTTTATGGGGATTGGGTAATGAGAACGATTGGGAATGCGATTTCGATCATTTTGATCAGCAAGAAATTCGAACTTTCATGAAAGCGTTGCATGATCTGTCGCATGAGCTGGACCCAAGCCGATTAACAGCGATTCGCCGATGTGAATTTTGCAAGGATATTATCGATGTGTATTCACCTTCCATTTGGGCAGGCTGGTATCGTGGCGTGTATACCGACTATGAGTCAAGTTGCCAGACGGCGTTTGAGAATGTGGACTCGTTCTTCCATATGGAGTGGGGAGCAGACAATTTGCCAACTCGGCATGTGGAGCAGCCGTTCACGGGCTTTGCATTTGTGAAGAATACTGATGACGGCGTTACTGACGAGCGTGATGGGGATTATTTATTGACGGGTGGTGAACCGCGCGTATCACGTGATGGCGATTGGTCGGAAACGTACTTTTGTGAAATGATTGATTGGTACTTGAAATCGCAGGAGAAGATGGATTGGCTGACGGGTGCTGCGCAGTGGTCTTTCAAGGATTTTGCAACACCGGTGAGGCCAGATTCCCCGATTCCCTATCTGAACATGAAGGGGATTGTCGAGCGTGATCTGACACCGAAAGAAGCCTTTTATGTGTTCCAATCTTATTGGTCAGACAAGCCGATGGTTCGTATTTATGGTCATACGATGCCGATTCGCTGGGGAGCTGAAGGAGAGCGGAAGCTGATTAAAGTGTACTCAAACGCTGAACAAGTTGAGCTTTTTGTTAATGGAAAGAGTTTGGGCGTAAAGCAGCGCGATTCACAAGATTTCCCTTGCGCGGGTCTACGTTGGGAAACGGAGCTGACCGCGGGTGATTATCATCTGCGAGCGGTAGCCACCTGCAATGGCGAGGTTGTAAGCGACGAGCTGCAATTTACGTATCAGTCGGACGCGTGGGGTGAACCTGCAGAGATTCAAGTAACGACGGAAACTTTAGAGGATGGACGAGTTTACGTAGAAGTTGGAGCGTATGATGCGAAAGGTATCTTTTGTCCCGATGCAGCTAGATTTGTTCGCTTTGGGTTAGCAGGGGATGGGAAGCTGCTCGATAATCTCGGCACAATTCGTGGTTCGAGGCAGGTTCAGCTTGCCAGTGGTCGTGCGGGAATTTACGTAGATCCTACTGGTGGACTGCCTGCTGGCATGACGGTTACGGATTTCGTCAGTGCAGGTGGACCGGCATCATCACTTGTGTCCTTAACACAGGGGAATAGTGCTGTTCAGCGGACATACACATCCGTTGTCAGCGTAGCATGTGAAGGTCTGTCTACGGTAACAGCAGTCATAAAAGTTGTGAAGTAAACCCACTTCGAGGAGGATTATAAGATGAGTGAACTTAAGGATGCAGTAAACTGGCAGAACGCACAGAAGCTTGGGGACATTTTGCCGGAAGTATGGAAAGAGCTGCAAGTGAAGGTGGATCGCATGATGGAGCAAATCGGAGACAAATCCCCCCACGTTGCTAATGATGACGGTATCTATGATGATATGCGGATCGATTGGTGGACTGCAGGCTTCTGGCCAGGGATTCTTTGGATTATGCATGAGATGACAGGCAAAGAACACTACAAGGAAGCAGCTTGGGAGTGGGACGGCAAGTTCGAGCAAAAAAGTATTCAAGATAATAATTTCCATCATGACGTCGGTTTCCAATATTTGCCGACAGCGGTCATTAAACATAAGTTAACGGGTGATAAAGATGGATTGCGTCGGGGACTGCAAGCAGCCAATTTCCTGGCAGGTCGTTTCAACATTGCAGGTAACTTCCTACGCGCGTGGAACCAAGATAAGTTAGGTTGGTCGATCGTCGATTCCACGATGAATCTGTCCATTTTATTCTGGGCAGCCGAGATGACAGGGGATCCGCGTTTTGAACATATCGGAAGAGCACAAGCCGATACCGTTGTTCAAAAGTTCATCCGTGAAGATGGCTCCGTGAACCATATCTTGAGCTTCGATCCGAAGACAGGCGAGCTGATTGAGTCGTTTGGCGGCCAAGGTGCCGGCCCGCAATCGGCTTGGAGCCGAGGCGCAGCTTGGGCCCTGCACGGCTTGGCCAATGTGTATCGATTCACTGGAGACACCCAGTACTTAAAAGCGGCACAACGCGTGGCGAACTACTTCCTTGCGTGTCTGCCTGAAGATCACGTGGCACACTGGGATTTCCGTGCGGATGCGTCGCTGGATAACGAGCCAAGAGATACATCGGCCGCTTCCTGCGCAGCTTCTGGGTTGATTGAACTAGCGGCCTTCCTACCAGCCAACGAAGGTGCCATGTATCTCCGTGCTGCGGAACGAATGCTGCTGTCACTTACTGTGAATTATGGTACGTGGGATAAACCAGAACACCAAGCCATTCTACTCGAGGGTACTGGAAATAAGCCTGCGGGACAGAACGTGAACGTTTCGCTCATTTATGGTGATTACTATTATGTCGAAGCGCTTGCTAAGCTGCTGGGTTGGAAGCAGCGAATATTTTAAAAATAGGGGAAAAGGAGCTAAGCGGGTGGTTGCGCTTAGCTCCTTTTTTGGCAAAAACACGCTTACAGCCTTTGCATGTTCACTTTATTTTTGATCTTCCGAAGGCTTGTCAATATCCTTGCTTGGTTCCACGATTCAGCATAAATAAAAAAGCAGTAGATCAGGAGTTCATCTCCAGTCTGCTGCTTCTTCCTTGTTAGATTAGAATTCCTTTCACGTTCGTCATATATGCTGGCAAGGATACTTCGGGCTCGTCTAGTAGTGTCGGATACCATTTTTTTTCATTACAGCGTCCTATCTACTTTGAACTAGTAAAGTTTACCCTGTGCTTTCTCGCTAGCGCATAGAATCCATAAACAGCAGCAAAAGCGACAAAATAAGAGACGAAAGTCCATCCGATCGTCCAACCATGGCTGTATACAACTTTGCCAACGAGATAGGCGATATATTCAAGACCTGTCAGTAGGATCGAAAGTAAAATCAGGACAATCAGAGGATGCTTCTTCTTTATATCAATCCAGTAGATAGCTATACAGCCTGTCAAGGGATAGAATCCTATGTCAAAAGGGAGTGAAGAAATCGTTTCAACACCTTCAATTAGTGGTGTAAAATGCCAAAATTTCATATGATATCCAAATACATTAATAAGCAATGAGATAAAGGCAGTGACAGGAAAAATGAGAATGGCAAGGGTTGGAGCTTTTTTAAACAAGGCAATCCCGAATAACCAGGGAACAACAAAACCTATCAGGATATTTATTAAAATACGGCCCACTCCTTACATAGTAGATACTATTAAGTATGACCCGTCTTTTTTGGACTTAAACCCTCTCACAAGAAACTATTAGTTCCCCATATGGTATATTGCAGATGTTACTATGCTTCCTCCTAGTCCTGAATAACCGAGATTGTCTTTTCTCCGCCTACATAAATGCGATTCGTGCGCGGGTTAAGAAGCAAAGATCCAGACCCAGCGGCAACTTTGAGCTTCGTGATAGGCTTTAGGCTGCTGCCATGATAGACGATTAGTGGAACTGCTCCTGTTTCTGTTGATTCCGAAACGAATAAGTGGTTCGTTTTCGGATTAATCAGCACATCCGTAAAAGCAGGTACGGTTAATGAACCGATGACCTTGTTCGTTCTGCTATTCAGAACAAAAAGCCGGCCTTTCACGGAAATTTGTGCACTAGAAATATAAATCCGATACGTAAGGGGGTTCAATGTAATTTCTCTTTGTCGTCTTCCAAGCTGAACTTTTCGGACATTTAAGGTACGCAAGTTCACGACGGAGCTGTATCTACTTAGATTATTAGCGATATATAGTTGGTTTGTTTTCCTATCAAGAACTGGTGTAATGACAGGGTTTATTCCGACCTTCAGGGTAGTTATAATCTTATGGTTATCTCCTCGGATTACGGCTAATGTATTCGTGGTTGTATTCGTTACGTAGATGCGATTTGTCAAAGCATTGACTAAGATTTGAGCTGGGCGTCCTGTGAATCGAATTTTGCTTTGTACTTTATTTGTAGCTCCGTTCAGAACGACGAGATTGGCGTTCCGCGAACGTAAGGAGATGGTTGAAACGTATACCAGATTCGTATGTGTGTTGACCGCGATATGATCGCTGCGTTCACCAACCTTGATTGTAGAAATAACACGGTTTGTAAGGCCGTTGACAACAGAAACGGTACCATCATAAAAGTTGGATACATAAATACGATTCGTACGCGTATTGATAGCCATGTAGTAAGGCATTTTTCCAATGGTAATTGTGGTTATGATTTTGTTGGTTTTGGTATCCAGAACACCAAGGCGGTTGTCACCTTGAATAAAATATAACCGATTCGTTAAGGGATTGATGGCGAAGTATACAGCCGGACTGCTGACGGGAATAGATGCAATCAGGCGTGGCTTAGTCGACGATATTCTCGGCTTTGAAACGCGCACAGCTTTATGGATAATCATAAAGGCTCCCCTTTCCCAAGACATGTGGTACTTCAATCATATTCATGACCACGCTAGTAGGGAACTGCTAGACGGAAGTTAGAACAGCGGGGCACAACTTTTGACCCGTTTCAGCGTCCAAAATGCATGACGACGATTACGAATAAATCTCCAAGGAGGCCTGGAAATGGCACATGAAATTGAACGCATAGGGGATGTAAAAGCTAATCTTGGCGAAGGTCCTGTCTGGGACCACACGAGAGAGCAATTAATATGGGTTGATATTAATGGACAAGCGATACATCTGTATAAACCCGCTGACGGAAGCAACCGAACAATACCATTGGATCAAAAGGTCGGAGCCGCCGTGCCAAGACAGCAGGGTGGCGTGGTTCTTGCCTTGGAGCGAGGCTTTCATCTGCTAGATTTGGAAACCGAGACGTTAACACCCCTTGTGGATCCAGAGAGTCATTTGCCAAACAATCGGTTTAATGATGGAAAATGTGATCGAGCTGGAAGATTCTGGGCAGGCACGATGGCACAAAATGAGTCGGTTACAACTGGTTCACTTTATTGTCTGGATATCGACAGTACAGTTCGTACCTTCGAGAATGGTTGCATTACAGTATCTAATGGGCTAGGCTGGAGCCCCGATAACACCATCATGTATTACATCGATTCGCCGACGAAGAAAGTCGTAGCTTATGACTATGATGGTGAATCGGGGAGGATCTCGCATCCACGCACCGTGGTCATCATACCGGAGGGTGAAGGTTTTCCAGATGGGATGGCTGTGGATAACGATGGCATGTTATGGATTGCGCAATGGGGAGGCTGGCAGGTAGGACGTTATAACCCCATCACTGGTGAGAAAATAGGCTCGATTGCTGTCCCTGTGGAGAGAACAAGCTCTTGTGCATTTGGCGGGGAGCACATGGATGAATTGTATATCACCACGGCTAGTGTAGGTGTCAGCGAGTCTGAACGAGAGAATCAACCCCATGCTGGTGGATTGTTTCGAATAAAGCTAGATGTGAAGGGCCCTCGGGCGAATTTTTACGGGGGTTAAAAGTGTTGAAGCAGCTGTCCCTCAAAGAAGCTAAGTCGCATGTTGCGCTTAGCCTCTTTGTTTTGCCCTTACAGGTAAGTCATTGAATAAGCACATACGGAGGTCTTATCCGTTGAAATACCCCTGCAGTAGCAGGAATAGACAAGCTAAGTGTGCTTATTTCTCGTTGGAGGACTTCGATAGTAATACTCTCATCAGGCAGGCTTACTAATCGTGAGAGACTACTCCAAGAAGCAATACTCATGCTGAGTATTGCTTCCGGAACCGCAGGGGTGAGATGCCTGTAGCTGCCTTGAAGCAATTGGAGAAGTAAGGGGCGTTTAGAAAACCAATATGCTCAGCGATTCGCGCAATGGACCACTCTGTTTTAATGAGCAGCAGTTTCGCTTGCTCAATTCGGTAGTCGTGCAGATAGGCCATTGGCGTGCAGTCATAGATTTCTTTCATACATCTGACGATATAATTCGGATGAAAATGAAATTCTTCGGCGAGTGAGGTATTCGTTACATCGGATTGATAATGTTGGCGCAAATAAGTTTCGATTTTGTCGGCGAGCTTCAGGGCGGGTGACGCATCGTTGCGGGTATGTCCAGCATCAAGAAGACGAAGCAGTTCCATGAAAAGTTGTTGCTCACTCCAATATGACTCTGAACGATGATAATCTGAATCCGTCAACAGTTTGCGGAGATGTCGCTCGGCAAGCGCGAACTCTGGCGGAGAGCCATATTGCGGGATGCGAATCCGATACGGATTCTCCCAAGACTTACGAATTTGAGGGTAAATAGTCCCTAGATCCTGATCAGACGTTTGCTGCCAGACGCCATGAAAGTCGAAATGAATCCAATAGAAAACAGTCTCTGTGTCACAGCCTTTGACGGGATAATGGTAGCGATCTGGCAGCAATAATAAGGTTTGTCCCTCCGTAACCTCCCACTCTTTATCATCTTCACCGATATATAAGGTCCCTTTGGTCACCCAGAGAAGATCGAAAATGCCTAAATTACGTCGGCTCGGGTGCATTTCACCTGGACGGTAGGTGGACAAGCCAATCATGAGGTAATAGGGCAGGGGTGGTAGTTCCATCCAAATATGGCCAAGTTCACTCATCGTTTTCCCTCTCTTATGCAGTGTTAAATTTTATATAAAATAGGTTTGAATTATTCGTAGTTTCTCTTTATTTATAAGGATAAACTGTTAGTAGTTGATAATCAAATGTTATATAAAATTGGAAAACAAGAGGAGATTCTACATATGGTGAATTCCACGAGTACACAGGCAGCCTACAACAAGGTACGCATACAAGATTCATTCTGGAATCCGTTTATGGAACTTGTACGAGGTACGGTTATTCCGTATCAATGGGATGCCTTGAATGATGCGATTGCTGATGCAGAGCCTAGTTATGCCATTCGCAATTTCCGTATTGCAGCAGGGCTCGAAGAAGGAGAGTTTGGCGGGTTCGTGTTTCAGGATAGCGACCTTGCCAAGTGGCTCGAAGCGGTTGGCTATTCGCTGGCGAATACGCCAGATCCTAAGTTGGAACAAACGGCGGATGAAGTCATTGATTTGATTGCCAAAGCTCAGCATGAGAGCGGTTACCTGAATACGTATTTTACGATCAAAGAGCCAGGTCAGGCATGGACGAATTTGTATGAAGCGCATGAATTATATTGTGCTGGTCACATGATGGAGGCGGCTGTTGCTTATTATGATGCGACGGGAAAAAGAAAACTGCTAGATGTCATGTGCAAATTCGCTGACTATATTGAAACGATTTTCGGCCGTGAGCCTGGTCAACTACGAGGCTATGACGGGCATCAAGAAATCGAGCTTGCACTCGTTAAGCTTGCTCAGGCAACGGGGGAAGAACGGTATGTGAAGCTGGCTCAATTTTTCATTGATGAGCGCGGTACAGAGCCAAATTTTCTAATTGAAGAATGTAAAGAAAGAGAAGGCTACAGCCATTGGACGAAAAAGAAGCAACCGATTCCGACAGCAGAACAGTTGGCGTACAATCAGGCACATAAGCCCGTGCGCGAGCAGGAAGTCGCCATCGGTCATTCGGTTCGTGCTGTTTATATGTATACAGCCATGGCAGATCTAGCCAGATTGACGGGAGATCAAGATTTACTCGAGGCATGCCGCCGATTATGGGATAACACAACCAAGAAGCAGATGTACATCACAGGGGGCATAGGCTCAACGCATCACGGTGAAGCATTCACTTTCGATTATGATATGCCCAACGACACGGTTTACGCTGAAACGTGTGCCTCAATCGGCCTCATATTCTTTGCCCAGCGTATGCTGCAGCTCGAAGCAAAGAGTGACTATGCGGACGTCATGGAGCGGGCGTTGTTCAACAATGTCATTGGCAGTATGTCACAGGATGGCAAGCATTATTTCTATGTGAATCCGCTAGAAGTTTGGCCGAAAGCATCAGAGTTGAATCCAGGTCGCCATCATGTCAAAGCTGAACGGCAGAAGTGGTTTGGCTGCTCGTGCTGCCCTCCGAATGTGGCACGCCTGCTTAGTTCATTGAACAGCTATATCTACACATCTTCCCCAGCGCAAAATACGGTCTACACACATCTATTTATCGGCAGCGAGGCTCGCTTTGAGCTTGCCGTTGGCGAAGTTGCATTTACCCAGCAGTCTAAGCTTCCATGGGAAGGTTATGTCAGAATAGAGCTATCGCTGGCTCCGCAAGATACGTTTACGCTTGCGCTGCGCATCCCATCCTGGAGCCAAGGTAGAGCTGTCATGAAAATTAACGGCGTTCTGACGACGTATGACGCAGTGAATGGCTATGCCTCGGTTGAGAGGCAATGGCTGCAAGGGGACATCGTGGAGTGGGAGCTTCCGGTCGATGCCCAGTTGACTATCGCTCATCCCGAGATCCGAGCAAATGCTGGTAAAGTTGCGATTGAACGTGGTCCACTCGTTTATTGTCTGGAAGAAGTAGATAATGGTACGCCTCTAGCGATGGTATCGGTTGATGCGATGCAGAAGCTGCAAGTGAATTACGAAGATGACTTGTTAGGTGGTGCCGTCGTGATTGCGGCGGAAGGCTATGCCAATGAGTCCGCTTCTTGGTCGGAGGATACGCCGTACCGTCCATTCACACAGCAGAAGGTTTCAGAACGTGTGAAGCTGAAGGCGGTGCCGTATTATCTCTGGGGCAATCGAGGTGTAGGCGAGATGACAGTTTGGATTCGCAAGAGCGGTGTGTAAACCCTTGTGAATGATGCAAGTCCTTCGGACATGAATCCGAAGGACTTTTTGCTGCGCTAGCGTGGGAACCGCGTAGATCAGCGGATAAAGGCGCTCATCAGTAGATTCATCTACTTTCAGGACTGCCTTTTATATCAAAGTATAAGTATTCGATTACTGGAAACTTCATGTTATTTGGCCATCTCTAGGCTCCAGGTAAATAGATGGATTTTATACAGTTAAATCTTTCGATATTCCGAGAAAACTCAGAATAGATGGATAACCTACAGTTAATTTTAACCATTTAACCTGATCTGAACAAAAGAGGCAGAATTACCTACATGTTTTCCATTTAAATCGAGTTTTCGAGGGGATTTCTCATAAATAGCTGTATATTTTCCAGTTAATACAAGTTGTTTAGCGATTGCGCCTTTCCACCACCATTACCCAACCGCATCTATCACTTATTCCACGTGCTCGGGTCTACCGGCCAGCCAATCCTCCAGCGTAGCCACACGTGATGGATATTTGTAGCTTCTGGCTAAAAAGCCTGCTCCGTGCTGCAGCATAGGATCTTGATCTGTAGGCTGATAGCGCAGATCAACACTCCATCGAACCTCATTGGACATGTTCGGCGTTGACATATGGAGGCAGCGATCGTTGAACAGAATCGCGCTTCCTGCGGGGACAGGCAGGGCAACGGTTTCCGTTTTGCCAAGTTGACTTTCTTTGAGCGCTGTATAGCCTGTTCCTGTGTGGGTTTCACGATGCCACTTGAGCACGCGTTTGCGATGTGTCTGGGGCTTAATATGAAGGCATCCATTCACTTCATTCGCATCGACAAGCGGGATCCAGACGGTAATAACGGGATTCGCATTGGCATCCGGCCAATACGATTTATCTTGATGCCAAGGAACTGCGCCAGCAGCTACTTTCGGGACCTTCGGGCGCACGTTGTATACCGGATTCGCGAATAGCTCTCCGCCAATTAATGATTCTACCGCATCCAAAATTTTCGGGTTGCTCATCAAGGTGAAGTAGCCAGGGATGCGGTCACGCCAGCTTCGGCCGTATTTCAGAAAGTTTTCGGCGGATAAATCCTGAAATAGCTCAGCTAAGCGATTTGGAAATGGCCGATCTTCAAGCTTATCCGTGATAAGTCCATCTGCGAACAGTTCATCCGCAATCATCGACACCTTCTGAGTCATCGCTTCACGAGCGGAGGCTAAATCTTCTTTTGACAATAACTGGGGGATGATGAGATAGCCCTGTTCCTCGTAAAACTGCGATTGTTCGGTAGTTAAACTTCCGCTTGCATTTTGCTTAATCAACCTACTCACCCTCCAACATCTGTTGTAATATAGAAAATAATAACATTTCAAGTGGTCGTTGTATTTGCCTCAGTGTTCGACGATTGATCAATTCTTCCGATCATTCAATTCGTCATTTTACTATTGATTGCGAGGGTTACTATGACTTCCTTAACTGCCGTTAATCCCTATGTAAGAGTAGGCCATTATTATCAATTTCCAGTCGAACGAAACCAAGCTGAGGTGGGCAGGATCGGGTATTGCTATGCCTTTCATTTCGTTGCTGGAGGCAAAGGGACGGTTTCCGCAGAAGGGAAAACATATCCTGTGAAGAAGGGGGATCTGATCTATTTTCCACCCGAGGTTAGTCATTCCTTTTACGCCCATCCAGAGTATCCGTTAGCCACCTACAATCTGTATTGTGATCTCTGGAATGTCAAATTGAGAAGTAGTCAACATCTCGTTTGGGACGAGTCTGACTTCAATCGTGATTTGCTGACGCGTATTGTCCCGTGTCCAGAGCTGGCCATGCTTCCCGTCGTGACGCCGATCCAGCATGATGCTTCACTTGGTCAACTATTCATACATGCTGTAACTCAGTCGAGGAAAAGTGACCACTACTCCGAATTGATCGTAAGTAATCTCGTCAAAGCTTTCCTTTTAGCGCTTGTACAAATGGTTTCAACGCCATACTTCATCGATTACCGAATCATCCCGATCATCGAGCGAATGGACAGGGAAGCGAATGCTAGTCGAGGTTATGACGAATGGATGAGCCAATGTGGGCTTCGTAAAACCCAATTTCATGAGCTATTCAAGCAAGCTACAGGGATCTCGCCCAAAGCGTATTGGACCAAGGCCATTATGAGGCAAGTGGAAACAGCTCTGTGGGAAAGCAACCGCTCCATAACGGCCATTGCGGAGGATTTCGGGTATTCGTCGGTCCATCATTTTACCAAACAATTCACAAAGTTTCACGGTGTTTCGCCAACGGAGTTCCGGAGGAGGAAGGGGTAGTTGAAGAAATTATTGCAAGGACTACTCCAGCTATCCGGCAGATAGTCCCACAAGTTGTCATAGAAGCAATCCTATCGAAGTAAGGTTATATAAAACGAGTAGGGGGCGGAAGGATGCGTTGGCACTTAGGCGAAAGAGCAGAAATAGTCTGGGACATTCATCTCGGAGACCTTGCCCACCAGGATCATGTAGAAATGAGTGGGAAAGAGGTTTCCCTGATCGTAACTTACGGCATAGATGTAGAGGGGGGCGTTATTTTAAAACGCAAAGTAGTTTGGCCTGGTTTGCGAACGATTCCGAATGATACGCACGCGAGTTTAATCGAGGTGTTCGGACATGAGCTATTACCGACTATGCGTGTAGAGGGTCAACCTGTTCAAGAAAAATTGGTTAGAATTACGTTCGACGGGATGCTGCAATTGGTTTCTGTATCCGATCAAGGGGTTCTGGTACGCAGAACTGTATTTCCTGCGCGGGATAACCCGCATGTGTTAGAACGCGTAGAGGTTCAGAATATGACCGAGGGTTCGCTGCGGCTTGAGATAGAGGAGATTGCATCAACAACATATCGCAGAGGTACGAAGGGGATCTATATAGTGGAAGCGGGACATGATGCACCGGCATCCGTGATCCTCGAGGCAGGTGAATCGTTGGTTTACATGGGGTGGATTTGCGCATCAACGTTATATGCGACCAAAGAAATAGTGGATATTGAAATCGAGGAGAAGAAGCGGCGGGAATTTTTGCAGGACATCGGATCGTCCTTGCAGCTTGAAACGCCAGAGCCCCACTTAAATCGCATGTTTAATATGGCCAAAATCCGCGCGGCGGAGAGCGTTTTTCGCACCAAGAGTGGTTTGATGCATTGCCCAGGAGGCGGATCTTATTACGCTGCGGTTTGGACCAATGATCAAGCGGAATATGCGGGGCCGTTTTTTCCTTTTTTAGGAGAGAAAGATGCGATGGAGGCTTCCTTGAATGCCTATCGACTTTACATGCCGTTCATGGGACCTGACTTCCATCCCATCCCATCCTCTATCATCGCAGAAGGTGTGGATATCTGGGAAGGGGCTGGAGATCGCGGCGATGCTGCGATGTATGCCTATGGTGCTGCGCGTTTCGCGCTGGCGAGCGGCAGCCGGAGCATAGCCGAGCAGCTGTGGCCTGCTATCGAATGGTGTTTGGCATTTTGCTGGCGGAAACGAACCAAAGATGGCGTTATCGCATCGGACTCGGACGAACTTGAGAATCGGTTTCCTAGCGGTGACGCCAATCTTTTCACATCTTCGCTCGCATATGGGGCCTTGCTTTCCGCGGCACAGCTAGCACGAGAATTGGCAAAAGGGGATACCGCTTATCGTTTAGAGGAAGAAGCCGTTACCCTTCGGCAAGCAATTGAATCCCATTTTGGTGCAACCATCGAGGGGTATGAGACTTATCGATACTACGAAGGAAATGACATTCTGCGTTCTTGGATCTGCGTGCCGTTGACAATGAATATCTTGGATCGTAAGGAACAGACCATCGCAGCATTGTTGTCATCCCGATTGTGGGTAAACGGCGGACTCGTCACGCAGGCGGGAGAAGCCACGTACTGGGATCGATCAACCTTGTATGCACTGCGAGGTATTCTCTATGCAGGTGAAACTGAGCTAGGGATTTCGCGACTCCTCGAATATTCCCGTAACAGATTGCTTGGCGATCATGTGCCTTACGCCGTCGAGGCTTTTCCTGAAGGTAATCAAAGACATCTTTCTGCAGAGAGTGCGCTATACGCTCGAGTAATCCTTGAGGGTTTATTCGGAATTATCCCCACGGGTCTTGACTCTTTTACATGTTGTCCGCGATTACCAATGGGGTGGGAAAGTATGGCGCTTCGATCCATAAGAGCATTTGATTCTTGCTTCGATCTAGTCATTTCACGATGTGGCGATGGGGTAATGATACAATGTAGAACTCCTGAGAAGACAGAAACTTATTTATGGAATCAGGATTGCCCGATTACGATCAAGATAAGGTAAGTTGCATGGATGCCCTAGTCAGACAAGTCAGTTTTGTCTAGATTAGGGTATTTGTCTTGTAGGAACGACGTAATGAGCTTGGGGACAGGCCGTACTTCCGCTTAAACAATTTGGAAAAATGAAACTCATCATAAAACTGCAAGTTAGCTGCAATTTCTTTTACCGATAAGGTTGTCGTTTCAAGTGACACTTTGGCCGACTCTAACTTAAGCTTCAGCATATAATCACTTGGAGATAGTCCTGTTATGTCGCGAAATCGTGTGTAAAAGGTCGTTCGTGCTAACCCGCTCAGTTGAACAAGTTCTTCAACACGAATGGCTTGGTCTAGATGTTTGTGGATATATAGGATGATCTTGTTCAGCTTTTTGTGCTGAGGCATTGTCGCAACAGATTGTTCTTTGGAGAAGAGGAGTAAGATTTCCTGCAGCAAAATGTTAGTGGCATATGGGCAGCCTAACGGTTGTTCGATCAGCGTTTCAATGAGACGTTCGCATTTTTGTAAGGCCTCACCGATTTTACCAGATGAAACGACTACACATAGGGGTAGCTGAAGAAATCGGGGCATCGCAAGAGAATTGAAATCAATAAAATAAAACTTCCAATCATTATTGTGACATCGATACGAAGTAGTAACACCCTCCTGAACAATAAAATAAGTGCCAGCGTGCAGTTCGTATGAGGCATTATCTTGTGTTAGCATTCCTTTGCCTTCATAGGTAATAAATACGCCGGGGACATCGAAGCCATTGTTCTTGGTAACGTGATAGGTATCATTCGCCTGTACTTTCCAAATGGAGCCCAATTGACAGGAAGGGACTTCTGAATGATCAGGTAAGCCATACGGGATGTTCATAAAGGACACAAATTATACACCACCTGGAATTGTTCCATCATACATGTAAAAAACGGTTTTTTCATAAAATTGATTATAATTATGTACAATTATACATGTATTACATACAGCAATCCATGGCTGATTTCGCGCGTTTCCCTTACAGTTAAATCATAGGACACCTATCACACGGTTAAAGAGGAGTGGATGTACACATGATGGTCAAAGTAGGAAATCGCGAATTAGAGCTGAATGGAGAGCATTTAACGGAACTTAGAAGCTCGAATGATATTTTCCATGATATTGGAGCCTTACGTGAGCGGATGGCAGAAGACGGATACTTACTCATTCGAGGATTTCATAATCGGGACAAGGTGCTGGACGCTCGCACGAGTATTTTGGAGAAAATGTCCCAAATGGGTAAGCTCAATCGGGACACCCAGCTCGAAGATGGTGTCATGGCAGATGGCAGCAAAACCATTTTCATGGGGGGGACCAATGACGACTTGCCTGCTCTGCTGAACGTGTTAAATGGCGAGCACATCATGCGGTTTTTCGATGAATTCCTAGGTGATCCTTCACTAACCTATCACTACAAATGGCTTCGCGCAGTTGGCAAAGGGGATTTCACTGGGGCGCACTACGATATTGTGTATATGGGCAGAGGCACGCAGAACGTGTATACGGTGTGGTCGCCACTTGGGGACGTATCCTATGAGATGGGCGGTCTGGCTATTTGTCTGGGTTCACATCGATTTGAGAAATTGAAGCAATCCTACGGTTCGAAAGATTCGGATCGGGATGGGGTCGGACATTACACGGATGATCCGCTCATCATCACGGAGAAGTTCGGAGGTAAGTGGGCGACGACAGAATTTAAAGCAGGGGATGTACTCATATTCGGCATGTTCCTGCTGCATTGTTCACTTGAAAATACAACAAATCAGTATCGAATCAGCGTTGATGCGAGGTATCAATCGGTAAACGAGAAGGTAGACGAAAGATGGAGCGGTAAAAAGCCGAAGGGTCACTTCAAATAAAAATCATTAAAAATCTTCCCTACACCGTTCAAATTTTGTTATTATCTATTATGACTAGATCATCAGGGCCTATGGAAACATTTTAATTTAACGTGAAAATAGGTTATGATAGGGAATGAAATCATAATAGAAAGTGGGATCCATAGTGGGACGTAAGTGGAATAACATAAAAGAGAAGAAAGCTTCAAATGATGCAAGTACAAGTCGCGTGTACGCGAAGTTCGGCCTTGAAATTTATGTAGCAGCTCGTAAAGGTGAGCCAGACCCGGAATCGAACCGTGCGTTGAAAGTCGTTCTTGAACGTGCCAAAACGTATAACGTACCGAAAGCGATCATTGATCGTGCTATCAATAAAGCCAAAGGCAGCTCCGATGAAATCTATGAAGAGCTTCGTTATGAAGGCTTTGGACCGAATGGTTCCATGGTTATTGTGGACACGCTAACGAATAACGTAAACCGTACCGCGTCAAGCGTGCGTGCCGCATTTAGTAAAAATGGCGGTAACATGGGGGTAACGGGTTCAGTTGCTTACATGTTCGATGCGACAGCGGCTATTGGTATTGAAGATAAAAGCATCGACGAGGTTATGGAGATTCTGATGGAAGCGGACGTAAATGTTCGTGATCTTCTTGAAGAAGAAGACATGGTCATGGTGTATGCGGAGCCTGAGGAGTTCCACGCCGTTCAAGAGGCGCTCAAGAAGGCTGGCATCACGGATTTCGCAGTTGCTGAATTGACGATGATTGCGCAGAATAACGTCTCTTTATCAGAGGATGCACAAGTCCAGTTTGATAAAATGATTGATGCGCTGGAAGATTTAGAAGATGTACAGCAAGTGTATCACAACGTGGAATAGGCATAGTTGGAAATGGTGGTGCGAGATCTAGTCTCGCACCGCTTTTTATTATGCCATGGATTCGGCCAACAGGAAGCGTTCAGAGGTAATTTTTGGTAGTAAGGAGTCCGAAGTCAATGAGCTTCAATAGTTGATGGAAAAAGCATAAAGTTTCTGACAACATAAATAGGAAAAATGTTCCATTCTAAAATAAATCAAACGCTTGCGCCTCTAGCATTTAGGGGCGCATTTTTTTGTGTTTTATGGTAATTGCGCAAGGATTGCCTACCAAATTCAAGCTTAATATGCGGAAAAACAGCCCGAATTCCCCCCATTTACGACTTTTTGATGGGCATGTAGAATGACTCTATTAGAATTATTCCTATTAATAATCGAGAGTTTTAAACAGTGAGGAGAGAAATTATGCGTATAAGTAAATGGAACCAAATGACGGTAAAAGTTTTAGCTGGTTTATTAGTCGTATCATCATTTCTTCCCTATCAAGCATTTGCTAATAGTTCTACTCCACATACGGAGAGTCTATTAAAAAATCTATCCATTGAGCAAAAGAAAGCGCTAACCGAAATTCAAGTTGGACGTCCTGTCATTTCTCCAGAAATAAACCTGAAGAGTGCTGCGATGACGAACGTCATCATTGAATTTAAGCAGGGACCTGCTAAGGTAGAAGTGATTAAGCAAGCGGCGGAGGGGATTCATATCTCACCTTCAGCCGCGCAAGCTAATGCAGCGGAAGATCATGACGTATTTAATAAATTTGTGCAGAAAAAGCAAGGCAAGTCGCCATCTATACCTGGAATTAATCCGTTAGTGATTAGTGAAAGTAAATTTCAAATTACAAGAGAATATCACCATGCTTTTAACGGTGTAGCGATGACCCTGCCAGGTTCTGAAATTGAATCGTTACTGCAATCAGGCGTCGTAAATCGAATATGGAAAGATAACATCGTTAAGCTTGATCCTAGGGAAGCAGCCTTATCATCTGCTCAAATTGAAGCGCTGATCGATCAACAAACCGATGAGAATCGTATACCTTTAGATGGAATTGACGATCTTCACGGCAAAGGTATTAAAGGGACAGGGATCAAAGTTGGCGTCCTTGATACTGGGGTTGACTATAACCATCCTGACTTAAAGGATGTGTATAAAGGGTATAAGGCTCAACCGAATGTTGATCCGAAGTCAGTCGATCCAACAACGGTTAAGGGTTGGGACTTCATTGATAATGATGCTGATCCAATGGAAACGACATACAAGGATTGGGAAGATGCTGGAAAACCTGAAGGAGCCACTTACTTCACTTCACATGGAACCCATGTATCGGGTACCATAGCGGGCCAAGGTAGCAATAACGTTGCTTCCCCTGCTTTAGGCGTAGCGCCTGAAGTTGATCTTTATGCTTATCGTGTATTAGGTCCATATGGAAGTGGAGCTGAGAGCGGCATTCTTGCAGCCATAGATAAATCTGTTAAAGATGGGATGCAAGTCATTAATTTATCCTTGGGAGCTACCTACAATGACCCGTTAGCACCTGAATCCACTGCTATTAATAACGCAACGCTCTCTGGCGTAGTTTGCCTTGTTGCTGCTGGAAATTCTGGGCCTAATGAGAGAACGGTAACCGTACCTGGCGTAGCTGCGCTTGGGATTACAGTTGGAGCAAGCAATTTCTCCATGTCCATTCCAACCGTAACTGCGACTGTCTATACGACCGTTGCTACACAACTTCCGGAAATGAAGCTGCTAGCCAAAAACTTTACGGATAACCTTGAAGATTTAACAGGACAGACATTCCCGATCGAATTCGCGGGATTAGGTACGAGTTATGACTTTGAAGGCAAAGACTTTACGGGAAAGGTTGCTCTCATTCAACGAGGCGAAAATGGCTTGGACGAGAAAGTCGTGAATGCGAGAGCGGCCGGAGCGAAAGCGGTTCTCATTTTCAACAATGTTGATGGAGAAATTCCGCATTATACGGGTCAAGGTCCTAAATTTATCCCATCTTTCCGGTTAACCAAAGCCGAAGGGGAGTCCTTATTAGGGTTGGATACACTGCCTACAATTACGTTTGGTCATGTTAGCAGTACGGCAACTGATGGCAATCAATTAGCTGATTTTAGTGGAAGAGGACCGGTCAATACGAATTACGACATTAAACCGGACGTAATTGGACCAGGTGTTGCTGTTTACTCCAGCTACCCAGAGTATATCAATAGTCCAGAAGATGGGATCGATTATTCGTCTGCCTATGCTCGTATATCTGGAACCTCCATGGCTACGCCGCATATGGTAGGTATTGCCGCACTCATTTTGCAACAAAATCCTAACTTTACGCCGTTTGATGTGAAGGCTGCATTGATGAATACCGCAGATGCGCTGAATGGAACCTATTCCGTATATGAAGTGGGTGCTGGATTAGTTGATGTTGTTGAAGCCGTATATGCAACTACATCAATTAAAGTAATAGATAAGACGCTAAACGTAAACAATGAGGGCGAATTAGTCGAAATTGAAGATCCAACGGGCTCCATATTTTTTGGAAACCACGCGAAAGTTGCGAATAAAGATGTAATAGAGAGCAGTCGTCTGCGCATTCAAAACAGGAGCGTTGAGAATAAACAATTTACGTTCTCAGTTGAGTATCTGCCGGCTAAGCCTGGTGTACCCAACGCTGCAGCAAATGGTGTTACGGTAACTGTGCCAGACACGGTGAATGTGACAGCTGGTCAGCTGGTTGATCTTACTGCTAGCATTCAGGTGCCGTTTCATGCGGCATTAGGCAGATATGAAGGATATATGAACATAGTTAGTGCAAACTCAACACAATCAGTAGAGAAATATCGAATTCCTTTCGCTGTTCGTGTCGTTGAGCCAGGAATTGAATATATACAATTAAGTAATCAGGCCATTATGACGGATTTTCCTGAGATCATGCATCCTTTCCAAGAAGACCCAATAAAAATATTGTTCTTTAAATTAAATAGTGCTATTCAAACCATCGATGTGCTCATTTCGGATAAAAACGGAAAAGTGTTGGGAAGTGCTAATGGTGGTACGGTTAATGCAGTTGATGCGCCGTTAGACCAAGATATATATATCTACCCCGTTGGCGGATGGGTGTATCCATTAATAGGAGATCCTTCTCATCCAACCAGTAGTCCTGACGCTGTCAACTTACCTGAAGGTGCGTACACAATCAAGATGATTGCCACGGAAGCGGATGGTCACACATTTACAAAAGAACAAGCATTTGTTGTTGATAATACATTGCCTGAACTCAAATTCCTTGATTATGCGCCAGGGGTTTATGAAGTTAGTGATGATATGTATACAGTTGAAGAGATAGATGGTAAAAGCCATCGTGCGCTTTGGGTGCATGCCAACGTACATGACTCGGCGATTGACGCCCTAGCATCGTCTAATATCACGCAATCCGCTAATCATTTGTACTATTATGAAAATCAAAACGTTTTTCCTGACGGAGAATTCCCTATTCAGGCGAACGGGAATGTGAAGTTCGGGGTGACGCCTGAGGATATTCAAGATCATCCATTAACGATGAATGTATTCCCAATTGATATGGCTACAAACGCTCGACTTGTTAGAGATTTCCGTCACTACGGATTTATTAAAGCAGGCTCAGCATATGTCGTACCACAGTATAACAAGAAAAAAGTTTATCTAGGTGACGAGATTACGATGACCTTAAACTTAAATAATGTTCAAAAACTAATCTCAGGTAATTATACAGTGGATTTCTATAAGCACTTTAAATTTGTAGATGTAAAGGTAAATCCTGCTTTTCAAAAAATGGCTGACAACAAAGGTATGAAGGTAAAACTGGATAAGGCTGTTGTAACGGACCACGATGTGTACGAAACAAAACAGATGGTGAAAGTTGGAGCAACCATTTCGGGCAACAATTTCCATGGGTTTGATGGAGACAGTGCCTTCCTTGATGTCACGTTTAAATTAGTGGATGATAAGTGGTTTGGGATCATAAAAGATAGTATGAATATCGAACAAAATATCGAAGAGTTTTTCTACATGAAAGATGGAGAAACTGTACAAACAATTGCACCGGTGTTTAATCAAATCCATGGATTTGATATTATTCCGAAACACTCAACAATTTCATCGGTAACTTGGGTTGAGGCTTTCCTAGATGAGAATGGTTACTTGGATTGGACGAAGGATTTAAGTGGAATTGGCTCTAAAGTGTTTGCGAAATCGGTGGATGGCAAAACGTATCAGGGATCTGTCGATCCAAGCGGCGTATTTTACATTGATAATCTCCCTGTCACGAAACAAGCTTATGAGGTCATTGTAGAGGTCCCAGGGCATTTGAAAAGTAAATTTACGGTGCAGTTGAGTAAAACGGATGAAGGCGAGCTGATCGGGACAAATCCAATGCTCGCCCAATTACAACCGATCAGCTACGCTGGAGATGTGAATGGTGATGGCATGATCGACATTGAAGATCTTAAGAAAGTCGCCAACGCTTATGGAAAATCATCCAAGAAAGAGGACTTAAATCAAGATGGCATCGTGGACGAGAAAGAAGTTCGGTTCATTGAGAAGAACTTCCTGAAGATGGATCCTGATGCGAAAGGTAAGAGTAAACCGAATGAGAAAGACGGGAAAAAGGATTTGTTGTATTACTTGAATGAATTAGGTTTTGAGCCCATCAACTAGCTTACAGGCGTCATTTCATTTTATACATCATCACATCGCTCGCAATCTCCAAAGCTTTATCAGATTGATTCGTCTTTAAGTAGTAGGTAAACAATTCTTTCTCCGAGCTTTGGATCAGATACGTATTCCCAGACTCCCGAAACTTGGGCAAGGCAACATCATTTAAATAGGTATGGTATTCGTGTTCCTTTTGTTGTGTAAGGAGAAGTAGGAGATTCAGAAGATGCATATAGAAGATTTCCTTCAGCTTTTTGGCTAGGGCCAGTCCATCCTTGGTGATTTGCACTAATTCATTATGGGGCAATAGGTTCCCATGAATACAACTTCGAATATATCCCTCCAAAGAAAGCAGGTATGCGCCTGTTTTCTTTTCTTTTAATTGCATGGATTGCTGATAGTACTTACTTGCAAGTTCAAAGTTTTCTCTTCTCAGGTATTCATATGCCAAATTATGAAGTACTCTTGCTTTACGAGCAGGCGCTTGACAGATGTCACAGCTTTGAATCAGCTTCTCGAAACGTCTTATGTTTTCTTTGAAGTCACGGCTCTTCTCATCTTTCACTTGAATCAGCATCAGCATCTCGGCATCGATGATTCTTAAGAAGCTATTGATGCCTTTGAAAAAAGTGAGTGACTTCTCAGCGTAGAAGTAAGCCATTACAGGCGACTGAATGGCATGATAGGCTGAGGCTAAATGATAATAATACTCGGGATTATTGTAATCCTCATGCACGATGGCCGTTAACGTATCTATGGCTTTTAAGTACTCCTGTTTCGCCAAATAGTACATCCCCATGACATGCTTGAATAAATTACTTTCATAAGGGGGCAGTTGCTGAACGTCCTTTTGGTAGAGCTTAATAACCTTATAGGCTTTATCAGCTTGGTTGTGCATCAGATAGTAGCGGGCCTTTAGCAAGTTGTAAAGTGGTTGGTAGTCTGAGAGTTGGATAAGCGGTTCCTGTTCTAGTTCTTCATACGACACAGCCATTTCCTCAAATAGCTGCTCAATAATAACGTCATGCCAATGATGAAGACGTGTTCTTATATTTTTAAGCCGAATGGCTTCTAGTGAAATATCGATTTGAAGGCGTTTGGATAGAAATGTAATGATTTCAGGTGAATATTCGGTGGAACCGCGCTCTATTTTACTGATATGTGTGTCAGAGCAAATACCGCGCCCCAGCTGCTCTTGTGTTAATTGGGATTTCTCTCGATAGAATTTAATAATTTTACCTTCATACATACTAAATTCCCCCAAGTTTCGTCGAAAGTGATTACGAACTCATTGTACAACAAAATAGGTGTAGAGGCACATTCAGCGCGTTAGAAGAAATTGCCATCCCCTGAATCATCATTTATCCTAAAGAGATACAAAGAGTGTAATAAAAGGCAAGGTTCGCAAGAATGTCCCGTTTCGAGCCATGCTCGAGTGATTCTATAATGAAAACGTATCCAGTTGGAATAATAGGCGAACGAGGGGGAAATGGCCATGAAGCAAGGGAGAAAATACGGGGCGGTTTCGATAGGCTCTATTATGTTATTATCAGTTGTCGCAAGTGCATGCAGCAATTCGACGGATCAGCCAGAGGCGTCCAAATCCGCAACTGCAGCAGCATCGGCTAGTCCGGTAGCTGCTCAAACGGCAGCAGTGCGTGTAGACCCGTTGGCGAAATATGATCCGTCAATTGAAGTGACGACGGTGCGATCGGTGGACGCAACCTTCAAATATGCAGCTGGCGATTCGATCGACAGCAATATCTGGACCAAAATTTTCGAGCAAGACTACGGGATTAAAGTGAAAAATTCGTGGTCTGTGGATTCAACGCAGTACCATCAGAAGCTGAATGTTTCTATCGCATCGGGCGATATCCCGGATTTCCTTGAGGTGAATAAAGAGGAAATGAAGCGTTTGGCGGATGCGGGCCAATTAGAGGATTTAACGAAAATATGGGAACAAAATAGCTCGCCTTTTTTAAAGAGTATGTTGAATCAAGATGGTGGAATTGGACTTAAGGCGGCCACAATTGACGGCAAATTGCTGGGTATTCCTCACACGTACAGCAATGGCGGTGTCAGCACAGCGGAGATGATCTACGTACGAACGGATTGGTTGCAGAAGCTGAATTTGCAAGAACCCAAAACGATGGATGATGTTATTAAAATCGCAACCGCATTTGCCAAACAAGATCCAGACGGAAATGGGAAAAACGATACGATTGGACTTGCGGTGAATAAAGATTTCTGGGATTACGGACACGGTTCACTTCGTGGATTCTTTAACGGCTATCATGGTTATACGGATATTTTCGTGAAGAATGCATCAGGTAAGCTGGTGTATGGTTTTGTTCAAAAGGAATTAAAGGCACCTTTAAAGAAGCTCCAAGAGCTGTATAAGGATGGTGTGCTCGATAAAGAATTCGGCGTTAAGCCGCCAGCTAAAATCCAAGAAGATGTAGCAGCAGGGCGTGTTGGGCTTGCCTACGGATTAGTGTCAGATGGTGGGTATATCCAGAAGGAAAATCATACGAAGGATCCGAAAGCACAATGGAAAGTATATCCGATTGTTTCTGCCGATAGCCAGCCAGCTATACCGCAGCTTTATGATACGGCAAGTACCTTTTATGTAGTTAAAAAAGGAGCAAAGCATCCTGAGGCAGCGATCAAGCTGGCCAATATTTATGTAAACCGTTTCTACGAGAAATCGTATACACCAGATCCGAATCCGTTTATTTCGGATTCCAAAACAGGTATTTTCCCAGCTAAATACGCGCCAGTGACGATGGATGCGCTCAATACGAATTTAGAAGCTTACCATCTTGTGCAAGACGCGCTGAAGACGGGGGATGGCAGTAAACTTGGTTTCCCGGCCAATATTCATTTTGATCGTATGACGAAGTTTAAAGCTGGTGATGATTCCATGTGGTTTAGCAATATCGTGATGGGCGATGGCGGCAGCTATAGTGTTATCGATCAATATAACAAAGCGAAGATCGGACAATATAATCTATTCCTAGCGCCAGCAACACCGACTATGGCTGAGAAGCTGCCGACATTGAAGAAGAAAGTAGCGGAAACGTTCACCAAAATCATTATGGGCGATTCTTCAATCGATGAGTTCGACAAATTTGCTGAAGAGTTCCAAAAACTCGGAGGCGATAAGATCGAGCAAGAAGTAAACGATTGGTACGCGAAGAACAAATAGGATGAGGTTGAACTGCCCCGAAAGTAGAGGAATCTACTGGCGGGGTAGTTTGTCGCTCATATATCCAATCAGGTCAATCTTTTGTATAGTGAGTTAAAGGACGTTTGGGTGAGGAGTTATGCGGATGGCAGGGAGACAACGACGATTCTCAATACTTGGCAAATTAATAGTGACTTTTCTCATCGTGCTTTCACCCATGTATGTGATTGGAACTCGCATTAATGAGTGGGGGGCAGAACTCGTTCGTGGCGAAATTTCGAAATCACTTGAGTCGCAAATCCAGTTCTATCGCTCTTCACTCGAAAATGAAATTGACAGAATGGGACGTATTCAACGGCAATACATGAATGATGAAGATTTGGAAGCGCTGAGTGTGACTGCCGATAGTTTAACGGAATATCAGAAGCTTGTTATTTTGAAAAGGTTTCAGCAACGCCTCGTCTTACTGAAGGAATCGAGTATGTATATTGAACGGGCGAGTGTGTTCATTCCGCCTATTAATAAAATTATTACCTCCTCCGAATTAGCCGACAGCTTGCCTAGAGAGCGGCTCGATCAATTAAAACGAGATTCCAGCTCACGCACAGGGTTATTTTATCGCGATGGCGATCATCTTTACCTGCGTGAATATTATCCCAATAATCAGTTGGTGGAAGGGCGCGACCCGATGTTCGTTCTCGAACTGGAGCTTTCTATGCCAGCCATGCAATCGTATTTAGCGCAGATTAACAATTATGATCAGGGCGGAGCAGCGATCGTTAAAGCAGATTGGGATATCGTCCATACACAAAATAAAGAGGCCTACACCATCATTAGTCAGACGATTCGCGGGCATATGTCCGCATTGCAAGACAAATCCTCGCAGAAAGCGCAAGCAACCAATGAGCTTATCAAAATCGGAAATCAGCGACTTCTTACGGTTTCCACGTATTCACCGTCATTGGATCTGACGTTGGTTGCCTATGTCCCGGAAAAAGCTGTTATGGGGCCACTTGATCATTATCAGGTATATTTATATCTCATCTCATTATGCGCGCTCATTGTCATCATCTTGTTCTCCATCTATGTGTATCGCATCATTCATCGCCCGCTCAGCAGGCTTGTCCGAGCCTTCCGCAAGGTGGAATCTGGTGATCTGCAAGTCGAGCTAACGTATAAAAGCAGTGATGAATTTCATTATTTATATGCTCAGTTCAACAACATGGTCGCTCATTTGAAGAAACTGATCTTCGAAATTTACGAGCAGAAAATCCGTACTCAGCAATCCGAGCTGAAGCAGCTGCAGTCGCAGATAAATCCGCATTTTTTATATAACAGCTTCTATCTATTATATCGCATGACGAAAGCGCAAGATTTCGAGAACTCGACCCGATTCACCAAATATCTCGGCGATTATTTCCAGTACATGACGCGAAATGGCAGTGAAGAGGTCCCATTGGAGCGGGAGTTAAGCCATGTTCGCGCATTTGCTGAGATTCAAACCATCCGGTATATGAACCGGATTTCATTTGAGATGCAGCCTCTGCCAGAGGTATGCAAGCAAATTGTTGTTCCACGGCTTATCTTACAGCCGATCGTGGAGAATGCGTATCATCATGGGTTTGATCAGGATCATCATGAGCGTCATCTGCGGATTTCGACCACATGCCATGAGGACGATGAGGGTGAGATGCTCGTTATCATCCAAGTAGAGGACAATGGAAAAGGGATGACCGACGAGGAACTGCGAGATTTTCAGGCCAAAACGCAAGAGGGGCAGGCAACGGAAGAAGTAACGGGGATGTTGAATGTGCACCGACGCTTGCAATTAAGGTTTGGCGAGAAGGCGGGCATACGAATTCAACAACGGGATGAAGGTGGTCTAATGGTATCGGTCGTCATTCCATTCGTCGGATAAGGGAAATCAATTTGTAAAAAGAGGAGTGATGTCATGCTGACAATGATGATCGTGGATGACGAGCCACTGGCCGTTCACTATTTGACAGAAACTTTGCTCGAGCTGGAGGACATGGATTTCGAAATGGTGAAAGCCCACTCCGGCAAGGAAGCGATAGAGAAGATGGAAGCGGGAAAAGTGGACGTTCTGCTCACGGATATTCGGATGCCGGGGATGAGTGGGATGGAGCTTGCCGATTATACGCGTAAAAGGTGGCCGCGCTGCCGCATTATTTTCTTGACGGGCTTTGATGATTTTGCGTACGCTCAGACAGCCATTCGCAATGGGGGTATCGATTTCGTCCTCAAAACAGAGGGCGATGAGGCGATCATTCAAGCGGTACAGAAGGCGACGCAGGATATCGCGCTCGAGATCAACCGTGAAGAGATTCTGAAGCGCTCCCGAGAGCAGCTGCACGCAGCATTGCCAACGATACGCCGCGATTACTTGCGGCAGCTCGTTCAAGGCGAGTCAGAATCGCTCGCCGTCAGGGCTAGACGGTTCGAGGAGCTTGCCATCGGGCTGCATGCAGGGAGTCCTGTGCTCCTCGTCATCGGTCGTTTGGATGAATGGGGGTCCTTCGCCGCACCATCGGATCAATCGCTCCTGTTCTATTCCGTTCACAACATAGCGGAAGAATATTTAAATGGCTCACTTAAGATGATAGCGCTTCCCTATGATCGCAATCGATTTATTTGGCTTGTGCAACCAACCAAGCCTACCGAAGCGCAAGAGGAGCAAGAACAAGCGATTCGTACGCTCTCTGGCGGCGTAGAGCTGGTTCAGGCGGCTTGTCGGCGGCATCTGAAGGTGCCAGTTTCTTTCATGCTTGCTTCTAGTTTCTGCACCTGGGAGGCGATGATGCAGCGGATTGAGGCCTTGAAGCTGCAGTTGGCCTATGGCATCGGGAAAGGCCATGAGATGCTGTTGACCGAGCAACGCATGGAAGACAAAGAAGAATTGCGCTCTAGCAAGCAATTCTATGAAGAGCAGGATTTGCGTATTCATTTGCACAAGATGGATCTGCTGGAGACCTATTTGGATAACGGTGAAAAAGAAGGCTGTGAGCACCTGTTTGGTGAGGTCGTTAAGGCAATCAAATTGATATCGCACAACGATTCGGGAGAGGCGCTCGCCTATGAGGCGTTCTCGCATCTTGCTGCTTTTCTTTTAACGTATATCAATAAGCGTCATTTGATCGCACAGCTCGGTGAAGCGTTCCGAATGGAGGAGCTTCTGAATCCTTTTCAGCACAACAGTACGGTGGATGCTGTTCAATTTCTGGCGGGCATCGCGCTGTCGCTGGCGGACTATAACGGGCTGAAAAAGGCGGAGAGAACGACGGATATGATCGGCCAGATTCATCATTATGTGCATGCGTTTCTACAAGAAGAGCTCTCGTTAACGCGCCTAGCGGAGCTGGTATATTTGAGCCCGCCATACCTCTCTCGGATGTATAAACAAACAACAGGGCAAGGTCTGCTTGATTATATTACGGATGTGCGCATTCAGCGGGCAAAGACCCTATTAATGACGACTGAGCACAAAATCCATGAGATCGCAGCGATGGTTGGATTGGAGTCTGCGCCTTATTTTACACGGCTATTTAAGAAGATTACGGGTCTTACACCACAGGTGTATCGCGACTCTCGATTAACTGGTTAATATAAGGCAAGAGCCGCAATAATGTCCCGTATCGGTGGCATGTTCGTTAATTTTATAATGAAGACATGGAAGAGGTTGGCGATAATCCAGCTTCTTTTTTTCATCCGGTAAGGGGGAGAACATGTGAACAGAATGAAATGGAAAGCGCAAATGCCCCTGCATTTGATGCTCATTCCCGGATTGATTGCCATCCTTATTTTTCAGTATTATCCGATGGCCGGCATTGTTATTGCGTTCCAGAAATACATGCCAACACAGGGGCTTTTTCATTCCAAATGGATTGGGCTGGATAACTTTCGATATGTGATGGAGTTGCCAGATTTCTATCGCGTGCTTTGGAATACGATCTATATTGCCCTCATGAAAATTATTGTAGGTCTGATCGTGCCGATTCTCATTGCCATTTTGCTGAATGAGATTCGAAAGAATGCGGTAAAACGTATTGTTCAAACGCTGGTTTATCTGCCGCATTTCCTTTCATGGGTCATTCTAAGCGGGATCTTATTGGATGTCCTTTCGCCAAAAGAAGGGATCGTCAATGCGGGGCTCCGAGCCTTGGGGATGCAGTCGATTTTCTTCTTGGGAGACAATCAGTGGTTTCCGTTCACGTTAGTACTGACGAATGAGTGGAAGGAATTCGGTTTCAGCACGATTGTGTATTTGGCAGCGATCCTCGGCATTAACCCAGCGCTGTATGAGGCGGCGACGATGGATGGCGCGAATCGGTGGAAGCAAACGCTGCACATTACCTTGCCCGGCATGGCACCGATCATCGTCCTGCTGGCGACACTCAGTATTGGAAATGTGCTGAACGCGGGGTTCGAGCAGGTATTCAATTTGTACAGCCCTATTGTGTATGAAAGTGGAGATATCATCGACACCTTCGTGTATCGGATTGGGATGATCGATGCGCAATACGGGGTGGCGACAGCAGTCGGACTCTTTAAGTCACTCGTTTCATTTATCCTCATCGCACTTTCTTATACGATGGCGTATCGTTTTGCCAATTACCGCATTTTCTGAGCAGAAGGAGGGAATTCAGCATGATCAAGACGGCGTCTTGGGCGTATAAAGGGTTCACAATTGCGAACTATGTGTTTCTTGTTAGCTTATCTGTCCTTTGTATTCTGCCATTAATTCATTTGCTGGCGATGTCGCTCAGCTCCAATAATGCAGTTGCTACAGGTTCAGTCACTTTCTGGCCTGTCGAATTCACATGGAAATCGTATCAATTCATCATTGAAAAACCAGAGTTTATGACCTCTTTCATCATTTCGATCAAAAGAGTTGTGTTGGGTGTCATCGTAAATATGGTGTTGACCATTCTAGTCGCCTATCCACTGTCCAAGGAAGCAGCAAACTTCAAGGGTAGAACAGTGTACGTTTGGATATTCGTGTTCACCATGTTATTCAGTGGAGGGATTATCCCACTCTATATGACGATACGCTCGCTCGGCTTATTAGACACGATTTGGGCCTTGATTTTAACGCATGCTGTGCCTGTGTATAATGTTGTAATTTTGCTGAACTTTTTCCGGGCATTGCCCAAGGAATTGGAAGAAGCAGCCCTCATGGATGGCGCAGGGCAGTGGCGAATTCTGTGGAACATTTACTTGCCTTTGTCTACGCCATCCTTGGCCACACTTACGCTTTTCGCGACAGTTTCCCATTGGAATTCGTGGTTTGACGGTATTCTATTCATGAACTCGCCATCGCATTATCCACTACAAAGCTATTTATATACGGTGGTTGTTGGTCTGGACACACTGATCAAAAGCAATACAGATCTAGAGATGTTGGCGCTCATATCGGATCGTACCGCACGTGCCGCACAAATCTTTCTTGGAGCGCTGCCGATTCTCATCATTTACCCATTTTTACAAAGGTATTTCACAAAAGGAATTATTCTGGGCAGTGTGAAGGAATAGTGGCAGGGCTGGTAATTGTATAAATTGATTGTGAGGAGATGACAGATATGGCGATAGATCACGTTACGAAAAAAACACTTCAACGAGCCTCCTTGGAGATGAGTCTTAAACCGTTCAAAAGCTTGGATCCTTCTGCGATTGATGAAGTTTGCACAGAGGCGCTGCGCCAATGGCAGCCGCTGTTGGAAATGGCAGAGGAGGCTTCCATGCTGCTATGGGTTTCGGATGGCAGTGAAATCCTGACCTGGAAGGGGGAGCTGGATGTCCCTTTTGAATGGGCGAGATACATTGGGTTTGCGAATGAGGAAATGTTCGGTCATGTCACGAATAGCAAGGACCCTCATATTGCTCGTCTCTATACCAGTGAGCCTGTTACCTTCACTTATGGGGATCTGAAACGTGTAATTGATTCATTCAAGCGAATCGCTAAGGAGAAATTTGGTGTCGAGCTGGAGGTTGGTGCTACCTTCGATGCGGGACCAGAATTCGCTTATTCGGATTTTAAATATAAGGATCATCCAGAAATAAATCGAGCCGAGATCGGCGGTACGTACGTTTCGCTAAAAACACACTACACCGTCGTATGTAGTTGGTCCAAGATGAAGGCTGACTCCGTGAACTATGCGGCGTATCCAAATGGCATACCGGAGGATTTACCTTTTGGCGAATTTCTAGGAAAGCAGTGCGCTAGTTATTTACCTGCACTTGGGTTTGATTATATATGGTTCTCCAATGGATTTGCGATATCGTATTTTCCCTGGACCTATCTGGGTGCTAATTATGATGGGACGCAGCTAGCGATTGCGGATTACGAGGAAGTTACGACCAAGATGTTATCGTTTTGGGATGCGTTCAAGCTGGAGTGCCCAGATATTCGAACGGAAATACGAGGAACGAATTACGGGACTGGGATGGATCTCGCCAAAGATTATGTGCCCATGCAAGACCTGTATGACAAGGGATATCTGATGTATCCACCTCCGAACTCCCCTTGGGGAGCGTTGAATTACGATTTTGGACTCGAAATCACAGGTTACTTATCACGGATTGCCGAGCTTCCGAAGGAAACCTATATGTACCGTTTTTACGCGAATGATCCTTGGTTCTGGCAAAATCCTTGGTTCGACTATTATGATCGGGAGCCACACGATATTTATTGCCCGCTGGCAGCGGCAAGGGTGAATGCAGAGGGAAGTGTAGAACCGCCGGGCGTCGTTCAAATTCTAACGATTGATACAGAGTATGGGGAACTCCAAGCGGAAAGTGCAGCTGAAATTATTCCGCACATTCGCAAAGCGCTCAAAGATGCACCTGATCAGCTAGGTATTGTCACTTGGTTGTATCCATTTCGTGAGCTGCATAAAGTGCTGCAAGAGGATCGCCAGACGACAGGCCGTGTGTTCTTTCACGATTGGTTCATTCGTAATGCGATCAATGAAGGATTGCCGTTGAATACCGTGCTCGGGACGGATACCTTTCGAACAATGACTCCGGAGGCTAAGGAGAAGCTAAAAGGCACCGTGCTATTGATTTCGACAGCAGGATTAACGAAGGATTTGGTCGCTGAGATTGATGTGCTTGTAAGCCATGGCGGTCAGGTGCTGCTCTATGGGGATGTGCTGGAATCAACCGTATTGGAGATGCTGCAATTGCAGAGAGTGCAGCCTTTAGAAGGTGATTTTGAGCTGAGCATATCCCTTGCACAAGATGAGGTTGGGGAGAATGTATCAACACCAAAGCTTAGGCATCGTGCTGATATTGGGGATGGCGGGCTGAGCTTAACGCTCCGGGAGAACGCAGATTCGAGTACAACGGTACATGCCTTAGCTGTTCAAAATGGGGAGGAACGCGCCTATGCTGTAACACGATGTGACGCAGATTGGAACGGTGGAAGAATCGGTTGGTTGCACGGATCTTTACCATTCCAGCCAGCAGGTGTAACGCATCTGCCGATTCGGCAAGAGGCAGAATGGTATGATTCTTCGGTATTATTGCGATATATGCTGCAGCCATATGGTTATCATTTGGTACAGAAGAAGCAAACAACCGAGTCGCACTCGGCGCTAACTTTCATCTCGCGTCATGAGAACGCCTTCTGGTTCACGGGTTGTAAGCAGGATACGACAGTTCAATTGCAAGTAGGGCTGCCAGAGGGTGTGCCGTTATTTCCTGGACAATCGGTTCAGTTAGGGAGCGACACGGGACTATACGCATTAGACCGCACTTTCCATGAGGAATGCCGTATAGTGGTTTCGCAAAAGCAGAAATCGAGTGTGCTTTGCCGAGAAAATCAGGCGTTCCCAACTCGGAATCGTCAGCCTAGGCGGAATCTGACCGTTTGGAATTTGAAAGATGCCAATCTCACGTTATTTCCACCCGTTGAGGCTATTGCGGCGGGTATTGTAGAAGTTAGATTAAATGAGAAAGAGTTTCTCAATCTTACGGATGCTTGCCAAGTGGATCGAATTTATCTAGAGGGAATTACAGGTCGAATAGATTTACTTTGGTAAGTGTAAAAAGGGGAAGACGAGCAATGGAGCTACAAAGTCAACTAGGGGAAACGTTCGTTTTCCCCGGCATGGAGAAGCAAAAGATGCGTTATCGACCGCATTGCGGCGGTAGGCGTTTGGAGCTGAGGAGTCATCCGGATGCCATACACCCCGATAATCGGCGATTCCAGCTGGGGATTGACTACATGATCGATGGGGAAGATGGAACGATCTATCGGATGGCAACTGGTGCGATTCCGGATTGGCGAGACCATCCCTTGCATGGCCTGGAAAGATTTGATCATCGCGATTATGGGATGATTTCGAATGTGGCGTATACCGTGTATGCTGATTATGAATATGAGAAAGAGCAGGCTGTTGTTTCTGGCGTGGCAAATGCTGATGATGTTGACCACTGGCAACATCGATTGAAAGAGAAGCGTGCCATTTCACTCGTCGTGCTCGGTGACAGCATATCAATGGGCGCCGAGATTCCCAATGTGAACTTCACATTTGCTCACAGATTTGCAGAGCAATTACGCTCTCGATTTGCATCGTCAGAAGTTACGCTGACGATGAAAGCCGTAGGCGGCGAAACAAGCCGGCGCGGATTGCTTCGTCTGCAAGAGGATGTGATCGCTTGTCAACCAGATGTGGTGACGATTGGTTATGGTATGAATGATCAAAATTGGGATGTGGAAAGAGGGAATGACGTTCCACCACCTGAATTTGAACGACATATAGCGGCAATGATCGAACAGCTGAGGGCACAGACGGGCGCAGCTATCATCCTAATCACACCTTGCCAACCTAATCTACGGTGGCATTTCGCGAGTAAAAATGTAGCAGAATATGCAGACAGTTTGCGACGACTTGCCACACAGTATAAGGTTGCACTCGCGGACGCTCAGAAGCTATGGTTAGCAGAATTAGCTGCAGGCAAATCAAACGCGAGTTTATTGATGAATAACGTCAATCATCCGAATGAATACGGGCATTCGCTATACGCAAGGGCATTGGCGGAGTTACTTTGAGCAAGAATGGCACATTGCTAGCTTCCGATTTCCAAATAACTGGAAAACATCCATCTAATTTTGTCCATTTCAGCGTTCGAGATGGATTAACTGGAAAATGTACTGCTAATTACACCAAATTCACTCGAAATCGCCAAATTGCTAATAATTAGCTGTAGGTTATCCATCTATTGCCCATAATCGCCACAAAAGTAGTAAATTAGCTGTAGTTTTTACAGGTAATTTGTTGCACCTCAACCTTCCACTTCCGGAACCAATAAAGCCCCCAACCTGAAGCAATCGCTTCGAGATGGGGGCTTCTTTCTACACGCTTCTTTCTACACACATCTGTCTACGCGCATCCTTCTAGCTAAACCACCAATATACCGGAATAAATAAAATCGACGTAATAATCCCGGCAACGCCCATGGCGAAGCCGCTCATGCTGCCTTCCTCCTCCGAATCTTTGAGGAGGCGTGCGGTGCCAATGCCATGCGCAGCGGTGCCAACGGCGATCCCGATGGACAGCGAATCGCGCCATCCGAGCCAAGTCAGCAGCTTTCGGCCGATCATGCTACCGAACAGCCCGGTTAGCACCGTTAGCACTGCCGTTAGCTCGGGCAAACCGCCGAGATGGCGCGATATTTCCAAGGCGATCGGCGAGCTCACGGATTTCGGCAGCATGCTGAGCAGAATCTCGCGGCTTCCGCCGAGCAGTCCAACCAGAGTAGCGGCGGTGACAATACCGGATAGGGAACCGATCGTAACGGCAATCAAGATGCTGGTTATATGCTTTTTGATTAAGCCGGCATTTTTGTATAGCGGCACACCTAGAGCCACAGTTGCTGGGCCAAGCAGCACAGTAATCATGTCAGCCCCTACCTTATAGGCGGCATAAGGGATATGCAAGATAAGCAGGAGGCAAATAATGAAGCCTGAGCAAACAAAGAGTGGATGCAACCAACGCCATCGTTGATGAATTAACTGAGCACCCGTATAAGCTATAACACTGAGTGCGATGCCAAACATCGGGTTCATAAGCCATGCTGAAGTGCTCATTGTATCCCGCCTTCAGCTGTCTTTTGCCCATTAGCACCTGTATGCATCCGATGCCCTTTCTCCTCATGACGTTGCAATTTGGAGGTAATAAATCCAGTTACGATAAGGACAGCAATTGTACTCCCCATGACGCCAACCCCGATAGATAGCCAATTCCGCCCGATCAGAGGGAAGAATGCCATTGTTCCCACGACAAACGGTAGAAAAAAAAGCATCATATGGCCCGTGAACCAATTGGCCGTCGTTTCCACCCATTCGAGCTTAACTAGCTTTGCAAACAGGGCGATGGTAAAAAGAATAAGTCCAATCACATTCCCGGGAAGCGGGATGTGAAAGCTCGTTTGAAGCCAAATGCCAATGAAGTTAAAAGCAAGTAAAATCGCGAGTCCTAGCATAAGGACCTCCTGTCTGTCGTCTTGGTCTGTCGTCCTGGTCTGTCGTCCTGGTCTGTCTTCCTGAAGTGGTCGTTGTAGGAGTTAATTCCTTACTGTGAGTGCAGGAATGCGTATCCGAACGATGGTCCCTTCGCCTAACTGACTCTCCACTTCAATCCCATACGAGTCACCAAAGTAGAAAACGATACGATCATGCACATTTTTGATACCAATATGTGTTTCATCGAGTGTATCTGAAGGTTGGGCAAGCCGATTTCGCAGCTGCCCAAGCTTGATTTCATCCATGCCAACTCCATTATCCTTGATCTGGATCAGTAAGTCATCCCCCGATATCGCGGAAGATACTTCCAATAGTCCTGCATGACTGCTCCGTTCCAATCCATGCACGAAGGCATTTTCGATTAGCGGCTGTAGCGAAAAATGCAAAACCTGCAAAGTCTCACTATTCACCGAGAGCTCTTCCCGATACTGAATTTTATCCCCGAAGCGCAGCTGTTGGATTTTCACATACAGGCGAATGTGGATCAATTCTTCCTGCAAGGTAACCGTTTCTTTACCCGTTTGGATATGAATGCGGAACAGGCGGCCTAAGATGCCGACCATTTCACCGACATCTCGTTGTCCGCTGATGATCGCCTTCATTTGAATCGTTTCCAGCACATTGGCGAGAAAATGCGGATTGATCTGACTTTTCAAAGCGCCATATTGTGCGACCTTTTGCTGGGCTTTGGCCATAGAGGAACGTTCAATATAGTTCTGCAGGTCTTCGAGCATTTTGCGGATACCTTGATACAGCACGCCGAACTCATCCTGCCGATCCGAGCTAAGATCGACATCGAAATTGCCTAAGCCAACCATTTTCACCTTGCGGCTCAGTAGAATGATAGGCTTCGTCACGCGCGCGGAAAGAATGAACATGAATAACACCGCAGTTCCTAGGGATAAGAAGGCAAGTGCTAGTATGATTTTGATCAAAATCTCCGCTTGCTTCGTCATTTCTTTCTCATCGATGGATTGAATAACCTTCCAGCCCGAATAGGGCGAGGTCACGAAGTTGATGAACGAATTGGTACCGGCAAAATACGCGTAAAAGCTTCCATTTTCAGCATTCAAAACAGTCTGAAGCTTCTCATTCTCTAGTGTGATCGGTACATTTGCGTTCGCAGACGTACTTTCGGAATTATAAATACTAGCACCCTGACTATCTATAATCGTGAAGTTGCGTTTACTCGTCTCGGACAATTTCAATATTTCTCGTAAAGAATCCAACCGAATATCAATAAGCATAACCCCGAGTGGCTGTTTACTTCCGACTTTATTAATGACCCTCGCGATGGAAATAACGGGATCCTTGGCATTCACACGATGGAAGGGGAGGTGAGTTCCGAACAGGACGATTCCACCTTTACTTTGCTGTGTCTGTAAGTACCAGTCTTCCTTCGTGAACTCTTTCACATCGTAGTCCGAGCGATTGAAATTTGCTGAGTAAAAGACACGAGAACCTGCGTAAATTTGCACGCTGTCCACATTTTTAATCGTCATTTCGATCGAACTGACAAAGTGCTCAATCGTGTTCCCGTATTGAATACGTTGATCATTACTATTCTCGTCGCCATCAGCAACCCAGTGCTCTAACGCATTCTGCAGTTGCCCATCCATTTGAGCGTTTAGCGTTCCTTTCTCGATACTCTGCAAATATTGGTCAATATTGAAGGACAGATTCGTGAGAATAAGGTTCGAGGAGCTCTGGTATTCATTTTTGACGGCTTGGATGGAAAAGAAATAGATAATGACCGAAATAATCAATAAGGGAACGGTGATAATCAGGATCATTAGCACGAATATTTGATGGTTGACATGCTTCATCCGGTAATACTGCGAGAGCCGTCGCCATGTGTTCAAAGGTTTACCACCCCCATTTCTTCCGATAGTCGGTTGGCGTCATATTCGTAATACTTCGGAAGGTTTTGACGAAATGTTTGTAGCTTTTATACCCGCACATCGTGCACACATCCGTCACTAGATACTCAGGCTTCTTCAAGCATTCTTGCGCATAATGGATGCGAATTTCAGTCACAAACCGCATGTAATTTTTATCGAGTTTTCTCTTGAAAATACGGCTTAAATACGATGGATTATAGAAGAAACGATCGGCTACCATTTGCAGTGTAATATCTTGGTCGATATGCTCTTTGATATAAGCTTCAATATGCTCAAAAATAAGCACATCCTGATGATTCGTTGAAGAGAACTCATCTCGATACATTTCGCTGACTTGCACCATCCAAGCTGCTAGCCAGCTGAAAAGGGCATCAAGCGTTGGGAAATCATCGACACACGTCAGTTTAATAAGCTTTTCGCTGTAAACGCCCTCCACAGGAATGCCATTCCGATGGGCAAAGCGAATCGTGGTGGAGATGATTTCCTGTATAAAGGCGAACCCTCGATCCAGCGAAGTGTGGGGCATATGCGTACGTAAGTCCGTGGCAAGGCGGTGCATTAGCAGCTCTATATCACTTTTATTACCACTTTCAAGTCCAGAGATCAGTCGGTTCCTATCGGCCTCTTCCAGAAGTAATCGGGTATCTTTGACACGAGTATGCGTCTCATTGGTTTCGTTCGGTAAGAAGAGCTGTCGATTGACATGATAGTAGCGTTGATACAGCGCTTGATCCGTTTGACGAAGCAGTTGCGTTAATTGCGAGCTATCTGTCGTTGATTTACCAATGGCTATGAAAAAGCAGGAATCGTAGGTTGGAAGCGAGACGTGATCGGCCTTGTACGAACTTGTTCGATCATCCATTAGCGCTATTGCATAGCATTTGGTTCTATCTATATATAAGAACAAGTGACTGGGAATACTGGAGTCATACATAGTATCTAATGCGGACTGAATGATGCGCTCGGCTCGCTGGCGAAACTCTTTTCTTTCGTAAGTCTGTGTGGCATTCGGAGGTAACCATGTGACAACAAAAGGTTGATACATGATGGTCTTGCTTCTGAAGTCGCTTAACTGCTGAGAAACGCCTTCCTCCCAAGCTGCATGCTCATCTTCCAGTAAAAACTTGACCAAATGGTTGCTTTTAAAGCTTTGGTTTTCGTTGGCTTGTTGTTCCAAATTCGTTCGAAGTAGCTGTTCATTTCGTCTTTGCTTAAGGGTAGACATACAGCTTTGAATGGTCGAAAAGCTTTCTTCATATTCCAGAGGCTTTAACAGAAAGGCATGCACGCCGCCAAGACGAATTGCCTTTTGCGCATATTCAAAGTCATTGAAACCAGTCAAAATAATAAAGAGGGTATCCGGTCGTGTCGCTCGAATGTGTTCAATCATCTGCAGTCCATCCATCTCAGGCATGCGAATATCGGTGATGATCAGATCAGGTTGCTCATGAAGAGCTGTAAGACAGCCTTCCTTCCCATTTTCAGCTTCAACAATCGTAGTGACACCAAGTGCTGTCCAGTCAAAATAATGCTGTAAGCCAGCTCTGATCAGAGGTTCATCCTCGACAATTAGTAGTTTATACATGAAGTTCCCCCAGATGGTTAGGACTTGAAATCGTGCGGTAACTCAAGTATAACACTAAAATTATCGGAAATGAGGCTCTCATTTGCTAGAAAACGAACAGGTCAGAATACGACTATGAATGTAAAGATACGGGGATTCTCCTCGTTTTCAATATCACGTATGCTTAGGGCACGGAATGAAACGAAGCATGTTTATTCCACAAAATATAACGGGGGTGCTCACATGAGGGCTATGAAAAAAGGACTTATGACATTGATTGGCGTTGCTCTTGTCGGGTCACAGTTAGTTGCATGTACGAATTCATCTACGAATACACCAGCAAACACAGCCACGAGTACGGAGGGCGCCAAAGCTTCTACACCGAGTCCAGTGGCTGCGAAGCCAGTCGAGATTACGTGGTGGAACTTTCCGAACTTTCAACCGTTGGATGGGGAAGTTGGGAAATACGAGAAGCAGATTATTGCAGCTTTTAACAAGAAGAATCCAGAGATTAAAGTCAACTTAGAAATGATTACCTTTGAAGGCGGTCCGCAAAAGCTGAATGTGGCCATCGCATCGAACTCGGCACCAGATGTGATTTACGATGCTCCAGGACGTATCATTGACTGGGGTAAGAAGAAGTTACTAGCTCCGCTGAATGACATTGTCACCGAAGATGTGAAGAAAGATATTACACCAGCCTTGTGGAAGCAATCCATGGTTGGTGACCAGATTTATATGTACCCGATTAATACGGCTCCATTCATGATGGCCGTCAATAAGACGGTATTTGAGAAAATTGGAGCCCTAGATTTACTACCGCTAAGTCGCCCTGATCGGACGTGGACAGTGGCTGAATATGAGAAAGCCTTGCAAGCCGTGAAGGAGAAAGCGCCTGACATTATTCCAACGGGCTTCTTCGCTAAGAGTACGGCAGGAGATCAAGGAACACGTGCTTATATTGCCAACTTAGGTGTGTCGAGGTTCTTGAGTGAGGATAACTCCAAAGTAGCTATTAATACCGATAATGCCGCGAAAGCATTGGACTGGGTAGCTAAGGCGACGAAGGAGAAGATCAGTGTGTCCGGTTCTGCCTCCTTAGCAGCTGCGGATGTAAACGATTTATTCTTGCAAGGTAAATTAGCCTTTACTTTGAACTATTCAGCCGTACTGAAAGCGCAGAACGTTCCGCTCAAAAAGGTGCAATTCGAAGATATTCTATTGCCATTCCCAACATTAGATGGATCTAAGCCTAAGCTTGAGCCGTATTTGGGCGGTATGGCCGTGTTTAATAACGGAAATGCGGACAAGATTACTGCTGCGAAGAAGTTAGTTGATTTCATTGCAAATGATCCCGAATATGCAAAGAAGAACTTGATTCAAACCGGCGGATTATCTGCACGTACGTCGATTACAGGCCTCTATAGTGATGCCGAGTACAAATACGCAGAAACTGCTCGTCAATTCATCACGGATGCACCGACAATTGCCGATGGTTACGCGGAAATTCGTACCTTCTGGTTCCCAGAATTGCAACGTGTGTTAACAGGCGCAGCAACAGGTAAGGAAGCATTGGATAGCTTTGCTGCCAAAGCGAACGAGGCCATTGCGAAAGCGAAGAAAGATCAAGCAGCTTCCAAATAAGCACGAGGAATGTTCTCTGAGAGTAGAGTGCGATCGTACTCTACTCTTTTCATCTCAAAAAAGAAAGGGAGGGAAGAAACATGGAGGTAACGGTTCGTAAAACCAAAGGTTACATACGTCGAGATTGGCTTATGAGCTATGTCTTTCTACTGCCTGCACTCGGATTCTTTCTGCTTTTTGTTGCCTATCCCATGGTGAAAGGGATTTATATAAGCTTCTTCGATTACTCCTTGCGTACGTTTAACTTTATAGGATTCGATAATTATGTAGATTTGATTCATAATGAAACGTTTCTGAAATCGATGCGAAATACGCTCCTGCTCGTCGTTATAACGGTACCTATTGTGATCGTTTTCTCTCTTTTCGTAGCGGTTTCGATTTATAAGAAGAAAGAATTTGCTCGGTCATTCTTCAGAGGTGTCTTCTATCTGCCCGCCGTGTCATCTGTTGTTAGTATTACGGTTGTATGGGGATGGATCTATCATCCGAATTATGGCATTCTCAACTATTTAGGGGGATTAATTGGTCTAGAGCCGATTTCATGGCTAGGTGACCAGCGGACAGCTCTACTAGCGATTATCGCTGTTTTGATCACAACCTCAGTGGGTCAGCCAATCATTCTTTACGTGGCTTCCCTAGGCAATATCCCAACTTCATATATCGAAGCGGCTGAAATCGACCGTGCGACACCGTGGCAAATCTTTATGAAAATTATTTGGCCCATGCTCATGCCGACCAATCTCTATATTATCGTCATAACGACGATCAACACGTTTCAGTGCTTTGCCTTAATTCAATTGCTTACTTCTGGCGGGCCTGTTTATAGTACCTCGACCGTCATGTATGGCGTGTACGAGCAAGCCTTCGTGCTTGGTCATTTCGGCAGCGCCTCGGCTATGGGCGTATTCCTTGCGATTATTATCGGGGTTATCTCGTTGATTCAATTTAAATTCTTTGGCAGCGATGTTGAGTACTAGGAGGGGACATCATGAAAGTAAACGCTGGGCAAAGGGTATTTAACGGATTTTCTACGCTATTATTGATCCTTTCTACGTTGTTTTTTATATTTCCGTTTTATTGGATTGTGACAGGTGCCTTTAAATTTCAAACGGTGGCAACACAAATTCCGCCAGAATGGTTCCCGCTCAAACCGACCTTACAGAACTGGGCGGATTTGTTTAAGAATCCGGTATGGCGTTGGACGTTAAACAGCTTCGTCATTGCAGTGGTTGAAATGTTCGCTGTCTGTCTGGTTTCCGCTTCTGCCGGATATGTCCTGGCTAAGAAGTTGTTCCCTGGCCGGAAAATCATTTTTACCATGTTCATCGCTGCGATGGCTTTACCGAAACAAGTGATTCTTGTTCCGCTCTTTACGATGTTGGCTGACTTCGGATGGGTCAATACGTATCATGGACTTATTTTACCAGCGATTGGTTGGCCATTTGGTGTGTTCTTGATGAAACAATTCGCTCAGACTGTACCAGGGGAGTTAATTGAAGCGGCGAAGATTGATGGCTGCTCCGAAATCCGACTATTCTCCACGATTATCTTGCCATTGCTTAAACCAGCGCTAGGAGCGCTTGCAATCTTTACTTTCATTGCCTCTTGGAACGACTATTTCAGTCAGCTCATTATGACGAGGTCAACCTCGATGATGACACTGCCGCTAGGGGTAGCGACGATGCAAGGCGAATTTACGACCAACTACGGAATCATGATGGCAGGAGCGGCACTCGCGTCTGTTCCAATGATTACGATCTTTCTCGTGTTCCAAAAAGCCTTTACACAAGGGATTACGATGGGTGCGGTCAAGGGTTAAGGGTGCTGTAGTGGGATGGAAGATAACAGTTAGCAAACATGAACACAATTCTATTTAGTCCAACATTCGGAGGAAAACACAGATGAAATCTTATGATTTAGAACCATTCCGCGGTATTATTATCGCCTTATATGCAAGTTACGATGAGCAGGGAGAAATGAATACAGACGCTGTGCGTCGATTAGCTCGTTATTATGCCTCGACTGGTGTGAAGGGGCTTTATGTAGGCGGCAGTTCAGGAGAGGGGATGCTTCAAACGGTTGAAGAACGCAAGCTAATCCTTGCGGCTGTGATGGAGGAAGTTGGCGATGAGCTGACGATCATTGCTCATGTGGGAGCAGCTGCCACGCGAGATAGTGTCGAGCTTGCTAAACATGCAGCGGAAGTTGGGGCACATGCGGTTTCAGCGGTTCCTGCGATTTATTATCGTTTGTCACCTGATAGTGTGGAGGGGCATTGGCAGGCGATCATTGACAGTACTTCGCTGCCGTTCATCATTTATCATATCCCGCAAACGACGGGCTTTCATTTATCGAAGAGTCTGTTAACGAAAATGGCCGCACAGGACAAGGTTATCGGTGTGAAAATTTCGGCTGAAAGCACCTTTGAGTTGCAGCAATTCAAAGCGGCGGGAGACAGTGAGTTTCTCGTATTCAACGGACCTGATGAGCAGTATTTAGCTGGACGCAGTATTGGCGCAGACGGAGGCATTGGCGGAACTTATGGGGTGATGCCGGAGCTTTTCCTCAAAATTGAGCAATGCTATGTGGCAGGAAATATGCGCGAAGCACAGGAATGGCAGTTCAAGGTAAACGAGCTCATTGTTGAATTACTGTCATTCCCATCCTTGTACGGGGCTTGCAAAGCGATTCTAAAGCTGCGTGGTTACGATATTGGAGAGCCGAGAATGCCGTTATTACCTTGCACTTCGGGGGATCAAGGACGAATCGAAGAGTTGAATACGCGAATCATGACGCTGGTTGAGCTGGCAAAGTCATAAGAGAGGAGCGATTCGGATGGAACGTAGAGAAATATTTCCTGTGAGCGGCTTGATCGTTTCTTGTCAGGCATTGGAGCATGAACCTCTTCATGGCGGGGATGCAATGGCGAAAATGGCGAGAGCAGCTGTCCAGTCGGGTGCCATTGGCATTCGGACGAACGGAGTTCACGATATTTTAATGATTAAAAAAGAAGTAGACGTGCCTGTGATTGGACTTATCAAAAGAGATATGCCTGGCTCCAGTGTGTTTATTACACCAACTTTGGACGAAGTAAAAGCCATCATAATGGCTGGTGCAGATATCGTAGCGCTGGATGTAACGAATCGAGAAGACCGATTGGAAGCGGTGAAACCGCTAATCGAATGGGCTCACGAAATGGGAGCTGCTGTTATGGCGGATATTTCAACCTTGGAAGAAGGAATGGCAGCAGAAGCACTAGGTGTCGATTGCATCGGGACGACCCTTGCCGGCTACACACCGTACAGCACGCAGCAAGAAGGGCCTGACTTCGAATTGCTTGAACAGCTATGTGCAAAAGTTAGCGTCCCTGTTGTAGCAGAAGGCCGGATCTGGACACCGGAGGAAGCGGTGAAAGCGATTGCCTGCGGCGCCGCCTATGTCGTGGTTGGGAGTGCGATTACACGACCGCAGCTCATTACAGAGCGTTATATTAAGGCGTTGAATCAACGCGGCTAGGGGGATTCTAATGGAAGAGTATGGGTATAACCCCCTAGCGGATTACGTGATTGGCGTTGATGTTGGCGGTACCAAGATCAACGCTGGCCTCGTAAATGCACAAGGTGATGTGTTAGGTATGGTTAGCTTGGCGACAATGGCGGGCGAAGTGAGCACGGTAGATCGAATTGAGAAAGCCATTCGAGAGGTGATTGCGGAAGGCGAAAGATCAATGCCGGGCTTGTGCTTGAAAGGCATTGGTGTCGGTAGTGCAGGGCAAATCGATTGGGAGAAGGGCTCGATTCGCTCAGCGTCTGAACTGATTCCCGGCTATGCGGGAACGGCGCTTAAGGACATTCTTCAGGAGCACTTTCAGCTGCCTGTCATCGTCGATAACGATGTGAATGTGCTCGCACTGACGGAGAAACTTTTGGGAGCTGGACGAGGTGCGGAACATTTCCTGTGTCTTGCACTTGGGACTGGGGTTGGCGGTGCGCTCGTTGTCGATGGCCGACTCGTCCACGGCGCATGGGGCGGTGGCGGTGAACTTGGCCACATTTCGGTTGATTTCGGCGGAATCCCTTGTGTATGCGGCGGGATTGGATGTTTGGAACAATATGCGTCAGGGACTTCGATTGCGAGGCGAATGCGCGAGAAGCTTGCCCAAATGGGTCAACCTGATGACACGGTGGATACGCGCGAAGTGTTTGCCCGGTGGAACGCAGGAGAGTCGACGGCGAATGAGCTGATGCAGGAAACCTTGGCGGCTCTAGGATCGGCCATTGCCTCTTACATCCATATGTTTAATCCCTCGTTAATCGTGATTGGCGGCGGGGTAGCCGAAGCAGGTGAGCGCTTGTTTGCGGAGTTGCGGAAAGAAGTAGCACGTAGATCTATGCCTTCCATGTTGGATGGTGTTCGAATTGAGCCAGCTTATCGTGGCAATTGGGGCGGTATGATTGGCGCAGCACTGCAATTGTGGGAATGAAAGTGATGGAAGAACGAGCATAGATGAGAGGACAGTCTCTGTTTTATCGTATAACGCGATAGAGCGGGGGCTTTTTGTATTTTTAGAGTAAATAACGTGAAGGTTGGTCAAAAAAGAGCCCCTGAAAGTCAAGTTCGAGGGATTATCAAGGAAGAGAAGACGCTCTATGATAGAGCTAGTCGGGCAGGTGGATGCCTGTTCACGAATAGGAGGAAGGGAGGTAGCTTGCAAGCTAAGGTTGGAAAAAGAAAAAGATTCGCCAATAGACGAGTGAGAGGAAGGTAATTATTTATGACTACAGTAACGAAGGTTATTCGAGTGCTGCTCTGTATGACCGTACTTATGACGGCGCTTACTTTTCAAGGTAACCCCGCAGAAGCATCCGTTCCTGCAGGTATTCTGAACTATGCGATTAACAGCACATTTAATGGAACGACGGACTACGTGGACAAAACGGCAGATCGTACCGTGGTTTCATCACTAACGCAAGGCTCCATCTCGGTAAAGTTTAAATCGACGAGCACGGCCGTTGCCAAGACGTTCCTTAGTGTATCGGATACCAATGATCCTTCAAGTAATTTATCTTTCACCATGAATAATGGGACGGTTTATTTCGAAAATCGAGAAAATGGCAGCTATGCCACACAGCTTAGCGCTTCAGGGACCTACAACGATGGGAATTGGCATACAGCGGTACTCACGGTTGGCTCTTCTGGAACGAAAATTTACGTGGATGGCTATCAAAAAGCGAGTTCGGCATCAACCAGCTTTTTCACCAATGTGACGAATATCAATGGTATGTGGGTGGGGCGAAATGTAGACAGCGGTGGTGGCCAGTGGTACTATTCGGGCACACTTGATTTTGTGAACGTTTACAATGTGGCACTGACTGCTGCACAGGTCAAAGAATTAGCGTTCCTAACGGAACAAACGCTGTTTACGACAAGCGATGGCTTGGGCTATGGTCAGTATCGCATTCCCAGCATTGTCGTAAGTGCAAGCGGCACGGTGCTCGTTGCGGCAGAAGCTCGTACTGGCGGAGATCAAACGCCAACTGATATCGTCTTTAAGCGAAGCACGGATGGTGGAACAACGTTCTCGAGTCAAGTTATCCTGGCGCCTGGTAAATCGCAAGGTTACGCCGAAATGAATCCCATGCTCCTTGCAGAGAATACGGGCACGCGAGTGCACTTGCTGTGGAGCAGATGGATTTGGGGTAACTGCCAGTACTTCATCCGTACGAGTAACGATGACGGTGTAACGTGGGGGGCGGCGCAAGATATTACGTCTGTCCTGACACCGTACAAAACGGTGGGCAACGCGAAATATTTTGCTAACCTAGCGGGTGCTGGCATGGGACCGGGCCACGGGATTCAAATGAGTAATGGCGTACTGCTCGTTCCGATTTATATCACGACGTCAAATTGGACGAATTCAACCGTAGCCTCGATTTATAGCACGGACAACGGTGTGACGTGGAATGCAGGCTCGAAAGTGCCAAATCCATCCGGGTTTTCGCTCATACACGAGAATATGATGGTACAACTGTCCGATGGCAAGTTGATGACGAATATGCGAAATCCGGGCAGTGATTATCGTGCTGTATCCACATCCACGGGGGTTAATGGAACTTGGAGCACGCCGGTATCGGATACCACCTTAATTGACCCCATCGTAGCAGGAAGTATACAGCGATATGATGCTTCTACGATTTTGTTTACAAACCCAGCGAACACGAGTACACGTACCAATATGACGATTCGGATGAGCAATGACGATGCGTCCACTTGGTATAAGTCCAAAGAAATTTATGCTGGAACAAATGGCTACTCGGATATTGGTGTTGCGCCTGATAAAACCATATTCGTCTTGTACGAAAAGCCTGCGGGCAGTAAAATCGCGTTAGCGCGCATGAGTAAAGCGTGGATTGAAGCGCCATAAGCCGACTGGGGCTGCGATCGAATGGTACGATCATAATCTTAGACTCGATATGGATCGCGGACCTCGTAAAACTGTCATAATCACCGAGCACAAAACCGTTAAAACCGAACAATACGCCAACCATGAATTTGCCATAAATGATGTTGGATGCGTCTTTCGGAGTTTAACTGAAAACCTCCATCTATTTTCGTCCAAAAAGGCTGGTCTGGTTGATTAGATGGAAAAAGTACAGTTAAACTACCCGTGATCGGCTGTTTCAGCTAAATCAGGCGAAATTAACTGTACAAAATCCATCTAGTTGATCGGATTTGATAAAATAGGGAGGATTAGCTGTAGTTTTTACAGTTAGATGTGCCGGATGGTGCCGAACCGAATCGAATCCCTCTCGGCGGAGCCAGGAAAGCGCTGGCTAGACAAGAAGCTGATCATAGATCAGCTTCTTTGTCATTTCCTTCGCCAGTTCCCGTGCCGGTAATCGGAAGGCGTGGTGCCTGTTGTGCTTTTGAACACGCGAGCAAAATGAAACGAGTTCTTGAACCCGCAGCGCATAGCGATTTCGCCAATGGTTAAGCCGGTTTGCGTCAGTAACTCGTTAGCCCGGAGAATGCGATAGTTCCATACGAATTTGATCGGTGTGATACCTTCGTGCTTACGGAATAAACGAACTAAATGCTCTGGGGAAAGTCCGACTTCCTCGGCAATGCCTTCCAGCGAGAGATGATCATGGAATTGTTGCTCGATGTATTGCTTCGCATGTAGAACTGAAGGGTGCGTATGCTGCATATGATTGCTAGTCGATTCTGCGATAAATAACTGAATAGCCGCTAGTCCCAGACTGCAAAGGGTTTCCGAGGCCGCATCGTAACGTAATCTTAAGGAAATCAGGATGTCCGTTAAGCGATTCATCTCTTCACTTATGGCTTGTGTATGTGGCAATTGCTCCAATTGGTCGCGTTGATGCTCCGAAAGCTCACCAACATGAACGGCTATCCAGCGATGCCAGGTTTCTTGCTCCTTCGCGAACAAGAACTGTTCTTGATGTCCTGGTTTCAGGAGAATCACTTGCCCAGGTTGAATCGTATGAGGAACCTCATCAATGTACACGGTCATTGCGCCAGTATGCAGCAAGACTAGCTGCAGATCCGCTTGAATACGGGGGCCGAATCGACTGCCAGGAGGGTACACGACGGTTCCTCCAACTGCAGCCTGTACTTTAGGGATGTGAATAGTGGGTTCTGAGGTCATGATTAGGGTCCTTTTCGATGATTTGATGGAAGAGGATTTCAACTTTTCTATTTTCATGAATATCAATTACAGATATATAATCATCAATCACAGCCATGTTCGAAATGGGAGTGCTTCTGTATGCTAAGTATAGAGCTAGAGCTTATATTTTGAAAGGGGAACTGAATATGCAAAGTCAAGTTAAGGATCGATTGGCACCGTTAGGGGAAAAAGAATTAGCGTTTTTTCATGAGCATGGGTATTATTTGTTGAAAAAAGGGTGTAGTGAAGATCTTGTAGATGCCTTTAATGGACACATTCACAGTATACGTTCAGCAGATGAGATAGCCGAATGGGCGCTCCCCAAAAAAGGCGGTCAGCAAGTATCAGATAAGGACCGGTTCTCGGTGCGATTATTTAATCCGCATAAGCAAGACGGTTTCTCACGACAAATCATGAAGCTCCCAGTTGTGCGAGGAGCTCTTGCTCAAATGATGGGTGATGAGGCCGTTTGTGTGCAAAGTATGTACTTCTATAAGGAGCCAGGCTCACCAGGACAAGCGCCGCATCAGGACTACTACTATATTAAGGATGACCCGAAGTCGATGATTGCTGCTTGGATTGCTTTGGAGGAAGTCGTGGATGAAGAAAACGGCTGTTTGTGGGTCATCCCTGGCACGCACAAGCTGGGCTTGCTTCCGCATGGGAAAGTAACGAATCTCGAAGAGCATGAAAGCTGGACAGATGAAACGGAAGGTGTAGATTTGAGTCGAGAGATTCCAGTTGTCATGGAAAAAGGAGACATTTTATTTTTTCATGAGCTGCTCATTCACTCGTCTTACAAAAATCGTAGCAAGGATCGCTGGCGCCGTTCCTATGTGTGTCATTATATTCGAAATGATTCCACTGTCTTGTTCCGGGAAGAACTGCGGGTCAAATATCCGCTATATTAAGCCAGTCAACGTAGCCTGTCATCTTCGGATGAGGGCTACTTTTTATTACAATCTTCTCTCTTGCTACGAAAAAGTAGTTACCATCATTTGGAACACTGGTATAATGAATGAGATTCAGTTCGGACTATCGCAACCAAAGGGGAGAGCGCATTGTCGTTAATTGAGGTTAAGCATTTACGGAAAACATTTGAAACCGATGTGAGACGCACGGGGCGATTCGCAACAATAAGGAGCTTAATCAAGCCCGAGAAGAGAGAGATGGTCGCGGTGGAGGATATTTCTTTTTCCATTGAAAAAGGAGAGAGCGTCGCTTACTTGGGACCGAATGGCGCGGGCAAATCGACTACGATCAAAATGCTGACCGGCATCCTGGAGCCGAGCGGTGGAAGTATTGAGGTGGCGGGCTTGATTCCGCATAAGAGCAGAAAGATGAGCTCCTATCAAATTGGTGTCGTATTTGGACAACGAAGTCAACTGCTGTTTGATTTGCCTGTGAAGGATTCCTATGATTTATTACGGTATATGTATAGCATCTCTTGGGAGCAATACCACAGAAATTTACGTGAATTTGCACAGGTTCTGGAGGTTGAGCATCTTCTTAATCGTTCGGTGAGAACGCTTTCACTTGGTCAGAGGATGCGGTGTGAAATCCTTGCTTCCTTGCTGCACGAGCCGGATATCCTTTTTCTGGATGAGCCTACGATTGGGCTCGATGTTGTGGCCAAGGAGCGGATTCGTGCTTTTATCGAGAAGATCAATCGGGAAAAAGGCGTCACACTGCTGCTGACAACACATGACATGCATGATATTGAACGGTTATGTCACCGAACGATGATTATTGATAAAGGGCGCCTAATTTATGATGGCAGCTTGCAGCATATTCGCGATCATTATGCGACAGAGCGCCAAATCAAAGCTACCTTCGAGGATACAAGGCATGCTGAAGCGGCTGCTTCGCTATTCATTGGCTTCGATGTGGTCACGTTGGTTGAAGAGCGGATGCTCAAAATTTCCTATGATCAGCATCACATCGACACGTCCACATTACTTAAACATCTGCTAGAGAAAACACAGCCGCGTGATCTGACCATGCAAGATGAGAATATCGACGCCTTAATTTCCCGGATTTATAGGGAAGGTCTTGCAAGCTCACCGCAGGAACCTCAACGCGAGTTGGAAGGTGTGGTCATCAGCTCATGAATACCCTTAGACGACTAGGCGGAATGTCCCGAATTGCGGTTCGCCAGCGCATGCAGTTTCGATTTGATTTTATGATGACACTCGTGTCAACGCTCATGTTCTGTGTGCTTTATTACATGCTGTGGAAAGCGATTTATATGTATGGCAGCGGGCAGGTATTGCCTTGGGAGCAATTAATTACCTATGTCATGGTGGGCCAAACGATTAACTTTGCACGCTGGTCACCCGCAGAGCGTGCACCCACATACGCCATGGCGTTACGAGTCCGTTCCGGGGACATTGCGCTGGATCTGATTCGACCGGTGGACTTTCAAGTACAACGTTTTGTAGAAGCCGCAGGCTTTTTTGCCGTGGAGATGCTGTGGGTGAATATTCCTGCGCTTCTGCTGCTGATCTTCGGGCTTGGGATTCAATCACCACCGAGTTTGGCTGCTGGGGCTGCCTTTGTGTTAAGTCTAATCATCGGTTTCTTAGTGGCTTTCAGCATTAACTCGATTATTATGATGATTTCGTTCATGACGACGAATACGTTCGGGGTACAGTTGGCGAAGCGAGCGATGATGGATATTTTCGCAGGAACGTTGATCCCATTCGATTTCTTTCCAAGCAGCTTACAAACGATTCTTACCTATCTACCTTTTCAAGCTATGGCCTATATTCCATTATCGATTTATACAGGCAAGCTGACGGGTGTACATATGGGCTTCGCGCTCTTGGAGCAGCTTGCGTGGGCGCTTGTTATGATTGTTATTAGTCGATTGTTGTGGATGAAAGCAGCGAAGCGACTAGCGATTAACGGGGGGTGAGAGGATGTTAGCACCAAAGAGAAGCTTCATGCAGCAGGTAGCGTATCTGATAGGGATGTATGGTCATTTTATAAAAGTGTACGTCAAAACGCTGGTTGAATATCGTGCGGATACGATTATTGCGATCATTGCGGGGATCATTGCGCAGGGAAGTATGCTGATTTTTTTGACAGTCATTTTCAATCGAATTCCGATGTTGGCAGGCTGGGACTACAACGAGTTAGTCTTTATGTTCGGACTTGCCGCCACGGGTCGAGCTCTGAATCAAACCTTCTTCAATGCGCCTTTCATGCTAACAGGCTACATTCGGAATGGACGGATGGATATGATGATGGTGCGGCCTGTTGGCGTACTTTTTCAAGCCATAGGCTACTCGCAAGAATTGAATGGTGTCGGCCAGTTGATTACAGGTATCGCAATTATGGGGTATGCGGCGTCCCATTTGGATATGAGTTGGACGTTCTTAAGCGTGCTATATGTTGTAATCGCTTTGCTATGTAGTGCACTCATTCAATTCTCGATTCTACTAACGATTAGTGTATTAACGTTCTGGTTTCAGGAGATCCGATCTCTGATTTATCCAGTAACGTGGTTATATGATTTTACAAGGTATCCCATGCAAATCTTTCACCCCATTCTACGTGGATTGCTAACTTACGTCATTCCGTATTCATTGGCTAGCTTCTATCCAGCGGCGTTTCTATTACGACCAGAGCAATACGGCTGGGCCGCTTGGGGCGTTCCAGCCGTAACGATGGTGGTCGTAATGGGCGCGTATTTTATATGGTCACAGGGGTTAAGGCGTTATTCGAGTGTGGCGGGATAAATTGTTCGTTGCGACTACAGTCGATATACATGGGATACACACCTTCCTGAATGGGAGGAGCTACTTGGATGGTAACAGTAGGAATCGCTGCAGTCAGTGGTTCTTGCAGGTTGGAAGCCGTCTGTCTGAGGCGCTTACTCTTCTCGAAAACATCAATGACGAGATAGTACATAATACATAGCACAATAAAACCCAATCCGCAGATTTGTAAGTTTTGCATCCTAGTACGCCTCCTATGAATCATTTTTCATAGATTAACGTATTTAGGATGCGATGTCGCTCGAAAGTTGGTGTCGTATTCTGACATATTGTCAAAAGACTCCAAAGTGTATGCATTCATCTTGACAATGACAATGAGAACCATTATCATTCGGTGTAGAGAGCTAAATGAAAATGATTATCAATGGGTGGCGAGAGTGAACGGCATCATGAGGGGGCTAGTCGATATGAATAACAGCGAGAATGGTATTGGCGTCGGAAACTTGCAGGTTATTGCAGATTTTCAATTAGAGCGCTGGCTGCATACCCTTACTCATGAAGATCGTGGAACAGATTCGCAGGATCTGAATTGGCAGCAGCTTACCCAATTCGCAGCTTATCACGCGATCAACGCATGGTACACTTTACCACCTGCTGCTCGGACACGACTTATTTTAAAGAATGAATTCGAGAAAAAGTGGACAAATAAAGTGCAAAAATTCGGGACCGATACCTTTTATAGCGAGGTTAAGCATCGCGTCATTGATCAGTTATATCACATTCTGACGAATAAAAGTCGGATCGAATGGCCACTCCTTTTATTTGAAAGCATGGATGTATGGATTGATGAGCTAGATCTGGGATTATCCATGATCGTTCAGGTGATGGAATCTTCGGTACAATCCGCTGTGATTCATAAATTTGTCATGGAAGACAGCGTGGCTTCACTTGCCCTGTTTACACATATGTCGGTTGTTTTTTGTAACAAGGCGTTCGGAGGGAAACCTGTGAAGCTGCAAGTCGTCAATCTGATGAGCGGCAAGCAGCATCGCATCGAGACGAACCATTTCACAATGGAACAATCGCTCGATTATCTCAGACTTGTGAAAGATGTGTATTTGGAAAGTCGCAGATGTAGCTGCTGCAGAGAGGAAGGACTTCATGGAAATAAATTCGACTTGGCAATCCACCAATGAATTGTTGTCTCTAAAGTTTACTACGTTGACAGCATCCCTAGACGGCGTATTGTATGCGGGAACTGAAGGGCATGGTGTGGTACAGTTCTCGCCGTTACGTTCCTGGGAAAGCGCATCAGAAGGCTTGCCTGCACAGGTTCATGTGTACCGATTAGATTGGGTGGAGACGCAATTATTCGCTTCTACGAGCCACGGATTGTATCATTTAGAGGAAGAGATATGGCAGCAAACGAGCGTCACCGATCCCTGTTATGCGTCAATTGGTTGGGGGGATCGATTTGTTCTCACGGAGAACGGTTTGCTATGTGGAAATGATGATGAATGGCTGCCACTCGCCTTCCGGGGAAAGAAAACCTATGATTTGTTAGTGACACCTCATTTTATATTCCTGGGCTATGAGGATGGCGTTGCCTGTTATGATTTATTTACTGGAGATTGGTGCAGTATGCCGCTTCATCAAGCGGTGACTAGTTTAGCTGTGTTCAACACGAAGCTGGTCGGGACGACGGAGCGTGGAGGCTTAGTCGTGGGTAATAAGAACGGCGGATTCAATCAGCATCGGTTTGAGGGGATGTTCTTGAATCGCTTAGTCACTCATCGCGGCGAAGTCTATGTGTGTGCCAATACGGGGCTGTATAAGCTGAGCGAGATCAGAGGCAACGTCATACTGCACGCGTTAAATGCACAAGCTGAGGTGACGGATCTGCTGATTTGGCGTGATATGATGGTCATATCGACGCGTGATTCAGGTATTAAATATAAACATGCCGATAAGACAGGTTTTCAAACGGTTCTGTAAGAAATAGAAGCTCCCAGCGATTGTATGCGCGGGAGCTTTTTCTATCTAAGCATGCCAAATCCGTGGCATCGCTAACGGTTCTTTCCCCAGCTCTGCCCAAATATAGGACAGCAGCAGGCGAGCTTTCAAATCTTTATAATCGGGATGATCCCACAAATTACGAATCTCACCGGGATCCTCTTGAAGGTCAAATAACTCGCCATACGTTTGATTATAGTAGACGGTTAGCTTATAACGATCATCCACATATGTTTTCTGGTGAATGGTCGTCTTCTCGTGACGGAATTCGCAAATCGCGTGGTCTCGCACGCGCTCTGCTTGACCTGTCCACACGCTGCTTTGGTCGACACCCGTCATGAAGCAAGGTATCGGCAGGCCAGCCATGGAGAGAAAAGTAGGCGCAAGATCGACGAGAGATTGGATCGCATTCGAGGTTTTGCCCGCCGGAACTTGACCAGGATAACGGACGATGAATGGCAGCTTAATTAAGTCCTCATAATGGAAGCCGCCTTTGTATTGAAGGCCATGCTGCCCGAAGAAATGACCATGATCCGTGGTAAATACGACAATCGTATTCTCGGCAAGCCCAAGCGCATCCAACCGATCTAAAATTCGGCCAATGTGTGCGTCCATGCAGCTGATCATGCCGTAATAGGTGGCCACAAGTTGCTTTCGCTCACTTTCTGACAGATGGGAATGCGAGTGATAGCCATGTACGCCATAGCCACTTTCTTTTAAATAGGAAAAGTCTGGATTCTCTTCTTGTGTTAGCTGAAAATGTGGTGGATTCTTCTCATGCTCGCCAGGTGTGATAGTTGGGATGGTCAACTTCTCTGGATCATACATCGTGTCCCATGGCGAAGGGACTAGATAGTCGGGATGCGGATCGAAGAAGCTCGACCATAGGAAGAAGCCTTCGTCGGACTCCTTATACTGTTCAAGCAAAGCATTCGTTCTTTCTGCAATCCACGTATTATAGTGAAACTCTTCCGGAATGGCCCAATGATGCAGCTGTTTAGGATCCATTGTTCCTGTCGGAGCTAAGAAATAATCCCGCCAGTTCGTGAGACCTTTCTCCTCCATCCATAGCGCATAATGTTGTCCCACATGAGCTTCATTCGTATGATTGCGTGCTAATTCAACATGGTCAAAGCCATAGAAGGGTTGATCGAATGCTTTCCAGTAATCAAGGTCCTGCAGGATTGGATAAGCTTCTAGAGAAGGATACTCCTCTGTACTTTTGAGCGGTTGAAAATGTGCTTTACCGATCAGTGCTGTTCGATAATCCGCTTTCTTGAAATCTTCCCCGACAGTATGGCGATCTTCCAAAAGCTTAGTGCCGAGCGTCCATGCACCATGTTGGCTAGGATATTGTCCGGTTATAATGGAAGATCTAGTCGGTGTACATGTCGGATTGGGGCAATAAGCGCGTGTAAATGTCGTTCCTTCTTGAACGAGTCGATCCAAATTAGGCGTGGATAACTCTGGATTAAAAGCGCCAATCGTGTTCCAATGCTGCTGATCACTTGTGATGAGTAGAATATTCGGTTTTTTCAAGGGGCTGCTCCGCCTTTCTGTATTCTTCTTATATGCTATGTTTAGTATAGAAATACGAGGAAGAAAACAACATGATAGAATGTTAGAAAGTTGTCATTATGTCGACTTTTTTATAGAATGAAGGTATGAGTATCATGTGGCAGGAGGTCTGGGATGCAAGAATATGAGATGGAATTCGCTGATGTATGGTTCGCTATTCCACACCCCTTTCAAACTGCAAGCGGTTGTTGGATCGTACGAGCTGGACAGAATATAGCCAAGTCCACGTATCACATTGGACCCAAAGTGATTGAACAAACTAGCTTTCATTGGATTGTGCAAGGCAAGGTAAGGGTGACTACACCTGAACATACCGTCGAATTAAGCGAGGGAGATCTATTTTGCTTATTTCCTGGACGTCCTTATGTGTATGAAACGATGCAAATGGAAGACAGCACTCCGCCGTTAAAAATGATTTGGCTAGCTATGGAAGGCAATCAATTGCCGCTATTAACAGCGGAGTTTGGGCTAACGCCAAATAAGTATTGGTTACATGGAATGGTGAATAAAGAAGTTGGAGAAGCACTACGAAGCGTGATTGGTGCCATTTCGGGGACGAAGAAAAATATGTTTCTCGAGCAGCGGGCACTCAGTGATCTTTTTTATAAAATGAACCTGCAAGCGAACCGTTCTGTCACCAATGAGAAAGAGAATTGGCTCGCACAGGTGAAGGATTTCTTCGATTTACACTATACCGAGCATATTCGCGTAGAGGATGCCGCACACCATTTTGGCTACCATCGGTCCCATGTGTATGCCGCATTTCTGAAGAAGTATGGCACTTCACCGCAGCGTTACTTAGCTGGAAAGCGCTTGGAGAAGGGGGCCGAGCTGCTTAAAACCACGTCGTTATCCGTAACAGAAATTGCCTATTCGTTGGGTTATTCCGAGTTGTATGCCTTCACACGGGCATTTACGACTTATATGGGGGTCTCACCACGCAGCTATCGGGGGTAATTTCCCACAGTTTACGAATCTTCGCATTATATTCCTGAAAATAATAACAAGACCGTGTTTCCTTTGTATCCAAGGGAAGCGGTCTATTTCACTTTTGGCGGTTGACGGTTGACCGTTGACCGTTGACCGTTGACCGTTGACCATTGTCCTTCTGGATGCCATAATCGATGATAAAACGAAATAGGGAGTCGGCTAACGATGGGATTACGTTCAGTCATAGATACGTATCGGCATATGAAGATCAAAAATAAGTTGTCGATTTTGATAACGATGATTATCGCGGTTTCTTTGGCATTTACCATTTTGATCCAGCAATATGTGTTTTCGATCTACGATGGGCAAATTTATGATAAATCTTCACGCGTACTCAATTTGTCGTCTACCGCGATCGAAACAGAGCTTAAGCGATTGCAGCAGCTGTCCTACCGGATTTTGGCAGAGGAGCAGGTTCAGGAATGGTTGACTTCACTCAAAAGAAATCCATCCGATTATGACCGACTCATAATTAGTCAATACTTGGTAGATCGATTAATCAGCTATTCTGGAGAGGAACCCTATTTATTTTCCATCCAAATTACGGATGCCAAGGGAAATGAGCATGAGGGCGGCAACATTCTACGAATGGACGCTGAACGGAAAAGACACATCTTGAATGTGGCTGCGGAAGGCAATGGGGAAAATCGGTGGATATATCCAGATAGTAAGGATTCTGCGTTGATTGCAACGCGGGAAATTCGCTCTTTTCACAAAACAAACTTTGATTTGGACTATTTAGGGACATTGGTCATTCGAATCAACATTGAGAAGCTTGTACGCGATATCGCACCCGAAGAGGGCGATGTTATGATTGTTTCCGATGAACATGTGATCTTTCCTAGTGAACCTTCCTTCGATTGGAGTCGGATTACGAAGCCTATGAACGCTGGTAAAGGCTATGAAATCCAGAAAATTAACGGCGAAGAATATTTCATCGCGCAAATCCAGTCACTGAATACAGGTTGGACTTACTTAAACATAACGCCATTTAATCAAATCTTTGATCGAATCATATTTATCAAGGAAATGGTCGTTTTCGTCTTTATTGCCATATTCGTGGTTGTGATTTTGTTAGGCATACGTTTCTCGTATAGTTTAACTAGGCCAATCGATGAGTTAATGGTAAGGATGAAGCTGGCGGAGAAAGGGAATTTCGAAGAGGCGAATTTATTTCCGCCAGGCGGTCAGGTGGCCATGAATGAAATTGGGCTCTTACAGCGAAGCTTCCGATTCATGATAGAACGCATCAATACCTTGATTCAGGAAAATTATGCGAATCGACTACTGATTAAAGAAACGGAATTTAAGGCGTTACAGTCCCAAATTAACCCTCATTTTCTGTACAATACGTTGGAATCGATTAATTGGATGGCGAAAGTGAATCGACAATCCAAAATTTCCGAGATGGTGGAAGCGCTGGCGTATTTGCTTCGCCACTCTGTCGATTTGAAGGAACCCATTATTACACTCGGTGAGGAAATCGATATCGTCCGCAGTTATGTGACGATTCAGAAAATTCGTTTCGAAGAGCGATTGGTATTTAGGCTGGATGTGCCTGAAGAATTAATGAGTCGCCCGATTCCCAAGCTGACGCTTCAGCCTTTGATGGAAAATGCTATTCATTATGCGCTGGAGTCAACCATCGAGCCTTGTGAAATTTCGATCCGAGGCTGGAGTACGGAAGACGGCATCTTCCTTGCTGTTGATGATACGGGACCAGGATTCCCTAATGGCATGATTGAAAGGCTGCGTAGCGGTGAAGTGACGACGAAGGGGAAAGGTATCGGACTCCTGAATATTGATGATCGGATTAAGCTTGCTTTTGGCGACGCGTATGGTATTCGAGTGGATGAGTCGGCCGAGCAGGGGGCTTCCATCATTCTGAGTTTACCTAAAGGACAGGAGGAATAAGGCATGTATAAAGTATTGTTAGTTGATGATGAGCGAATTATTCTGGATGGCATCTCACGTATGGTGGATTGGTCTTCTTTACAAACGGAGCTTATAGGGACTGCGCGCAATGGTGTAGAAGCCTTTGAAAGTATACAGAAACAGGCGCCTGATATTATTATAAGTGATATTCGTATGCCTGGGATGGACGGGCTTGAGCTTGTGGCGCGTGTGCATGAAGCGTATCCGCATATTCGCTTCGTTCTGCTTTCGGGTTTTGGTGAATTCGACTATGCGAGCAGAGCGATGCAGTATGGTGTTAAGCATTATTTACTCAAGCCAACGAATGAAGGGAAGATCGGGGAAGCGCTTAAGGAAATCGTGGCTGAGCTTGAACAGGAGACAAGCAAGGAGTCGTTCGTTCGGAACATGAAAGCAGAGCTTGAGAAAGTGATGCCGCATGTGAAAGAACAATTCCTCAAGGAGTTTGTCACGAATAAGACGTATGGTAATGTGGATTGGGATTATTTCCGAAGCTTATTTAAGCTTGACTTTGATTACCAAATTCGACTTCTCTTGTTTCAGTTGGAAGAAGGATTTGAGTTTGAGTATTTGTTTGCCATCAAGAATATTGCCCAAGAAATCCTAGTTAGTCCTCTCCTCAGTACGACAATTGGGAATCATGTCTTAATTTTGCTGGAAGAATCAGATCAAATCGATCTGCTTCATGAGCGGATCTACCATATACGAGACACGTTTCAGAGTTATTATAAAAGGGATGCCACAATCGCGCTTAGTGAACCGAGCCACATTACGCAAGCTAGATCTCTGTATAAGCAATGCCTGCATCTGTTGAATTATCGCTTTTATTTGGGGGAAGGAAGTCTCATTACCCGCAAAGATACAGAGGTCACGCAGGAAGCATCGCCGAAGGAGCTGGGTTGGGACGAGGAACGTCTCAATATGTCAGTGAGATCTGGTCACCGCGAGGAAGCGGAAGCCGCTTTGCATGCCTTTATCGGGGGATTGAAAGAGGCGCAGCTTGATATTGATGTAACGAAATCGTATGTCATTCAGCAATTTGTATCCCTAGTTCGACAGTGCGCACCAGAAGAAATGAATCACTATTTTACGCAAATTCCCTTGATCGTAGAAATGAACACGCTGCAAATGATTCAGACGTTTATGGAGAATGTTGTCATAACCATGACGGAACGATTCTATGGACTGAACAAAGTGAAACATAGCGCGATTGTTCAAAAAGTGATCGATGTTATCAATACCCAGCTTGGGAACTCGGAACTCAGCTTGAATTGGGTGGCGCATGAAATGCTGTATATGAATGCAGACTATCTTGGGAAGTTATTTAAGAAGGAAACCGGAGAGAAGTTTTCCAATTTTGTCATGAAATCTAGAATTAATCGTGCCACTGAAATGATTGCAGAAGATACGGATATCAAAATTTTCGAACTCGCTGAACGACTTGGTTTCGGAGACAATCCACAATATTTTAGTCAAGTATTCAAAAAATACCGAGGATCAACCCCATCTGAATACATGAAATCGACAGAGACCTCTGCATTTTAAACAAATAGGTCTGTATTTTGGGTTAACGTTTCCTCTTTCCAACGGCATAATACGAGTAGATAGAAACCGATTACAACTTTGGGGAGGAAATTACAGATGAAAAAAGTCATGTTTACGGTCATCTCGGCCGCGCTATTACTTGCAGGTTGTGGGACAAGCGGTTCTAGCGGTTCAACAAGCACACCAAACACAGGCACTAACCCAGCAGCAAGTACAGCACCTACGACTAGTGCCAAAGCAAATCCAGTTACTTTGCGCGTTGCTTGGTGGGGCGGACAAGCACGTCATGATTATACGTTGAAAGTGATTGAGTTGTATCAGCAAAAGCACCCAAATGTGAAAATCGAGTCAGAATATGCAGCATTCGACGATTATTGGAAGAAGCTTGCACCACAGGCTGCTGCGAATGGATTACCTGACGTATTTCAAATGGACATCTCCTACCTGACACAATACGGTGGCAGAGGTCAATTGGAAGATTTGACACCATTTACAACAAACGGCGTGCTGGACGTGAAAAATATTGCTGAAAGCAATCTTTCCGGCGGCAAAGTTGACGGTAAACTCGTTGCGTTAAGCGCAGGATCCAATGCCCTGGGCGCTACCGTTGACCCGCAAATGCTGAAAGACAATGGCATTACGCCGAAGGAAGATTGGACATTCGCTGACTTGGACGCAGTTGGCGCGACGTTGAAAGCCAAAGGCAAGATGCTTGCCGGTGATCTTCGTCATGACGTGTACTTCCCATTCTATTTGAGAAGCGTTGGTCAAAAGCTATACGCGGCAGATGGCGCTAGTCTTGGCTATTCCGATGATAAAGCGTTTGTTGACTACTACACGATGTACAAAAAATGGTATGATTCTGGCTACTTATTGCCGCTAGACAAGCTGGCACAGAAAAAAGGAACGGCGGAGGACGACGAAATGGTTCTAGGCAATGCGGTTGCCACATTTGGTTGGTCCAATCAGTTCATTGGTTTCAATACAGCTGCGAAGCGATCGTTGGATGTATTGAAAACGCCAAGCTGGAGTCAAAACAAAGCGCTGTTCTTGAAACCAAGTATGTTCTGGTCTGTTGCTAAAAGCTCCAAAAACAAAGAAGAAGCAGCTAAATTCGTCGACTTCTTGATCAATGATATCGACGCGAACAAAATCATCATGGGTGAGCGCGGTGTACCGGTTTCCTCCAAAGTGAAAGAAGCTTTGATGCCGCTATTGACACCTGAACAAAAGAAAGTATTTGAGTACGTAGCATGGGCTGAGAAAAACGCTTCCCCAATGGATCCGCCAAATCCGATTGGCTCCGTTGAAGTAGAGAAACTGTTGAAAGATACTGCAGAACAAATCATGTACAAAAAAATAACGGTTCAAGAAGGCGCAGCGAAATTCCGTAAGGACGCTAACGCAATCTTGGCTAAAAACAAAAAATAAGCTTGACCCGAAAGCCTTCGCATGCAACTTTGCGGAGGCTTTTTTCATGTTCAAAAAAAGCATGTAAGGACAGTATAACCGTTATTATGACTCTGTTATTTATACAAACAGAACGGTTTTTTGCCTTCTGGCAGCGGGTCAACTCTTTTATAATAAAGATAGAGAAGAGAGGAAGCGAGGCTTCCGCTTCATAAATCGAGGTTAGGGGTTGATCACCAATGAACAAGCTGCGCTATAACGATAACCTGGTGGGGTACATATTTGCTTCCCCTTTCATTCTGGGGTTTCTCATCTTCACGCTGTATCCGATCATTTCTTCACTCTTTTATTCATTTACGGATTACAACTTGTTTGATGCACCGAATTTTATCGGCTTTGACAACTACGAAAAAATGTTTACCGCGGACGACAAGTATTGGAAATCCGTCAGTGTCACCTTTACGTACGTGTTCGCCAGTGTGCCGCTGAGACTCGCATTCGCCTTGATGGTGGCCGTACTACTTAATAAAGCTGTCTCAGGTATCGGCATTTACCGTTCCTCGTTTTACTTGCCTTCCTTGATCGGGGGCAGCGTGGCGGTCTCCATTATGTGGACGCAAGTATTCGGAGATAAAGGTTTGCTGAATTCCGCATTAGGCGTTATCGGTATTCATACGGATACGTCCTGGATCGGGAACCCGTCCACGGCGCTATGGACACTAATTGCTTTGTCCGTCTGGCAGTTCGGTTCTTCCATGCTGATCTTCCTTGCAGGACTCAAAAATATTCCGGCTTCTTATTATGAAGCGGCCAGCGTAGATGGCGCGAATAAAATTCGCCAGTTTTTCAAAATTACGCTTCCGCTGCTCAGCCCGATTATTCTCTTCAACCTGATCATGCAAACAATCTCTGCGTTCATGACCTTTACGCCAGCCTATATCATTTCACGCGGCGAAGGCGGACCGCTAGATAATACCTTGCTTTATTCTTTGTACTTATACCGCAGAGCATTCCAATTCTACGAAATGGGTTATGCGTCCGCAATGGCGTGGGTGATGCTAATTCTTGTTGGTATCATTGCACTTGTTATTTTCCAAACTTCGAAATACTGGGTTTATTACGAAAACAAAGGAGAAAAATAACATGGCATATTCGAACAACTACAAACGCTTTGGCTATCATCTCCTTTTAGTCCTATTGTCACTCGCGATGATGTACCCAATTATTTGGTTACTTGCAAGCTCTCTGAAGCCAAACAGTGAAATTTTCTCAACCGCGTACAGTTTGATTCCGAGCAAGATTGCTTGGGAAAACTTTCAAACGGGCTGGAAAGGCTTCGCAGGCAATTCGTTTGGCCGCTTTTTCCTGAACTCGTTCTATATCGTGATCCTGTCTACGATCGGGGCGGTGGTCAGTTCAGCCCTCGTTGCTTATGCTTTTGGCCGTATTCCATTTTTCGGAAGAAACTTCTGGTTCGGTTGTATGATGCTAACCATGATGCTGCCGCATGACGTTACAATCATTCCACAATACGTATTGTTTGCGAAGTTAGAATGGATAGGATCCTTTAAACCGATCATCGTGCCACAGTTCTTTGCGATCCCATTCTTTATCTTCCTGATTATGCAATTCATTCGGACGATTCCCATTGAGCTCGATGAAGCCGCTAAGATGGACGGCTGCAGTAAATACAGCATCTTTTTCCGGATTTTGGTTCCACTTATTGTTCCGGCGCTCATTACATCAACGATCTTCTCCTTCTACTGGCGCTGGGAAGATTTTATTAACCCGCTTCTTTACTTAAATAAACCGAGTATGTACCCGGTCTCCCTGGCCTTGAAGCTTTTCTTGGACGGAGAGTCAGTGAACAACTGGGGCGGCATGTTCGCAATGGCATCAGCGTCACTTGTACCGATTGTTGTCGTGTTCTTCATTTTCCAACGGTACATTGTTGAAGGGATTAGCACAAGCGGTTTGAAAGGATAGAGAATGAGAGGAGAACTTATAGACATGCCGAAACTCGTATTTGAGGAAAATGAAATCAGATCAGCAATTGACCGTGTTGTAGAGCGCACGTTTCGAATGGACTTCGGATGGGATTGGCCAGGTGGTGTCGCATTCTATGGGGTTTGTGAAGCCTATGCGGCAACAGGTAATGAATCGTATCTAACTAGGTTGAAAGCTTGGGTGGATGAAAATATGGAGGATGGCTTGCCGAAGCTTTCGGTCAATGCGGTGTCCATCGGACACTCCCTTCTTACCCTATACGAAGTGACAAATGATGAAAAATATTTAGACACTGTGAAGGAAATGGCGGAATTCCTTACGACACAAGCGGAGCGGTTTGGGGAAGACATCCTCCAGCATACCGTTAATTCCGAAACGTATAACTTTCCTGAACAAGCATGGGTAGATACCATGTTTATGGCGGGGTACTTCCTACTTCGTGTTGGTATATTGCTGAATAATGATGATTATTTCGAGCTAGGCTTGAAGCAGTATCATGGACATGAGAATGTTCTTCAGGATTCTAAGACCAACCTGTACTATCATGGATGGGACAATATCGCTCAAAATAATATGTCCGCCATCTTCTGGGCACGCGGGAACTCTTGGGCAGCGCTTACGATGGCGCGCGCACTCCATCTCGTAGAAGTCACTCATCCTTCTTTCATGCTTATTGATGGTTCATTGCGTGATCAATTAAGCGCACTTGTCCGGTTGCAGGATGAGTCTGGCTTGTGGCACACCATTCTTAATGATTCGACAGCTCCGCTGGAGACTTCCGGATCAGCCGGTATTGCCACAGCTTTACTAACGCGAGGAAGACTGTACAACAAATATACACAGAAGTCGATCGACGGTATCTTAGCTCGAATTACTGAGGAAGGCACAGTAACAGGCGTATCCGCGGGAACGGCTGTCATGAAAAACGCGGAAGGCTACAAAGGCGTGCCGGACAAACGCATCCAAGGGTGGGGCCAAGGGTTAACCTTGACGTTCCTAGCTGAGGTGTTGAATTCGAAGAAAAATAGCTTTGGGAATGGTTGTTAGAAGGCAGCAGCGCCAAACTCTAGCGGCCTCCCGCAGTGATTAGATGGAAAATCTACAGCTATTTTTACGAATAATCGTTAAAAATTAAGTTTAAATGGAAAACCTCCAGTTAATTTTGGCCATTCTCTGCGAAACGCACAGAAACGTCAAGATTAACTGGAGGTTTTCCTGTTATTTCCTAAAAACAGCGAAAAAACGAAAAAATAGATGGAGAAAATCCATCTATTTTCCAAATCAAAGCTATAAGAATCCAACAATCTACTTCTTCCGCCCATACTGTTTCCCAATGTCCACCATGCGTCGATACAGCTTGCGATTGGACATGTTCTTCAGCGGATAGAACTGGGGTCGCGTATTCACTTCTAGAATCCATGGTTTCCCTTTGGAATCGATCGCGACGTCAAGTCCCAGTTCTCTGAATCCTCGCTTGTGATTATCAAAGGCATACCCAACCGAAACACCCATCTGTTTCAAATGCGCTTCCCGCTTTTGGATTTCAGAATTGGAATAGCCTGCACCGAGCATCGTAGGTTTGAAATACCCTATCGTTCCGCCTTGATTATAATTCGTAGCTACTTTGCCTTGTCTTCCGATTTTGGCGAAGAGGCCCGTGCTGACCCATTTACCTTGATTCGTTTTCTGCACCATGACGCGAATATCGAAAGGTCTACCTTTTGTATTGGCGAGCTTAATCCCTTTCTGGAGTAAATAGGAACGCTTCCCCGCATGGCTGGACAATTTGCTGTGCAGTTTTTGCCGCGTGATATAAAAGTTTTTCGTGCGATTCAATTGGGTTTGGAAGCCTTTGGTCCTCTGCTTGATGCGGATAATGTTTGAACCGCCGGAACCATCTGTAGGTTTGAAAAAAACGGTCTTATAATCATTTAGCATCGTATGCAAATTATTTTGCGTAAAAAGCAACGTTCGAGGGACATAGTGGCGCAATTTAGGTTGCTGAAGCAGCCATTTTGTTTTACGCCATTTGCTCTTGATTGAACTGCTTTTATACGTGGGCATAGGGATTACACCTCTTTTTAGACAGCGTATGTGAGGTTCACGCTGCTTGTCAGTGCATTTACCCAGTTGACCTATCAAATTTGCTAAAGGAAAAAGCCTATTAAGTGACTTTGTTACACAGCTGTGAATTGAATCAGTTTGTGTTCATACCGGCCAAGTGTTAGCTGCCCCTCACGGTAGACAGTTCCCGTGATCGGATCCACGCCATCACGTGGAAGAGTCACGCTGCCGCCCGCACCGTCCATGTTAACCACGACCCATACCTCGCAGCCATCGCCATGTCTCGGTGCAACAATCGTACCCGCTGTCACATCGGTACGGAGGGTAACGCCAGCATCATCCGCATATCGCAGGATAAGCTGGTTTAACAGCAACTCGCCTTCCTCGCCGGTCGGCATTGAGCCAAGCATTACGATCTTGCCTTTGCCATACGCCCGCTCGGTAATGAAAGCCAGCCCTGGTGTCAGCCCCGATTCGATGGTACCAACGGCGACAGCCTCCTTCGGCTCGAAGACGGAGCTCCAAAGCGAAAGCGGGGCAGCGACGCCAAAGGCGCTGCCGATCGATCCGCTGCCGTCCATGGGGAACGTGTAGACCGTTTCCACACCGGCGAGGTGCTCCAAATCTCCGAGCGCAGCATGCGTATGCATCGTGTGTTCTTCGGTGCGGCCACCGGAGAGAGGGCCAACCACCCATACACCGCCTTCGGCAACGAAAGCAGAAGCACGCTTCATCAGATCCGATGAGATATAAGGGAGGAAAGGCGTAAATAACAGCTTGTAACCAGCTAGATCTGCACCTTCCGGCACGATGTCCCGGTGAATCCCTAGATGGAGTATCCGCTCATAGAAACTGGTTACAAGACCGCGATGATTCAGTTTTTGATGCGGTTCGGTTTTCAGAAACGCTTTGGAGCGATCGGAATAGGTCATGGCAACCTCGGCTTGCGTAGGTCGCGTCGCTAGGATCGTGGCTTCGATTTCTTTTCTAGCCTGCTCAACCTCGAGCACATTAGGGAATCCAACCGTTGGCTTGCCCCATGTGCTGATAACAGAACCGTGTGGCTGCTCGCAGCCTGCTCGCTGCTGTCTCCATAGCCAATAGCAGAAGGCTTCTGCTCCCAGTGCATATGCGGCAACGGCTTCGGCTTTGAGATAGCCGTTTGGATGCGGCTTTGCGTAGCTCGCAAGTGAGGCAGCATGGGAGGGGCTCGTTTCCATGATCCAGTAATCTCGACCGCGCTTAAAGTTCCGCCACAGATCGTTATTTAATAAGTAGTTCGCTGGATGATCGTATGTTGCATACGTATCGAACGACGCAAAATCCAACTCACGGAATAAACGTTCATTATCCACGCTGAAAGCGACACTGCTATTATGCGTAATTGGCGCGTCCGAGAATTGGCGGATAATCGCCGCTTGTTCGTCTGAGAACTGAGCGATTTTCTCCATTGAAAATAGTTGGTACATCGTACTGAGGGAAGAGTTGTGCAAGAACGGCACAGGACCAGGCTGCGGCACTTGCTCGAAGCTATGGTAGTATTCGCTCCAAATTTGCGTGCCCCACGCCTCATTCAACTTCTCAACGGTTTCGTAACGCGCTTCAAGCCATTCATGCCATTGTACAAGGCAGGTTTCACACAAACATTCGGATACATGCGCTTTGAATTCATTGTCAATCTGCCAACCGATCAGACCTGGTAAGCGTCCAATAGCCCTCGCAATATGCTCAGTAATAATGGAGGCTTTTTCTCGAAAATAAGGATGATTCGTACAAGCATGCTGACGCGATCCATGTCCCATAACTTGCAGCTGCTCATTCACATACATCCGCTCAGGATGATCGTGTGTGAACCAAATTGGCGGCGTTGGAGTCGGTGTACACATAACGGTTTCTATCCCATTTTGATGGAGGAGGTTAACCATTTGCACAAAAAATCCAAGGTCAATATTCCCCTCCGTTGGTTCCATATTAGACCAAGCAAATTCGCCGATTCGCACGACATTCATGCCTGCTTGCTTCATAAGAACGATATCTTGCTCAATGACCGATTGATCCCAAAGCTCAGGATACCAGGCCGCGCCATGATATAGCTTTTTACTCATTATCATCATCCATCCTCTTCATCTAAAAGTTAGTTTCTACTACTATAAGTGCTACCATGCATCAGGGGCAATAACACATTCTTGCTGGAAATATTAGGGGATTTCAACTGTTTTGATCGGTTTGCACTTTCTTGATACATGGTGGAATGTACAGGATGGAAGGGCTTACAAGAATGTCTGATAGGCGGTAAATCAGAGGAGTTGCATAATAGGGGTACAAACGCTCACAAGGCGATCATGACATGGAGGTGAAAAGGATGAAGCAGGCAGCTGCTCCTAACAACAGAGAGCTGGTTCAGGTGACCGAAGTGAAAGAGCTTCGCAGATCACAGGTGTGGGCAAGGTTGCGCAAGGATAAATGGATCTACGCATTGCTAACGCCGGGCTTGTTGTATTTCATTATTTTTAAATATGTGCCCATGTGGGGTGTGCTGCTTGCCTTTAAGAACTATCAGCCATTTCTAGGATTTTGGAAGAGCGACTGGGTCGGCTTAGAGCATTTCCGTGTATTTTTTCAAAATCCCGAATTTTTCATGCTTCTCCGTAATACGTTGCTGCTCTCCTTATATAATCTGGTGTTTTACTTTCCGGCACCGATTATACTTGCACTCTTACTGAATGAAATCAAGGTAAATATGTATAAAAGAACCATTCAGACCTTGATCTATGTGCCGCACTTCATATCCTTAGTGATCGTGGCCAGCTTGACCTATGTTTTCCTTACTACGGAAGGCGGACTCATCAACGAGCTTTTACAGAAATATTTCGGTTACAAAATTAATTTTTTGGCGACTCCTGAATGGTTTCGACCAATGATTATCGTCCAGACGATGTGGAAGGAATGCGGCTTTGGAACGATTATTTTCTTAGCAGCACTGGCTGGTGTTGATGTAGAGCAATACGAAGCAGCCATTATGGATGGGGCCAATCGCTGGAGACAGTTGTGGCACATTACACTGCCATCGATTCGAAGTACAATTGTTATCCTGCTTATCCTGCGGATGGGGGATATTCTAGATAATGGCTTTGAGCAAATTTTCCTCATGCTGAATCCTTTAAACAGGGATGTAGCCGAAGTATTTGATACCTATGTGTATATGATGGGGATCACACAAGGAGCGTTTAGCTATAGTACGGCTGTTGGCTTGTTTAAAGCAGTCATTGGCGTCATTCTGGTACTTGGTGCGAATTGGACGGCGAAACGGTTCGGACAATCCGGCATTTACTAATACGAATTTTATAAGTAAAGGAGGAGAGAGGTTTTGGCAAAGCAATATAAGAGCGTTTCCGGAACCATCTTCGATGTAAGTAACTATATCGTGCTGGGTGTTATTGGGATTGTTGCCATTCTGCCATTTCTCTATGTGATTGCAGGATCTTTTGCATCGGATGCAGAGTTGACGCAACGTTCGGTATTCCTCATACCAGAGACATTTACATTAACCGCCTATCGGTTTATTTTCTCAACGGATACGATTGTGAAAAGTATTGGTGTATCACTCTATGTCATGGTCGTCGGTACTTTCGTCAACCTCTTCTTCACAGTGACGATGGCTTATGCGTTATCGAAGCGGAGTTTAATGGGACGGAATACCGTGCTAAATTTGATTATTTTCTCCATGCTTTTTGGCGGAGGATTAATTCCTACCTATCTCGTTATTCGCGAGCTTCATATGCTGGATACGTTCTGGGCTTTAATGATTCCAGGTGCGATTAGTGCTTTTAACTTAATTATTGTCAAAAACTTTTTCCAAGAGCTCCCACCGGAGCTGGAGGAAGCGGCGAAAATCGATGGCTGTACAGAGCTCGGTCTTCTCTGGCGGATCGTACTGCCATTATCGATGCCTGTCCTGGCAACGTTCACGTTATTTTATGCCGTAGGCCATTGGAACAACTTCTTCTCTGCTTTGCTGTACATTAACGATCCTGCCAAATGGCCGCTGCAAGTGATGCTCAGACAGATTGTGCTGTTGTCACAGGCTGCAGCTGGAGATCTCAATTCCATGGATCCGAATTTCGTAAAACCGCCCGAGCAATCCATTAAGATGGCCGTTATCGTTGTGGGCACTATTCCAATTTTGTTTGTCTATCCGTTCCTGCAAAAGCATTTTGCTAAAGGGGTCTTGATTGGTTCGGTCAAGGGGTAACGGATTCAGATAGAGGCAAGTCCATATTCTAAAGGAGGCATGTTTAGATGAAGAAAAATGCGAAAAAATGGGTAACTGTAGCAACTGTAGGAACAGCAGTAATGACGACTATCGCTGGTTGTAGTAGTGACAAAGGCGGAACAGCAACACCTGCAGCATCCGCTTCCGCGACACAAGCGGCTGCACAGACGAAAGCTCCTGAGAACTTAGCTCCGCTTGATCTGAGTATCATGCTTCCTATTTTCAAAACGAATTTTCCGAAGGATGATGGTCCTGTTACGACCGAAATTGAGAAGAAAACGAATACGAATATTCACCTGGAGTGGGTGCCGAACGCATCCTATACGGATAAGTTCAATATTACGTTGGCTTCAGGGAAGCTGCCTCATATCATCTACGTTGGCGATGTGAAGAACCCTAGTTTCGTTAACGCTGCGAAATCGGGTGCATTCTGGGAAATTGGCAAGTATTTGAAAGATTACCCTAATCTCAGTAAAGCAAACCAAGTAATAATGAACAACTCGTCGGTTGATGGGAAAAACTACGGTATTTACCGTGGACGTGCATTGGGTCGAAATGGTATCAACTATCGCAAGGATTGGTTGGAGGCTGTTGGCTTGCAACCTCCGAAAACAATTGACGATTTCTACAATATGCTCAAAGCGTTTAAAGAAAAAGATCCTGACAAAAACGGCAAAGATGACACGTACGGCATGGTATTGGTCAAATGGACGGGGCAATGGGCAAGCAGCTTCGATATTATGAAGCTTTGGTTCGGAGCGCCGAACAAATGGGGTGTTGTGGACGGAAAGCTTGTACCTGAATTTCAAACCGCAGAGTATCTCGAAGCACTAAAGTTTATGAAGAAGCTATACGATGAGAAGCTAATCAATCAGGATTTCGCTGTGTTTGATTCAGCGAAGTGGAACGACCCAATTGCCAACAATCAAGCAGGGGTCATCGTAGACGTAACAGACAATGCCGCGCGTATGGATGATAAAATTCATGCAGCGCTTGCCAAAGATGGCAAAGATAATCCTAACATTCACTATGTAGATAATATGATTGGCGTGACTGGTAAAAATGGCTTAAAAGCACTGCCTACCTCCGGATTTGCAGGTATTCTAGCAGTTTCGAAGTCCAGTGTGAAAACAGAGGATGAGCTCAAACGCGTGTTGAAATTCTTGGATCAAATGAATGAGCCAGATCTACAAACGTTAGCTGGCTACGGTATTGAAGGCAAGCATTATACGAAGGATGGCGACGCACTTGTGGTGAGCAAGGATACTGCTCTTCTCGAATCTGAAGTTGAAGGCTTGAATCAAATGCTGCCATTTATCCCGGAGGACCGCGGCTTGAAAGTGAAGCAAACACCGCTTCGTTTGCAAACAACGAAGATTCAAAAAGAAGCAGAAGCGAACATCGTGGCTAACCCAGTTGAGCCATTCATCTCCACGGTTTACTCGCAAAAAGGCCAACAGCTGGATAACATCATCAATGATGCGCGTATTAAATTCATCGTTGGTCAAAGTGACGAAGCAGCTTTAAAAGCAGCCTTCGAAACTTGGAAGAAATCAGGCGGGGATGATTTGGTGAAGGAAATGAATGATTTGTATGCAGCTACTAAGAAATAAGCAATAAGCAGGAGTAAAGAGCACCCGAAAGGGTGCTCTTTCTGTTGGCTTAAAAGAGTTGCTTACATTCCAACGCCAAGCAAAAAGTCGGAAAAGTAATGAAACTCCACTGGAAATTAACTTCCACCCCACGCCTAATCGGTATACGCTCTAAGGTGAAGTCTTCGCTCCAAACTAAACTTTCGAACGGTTGGTGAGAGCATGTTCCGAGCAATGAAAGAAGGTCTGGCAAGAAGTTTAAGCAAAACGATCGGGGGTCAAGGTCGCTTTTACAAAAAGAGTCTGATCACGATTTTCATCGTTTCGGGTATTCCTGGACTATTGATGGGGGTGCTCGTGTATTGGATGGCAGGCGGGCGCGTGGAAAGTGAGCTTCTTCAATTGCATTATCGGCAAATCGAACAACGATCGCAAAATATCGACGACCAGTTAGGCAATCTGGAGCTGCTGCTATCCCATTGGGCATTCGATAATAAGTTTGACTATAGCTTAAACGGGTATGATTTTGTAAGGAATTTCGAACGGACTCAGGATATTACCAGAACGCTGGTCGCCATGCAGGGCTCAAATGCGATGGTGAAGCATGCAGAACTTTACGTGGGTGGAACAAGCTCCGTTCTGTTCAACCCTGAATATATGAAGATCGATGATCGTACAGCAGCTACTGCTTCCAGATATGAACCTCTCATCCACGGTCAAAATACGACCTACTGGACGCAATGGTCGTTTGACGCGAATCGTCCCGATAACAAAGATTTAACGCTCGTTCATCAAGTTCCCGGTGGAAGTTTGAAGCCGTTCGGGGTATTAGTTTTCCGTTTTGATAGCCAGAAGGTGGCCAATATGCTCAATACGCTGACGCCTTATGATGGCGGGGAGACATTCTTGATTCAGAATGCTGGAGAACTATTCGTTTCAGCGAACGGGAATACGTCGTCATCTCCATTTGTAAGCGCTCTTCGTGACAAAATTACCTCACTAGCAGGTAACGAAGGCTCCTTCTTTATGGATTGGAAAGGCACCACGTTTACGGTATCATACGGAAGTTTGGCTCGCATTGCGGAAGATTGGACCTATGTATCCGCATCACCGATTTCGAGTATCACATCACCCGTAGTTTTTATTTCCAAGTTGATTATCACGGTAAGTCTTGCAGTATTGCTGCTAGCGGCTATTCTTGCATGGCTGGCATCACGTCGCATTTATGTCCCTGTCAAAAGGCTTGTTGCGATGCTGGGCGGAGGCGTAACTCACCATGAGCATGCGGATGAATTCACATTGCTGGAGTCGAAGTGGATGAATTTGCATAACGAGAGTCTGGAGCTGAACACGAAGCTGACGGAACAACTTCCCCACCTCAAGGATAGCTTTCTGCACCAACTGCTGCAAGGATATTTGAATGCGTATTCTGAGGACGATTTACGTCATCGGATGGAGCGTTTTAAGTGGGACGTGAAGCATAAGCAATTCGTTGTCCTCTATGTCCAGTTGATTGGGATGACAAGCATGGAGGGGAACTTCCGGTTAGGTGAAGAGGGACTTGTTACTTTTGCGGCCGTGAATATGATTGACGAGCTGGCAGCTCAGTATTTTGAACAAAGTCATACCCTCAACTTTCACGATTTAACAGCAGGTATTCTTCTCATTCTGCCTGAGGATCAATCCTATACGGAAGCCTCCCAAGCATTTAGTGACGATTTGAAGCAGTCGATTAACCGTATTTTGAAAATGCGCATGACCATGGCGATAAGCCGGCCGGTGTCGTTGATTTCAGATGTCCCAATTGCATTTGAACGAGCGAAGCAAGCGGTCAGCTATCGTTACTTCGAGAATGTGAATCAGATTATCGATATGGAGCATGACAATTTTGCAGGAGATGAAGACATGGAGTTGCAATATCCGTTTACACAGGAGCGGGAGCTCATTCAAGCGTTACGGACAGGGAAAGAAGGGGAAGCGAGCGAGTTGCTGGTGTCTTTCCTGGAGGTGTTAACCTGCAAAGGAGCCAAAGAAATTGAAGTTCAGCAAGGGATGCTGCATTTGCTTGGCAATGTTCAGCACGCCATCATGGTGTCTGGGATTAATCCGAATCGCCTCTTCAAGGGTGCGAATTTATATGAACAACTTTCCCAGATTCGAGAGTCTACGAGAATTCTTGCTTGGTTTCAAGATAAAGTGCTAAGTCCCTTCATGAGGGAAATGTCAGGTCGTTCGGACGCGCAAGTGAAACGCATTATCGAACAAGCGATGATTTATTTGCAAAATAATTATAGACAAGATATTTCGCTTGATAATTGTGCGGAGCATACGGGGACGAATCCTTTTTTCCTAAGCAGGTCCTTTAAGCAAGTGACCGGCAAAAACTTTATTGATTACTTGACGGAGCTGCGCATGGATAAAGCAAAAGAGTTGCTAAGAGATTCGGAAATGCGAATCAACGATGTCGCCGATCAGGTGGGATACCAACATACGTATTTCAATCGGATTTTCAAAAAGCTGGAGGGCATGACGCCAACACGCTATCGTGAGCTCAGTCGAACATCCTAGCAATAATGTATAATGCCGCCAAAAAAGTGCAAACGGTCCGATCATAGCTTTGCAATAATGTCCGCTTGTTCGCAAGCACTCCTCTTTCTACAATAGGGCTACATGTGAAAAGGAGATGATCGCTTGGCTTCAGATCTGGCAATTAAGCTGCGTTGGTTAAACAAAGAGGCATCTAAACCTGTAGGGATAACATGGGGAATTCCTTGGCGCGAGGGCGAGCTTGGGCGGGAGGAGTCATTGTGTTTGGAAACGGATGACGGCCTTGGCGCTGTGCCAGTACAAAGCTGGCCGACCGCTTACTGGCCGGATGGCAGCGTGAAATGGTCCGCGCATGCCGCGGCAGTCCATCCCGGAACTGTCGAAGAGTTTGCCATTCGTAAAGGCATTGGCCCCGAGTATGATCACCGTATGATCGTAACGGAAACCGACGATATCATTACGCTTGATACAGGCGTCATGATTTGCACAATAGGCAAGCAGGGGAAACAATGGCTTCGCAGCATCGTTCGTGAAGGCAACGAGATATGCAGCGGCGGAGAGCTGATCGGATTGAAAGAGGAACTGAGCGAGGCGTCCGGTGTACGGATAAGCCGTGAGGAGACTTTCGAAAGCCGTGTCATACACGCTGTTGTTGAACAAGACGGTCCGATTCGGGCTGTCGTTAAACTTGACGGCAGGCTTCGCTCGACGATGGGCACTAGAGAGTGGCTGCCTTTTTCACTGCGTATGTATGTGTATGCAGGGCAGGAAACAATTAAACTTGTGCATACGTTTCATTATGATGGAAATCCCCATGAGGATTTCATTAAAGGCTTAGGCATTCGCTTCACGGTGCCAATGAGAGGGACCCACTACAATCGTCATATCCGTTTTGCAGGAGATCATGGATATTTCAGCGAATCGCCCAAAACCTTGCACACCCGTCGAACAAAAGGAAAGTATAGGGAGTTATTTGAGCGTCAAACGGCAGGCGAGTTGACTACATTTGACCCCAAAGAGGATGCGTATTTCCTTGGGCTGCTGGATGATTCGGCAACATGGGATAGCTTTAAACTCGTACAAGATTCATCCGAACATTATCGTATTTGTAAGCGGACGAAAGCTGGTTGCAGCTGGGTCAAGGTGACAGACGGCGCGCGCGCTGGCGGGCTGGGCTATGTCGGCGGTGAAGGCGGCGGCTTAGCGGTGGGGTTGCGACACTTTTGGGAGAAGCATCCATCTAGCTTGGAGGTACACGGTACAGCAACGCCTGCGGCTGCATTCACGATCTGGTTGTGGTCCCCAGACGGGACACCGATGGACCTTCGCCATTATGATACAGAAACACACGTGGAATCCTCGTATGAAGGGGCCGAAGAGTTGCGTGCTACGCCATATGGCATTGCGAATACGAGTGAATTGATGCTGTGGTGCACGAGCGAGACGCCGGATAGGGAGATTCTGCAGCACATGAAGGAGGAGACGCAAAATCCATCGCTGCTCATTTGCGAGCCTGCGTATTATCACGCGTCGGGGGCTTTTGGTTATTGGAGCTTGCCAGACCGCAGTCATAAAATGAAGGCGCAGCTGGAGAATCGGCTGGATGGCATTATTACCTTTTATCAAGATGAAGTTGAGCAACGAAAGTGGTACGGGTTCTGGGATTACGGCGATTACATGCATAGTTATGATCCAGTTAGGCATGTATGGAACTATGATTTAGGCGGCTGTGCTTGGCAAAATACAGAACTTGCGCCTAACATGTGGCTATGGGTTATGTTCCTGCGCACGGGTCGAGCGGATATCTTCCGGATGGCAGAAGCGATGACTCGGCACACAAGTGAAGTGGACCTGTACCATTTCGGCGAATATGCGGGACTTGGCTCTCGGCACAATGTTGTTCATTGGGGCTGTGGCTGTAAGGAAGCTCGGATTGGGATGGCGGGCTTACATCGGTACTTCTATTATTTGACCGCCGATGAGCGGATCGGGGATATCATGGATGAAGTGCGTGATTCGGATTTCACCACGGTGAATTTGGATCCGATGCGCGCTTACTTTCCGAAGGATGAGCATCCAACGCATATTCGTGTGGGTCCGGATTGGGCGGCGTTCAGCTCGAACTGGATGACGCGTTGGGAGCGCTATGAGGATACGTCGTATCGGGATAAAATTTTGGTGGGCATCAATTGTATTAAGAATGCCAATTATGGGCTTATCTCGGGACCAACCTATGGGTATGATCCGAAAACAGGCGTTCTCTCGCCACTTGGTGACGATAATTGGGGCAGACACTTGGCTATTTGTATGGGAGGACCACAGGTGTGGTTCGAGCTTGCCGGCATGTTGAAGGACCCTGAATGGGAAGACATGATGGCGGAGCTCGGCGTGTATTATAACCAAACGCAGGAGCAGAAGGATAAGCTGACTCACGGTCAGATCTCCACGAAACATTTCGAGCATCCTGTGCTCAGTGCAGCGATCACTGCGTATGGTGCATTTTATAAGCGGGATGATGAGACGGCTGAGAAGTGCTGGTCCATTTTGCTCGGAAGCGCGTTTGCTAAAGTTGATCTACAGCAGGAGGCTTCCATCGTTACGCACGTGGATACCTTGCAAGAGATCGATTGGATGAATACGAATGAGGCCGCACAATGGTCATTGAATACGATTATCGCACTTGAGCTTATATCGGATTGGCTTCCCCAATAGATGGATTAGTAGGAGGAATTAGCTGTGGGACACACGAGTAAGGAGCCTTATTTGATTGGCAAAATAGACATTCGTGCGGCTGGTCCGCGCTGTAAAATGCTCCTAGGCGACCTGAACGGTGACGGTCGCATGGAGATGCTGCTCGTGCATCCTGACAATCGGCAGGATGTTCGATATATTCCCCATCAGGTGCAATGCCTGACGGCATTTGATCTAGAGGGCAATCTGTTGTGGCAGACAGGCAAGCCTGATTCGGGAGCTGGAAGTGCAGGGTCAGATTACCCTGCACAAATTGCTGACATTGACGGCGATGGTCAGTTGGAAGTACTGTGCGTGATGGATGGGCGGTTTCTCATCCTGAACGGGGGGACTGGTGAGGTGAAAGCTTCGTACGAGCTGCCGCATGAGCATGCTCATGATTGCATCATCGTGGCGAATTTGACTGGCGGAGCTTATGCCAGTGACATTATCCTGAAAGACCGCTATCACAGGATGTGGGCGTTCGATCGTCATTTTAATCTACTATGGTCGCATGAAGGTAATCCTGGGCATTTTCCATGGGTATATGATCTGGATGGAGACGGGAAAGACGAGGTCATGGCTGGCTATGATTTATTGGACCATGATGGTCAGAAGCTCTGGAGTTGTAAGGATCTTGAAGATCATGCCGACTGCATCTGGGTTGGGGATGTGAATGGGGATGGACAACCCGAGCTTGTGATTGGCGGAAGTGTTACGGTGATGTATGACCGCTTTGGGAAAGAGCTGTGGCGCTATGAGGGGTCGATTGAATCGCAGCATATCGCCTTGGGCAGATTCTGCAGCGATAAGCCAGGGTTGCAAATTGCAGGACTGGATCGCCTCGTTCGTGAGGATGATGGAAAGGGATTGAAAGGCAAAGATGCCTTATTTCTCTTGGACAATGAAGGTCAAGAAATATGGAAAGAAGATCGCCAAACGGAGGGTTGGCTGACGATTATTGAGCCTCTTCGTGGCTGGGAAGTGGATTCAGCGGATCTGATCCTTGCCTACCGCAGAGGTGGTGGCGTCTGGCCATCTTTGTATGATGGTGAGATGAATGTTGTTGTTGAATTTCCGCTAAACGGATATGCTGTACATGCCGATGTATGTGGTAGTGGAACAGAGCAAGTAATCATTTATACGGATGACACCGCCGCTATTTATGCAAGTGGGCCGCTTGCGTTGCGAGAAGGTCTATCTGGCATACAACTGCCGCAGCCCAAACGCTTGTCCAGCTCAACCTTATATCCTGGCGGCGAAATTTCGTTGTGAGAAGAAAGGAAATCTACGATGGCACACGCATTGAAGTTCGATTTCGGGGTTGGGAACCCGGAGTCAGGTTACACCAAGATTACTCCGCATACCGAGTATGAGAAATCGGTTGGATATGGATTTAGCAATGTGAAGAATGTTCATGCTAAGGATCGAGACGAGCCAGGTGCGTTGCGCAGGGATTTCTGTATTCCGCTGGACACTTCGTTTCTGGTGGATGTTCCGGACGGGACATATCGCGTTTCGATCCTACTAGGCGATGAAATCGCTGAAACAGAAACGACGATCACTACGGGAGAAGGAAGGCTTGTGCTTCATAAGCAACGTACTTCTGCGGGGCATTTTGCTCGTTCGAGCTTCTCCATCTGGGTCACAGGTTCGCAGCTGAAGCTTACGTTCACGGGTAGGGCACCGCGCATCAATGCGTTGGAAATCGAGCCAATGCCTACAGCTTGTACGCTGTTTCTAGCAGGAGATTCTACCGTGACCGACCAGCCGACAGAAGGGTATCCGTACGCAGGCTGGGGACAAATGCTCCCACTATTCGTCAAAGCAGATGCGGCGGTAGCTAATTACGCCTTGTCAGGCCGGAGCTCCCTGAGTTTTATAGGCGAAGGTGTCTTGGATACGATTTGGAGCAAAATCAAGCCCCACGATTACCTGCTCATCCAATTCGGTCACAATGACCAGAAGCCAGATGAAGCACGGTTTACAGAGCCATTTTCATCCTACAAGGAAACACTGAAAATTTATATCGACGGTGCTCGGGAGCGAGGCGCATATCCGATTCTGGTCACGTCCGTGCAACGACGGTTTTTCGAGGAAGATGGTACGCTGCGTGATACGCACGGCGATTATCTGATAGCAATGCGTGAGTTGGCTGCGGCTGAAGAAGTACCATTGATTGATCTAGCTGCTAGGAGTAAGGCTTTGTTTGAATCAGTAGGGCCAGAGGGCACGAAACGATTATTCATGTGGCTGGCGCCAGGTGAATTCATGAATTTCCCGGATGGCGTGGAAGACAACACGCATTTCCAGCAGCAGGGTGGAATTGAAATTGCGAAGCTGGTTCATGCCGGCTTGAAGGACTTGAAGCTGCAGCCGCTAAGCTTGTATTTGCGGTGATTTAGGGGGCATCGTTGCTGCCCTGATAGTGTGGAAAGGAGCTAAGCGTGTTGCGCTTAGCTCCTTTTTTGCGCAAATTTGTGGCTGCAAGGGGGGAAGTGAGGCAGAAAGGCTTATGTGCGTGCTGTACCGGTGAAAAACACGGTTACAGATGCGAGGTTCGCTCGAATCGTCAAGTTCTCGCGCTGTACCGGTGAAAAACGCTGTTACAGATTGGAGAAGCACTCGAACCGTCCCGCCCCTGCGCTGTAACGGTGAAAAACGCGGTTACAGATGCGAGAAGCGCTCGAATCGTTAGCCCCCACTCACAACTCACCCCCATCTGCGCGCCTGTCACACTGAAATCAATGGTCAAAGACGCGAAAATACACTTATTATAAGCAAAATAGGCTGAATATTGAGAATTAGTGCGAAAGAGCAACCTTTCAGACCAAAAAGAGCTTTTGCATTTTTCATACATCACAGCGGTATTCCCGACGCGAATAAGATGATTTGGAGGTGGCTTCTTGGTGGATCTCGTACGTGGATCATACTTCCAAGTTACAGAGGAACGATTTCCTGTGGTGGCTTCTCAAAAAAAAGAAGGCCCCCCGCCACATACATGGCTTGTGGGAGACCCGCTTTTCTTTGACTACTGAATGTTAATCTTCGTAATCAAGGCACCTGTGCCTTGCAGTGTTATGGCGTGATTTTGCACCAAATTTGAAATGTTGCCAGTAATAGTTACAGATGAGGACACGTTGTAAGTGGTTGTCACGTTACTTCCATTCGATCCTGTTTGGTTGATGGCGATTGTGGCGATCTTGCCTTGATTCGTAAAGGTTACACTGTTAAATGTGCCAGAAACACTGAAGTTCTGAGTGTTACCGTTGGTGAGCTGTGTGACTTCAGCATAGATAGCTGAATTATTATAGGAGCGGATTTTGACGATATCACCAGGCTGCAACGCTGAACCGCTGACTTGAGTGCCGCTGCGATAGATGAATGCTTTGTCGTTCAAGTTAATCGCTTGCGCCTGATTGCCATTTACAATCACGATGAGATTGTTCGTAGCTGAAATGACCGTACCTGTGAGCTGGGCAATTGTCGGTTGTGTAACCGAGGTGCCATCTGCACGCTGAAGGACTTCGGCATGCAGCACAACACCGTTATAGTAATGCACTTTAATGACTTGACCTGGTAACAATACGCCGCTCGTCGTTTGAACACCATCGGAGTAGATAGAGGTGTTTGCGTGTAGCTGCAGGCTGTAAGATTGTCCGCCACTCGTGAGCGTGATTAAGTTGTTGTTGATCTGGCCAGAAATAGTTCCCGTCATCTCACCTGTCGTCGTTACTGGGGACACACTTTTGGTTACTTCAATAATAGCAGCCATATGATTATAGGCGTACGTTGTTAGGATATCGCCAACCTGAAGCGCTGAAAGAGTTGTAAATGCACCATTTTTGTAAACGATGGTATTACTGTTCAGTGAAACGCCTTGAAGTTGGTTGGACGTGGTTAGAAGTAACGTGTTATCGCTGATCGGATAGGTCATCGTGCCGGTTATCGTTGAAGCGAAATTCGTTGGCGTCCCAACGGTGCCCACAGATTGCGTTACTTCTACATAACTGATGCCATAGTTGTAGGAGCGTGTGCTTACAATATCACCTACTTGTAAGCCTGCGGCCGTCGTTTGAGCGCCATTACGGAAGTAAAGAACATTACTATTCAAAGGAAGGGAAATCGTTTGCCCATTACTTAAGAGGGTGAGTGTATTGCCAGTTATCGCGGAAGTTACCATCCCCGTCTTGACACCAACGGCTTGTGTAGGCGTAGTCGGGTTGCCACTGCTGGGTTGAGTGACTTCAATATAAATGATGGAATTGTCGTTGGAGCGAATCTTGAGAACGTCCCCAATTTGCAAAGCGGAAGGACTGACTTTGGCACCATTTCGATAAATAAACACATCGGGATTTAATGTCAAATTGATGTTCTGACCGTTCGTTCGGACGGTTAAGATATTACCGCTGACAGGCGCTACGACAGTTCCTGTTACGAGTCCGTCAATGCTGTTCGGCAATTGATTGCCAGCGCGATCTAATAAGGCGGCAATTTGTGCGCGAGTTACGAGCTGTTTAGGGCGGAAAGTATTGTCCTCAAATCCGTTTACGAGACCTTTGTCGACGGCGACCTTGACATATCCCACGGAACCCGCAGGTACGCTGGATGAGTCTGAGAAAGGGAGCCTTGCATTCATGTTGGCTTCAGCTTCGTCTTGAAGCTTCAAAGCTTTCACGAGGAGCGTTGTGGCCCAGAGTCGATCAGCTGGTTGATTGGGGTTGACGTTCGTATCCGATTCGGCGAAAAGATCGTTCTCCAATGCGACAGCTACGTAACCGACGGCCCAGGAAGGCACACTCGCTGCGTCATTGAAATTTAGTTTGGTCGATTTCTCTGCATCGGATTCGGCTTGATCTCGAAGCCCCATTAACCGTACAGCTGCCGTGATGGCCTCGATGCGTGTTACCGTTTCTTGTGGTTTAAAGGTGCCATCGGGATACCCATCGAAAATACGCCTAGAGACTAGACTCATAATGTAGCTTAAGGCCCATTCGAATTCTTTGCCTTTGATGTCTTTGAAGTCAAATTTAATTGCGGCTTGTGGGCGCTTGTCAAAATTTTGGCGTGAGTTGCTGTTTCGATCATCATCTTTGTGGTCGCGACCGTTCTGCGCGAATGCCGTTGTGCCAGTAGTCATGACAAGTGTGAGGGCTAGAGTGGGGATAAGCAGTTTTTTCATACGCGAATGCTTCATCTTTTTCTTCTCTCCTTAATAAAATAAATGAGTAGAAAATTACGACCCTGCTGTGCATGCTTAAGTTAGTCAATCTTACTAACAGTATTCGGTCATAGATGGGTTTTTCTGGGTGTTGATTTGTAAAAAAAGGAAAACTTTTTCGGTTTCTATCGTTGGATATCATTAGCTTGGTTACGCTTTCGCAATCTCGAAGCTATTTTTTGGTGGATTTTCAAAGATTCCGCTGCATTCTTCGGTCTTATTTTTTAAAAAAAGTAATATATTTTTCTTAAAACAATCCTGAGTGAGAAGGAAAATAAACCTAAATGAAGTAAGTAATAGAAGTGAAATATTTCAGTCTAATTCGTTCCCGCCTATGGGTCATTCACCCGTCCCAATTCCTAGCATAGTATGTAGGAAGGTGGTGATGAAAAGTGACAAATACAATTGAGGGCTGGATAATTTACACGATTTGGGGCATTTTTGGCTTCATGTTGATCGATTTTCTGATTGCGTTCTTCAAATCCTTCTGGGTTGGCTCCTTTGGTCCTACACTCGTGCTAGGTTATTTGAAAGATGTCCTATACTATGTGCTGCCACTGACGGTTCTATTATCTATGATTTCATTTGATCCAACAGGATGGATTGTGGTGATATTTTATTTCATTTGCGGTCTCGCTGTGATGATCAAGTATGTGATGGATATCATTAAAAGATTCCAATAAGTTTGTTGAGGCCCTGCTTCAAGCAGGGTCTAGAAATGAGTTTTTTTCATAGGGATATTCAAACTTTATCATATGAAGGAAGTGTAGCCATGAGGAGATATCAATGGATTAGATGGCGAAAGTTCATCCTCTGGCTAGCAGCCATCGTGTTGTTTGGCGGGCTGTTATGGGCAGGTGGGCCGACCGCTTGGGGGATAGCGATAAGTGTTGCGACTTTACTGATGCAACTGGTTTTCGCCATGGCCTTTATGATCATTCAATTTGTTGCGCTGTTTTGGTTCCTTGCTCGAGGACGAACGTATTGGATTCTGCCTGGAGAGACCGGATCAACATGGGATGATTATCGTGGAAACCCTGAAATTGTGGAAAATGCGAAACGGATTGTTACCCTGCTTAAAGGTGTTAAAGAGTTCAAGGAAATGGGCGGCGAAGCCATTCGCGGATTGCTGCTATGTGGACCGCCAGGTACTGGGAAGTCATACTTAGCGCAGGTTATTGCGAATGAAGCACAAGTTCCTTTTGCCTATGCATCTGCACCAAGTTTTCAGAATATGTTCTTCGGTGTCGGTAACCTCAAGGTGATGGGAATTTACAAAAAAGCCCGCAAGCTTGCACGCGTCTACGGCGCTTGTATCATTTTTATAGATGAGATTGATGCCATCGGGATGAGCCGACAAGGCGGCGGTGCTGGCGGCGGGATGATGGGCATGATGGGGATGGGCGGCGGTTCCGGGCTGCTGAACGAGCTGCTCCTGCAAATGGACCCACCTAATATTGATACCTCTAAAATTGTAAAGATGCTGCGCTCTCTTGGACTACGCCGTAAAAAGGCAGAACGCCCACCCGTGTTAACGGTAGCAGCGACCAACTTACCTGATGTGCTCGATTCTGCCTTGCTCAGGCCGGGTCGTTTCGATCGACAGCTCTGGGTGGATGTCCCGGATTATGATGGTCGGGTTGATATTTTCCAATACTATTTGAAAAAGGTCAAGCTGGACGAAACTTTAACCGCGGAAAAAGCAGGTCTTGATTCCATTGGTTACAGCCCAGCTCAAATTAAACATATCGTCAACGAGGCCGTCGTTATCGCCCATCAACGTGGAGCACAGGCGGCGAGCTATGAAGACTTCCGAGCCGCTATGGAAACCTATGAGTGGGGGCTCAAACAACCGCTCCGCTCGATGCGCGATGATGAGAAGCGGAATGTCGCTTATCACGAAGCAGGTCATGCAGTGGCCCAATTTCTTCTGAAGCCTCATGAACGTGTTTGGAAGGTTACGATTATCCGTCGTGGCGGCGCTCTTGGACTTTCGGCTACGAAGGAGACACATGAGCGATATAACCGTAGCGACTCTGAGATGTTAGCAGAAATTCAGGTATGTCTGGCTGCCCGTGCGGTAGAAGATGAATTCCTGCACAAGAAATTAAACGGCGTAACATCAGATTTACAGCATGCGACCCAAATCGCAGGTGCGTATCTCGGGATGCTCGGAATGGGCGATGAGCTATTCAGCTTCCTGGCCGTCGGTTCTCGTACGGATGGTCTCAAGGCGCTTCGACCACAAATTAATGAGCTGCTCAAAGAGCAAATGCTTGAGGTCAAGAAGCTTGTAACCGATTATACGGAGTTCGTTCACAAGATTGCGGAAGAGCTGCTGAAACGAGAAGATTTGACAGGTGATGAAATTGAAGAGATCTTTACTGAGCTTTATGGCGACACACGCCCTAGGGCGATTGAGGTGAAGCCTCTGAAAAAGCTTACGCTTGAAAAACCACTTGTCGTCATTGACGACATGGAAGAAGATCTCAAGGATTCGTAATCGGAGGGACATTCCTCCTATGAATTGCCTCCTTTTTGGCTATAGTGGTCAGAAGGAGGCCATTTTTTTGGCAAAAGATCGAAAAGACTAGCTAGAGAAGAGACAGTATCAAAGGAGAACTCGATCATGGACTATGACGTTATTGTGATTGGAGCAGGACTCGCGGGTTTAGTGGCAACGGTAGAGATTGCGGATGCTGGCAAAAGGGTGCTGCTCCTGGATCAAGAACCGGAAGCATCCTTTGGTGGACAAGCCTGGTGGTCATTCGGCGGTTTGTTTCTTATTAATTCCCCCGAGCAGTGCCGGCTGGGTATTAAAGATTCACAAGAACTGGCCTGGCAGGATTGGCAGGGGTCAGCTGGCTTTGATCGGGAAGATGACGAGGATTACTGGGGCCGCAAGTGGGCGGAGGCCTATGTCGAGTTCGCCTCTGGTGAGAAGCGCGGATGGCTGCATGCCATGGGGATCCGCTTCTTCCCAGTTGTCGGCTGGGCCGAACGTGGAGGTTATTTGGCTGAGGGGCATGGCAACTCAGTACCTCGTTTTCACATCGTTTGGGGAACAGGACCAGGCATCGTTGAGCCGTTTGAGAAGAGAGTCAGGGCGCACATGACTAATGGACTCGTTGTGTACCAACCGCGTCATCGCGTGAATGAGCTTATTCTGAGCGGTGGTGCCATCACGGGGGTTAAAGGTTCTGTGCTTGTGCCTAGCACGGTGGCTCGCGGGGAAGCGAGCTCGCGTGAGGCGATTGGCGATTTCGAATATCAAGCGCAGGCGATCATCGTCAGCAGCGGCGGAATTGGCGCTAATCACGAATTAGTCCGCCAATATTGGCCGAGTCGGCTTGGTGAAGCACCTAAGCAAATGCTTACTGGTGTGCCTGCACATGTCGATGGCCGGATGCTCGCCATTACGGAGCAATACGGAGGGCGAATAGTGAATCGCGACCGGATGTGGCACTACACGGAAGGGATCAAGAATTGGAATCCAGTGTGGCATAATCATGGTATTCGTATTCTTCCGGGGCCATCCTCACTCTGGTTAGATGCGCGTGGTCAGCGTTTTCCAGCCCCTAACTTCCCGGGGTTTGATACGTTAGGCACGTTAGAGACGATCCAAAAGTCTGGCTACGACTATTCATGGTTTATTTTGACCCAGAAAATCATTGAAAAAGAATTCGCGTTGTCAGGCTCCGAACAGAATCCAGATTTAACGGGAAAAAGCATCCGTAAAGTGTTGTCTAGAGCATTGCCAGGAGCGATGGCTCCGGTGCAATCTTTTATGGATAAGGGAGAGGATTTCGTCGTTGCTCCGACATTGGCTGAGCTGGTCGCTGGGATGAATGCATTGACGGAGGAGATGTTGCTTGATTTTGACCATATTGAGCGGCAAATTAAAGCGAGAGATCGAGAGATCGCGCATCCCTTTACCAAAGATCTGCAAATCACAGCCATTCGAGGCGCGCGTAATTATATCGGGGATAAATTAATTCGTGTTGCGAAGCCGCATCGTCTACTAGACCCAGCTAATGGACCGCTTATCGCTGTGCGATTGAATATCGTTAGTCGTAAAACGTTAGGCGGATTACAAACGGACTTATCTGGTCGTGTGCTGAATCAGGCGGGAGAGGCGATTCCAGGACTTTATGCTGCCGGTGAGGCAAGCGGTTTCGGAGGTGGGGGTCTTCACGGGTATCGTGCGCTGGAGGGGACGTTCCTCGGAGGCTGCTTATTTACTGGACGAGTAGCGGGACGAGCTGTTGCGAAAGAACTAAATAAGCTGTAGCAATGTGAAAGAATCCTTCACCGCCACGCAAGTGGAAGTGAAGGTTTTTGTTAATTGATAGATAGATTGATTCATTGTATCGTGTTCTTTTGAACGCTGCTTATTTTTTAATTATTTTAGCAATCCCCACATCGACTAAATCTACATTCACATCAATCTCTTCTAAAGATTCAGGCTTTAATGGTAGTATGCCTTCTTCCTTCAAGCGATGCCATTCCTTGGGGTTGGATCGGTAGAGAACATTGGAAAGACCAAGAAGATCAGCGCCTGATTTAAGTCCGATCAGATACGTTTTCTGAATCTGCTTTCTTATTTCCATATTTGCGAGATCTATCAGTTCTTTCTCGGTAGCAGGCTTTTCCTGTTCCGTAATCGAAGCTTGCGCTTTGACCTTAATTTGAAATGTTAGTTTTCCATCTGACAGCTTGAATTCGATGGAAGGTTTAATTTTTGAGACAACCATCATCGCCAACGGCTCTTGATCAATCTGAAGCTGTAATGGGGTGCGTACCGTTTTTTTCTCCATCCAACGCAGGCCTGTAATATCGTCAAGTTTAAAACACCCCTTCATTTTTTTATTTTGAATGGCGCATACCCCATATTGTTGAAGCTGTGGTGTCGACTTCTTATTCTCTACCCAGCTATCTTCATTGATACTTAATTCGGGAAGGAGCAATATCTGTCCGTTTTCCTCCCATTTCCAAATAAATTTGTACAAATAGAGTGGGGCAATCATGGAGCTTTGAGAATAACGGTCAAGCGGGTTATTTAATTGCGTATAAAGGGTAGACATGCCTTGGATAGGGTATACGCTAAACAAATCCTCGATCGGACTCCGGGTTGCCATCGTCCAAATGGTGTACCGAAACTCGAAATATCTGTCCGTTTGATCTAAAATACTATGAATGACATTTTGTCGCAGCGCTGCTTCTGTGAACACTATGGTTTTCACGTGGCTCCAGGATAGTCTTTGCTGCGCCGATTTGTAGAGATTAAAGACAGCCTCATCCACTGTCTTTCCTTCACCCTTGCCAATGGAAATCAGCTCCTTGTTAGTTCCTGCCCCGGCTTCTTTCTTGGCAATATTAGAAAAACTAATCGTTTTGGTATAAAATACGACTTTGCCTTTCACGTAATCAATTCCGATCGAATTGACATATGCGAGATGTTCAATTTCTTTTGCTCCCCAACATCCGGTAAGCATTAGAGAAACTAGTCCAAAAACCAGTAATTGTTGAATTATCCTCACGGTTCCTCATCTCCAGTTTTTCTGGTGAAGTCTGGTATGCCCTCCTTCTTCCCCCAAGGCATTCGGAATAAAGTCTTGTAAAGGTCACGGAAACTGATCGGAGCTATAGGACTTAAATATTTAACGCCAAACGATTGCAGATTGACCATATAAATGGCAATAGATAAAATACATATCAATAATCCGAACAATCCTAATACACCGCTAATCAGTAATACGGCTAAGCGCAGCAGACTAACTAAGCCTACCATGTTTTGATTCACCATGGTAAACGACGCTAATACCGAGATGGCTACAACCACAAGACTGCCTGGTGACGTCATTCCCGCGCTAATCGCCGCTTGTCCGACTATCAATCCGCCCACAACGGATACAGTCTGTCCGATCGTGGATGGCAAGCGCATGCCTGCTTCACGAAACAATTCAAAAAGTAAAATCATGACAACGGCTTCGAGAGTCGCCGGCAACGGAACACCTTGTCTTGACATAACAAGTGTTCCGAGCAAAGTGAACGGAAGTTGATCCTGATGATAGGTAATTAGCGTGATCCAAAATCCGGGAAGAAATACAGAAAGAAAGATACCGAATAGCCTAATAATTCGTGTAAACATGACAAACAAATTAATTGTATAGGCATCTTCCGAAGTATTAAACAAAAAGGTAAGGTTAATTGGCCCAATGATCGCCGTTGGAGAACCTTCGACCACAATGACAAACCTACCGTGCATAAGTGAGTTCGCCGCAAAATCCGGTCTGCCCGTATACGCAAACTTCGCGAATAAGGTATTACCGATTAGCAGCTCCTCCAGTTGAGTACTGCTGATCAGACCTTTTACATTTACATTGGCCAGCTTGGATTGAATCTCCTCTACAACGACTGGATTAATGGCATCTTTCAGAAATAGCAGCATTGTTTTCGTCTGTGTCTGCGTACCGAGTATATATTCTTCAACTGCCAGAGCATTCGTCTTTAACCTTTTTCTAATTAATGCTACATTGGTCTTCGCTTCTTCAATAAAACCATCCCGAGGACCTTTTACTGAAATCTCCGCATTCGTTTCCTCGGTTTTCCTTTGAGGTGCATTGGCCAGATTCCATGCAAACATGGAGGCTGTGTTATAAAAATAAGCTATTAATTCACCATTAAATATTCTATTCATGATAAAATCAGAATCCGGATCTTGCGGTATGGAGCTAAGCTGGAATGGCAGGTGCTGCTTGAGTTCAGTGTCATCGGAAATGACATGGTTTTTAAACATTTCAATCAGGTGGGGAATAAAAAACTCATTGATCCGAGTAACGTCGCACAACCCCTCGCAATATACCAGGAGTAAAGTGGATGAAGTTCCGCTCTTTTGCGGAACAGTCAGCTTATTCGTGTGTACATCGCTACAGTCTTTGAACAGTTGCCGAAATGTTTGATATATTTCATCATTCATAGAATCCAGTTGATCTAACGTATTGGTCATGATTTTATTCTTCTCCATCTGTTTCCGAAATGAATTAATCCAAAGACAATTAGGAAATAGCACGACATCACCCAAAAAATAGCGGGTAACAAAATTTCTGTTATCAGGTTGATAAATTTAGGATCGCTAAAGGGCCAACTAATCGCTATTAACTGGATAGCACATGTGAGGGTAAGAAAAAACAACTTTTTCCCTTTTTTCACAATATTTAGAATATCGTTGATCAAAAAAAGAGTCAGAGAAATTCTTAGGAATGCCCCGCTGAACCACTGATAAATACTTAAGAAATCCATGTGTTCAATAAAATGGCCAATCGTCACGAGTCTCCACTCTTCATAGGCGGGGAACCTCAAATGTGATGCTTGCGTAGGACCAAATTCGATGATAGCCCCGATAAGAGGACCAAGGGTAAGAACTAAAAGTATCAAGGCCAAATACACAAGGGACATGTACGAAATGCGAGTACGAATGTGATGCTGCATAAATAAAAGCAATGACATTTCGATGAGTCCGGCTTCAACATAAATAACACCATGCCAGACTGGCATCATGCCATGCTCCAAATATGGCTTAAGTAAGGAGTAATCCTTATTTGGATAATTAGCAATGCTTACATAAAATCCTAAAATTACAACTAAGGGTAAAAAGATTGCTGCTGTATTGGCTATAGATTCGATCCCTTTATAAGCATTGAAAGCGCAAACAATCAACAAAGCAACCGCTATAACTAATGTTGGCGTTCGAGTCGAAATAGAGAGATGAATCCAGGTAACGGTTTCTTTTAACGTAATCGTCGACAAAGTAAGCAGGTACAAACAAGCAATCCCTGCCAGAAGGTAGGATATCGTTGCACCGTAAGTAAGCTTTACCCATTGAAAAAAACGTATCTCTCGATTTTTAGAAATAGCCGAATAGAGCAGAACGACCCAAATCATAAAAAAAGCGCCTGCAAGCAACACGGAGATCCAGCTGTCGCGTTGTGATTTTTCTAACACCAACGGAATGATAATGACATGGTTCAGTAGCCCAACAGAAAGCATAAACATCATGGATGTTTGTAAAAACGTTATGGAACCATTTTTCATTAAAACCTCCGATGTTTATTAGTAATTTGTTCCTGTAGTATGCCGAACTTTATTGGAGTTTATACAATTTCCCTGAAATGGATGTTATTGGTTGGGACAATGACAAGTGGCTCGCAAACAATAAAAGAGATGTTCAATCGAAAGCAACCACTCCATTGGACGGAGTGGTTTTGTCTTTATACGCTGATATTTATTTTGAGAAAGAGATGCATAATAGCAGATTTTAAGTATGATTAGTCTCTATTTGTTTTTATAAATTCATTGCACTCACGCTCAAACGACTCAAATCAACTTTGTCTCCCGCGGGATCACTAATCTGCACAATCACTTGCTCACCAGCGCGCAAATCAAAGAAGTTGTCGCTGAAGCGAATGTTACCCTGTGGCAGATCCAGCTTCACCATGCGTGCATGTGCGCCATTAGCGGTAATCTGCACAGCTTGCGTCTCTGCATCGACTTTCACGCTAAGCGAAGTCGCAGGGAACTGAAGATCTTTCTGATCGCGCAAGTAATGAAGATTATCAGGCGCAGCCCAGTCTGTCGTGTGAACACGGACAACAACTTCTTCCGCAGATGCTCCATTTAAAACGCAAGCTTCAGGCAGACTTCCCAACTGGATCGCTGTGTTCGCCTCTACAGCAGCATCGAACGTATGCGTAAACACGATTTCTCCAGCGAAGTTATAAACCGTTACGTGAACTTGCCCTTGTAACGTAGCCAACGTATCGTTGACAGCCCACACGTTCAAGTCCTGCCCAGGCTCATGATCGATGGAGAGCAGAAGCGGGTGATAGAACTTCGTCGCATAGTAGAAGGAAGCCTTCGGCAGCAATTCATAATCAATGAGCGACCAGCTCGTGCCTGGCCAGCTATCGTTCAATTGCCAGATAAGGGAACCACTCGTGCGGTGCTTGTTCCGACGATAATGCTCAATGCCATACTTCAAGCCTTCGGCTTGTGTCAGCATGGAGAAATTCATATATTCCTCAATATTGGTCGGAATACCGGTATATCCTTCCATGAGAAGAATTCCCTTTTGGTGATTGGTATCTTTGTTGCGGTAAGCCATTTCAACACTGTTCCAGTAGAATTGGCCATTCGGAATGTTTTTCTCTAGTGTGTAACGGTTAGCCGAGGCATGCATACCGAATTCGCTGCTGAAAAGGGTGAAGTCTTTTTTGTAATTCTTGAACGTGACGCCTTGAATACTGTAATCCAGCAAAGGCACATCACCGAATTGACGCGGGTAAACGGAACCGTGCCACACCTGCCAGTTATGGCGGTCGCCGACATCTGGATCGTTGGCATCATTGCCCCCAAATGGGGAAGATGGCCAGTAAGCACGACTGTCATCGAGCTCCTCAAGCGCATCAGGAATCAGCTCGTGGTAAATGATTTCCCCATAGAACGGACAATTGATGTCACCGCCAGCGGACTTCATATCATACAGCCAGTCAATTTCATTATTCCCGCACCAGAGTGCAAGGGAGGTATAATTACGCAAGCGCTTGATGTTATAGATAACCTCACTGCGGACATTCTCCATAAAGTCACGGTTGAAATCTGGGAACAACGCATTCGCGAAGGCAAAATCCTGCCAAACCAGCACGCCCCGCTTGTCGCACTCTTCATAAAAGACATCCTTCTCATAGATGCCACCTGCCCATACGCGCAGCATGTTCTGATTCGATGTAACCGAAAGATCAATTAAGTCTCTATATCGTTGATCTGGAATACTTCCGATGAAGTGATCCGCGGGAATCCAGTTCGTGCCTTTGGCGAATAGTTTGACGCCATTTAGCACAAAGGCAAAGGCATTCTGACTTTCCGCATCTTTCACTTGCAGCTCAATCGTACGGATACCAAACGGTCTGCGATACGCATCCACTTGCTCACCGTCAGCATATAAGACAACTTCCAGCTCGTACAAGTAAGGCTTGCCAAGGTCGTGTGTCCACCAAAGTTGCGGATCAGCAACTTGTAAGGTAAACGATTCAGAAGCTTGCACATTCCCTTGCGCAGAAGCAACAACTTGACCAGTTGCGTCCACTAAACGAATGTCACACGACTTCTGTACATCTTTGCGAAGTGTGGTTACGTCGACATCAACTTGGACTTCAGCTTGCGTGTCACGGATCGTGCGTGTTCTTGCAAAAACACTGTCCAGCTTCGCGCGGCGGTAACGCTCAATAAAGACTTTGCCCCAGATACCAACTGTGACCATGCGTGGACCCCAATCCCAGCCGAAGTTCATCGCAGCTTTACGCAGCCATGGGCGCTCTTTGGTATACGAGGACCATTGGAATAATTCTTTATCCTTATTATGCAAATGCAAAGGATCAAACTTAACGGCAATGGAGTTTTTACCATCTTGAATGACACGCGTAACATCGAAGGTATGTGCCATCAGCATGTTGTTTGTTGTTCCGATTTCTTTGCCGTTCACATAGATCGTTGCAAAGGTATCGAGACCTTCGAACGTAAGTTCATGCTTCTCTTTCTCATCGTTCACATTTCCTAATGAATAATTGAAGGAGTGGCGGTACCACCATTCTTTCTGTTCGATCCAGCGGCTTTTCGCATCATTATGACCGAAATACGGATTCTCAATCAATTCTCGTTCCATGAGGGCGGAATGGACATCCCCGGGAACTTTCGCTGTAATCCAGAAACGATCATCTAGCCATGCTGCCGCGACTTCAAGTGGTCGAACTTGTCCTACTTCGAACTGCTGCAATCGCCATAATCCTGATAATTCCATCTGTGATTTCTCCTCGTACACCATAATATTGTTACAATTTTGGAGGTGGAGCAGCGGGATGAAGGACTGCTTCCTCCCGGAACTCACTCGGCGTTTTGCCAGTGAATTTCTTAAACACTTGGCTGAAATATTTAATATCTTCAAATCCGACTGAGCTTGCGACATCGGCTATTTTGGCAGGGGAAACGGTTAGAATTTCCATGGCACGATTAATTTTTTGTCGTGTCACATAATCACCAAACGTAATGCCAGCTTCCTTTTTAAAAACTTCGCTCAAATGATTCGGATGCAGATGCACATATTTAGCAACCTGCTGTAACCCAACATCTTTCCCCAAATTCTCATGGATGTAGGCCATAGCTTTCTGTGTATGTGTGGCTTGTCCGTTACCTAATCGATGATGATACAGCTCCATAAGGGTCAATAAATATTGAAATAACGCATCCTTGAGTACAATATCCCGTTTAACGAAGAAGGCGATATTTTGATCATTCAATGCTCCTTGTCGTCCCGTTGCAGTTAATACACGTTCCAGCCAACGATGTGCGGACAGGGCAGCTGAACGAACCAACGATTCAAGGGATTCGATCGTCATGTGCGGGTCGCTAAGTTCGGATTGCAAATAGCGCTGAACCCAGTTCTTCAAGGCGACGGAGTCATCATCCAACAAGATCGAAGAGAGCTCAAGCTCCTCTTCATGGGTGAAGACGGTTTTGCCGCCTTTACGCCTAACAATGTCTGTATAAATCAGTATAGATTCATCGAGATGATGTTTATAGCTAAACGCATAGTCCGCCGTAACATACGACTTATATAAATCGGATTGTTGATGAACGACCTCGCCGACGGATATACTGACTTTACATTTGAGCAGCCGCTCGATCTTTTGCTTCGCAGACTCAGGATGATCGAAGAAGTCGGATGCACTTGTTTTGGGAAGCGCCACGACAATTCGCTGCCTGTATATCAACGTTTCACATTGCAAGATTTCGTGCAGCATGTTGTCTACAGCGAATAGCAACAAGGATATCTCGGAGGCTGTTTCTCCCCATCCTTCAGCGGTGACAACGTAGGTCTGAAATTTGGGTTGCTCATGCTCATGTGAGAGAAATAAGCGAGGAAGGTAGTCCGGCAGCATATCTGCATCGACGGCGGCGGTTTCCCCCTCAATGATCCAGCGTTCAAACAAACGATTGCGAACTTCTTTGTTCTTATATTGATCCTGATTGAGATGCTTCCATTTATCCTCAATGCGTTGTTTGACTTGGAGGACGGTTTTCATAATCTCTTCAGGCCGACTTGATTTCAAGAGATAGTCGCTGACACCTTGCCGAATCGCTTGCTGTGTATACATGAAATCATCGTACCCAGATAAGATAATCGTTTCGATATCGGGAATGATTTCTTTCGCTTTAAGGGCAAGTTCTAACCCATTCATGTGCTTCATTCGGATATCCGTTAATAAAATATGCGGACGTTCCTCAGGTATTCGGCGAAGGGCCTCTTCACCTGAAACAGCTGGTTTAAGCAGCTCGAGTCCGATCTCTTTCCAATTAATAACTTTGGCCAAGCCTGTTCGGATGATGACCTCGTCATCAACGATCAAGATTTTCATGGTTATCCTCCAAAACTGGGATCGAAAATGACACACACGTACCCTCATTTAATCGGCTCTCGATCTTAATCCCCGAATCAAGCCCGTAATGCAATTGCAAGCGCTCATGCACATTACGCAGTCCATAACTTGCATCATTTGCTATCGTTTCCTCAGCAGGGTATAAACTTTCAGTGACCTCTCGTAGCCGTTCCTCGGTCATCCCAATGCCATCATCCATCACCTTGACATACATCGAATTGCCCTTCAGCTCAACATAAATGGAAATGATACCTGGTTCCTCTTTCATTTGAATGCCATGAATCATCGCATTTTCAACCAACGGTTGAAGCAGCAATTTCAGCATGAAAGTATCATTAAGTCGGGCGTCGACCACGTAGTCCACGGTAAATTCATCCGGGAATCGGATGGATTGAACTTGCACATAATTGCGAATATGAGCCAGCTCCTGGGAGACTTTGCAATATTCTTTGCCTTTATTCAAGCTGAAACGCAAGAAATCACTTAAGGCACCGACCATCTCTGCGATGCGATTTTCTTCATTGAGCAATGCAATCCAATGAATCGAAGACAGCGTGTTATAGAGGAAATGCGGATTGATTTGGGCTTGCAATGCGCGCATATCCGCTTCTTTTTTGCGCGTTTCATTGTGTATGAGCTGCCTTTTCAAGGCTTCGATATGTGTGCTTAACAAATTGTAGCTGCCAGCTAGTCGCCCAATTTCATCTGATGTGTAAACCGGATAGTGGGGTAAAGGTTCATCTGGATTGATTTTGGTTAACAAGCGGGTTAACGATCCGAGAGGCGTGGTGACCTTACGAATAACGAATATGGTGAGCAACACATTGGTAAGGACCGAAAGCGCCACAGCAACGGCTGTTAATTGCAAAATGTATCGATTCTGAGCACTGTATAACTTCGACGGTATAATGCCAACAATGGTCCAATTGATCATCGGCTCTCGATAAAATAGAATGCTCTGCTGTGATTTCCCGATACCTGACGTCCATACGCCGGAAGTATGGCCCCGAACGCGATCCGTTATGCCAGGGAACAAGCTATCGGCTTCTTGTGACAGCCAACTTTTGGAGGTTGAAGACATGATTTCATTTCGATCATTCAACAAAGCTACTTGACCATAGCCATCTGCTAATTGTGGAACGGACCAAATACGAGACAGCACTTGCTCATCCACACTGATAGACAGCCAACCAAGAGTTTGGTAGGTATTTATAGCGCGTATGGGGCGGATAAAGGAAAATACTTGACGTTTACCCAAATAATTCTCAATGTGATATAAGCCCGTCCACAGCTTGTCCGTAATCTGTTTAATGGCGATCTCTTGATCCAAACTCGAATTGTAGATCGTAGACGTAGAAAGGGGCATCGTATTGTTGCTAGGATAGATGGTGATATTTGAAATGTAATCCTTGGTGTATACCAGATTCGTCATTAGACCAAGGATTTGTGCTTGTGCATCCAAGTTCTCATCGGTTCGCTTCAAATACGATTGAATATCTCGTTGACCGATGAGGAAAATGGACATGTTCTCAACATCCTTCAAGATGAACTGGAATTTGGCATCCATTTGAGCCAGCGAATTCAAGCCTGCTTGCTGTGCCTTTTCTTGTGTGATATCCGATGATGTTGTAAAAGCGAAGGTACCCAGAAACAAGAGGGGGATTAATGTTGTGACAAGCATAATGAAGGATAGCTTACGCTGTAAGGAATAGCTGAACCACTTACGCAACACGTGTCATCTCCTTACTCGTTGTCTGGATCGTAGAAGTCAATTAGCCTTTTACAGCTCCTGCGGTCATACCTTTCATAACTTGCTCTTGGAAGGCCAAGTACACGGCGATTGTCGGAATAACAGCGATCGTCATAGCGGCGAGCGTTAAGCCGTAATCCGTTTGGTAGCCATCAGCGAAATTAGCGATGCTTAGCGGTAATGTTTTTAAACTGCTTTTGCTAATAAACACAAGTGCGAAAGAGAAGTCATTCCAGAAATGCAAGAAGCTCAGAATGACGACTGTCGATAGGGCTGGCAGAGAGATCGGCAGCATAATGCGCCAAAATACACCCCAAAGCCTAGTTCCGTCAATATAGGCCGCTTCTTCGATTTCTTTGGGTACAGAAGCCAAATAGGCTGTAAGAACGAAGATGGCAGTCGGTAATGCGAAAGCGGTGTAAGGCAAGATAAGTGCCCAGTACGTATTCAATAGTCCAATTTGCTTCATGAGAATAAACAAAGGAACCAACGTACTATGAATAGGGATCAACATCCCAATGACGAAAAATGCGAGAATAATGCCCTTGAAGCGGAATTTGATTCTAGCTAATACATAAGCTGCTAATGAACTTAGAAATAGCGTAAGTGCAAGTGAGACAAGCGAGACGATAACTGAGTTGAGAAAAGCCGTACCCATTTTGGACGCTTGCCATGCGGTTGCGTAATTCGAGAATTTCCATACTTGGGGCAGCCCGAACGGATGGTTAAAGAATTCGCTATTCGTTTTAAATGAGGAAATAACGAGCCAAAACAACGGATAAAGCGTAAGGATCGCATACAAGGTCAGGAACGTCCAGAGTGCGCCTTGTTTCCATACTTGAAACGAGAATTTGCGAGTTGTTGCAGTTGATTTTACTTGAATGGGAATAGAAGACATAGTCAGCTTCCTCCTTTCGTTATACTTTGGATTTACGACTTGTTGCCCATTGGCTAATCCCAATGAAAATAAGGCTGATCAAGACGATAGTTGTCGAAATGGCGCTGCCAAATCCATATCGGTATGAGGAAAAAGTCGAATTATACATATACGTAGCAAGCAGTTCTGTCGCGTGAGCAGGTCCGCCCTTCGTCATGACATACACGAGATCGAAGGATTTCAAGCTTCCAGAAATACATAGGATAATGGCAATTTGTACCGTACTCCACATCATAGGCAGGGTAACCGAAAATAACTTGCGTGCACCTTCTGCGCCATCGATTAGCGTAGCATCGTGAATTTCACCAGGGATATTTTGAAAAGCAGAGATGAAAATAATGAGATATAAACCGACAAAGCTCCAAATCAGAGGAGGAGCTAAGGCGAAGATGGCAATCTTAGGATCCGATAACCATTGCAGCTTCCAAGATTCTAAACCTAGCTTCTCTAGGAGAAGGTTAAGAATACCGATTTGCGGATGATAAATATATTGCCAGATCATTCCGATAACGACCGAAGACATGACCATCGGAACGAAAACAGCAGAACGGATGAAGCGTTGAAGTGCATTGCTTTTGTGCAGCAGAATGGCAAGGATGAGCGCGACTGGCAGCTGGCCGAGCACAGCAACAACAAGAAAAATAAGGTTATTCTTTAAGGATGTCCAAAAAATAGGATCATGAATAATTTCTACATAGTTTTTCAAACCGATAAATTTCGCCGTACCAATTCCTTTCCAGTCGAAGAAGCTATAATAGCCTGACCAGAGAACGGGGACAAACACAAATAAGGCATAAACAAGTATCGCAGGGGCAAGGCTCATAAAAACAAACCTGCGGACGTAAGCAGCATTCATCAATCTCACTTCCTTCATGTATGAAATTAGCCAGCCCTGCCACAGATGTGGAGGGCTGGTTGTACGATAACGTATTATTTGCCTAGAGAAGCAGCTTGTGAGTCTTGAATTTTCTTAGCAATTGCTTCGGCGCTTCCACCCATTAGAAGCTCTTGTAGACCGTTATTGATAACTTCAACAGCAGCGGAGCTTAGTTTAGCATCATAAACTGGTGTAATTTTCGTTGTTTTCATAAGATCGTTGAGTTCAACGAATAGCGGGTTTGCTTTTGAAGGATCAAGTTCAATTTTGTAACTAACCAATGTGGAACTGTTCAACGTTGCTTGCTGTCCATCAGGACCAGATAGTGCGTAGAATAATTTTTGAGCGGCTTCTTTCTTAGCTCCAGTAAGTTTTTTGCTAACGCCAAGTCCAGTTCCAACCACACCAGAAGTGGATTGAGGATCACCTTTTCCTCCTGCAATGGATGGCATTAAAGCGATATGTGTGTTGGCAAGCAAATCTTTCGGTGCATTTTGAACGACGTCGGCCATTGCCCATCCACCATCGATGAACATCGCAGCTTTACCTTGATAGAACAGTTGTCTCATTTGGTTTTGATCAATACTGTTGAAGCCATCTTGGAAAGCTTTCGCATTGCTTAGCTCTTGCAGCTTTTTCAAGGCTTGAATAAATTCAGGATCTGTAAACTTCACGCCATCTTGCTTAGCGGCTTTAAGGAACCAATCGGAACCCGTCATACGATCAGCTAGTCCGCTGAAAATCGTAGATTGGGCAGCCCAGTTAGCTTTGTTTCCAAGTGCGATTGGAATGATTTTGTTGTCATTGAATGTTTTGACAGCAGCCATTAGCTCATCCCATGTCTTAGGCACAGCGACTTTGTATTGATCAAGAAGCGCTTTATTGTAATAAATAAAGGAAGTTGGAGATAGGTTCATCGGTACGGAATAGATGTTGTTATCTACGGTATATCCGTCTAAAGCGCCTGGGATGAAATTGTTTTTCCATTCTGGCTTGCTATCCAAGAACTCATTGATCGGTTGCAGCAAGTTTCCGCTAACGAATTCCTTCGTCATCGCATCTGGCCACATCACGAATAGATCAGGCATTTCATTGGCTGCTGCAACTGTTTTTAGACGAGTTTTCAAACCGTCGGTTGGAAGACCTTCAATCTCCAACTCGATATCTTTATTTTGAGCTTGGAAATCATCTAGAATTTTACGCATAGCAACAGCTTTCGCATCTTGACCGGACCAGTTGTGCCAAATGGTAAGCTTCACTTTCCCACCGGTAGTGCCTTTGTCTGCCGGAGCAGCTTCTTCGCCGTTTCCACATGCGGATACAAGAACGGTTGTTGCAAGTAAAGCTGTAGAGATTAAAGTTAGTTTTTTCATGTTCGACCTCCTGATTGATTGACTCTACTTCATTCTAAGGATTTTCACATGTTTCGTAAGGTGAACAGGATAAGGACCAGGGTAGAAAATGATCGGATATCGACCCGCTATTCTTCAGCATATCCATAAGTAAGGTAGAATAAGGCAAGGTCGTCGTTATAGTTAAAATATCCCAAAACCTTAAGTAACTCTCCTAATCTTCTTAAGTTTACCGCTTTCATTAAAAGCCGTATTTTTCTATGATGGAGATACCAACTACGAGTCAGCATCCTACTTTGCAAGATGAGAGGGTGATCGGAGCAATTATGTAATCGCTTACCAATAGAATGTGGAGCAGGATAGATCGTTTCTAATCTAAGGGAGGTATACAATGCGTAGTTTGAAAAAAATGGTTTCATCTGTATCGATGATGGCAATCGTAATTAGTCTGTGGAGTCCTGGTGTTTCCAGTGCAGCAACAACAATCAGTGATGCCAATTCATCGATTTTTGGTCCAAATGTGTATGTATTCGATCCCGATATGCCTGCAGCTGACATTCAGAGTGCTGTGAATGCAGTATTCACAAGACAAGAGTCCAATGAGTTTGGTACGGAACGAGACGCGTTCTTGTTTAAACCCGGTACCTATAATGGCAATTACTTTATTGGGTTTAACACACAAGCTTCAGGGCTGGGGCTCAATCCAGATGATGTGTTGATCAATGGCGGACTGAATGTGAATGCGGATTGGGATAATGGGAATGCGACACGTAACTTTTGGCGAGGGATTGAGAATCTGAGCATTAATCCGACTTTCAATTATACACCGCCAGCACCGGCTCATTTCTCAGCAGGTACTACGCAAATCGCCGTTTCACAAGCGGCGCCACTCAGGCGTTTACATATCAAAGGGAAATTAAATTTGTTCGATTTTGATTCGGGTTGGGGTGCAGGATGGGCAAGCGGCGGCTTCCTTGCGGATTCCATCGTAGATGGTCAAGTAACACCGGCTTCACAGCAACAATGGTTCTCGCGAAACAGTCAGTGGTCGAGCTGGTCCAATGGGGTTTGGAACATGGTGTTCGTCGGTGACAAGAATACGCCAACTGGGAACTTTCCGGATCCACCTTATACGGTTGTTGAGAACACACCTGTTATAAGAGAGAAGCCTTATCTCTACATTAACAACGGAAATGAATATCAAGTATTCGTTCCGTCACTTTCTCAGAATACGCAAGGGGCAAGCTGGGCAAATGGCTCAACACCAGGAGATTCCATTAGTATCGATCAATTCTATATTGTACGTGCGGATGTACCAGCAACAACGAGTGCCACGAATATCAATGCGGCATTGGCGGATGGCAAGAATTTGCTATTCACGCCGGGAATTTATCACATTGATGATACAATTCGTATCAATGATGCAAATACAGTTGTACTGGGCATCGGGATGCCGACGCTCATTCCAACGACAGATAAGCCAGCTATGACAATTGCTGATGTGGATGGGGTGAAGGTGGCAGGATTGCTGTATGAGGCGGGGCCTAATGCAACCTCATCATTGTTGGAAGTAGGACCAACAGGAAGCTCATTGGATCACGCAGCTAACCCAACATCACTGCATGACTTATTCTTCCGTACTGGAGGCGCTGTTGTTGGTCAAAATAAAGCGCAAATGATCATTAACAGCGATGACATTGTCGGTGATCATTTCTGGATGTGGCGGGCAGACCACGGTGCAGGTGCGGGTTGGACAGAGAACGTTTCGACCAATGGCCTCATTGTGAATGGTGATGATGTGACCTTATATGGTTTATTTAATGAGCATCACAATGAGTATCAAACGTTATGGAATGGGAACGGCGGTCGTGTTTACTTCTATCAGTCAGAGATTCCGTATGATGTGCCGAATCAAGCGGCTTGGATGGACGGAAGCAAGAATGGCTATGCCTCTTATAAAGTAGCTGATACCGTCACGACACATGAAGCTTGGGGACTTGGCGTGTACTCCTATTTTCGAGATGCAGCGGTGAAGCTGGAAAATGCCATTGAAGTACCGAATGCGGCGGGCGTCAAAATTCATCATGCGACAACGATTTGGTTAAATGGGACAGCGGGCAGTGAAATCACACATATTATTAATGGTATTGGCGGGCGTGTGTATGGTACTTCTGGCAGTTCGCAAAGACAGACGATTAACTTCTATGGAACAGATGCAGGGGATACGGAAGCCCCAAGTGTGCCTACGAATTTGGTTCTCAAAGAGACGGCTGCACATGATCGTGTCAAAATTGGATGGACCGCATCGACAGATAACCTCAATGTCACTGGTTATGATGTTTACCGGGATGGGGCGCTCATTGGCCACACAACAACGGCTGAATATCTGGATACAACGGTAAAACCACTGACGACTTACAGCTACACGGTAAAAGCCAAAGATGGCGGAAATAACGTATCCGCATTAAGTGCGGCGTTAAGCGTAACAACGCCAAAGAGAGCCTTAGATCGCTCAGATTGGACAGCAACCTCGACGTCAGCCGATCCGGCAGCTCATCTCATTGATGGCGATATGGGTACGCGCTGGAGCGCGGGCAAGCCGATGGCGCCAGCGCCAGAGCAATCGTTCACCATTGATATGAAGGTACCAACGAGTATCAATAGCATTGAGATGGATTCAACAGGCAGCAATAATGATTATGCACGTGGATATGCGTTATACGTATCCAATGATGGTGTGACTTGGGGTAGTCCTATCGCGACTGGAGTTGGTACCAACAAGATAATCTCAGTTGATTTTGCTCCACAGGTGACTAGATATTTCAAAGTAGTTCAAACGGGTACGAACGCCAGTTGGTGGTCTGTTCATGAGGTGAGAGTGTACGGTTCCGTTCCGGCATCAGCTGCCATAGTGGGACCTTCGACAGTCACAAGCGGGCAATCTTTTGAGACTACGATAAGTTTGTCTGATGTCGTTTCCAGCGTATATGCACAAGATATTCAATTGTCTTTTGACGCAGGCTTGCTTGAATTTGAGTCGGTGGAATCATTGAATCCTGCCATTACGATTATTGGTCAAAAGGTTGGAGCTGGACAATTGCGCATTCTGACTGCGAAATTGGTTGGTGGTGATGTCAACGGACCTCTGATGCTACTACATTGGAAAGCGTTAACGCCAAGTGACGATGTGTCCACAATCATCCTGCTAGACAGTCTTGCCTTAGCTGATTTGCAGACGGCAACGAACCTCGGCCCAGATTCCCAAGTGATTCTGGTGAAAGCGATTATCGATCTGTCGATTCTGAACAGTAAGATCGAGACAGCGCAATCCTTGCATGATGCCGCTACAGAAGGCTATAGCAGTGGTCAATATGCGCCAGGTGCGAAAGCTGTACTACAGACTGCGATTGATGCTGCAAGAAGTGTTGCTGCGAATCCAGCGGTTACGAGACCGCAAGTGACGCAAGCGATAGCGAATCTGCAGCAAGCATTAGAAGTTTTTGACTCGCTGAAATACATTGGCAACCCAGGAGATCTGAATAATGACGGAATCCTCTCCGTCATAGATTTGGCCAATGTAGCAGCGGCTTATGGCAAAACATCCGCAGATACAGATTGGGCACAGTTCAAGAACGCTGATTTCAACAGGGATGGCAAAGTGGATCTGGTAGATTTGGCTGCTGTTGCACAGCGCATTCTACAACAGTAATAAACATTGCCCGTTATGATACATTTTGTATATTTTCATAGCGGGCGATCTTCATTTTATGGGGATGAATCGTTCTGAGTGCTGAGGGAGGACATCGAACATGGTTTTGCGAAAATGGATGAAAATAAGCTTCGTAATCGTACTCTTCATAAGTTGGATTCTTCCTACAACCAGTTGGGCCTCTGAAGCCGATGAGTCAAGCACATTTACAATGAAGCTTTCATCACAAATACCGAATCAGGGTGACACCATTGAAGTGGTCATAGAGGGACATCAATTGCTCGACGTCTATGCTTTCGAAATTAATTTGGAGTATGATCCTACAAGGTTAACATTCATAGATGCCAAATCCGATGCACCTGGGTTCTCTGTTCCACCGATTGTAAAGGACTCCCATATTCAGCTTGCGCATACAAAGGTTGGAAAAGGGAAAGGATTAGAAGGTGAGCAGTCCTTAATCAAGTTGCATTTTCAAGCAATCCAGAACGGAAAAAATGAACTCACACTAAGTAGTGTAAAGGTCGTAGATTCCAAGCTCGTTAGCTCTACCAAGCAAACGAATGTGAGATCAACACTTACGATCTACAATCCATCTACTTTCGATGATCTTGAATCCTTCGACTGGGCTTTGGAGGCGATTGAAGATTTGGCTTCCAAAGGGATCGTAAATGGTACAGGTGAGAGACAATTCAGTCCTGATTCGGCGGTGACGCGTGCGGATTTCCTTGTGCTTTTGATGAGAGCGCTCGGTTTGAAGGGGACTGCCCACCAACCATTTGATGATATCGAAGCTGATGCTTATTATGCGCAGCCAGTAGTTGTTGCAAGAGGTTTGGGTATTGTGCAAGGAGATGAAGCGAATCAGTTTCATCCTCAAGCTTCGATTACGAGAGAGGATATGATGGTGCTCACAGATCGAGCATTGCGCGTATCCAATCATCTCACAAGTGTAGGAGATCAATCGGATCTTACTATTTTCGATGATGCCTCGATGATTTCTGATTATGCCCTATCAAGTGTTGCTGCTTTAGTTAAAATAGGGTTAGTACATGGCTATGCGAATCAAGTGTTTCCACAGGATACGACGAATCGTGCTCAGGCTGCAGTTCTGATCTATAATCTGTTGACTTATCTCAAGTAACGACTAGATTTTTGTGGAGAACGTACCAGTTGAAAGAACCTTGGGGCACTCGTCTCAGGTTCTTTTTCTTTGTGGAAGCGGTTTATTGACCTTTGCTTGTCGCTAGATTGCAATATTTGTAAGCAACATACCCGAGTAACTTGTGTTAAAATGGGGAAATCGGCTTGAAATCAAGAGGTATGAGGTGAACCGCTTTTGCTGCAATTATCATCCTATAAAAGAAAAACTATCCGCAACACGATTCAAAATGTCCTTCGATTAGTCGTGAGCAGTGAGAAACTGACGATGTATACGTTCTTTGCGATCTTATGGAAGTCCCAGCTTTTGCTGGCAGCTCTTCATGCACCTGATATGGCGGGGATCAATATTGGCAAAATGTATTTCACAGTTCCGCCCGTCATGTCGCATCTTATGTTCATCGTATTTGTTGTCGCCTTTGGACTATTCTTCAAAAAGCGAGGTCGTCGCAACTATTTAATCGGTATACAGGTGCTGTTTAGTTTATTATTGTTTTGCGATTTAGTGTATTACAGAGCATATTCAGCGTTTCTATCACTTCGCTTTCTTGCTCATCCCAATGGATTTAATCCTCTCGATTATAATCTTTGGACATTTATACGCCCGTTTGATTTATGGTTGTTTGTGGATCTCGTGGTGATTGCTGCGGCAGCACTTTTCCGCTATAGAAACACATCGATCGTATCGCGCCGACGTGAAAACAAAAGGCAGCCAATTCTAGCGGTCCTGCTAATCATCCTTGCTGTGGGCATTGTTTCCTACGAACACTATCGTATTGATGTTAAGAATACGACCAAAGGTGAGATGATGTTCTTTAATCTTAGCTGGGCTCCTTTTCAATCTATGTCAGATATGTCACCTATTGGCTATCATCTTTATGATGGCATACGACTATTTGGTGCATCGAATAACATCAAACTTGCCGATCAAGAACGGACAGAAGTACAGGACTGGCTTACAGGGAATGCGGAAGGGCTGCCAGATAATAGCTACAAAGGGAAGTTTCAAGGGAAGAATCTCATTGTCATCCAAGTAGAATCACTTGAAAACTTTGTTATTGGTGAAAAGGTGAATGGACAGGAAATTACGCCGAACCTAAACCGAATACTAGGTAATAGCTTATATTTTAACCAATTTTATGAGCAGGTTAACAATGGGACGAGTTCAGATAGTGATTTAATGACGACGACATCCGTGTTCCCAATTCGATCTGGTGCGAATTTCTTTCGGTATCCAACCAACACCTATAATTCGTTGCCAAAGCTGATGGAAGGGATGGGCTACCAGACGATTTCCACGCATTCGGAACCAGCGGGAAGCTGGAACTGGGTCGAGGCTCATCACAATATTGGGTACCAAACAAGTTGGGACCTACGCAAGTACAAGGAAGACGATACAGTCGGTCTTGGTTTGTCTGATGAGTCGTATCTCCGGCAGCTTGGGGACAAAATGGCAAATGTCCAATCCCCGTTTATGCTGCATGTCATTACATTGTCTAGCCACGGTCCTTTCGATTTACCGGAGAAGACGAGAGCACTTCATCTCGATCCAAGCTTGGATAAGACGATTATGGGTGCTTATTTCCAAGCGATCAATTACACAGACAAGCAGATTGGCGCATTCCTAGACAAGTTGGATCAATTAGGGTTGTTAGATCAATCGGTAGTCGCGATATATGGGGATCATACAGGTGTGCATAAGTACTATCAAGACCAAGTTGACGCGATCCCTTCCTTAGAAAATGAAGCCTGGAGAACGCACTCGCTGCAGCTCCCATTCATTATCTACAGTAAAGGAATGCAAGGTGAGGAGATTCCCACCATCGGGGGACAGATCGACACCTTACCTACACTTGCCTATCTGATGGGCGTAGATAAAGTGAAATTTGAGTCAACCGCGATGGGCAAAATCCTCGTGAATACGAATCGAAATTTCACCATTCTCAACAATGGTACGCTCGTTGGCGAGCCGCAGGATGCGGAGAAAAATCATATCCTGCGATCGTTCCAAATCGCGGACTGGCTGCATGAAAGCAATTATTTTGCGGAATAGATAAAAATGTGAAAGTGGCTGTTTACAAGGCGCGAAACGACTTGTAAACAGCCACTTTTTATTTTTGGAAGTACTATTTCACTTCGGAAAGAAGGAATTTATCGTTCACTTTTTTCGTTGTATACGTAACGCCATCTTTCGTCGTGAATTTCACGAGCTCAGGCGTGTTGGCTTTATCGAACGTAATTTCTTCCTTTTTGGTCGCTAAAATATTGGAAGTGAAGTACGATTTCGTGTTCGTTAAGAATGTCGTACCAGATTTCGTATCTGTTACATAATGATTCACTAAAGTATCAAGCATCGCGGCATCGACGTAGCTAGATAGAAATTTCTTTGCTTTCTCTTTATCTGTTGCAGCAATCGGATTTACAACGAATGCGCCGTCTGCTGATTTGGCTTCGGCGAACAAGTAATCTACTTTCTCACGTGCAATTCTAGCAGCGATATAGCCTTTCATGTTCGTTGCATCTTGCGTCACTGCCGCTGTTGCTTGTGGAGCTGCTGTTGCTGTCGCAGCAGGTGTCGGAGAACTTGTGGAATCTTTGGACGTACATGCAGCGCCTGTAACTGCCATCGTTAATATAAGAAGCCCTGCAGCCGTTTTTTTCAATGTCATTTGGGAACACCTCATCATGATTTATGTACTGGCTTATATTGTTAAATAATCCGAATTCTATGATAGTAGGATAGCCAGCAAGATAAAAATATAAACGATTAGAGTGGGAATTGCAAACGTTAACTGCGTTTTTTAATGTTAAATGGGTCTAATTTTTGTCCGAATTACGAATTTATTTGCACAATGCATTGTAAGAAAGTTCATCCAACAGAAAGACTCCTTATAAATAAGGAGTCTGGGATAAATCCATGATTTCCGCTTGTAATCCAGTGCGTAAATCGGTTTGTGGTTGGTAGCCGAGCAGTGATTGTGCCTTACTAATATCAGCCCAGGTATGACGAGGCTCTCCCGAGGCCTTGCCAAGAAATTGCCTGTCTATTTTTCGAGCAAATAGCTCTTCAAGAATGGCGATGCAATCAAGTACGGAGGCACGCTCTTTGCCTCCGATATTGATGGTTTCGCCAACGATGTTCGCTGTGTAGGCCGTTGCTGCAATGGCTTCCACACAGTCGCCAACAAATGTAAAGTCACGAGTTTGCAATCCATCACCGTGGATCGGGATTGGTTTATTTTGCCGAATATGTTGGATAAATCGATGAAAGGCCATGTCAGGACGCTGTCTAGGACCGTAGACAGTGAAGAAACGTAAGATAACAAGGGGTAGCTCATCTTTGGTCGCATAAACCTTACAGAGCTGCTCTCCAGTCAGTTTGGTGACTCCATATGGCGAGAGTGGCTCTGTTGTAGCGGCCTCATTCACTTGATTCGTTTTTTCGCCGTATACGGAGGATGTTGATGCATACACAAATTTGCCAACTGGATATGTTCGACAACCTTCTAACAGCCGCTGGGTAGCTTCGATGTTATTGGTGACATAGGTTTTAAAATCTTCCCCCCAGCTGGAACGCACGCCAGGCATCCCAGCCAAGTGGTAGACGATATCTATGCCAGGAAGAATTTCCGACAATGGCACCTGCAATAGATCTTGATTTATGAAAGTGAATCGATCATGAGGAAGCAAATACCGCAGGTTATATTTCCTAACTTGCATAGGGGTTGGGGATTTCTGAACATAGGCATCCAAACCAATGACTTCGTTGCGTGGATCCTGGAGAAGTTTTTCACAAAGATGAGATCCGATGAAACCTGCTGCTCCTGTGACGAGTATTTTCATTTGCAAGTAACCTCCCATCTCAAGCAGATTATCTATTTCCAATGCCATAATAAGCATAGCCTAGCTTGGTCATCTCTTTGCCACTCAGCACATTTCGTCCATCAAAAACATAATAATCTTTCAAGTATGTTCGTAACTGCGCCCAATCTGCACCAATGTAATCTTTCCATTCCGAACATAAGATGACTGCATCGCAATGCTGCAATGCGATTTCAAGTGTTTCGAATTGTTGAACCTTATCAGAGCGAAGAGCTTCAGGCAGCTTAGCAATGGGATCGTGTACTCTGAGGTTCACTTTTTTATCCTGTAATTGTTCAATGATGGAAAGTGCTGGTGCTTCCCTTAAATCATCGGTATTCGGTTTAAAGGAAATGCCGAGAATCGCAATGGTTTTACCGCTGAATCCACCTATTTTTTGTTCCCATATGTTCAAAAAGTGTGTTGACTGTGAGTTGTTGACGGCAACAACTCGTTCAAGGATGCTCAGATCAACATGCTGCTCTTTCGCCGTATATAAGAGAGCCATGCTATCTTTCGGGAAGCAAGATCCGCCATAACCGATCCCAGCTTTTAGAAAATGACGGCCAATCCTTTGGTCCATTCCCATTCCTTTGGTGACATCGGTAACATTGACTTCCAACGATTCGCAGAGTCTTGCTAATTCATTTACATAGGAAATTTTAGTTGCCAAGAAGGCATTCGATGCATATTTGATCAATTCCGCTGTTCGGGGTTTGGTCACAAAAATGGGGGCATCTATGCTGCCATATAGGGATTGAATGACATTTGCTGCGTGCTCATTATCGCTTCCTATTATTATGCGATCCGGATTCAGTGAATCATACAAGGCACTGCCTTCCCGAAGGAACTCGGGGTTAGAGACAACATCGAAGGGGTGGGGATGGATTTGGGATTCTCTGACCCACTCCACTAATTTACGGTTTGTGTCTATAGGAACTGTGCTTTTCACAGTAATAATTTTATAGTCATCCATGAAAGTTCCAATACTTTGGGCTGCTCCTCGAACAGCCTGAAGATCTGCGCTTCCATCTTTATCGGAGGGGGTGCCAACACAGATGAAAATGATATCATTTTCACGAATTCCCTTTTCGGGGGAGGAAGTAAAATTGATTTTTCCGGATTCAATATGTTTCTTTAATAACAGGTCCAATCCTGGTTCATAAAAGGATAATTCTCCTTCAGATAATGCCTGAATTTTTATTGTATCCGTATCTAACCCCGTAACTTGCCAGCCGAGTTCTGCAAATACCAAGCCAGTCGTAACGCCTACATACCCCATACCCATGATTAGAATGTTCATTTTCCTGACCCTCCGTCTTGTTGCACAAACATCGATTGTGGACTAATAATCGAGTTCGTCATTGGATAATGGTTAGGATTAAGAATGGCATACTCTAGCAAAATGCTATTGTCTAATTTACAACTTTCGAGTCTGACATTGGGTCCGATCGTCACATAAGGTCCAATGACACAATTAATTAATTCAGCACTTGGATCGATGCATACAGGTGGGATTAAAGTGTTTCCTTGGAGATTGGTTGGTAACGTTAGCGAACCTTCTTCCTCCATGAGCTTCAACATCCACCTGTTCGCTTCCAGCCAGCCTTCCATAGTACCAACATCAGAGAAATTCTTTTCTGTTTTTTGATAAGCAACCGAAAATTGGTGTTGGATCAGCCACTGGATCGCATCCGTAATTTCATATTCGCCTCGGGCTGAGGGACTGATCGCATGCACAGCTTGAAAGATACTTGGTTTAAACGCATAACTCCCCAGAACCGCAAGATCTGACTTGGGCTCTGAAGGCTTTTCTTCCAGACCAATTATTCGATCTTTATCAATTTCGGCAATGCCAAACGCCTTTGGATTCGGCACTTTTCTTAGTAGGATGGCTGCATCATGGTTCGCATGTGTAATTGCGTGACATAAACCATGTAGATCTTGGGTAATCAAATTATCCCCCAGAAGCAGCACGAAGGATTCGTTCTCCATGAAAGACTCGGCGTGTTTCACAGCGTCTGAGATACCCAAAGGATTAATTTGGAAAATATATGTGATGTTGACATTCCACCTCTCGCCAGCACCTACTTCTTCCATAAACATGGCATGAAGATTGGGCCGAATTACAATTCCGATCTCGTCGATGCCTAATTCCACTAGCTTTTCAATACCATAATGAATTAAGGGTTTATTCGCCACTGGAAGCAGACCTTTAGGTTTAATATTAGTAAAAGGTTGGAGTCTAGTACCTTTGCCTGCACAGAGAATTAATCCTTTCATAAGCTTTTACCTCCTTGTCTATATGAAGACATTATTAATTTATGATGAAGAAATATGAAATGTAAGGGCTATTCACAGGGAAAATAAGCTGATATGTATACGTATTATGGAAAAGCTGCTCAAGGAACAATCATAATCCGCCAATCTACTCTATCAAGAGCCTAAGCATGAAGTAGGAAAAATCATAGTATACATGGAGACAATTAAGTTTCTAATTTATGGCGAGAGGAATGATTTATTTGGAAAGTTTAGAACAATTACTAAGTTATTTGAAAGAGCATCCCGAAGTGACAGAGATCTCATTGGAGTATGTGAACGGTGACAAAGACAAGGTTGATTTAACTGAAATCAATGATTTAAGAAATGACATCGCTTGGGCGGAAGTTGATGAAGCTGAGGTGGAATTAGCAGACGGTACCAAGTTAGAGTTTGGTGCAGCTGATGACGAAGAAGACGAAGAAGATGAGGAAGGATCAGACGAAGAAGACGAAGATGATGAAGATGAAGAAGACGAAGAAGATGAAGAAGTAACAGTATCAGCTGTAGCCGATGAAGAAGAATCAGATGAAGAAGATGAAGACGACGATGATGACGATGACGATGATGACAACGATGATGAAGATGACGATGATGATGACGAAGAAGAAGAAGAAGCTTAAGATTTAGTTTAGTTTGAATTATTTACATGGAAAACCTCTTACTCTTGTTAGGGCTTCTGCAAGTTTCGCAGAGGATCCATACTTGCAGAAAGAGGTTTTTCCTGCAAATCAGGAATCAGCGGTTAACAAGCCTAGTTATTCTTCTTTCTCCAGGAAAAATAGGCTGCCCCTAAGTAGGAATAGCTACTTGTGGGACAGCCATTTAGTCTAACTAGCAAGCATTATACTTATTCTTTTTCTTATCGTTGTTCCCAGACGGCTAGAATTTCCCCAGCAACGCGTTCCCATGCATAATTTTGTTCAGCCAGTCGGCGCCCATTGATTCCCATATGACGTGCATGATTCATATCAGATAGCAATGAATTGAGTTTCTGTGCATACTCCTTTGGGTCTTCAGGGTTATTGATGAGTATTCCGTTATTATTCTTGACGATCTCCGGATTGCCTCCTCTAGCTGTTGTGAGGAATGGTAAACCAGCAGCCATTGCTTCATAGTGGACACGTGCCAACGGTTCCTGCCAAATCGACGTGCAGACAAAGACATCTCCTGCACAGAACCAACGGTGAACATCTTGCGCAGGAACATAGCCAGTCGTAATGACAGGAAGTGGTGAGCGAACTGCTAGTGCTCTGACGTAAGCAACATAGTCGCTTACCGAGTTATCACTGAACCAGGTGCCTCCAACAACAACGAGAACAGCATCTGAATGGTTAATTTCAGACATCGCACGTACTAAGACATGGGGCCCCTTATTACGGGTTAGCCTTCCGACAAACAGGATGACTTTCTTGCCAGAAAGATTGTGTTCTGCCCTTAAGCTCTCTCGAGCGTTCCTTGCCTGTTCGGACTCTAACCATGGAGCAAAGCGATTCAAGTCAACGCCGGAATAGATCGGTTTTATTTTGCTTGCTGCAAGGGGATAGTAATTACAGATGGCCTCTCCGATATATTGACTAATGGTGATTATACGTTCAGTTTGTTCGATAACTTTATTCCCCTCGTTAGGCTCGATCTTAAAGGGATTGAACATATCGTTATGCATACTCAGAATAATTCGTGATGTTGGTGCAACTTCCCTAACAGGAAGGACTAATAAAGGGCGGTTGAAAATTTGAATAATATCATAATGTTCCGGTGTATTTTGAAGGAATTGGATAACCCCTGCAGCGTAAGCTTCAAGTAGTCCATGTGATTCCACACGAACATAGCGGATACCATTCATGACTTCATCGTTTGGTAATTCAGGATCCGTTCTTCCTAGAATGGTAATTCTGTGATGTTTACTTAGCAGCGAAGCCACACCGTCAATATAGGTTTGAATAGCTCCCCCTCGAATGTTGGGGACAGGTAGCTTTTCCGTACAAATCATCAGAATGTTCACGAGTTAACACTTCCTTTCTTCAGGCAGTCCTTTTTCTGGGTTGAATCTGCCTTTTTTTCCACGGCGGCGGTACATTCTTATTCATTCGGGGTCGTTGTATTTTATTCATCGTTGGTTTCACTGCACGTTTAACAGGCTTCTTAAATCCCAGTTTACGTTGAATTGGTTTTTTTCGAGAACGGAATACAGGCTTCGCTTTTTTCTTAGCACGCCATTTTTTGTAACCCCAAATGATTTTAACAACCGAGACGCGTTTCCATTTCGTAAGTCTTTTCAATTTTCTGCGTTTTAGATAACGGGTTTTCTTGATGATTTTGGTTTTTCTCAAAGCACGCCTTTTCCTTGGAACGCGAAGTTTAAATCGCTTCTGTCCGCGAGCAGGAGTTTGGATTAACGCTGGAACAGGGACCGCTGGTATTGAAGGTATGGCAACGGCTGCAGGGTCTCCTGCGTAAACGGGCTCTGGTGTAACTGGAACCGAAATAGGCTCTGATTTAGCTGGCGTATCGGCGTAGTCGCTTTTAGATTTTCGAGTAGATGGAACTTTAACCGCTACAGGCTCTGGTGTAACAGGTACAGGGATGAACTCCTCTTTATCGGGTTTCTTGTCGTAAACAGGTTCTGCTACTTCAGGTAACTCTGCATAGACTGGCTCTGGCTTAAGTGGAACTGGTATGATCTCTTCAACAGAAGGCGTAGAAGGTATGAATGGCTCAACTGGTACAGCAGGTACGATTGTCTCGACAGGTACAGTAGGTACGACTGTCTCAACTGGTACAGCAGGTACGATTGTCTCGACAGGTACAGTAGGTACGACTGTCTCAACTGGTACAGCAGGTACGATTGTCTCGACAGGTACAGCAGGCACGACTGTCTCAACTGGTACAGCAGGTACGACTGGCGTAACCGGCCTTTCAGCGTAAATAGGCGTTAATACATCTCCTGGAAGTACAACAGAAGGATGTTGGATAGACGGTCTGACGTAATCCAACGAGTAGTCTCCAGCTGGGTAGTTTGCTTTATCTTTTTCAAGTTCGGTTAGTGCTTGCCATTTGCTTGCTTCCGTTGTCATCACTCTTTGAAGGATCGACGCAAGTTCAGTGTCAAGGAAAACTTGAGGATTAAACACGATTTCTTTGACATGCTTATAAAATTCATTAGGAAAAGCCATATCGATCCACAAGATTTCGAAGGTTTCTTGATCAAGTGGATTAGCTCGATGATAAGCGTCAATCATGCCGCGAATCCAGGTCAAGTCCCACACACCCATATCATCCATGGTGCTTGTGATCAACTTACGTAGATCTCGAATAGGCAGATCGTAGGAAACGCCGTCTAAGTCGATAACCCAGATACCACCAGGTCCCATTTGACCGTTTGACCATCCAAAATCTTGATGAGCAAGCCCCCAGTGGGGTTCACCTTTGGCTAACATTGCGTTGTATGGGGAATTCTGGAAACGAAGATACATGTCGTTAGCCTGCCGCTTGAATTCCTCAATGACGGCAAGTAAGTTTGCGCTTGCTGCAGTATCAGAATAGGCGAGGGCGATGTCCTGAAACCAGCCGATTTTGGCAATTATTTTTTCGTAATATTTGCCCCAGCCGTAGATGCGCGAGGATTTCTCCGATCCGCTTGGCGGCACATAGCCTTTGGAGTTTTTGTGGAATTCACCTAAGCCAAAGCACAGCTGAGACGCTCCATCTAGATCGACTTTCGATACCGGTACCAGCGGTTCGATCCAGTCTGTAACGATCCAGAGCTTACCACCTGCTTCTACGTAGTAATGGCCTTCCTTTGTAGGAATGAAAGACGGAACTCGGTGACCTAAACCGGACATATACGCTTGAGCTCCAACGCTGAAAAGACTTCTTCTAGGCCGTCTGTGCAAACATTTGATACTGAGATTGCCCTTACTTGTGCCGATCTTCCAAATAGCGCCGCCTTTATCCGGCTTAGAGGTAATCAAAAGCATATCATGGACCTGTAAGTCATAATGTCCCAATACCTCTCGTGCCAGCATTTCTAAACCAGGAGGAACATACATGTTAGCAACGACTCCTGGATCTAAAACATCATTTATCCAGGGAACAACTTGATAATTTTCCACCACCATCACTCCATCACGTATTTTAAAGTGAATTGTACGTTCTAATGCCCTTACAAATGCTGCGAAATTGCTATCGAGATTCATTTCTATACAACTGGGTACTGCTGCAAATACGAAAGTTCACCTCACATAAACCAGATTAGGTTTATCTAATTCTATGCATATGTCATTAGGTGAATGGTTGATATGTACAAGAGTGGAATTTCATGAAAAACGGTTAGACTTCCGCATACCTTTTTACAAAAACAGGGATTGACATGAAACCAAATGGTTGTATATAATGACAAGCGAAACCAAATGGTTTCGTAAAATTACATAAGCGAGAAGAGGAGATTCGATATGTTATTCGATGCAATTAATTATTGGGCTGTGTTAGTTACTGGGATTTTATCATTAGTATTAGGCTTTCTATGGATGGCAGTGATATGGGCAAAGCCTTATCAGAAGCATATGTATGGCAAAAATTACCAAGTTCAGCTTAACGTAAGTAAAGCGGCTAAGATCCAGTCTTTTGTGATTTATATCTTTGTATCTTTCGTAACCTCTATTGCATTCGCAATATGTTTAGAGCTATGGAAAGCTGGTGGACAGGCATTTGCTTATGATGGAGAACGATTATCCAATGCCTTCTGGTTTACTATGCTGCTAGCAGCGGGCTATACACTTCCATTCACGGTTGGCAAAAAGGTGTGGCAATTCAAAAGCTGGCTTGTGGTGGCTGTTGATACCTCATATGAGATCGTTCGTTTCACGATGCTGCTACTTGTTTTCTGGTTCTGGACGTAAATGATCTGAAGATATGCTAACTTCTTCTAAGCTTATGATAAGCCTTTGAATCCTTCTCCGAGGTATAGTAAGTGTGTAGCTAAGAATACACTTACAGGAGGGGTCAGGATGAGTAAATTAACGCAAGAAGAAGTAGCATTTTATAAGAAGAATGGGTATTTACTGTATGATAAGCAGTTATTCTCCGCTGATAAATTAGCCGAGTTAACAGAGTTATTTGAGGATCAGCTGAAGCAAAAAGGCAGTAAGCTGTCTGACGAGTTAGACACGCCGCATTTCCGTGAGGATCGCTTGCTGAACTTTCTATTATCCGAAGAAGTGTTGGATCTGGTTGAGCCGATTATCGGACCTAACATTGGACTTTGGTCTTCACACTTTATTTGTAAGGATCCGTTTGTAGGCCGAGCAACGCCTTGGCATGAGGATTCTGCGTATTGGAAAGGCCGCGTCAGTAACTTCGATAACATCATTACCGTATGGTTGGCTATTGATAACAGCACAAAGGAAAATGGCTGTATGCAAGTCATTCCTGGTACGCACGCCAATGGATTTTCAGAATACGAGAATGTAGACGGTACGAAAAACCTCTTCAGTACGCAAATCAAAAATATGGACACATCCACAGCCGTTCATTTTGAGTTGCAAAGAGGTCAATGCTCGCTGCATGATTCACGTATCATTCACGGTGCTGATCCCAACAAGAGTGAATTCCGCCGCTGTGGCTATACCATGCGTTATTTCTCCACAGATACAAAGGTCTTTGAGGATAAAAACCCGAATTTCAAAGTATGGTTGGCTCGCGGCAAAGATCTAGCTGGAAATAAATATGCGAATGTAGAGTAGAAGGAATTTTGACTACCATCAGGGAAATCTTATGATATACAAAATTGGCTATAAGGAGGAAGCGGATGAAGAAACAACCGGTGAGATTAACGAATGAACAATTTATTCATCCTGCATCCTCCTTTCAAATTTATTTCCAATATATTAATGTGCACCATGAACTACATTGGCACGAATTCTATGAGCTTTGCTTTGTGGTTCGAGGCAGAGGTAAGAATATTGTGAATGGAACAGAGCATGAGCTGCAGAAAGGCAGCTTGTTTCTATTAACTCCCGCAGATTTCCACGAAATCTATTCGTATCCGAATGAGCCTATGGAGCTGTATAATCTTGTGTTTGATGAGGAATTGCTGGATCAAGAACTACGAGAGTTTATGTTTGGGCAAGTTGCGGAATATATGGTTGGCCTGAATGAGGCACATCATGAGGTCATAGAGTCTGAGTTTCAACTAATTCGTGATGAGGTTCAAATGAAGAGGCCAGGACATTCTATTTTGATCAAAGGAGCTTTCGAGCGAATCTTATTGTATTTATTTCGAACTTACCAAGAACGTAAAGGTCAGCCCGAGTTGCAGGTCACGCCGTCTCAGTCCTCAACGCTTCAGCGAGCGCTTGTTTATATGCATCATCACTTTCGGGAAGAACTTCGTTTGGAAGATGCTGCTAAGCAAGCTGGATTGGCGCCGAATTATTTTAGTCTCGTTTTTCATAAAATGACAGGTATTTCGTTCCAAATCTACTTACAAGGGTTACGGTTGCAATTTGCCAAATCACTTCTGCAAGCCTCGGATATTCCGATTACTGAAATCTGCTTCGCATCAGGGTTCAATACGTTAACGCATTTCGAAAGAGCTTTCAAGCAGAAATATGGAAGTTCACCACGAACCTTCCGTTCTATCTAAAGGTGTGTGATACTCTCCAGATGTGTATAATAGATGTATCTTATTTACACAAAGGGGATAACTTCTCATGATTACTTGCAAATCGTGTTCCAAACCAACAGAACTCCATACGCAGCGTTGTTCGCACTGTGGGGCTTTGTCTCCATACACGGTTGCTGAGAAATTCGACATGATGGCCGAGTTGGTGGAACAAGCACTGAAGCAGGAGCTCGAAGCGAGAAGAAGATTGAAGCATTAGGCGAGTAGAATGGCATAGCAGAACCAGCTGGGGCTACCCAGTGTAAGGCACCCGACATGGTCTGGTGTTTTTTTGTGTTTTAGGGATCTGAATTCTCGCCGCGAATAGATGGATTTCCTCCAGTTAATTTCCATGAAATTCCGTCAAATTGGACATTAAATGGATTTCATACAGTTAAATTTAGCCTTTATTACCGAAATGTTCATATATAGAGAAATTAATTACATAATTTCCATCTAAATCAAATTTTCGGGTATATTTCTCTAGATTAGCTGTAGGTTTTCCAGTTAATTGGCTTGAGCACCACCAACCTAACCTCCCCCTCAATAGTTACTCCAACTCTTTTTCCACGCGAGAGGTAACAATCGAAAATCGTCATGGTCGTTAATCAGCAATCAAGCGATAGAAGGACAATAGAGTCCAATAAAATGCCAAGCCAGTACATTTCAAACATCGATTATCCCTCCTATAATTAAAATGATACAAAATGTAGGATACGAGGGGGCGAACGTATGCGTTTGAAAAGCATGTGTGCAAAGCTTGTAGTAACCATTTTAGTGGTATCTATGCTCATGGGCGGTTTTGCAGGCACGCCAAAAATGAAAGCGGAATCAAATTCAGTGCTTACCCAATTTATTACACGATCAGGGGATAAATTGATGGATGGCGCCAACGAATTTCGTTTTATTGGGGCGAATGTGCCTACGCTAACGATGGTCGAGGATGGTTATTGGCAGGTTCCCACAGAATGGGAGCAGCGAGATGCATTTAAAGCTTTGCAGCAAATGGGAGCTACAGCCACGAGAACCTATGTCCTTTCTGTCAAAAAGGATACCGATTACCCTGGCATGATTCGACATGTCGTTGGACCTAATCAGTTTAATGAAGAAGCGTTTGTTGCATTAGACCGTGCGCTTGCACTTGCCAACGAGTACGGAATTCGTCTTATCATCCCTTTCGTTGATCAATATGAGTGGTGGGGCGGAATTGGTGAGTATGCCAAGTTCCACGGGAAGAGCAAGGATGCCTTCTGGACGGATCCGGACATCAAAAAGGATTTTAAAGATACGATCTCATATGTATTGCATCGTAGGAATACGATAACAAACGTGCTTTACAAGGATGATCCTGCCATTCTAGCTTGGGAGACAGGAAATGAATTAACACCTCCAACTTCTGCATGGACGTCTGAAATAGGTGCTTTTATCAAAAATATTGATAACAATCACTTGCTCATTGACGGTAAATACGGCATTGATGCCAGTTCGCTAGAGGAAAGTTCTCCTATTGATATCGTAAGTAATCATTATTATCCGAACCATTACGCTAGTTTTGCTTCTCAAGTCAATATCGATAAGAATACGGCAAAAGGGAAAAAACCATTCTATGTAGGGGAATTTGGCTTTATTCCAAAAACAGAATTGATACCTTTCTTAAACAATGTTGTTGAAAACGGTACCAGTGGTGCCCTGATTTGGAGCCTGCGGTATCACAGTGAGGATGGCGGCTTCTTCCGACATACAGAAGGCACCTATGGCGGGACTTTCTATGAAGCGTATAAATGGCCAGGCTTCCCGGCAGGCGAGCAAGGTTTTGAGGAATCATCCGTATTGGGGCTGTTACGGGATAAAGCTTATGAGATTCGCAGGATTACTTCAAAGCCAGCTCTACCACTACCTGAAGCACCGATTATGCTTCCGATTGATACGGTCTCCCGTATCGGATGGAAGGGGTCAACTGGTGCAACGGCCTATACTGTAGAACGTTCCGTGTATGTCAATGGGCCTTGGGATATTGTTGGAGCTCAGGTTTACGACGCTTACAAAACAGATTTATTTGATGATATGACCTCTGTGACAGGTGCTACGTACTTCTATCGAACGAAGGCACGAAATACCGTTGGTGAATCCACATATTCATCAGTAGTAGGCCCAGTCATCGCGAAGCATGCCATTCAGGATGAGCTCATTGATTACAGCAAAATGTATCAATTCTCAACCGATTTGAAATTTACCACAGATGATCTGGATCCAGCTTTATTCGGAGGCGATCATTATCGACTCAAGTTGCAGCCGAATGCCGTTGATCAATTCGTAGCGTATGCAATGCCATCGACACCAACGAATTCGAGTGCTTTGCGAGCATTGTCATTAAAGACTACTGCATTCCGGAAGTCGAATCATCCGAATAATGAATTCAAGTTCTGGATTTCTTCGGATGGAACCAATTACACAGAGTTTCAGGTAGAGAAATCGGATGCTGGCGGTGGTGATTGGCGTAAAATTGTGTATCAATCAAATACATTGCCTACGGATGCGAAATATTTCAAAGTAACCTTCCCAGAAGGAGATGGAGAGTCTCAACTAGGCAATATTGAAATCGTATATAACCATACAAGTGGTGAAGAGCTTATTTATAAGGATGCCATTTCAAGCGTTGCGATTACCAATGGTGTGTTGACAGACGAAATGAATAATATGCTGAAAATGGCCGACCACTCGCCTAACCTAGGGTTCGAGTCCGGGGGCACTTATTTTGGCAACGATTTGAAACGACTCGTACGAACAGCAAATAATGCGGAATCTTTCGTGTATCAAACAGCGGGGGATATGAATTATTTCGTCATGACGAGTTTTGCTAGACAAGAACCAAGTAAGTACCGGCTTCCCAATTTTACTTTTTTAACATCGCCGGATGGTGAACATTACACGAATGTTAGCCAAGTTCAAGTAGATGAGGTGCCAGGCGAGGGTTGGTGGAGCCGAATGGTATACACCGCCTACACCTTGCCAGCTGGAACGAAATATTTGAAAATTGTGTTCCCAGTTATTCCAGCGAACTTCGCTTCCGAATATTGGAGTCCACAAGTAGGTCGCATCCAAATTGGTGTGGGTTCAGAAAAGCTAGAGCCACCTTCCAACGTAAAAAGTGATATCATTGAGAACTTTGAGAGTTATACAGGCTCTGATAGTATGCTCAAAAGTGCTTATTCCGTGAATACATCCGGTTCACCACTTGAATTAAGTTTGGATAACGTTCATAAATCCGAAGGGAATTACAGTTTGAAATTGACCTCATCGCTTAGCAAAGGCTGGGGGGGCATGGAAAAGCAAATTACGAATACGGATTGGTCTGGCAGCAGCGGTATCTCTTTCTGGGTACAGCCTGCAGAAGCTTACACAGGAATATCTATTCAGTTTAATGAAGGAAGTGCTACGAAAGGTGAGGTTTGGAAAAAGGACATTGGGGTATCAGGCAGTGGGCCGCAGTTAATTAAGTTGCCTTTCAACCAATTTTATGTGCCTGACTGGTGGAAAAACTCGCATCAAGGTGTTGGGAACAATGTCGTTGATCTTTCGTCCATTACGACATTTAGTATCAACATTGATGGAGCAGCCAACGTTACACGTTCTGTCTACCTGGATGATTTCCGGTTGTATAAATCGCCTGTTGTAGACAATTACGAAGATTATGCTTCCGACAATGCGAAGTTGCAAGCCCAATATAACCGAAATTCTAGTGGGGATGCCATAACAGCAACTCTCGATGCGGAGACGAAGCAATCGGGGGCATTTGGACTCAAGCTTGCTTTTGATCTGACTGCTGCCAAAGGATATGCGGGTGTAACCAAATCCATCGGAGGTGCGGATTGGTCGGCCAACAATGGTGTCCAGCTATGGATGAAAGCAGGGGAAGCTGGACGAGGCGTTACGTATCAATTAAAGGATGCAACCGGCGAGTATTGGGAAGCCAAGGTGTATGTCAACCATACGAATGGCACGCTGATGAAGATACCTTTTGGTTCCTTCCATCTGGCAGGATGGCAATCAGTAGCGGTTGATGGGAAACTTGATTTAACGTCTGTTTCTGAATTTTCCATCTATGTGGATAGAGGTTCCGTTGGAAATGGTGCAGGAACACTGTATCTGGATGATATTCAAGCGGCTTCGCTGCGTGAGATCGATAACTTCGATTTCTATTCAACCGATGCAGGAGTCCGAGCTGATTATGTCAAAGATTCAAGCGGCGCTGAAATCACAGCTACCCTAGAAAATAGCATTAAACAAGATGGCGGGCATGCGCTTAAACTCGCCTACACATTGACAGCTGGGAAAGGCTATGCCGGTGTCAAACGGACACTCGGGAAGCTCAATATAGCGGGTGGTGGCAATGCGCTATCCTTCTGGCTGAAGTCAGATTCAATGGGGCATGGACTTACGTTCCAATTTACTGAAAGTGACGGGGATATTTGGGAAGCGCAGACGATGATGACTTCATCGGAAGCAAATGTCATTCAAATTCCGTTTGGTGGTTTCGCACGCAATCAAACATGGTCGAAGGGGGACGGCAAGCTCGATCGAGCTGAAATTGCGTCCTATGCGATTTTCGTGAATCAGGGTGCGGGGCAAGTTGGATCGAATACCATGTATATCGATTCCATCGCGATTGATCAAGTGCCGACGATTGATAATTTCGACTATTATGGCGGCGGTGAACTCGTGGCAGGCGGATCTTATTCCACGAACAAAGACGGTGGGACAGTTACATTAACACCGGTCGCAGATCAGAAAGAGGCTGGACCTTTCGGAGGCAAATATGTGTATGAGCTGCCAACGGCATCGAAGAATTTCGCCGGCGTGAATAAAAAGCTCGATGCTTTAGACTGGAGAGCGTATGAAGGCATACGTTTCTGGTTGAAAAAGGATGCCTCCAATCGTAAGTTGACGATACAATTCCTAGAGTCAGATGGCTCAGCTTGGGAGTCTTATATCGAGCTGGGCGATGACAAATCAAGTGTGATTAAGCTGCCATTTAGTAAGTTTACCAAAGCACCATGGAGCTCAAGCGGTGACAATGTCATCAATTTGGATGCGATTAAAGAGTTCTCGATTTATGTGAATCAAGGAGCACAAGGCGCAATCGGCCAAGGGACGCTGTATTTCGATACCATTAAAGTTTATAAAACAGGGGAGGAACCAGATCCATTAGATCCTGTCGATCCTGTCGATCCTGTAGATCCCGTAGATCCAGTAGATCCCGTAGATCCTGTCGACCCGGTAGATCAAGGAGATACTAGCTCATCCTCACCTGGAGCTACAATACCTGCACCAACCGTTTTGGAGAAAGCCAATCAAATTGAGTTGACGAATGAGGCATTCAAACGCCAAACGGTCACTGATAGCCAAGGTATAGACGTACGTCAAGCCATCATTCAAGAAGCGGATTTGAAAAAGGCTTTGGAGCTTCTGTTGACGAAAGAGCACGGGACGCCACTTGTTTTGGCATACAGCATGAAGGAAACGGATGAAGTTGTGCTTCCAAGTTCGTTACTGTCCAAAGCACTTGCAGCTAATCCTGTTGCACTCGCCAATACAGTGGTTACTCTGAAAAACGAAGCGGGTTCTTACGAGATCCCACTCCAAATGCTATCTAACCCTGCCATACTGAAAGCGATTGGTACAGATACTGGGGATGCTAGCTTGCATGTAGCAATCACGCCAGTATCTGCGGAGCAAGCTGACCAAGTTCGCAAAGCAGCTGAAAAGCAAGGCATAACATTGATCGGTACGCCGGTATCTTTCCGCTTGCTTGTGTCTAGTGGAGGCAAACAAACCGAAATTGATAATTTTGGGTCGTTATTCCTTACTCGGAGCATCTTAACGAATAGCCTTAGCGATCTGTCTTCTGCTACAGTTGTCGTTATTGACGAAATAACAGGAGCGATGACGTTTGTACCAGCCTCTTTCCATCAGCATGAGAATGGGGTAGAAGCGGTATTAAGCAGAAATGGGAATAGCCTATATGCAATTGTCTCCCATCAAGCTCATTTCACGGATGTTCCGCTTACACATTGGGCTCAGTCTGCGATTGGAGCTCTAGCTTCCAAACTGCTGGTGACTGGCATGACGGACACCACGTTCGCACCGGATCGCGCAGTCACACGAGCAGAGTTTACCACAATGCTGGTGAAAGCGATGGGGATCGTACCGTCGAAAGGTACGCAAGCCAAATTCACTGATGTAGGCGCACAGGATTGGTATGCCTCAGTGATCCATGCTGCAAGTGAGTTAGGTCTGGTGGATGGCTTCGAAGACCACAGCTTCCAGCCAAATGCGACCATCACGCGTGAGCAGATGGCGGTTATGCTCAGTCGAGCACAAGCATTAACGAAGTTGTCGCAAACGGTGAAGCCTGCTGCAACAATCACATTCACAGACGCTGCTTCCATGTCTTCATGGTCAGAGGCATCAATACGTCAAGCGACAGCCGCAGGGTTATTAAGCGGCAATCCGGACGGATCCTACCGACCGCAAGCTGTTGCAACTCGTGCTGAAGCTGCCATTGTCTTTTATAACCTGCTGCATAAGCTCGATATAGTAAAATGAGTGAAATGGGGGCTTCGGCCCCCGTTAATTTAGCTCTTTTCCACCGAAAAGTGGAAATACAGTACAAGGAAAAACAAATGCGTGCCATTTTACTCGAGGCATGGACGTTTTATAATAAAAATGTAAGCGCTACACAAACTAGTTCATTGGGGGAAATAGGATGAAGAAGACATTAGTAGCCACAACATCGATTTGTTTGCTCACAACTTTACTCGCAGCATGCGGATCGGAATCCACAACTACAACAGCTAGCCCAACACCTGCAGCGAAAGCTACGACGGCGGCGGCTACACCAGCAGCGACGGAAGCTCCCAAAGCAGCGAATCCGAATGATGATATTAAAGGTAAGATCGTGTTTGCGACGAACCGCACAGACTTAATAGATACGAAGCTGAAAGAATATCGCGAAGCGTTCAAGAAAAAGTTCCCGAATGCGGATGTAGAATTCGAAGCGCTGAAAGATTATGAAGCCGCTATCAAATTACGCTTGGCCACGGCGGAAGTGCCAGACGTTGTTTTGATTCCGAACATTCCGAATACACAGCTCCCTGATTATTTTGCCCCACTGGATGACCTCGGTTTGAATGATAAAATCCGCTTTAAAGACTACAAAACAGCGAACGGCGGCACCTATGGTCTCGTAACAGGCGGTTCCACTACAGGGATTGTGTACAACAAGAAAGCATTCGCTGATGCCGGTATTACAGCGCTTCCGAAGACACTCGATGAATTCTATGCGGCATCTGAGAAGCTGAAAGCGAAGGGAATTGTACCTCTTGCAACCAACTACAAGGACAAATGGCCGCTTTACACATGGCAGCACGTAGCGGTAGCGATGTCCGGCAATCCGAACTTCTGGAATGATCGCATTAAGCAGGAGAACGCTTTTGACCCGAATGGCGCCTTCGCCAAGTCACTAGGTATCCTCAAAACGATGATCAGCAAGGGTTATGTGGAGAAAGATATCAACTCTTCCAACTGGGAGCAATCCAAGAAGGATGTAGCCTCTGGTAAAATGGCAATGTACCTCTTGCCGAACTGGGTTATCCCACAAGTTATTGAAAATGGTACAGAAAGTGCAAACGTAGGCTTCTTCCCAATGCCTTTCGATAACTCAGGTAAGCTGACTACATTAATGACACCTGATTATTTCTATGCAGTAAGCAAAAACAGCAAAAACCTCAAAACGGCAAAAGCTTTCGTGAAATGGTTAATTGAGGATTCTGGTTATGATGATTTCGCTGGCTTCATTCCATCATTGAAGGATAAGAAGTCCTCGGTTACGCAACTGTCTGACTTCTTGGCAACGAAAGACTTGAATTTCGTTGAAATCGCTGCGGATAACAGTGACGCTATGGCGATCCAAAACAAAGCACAAATCGACCTTAACGATATCGCACAAGAAGTAGCAGTAACGGATGTGGCCAAAGTATTTGATAAATACAACAAAAAATGGGTAGAAGCAAAGAAAGCGCTCGGTAAGTAAGCGATAATCGTAAGAGGGCTGAATGATCATTCGCAAGCATTCAGTCCTCTTTTTCAAATTAAAGAGCAATGAGGTATGGAGATGAGCTACCAACAACAAAAAATTACCTTAATATTATCGTTCCTTATCGTGCCACTCACGCTGCTTTTGACATTTACCTACTATCCAGCCTTTAGGCTCATTTACTTAAGCTTTACGTCATGGGATGGATTAACACCGGTTAAAACGTGGGTTGGATTTTCAAATTACAAAGAAATTATGGGGAATATGGAAGTCTTCTATGTTTTCCTTCATAATGTTGCGTACTTCGTAGGTGGCATTCTGCAAAATGTTATTGCCTTTTTCTTCGCGGTACTGTTGAACAGTAAGCTCAAGGGACGTAACGTGTTTCGGACGATATTATTCCTGCCCTACATTATGAATGGGGTCGCTGTAGCGTTTATGTTCGGCTATGTTTTCGATACCAACACAGGTTCCTTGAATTATTTCTTAAGTTTGCTAGGCATGGATCCGATTTCCTGGTTAGGTAAGCCAGGTCTTGTCAACGTATCTTTAGCTTCAATCGGTGTGTGGAAATTTATGGGTTTTAATATGGTTGTATACTTAGGGGCACTTCAGTCGCTCCCTGAAGATCTCTATGAAGCAGCAAAAATAGACGGTGCACGAAGATTCCAAGTGCTTCGCTACATTACAATACCTGGTATGAGGAAAATTATCGAGCTTAATCTGTTTCTGACTGTGATTGGGGCATTGGAGGTATTCGACCTTCCCTTCGTCTTAACCAAAGGCGGCCCTTTGGCGGCAAGTAAAACGTATGTTCAGCAAACAGTGGAGACCGCGTTTCAATATAACAACTTTGGACTCGCTTCAGCGATGAGTGTACTACTGATGATCGTCGTGATTGTCGTAGTATCCGCACAACGGAGAATTGTCGGAGGAAAGGAGGAGTGACACCATGAAACCAAGACCCATCACATCGACAGTGAAATACACGCTTCTGTCCTTGGCAAGCCTGATTATCTTTTTCCCCTTGTATATCTTGGGTGTAAACGCGTTTAAGGGGAGCAAGGAATATGGCATGTCCAGCACGTTTTCACTGCCGAACTCCTTTCTTAATTTTGAGAATTTCCAGATCGTGTTTGAACGGGGGAACCTTGGGCAGGCGTTTCTGAATACGACAATTGTGATTGGCTTATCATTAATCGGGAATATCGTCATGGGGACAATGGTGGCGTACGTGCTCGGGCGCTTCAAATTTCCTGGCCGCTTTCTCATTCTTGGGCTCTATACCGGAGCGGCGATAATTCCAGCGATCACAACACAGGTGGCGATTTTCTCTATAATCAAATGGTTAGGTTTATTCAACACGCATTTCGCCCCAGTCCTCTTGTACATTGGAGCGGATGTTGTCCAAATTTATATCTTGCTGCAGTTCATTCGTAATATCCCATATGAACTTGATGAGAATGCGATGATCGAAGGTTTATCCCTGTATGGTATCTTCTATCGCATTATCATTCCGCTTCTGACACCAGCCATTTCGACGGTCATTATTCTAAAAACAATTTCGATTTATAATGATATGTACACGCCATATTTGTATATGCCTTCGCAGAAGCTAGGTGTGGTTTCGACAACCTTGATGAAATTTACAGGTACGAATAGCGCCGAGTGGCAATTGATCTGTGCGGCCATTCTTATCATCCTACTTCCGACGGTCTTGTTGTATTTGTTCCTGCAACGGTACATTTTCTCCGGAATTACGAATGGATCTGTGAAGTAAAATGCTAGCAGGACACAGCTGTTTGTGAGTCGAAATAGTAACCCAAGGCCCTTACTATAGAGCCATGGGTTTTCTTGGATTTTAAAAAGAAAGGGCTTACATTCCTGCGAAAGAGCTGGGGGGAACTTGTTGTGCGAAGCGAAATATGGCATTGGATTGTGAGGCTATCACTAACTCAAAAGCTGATTACGGTTTTTGTTATTTTGATCACAGTGCCGATTGTTACGATCTCGATGATCTCCTATTCGAGTTATTCAAAGTCGATTGAAAAGAATACGGCCCTCTATGTGAACCAGATTTCACAGAAAATTTTGGAACGGGTAGACCAGTACGTCTCGGATATTAAGCGTGTGACGGGCAGCCAGATTTATATGCAGGATATTCAGGAGTCCCTCGCCAATCCCAATAAAACGGTGGAAGAAAATAACCGCCTCCAGAACTTCGTCAAAGGTTTGAACAGCTTGAAGAATGATACGGAGTCCGTGTACATATTCGATAATTATGGCAACATGTACGACAGTACCAAAAATGATACGATCCGGGCCGACATCCGGCAGCAGGCCGTCGATTTACGACAACAAGTGCGGAATGCGCAGGGCTCCTCCATTGTCATCTCCACACAGAAAATAACCGTTGGTCATACGGATAAATATTATTTCTCGATTGCGCGAGAATTGAAGAATACGAATTCATTAGAAGGCATTGGCATGATTATCTTTGACTCCAGAATTCAAGTCATCGGGGATGCCGTTCGTGAGTTAGATGAGGTTACCAAAGGTCGGACGATGGTACTTGATGATCAGAATACGGTGATCTACGATAGCGAGCAGAAATGGATATCTACGAATGTTGCTGGCAATGAACTCGTACAAAAAGCCGTTGGGGCACAAGGCAGCTATAAGATGACGATCGAAGGGAAGTCGTATTTAACCTCATATACAACGTCTGAAGTAACGGGTTGGAAGCAAATTGTATTCATTCCTGTGGATCATTTGACAGAGGAAACGCGGGTAACGAGGGATTTCACGATGATTCTCGTCTTGCTTTCGATTACTGTGGCCTTAGTGACTTCAGCTATCATTGCCATTGCGTTGACGCGGCCATTGCGTACTTTAATGAGGACAATGAAACAGGTTAACAAGGAGAATCTGGACGTTCAAATTCCGGTGAAGTATTCGGACGAGTTTGGCATACTGGCGAAGCATTTTAATAATATGATTAGACGAATTAATGAGCTGGTGGAAGAAGTCTATCAGACGCAAAATCGCAAAAGGGAGGCTGAACTAAGGTCGCTGCAGCATCAAATTAACCCTCATTTCATCTATAACACGCTGGAAGTGATCCGTATGACGGCTGAAGTTAAGCGAGATTATGAGATTTCGGAAATGACCTACAATTTGGGGGAGCTGCTGCGGTATGGCATTTTGCGTGGTACGGATCAGGTGACGATTCATAAGGAATTGGATCATTTGGAGAAATATTTGGCACTGCAAAACTTTCGATTCTCCAAAGATATTCAGCTGGAGTTAAACATCAGCGAGGCTCATCTGAGCTACCCGGTTATTAAACTATTATTTCAACCTATCGTGGAAAATGCCATTCTGCATGGTTTTGAAATGAAGGAAGAGAATTGTCTAATTACAATTAGCTCTTACGTCGATAAGCAAGCGATCTATTTTACCGTTCGGGATAACGGGTGCGGCATGGAAGATGTGCAGCTGAAAATCATTCGGAATGCCATGCAAGGCTTGCGGCAAGAAAATCGCAATAACATCGGGATTGCCAACGTGAATGAGCGAATTATTTTGCAATATGGTGCTTCATATGGTTTGCAAGTGAGCAGTGAAATCGGGGTCGGCACTACCGTAACGATTGTCCTACCCGTTCTGGAAGCTTGGAAGGAGAGCGCTTAAGATGACGATGAAAATGTTGATAGTCGATGATGAACAGCGGATTCGATTAGGACTTCAAGCCATGGTTGAGGCGATGGATTTACCTATTGAAATTATAGGGTTGTGTGCAAATGGGATTCAAGCGATGGATAAAATGAGTGGCTGGGAACCTGCGGATTGCAAGATACTCCTGACCGATATCAAAATGCCCATGATGGACGGGATGAAGCTGATCGAACGAACAAGGGCAGAGCATCCGGATGCTCATATTATTCTTTTAAGTGGATTTAACGAATTCGAGTATGCCCGTCAAGCGATTCGATTCGGTGTGGAAGAATATTTGTCGAAGCCGGTGAACAAGAAGGATTTATTTCAAGTTTTGAAGCGAGTTGGGGAGCGTTTTACAGTGCTGGATTCATCTGAAAAGGAAGCGCTTGATCTCGTAACTGTGGAACCTAAGGTGCACAAGAAGCAAATCATTGCGGATGTCATCCGTATGCTGGAGTCAGATCTGAATCAAGCCTTTGAGTTGAATGAGCTTTCCGCTAAAGTAGGTTTGAATCCTAGTTATTTGTGCAAATTGTTCAAAAGGGAAACGAAGAAGACGATCACCGACTACGTGACTGATCTACGAATCGTGAAAGCGAAGCATATCTTGGAGGATTACCCGGATGTGAAAATGTACGAAGTAGGCTCGCTTGTGGGTTACTCGGATCCGGTTTATTTCACGAAGTTGTTCAAAAAGTCCGTCGGTATGACACCAAAAGAATATCAAATCGGACAGTGTGCTTTTGGCAACCAAAATGCTTGTTTAGACTAAAGATTTTCGTTAACCATTGCAGTAAAGTAAGGGTATGAAAGTTACTTGAGGGGGTTGTTCACATGAGCCAACAAAAGATCCATATACCGGAAGCCGATGCTTTATTGCAAGATGAAATTACGAGTGAACAAGCACAGTTTTTCTTAGAAAATGGTTTCCTTGTTATTCGTAATGTGGTAGTTGGAGAGGAGCTTCGACTCTTACAGGAGCAAACGATGAAGGCCGTAGAAATTGGGATGGCTGGCAGCGATGATGAGGATTATATGTACCGTGTGAGGAAAAATGGTGAACGCAAATATTGGCGGACCGAGTATATTATTGACAAGCAAGAGGCGAATAAGGCGTTGCTTGCGCATCCGTTTATTTTACGATCTGTAGCGAAGATTCAAGGAGTTAACTTCATTCCTACCTGGGATTCCTTAGTTGTGAAAATTCCAAATCAAGCGGCCAGCGTGCCTTGGCATCGCGATGCGTTAGTGCCTGAGGGCTGTACAGATCCGAGACCGATTTTCAATGTTGATTTTTATTTGGATGAGGCGGATCTGAAGTCATGCTTGTGGGTTATTCCTGGTTCGAATCATTGGGCAGTTGATGTTGCCGAGGAACGCTGCGCGCTTCCAGGCTTTGATGTCAGCGATGCTGTACCCGTGCCAATGAATCCTGGGGATGTCATTTTCCACAATATTCAGCTGCTGCATGGCTCACCTGAGGGAGATGGCAATGCGCTTCGCCGTACCGTGTACTACGAGTTCCGCCCTGGTGAAATCGAAGCGGAATTTGGTCCGCATACGCTAGAGTATTTATCGTTGAAGCAGCATTTGCTCGTCGATTGCATCGAAAAGCGCAAAGAAGCGGCCTATACGTCGGGAGAAACTCCGTATGACTATCAGCCGAAAGGCGCTTTCGCGATAGGTACGAAGCGGGTGCCAACGACGTATCGGTATACGCATACGGAATATTGGCGTGCTTAAGTAAAGATAGGTGAAAACAAGGCTGTTCCTCCAAGTAGATGAATCTAAGGGGGGACGGCCTTTTTGTTGTGTGGGCGATGAGGCGGCAATCTCCGACCTGTGGTAATAACTGGATTTAATACAGTTAAATCCTAGGGAAATCCTCACTTTAGGCGATTAGATGGAAAATCTACAGTTAATTAGTGGGAATTTGGCCGAAATGGGTAGAAAGGACATATTTAGCAACATAAAATCCAGTTAATTTCATTTATTGCGTAAATTACGCTGAAATAGCTATAGATTTTCCAGTTATTAGTGTTGGAGGGGGAGGGGCAGCCCCGAAAAGTCGCCGCCACCATCTCGATCCAACCTCGACCAGTCGCTATCCCAGCCCCCTCCCGACGATCTAAGAATAGATCAAATTCGAACAAAACTGAGTTAAACTTTGCCCCGTTTTTTTCTTGAACATGCGTCCGAATGTATGGACATCCGAATAGCCGACGCGATCTGCAATTTCACTGAAGGAAAGGCTGCTGTGTATGGCTAATTCTTTTGCCTTGTTGATGCGAATCCACGTCAAATACTGCATAGGAGACATGCCGACATGTTGGCGGAATAAGGTCAAAATGTAATTTTTGCTGAGCCCAGAAACATCTTCCAGTTCTCTAATTTGAATTTCGCGGCTGTAGTGCTCAGTGAGATAGTTTTTGATTAAGACGAGTTTGGGCATCGTGAGTGCATCCGTTTTGGCGCGGGTTGAACCCGATTCGAAAGCTTGCGCGGCTTCAGCAAGGATACGCATGAGTAAGCTTTGACAGTGCATTTGATGAACAAGTCCTGGCTGGCGGTAATGCGAAACAAGTTGGGATAACATCGTTTCTACCGGATGATCCGCGAAATTACCAAGCAGATGCTTATGTTTGAAGATATCTTCGTATGGGAACGCAGACGTACCGAAATGAAAGACAAGTGAAATGCATACATAAGGACTATGATCTTCTTTAATAATCGAGTGACGTTCATTCGGACGATGAAATAAGAGATCACCGCGGCGCGTCTCGTAGGGGATGTCTTCAACAGGATAATGAGCAAAACCATCCACAACATATTGTAAAATGAACTGCGTCATCTCTCGGTTGCGTATCGCCCATCCCTGCGGAGCATGGAACATATGGGCCAACGTAATGTAAGGCGGGAAATGATAATCCGCAAGCATACCGATCGTTTCGACCGGCTGCATGGTTGTCAGGTTGGGAGCCATCTGATCAGCACCTTTCTCAATGCTAATTATAGCATGTGGGGGTGAATTTGCAGAGTGCCTTTGGCAACAGGAGATGGTGTGTTAGGTGATGGGAGAGATATAATAACTTAATTGAGAACGTCGGTCCGTAGGTGAGGATTATGGCTCTTTTGCTTTCAATTGATCTGAATTTCAAGTGCAAATCTAGCTGCTTTTAGGTGTGTGGTATGTGTCCATGTCGCTCGTTCGCATATCGTTTGTGTGAAGTGTGTATGTTGGCGGGGATGATGTGTGGAGTAGCTAGGTTTTGAGGTAATAGTCTTTAGTGGATGAGGATGAGTTTATGCCGTGGGACGAAGTGGAGGGGATGAACGAGGCGAAGGGGAGAGCGCCTATTTAGGGCGCTAAAGTCAGTTTCGCCTGCCGTCGCGCGAGGAATAAGGCCCTTCTTGGGCCTTAAAGTGCGCGAAGCGCCAGAAAAGCGAGCGCGGCGAAGGCAATAGCGCCTATTTAGGGCGCTAAAGTCAGTTTCGCCTGCCGTCGCGCGAGGAATAAGGCCCTTCTTGGGCCTTAAAGTGCGCGAAGCGCCAGAAAAGCGAGCGCGGCGAAGGCAATAGCGCCCATTTAGGGCGCTAAAGTCAGCCCGTCAGCCAGCGCACCAGAAAATAAGGCCCCTTCTGGGCCTTATTCCGCTTGCAGTATCAGCATGCTTACCGCGCAGCCGCCCCGCCAACAAAAAACTCCAGCCCCCACAAGGGGCTGAAGCTCTATCAGTTCCTTAATCCGTTACCTTCTGCATTTTCCCCGGATTATTGATCTTATAAGGCACCGGATGCTTGCTCAGCTTCTTCGCGACGATTTTGCACTCGAAAATGACGGTGTCGCCGACGGCGAGCTCGAGCTTTTTGAGCGTTGCGCTGTGGCTCGACCACGCGGTGCCGACTTCAATTGCTGGATCCAGAATGGATACAGCTTCATAGATGATAACTTCATCATCGGTGTCTGAGAAGTTGTTCGGTACGGTCGTAAACTCGGTAACTGTGGCCTTCATTTTCACTTTTTCTTCAGGAAGCTCCAGTTTAGGGGCTTTCTCTTTTTTCGTTTTTTCCTTAGCAGGCGCTTTCTCAGCAGGAGCTGCTTGTCCATCTTCAGAAATAACTTCAGCTTTCACCTTTTTTGCTGATTTAGCTGGCTTTTCTTCCGGCTCAGCAGTCTCCAATTCGTCCGTTACGGCAGCATCTTCAGTTAGAGCCGCACCACGCTGGCTATAGTTCGCAGCCTGCATTTCCTTCAAATAGGAGGGATGAATGCAGTGCAGCTGATTCGTATCCAATTCAATGACAGCCGTCATGGGATCCACGAGACCGACGATATTGCATGCTATATTAAGGCTATTCCCTTTATAGAAGAAGGCTTTCGCTTTTACCGCTTTTTCAGAAACTAAACCCCATTCTTTACATTGCTCGATCAGCTCGGACTCTTCATCAAAACGAGTAAACGCAGCTGGTTCAATCGCGAACGCATAAGCCATATGTAATCAACCTTTCTATTCTATATAGACGGAAGTTTATTTCACTTCTTCCTCATTGTCTTCTTCTTTATCTAATTCTGTGTCCTCTTCTTGCTCATCATCGTCTTCCAATTCTTCCTCTTCTAAACGGAAATCATCGGTCTTTTCCCCGTCTTCCCAAATTTCCACAAAGAGTGCATCGCAATTTTCAAAATCAGCTGGTTTAAACGCGAGCGCTTTTTCCTCGTCGGGACCGACATAAACATTCTCAAGTGTTTCCCCATCAAAAGAGAGGATGACATAGATTTTCATAGGCAAGGTATGCCTCCTAGTAAGTGATAAGCAATATTATAACATACCGAGTGAATTGTTCGCATGAGAAGCGATTGATCTTTCATATACATCTATATAGCCTGTATTCCCGGATCGGAAAATGTCTCGCTCAGGATCCGTTAACAGTGTGATGTGAAGGAGGAGTTCCAAGGATGGCGTTGCTAGTCATATGTGTCCTAGGGTGTCTGTCTGGTTTCATGATCTTCAGAAGACAAGTGATACCCCGCAGCACCGATCAAGCTCTGAATGAAGTTAAGTTGTCTATCATTATTCCAGCTAGGAATGAAGCGGACAATCTCCCTCACCTTCTTCATGCATTGAAAATTCAAACCTTGGAACCCTATGAAGTCATCGTGGTGGATGATTTTTCGGAGGATCACACGAAGGAAATCGCTAAAGATTACGGTGTTACCGTGATTTCCAATCCCAAGCTGCCTGACGGGTGGACGGGCAAAAACTGGGCCGTATGGAACGGCTATTCCCACGCCACCGGCGATCTCATTGCTTTCCTGGATGCAGATATTCGATTTGCACCGCGGGCATTAGAATGTTTGGTAAAAGCGCGGAATAAATTAGGTGGAGTATTGTCAATCGTTCCCTACCATTACACGGAGAATCTAAGAGAGAGACTAGCGCTCATCTTTAATGTGCTCGGTGTATTTGCGTTTACGTCTCCTTTTGAGAAAAATAATAATCAGAAAGGCCTCTATGGGTCTTGTATTTTAACGACTAGGGAAGATTACGAATCGGTCAAAGGCCATGAAGGCATCAAATCGGAAATGCTGGATGACCTGAATCTCGGTGCTACGTATGCAAGGGCAGGCATCTTAGTGAACAATTTTATCGGTTATGGGCTAGTCTCTTTTCGGATGTATCCTCAGGGGTTAAAAAGTCAGATCCAAGGCTTCGGCAAAGGCGCTGTCCTAGGCACATCTAAACTCAAAGCAGGTACCCTTACACTTACCGCGATTTGGGTCATTGGGCTGATCCTCTCAGCAGCTTTCCCTTTTTTCCTAACGACATCATGGGGCATTCCGCTTTTAATCGGCTACCTCTTGTACATGGCACAGCTCTTTTATTTTGTAAAATACGTTGGAATTTTCGGCATTGTTACGCCTGTGCTACACATTGTGTCCACGTTATTTTTCATTATGGTCATGCTGTACTCGATGTATCAGGTCGTATTTCTAGGGCATGTGGCCTGGAAAGGGCGGCACGTCAAAGTAGGAAGCAGGCGAAAGCAATGATCATCGTTTGGACGATTTGTGCTTTTGTATCAGGTGCGCTCATGTTTAGTTATTGGTTAGGTCGGTTAGCTCGGAAAAACTTGAAAACCGTCGGGGACGGCAACCCAGGTGCCCTTAATTTGTGGAAAGCGGCGGGATATCGGCTGGGCATTGCGGGGGTATTGCTCGATTTTATCAAAGGGTATCTCATCATTCTATTGGCAGTGGAAGTTGGCGGGATGACGGGATATGCTTTGATTCCTATCGGATTGGCGCCAATTTTTGGGCATGCGTTTTCGCCATTTTTGCGTGGAAAAGGGGGCAAAGCCATCGCCGTCACTTTCGGCGTTTGGAGCGGATTGACACAGTTTGAAGTGTCACTTGCGTTAGCGATTATTTTGGCAGTCATGCTAGGTGGGATGAAGGTCATTAACAAATGGAAACCGATATCGTCGGAGGTAGATGGTCAGCAGGTTGTAATCGGGATGCTGCTTTTGGGCGTTTATCTGTACGTGAGGGATGCGGCGGCGATGCTGTTGTGGATATGGGTAGGTAATACACTTCTCATCATGTTCAAGCATCATAAAGAGTTGACTGCTTTGTTGCTTAAAAAGAAGAAGGAGCACTCAGGAACTCGGCCTTGAAATGTACGTTTTTATAACGCGATCCCTCAGGAGGAGAATCATATTTGTTTTGCGAAGTGTTCTAGATTTTGATATTGTGAAGAAGCAATCATATAAAGCGTGAAGCACACGCCGCTAGCTCCTATTTGTAGGAGTTGGCGGCGTTTTATTTTTTAAGGAGGCGGTTGGCGTGTTTGAGAAGGAGTATGAAATCTTTTGGAATGAGCAAGTTCGACTTGCACAAGGTCAGAGACTGGAAATGCTGCGAAGGGATCTGACGGGTACGAAGAAACTTATGGAGGAGGTGCTGTTGCCTGTATTGGGAACGTTTGAAGGTTTGGAACTTGAATTTGAAATGATAAGTTTGTCAGGGATGAAGATATTTGGGGACGTGTGTCATCCCAAACTGCGGATCGTGTTCGAGGAAGACAGTTTTGTCACGCACGCAGAGAAAATTACGAGAGATCGCTTCTCATTCGAAAGGGCACGTGCTCGATCCGTTGCGATGCTCGGTTACACGTATTTCCCATATAGTCGAGATGAGCTCGAGAAAAAGCCGAGTTTCTGCCAAAGAAATCTGTACGAATGGATAGGCCGATTCGGCAACACGCAAGGAGCTTGGTTGCTCGAGCTACCGGTGTATGAGCGGGAGGTTTTGAGGTTTGCCATGCTATGTAATAAGCCGTTTCAAGTGAGGGAAGTGAGCCAGTGGTTGCAGCTTAAAAGAGATGCATGTGGAAAAATTTTACGCAAATTAGTAGAGAAAGGATTAGTTTTACCCATTGGTGGTGGATTAGCCAGAAGTCATAAGTTCATGTTTACTGAAAAGGCGGTAACCCTCTTGCATGGTAAGAACTGAGGGAAGTGGTTTGTTAGTCGGTGAAACCGACTAACTTGCGTATAACAGCGGCAATTGGAGTGGGATTAGTCGGTGAAACCGACTAACTTGCGAGCAGGAGTGGCAATTGCCTTGGAATTAGTCGGTGAAACCGACTAATTCGCGAGCAGGAGTGGCAATTGGAGTGGAGTTAGTCAGTGAAACCGACTAACTCAGGCGCAGCAGTGGCAAGTGTACTCACCGCCGCACTACATTTCATACATACGCGCCACCTCCATGGGAAAAACTAGTACAAACACGCGAAAGGAGTGTCTTGGCCCATGGAGGATCAACTTGCACGAAAAGAAGAACGCTTAAACACGGTTAGCCATGGGATTGGCGTGTGTTTAAGCGTCTATGGGCTGATCTTGCTCTTGCAGCGGTCTGCGCTTTTTGAAGATTCGCTGTACACGGCGAGCAACGCAGTGTTCGGAGTTTCCTTTTGCCTACTGTATGTGTCCTCGACACTGCTGCATGGTGCTCGCTCACCCATGTGGGGGAGACGCTTCGAGAAGCTGGATCACGCGGCGATATTCATCGCCATGGCGGGTTCCTATACGCCTTTCCTGCTCATTACCTGGCATAGCCGCATTGCGAGTGAGCTGCTGATCGTCATTTGGGCGCTAGCCTTCGGCGGTGTAAGGTATGTGCATATTATCATTCAACGTTTTATGCCTTGGGGGCTGCTAATGTATTTAGGCATGGGAGCCTTCATGATGCTCTTTATTATGCCACTTTATGTGCGACTGCCTCATATGGCATTTACTTGGCTAGGGCTCGGATTAATGAGCTACCTTGGCGGTGTTCCTTTTTTCCTCTGGCACAAATTACGCTACCATCACACGATCTGGCACCTGTTTGTACTGGCGGGAAGTATCTGCCACTTTATTGCCGTCTATAGTTACGTCATGCCCGCGCTTCTATAAGCTAGGACCGATGCGATGAAGGCTGAACTCCTACTGATCCAATATTTCAGCCTTCGTCATCTTGCCTTCAGCCACTTCACATATTTCCTGCCAAAAAGATCTCTTCCCGCTAGCTCCAAAAGAAGAGTTCCCTCCAACATTGTGCTCCTCATATGGGCCGTGCCGCATTTACATGTTCGCCTTGACGTTTGCAAGTACAGCTAAGTTTTTTCTTGTTTTCTACGTATCTCAGAGGGAGGGAAGCCTCGATATTTCTTGAAAAGCTTCGTAAAATAGTTCGCATTCCCACAGCCGATTCGCTCGGCAATTTCTGTTACAGTCCATTCCGTTTCACGAAGTAAACGATCCGATTCATTTATTCGCAGCCAATTCATATAGTCGATGTAAGTGCGTCCGGTTAGTTTTTTGAAGGTTTTGCAAAAATGGAACGGATTCAGATTCACAATTCGCGCTGCTTGTTCCACGGATAGAGGCTCAGATAGCTGCGCTTCCATCTTTTGAATTAATGGCTTGAACGCTTCAGTATGACGCGCTGGCATAGGTTTGGCAACGAATTTCTCCGGTAGAAATTGCCTAGCAAGCAAGGTGAACAACAGCTGGAAATTATGCTTGATCACTAGTTCATAAGCGGGATATCTCTGTTCAAATTCAACCGTCGATTCACGAATAAGTCGGCGGTAGGGGGCGGCCTGCTCATCATTTGCTTTTAGCATAGCGGGTGGGAGAATGCGTCCTTCCAGGAACGGAAGTATATATCTTTCATAGATCGGATCGGGATTTATCACTCGTAACAAAGATGCATTAAACACAATTGCTACATATTCTATCGGTTCATGCTCCAAGCTATAGCCCACATGCAGCGCACCAGCAGGAACGAAAAGTAGATCGCCAGCTTTGACCTCGTAGGGTCGACTGGCGATGTGAAACACCGCTTTACCTACCTGCATATCGATAACTTCAAAATGCTCATGCCAATGCAAATTGAGAATAGTATCATCCTTTGCAAGAGGAGAGGGTTGGTTTCTATAGAATCGGATAGGGAAGTTGCTGTCCCAAAGCGGCGTTCGTTCTTTTAAATCCTGAGGGTAAGTCATCGCGTAACATCTCTTTTCTTGAAAATGTATAAAAAGTTCTTTCGATCACAAGATTGGATAGGAAATTGGGTGTAAGACTAGCAATTATTCGATTTCATCTTAACTTTATACCAAAATAGGAGAGATATGCAAAGCGTATTGGTGCGCCAATGTTAAACTAGGTTGATAATAATACCTTAATTTTGTGCTAGCACGGATTAAGATTGTTTATTTAATGTCCGAATCATCATTCATATAATAAAAGCATGGTTCACACATTCCTTACTTGCCAAGGAGGCAGAGACAATGCAGAGCAATACACCCTTATTATTGACTGATGAGCAAATGAGATCGTTTATTACGAATGGCTGCCTGATTCTCAAAACAGCTTTTCCACGTGAATTTCATGAAAGTTTGGTAGAGCAGTTGAACACGGTGTACACCGAGGAAGGCAATCCAGGAAACAATCTATTACCACGAATCCGCGAGCTGCAGAAAGTTTTCGATCATCCCGTTGTAACGGGAGCGTTAACCAGTGTGCTGGGACCTAATTATATGATGCATGCGCATCGCCATGGGCATTTCAATGCTTCTAGCGTAGCCGGCGGTTGGCATAAAGATAGCTATTGGGGTTATAAAAGGATGCGCAATCATCACCCGCAATGGGCAATGATTATGTATTTCCCACAGGATACACCTGTGGAATTAGGGCCGACAGGCGTACTTCCAGGTACGCAAAACTATGAATCTCGTACTTTTGAAGGGAATGAACAAGAGGCAGAGATTTTGGCGAGTGGGGAAGCGGGGACGTTTGCGCTGATACATTATGATATTTGGCACCGCTCCACTCCGAATGTGTTGGGTCAGCCCCGTTACATGTTGAAGTTTGAATTTATGCGGACCGAGCTTCCGCAATCGCCAAGCTGGAACAATCAAGAAAGCGGATGGCGCAAACCGGAGGGGTTGCAGCTGCCGATCGCTGAGCATGATTTGATGTGGGAAGAAACGTGGAATTGGCTGTCGGGACAAGTCGGCAGTTTGGCTGATACGATTACTTCTGATCCGCAGCGGATCAAGGAATTGTCAGCGGGGTTGAGCTGCTTCGAGCCCGAAGCCATTAATGCGGCATACGAGCTTGCGGCAAGCGGTCAAAGTGGTGTAGAAGCATTGCTTCAAGCACTTCATAGCGAGGATAAAAATGTGTCGCGAATTGCGGCTTATGGCTTATCCGTAGCGGGTAGAGAGGCAGTAAGCGGATTAATTGCAGCGTTGGAATCGGGTCCAAAAGAAGGGGCGGAAGCGAATTCCGAAGAGGTCATCGCGCATGCAGTGTTCGCGCTTGGAGAATTGAGAGGATTCGCCAGCGAGGCAGTACCTGCACTTGTTAGCTTGATGCAGCATCCGTCGGAGACGATCCGCTGCGCAGTTGTGGATGCCCTTGGTCTTATGGAATCAGGGCACGATCAAGTGGTGGAATGCTTAGGGAGTGCACTGCGGGATGAAAGTGCGCAGGTGCGGTTCATGTCCAGCTTGGCCTTGTCCCGTTTAGGGGCAAGTGCCGAGGCAGCGATTCCACACTTGGAAATCGCACTGGATGATGAGAACCGCTACGTGCGTGCGCATGCGGCTGAATCCTTGCGCTACGTTGGTACGGAGCGAGCGAAGGACACACTCATTAAGTTCCTGTTAGGCGCGCGTTGGTGTCCAACGACCACCGCTAAAAACGCGTTTTATCCGTAAGGTACTAACCATAAACAACCAACCCCCATCAATGTGATGGGGGTTGGTTGTTTATGGGGGAGTGTAACCTCGCATTTGGCTCGGTTACACTTACGGTTGACAGCTCCTTCAATGTACGAATGTAGCACAACCACCACTAATCTACTTATTCAATCACCTGTTCATTCAAGAAATTACTCCTACCTAGTAAGTAGCTCTGCTAAGTAACCAGCACTCCTAAGTGACTAGGACTCCAAGTAACCAGCACTCCCAAGTAACTAGCACTCCAAGCCCGCTGCACAAGCAACCAACACTCCAAGTAAATAGCACTCCAAGTAACAAGCACTCCTAAGTAACTACCACACCCAAGCAACCCAGTCCTCTCAACACCAAGCACTCCTAAGTAACCAGTCCTCCCAAACACCTGCTCACCCAAGTAACCCAGCCCCTCCGCCCACCAATAGATGGAAAACATACAGTTAATTTACTCAAAAACATCAATTGAAATGAAATAAATGGAAAACATACAGCTAATTCAGGCATATTCAGCCGAAAATGGCAAATCTCCCGAAAATAGATGGAGGTTGTCCATCTAATTCACTTCTATGCTAGTTTTATAAGAAATTAACTACCTATTTTACAGTTAAAAGTGGCGCGGCGGCGGTGTTGATGTTGGTGTTGGGTGTGTTGGTGTTGGTGTTGGTGCTTATGCTTGTGTGGCTGAGGCTAATGGTACATCGAGCGTTGCAGTCAACCAACTGAATCCCAAACTCACCGCGGCCGCAGATCGCGGAACGCTGTTGGTTTAAATCCCGTCTGCTCCTTGAACATCCGGGAGAAATACGATAATTCCATGCCGAAGGAATCGGCAATTTGGGAGACATTCATCTCCGTCGTCAGGAGCAAATCTTTGGCTTTTTCGGAGCGCAAATGGTTCATATATTGGATCGGGGAGTACCCCGTAAATTGTTTGAACGCATTGATGAAATAATTCGGATGATAATGAGCGAGCTGGGCCAGCGTTTCAATCGAAACCTGATCCGCCATATGCTGCTCCATGTAGCGCAGCACAACATTCATTTTCTCGTGGGTTGGGGTCGTAGCTAAATTCAGCTTCACGGCAGCATTGCCATCGATGAAATCCGCGATTAGTTCATGAAGGATGCCCGTCACCCGAAATTCGGCGGATAAAGCATCGCTTCGACGATGAGCAATCAACTTCTCGAACGTTTGCCCAAGGGCTAACGTGTCCTTGACGACAATCGATGGGCTAGTGTGCAAAATCTGAAAGAGATCCAGATCACCGATTTTCGCAGTGAAATGGCACCAATACTTACCGAAGGTATCCTCACTAATTGTGCCATAGGCTTGGTCACTGCCAGCAGGAAGAAGGTAGAGCTCGCCAGGACGCGGATAGTAGGTTTGATTGCCTATTTTAAGAAAACCTTCGCCTTCCATAATAAAATACAGCCGATTGACAGGACACGCGGGGATCTCATCGTTCCAGCTTCGTGTGACTTTCGTGTACGCTGCATAGTCGACATCAATTCTCGCTTTCGCCATATATTTCTTCCAAAAGGTACGCTGACTTGCATTCATATCTGATTTCATCCATTTATATTCCTTTTACAAATAGTCGACATATGCCATCAGTAAACTGCTGCTTCGTATAACCAAGTACGTCTTTGTGGTACAAATACTGTTCCGGAAAAAGGGAAATGAGAAGCGTATTGACCGTCAAGGTGACATCAATGTCCTCGATCTCGCCATTTTCAATGGCATGTTGAATGAGTGGAGCTAGGATATTGCGAAGTCTGACAAAGAAGGGCTTTTTGTGAATGCTGATGCTGCGTTTGTCCGCATGCATGGAAGAGATGACGGACAAGAGAGTGACATTCTCGTCGACGAAATCAATGACATCATGGATACAAGCGGATAGCTGCGCAAGTCCTGGTCCAACAGGATCAACTTTTGTATACTTTTCCTCAAGCATATCAATAAACCGCGTAGTCGTTGACTTAATCAAATCGCTGCACACATCGCCAATATGCGTATAACGGCGGTATAAGGTTCCTTGGCCCACACCGGATTCCTTCGCAATTTGATGCATCGTGACGGATTCTATATCATTCGTTTCTAAAAGTGTGCGAGCAGCAGAAAGGATGCGACGACGATACTCCGTATCACGTTCGCCACGGCGACTGCTTGGTGAAATTGCATCCTTTACAAGTTCACAGATTTCTTGATGATGATCTTCTGGATGTTTCATATTTTCGTGCCTCCTGGTAGAGAGATCGTCCATGAAAAAATCATTTGACTTTGCGGACAATTGTCCGTAATATGGGGTAGCGGACAATTGTCCTGTAAATATTGTAACACGTGAAGAGAGAAATTGTCTAAGGAGGAGTTAGGAATGAGTCAAACAGCTGTATCCGGTGGAACAGAGCCGGAATTTAAGTTTACAAGCATTCTGGTGCCGCTAATTGCTATTATTACGGGCATATTCATGGTTATCCTCGACACGACAGCAATGAACGTTGCATTGTCGAAGTTAGTGGTTGACTTTAAAACAGATCTACCTACAATTCAATGGGCGGTAACTGGTTATATGCTGGCATCCGCTGCGGTAATTCCATTAGCGGGGTGGTTATCTGACCGTTTTGGAGCAAAAAATGTTTTCCTGACGTCCGTACTTTTATTTACAATTGCATCACTATTATGTGCAACACCAAACACGGCAGAAATGTTGATCTTTTTCCGCGTACTGCAAGGCTTAGGCGGGGGCTTCGTGATGCCAGTCGCTATGGCGTATGTATACAGACTTAGTCCGCCTAACAAAATCGGGCAAGTCATGGGTATGCTAGGCGTACCTATTTTATTAGCGCCAGCTATTGGGCCAATCTTGTCTGGGTGGTTAGTCGAATACCATTCTTGGCACTGGATTTTCCTCATTAATTTGCCTGTAGGTATTTTCAGCTTTATTTTCGGATTGTGGAAATTACCTGTTGTGGCACGTAAAAAAGTTGCTGGCTTCGACCTTCCAGGTATGATCCTGGGTCCGATTGCTTTCGCTTCGCTATCTTATGGTATTTCCCAAGGTGCTTCAGGTTGGACATCCGATAAAGCGCTTGGTGGTATCATCGTTGGCGCCGTTGCTTTGATTGCCTTCGTCATTGTTGAGCTCAGAACGAAAATTCCATTGCTTGAGCTTCGCGTTTTCAAATCATTCGATTTTTCCTTTAGTATATTCATTCAATGGGTGATCCAATTCTGTATGTTTGGGGCGATATTCCTTCTCCCGCAATTCCTACAGCAAGCCCGTGGTTACGGTGCATTTGATACCGGCTTGACCCTGTTCCCGCAAGCGATCGCGTCTGGACTTATGATGCCAATTGGCGGTTATTTATTCGATAGAATTGGAATTCGTTGGTTAGTTGTTATCGGTCTTACCTTGGTTTCCGGGGCAATTTTCCAGTATTCTCATTTGGATTTGAGCACGCAAAGAACGGATCTTATTCTACCACTAGCGATGGCTGGGGCCGGTATGGGGCTCATGATGATGCCAATTAACTCCCATTTGATCAAAAAAGCTCCGCAAGACCTCGTCAGCCGAGTTACTTCGTTGACAAGTGCGATGCAGCAAGTTATCAGCTCCTTCGGTGTTGCGATCGTTGTAACGATCTTAACTTCACGTGTGACAACGTTGATTACCGAGCAGAAGCTGCCAGTTAGCTCCCCTGCAGATATGCAAAAGTCGATGCTATCCGTAGCTCCTGATGCATTCGGGTATACCTTCACTTGTATGATGATTATCGCGATGTGCGGAGTTGTTCTCGGATTCTTCCTACGCCGCGGCAAGACGGAAGCACATCAAGAAGCACGAGCAGACGTTGCGTTAGAAGGTTTGCACTAAGCTAGATTGATTGGTTAGGCCATATATGTTAGATACCAAAAGACAGCTGTAAGTAGATCCCTCTACTTACAGGCTGTCTTTTTTGTACCATGGAGCACTGGTAATTATAGACAAGCCCCTTCTTGGGAATTATTGGATGAACTATGGGGTTCTAGCCGTTGCAGGCGGACCTGCCAGGGCATATCTTATGAGCAAGGTTTTCGTAGTGTCTGAGAAAGGAGGCGTTATATGAAACGGTGGAACGTGACCTTTGAGACGAAATGCTATGAAAAGGATTGGCGTCACCTTCTTCAAACACCGCGTCTGGAAACAAATCTTCGCTACAATCGGTTTCAGTTCAAGGAAGCAGTTTTATACATCAATAACGTGAACGATCCAGAAGAGGTTAGCTTTTATGCCGACAAGCTGGTTCAAAGTGGCGTGCTCACTACCTATACCCTCGTTGATCGTTATGCAAGTGAGGCGCTGGACTTCTTTTCAATCGATAAAGACAGTTTTAACGGAGGCTATTATTATTCCATTTCCGAGCTCGTCGCTATTTACTTGTGCAGGGCGGATTATTTGCTCCATTTCTCCAGTGATTCGATCCTAGCGGGGCCGCTCGAATGGGTGGAGCCAGCGCTTCAGAATATGGAAGATGACCCCAGAATCAAAGTTGCAAATCCGACCTGGAACTTTAGCTACGAGTATGCGAAGCAGGAATCTCTAGAGGAGAATGATCAATTTTATCTGGGGTATGGATTTTCGGATCAATGCTATCTGATTCGTACGGAGGACTTCAGAGCGCGCATCTACAATGAAAAACATCCGGCATCGCAAAGATACCCGGTATACGGAGGTGAATTGTTCGAGAAACGGGTGGACTCCTGGATGAGAAACCATCAATATTTGCGCATATCGTATAAACATGGCAGCTATATTCACCGCAATTTTACTTAAAACAACGGGCAGCGACACACGGGTTTCGAATCGATTACTTAAGCTGGTTCAATCTATCTTGAAAGATGTGATCCTATATGATTTGTTTTACAATATTGGCACATGAGAACGAAAGTGTGCTAACAGAGCAATTAAAAAATATTCGACATTACATTCCGAATGCCAGGATTGTACTATACAACGGAGGGACAAATAAGGACTTCGGCAGTTGCCAAGGCATTCCCATTTGTCCGTACAGCAGGCCCTTACAATACGGAAAATTAGGCAGATTTCTATATGATGTTATGAATTGGCTGGAAGAAACGAACATTGAGTACGATTACCTCATTAATCTGGACTCTGACGTGCTTTTTATCAAGCACGGTTTTGAGTCGTTCATCGAAGAGGTAATGGAAGGCTATGATTGCATGGGAGCTCATATGCAAATACAACGTTCAGTACATGATAATCCGCAATTTTATCCGGGGGTTACGCTGTGGAATGAATGGCATCGCTGGCAACCGTTCTTCCAGACAGACTACTTTGTACGCTATTTTAATCCCGCACAAGTTTATCGCCGTTCCATAGTTAGGAAAATACTGGATGAGACCGATTATAATCAACTCGAGCAATTGTTGGCGGCAACGGATACCTTTGCAATGGAAGAAATGCTCTATGCCACACTCGCTATGAAATATGGAGGAAAGTGCCGGGAGTATCCATGGAATTATGATGAAAGCCTGCAATACGTGCGTACTGTAAAACCTATTTCTTACGATGAAATGAAGGCGGCAAAAATAGCTCCTCATTATTATTGGATTCATCCAATTAAAGGAGAAACCTTTACATTTATGAGCATGTTTTCGAAACAAATGGATCATAAACAGAATTCAGGACAGTAAGCGTTATCCTGTTTCTATGGAAATTGGAACAGATAAACTTCATGGTGAGGGTGGTTGAAAATAGTGGTTACAACGCCTAAAAGATTTGCGGCACATATTCTCCTATTTGATTCAAAGCAATTTATTTTAAAGATGTTAGAAAATTGCGATCCATTTGTTGAAAAGATTTACGTCGCATATAGCAAAGTCCCGTGGAGTTACAATCCTCAAGCCAGAGACGTCATGACAAACACTGCCGATCTTAATATATTAATGCAATCTAAATACGCTGATAAAATAGAAATCATTCACGGGGTTTGGGACTGGGAACACGACCAGAGGAACGCTTGTCTGAAAAAAGCCAGAGAGGATGGATTTGATTTCTTAATCGTTCAAGATGCAGATGAATTCTATACTAATGAAGATTATGCAAGGATGATTGACACGATCAGCAGCGAACCTGATTATGACTGTTATGAAACCCCTTGGTGCAGTTTCTGGAAATCTTGGGATTACATCTTGGTAAATGAAGCGGGATCCAGTGTATATGGTTATCGTCCTAATATAGCTATGAACTGCAAGCGCAACATTTGGTTTACTAGCCATCGCGGTTCAGGATACTCTGCGAAAATCAAAGTACTCGATTCGTTGTGTTATCACGGAAGTTATGTACTTGGTGATGAAGAGGTATACCGCAAAATTAATTCGTGGGGCCATGCTTTAGATTTTGACCGTGAAGCTTGGTACTACAATAAGTGGTTGAGTTGGTCGGAAGGCAGCGAAGATCTTCACCCCACACACCCGTATGTTTGGAAAAGAGCAGTTAAATTTACTGGTCAACTGCCAGAAGTTCTCCGAAAAGATAATGAAACAACGACCCAGTAAATGGAGGAATGATATGGAAAGGAAGCCGCTTGTCAGTATTCTGATCCCTGCTTATAACAGGCCCCATTATTTGAAGTTAGCGCTAGAAAGTGCCATTCATCAAACCTATCCAAATATTGAAATCATCATATGTGATGATAGCACGGACATGGGCGTATGGGTTATGATGCAGCCCTATCTGGCACAATATCCGAATATCAAGTATGTTAAAAACGACACCGTGCTATTTGTTAAAAATTGGAACAAGTGTTATGAACTATCCTCTGGTGAATATGTGAACTATTTAATGGATGATGATTTGTTTCACCCTGAGAAAATTGAACGAATGATGGCATGCTATCTAGAGATACCGGATGTCGCGCTAGTTACTTCTTACCGCCAATTGATCGATGGATCCGGGAACGAAAGATCTGCTGTATATGCAACACGAAGATTGTACAATGAGACGACGGTGTTGAACGGAATTGATTTTGGCGATGACATATTGAGTGACGGACATAATGTGATCGGAGAGCCGACTACTGTGCTTTTTCGAAAAAGGGATTTAAAAGAACCGTTCGGCATTCTTTGCGGCAGACAGTTTACGACCCTCAATGATTTGGCGACATGGCTCTCGCTTCTTGTTCGGGGCAACGCCGTCTATTTACCTGAACCTCTCAGTTATTTCCGCATTCATTTCGGACAAAATCAAAGCACTCTCGGCATATCTTCATTTGCAGATTGGAGCGAATTGACGATATGTGCAAGAGAGGTAGGTTTTTTACAGGACTCGGACCGGTACAAGGCTGCGCTTGAGTTACAACTGAATAGGCTAGCTGAAGATAAATTGTCACCGTCTTTTTCGGAATATGTTCCGAAAATCAACGAACAGCAGAAAAAGATCGAAGCCATCATTTCCAATCTGTGAGGAAGTTCTAATGCCGATTAGAGCCAGATCATCTCATAATAAAAAGCTGGTAGTTCAAACATTTTCTCATGTTTGAACTGCCAGCTTTTTTGTAACTATAGGATGAAATTAAGGCAAGCGCACCGATGCGCGGTACAGTTTGCTGTTCCAGTCGACCGTGCTTTTGAGCGATTCGGCAACGAGGCGAAGCGGGACATACATCCGGCTGTCACCCATGATTTGCAAGGGAACAGGGACAGAAACGGATTTTCCGTTCACAGTAGCGACAGAACTTCCATCCTGCAGCTTCAACGTAACGCCAGCATTAGTAATCGTGGCTGTTCGCGTTGACGCATCCCAGGTAAATTTGGCGTTCATTGCTGTGATAAAAGGACGAATAGGTACAACAGTTGTTTCTTTATCGATGAAGCCGGTAAAATCCGAGATATATTGTCCGTTAATATCAATTTGTACTTTAGGCTTGTCCAATTTGCGAACGACAAGAGCATTGCTAAGCTTTCGACCTGGATAGGTCATCATGGTGCCGTTCGCATAAAGTCCGGAGCTGGAGCCGCCATCCATATTCATCGCTTCTTTCAATCCAAGCGCAATCGAAATCGCAGCTAGCTCTGACAAGGTGGCGCTAGGTACTGTGGCCATCACTAGGCGGTTAGAGCCGTCAATCCCAACGAAGCTTCTTGCCGCGGAGGATTGTGTGACTTTCGGATCTGTAAAGCCATCTCTACTCACATTGATATCCGAGACGCCGGTTGTTACGAGCTTTGGACCTACGCCGATGGCGGACAGCCAGGTCTTGGCGTCAAGATTACTTCCGCCCTCACCCTTCGCAAGAATATCCTTCGTGATTCTGTCACCTACGTCCAGTTTGGTTAGGACGTTTTGTTTATTATTGGCGCTGTTGCCGACGAATAAAACATAGCCACCATCCGGGACCGATACAGATTCCTGCGTAATCCGTGTGACAAGTCCATCGCTGATCACCACTTTGGTACCATTCGGGAAGCCGATCCAGCGGCCAAAATCCGATGTATACCAGACAATCTGATCAGTGCTCGTGTCTCCGTAATATTTGTTAATACCCCATGGGTTGATGGTGTAAGTACCGCCGCCTTCACTGGTGCGAATGGCAATGTCGAGATTGACGAATTGTATGTCAGGCACCTTATCTTTGTTTAGAAAAAGCGTCTGATTTTCCCCAGAATGCATCGGCTCACCAGACTTCAGCAGCGTCCCGTTGGGGTAGCGAATATATGGATCAGACTCGTAGGCATTGAAAAATGTTCCATTAATCGCCGCGACACCGTTCTCTCGCTCCACGATGGATTGCATAGCGTCGTCATGTCCGATACCACCATCTGCTAAAGCAGGAACAAGTTCAAGCATTGGATCGGTAAGGTCAACCGTGACCGTTTTGACTGTGAAGTTTTTGCCGGAAGCATATACGAGTTTCGTAGATGCGTTAACGGAGGGTGAGTAGGCTGCGGATGCTGGTGTACTGCCCAAGAGTAGTGCTGCAGTCAGGAGCAGGGAAGTTGCTGGTATGACAAGTTTCAATTGAAACATATGGTTGGGTCTCCTTTTGTGAAAGTTGATGTCGAAATTTGATGAATTATATACGTCTAGTATAACATTCGGATGAGCTGTGGTGTTTAAGACGCATGAGGGAACTAAGTCGAGAGAGTTGGCCGCATAGGCCGCCGCCATTCTGCAACGACGCAGAAAAGGGCCATCTCCCGTAGATGAATCTACACGGAGACAACCCTTTCATCGCAATGTCACTACCAATTACCAAGATTTCCGCAGTGTAAACAAATCCTGCAGCTCATCATTCGAAAGCTCGGTTATCCAGCCTTCGGAGGAGGAGATGACGTTGTCGCTGAGGCTCATTTTGCTTTCGAGCATCTCGTCGATCCGCTCTTCCAGTGTGCCGAGCGAGATGAACTTGTGGACCTGCACGTTCCGCGTTTGGCCCATTCGATACGCGCGGTCGGTCGCTTGGTTCTCGACCGCGGGATTCCACCAGCGGTCGAAGTGGAACACGTGATTCGCCGCGGTCAAATTCAACCCGACGCCGCCGGCTTTCAGCGACAGCACGAAAATACTCGGTCCTTCGCCGTCAGCGGCTTGGAACCGTTCAATCATGCGGTCGCGATCCTGCTTCGGCGTGCTCCCGTTGAGGTAGAACACCGGCTCTCCGCGCTGCGCGGAGAGCACACTCGCCAGCATGCGGCCCATGCCCACATACTGCGTGAAGATCAAGCACGAATCGCCCTCGTCGCGGAGCTCATCGACCATCGCAACAAGCCGCTCCAGCTTCGCCGAGCGCAACACCAACTCAGCGCGGCTTTCTTCGCTCTGAGCCATTCCCTCCGCCAGTTCCGCTTCCTTCGTGAGCAGCATCGGATGATCACACAGCTGCTTCAGCTGTGTCAAAGCGCCAAGGATCGCGCCTTTGCGCTCCATGCCCTCTAGCTTCTTCATGCGCTCCATCAAATCCTTGACGGTCTGCTCGTACATCGCGCCTTGCTCTGCCGTCAAGTTGATGTAGACCTTCATTTCCAGCTTATCCGGCAAATCGAGCTGGATGGCAGGATCTTTCTTTTTACGGCGCAGCATAAATGGTTTAACCAACTGTTGAAGCTGCGCAGTCCGTTCCGTATCCTGATGTTTCTCGATCGGATTCGCGAAGCGAACTTGAAAACCGCGCTGATTTCCGAGATAACCTGGATTCAGGAAGTCATAGATGGACCACAGCTCTGATAATCGATTCTCAATCGGCGTACCCGTAAGGGCAATACGATGAACAGCGTTCAATGAGCGGATGGCGGCGGATTGCTTGTTTTGGGCATTTTTAATATTCTGAGCTTCATCCAAACAGAGGGAGCTCCACATGTATGGCTGAAGAGTTTCTTGATCCATAAGTGCTGTCGTGTAGGAAGTCAGGACAATATCGACTCCTTGTAAAGCATCATCCAGTGCGGCTCCGCCCAAACGACCTTTCCCATAGTGCAGCATAACAGTAAGTTCAGGTGCGAAACGCGCAAGCTCCTTCTGCCAGTTACCCAGTACAGAAGTAGGGCAAATCAGTAACGCAGGCTGCTCAGAAACCGGCTTGTGATGCAATAAATACGTGATGAATTGGACGGTTTTACCAAGTCCCATATCATCAGCTAAGCAAGCGCCGAGGCCGAACTTTCTCAGATAGGTTAGCCAAGTAAACCCTTGGTGCTGATAGCCGCGCAACTCGGCGCGAAGCCCTTGCGGCACGGGGATGAGCTCTAGATCGGAAGGCTGTCCTAGCTGTCGAACTAACTTAAGTAGATGTCCGTTCAACTCCACTTCTAGTTGTAAGCGAGCTTCCTCTTCAGGATCAATCTCATCGAGATGATCGCCGTCCCAGGAGGAGGATTTTACCTTATCCCGCTCTAACTCACTCAACAAATGCAGCTGAAAAATGTCTTGCAGCGACAAGCCCTCAGCTGGATCGATGCTGTCCATGAGTCGGCGGATTTGTTCTAAGAAGGCAGGGTCTAAATAGATCCACTGCCCTCGGAAACGAACTAACCGTTCGTTGCGGGTAAGCAGGCTGTTGAATTCCGCTTCGCTCAGTTCGGAATCTCCGATGGCGATCCGCCAGTCGAAATTGACGAGCGAGTTCATGCCGAACAAGGACTCGCTTTTGCCACCGCCACCGCCGCCGGCACCGCTACCTGCTTCTGCAGCGACTTTGGCACTGAGGCGAGGCTTCCGCTTCGCTGCGGCTTCCCACCAAGCTGGCAGCATGACGTTCCAGCCATCCTCCAGCAAAATGCGGCTGTCCTTGGTCAGGAACGTCCAGGCCGAGTCATCGCTCATCGGATGAGCGAGCAGTTCTCCATCATCGGCCATGCGAGGCAGTGCTTCCAATAAGCGCGTTACCCAGCCGGGAGCACGCTCCACCACATGCGGCGTCCACTCCGACGCCCATTGGCCTGAAGCAGTTCCATCCACATGCAGCCTGATCGGGGTCAGAAGGGTACTGTCATGTTTGTCCTGCAGTACGAGTCGCAACCGCCAGTCTTCTTCAAGCTCATCGGGCTCAAGCAGCTGCAGAGCAGGGCGGAAAGGTGCTAAGTCTGGTCGCCAGCCCATGGCAGAGAGCCATTCATTCTCCGTAAAAGCAGCGGGAGAATCGTCCGCGATGTTGGCCTTCCGATTCGTCGCAAACAATGCCGGGTAATCTCGACGCAAATCGGCCATTGCAGTCGCATCTGCATAATGTGCTTCTACGACGGCAGCCGAAAAGGCGGCGCGCAAACCAGCCTCGCCAAGGTCATCCATGCTCCCCAGCATGTGCCAATCCACGTCTGCCAGTTCTTCCGCATTTCGATCCCAAGTCCATACTAACTGACCATTGCGGAAGTCCTCATAGCTGGGTAAATAGAGCCCTTTCTGAGCAGCTTCATAGAGAAGTGGAGCAACACGTAACATCATCTTTGCAGATTCAGTGCCCATTTCCCAGCTCACAATATCCATGAAATTGGGCTCGGCAAAGAAGGCAAGAACCTGCTCCGCAGGGAGAATCGTCACAACAAGCTCGCCAGCTTGCTGCGTTTCTAGTAAAGTGCCATAGAGCGAAGGCTCATGCCACGTGAATAAGAGCTTACGAAAGTGGTCACCCGAGACATCGCGGCCATCTTTGAAGCCCCAGAGCAAGGCATCTCCACTATCCGTTAGGGACATACATAACGACATTTCGTGCAGTTTGGTGCTCATTCTAGCAGCTTCCCTTTCTTCAATTCTTCTTGCAAGGCACGCAGCCTGCTAAACCGACTGACGAATCGGGTGAAGAACGCTTCCCATCGTTCGGGTTGCTTCATTTTTTTATATACCTTTTCCAAACGTTTCAGCAGCCGTACTGCTGCCTTGTAGTCATGACGATTTTTGAGCCGAATATAGTGCTCCACCGCTTGATGATAATAAGGTAGTAGTAGCTCAGGCGACTCCTTCTCAATGGGCTGCAGCACATTCACTCGATGTGTAAAAGGGTCGTAGCCCTGTGCAATTTGCATTTCGATCCACGGCTTCCATTGGCGCTTCTCATAGTAGAGGGTTTCAATGATCCGGTACGTAGTTGGCAAAAGCTCTTCTAACGACTGCCACATGTCTGGCTCCGCTTCAGGCCGTTCAGCGACGACAAGCTTCCAGTAGGAGACGTAGACGTCGACTTCGAGATGTCTTTTTCCATGATAGAAAGAACTCAATCTTCGCAACCACTGAACAATCTCTTGCCAATCCTGAGCATGCTTCATGTAGTCAAGGTATGGTACGAACAGAATCGTGGGCGCTTCCTTGAATGTCGCGTGTGAGGCTAAGGTATCCCAGGCCAGATGGGATCTTCCTTGTCGAAGATACAGATAGGCTCGGCCAGCGCATAGGGAAAAGGAGAGATCTGCTGCTTCCATCTCTTCGAAAGCGGTTATCTCAGAGGCTATCAGGCGTTCCTCAGCTGCAACATGATAAGCCCAGAACGTCGTAAACACCCTGAAGTGGTGCAGCTTCTTTGGTGATTCAATCGCCATTTGCGCGCGAAGATAAGCGGTAGTTTGTGTGAATCTCTCCCCATGCTGCCCGTCATCCAACGAATCAGCCGTTTCTCTCAACCACTCATCCAGCTCATCACTCAAATGATAGACGGTTGCAGCCGTGTAGAACGTGACACCAGCTTGGGCATTCTGCTCAATGATTTTACGCAAAATGAACAGCCGCTGATGGCATTCGAAATAAAACAGATCCGTTTCGGAGAACCGAATCGGTGTACGCTTGAGATTCGCAAATTGCCCCCGCAGCAATTCAACATAGTTCCATTGATCGTAGGATGGTTTGAGATGGTAGGTGTAATGCTCCATGAATTTGTGCCATCCATCTACAGTCATCCCAGGCAGTTGCTCCAACGTAGACACGTTAGAGGATTGCGCAGCTACTCGTTTCAGCGCCATCTTGGCATTCATGATTTGGGAGGCTGGATAGCCTTGGCGATCTGCCAGCTCCATCAAAGCTGCAGCGACGTGTTTACAGGCCGTCTTAACAGGACAGGTGCAGGAGCTTGCTTTCAACAGATTCAGGTCAATCCCAACCTGACATTTCTCGCCAAACTCTTCCACAACGGCGTTAACCTTCCTAAGTTCTGTTGCAATATTCAGAGACGTAACCATCTGCTGTTTATAGAAATGAAAGCCCCGACTTAGCGTAACTTCGTTATACGTTTCAGCTACATATTCGAGCAATTTCGGCCATTGGTCATCATTTAAAACAGGTGTAGAAGACATGAGTAAACTCCTTTAGAAACCAACGATAAGAACACATGTCTCTATTATAAAATGTCAGGACTAACTTGTAAATTTTACAGGGACAAATTATACTTTCCTACAATACTAGCACGCATTTAAAGCGGGGGAAGCTTGTGAGGTTAAATAAATTGCCGTTCGTGTCCATACGGATGAAATTTCTCGTCTTATTTTGCCTAATGATAACGTTGCCATTCTTATTTAGTGGTTATTTAACCTATCAGAAGTATTCGGCCAATGTCGAAAGAGATGCCAAGGCCTATTCCGATCAAATTGCCGAACAACTGTCCATTAACCTGGAGCGGTATGTGAAAGAACTCGAGCGAATCACGATTGCGCTGTACTACGACCCGAATTTATTGCAAATTCTAGAAAAGCATAAAGTAGCAACCGAAGGCGGCAGTTACAAGGGAATTGAAGAGCAAACCAAAATGAGTCAACTCATTACTTCCATTATTATTGATCGGACCGAGCTAGAGGGTGTGTTCATTTTTGGACTGGACGGCACGTTATTCAGCAATTTAACCGAAACGATTAAAGGCAACTGGGAGCCGAGCACATCGAGTTGGATGGAGCAGGTGAAGCAGAAAGATGGCGGATTAGTCATTCTGCCCCCTGTGGAGTGGAATTATTATCTCGATAAGCCGAAGGAAGCTTTTTCTTTTGCCCGATTGATCAAAAACCCGCTTACGAATCGCGAGCTCGGCTATGTGAAGGTTGATTTGACGAGTAAAGGCTTTGAGAAAATCCTCTCATCGGTCAAGGTGTCTAAAAATAGTAAGTTATATGTGTTCAATGAAAATTTGCAGCCCATTTATCCTTTTACGGAAGAAGCAGACATCCCATCCTATGATGATATTGTTGGTATGAGTTCTTCAGATACGCTTACTTCTTTGCGAACAACCGCGTATGGCGGACTTCGAATTGTAGGGACGATCCCTAAGGGGGATCTGCTGACAGATGCACGCAAGCTCACGAGTTTCACTCTGTGGATTTCAGCGGCTTCACTCATCTTCGCCTTCATCGCGGCCATGTTCACATCAAATCGGCTTGTGAAGCCAATCCTACATCTACAGCGCAAAATGCGACGCGTTCAGAGTGGTGATTTTCAAGAGCGAGCCTTAATTCATTCGAATGATGAGATCGGTTTGTTGACAGAAGGCTTTAACAGCATGGTTTCTCGCCTAGATATTATGATTAAAGAGATGTACGAGCTTCGCTTGCGAGAGAAGGATTCCGAGTTGAATGCGCTGCAAAGTCAGATTAATCCTCATTTTCTGTATAATACGTTAGAATCCATTAATATGGTCGCGGTGAAAGAGCGTAATAACGAGCTATCTCAAGTTATCACGAGCCTAGGAAAGCTGCTGCGGTATACGGTGGATAAACAAGAGAGATTCGTGTATTTGAAGGATGAATTGGCATTTGTCCAAAACTATTTGAATATACAGAGCTTCCGTCTAGAAGATCAGTTGAGCGCTGAAATCCTTGTGGATTTCTCGCACGAGTATGCGATGGTCCCTAAGCTTATTCTTCAGCCTCTAGTTGAAAATGCGATTGAACACGGTCTCGGCAAGGATCCGATCACGATTCAGATTACCTCCAAAGCAGAGGGGCAGGATCTCTATGTATATGTCACGGATAACGGGAAGGGCATTAATCCAGAGCGCAGAAAGCTAGTCGAACAACGCTTAATTGAACCAGAACGTCAGCAATCAGGTTTGCTTTCCGATAAGAAGTCGAAAGGTTTTGCCCTGCGTAACATACATCAGCGTCTTGTGATTTTATATGGCGAGTCGTACGGTTTGTCAATTGCACATACGGGTCCCGAAGGCACCTCCTTCTGTATTCGTTTACCATTTCAGTGGGAGGAATAGTCAGATGAATATTTTGCTAGTTGAAGATGAACAGAAAATTAGGCAGGGTCTTAAGAAAATTATTGAAGATGTGATTACCTCGAAACTGCGCATAACCGAAGCAAGTAACGGCCGTGAGGCGTTGGATTGGTTGAAAACGCAAGATCAAGTGGATCTCATTATTACCGATATTCGCATGAGTGAAATGAATGGGATTGAGTTGATCAAGCGAGCGAAAGAGTCTCACCCGAGTCTCTTATTTGTCGTGATCAGCGGGTATGATGAATTTGCTTACGCCAGAGAAGCTTTGCGTTATGGGGTAAGTGATTACTTATTGAAGCCCATTGAACGTGTAGAGCTAGCCCGGGTGTTGCAGAAAATTAGTGAGCAGATCAATGCAACGAAGCAGCCCAACCAGATTACAACGGCGACGGTCGTCAATGACGATAAAGACCGTTTATTAATTCGCAGAGTGAAAGAGCTTGTAAATGAGTATCTTAATCAGGACATCTCCTTGCAGTTTCTAGCTGAACGGGTGTACTTGCATCCGAAATATTTATCCGATATGTTTAAGCGGGAAACGGGCCAGAACTTGTCGGATTTCGTGACAGAACGACGCATGGAGAAGGCGAGGAAGCTGTTGAAGGAAACGACATTAAAGGTTGCCGAGGTGGCGATGATGTGTGGTTTTGCCAATCATAAATATTTCGCATCGTTGTTTAAGCAGCACTCTGGATGTACACCATCCGAGTTTCGGGAACAGTAATAGGTTTGATTTGGGCAGCGATTACCTTGCTATTTTGAACCTTTTATGGATTTTGTGGCGTTATCCTGAAAGTAGGCAAGGTTTATAATAAGAGTATGAAAGCGCTTCATACCACATAATGAAAAAGGGGACTAAACACAATGAAGAAAGCTCTACTCTTAACGACTTCCGTATTGTTAGTTAGTAGTTTTATTGCAGGATGCGGCTCGACGAAAGAAACGACATCCACAGCTTCAACATCTCCTGCTAGCTCCAAGGCAGCGGATGCAACGAAAGCGCCAGCGAAGGACGTCAAGCTGACTTTCAGTATTTGGGGCAGTGACGCGCATAAGAAAATGTATGAAGACATGATTGCGAATTATAAAAAGTTGAAGCCGAATGTCAACGTAGAAGTCATGATCATTCCATCGGCTGATTATTTGCAGAAAATGTCCGTCATGCTCGCTTCCAAAACAGCGCCAGACGTGATCTGGATGTTGGAAAGAGGGATTCCACAATTCCTAGAAGCGGGACAAATGGAAGATCTTTCAGCGATTAAAACCGATACGGCCTACGATGCAAGCGATATCGTTCCATCCACTTTAGAACTCGTGACCAAAGCAGACAAATTGTATGGGGTAGCGTTCTCCACACCGCCGAACATGATGTACTACAATAAAAACTTGTTCAAAGATAAAGGATTGAAAACACCGACTGAACTCTATAAAGATGGCAACTGGACATATGATGAAATGAATAAAGCAGCTCAAGCGATTGCGCAACCGGATAAAGGCATCTACGGCATGAACTTGATTCGCCCAGGCGGATGGGGCCCAAGCTGGATCGAGTCACTACAAACGTTGGTTTGGGCATACGGATCTGATTTCTTCACCAAAGATGGTAAGAAATTAGCATTAAACACACCACAAGGTCAGCAAGCCCTGCAATTCTTCAGTGATTCCATGTTCAAAACTAAGGTTCATCCGAAGCCAGGTGACCAAACGGCGTTCGAATCCGGCAAAATCGGGATGCAACAAGATTTGCTTAGCTACATGGGCAAAGCGAAAGCGATCAAAGATTTCGAGTGGGATATCGCACCTATGCCGAAAGCAGCTGGCGGTCAAGGAACTACGCTTGGATACGCAGCTTACATGGTTCCTAAAGGCAACGCGAATACCGCTGAAGCAATTGAATTCGTTAAATACTTGAGTAACAAAGAAAATATGGCAATCACATCACAATTCTTCGTACCAAGTCGTAAATCGGTTCTAAACTCCGATGGCTTCTTGAAACAAGGACCATCTCCTGAAAGCATGAAAACAGCGGTATTGGATCAAATGGCTGCTGCTCGCGTACGTCAAGGATTCGTTAACTTCCAAAAAATTGATGACAAAATGAAGCTGCACTTCGATGCGATCTATACACAAGCAGGTACCGTTCCTGACATCCTGAAAAAGATGGAAACAGACGTTAATGCGGTTCTAGCGCAATAATCGGACGGAATCTGTGGCCAAGCCGTAACAGCTTGGCCATTTTCTCACAAAGGAGTGGAGCGAACACCATGGCAACGTATAGAACGGCCACCCTCGAGGTGCCAGGAGCAGCCGCAGTTAAGAAGAAAAGAAATACTTTCAGTCGAACCAAACGCAGAAATGCGATGTATGGATATTTGTTTATTGCACCTATGATGCTTGGTTTCTTGATTTTCATGGCTGGACCCATTATTAGTGCTTTCGGACTTAGCTTTACCGACTATTCACTTTTACATGCAACGAAAGTTGTAGGTGTAGATAACTATGTGCAAATCATTACAAAGGATGAGCTGTTCTGGACATCTGTGAAAAATACGTTTTATTTCTCGGCCGGACTAATCCCGCTTAATCTCATTCTAGCGCTGGGACTTGCTCTTCTATTATCGACAAAACTTCCTGGGGTTGGCATCTTCCGTACCGCGATCTTCACGCCAGTTGTTACCTCCATCATCGTGTGGGCGATCGTCTGGAAATATGTATTCGCAACGGATGCCGGGCTGGTGAATCAAATATTGCATTTCTTCGGTATAACCGGACCTGCTTGGATGTACAATACCAAATTAGTAATGCCAGTCGTGATTCTAGTTAGCGTATTGAAAAAAGTAGGTATGAACATGGTGATCTTCCTAGCAGCGCTGCAAGATGTACCGAAAATGTACTATGAAGCTGCAACGATTGACGGAGCATCCAAGTGGAAGCAGTTTACGAAAATTACGTTACCGATGATATCGCCATCTTTATTCCTAACGTTAATCATTACGCTAATCGGCTCACTGAAAGTGTTCTCGCAGATCAGTGTTATGACCGATGGTGGTCCAGGAAATAGTACAAGTGTGCTCGTGTACTACATCTATAAGCTAGCTTTTAAAACGTATGATCTTGGTTACGCATCCGCTGTTGCGTTTATCCTCTTCTTCTTAGTACTCGTACTTACCATGGTACAATGGAGTTTCAGAAAAAGGTGGGTGCATCATGAGCAATAAATCCATGCGCATGCTAGGAAATGCGTTAACGTATTTCCTTCTAACCATCGTTTCGGCAGTTATTTTGATGCCATTTGTATGGATGTTGACCACATCACTCAAGGATCAAACGAAAATATTTTCGTTTCCTCCGCAATGGATTCCGAGTCCGATTGTATGGTCTAACTATTCGCAAGTATTTACGACGCAGCCGCAATTTTTAACCCATTATGCGAACAGCCTGTATATCGCGATTATCGTAACCGTTGGAACGTGCATCTTCGGTGCGTTAGCCGGCTTTGCTTTTGCCAAGATTCATTTTCCATTCAAAAATACGTTATTCCTCATTCTCTTAAGCGGGATGATGATCCCGAATGAGGTTACGATTATTCCGAACTTTATCTGGTTCTCTAAGCTAGGGCTTGTGAATAATCACTTCCCGTTAATCATCCCGCCAATGCTTGGTGCGGGTGGAATCTTCGGCGTGTTCTTACTTCGTCAGTTTTACATTACAATTCCGAAGGATTTGGACGAGGCTGCTGAAATTGATGGCAGTACGCCATGGCAGACATTCTGGCGCATTATGGTGCCGATGGCAACACCGGCATTCGCGACATTGTCTATTTTCACTTTCTTAAATAGTTGGGAAGATTTCCTTGATCCGTTAATTTACATCAGCTCATCGAAATTGTTTACATTACCGATTGCCATGAAGTTATTCACCGATACAGCAGGTACGGATTGGCACTTATTAATGGCAGCATCCGTAATGGCTACGGTTCCACTCTTACTCGTATTCTTCTTCGCTCAGAAGAAATTTATTGACGGGATTGCAACGACTGGCTTGAAATAGAGCGCCACTTGACAATTTATACTGTAATTATTATAATTACAGTATGAATTAACATTTCGAGTGAAGGTGGCGAGGCGTATGTTGAATGTTGCAATTGGTGATTGGGTAGTCGCAACAACAAGTGAAGATGAAATGGTTCATGGGTATGTGGAAGCGATCGCTTGGCAGCATGGTATCGCCTTCGTTCATGTCATTGCTTCCGATCAAGATGAAGTTATTGGACATCAAATTGAAGTGAAACTATCCAGTGTGAAGACACTACCAATAAGCGGACTTGATTCAGAGGATGGCGTACGCAGTATGATCGACTTAGCCCTTGGCATCAAAGATGAGATGTGGTTTATGGAGCTAACAGATACTTTGCTTTCCTTGCAGTTAGGCGGATCTAAGACGACCAAAGACAAGGTGATCCCTGGGTTCTATTCGAACCGTCTAGGTGTAGATCAGCTGTAATAGTTGAAATCATAAAAAGCCAATCCAATCGATAACTTGCTAAGCAAGTGGTACCGGTCGGATTGGCTTTTTCGTTGTGGGTGACGTTAACTCGAAGTCCCCGTATTTCCTGCTGTATTTCGTGCCGTATTTCCCGAAGCCGCTGTATTCCCCGTGGGTTTTGCCGCTGGCACACCTTTCGCGACTTCCGCGGCGAATAGCGTCTGCATTTCGGCGATTTTTTTAGCGTCGGCTGCCTCGATTTTATCAGCGAAATACTTCTCGACGAAAAGCTCCCAGGTCGGAACGACTTTCTGTGTCGTGATGGTTTTCACGGCTGTTTTGATCAGCCTGCGTTCCTTGGCATTCGTGTACATATCCACGTACTGCTGTTTGCGTTCAAAGTCCAGTTCGGTGAAGATCGAGCGGAATACCTCCGCTGTCATCTTCGCATCGTCCAAGGCTCTGTGAGCTGTACCCTCAGCGACAATGTTCAAATCAACAAGTGCTGCTTCGACGCTGACGTCGTTCGTTACTTTTTTGAAGCGGGTGAACCCTTTCAATAAGTCGAAATAGTGGGCTGCCATCCAATACGCATCATCTAGCTTGTGCATTCGCGTATCAAACACGATTCGCTTGAGATCTTCACCACCCCATGTGACAAGCAGTAATTCATCACTCCGTCCGAGCCAAGCCAAGAAGTCGGCAATCACTTTGCGGAAACCAGCCGCTTCATCAATATCTTCTTGGGGAATCCCCGTTTTTTTCTTAATAAATGCGTTCAATTTGGAGAAGTATACAGGCTTAATCAAGGCTGAGAATTCATCTACTTGATTAAGTGTAGCGTCTAGTCGAACCGCGCCGATCTCGATCACTTCCATTGGTAAATCACTGGCAAACTTGCGGCCGTTAAATTCGATATCTAATATAATGTAATCCATGATGTGCCCCCGTTTCATCTCTATCCTATCATTTTAGCAGAAAAAGCTTAGGTTGCCAGCTTCTGTTTACGATAGACCGCACGCAGCACCAGACTTAACAAGAATCCAGAGAATGACAAGACCGACACCCAGGTAAATAACGTGTGTACACCAAAGGCTTGATAGAACCATCCGCCAAGATAAGAAGCGACGATACCTGAGACCCCGAAGAAGATGATAGCTAGCACGGTCTGTCCAGTTGCGCGCCACTCTTCAGGGACGATCTGATACAAGTACTGAATCGCAGCTGAGTAAAAAATCGGGAATGTAAACGTTTGGAGGAGCTGAATCGCAACAAGCACATGCGGATCCGTCATCCAAGCGCTGATCAAGAAGCGCAAGAAATAGAAGAAGGCAGCGAATGAAATAAGCGCTAGTTCCTTGCCTTTTCGAAGCCACCAGAAGCTTAAGGCAAATACAAGAATTTCACTTCCAGCTGCGAAGAAGAATGCTATGCCAACCAAATGATTGCTCCCGCCTAATTCACGGATATAGACACCAAGAAACGTATCGTTAATCCGTTGCGGGACTGCGCAAATGAAGATTAGGACCATGAACCAAATGGTTTCTTTATTACTTAGAAAATTTCGCAAACTGCGCAGGGAGATTGGTTTCCCAGTCACAGGAGCATCAGGCAACGCCAAGCAAATGATTAAGCTCAACATACCAATGCCGCCAAAAAGGTAGGCCAAGCTATGAATGCCGAAATATTGCGCCGCGTAGCCAACTATTAAAGACATCACGGCGTAGCCAACCGCTCCGAAAGTACGGATGGAACCATAGCTCGTGCCAAGGCGTTCCGCGGTCTGGAAATTAAGGCTTTCCGTTAACGGATCTAACGGCATTAAGAAAAAGTAAAGCAACATAGTAAATAGAAGCAGCACGATGAAGCTCTTGGAATCGTACAGCAAGTACCCAATGATGGTGGAACAGAAGAGGAGAAGTAGCATGATTTTTTTGATGGTTTTCGTCCGATCACTGATCATGCCCCATAATGGCTGCGAAAATATGGCGATGAAGCCACCAGTCCCGATGATCAGTCCAATTCGTGATGTGGAAAGTCCCTGTGCGTCTAAATAGACGGGGAGAAAGGAGACGAAGAGGGCAAGTAAAGCGAAATACAAAAAGTTAAACGAGCGTAATAAATTGGATGAATGCATGATGACCTAACCTTCCTTGATGTACTAGCGCGATGCTGTCGTGAATGTACATTTTATCATGCTCAGCCAAAGTTGCAAAAAATATTTATCAAGAGCGAAGCTGAGAGGGGTTCGTTCCTGTTACTTTTTTGAATTGGCGGCTAAAGAAATAGATACTTCGATAACCCAGCGCTTCAGCGACTTCACTGACATTCATCCCTAGCTTAAGCAAATAGGAGGCACGCTCAATTCTGGATTGGATCAGATACGATTCAATCGTCTGGCCCATGATTTCTTTGAATTTTAAAGAGAAATAACGTGGAGAGAGATGCGCTTGCTTAGCTAAATCTTGGATACTATGCTGCCGTCCGGGATCTTGCCGAATGTGGGCCGCGATATCCATCATCACACGATTCATCGAGCGCCGCGCCGGATCACCTTGAGGTTGATGGTCAGGTGCTTGACGTTCAAAAAGCAATAGAATCAACTTAAGCAGCGTTTTCGCCTCTTCTTCATGCCCATACGCCTCGGTGTGTCGTACTTGTACGAAACGATCTAGATAGTTCTCATGGAACTCGGAGGGATCGAAATGAACGAAAGAAGGCAATGACATCGGGTACGAATGATCCCCTTCGGCAGAGAAATGAATATACGTAACGGTAAGCGGGTGTTCTGGATTATGCCTAGCACTGGATAGGTCTCCTGGCTTAAACAGGAAACAATCGCCGCCACTAACGTGGTAACGTTTGCTATTTAAGGTGACCTCCCCTTCACCATCCCATACATACCAGAAATCGAAGTCTTGGAAAGGCTCATTCTCGCGGCTGCTCCATTTCCAATTCACTTCACAGATTACTTTACCGAAATAGGGATTAAGTTGAATCGCTTGCGATGTGAAAATGGTCATCAAGACTCACGGCTCCTCTATGTAAAATAGTGCAAATTGTATAGTGCTTGAATGCATTTATTTTACTATTTTCTATTCATATAATAAAGCTATGAATAGTTAAATTATTTAAACGGAGGGGTAACCGTTATGGCTAGAACTGAACCAACCGAGCAATCACCTGAAGAAATTTCAGCAAGACTTTACCGTTACGACCGTATTGCAGACAAAATTGAAGGCAGTAAAAATTGGAATGAGACTCATCTCGCTGATTATTGGAGAAATGGCTTCGCAGCGGTAGAACATGTATTAGATGAGGAAGACATTCAGAATTCGAAAGAAGCCTTGTACGAGCTTATATTTAAAGATAATAAAGGGGCAATAATCCAATTCTCGAAGCCGAAGAGTGAATTGAATACGGACGAAGAGAAGGAACTAGCATTTAGAAAGGTACATGAGTTCGTTAAGGTGGATGATCGCTTGCGAGGAATTGCGGAGCATCCTGCGATTCTTGCCATCGTTCAAGATATTTTGGGAGAAACACCGCGGTTAGTTCAGGATATGGCATTGCTTAAACCTCCACACGGAGGTGGAGAGAAACCGTGGCATCAAGATATGGCCTATGGGAATTTGGCTTATGAGAAACCTGTGGTCGGCGTATGGATTGCCCTTGATGAGGCTTCGCTGGATAATGGTTGTATGCATGTCATACCTGGTTCCCATGCCGATGGGGCGACGCCACATTATGCCATTCGAGACTGGCAGCTTTGTGATGCTCATGTACAAGTGGAGAAAGATGTCGCGGTACCTTTGTTACCTGGCGGTATACTTTTGTTCCACGGATTACTCAAGCATGGAACACCATATAATCTATCAACCAAGAAACGTCGGGCCTTGCAATTCCATTACGTAGGGGAGTCTGCTACTAAACTAACACCGAAAGAGTATAAACGATTTTTTACTAATGAGATGAGCGGTGCTGAATGCTAACCCTATGTCCTCTTTCCGAAGTTAGGAAAGGGGCTTTTTTTCTGTTTAAATAGTTGTTCCACCGAGCCTGCACCATATGAAAATCAAATGAATACTTATAATATGGTGATTTTAGATGATAAAGGGGCGAGTTGAAAGGGGGAAATGGGATGTCTTCGCTTATTTCCATAGTCATGCTTACATGGAACGGCTTGAAATTTACGAAAGAGTGCGTGGAAAGTATTTTACGTCATGCGGATGACAGCATTAGGATTCAGTTTGTGTTTGTAGACAATGGTTCGTCGGATGGTACCGTGGAATATTTACGGACAGTCCCTTCCTCTAAGCTTATATGCAATCAAGAAAATAAGGGGTTTGCTGCTGGAAACAACCAAGGGATCGCAGAAGCTGATGGTGATTACATTTGTTTGCTGAACAACGATACGGTAGTGACCGGAGGTTGGTTGGTTCGTTTACTGGGATGCCTTCAGAGGGACCCCAACATCGCTATAGTTGGACCTCGTTCTAATAATGTCGCTTGGTCGCAGCTCGTCTACAATGTTCCCTATAAAAGCTCTGCGGAGATGGAGGTTTTCGCCTTACATTGGTCGCTCCAGCATAAAGATCAAGGCTTCTTCCCTCTTAAATTAATCGGGCATTGCATGCTTTTTCATAAAGATCTCATTGCTAAAATTGGCGGACTGGACGAAAGGTTTTTCCCAGGGAATTATGAGGATGATGATTTCTGTTTGCGAGCCCGAATCAGCGGTCAAAGTCTGTGGGTAGCGAATGACGTTTATGTTCATCATTATGGAGGAAGTACATTCCAATCGAACAAGACCAATTATTCAGCAAGCGCTTATTCGAATGCAGAACGGTTTTCCAAGAAATGGTCGCTAGGTATATCTGGGCTAGAGCTTGATCAGTTTGGATACAATCCCTCAGAGCTTGTGGAACGAGAAAAGCCATTCCGAATAGAACGACATTATATACCTATTCGTAATAAATAGTGTCTCATTGGAAACTTGTAGGAGGGAAAAGGAATGAGGATTGCTCTGATAAGTCCAGATTATCTTCCCGTTCCACCCGTAAAATACGGCGGTATAGAGCGAGTAGTTTATACGTTGGCAGAGGAGCTTGCAGATCGTGGTCATGAAGTTATTCTATATGCTCCATTTGGAAGTCAGATTCGAGGGAAGCTGATGCCTTATTTACATGTCGGTCATGACATGTGGCAAATTCCTAGTTTTGTAAAGCTAACATTGCCACCAGGGGTCGATATCATTCATGACCATACGCAGCTTTCCGTTGTTGGCCAAAAGAAACTCGCTGTACCGACCGTCTGTACGATCCATAATCCATTAACCAATCCGGTGAAACATGCCGTATATTTGAGCAAAAGACATCGGGACTTATTCGGCAGCCCTCATGATCACGTCGTTTATAACGGATTAAACCCCGATGAATTTCAATTTTCTGATCAAAAGGGTGACTACCTGCTATACATTGGAGCTATTCTTCCTTACAAAGGTGTTCATCATGCGATTGAAGCGGCGGAGCGATCTAACCAAAAGTTAATTATTGCAGGACCCGTTTATGATCATGAATATTTCCATAAGGAGATTCTTTCCAAGACCATGTCGAATCCATCTATTCAATATGTCGGTGAAGTCGGAGGTCAAGCGCGTCAAGATTTATTGAAGCATGCCAGATGCATGTTATTTCCGACGCTGGTTGAGGAGCCCTTTGGGCTCGTCATGATTGAAGCTATGGCATGTGGAACACCTGTCTTGGCCTTGCCAAATGGATCTGTTCCTGAGGTGATGAGCGGTTTTCCTCAATTAATATGCCGCTCTGTTCAAGAGATGGGGAACAAATTGATCCATGAGACACTGCCCGATCCTTATGAGCTCCGCGAATATGTGCTTGAGCAGTTTACTACAAGCGGGATGACAGATAAATATCTTGACATATATCAAGCAATCATTGATGAGGAAAGTTGATAGTAACAACAAGCAGCGGCTGCGCCTCGGTTCATTAGGCGCAGCCGCTGTTTTCTCATTTCTCATTTTCTGCGGCTTCGGAGCTGTCCGAAAGATGCAGAACGGATTCAAGGTACTTTTTATTATGCAGGATACTCCGATCTTTGGGTCTGTAGGTGCGGGCAATTTCATTGTGCTTATAAGCATTGGTGTGTTGCCCTAGATGGTCATAACAGACACAGAGCTGTAGATGTGGCAGCCATGTTGAAAATTTAGGATTAGAGAATCCCAAATTGTGTGCAGGGACCTGCAGTTCTGAAGCTAATTTGTACCAAAACACAGCTGGTTCGTATTGCTTACGGTTTAGAAAATAATAGCCTAGACGACAACAGAACTCAGCACGCGGGCTGTCATATTGAAAGGATCGGAATACGGACTGTAATTCCATTTCACTGTTGCCTAGCTGATGGTAACAATCCGCTAGATTACTGCAAGAGGAGATTTCATCCTCCACCCAGCCCTTGCCATTCGCCAAGAATTTATTGTAATAAATAATTGCTTTTGCATACTTGTTATGATCTTTTAATTCATTCGCGTAGTAATACAAATCCCTTGGTGTGAACGTCTCACCACGCAGCAGTCTATTTTGGAATATTTTGAGGTTCCTGTCGCTCTTCGTATGGATTCTGCAATGCGTAACGGTAATGTCAGAGTCCACAATATTCCCGCTAACCTCTAAATATTCGTGAATCGCGCCAATCCATTTGAACTTGTTCTCTCGTTTTACTAACCGATTGCGCTTAAATCTGAAAGTCGGGGTGCCAAATTCATCAAACGCATAATTATAAAACATCGTGACCGAATCGACGGATAGCTCCAGATCAGTTTTTAACGCTAGGAGCTTGTTGCAATCTTCTTCCTTTAAAATATCATCCGCGTCCAACCATAGAATGTAGTCTTTCGTGGCTTGCCGAAAAGCAAAGTTACGCGCTGCCGAGAAATCATCTATCCATTTAAAATCGTAGATGTGATCCGTAAAGGAGCTTGCAATCGATTTCGTTTGGTCGGTAGAACCGGTATCTACGATGATGATCTCGTCAACCGCTTTCGCAACGGAAGATAAACAAGATCGAAGTGTTTTCTCCTCATTTTTAACGATTAGGCACAGACTTATGGTAATCAACGTGTTCACTCACTTTCTATACATGGAATAAAATTGAATCTGGTCTTTCTAAACTATTCATAGTTTCAATTAGAGGGCACGGCATGTGAGTAAAGGGTATGCCCCTTACCATGAGAATCTTTTGTATACAGGATGCTTATATCGAACCAAAATTCCTTTGACAGAATATGGTGATCAAAGAGGAGGTGCGGTATGAATCGATTTTTTGAAAAAATAATTAAACCCATTTTAATCAAATACGAGGCTACACACATTGTAGAAATTGGCGTTTTCCTAGGTGGTCGTACCACCATAAAATTGCTTGAGTTTTGTAAAATGATGAACGGTAAGCTAACGGTCATTGATCCTGCACCGGGATTTAATACTTATGCTTATGAAGCTGTATTTTCAGAGGAATTAGTCGTTCATAAAAAGCACAGTCTGGAGGTATTATCAGAGATTCAAGCTGCAGATGTATTTCTCATCGACGGAGACCATAATTGGTACACCGTTTATCATGAATTAATGGCAATTGAGCAAATGGCAACTAGATCAGGCAAATTTCCGATTGTCATTCTTCATGATACGGAGTGGCCATATGGAAGACGTGATTCTTACTACTTTCCGGAAACCATTCCCAACCAATACCTTAAACCAAATGCGCAAAAAGGGATGTTAGCTGGCTCCAGCGAGCTCGTTGAAACAGGGGGTATTAATGAAACCCAGTACAATGCGCTGAAGGAATATGGGGAAGAAAACGGTGTGTTGACAGCAATAGAAGATTTCTTAAAAGTAACGACTTTCTCTCTAAGTTTCCATCGCGTTAGCACGAATAATGGATTAGGAATTCTTGTTCCTAGCGATAAAAAGGTAGATACGGTGATGCAGTATATTATGGATACATCAGGTTTATAAAAGAAGCGACTGCTCCCCATAAATTTGGGCGCAGCCGCTTCTTTTTGAGGTACATATGAGTTGAAGTCTATCAACTATTACATGTTCGAAATGTGTTTAGAAGTGCGATGAAAGGCTCTAGTCCCGAATTTCATCACCTAATTCAATCAATAATTTACAAATAATGTTTTTTTCAATCATTTGTCCTCTCTCATTCGTCCATGCGCTGAAAGTTTGTACACATATACTATACGAGGAAACTAGAGTAGTTTCATTTTAAGCAAGGGAGGTTGGTGTTATTAAAAGAAACATATCTTTATTGCAGGTAACTAGTATTAAAATCATAAGGAGGTGTAAGTTCTTTGAGTAAACTTGCTCAGTTAATGAATTTAATTGGAATCGTGGGAATAATGAACATCAAAAAAATAGAAATTGAGTACTTTAACGAAGAAGAATACAAAATAAAGTTCGAAATAGGCGATGGCCCCATTCAAAGAATGTCCGAGCTTGAGGATTTTCTAGAAGACATAGATTGGATTCAGGTCGAGGAAATTGAGATTGAATTGTACAACGGTGGGGAAATTGAAATTGAATTTCCTGATGGTGGTGATGGTCCGACAGGAGCAACTGGAGCAACAGGAGCAACAGGAGCAACAGGAGCAACAGGAGCAACGGGAGCGACAGGTGCAACAGGAGCAACAGGAGCAACGGGAGCAACAGGAGCGACAGGTCCTACAGGAGCAACGGGAGCAACAGGAGCGACAGGTCCTACAGGTGCGACAGGTGCTACAGGTGCTACAGGTGCGACAGGAGCAACAGGCGCGACAGGAGCAACAGGAGCTACTGGTGCGACAGGAACTGTAGGTGCTACAGGAGCAACAGGAGTGACAGGTGCTACAGGAGCTGGAGCTACAGGAGCTACAGGAGCAATAGGAGCAACCGGAGCAACGGGTCCAGCTGGTGGTCCACCGGGACCAACCGGAGCAACAGGTGCAGATGGAGCAACAGGAGCAACAGGAGCAACAGGTGCAACAGGTGCAGATGGAGCAACCGGAGCAACGGGTGTAGAAGGAGCAGTTGGAGCTACAGGAGCAACAGGTGCAACAGGAGCAACAGGAGAAGTTGGGGCAACTGGTGCAACAGGAGCAACGGGAGCAACAGGAGAAGTTGGGGCAACTGGTGCAACAGGAGCAACGGGAGCAACAGGAGAAGTTGGGGCAACTGGTGCAACCGGAGCAACGGGAGCAACAGGAGAAGTTGGGGCAACTGGTGCAACAGGAGCAACAGGAGCAACAGGAGCAACAGGTGCAGATGGAGCAACTGGTGCAACAGGAGCAACAGGAGCAACAGGAGAAGTTGGGGCAACTGGTGCAACCGGTGACATAGGAGCAACAGGAGCAACGGGACCTGCTGGTGGTCCACAGGGTCCAACTGGAGCAACAGGAGCAACAGGAGCAGATGGGGCAATAGGACCAACAGGAGCAACAGGAGCAACTGGTGAACGGGGAATGACAGGAGCAACCGGACCAATGGGTTCGATTCAACCCAACCCATTTGAAGTATTTGTTCAAGTAGGAGCAGTTGGAGGAGATGGTACACAGGCTAGTCCATTTGGTACAATACAACAAGGTGTGACGGCTGTATCCCCAACAGGAATAGTTCATATATTAGGAGGAACTTATCCTCTTGTTTCGCAAATAGTAATTAATAAAGCTGGGGTAACATTAAGAGGATATCCTGATACCCTAATATCGTTACAAGCTGCCGTAATTCCTTTTCTTGTTACGGGTAATGGTGTAACAATAGACGGATTGACAATTACTAGTGATGTTCCTTATGCGACTGAGTTTATTCAACTAGCCGGAACAAATCATATGCTTACTAATAATATTATTTATGGACCGCCTCAAGCAGGACCATCAACAGGTTGGGTAGTAAATCGTGGATTTGTAACGCAATCTAATGTAACAAATCTAATTGTTCAAAATAATATTTTTTATTCACTCAGGCAACCAGCTTATTTAAATCCAAATTCAACTGGTCAAATCATTAGTAATGTAGTTTATAATACTCGTGGATTTGTAGTTGATCAGGCGATCTTTGTTTTTTCAGGCAACTCATGGGGAATTCCAATAAATGCATTTGATATTGCATTGTTATCTGGTACAATAGCTGGTACGCCTTACGATCCTTTGACAGTGTTATCATCCAATAATAGCAATGCTTCAATTAGTGACCAAAGGTAGATTGAGCAGGGTATCCGCAGTTTTGCGGATGCCTTTTTTACGTCCAAAGTGAGGCCTACAGAGGGGCAACAGGAGAAACAGGAGCAACCGGAGCAACAGGTATACCTGGATCAGGCGCCTATGTTCCATTTGAATCTGGTGGAGCAATTACTATGACAACTATTGCACTTGGAGCAGTTTTATAATTGACTCTATTCTGTCAGTTTTCATTACCCTAAGATGTTTGATAGGAATGAAATCTAGGAAATAGAGTCTTTTTTGTGTAATTTTTACTATTATTTCACTATTACCAGTATGATTATCCAAACCAACTTGCCTACTTTTATTATAATAAACTGTACGTCATATTAATTTGGTAGTGGCTGACTTGCATTCAACCTCCTCGAGGTAGGTAGCTTTAACTCTTACTTCTATTGAAGAAACACATTTTCAATACATATAGTCATATGCATATTTTGTAATGGACAACCATCTAATGCCAAAAAGTACAGACAAACCCCTGGGATAATCCGTATGATGAAGCATCACAGGAGGTGTTGTAATTGAGTCTCTTAGTTGGCAAAAAGAAAAGTACCATGACAGTGAAAAAGCGTTTAATAATTAAAAAAAGTGGGGCGAAGCTCCATAAAGTTAGTGGATGTGGCTGTCACAAACGTAAGAAAAAAGTGAAAAAGCACTGCCGCAAGATTATTATCGTGAAAATCAAGCGAAAATGCTGTAAAAAAGGTCCAAAAGGAAATCGCGGTCCACGTGGTTTCAGAGGCTTTACTGGAGCAGCGGGAGCGGCCGGTGCAACAGGTGCAACAGGTGCAACCGGAGAAGCAGGCGCACACGGTGCAACAGGAGCAACAGGCGCACACGGTGCAACAGGAGCAACAGGTGCAACTGGAGCGCAAGGACCAATAGGGCCAAAAGGGAAAAAAGGCGAAGATGGCGATAAAGGCAAAAGAGGTCATACAGGACCAACAGGGCCAACAGGTCCTAAAGGGGATCAAGGTCACCATGGACACCATGGACCAACAGGTCCAACAGGTCCAAAAGGTGAGAGAGGTCACAAAGGCGATAAAGGGGACCATGGACCGATGGGGCCGCAGGGTGAAACAGGGGCTCGTGGAGCAACAGGACCATACGGAATTGGGGGCATCGGACCAACCGGGGCACCAGGAATAGCAGGACCAATGGGACCAATGGGACCAATGGGACCAATGGGTCCGTTAGGTCCTTTGGGTCCGATGGGACCAATGGGGCCGATGGGTCCAACGGGTGTGGGGGCAATGGGACCAATGGGGCCGATGGGTCCAACGGGTGTGGGAGCAATGGGACCAATGGGGCCAACAGGTCAGATGGGACCAATGGGACCAACGGGACCAGGAGTAGGTGAAACCGGAGCAACAGGAGCAACGGGAGCAGCTGGAGCAACAGGGGCAGCCGGAGCAGCAGGTGAAACCGGGGCAACCGGAGCAACGGGGGCAGCCGGAGCAGTAGGTGAAACCGGAGCAACAGGAGCAACAGGGGCAGCCGGAGCAACGGGTGTAGCCGGAGCAGCAGGTGAAACCGGGGCAACAGGAGCAACGGGAGCAGCTGGAGCAGCCGGAGCAACCGGAGCAGCTGGTGCAGTCGGAGCAACAGGTGCGACGGGGGCAGCTGGAGCAGCAGGTGAAACGGGAGCAGCTGGAGCGACAGGAGCAACGGGAGCGGCCGGACCGGGATCCATTATTCCATTTGCATCAGGTATTCCAGTAGCATTAGCATCGGTTATAGGAGGTGTGCTCAACACTGGAGGCCTTATCGGCTTCGGAAGTTCAGTCGATAATGTTGTTGTTGGTGGAGCAACTATCAATCTCTCGGCAAGCGGTGGACTTCTCGACTTCGCATTCTCCTCGCCTCGCGCCGGAACAGTCACATCTATATCTGCATTTTTCAGTGTTACGCTTGGCGTCACGGTGGCAAGCCCAGTCACGATCAGGGCAACCTTATATAGAGCAGCTGCAGGCAGCAATATCTTCTCGCCGACCTCTGCTGTATTACCGTTGACTCCAGCATTAACTGGTTTAATTAATATAGGTACGACTAGGAATGCAATACTTCCAGTTAATGTGGCAGTTGCAGCACAAGATCGCCTCTTAATGGTATTCTCCCTCGATACAGGCGGTCTGGATCTTCTGGAAACTGTAATAGGCTTTGCTAGTGCAGGTATTACGATTAACTAATGTTTAGATAATAGTTAGGTTATTAATAACAAAGCTCAAGGTAACTCCTATTCATTACCCAGTCTATTACTAGGGATGAATGGTAGTAACTTGAGCTTTTTCTTATTACGTGCACTCTATTTACTCCAAATCGAATTCTTTCATCTTATTGTAAAGCGTTCCGCGAGAGATCCCAAGTAACTTTGCTGCTGCACTTTTGTTACCCGCTGTTTTGGCTAAAGCTTCTTCGATTAACGTGATTTCATCCGTTTCTGTAGCTTTTTCCTTCAGTTGAAAACCGTACGCTTCTGCATCCTGAATCAGACTTGGCTGCTGCTCTTGGAGGGCAGGTGGCAAATGTTCAAGCGTGAGCATCTCATCTTCATTTAAAATAATGCACCGCTCGATGACATTTTTCAATTCCTGAATGTTGCCAGGCCAATCGTATTGGGACAGCGCCAGAATCACTTCGGGGGAAAGGACAGGTGCTGGCTTCTGGTAGTGCATCGAAAATTGCTTCAAATACATATGAACCATCGCCGGGATATCCTCGTTCCGTTCACGCAAAGGAGGGATACGGATAGAGACGACATTAAGCGCATAGTAAAGGTCAGTTCTGAAATCTTGGGAAGCAACCCTGCTAGCTAGATCCTGCGTGGTTGCAATGATAATGCGCGTTTGAACATTGATCGGTTGATTGCCACCGGAGCGGACAAGCGTTTGCTGCGTGATGTAGCGATAGAGCTTGGCTTGAAGTTCCAGAGACATTTTCTCAATATCGTTAATAAATAGTGTACCCTCTTTGGCATGTTCTAATTTGCCGGGTTGACCACTTTCATTTCCACTAAATGCCCCGCCTTGATAGCCGAACAATTCCGTCTCCAAAATGCCTGCTGGTACAATGCCGCAATGTACGGTTAAAAAAGGATGCATCGAGCGTGAGCTCGATTGATGAATAATTTGCGCGAGCTGCTCCTTCCCAACCCCTGATTCTCCGATGAGTAGGACTGGGGTATCCGTAGCCGCGACTTTTTTGGCCCATTGGATAACCTTGCCGATGGCTGGCCCCTTTCCTTTAATAAGGGCAAAAGGGTCCTCTTGCGACGCTTCACTAGGAAGCCCAACTGACTCAACGGTAGTCAATTGTTCGTTCAATCGCACCAATTGGGTAATATCTTGTTCTGTCGCGATACCGCCGATGATTGTGCCTGCGGCATCTTTGATCGGCGAAGCGTTAATGAGGACATGCGTCTCAGGTCTTGGCCGGTGATACGTATTGCGGATGAGCCTGCCTTCATCTAGTATTTTCAGAACCATCAAGGTTTCGACGTCAAAATGTTCCCCAATTCGCTTCCCCACAATGTCTGCACGCGGCAATCCGTAAAGATCTTCCGCGACTAGGTTCCAGCAAATCACGGCCCCTTCTCGGTCCACGACGGTTACGGCGTCGGTTACGGTTTCGGCTAGGGCAGTGAAGTAGGCGTACCACTTCTGCCCCTCTTTCATCACGTAATCAGCATACGCAGCAAGGCTGACATAACCTAGAAGGGTGTCTTGTTCCTTGATGCAGAGAAAGGGGCGAATTCTTCCACGTATAAGCTTTTGAATGTGGTCTTGATTGCTAAGCTCCTTCATTGAACAACTAGGAATTTTAAAATAGTCCATGTTTACAAGGTGTGCAAGCACCGAAGATGATTGAAAAGCTTTTAACAACTCTGCATCCTCTGGTGTAAATAACGTTACGACACGGTCTTGTTGAACGATAGCGGCTGTTCCTGTTTGAAGAATAGAAGTGAGCTCCGTAAGTGTCGTCTCTATAGGAAGTGTTTGAAACTGTGTGTGCAATGGAAAGTGTTCAGGAATGAACATGTTAACCCTCTTTTATCCGCCATATTTGGTTTTAATTTACCATGAAAAGGTAGACGATTCAACACATCCCAGCCCTTAGTTGAATATTGTACAGATATGAATGGTTCTTAAGAAAGATTGTACAAGTTCTAAAAATATTTAAACATATAGTGTTCAAAATCAAAAATTAAGTGTATAATTCGATTATAAATTAAACATAAGTGTACAATTTCTCCTTGGAGGCAACCACAGATGGAACTCATGATGCGTAATATATTTCAATCCCTAGGCAAAAGTCGCGCAGCCAATCGCTTAGCGAAGAAATATGGACTCCGTTTTGGCGCAGCACGTTTTGTAGCTGGTGAAACGATTCAACAATCGATCAATGCGGTGCGTGGATTGAATCAAGATGGCCGCGTGGCGACGTTGGACCATTTGGGCGAGTTTGTTTTTAGCGTGGAAGAAGCGTTGGAATCGGCTGCGATGTGCATCCAAACGCTCGATGCGATTGCGGAGTCGGGTGTTCGCTCCAATTTATCGTTGAAAATGACCTCCTTAGGGCTAGATATTAGCCGAGATCTTTGCGTAAGCAGCATGAAAAGGATTCTGGAGCGTGCGCGGATGCATGGCAACTTTGTCCGGATTGACATGGAGGATTATGCGCACTGTCAGGTCTCGCTTGATATTTACCGGGAGCTGCGTCAAGAATACGAAAATGTAGGCATCGTGATACAGGCATATCTGTTCCGTACTTTGAAGGACATGGATGATCTACATGAGCTAGGCGCGAATTTGCGATTGGTTAAAGGCGCTTATAAGGAGTCTCCAGAGGTTGCTTTTCCAGAGAAAAGTGCAGTCGATGAGAATTACAAAGTGATCATTCAAAAGCATTTGATGAACGGGCATTATACCGCGGTTGCGAGCCATGATGAGGCGATTATTCATTTTACAAAGCAATTCGTGAGTGAGAATAACATCGGGAAAGATCAGTTCGAGTTCCAAATGCTTTATGGGATCTGTGAAGACCTGCAAAAGCAGCTTGTGAAAGAGGGCTATCGTGTCCGCATTTATGTGCCGTATGGCGTCGATTGGTTCGGATATTTCATGAGAAGATTAGCAGAACGTCCAGCGAATGTCTGGTTTGTTCTTAAGAATATGTTCAAATAAAAATAAGCTTTCTATTCGGAGAGGAGCCATTATACATGACTACATTATCAACAAAGGTAATTCCATACACGAATGAACCGTTTACGAATTTTGCTCTAGAGGACAATATGAAGGCGATGCAAGCGGCGATCGCAAAGGTGAAAGGCGAGCTTGGGCTCGAGTACCCGCTATATATTGGTACTGAGAAGATCATGACAGAAGCGAAGATTACATCGATCAATCCAGGCAATGTGGATGAAGTGATCGGGTACGTGAGTAAAGCGGATCAAGCTTTGGCTGAAAAAGCAATGAACGTTGCACTCGAAACCTTCGAGTCCTGGAAAAAGGTTCCCGCTAGAGAACGCGCGGAATATTTATTCAAAGCAGCCGCGCTTATGCGTGATCGGAAGCATGAATTCTCAGCACTAATGATTCTTGAGTCCGGCAAAAACTACGTAGAAGCCGATGTCGATACCGCGGAAGCGATCGATTTCATCGAGTTCTATGCGCGTGAAATGATCCGTTTGAGCGGGATCAATGAGACACAACCTTTGGTAAGAATTCCTGGTGAGAACAACCAGATTTCCTATATCCCACTTGGCGTTGGCGTTGTAATTCCGCCGTGGAATTTTCCGCTTGCGATTTGCGTAGGGATGACGGTATCTGCTGTTGTTTCGGGGAATACGGTATTGCTGAAGCCAGCTTCTACGACGCCTGTTATCGCACATAAATTCGTTGCTTTGATGGAAGAAGTTGGTCTGCCTGCGGGTGTCATTAACTTCATTCCAGGCAGCGGTGCTGAAGTTGGCGACTACTTGACGACGCATCCGAAAACTCGGTTTATCTCTTTCACGGGGTCGAAAGAAATTGGCTTACGGATCAACCGTTTGGCTGCTGATGTGGCCCCAGGACAAATTTGGATTAAGCGAGTAATCGCTGAAATGGGTGGAAAAGACGGCATCGTCGTCGACGAAACGGCGGATCTAGATGCAGCTGCTGCTGCGATTGTGGCTTCGGCTTTTGGCTTCCAAGGTCAGAAATGCTCCGCGGGTTCCCGTGCGATTATCGTAGAGTCCGTCTACGATGAAGTGGTGGAGAAGGTTGTCGCATACACGAACAGACTACAGAGCGGTCTGCCGGAGTTGAACTTCGCGGCAGGACCGGTGATTGATAAAGCATCGTATGAGCGGATTTTGGACTACATCGAAGTTGGCAAAAGCGAAGGCACGCTGCTAGTAGGTGGCGGCAAAGCAGAAGGTAATGGCTATTACATTCAGCCAACCGTGTTTGGAGATGTGAGCGGCAAAGCGCGCTTGATGCAGGAAGAGATTTTTGGACCTGTGTTAGCGATCGCGAAAGCCGTAGATTGGCAAGAAGCGATTGCGATGTACAACGATACGGAGTTTGGGTTGACGGGATCTTACTTCTCCACGGACGAAGATCGCATCGCAGAAGCGTTGGAGACCGTTCATTGCGGTAACTTGTACATCAACCGCAAATGTACAGGAGCGCTTGTCGGCGTGCACCCGTTCGGCGGGTTCAACATGTCCGGTACGGACTCCAAGGCTGGCGGCTACGACTACTTGATGTTGTTGACCCAAGCGAAGTTGACTTCGCGTAAGGTGTAGGAATTAATTGCCGGCTGAAGAAGCAGGCGACAATAGATAGAGTAAGCCCCGCTTCGATGAAGTGGGGTTTTTATGTTTTAGCGCGCCTAGCAAAGCTAGGTACAACAAATAGATGCAAGTTAATTCGAGGTACGTGCCAAGTCGTTTCGTAGCTAACAGGCAACTAGTGGAGAGATCCTAAGGTTGAAGCCCACGCTCGTCCGATATGTGGACGATCTGGTCAGAGGTTGAGCTTTGTTTACCTTATTTTTGGGCTTGAAACGACTCTATACTCTCCATCAAAAATGTCCTCCGCTTCTCGATAAAAGAAAGAATGAATCCTCGCTCGTCTAAAAATATGCCATTGCCGTCTTTTTTATTAGGATCAAGATGGATAAATGGATGAAGCAATTGCTGCAGTGAAATAATTTCAGGCTCCAGTGCCATCTCCGTAAAATGCTCGCGAAAAATGGCAAGCAAAAGACTACAATATGATGAGCGAAACGAGGACACGTCCAAGATACGCGCAGTGAGTGTATTAAACCCCTCTATCGGAAGATACGTATGCTTCAGTACGTGTCCGTTCACATTTCTTCCCCAGGTTGCGTCGTAATCCCACGGAATGATAGTAAACCTTTCTGTTTCTCTATTTCGGTATAAAGCGTAATTATGAATAAAGCCGTCGAAGTTTTGAGTGCATACGGCTCCCGCTAACCACCGAAGGTAACTCTCGACATCCAACAGCTTTTCAATTTCGGCTTCAAATTGAGCGACTGGGGTTGTGTTGATTTTATAAATAAACGTGCGTAAATCGGCATCGTCCGCAGCCGTTCCGCACTTTCTCATATACCCTTCTTCAAGGGAGTCCTTAACTTCAGAGGTTTTAGGATTAAGAAGCGAGAAATTGGCATTCGAATTTATGGCGTAATAAATCGGCCCGTCCGGCAATTCTCTTGTTTGTAAAAAATGATTATCTACAGATTCAAGCTTCAAATAAATACCGGCAAATTGTTCATTGATAGACAGCAGCACATGGTAGGTTTGTGGTGATAGGGTACCGATACGGGTAAAAAAGTCAAAGGAAAGCTTGTTTCTTATGAGTGAGGGGTCTGCATATTCGGCATTGAGATGAAATTCCCGTTCTCCTTTGTACACCATTGGTGAAATGAACTTGACCTGAAACGATTTTTTTGGAAATTTACGGGTATGCGAGCCACGATATGCCAGCTTTATTTGATATTCATCTTGATCAAGGCGAAGGACTGCTGGGATCCATAGCTCTAAGTGCACGTTCTTGTTTAATTTTTCGAGCTGCTCGGGAATTACAGTAATGTGAAAATGTGGGATAGAAAGATTACCATTGATGCTCATTCTGCCACCTCTTGTAAGTTGTATTTTTACATAATATAGTATTAAGATTTCATGCGAAATGTCACTCTACTAGGGAAACGCTTGTTTTTTCTTCTAGCCCTCGCAATATATTTTCTAGTTCATAAACTATTAAATCAATGAAAAAGAGGTGGAATAATTGGAGCGGTTAAATAAAGAGGAACTTAAACATGTCGTGGATTCGATTGAGCCGGAGCTACAAATTTATATGAGTAAAAACCCGAAAAAATCGAAATCAGATTGTTGTTGTACAACAACGTCCACGACAACATGCACGACAACGTCCTCATCATCAAAGTGTTGTAAGAGAGGGAAGAGAGGGAAGAGAGGGAAGAGAGGAGCAACAGGAGCAACAGGAGCAGCAGGAGTAGCGGGAGCGACAGGAGCGACAGGAGCAGCTGGTGCAACAGGAGTAACTGGACCGACTGGACCGACTGGACCGACTGGACCGACTGGACCGACTGGAGGAACAGGAGCAACCGGAGCAACAGGGGCAACCGGAGTGACTGGAGCAGCTGGAGCAACAGGAGCAACCGGAGCAACAGGGGCAACCGGAGCAACTGGTGCAACAGGTGACACAGGAGCGACCGGAGCGACGGGACCAGCTGGTGGTCCACAGGGACCAACCGGAGCAACTGGGCCAACAGGAGCAGGAGGAGCAACCGGAGCAGCTGGTGCAACAGGTGAAACTGGAGCAACAGGAGCAACTGGTGCAACCGGAGCAGCTGGTGCAACAGGAGCAACTGGTGCAACCGGAGCGACTGGAGTAACAGGAGCAGCTGGTGCAACTGGAGAAACAGGGGCAACCGGAGCAACCGGAGCAACGGGAGCAACCGGAGCAGCTGGAGCAACCGGAGCAACAGGAGCAACAGGAGCAGCTGGAGCAACTGGTGCAACCGGAGCGACACCAACTACTTTCACTAAAATTCTTAATTTTGGTGGAAATAATGCAGGATTTCAACGTTTAGCAGGGTCGCCTGGAGCGCTTTCCAATATGGTACCTTATGTCGATGCTGCGAATGGAAGCGTAGTTGCTTTTTCTGGGGCAATAGATGTAAACAACTTACCTGCTGGAGTGTATCTTTTCCAAGTATGTTTTGATGTTATTAATACTGCAGCGGCACCGTTAGCAGCTAACATCATATCTACAATTACTCTTACAACTACGGCTGCCCTTACTGGAACCATAGTTTTCTCAATTAGACCTACAGATGTAGGAGCGCAGCCTGTGCGTATTTCCAATGGTGCTCCATATGCAGTCACTCCAAATGCCACAGTAACATGGACCAGTAATATAGCTGGTAACCCTGTCATAAGAAATGATGCAATTTCAGTATTCCTAAATATGAACGTTACACAAAATGCCGTTTACTCTGTGTATATTTCATCTGCTGTTTAAATAGAGAAGGATCGTCCTAGCCGGTCTGGATCGGGTATTATTACTTATGGTCAACAACCTAAAAAGGTTATCTGTGTAGATTACCTTGCGTTGTTGACCATGAGTAATTTTCATGGCAGAAAACATGCGAAAATTACTCTCCCGCTAATCTCACTTCTCCAACCCCACAGTTAATCAAATAGTTGCCCACACGGGGCAGATTTGAGATAATGCTCATAGTGAAATTAGATGAATGGGAGTGACATCCGTGGACAAGCAGCAACAAACGAAACAAACTTTAGCCTTTATTGGATCTTATGCCGAAGCGAAGAATCCGGGGGTTTATACGGCACAATTTGATGCAGAAACAGGTAGCTTAGCGCTTACCCATAACGTAACGGGTCTCCAAAATCCAACCTTTCTAGCTGTCGATGCAGCAAATTGGCGATTATACGCACTAGGTGAAGGTGTTGGTGCGGAAGGTCAGAAATGTGGAGCAGCTAGTGCCTACACCATCCAGCCAGCAACGGGTGAATTAACACTACTTAATCAGGAAAACACGCTGCCTGCGACAACATGCCACATTCAGCTAGACAACATGAATCAAGTCGTAATGGTTACGAGCTATCATGGTGGTATGGTTGGCTTATCTCCAATTATAGCCGATGGCCTGATTGGGACTTCCGCGGACATTCAGCAGCATCATGGTGCGAGCCTACTTCCCGTACAGGATCGGCCGCGAGCGCATTCCGTTTTCGTTGATCGTGCGAATCGTTTCATAGGTGCATGTGATTTAGGCCTTGATAAAATTATTCTATACAAACTCGATCTTGCCGCTAAGCGTCTCATTCCACATGGCGAAGTGTCTGTCACGCCTGGGTCGGGGCCGCGCCATTTTGCCTTCCACCCATCCTATAAGTACGGGTATGTGATTAATGAGCTCGGTTCCACGGTTACAGCATTCAGCTATGATGAAGAACACGGTAAACTAACAGAAATCCAAACGATTCCAACCCTGCCAGCCTCCTACGATGGCGAAAATGGGTGCGCAGACATCCACGTCTCACCTGACGGACGCTACCTTTATGGTTCCAACCGCGGACACGATAGCATCGTAGTTTATGCCATTGACAAGCAAACAGGAAAGCTCTCTGTCGTGGAACATGCACCAACCCTTGGGAAGCACCCACGAAATTTTGGGATTTCGCCTGATGGACGTTTTGTCCTAGTCGCGAATAAAGATTCCGACAATATCGTTAGCTTTGCGCGCGATGAGACGACTGGGAAACTAGTCCCAACTGGCAGTGTACTTGAGATGTCTCAGCCTGTATGCATCAAGTTCCTTCCGGTACAATGACACCTTTTACGGAGAGAGTTCTCGAAGTCATCCGATCCATTCCCGAAGGAAAAGTGATGACGTATGGCCAAATCGCGCGGCAAGCCGGGAGTCCAAGAGCAGCTCGGCAAGTTGTGCGAATTCTGCATGCCATGAGCAAAAAGTTTCGTCTCCCCTGGCACAGAGTCCTCAATGTTCGTGGAGAAATCGTGATCCAAGATGATGAGGGTGCGCAGCTGCAGCGGTTTTTGCTAGAATCTGAAGGCGTCCATGTTTCAGAAGATCAAACGGTTTCTCTAGCAGACTATCAACTTCGTACCGAAATGGAATGAAACGCAATTTTCTTCTGGTATGATGCCACTTTAAACTAGTATACTATTATCAAATAAAATGAAATGGGTCGTGAAGCACACGCCGTTTTTATCATGGTTACTGAGGAGTAAGTCCTTTCAGTGATCGTGGTGGAAGCGGCGTTTTGTTTATGCCCAAATGAGGAGAGAATGAATATCGCTATTTGGATTTTGCCTATATGCCGGGGATGCTAGGGCTGCAATTGAAATCCAAGGTTACAGTTCACATGTACGAGATCTCGAAATATGGCGATTTAAGGGAACGAAGATGTCTTATTCTTACTGAAATGTATAAATCCTGGTGTAATGACTTAAATAGCGCATCTACGTTCCTTTTATGCCAGAAATCGGCCCAAAATGCTCGATTAGTGCACCCACGTTCCCCTTCACGAGAGTGAGGGGAGTCGTGGTGGAAGTAGATAGCTGGTGGATGGTAGGGTTTAGCACGTTAAAGTGACTAAGGTTTAGCTCAGCTAGTGGATGTGAGAGGTTGCAATGCACGGGAAAATTCTATATCCCTCCTGAAAGCGTTTGCGATACAATGTGAGCATGGGGGTGCACCGTTCATGAAGACCATATTGTACAAACTTACGCTAAAGAAGCGCATGTGGGTGTCGTTCGTTCTGCTGATTGCCATCTCGATCGCGGCGACTGGGGGACTGTCTTATTATATAAGTGCGCGTGTCATCGAGCGGAATACGTTTCAATTAAGCCAGGATAACTTGAACACATCCGCTCGTGTGCTGGATGAGAAAGCGAAGCAAATTCTTGTTTCGGTGCTGAATATTATGATCTCCCAGCCGTTTGTCCAAATGTCGAAGGATTCGGCTGCCGGCAAGAAGGATGGCTACTACGGGCATATGACGGCGATGAACTCGGCGTTCACGCAGGCGAAGCTGGCAGAGCCGTCAATAGAGTCGATATTTATCGCGACGCCGATTGGGGAATTTTATTCTGCTAGCTACTATCGGAATCAAGGATACTCCTTCTATGACTCGCCGCTGTACGAGAAAGCGCAATCGACCAAAGAGCCCTTCTGGGTCGAAGGGCATGAAGATCTTCTTTTTCAAGGGAAAGATCGTGTCATCTCATTAGTTATGAAATCCATTAGTGAGAGCCCGAACATGTATTTCGTTGTGAATTTGAACGAGAAGGCGATCCAAGGCATGCTGTCCGACCGGCACACAGAGCAGGAAGATCAGAATTTATTTCTGGTAAATCGGAACGCCGATAGTGTTCTGCTAAACCAACCAAACCTGCCCAAAAGCTATGACAAAACATTCCTAGAGGAACACATCGGGACGAGCTCAAGGGGGCATTTCGAGGTCGGCATAGCAGCGCAATACGATCTAGTCAACTACGCGACTTTACAATTCAATCCGGACTGGCTGCTGCTCAGCGTCCAATCGAGATCAGATCTACTCAAGGATTTGAGCTGGATTCAATGGGCGACCGGCATCATTATGCTCGTCTGCATCATTATGGCGGTACTGGTGTCGAATGTGCTTTCGGCGATTTTGCTGAAGCCGCTGTATCATCTGCAAATGCTGATGAGTAAGGTAGGACGCAATGATCTGTCTGTTCGATTCCAGAGCCATTATCAAGATGAGGTCAGTCAGGTAGGCCATAAATTTAACAGCATGCTGCTGGAAATCAATGAACTCATCGACGAAGTGAAGGACGCTGAACGAGAGAAACGCAAGTCCGAAGCCAAGGCGTTGCAGGCACAGATCTCACCGCATTTTTTATATAACACACTCAATACGATCATTTGGAAAATGGAAACGGACGAATTGGACAACTCCAAGTCGATGGTCATCGCCTTATCACAGCTCTTTCAATTAGGCCTCAATCATGGCGAAGAATGGACGACGGTCGAGAAAGAACTACTTCATGTGCGGCAGTATTTGACGATACAACAGCTTTGCTATGAGGAGCTTTTTGACTTTGAAATTGTAGTAAGCAGTGATACCAGCCTAGCACTGCCCATTATGAAAATCATGCTCCAACCCTTGGTTGAGAATAGTTTGCTTCACGGGTTTGAGCATATGGAATCTGGCGGTAAGATTCGTATCGAACTTACATCCGATCATCAACAACTGCATATTGTTGTTGAAGATAACGGTTCCGGCATGGATGCAGATAAGCTGCAACTGAGCCTGAATCATCCTAACACAGAGAAGAAAGGCTATGCGCTTCGGAATGTCTTCAACCGCTTGCTACTGTACTATGGCGGCGAGGCAACGATGGTTCTCTCGAGTGAGCCTTTTGAAGCGACAAAGGTGTATATAACGATACCGATTAAGGGGGAAGTCTTACATGAATAGGGCTGATATAACACTTTGTGTCATTGATGATATAAGAAGTGTCGTTCGAGGGATCGCTGATTTGATCCAAATCGACATACATGGTGTGCAAGTAGTAGGGACAGCAGGCAATGGAGAGGACGGCTTGCAGATGGTCTTAGATCTCAGGCCAGATATCGTCTTAACGGATATTCGGATGCCGCGAATGGATGGTTTGGAGATGACGAAAGCGATCACAGCGGTGATGCCCAATTGCAAAGTAATCCTACTCAGCGGCTATACGGATTTCGAATATGCGCAGCAAGCGCTTCGTCTAGGTGCGTTCGATTTTATAGCGAAGCCGTTCTTGAAAACGGCGATTGAAGCGGTTGTGCAGAAAGCGAAAGAGCAAATTGAGCTGGATCGTGTCCATTTTGCCAAACAAAGCGAAATGGAACGCCAAATTAAGGAAAGCATGCCGCTGCTGCGTCAAGAATATTTGCATCTGTTGCTGCGTTACAACGCCAATGAATCCAGACTGAAGGAGCGTTGGGACTATTTGAAGCTCGATCTAAATCGGGAGCGCCTCATCATTATGTGCATTGAAATCGATGGCTTTGCGAAGCAAGTGGATACCCATGGCATTCATGACGTTGAACTGGCCCGGTTTGCGGTAAAAAACATCCTCGAAGAAACACTCGTTTCTGTCACGAAATCCATTGTATTCCGGGAGCAATTGAGCGGCTTCATTTGTCTGCTGAATGTGCCAACTCACATGGATATCGTTACGCTGGCTGAACAGTGTCGCGAGCATATGCTGAACTACTCACGCTACACGATCTCTATCGGTGTCGGACTTGAGGCCAGAACGATTCACGAGCTGCCCCAATCTTATCAGCAGGCAACGGAAGCCTTGTCCCACAATTTCTATACAGGCGGGAATAGTGTTTTCTACTATGAAGATATTCAACATCATGCTGTTACACGTTCTAGACATAGTGCCGAGCAAGAAAAAGAGTTGTTCAATTACTTGCGCATGGGCAATAAAGAGAGAGCACTGCCTCTTCTGCAGAGCATTGTACATAGCTATTCGGGGGTACAACCTAGCGATGTGATGAATGTGTGCTATGAGCTAGGGCTGCTTATGAATCGCATTTTCGCTGAGAAAATTACGATGCCAAGTGGGATGGACGAACTGACAGCGAAGCTGGATCTTCTGAAAAAGGGGGAGCGCTTGACGCTGCGTGAGTTAAATGAATTACTCGATCAATTGGTTTCAGCAGGTTGCGACGCTTTGCAGAAGCAGCGTGAGCTGGAAGCGGATTCGGTCATCGCCCAGGCGATTCACTATATGAGAGAGAATTTGGACAAGAATGTAACGGTCACTGATTTAGCGAAGCATGTGTATTTGAGCGGCAGTTATTTTGCGAATCTGTTCAAAAAGGTGACAGGGACGACGCTCATCAACTACATGAACGGACTGCGAATCGAGAAGGCAAAGGAGATGCTCCTTGATGATAAGCAGGTGCAAGAAGTTGCGATTCATTTGGGTTACGAGGATCGTTCTTACTTCACAGACGTGTTCAAGAGACATGTCGGGATGACACCGACGGAGTTCAAGCAAATCTATAAACCGTCCTAATACAATCATATTTTCCTAGTGAATAGTGGTTTTACCCTCCTCACAGCTAGAGTGAATTCGCTTACACTTTAGAAGTAAACACATGGGAAAAGAAAAGGGAGGCCAACCATTTATGCGTAAGAAACCGTTTCATCTCGCTGCATCCGCAGCTCTGCTAGTCACCTTATCTGCTTGCGGGAGCAGCCATACAGCGGATACATCTGCAAGCCCTGCAGCAACAGCTGCAGCAACAGCAGCGGCAAGTTCCGCAGCGCCAGCAGCAGCAGCCGGCCCCAAAACAAAGCTAACTTACTGGACGAACGACCGTGGTGCATCGGATCATATCAAAGCGGAGATCGCGAAGTATAATGCCGAGAATAAGGACAATATCGAAGTAGAAGTCACGATCATGGCTGACAACTATGAGCAATCTTTGGATGTTGCTTTCGCTAGTAATCAAGCACCGGACATTATTAAGACATCAGGCTCTAATTTTGCCCCGTTCATCAAGAAAGGCTACTTAGAACCATTAGATACCTACATGACCCCTGAATTCAAAAACCGTTTCAAGAACCTCATCATCGACGACGGGAACCGTGTGGATAATAAAATTTACTCTTTGCCGAACTATGGTATCACTTGGCGCCTTATCTATAACGTCGATCTTTTCCAAAAAGCGGGTATTACTGCACCGCCGAAAACGATCAATGAAATGGTCGAAACAGCCAAGAAGCTTACCGTTGCTGGGAAGGATATTGGTGCTTATGGCTTCGCAGGTAACTTCAAAAATAACGGAGGCTTTGGCCGTTCCGCTTCACCGATTGTCGCGCTGAGCACAGGGATCCTGGATGGCTTTAACTTCAAAACAGGCAAGTTCGACTTCGCTAGTCAAATCCCAATGCTCGAGGCTCTGCGCAAAATGAAGCAGGATGGCAGTATGATTCCTGGTTTTGAACTACTTGATATCGACCCGCTCCGTGCACAATTTGCGGAAGGTAAAATCGGCATGTACATCAACCATGCGAGTGAACCGGGTGTATACAAGAACCAATTCCCAGCGAAAATCAAATGGAGTGCGGCGCCGCTTCCTACGGTAGATGGCACAATCAATGGCGCTTCGCCTTTCTCGAATGCGACGGTTTGGCTCGCGATGAGTGCGAAATCGGCGAACAAAGCGAAAGCGTGGAAATTCATCGAAACGATGTACGGACCGGAAGTGTTGAAAACATACCAAGAAGATAGCGTAGGGATCTCCGCTGTTCCGGACGTTCTGGCCGTTGCGAAGAAACCAGGTTTCGCTAATATGGACTTGTTCCTACCTAACAAATATGACGCTCTGTTCCCAGTTGTCCCAGCGGTGACTCCGGAAGGTAAGAATTTGGGCGATGAAGCCTTGAGATACATCCTAGAGGGCGGCGATGTGAATAAAATAACGACAGATCTGTCGACACGCTATAACACCGCTTTGGATAAAGCTAGGCAAACGGGTACGACGAAAAATCAACCAATTCCTGACTTTGATGCGAAAAATCTGCAAGGCAGTTTAGTTAAATAAGATCACGCTAGAAGAGGAGGCTATCCGCTTGAAACCGTGTGTTTGAAGCGGGTAGCGCTTTTTCTCAAGCAGAAAGGAGCCTTGCAATGATGAAACGAAAGCATGCGCTTGCCCCTTATATCCTTACATTTCCGAGTCTTTTTCTGACCTTGGTGCTTAGTATTTACCCGTTAGGGTGGGCCATGCGCTATATGTTCTACAGCTATCCTGGTTATGGTGCTAAAACGTTCAATGGCTTAGATAATTTCAGAAGACTGTATGAGGATGACACTTATTGGCAATCTGTTATCAATACCTTGGTGTATGCTGGGGGCAAAATCATTCTAACCTTACCCATCGCCTTAGTGCTCGCCGTGATTCTTAGTGGGGCATTGCGTGGACGTCATCTGTTTCGTGCCATTTATTTTCTACCAACGGTCATTAGTACAGCTGTTATGTCCGTCGTCTTCTACGTCATTTTCAATTCGTATAACGGAATTCTTAATCAATATCTTGTGAAATACGGGATTATCCATTCGAATATCGATTGGCTGGGAACGAAGTTCGCCATGCTCACGATGATCATCATCGCCATTTGGGGTGCCATCGGGAATTACATGTTGCTGTTCCTCGCCGGATTGCAAAATATACCGCAGGACGTGTACGAAAGTGCCGCAATTGACGGGGCAAATGGTTGGAAGAAATTTATTTACATCACTGTCCCTATGTTAGGCCCTGTGCTGCAAATGATCGTACTACTCGCCATAACAGCAGCCTTAAAAGGCTATGAGAGCATCATGGTGTTGACCGAAGGCGGGCCCATTGGGAAAACAGAAGTCATGTATCTCTACGTGTATAAGCTCTTCTTCCCCGTATCGTCGGCCGGCGGTGCTGTACAGCAACAAATCGGTTACGGGAGTGCAGTTGGTTTCGTATCCGCGCTGATTGTAGGCGTTGTAACGTTAGGTTACTTCTACTTATCTAAACGCTTGAATCAGATTAACGAATAGGAGATGAGGCATATATGCAGACGGTTCCAACTCGTATAACGAATAACAAAACAACCTCGCTACCCTCCTATATCTCACTGATAATTGCGAAACTAGCAGGTAAGCTCATTCTCTGGGTATTTCTGATTCTAATTGTGGTGTTCACCTTATTTCCGGTCATCATGGCTGTGCTTGGTTCTTTCAAAACGAATGCAGAAGTAACTACAGGCGCGACGTTCTGGCCATCCGTCTGGCAGTTCTCCAATTACGTGAAAGCGTGGAAGGGGGCGAATTTCGCTCATTTTACAATGAATAGCTTGTTCGTCAGCATTGCAACCACAATAGGCAGTCTACTTGTAGCTTCGTTAGCTGCTTATGCGGTGGATCGACAGGAGTTTACAGGTAAAAAAGTCTATGTGGCGCTGCTCGCGTCCACGATGTTCATCTCGATCGGCGCTGTTGTACTGCGCCCGCAATTCGAATTGATGGTGCATTTGAATCTGCACAAGTCCTTATGGGGCGTTGTGATCATTCTGATTAGTGGTCATGCAGCAACGTTCTTTACGTTGATTGGTTTCTTCAAAGGAATTCCGCGTGATCTAGATGAAGCTGCGAAAATTGATGGCTGCAGTGTGTATGGTATTTACTGGCGGATTATCCTGCCGTTATTAGCGCCTGGGCTTGGCGTTGCTGGGTTGTTCGTGTTTCGAAACGCATGGAACGAATACATTCTGCCGTTGGTATTCACGATGACGAAGCCAGCGCTTCAAACGTTGACCGTAGGGCTAGCCAGCCTGCGCTATGGCACTTCAGCCGCTGCGGAGACGCACATTATGCTCGCTGGCGCCTGTATGTCGATTTTGCCGATACTCGTCGTGTATATCCTTGCCAACAAATCGTTCATTAGTGTCACAGCGGGTTCGGTCAAAGGTTAATACGAATGAGTGAAGGAGAATATGATGCAATTTTATCTGACCAATGCGGAGCTGTGTGAAGCGGCTGGGACGTTTAAAGCGTATTTTCCTCTACGTGTGGAACAAATTTTGGAGCAAGCTGACCATTCCTGTGGGGGACAGTTCAAGCTTCCCTATACGATGGCTGCAGGAGAGTGGATCGATCACGGTTTGAGTCCTGATTGGTTGTACAATCCTACGGAGGACCTGGAGTATACATGGATTCTCAATCGACATTGGCATCTGCGCGACTTGGGAATTGCGTATTTATTAACAGGTGATGAACGGTATGTGGAGGCTTATAAGCGGCATATCACGAGTTGGATCGAGCAGAATCCCAAGCCAACCTCGCTAACATACGAGAAGATGGTGTATTTCCAACGGCCTGGTCCATGGCGATTACTCGAAGTGGGATTGCGTGTGCAATCTTGGGTCTGGGGATATATGTTGATGAGCCATAGTGCGCTGTTGGATGGTGATTTTGAAAGAAAGTGGCGAGACAGCTTGGCCGAACAGGCGACGTTTCTGTCGAGGTATCTGGGAGAAACCTCGATCAATCATGCCACCATGCATATGCAAGGGTTGTTCATGGTTGGCACGTTCCTTGCTGATCATGCGGAGGCGCCATATTGGCGCCAGCTTGCCCAAGAGCGGCTTATGCTTTGTCTGCACGATCAGATTCGTGCGGATGGGATTCAAAATGAGCTGACACCGCATTATCATACGGCCAGCTTGGATATGTTTGGAACGCCGTTTCTACTGGCGAAGCAGACGGGGCATCCTTTTCCTAACAGCTATCTGGAAAAGCTGAAATCGATGGTGGCTTTTAGCGTAGCGACGATTCGGCCAGATGGTAAGGCTGTCGCGCTATCCGATTCGGATAGCGGTGCGCATGTGCGAGCGAAAGTCGGTTTTATAGGCGCAATTTGTGAGGATGAAGCCATCTGCCAGCAAGGCGAGATCAGTGAGGATATGCTCTGGCTGTTAGGAAGCGAGAAGTTCGTGTATTGGACGGAGCGGATGGGAGGAACGGAGAAGGAAATTCGGTCAACCGTAGCCTTCCCCGATTCGGGATATTATGTGATGCAAGATGCGCAGCAGTATGTGTTCTTTGACGCAGCACCGCTGGGCGGGGCACATGGTCATGCGGATGCGCTGCATTTTGAATGGATGCATAGTGGACGTTTGATATATGGAGATTCAGGCCGATACACGTATCAAGAGGGAGAATGGCGGCGGTATTTCAAAGGAACTTGCGCGCATAACACGATCACGGTCGATGGTCAGGATCAAACACCGTACCTATCGACGCAGCAATGGGGAGAGCCGGAAGCGACTGTTGAGCTACATCGCTGGTTGTCTTGCGAGGTTTATGATTTCATTGATGCATCGCATCATGGTTATGCGCGTTTGAGTGAGCCGGTTACGCATCGGAGATGGCTTCTGATGGGGAAGGAGTTACCGTTCCTCCTTGTCGTGGATTGGTTGGAAGGTGTAGGCATGCATGATATCGAGCAGAATTTTCATTTGTCCAATGAAGCTAGGGTTGCGGATCGGGGTCGTAGGGTTGATAAGGTCTTGGAAGCGGCAATTTCATTCGAGGAGGAGCAAGATAAGATAGCGGGTTGTCGGATGTACTGGGCTGGGAGTGCAGGGGCTCAGGCGTCTCTTTCGACGAAAGAGGGGTGGAGATCAGTTCATTATGGCATGAAGCAAGCGATCCCTGTCATAGCGTACCGTCAATCTTTTACACAAAAAACGGTAATCGCAACGTTATGTTTGCCTGATTGTGAGACGAATGAGAGTGAGGCGTGGCAGTTGAAGCTTTTGAAGGTGAATGAGGTTGAAGGTCGTGTGAACATTCAGATTCAGTTAACCCAATCCGTCGAGTGTCGTGTGGCGATAATGGTGGATGAACAGGATGTGTCTATCCAAGCGAATTGAGAAATAAGAGGCTGCGAATGAGAGGAGGGGATTGATAGGGGAAGATGTATAAGCGCTTACCATTAGTTGTGGATCACTCATTTGAAGGAGGACGTTAGATGCGAATACCGTGGAGTTTAGGCAAAATGAATCTAAGGATCGTCTTGTTGTTATTCACTTCGTTAGTGATAAGTACACTGTTTTCAGTGACAAACAACGCACAGGCAGATACGAGTCGGGAGCAGGTTTCATTGAATGGTGTGTGGGACTTTTATCCGAATGCGGAGCGACCCGTTATGATATTACGGTTCCTTCTTATTGGGATTCACCTGCTGGCTTCGGGTACCCAACATCATGGAATACACTGAATTATGGCGTATATAAACGGAATTTCACTGTGCCCTCATCAATGACAGGGAAGGAAATTTTCCTTGACCTCGAGAATATCGGCCCGCTGTCCAAAGTGTTCGTTAACGGCACACAACTTGCGACAGAAACAGACGGTTACTTGATGACGAGACTGCCGTATAAGCTGGATATCACACCTCTGGCTATTGTTGGGGGGACGAATACGTTAGAAGTACGTGTGTGGGGTTACTATGCGCTGCCAGCCGATGCCAAGGATGCAAGTGGAAAATCCCTATATCCTATTGGTGTGGACAATCAGAGTTGGGGGCAAGGTCGCGGGATCAACGATGACGTAGCGTTAGTGGCTTATCCCAAAGTATTTGTTTCAGATACATTCGTCATCACCGATTTGAAAAATAACACGTCACCTTTCGACGACGAAATGACGGTGAAAACGACGGTGACGAACGCGACAGCGATCAGCCAAACGGTCACTGTGAAGAATAGTGCGCAGCTCGTTGGCGGAGGAACAGAGATGACTTTCTCTGACCAGACCGTGACTGTGGCGGCCAACAGTTCACAAACAGTAACATGGTCAGCAGTTTCCTGGACGAATTCGAAGTATTGGTGGACACACGATCCTAAGCTTTATTATTTGAACACGAGTCTTACTCAAAGTGCAGTTACAATCGACAGTTTGGCAACGCGGTTTGGATTTAGACAGTTTGCCGTAAATACGAATTACTATCAGCTGAATGGCATCAAAACGAACCTCCGCGGAGATGCGCTGCAGTTCAACTGGGCAACAGGGAGCGCACATGGCGCAGCGAACAGCTCATCGCAATCGTATGCGAATGCGAGCATTGCAGAGGTTAAACAAACCATGGATGAATGGAAAACCACCTACAACGTTGCGCGAACGCACATTCACGGAGGGATCAAGCAAGTATACGACTATGCGGATGAAATCGGCTTACTTCTCATTGATGAGACGCCTTACTGGCAGTATCACAGTGTGCATAGTTATACAACTGATGCGATGGATCACATAACGAAATGGGTTAAACAATGGGTGAATGCGAGGAAGAATCATGCAAGTATTGTGATCTGGAGCGGTGGAAATGAAAATTGGAGTTCAACGAGCAGCAATACGACAATTCTACATCCAACTATTGCAGCGGCAATCACATCGATTGATACATCGAAACCAATTATTCAGGATGACTTTACAACGGCAGATCAAGAGAATCATCACTATACGGGCGGTTACCAAATAGGCTGGTTGAACAATAGCACGATGTATGGACTGTACACGAATAATAGTACGAAGCCGAAAGGCGAGGGGGAAGCCTACACACCTTCGGGTGGATGGCCGACGCTCAATGCGAATGGAACGTATAATTCAACGTTAGCCAAGGATATATGGAACGATAATCTCGTTTCACAGGCGGTTTGGCATCGTGCGGCAGATCGGATGACCAGAGCGATGAGGTATGCGGGTTTTGCGGATATTCGCTATTATGCGAATTGGATCTATGCCTATGAAGTGACGGAGGATACGTTGTATCCGACATGGTCGAATAAGACGGCACCAGGATTAAAGCCGGTCGCGATTGATCGACCTGTGTTTAACGCGTATGATCCAGCGAAACCAACTTTTATCAAGTCAGATTCGTATGAGTACACCCATAATACGTACTCACCTGTTGCTGCTTTTGATAAGGATGGGGATAAGAATAATTTGATCGGGGCTTCACCTCTTATATTTTCGGGAGGTACGGCTACAACTCGAACAATTATTGTGTATAACGATGAGCAGCAGGACGGAACGAGTGTGGATGTGAATTGGGAAGCGGGATATTTGAATCCTGTGAATGGCACTTACACGAGTTTCCAAACGGGTACATTTAATGTCTCGGTGCCGTATGGCAACAAAGTGGAGCAAGCGATTTCGTTTACGCCGCCTACAGGTGTCTCTGCACAATGGCTGCAATTGAAATTAACGGCGAAAAAGGGAACGATTACGAAGTTCCAAGAAACGAATCAACTTGGTGCATTGGGGAGCGTTCCAGCAGCGAAGATTGATGTCCCCGCAAGCATCAACGTTGGCGTTAAGAATGTGACGAACAGCTCTCAAAAGCATAAATTGAAGATCGTCAATAAAGGCGGCAGTTTGAGCACGAATTGGACGGCTAGCGGTCAAGGGGATTGGCTTGCGCTTACACAATCCTCAGGGAATTTGCGAGGGGAGCGGGAGATCTATTTTACAATTAATACGTTCGGTTTGTCACCAAATTCAAATTACTCCAAGACCTTAACGTTCAGTGAAGCAGGCGGTACGTCGGATACGGTTACGATTAGTTTCCAAACAGACGACACTCCTGGCATGACGAGCACCGATTCGATCGTACTTCTGAGTGATGACTTCGAGTCTGGTACAGCAGCAGGGTGGTCGACAACAAGTGGAACGTGGGGCGTCGTTACGGATGGCACGAAGGTATATAACCAATTGAATACAACGATTGGTGGAGCTACTGCTTTTATCGGTGATAGTACTTGGCAGCATTATGCGGTGTCTACAAAACTCAAAGTGGATGCGTTCGATGCGGGGAATTATGCTGGAGTTGGCGTAGCGGCTCGGTACGTGGATAGCAGCAATTACTATACCTTTATGTATTATAAGCTGACGAATATGTTGAAAATTACCAAGATTTCCGCTGGCGTTGCTTCGGATGTCGTTACGACACCTTTTACATTCAACATAGGCACTTGGTATGACTTCAAAGCTGTCGTGAACGGGTCCACTCTAGAGCTATGGGTGAATGGGACGAAGCAGCTAACCGGGACGGATACGACGATCACTGCAGGGAAAATCGGAATGTACGCACACCGAGCAAATGCCAAATTTGATAATGTAAGCGTGGCACCCGTTTTCGGCGATGATTATGAGTCGGGTTCAGCCTCAAGCTGGGCAATAACAGGTGGCACCTGGAGCGTTGTTACCGATGGGACGAAGGTGTATAACCAGTCGAACAATGCAGCTGCCAATATCAACGCGTATTCCGGATTGAGCACTTGGCAGAACTATACGGTTGCGGCAAAAGTCAAAGCTGACAGCTTCGATGCCAACAATCAAGCTGGTATTGGTCTCGTTGCACGTCGCGTGGATGCGAACAATTACTATACCTTCATGTACTATAAGTCCACGAATAGTCTGAAGATCCTGAAAGTCGTCGGAGGTACGACTACCGATCTCGTCACCGTGCCTTTCACGTTCACCTTAGGAACTTGGTATGACTTCAAAGCTGTGGTGAATGGCAGCACGCTAGAGTTCTGGGTGAACGGAATTAAACTGCTGACGACGACAGATACGAGTTTCACCTCGGGACAACTTGGACTTTACTCGCATCGGGCGAACAGCAAATATGATAATGTGAGTATTTACTAAAAGTAGCTAGGAGAGCCGCTTCTTCCCTTTTGCGGGGTAGGAGGGGCTCTTTTTCGCCCAAAAATCTGAAAACATCACGCAAAGAGTTACAAAGTTTCCAAACCGAGAATAGACTACTGTAATACAAGGCCATACGGACAGGAGGCATGTTATGAGTGACAGAACCCTTTATCTATTCGATGGCATCAATAAGACCTCTGTGAAACCGATTGTCGAGCAAATTATGAAAATTAATCAATATGATGATGACAAAGACAAGAAGGAAAAGGACTTTAAACGCGTGCCCATCGACCTGATCATCAACAGTAACGGAGGCAGTGTATACGATGGCTTTGGTCTTATTAATGTGATCGAGAACAGTAAAACACCCATTCACACCTATGTTTACGGACTAGCGGCTAGTATGAGTCTGCTGATCGCAGTCAGCGGGCACAAAAGGCATGCAGGACGACTGAGTACCTTCATGTATCACTCCGTTTCCACGCATATTGATGGTCATTTGGAGCATTTGAAAAATCGTGTGGATGAAACGCAGAGGCTGCAAAACATCTATGATGAATGCATTTTGTCCAAAACGAATCTTCAAGCGGAAGAGCTGGCTCGTGTGAAGGAACATCAACGGAACTGGTACATGAGTCCAGAAGAGGCGTTAGCCTTTGGCATAATTGATAGTATTGTATAGGCAAAGTGGGAGAGAAGCCCAAGGGATTCTCTTTTTTCTTTGTTTTTTCCGGGCATTTGGTGTTTAATTGAGAGAAAGAGACATGGGGCGGCAACTGCTGCTTCCGAATGCAAAGGAGAACCCTACTGTGTACAAAATTGTATTTTTTGATATTGATGGCACGTTAATTAATGAGGACAAGCAGGTGCCTGAAAGCACCGTTAAGGCGATTCACCAACTGAAAAAGAGCGGGATCGAACCCGTTATCGCAACAGGACGAGCACCTTATTTTATCAAGCCACTGGCGGAGCTGCTTGGCATTGATTCCTACGTATGCTTAAATGGCGGATATGCGGTCTACAAAGGTGAGCCACTTTACCACCGCGTAATTGCCAAAAGCGCGATCGAAGCTTTGGTCGAGCTGGCAGCAACACACGAGCATTCTCTCGTATTCGAAGGCGAGCATGCGTTTGCAACGGATGCACAGGATCACCCTTTTGTACATAACTCCGTATCCTCGTTGAAGGTTGATTTACCAAGCTACGATCCGCATTTCTGGAAATCGAACGATATTTATCAAATTTTCCTCCACTGTGAAGCGAAAGATGAGCATTTGTATGAAGGGCTGCTTTCGGAGTTTAAGCTCATTCGTTGGCATGAACATGCCATGGATGTCCTGCCTGCTGGCGGATCCAAGGCACAAGGCATCGCCGCAATGCTGGAGTTGGTAGGCTTGAAGCCGGAAGATGCGGTTGCATTCGGTGACGGTTTGAATGATATGGAAATGCTTTCCTATGTCGGCTTCGGCATCGCAATGGGTAATTCGCATAAAGATTTATTGCCATACGCTGATCATGTGACCACACATGTGGATGAAGAAGGAGTAAGGAACGGACTTATCACAGCAGGACTACTTTAAAAACTGGACTTTTTGAACACGTATTTTATGACAGAACGATAATAAATAGGGTGAATAGGATGAAAATAGCTTTTTTTGATTCAGGTTTAGGTGGAATCACGGTTCTGAACGAAGCCATGAAGCGAATGCCTCAGGAAGATTTTGTTTATTTTGCAGATACCGCGCATGTTCCGTATGGTGTTAAATCGAAAGATGAGGTTCTAACCTTCGTCAAGCAATCCGTTGATACCATTATTCAAGAAGATATTAAGGCGCTTGTCATCGCTTGTAATACAGCAACGAGTATCGCGATTGCAGAGTTACGGAGAATCCACCAGATCCCTATCATTGGGATGGAGCCTGCTGTGAAACCAGCTGTAGAGATGAATCGTTCATCAGGCAAAAGAGTACTCGTATTCGCCACGCAGCTTACACTTCAGGAGGCGAAATACAGAGAACTCGTATCCCGCATCGATGATATGGGGATGGTTGATTCCGTACCGCTTCCGGAGTTGGTCCAATTTTGTGAAAATCTCATTATGGATGGTCCGCAGATCGTGGATTATTTTAAGGCCAAATTGGCTCCATTTGATCTAAGTACATTTGGAACGGTTGTACTCGGCTGTACACATTATCCTTTTTATAATGGGATTTTGAGTCAGATCCTACCGAATCACATTCAAATTGTAGATGGAAGTAAAGGGACTGTGAATCACTTAATGCAGGTGTTGCAGGATAGCGACCAGCTGCTAGGTACGGGGGATGGACATGTGAAATGGATGTGTTCGAGCTTAGATGACGCCTATATACAGAAGATGGAAAAGGCGTTTGCGTTCCTCCAAGCTGTCCAATAAAAGAAAGCAGTTCATAACTAGAGCTTCTAGTTACGAACTGCTTTTCTTTATTTAGCGCTTAAATTCGAATCTCAAGCAACTCATAGCTTATGATGCCCATTGGTGCGTTCACACTAATGACATCGCCTACCGACTTATTCATGAGGGAGATGCCAAGCGGACTTTCATACGAAATTTTATTTTCGTTGACATTGGCTTCTTGAGAACCAACGATTTTGTACTCGATTTTTTCGGCGAATTCAACGTCATTCAATACGACAGTGGAACCAACTTGCACTTTGGATGTACCTGTGTTCTTCACAACTTTGGCCTTCTTGAGCATCCGTTCAATCGTGAGGACGCGTGTTTCCATGAAAGACTGGTCATTCTTGGCAGAATGATATTCGCTGTTCTCTTTTAGGTCACCGTATGAGATCGCTAATTTGATACGTTCTGCTAATTCTTTACGCTTCACTGTTTTCAAATCTTCAAGTTCTAGCTCTAAACTGCGTAAACCCTTAGGGGTCAATATGATTTCATCATTGGACAAAAGTCTAGCACCTCGTTTCATTCGATATTAGCTATACTACTAAAGTCCTTGAAACAAGTAAAGCAATCGGCAGGAGGAATTATTTGTGATGTCCTGAATTAAGACGATTTATGCTGCATGGATTTGCGAATGGCCGACCCAAACATCTTAAGGATTGTTTTTCTCGGAAGGATCCGTGCGAGTAGTGCAGTGAAGGCATTATTGCCTCCATCAAGGACGAAAGATGAACGTTTGCCAAGTGCTTTCAGTGCTGTGTCAACGACTTGTTCAGGTGTCCGCTTGCTCTTCGTTTCAACTTCCTTGGCGCTATCGAAGAACTTCGTATCTGTAGGACCTGGACACAACGCTAGAAATTGGATCCCCTTGTGGCGATATTCTTCCCATAAGGATTCAGTAAAAGAAAGGATGAAAGCTTTGGTTGCACTGTACACGGAGCAATACGGGAACGGGAAGAAGGCTAATAAGGAGGCTAAATTGATAACGGCTCCTTCTCCTTTTTGAACCATGGCAGGCAAATAGAAATGTGTTAGATCCACAACAGCGGCAATGTTTAAAGTGATCTGTTGTTGATATTTGTCAGTGGAATGAGCTAGAAACTCGCCACTTAAACCAAAGCCAGCATTGTTAATGAGCAGTCCAACATGCCTGCCAAGCTGCTCAGTTTGTTTGTACACTTCAGCAGCAGCATTCACGCTTGTTAAGTCAATAGCGATTACATCCACTTCAATAGCGTATGTATGGGACAGTTCGTTGGCTAGCTCGTCTAATTTAGCTTTGGACCGGGCTACAAGAATGAGTGGATGTCCTTTAGCAGCCAATTTACGAGCAAAGGCTTCACCTATCCCTGAGGATGCACCAGTGATTAATACAGTTGCTGACATATGAAGATTCCTCCCGCAATTTTATAATATTACCAAATAAAGGTGAGAATACCTTTTAATTAATAGACAACAATTTCTCCAGCTACTATACTAACATAACGTGGTAGCGATATCTGCGCTATTCGACAAAATGCATCATAAATTTTTTTTGCATAGACTTGTAATGTCTAGCATACAAAATGGGAAAGTGTGACAACTTCATGAGAGTAAACAGAAGAATTATTTATATCACTTTTATTATTGTAATTTTGTTATTAATTACGAACAATAGCTCCTATTATTGGTATGCGAAATCCCTGTTGACGCAGGCAATGTCAGAACAGATGGCAACGACTGCGAATCAAATCCGAACGTCGATTGAGCAGTCGGAAGCGGGAGCTTTCTTCGTAGAGGATCTGATTGGGGAACAATTGCGATCTGCAGCTATATTGGCCAAAGGTAAACTGGATCCAGATATCGAGAAGGTGACGAATGAACAGCTAGCTACACTTGCAGCAGAAGCAGGTGTCGATGGATTTTCGCTTATGAAGCGCAGCGGCATCGGTGATGATATCATGGTTGGTAAATCCTCTGATCCCAATGAACTTACGCTCACAAGCACAATTACGTTTGGGTATTGGTTTACTGCTTTTGACCAATTGATGAAAAATCACAATGTTACGATACCTGAAGGGCAAAAACTTCCTAATTTCTGGGCGGGGATTTATGAAGTACCTGCTTCGGGCACAAGCGATGTGAGTAAATTTGGTTATTATTACGATGGGGAAACGAATTATATCATTTGTGTATTTGTGAATGTAGATAAAATTAAGAAGTTCAAGGATATTATTGGCGCAGATACGATTGTCAAAAAAACACTAACGTCCAATCCGGATATTATAGAAATTTCCGGATTAAACGGGATCACATTCGGTACGAAGCCGAAGGAATATACGAGACCGAATGGTATTATGTATGTTTCCATTTATGACCGTCCTGTGCTATTTGGTACGCATAACATCATCCATGTGAATGATTTTACGAATTTCAAACGAGCCATTCAGGACGAAAAGCCAGTAAGTGTGGTTGAAAGCTACGAAGGAAAGCCGATTCTTAAGACATTTGTGTATGTGCCAATTAAAGAGAAAATAACGGATGTTCAGCGAGAAATTCCTTATGTGATAGCCATTGTTTCGGACTACCAGTCCATACAAAAGACGTTAAATGACCAACTAATTCGTGTTGCTCTGATCATTGTTCTGTTTACCGTATTCAGTTGTATTCTTGTATTTCTGGTATTCCGATTCATTACGAAGTCACGTGAAACAGCTGTTCAGTCCACACAAGAGATGTATATTCAAAATGTAGACCTTATGTTTGCAACGATACGTAGTCAACGACATGATTTCCTAAATCATGTTCAAACCCTATATGCCTTATTGACAAACGGGGAAAAAGAGGATCAACTGCGCTATATGGAGGAATTAATTGAGGAAATTAATGAAGTCAATGATATTATTCGAATTGGTCAGCCAGCTATCGCTGCATTGATTCAATCGAAAATAACGCTTGCGATGCGAACTAAAGTTTCTTTTAGCTATGAATTCACAGGTCTGGATGGGTTGTCTCTTGGTGTGAAATCGGTCGATCTCGTGAAAATTATCGGTAATCTCATTGATAATGCATTTGATGAGGCGAATAAATTCCCAGTAGAAGAGCGAGAAGTTTCTGTAAAAGGCTGGAAGGAATCGAACGATGTGAAGATTTCCGTGAAGAATCGGGTGAATCCAACTTTTAATCTGGAAGATGACACGGATTTGTTCGCAATCGGCTATAGCACTAAGTCAGAAGGTGGACATCAAGGGCTCGGCCTGCCGGTTGTTAAGGAACGCGTTGAGTATTATCGGGGAACGATAGAAGTTAAACTGGAGGAAGGCTTTATTTGTTTTGAACTATCGATACCTATGCAATAGTAGATATGAAGAAAAATCGCTATTTGGTCAGCCAAATCAGCGATTTTTTTGTTTCATTTTGTAAGTGAATAAGGCAGATATGGCAACACATAGTTCCAAAATGGAAGTACAAGACAGGCAACGAGTAGAAACCAACGAAATACAGTTTCACTCGGGGAGCCCGTATCGATTGCAATCCATTTGGGGAGCAGTCGGATTTTGAACGGGATTGGCCAGAAGAGCTGGACACCACGATCATTGAGAAGGTCGATTAACGGATGTGAAGCATACGCTAGGATGAATACCCAAAAATATAAAGGGGGCAGAGGTAAGCTAATCATCAAGATAAGCGCCATGAAAAGCAAGGAATGCGTCAATGTTCGATGTTTGATTTTCAAAACATGAAGCAGTGCAGATAAAGGGAAGAGAACCTTGGCCATGGTGGAACCTGGTTTATCTACATCGGCTAGGGTACCCGCTAAGCAACCGAGTAATAGAGAACCTGCGGCATCCCATGTGAAGAAGCTGATGTCGCCATGAATGAGTACGATTTCGGCTGCAATCATTCCAGCGACACTATGTGTTTTTTGTAGCATAATTAGCGCCTTCCTATCTATGAGTTCATATAACTTTATACTATTCGATTTATACATGGAAATTAAGGGTATCGCAATACAAAAGAGATATTGTCGTATTTCACCTATATAAATGTCCGGATACACCTTATAAACAAGAGGGGGGATACTCTACAATTAGTCGTAAAGGTGCAATGAATAGCATGCACATCTCACACGACAGCCCGTGTATCTAGGAGGAGAAACCTATGAGTTCTATTCGAATTTCTGCTTTGCATTGTGAATATCAAGTTAATCCAATCGGATTGGACACTTCGCAACCACGCTTTACTTGGCAGCTCGAAGCAGACACTAACGCTACCGTGCAATCAGCTTATCAGATTCAGGTGAGTATGCACCCAGGTGATTTCGAACCAGCGAGCTTGGTTTGGGATACAGCCCGTATTGCTTCGGATCAATCTGTGCTTGTTGCCTATGCAGGACCTGAGCTGCTGCCGCGGACTCGTTATTTCTATCGCGTAAAGGTATGGAATCAATCTAGTTTGGCATCGCCATGGAGTGAAATCGCTTACTGGGAAATGGGGCAGCTTCAAATAGCGGATTGGCAAGCGGAATGGATTACGCCAGATCCTTCTCATATAGACCCGGATGCGGAAGAAGCCTACTACCTTCGGAAAACTTTCCAAGTAAGCGGGCAGATTCGCAAGGCGACGATTTATGCGACAAGTCACGGTGTATATGAGCTGGAGCTCAATGGCACGAGAGTTGGCGATTGGGAGTTAACGCCAGGCTGGACCAGCTACAAGCAACGTCTGCAGGTTCAGACCTACGATGTTACGAGCAGTCTGATCTCAGGGACTCAGCACACCATTGGCGCGGTATTGGCGAACGGTTGGTACAAAGGGAATTTAGCGTGGACACAGCAGCGGAATGTTTTTGGAAGCGTAAGGGCACTGCTCATGCAAATGCATATCGTCTATGAGGACGGTACCGAAGTGATCGTAGTCAGCGATTCCTCCTGGCGAGCGTCACTTGGGCCAGTTCGTATGTCAGAGCTATATCATGGCGAAATCTATGATGCTGGTTTAGAGCTTTCGGGTTGGAGTCTGCCGAGTTATGATGACCAAGCATGGGCTCCGAGTGTTGAACTCGGCTATGGCAAGGAAACACTGGTTATGCAAGAGAATGAACCCTCCCGAGTGACGGAACAGCTGCAGCCTGTCGCTGTCATCGTAACCCCGTCAGGGGAGACTGTGCTTGATTTTGGGCAAAATATGGTAGGGAAAGTACAGATGCGATTAACGCTGCCTGCGGGTACACGCATTGAACTGCTGCATGCAGAAGTACTTGATGCACAAGGGGATTTCTATATTGGCAATCTGAGGTCGGCCAAGCAATCGGTTACCTACGTTTGCAGTGGGCTGGATGAAGAATCTTATGCACCTCATTTCTCCTTTCAAGGTTTCCGTTACGTCAAAGTTATGGGATGGCCACAGGGTGTTGCATTCGATGCTTCGTGTTTTACAGGGCTGGTTATCCACACAGATATGGCGGCGAAGGGGACGTTTGAATGTTCGCATGAACTTTTGAATCAACTGCAACGCAATATCGTGTGGGGGCAGCGGGGCAATTTCCTCGATGTGCCGACAGACTGTCCGCAGCGTGATGAGAGGCTGGGGTGGACGGGGGATGCGCAGGTGTTCATTCGTACAGCGGCCTTTAACTATGATGTGGCGCTCTTTTTCAGTAAATGGTTGCGAGATTTGAAAGCGGATCAGCGCGCAGATGGTGGCGTCCCCTTCGTGATCCCGAATGTGCTTAAAGAGAAAGATCATTCTTCTGCAGCTTGGGGAGATGCGGCGGTTATTTGTCCATGGACACTTTATCAGGTCTATGGGGATCAGCGTGTGCTGGAAGAGCAGTATGACAGTATGAAAGGTTGGATTACTTACATCCGTCAGCAAGGTGAGAATGAATACTTGTGGCAAACGGGTTTCCACTTCGGTGATTGGCTCGGACTGGACGCCAAAGAAGGCAGTTATATCGGGGCAACGCCGAAAGATTTAATTGCAACTTGCTTCTATGCGTATTCGACTTCGCTTTTTGTCAAAACAGCTGAAGTCCTAGGACGCGAAGAAGATGTTGCTGAATTCTCAGCGCTCTATGAGCGCATCGTTGAAGCTTTCACTGCGGAGTTTGTGACGCCAAGCGGCAGGCTGGCAGGACATACGCAGACTGCGCATGTGCTTCCGTTGATGTTCGGACTTGTACAGGGAAGCACACGGGAACGCTTGGCAGCGACCCTTGTGGAATACGTCAAAGAGCAAAATTATCATCTAACGACGGGCTTTGTCGGCACACCTTATCTGTGTCATGTACTTACAGAGAATGGCTATCATGATGTGGCTGTCAAGCTTGTCATGCAAGAGGATTATCCTTCCTGGCTGTACACGATTCATAAAGGGGCTACAACGATTTGGGAACATTGGGATGGCATCAAACCGGATGGTACGTTCTGGAGCGATGATATGAATTCCTATAATCACTACGCATACGGTGCAATTGGCGATTGGTTGTATCGGAAAGTGGCTGGTTTGGATTCCGACGACCAGCAGCCAGGGTACAAACGCATGACCTTCCGACCTCGGCCAGATTCTGGGCTTACGCATGCTAAAGCATCCCTCAACACGAATTACGGGGAGGTTCGCAGTGAATGGGCTATCGCAGAAGAAGGTGTTATCCGGTATACGTTCCAGCTCCCGCCAAACACTAGCGGAGAGGTCATCTTAGTTGGATCGACTCTTTCGGAAGTGACATGTCAGGGTCAGAAGATAGATACCATAGCGGGCATTCGAGGTGCTAGGGAAGACGAAGGCGATGTAAGGATCGAGCTTGGCTCAGGAATTTATCAATTTCAAGTACAACGCACAAACTCCTTATCTTTGTCATTCTAAGTTTATCGAGTATAATAGACTTATCGAATGTTCTTAGAGGGAGAGTTACAGATGACTGTCATCAACGCAATGGAAACCGTGGTTAAGCAGTTGTTTGAAGAATTTCGGAAGAACTATGAATTGAAGTGTGATTGTTTAACCTGCCAAGAAGATATATTGGCAATCGCGCTGAACAAGCTTCCGCCACGTTATACTTCCAGTGAGAAGGGGCATCTATTTGTAAAAGGTGAATACACGAATCAACAGTTGCGTTCAGACGTCATGCGAGAATTAATGGAAGCATCGAGCATTGTTGAGCATCATCAGCATCATCGCGATTAAAAGTAATGCTGGCATACGCCGCTATCTCCGTTAAACCGGAGGTGGCGGCGTTTTTGATGTTAGGTGAATGCGCGGCTAGTGCGTAAGCTATTCGGATTCGCCTGCTGAAGCTGATATTTAGTCCGATATTTCCGAATTAATACGAGGATTACTTGTGAAAATGCCCAATAGTCCGATTCTACCGAACTAACTAGCCATTTTCCTCGCGTGAGAGTTGTTTGGGGCGATTTAGTTCGGCTATTTAGGACTAACTAAACTTTAATGAAACACTCAGTGGGATTAGTTCGGCAAATTCGGACTATACGTTGCGTGGCAGTAACCGGACCTGAGCCAGTGGAAAAATCAGAATGAGAAGATCGAATCATCTCGTCGAGTGCGTCATGGGGTTTTGGAGTTGTGTAAGTCGAATAAATCGACTTACACAAGCGCGACATGTGCTTTTGGAGGTTAATTCGTTCCACACTTCCCACGCACTACTCACGCACTACCTCGACATAGTTCTTACGTACTATCCTGCGCAAACCCACGCCACAAACCGTTTGTCACGACTCCCTGAATGCAAACGAAATTACATAATATAGAAAAAAAAGATGTAAGAGATGCAAAAAAAAATGCGCTGTTTTTTCACTCGCTTCAAGATAAGATAGTAATAAGAATTTCCAAATAAATGAAAATTAGGAGGGGTTCATGTGAAATCAGAGCAGTTTAATGGCATTTTTGATTCGGTGTTAACGGATGTTGTACAACAATCTTATGGCAATATATGCTTGCCCTCCGATGAACAAATCCTACAATCGATGAAAAAAATGATGTCGATGCTAGAAGAAAAATCGAAATGGTTGTTGCACAATGAATGATCGCGAAAATTTGAAAGCCATCTCCAATGACTCGCTTGTTGATGCCTATATAAATGCAAGCCGGATGAAGCTGAGTAAGGAATTTCTTATGTTTTTACTATTAGAAATTCAAGCTAGACAGATTAGTTTATTCCGAGATAACACTTTAGAAAGCACAAGTTAATGTTCGCCCCAAGTGGCGAGTTTAAAAAAAGGTATGAATCCTTTACAATGTAACGGACAGGGAGCTCCTGACGTTGCACGGTAGGGGATTTTTTGTTTTCGCTAAAGGGAGGGCACGCTCATGCACATACTTCAGAAGTTGATTCCTACAACACACTGGTTTCGCAACCAACGCATCCGATATAAAATCATTCTCATTTATTTTCCACTTATCTTTGTCCCCCTGTTTGTGCTGGGTTTCGTTTCGAACCAGGTGTATACGAACGCAATCGTCAAAAAAACGATCAAAAATGTGTCGGACAACTCCTCCCTCATCATTACCCGCATTACAGGTATGTTAACGAACGTAGAGAGCTGCGCAAATATGCTAACGATCAATCTGAACAAGGTTATTGTCGAGGATCCACAATCCTTAGCCGCACCAGAAGCTAGCCTGCAAATGTACACGCAGATCACGAATCAACTTAGCTTTGCTTTGCTTGTTTTTCCCGATGTGCAGTCAGCAGCATTCATTGATACGAATAATCGGATATATGGCTCGAATGTACTCATGGAGCGGAATCGCGATTGGATCACGAGCAGTCCCATGTTGAAGCAAATTGATACATCAAGCGGGAATAACATTTGGTTCCCCATGCAGCGCAGAGATTATTTAACCAATGGTTCACAAGAAACGGTGATGACCTTGGGCAAACGGATCGTGAATATTTATACAGGGCAGAAACTTGGTCTGCTTGTACTCAATATCAAAGAGAGTTCTTTATCCGCGATTTATCAGAAAATCGGTTCGATCCAAGATGGAAGCTACTTTATCGTTGATGATGAAGGTGTTGTTACCTCTTCGCAGCATCCAGAAGATGTGCTCCAAGAAGTGGCGATTCCTGAAATGAAGCGTTGGATCACATCTAGTAAGCATTCTTCTGAGCCCACTTCATTTGAATATGAGAAAACGCTCGTCGTAAGTTCCGACGTACCTAGCTTCGGTTGGAAATTAATCTCGATGGCACCTCTAGCCTCGTTAACGGCAGATACGCGCAAAATTACATTACTCATCGCGCTGTTGGGGATTGTCTGCCTCTTTTTTGCGCTTCTTGGCGCAGGCATGCTCTCTCAATTGATTGCCAAGCCTATTATGGGGCTCACGAAATATATGAAGAAGGTTAAGGAGGGCAGCTTAGACATCGAATTCCAAGTGAATTCGGAGGACGAGATTGGGATGCTGTCTTCTGGCTTTAATGCCATGATTCGGCGGATTCAGGAGCTATTGACCAACATTAATTGGGAGCAAAAGAAGAAGCGTGAATACGAACTCGCGCTCATTCAAGCGCAGATTAAGCCACATTTCCTATATAATACGTTGGATGTCATCTACACGCTGTCAGAAATGGGACGAACCCGCGATGTGCAGCGGACAACGAAAGCACTGGCCGATTTCTATCGCGCTGCGCTTAGTAAAGGCCGCGAAACCATCACGATTGAAGAAGAAATTCGTATTGCGAAAGATTATTTATCCATCCAACGAATTCGCTATTCTGATGTATTTACGTATGAGTTTGATATTCATAACGATGTGCTAAGCGGTCAAATTCCGAAACTGACCATACAGCCGCTTATTGAAAACGCCATTTATCACGGGCTCAAAACGAAAGGAAGTCTTGGACTTCTTAAGGTAACAGGCGAAATTGTCGATGCCAAAATAAAAATCATTGTCGCAGATGATGGCGTGGGCATGGATTCAGATCGGCTCAAATCCATTGTGAAAAAGACGGAATCTCCTCAAGAGGCCGTGGGATATGGCTTCAAGAATGTGAATGACCGCATCCAATTGTACTATGGAGATGAATATGGATTGCAAATTACAAGTGAACAAGGACAAGGCACGGAAGTTACACTATGGCTGCCTTTTCAGAGTACGGAGGAGTAACGTATGCAGAAAATATTAATCGTCGATGATGAATCGATTTTCCGTGAATATTTGCGTTCAGCATTAGACTGGGAGGCCTATGGCTTTGAACTTTGCGCCGAAGCGAAGAACGGGATCGAAGCCCTCGAGCAAGTTCAAATGCATCAACCTGATATAGCGCTTGTAGATATCACAATGCCTTTCATGGATGGATTAACCCTTACTGAGCAGTTAAAGGAGCACTACCCGGCTACGAGTGTGGTGCTCATCACAGGACATAATGAATTTGATTATGCGCGCAAGGCGCTAAAGCTCGGCGTGGAAGACTATATCCTCAAGCCTTTTTCCAAGGATGAACTCATTTTAACGCTGCTGAAGCTGCAGAAAGAACATGAAAAAGCGAGGGAAGAAAGATCCACTCTCAAGGAAAATCAGCAATTGATGAAAGAAAGCTACTTGAACCATTTGCTTAGCAGTGAATATCATCAGTCCCCAGAGGAAACGACCCAGAAGCTCCAGCAACTCGGGGAATCTTTCGCCTCCTCATTGTTCGTCGTTGCGTGTATTGAGATTGACCATATGGATGTCAAATGGAACCAAGTGAGCGAGCGTTTACTGTGGAAATATGCCGTTACGAACATTTTGAACGAAGCGTTGGAGGAAACCGGGCATCATCTTATTTTCAACGGACCAGAAGGAAGGATTATTTGTCTTGTGGAGCACCAAGGGAACAGAGAACTCGAGGTTCCTGCCTTGGAAGGGTATGAGAAGCTCATTTTTCTGATCAAAAAGTATTTGAAATTCACGATCACCATTGGTGTCGGTCGGAGTCAGTCTGGCTACGGCGGTATTCGAACCTCGTACCTAGAAGCGTTAGAGGCTTTACAGAACAAGTTCGTATTAGGAAACGATCGCGTCATCTCATATGGTTCCAGTGTGCTCGATTCTGGCAAGCAGGCACTCTACCCAACGGAAGTCAACGAGGAGCTCCTCGTGCTCTTACGCATGCATAATGCGGATAAGGTAGATGATAAACTGGAAGAAGTTTTCCAATCCATTCGGGAGCAAAGGTTGTCATTGGAGTATACCTATGTGATTTCCATGGGACTAATCTCTGTTTGCCTGTCCTACGTCACGGAGATGGGGCATCCCATTGAGGATTGCTTCGGCGAAACCTTTTATCCCTATAGTGAAATCAAGCGCTTGGGTTCGATAGAAAGCACATCGACATGGATCAAGGAGCTTTTCGCTAAGGCGATTCAATATACGAACAAGCACAAGAAGACGAGATCCTCGAAGATTGCTCAATCGGCCAAAGAATACATCGAGGGGCAATATATGGATTCTGAGCTCCAATTGGATCAGATTGCCCAGCAGGTGTTCATTAACCCTAGCTATTTGCGGGCAATATTTAAGAAGGAAATCGGGATGACCGTAACGGATTATGTGACGCATGTGCGTATGCACAAAGCGAAGGAATTACTAGGCAAGGGCAACATTCGGTTGGCAGATATTGCGGAGCAGATTGGGGTCAATGACCCTAGTTATTTTAGCAAAAGCTTCAAAAAATTCTTCGGCTATTCGCCCAGTGAGTATGAAAATAATCGCTTATAACGACTGCACACGAATGTGCGGATTTTACAAGAAGCCCTCAGTTATTCCATTATCACTGTGGGTTTTTGCCTCTATACTGAGGATGTAAAGAGGAGAAACGCACAAGAATTATTGGGAGGTCTACACATGAAAAAGATGGCAGTTACTCTCGTAAGCTTACTCGCGGCGACTAGCCTAGCAGCTTGCGGTTCCACAGAAAAACCGAAAGAAACAACCAGCGCAGCACCAGCAGCAACAGCTGCAGCAACGACAGCACCGGCTAAGGCGGATGCGAAACCAGTAAAACTACGAATTTATGCGCAATATGCAGATGAAGATACGAAAACACCTTATGACTATGCGGTAGCTGAATTGAAAAAGGAAATGCCGAATGTCGAGCTAGAGCTAGATATCCAAGCACAAGATGATGGTCAGAAGTTGAAGACGTATGCAGCGACTGGTAATTTGCCAGATATTTTCCAAGCAGGTCTAGACATTATTGACACGTTCAAAAAGTCCAATAACATCCTGATGTTGGATGAGTATGTAACGAAGTTTGGCTTCAAGGACAAAATGCAGCCAAGCGCCATGAACACATTGGTGACGGATGATGGTCACACATACGCATTCCCATATGCAGGAAATGAAGTAGCTCTCCTGTACTACAACAAAGATCTGTTCCAACAAAACGGCGTGAAAGTGCCAACAACCTACGATGAAATGATGACGGCTGTTAAAACCTTTAATTCGAAGGGTATTACACCGCTCTCCATTTTCGCCAAAGAGAAATGGCCTTGCGTAGCGCTGTATGACATGTTCGTAACACGTGCTGAGCCAGGCGGTATCAACAAGTTGGATAAAGGTACGGCCAAAGCAGAAGACGCGGCGTACAAAACAGCTGCTGATAAAATCATTGAACTTGTGAAAGCAGGCATGCTGCCAAAAGGCGCAACGAACTTGAACTATGATCAAGCCGCGGCACTTTACCATGAAGGAAAAGCAGCCATGTTCATTAACGGTCAATGGGAAATTGAAGCAGCTACGAAAGCACTTGGCGACAAAGCCGGTTACATGTACTTGCCAGCAGCTGATGCAGCCGCTTATGAAAAAGGTAAAACAGCATTCAGTGGCAGCGGTGGTCCAGGTGGATATGCCGTCTCCGCAAACACGAAGGATAAAGAGCTGGCAGCGAAAGTTGCATCGTTCATCTCCTTGAAATATGCCGAGTACAAGTTCACGAACCGCAGTAACCCGATTGTAGCTACTAAAGTTGATAAGCCGATTGTGAAGCAGTTCCCTCCTATGATGGATCAGCTTTCCAAGGATATTCCGAAAATCACAAGCACAACTGCGTTCTCATGGGGCTTGTCCAATCCGAAGTTCAAAGCAGCACTTGAAGATGCTACACAAAACCTAATGACAGGTAACTATACGTCCGATCAATTCGTGAAAGATTTGAATAAAGCAGCCGTAACAGCGAAATAAATGTGATTCTATGACATGGAAGACTCACCGTGGAACGTCTCGTCCTATGGTGAGTCTTCTACTCTATAAAGGAAGTGATGACATGCGCAAATTCATGGGAAATAAAGCGGCGATCATGCTGTTCACGCTGCCGGCTCTCCTTTTGTATACAGTGATCGTGTTTTATCCGATTTTACAAACCTTTTACCGCAGTACCTACGAGTGGGATGGTTTGAGCGAAGGCACGTTTATTTTCCTAGATAATTACACGCGATTGTTTGAAGACAGTATTTTCTATACGTCCCTCTATAACGGACTCGTGTTTGCAGGCATCCTAGCCATTGTGCAAATTGGGATCGGGTCGGTGCTCGCTTTTGCCGTAGCCGAGGGCTTCAAAGGGAGTAAGCTTCTGCGCATTTCCTACTTCATTCCGGTCGTGCTCTCGATTACAGTCGTCTGTCAGCTCTGGTTGGCGATGTATAACAGTGAGTATGGGTTGATCAACAAGGTGTTTGAAGCGCTAGGCATCTCCTATCGTCAAGACTGGTTGACGAACAGCAAAACAGCGATTTTCGCGATTGCCTTCGTAAATGCTTGGCAGTATATGGGCTACCAGTTTGCGTTGCTTCTTGCGGCTGTGAAGTCTGTACCTGAACAGTACTTAGAGGCTGCACGTATCGACGGCGCTTCCAAATTCAAAGCACATATGAAGATTACGATTCCGATGCTCGCAGAGACGTACAAATTTTGCCTAGTCCTCGCGATTACAGGCGGGTTGAATGCTTTTGCTAACATGTTTATCATGACAGGCGGCGGGCCAGGTAACTCCACTTACACGTTGACGTACCTGATGTACCGTTCTGCTTTCCGTGTTGGCGAATTCGGTTATGGCAGTGCGGCAGCAGCGTTCCTTGTTATTGAATGTTTGATCGTAACTTTAGCGATTAATAAACTTATCGCACGTGAACGTATTACCTTTTAAGTTAATGCTTACGAAGCCAGTTTTCTTACGAAAACTTTAAGGAGGATGTTAAAGATGAACGGCCTACTCAAATTACGTAAAAAAAATCCGCTCCTTGGCATCCTTTTATGGGTGTATGCGGGATTGTCGGTGTATCCGTTATTGTGGATGATCTTCTATTCGCTGAAAAATAATAATGAAATTTTCGTAACGAATCCTTTCGGGATTCCAACTCATTTTCGCTTCGAAAATTATGTGGATGCTTGGTCCAAATTTAATGTACCGCAGTACTTTAGCAACAGCCTGCTCGTGGCAGCCTGCACCGTTGTAGGGACGATTGTCCTCTCCGTAACGTTTTCCTATGCGGTTGCTCGCATGCAATGGCGCTTCAAAGAGGTGGCAAGAATCTATGTGGTCATTGGGATGTTCATTCCCGTCCAAGTGATCATGATCCCATTGGCTATTCTTGTTCGTGATTTCCACTTAGCCAACACGTATGGTGCACTCATCGTTCCTTATATTGCATTTAATATTTCGTTCTCCAGCATGGTGTTTTACGGCTTTTTTCGTTCCATACCGGTCGAGCTTGAAGAATCCGCTTGTATGGATGGGGCGAGCATATATCGGACGTTTTATACCATCATTTTACCAATTATCAAGCCGGCAATGGCGACAATGGTCATTTTCGTATTCCTATCCTCTTGGAATGAATTCACGATGGCACTCATTTTAATTACCAAAGAATCGCTGAAAACTTTACCGCTCGGATTACTGTTCTTCCAAGGCCAGTTTACAACGAACTGGGGCGCGATGGGGGCGGCGATGACAATTGCAAGCTTGCCAACGGTCTTAGTATATGTCCTCTTCAGTGAGCAAGTTGAGAAAGCGATGACCGTAGGGTCAGCTGTGAAAGGTTAAATATGTCAGAAAATGTTGAAATGACCCCGAAATGGGGTCATTTTTTGCATGAAAAGTACCAATTTAACCATATATCAATTCCCCTTATAAGTCTCATAAGATGATTCTAATTGACCTAAGGTGCGCACTATGTTAGTTTTCAATGGAGAGTAAAAATAGTGCGAAAAATAGCAAAGCTTATCAATACATGCTGATGAGGTGGATTTTGTTGGAACTTCAAGTCTTAAACAGTCCGTTTAACCAAGAGCAAGTCGAATTGCTCAACCGTGTCCTGCCAACGTTAACAGATACGCAACGTATTTGGCTGAGTGGCTATCTAACAGCTCAACAAGGTTCGACAAATTCAGTGGCAGTGCCTGCTACTTCCGTACCAACGGCTGTAGTTAGTCAACCTGTCATTTCGAAAGAAGTTACTGTGCTTTTCGGATCCCAAACAGGTAATTCTCATGGATTAGCTAAAAAGCTTGCCAAGAAGCTAGAAGAGCAAGCGTTCCAAGTCACGCTCTCCTCGATGAGCGACTTCAAACCAAACAATCTGAAGAAGGTTCAAAACCTACTCATGATTGTAAGTACACACGGTGAAGGCGATCCGCCTGATAATGCGATCTCATTCTACGAATTCCTTCATAGCAAAAGAGCTCCCCAATTAGAAGAGCTTCGTTATGCAGTTCTATCGCTGGGTGATACATCTTATGAATTCTTCTGTCAAACGGGTAAAGATTTTGATAAGCGATTGCAGGAGCTTGGTGGTAAATCCTTAACTGAACGTGTTGATTGCGATGTTGACTTTGATGAGCCGGCTGCGGCTTGGGTTACAAGCGTGCTTAACGCTTTGAACGCTTCTTCAGCTAGTGTCTCCGTTGGTGGCGCAGCAGCCGTAGCTGGAAGTGCAGCTTCCGCGGAGTCGGAATACTCCAGAACGAACCCGTTCCAAGCGGAAGTACTTGAGAACTTGAACTTGAATGGCCGCGGCTCCGATCGTGAAACGCGCCATGTGGAAATCTCCTTAGAGGGTTCCAATTTGCAATACGAACCAGGCGATAGCTTAGGTGTATTCCCGGAGAATCATCCACGTCTTGTCAATGAATTGATTCAAGCGATGGACTGGAATGCTAGCACGCCAGTTGCTGTAAACAAAAATGGGGAAGAGCGTCCTTTGCAAGAAGCGCTGCTTCGTTATTATGAAATCACGGTATTGACGAAACCTTTACTGGAGCAAGTGGCAAAGCTGACGTCAAACGATAAGCTCCAATCGCTTGTTGCTGCTGGCAATGAAGCTGAGTTGAAATCATACATTGCTGGTCGCGATCTATTGGATTTGGTGCAAGACTTCTCCTTACAAGGTGTGTCTGCTAGTCAATTCGTAGCTGTGCTTCGCAAATTGCCTGCTCGCTTGTATTCGATTGCAAGTTCATCCAAGGCTTCACCGGATGAAGTACACATCACAGTGCGTGCGGTTCGTTATGAAGCGAATGGACGTAATCGTTATGGTGTGTGTTCCGTTCACTTGGCAGAGCGCGCACAATCAGGTGCAGCGTTGCCGGTATACATTCAGAACAACCCGAACTTCAAGCTGCCTGAGAACCCAGAAACGCCGATCATTATGATTGGACCTGGCACTGGCGTAGCGCCATTCCGTTCTTTCCTTGCTGAGAGAGAAGAGACGGGTGCAGATGGAAAAACGTGGTTATTCTATGGGGATCAACACTTCGCTACAGACTTCTTGTATCAAGTTGAATGGCAGCGTTGGTTGAAAGATGGCGTTCTAACGAAATTAGACGTTGCTTTCTCCCGTGATACGGATCAAAAAGTATACGTACAGAACCGCATGTTAGAGAAAAGTCGCGAGCTTTATCAATGGCTGCAAGAAGGCGCTGTTGTCTATATTTGCGGTGATGAGAAGAAGATGGCACACGATGTGAATGCTGCGCTGCTCACGATTCTTGAGCAAGAGGGCGGATTAAATAACGAAGAATCCGTGCAATATTTGGCTAATATGCAACAGCAAAAACGTTATCAACGGGATGTTTATTAATACGGGATCCCCGCGATCGCGAGAGGAGAAAGCTCAAGATGTCAGAAAATAATTTACTATCGAAGAATAGTGCGCCGCATAGTGATGTTGAACAAATTAAAATTCGCAGTAACTACCTGCGCGGAAGTCTAGAAGAAACGCTTGAGGATCGCATCACAGGTTCCATCCCCGAGGATGATAACCGTTTGATGAAATTCCATGGCAGCTACATGCAGGACGACCGTGACTTACGTAACGAACGTGCGAAGCAGAAGCTAGAGCCTGCCTACCAGTTCATGCTGCGTGTACGTGCTGCTGGCGGTATCGTAACCTCTGACCAATGGTTGATGATGGATCGCGTTGCTCAGAAGTATGCGAATGGCACCATTCGTCTTACGACGCGTCAATCTTTCCAGTTGCATGGCGTGATCAAATGGAACATGAAGAAAACGATTCAAGAAGTTAATGCGTCCATGCTTAGTACACTTGCTGCATGTGGCGACGTGAATCGTAACGTGATGTGTAACCCGAATCCATACCAATCCGAAGTTCACGGCGAGGTATATGAGTGGGCGAATCGCATCTCGAACCACTTGGACCCACGTACGAGAGCGTATCATGAGATTTGGTTAGACGGCGAGAAAATCGTCGATAGCCGCGACGCGGAAGAGCAAGAGCCAATTTACGGACCTGTGTACTTGCCGCGTAAATTCAAAATCGGTATCGCAGTTCCACCATCCAACGATGTAGACGTTTACTCACAGGATCTTGGTTACATCGCGGTAATTGAAGAAGGCCGTTTGGTGGGCTTTAACGTATCCGTCGGTGGCGGTATGGGGATGTCACACGGTGATGTCAAAACTTATCCGCAAGTGGGTCAAGTGATCGGCTTCATTAAACCGGAGCAGGCTGTTGATCTAGCTGAGAAAACAGTCATGATCCAACGCGATTACGGTGATCGTTCCGTTCGTAAGCATGCTCGTTTCAAATACACAATCGACGATCGCGGTATTGAGTGGTTCGTGAATGAACTACAAACGCGCTTGGGTTGGAACCTTGAACCAGCTCGTTCCTTCCATTTTGAATCCAACGGTGATCGTTATGGTTGGGTGAAGGGTAGCAATGGCAAATGGCATTTCACGATGTTCATTCAGAACGGTCGCGTGATGGATGATGGAGACTATCGTCTGATGACGGGTCTTCGTGAAATTGCTAAGATCCACAGTGGAGATTTCCGACTCACGTCGAATCAGAACTTGATCATCGGCAACGTAAGCGCTCAGAAAAAGAAGAAAATTGAAGACCTGATCAAAGATCACGGCATTACAGATGGTCTTCACTATTCTGCATTGCGTAGAAACTCAATGGCGTGTGTCGCGTTCCCAACTTGTGGACTCGCGATGGCGGAATCGGAACGTTACCTGCCTTCTTTAATTACGAAAGTTGAGTCCATTCTTGAAGGTGTAGGCCTTCGTGAACAGGAAATTACGATTCGGATGACAGGTTGCCCGAATGGTTGCGCACGACCTATGCTAGCTGAACTTGCGTTTATCGGTAAGGCTGCAGGCAAGTACAACATGTACCTCGGTGGCGGATTCGCAGGAAACCGCTTGAATAAATTGTACAAAGAAAACATCGGTGAATCCGAAATTCTAGATTCCTTGCAAACGATCATCCCTCATTACGCCAAAGAGCGTCAAGCTGAAGAACACTTCGGCGACTTCGTTATCCGCGCGGGTTATGTGAAGGAAGTTCGTTCGGGTCAAGATTTCCACGCTTAAAATGGAAAGCAGTTCGAGTCGTTAGCGACTAGAACTGCTTTTTTGTTTGCCGCGGGAGGCTGCATACCGCAATTCAGTGAGAACCGAATTGCCGCTCGACGTTCCGAAACTTCTCGAGCGCAACCCAAATTAGCTACTTGTGGAGGAGAGCTTGGTGTTTAGGTAACTAGTTGATTCTTAGTTTGCGTGAATAGGCGTGTTTTGAATGGGGAAGTAGATACCTGCGAAGATGCCGAGAGTTCTGCTGACAGCCCTTTCGAGAGGTGATCATACCTCTGTTGGCTCTTAAATGTGAAATAGATGGAAAATGTCCATCTATTTCCTTTGAATCTACTGAGAAAAGGTAAATAACTGGAAAAACTCCAGCTATTTTCGGACATTCCCTGCCAAATCAGCAGAAATCCGAAATTTAACAGGAGTTTATCCATCTAAATGTAAAATTCAGCTATTTTACCTAAAATTAGCTGTAGGTATTCCAGTTAAAGCTGGGCCTGGAGCCCGAAATGGTGCTCGAGATGGTTCTGGCAACTGGATGTTGCAGAGGAGTGAGCTGAATGGCGTGCATTATGTGCTTGGTGTGTGATAACTGTGCCGCTTCGCTCACCCAAGCAGTCACTTAGCGCGTCATTCTGGCTGTATGCTCAATGATCTTTCACTTATTCACCATGAGCCTTTTACTCGCGTTCATCCCTCTCCTGGCGCCGTACAGCGCTCGCGTTGACTCTTTGCCACTCTTGTCTCTTTACTGTGCCCCCTTGCTCACCCAAAACGTTACATTATCCCCGACCAAGCCTTTCGTTCCAGCTTTTGGTTCCTGTTTCGTTACTGTACCTTTCGTCTGTGTGCTTGTTTCAATGACGAAGTTGTAGTGGAGTCCGGCAGCTAGTGCCAATTGTTCCGCATCCGCTTGTGTTTTGCCTACTAGATTAGGTACGACAGTTTCCTCGGGGGCTTCATTCATGCTCGTTAGCTTAGCGTTTGGTGTGGCACTTGGACTACTGGTTGCAATTGGCGTACTTGTAGGCGTCGGAGAGATGATGACGACAGTTTGCACAACTTTTGGCTCTGGCCACAGATACCACACGGAGATAATTCCAATCACGAGAGCTGAAACGGCGCCTAGCGCAATCAGTTTAGCCGAGCGATTAGAACGGGTATGGCTCTCATATTGTGCTGTTGGCAGCACTTCAGGGGATTTCTCAAGGATCGGCTCAGCTTGTTTTATACTTTTGTTGCTAGGGACAGAAGGAGGTAAGCTCCGCAGTCCGAAAACGAGCGAAGAGAGCGAGGACTGCCCATGACAAATAAATTTGATGAGGCGAATTAAAGCTAATTTCTGCTCTGTCGTCGCGCTTGGAATCGAAGCGCGCTCCAGACTCGTGTGCATAACCTCGAATGCATCTGAAATCGTTTCGCTCCCTGTGAGTAGTTGAATCATTAAACGGCAAAGGCCAACGGCTCCTTGCTCTTGGGGCTCATCTGTCTCCCAATAGTTGATGACGGAAAGTTTATTCTGATCGGTTAACCATAAATTATCTGGACGTACGGAAAAACCCGTAATCTTGTCTTCCATGGCATCCAGCAAGGAAACTCCTAAGTCGCTAATGATCGCAACAACGGCAGCATAGGTCCATTTGCGTTTAAACATAGAATGAGCAAACAGTGAACCGCTTTTCGCTTGCAAAATAATGGTGACGGCATCCTCGGCGATAGAAGTATCCAACATGTGATGAAATCCATCGTGAATAAACGCGGCTTTATCCTGAAGTGAGCTTATATAATCAACACCGAGTTGATTGTGACGAAGCGCTTTACGATACAGTAAGACTTTGCGAGTCAGAAATACATCATCACCATAATGGAGAGTTCCATGAGGGAAAGAGACGATTTGTGTAGTTGGCACGTATCGTGTACCTATTCGATCGGGCATGGAATAACCATCCTCTCTGGCGTGTATGATTGGTTTACTTTTCTATTATAAAGGATTCGAAGGCGGATAGGAATTTAGGAGCAGTCGTTATTGAAATCTAATTGTTAATTAACTTAACTGTACATCTTTTTCCTTCATATTGGAATATTCTTGAGAAAATTGAGCCAATTACTGCAACTGCAAACTTACTCTCTTATATTTTAGTAGGATTATTCTATGCGTAAGAGGACCTAAATGATATGATAGAGAAATCATAAATTTTGACAAATTAAGCCAAAATGAGGAGGAAGCATGTTGAAAAAGGTCGCAATTTTGGGTGGCGGTGTTGCTGGGTTGAGTGCTGCTCATGAGCTGATCGGACGAGGATATGAAGTGTCTGTTTACGAGTTTAAGAGTATTCCAGGCGGGAAAGCAAGAAGTATGCCTTTTGTAGGTAGCGGAAAAGGTGGAAGAAGGGATCTGCCGGGAGAACACGGCTTTCGTTTATTCCCGCGCTTTTATCGGCATGTCATTGATACGTTGAAACGTATACCTTACGAAAATAAAACTGTCTATGATAATTTAATGGAAGTAACGCGATTAGATATCGCTACCAATACAGCGCCACTGCAGCCTCTCCCTGCTAAAATCGTAGTCAACAAGGATAATTTTGTACTGGCGAAGGATTTGATGAGTCATAAGCTGGGGCTTACGACAGAAGATTTAGAGCAATATGGTCGGAAGTTATGGCAAGTCATGACAAGCTGTGAAGAGCGTATTCGTAAGGAATATGAAACGATCGATTGGTGGGATTTCATAGAGGCGGAGAAGCAATCTCCTGCATTCCAGAATATATTTGCTGGGTTCACCAAAACGCTGGTTGCCTGTCAATCCAAAGTTGCAAGTACGCAAACTGTAGGGCCTGTAGCTGCTCAGATGACGCTTAATCTATCTACGCCAGGAAAGAGTTTTGTGCGTCTCTTGAATGGGCCAACGAATGACAAATGGATCTACCCATGGTTGACATTTCTTCAGGAGCGAGGCGTCGACTATCATTTAAATGCCAAAGTGGAGCGTATCCATTGCGTTGATGGGGTTATTCGCAGTGCGGAGATTACTGAGAACGGAGAGACGATCCACATTCAAGCGGATTACTATATCGCTGCGTTCCCTGTTGAGGTGATGGGGCCGTTAATTACTGAGGCTATGCTCGAGGCGGATCCATCACTTCAGGGTATTCAGAGACTCGTGGATTCGGTCGCATGGATGAACGGTATTCAATATTATTTGAAAGAGGACGTCCCGGTAACGCATGGTCATGTGATTTACTTGGATGCACCATGGTCATTGACTTCCGTTTCCCAGAAACAATTTTGGCCAGATGTCAATTTAAGTGAATATGGTGATGGCAGTGTCAAAGGGGTGCTCTCCATTGATATTTCTGATTGGGATGCCCCTGGTATTCTATACGGTAAGCCGGCAACGCATTGTACACCGGAAGAAATTAAGGAAGAAGTGTGGGCTCAGATGAAGCAAAGTCTGAATGTAGATGGCGCCGTTATTTTGAGGGACGAGAATCTTCATTCCTGGTTTTTGGATAGTGACATTCAATATGATGAAGTGGCACAAGCTTGCACGAATGAAGCCCTTCTGTTCATTAATCGTGTCGGTACGTGGGAAGATCGGCCTGAAGCTTACACGGGCATTCCAAATCTCTTCTTAGCGTCAGATTATGTGCGTACGAACACGAATCTTGCGACGATGGAAGGGGCTAATGAAGCAGCAAGACGAGCGGTCAATGCCTTACTGAGGCAAGATGAATCAACAGAGTTAGCATGTGAAATATGGGACATGTATAAATTCGAGATGGGTAATATCGATGTGTTAAAGGTTTTTCGACAGAATGACAAGAAGCGCTTCGAAAAAGGACTTCCTTGGAATGGCAAAGTTCTAAATTCTAAGTTCTGACAGGCAATTTTGTGAGGGGGTTTTAGGTTGATTTTTCCGGATTTTGAGTACATCAGACCCATCCACCAGGATGAACGGACTGTCCTATATCGTGCGGTTCAAAAGCAGTCTATGGAGAAAGTAATGATTAAGACACTTCGTTCTGATTTTCCGATATCTTCAGATATTGCCAGACTTAAGCGCGAGTATGAGATTGGGAAGATGCTGGATATTCCCTGCGTGCTTAAACCATTATCCCTTCCAAAATTCCAGAATAATTTTGCTTTGATTTTAGAAGACTTTGATGGCGAAGCATTAGCAAATTTATTCCCAATGTTCAGAAAGTCCATTCAGGACTTCTTAACAGCTGCCATTCAAATCGTCAAGATTGTTGGAGAGGTCCATAAAAGGTATGTCATACATAAAGATATTAATCCTAGCAATATCTTTGTGAATTGGGAAAAGCAAATTATGAAACTGGGCGATTTCAGCATCTCTTCTTTTACAAGAGAACGGCAAGAAATGCTGGATCCTTTAATGCTAGAGGGAACGCTTCAATATATGTCCCCAGAGCAAACAGGGCGCATGAATCGGATCATCGATTATCGGACGGATTATTATTCATTAGGTGTTACGTTCTATGAAATGCTGACGGGGAGATTGCCGTTTCAAACAGAAGATCCAGTGGAATTAATTCACGGTCATTTAGCCGTGACCCCTTCGCCGCCTGAGGAATTATTGAGCGGTATTCCTAAGCCGATTTCAGATATGGTCATGAAGCTTCTTTCCAAAAATGCCGAGGATCGCTATCAAAGCACGTATGGCATCCTGCAGGATCTCGAGTACTGCTTGATGCGAATCAACGCAGGAGAGGATATTCAAGGATTTACTGTAGGAATGTATGATATGACAGATCGATTTCAGATTCCACAAGGCTTATATGGGCGAGATAAAGAGATCGATAAGCTGCTGCATGTGTATGAGCAAGCTATTCATGGCTCCCTGGAAGCGGTATGGGTTACAGGGGAGTCTGGATTTGGTAAGACGTTCCTAATTGCAGAAACGATGAAAACGATTATGAAAGACCGTGGATGGTTCCTCTCAGGGCGATTCGAGCCGAATAAGCAGCACGTTTCCTATCACGCTCTATCACAAGCGATGCGAGAGCTAGTGAGGCAGCTGCTAACAGGTGAAAATCGCCAAATCGAAGAGTACCGTTATCGGTTGCTCAGTGTATTAGGAACAAGCGGCAAAGTAATTATCGATCTTGTGCCTGAGTTAGCTTTACTGATTGGCGAACAGCCCAACGCGAAGCAGCTTCCACAAAAAGAAACGCAGAACCGCCTACATTATTTGCTGCAGCAATTTTTGTTGATTTTCTCGGGGAAGGATCGTCCGATCGTTCTATTCTTAGATGATCTACAGTGGGCAGATACGGCTTCCTTACAATTTTTGGATCTGCTATTGAACAATACACAAATGAAATATTTCTTATTTATTGGTTCCTATCGCGGTGAGTATGATACGAATTGGTTGTCTTCTATGCATGTTCAATTACTCGATAAGCTGCCGCAGCACCTTGTTATGGATCGAATCGTGCTAAGAGCGTTGAAGCTAGAGGATGTTCGAACCTTGGTAGCCGAGTCATTGATTTCGGATGAGGAGCAAGTCACAGAGCTGGCTATGCTTATTTTGCAGAAGACCGGAGGCAATCCGTTTTTCGTCAAACAGTTTCTGACGGCTTTGCATGAGCAAGATTTGCTTTCCTTTAATTATAAGGAGAATCGTTGGATCTGGGATATGAACGAGATTCAAAAACTGCGAATTACAGACAATCTGATGTTTCTTCTTGCTGAGAAATTAGACCGAATGCCGCCTAATACGCAGAATGTATTGCGCTTAGCTGCCTGTTTAGGTGTTTCTTTTGACTTGGAAGCATTGGGTATTATTATGGGAAAATCCTTCGTTGACGCTTTGCAAGAGCTGGAAGTGACGATACAGAATGGTTTGATTATCCCCGTAGGTACGGATTACAAATTCTATAACGACGCCCAGGGAAAAGCGGCTGCGAGAGATATCCGTTTTATGTTTGTTCATGATTCCATCCAGGAAGCTGTATATGGCTCCGTTGAGGAAGCGAAGCTGCCTGGGATGCATCTAAGCATTGCTCGAATGCTGCTTAAAGAACTAGCGAATGACGAGATTGAGAAGCGTCTGCTTGAAATTGTTAATCATTTAAATTTAGGTTCAGCTCTGCTCAGCATGCATCATGAATTAATTCAATTACTCGAATTTAATTATAATGCGGGACGCAAAGCAAAATCCTCTAATGCGTACCGTTCAGCTATCCAATATTTTAATAAAGCATTAGAAGTAATGGATCAGATTGAGGGCTTTGAGCAGGAGGAATTAAGTTTTGCGATTCGCTTGGAGAAGTCGGAAGGCCTCTATCTGAGTGGTCAAGCAGAGGAAGCAGAAACTCTATACGAGCAATTGCTGCAAGGGCCATTATCAAATGAGCAGAAGCTAGAAGTATATAACCTGCAAGTGGTCCTGCACACGAATATTGGCAAGCATCACCAGAGTATCAAGGTTGGGTTAAAAGCTTTAGCGGAGCATGGCATTCGATTATCTGAAGCACCATCCAACATGTACATCGTCATGACTTACTTGAATGTGAGAAGGTTGATAGGGCGAAGAAGTACGCTCCAGCTATATGATTTACCGATTATGGAAGACAAGTTTCGGATGAAATTAATTGATCTGATGATGAGTGTCGCGGTGTCTGCCTATTTCGTAAATACTAATTTATTCGTCCCTTTTATGTTAATTATGACACAGCTTGCTTTGAAGTATGGGAATACGCCTTCCATGGCGTATGTTTATGGCGCGTACGGATTGATTCTTGGATCGGGCTTTGGGGATTACCAGCGGGGCTATCAATATGGTCAACTTGGCGAGCGTATGAACGCAAGGTTTCAGTCTCACCAATATCGCAGTAAAAGTTATTTCTCTTTGGGATTGTTTATTACCCCTTGGGTGAAATCGTTACGACTCTGCCTGGAACATTTGAAAGAGTCGTTTCGGTGCGGCATTGAAGACGGCGACCTCGTTTTTGCAGGGTATGCGCTAACCTATCAAATGCTTATGAAGGATTTTCAAGGAGCCGTACTCGCAGAAGTTAAAGAAGATTTGGCTAAAAACTATCGTATTTTGGAACAGACGAATCATCATGATACGTTGCTCATGCTCGAGATGCTGCGAATGCTGACCTTAAATTTGGAAGGAATGTCAGTGAATCCGATTCTTTTCGGCAATCATCAGGAAGAGGAAGAACAATTCGTTAGTAAACTTAAATTTCACCCGAATCAGGTAATTATCCATGTATATTCGGTGAAAAAAATGATGCTGTACTTCTTGTTCGGTTACTTTGAAGATGCGGTGAAGACAGGGAAGTCGACAGAGTTATATCAAGCTGCATCTTTTGGTTTATTTCATATACCTGAAAATTACTTCTATTATGTCCTCTCTATTGCAGCGGTATTTCCTGAGGTCACAAGTGATGAACAGAAATGGCTTGCTAGGCGAGTTAAGAAAATGCTTAGAAAAATGGACAAGTGGACAGCTCATTGTCCTGAGAACTATGCTCATCTCACCTTGCTCATGCATGCAGAATGGAATCGTGTGAGGGGTTTTGGGCAATTAGCCGAACAAGGATATGAATCTGCAATACGACAAGCGCGCGAGCAAGGATTTATTCAACATGAAGCAATAGCTTGCGAAATTGCAGGGAAGTATTACAAGCAAAGTGGCCGCGAAAAATTCGCTAAAACATATTTCGTTGATGCTTACTTTGGTTATGTCAACTGGGGGGCGAAAGCGAAAGCAGATGATCTAAGACTTAGATATCCGGCTTATTTTACAGGTCGAGGCGAGTCTCCAGATTGGGCAACAACCAAAATCAGTGACTATTCCCTGCAAGCTATTGATTTCAAAACGATTATGAATACATCGCGTTCCCTCTCGAGTGAAGTGAATCTAGAGCAGCTAATTAAACGATTGATGGAGATTGTTACGTATTCTTCGGGTGCAGAGAGAAGTATTCTTGTTCTGAAAGATAAGGATAGTTTGTACGTTGAAGCAGAGATGCTTGCGAGTGCGGGGAAGGATTCCTGTATGGTTAGCTCTGTTTTACTCGAATCACGTGATAATGTTCCCCAATCCGTGATCCAGTATGTTGCGCGTATGAAAGAGGGAATCGTGTTAGATGATGCGAAGAAATCAACGCTTTTCTCGTACGATCCATACATACGACAGGCGGAGAGTAAATCAATCTTCTGTGAACCGATTCTACATCAAGGGAATCTAGTCGGCGTCTTTTATTTGGAAAATAATTTAATTCGCAATGCATTTACATCAGATCGGCTAGATGTGATCAAGTTATTATCAGCTCAAGCTGCGATTTCTATTGAAAATGCTAGATTATACAATGATCTGGAGTCCAAGGTAAAAGAACGTACGAATGAGTTAATCTTGATGGAGACTTCGCGGCGTGATCTCTTATCGAATATCTCACACGATCTAGGGACTCCACTTACATCGATCCAAGGTTATGTAGAAGCAATTCTGGATGATGTCATCCAGGAACCTGAGGAGCAGAAAAAATACTTGAGCGTGGTACATATGCGCATCGTGGGAATTCAACGATTAATTACGGATTTGTATCAGCTGAGTCGACTTGAAACGAAGCAGTTCCATTTCAGGCTTGCGTCAACGTCGTGTGTGACGATGATTCGTCAGCTTTTTGCTAAATACGAACTAGATACACAAAATGCTGGGATTACCTACACACTGAATATGGCGCAGATGGATGGGCAGGACATGCTGACCGTGGATGTGGATCGGATTGAGCAGGTATATGCTAATATTATTTATAATGCAATTAAATTTTCAACCAGAGGCTGTTCTATTCATGTTCATGCCCAGATAAGGGAAGAGCCTTCTGAATTTGTTATTCAGGTAACGGATACGGGCGTGGGGATTAGCGAGGAAGATCTACCGCATATTTTCGAACGGTTCTATAAGGTATCCAAATCGAGAAGCAACTCAGGCGGAAGCGGGTTAGGACTCGCAATAGCCAAGGAAATAGTGCAGTATCACGGAGGGCAAATTTGGGCGGAAAGCCGCTTAGGTCAGGGCTGCAGCATTTCATTCTCACTTCCTTTACATCGCATATAAGTGCTCCAAACCGTACATCTTATTAAAAGGTGTGCGGTTTTTCTCATGGAAAGGATGTGTCTATACCAAAGGTGTTACCAATGCTATTGAAATCGACTTGTGATATACTTCTGTAGATATTAGTCATCGAAGGAGTTTACACACATATGCAATCATTTATTCAGTTTAATCCGACTCGATTATGGTTTGGCGAAGGTCAGATCAAGCAATTGCAACAAGAGCTAGGAAATACCGGGAAACGCGTGCTGCTTGTTTATGGTGGAGGTAGTATCCGGAAAAATGGTGTATACGATGCTGTGATGAAGCAGCTTTTAGATAGGCAAGGGATTGTTGTCGAAATGTCTGGCGTTGAGCCTAACCCGAGACTGACAACAGTGAAAAAAGGTATTGAGCTATGCCGTGCGAATCAGATAGATCTCATCCTTGCTGTTGGTGGCGGAAGTGTCATTGATTGCGCCAAAGCCATTTCTATTGGTGTTTATTACGAGGGAGATGTTTGGGACATCATTACAAGGAAAGCTGAACCGCAGAAGGCTCTGCCGCTCGGGACAGTATTAACACTAGCCGCGACAGGCTCGGAGATGAATAACATCTCTGTCATTACCAATTGGGATCGAAATGAGAAGCGCGGCTGGAGTAGTCCATTGGCATATCCGGCTTTTTCTATTTTGGACCCTGCCTATACCACATCCGTTCCATTGGATCAGACGGTATATGGGATTGTGGATATGATGTCCCACGTACTAGAGCAATATTTCCATCGAACCGAACATGCCCCGATGATGGATCGTTTCATGGAAGCTGTCTTGCTGACCGTAATGGAAGCAGCACCGAAGCTACTGTCTAATCTGCAAGATGTCGAGCATCGTGCGACGATCATGTATGCAGGAACTACTGCTTTCAATGGATTGTTGTCTTGCGGGACAGATGGTGGCGATTGGGCATCTCATCAAATTGAGCATGGATTATCCGCCGTTTACGACATCCCTCACGGAGGGGGACTCGCCATTGTATTCCCAAACTGGATGACGCATTGTGCGGAAGATGATCCTTCGCGGATGAAGAAGTTGGCTATGTCCGTTTTCGGAATCGATAACTCGGGAAAAACGGATCACGAAGTGGCCATGGAAGGTATTGGGGCCTTACGTCAATTCTGGGATTCCCTCGGAGCGCCGAGTCAGCTTGGTTATTATGGTATTGATGATCAGCGTATCGAGGAATTGGTGCATAAATCATTTATGAAGCCAGCTATTGGCCAATACAAAGTGATGACAAGAGACACGGTCAGAGATATTTTATTGAGGTCGTTAGCATGAAATACTACGTATATGTATTAGCTGGCGCCTGCAGTTTCGGGTTGTTATCAACATTCGTAAAGAAGGCCTACGAGTCTGGTTTTCATGTGGGTGAGGTGGTTGGCTCACAAATCTTTTTTGGACTAATCATGATGTGGATCATGGCGTTCGTAACTGCCAAATCAGCTAAACAAGGATCAGCGGAAGCCCAAACGTTTCGTGTTTCACCTCGAAATGCTCTACTGCTTATGTTAGTAGGGACAAGTTCAGGCTTAACCGGGATATTTTATTATGCAGCTTTGCAATATGTATCAGCATCATTTGCCATTCTTTTATTATTTCAATTTACATGGATTGGTATTGTCCTGGAAGCTATTATGGATCGTAAACGTCCTAGCAAAGATAAACTCATCGCACTTATTTTCTTATTTGTAGGCATTATTATGGCAAGTGGTTATCTAAAAGGCATGGTAGAAGCACCCTCTTGGCTTGGAGTGGGCTTAGGATTGCTATCCGCATTGACATACGCGTTGTTTATTGCCATGAGTGGTAAGGTTGCTAAGCAAATTGCGCCAATCACACGAGGTGCTGTGATGCAAACAGGCTCCTTTATCATCGTCATGCTGATCTTTCCACCTCATTTCTTGTGGAATGGATCGTTGCATGAATCACTATTGCCATGGGCATTGCTGCTAGCCTTGTTCGGTGTCGTGATCCCACCATTGTTCTTTGCGATTGGGGTTCCACGTATTGGCGGCGGTATGGCTACGATCATGAGCGCAGCGGAGCTGCCGACGGCTGTTATTATGTCCTACATCGTTCTCCACGAATCTGTAAGTGGACTGCAATGGCTAGGTGTAATTATTACGATGCTAGGCATTACGCTGCCAGAGTTATTGAAACGAAGACAACGTGTTCATCGTCTTCAAACCGATTGAAACAGATGGATCTCCGGGAAAAAGGAGATCCATTTTTTTTGCGCAAAAAAAGGCCAATTGGCCTTTAATGTGATTACGCTATACCATCGCGAGTTGTTTCATTTCAAGCTTAACTGTTGTTAAATGAGTAAGCTCAGGAAGGGAGAAATACTCAGCTAAACGGCGTAGTCGCATGTAAATCGTTCGTAGAATAACAGAATCCAATTCGGTAATCATCGCTCGATTTGCGACATAGTCGGTCATACTCATTTTGATAAGAAAAGGACTATTTCTTAAGTCCGTAATTTTCTTAGGTTGAAGCGGATTGCACGAGGTCGTTATATATTTGGTTTGTTTCAGAGCGGCTTGAAACCGTTCCACGCAAAGCTTGGAAACTGGGATGTACCTTTTGCCCCCTACGGCATCAGAGACGGTAAGTATTTGTTTTTTTTCATCTAAGGAATTACTTTTTAAATAAACAATTTCGTGAGGGGCGACACCCTCGATAAGCAGGCGAATAATAATAGCATCTTGCGGATTGATACATTGTGTCTCGATGAATTGGATTTTCTCTAGAGTAAGAATACGAAATCAACATCCCTTCAAGGTTCAACTTAGTTTTCTGCAAAATTACATTTGGTTTTCAGAAATAAGCAACTATACATGATATGAGATGGGTGTATTGAATATGCCTAGATTTTTGATATGAGGTAACTATAGCTGAAAGAAATGGAAGGGACAATGAGGGAAAAGCCCTAAATAATGTTAGTCTAATTTCGACAAATGTGGCACATTATTTCGAGCTCTAATAAGGGGATTTATGGTTTTTCGCAGATATAGTAGGAATCAAGGTTAGAATGGTTGATATGTGAGATCACGGATGTCACATTGCGGCAATAATGGTTTTGAGTTCCTTAGTAAATTCTTTACAAGGCAGTGACAGATGGCGGGTCTTAAGGCGTAAGGTTTGGAAAGAAACCCCGAAATCCACGCCAGTGACTTCGAGTGCAACGATGTTTCCCGTTTCCAAATAAGGATCATTACGCATACCCGTTACCGTATAGAAGCCAATCGCGATTCCTTCAGCAATAATCCGTTTAGCTGCTTCTGAATTTCCGAGCTTAAATAAGATTTTTGGATCTCCGTGCTTTTTGAATATGTTGATCAGGTAATCAGAGGAAATCAAAAGAGGTTCAAGAAGGAGTTCTTCAATAGAGATACTAGTTCGCTGCGATAAAGGGGATTTTTTACCCACATAGGCCATGATTCGGCAGTCCATCAAATGTTCCGAGATCAGCTGCGTATGGGGACTTTGAAAATTTCTTGAGACAGCGATGAGTCCCAAATCGACTTGTCCACCGAGGACCTCTTGAACAATCTGTGGATAATTCATCTCCAACATGACAAGTTCTACATCAGCGTGCTTATCTTTGAAGATAGCCAATGTTGGAGGCAGAATACTTAAACAAAGGCTCGGTACGGAGGCGATGGAAAGTGAGCCTGACAGTTGATTGAATTGAAAACCTGCCGTTTCTCTAAGTTCTTCCACTTTATTCATGATTTCTATAGCCTTGCTAATAATTAATTTTCCATCTTCTGTAGGTACGGCTCCAATGCGTGAACGATTGAAAAGCTTCACGCCAAGCTCTTCCTCTAAGCTGACAATCGCTTGAGAGATGTTAGGCTGGGATACGTGAAGCTTTTCAGCTGCTAAAGAAATAGAGCCGGTTTGACTAACTTCGATGATATAGTTAAGCTGTTCAATTCGCATAGTTCACCTTTTTCTGAGGGCAGAAGTATGAAGTAACTATATCCGAATTGAGAAAGTTGAACAATAAGAGAGAAGCACTATTTTAAGAGATGCTATATTCGAGGTGCTGTTGTTCCACTTCTTGAAGCTGCCCGTTATAAACGAAACGAGACAGTAAAATGCTGATCTCATACAGAGCAAATAAAGGGATGGCTACCATCAGATGCGAGATTAAATCAGGTGGAGAGATCAAGCTCGCTGTAATAATAAGAATCAGATAGGCGTATCTGCGGACTTTGTGTAGTAATTTAGGGTTCAGCAGCTTCAACTTCGTAAGGAACATAACGACAATTGGTAGTTCGAAGGCTAGAGACAACGGAATAATAATATTGAGCATAAAACTAAAGTATTGAGCAACACCATAGGTTTGCGTTAAACCAAGGTTTTCGGTTATTCCCACTGTAAACCGTATGCACATCGGGAACACAACAAAGTAACCAAAAGCTAAACCAATTAAGAAGCATAAGAACGTATAGGGGATGTATCGCAGTGTGGCGATTTGTTCTTCCTTCGTAAGTCCTTTTTTGACGAAAGCCCATACTTGGTAAAGGATGAACGGAAGAGTCAATGTGAGAGAAACTGCGAATGCAATTAACATATAAATACGAATGCCATCCATTGGTGAGAATACGTGCCACGAAATACCGGATGCTGTAGAGCTGTGTTTGAGGTAAGTTAAGATCTGCTGGGCGAAAATGAAACCAAAGATTAAAGTAAGGATTACGGCAAAAAGGACACGAATAATGCGTGTACGCAATTCTGTTAAATGCTCGACCAGTGACATCATTTCTTTAATTTGCATGGGAGTCCTCCAGTCTAATTGATATGAAAGTGCTAGGAACCGGCAAGCATTCGTCTTAATTCTACAGTATGAAAGCCGTCAGTTAGCTTTGAATGTATATCCATAATCGTTTGAATATCCTCGAATGAGTATTTACGAACGCCTCCCTTGCTCCTATCTGGAAAAATAAGCTTGCGATCCTCATAATATCGAATTTGCCTTTCTGTTAACCCTGTTAGTTCACTCACTACACCAATTTGAATTACCTTTTTCTTTGTCATCATCAGCCTATCCCTCCAGTTTAATGTAAGGTTAACTAACTTATAAGTGACATTTATTAATGAAACTCTATCATTATCTGGAAAAACGATCAAATAAGCGTTGGTTATCTTAGTATAACTAGAATTTATGTGATGTTTTCTAACACAAATTGGTGACTTATCCATGCCCTCGCTGTTAAGTTTAAGTAGCGGATAGCCAAACTTAAACACGAGGAGATGGAAGCATGGAGAAGACACCGATCCAAGAAGATCAAATTACACGTAGACAATTTTTAACAACAGTCGGCAAATTAGGAGGGTCAGCCGCAATATTCAGTGTGATGGGTACTTTAGGCCTACTCTCCCCGGAAACGATGAAAGCCGCAGACTATACACCGCCATCGGGAAGGGATCTTACATCGACCAATCGCAATGGAAAGAAAGTCATCATCCTAGGTGGTGGGATTGCTGGGATGACAGCGGCATATGAACTGGGAATGGCAGGTTATCAATGTACCATTCTGGAAGCGAGAGCACGTTCAGGCGGACGAGCGTGGACGGTTCGCAGAGGGACGACGGTTACAGAGATCGGTGGCACGAAGCAGGTGGCTCGCTTCGATAATGGCATGTATTTCAACGCAGGGCCGATGCGGATCCCACAATTTCATGTGACGCTTGATTATGCCCGTAAATTCGGTGTTGCCATAGAACCCTTTAACAATGTGAACGAGAGCGGATACTACTATAATGAAAATGTAGGCGAATTGTCAGGTGTAAAAATTCCTAAGCGGCAGGCCAAAGCCGATGTACGTGGTTATGTCGCAGAAATGCTGGCTAAGGCTGTAAATCAGAGTGCGTTAGACCTACCTTTGACGACAGAAGAAAAAACGAAACTCGTTGCGTATTTAAAAAGTGAAGGAGATTTGAATGCGGATCTGTTCTATAAAGGCTCAAGTAGAGCTGGCTATGTGGAAGAGCCGGGCGGTAAATTTGACGCAGGTGTTCGCAAGGATCCATTTAGTTTAAAAGCGATTATTAATTCTGGTTTTGGTCAATTTCTCAGTAGTGAGTATGGCTATGATCAGCAAATGATGATGTTCCACCCTGTAGGTGGGATGGATATGATTGCTAAGGCGTTCGAGAAACGCGTTGGCGATAAAATTCAATTCAATTCGGAAGTGCACGAGATTAAACAGTCTTCCGATGGCGTTCGTATTTTGTATAAGGACTTGAATAACGGAGCAAATAAAGAGATTGCTGGCGATTTCTGCATTTGTACCATACCGCTTCCTGTCCTCAAGAACATTAAAGCAGACTTTTCTCCCGAAATGTCCACGGCTATCGCTAAAATTAGCTATGCGTCTGCAGGAAAAATTGGTCTTCAATTCAAGCGCCGCTTCTGGGAAGAAGATGAGATGATTTATGGCGGAAGCTCATTGACGAATATGGATATTGCCAATATCTATTACCCGCCGAATGACTATTTTTCCAAAAAAGGAATTCTATTAGGCTATTATTCATTCGGAGGAAATGCAGATAAGCTTGGTAATATGTCACTTGCTGCCCGAGAGGATTATGCTTTAAGCCAAGGTGCGAAGATTCATCCGCAATACCACAAGGAGTTTGAAACCTCTTTCTCCGTGGATTGGAAGAAGATTAAATATAATCTCGGCGGCTGGGCTTCTTACACAGCAGACGATCGTAAGAACTACTATCCAACCCTATGCAAACCAGATGGACGTATTTATTTGGCAGGGGAGCACATCAGTTATATCACTGCTTGGCAAGCCGGGGCTATTGAGTCTGCGCGGAAAGTCGTTACCGAGATACATGAGCGTGTCATGAAAGAGTAGAGGAGAAGGAGTGAATCATGATGATTATAACGAAAAAGTGGAAGACGATCGTAGCAGCTACCGTTGGTTCATGTCTAATTTGTGTTAGTGCTTATGCGGCTGGGACAGAGAAGTCAAGTAAATATAATGCAGAGCCTATTAACGAAGTCGAATTTTATGGTAATCCTGCTTCTTCGATTGCTGCAGGTGTATCGGTTCCAGCGGGATCCTCCTATTTATTCACAAGCGGTACCGTGCCGCCTGTTATCAATAAAGAAGGCAAGACCGTATATGAACGCTATGGGGATACGAAAACACAAGGGATAGGTATTCTCAAGGCAATTGAAACGCAATTAAAGGATAAAGGCCTCACTCTTGCAGATGTTGCTTATCTTCGAGTCTATGTTACGCCAGATGCAGCTAAAGAAGGTAAATTTGATTATCAAGGCTGGTTTGACGCTTATGCGCAATTTTTTGGTACAGAAGCGAATCCTGTGAAGCCAGCACGTTCTACGGTTGGTATTGCAAGCCTTGTTAGCTCTGACTGGTTAATTGAAATTGAAGCTGTAGCTGTGTATCCAAAGCACCATAACCAGGACTAAGGAAACGGAGATGATGTGCGTATGCTGCAAAATATTGGATTACCTGGACTCATGTTAATTTTAGTGGTTGTGTTGGTCTTGTTTGGGCCGTCTAAGCTGCCTGAGCTTGGTCGTGCGGTAGGGCGTACCTTGCATGAATTTAAAAATTCAGCCAGGGAGCTCGTCGGCGAAGGGAAAGAAGCGCCTGAGCATCTGGAAGCTCCGGAAAAACGTACAGATAAGGTCAACGTATAAACATGCTATGTTAAACAGATCTTGTTTATTTTCTCGTAAGGGAAAATGGCAGGATCTGTTTTTTGTGCGTGCATCGACCTAAACAAAACACAGGAAATCCTAGAATTTGTACAATTGTTTTGTGCAAGAAAGTGATAGAGTGTGCTCACGCTCGCTTAAAGCGTCCAACTATTTCCAAAATCGGGAGGGATAGCTGTTGAAACTTAGCACAAGTGTAGATGTCACTAAAGAACCCTTTCATCTGAATCATGAGAAATCAAGTCGAATGCAGAATTGGGAGGTTTATCATGCTCATTCTTGTATGGAATTCCTCTATGTGTATGAAGGAATAGGCCGTGTGGAAGTGAACAAACGCTGGTACAATATTGAGCCAGGCAGCCTTCTGATTTTCCAACCTTTTCAATTGCATCGCATTCAAATTCAAGGTCCATTTGTTCGATCTATCCTTATGTTTGATCCTTACAGATTGGATACAGCGCTGCGTGCGTTTAGCGGTATTCGTACCTGGTTTAACACACTTTGGAAGCAATCCTTAACCAATCATGTGATCCCTCAGCAGCAGCATCTAGCCAAATTTTATGAACATTTACATAGCAAACTAAGTCGTGTCTCGACGCATAAACAGCAAGAAGAATTTGTCTTATGCCTATTATCCATACTTCAGCAGCTTGAGCCTTATGAATGTGAAATTTGCCAGGAACAGAAGGAAAAGCTGAGCAGTAACCATGCGGCTGGGCAGATCACGGAATGGATCGAAAGGCATTACAAGGATAAATTTGATTTGCAACGGATGTCGGATGATTTGCATCTCTCCACCTTTTATTTATCTCATATTTTCAGGCAATCAACGGGACGTACCATAACGGAATTTATTATTTCCCGCAGATTAAAGGAAGCATGTCTCCTACTTGAGACCACGTCGAAGTCTGCTAGCTTTATCGCTCAGGAGGTGGGCTTTCAGAATGGTTCATACTTTTCACGTGTGTTTAAAACTGTTCTTGGAACGACACCGAAGTCGTATCGCATGCAGGTATAAAAGACAGCAACACAGTACAAGTTCTGAACAATAGCAGGAAACATGTGCATGCGATGATCTCTTATAATTCTATTTGTAAGCGCTATCTAATGGAGTCAGAGGAGGAATAATAATGACTAAGCTTTTCAAAGCATGGAAAGGTAAGGCAGGGATTGTCACGCTATTCTCAACCGTAATGCTGCTTGCAATTCCAGTAGTGGCAGGAGCGGCGACAACCACACTAAGCCCTTCTGATGATTCCTATGTGCATGAAGGTAACCCGACAAGCAATTATGGAACAGCCACTTCGTTGTATGTGAAAAATGATCCAGGTGCATCTCGGTATACGTATCTCAAATATAGTCTCTCTGGCCTTTCGGGCGTAACGAGTGCCAAGCTTCGCATTTATGGCAGTGCATCCGCGTCAACGGTATTATCCGCGTATCAAACGACAGACAGCTGGACGCAATCCGCGATTACCTGGAGTACGAAACCAACGGTCGGCAGCTCAGCAGGTAGTGTTGCAATTAATACGACAACGACTTACAACGAGATTGATGTTACAGCTTATGTGACTTCACAAGCAGCAGGAGATGGTGTTGTTTCATTTGCACTGCAAGAAAGTGTGGGTAAATACACTACATTGAATAGTAATGAGAATGCCTCGAATAAGCCGCAGCTTGTTGTCGAAAGCGGCGGTGGAACGGGAGGGGATACTCAAGCGCCGACAGCTCCTAGTGGATTGGGCGGCACAGCAGCTTCCAGCAGTCAAATCAATCTAAGCTGGAGTGCATCTACAGATAATGTAGGCGTAACGGGATATGATGTGTATCGGAATGGCTCATTCCTCAAGACAGTTACGGGCACTTTCACAAGTGATACTGGCTTAACGGCGTCTACCTCGTATAGCTACTATGTTAAAGCGAAGGACGCGGCTGGGAATGTTTCGAGTCAAAGCAGCACGATCAATGTAACTACCTCTGCGGGAACGCCACCAACTGGTTGTACGAATGCACTGACAACAACGGCCGCCATTCAAAATGCCATGAAAAATGCGACAGCAGGATCTATCATTCTGCTTGCCCCTGGCAATTATGTTGGTGATCGTTTGACCAGCGGCGATCCAGGCGGGCAAGGATTATTCTATTCGGATCAAAGTGGAACAGCTTCCAACCCGATCGTTCTGCAGAGCTGTGATGCTGCTAATCCAGCTGTGCTCAAGGGCGTGAATGTGAACGATGGCTCCTATGGTATTCACCTGACGGGCAACTATTGGCAGATCCGGGATGTTGAAATCATGAATGCGCAGAAAGGAATTATCATCGACAACGGCAATAACAATCTGCTGAACAACGTAGAAGTTCATTATGTTGGCGATGAGGGTGTCCATTTCCGGGACGGCAGTTCCTACAATACATTGACGTACTCACTTATTTACGATACAGGGTTGTATCAAGCAGGGTATGGGGAAGGTGCTTATGTTGGTTCCGATTCCAGCTCGCCTTATGAGCATGTTGTAACAGGAAACGTGATTAGTCATACGAATTTCGATGGCGGTATTACAGCAGAGCATATCGATGTGAAGGAAGGCGCGAGCGGAACGATTATCGAGTACTGTACGTTTAATGGTACGGGTATAAGTGGGGCGAATAGCGCAGACAGCTTCATTGACGTAAAAGGTGTGAATACGATCGTTCGCTATAATCAAGGATATCGAAATGGCAACGCGAACGTTGTAGATGCCTTCCAAGTTCGTACGCATGGTACGGAATATGCGACTGGTGTGAATAATTCTTTTAATAATAATACCGTGAATTTGGATAGTTCGACAGGCTACGTCGTCTATGCAACAAGTGCGGCAACAGGGACCACAGCGGCGAACGATGTGCGTACAGGCGGAGGAAATCTGTACAATTCGAATGTGAATGAATAAGGTAGAGGGGGAGCCTGAGAGGGCTCCTTTTGCCTACGCGTCCAAGCTAAATATCGACATTCTGCCGCAAGTATGGGATTATGAGAAGAGAAGTATGGTAACTATTATGCAGGGAGTGAAAGGCATGTCACGCAAGTGGGAAAGAATGGTAAGTAAAAATACGAAAAAGGCAAACCTGACCCGTACCAAACAAGGGAAGGCGCCTATTTCAACGGATCCGGATCGTCCGGTCGTATTTAAAGGAAGAAGCATTCTATTGGCTGCGTTTTTCATCGTAGTTTCGCTCTTCTTGTTGTTTACGTTGACGAAAACCGAAGGGGACAAAATGTACTGGTATACTACGCTTAGCTATTTGGTAGTTGGTGTACTCATTTATTTCGTGCGGAGACCGTACTTGCGAGTGACCAAAACGAATCTCTCGAAGCGAGGTCTAGCTCGTGAATTAGTGCTGGGTGCGGAGAATATTAAAGAGATTGTACACGCGCCAGGTCAAATTATCATTGAGTTGACAGGCAAGTCTCCACGTTGGGTCTATAACAGAACGTTGAACCGTTTTGACATCGCGGCTATGGCGTCTAAGTTGAAAAAATTTGCTGAAAACAATAAAATTTCCTTTGTAGATAAAACGGTATAGGTAAGAAGCCTCCGATTCCACTTGCAGTGGGTTGGGGGCTTTTTTTGAGTGGGAATCGAGAATAATTGTTAAAACAATCCGGATTGCTGAATCGCCGCATAAAATTGATTGAACTCCTCAATCGTCAACTGCTGCTGAGCATCAGAAAGAGCTGTGGCCGGATTCGGATGGACTTCTACCATTATCCCATCCGCTCCTGCGGCCAAAGCGGCCTTAGCACAAGGGGCGAAGATGTCCTTGCGTCCCGTGGAATGGGTCACATCGACCAGGACAGGTAAATGGCTTTCTTGCTTCAGAATCGGAACTGCCGAGATGTCGAGTGTATTTCGCGTTGCCCGCTCATAGGTTCGGATACCGCGTTCAATCAACATAACCTGCGTATTGCCGCGAGATAGGATGTATTCCGCAGCATGCAGGAATTCATCGATCGTAGCAGACAAGCCGCGCTTCAAAAGAATGGGCATACGAACCTCGCCTGCCGCCTTCAGTAGTTCAAAATTGTGCATATTTCTCGCGCCAATTTGGATCACGTCGATGTACTGACCCGCAATATCGATATGTGCGGGATCCACGATTTCACTGATCGTCTGAAGTCCGAACTCATCGGCGACTGCTTTGAGGATCTGCAAACCTTCTAAGCCTAATCCTTGAAAATCATAAGGCGATGTTCGAGGTTTGAAGGCACCGCCGCGCAGCACGGTCACGCCAGCGCTTTTTAATGCGGCAGCAACAGTGCGTACTTGCTCAACACTTTCCACAGAGCAAGGACCTGCAATCATGATCGGTTTACTCCCGCCAATAGTAGCAGGACCAAGATGGATGATGGTATCTTCCTGCTGCCGTTTACGACTAACAAGCAGTTGCTTTTTGTGAACCGTTTGTTGTAAGGTCAGTGAGGCTTGGAATATTTGTTTAAAAAGGTGACGAATTGTATCGTCATCGAAAGGACCTGTATTTCGAGCAACCAAGGCGTCTAGCATTTTCTTCTCGCGAAGCGGGTCGAATTTCGGCACGCCTTGCTTTTCCTTCTCCTGGCCGATCTCTTGGGTAATGCGTGCTCGCTCGGAGAGCAGCTCTCGCAGATTCTCATTAATTTCATCAATTCGATCTCTTAAGTCATCTAACTTCGTATTCTCCATCTATGTTCACCCTTTGGCTTTAAAGCATACCGGTTTTGCAGCTTTGACATATCTGCGCTTAAACCAATTTATGTTGCAAAGTAGCCAATGTGCAGTATCTAGCAGTAAAAAAGATTTTATATCTATACTACACCTCATAACCAATGATAGGATCGAAGCGGCTTATATAACGGGCATCAGACAAGGATGCTAGCAGCTTATTGCGTAAGTAGATCAGTAATGGGTTCTCAAGTTGAACCATTCGTCCCATTGACCGAGACATTCGCACGATTCGGTTAGCTCGAGCCATTCGCTCCTTCTCATATGCTGAAAGTGCAGCCGGAATTTCACGATTTCGGAGGCACCTTGCTAGTACAATAGCATCTTCAATTGCCTGCGCACCTCCCTGTCCCAAATTGGGCAGCATCGGATGTGCGGCATCGCCGAGCAATGTCATCCTGCCTGAACTCCACCTTGGTAATGGGGGGCGGTCAACGATGTCATGGGCCAGGATGGTTGATGCTTCCGTTGCTTCAATAGCTGACACGACTGGGCTGTACCAACCGTGAAATTGACGTAGCAGCTCAGATTGCCTTTCTTCAACCGGAGGTAGTTTTCCTTGTGGTGCATTAATTGCGGCAAACCAGAATACACGGCCGTTGCCGAGACTCGAGAGGCCGAAGCGTCTTCCCGGTCCCAGCGCCTCGAAGCCCCCGCCATCATTTGTGTTGTGCGCCTCCTCCTGTGTACAAACTCCTCTTAAAGCAATATATCCCGAATAACGGACTGGGCTTTGCCCAAAAAGTCGTTCTCGTACGGCAGAGTGAAAACCATCGGCACCGATAATGACATCAGCCTCCTCCTGTGTACCGTCTTTGAAAATAGCGATTACTTCTCGATCACTGTGTTTCCCGTCGATCCATTGTTTATTGGTCTGTATAGGAGTTGTCGCCGTTACTGCTTGCGCAAGAATTGCTTGCAAGTCAGCTCTATGAATGACATAGCTTTGCGTTCCGTATAGTACCGCTTGTTTGGCAGCTGGGAGACTCGTAATCATTGTGCCATCCCAGGTTCGAATGTCAGCCTGAACAACAGGTGCCCCCACGTTCCGGACTGTTCCCCCTACGCCAAGCAGATCGAGTGCTTTCATGGCGTTGGCTGCGAGTACGATTCCAGCCCCGGCTTCCCTCAGTGATGATGCCTTGTCGTAAACCGAGACTCGCCATCCCTGCTGCTGAAGTGACAAGGCCGTACATAATCCACCGATTCCCGCTCCAATTACTATCGCTTTCCGTGTCGTTACTGCATTCATGTGTGTATCCTCCAGCTTCATTAGATCGCCGCTATACTACTTAGTCTCATCATAAACAATGAAAGCGCTGATCACCACCAAAAATAAGTATGACCGAGGTCATATTCGCTAAGATTTAATTGGCAGTCTCATTTTAGTTGTAGTCATTTTTCTGCTAGATTTGGAATAATAGTTTAAGAGGGGACAAGAAGGGGGAATTCGGGATGCTCACACTAAAATCATGGACGGGCTTATTTCAACGGGGAGCAACGGATACGGATATTTACCAGACGGTTAAAGTGAGGGCACCTCGGGATTATTTTAACCGAGCAGATGCTTTCTTGGAGGATATTGTCTATACATCACAAGAAGAGTTAAGCGGAATCAACAAAACATTCCTAGTCAAACTATTATTTGATAATTTTATGGATCATGTGCGCAAGGGGAAGGATCTATATACATACATTTTACAGCTTAGAAGCAAATTTGGAGGAATTGTTGCCCGTGTAAACACGAATGAGCGACCGAACGGGGGAACTGTACCCGGTTTTCAATGGGGACTTTCCTTTCAGGAGGGCGATTCGGATAGTGCTGCTCATTTAACCCTCAACGTCAGACTGCACCCAGCCGAGGTCAATCGGATGCGTGTTTTTTTCGACGATATGAATTGGAAACATCATCAACCGCTCAATATGGAGATGAATGAGCTCTTATCCCTGCTTTTTATTGAATTTATTACTGAACTTCGGAATGGATTAACCGAGGAGACAAAGGAAGAGATTGTAGCGGCTATTGTTCATAAATGGGAAGAACAATAGCTCGCTATCTCTACGAGAGAGGTTGTGTTGACGAGCGAACGATGAGCTCAGAGGGCAGTATGACTCTGCGAGACACATCGCTAGTTCCGCCTTCAATGCGTTCAATTAGCAGCTGCATCCCAAGTTGCCCAAATTGATAAGCGGGCTGTGCGGCAACGGTGAGGAAAGGATTGATCGCACCTGCGGGTCCGAAGTCGTCGAAGCAAACGACAGACATGTCCCCTGGCACTTGTAAGCCTCGTTGGCGCAGCGATTGAATGACTCCAACGGCCAACATATTGTTGGCTGCAAAAATAGCCGTAGGCGGCTCATCAAGCTGGAGCAGTCCGTCGAGAGCGGAGTCATCGTGGAAATCACGATACCCGAGATGGACCACGAGCGAATCATCGAGGGTAAGTCCGTTAAGACGATGTGCCTCGTTATAGCCTATGTATCGCAATCGAGCTGTTGAAACGTCCTGTGTACCGTTAACTAAGGCAATACGCTGATGCCCAAGCGCAATCAGATGCTCGACTAGATTACGGGCACCTTCTTTGCTGTCACCAAGGACGACATCCGCATCAATCCCAGGGATTTCACGGTCCAACACAACGAAAGGAATCTGATGCTTCTGTAATTGCAATAAGTTGTCGCGAGAATGATCGCCAGCCGGCGCAAATAAAACACCATCCACACGTGTAGATAGAATCATATCGACGTAATCTTTTTCTTTCGCATAATCCTCATCACTATTGGCAAAAAGCAAGCGATAACCCGCCTTCTTGGCTGCATCCTCAGCGCCTCGTGCTAGTGTGGTATAGAACGGATTGGTAATGTCCGTAATGAGCAGGGAAATGAGATGCGTCTTCTGGGAAACTAAGCTGCGTGCCAATGCATTCGGAATGTAGTGGAGCTCTTCCATGACTTTCCGCACTCGTTTACGCGTTTCTTCGCTGATACGACCCGTGTTATTGATAACACGGGAAACCGTCATCGCGGAAACACCGGCCTTCTCGGCGATGTCATAGATTGTTATCACGTGCTAATCTCCTTTGCCAGCCTAATATCGTTTAATTTGAAATCATAGAAAGTATATGTTTCGCACATTACAAGGGCTAGACTTTTGATGAAGCGTACTCCGCTTAAGAGGACGATGTAGCCGTTTATTTCATATTGTATAGAAATAAAGGATTGACAGCAAGACATAAAGTTGTTAATTTTGAGTTATCGGTAACACAAACTTATTTAGGAGATGTTGATGATGTTAAAAGGAATACCTTCTATCCTTTCGCCTGAGTTGCTCAAAGTGCTAATGGAGATGGGGCATGGGGATGAAATCATCTTGGCAGACGGGAATTTCCCGGCAGCCAGTCATGCGAATCGTCTATTACGTTCTGATGGTCATGGGGTTCCGGAATTGTTGAAAGCGGTATTATCCTTGTATCCACTGGATACATACAGCGATCAGCCTGTCGCGCTTATGGCAGTCGTTCCTGGAGATCCTGCCCAAACACCGATCTGGGGCGAATATGAGGAGATCATCAGTGAACACGCAACACCAGCTATTGAGTACGTGGAACGATTCGCATTTTATGAGCGAGCGAAGAAAGCATATGCCATTGTGGCGACGAGTGAAAAGGCGTTGTATGCCAATATTATTTTAAGAAAAGGCGTTATTAGTGAGTGATTTGAATTACCGATAACTCTAAAATGTGCACACTAGTACGAGGATAGATGACCAAGCCGCTTTAGTTGGTGATGTTGCTTTCGTTCCTTACAAAGTGAAGCTTATTGTATGAATTTGTTACAGCAGATGAAATAGAAGCTGGGATATGGAAAGAGCCACTCTCAACGTTGGTTGGGAGTGGCTCTTTGTATCAACTGTCCAAGCTAGACTCTTCGATCCAATTGATCCGTTTCGTAATCAGTTCTGATAGAGTCGCATCTGCGGCTGAAAACTCCTTTTGCAACTGAGTAACGACGGGTCGAATTTTATTCATTGCAGAGAGTGTTTGGCTTTGTGAATTTGTGATACGTCCTTGGACAATCCAGTCTGCAATGAGTCCGTCAAACCAATAGTCGGCCATTTTCAACGTGTCGCTGATATCAATCTCAATATGAAAACTCCGATTCAAGTCGGTTAGTTCATCACGGAAATTCAGGATCTGGTGATTAGCCTGATGAATAAACCGTTTGGCATCATCCACATGACTATGTTTTGCGTGGGTGCTAATCATGCCACCGCCGCCCCATAAGTCCCATTTTCCCCAATTTTCAGCTTTCTCCAAACTAGTGGAAGCATCTGTCAAAGAAGCTAGTACAAGCTTTCCAGCAGTTAGGGCTTCTTGCAGCTCTTTCACCAAAAGCTTCTGATCATCGATGTTGTCGTCCATTCTTTCCAGCTCACTTGATAATAGTGGTGCGTTTAAGAGTGCGGATTCCTTCACAGCCATAAGCTTCTTATAGTCGTCTTCTGCACGTTGATAGTTGGCGAGGTCATCACCGACTTTAATCAAGGCATTCTGTGCATCCAGAAGCGCCTGTTTGGCAGTTTCTAACTGAAGTGCAGCGGTAAGGACTTGCTGCCGTTCCATTTCAAGTTGCTCGGATTTACTACGAAGAATCGTGTGGAACAGATTTGTTAGTGAAAGTCGCGTCAATCGCTCTACATCTGCCTGCTCCGATTCAAGCTGTAACTCAAGCCGTCGTATGAGACGTTCCTGTTCATATGCTCTATTCAGAAGATCTTCTCTTTTGCGTTCTGCTTTGTGCAGCCGAAACATCCGTTCTTTCGCTACCCTCAATTGAAGGTTTAGATTATCTGACATCTTCATCCCTCGTTTCCCAGCATTTGTTAGATGGATTCCTTTTTCAATACGTACATATCGGTTGGCGGTTTCGGAAATTCTTACATATACAATATGAGACTTCCTTATGGTATAATTCATACTTTGTAAGTTTAGAGAGAAATAGGAGAAATCATATGATTACCAAACAACTTTCACCACTTGTTCAAACGTTAGATTTGAAACCGCATCCTGAGGGTGGATGGTACAAGGAACTATGGAAAGCCTCATTCGAGATCCCTAAAGAAGTACTCAATGAAGCCTACTCCGGTTCGCGTTACGCAGCAACTTCGATCTATTTCCTGCTTCATCCAGATGAATTTTCGGAATGGCACACCGTATTGTCCGACGAGTTATGGTTATGGCACTCCGGCAGCCCGATCGTGCTTACATTAGGAGGAACGAGTGAGCAACCTAAAGCGACACAAGAAATTATTCTAGGTCCTGATGTGCTGAACGGTCAGCATCCACAGGCTCTTGTCCCAGCACATGTATGGCAAATGGCGCGACCGCTAGGCGATGAACCCGTTCTGGTTTCCTGTGTAGTTGCACCAGGTTTCCATTATGATGACTTCAAATTAATTAAGAGATGATGTAATGATTAGAAACAGATTCATTTTGCTAAGTGTCAAGTAATTTGGTATCTTGAAGATAAGAATGATTTTAAGCGTAAAGCATATGCCGCTAGCTCTTTTTTTGAGCTGGCGGCGTTTTATTTTTTGGAGGAGATGATCGCAGTGTTCGAGAAGGAGTATGAAAATTTTTTTGGGAAGAGCAGGTTAGGCAGGTCAGAGGCTGGAGATGTTTCAGAGGGACCTGACAGGAACGAAGAAACTTTTGGAAGAAGCGCTTCTGCCTGTTTTGGGTTCGTTGGATGGATTGGTACTTGAATATGAAATGACGAGCTTGTCAGGTGTGAAAATATATGGCGACGTGTTTCACCCTAAAATACGGACCGTTTTCGAGGAAGACAGTTTCGTCACCCATGCGGAGAAAATCACGAGAGACCGTTTCTCATTTGAGAGGGCGCGTACGCGTTCAGTTGCGATACTCGGTTACACCTACTTCCCATATAGTCGAGATGAACTAGAAAGAAAGCCGAGTTTCTGTCAAAGAAACCTGTATGGATTAATCGGTCGAATCGGTAACGTGGAAGGTGCTGGATTGCTCCAACTGCCTGTTTATGAGCGGGAAGTTTTGAGATTCTCGTTACTAGGTAATAAACCTTTTCGAGTGACGGACGTAAGTACATGGCTTCAGCTTAAAAGCGAGACTTGTAGAAAAGTATTGCGAGATTTGGAAGCGAAAGGTTTGGTGTATCCAACTCGAAAAAATCGAGTTACGCGAGGCGACAGCGGCAATTATAGCTCTGTAACTCCAAAAAATCGAGTTACTCACTCCACGCCCCTAATCCACACATCCCACACAATAAACGTAATAAAACACATATTCACATCGATTGTTGTACAATAAAATGGAATTATGGCAAGTAAATGAACGAGGTGGCAGCATGGTTAATATTTTGGTTGTAGATGATGAGCCGATGATTTGCAAGGGTGTTGCGACGATTTTGAAGCAGTCCAAGTTGGACATTAACGAGGTTTTCATCGCGTATAACGGGTTTGAGGCGCTGGATTTTATACATTTGGAGAAAATAGATTTAGTATTTACAGATATTCAGATGGAGAAAATGAATGGCATCGAGTTGATCGAGAATATTTTCTTAGAGGATCCTTCAATTCCGATAGTGATTTTGTCGGCACATGGTGAGTTTGAGTATGCACAGAAAGCGATCCGTTTTGGAGCAAAAGAGTATTTGGTTAAGCCGATTACGCCGCCCCATCTCATTTCCGTTGTGACCAAGCTGTTGAAGGAAAAGGAAGATAAGGGTCAGCGCTTTGCGAATTGGGAAGGCTCGCGTACCCTGCCTGGCCATATGACGCATGAGACGAATTATTATTTGAATGAATTGGTGACTGGAATGATACATGAGTCCGAGGTACCTACCATAAAAGAGACGCTAGATAATCGTATGAATGGCACGTATTTTAGCATGTTGACCATCAAATTATCATTAGAACGTGGCGGTATTCATGATCAGGAAATATCCACGTTGAAGGATCGCAGTTTGTTGAAATACGCAGCTTTGAACATTATGGAGGAGACCGCGAGTCAGTGGAACCATCTTGTTTTCAATAATCACAATTCCACCTTCACCTTGCTGCTGCAAATAACGGAAGAGGAGAGCAGGGGCTCAATGCGGGTGAACCAGCTGTTGATGGTAGCTCAAATGATTCATACCAATCTGCTGAAATATTTGAATGTGAAGAGTCAGATCGGAATCAGCCGCATACGTGAAGGCATTACGCAGTGGCCGGTGATGTACAAGGAAGCGCTCGAGAGCTTATCTTGTTGTGAGACCAATAAGGGCCACTACATGTTCTATATTGAGGATAAAGACAGCATCAATTCGAATCCCGACCTAACCATAGCTGGCGTAGATGAGGCGAATAACCGAATCGTATTTGAGACGAAAGTGTATATTGAGGGGCATTTTTGCAACAAAGGGTTGAAACTGCAGGATATTGCTGATACGGTGCATCTAAGTCCGAATTATTTAAGTTTTTTGTTTAAAAAAGTGATGGGAACGAACATCTGGGACTATGTCACGAAGCTGCGGATGGAAGAAGGGAAGCGTCTGATCCTGACGACCGATAAACGACGCTATGAGATTTCCGAAGAAATCGGATATGAATCTCCGGAGCATTTTAGCAAAATATTCAAAAAACATTTCGGAATTAATATCTCAGAAGTGAAGCAATCAGGTGCGTAACATACGACATACTTAGCGTAATACGACACATCGCCCTTGCTTTGAACTCCCCTTATAATCAAAACTGTGGCAACGACAAGTGAGAAGCGATTCGAAAGGGGAACCAAACATGAGAGTAAAGAAAGCGTCTACAATGAGTGCGATTGCGTTAACGGTATTGATCGCAGGGTGTAGTTCAAGCAATGGAACATCAAGCACGACAAGCCCAGCTCCAGCGGCAAAAGAATCCACGCCAGCTGCTGTAACAGCTGCACCAGCTGCGAAAAAAGTAACGATTACGGCACAGAGCTTTAAAGCAGATCAAAAAGAAAAAAATGATCAATTGGATCAGCGTATTGCTCGATTTAAAACGAAATTCCCGAATGCAGATTTCAAAAAAGACGACTGGCAGTACAATCCGCTCGAAATCGGGATCAAAATGGCTTCGAACAGTGCGCCAACTGAGTATACAACATATGCTACGGAAGGTAAGGTGCTTGTTGATAAGAAATGGGTTGCCGATATTACCGATTCCATGAGTTCATGGGTGCATGCCAAAGATATGAATGATCTGCTTTCCAAGCCATTTGTTGTGAACGGCAAGACCTACGGTGTACCGATTGATGGTTATGTCATGACGATTACATTGAATAAAAAGTTGTTCAAAGATAAAGGTGTTGAGCTTCCTCCTATGGATTGGACATGGGACGATCTGCTCGCTGCAGCTCGCAAAATCAATGATCCAGCCAAAGGGATCGCAGGCTTTATTCCAATGGGCAAAGGACCCGAAGCAGGATGGAACTGGACCAATTTCCTTTATGCAGCCGGTGGCGATGTTCAAAAGCTAGAAAACGGTAAAGTAGTCGGCGTTTTCAATTCAGAAGCTGGTTTGCAAGCGCTTGAATTCTACAAAAAACTAAAGGATGAGAACCTGATTCCACAAAACTGGGCTCTAGGTTATGGCGATGCATTGAATGCCTTTGCCCAAGGACGCGGTGCGATGGTAATGTGCGGAAGCGGTAACGCAGCGGATACGGCGATCAATGAAGGCGGCATCAGCAAGGATGATCTCGTTGTGTATCCTATGCCTTCATTTACGAAAGGCGGTAAGCATACGGGCGTTCTTGGTGGTAACTATCGTGTCATCAATCCGAAGAGCGATAAAGATCAACAAGAAATGGCATTCAAATGGATTACGGATGAGTATTTCACGGATGATTTCTTGAACTCCACGAAGAAAGAAATCGAAGATCGTAAAGGTAAAAACCGCGTGTACATTCCGCAACCGATCAACTACTGGAAAGATTCCTCAGATTTCGGTAAAAAGTATACCGATTTATTAGCGAAATATGATAACGTCTTCAAATACGATCCGCAATTGTTGGCTCTATGGGATGGTAAGCCAGAAGCGCAATACGAAGCTCAAAAGTACTATACGGAAATGGCGAATGTCATTCAAAAAGTGTTTACGACGAAAGATGTGGACTTGAAAAAAGCACTGTCTGAAGCCGCGACCAAAGTGCAAACGGAGACGTTTGACAAAGTGAAGGTCGAATAGGTAAGCCTAACTTACTTCTACCTGCGGCCGCTTATTTTGGAGTGGTCGTGGGTAGAGGTTTTCTCACTATAAGGAGTGTTTAGGATGGATGCAGAGCTGAGTTCACAACCTATCGCAGTAAGCAAAGTGTCGAAGAAGAAAATGAACTGGTATTTATGGGGTACGCTGTTTATTTTGCCGGAAGTCGTGTTATTCATTATTTTTCTGTGGGTGCCAATTTTCAAAGGGATTTTCTATAGCTTCTATAACGTTGATTTTGTAGATGGCAATCATTTCACTGGCTTAGCAAATTATATGAGTATTCTGAAGGATGATCTGCTTTGGATTTCAATTAAGAATACATTGATCTATATGGCTTTGGGTATTATTCTGGGCTTCTGGATCCCACCATTAGTCGCGATCGCGGTTTCTGAGCTTCGTCGGTTTCAAGGGGCAGCACGTATCATCAGCTATTTACCTAGTGCGGTGCCCGCCATTGTTTTGTACGGTATGTGGATGTGGTTCTTTGATGCCGTAGGGCCGATTAACAGTCTGTTGCAGAAAATAGGCATCGACCAAGTTTCGTTCTTTAGTCCGAAATTAGCGATGGCTTCAATTGTTGTTCTTGAAACATGGCAAAGCTTTGGGGGTGCTACGTTAATCTACATTGCGGCGATCGTCGGGATTCCGAAGGATTTATACGAAGCCGCTGAGATCGATGGTGCAAGTGTATGGCAGCGTGTTCGCTATATCATTTTGCCTAGCATCAAAACTTTAATGGGACTCTTGCTTGTTCTTCAACTAATCACGACCTCTCAAGGCTTCCAAGCGCAATTATCGATGACAGATGGCGGTCCGAATAATGCAACGTTGACGTACTTGCTATGGCTTAACCACACGGCGTTCCGCGATCTCGAATTCGGTAAAGCTAGTGCTATGGGCAGCTTGATGTTCTTCGCACTCATAGGGATGACCATCCTATACAACGTCATGCAGCGTAAGGGGGAGAAAGCGTGAAGCAAGGTGAACGTGGGTTAATCTCCCAGCATGATTTCAAAAAAGGTTCCGTCAAACTCGGTTACACCCTCATGGTGCTGCTTATCGTGGCGATTGCGGTTACGACGATCTATCCGTTTCTGAATACGTTTTTTGGCTCACTGAAAACGCGGGAAGAGTTTTTCACTTTTCCGCCAACCTTTTTCCCGAAGCATTGGATTTGGGAAAATTATGATGATGCATTCAATAGCTTCGACCTTCCATTAGTGACCTTTTTGAAAAATACGCTCGTGATTTATGTTGGGAATGTGGTCTGTTCCCTTCTATTTATCGGGTTAGCCGCCTATGCGTTATCTCATTTGAAAGTCCCGTTCAAGCGATGGATAACACTTTTCTTCTTTTCGACACTGTTGATTCCGCCTGCAACGTATATCGTACCTAATTTTTTGAATTTGAAAAGCTTAGGGATGATCAATACCTACTGGGCGTTCTGGTTGCCCGCGGCGGCGAATGCCTATTTCATGCTGCTGCTCAAAAATTTCTTCGATGGCATTCACAAGGAAGTCCTGGAAGCTGCGCGTATCGATGGGGCAAGTGAATTCAAATCCTTCATTCGGATTGCGGTTCCGCTGTCAACTCCGATCATTGGCACGCTGCTCATGCTGTCTTTCTCGACAACGTGGAATGATTTCTACTGGCCGAATATCGTAATGACGGATAAAAGCATGTACCCGCTGGCCACTGGTATTTATCGCTATGTGGTGTATTCCAACTCAGTCATTCCATGGAGTGTACGATTTGCGGTGTTGACCATGGCGATGCTCCCACCGGTACTTTTCTTCTTGATTTTCCAGAAGTTTATGATTCGTGGCTTATCGGTATCCAGTGTGAAAGGATAGGAAGAAGCGCCCTTCAGAAAGTGAATTCTGGAGGCGTTTTCTTTGCGTTTAAAGGAGTTTCTTTCCGGCATAGCGAACGTACAGATAGCCTAACTAACAACGGTGCTGCTACTGGCAGCTTGACGGAAAGCTTTTTGAAAGGATGGTAAGAGGGGATGCGCAAAATGCTGCAAAATATGAAGTTGATGAAAAAGTTGATCCTGCTGCTTATCGTCTTCGTTGTGATTCCAACACTCGTGTTGGATTTGGTCGTTGCCAAGAAGCTGGAATCCATTACAGAGGAACAAGTAGGGACAGCTCTGCTCCAATTAGTCCGGGGAAGTCATTTGACACTGGACCGTGAAAGCAGCGATTTTGAAGAAAAAACGGAAAAAATTATGATTTCGCAAGAAATCCAACAACTGGTAAGCGTTCCGTCATCCTCCGAATATGAACGGTTTGAGATCTTCAAAACGTTAGATAAATATTTGAACAATTATTCCACGAATGCCGTGCGGTATTCGTTGTTTTTCTCGGATAAGGATAAGTTATATTCGTTCGTCCCTAATTCTGACCTGTTGAATAACGGGGTGTTCTATTCGACGGATATGACGGATCTTTCGTGGTATAAAGCGGTTAGTAATGCGAAAGGAAAGGGGATTATTCGAGTCATTGATAAATTCGGATATAACCCGAACAACACACAAACTGTAGCCTATTTGAGGCAATTGAACAGTATTTACAACGGTGAAACGGTTATCGGCTACTTGGTTGTTTCGGGCATTGAAACGCCATTGCAGATGGATTTCGTCCCTTTTGATAAGTACAAAGATGCGCAAATCCTGTTGCTAGATCCCGATAACACCGTCTTGGCGACGAATACCGAGGCTTTCGGGATTGGCTCGAAAATGGGTGTGCCCGAAGGTAAGGAAGAAGGGGTTTATAAGCAAATCGAGAACAATGAAGAGATCATGTCGGTCATTCACACGAGTGAGATAACGGCAACCAAACTGCTAATGCGTGTTCCAGTCGAATCGATTATTAGTGATCATATCTCAGTCCAGCGCCTTGTGGATTGGATTATGTTGATTTATTTCCTGATTTTGATTTTGGCGAGTATGTACTTTATTCAATCGATCTTGAAGCCGATTTCCAGGCTGGCTCGCATTACGAATTCCTATCACCCAGGAAAACCTTTGGCCATTACCATGCATGCAGAAAGTAAAAATGAGATCGTACTGCTGAGTAATCATTTCATCCGGATGACGAATCGATTGAATCAGACGATTTATGATCAATATGAGCTTGAATTAAAGCATAAGGAAGTTGAATTGTCGATATTGCATACACAAATCAATCCACATCTCCTCTATAACACGTTGGAGTCCGTCTACTGGCACACGTTAATGGAGGGGGCGGCGGAATCGGCCGAAATGATTAAGGATTTGTCGCTCATTATGCGGATTGGGCTTAGTAAGGGCAAGCTCCTCATTCCGGTGATGGAAGAAATCAATCATGCCGAGGCGTATGTACGGCTCCAGTTATTCCGCTATGAGTATGCGTTCAAGGCGTATTGGGAAATCGAAGAGGAGGCCAAACGTTTTCTAATGCCGAAGGTGCTCCTGCAGCCGATTATTGAGAATGCCATCCTCCACGGAATCAAGAATATGAGCCATGATGGGGAGCTTTGGATCAAGGTGAAGCATACGGAAGGTAAACTGATTATCAGCGTAGAGGACAACGGCTATCGACCCGCAGATATCGGGATGTTGAATGCCATTTTGCAGGGGAAAGAGAGCAGCAAGGGATTCGGTATTATTAATGTGCAAAAGCGGATCCAGCTGCATTTCGGGGAAGGCTTTGGCCTGCAGTATGCGTTGCGGGAGGATCAGGGAGTACGGGTATGGATTGAGATTCCGGCGGTGTTGGATGAGACGGATTTGAAGTAGGGCAGGAGAGCTGCAAAGTGCATGTGCAACCCTTAAATCTCGCTCTCTCTACCGAGGCCGCTGCCATTTCTTGCGATAGACCAGCGGCGTGTCACCGGTGCGGTCTTTGAACAGATTGATGAAGTGGCTGACATTGTCGATGCCGAGGGTGGCTGCAATTTCGGATACAGGCATATCGGAGTATTTCAAGCGTTCTTTAGCATGAGTCATTCGGATGTTAATCACGTATTCGTGAGGCGAGAAGCCTGTGTATTGCTTAAACCGTTTGGCCATGTGGTATTTGCTAACCGCATGTTGGTGAGCAAGCTCGTTTAATGAGATGGATTCTGTAAATTTAGATTCCAGGGTCTGACAAATAGCATCGATATAAGCAGGCTTGTCCGATTCGGATAAGCCTATTTGCTGTGCGAAGAGGACGATCTCCGTCAGCAGATCAACGAGAAACTTCGATGTGAGGAACTCTGTAGCCGCGTTTCTTTGTTGTTGGATTTGCAAGGTTTGACGCAGTAAAGTTGATACGGACGATTGGTTATTTAACTGTAAAACAGGCTCGCGTGACGCTGCATAGTGATCATAATAGGCTGTTGCAGCACTCCCGTGAAAATGGACCCAGAGTAGCTCGAGGGGCTCTTGGGGATTAGTTGAATAGTGATGATAGCTATCACAATGGATGAAAAATAACTGATGAGCTCCTAATGGATATGTGCTATCTCGATAAGTCAGTTGACCTGCACCCTTCAAAATATAAGCAATCAAATAGGAATCAAGTCCTTCCCGTTCTGTAAAATAGCCAGGAAGCGTATAGAAGTGACCTATCTCTTGTACATAAAACAGGTTCGTTTTGGCAAATGTGGAGGGGCTAGAGATGAAACGAATCGAGTCTTCCGACCACGCGGTAGTGAAATTTTCTTTCATGAGAGAAGTGCCTCCGAGATCGTCACAAGATTCTATTATTTTTAACCAAGATCCTTGGATGTTATCTTGATTGTAAGCCATTACAATTAGTTTATAAAGCTATTATTTATGGACGAATGGAGATGCTTCAATGTCAATTTACCCAGCGATTAAGGCAAGCCTCAAGCCGCGAATTGGATTATATTCTGTTGGACTCCGAGCATATTGGGAGCAGTTCCCCGGTTTAAAAGAGCGATTAGAAGAATATGGACGTTTCATTGAGCGGAAAATGTCCGCCTGGGCAGACGTCTATTACTACGGGCTCGTAGATACGGAAGGGGAAGGACGGAAGTCAGGGGAGTGGCTGAATGAACGGCAAGTAGATCTTGTTTTCTGCCATGCAGCAACATACTCCACGAGTTCTACCGTATTGCCAGTGCATCAAATTTGTAAAGCCCCTGTTGTGTTCCTTAATTTACAGCCAACAGCGAGACTTAATTATGAGCAGTCGACGACAGGAGAATGGTTGGCGCATTGTGGCGCTTGTCCAGTGCCTGAGTTTGCTAATGTGTTCAACCGATCTGGTATCCCATTCCGAGTTGTCAATGGCATGCTGGGTCTTGACTATACGCCAGCCATCTCATTGACGGATGAAGTGACACATGAGCGCCGTGAAGCGGTGCGTGCGTGGAAAGAGATTGAAGAGTGGGTGCGGGCAGCAGGAGTACCTAGAACCTTGCAGCATAGCCGCTTCGGTTTCTTAGGCAATACCTATAGCGGGATGCTCGATATGTACAGTGATTTTACGATGATTTCTGCACAGACAGGTCTTCACGTGGAAGTGCTTGAAATGTGTGATCTGGACCGCATGCTGCGAGAAGTGACTCCGCAGGATGTGAAGAGGAAGCTGGATGAACTGCAGGACATGTTCCAAATTAGCGGTGATTCCCCTTCGGATCCGATTGCGAAGAAGCCAACGGAAGAGCAGCTGGAGTGGTCATGTCGGGTAGCTGCCGCGCAAGAGAAGCTTGTGCGTACCTATGATTTAGACGCCTTGTCGTACTATTACCATGGCGCGCCTGGTGGTGAGTACGAGAAGCTGCAAGGCGGCTTCATTGTCGGTAACTCGCTGCTTACGGCGCGTGGCATTCCTTGCTCAGGTGAAGGAGACCTGAAGACGGCTGTCGCGATGAAAATCAGCGATATTCTCGGCGTCGGCGGCTCCTTCTCGGAAATTGTCGTCGTGGATTATATCGACGAGACGATTCTGCTTGGCCATGACGGTCCGTTCCACATCGCGATTTCCGAAGGGAAGCCGATTTTGCGCGGCATGGGGCTGTATCACGGCAAGCAAGGGACCGGCGTGTCCGTCGAAGCCAAGGTGAAGACGGGCGCGATCACGACGCTGAACGTGACGCAGACTGGCGATGGGAGGCTGAAGCTGATCTCCAGCGAAGGCGAGTCCACGAACGGGCCGATTATGAAAATCGGCAACACACAGACGCCGGTGAGGTTCCGTGAGCATCCGGATGCGTACATGTCACGCTGGTTTGCAGAAGCGCCGACGCATCACTGCGCGATGTCGATTGGGCACAATGCGTCCCAGTTTCAGAAAGTCGCGGATTTAATGAAGGTGAAACATGTGATTTTGTAGTTGCTATTGTCACTGAGAAATAGAAAAACGCAACAGTCCCAAAAAGGACAGTTGCGTTTTTTGCATCCACGTACATACCGCCGTAGCTCTATTACGGCATTACTTCTCATTTCAACCAGGTGACAGTAGGTGCTCCAATTCATTCTTATATCCACATTTGTGGAAGTGCTTGATTAATTTTGTGGAAAGGCAGATAGGTCTTCAGATGAATCAGAAATTCCTGTCACATCAATGTAATGATCGATGGAGTCAAGAACTTGACTTAACGGAGATTGCGTAAAAATAATGCGATCCGCGTGAATAGCGTTATAGGTGCTATCATCTTTGTTTATTTTGAAACCTCTATAATTCTCGTAAATAGTTTTCATGGCAATCGCTCCTTCGCTAGGATGTATATAATAAAATACCATCTTATGGATAAGTTTGGTAGAGGTGTAAAATAAGAGATTCTGTCACTTTATGAATGTTCATGTGATTTTTACATTAAATTCGTGAATTGGAGAAGCTATTAGGTGGATATACGTGTTTTTTGCTATTCTGTTCTTTTTTATGTTACAGTTATGTGGGGGTGAATTCAAGTGTTAAAATTAAGTATTTTGGATCAATCGCAAATTGGAGAAGGTCGTAATGCCGCGCAGACGTTGGCTGAGACGACTGAACTCGCACAAGAAGCAGATCGAATTGGCTACAGCCGCTTCTGGGTGTCGGAACATCATGCTTCACAAGCATTGGCGCATTCGAGTCCTGAGGTTCTGATCGCGCATTTGGCTGCCAAAACAGAGCGCATCCGACTAGGCTCTGGAGGCATCATGATGCCTCATTATAGCGCATATAAAGTTGCTGAAAACTTCCGCTTGTTGGAGGCGCTGCATCCGGGGCGTATTGACGTTGGGCTTGGCCGTGCACCAGGCGGCATGCCGATATCCACACGTGCGCTGCAAGAGGGCAAATATACAGGTGTTGACCAATACCCTCAGCAAATCGCTGATTTGACGGGTTATTTATATGATTCACTTCCAGCGGGGCATAGATTCGCCGCTCTGCATGCATCGCCGATCATTCCGACGGCACCGGAAATTTGGCTGCTCGGCTCTTCCTATGACAGCGCAAGAATTGCTGCTGATCAGGGGGCTGCTTTCGGCTTCGCGCAATTTTTTGGGAATGCGGACTGTGAGCAGGCGCTGCGAATTTATCGCGAGCATTTTACACCGTCGATCTTGAATGAGAAGCCACACTCTCTAGCAGCCGTGTTGGTCATCTGCGCGGATACGGAGGAAGAAGCGAATCAACTGGCACTGAGCACGGACTTATTCTTCTTGTCTTTAGGTCGTGGGATGCTGCTGCCGTCGTTCCCGTCAGTGAATACGGCGCTCAATTACCCGTATACGGAGAATGACTATGCCATGATTCGCAATGGCCGCCACAGACGGATAGTTGGTACACCGAAGCAAGTGAAAGAAGAGATCTTGAAGCTGAATGAAGCTTATCAAGCGGATGAAATCATGGTTGTCTCGCCGATCCATAACATCGAAGCGCGATTGCATTCGTATCGCTTGCTTGCGAAGGCGTTCGATCTGTAAAGTTAGGGGAACTAGCGCTCCTCTAGGCGTTTCACCAGACAATCAGCGCCCCTTGTCAAACAGGCCATCCCCACTTCCGCCACGTCATTAGTGGAAAATGTACATCTAATTTCGCTGAATTTGCTTGAAAATCTGAAATAACTGGATTTCATGCAGCTAATTTCAGCGATTTGGTTTGATATCAGCCAATCGGTGAAAATTAGCTGTAGGTTTTCCAGTTATTCTCTTTCATTAGCGATTCTGTGTGAAAGTAGCTTCATGTTTTCCAGTTATTTTACAGAGTGAGTGGTTGGAGGAAGGCAGTGGTGGTATAGAAGTCAGAGTGTGTGCTTGGAAATAGGCAGTGGCGATATAGAAGGCTGAGAGTAGTTCGAGGTTCCTTGCGCCGTAAATTCAACTTTTTCCATTAGTCCAACGTCACCGCGCATCCAGCTTGCTCTATTGTGAAATCTGCATTTGCGTTTTTTGGTAACTGCCATTACACTTAAACAAAAAACGGTGGAGTGGTGGCATGAGCAAGAATCGCGTATGGAACAAGGGAAAACGGAATGGTGGAGGCGGTCCTGCACCTGGCACAAGCTACAAAGAGAAGCTTGCAGCAGAGCAGCCTTTTAAAGCAGAAGTGATTGATCTTTCGAATCCAATTAATCAAGTGAAACGCATGAGCCGTGAGAACTGGGTAGAACGTCCGACCCGACCAGCTCGCGCGCAACAACCGAATAAGTAACATTTGCATCAAGCCTATTCAGTCTCCTTCAGTGGAGATTGTGTGGGCTTTTTTTACGCCAAAATTCTCGTTAGCTAGTCACTCATGCGACTTTTTCCGCCGAAAACCCCATATAAATGGAAAATGTGCCGAAGGTGAGATTGTAATGTGCCAAGCGGATAAGGTTCGACAAAGGAGGCCATGCATCATGAGATCCGTCTTGAAGCTAGAAATCGAGGAAGCGAAGGTGATGATTGCTGCTGGTATTCAAGCTGCGGAGGAAGCTCAAGCGGCAGAAACGATTTGTATCGTCGATGAAGGCGGTTATTTGTTAGCCTTAGAGCGAATGAACGGGGCACGCAACACGAGCCCTGAGCTGGCAATGGCGAAAGCTTTTACGGCAAGTGGGCATAGACGTTCGACGCACCTGTTTAATCAACCTGGCGGGCCAGCGACGATCCATGGGGAAGCGTTTGGCATTCACGCCATGATGCCGGGGAAGTTTGCTATTTTTGTAGGTGGCTTTCCTATCGTGGTCAACGGTCAAGTCATTGGCGGGGTTGGCGTGAGCGGAGGGGCAGGCGAGGAGGATATTGCCGTTGGTGTGGCGACCTTGAAGGCGCTGCAGCAGCACCTCGGCGATAAATTCGAAGTACTTACTGAAGCGGATATTAAAAAGTGAAGAGGAGCGACCGTGTCCTAAGTATCTAGTGTAATGAGAAACCCCCGACACCTCTCCAGGGAGAGATCGGGGGTCGATTCACTATAAAAGACCTCTAACATACTTAAACGTTTCTTCGATCGTATGATTTTCGAGTCGCTCCAATGAAATATCAACGCCTGGCTTGTATTGGTGCAGCTTTTTCAAGAAAGCTGACGTCTCAAATATTCCTTGGCCGGACTCAATTTCATTTTTTTGACCATTTTTGACTACATAATCTTTCAAATGAGTCAGGACTATTCGGCTGCCAAAAGTTGCGAAGGCATGATCCAAGAAAGCTCCTTGATCTTGCGGTTCAACCACAGTTGGAGGCAGCAGATTAACGGGATCGAAAACGACACCCAACGTGCTAGAAGGAACTTCTTCTAGGATTCGTGCCATTTTCTCTGTACTGGATAAAGTATGCGTGAAAACCGGTTCTAATCCGATATGAACGCCCCAACGCTCGGCCTCTTCTGCTAATTCCTCAACCGTTTGCTTCAGGATGGACCATCCTTTGGCCTCATACCCGCTAGCATCATCCGCAAGATACGTTGTCAGATCACCCGTTTCAGTCGCGACTATGGATGTGCCAAAGTCTCTGGCGTACCGTAAATGCTCTTTGAATCTATCGATTTCATAGCGACGTTGCTGCGGATCGGGATGAATGGGATTGATGTAACATCCGAGCACGCCAATCCGCACACCAGCGCGATGAAATTGCTCGCCAATATGATAGGCGAGAGCTGGGCTTAATTTCCCAAGACTTAAATCATAATCGCTAATCGCTTTACTAAGTGCTAATTGAACGAAGTCGATGCCTCGTCCGCTTAACTTCGCTGTCAATTCCTTCAAGGGCAGATGGCCGACGGTATGAGCGAGTGTCCCGATGCCCATCTACCTGGCCATCCATCCGCCGTCCACGCAAAGCACGTGTCCGTTCATATAATCGGAAGCACCCGAAGACAAGAAGACAACAGGACCTTTCAAATCCTCTGGTGAACCCCAACGGCCGGCTGGAATACGCTCAGTGATAGAAGCCGTACGTTTCTCATCTTTGAGAATTGGAGCCGTGTTATTTGTTGTCATATAGCCGGGAGCAATGGCATTGATTTGGATGCCTTTTCCTGCCCACTCGTTCGCTAATGCTTTCGTCACACCTGCAATCGCATGCTTACTTGCTGTGTAACCTGGCACGTTAATTCCACCTTGGTACGTTAGCATCGAGGCAATATTCACGATTTTACCGCTGCCGCGTTCGATCATATGACGACCAATCAGTTGGCAAAGGAAGAAAGCCGAGTTCAAGTTCAGGTCAATCACATCGTGCCAATCTTGACGCGCGTGGTCTACTGCTGGTGTACGACGGATAATACCCGCATTATTCACTAGAATATCGATGCCGCCGTAAATACCAATCGCTCTAGCAACAACATCTTCAAGGATGTCTTCATTGCTTAGATCAGCTGCGATAAGCTCTGCTTTGCCGCCTAATGCGCGGATCGCTTCAACGGTTTGAACGCTTTCAGATGAGGATACTGCAATTACGTTTGCGCCTGCTTCTGCAAGACCGATAGCCATGGCTTGGCCTAGGCCGCCTGAAGCACCTGTAACGAATGCTGTTTTTCCCGAGAGATTAAAAAGTGTCATAACGTACTCCTTTTCCAAAAAAGAAATTATAGGTTTCAACTTTGCAACTTATTCTTAAAGTGTTTCAATCTGGATGCCCGTTTCGCGGAACTGCTGAGCCGTTTCTTCCGTCAACCCGCTATCGGTTAAAATCATAGCTACCTCAGAAAGGGATGCGAAGGTTCGCAACGCACATTGTCCGAATTTGAAGTGATCGATAACCCCATAGACGGTTGCACTGGCACTTATTAAGGCCCGCTTATACTCAACTAGATCATTGGTATAAATCGTAAAGCCATGCTGCAGATGCACCCCAGTGGCAGAAATGAACGATTTCTGAATGTTGAGGCCTCGCACATAGTCTACAGCTTCTGGACCGGCAAGCATGTTGCGCAGACGATAACCGCCAGGCACGACAAGCCGAATTTCATCCTTATGGACAAGTTCAGAAATAATGTAAAGATCGTTGGTTACAACGGTAAGCGGCTGATTATCCAGCCGCCTAGCAATTTCAAGCGTTGTCGAGCCGCCATCCAGTGCGATAATATCGCGAGGCTGGATGTACCGGAGTGCGAGAGATGCAATCTCCGATTTTTTGTCGGCATGCTTGATATTCGGTTCTTTCGCAGAGAGAATGCCTAACTGATCACTTTGAGCTAGCATAGCACCGCCATGAATGCGGATAAGCAGCCCTTTTTCTTCGAGCTTGGCTAAATCCTCGCGAATGGTTTTTCCTGTTACTTCTAGACGTTCACTCAGCTCATTTACGGTGACTTCTTTCTGAGCGAGTAAAACTTCCATGATCGTTTCATATCTACGTAATGGATTCATCGGGATTCATCCGTTCTTGTAATGGGATTACCGATTATTTTAAATCTTGCATGGCAACTGCGTCCATATCGTTAAACATTTGATTTTCGCCAGCCATACCCCAAATGAATGTGTAGTTATTCGTACCAACACCGCTGTGAATAGACCAGCTTGGTGAGATAACAGCTTGCTCATTGCGCATAACAACATGACGTGTTTGTTGCGGTTCACCCATCATGTGGAAGACAACGGCATCTTCTGGCATGTCAAAATAGAAATAAACCTCAGAACGACGGTTGTGCGTATGAGTCGGCATTGTGTTCCACATGTTGCCTGGTTTCAATAATGTCATACCCATAACAAGTTGACAGCTTTGAATGCCGTCCAAGTGGATGTATTTATAAATTGTACGCTCATTAGAAGTGTTGATGCTGCCTAGGTGAGCAGGTGTCGCTTCACTAATCGCCACTTTCACTGTTGGGTACGTTGTGTGAGCTGGTGTGGAGTTGAAGTAGAACTTCGCTGGGTTCGCTGCATCATCGCTTGCGAAGGAAATTTCTTTGGAGCCAAGACCGATGTAAATGCAGTCTTTGGAATCCATCGTGTATGCTGTACCATCAACTGTAATTGTTCCTCTTGCTCCTACGTTGATGATGCCGATTTCGCGGCGCTCTAAGAAGTAGTCAGCAGCCATTTCTTTCGTGTCAGCTTCTAATTTAAGCGTTTCAGTTGTAGGCAAAACTCCGCCAATAATAAAACGGTCAACGTGTGAGTAAACTAATGTCACTTGGTTTTCAGTAAATAACGATTGGATTTGAAATTCAGCTTGTAAACGTTCAGTATCAAATTGTTTAACTTCATTCGGGTGGGACGCATAGCGAATATCCATGGTTTAATCTCTCCTTAGAGTTGGTTTATTTGTGTTGATATACGTTCATATAGGTTTAATTTACTTCATATCAACCATTTAGGCAAGGAGATCTTGCGTGCGATTTGTGGAAATTAGGGAAGTTGTGAATAAAGTAAGCGGAAAGTGTACAAAACAAGCAAACGAGTACAGTTTATTAGGAAGATATGAATGAGGAGGCATATGTCGATGGACAAAAGTCACTATTTCGATCACGTTTGCAATGATACAATTCCAACACTGCCAGATGAAGAAGATACAACTCCGACGGATATGATAAGTGAGGCTGTTGAAGAAATTATGGATAATTTAAGTCATCCTTTTTCGAATGATGAGTACACGGATCGAGACTAAATGTATGACGAATCCCTTCCTTATGGAAGGGATTTTCTTTTTGAAGGCAGGGGAGTACAATGATCATATGAACGGATGGAAAGGAGTTCCCGATGCCACAATCAACAAGATTATTTCCTGCTTTGTCGCCGGATCACCCCTGTCATCCTCAAGTGGTTGCTTATTATTTTAAACAATGGCAAGGCTTTCATATGCCCTTTCACCGACATGATGCGACTGAGATCATGTATACCATACAAGGTTTTTGTGAGATAGAGATACAGCTTTCCCCAACAAGAACTGAACGAGTTAAATTGAAAAAAGGGGAATTCATTCTTCTCAATGCCAATATTGCCCATCGACTTATTGTTGAAGATGATGAGCCATGTCGCATGCTCAATGTGGAATTTCGCTTTACACCGCATCAGGGCGTGATGCCCTCTTTACAACAACTTGCCGCGGAAGAGAAACAATTGAACTCTTTATTGGAAGTTCAGACCGCTTACTTAGTGCTGCGTGATCCAGATGAAGTTTATCATGTGATGAAAAGTTTGGTGCTAGAGCTAGATAAGCCAGCGGACAAGAGTGAGTCGATGATTCAACTGCTGATTGCTCAACTGCTGATCCGAATCGCTCGTTTACGCCGTGAATCTGCAAGCAATAGTTTGGTGCAAAGCGAATGGTATGTGAAGATAAGCATGGATTATATGCATCAAAATTACGATCGTGAGATTCAAGTTAAAGAGATTGCAGGGGCTGTGAATTTACATCCAGGCTATTTACAGCGCATATTCAAAGCGGTGACAGGACAAACCCTGATGGCATATTTAACCGAAATAAGAATGGAAAAAGCACGAATGCTGCTGCTCGAAACAGACATTCCGATTGCGGATATTTCTGAGTATATCGGGGTGGGCAGTCGTCAGTATTTTCATATGTTATTCAAGGCGCACACGAATATTACGCCTACTGATTTTCGCAAGTCGATGAACACGCACAAGCATATGTATCCAGAAGGAAGTTAGGATTTTTGACACATGGCGTACAATGAGGTTAGAAATTTGATAACGTTTTCTCTCTTTGCTTGGTACAATGTGAAGCATAGACGAAGTGATAGAGAGGGCGATATATATGGCATTTAAGGTAACATTCATTGGCGCAGGAAGTATCGGATTCACACGTGGATTACTACGAGATTTATTAGCTGTACCTGAATTTCATAACATTCAAGTGGCTTTTACAGACATTAATCCACATAATTTAGAGATGGTGACGGAGCTCTGCCAAAGAGATATCCATGAGAATGGCCTATCGATTCAGATTCAAGCGACAACGGATCGCAGGGAAGCGTTAGAGGGTGCGAAATACGTGCTATGCACAATACGTGTTGGTGGTCTCGAGGCTTTTGCAACAGATGTTGACATTCCTTTGAAATATGGTGTGGACCAATGCGTAGGCGATACATTGTGTGCAGGTGGCATCATGTACGGCCAACGTGGCATTTCCGAAATGCTTCGCATTTGCCAAGATATTCGCGAGGTCGCTGCGCCAGATGTCACACTATTGAATTACGCGAACCCTATGGCAATGCTGACTTGGGCTTGTAATAAATACGGCGGTGTACGCACGATAGGCCTTTGCCACGGTGTACAGCACGGTCATCATCAAATCGCAGCTGTTTATGGATTGGATAAGAAAGACGTGGACATTATATGCGCTGGCATTAATCATCAAACATGGTATATTCAGGCTTCCCACGAGGGTAAGGATTTGACGGCAGGGTTACTAGAAGCATTTGAGAATCATGCCGAGTATGCACGAACAGAGAAAGTTCGAATTGATATGCTGCGCCGCTTTGGCTACTACAGCACAGAGTCGAATGGACATTTGAGTGAGTATGTTCCTTGGTATCGGAAAAGGGCAAGTGAAATTGGGGATTGGATTGATATGGGGTCTTGGATTAATGGAGAAACAGGTGGATACTTACGTGTGTGCACGGAGGGACGACGTTGGTTCGAAACCGATTTCCCGAACTGGATGAACGATCCGGCATTCGTCTATGCGAGCGAGAAGCGCAGTGAAGAGCATGGCTCCTATATCATTGAAGGCTTGGAAACAGGACGCGTCTACCGTGGACATTTCAACTTGGTTAATCAAGGTGTGATCTCGAATTTACCAGCGGACGCCATTATCGAAGCGCCAGGCTATGTGGATCGCAACGGCATTTCGATGCCGCATGTCGGTGATCTGCCATTGGGGCCAGCGGCGGTGTGCAATGTCAGCATCTCCGTTCAGCGCTTAGCGGTAGAAGCGGCTGTTCATGGGGATGATAAGCTGCTGCGTCAAGCCTTTATGATGGATCCTCTCGTTGGAGCTGTCTGCAATCCGAAGGAAATTTGGCAAATGGTTGATGAAATGCTGGTTGCCCAAGAGGCTTGGCTGCCGCAATATGGTGCGGCGATTGCTGAGGCCAAACTGCGTCTTGCAGCTGGGAACCTCATTCCGACGCGTGACTATGAGGGTGCTGCTCGTGTGAAAGTGAAAACAGTCGCTGATATGCAGCAGGATCGTGAAGCAGCGAACAAGAACGCAGGAGAAGCTGACAAAGGAAAGGATCGCGCGACAACAACGGCGTGAGGTTCGTTTATTTTCAAGTATGTTCATTTGGGTTCTTTTCGGGTATAATTAGTAGGTAAGTGAAGGGCCGCTTGCGGTCCTTCTTTTTTTAATTTTAGGTGGAAGCGTTTTATAACGAAAGGGGACAGTCAGATGTCTAATATTGGCGTATGGGAAGCTGCAGAACCAGGCGTGACTCGCTGTATTTTGAAAGCTGAAGTAGGTTTAATGATGATGGAGGTTCACTTTGAACCTGGGGCCATTGGTTATCAGCACAGTCATGTTCACGAACAAATGTCGTATTGCTTGAAGGGTAAAATCGAATTTACAATCGATGGCGTCGTTACTGTTATTGAACAAGGCCAAACGGTTTATATACCTAGTGGAGCTAAGCATGGCGTTACCGCGTTGGAAGACTCTGCACTCTTAGATGTATTTACACCGATTAGAGAAGATTTGGTGAAAAGATAACCAGTTGCTCCCGCAACTGGTTTTACTTTAGTAAGAGATTTGAATGCGTTTACATATGTTAGATGGAGGCTGATTATGCGAAAAAGGGGACGTAAAGCGTGGAATTGGTTTCACCGCAGCTTATTTTTACGTGATCGTCCACTGACTGTTAAATTGCTTGTCTATTCAGCTATGCTAGTTGTGATTCCGTTATGTGTTGTTGGATTCATCTCCTATCAGAAATCGTCTGAGGTGCTGCGGGAAGAAGCGAATTTAAGTAATGAACAAATTATTGAGCAGGTCAAGCTCCACATTGAGTATTACATACGCGATTTCGAAATTGACTCGATTCGTATGCAGAACCATCCGGCCATGCAGCAGTTCCTTCGGATGACGAGTGAACAAGAAGTGAAGGAATCGGGTATCCGCGAACCCATGATGCAGTTATTTCACGACACCGCGTACTCGCGATCAGATATTTCGCGTATCCTGCTTGTTATGGAGGATAAAGCAGTTCTGGATACAAGCTTCAACAAAAACGTAACACCAGCCATAGAATTAATTCAAGAACCATGGTTTTCTAACGTTCCTTCCAATAGTGATATTCGGCTTATCATTCGTCCGCCTTCACCTCGCTATGAGCTCGAATATGTGCCAGTCCTCTCCATTGTGAAGAGGTTAGTGAGTCCGAATACGTTGGAACCTGTTGCGACCTTGATCATGGAAGTTAATTTCAAACGCATTCAAGAAATTGCTGATCGCGTGACGATTGGGCGTACGGGATATCTCTCCATCATCGATCCCGCGGGCCATTATATATTTTCCCCAGCCAATGAGGAGATTGGTCATTTATCAGAGCTTGAACAATTACCGATTATTCTCACGCGAGATAGTGGCTCTTACCAAGCATCAACAGGAGAGAAACCGTTCTATACATGGAGCAAGTCGTCATATTTGAATTGGCGATTAATAACGATGATCCCGGAATCCGAATTAACGCATGGTACACAATATATTAGGCAAACCATTTGGTGGACCGTTGTCTTTACACTGCTTATCGCCTATTTAATCGGTATTGGCTTCGCGACTAGCATCGTTCGACCGATACGATCACTTCAATTTTTTATGAAAAGAGTGAAAGCAGGGGACTTCCAGTCCCGTGTAGATATAGAGTCCAAAGATGAGATAGGTCAGTTAACGAATGATTTTAATAAAATGGTCGAGAAGCTGCAGGTACTCATGGATGAAATTTACTATTCTGAACTTCGCGAGAAAGATCTTCAGCTACGCCAGAAAGAGACGGAACTGAAAGTGCTGCAATCCCAAGTGAACCCCCATTTTTTGATGAATGCGTTAGAAACGGTCAGAGGTATGGCATTGGAAAAGGATATGACGGATATTTCCGTATTGGTTGCCTCATTGGCGCGGCTACTGCGTTACAATTTGAATCATGCAGGCGCAACTATTTCCGTGCAACAAGAAGTTCATATCTGTGACATGTACTTGCGGATTCAACAATATCGGTTTCAAGAGAGGCTCACGTATTCGTTTCAGATTCCATCATGGGCGGAGACACAGTGGATTGCCAAGTTCGCTCTCCAGCCACTTGTTGAGAATTGTGTCATTCATGGCTTGGAGACGAGTGCGATGCCCGTCCATATTGATATTTCTGCAAAAAAATATGATGAGAAGCATTTTATATTAGAAATCAAAGATACCGGAACCGGAATACCTGATGATAGACTGAGATCCTTACAGCTCGATTTGCAGCAAAAAGATATGGTCACAGCAGTCTCACAGATCGGCATAGTCAATGTACATCGTCGAATTTCATACTTATTTGAGGAGGATTCTGGTCTTGAACTGGAAAGTAGCGTTGGTGCTGGAACCACAGTTAGAATTAAGCTGCCGCTAAAGCTACAAGGAGAGGGAGGGGCTAGTCGTGTATAAAATCATACTCGTTGATGATGAGAAATGGGTCCGTGTTGTGTTGCGGAAAGCTGTTGAGCAGACCAAGCTGCCTGTAGCTATTATGCAGGAGTGTGGAAATGGGCTAGAAGCGCTCGACGCGATTCAGCATCATCAAGCTGATCTCGTGATTTCTGATATTAAAATGCCAATTATGGATGGAATTGGATTAGCGGAGCAATTAGCCTATAAGGCAGTAAATGTCATATTAGTTAGTGGGTATGATGATTTCCAATTAGCTCAGAAAGCAATTCGGCATGGCGTGAAGGATTTTTTATTAAAGCCTGTGGAATCGGAAGCGATGGCTGATTGTTTACGCAGATGGATTCAAGAACGTGAAACGCGGGAAGAGGCATTACGTGCGGATACTGCTGTATTAAATTCAGATGAACTGTCCGCGATAGCACGTGTACAGCAATTCGTTGTGGCGAATGTTCATAAAGAGATTTCGTTGACCGATGCGGCGACACTGGTACATCTCAATCCTAGCTATTTAAGTCAGCTTTTCAAGCAGCAAACCGGAGGCAAGTTCGTTGATTTTGTAATTGAAATGCGCATGGAAGAGGCGAAACGATTGCTTGTAAAAACATCCTTGCGCGTTTCTGAAATCGCGGAAAGACTGGGGTATTCAGATATTTCTTACTTCAGTACCACGTTCAAGAAGCTAATCTCTATTTCACCTTTAGAATATCGTAAATGCGGCGGAATGCCCAAAGAAAAAGGACACATGTGAGGCGGATTTCACCTCCATGTATCCTTTTTTTATCGGGTTTACTTCTTCGCTTTCTCGATCGCTTCTAGTGTTTCTTTATATTCACTGCGATATTTCTCAATAACAGGTTTAACCGCATCCTGCCAAGGTTTGAGGTCGGAAACATCGGTAATCGTGACGCCTGCTGCCTTTACTTTAGCTTCGGAATCCTTCTCGAATTTATCCCATTCGGCTTTTTGTGTTTTGACGGATTCCTGAGCTGCTTTCTTAATCAAATCCTTGTCTTCATTAGATAGCTTATCCCAAGCTACTTTGGAAATCAGCAAAACTTCAGGTACACGTTGATGCTGGTCTAGAAGGAGATTTTTGGCTTGTTGGAAATGATTTGAAGAGAAATAGCTTGGATAGTTGTTCTCTGCGGCATCAATGATTCCGGTCTGTAAAGCATTGAAGACGTCACCGTATGGCATTGGTGTTGCGTTTGCGCCAAGTGCAGCCATGAGATCGATATTGACTTTATTTTGAATGACACGTATTTTGAGTCCCTTAAGGTCGGCTAAAGTTTTAATTGGTTTCTTCGAGTAGAAATGTCGCGCACCAGAGCTATAGTAGGCAAGCCCCTTCATGCGGGAAGTCTCTAGACTGTCAAGGAGCTTCGTCCCTTGCTCACTCTCTAGAAATTTCCATTGATGAGCGTCATTGTCGAAAATATAGGGCAAGCTGAACACTTCATATTGCTTGTTGAAACCTCCGAGAGCTCCTGTGCTGACGCGAGTAAATTCGATGGCTCCGAGTTGGACTTGCTCGATAACTGCTTTCTCTTCACCTAACTGGGAAGCGGGGAAAACATCGATTTTGATGCGACCATCCGACGCTTGATTGACCAACTCTGCGAATTTCTTATCGCCAATTGTTGTAGGGTAATCAGCCGGGTGTGTTTCAGCTAAACGGAAATTTAATTTAGGTCCATCACTTTTTTTCGTTGCTGAAGCGGGAGCAGCTGTTCCTGGTGCTGCAGTTGAGCTGTTGGTAGGCGTGCTGCCGCAAGCTGAAAGTAACAAACTTGTACCAATGACTGTACTGAGGATGGAGAAATATTTTCTATTTATATGCATGTCGATAATCACCCTTTGTCGGAAAGTTTAGTAGATCCATTCAAACTATTTGAGAAGATTGGGCAGCCACATGACGAGGCCAGGAATGTAGGTCAGAATCATAAGGACGATACACATGACATAGAAGAATGGCATCATCGCCTTCGTGCCTTCAGAAATCGAAATGTTGCCTATCGCGGATCCAACGAACAAGACGGTCCCGACAGGCGGGGTCAGAAGTCCGATGCCTAAGTTTAACATCATAATGATGCCGAAGTGAACAGGATCCATGCCAAGTGCAGTAACGACTGGAAGTAAAATTGGAGTCATAATTAAGATAAGCGGTGCCATATCCATCGGAGCGCCTAGTACTAACAAAAGTACATTGATAATTAACAAGATGATAATGGGGTTATCTGTTATGCCAAGCAGCAAATCAGTCAACATGCCAGGAACCTTGAGAAAAGCAAGTACCCAACTAAAGGTAGCTGAAGCTGCAATTAAAAAGAGTACCATGGAAACCGTTCGAAAGGTTCGCTTCAATATGATCCACATACGGCTTATTGGAATATCCCGATAGACGAGAAACGTAAGGATGAAAGCATATAAACAAGCGAGCGCGCCGCTTTCTGTTGCTGTAAACCATCCAGTGAATATGCCGCCTAAAATAATGACCGCAGTCAGAAGTGACAGAAGTCCGTCGCGGACGATTTTTGGAATATCACGTAAGGGAACTTTTTCACTCTTGGTATAACCGCGTTTAATCGCGATGATATAGCTTGTAACCATGAGGGATACACAGAGAATCAGACCAGGAACAATGCCTGCTAGGAATAAAGAGGCAATGGAGATGCCGCCGCCTGCTGCCAGGGAATATAAGACAAGGTTGTGACTCGGTGGAACAACAACGCCTTGGATGGCTGCAGAAACCGTGACGCCTACGGCGTAGTCCGTGTCATATCCTTTCTTTTTCATCATGGGAATCATGACAGAGCCTATGGAAGAGACATCGGCTATTGCGGATCCTGAAATGTTGCCAAAAAACATACATGCCACACAGTTCACCATGGCAAGACCACCGCGAATCCCCCCAACAAGAACCTGAGCGAGATTGATGAGTCGAAGAGCCATTTGTCCTTCACTCATGATCTGGCCAGCAAGGATGAAGAAGGGGATCGTCAACAAGGAGTAAGAGTTCATGCCTTGAATCATGGTTTGGCCTACAGTTGCAAGTGGAACCTTCAAGTAAACAAGGGTAAGCAGTGATGAGCCTGCCAACGCTAAGGAGATCGGAAAACGCAGGACGATCAGACCAACGAAGGTGACACATAAGATGAGAATGGCAATGGTCGAGTCCATTAGTGGGTGCCTCCTTCCTTCATATTGACATGCCGTTTCGTTTCAACGCCAAATAGCTGCAGAAGTGCATAAGCACAAGTCATGAAGCCCGTTATTGGCATAATGACATACAACGTACTGTTGGGCATACCCGTTGCTGGCAGTTCGGATTCATGCATCATGACAGTGAAATCCCAGCCGTATAGCAGGAGATAGATGCCAAATGCGAGAATAGTGAGTTCAATGAGCTTATCAAGCACTTTATTGAATGAAGCTGGAAGCTTGTGTGTAAATGAATCAATCCCTAGATGAAGCTTCTCTCGAAAACCGATCGCGATTCCCATGAATGAGAACCAGACAAGCAGTAACATAGTGACTTCTTCGGACCAGTAGAAAACGAAATTGAATAGCTTACGCGTCATGACCTGAGCGGTGACAATGATGATCATACTCAGTAAACCAATAAGTGAAGCCGACTCGATAAAGGTATCGATACCAAGAGCTATTTTTCGGAACAATCGCATAGTGAAACGGACCTCCTTTCTCTATTTGTAAGTGCTTCCATTTGCGATGTCTTTAGTATAGCGGTCGGTCTCTTGGGCAGGTACGCCATAGTTTTTAGTTTTTTTTGTAGTTTTTTTAGAATTGTTGATTGTGAAGATCAGTATTGACTGGCGATTGTCGGCAAAGTAAAGTTGAAATGATGAAATCTACCATATGTGATACAGGAAGGGTTGAGCCTTATGCAAAATAGCGGTAAATTTGCTTGGACATGGACGATTCGCGAAGAAGTTCTTGAGGAATATGTGGAGATGCACTTGGCTCCTTGGCCAGAGATTATGGAAGAGCATAGTAAAGCTGGAATCCGAGATTACTCCATTTTTCAAAATGGCGCGCAATTTTTCTATGTATTCTTGTGTGATGATTTAGATGCTGCTTTCGCCTATCTCGCAGAGAGTGAAGCATGTAATCGGTGGAATGCCATTACATCCAAAATGGTTGTAGGCTCCTTCGATTTCCGTGAAGCAGTTCCAATTACGCCGATGCGTGAAGTTTTCTATCTGAAATAAGTGATATAACGAAGAAGGATGCCTAGAGATTACTCTAGCATCCTTGTTTTATTTTCCGGCTATTTACCAGAGCTGGAATACCGTGGTTCTTGGGGAATAGAAACCTACTTGAAGTGCTACTAGGATTGGGATAGTATGAATAGCAGAGCAATTTTTGTTGAAAGGGACGTGAGAAATGAATAACCTCAACTTAACTTTATTATTGAAAGCATCACGATTTCGGGTTATTCCAGTCATGGTTATTCCTGTCGTTTTAGGTGGATTAGGAGCAATCGTATGGAACGATACATTTCATCCTATCTTATTTGTCCTAACCTTCATTGGGTCAATTGCAGCGCACTTATTCTCGAATATGATTAATGACTTATGGGATTTTCGAAATGGCATCGATACGGCTGCCAAGGAAACAGCTTCAACGATTTCGACGAATTCAGGGTTTCTAGCAAATGGCACCATTGCAGAGCGAACGTTTAGCTTGTTGACATGGTCATTATTTGCTGTAGCTCTTATTTGTGGTCTTATCTTAAGTATAAACAGCGGTTGGCTCGTACTCGTTTTCGGAGGTTTAGGTGCTTTGATTGCCTACTTCTATGTGGCCCCGCCTATTAAATTTGGCTATCGTGGCAAAGGATATAGCGAGATTGCTATTTTGCTTTCATTTGGTGTTCTACCTACTTTAGGTAGTTATTATGTGCAGACCATGCAAGTAGATTATCGACCTATTTTGCTTTCTTTGCCAATCGGTTTATTGACCACATTAATTCTATTTAATCATCATTTCCTTCACTGGAAATCAGATCAAAGTGCGGGTAAGCGAACGCTAGTTGTTGTCTGGGGCGAGAAGCGAGCGCTCATATTCTCTAAATGTCTATTCGTACTATCGTACTTGGCTTTGATTTTCTGTGTGATTATTGGCGTGTTCCCTTACTATGCCCTGCTTGCTTTAGTGACAGCCGTTCCTTTTTATCGGGTATATGGTAATTTGAAGTCAGAGAATCCTTCTCCAGCCTATCTGCCTTTAATGGGTGCTTCCCTAAAAGCAACAATCAGAGGCGGCTTGATCATGATGCTAGCTTTGGTAGTCCAAGCTATTTTTCAATAAAAATATATCACAACAAAGTGAGGTCATAAGCGATGAGCAAGCAATTTACAATTGGTGATTTTCACACCATCCTATCTGAGGGCGAAGTTTGGAAAATAGGTGGGTTCCCAATGCCGGATGGATCGTTCTGGGAGTTCAGAGAACCGAATGCCACGATTATTGTTCGAAATGGTATTCTGTATGCACGTGCGCCGCTTAGCCGCAAAAATGACTATGTGCAGTTTCTAGATAACGCAAAGCATATGTATTATTCGGCTCAAGATGTTGAAGTACCCGAAGAAGGAGAAATTTCCTTTGAGCTTCAAATCCGTGCCCGCACGCAGAACACAGAGCCTAACGATTTATATGATGGCTTCGTCTCCTTGAATTTGCTTGATTTTACAACAGGGGCTGCGCTAGATTTCTTTGCTGGCAACGATAAATATGCAAGTGTGTATGCCGTGCTTCCATTCCCGGGCGTACAAGTTCCTGAGACGGACAAAACGCGCTTCTTCTGTATTTTCAAGGAGGAAACGAATTTCCATCCACGTGAATTCAATACGTACAAAATTACGTACCACCGCGGTAATGACGAAGTCATTTTCTATGTGAATGGGGAGGAAGTGCGACGTGAAAAGAATGTGCCGATCAAATTCAATCGCTTCACAGTTGCCCTAGGCATGATGACAGAGAAGGATTTGACGCCACAAGGTAGTGTTTCCTTACATGGACAGACGATTATCGGCGAGTGGTCGCCAGTGACGGTTACAATAACGGAATAAAGTAGGTAAATATGAAAGAGCTCGAACTTCAATTTCTGAAGGTCGGGCTCTTTTTTGCACGCTCCTGCCTATGGGTGAATACACTGGAGTACTCAGCGATTAGGCTTCTTAGGAGGTACAGTATGCGGAAATATACAGTCAAACAGGACCCTCGCGATTTTCGTGATTTCACATACAGGAGTGTCAATTATATTCGGGAATCTCAATTGCCGGGGCAAATCGATTTGCGGGGCAAACTATCGCCGGTTGTCAACCAAGGTTCGTTAGGTTCATGCACGTCCAATGCGATAGTAAGTGGACTGCGAGAGTTTTGGCTGCGAACCGAAGAAGAGAACCCAACTCGATTATCACGTCTTTTCCACTATTGGCATGAACGTGAGCTGGAGAATACAATTGACCAGGATGCAGGAGCTACGATCCGTGATGGGCTCAAAGTACTTCAGAAAACCGGTGTTTGCCCAGAGGAAGTATGGCCCTATGAGATTGCTAATTTTCGCAACACACCTAATTATGAAGCGGAAGCACTTGCAAGATATTATCGCATTGAAGGCTATCATCGTATTTATGATTTAGCAGGGATGAAGGCTGCGCTCGCAGATGGATCACCTGTTGTATTTGGTATTTGGCTTTATGCCTCATTTGAGAATAAGACAGCTTCTAAGACGGGTAAAATCCCCTATCCTAATCGGAAAAAGGAAAGACTTCTGGGCGGTCATGCGCTGCTCGCAGTTGGCTATAAGGATGGTAAGGAAAAAGGAAAGGGTGTTATTATTGCTCGAAACTCATGGGGAACCGCATGGGGAGACGCAGGCTATTGTTATATTCCTTATTCTTTTTTCAGAAATAAATCGTTGACCTTTGATTACTGGACTGGCAAATAAATGTATAAATAAAGGAGACCTGCAGCGATGTTAAGTGTGGAAGATGCGAACAAGATTATAGCTTTCTTATCAGCAGCCTATTTCGCGACCTCAGATGCGGAAGCACGGAAGGAATTTAATCGGTTAGCGAATGAAGTGAGGAAAGCTTCAGGGCAGCCGCTAGAATGAGTGTGTCGCATGGAATTTCAATGAAACGAGGGACGGCGCACATGCCAAAGGACCAACTGAAATTGCTCATTCTCATTTTATTTGTATTGCTAATTATATTTCTTTGTTTGTTAGTATGAAAAAGAATAAACAGCCGCTGCGATTTAATGCAGCGGCTGTTTGGCGTTAAAAGCCTTTGTATTGCGGTTCTTCATTTTCTAATTGCTGGACGCGAGTGGCAACTTGATCAACGATTTGTTGGGTCGATTGGGCCGCAGTCTCATATAATTGCTTGGCCTCTTGATTTTGCGTGCTTAGGGCGAAGGTTTCAAGGCTGGCTTGGGCACTCTTTAACGATGCCAAGGTGGTTTTAACTTGTGCTGCTACTGTCATATCGTAAACACTCCTCTTCATTTGTGAGCATGGATTAAAACAGATGTATGGCATCTGCTTTGGTTTGCGGTTGTTAATATGCCCGCATTGTAAGTGGCTCATGTTAACAAATAAATCCAATTTAGAGCAATAATAGTTAGGGTTCAAATGGCACATAATGTAGATATTGAAAGCTGGAGAAGGGGGAGGAATGATGTGCCGGACTGGATACTTATTGCGATAAGAGCATTAAGTACCTTGATGTTTCTGTTTGTATTGACGCGGATCCTAGGTAAAAAACAAATTTCTCAGCTCACTTTCTTTGAATATGTCATTGGAATAACACTTGGGGATTTGGCTGGGAACATCTCGACTGACGTCGAAGCAAATTATGTTCATGGTGTTATCGCGATTCTAATATGGGTGTTTGTGCCATTAGTGCTGGAAATATTGACGTTAAAGAGCAAAACCCTTCGAGTCTGGTTCGAAGGCAATGGCAGAGTTCTCATTAAGGATGGCAAGATTTTGGAGGGGAATTTAAAAAAGGAACGCTACACAGGTGATGAATTACTCGAACAGTTGCGTACAAAAGGTGTATTTCGGGTGGCGGATGTGGAATTCGCGATTCTGGAGTCCAGTGGTGATTTGAGTATTCTACTGAAGAGTGAGAATCAACCTTTAACACCTAAGCATATAGGGCTAAAGATGGCCATAGAGAAACCAACTCAAGCCGTTATAATGGACGGTGTTATTCAAAATGAGCTCTTAGCTGACGCTGGTAAAAGTAGAGGCTGGCTGCAAGATGAGCTTGAAAAGTTAGGTGTTGCGAAAGAAAATGTATTTCTTGGACAGGTCGATACGCATGGTGAATTAACCATTGACCTTTTTGATGACAAAATAGTAATTCCGGCATCTACCGATCGACCTGCCGTACTTGCGTGCTTGAAGAAATGTGAAGCAGACCTGGAGCTGTACTCGTTAACGACGCACAATTCTGAGGCGAAACAGATGTATGAAAGATGTTCCATTCAGTTAACTAAAATTATCCAGCAGGTACATACGATTCTCAGAGCTTAGGTTTTGAGGGAATAGGAGTAAGTCATGCCTAACAACAAGAAGAAAAACTTAACAATGACACAACAGGAGTACCAAAAATTAGCTAAGCAGCAAGAACCCAAAAGACCTGTACTCAAAAATTGCGGCAGAGCCTTTCTGGTAGGTGGGACAATCTGCTTGATTGGTGAATGCTTTATGCATATGTTCATAAATTGGTTTGGATTTACAGAAAAGACCGCCGGCAATCCGACCGTTGCTGTCATGATTATTATCTCGGTTATCTTAACAAGCTTAGGTATTTACGACAAAATCGCACAGTGGGCAGGTGGCGGAAGCTCTGTCCCGGTTACTGGTTTTGCGAACTCCCTCTGTTCCGCTGCTATTGAGCATCGTGCAGAGGGACTCGTTCTTGGTGTTGGCGGTAATATGTTTAAATTAGCGGGTTCAGTCATCGTTTTCGGAACAGTGGCGGCCTTTTTTGTAGGGATTGCACATCTGATCTTCACGGGGGGCTGACGAGATGCTGAAGGGACACCAAAGCTGGCTTTTTGAAAATCGGCCTGTCATTCTTTCAACAGGCACTATAGTGGGTCCTGATGAAGGAAAAGGACCGCTCAATGAAGATTTTGATATCGTTCATGGTGATCTGACAATTGGTCAAAAAACGTGGGAAAAAGCAGAGAAAGCGTTGCTGGAGGAAGCTGCTCAGCTTGCACTGGCCAAAGCCGGTCTTACCGACGGCCAAATCCAATTCTATGTTGGAGGGGATCTGATGAATCAGATCATCTCCAACACGTTCGCTGCGCGGACACTGAATATCCCCTATCTAGGGATATTCGGTGCTTGCTCTACGTCGATGGAAGGGCTTGCGCTAGCCGCTCAACTGGTGGATTCTGGCGCAGCCAACTATGTCATGGCTGGCACGTGCAGCCATAACTGCACGGCGGAGAAGCAATTCCGTTATCCAACGGAATATGGGTCGCAGAAGCCGCCGACGGCGCAGTACACCGTCACTGGCGCTGGTGTCGCCGTGCTCGGGAAGTCCGGTGACGGCCCGGTCGTCACCGCGGCCACGATCGGACGCGTCGTGGATATGGGGATCACGGATCCGTTTAATATGGGCGCTGCGATGGCGCCTGCCGCAGTGGATACGATCCAAACACATTGCCGCGAATTGAATCGCGACCCCTCCTATTACGATCTCATCGTAACAGGCGATCTAGCTACAGTAGGAACGAGCATTGCACGCGAGCTCTTCCAGAAGCATCAGTTCCCAATCGAGCAGACAACCTATAGTGATTGTGGATTAATGATCTTTGATCGAGAAACACAAACGGTTCAAGCAGGGGGAAGTGGTTGCGGCTGCTCTGCTACGGTTACCTATGGGCACTTGTTAAAGCGCATGGCAAAAGGAGAATTGAAGCGAATCCTCGTTGTCGCGACAGGAGCCTTACTTTCACCAATTTCATTCCAACAAGGTGAAAGTATACCCTGTATCGCACATGCTGTTTCCATAGAGTCTGGAGGTTTATACGTATGAGCTTTTTTTGGGCATTTGTTGTTGGAGGAGCCATCTGTGTGCTGGGGCAGCTGATGATGGACGTTGGCAAATTAACACCAGCCCACACCATGAGCACGTTGGTTGTTCTTGGTGCCATCGCCGATGGCTGCAATTTATATGAGCCGTTGATTGCCTTTGCTGGCGCTGGTGCAACGGTGCCAATCACGAGCTTCGGGAATGCCCTTGTTCATGGTGCATTAGAAGAGCTGCATAAGGATGGCTATATAGGCATTATTACAGGTATTTTCAAGGTGACCAGTGCGGGGATTTCCGCCGCGATCATCTTCTCCTTTTTAGCTGCTTTGTTTGTGAAACCCAAGGGTTGAAGCTTCATGAGCGGAAAGGCCGAACAGTGTGTGAAAATGACGCCCAAAAGGCGTCTTTTTCTATTTCGTGTACATTTTACATCTAATCCAAAAATGCCTCATCTAGCTGCACTCAAAACCCCAATCGGAGCACACCCAACTCCCTCAGTTAGCCCCGTTTCAAACGCCACATGCGCAGCTCACTTACTCACCAAAATCGCCGGAAAATCCACCCATTTCCTCCACTTTCGTAATCAAACAACCTTTTATCCTCCTTACCTTTGCCGCAATTCATCCTGAGCTCAGTTGCGTGGGTAATTTTAACAAATAACTTTAGAGGATTTACAAGTATACGGAAGAAATACTTTCCTGTAAACTAGAATTACGTACATTTTGTTTGTTTTCTGAGCGAAACAGAAGATGAAATAGGTTCGTACAAAAAAGCGATGTTTACGCATACAAGCTGTCTACGAAAACTCAGTAGTGCTTACGAAGCAAGTTTTGCAAGCAAAACTCTAAGGAGGATCAACACATGGAAACTGCCACCCAGCATCATGTAGAAGTACTAGCTAGGCTAAAAGCAAATTTAGAATCATGTATTCTTGGCAAAAGTGCCGAAATTGAATTGTTGCTTACTGCGATGTTGGCAGGTGGTCATGTTCTGCTTGAGGATGTTCCAGGGACAGGTAAAACTGTACTCATTAAAGCGCTGGCGAAATCTATTAACGGGCAATTTCGCCGTATTCAATGTAACCCGGACTTATTGCCAACAGATATAACTGGCGTATCTATATATCACCCCAAAGAAGAGAAGTTTCTTTTCCGATCTGGGCCAATTATGACCAATATTTTACTTGTTGATGAGATCAACCGTGCGACGACCAAAACACAATCAGCTCTTCTTGAAGCGATGGAAGAACAACATATTACGGTAGATGGTGATTTGCATGAACTGCCATCCCCGTTCCTCATGCTAGCAACTCAGAATCCGATTGATTTTGAGGGTACGTATACATTGCCAGAGGCACAATTAGATCGATTTATGATCAAGTTGAGCTTAGGCTACCCAAGTGAAGCTGCCGAGAAAATGATGATAGCTTCCCAAAGCAAGGTACATCCGATGGAAGCGCTGCATGCCATTGTGGATACGAAGCAAGTGCTTGAGATTCAAGAGCAGGTTCGCCATGTGCATTTGGATGAAGCAGTGGCTGATTACTTAGTTACGATTTCGAGAAAAACACGGGAACATCACGCGGTCTTCCTCGGTGCGAGTCCAAGGGCTACACTGTCATTAGTGTTAGCATCTAAAGCGTATGCCTTCATACATGGTCGCGATTATGTCATCCCAGATGATATTAAATATTTAGCTCCTTTTGTATTGGGTCACCGTATGATCCTTCAAATGGAAGCGCGCATGGATGGTGTCAGCATAGCCTCTGTGCTCGCGACGATTTTTGAGCAAGTACGGGTTCCGGTCAGATTGGAGAAGTGAGCCTATGAAACGACCGGTATTCAAACGATTCGGGGAACTCACCCGGCTTCCGGCAGCTTTTTGGCTACTTGTAACTTGCTTGGCGGCTAGTTTGTTATTCATGCTATTTCAAGGTGGAAAGCTGGCTTCCATGTTGTTCATTACGATGACATTTTTAACTGTCTATTTACTATCTGGGAATTGGAGCGGCATCAGACGTGTGCAAGGGACGCGGAAGCTTACCAATGCAAGCGTAGAAGCCAAACTGGAGGCAGGACAATCTTTACAAATTCAGCTCGGTGTCCAATTACCAGGCTATTGGCCAGTTCCCTACGTGATGATTAAAGATCAGCTTATACGTCAGAATGGGGAAGAATCTGTTTTCGAAGGATCGATCGTTCCAGACTGGAAACGTCGGGGTGAATTCACGTATAGCACGCCGCCACTTCGGCGAGGGTACTATCGTTTCGGAGAAACCGAATGCTTAACTGAAGATATTTTCGGCTTTTTTCAGCATAAGGGCCGATTAGATCTGCAACAGCCGATTACTGTGTATCCGCAGACTGTTACGATCCGCGAATGGGCGCAATTTCATCAAATGCTCAAAGGCATGCAGCATCACTCAACAGCGACGAGTGCACACCGCGAAACAACACAAATAAATGGAGTGCGTGAATACATTTATGGCGATCGACTTTCGCGTATTCACTGGAACGCGACGGCGAAGACAGGAACTTGGAAATCGAAGGAGTTCGAGCGAGAATCTTTGCCGAAAACCATCGTTCTACTGGACCGAACTGCTCGAGCTTACCGAGATGCGGCCGAATTTGAACTAGCGGTGTCTGTTGCAGCTTCCCTGTTCCGATACGGAACTGGACGCGAAATGTCGCTTGGCTTACTGTCGATCGGCAAGGAGTTTACTTATTTTGAACCGAAGCACAGTCAGCATCATTACAAGGAAATTGTTAAACATCTCGTTGGTGTTGATGCGGATGGGTATCAATCACTCAGCCAGATTATGAAGGAGCGCTCACAGGATTGGCCAGCTGGCAGTTTAATTGTGCTCATTTCTCCGCAAAAAGGGAGCGCAATGCTGCAGATGTTTCAGCAAATGGCGCTGCTTCAAATGAAGCCATGTCATATTTGGGTTCATACCCAAGCAGATCAAGCTTTAGGCCCACAAGGGGTGGAACACATTTCCTCACATGAGGATTATATTAAGGCCATTCGCTCGCAAGGTTATATGGGGTATGAAGTAAGTCAATTAACGGACTTGCCTAACCTTCTGGGAGGGGCGAAACGGTATGCCTAACACATGGTGGAGCAGAATCCTGCTCAAAGATTGGGCGATGCGTGTTTCTGCGATATTCGTAGGGATATTCCTTTACCAATTTTTGATTTGGATTATGAAAGAAGATGGCTTGTGGCTTCCAGAGACGGTTTCGTTCGTTACCTGGACCTTAGTCCTCACTACAGCGACCTACTGTATTCCCAAAATAAAGGACGGATGGCGAGGGTTTCTCCAATTCGTTATCATTATCTGGTTTCATGGTTTGGGCATGGGCTATCATTGGGTAGCTGTACATATTACAAACTGGAAAGAAGCGCTTCGCTTCATTGGACTTAACGCGGGGCAGTTCGAACCTTATATTTGGTTTAGCTTGGGAGCATGGATCATTTATTTATTCGCAATGTGGTCCGTTCAATCACGATTCCGCATTGTTGTCCTTATCTTTGTAAGTATTTTGTTTTTCGCTGTTCGTGATTCCTTCAGTACGATTTTTCTATGGCCTCAAGTGGCGATGATTCTACTTTGTGGATTTTTGCTCTTAATTGTAAGACATTTCTCCCAATTGAAGAAGAAAGCCCCAGACGTTTGGGAAACGATTTCCGATTACCCGTCTTCTTTTACCGTTCCTATTCTTATTCTAATTGGTGTGATTACTTTAGCTGGCGTATTTGCTCCGACAGTAAATCCCATACTGACAGATCCTTACACAGCTTGGAAAGTAAGTCGTGGGGAATCGGTGCCTTTGCTTGGTAAAGGCGTTAGCATTGCTACATCGACCGCAGATGCCTCATCTGGCTATAGCCGAGATGACAGTCGACTCGGTGGCGGGTTTCGGTTTGATTACACACCGGTAATGACCATTGAATCTACCAAACGTACCTACTTCCGTGGGGAAACTCGATCGATGTACAACGGTAAAGGATGGGAGCTTGGGCCAACGGAGAAGAGATTACCTGCGTATCGGGTAAATTTAAATCCGTTACCATTAGATCCACGATTTGATGTGTCCCTATTGAAAACGCAAGAAGTTACACAAAGCGTTGTGATGGATCGAGAGGAGACATTCCCGGTATTATTCGGGGGCTATGCTATTCAGAAAATCGTTGAAATCAATCAAGGTGAGAACCCGTTCCAAAGAATCATTTGGACACCCCGACAATCGGAACTTCGATTTACGGGACGTTCTAATTATCCGAAAGACTATTCGATCGTTGTCCAAGAGCCGATTTTAGAGGAAGATCTACTGCGGCAAACGCAGCAAGATTTTGCCAACAAGCCGGAATGGGCAGAATATTTACAAGTGCCTGTTGATTTACCTGAGCGTGTGAAGCAGTTAGCGCTTGATATTACGAAGACTGCGACCAATCCCTATGATAAAGCTAAGCTGATTGAGAAGTATTTATCCGAACATTATCCTTATACGAATACACCGGATGAAACGAAAGGGAAGAGCAAAGATTTCGTGGATCGTTTCTTATTCGAAGTGAAGCAAGGATATTGTGACTACTACTCGACAGCAATGGCAGTACTCACACGATCGCTTGGATTGCCTACTCGCTGGGTGAAGGGATACTCCTCAGGAGCTTCGTCGATTGCGGATGACATTCGGGAGCAGGGTATCTTGAGCCAGTTAGGTGCAACGATTGATTTAGATGGCGCAGGCACTTATACAGTTCGCAACTCAGATGCGCACTCATGGGTAGAAGTTTACTTTGAAGGCTTTGGCTGGATATCCTTTGAGCCAACCTCAGGCTTTGTGCTGCCTAATGTATTCCCTGAAGCAACACCTGTCGTAGAAGATTTACCTACAGACACAGAAACTAGCACACTGCCTGAAGAAACAACAGAAGCGCCAAGTTTCACATGGCTCTGGCTGACATTAAGTAGTGTAGTTGGCGTTGGTCTTCTATCAGTCGCTGTATTTTTCTTAGTAAGAAGTGAAGCGTGGCATAATTGGCGTGCTCGCAGGAAACAGCTGCAAGTCGTGAATTTCAATCAGAAAATTATCGTTGAATTTGAAAGAATGCTCCGTGCTTGCCGTCGTAAAGGATACACGCGATACGAGTACGAAACGGTACGTGAAGCAACAACCAGGTGGTCAACTCAGAGCAAATGGATGAAGAAAGAACTGGACGCATTAATTGAACTGTTCGAACGCGCAAAATACAGTCAATCAGCTGTGTCTGAAGTCGAATATCAACAAGCGAACCAATTAATTATTCGTGTAAAAGAACAAATAAAATGATGAGCCGAAGCCACTCTCCCATCTAGGAGGGTGGCTTCCTATGAGAGGAGATTTATTCAGATGGCGTTTATTGATTGTCATTTTTACTCAGAATCCCTTGGTGTTTCAGCTTCTATGCATGTCATATTACCTCAAGCTGCCAAAAGTCAGATTGGACTAGCCTCGCATGCCTTTGGCGGGAAGCATCCTACCTTACTTTTGCTGCATGGCTTGTCGGATGACCATACCATATGGATGCGGAGAACCTCCATTGAACGTTATGCTTCTCAGCATGGAATTGCCGTCATCATGCCGGCGGTTAATCGCAGCTTTTATGCAGATATGGCGTCAGGTCCGAAGTATTGGGAGTTCATTAGTGAAGAATTACCTGTGTTAGCAAGATCCTTCTTTCCTTTAGCCGAAGAGCGAGAGCTGAACTACGTGGCAGGACTATCCATGGGGGGATATGGCGCGATGAAACTGGCACTTTCGCATCCGAATCGTTATGCAGCGGGAGCGAGCTTATCTGGTGCCGTAGATATCGTAACGAGGGCTACTGCTTTTCCAAATGACTTTCAATTGATTTATGGCGATGTGACGACGATAAAAAATACCCCAAACGATTTGTTCTATCTCGCTAATCAGCTTGTTGCTAGTAAACAAGAACGACCTAAGCTCTATCAATGCTGTGGCACGGAAGACTTTTTGTATGAGGATAACATTCGATTCCGAGATTATTGCCAAGCTCAGGGATTGCAGATTACTTATGAAGAAGAGCCCGCCACACATGAATGGGGTTACTGGGATCTCAAAATTCAGCGTGTTTTAGAGTGGTTGCCGTTGCCTGCGAGGGCCTAGTGAGAAAAACTTCTATCGAAGTCGTTCGAGGATGATCGACCGCGTTTTAAATGTTGTTTTTATCGCCAATAAGAATTTGTTCTCCGTGTATCGGAAACTTATAAATTCTTATGTGGAAGGAAAATATGTTCTTTTCTTTTTGCAACAAACGAGGCACTATGATATAGTTTCACGTATATGTCAAGGAAGCAGTTGGAGGGAATTTGTTTGCTGAAAAAGCTTGTACCCAGACAGTCTGTTCATACAATTTATGATATTGATGCCAATCACCTGTGGGGATTCGGTATTCGCGGAATTATAACGGATCTTGATAATACACTTGTCGGTGCACGTGATCCACATGCGACACCTGAGTTAATAGAATGGCTGAATCATTTGCAGCAGATCGGATTCAAAGTTGTTATTGTGTCAAACAACCACCATAACAGGGTTTCGACTTTTGCTAAGCCACTGGGCATTCCGTTTATTCACCGTGCCAAAAAACCGACGAATGCTTCCTTCCATAAAGCGATGAAGTTGCTTGGAACGAATGCGCGACAGACTACTGTTATCGGGGATCAAATGCTGACAGATGTGCTTGGCGGCAATCGAATGGGGCTATATACGATCCTCGTTCAACCCATCTCAAGAAAAGATGAAGGCTTCTTCACGAAAGTGAACCGCCAAATTGAGAAATGGGCACTAGCAAGGATGAAGAAATAGGGAGGTTTCATGAGTACAGAAACAATACAACATTGTGCGGGTTGCGGCATTCAGCTGCAAACAGAAGACAAAAGTAAGCTGGGCTTTATTCCAGAGGCTGCCTTGCAAAAGGAACCTTTGATTTGCCAGCGCTGTTATCGGATTAAGCATTATAATGAATCTTCGAGCATTACCCTTCAACAGGACGATTTCCTGAAATTATTAGGACATGTTGGTCAAACGAAGGCGTTAGTCGTGAAAATCGTGGATATTTTTGATTTTGAAGGCAGTATGATTAGCTCACTTGCCCGATTTATTGGTAATAATCCCGTACTACTCGTGGTTAACAAAATTGATTTACTTCCGAAAGTGACGAATGCCAACAAAATTATTAATTGGGTGCAGCGCAGAGTCAAGGAAGAGAACCTCAAGGTTGTTGATATCGTGCTTTGCAGTGCGAAGAAAAACATCGGTTTCGATCGTGTTATTTCGGCTGTACAAGAATACCGTGGCAACATGGACGTGTACGTGGTTGGTGCAACGAACGTAGGGAAATCGACGCTCATTAATCGTCTGATCAGTGATTATAGTGACCTAGAAGCCGAATTGACGACGTCGCAATATCCGGGAACTACGCTCGATCTAGTCAAAATCCCGCTCGATGACGGGAAATTCATTATTGATACGCCTGGGATTGTGTACAAGCATCGTCTAACAGAGGTAGTGAAGAAGCGTGATTTAACGCCTCTCATGCCGGACAAACCGCTTAAACCGATGGTATTTCAACTTAATGAGGCACAAACCTTATTTTTTGGCGCGTTAGTTCGTTTTGATTTTATCCAAGGTGAGCATCAGTCCTTCACGATATTCGCGTCGAATGCGATTCAGATTCATCGTACGAAGCTAGAGCGAGCGGATCAGTTATATGAAGAACACAAGGGTGTCATGCTGACGCCTCCGGCGCAGGCGGATCTTGAAGAGCTTCCGAAGCTGGTCAAACATCCCTTGCACATTCCTAAGGGGAAACAGATGGATGTGCTGATCTCTGGTTTAGGCTGGATTAAAGTGAATAGTTTAGCGGGTGCGGGGCTTGCTGTTCATGCACCGAAAGGCATTAAAGTCATTACACGGGAGTCGTTGATTTAGGGGGGCATGGTGGGAGATCATGGAGAAACTAGTGACGCCGATCGATAGTCATACAGTTCTATACGGGGTTTTCGGGGATCCGATCAGACATTCTCGTTCCCCAATTATGTTGAATCGTGCTTTCCAGGAATCGGGAATCAATGGGGTATATGCAGCTTTTCACGTAAAGCCGGAAGCGCTTGGAGAGGCAGTTCGGGGAATTAGGGCACTAGGATACCGTGGAGTGAATGTGACAATTCCACATAAAGTAGATGTCATGAACTACCTCGATGAGATCGATGAAGGGGCTTTAATCGTTGGCGCAGTCAATACCATTGTGAATGAAAATGGTAAGCTCAAAGGCTTTAATACAGATGGGATCGGGTATGTCCGTTCTTTGAAAGAAGAGACGGGAATTGAGCTCAAAGGTAAACGAGTTCTTGTACTTGGGGCAGGCGGCGCGGCGAGAGGTGTGGCCTATGCATTAGCTAAAGAAGGCGCGAGCTGTATTTATATCGCGAATCGTACCAAAGAGCGTGCTGTCGAATTAGCAGCCACAATTGGCGCCTTCACCGAAACCGTTGGTTTAGGGATGGACGAGTTGGAGAACGTTGTGGACAATGTTGAATTCGTGCTGAATACGACGTCGGCTGGTATGCATCCTAACGTAGATGAGCTCCCTTTACCGCTTCACCTGCTTCGACCGCACCACCTGGTTAGTGATCTTATTTATAATCCGCGAATCACGAGATTTCTTCGTGAAGCGGAAGCTATAGGGGCTCGCATTCATGGCGGGCTCGGCATGTTTATTTATCAAGGCGCTTATGCCTTCGAGTATTGGACGGGTACCCCTGCGCCGGTTGCGGCAATGAGACAGGTGGTAGAACAGTCATTAACTGAATAAGAATGAATAGAGGGACATCCATGTTATCAGGCAAACAGAAGAGACATTTGCGCTCATTGGCGCACCACGTAGATCCAATTTTTCAAGTTGGTAAAGGTGGCGTAAACGAGCATTTAATTCGCCACATTCAAGAGGCTATTGAAGTACGTGAGTTGATTAAAATCACCGTGCTCAACAACAGCGGTGAAGATCGCCAAGAAGTTGGAACAGAACTGGCTGAGAAATCAGGCGCAGAGCTGGTTCAGGTTATCGGTAAAATCGTAGTGTTGTACAAAGAATCGCGTGACAATAAGAAGATTGAACTGCCGCGCTAATGAGGTGGACGTATGCTTGTCGGAATTATGGGAGGCACGTTCGATCCCATTCATACCGGTCATTTAATCGCAGCTGAACGTGCGAGGGTGGAAGGGGGCTTGGACGAGGTTTGGCTAATGCCAGCGAACGTCCCGCCGCATAAACCTAATGCCCCGAAGGGAACGAGCCAGCAGCGTTGGGAGATGGTTTGCCTGGCTGCAGAAGGCAATCCTTTTTTTCGTCCTGTCGATATCGAAATTAACAAAGGCGGCGTATCATATAGTATCGATACGATCGAGCTGTTGAAATCGCAATATCCGGACATCGCGTTCACTTACATTATTGGCGCGGATATGGTTCAGTATTTGCCGCAGTGGCATCGCATCGATGACATCGTGCGGCATATTCATTTTATTGGATTAGCCAGACCTGGTTATGAGCTGGACCTGCAACAGCTGCCCGAGCGTATTCGAAACCGAGTGATGCTTGTACCAATGCCACTCGTGGAAATTTCATCTACGGCTATTCGAGCGTTGCGGCAGCAAAGAGATCCCGTCAGGTATCTTGTACCAGATAAGGTAGGGCACTTCATGGAGGTGAATGGCTTATATGAAACGTGAAGACCTCATGGCAGCTGTCAAGGAGCAAATGCCGGAGCGGCGTTGGCAGCATACACTTGGCGTGATGGAAACGAGTGTCATGCTGGCTGAACGATTTGGCGGGGATGCGGTCAAAGCGGATGTTGCAGCGATTTTGCACGACTATTGCAAGTATTGGCCTATTGGGGAGCAAGCTAAGATTATTCGTGAGAACGATTTGCCACAAGATTTGTTAGTTTTCGATAAGGAGCTATGGCATTCACACGCAGGGGCTTGTATCGCGAAGACGCAATTCGGAATCGTCGACGAGGAAATTTTAGATGCGATTCGGTATCATACGTCTGGGCGAGAACAGATGACGCTGCTCGACAAAATTGTTTGCTTGGCGGATTACATGGAGCCAGGACGTGATTTCCCAGGGGTCGAATCTATTCGTGAACTGGCAAAGACGAGTCTTGAACGCGCGTTGATTGCCGGTTTTGACTCCACGATCAACTTCTTAATTTCCAAAGGAAAGCGCATTTATCCATTAACAATTCTGACGCGGAATGATTTATTGGAACAAATTAAACTACACACCTAATGACATGGAGGATGATTGCATGAGTAAAAACCCAGAAGAAATATTAGCATTCGTTGTTGAGGCAGCGGAAGACAAGAAAGCGGCAGATATCGTTAGCCTGAATTTGAAAGGCGTATCCTTAATCGCTGATTATTTTGTTATTTGTCACGGGAATTCGGAAACACAAGTTCAAGCTATTGCGGGCGAGGCTCGTAAAAAAGCGCACGAACATGGTGTTCATATTCGAGGATTTGAAGGCGTTGATACTGCAAGATGGGTACTGCTTGATCTAGGGGATGTTGTTCTCCACGTTTTCCATCGTGATGACCGTGAATACTATAACATCGAAAGACTTTGGTCCGATGCTAAAGTTGTGGAGCGCGTATGAGAATGGAAGCAGGATCCCTTGTTACCCTAGAGGTAGCAAGGGAAGTTCCACCAAACGGCTTTTTCCTGAGCGATGGTTATCAGGATTTTCTGCTCCCTTACGCAGAAATCGTAGGTAATCGCATTAGTCCGGGAGATAAAGTGGAAGTTTTCTTATTCCACGATACACAGGATCGAATCATGGCCACCATGAAACGTCCGCTTCTGACCATGGGTCAGGTAGGGCTTCTAGAGGTTGTTGATATTCATCCGCGTTTCGGCTATTTCTTAGAAATGGGTCTAGGGCGTCATCTGCTCTTGCCTTATCGGCACGTGCCCGAACTTGAGGAGCTTCGTCCTCAAGTAGGTGACAAAGTGTTTGCAACACTTGCGCATGACCGACAAGGCCGATTAATCGCCAAGTTGGCACTTGAAGAAGATTTGGCACCACTTTGTGTACGAGCTCCTTCAAGTTGGACCAACCAATGGGTGAAAGCACGCGTGTATCGTCCATTACAAATGGGCACATTCGTGATCTGTGAAGCAGGCGTTCTTGGGTATGGCGTCATCGGTCTTATCATCCCACAAGAGCGGACACGTTTACTTCGCGTAGGTGAGCAAGTGGATGTAAGGATTGCCTTCGTCCGTGAAGAAGATGGACGAGTTAATCTATCCATGAGGCTTCCTAAGGAAAAAGGACGCGATGAGGATGCGGATCGTATTCTAGAAGTGCTGCGTGAACGTCCAGGGAATGCGATGCCATTTTCGGATAAAACGCAGGCAGATATTATTAAAGATAAATTCGGGCTAAGTAAAGCCGCTTTCAAACGTGCCTTAGGTAAACTTATGAAAGATGGGCTCATCTATCAGGAAGCGGACTGGACCTATCTGAAGCAAGAGGAGACGCAAGGCTGAGATGAGTTACGAAAAATTCGCCTACACGTACGATCGCTTGATGAACAGCATGCCGTATGAAGACTGGCTTCGTTTTGCCAAGGAAGGTTTCGAACGGTTTGGCGTAAAGCCTGCGACGCTCGTTGATTTAGGTTGCGGGACAGGCAATTTGTCGATTCCATTGGCTGCGGAAGGCATTCAGGTGACTGGCATTGATCTGTCCGAGGATATGTTGGCTGTCGCCGAGCAGAAGTATAGCGAACAACCCAGCCAGCTTCGCGGCGGTGGTCTTCGTTGGATTCAACAGGATATACGCGAATGGGAGCTTGGCGAGGAAGTCGATGTCGCGATCTCTTTTTGTGACAGCCTCAACTATTTATTAGAGGAAGAGGACATCGTGGATGCTTTCCGTCAAACATGGGCAGGACTCAAGCCAGGTGGGTTATTCCTCTTTGATGTACATACGCCTGAGCAATTGTTTGCCTATGCGGAATCTCAGCCCTTTTTTCTAAATGAGGACGATGTTGCTTACATTTGGACAAGTGAGTTAGATGAGGAACGTGTTCAGATTGAACATGAGTTAACGATCTTCGTCAAAGACAGTGGCCAGCAGGAAACCTTCCGTCGCATTGATGAGACGCATGAACAAAGAGCGTATCCTTTGCAGTGGCTGGAACAGATGCTGATCGAAGTAGGTTTTTGCGAGGTTCTTCAAGCTGCTGACTTTACGTGGGAGAGGCCTACAGATAAGACAGAGCGTGCTTTCTTTATTGCGAAAAAATAATTCCAAAGGGATTTGCTCTCGGCTTGACAGTGCGGCATTATTTTACATATAATCAAAGCTAATCAGTTGTATGGAAAGCTTAGATGAGGAATAGTACCTTGTACAGCATCTTTCAGAGAGTCGGAGCTAGGGTGTGAGCCGACAGATGTTAGTCTTGAGAACTCGCCTCGGAGCTAGAAGGTGAACCGCCTGATCCTAGATCAGATGCGCTAGCTGGATCGTCTCACCCGCGTTAAGGGGCAGAGTGAACACAGGTGAAGAACGCCTTGTGTTAACTAGGGTGGTACCACGGGAATTATACCTCTCGTCCCTAGCGATATCCGCTAGCGATGTGAGGTTTTTTTGTGCGTATAGGCATACATGAGCAGAGAATTAACTTGAAGGAGGCATGGAAGGTCATGACACAGGAATTGAAAGAAACGAAAGAACAACAGGGCTATAATCCGCAAGCGATTGAACCCAAATGGCAGGCTTATTGGGATGCGAAGAAAACATTTAAGGTATTGGAAAATTCGGATAAACCGAAATTCTATGCCTTGGATATGTTTCCATATCCTTCAGGCGCAGGCTTGCACGTAGGACATCCAGAAGGTTATACAGCAACAGATATCGTTTCCCGTTTCAAAAGGATGAGAGGCTTTAACGTACTTCATCCAATGGGCTGGGATGCGTTCGGACTTCCTGCTGAGCAGTACGCCCTCGATACAGGGAATGACCCGCGCGAATTTACAAAGAAAAATATTGATACGTTCCGTCGACAAATTAAATCACTTGGTTTCTCTTACGATTGGGATCGGGAAATTAGTACGACGGATCCTGAGTACTACAAATGGACGCAGTGGATTTTCATCCAGTTGTACAATAAAGGACTTGCTTACGTTGATGAAGTTCCAGTTAACTGGTGTCCGGCGTTAGGTACGGTTTTGGCCAATGAGGAAGTCATTGATGGATTGAGCGAACGTGGTAACCATCCGGTTATTCGGAAGCCGATGCGTCAGTGGATTTTGAGAATTACGGAGTATGCAGAGCGTTTGCTTGAAGATCTTGAGGAACTTGACTGGTCTGAAAGTATTAAGGATATGCAGCGCAACTGGATTGGGAAATCCACAGGAGCTGAGGTTCAATTCGCGATTGAAGGCCATGCTGAGAAAAGCTTAACTGTTTTCACAACGCGCCCAGATACACTGTTCGGTGCAACCTATTGTGTATTGGCGCCAGAGCATGAGCTTGTAGCTCAGATTACAACAGAAGCGCAATCAGCTGCGATTAAAGAATATCAAGAGAAAGCTTCACGTAAGAGCGACTTGGAGCGTACCGATTTGGCGAAAGACAAATCCGGTGTATTCACAGGGGCTTACGCAATCAATCCGGTTAATGACACAAAAGTACCAATCTGGATCGCAGACTATGTCCTTGGCGGTTACGGTACTGGCGCGATTATGGCGGTACCAGGTCATGATCAACGCGACTGGGAATTTGCGAAACAATTCGATTTGCCGATTATTGAAGTTGTTCAAGGTGGGGATGTGGAGAAGGAAGCCTATGCAGGCGATGGTAAGCATGTGAATTCCGGTCCTATCGATGGATTGAACATTGAACAAGGCATCAGCCACATGATCGCTTGGTTGGAGCAAAATGGCAAAGGCCGCGGCAAAGTAACGTATCGCTTGAGAGACTGGCTGTTCAGCCGTCAACGCTACTGGGGTGAGCCGATTCCGATTCTTCACCTTGAAGACGGCACAATGAAGCCTGTTCCTGTGGATCAACTGCCATTATTGCTTCCGCAAGTGGATGAAATTAAACCGTCCGGTACAGGAGAATCACCGCTTGCGAACGTTTCTGAATGGGTGAACACGATTGATCCAGAAACGGGTATGAAAGCGCGCCGTGAAACGAATACAATGCCACAATGGGCAGGAAGCTGCTGGTATTACCTGCGTTTCATCGATCCGAAGAATGATCAAGCCTTCTGTTCGGATGAGCTGCAAAAGCAATGGTTGCCTGTTGATCTATACATTGGTGGAGCGGAGCACGCAGTTCTTCACTTGCTGTATGCGCGTTTCTGGCATAAAGTGCTGTATGATCTAGGTTTTGTGCATACCAAAGAGCCTTTCCATAAGCTTGTTAACCAAGGGATGATTCTTGGCGAAAACATGGAGAAGATGAGTAAATCACGTGGCAATGTTGTGAATCCAGATGACATCGTGAGTGATCAAGGTGCGGATACGCTTCGTATTTATGAAATGTTTATGGGACCATTGGAAGCGACAAAACCATGGAATACAACGGGTGTAGACGGGATCTACCGTTTCTTGAACCGTGTGTGGAGACTGTTCGTTGATGATAACGGTCAGGTGCATGCCAAAATTAGCGGGGATGAAACGCTTGGCAGCGATAGCTTCAAACGTACGTGGCATCGTTCGATCAAGAAAATTACCGAGGATTTTGATGCACTTCGCTTCAATACAGCGATTAGCCAAATGATGATTTTCGTCAATGAAGCTTACAAAACTGAGCGTCTACCACTAGAAGCGATGAAAAATTTCGTGCAAATGCTTTCCCCGATCGCTCCGCATTTAGCAGAAGAGCTTTGGGAGAAATTAGGCGGCGTGGAATCCATTACGTATGAAGCATGGCCCGCTTATGATGAAGCATGGACCGTGGATAATGAAATCGAAATCGTTGTGCAGATCAATGGTAAAATCGTTGACCGTGTTATGATTTCTAAAGATACAGATGAAGCAGCTATGGAGAAAATGGCTTTTGAACTCGACAAAGTCAAAGAAGCGACCGCCGGAAAGGCCGTTCGCAAGTTGATTGTTGTGAAGGGTAAATTAGTCAATATCGTTGTAGGTTAAGAACATAAAGATATAAGCATTGAGAGGGCTACTGCTGCTTTAATGTAAAGAGCTGCTCAGCCTTCTCGATGTCTTCTTCATATTTAGTATGCGTGGCACTAATCACTTGAGAGAAAACTCCGCAAAGTTCCTTTTCCAAAATACGCAAACCTTCTGCCGTAATGCCTCCAGGAACAGATACCCGCTTTTGTAAGCTAACAGGGTTAAAGCCTCCCGTTGTAAGTAATTTCCCTGTACCTAACGTCATTTCACTTGCCAGTAATGTGGCCTCCTCAGCAGAAATACCCGTTTCCTCCACAGCCGCATCAATGAATGCTTGAATAAAACTAGCTAGAAAGGCAGGACCGCAACTAGACAAATCAGATGAAATTCTTGTATAGCTCTCAGATACACGTATTGGTGTAGAGATATGTGTGAAAATATTTTCAAGCCATTCTTTATCTTCAGGCTGCATGCGATTTCCATGAATACATAACGTAGCACCACTTAAAACATAGTTCGTGATACTCGGTATGATTTTACTTATTTTAGCTGGTAAAAGACCTTCCAAATGCTTAATCAGAATAGGACTTGTGATGGATATTATAAATTGAGAGGAAAGCACGTCCTCTTTGATTTCATCAATAACCTTTTTGAATTCAGATGGTTTCACACATAGGAAAATCAAATCACTTCCAAGCACGACTTCACGATTCGTTTCTGCCACCTGCAGGCCAGGATAGTTCTCCGCAAGTAGTTCAACTTTACGTAATGTTCGATTGCTAGCGATAATTTGCTCGGGATTGAATGCCCCGGAATGAATGAATGCTTCAATCAGTATACTTCCCATACTCCCAGTACCGATGAATCCAGCTTTCATCAAGTAATCCCTCCCGATAAAATCAGTCTGTATACGAAAACCAACCTATAATCGTGGTCGCTCAGCCATGAATGGCATGGATAGAGATCCAAGCATCGTCGCATTTGAATAGTGACTAGTCGTGTAGTCATTGGGACGCTTTTTCATGTATATGGTTGCCCAAACGCAAATATGCTAAGAAAGAAGGTAGTATGTGGATTTTTTTGGAAATAAAATAAAGAGAATCCTGTTGATTCTTGGCGCTGTCTCGCTTTTTGTCTGGGTTGTGTGGCCATTTATCCGTGGTGGACAGCCAATCATTCAAACAGCATTCATGCCGATCAATTCGCAGATGGAAGAATTGCTTTTGCAAGGGGAGAATGAGAGAAAAGCAGAACTAGGGAAAGCTGGGCCAGTTGTTACTGAAAAAACGAAAGTAACGCCAAAGGCGAGTTCGAATGGAACATCATCATCAGCAGAAATGATATCCTCACCACCAACCTCTATGGGAACGAACACGCAAACTCCGCCTTCCTCGGAGCCTCCTTCAACCTCCGCTGCTAGTTCTGCACTTCCACCGTCAACTGCACCTCCATCGACTGGAGCTCAGAATGGACTTCTAGATTTAAACACCGCTACATTAGAGCAGTTAGATAAACTGCCTGGGATCGGCGAAAGTAAAGCCAAAGCCATTCTCGAGTACCGTTCGAAGAAGGGACGCTTCAAGCGAGTCGAAGAACTTATGGAAGTGAAAGGAATCGGAGAGAAAATGTTCGAGAAGCTAAAAGGGCTATTGTTTGTGGGTTCAATCTAGCTCATCTTTTCATTTCTAACGAAATATGAGAAAATACTAGAAATAGTTTTAACTTCGAGAATAGTAAATGAAAACCTAGTCAGCAGGAGGGAGTCAATCATCATGAACATCCGGAAAGATTGGGATACGTATTTCCTCGATATTGCCTATATGGCCTCCACACGCTCGCGGTGTAATCGTAGACATGTTGGAGCGGTACTTGTTCAAGGGAAAAAGCTGCTTGGAACAGCGTATAATGGCGCACCGATGGGCGTAGCGGACTGCACGGAAGCAGGTTGTATGCTTGTTGAGGAAATCGAGCTGAAGGTCGTTGCTGAAGTAGAGGAAGTCGTAAGGAAGCACCGTTGTATTCGCACTATTCATGCGGAACAGAATTTGTTGCTGTTTACCGATCGGGAAGATCGTGAGGGTTCTACCGTTTATGTGACGGATCAACCTTGCTGGACCTGTGCCAATATGCTAGCTAACAGCGGGGTGACAGAGATCGTGTTTCATCGGGGGTATCCGAAGGATCATGAGAAAGTTAGCGAGTTAATGGGAGCTAGAGGCATCGCGTTCCGTCAGATGACCACATATGAGCCGCCTGCAGGTACGGTATCGGAGGTAGTGAATTAATTAGCACGCTGCCAGATTTTGACGAAGCCCAGAAAACACGGGTTCATGCAAATGTGCTTGTTGGATTCGTATTCGACAGCTAGGGAATTAGTCATTGTGTTGAAAACTCCCCTAGCTGCTTATACGGCAGTGCCTATGCTTGAGCGACTACATATAAGGGTTTTACAACAGTACGGCCTGTTCTTTGTGTTTTGTAAGTTGTCGCTGTATACGAATAGCGAATAAAGCGGCAATGAAGCAGGTAAGACCAGCAATGAAGAAAGCTTGCGAGTAGCTGCCAAGCCAGTCACGCATTAAACCTGCACCGTACGCGGCAAAGGAGGCACCGATCTGATGAGCCACTACAATCCAGCCGAATATCATGCCAGATTTTTCTTTACCGAAAGTTTCTCCTGCAAGTTTAGCAGTTGGCGGTACGGTTGCGATCCAATCGAGTCCGTAAAATACCGAGAACACGACTAGCATGTACGGAGTAGTAGCCAATGCATACGGTAAAAATATGAGGGATAAACCGCGCAGACCGTAGTACCAGAAAAGTAGCCAGCGGCTGTCGAATCGGTCAGTTAACCAGCCAGATATCGTTGTTCCGAATAAATCAAAAGCGCCCATCATGGCTAGAAGTCCGGCAGCGGCGACTTCCATCATCCCGTAATCTCCGCAAGCGGCAATGAGGTGTGTGCCTATCAAACCATTTGTCGAGAATCCACAAATGAAGAAGGTGCCCGCGAGCAGCCAAAATGTTTTATTTTTACTTGCAATAACGAGGTTCTGGATAGGGGTAAGAAATACATTACCCCTGAAAGGCTCTGGCTTTACAACCTCTGTGGTACCGTAAGGCGCTGCACCAACATCTGAAGGATTATTCTTCATCCATATGGCTACCAGAATAAAGACAACTACGATAGCGGCTACCGCTGCATACATCGCATACCGCCAACCGTAATCGGAAGTTACCTTTGCAATTAATGGGAGAAATAGTAACTGACCCGTTGCCGCACTTGCTGTTAGTATGCCAACTACGAGCCCCTTACGTTTGACGAACCATAGATTGCTGACAGTGATACCAAGCACGTTGGCCATCATTCCACTTGCAAGTCCGGAAACGACTCCCCACAGCAAATCGAACTGCCATAAGGAATTAATAAGCGGCGTGACGGCAAGGCTAGCACCTAGAACGGACAATGCGAGCAATACAACCTTGCGGATACCGAAGCGCAATAACAGTGCTGCAGAAAACGGACCAACAAGTCCATATAGTAAAATTCCGATAGAGGCAACACTTGATATAGCCCCTCGGCTCCAACCGAATTCTTCTTGGAAAGGGATCATCAAGACGCTTGGCATGGAACGTATGCCTGCTGACACAAGTAATGTGACAAACGTTAGCAAGACAATAATCCAGCCGTAATAAAACTTGCTAGTTGTTTGGTTCATAATCTACACCTCATCTTATATTTCTAATTTCTCACTGGCTGATTCCAAAGATTGAGTCAATATTGTAGCGATTTCATCTCCAAGAATAGCCTTATAAGTCCGAAGAAGCTCCTTCGAAGCTGCACGAATTGATGGCTCGAGTTCAATAGCTTTTTCCGTGGGAAAGACGAGTACAGTTTTTCCCTTTACTTGGCGCTCCACGAGTCGTTTGTTTTCCAGCTTATCGATAAATCTGGTGAGAGTAGAGGGCGTAATATAGAGCTTTTCTGAAAGCTCTTTCTGAGGAATTCCAGGTTTTGCAACAACCAGTCTGAGTAAATAACCGTAAGCAGGTGCAAGCCCTGTTGTTGCAAATGCATCGTCGGCCATTCGGCTAATTACCCGACTTAGCCGATTAGTCGTGAAGTATAAGCATTGATGCAAAAAAGCTTCATTGTCATCCGTATCTGTTACTTGAGGTTTGTTAGCCATATTTTGTTCTCCTCTTATTTTGTATGTACAACGAATATAATCCATGTGTTTTTACCTGTCAATTGTATTTATTAAACAAGATGGATCTAGAAATGTGAACTGAATGTAATTAAGGGGAAGAACCTCTTTCTAGTGCAGCCATTGTGGGTGCGTTAGAAAGAGGTTTTTTGTTTGGATCGTAAGAAAGTGAAAATGAAGGAGTGATCTCCCATGAAAAGACCAGTTGTTCAAGGTTGTTGTCTGTGGATAAGTGGCTATGTGCTCGCTATCTATACCGAACTCCCGTGGCTCTCCTGGATGACAAGCGCGCTGCTGTTAGCCGCGCTCGTCATCCTCTACACGCTGCGACTGCCTGGCCGGCAGCCGATAGGGGCGCTGCTGCTGGTCGTTATAGCCTACGGCTATTATCAAGGGACCGACCAGCGCAACATCACTGCGCTGCCGCTGGCGCAGCAGCAGCAGATAAGCCCTGACGGCAGCGAGGTCACGCTGCTCGGCCGGTTTGCCAGCCCTGTCACCATTGACGGTGACAGGGCTAGCTTCACCCTGGAAGCGGAGTCCATCCGCTTCCCAGAAACCAGCGCTTTCCCGCTCGGCGGGGAAAGCGTGCAGGTCTCGCTGCGCCTGATGGAGCAGGCGCAGCAATCCGTGGCGTCGGGCTGGCGCCGAGGCGACGCCTTGACGCTAACGGGGACGCTGCGCAGCCCGTCCCCGGCCCGCAACTTCGGCGGCTTCGACTACCGCCGATATCTGCGCCTTCACCACACCCATTGGCTGATTTCAGCCAAAGGGGTGGATCAGGCGCAGGTGCAGCCTGCGGCAGCGCACTTCAGCGTCGTCCAGCTGCTGCGCTGGAACGACGAGCTGCGCGCTGCGCTCAGCAGGCGTATGGACCTGATCTTTCCCGCGTCGCAGGCGGGATTCATGAAAAGCATGTTGATCGGCATCACGGACGATCTGGATCCAGACCGCTTCCAGCAATTTTCGGAGCTGGGACTTACGCATATTTTGGCAATCTCAGGCTTGAATATTGCCGTTTTCCTAGGCGTGTGCATCTGGATCTTGCGCCGTTTTAAAGTCACGAAGGAAAACTATCTGCTCATCTGTATGTGCTTGCTACCGTTCTACGTCCTCGTCACTGGGGCATCGCCGTCCATTGTCAGGGCTGGACTTATGTCGATGATTGCTCTATACGCCGCTCGGCGTGGAGGAATGAAAGAGGTGTTGCACATTCTAGCCGTTGCCGCATGGGCCATGCTTTTCTGGAATCCTTATTTTTTGCTTGATGTAAGTTTCCAGCTTTCCTTCCTAGTCACACTTGGACTCATCATCGGCGTACAAAGAGTGACGACCTTACTTTCTCCTTGGATGACTTCTCCCACACTCAAAAACACCCTCGCCATCACACTCGTTTCCCAATCCGTCTCTTTTCCGGTCTCGATTTACTATTTCAATCAGTTTTCTTTGTTATCTTGGTTAGCGAATGCTGTATTAGTCCCTGTAATCAGTATGATCGTGTTTCCAGCAGGCTTGGTTGCGCTGGCGTTAGGTATAATTTACATTCCGTTAGGTCAAAGAATAGGCCAGATTATCGCTTGGCTGAATCAAGCAATATTCTGGATTACTGATCAACTTCAGCAGATTCCTCATCTCACAATGATATGGCCATCTCCAAGTATACCTTGGATCTGTTTTTACTACGGATTCCTAGTTATTATTTATATGCTCTGGCATCGCTGTTACCTAAATTCGAAAGGTGAGCTTCCCATAATATTGGAGATCAACACTAGGGAAAGTACACAGGGAATGCGTATAAAGCTCAGTTTACTCCTTGCAATAGGAGGCTTTCTCATGCTGTTATGGATGGGGTATTCGCCGAATCGCTTTCAACGAACAGGTCTTGTCCAATTTATCGATGTTGGGCAAGGTGACGCCATTCTGATTCGAACGCCTTATGGTCGCCATTTATTAATCGATGGAGGAGGGACACTCACGTTCCGTAAGGCAGGTGATGATTGGAAAATCCGCAAGGATCCGTTTGAAGTGGGGCAAAAATTGCTAGTTCCTCTCCTGAAAAAACGGGGTATTCAAAGTCTAGATCTTGTCGTACTTACACACGAGGATGCTGATCACAGCGGCGGTTTGCAGGCTGTTATTGAACAAATTCCAGTGAAGCAATTTCTATTTAACGGAACATTTAAGGAAAGCAGCTCTATGACGACCTTTTTTTCCACACTTGTTCAAAAGAAAGTCCCCTTATTACCAGCGCAAGTTGATAACTGGATCGACATCGACCCTGTTACGAAATTGCAGGTGATTTACCCGCTTGAAACGAATCCGACAATGATTGAAATTGTCAAAGAGCAGAATGCGAGATCCGTTGTTTTCTTACTCGAGATGCAAGGGACACGTTGGCTTTTTACGGGAGATATGGAGAAAGAATCCGAGGCGGCCGTGCTGGATTATTTGCGTGATCACTCTGCATTAGTAGCCGATGAGAGGAATTTCGCCCCCATCCCCACTGGCGGCGGGAACAACAAAATCGATGTTCTTAAAGTTGCTCACCATGGCAGTAAAACCTCAACCACCTCGGAGTGGTTGACATACTGGAAGCCAGCTGTGGCAGTTATCTCGGTGGGCGTCATGAATACGTATGGCCATCCTTCTCCAGAAATTACGGATCGCTTGATCAATGCGAACGTGGCCATTTTTCGCACGGATCGAATGGGGGAAGTACAGATGGAGGTGCGGAATTCGGGGGTTTTCACACGGATGAAGTTACGGAACTAGGAATGACGATCGCACAAACGAAGTAGGTTACAGGCCTTAGAAGCATCATTTCCTGGCGGGAATGTTCGTCTAAGGCTTTTTCTGTTGTAAAAATCAACTATTGTGAAACTAATTTTCATTTTTTACGTCTAAAAGATGTTATGTGACTCATTATTTGTTATTCTGATAGATGAAAGTTATCAATATATTAATTCTAAAAAAATTGCAACCTTATGAGATGTGATTGCGTCTGTAAGAATGCAAGGGGGAGGGATCCCAGTGATAGCACCCGAACTGGTAAGATCAGCACAAGCCGGTGACCGTGATGCGCTCATTACCCTATTGCGAGAGATTGAGTCTCACGTTTATCGGACGGCTTTTTATATTTTGAATAATGAACAGGATGCGCTTGATGCTTCGCAAGAAGCTCTTCTTCGGATTTATACCAAAATTAATTCCTATGAAGAAAAAGCTTTGTTCAAAACGTGGGTGCAGCGGATTGTTACGAACATCTGCATCGATAAATTTCGCAGAGCGAAACCAACGGTTTCTATGGATGAGCATGAAATGACTTTTACAGCTGATAATGATGTAGAACAGGAAATATTGACTAGTTACCTAGCTCAGGATATTAGAGAGGCTATTGAGAAGCTTCCCGAACACCATCGCACTGTAGTTGTTCTACGTTATTTGCAGGACTTTTCGTATCATGAAATTGCAGAATCGCTAAACTTACCACTCAATACGGTGAAGTCTTACTTATTTCGAGCTAGACACACCTTACAGTCGTTACTCCAAGATTATCAGAAAGGAGGTGTTCGGGGATGAAATGTCAAGAGGTGATGATGTACATGCAAAGACAGCTAGATGGAGATTTAGCTCCAAAAGAAGAAAATGAGCTGCATGCTCACCTTATGCATTGTTTGGACTGTGCCCAGATGTTTGAGCGTCTGCAGGCATTGTCGAACGAATTGTCCCAGCTTCCTAAGGTTATGCCGCCTTTCAGTTTGGTTGATGCTATTATGCCACAACTGCTTGAATTGGATAAACAAAATGAGACACCACAGACGGACAATGTCGTTGTTTTCCCATCCAGGGTTGCTAGGGCAGAATCGGAAGAAGACATACCTAAGCTCACAGGATTGAGCCGATTTAAAGAACAGTTCTCGTGGAAATTCGCAAGCGGCGTCGTTGCCGCGGGATTGATTATTGGATTTTTCGCATTTAACATGGGGAATCCTGTTATCGACAATGCGGACGGAATTATGTCTCGTTCAAGTGCTGATTCCAAAAGCCCAGCTGAGCAGCGTGTAACCGGAACTTCAGAGTCGAATCAAAAGCTAGGGAACGATGACATTGCTAAAAACCAGGAAAACGCTACATCTATTGAAGGATCACCAATCGCGCCAACGACGGATTCGTTTGCAAAAGGGACAGACACTGCTAACTCTTCTACAGGCAACGCTGGGAATTCGCCGCAAGCTACTTCCAAAGCGCAGTTAGAAAAACCAGGTGCATATAGTTCACCAACCAATGGGAGTGACATGCAGACGAACAAGGTATCACCATCTACATCGGCTCCAGAGCGGTTGAGGGATCCGGACACGTCCGTTCCAAAGACGGATAAGGTTGATCCAAATGCAGAAGCTATTACTACCCCTGCTGCTGGCTTAAACGTTCCGAAATCATCGTTAGAACCGAAGTCGACGGAGTCACCAACAAAGAAAACGGCTCCGGTTCCTTCCGTCGACCCATCGAGTACAGACCGAATAAGTGCGAGTCAAGGTATTCTCTCAATAACAGTTCCTCAAAGTGAGCCTATACTGAAGTCTACAACGGGTACTTATGAGGCAACGATTGAAGACGCACATGTTGTCATTCGAAACAGTACCACACATGAGCTTGTCTTTGCTTCCAAGCATGTATGGGAGGCAGAGGATCAAATCAGGTTGTTGGAATGGTCGAAGGATGACAAGCTGTTTTATGAAGTCATTAGTAAGGGATTGCTTCAAACGATTCTTATCGATGTCAAAGAGAAAACAGAAGCCAATAAATAAACGTAAAATTCGTTGCACCAATTTGACTGAAATTGCGTAAACTATCTTAGGAAACAAGGGACAGTTCATTCATCCACACGAGTTAAGGTTTCTAGGGCCTTGAATCGGTGTTTAAATAGACTGGCAAAGGGATTGCTTCAAAGTCTTCGGGCTTTGACGTAATCCCTTTGTTGTTGTTAAAATAAACAGGAGGGGTGAATGCTAGTCATGGACGCAAAAAGAGCATTAAAAGATATACAAGCAGGCCGCCCAGCTCCCGTTTACTTGTGCTATGGACCTGAGAAATATAAAATGCGCGAATTTATTCAGATTTTAACGGATTCATTAATGGGGCCGGAAGATCGGGAATTTGCAGTGAGTAAATTCGATTTGAGTGAAATGCCACTTTCATCTGCGTTAGATGATGCGGAAACGTTACCTTTTATGGTGCCGAAAAAATTGGTTATTGCTAAAAATGCGTTGTTTTTCACTGGTGCGAAGGAAAATACGAAGCTAGAGCACAATATGGATCGCTTAACAGCCTATTTAAAGTCACCTGCGGAACATACGGTCGTGGTGTTCACAGTCGATGCCGATAAATTGGACGAGCGTAAGAAGATTGTCAAAGCGCTTAAGGACATGGAGGCTGCTGTGCCGTTCCTTTCTTTGAGCCCAGAGGAATTGACGCAATGGGTAGCTAAACAAGCGAGTACGCTAGGCTTTACATTCTCAAGTGGAGCGGCAGACCAGTTGATCCTGTATACAGGAGGCAATTTGCAATCGTTATCGGCAGAACTAGAGAAGATTTCCCTGTTTATAGGTGCCGAAGGAGTAGCTTCACCTGACGTTATTGATCAATTGGTCGCTCGGAGCACGGAACAGAACGTATTCATACTTATTGAAGATATCGTGAATGTGCGGTTGGAGCGGGCTTTTGTGATCTTAGAGGAGCTTCTGAAGCAGCGTGAGGAGCCAATCAAAATCGCTTCGCTCATCGCCAGACAGTTCCGGATCATGTTACAGGTGAAAGAACTTGGAAAGCAGGGTTATTCGCAGCAACAGATGGCTTCACAGATTGGCTTACACCCTTTTGCGGTCAAAGTTGCCGAAGGGCAGGCGCGAAAGTACGATGGGGAGAAGCTGAGCCGAATTATGGGAGAGCTGGCGGATCTTGATTTGCAGATGAAAACGGGGAAAATCGATAAGGTTTTAGGGTTGGAATTGTTTCTTCTTAGGCTCGCTGCCTAGGAAGAACAATGGAAAAAAGACTAATTCTCCTAGGAGAATTAGTCTTTTGCTTTATGTCCGTGAATTACGCTTGAGCCGAAAGAGCGTTTAGCTTTTTAGCTAGACGGGACTTCTTGCGGTTAGCGGCATTTTTATGAATTAAACCTTTAGAAGCAGCTTTGTCTAATTTCTTAGAAGCAGAAACTAAAGCTTCAGGGGTTAAAGCTGTTTCGAAAGCTTTCACAGCAGTACGCAAAGCGGACTTGTGGGAAGCGTTGCGAAGACGACGCTTTTCGCTAACTTTTACTCGTTTAATAGCGGATTTAATGTTTGGCATGAAATTCACCTCCTACTTACAAAACACGTTCAACGTTACATTTGTATGTTTGCTGACAACTTTAAGTATTCTACCACGCAATATTTCAAATTGCAAGAGCTGTCAATAGGTTTTCAGTGGTCTCTATCTTTGCATAACGCCGCGGCATCTGTCACACAATAAGCAACACAGCGCAAGTATGAAAGGGGACCTCCAATGGACTTAGGCATATTTAACACACAGACCGATCTTGCACTCGATGCAAGGGATATGGCCCATGCAGCCAACCAGGGGCAACCGATTCCTGGTATTGAACAGGAGTTCACACGGGAAAACGGGATACGCGTAACCAAAATAAACGTTCTTAACGAAGAAGGCTCCAAAGCGCTTGGTAAGCTTCTGGGTCATTATATAACGATTGAAGTACCTGCGTTGCGGGAGAAAGACAGCCAATTGCAGGATCGTGTGGCGACAAAGCTAGCTCAGGAGTTTGAGCAGTTTTTGCGGCAAGTTGGTATTCCCAAAAATGCAAAAGCCCTGATTATTGGACTGGGTAATGGCAATGTGACTCCCGATGCCTTGGGACCTCTCGTTGTTGAAAATATAATGGTGACGCGTCATTACTTTGAACTGGTTCCTGAGGATGTGAGCCCAGGCTATCGAGCTGTGAGTGCTGTTGCGCCAGGAGTACTTGGTACAACGGGGATTGAAAGCAGCGACATTGTGCAAGGGATTGTAGATAAATCTAAGCCTGATTTCATCATCGCCATCGATGCGCTTGCTTCAAGATCCTTGGATCGTGTTAATACGACCATACAAATTGCGGATACCGGCATACACCCGGGATCAGGCATCGGCAACAAGCGCAAAGGCTTGACGAAGGAGCAATTGGGTATTCCAGTTATTGCGATTGGTGTTCCTACCGTTGTATATGCTTCAACGATTGTGAATAATGCTTTTGATCTGATGCAGAAGCATTTTAGCGGTCAAACGAGCAATACGGGTCAGATCTTCGGACTTCTGGATAACATCAACGAAGATGAGCGGCTGCAGCTTGTAAAAGAGGTGCTAAACCCCGTAGGACACGATCTACTCGTGACACCGAAGGAGATTGATCAGTTTATTGAGGATATTGCCAATATCATTGCCAGCGGCTTAAATGCGGCTTTACATGACGCGGTAGATATCGATAACGTAGCAGCCTATACCCATTAATGAAACGAGAGAACTGAGCCCTACTAACGTGGGGGCAGTTCTTTTTGGCGTTCGTGCCTACCAAAAAAAATGGCAGCCTGCTTCCTAATCCTTCTCTATTAAAAAAATCTAGCGAAAACTAGTTCTATCGTTCGGGCTCGTTTCATAGATTGAATTAAGATAGTTTAGGAGGCATGGAAACTATGAAATGGACATCTGCCACATGGAATTTCAGCCAAGTTCGCAAAACCTTTCAGAGCGCCAGTTCCGTCGGGAAAACGTTTATCGTCCTCAGCACCTCGACCTTAGCGCTATTCGTACTCATTGGTCTGGGTGGCGTCCTGCAAAGCCGATTAATGTCAACATCGCCTGTTTCATCCATGAAAGGTCTCGCCGCATCTGTCACGAATCAGTTTTTTATCGATATGTTGGGTATGGAAGTCCCTCATTTAAATAAGGATCAGAAGAAGTTCACTTTCTCCCAGCACAACGTGTTTCACTTCGCTTTTCAAATGATGACGGATATTAATCCAAGTGATCCTAAGAGCCTAGTCGCAAGTGAAGTGCCTGGCATGGACCTGAATAAGTCGACGGTATTGGTAAAAGGGAGCGAAACGAATCCGAGTGCCCCCTACGATCTAAATCCAGGATCAAATAATTTGGAAGCAGAAGCTAGATTTCCACTTCCATCGCCGTCCGTGGAGCCGACGCCAATTAGCAGTGCAACCCCTTCTCCTAATGCAGTTGCACAACCACCGAAAACGGCTGGCGATAATATCGCATTTATCTATCAAACGCACAGTAATGAGTCATTTCTACCAGAGCTAAAAGGTGTGACAGACCCAGATAAAGCTTATAGCGATAAAGTGAATATCATCTCCGTTGGGCAACGTTTAGCACAGAATTTAGAGAGAGATGGCATCGGCGCTGTGCATTCCTCTACCGTTTATCCTAGTACTGTCAAAGGGTTTGAATATCCGTACTCCTACAAATATTCGGCCAAAACGCTCCAGGAAGCGATCACTTCGCATAAGGATTTGCAATATTTCTTCGATATTCATCGCGATTCAGCAGCACGTAATAAAACAACGGCCACGATCGAAGGCAAGGATGTCGCACAAGTGTATTTTATAATTGGCGGAAAAAACCCAAACTGGAAAAAGAACGAGGAATTTGCAAGTAAAATTCATCAAGTGCTGGAAGCGAAGCACCCAGGTGTTTCAAAGGGGATTCATGCGAAAGAGGCTAGTGAGGGCAATGGTTTGTATAACCAAAACATTTCACCTAACAGTATTTTGATCGAGGTGGGAGGGCCTTACAATACCCTCGAGGAATGCTACCGGACGACAGATTGGCTGGCTGAAGCGATATCGGAAGTTATTTTGAACGCGAAAAAAGTGGATGCACCAGTTACTACACCTAAAAACTCATAAACGAGCTTAAAACTGAAGGAGGAAATAGAATGAGGCTGAGGCACTTTTATATCAAGGTTGGCTTGTTTGGACTCTTGCTGTTATTTTGTATTTTGTTCGGCGTCAGTCTAGCATCCAGCGGCATGGAACGAATAGAAGGTCCTCAGCCTTCCTCCAAAGCAGCCCCACAAGTTGTTCCAACCAAAGTACCAGGAAAAGTAGTGACGACGGTTGCCAACGCAACGCCTACACCAGCTGTTCAAAACACAGCAGTGAAAGGCAAACAATCCGATGAGTCAAAAGCCGAACCTGTTGCTATTCATGATAATTCATTGAACCGTGTAGGGAATAAATTAGGCGAGCTTTTACAGATAACGGCACACCATGGCATTAAATTGTTTATTTCTTTGTTTGATGCTGTTTTAGGCAAAGGCTAGGTGTGCATTGCTCCGACTTCCCACAACTGCTATAATGAAAATTATTTGCATGTAGTGGGGGTTAGTCTTTAGCATGACGGACATTCGAGAAAGACAACAAAGAATTCGCAACTTTTCAATTATCGCTCATATCGATCACGGTAAATCAACACTAGCTGATCGCATTCTGGAATATACAGGTGCATTGTCTTCACGTGAGATGCAAGAGCAAGTTCTCGACCAGATGGATCTGGAGCGTGAACGGGGGATTACCATCAAGCTTCAAGCGGTGAGATTGGCTTACCGCGCTGACGATGGCGTAGATTACATCCTTAACTTGATTGATACACCAGGACACGTAGACTTTACCTATGAGGTATCACGAAGCCTTGCAGCTTGTGAAGGCGCGTTGCTGGTTGTTGATGCGGCTCAAGGGATTGAAGCTCAAACATTAGCAAACGTATATCTTGCATTGGAAAATAATTTAGAAATTTTACCAGTCATTAATAAAATCGATTTACCAAGCGCAGACCCAGATAAAGTTAAGCAAGAGATCGAAGATGTGATCGGGCTTGACGCTAGCGATGCCGTACATGCATCAGCCAAAGCGGGGATCGGCATTAAAGAGATCATCGAGCAAATTTGCCTAAAGGTACCGGCTCCACAAGGTAATCCTGATGCACCTTTGAAGGCTTTGATTTTCGACTCCCATTACGATAGCTACAAAGGTGTAATCGTGTATGTGCGTGTTGTAGATGGCGCGATCAAAGCAGGATCTAAGATCAAAATGATGGCGACAGGCAAAGTGTTTGAAGTCATTGAAGTGGGTGCGTTCAAACCAAGAATGTCATCGGTTCCTTCCCTAGAGGTCGGAGATGTTGGCTTTATCGTTGCTGGTATTAAAAATGTCGGAGACACTCGTGTCGGTGACACGGTGACGGAAGCGGATCGCCCTTCACCTGATGCATTGCCAGGTTACCGTCGGATTAATCCAATGGTTTTCTGCGGATTGTATCCGATTGAAACCACCGATTACAATGATCTTCGTGAAGCGCTGCAAAAGCTTGAGCTGAATGACGCATCCTTGCGTTTTGAGCCTGAAACCTCGACAGCATTAGGCTTCGGCTTCCGTTGCGGATTCTTAGGACTCTTGCACATGGAAATCATTCAGGAGCGGATTGAACGTGAGTTCAACATCCCATTGATTACAACGGCACCGAGCGTTATTTATCGGATTACGTTAACGAATGGTGATGTCATGGAAATTGACAATCCATCGAACTATCCGGATCCACAACGAATCGATTTCGTTGAGGAGCCTTACGTGAAAGCTTCTGTTATCGTGCCTAACGATTATGTAGGAACAATCATGGAACTTTGCCAAGGTAAACGCGGTGAATATATGAATATGGAATACTTAGATACGAATCGTGTTACATTGACTTACGAGATCCCGCTATCAGAGATTGTTTACGATTTCTTCGATATGCTGAAATCACGGACGAAGGGTTATGCTTCCTTTGACTATGAAGTTAGCGGCTATAAGAAATCCAATCTAGTGAAAATGGACATCTTGCTTAATTCCGAGCAAGTGGATGCACTTTCCTTCATCGTTCACCGTGATACCGCTTATCATCGCGGCAAAATCATTTGTGATAAGCTCAAGGAGCTCATCCCGCGGCAAATGTTTGAGGTGCCGATTCAAGCGGCAATTGGACAGAAGATCGTGGCTCGTGAGACGGTTAAAGCTATGCGTAAGAACGTACTTGCGAAGTGTTACGGCGGTGACATCTCTCGTAAGCGTAAATTGTTAGACAAGCAAAAAGAAGGTAAAAAACGCATGAAGCAGGTCGGTAGCGTAGAAGTGCCGCAAGAGGCGTTCATGGCTGTTTTGAAAATCGACGAATAGATGCATGGAACTCAAAGCTGGGGTGGCAGCGTACGCTGTCCCTTGGCTTTTTGTCAATTGTGACCGTGGAAAGGAATACCCTTATGTTAGTTACTTATACAACGCCTACAGCGGTGTACATTCATATCCCTTTTTGCACAAATAAATGTCATTATTGCGACTTCAACTCGTACGTGCTCAAGGGCCAACCTGTGATGGAATATTTAGATGCGCTTGAGCGTGAAATGGAACTCACGGTTCGGAACAATCCACCTCAGAAGGTGGAGACGATCTTCGTCGGCGGTGGAACGCCAACCGTGTTGCTTCCAGATCAAATGGATCGCTTCTTGCGCATTGTACGCACCTATTTCCCTGCGGACAGTGCGGAAGTTGAATTTTCGATGGAAGCGAACCCGGGAACAACGGACGAAGATAAGCTAGCTGTGATGAAAGCCGGCGGTGTGAATCGCATTAGCTTCGGTGTGCAATCTTTTAATAATGACATCCTTGCGGCGATCGGCCGTATTCATAATACAGATGATGTTCATAGAAGCATTGCCAATGCGAAGAAGCTAGGCTTCGATAATTTATCCATCGACCTCATGTTCGGGCTTCCGAAGCAAACGGTGGATATCATGCAGGCAACATTAGATGAGGCGCTATCACTCGATTTGCAGCATTATTCGATATATAGCTTGAAAGTAGAAGAAAACACCTTATTCCACACCTTATTCAATAAAAATCAACTGCCGCTCCCGAGTGAAGATGAGGAAGTCGATATGTATGAGTTGATCATGAAAAGGCTGGAGGGAGCGGGTTACAAGCAATATGAAATCAGTAACTTTGCCAAGCCGGGCCGCGAAAGCAGACATAATACGATGTATTGGCGCAACCGCTCATATTACGGATTAGGAGCAGGTGCACACGGGTATATGAATGGTAAGCGCCATGTGAATGTAAAGGGCATTCAACCTTACATTGACGCAACGAAGCTTGGGTTACCGATCATGGAGCAATTCGACGTAACTCCTCAAGAGGCTATGGAAGACTTTATGATGGTTGGCTTGCGACTGCTAGAGGGTGTGCGAAGCAAGGACTTCATGGATCAATTCGGAGAGACGATCGAATCCCACTTTGGAGCTACCCTGCAAAGCTGGATAAACAAAAAGCTGATCGAGCAAACGCCAGAAGGATATCGTCTATCCAAACACGGCATTTTGTTAGGAAATGAAGTCTTTGCCTCGTTCTTAAGCTAAACCAAAATAGCGCAAAAAACGCTTGTGCATTTATACGTTTCGTTGTATATTTATACATGAATCCACAAGCGAAACAGCGGAAAGCCGCAGGGCGCTAGCGTGGCTTTTATGCATTTTTGTGCGAATGGTGGGTGGGGAAACGTGAATACATCAACTACGGTGTCCGTAAGAAAAGCTTCGGTAGATGATATTGATAAGCTTTACGAAATTATACAGGGGTATGCCAAGCAAGGCATCATGCTACCGCGGAGTAGGGAAATGCTCCAAGATCAAATTGACACGTTTGTTGTCGCTGAATTCGATGGCTTATTAATTGGCTGCGGTTCATTGACGAGATTGGGGCCAGATCTTGTTGAGATTCGCTCACTTGGGATGACGCCTGGTTACAAGGGTCAAGGGATCGGTGGTAAGCTTGTTGATTTCTTAGTTGAAGAGGCAAGAAGTCAAGGTATTATTAAAGTTATGGCACTTACTTATGAAGTAGCTTTCTTCCAAAAAAACGGCTTTACGCTCGTTCCGAAGGAGATTTTTCCGGAGAAGGTTTGGAGAGACTGCATGCATTGCAAAAAACAGTATTGTTGCGACGAAATCGCCGTACTTAAACGTTTGGATTGACTTGACAACAGACCTTAGGGTCTGTTATTTTTGTATTAGGATTTAGCACTCACTAAATACGAGTGCTAACGACGGTGGCAAATAGTGAGAAGTGAGGAGGAGGGGTACTCATGTTGACAGAGCGCCAACGCATGATTTTAAGTGCAATCATTGATGATTACGTTCGTTCAGCGGAGCCAATTGGTTCGCGAAGTATTTCGAAGCGTGGGAATGTTGGGTTTAGTCCAGCAACCATACGTAACGAAATGTCTGATCTCGAAGAAATGGGCTATCTTGAGCAGCCTCATACGTCCGCAGGTCGTATTCCTTCACACAAAGGTTATCGCTATTATGTCGATCATTTGTTGAAGCACGGTTCCTTGCATAGTCATGATTTGGACTCCATGAAAGGGGCTTTCGCAGAACGGATTCAGGAGATGGAAGGTGTTATTCAGCACGTTGCTGGCATGCTCTCCAGTCTTACGAATTACACGTCTATTGTGCTCGGTCCTGAGGTTTTTAGCACGACATTGAAACATATCCAAATCATTCCGATCTCGGATACGACGGCTGTTGCGATCCTGGTGATGAATACTGGGCATGTTGAAAATAAGACGGTAACGATACCCGAAGGAATTCCGATGTCGGAAATCGAGAAGGTCGTTAATATTCTGAACACTAGGCTGAAGAATGTGCCATTGGTTCAGTTTAAATCGAAGCTCTACAATGAGATTTCTAATGAGTTAAGCAAATATGTTACTGGCTATCAAGAGCTTCTTGGTTTGGTGGAAAGCGTGCTTCAAAGCGATGAGAAGGACCGTGTGTTCCTCAGTGGGATGACGAATATGCTCACACAACCTGAGTTCAAGGATGTGGAGAAAGTGAAGAGCATTTTTGATCTGCTGGAAGAAGCACCAACCCTTATCAAGTTATTTACTCCGTCAAATGAAGGCATTGAGATTAAAATTGGTGCTGAGAATAGCATTGAAGCCATATCGAATTGCAGTTTAATTACAGCTTCCTATTCCATAGGTGGTACACCGCTTGGAACGATTGGTATTTTGGGACCTACACGCATGGAGTACGGTAGAGTTATTGGCTTAATGGAGCATCTATCGAAACATATGGAATTGGTCCTAGGACGTTGGTATGGCAAATGACAGGAGTCAAACCCATGCATGGTGAAGGCGAAGAACGGTACTCTACGTTAGTGAATAATGCCGCGGCTGTCAGAGCGATTTGTTCGGCTGTCGAAGGAACCTTAGGTCCTAAAGGGCTAGATACCATGCTAGTCGGCGGCCAAGGTGATGTCATTATTACCAACGATGGTGTGACCATATTGGAAAAGATGGATGTTACCCATCCTGCTGCTAGGTTAATGATTCAAGTCGCTCGGAGTCAACAACGCCAAATTGGCGATGGTACAACGACAGCGACTGTGCTTGCCGGAGCCATGGTGCAAGAAGGTGTCGCGCAAGTTACACGCGGCGTCCCTGTTGCCAAGGTTGTCACTGGCATGCTACAGGGCATCGAATTAGCCGTAGCGAGCTTACAAGGTCGCAGTCGTAAGATTGCAGGTCTTGCAGATCGCGCACTGCAGCGAATTGCTTATACAGCGGGGCGCGAGCAAACTGACATTGCTAAGCTTATTATTCAAGCGGCCGAAGCGGTGGGTGAAGAGAAGCTTCGCGAAGAGGGCTATCGCTTCGCGGACAGTGTGCTCGCACATGAAGAGGCGAGCAGCGAGGTCTGGACCGGCATTCTGCTGAACCAGAAGCCGATGAACCTGCATCCGGGGCACGAGCGCCGAGATGCCCGCATTCTCGTGCTGCATGATGCCTTGGAGCCTGAGGCGGTCAGCGAGGAATCGCTGGTCACCGAGGCAGGCTTCCAGCGCTACATGCAGCTCCGGGAGCTCTTCCGCAGCAGCCTTGGCTCGCTGCAGGAGCTCGGCGTCGGTCTGATCGCATCAGACCGCGGGGTTGACCCTGAGGCGGAGCAGTTCTGCTCCGACCATGGCATCCTCGTGCTGCAGCGGCTGTCCCGCCGGGACCTGCAGCTGCTGAGCGAGCACACCGGCGCTAGGCCGGTGCGGCGCACGGCGCTGCGCAAGAGCGCGCCGGAGCTGAGCGCTGCGCTCGGTCACGCGGGCTATGCCGCGTATGACGAGCGGCTGGAGCGCGTGCGCGTGGCGCATGGTCACGGTGAGCAGCACGTGACCGTGATCGTTGGCGCCGCGACGCGCGAAGCGGCGCATGAGCGCTCGCGCATCGCGAAGGACGCTGCGTCAGCCGTCCAAGCCGCCGTGCGCGGCGGGTACTTGCCCGGTGGCGGCGCTGCGGAGATGGCCGTCGCGCATGATCTGGAGCGTGTGCGCGAGACGATGAAGGGCATGGAGGGCTTTGGTGTGGCCGCTGTCGCGGGAGCACTGCGCAAGCCATTATCACAAATCGTCGTGAATGCAGGCTACAACCCACTCGAGAAGGTTGAAGAGCTGAAAGCGGCCCAGCTTGCGCAGGATACGGACAGCCTAGGGATCGATTGTGATACGGGGCTGATCACGGATTTTGTGGAAGCAGGGATCATGGATCCGACAGATGTGAAAATTCACGCTCTGCAAGCGGCCGGTGAAGTAGCTGCCGCGGTGCTGCGTATCCATACAGTGATTAAGATGAAGCAGCCTTTTGAAGAGAACTAAAGATGGGCAAACTAAACCCAAATAAGTCGTGTATTATGTTTAGGAGGTGAAGGACAATTGAGTACTGGAGATAACAAAACAGTCGAACAAGACATCAACACTACATACGCAGCCGACAACGAAGCAACGACTGGTGAAGCTGACGTAGAAGTTTCCAATGATGCTGAGGTATCGAGCGAATTGGAACAGGCGCGTGTGCAAGCCGAAGAAAACTATCAGCGTTTATTACGCGTTCAAGCGGACTTCGACAACTTCCGTCGCCGTGCAAGAGCGGAGAAGGAAGATTTCGCGAAATACGCTTCGCTTAAATTGATTGAACAGCTATTACCGATTGTGGATAACTTTGATCGCGCGCTGTCTTCAAGCAAAGAGACGAAGGATTTCGACGCATTGGTGAAGGGCTTGGATATGACGTACCGCGGCATTGATCAACTATTGACTGCTGAAGGCCTTAAGCCTATCGAAGCGGTTGGCCAACCATTCAATCCTGAATTCCATCAAGCGGTTATGCAAGTGGAATCTGAGGAGCATGAAGAAGGTATCGTCGTAGAAGAATTGCAAAAAGGCTATATCTTAAAAGATAAGGTCATCCGACCTGCGATGGTTAAAGTTAGCGTTTAGAGATCTTATCATTTTTAACTAAATCTAATCACGTTCCTAGGGAACATAAGGAGGCATCTTTACATGAGTAAAGTAATTGGTATTGACTTAGGTACTACAAATTCTTGCGTTGCCGTTATGGAAGGCGGAGAAGCTGTCGTAATTCCAAATCCAGAAGGTAACCGCACAACGCCATCCGTTGTAGGTTTCAAAAAAGATGGCGAGCGCGTAGTTGGTGAAACTGCTAAGCGTCAAGCGATCACAAACCCAGACAAAACAATCAGCTCCATCAAGCGTCACATTGGTACGAACCACAAAGAGCACATTGATGGCAAAGACTACACGCCACAAGAGATCTCTGCAATTATCCTGCAAAAGCTAAAAGCGGATGCGGAAGCTTACCTTGGCCAAACCGTTACACAAGCGGTAATCACGGTTCCTGCTTACTTTAACGACAGCCAACGTCAAGCGACGAAGGATGCTGGTAAAATTGCTGGTCTTGAAGTTCTTCGTATCGTCAATGAGCCAACTGCAGCAGCACTTGCTTACGGTTTGGAAAAAACAGAAGACCAAACGATTCTCGTTTATGACCTTGGTGGCGGTACATTTGACGTATCCATCCTTGAGTTAGGCGATGGTTTCTTCGAAGTTAAAGCAACAAGCGGCGATAACAAATTGGGCGGCGATGATTTTGACCAAGTGATCATCGATTACCTCGTTGCTGAATTCAAAAAAGAGCAAGGCATTGACCTTTCCAAAGATAAAGCGGCTGTTCAACGTTTGAAAGATGCTGCAGAAAAAGCGAAAAAAGAACTTTCCGGTGTTTTGACAACGACAGTTTCCCTTCCGTTCATCACGGTAGCAGACGGCGTTCCTCAGCATTTGGAGTTGAACTTGACTCGTGCGAAGTTCGAAGAATTGTCAGCTGGTCTTGTTGAAAGAACACTAGGACCAACTCGTCAAGCGCTTCAAGATTCCGGTTTGTCCACAAGCCAAATTGATAAAGTTGTTCTTGTTGGTGGATCCACGCGTATTCCTGCAGTTGTTGAAGCGATTAAGAAGTTAACAGGTAAAGAGCCTCACAAAGGTGTTAACCCGGATGAAGTTGTTGCGCTTGGCGCAGCTGTTCAAGCTGGTGTTTTAACTGGTGAAGTGAAAGACGTTGTTCTTCTTGACGTAACACCACTTTCCCTTGGTATCGAAACAGCAGGCGGCGTATTCACGAAAATGATCGACCGCAATACAACGATTCCTACTACGAAATCACAAGTGTATTCCACTTATGCAGATAACCAAACTAGCGTTGAGATTCATGTTCTTCAAGGTGAGCGCTCCATGGCTAGTGGTAACAAAACACTTGGTCGCTTTATGCTAGGTGACATTCCTCCAGCTCCACGCGGCGTTCCACAAATCGAAGTTAGCTTCGATATCGATGCGAACGGTATCGTTAACGTGTCGGCTTTGGATAAAGGAACAGGCAAGAGCCAAAAAATCACGATCACTTCTTCCAGCGGCTTGAGCGATGCAGAAGTTGAACAAATGGTGAAGGATGCGGAAGCACATGCTGAAGAAGATCGCGCACGTAAAGAGCTTGTAGAAGCTCGTAACGAAGCTGATCAATTGGTATACTCCGTTGACAAAACGATCAAAGATCTTGGCGACAAAGTAGACCAAGGCGAGATCGACAAAGCGAATGCTGCGAAAGAGAAAGTTACAGCTGCTCTTGCTGGCAACGATCTTGAAACGATCAAAAAAGCAACAGAAGAATTGACAGAAGTGATTCAACAGCTTTCTGTTAAATTATATGAGCAAGCTTCACAAGATCAAGGTCCTGATGCGAGTAGCGGCGCAGGCGAAGCTCCAAAAGGTAGAGAAAATGTTGTTGACGCTGACTACGAAGTGGTTGACGAACCTAAAAAATAAACATATTCTAACTAAATAGAAGTTTAAAGAAGTTTTTTAAACACTGTTTGTTATCAATTAACGTAAGAGTCAAAGCCAAGGGGAGGTTCTCCGTGGCTTTGACTTTCCGTTTGTAGTCTTGAACATGGGAGTGGAACAAGTGAGTAAACGTGATTATTACGAGGTGTTAGGTCTCGGGAAGAATGCTTCACAGGAAGAGATCAAGAAGGCTTACCGTAAAATGGCACGTCAATATCACCCTGACGTGAATAAAGCGGCAGACGCTGAAGATAAGTTCAAAGAAGCGAAGGATGCCTATGATGTACTGAGCGATGATCAGAAGAAAGCTCAATATGATCAGTTCGGTCATGTAGATCCGAATCAAGGGTTTGGCGGCGGTCAAGACTTCGGTGGCGGCTTCGGGGATATCTTTGATATGTTCTTTGGCGGCGGCGGTGGTGGAAATCGTCGTAATCCGAATGCACCGCAGCGCGGTAACGATTTGCAATACACGATGACAGTGGAATTTAAAGAAGCCATTTTTGGTAAAGAAATGGATATCAACATTCCGCGAACTGAAAATTGCGATACGTGTCATGGTTCGGGTGCTAAAGCAGGAACAAAGCCAGAAACATGTGGCGGATGTCATGGTAGCGGGCAACAAGAAGTTGTTCAGAATACAGCATTTGGCCGTATTGTGAATCGCCGCGTGTGTACGTCATGTAATGGTTCCGGTAAAATCATTAAAGAAAAATGTGGAACATGTCATGGCGCTGGTAAGGTGAAAAAGACTCGCACAATTCACATTAAGATTCCAGCAGGTGTGGATGATGGCGCTCAACTTCGCGTTTCTGGTGAAGGTGAAGGCGGAACACGTGGAGGCCCATCAGGTGACCTTTATGTTGTGATTCGTGTGAAGTCTCATGAATTCTTCCAACGTGAAGGTAATGATGTGTACTGTGAAGTTCCATTGACGTTCATGCAGGCGGCGCTTGGTGATGAAATCGAAATTCCAACGCTTACTGAGAAAGTGAAGCTCAAGATTCCAGCAGGTACACAAACAGATACGTATTTCCGTCTTAAAGGCAAAGGTGTTCCGCATCTGCGCGGCTTCGGTCAAGGGGATCAGCACGTTAAGGTCATCGTGATGACACCAACGAACTTGTCAGAAGATCAGAAGGATTTGCTGCGTCAGTTCGGCAAGCAAAGCGGCGAGCATACGCATGAGCAAAGCCAGTCTATTTTTGAACGTATGAAGAGAGCCTTCTTAGGCGACTAGCTAACTATGGCACCCCGAGTGTGTGGATGACAGATTTAATCTGTGCATTCACGCGTTTGAGGTGCTTTTTGCTTTGAAGGTGAATTTTTATCATTTCAGTGGATTTATCCAGTGTGCACTACTTAGTGATTTCTCCTGAACCTGAACCCGAGCCCGAACCCGAACCCGAACCCGAGCCCGAACCCGAACCCAACCCGAACCCGAACCCGAACCCGAACCCGAACCCCTGACTGGAACCCCCTCAGAAGACACCCAGCACCCGCACCCAGCCAACACCACCGCCACCGCGTCTAACGGACATAGAAGACACTATTTGTTTAAAATCAGGGAATTTGGAGCGCTAACGGACACAGATGTCACTATTGTGGTGAAAATCAGCTTATATGTGGCAATTTTGCCGAAATAGCTGCAACAGTGTCCGTTAGCTCATGAAAAGGTGATCTCTAACCGAATTAGCGTTCACTGTATCCGTTATGAGATGCTATCGACTATTTGGACAACCCAAAACATATTAGCAACCACCAGGTACCTCGTACCATCGCCCACCGCCACCGCTCACCACCCGTCACCACCACCGCCACCGCTCACCACCCATCCCCCATCCCCACACCACCACCTAACGGACATAGTAGACACTATTTGTTTTAATCATGGTATTTGGAACGCTAACGGACACAGTCGTCACCGAACGAAAGCTCTCCTTCTCATAGCCTATTGATCATCCCTTTACAAATCCTATCAAATTTACAAGACCTTCATATGACTTTGACGTTCTCCAAATCTACGAGCCTTATGCTAGTTAGGTGTAAGGTGAAATACTATTTTTGGAGGGAAAACATTTGAAAAAAGGGTTAAAACAATTCATGGGTTCAGGAATGGCAGTTTCCTTATTAACTCTAAGTTTAGCAGGCACAGTATCCGCTGCAGATTCAGCAACTCCATCTACAGTTCCGTCATCACTTCCTTCTAAAAATTTGATCGTTCTCATTGGCGATGGGATGGGGCCAGCTGAAGTAACAGCTGCTCGTTTTTACGCGAAGAAATTCCTGGGTAAAGATCGTCTCGAGTTAGATGGCGGTTATTATGTGGGGAAAGCGACTACATACTCGCAAGCAAGTCCTTACACAACGGAGTCAGGTGCGGTAACGGATTCAGCGGCAGCTGCTACTGCTTTTTCAACAGGAAATAAAACGTACAACAATGCGATCAGTGTATCCAATGGTGATGTAGCTAAGCCTTATGCTTCTGTTATTGAAGCGGCGATGAAGCAAGGCAAAGCAACTGGTTTAGTATCAACTGACAATATTACTGGGGCAACTCCTGCTGTATGGGCGTCACATGTTCGCCAACGCAGCAACCAAAACGCGATTGCTTCGCAATATTTGAACAGTGGTGTTGATGTGATCTTCGGCGGGGGGAAAGTTAACTTCACGACGAAAGAGGACAAAGGTAAGCGTACCGACAAGAATATCATTCCTGATTTTCAAGCAAAGGGGTATCAGACGGCTTTTGATAAAAAAGGCTTAGATGCAATCCCTGTAACCGCAGGCAAGGCGCTTGGACTTTTTGCAGATGCTGAGATTCCTTATGTACTTGACCGTACGGATTCGGTGCCGTCATTACCGCAATTATCACAAAAAGCAATCGATATTTTATCTCAAAATAAAAATGGCTTCGTCTTGTTAGTTGAGCAAGGTCGTATTGACCACGCGGGTCATGCGAACGATCTTCCTGCGAATATTCAGGAGATGCTAGAGTTGGATGCGACGTTCAAAACGTTAGTGGATTTTGCTAAAAAAGATGGTAATACATCTGTTGTCGTATCGGCGGATCATGAAACAGGCGGCTTGTCACTTGCAAGAGACAACGTTTATGAATTGAACGTAGATTTGTTTAACAAACAGAAGCATTCGTACGAGTATATTGATGGCATCTTGAAAAAAGCTCAAACGGCAGATGATATCCGCAAAATCGTAGCAGACAACATTGGCTTCACGGATCTATCTGACGAGGAAGTACAATTGATTCTGAATGGTGATGGCTCCTCCTACGGTCGTGGCGGCGGTTATAATGCAGTCGTGTCGAAGCGTTTAGCGGTAGGCTGGACGGGGCATGGTCACACAGGGGTTGACGTCGGTGTATGGGCTTATGGTCCGATCGCTGATCTCGTCAAAGGTGATATAGATAATACGGATATTGCTAAAAGCGGTGCGAAAGTGATTGGCGCTGATTTAGCAGCGGTAACGAAAGAGCTACAAGATAAATATTTATACCCAATGTTCAAAGTTACACGTGATTCCAAAACTTTGTTTACTGCAAGATCATTAGCGGAATCCCTAGGAATTCAAGTAGCTTGGGATGAAGCGACGGGTACTGTTACTTTTACGAAGGATAATCAAAAGGTCTCTGTGCTGGTATCATCCGGAGCGATCACGGTAAATGGTACAGCAAGCGCATGGGTTGGCAATGTAGATAATGGCAAGTTGTATTTGCCGCTAGAAGCCTTTAATCAACTGACTGGCAAAACGTACACGTGGGATTCCTTTAATGAGCGTATTGTAAAAAATTAAACATGGGAGCAGACGGACATGGGGAGCTCCTTCCCTGTGTCCTCTTTTCTTTTGGAGTCGAATTGAAGCGAGGGGCTTACAGATGATTAGTCTACAAGGAATATCGAAATCATTCCGACTGCATGGTCAAAGCTTACCTATCTTACAGGTAGCACAGTGGCAAATTCAAAAAGGCGAAAGAATTGCGCTGATGGGAGCGAGCGGCTGTGGAAAAAGTACGCTTTTACATCTGCTTAGCGGAGTCATAACAGCTGATCAGGGAGAGATTTGGGTGGCTGGACACCCCGTTCATCTGCTCACCGAAAGTAAACGAGATCGCTTCCGAGCGGAGAATATCGGTTATATTTTTCAGGATTTTCATCTCATAGCTTCGCTAACGGTTAGGCAAAATATTGATTTAATCATGCCTCACACCGGTACGAAGCAGGAGAGAAAGAAGAAGCTCGACGATTGGCTGGAGCGTGTGGGCTTGGAGGATCGTGGAGAGCATCTACCATCTCAACTATCTCGAGGTCAACAACAAAGAGCCGCAATTGTCCGGGCGTTAATTAGCAAGCCTCCCTTGCTATTAGCGGATGAGCCTACGGGTAGCTTGGATTGGGAGACGGCGAGCGAAATGATGACGTTGCTGCTTGATATTTGCAGAGATGAGCAATTGACTTTACTGACAGTTACGCATGACCGACATATCGCTGAGATGTTCCCCAAACGTGTATACATGCAAGAGTTGAATGAACTTCTTAGGAGTGTTTCTATATGAAAGTAATTTCCTTGCTTTGGAGTCACATCTGGCATCGCAAAACCTTGTCACTCTTGACCATTAGCTCTGTGGCAATTACAGCCGCACTTGTTGTTTTTCTTCTGTTATGCAGCCAAGGTGTGGAGCAAGGCGCTGAAAAAGGCTACGGACCCTTCGAAGTCACAATTGGCGCTAAAGGCAGCGCGTCACAGCTTGCGCTTAATACCTACTACCGTATTGGCGCACCGACAGGGAATATTCCCATTACTGTTTTAGAAGATGTTCGTAAAAATGAGTTCGTCGAGTCTGCTTACGCGATGACCACGGGGGATAATTATAATGGTTTCCCGATTGTTGGTATGGAACCCGGTTATTTCTTAACTCGATATGGTGCTGGGAAACAAATGGCACAAGGTAAGCTATACGGTACATTAGGAGAAACCATCGTTGGTTCCTATGTGGCAAGCTCTTTGGGTCTTCATGTGGGAGACACATTCGCGGGTGCACATGGGCTTATTCAAGGTTTGGAAGAAGCAGAGGGAGATGGAGAGGATGAGGAACATCATCCTGCCTTCATCTATACGGTAGTGGGGATATTGCCACCATTTCACACATCGGATGATCGAGCTGTTTTCACAACGTTGGACTATGCGTGGGCTGTTCACGAAAGTCAGCCAAATACAGCAAAAGAGATCACTGCGATCGTTGTTAAACCGAAATCACTGCTAGGAGCCCAGTCAATCAAAACGGTATTCGCACAATACAACAATGTGCAGGCTGTTTATACAAGCAAGGCGATTGCCGATGTTGTCAATGTTGTTGATCAAGGGACACAGGCAGTGAAGTTTGTGACGATGATATGCATTTTGCTTGCGGCGGGATCCATTCTATTATCGCTGACTGCAGCGGTACATGAACGCAAAAGAGACGTCGCACTGTTACGACTCATCGGGAAATCTAAGTATTTCATCTGGCTTTCGCTTATTGGTGAAGGAGTTATTTTAACCTTGTTTGGATTAGTGCTAGGGATTGCTGCCGGACATATTGGAGGATATGTGAGCCGTGATGTGGTCTTTGCCAGTACAGGGCTACAAATACAGGCGGGGGCTATCGTGCCAGGGGAATCCATACTAGTTATTGTTACCTTGGTGATTGCGATTGTAGCGTCTATTGGCCCGGCAATTCAAGCTTATCGTGTGGATCCATTGCAATTATTCCGTTCTTGAGGTGAATGAGGATGAAAAATACACATAGAATTACTGGGCTGAGTTTGTTTGCCTTGTTCATTATCCTTTCGGGCTGTGGTCAAAATCAGGCTGAGCTCCCAGGTCAATCCTTCGGAAGTATCGTGTCGAATGTGGAGACTGTCGCATCTTCGATGCCGAACGACCCTGTCTCCTCCAAGGAGACACCTGTCGGAAAGCCTACCGAGACGCCTCCTGCTGTAATACCCAACGTGACTCCAAGCCCTAGCGTTGTTGTTCAAAAAGATGCGGCATCAGCACCGCCCAATGCTAATCCATCCATACCTCCAACATCTTCTCCACAGGCACAGATCGAAAGTAGTAAGTCAACACCCGCAGTGGCAACAACTAAGCCTCCAGAGCCTGTTGCTGCGTCTCCCTCGAAACAACAGCAGCTGTCGAACGAACTGAAATGGGATGAGTTTTTCGATTCGGTTAAGCAAGATACACCTTCTAATAAGTTTTGGGATTTGAATGGGAAAACTGTCCAGATCAAAGGATTTATGGGGGAGGTGCTTTCCTTTGATAAACATTGGTTCCTACTGATTCCTAAACCTGGTGCAGAGTGTCCCTTTGATAATGGCGATGAAACGTACTGGAATAAGATCATGATTGTTTACGTGCCTGATTCAATGAAACTCAGATATACCTCCGGTCCTTTGTTACTCACAGGGAGGCTTGATGTTGGCATTAAGCTTGATGAATCGGGCTACAAAACGATGTTTCGTTTATATGATGCTTCTTTTGAAAAAATGAAGGAATAAACATGATCGGCTTTTGCATAAAAGGTTGTGGGTTTGCAAACGATATATGGGGCTATCATGAAAGAAATTAGGAATATTTGGAGGTTGGATACATGAATCAGAAGAAAAACAATCAAGGACAAAGCAATCTACCCGTTGCAAAGCAAGAGGATGTTGAATTTTCAGCGGAAGTAGCGGATAGGGATGATTTCGAGGCTGCGGAGCGCGCACAAGCGGCGGATGATCGACAGGAAGATCAGTAATGGCGGAAAAAGGGATTCTTGCCTATTTTCATTCCCCCGAACAAGCGGAAGGTGTTGCTTCCAAATTGAAAGCATTGCGCGCTGTGGATGTGCAGGTTGATCGTTTTACAAATGATATCGGCAGTGGAATTGAAATGTCCATGGCGGATAGCATGATTAGTCAAGATCATGAGGTTGATACTGTGGGACTTGATATTGTATTGGCTGCAGTCATTGATGAGCAGTGTTATGAACAAGCTATCCGCGTGATTGAAACAGCAGGTGGCTCGGTTTAAATAAGAAGCACCTGTTCCATTGGACCTCAAATTTCGGGGTCGACGGGACAGGTGCTTTTTTAACATAGTAAAATAGCAAAAATTTATTCAACGCTCATCAATTTGACGAGCTTATCCGGATAATTTGTAATAATGCTGGACACACCAAGCGCCAACATGCGTCTCATCATCCTCGTATCATTAACGGTCCAAACATAAACTTCTTTATGGTGATTCTCAGCCAGCCTCATGAACGATTCATTCACAAGGGGGTAGGCCGCAGAAATGACTTCATAATCAGAGCTTTTCATTAGTTCATCGATATCTTCTGTGTTTTGGCCGACGATGAGGCCTGTCTTTATGGAGGCGTTAAGCGTTTTCACTTTATGTAAAAGCTCCGCATCGAAAGAGGTCACCGTACATTCTTTTACAAAATTATGCGATTGGATGATATCCACTGTTTTTTGTGCAAGCTCCACCTCATGGCCATTATTTTTCAACTCGATATTCAGCTTTAAATGACCTTTGACGAGTGAAATGACTTCATCTAGGGTAGGAACATGCTCATCTTTAAAATCCTTATGATACCAACTGCCTGCGCTTGCTTGTTTGAGCTCCGTAGACGTGACTTCCCACATATTTTTGTTAATACCAGTCGTTCTATTCGCACTATTGTCATGCATAAGCATGACGATGCCATCAGCCGTTTCTTGAACATCTAACTCTGCGTATCCAGCGTGATCCGTAATGGCTTGTTGAAACGCAGCTAGCGTATTCTCAGGTGTATCCCCTGAGCTTCCGCGATGAGCTGTAACTTGACTGTAATTATCAGCCATCATGGTTTGGGTAGTCAGTGGTGCGATAAGTGCCATTGCAAGGAAAACTGGAAGAACCATGAGTGTTTTGCGCATAAGATGTCTCCGTTCTTACGATACATAATAATGATGACTAATTCAATGTAGCACCGAAGTGTTAGAACTGTGTTAAGAAAAATAAAAAAGCGCTTACATTGATGACTCCATTTTACCCCAGAAGCGAAGTGTAGTACAATGTTCTTTGTGAAAATAGCCCTTTAGGCTGATATTTCGCATAGGGAATAACCGACAGGAGGAGCAATACCGATGCTTTGGCAAGAATTAACTGTATATACGACAGAAGAAGCGATTGAAATGATAACCAACTTTGTTCATGAATTGGGAGCCGGAGGTGTTTCCATTGAAGAATCCGGTACCTTAAATAAAGAGAGAGATACTTCGTTTGGTCAATTATACGAAACGCCATTTAACGATATCCCGGAAGGTAGAGCTGTAATCAAAGGTTACTTCTACCACGGCACCGACATGGAGCCTGTCTTGGCGAATTTGAAGGCTTCTGTGGAACAATTGGCAGATTTTGATATTGATACGGGGAACCCGACGTTTGAGGTTGTTGAAGTCGATGATGAAGACTGGGCGCATGCGTGGAAAACATATTTCAAACCAATTCGCGTGTCCGATCGCTTGACGATTAAACCTACTTGGGAAGAATACACGGCTTCGCCAGGTGAATTGATTTTGGAACTCGACCCGGGTATGGCCTTCGGAACAGGTACACATGCAACCACTTCACTGTGCTTGAAAACGTTGGAGAAGGTACTTCAGCCAGGTGACGATGTGATTGATGTAGGAACCGGCTCAGGTATTCTTTCCATTGCTGCAGCAAAGCTTGGTGCAAAACATGTACTCGCTGTGGATCTAGATCCCGTAGCGGTTACAAGTGCGTTGGATAATACAAAGCAGAACCAGCTGGAAGAACAAATTACGGTGAAACTTAGCGACCTTCTTGGCGTACTTAAAGAAAGCGAGTCCGAAGGGGATGCGGGATTAGGTGTGTCAATTCCTGTTCAGCTCGTTGTTGCGAATATTTTGGCTGAGGTCATTGTCATGTTCGTTGATGATGTGTACGAGGTGTTGCAGCAAGGCGGTTATTACATAACTTCAGGGATCATTACGAACAAAGAAGCGGATGTAGAAAAAGCACTGGTTGCAGCAAAATTCACGATCGTAGAGAAAAACTATGATTCGAATTGGGTTGTGATCGTAGCTAGAAAGCTGTAGGTGTTGATTCATGGGAGGCTTATTATTTTACGATTGGAATACATTGCCGTTTGTAATCCTAGTGCTCGTGCTCTCGTTTACGATTCATGAATGGGCGCATGCGTATAGCGCCTATAAATTAGGAGATGATACGGCTTATAAATTTGGCCGCGTTTCCTTGAATCCGATGGTCCATCTAGATCTCTTCGGGACGATTATGCTGTTGATTGCTGGTTTTGGTTGGGCAAAACCGGTGCCTGTAAACCGTGGGAATTTCAAGCGTCCCCGCTTGTTTGGGATTATTGTGACCGCGGCTGGGCCGATTAGTAACTTGATTATTGCCTTTATTACTTTATTTATTTTCGCGCTATTCCAGAAATATGGCTGGTTAGATGGGATGTCCAAAGGCAGCGGAGATGCGATTGTTCTTTTTTTGAAACTAATGTTGAATATTAATATTACTTTGTTCCTCTTTAACTTGATCCCAATTCCACCTCTTGATGGATACCGTATTATTCAAGATTTAGTAAACCTTAGATACACAGAAACACTTCAAAAGTTTGAACAATGGGCTTCTGTGATTTTCCTATTAGTCGTCTTTATCAGACCACTACGTCAGGTAACATTAGATCCTTATTTACGCTTAGGAGATAGCATTATCAACCAGTTTGCCATTGTGATTGCTCCCATCTTGGGCATGTAACCCTAACCAGTTACTTCCTTATGGATTTTCGGACTCAAACGAGGTATGATGGTGTGTGGAAGTTTCACCAGATAAATGATGTTCAAATGAACGAAGATAGAGAGGCTTTGACTATGCAGCGTTATTTTCTCCCGCCTGAGCAGTTCCATGCTTCTACACAAACAGTCACCATTCAGGGTGACGACGCTCATCATCTGGGTCGAGTAATGCGAGCAGAAATAGGAGATAAAGTGATCTGCAGCAATGGTGTGGATCGTGAGGTGCTCGTTCGTATCACTCACTTGGATAAGGGAGCTGTTACAGCGGAAATCGTGGAAGAGCTTGCGATGGATGCGGAAGCGGCTGTTGACGTGTGGATTGCGCAGAGCTTACCCAAAGGCGATAAGATGGAGCTTATTATTCAAAAAGGGACCGAGATCGGGGCAGCCCGGTTTCTTCCTTTTTTATCGGAACGAACCATTGTACAATACGATGCGAAGAAAGAAGCTAAGCGCACAGAGCGCTGGCAGAAAATCGCAAAGGAAGCGGCAGAGCAAGCTCATCGTAACCGAGTTCCGCAGATTGAATCCGTCTACTCGTGGAAGCAATTGCTGCAGCGGGCGAAGGAAGCGGATGTCGCTTGGATTTGTTATGAGAAAGAAGATGGTCAACAACTGAAACCTGCGATTCAGTCCGCGATAGCAGCCGGGCAGATTGGACCAGGAAAGCAAGTGTTGATTGCGGTAGGCCCCGAGGGTGGATTCACAGAGCAAGAAATTAAGCAAGCTGAAGAAGCTGGCTTTCGCTCGGTTTCGCTGGGGAATCGTATTTTACGGACGGAGACGGCTGCGATGGTCGGCCTTACGTGTCTGTTCTATGAAACCGGAGAAATGGGAGGATAAGCGAAAATGGCAACGGTAGCGTTTCATACACTAGGATGTAAAGTAAACTTTTATGATACAGAAGCAATTTGGCAGCTTTTTAAAAATGAGGGCTATGAGCAAGTTGATTTCGAAAATACAGCTGATGTCTATGTGATTAACACATGTACGGTTACGAATACAGGGGATAAGAAAAGTCGTCAAATGATTCGTCGTGCGATTCGTCGTAATCCAGAAGCAATTGTCGCTGTAACGGGTTGTTACGCACAAACATCACCAGCTGAAATTATGGCGATTCCGGGCGTAGACATGGTGATCGGGACGCAAGATCGTGAGAAAATCATTCCGCTTGTGAAGCAATTTGAGTCGGATCGTCAACCGATTAACGCAGTACGTAACATCATGAAAACCCGGACTTTCGAAGAGTTGGACGTGCCTGATTTTGCTGATCGTACAAGGGCTTTTCTGAAAATTCAAGAAGGCTGTAACAATTTCTGTACCTTCTGCATTATTCCGTGGTCACGTGGACTCATGCGCAGTCGGGAACCGCAAAGTGTAATTGCACAAGCGGAGCAGCTGGTTGCAGCAGGTTATCAAGAAATCGTACTCACAGGTATTCATACTGGGGGCTATGGCGAAGATATTGAAGACTACAGCTTGGCGAAGCTTTTGAAAGATTTGGATAAAGTGGAAGGCTTGAAGCGCATTCGGATTTCTTCCATTGAAGCTAGTCAAATTACAGATGAAGTGATTGATGTTCTGAAATCTTCGGACAAAATGTGCCGTCATCTGCATATCCCGTTACAAGCGGGCGATGATCAGGTGCTTGCGCGGATGCGTCGGAAATATACGACTGCTGAGTTCGCTCGTAAAATTGAGCGTCTGCACGAAATTATGCCGGATGTCGCCATCACGACGGATGTTATTGTTGGTTTCCCAGGTGAAACAGAAGAGATGTTCCGTGACGGTTACAAGTTCATGGAGCAAATGAAATTCTCTGAAATGCACGTTTTCCCTTACTCCAAGCGGACAGGTACACCTGCTGCGCGGATGGAAGATCAGGTGGATGAGGAAATCAAAAACGCGCGTGTTCACGAACTCATTGATCTATCTGAGAAAATGCAATTAGCATATGCGCAGAAATTTGTTGGGCAAGTCCTGGAAGTCATTCCGGAACGTACTTACAAAGGCGCTCCAGACAGTGGGTTGTACAGTGGTTATTCCGATAACTATGTGCAGTTAGTTTTTGAAGGCTCAGAAGAGATGATCGGTCAAGTGTGCCGTGTGAAAGTTACGGAAGCCGGTGTAAATGAAAGTAAAGGTCAACTCGTACGCATTCTTGAAGGCGTAGTGAATTTGTAAGTGAAGTTGTAAGGCAATTACCTACCTCTACGCGTGGTCGTTCCTTTCGACCACATAGGAGAGTATAAGTTTTCGGTATCCGAAAACTGCTTTCATATTGGCGATAAAACCTACCTCTAAACGCGGTCGCTCATCATTGAATGGCCTCGATAGAGGTTTTCTCAATGACTGCGCTAGAGGTTTTCTCGATTACACGGGAGCTCAGAGTTATAGATGAAATGACTAAATTAGATGAGGTGCTTCATAATGACATTGAACGCGAAAGAAATTGCTAGTTATATTGACCATACGTTATTGAAAGCAGATGCGAGCACAGCGGCGATTCACAAATTGTGTGAGGAAGCTGCGCAGCATCAATTTTTCAGTGTGTGTGTGAATTCGCAGTTTGTAGCAACAGCTGCCAAAGCATTGGAAGGAACAGGTGTGAAGGTTGCAGCTGTAGTTGGCTTCCCACTTGGCGCGAGTTTGAGTGAAGTGAAAGCATTCGAAGCGGCAAAAGCTGTTGAAAACGGCGCTGCTGAAATCGATACTGTTTTGCCGATTGGATTGCTTTTGGAAGGACAATTGGATGCGGTTCGTTCGGATATTAAGCAAGTCGTAGATGCGGTAAAAGGGAAAGCTATCGTCAAAGTAATCATGGAAACAGGGTTTCTGAATGATGAGCAGAAAGCAACAGCTTGCCGTCTTTCGGAAGAAGCGGGAGCTCATTTTGTGAAAACATCCACTGGCTTTGGACCTGGTGGAGCTACGGTAGAAGATGTTCGCTTGATGCGTCAAAATGTGTCCAGCACGATTGGCGTGAAAGCATCTGGCGGCGTTCGCGACGTAGAGACGGCGATTGCGATGATTGAAGCCGGAGCAACGAGATTAGGGACTAGCTCTGGTGTAGCTATTGTGAACGGAACTCAAGGCGCTTCCACATACTAAGATAGCAGAGAGGCAGCGCAATTAGGGAGCCTACGATGTTGAAAATGGTTTGGGAGCGGGCAATTTGTGAAGCGGCGTCATCAGCAAGCAGTCCTGAAAGACTAACGAGCACATGGATAAACGGGTAAAAGAGGATCGCACCTCCGACATTCAGCAGCACATGTGACCAGGCTACATAACGCCCGGCGCGTGAGCTGCTCATGCCTGCGATCACTGCAGTGACACAGGTGCCGACGTTGGCACCAATAGTAATAGCAACCCCGAGCTCGACGGGGATCGCCCCGGTGGCGGCGAGGCTCATCGCCATCGCGATGACGGCTGCGCTGCTATGCACGAGCGCGGTCACCGCTGCGCCTGCGAGGATGCCCCAGAGCAGGCTCGTTTGCGCCTGATGTACGAACCAGGCGAACAGACCGCGGGACTGCAGCGCAGGCCCGATGGTTTGCATGATCTCGATGCCGAGCAGCACGAGAGAGAAGCCAGCCGCCGCGAGCGAGCCGTAGCGGACGCTGCGCAGCCATTGGCGACTGCCGTCATGTGCGGCGGTCTGCGGTAGTGCCGCGCCTGCTTGCGCGGCGTTGGAGCGGGGCTCGCTTGCCTGAGGCAGCGGCCCAGCCAGCCAGCTCGCCAGCCACACGCTGGCGCTGGCGATTAGGATCGGCACGCCGATGCCACCCAAGCTGAGCCCGATCAACTCAGTGGTGAGGCACGTGCCGATGTTCGTTCCGAGAATCACGCCAAGTGTTCTCGGGAAGGAGAGGACGCCAGCGCCGACGAGGCCGATGGCGATGACTGTGATTGCGGTGCTGCTCTGCAGCGCCGCGGTGAGCACGGTGCCGGTGATGAGACCGCGCACCGGTGTTCGGGTAAACCGCTCCAGCCACAGCTGGAGGCGGGGGCCAGCCCAGGTTTGAAGCGAGGTTTCCATGAGCTTCATCCCGAGCAGAAATAAGATAAAGCCTGTAGCAACAGGCAGAATAATAGCATGAATCATGAGAGGATCTCCTTTTCGTGTGCGTACGACGTTTTCAACCAATATATGTGACCGTAAAGACAAGCATGACAAGCCAGATGGTATAGGTGAACGGTTTCACGCAAAGGACGGCTAAAACAATGGCAGCAGTATTTTTACATAAGAAACGCAAACCCCGCTTGGAGCAAGGACATCCATGGGTGTATAAGAGTGAAATTGAGCGCACGGATGGGGAAATTGTGCCTGGACAGCTTGTATCCGTTCAGAACCACCTAGGCAAATATCTAGCAACCGGCTATTACAACGAAGCTTCACAGCTTACGGTACGTATTGTATCGTATAGCCCGATTGAAGCGATGACGACGGAGTTTTTCGTCGAACGTTTTACACGTTGTTTCCTACATCGTCAGCGCTTTGTGAAAGGAGCGCAGTCTTATCGGTTGGTATATGGAGAAGCTGATTTCCTGCCAGGACTAATTGTTGATAAATTCGAGAACACACTGGTTGTTCAGCTTTTGACCTTGGGGATGGACCTCTGCCGAGACAATATCGTTGAAGCGCTGGTACAAGTTATGAAGCCAGTCGGGATCTATGAGCGAAGTGACGTTTCCATTCGTGAACTGGAAGGTCTGAAGCAGACGAAGGGACTTCTGTATGGCGATTGTGCGAAGCATGTTGATATTTTGGAAAATGGTCTTCGTATTCGCGTCGATATTGAAGAAGGTCAGAAGACAGGTTACTTCTTCGACCAACGTGAGAATCGCGCGGCCATAGCTCCGTTGATGACTGGCTGGGGTCACCGCAGCGGAATCAATTTGACGGAAATCGAAGAGAATGGCGTAACGCAAATGCTCCCTGTGAACGCGAATGGCAAAGTAGTAACGTTCCCTCTGTGGGATGGCGCTTCTGTGCTGGAGTGTTTCTCTCATACAGGAAGCTTTACACTGAATGCTTGTCAATTCGGAGCGAAAAAAGTAACGTGTCTCGATATCTCCGAGCATGCGATTGAAAGTGCACGTACGAACGTTGCTTTGAATGGCTTCGAGGATCGCGTCGAATTCGTTGTCGCGGATGCCTTCGAGTACTTACGTACGCAAGTGAAGGGCTTGGATAAGCGCAAGCTTCGTTCTGTGGCTGGTGCGGCAGGACAAGCCAAAGTAGACACCTCGAAGCCTGTAGGTACTGGTGGGCGTACTTGGGACGTCGTTATTCTCGATCCACCTGCCTTTGCCAAGACGAAAAGTGCGGTGGAAGGAGCTTGCCGCGGCTATAAGGATATCAATTTGCATGGAATGAAACTTGTGAATGAAGGCGGTTATCTCGTCACAGCAAGCTGTTCGTACCACATGCATCCAGAGTTATTCCTTGAAACGATTCATGCGGCTGCAACCGATGCGGGTAAGCTGTTACGCTTAATTGAGTTCCGTGGAGCAGGGATGGATCACCCGCGTATTCTTGGCGTGGATGAAGGACATTATTTGAAGTTTGCAATTTTTGAAGTGCGCAGCAAATAAGCTGATTTAAGTGAGCGAAGCCGGTTAATCTGGCTTTGCTTTTTTTGTTGTGTTTACGGGTGTTGGTGTGAGGGGGCTGGTACTTGAAAGTCGTGTATTAGATAGTTTTCATAGCGAATGCCTTTTTGTTTTTTGCTTTCCATGCTATACTAATAGAATATATGTTCGTATATTAATCCCGATTGAACCCCTCAGTTCCCCCTCCATCATCTACCACGCCGACTCATCACTAGAAATATGATAGAATAGAGAGATAGAAAACGAGAATTGCTTACGAAGCAAGCTTTCCGACGGAAAGTGTTAGGAGGCCTTGAATGTCCATTCGATTCGTGATTGGTAGAGCCGGAAGCGGCAAGAGTGAACGTTGTCTGACTGAAATGAAAGAGCAGCTAGCATCGGCCCCTGAAGGTGATCCGTTGATTTTGCTCGTCCCTGAACAAGCCACATTTCAAGCTGAGCATGCGCTGGTTTCGGATCCAAATATTCGAGGGATGATCCGCGCGCAAGTATTAAGTTTCCACCGTTTAGCCTGGCGTGTCATGCAAGAAGAAGGCGGGACAGCACGTCTGCCGATTGATGATACTGGCAAGAAATTGCTGTTAACGAGCATTTTACATAAATATAAGGATAAACTCCGACTTTTTGGTCATTCTGCTGAGCAAATGGGTTTTGTTGATCGACTGAATCAGCTTTTTACGGAAATGAAACGTTATTGCGTGACGGCGGAACAGCTGGAAACGCATGAGAATAAACGAGTGACTACCCTTGGAGAACACGGCTTGCTGCGTGACAAAATGCATGATATCCAACTCGTGTACCGCCAATTTGAGGCAGAGCTTGCAAGGCAGTATTTGGACGGCGAAGATTACCTCACACTGCTCGCAGAACAAGTACCTAACTCAGATTATTTGCGTTCAGCGTCACTTTGGATTGATGGGTTTCATGGCTTTACTCCTCAAGAATTCAAGGTGCTTGGTGCGCTATTTGCTGCTTGTAAGCAAGTGACAATTACGTTATGTCTGGATCGCGAACTACAGGCGGGGGATACCCCGGATGAATTGGATTTATTTCATCCTACAGCTACGACGATGGTACGTTTGCAGGATATGATTTGGCAGCTAGGTCTTGGTACGGCTGAAGTTCTTCATCTCGCTCAAGAGCGTTCGCCTAGATATGAGGATAGTCCTGCGCTTTCCTATTTGGAGCAAAATTTTGATCGCCGAATAGGTGGCGGAGCGCCTAAATATAAGCCTTCTCCTGGAGAGAAAATCGCCGACCAGCTCGTTATTAGGGAAGCCGTTCATCGTCGTGCGGAAGTTGAAGGCGCAGTGCGTGACATGCTTCAGCTGGTTCGAGAGCATGGTGTGCGGTGGCGTGAAATGGCCATCATGGTGCGAAATATGGAAGGGTACCAGGATCTGTTAAACATGGTGCTTACGGATTATGAGATCCCACACTTTTTCGATCAGAAGCGTTCGGTGCTTCATCATCCACTCGTGGAATTCATTCGCTCAGCACTCGAGGTTATTCAGCATAATTGGCATTACGATGCGGTATTTCGTTGTATCAAAACGGATTTACTGCTGCCTCCGGGAGCGACAACTCAAAGGACTGAGCTAGATAAATTAGAGAATTATGTGCTTGCATTCGGGATTCAAGGCTATAGATGGACGGATGGCAAGCCATGGACGTATAAATTTCGTGCCAATTTGGAGCAAGCAGAAGATCTTGTAAATGAACAAACAGCGGAGCTTCAAGCGTTAAATACGAGCAAATCGTGGGTCGTCGGTCCATTGCTGGCGTTATCCAATCGCCTTTCACAAGCACGTACGGTCAAAGCTCAGGTCGAAGCGGTTTATGAGTTATTGGTAACCGTTCAAGCGCCAGAGAAATTAGAAGCATGGACGCAGCAAGCAACGCTCGATGGAAAGCCAGAAAAGGCTCGCGAGCACGGTCAAATGTGGAACAGTGTCATGGATATGCTTGATCAGTTGGTGGAAACCATGGGCGATGATGAACTTTCCTTAGAGCTGTTTAACGGTCTGATCGAAACAGGGATGGAAAGCATGAAACTGGGCTTAGTTCCGCCCTCGATGGATCAATTGCTGATTGGAAGTATGGATCGAACTCGCTCAAGCGGGATTAGGTATGCGTATATTTTAGGTGTAAATGACGGGGTTATTCCTGCACAGATGGCTGAAAAAGGTGTGCTCACAGAAGCAGAACGCAGTGTTCTCATGGACTCCGGATTACCAATGGCGGATGGAAGCCGCCGAAAGCTGTTGGATGAGCAATTTATCGTCTATACATCGTTGACCGTACCAGGGAAGCGGCTTTGGATGAGTTATCCGTTAGCAGATGAAGAAGGGAAATCGTTGCTGCCTTCGGAGCTGATCAGACAGATGCGACAGCTTTTCCCGGGAACGGAAGAATCTCTGCTTCTTGCAGAACCTTCAGCGGAAGCTTCCGAAAGTGAGCAAGCTGCCTATCTGGCGCATCCGACACAGGCGATCTCTTATTTGGCTGTTCGCATGAAGCATTGGATGCTAGGCGGCCGTATGTCAGAGCTATGGTGGGATGCGTACAATTGGTACGCGGAACAACCTGATTGGCAGATGAAACTGCAATCGGTTGTGCAGGCATTACAATATACGAACAAAGAGAAGGGGCTTTCCATCCCTACTAGCAAAATGTTATATGGGCAGCACTTACGTGCCAGCGTTTCACGAATGGAGAAGTATGTGGCTTGTCCGTTCTCGCATTTCATTTCTCATGGCCTAAGGCTGCAAGAGCGTCGCGTCTATCGCTTAGATGCTCCGGATATCGGGCAATTGTTTCATGCAGCATTGAATCAATTCGTTCAGAAGCTGCAGCAGGACCAACTAGATTGGGGTTCACTTTCCGCTGAACAATGTATGGAGAGGTCTGCACAAGTTGTGGACGAACTCGCACCGAGGCTGCAAGGTGAAATTCTATTGAGTTCAAGCCGCTATGCGTATATAGCTAGAAAACTAAAGCAAGTGGTTGGCAGAGCAGCGGTCATTCTCGGAGAGCATGCCAAGCATGGTCAATTTCAACCACTCGGTCTGGAGATTGATTTTGGACCAGGCAAGGATTTACCATCGCTAACATTTGAATTGGAAAACGGCTGTACCATGGAGATTATCGGCCGAATCGACCGTGTGGATCGAGCGGATGGTGAGAACGGTGTACTTTTACGAGTAATTGATTACAAATCTAGTCAAACAGCTTTGCAGCTCTCAGAAGTGTACTACGGATTATCCCTACAAATGTTGACTTACTTGGACGTTATTCTTACACATGCGGAGACATGGCTTGGTGCCCACGCGAAGCCGGCAGGCGTGCTTTATTTCCACGTGCATAATCCGATGCTGCAGCAGAAAAATGCGCTTGATCCGGCCTCCGTTGAGAAAGAGCTGCGTAAACGCTTCAAAATGAAGGGTTTAATTACTGCTGATGCTGAGGTAGCTGGATTGATGGATGATGAGCTCATCCACAGCTCGGGGCATTCACAACTTATCCCAGTTGCTTTAAAGAAAGATGGGAGTTTTTACTCGACTTCATCGGTAGCTACGGACGAGCAGTGGGATACGCTGCGGAGCTATGTACGCAAACAAGTGAAACAAATTGGTACGAACATTACGGACGGGCATGTTGATATCGCTCCTTATCGGTTAGGGAAAAAATCAGCCTGCCAGCACTGCTCGTATACGTCGATTTGTCAAATAGATCCCTTATTTGAAGGAAATGACATCCAAGTCTTTCGACCACGTGCGAAGGATCAAGTATGGACGGATTTGGCTGCACAGGTTGGCCAGTCGTGAAGGTAGAAAGGAGCGTACAAGGTGACACAACAGCAAGTACCTAAACCTATCGGTAGTACATGGACGGATGATCAATGGGACGCGATAACCCTCAAGGGTCAGAATATGCTAGTTGCCGCTGCTGCGGGCTCTGGCAAGACAGCCGTACTCGTTGAACGTATCATTCGACGGATCTCCAATGAGTGGGAGCCAATCGATGTAGACCGATTACTCGTTGCTACTTTTACGAAGGCTGCAGCTTCCGAAATGAAGCATCGGATTCGAGAAGCACTTGAGAAAGAACTAATGAAACAGCCGCATTCCCAACATCTGCGAAAGCAGCTTGCACTTATGGGGAAGGCGTCCATTACCACTTTGCACTCCTTTTGTTTAGAGGTTGTACAACGTTATTTTAGTCTCATCAAATTAGACCCTGGCTTTCGGATAGCGAATGAAACAGAAGCTGATTTGCTTCGTCAAGATCTGCTTGGCGAGATGCTGGAAGAATATTATGCTGCGAGTGATGAGAACAGTGCCTTTTGGAAATTGGTTGACTCATTCAGTGGTGAACGTAATGATAATGCGATTATGCAGCTCATTCAGAAGCTATACGATGTATCTCGCAGTCATCCTTGGCCAGAGCATTGGTTAAGAGGAACAGCTTCAATGTTTGGGCCGCCAGCACATCAAGCTGACCAAGTGAGTATGGATGAGGCAACGGCGATAGTTGAAGAAGCCTTACCTTATGTTGCCGCGGCATCTGCACCTGTGGATTATTCATTATGGGAGCAAAGTCTTATTCGTGATCTATCCCTTGAGTTAGAAGGGGCAGCAGACTTACTAGGACAAGCCATCCATATTGCGGAATCCCCGGGAGGACCTGCTCCGTATTTAGATAATTTACGTGATGATGTACTGCTCGTTCAGAATTTACTGGAAACAACGACATATCCCTGGTCTGTCTTATATCTTGGTTTTCAAACGGTCGAGTTCGGTAAGCTCAAAGCCTGCAAAGGCGATGATTATGATAAAGGGCTGCAAGAAGAAGTCAAAGAGCTGCGAAACAAGGCAAAGGATCAAATTAACAAGTTAAAAGAAGAATTGTTCGGCCGGACACCAGAGCAGTTTCATGAAGAAATTGCAGTAATGGCTCCTTTGCTACACGTTCTTGTCGATCTCATCGTTGATTTTGGCGGGCGGTATCAAGCGGCTAAAGCAGCGAAGGGTCTGATAGACTTTGCCGATTTGGAGCATTTCTGCTTGCAAATTCTAAGTGCCCCTGGTTCAATGCCTGGTGAATTGTATCCTTCAGAAGCAGCGCAAGCGTATCGAAAACAATTTGCTGAAGTGCTGCTGGACGAATACCAGGATACGAATCGTGTCCAAGAAGCCATTGTTGAGCTGATTTCAACAGCAAAGCCCGGGAATCGGTTTATGGTTGGCGATGTGAAACAAAGTATTTATCGGTTTCGACTGGCAGAGCCAGGTCTATTTTTAGAAAAATACAAAGCGTATCGTTCCAACAAAGATGATGTGTCTGATCGTGAAATGAACGGTGGAAGAATTGACTTAGCGAGAAATTTTCGCAGTCGACTTCAAGTCGTCGATGCGGTTAACTTTATTTTCAAACAAATGATGAATGAAACTGTCGGTGAAATTGCTTACGATGAGCGTGCTGAACTAGTGTATGGAGCTGGGTATCCTCCTTCGCTATCCGATTGTTCTGTGGAGATGCTATTAATAGACCGTGCGAAAGACGGTGCTGACAAAAGTGATGCGTTTACGGAAGAATCGGATGAAAACGGTGACGAATTGAACGTCGATGGTGCTGAAAGCGGGACTGATCCTGCCTTGGAAGCAGAAGAGCTGGAAACCGCACAATTGGAAGCACGTACCATTGCTCGTCAAATCAAGGGTTTGTTAGGTGCTGAGAATCAAGACCCTTTTCAAGTGTTTGATAAAAGAACGGGTGGCAATCGTCCGGCAACCTATAGGGATATCGTGATTTTATTGCGAGCAACCCAAGCTTGGTCTCCCATTTTGATCGACGAGCTCAAGAAACAGGGAATACCTGCTTATGCCGAGCTTAGCACAGGGTACTTCTCGGCAACAGAAGTCGAGACGATGCTCTCCTTATTGAAGGTTATTGACAATCCGTATCAGGACGTACCTCTGGCTGCTGTTTTGCGATCACCTATGGTGGGGCTGACAGCTGAGCATTTAGCACAAATTCGAGTTGCGGATAAATCTGTAGCTTTCTATGAGTCTGTACTGCAAACAGCCCAGCAAAGTACACTTGATGAGAATGACGAGTTGTCCAATAAATTGACAGTGTTTCTTGCACAATTAGAACAATGGCGAAATGACGCGAGGCAGGGCTCTCTTGCTGACTTGATCTGGTGTATCTTTAGACAAACCGGCTATTATGATTTCGCTGGCGGTTTGCCTGGCGGCATGCAAAGACAAGCTAATTTAAGAGCGTTATATGATAGAGCTAGACAATACGAGAGTACATCGTTGCGTGGATTATTCCGCTTTTTACGGTTTATTGAGCGTATGAAAGAGAGCGGAGGCGATCTTGGAACCGCGCGTGCGCTGGGTGAACAGGAAGACGTCGTACGAATTATGTCCATTCATAAGAGTAAGGGCTTGGAATTTCCAGTAGTTTTCGTGGCGGGAATGGCGAAAATGTTTAATCAGCGCGATATGAATGAGGCATTCTTATTGCATAAAGAGCTAGGTTTTGGACCGCGATTTGTAGATACGACGCTTCGTGTCAGTTATCCGACTTTACCTTCACTTGCCATTAAAAAGAGGCTGAAGCTAGAACTTCTAGCTGAAGAAATGCGCGTCCTTTATGTAGCACTTACGAGAGCGCGCGAGAAATTGTACCTATTGGGCACTGTGAAATCTCTCGACAAGCTTCTGCGTGGTTGGGGACGTCACCTATCAAGAGAGGCATGGTACTTGCCTGATTTTGAGTTGGCTAAAGCGAAGAGCTATCTGGATTGGGTCGGACCGGCGTTGCTTCGTCATCCTGATGCAGCCTTGTGGCGAGAAAGACTTGGTATTAGCGATATGTCTTCTGATGTACGCTTGCTGCGTGATTCCTCGCAATGGAAACTGTCTGTGATTACGCCTGAAAGCTTGCAGCAGCTGGATGTACTAGAAGATGCGGCTTTCGAGCCAGATCAAGATCGATTTCTGGCGATTCAGCAACGAGAGGTGGTTACTACATCGGGAAAATGGAAAGATGCTTTAGGAGAGCGTTTATCCTGGCAATATGATTTCCCAGATGCACCTAAACATTTTGCCAAAACGACAGTTTCGGAGATGAAACGATTATCTGAGGTTAACCGGATCGCAGATGAGTTGGAGTCACCGAACTCTGTAGAAACTGCATCTATTCTGGGGCAAGCGTCAGTAACCAGTAAACCAGCTACTTCGATTTGGCGTAGACCGAGATTTATGGAAGAGAAGAAGCTAACGGCGGCAGAGAAGGGGACTGTTGTTCATGCCGTTATGCAAAATATGTCCCTATCGGAATTACCTACAGAGGCAAGTATCCAATCGACACTTCAGGAGATGTTGGACAAACAAACAATGACGCAAGACCAACGGGATGTGGTTGATATTCCTGTTATTTTGAAGTTTTTTGAAACATCGGTTGGCAAACGAATGATCCAGTCACGTCATGTTCAGCGAGAGGTTCCATTTAGTTATGGACTCCCTGCAGATGAGGTTTATTCCGAGACGGATCCATCAACGCTTGGTGAGACAGTGCTCATTCAAGGGGTCATTGATTGTCTATTTGAAGATGAACTGGGACTCGTTCTCGTAGATTATAAAACGGATGCAGTTAGAGGAAGCACGGAATCAGAACTTCAGCTTCGCTATGAGAAGCAAATAGGGTTGTATGCTCGAGCTGTGGAACACATCTGGAAACGTCAAGTTCACGGAAAATTCCTCTATTTCTTTGATGGAGCCAAATTAGTAGAAATGTAGGATGAGATCATAGAAACGAATGCCGACACAGGGTCAGGAAGGAGATGAGACATGCGAATTTTACACACTGCAGATTGGCATTTTGGACGAGCTTTGGAAGGTCGAAGCCGGATGGAGGAGCAGATCGCTTTTATGGATGAGCTCGTACGCATCGTGGAAGATCAAGCTATAGATCTGGTGTTGATTGCAGGAGATATTTATGACAGTGTGAATCCTCCAGCTGCAGCGGAGCAGTTGTTTTATGAAGGAATTGCCCAATTGGCTGATGGCGGGAAAAGGCAAGTGGCGATTATTTCAGGTAATCATGATCATCCGGATCGGCTTGCGGCTTCCGGTCCGCTAGCAGCAACGCAAGGTATCACCCTAATAGGTTTGCCGATTCAGGAAATTCAATCGATTGGAATTTCACGAACAGGTGAGCTTGCCAGGCTAATCGCTTTGCCTTACCCTTCAGAGTCACGTTTGAAGGAGTTGTTGTCTGAGGTTGCGGAGGAAGAAGTACTGCGCAGCAAATATTCAGAGCGAGTTGGGGCACTCATTCGCAAACAGGCTGCTTCCTTTGAAGCTGGCACAGTGAATTTGATTATGAGTCATTTGTATGTTCTGGGAGGGTATGAAACGGAATCCGAACGACCTATCCAGGTTGGCGGCGCCTATACGGTTGATACAACGGCTTTGACAGCGGGGGCGCAATACGTTGCGCTAGGTCATTTGCATCGCCCACAGAATGTGAAGGCTGCATCCCCCATTCGATATAGTGGATCACCGCTAGCCTACAGCTTCTCAGAAGCGGGTCAAGCCAAATCGGTTACGATACTTGATCTTTCCCCAGGGCAGGCAGCCGAACCCAAGGAGATTTTCTTAACCTCCGGACGCCAACTTGTGAGCTGGAAGGCGAAGGAAGGTATTGGACAGGTGCATCAATGGTTAGATGAGCAACGGGATAGCACAGCATGGATCGATTTGGAGATTACGATGACATCTGCTATGTCCATTGAACAAATACAATCGTTACGTAAAGCGTACGAAGGATTCATTCACATTCGCCCAATCTATCCGGAAATGGAAGTTGTACGTTCGGCGATGCCGAGAGCAGCTTTTTCGATGGAAGAGCATTTCACGCGCTTCTATGCGCGCCAAACAGGAGGTGCGCAGCCTGAGCCTGCGTTAGTTCAATTATTTTTGGAGCTGCTGCAAGAGAAAGATCTTGGGGATACCACTGGCGGCGATTAATTGAGCAGGGATGGATGTACGTGAAAAGGTAGTAAGCAAATTGTTTTCCCCAACTAATGCTTGTGGATAACTTTGTGATGTGAATGAAAGGAGGAAAGTGCAATGCGTCCAATTCAGTTACAAATGTCCGGTTTGCAAAGCTATCGAGAGCTGCAAACGATTGATTTTAGCCAACTCGTGGATGCGGGTGTGTTTGGTATTTTTGGACCAACGGGCAGCGGTAAATCATCGATCTTAGATGCGATTACGCTATCCCTATATGGCAAAGTAGAAAGAGCAAGCGGCGGAACGCAAGCAATCATGAATCATGCGGAGCAAACATTGTTCGTTTCTTTTACATTTGAACTGACTAATGCGTCGAGCACAGAGCGTTACCGGGTAGAGAGGCAATTCAAGCGTGGGGCTGAGATGTCCATCAACGGAACGATTTCACGACTTTTACATATTCGCGATAACGAAACAATTGTGCTGGCGGATAAGGCAGGCGAAGTCAATCAGCAGGTCCAGAACATTCTCGGTCTGTCGATGCAGGATTTTACAAGAGCAGTAGTACTCCCGCAAGGGAAGTTCGCGGAGTTTCTGACTTTGACAGGTAAAGATCGCAGGCAAATGCTGCAGCGACTTTTCCATCTTGAAACCTATGGTGACCAATTGAGCGCAAAGGTCAGCTCTAAAGTAAAGGAAACGGACAGTGTTGTTAAACAGCTTGCTGCTGAACAGCAGGGCTTAGGTGATGCGACCACAGCGGCTTTGGAAGAAGCGAATAGAAGACTTCTTGAAACGGAACAAGAAGCTATTCGTAGTCGGCTTCTTTTGGAACAACAAGAGAAGTCATATGAAGAAAACAAACAAGTCTATCAGTGGATTAAGGAATCGGAAGGACTGGAACTTGAGCAGCAGAAGCATCATGAACAAGAAGGGCTTATTGCTGAGAAGGAACAAATCCTGAAGCTGGCTGAACAAGCGGAACGGGTTATTCCGTTCTTGGATCAACATCAATTAGCTGCAAAAGATGTGTTGTCAAGCCAAGCACTTCTTGAAAAAGCAACGTCAACCTTAGCGAGCACGGAAACTGATTATCAGCAAGCTTCGCTTGCTTTTGAAAAAGCAGGGCAGGATCTAGTCTTGCAGGAAGGGCCATTATTGCTGCGTTTGGATCAGTTGGAACAAGCACTTGTGATTGGGCAGGAGCTTGAACAAGTAAAGTCGCAAATCCAAACAGCACAAACACAAGAAGCTGAGGTGAAATCAGCATTATTGAGTTTGCAAGCGGATATGTCTAAAGCGCATGAAACGAAACAAAAAGCTGTAGCCAAACAGACAGAATTAAAAGCTCAATTAAAACTTGTTGAGACGGATGCTGTGAAGAGGCAACAGCTGCAAAACGCTGTGCAGGAGAAAAAGGCGATACTTCTTCTTCAGGCTCAAGAGCTGGAAGCGAAAAAAAATAAAGCTGACAAAGTGAATGCTTTCAAGACTGTGGAACAGTCGAGAGATTTGATTTTGGACAAACAGAGAATGTTGTATTCTCGGCTTGTAAGTTGGATTGAAACTTGTGCTTCGTGTGAATGGCAATTACAGAAACAACAAGGTTTATTTACAGCTTTCTCGACAGGCCTGCAAGGGTGGTTAGAGGAGCAAAGAAAGCAATTGAAGCATCAAGAACGTCATGCCTTGGCAGCCTTGTTGGCAGCAGAATTGGAATTAGGTGAATCATGTCCTGTATGTGGCTCGAAGGAGCATCCTGCGTTGCATAAGAACAACGAGAACGCAATAGTTTCGGATGTAACAAGTGTTTCTGAAAGCTTACTCCATCATATCGAGACTTTCCTGCAGCAAGCCAAAGAACGACAGTATCAAGGATTGCAACTGATTCAAAGAATGGTGGATCAACACAAGCAGGCTGCTGGATTGAGTTTCCCAGATGAAGTAATAAGTAAGCTACAGAAACAGGCTGATGAGGCTGGGCATGATCTTGCGCTTCGAGAGGCTGCCGCAGGTCAAGAAATAGGTGCTCAAGTAAGTTCACTTAGCCCGCTTTCGGTCATGCGTTTGGAGGATTGGCAAAAGGCATGGGAGAGTGTGAACTCAGCCTCTCAAGCAGTTGCTTCTCAAGTGGAAGCGTCTGAGAGGGCATATCAGGATTTGCTCAAAGAACATGTTCAATTGACACAACAAGATCTAGTCTTAGCTGCGCAAGCGCAAGCCGCTGCTAGCTTGATCGTTGAAGCAGAAAGCAGATTAACTGGGATAACGGAGGCCATCCAAGTTCAAGTTCGTCAGTGGCAAGAGCGATTTGCTGAGATGATCTGGGATGTTGTTGAGGAGCAACTCCAACAGTTTCTTGATAATGAACGGATAGCCGATGAGCTGCGTGGACGCATCGAGAAAAGCATCCCTTTCCTCGAGGAGCTGCTCGTCAACATTGAGAAGCTCCAGCTTGCTGCGCAGGAGCGCGATCGTACGTCCTTGCAGCTCCATGAGCGGCTGCAAGGGCTCGGGCAGCTCGCCGCCGACAAGTCGCGGCAGCTCGCTCTGCGCGCGCCTGGCGCTGCGGTGCCACAGCTCATCGCGGAGGCGACCTCCGCGCTAGATCAGCTGCGGCAGCTCGCGCAGCAGACCAAGCTCGCGCACGCGGCTGCGCAGCGCGAGCAGTCCCTGGCGGCGCAGCGCTACAGCGCCGCCGCCGAAGCCGCTGCCGCCGCGGCGCGGCAGCTGGCGCAAACCGAGCGCGCGCTGGCCGGCGCGCTCGAGAAAGGCGGCTTCGCGTCGCGCGAAGCCGCAGAGGCAGCGGCGCTGGCGCCTGAGCAGCGCCGCCAATGGGCGCAGCTCGCGGCGGAGCACCGCGAGCGCGAGCAGGCGCTGCGCGCCCAGCTGGCGCAGCTGGCAGCGAAGCTGCAGGGCCGCGTGCTGAGCGCGGCCGAGTGGGCGCAGTCGCAGGCACAGCTGAGCGACGCGAAGGCCGGCGCCGAGGCTGCGCTGGAGGCGCGGGCCAAAGCGGCGCAGGGCGCCAGCGAGCTCGCTGCGCGGCACTTGCGCTGGTGCGAGCTCGAAGCGCAGCGCGCTGAGCAGGCGACGCTGCTGGAACGGCTTGGCAAGCTCCAAGCCGTGCTCAAAGCCAATGCCTTCGTCGAGTACCTCGCCGAAGAGCAGTTAATGCAAGTAAGTCGCGCGGCATCCGAGCGACTTGGTGAGTTGACGCGTCGACGTTATGGCATTGAAGTCGATTCTGGTGGTGGCTTCGTCATTCGTGACGATGCGAATGGCGGGGTGAAGCGTCCAGTTGGCACACTATCTGGTGGGGAGACCTTCCTTACTTCGTTAGCATTAGCGTTAGCCTTGTCCGCTCAGATTCAACTGAAAGGCGAATATCCTTTAGAGTTCTTCTTCCTTGATGAAGGCTTTGGCACCCTGGACCAGGAGTTGCTAGACATGGTCATTGGTGCGCTAGAAAAGCTTCATACAGATCGATTAGCTGTAGGTGTCATCTCTCACGTGCCCGAGCTACGCGCCAGGCTCGTACGCAAATTAATTGTCCAACCCGCAGAGCCATCAGGTCGCGGGAGTCGCATTTCACTTGAAGAACTTTAAGAGGTTGTTCAAAAAGTCCACTTTTGATCACGTAGTAGTCCAAGAAGCGTATTCGACATCGAATATTGAATTCAGCCGGAAACTCCGGTGCTCACGTAGCTTTCACTACGCTCCGCTCCTCTTTTTCTAGCTTCTTTCAATCTTCTCGGTGCTGAAAATCGGACTTTTTGAACACGCACTAAAAGCAAGATGATTGAAATCAGTTATAGATGAACGACTTCATGAAGAAGATTTCACCTATCGCCAACATGAAGGTTAATGACGGACTACCCGTCATTAGCCTTTTTTTATTTCCTACCTGCCCCTTAGGTAAAGGCATCAAGCCGAATCGTACATGGTAGCATACACTGCACCAACATGACGAAAAGGGGAATGTGCATGGCAACATTTCAGGAAGCACTGAAACATAAGAATCGTCTCTCGCCTGTATTATTGAAAAGGGCAGAGGTTATGGGTGTAGGCGTCGGATACGCAGATCCCAAAAAACCAACCGCAGGTGCGAGTGTCATTGTGTACACCCATCAAAAGATCGTGCCATCAGGATTAAATAATCTTAAAAGTGTTGCCTCTAAATTAGGTTCGTCTGTTCCCGTGCGCTTTCTCTCTGCAGATTCGTTCAAAGCACATGTATTAAAGGCTTCCAAGCCCAAAGTCTACAAAGTAACTACATTTCAAAGTAGAAATCGGCCAGTACCTGGCGGGGTGAGCATTGGCAAGACGAATCCCTTCTCGACAGGTACCGCTGGCTTAATCGTGATCAAAAATAATCAACTTTACATCCTAAGCAACAACCATGTGTTGATCAGAAATAATTCTTCAGCTTTCTCTGAAACGGTACAACCTGGACCGGCAGATGGCGGAACATCCGGAACTGATCGTGTAGGAAGAGCGTATAAATTTGTCCCTTTACGCCCTGGTAAAGATAATTTTCAGGATTCGTCTATTTCCCTTCCAACCTCAAACAGCCTATTAAACCCAAGGTATTTACGTAGTGCATCTGGCGCCTTAATTACAGTGCCAGGCCATCTTTTGAGCTATCCAGTTGGACTTCAAGTGTTTAAATCAGGTCGCACTTCAGGAGCTGTTAGGGGAACCGTGGAGTCTAATAATGTGGATGTGCGTGTATCTTATGGCGGTAGCTTGGGTACGCTGCTGTTTCGTAATCAGACTGTCATTGTAGGAAATTCGGGACCAGTTTCACTTCCAGGTGATTCAGGCTCAGTTTGGCTCCGAGCCAGTGACCGCTATGCGGTAGCTCTCAATTTTGCCGGTCCAGCGGATGGCTCTCGTTCCATTAGTAATCCGATCGGTGTGGTTATGACCTCTTATGGCGTACGCACGGCTGTTCCAGCTGCAGGTGGCACTTATAGGGAAGGTAAAGTAAAAGGAACTGCACCACGTGGTGATGCTTCTTATGTACAGCCTTTGACGCAGCAGCAACGGAAGCGTACTAGAGCAATTTTGGTGAAATCACATAGGTAGATGGAAGGGTAGATCATCTCAATAGCTAACATTGTGCAAGCAGGATAAGCAATGGAACTACGATGAGTGTACACTTAAAACGAGGTGATCGTTATCCTTGTTTCTAAGGTGAATGACGTCTGTAGTTCCTTTTACATACTTTCAAATGACAATCACCTACTGGCGATCCCGATATCTGGTCGAATCGTCTGCCCCTCGAGTGCCACCCCATAAGAAATAGACTTCAAATAAGCTAATTGCTTATCTTCATACACGGAACCTTTGGAAACGATTTGATTTTTTTGAATGTAAAAAGGTTGAAATGACATCTCGATTTGATCTTCTTCGAGCTTCAAATGGAGCAGACCCGTGTCCGCTTTTGGGCCTGTTACGTAGTCAGGGAAAAGGAAATTACCGATCGAATAGGCAATGGGTTTTCCTTTGTAATACTCAAAACCTTGCAGCACATGCACGTGACTCCCGATGATTGCATCTGCACCTGCATCTATCATTTGTTTTGCGAATTCTCGCTGCCAAGCTTCAGGGCGATTATTCATCTCTACCCCCCAATGCAGATAAACGAGAACATAATCGGCACGCTCGCGTTCCCGAGCGATCGCATCGAGCACGGGCTTTCTATCATAGGCCTGAGCAATACCGGGTTTGTTCGAACCTGCAAACCAATCTCCGGTTGGTATGAACCGAGAGAAGGCGAGAAATTTTACTGTTTTTCCCTTCAGATTAACGCTCTTTGCTTGGTACGCCTCTTGTGCATTCAGACCGCCTCCCACATACAGTAGGCCAGCTGTATCTAGATGGGTAAGTGTGTCGAGAAAACCCTTTTGTAAGAAATCCATGGAATGATTATTTGCAACGGATACCATATCGAAACCAGCATTTTTCAGACCAGTAAGGGATTCAGGATTCGATTTGAAATTATAGATCTGATTGGTATCCTTCTCGTTCTCCAGGGTTACCGCCGTTTCAAGATTGACGAAAGAGAAATCAGCTTGTGCGATATCGGATTGAATATGTAGGAAGGGATAATCAGGGCCATATCGATTAATCGCTTCTTTGACTGACCAATCGAACATTGCATCCCCGGCATAGAGGATATGCAAGGGTTCTGATCTATCTTGTTTGGTTGGAGTTGGTTGTACATATACGACATTTGAAGAAATTTCACTACCGTTTGTGCTTAAATCAGATGGAGGTGTGTGACTATTATCTTCGATTAATTCTGTCATTTTGACCGTCGGTGAGGGTTCCAAAACGTGTTGATTGTTTAAGTCCTGTGTAACTTCAGTTGATTTTGATTCAATTGGAATAGACTTCATTCTACTAGAGAAGGGGTTCAGTGCAGCTTCACAACCAACAAATAGCGAACTTATACAAACTGCCATGAGGAAAACTGCCCTCGTATTTTTCATGAGGTATAAACCCTTTCACGCTCTTTTTTCTATATTTTAACAATTGTGAATTGCAGAAGGCATCGAACCATCGTGCTGAAATCATGAATTTCGGTTCAATTTTGTCGGATTGGTAGGGGATTTTGTAATTTTTTTTGAAATTACTGCTACTTTTCCCCGTCTCATAACGTATCAAGTACAACCGAATATTTTAGAACATCAGGAAAGGGAGTCTGTATCTCTTGAAAATGAATAAACGAATAGGAATTTTATCACTAGCTGTTGGCATTCTTGCAGCGAGTATGGCGGGGTCTCCTGCACCAGCGCGTGCTGATGTCGTGTGGGATCATTGGACACAAGCGGAGACGTTGCAAGCCTCTGGGAATTCCAAAGCTGCCGTTCCCCATTGGGTATATCTGGCTGACTACTATGCGGGTGCAGGGGACTGGGAGAATGCGGCCCTTTTCAGCGGCAAATTAGACAAGTATTTTGACGATATCGGTGATTATGATCAAGCTATTCATTATTATGAGCAGGAAAATCAATATTGGGTGAATGCGGGCAAGGATTGGGGAGCTGTCAAATTACAGCGCGCTGATCAAATTCGGACAACAGTTGAATTGTATCGGGAAGAAAATATCGAGAACATTGTCCAGGAGCGTACCCGCCCAGACGGCTCGCGCTTGGCTAAGTTTGAACCGGAATACGGTACATATCTAGGCATTTATTCCGAGCAAGATCCTAAAGTCGGGAATGTATTCACGAAAATGCAATCGGTCTATGGCAAGAAGCATGCGATTTACTTAGCTTATGCACACTGGGGACAGGGATTTCCTTCCTCCTATGCGAAACGCGCCAAAGATGCTGGCGGAGCACTTCAAATCGCTTGGGAACCAGACAATGGTCTAGATCCTGTGACGGATGGAGCGTATTTACGGAGTTGGGCTAAAGAGGCGAAAGCCGCTGGAATTCCAATTTTTCTACGATTTGCAGGGGAAATGAATGGCGCTTGGGTGAAATGGCATGGGAATCCTGCGCAGTATATCGCGAAGTTTAGAATGCTTCATGATGTTTTTGCGACGGACGCGCCTAACGTGGCTATGGTGTGGAGTCCGGGGGATGTACCGGCCAATGATATCGATCCCTACTATCCAGGTGATGCGTATGTAGATTGGGTTGGTGTCAGTTTATACATCGAGCCTTACGAAAATGGAGATCCATCACTGCCATCCATGCTTGCGACAAGCAACGTAGAAAGACTTACAAGATTGTACAACACCTATGCGGACCGCAAGCCGTTGATGCTTAGTGAGACTGGCGTTCCACATTACTCGCATTCGGCGAGTGAAGATTACACAGAATGGGCTAAATTGAATCTGCAACGGTTGTATGAAATAATGCCTTACAAATATCCAAGATTGAAAGCTATTACGTATTTTAATGTGGATCAGCAAATGAATAACGCAAAGAACGATTACTCGTTATCGACGTCCTCTGATATTCAAAGCTATTACAGCCAGTTGATTGCTAATCCTTATCTTCTTTCTGAAGTGAAGGACGCAGCTAAACCAGCGGATCGTATAGGTTATGTGCCGATTGATGCTGATCATCAAACATTTACGAAACAAACGAGGGTCATTCCTTTTATCAAAATACCTGAAGTATACATTGGAAAAGTGGAGTATCTACTAAATGGGAAGGTTATTGCTTCCCAAACGAGTTTGCCTTACGGGTTAGATCTTAAAGCTGGCGAAGTGCCAGAAGGCTCTGTTCTGCAGCTTCGTATCTTGAATAAATCCGGGCAACAAGTGGCGTTCCGTACGTTTGGAATTTCATCGCAAGTTTCAGTGAATATCAATGGTACTGTACAGCAATTTGAACAAGCCCCTGTCATTGTAAATGGCTCGACATTTACGCCTCTTCGTGCCATTTTTGAAGCCATGGGAGCCAAGGTGGACTATGAAGCGTCAACACGATCTGTCACGGCAACCAAAGGGAGTACAACCGTGAAGCTGACTCTTGATCAAAGCACCGTATATGTCAATGGCAAGGCTGTTCAACTGGAAGAGCCGGCCAGACTAGTGAATGGTTACACACTAGCTCCTGCTAGATTCGTAGGAGAAACCTTTGGCGGTATCGTCAATTGGGATGGGTCTTTAAGAACGGTAACCATTACTGGCAAATAACGCGAAAAAAAGCTGCTTCAATTTCTGACGACAGGTCAGATCTTGAACAGCTTTTTGTTTGTTAGTTCCTATTCACGAATTTATACGTTCAGTAAAGCTTGTTGAACTTCTTGTACGATGGATAATGCCGCGCTGCGTGCACTCGAAAATGCGCGTTCAGCAAGTTCGCCTTTACCTGTGCAGCCGTCTCCACAGAAATAGAATGGAATATTTTCCACACGAGTTGGCAAAAGTCGGTTGGTCGCAATGTTTTTCACACTCGAAACCATAGCTTTCTTCGACACACGCTTAACCGCAGTAACATCGCGCCAGCCTGGATAATGCATGTCGAATAGGGCTTCCATTTGAGAGGTTTTATTGTCCAAATAGGCTTTGCGATCCTCGTCGTTATCGAACTTATCACTGAGGTATGCGATACCTTGCAGTAGTTGCCCACCTTCTGGAACCAGGGTATGATCCGTAGCAGAAACATCACTGATGAATAGTTTATTATCCATATCACTAATGTAACTAAACGGTCTAGCAACGACGCGGCTTAATCCAATGTCATAAACCATAACCTCAGTTGCTGTGTTGGACTCGTACGGTGCTAAGAATGGCTCCCATGCCGTACCTTTGAGTAGTTTTACTACTTGTTGAACCGGCATTGCGAAGATCACTTTATCAAACGCCATTTCGCGCGCTTTCGTTTTTATGACAAATTTACGATCCTCATAACGAAGTCCGTCGACACCTTCCTGTAAGGCGATTTCCCATTTGCCGGAAGTGGTCATTTTCTGTTTTAGTTGATTGGTTATAACAGCCCAGCTACCCAAGACATAATTAACAGGTTTACTAGACAAGAACAAGTTGTGATAATACTCGCTTATAACAGCGCCAGACACGTTGCGAGCATCCTCAGGTGTAATGAAGAAGTTGGAGCAGACCAAATGCTCCCATAGCTCTTTAACATCTTCGTCAGCGTTAGATTCAGCTAGATAGTCGGCCAAGGTAGCGTAATTTTTAATATTGTGAATATTAGCAATAATGGCCGCGATTTCACCTACAAATCGAACTTTTTGAATCGTGCTTAGCAGATCTGTTTTGAGGAGGTTAATGGCATCCAGCGGCGCGGTTGTAAGTTGATTATGTTTCGCATAGACGACTTTGCGTTTATCCACTTGTTTAGAGGAGAAGGATAGCCCAAGCTCGCGTTCCATCGTAGTCAGTGTATGACGATCAATCCCGTAGATCGCGTGTGCTCCGTAGTTGAGTGTGAACCCGGCTTTCTCATACGTAAAGGCTCGCCCTCCCAGCTGGGGACTGCGCTCAAATAGAATACCTTCTACGTGTGGATTTTCTGATAAATACGCGGCTGCTGTTAATCCAGCTAAACCTCCGCCGATAATGGCTACTTTCATTCGCTTTTCCTCCTTGGGGACGGGTTCTACCTGCAGCGATGCGTAAGGTTCTTCAGAACGAAGACCTACCCAAAGCCAGGCTAAGTTGTTTTTCATCATGGAGAGCAGGTCGGCATCATCTTGATTGCACCAAGTGAGGATCGTTCCGGTATACATGCATACGAGCAGTTCAATCTTTTTAGGCTCCGGGAGCCAGTGCATCAAGCTTTCAGTCAGGACTTTCAATTGCCGGAGTTCTTCTGATTTAACCGTATCATTTTGTAAAGAAAGTGCCTGCAAACTACGAATTAGTCTAGGTGACATTTGGATATTCGACGCTAAGTCTAAAAAGAGACGATTAATATGTCCTTCTAGCGATTGTACCTTCGAAGGGGGCTGTTTCACCCAGTCCTGAATCAATTGAGTTTGTTTGCTGAATAACGCTGAAATAATGGCATCCTTACTTTTGAAATAATGATAGAAGGTTCCTTTGGAGGTGCTGGTTGCTGCGATAATATCATCGACAGAAACATTTTCGTAGCCTTTCTCCATGAACATCGCTAAAGCAACTTCCATCATCACATCACGCTTTTTGCGGGTCGAGGCTCTCATGAATTGACTCATCCGCTCACTCCATTCAAACGATCCATTTACACTTATTATATGCAAAAATAGACTTACAGTCTACAAGTGAATTGACCGGTGTCAAATAGGATCCGCGGATTAAATAATCTAAATCATTCTTTCCCGTGTGAGGCTAATCAGATCGGTATATACTTCACATTAGAACACCTTGAGAGGATGTAATATGGACTTGAATAAAGCAGATTTAGGATGGCATGTAAGTTTTGAAAAAGCATTTGAACCCTTTCTAAACGAAGAAGGATTTGTCGCAGGCCGCGTCTCCTTAGAACATAAACATATGTATCGCGTTCAGACGGAAGTTGGCGAAGTGTTAGCTGAAGTATCTGGTAAAATGCGTCACCAAGCTCTACGTCGCGAGGATTACCCTGCGGTAGGGGATTGGGTAGTGCTATCAATCCGAGAAGGGGAGCAGCGTGCTGTGATCCATGCCGTGCTTCCTCGTAAAAGTAAGTTTTCCCGTAAAGTGGCGGGACAAGTCACGGAAGAGCAAATTGTTGCAACCAATGTAGATACCGTATTTCTTGTAAACGCTTTGAATCAAGATTATAATGTTCGCCGAATAGAGCGCTACTTAGTCCTAGCATGGGAGAGCGGCGCTAATCCTGTCATCGTATTAAGCAAGTCTGATCTATGCGCTAATCCAGATGAGCTGGCTGCTGAAGTGGCGGCTGTTGCCATTGGTGTACCCATTCATATTATTAGCTCAGCCGAAAATCGTGGCTTAGAAGAACTTGCTAGCTATATGACTCGCGGACAAACAGTTGCGCTGCTAGGGTCGTCAGGTGTAGGAAAATCTACCTTGGTGAACCGTATTTATGGCAGAGATATTTTGAACACAGGAGATATTCGATCAGGAGATGACAAAGGAAAGCATACGACAACGCATCGTGAGCTGATTTTATTGCCGGATGGCGGTATTTTAATCGATACCCCAGGGATGAGGGAGCTGCAGCTTTGGAGCGCTTCCGAGGGGTTGAGTACATCCTTTCAGGATATTGAGGAATTTGCGGAGCAATGCTTCTTTCAAGATTGTAAGCACGAGAATGAACCGAAATGTGCGGTGAAATCCGCGCTAGATTCGGGAGCTTTGTCCGCGGAGCGTTTTCAGAGTTATGTGAAATTACAGAAGGAACTGGCATATTTGGCTCGCAAAGAAGACAAAGGGCTTCAAGCAGCTGAGAAAGCAAAATGGAAGAAGATCCATCAATCCCTCAAAAGTCAACCTCATCGCTAATTTCGATAAGATTTGGATTGGATTTTTTGAGCGCTTTCCGATAAACTTAAAGGTAAGTAGGATAACAATGTCGGGAGGACGAATGGATCAATGAGTGATTGTATTTTTTGTAAAATCATTGCAGGGGAGCTTCCTTCTAAGAAAGTCTATGAAGATGAGCAGATTATAGCTTTTCATGATATTCAGCCTGCAGCACCGATTCATGTCCTGATCATTCCGAAGAAACACTTTGCTTCTTTAGCGGCAGGACAGCCGGAAGATTGGGCAGTCGTGGGGCAAATGCAGCGTGTGGCTGCGCAAATTGCTAGAGAGCTAGAGGTAGAAGAATCCGGTTATCGTGTGATCACGAACATTGGAGCAAACGCTGGTCAAATTGTTCACCATTTGCATTATCATTTGATGGCAGGTGCTAGATTGGCACCGCTTGGGGTCCATAACTAATCTTTCTAGTAGGAAAGATCAGTTTTGCGATTGACACCCTAATTACTATCACCTATAATGAGATTTGATGAACCGTTTTGTCTTAGATGGTCTGTTCGGAGGGAGGGAAAACTGTTGTCAGAAACTCGAGTTCGTAAGAACGAAACTATAGATGCTGCACTTCGTCGCTTTAAGCGTTCCATCGCTAAGGATGGCGTTCTTGCAGAAGTTAAGAAACGTAAGCATTATGACAAGCCTAGCGTTAAGCGTAAGCTTAAATCTGAGGCTGCTCGTAAAAGAAAGTTCTAGGAGGCAACATGAGCTTAAGCGATCGATTGAACGAAGATATGAAACAAGCGATGAAGAGTCAGGACAAGTTTAAGCTCTCTGTAATTCGAATGGTACGTTCTACGATTAAGAATTCTGAGATTGATCTGAAAAGACCCTTAGACGACAATGAAGTGCTTGATGTTCTAACTCGTGAGATCAAACAGCGTAAGGATTCCCTCCAAGAATTTGCCAAGGCAGGTCGTGATGATCTAGCCGACAACCTGAAGGCTGAACTTGTTATTCTAGCTGAGTACATGCCGCAACAGCTTTCTGAGGAAGAAGTGAAAGCCATTGTACAGCAGACCATCCAGCAAATTGGTGCTTCTTCCAAAGCGGATATGGGCAAAGTGATGACGGCATTGATGCCTCAGGTTAAAGGACGCGCTGATGGTAAACTTATCAATCAGTTAGTTCAACAATTATTAGGTTAATACCAAATATGTTTTGTGAAGACCGAGTGGATCATTCTGCTCGGTCTTTTTTCTATCTTGAGGTAATTTTTTAATATTTCTAATATTTTCCGAAACAGTTCATAATTTAATACGTACATACCTTTTGAGTACGAAGTATGACGGGAAGGAGTGAACGACGATGTTTCTTGATAATCTATCCGCGTTTCTGACTCACCCTGTGACAGGTACCGTATTATTGATGGTTGGGATTATTGGGATTGCGCTTGAGCTGCTTTTTTTCAGTAGTGGATTGTTGGCCTTGGCGGGGGTTGCTGGCTTTGGTTTATATTTCTTAGGTTTTTACTTAGCTGGTTTTGCGAGTTTTGGCGACTTAGCCGTCTTGGGACTTGGTTTGGTTCTCTTAATTTTAGAATTGGTTGTGCCTAGCTTCGGTATTCTAAGTGTTCTAGGGGCGATTTGCCTATTTGGCGGCGTACTGATGGCTTCTTCAGATCCTAAGGAAGCAGCGTTCATGTTAATTATTGCATTGCTAGTCGCCATTGTGGTTATCATTGCAGCAATTAGGACGTTTAAACATCGCGGCATTTGGAACCGTTTCATTCTGAAGGAGCAGCTAACCACGAGCAAGGGCTTTACATCGAGCCCCGATCGATCTCATTTAGTTGGTTTGACGGGTGAAGCCATAACGCCATTACGACCAGCAGGTACAGCATTGATTCAAGGAGAGCGTGTTGATGTTGTAACGCATGGTAGTTTTATTGCGGTCAATAAAGCAATTATCGTTGTAGAAGTTGAAGGAGTTCGTGTTGTAGTGAAAGCTGTGGATGACCAATCGAATAATTAGGAGGATACAAACAAATGACGATTGAACCAGGCTTATATTTGGTGCTGCTTGCAGCGATCATTATTATCGTGTTATCGATTTTACTCAGTGTGGTTCCGGTCATGCTATGGATTTCTGCGCTGGCTTCCGGTGTAAGAATCAGCATTATTACCTTGATTGCGATGAGACTCCGTCGGGTTACACCAAGTCGCATTGTGAACCCAATGATTAAAGCAACAAAAGCGGGTATTGATCTTAGTGTGAACCAACTGGAAAGTCACTATCTAGCAGGCGGAAACGTTGACCGTGTTGTGAACGCATTAATTGCTGCACATCGTGCAAAAATTCATTTGGAGTTTGAGCGCGCGGCGGCTATTGACTTGGCGGGTCGTGATGTGTTGCTAGCTGTCCAAATGAGTGTAAATCCACGCGTAATTGAAACGCCGAATGTATCTGCCGTAGCTAAAAACGGAATTGAAGTAAAGGTAATCGCGAGGGTAACGGTTCGTGCGAACATTGATCGACTCGTAGGTGGGGCTGGTGAAGAAACGATTATTGCCCGCGTCGGAGAGGGGATCGTGACAACCGTGGGTTCCAGCGAATCTCATAAGGATGTTTTAGAAAATCCAGACATGATCTCTCGCACAGTTTTAGGCAAAGGATTGGATGCGGGGACAGCTTTTGAAATTCTGTCTATTGATATTGCGGATGTCGATGTTGGTAAAAATATTGGTGCACATTTGCAAACAGAGCAAGCGGAGGCAGACAAACGGATCGCCCAGGCGAAAGCAGAGGAACGCCGCGCGATGGCTGTTGCAGCTGAACAAGAGATGAAGGCGCGAGTCGTTGAGATGCGTGCTAAAGTTGTTGAATCGGAGTCGCAAGTACCTCTTGCCATGGCTGAAGCTCTACGAAATGGTCAATTAGGAGTCATGGATTATATGAATCTCAAAAATATTGAATCCGATACGCAAATGCGTTCCTCTTTAGGTAAAACAAACGATGGAAAAAATGAAAAAGAATAAGATTTGTGAGGTGATCAAATGGAGCTGCTTATCGCATTCTTATTTAAGAACTGGTATTTGGTCATTATTGCGTTAACCTTCTTCTATCAAATACAAAGCAGACGCAAGCGAGCTGAGCAAAGTGCGGCAAGAAAAGGAATGCCGACCTTTGGCAGCGGCCCAGGCGACGTTAGAAGGCCTGTAGAAGCGAAGAAAGTACAGCAAGGTCAAGTAGCTCCATCCAGTCGTTCGGAACGCACACGAGACGAGTTTAATCAGTCTGGGCTTGGTAAATCAACTGCAGCAACGCAGAAACAGAAGCCTTCACCCTTTACACCACAAGTGGTGAAAAGTGTGACAACAGCGAGTTCGCCTATTTATGCAGACGAGATCTCAACTGCAAGTCAATTTCCAGATCGACCGAATCGGGATCAAGTTCTTCAAGGCGTTGTTTGGGCAGAGATATTAGGCCCGCCACGCGCCAAAAAACCATACGGTAGATGATACAAAGTAAGTAATGTAACGCCCTTTTGCAAATGCGAAAAGGCGTTTTTTTTGTGCTCATTTGTTAAAAACAAGCATGCTTAGGTTTCGATCATTAAGTTGGCTGCATTTCTGGTAAAACGCATACGTCCAAAGAGGACGGCGCAGTGGTTTATTCTGCATAAAAGCGGCTTCTGTCGCATAATTTGGTAGAAAGTCTATGCGCCTTTTCTGCATTCTCGATCTTCTAGTTAGAGGGGGTACTGCCCAGCTATGCGTCGCTTGACCCGCAAATGGAACCAGTTCACGGCCAAGATCCTTGATCTTCCTCAAGATGTTGTACAGGATTTGCCGCGAATCACGATGATCGGCAACGTACAGCTTTATGTTGAGAATCACCGGGGCGTACTGCATTTTTCCAGTGAGATTTTGAAGCTGGAGTTAGCGAAAGGAACGCTGGAAGTATGCGGCCAACAATTGGTCATTAGAGCGATTCTTTCAGAAGAGGTATTCATTGAAGGTATCATCGATCATGTGAAATATATGCCTTAATGTAGTGGTAGTGCGAATGAGAACTGGAGGCTGAGTCATGAAACAATCCCTATTCATTGCCCGTTTGCGTGGCTATGTACGCATACAAATTAGAGGCAAGGACAGCGAAAGGTTGATTCGTCCCATGGTGGAGGGTGGCTACTCCATTTGGGATATTCAAGCTGGCAAAGATGGGAAGCTGGAGATGTACATCCTTATCAAGGATTTCTTCCGACTTCGGCCGCTTTTGAAACGGACAGGCTGCAGAATACATGTGGTGGAGCGTTATGGGCTGCCATTTTTTATGGATAAAATTGGTCGGAGGAAAGTTTTGTTTGGCGGTATAGCTGCTTTCATTGTTAGTCTCTATCTGCTGACGTCATTGGTGTGGCAAGTGACGGTGGACGGCAATGACCGAATTGCATCGTCTGAAATTTTACAGGCCGCCTCCAAGCAAGGCATTCATAAGTTTCAGTGGAAATTTAGGTTGGACAAGACGGAGGAGCTCTCACGTGCTATTCAGCAGCAACTGCCAAGTGCTGCGTGGGTTGGCGTCGAAATTCGAGGAACGCACATCACAATTAAGGTTGTTGAGGCAACCATCCCCCGAAAAGATCCATTGAAAAATCCGCGCAATATTGTGGCTTCCAAAAGTGCGCTCGTGACCGAAATTCAATCGGTTAAAGGAAAGCCGATGGTTAAACCGAATACGTATGTTCGCAAAGGGGCTATTTTGATCTCAGGTACGATTGGTGATGAGCAAAATAGTCAAATCGTCGTCGCAGATGGTAAGATAAAAGGAGTCGTGTGGTATACCTCACGAATCGAAGTCCCGCTTACGAAACAATATAAAGTATTCACAGGCGAAACCGAACATCGAAGTTATCTCGTAGTAGGGTCAAGAGCGCTGCAGCTTACAGGGTATGGGAAGACGGAATTCGAACATTTTGAAACCATACCTGAGCGTAAAACACTAGCTTGGCGCTCATTTTCAATCCCTCTCGGTTGGCTTCATGAGAAGATAATGGAGGTACATGTCGTTGAAGAGCCGGTGGAAGCGGCGAACGCGAAAAAGGTGGGTATCGAGCAAGCTAGAGCCAAATTATTAGGGGCTGCAGGCGAGGATGCGAGGATCGTCGGAGAAAAAATTTTGCATGAAAAAACAGAGAATGGTAAAATTTATATAGACGTTCATTTTGAGGTCGAAGAGAATATTGCTGAAGAACAACCAATTGTGACACAAGGAGAATGAGGCCCTGTTGATAGAAAATGCGCAATCTGTAAAAATTACATTAAAAAATCCAAATGAAGGACTAGCTTTGTTTGGTCCGCAGGATAAATTCTTACATGTCATCGAACGGGAAATTGAAGCTCAAATCTTTACGCGCGAAGCCGAAATAACTATTCAAGGCAGGGCTGCGGAAGTGAACTCACTTCAGCAGCTCTTTGAAGTTCTGTTGCAGCTTATCCGCAATAATTACACGGTAACTGAGCGAGATGTGCTCTATGCGATTGAACTTGCGAAGCAAATGAAAGCAGAGCAATTACTGGATTTATTCAAAGGTGAAATTACATCCACACATAAAGGAAAGCCGATTCGTGTCAAAACGATTGGGCAGAAGAAGTATGTGGATACGATCAAGAAGAAAGATATCGTCTTTGGGATAGGTCCAGCAGGGACCGGTAAGACGTATTTAGCTGTTGTTCTTGCCGTGACGCGATTGAAAGAAGGGGCAGTAAAACGCATTGTACTGACCCGTCCAGCCGTCGAAGCAGGGGAAAGCTTGGGGTTTCTACCAGGGGACTTACAGGAAAAAGTTGACCCTTATTTACGCCCATTGTATGATGCTCTTAATGACGTCCTAGGGCCTGAGCAAGTTGCGAAGTCACTAGAGCGCGGACTCATCGAAATCGCTCCATTAGCCTATATGAGAGGGCGTACGTTGGATGATTCCTTCATCATTCTGGATGAGGCGCAGAATACGACGCCAGAACAAATGAAAATGTTCCTAACGAGGCTTGGTTTCGGTTCCAAAATGGTCATTACAGGCGATGTGACACAGATTGATTTACCTAGAGGGAAGTCTTCTGGTTTGGTTGAAGCGTCCCGTATTCTAAGTGGTATTGAAGAACTGGGCTTTATTTATTTTGATGAAGGCGATGTTGTACGTCATTCACTCGTTCAGAAAATAATTGTTGCCTATAATGCTGAAATGGATAAGTAACGATGCTAGGTTGGATAGATAGAGAGGAATGACCTCCGTAATGAAAAATGAAGTGCAAATGAAGGGCAAATTTCATTACCGGCTGAGCGGATGGAAATACAATACAGGCTTAAGAGTACTCTTGTTTCTCATATTGGGATTGATTTTCTATGCCACCCTGTATGCTAAGCTCGTTCCACAAGTTTTCGATATTACGTTGGGTATGAAGAGTGAGAAGACGATTTATGCACCTGAGCAGATTGAGAACGCTGTTGCAACGGAGCAAGCCAAGGAAGATGCTGCTAAGCGCGTTCAGCCTGTTTATCGGATCGTTAATCTCAAGAATGAAGTCATTAGTGATGCTATTTTTGATAAATTATCACAGATCAATGCGGATGAAGAAGTGAAGTTCGATGATAAGGTTAGCATTTACCGTCGTGTCATTCCGCAGCTTATAAGTGACTTGACGAATGATGCCATCAAAACATTGCGCAATAGCGGGCAATATAACGATTTATTGCTGGAACAAATTCAACTTGGTCTATCGGATCAGAAATATCCGCTTCCAGAGGAAATTTATTTTAAACTGCCGCGGTTGACCAAGGAAGACCTTGCGGACATGCGTCCCGTGACGAAAGAAATCGTTACTAAGCTCATGAATGATCAGATTCTGGATGCGCAGACTGCCCGGGCAAAGGTAGCTGAGGTCGTAAACACGTCTACGTTAGCGAAGAACACATCCCGTGAAATGGTAACCGAGATTGCCAGAGCGCTGATTACCCCGAATAAATTTTTTGATCAAAAAGGTACCGATGATGCGAAAGGTCAAGCAAGGGGCAATATGAAGACCGTTTATATTAATAAGAATGATGTCCTGGTTAAAGCTGGAGATGTCATTACGGAAGAAATATACACGCGGTTAGAAAAGCTGAAGCTATTAAAGGATAAGGCGAATCATTTGCCTCAGCTTGGACTTGGCATCCTTTGTGCGCTATTATCATTTGTGATCTTTATGTTTGTTAGACAGAGTAACTTGCAGGTCAAATACAATAATTCACAACTGGTCATGCTTGTACTGATTTTTGTGATGAATATTGCTGGGATGAAAATTATTTCACTTCTCCAGAATTTTGATTATCCATTTATCGGGTATCTGGCTCCGACAGCATTAGGCAGCATCTTGATCGCAATTTTGTTGGATGCACCTCTTGCTTTTATTTCATCCGTGTTATTCGCTATTATAGCGAGTATTATTTTTAATACGGAGCACGACTCGTTATTCGATTTTCGGTTTGGCTTAGTTAGCTTAGTTATTTGTTTTAGCGGTGTATTTACGATTCAACGTGCAAGTCAACGTGCTACTATTTTGAAAGCGGGTCTTATGATCGCCTTTTTCTCCATGTTAATGATAACGGCGATGCTGTTGATGGAAGACCACTTTCAACAAAGAGAAGTACTTATGTCCTTGTCATTCGCTGCTGCTGGAGGACTTGTAACGGTCGTTTTCGTCATCGGGCTGCTTCCGTTTTTTGAAGCTTCTTTCGGAATCCTGTCCCCGCTTAAGCTGGTCGAGCTTTCAAATCCGAATCATCCACTGCTCCGCAAGCTGCTAACAGAAACACCAGGTACGTATCATCACAGTGTGATGGTAGGCAACCTTTCCGAAGCGGCTGCTGAATCCATTGGAGCAGACGGGCTTTTGTGCCGGGTAGGTTCGTACTATCATGATATTGGCAAAACCAAGCGGCCTAGCTACTTTATTGAAAATCAAACGAATATCGAGAATCCGCATGATCGTATAGATCCGAATCTTAGCAAGTCTATTATTATTGCGCATCCGCGCGATGGTGTTGATATGTTGAAGGATTATAAAATGCCTAAGCCAATCCGCGATATCGCTGAACAGCATCATGGGACGACGCTATTGCACTTTTTCTATCATAAAGCGAAGAAGCAAGCTGAAGAAGAGAATAGTGAGAAAGGGATACGTGAAGAAGATTTCCGTTATCCTGGGCCTAAAGCACAATCGAAGGAAGCGGCTATTGTCGGAATTGCAGATAGTGTGGAGGCAGCGGTACGTTCATTGCGTAACCCGACCCTTGAACAAATCGATTCCATGGTAACCAAAATTATTAAATCGCGCTTGGACGATGGTCAATTCAACGAATGTGACCTCACATTGAAGGAACTTGATAAGATTGCCAAAACGCTGAATGAAACTTTGTTAGGCATCTTCCATTCTCGCATTGAATATCCAAGTGAATTAACGGCTAAGAAGCCAGGTGCATAAGAAGGAGGGTTTATCCCTATGGCAAGTGTAGATTTGACATTAGCATGGAGCAGTGAGCAGGAAGAGAAAGAAATTTCGCCAGCGTTCATTGAGAAGCTCGAGGAACTTCTCAAGCTTGCAGGTGAGATTGAAGGCGTAACTGAAGGTGAAGTTGCCCTCACATTCGTTGATGACGAGACGATCCAAGATTTGAACAAGCAGTACCGCAATTTAGACAAGCCTACAGATGTCCTATCCTTTGCCATGAGTGAATTTGGTGATGACGAGATTCAAATTAACTATGAAGATGATGGTGACGATTCTGAGGGAGAGCTTGAAGAAGGTGAAACCGTATCAGAGGCGTTCATCGAACCGCTTGGCGATATTATCATTTCCGTTCCACGCGCAATTGCGCAAGCGGAAGAGTATGGTCATTCCGTTGAACGTGAGCTTGGCTTCTTATTTGTCCATGGCTTCTTGCATCTGATTGGATATGATCACCAGAGTGAAGAAGAAGAGAAAGTGATGTTCGCTAAACAGGAGGACATTTTACAGAAGGCAGGCTTGACACGCTAATGTCGGGCGGCTTCCGTAAATGGCGTAGAAGCTTTCGGTATGCCTATGAAGGAATCAAATATGCACTAGATACGCAGCGAAATATGAAGTTTCATTTTTCCGTTGCGTTTCTTGTGTTATTAGCAGCTCTTTTTGTTCATTTATCCAAAACTGATATTTTGTTTATTTTGTTGGCCGTCACACTCATGATTGTCACGGAATTAATTAATACGGCTGTCGAGAAAACGGTGGATCTAGCTATGCCAGACCGCCATCCGTTAGCCAAAATTGCGAAGGACGTCGCCGCGGCGTCCGTATTGGTGTCTGCTATGTTTGCAATCGTTGTCGGCTTAGTTGTTTTCTATGAGCCTATCGATCAATTGTTACGGCACACCAGACTCCAAGAAACACCGATGTCAGCGGGTGCGATATGGATCTTAATTGCACTTGTCATGCTTACAGTCATCGTGATTGAAACAAGGTTCTCGGACAAAGGGAAACTAGTTAGACCAAGTTTATTAACAGCGATTGCCTTTGCAATTGCTACCGTCATCTTGGTTTTAGTCACAGAAACGATAGCCGCGTTACTTGGGTACACGCTGTCTATTATTATCCTTATTGTCTTGTATGATAAGAAAACAAGGCCGTTCCCGGCACTCTTTTTGGGAGCAATGATTGGCATTGTCGTGACGCTCCTCGCTTTTTCCTGCTTAAACATGCTATAACTTAACTATTACTTACATTTCTCATAAAAGGGTGGATGGCTATGAATCCGCAAGAACTCATTGAAATCGCAAAGGAAGCGATGAAGCGAGCCTATACGCCTTATTCCAACTTTCAGGTCGGTGCCGCGTTATTGGACGCGAATGGACACGTGCATGTAGGGTGTAATGTCGAAAATGCTGCCTATGGACCGACGAACTGTGCTGAGAGAACTGCGTTATTCCGTGCTATTGCAGATGGGCATCCGAGGGGATCTTTTCAAGCAATCGCGGTAACTGGAGATACAGAAGGGCCGATTTCGCCATGCGGCGTATGTCGACAAGTATTAATTGAATTGTGCGAACCGGAAATGCCTGTTTATTTGAGTAATCTCAAAGGAGCTTTCGTTCAAACGACGGTGGCTGCTTTATTGCCAGGCGCTTTTACAACGAAAGATTTGCACACAAATGGAGGATAAAATAGAAGTGGCCAAAAAAGAATTTAAATCAGGATTTGTCGCGATTATCGGACGCCCGAATGTCGGAAAATCAACATTAATGAACCAAATTATCGGACAAAAGATTGCGATCATGTCGGATAAGCCTCAAACAACAAGAAATAAGATTCATGGTGTATATACATCGGATAATGGACAAATTGTATTTCTAGACACACCAGGTATCCATAAACCAACGTCTAAGCTAGGCGATTACATGAGTAAAGTTGCTCATGGAACACTTGGTGAAGTAGATGCCGTATTATTTTTGGTTGACGTTGCAGATGGTATTGGCGGTGGAGACCGTTATATTATCGAGCAGTTAAAGCATATTGAAACGCCAGTTATTTTAGTCTTGAATAAAATCGACCTCGTTCAACCTGAGGCACTGCTTGCCATTATTACGAATTACAAAGACCTGTACAATTTCGCTGAAATCGTACCTGTTTCTGCATTGAAAGGGAACAATGTAACGACACTTCTCGAACAAATTATTCGCTATTTGCCGGAAGGACCTCAATACTACCCTGCGGATCAGATTACGGATCACCCGGAGCAATTCGTTTGTGCGGAACTTGTGCGTGAGAAAATTTTGCATATGACACGGGAAGAGATCCCACACTCTATTGCCGTTCAGATTGAAGATATGCGTGTCGAACCGAATGGGATCGTTCATATCTCCGCGGTTATTTTCGTGGAGCGTGAGTCGCAAAAAGGAATCGTCATCGGTAAACAAGGTGCGTTGCTGAAGGAAATTGGACGACAAGCCCGTAGAGATATTGAAACCCTTTTAGGCTCCAAAACTTTCTTGGAATTATGGGTAAAAGTCAAGAAAGACTGGAGAAATCAAGATAGAGTCCTTCGCGATCTTGGTTTCCGTCACGAGTAAATCATTTTTTCCTAAGAGTACCAGTTTTTACATCGCATACTGAGGCGCCTAATGCACATCCTATGAACATCACGTTCGATGGGGAGGATGCTGAACATGAAAGATTTTTCGTGGACGTATTTTTCAAAGACCGGTGATGTGGACGCCTATCTGCTGTACAAACAAGTAACGGGAGAACCTGGCATGGATTCGGAAGTGCAAGAAGAGGATCAAAGTAACGAAGAGCCGCTCGATGGTCTGAATATGTGACAGCAAGAATTCGTGTATTCAGAGCGGCATTCATGGGGGAAGCTATTTGCTGCATAGCGTTCAAGGTATAGTCATTCGTAGCATGGACTACGGAGAAGGCAACAAAATTATTCGTTTATTCACCCCCGAGCTGGGGAAAGTTGGAGTGATGGCTCGCGGTGCGAAGAAACTGAAGAGCAAACATGGCGCCGTTACGCAGCTGTTTACGTACGGCGATTTTGTTTTTTTTAAACAACGAGGTCAGATGGGATCTCTCAACGGAGCCGAAATTATTGAGGCGCATCATGCCCTTCGCAAAGATTTACATAAATCGGCCTATGCTTCTTATTTAGCGGAGATGACGGATCGCATGCTGGGTGATGAAGAAGGTAATAACTACTTATTTGAACAGCTCAAGGCTGGTTTAATGGCGATCGAAGAAAATAAGGACATGCAAATTGTCACCCATTTATATGAGATGAAAATGTTTGAACTAGCCGGCTATTTACCAATAACGGATGCCTGTGTTGCCTGTGGTGAAACAGCTGGAATCACGACTTTTGGGCCAAATATGGGCGGTACGTTATGTAGTCGTTGTCGTTTTAAAGATGCCTCTGCAATTGCCATTGGTGAAGGCGCACATAAGCTGCTTAGACTTTTTCCGAGAATGGATATGCGCAGACTTGGTTCTGTTCAAGTGAAAGCTGAGACGAAAGAGCAGCTTAAGCAATGCATGCGTGCTTACATGGACGTTCATATCGGTGTACAATGGAAATCAAGAGGTTTTATTGAGCAAATGGAGAAATACAATATTTAAGTCAAAAGGGTCCATTTGACATGTGATTCTCCCTTTGATATGATTTGGTGGAAAACACCTCGCCCTTGTGCTGTCCGCATATCGGTGAGGTTTTTCTCATGCTGTCGTTCTGTTCTGATGTTCTTTACATACAAATGCTAGTGTAGGGTCTGTCCCTGCTGAAAGGGGTTAGGATAATGGAACACCCACAACCTACTCGTGTTTATGTTGTTTCGGATTCTGTCGGTGAAACAGGTGAATCTGTCGTTCGGGCAGCTGCTATGCAATTCCATCCAGTACCTGTTGAAATCGTACGTGCTCCGTTTATTCACGATTTCGAGGGTATAGATAAAGTGATCAATGGGATTCGAACGCATGGCGGAATCGTAGTATTTACACTAGTTATTCCCGAGCTGCGGGATGATTTAATTACGAAAGCGAAACAATATGATATTCCCTATATAGATTTACTTGGACCTGTTGTAACGACGCTAGGGAACGCTTTGCGCCAAGAACCGCGTAGACAACCTGGGATGATCCATCCACTGGATGAAGACTATTTTAAGAAGGTCGAAGCTGTTGAATTTGCAGTTAAATATGATGATGGTCGAGATTTTAGCGGCATTCAGAAAGCCGATATTATTCTATTAGGTGTATCACGTACGTCCAAAACACCGTTATCCATGTACTTAGCGCACAAAAGATTGAAAGTGGCGAATGTGCCATTAGTACCGGAGATGCAGCCGCCTGCTGCCATTTATACCGTGCAAAAGGATAAGATTATTGGCTTACGCATTGATCCTAATAAGTTAAATGTGATTCGTCAGGAACGGCTTCGTACACTTGGACTTGCAGAAAATGCAACCTATGCGAATGTAGAACGTATTAAAATAGAACTGGATTTTGCTGATAAAATTATGAGTAAAATCGGGTGTGTCATCTTTGATGTATCGAATCGTGCTGTTGAAGAAACAGCGAGTTTAATTATGGATCACATTGAACATATCTAGTAAGCTTTTATGTTCTGGCTTGCAGGATTTTTTGCAAGTCCATCGTATATAATAATACGGTGAGATTTCATCTAAAGGCAGGGGCTGACACTTGAGAGTAAGAAGTATTATCGTTGATGCCGATGCTTGTCCTGTAAAGTCGGAAATTGAGCAGGCAGGTAGACAGTTTGGTGTACAAGTTGTTCTAGTTGCTTCATTCGATCATAAGATGAAGGAAAATCCAGGTGTGAAGGTAGTTCAAGTAGATCGTTCCGATCAATCTGTCGATTTATATATTGCCAATCAGATTCGGTCAGGTGATATTCTGGTAACACAAGACTTTGGACTCGCTGCTTTAGGTCTAGCGAAGGGTTCGATTTGTTTGACGAATCGGGGGCAGGAATATACCGATAGTTCGATTGATTATCTGTTGGAACGCCGCCATGCCTCCGCCAAAATGCGAAGAAATGGTAAGCATACGAAAGGGCCCAAACCCTTTACAGAGACGGATCGCAAAAATTTTCTACATGGTTTGACAAATCTTTTAAAAAATTTGCAGGAAATCGAAAACAAGTAGCGAATAGTAATTAGTCGGAAAAGCGACCTGAATTGTAGGTGGATTAAAATGAGGTACGGACGCATACCTGAAGAGGTTATTGAGGCTGTACTGAAGCGCCATGATATCGTAGATATCATCGGCAGGCACGTACATTTAAGCAAACAAGGGCATTATATGAAGGGACTATGTCCTTTCCACTCGGAGAAAAGTCCTTCGTTTACTGTTACACCAGAGAAACAGATCTATCGTTGCTTTGGTTGTCAGGCAGGCGGGAACTTAATTCGTTTCATTATGGAAATCGAGGGCTTAAGCTTTGCCGAAGCGATCACGAAGCTTGCAGAAGATGCAGATATCCCAATAACTTGGGAAGAGGTATCTGACGAGCAGAATGAGCAGCAGCAAGAAAAAGCTATCCTTTTAAAGGCTTATGAGTTTGCTGCCAAATTCTATCATTATGTCGTGGGTAATACGGATCAAGGTAAAGCGGCCAAAGGCTATCTAACCTCTAGAGGGATCTCCGATAAGCTGATTGATACGTTTCAGATTGGTTACGCACCCTTAATGTGGGACACGCTCGTTCAACAATTGGACAAACGAGGATTTGATTTAGCTCTAATGGAAAAAGGCGGTTTGATTTCCGCTAAACATGAAGGTCATGGCTACGTGGACAAATTCCGTGAACGTATCATGTTCCCTATTTGCGACTCTACGGGCAAGGTCATCGCATTTGCTGGCAGAGCTATGGGGGATGCGCAACCCAAATATTTAAATAGTCCCGAATCCATCCTTTTCAATAAAAGTAGGACTTTGTACAATCTGCACCTTTCTCGGCCGAATATGCGAAAGCTTCAACAAGCCGTTATTTTTGAAGGGTATGTGGATTTGATCAAAGCGTGGGAAGCGGGCATTACCAATGGTGTTGCGACGATGGGCACGGCATTAACCAAAGAGCATGCTGCCTTACTGAACCGCAACGCGGATGAAATCGTCATTTGCTATGATGGTGATAATGCAGGACAATCTGCTGCTTTCAAGAGTATTCCTTTGTTGGAAGAAACCGGAAGTCGAGTCACGGTTGCTATGCTGCCAGATGGCAAAGATCCTGATGATTACGTTCGTCAATATGGGTTTGACCGATTCGCAAGGGAGATTATTGGAGCTTCCGTGCCATCGATGAAATATAAGCTCTTATATATCCGCAAAAATTTTAAATTGCATGAGGACGGTGAACGATTACGTTATCTGCAATCCGCTGTGAAATTAATTAGCCAATTGCAATCTCCTATGGAACGCGAACATTATCTCAAACAGTTAGCTTCAGAGTTTCCGGATTCTTCCTATGAAGCCATGAAGTTAGATCTCCATGAAATCTTATTGCAATCGGAAAAAAACCGACCAGATGGGGATAATAAACCAATTCTGTGGAATAATGTTATGAATAATGGGAGACCAGCGGAACGAACAAAGAAAAAAACGCCTTCGTTACTACCCGCATATCATAATGCAGAGCGTTTGATTTTAGCCGTAATGATGCACGATCGTGATGTATGTGCCCATGTTGAAGCGCAATTGGGCGACCAGTTTAATGTTGAAGCTCACGCAGTCTTAGCTGCTTATTTATATGCTTACTACGCTCAGTATTTAGAGCCCGATGCAAGCCGATACATTGCCATGCTGCAAGACGAACAGCTGGAGAGCTTGGCTAGTTCCATCGTTATGATGGGAGCTGGTCATGGAATGAACGAACAAGTGATTGACGACTATATTCGCCAAATTCGCAAAGTTCCAATGCAAGAAGAAGTTGAACGTAAGAAGGAAGAACAAGCTCGCGCAGTACGCGAGGGAGACCATCTTAGAGCTGCACAAATTGCAATTGAAATTATTGCCCTAGAAAAACGGTTGAAGTCATCTTAGCTAGACTGACATGACTAGGGAGGAGGGAGTCCGTACCATGGCGAATGATCAGCGTACAGAACTAGAGACAGAATTGACCCTGGACCAGGTGAAAGACCAACTTATAGAGCAGGGGAAAAAACGGTCCTCACTAACTTACAAGGATATCATGGAGAAATTAGCTCCCTTCGATCAGGATCCTGAGCAAATCGATGAGTTCTTTGAACAACTTTCCGAGCAAGGTATTGATGTGGGGAATGAATCGGATGAAGATTCGATGAATCCAGAAGAAAACGAGCGCGATGAATTTAACTTCGATGATGATCTGGCTTTGCCGCCGGGGATTAAAATTAATGATCCAGTTCGGATGTATTTGAAAGAAATTGGTCGCGTACCGCTTCTTTCCGCAGAAGACGAAGTGGGGTTGGCTAAACGTATTGAAAATGGGGATGAGGAAGCGAAGCGTCGTTTAGCAGAAGCTAACCTTCGACTTGTTGTAAGTATCGCCAAACGTTATGTAGGCCGCGGCATGCTGTTCCTTGATTTGATTCAAGAAGGAAATATGGGTCTTATTAAGGCTGTGGAGAAGTTCGACCATACCAAAGGCTACAAATTCAGTACCTATGCGACCTGGTGGATTCGTCAAGCAATTACTCGCGCAATAGCGGACCAAGCGAGAACGATTCGGATTCCGGTACATATGGTTGAAACGATTAACAAATTGATTCGTGTTTCACGTCAATTGCTGCAAGAACTGGGGCGCGAACCAACGCCAGAAGAAATTGCTAAAGAGATGGATTTAAGTACGGATAAAGTTCGTGAAATCATGAAAATCGCACAAGAGCCTGTTTCCTTAGAAACACCGATCGGTGAAGAAGATGATTCACATTTAGGGGATTTTATCGAGGATCAAGAGGCGCTCGCGCCAGCTGATGCCGCTGCTTACGAGCTTCTGAAAGAACAGCTTGAAGACGTGCTGGATACGTTAACTGAAAGAGAAGAAAATGTACTTCGGTTGCGTTTCGGACTTGATGATGGACGTACAAGAACATTAGAAGAAGTCGGTAAAGTATTCGGTGTTACAAGGGAACGGATTCGTCAGATTGAAGCAAAAGCTTTGCGGAAATTAAGACATCCAAGCCGTAGCAAACGTTTGAAGGACTTCTTGGAATAAAATCGCTTGGAGTGGGCCCTGCCAAATTCGGCGGGGTCTTTTTTTGCGGTTTTCAATAAAATTTACTAAATTCTGAGCATTGAATCACCGATAAAGTAGCTAGGAAGGTGAGCGAATAGATGGATGCTGAGAGAAGAAAAGTGATAGTAAGAGAAATCGATCATTGGCGCCGGAGCAAATTGCTTCCCGAGCATTATTGCGATTTTCTAATGAATTTGTATGTGGATGATATAACCCCTAAACCGGCTTCACTTTTAGGTGTTTCGGCTACGGCTGTAACAAACAGTAACTGGAAAATATGGTTGTTCGCATTAGCGGTAATTGCCGCTCTTGCCTTATCTGCTCTTAATTTTAACTCTTTTGGATTGCCAATGCAAATTGGTATTTCCACACTTTTTGTCATCATTTGTTATGCAGTCGCATATAGACAATTTAGTCGTACGCCTGTCATTGCTTATGTCTTGTGTGGCTTAGCATCTATTGCTATGTTACTTTTAGGGTTACATATTATGGATTTGTCGGGTATTCACACGTCAACTACATATATCGGATATTTGGCATTTTGTAGTTGTATTTGGTTATTTAATGGTTTGATCGGTCGAATGGCGATTTTCCAAATTTGTGGATGGCTAGGACTTGTAGGGACTTATAGTTGGTTGTTGATGCAGAAGTTAGAGCATCCTGCTTGGTTTTCACTTGAATTAAGCTGGGTACCCGTAAGTGTTGTACTCATATGGATGGCTTGGCTTGCACATCACACGAATAAACAAGCGGCTAGCGTGCTCATGCTAGTAGGAGGCTTGGTTTGGTTTATTCCTGAAGCCATGACCTTTCTTGTGGATATAGAAATGAGCTCGCGTCTCATTCAAATATCATTTACGGCAAAATTAGTTTCAGTAGGTGTAGCATTATTTTTGCTGCGAAAAAAATGGGTAGAGTGGGTAATGTAGCATATGGTTAAATTATCGAAAAGACTTCAAATGATCGCTGATCGTGTACCTGTTGGTTCGAAAGTAGCTGACATCGGTTCGGATCATGCTTTATTGCCAACGTATTTGGCGCAGCAGGGGATTATTGTAGCCGCAGTAGCAGGGGAAGTAAACCCCGGACCTTTCGAGGCAGCGCAAAGGCAAGTGCTCGAAAGTGGTTTATCCAAGGTCATTCAAGTAAGATTGGGTGACGGACTTGCAGTAATTGAGGCAGGCGAAGTGAATGTCATTACGATCGCTGGCATGGGTGGCAGCTTAATGGCGAGTATTTTGGAGGCTGGTAAATCGAAGCTTCCGGGAGTTCAGCATTTGATTTTACAGCCGAACGTAGGTGAAGATCATGTGCGCCGTTGGCTGTTGGACAATGGTTGGAAGTTGGAATCAGAGGCTATTCTTGAAGAAGACGGCAAAATCTATGAGATATTAACGGCAGTGGCCGTTGCTGAATCGGAACGCGGTTCTTTAGGAGCACTATATGAAGAGCGTCAACTTTCAGGCGGAGTTACCTTATCGAAGGAACGCTTGCAACAGATGGGTCCTTATTTGATTAATGAGGCGCCTGAGGTCTGGTTTGTGAAGTGGGAAAGTGAGCTGAAGAAGCTAGCAATGATCGTAAACCAATTGAAGCTATCTACTGCAGAAGCATCCATTGCGAAGGCGGAGCAAGTAAGCCAAGAAATGCATGAAATAAAGGAGGTACTCGCGTGCTTGCAAAAGGTCAAACCGTAATCCAGCTTTTTGAACAGCTGGCTCCTAAGCATTACGCGATGGCAGAGGATAAGATCGGCCTGCAGCTTGGCTCACTTCAGAAAGAGATCACGAAAGTTCTCGTTGCTCTTGATGTGACAGATGCCGTTGTTGATGAGGCCATTGAAGTTGGGGCGAACCTTATTATAGCGCATCATGCGATTATTTTCAGACCTTTGGCTCATCTTCAGACAGAAACACCAGCAGGTCGTTTATATGAAAAATTAATTAAGAATGATATCGCTGTGTATATAGCCCATACGAACCTCGATGTGGCAGAAGGCGGCGTTAATGATCTATTGTCGGAGCAACTCGGCTTAACTGAGATGACGCACCTGGAAGATGTGCATACGGAGAAGCTGCAGAAGCTTGTCGTCTTTGTACCGGAGACGCATCATCAAGTCGTGCTGGATGCCCTATTTAAGGCTGGAGCTGGCGGCATTGGCCAGTATAGCTCCTGCAGCTTCAATATCCCCGGGACTGGGACGTTCCTGCCGCAGGAAGGGGCGACACCGTTTATCGGGGAAGTCGGGAAGCTGGAACGCGTACAAGAGGTACGCGTAGAGACGATCGTAACCGCTAGCGTGCAGCGCAAAGCGGTTACTGCCATGCTGAAGGCCCACCCCTATGAGGAGGTGGCCTATGACCTCTACCCGATGGACCTCAAGGGTAGAGTGTTCGGTTTGGGCCGCGTGGGCAAGCTGCCCGCGGCGATGACACTTCGCGAGCTCACGGAGCACGCGAAGGCTGTGTTCGACGTGCCGACGGTTCGCGTCGTCGGCGAGCTATCACGGCCCATCCGCAAGGTGGCCGTGCTGGGTGGCTCTGGCGGCCGCTACATGCGGCACGCCATGTATGCCGGCGCCGATGTGTTGGTCACCGGCGACATCGACTACCACACCGCGCACGATGCGCTCGCGGCGGGGTTAGCCCTTCTCGACGTTGGGCACAACGTCGAGAAGATCATGAAGCGCGGCGTCGCGGATTATCTCGCCGCGCAGCTTTCAAAGACGGATACGCAGGTGCTTGCATCCGCGATTAACACAGAACCGTTTCAATTCGTCTAGATGATTAGCCTGCATCTGGAAAAAAAGGAAACGTTCCATGTGTTGTAATTCGAAGACATTCCTAGTATACTAGCCTATGCAAAGGAAAGTTTGACAGACAATCGCTGGCTATGGGTAAGCCATAGCGAGAGGAAAGTCCGGGCTTCATAAGGCAGGGTGCTGGATAACGTCCAGTCAACGCGAGTTGAAGGATAGGGCCACAGAAATGGACCGCCGATGGCTTGAAATATAGCACAGGCAAGGGTGGAACCGTGGTGTAAGAGACCACGAGGTTCTATGGTGACATAGATCCTGGTAAACCCCACTTGGAGCAAGACCTAATGGAACGCTAGCTGCTTTCGAGGCAGCAGTCTTCGCCTGAGACGCGTTCGGGTTGGTCGCTTGAGCTGTGCAGTAATGTACAGCCTAGATAGATGATTGTCGCTTCAATAGTGGCAGGGGAGCAGACGCCCGTTATGACCACTGGAAGTACAGAACCCGGCTTACGGCAAACTTTCCACTCAGTCGGTTACCCGCAAGCTTCGGCTTTGCGGGTATTTCATTTAAAAATCAATAAAACCTTCAAATCCGCCATAGAAAGCGGATTGAAGGTTTTTTAACTGCCATTGAAAAGTTTAAACTGTTCTAATTCTCAAGTCCCAAGCTGCCTGCATACTTCTTCGGTACAAGATGTAATTGGCGCGCTAAATCCTGTGGCCAGTATGACAATGGAGCCGTTTCCTGCTTCGCCATTTCAAGCGCTTTGACGACATCGATGACGCCATAACCAAAGTATTTATCATGACCTTTGTCGCCTAGATCTTGAGCAGATTGCCTCATAATTTCATAGACGTCTGTATTTTTCAAATTAGGATTAGCAGATCGAATTAGCGCAGCAAGTGCTGTCACATGCGGACTAGCCATGGATGTACCAGACAAGGCAGCATACTGGTTATTGGGATACGTACTGGCGATGGTGACACCAGGCGCAGTCACATCAATATAGTCACCGTAATTCGAGAAGGGCGCTTTCTCATTCTGTGAATCAATAGCAGCAACAGCGAATACTTCGGGATAGGCGGCCGGATATCCAGGTTGCTCTGTGTTATCATTTCCGCTAGCCGCGATGAGTGCGACATCCTTATCATAGGCGTATTGTATAGCATCATGAAGAAAACCTGAATCTGCATAATTGCCAAGACTGAGGTTCATGACCTTTGCGCCGTGATCTGTTGCCCAAATAATCCCTTGAGCTACTGAATACGTGCTGCCTGCACCTGTCTGATCCAGAACTTTTACGGGTAATACTTTGTTAAACCAAGTCATCCCCGCAACACCTAGCTGATTGTTAACAAGAGCAGAAATAACGCCTGTAACATGCGTGCCATGACCTACATCATCCTGTGGATTATCATTTCCACTAATGACATTGTAACCAGGCAGTAATTGTCCTTGCAGGTCGGGATGTGCCAGATCTACACCAGTATCTACAACAGCTACAATCACATTATTGGCACCGCGGTTCAATTGCCAGCCTTGTAACGTTTCGATCAAAGGCAGATTCCATTGATATTTCTGATATAAATTGTCATTGGGCATGAAGTTTGATGAGACTGGTGTTTGATTGCTATCTGAATTGGTGCTGGATGGGTTTGAATCTGTTCGTTCTTGATCATCATAGTAATCATTGGTCATATAGAGAAAATGTGGTTCAACATACGCGACATTCCATTTGCCGAAATAGGCGATCAATGACTTGGCGTCTCTATCATTCGTACGGAAAACGTACGTGTAGCCTAATTTTTTTGCTGAAGTTGCGTTGATCTCTTTTTTGATTTGATTGAGTTGTGCCTCTGTTGGATCCGTTTTGAAACGTACAACGACTTCATTCTGTTGATAATGGCTAGTCCCTTGATTATCTTCGGGATGATCGACAATCTTCTCATTTAGCGTATTCGTTTCAACGGCTTTTACTTTCCATCGGTTCTCGTTGGGATAAGGTTCAAGTCTTAAATTTTTCATTTGATGATCGGTCACTTGCGCAAGCACATCTTGATGAATGACCCCGATAAGTGAATCTTGACCATTGGTGGAAGGAGTTCCTTGGACGAAATAAACGTGATGTCCAGCACCGAATTTAGGCGACTGGTAATGCTTGCCACCATCAACGGTAGATTTCGCTTCTTTTAAATATGTTGCGGCCTGGTCTTTATAAGAAGAAGGGAGTTCTCCCGATTTGATGCCTTGCTCCCAAGTTTGACCGCGCTTGGACCATACAAGCACATCCATTTTCTCATGGTGGTTTCGCATGTTTTTCAAAACATTGGTTACAGGCTCACCGCCTTCGATCTGACTGAGCATGGTTGAATAATCGAGTGCACATTGACTTCTGCAAAGTTCATCTGTAAGTTTTACGTCTTGTTCTAGCAACGCAAGTTTAGATGTTGTTTCATACTTCGCACTGTAAACCTCTGGACCAGGCTTGGTGCGGTGTTGAGGCTGCGCAGGAAAAAGGATAACTCCTAATCCTAAAACAACCGCAACGGTGGAGAGATAACGCCACATGATCATGCCCTCCTTTTTGTTTGTAGAAAAAGGTCAACTCGTTAATGAAAAACATATTATCTAAGAGTAGGGTTAGGCGAGCGGTTATCTTTTATACATGGTAACTGGTGTTTTACATATACCACTTCGGGATAAATTATGGTAGGATAGAAGTAGCGCAATTATAGGAGGTCTTCTAACATGGCTGTTTTTAATGTGAAAAATGTTTGTGATTCCACGCGTACGAAACTTAAAGAAACGACGGCCAAAATGGAACTGTTTCTTAATCAACATTCGCTCTCACTGTTAAATGTGGAAAATGATCCAGCAATGGATGAATTTTACCGCGGGTATTTACAGGACACTCGTCATCTTCTAGTTTTTTGTGAAGTGGCTTATGAGAAATTGGGCGTTAGCTTAAGACGTCCTACATTTAATGTTGATTTTTCGGAAAAAGTACTCTATGAGGTATATCATACATGTGTTAATACCTTTTTCTATCCTAAGAATGAGTGCTACTCCGAAGATGGTCGCTACGCTTATACAGGACAAGATGCGATTCGTTTCCGCAAGAAACCATCACGTGAAGTACGCGATTTAACGATCGAATTGTCTAAGGTATTCGAAGAGCTTCGTGAAGATCTTGCTTACTATGAGACAGATTACATTACACAACGCCGTATGCAAGGCGAAAAAGTTTAATCAATCAAAAATGAAACCAACAAAGGGATGCGGCCACAACGCATCCCTTTTCATATAAAAGGGAGGACATAGTTATGGAGCTAGAACATTTAGTCAGCGTAAGCAAAGACATCATTAAGCTGAATCAACATCCTAGCGGAGGTTACGTGGCTTCTCCTCTTTTTTCAACCTATTCCTATAGTTGGCTACGTGATGGTACTTTTATAGCAAATGCGATGGATTGTGTAGGAGAAACGAAAAGTGCGGAACAATTCTACCGCTGGGTACATCGTGTATTAAAGGACAAACGCCCGCGGCTAACGGAGCTCATGCGAAAACACGAGAATAGGGAATGGATTGATCGGTCAGAGTTTTTAGGGACAAGGTATCACTTGGATGGGCGAGATGATCTTTCCGAATGGGGTCACTTCCAATTGGATGGCTACGGCGCTTGGATCTGGGGGCTTGTAGAACACATACGTTTGACTGGTCATACTACACTTCTGGAAGAGTTCAGGGAAAGCATTGAGATAACAGTAGATTATGTAATGACATTCTGGCACTATCCGAATTTTGATTGTTGGGAGGAGTATCCCGAATATGTCCATCCAGCAACGTTGGCTTGCTTATATGGGGGACTGAAGGCGCTAGGTGAACTAGAAGAACGTCCAGCCTTGATCGAGAAAGCCGAACTCATCCGACATTTTATACATACCCATGCTGTTCATGACGGACGTTTCGTGAAGTCCATTCATTGTGTGAATGAAGTCTGGCAGCCTGCTCTGTTTGGTGTTGATGCAAGCCTAATGTGGCTCGCCTTACCTTTTGGTGTTTGTGAACCAGATGACCCGATTATGCTTCGAACGGTGGGAGCGATTGAAGCTGATCTCAAACATGATGGGATTGGGCGCTACATTGAGGATCGATATTACGGAGGTGGTGAGTGGCTGTTACTGACCGCTTGGTATGGTTGGATCCAGCTTGAGCTTGGAAATCGAGACGAAGCTAACCGTTGCTTAGCATGGATAGCAAGTAAAGCAGATGAGCTGGGACGTTTACCAGAGCAAGTAGATGACCATCTTCGCGAATCGGCTGTATATGCGGAATGGATTGAGAAACATGGTGATCCTGCGCTTCCGCTGTTGTGGTCGCACGCCATGTTCTTGGTCTTATCTGACAGACTTAACTAAGCATAGATCACTCCTGAGGCGGGCAAATTGTTAAGGGGGTGATAATGATGCCAGCAGTTAAATGCGCAGTAGCGAATTGTGAATATTGGACACAAGGAAACAACTGTCATGCGGACACGATTATGATTGAAATTGATCAACACGCTAATGCTAGCTACAATGAAGAATTTGCTTCAGAGGAATCGTTTGATACTACTCATCACGATACTGCAACCAAAGCGGCTAATACGTGTTGCCACACGTTTAAGCCTGCGACTAAACACTAGGTATGTGTAACGCGGAGGTAGCATGAATAAAGAGGATAGTTCTTTAGACAATGCCACCAAGGAGCGATTCCAGAAGAGTCAGCTTCATCTCGAAAGCGGACTCCATGCCCAAGAAGAATATGCAGCTGAGATTGCTGTACCTCACACCAGAATAAATCGAGGTTATGAATCTGCCTCGACAGTTTCTGATGAGGAAGTCACTGAGCTTGTAGAAGCTGTAACACGCAATAAAGCAGTGGGTTACGTTGCGCTGTTTGTTGCTCTGGCCTCGCTATTCGTATGGCCGGTATTACTTGGGATTTCGGGTATTATTCTCGGTGTGATCGCTTTTGTAATGGGAAATAAGAGCTTGGGCTCTTGGTCCGTTGCTCTTGGTTTTATTGCCGTTGCCGCTTATTTTTTATTGATTCCCTACTATTCATAGCTTTTGAAGCAAGCCGAGAAATCGGCTTGCTTTTATTTATTTTCAGAAAAAAAGGTTAAAAAGGGCTTAAGAATGCCATTATTCCATTGTAAAAGCGCAAGAAGGGCTCATTATAATGTGTTTACGCCCATTTGCTCGTACTATTTGGCTTCAAGTGTCATATTCGCACCTTTGAATGATTACAGTATTATTATATAATGAGTAGTGATATTTAAAAAATTAAAATCGAAAATTAAGGGAGGTGTACCTACTCTCCTGGGTGCAGCTTTTGCACTTGTTAGGGGATAGGTAAGGTATTGGAAGATCCTTTGCCCGAAACGTTAATCAGTTTTCTGTTAATGTTTGGACTAGTGTTGTTAAACGGTTTTTTTGTCGCAGCAGAATTTGCAATGGTGAAAGTGCGTGGAAGTCGGATTGAATCGCTTGTCGGTGAAGGACGGCGAAATGCGAAGTTTGCTCAAGGAATTATGAATAATCTTGATGCTTACCTTGGCGCGTGTCAATTAGGGATAACACTCACCTCATTAGGACTTGGTTACGTAGGTGAACCGACGTTCGCCAAAATTTTAGAGCCTTTATTTGCTCCGCTGGGATTACCAGACACAGTTTTTCACACGATTACATTTATTATCGCTTTTTCCTTAATGACTACTCTTCATATCACATTAGGTGAACAGTTTCCTAAGACGTATGCGATTCGTAAAGCGGAACAAATTACGTTGCTCTCTGCAGGACCCATGGTATTATTCTATAAAATGATGTACCCGTTCATTTGGACATTAAATGGCATTTCGAATTGGATGCTGCGCCGTGCTGGGATCGAGCCTACAACGGAACATGAATCTGCGCATACGGAGGACGAAATTCGAGTCCTGATGCAGGAAAGCCACAAAAACGGACTAATTGATAACACAGAGCTCACGCTTGTTGATAATATATTCGGATTTGCTGAGACGACAGCACGCGAAATTATGATTCCACGTACAGAAATGGAATGCTTGTATGCAGGACTTTCTTATGCGGAGAACTTAGCTATCGCGATCAAAGAAATGCGAACACGTTACCCCGTGTGTGATCCGGATAAGGATAACATTATCGGATTCGTTCACATTAAGGATTTGCTGAAGCCAGATGCCAACCTGAAAGGCATTAAGAAAATTATTCGACCGATTACCACGGTACCGGATTCCATTCATATCAGTGATTTGTTGAAAATGATGCAGAAACGCAAGAGCCAAATGGCTTTGCTCATTGATGAATACGGCGGTACTTCAGGTCTAGTGACGCTGGAAGACATTATGGAAGAGATTGTTGGTGAAATCCAAGATGAGTTTGACGAGGAGCGCCCAACGATCGAAATGAAAGATGAGAATACGTTCTCGATTGATGGACTGTTGTTGATTGATGAAGTGAATGAGTACTTCGGACTTGAGATTGAGTCGGATGACTATGATACAATCGGTGGTTGGATTTATTCCCAAACGGAAATTCCTCCTAGTCGCAATCAACAGGTAAGTTACAACGACGAGTTTATGTTTATCGTAGAAGAAACCGATCATTTGCGTATATCACGTGTCACAGTGAGAAGATCATTGAATGACAATGAAATGCTTCAACAGAATATTTCTTGAAAGGCAAGAGGGGGCAGTCAATAGACTGTCCTTTTTTCAATGTCAGCGAATAAAAGTATAGTCGTCAGGGCTCAAAACGTGTACAATGAAAACATCGAAAATGAAAAAGCGAGGTCTGAGTATGAACAGCATCACGAATACGCAAGGAATTGACCCTAGAGTGTTGAAGGAGTTGCTTCAGCTTCAGACGATGAGTAAATTAAGTCTTTTCGCAGACACCCCCTCATCTTCAAGCTCAGACGAATCCAGTGATTTTAGTGAGCTTTTGAACACATTGATGGGCCAAGGTGTGGGTACGGGGACTGACCCGCTAGACACAACTGCACTTAACCAATCGCAAAGCAACCTGCCAAGCGCGTTAGGCGCTTTGAATAAATCATATACACCGTTGCAGTCCGTCTCACAGTCAACATCTATTACGCAATTTGAAGGACTCATTGGACAAGCTAGTTTGAAATATGGCGTAGACTCCTCTTTGGTTAAGGCGGTTATTCAGCAAGAATCTTCGTTCAACCATCAAGCTGTTTCATCTGCAGGTGCCAAAGGATTAATGCAGCTTATGGATGGGACTAGCAGTGGTTATGGGGTTACGAACCCATTTGATCCCAAACAGAACATAGATGCAGGTACACATTTCCTTAGTGGATTGCTGAAGAAATATAATGGGAACGAAGGCGTTGCGCTTGCTGCTTATAATGCTGGGCCTGGTCGTGTCGATCGCTTAGGGATTAAGACAGATCAGGATTTGGTCGCTAAGCTTGAGTTCTTGCCTAAAGAGACACAAGAGTATGTTTCTAAAGTGCTCGATCATCGTACTAATTTATCTCAATAAATACGGTAACAATGAGCTGGTTTTCGCATGTGCTATGCGGAGATCGGCTTTTCGCATTGTGGCCTACTTACTTGAGTTCTCATCAGATATAAGTTTTAATAGGAAAAGCATCTCATGAAATAAGAGATAATTAGTTTAGGGGTATGAAGGGGAATAGGCAAACCATGCTTTATATGGATTACGCGGCAACGTCGCCGCTTTATGAAGAAGTCATTGAGACCATCGCGGAAGTAATGAAATCCCATTACGGAAATCCATCCTCGATTCATCGGCTTGGTGTAGAAGCAGAAAAGCTTCTGCAGAGTGCGAAGGGAGTCATAGCTTCCTCGATAAAGGTATCTCCGAGTGAAATCATTTGTACTTCCGGTGGAACTGAGAGTAATAACTTAGCGATCAAAGGCGTAGCCTACAACTATCAGCAACGAGGTAAGCATCTGATTACGACACAAATCGAGCATGCATCCGTTAAGGAAGTATTTGCGGGACTTGAGCAGGAGGGCTTTCGCGTTACCTATCTGCCTGTCTCTAAGACTGGTAGAGTACAGCTAGAGGATCTTCAAGCCGCGATTTGCGAGGATACGATCCTTGTTAGCGTTATGTATGTGAATAATGAGATAGGCACGATTCAACCGATTCAAGAAATAGGTCAATACCTCGCGAGTTTTCCGAAAATCATGTTTCATGTGGACGCCGTGCAAGGTGTTGCTAAGCTTCCTCTAGAGCCGAAGGCATGGGGAATCGATCTATGCAGTGCTTCTGCGCATAAATTTCGAGGTCCGAAGGGTGCGGGATTCTTGTATCGGAGAGTAGGCGTACAGCTCAAACCACTGCTTGCAGGAGGGGGACAAGAATTTGGTGTTCGTTCAGGTACGGAGAACGTCCCTTTGATCGTGGGCATGGCCAAAGCACTCCGAATCAGTATGGACAATCAAGCATCGAAAATAGCTCGTAAAATTGCCCTAAGGCAGCAATTGTTGGCTGGTATCGCTGCAATACCTGAGCTAACGATTTCAGGCTCTGAGGTTGAGCAGGAGATGGCTCCTCACATTGTTCATTTTACTTTTGCAGGAATGAAAGCAGAGGTCGTTGTTCATGCGCTTGAGCAGAGGGGGATCTACATCTCAACGAGATCAGCTTGTACATCTGGCGAGTCGGAGCCTAGTGAGGTCATGCTGGCTTTGGGTTATCAGCGAGATTTGGCGGCTAGCGGCTTAAGAATAAGCTTTTCTGATGAACATCAAGCGCAAGACATAGCACTATTCCTGCGCTCATTACATGAGGTGGTCAAGGAGCTTGCTCCCATGAGAAATCCATCTGTCATCCATAGGGGGAAGCGAAATTGAAACCTGATTGTTTAATATTGCGTTTTGGCGAAATGATGTTAAAAGGTAAAAATCGCAAACGATTTGAACGAAGTGTCATGATTCAAATTCGTAAAGTTTTAAGTTCTTTTCCTGATGTTAGGTATATTCCTGAGTTTGGACGCGTATATGTGGAGCTAGGGGGTGCCGCTTATGAACAGGCTTCTGCTTCCTTACAGCGTGTTTTTGGACTTGCATCTTTCAGTCCGGCTTATCATGCGCCATTAGAACTAGAGTCTATTCAAGAGACAGCGCTGCGGATGATGCAGGCATTACCTAAGCAACCGGCGACCTTTAAGGTGACAGTTCGCAGGGTCAATAAGGCATTTCCACATGACTCACAGCAGATGAATTACTTGGTGGGCGGATATGTGCTTCAAGCGATTCCGGGGTTACAGGTGGATGTTCGAAAGCCTGAGGTTGAATTGCGAGTAGAAATCCGAGAGGATAAGGTGCTTTTATACGTTGAAGTCATAGAAGGTGCTGGGGGATTCCCGTCAGGTACAAGTGGCAAAGCGCTGCTAATGCTGTCCGGAGGTATTGATAGTCCTGTTGCAGGTTGGTTAGCCATGCGGAAAGGTTTGACGATGGAGGCGATTCATTTCCATAGTTACCCCTATACCAGTGAGCGCGCAAAGGATAAGGTTATTGAACTTGCGCATCAGTTAGCAGGCTATACAGACTCCTTAAAGCTTCACATGGTGTCCTTCACAGAAGTTCAAACCTCCATTCACCGTGCGTATCAAGATAATCTGCTGGTCACTCTCATTAGGAGGGCCATGTATCGAATTGCAGAACGAATTGCGGAACGGGAAGGACTTGGAGCACTAGTTACAGGCGAGAGCTTGGGGCAAGTAGCGAGTCAAACCCTGCCAAGCCTGCATGCCATTGGACGTGTGGTTACGCTGCCGCTTCTGCAACCGCTGATGATGATGGACAAGCAAGAAATTATTGGGCTTGCTGAATCGATTGGAACTTTTCCTATTTCGATTTTACCCTATGAAGATTGCTGCTCCTTATTTCTTCCGCCATCACCAAGTACGAATCCTAACTTACGTCTTGTGGAAAAGCTGGAAGACAGCATGGAATTTCTAAATGAACTTATTGACAGAGCGGTCTTAGAAACTGAAACTATTGAAATCGTACATGGACAATTGAAACAGGAAACTAACGCCCATTTATTCTAACTCCTTGATGCCGCTGTGATCGCACTCTTTCCAATCACTTGCTCTCCATGTTCGTCAGGAGGTCGTGAAGCAATGATTGATGCGCTTTTATTATTTCTGCAAATTATGTTAATCAATATCGTTCTGAGCGGCGATAATGCTGTTGTCATCGCGTTAGCTAGCAAGAATCTCCCGCTGGAGCAGCGAAAGCTTGCGATATGGTGGGGGGCATTCGGCGCTATTGCCCTGCGACTAATACTGACACTTGTAGCCGTGAGTCTACTTTCAATTCCTTTTATTCAAGCTGGCGGCTCTATCTTGCTCTTATGGATTGCCATTAAGCTCCTTACGGATGAAGATGGGCATTCGAATGTCAAAGAAGCTTCAACGCTTGGCAAAGCAATTTGGACCATTATTGTGGCAGATTTCGTCATGAGTTTGGATAATGTATTGGCCATTGCAGCCAAAGGAAATGGCAATAACACGGTCATTATTCTAGGTATTGGACTGAGTATTCCAATTATTATTTGGGGAAGTACACTTGTGATGAATCTATTGCAGAAATACCCGATTCTAGTGTTTATCGGAGCGGGTATACTTGGTTATACAGCAGGGGAAATGTTTGTGAAAGATGAGAAGATGATTGATTGGCTGCTGCATGATTATGAGTTTTTACATATTTGGATCCCGATCATGGCGACCATTGTCGTTATTGCCGCTGGAGTTATCGCCAAAGGGGTACGAATGTTTCAATTCAAGACAAGGAATGAATGAGTTATAAGCACGCTGACCTTAGGTCAGTGTGCTGTTTTTTTTGTGCCAAGTGAAAGCCCAGAAGGACCAACCATAGATCAAGAGGAATAGGATGATTAATGCTGTGGAATACCGGTACATTAAGGCATAACTGCCGCTCCAGTTAGCGAGGGCTCCTAGCACCATTGCGCCTAATCCAATGCCTAGATCGTTGGCTGAAAAGAAGGTTCCATTGGCGGCACCTCGCCGTTCAGGGGAAGAACGCTGAATCGTCCACGCCTGCAAGGCAGGCTGTATCGAGCCAAACCCAACGCCATAGCATAAGGCTGCAATAGCGAGGCTAGTATTGGAGTGCGCATACGAAAGCAATAATAATCCTGTTATCGTGAAAGCTGCGCCAGGTAGCAGAACCCACTCAGGCCCTTTGCGATCAAAGAGCACACCTGTGAGGGGACGTACGAGTAGAACCATACTGGCATTGCATAAGAAGAATAAACCCACATTTGGAATACCTGCCTCTAAGCCGAACAAGGTAATGAAGGTCACGATTCCACCGTAACAGATTGCGGTGCATAGCAGCAGGGCAGAGGGGAGGAGTGCGCTCTGTTCCCATAGGCGATCTACAAAGCGTAGTCTCTGACGAGATTTCACTGGTAGAAGGGGCTTCGGATATGTAATGAAAAGCGAGCTAAACAAAGATAAAATCGCAAGAATGGTTGAGATTAAAAGCACATAAGAAAATCCAATCGACTGCATGATCCACAGACCTGTTAATGGACCGACTGCCATGGCCAAGGTGTTGGATAACCCATAATAGCCCATTCCCTCACCGCGGCGTTCAGGGGGAATGATATCTGCAATGACGGTTCCGAGTGATGTCGTCGACAACCCCCAGCCAATGCCATGAACAAAGCGTGCCGCTAGAATAAGTGTAATTGCTGCGATATACGAATAACCGGCAATCGTAAGTGCGCAAATCGCTAAACCAACTAGCAGAACATGTTTTCTACCTAAAAGGTCTAATGCTCTGCCTGCGAACGGTCGTGTCAGGAGCGAGGAAATGGTGAAGATCCCAATGACAAGTCCAACCTGGACATTGTCTCCACCTAATTGTGAAAGATGAGTAGGTATCGTAGGAATAAGCATTTGAAAACTAAAAAAAAGCAGTAAATTTGCGAGTGATGTGATCAGAAAAGCTTTGGTCCAAAGTGGTTTCCGTTGTGGTTTATTGCTTCTCAGAGTTCGTTCCATGATACCTCCCCGGTTGAACATCAGACGACCAGTCGCCAAGGCAAAAGGGTTCTGTGCGAGCTTTAGTATACCCAGTTAAATGGAATCGAACGCAAAGAGGTCCCATCATAAACACCTAGCAATTTCATGTCATGTGAGCTAAAATATTTGTTGAAGGGTGTCGATTTGTTGGCCGATTTACGCCTATTCAACATATGTCCATTTTAGGAGGGATTCGTATCGCTAGAAATAGCTACTCCATTGGTATTTTATTTATTGGCTTGGCTGTCTTATTGTTGCTAGGCAAATTAGGAGTCTTCCAGTTGCTGCTTTCCTTTTTTTGGCCGCTTGTATTACTCGTGCCTGGAATGCTCTTTCATTTCTTGTATTTCAACCGTCGATTACCAGCAGGTGTACTCGTTCCTGGTGGCATTTTAACCGTATATGCCCTTATGTTTTTCTTCTGCAATTTATTTGGCTGGGGCTCCATGGCCTATATTTGGCCGGGCTTCATTCTAGGTCCTGCCATTGGTTTATACGAACTTCACTTGTTTGATCGGGGGAGTGATCGCGGCGTTTGGATCGCTGCTGTGGTATTAGGAATCATTTCAGCAGCGCTTTTTGCTTTGACTTTACTAGTCAAATTAGGGATTTATGTAATCGCTTTGATCCTTGTCGTAGCAGGACTTTCCATGATTTTCCGAAAGCGGAGATTATGGTGATCTCGCCTCTTTCCAGTTAAAAGTTTTGTTTTGTGTGCCTTTTTTCTTGCATAATGTCGAGAAACTGCGTATACTAAGGGTAAATGTCAAGCGTCGGCGCTTATGTCCGACGCTTGTTTTATGAACAGAGACGAAAATTATAGGGTAGAGAGGGTTTGACATTCATGCATGCAAGAGACAAGATTCGCAATATTGCCATTATCGCACACGTTGACCACGGTAAAACAACACTCGTAGATAAATTGCTTCAACAATCCGGAACATTCCGCGATAACGAAGCTATTCAAGAAAGAGCGATGGACTCCAATGATCTAGAGAGAGAGCGCGGTATTACCATCCTTGCCAAAAATACGGCGATTAACTATAAAGATTACTTGATTAACATTGTAGATACACCAGGACATGCTGACTTCGGCGGAGAAGTTGAACGTATCATGAAAATGGTAGACGGCGTATTGTTGGTTGTAGATGCTTTCGAAGGTACAATGCCACAAACGAAATTCGTTCTACGTAAAGCACTTGAGAGCAACCTATCTCCAGTTGTTGTCGTAAACAAAATTGACCGTCCGAACGCTCGTCCACAAGAAGTTGTTGATGAAGTTCTTGACTTGTTCATCGAGCTTGGTGCAACTGACGAGCAACTTGATTTCCACGTTGTTTATGCTTCCGCACTGCAAGGAACTTCAAGTCTTGATCCAGAGAAACAAGATGATAACATGGAAGCTATCTATGAAACAGTCGTACAACACATTCCAGCTCCAACGGAAGATGTTGAACAACCGCTTCAATTCCTAGTTACATTGATGGATTACAATGAGTACCTAGGTCGTATCGGTGTAGGCCGTGTGAACCGTGGTAAAATCCGTCAAGGTCAAACCGTTGCGGTTATGACTCGTGAAGGCGGACAAAAACAAGCTAGAATCGAGAAACTTTTCGGATTCAGTGGTTTGAAACGTATTGAGATTGAAGAAGCAGCTGCAGGGGATATCATTGCCATTGCAGGTATCAAAGATATTAACATTGGTGAAACGGTAGCAGATCCTGCGAACCCAGAAGCATTGCCAGTCTTGAAAATCGATGAGCCAACGCTTCAAATGACATTTATCGTAAACAACTCGCCATTCGCGGGGCGTGAAGGTAAATGGGTTACTTCCCGTAAAATCCGTGAGCGACTATACAAAGAGCTTGAAACAGACGTTTCCTTGCGCGTTGAAGATACAGACAGCCCGGATGCATTCATTGTATCAGGCCGCGGTGAGCTTCACCTAGGGATTCTGATCGAAAACATGCGCCGTGAAGGCTTTGAATTGCAAGTTTCTAAACCAGAAGTTATCATTCGTCAAATTGACGGACAAAAAATGGAGCCGATTGAGCATTTGATCATCGACGTTCCAGAAGACAGTATGGGTTCCGTTATGGAGAGCTTAGGTTCTCGTAAAGCCGAAATGGTCAACATGATCAACAACGGCAGCGGTAACGTTCGTCTAGAGTTCAAGATCCCAGCACGCGGTTTGATCGGTTACAGAACGAACTTCCTAACGCTTACTCGCGGCTACGGAATTATGAACCATGCTTTTGACAGCTATGGTCCATATCAAGGAGCAGGCGTTGGCGGACGTCACGAAGGCGTACTCGTTTCCAGTGAATCCGGCGTATCTACACTATATGGAATTCTTTCAGTCGAAGATCGCGGTATCTTGTTCGTTCATCCGCAAACAGAAGTTTACGAAGGTATGGTTGTTGGTGAGCATACACGTGACAATGATATCATCGTTAACATTTGTAAAGAAAAAGCAGTAAACAACATCCGTTCCGCAAATAAAGAAGAAACAGTAAAAATGAAAACACCTCGCTCGTACTCTTTGGAGCAAGCTCTTGAGTACTTGAATGATGATGAGTATTGTGAAATTACACCGAAATCAGTTCGTATCCGTAAAAAGATTTTGAACAAGAGCGAACGCGAACGTGCTGAGAAGCACCGCAAAACAGCAGAAGCTAACGTTTAATTCACAAAGTTTTCGAATAAAGGGAAATGTGGGCTTTCCAGCCGCATTTCCCTTTATTTTATTGTCGTTTTAAGGGATAATGAGGAATGACTTATCTGGGATGACTTAACTTATTAATGAAATGGAGTGTATGTTCGTTGACTGCCCTGAATGAATGGTTTGCCAATCACCTCTTGATTACGTATCTATTAATTTTTGTATTCATGTCCTATGTGTACAATAAAGTGTTTCGTACACGCAAGTTACCTGTTCTCAAAACGGCTCTAATCTATGTGCTGTTAGCGATCGGATCCGTGATGCTACTCGTATTCCAAATCGTAGGCTTGCCTATCGTACTTTGCTTGGCTGTAGCAATCTCTCTAATGTTCATGGTGAGAATCCGTTATTTTATTGAAAAAAGAACCGGTAAGAGGCCGACTTAACTAGTAAGGAGCCATGCCTTATGACCCGATATTGGATAACACCCATTCTCAGTTATTCGCCGCTCATGTTAGGTGCTGAGCGTATAAGCTGTTTTCCTGACGAAGAATTTGAATCGTTTCGCCAGCTTGCAGGCCATCAACATCCTCGCTTGCTCCCGATGTTTAAATCGAGCCTGCTGCTGAGTGATGAAGAAGAGATATGTGGATCAGACCTCGTAGAATTAGATTTAACGCATGATGGTAACATTGTATTTAATGGTGAGCCATTTCATCTTTCGCACTGCGCAGAAGCCTTCCTGGATCGTTTACTGACTAGGCAGGAATCGAAGGCACTGCTAATGGCAATGGTTGAACATAGGGAAGCTAGCCAGGGGATGCATGAAGTATGGATAAACCAATGGTTGAAATGGATAGAGGCTGGCTATGATATTGTTCTACTAAGAGAGGATGGACGCTGAGATGAAGCTAGGTGATGCCTTTTTCAATTGGCTGCAAATGCATATTGTGTCCCAGGCTCGTCCTGAGGATGAAGCGGCAAAGGATACGTTGGATTTTTTTGCACTTATTTTAGTCGAAGATCATGGGGTTAGTAATCTTGAAGTGCTGCCAGTTGAAGATCCAATGAAAATATGGATTGGTTATGACCATGAAGGGGAATATCATAAGCATTGTTTCGATCGCGAGAGTGCGGAGAAGCTGTTAGCTGATATCAACTCGAATCCCATTTACAATAATCAATAGCGGTTTAATGCTATGGACATCTATGGACATAACTTTACCAAATCAACGTACACTAAAGTATATCCCCTAAAAAAAGGAGTGTTCGTTGATTTGAAAATAGATACATAATGGTGGAACGCTTGGCACTCGCTATGCTATACTGTAAGTGTAAGGAGCGTTTTCAACCACCTAGTAGGAGGCGCAAACGATATGGCTGAACATCTTACAGCTGCACCGATGCAATGGATAGATAGCGCCCACATGAACAATAAAGCTGAATATGCGAAAGCTTGTGAGAGCCGAGATGCCCTTTTTTCACTCGGCCAAGTTTTTGATGCGATAAAAAAAGCCTAGATCTGCGTATGCAGTCAGGCTTTTTGTCATATTCAGTGATTTATCGGGCTGGAACCTGCGGGCTATCCCCATTAGGACCGGCGTTATCGATATCTGGATCATTGCGGATATCACGTGGCAGTTGTGGCATTACACGACCGACGATATCAGCCATTTGTTCTGCAAAGCCTGTGATCGGTCTTCCCGCTTGAATGTTATCCCGGATGTTGCGTAAGCGTTGATCTAAATCCATATCAGCCGTTACGATCGCATTCACACCATAAGGATCCTTCTTGAGTGCCTCGGCCACCGAATATTTAATGGTTCCGACTCTGGCTCGATCAAGTTCCTTCTTAATATTAATGCCGACGACAGCTGTATTGCCGAAGACGACGCAATGTGCGCTTTCAACCTGAGGGATACCCAATGCTAGGTTTTCCAAATGCGCTGCAACCGCCTTAGAATCTTTGATTTCTAGCTTTTGCGGAGCGATTTGTTGAACTTTTACTTGCTTTTGATTCGTATCTTGAGAGGGGGCACCACTTTTCGGCGCTTGACTGCAGCCTACCGCGAGGATCAGTATCAGTCCGCATACGTATATTAGTCTCACCAGAATCGTTCCCTTCTTTCCTGAATCTCGCGTTTAGTTTGTCCTGTACAGTTAGGTTGTATGTATGAATATAACCAATGATCTAACGCCAAATCTGGGAGGGGACACACCAATGAAAAAAATTTACGTGTTAGATACCAATGTACTGCTTCAGGACCCCAATGCTTTATTCGCATTTGAAGATAATGAAGTGGTCATACCCGCCGTGGTGTTGGAAGAAATCGATTCTAAGAAACGAAATGCGGATGAAATCGGTCGCAACGCCAGACATGTTTCGAGATTGCTAGATGGATTAAGAGCCAAAGGCAATTTATCCGACGGTATTACACTTGGGCATGGCGGCAGTATTAAAGTGGAGCTTAACCATCGCAGCTTTGCGAAATTGCAAGATACGTTTGCTGAATTAACGAACGACAATCGCATTCTAGCGGTTGCACTTAATTACCATTTGGAAGAGCAAGAAAATGATGTGGCTAGACCTGTTGTAATTGTTAGTAAAGATACGTTGGTCCGAATTAAAGCGGATGTACTGGGTATTCCTGCACAGGATTACTTAACAGATCGAATTGTGGCTCAAACCGATATGTATACTGGTTATATCACGCTCTTTGTTCATCCTTCAATCATTGATGAGTTCTATTCGTACCGCTTCTTGACCGTTACATCACTTAATTTGAGCTATATGCTGCATCCGCACGAATTCGTGATCCTGCGCGATGAGCTCGGCTCTTCCAAGTCCGCACTGCTCAAAGTTACACCGGATGCCAAAAAGCTTGAGCCGCTTTATATGAGTAATGATCCCATCTGGGGAATTGCCGCGCGCAATGCGCAGCAGCGAATGGCTCTTGAGCTTCTGCTCAATGACGATATCCCGCTCGTCACCCTAACTGGGAAAGCGGGTACAGGTAAAACGCTGCTTACGCTAGCTGCGGGGCTCATGAAAATTGAAGATGATCGTAAATATAAGAAACTGTTAATTGCTCGTCCGGTCGTCCCGATGGGCAAGGATATCGGTTACCTGCCTGGTGAAAAAGATGAAAAGCTGCGTCCTTGGATGCAGCCGATCTATGATAATTTGGAATACTTATTTGATACCAAAAAACCAGGTGATATTGAAAAAATACTTGCCGGTCTAGGTAGTATTCAAGTTGAGGCATTAACGTATATTCGCGGACGCTCCATACCTGGGCAATTTATTATTATCGATGAAGCACAGAACCTCTCGAAACACGAAGTGAAAACGATCGTATCTCGTGTTGGAGAGGGAAGTAAAATCGTTCTCCTCGGCGATCCGGATCAAATTGACCATCCGTACCTAGATGCATCGAGCAATGGGCTTACGTATGTGGTAGAACGCTTTAAACAGGAAGGTATAAGCGGGCATATCACGTTAGAACGCGGTGAACGCTCGCATCTGGCACAATTGGCAGCAGATTTGCTCTGAATAGAGAAAAGCCCACATCAGCCGATGTGGGCTTTTTGCTGCATTTATCGAAGGATTTCGATGCTGCAGCGATACGCTTTGGCAATGCCATGCATGAGTTCTTCGTACTGTCGATCAACGACATATACGTCGTGGTCACCATCTTTATACTGGGCGATGAGATGCTCTTCTACCTGAAGGGTCGCTTGATCAACCTCGACAGCGGGGCTATTCGCAGTAAAGCGGAAAGGGATCACGATTTTATCGTACAAATAGTTATGTTCTGCACGGCTAGTGAACCCGTAGTCACTGAACAGATCCGTCAATTCTGCTTCTTCACCTAGCAAGCGAAGCTCCATAATTGTGGTCTCTATATTAAAATGAGCCATCACTTCAAGTGCAGCGCGTTGCTGTTCTTCATTACTGACAATCAGCATTTCTTTATCGCGATCGAATAACTCGACTTTGCCGGCAAGTGCTTTGACGATTTGGGCATAGAAGCCAGGTGTTTTTCCATCGGGTAGATCCATCATTAGACCAATTTTAGATTCCATTTTTGTTGTTCCTCACTTTTCCATGCATTATCCCTACTAGTTTACAGAGATAACTTGAGTTTCACAACTGCCACGCCTTTTTTGGTTTCGACACTGATCACATCGAGGTAACTTACTACTTTTTTCGGTACAAAACCTAGTGAAAATTCCTTCGTAAAGTCTTCGATGGTCGTATCCGGCAGCTTAAAGCTATTAAATTCAAGATTATCAACAACAAATCGTATTTCATTCAAATTTTCAGCGTTCGTAAGAAGGACGAAGTTCCCTTGTATGGCTATCTGCAATTCGCCCTTTTTGCCTGTGGCGACCATAGATCCATCTTTGAATTCAAAATTCAACGTTTTCAAAAGCTCGCTCTTTGAGTGAAGATACGTATTAAAATCAGCATCCGTGAGATTGATGACTGGCGTTGTAGAAGTCATGCTAATATACTTGCTGTCCTGCATCAAGAATTGTGGCAGCTCACGGAAAGCCATGGATAAATTGTCTAAGTAATCTCTGGCCAAAGGTAAACCTTCCTGCTTCCATTGATCATTCAAGTTTTTGATTTGAGCAGCAATGACTTGTGCCTGTGCACTTATGGCCAGTTGTTTGTCCAGTTCTTCTTGAAGCTTGACGAGTCTCTCGCGCTGCTGGAGAAATTTATCTTTGGTAACTTGCAGCTCAGTCCGAGAATTCGCTAGTTCCGTTTGCAACTTGGTGAGTTTCTGAAAGGAATCCGTAAACTTCGCTAGTGAGCGATGGTCATTCGTGATGATCATCTGTAAGTATTCGAACATGCGCAAGACGTCGGTGAAGGAGTTTGCCGCGAAAAGAAGCATCCAGATCGAGTCTCGATCTCCTGTATAGTACGCTCGAAGCACTTTGCCGGCATGCTTGCGAGTTGCATCCACATTACCGCTTTGCTTTACGATATCTTGTTCATTCTGTTTGATTTGCTCGCCGATTGTGGCATCCTGCTCGTTAAGACGAGCGACCTCTTTATCGATTTCGAAAATAGTGAGCCCTTTTTGGAGCAGTTCCTTGGCTTCGTCTTGAGAAGATTTGGTTTCTTCGGCCAAAGCCCCTCCTGTAGGCAATGTGATTTGTAATAGCAAAACAATGGACAACAGCAAGGCTGTGAGTTTTTTAGAATTCATTGATGGTATTCTCCCCCTATGAATAGATTATCATATTTCTATTAAATGAAGCACAAAAAAATACTTACCTTTGGGGAAAGGTAAGTATTTAACTCCATGCCTATTTTTTTGCGGCCGGTGTTAAGAGCTTGAGAATGTCATCAAAACTCTTCACTTTAGCAGGGATTTCCTTTGTCAGAGGTGTGTTTTGATTAATAGCATCATTGGTTTGATGAAGTGTAATATGATTATCGAGGACTTTACCATCTAGCGTCACCGTGAACGTGATATCCAGTGTCTGATCACGAATAAAGCCTTGATCATCTATTGCGATCTTCATGCTGCTCGGTGCTTTAAGCGCTATTGAAGCCATCCCATTTTTCTTGAGTGCTTCTGCTTTGTCGGCTGCTAATAAGCCATTTGTTTGTAAAGTACCAATGAACTCTGGTAATTTGGCTTGGAATTGCGTATTGATTTCTTTTACATTTTTCGTAGTTAGATCAACTTGAATCGATTTAGCTGTGGATCCGTCAGTTAGTTTAATGGGGTCTTTGGCTTGCTTAAACCACTTCGCATCCAAACCTTCGAATATCAATTTTGTAAGTGTAGTAGAAACTTGAGGTGTATTTTTCAACGTGTCAGCCGTAAGTGGACTAGCTGTTGTTCCGCTCATTTTTTGTAAATCAATCGCGTAGAACTCATCAGCTGTCTTATTTAAGGCTGGCATATTAAAATACAATTTGCTATCTTTAATGAGAATTGGTATATCAATGGGGGAGGTTGATCCCTTGGGTGTTATACGTAAGTCTGATTGATATTGGAGGGAATCTACTTGGCTAATTCCCTTCCACGTAATCGTGCTCTCTCTGATCAAAGATAACAAACCATTCGTAAGAGGGTTAGCTGATTTCATTAGACCATCACTGATTGCGAGAGTCGTACTTCCATCGAAAGTATAAGATTTCAATTCCGACTGTTTGTTTACGGATTGTTGAAATGCTTCTTTAACTTGCGTATTGTCTGTGCAAGCGGTCAACGAGACTAGGCCAATTGCCGTTATCGCTGTTAGGGTAATCCACTTCTTTGTCATGCTGGGCTGTCTCTCCTTCCATAATCCTTTATCATTATAAGGGTTTCTTATTCATTTGTCTGTAAGTAAAGAACTGGGGGTTTTACAATCGTGAATCAACTAGTGCCTACTAGCGTTGTCGCAGTACTGAAGGAACGTATTTGCTCGGCAGTAGATCAAAGAATCTCCTTTCGAGACTATATGGAGATATGCTTATACCAAGATACAGTCGGTTATTACCGGAAGGATCAAATAAAGATAGGTAAGCAAGGAGATTTCTATACCAGTTCTTCGATAGGAACCGTAATGGGTGAAATGGTTGCCTCGTTCATACATAAGCATCTGTTGCATTCATCTAATCTGCCGCCATACATCGAAATCGTTGAATGGGGGGGAGGCAATGGGCGAATGGCGCTCCAGTTGCTAGATGAAATGAAGCGGGATGCACCCGGAGTATATGAACGTTTGACATATACGTTAATTGAATCGAGCGCCTATCATCGCCAGCTGCAAAAAGATAGGCTGGTCGAACACGCGGAGCGAATTCGTTTCTTGGATGAAACAGCGTGGTTAAGTGAGCCGCCACGCGATGATGTGTATGTGTTGGCCAATGAATTGCTGGATGCTTTCCCGATTCACCGCCTGCAATACAAGGATCAGACCTTTCATGAATCGCACGTGATCTGGCAGGACCATGAGCCTCATTGGCAAGAGATCTGGTTACCTCTGGGGCCTGGACGCATATTAGACTATCTAAACGCGTTAGAAGTTCAATGGCAAGAGGGACAGATGATTGAAATAAATCTAGAGGCAATAGATTGGTATGCCCGACTTTCAGAACGGATCCTAAGCGGGTGCGTTATTGCCATTGATTATGGCGATGTAGAAGAGGAGTTGTACGCCTCTCATCGGCATCAGGGGACATTAATGTGCTATCGTAAGCACGAAGCGCATGATAATCCTTTTATCGAACCGGGTGAACAGGACATTACCGCGCATGTTAATTTCAGCTTGTGTCAAGAGGCCGCGGTTTCCGCGGGATTTGAGCCATATGTATTTCAGACGCAGCGTCAGTTCTTGGTTGAGCAGGGCATTTTGGAAAAGCTGCAAAATCATTTCGATCCCAATCCATTTAGTGATGTGTCCAAAAGAAATCGTTCGATCCGACAATTATTGTTAAGCGATGGAATGAGTGAATTGTTTAAAGTGTTTATTGCCATTAAAAAAGGTGAACCGGCATAATTGCCGATTCACCTTTTTGCTCGTTATCTGCGTTAGACGGACATTTTGAAAAATGACCAATACGTAAATCCGCTGAAGGAGATAATCATGTATCCCCAGAACAGCAATATGTAAGTACGTTCTGACAAGCGCATATAGCCTAGAATGACGAATACGGCAGTTTGAAAAAAGAAAATCAGAGACATAGGTATCATATCGCCAGCTAAGCTCATTAGTGCGATAACAAGTGTCCAAAAACCTAGAACCCGAAACATGCGATCCATTCTCGTTACATCCCCCTCTCGTACCACGTTGCACAATAACTACAACACATTATACCGTTTGATCCAAGTGGTGTAAACCGTCAAACGGTGACGAAATTGAAAACATTTCATCATATAGACGTAGTATGTCTTTTTATACGAATCCCATGTATGAGGGTCAAAAAATTTGGCAATACCATTTAGTATCAAATAGATTCTATGAACTCTAGTACGGGCATAGAAATAGTAATAATGGCAACGAATCAATTGATACCTGTCTGACTAATTGATTCTTCTTTATGATGTATCCGCAGGTAGGAGAGAATTTGATCAGGAATCGAAGCTCCCGAAAAGGAGAGACTTTGCTCTCCGACCAAAGATCCCTATAATTTGTTAGGAGGTTTGGCCTTATGTCGGCAATTAGACAAGATGCTTGGAGCGATGAAGACGACTTAATTTTAGCGGAGTTGACATTGCGTCATATCCGAGAAGGAAGTACACAATTATCTGCGTTTGAAGAAGTTGGGGAGCGCATTGGACGAACCGCGGCCGCGTGCGGATTTCGCTGGAACAGCTTTGTTCGGAAGAAATATGAAGCAGCCATTCAAATTGCGAAAGCACAGCGTCAGAAACGGACACAGCTGAAAAAGCATGCGCCTGTTTCGATTTCCGGATCTTCTTCCATTGGTTTACTTGATAGTCCAGATGTATCGACTGGCAAGAATGAAGTGTTTACTGAAGAAACGCTATCTATTGATGCAGTCATTCGTTTCTTACGGCAATGGCGCAGTACCTATCAGGATATGAATCGTCATATTAAAACGTTAGAAAAAGAACTGCAGGATAAAGAGGACGAACTCGATAGACTTGGCAGAGAAAATAATAAGCTGAATAAACAAGTAAATGAAGTTGAAACGGATTATCGCGTCGTGAATGATGATTATAAAGCGCTTATTCAAATCATGGACCGTGCCAGAAAAATGGCATTTCTCGTTGAAGAAGAGGAAGAAGAGAAGCCGCGCTTCAAAATGGATGCAAATGGTAATTTGGAAAGAGTAGAATAATCGTTATAACTTAAAAATGAAAAGCCGCAAATCAAGGTGAGCCTTGGTCTGTGGCTTTTTTCCTGTATAATAGAGGGTACATAGATAAAGGTGGTTATTGCATGCATATCATGATCATCGGTGCAGGCTCTCTTGGACTTCTTTTTGCCGCTAAACTTGCCCCTGTTTGTTCGCAGTTAACAGTAGTAACAAGGTCTGATGGACAAGCTAGAGAATTGGCGCAGTATGGCATTCAAATCGTTCGGGCGGAGTCGCAAGAGCCGGAGCTGGAGAAGTCGATCATATTTCAAAGCTATTCCGAGGAGACTAGCGGAAATATGGTTCCACTAGCCCGGCAAGCCGATTATATCTTTCTTATGGTGAAGCAGACAGCCCTATCATCAGAACTTATCAACTATATACAAAGCCAAATGACACATCACACCTACCTTATTTGCTTTCAAAATGGTGTTGGTCACGAAGTGAAATTAAGCCAAGCCATCGGGTGGGATAAGCTCTTATTTGCCGTAACAACAGAAGGGGCTAAGCGAATTGGTCCTACATCTGTCAGTCATACAGGGCATGGAATCACCTATTTGGGGGCGTTAGAACCGTATCATGTTGCTACCCCAAATAATCAACATATTTTCATTGTGCAGATGTTAGAGTTAGCAGGATTTCGTGCAGAATTGTCGAAAAATATGGATGTCAGAATCTGGAGTAAGTTAGTCATCAATGTGGTTATTAACCCACTCACAGCCATTCTACGTGTTCAAAATGGTGAATTGCTTCGATCGACATGGACTCTTTCACTTATGCAAGATCTTTACCAAGAAGCGCTTCGTTTGGCTGCTGCCAAAGGAGTTGAACTTCCGGTTGAGTTATGGGATACCATTATGGCTGTATGCGAAGCAACAAAAACGAATCATTCATCTATGTTGCAAGATATCGAGGCTTCGCGCCGTACGGAAGTTGACTATTTAAATGGCAGTTTAGTGAATATGGGCAATGAAATAGGCATCGAGCTACCTGCAAATAGCCTGGTGTATAGAATAATTAAAGCGATAGAAAATTAAGAGGTGAAACTTTTTGCTGAATAGTTTCGTTAGTCTATTATCTACCTTTTATGCCATATTGGCGGTAGCGCCATTTATCACTTTTGTTTTAGTGTGGTTCCTCATCTTTCTATTTCTAAAGGATAAGAAGATGACCACGAGGTTTACTATGGATGTCACAACTATGTTTCTACTAGGATCCGTATCCTTAATGTGGAACAAACTTTTTCATACCCAATTTGGTTTTTGGTTAATTATTCTGATCTTATTAATTGCTTTTGGTATCATAGGTGGTTATCAAAATCATTTGAAAGGGGAAACTAATTTAATTAAAGTAGGCAGGCTGGTATGGCGACTTAGCTTTGTAGGCTTATCGGCCTTATATATTCTGCTATTTTTCGTTCATATAGGTAAAAACTACCTTTTTTCAACATAGTTTTCTTTGTGGTTACCTGAAATTGGATATTATGGGGAATAATTAAGTGGATGTTTGTAATATTTATTTGAGATTTGTAGAAAATAACAAACAAAATCGTCTAGATTTTATTGACCGTTGGTTGTATAATTAAAAACCGTGAGAGTAAATTTTTTTACCAGTTATTTAGTCGCAGGTAAATTAATTGTGGACAAACTCATCGTTTATGTTATAATTCCTTGCGTAGACTCTAGTAAATTTTTTTACCAGAGATTTAAGTAATGTTATATAACATTAAAGAAGCGGTTTCATTGATCTCCGGGTTGAAGGTGTAAGGTTCATGTTATTAAAACTGACAAAACACCTAGCCATAGATGTCTAGACATACATATTTTAAAGGAGGAGTTTTTATGAAAACGACAAAATGGGTTTCTACAGCAGTAGCACTAACGCTCATGGGTAGCGTAGCAGTTGGTTGTGGTAAGAACGAGGAAACAACACCAACTACAACACCAGCTGGTGGAGCAACAGGAACAACAGCTCCTGCTTCCAACAAGCCGCAAGAAATTAAAATCAATTTCTCAGCTGAACCGCCTGTTATGGATAGCTCCAAGGCAACAGCAAATGCTGCTTTTACTTTCATTAGCGCATTTAACGAAGGTCTATATCGTACAGATAAAGATGGTAAAGCAACTCCTGGTCTTGCAAAAGATTTCCCTAAAATTTCTGCAGATGGTCTAACTTACACGATCGACATCCGTGACAATGCGAACTGGTCGGATGGTACGCCGGTTAAAGCTCAAGATTTTGCTTATTCCTTCAAACGTACATTGGATCCTGCTACAAAAGGGCAATATAGCTTTGTGGTAGCATGGATTAAAGGTGGAGAAGCTGTTACTAAAGCTAAAACTCCTGAAGAAGTTAAAAAAGCACAAGACGCTCTAGGTGTTAAAGTTCTTAGTGACAAACAACTTCAAATCACACTTGAAAAACCAGTTGCCTTCTTTACACAAATGCTTGCTTTCGGAACTTTCTTGCCGCAACGTGAAGATTTCGTAACTAAAGCTGGCGACAAATATGGCGCTGAAGCTGACAAAGTTATCGGTGCTGGTCCGTTCATTTTGAGCAAATGGGATCATGGCCAAACACTTGAACTTGTTAAAAATGAAAAATATTGGGATGCTGCAAATGTGAAGTTAACAAAAGCAACAGTCAATATCGTTAAAGACACAAATACAGGCCTTAACCTATATGAAACAGATGCGGCTGATTTGACTGAAATCAACCGTGACCAATTAACACTTTACAAAGGTAAACCGGACAACCTGCCAAAACCAGAGTTGACGAACTCCTACTTGATGTATCAAGTGAAGAAACAACCAGCTCTTGCGAACAAAAAGATTCGTCAAGCACTTGGTATGGCAATCGATCGTCAAGCTTACGTAGATACAGTTCTAGCTAACGGTTCCGTTGCTTCCACTGGTCTTGTACCAGGTGGTACTTCTGACGGTGCTGGCGGTGAATTCCGTAAAACAGCTGGAGAAACACAACCGAAGTTCGATGCTGCTAAAGCAAAAACTTTGCTTGCTGAAGGTTTGAAAGAGCTTGGTCTAACAGCTCTTCCGAAAATGAAAGTGAATGCGGATGATACAGAAACTGCGAAAAAATCACTTGAGTTCATCCTTGCACAATGGAAACAAAACCTTGGTTACGTAGCTGAAGCGAACCCAGTTCCTCACGCATTGCGTATCGAGCTTTCCTCCAAAAAAGATTTCGACATCGTTCTTTCCCTATGGGGCGCAGATTACAACGATCCAATGACGTTCTTGGATATGTGGGTAACTGGCGGCGAGTTTGATGAAGGTGACTACAGCAATCCAGAGTACGATAAACTTGTGAAGTCCGCTCAAACAGAAACAGATACTACGAAACGTGCTAAAGCTTTGGTTGAAGCTGAGAAAATCCTTATGGATGATCAAGGTGTAGCTCCATTGTACTTCCGTACTCGTGCGTACCTGAAAAAAGCAACAATTAACGGTTTGATTCTTCCTTCGTTTGGACAAGAATGGGAATTGAAATGGGCTTCAGTTAAGTAATCTTTAAAAGTAGTTTAGAGCAGAAGGGGCCGTTCGCACCTCGTGGGAGCGGCCTCTTCTAACTTTCTTGTCTTATATTTTAATAAAGGAGGAGCAATATGATTAAGTTCATTCTTCGCCGTTTCCTATATGCGCTTATTACATTATGGCTAATTGCAACATTTACTTTCGTACTGATGAAAAACTTGCCAGGTAATCCACTAGGAGAAGGCGCTGAGAAGATTCCGAAAGCTACGAGAGATATGTTGATGAAGCAATATGGTCTAGATAAGCCACTATGGGAACAGTACTTGACATTCATGAACAATATCATCCATGGCGATCTAGGAGCTTCCTTTCAATTCCCTGCTCACAAAGTAACTGATATTATCAAACAAGCTTTCCCTTCATCCTTAGAACTTGGATTAATTTCAATTGTAATCGCAATTGTTGTTGGTTTAACTTTAGGGATTATTGCAGCCTTGAAACATAATAAAGCTGGCGATTACACAGCTATGTTCATTGCGATCCTAGGTGTTTCCATTCCATCCTTCGTACTTGGGCCAATGCTTTCTTATTACGTGGGGGTGAAGTGGGGGATTTTGCCTGCTGGTTTATGGAAAGGCCCTGAATACAAGGTTTTACCAGCTATTGCTTTGTCCTTCGGTACAATTGCTATTTTGGCGCGGTTAATGCGTACGTCCATGTTAGACGTTTTGAATCAAGATTATATTAAAACAGCGAAATCAAAAGGTTTGTCAACTATAACAGTTGTAGTTAAGCATACAATTCGTAATGCGATATTGCCGGTTATCACGATTATCGGTCCAATATTTGTAAACGTCATCACAGGTACGTTAGTTGTTGAACAAATTTTTAGTGTACCAGGTTTGGGTAAACATTTTGTGTCATCTGTATATTCGAATGATTATACGATGATTTCTGGATTAACTATATTTTACTCAGCAATTTTGATTGTCGTTATCTTTATTACTGACGTTGTATATGGCTTAGTAGACCCTAGAATTCGTCTTGGGAAAGGCGGGAAATAATTCATGCAAACTCCAAATGAATCAACAGAGACTAACTACAAGTTTGCTCCCGTTTCAAATAAATCTCTAACTGGTGAAGTTATTGTACGACCTTCACTTAATTATTGGCAGGACGCATGGAGACGACTTAAGAAAAATAGACTGGCTATGGCTGGCTTAATTATATTGGTAACTTTAATCGTACTTTCGATTATCGTACCATTTGTTTCAAGCTACGATTATCAGACGCAAAACTTAAAGCTTAAAAATGCGGTACCAAGCAGTTCACACTTCTTTGGAACGGATGACTTCGGTCGGGATGTTTGGACGAGGGTATGGTGGGGTACTCGTATCTCCCTATTTATTGGTATAACAGCTGCTTTAATTGACTTAATTGTTGGTGTTATTTACGGCGGTATTTCTGCTTATTACGGCGGAAAAGTTGATGAAGTTATGCAACGCTCCATTGAAATTGTCTATGCGATTCCGTTCTTGTTGATTGCCATTCTATTGATCATGGTTATCGGCTCAGGGGTATCGTCCATTATTATCGCCTACAGTATCACAGGGTGGGTACCGATGGCGCGGCTTGTTCGCGGACAAATGTTGACACTCAAAGAGCAAGAGTTCGTACTGGCTTCTCGTACATTGGGAGCTTCTCCCATGAGAATAATTATGCGTAGCTTGATCCCGAATGCACTTGGTATAATTATCGTACAGATCACATTCGTTGTGCCATCTGCGATCTTTACTGAAGCATTCTTGAGTTTCATTGGTCTAGGTGTAAAGCCACCGCTGGCATCGCTAGGTAACTTGCTGTCAGATGGTGCTAACTATATTCGGTTATATCCGCATCGCCTTATTTTCCCGACGATTGTGTTCAGTTTAATCTTATTGAGCTTCAATCTACTCGGCGATGGGCTTCGTGATGCGCTAGATCCAAAAATGCGCAAGTAAGAAGGGGTGAATAATGATGAGCACCAAAGACAATTTACTAGAAGTGAAAGATTTGAGAGTTTCATTCCAAACTTATGCGGGTGAAGTTCAAGCTGTTCGCGGCGTATCTTTTTCTTTGAAAAAAGGTGAAGTGTTGGCGATTGTAGGTGAATCCGGCTGCGGTAAATCCGTAACGGCACAAACGCTCATGCGTTTAATTCCTACTCCGCCTAGTTATATAAAAAGCGGCTCTATTATGTTTGATGGAAAAGTGGATATTACTAAGCTTTCCAATAAACAAATGGAGAAAATTCGTGGCTCAGAAATGGGTATGATTTTCCAGGATCCAATGACTTCATTGAATCCAACAATGAAAATCGGTGATCAGATCACGGAAGGTTTGATCAAGCACGAAGGTTTAAGTAAAAACGCTGCAAGAGAAAGAGCGATTGAAATTCTCAAGCTAGTTGGTATCAACTCGCCTGAAGGTCGTATTCATCAATATCCACACGAACTCTCCGGTGGTATGCGCCAACGTGTCATGATTGCGATCGCTCTTGCGTGTTCGCCAAAGCTTCTTATTGCTGATGAGCCGACGACAGCGCTAGACGTTACGATTCAAGCTCAAATTATTGATTTGATGAAGAAGATCTCTGTGGAAACGGACTCATCCATTATCTTGATTACACATGATCTTGGTGTTGTTGCTGACATGGCTGGACGCGTTGTAGTTATGTATGCAGGTAAAATTATTGAACAAGGTACCGTAGATGAAATATTCTATGAGCCGCAGCATCCATATACATGGGGCTTACTTCGTTCAGTGCCGCGGTTGGATACGAACGCGAATGAAGAGCTTGTACCGATTCCTGGTACGCCTCCAGATTTGTTCGCTCCGCCGAAAGGGTGTGCCTTCGCAGCTAGATGTCCATATGCGATGAATCACTGTCTGGAAGAAGATCCGGCACATTCCGTGCTGTCTGAAACACATTCAGCGGCTTGCTGGTTGCTTCACCCGGATGCGCCGAAGGTTGAACGTCCTGTAGGAGTGGGAGGTAATAGGCATGTCTAAAACATTGGCCAAGTCTGAACAACCGATATTGCAAATTCGCAATATGAAGAAGCATTTCAATCTTGGAAACGGCAAGATCTTGAAAGCCGTTGACAACTTTTCAATAGAAATTAAACGTGGTGAAACGTTTGGTCTTGTTGGTGAATCCGGTTGCGGGAAATCCACAGCAGGAAGAACCATCATTAAGCTATATGACGCGACGGAAGGCGAAGTTATTTTCGATGGCGAAGATGTTCATAAGCTGACTGGGAAAAAGTTGAAGGAATTCAACCGGAATATGCAAATGGTATTCCAAGATCCTTACGCATCCCTGAACCCGCGTATGACTGTCGGGAATATCATCGCTGAAGGTATTGATATCCATGGCTTATACAAAGGTGCAAAGCGTAAAGAACGTGTTATGGAATTGCTTCGTGCAGTTGGTTTGAATGATGAGCATGCTAGCCGATTCCCGCATGAATTCTCCGGTGGTCAACGTCAACGTATCGGGATTGCCCGAGCGCTTGCGATTGAACCGAAATTCATTATCGCGGATGAGCCGATTTCTGCTTTGGACGTTTCCGTACAAGCGCAAGTCGTTAACCTTTTCAAAAGATTACAAAAGGAAATGGGCTTAACTTACTTATTTATCGCGCATGATTTGGCGATGGTGAAGCACATCTCCGACCGTATCGGGGTTATGTACCTAGGGAACCTTGTAGAGGTTACGACATCTGATGCACTTTATGCCAAACCGTTACATCCGTATACGCAATCTCTTCTCTCTGCGATTCCGATTCCAGATCCTGAGGTTGAGCGTACACGTGAACGTATCATTCTTCAAGGCGATGTACCGAGTCCGCTCAATCCGCCAAGTGGTTGTCCGTTCCGTACACGTTGTCCACAAGCAATGGCAAAGTGCGCAGATTCTATGCCGCCTAGCAAAGAAGTGGAACCGAATCACTTCGTTGCTTGTCATTTATACTAATAAGCCTAGCCGTCCCGATAGGGGCGGCTTTTTCTCGTTAACCTAATCGCTGCATAATTGTAATTAGAAAAAATACAGTTTTGACGATTTCAGGCCTACCGTGTACAATCAAAGGATAGTTGTTTTATTTGTTATGAAGAGGAGACACTAGTCGCATATGCAAATGGAAACTTTTCATTGGAAGAAAAATCAGACATTGGCAGAAGATTATATAACAGGTAAAGGAAACGCGAAGTCTTTGTTCCCTTATCATTTTGGAAACGTGGAAGATTGGCAAGCTCGTGTCGATTGGCTGGACGGTGCTAAAGATGCCCCGCATGTCCATCGTGAGCGGCTTGTAGAGGCGCTAGAAGCCTATAATAGACGTGTAGGGAATACGGAAGTAGCTTTCGAGCATATAGCAGCTCTAAGTGATCAGCAAACGCTAGTGATCGTTGGTGGTCAACAAGCGGGATTGTTTGGCGGACAGTTGATGATTCTATATAAAGCCATCACGATTATTCAATTGGCTCGGGAGTGGCGTACCAAGCTGCAACGCGCAGTCGTCCCGATTTTCTGGATTGCTGGTGAGGATCACGACTTCGATGAAGTCAATCACGTCCATGTTCTTTCGAATACGCAGCAGATTGAGAAGCTGAAGGTGGAGCATCCTACAGGTATAAGAACGTCCGTGAGTCGCTTGCCACTGTCCTCTGAGGCGTGGGAAGAGGCATTGCATAAGTTGGATCAATCGTTAATGGATACGGAATTCAAAGCGTCCTTGTTAGATAAAATGCGTTCAGCTGCAGAAGATGGAGCGACGCTTTCCGATGCTTTTGCTCGTTGGATGGCGATGCTGTTTGGCGAGTATGGGCTTGTCTTAATTGATGCGGATGAGCCTTCGGTTCGTGCACTAGAGTCAACTATGTTCGAAGACATGGTGGAGCAGAATGAGTCATTTACCGCATCCTTAATGCACAGTCAAGCTGAAGTCAGTCAAGCGGGTTATGGGATTCAAGCCGAAATCCATGAGGATGCTGCGAACCTCTTTGTTTTTGCCGAAGGTGCGAGGTTGCTGCTCCACCGTGAGGGTGAGCAATTTACGGATAAGAAAAAAACAGTTAGTTACACGAAGGCGGGACTTCGTGATAAAGCGATGTCAACACCGGAACAGCTGAGTAATAATGTCATGTCTCGGCCGCTCATGCAGGAATACTTGTTTCCTGTTCTGGCGACAGTGCTGGGCCCTGGGGAAATTGCTTATTGGGCGCTAACGAAGCAAGCGTTCGAGCATTTCCGTATGCGTATGCCGATTGTGGTGCCGCGATTAGAATTCACCTTGATTGAGGGTACGATAAAGAAGCAGATGGACAAATATGAGCTCACGTTGACAGACGTTTTAGAGCGATTTGATGAGAAGAAACAAGCTTGGTTGGATGCGCAAGATACGCTTCAGCTTAATGAACGATTTGAAGCCGTTAAGGAGTCGTTCCTTAGCACCTACGCACCTCTTGTTGAATCTCTAAGTGGGATTAATCCTGGTGTCAAAAAGCTGGGAGATACAAATCTGGCTAAAATCGTGGAACAGATCGATTATTTGCATCATAAGGCAAGCGAAGCGTCACATACACAATTCGAAGCAGCGATCCGTCAGTTGGACCGTGTTCGACTAACTATTTTTCCGTTAGCCAAGCCCCAAGAAAGAGTGTATAATGGGTGTGCTTATCTGAATCGTTATGGGAATGTTTGGCTGCATCATTTGCTTGAGACGCCAATACCCGTAGACGGCATGCATCGTATCTATTATTTGTAGGAGGAACGAAGATGACAACTGCAACAAACAGTATTGTAACTGACATGGCGCTAGCACCGGATGGTCATTTGAAAATTGATTGGGTTCAGGCGCATATGCCTGTTTTGAATCGAATTCGTGAGCAATTTGAGAAAGAACAGCCTTTCAAGGGTTTGAAAGTAACAATCTCCTTGCATTTGGAAGCTAAAACAGCTTACTTAGCGAAGGTTGTTAAAGCTGGTGGAGCTGAAGTTACCATCACGGGTAGTAACCCACTTTCCACGCAAGATGATGTATGCGCGGCGCTTGTTGAAGATGGAATCACTGTATTTGCAAAATACAATCCGAGTCCTGAAGAATACAAAGAGCTTCTTATAAAATCATTGGAATCCAAACCAGATCTCATTATTGATGACGGTGGCGACTTAGTATCACTTCTTCACTCCGAGCGTAAGGATTTGGCGGTTAATGTGCGCGGTGGTGCAGAAGAAACAACAACAGGTATTCTTCGCTTGAAAGCGATGGAGAAAGAAGGGAAGCTTGGTTTCCCAATGGTTGCTGTTAATGATGCATACTGTAAATACTTGTTTGACAACCGTTATGGAACAGGTCAATCCGTTTGGGATGGCATCAACCGTACAACAAACCTGGTGGTTGCAGGTAAAACCGTAGTTGTAGTTGGCTACGGCTGGTGTGGTAAAGGTGTGGCTATGCGTGCTAAAGGCTTAGGCGCTAACGTAATCGTAACTGAAATTGATGCGATAAAAGGTGTTGAGGCGTATATGGATGGTTTCGCTGTTATGCCGATGATTGAAGCTGCGAAATTGGGAGATTTTTTCGTTACCGTTACAGGTAACCGCGATGTCATCCGTGGCGAACACTACAAAGTGATGAAAGATGGCGCGATTCTATCGAACGCGGGTCATTTTGATGTTGAAGTGAACAAACCTGAGCTAGAGGCATTGTCTTCCTCCAAGCGTACAGTTCGACGTAACATTGAAGAGTATCAACTAACGGATGGTCGCAAAGTGTATATCTTAGCTGAAGGCCGCTTAGTTAACCTTGCTGCTGGGGACGGTCATCCGGCAGAAATCATGGATATGACGTTTGCGCTTCAAGCGATGTCCTTGAAACATGTGAATGATACTTATCAATCCTTAGGCAATACAGTTGTCAATGTTCCTTATGTATTGGATGAGCAAGTTGCTCGCTTTAAGCTTGAGTCCCTAGGTACGAGTGTAGACGCTCTCTCAGATGAGCAAAAAGCTTACTTAGATAGCTGGGATGAGCACTAGAATATACATGATGTGATATGAAGTGATAAAGATACCCTTTAGTCCACGGATGTGGATTGGAGGGTATTTTTGTTTGAGCTTGTTGTTGGTGGGAGGTAGGTGGCAGGTGAGGAGTCTGGAGCGAATAGATGGATTTTGTGTAGCTAATTTAGTGGAAATGGACTAATTAATAGTGTTAACTGGATTTTCAGCAGGTAATTTCAGGGTTTTTCGTCAAGCTGAGCAATGGGGGAGAATTAACTACATAAAATACATCTAAATCAAAAATTCAGTGATATTTTACTGAAATAACTGTATTTTTTCCAGCTAACTCTGCACCCGAGCCCGATGAACCCACAGCCCCACCAATACTCTACTCCTAAGAACCCCCACATCACAGTCGCGTCACCCGTTCAAGCTTCACTCCAATAAACTGAACCATCCCATATGTCACAAAAATCTTTATCTCTTTTATTCATTCCGCGTTGTTTCCATGCAACTTTCGAGTTCAACATTCCGTTTGAAGGGTGTATAACCTATAAATGGAAATTGGGGGCGTGTTGAAATGAGGATAAAGACAAGAGCAAGCTTAGCGCTAATGATCGTCATGTGTATGTTGGTGTTGGGGGTGTTAGCAGGATGTAGTTCCTCCTCCAAGAGCGAACAAGCCGCGTCCATGGCAGATTCAAAAGGTGAAATGAACAGTGTACAAACGTCAGGTGCGACAGCGGATCAATTTGCCAACAAAGATGTAAACACAAGTAATGCCGCTCCAGCAGCAATGGCGAAGGAATCAACGACCAAAGCACCTGCGGTGGATGGTAAGACAGCTGCACCAAATGTTGTGATGCCTGCTAGCGGAAACGATCAAGAAGCTGGTTTTAATCGCAAACTCATTTATCGGGCTAATCTCGTGATGCCAGTTGAAGACTATAGCAAAGCTCAAACCCAGCTGCGGGATCTCGTTGCATTAAGCGGTGCTTATATCTTGCAGTTTTCAGAGAGTGCGAATACAGGTGAAAAGGGCGGGACGTATACGATTAAAGTCGCTGCGAATGGTTTTGTATCCATGCTGGATGGCCTAGAAAAGATAAGCCCTTCGCTCCAAAGAAATGTACAAGGGCAGGATGTAACGGAAGAGTATGTGGATCTTAGCTCTCGTCTGACGGCCAAACAGCTAGTTGAGGCCAGGTTGCTAAGCTTTATGGAGAAAGCATCGAAGACGGATGATTTACTAGCGTTTTCTAATGAGCTAGCCAAGGTACAAGAGGCGATTGAGCAAATCAAAGGCAGAATGCGTTATTTGGATCAAAATGTTTCGTATTCCACCATCGAGCTGCGCATGTATCAACAAACGGGTAAAAAACCGTTGCTATCTGACCCGAATGAACTAACTTTAGCGGAGCGCGTTGAAAAAGCATGGGGCTCTAGCCTGAATGTCCTAGTCGCAGTGCTTCAAGGTGTCCTTGTTTTCCTAGCAGCCGCGGTGCCAGTTCTGGTGATTTTACTCCTCATTGCCATCCCGATTTGGGTATACAGACGCAAGCGGAACCAGCAATTGAAGGAATTGCGCTTACAGCTGAAGGAGCAACAAGTAACTGAAAATACACTTGAAGATACGGAACAAGGAACAAAAGGCACAGAATAGACCCAAATAATGAAATAAATTTAATTAATCCTGCTAACTAAGCAGGATTTCTTTTATTTTTAGCGAATATTGATTCAAATGTGGTGAAAAGTGGTACAAAGTGGAGGGAAAGGGGGGCTTGATGCTATGTTTATGGGTGAATATCAACATAGCATTGACGAGAAAGGCCGAATGATTATTCCGGCAAAATTTCGTGAAGCCCTTGGCGAAGCTTTTGTCATCACCCGTGGTTTGGATCAGTGCTTATTTGTATACCCGCAATCCGAATGGTTAATTCTCGAACAGAAGCTGAAAGCATTGCCATTAATGAAGTCAGATGCACGTGCTTTTACCCGGTTTTTCTTCTCCGGTGCAACAGAGTGTGAGCTTGATAAGCAAGGGAGAGCCAACATTCCAAGCAATCTCGTCGACCATGCCAAGTTAGAGAAAGATTGTGTCGTAATCGGTGTTTCTAATCGTGTGGAGATTTGGAGTAAGCAAGTTTGGGAAAGCTATGCCAATGAGTCTGAACAGTCATTCAATGAAATAGCGGAGAAGCTGGTCGATTTTAATTTTGATTTATAGAAATTTTGAGTTTAGTTTTGCTTAAGCAAAACTAAGATTATGCTTACGAAGATAGTTTTGCCAAGGCAAAACTTTTAGGAGGACAACGAGTGTTTCATCATGTGACTGTACTTAAAGAAGAATCTGTAGAAGGTTTACATATAAAACCAGATGGCGTTTACGTGGATTGTACAATGGGTGGTGCGGGCCATAGCTCGCTGATCGCTTCCAAACTAGGACCAGAAGGGTTGCTTATTGCCCTTGATCAAGATGATGTTGCCTTAGCCAATGCGCAAACGGTGCTTGCACCCTATCTAGATCGCGTAGCAATTATCAAAAGCAACTTCAGAGAAATCGAGCATGTACTACGTGGTGTACCCAAAGTTATGAAGGATGGCAGACCCCAGGTTGATGGCATTTTGTTCGATCTAGGCGTATCTTCTCCGCAGTTGGATGATGGTGATCGCGGATTCAGTTACAACCATGATGCCGAGCTTGATATGAGAATGGACCGGGATACGCTGCTCACCGCCAAAACGATCGTCAATGAATGGCCTGCTGACAAAATTGCTAAAGTTTTATTCGAATATGGGGAAGAGAAGTTCTCAAGACGAATTGCGGGTGTCATTGTAGAAGCGAGAGAGAAGAAAACGATTGAAACAACGGGTGAACTCGTGGAATTGATCAAAGAGGGTATCCCAGCTGCCGCAAGGCGGACAGGGGGACACCCGGCCAAACGCAGCTTCCAAGCATTACGAATTGCAGTGAACGACGAGCTAGGCGCGTTTGAAGAAGCGCTTCAGCAATCACTTAACTGTTTAGCGCCACAGGGTCGCATTGCAGTCATTACGTTTCACTCCTTGGAGGATCGCATTTGTAAACAATTTTTTGTGAAAAATGTGGAGAAATGTACGTGCCCGCCAGCTTTTCCAATGTGTGTTTGTGATAAGGCTGGAGATTTGAAGCTCGTTACACGTAAACCAATTCTACCTAGTGAACATGAATTAGAAGTCAATCAAAGAGCAAGATCGGCGAAATTAAGAATTGCAGAAAAGCTTTGACCAAGGGAGGAATAAGCGATGGCATCATATATTCAAGGCAATTTGGCACTTGATCCGAAACGTAAACCGAATCCTGGGCAGCGTGTTAAGATAAAAGAAACTACCAAGGTTGTTTATCGAAATTCCTCATTGCCTGCACAAGAGAAAATGCTCTACTTATTCACAGTTGTTCTGTGTGTTATTGTTGCTGGCGTGATCATTTGGCGGTTTGCGGCGATCTATCAGATGAATGCGAATATTTTGAAAATGCAAGGTGAAATCCGTGAAATTCAAGCACAGAACAGTGCGCTCAAGCAAGAAGTTGAGAAGCTGCAAAGTCCAGATCGTTTAAAAGAGGAAGCCGTACGCCTCGGGTTTAATTTACAAGATGAGAAACAAGGTAATGCCGTAGCTCAAACGACGACAACTACGAAAGCGAAATCTAGTACAACGACAGCTACAACGAGTGGTAAAAGTACGAAAGCAGCTTCTAAACCGTAACAGGCAGGTACTCATATGACAAAAAAAATTAAGCTACGTTCTTTGCTACTCGGAGGGTTTTTCACCCTTCTTTTTGTTGTCCTCATGGTTAAAGTCTATTGGATTCAGGTCGTAGAAGCAGCATGGTTGCTAGAGAAGGCTGAGAAGAGATGGGAAACGGATAAAGTGCTGGCTCCCGTACGCGGTTCGATCTTGGATCGTAATGATAAGGTGCTTGCTGTAGAGGCAACGGCTTATACGATAGCCCTAAATCCGAAAGTGATTGATGCTTTGCACATTGCTGAGGATGTGACTCAGGGGCTGGCTGATATTTTGAAGGAATCTGAGGCGAAGCGCGCTGAGCTAGTAAATAAGATTCGCGAAAGAGCAACGAAAAAAAATCTTGATGGGACAGACTTCGCTGCCAATGTAGAAGTGCGCAACGAAGGTTGGAAGATTGATAAAGAGAAGGCGGATCAAGTTCGCATGCTCATTACTAATCTACAAACGAAGCTCAAGTTGGGGACTAGAGCGAGCGTAGGGATTTCGATTCTTGAAGATGAAAAGAGATACTATCCGGGTGAAACGTTGGCATCTCATATTCTAGGGTATACCAACAAAGAAGGTGAAGCAGCGCTTGGCTTGGAGCTGAATTTAAACGATACACTTAAGGGTGTTCCAGGGATGTTAAGTTATGAAAAGGATGGTAAAGGTGTAGAACTTCCCGATGCAAAAGTCAACTTTAAACCAGCGGAAGACGGAAATAATGTTAGACTTACTATCGACAAGAACATACAGTTTTATTTAGAGAACGCGTTAGCCAAAGTTAACGACAAATGGCATCCGAAGAGCTTGACTGCGATCGCGGTTGATCCGAAAACGATGGAAATTCTTGGGATGGCGAATACGCCAAACTTTAATCCGAATACGTATTGGAATTATGATCCACAGAAAGATTTTAGAAATGGCGCCGTCGCTTCCCGATATGAACCTGGATCTACTTTTAAGTTAGTGACCCTTGCAGGAGCTGTGGAAGAGGGATTGTTTAATCCGACAGAAACCTATCAATCGGGTTCGATTAAAGTCTCGGATCGCATTCTCCATGACCACAATCTAGTCGGTTGGGGGAAAATCACCTTCTTAGAAGGTCTGAAGAGGTCTAGTAACGTTGCTTTTGTAAAGCTGGGAATTGAGAAGTTAACGCAGAATAAATTACGCGATTATATTAATAAGTTTGGATTTGATCAAAAAACGAACATCGATATGCCTGGAGAAGTTAAAGGGCTCATTGACATGAAATATCCGTCTGAGTACGCAACGGCAACCTACGGGCAAGGGAAAGTCGTTGTGACGGCCATCCAACAAACTGCTGCTTATGCAGCCATTGCGAATGGTGGTAAATTGATGTGGCCGCACATTGTCAAGGACATTCTTGATCCTAAAACAGGTAAAGTAATCACGGCATATGAACCCCAAGTAATCCGACAAGTTGTGAGTCCGCAAACGGCAACGCAAGTAAGTGGTTATTTAGAGCAAGTCGTATCCGACCAAGAAGTAGGGACTGGTAAACTTGCCTATATGGAGGATTATCGAATAGCAGCCAAAACAGGGACAGCGAATATCGTACTTCCTGGTGAAAAAACGTACTCATCCGATACGTGGGTAATCTCATTTATTGGCTATGCGCCAGTAGAGGATCCACGGATTCTAATTACACTTATCGCAGATCAGCCTGATCTTGGCGGAAACTATCATTTAGGCGGACAGGTTCTAGCGCCTGCTTTCAAAGAAATCGTGGGTGAGTCTTTGCAATACATGGGCGTAGCATCGAGTAAAAAGCCGAAAACGATCACCAAAGAAGCGAATCGTCTCAATGTTCCGAACTTGTTAGATATTACTTCTACCAGCGCGAAAGATACTGCCAAAGACATTGGGCTATCACTTGAAGTGTTTGGTAAAGGTGAGAAAGTAGTTGATCAGTTCCCGAAGGCGGGCACTCAAATTTTATCAACCCAGCATATTTACGTGGCGATGCAACCAGTCGAGGAAATGCCGCTTCCGAATCTAGTTGGCAAATCTCTGCGAGATGCCGTAGAGACATGTTCCTTCTTCAAAATTGATTGTCAAACCTCAGGGGAAGGCTATGTATCTGAGCAAACTGCTGCTGGAGAAGGTCGAGGAGTTACGCTGCAACTTAAGGCGTTAAGTGATAAAACAGACGCTGCAAGCGAATCAACCCCTGTTGCAACGCCTACAGGTTCACTTGCGTCGTCACCTACGCCTACCTCCAAAACGGAGACACAACGAACGACAGCAAATAAGCAACGTTAGTGAACAGCTTGTTCTAACCCCTGTTTGTCCCGAATAGTCATGTTAGGAATGAACATGACAATAGTGGGAAGGGAGACTGAACGTACATGCGGGCTTCTAACGTTACCGTTCGTCGCAGATTGTTTACGGCGATAATCATTGGAACTGTCATCTTTACAGCACTTATCATCCGTTTAGCCTATGTTCAACTTTGGATTGGACAAGACCTCGCGAAAAAGGCGGAAGATAGTTGGCGAAGAGAGATTGCTTTCGCACCTAAACGAGGGGAAATCCAAGACCGAAACGGGTTGACTTTAACGTATAGTATGAGTACGCCCACGATTATTGCCATTCCCGTGCAAATTCAAGATGCCCGTGGTACAGCTGCTAAGCTTGCAGAAGTGCTAGAAGGCAATGAAGAAGATATTTACAAACAAATTACCAAAAAAACCTCGCAAAACAATATAAGACCTTCTGGTCGTAAAATTTCGATTGAGAAGGCGCAAGAGGTTAGAAAACTAGAATTACCAGGTATCGTTGTAGCGGAAGATAATAAACGATATTATCCTTATGGTTCGCTTGCTGCACATATTCTTGGCTTCGCAGGGATCGATAAAGGGCTAACGGGGATTGAGTCAAAATACAACTCACAACTGACAGGCCTGGCAGGAAATATTGCCTATATGACAGATGCGGCTGGCCGGAAATTAGCTGGCACAACGGATACCTACACACCGCCAAAAGACGGGTTGAATGTAAAGTTAACCATTGACAGCCATTTGCAATCGGTAATGGAACGTTCGTTGGACCAAGCGATGGTGCAATATCAAGCGCAGAATGTCATTGCAATTATGATGGATCCGAATACCGGCGAAATCTTATCGATGGGCAGCCGTCCCACATATGATCCTAGCAAATATATGGAGTCCCCAGCCGAAACCTATAACCGCAATTTACCGATTTGGAAAACGTATGAGCCAGGGTCTACATTCAAGATTATTACGCTAGCCGCAGCACTGGAAGAAAAGAAAGTAGATCTAAAGAATGAGCAGTTCTTTGACCCAGGGGCAATTGAAGTTGGGGGCGCACGGTTGCGGTGCTGGAAACGTGGTGGACATGGCAGTGAAACGATGCTGCAAGTTGTTCAAAATTCATGTAACCCGGGGTTCGTCGTGATGGGACAGCGATTAGGGAAAGAAAAATTGTTTGACTATATTTCACGATTTGGTTTTGGTAAAAAGACAGGTATTGATCTTGGCGGTGAAGAGAATGGGATTATGTTCAAACCATCGCAAGTAGGTCCAGTGGAGTTGGCAACAACAGCTTTCGGTCAAGGGGTTTCGGTTACACCAATCCAGCAAATTACCGCGGTCTCTGCAGCGATCAATGGCGGCAAGCTATTTAAGCCATATGTTGCCAAATCCTTTTCCAATCCAGATACGGGTGAAGTTGTCGATGTTGTTGAGCCAGAGTTAGTCCGAAATGTCATCTCGGAGGATACGTCCAGACAAGTTCGTGAAGCGCTGGAGAGCGTTGTTGCAAAGGGGACAGGTCGCAATGCATTTATTGACGGCTACCGTGTCGGCGGAAAAACAGGAACAGCCCAGAAGGTTATCAATGGACGTTATTCACCTGATGAGCATATCGTGTCATTCATTGGCTTTGCGCCAGCGGATAATCCGAAGATTGTTGTTTATGCGGCTGTGGATGATCCGAAAGGCATTCAATTCGGAGGCTTGATTGCAGCTCCTTTAGTCAGAGATATCATGGCCGATGCCCTGCGTTACATGAAGGTTGAACCAGACAAAAATCAACTTGATAAAGAATATCGCTACGGTGAAATTCCAGTTGTTGAAGTTCCGGACTTGGTTGGAGCGTCAGTTGATGATATATTAGAAGACCTGAACATGAATTTTAAGTTGGCCAAATCAGGGAATGGGAAGTATGTCATCTCTCAAGCACCTAAAGCCGGGTCACGTGTTGATCAAGGCTCAACCATACGTATTTTCTTATCAGATGTTGATCCTGAGAAGTAGGGATTCTCACAGAAATAAAAAAAGAATTACAAAGAAGACATGTTTGGCTTTTCTACTCGCATAAAATTGTCCATAATAGATAGGGAAATCAAGGAAGAGAGGGTTGCTTATGAAACTGCAGGAGCTTGCTTCCGCACTGCTCATTACCGATATACATGGCGATAAAGACACGGAGATCACGGGAATTGAGGCAGACTCTCGTAAAATAAAAAAAGGGGATTTGTTTCTTTGTATCCCTGGATTGACAGCTGATGGCCACGACTATGCCCCCAAAGCGATTGAGCTCGGGGCTTCTGCGCTTGTTACGGAAAGAGTGCTGGACGTACCTGTCCCTCAACTCGTTGTAAAAGATGCCAGATATGCGATGGCGGCGCTTTCCGCCCATTTCTTCGGATATCCCAGCAAAGAACTCAAGATTATCGGTATTACGGGAACGAACGGTAAAACAACCTCTACGTATTTATTGGAGAAAATCATCGCGGATCAAGGCTATGCGACAGGGTTAATGGGCAATATCCATATCAAAATTGGTGATGAATACATAGAAAATAAAGCCACGAATACACAGGAAGCTTTGGAACTCCAACGTATTCTAAGAAAAATGGCTGATGCAGGGACCGATTATTGTATTATGGAGGTCTCTTCTCATGGTCTAGATATGGGAAGAGTGAAGGGGATTCAATTCCGTTCAGGTATTTTTACGAATTTGACACAGGATCATTTGGATTATCACAAAACGATGGAAGGCTATGCGGCAGCGAAAGGATTGCTATTCTCTCGACTTGGCAATGGCTTCTCAAAGGATCCGAATGCTCGCCAGTATGCTATTCTTAATGCTGATGATGAGGCTTCACAGACTTTTCATCGCTTGACAGCTGCACAAGTCATTACGTATGGTATCGAAAACGATTGTGATGTGCGGGCCTCCGATATTCGGATGACTTCACAGGGGACGGAATTTCAGCTGCATTCCTTTGCAGGGGAAGCTTTCTTTCGCATGCAATTGGTAGGGAAATTCAATGTGTATAATGTGCTGGGGGCAATCGCTGCGGCGTTAGCAGAAGGGATTCCCTTGGAGGCCATCCGTATTAGTTTAGAGCGTATCGCTGTAGTGGAAGGCAGAATGGAAGTTGTCAACGAGGGTCAGGATTATTTGGTGTTGGTCGACTATGCACATACGCCGGATGGTTTAGAGAATGCTCTTTCTACGGTAAGTGAATTCGCGGAGGGTAAGATTATTACCGTTTTCGGTTGTGGCGGTGATCGTGATAGAACAAAACGTCCAATCATGGGGAAAGTTGCAGCACACTATAGTGACTATGTGTTTGTGACGTCTGACAATCCTCGGACGGAAGATCCTGAAGCCATTTTGGCAGATATCGAGCCGGGGCTTAAGGATGTCCATTACCCAGAAAATCAGTACATTTTACTAGCTGATCGTAAAAAAGCGATACAAAAGGCTATTGAAGAGGCAGGCCCTAAAGATGTAATATTGATAGCGGGAAAAGGCCACGAAACGTATCAGGATATCATGGGTGTCAAGCATGATTTCGACGATCGTTTGGTGGCTAAGGCTGCGATAAGGGGGAGAACACAGTGATTCAACGTACATTAGGTCAAATAGCAACGATGCTCCACAGCGAGGTGTCTGGTGTTTATGGTGACATTTTGATTAAAGGAGTATCTACAGATACACGTTCGATTCAAGCTGGCAGTCTGTTTATCCCGCTTATCGGAGAGAATTTTGATGGTCACCAGTATGCGGAAGATGCTTATCAGAAAGGGGCTGCGGCTATTCTCTGGCAAGATGACCACGGTACGGTGCCAAGCGGTATCCCTTACATTCAAGTCGAGGATACACTTGCAGCGCTTCAGGGGTTGGCAAAAGCTTATCGCAAAGAGCTCTCTGTGCGAATCATCGGCATAACAGGAAGTAATGGGAAGACGACGACCAAAGATTTGGTTGCAGCTGTCCTAGGAAGCACTTACGAGGTTCATAAAACAAAGGGAAACCTGAATAACCATATTGGTTTACCGCTTACGCTCCTTCTTCTTGAAGAAACGACGCAATTTGCAGTCGTCGAAATGGGCATGAGTGGACGTGGCGAAATTGCTTTATTGTCTGAAATTGCTGAGCCGGAAGCCGCAATCATCACCATGATTGGTGAGTCGCATATGCTTCAACTTGGTTCTAGAGATGAGATCGCCCGTGCGAAAGCGGAGATTGTTACCGGCATGCCGAGTGGCAGCTTGATCATTTATAACGGGGATGAGCCGTTAATTGAACAAGCACTGGGCGAGTTGGATCTGCCAGAGGGCTTGCGTCGTATTCGTTTCGGCCAAGGACACGATAATGATCGTTACCCAACGGATATCCGCATGGATGCGGAAGGGGCTTACTTCACCATCAATTCTCCTGGGTACGCGGAATTGTTTGTTCCCTTGCTTGGCACGCATAACGTCGTGAACTCGCTCGCGGCCATTGCCGTCGGCGAGGCCTTCAGCGTCACGCCAAGTGCCGTTGCAGCGGGGCTTCGCGCGCTGCAGATGACAAGCATGCGCATCGAGAAGCTCACGGCAGCCTCTGGGCTGACCGTGCTTAACGATGCGTACAACGCCAGCCCCGCCTCCATGCGGGCGGCGATTGCCTTGACCGAGCAGCTGAGCGGCTTCGGTCGGAAGTTCCTCGTGCTCGGCGACATGCTGGAGCTTGGCGAGCACGAAGAGCAGTTCCATCGCGGCATTGGTGCGATGCTGTCGCCGGAACGTGTAGACTACGTCTTCACGTTCGGGCGTCTCGGCCGCTTCATCGCGGATGAAGCGACGAAGCGGTTCCCGCAGGCGCAGGTGCGCGCCTACGACGATAAGGCGCAGCTCGCGGATGAGCTCGCAGCTCTCGCAAGCGCCGAGGATCTCGTGCTCGTGAAGGGGTCGCGAGGGATGCGTCTCGAGCATGTTGTCCAAAGCTTATTAGCGTAATAGATTGCAATTTATGAAATAGAGTGACGGAAATGAGCAGGGGGAACCAACGTGGAAAACGCAGTATTATTAACAATGGGTGTGGCATTTGTGCTTGCGCTAATCATGGGGCCATTATGTATACCTATTTTACGACGTATGAAATTTGGTCAGCAAATTCGTGAGGATGGCCCGCAGGGGCATCTCAAAAAACAAGGAACACCAACGATGGGCGGCGTTATAATTTTACTCGCCCTTTCTTTGGCAACACTTCGTTTTGCTGACAAAAATACAGATTTACTCATTTTATTATTAGCTTCATTAGGTTACGGACTTGTTGGATTCCTTGATGACTATATCAAAATTATTTTTAAGCGTTCATTGGGACTTACAGCAAAGCAAAAGCTTTTTGGTCAATTATTGATTTCAGCCATTGTCTGTTATTTACTCGTTATGCAAGGACATAGCACTGATATTTATGTACCGTTCGTTTCGTATCATATGAATGCGGGTTGGTTGTATTTCCCGTTAATGGCCATTTTGATGCTAGGCGCTTCGAATGCGGTTAACTTTACAGATGGCTTGGACGGCTTATTAGCGGGGACAAGTGCAATTGCATTTGGGGCTTACACCATTATTGCTATGAATAATACACAGCCAGAAGCTGCCATCTTCTCAGCGGCGATGGTTGGTGCCGTACTCGGGTTCCTCGTCTTCAATGCGCATCCTGCCAAAGTATTTATGGGTGACACCGGCTCTTTGGGAATCGGTGGTGGGCTTGTGGCCGTTGCCATCTTAACGAAAGCAGAATTACTTCTTGCTATTATTGGCGGAGTTTTCTTAGTTGAAATCCTATCTGTTGTCATCCAAGTTGTTTCTTTCAAAACAAGGAAGAAACGCGTGTTCAAAATGAGTCCGATCCATCATCACTTTGAGTTGGTTGGATGGTCTGAGTGGCGAGTCGTAATTACTTTCTGGGTTGTAGGTCTAGTGCTTGCTGTGCTCGGATTATATATGAATGAGGTGTTGTAGAACATGAAGCATCCGCGGGATTATCGTGGACTTGAAGTGATTGTACTTGGCTTGGCTCGCAGCGGTGTCGCTGCAGCTAAGCTTTTTCATCAAAAAGGAGCTCTCGTCACAGTCAATGACAAAAAGGAACGAAGTGCGTGCCCTGAAGCCGACGAATTGGAGGCTCTGGGTATTTCTGTTGTATGCGGGTTTCATCCGGAGTCCCTCGTGCATGAAGGGGTTGCGCTGGTTGTCAAAAATCCAGGGATTCCGTATTCGGTAGATCCGATTCGTAAAGCAGAAGAATTGGGTATTGAGGTTGTGACAGAAGTTGAGGTAGCTTATCAATTCTGTGAAGCACCCATTATTGGGATCACTGGTTCTAACGGGAAAACAACGACTACAACGCTGATCGGCTTAATGCTGGATGTGGCAGGTTTGCAGCCAGTTGTCGCAGGGAACATTGGCCGTGCTTTGACTGAAGCTACACCTGAGGTGACGGCTGAGAATTGGATGGTTGTTGAATTAAGTTCTTTCCAATTAAAAGGCACAACAGCGTTCCGTCCAAACATTGGCTTATTGTTAAATGTTTACGAAACACATCTAGATTATCATGGCTCCATGGACGATTATATCGCCTCTAAAGCAAAAATTTTTGAGAATCAAACAGAGACTGACACCGCTATTTTGAATTGGGATAACGAAGTGTGTCGACGTCTCATGCCAAGTTTGAAAGCGAAACAATTTCATTTCTCACTGGAAGAAAAGCTTGCATATGGTGTCTACTTGGATGCGGAGACGGACTGTCTTGTGTATGCGAACGGACAGAATTATATCGAGTCTATAATGCCGGCTTCTGAAATGGGCATACCGGGAAGCTTTAACGTTGGCAATGCGTTAGCAGCCGCTGCAGCGGCCATTACAGCTGGCGTAGCACTGCCTGTGATTGCTGATGTGTTAAGAAAGTTCCAAGGCGTAGAACACCGCCTAGAGCTTGTGAGAGAACTTGATGGTGTAAGTTTTTATAATAACTCTAAAGCAACGAATGCAGCCGCTACCATAGTGACCATTGAGGCTTTCAATCAACCTGTTGTCTTGATAGCTGGCGGCTTGGATCGCGGTTCGGATTACATGGAATTGTTACCAACTTTTCGTGAACGCATCAAAGGAATTGTCACTTTAGGGCAAACCAAAGAGAAAATCAAGCATATTGCCGAGTTGGCAGGGATTAGCAAGGTACAAACCGTCGATACTGCTAAGGATGCAGCGGACGCGGTTTCACAAGCCGTGCAGCTTGCCTGGCAAATGAGTGAGCAAGGAGACATTGTGCTTCTATCACCAGCTTGTGCAAGTTGGGATATGTTTCCATCCTATGAGGACAGGGGACGCATGTTTAAGGAGTCCGTGCATAACCTTTAAGTAGGGCTTATCCACTCTAATGGACTAGTAGGTGAACAGACCGATGTCTGTAAACTAGCCAGTAGGAGGGAGCCCACAACTGACAAAGAGGTGTCTGTAATGGGTAAAGCACGCTCCGCTCCTGACATTTGGATTATTATTCCAACCTTGCTGCTTTTGACAATCGGCGTTATTATGGTCTACAGCGCTAGTAGTGTACTTGCGTTTCGTGAGTTTGGTGATTCTTTTTATTATTTAAAAAGACAACTGATTTTCGCCGTACTAGGAATTGTAGCGATGTTCTTCACGATGAATGTGGATTATTTGGTGTGGAAACGATTTGCTAAGTTGGCCTTGTTTGTTTGCTTTGGTATGTTGGTCATTGTTTTGATTCCTGGTATCGGCGTGATTCGTGGCGGAGCCAGAAGTTGGCTAGGTATCGGAGCTTTCGGGATTCAACCGTCTGAATTTATGAAAATAGGGATGATTCTCTTTCTTTCCAAAATGCTATCTGAAAATCAGTCCAAGATTACACTGCTAACCAAAGGGTTGATGCCGCCTTTAGGTATTATGGGGTTGGCATTCGGTCTGATCATGCTGCAGCCTGACTTAGGAACTGGGGTCGTACTTGTTGGTGCGTCGCTCTTAATCATTTACACGGCTGGCGCAAGATTGCTTCATCTATCCTATCTAGGTATGATAGGGGTTGCGGGTTTTATTGGACTCGTTATTGCCGCTCCATATCGTCTAAAAAGGATAACAGCCTTTCTAGACCCGTGGCAGGATCCACTTGGCGCTGGTTATCAATCTATTCAATCTTTATATGCGATTGGACCAGGCGGACTAGTAGGACTTGGACTCGGAATGAGCCGGCAAAAGTATAGTTACTTACCAGAGCCGCAAACTGATTTTATTTTTTCCATCATCGCTGAAGAACTTGGTTTTATTGGAGGCACATTGGTTCTACTGCTATTTACCATCTTAGTATGGCGGGGGATGCGTGCAGCTATTACAGCACCTGACACATTTGCCAGCTTAATTGCAGTAGGAATTATCGGCATGATCGCCGTACAAGTTATTATTAATATTGGCGTAGTTATTGGGATGTTTCCGGTAACTGGCATTACGCTGCCTTTCATAAGTGCAGGGGGGTCTTCACTGACACTCATGCTGACATCCGTCGGCATCCTGCTTAATATATCCCGCTATTCGAGGTGACAGGGGAATGAAGACAATTGTATTTACCGGAGGAGGCTCCGCTGGCCATGTTACCCCTAATTTAGCTCTGATTCATAAGTTGAAGCAGCAAGGTTGGGATGTCAAATACATAGGCTCGGCTACAGGTATTGAAAAAGAGATCATTGATCGAGAAGGGGTTCCCTTTTACCCGATTTCTTCAGGGAAATTGCGTCGCTATTTTGATCTCAAAAATATAAAAGATCCATTTAAAGTCATGAAAGGTGTTTATGAATCGTATCGGTTACTTAAACGTTTGAAGCCCGCCATTGTCTTTTCGAAAGGCGGGTTCGTTTCCGTTCCTGTCGTTCTTGGGAGCCGTATGAACAATATTCCTGTTATTATCCATGAATCCGATATGACACCAGGACTGGCGAATAAAATTTCGATTCCTTTTGCAACGAAGGTCTGTGTTACCTTTCCTGAATCCCTTTCGCATATTAAGGGCGGGAAGTCTGTTCTTACGGGCTTGCCGATCCGTGAACATATCAATAGTGGTAAAGCTTCGCGTGCGCATCAGCTATGTGATTTCCATTCTCAGAAGCCGGTAATATTAGTCATGGGTGGAAGCTTAGGTTCGCAGGTGCTGAATCAAGCTGTACGCGCTAACTTAGGTCGATTACTCCAACAATTTCAAATTGTGCATTTGTGTGGTAAAGGAAATGTGTCTACAGAGCATCTTCCTACCCGTGGATACAAGCAATTTGAGTATTTGAACGAGGAGCTTCCTGATGTACTGGCAATGACGGAACTCGTCATCTCCCGTGCAGGCGCAACGTCTATTTTTGAGTTTCTAGGTTTAGAGAAACCAATGCTGTTAATACCGCTATCCCGTCAAGCCAGTCGAGGAGATCAGATTCTGAACGCAGCATCCTTTCAGAAGGCAGGTTACGCCGATGTGATTCAGGAAGAAGATTTAACCGCTGACGGACTTGCCGATCATGTCGAAGCGCTTTACAAGAACCGTGAGACTTATAAAGCAGCTATGCAATCACGTAATGAGAGTGATGCTGTAGCTGCCATCGTGAAATTAATCGAAGCGCATAGTAATTCGTTTTGAATTTGTTAAAGCGTATAGGCGATTGTCACACTCTAACCGATTTTACATAAACTACACTATAACCGTGACAGACACCTAAGGCTTCATAAGTGAGCAAGGAACGAAGAACGGCCGACTTCGTTAAACTCCTTATGAATGAAATGTCAGAACTTGTATGTCTTAGATCTTACATTTCTACATTTCGCCCTACGTTCTGTGAAGGAGGTTTTCCCATGCAGAAGTTAATAGCCGACTTAAAGGCATCAAATATTGGCGAGATAAGAACGAATGAACGACTGGCTCCTTACACCACTTGGAAAATCGGCGGTCCGGCTGATTGCTTGATTATTCCCCACTCCAAAGAGCAGGTAGCTGCATCCATCAAGTTTCTTCATGAGCGTGGCGTTCCTTGGACCGTTATCGGAAGGGGCTCCAACTTGCTTGTGGGAGACAAAGGAATTCGAGGCGTCGTGATTAAGTTAGGTCAGGCGCTAGATACCCTTCGTTTTGAAGGTGCGATGGTCTACGCAGGAGGGTCCTATTCGTTCATTAAATTGTCTGTACTCGCAGCCAGAGAAGGTTTGACCGGACTGGAGTTTGCTTCAGGGATCCCCGGTTCTGTGGGAGGCGCCGTCTACATGAATGCAGGGGCTCACGGGTCCGATGTGTCACGCATACTCAAGCAGGCTGAAGTCATCCTGGATACAGGGGAATTGGTCGTCATGCAGGCAGAAGATTTACAATATGCTTATCGACATTCTATTTTGCACACATTGCCTGGCATTGTAACAGAAGCTGTCTTTGAATTACAGGTTGGAGACCGCAACGAAATCGCAGGGGCCATGGCCGCTTACCGAGATCGGCGACTGCGTACCCAACCTCTGCAATTAGCTTGCGCAGGAAGCGTATTCCGTAACCCCGAAGGGGGCTTCGCAGCGAAGCTCATCGAAGAAGCAGGCCTGAAAGGCAAACGTGTCGGTGGAGCAGAGATCTCTATGCTTCACGCCAATTTCATTGTTAACACGGGAGAAGCTACAGCCGAGGACGTTCTCACTCTTATCAACGAAGTGCAGCAGATCGTAGAGCAATCGTACGGTATTAAGCTAGTACCTGAGGTTCTGGTAATGGGTGAGAGGTAAATCGGAGGTGGAATTTTGGAGAAGCTCGTTATCGAAGGTGGAAGACCTCTTACGGGAGCCATCCAGATACACGGCGCTAAAAACGCCGCATTACCCATATTAGCTGCGTGCTTACTTGCTAGTGGTACGCATACTTTACACAATGTTCCTAATCTGCTCGATATCGACACCATGCTGCATATTCTTCGTTCACTAGGTTGTCGAGCCGAGCAGCAAGGAGATACGGTAACCATTACAACTTCCACAGTTCATTCCTCCCACATCCCCGAAGAATTGATGGGTCAGATGCGTTCTTCCATCTTTCTCATGGGTCCGCTGCTCGCTAGATTCGGCACTGTCACTGTATATCAACCTGGCGGCTGTGCAATCGGCGAACGTAAAATCGATTTGCATCTCAAAGGTTTGCAGGCTCTTGGAGCCGAGATTGAAGAATATGCCAATAGAATCGTTTGTACCGCAGAAACATTGCAAGGCAATGAGATCTTCTTGGACTTTCCAAGCGTCGGTGCGACCGAGAATATTATGATGGCCGCAGTGAGAGCGGAGGGCACGACAACGATATATAATGCTGCACGCGAGCCAGAGATACAGGATTTGCAAAATTTCTTGAATGCGATGGGCGCTGACATTATCGGAGCAGGAACAGATACGATCACGATTCGTGGCGTTAATACGTTGTCTCCTTGCACATATCGGATTATTCCAGATCGTATTGTAGCTGGGACCTTTCTAGTTGCTGCAGCGGCAACCAGAGGAAACATTACTTTGGAAAGAGTAAACCCTGCTCATTTAACCTCTGTTATCCATGTGCTTAAGCGTGCAGGTGTTCAAATCATCGCAGACGGTGATATAATACATGTAAGCTGCAAGACAAGACCCAAAGCAGTTGAACGTATCGTGACGTCGCCTCATCCTTCTTTCCCAACGGATTTACAATCACAAGTTATGGTACTTTTATCTCTAGCAGATGGACTAAGTGTGATGAAAGAAACGATATTTGAAGGTAGATTTAAGCACGTGGATGAATTGTCCCGGATGGGGGCGGATATTCGCGTAGATATGAGTTCAGCCTTTATCCGTGGTGTGCCAAGGTTGTATGGAGCTACAGTTGAAGCAACTGATTTACGGGCTGGTGCTGCTCTTGTAATCGCCGGTCTAGCTGCGCATGGCACGACGATCGTTGAGCAAATTCATCACATCGATAGAGGTTATGATAGGATCGAACATATGCTAGTCAGACTTGGGGCTTCTGTGCGTCGACAAGCTCCGGTTCCCAGTGAGTAAAATCTTGTTTGGCTATCGCGTATCCCTTCCTGTAAGCAGGAGGGGATTCACGATATTCACTCGATTCGTCAGAAATATAATTAGGTGGTGCCCCTCTTGTCCGAAGATAACAAAGTACCAACGCTGCCTGTACCTAAGCCGCGTACGCGTACGAATCGGAAGCTGCTCTCTTTTTTGATCATTTTTTTCCTAACTGTGCTAATCATTTTGTTTTTTCAATCTTCACTTAGTCGGATTAGTCGGATTGATATTGAGGGAAATGTGCTATTAGCCTCGGATGCAATTGGACAAGCTAGTCAAGTTGCAGTGGGAGATCGTTTTTTTGCAGTGAGCTCCAAGACGATTGGACAGCGGATCTCTGAGATGCCTATGATCAAGAGTGCATCCGTGAAGAAGATGTTCCCGGGTGTCATTCACATTCAAGTCGAAGAATTCCCTAAAGTAGCTTTCCAAATTGATCCTAATGGTAAAAAGCAAGCTGTGCTCGCAGATGGCAATGTCATTGACCTGCCAGCTGGCAGCAGTATCCCGCTCGACATGCCAATCTTAACGGGTTGGACCGATACGGATCCGAATAAAGCGGCACTTTGTAAAATACTAGGAGAAATTCCGCAGAGTGCTTTGTCAGACGTTTCAGAGATTAAGCCGGATCCTTCGGAATCGTACCCAGACAAAATTAAGATTTACACACGGTCACAATTCGAAATCCATACAACCATTGCTTATCTGCCAGATAGAATTGATAACTTGCCGGGTTATATTGCTGGTTTAGCAGAGGACCACATTACGAATGGGGTCATCACGATGCTAGAAGTTGAATATCACACACCTTTTGCAGTAAGTGGAGATTCCAAAGGGGATTCCAAAACGGAACCTAAGTCCAGCCCGAAACCTACGCCGAAATCAACACCAAAGCCATAATAACCGTCATCGTGCGGAGGGACTCACAAAAAATCGTAGCAGATACTACTCAATCTCTGAAAAAAATGTTAAAATTAGTTTTATGGTTAAATAGGCTCTATCTGCATACTCTATTTTTTCTTGTATTTACTAGACAAAATTGTTTGCATTTTACAACATTGAAATGAGAAGTTGAAGTTGGTTTTTAAATGCAAAAAAAATGTAGAAAAAAGAGGGAATATGGCGGTTGTGTGGAATACGTATAAAAGTATTTGTGAAGATTTTGCAATTTTACCTAAGTTACAGGAGGTGCCAGGGGCTTGAGCAACAATGATATCATTGTTAGTTTAGACATCGGTACATCCAAAGTTCGAGCTATTATTGGGGAAGTTGTTAACGGAACCATTAATATAATAGGAGTGGGATCTGCCGAGTCAGAGGGTATTCGTAAAGGCGCAATCGTTGACATTGATCAAACTGTACATTCAATTCGAAGTGCTATTGATCATGCTGAACGAATGGTCGGTATACAAATTTCCGAGGTTTACGTTGGAATTTCAGGAAATCATATTTCTCTTCAATCAAGTCACGGCGTTGTTGCTGTTTCCAATGATGACCGAGAAATCGGAGAAGAAGATATTGATCGCGTCATTCAAGCGGCAAGGGTCATCGCATTACCTCCCGAACGTGAAATAGTTGGAGTTGTACCTAAGCAATATTTGGTTGATGGGCAAGAAGGTATTAATGATCCACGCGGTATGATCGGTGTTCGTTTGGAAGTAGAAGCGACGATTATTACTGGAGCGAAAACGGGCATACATAATTTAATGCGTGTTGTGGAAAAATCCGAATTGAAGGTTGCAGGACTTATTTTAATGTCGCTTGCATCTGGTAATTTAGCACTTTCCAAAGATGAGAAGGCTGTTGGAACCGTATTAGTTGATATCGGTGCTGGCGCAACAACAATTGCTGTCTTCGACGAAGGTAATTTAGTTGCAACGTCAACGATTCAGATTGGCGGAGAATTTATCAGCAATGATATTTCTATTGGCTTGCATACGCAGCTGGAAATTGCTGAGAAGATCAAATTGAAATATGGCTGTGCATCTGTGGAAGATTCCGCGCCTGATCAAGTGTTTAAAGTGACGAGAATGGGCAGCAATGTTGAAAAAGAGTTCTCTCAAGTTGATCTTGCAAATATCGTTGAGCCTCGTGTCGAAGAGATTTTCCAATTAATTCGTGCCGAAGTTCATCGTTTGGGATTTGGGAATCTTGCAGGTGGTTATGTACTAACTGGTGGAACAGTTTGTATGCCAGGTATTCTTGCGATTGCACAATCCGAACTGGCCACATCTGTACGCATTGCAGTGCCTGATTTCATCGGGGTACGTGATCCTTCCTACACAAGTGGTGTTGGTATTATTCAATTTGTCTCCAAATACATGAAGAATCGTAATTCAGGCATCACCAAAAAACTGGCTGTCAAGACTACCAAAAAATCCTCCGATAGTCAAAAGCCAGGTTGGGTTGATCGAGTTAAAAATTTCTTCAGTGAATTCATTTAGTGAACGTTAAGTTAGGGGGATATGGCTCATATGTTTGAATTTGATATGGATTTAGACCAATTGGCTCAAATTAAAGTCATTGGTGTTGGTGGCGGCGGTAGTAATGCAGTTAATCGCATGATTGAAAACGGTGTTAAAGGTGTTGAATTTATTACCGTAAATACGGATGCACAGGCGCTTCATTTGGCCAAGTCCGTTCATAAATTGCAAATTGGCGATAAATTGACCCGCGGTCTAGGTGCAGGTGCAAATCCTGAAGTCGGGAAGAAAGCAGCAGAAGAGTCAAGGGAGACGATTCTGAATACGCTTCGCGGCGCAGATATGGTGTTCGTAACGGCAGGTATGGGCGGCGGTACAGGTACAGGAGCTGCTCCAGTCATTGCGGAAATTGCAAAAGAAGTAGGCGCACTTACGGTTGGCGTAGTGACGCGACCGTTTACTTTCGAAGGGCGTAAGCGTTCTTTACAAGCGGAGCAAGGGATTGCTGCATTGAAAGAGAAAGTAGATACACTCATTATTATCCCGAACGATCGTCTACTTGAGATTGTTGACAAAAAGACTCCGATGCTTGAAGCGTTCCGCGAAGCGGATAATGTTCTTCGCCAAGGTGTTCAAGGGATCTCTGATTTGATCGCAGTACCAGGACTTATCAATTTGGACTTTGCAGATGTCAAAACGATTATGACTGAACGCGGTTCCGCCCTTATGGGGATCGGGGTAGCTACAGGTGAGAATCGCGCAGCAGAAGCGGCGAAAAAAGCGATTTCTAGTCCATTGCTGGAAACATCTATCGAAGGCGCACGTGGTGTTTTGATGAATATCACAGGCGGTATGAACCTTAGCTTGTACGAAGTAAATGAAGCTGCTGATATTGTGGCATCTGCTTCTGACATTGAGGTAAATATGATTTTCGGTGCTGTAATTGATGAGAAGTTAAAAGATGAGATCTTAGTTACTGTAATTGCAACTGGTTTCGAACATAAAGCGGCTCCTATTCATCAGTCTATCAAACGTCCGGTTTCACCAGGACAACCAGAGACGTCAGCACCTGACAACCGGTTAAATAATCTTAAACCATTTGGCGCACAACCTTCTAACGATCAATTAGATATTCCGACTTTCTTACGAAATCGCGGACGCAATACTGACAAATAATTACATAATAATTGTCTAGAGACCGAAGCCCTACTTGATGTAGAAGCTTCGGTTTTTTGTTGTTCCGTAAGCTTTTCTCTTGTGGACGGGGCCGCGTTAACTGACAAAAAAAGTAGCTTCCTACTAGCATGTTTAGACAGACTTTGAACTTGGAATCCAATATACTGATTTAGAACCTTAAAGTTTCGTCACGAAATTGCTAGATAGTGCCCTTCTTGGAGGTGAGGCATGGCATGGTCGTCTATGCGGATCTCATTTTCCTGTTGAACTTTCTGGTGGATGCAGCCTTACTTTTGGTTACTGCAAAAACGCGGAAAATAGCGTTCAAATGGTGGAGAATTGCACTTTCTGCAGCATTAGGGGCATCGTATGTCGTCATGATGTTTTTACCAGTTCCAACGTTACTTTTTACATTTTCTGTGAAATGTATGTTCTGTACAGGTATGATTATGACTGCTTTTGGTTACGGTTCCTTACAAAATTCATTGCGGAATATGGGAACGTTTTTACTCATTAATTTTGCTGTTGCTGGAGGGATGTTTGGCATCCATTATGTGCTTGCCTCTTCCTCTGATGTTATGAAGGGAATCGTATTTACACAATCTGGTGTCGCAGTTTTTCAATTTCAAATTGGTAGCATCATGTTTGTGGTCCTTCTGCTGCTTCCTCTAGTTTGGTGGTTTCGAACGGTGTTCCAAAGCAGTAAACAACGCGAGGTTATGACAACCTATTTGGCCGAGGTCACTATTCATATTGGGGATTTCCGTGCTACCTGCAAAGGCTTGATTGATACAGGCAACCAACTGTATGATCCATTGACGCGAACACCAGTTATGGTTATGGAAGTATCGGAATGGGGAGATGTGCTGCCTGAGCAATGGCTGCAAAGAATACGCTCATCAGATGTGGATCAAATCATAAGCGGCTTAGGTGTAGAGGAGTTTATTTGGCAGGACCGTTTGCGACTCGTACCTTACCGTGGGGTCAACCGGAATACCCAATTTATGCTGGCTATTAAACCCGATAAGGTGGTGATCATGCATAATGAATCGCAATTGGAGGCTACGAAGGTGCTTATAGGGCTTGACGGAGGAAAGCTGTGCAGCGATGGTTCCTACCAAGCCATTATCCATCCTGCATTGATTCAAGCTGTTTAATGCTTCAAAGATAAGTTGCTAGTAGAAGATTCAAGAGAACTTCAACGGCATTAGATGGTTCATTTATACAAAGTCAGTTTTCCATTGGAAAACGCAGCTTAGCTTACGATGAAAGTTTTGCCATGGCAAAACTCTTAGGAGGAAACTAACATGTTCTTGAAGTGGAAACTGCTTTTTCAACTAACGTATTATCGTATTTTGATGTTGCTAGGACTCAAAGGTGAGGAAATCTATTACATAGGTGGTAGTGAAGCATTGCCACCGCCGCTTACTCGTGAAGAAGAAGAATACTTATTGGAAAAATTACCATCCGGGGATGCGGCTATCCGAGCAATGCTGATTGAACGCAACCTGAGATTGGTTGTCTATATAGCGAGGAAATTCGAAAATACCGGTATCAACATCGAGGATTTGGTTTCGATTGGAGCGATTGGTCTCATCAAAGCCGTAAATACATTTGACCCCGAGAAGAAGATTAAGCTGGCCACCTACGCTTCACGCTGTATCGAGAATGAAATTCTGATGTATTTACGCAGAAATAGTAAGATCCGAACAGAAGTATCGTTTGATGAACCATTGAATATTGATTGGGATGGTAATGAGCTTCTTTTGTCTGATGTATTGGGGACAGAGAATGATACCATTTACCGGAACATCGAAGAACAAGTTGATCGGAAGCTTTTACATAAGGCACTTGATAAGCTTAGTGAACGTGAACGTATTATCATGGAGCTGCGGTTTGGATTGCAGGATGGGGAAGAAAAGACACAGAAAGACGTTGCAGATCTGTTAGGTATTTCACAATCTTATATCTCCAGATTGGAAAAACGGATTATTAAACGGCTTCGCAAAGAGTTTAACAAGATGGTCTGAAAAATTTTTTTGGCAGTAAATGTCGAAATTGTTCAGCAGTCACGGGAGGGAGCGAGTCAGTACCCTTTTGTCAAGTGGCTGAGCAAGGGATGTGACAGGAATAAATCGACCGCTCACGGGGATAATTAACAGTAATGTTTCTCCTTGGGAGGTAATCACGGTGACCCGAAATAAAGTTGAGATATGTGGAGTTGACACCGCCAAACTGCCTGTGCTAACCAATGCAGAGATGCGTGAGTTGTTCACTGACCTGCAAACTAAACAAGAACGAACTGCAAGAGAGAAATTGGTCAATGGCAACTTGAGGTTGGTACTGAGTGTGATTCAGCGGTTCAACAATCGTGGAGAGTATGTGGACGATCTCTTCCAAGTTGGCTGTATTGGTTTGATGAAAGCCATTGATAACTTTGATTTAAGTCAAAATGTCAAATTCTCGACCTATGCTGTACCGATGATTATAGGTGAGATACGCCGCTACTTACGAGATAATAACCCGATTCGCGTTTCTCGTTCCTTGAGAGATATTGCTTACAAAGCATTACAAGTTAGAGACAGTCTAACGAATCAAAACTCACGCGAGCCATCTATTTATGAAATTTCCGAAGCTTTGAATGTGCCAAAAGAAGATGTCGTGTTCGCACTCGATGCAATTCAAGATCCTGTATCCTTATTTGAGCCCATTTATCATGATGGAGGCGATCCGATCTATGTGATGGATCAAATAAGCGATGAGCGTAATAAAGACATGTCATGGATCGAGGGTATCGCATTGCGTGAAGCGATGCATAAGTTGAATGCTAGAGAGAAGATGATCCTTTCTATGCGCTTCTTTGAAGGGAAGACCCAGATGGAAGTAGCCGATGAGATTGGCATTTCTCAAGCACAGGTTTCAAGGTTAGAGAAATCGGCTATTTGTCAGATGCAGAAACATGTGAAATCCTAAGTACAATTAACAAAGACTGGAACGGCCTTGGTAGACAAGCCGTGAAGGTCTTTTTTTGTAGTTCAGGACATTTTGCCCATAAGACACATATACTAATAAAAAATCAGTACAAATTCTAATGAGATATGTGGTGATAGGCCTCATGAAAATATCTGATTTCCAGACGAAGGACGTAATCAATATTGTGGACGGCAAAAAGCTTGGACAAATCAGTGATTTGGAGCTCGATCTGCGCCAAGGACGAATTGAATCCATTGTTGTTCCGAACCAGAGTCGATTTTTTGGACTGTTTGGAACAGGGACTGATGTTATCATTCCTTGGAAGCATATCGTAAAAATTGGTGCTGACGTTGTGCTCGTGAAGCTAGAAGACGTACGGCCATATCGACAAACGGACGACACCGAAGTGGTATATGAGTTTAATCGTCAATTTAAAAATTGACGTTGGACACACGGGGACGCTGTATCAGCACTCTAGCAGCTGATCAGACATCGTGTGTCTTTTTGTTTTGTGCTAAAGTAGAGATATACAAACTGGGTTGGAGGGATTTGCAATGGAACCATTCGTCGTACAACCATCATTACATTCAAATGAGGATCAGCCGGTCCTTTTACCAATAGCCCCGTGGATGGTATCATTTCCTGAGATTACTGCTGGCTTTAGCTCTCGTTTAGGTGGAGTAAGTCAGCCGCCATTTTCAACGCTAAATCTTGGCTTGCATGTGAATGATAACCAAGATGATGTCGTTTGTAACCGAAAGCGCGTTGCTGACGCTGTAGGGCAGCCATTTGCGTCCTTTACATATGCAGAGCAGGTGCATGGGAAAGACATCGCTATCGTCAGTCTGATCGAGCAAGGCATGGGGCGTGATAGCAGAGAAACAGCTCTTCAAGCGAAGGATGGATTTATTACTAAGGAGAAAGGCATCGTACTCTGTGCGCAATTTGCGGACTGTGTACCGTTGTATTTCTATGATCCCGTTCAGCGTGTGGTGGGTCTTGCCCATGCCGGCTGGAAAGGTACTGTGTTAAACATTTCCATGGCTACAATATCCTTAATGACACATACTTTTGGTAGCCAGCCATCCGATATCCGAGCAGCCATAGGTCCGTCAATTGGCGTCTGTTGCTATGAGGTTGATCAGACGGTAGCATCGCGCGTTAAGTTAGTTTTTGAGGAAACACAGATATCACCTGAGGCACAAGAAGCTATTATCACCGATAGAGGCAACGAGAAGTACATGTTGAATTTGCAATTATTAAATCAGAAATTGATCGAGCAAGCAGGAATTTTGTCGTCCCATATCGAAGTAACTCAGTTATGTACGAGTTGCCGAACTGATCTCTTCTTTTCGCATCGAAAGGAAGGGGGTTCCACAGGGCGAATGATCGCTTGGATTGGTCTTCGCTGAAAGGAACTGGCAATGTGTTTGAATTGAGGTGTAGAGAGAATGAGCGTATTGGAACGCAAACAAGAGGTTGAAGCACGGATAGCAACGGTATGTCGGCAGTCAGGCCGTCAAGAAAATGACATTAAGATCATCGCAGTAACCAAATATGTATCTTTAGAAACGACAGAACAAGTATTGAACACGGGTCTACAGCATATTGGGGAAAATCGTTGGCAAGATGTGAAGCCGAAATGGGAAGCTCTGCATGAACGTGGAACATGGCATTTTCTAGGTCATTTGCAGACGAATAAGGTGAAAGATGTCATCGGTAAATTCGCCTATATTCACTCGCTAGATCGGATGTCACTTGCCAAGGAGCTGGACAAGCAAGCTGCCGCTTTGGGGATAGTAGTCAATTGTTTCTTGCAAGTAAATATATCCGGTGAAGCAACGAAGTACGGCGTATCGCCTCAAGAGTTCTTTCAATTTGCTGAAGAAGTAAGCAAGCTAGCACATATTCGCGTGTGTGGATTGATGACGATGGCACCTTATGAGTTAGAATCCGAAGAAACGAGGCCTGTTTTTCGAGGATTACGTGAGCTGCGGGATCAATTGAACGAACGAAGGGTGTTCCCTTATGAAGTGAATGAGTTATCTATGGGGATGTCAGGCGACTTCGATGTGGCCATTCAAGAAGGTGCAACTTGGGTTCGCTTAGGTACAGTTTTGGTAGGTAAAGAGGGCTAGTGGGTATTAGAGATTAGGGGATATGATTCCTATGTATGATTTCGTTAGGAGGGAAGCGCAATGGGTGTGTATAACCGATTTATGAACTTTCTGGGACTTCAGGAAGAGGAAGAAATAGTAGAGCGTGAACGGATTGTGGAAGCGACAGAAGAACCTGAAACCAATCCATACGAATTACGTAATAAAAATAAGGCGAATGTCGTCAGTATTCATTCACAGAAGAATTCACGCGTTGTCCTAAGTGAACCCCGCACTTATGAGGAAACACAGGACATTGCAGACCATCTACGCGCTCGTAGAGCGGTTGTCGTTAATTTGCAACGAGTTCGCGGCGATCAAGCAATCCGAATCGTAGATTTCTTGAGTGGTACAGTTTACGCATTGAATGGGTCTATCTCTAAGCTTGGACCGAATATTTTTCTCTGTACACCAGACTCAGTAGATATTCATGGTCATATCTCTGAGATGATGGGCGAGGAATAGACGCATATCCCCAAACACATAGACAGAGGTGGGAAACAACGTGGATAACGTTTACTCTTTTTTAAGCGTTTTGACAGAAATTTATTATTTCATGATTATTGGTTACTTGATCTTATCTTGGTTTCCAAACGCGCGTGGCAGTTTTGTCGGTGGACTGCTCTCGAAGCTGGTTGAACCGTATTTGGCACCATTCCGCAAAATCATACCAAGCATCGGTTTCATTGATCTCTCGCCAATCGTGGCGTTGATCGCTTTGAAATTCGTTGTTATGGGTATCTTTGCTGTACTTGATTTCATCGTGGGGATTTTCTAGTCTTGACGAAAGATATTTATGGACATTTTCACCAAGACGAGCATCATTTTGTTGATAAAGCCTGGGATTGGGTCGAGCGGGCTGCGCAGCAGCATGCCGTGAAGTTAACCGATTTTCTCGATCCCAGACAAGCTTTCATTCTAAATTCACTCGTTAACCGACACCCCGATGTACATTGCCGACTGGATGGCGGCTATGAAGCAGCAGAACGTAAACGTGCAATTATTGCTCCTGACTACCGCAGCTTGGATAGTGAAGACATGGCGATGGCCGTGTTAGCTGTATCCTCTGGAGATGGCAAATTTCTTACGTTAGAACATGGAGATTATATGGGCGCCATTCTTGGACTCGGTATGAAGCGAGACAAGGTTGGCGATATTCATGTTATAGAGGGTGGCTGCCATTGCTTGGTAACCCAGGATGCAGCCGATTATTTGCATTTGAATCTGTCACAAGTACATAGAGTACATGTCCAAACGGAATTGCTCTCGTTAGATAAGCTGGAATTAGCGCAAGTGCAATTGGATGAGCTTCATCTCTCCGTTGCCTCCATGCGTATGGATGGAATTGTAAGCGATGTATTCCGGCTTAGCCGAGCCAAAGTGCTGATACCGATCCAAGCCGGTCGTTGCCGCGTGAACTGGAAATTGGAGGAAGATCCAAGTAAGCCACTGAAAGAAGGCGATATGATCTCCTTGCAGGGTTTTGGCAGGTTTAAAGTGCTTGAAGTGGAAGGCGTATCGAAAAAAGGTCGAATTCGTGTGAAGATCGGCAAGTTTGCATGATCGTGGATAATTTATCCACGAACTTTGCAGGAATTGCTAATTTTCTGTCGAACTGAACTGTATAGACATGGGTGTATGCTAGCTTGCAGACAAGCTCAGCTTATGCTTACGAAGTCAGTTTTGCTGCGCAAAACGCTAAGGAGGGGCACTGATGCCATTAACACCGCTAGATATACATAATAAGGAGTTTTCACGTTCGTTTCGTGGTTATGATGAGGATCAAGTGAATGAATTCCTAGATCAAGTCATCAAGGATTATGAAGCGCTAATTCGTGAGAATAAGGATTTGCAGAACCAATCGATGGCCTTGCAGGAGCGTTTGGATCATTTTACGCATATTGAAGAATCGCTGAGCAAAACAATCATCGTTGCTCAAGAGGCTGCTGATGAAGTCAGAAGCAATTCGAAGAAAGAAGCTCAGTTAATACTGAAAGAAGCGGAGAAAAATGCAGATCGGATTATTAACGAATCATTGACGCGCTCTCGCAAAGTAGCTCTTGAGATCGAAGAACTCAAGAAACAAGCTTCCATTTATCGTACACGCTTCCGGACTTTGCTTGAAGCACAACTTGAATTATTGAACACAGAAGGCTGGCAAAGTATGCAGTTTGAACATAAGGAAGAGTAGGCATGGAGCAGTAGGAAGGTATCATATTGACTATGCCTGCCAGATTGGGTATACTCCTGTTAAAAGTATCGCAATAAAGCTATGACTGGAACGAGTAGGGCGTTATGAGCAGTGTCAGCGAATTAGGGTTGTGGTGTGAGCCTAATCTCTGCAGCGTACCGAATATCCCCCAGGAGCGTCTCTTGAATTGAGTAGAGAGAAACGGGTCATGCCGTTACACATGATCGAGTGAAGAAGCTCTGTCCGACTCGCCTTATGGCGTGTGTTCATGATGCTTGTTAACGAGGGTGGTACCGCGAGTTGAGTTTCTCGTCCCTTTTGGGATGAGAGGCTTTTTTTTGTTTTTCTCACAGATTGAAGTAGGGATGGAGTGGAAAGCATGGATTATGGCAAAACATTAAATTTATTACAAACGGAGTTTCCGATGAGAGGTAATTTACCTCAAGCGGAACCAAAGATGCAAGAACATTGGGCAGCCGAAGACATTTATGCCAAAGTGCAAGAAAGCCGTAAGGGCAGAACGAAGTTTATTTTACACGATGGGCCTCCTTATGCGAATGGAGATATTCATATCGGTCACGCACTAAACAAAGTGCTTAAGGATATTATCGTACGATTCAAAACACTGCAAGGCTTCGACGCGCCTTACGTTCCAGGTTGGGATACACATGGCTTGCCGATCGAGCAAGTGATTACGAATAGCGGGAAAGTCGATCGTAAGAAGATGACGGTTCCAGAGTTCCGTGAATATTGCAAAGAATACGCATTGCAATCTGTTGAGAAGCAAAAGAGTCAATTCCAGCGCCTTGGTATCCGCGGAGATTGGAAAAACCCGTATATCACACTGCAACCGGGCTACGAAGCACAGCAAATCCGTGTTTTCGGTACAATGGTGCATAAGGGCTTGGTTTACAAAGGGTTGAAGCCTGTCTACTGGTCCCCATCGTCTGAGAGCGCCTTGGCTGAAGCAGAAATCGAGTACAAAGAGAAAACATCTACATCGATCTACGTAGCGTTCCCAGTAAAAGACGGTAAAGGCAAGCTGCCAGAGGATGCGGCTATTGTCATTTGGACAACTACTGCTTGGACGTTACCAGCGAACTTAGGGATTTCACTGCACCCTGAATTCGAGTACGCAGTTGTTCAAGCGAATGGGAAGAAATATGTGCTGGCACAAGGACTTCTAGCAACAGCAGCGAAAGAAATCGGCTGGAGCGAATACGAAGTATTATCGACCGTAAAAGGAAGTGAGTTGGAGTTTGCTACATGCCAACATCCTTTCTACGATCGCGAATCCCTTGTTATGGTTGGCGAGCACGTGACGTTAGAAGCGGGTACAGGTTGTGTTCATACAGCTCCTGGACACGGGGAAGACGACTTTGCAATTGGTCAACGTTATAACATCGGTGTCCTTTGTCCAGTTGACGATCAAGGACATTTTACGGCTGAAGCACCAGGTTATGAAGGCTTGTTCTATGAAAAAGGCGGCAAGCTGATCATTGAGCAGCTGAAGGAGTCCGGTTTATTGCTGAAAGCTGCTGACATTCAGCATCAATACGCACACGACTGGCGTACGAAGAAACCTGTTATTTATCGTGCAACAGAGCAATGGTTTGCGTCGATCGATAAGTTCAGACAAGAGATGCTGGATGAAATCAAGCAAGTGAAATGGACGCCAGAATGGGGCGAAGTACGCCTTCACAACATGATCGCTGATCGTGGAGACTGGTGTATTTCTAGACAGCGGGCATGGGGCGTTCCAATTCCTATTTTCTACTGCCGCAGCTGTAATGAGCCACTCGTAAATGAGCAAACAATTGAACATGTTGCCCAGTTATTTGAGCAAGAAGGTTCGAATGCTTGGTTCATCAAGGATGAGAAGGATCTACTTCCACACGGCACTAGCTGTACGAAATGTGGTCACGGTGAATTCCGCAAAGAAACGGACATTATGGATGTATGGTTTGATTCCGGTTCCAGTCATGTTGCGGTTCTCGAGTCGCGTCCAGAGCTTCAATGGCCAGCTGATCTGTATTTGGAAGGTTCTGACCAGTACCGTGGTTGGTTCAACTCTTCCCTGATCACTGGTGTAGCAACGAGAGAGAAATCACCGTATAAAGGCATTCTGAGTCATGGCTTTACACTAGATGGCGAAGGGCGCAAAATGTCCAAATCCATTGGTAACACCATTGATCCGAATGTGGTTTGCGGAAAACTAGGCGCTGATATTCTTCGTCTATGGGTTTCTTCCGTGGATTATCAATCCGATCACCGGATTTCGGACAATATTTTGAACCAAACGACTGAAGTTTATCGTAAAATTCGAAACACCATGCGTTTCTTACTTGGGAATTTGAGTCAATTCAATCCAGCTACGGATCGTGTTGCTTATACGAGTTTATCCGAACTTGATCGTTATGCGTTGATTCGTTTGAACCGTATGATCGAGAAAGTTATCAAAGCTTATGAAGCTTACGAATTCCATGTTGTATATCAAACCATCCATCACTTCTGTGCGGTGGAAATGAGCTCCTTCTATTTGGACATCATTAAGGATCGTCTCTATGCGAATGCGGCTGAGGATCCAGCTCGTAAAGCGTCACAAACTGTGCTATATGCAGCACTAACTGCAATTACGAAGTTGATTTCACCTATCCTTCCACATACCGCGGATGAGGTTTGGAAGTACATTCCAGGAGTCGAACTAAGCAGTGTTCAGCTTGCTGAGTTGCCGGAAGTAGAGACTGGCGTGTACAACGAAGAATTGGAAAATAAATGGAATTCATTCCTGGAAGTACGTGATGATGTTCTGAAGGCGCTAGAAGAAGCGCGTAAGGAGAAAGTCATTGGCAATTCCTTAGGGGCAGGAGTGAATTTGTATCCGAATGAAGCGATGTTTGCTTTGTTGACACAATTTGAGCAATTGGATCAGTTGTTCATCGTGTCCGCTGTTAACCTACACCCAGTAGGTACTTCTGTACCTGAAGGTGCACTTCAGTCCAAAGATGTTGCCATTGCTATCGCTGTTGCAGATGGTGAGAAATGTGAGCGTTGTTGGATAGTGACACCAGAGGTTGGGCACAGTAAAGAGCATCCAACACTCTGCGTCAGATGTAATGATGTTGTGACTGCTCATTATCACGAGTAGAGGAACCAAACGAGCTTACGCTAAATGCGAAGCTCGTTTGTCCTGTTTTTAATAAGGGTAATTATTGTATTTAATCCTCGTCCAAATCGGCAGTTCTGTCAGGCTCAAGAAAAGGATCGCCTTCATCACTGTGCATATATTCGTTATAAGCTTTACTTCGTACAATGGTAACATGTTCACCATAAAGATCAGTGGCCACAAAGCTTTCGAAAGACTCTACATAGCCTTCCAACTCATCGGCTTCGATGTACATGTCATTGTAGCTTTCCACTTGGTTGCTTTCAGCGAAAGCTGGCGTATTTGAGGTTCCCCAGCTTTCAACAATTTGCCAGGCATCTTCACCATCGAATTCTGTTTCATTGTTTTTCTCATCGAAGCTCGTACGCCCGAAAGGTGGGTAAAGAACCTGTTCTTCAACAGGGCGTCGGAATGATTGGTCGGGATCAGGCACATGTTCTATGCTGTATAACGTTGTAGGAATGGCTTGTAGGCGTTCATATGGTATGGGTTGATGGCTAAAAATACAAACGCCATATTCGCCACTTTCCATACGGGCTAATGCTTCATTGACTTGTTCTAAATGCATCTCAGCGTGTTCATTAAGCGAAATATCTTTCGCTCGTTCAAAAACTTCGGACCCGATATCACCGGGATGATTATCATACATGGAGAGCTCGCCTATGGAATCTGAGAACGAATTTGCGAGTCCAAATTGATCATTCGAAGCGAAATGCTTTTCAAGTGCAACCTTTTCCTCCAACAGTTGTACATATAATGATTGTAATTGCTCATCGGTTAAATGGCTCATAGGTCATACAGCTCCCTTCTAACAGCTCATTCATACCGTTTATGATGCCGATAGACCGCTTTTTTTAGTGAGGTAATTCCTTGAAAAATAGGAATGTACATGCTTTTCACATTGTAGGAGGTACACTTAGATGAAATATTTGAAATATTACTTGTATGCACTTCTTGCATTCATTCTAGATCAAGTTACGAAATGGATCATTGTGAAAAAGGTTCCGCTTGGCGAGGAACGCCCTGTCATTGGGGATTTTTTCATGATCACATCCCATCGTAATCGTGGAGCGGCCTTCGGCATTTTACAAAATCAACGTTGGTTTTTCATCATTGTAACCATTCTCGTGCTGTGCGGTATTATCTGGTACATGCAGCGAACCATTCGTGAAGGCAAGGTATTGTTACCATTCGCATTGTGTTTACTTTTTGGAGGAGCATTCGGCAATTTTGTTGACCGCGCCTTATTCGCAGAAGTTGTGGATTTCTTCCAGTTTACATTTGATTTTAACTTCTTTGGTAAAGAAGTCGATTACATATTCCCAATTTTCAATGTAGCGGATTCATGTATTGTTGTCGGGGTTATCCTGATCTTTATCGAGTCGATTCTAGCTTCACGAAAAGAGAAAAAAGGAGCAACACATGAACACAAACCAGACCTCACCTGAGTCCGTGACGCAAGAGCCAATTGAATGGACAGTGGAAAATCAATTTGAGGGCGAACGGATTGATAAATTTATTACAGAAGCGTTGGAAGAAGATATTTCTCGCACACTCGTCCAACAATGGGTCAAAGATGGTCACGTTAAGGTGAATGGGAAAGCAGTAAAGCCCAATTATAAATTGTCCTTACAAGATGTGATTGCGTTAGTGATTCCAGAGCCTCAAGGCGTGGAGTTGTTGGCTGAAAACATTCCTCTGAATGTTGTGTACGAGGATAGTGATGTGATCGTCATCAATAAACAAAGAGGACTCGTTGTTCATCCAGCACCTGGACATTACTCGGGTACCTTAGTGAATGCGTTAATGTATCACTGCAAGGACTTATCCGGAATTAATGGCGAGCTTCGTCCAGGTATTGTGCATCGGATTGACAAGGACACCTCAGGCTTAATTATGTCAGCAAAAAATGATAAGGCTCACGCTAGCCTTGCCGAGCAACTGAAGGCACATACCGTCAACCGCAAGTACATTGCCTTGGTGCACGGATATATTCAGCATGATCAAGGGACGATCGATGCACCAATTGGACGCGATTCTCATGATCGTAAGATGTATACCGTTACGGAGAAAAACAGCAAAACCGCGGTAACACACTTTGTCGTTATCGAACGATTTGGTGACTTTACTTTGGTAGAGTTAAAGCTGGAAACCGGTCGTACGCACCAAATCCGCGTGCATATGAAGTTCATTGGCCATCCGCTAGTTGGAGATCCGATGTATGGCAAGAGCAAAGGCATGTTGATGGACGGTCAAGCCTTACATGCGGCTATTCTAGGCTTTACACATCCACGAACAGGGGAATGGATGCAGTTCGAAGCGCCGATTCCACCTGATATGGAGAACCTAATTTCAACGATACGGACAACATAGTTCTTGTTCGATGGAGAGAGGAGAGCTACTCATGTTGGAGCATTTGATTAACCCACAAGTAAAAGATATTCAAATATCAGGTATCCGTAAAATTTCGAATCTAGTCAGCACGATTCCTGGAGCTTTGACCTTAACGATAGGGCAACCTGATTTCCCTACGCCGCGGCATATTATCGAAGCGGGACAAAGAGCTTTGGATCAAAACAAAACGGTCTACACGCAAAACCCTGGCTTAATTGAGCTAAGAGAAGCTGTTTCTAACTTTGTGAAGGTCAAGTATGGCCAGGAGTATCGCGCGGCGGATGAAATTATCGTCACAGCAGGTGCTAGTCAAGCGGTTGATATTACGTTACGAACGATTTTGACGCCAGGTGCTGAGGTTATTATTCCAGCTCCGATTTATCCTGGATATGAGCCCTTAATTCACTTAGCGGGTGGAGTTCCTATCTATGTGGATACCAGAGAGAATGGCTTGAAATTAACAGCTGAGTTGTTGGCACCCTACCTGACTGAGAAAACACGTTGTGTCATTCTATGTTATCCGTCAAACCCTACAGGTCAGGTACTCACGGAGAAAGAAATTGCTGATTTGGCGGAGTTATTGGCAGATCGTGAACTATTTGTTTTATCCGATGAAATCTATAGCGAGTTGGTGTATGGCGTTCAGCATCGTTCCATTGCGACAGTCGGTAAGTTACGTGAAAAGACAATCGTCATTAACGGCTTGTCCAAATCTCATGCAATGACAGGTTGGCGGGTAGGTTTTACAATGGCTCCTGCGTACCTCACAGCGCACATGGTGAAGGTTCATCAATATAACGTGACCTGTGCTAGCTCAGTAAGCCAGTATGCCGCCTTAGAGGCGTTGACGGTAGGTATCGACGATGCACTTCCGATGCGTGAAGCTTATGTAGCCCGTCGGGATTATGTCTATGATCGTTTGATCGCAATGGGAATTGAACTAGAAAAGCCAGATGGTGCATTCTACTTATTCCCATCAATTGCGAAGTTTGGCTTGTCCTCGCAAGAATTTGCGATGAGGCTGCTGCATGAAGAGCATGTCGCCGTTGTACCGGGTGATGCCTTCACTTCCTATGGGGAAGGGTACATTCGGATTTCATATGCCTATGCACAAGATGTGTTGGAGCAATCGTTGGATCGTCTTCAGCGGTTTGTTAGCAAGTTGTAGAAAGGGACCATCGCTGGTAGCAGCGGTGGTTTTTTTATTGGAAGAACGCCTGTTAGAACAGTGGTTGCTGGCCGTAAACGCCCACGACCTAACTGAGTCGACTCCAACCAACCGTAACCCGTGAACAAAAACCCACACCCCGCACCCCGCAAATTACCGCCAGAAATACTGTTACCTCCCTGAGTTTGCCGAACCCCCCAACTATTCATTAATAAATGGAAAATATACTGTTAATCCCCTATGTTTTAACCAAATTTATTGTTTAGATGGATAACCTACATTTAATTTCAAAGGAAATGCTAGTTTCAAACAAAATGAGCAAATTTAGCTACAAGAAATCCAGTTATTTGTGTTTGGAGTGTTTTTTGGTGAAATTAGCTACATATAATCCAGTTATTTGCTCTATCGGTGGCAGTAAGTTGCAATGATGGGGCAGTGGCAAATGAGGTGGAGTAAAGTTAGATTGGAAAGGTAGCGGGAAATTTGAGGTGGTTGAAAGTTAAAAAGGTGAGGTAGTAAATGACGGTATGTCAAAGTTGGGGTGGTCCAAACATTCATCATACAAAAAAGCCTCCAATCAACCCAGTGGTTGATCGAGAGGCTTAATCATTTTTAGCTAGACTTATATCGTAGATAAGCCGTAATCGTATCGATGGCTACATCAATGGCGCGCTCATCTGGATCAAGCTTGGCATTATGCAGGCCATGAGGTGTATCAACCCCTAACCAGAACATAAAACCAGGGATTTTCTCTAAAAAGTAACCAAAGTCTTCACCGGTCATGGCTTCCGTACATTCGAACAATGTAACGTTGTCACGTTCACGAAGCCAATCCATGAATTCAACGGTTAATGCAGGGTCATTATACACTTGGCGATAATTCGAGCCCCAGTCAATCGTGACTTGGCATTCGAAGGAAGCTTCAATGCCCGCGGCAACCGCTTCGATACGTCCTTTGATCTTGTTCATTGAAGCAGCAGATAAAGTGCGAATCGTACCCTCTAAGCGGGCCTTCTCCGCGATAATATTCTGCTTGGTTCCAGCCTCCATTTTGCCAATCGTAATTACAGTGGAATCCAGAGGATTCACGTTGCGGGATACGATGGTTTGAAGCTGCCCAACCATCTGTGTTGCCGCGATGATCATATCGTTCGCTTGATGGGGGTAGGCCGCATGGCCGCCTTTTCCAAGCAGGTCAATGAACAGTTCTGATGTGTTGGCGAACAAGATTTCAGGTCTCACAGCGATCGTACCAACAGGATACTCTGGCGCAATATGGAGCGCAACCATCTGGTCAGGCATCCAATCTTGCAATTCCTCAGCAGCAAGCATCGGTAACGCACCACCAGGGCCTTCTTCAGCGGGTTGAAACAACACAATGAGATCATCCTGCATAGGATTCTCCGTGAAGTGAGTCACAACCCCCATGCCGATGGACATGTGAAAATCATGCCCGCACGCATGCATATAGCCTGGATGCTGAGAAGGGAATGGCAACGTCGTCTCTTCCGTAATCGGAAGCCCATCCATATCTGCGCGATAACCAAAGCGTTTAGTCGGGTTTAAGCCTTTGATATAGACTAAAATGCCCGTACGCCATGTGCGGATCGTAAGACGATCCTGCGGCAGCTTGGCCAACTGCTCAAGCAGAAGCTGCTGCGTTTTGAACTCTTGGAATCCCGGCTCCGGGATTTGATGCAACTGACGTCGCAGCTCTACAAAAGGGCTAAGCATAACGATTTCCTCCAGATCTAGATCACCTTATAGGGTACGTAGGTCTGCTAGAATTTCGGTTTTGGATTTCGTTTTATCGTCTACTTTTTTGATGACACGTGCAGGTGCGCCTGCAACTACAGTGTACTCTTCAACATCTTGTGTTACGATAGCTCCAGCAGCTACTACTGAACCTTTACCGATACGTACGCCTTCTAGGATAACAGCGTTAGCGCCAACTAGAACGTCATCTTCGATCACACAAGGTTGTGCAGAAGGTGGCTCGATAACACCAGCAACAACAGCGCCAGCGCCAATGTGACACATTTTGCCTACTTGTGCACGACCGCCTAGAACTGCGTTCATGTCGATCATCGTGCCATCACCAACGGAAGCACCGATGTTGATAAGCGCGCCCATCATAATAATCGCGTTATCGCCAATATGTACTTTATCGCGAATAACTGCGCCTGGCTCGATGCGAGCATTGATGTGTTTCAAATCTAGCATAGGAATAGCAGAGTTGCGACGATCGTTTTCAACTACGAAATCAACAACTTTATCTTTGTTAGCTTCTAGAATAGGTTGAAGCACGCTCCACTCACCGAAAACGACACCGCTGCCGCCAGTGATAAATGCTTGGCTGCCTTCGCCGAACTCAAGGCCTTCAAGGTTACCTTTTACATATACTTTCACCGGAGTTTTCTTTTTGCTTTCTTTAATAAACTGGATAATTTCTAGGGTATTCATTTCGGTCATGGTGACATCTCCTTCAAATTTATGATTGACTCTCCTATATTAGCAGAAAGGGGGCGTTTGAGCCAATCTGTTTCATACAGCTTTTTGTGCAAATTGACTCTGATAGAGTTCGGCATAGAAGCCTTGCTGTTCGAGCAACTCCCCGTGAGTGCCTTGTTCAATGACCGTTCCTTGATTCATCACAAGGATAAGATCAGCTTCTCGGATCGTGGATAACCGGTGAGCAATGACGAAACTAGTACGATTTGCCATCAAATTGTTCATAGCTCGTTGAATAGAAACTTCCGTCCGCGTATCCACACTACTCGTTGCTTCATCAAGAATCAATATCGCTGGATCAGCGAGGACCGCACGTGCAATGGTGAGCAATTGCTTTTGACCATGGGATAGATTGGACGCTTCCTCATTCAAAATCGTATCATACCCATCCGGCAGCGTTCGTATGAAATGATCTGCGTAAGCCGCGCGTGCGGCGGATGCGATCTCCTCCTCGGTAGCGCCATGACGACCATAAGCAATATTGTCGCGGATGGTGCCGTTAAAGAGCCAAGTATCTTGCAGTACCATTCCGAATAGTCCACGAAGATGACTGCGAGTCATGTTCCTTGAATCGACGCCATCGATGGAAATCCGGCCGCTCTGTAATTCATAGAAGCGCATGAGCAAATTGACAATCGTTGTTTTGCCTGCACCAGTTGGCCCCACAATAGCTACAGTTTGTCCTGGCTTCACATCAATGTTCATATTGGCGATAAGTGGTGTATCTGTTTTGTAGGCGAAGGAAACATCCTCGAACTGGACATGCCCATTAACGTGAGCAACGGAATCCGTCACTTTTTTCTCCAAAACTTCTTCTGTTTCATCTAATAATTCGAAAATGCGCTCTGCCGCTGCGATCGTAGACTGAATCACGTTCGCGATATTCGCAACTTGTGTGATCGGCATGCCAAATTGACCAGAATATTGAATGAAGGCGAGAACGTCTCCTATTTTAATTGCGTTATGGGTTACCATGATGCCACCGATGACACTAACAAGCACATAACCAATATTCCCGATAAAAGACATCAAAGGAAAGATGAGCCCTGAAATAAACTGTGCTTTCCAGCCAGAGTGATACAGTCGATCATTAATTTCATTGAATTTATCAACCGATTGTTTTTCTCTTCCAAAAGCTTTGACGATCGTATGTCCTGTATACATTTCTTCGACATGTCCATTGAGCTCGCCTAGCGTTCGTTGCTGCCCTTTGAAATATTTCTGAGAACGGGTAGCAATCATTTTGGTTCCTAATATGCTTAGCGGCAGGGTAACAATTGTAGCTAAAGTGAGTAGAGGACTTATTGTCAGCATCATGATAATGATACCGATTAAAGTGACAATAGATGTAATCAACTGCGTTAAGCTTTGCTGCATCGTGGAACTAATCGTGTCCACATCATTCGTAGCTCGGCTCATGGTGTCGCCATGGCTTCTTGCATCAAAGAAGGAGAGAGGAACACGCGTGAGCTTCTCACTGATATCTCGGCGTAAATTGAAGACGATGCGCTGTGTAACCCCAACCATTATCCGTTGTTGAATGTACATTAGGACTGAGCTGAATACATATAGGGCAGCTAGGATAAGTACGATCTGAAGGATTGCATCGAAATCAATTTTGGCACCTGCGATGCCTTTGAGCTTGCCAATAGCGCCTTCGGATAACTTCGTAACTGCGTTACCCATCAACTTCGGGCTAATGATACTAAACAACGTGCTCAAAATGGAGGCAAGGAGTACTACGGAAATTGAAACGCGAAAAGGCTGCATATACGTTAGAAGTCGTTTCAGTGTGCCTTTGAAATCTTTAGCTTTTTGGACAGGCATCCCCATGCCAGCCATCCCGCCACGGCCGAAATTTCCTGGCATGGGGACACCAGCAGCGGGTCTTTGTGGTTCTTTGGGTTTCTCACTCATGCACTTTCCTCCTCTGATAGCTGAGAAGCAACAATTTCTTGATAAACCTCACAGGTTCTCATAAGCTCACTATGCGTACCTATACCTGCGATTCTTCCTTCATCTAAAACGATAATTTGATTCGCATCCATAATGGTGCTTACACGCTGAGCGACAATGATCATGGTCGCACGTGCCGTTTCTGATTTAAGCGCAGCGCGAAGCTTAGCATCGGTTTTGAAATCAAGGGCAGAGAAGCTGTCATCGAAAATATAAATGTTCGGTTTACGAGCAAGTGCTCGTCCAATGGCAAGGCGCTGCTTCTGACCACCTGATAGATTAGTACCGCCTTGTGCGAGGGTAGCTTGGAAGTTATCTTTCATACCTTGAATGAAATCAGCCGCTTGCGCTGTAGAAGCTGCAGTGGCAAGCTCTTCATCTGTGGCGTGATCATTACCGAAGCGGAGGTTATCAGCAACTGTACCTGAAAATAGGACAGCTTTCTGAGGCACATAGCCGATTTGATTCCGAACACTTTCCAAGGAAAGCGAAGGTAGCGGTTGGCCATTCAACGTAATTGTGCCAGACTCCACATCATAGAATCGAAGTAACAAATTGATGAGGGTCGTTTTACCTGAACCCGTTCCTCCAATTATGGCTGTAACCTCTCCAGGCTTTGCTCGGAAAGAAATATCTTGAATAGCAGGTTGCTCGGCACCAGGATAACTGAAAGTTACATGATTGAATTCAACGACGGTTTGGTCGTCATGGAGTGTTTGTGCGTTGTCTGCACTATGTATGTTGGACTGAATGGCAAGGACCTCATTAATTCGTACAGCGGATGCTGAAGCTCGTGGAATCATCATGAATATCATGGTCATCATGAACATGCTGAACATGATTTGCATCGCATATTGGATGAAAGCCATCAAATCTCCAATTTGCATTTGATTGTTATCAATTCGAATGCCGCCATACCAAAGGATGACAACGATACCAAGATTAAATACAAGCATCATGATCGGCATCATCGTAGCCATGATCGTATTGACTTTGATGGCAATTTGCGTGAAATCTTGATTCGCTCGTTCGAATTTCGTTTTCTCGTGATGGGATCGGTTAAAAGCTCGGATGACACGAATACCTGTTAAATGTTCTCGCAGAACAAGATTGATGCCATCGATTTTAATTTGCAGAGTTTTGAATAATGGAAGACTTTTACGCATAATAACGGCAATAACAAGAACAAGGATAGGAATGACAGCGTATAGTACAATTGCGAGATTCGTATCTTTGTATGAGGCCATTATGACACCACCAACGAGCATGGTAGGTACACCAATGAACATTCGCATCATGACAACTAATTGTTGTACCTGCGCAATATCATTCGTTGTTCTAGTAATCAGAGAAGACGTTCCAAGCTTATCGAATTCATGCAAGGAGAAGCTCTCGACATGAGAGAAGAGTGTACGTCGTAAATCTCTCCCGAAGCCAGTTGCTGTCTTAGCGAGCAAATAACTGGCCACCATGACACAGGCCATGCCCCCCATGGCAACCAGAAGCATATAAGCACCAAATCGAAGAATGTAGCTTACGTCACCTTTCACTACACCGACATCTACAATGTCCGCAAGTAGCGTTGGTAAGTACAGTTGTGCGAGCGATTGCAAGAGCATTAATGTAATGATTGCAACAACGGAAACCCGGTAAGGCTTCAAATACCTAAACAATTTGAACATAGTTTCCTCCTTCATTTTGTACCCTCGTTGAATTGGAATTTACTAGGTGGAAAAGCGAGTTTATATGTAAATTATAACACATGGTCTCGAATTTGCTCAAAAAAAGAAGATCAAAAAACATTGACTTATCATGTCGAAAGTGGCATAATTCTTTTAATTACATATGTGCCTTTAAAAACAGTCCAGAGAGGCTGGCAAGGTAAAACGATAAGAAAAGTCGGGTAATACTGAATCGAGCATTCAGTAAGCTTAAGGATGTGCGCATCCAGCAGCCCCGCTCTATCTCTTTATGCACTCGTAAACTCCTTGCCAAGAATTGGGCAAGGAGTTTTTTGGTTTTACCACCAGAAAACGTATGTGAATGCTGACGATGACAGTTTTGCCAGGAGGCGGAAACGATGAATGAGACCACCGAACACACCATTATTGATGAAATGGGAATTCGTAGAGCACTTACGCGGATTGCACACGAGATACTGGAAAAGAATAAAGGTGTAGAGAATTGTACCTTGATTGGTATTCGGACCCGAGGCATTTACTTAGCGAAGCGAGTAGCAGAACGGATTTTAGAAATTGAAGGCGTACCGATTCCAGTAGGAGAGATTGACATCACGTCTTATCGCGATGATCGCGTGAAAGTCAGATCGGTGGAGAACGTGCAAGAAGGCGGCAAAATGCAAATTCAAGATCGCAAAATCATCCTTTTCGATGATGTGCTATATACCGGAAGAACGGTAAGAGCCGCGATGGATGCGCTAATTGATTTAGGCAGACCGCAAATGATTCAACTGGCTGTACTTGTGGACAGAGGGCATCGGGAGCTTCCCATTCGGCCTGATTATGTGGGTAAGAATGTACCAACGTCCAAGAGTGAGAGCATTGAAGTGATGTTAACGGAAATTGATGATAAAGATGAAGTTGTTATCCAAAGGGGGAAACAGGAGTGAGTAGCGTGAGTACATATACAACTAGACATTTCTTGGGACTGAAAGGCGTAAGTGCAGAGGAGATCACAAGCATTCTTGATCGTGCAGCCTATTGGGAACAAAGCCCTAACAAAGTAAATAACCAATTCCAAGGCAAATTCGTATCCAACTTATTTTTTGAAAATAGTACAAGAACCCGTTTCTCCTTCGAACTAGCGCAAAAGCGACTAGGTGCAGATGTGCTGAACTTCTCATCAGCTGAATCCAGTGTGCAAAAAGGCGAGTCCATTTACGATACAGTTCGCACGCTGGAATCTATGGGGATTGACGCTGGTGTGATTCGACTGAAGCCTAACGGTGTACTGCAGGAGCTGGCTGAGAAAATCAAAATCCCGCTCATCAACGCGGGGGACGGCAACAACGAGCATCCAACGCAAGCGTTGCTTGATTTCTATACAATGCGTAAGCAATTCGGCGCTATCAAAGGTTTGACAGTCTCCATTATCGGAGACATTCTTCACAGCCGTGTAGCACGCTCAAACCTCTGGGGCTTAATCGCCCTAGGAGCGAAAGTTCAGTTCTGTGCTCCTGCAAGTATGCAGGCTCCTGAGTTGGCACAGTTTGCACCTTATGTTTCCTTCGAGGAGGCTTTGAAAGCTGATGTAGTTATGATGCTTCGTGTACAGCTGGAACGTCACGATACAGGGCTTATTAAATCAGCTGAGGAATACCGCGAGCAGTACGGGTTAACCGTTGAACGTGCAAGCCGCATGGCTCCTCATGCAATCATCATGCATCCAGCACCAGTTAATCGCAATGTGGAGCTTGATGATGAACTCGTGGAACATGAGAAGTCCAAAATCTTTACACAAATTGCTCACGGCGTGCCGATTCGTATGGCTGTCATCGAACGAGCTTTATCATAAATCTGAGGAGGATTTCACAAGATGGGAATTTGGATTCTAAACGGACTAACCGTTGATGCGAATAATGTACAAACGAAGAAACATGTTTTAGTCGAAAATGATAAAATTGCACAGGTACTTGACGCTACTAATGGTGAAGTGCCGCAAACCGCGGGTCATGAAGTCATTGACGCTGCTGGCAAGCTTGTATCACCGGGATTCATTGATATGCACGTACATTTGAGAGAACCTGGTTTCGAACATAAAGAGAACATCGCAACTGGAACACGTTCTGCGGCAAGAGGCGGTTTTACAACGATTGCCTGCATGCCAAACACAAGACCGGTTATTGATACCGTAGATACGGTAAATTACATATTAGATAAAGCAGCAACAGAAGGTGTTGTGCGCGTCATTCCTTACGGAACTATCACGAAGAACGAGCTTGGTCGTGAGCTAACTGACTTCGCAGCGTTGAAAGAAGCGGGCGTTATCGGGTACACGGACGATGGCGTTGGCGTTCAAAGCGCACAAATGATGAAGGATGCGATGTCACTAGCTGCATCACTTGGTATGCCAATCATCGCACACTGTGAAGACGATACCTTGGTAGTAGGAGCGCCGGTAAACGAAGGAACTTTCGCGACAAAACATGGCTTGAAAGGTATCCCGAACGAATCCGAAGCGATTCATGTTGGCCGCGACGTATTACTAGCGGAAGCAACTGGGGTACACTACCACGTGTGTCACGTCAGCACAGAGCAGTCGGTTCGATTGATCCGTCATGCAAAACAGTTCGGCATCAAGGTTACCGCTGAAGTGTGTCCGCATCATTTACTTCTTTCTGAAGAAGACATCCCAGGAATGGACGCGAACTGGAAGATGAACCCGCCGCTTCGCACACCACGTGATGTACAGGCTGTTATCGAAGGTTTGGAAGATGGCACGATCGACATCATCGTAACGGATCATGCGCCGCATACGGAAGAAGAGAAAGCCAAAGGCATGATGATGGCACCATTCGGAATCCTTGGTTTCGAAACAGCATTCTCCTTGCTGTATACGAAATTTGTACTTACAGGCAAATGGACACTTGGCTTCCTTGTGGATCGTATGACCAAAAAGCCTGCTGAAGTATTCGGTCTTCCATACGGAACTTTAGAAGTTGGCAGCGCGGCAGACATTACAATCGTTGATCTAGATACAACGAAAGCAGTTCTGAAAGAAGAAATCGTATCACGCAGCAAGAACACTCCGTTCATCGGCTGGGAGCTGCAAGGTTGGCCGGTTGTCACGATTGCTTCGGGTAAAGTTGTTTACTCCTGAGTTCAAGAAATAGCCTTAATTTTAAAGCCCAAATCACGAGAAGCATCTATACGATGAATGAAAAATCGTGTATATTTATACAAGAAGATTTATCTTTATGCAAGTCCGTGAAGCGTTAAAGTGTAAACATGACATCTGCGGTTCGTGAGAACCGCCTGACAATAGCGAAGGAGTTGAAAGAACATGCAGGCAAGATTGTTGCTGGAAGACGGCACTCTTTTTACAGGAAAATCGTTCGGTAGTGAAGGTGAATCCGTCGGCGAGGTAGTATTCAATACAGGAATGACAGGTTATCAGGAGGTGCTTTCGGATCCTTCATATTGTGGACAAATCGTAACGATGACGTATCCACTACAAGGGAACTACGGTGTGATTCGTGATGACTTCGAGTCTGTGCGTCCATTCATCCACGGTTTCGTTGTGCGTGAGCATGAAGAAATCCCAAGTAACTGGAGAGCTCAGTACACGCTCGGCAGCCTGTTGAAAGAATATGGCATCGTTGGGATCAGCGGCATTGACACACGTATGTTGACTCGCAAACTTCGTCACTATGGCGTAATGAAAAGTATCATCACAACTTCGAATAAATCCGTTGAGGAATTGATGGCAACGCTGAAGAGCACGCCTCTGATGACGGATCAAGTTTCCCGTGTGTCTACGAAAAGCGTATTCGGTGCTCCTGGGCACAAAGAACGCGTTGTACTTGTCGACTTCGGTGCAAAAAGCGGAATCATCCGTGATCTTAGCAAGCGCGATTGTGATGTTGTGGTTGTTCCACAGAATGCAACAGCTGAACAAATTCGTCGCTTAGCACCAGACGGCGTATTGCTGTCTAACGGCCCTGGGGATCCGAAGGATGTTCCACACGCTGTAGAAATGATTAAAGGCTTGCTAGGCGACATTCCATTATTCGGAATTTGCTTGGGACACCAATTGTTCGCACTTGCTTGCGGAGCCGATACAGATAAATTGAAATTCGGTCATCGCGGCGGTAACCACCCGGTTAAAGATTTAATCTCCGGACGTTGCTACATTACATCACAAAACCATGGCTACACGGTAAAGGAAGATTCCATCCAAGGAACGAACCTTGAAGTGACGCACATTAACAATAACGATCGCACGATCGAAGGCTTACGCCACAAGCAATACCCAGCATTCTCGGTTCAATATCACCCAGAGGCAGCACCTGGACCATTTGACTCCAGCTACCTGTTCGATGATTTCATCTCGCTGATTCGTCAGCACAAACTAGATAACCCACAGCAGCCGCGCCAAGCGCAAATGCTTGCTCAGTGGAATGCTTCCACGGCATCGACATCTGTGAAGGAGGAACTGCAATATGCCAAAAAATAATACACTCAAAAAGATTCTCGTTATCGGTTCCGGACCGATTGTTATTGGTCAAGCGGCGGAGTTCGACTACGCTGGTACGCAAGCTTGCCAAGCATTGAAAGAAGAAGGCATGGAAGTCATCCTGATCAACAGCAATCCAGCTACGATCATGACAGATACGAACATGGCTGATAAAGTATACATCGAGCCGATCACGCTTGAGTTCGTTACGCAAATCATTCGTCAAGAGCGTCCCGATGGTTTGCTTCCAACACTAGGTGGACAAACGGGTCTTAACATGGCCGTTGAACTTGCTCGCGCAGGTGTGCTAGAGAGCGAGAACGTTAAGCTTCTAGGAACACAGCTTACTGCGATTGAGAAAGCGGAAGATCGTGACCTTTTCAGAGACTTGATGAGAGAGCTAGAGCAGCCAGTACCAGATAGCGTTATCGTTACAACAGTGGCTCAAGCGGTTGATTTTGCAAATGAAATCGGCTTCCCGATCATCATTCGTCCTGCTTACACACTAGGTGGAACAGGCGGCGGTATTTGTAACACGATGGAAGAACTAGTGGAAATCGTTGCTTCCGGTATTCGTTATAGCCCAATCGGTCAGTGTCTCGTAGAGCGCAGTATCGCGGGTATGAAAGAAGTCGAGTACGAAGTCATGCGTGATGCGAACGACAACTGTATCGTTGTGTGTAACATGGAGAACTTTGATCCAGTTGGTGTACATACAGGCGACAGTATCGTAGTAGCACCAAGCCAAACATTGTCAGACCGTGAGTACCAAATGCTTCGTTCCGCTTCCTTGAAAATCATTCGTGCTCTGAACATCGAAGGCGGATGTAACGTTCAATATGCACTAGATCCACATAGCTTCCAATATTATGTTATCGAAGTTAACCCGCGTGTAAGTCGCTCTTCGGCGCTTGCTTCCAAAGCAACTGGCTATCCAATTGCGAAAATGGCAGCGAAAATTGCGATTGGTTATACACTTGATGAACTTGTTAACCCAGTTACAGGACAAACATATGCTTGCTTCGAGCCAGCATTGGATTACATCGTATCCAAGATTCCACGTTGGCCGTTCGATAAGTTCACAGCAGCTAACCGTAAGTTAGGAACACAAATGAAAGCGACAGGGGAAGTTATGGCGATTGGCCGTACTTTTGAAGAGTCCATTCACAAAGCAGTCCGCTCCCTTGAAATCGGCGTTCACCGCTTGTTCTTGAAAGAAACGGATTTACTTGATAAAGAAACATTAGAATTACGTTTGCAAAAGCCAGATGATGAGCGTCTGTTCTTACTAGCAGAAGCTTATCGCAGAGGCTACACCGTGGAACAACTGCAGAATTTGACGAAAATTGACTGGTGGTTCTTGAACAAATTAAGCGCACTTATCGCGTATGAAAAGGAAATTGCAGCGAAGGATTTGACAGCTGAGCTTATTTTCGAAATCAAGCGCAAAGGCTTCACAGACCGTGCTGTAGCGGAAATTCGTACATTGGCAGGCTGCTCGACCTTCACGAAAGAAGCGGACGTAAGAACATTCCGTTTGCAAAACAACATCAAGCCTGTTTACAAAATGGTAGATACATGTGCGGCTGAGTTCGAAGCTTCAACGCCATATTACTACTCCACTTATGAGCAAGAAGATGAAGTAACAGAAACGACGAAAGAAAAGGTTGTTGTTCTCGGATCGGGTCCAATTCGTATCGGTCAAGGGATTGAGTTCGACTACTCCACGGTTCATGCGGTGTGGGCGATCCAAGCTGCTGGCTATGAAGCGGTCATCATCAATAACAATCCAGAAACAGTATCTACAGATTTCAATACATCAGATCGTCTGTACTTCGAGCCATTATTCTTCGAAGACGTTATGAACGTAATTGAGCGTGAGCAACCGATCGGTGTTATCGTTCAATTTGGTGGACAAACTGCGATCAACTTGGCAGCACCATTACACAAAGCTGGCGTTCGTATCCTAGGTTCTGACCTAGAAAGTATCGACACAGCCGAAGATCGTAAGAAATTCGAAGCTTTGCTAAGCAAAATTTCGGTTGCACAGCCTCCAGGCGGTACCGTAACTTCCGTCGATCAAGCGGTAGGTACAGCAGCGAAATTCGGTTATCCGGTTATCGTTCGTCCTTCCTATGTACTTGGTGGGCGCGCGATGGAGATCGTTTACTCCGATGAAGAACTTCTGAGCTACATGGAATATGCGGTGAAAATTAACCCTGAGCATCCGGTTCTAATCGACCGCTACATGCTTGGTAAAGAGGTAGAGGTTGACGCCATTTGCGATAGAGAAACGGTTCTGATCCCAGGGATCATGGAACACGTGGAACGCGCAGGGGTTCACTCCGGTGACTCCATCGCGGTCTATCCGCCACAATCCATCTCCGATGAGATCAAGCAACAAATCATCGAGATTACGACGAAAATCGGATTAGAGCTTAACGTTGTTGGTCTAGTAAACATCCAGTTCGTTATTCATAACGATCAAGTGTATGTGATCGAGGTTAACCCGCGTTCTTCAAGAACGGTGCCTTTCTTAAGCAAAGTGACGAACATTCCAATGGCAAACGTTGCAACACGCGTGATCATGGGTCAAACACTTGCGGATATGGGTTATCAAAGTGGTCTATGGCCAGAAGATAAATACGTATCTGTCAAAGTGCCAGTGTTCTCTTTCGCGAAGCTTCGCCGTGTAGATACAACACTCGGACCTGAAATGAAGTCCACGGGTGAGGTTATGGGTCGTGATGTGAATTTTGCAAAAGCCCTGTACAAAGGTCTCATCGGTGCTGGTATGAAGATCCCTGCTGCTGGTTCCGTTGTGGTAACCGTAGCGGATAAAGATAAAGAAGAAGCGATTGAAATTCTCAAAGGCTTCTACCGTCTAGGCTACAAAATCATTGCAACAGGTGGAACTGCCGAAGCGATTGCACAAGCAGGTCTTCCAGTTACAACTGTCAACAAACTTAGCGAAGGCTCACCGAACATTCTTGACCTCATCCGCAGTGGTGATGCTCAGTTCGTCGTGAACACTTTGACTAAGGGCAAAACGCCTGAGCGTGACGGCTTCCGTATTCGTCGTGAAGCAGTAGAAAACGGTGTTGTGTGTATGACATCGCTTGATACTGTAAGAGCGCTAGTGAATATGCTTGAAGCAATCAACTTCTCCTCACGTGCAATGCCAATACATGTCTAAAGGATGGTGCCAAACATGAGTACGTTAACTCGAAACGATGTTACCGGACGCATCATGGTCGCCTTGGACTACGCGAACGCGGAAAGTGCTGAAGGGCTGCTTAAGCAGCTCGAAGGCATTCCGTGTTATGTTAAGGTAGGAATGCAGCTGTTTTATGCTGCAGGTCCTACCTTTGTCGCGAGTCTGAAGGATCGCGGCTATAAGGTGTTCCTCGACGTGAAGATGCATGACATTCCGAACACGGTCAAGGGTGGCGCGGAGAGCGTGACGCGCCTTGGGGTTGATGTGTTCAATGTACATGCAGCCGGAGGCAAGTACATGATGGAATCCGCCTTGGAGGGTGTCGACAAGGGGCTAGCTGTAGGAGCATCACGTCCGATCGTCATCGGTGTGACGCAATTGACCAGCACCTCGCAGCAGGTGCTGAATGACGAGATCGGCCTTGCCGGTACAACCGAGCAGGCCGTCATTCGGTATGCCCGCTTGGCGCATGCCGCGGGGCTTCAAGGGGTTGTCGCGTCACCGCTTGAGGTGACAGCGATTAAGGCGGCGTGCGGTGACGGCTTCGTCACCGTGACGCCAGGCATCCGCCCGGCGGGAGCGGACATCGGCGACCAGTCGCGTATTATGACGCCGGCTGAGGCGTTTGCGCAGGGGACGGACTACGTCGTGATCGGGCGACCGATCACGGGCGCAGCGGACCCAAGAGCAGCGATTGAAGCGATTATTGATTCAATCGTCTAGGTTGTAGGTTCACTAGAATCGATCTAACTTTGAAAGGAACGGTGAGCGTATGAGTAAGCTCGAAACAATCGCACAGCATATTGCAGCGTCGTTATTAGATATTGAAGCAGTGGCTCTTCGTCCACAGCAACCTTTTACTTGGACATCGGGACTGAAATCTCCGATTTATTGTGATAATCGTTTGACCATGTCACACCCTGCGATCCGTGATGCGATTGCCGATGGCTTCGTAGCCCTGATCAAGGAAAAATTCCCTGAAGCTGAGGTTGTGGCAGGAACAGCAACAGCTGGAATTCCTCATGCGGCTTGGGTAGCTCAGAAGCTAGGTCTTCCGATGATCTACATTCGCGATAAAGCGAAAGGTCATGGCAAAGAGAACTTGATTGAAGGTTCCGTGAAACCAGGACAAAAAGTCATCGTTATCGAAGACTTGATTTCCACAGGAGGCAGCTCGCTGAAAGCAGCGGTTGCGGTAAAAGATGCAGGAGCTGAAGCTCTTGGCGTTCTTGCGATTTTCTCTTATCAGCTTGATAAAGCGACGGATGCGTTCGCGGCGGCTGAAATGCCTCTTCACACACTTTCTAACTACTCAACCTTGCTTGAGGTAGCTTTGGAAAAAGGGAAGATCCAGCCAGATGATATGGAGCTCCTGCGTTCTTGGAGAGTTAATCCATCCGCTTACGGCGTATAATCGGTTGCTTCTGTGACGAGATTTGACGAACGGTGTAGGATTCCTCTATACTAAAGTGGTCTTGCAACAGACGACAAGATTTTGCGAAACCGTGCAGGTTACCGTACAATCGGCGCCACACTGGGGTGCAAATCTTGAAATTGGCATATATATTAGAAGAAGCTCTACCTTTTCGCAAAGGTGAGCTTCTTTTTTTCATTCCGCGAGTTGTTTAGTCAACAATTGTATGAATGCTTGTAAGGGTTGGGACATCCATTTTTTCGGATGCAACACTAGCTGTAAGTCCATGGAAAGTTGTTTATGCGTAAAAGGAAGCTGTGCAAGCTTTCCGATTGCCAGCTCATTCGCTACCGTGATTCGAGGTAACAAGGCGATGCCTAAGCCGCTCATCACACATTGTTTGATGGCTTCAACATTGCCTAACTCGAAACCGATTTGTAAGGCGACGGCATTGTCTTTAAGCAATCTTTCAAACTTCCCTCGATAGATACATCCTTCTTCTGTGACGATAAATTCCGTGTTCCCCAGGTCAGCGAGCTTAATATCCGATTGTTGAGTTAGAGGGTGATCCAGTGGTGCAACGAAGACGAGTTGTTCTTCTCGGACACTTGTACAAGCGAGAGAGGGATCTGCCGGATATTGATCTAACAGAAGGCCAATATCATAATCTCCTTCTTTGACCTTAGTGAGAATAGAGGCTTCACTGTCAGGAAAAAGCTGAATATTTAACCCTGGATACAGCTGTTTAAGCTTATGTAAAAATGGCGGCAGATAATACGCTGCTAACGAGTTAATGGTCCCGATGGTCAACGTTCCGCTAACTTGATTGGCGATCATTTCCTTGGATTGGTCATAGAGTTCCAACAATTGTTGCGCTATTACTAGTAAGCTTTCTCCAGGTGGAGTTAGGCGTAACTGTCGGCCATACCTTTCGAATAAGGGGACACCATATTCACGTTCTAACTTTTGAATTTGCATGGTAATGCTCGATTGGGCATACCCTAATTCTTCAGCAGCACGAGTGAAGCTTTTCCTACGGGCAACCTCCCGGAAGGTGCGGAAATACGTTAGATCCATATATTTGCCTCGCTTTATTATCAATATTTTTGATGAGTTCTATCATTTATTATAGCTAACTGTGATGAAGAGTTCCATGCTAAAGTAAATGTACAAACAAACGAGGCAGGGAGATGGTTATTTTGCTAAAAGAACAAGACCTACAGGGGTTATATGTACCCATCGTCACACCTTTTGATGAAGAGTTTGAAGTGGATGCGGCATCCTTTTATAATCAGGCTTATAATTTGTTTCAAGATGAAATAGATGGATTGGTTGTCAATGGAACAACGGGAGAATCACCAACGATCACTAAAGACGAGCTTGGGGTGTTATTCGCTACAGCACAAGCCGCTCGCGACGCAGCTCATGTTGAGGTGCCTTTAATTGTAGGGACAGGAACGAACGATACGCGTTCAACAGTTCGAAAAACAGAAGAAGCAGGTAAACTTGGTGCAGAAGCTGCATTAGTTGTAGTTCCCTATTACAACAAGCCAAGTCAGCAGGGGATTATTGAACATTTTCGTCAGGTAGCAGGGGTTGGAGTGCCGGTGATCTTGTATGATGTGCCGCATCGCACAGGTGTGACGCTTGAGCTTGATACGGTTCGAACCATCCTTGACATCAATGGGGTCATTGGGATGAAGGACAGTACACCGAACATTGAGCTGGTCACGGAACTGACAAGACTGGGTTCCAAACCAGTTCTATGTGGCGAGGATACTTTGCTGTATGCAGCTCTGCAGTCTGGCGCCAAAGGGGTTATGAGTGCTTCAGCGAATGTGGAGACGGAGAGGTTTGTTTCGTTTATCCGCAGCTTCGTTGCCGGGGCACATGAAGACAGTCGACGAGAGTTCGAGGAGCTGCTTCCGCTGATTCGTCTCCTTTTTCAAGAGCCTAATCCGGCTCCGATCAAATGGCTGCTTCACCAACAAGGAGTTATCGGCTCAGGCGCATTACGATTGCCGCTATTACCGGTGACTGAGGGGTTACAAGCGAGATTATCAACTTATTTGTAAGAAGTAAGGAGCGATTGCGAAATGAATCGAACAAGAGTGTTTACGGGCTCACCCTGGGAGCCTGTGGTCGGGTACTGTCGAGCCATTCGCATAGGGGACCGAATCGAGGTCGCTGGGACGACAGCGATGAAAGACGGAGAGGTTGTTGGCGTGGGCAATGCCTATGAGCAAGCTCGATTCATCCTTCAAACGATTGAAAAGGCACTCCAAGAGCTCGGCGCACAGCTATCTGATGTGGTGCGAACGCGGATGTTCGTGACGGATATATCGTTATGGGAAGAGTTCGGCAGGGCGCATGGGGAGTATTTCCGAGATGTGCAGCCTGTTGCGACGATGGTCGAAGTGAAGGCGCTGATTGACCCGAAATTGTTGATTGAGATAGAGGTAGAAGCGATTGTGACGGAGGCTGGGTAGAGAGTGGCAGTGTGTGATCAAGGAATGAATGGTGAGTAGAGTAGAGTAGAGTAGAGTAGTCTGTAGTGAGTTGTGTTTAGAGAGTAGTGTGTAGCGAATAGCGGATAGATGGATTTTATCCATCTATTATCGCAGCTTTCTGATGTTTTTATAGAATTGATGGAAAATGTGCAGCTAATTTCAGTTGGTTCGAACAAAATCCTCCGATTCGCCTGGTTTAGCTGTAGAAAATCCATTTATTTCAAATTCGAGGCCGAATAGCGTAATTTAGCTGTATTTATTCCATTTAAATGGAAGTGGAACTATAGAAAATAGCCTTGTCCTCCAAGCGATCAACAATAAAGCGCCACAACTCACTAGCATCGCGAAATTGATTTCGCGGGTAGAGAGGTGTAGCGCTTTTTATTTTACGAGTGTCGACTAACCTACACGTTTACCCAAAATGATTAAATCCCGCTCAACGCCATCTAACTCAGCAACGCCAGGCAAATGCGCCCAATTCGTGAATCCGAATTTGCGGAATAGCTGTAAGCTCGGCTCATTGTGCCCAAAAATAAAACCTAACAAAGACTTGAGCCCCAGCTTGGGACTAGCTTCAAGCGCTTGTTCCATCAAGTAGCGTCCAATGCCTTGGCCGCGACATGCTTCATCCACGTAAATACTGACTTCCGCAGTTGCGTTATAAGCGGGTCGTCCATAGAAGGACTGAAAACTCAGCCAGCCACAAATGCCGTTCTCATTTTCAAGCACCCATAGTGGGCGGAAATCGGCAGAGTGTTCGTGAAACCAGAGCTCGCGTGAAGCTGTTGTGACGGGCTCTGTATCGGCAGTAACCATGCGTCCTGCAATCGTGGAATTGTAGATACGTACGATTTCTGCTAAATCTTCCAATTGTGCATCACGCATGTGTAATGGACTTCCCATAGAAATTACTCCTTTTACCCTAACTTAGTTAGATTCTGTTGCAGTTGCAGCCAATGCAGCTAGCTTCATCCAGTAACGACTAATCGTCTCAGTCCCATTGTCCCAATTCATCAAATGGAAATGCTCATTTGGAGCATGGAGATTCTCCCCTGGCAGGCCAAAGCCCATAAGCACGACAGGCGCATCCAATACGCGCCCCAAAACTTCAACAATCGGAATCGACCCTCCGCTGCGTGTATATACAGGCCATTTACTGAAAGTTTCTTCATAAGCTTCTGCCGCCGCAACCATAACTGGCTCATCAATAGGTGTAATGAAGGGATTCCCTCGCAATTGACGATCTAACGTAATCGACACACCAGGAAGAGATTGTGCATGAATATGGGCTTGGACCAGATCCATGATTTCCTCAGGAACCTGCGCAGCGACTAGGCGACATGCAATTTTGGCAGTAGCACGATTCGGAATGATTGGTTTAATTCCCTCCCCCTGGAAGCCGCCACTAACTGATGTAATTTCAAGAGTAGGCCGGGACGTCGTTTGTTCGTAAAAGGAGAAACCTTTCTCCCCATAAAGCTCCGTGACGTTCAAATCCGTGCGAACCTTGCTTTCATCAGGCTCAACCTGCTTGAACGCTTCGCGCTCTTTGTCCGAGAGTTCGATAACACGGTCATAGAATCCTTGTACAGCTACACGTCCATTCTCGTCATGAAAGGAGCTTAATAGCTTAGTCATTGCGTGAATTGGGTTCTGTACCGCACCGCCGAAAAGACCAGAATGGAGATCACTATTAGCGCCATCGATCGTGATTTCGAATCCGGCTAAGCCGCGAAGTCCATACATGAGTGCTGGTTTACCAGGACCGTGCATTTGTGTGTCGGATAGTACGATGGAATCAGCTTGCAATTTAGCAGCATGCTCTTCAACAAAGGATGGTAGATGCTTACTAGCAATCTCTTCTTCACCTTCTATGCAGAATTTCACGTTAACCGGAATCGACCCATGTGTTTGTAGAAAAGCTTCAACAACCTTTACGTAAAGTAACAATTGGCCTTTGTCATCCGTACTTCCGCGACCGAACAGCTTATTATCACGGATTAGGGGTTCAAAAGGAGGCGTTTCCCACAACTCTAATGGCTCAGCGGGCTGCACATCATAATGACCATAAATCAGCACTGTCGGTTTGCCAGGGGCATGCAACCAATCCGCATAAACCACAGGGTGACCTTTCGTAGGCATGATTTCAATATTTTCAAGTCCGGCTTTTTGTAAAGACTGGGCAGTCCACTCCGCGCATTTCAGTATATCCGGTTGATGCTGGGCAACTGCACTTATGCTTGGAATCCTCAAGAAAGCCATGAGTTCTTCTATGTGTTCATCCCTATGCGATTGTAGGTAGCTTTTGATTGTTTCAATCATGGGTGTTTTCTCCTTTTTTCAACTGACAAAATGGTCTACATCACTTAACTTCCCCAAAAGCAGGGAAATTCCTGCTATTCCTGTAAACCGTCACATTTTATTTGTTATTTGGTCAATTAGAACGGCTTTCTTCATATTTGAGATCATCTTTGGACAATACTGCTAATAAGAGATCCTTTATATGGATAAGCTAAAAGTAACGATCTGACTATAATGGAGGGACACGCATGAACTGGATATATTGGGCGAAATTATACGATTCGAAGTTTCAAGCGGGCTGTTTAGCGAAACGTATGGAAGAAGATTGGTGGATCTATGGGTATGAGTGCCCGCAGGAAGTTGAGGTTTATAAGTCGAAAAAAGGACGCTTTGGCGTTAGATACAACACATAAATGATTTGATTATGCATAAAATTAACGCTTGACTAAGCCATCTCCGTTGGTGTATATTTATTTTTGTCGCTGTTGAGCGGCATACATGACGCGGGGTGGAGCAGCTCGGTAGCTCGTCGGGCTCATAACCCGAAGGCCGCAGGTTCAAATCCTGCCCCCGCAACCAAATTTCATTAGGGCCTATAGCTCAGTTGGTTAGAGCGGTCGGCTCATAACCGATTGGTCGGGGGTTCGAGTCCCTCTGGGCCCATAGTACGGAAACCCTTGGTATATAAGGGTTTTTATTTATTTTAGCGACGAAAGCAAGCCTCTCGCTCTCATCAAGCTTTGATGGGAATGAGGGGCTTGTTTTTGTTTGTGCACACTTGTGCGCACATGCGTTTATCATTATTGCTTCAACTTTTTAAGTATGGTTACCCAGATTCTCAAACCTGTCACCCAGAGCGTCACAGCGGAGCCAAAACCGATAAACGTAGAAATCGCAATGAGAGATACATCACCGATCGTGGCGTTAATAGGTAAAAATAATGAAATGATGCCTAGTATACTCATTACAATACCCGTACCATAATAAAATTTTTCTCGAAACAATGAGGCTAAAGGGAAAAAATGGATACCAACAATGATCGCCATAATAGGGAAAAAGACTTCAAAATGATCGAGTGTATTGCAAATGACACTTGCAAGAAAGATCGCAAGTCCTTCCAAACCAAATATCAAGCCGAATTTTCGATTAATTCGTTTCCAGTCTTCTCTTTCCTTCGGTGTTACAGTATGATTTATGCTACGAGATTTAACAAATAGTGAAATGGCTCCGCTCAGTAAGATCAATGTTATTATTGCTGAAAGAACAAGTGGCCATTGAGCTACAAGTTGATGTGAACCAACAATACCAATGGAAGCCCAGAGTGCACCAAAGAAAGTCATGAACATGACGCCATTCGCTGCTCCTATGACAGCTGATTTAGACAATTTTACAAATTCACTCATTATTCATCAGACTCCTATCATTTAATTTTAGTTTCTGCGCTGTCTCCGAAAGAGTTAATACTTTGTTAATAATCCATTTAGATGGATTCAATAAGCGTATACTAAAATAACTAGTAAGGAAACGTTTCCCGCAAATTGTTTTAAAAAAGGAGAAGAGAAATGAAACTTAGCAAAAAATCAATTACAGTACTTTTTTTTACGGTTGGAGCTTGTCTATTTGTATCTACAGCATTCGCTGATGCGCTGCTTGGATCCGGATACGATCGGTTGAAGGATTCAGTGAAAAATACGGCGTCGGTGATGGAAAAGGGTCTTAACAACTATACGGTTGAGACGATGTATACACTGAAAGACAATGATAAAATTTTGCTGCAATCGTCCAATTTCATGAAAATGGATACGGTAAATCAAGTAAAAGAGAATAACGAAGTAACGAAAAACGGCAAAGGTGAAACGACCTCCAGATATTCGTATGCCGACAAGAATCAAACGATTGACAAAAACGAATTGGACAATACATATTATGTATTTGATCATTCGGCGGAAGTGAACCAAAACCGTAAAGGTCCAGCCGATTTCGATAACCCTTTTAAAGAAAAGGGAGCAACTGAGGTTGAGAAAATCGTTGACGCTGTTGTTGGCTCTTTGAAAGATTATGTACAAGTTGAAGAAAGCGCAAATGGAGGTAAAGTGTTCTCAGGTAGTTTGTCAGAGGCACAAGTGCCGGCCATCGTGAATGCAGTCTCCTCCTTCGGTATCAAGCAAATGCTGGATAATGAAAGAGATTTACCAGCTATAGAGAGCGATATTTTTGTGAAAAAGGTTGTAGGTACGGCAAATGAAAGTAAAGATGGTTATCTAGAAAATCTGACGGGTGAGATCACGCTGTCAGGAAAAGATAAAAATGGGGTTCAGCATGACTTAAACCTCAATGTTATGTTAAAGCTGTCTGAGATTGGCAGTACAAAGATTACTATGCCTGATTTAACTACAGCCAAGGTTGAGAAGGTTAGTCGTTCTAGTGGATTCAGCTCTAAATATGTAGGAACCTATCAAAATGATATTATTTTGGACAAAGACGGTAAGTTCATGAAGATCGGCGAGCGAACAGTTAAAATCACAAGCGTAAATGGCGACAAAGTATCAGGTACGTATTCCGAAACCGTAAATCCTGGTTTTGAGGGCGAGTATCCAAACAAGGATGTATTTAATTTCGAGTACAATCTGTCGACGTCTCCAACGTTTACTTACACGGACTCGAAGGGTGAACAGAAGCAAGGGATGATTCATCCAAGCATGGCAGGTAAGATTTATTTTGAAATGAATCTAGAGATTAGCGATAAAAATGGTTACAAACAAAGCAATAGTATGAAGCCTTTCTATGATGGAGAATTTAGTCGCGTATTTGAATAGAAATGATTCTCAGGAGGCGGCGGATAGCGGCTTCCTGAGATTTTTTAGGGAGATGATGAATTGACAGTCAAGGCGATTGAAATAACGGACTTAACCAAGTCATTTACGAATGGCAGAGGAATCAGCGATTTGAATTTAGACGTAGATCAAGGTGATATTTTCGGTTTTCTAGGACCTAATGGTGCAGGGAAGACAACAGCGATGAAGATGATTACAGGACTCATGAAGCCGGATCGTGGCGATGTGAAGATTTTCGGAGCGAGCGTGGCAGAAGACTATGTCAACGCAATGAAACATGTCGGATGTATCATTGAAACAGCGGAATCGTATCCCTATTTGACGGCAAATGAAAACTTGAGACTGTTTGCAAGATTTTATCCTGAAATCGATCAGCGAAGAATTGATGAATGTCTTGAAATCACGGGGATGCTGAAATATAAAAATGAGAAATCACAAAAATTTTCGCTCGGGATGAAACAAAGACTGGGGATAGCGGCGGCGATTCTGTCGAAACCGAAACTGTTAATTTTGGACGAGCCTTTAAACGGACTGGATGTCGAAGGGATGCTGGAGATGAGGAAGTTGATCAAACAACTTTCCCAGGAAGGCACGACTTTCTTTATATCCAGCCACTTGATTCACGATGTGGAATTAACGTGTTCGAGAATCGGGATTATTTACGGAGGCAAGCTGGTTAATGTAGAATATACCCAACATATTCTGTCATTTTATTCGTCGCTTGAGAATTATTTTGTTAGTGAGGTGGACAGGAATGGTAGGGTTTAAAGCTGCATTTATGAATGAATCCGTGAAGCTGCTTAAAAAGAAAAAAATCATGGCAGCCGCGATATTATCCATTCTTGCCGTCATGATCGGTCAAATTGCTGTAACGACGATTAAACATGGCCTTGGATTAAGAGTTGTAGGGAGCGTTGAATTTCCCATAGCCGTACTGTCGTTTGTAACGTATACGCTGTTACCTTTATTTGCAGTATTTATAGCCATTGATATGTTTAATGGTGAGTCCTCATCGAATACGATGAAAATAACACTTTTACGACCGGTTTCCAGATTTGGCGTGTTTACTGCTAAGGTTTTGAATTTAGCGCTGTTTATTGCTGGCAACTTATTGTTTATTATGGTTCTTTCGTTGCTAGCTGGCTTTATTTTTAACCCTTCATCCGCCAGTTTCATTGGGATTGTAAAGGTTTTTGTGTCATATGGCTTAACTTTTTTTCCTGTATTTGTGTTTGCGCTTATCGTTGTGCTGCTATCCAATCTCATTCAGGGAGGACTAGCCGTATTTTTCCTGTCCATTCTTGTATTTATTGGATTTAATTTTCTGGGCATTGTATTCTCATCCTATTCCAGTTTTTTTATCACGTCGATGTTTGACTGGTATACCCTTTGGATATCTGAATCCATCAATGTCTTCAAAATAAGCCGCCAGATTCTAATTATATTTGGTTGTGGTATCATGTTATTTACGATGGGGTATTACTTGTTTGACAGAAAGGACATATAGAAAGGAATCTACATGCACTTAACAAAACGTTTTTTCACGATGAATACGCTGGCTGTGCTGCTTTCCATTGGTTTGACGATCTTGGCTGTCATTATTTTTGTTGCTACGTATACGAAAGTTTTGGGCCGCGAAGTCGGTATAGAGCAGTTTCAACGAGCGTTTGAGGTTCGTGCAGCCATCAGTGAGATAAAAAGAGAAGCGCTGATCCTGGGGTTCGAGGGACTCCTGGATACGAAGTATCAACAAGAGCTCACTGATCGCGTGAACGTTTTGAATGCCAGTGCGATCCTTATCGTGGGTAGAGAGGTTAGGTTCGCCACACAACATTTTAATAAGATAGATATTGAGAAAAGCTTAATGCTCTCCAGTGAGTCAAATCGCAATGAGATTGAACTTGATGGTAAAACATATATGTTTAATCGAGCAGATTTTAAACTCCCGTCAGGCGATTCGGGTATTCTGCTGCTGCTTGCACCAATCAAGGTGAATACCGAGGTATATTGGATGCTTGGCATCTTTACGATTAGTTTTTTCACAGTAGTTTTTTTGCTGATGAATGTTTGGATCTCCTATAAGTTCTCACGTAGAATTATTATACCGATCTCCAGACTAACGGAAGCTGCGATCAAAATTCGGGAAGGCGATCTAAGCAGTGAAATTTCAGAAGATGGCGAAGGGGAGATTCGGGAATTAGGGATAACCTTGGAGTTAATGCGGATCAAGCTGAAGGAATCGGTTTATATCCAGCAAAAATATGACGATAATCGAAAGTTTCTAGTTTCAAGTATTTCTCATGATTTAAAGACGCCTGTGACTTCCATTAAAGGCTATATCGAAGGCATTATTGATGGGGTTGCGAAGACGCCTGAGAAGATGGAGGAGTATCTGGAAACAGCCCGTTCCAAAGCTATATTGGTCAATGCGATGATTGATGATCTACTTCTATATTCCAAACTCGATTTGAATCAGCTTCCTTACCATTTTGAGAAGAGCGATTTGGCCAGTTATTTCGAGGATTGTGTTGCAGATCATAAATATGAATGTGAAAAGGCGAACGTAGCCATATCATTAATAAATGAATTAAAAGAGCCTGTCAAAGTTTTAATTGATGGCGAAAGATTAAAGAGGGTTGTGCAAAACATCATTGACAATGCCATGACGTATGCCGGAAAAGCAAATGGTAAGATTGATATTATACTTAGGGAAACTAGAACATCAGCGATTATTGAAATAAAGGATAATGGAAATGGCATACCCGAGGACAAACTTCCTTTCATATTTGAACGATTTTATCAGGTAGATCCCTCAAGAAAGAACGGAAGTGGACTGGGTCTAGCCATTGCTAAGCAAATTATTGAAGGGCACGATGGGAAAATATGGGCTAAAAGCGCTGTAGGTGAGGGAACCGGGATTATGATCTCTCTTAAAAAGTTCTAACTAGGTTTGGAGGTTATGATGAAAAGAATTTTGATCGTCGAAGATGACCAGAGTATTGCCAATTTGCAAAGAGATTATCTGGAGTTAAGCGGTTATTCAGTTCGGATGGTAAACAACGGCAATGATGGTCTGAGAGCGCTCAAAGAGGAAGCGTTTGAGCTTGTTATCTTAGATATCATGCTGCCCGATATAGATGGGTTTGAAGTGTTGAGAACGATACGTGAGAATGATGATATTCCTGTGCTTTTGGTATCGGCGAGAGCAGAGGAAATATATAAAGTGAATGGTTTAGGCCTCGGTGCGGATGATTATATTACAAAGCCGTTCAGCTCAGGGGAGCTCGTGGCTCGAGTAGGTGCCCATCTGAAAAAGTTCGAGCGGATGAAAGAGCGATTTGGAAAAGGTATGGAAGGAAGCACCACTATCCAGATTAGGGGTCTTGAGCTTCAAAAGGAAGCTAGACGCGTGTTTGTGAACGGAAACGAAGTTGTTCTGGCTCAAAAGGAATTTGACCTGCTTCTGTTTCTTGTGCAATATCCGAATCGGGTATTTGGCAAGGAAGAGCTGTTTGAGCGGATCTGGGGAATGGATGCGATGAGTGACGCCTCCACGGTAACGGTTCATATTGCCAGGATTAGGGAGAAAATCGAGGAAACCCCATCTAAACCTCAGTATATAGGAACTGTTTGGGGATCCGGGTATAGGTTTATGGTATGAACCTAAGAATGACTAGTGCCTAAGTGTTCGCTATCTTGATAAAATACATAGCATCTATTATATTGAGAACAGTGTATGTAAATGGGTTGCATAGCCCGAAGGAGTAAGACATGTGCCGAAATATTAAACCACTTTTCAACTATGAACCGGTTGTGACAGAAGATGAAGTTCGGGCGGCGTCCCTGCAATTTGTGCGCAAGATATCGGGGTTTACCGAGCCTTCTAAAGTGAATGAAGCAGCATTCCAGTTGGCTGTTCAAGAGGTAGCTTTGGCAGCACAGAAGCTAATGGATTCTTTGGTTACGCATGCGGAACCTCGGAATCGAGAAGTAGAAGCGCAGCGAGCCAAAGAACGAAATGCAATCCGCTTTGGAACGAAGGAAGTTTAATTGATTGAAGGAAAAGGCTTTTCTCTATGGAGAATAGCCTTTTTTCATGCCCGAAAACGGGACTTTAGTTGCCTGATGGTGTCAGGTCTCGTTCTTTTGGCATATGCTGTAAATACCAAATGGAAAGTAGGTGATGGCAAGTGACGAAAGGGTTTGATTGTTCAACACCGCTTACGGCACAAAAAGCGGCTGCTTTCGTCGGACAGGGTTATACATTTGTCGCCAGATATTTGGTTCCAAGTGGTGCAAAGGCATTAACGAAATCAGAATCTGACGCAATTAGTGCAGCTGGCTTAGAGTTGGTTTCTGTTTTTGAGACAACGGCGAGTCGTGCTCTTGGCGGTAGAAGTGCTGGTTTGGCTGACGGTGCAACTGCTTTGCAGGTTGCAGCGGAAGTGGGTCAACCGGAGGGCAGCTGTATCTATTTTGCTGTTGATTTTGACGTGTCGGCTGCACAAATGCCAACGGTTATCGCATATATCAAAGCGGCGAGTGAAGCTACGCCTGCTTACACGACGGGTGTGTATGGTTCATACGCCGTCATGGAGGCCGTATATGCCGCAGGAGCCTGCTCTCGGTTCTGGCAAACCTATGCTTGGAGCGCAGGTAAGAAATCGACGTTTATTCAGATTTATCAATATCTAAACGATGTCATGGCGAATGGTATAGCTGTTGATTATGATGAATCGTATGGGAATGAAGGTTGGTGGAATAAAAGGATTGCGCCAGAACCACCTAGCTATCCGCTTACTGTTAATGATGCAAATGCGATCATTCCCTTCCTTTCAGCGGGATATGGAGCAACCTCATCCGTACCTGCACAAAATGAGTTTCATCGACTCGCTAATGAATTACGTAAGGTTTCAGGTCAATCCTTGCAATAATATAAAAGAAAGCCCGGCAGTTATGGATATTTCCATAGTGCGCCGGGCTTTACTCATTGGATTACCGCACTGCGTATGTACCATCGATCTTGTACAGAGGCACGTTCAAGATGGAAAATCACGTGGCGACTGGACACCGCGGAAGCCCTAGCGGCTGTCATCGTCACGTCGACTGCCGTGTCGAACTTCAGGAGCTGGGACACGTCCTGCTCCTTGAACTTGGACAGGCGGCGCATGCTTCGCACATGCATCGCCTGTTCTTGCCCAGTGGTGACCTGCAACAGCTGCAGGTCACCTTGGTGTGCGGCGCTGATCCATACGTCGATCAGCGCCCAGGGCGAGAGCTTGCTGACGTAGTCCAGCAGCAAGCCTGCGGCTCGGTGCACCATGACCTGGTGCGCTGGGTCAACGGAGCGGGAGCCGTGGGTCACGCTCCCGAGGAAGTGAATACAGAAATGACCGTTGAAGTCATTTCCCGGTATACCATCACCGCCATGCGGCATGCCATGCATGGAGGCGGCGAGCGTGCGGCCATTCAGCTTCACTAGGACCGCTCGGCGGTCCCAGCTCCATTGGCCGCCATAAATGCTTTTGAGCGTCGCGGAGTCGGTTTTCGTTAGCGGCTGCACATCCGCATGGTGGGAGCCCGCGCGACGCTGCCCTTCGAAGCTAAGTCCGCTCATCACATCAAGGACGGTGAATGAACTATATTTGGGAAGAACAAGACTTGCTTCTTCCCAAGGCAGCAGCTCGCCATAGTGTTTGGCGCGAAGGGATTGTACTTGTGTCATCAATGTTTCCTGAGCCGATCTTGGCAGGATGATACGTTGCTTCGAAGTCCAATCAACGACATCTCCGCTTGGGGTGACCCCTAGAAGGATTGTTTGCCCCTTTTTGTCATACATGAGCCTGGTGTCCGGAGGAATCGCTTCTGCAGAAATATCGCCTGCCGTGCTCTCTTCCAATGCGCGTTGTAATGTTTTATTGACGAAGGTAAGTTCTGTTTGATAAAGAGCTCCTGGCGATGCTTTGACTTGAAGTTGAATGGTTCCCGTCTCGACAGCCATCTCTTTGTGTAACGGTTCCGTATGCTGTGCTTGCGAACTACTGCTAATTCCTTGACTCAAAAGCTGAGTTAGAAGGAAGGTGAGAAATAGTAGTCGCAGCTTACTGCGATTTCGACTTGATAACATTGGAGCTTCCTCCTTTTTCGTATGGCATTCTTGTCAAAGATACGTGTTGGCTGTTTTGCATGAAATTTGAAAAGCTTGGTTGTCTAAAGTTCTCTTGTCTGATTTAGATTGTGATAAAATAACAAAAGTATACGATGGATCAATGATTTAGTAACGAAAGGAAGGAGAGACGGATGGAGGACTATAAAGGAATACCTTTTGAATTACATATGTCAGAGCAGCGAGTCGTACGAGGCGATATTTATAAAGCCAAGTATGAACCGAGTAAGGGCACATTATTGCTCTTGCATGGTTATAAAGGCTTCAAAAACTGGGGGATGTTTCCCTATGTAGCAAGCGAATTAGCGGAAACTGTTGATGTTGTCGCCTTGAATTTTTCCCATAATGGTGTGGGTGACAATTTGATGGATTTTACAGAGCTTGAGAAATTCGCAGGTGATACGTATACAAAAGATCTAGAGGACTTACAAGTTGTTATTGCGGATATTCACAAACAAGCGGGCACTGATAAGCCAATCTTATTACTGGGTCATAGCAGAGGAGCGGGAGTGAGCTTGATCTATGCATTGGATCATCCTGCGGAAATTGCAGGCGTCATCAGCTGGAATGGTATTGCTCATGTAGATTTGCTAACACCGGAGAATAAAGCGGAGATGAGGGAAACGGGACGCTCCTACACCTTAAATGGGCGAACGAAGCAGATGATGCCGCTTGATCTTGAAATCCTAGAAGATATGGAACGCAACGAAGAGAGATTTGATATTGTTGGCAGAATTCGTGAAGCGACCTTCCCAATTACACTTGTTCAAGGCACGGAAGATGGGGAACGGTTGATCAAAGGTTCTGAGAAGCTAGTCGCGAACAACGCAGCTATTCAATGGGTGAAGATTCCTGGGGGCAACCATACCTTTGGGAGTGTACACCCGTTTCAAGGAGAGACGCAGCCACTGAGAATGGCGATAGAGGAAACGAGACGTTCAATACGAAGCATGCTGAATCTGTAAATTTGGTGTTTAAGGGCTTTCTGGGAGTAGATTATGCTACTTCTGGAGAGCTTTTTTAGTGCTATCGACCTATAAAATCACAACTTTACGTCGAAATATAGGTATTTTTGCAGGAATATGTTGGTAAATGACGAAGTAGAATATTTAGAATTATTGAAACTACAGAAAAGGGAGAACAAGATGGCTATCAAATCAATCAAGTACAAAATCATTTGGCCTTTAATGGTCGTATTGTTTGCTGTGTCCGTAGGGACAGCGACACTTACGTATCAGCAGACGGCAGAAAGTCTTCATGAAAAAGGCTTTACGACGCTAGAAACGGCTAGAATTGGTATTGAAAACGCAATAATTGCGAGAAAGACAACGGAAAGTGTGATGGAGAAGGAGATGGTCGGACAAGCAGCCCTTCTGTCGTATATGTATGATAAAATCCCGATGAATTATAAGCAAGCAGTCGAAATAGCTGAGCGCTCCGGTATAGATGAGTTTTGGATTACCAATGCACAGGGTCAGTTAGTACTAACGAATGCGGGCGAAAAGATTGATTTCAATTTCGGTGCTGATCCTAAAAATCAAGCTTACGAGTTTATGGATTTAATTTCTGGTAAGCAGAAAATCGTAACACAGCCGGCTCAACAGCGAAGTGTCGATCCTAAAGTGTATAAATATGTCGGAGTGTCCGGTTGGTCTTCTCCACGCATTGTACAAACGGGAAGAGATGGAGCTACGCTAACTGAACTCGATAGTAAAATAGGGGCGAAGCCGGTGCTGACGCAATTAAAGTCAGAGCTGGGCGGAGATGTGCTATTCGCGGGAGTCGTTGATTCCACGGGCAAACTCGTTGCCTCATCCGATGATGCCATTACGCAGTTAGACGCGAAGCTGCTAGACTCCCTTAGCGTTAGTCTAACCGGGGACCACAAAGCATATCAGACGATGTCGTACAATGGTACGAAAGCGAAGTATTACTTTAGAGCTTTGTCGACGGGTCAAGTGCTTGTACTGACGTTGTCTGAGCAAGTCTTGACAAACTTCTTCTACACGACATGTATAGCCACATTGGCAGGCTTACTAATTGCATGGGGTATATTATTTTATATTGTTAGTCGCCAGTTTAAAAGGTTGGAGAGACTACAATCAGCCATGGTTGCTATTGCTCAGGGGGATGGAGATTTAACGAGAAGGCTTCCCGATAGCTCGATGGATGAAATCGGCAGACTGTCGATGGCGACCAATCAATTTATTGAGAAAATTCATGTGATTGTCAAGGATGTCAAACAATCTGCAAGTCTGAGTAAAGGTAATGCCGATCATATTAAAGATTCGATGAAGCAAACCAATATGATTTCCTATGAAATTAATACGACCATCCACGAATTGGCGACGGCCGCTTCAAGTCAGGCAGAGGTAGTAGAGGATGGATTAAATGGCGTTCACGAATTGGCGGAATTAATTGATGACACGAAGGGACATGTTCAAATTCTACAGAATAATAGTGCGATTATTCGCGAGAAGGAGGAGCGTGGCGCTGAAGCGATGCGAGCGATGATCGAGTTGATCCGCAATAACGTTTACGTGACCAAAGAAGTAGCGTCTAGCGTAAGCAAACTTATGCAGGATATTGACGCCATTAAAGAGATGGTCACCACGATTCACGCCATCTCGAGACAAACGAATTTACTTGCGCTTAACGCTTCAATTGAGGCAGCACGAGCTGGAGAAAACGGCCGCGGATTCTCCGTAGTCGCTGCTGAGGTGAGAACACTTTCAGTTCAAGCAGGCGAGGCATCTGAGCATATTCAGACGTTGATTGAGAATGTTTTGCACTCTGCACAGCAAACATCCGCAGCGATGGAGCAGTCGCTTCACATCGTTGGTTCACAAGAAGAGAACGCAGGACAGACATCGGATACATTTGATTTCATTAATTCCTCTTTGCTGCAAATTCACGAATCCATTGAAAGTATCTCGGCAGATATGGAGCATGTCGATAACCGTAAAAACATAATCGTTGGATTTATCGAGCTTTCCTCAGCGAGTACCGAAGAAACGGCAGCAAGTTCCCAGGAAGTTTTGGCCAACGTCGAGACGCTGGGACAAATGTTCGATCGAGTACATAAAGAATCGATAGAGCTTCATGATCAGATGACAAGCTTGCAAAATGTGGTTGATAGATTTAAGGTGTGAAGTCTTTTGTTTAAGAACCCTGGGAGGGGTTCTTTTTTTGCATTGGCGAGAAGTGAACGGAAGATGTTGAAGTAGTCCGTTAGGTATTGTAATTAAAAAAAAGAAAACCCGTGAAGCAGAAGGCTTCACGGGTTTCTGTGTTATATGACCTGTAGTGGGCTCGAACCACTGACCCCTACCCTGTCAAGATAGTGCTCTCCCAGCTGAGCTAACAAGTCGTTTATGGATACAGGTAGTAATATAACAAAAAATCGAGATATTGTCAATTGTTGGGCTGTGTTACTTACGCCAGAAAAAGATCAGCTTATGCAGGATGGAATAAGGCTTTCGTTTCTTTTTGGAACGCGGAATAAAGGAGATTGAATCGGTTTCTTCGTTTGAAGATTTTTTTTCTTTTGCGAGTAGAAGGGATAGCTCATCTGGTGTAATTCCTCGTGATGTCATTGCAAGTTGTCAGCCTCTCTAGTCATGAATGTGAAGTTAATGTATCATAACTATGCGATGTTTCCTAGTATGGCTTTCATCTTGCGTGAATTTATGGTAACTTGAGATCATTAGAGTTTGGGAGGATTAGGCTATGACGAAACAACAACATCGTTGGAATTTACGTTTGAAGAGTAGTAATATGTATTTAGGAACTGTATATCTGGGCGATCCACTACCTGAAGTGGAAGATGTGATCATGATCGGTGAGAAGAAATATACGATTCTTGAGCTCGGCAGCACGCGTGATGCGAGTGACGTATTTGTAGAAGAAGTAAAGAAAAAGTAACTGAAATAGGCGAAGGAGCAGATCTAAGTGATCAGCTCCTTCGTTTTTTTATGCAATGTGATATAAGGACGCAAGGCAATCAACGAACATTTTATTATACTCTTCACGTGAGAGATCTTTACTGCAAGCGATGTCTCTTCCTAGAAATTGGAACCAAGTGATTTCTGTAAGATTTTTTTTATACACAAACTTGTCATGCTGAATAAGAAAGGTATCGTTTTCGAAAAAAGGAACTTTGTCAAATTGAAGGGCAGGTTCGTTTTGCTTTTCGCTCACTAATGTGGCCAGTAGAATTAACATGCGGAAAGGATCGCGGAAAATTTCATATTGCGTATTCATGGATTCAACACTCCTTTTTCTAGTTAGGGGCAAGATAATCATACTAAAACTAGAGGATTAATTATAGACGTTTGCAGAAACTGGTGAGGAAATTCAAGGGAAACCGGAGGAATTTGAAGGAAATAGAAAAAAGACTGAAGGTCACTCTAAGGAGGATCGAGTGATTCAGTCTTTTTTGAGCTTGCTCCTACATCAAAGGATTAGCGTTTGTAGCCGCCTAAAGATTGTTCAGCCATTTGCACTAATCTTTTTGTGATGTTGCCACCGATTGAGCCAGCATCACGTGTTGCCAAATTACCGTTGTAACCAGAAGGGGAGAGAGGGACACCAATTTCCTGAGCGACTTCATACTTCATTTGATCAAGTGCTGCCTTTGCTTCTTGTACGACTAAAGTGTTTGATCTGTTAGCCATTCAAAATCATCTCCTTTTTATTGGTACACCAGTATTATTTGAATGTTCAGAATATTTATTCGCTGAAATCAAAAAAAAATAATTTTTAGTATGTTAAAATCAATAAACCCCCAACTGTGAAGTTGAGGGGGATATTTGATCATGTATGATAACGGTTTCATTATTCTTCGGATTGTTCTGCTTCTTCCTCTGCAGCAGCTGCTTCTTCAATCGCTTCTGCGATCACTTCTTCAGCCTCTTGACTTACCACTTCTTCAGTGGATTCAGCAGAGATTTCTTCTTCGTTTTGTGAAACAACTTCTTCTTCTTGGCTCATGTTTGTCACCTCCTCCGATACGTATAGTAACATTGTAGCATTTCTAATAGGTTATACAAGTAGGATGAAAGCGAATCTATCAGATTTAATGTAGACTTAATTGTTTTGTCATTCTATAGGGAAATTATCATGCGAAGTAAGTCGAATGAAAGGAGAAAACCTACTATTTTCAAGGGTTTCAGCTTGTATGCATGTTTTGTTTTACTATGAATATAAATGAGGCTAAGCAACAATATTCAATGTTTTACTATGCTGAGTTTCTATGAAAACTCATAGGAGGAATCCGAATGAATCGGTCGGATGTTATTTTAGAGCTACAACTTGTACCGGAATTGCTGAAACAAGCGGAAGCTATTTATGTCGATGCCGTATCTGAATTGAATTGGGCAAAGCATATGCTTCTAACGAAGGAGTATGAAGTAATTGGTGAAGGCCTCGTAACAGGGAAGAATGAGCTTCAGCGGCAAGCGGAATTATGGCCACACACGAAAGAACTACAAAAACAGGTTCTACAGATGGAAGATGCGGTTGAGCATACGAAGGTGGAGTTTCACTTTTACAAACGGAAATTAGAAAACCTACAAATCATCGCCAAGCTCATGACTATTTTGTAATCTCATTTAAAACGCATGGAAGAAGAGGATGCCCCTGTAATCGAAAGATTGCAGGTTTTTTGCATTTGAAACGGATGGTTTAGAAAATTTGTTAGTTGTCATGTGGTTATCGTGAAGGGCAGTTGTGCATCCTAAGGGTAGCATATACCAATGTATGGTTTTACAGGAGGATTGTACAAAATGAAATCAGTTCAAATTATGATGACGACCTGCTTGGGTCTCATGATGTTGACAGGTTGCCAAACAGTTAAAAGTACCTCAGTATCAGAGGCCACCACATCGCCGGAAACGATAAGTGTTGCGCTAATAGGATCCAATAACCAATCGGTAGGTTCAGCGCAATTAACCGCTGTCAGAGATGGTGTACAGATGGATGTACAAGTCAGCGGGCTTACGCCTGGTGTTCATGGTCTGCACATTCATGAGAAGGCTATATGTGAAGCGCCAACGTTTGATTCAGCAGGTGGGCATTTCAATCCACATAAGAAGGAGCATGGCTTCCTAAATCCGAAGGGGGCACATGCAGGCGATCTGCCAAATCTCATTGTGGATGCGCAAGGTAATGGACGATTTAGTAGTGTTACGAAGTCAGTAGTCTTACAAAAGGACAAGCCTAACTCGCTGTTTAAACCGGGCGGATCTAGTTTAGTTGTCCATGAGAAAGCAGATGATTTGAAAACAGATCCATCTGGCAATTCGGGTAAGCGGATTGCTTGCGGTGCTGTGAAATAAGGGAAGGAAGGGTTTCGACAACATGATCAAAACACAGGATCTCAAGCTGCAAATGGATGAATTAACTAAACAAAATGATATGGTACTCATTGAACTAGAGCAGGTCAAAAAAATGTTGATCTCAAGTGCGCAAGGCTCACAAGACAGCCAGGGGCAGCAGCAAGCAGCTTCTGGTAATGGAGATGCCGCGCCAAATGAGTCGGCGAAAGATATGTCCCAAAATCAAAGCCAAGATCAGGGCCAGAGTCAATCACAAGGCCAAAATCAGAATCAAGCACAAAATCAAGGTCAGAATATGAAATCAAACCAAGGAAACACTAATAATCAGCAGGTAACTGATTTGGCGAATGAACTTTTGAAAATTAAAGATTTAGTCGTGAAACTGGAACAAAAGACATCGCAGTACGTCAGCAGTCAATCAAATGGCTCGCTAACGGAAAAGGATGCGGTGAATCTCATTTTGACGTTAATGAATGGGATGGTTGACTGGGCGAGCGAATTTGTCTCATCTAAGGCTTCTTCTAATGGTCAAGTTCAATAACGGAAACATATGAGAAACAGCAAAAAAAGGCTGAGAGCACTCAGCCTTTTTACTTTTTCTATAATGGATTAATTAGGACTGTACAGCTTTGGGTTGTAGGTTCATTTGTTTGGCGCAATACTCAATAATTTCGCTACGTCTGACTATCCCAATGAATTTGTCGGAGTCATCGACGACAGGTACGAAGTTTTGTGCTTTCGCCAAATCAATCAGGTCCACCATGTCAGCATGAATATGAACGGGTTTATTTTTAACACGAAGAGGAACCTCTTCAAGTACATGGCGATGAGCGTTCTCAAAGCCAATATGCGCTGAATTTTTGAGATACCAAAGTAAATCTCCTTCTGTAACGGTTCCTACATAATGACCATCATCAGAAAGTATCGGGACAGCGGTATATCGATGATACTCCATACGCTCCAATGTTTGACGAAGGGTTGCTTGTGGAGTCGCGGTAATGACCTCGGATTTAGGTAACAGGAAAAAAGCGATATTCATCAGTCACACTCCTTACAAAAGAATCAATGTGTCTAGTATATCAAACTTTGCGCATAGAATCTAAACCTGTGATGGATGCTAGTAGTGAGGTGAATGGAAATGAATCGAGCATTGACTACAGCTGTGATTGGTATGGGTGCCGCTCAAGCCATCAAAGTACCTTTAACGTATATGTTCAGCAAAAAATGGGATTGGTCACAATTGGTTCAAACAGGTGGAATGCCGAGTTCGCATTCTTCAGGTGTTACGGCACTCGCTACCTACATCGGGATGAAAAGAGGTTTCTCAGCCATTGATTTCGCAGTGAGCTCCGTATTCGGGGCTGTCGTCATGTATGATGCGATGGGCATTCGTAGATCAGCTGGCGAGATTGCGGTAGAAGTGAATGATTTAGACGAAAAGGTTGAGCGGATTGCTCAGCAGCATCCTGGGATATATCACGCAAGAAGACGCAAAGCTCTTAAGGAACGATTAGGTCATTTACCAAGGGAAGTTGCAGCTGGCGCACTCCTAGGGTTTGCGATTGGTGCTTGCAGTTATTTGTTGGAAAGAAAATGATGACGCGAATTTTGTACATGTGGACAACATTTCTGGAATGGGATAAGATCAAGAAACGATCTTAGAGAGGAAGAAGCCCACATGGAAACTATTCGTGTTACAACAATGGATCAACTGAAAGCTTGTTTTGCTGTGCGATTTAACGTATTTGTTGATGAACAGCAAGTACCCGCACATCTTGAAATGGATGAAAAAGATGAGTCTCCTGAAGCCTGCCATCATTTTCTCATTATGGATGGCGAAGTTCCGATTGCTACTTCCAGATGGTATGAATACCAAGAAGCAACAGCCAAATTACAACGTGTTGCTGTCTTAAAAGATTATAGAGGACGTTCGCTTGGGAAGCAACTCATACTTGCTATGGAACAACAGGCTCTCGAGCTTGGTTGCAAATATGCGATTCTTGATGCGCAATGTCAAGCAGAAGGCTTCTACAGTCAGTTAGGCTATACGGTGATCTCAGATGAGCCTTTCTATGATGCTGGAATCCTGCATGTCAGAATGAAGAAAACACTTTAACTTACAGCTGAATTGTCATTTCCAGTGATCATGCTAATGGCAAGTGGGAAAGTAAGAATAAATCGTGTTCCTATACCGAGCTCGCTCTCTACTTCTAATGTACCTTGATGATCTTGTACGATTTTATAGCAAATCGATAGCCCTAAACCTGTACCTGTTTCTTTGGTAGTGAAGAAGGGATGGAAAATCTTCTCGAGTTGATCACTCGGTATGCCGGGACCATTATCCGCAATAACTAAAGTCGCGTTCTTCTGATCGCGGCTTAATTTAATATGGATGGAACCGTTTGCTTCCATGGCTTCACAAGCATTTTTCATCATGTTTAACAAGAGTTGTATCATTTTATCTTGATCCATAAGCATATGAACGGCATAGGTTGACTCATGAAAATGTATCTCATGTCCTGAGCTGGTGGCTTCGGATTCAATAAGCGAAATAACTTTGAGCACGCATTCATTTAACGAATGGGTTTGAAAGATAGTTTGGTGCGGCTTGGAGAATTGAAGGAACTCACCCGTCAAATCACTCATCCGATCAATCTCATCCATGATGAGGCCATACCAACTTTCAATATTGTAATCGTTTGCTTTTGATAATTGCAGAAAACCTTTGACGGTTGTTAAGGGATTGCGAATCTCATGAGCCATGCCAGAAGCTAGTTCTCCGACGACACGTAGTTTCTCTGAGCGCTGCATTTGTTCTTCGCGTTTTAACCAAGATTCACGTTTCTTCATAAATAGATTATGCTCCGCGTGCAAAATAAGATCATCTTTCGTCAACGCGTCTTGAGGAAATATGGCGATCCCATACGTATTTTGGATGCCAGTAAGCTTAGGGAGTTCAGAATCCAACTTCTGCTGGTAAGAGGCTGTTGTCAGAAAATCCTTGTGAAGCGGCATGACGACAGCGAATTCATCACCGCCATATCGCGAGATAAATAGCGCTTCTTTGAATAGGATTTGAAGGAGATCAGCCATTTGTTTTAGCACGAAATTACCTGCTTGAAAGCCGCCAGAGGTATTCATTGCTTTCAGATCTGTACAGTCAATAAGAAACAGCACAAGGGGCTGATGTAGTTTGATTTGCTGTTCGAGTCTTCGATGACATTCTTCATAATTATAGAGACCAGTAAGGGAGTCTTTTTGCGTTAATAAATGACGCTCATTGCGGATGCGCTCCATTTTCCCGCTACGGAGATGGATTGTTCGTGTTAGCCAAGTGACGGCAGCAAAGTCGAGAATACTCATGAATCCAAACATGGATTCTCTCGAAGCAGATTGCATTATGAAATTAACCGTATTCAAATAAATGATCATGGAACTCACGGATAATAGCCATGCTCTCCACTTATTTTCTTCCTTGTAGGAATAGTGTGATAGCGTTAATAAATATAAAGGATAGCATAAGGCCGATTGTCCAAGTACGTGAATTGAAGCAATGAGGAGTAGTTGAAACCAAGGCATAGCAGGATGTGAAGAGTGGAAGCGAACAGATAAGACAAATAGACAAACAGCTAGAAGAAACAAAGGGATATTCAAGACCGAGTGCAGATAAATCGTATATAGGCCATACAAGATCACATAAACATAATAAACCACATTGATAATCACCATATCAGCTCCCGATTGGAAATTTCCGCAGTTCTCATACTCTTGTGACATGTTCTATACTTGTCATAAAATCCCTGCTGTTCTTCAAAAAAAAATGAAAAACGATGGGGGAATTAATCGAAAGAAGCCTTGAGAAAGTTAATTCTCAAGGCTTCGGCGTGCAGCAAGATCACTCGGTGATTTCGATGATTTCATGTTTATGGATAAAGGTCATGTGACCCGTTTTACCAATGAATTCTGGCATGTGATCGTCATAATGCATCAGATACACGAGCTTCTGAATATCATCTGGAAGGGTAAGTAGTTCATCCAATGTTGTATGTACATAACCGGGTCCGATTAATTGACAATCGTGAAAAATGGTGTGACAATTTCTGGTATGGACAACTTCGTTGATGAGGAAGTCATTATTAAATTTCAAATCAGCACTATAGAATGTCCGGTGATTTATAAAGATTGAATAGTTAAGCTTCTGGGCAATGTGCAAGGTAGGGATGATTTCAATTGTAAGCCCTGGTGAGATTTGATAAGGCACTCGCTCCTGTAGAAAAACAAGTTCGAAATAATCCTGAAGCTGATGAAAACCTTCCTCTGGATTATAGAGTCCGCCTTTCAGACTATTCTCCCAAAGAACTTCAGCTAATGCCTCGGTAACATAAAGCTGCACGCGTTTGCGGTTATATTGATAGAATAAACGAAAGGCTACTTCTTCAAGCCCGCCTATATGATCAGCATGGATATGTGAAATGAGAATACCATCAATTTGATCGAGCTCTAACCCGATCTCGTTAAGTGATTTAGGCACAGTGGGTCCACAATCAATAAGCATAGTGGCATCGGTAGATCGAATTACTGCACTTGTATTGTAATATAATTTGGAAAAGGCACTGCCGGTTCCCAACATTTGAATTTGCAAACTCATTCAGCGTCCTCCAATTTTCGACAAAAATCCATCTTTTTCTAATGTAACATGGGAGGTTGCCGACTTTCAACCACTATATATAGAAATAAAGAAACCGTAAAGTTAAAGTAAACAAATAGAAGGTGTTGATTTCATAATGATTGGGTTACTTGTAAGTATTATTCTTTTGCTTATACTGCTTGGTGTAGTGGGACTTTCAACATATGTGGGTTGGCAGTTAACACATCCTAAACGGAAGATCGTGGACGATACTCCTGAGAATTATAACTTGCACCGAAAGGATGTTTCATTCCCAAGCCGAACAGATGGGGTTATGTTAGATGGTTGGTACCTGGAGTCGCCCTATGCAGCATCTACACCCAAAACTAAGACGGTGATCATGTCACACGGCTATGCGGGTACACGACTTGAAAAAGGTCTCCCAGCCTTGTCATTAGCCCAAGCACTTGTGAACGCAGGCTATCATGTTCTCATGTTTGATTTTCGGAATTCAGGGCGATCAGAAGGGAACACAACGACAATAGGTTTTCTGGAGAAGGATGACATCCTCGGCGCTATCGATTGGGTACTGACGTATACTAGCAATCCAACGGAAATTATATTACTTGGATTTTCCATGGGAGGCACGTCGTCCATATTAGCCGCTGCAGAGGCGAAAGCTGTGTCAGGTGTCATTACGGACAGTGCGTTTAGCCAATTAATCCCTTATCTCAATGAGAATTTACCTGTATGGTCAAAGCTTCCACGCTACCCGTTTACTCCGCTGATCCTATTTATTTTGCCAAAACTGATTGGTGTGGACCCGCATGCCGTTGATGCATTAGCTGCCGTTGACAGGATTGTGCCAAGGCCGATTTTGTTCATTCACAGTAAAGATGATCAAGCTATTCCTTATACGAATAGTGCCCAGATGTACAAGCGTCATCCAACGGTTTTTGAGCTATGGATCACAGAGAAAGCAGGGCATGTCGGCTCTTTTCAGCTTGAATCAGAAGCTTATATAAAGCGTGTACTGAATTTTATTGCAAAATGTTAAATTCATCGCAACTCTTCTTAATCATCGGCGTATAAAGATGCAGACAGACAGATGACTAACGAGGTTGGAGGTTAAAAAGAGATGAAAGTTCAGCGCATTTTTACGTTGATGGTTGTGTTCTTTGTTTTAAGTACGGCTGCGGTGGTAGCCTCATCGATATGGGGGGATTATAAAGGGTATAGCATTGCTAGATTAGTCGTAAACAATCAAACGAAGGAATTCGCGGATTCCGATGTTCCGCCGCTTATTGTGGATGGCAAGACGGTGCTTCCATTACGTGCAATGAGCGATGCTTTACAGTCCTTGCTCAGATGGGATGATGCGAGTAAAACAGCTTATTTGTTCAAGCCAAATGTACATATGTTCTTTACAACGGAAGTTCGGAAAGATTCGGCAATAGTCCCTTTCGGCGTTGTTGAACGCGGCAAGCAAGCGGATTTTATCGTGTTCGCACAGGTAGACAACTTGAAAACGAACATTAATTCTGTTCGTGTATCCATTGTTTCTCCAAGTGGAAAAAGTGTGATTGCGCCTGTCGAGAAATCAATTTCAGATTCCAAAGAATCGTTCTGGTTGAAGGTTCCTGTCTATGGCGTTTCATTCGATGAAGCGGGTACGTATGTTGTTAAATTTGCTATGCAGCAAAGTGGAAGCAGCGAGTATTCAGTCGTTTCGGAAAAACAAATTCAATCGGAGTAAGTCAAGCAGGGATTATCTGGTTTGACCTCTTAATATGAAAATGTTAGGATATTTAAGTAACTTATTACTAAATGAAATGAGGTTCTGCCTGTGAGCGATGAGAAGCATGATCATGTGCACGGCCCGGACTGTGACCACGATCACGACGAGCAAGGGGAAGATGTTTTTATCGTAACGGACGAGAACGGTGTAGAACATGAGATGGTCATGGTATATACCTTCCAATCTCAGGAGCAAGCGTATGCTGTTTTACTCGATCGTAATGATCCTGAAGCAGATGGCGTGATTTTCCGTGTTGAAGAAGAGGACGAAGATGCTTTCCTCGTTAACATTGAAGATGAAGAAGAGTGGGAACGTGTAGTAACGATTTACAATGAAATCGTGGCTCAAGAAGGCGAAGAATAAGAGCTATACATAAGAACCCCCTAGCAGAGTGATCTGTTAGGGGGTTTCTGTTTGTGTTCATTCATTTTCTAGGATTGAAATACATGATTCTACCGTTAAATAGATGAAGTTCAGCTTTCAGAAGTTTGCCCAAATATTTGCAGAATTCATTGCCTTTGCTCTTGTCACCATGTGTGGCATTGTCAGGTAATACGAATTGCACGAACTGACGCTCTTGCTCCTGGTTTTGTTCAGTACCGACCCCAACTACGATCGTATGATATAAAGCGTTGGTGCCTTTCAAATAAAACCATTTGCCTTCGCCTTCAGGCTTCGTCTCAATCGTATAAGGGAATCCAGCTTCGTCATACTCCCAACCAAGTTGTTTGGCTGTTAGACTAAGTTGATCGCGATAATGCAGCAGCTTGTCCTTGATTTCATCCAGGGTAAGTGCAGCAACAGCGGATCCTGTTACGAATTTAATATAAGCGCTTTGAGCCATTCCTTGATCACCTCATTCGCAAAACATCACCCATATCATAGCATCATGTAAACGGTTTTACAATATATCCCTCAGGGTAGAGAGCTTAGAAGATGGCTTGTGTTTCTACGATAACTTTCACCTGTTGGACACTGCGATCCTCAGGCCCTTTGACAGGCAATCCGACTTCAACATGCTCAATAATATAATCAATTAGCTCTTGTGTAATAACTTCACCTGGGAGCAAAATAGGAATACCTGGCGGGTAAACATAGATGAATTCAGCAATGATACGATCAGCAGAGTCTTTAAAAGGCAGTATTTCCGTTTCTCCGTAGAAAGCATCACGTGGCGTCAAAGTCAGTTGTGGAATCGCAGGGACCTTGATGACAACTTCTTTAACTTCTACAACATCATCATTGATGTGAGATAACTCACGCAAAGCTGTTAGTAGAATCTCTACATTCTCTGGTGTATCTCCTGGTGTGAAGAGACAGAGGATGTTGTACATGTCACTCATCTCGACTTCGATATTGTAGTGATCACGTAGCCAGTTCTCTACTTCAAAGCCCGTGACACCTAGCTTACGGACGTGTACGCAGATTTTGGTAGGGTCATAGGCGAAAGTGGCCTCATCTCCGAGAATTTCTTCCCCGAAGCAATAGAGGTTCGGAATCTCGTTGATTTGCTTACGCGCATAATGAGCAAGCTCAATCGTGCGTTCTGCCATTTCACGTCCATTCAGAGCGAGGTGACGTCGCGATGTATCTAACGAGCCTAGTAAAATATACGAGGTTGAAGTCGTTGTCAGCATCGAAATGATTGTCTGAATACGTTTCGGATTCACGCGATTTCCTTTGACATTAAGGACGGAGCTTTGCGTCATGGAACCACCAAGCTTATGTACACTCGTAGCCGCCATATCAGCGCCAGCTTCCATAGCGGACATCGGCAGCTTCTCGTGGAAATGAATAAGCACACCGTGCGCTTCATCAACAAGAACGGGCATATTGTAGCTGTGAACGAGATCTACGATCTCCTTGAGGTTCGTACACACGCCATAATAGGTAGGATTAATGACAAGCACGGCTTTCGCATCCGGATGCTTTTCGAGTGCACGGCGAACCGAACGAGTCGGAATACCGTGATCAATCCCTAGATTTTTATCGCGAGCAGGTTGAATGAAAACAGGCTTAGCTCCAACGAAAATAATCGCGGCTAGTACGGATTTATGGACATTCCGCGGCACGATAATTTTATCGCCTTCGGAACAAACCGTCATAATCATTGTCATAATCGCTCCGCTCGTGCCTTGCACTGAGAAGAACGTGTGATCCGCGCCAAATGCATGCGCAGCCAGCTTCTGAGCTTCTTCAATGACGCCCATCGGCTGGTGGAGATCATCTAGCGGTGCTATATTGATGAGGTCGATGGAAAGGGCGTTATCGCCTATGAAAGCACGAAACTCCGGGTCCATGCCGACTCCTTTTTTATGGCCAGGAATGTGAAACTGAATTGGATTTCTTTCCGCATGCGCAAGCAATGCAGAGAACAGGGGTGTACGGGTATGATCCACCTGATTATCGCTTCCCTTCTATCGTGGATTGCTTGTCCAAAAGTTGCAACAAACAAAATGAGTATATCAAACTAGAGATTTGATGCAAGTTAATTTTTTCAAAATAGTTTGCACTAAATGGGGTCAAACTAACACGAAGATGTATAATTAGGTAAATAAAAGGAGAAATCGGATGATTTGGATGCGAAAATGGCGGGAAAATCGGCTATTCTCACCATTTGTGATGGAATTGTTAATAATTATGTTTGTCGTAGAATTTGTAAAGGGAGCCTTGCTTTTAACCGTTTTGCCAGTTTATATGACAACATCGCTCGGTGCCTCTGCATTTGTTATCGGATGGACGTTGGCCGCCCAATATATTGGCGATAATGTATTACGTACACCTGTGGGTTGGATTATTGATCGGCTTGGCTATCGTGTGACCATGTTAACAGGTGTGTTGTTGACTTTCCTTTCCGTTATCATCATGGCAATCTCAACCCAATATGTGTGGATGATCGTTGGTTGTGCACTGCTCGGATTTGGGACAGCCCCACTTTGGCCTTGTGTAATCACGGGAACGACTGAAGTGGCGGGGGATGAGGGCAAAGCGACGATCATGAGCGTGGTATACATGGCGTGGTTGTCTGGGGTAGGGTTAGGTCCTGTTGTAATTAACTTCTTCGTCGGTGAAAATAACTATACCTTTGCATTCAAGCTGTTAATTGGCTGTATGACGGTAGTCGTCCTCGTCGCACTCATGCTTCCTCGCAAACAGAAGGTGAATATATCTAATCGTGGTATAGAAGAGCGAGAGGTTGCCCTCAAGTCGCATCAAATACAAAGGCGATCTTGGTTGCAACGTGTATCTACTTATTTAAGCGAAGTTCGGAGATCGATGTCGATCAGTCCGTTGATGTTTCCGGCTATGTTTGCTCAGACATTTGCGCTAGGGATATTAACGCCGATTCTAACGCTGTATGCCAAAGAAGTATTGATGCTGTCTTCGTTTCAATACAGCCTATTTTTAGTCGCTGGAGGAGCGGTCACGGTTATTTTTCTGGTTCCAATGGGCAAAATGGTAGATCGTTTAGGGATTCGCCCATTTTTACTTATCGGGTTTACACTTAGTGCAGCAGCCTTGCTGCTCTTTACTTACGTGAAATCGATGGGCATGCTGTACATCTTAGTGGCGCTGCTTGGTGTGGGTTATGCTTTCATTATTCCTTCTTGGAATGCGTTGATTGCTTCGGCTATTCCGCCTGAGAAAAGAGGGGCAGTCTGGGGATTTTTCCTCACAATTGAAGGATTTGGGATGATTGTAGGCCCTATCGTGTCAGGTAAGCTTTGGGACGTATATGGGTATCATGCGCCATTCCTGTCGAGTGGATTTGTACTTATCTTGTTGCTTGTTCTTCAAATGTTCATTTCCATCCCCAAAAAAGGTGTGGTACGATAAGGAAAAAGAATTGGTTTGGAGGCTTAATGCATCATGAATAAACAGATTGGAATCATCATGTTGTTGCTGATGACGATCTTTATTGGTTTCGGAATTATCATTCCAGTGTTGCCAGAAGTCGTGACTGGAGCAGGAGCGAAGTTTCATAATGCCGTACTCTTGTCGGTGTACTCAGCAGCCTCCTTCTTGATGTCTCCCATCTGGGGAGGCTTATCAGATCGTATTGGTCGTAGACCGATTATTTTAATCGGACTGCTAGGCTTTAGTGTGAGTTTCTTGATTTTTGGCTTTGCAAATGATCAACTATGGATCATGTATGTATCGCGTATTTTAGGTGGCTTATTCTCAGGTGCAGCAACGGCATGTGCGGTAGCTTATGTTGCCGATATTACAACCGCAGAGAATCGAACGAAGGGCATGGGCATGGTAGGGATGTCGATTGGGCTAGGCTTTATCTTCGGACCAGCTCTTGGCGGGATTGTCAGCAAATGGGGAACGTACACGCCATTCTTTGTAGCTGCTGCACTTTCATTTGCTTCATTCCTCTTTGCGGCTGCGATTCTTAAAGAGTCCTTAACGTCGGACATGCGCAGATCTTCCAAAGAAAAAGCGCCTTCGCGCTGGACTGCTTTCGACGGTGCTTCTAAGTATTTGTATGTGTTGTCCTTCTTCGTGTCGTTCACATTGGCAGGGCTTGAAGCAACGCTTCAGTATTATCAAATGGACAAAATCGGCGCCACGCCGTTTGACATCGGCATGATGTTCCTCGCGAGCGGCATCGTTGGTGCCTTGATCCAAGGCGGCGTCGTACGCCGCCTAGTGAAACAAGGTGCCGAACAGTTCGTCATCGGCATCGGGTTATTGCTCTCCGCAGCTGGCTTCTTCCTGCTGCTGTACTCCAGCAGCGTCGTAACCGCTGCGATTTACTTATCGGTCTTCGGCGCAGGGAACGCGCTGATCAGACCATGCGTGACGTCGCTGATTACGCAGCGTACGAAGGTTGGACAAGGCGTCGCGACAGGCCTCAGCTCCTCCATGGACAGCCTGGGCCGCATTGCAGGCCCGCTCCTTGGCGGAGCGGTGTTCGCGATCGCACATTCGCTGCCGTTCATCATCGGCGGCGTGCTTTGCCTAGCTGCGATCTTGCTGCTGCAGCGCTTCATTATGGTTGATCGCCAAACAACCGCGCAACGAGCGGTTTAGCTAACATAGAAAAGCTGCACATCCATATCTCCAGAAGGAGAGGGATGTGCAGCTTTTTGTTATTTTCAGCTTTCTAACGAGGCGAGAGACCGTACAAAATGAACTTAATCGTATAGTCGATTTCTTTCTCCTCATCCCACTCAGCATCAGGAACTAGAAGAAACCGAGTAATGAGAAACCCCATTATCGTGGAAACGATCAGCCGCATCGCAGTGGGTTCAGGGAGCTCAATGAGCTGACCCTGCTTTTGAAAATGCCGAATCGCTTTATAAGCTTTCTCCAGCACCAGAACAGCCACCGTCTCCTTAAATTGCTCGCGAAGCTCGTTGTGAAACGGTATTTCATGCATGAAGATTTTGATTACTGGAAAGTGCTTGCGAGCAAATTCTAAGCGATTCACGGTTATGGCGCGCAGGAATTGTTCAACAGTTGGATAGTCAGCTTCCAAAACTTTTGTAAAATCTTTAACCGCGAATGGCGCAATGAGCTTGGACATCATCGGGGCTACGATCGAGAGGAGAAGCTCTTTTTTTGTTTTGTAATGGCGAAAGATTGTACCTTCAGCGACGCCAGCTTTCTGGGCAATCTCGCTTGTAGAGGAGCCTGCAAAACCTTTTTCAGAGAAAATCTCCACAGCCGCTTGAACAATCTTAATCTGTTTATCGGTCATTTTCTCTTCTTCGTCGTTCAGACGCAGCAGTTCAGTTAACCATGGCTCGATATCGGACATTGCATTCACCTCTTTCTCAGTTCATAGACATCCATCCATTATATCTTACGATGCTTCTTTAATGCCACAATATTCAAGATCATAAAGACGAGAGTAAATGAAGCAAGCACAAGCACATCAAGCCAGATGCGATCCCAGCCCGCGCCGCGAATCATAATATTCCGCAGTGCGTCAGCGCCATAATATAGCGGCATCAAATGACCTATCCAGCGTAGGTAAACAGACATCGTATCCAGGCTGAACAAGCCGGAGAAGAAAACCTGAGGCACAATGATAAGCGGAATGAATTGAATCATTTGGAACTCATTGTTTGCGAAGGCAGAAATCAACGTTCCCAAGGAGAGCGCAGCCAGAGCTAGCAACAGGGTAATCAGCAGTACATACCAAAAGGAACCTACCATCATTAGGCCAAGGACGCTCGTTGCAAACCAAGCAATGAGTGTAGCCTGCAAGGTGGTGAAGATCCCAAAGCCGAGGATGTACCCAACAACAATCTCCCAGCGACGCAATGGTGTAGCGAGCAATCGTTCCAAGGTTCCGCCTGTACGTTCTCTCAGGAAGGACACGCCGGACAATAGGAAGACGAAAAAGAAGACGAAAAATCCAATAAGTACCGGTCCGAAATTGTCAAAAGCGGCCATATCAGCCCCGCCATGTAAATACGTAATCGTCGGCGCAAGTGCTGTTGCGGTGCCAGTTGGGGCTGAGCTCTGCAACGCCTTTTGCAATAGGAAGAGTACAGCTTTGTTCTTGCTTGGGTCACTGCCTTCCAGTGTTAGTTGCGGCGTAGTTCCATTCATGACGAGCACAGCGTCTAAATGAACGTTGTCCAGCTCCGTTTGCGCTTCTTCTGCCGAGTAGATCGCAACCTCAGCGTTCAAATCCTGCAGTTTCTGAATGAGCGGGGCAGGGACATTTACGGCGCCAAGCTTGGGTACATAGGTGTTGCCATTGAATACTAGGGACATCATGAACAAGATGAGCATGGGAGCTACCAGCATCATCATTAGTGTTCGTTTATCATGGAAAAATTGGCGAAGGATGCGAATCACTATGGCCCGAATTCTCATGCTCCAGCACCTCCGTAAACTAAGAATGCTTCTTCAATTGTGGAGGAAGAGGTAGCCTGTTTCAATTCCTCTGGCGTGCCTATCGCGGTGAGACTACCGTCACGGATCATGCCTAGTTGATGACATTTATCTGCTTCATCCATCACATGTGTGGTCAAAAGAATGGTTGTTCCTTTCAGACTCAGATTCGTCAGCTCCTGCCAGATCGATTTGCGCAAGACAGGGTCAATCCCTACGGTAGGTTCATCGAGAATAAGTATGCTCGGCTCATGGAGCAAGGAAATGGCAAGCGATAACCGTCGCTTCATGCCCCCAGAGTAGTTGCTGACTTGTTTCTTCAGATGATCGCTCAAATCAACGAGCTCCATGACTGCCTGAATGCGCTGCTTACATTTGGCTCCTTTGAGGCCATACAAGGCTGCGAAAAACGCCAGGTTCTCTTGTGCGGTTAGTTCGGTGTATAAGGCATCAGATTGTGCCATATAGCCGATTTGGGAGAGCATAGCTAGCTGTGGCATCTTCTGGCCAAGTACGGTTACCTGACCGGATGTGGGGGCATCAATACCTGCGATCATGCGTACTAAAGTTGTTTTACCTGAACCGGAAGGACCAAGGAGTCCAAAAATCTGTGCACTAGGAACAGCAAGAGTGATGTCCTTCAGAACCGTTTTCTCACCAAATTGCTTGCTGACTCCTTGCACTTGAATCGATGTGGCGGACGTCATGGTCTGCACCTCTTTCGATAAGTATTAAAGTGAGTAATCACTCATTTTTGAATCTAATCCCATCATACGATAAATTTATGCAGTTGAGAAGTGAGTAATCACTCATTTATAAAATGAGGTGCTAATGAAAAAGAGGCATTCCATAGAATGCCCCTCTGTTAACGCTAATAGCTACTTTTTCGCTTTAGGTTCCATTTTGTGATCAACCCACTTCTCAATAGAAGGCGTTAATTGATCCTTAATCGATACCACTAGCTTGTCTTTGGAAATACCCTTCGCTTGCGCAATTTCGGTCAATGACTTACCTGCATGCAGTTGTGCACGGAGTTCGTCTTTACTCATGCCAAGCGATTTTGCGAGCTTTTCGGTGTCTGGCTTTAAGCCGAACTTATGCTTGCCATGCCCAGGATGGTGGGCTAATAGGTTCTTCTCATTGAGAATGAACTTTAAATGCTCGCCAAGCTTTTGTTTCATGTGATCGCCTTGATCGGCAGTAAGCTTACCATCTTTCACAGCGGTATCAATCTTCGTCGTTCGAAGTTGTTGCAGCTTTGCAGTTAGATCGGCTTCCGAGATGCCTTTTTCAGCGGCGACTTCCACAATACTTTTCCCGCTCTTCAGCGATTTGAAGAGAACTTCTTTGTCGACACCGATAACCGTTGCGGATTCTTCAATAATCGGCCATTTCCGTTTATGGTGTCCGCTTTGCCCATCTTCATCTGCCTGTTGCCATGTAACGGTTGGCTGATCTTCAGTATCAGGGGTTTGTGCAACAGCAGAGAGGCTACCACCCAAGATACAGGTGAGTGCAATGGAGCTGATGAGCAGCTTCCTTATGTTTGTTGTTTCCAAGGGATTCGAGGCCTCCTTTCCTGATTATTGGGAATTACAGGATTTAGTTTGCGCAGGAAAGCCACGTTTTAGTTGAAAGCAACCTTAATTTAACATAAATTTTTAATGAATTAGAGCGATGGTGTGTCGACCGCAAGTTTGTACAATGGAATCAGCTTCTCGAAAGTTTGTTCGATTAAGTGCGTAAGTATAGCAGGATTTGCTAACACAGGGTCATCGAAGCGGAGATTTCGACCGATGAGCAGCTCTGCTTTTTTAACATCGCGGAAGCGAGTTAGGGCTTCGTTCCAGCCAGTTGTGTCGAGCTGAGACACGGGAATTGTATCTTTTTTCATATGATCAAAGGAAATCTGGAAATCTGTTGGAATTTCGGCTTGAATCTGCTTCAAATTATTCATGTATGTAGTAGCGATATTGCCTTTGTTCGGCAGCTCATAAATGAGTGCAAGCCAGATGAAAACGCGATCATCGAAAAGACCGACCTGGAAGTGAGGCACCTGCTTGTAGCCGCGTTTGTTAGGACAGATAGCCATCCAGGTATCGACAGGCGGATTGATTTTACGGCGTAAATGTTTGGCAATATGAAGGAACATTTCGGTTCCAGACTGTACGGATAATTCGGCTGTTAACACATCGCCAAGTGCTTTAAATTTAGGTTGAATTCGCTCGCGAATGGCGGCCATACGTCCGTCTAAGCCTTCAATAGAGAAGGTATCGAAATCGTGTTGTGTAAATCCTGTAAAACTCATTATGGCAGGTCCTCATTTCACATTCTTGTTTTTCAACTATTCTAAAGCAATTTCGTATATCCCGCAATGAATAGGGTGTAATGTTGGCTGCCTTTTATAGTTCAATAGTTCGATGTTGTCGAAACAAAGAGGTAAATTAAGGTAGTTGTCGAATGAGTTAACTTAACAAGCAAGGAAAGGTACAGGAGGAATTGAAATGAAGAAAATGCCTAAATGGTCAAAAGTTGCAATCGTCGGAACACTGATGGGAACTTGCTTTGGGGCAGGTGTATACGCACAAGATGTACTGCATCGTGTCGATGCGTATCTCAGGAATGATTATAAGGTTGTCGTGAATGGTCAAGCTGTTCAACTAGCGAATCCGCCATTAATTTATAATAATTCAAGTTATTTGCCTGTAAAGGAGTTGGCTGGTTATTTAGGCGCTGTCGTGAATTGGCAGGAAAACACGAAAACTATATTTGTAGTTCCACGTGTGAATCCGAATCAGCCGACTGTGGGGAATGAGTCGAATTATACGGAGATTATCCTGCAATATCCCTATGCGCAATATATGGATTATCAGGGAGCAACCTACTCTGTCTTAATGAATAATACAGATCAAACGTATTATCGGCTAAGCGATATTGAACGAATGGGGATCCGTACAGATGGTTTACGCAAGGCAAAAGAAAAATTTACCGGTCAAGTGTACGTGAGTGAAACTGAACTGAGAAATGTGTGGGGGAAAGAGCCCCCGCAAATGTCTTATTCCAATTATGAGTCGTTAGTCGTGTCAGGTGAGACAGATCCACTTAAATTGAAGGCATTGAAGACTTATGTTGAATCTTATCGATATTTTGTCGTAGATAAAGTAAGTTACTCCTGGAATCCGGTAATTATTGATAAGCTGCCGGAAGAAAACACCTATTATTACTTGTTGAATAATAACGGACATTTCTTCAAAACCACGATCAAGTTAACGCCTTTTATCAATTATAGCAATGAAATTTCTGATTATTTAGTCGCCAGTACTTCGGTGGAAGATATCGAGGCGGGTAAGGTCGTGAACTAGTTTTTCTCATCCTTGTTTCCTCTTCAGGTAAAATATGGCGATTTGAGTACGATCTCGAAGATTCAATTTACTTAATATTTCAGTGACATAGTTCTTCACCGTACCTTCGCTCAGGAATAGCTCCTGGGCGATTTCTTTATTCGAAAGGCCATCTGAGATTTTAGCAATGATAGTCTGCTCATTAGCTGTCAAGCCATAACCATCAAGTGGAGGAGCGGACGCTTCAGCATTGAAGGGACTTTCTTGAATGAAAGAGGTTAGCTTCTTAGCGATATCAGGATGAATAAGCAAATTCCCTTGCTTCACTGTCTTAACGCCTTGAATAATATGATCTGGGGAAATATTTTTTAATAAATAGCCGCTGGCGCCGTTTCTTAATGCTTGAATGATATAGGCATCATCATCGAAGGTAGTCAGAATCAGTATCGCGATTTCCGGGTACGCTTCCTTGATTTGTTTCGTACCTTGTACACCATCACAGAGAGGCATTCGGATATCCATGAGGACGACATCCACTTGTGTTCCATTTTGAATATAGGTGAGAGCTTCATTCCCGTTTGTGCAAGTGCCAACGACAGTGATTTCAGAATCAAGTCCAATAATTAATTGTAAGCTTTCGCGAATAAATGGATCGTCGTCGGCTATGAGTACATGAATCATCAAAAGTAACCCCCTTTAATTAACTCCATTGTGTCGAAAAGCTGGCAGTACTGTAGTTACCGTGAAATGTTCCTCATTCGAAATTAGAAGTTGCCCGCCAATCACTTTAATTCGTTCTTCCATACCGGATAAACCTAACCCTTTAACCGTAGGCTCAAGCACTCTTGTGCCATTATTGGAGACTTGCATGGTCACTTGATTGGCTGCGTAGTGTAACGTGATCTGAATGTGCGTAGCAGCACCATGCCGAATCGCATTAGAGATAGCCTCCTGCGCATTTCGGTAAAGAATGTATTCAAGGCTAGGATACAAGTCATAAGGCATTCCCTGAATATCGAGTTCAATGTCGATTGCGTTCTCTCGTGTTAGTCCTTCAATTAACTTAGACAAGGAATAACTTTGAAGTGAACGCTCGTTCGGCTTCAAACGACGTACAGTCGAACGAAGGAGTTCCATACTTTCTCCGAGCTGATCGCGTACAGAGCGTAACATCTCGGTACCTTTGTTTGGTTGAGAGGGAAGGATGGTAAGTGAGGCCTCCATCATCATTTTGAGTCGGATAAGCTTATGTCCTAAATCGTCATGCAGATCATGTGAGATGCGATTACGTTCTTCCGTTTGGGCAATATTCTCTACTTTTCGGGCATAATCCATCAATTGAAGGCGGGCCTCATCTAATTCATAGTGCTGCTTTCGGAGTTGATCATAGAGCAGCTCGACATCATCTTTATTTTTTTTCATTCGCTGAAATTGGAAAGAGAGGATAGCGAGCGCAATAAACAACACGTTGGCAATGGTGAAATACATAGATGGTTGATTTTGCAAAGAAAGATTAAGGACAAAAAGCTGTAACAGGAGTACACCAAATTGCTGCTGCCGATTCAGGTTGGATATATATGTAAGAAGAGTGGAAAAGAATGAAATAAACCACACTCCTTCATAGTGATAACTCATCCAGCCTGTACAGCCTATTTCAAGGAGGAGCATCCAGCCCGTGTTCGGCAAGTGTGTTCGCCTAATTTCGGTCAGCCCAATGAATAGGAGTACGAAGAGGGCATAGGTGTCATTAGATCGGTAGGTTTCCAAATACATGGAAGCGATCGCAGGTACGAGTATGAGAAGATAGCGTGTGAGTAAGAGTTGGTTTATCAATCGAGATTCGCATCCTTTAACTTAGTAAAGAAAGTATAGCATACGACTTTTCATTGGATAACACTTTTCTTATGAGAAAGAAAGTGACTTTCGTCACTTTGCAAAATGACTTCATCTACCTGTCAACGTGCTCGCAAAAGCGTACAATTACGGTATAAGTGCAGTGAAGAAAGGGAGAGAATGTATGAGCTTTGTTCAATTGAAGCATGTAGTTAAGAAATATGACGATCGTATTTCTGTAGATCATCTAAATCTGACGATTCAAGAAGGTGAAGTATTTGGCCTGTTAGGACCTAACGGAGCGGGTAAAAGTACAACCATTAAAATGCTGAGCGGACTGCTGAAAATCGATCAAGGTGACATTCTGGTGGGTGGCAAATCCGTTGCTAAATACCCCATGGAAGTCAAGCGTAATTTGGGGCTCGTACCTCAAGATTTAGCGATATATGAGAACTTAACAGCTCGGGAGAATGTCACTTTTTTCGCTAAACTATATGGGTTGAGGGGGAAACTGCTCAAGGAGCGGGTAGAGGAATCCTTAGCCTTTGTTGGACTACTTGATCGTGCGAGTGATCAACCCAGTTCATTCTCAGGCGGTATGAAGCGAAGACTAAATATCGCTTGTGCAATCATGCATCAACCGAAGCTCATTATTATGGATGAACCAACTGTCGGGATCGACCCGCAATCACGTAATCATATTCTGGAATCCGTTAGAGAATTGAATCGATTGGGCTCAACTGTCATATATACTTCCCATTATATGGAGGAAGTGTCGGCAATTTCGACAAGAGTCGGCATCATGGATCATGGTCGTCTCATCGCTTGTGGAACGCAAGAGGAGCTACGCGATCAGGTTTCTCAAGACAATAAAATTGTGCTTCAAATTACGAACCTCACTGATCAAGCTGTCAAAGAGTTGAGAGAGCATCCGTTGACTAAACAGCTAAATGTAAATAATCAATCGCTTGAACTGATCGTAAGTGCGTCACAAAGTTATTTACAAGATGTCCTCTTCATTTTGTCTAAACATCAGGTTAAGATTCAATCGCTCACGCAGGTGGAGCCTGATCTTGAGGCCTTGTTCCTGTCATTGACCGGAAGAACCTTAAGGGATTAGGGGGAAATTCGCATGCCAATTTGGACCATCGCTAAGTATGAAATCATAAGAAAACTGCGGATTCGCTATGTGCTGTTGATCCAATTTTTAATGCCATTGCTGCTTATTTTTATTTTGGGGTCAGCACTTTCAGGCGCATTTAAGGTCGAGGATAAAGAACTAAAATCGGTGAAGGTTGATATTGTTCAATCGGATACTGGTGCCTTGCGTGAAAGTTTTCAAAGTTTCTTGGAGTCTCCTGAGACTCAAAAGCACCTGCAAACACATGTGATTTCATCGCGTGAGGAAGCCATAAAGCGGTTGAAGGATGGAGAGGCTGAATTTGCAGTAATCGTCCCGATCGATTTCAGTGCTCAGGTGCAGGCTGGGAAAGCAGCCCCATGGGAAATGATACTGGGTCATGATTATTTGCAGAATCTAACAGCTCAAATGGTGTTTCGCACCTATTTTGATAAAGTTAATCAGATTCAGGCCATTCAGATTACGGCTCGTACATCTTCTTTGGAGCCTCTAAAGCAAGCCGTTGGTGAATCTTCACAAATCACTTCTGCAAGCCCTTCATTCGTTCGTGTAGGCCAATTAGCAGCCTCAAATAGCAACTACACGGCTATGCAATATTATGCGGCGTCGATTCTCGTCATGTTTTTATTATATTCGGGAATGATTACTGCTTTTAGCTTACAAAGTGAAAAGGAGAATCACACGTTATCTCGTTTAAATGGCATGCCTATTCATGAGTATCAAATTTTATTAGGCAAAATTATAGGAAATATGTTCCTATCCATCGGTCAGGTCGCAGTTATCGTTGGTGCCACGAGGCTCTTCTATGGTGTAGATTGGGGTTCGCATATACTCACGTTGTTTCTTATTTGCTTATGTATGATTGTAGCTTCTATGAGTTTGGCCATCATAGTCATGCTTTTTTCTAAATCAGATAAAACGATCGCAACAATATTCCAAATGATTATTTTGATCATGACATTCTTAAGTGGTGGATTTACACAGCTTCCAGACGGTTTTCTTAAGCAACTCGGTTCATACACATTAAACTATTGGGGGATGCAAAGCATGTTTCAACTCATGCTAGGGAGCGAAACTGCGATAGTTGGGCATCACTTATTAATTTTAGGTTGTATGGCTATGGGCTTATCACTAATCGCATTTCTTATTTACCGTAAAGGGGGATATCATGAATAGTCTGGCGATCGCTCTAAATATGCTGCGCCGTTCCCTTTTTCAAAGAAAAGGACTTCTTATGTATTTGGTTATTCCGGCTGCCGCGGTTTCATTGATCATTACTGTTCTTGGTAAACAAAGTGAGAATCGAGCTGACATCGCTTATCTTAATTTGGACCAAGGTACATTGGGCGCTCAGGTCGTACAAGAGCTAAACGCATTTCCTGATTATCGATTGACATTGGCTGCATCTGAAGCCGAACTCAAAAACGATGTTATCAAACAGAAGGTCAGTGGCGCCTTTATCATTCCTGCAGACTTAAGTGAAAAGTTATTAACAGGGGGGGCTTTGCCGCAGCTTGATATGTATCAACTCAATTCGAATGAATCGACAGTTACACTTCAAATAAGCCTGGATGGCATCTTATCTAGGTATCAAGATACGATTACTTTATTTAGTAAACAAGGGCTGACAGATACTGTTTTGCGAGATACCACCTTGCAAACAATCACTCAAATTCAAAAGCACCAAATTAGTCCTGAAATAACTGATTTGCATATTTACACAAATCCCAATATGCACATCGTGATTGGTTTGATGCTGATCTTTATGATGAGTTTAATCAATAATACAGTCTCCTTAGTTATGGAGGATCGAAAACTTCGTACATTAGCAAGAACGTACACGGCGCCAGTCCGCGCCTTTGAAATTGTAACAGGGAATTTCTTGGGCAGCTTTGCTGTAGGTACACTTCAAGTGCTGGTTATCCTGTTAATTACCAGATACGTAGCTGGATATGAGTACGGTCTCCCGTTCGTATCGCAGTTTGTAATCTTAGAATTTTTCTTACTGGCGAGCATGGGGATTGCCAGCACAGTAGCGAGTATGGTTAAAAATGCAACCAATATGAACGTGATTAACTCACTCGTTGTCACCCCAACCTGTATGCTTGGTGGTTGTTTCTGGCCGATTAGTCTAATGCCGGAATGGATGCAAAAGCTCGCAAACTTTGTCCCGCAAAAATGGGCACTCGATGCTATCGAGCGTATGTCTGCAGGTCAACCATTGTCGCACATGTGGATGAATATGGGGGTATTGGCCTTATTCGGACTTATACTTATGAGTATTGGCTCAGTTATTCTCAAGCCAACGGAGACTGAAGCAGGTTATTAAATTCAAAGGGCAGCTCCTAAAGTACGGGGCTGCCCTTTGATATCTGTAAATTATTAAATGACGAAAGCGCTAGAGATAATAACCAACAAGATGAAAAGTACCAAGATCGCTGCAGAAGACGAATAACCACCTACACCGCCAACTCCACCTACACCATAACCCATTTCATTCACCCTCTCTGTCTTAAGACCTGTTCATTGACTTTCGACATAGCATATGGAGCAATGGGTAAGATGGAATGGGCTATTCGAGACTTCTGAAATGATTGTGCGGATGTCCCTAGTCATGTGCGGAATTTGCATGGATATATGGTATAATGTTCGAATGGACATTGAAAGGGGAATGGGTGGAGAATGACAGAGAATGAAATTGCAGAATGGATGCTGAATGAATTGAAATCAGCAGGTATTTTGTATCAAAAAGATGCCGTTGACTATATTCTTAAGCATTTTGGGGAATCCTATATTTATGTGAATGACAATGGAAATCAAGCCATTTCCAAAGAAGTTAAGAAAATCTTCAAGAAATTGCACGGCGGTAGAGCCGCGTGGGAACGCGATGGATTTTTCTGGGGCTGGCATTAATCATAGGTTGGAGTGAACATGGGCTGTAGCTGATGGCAAACAGGCATCGGCTTTTTTGTGCGCTTTCTTTTAAAAAAATATCCATAATCCAAGTTGCTAAAACATAGAATTCATAATAAGATAACTGTAAGAACACAAGTTGTCTGAATATTTAAATAAATGAATATGCACCAATTATGGAGGGGATTGCCGTGAGTAAGAGTCATGAAGTGGAGTATTGCAACCTAGAGTTACGATTTGATCGCCGGCTAATCCGGAACTTCATTAAAGCGCTCATTCAAGAAGGATATTCTCTGTATTGGAACGAAAGTGAGCTCCAGTTTATTATTTCGATTCGCACTGGACGCAAGCTGATTAAGCTGAAATTCGAACGAATTGGCGAGAAGTATAAGATTGTTGGCAATTATTCATTCAAAGATGAGAAGCTTGCTGAAATGATGGAGAAGCTGATCGGGGATACACGCGGTCATGCTGTTGTTAAAAGATTTAAGGATCGGCAAATTCTCATTGAGAATATTATGTTCGGGGAAATCATCCGCATGGTGGAGATTAGCGGAATTGAACATAAGGTGCTGTATCAGAAGGAGCCTGCTGTGACCGTAGAAGAAGTCATGCAAGCACTAAGATCGAAGAGGACAGACGAACGCATCCCTATTTTGCGAATGGAGCTTGATTATGAATTAGCTACGCTGCAAGATGCACTCTCGTCAGGTGATACCAAAGCCGCGATGGAAAGTAAAGTTAAATTGATCGAGTTGAGACAAGAAATGCTTCTATTGGAGATGTGAGAATGAATAGTGTGCTGGGATGAAAGAGAGCCTGTATGAACGTATACGGGACTCTCTTTTGTGTGTTTATAGGGGGAGAAGAATCGTTGACGGTAGGGCGTTCCGCTGTAGATGAAACAATACGTAAGATTGATGGTGTGTCAGACACCTATCCCACGATAAAGTTGCTGCCAGAGCTAGTGGTGAGAGAATCCACTGCAAGGAGAAATCATACATAAATAGGTAGTGGACTCCCTAAGAAGGGAGTTTTTTTGTCTTGTGAAAAGACTATTGTTAACGTGTGCATAGATGTGATATGCTTCTATTAGAGGTGAATGTATGAGCGCAACTATTAAGGATATTGCGAAGCTTGCGGGTGTTTCCCACACGACAGTTTCCAGAGCGTTGAACAACAGTCCGCTCATCCAAGAGGAGACGAAGGAGCGCATTCGCATCATCGCTGAACAGCTGGATTACACGCCGAATTATAACGCGAAAAGTTTAGTGCTGGATCGTTCGTATAACTTGGGGCTATTCTTTACCACACTAAGCAATGGAACTTCCGCTGGATTCTTCTACGAAGCGATTCGAGGGGTCAACTCGGTGATAAGAGATCGCTATCAGTTGATTGTCAAGGGTATTGATGATTACACTAGCTTTCATTCCATCACCAAGAAGAGCTTTGATGGCATTATCATTGTTAGCCAAAGTGACGACGACCAACCGATCATTGAGCACATTGCGAACAAAGGGATTCCGCTCGTTGTATTGAATCGGCCTGTGGACACCGTTGGTGTTCTGAATGTCCTCTCTGATGAGGAGCAAGGTGCTTTTCACGCAGGAGCCTTCCTTGTAAATCAAGGGCATAAGAGAATCGCCTTAATCGAAGGACGTAAGGGCTTCAAATCTGCGCAGAATCGCAAGGATGGCTTTGAACGAGCAATGGCGCATTATGGGATCTCGATTCCACCTGCGTTTCGCATGCCGGGACTTTACGATTTGGAAAGCGGTCATAAAGCGATGCAGCAATTTTTGAGCCTCGAAGAGAGACCGACAGCGGTTTTTTGCTGCAATGATGAGATGGCATTAGGAGCCATTAAAGCCGTGTTTGAAGCGGGGTTACAAGTCCCTGCAGACATATCAGTAGTCGGTTTTGACGATACGGTTTTCGCAGCATACGTGACGCCAGCCTTAACGACCGTACGCAGGCCGATTGAACAAATTAGCAAAGAAGGCGCCCTGCGTCTACTAGGTAATATAGAAAATAAATTGAATGCTACAGAGCAGCTGCTTTTGCGAACGGAACTGATTATCCGTGAATCTGTGCAATTATTACAAGCATAAGAAAGTGGGAAAAGTCGATGAGTATTCTAAGAGAATTGTTAAATGACATTCCGATTCCGCAAATGGTCAAAATTCGTCAGAAGTTTGATCGCTCGATTTTGGAAAATCCTTTGCAGGAACTTGCCGATAAGCTCGAAAGTAGTGGTGTTATGCCCAGCATCCTGCCAGGACAGCAAGTAGCTGTTGCGGTAGGAAGCAGAGGAATTGCCAATATTGCGGGTTTCACGAAGACAACCTTGGATGCCATTAAGGCAAGAGGTGCACATCCGTTTATCGTACCATGTATGGGAAGCCATGGCGGGGCGACGGCAGAAGGTCAGACGGAGGTGCTCCAGCACTTTGGCATTACGGAAGAAACGATGGGAGCGCCGATTCGTTCATCGATGGACGTGGTTAAAATCGATCAACTGCCAAACGGTTTACCGGTTTATGTAGATCGCATTGCATCAGAAGCAGATGCAATTGTCGTTATTAATCGTGTGAAGCCACATACGGCATTCCGTGGACGCATTGAGAGCGGCATCATGAAGATGATCGCGATTGGACTCGGTAAGCAAAAAGGCGCTGAAGCTTGCCATCAGCTTGGCTTTAAATACATGGCAGAGAATGTTCCTGCTATGGCGAATTTGATGATTGAGAAGCTGCCGATCGTCTTTGGCGTAGCCCTCGTAGAGAATGCTTATGATGAGACTTGCCAGGTTGAGGTTCTTCCTGCCGCGGAGATTGAAGCACGCGAGGAAGTTTTACTGGTAGAAGCGAAGTCACGTCTGCCGAAAATTTTGTTCGATGAAATCGATGTCCTTGTGATTGATTACATCGGTAAAAATATTAGCGGTGACGGTATGGATCCTAACGTAACGGGACGTTATCCTACCCCGTATGCGCATGGCGGTCCCGAAGTGTCGAAGATGGTTGTCCTGGATTTGACACATGAAACCAAAGGGAATGCCAATGGCGTGGGTACAGCGGATTTCACTACACAACGTCTAGTTGATAAGACAAATCTAGAATTCACTTACGCCAATGGTTTAACTTCAACGGTTTGTGCTCCTACGAAAATCGCGACTACATTAGAAAATGATTTCTATGCGATCAAAGCAGCCGTGAAAACTTGTAATATCTTAGATTACACGACCTGTAAGCTTGTACGCATCCAAGATACACTTCACTTAGGTGAAATTGAAATTTCGGTGAACCTCCTTGAAGCTGCTCGTCAGCATCCGGACATCGAAATTTTATCGGAGCCATTTGAGCTAACATTCGATGCAGAGGGGAATATTTGCAAATGACGGAAAGTCAGAAGCCCTATATCATAGCTGCCGATATTGGAACAACGAGTACCAAAACGCTGGTCATTGATCGGGACGGACAGGTACTTGCCTCCCATTCCATCGAATACCCGCTATTCACACCTGCTGCAGATCGGGCTGAGCAAGATCCAGATCAAATCTTTGATGCAGTGGTGCAGGGGATTGGCGCCGTTGTTCGCAAGCAAGGCATCTCGCCTGAACAAGTGCTTTGCGTGTCCTTCAGCTCGGCAATGCACAGCTTAATCGCCGTAGATGAGAACAATAAGCCATTAACCCAATGTATTACATGGGCTGACAATCGTGCCGCGAAATATGCGGAGGAATTGAAGCAGAATGGACTTGGTCAACAGATTTATGCGAGAACAGGCACACCGATTCATCCCATGTCACCACTTTTGAAATTGAAGTGGTTTGGGGAGCATGAACCAGTGCTCGTTCGAAATACCCATAAATTCATAGGGATTAAAGAGTATGTGTTTGCCAAGTTGTTTGGTCAATATCTGATCGACCATTCCCTGGCGAGTGCGACAGGATTATTCAATCTCGAGCAATTGGATTGGGATGCAGGTGCGCTTGCTTATGCAGGGGTAACCCCTGAACAGCTATCCTCGCTTGTGCCCACGACACATCGTGTAGAAGGTATGAGCTCAGCTCATGCTGCTGCGATGGGCTTGTCCACAGACACGCCGTTTATTGTCGGCGCTTCTGATGGTGTACTTGCCAACCTAGGCGTAGGCGCCTTCGAGCCCGGCGTTGTCGCGGTTACGATTGGTACAAGCGGCGCAGTTCGCAGCGTCGTGAACAAACCGCAAACCGACCCCGAGGGCAAGTTATTCTGTTACGCGTTAACTGAAAACTTCTGGGTCGTTGGTGGACCGATTAACAACGGAGGAATCGTTTTCCGTTGGGTGAGAGACCAGATCGCGACAGCAGAAGCAGAGGAAGCACGACGTATGGGCATGGATCCTTACGATTACTTGACGGCTCTTGCTGCTGAAGTGGGAGCAGGCTCTGAAGGATTGCTTTTCTTGCCTTTGCTATCTGGTGAACGTGCACCTTATTGGAATGCCAATGCACGTGGCGTTTATTTCGGTCTATCGCTGAGTCATCAGAAGAAGCATATGATCCGTGCCGCTTTGGAAGGAGTCATGTTCTCCATCCAAGCCGTTGCCACGTCGTTGGAACGGATGATGGGACCTGCAACCGTCATTCGTGCATCAGGCGGCTTCGCTCGCTCAGAATTCTGGCGTCAGATGATGACCGATATGCTCGGTACGGCCGTTACCGTTCCAGATTCCATTGAGAGCTCAGGAATTGGCGCAGCTTTGCTTGGTCTACTCGCTATGGGGGAGATCGAAGACTTATCGCATGCACATAAATGGATCGGGGTAGGAAAGGCTCACGAGGTGAATGAAAACGATTATCGCATATATCAACAATTGACATCTATTTATACGAGCGTATATCATCAGTTAAAAGATCAATTCGACGCGATCACCGCTTTTCAAAGTCAGCACCTACGGAGTCCTCAATCATAATTCATTTTAGACAAAGCACTATTATTCGAGAGGATGACGACAATGAACTTATTCGATCTTTCTGGGAAAACAGCAGTAATTATTGGCGGTAATAGTACACTTGGTGGCTCAATGGCCTTAGCCCTTGCTGGACATGGCGCTAAAGTAGCTATCGTCGGGCGGAATCAAGAGAAAAGCGAGCAGGTTCAAGAGAGTATTGCTGCGATTGGCGGCGAAGCTAAGACTTTCCAAGCGGATGCAACCAAACGTGAAGATTTAGAGCAAGTACTTCAAGATGTTATCGCTTGGTCAGGCAGTGCGGATATTCTTATGAATTGTCCAGGTAAAAATAGTGCGACTCCTTTCTTTGACATTTCCATGGAAGAATGGGATTCTATTATGGAGGTAAATTTGAAAAGCGTCGTGCTAGCCTGCCAAGTGTTCGGGAAATACATGGTTGAACGAGGCGAAGGCGGAAGCATTATTAATATTTCATCCGTTTCCTCGGATCCACCACTTTCTCGTGTGTTCACTTACTCCGCTTCTAAAGCAGCTGTGAATAATATCACACAAAACCTAGCCCGTGAGTTCGCTCCGAGCCGTGTACGTGTGAACGCGATTATTCCAGGCTTTTTCCCAGCAGAGCAGAATCGTAAGATTTTGTCACCTGAGCGGATCGAATCCATTATGCGTCATACGCCAATGAATCGATTTGGTGAAGCTGCAGAGCTTCAAGGTGCTGCGGTGTACCTGGCTTCAGAGAAAGCTTCGAGCTTTGTAACAGGAACAGTTTTGAGAGTAGACGGCGGTTTTGGCGCGATGACGATTTAAACTATTTATATATCGGAAGGGTGTATGAGAGACATGTCTAAGCAACAAATAGGTGTTGTAGGTTTAGCAGTAATGGGGAAAAACTTAGCATTAAACATTGAAAGCAGAGGCTTTACGGTATCTGTATTCAACCGTTCTGCTGAGAAAACGAAGGAGCTTCTTAATGAAGCACCAGGCAAACAACTTGTAGGTACATATACGGTTGAAGAATTCGTTCAATCCCTTGAAGTGCCGCGCAAAATTTTGATCATGGTCAAAGCAGGCGGACCTACAGATGATACAATCAACCAATTGCTTCCGCATTTGGATAAAGGCGATATTTTGATCGACGGCGGAAATGCTTTCTTCCCAGACACTCAACGTCGTAACAAAGAGCTTGAAGCTCACGGAATTCGGTTCGTTGGAACAGGTGTTTCCGGTGGTGAAGAAGGCGCGCTTAAAGGACCTTCGATCATGCCAGGAGGCCAAGAAGACGCGTATAAATTGGTAGAGCCTATCCTAACAGCAATCTCTGCAAAAGTTGGCGAAGATGCTTGTTGTACGTATATCGGGCCAGACGGCGCGGGCCACTATGTAAAAATGGTGCACAACGGTATTGAGTACGGAGATATGCAATTGATTTGTGAAGCCTACCAGTTGCTGAAAGATGTACTTAACGTTAGCACAGAAGAGCTTCATGAGATCTTCACGGAGTGGAACAACGGGGAGCTGGACAGCTACTTGATCGAAATCACGCGTGATATTTTCACGAAATATGACGCTGAAACAGGCAAACCAATGGTTGACGTGATTCTGGATTCCGCAGGACAAAAGGGAACAGGAAAATGGACCAGTCAAAGTGCTCTGGACCTTGGCGTGCCGCTTTCAATCATCACAGAATCCGTATTCTCCCGTTTCATTTCTGCCATGAAGGAAGAACGCGTAGCAGCAAGCAAAGTACTCAAAGGACCTGATGCTCCAGCATTCACAGGGGATCGCAAAGCGTTTATTGAGGCTGTTCGTCAAGCTCTTTACGCAAGCAAAATTTGTTCTTATGCGCAAGGTTTCGCTCAAATGAGAGCAGCTTCCGAAGAATACAAATGGGATTTGAAATACGGCAGCATCGCAATGATCTTCCGTGGTGGTTGTATTATCCGCGCTCGTTTCCTTCAAAATATCAAGGATGCGTATGATCGCAATCCTGAATTGAAAAACTTGTTGCTTGATTCTTACTTCACAGACGTAGTTCATAACTACCAAGGTTCGTGGAGACAAGTGGTTGCAGAAGCGGTTGCTCGTGGTATCGCAGTTCCTTCTTTCGCATCCGCACTTGCTTACTATGACAGCTACCGTACAGAAAGATTGCCAGCTAACTTGTTACAAGCACAACGTGATTACTTCGGCGCTCATACTTTCCAACGTGTAGACAAAGAAGGATCCTTCCACTTCAACTGGATGGGTAACGAGTAGTTATTTCTCATCTTGTAAGCCGTAGGCCGCTTCTCTCAGCCACATCTTCAGTCGATCAGCTTCTTGATCGAAGCCATTGCGTTTGTGGATGAGCATGAGGGATATCTCGGCAAAATAACGGAAATTTCTTAATAATCGTGGTTGAGTTAGACCTTGCAACATCGGGTCTTCTTCAGCCACTTTTTTCTTAATAAATTCTAGAATCCAGACAACATCCTCTTTGCATAGCGTATAGCTTGGGTGCAAAATTTGCTCCAGTTTGCGTTGTGTGCGATTTGTAAAGGCGGTAGTTTGGTTTGGCTTCAGCACAGTTGGGTTCAAAGCTCCATCTCTCCTTATCGGCGTGGTCTCTCTAAAATCTTAACTGTTTGTGCTAGAATTTATTCACACTACTATATGATTTTTTAATGGAATGTATTCATGCTGGAAGGGCTATGGTATGATGTTGGGAAAGTTTGTATGACTAGCATATGGGAAAAGGGGATTTGTGTGACAGTCAGAAATATTGTGCTTGTTGGATTCATGGGAACTGGGAAATCAACCGTAGGCAAGAAACTTGCAGAGCGTTTAGGATGGAGTTTTTGTGATTCTGACGCAGTGTTAGAAGAAGTACAACAGACAAGTATACCCGAATTATTTCGAGATCATGGAGAAGCACATTTTCGCGCTCTGGAAACAGAAACGCTGGCACGTATATTAGATAGTGAAGGACAAGTTGTCGCAACGGGTGGCGGTGCGGTACTTGCAGAGTCTAATCGAATTTGCATGTTACAGCATGGCTTTGTTGTTGCGTTGAACGCAACGGCGGAAACGATTATCCAAAGAGTGAGTGCGGATACGAATCGGCCTTTGCTGCAAGGTAATTTGGAAGAACGTGTTCATACGTTAATGGAACAAAGAAAGCATGCCTATGATTTCGCTCATACGTCTATTGATACGACGGACTTAAGCGAGGATGAAATTGCAGATCGCATCATTCAGCAAGCGGTACGCCATTAAGGAGAAGATAAGCTCTTCAGCTTAATCTTCCCACTCCAGCATGCCACCGGTCATGTTCTTAAGACCTTTATAACCGTTGGCTTCTAGATAGCCTAGTGCGCGTCCGCTTCGATTTCCACTACGACATACTAAAATGACTTCGTCGACTTGTGGGATCTCGCTAAGCCGCTCTGGCAATTGGCCTAATGGAATATGTATTGCGCCTTGAATCATACCTTCTGCTACTTCCTCATCTTCGCGAACGTCGATAAGTGTTAGCTGCTCTCCTTGCGCGAGTCTTGCTTTGATCTCAGATGGTAGAATCGTGTCCATGATACGCCTCCATGTTTGTATTTTCAGAAGATAGCTTCTTACTTAGTATGATAGAAATATAACGACGTGATGTCAAACGAAGTGTTTCTTTATCTAGCTTTTCCTTGATACATCTGCTAGGGGAGAAGGTTCCCAAGTTAGATTCCGTATGGTACACTGTCAATAAATCTTAGGATCTCTATCATCCTGCTGATGATTGGTTTTTGTCAGTCATTCTGCTGGATATACATATAAACTACTTGCGAAGGAGTTAACAAACGACATGAAAGCCATCGTTAAACCAACCTCCCATCTTGAAGGGGAAATTAATGCTTTATCCTCCAAAAACTACACGACACGCTACTTGCTAATCGGTGCACTAGCTAATGGGACGAGCACAATCTATTACCCAGCTCATAGTGAAGATAGTGATGCTATGAGACGATGTGTACGTGATCTTGGCGCTATTATAGAAGAAGATGATGAGAAAATTATAATCACAGGCTTCGGCAAGAACCCTAAGCATGTGTCTGAATTGAATGTTGGGAATGCTGGTGCTGTTCTACGCTTTTTGATGTCTACGGCTGCTTTCTGTCCGGAAGTGACATTTGTTAATACGTATCCGGAATCATTGGGTAAACGTCCTCACGATGATTTAATCGATACTTTGCAACAAATGGGTGTAGAAGTACAACATAATAACGGTCGTCTGCCGATAACAATTAAAGGGGGAAAACCTCGCGGCGGCAAAATCACCGTTTCGGGTAATGTCAGTTCCCAGTTCCTGAGTTCTTTATTGTTTATGACGCCATTGTTGGAAGAAGACAGTGAAATTGAAGTTCTGCATGATTTGAAGTCCAAAATTATTGTAGGGCAAACGCTTGAAGTATTAGCGCAGGCTGGCATCGTCGTTCATGCAAGTGAAGATTTGATGCACTACCGTATTCCAGGTAGACAATCCTATGAAGCCAAAGAATATGTCATCCAAGGCGACTATCCGGGTTCAGCAGCTATTCTAGCTGCCGCTGCGGTTACGAATTCCGATGTGCGTGTACTTCGTCTGGAAGAGAACAGCAAGCAAGGTGAGAAGGCTTGTGTGGATGTTCTGAAGGCAATGGGCGTAGATCTTACGCACGACAACGGTGTTGTACATGTTCGTGGGAATCAGCGTCTAGTTGCTGGAGAATTCGATGGTGATCATTTCACGGATGCTGTTCTTGCTATGGTTGCTGCAGCCGTATTTGCAGAAGGTACTTCGCGTTTCTACAATGTTGAGAACCTACGGTATAAAGAGTGTGATCGTATCACAGATTATTTGAATGAGCTTCGCAAGGCTGGAGCTGATGTAGAAGAGCGTCAGAGTGAAATTATTGTTCATGGTAAACCACAAGGCGTTGAAGGTGGCGTAGAAATCAACGCGCATTTCGATCATCGGGTCATCATGGCATTAACTGTAGTTGGTCTACGCTCTGAGAAGGGTTTAACGATTCGGGATGCCCACCACGTGGCGAAGTCGTATCCACAATATTTCGACCACTTGCGCTCCATTGGCGCACAGGTTGAGCTAGTGAGCGAGTCCTAGAATCTCAATTACATTGAATGGGTGAGTCAGCATGAGGATTATTTGGCAAGGATTGAAAGTGACGTTTGGATTGTTTCTCGTAGCAGGTCTTACATTTGCGAGCAGCGTATTTGCTGTATTGCTTTATGCGAAGGCCACAGGGAAAGAACCAGCTTTATTCGCTTCTGGTCCAGTAGTCTTAGCAGTTGATAAACCCGGCGCTACGTTGAAGGCCACCGTGAAGCCGACACCGTCGCCAGCGCCTGCACAAGTCAAATCAGCGCTGTTGGATGTCCCCATCGTACAACAACTGCCTGAGCTGCCGGCTGGCTGTGAGATCACAAGCCTCACGATGCTGCTGAAATACTATGGTGTAAACAAAACAAAGATGGAATTAGTCGCCGAAATGCCTACAGACATGACACCAGCAACCTTGGATGCGGGCGGCAACATCGCTTACTGGGGCAATCCGAATTCCGGCTTCGTTGGGGACGTAACACGTAAGAAAAGAGGCTTTGGCATCTATTCCGCAGGATTGTTTCCGCTTATGAAAGACTATATCCCTCAAGCAATTAATATAACAGGGGAAGCTTTTGAATTGTATGAGCAGCAAGTGGCTCATGGGATCCCAGTTATCGTCTGGACGACAATTGACTATAATCTACCTTACAAATGGGTAACGTGGGATACGCCAATCGGTCCTCTAAAGACAACGTATTCGGAACATGCTGTTGTCCTTGTAGGATTTGACGAAACGAATGTTTACTTAAATGACCCATTGAGTGGCAAAAAGCAAGTGAAAGTGAGTAAAGCACAGTTTGTTGAAACTTGGGAAGCAATGGGGAAACAAGGTCTAACCTACTTGAATAAATAGGAGAGAGATCCACATGACATTTGAGAATCCGTCTAGGGAACATATCAAAGAATTGCTTGCCAATGCAGGAAATATCGCTGTAGTAGGTTTATCCGATAAACCAGATCGCACATCTTATATGGTATCAGCCGCTATGCAAAGCAGAGGATACCGGATTATTCCTGTTAATCCGAATGCGGATCAAATTCTAGGTGAGAAATGCTATCCATCGTTATCGGACATTCCTGAGCCTGTTGATATCGTGAATGTATTTCGTCGTGCTGATCAGGTTGTTCCAGTCGCTGAAGAGTCAGTTAAGATTGGGGCGAAAGTATTCTGGTTGCAGTTAGATATCGTGAATGAAGAAGCAGGACGTATTGCTAGTGAAGCTGGCTTAGAAGTTATCATGGATCGCTGCATTAAAGTGGAAGATGCGATACTGAACCCGCGAAACAATTAATGCAGGTCGCGTAAACGTAAATCAAATAAAACCGCTAGTTGATCACCTGTGCAGGGGACCGACTAGCGGTTTTCTCATACGTAGGAATTAAGATTTTAGTACATCGTGATCCACATAACGCGCGCCGTTAAGCTCACTAATTACATTGATAGCGACTTTGGCTCCATCACCAGCTGTGATTATCGTATGCATGCTGACACCAGCCGTCGTGCCTGCTGCCCATACACCTTTGAGACTTGTATTTCCTTGCGCATCGCAGTCAACGATGGATTTAATTCGTGGTTCAGTTCCTTCTTTTGTCTCGATACCAGCAGCTTCCGCAAGTTCAACGGATAAACCAGTTGCTAGTATAACGTGCTTCCCTGTATATGTACCATTTTCGGTGGTGACCTCAAAGCTATCTTCGTTCTTTACAAGCTGAGTCGCTTTGCCTTGCACGAATTCTGTTCCAAATTTAGCTGCTTGCTTCTTGCCGATTTCAACTAAGTCTGGCCCGCCAATCGCTTCAACACCATAGTGATTCTCGATCCATGCACGCTTCGTAACACTTTGCTCATTGTCGATGACGAGCGTTTTCTTGCCTGCTTTTGAAGTGAAAAGTGCAGCACTCGCGCCGGTAGGACCTGCACCAATAATAATAACATCATAAGACATAAGCGTATTTCCTCCTTGAATCATGAATTTGGGGTACAAGTAAAGTATGACAGCTTTCAGGGGACTTAGTCAACTTTTGCGTTTACTATGTAGAATAACCTTGATGGAACAGGCGATCCGCTTATTTTTTTTGACAAAAGGACGAACAAGCTTTACGATTTGATAAGAGAATCTTATGATTATGAGGAAGATACTCTTCGAACTTGCTAAGGTAAGATGCTTACGAAGTCAGTTTTCTGACGAAAACTTTTAGGAGGTTAGCATTCGTTTGAACTGGATGGGGAACTTACAACAGCTTGGCCGCTCCTTAATGCTGCCTACCATTGCGCTTCCTATTGCTGCTGTGCTGCTTTGTCTAGGGGATTTACCTTGGGATGTCATACATGCTTCAGGCTTTGGGGAAATGCTGTCATTGGCTGGAAATACAATCTTTGATTATATTCCAATAATCTTCGCTGTTGGTGTGGCATTGGGATTAACAGAAAGTGCTGGAATAGCTGGTTTGTCGGCCATGTTAGGGTATTTCATGTTTACCCGACTCATCGAGCATGGGCTGGGCACACAATTTCAATTAGGCGTTTCTGGCGGGATCATGATTGGCCTACTGGCCGCAATCATCTATCATCGCTGCAAGGAGATTAAGCTTCCGGAGTATATACAATTTTTCGGTGGACCTCGGATGGTACCGCTCGTTATGGGCCTCGCAACGCTCATTGTCTCTTATATTATGATCGGGATTGGTCCTTATTTAGAGACGCTTATGGGCAAAATATCAAGCGGATTACTTGGATTAGGCGGATTCGGTGCATTCGTATATGGGATTGCACATCGTTTGCTCGTACCTTCGGGATTGCATCATATTCTGAATAACTTTTTCTGGTTTCAAGTGGGGGTTTACGAGACGCCATCTGGACAATATGCTTATGGTGACTTGCCGAGATTCTTCGCTGGCGATCCGTCAGCAGGCATGTATATGGCTGGTTTGTACCCGATTATGATGTTTGCATTGCCAGCTATAGCTTTTGCGATTATCGGAGAAGCGCGGGAAGATTTAAAGCCGAAGATCAAAGCTACATTCCTAACGGCTGCATTAGCTTCCTTTTTAACTGGTGTGACAGAGCCGATTGAATTTGCTTTTCTTTTTGTAGCACCTTATTTGTTTGTTATCCATGCCATCCTTTCGGGCGTAGCTATGTGGATCGCTTATGAGTTAAATATCCACCACGGATTCTCTTATTCAGCTGGGGCTATTGACTACATCATTAATCTGCACTTATCACACAATGGCTTGTTATTGATTCCGATTGGGCTGGTCTATGGTTTACTGTATTATTTCTTATTTCGATGGGCGATTCAGAAGTTCCGAATTCCTACTCCGGGTAGGGAAGAAGGCTCATCGCTAGAAGAGTGGGCTGGAGACATACCGTATCGATCTCCATTAATTTTGCAGGCACTTGGTGGGAAAGACAATATTAAGAAGATTGAAGCCTGTATTACTCGATTGCGACTTACACTTGTCAATGATCGTCTGATGGACATCACGGCATTACGACACTTAGGAGCAGCAGGCGTCATACGTCTTGGAGGAGGCAATGTTCAAGTCGTGTTTGGAACATTTTCAGAGCTTATACGTGAAGAAATTATGAAGGTATTACGCAAAGATATTCATGTCGTATTATTCACTTCTCCAATGCAGGGACGAATGATTCCAATTGAAGAAGTGCCTGATCGAATCTTCGCCTCCCGACTAGTCGGGAATGGTGTTGCTTTTATCCCTGAAAAAGGAGAGTTGGTTTCCCCTGTTGCAGGTACCATTATGCATATCTACCCGACGATGCATGCGCTTGGGATTCTAACGGATGAAGGGCTTGAAGTTCTGCTGCATATCGGAATTGACACGTCCAGCTTACCAGGTAAGTGCTTTAATGCGGTGGTGAAGGAAGGCGATCGTGTGGAAGCAGGTCAGCTGCTAGTGAAGTTCAATTATAATAAAGTTAAGAAATTCGCCTCTTCCTTAGCGACACCAATGATTATTACGAATCCAGATATTGTGAAATCATGGAGCTTTGCTCCGTTTAAGCCGGTTAAGAAAGGCCAAGGCTCTGTTATGTCCGTAGTCCTTAAGCCAACTAAATCCGAGGGGGGGACGAACGGATGATTAGAGGTGTAGGTGCATCATCGGGAATTGCAATGGGTCAAGCGTTTGTTATTCCCACTTGGGAATGGGATTTTCCAGAGAAAATGATAGATGTGACGGATTTAGCCTACGAATTCGAGCGATTGTATGATGGCATCCGGCATTCCAAGGATGAGCTAGAGCTAATCAAACAAGAGATCAAAGAAGTTGTTGGGCAAGAACAAGCCTATATTTTTGATGCACATTTGGCAATTTTGGAAGACCCCATTTTCATGAATGAGATTCAAGGTATTATCGAGCTGCAATATAAAGCCGCAGAAGTTGCGGTGAAAGAAGTCATTGATAAATTTGTAGGCATGTTTAATTTAATTGATGATGAATACATGAAAGAACGTGCATTAGATATTAAAGATGTCGGTAATCGTCTCTTGAAGCATTTATTGGGGGATACAAGCACAACGGTACCGCCAATTGACCATCCCTACATTTTAGTTGCGAAAGAGCTTACCCCTTCACAGCTTGCTCATCTAGATCCTACGAATGTGCTAGGACTTTTGACCATTCTGGGTGGCACGCACTCACACGTGTCGATTATGGCCAGAGCGATGTCTGTTCCTTATGTACTTGGATTAGAAGGTAAGCTGCTGAGACCTATTCAGAATGGTGATTTCTTGATTATTGATGGGCAAGAAGGCACTTTGTATATTAACCCGGACAAGATCACAATAGAACGTTATCAAGCGCGTAAGAAAAACTGGCTGGAGTTCAAAGAAAGCTTGCAAGAAATTGCTGATGTAGCTCCACTGACATTAGATAGAAGCTTAGTGAATCTGCATGCGAATATTAATTCTGTCATGGAAATTGACCAAGTATTGCGAAATGGCGCATCAGGTGTAGGGCTATTTCGTACAGAATACTTGTATATGGATCGAGATTCATTGCCTAGTGAAGATGAGCAATTTGAGGTCTATCGCCACGCGGCGATGCAGCTCAAAGGGCGTCCGATCGTGATCCGAACCCTGGATATCGGCGGTGATAAGAAGCTGGACTACATGCCGCTTGCCAAAGAAGATAATCCCTTCCTAGGCTACCGGGCCATCCGTATCTCTCTGGATCGAACGGATCTCTTTATGACGCAGCTAAGAGCGATTTTAAGAGCTAGTCATTATGGGAATGTGAAGATCATGTATCCAATGGTGACCTCCATAGAAGAGGTGCGTCAAGCGAAAGCGCACTTGGAAAAAGCGAAGCTCGAGCTTAGTACTCTTGGTGTGCCTTTTAATGCTAATATTGAGGTCGGACTTACGATTGAAGTGCCTGCTGCTGCTATCATTGCTGATGTTCTTGCCAGCGAAGTGAATTTCATGAGTATCGGTACGAATGATCTAGTTCAATATGTTTTAGCTGTTGATCGAATGAACGAGAATATCGCGCACTTATATAATCCTTTTCATCCGGCTGTTATTCGATTACTCAAACTCGTGATCGACGCAGGCAAGCGTGTTGGCATTCCTGTTGGCGTATGCGGGGAAATGGCTGGAGATATTCGGGCTCTGCCGATTTGGCTAGGACTGGGTATTGAGGAGCTGAGCATTTCGGTACAGACGCTCTTGCAAGTCAAGCACAGATTGCTTAGCAGTGATGCCGCGACATGCAAGGCATTAGTAGATCGTATTTTAATTTGCAAAACGAGTGATGAAATCTTGGAGCTCATCGCTCAAACGGAACAAACGGAATCCATTGTAGGAGGTAATTAGTATGGAATTAGCAGGTTTGAAGGTGCTAGCCTTTGTTGATGAAGAATTTGAAGATTTGGAAATGTGGTATCCTGTCTACCGATTGCGTGAAGCAGGTGCAGTTGTAGATATCGTTGGACCTAAAGCGAAGACCGTATATCATGGCAAATATGGCGTACCCATCACGACGGATTATGCGTTCGATGAGGTGAAATCATCGGATTACGTTGGACTTTATGTACCTGGTGGTTGGGCGCCTGACAAGCTTCGTCGTTATGCCGATGTACTTAGACTTACGCAGGAGTTTCATGCGGATGTGAAGCCTATCGCGCAAATTTGTCATGCAGGCTGGGTTTTGATTTCTGCCAAAATCGTTCATGGTTACACGATGACGTCCACGCCAGGCATTCGCGATGATATCGAAAATGCTGGCGCAACTTGGCTTGATGAAGAAGTGGTCGTGGATCGCAATATCATTTCAGGGCGTAGACCACCGGATCTTCCAGCATTTTCAAAACGATTTGTGGATGAGCTTATCTCGTTTAGCAAACAACAGGAAAAGTAACATTTCGCTTCCAAAGGTGGCAAAAACTACTATGCATAGATCAGAAGGAAATCTGATGGCATCGTAGAATAACTTAGTACAAGCAACTAATGTACATGCCGCCTGTCAGTGAAGGAGTGTTAGAATGCAAAAGTATTGTAAGTGCGGACGCACGATGAACCTTCGTCTGCGCACGGTTATTTATCAAAGTAAAGTAGATATCGAGAATGTTCCTATCTATTCCTGTGAGGCCTGTGGACGAAGTGAGGTCGTACCTCATGTAAAGCCTGAACTTACCGGTCTGATCGGTAGGTTGGGGAGTAAACCAGAGAAGCAGCAATTCTTCTTCCATGAAGTTTCGGAGGTTGCCTTTCTGCTATTAAAAGTAACAGAAAAAGAGCGTATGAATGATTCTATGGAGAAAATTGTGGAGGAACGAATCAATGAGCTATTGGACATCTTATTGCTAGCACAATCGCTCGGAGATGAACCATGGGCTGAGGAAATTCGTAAACGATTATCTCAAATCACTCAAAGCGCAATTTCAACCTAAAAATTGGCGGCCAATCTCGATAGGAGGTTGGCTTTTATTCTATTTGTGACCCTTTTGAAAATAAAATGAAAATTATTTTCAAAGCATTTTCATTTTGCATTGCAAGATGGATTAATTTGTCGTATCATAAACGATAATATACTAGGTTCGCAGAATACTTGTGAAAATGGAGAGAGTAACCGTGACCGTAACCATTTATGATGTAGCGAGAGAAGCAGGCGTTTCCATGGCAACCGTATCCCGGGTCGTCAATAATAACCCGAACGTGAAGCCACAAACACGTAAGAAGGTTTTTGAAGCCATTGAACGATTGGGTTACCGTCCAAATGCGGTAGCAAGAGGTTTAGCAAGTAAGAAAACGACAACGGTTGGCGTCGTTATTCCCGATATATCCAATTCTATTTTTGCTGAAGTAGCGCGTGGAATTGAGGATATTGCGAATATGTACCATTACAACATTATTTTGTGTAATGCGGACAAGAAGAAAGAGAAAGAAATTCGCGTTATCAATACATTGCTTGAGAAACAAGTAGATGGGCTGCTCTTCATGGGTGGTGTTGTAACGGAAGAACATATTCAAGCTTTCCGTACTTCATCCGTTCCGGTTGTCCTATGTGGCACGAAGGATGAGAACCAAGCAATGGCATCTGTCGATATTGATCATGAGATGGCTGCATTTGATGCTGTGAACGTACTAATTGAAGCAGGGCATCGCGATATTGCCATGATTTCTGGAACTTTACAGGATCCAGCAAATGGCTTTGCTAGATACCAAGGCTACAAACGTGCGCTTGAAACGGCTGGTATTCCAGTACGTGATGAGTATGTACGGATTGGTAATTACCGTTATGAGTCAAGTGTAGATGCTGTCAACTATTTCTTGGAGCTTTCTCCGAGACCGTCCGCCATTTTCTCGGCAACGGATGAAATGGCTATTGGTGCCATTCATACGATTCAAGACAATGGGCTTCGCGTTCCAGAAGATATCGCTGTAATCAGTGTGGACAACATCCGTATGGCATCTATGGTGAGACCGACATTAACGACTGTAGCTCAACCGATGTATGATATCGGAGCTGTGTCGATGCGACTTCTGACGAAGCTGATGAATAAAGAATCAACAGAAAATATGCAAGTTATTTTACCGCATGAAATCATTAACCGTCACTCGGTTAAAGCTCAAGCTTAAGTGAAAAATAAACCTCTAATCGTATCCTTCCCTCCTGGAAGAGATGCGATAGAGGTTTTCTCATGTAGGAAGAGAGAGAGAGGGAAATCAGTATGACTTGGAACAAAATCGCACTAATCGGAGCAATGAACGAAGAAATTGAGCTGCTCGTAGCTCATATGACAGATATAAGTGAAACGGTAAAAGCAGGCATCACATTCCGAGAAGGTACATATTTCGGTAAAGATGTAGTTGTATGTCGCACAGGCGTGGGGAAAGTGAATGCTGCGGTAACCACGCAAATTCTGATTGATCAGTTTGGTGTAGAGGCTGTTATTTTCACGGGTGTAGCAGGGGCGTTAGACCCTGAATTGCAAATAGGTGATCTAGTTGTTTCCACGGAATGTGTTCAGCATGATATGGACGTGACAGCACTTGGATTTCCGCGCGGCGTTATTCCTTACGCTGAGAACTCCGTGTACGCGGCTGATCGCAAACTCGTAGAGTTAGCCGTAGCTTCCGGAGAGAAATTGTTTGCAGGTAAAGTGAAGCAGGGTAGAGTATTATCAGGTGACCAGTTCATTGCAAGCCGAGAAGTGGTAGCTAGTCTGTATCAAGAGCTGAATGGTGTCTGTGTGGAGATGGAAGGATCTTCAGTTGCACAAGTATGTGCGATGAATGGTATCCCTTATGTTGTCTTGCGCTCCATGTCTGACAAAGCAGATGGCTCTGCGCATGTGAATTTCGCCGAGTTTACGGTGATTGCATCGGAGAATTCGTATAGAATGGTTGAAGATATGGTGAAGCAGCTGTAAATTAGCTTTCTATGAATAAAGCTCAGAGCATCGCCTAGTTGGCGGTGACCTGAGCTTTTTTTCTTGAAAGACTTATTTCAAATACATCATCGCGAGTTCCTTCGTCTGCCGATTCTTCTCCGTGATCACCTGGCGCCTTGGAATCGGCGCCCAAGCCTCAACCGGGTCGAGCCACGTCTCCACGAGTGGGACTGGGCTCTTGTCCTGCCAGGCGTCCAGCCACGCCTGGGGCAGCCTCAGCTGTGGCTCCGCCTCCAGCTGGCTCACAACCGCCTGCTCGCTCATCACGAGCCAGAGCAGGCTCCAAGCCCGCGGTACGACACGCCAGATGTCGTACCCGCCGCCCCCGAGCGCGACCCACCGACCTTCGCACCATTGGTGCGCAAGTCGATGGATAAGCTCGGGCATGGCCTTGTACACGCGCATGGAGCAATGCACATGCGCGAGCGGGTCGAAAGCATGGGCGTCGCACCCATGCTGCGAGATAATGACGTCCGGCTGGAAGCGGGCGATCAGCTCGGTTAGGACCTCGCTGAAACATTCCAGCCAAGAATCATCCTCGGTGTAGGGCTCCACCGGGATGTTTACGCTCGTTCCGAACGCGTCGCCTTCTCCGCGTTCGTTCACAGCCCCAGTGCCGGGGAATAAATATTTCCCCGTCTCGTGAATGGACAGCGTGCCGACCTGCGGATCGGCGTAGAAACTCCACTGCACGCCATCGCCGTGATGTACGTCCGTGTCGATGTAGAGCACTTTAGCGCCATACTTCTCTTTGGCGTAGGCAATCGCCGCAGATGCGTCATTATAGACGCAGAAGCCCGCACCCTTGCTCTGCAGGGCATGGTGGAGGCCGCCGCCTAAATGTAAGGCATGAGGTGCCTGACCGGACATAACGAGGTCTACGGCAAGGATAGAGCCGCCTACGACCTTTGCTGTGATTTCATGCATCTCTGGGAAGTAAGGCGTATCGTCGGTATCGAGTCCGAAACGTGTAGCTTCACGCACCCAGCGCTCGTCAGGAACGGCTGCACTTAGCGCTTTCACAGCCTCGATATAAGGGGCTGCATGCACGCGCAGAAGATCCGTGTCTGTGGCTGGGTTAGCAGTGAGAAGTGCACTGTCAGGAAGCGCACCAGACTTGCGAAGCAGATCCACTGTCATAATGAGACGATCTTGATTGAAGGGATGCGTATCATTAAATTTATATTGAATTTCTTGATCATCATAGATAAACACAGGTTGCGTAAACTTCATGTTCATTTCCAAATTCCCCCGAATTGGCTAACAATTTCGTTTGAAGATCTGCTACTAACTGCATCTCATGGAGCTAATACATAAAGCGCTGCTGAAAACGCACACGATCAAACTGCTCGACGGATGAGATGGGGACATGCTTCCCAATTCTCACCATAAGACAGTTGGCGGGATGTGAGCAAATCTCTGGATCATCGGTTGCAAACCAGATCATGTCGACGCTTTTCATGAGCTTCTCCATCATTTGACGATATTCCCAAACGGTTAATTTACTCGTTTCCAAATCCCAATGCCAATAATATTCCGTTGTGAAGCAAATGACATTTTCCATTTGTTCTTCTTCAAATGCCAGCTGAATCATTTTTTTGCCTAAACCAATCGATCTGTAATCATCTGCGACCTCAATGGCGCCGAGTTCAATTAAATCCTTCATATTTCCTTGCGACCATCGCTCAATTTCATCTGCATAATGGAAAGTGACGTAACCCACAATGGTGGTTCCATCCCTCGCAAGAATAATTCGTCCTTCAGGTAACCCAGCAATTTCGATGAGTGCTTCGAGTTGTTCTTTCGGCCGACGGAAGGCATCGAGCTTCGTGTGCATCGTGAGTTCCTGCAATTTTTCTGGTGAAACGGGACCCTCAATTATAATTTCAGGTTGATCGGGAGCAGTGCGCAAGCTTTGTGAGTGGTAGATTTTGATATGCTGCATAACCTTGGCTCTCCTTCTAAAAAACAGCATGATGGGCGTTTCCTTTACGAAGATTCATAGTATTTTTATACCAAACTTTTGTTTGAAATCATAGCAAAACTTAAACATAGGCGAAATATTCTGAGTGTGTTATAATAGAACATGTCAAAAATCGATCACATTTTGCTCGAATTCATCAGTAAAGTGAAAGCGGTTTATTTCGTGAGGAGGGTTTTACGTTTATGGATCAAATTAAAGATGAACTCATTAAATCAGTATCCCTTAATCCAAACATGGCTAATTACGAACAAACACATGCGACATTTGATTGGGCAGACATCGAGAAAAACTTCTCCTGGTACGAAACAGGCAAAGTGAATATGGCATATGAAGCCATTGACCGTCATGCGGAAAGCGGCAAGAAGGACAAAATTGCTTTATATTACAGCGACAGCACGCGTGATGAAACGATTACATTCGGACAAATGAAAGAAAGATCCAATCAGTTTGGAAATGTGCTTAGAAATCTAGGCATTGGCAAAGGTGAGAGAGTTTTCATTTTCATGCCACGGACACCTGAACTGTATTATTCTTTACTTGGATCGCTCAAAGTAGGCGCGGTTGTTGGACCGCTTTTTGAAGCCTTCATGGAAACAGCGGTTCGAGATCGTTTGGCGGATAGTGAAGCGGTTGCTATTATCACTACACCTAGCCAATTATCACGTGTGCCTTACAATGAACTTCCACATTTGAAGCATGTGATCCTAGTTGGGGAGAACATCGAGCTTGGTGAAGGACAAGTTGATTATCATAAAGAAATGGCGAACGCCTCTACAGAGCTTGAAATTGAATGGTTGGACCGTGAAGATGGATTAATTATTCATTATACATCTGGGTCAACAGGGAAACCGAAAGGTGTATTCCACGTTCAAAATGCGATGTTGCAGCACTATTATACGGGACAAATTGTCCTTGATTTGAAAGAAGATGACATCTACTGGTGTACGGCAGATCCGGGTTGGGTAACAGGGACTTCCTACGGGATCTTCGCTCCATGGTTGAATGGCGCGACGAATGTGATCCGCGGAGGACGTTTTAGTCCACAGGATTGGTACAATACACTTCAGAAATATAAAGTAACCGTTTGGTACAGTGCGCCAACTGCTTTCCGTATGTTGATGGGGGCAGGCGATGATGTTTCTGCGAGCTATGATTTGTCGGCACTTCGTCATGTATTGAGTGTTGGAGAACCATTGAATCCGGAAGTCGTCAGATGGGGTATGAAGGTTTATAATCAACGTATTCACGATACGTGGTGGATGACAGAGACAGGCGGACAGCTGATTTGTAACTATCCATCCATGACGATTAAACCAGGCTCTATGGGTCGTCCAATTCCGGGTGTTGATGCTGCCATTATCGATGATGCTGGGAACGTTCTGCCTCCGAATCGGATGGGGAATCTTGCCATCAAAACGCCTTGGCCATCGATGATGCGTAAAATTTGGAACAACCCCTCTAAATATGAAGAGTACTTCCGTTTGACAGGCTGGTATGTTTCCGGTGATTCCGCTTATCAAGATGAGGATGGTTATTTCTGGTTCCAAGGTCGAGTTGATGATGTGATTAACACAGCAGGAGAGCGCGTTGGTCCATTTGAAGTAGAAAGCAAGCTTGTTGAGCATCCAGCTGTTGCTGAAGCTGGGGTTATTGGGAAACCAGACCCTATGCGGGGAGAAATCATCAAAGCGTTTATCGCGTTGCGTGAGGGCTTTGTTGCTTCTGATGAACTGAAAGCTGAAATTTCTAAGTTCGTCAAGGAAGGTCTTTCTGCGCACGCAGCACCGCGTGAGATTGAATTCAAGGACAAACTGCCAAAAACACGCAGTGGGAAGATCATGCGCCGTGTGCTTAAAGCATGGGAGCTTAACCTTCCGACAGGTGACTTATCGACAATTGAAGATTAATTAAGTTCGTTGAAAGCTTTCTCCGTACTCTCAGTGGTGCAGAGAAAGCTTTTTTTGTACATCAAAAAAGAAGAACCTGGCAGCAGCCAGGTTCTTCTTCAATTACTCTTATTTGTTATAAGCGATGGTGGCAGAGAATTTTGATTCTCCGGCTTCATTGATGGCTGTTATTTTGTAATAGCCATTGAACGCTGCAGCGTAGTAATGAAATTCAGTTCCATTCTCAACGGTGCCTAGCTTCGTGTAAGTGCCCTTTTCTTTATCACTAAAGTACACGACATACTGTTTGACCTTGTCTTTGGCATCATTAGCTTTCCATGTCAGGACAAGTGAAGCTTGTTCAGCCTTTGCCTTGATGCCCGTAGGTGCAGAAGGAGCATCCTTTGATGCAGGTTTGCCTGTAGGTGTGCCAGTACCAGTGCCCGTTCCACCATTTGTAGTTCCTGGCGATGGGAGGGTAATATCTGTCAGTGGATTGCCATTGCTATCGACACCAGGGATTATTAATGAATCTAGAGAACTTCCATCCGTATAAGAGGATCGGCTTGGTGTAGATTCTTTACCTGCTACATCAACAGCAGTGACATAGTAGCCTGTTATAGCTGCTGTTTGAAGCTGATCAACAAACTTCGCTTCAGCGCCTGCAAGCACGACTTTTCCACCCATGAGCTGGAACTTGCCTTGATTATCTGAGCGATAAATGCGATAGCCTACGATATCTGCGTCTGCGTTCGGTTGGAAAGAAATTGTCGCCGTATCACCTGATTTGACTGTCACGACGTTGAGAGGCGCTGGAGGCACTTTCCCATCATCAACCCTTGGATCGACTTCGGAAGGAGCATCTACGTCATAATCAGTTGGCTTATAGAAATCGATAGGCTTTCTGCTTTTCTCAGGAAGTTTTTGCATCGCTGCATCGATTTCTTTTAATAATTGCGTGATTGATTTTTGTCGTTTAATAACGACCTTCTCTTGCACGAAATCAGCAGGTGTTGTTTCTTGAGCTACGTAATTGAGCCCATTCAGCGAGCTGATTTTCATTTTAACCATGACATTATCTGTTTCTGTAGGTAAAAACTTTTTGTTGAAAATATCGGTTACCAGATGCTCGGAGCTTGTTGTCAGTTCACTCGGAAGCATGCCTGATAAGCTGGAGACGGTTGCTGAAACGATACCATCTGGTTTTGCAAATGTTTTGTTCGGGAAAAGATTTGGTTTTTGCTCAATTGTTTTGTTTAAGATGAGCGCCCAGATATCTTTTGCATGGTTGGTTTGGCCCGTTTTGGATGACAGTTTATTAATCGGCTGATCATAACCAATCCATACACCTACTGTTACATCAGGGGTAAAGCCCATGAACCAAGCGTCAGCGTCATCCTGTGTGGATCCTGTTTTCCCGGAGATCTCGATTTTGCCGTATGATTTGAATTTTTTCATGAGATCAGTAGCTGTCCCTTGGCTAGCATTGCTAATGACGGTTTTCATCATATCCGTTATTAGGTAAGCAGTTTGCGGTGAGTACACCGTTTGGGGCTTCTGTTCATGAGCATAGATGGTTTTGCCATTTGAATCTTTAATTTCACGAATTAAGTACGGTGCATTAAACACACCTTTATTCGGAATAGACGCATAAGCACCTGCTAATTCCTTGACAGAGGTTCCGCGACTCAAACCACCTATAACACCGGTTTGTGCAGTGTTGTCTTCTTTGGTAAGAGACGTAATGCCTAATTTCTTAGCGAAATCCCATGCCTGCGTGATGCCGACTTTATTGAGGAATACATCGATAGCTGGGATATTATAGGACTGATTTAAAGCTCTTCGCGCAGTCATTAGACCATGGAATTTATGGTCCCAGTTCTCTGGCAGATGGAAGCCTTTAACGCCGTCTTTGAGAATGATTGGGATATCATCTACGATGGAGGCTGGCTGCAAGACCCCTTTTTCGAGAGCAGGGATATAAGCGGCAATTGGCTTCATTGTAGATCCAGGCTGTCTGTAGGCTTGTGTAGCATGATTCAGCTGCTCATCGAAGAAGTCACGACCTTCAATCATTCCCTGGATGGCTCCCGTTTTGGAATCAATCATAATGGCGCCGACCTGCTCAATGCCGCCTTTCTTCTCATCCGTTGGTGCAAAATTCTTCTCGTTGCTTGAAATTTCATGCATCGAATCATAAATCGTTTTATCAATCGTGGTGTAGATTTGATAACCGCCGCGTAACAGTTGTGTATGTATGTTTTTGAGTGCTTCATTATAAGCGGCTTGGTTCGTCTTCGGATCGAGTTCAGGATGTTGAAGCTTCAATAAAATTTCAGATGCTTCCTGCTCAGTCTCGATCATTAGATAAGGGTAGGTCGTATACGCTTTTTGAGCTGCTGCTGGCATGGAAGCTTTGAGATCGAATTTCAAGGCGTCTTGATATTGATCATTGGTGATTTTGTTTTCTTCCATCATCCGCTTTAATACTAACTGCTGTCGCGTTACCGCTTTTTTGAAACCTTCCTCATCGAAAGCCGGCTTACTTGTAAAAGCCGAATATTGCGAAGGAGATTGAGGTAATCCGGCTAAATATGCGGCTTGTGCAGTATTCAATTTGGCTAAATCGTCAATATTGAATAGACCTTTGGCAGCGGCTTTAATGCCATATAGATTATAACCAGTTGCCCCATTGCCATATGGGATTTTGTTTAGGTAAGCAAGTAAAATTTCATCCTTCGACATGATCCGTTCCATCCGAAGTGCAAGCAGCAACTCTCTTGCCTTTCGACCGTCATCGCGATCTAGTGTTAGGAAAACACGTCTAGCTAGCTGTTGCGTGATGGTACTGCCACCAGTTTGCACATCTTCATTTAGAAGCTTCTGTGTGACTGCGCGGTAGAGACCACGGAAATCGATGCCGCGGTGATTGTAGAAATCCTTATCCTCAATTGCAAGGACGGCGTCTAACAGGTTTTGCGGGATGTCTTCGAGTTGTGCAAGACGTCGATCTTCTTCGGTTCGTAATTGTCCAATCACAGCATCATCATTAAAATAGGCGAATCCTGTGATGGCATTCTCTTGCATTTGTTGTCGAATCGCATCTTCGCTGCGGATCGGATCTTTTTTGACAAGTGCACTTACATATCCGAAAGCGGCGGATCCACCAAGCAGGCCAGCCAGAAATACACAAATAATGGCCCATTTTAATGAAATTCCAATTACTTTACATGTTGTTCTAACCCAGGGACGATTCAATTTCGCGAAAAAATTGCGCATAAGTTCCAATATCCTCCTTACATGAACCCTAATAGTATATCATAATTGCACCTTTTGCGGTAATGCTGATGGGAGAAGGGTTCAGTTCTTGGTTTGACAAGCATCAGATTCCTGTGTTATAACAAGAACAAATGCGTTGATGGATCAGCAGTAGGTAGCTTGTGGATGCTTTCAGAGAGCCGGTGGATGGTGTGAATCGGTACCTGCAGGTTAGTGAATTACGGTCTTGAGCAGTAAATGGGAACCTGCAGGAATTTGCCTGCACTAGTAGTATTTACCGATTAAACCTCGTTATCGGTTCTTGAGTGAAAATAGCACGCCGTGTCTACGACTTTCGTTATAGATGTACGTAACTGCTGTTTTAATTAGGGTGGTACCGCGAGTCAAGTCTTCTCGTCCCTTTGGGATAAGAAGGCTTTTTTGTTTTTTCATTTCATAATAAAGGATGGTTGCACATGAGTATTCTAAAGGATTTAGAGTTTCGCGGTTTGCTGCATCAAATTACGGATAGAGAAGGTCTGGACAAAAAGCTGAGCGAAGAGCGCGTTGTCCTATACTGCGGCTTTGATCCGACAGCAGATAGCTTGCATATCGGCAGTTTGCTTCCCATTTTAACATTGAGAAGATTCCAGCTTGCTGGACATGTTCCTTTAGCTTTGGTAGGCGGTGGGACGGGGCTTATTGGTGATCCGAGTGGTAAGGCGAATGAACGTACTCTGAACGGACCTGAAGTCGTTGAGGCTTGGTCTCAAAGTATTAAAAACCAGCTCTCTCGTTTTCTTGATTTCTCAACTGAAATTGAAAACAGTGCTGAGTTGGTGAACAATTATGATTGGTTAGGCTCCCTGAATGTGATTGAATTTTTACGCGATGTAGGTAAAAACTTTACCGTGAACTATATGTTGGCTAAGGATTCTGTGGATTCACGTATTACGAAAGGAATTTCGTTTACGGAGTTCAGTTACATGATTCTCCAATCTTATGATTTCTTGAAGTTGAATGAAACGAAGAACTGTTCCGTTCAAATTGGGGGAAGTGACCAATGGGGGAATATTACAGCTGGACTTGAGCTTATTGGCAAATCAACGGATCGTCGCGCTTTCGGTGTAACATTGCCGCTTGTTACGAAGAGCGATGGGCAGAAGTTTGGTAAAACAGAAGGCGGAGCTATCTGGTTGGATGCTAACAAAACATCACCGTATCAGTTCTACCAATTCTGGTTAGGAACAGCTGATAATGACGTCATCCGATTCTTGAAATATTTCACATTTGAATCTCATGAAGAAATTGAACGACTTGAAGCTGAAGTGTTAGCGCAGCCGGGGATGAGAGAAGCTCAGAAAGTGCTGGCTCGCGAAGTAACGAAGCTTGTTCATGGGGGAGAGGCGCTAGAGAGTGCGCTTAATATCACATCTGCCTTATTCAGTGGTGATATTCAATCACTATCACGTGTTGAAATCGAAGAAGCGTTCAAAGATGTACCTTCAACAACATTAGAACAAGATGACGTCGCTTTGATTGATCTTCTTATTTCTGTAGGTGCTGCACCATCTAAGCGCCAGTCGCGTCAAGACATTGAAAGTGGAGCGGTTACGGTAAATGGTGTTAAAGTGACTGATCTGGAAGCGACGACGAAACAATTGGGTCGACTAGGTGATTCCTATCTCATTATTCGCCGCGGTAAAAAGAATTACTTCCTCGTCAAATTTGAATAGGCTTGTATAACAAAATAACCCCCTTAGGGAAATCCCTAAGGGGGTTGCTTTTATTAACGGCTGTAGAACTCGACGATTTGTTTCTCGTCAATTTCTTGTGGAAGCTCGGAACGTTCTGGTAAACGGATGTATTTACCTTCTACGCTTGCGTCGTTAAACTCAAGGTAAGTTGGAAGGTAGTTACGGTTAGCAAGAGCTTCTTTCACAGTGGAAAGGCCTTTGCTTCTTTCACGAAGTGAAATCACATCACCAGTGGATACGATGTAAGAAGCGATGTCAACTTTTTTGCCGTTCACAGTTACGTGACCATGAGCAACGAGTTGACGTGCACCTGCACGGGAGTTGGAAAGACCAAGACGGTAAACCAAGTTGTCTAGGCGGCTTTCAAGCAATACCATGAAGTTTTCACCGGCAATACCTTTAAGCTTGGAAGCTTTGTCGAACAAGTTGCGGAATTGTTTTTCGTTCAAACCGTACATGTGACGAAGTTTTTGCTTCTCGTTCAATTGTACACCGTAACCGCTCATTTTTTTGCGTTGTCCTGGGCCATGCTGACCTGGAGGGAATGGGCGTTTCAAGTCTTTACCGTTACCGCTCAAGGAAATACCAACACGACGGCTTAATTTGAATTTAGGTCCTGTATAACGTGACATATGGGGAAAACTCCTTCTCATGACAATTAGTTTGTAAATAGCATCTAGATGTCAGGGTGAAGACAAGTGCCCGATTTTGCTTACGAATCATAAAGTGATTCCCTGTCAAGAGTAGTTCAGCCGCTGTCTTGTCAGGAGCAAAAGCAGTGAGGGTGATCACAAATGGCATTCACCGAAATCATGGTGTTACTCGACTTCTAATTTTATTAAAAACAGGGGCAAGTGTCAAGTCTCTCATCGTCAGAATGAGAGGAAAATATCGTGCAATAGATGTGAAAAAATAGTATGATAGGGGAAAGTGGTTTTTAAATTGGTACTTCAGGACTATTTGTTAGAGAGTGAAGGAGAGCCTATGAGTGAACTTCGCAGTATACAAAAGCATAGCCGCGCAGAACACTTTGACGTGTTTCTTCGGCAAGGCTTTATACTTTCTGGCAACTTTTCTTACGAGGGTTTGCAGGCAACCCCAAACTTACACCAAGTATTTGAAAACTGGAATCAGCAATTCGGTCCGAACATGCTGCCTTCGCAAACTGCGCTGTTGTGCGCAAACGAACATCTCTGTGTGATCGACTCTTGTATGAATGACACGCCTTCGATAGGCAATTACTTGCAACCAGGTATCTCGTGGAAAATTGCAGATCAAGGAGATAATCCGCTTGCCCGTTGTGAAAGTGCAGGTCATTTGCAATTGATGAATGGCGATGACTGGCACGTTCGAGAACTTAAAGCGTATTTGATTGCTGTTACACCCATTTTGGATAATCATGGCAAGGTTCAATTTTATTTAGGTCTTTTTACCCAATCTCGTACAAATATGGAAAATTTAGCGCAGTTGCTATATAGTCTTGCACTTTCCTTTCAAAGCTCCATCCAAATTGTTGAGGAACGTAGAAAGTATGATCGTTTAAATAACCTTCATCATTTGAAGGAAATGGAATCCAAGAAGCATGTAATTCTTTTTGAAGCATCGAAGAAACTCCTTGCGAAGATTGATGTACATTCTGTTTTGACAGAAGTTATTGATTGTCTGGGGCGTGTATACCCCAACACGCGTGTTGATTTACTTCTCTCACAAGATAATGATTCAACGAATTTGTCCGTTAAGCCGTTGAATTTCCAACGGACAGAGTCAGATATTCGAACGCGAGCTTTCATGGAAGGTCAAGTAATCTTTGAGCCAACCACATTGGGGAGCGCTTCAAGCTCGGGCAACATCGCGGCACCATTATCAGGGAAACAAGGCGTGTATGGTGTTCTGTACATGGAGTTTACGGATGAACAGATTGATGCGTCGGATTTACAATTCATTTCGTTATTGGCGGACTCTGCAGGTACAGCTTTTGAAAATGCGAAATTGTACGAGCAATCGAACCTGATGATTAACGAATTGCGACTCATTAATGAAATTACCAAACAGCTTAATCAAAGTTTACGTCTAAATGAAATTTTCAATTCAGCTTCTAGTGAAATTTTAAATATCTTTGGTGCTGATTATAGCTGTATCCTTCAAAACGCCAAAGATAGCGATCAACTTATTGTTCAAGCTACGAACTTACCTGCCATGTTTCATGAGACATTTACACTTGATCAAGGTTTCTCAGGTCTGATTTACTCGACTAAAGAACCGATCATTATTTCCGATTATTGGAGTAATGATAAAGTGAATTCTAGCTTGATGCAACGAACGAATTCTCGCTCACTTATTGGTTCACCCATTCTTGTAAACGGTAACGTAGAAGGAGTAATCCTCATCGTACATCGTTTGCCCAACTTCTTCTCGTATGACAATTATAAGCTCTTGCAAGTGCTCTCTAGCCATATCGGATTAGCCATGACGAACGCCTCCTTACATGCTGAAGTGAAACGAATGGTGATTACGGATAATTTAACGGGGCTCTATGCGCGGCATTATTTGGATGAACAAGCGAATTTGATGCAGAAGAAAGACTTCTGCGGGTCTCTTATTGTCGTTGATATTGATAACTTCAAGAAAGTGAATGACACGTATGGTCATCAAATTGGTGATAAGATACTTATTCATGTTAGCCAGATCATCAAGTCCAGTATTAGAGAGAGGGATATCGCGGCTAGATGGGGTGGAGAAGAGCTAGCTGTCTATTTGCCTCAAGTGTCCAAGGATCAGGCGATTCGGATTGCTGAGCGTATTCGGAGGCGTGTAATGGAGGAGACGCAGCCTCAAGTTACGGTGTCCTGCGGTGTATCGGATTGGAATTGGGAAGAGGATAAGATAAGTGTAGAGTCACTCTTTTACCGAGCAGATATGGCTCTTTATCAGGCCAAACATAATGGCCGTAATCAAATTCAAATCGGTTGACGCATATTGGTGCTTGTCTTCGGACAGGCACCTTCTTCTTTATACATCAGGTAGGCGAAGTGGAGAATACAATCGGATGTATCCAGTTGAAGGTATTTCTCAATCCAATGAGCAATGTGAGAGGATGACGATCACTTGTTTGCTCTTCCTGAACCTGTTGTAACATGTTACAATGATTTGGTCTAAGGGAGGATGGTCGAATTTTGTCGGCATTAAAAAGTAAACGTACAGGATTGCTTATTTGTATTTTTATTGTGCTCGTTGGCTTGCTATATTTCTTCTTCTTTAATCCTGTAGGCATTAAACTTGCACATAGTAATATGCGGCAATTGTCCGGACATTTGAGGGACATCGGCTGGCCTGGCAAAATAATTGGAATGAGTTTGATTTTCTTCCAAACATTCTTTCCTTTTATTCCGTTCGTTCTCGTAGCGGGTACTAACGTTGCGATATTTGGAATTAAAATGGGATTTCTTGTGAACTATGTAATGTCGTGCTTAGGAGCCGTTGCTTCCTTTTATTTTGCACGTTATTATGGACATGCTTGGGTAGAAAAGAAACTGGAGCGTTTTCCGATCGTAACGCAATTTAGTAAGCGGATGGAGAGGCACGGCTTTTTCTATGTATTAATCGGACGCTTGATCCCGATATTGCCATCTTCTGCGATTAACTTCTCCGCAGGTCTAACTCGAATGAAATTTCGGCATTTCTTATGGGGCACACTACTGGGGAAGCTCCCAATTGTATTCCTCGAGTCGATGATCGCGCATGATCTATTTCATTTTCAGAGATATAAGGGGAGATTGCTCTTATTGCTTGGGATATTGGTCTTGTTAGTATTCCTAGGAAATAGTGTGAAGAGGGCACTAGCGCCAAAGACGAAATAAAGGGCTTACATGGAGAATGCAGGAAATTTTGTAGTTGCTTTCCCTTCCTATTCCAAGTTATCATAGAGGAAGCAAGACAACCAACTCATTACGCGACTATAATGGAGGAATGAAATATGCCAAGTGCCAATAATGCAGCAATTGTTGAGATTTCCCAAACAGCTAATAAATTCAGATCATCTATCGTTCTTCAATACGACAATAAGTATATCGATGTAAAAAGTATCCTTGGTTTGTTTACAACGCTACTTAGCTCCAGCAACTATGATTTACACGTTCATGGGCCGGATGCTGATGAAGCGAAAGCAGCTATGGCTGAAGTATTTGCTAAGCATAATCTAGGCGTAAACGTCGTTCAAGATTAGTTTTGAAACGAGAGAAGGTATTCTCAGAATCTCTGAGGGTACCTTCTCTTGTATATTACGGCAATTTCGCTTAATATAGATCATATAAGGACGGATGACTTTGCGTATAGGGGGAAGTTGGGAATGTCTTCATCTGATTTATTGCTGGATATGAATCAAAAGGCGCTTAATCTTCTTCAAGAAGATGCAGATAAAATCGAAAAGCTGATCGAAGTTCAGATGGAAAACTTGACGACACGTCAATGTCCACTTTACGAAGAGGTACTAGATACGCAAATGTACGGACTATCGAGAGAAATTGATTTTGCCATTCGAGCGGGACTGATCTCCGAATCACCAGGCAAACAAATTCTCAATAAGCTTGAACGTAATCTTGCGCAGCTGTATGAAGCGTTGAACAATAAAAAGTAACCCCGAGGGGTTACTTTTTTTGTTTGTGTATATGTCATTATACTAAAAAGAATACGACACCAAGGATGATATAGACGAACAAGAGAAGAAGTCCTTCATACCAGTTTGTAGATCCATCTTGTGTTATGGATTTTGTGATGAAAACGGCGACGCCGATTGCAGCGATCTCGTAAGTGGTAAAGACAATGTTCATTGGTGTTCCACTCATGAAGAAGCTTAGAATAATCAGCACCGGCGCGACGAATAAGGCGATTTGTAAAGAGCTTCCGATCGCAATCTCGACAGCTGCGCCCATTTTATTCTTCATAGCCATCATGACAGCTGCGCTATGCTCAGCCGCATTACCGATAATGGCAATCAGGAAAGCACCGACAAATAATTCGGAAAGCCCAAATTTATGCGTTACTTCTTCAAGTGTTCCTACTAACCATTCACTCGTAAAGGCAACCATTGCAGTAGCCAAGATAAGGAAAAGGACGGAAGTGCCTTTGGACCAAGCCGCCTCACCGTGTTCAATGGCTTCATCGGAAAGTACATTCTTGTGCGTCACCATGGAGAAGAACAGCCAGAGTAGATAAGCGACTATAAGGATAATAGCTACGATCATACTCATGGAGGATGTTTCTTTGGTCGTCAAACCGCCTGTAAAGATAGCAGGTATGAAAAGAGCGACAACACCAAGGATCATCAACGAGGAATTGTGAGAAGCGAGTTTAATGTTGAAAGATTGCTCTTTGAATTTGAGTCCACCTGCGAATATACTCAAACCAAGAACAAGTAGTAAATTTCCGATAATGGCACCGGTGAGGCTAGCCTTGACTACATCGTACAGACCATCTCGTACTAGAAAGAAGGCGATGATGAGTTCGGCAGCATTTCCGAATGTTGCATTGAGGAAGCCACCCATGCGGTCTCCCGCATAATGAGCAACGCTTTCTGTTGCTTTTCCTAAGAAACCAGCCACAAAAACGATGGCGATACATGCGATTACGAATTGCAGTGTTGTATTTAGGTGCATGTAATGCACGATTCCGGCTGCTACGAAAGAAACTAGCAAGCCTATGTAGAACAATTTTCCTTTCAATGGGAACCCTCCGACTCTAATGTAATGGAAATTTTTCACTTCTTTTAATATACCTACTTTGCGTACCAAAGTAAATTAAAATGGATACAAGCAGGCAGTTCTTGCTTTAAGCTTTTGTTCTTATTACAATAGATTTATACCAAGTTTAGGGAGTGATCCGTATGTCCGAAGACAATCAAACCGGCTTAATTCGAATTTCTGATGACGTAGTATCGACAATTGCAGGGCTAGCGGCCTTGGAAACAGCAGGCATCGCGGGCATGTCAGGTGGTATCTCAGAAGGCTTAGCTAAGCGTCTAAGTGGTAAAAATGTGCAGCGAGGCGTTTCTGTTGAGGTAGGACAAGTTGAAGCAGCGATTGATTTACGAGTGATCATTAAATATGGCTCCCGAATTCAGGATGTTTGCAGAGATCTCCAAGAGAACGTTCGGGAAGCCGTTGAAAATATGACGGGGTTAAATGTTGTGGAAGTCAATGTGAAGGTAGAGGGTGTCGCATTTACCGAAGAAGAAACAGAAGATCAGCTTCGAGTTAAATAAGCCCAGTGAAAAAAAAGACCCTATCGACGTTATATTATGTCGATAAGGGTCTCTTTTTATGGGTTTTCTGCGTTTTTTGTGAAGCTGGTAATTCTTTGTAGGATTGTTCACGAGAAATCCCGAGAATAACCCCCATACTGATGAGAGAGACCATCATAGAAGAGCCGCCTGCTGAGATGAATGGCAGTGTTACACCTGTAAGTGGAATCGTATTGGTGACGCCGCCGATATTAATAAAGGCTTGTATGGCGAACATGACCATGATTCCTACACCGGATAACATCCCGAACATGTCTGGGCAACGTACTGCAATTAGAATCCCTCGCCAAATGAAGATTAAATAGATGAGAAGGAAGAGAGAGCTGCCAATAAATCCGAGCTCCTCGCCAATAATTGCAAAGATGAAATCGTTATGTGCTTCCGGTAAATAGTGAAGCTTCTGGATACCTTGTCCGAATCCGGCGCCAGTTAATCCGCCATGCCCGAATGCGTACAAGGATTGCACAACTTGCAGGCCTGAGCCTTGTGGATCAGCGAATGGATCCATAAATGATGTTATTCGATTGAGTCTAAAGTTAGAGTCAGTGTCGCCTAATAACAAGTACAAGAGAATGGCAATACCAAGAAAAATCGTAAGAATAGTTCCAAGATAAAAGATATGCTTGAGGTTAGAACCACCGACCATGATGACAATGGCTGAGCACGCTAAGAGAATCATACAGGAACCGAAATCGGGCTGTAAGAGGATCAAACCGCACACGAAGCCTACAATCAAGATAGCAGGGAGTAATCCCTTACGAAAATTTCTAAATTTCTCTTCTTTATTACTGATCAGCGATGCTAAGTAGAGAACGACAATTAATTTGGCAAACTCCGTCGGTTGTATCCCGTATCTGCCAAGTGAGTACCAGCTGCTTGCCCCATTCGCTTTACTCGTAAAAACGACGAAGATTAAGCCAAGTACAATGAAGAAGAAAGCAGGGATAACGAGCTTCTTTAACTTCGTGTAATGGATATTCATGCAAAATAACATGCCAATCGTGCCGATCCCGACAGCAACTATCTGCTTTCTCGTAAAGAACCATGGGTCGTCCCACCGATAGGCACTTGTCATTGAGCTTGCGCTGAACACCATAACTAAACCAAAACAGACCAACACAAAGGTTAATAAGAGCAGCAGAAAATCCGGCGTTCCTCTTCGAGGGGGATTCATGCTGATTCTCGCCTAGTCTGCTAATAATTGTTGCAGTTGGTCTAATTTTTGTTTGGAGATCTTTAATACGTTCTCTGGGATTGGAGAATTGTAGTCCAAGCCATGTGGGAACGTTTCTTTGCCTATGTAAGCTTCCTCTAGATATAATACCGCATAAGGAGATTCTAGCTTACCTGTTTCTACTCGTGCATTTACACGTAAGAAGTAAACAGCTTTGCTTGCTTTATCTTCCATTTTAAAATCGTAAGTAGCACGGGTATATTCCCATTGCCAGCGAACGAAACCAAGTTTAGTTGTTACTTCGTCCAAGTGAGCCAAATCGCTTTTCAGGCCTTTTAAGCCAGTTGCTTCAATAATCAATTTTAACGCCTCCATATTGTACGTATGCATTCTTTTCTCATGATAGTATGTTTCTAATAGTTCTGCAAGTCGATTGCCATCTGTAAATTCTAATATTTGATGGCACTTTAGAGATGAAACCATGATTGATATTTGATAGAATAGGTTTCAAGAGATCATTTTAGATATATAGTTAGGTGATCACGCCTTAGGAGGTGGATGAACTTATGAATCATTTTCATGAAGATCTCCAAGCCATTTATGAAGAGATGGTGGGATGGAGACGTTATTTACATCAGCATCCTGAGCTTTCCTACCATGAATATCAGACTGCAGAATTTGTAGCGAAGCATTTGCTAAGCTGGGACATTGAAGTGCGTACTGGCGTAGGCGGGAACGGTGTTGTTGGTTTGCTTCGCGGCAACGGCGAGGGACCGACGGTTGCTCTGCGTGCAGACATGGATGCTCTACCAATTCAAGATGAGAAGAACTGTGAGTATACATCAACTAAGAACGGGATCATGCATGCCTGTGGACATGATGCACATACATCAACTTTGCTCGGAATTGCCAAGGTTGCAAGCATGCATCGGACGGAGCTCAAAGGGAATTTGGTCTTTCTATTCCAGCATGCCGAAGAAATTTCACCAGGTGGAGCTGACTCGATGATCAAAGACGGCGCGCTGGATGGTGTAGATGCTGTGTTCGGCGTTCACTTATGGACACCCTTCCCAGTTGGTCATGTCTACACGCGATCCGGGGCTTTTATGGCCGCGCCAGATGAATTTACCATTCGCATACAAGGGAAAGGCGGACATGGCGGTTTGCCCCACCAAACGATTGATAGTGTGTACGTCGCCTCACAATTAGTCGTTAATTTGCAATCGATTGTGAGCCGTCAAGTTGACCCTGTTGAGCCTTGTGTTGTCAGCGTAGGCTCATTCCATGGCGGTACTAGCTTCAATGTAATTGCTGAAACAAGTGTACTGAATGGAACTGTACGGACCTTCAATCCAGAGTTAAGACAAGAAGTGAGAACACGCATGGAAAGAATTGTACAGGCTACTTGTGACATGTCTCAAGCAACTTACGAGCTGGATTATAAGCTTGGCTATCCGACCGTAATAAATGATGCTAACGAAGCGGCTCGTTTTTTTCAAGTAGGCACAGCTTTGTTTGGTGAGGAGGCTGTACATGAATCCCCTCTTATTATGGCCGGAGAAGACTTTTCCTATTATTTGCAAGAGAAGCCAGGCTGCTTTATGTTCGTAGGTGCTGGTAATGTGGAAGCGGGCATCGTATATCCCCACCATCATCCGAAGTTCGATATAGATGAAAGATCTATGCTAAATGCAGCGAATTTACTCCTGTCTATGGCCTTGGATTATATGGAATGAATACCCTCCGTACTTTGGTGAATGCTAATGTAGCAATTATGTATTGCCTAACATGACACCAAGGAGGATGATGAAATTGCCAGATAAACAAGTGAAGGACATTATGAGTAAAGACTGCGTGACGGTTACCTTGCTGGATAATGTGTTTGAGATTGCTTTGAAAATGAAACAGCACGACATTGGATTTGTTGGGGTTCTAGATGGGAACAAGTTCATAGGGGGAGTAACTGACCGGGATCTGGTTGTCCGGGGCTATGCGGAGAAACATTCAGGGTCAACGGCTGTGGAAACTGTTATGACGAAAAATATGGTCACCGTTGATCCTAATACGTCTGTTGAAGAGGCCGCGAAAATCATGGCACAAAATCAAATTAGGCGATTGCCGGTTGTCGAAAATGGTGAGCTTGTCGGTATTGTAGCTATTGGTGATTTGGCTGTAAGAGGCAGTTTTGAAGACGAGGCTGGCGAAGCACTAAGCCGAATTTCGCAAGAACGCACTCTCGTGGGTAGTCATTAAACAAACTCATCCTAGATATAAAGCAGCTTTCCCAAATTCTGTGGGAAGGCTGCTTTTTTTCTCTAATTCTCTTTACGAGGTACATCCATGTAAGCGATAATTAGAGGCGAAATGGGTGAAGGGGGTCCGTATAGAAAAGATGGACATGTTTGAAGACAATACTTCTATTGGTTTTATCATTCTAGATTCAAACTGGCATTTTATATACGCAAATGAATATGGCGCAAGTGTATTAAATCGATCACCTGAAGAACTTCTTGGTAAAATGGCCTGGACCGAATTTCCCGCTTCAATTAGGCATGCAACGTATAGTCATTTTCATGACGCGCGGAGAAATGGGAAAGAAATTGCTTTTAAGGAATATGTGAAGCCTTCGAACCAATGGATTTATGTAAATGCGTATCCGGTTGGTGACAACTTACAAATTATTATCCGTAAAACAGAGATGCTTACAAATCATTTAGCCATTGAAAATGATCTATATCAAAAATATACAGACTATGTACAAGATCTCATTACATTGACAGCTAAGGAAGGTATTCTACTTTATGTTTCGGCCTCGATTAAAAGCCTTCTAGGATATGAACTAGAGGAGATGTACGGAGCTAATGTAATGGCTTTTTGCCATCCCGAGGATATCGATGGACTGAAGAAAATTTTCAAGTTAGAAAATGAGTACGCGATGGAAGACCAAGGAACAATAACCTGTCGATTCCTTCACAAGAAGGGTTGGTATGTATGGTTCGAGAACAATTTCAAGTGGTTGTTGGACGAATGGGGGGAACGCAGCCAAAATGTCGGTATTTGGCGAGATATCTCTGAACGAAAGATCGTTGAAGAACGATTCATACAAGCTCAGCGATTAGGTCAATTCGGCAGCTTTGAACGAAATTTGGAAGAAGATTCGATTACGTGGTCGGACGAGATGTTTAGGATTTATGGTCTTGAACCTGCTTTAAGGATTGATTTGAGTAAAGCAATTGATCCCATTGTGCTAGATGATCGTGAGAAGGTAGCACTTTCAATCAAACAAACAGTACTGCGTGGATCGTCAGATATAGAATACAGAATTACACGTGATGATGGGGAAGTGCGCCATTTACGATCCCAAATTGAGCGAGTGGTGCTAGATGGGGGGCGCATGGCAGTTCGGGGACTGGTTCATGATATTACCATTCACAAGCGAATTGAGCATGAGCTCATCCAAAGTAAAGCCAAATTAGAAATTGCTCAAGAGATTGCAGGTTTGGGGCATTATGAGTGGGATGTACTCAATAATGTGGTGTATTTATCGGACGAGTTGACTGCATTATTCGGTTGTAAAGATCCTGTGAAACAGATGCCTATGGAAGGACTTCTTGAAAGTATTCACCCCGATGACCTGATTAAATCTAAGACAGCTATCAAAAATGCTCTTCATGAAGGATCATTGGATCTTGTCTATCGGGTTGTGATTGGAGAGGATGTGCGAATTTTGCATACCCTAGCAAGAACGACGTATGACGAGTGGGGAAGAGCACTGTGTTTATTCGGAACTGTTCAGGACATTACGGTTCAGAAACAGACGGAGGAACTACTCAGGAAAACGGAGAAATTGCATGTGGCTGGCCAATTGGCGGCTGGTATCGCACATGAGATTCGCAATCCGCTGACAGCGCTGAAGGGCTTTGTGAAACTGATGTGCCATGCAAACGAAGAGAGTAAACTGCGATATTATCACATTATGCAAGAAGAGTTTATTCGCATTGAACTGATTCTAGGCGAGCTTCTGATCCTCGCGAAGCCGCAAGCAGTTGCCTACATGCCTCATGATCCTGTAACAATACTTGAAGAAGTGATTCAATTGTTAAATACGGAAGCCATCATGAATAATGTTGAGATTATGCTAAGAGCTAAATCGCATCTTCCTGTGGTCAAATGTGAGCGCAATCAAATAAAGCAAGTTTTCGTAAATGTCATCAAAAACGCGATCGAAGCAATGCCTTCTGGCGGTACTTTGATCATTGCAGCACAAGTGCAAGGTAATGACGTCGTTTTGGAGTTTGTCGATCAGGGCCAAGGCATTTCGGAGGATAGACTGCCGCGAATTGGTGAGCCTTTCTATACGACAAAGGAAAAAGGGACGGGCCTTGGTATGATGGTAAGCTTTACGATCATAGAGGAGCATCATGGGTTTATCCGCTATCAAAGTAAGCTTGGGGTTGGAACAACGGTAAACATTCAATTACCGGCTTATGTTCAGTAAACTTGTCCCAATGACGTGTAACTGTCAAAGTTCGCAATAAGGTAGTCAATCTGCGACAAGATGCCTCCTCTTAAATATGCTAAAGTGAAAACGTGCTTAATAATTGTGAATCTGACAAGAAAAAGGTGACGTACAGTGGAGAAAGTAAGGATTGGTATCGTTGGTCTAGGAAACATGGGAACTGGACATGCCAAATATTTAGTGAAAAATGAAGTCAAGGGCGGCGTACTTACCGCTATTTGTGAACCGCGAGCAGATCGTCTAGAGTGGGCAAAGGAAAATCTTGGTGAAGGTGTCAAGTTATTTGACAATCTTGATGATTTTCTGGCTTCTGGCTTGATTGATGGGGTTTTGATCGCAACGCCTCACTATGATCACCCTGAAACAGCTGTACGCGCATTCCAAGCAGGCCTGCATGTTATTTGTGAAAAGCCGGCAGGTGTGTATACCAAACAAGTGCGTCAAATGAATGAAGCAGCAGAAGCTTCAGGTAAAGTATTCAGCATGATGTACAATCAACGTACAAATCCTCTATATAAAAAATTAAAGGATCTGGTTTCTTCTGGTGAACTAGGTGAGATTCGCAGAACGAATTGGATTATTACCAATTGGTATAGATCACAAAGCTATTACGATTCAGGCGGCTGGCGTGCAACTTGGGCTGGAGAAGGCGGCGGTGTACTTATTAACCAAGATCCGCATCAACTTGACCTATGGCAGTGGACGATTGACATGATGCCGAAGCGTGTTCGCGCGTTCTGTTATTTCGGGAAACACCGCAATATCGAGGTTGAAGATGATGTAACTGCATTCGTTGAGTATGAAAATGGAGCAACAGGACTGTTCGTAACTACAACAGGTGAAGCACCAGGGACGAATCGTTTTGAGTTGTCCGGCGACCGCGGTAAAATTGTCATTGAGGATGGCAAATTGACGTTCTGGCGTTTACGCGTTTCCGAAAGAGAATTCAATGAAACATACAAAGGCGGCTTTGGTCAACCGGAATGTTGGAAATGTGAAATCCCAGTTGAAGGTAAAGAAACGGGCCACATGGGGATCACGCAGAACTTTGTTGATGCGATTCTTCATGGAACACCATTGATTGCTCCAGGAGCAGAAGGCATTAAAGGCTTAATGATTTCCAATGCGATCATGTTATCCACATTCACTGACAACTGGGTTGATTTGCCGATTGATGAAGATCTTTTCGAGCAGCACTTGCAAGAGAAGATCAAAAATTCCAAAAACAATAAAGAGGCTGGCTCCTTTAAAACACTTGATGTCTAAGATCGTGGGGGAAATTCGATATGCAAAAAAATGATGGCATGAATTATGCGCCAAAAGGGAAACCGAACCTTGTTGTTCAAAAAGGGGAATTTACCTTTGCGGTTATCGCGTTGGATCATGGTCATATTTATGGCATGAGTAACGGACTTCTAGAAGCGGGCGCTGAACTCAAATGGGTGTACGATCAAGATCCAGCGAAAGTAGCGGCATTTGTCGCGAAGTTTCCGCAGGCTCAGGTTGCTGCTTCCGAAGAGGAGATTCTTCATGATCCAGAAGTGAAGCTAGTTGCTTCCGCTGCTGTACCTTCAGAGCGTGGTCCTTTAGGGATTCGTGCGATGGAGCATGGCAAGGACTACTTTACAGATAAAACACCATTTACGTCCTTGGACCAGCTTGCTGCTGCGAAGGCCGTAGTTGAAGCAACAGGACGTAAATATGCCGTTTACTATAGTGAGCGACTTCACGTGGAAAGTGCGGTTTTCGCGGGTCAGTTGATTGAGGAAGGCGCGATTGGTCGCGTGCTTCAAGTTATTGGCTTAGGACCTCACCGTTTGAATGCCTCAAGCCGTCCGGAATGGTTTTTCGAGAAGGATAAATATGGCGGTATTCTATGTGATATCGGTAGCCATCAAATCGAGCAGTTCCTCTTCTATTCGGGCTGTAAAGATGCGACGGTCGTTAGCAGTAAAGTAGCGAATTATCATGCGAAGGATTATCCGGAGCTAGAGGATTTTGGCGATGCGACACTGATCGGAGACAATGGGGCGACGAATTATTTCCGCGTAGACTGGCTGACACCTAATGGCTTAGGGACGTGGGGAGACGGGCGTACATTGATTCTTGGAACTGAGGGTTATATCGAGCTGCGTAAATATATTGATATTGCTCGCGATCCGCAAGGGGATCAGTTGTATCTTGTCAACCAACAAGGAGAAAAGCACTACAGTTTGCATGGACAAGTAGGCTTTCCTTTCTTCGGTCAGTTGATTTTGGATTGCATCCATCGTACGGAAAATGCGATGACACAAGCGCATACGTTCAAAGCGGCTGAATTGTGCTTGATTGCCCAAGAGAAAGCCGTTCGTGTGGAGTAGTTTCACACATCAGCTGGATGAAGTTTTTCAAAGGTACAGATAATTGCCTTTTGGCATGATAGCATAATTGCACATTCAATTTAAAATTCGGGTAGTTAAGCGGTAATATCGCTAACTGCCCGTTTTGTGTTTCCGTCGTAACGGTTGTTCTTGGTAATAAGCAAAGGCCGAGCCCGTGCATGGCGCATTTTTTTATCGTTTCATAGTTATTAATCTCATACGTGAGTGTATACTGCACATTATGCTTACGCAGCATCGTTTCAAATAATTTGCGGCAACGTCCTCCTGAGACAGACATCAGAATTTCAGCGCCATTAAGATCCTCCGGCACAATAGCAGATTTCGCGGCTAAGGGGTGATCAGGTGCTGCCACTATGACAAATTCCTCTTCTTGGATCGTCCTAAAGATTAAATCTGGATCGCTGAGTTCCTTGTCGACGATGAACCCTAAATCGCATTCGCCTGCTTTCAGCGCGCGTGACGTATCATTTTCCAATAATTCATTAATGGTGATCGTAATGTTTGGAAAGCACTTTTTGAAAGCTCCGAGGAATGGTGGCAGCATATAGGAGAAGAGCGTTGTTTCGTGCGTGCCAATCATGAAGCTTCCTGTCGTTTGACCAGCCACATTGATTTTGGATTCCTCATATAACTTCAAAATCTTCGCTGCATATCGCAGTAAAATATCCCCCGCAGGCGTCGGTCTCATCTTTTTATCGATGCGTTCAAAAATTTCAACCCCATATTCGATCTCTAACTTTTGAATTTGGGAAGTCACACTAGATTGAGCGTATCCCAGTTTTTCGGAAGCCTTCGTAAAGTTTTGCCATTTCGCTACTTCGAGCAGTGTTTTGTATAAGGTAAGATCCATCTGTTTGCACTCCTCAACCATCACTATTTTCGATCGAAACGATCATTTTTTATAGATAACTCTGGTACTTCTTGCCATGTTAAAATCAATTCCAACCAAAGGATGGGGGGAATTACCATGTGGAACTTATACGATATAGAGAAAAAATTCGAGGCTCATGTGAAAGATGTTGAAGCGCGCGCGAGGAAAGCACATTGGTACACGAAAGAGGAGAAAGTTGGTGTGCGACCTGGCATAGTTGCAAGTTGGGTGTCTCTTTTTGCCGTCATTATTGTAGGGATTATTGCCGTGTATGAACTCTTTTGAGATACGTTAGCATGGAGTCCATGTTTAAATCAAGTACTTTCCCTTCATACTAAAGGAAAAAGGAGGGAATATGCGATTGACTATGGATCCTTCAAAGCCTCTGATCGTTCAGAGCGATTTATCTATCCTCCTCGAAACGAATCATCCTGAATTTGACAAGCTCCAGGGTAAGCTGGCTCGCTTTGCAGATCTAGTGAAAAGTCCGGAACATCTTCACACCTATCGGGTTACACCGCTGTCATTATGGAATGCAGCTGCAGCAGGCATGGGGTTGGAAGAGATGACAGCTTGCTTGCAGCAGTATGCCAAATTCGGTGTACCTTCTGCTGTTCTTAGCACGATTCGCAAATATACAAAGCGCTATGGGATTCTACGCATGCTGCATGTGGGGAAGGAACTCTTCTTGGTAAGCGAGGATACCGTCGTTTTCAAAGAAATTTGTGCCTATGAATCCTTGCAAAAATATCTCAAGGATACCCGTGGTGAACGGGCTATTGCCATATCACCGAGCTATCGGGGGATTTTGAAGCAAGAACTAATGAAGCTTGGATATCCAGTGGAGGATCTAGCCTCCTACCGCAGCGGTGAATTTCTGAAGATTCCTTGGCGAGAGGAAGATCAGATGGATGAGCCGTTCCAGCTGCGTGATTATCAAAAGCAAGCCGTAGACGCTTTTCAGCAGGTAGGCCATGGTGGGAGCGGTGTTCTGGTGCTTCCTTGCGGAGCAGGTAAGACGGTAGTGGGGATCGCAGCAATGGCGAAAGCAAGCTGTGCAACACTAATCCTTACTTCGAATGTAACGTCAGTGAAGCAATGGAAGCGCGAAATATTAAGCAAGACGGGTCTAACGAGCGATCAAGTGGGTGAGTATAATGGCACCACGAAGGAGATTAGGCCCATCACCATTGCAACCTACCAAATTCTAACACACCGCGGGAGCAAGGAGGCTGAATTCTCGCACTTACGGATATTTAGCGAGAGGGAGTGGGGCCTCATCATTTATGATGAGGTTCACCTTCTGCCTGCCCCCGTTTTTCGTGCGACTGCGGAGATACAAGCCACGCGCAGGCTCGGTTTAACGGCAACGCTAATTAGAGAAGATGGCTTAGAGGGTGACGTTTTCTCATTGGTCGGGCCCAAGAAATATGACATGGCGTGGAAGCAGCTTGAAACGATGGGGTGGCTGGCCAAGGTGACCTGCCAAGAAGTGCGCGTACCTCTATCAATTATGGACCGTGATCGTTACCATGCCTCAGAATCTCGGCACCAGTTCCGGATTGCTGGGGAGAATACAGCGAAGCTGGAGGTCATTGATCATTTACTGAAGCTTCATCCAGATGAGCCGACGTTAATTATTGGTCAATATATTGATCAGCTTGAAGAGATTGCAGCTCATACAGGTGCTCCCATGATATGCGGCAGTATTCCTCATGAACGTCGAGAAGAGCTATATGAGCGATTCAAAAAGGGTCAGCTCCCACTGCTTATCGTTTCCAAAGTGGCGAATTTCGCTGTCGACCTCCCAGATGCAGCAATCGCCATTCAGGTTTCGGGAAGTTATGGCTCGAGGCAAGAAGAAGCGCAGCGACTGGGGCGTATCCTTCGGCCGAAACGAAATGGCGAGAACACAGCTATCTTCTATTCTCTCGTTAGCGCGGACACGAAAGAACAGGATTTCGCAATGAAGAGGCAGCTATTTCTTGTAGAGCAAGGCTATCAATATGAGATTACAAGCTGGGATCAAACGATAAGATGAGGAGGTAGGCATGGAAAATGAAGTACGAGCATGTGGAAAGGAAAATGCCGGTTTCGTTAAAGGAGTCTATTTTAAGACAACCGTGGTGCTCTGCACTTCGTACGTCAGGGGAGTCTTTAGGAGAGATTCTGACCCTTCCTACTCACTTAGCTGAACTCTATCGTGAGCTCTCCTCCGATGAGAGGCGTACGCTGCGCCTGGTTATGTCAACGTTCGGCTGTCTGCCTTTTACTAGCGAGAGGCTGGAAAAGGAAGCGGTGCTCCAAATGGCTGGTTCTCAAGTCAGTTTGGGGCTATGGGGACTTCGTCGTTATGGTGTCATTGTTGCATTCCGTAAATCATGGGGAGAACAGTTGTATTCGCTGCCTGAGGATGCATTCGCTGGGTGGCAGAGCCTTGTATTTCCTTCCTCATGGCCCCCCAAGCAAAGTGCTTTAGAGAGGGTAAGCGATCTCAGCGATCGCATTGCAGATATGGATGAAGGTGTTCTATCAAATCCACGGGGATTAGCGCAGCAATTGTTCCATTGCATGGTCAGCTGCTCGCGGCAGCCCGAACTTTCCCTTACGAACAAAGGAACCTTACATAAGAAGCAATTGCAGAAAATTACGGAACATGTGAGTTTACCCGCAAGAATTCTCACGCAGTCAGGACTTACATACGCATTTACGGACGTTTATGATGAGCCTGCCGCGTTAATGCTTGAATTGGGCATGCGAATGGGATTTCTCTATAAAAATGAGGCGGGCAACCGTTTCCTGTTCCATCATCGACATTTCGAGAGATGGCTTCAAAGCTCCTATGAACACCAACAAGCTCAATTGTATCGCATTTGGCGACAGGCTTTGATTCCGGCGCCAGTTTGGCTGGAGCATGGCCTCGCATTCATGGAAAGGGCGACAATCTTGCAGTGGTACAGCTTATCAGAGCTGTTACAAGCCATCCTCTCTTGCTGTTCGAGTGCACATAAACTGATGGACGAGGAGGCTCTTTGTCAGGAGCTGATGGCAACCTGGATTAAGCCATTGTCTACCTTTCGTTTTGTCGAATTGGCAGAAGATCAAGAGGGACAACTTTGGTTCAGATGGTTGATTACGCCTCGGCTACGTATAGGTGCGAGTCCAGACTCACACATTGAGCTGTCGCCCCGAATCGCCCCTTCTCTATATGTCCAGCCCGATTTCGAAGTGCTTTTACCACCCGATGCTTCTCTAAGCTTAGAGTGGGGAGTTGCGGCATTTGCTGACCTGCAGAACTCTGATCTAGTTCGTACCTATCGTTTAACCAAAGAAAGCTTTAGGCGCGCGTTAGATCATGGTCTGAGGAGCCCAGACGTAATTCGAATTCTGCGAGATCATGCTTATTATGAAGTTCCAGAACAAGTGATCATCACTTTGCAGCAGTGGGAGGAGCAGAAGGACAAGCTCTACCTAGCGGATGTGACGCTGCTTCGTTGTCAATCTAATGAAGTTGCGGAAGCTTTGCTTCGGAATGAGAAGTGCCGTATCATGCTCGGAGAGCGCATTGGGGTAACCAATTTTATTATTTCTCGCGTGCATGTTAAACATTTGACGAAATGCTTGGAAGCGATGGGCTTCCATCCCAATCCGAGTCTAATTCCGAATTTATCAAATGATGAAGAGCAGGAGCTTCCATCATGGACTGATTCTGCACTAGGCCTTTGTTACTCAAAAGATACGATTCAATTATATGAAATAGATCCTTATTTGCCGCAACGGGAGGACTTATATCCAGATATGCAGCAAATTCCTATGAGTTGGATCAAAGAGCTTCGCGACTATCATGCCTCTACACGGAAGGATATGATCCGTAAAGCTATAGAATGGAAAAGTGTGCTACAGTTGAGAAAAGAAGGACGCGACTGCTTCATTATTCCCCGCTTGCTTCGAGAAGATCGAACAGGTTGGATTCTGGAGGGTTGGGAAGAATACGAGGAGATTGCTTGGACCAGCGAGGATTGGAAAGAGATGAAGCTCATACTTCCAGGAATCAACGATGGGTCTGTGAGAGAAAAGGAAGAAACTCTTGGCGAACTGTGATATGATAGAAGTGTTATAGACTTTTTCGCGAGGAAGGATGAGGTTGTCGTAATGTTACAAACAATGGAAACAGAAACACTGGATATGTCGGCTATCCTTATGCAGGCCTACGACATGGGTGATATGATTAATTCTTCTGCGGAAGTTGCAGATTATTTATATTGGAAGACCGAAGTTGAGAACAGCAGAGAAGTAAAAGATTTGAAAGCTGTTTTTGCTAGGAAGAAGGATGCTTTTGAGGAGTGCGAACGTTTTGGGCATTACCACCCGAGCTATCACGAGGCATTAGCAGCTGTAAATGACGTACAAGAGAAGCTACTAGCTGTTGAGGCTGTTCGTAAGTATAAAGAAGCTGAGGATCGCTTGGACGACTTGCTGTTCACCGTTTCAACGACGATTGCTCACGCGGTGTCCGATTCCATTAAAGTGCCAAGCAATAACCCCTTGCCAACCGGCAAAGGCTGCAGCTCCGGTGGGAGCTGCAGTGGGAATTGCGGTTAATGTAAGGACTACTTCGATGTCGAATATGCTTCAAGAACTACTTCGTGATTAAAAGCGGCGGTCTCACAGGCAGAAATCGGGGCGGATGCGTCCGACCTCGGTTCCTTGCCAGTTGTGAACGGCAGGTGTATGGAAATCCTTGAGCTCACTGACCTCGGATTCCGAGAGATAGCCTAGCTGCTTTAACGCCTCAGTGACTGCGGGATATAGGGCACGAATGTTACCATCTTCTACTTTTAAGACGAAGCCAATAGCTTGATCGGGTATGGAGAGGGCGAAGATTCCTTCGGCGCCCATTTTGCCTATGACTCGGCCCTTTGTTACCTCGATTAATCGCGTATCGAAGCGATCGCTTCCTGCGAGGAATTGAGGATATTTTCGCACAGCATCGACAATTCTCTGGCAAGCGTTTGCACGCTCTGCAGATAGCCCTTCGGGGCTGCCCAATCGGGCAAAAGCGAGCGCAAGATGGTTGATCGGCATCCCAAACACCGGGACGCCACAGCCGTCAATACCGAGCTCCATCTGCTCCTTAGGCACATCTGACATGGCGCTCACAGCATCTAACATTAAGACCTGAACCGGATGCTCCGGGCTCATGTAGGTATCTGGCGAAGCACCCAGATGGCTGCTTAGGGATAGCATACCCGAATGTTTGCCCGAGCAATTGTTATGCAAAGTTGACGGGGATTCACCCCGTTCACGCATCGCCTGAGCAGTTGGTGCATGGTACGGCTCATGCGCACCGCATTGCAGATGCTTGGCATGATAACCTAGCTTGCCTAGGATGCCGCGGGCCGTGCTCACATGCTCAGCTTCCCCATTGTGGGAAGCGCAGCATAAGGCAATTTCGGCCTCTGTCAGGCCGAAATGATCAGCCGCGCCGGATTCAATGACCGGCAAGGCTTGAATCAGCTTCGCCGTCGAACGGGCGAAGGTGAGCAGGTGCGGATCGCCTGCACCGTGCAGGAGCGTTCCTTGGTTATCAACGACAGCAAGGTGGATGCGATGTATACTTTCTGTTATATGTCCGCGAGACACGCGGACAATAGTGTCTGATGGCTTCATGTTGTGAGATCACTCCATACTAGGATTATTGAAAAGAGGTTGCAATCATGATGATTGAGCGAAGCGGATTAATCATTTGGGTAAACGACATCAAAGCCGCCAGAAATTTGGAGCGGTTCGGTTCCCTTCATTACATATCCAAGAAAATGAATTATGCAGTTCTTTATATACATGCCAGCAAATTGGAAGAGACCACACGCAGTCTACTTAAGTTGCCTTATGTCAAGAAGGTAGAGAAATCATATCGTAATGAAATTAAAACGGAATATAGCAGTGACGTTCCTGACAAAACTAGATTTTACACGCTTTGAGGCTGCAGTGCAAAATGAAAGCTTCGTGAGAAGCTTTTTTCTTTTTTATTGTGATCATATGGACCTTGGTCGTTCATGTTTGAATGACTTTGTTAGAAGTTTTCTCAATTTTCCGAAAATTAGGCATAGTTTGTTGTCTTCATAAATACTTATTAATAATTTTATATATTCTTCCATGGGAAAAAAAGTTATAATACAGTAAAATATAACTTACAGAACTTCAGGGAGTAGGTATTCGGTCCCATTTAAATAGGAAAGGGGATGTGATCATGAAAGATAAGGTTATGGGGAGATGGAGTACTTACGAACCATTCTTCGTACAGCTAGGTGATAAGAAAGTGGCGGATATCGTGATCACGAATCATGCTAAGCTGAGATGGAGCGATCGTATTTCTAGCGATAACAATTCACTCGAGGAAATCTGTGCGTTTCTTTGGGAGAAGCTTAAAAATGATAGCATGGTCCCTTATTATCGGAATGAAGAAGACGTCTATCTGATTGATGATGATTTGGTGGTTGTGGCTGAATTCTCCCATTTGGAGCATGAGACCGATCTTGTAGGCAATCCTCTGCACAAAATGATCATCGTTACCTTTCTTGGTAAAATGTCAGAGACCATGGAGCTGCGCGATTTGAAATCGTATTATTCCTGGTTGAGGCACTCTCGTCGTATGACCTTAATCAAGAATAGTCGCAAGCGGCGCTAATCATGTCATTGAGCAGAGTATGTCTGGAGCTAAGGCAGACATACTCTTTTTTTGTCGTCTTGATGGACTGTACGGGTTCGATTTCATATAATGGAGCAAAGAGAGGCGGTATATCATGGCACTTAATTTTCATCAATTACACATTTTCTATACCGTAGCGGAAAAAGGCAGTTTCTCACATGCAGCCGGTGCGTTACATATGACACAGCCTGCCGTGACGATGCAGGTACAGTCACTTGAGGATTACTTTGGCGTGAAGCTCTTTCATCGCAGCACCAAGAAGATCGAACTGTCCGAGGCAGGACGAGCTTTGCTGCCATTTGCCAAAAATAGCATTGAGCTTATTCGGGACACCGATGTCGCGATGTCGAAATTTACAATGATGATCGAAGGGCGGCTTCAGCTAGGCGCCAGCTTAACGATGGGGGAGTACATTTTACCGCGGCTTCTAGGTCCATTCAGCAAGGATTACCCGAACATCTCGGTTTCTATGAAAGTAATGAATACGGCACAAATCTTGGATGAGGTGCTTAGTCATCAACTCAATTTTGGCCTTGTTGAAGCACCTATTCATCATCCGGATGTTCATACTGAACCAATTCTTAGCGATGAGCTGAAACTCATTGTTCCTTCGGACCATCCCTTAGCAGATGCTCCGGTTGTTACATTGGAAGAATTATTGAAGTATCCGTTTGTTCTGCGTGAACAGGGCTCAGGTACTCGGAGAGTCATGGAGGAGGAATTCGCTCGCTGCAACATGGATTGCTCCTCGATGAAGATTGTTATGGAGCTAGGAAGCACAGGAGCCATCAAATCGGCTGTCGAAGCGGGATTAGGGATTTCTATTCTTTCGCAATCGTCTGTGAAGCATGAGGTAACGCTAGGCCTTTTTAAAGTGAAGAAAATCGAGAATATCGTGTTTGAGCGCAGCTTTTATGCGATTTACTTAAACTCGACCTTGCTGCCTATTTCGGCCGTAAGTTTCATGACTTTTTTGAGACAAGAAGATTTAAGTCGTTTTCTATAAGAAGGACGGGGGATTGAATGGAAGCAGACTTACATTCACATACAACAGCTTCAGACGGGACGCAGTCGCCGAGAGCGAATGTCAGAATGGCTCTAGAAGCAGGATTAGGTGCAATTGCGATTACCGATCATGATACCATTTCGGGGGTTACGGAAGCACTTGCAGCAGGCTTGGAAATGGGCATTGTCGTTGTTCCTGGGGTAGAAATCTCAACGGTTGCCAATGGCCAGGACATTCATATTCTGGGTTATTTCATGAACATTGAGGATGAACGATTTCTACAACGCTTGTCGTCTTTACGTGAAACAAGGGATACTCGCAATGAGATGATTATTGCACGATTACAGGAGCTTGGGATCGACATTACGATGGAGGAAGTTCTCAAAGAAGTTGCGAATGTGAAGCGCAAAGGTGATACGGTAGGGCGACCACATATTGCTGCTGTGCTCATGAATAAAGGCTATGTAAGCACAATCACGGAAGCGTTTGATCGCTATTTAGCTTCTGGAGCGGCTGCTTACGCCAATCCACCTCGGATTGAGCCGGCCACGGCGATAATGTGGATTCATGAGGCGGGAGGCAAAGCGGTGCTTGCACACCCCGGTATTTATCACGATGATGCTCTAGTTGAGGTCATTACTTCACAAGGATTAGATGGCATTGAAGCGTATCATGCTGATCATTCGCCAGAAGATGAGGAAAGATATAGACTTCTTGCAGAGCGTAAGGGGCTGCTGATTACGGCAGGCTCTGATTTCCATGGCGTACGTGGTGATACGGCTTTCCACGGGGCCATCGGTTCGAAACGCATCAGCATGGATGTCGTTGAACTTTTAAAGTCAAGCGCATGCTTCCGAAGCGAGTTTTGAGGTTGTAATTTTACACTTCGCTTGCACGGGTTACTCAAAACTTTTAGGAGGATCATCCATGAAAAAAATTCGGAAAGCCATTATACCCGCGGCGGGACTTGGTACTCGTTTCTTGCCCGCAACCAAAGCGCAGCCCAAGGAAATGCTGCCAATCGTTGATAAACCAGCGATCCAGTACATTGTAGAAGAAGCGATTGAGTCCGGCATTGAGGATATTATCATCGTTACAGGGCGTAACAAACGTGCGATCGAGGATCATTTTGATAAATCCGTCGAGCTAGAGATGATGCTTGAAGAAAAAGGGAGCACTCAGCTGCTTGAGATTGTGAAATCGGTGTCTAATCTAGCGGATGTTCATTACATTCGTCAGAAGCAGCCGCTTGGCTTAGGTCACGCTATTCTCTGCGCGCGCAAATTTATTGGAGATGAACCGTTCGCTGTTCTGCTCGGTGATGATATTCTCCAATCTTCTCCGCCGGGGCTTAAACAAATGATGAATATTTATGAGCAAACGGAAACTTCCGTCATTGCGGTTCAAGAGGTCCCTTGGGCTGATGTCAGCAAGTACGGTATTATCTCACCTGCGACGAGCTACGAGAACTATCGCTTGATTGAGGATCTGGTAGAGAAGCCTGATCGTGATCAAGCGCCTTCGAATTTAGCGGTAATTGGCCGATACATTATTATGCCGGAAATTTTCCGCATTTTGGAGCGTCAAGAGCCTGGCCGCGGCGGTGAGATTCAATTAACGGATGCACTGCGCGTGCTGAATAAGGAACAGCAGATGGCGGCTTACCTGATGCAAGCGAAGCGATATGACGTTGGGGACAAGCTGGGGTATATTGAAGCAACCATTGAACTGGCCTTACAGCGTCCAGATTTGCAAGAGCAAGTAAAGGCTTATTTATTATCATTGATTAAGCAATGGGACTTGGACTTGTAGTAGCGATTATTTACATAGGAAAAAACCTATCGAGCTAGGCTAGACTCTGATAGGTTTTTTTCATGTTTATTTGATGGTCACTTTCAATTGCTTGATTTCTTCTTCTTCTGGTGTCACATAAAGTGTCTTCTGATTCACATAAATGACAAAGCCGGGCTTCGAGCCGTTAGGTTTATGGACATGCTTGATCGTTGTGTAATCCACAGGAACTTGACTCGAGTTTTTGGCTTGACTGAAGTAAGCTGCTAGCTGCGCCGCTTCAAGCAAGGTGGTGTCGCTGAACTCACCGCGAATGACGACGTGGGAGCCTGGGATATCTTTCGTGTGCAGCCATGTATCCATTGAAGAAGCAAGACGATTTGTCAGATATTCATTTTGTGTATTATTTTTCCCAACATAGATAGGAACGCCCTCGCTGGATTCGTAGCAGGCTAGAGCGGGCTTATCTTTTTTCTTTTTCTTACGCTGCTTTTTGTTGCGGTCGCGCACATAGCCCTGTTCCATAAGCTCATCGCGAATCTCCTCAATATCTGGCAAGGAGGCAACACTCAACTGCTGCAGCAGGGTCGTGAGATAGGTAATCTCTTGGTGCGTTTGGGCAATTTGCTCCTCGACGATCACCGTGCTATTTTTCAATTTACTATATTTCTTAAAATAGCGCTGTGCGTTTTCCGCTGGGCCAAGAAGCGGGTCCAGCGTAATGGTGATCATCGCCTGATCTTCATCGTAGTAATTAATGGCTTGAATTTCTTTGTCGCCTTTCTTAATCGTATGAAGCGAGGCGGTTAACAGCTCTCCGAGAATGCGGTATTTATCAGCGTCCTTGGAGTCTTCGATCGTATCCTGAAGTTTTTCCAGTTTTTTAACATTTTTATTGACTTCATTTTGTAAAAATTTCAATAAATCAGATACTCGTTGTTTAACCGTATCTCTTTCCGCTTTGTCGCCATAGAATTGCTCCAAACACAAGCTTGGCGTTGCGTATGATTTCGACGTGCCCTTGATATGTGTAAGTGGTGTCATCGCGAAGAATAGCTTGCCTGTCGGTTCTTGTTCTACAATGACAGGTTCATAGTGATCCTCGCGCATGGCGGTCATTACTTCACTGAACGCCTGCCAAAGCGATGCGGTATCGACTTCCGTTTTTCCTTGCATGCTGCGATACACAATTTCCTTGGCGATCAGTGGACTGAGTCCGCTGAATGCAGCAACCAACTGTTGCTCAGGTTTAATTGGCGATGGAGATACGGAAACCTCATCTGACGCCGATGTCCGCTCTAATGCCTGGATGAACGCTGCGCTATCAACCTCAAGTGGATTTAGCTTATCTTGTTCAGGGGGTGTTACATAAATACTCCCTGGCATGACTACCCGATAAGAACTGATAGCTGGCGTCACATGATGGATCCCATCTAGAATCGTTCCTGTAGCGGGATCAAGCAAAATGATATTGCTGTGGCGTCCCATAATTTCCACAATAATATGCTTGAGGGATATATCTCCTAATTCGTCACGATGACGAATCTGAAAACGAATGACACGTTCCATGCCGATTTGTTCCACGACCTCAATTACGCCACCTTCACAATATTTGCGAAGCAGCATACAGAACATAGGGGCATCCATTGGATTCATGGTAATTGATTCTGTCGTTTGGACGCGTGGATATGTAGGGTTGGCGGAAAGGAGCAGCTTCACGTTCTGCCTTTGGGTGCGAATTTGAAGAACGACGTCATTTTCGCTCGGTTGGTGAATTTTATTAATGCGGCCTCCTACATACATTTGAAGCTCGTGAACAATTGCATGAAGGACGAGTCCGTCTAAAGCCATGATGCATACAACTCCATTCTTTGAGGCTAGTTGTCATTTGTCATTGCGGTTACCTCTTCATTCCGTGGCTGACAACTTTGCTAATCTCTATGATGCCATACTTTTAACAAAAACTTAAGGGGCTCTGGACAGGAAAGATGATTTCAGGGATATTTTCCTGCTTGTCTGAATACAAATACGTATAAGTGTGAGACAAGATCAAGTGGATGTGGGAGGGAGAAGGGCGGATGAGTCAGAATAAGTGGTACCAGTTGAACTCGGAGGATGTCTTGCAATTGCAGCAGGTGGATATACAGCAAGGATTGCCCTGGGAAGAGGCTTGGAAACGTCAGGCTGAGGTAGGGCGAAACGAGCTCTCAGAGGGGCAGCGTGTATCACCAATTACACTGCTCTTAAATCAATTTAAAGATTTCATGGTGCTGGTCCTATTGGGGGCGACTCTAATATCCGGCTTGCTAGGCGAATATTTAGATGCGATTACGATTGTCGTCATTATTGTGATGAATGGGATTTTGGGCTTTACACAGGAGTTTCGAGCGGAACGCTCACTACGTGCACTGAAAGAGCTGTCTGCGCCCAATGCGAATGTGTGGAGAGAAGGAGCCGTTCATCAAATTCCGGCGCGAGATCTGGTGCCTGGTGACATTGTATTTCTGGAGAGCGGCGACAGAGTTCCGGCGGATGTTCGGTTTTTGGAGACGAATGGCGTCTATATCGAAGAGTCTGCCCTAACCGGGGAGTCCATTGCCGTCAGTAAAACGATTGCTGCTATTCCACACGACGAAGTGCCACTTGGCGATCAGCGCAATCTGGGCTTCATGGGGACAATGGTTTCTCGTGGCACAGCGAAAGCGGTTGTCGTTCGAATCGGAATGAGCACGGAAATGGGCAAAATCGCTGATTTGATTCAAAATACAGAATCCATGGAAACACCGTTACAGCACCGATTGGAGCAGTTAGGTAAAATCTTAATTATCGTTGCTATCGCGTTGACAATTCTTGTTGTTGTAGCCGGTATTATGCATGGACAACCACCGTATGCGATGTTCTTGGCAGGCGTCAGCTTAGCTGTTGCTGCTATCCCAGAAGGGCTCCCAGCGATTGTAACGATTGCACTAGCGCTCGGCGTTCAGCGCATGATTAAGCGGAAAGCGATCGTCCGGAAGCTGCCATCGGTGGAAACGTTAGGTTGTGCCTCCGTCATTTGTTCAGATAAAACGGGGACGCTTACTCAGAACAAAATGACAGTGACCCATTTGTGGGTCGGCGGTGATGTGCTAGAGGTAACAGGAGACGGTTATGCGCCGGTCGGTCATATTCTTCTGAGCGGCAAACATACGGACGCACACAAGCATCCAACTCTTTCGAAGCTGCTCCACGTGTCAGCCCTTTGCAATAATGCAACCTTAATTGAAGAAAAACAAGAAACGAAGAGAAAGAAAGGGAAAGAGGGCAGCGAGGGGCCAGCTTCGATTTGGAATATTAAAGGGGATCCAACAGAAGGTGCCTTAGTTGTTCTAAGTGCCAAGAGCGGGATTACGCAAGTTTCGCTGAGTGAAAAATATAAACGGATCGCCGAGTTCCCTTTCGATTCGGAACGCAAACGGATGTCCGTGCTGGTGTCCTCCGAGAATGGCCGCATGGCTTGTACCAAAGGGGCGCCGGATGTCTTACTGCAGCATTGCAGTTACATTTTGTGGGATGGTAAAGTTATTCCTTTCACGTCAACGCTGAAACAAAAGGTCATTTCAGCGAATGAAGGCATGGCCAAATCAGCGCTGCGGGTGTTGGGTATTGCCTATAAGGAGCTTAAAGCAAGTGATCGCTATGATGATTTTGAGGATGTTGAGAATGGATTAGTTTTCGTAGGGTTAACCGGGATGATCGATCCTCCGCGCAAAGAAGTGCGTGAAGCGATCTCCAAATGCCGCAAGGCGGGCATCAAGACCGTCATGATTACCGGAGATCATCAAACGACGGCGGAAGCCATTGCAAAGCAGCTTGGGATGATTCCAACCAATGGTGTTAGCATGAGCGGCCAGCAGATCGGACAGCTTTCGGATGATGAGCTCGACGCCAAAGTCAATGATACCTATGTCTATGCGAGGGTGTCCCCTGAGCATAAGCTGCGTATTGTGAAATCGTTGCAGCGCAATGGACACGTTGTTGCCATGACAGGTGATGGCGTTAACGATGCGCCAGCAATTAAAGCTGCTGATATCGGAATTGCCATGGGGATTACGGGCACCGATGTATCCAAAGAGGCATCCTCCTTAATCCTTAGCGATGACAATTTCTCGACGATCGTTGCGGCGATTGAAGAGGGGCGCAGTATATATGAAAATATCCGTAAGTTCATTCGTTATTTGCTTGCCTCTAACGTTGGTGAGATTATGACGATGTTCATTGCCATGATGGCGGGGCTTCCGCTCCCGCTTGTGCCCATTCAGATTCTATGGGTGAATTTAGTAACGGATGGTCTGCCGGCAATGGCACTAGGTGTGGATCAGGCAGAGAAAGACCTCATGCAGCACAAGCCGCGCTCGGCGAAGGAAAGTATTTTTGCAAGACGCTTAGGCTGGAAAATTATTTCCCGTGGTATCCTCATTGGGGTATGCACATTGGGGGCCTTCTGGCTCATCTTACGCGTGAATCCAACGGATGCAGAGACCTTATTGAAAGCACAAAGTGTCGCGTTTGCGACCTTGGTTATGGCACAGCTCATCCACGTGTTTGATTGTCGCAGTTCACGTTCCATTTTCCACCGGAATCCTTTGCAAAATAAGTACTTAGTTCTCGCTGTGCTATCATCGCTCATTCTTATGCTCGGCGTTATGTATATCGAAGCACTCCAACCGATCTTCAAAACCGTTCCTCTAGGCTGGAAAGATTGGATTCTCGTTTTAATTGCAGCGGGCATTCCGACCTTCTTTATGGGGCTAGGCAGCGTGTTATCGCCAAAACGAACCAAAGGTTCCAGAGGTTCGAGAGGTTCAAGTGCCTCTGTGTATAATAAATCGTCTAAACCGAGTTTCCGATAAGGGACATGGAAAGATGGAAAGAGCTGCCGTGTGGCAGCTTTTTCCTGTTTAAGTAAATGGGGTGCTCATCTTGGTGCTTGCTCCGGATACGAATAGATGTATTTCATACAGTTAATTTGTTGAAATTTTCCTTTGAACTCAGAATAAATGGATTTCATGCAGTTATTTTCAGGTTTTTTTTTGAATTTGAACAGAATCGAAGGAATTAACTACATAATTTCCATTTAAAATAAATTTTTAGTTATATTTGTACTAAATAGATTTATATTTTCCAGTTACCGCTACTTACGAATCTGGGGCTTCCTGAAAATAAAGTCACGTTCAATTAATACAAATACCTTTGCACCAGCACCACAGTAAGCGACTATACCCATCCAACTCATCCAACTCATCTACTAGCAACCCCACCCCAACTGCACCAAATCAAAAACGTAGATATAAGATTTTTACAATGAACTTGTTTGAAAAACATGGTTAATACGGCGCTATGAAAGATCTTTTACCTCGCTCTCCTTACTATGGCGATTTAGCGACTATGACGTGCTGCGAGGGCGCAGGGCTATGCATACTGACGATTTTACGCTATGATAATGGCTAAACCGCACATAGGGGTGCTTGACATGAAGTTTACGAAAATGCACGGTCTTGGTAATGATTTTATTGTCGTAGCCGGAGAGAAAGAGCTGCCTGCCGGGGCAGACCAGTTGGCCATTCAGTTGTGTAATCGATTTTTTAGCATCGGTGCTGACGGAGTTGTCTTTATTCTTCCTTCTGAGAAAGCTGATTTTCAAATGCGCATTATCAACTCGGATGGATCTGAGGCCGAGCAATGCGGCAACGCGATCCGCTGTGTTTCCAAATATGTATACGATCATAAGCTGATTGATGCAACAGAAATTACCATTGAGACCATTGGTGCTGGTGTACAGAAGGTTCAAGTACATGTGCAAGATGGCCGAGTTGTGACTGCTCGTGTGGACATGGGAGAGCCCATTCTGCAAGGGCTTCAGGTGCCAACGACGGTTGATGCCGACGAAGTGATCGATTATCCGATCGAGGTAGATGGCACATCGTTTCGTTTCACGGCGGTGTCAATGGGGAATCCCCATTGTGTCATTTATGTAGAGGATGCTGTGAATTTTGACCTGGCAACATGGGGGCCTAAGCTTGAGGCGCATCCTATGTTTCCGCGTAAAATAAATGTCGAATTCGCAACTGTTCGGGATCGCGCTTATACAGATATGCGTGTTTGGGAGCGTGGCGCTGGACCAACGCTTGCTTGCGGAACAGGCGCGTGTGCTACGCTAGTCTCTTCCGTGCTGAATGGTCTATCTGATCGTGAAGCGACCGTTTCACTCAAAGGTGGAGATTTGTTCATCGAGTGGCTGGAAGAGGACAATCACGTTTATATGACGGGGCCTGCTGAAGAAGTGTTTACAGGGAAACTATAGATAGGGGAAATGATGCATGAAATTGGATCTTCGTGCAGCGCTGCAACAGGAGATTTTGACCGGTGACGGCGCTATGGGGACATACTTATATCAGATGGGATTTCCTGTCGGCATTTCATATGAAGAATTGAATTTGCTAAGACCGGAAACGGTCGCTGACGTGCACCGCCGTTATTTTGAGGCAGGTGCTCGTCTTATTGAAACGAATACGTTTTCGGCGAATCGGGAGAAGCTCTCGAAGTACGGACTGGAAGGCGACGTTGAAGCCATTAACCGTGCGGGTGTTGAGCTGGCTAGAAACGCTGTTGGCGACGATGCGTATGTCGTTGGAGCTATTGGATCTATTCGCGCTGGCAAGCGGAAAAATGTGAGAACCTCCGAGGTTGAGCAATCTTTGCGCGAACAGATCAGCATTCTGCTTGACTCTCCGGTGGACGGGCTGTTATTAGAGACCTTCTACGATTTGGAAGAGCTGCAGCTTGCTTTGCGAATTATTCGCAGCATGAGTCAGCTCCCAGTGATCTGCCAGTTTGCCAATGAAGGCACGGGCAGCACGCAAGACGGTGTTCCGCTGCAAGAAGCGTTCCTACGACTGCGTGATGAAGGCGCTGATGTGATCGGTTTTAACTGCCGAGTCGGCCCGAACGGGATTCTGCGTTCGATGGAGAAAATCGCGCCGATTCCTGGCATTCCGTTCTCGGCGTTTCCGAACGCAGGTTTGCCCGACTACGTAGACGGGCACTATACGTATGCGGCGACGCCGAAGTACTTCGCCGAAAGCGCGCTGCGCTTTGCCGATCTTGGCGCGCGCATCATCGGCGGCTGCTGCGGCACGACGCCGGAGCACATCGCTGCTGTGGCGAAGGCGCTGCAAGGCTACGTGCCGGTTGCGCCTGGCACAACTCCAGCGGAAGCTGCCGTGCTCGTGATCGAGCCGGCACCGGCGCAGCCTGCGCCTCCAGCGGGGATCCCTTCGCTGCTGGACATCGTAAAGCAGCGCAAAACCGTCATTGTCGAGCTGGATCCTCCGAAGGATCTCGACATCGAGAAGTTCATGCAGGGTTCGAAGGCCCTGCAGGAGGCTCATGTCGACGCCATTACGATGGCCGACAATTCCCTTGCTGTGACGCGCATGAGTAACCTAGCACTCGGCTACCTCGTGCAGGAGCGTTTGGGCGCGCGTCCGCTCATCCACATCGCGTGTCGTGACCGCAACATGATTGGGACCCAGTCCCATCTCATGGGCTTGCACGCGCTGGGAATAGACCACGTGCTGGCCGTGACCGGCGATCCCGCCAAGTTTGGCGATCTCCCCGGGTCCAGCTCTGTATACGATCTTACCTCATTCGAAATTATTCGAATGATCAAACAGCTCAACGAAGGCATCGCCTTCTCCGGTAAACCTTTGAAGCAGAAGGCTAACTTCGTAGTTGGTGCAGCATTCAATCCAAATGTGAAGCATTTAGATAAAGCCGTTCAGCGCTTGGAGCGCAAGATTGAGGCAGGCGCAGATTATATTATGACGCAGCCCGTGTACGATGCGAAGCTCATCGAAGACATTTATGAAGCGACCAAACATTTGCCCATCCCTATTTTCATCGGTATCGCCCCGCTGGCTAGTGGTGGCAATGCCGAATACCTGCACAACGAGGTTCCAGGTATTCGTTTATCGGATGAAGTTAGAGCACGGATGGATGGTTTGAAAGGTCCAGAAGGTCGCGCAATGGGTGTGGAAATTGCCAAAGAATTGCTGGATACCGCGATGCAATACTTTAATGGTATTTATCTGATGACTCCTTTTTTGGCGTATGAAATGTGCGTAGATCTGACTAACTATGTGTGGGAAAAGTCGAAAAGGCATGATTTCCACTTGTACCCACTTTCAAAATGAATTAAAATAGGGTAATGGATGTGATTAGAATGATTTGCAGTATGACCGGGTTCGGACAAGCGAATCGTTCTTTTGCGGGATACAACGTGTTTATCGATGTGAAATCGGTCAATCATAGGTATAGTGAAGTGTCGATTCGGTTGCCGAAGGAATGGGCGGCTTTTGAGGACGCTTTGAAGAAAACGGTATTGCATGCTGTGAAGCGAGGACGAGTAGATGTCTTCATCACGGCGGAACGTGAAGCAGCTTCCCCGAAGAACGTAACGGTTAATTATGCTTTGGCAGATGCTTATCTGGAAGCAGCTGAGCAGTTGAAGCAGCGGTATGGGATCACGGGTCAGGTAGATCTCAATGATTTATTGAAACTTCCTGAGCTGATTCAAATGAAAGATGTACGTCAAGAGCCTGATGACGAGATTGAACAGGAGCTATGCGCATGTCTACAGGAGGCTGTCGCTCAGCTATCCGCGATGAGACACCGCGAAGGTGAATTCTTAGAGCAGGATATCCGAGAACGGCTAGCCGAGATGAAGCGAATTCATATCGAGTTAGAAGCGCTTGCTCCTCAAGTCGTTCAGGAGTATGCGACGAAGATGACGATTCGCATTCAGTCCCTCGTTCTCGACGGGATACCTGTGGATGAGCAACGTCTAGCAACTGAGATTGCTCTCTTCGCAGATCGTTCTAATGTGGATGAGGAATTAACGCGTCTGAAGAGTCATTTTGGGCAATGTGAGGCATTGCTTTCAGACAAAGAGCCTGTTGGCCGAAAGCTGGACTTCTTGATTCAAGAGATGAATCGGGAAGTGAACACGATCGGATCGAAGTCGAATCATTCGGAGCCTACGTCTAGAGTGATTGCGATGAAAGCAGAGCTTGAGAAAATGCGGGAACAAATACAGAATATCGAGTGAAGCTTGCATGTGCTTCGCGAGGAGGAAGTCCTAGATGGCTATCAAATTAATCAATATCGGGTTCGGCAACATCGTATCGGCGAACCGCATTATCTCGATCGTGAGTCCAGAATCCGCTCCGATCAAGAGAATCATTCAAGAAGCGCGTGATCGTCACATGCTGATTGACGCTACATATGGTAGAAGAACCCGTGCCGTTATTATCACGGACAGCGATCATGTGATTTTGTCGGCAGTACAACCAGAGACGGTAGCGCATAGACTTTCGAATAAGGACGATGATCATGACGAGTAATACGAACACTCTTGAGCGTGAGAGAGGTATTCTGATTGTTTTATCCGGACCGTCTGGTGTTGGCAAAGGAACGGTTTGTGCGGCGCTGCGCAAGGTTGCTCCCGATATTGTCTACTCGGTATCGGCGACAACACGTTCTCCTAGACAAGGTGAAGTAGACGGTGTTAATTATTTTTTCAAAACCCGTGAGCAATTTCAGCAGTTGATCGAAACCGATGAAGTGCTGGAATGGGCTGAATATGTGGGCAATTTCTATGGAACACCAAGACGTTTCGTAGAGGAAACGCTGCGTTCAGGCCACGATGTGATTTTGGAAATCGAGGTTCAAGGTGCACTGCAGGTCAAACAGAAGTTTGACGAAGGTGTATTTATTTTCTTGCTGCCGCCGTCTCTAGATGAGCTTGAGAATCGTATTGTTACACGTGGCACGGAAACGGATGAGGTCATCCGCAGTCGCATGTCCGTGGCCATCGATGAAATTCGTCTGATGGAGCACTATGATTATGCGATCGTAAATGATCATGTAGATACCGCATGTGCGAAAATACAAGCGATACTAGCCGCTGAGCATTGCAAAAAAGATCGTATGTTTCCAAAAATCGTACAATGGATGGATGAGGTGAATTGAATGTTATACCCTTCAATTGATAAACTGCTTGATATCGTAGACAGCAAGTACTCCCTGGTTGTTGCAGCTTCCAAAAGAGCTAGATCCCTTCGTGATGGTGCGAAATCGGATTTGAAAGGCCAGAAAGCTCATAAACATGTTGGTGTTGCTTTAGAAGAACTGTACGGGAATTACATCGGTTACGAGAAAATTAACACAAACGAGAGCGAGAAATACGCGAAGAAATAAACCGCCTTACCCAACAACCCTCGTGGTTGTTATTTTTTTCTCATTTGGTATTTCGAAAGGGGATTCCCATGGGTGTATTGCAAGGCAAAACGATCGTGCTCGGTGTCTGTGGAGGCATTGCGGCTTATAAAGCTGCTGCATTAACGAGTAAATTAACACAGGCTGGAGCTGTTGTACGGGTGATTATGACGCGTTCGGCAGTGCAATTCGTTGCGCCGTTAACGTTTCAAACCTTGTCGCGGCATCATGTTTTTGTCGATACCTTCGATGAGAAGGATCCCGCCGTCGTGTCTCATATCAATTTGGCGGACAGCGCGGATCTCGTGCTGATCGCCCCAGCTACGGCGAATACGATCGGCAAGCTAGCCTTAGGGCTAGGCGATGACATGCTAAGCACCACACTGCTTGCAACCATGGCACCGATCTGGGTGGCGCCTGCGATGAATGTGCATATGTACGCGAATCCAGCCGTACAGACGAACATGGAGACATTGCGTCGCCGCGGCGTGCGTTTCATTGAACCTGGCGAAGGGCAACTGGCCTGTGGCTATGTGGGCAAGGGGCGTCTTGCTGAGCCGGAGGAGATTTTTGCCGCGGTTGAGCGGCATTTTCAAGGGGAGCCTGGACGCTTAGCAGGTAAACGTGTGTTAGTGACGGCCGGAGGGACGGTAGAACGTCTAGATCCTGTTCGTTATTTGACCAATGACTCTTCAGGCAAAATGGGTTATGCGATCGCGGAAGAAGCTGTGCGGATGGGGGCGAAGGTAACATTGGTTTCAGGGCCGTCGGCCCTAACCGTACCTGAAGGCGTGCAGCTCGTTCCTGTGCAGTCTGCGCTGGATATGCGCGAAGCGGTGTTAAGCAGGCTCGAAGAAAGCCAGCTCATCATTAAAGCAGCTGCTGTGGCCGATTATCGTCCTGCAGTTGTTGCCGAGCAGAAAATCAAAAAGAAAGCAGACTCGCTGACGCTCGAGCTCATTAAGAATCCCGATATTTTGCAGGAGATTGGAACGCTGAAGACAAGTAAACAGTTCGTTATTGGGTTTGCTGCGGAAACGGAGCGGCTAGACGAGCATGCGATGGACAAGCTGAAGCGCAAAAATTGTGATCTCATCGTAGGGAACGATGTGTCACAAGAGGGCGCAGGCTTTGGCGGGGATACGAATGTGGTTCGCTTCTATGATCATAATGGACTTGTACAAGCTCTACCGATTCAAAGCAAATGGGACGTTGCACGTAAGCTGCTCGAGCTTGCTGCAGAACGAATAGCTGCGTCCGCGGCTGCGGGGGAATCCTGATGTACGCCAAAGTCATTGTCGATGTCCCAGCCAAGCAAACCAATCGGGCGTTCGACTATGAAGTGCCGTCATCTCTGAGTAAGTGGGTCGAAGTCGGCAGCCGAGTAGGTGTACCTTTTGGACCACGTGTCCTGCAAGGCTTTGTGGTTGAACTGCAAGAGAAAACGGAAGTAGACGCGAAGCGCATCAAGCCAATTCAAAATGTGTTGGATCTCGTCCCGCCTTTGACGAGTGAACTTGTTAGTCTTGGACGCTGGATCAGTCGTATGTATATGTGTCATGAAGTAACTGCTCTGCAAGCGATGCTTCCTGCAGCACTTAAAGCGAAATATGAGCGTGTCATTATTGTAGGGGATGAATCCGAGGATCAATCCTTTCTAGATATGCCAGATATTGAAGCTATTATTAGCTTTGTGAAGAGTAAGGAATCGGTTTCCATGGACGTGCTGTTGGAGCGTTTTTCGAAGGAAGGCGCTCTGATCAAAGAGCTGCTGTCATCGGGTAGGCTGACGGAAGTACAGCTAGTGAAGGACCGGATGAATACCAAAAAGGCACTAACCGTATTTCCACCTGCAGGTGGTCATGGCTTGGAAGAGGCGCTTGCTGAGCTTCCGGCCAGAGCGAACAAGCAGAAGGATGTACTGCGATACTTGATTGAGCATCCGCAGTCCATTCGATTGACGGAGCTGATGGAAGCTGTTGAGGTCGGAGCAAGCACAGTCAAAAGCTTGGCGGATCGCGGCTGGATTGAGCTGCGCGAGGTGGAAGTGATGCGCGACCCTTATATGGGTCGTGCTTTTGCGCGGACGAAGCCGCTTACTCTGACGGAGGAGCAGAGCGGCGTGTTTGCCCCTATCCGCGATGCGGTGGCTGAAGATCGGCATGAGGTGTTTCTGCTGCACGGGGTGACGGGAAGCGGCAAGACAGAGGTATACCTACAATCCATCCAGCAATGCTTAGATATGGATAAGGAAGCCATTGTTCTCGTGCCGGAAATATCATTGACGCCGCAGATGGTGGAACGTTTTAAAGGGAGATTCGGCGACCTTGTTGCTGTTCTGCATAGTCGACTGTCTAATGGCGAGCGATATGACGAGTGGCGTAAAATTACACGCAAGCAAGTAAAGGTCGTAATCGGCGCACGTTCGGCGATTTTTGCCCCTTTTACGAACATTGGCTTGATCATTATAGATGAAGAGCATGAATCCTCGTATAAACAAGAAGAGAGTCCGAAATATCATACGCGAGATGTGGCTGTTCAAAGGGCGAAGCAGCAAGATGCCGTTGTGGTGCTGGGTTCCGCTACGCCATCCCTAGAGAGTATGGAGAAAACGAGACGCAGGAGAGATCGCTCTAAACCTCCTTTTACATTGCTGACCATGAAAGAGCGCGTTGCGAGCAGACCTATGCCGCCTGTGACGATTGTGGATATGCGTGAGGAGCTGAAAACCGGCAATCGGTCGATGTTTAGCAGATCGTTGTATAAAGCGATCGAAGAACGGTTACACAAGAAGGAACAGACCGTATTGCTGCTGAATCGACGTGGTTACGCGACATTCGTGATGTGTCGGACGTGCGGTTTCGTTTCACAGTGTCCGCATTGCGACATTTCATTGACGTATCACCAAAGCTCACATGCACTGCGTTGTCATTATTGCGGTTATGCCGAGCGTGAGGTGAAGGAGTGTCCGAGCTGTCAATCCGAGCACATTCGTCATTTTGGGACCGGAACGCAGCGTGTTGAGGAAGAGCTTAGTAAGATATTTCCTGGCATTAGGGTCATTCGCATGGATGTGGATACAACGACTGAAAAGGGCTCGCATGAGAAATGGTTGACGATGTTTCGTGAGAAACAGGCGGATGTTCTTTTGGGGACGCAGATGGTGGCAAAAGGGTTGGATTTCCCGGATGTTACCTTAGTTGGGGTCATCGCGGCGGATACCGTGCTGAATATACCTGATTTTCGCTCCGCTGAGAGGACGTTCCAGCTGTTAACACAAGTTGCAGGTCGAGCGGGACGGCATGAGAAGCAAGGGGAAGTGTTTGTGCAAACGTACACACCTGACCATTACAGCGTGCAATATGCGAGTCATCATGATTATGTGGCTTTTGCGAACCATGAGATGGATATTCGGGCTAATTTAGGTTATCCACCGTATCAAAAATTGATTTTAATTACGTTCTCACACGAACAAGTACCGCTCTTGGTGCGCATGGCGGAAGCCTTTGTTACACGGTTGAAAGAAATCGCTCTCCCTTATACGAGGCAGCAGGTAGATTTGTTTGCGGAAGCGGTATCGATGGATTCATCCTTTCATTTTGACGTGTTAGGACCTGTTGCATCGCCTATTTCCCGAATCAAAGATAGATATCGATTCCAATGCGTGGTAAAATATCGTGGGGAAGATAGAGCTGCAGAGATCGTTGGGAAGACAGTAGCTTGGTTTGAGGAACGCTCAGCCAAAGAAAAGCTGTTAATAAGCGTGGATGTTGACCCGCAATATTTGATGTAATAACCCCTAATCGAGACGACTTAAAGGTAGGTGCACATTCATGGCTATTCGTATTATTGTAAAAGATCCAGATCCTGTGCTGCGCGAGAAAGCGATCACAGTTACGAAATTTAATTCCAATCTGCATAAATTGCTTGATGATATGGCAGATACGATGTATGAGGCGGAAGGCGTGGGTCTTGCTGCTCCGCAAATCGGTATTCTGAAACGTGTAATTGTTATGGATTGCGGTGAAGAACATGGCGGTCTCATCGAAATGATAAATCCAGAGATCGTTACTTCCAGTGGTGAGCAAATGGGGCCAGAAGGCTGTTTGAGTATTCCTGGTCTTCGTGGTGATGTCCTTCGTGCGCTGAACGTAACGGCCAAAGGACAAGATCGTAATGGGAACCCGATTGAAGTTACAGGCACGGAGTTGCTTGCTCGTTGTATTTTCCATGAGATTGATCACTTAAATGGCGTATTGTTTACGGATCTTGCGGTCAAAACATATACCGCCGATGAAGAAGAGGAAGAAGAAGCGTGAACATAATTTTCATGGGTACGCCAGATTTTGCTGTTCCCTCCCTGCGTTTACTCTTGGAGGAAGGCTACAACGTGACAACTGTTGTCACACAGCCGGATCGGCCGAAGGGACGCAAACGCGTCCTTACACCGACTCCGGTTAAGGTAGAGGCTGAGAAGCATGGCATTCCGGTGCTTCAACCAGTGAAGCTGCGTGAAGCAGATTCCGTAGAGCAGATTCGCCAGCTTGCGCCAGATCTAATCGTAACAGCGGCTTATGGCCAAATTTTACCGAAATCGGTGTTAGATTTGCCTAAGTATGGCTGCATTAATATTCACGCATCGCTGCTTCCGAAATATCGGGGAGGAGCGCCGATTCATCACGCAGTTATGCGAGGTGAGGCTGAGACTGGCGTTACCATTATGTATATGGCGGTTGGATTGGATACGGGAGATATGATCTCGCGTGTTGAACTTCCGATTGAGGATACGGATACGACAGGGATGTTGTTTGACAAGCTGAGTATTGCTGGGGCTGATTTGTTGAAGCGGACGCTGCCAGATTTGCTGGCTGGTCGAATCGAGGCTGTTCCTCAGAATGAGGCTGATGCGATTTATTCACCTAATATTCGCAGGGAAGATGAACTTTTGGACTGGTCACGCTCTGCTGTCGAGCTGTGGAATCATATTCGAGGGTTAAACCCGTATCCAGGCGCTTATACGTTCTTGAATGGAGATGTGCTGAAGGTATGGGCGAGCTTGAAGCCGAAGCAAGCAGGTCAGGATCGGTCTGGCGCAGCACCAGGAACTGTGCTTAGCTGCAGCGAGCAAGGAATTGAAGTCATGACGGGAGCAGGTACATTGTGGCTAACGGAGATTCAACCTGCTGGCAAAAAGGCGATGCCAGTAACTGAATTCATTCGCGGAGCGCAAATTCCGGCGGGTACGGTACTGGGGAACGCGTAAAGCAACTTTTTATGAAAAACAAGTAATAATGCCACCTAAAAAAATGAGGTATTTGATTTTGTCTACGACTAAACCAACTCGTCCGCAACATGGACATACGAATTCGCAGAGATCGGGTAAGCCTTCTGCGCCAAAATCATCCTCGGGCGCTGCGAAGAGCAGCGCTGTTAAGCGTTCTGCCCGTGATGCGGCACTGGATGTACTTATTCGTGTTGAAGAGAATCAGTCCTATAGTAATCTGCTGTTGAACCAAGTGCTGCAGAAGCATGCCCTTGAGCGTGCAGACGCTGGACTGGCCACGGAGCTTGTGTACGGTACGATAGGGCGCCAGAATACGATTGACTTCTTCTTGGAGCGCTTCGTCAGCAAGGGTCTTGCGAAGCTGGAGCCCTGGGTGAGGTGTCTGCTGCGGCTGAGTTTCTATCAGCTGCATTACTTGGACCGCATCCCTGACCATGCGGTCGTGAGCGAAGCGGTCAATATCGCGAAGCGCCGAGGCCACCAAGGCATCTCGGGCATGGTCAACGGCGTGCTGCGCGCGATCATCCGCAGCAAGGACGAGCTCACGCTGCCGACTGCGCTCGGCGACGTGAAGCGCATCGCACTGAGCCATTCCCATCCGGAATGGCTCGTGCGCCGGTGGATCCGTCAGCTCGGCCCTGAGCTGACGGAACAGATCTGTGCGGCGAACAACGAGCCGCCGCACGTGAGCATCCGCGCGAACGCGAGGCGGCGCAGCCGCTTGGAGCTGCTGGAGCAGCTCCAAGCTAGCGGCCTCAGCGCGGAAGCGTCAGAGCTGGCCCCGGCCGGCATCCTTGTGCAGGGGGCCGGGAACATGGCGTTAGTCCCCGGCTTCCAGCAAGGGGACTTCTCGATTCAAGACGAGAGCTCGATGCTCGTCGCCGAGGCTCTTGACCCGCGTCCAGGCATGAAGGTGCTGGACTGTTGCGCCGCCCCTGGCGGCAAGACCGCCCACATCGCGGAGAAAATGGACGATGTGGGTCAGATTTGGGCTTGTGATCTGCATGAGCACAAGCAGAAATTAATCGCAGATCAAGCGGAGCGTCTGGGACTATCGTCGATTCAGACGCTCGTGATGGATGCTGCGAAGCTGGATGAGCATTTTGCGGCGGAGTCCTTCGACCGCATCCTTCTTGATGCACCTTGCTCAGGCCTTGGGGTTATTCGCCGCAAGCCGGATCTCAAGTGGGCGAAACAGGAGGCGGAGATCGAGGCGATCAGTGAAACGCAGTATGCGATTCTGAGTCATGTACATCGTCTGCTCAAGCCAGGCGGCGTGCTGGTGTACAGCACGTGCACGATTGAACAGGCAGAGAATGAGGGCATGGTCGAGCGTTTTCTTGCCGAACACAGCGAGTTCGAGCTAGCTCCGCTGCCAGCGGATGTTTTCACGGAGATTGACCCGAAGGCGGCTACGTCTGGCATGGTGCAAATTTTGCCGCAGCAGTTCCATTCGGACGGTTTTTTTATCGCTCGCCTGCGTAAGCGTGACGTGTAACAGACAGGGACGTGTGTTCGTTCCTGCTTTGTGTTAAAATATTTTAAAATAGACGAAATAACAACAGGTTGTGATAAATGTGGGTATTAAGCCGTATGAGAAAGATAAACCGTTTGTATATGATTTGAATTGGGATGAGTGGCAAAGTTGGGTCAAAGAAAATGGGGAGTCTGCGTTTCGTGCCGGTCAAATTTTTGATTGGTTATACATTAAGCGCGTTTTCAGCTTCGACGAAATGTCGAATTTGCCGAAAACACTTCGCGACAAGTTGAAGGATCAGTTTGAGTTCGTTACCCTGTCCGAGATTACGAAATATCAATCCCAGGATGGCACGGTCAAGTTCTTGTTTGAACTTGAAGATAAGAACGCTATTGAAACCGTCGTGATGAAGCATAATTACGGCAACAGTATTTGCGTGACGACCCAAGTCGGTTGTCGAGTCGGCTGTACGTTCTGTGCGTCCACTTTGGGCGGGTTGAAGCGGGATCTACGACCAGGTGAGATTGTCGCTCAGGTTGTGAAAGCGCAGAAATTGCTTGATGAGACGGGAGAGCGTATCTCTTCCATCGTGATCATGGGGATTGGTGAGCCTTTCGAAAATTATGAAGCGACCATGAATTTCCTGCGTGTCATGATTCACCCGAAAGGGTTGAATATCGGACAGCGTCACATCACGGTATCCACGAGTGGAATCGTACCGAACATTTATAAGTTCGCGGATGAGAATTTGCAAGTAAATTTGGCGATTTCGATCCATGCGCCGAATGATGCATTGCGATCGAAGTTAATGCCGGTTAATCGCAGGTTCCCTTTCGTTGATCTCATTGAAGCTTGTAAGTACTACATTGCCAAAACAGGTAGACGGATTACGTTTGAATATGCCCTTATGGGCGAAGTGAATGACCAGCCTGAGCATGCGGAAGAGCTGGCGCTTGTCTTGAAAGACATGCCGCTCAGTCATGTGAATCTGATTCCTGTTAACTTTGTTGCTGAACGTGATTTCAAGCGTACACCTAGAGATGATATTTTTACCTTCCAACGTATTCTGGAGAAGGGCAAAATTAATGCCACCATACGCCGTGAACAAGGTAGTGATATTGCTGCTGCCTGCGGACAATTGCGAGCGAAGCATATGGAGAGCAGTAAATGAGGTGAGAACCGGATGAAGATGGTAAGTCGTACCGATATAGGGAAAGTCCGTCAAGTCAATGAGGACCGTGCCGCTATCCACCATCAGCTTAATGGTCTATCTTTGGCTATTGTTGCAGATGGTATGGGGGGGCATCAGGCTGGCGATATTGCCAGTCAAATGGCTATTGACACGATTGGAGCGCAATTGCAATCCATCCATTGGGGAATGTCGGTGGAGTCCTGTAAGCAAATATTGAGGGAAGCGATTGAGAAGGCGAATGAGGAGATTTATGCTTTTGCGTCGGATCAAGAAAAGTACCATGGCATGGGAACGACAGTCGTTGCCATTATTGCTTCACAGGAGCTTCTCATTATCGGACATATCGGGGATAGCCGCGCATATAAGCTGACTGGGGAATCTATCCAGCAACTGACGGAGGATCATTCCTTAGTTTACGAGCTTGTCAAGAATGGGCAGCTAACGATGGAAGAGGCTGATCATCATCCAAGACGTAATTGGATTACACGTGCACTGGGCACTGAGCCTAGTGTGGAAGTGGATCTGTATGAGTACACGTGGCGTCCAGACGATGTTATTCTCATTTGTTCGGATGGTTTGAGCGGATTGGTCGATGATGCGGATATTTTGCGAATTGTTCGGGAAAACGAGCAGTTGGAAGATGCGGCAGAGGCGTTGATCCAGAGCGCGCTTCGCGAAGGCGGAGATGATAATGTAACGGTCCTTTTATTTGCACATGATCAGGATTCGGACGAAAAAAGGGGTGATGGGAATTGATCGGTAGAAAGCTTGGAGGCCGCTATGAGATCTTAGAACGTATTGGCGGAGGCGGCATGGCTTTAGTCTACAAAGGGCATGATTTGCTTTTGAATCGTAAAGTGGCTGTCAAAGTACTGCGTTCACAGTATGTGCACGATGAAGAATTCATTCGTCGTTTCCGCAGAGAAGCACAAGCAGCCGCTTCCCTATCTCACCCTAATGTTGTCAGTATTTATGACGTTGGGCAAGAAGAAGATGTCCATTACATCGTGATGGAATATATCGAAGGCAAGACGCTGAATGATTTGATTAAGGAAAAGGCGCCACTACAGGTGGAAGATGCGGTTCATTATGCAAGTCAAATTGCAGATGCACTTGATCACGCCCATCATAATGAAATTATTCACCGCGATATCAAGCCGCACAATATTCTAATCGGCAAAAACGGCCGTGTGAAGGTGACGGATTTCGGTATTGCTAGAGCTGCGACATCATCTACGATTACACAAACCGGATCCGTCGTCGGTTCTGTTCACTATTTCTCGCCTGAGCATGCGAAAGGCACGAATACGGGTGAAAAATCGGATCTGTATTCGCTTGGCATTGTGATGTATCAAATGCTGACCGGTCGACTTCCTTTTCTAGGGGAAAGTCCGATTTCCGTCGCCCTGAAGCATCTGCAGGAGGATGTGGAAGAGCCACGTAAGGTGAATCCGCTGATTCCACAAAGTGTAGAGAACATTATACTCAAGGCGATGCGCAAAAAGCCGGAAGAACGGTATCAATCTGCGAAGCTGATGATGGCGGATCTAGATACGTGCTTGGCTCCAGATCGTCGGAATGAAGCGAAGGTTGCTTTCTGGGATGCTTATGGCATGGATGAAGAGCGTACGCTGGTTATGCCAGCCATTCGCGCTGATCAGCTAGCTCAATTCGATGACGATGACGATGATGAACCAGACAAGCCAGCTTGGCGAGAAGAGCCTGCTCCTTCGAAGGGGAAAGGCTGGATTAAGCCGCTCATCTGGATTGCTGTTTTATTAATTGTGCTGGGTGCAATGTGGTATATGGTTGGTTATGTGAAAGGGATGTTCGCCATTGAGACCGTTGAGGTCCCGAATGTCGAGAACAAGATACTGACACAAGCGCAAGCTGAACTAACGGTTGCCAAATTAGGCTGGACGGTCGAATACGACGCGGATAGCAAACTGCCCAAAGATACGGTCATCCGTCAAGATCCCAGCGGGATGAGACTGAATGTCGGTACTAAGGTCATACTTTACGTGAGTAAAGGCATACCCAAAGTCAAAATGGACAATTTCGCGGGGCAGCCCCTTAAGGACGTCCGATTAAAGTTGAAAGCTCTCGGGATTAAGGATGAGCAAATTACGATTACCCAAGAGACATCTGAGAATGCACCAGATATCATCTTGCAGCAATCGCCGCTCGCGGGAGAAGAGTTCGAATTGGAGAAGGCAGCCATTGCCTTTACGGTGAGTAAAGCGAAGGAAACGTTCAAAATGCCGGATCTGGTTGGCTTAACGGAAGCAGAAGCGAAGGCTCAAATCACCAAGGCGGGATTGAAACTCGCTGTCAATGGTATTACACGTGAGAAGAGCTACAAGGTCGCTAAAGGGCGAGTTATTGCACAATTTCCTTACGAAAAAAATGCCGATGTCTCTGCAGGATCTGAAATTTCGTCGTTAGTCATTAGTGATGGATTGCCAGAGGATGCTGGACAACTTACAGTTAGCGTACCTGTGAAGCCTACAACAGAAGGCAAGGATTCTGTGTTCAAAATCATTGTGAGCGACGCCCAATATGAGAACTTCGAATACTTGACGGAAAAAGTCTCGAAGCCGCAAAATTTGGATGTCAAAGTCATTGTTTCACCGGACAAAAAAGCCGTAATCTTGATCAAAGAAGGAGACAGCTTGGTTAACTCAATCACACGTACCTATCAGGATTATTTGGATCAAAAAAATGGGAAAACCGTATCTCCTAGTCCATCCCCGACTCCGAAGACACAAAATACCGGACCCGCTATACCCGTTGGTGGGAATGGCCAAGGTCAAACCGGTGGAACAGCTTCTAAACCACCTGCTGGAGGGGCCAATTAATGCCGCAAGGACTCATTGTCAAAGCGCTTAGCGGTTATTATTATGTATTGCCTGAAGGGGCTGCTCTTCTGGAGGGTAATACGGTTACCTGTCGTGGAAGAGGCGTGTTCAAAAATAGAAATATAACGCCGCTTGTTGGAGATCGTGTCGTGTACGAAGCCACGGAGAACGGGGAGGGAACCGTTACGGAAATCCTTCCTCGCTCTTCGGAGCTTATTCGTCCGCCGATCGCGAATGTGAACGTGGTTGTGCTCGTTTTTTCGGTGACAGAGCCTGTTCTGAATACGCAGCTATTGGACAAGTTTCTGGTGCATATTGAAAATACGGGGATTGATGTGCTCTTATGCTTCACTAAAAGCGATTTGCTGACGGATACGGATGACAATGCCTCTCATGCCAAAGAAATGACGTCGACCGAATTTGAGCGGATTACGACCCTTTATGAGGGAATCGGTTATCCCTTCGTTACGACGAGTTCTAGACTAGAAGAGGGCGTAGAGGCGATTCTACAGCATTTGGATGGTAAAGTGAGTGTGTTTGCTGGACAATCCGGTGTTGGCAAGTCCTCTTTATTGAATAAAATGATTAGCGGTCTTGATCTGGAGACGAATGCGATCTCTCAAAGATTAGGAAGAGGAAAGCATACGACTCGTCATGTGGAGCTGCTGCCTCTTGCTAATGGAGGCCTTGTAGCCGATACACCGGGCTTCAGCCAGCTGGACTTCATGGAGGTCGAGGCGGAAGGGCTTAGCTCCTGCTTCAGAGAGTTCGCTGCTGTTGCTGAGGGCTGTAGGTTCAGAGGCTGCTTGCATTTGCATGAACCGGACTGTAAAGTGCGGGACGGCGTTGCCAGTGGGACGATCGCAGCCTCTCGTTATGATCATTACTTGTTATTTTTAACTGAAATCAAGGATCGGAAGAGGAGGTATTAGGCGTAATGGTATATGTAGCACCTTCTATTTTATCTGCCGATTTTGCCAAGCTTGGCGATGAGATTAAAGCAGTGGAGCAGGGCGGAGCGGACTGGATTCATGTCGACGTTATGGACGGACATTTTGTGCCCAATATTACAATTGGTCCCCTAGTTGTTGACGCGATTCGTCCAGTCACTAAGCTGCCGCTGGATGTTCATTTGATGATCGAAAAGCCGGACCGGTATATTCCTGATTTTGTAAAGGCTGGTGCGGATCTGATTTCTGTGCATGTAGAAGCCTGTACGCATCTACACCGGACGCTCGATCTTATTAAACAAAGCGGTATTAAGGCTGGCGTTGTATTGAATCCTGCTACACCAATTTCGCTCATTGAGCATGTGCTTGATGAGCACTTGGATCTCGTGCTCATTATGACGGTGAACCCAGGCTTTGGTGGGCAGGCGTTCATCCCTGGCATGCTGAATAAAATTCGCTCGCTGCGTGAGCAGGCGAATGCGAAGGGTCTCACGGGGCTTCACATCGAAGTAGACGGCGGTATCAACGAGATAACAGCTCGTCAGGTCATAGAGGCGGGGGCTGATGTCTTAGTAGCCGGCAATGCCGTATTCGGGCAACAGAACCGTGCTGAGGCCATTAGACGAATACGCGGCTAAAAGGGGACCAAGGACAATGAGATTTCTCTGGCTACTGATGTACAGTCTGCTTTGCGCGGCATTATTGACGTGTTTTTCAACGATAGACGATTTTGTGAAGTACATTTTCTCGCTTGGCGCTCTCTACGTTGGGATGCGGTTCTTCCGTCGATTTGAACAAATTAGCTTTCGCATATGGTTTATTGTGATCTCGGTATTCTTCTATTTCCTTTTCAGTTTAATTGTTGCACTGTATACTCAGGTGGGCATAACTGCTCCATAGCCGCATACATATAGTTACAAGAGTGATGCGCTCTTGTAGCTTTTTTTGCTTTCTGGAAGCAACTGAATTGTGGGAGGAAGTAAAAATAGAAGGCACTTTTTCTACGCTCTGGGCATACACTGTTGTAATGATGTTTAGGAGCAGTCATGCACGTTGTGAAGCGTTTGCTCAAGAAGGTCAGTAAACTGGCGCTAGAACAAGCAGAAGCTTGTGAAATCAGGTGGCTGACGAGCCGCAAAGTGAATGCTTGAACGAGGTTAGTGAGCTGACGATAATTCTAAGGAGGGGTAGAGAATGAAATTCTACACAATCAAACTGCCGAGATTTTTGGGAGGATTCGTAAAAGCCGTACTTAATACATTTAGTAAAAACTAAGGTTTGCCCATACTTACGTCATTCTCCCCAGGAATGCAAAAAAAGCACCGATTAAGGTGCTTTTTGTCATTCACATAAGTAAGTTAAGTATCCGCAGCTACGAATTAAACGCGAGCCACTTTTCCGGATTTCAACGCACGAGTACTTACGTAAACCCGTTTCGGTTTACCATCAACGAGGATGCGAACCTTTTGAACGTTAACTCCCCAAGTACGCTTGTTTTTATTGTTAGCGTGGGACACGTGATTTCCTGAACTAGGACTTTTACCTGTAATGAAACATTTGCGGGACATGTTTGACACCTCCTTCGGCAGTATACAAAGAAGCCTGGGTGGCAAGCCTAAGCTTGACATGACAGTATTCCTCAAATTTTTACTTGTGATACGTGAACGTAACCAGCAAAAACACACTTAAACATAATAGCATAGCAAAAGGAGTCGAGTCAACGAATTATGCCTGCATTTTTGCCGTTTATTTATGAAGTATGTTATAGTACAATGAAGATTAGTCTTGCTAAAGCGAAACTTGAAGGAGTTGTTACATAATGCCGATTGAACTCACAACCGAGTATGGAAAAGTGTATATTACCAATGAAGTGATTTCAACTCTGGCCGGATCTGCTGCATTAGATTGCTATGGACTTGTAGGCATGGCAACAAGAAAGCAATTGAAGGATGGTATAGCTGAGCTGCTAGGTCGAGACAATTTGAGCCGCGGTGTCGAAGTTCGTAGAGAGAACGGGCGACTTGAAATTGATCTTTATATTATTGTCAGCTATGGAACCAAAATATCCGTAGTGGCAGGTAATGTCCAAACGAAAGTCAAATATATTTTAAATGATGTAGTTGGCCTGCAGGTGGACGACGTGAACATTTTTGTTCAAGGCGTTCGAGTGGCCAAATAATAGCCCGATAATCAGGAAGGGGAATCACTTTGAGTAAGCGCTTTATTTCAATAAATGGAAATGACTTCACTGCCATGGTCTTGGCGGGTGCGGATAACCTTCGCAGGAATGTAGATAAGGTTAATGGATTGAACGTTTTCCCTGTACCCGATGGAGATACTGGCACCAACATGAATTTAACACTCACGGCAGGTTGTGAGGAACTGAAGAAGAAGCCATCTTCTCATATTGGGAAAGCAGCTGATGCATTGTCCAAAGGGCTACTGATGGGTGCAAGAGGCAATTCTGGTGTGATTTTGTCACAATTGTTCCGCGGTTTCGCGAAACATGTGCATGATTTCGAAAGTGTGAATGGCCAGCAATTCGCGGCTGCCTTGCAACAAGGCGTAGAGACGGCCTATAAGGCTGTTGTGAAGCCGGTTGAAGGTACGATTTTAACCGTATCCAAGGAAGCAGCTAAGCATGCCGTTCAGTATCGTCGCAGCAACGATGTATTGGATCTGATGAACGAAGTGTTGAGCAAGGCAAAGGAAGCACTCGCGAAAACGCCAGATCAGCTAGCGATTCTGAAGCAAGTCGGCGTTGTAGATGCGGGAGGCCAAGGGCTAGTATGCGTCTATGAAGGCTTTGTTACGGCGTTAAGCGGCGGATTGGTACAAGTCGATGAGGACTTTGCTACGATGGATACCAATCTTTCGGGTGAGGTTTCGCTTCTTCCAGGTATGAATTTGGCGAAAGAAATGCACGCACATCTGCCTGCACAAGCCCATCTAGCTACAGAAGACATCGAGTTCGGCTATTGTACGGAATTTATGCTGACGATTGCTCCAGGCAAGGTCAAGGGCTTTACGTTTGATGAAGGTGTATTCCGTGAGCAGCTTAGCAAGCTGGGAGATTCGCTCCTTGTTGTTGCTGATGAAGAGCTCGTGAAGGTGCATATTCATGCGGAATACCCGGGCGAGGTAATGAATCAAGCGATGAATTACGGCGCACTCAGCCGGATTAAAATCGAAAATATGCGTGATCAGCATTCACATATATTAGAAGACGTAACGCATGGGTATGAGGCTCCTGTTGTGAGTCCTGCTGCTGTTGCAGTAATCACAGTACCAAATAAGCCGTATGGCTTCGTTGCAGTTGCACTGGGTGACGGAATTACAGACATTTTGTCCAGTGTAGGTGTGGATGTCGTGCTGTCTGGCGGACAAACGATGAACCCAAGTACTGAGGATATCGTGAACGCGGTGAACAGCATTGATGCGGATACGATTTATGTGCTTCCGAACAACTCGAACATTATTTTGGCTGCGCAGCAAGCGGTTGAACTGGTCGATAATAAAACACTTATCGTCATCCCTTCGAAATCCATTCCGCAGGGACTTGCAGCTATTTTGGCTTTCCAAGAGAAGGCGGATGTACGGACGAATACGGACGCGATGAATGAATCACTGCGACGTGTGAGATCCGGTCAAGTGACGTATGCCGTGCGTGATACGAACATGGATGGTATGGATATTAAACAGGGTCATTTCATCGGTATTCAAGATGGCCGGATTGTCTCTTCGCAGCCAAGTCTGATGGACGCCTGCAAGAAGCTGCTTGAGGAAATGATCGATGAAGGCAGCGAAATTGTAACGATCCTAACAGGCGAAGATGCGACGGAGGAAGGAACGGACGAGCTGGAAGCTTTTATTCAGACGATGTATCCGGATATGGAAATTGAGCTTCATCCTGGTGGACAACCCTTGTATGCTTACCTATTCTCGGTTGAATAACAGCGTACAAGCAGGTAGTTTAAATTCGTGATTGGAGTGAGCCCTGTGACAAATATTCGTATTGTAACGGATAGCACGGCCGATATTCCATTGGCTGTCAGAGAAGCGTTGAACATCGAAATGGTGCCGCTCAAAATTAATTTTGGTGAAGAACAGTATCTGGATACGGTGACGCTTCAGTCAGAGGATTTCTATCGGAAGCTAACGTCATCCTCACACTTTCCAACAACGTCAACGCCGTCACCTGGTGAGTTTCTGGCTGTCTATCAAAGCTTGCTGGAAGAGCCCGATACCGAGGTCATCTCCATTCATTTGTCTTCTGTGTTGAGTGGAACGTACAGAACGGCTGAGTTGGCTTCTACGCTGTTAGAGGGCGATCAGCTCGGCAAGGTTCACGTCGTTGATTCCTGCTCTGCTTCGTATGGAATTGGCGCACTCGTTGTGGCTGCTGCTGAGGCTGTTCAGGCAGGCAAGAGCGTCGATGAAATCGTAGCGCTAGTTCAGACCATGAGAGTGAACTTTTATATATACTTTCTTGTCGACACGCTGGAGTTTCTTCAGAAGGGTGGTCGAATTGGCAAGGCATCGGCGCTTTTTGGTTCTCTATTAAACATTAAGCCAATTCTTTCTTTGGATAGCGCAGGTGAAGTGTCAGTCGTTGATAAGGTTCGTGGGAACAAAAAGGCGATTGCACGCATTCTTGAACTGTTAGCGGCGGATGTGTCGAACAAGACGATCCGCTCGCTGCATATTGCTCATGCTAATAATTTGGAAGGTGCGGAGCAGCTGCGGGAGGCCATCGTGCAGCGGTTTGCTGTGGAGCACGTGGATTATATTACCCTAGGCCCTGTCATTGGCGCACATGCTGGACCAGGTACTATTGCAGCCTTCGTGAGTACGGTGTAAGAGATGGATTTAAATCAATGTCAAGTACGTGAAGTCCATGGAGTTGGCGCTCAAAAAGCACTTGAGCTAAACGCCATGGGCGTTTTTACGGTTATGGATTTACTGGAATATATTCCTTTCCGGTATGAGGATTATACGGTTCGCGACCTAGCTAGCGTGAAGGATGGTGACCGTGTCACCGTGAAAGGCTATATCATCGGCGAGCCAGTCTTGCAGCGCTACAGCGGCAAATCTCGCCTATCCTGCAAGGTGATGGTCGATGATTTCTTGCTGACGGCGGTGTGGTTTAACCGCCATTTCCTGAAGGATCGCTTGCGGCCGCAGCAGGAGATTATCCTGACCGGCAAATGGGACGCCAAGCGGCGGCAAATGAGTGTGTCCGATTCAGAGTTCCCCGGACAAGGGGAGTCGAATACCGGCACGATCCAGCCGGTGTATTCGGTTGCGGGCTCAATTACGCAGAAATGGATGCGTAAAGTAATAGGGCAGGCGCTGACGCAGTACAGCGCATTGATCAGTGAAGTGCTGCCGGCGGTCATTACCAGCAGATACGGGTTTATGCCGCGCAGCAAGGCGCTGGCTGTCATCCACACGCCGAGCGGCGTGGAGGAGGGCAAGCAGGCGCGCAGGCGCATGGTGTATGAGGAGCTGTTCCTATTCCAGCTCAAGCTCCAGGCTTACCGGGCTGTGACGCGCAGCCGCACGGATGGGTTGAAGCAGCAGGTCGATCTGCCTGCTGTCCGCGCCTTCGTGCGCGCGCTCCCCTTCCAGCTGACGGAGTCGCAGAAGAAGGTCGTTGGCGAGCTCCTGCACGACATGCAGGAGCCCTACGCGATGAACCGACTGCTGCAGGGCGATGTCGGTGCGGGCAAGACGATCGTCGCGGCTATTGGGCTTTACGCGACGGTGAAGGCAGGCTACCAAGGCGCGCTGATGGTGCCGACGGAGATTCTCGCTGAGCAGCATAATCGCTCGCTCAGCACTTTGTTCGAGCCTTATGGGCTGCAGGTCGCTTTGCTGACCGGAAGCTCAACAGACCGCCAGCGACGGGATCTGCTGGCCTCTTTGCAGATGGGCTTGATCCATGTGTTGGTTGGAACGCATGCGCTGATTCAAGAGGATGTGTATTTCCGCCAGTTAGGTCTAGTTGTAACGGACGAGCAGCATCGCTTTGGGGTGAATCAGCGCAGCATCCTGCGGCGCAAAGGGATGAATCCGGACGTGCTGACGATGACGGCGACACCGATCCCGCGCACACTGGCCATTACAGCGTTCGGCGACATGGACGTTTCGACGCTGCGTGAGCTGCCGAAGGGGCGTAAGCCGATCAAGACGTACGCAGTTCAGCATGCGATGCTAGAGCGTGTGCTCGGTTTCATCCAGCGGGAGGTGGCTGCAGGCCGTCAGGCGTACATCATTTGTCCGCTCATCGAGGAGTCGGACAAGCTGGACGTACAGAATGCGATCGACGTCCACATTCAGTTGCAGCAGCATTTTCCGCAGATGCGGATCGGCTTGCTACATGGGCGCATGAGCGCGCAGGAGAAAGAAGCGATCATGCGCGCCTTTAAGGAAGGCACCGTGGAGGCGCTCGTGTCGACCACGGTGATCGAGGTGGGCGTGGACGTGCCGAACGCCACGCTGATGGTGATCTACGACGCCGACCGCTTCGGCCTGTCGCAGCTGCACCAGCTGCGCGGCCGGGTCGGGCGGGGCGAGCACCAGTCTTTCTGTGTGCTCATCGCCGACCCGAAGACGGAGGTCGGCAAGGAGCGCATGAAGGCGATGACGGAGACCACCGACGGCTTCGAGATTGCCCGGCGCGATCTCGAGCTGCGCGGGCCGGGGGATTTCTTCGGCACGAAGCAGAGCGGGCTGCCGGAGTTCCGCATCGCCGATATGATGGCGGATTTCGAAATCATGGAGCAAGCGCGAGATGATGCAGCGGAGCTAGTCGGCGACTCGTCCTTCTGGACGGGGGCTTCTTTTATGCCGCTGAGGGCGTATTTGGAGCGGGCTCATATTTTTGACAGCGAAGTGCTAGATTAGTAGATTATGGACTGCGACACAAGTTGACCCCTAGCGAGTTCCCTTTTAAGATAGGAGTAGTTGCACTATTTTATGGGAATGAAGGTGTACAGCCGTGACTTATTTTCTTATTTATTTATTATTGATGAATATCATTACGTTTATTGAGATGGGACATGACAAAGGACAAGCCAAAAAAGGCGGACGCCGTGTACCGGAAAAACGCCTGTTCCTACTTGCTGCTCTCGGCGGTGGGATAGGCGGTTGGCTCGGCATGCGCATGTGGCGTCACAAAACGAAGCATACTTCGTTTGTTGTGGGCTTTCCGCTGCTCATTGCGTTAAATTGCATTTGCGTTATTTTCATCGCCATGTATATGTAAGTGAAGGGGACAGCTGCCGGGAACGGTGGCTGTTTTTTTGGGGGTTGTTAGGTGGGATGGCTCTGCCTCATGTTGCAGCCTTGAAGTCTTGAGCCTTTGAAGCCTGAAGCCCGAATCCCCGAAGTCCGAAGTCTGAGGTCTGAATTCTGAACTCCTGAACTCCAAACTCCCGAACTCCCGAATTTTTTGAATTTCCACCTGGCCGCCGCGCACCTCCCCCTAAACAATTTAACGGGAAAAACTCCAGCTATTTTCTCTGAAATCTTCCATAATTGAAGATTAGATGGATATTATGTAGGTAAAATCCTTGATTTTAGAAGTTTTTTTGCATTTTCGATCAAATTACATGCAGGAAATCCAGTTATTTGTTATTTTTCGATATACAGCTCGAATTTAGCTGTACCTTTTCCATTTATATGACACTGTCACCATGCGTCGGCGCCACAATGCCCCCCCCTAATCCGCACGTGCTGCGCGCGTTACACATTTGGATAGAGGGGAAAGCCGCCGAGTAGCGATCATTTTGCTGCAAAATGTCTTGTACCGCTTAAATCTAACGTATAGGTTTTTCTTATATGCATCCCTCTCAGTCAAGTTTACCTACATTCACTCATAAGATAGAGCATGACGGGTATCGGAGGTGCGGGGATGAGTTATCAGCAATATGGCATCGATCCTGCGCTCGTGGAGCGTGTAAAGTTCAAGATGAAAAACCCCGAGGTGAAGGAGCGTATCAAAATGCTCCTGCAAGGCGTCACGAAAGCAGATTTACAAAACACGGCGAAGGTTACGCGCCTAATCGGTCTTGCCGCGGGTATTTTCGGTGAGAAACTCAGCGGGAACCAGACACACCAGATTTTAACGTTTATTCTGGCGCAAAAGATTGATCCAAACAACACGTTTCACTTGATTCGACTATGGTCTATATTTCGATAGCTGCATGTTGTAAAAGCCACAAACAGAGCCGGTGGTGTTCTGTTTGTGGCTTTTTTGTGGGGATTAAGAACTAATTGCGTAGCGAGGTGTGGGGACACGCACTCGTCTGTGGTGATTCGCGCATTTTTTCGATAAATAGGTAAAAAGAGGTAAAATAATTGAAAATAACTGTATTTCATCCTTTTATTAGTAAAAAAAATTCTAAAAAACCACTTGCATAACGAATACGTGTTCGGTATATAATATGGAAAAACGAATATATGTTCGCATATGGTGGTGAGAACATGAGTGGTTCTTCAAGAGTAGAGACAGAAGAGGATGTTCAAATGATTAAGGAATACACACTGTTGCCGATTTTGCTTGATATGCTGGCAAGAGATATGGAGGAGCTTAAGGTTTATAAAGATAAAATCGTTTATAATCATATTCTTTTCTATCTCAGAGAGGTTGAGATGGGGATTTATCCAGAATTACAACAGTTGAAAAGCAAGATGAAGCAGCGAGAGATTAAGGTGATTCACACGGAAATGAATGCTTTAGGGATCCAAGTCGAGTACAAAGTTCGAGGTTACATTCATCATTTCACGATGCTTCGTAGTTTGGTCAAGGCTGAGCTTATGACTATGCTGATGAATATGCGGGGGGAATTGCGATGAGTAAGGGGAACAAGGGTGGGGAACGAACGATCTTCCTGGCGGACTGTCAGAGCTTCTACGCAAGTGTAGAGAAGGCCGATCATCCAGGTCTAGAGAATAAGCCGGTTGCCGTAGCAGGAGACCCTGCGTTAAGGTCAGGTATTATTTTAGCCGCCTGCCCTGTTGCCAAAGGATATGGTGTATCGACAGCCGAACGGTTGGGTGAAGCGTTGAAGAAGTGCCCCGAGCTGATCGTCATGCGGCCGAGGATGCAGCATTATATTAATGTTTCGTTGCAAATAACCAAAATTTACGAGGAAGTTACGGATCTAGTTGAAATCTTCAGTATTGATGAACAGTTTCTGGATGTAACTGGAAGTATTCCGCATTTTGGAGATGCGATGACAATTGCAGAGACCTTGCAGTATAAGGTGCTTCAACAAACAGGTGTCAAAGTTCGCGTAGGCATTAGCTCGAATAAAATTCTAGCGAAAATAGCGACAGATATTTGGGCCAAAAAGAATGCGACTGGCATTTTCACACTGCTGCCATCCGCTATCGAGGAATACCTGTGGGAGCAACCTGTCAGTAAAATGTTCGGTGTTGGTTCGCGAATGACGGCGCATTTTGCCAAGTTGGGCATGTATACGATCGGCGAAGTGGCACGAACACCACTGCCTCAGTTGAAGCAGAAATTTCGCGCGCGCTTCGGTAAGCAGTCGGATATTCACGCAGAGGTGATGTGGCGAACGGCAAACGGGCTGGATGACAGTCCAGTCACGCCGGGCACGTTCGATACGCCTCCGAAGTCCATCGGCCATATGATGACGCTACCGAGGGACTATGCAGAGTCGTCAGAAGTGAATACGATCCTCATGGAGCTGACAGAGGAGGTGTGCCGGGATTGTCGGCGCAAAGGCTATATGGCCTCTATCGTGACAGTCAGCTGTATGTGTAGTCCCTTTGATGCGCCGACAGGCTTCTCACGACAGATGAAGATGCCGGACCCGACGAATCATACCGGCACTGTTTTCCAGGCTGTGAAGCAGCTTTTCTATAAATTCTGGGACACGATGCCAGTTCGTCGTGCAGGTGTTATGTTAAGCCAGTTCGTGGACGATGAAACGTATCAGCTCACCCTTTTTGAAGATCAAGTGAAGGCACGTGAATTGGAGAAGGTAACGGATAGCATTAAGGATCGGTTCGGCAATGCGGCGATTGTTCGCGCGTCCTCCTTGACGACAGCTGGCCAAGCGAAGGTTCGCTCGCTCAAAATCGGAGGTCATTATAAATGAGCAAAAAATTGCAGAATAACGGTTTATGGGAGTCAAGCCGAATGATGCTGCCCCAGCACCGGGAAGCAGCTCAAAGCCAACGTCATGACAAACCGGTCCATACGAAACGCCCGACAGCGGATGACATTAGCATTATACGAGAGTCTGTTTTGCTGCCGCTGATGCATACGATTATTTTGCGAAGGGCGCGCGAAGTGGAGCGTTCCTCCGAGATGCTAAGGACACTCTATTCGAAGGTGGCCCAGGTGCTGGCCAAGAATATGCACGCCGACTTAGCCAAAGTAAAGCGTCATATGCTCGAGAATGACATGCATGTCGCGGAAGAGGAGAAAGACGATCAGATGATCCGTTACCGGTATAGGTGTCGTGAGCATGAAGATCGATTTACGATGACGAGGGACTACATGCGTGCTGAAATTGGTGCAAGAATCGGCCGATATGCCGACAGTCTGGTCACAACCATTTATGGGACGGATCCGCGTGTGAGTGTGTTAGAGAAGGAAACGAAGAAGAAATCGTGAATTTGTCTGAATATAGGGTTAACGCCCATTCGCACAGCCTGAAGGAGAACAGTTCTTCGGGCTTTACGAATTGACGTAAGCCTATCTTTTTTCCATAATGGAGAAAGGAGAATGGATAACCGTGTGAAGGAGAAGGATGTTTAGCTATGTGCGGACGCTATACGATCACCGTAACGTTAGAAGAATTGATGCTGCGCTACGACATGTACGATACTTTTATGCCGAGATATAGCCCTAAATATAATGTTGCGCCAGGACAGCAGGTAATGGCGATCGTCCATGACGGGCAGCGAAATAAGCTAGGCGAACTGCGCTGGGGACTGATTCCAGAGTGGGCCAAAGATGAGAAAGTTGGCTATCAGATGCTCAATGCGCGCTCCGAAACCTTGGCAGACAAGCCTGCCTTCCGCAAGCCGTTCGAACGTAAACGCTGCCTTATCCCAGCAGATTCTTTCTATGACTGGAAAGGAAGCGGCAAGCATAAGCAACCGATGCGCATCATGCTGCGCAGCAAGGAACTGTTCAGTATGGCAGGGCTTTACGATACATGGACATCTCCCGAAGGTGTGCGCATCTCGACATGTACGGTCATTACTACGGAGTCGAACGAGATGATGAAGGATATTCATGAGCGTATGCCGGTCATTTTGCCACGGGAGAAGGAAGCTATTTGGTTAAATCGCGATATGAAGAATGTGGATCAACTTCGTCCACTACTGCAGCCATATCCCTCGGAGCTCATGATAGCGTACCCGGTGTCTAGCCGAGTGGGGAATGTGCGCAATGATGATGAGCAATGTATAGAGCCGATAAGTCTTTTGCTTTAAAAGCTAGAGGGTAGTAGAGAATGGGAGCGTCAAGAAACATGAGAAATGGTATGTTGCTCAGGGTCACGATTATACTTGCTATTGTAGCGGCGATCAACGGCTATATAGGATGGCACTTGAAGGTTTTTTTATCGCATCTATTTGGTGCTTCATTTCTTCCCTGGTTGTATTGGCCTGTGTTTTGGATCGTTGCGTTCTCCTATGTCATAGGGCGGTTTGGGACAAAGGTGCTGCCTCCAACGCTAACACGGCTGCTTAACATCATGGGTTCCTACTGGTTGGCTCTCATCCAATTCGGTATCCTTCTTTTGCCAGTCACGGATGTAGTAATTGGTGTGCTTTATACTACGTCTGTTTCGTCAGCCAGCTATGTGCCTATACTGGGGTGGATCGTTATAGCCATTGTACTTATTCTCCTCCTAGTAGGCTCTTATCTGGCGCAAACCCCAGTGATCCGCAGATATGAGATTACGATTCCCAAGCAAGCGGGGGACTGGGAACAGCTTCGGGTCGCTGTCGCTTCGGACATTCATTTAGGTGCCGTCGTCGGCAACCGCCATTTGCGCAAGCTTGTCAAGCATGTGAATGCAATGAAACCTGATCTGATTTTGTTGCCTGGTGATATCATTGACGATGACATTAAACCTTTTATTCGTTATCAAATGGGGCAGACCATGCGAGAGTTGCAGGCTCCATTAGGTATTTATGCCGTGCTTGGCAACCATGAATACTTTGGTGGGCATATTCCAGCCTTCGTGGAACAAATGGAACAAATCGGCGTTCACGTGTTGATGGATGAAGTCGTTCATGTTCAAGAACGCTTATATCTCGTGGGGCGTAAAGATAAAACAGCGGAGCATTCCACTGCTGGACGTAAACCGCTAGTGTCCTTGATGGAGGGGCTAGACCTTGCGCAGCCGATTATTGTTATGGATCATCAGCCGTATCAGTTAGACGTAGCGGCAGCCGCGGGTGTTGATGTGAATCTGTCAGGTCATACACACCGTGGTCAAATAGCGCCGAATCATCTGTTCACTAGACGGATCTTTGAACTAGATTGGGGCTATTTACGCAAAGAGAATCTACATGCGATGGTGTCCTCGGGTTTCGGTACATGGGGACCGCCGATACGATTAGGCAGCCAATCGGAAATCATTGAGCTGACGATCCATTTTACAAGTAACGATAGAGAAGAGGGGTAACACCAATGCAAGAGTTAGAAAAGAAACAAATTACACCTGTGGAGCTGGCGGCAGCGATGATGCAGTTTACGATGAAGAGTATAGAAAATAGCTGGGACACGTTGAAGCCGGCCATCATTGCCTATCTACCACAACCTGTCTTAACGATGGCCAAAGAAGATGAACTGTTAAGAGACATTTACGTAGCGGCTTTGGCGCTGGAGATTTACTGTATCCCGCACGCTTTTGAGGAAGAAACAGCACGTTTAGTTAGCTTAGGCATGGGCGAGGTAATGGCTTCAGAGAACTTAGCGGAGCATCGCCTATCCGAATCGATCGTACACTATTATCTTCCTAGATTAGAGCAAGTAGCCGCGGTGGCCCCTGCGGACTTGGCACTTGAGCTGGTCCAAGAAGCAGCGAAAATCCTTTACGAACGCATAGAGCTTCCGTTAAAGCCGGCAGATCCAAGTACGAGTCTGTTGTGGGCAAAGTTATTCCCTTTTTTGGCTGGTATTGTTGGGAAATGGCCCATCTTGGCCACGAAATTTGAAGTGAAGACCGAGTAAGCGTGGGTGTAATTAGCCCAAGGATGGAGGTAAGTGACACAAATGGCAAACAAACGGGTTCATGTATATGTTTTATCTGGGTTTCTGGGGAGCGGTAAAACGACTTTACTCACCAAGGCCATCGATTATTTCACCGAAGCGGGTCGCAAGCCGGCTGTAATCATGAATGAAATAGGTGAAGTGAATTTGGATGGACAGTTAATCGCCAATGAAGTTCCCATGTCGGAACTGCTTGGCGGATGCATCTGCTGTTCGAGTCGTGGTGATCTTGGCACAGCATTGAACGAATTAGTGACAGAGCAGCAGCCAGATTTAATTTTCGTTGAATCGACGGGGATTGCGAATCCTATGGAAATTATTGATGAGATAACGGACGCTTCGCTCATACTTCCGATAGAGCTTTCAGCCATCATCACGGTTGTGGATGCTCCACAGCTGCTTGAATTAAATCGAACAAGTCGCGGAAAAACCTACCGGCTCATGCGGGATCAAATACGTTGTGCGAACTTGCTCCTGCTCAACAAGACGGACCTGCTGCAGGAATCAGCGCTTCAAGAAGTGCATGATCTCGTACAGGAATGGAATCCCTATGCGGATTTGCATTATACCGTGTTCAGTCAGATTGATATCAAGCTAATTGAAGACATTCACACAGAGGCTTCTGATAGGTCGCCTATGCACGTAGAATCGAACGATGAGACGCCTCTGCATAGCCACGAGCATCACCATGAGCATGATCATCATCATCATCATTCGCATAACCATGTAATGGCGTATACCCATTTTTTTGAACGGGCCGTAGATAGTAACGCATTTGAACAATTCGTGAGCCAACTGCCTCAGGAAGTGTATCGTGCCAAAGGGATTCTCAGCTTCTCAGATACATCGAGTCGGTTCTTATTCCAATACGCCTATAGAGAAATGGATTTTGTAAAAATAACGCCTAAAGGCGATGTGCCTGACGTAGCGGTCTTCATTGGGGAGAACTTTGCCAAGGATGTCATTCGCACAAACTTGCTGAAATTAGAAGCGGAGTCCGATACATAGAAGATCAACTAGCCGAAATGGTAAGTCCTCAACAGATGTTGAAGATTTTTTCGGTGAAAGTCGAAATGCCTAAATCCGGTGGATACAATTTCCGTCATCGTTCTACACTTGACGCCAGTGGCCTATTTGCTGCACTATAATAGGAGAACATTTCAACACAGAGGGGTAATGCAAGTGAGTACGCATACGGATACGATCGATGAGATGCTAAGAGCGATGTCGCAGAAGGGCTGGCGTATTACAGAGCAGCGTAGAAGCTTAGCGACCTTATTCGCAGAATCGGGCAGTTACTTATCGCCGAAGGATGTTTATGAGCATATGAAAATGAAATATCCAGGCGTAAGCTTCGATACGGTGTATCGTAATCTCCGATTGTTGAGCGAGATGGGTGTTCTGGAGCAATTTCATTTGGCGGATGGCTTGAAGTTTAAAGCGAGCTGTTTGTCACATCATCATCATCATATGATTTGCGTCAGTTGCGAGAAAACCGTGACGTTTGAGTTCTGTCCGATGAAGCTTGTGCAGGATTTGCCGGAGAGCTTTGAGATTCAAAGCCATCGGTTTGAAATATTTGGCTATTGTGCCGATTGTAAATCAGCCATGCCTACCGTTCAGGTGGGCGAGTAAATTAACGTTACATGCACATAAGAAAAAAAACAGTCTGCTGGGGATGATCCCGGTAAGCTGCTTTTTTCTTATGTGCATTATTTGCTTTTGGTTACGTGTAGCAGCTCAGGAACCGTGACGAACGTGTAGCCTGCTGCTTTAAGCTTATTAATTAGTGGTCCAATTGCTTGCACGGTGCCTGATAGATCTTGGCTGTCCGCGCCTCCAGAATGCTGGAGAATAATGGACCCCGGCTTCGTTTGCTGCATGATATTGTGAAGGACCTGATCGGAATTCAGTGATTTCCAGTCGAGGGAATCGACATTCCAGTTCACAATTAAATAGTGATGATCCGCAATCCATTTGACCTGTTCTTCGTTAATTGCGCCATAGGGAGGACGGATTAACCTAGGGGCGTAGCCAATGAGGTTCTGCAAAATGGTTTCTGTACTCTCAATCTGGTTTTGAAATTTATCCACAGAGAGCTTTGGAAGATTCTCATGGCTGTATGAGTGGTTGCCGATGACATGCCCTTCATTCACGATTCGCTTGATGACGTCGGGATGCGTGTTAGCCATAGCGCCAAGTACGAAAAAGGTTGCTTTCACTTGATTTGCTTTTAAGGCATCGAGTACTTTCGGCGTAAACCGTGTATCGGGTCCATCGTCAAAAGTTAACGCGACTTTCTTCTCCTGACTTGAGCCGCGGAGCTTGAACGTGTCGGGGTATTTAACAACTAGTTGTGAGAGTGTAAGCTTTTTATGAGAAATTCTTACTTGGCCTTGATTTTTTTGAACGGGCAAGGAAGGTCGCTTGGAGGCTTCAGGTTGTGCAACTGACTTTTTCGGGTTGACCTTAGGCTTCAAGCTAGGCGTCAATGTAGGACTTGGTGCAAGTGTATGGCTTGGAGCTCGTGTGGGTGCTGATGGCAACACAGAAGCAGAGGGCGTGCTAGCGGGTGGCAACAAGCTCAATCGCTTGGAACCGGAAGCATCTGTAACGAACGGGGACACCGCGAAGTCCCTATTAGCCTCCATGGATGTCTGAGTGACATCGGGAGTAGAATGTTGGGTTGAACTCTGATCTTGAAAAGGCTTCGTTAAAGGCGCACCGCAGCTGGTTACAAGCAGGCAAACGATGCTAAAGGACCAAAGCCGCTTGGTCATACCAATCCCCTCCGAGCATTATGACTATGCTCTAGGTTTTGTAAGGGGAGGCGAAATTATCCCGTGCAAATAACGGAAATAGATCGTTCAAGAGATGGGCCGGGTAAAAGCTGGGACGGACTATGAAATTATTTTTTGAAACGTAACAATATCTAAAAATTGACCCCATTTGAAGCCAACCTCGCGATAGTATGCACATTGTTGGTAGCCATTTCGGGTGAACATGTGGATGCTAGCTGAATTATCTGCGCAAACAGTTGCAATTAAGGAATGGAAGTCGCGTTCCTTCGCGATCGCTTCTACATATTGAATAGAGGCAGATCCGATCCCTTTGCCGACGCATGCTGGATGAAGATAGATCGTCACCTCACCCGTTGTATCATAGGCTTGTTTTTTCTTATGGGGCATAACTTGAACATAGCCTTGGAGCTTCTCATCTAGCAGAATTACATAGGTCTGATAACGCGGATTAGCGTGGATGACACTTTCTGTGAACTCGGGTAATGCAACAGGCTCCGTATGGAAAGAATAAGTTGAATGAATAACGAAATGATTGTAAATATCCATCAAAAACGGAATGTCTGGTGTCTCTAATGGTTTGAATGTTAGGGTAGACATGACATGGCACCTCGCTGAGTTTAGAAGACAATTTACAATATATGTTCAACCAGAGATGCTAATCTCCTTCTTCGAAATGACATTTTCAATTAGACATTCCGTCCTAATCCATGTATCTTAGATATAATATCTACTAGAATTAGGGGGAGTCACATGTCAGGCAATTCAAGTTATATTCTCGTGATCGTCATTGGTGTTATCGTACTCGCTGGCCTGACTTACATGAATCTTCGCAAAATAAGCAAATCCACAGCCGATTTGACACAGCTTAAGAAAAGAACACTTCTATGGAGCGAAATCTCCCTTGCGTTGTTCGTTGTACAATTGTTTTTCCGTGATCGTAACGGCGGGTTCTTATTGTTCTTTGGTATACTCACCCTATTCACAGGAGCGCATTACTTAGGGGTCTTATATTATTCACGCAAAAGAAACCGATAAAAGTGAAGAGGCTCTCCACGTAGACCAGCTACGAAGGGGAGCCTCTATTTTATTGTCAAAATCTACACGCCAGCAGGGACGTTCTAGTCGTTCCAATTCGTTGGCTTCGTCTTTGTCGGCGTTTTCCATTTCTGATACCATTTCTTCTTCTGCTTCTGTCCCATTAATGTTCGTAACTGCAACATCACAAGCTTGGCGCGGTCTTCATCTGCATACTTGTCACGTAAATTCTCAAATACAGGCTGATCTTTCATGGCTGACCTTCTTTTCTGACTGTAGGATGAATGTGAACTATAGAGAATGTATGTTCTTGTTTCTGATTATAGCATATAATGGAAGAGAGGATCAAGCCTAGCAGAAGGAGAGCGAGTTGTAAATGTGGAATGTAAGTAGTAGTCAAACAAATTCCTAACGAGGTGCACAATGAAAAGGTTTATACTATCTTTACTAGTACTCTCTATACCAGTTGGCGTAGCGGGAGCTGCGACTTTAAATGGAGATTTCGAAGGAAATCCTATTGTACAAGTAACATCCGATGGACAAAGTTTAAAAGTTGATGAATTACCCGCAATGATATATAAAGATCACACCGTTGTACCCTTGTCCATGTTACGACAGCTTGGGGTTCTCGTGACGTGGAATCCTACTACGTATAGTGTAAATGTGACAATGCCTCAATCCGCCTCTGCCAATCCATTAAACCCTGCCAAACAAGAGTTAGAAAACTTAATGAATGTCTATCAATGGCTGAAGGATACGGATACAGCCTTACTAACTTTCTCACACCAACTGCAGCAGTATGCCAATTTAACGAACGGTAATGAATTTATGAATCAATTAAATATGGATTTTGAAGACTTAATGAAACAATATAATGAATCCATCCAAATGGCACTAAAGCTTTTAGAAACAGTAAGTAATTCAGATGATCTTAAATCCATCATTAAGAGTGAGCAGCGATGCATATAACAATGTTCAACAAACAAAGAGTTTGCTCGTGTTTAAACTTACTGGAAACAGCGTGCCCGAATTCGAGAAACAATTTGGCATCAGCCTGCTTAACGCTACGCGAGCAGCACAAAAAAACTTGAACAACACAAATGCAATTATTCATGAACTGCAACTTAAGAATAACGAACTTTTGCAAGTCAAATCTTCGAATACAAGCGCCTAGACTATAGGGGGATATGATGTGTTGTATCGGGTCTGTGTGATTTTTTTGTTCATTGCGGCTACGCTGTTTAATAGTTATCCCCTAACGAGTTATGCCAATGATGGGAAAAACTCGGTCGGAGTAAAGATTCAATTGGCCATCAACGAACTAATGGCAACAGTAAATGGGCAGAAAATGACACTTTCAACACCGCCTGTGCTGTTAAATAATACGACAATGGTTCCTCTTCGTTTTATTGCAGATGCCTTGAAGGCAGATTTGACATGGAATACGGAGGACCAGTCAATCACTCTCAAGTATGCGGGTCACACGATAAAGCTGTCCATTGATAACAGAAAATTGTCCGTATAGATAATCAAAGTAAGATGTTAGAGCAGCCAGCAGTCATAATGAATAGTACTACGCTAGTGCCATTGCGGTTTATTGCAGAAAGCTTGAATCAGACGGTTCCTTTCAATGATGAGAAGAAAACCATTGCAATTACAACGCCTCATCCGAGAGCTGCGGAGATTCGTATCGACAACTTACTTACGGCTTCGAGTATGGGTTTTACGTATAATTTTTTTGTTGAACGCCCAAATGTGAATGTGATCAGTATGGCTTCTGATCATCACAATCTGATCTACATTTTAGAGCGAAATGCAGCTTCGGAGATGAGTTTTATCTTTCGTGTCTACAATGAAGTAACAGGTGAAATGAAAGTGATGTACAGCGGTTTCGATCAGAGCTTTAATTTTGACTATACGGATCCGAAGTTTGGAGAGCAGCATTTTAATGCTAGTGTTCTCTCGCCGCGGAAACTTGTGTATGATTTTAAATTGGATAAGCTTTATTTAATGGCTACCAGTAGTTTTTCAATAGTGTGAATCGTGTAGGTGGGGATGAACGCTAAGGAGAAAAAGAGAAAGTTACATAATGTTTTATTAGTTAGTCAATTTAGTTTGTTCTTCTTTGTGTTAGTTCTTAATGTGGTATTTTAAAAATGAATAGGAGTAAATAAACGCAAGAATTTTATTAAGTAGGTGGGTGTATGCATGCATATAAGTAAATATGAACCAGAGTTTCCACCTGTAGAATTCTTCATTACACGTTTCTTTGTTGATAATCAATGTTTGTTTGAACAGGAGACGAAGGTACCTTTGCCAACATTAATTAAAGGCGATGCCATTGAAATTTTTGGTATAAAATATAACGTTGACACAAGAGAATTCACTATCAATGAAGATGCATTTTTTACAGTGTATTATCTTAAGCAAGGTTAGCTGATATTGAAGAATTGGGGGGGTTACATGGCGAAGACTTCGAAACATCAAGAGCAAGAGATTGGGGGATTTGACGAGGCATATATGGATGATCTCAACCCCGGAGATCCGGATTTTGTTGAGAAGTTCATTGAAGCTGTCAAACGGTCGATCGAGTTTGAGAAAGAAGAAAAATAGAAGCACTCACATTTACGTGGGTGTTTATTTTATTTGTTGCTGTTAAAACCGAATGTTGATCTTCTTTCTAAGAGAGCAGGATGAGAGTTGATCTTTTAAATTATGGAAAAATTAAGAGGTGTAAATTTTCACTATGAAAATCAACTATTTGATTACCTTTGACTCTGAAGAATCAGTTGCAACTTTAGATGAACTTGAAAATGGTGGAAGTGTTTCAGGTTACTTTGAGTTAGTTTGTAATGAAGAATGTAGTTATGGATGTATACCCTATTTACCAATCCCCGCTGATTTGCAAGGTTTGGATTTGCTATCAAGATGGTTCGAGCAAATATCTGAAGCAGCAATGATTATTTCCAAAACTTCTGACTTTGTAATAATCAATGATATTGAATCTTTTAATTCATGGATAGAAATTCAAAGGAGTGGTGAACAAGTATTTATTAGTCATATAGTATCAGAAAAGAAAGTAGGACACGGTGCAATATTGCTAAAACCATTAAGTGACTGTATTAATGGTCGTTGGGTCAAACAGCCTGTCGAAGTAAATGTTTTTTTAAAAGAGGTCGTAGGTAAAACGCGAGCATTTATGGATGAACTACTTGCACGTAATAAAAATTTTCTAAACGTCAGTTGGGTTGAAAAAATAATGTGTAATATCAATAACATAGAGATTTAGACGAGATTTACTAACTCAAAACGATAGTTCAATTAACAGCTTTATCTTAAGCGGTTTTTCTTTTCTATGAAATCAATTATCTTCAGATGCGATAAGAGACAGTATTATAGAAGTTATTTATACGATTTTTGAAAACAAAGGGCTGACACTCGAGGGTTTTGAACAGAATTGGACAAAAAAAGTTTATTGAAAGAGACCGATTTAGGGAGAAGTTTTTTCATCTATACTGACTGAACAAAGAGGTTCTGTTTTTTGCAGGATCTTATAGTGCAGTTTTTTAGCCGAATATAGTAGGTTGTGTTAGGAATATATTTGTTGCTTTATTCTTAGTATTGGTAATTTTCGTCCCCAAGCCAAGGTTGTACGATCTGTAAAACATGAATTTTATTTAGTGTTATAATCAAATAAACCCTTATACTATAAGGGTTTGGAAAACTGTCCTATAAAATAATAACGGCGACTGCTTGCGCAGCCGCCTCATGGGAGAGGAGAAACCGGATGAAGAGCTTATGGGGAAACGTAAGCCTTCTCCGCGGTTGTCTACGACATTCTCTGATGTCGATAGTTCAAGGATGACCGCTTTACGGTAAATTTATACATCGCAGGGATAAAATTTTTGTGTCAGATTAGTGCTTGTGGTACGATAGCAAAAGAATGAACCAGCATGGAAGGGAAACGGCACAGATGAGAGTGATTTCAGGCACGGCCAAAGGCAGGTCGTTAAAGGCTGTACCCGGTACTAGTACACGACCAACAACAGATAAAGTGAAGGAAGCGATCTTCAGTATGATCGGACCTTATTTCGATGGAGGGCAGGTGCTCGATTTGTTCGCTGGAACGGGCGGACTGGGGATAGAAGCGCTGAGCCGTGGGATGGATAAGGCGGTTTTTATTGATATCGAGAAGAAAAGCATCGACACGATTGGACACAATGTAGAAGTAGCCAAAGTGAAGGATCAGGTAGAGATTTACCGTACAGATGCGGCGCGAGCGTTGAAGGTATTGGCGAAGCGGGCGGAGAAGTTCCAACTTGTATTTCTAGATCCACCCTACCGGATGAAAGGGATCGCAGAACTGATGACGACGATGGAGGAGCAAGCCATTGTAGAACCGGACGCCACGATCGTGGTCGAGCACGATGCTAAGGATGTACTGCTAGACACCATTGGTGGATTCAAGCAGCTACGTAGAGCGGACTATGGAGATACGGCTGTTACCATATTTAAACGCGACAACGCGTCCATAGGACTCAGTAATTGAAGGAGATGAACAGCATGATGAGGCAAGAACATGGTATTACAGTTGCGGTATATCCAGGTAGCTTTGACCCGGTTACCTACGGTCATCTTGATATTATACATAGAGCAGCAAAAGTATTTGATAAACTAATTGTGGCGGTGCTGAACAATACATCCAAAAATGCGTTATTCACCCTGGAAGAGCGCATGGAACTGCTTCGCAAAGTAACAGCGGATCTTCCCAATGTGGAGATCGATGGTTTTCGGGATCTGATGGTCAATTATATGAAAGCTCGTAATGTCAGACTTATCGTTCGTGGACTCCGGGCCGTATCTGATTTTGAATATGAATTGCAAATGGCATCGACCAATCACAAGCTTAACCCAGATGTGGAAACGTTCTTTATGACGTCGAAGCCGCAGTTTTCATATTTGAGCTCAAGCATCGTGAAAGAGATTGCCAAATTCCATGGACCTGTTGAGGATCTGGTACCAGCAGAAGTGGAAGAGGAACTACGCAAAAAATTCCCTCAGACCTAGAAGCTAGATCGAAAGGAATTTCAAGTTACGGTTTGGTTAATTCACCATTTTCCGCTGAAACAAGCGCAGGCCAACCGAAACGAGCAGCATAAGGGTTAAAATGAAAAGGAATTGCATCAGCATTGGTCCCCATAGGCCCCATGCCGTTTCCCCGTTCAAGGGGAAGGGTGCCGCGGCAGCTGAGTTGGTCGCTAAGTCTAATCGAAGAAAACTTGGTTCTGTATCTAGCAAGAGCAATTGCAATGGTTTCCAGAGCAGAATTGTAGTGAATAGGGCGAGCACAGCATGCAGCGCGCGGGACTGTAAGAAAAACGTATATCTAGCATCGGTTTGTTGATGGAAGCCAGCAACCTGTGCGTGGGCGGACAAACCTCCCCAACCGAGGAATGCACTGAGCAGCGCCATTTGCGGCAGAAGCGAGAGATCATTTACTTGGCTAAAAGCATAGGCACCAAGGTGAATTTCCATCAGTCCTTTGATCCATTGCGGTGTAGTATCTGTGAAAATACCCATGAAGCTAAGAAGAAATTGTGTGATGGGACGAAGGATATCGGCAAAATGAGTGATGGAGATAACGTTGATTAGCACGGAAAAAATCATCATGTATCCGCCAATCAACATCAGTGTTTGTACAGCGGAGGTTACTGCATCTCCGAGAAGCTTACCGAAAGTGCGTCCATCTTCCCAATAAGCTTGGCGCATGGCCATAAGGGCAGATCTCACGATAGAAGTCATTTCCTTCGGTTTTGTTACTAGCGTTTTCGCTTCAAGAGGAGCGATGGCTTGCTTGCTATTTCGCATCAAGAATCCTGTTGCGAAAGCGGAAATATAATGAATAATCGCAAGTAAGATCCCTAGCTTGGCGTTATGAAGGAATCCAATCCCGATAACCATGATAAGGAATAATGGACTGCACACATGCGAGAGGGCTGTTAACCGCTCTGTTTCTGTGCGTGTAAGAAGGTTTTTTTCGCGTAGCGATGCAGTAATTCTAGCTCCAGCTGGAAATCCTACAACAAAGCCTGACGCCAATGCCCAGCCACTAACACCGGGGAGGCGGAAAATGACGCGCATTAGCGGTTCTAGGAGCACGCCTGTGCCTTGGATGACACCGAAGCCGATCAATAGCTCGGTCATAATAAGGAAAGGCATCAAGGCAGGAAAGACGAGCTTCCACCAAATAGTCAGCCCTTCAAGAGAAGACTGAAAAGCTTTGTCGGGAAATAGAATGACAGATATAACGACCAGTCCAGCCAAAGCTCCCAATACCAATGTGGTGAATTTGGCATGGAATCTTGCATTAGGCATAGCATCACCTCGTCCATCGAACATGCTTCATTGTACGCAAGTAGGCAGGCGATTAGACCAAGCTTTCATCGAGAATAGGTAGGCCAAACAACAAGTGAAAGCAACAGGAAAGGGGAACCTGTATGGATAAGGAAGAAGAGAGCACGATACGTACGTGGTCGAATGATTCATATCGATATCCGAGAAGCTCAGCGACGAGACGTTACTTAGTTTCTGCGCTCGTAGGGATCATCATTGTATATTTGCTATTTTTTGTGCGGTTGCCCTTTTTTGTTTTTATGCCAGGGACTGCAGAAGAAATCAAGCCCATGGTATCAATTTCCAAAAGCACAGGCCTAGAAAAAGGGAAGCTCATGCTAACTACCGTGCGCGTAGCTGATGCCAATGTGGTGAACTACTTGGTAGGACTCGTTCATCCGTATGAAGAAATTCAGCCGAAAAAGGCTGTTCTCAAGCAAGGAGAGTCCGAGCAAGAGTATTCACAGCGTCAGGAATACGTCATGCTAACTTCACAAGCCAGCGCGATCCAAGCAGCTTATACGGAGGCCAAGGTCCCTTTTCATATTGATCATGAGGGTGTGATGGTCCTTCAAACGGTTCCAGGTTTATCAGGTGAGAAGGTGCTTAAACCGGGTGATGTGCTTTTGAAGGCCGGAGACAAAGAGGTGAAAGTAGCGCAGGATCTACTAGACTCTCTCGCTGGCAAAAAAGCAGGAGACACCATCTCCATTACGTATGCTAGGAAGAAAACAGAAATGCAGACGACGCTGACGTTGGGTGCGCTGCCACTTCAAGAGGGAGAAACGGTGCCGCGAGCAGGGATTGGTGTCGTTCCAGCGGGAATGCAATCGGTAAAAGCCGATTTGGAAGATCAGCAGGTGTCAATTAAAGCCGGTGATATTGGAGGTCCTTCAGCTGGCCTCATGTTTTCTTTGGAGATATTCAATCAGCTTGTACCTGAGGATATTACGAAGGGGTATCGTATTGCAGGAACGGGAACAATTGAAGCAGATGGCACCGTAGGGCCGATTGGCGGTATTCAACACAAGATTATTGCCGCGGATCGGGAAAAGGCGGAAATTTTCTTTGCACCCAAAAATATGACCTACAAAGACGGGACCAAGATCGAGAATTATTCGGATGCGGTCAAAAGGGCGAAGCAAATCAAGACCAAGATGAAAATTGTCGAAATCGGCACGATGGAAGATGCCTTGAAATATCTAGCAGCATTGCCTCCGAAATAAGTCATATCAAGCCCAAATAATATTATTTAAATTGACAAAAGGTATGCATAATGGATATAATAATCTTTGTTTGTTTGGGGTGATATCATGCAAATTCGTTTTAGAGAGCTATCTCTGCAAGGACAATCGGTACCTATGAGCGAAGTTATGAATTTGACAGAACCTTTCGAGGGTCGTCAAGACATTCTTAATCATGGACCTGTTCATGCGAATCTTCATGCAAAGTATGAAGAAGGATTAGTTAAAGTTAACGGTACGTTAACGCTAGACTTGGAGTTAAGCTGTTCCCGTTGCTTAACGCACACGAACCAAACAATTAAACTTCCTTTCAAGGAAGTTTTCATGCAAAAGCCGGAAGAAGAAGATCCAGAGCTAGACGAGGACATTCATCTGGTGGTTGGGGATAAAGTAGATTTGGAGCCTTACGTTATAGAGAATGTAGTGGTTGGTTTACCGTACATACCACTTTGTGACGAAGCGTGCAAAGGTCTCTGCCCCGTGTGCGGAGAAAATCGCAATGATCGTGATTGCGGCTGTAAGCAGGACAAGATTGATCCTAGACTTGCAGGTCTCGCGGACTTTTTTAACAAAGAATAAGGCAACGCCGAAATTCGTATAAGGAGGTGTTTTGAAGATGGCAGTACCTCAAAGAAGAACGTCCAAAACTCGTCGTGACAAGCGCCGTACTCACTTTAAATTGGAAGTTCCAGGCATGGTGAAATGTGAACAATGTGCAGAACTGAAGCTAGCACACCACGTGTGCAAGTCTTGCGGAACTTACAAAAGCAGAGAGATCGTAAAAGCATAAGATTGGACATAGTACTTCATCCTAGGTGAGGTGCTATTTTTTTTGCTTTCTTTTTGGTTGTAAATTTAATATACTACAGTTTAGTATCTGGTAATAAGATGAGATCTCACGAGATAAGGTGGTGCTTACCATCGAACGCCTTCCTAAACGACAAAGGCAGCAGCAGCTGTTGCAGGCCATTGAAGCGAACCCCTTTATGACGGATGAGGAATTGATGCGAACGTTTGGGGTTAGTATCCAAACTGTCCGATTGGATCGATTAGAACTCGGTATTCCTGAATTGCGGGAACGTATGAAGCATATGGCCGTCAAAACGTATGATCCTGTACGTTCACTTCCAATTGATGAAGTTATTGGGGAAGTCATTGACTTACAGTTGGATCAGAGCGGTATTTCGATTTTTGAAATTAAAGAAGACCATATTTTTTCCAGAACCAAAATTGCCAGAGGACATCATATTTTCTCACAAGCCAACTCGTTGGCTGTTGCTGTCATCGACGATCCGATTGCTTTAACAGCTTCGGCTGATATCCGATTTGTTCGCTCAGTAAAGCTAGGAGAGAAGTGTGTCGCCAAAGCCTATGTGCGGTCTGTTTCCAAAGGGAAAGCACGTGTAGAGGTGTTCACTTATGTGGGCGAAGAGACGGTGTTTCGAGGCAACTTTGTCATCTTTCATTCGAAGAAAGAGCAACATCTAGATAGGGAGGACAAGCTCCATGCGGATCGCGATTGATGCAATGGGCGGAGATCATGCGCCTAAGATCGTAGTTGAGGGTGCTCTCGCAGCGGCGAAAGAGTGGAAGGACGTACATATCATTCTAGTCGGTAACAGCGCGGCGATAGAAGCTCACCTCACAGAGAGGCCGGATAACCTAACGATTCGACATTCGGAAGAAGTCATTGAAGCCGAAGATGAGCCGGTTAAAGCGGTTCGTCGGAAAAAAGACGCTTCTATGGTTGTGGCAGGAAGACTAGTTCGGGAGAAAGAAGCAGAAGCTATGATTTCTGCGGGCAATACTGGAGCACTAATGACGACTGGATTGCTTATTGTAGGAAGAATTCCTGGTATTGAACGTCCAGCATTAGCACCAATGATCCCGACGATGGACGGTCATGGTGTGCTTGCCTTGGATTTGGGAGCGAACATGGATGCAACCCCAGAGCAATTAATTCAATATGCGATTATGGGCAGCATTTATCGTTCCAAAGTGCATGGTGTTGATAAACCTCGCGTAGGATTGTTGAATGTAGGGACGGAATCGACCAAAGGGAATGAATTAACCAAAACAGCATATCCTTTATTGGAACAAGCTCCGATTTATTTTGTGGGTAATGTGGAGTCCTCGCAGGTGCTGCGCGCGCAATGTGACGTCATTGTTTGCGATGGATTTGCTGGAAATATTATGTTGAAAACATTGGAGGGCGCTGCGTCCGCCATATTCTCAGCTTTAAAGCAGGAATTTACGAAATCCATATTCACCAAGCTTGCAGCAGCCGTTTTGAAACCAGGGTTGACGCAATTCCGTAAGAAGCTGGATTATAATGAACATGGTGCAGCACCCTTTTTAGGCATTGATGGACTAGTCCTCAAAAGTCACGGTTCTTCCGACGCAAATGCCATTAAGAATGCCGTACGTCAAGCAAGAATCGCGTTACAAAATGATTTGGTTGGCACCATATCTGCCGAAATTAGCCGCGGGAAGCGAGATATAACAACATGAACTTAATACCAGTTGGGGTACTCGGAACGGGTAAATATGTACCAGAACGCATTTTAACGAATCAAGAGCTAGAAACCATGGTGGAAACGAATGATGAGTGGATCGTATCTCGAACAGGCATCCGTGAAAGAAGAATCGCAGCAGAAGGACAAGCTACGTCTGATCTCTGCTATGAAGCTTCCGTAGTAGCGCTGTCAAATGCAGGGATCACAGCAGATCAACTCGATTTGATCATCGTAGCAACGATTACACCGGATATGTCATTTCCATCAACAGCATGTATTCTTCAAGAGAAGCTGGGAGCGAAGAAAGCAGCGGCGTTCGATTTATCAGCAGCTTGTTCAGGTTTCGTCTATGGACTAGCGAATGCCGCTAATTTCATCGCAACTGGTACATATAAATACGCGCTTGTCATTGGCGCAGATTGTTTGTCCAAAATTACCGATTACACGGACCGCAATACCTGCATTCTATTTGGAGATGGAGCGGGCGCAGTTGTTATTGGCGAAGTACCGGAAGAAAGAGGCTTCAAATCCTTCGAATTAGGCGCTGACGGTACCGGAGGTCCTCTTCTGAAAATTGAGGGGGGCGGTTCCCGAAATCCAGCTTCCCAGAACTCTCTTGACCAACGTTTGCATTACATCTACATGGCGGGCGCTGAGGTTTTCAAATTTGCAGTTCGCATTATGGGAAATGCAGCGGATGAAGCTCTTCGCAAAGCGGGCTGGGAGAAAACAGATATTGATCTGCTTGTACCTCACCAAGCCAATATGCGAATTATTCAATCCTCGCTGAATCGTTTGGAATTGTCGGAAGACAAATGTATGATTAACTTGGACAAGTACGGTAATATGTCAGCTGCTTCCATTCCGGTTGCATTAGCAGAAGCTTCCGAACAAGGCAGACTAAACGAAGGTGATCGGCTTATCTTAGTTGGATTTGGCGGCGGACTCACTTGGGGTGCGACAGCTTTAGTTTGGTAGTTAGTTTGATGAACTTATGTATGTGTAAAAATGACTGAATATATCGTGGAAGGGGATCCTTTTCTCGTATGGGTAAAATAGCATTTGTATTTCCGGGCCAAGGCTCTCAATCCGTTGGTATGGGACAAGACCTGTACAACGCGTTGCCAGCTGCCAAGGACTATTTCGACCGCGCGAATGAAGCGCTAGGTTTTTCCTTGTCAGATCTGATCTTCCAAGGTCCAGAGGACCAACTGAAGATCACATACCACACACAGCCGGCGCTGCTAACGACAAGCATCGCTTGTCTGGAGGCGTTCAAGGCTGCTGGCATCACTCCCGACTATGTCGCAGGACATAGTCTGGGTGAGTACAGCGCGCTCGTCGCAGCCGGCGTGCTCGCGTTCGAAGACGCGGTCCGCACCGTGCGCGCACGCGGCGAGTTCATGGAACAGGCCGTCCCAGGCGGCCTGGGTGCCATGGCAGCCGTGCTGGGAGCCGAGCGCGGAGCGCTGGCGGAGCTTTGCACGGCAATTACAAGCGGCGGCTCCGTCGTGGAGCTCGCCAATGTGAACTGCCCGGGACAGATTGTCGTCTCGGGCAGTAAGGAAGGCGTTGCAGCGGTTGTCGAACGCTGCAAGGAAGCTGGCGCGAAGCGTGCCATCCCGCTTGAAGTGAGCGGGCCGTTTCACTCTTCCCTCATGAAACCAGCCTCGGAGCGCCTCGCTGAGGTGCTTGCGTCCATCAAAATGAGCGATGCTGCTGTACCCGTTGTAGCCAACGTAACGGCTCGTCCTGTGACTCAGCCGAGTGATATTCGCGGCTTGCTGGTGGAGCAGGTGTATTCCCCTGTCCTTTGGGAAGACACGATCACGTACCTGATCAGCCAAGGCGTAGATACATTCATCGAGCTGGGCTCGGGAACCGTGCTTGCCGGTCTGATCAAAAAAGTCGACAAAACGGTGAAAACCGTGTCGATTGGCAGCCTTGAGGCGCTGGACAAGTACACGCAGGAGGTGCACAATCATGTTAACGGGTAAAGTGGCGCTAGTCACAGGAGCTTCACGTGGCATTGGCCGTGCGATTGCTTTGCATTTGGCCGAGCATGGGGCCGATGTTGTGGTCAACTACGCAGGTAGTGAAGCTGCTGCTGGTGAGGTTGTAGCTGCGATTGAAGCGATGGGCCGCAAAGCGATTAAATTGCGTGCAGACGTAAGCAGCTATCAGGAATCTGACGACCTTGTGAAGCAAACGCTAGAAGTTTTTGGCAAAATTGATATTCTCGTGAATAATGCGGGCATAACAAGAGACAATTTAATCATGCGAATGAAAGAAGAAGAATTCGATCAAGTGATCGCGACGAATCTCAAAGGCGTGTTCAACTGTGTCAAAGCCGTTACACGTCCGATGATGAAGCAGCGCTTCGGTCGAATTATCAATATATCTTCTGTAGTTGGTGTGCTCGGTAACCCGGGTCAGGCCAACTATGTAGCAGCAAAAGCAGGTGTAATCGGCCTTACGAAGGCTACAGCGAGAGAGCTTTCCTCGCGTGGCATTACCGTGAACGCGGTTGCGCCAGGCTTTATTGAAACCGATATGACAGACAAATTGTCTGCTGAGATGCGTGAACACATGCTGAAGCAAATCCCGCTGGAACGCCTTGGGCAGCCAGAGGAAATTGCAAAGGTAGTTCGCTTCTTAGCATCTGACGATGCCTCTTACATGACAGGGCAAACTCTCCATGTAGACGGCGGAATGTACATGTAAGTTTCTGGAAAATGAGAATCTCAAAATTGTCTACTGGCAATCTGTCAAAGATTCTCGTATAATACCAAATGAGGAGGTGAACCGGATGTCCGACGTATTGGATCGTGTTAAACGAATTGTAGTCGATCGTCTAGGGGTTGATGAAGCTGAAGTCACCCTCGAAGCATCTTTCAAAGAAGACCTAGGTGCTGATTCTCTCGATGTAGTTGAATTAGTAATGGAATTAGAAGATGAGTTCGATTTAGAAATTTCAGATGAAGATGCTGAGAAGATTACGACAGTAGGAGAAGTTACGAATTACATAAAATCTCATACGTAATAGTCTACAGAGTCCCGTTTCTAATAAAGACGGGACTTCTCTCCATTCTCAATAATAAAAAAATATGAATGACTACATAGAAGGTGGTACAAATGAACAGAGTTGTAATTACAGGGATGGGCGTAGTTACTGCCCTTGGTCAAGATTTAGAAACATTCTGGGGAAACCTGTCTTCAGGTAAATCAGGCGTTGGTATGATTGAGAACTTTGATGTAAGCGAATACCCAACACGGATTGCGGCCGAAATCAAAGATTTTAATATTGAGAACTATGTGGATCGCAAAGAATCTCGCCGGATGGACCGTTTCGTTCAATTCGCAGTTGCTGGTGCTTTAAATGCACTTAAGGACGCGAACTTGAATGTGAATGAAGATACTGATCCGGAGCGCGTAGGCGTTTCAGTTGGATCAGGCATAGGCGGTTTGAATACATGGGAAGAGCAGCATCGGATTTTGTTAGAAAAGGGTCCTAAACGTGTTTCTCCTTTCTTTATTCCGATGATGATTGCGAACATGGCATCTGGCCATGTATCCATGGTCACAGGTGCGAAAGGGCCGAACTCCACAGCTGTAACAGCTTGTGCAACAGGGACGCACTCCATTGGTGACTCTTTCAAAATGATTCAACGTGGTGACGCAGACGTGATGATTTGCGGTGGTGCTGAAGCGACGATTACGCCGATTGGTGTAGCAGGTTTCTGCGCACTGCGTGCGATGTCAACTCGCAATGAAGAGCCGCATTTGGCAAGTCGTCCGTTTGATACAGGTCGCGATGGCTTTGTTATGGGTGAAGGTGCTGGTGTACTCATTCTGGAGTCACTTGAGCATGCTCAGAAGCGTGGCGCACGCATCTACGCAGAAGTTATCGGCTACGGCATGAGCGGCGACGCTTATCACATGACAGATCCAGACCCAGATGGCGCTGCGCGTTGTATGGTGAAAGCGATCAAGGACGCAGGAATTACGCCTGACGCCATTTCTTACATTAATGCTCACGGCACATCGACGCCTGTAGGTGATAAATCAGAAACCATTGCCATTAAGAAAGCGCTAGGCGAGCATGCCTACAAGGTTGCTGTTAGCTCGACGAAATCCATGACAGGTCATTTACTTGGCGCTGCCGGCGGTGTGGAAGCTGTCATTTGTGGATTAACAATTGCCAATAGCCTTATTGCCCCGACAATCAATTTGGACAATCAAGATCCTGAGTGTGATTTGGATTATGTGCCAAACAAAGCGCGTGAAGCGAACGTAAGTATTGCGATGTCGAACTCCTTCGGTTTCGGTGGTCACAATGCAACGATCATCATGAAAAAATTTCAAGCATAATTACCATGCCTGCGACGAAAGATAACGGAATATCATTTTCTCCGGGTGGTGAAGTACGACGTGAACCGTGAAATTAAGGATTTACAGAATCAGTTAGGTGTTTCGTTTCGCAAAATGGAGCTGCTGAAGCAAGCATTCACACACTCTTCCTATGTGAATGAACACCGTATTGCTGGACATAAAGATAACGAACGGCTTGAGTTTCTTGGAGATGCCGTACTTGAATTAACAGTTTCGGAATTTTTATATGAATCTTATCCTGGGCGTTCAGAAGGTGAATTAACGAAGCTGAGGGCATCTATTGTCTGCGAGCCGTCGCTCGTGACATTTGCCGAAGATTTGGATTTTGGTTCCTTTGTCTTACTAGGCAAAGGGGAAGAGTTGACGGGAGGACGCTCTCGGCCAGCACTGTTGGCAGATGTGTTCGAATCCTTTGTTGGCGCTTTATATCTAGACCAAGGATTGGATACGGTAAAAACGTTTCTTCAGAAGCATGTGTTTGCCAAAATTTCCAGTGAGGGCAAGTTGCTTGTGATTGACTACAAGACGCAATTGCAAGAGCATACCCAACATCATAATATGGGTTCCTTGGAATACCGGATTGTGAATGAACGTGGGCCTGCACATGAGCGAGAGTTCGTTGCAGAAGTGCACATGGATGGCGAGCTTCTGGGAACCGGTGCAGGTCGTTCTAAGAAAGAGGCGGAACAGCAGGCTGCTGCTGGTGCACTGTCCAAATTAAACGTAACCGTACTACGATAGTGGAAAAACCAGAAGAGGCGGCAGCTGCTGCCTTTTTTGTTTTTTTCTCTTATTTTGATAGACGATATGTTACAATACTTTTTGAGGTGAGACCATGTTTTTGAAACGGATCGAATTATCCGGATTTAAATCATTCGCGGATCGGACGGAACTCGAATTTGTACGAGGCATAACCGCGGTTGTAGGTCCTAACGGGAGTGGAAAGAGTAATATCTCGGACGGGATCCGTTGGGTGTTAGGAGAACAGAGCGCGAAATCCTTGCGTGGCGGTAAAATGGAAGATGTTATTTTCGCTGGCAGCGATGCACGTCGTGCAGTGAATTATGGGGAAGTCTCGCTCACATTAGATAATTCTTCGCAATCGCTTCCGCTTGACTTTAACGAAGTGACGGTGACGCGTAGAGTACATCGTAATGGCGATAGTGAATATTTGATCAATAAACAACCTTGTCGCTTGAAAGATATCACGGAATTGTTCATGGACACCGGTATCGGGAAAGAAGCGTATTCCATTATTGGCCAAGGGCGAATTGAAGAAATTTTGAGTACGAAATCGGAAGATCGTCGAGGCATCTTTGAAGAAGCTTCGGGGATTGTTAAATATAAATCACGAAAGCGCGAAGCAGAGAAGAAATTAAACGATACCGAGCAGAATTTGCTGCGGATTCATGATTTAGTCTCAGAGCTCGAGGATCAAGTTGAGCCACTTCGAGATCAGGCGGAGAAAGCGATTCGTTTTAAAGAATTGAAGGAAACGCTCAAGAGTAGCGAGATCTCAATGTATGTCCATCAGATCGATCAGATTTATGTAGCTTGGAATGACGCTACACAGCTGCTGGAGAAGTTAACGAAAGAGCAAACGGAGCTGTCTACAATTGTAAACCAACATGATGCGCATTTGGAAAAGCATCGTTGGGAAACGCGAAGGCTGGAAGAGGAATTAGAAACGCTGCAAGAGAGTTTGTTAGGTCTGAGTGAGGAATTCGAGAAGTGTGAGGGTCACGGTGAGGTTCTCAAAGAACGGAAGAAGAACTATGTGACGAATCATCAGCAACTAAGCACCACAATCGCTATGCAAGAGCAGCGAAAACTAGATAAAGAAGCAGATTTGAGCGAACAGCGTGATAAAATCATTCACATCGGTGCGCAGTTGTTCGAATTCCAAGCCAAGCTAACCGCTGAGGAACAGCGCTTACAAGGGGTAAGCGGAGGCATCAGTTCTTCGCCTGAAGAGCAATTGAAGGGTGAATTGTTGGAAACCCTCAACCGTATGGCACAGTCACGCAATGAAATTCGCTACGCCGAGCAGCAAATTGAAAGCATCGGGCGCCGATTGGAAAGACTTGATGAGGAACGTCAGAAGTGGGCGGATCAGCGAGAGAGTATAACACGACGCAAGCAGGAGCTTACAGCTAAACTGCAAGAGACAGTAGGGGACATTGAGAAAGCAAGGCAGGACTACGTCCAATTTACCCAAGCGTTAAAGAGCAAGCAAGGGTTGCTCGATGAAGCGCAGTCGATGGTGCGGAAATGGGAGCAAAAGCTCGATGCGTTAATTTCCCGCCGCGACACCATGAAAGAAATGGCCAATGATTATGATGGCTTCCAACAAGGTGTTAAGGAAGTACTTAAAGCGAAAACACGCAAAGATTTGCGCGGTATTCGAGGTGCGGTTGCTGAGCTTGTCAAAGTGCCTGCAAATGTGGAAATTGCCATTGAGACAGCACTAGGTGGTGCCCTGCAAAATATTATCGTTGAGACAGAAGCAGATGGTCGTGAGGCGATTGCCTTCTTGAAGCGTCGTCAAATGGGACGAGCTACTTTCTTGCCGATGAATGTTATTCGCGGACGCTCGATATCTGACCATGAGAGTCAGACGTTGAAAGCCTCGAAGGGCTTTGTTGGGATTGCAGTTGATCTCGTTTCTTTCGATTCGACGTATACAAATATATTCTCCAGCCTATTAGGGAATGTCGTCGTAGCTGAGAGTCTAGAAGATGCTAACCATATCGCGGCTAAAGCGCAGTATCGCTACCGTGTCGTGACGCTCGAAGGAGATGTTGTTAATCCAGGTGGTTCCATGACGGGCGGAAGCTTACAGAAGAAATCGACGAATTTGTTGGGGCGTCAGCGTCAAATCGAAGAACTTGATGCTGAGATCGCAACATCTGAGGAGCAGCTTAGTGGTCTGAGAAGTCAATCCAGCTCATTGAAGCGAGAAATTACCGATGAAATGCTGAAGGTCGAACAGCTTCGACAACTGGGTGAGCAGCAGCGCATTACGGAGCAGCAAATTCGCGCGGAATTGAATCCGCTGGAATCGGAAAGCCGTACAGTTGAAGAGCAGTTGACGTTGGATAGCCAAGACAGAGGCGCGCTCATGGGTGAACGAACTGATTTTAGCCGCAAGAAGGTCGAAAGCGAAGCAACTCTCGCACAGCTTCAAGAAGAGGAAGCTTCGCTTCAACAAGCGATTCGTGATGCCGAGAGCTCACGTAAAGCAAGTGAATCCGAAAAAGAAGAGCTGCAAAGCCAATTGACAGATTTGAAGGTGAAAGTGGCATCGACTTCACAAGAGAAGCAATCCCTTCAAGATCAACAAAGACGTTTACAACAGGATCTAAGTGATGTGGAGCGTGAGATAGAAGTCAATCGCGGCCTATTAACTCAGTTAGAAAGTGATATGGCAACACTTGAACAAGAAACTGTCCTGCAAATTGAGCTCTTAAATGATTTGAAGCTTAAGAAGCAGCAATGCTCCGAAAGTATCGAGTTCAAGCGTGCAGAGCGTATGGACTGGTTACAGAAGCTCGAACTCGGCGAAAATGAGACACGTACGCAGCGTATCCAGCTGAAGCAAGTGGAAGAAAATCTTCATCAAACCGAGGTTCGCGTGACGCGATTAGATGTGGAGCTTGAGAATCTGCTCAAAAAGCTTGCCGAAGAATATGAGCTTAGCTACGAGCTGGCGAAAATGCGTTATCCCGTACCTGAGGATATTCAGGGAACACAGAGTAAAGTACGCGAGTTGAAACGAGAAATAACATCGCTAGGTGATGTGAACCTCGGTGCAATTGAGGAGTACGCGCGTGTATCTGAACGCTTTGAGTTCTTGAGTTCGCAGAAGGATGATTTGATCGAAGCGAAAACAACCTTGTACCAAGTCATTCGTGAGATGGATCAAGAAATGTCCAAACGCTTTAAAACGACGTTCGATGCAATTCGCTCCCATTTTGGGGTTGTCTTTGCGAAGCTATTCGGTGGTGGCCGCGCAGATTTAATTCTGTCGGAGCCTGAGAACATGCTCGACACGGGTATTGAGATTGTGGCTCAGCCGCCAGGCAAAAAGCTGCAAAACCTGCAATTGCTATCTGGTGGCGAACGTGCATTGACTGCGATTGCTCTCTTGTTCTCCATTATTCGTGTAAAACCAGTGCCATTCTGCGTACTGGATGAGGTAGAAGCCGCGTTAGACGAGGCGAACGTATCTCGTTTTGCCGAGTATTTGCGAGAATTTTCGGAAATGACGCAATTTATCGTTGTTACACACCGTAAAGGAACGATGGAAGAAGCAGATGTGTTGTATGGCGTCACCATGCAAGAAGGCGGCGTTTCTAAGCTTGTATCGGTTCGACTAGAAGACGAAGAAGCTACGATGACGGCGTCATAAGAATAGAAATAGGGGATATATTTAGGAGGAACTATGAGCTTTTTTAAACGATTGAAAGAAAGCATTTCAGGTAAAGCTGAAGCAGTAACCAATAAATTTAAGGAAGGTTTAACGAAAACGCGGGATGCGTTCGTGAACCGTGTCGATGATTTATTTAGCCGACGCAAGAAAATAGATGAAGATTTTTACGAAGAACTGGAAGAGATCCTAATTGGCGCAGACGTTGGCGTGAATACGGTTCTCAAGTTGATTGATGAACTTCGTGCTGAGGTAAAAAAACGTAAAATTGAAGATCCGGCCGAGCTTCAACCGATCCTTTCAGAAAAACTGATTGAGTTGTTAAAAGGGGATGCGGATGCCGGGCTAAACATCAATCCTAATGGCTTGACGGTTATCCTGTTCGTTGGTGTTAACGGTGTAGGTAAGACGACGACGATCGGTAAAATGGCTCACATGTTCAAATCTCAAGGGAAGAAGGTGCTGATGGCCGCTGGTGATACGTTCCGTGCAGGCGCCATTGAGCAGCTTGAAACCTGGGGTGAGCGCGTAGGTGTTGATGTGATTAAGCAACAATCCGGTGCAGATCCTGCCGCGGTTATGTACGATGCTGTACAAGCAGCCAAAACACGCGGTGTAGACATTCTTTTATGCGATACGGCGGGGCGTTTGCAGAACAAAGTGAATTTGATGGAGGAGCTTAACAAAATTTATCGTGTGATCCAACGCGAAGTGCCTGATGCTCCCCATGAAGTTATTCTTGTTCTGGATGCAACGACTGGTCAAAATGCACTTAGCCAAGCTAAGCTTTTTGGTGATAAAACAGGTCTAACGGGCTTAGTATTGTCCAAATTAGATGGAACAGCTAAGGGGGGGATCGTCGTGGCGATCCGTCAAGAACTCTCGTTACCGGTTAAATATGTAGGGCTTGGTGAGAAGATGGATGATCTCCAGCAGTTCGATTCCGAGCAGTTTGTGCATGCGCTTTTTGGTAAATGGATAGGTGAAAATACTGACAAGGTATAATGCTTGACAATCATCTTGGAATTCAGTATGATAGGTTCTGTTGTGCTGGTGTCAAGTGTGCAACCTTTACGGAGGTAGATTATGACTGTCGATCCTATGTTGGAGAAAACGAATCGCATTAACCTGCTGTTTGATTTCTATGAAGCATTGTTGACCGATAAACAGCGAACATTTCTTGAACTGTACTTCCATGATGATTACTCCCTCGGGGAGATTGCTGAGAACTTCACGATCAGCCGCCAAGCGGTCTATGAGCATATCAAACGTGCGGAATTGACACTGCAGGAATATGAGAGTAAGTTAAAGCTGTTACATAAGCACGAACAACGCATGAAGCTGCGTCAAGATTTAGATGCTGGATTGAGTGATTGTGATCCGGCGCTAAAGAGGAAAGTGACAGAGCTTTTTGATACAATAGTAGGCATGGATTGAAACCTTAGTTAGAAGCAGGAGGTGAAGCGCATGGCATTTGAAGGATTAGCAAACCGATTGCAGAATGTGTTCGGCAAGCTGAGAAGCAAAGGTAAGCTGACGGAAGAAGATGTAGGCGAAGCGCTTCGCGAGGTACGATTGGCACTGCTTGAAGCGGACGTTAACTTTAAAGTTGTGAAAGACTTTATTGCGAAAGTGAAAGAGCAAGCGATCGGACAAGAAGTTCTGAAATCTTTCACGCCGGGCATGGTTGTTATCGATATCGTGAACAAAGAACTTACAGCCCTTATGGGTGGTACACAAAGTAAGCTAGCACGTTCGAATCGACCGCCGACGGTTATTATGATGGCTGGTTTGCAAGGGGCTGGTAAAACAACGACCTCAGGCAAATTAGCTAAAATGTTGTTGAAACAGAATCACAGACCGCTTCTTGTTGCGTGTGACATTTATCGTCCCGCGGCGATTAAGCAGTTGGAAGTGCTGGGTGAACAACTGAAGGTGCCGGTTTTCTCACTAGGTGATAAAGTGAGCCCTGTCGAGATTGCCAAAGCGGGTCTTCAACACGCGAAGGATAACGGTAATGACTATGTGATTATCGATACAGCAGGTCGCTTGCACATTGATGAAAACCTTATGGACGAGCTCAAGAATATTCGTGAAGCTACGAGCCCAGATGAGATTTTGCTAGTTGTCGATGCGATGACAGGGCAAGACGCTGTCAATGTGGCAGAAAGCTTTCATCAACAGCTTGAATTATCCGGTGTTGTGTTAACCAAACTAGATGGAGATACGCGCGGTGGTGCTGCGTTATCCGTCAAGGCGGTAACAGGTTGTCCGATCAAGTTCGTAGCCAGCGGTGAGAAAATGGATGCTTTAGAACCATTTTATCCTGACCGTATGGCCTCAAGAATTCTCGGTATGGGCGATATGCTCTCCTTAATTGAGAAAGCGCAAGCTGGTATCGATATGGATAAGGCGAAAGAGATGGAGCGCAAAATGCGCAACGCTGAATTCACCTTCGAGGACTTCATTGAGCAGATGGAGCAAGTGAAGAAGATGGGGCCACTTGACCAAATTCTTGATATGCTGCCTGGAGCGAACAAGATTAAAGGCATGAAAGATATGAAGGTTGACGAGAAGCAAATGGCTCGCGTTGAAGCTATTGTGAAGTCGATGACAACCGAAGAGAAGCGTAAGCCTGAGCTGCTGAATGCAAATCGTCGCAAGCGGATTGCAGCAGGGAGCGGGAATACGGTGCAGGAAGTCAATCGTTTCATCAAGCAGTTCGATGATATGCGTAAGATGATGAAGCAATTCTCGGGTATGATGGGACCGAAAGGTGCCAAAGGCATGAAAAAGTTAGGCAAGGGATTTAAATTTCCCTTTTAAATAATGGTGTTTATTCTAAGTAGGAGGTGATTTTTCAATGGCAGTACGTATTCGTCTTAAACGTGTAGGCGCTCATAAAGCTCCTTTCTACCGTGTCGTGGTTTCGGATTCCCGTTCCCCGCGTGATGGTCGTTTTATCGAAGAAATCGGTACTTATAATCCAATTGCTGAACCAGCAGCTGTGGTTCTTGATGAGGAAAAAGCGCTTAAATGGCTTCAAACTGGCGCTCAACCGTCCGATACAGTTCGCAGCCTGTTCTCAAAAGCAGGTTTGATGACTAAGTTTCACGAGCTGAAATTACAGAAGTAATCTGTTATCTTTCGGAGGGTGGGTTCATGAAGGATCTTATCACCGTTATTGCTAAGGCTCTTGTCGATCATCCGGAAGAGGTACGTGTCGCTGTGGTGGAGAAAGAGGACAAGATCGAGTACAGGCTTTCTGTTCATCCCGACGATGTCGGTAAAGTGATTGGCAAGCAAGGCAAGATTGCGAAATCGCTCCGTACAGTTGTCACGTCGGCAGCTGTGAAAGAAACGAAGCGGGTAGCCGTTGAAATCGTTTCATAAGAAATGAGGTTAGGATTCAATTCCTAGCCTTTTTTCGCATATGAAAAGAAGGTAATTTAATGTGGAGGTTGGGCAAGCACATATGACGGAGAAATTAGTGACGGTTGGTAAAGTCGTAAATAGCCACGGGATACGTGGGGAGTTAAAAATCGTGCCTGAAACAGATTTTCCAGAACGGTTCGATGTGGGAAATTCATTAATCATTGTAGACTCTCAAAATAAGCAAACGCCGGTGACAGTGAAAACGTCCCGCTTACATAAAAACGTATTTATTGTCTTGTTCAGTCAATTCTCGAATATTAATGATGTTGAGAAATTTAAAGGCTCCCTGCTAAAGATTGAGGCTAAGGATCAAAAGCCGCTGGAAGAGGGAGAGTATTATTATCACGAAATCATCGGTTGTAAAGTTGTTACAGAAGATGAGCAAGAGCTGGGGCTGATCTCTGAAATACTAACGCCAGGAGCTAACGATGTCTGGGTGGTTGCTTTACCTAAAGGTAAGCAGCTATTACTTCCCGTTATTGATGATGTCATTCTTAACGTGGATATTCCGAACAAAACAATTCGAATTCATCTGATGGAAGGGTTATTGGAATGAGAGTTGATGTCTTAACCTTATTCCCAGAAATGTTTGAAGGCGTGTTCTCTTCTAGTATTTTAGGGAAAGCGCGTGATAAAGGAATCGTTTCCTTGAGCACGGTTAATTTTCGAGATTATTCCACGAATAAGCATAATACGGTTGACGATTACCCTTATGGCGGCGGCGGGGGGATGGTACTAAAGCCAGAACCGATTTTTGGTGCCGTTGAAGATTTGCCAACGCATCAAACAGCTGAAGGAGTAGCTGTCAAGCCGCGGGTCATCTTGTTATGTCCACAGGGGGAGACCTTTACCCAGAAGAAAGCGGAAGAACTAGCTGGTGAAGAGCATCTTGTATTTATTTGTGGCCACTATGAGGGATATGATGAACGGATTAGACAGTATCTAGTGACGGACGAGCTGTCTGTAGGTGATTATGTACTAACCGGTGGTGAAATACCCGCTATGGTCATTATAGACAGTGTAGTGAGACTTCTACCTGGGGTACTCGGGAACGAGATGTCTGCTGTGACGGATTCTTTCTCAACGGGACTTCTGGAATATCCTCATTACACACGCCCCGCCAAGTTCAGAGATTGGGAAGTTCCTGAGATGCTTTTATCGGGTCACCATGCCAATGTGAAGAAATGGCGGAACAAAGAGTCACTCATCCGGACTTTAGAGCGCCGGCCAGATTTACTTGAGGGCAGAATATTGTCCAAAGAGGAAAAGCTATGGGTGGCTGAGTGGAAAAAGCAAAAGCAAGAACAAAATATATAAGTCCTCGGAATCTTCTCTATTGAATTAATCCTGGGACTATGATATTATATATTCTGTTGTGATTTTTTCAACAGTTCGAGTCTGGTGGTCCTCTACGCATAACAACTTAGATTTTACTAACTATTAGCGGAATGAACACCTGTGTGGAAGGAGGGAGTCAACTATGAATCTTATTCAAGAGATTACGAAAGAGCAACTCCGTACGGATATTCCTAATTTTCGTCCAGGAGACACACTTAAAGTACACGTAAAAGTTATCGAGGGTACACGTGAGCGTATTCAGCTGTTCGAAGGTGTTGTTATTAAACGCCACGGCGGTGGAATCAGCGAAACGTTTACAGTTCGTAAAATTTCTTACGGTGTGGGTGTGGAAAGAACTTTCCCATTCCATTCTCCGAAGATTGACAAGATTGAAGTGGCTCGCCGTGGTAAAGTTCGTCGTGCGAAACTTTATTATCTGCGTGGTCTTCGTGGTAAAGCAGCAAGAATTAAAGAAATTCGATAGTAAAATGGGGGGCTTGTTCAGTCAAGTCTCCTTTTCATTTTTTCTGTACATAATAGGACATAATAGAGATCATACCAAAACTGGAAGAGAGGCCGTCAGTGATGGAACATAACGATCAAATGCAACCCAATCAGCCGATCAGTGCTACTCCAGCAAAGACCGTACAAACAAAAAGTGAAACGTGGGAATGGATAAAAGCGTTAGTAATCGCAGGTGTGCTTGTTATTATTATTCGTTGGTTCCTCTTCTCCCCATTTATTGTTGATGGAGATTCGATGCATCCGAATTTCTTTACGGGAGAGCGATTGATTGTCAATAAAATTGTGTACGATATTCGTGATCCGAAGCGAGGCGAAGTCATCGTTTTCCACGCACCTGAAGGCAAAGATTATATTAAGCGTGTCATCGCCCTACCTGGAGAAACCGTGAAGGTAGTTGGGGACAAGGTGTACATTAACGGTGAAGAACTGGCACAACCATTTATTCAAGCTGCTATTGATCAAGCGGTTAAAGAAGGCCATCCTTACAATACTTTACTGGATTTCCCGGAAACAAAAGTGCCGGAAGGCGAGATTTTTGCCATGGGTGACAATCGTCCGAATTCCAAAGATAGTCGTACGAAAAGTGTTGGCTTTGTGCCTTACAATAAAATCGTAGGCCGTGCAGAAGTGATTTTCTGGCCGGTGAAGAAAATTAGTTTCATACATTTTTGAGGTGAAGAGAAATGACCATTCAATGGTTTCCCGGTCACATGACCAAGGCTCGCAGACAGATTGAGGAAAAGCTTAAACTGATTGACGTCGTGATTGAGCTCTTGGATGCCCGAATCCCGCTATCCAGCCGGAACCCGATGGTTGATGAGATTTTAAAAGGCAAGCCGCGTCTCGTATTGCTCAACAAAAATGACCTGGCTGACCCGCAAGTAACGGCAGAATGGGTGAAATATTTTGCAGATCAAGGCTTACCTGCCTTGCCAATTGACGCTGCGAACGGAACGCATGTCAAGGAGATTCTGCCTCGCGTCAAACAGCTGTGGGCTCATAAAATTGAGACGATGCTGCGTAAAGGGATTAATCCCCGTGCGATTAGAGCGCTCATTGTTGGCATTCCGAACGTCGGTAAGTCCACTCTTATTAATCAGTTGGCGGGTAAGAAGATTGCTGCGACGGGTGATAAGCCTGGTGTGACCAAAGGTCAGCAATGGATCAAGGTTGGCACCGAGATGGATCTGCTCGATACACCGGGGATTTTGTGGCCTAAATTTGAAGACCAGATGGTTGGCATGCGTTTGGCTGCAACTGGGGCAATTAAGGAAGAGCTTCTGCATTTAGATGACGTAGCTTTGTTTACCATTAAATATATGGTTCAGCATTATGGAGCTGGTATCCAAGAGCGCTTTGGTGTTCAGGAACTACCGGAAGATATGGATAATATTCAAGAAATGGTGAAGGTCATGGAAGCGATCGGGCGTAAGCGCGGCGCTATCGTGAGCGGGGGAAAAGTCGATTTGGACAAAGCTTCCCTCATTATTATTCGTGATCTGAGAGCAGGGAAAATGGGACGTATTTCATTGGAACGACCATTTTAATGATGATGAATCAGGAAGAACCTGGGGCTGAGCCTTGGGTTTTTCTTTTTTTGTAGAGATAAAGTTGAAAAAAATGGGTGTGGCTTGAAGAAGTGGTGATCCCTTATAATGAAGGCATGGGAAAGGGGCCGAGATAGTGCTAGAACATGAGAAAGACATATGGCAGCAAGGTTTCACGGCAATAGCAGGTATAGATGAGGTTGGTCGCGGTTGCCTATTTGGGGATGTCGTGGCTGCCGCGGTTATTCTTCCGATGGGACATGTACTTGAAGGTGTAAATGAATCCAAGAAGCTATCGGAGAAGAAGCGCGAACTTTTGTTCGATCAGATAATGAATGAGGCTATATCGGTTGGTGTTGGCATTGTCAACGTAGATGACATAGAAGCAATAAATATCAAACAAGCATCAAGACTAGCCATGAAGCGAGCGGTAGAGAAACTGGATCAAGTACCGGATTATTTACTAGTTGATGCTGAAAATGTGGACATAGATCTACCGCAATCGGCCATCATTCATGGGGATGCGTTAAGTCAATCCATCGCGGCTGCTTCCATCATCGCCAAAGTGACGAGAGATCGAATGTGTGCGGAATGGGACGAGCAGTATCCAGAATACGGAATTGCCGTACATAAAGGTTATGCGACAAAGCACCATCGAGAGATGCTCATGAGATACGGGCCGACGCCGCTACATAGGAAATTATTTATTCGTAAAATTATGGCTCAGCTAGAAGCGCAAGAGAACGAAGTGCAAAACGAACAGCTCTTATTTGATTTCATCTAAATATTAAGATGTAACGAAAGTGGCATCAAACGCCGATAATATACATACGTGTAATTAGATTTGAGGTGAGCTGTGTGAATATTAGTGGATTAATTCGTAACTTGGTAGGGGATTTAACGGCGGCTGATCCGAAGACGCTCGAATTAAAAGTTGGACAAATTGTCAAAGGTGTCGTGCTTCAGCTCCTGAGTGAACAAGAAGCGCTAGTAAATATAGGTGGAACACAAGTTCGTGCGAAATTGGAAACTCCTCTCAAACAAGGTGATGTTACCATGCTGCAGGTTCAACCGGAATCTAAGGGCGGTCAAATTATTTTGAAGCCGCTTGTTGCTTCTGACGTGCAGATCGCGGATGACTCGCTGGGTGAACTTTTGAAGGCTTTTGAGATAAAGGATACGGCAGGCAATCGTCAAATGGTTCAGCAGATACAGCAAGAAGGCATTCCCGTGTCCAAGGAAAATGTAAAGGCATTTGAGTCAGTGATGCGTGAGATGCCCCAAGGGGGCAATAAGGAAGAGTGGCTGCAAGCGGCCGTGTTAGCCTCTAAAAAGGGGTTGCCGCTTACACCTGCGACAGTGGATGCCTTAAAGCAAGTGACGACTGGCCCTCCGGCGGGCCAGGTGTTGGAGAAGCTCGAGCAGCAGGCGAACGCGCTGCTTGAGCAAGACCCGACACACCCTGCGGCGGATACCGCCAAGCAGGTTGTGTCGCTGCTCAAGGAGCTGCGGGCGACGGCCGCCGCTGTACGTCCTGCGGAGCCGGCTGCGCCAGCCTCCGCCGCGGACGAGCCTGCGGCTGCGCCGCCGCAGGCGAATGCACCAGCTGCTCCGCAGGCTGGTGGCACTACCGTGGCTGCGCCGCGTGGCAGCGAGCCTGCGGCCGCTGCCATTGCAGCCCCGCCCGCCGTGCCAGCAGCGGGCGAAGAGCCTCCCGCGCCGCCACCTGCTGGCGCGGCGACATTGGCCGCCTCGGCGAAGCCGGCGGCCGATACCGTCCATGCTCATGCGCACGGCGCTGAGCCTGTGAAACAAGGCGAACCGCTGCAAGCGGGTTCGCCAGCGCCTGTGCCTGTGCAAGCCCCCCCTGCGAAGCAGGAGGGCGGGCTTGCCCCTAAAGAGGCGCAAGTTAGTGCGCCTCTAGAAACGCCCAATACTGATCTAGAGACAAACTGGATCAGCAAGATGCTCAAAGCCGTTGGCGTTGAGCATGAATCGCATGTGGCCGCCAAGCTAGACGAGCGCGGCAATGCTGTGCCAGTGCGCCAACAAGCGACGGATGACTCCTTTTCGCTAATTCGCACTAACACCTCTGAAGATCAACAAGGCGATATCGCTAAGCCAGCCACAGAAACCCTGAAAAGCCTTTTGCTTCAACTTACAGCATCTGACGATACACCTGCGCCACTTAAAGAAGCGGCACAGCAAGCGGTCAGTCAAATTACGGGGCAGCAGCTTATGTTGACGAATGACAAGAATGCAATGTTTACCCAAATGACCATGTTTGTCCCCTTCCTGGACAACACGGGTCAGCAAACAGCAGCTATTCATATACAATCCCGTAAAGGAAGCCGTGGCGAGGTAGATGCAAGCAACTGTCGTCTTTTGTTTGATCTTCAGATGAAGGTGATGGGCAATACGTTACTCGATGTTCAAGTAGTGAACAAAATTGTTTCATTGAACATTCACAATGATCATCCGGCTCTAGCTGGTTTGATGGAGTCATCCAAAGATGAGATTGCCACTGCCATGAATAGCGTGGGTTATCAGTTTATTTCGTTAAAATGTTCGCCATACCCAAAGCCTCCTGAAATTCAAGAAGGTAAGGAAGAGGTAACTAAAATAGGATCTTTGGACGGTCGCGTAGATTTAAGTGAACTTTATCGCCCTATGACCTATAAAGGGGTTGATGTACGCGCATGAGTCCCCAAAAAAAAACGCTCGGAGAATCACAGCTTACCCCGATAAAGAAAGCAGTAGCGCTGCGGTATTCACCAGAGGCACAGAAAGCCCCAACCCTCATAGCCAAAGGGAAAGGGCATATGGCTGAAGCTATTTTGCAAAAGGCGAAGGAAAGTGGCATTCCGATTCAAGAGGATAAATCGTTAGTTGAGGTGCTATCCAAACTTGATTTAGATCAAGAAATACCGCCGGAACTTTACCAATTAGTAGCTGAAGTGCTAAGTTTTATTTATCGATCCGATCAGCGGATGAAGCCTTCGCGAGGTTTAGATTGATGAGCAAACTTCATAAAGATGATCGCAAAATGTTGGGAAGACAAGGTGAGGAACTGGCGTTCAGTTATCTCGTAGAGCAGGCGTATCAGATTGTTGAGCGGAATTGGCGCTGTCGTTCTGGCGAGATCGATATCATTGCAGAGAAGTCGAATAAGCTCATTTTTATTGAGGTGCGAACAAGACGTCCGTCTAACCGATTCGGTACGGCCAAAGAATCCGTGGACTACCGCAAGCAGGCGAAGGTTCGTGAAATTGCACAATTTTATATGCATCGCTTTCAGAAATACGAGCAATCGATTCAATTCGATGTCATCGCAGTTGAAATGTCGGAAAGTAACACGGATCCGAGAATTATACATATACAAGAAGCCTTTTAACAGTCAGTTAGCCAATGACAAGTCAAAGGGCTTTTCTCATTCAATGTGACTCTACCCACAAATTTGCTTAGATCACAATCTCATCAATTCGTTGGTTTTTATCTAAATTCCGATATTGGATAGCTTCTGCAAGATGAGCGGGGAGAATGCGATCACAACCGTCTAGATCCGAAATCGTGAGCGCTAGCCGCAAAATCCGATCATGCGCGCGTGCACTTAAGCCCAATGCGTCAAATGAAGTACGCAATAGCTGATCACATTCAGGTGTTAATTGACAAATCTCACGCATTAATCTTCCGCTCAATTCATTATTATGCTGAATATCTGTTCCTGCATAACGCTGCTGCTGTCGCATATGGGCCTGCATGACCCTAGCTCGCATTTCACCAGACGACAAATTAGCAGCGTTATCTTTAAGTTGGGCATAGCTGGGCTTTGGGACTTCAATATGGAGATCAATTCGATCGAGAAGCGGACCTGAAATTTTGGAGCGATACTGAACGATCTTAGCGGGACTGCAGATGCAAGCATTAGCTTCTGTTTCAGCACCATAATAGCCACATGGGCAGGGGTTCATGGCTGCGGCTAATATAAAATGGGACGGGAATGTGTACACGGCTCTTGCTCTGGCAATCATCACATAGCGATCTTCAAGTGGCTGTCTGAGTACTTCAAGTGCGTTTCGAGTAAACTCCGGAAGCTCGTCTAAGAAGAGAATACCACGATGAGATAAACTCACTTCACCGGGTTTGGGGATGGTTCCACCGCCAACGAGACCGGCAGCTGAGATGGAGTGGTGTGGAGCGCGGAACGATCTTGCACGCATCAGTGTGGAACGGTCTATCAGCTTGCCAGAAGCGCTGTAAATCTTCGTAACTTCGAGTGCTTCACGGTCTGTTAAAGGCGGAAGTATAGAAGGCAGACGTTTGATAAGCATCGTTTTCCCAGTACCTGGAGGTCCAAGGAGGAGTAGATTGTGCATGCCTGCGGCAGCTATCATCATGGCACGCTTGACCTGATGCTGTCCATTAACGTCAGCATAATCTTCAACATAACCAAGGGGACTAATGACGGAGTTAGAAAAATCGGTTGATTCACGCTCAGCTGATTGATAAATAAATTCGGCGTGGGAACATTTGTTCCAATTTTTGAAATCAGATAGATTCGTAATGACACAAACCTCAACACCTTCAATTAAAGCAGCTTCTTGTGCGTTAGCAGTTGATAGACAAACTCGCTTAATTCCCGTCTTCTTGGCTGCATGGACCATGGACAGAACACCGGGAATAGGACGAAGAGAACCGTCTAGCGCTAGTTCTCCTAGAAATAATGTGGAAGCGAAGCCTTCAACATGCACTTGGCCTGTAGTAATGAGAATGCCAACAGCAATCGCAAGATCGAAAGACGAGCCTTCCTTGCGCAAGTCAGCTGGAGCGAGATTTACAGTAATCCGGTCCATAGGGAAGGTGAAACCACAATTTTTAATCGAAGAACGAACGCGTTCCACGGATTCACGAATCGCTGAATCAGGGAGGCCAACTAGGTTTATTTGAGGTAAGCCACTCGAAATATCGACTTCTACTTCGATCGTGCGTCCTTCAATTCCTTGTAAACAAGCACTCATAACTTTGCCATACATAAAAAACACCTTCTTCTCCATGGAATTCACAGTCGCAAGAACTGAGTTCGAATTGGATAAAAGGTGCTTCCTCATTAATCGATTAATTTCTTTTATTATAATCGCAATTGGTAAAATTACGCAAATATTGTCGATGCACTTTCACGTTTTAAAAATGTGCGACATGCACATACTGGAAGATGAGGTGATGATATGCAGGAAAAACCATATTTTTGTCCCAATTGCCGTTCAAATCGCATTAAATTTAATGTAATCACGAGCTATTCGCAGTCTTTTTTAAAGGATGCACTATCCGGGAATATTACCGAATTCCATGATCCTGGCGTCATTCCTGAGCCTGAGCCAACGATACAGTGCTTAATTTGTAATTTTTCAGCGAATGAAATGCGTTTTATTAAGCAAGCAGAGCGCGAACCTCGGGTAAATACAACACCAACATCGTTTTATTAATCTAGTTGAAGCATGACGTATTTTTCAGTACATGAGAAATACGTTTTTTTTATTTGTGACGTGATAGTTAAATTTTTTCACAGTGAAAGATAAATTTGAATGGATTCACGAAAAAAATAAAGAAACTGTCGAAAATAATGTGATACAATGGTTAGGGCTTGCGAAGAAGTGTGATACTAATTCCGGTAGCAAGATATATTCTCGTGCACAACGTCAATTGGAAATTACACTTTTCCCTGTATAGCACGTATAGAAAGTCCATACTGATAGGAGGATTTAGGAAATGAATATCCATGAGTATCAAGGCAAAGAAGTCCTGAGACAGTACGGAGTCAGCGTTCCTAACGGAAAGGTTGCATTTACTGTTGATGAGGCAGTTGAAGCAGCAAAAGAACTTGGAACATCCGTTGTCGTTGTTAAGGCACAAATTCATGCCGGTGGTCGCGGTAAAGCAGGCGGCGTTAAGGTAGCCAAAAGCCTCGATGAAGTTCGTACATATGCTAGCGAAATACTAGGTAAAGTACTTGTCACTCACCAAACAGGTCCAGAAGGTAAAGAAGTTAAACGCCTTTTGATCGAAGAGGGCTGTGACATTAAGAAAGAATATTACGTTGGTGTTGTTGTTGACCGTGCAACAGGCAGCGTTGTTTTGATGGCTTCCGAAGAAGGCGGTACGGAAATTGAAGAAGTAGCTGAGCACTCTCCTGAGAAAATTTTCAAAGAAGTGGTTGACCCAGCAATCGGTCTTCAATCTTTCCAAGCACGTAGACTTGCTTATGCAATTAACATCCCGAATGAGCTTGTAAACAAAGCAGTTAAGTTCATGCTTGCTCTTTACAAAGCATTCGTTGAGAAAGACGCTTCCATTGCTGAAATCAACCCATTGGTTGTAACTGGCTCTGGCGACGTTATGGCACTAGATGCGAAATTAAACTTTGATTCTAACGCTCTATTCCGTCACAAAGACATCGTTGAACTTCGTGACCTTGAAGAAGAAGATGCGAAAGAAATCCAAGCTTCCAAATATGACCTGAGCTACATCGCACTTGATGGAAACATCGGTTGTATGGTTAACGGCGCTGGACTTGCTATGGCCACTATGGACATTATCAAGCACTACGGCGGAGACCCTGCTAACTTCCTAGACGTAGGGGGCGGTGCTACGAAAGAGAAAGTTACTGAAGCTTTCAAAATCATCCTTTCCGATGAGCAAGTTAAAGGGATTTTCGTTAACATTTTCGGTGGTATCATGCGTTGTGACGTAATCGCTGAAGGTGTAGTAGCTGCTGCAAGAGAGCTAGGACTTTCCCGTCCACTCGTAGTTCGTCTTGAAGGAACTAACGTAGAGCTTGGTAAAAAGCTTCTTAACGAATCCGGTTTGAACATTGTTGCTGCTGATTCCATGGCGGATGGCGCACAAAAAATCGTTGCACTTGTTAAATAATCAAACCTGAGCGGTTTGAAAAATATATAAGGGATGTGAACAATCGATCATGAGTATTTTGGTCAATAAACATACAAAAGTCATTACTCAAGGGATTACCGGCGCTACGGGTTTGTTTCATACCAAAGGCGGTCTAGACTACGGCACGCAAATGGTGGGAGGCGTAACTCCTGGTAAAGGCGGTACTACTGTAGATATCACGTTGGAAAATGGTGAGCTTGTTAAGCTGCCTGTTTTCAACACTGTTGTTGAGGCGAAAAAAGTAACTGGTGCAACGGCATCCGTTATCTATGTACCTCCTGCATTTGCTGCAGAATCCATCATCGAAGCGATTGAAGCTGAGCTTGAATTGGTTATCTGTATCACGGAAGGTATTCCTGTTCTTGACATGGTACGCGTTAAGCGTTACCTAGAAGGTAAGAATACAGTTCTTATCGGACCTAACTGTCCAGGTGTTATTACACCAGGCGAGTGCAAAATCGGTATTATGCCAGGATACATTCATACACCAGGTCACGTAGGCGTTGTTTCGCGTTCTGGAACATTGACTTATGAGGCTGTTCACCAATTGACAACGCGCGGAATTGGACAATCCTCCGCAGTTGGTATCGGTGGAGACCCTGTTAAAGGATCCGAGTTCATCGACATTCTTAAACGTTTTAACGAAGATCCAGATACGTACGCTGTCATCATGATTGGTGAAATCGGCGGTACGGCTGAAGAAGAAGCAGCAGAGTGGGTTGCGGCAAACATGACGAAACCAGTTGTTGGCTTCATCGGCGGTAAAACAGCGCCTCCAGGAAAACGTATGGGCCACGCTGGTGCCATCATTTCTGGTGGTAAAGGTACTGCTGCAGAGAAAGTTGCAACTATGGAAAGATGCGGTATTCGCGTAGCGGCTACACCATCCGAAATGGGTTCAACACTTGTTAGCGTACTTGAAGAAAAAGGTATGCTTGATAAAGTTATCACAAAAAAATAAGCTTCGTTTCACGAAGGTAAGCAACCTTCCATTTCCCTTTATTGGGATTTGGGAGGTTTTTTTATTTTTATCGACATGCATAGATTTGTCATTCTTGGAAGGAGTGTATATACTAATGGATAATCGCAACTGTTTAATTGGCTTGCACGAGCTTGAGGGCATTGGGTGGAAAACGATTCACCAACTCTTAAGTCGTTTCCCTGAACTTCGTGTTTTAATGGAGTTGACAGCGGGTGATATCGCCTCGTGTGGAATCCGGAGAACCATAGCAGAAACTATTGCGACACGATTGACCCCTGCGTTTATTGAACAAAAGATACACCAATATAGAAGTCAAGCGATCCGGATCATGACACGTTTAGATGAGGATTATCCGTTAATTCTGCAAGAAATTGCTCAGCCACCATGGGTTTTGTATATAAAAGGAGATCCTTCGATCTTACATGGTCGCTTGCTTGGTATTGTGGGTACACGAACCCCTACACTGTATGGGAAGAAAATTGCTGAGGAATGGGCAGCTTCACTGTCGCGAGCAGGATTTGGTATTGTAAGTGGGATAGCAAGAGGAATAGATAGCAAAGCTCATATTGGCGCACTGCAGGGAAAAGCGAAAACTGTTGCAGTTCTTGGCTGTGCGATTAATACCATTTACCCACGTGAGAATGCATTGTTATACCGCCATATAGAACAAGAGGGTGTAATTATTTCTGAGTACCCGATTGGCACTGGTATGCACCCAGGTATGTTCCCACAGAGGAATCGAATTATCGCGGGATTATCTTTGGGTGTTACGGTTGTAGAGGCAGCAGAGGATAGTGGATCATTGATCACGGTTGAGTGTGCATTAGATGCTTCACGAGATGTTTTCGCGGTTCCGGGTCCAATTAACTCACGACAAAGCAGTGGTGTTCACAAGCTTTTGCAGGATGGCGCGAAATTAGTCACCTGTGTTGAAGAGATTGTCGAAGAGTATAAACACATGATAAATGTAGATGAAATAAATGTTGCTTTGAAGCAAAAAACGACGTTCATTCTCTCAGAAGATGAGGTCGAAATTGTACGAAAGTTGTCAGATGCACCTGTCTCAATTGACACTCTATTAGAAGATACTCAATTTACGTTTGGACATTTGCATGGAGTTCTGTTATCTTTGGTATTGAAAAAGGCGATTAAACAGCTTCCGGGTTCAACATACATTCGAGCATAGGCTAATCACGAAGTTTTGCTTCTCGCCAAGTAAACTTACCTTGAAACCAAGAGGGGAGGAAGGACGAACCATGGCAGATTCGTTAGTCATTGTAGAGTCACCAGCAAAAGCCAAAACCATCGGCAAATATTTAGGCAGTAAGTTCATCGTGAAAGCATCGATGGGTCATATTCGCGACCTTCCGAAAAGCCAAATTGGCGTAGAAGTCGACCGTAACTTTGAGCCTAAATACATAACAATTCGCGGAAAGGGTTCTATCCTTAAAGAACTCAAAGACGCAAGTAAAAAAGTGAAAAAAATATATCTAGCGGCGGATCCGGATCGCGAAGGTGAAGCGATTGCTTGGCATTTAGCCCATTATCTCGACGTTGGTCCAGATGAACTTTGTCGTGTTGTATTTAATGAGATTACGAAGGAAGCCGTTAAGGATGCCTTTAAAACGCCTAGACGCATCAATCAAGATTTAGTAAATGCCCAGCAAGCACGTCGAATTTTGGATCGACTTGTTGGTTACAAAATCAGTCCTTTGCTTTGGAAAAAAGTGAAGAAAGGACTGTCAGCGGGTCGTGTACAATCGGTAGCGGTTAAGTTAATTCAAGACCGTGAAAATGAAATTAAAGCTTTTGAACCAGAAGAGTACTGGTCGATTACAGCGGTTCTTGATGCGGGCAAAACTGTATTTGAAGCTAAGTATCATAGTCACAATGGTGAGAAAAAAGAACTTCACTCACAAGAAGATGTCGATTTGATTCTTGCTGCTATGGGTAACGAAGCGTTTATTGTAAAAGAAGTGAAAGAGAAAGAACGTCAACGTAACCCTTCCCCGCCTTTTATTACAAGCTCTATGCAACAGGAAGCGGCGCGTAAACTGAATTTCCGTGCTTCCAAAACGATGTCTGTGGCGCAGCAATTATATGAAGGTATCGATTTAGGAAAAGAAGGTACCGTCGGTTTAATTACCTATATGCGTACGGATTCTACGCGGATTTCTCCTATTGCTCAAGAAGAAGCCAAAGACTTTATTATGACGAAGTATGGCCCAACTTTTTACCCTGAGACGCCTCGTCAGTATTTGAAGAAAAATGCGAATGCACAAGATGCGCATGAAGGAATTCGACCAACTTCCGTACTTCGTGAACCTGATCAAATGAAAGCGTTCTTGAGTAAAGATCAGTATCGATTGTACAAGCTGGTGTGGGATCGCTTTGTTGCAAGTCAAATGGCATCCGCGATCTTGGATACGATGACGATTGATTTAAACGCAGGAGAGACTGTATTTAGAGCGAATGGATCGAAAATGAAGTTTGCTGGGTTCATGAAAGTATACGTAGAAAGCAATGATGACGGGACGACAGAAGAAGATAAACTGCTGCCTCCGCTGTCAAAAGGCGATTCATTGCCGAAACAGAGTGTAGAACCGAAGCAGCACTTTACGCAACCACCTCCAAGGTATACAGAGGCACGTTTAGTTCGTGCACTTGAGGAAATGGGTATTGGGCGACCAAGTACTTACGCACCTACACTAGAAACGATACAGAAACGTGGCTATGTGGCGATCGAAGAGAAGAAATTTGTGCCCACAGAGTTAGGTGAGCTCGTCATTCAATTAATGCAAGAGTTTTTCCCGGAGATTCTGGATATCGAGTTCACAGCTCATATGGAAGAAGAGTTGGACTTTGTCGAGGAAGGGAAAGAGGATTGGGTCCGAGTACTGGATACTTTCTATACTTCCTTTGAAAAGCGTTTAGAGTTTGCAGAAGAAGAAATGAAAGAAATTGAGATTCAAGATGAAGTTTCGGATGAAATATGCGAGAAATGCGGAAAGCATCTTGTTTATAAAATGGGGCGTTTCGGTAAATTTCTAGCATGCTCTGGTTTCCCAGACTGCCGGAATACGAAGCCGATCATTAAGGATATCGGCGTTACTTGCCCAACATGTCACGCGGGTAAAATAGTTGAGCGTAGAAGTAAGAAGGGGCGCGTATTCTACGGCTGCGATCAATATCCAACTTGTGATTTTGTTTCCTGGGATAAACCGGTCAATCGGCCATGTCCAGCATGTAGCTCAATGATGATTGAGAAGCGAAGCAAGAACGGTGTTATGATTCAATGTACACAATGTGATCATAAGGAAGAGGCAGTTGACGAATCCGATCACACAGATGATATGAAAGATTAGGGGTGTCTGATTTTGCCAGAAAATCAAAGAGTAACAGTCATTGGCGCAGGATTGGCAGGCAGTGAAGCCGCATGGCAAATTGCCCGTCAAGGCGTGCCTGTTACTTTATATGAAATGCGTAATGTAAGGAAAACTCCTGCTCATATAACGGATCAGTTCGCTGAACTTGTATGCAGCAACTCTCTACGCTCCAATGGTCTAACGAATGCAGTTGGTGTTCTAAAAGAAGAGATGAGAAGGATGGACTCTCTCATTCTAGCTTGTGCTGATGAGCATGCAGTACCTGCTGGAGGCGCTTTAGCGGTTGACCGCGATGGATTCTCTCAAGCAGTCACCAACACATTACGCAATCACCCATTGATTGAGGTTCGTAATGAAGAACTTCAAACACTCCCAGAGGGAATCACAGTAGTTGCTACGGGACCACTGACATCTCCAGATTTAGCTGCAGAACTCAAAGCATTAATGGGTGAGGAGTATTTATACTTTTATGATGCGGCAGCACCTATTGTTGAGAAAGATTCCATAGATATGAATAAGGTATACTTGGCTTCTCGTTATGATAAAGGGGAAGCAGCATACTTGAACTGTCCGATGACGGAAGAAGAGTTCAACGTGTTCTACGATGCTCTTATTACAGCTGAAGTCGCGGAATTAAAGGAATTCGAGAAAGAAATCTATTTTGAAGGCTGTATGCCATTGGAAGTGATGGCGAAACGCGGTAAACAAACTGTGTTATTCGGACCAATGAAGCCTGTTGGTTTGATCAATCCGCACACAGGTAAAATGCCTCACGCAGTAGTGCAGCTTCGTCAAGATAATGCAGCTGGTACCCTATACAACTTGGTAGGTTTCCAAACGCATTTGAAATGGGGAGAGCAGAAACGTGTCCTCCAGCTAATCCCAGGTCTTGAGCAAGCAGAGTTCGTGCGTTATGGTGTTATGCATCGCAACACGTTCATTAACTCACCTAAGCTGTTAGAGCCTACTTATCAATACAAACGTCGTGAGAATCTATTCTTTGCAGGTCAGATGACAGGTGTTGAGGGGTACGTGGAGTCGGCTGCTTCTGGCTTGATTGCTGGACTAAATGCAGGTCGAATGGCGAAAGGACAAGACTGTGTAGTCTTGCCAACTGAAACGACATTAGGAAGTATGGCACAGTATATTACAACTGCAGACTTCAAACATTTCCAACCGATGAATGCAAATTTTGGTTTACTTCCTGCTCTGCCGGAGCGTATTCGGAACAAAAAAGAAAAATACGAAAAGCTGGCAAACCGCGCTTTAGAGAGTATTCAGAATTTTGAGAAAACAATCGTTGAATAAGTTGTCATGAGATGATCCACTGTGTTACTATAAATTAATGTTTTATTGCATTTTTCATTCGTTTGATCATACATTTACCTCTAGATGCGGTCTACTCAACCTTTAGACCTCGCTAGAGGTTTCTCTCATTTTTGCGACCCATAGGCATGGAGAGATCTCTTAACGGAATTGATTCTTATAGAGGGGTGAATCGAAATGGAACCCAATCAAGCAACGTTTCATGCGACAACGATATTTGCAATTCGTCATCAAGGTAAGGGAGCTATAGCCGGTGATGGGCAAGTAACATTTGGCAATAGTATGATCATGAAGAGCACGGCCAAAAAAGTACGGCGTTTACATAGAGGGAAAGTCATTGCTGGTTTCGCCGGTTCTGTAGCAGATGCGATAACACTCTTTGAGAAGTTTGAAGGCAAGCTGGAAGAACACCATGGTAATCTTCAACGGGCAGCAGTTGAGCTAACGAAAGATTGGCGTCAGGATCGTGTGCTGCGGAGACTGGAAGCCATGATGATTGTCATGGATGCCTCGGGACTTTTGTTGCTTTCGGGCAATGGAGAAGTAATTGAACCAGATGATGGCATTTTGGCTATTGGTTCTGGCGGGAGTTTTGCACTATCGGCAGGTAGAGCGCTGCACCGACATGCACCTCAGCTTAGTGCGAAGGAAATTGCCCACGCGGCGTTGACCACAGCAGCTGAAATTTGTGTGTTTACCAACCATAATATTATTGTTGAAGAGATTGAATAAACTAGAACGTATGTTTGTATAAAAAAATAGCACACGCTCTCAATTGATCAATTAACTTTGGCCTACATTTAAGGAGGGTATCACATATGGCAAACAGCTCTCTTACCCCTAAACAAATTGTTCATGAACTGGATCGTTACATTGTGGGGCAGAAAAAAGCGAAGAAATCCGTTGCGATTGCATTGCGAAATCGATATCGGAGAAATCTTGTTGATGAAAGCATGAGAGATGAGATTGTGCCGAAAAACATTCTCATGATTGGACCTACTGGTGTTGGGAAAACAGAAATTGCGCGGAGACTTGCGAAGTTGGTTGGCGCACCTTTTATTAAAGTTGAAGCTACGAAATTCACTGAAGTGGGATATGTGGGTCGTGATGTAGAATCAATGGTACGTGATTTAGTTGAGACATCTGTACGTATGGTCAAAGCAGAACGAATGGAAAAGGTCAAGGATCGTGCGGAGAAGCTCGCTAATGAGCGATTAGTTACTTTGCTTGCTCCAAGTCCTACCCGTACCAAAACACAGCGTAATCCGCTTGAGATGTTGTTTGGCGGGCAAAACAAGGATGAGCAAGAAGAGACGCCGCCTGATTCGAATCTGGCTTCTAAAAGAGCTCAAGTCGCCGAACAATTATCCAATGGTAAATTAGAAAATGATCATGTTGAAATTGAAGTGGAAGACGCAACACCTTCCATGCTTGATATGCTTGGTGGTCAAGGCAATGAGCAAGCAGGGATGAATATGCAAGAAATGTTCGGGAGTCTCCTGCCCAAAAAGATGAAAAAACGGAGATTGCTTGTGAAAGAAGCTAGAAAAGTTCTAACACAAGAAGAAGCGCAGAAACTAATTGATATGGACGATGTGATCCAGGAATCGATCAACCGCGCAGAGCAAAGTGGTATTATTTTTATTGATGAAATTGATAAAATAGCAAGCAGCAGCCGCGGTGGAAGTGGACCGGATATTTCGCGTGAGGGTGTTCAGAGAGATATTCTGCCTATCGTTGAAGGCTCCACGGTTGTGACCAAGTATGGCCCTGTTAAAACAGATTATGTGTTATTTATTGGGGCAGGAGCTTTTCATATTGCAAAGCCATCTGATCTCATTCCAGAGCTGCAGGGCAGATTCCCAATTCGAGTCGAGCTAAGCGATTTAACATTAGAAGACTTTGTTTCGATTTTAACAGAGCCGAAGAATGCGTTGACTAAACAATATACGGCCTTATTGCAAACTGAAGGTATAACGGTTGAGTTTGCAGAGGAAGCTATTCATGAAATTGCTCGTATTGCTGTTGAAGTCAATCAACAAACGGAAAATATTGGAGCTCGTCGTTTACATACAATTTTAGAAAAATTGCTTGAAGATTTATCTTTTGAAGCACCTGAAATTACATTAGAGTCGCTTGTGATCAATCCAGCTTATGTACGTGAGAAACTAAGCAGTATTGTTCAAAATAGAGATTTAAGTCAGTATATCTTATAAGAACTAAGCAGGTTGCAGTTAGTAGGAGGCAGTTACATGAGTTTATTAAATAAAACAAGAAGGCTGAATCGTTTGCTCCAAAAAGAAGCGGGCAATGCGGTTAGCTTTATGGATATGGCAGAAGTACTGAGAGATGTCGTCATCGCAAATATTTATGTGGTCAGCCGCAAAGGTAAAATTTTGGGCTATGCGGTTACGAATGATCCTGTATCTCCTGAAATGAATCAAACGATTCTAATTGAGCGCAGATTCCCAATTGAATCTAATAATTTGTTGCTTAAAATCGAGGAGACCTCATCTACATCGGAGCCAGACAGTCCGTATTTTTATTATACAGACCAGATGAAAGATATGTTTCCAGCGACGCATACAACTTTGGTGCCAATTATTGGTGGTGGCGATCGTTTGGGTACTTTGATTCTAAGTCGAAGTGAAGGTCACTTTATTGATGATGATCTGGTTCTTGCAGAATATGGTTCAACGGTTATTGCAATGGAAATATTAAGAGAACGCGCGGAAGAAATTGAAGAGGAAGCCCGCAGCAAAGCTGTTGTTCAAGTAGCAATTGGCTCATTGTCTTTCAGTGAAATGGAAGCTGTTGAACATATATTCGAGGAGTTAGATGGTAAGGAAGGATTATTGGTGGCGAGTAAAATTGCAGATCGTGTGGGTATAACTCGTTCAGTTATTGTAAATGCCCTGCGTAAACTGGAAAGTGCTGGCGTGATTGAAACGCGATCACTTGGAATGAAAGGCACTTATATCCGTATTTTAAATGAACAACTCATGCAAAGTATTGAACAGATGAAGTCAAAATTGTGATGATATATGGTAAAGCCCTATCTGGTAAAAAGATAGGGCTTTTTTCTTATTGTAACTTAACGTAATATCTTAGATGATAAAGAGTATAAGTCAAAGGTTTACATAATTCTACATATAGAACTATTTTGTATCGGAAATTGAGAATAATGTCGAAATAAGAAGGAATCGATTCTCCCGATGTTGAAATAGTAACTGTATATTATTTAGAGTGAAGGGGAATCGTTTATGTCTATATTAGACAAGCCTAGTTGGAATATGATGGAGCGTTCGCTGGATGCATCGACGCTAAGGCAAAAAGTGGCGGCGAATAACATTGCCAATGTGGATACTCCTAACTTTAAACGTTCCGATGTTGCATTTGAAGAGCTCTTACAAGGACAAATGAATGCGAATACAAATTCAATAGATGGCTTTCGTACAGATCCAAGGCATTTTGTAATAGGGAAATCTACTAAGTTACCAAATTCCGAAGTTATATCAGATAATTCGACGGCAATAAACAACAACTTGAACAATGTGGACATGGATTACGAGATGTCATTGATGGCCAAAAATCAACTTAAATACAATACGATGATTCAACAGATGAACAGTGATTTCAAAAAACTACGTACGGTCATTGGGGGCAGGTAATAAACGATGAGACTTACAAACGGATTTGACATTAGTGCCTCTGCTTTAACTGCACAACGCCTGCGTATGGATGTTGTTTCATCCAATATTGCCAATGCAGATACGACAAGAGCAAAGTTTGTTGATGGAAAATGGATGCCTTATACGAGAAAGTTGGTATCATTCGAGACGAAAGCTCAGCCGAGTTTCGCCCAGTCACTGAATTCAGCGATGGCCGATGGAACTGGTGAGGGAGTACGAGTGAATAAGATATTTGAAGATAAATCTCCGTTAAAACAAGTGTACAATCCTTCTCATCCAGATGCAGATACCAATGGATTTGTCTACATGCCCAACGTGGATATTACCAAAGAAATGGTTGATATGATTTCAGCAACGAGATCTTATGAAGCCAATGTAACGGCATTAAATGCTAGTAAAGCGATGATTACCAAAGCACTGGAAATTGGTAGATAGGAGATTGCAGGATGATTGATAAAATTAGTTACAGTCCAATAAATATAATGAGTTCCATTCAGCCTAAGGATAACGCGGGTGAGGGAGCAGATGATCTTGGTAAGAAATTCGGTTCATTTCTGAATGATGCTATGTCCAATTTAAATGCACAGCAAAAGCAAGTCGATCAGTTGAACGAAAGCTTCATTAAAGGGGAACTTTCAGATGTACATCAATTGACAATTGCCTCTGAGAAAGCTTCATTAGGACTCGAACTTACTGTTCAAGTCAGAAATAAAGTGATCGAGGCGTACCAAGAAATCATGAGAATGCAGCTGTAACTATATAGAGATGCTGCTAAATTTGGGTCAATGAGGTGACAGAGTGAACGAGAACCTGCTCCAGTACTGGGAAAAGGTGAAGCAATACTGGAATCGTTATAATCGAACGACGAAAATTATTTTTATAGCTACTGTGTTCTTGTTGATTCTAACAGCTGCAATTATTAGTGTTAATCTATCAAAGACAGATTATTCATTGGCCTATACAGAACTGCAGCCAAGTGATGCAGCTAATATTAAATCATATCTGGATACAGCGAAAATACCCTATCATTTGAGTGCAGATGGTAAAAGTATAGAGGTGCCTACAAGTGAAGTCGCTAATGTAAAGCTTGCAGTAGAGTCACAAGGATTGAATAAGAACGGCTCCTTGGGGTTTGAGGTGTTTAGCGGAAGCAGTTCATTCGGCATCACGGATAATGAATTTAAAGTGAAATATTTAAGTGCCATTCAAGGTGAACTTCAACAGCTTATTAATGCGAACCAAGCCATTTCGAGCTCTAAGGTTAACATATCTCTTCCAGAAGAAGGTCCATTTCTACAGCAACAGGCGGAGAAGGCAACTGCTTCTGTTGTCTTGCAAATAAAGCAGGGTTATTCGTTAGATCAACCCAAAGTGGATACGATTTATAATCTAGTCTCACATAGTATAAAGAATCTCCCAATTGAGAATATCTCCATTTCGGATCAAAATTTACTCTCATATAAGTTTAGTGGAGAAGCTAATAATACGCCGAGAGATACTGATATTAATACGCAGTTCCGAAATGATTTACAGAAGAATATCAACTCCATGCTTGGAACGATGTTTGGACGAGATAAAGTTAGTGTCAGTGTATTTACAACGATGAATTTTGATCAGAAGAAAACCAAGGAACAACTTGTACGAGCGCCTAATCAAGTGGATCAAAAAGGAATTGAAATTTCTCTTCAAGAAGCGAATGAGTCCTATCAAAATAAAGGCACAGAGACAGGCGGGGTTCCTGGTACTGGTGAAACGGATGTTCCGGGTTATCCAGGATCATCAACCAATGGAAACTCCAACTCAGAGAAGAATAGTAAAACAGTCAATTACGAAGTGGACCGAATTACAAATGACATTATTTCAACACCTTATGTAGTGAAGGATGTAAGTATTAATGTCGGCATCGAGCCTCCAGTAAGAGATGATCCGAACTCTTTAACTGCTGAAACGAAAACAGCCATTCAGAATGCGCTAGTGAATATCGTGAGAACTGCACTAGCTGATAATAAAACTACTTATACAGACGATGAATTACAGAAAAAAGTTACTGTTTTTGCACATTCTTTTGCAAGAACTTCCGATGCGAATGCTACTAAGACATCTACTTACTTGACTTATGGAGCATTAGCGCTTGCTGCACTAGCAATTGGAGCATTTATTGGATTTGCAATTAGAAAACGCAAAAAAGCAGCACAACAACTTCTGGTTCAACAAGAAATGGATGTTGCTTCTCAAAAGGCAGAACTTCCAACGATTGATATTGAAAATGTAACGAATGACAATCAAGTGCGCAAGCAGCTCGAAACGCTTGCAAGAAAGCGGCCGGAAGAATTTGTTAACTTGCTGCGTACTTGGTTAGTAGACGAATAGAGGTGCACTTGTATGGCAAGAGCCGCTTTACAAGGGTTGACCGGACGACAAAAGGCAGCTATTCTTTTGATCAGTTTAGGCCCTGAGGTTTCTGCTCAAATATTCAAACATTTACGTGAAGAAGAGATTGAACAATTAACTCTCGAGATAGCGAATGTGCGTAAAGTAGACACTTTGGAAAAGGATTCAATTCTAGCTGAGTTTCACCAAATTTGTTTGGCACAAGAATTTATTTCTCAAGGTGGTATTGCCTATGCCAAAGATATTTTGGAGAAGGCACTAGGTTCTCAAAAAGCGCTGGATATCATCAATCGCTTGACAGCTACACTTCAAGTAAGACCATTTGACTTTGCACGGAAAGCAGACCCAGCTCAAATTCTCAACTTCATTCAAAATGAGAATTCGCAGACGATTGCACTCGTTTTGTCCTATCTGCAAGCTGAACAGGCATCTATCATTTTGTCGTCACTCCCACAGGAGAAACAGGCCGATGTTGCTAAACGGATTGCACTAATGGACAGTACATCTCCAGAAGTTATTTCGCAGGTTGAACGCGTGTTGGAACAGAAGCTTTCCTCGACTGTTACACAGGATTACACAAATGCTGGTGGCATCGCATCTATCGTTCAAATCTTGAATGGTGTTGATCGTGGAACGGAACGTACGATTCTCGATTCATTAGAAATCCAAGATCCAGAACTTGCCGAAGAAATTAAGAAACGGATGTTCGTGTTCGAGGATATTGTTAATATTGATAATCGTTCCATTCAACGGATTATCCGCGACATTGAAAATGCTGATTTGCAGCTTGCTCTTAAAGTTGCGAGTGAAGAGGTTCGCGATGTGTTATTCAAAAACATGTCCAAGCGTATGGCGGAGACTTTCAAAGAAGAAATGGAATTTATGGGACCTGTTCGATTACGTGATGTGGAAGAAGCACAAACCCGTATCGTGGCTACGATACGTCGTTTAGAAGAATCGGGTGAAATCATCATCGCACGTGGTGGAGGAGATGATATTATTGTCTAATGTCATTAAATCATTCGCATATTATCCGATAGAAGATAAAAAGATTGTTGAAACGCTTTCAGCTCTTACAGTCGTTAATACTGACTCACCACCTGTCGATGATGGTATGTCTGAGGAAATGCTACTTGAAATCAATGATGCAACCTTACTAAAGAATCAAATTTTGGAGGATGCAGAAGCATTTGCCAGTGAACAGATTGAAGAGGCAAAGCGAGAGTGTGCCTTAATCCGCCAAGAAACAGAAAGAGACATTGCAAGCTGGTGGGAAAGTAAGCGCACTGAAGATGTTGAGTTAGTGAATGCCTCGAAACAAGCAGGCTATGATGATGGCTACCGTCAAGGCGTTGTCCAAGCGGAGAGTGCTCTTCGAAAAGAATATGATGATATGCTTGCTGAAGCTAGTTCCATTCTTGAACAATCTTACAAGCTGAAACAACAAATCATCCAAGAGTCGGAACCTTTTCTAATTGAATTAAGCACATCCATAGCTGAAAAAATTATTGCGCGTCAACTTTCTCTCGAGCCTGGTTGGGTGATAGAGTTCATTCAAAAAATACTGGCACGCAGACGTGAAAAAGGGATTATTACTTTATGTGTGGCACCTTCTCAATTTGCGTATATCCAGGACGCAAGAGAAGAATTGATCACTTCGATTGATTCGCAGGCTGAGCTCGAAATTATTCCGGATTCTTCGGTGCAAGATCAAGGATGTGTTATCCGGTCTTCGTACGGAAGCATTGATGCTAGACTAGATACTCAGCTGAAAGAGATTAAGTCAGCGCTCCAGCAACTAGCCTTGCAAAGTGAGGAATCATAATGACACGGACATCGATCCCGAAAGTGGATAAATACAAAGAAATTTTACAAACGATTGATCCAATTAGGGTAAACGGTAAAGTAACGCAAGTTATTGGCCTTACGGTTGAATCTGAAGGTCCTGATGTCAGTATAGGTGATCTCTGTTATATCTATCCGCATAAATCAAATAAACCATTAAAAGCGGAAGTGGTCGGTTTCCGAAGCAACAAAGTTATTCTAATGCCGCTTGGCGATCTCGATGCCATTGGACCTGGTTGCGATGTTGTTGGCACGGGGAAACCATTAACAGTCCAGGTTGGACATGAGTTATTGGGTAAAGTTTTAGATGGGTTAGGTCAACCTTTAGATGGCTCCTATCTGCCTTCTAGGATGGCGCAATATTCGACGAACAATGCACCGAGTAATCCGTTAACACGCCCACGTGTACTTAATCCAATTTCTGTTGGTGTTCGTTGTATCGATGGATTATTGACAATCGGTAAAGGGCAGCGTGTTGGTATTTTTGCAGGGTCTGGCGTTGGGAAAAGTACTTTAATGGGGATGATAGCCCGAAATACTTCAGCCGATGTCAATGTTATTGCTCTCATTGGAGAGCGTGGCAGAGAAGTGTTGGATTTCATTGAGCGTGATCTAGGTCCAGAGGGATTGGCGAGATCAGTTGTCATTGTGGCAACATCCGACCAACCTGCATTAATTCGAATTAAAGGCGCTATGATTGCGACAAGTATTGCTGAGTATTTTAGAGATCGCGGCTTAAATGTCATGATGATGATGGATTCCGTAACACGATTTGCAATGGCGCAACGTGAAGTGGGACTTGCCGTTGGTGAACCTCCAGCCACACGTGGATACACGCCATCAGTGTTCGCTATGCTGCCTAGGCTGTTAGAACGCTCAGGTACAGGTGCGAAGGGTTCCATTACTGCATTTTACACGGTGCTTGTCGACGGTGATGATATGAACGAGCCCATTGCAGATGCGGTCCGAGGAATATTAGATGGTCATATCGTCCTGAATCGAAGCATTGCGAACAAAGGCCATTATCCTGCGATCGATGTATTATCAAGTGTAAGTCGAGTTATGAAAGAAATTGTACCATCAGAACATATGGAAGCTGCCGATCAACTTAAGCGTCTTCTCTCTATATATAAAGATTCGGAAGATCTTATTAATATTGGGGCGTATCAGAAAGGTTCTAATCCAAATATTGATATTGCTATGGAAAATATCGAAGCCATTTGGAATTTCACGAAACAACGAACAAGTGAAAAGCTAACATACGAAGAAGCTCAAGAACGATTAATCCAAGAATTTTATAAGGGATGAGGGTCCTAGATGAGTTTTCGCTACTCTTTCCAGCAAATTGTCGATTTGAAGAATAATGAACGAACTCAAGCAGAATGGATTTTATCTGAGGCAATGGGGCAGTTAAGGAATGAAGAAACGAGCTTAAATGGATTGTTCGAGCAGAAGGAAAGCTTACACAATGAAATGATTCAAGCAACGAGTCATTCTGTATCGATATCGAACATGCTTCTCATGCAGAGCTACATGAATCATGTGGATAGACAAATTGCTCGAAAGCATCAGGATGTTAAACAAGCTAAACATATCGTAACTGAGAAGCAAGAGCATTTGTCTGTGAAAATGATAGATGAAAAAGTATGGACCAAAGCAAGAGAAAAAGCACATAACCAATTCCAAGTCTTGATCGCAAAAAAAGAGCAGGATGCTCTTGATGAAATGGCTACGAATCGTTTCAGGCGTTTATCGTATTAAGCTAGAAAAGGAGGGACGAAGAGATGGCCGATACAAGCGTAGAGGGTGCATCTTATAGTGCACTGGAGCGATTTTTGATATGGTTTGTCATCCCCTTTGTGTTTACGGCGGTTCTACTCTTCGTGCTGCTTTCAATTTTTGATTATGATATCAAAAGTAGTATTCAAAAAGCATTGCACAATACACCTGTCGTGGGGCTAATAGTCCCAGCACCAAAAGAAACTGCACCAGTGACAGCTGAAGGTAAAGCAACATCATCTGAGCAAAGTGTAAAGCTTAAAGAAGATGAGATAGCGAAGCTGAATGCCCGAGTAACTGAATTGACAGCAGCATTGCAAAAAGCGGATTCGACGACGGAGAATAAAGACGTTTCTCTAAAGGCAGCAGTTGCGAAGGTTGCCGAACTTGAGGAGAAATTAAAAGATAAAACTCAATCGGAAGAAGAGTACACGAATCAAATCACACAGCTTGCAAATATGTACGCAAAAATGACTCCTAGTAAAGTAGCACCTATCATTGAGGCATTGACTCCAAGTGAGATGGTACTGGTGTTCTCAATGATGAAAGCAGATAATCGAGGAGCGATTCTTGAAAAAATGGATGCTTCTAAAGCAGCCGCTGCTTCCATCGGTTTAAAAGATATTGTGCCAGTTCGTGACAAAGAAATAGCTGCTCTACAAGAAAGATTAGCCACGAATAACACAAATGATGCCAAGGCAGCGACAAGTACGGTAAGTACGTCGGATCTTGGACAAACTTTTGCAAATATGACACCAAAAAGTGCATCAAACGTCCTGCTCGAGATGAACAAATCAAACCCAGCAAAAGTTTTATCCATTTTAAGTGGGATGGATAATTCATCACGTTCTAAAGTGATGTCCGCCCTCTCAGATGCGAACAAGGAAATTGCAGCTTCGATTGCTGCAAAGCTTGTTCCGTAACTTGCAGTTAGATTAGGAAGGGAGGTGAAAAAATGGACGTACAAATGACTTCAGTACCTGTCGCGCAACCAGGAGCAACAACTGCATCCACTGCAACAACAGCAAGTAAAGGGACTTCTAAAGGAAATGGAACGACAGACAGCTTTTCAGCACTTCTTTCTGACCAAACCGCACAGGAGAATGTAGCAACGGTTGAAGGACAACCTTTAGAGACTGACCTTTCAATGAGTATGATGTTGCAAATGCTTCAAACCTTGGTGATGCCGATCCAAACTGATGTGCCTCAAGAATCAAAATTGACTTCGTCGGATGGTACATTACCTGAACTTCTTATAGAAGCAATGAACACTAATCCAGAACTTGCTGACAAATTATTGCAAGAGCCTAAAGTGAAAAAGTGGTTTAATGATGCAGAAGATTTGTTAGCTGCACTCAGTAACACGCCAAACACACTCGCGGCAGGAAATCTTGCATTGTGGCAACAGCCAACAAATGAATCTCTGAGTCTGAAAGCACAGAACACGTTGTTAACACTGTCAACTTTATCCAAACAGCAGCCAGACAACCCGATTCTAAACTTCTTGAATTCAGAACTCGCGAGTACAATTCAACCAATACTCCCAGAAATTTTAGCAGGAGTAGGAAACGCTCAGAAGTTAACAGTCGGTAACGTTTCTAATAGTTCAATTGAGTCAAACGTGCCTGTCACTGGAGCTAAGGATCACACTTCACCGAATGGGAGAATTGCTTCCAACAAGTACATAAACAAACGTGAAAATGACTCATCGGTGCTAGATACTAGTCTTTCCGTAAATCTGCAATCGCTTCAGCCAAAACAAGAGAAATTTGCAATTAAGCATATTCCATTAGTTGTAAGTGAACAGTCAAATGAGATTTCGGAAAATGCAATTCGACCACTAGTTGATCTGCCAATTGAGACTACTGCGGGAACAAATTCGGTCGTAACGATCGCTGATTTACAGAAATCTCAGCAAGTGACGATTGCAGCAGATAAAACACCAGTACCTGTGTTAACAGCCGCTAATTTCACGGAAGAGATGACTACACATGTGTTGAAGAACATGAAAGTTACGATGTCAGAAGGATTTTCTGAGGCTAAACTATCTTTATTTCCTAAAAACTTAGGACATGTTGATGTGAAAATTTCTATGCATGATGGACAACTATTTGCTCAGTTTGCAGCTGATACCTTGGCAGGCAAACAAATGTTAGAAAGCCAGTTGCCTCAATTACGTCAAGCGTTACTTACACAAGGCTTACAGGTTGAGAAACTAGAAGTTACTCAAAGCCAAAATATGTCTTCAAACATGTTCCAAGAACAACGTCAACCACAAACCTTTAATCAATCACAACGACAACCCAAAAATCGCTCGGGTGAAATTGAAGTGGATGCTATTGAGTTTAAAGAAGATATGGAGCAAATCGCACAGCTTCGCAACAATGCAAACGGTAATTCCTTCGATGTCATTGCCTAAACTGAAGTAGAATGAATTGTTGGAGGTGAACGTATGGCTACAAACCCAATTGTTGGTAATGTATCTGATCTGATCAATACAGGGAATAACGCGAAAACCAAGGAAAAGGATAGCACGACCCTTGGCAAGGACGATTTCCTGAAAATCTTGATTACACAGCTTCAGAATCAAGATCCAACACAGCCTTTACAGGACAAAGAGTTTATCGCACAAATGGCTCAATTTACTTCTGTTGAGCAATTGACGAATATGGCAAGTGAAATGAAACTGATGAGGCAATCCTTAGGGTTCGTGTCAGGCTTGATTGGTAAGTCCATTTCGTGGACGGGAACAGATTCATCAGGTACTGCGACTGAGATGTCTGGCATAGTAGATTCGATAACTTTTAAAGATGGGAATCAATTTGCCACTGTCAATGGTGTGGAAGTTTCACTAGATAAGTTAAAGAAAATAGAAAATGCTGGAGATAGTCAATGACAGAGAGAATATCCATAGGCCAACTTTATCCTAGTGCGGTTTCTCCCAGTTCAACAAGAAGAACTCCATCGCAGCAGGTACCGATTACCGGAAATCCTACTTTTCAGAAAATTTTCCAAGATCAATTTGTAAGGTTTAGTCATCATGCTGAGGTCAGGTTAAAAGAACGTGGCATTCAACTTAAACCAGAGCAAATTGAGAAAATGAACAATGCCATTGATAAAGCTGCATCCAAGGGTGCCAAAGACGCACTACTGATCTTGGCAGGGAATGGGTATATCGTAAATGTACCCAATCGAACCGTAGTAACTGCGTTAGATGGCCAAGCAATGAATGATCATGTGTTTACTCAGATCGATAGCGCAATGATAATTTCATAGGTTTACAGGGCTCGACCGTTTAGGAAGCCTGGAGTTGTGGATCGAAAGAAGCAACTCGCATTTAAATTACTTACATCCGATTTAGGAGGCCTACTCATGTTAAGATCTTTGTACTCAGGCGTTTCAGGTATGCGTGGTTTTCAAACGAAGTTAGACGTTATTGGAAATAATATCGCTAACGTAAATACCATCGGATTTAAAGGTAGCCGTGTTATGTTTAAAGACATTCTTAGCCAGACAGTTTCAGGCGTAAGTGCGCCGGATGAGAACCGCGGTGGTGTGAATGCACAGCAAGTTGGTTTAGGTGTTAGTTTGGCAGCTATTGATACTGTGCATACAGCTGGTAGCGCTATGACGACAAATGTTGTAACAGATTTACGCGTGAATGGCGACGGCTTCTTCGCAGTTGGAAATGCCGATCAAGTTGATGTACCTTTTTTGACTAGAGCTGGGAACTTTACAGTGGATCCGAATAGGAACCTTGTAAATTCTGAGGGGCTTCATGTTATGGGCGCTGAAAATGCAGGTCCCATTGTCATTCCAGATGATATCGTATCATTCTCGATTGCTCAAAATGGTGACATTATTGGCGTAAATGCCGATGGTGAAACAATCAATACAGGGCAAAAAGTTGGCGTTGTGAAAGTAATCAATCCAGCTGGTCTTGAGAAAATCGGTGGTAACTTGTATCGAATGACTGCAAACGCAAATCCAGAGCCAGAAATTACAGTTGGTTCTGCTGGTGATCCTGAAGCGGGAACGGGTACACTCATCTCTGGGCAACTAGAAATGTCCAATGTAGACCTAACTGGTGAATTTACTGAAATGATCATTGCTCAGCGTGGTTTCCAAGCGAATTCCAGAATTATTACAACATCAGATGAAGTGCTTCAAGAAGTTGTTAATCTGAAGCATTAATCAGTAGTTGAATGATAGAAGGGGGAGCTCAGCTCCCCTTACCCTGATTCAGGAGGAGAACGATGATTTCTCTCACTCGTTTAAATGGCAGACCGCTTATCTTGAATGCAATACTAATTGAGCTTATCGAAGAAACTCCGGATACGATGATTACGTTGACGACAGGCAAGAAAATCACAGTTCTCGAAAAGGCAGAGGTTGTGGTAAGCTTAGTGCGGACCTACATGCAAGAAATTGGTTCCGTCCGAGCGACAATACAGTCCAGGGATACGGAGGGTTCATAAGTGTTTAAGAACAAAATATTTATACTCATTGTTTCCATCCTTATTGCTATCACACTAATTCTCACTGCAGCGTTCGTGTTGTGGAACTTTATGGAGAAGAATAATGAATCCACAGATCCTGCTGTGAAAGCACAGGATGCAGTTGCGAGTGTGAAACCGACGAAAGCGCCATCAGCGGAGACTGTTAAGGCGAATACTTCTATCATTAAGGATATTTTAACGAACTTATCAGGCAGTCAGAATTTTATTAAAATAAGTTTTGCGTTTGAAATGGAAAATTCAAAGGCTAAAACTGAGTTCGATAGTTTGCTCGATTCTGCCGTTAAGGGAACAATTGTCCAGATTCTTGGTGATATGACGAAGGAGCAAATTGAAGGAAGCAAAGGTTCAGATAGTTTAACTTCTACAATAATGAACAAACTAAACCCATTATTGCATGAAGGTAAAATCAAACAAATTTGGATAACTGATAAAGTGCTGCAGTAACTCATAAATGATTTTGCTTAAAGGAGGTGACTCGAATGGTTGATGTTTTATCGCAAAATGAGATCGATGCCTTGCTGGCTGCGTTGTCCTCTGGGGAAATGGATGCAGATGAACTTAAGAAGGAGGATACTCAGAAGAAGGTAAGGGCTTACGATTTTAAGAGAGCAGTACGTTTCTCTAAAGATCATATTCGTAGCTTAACTCGGATTCATGAAAATTTCGCGCGATTTTTAACAACATATTTTTCAGCGCAGCTGCGTACTTTCGTGCAAATTAGTGTAGTCCAGGTTGAACAATTGCCCTATGATGAATTTATTCGTTCGATCCCGAAAATGACCATTTTGAACATCTTTGAAGCAGAGCCTTTAGAGGGTCGAATGGTACTTGAGGTACATCCCAATGTTGCCTTTGCTATGTTGGATCGTTTACTAGGCGGAGCAGGTACGACGCCAACCAAAATTAACGCATTAACCGAGATTGAAACGATTGTTATGGAGCGTATTTTTAGTCGAGCATTTGACAGCTTGCAAGAAGCATGGAAGACCGTTATTGATATTCAACCTCGTTTAGAGGCGCTAGAAACGAATCCGCAGTTTATGCAAATTGTTTCTCCCAATGAAACGATTGCATTAATATCGCTGAGCACCAAAATCGGGGACACAACAGGTATGATCAACTTATGTATTCCTCATGTTGTTATTGAACCTATCATGCCTCGGCTTTCTGTACATCACTGGTTTGTTTCCCAGAAGAAGACGAGAGCACCTGAAGAAGTGGAAGCACTTCAATCACGCTTGGAGAAAACCAAGCTACCTCTCATTGCAGAATTGGGATCGTCTGAAATTTCTATCCGTGATTTTTTAGGTTTAACAATAGGCGATGTAATCCCTCTGCATAAATCCGTCGAAGATTCGCTTCAAGTCAAAGTGGGCGAGAAGCTGAAATATCTCGGAAGCCCTGGTACCGTAAAAGGGAAGATGGCTGTACAAATTACAGAAATCGTGAATGAAGGAGAAGAAGAATATGATGAATAACAGAGATTATTTGTCGCAGGAAGAGATCGACGCTTTATTGAGACAATCATCTGAAGAAAGTTCTGTCTCTTCATTTCATGGGCCTCCACAAGTAGAAGATTTTTTATCCCCGCTCGAGCAGGATGCACTTGGGGAAATAGGTAACATAACATTCGGCAGCGCGGCGACAGCGTTATCGACGCTATTGGGAAAGAAAGTTGATATTACGACACCTAAGGTGTCTGTAATTGGTAAAGAAGAATTGGAAGAACAGTTTCCAAGACCTCATGTTGCTGTACATGTGAATTATGTTGATGGTTTCGATGGTATTAACTTGCTTGTTATTCAAACCAAAGATGCTCAAGTTATCGCTGATCTTATGATGGGTGGAGACGGCACTGGCGGTGATGAAAATCTTAGCGAAATTCATATCAGCGCGGTGCAAGAAGCCATGAATCAGATGATGGGTTCATCAGCTACATCCATGTCTACTATCTTTAATCGATTTGTCAATATCTCCCCACCAGGAATCGACATATTAAATTTGTCGAAAGGAGAAGGAAAACTGCCTGACGAGGACGTATTTATAAAGATATCGTTCCGACTTGCCATTGGCGATCTTATTGATTCCAATATTATGCAGTTATTGCCTGTTCCTTTCGCCAAAGAAATGGTATCGATCTTAATGGGTGGTGGTGATACTGAATCAGCAATGGAAGCTGCACCGGCGGCGCAAGCACCACCAGTAGTAGCTCCACCTGTGCAAGAAGCTCCTAAATCACAACCAGCACCAGTGTATGAGCAACCTGTATACCAACAACCGATGTATGAGCAGCCGATGTATCAGCAGCCCCCAATGGGTCAGCCGATGTATCCACCACAACAACCGATGTATCCTCCACAGCAGCCGATGTATCAACAACAGCCTCCAGCTGCGTTTGGTGGTATGCCAAATCGTAATGTGAATGTTCAGCCTGTTCAGTTTGGTAATTTGCAATCAGGCTCGTACTCGCAAACTGATGATACAAACCTAAATTTACTTCTCGATATACCACTTAAGGTAACTGTTGAGTTGGGCAGAACGAATAAGGTGATTAAAGACATCTTAGAACTGTCTCAGGGGTCTATCATTGAATTGGACAAGCTTGCTGGTGAACCGGTAGACATTTTGGTGAATAATAAGTTGATTGCCAAAGGTGAAGTTGTAGTTATCGATGAGAATTTTGGGGTTCGTGTCACTGACATTGTTAATCAATGGGAACGAATTCAAAAATTACAATAATTTAATTTTAGGGGGATATTTTCAATGGCTAACCGTATTCTAATTGTGGATGATGCAGCTTTTATGAGAATGATGATTCGTGATATTTTATCTAAAAATGGGTATGAAGTATGTGGCGAAGCGAATGATGGAGCACAAGCCATCGAAAAATATAAAGAGTTGAAACCAGATCTAATTACGATGGATATCACGATGCCTGAAATGGATGGTATTCAAGCTTTAAAAGAAATCAAGAAAATTGAACCAAACGCGAAAGTGATTATGTGTTCTGCGATGGGTCAACAAGCCATGGTTATTGATGCCATTCAAGCAGGGGCGAAAGACTTCATTGTTAAACCATTCCAAGCTGACCGCGTAATCGAAGCTATCAAAAAGACTCTAGGTTAAACCGTCTGGATTCGGTTGAGTCTTACATAAACCGAAAGGGTTGTTCTTATGAAAAGACTTCAATCGAATAAAACATACTTAACTATTCTCAGTTTTATGGCCATGTTCTGCACAAATAAAGTCGTATTTGCCGAAACTGAACCGAATAAAGAGATTCCAATCTCTGACTATCCTGGTTCAATGGGCTCAGCGGACTCATTATTGATGGTTGTTAAGGTGATTTTAGTTCTTGCATTTATTATTATTCTCTTCTATGTATTGATGAGGTATGTGGCTAAGAAAAATAAAGGTACAATGTTTGGGAACTCGATTCGCTCTTTAGGTGGAGTTCCCCTTGGTCAAAACAAATCTATACAAATTGTAGAGGTTGGACATTCGCTCTTCGTTGTTGGCGTTGGTGAGAACATTCAGCTATTGGATAAAATCATTGACGCTGATGAAGTGGCTTATATCACAGAGCTCTTACAATCATCGCAGGATGATCGAATGGGCTTTGGCACAATTAGCAAGTGGATCAACAAGATCCCCCGCAAAAAGAACGATATCGAAGAGGAAGTAGAGATTACTTCTTCGTTTCAACAAGTATTTCATGATAAATTAAAACGTGTAACTGATCGAAATAAGCATGTAGAAGAATGGTTGTCTGATCAAAAACAAACAGATCGGTTGAATGAAGAATGAAAAGAAATAAAATAATTGGCTTATTACTGCTCACTGTGATATCCATGTTCCTACTGTCATTAACTGCTTCTGCAGCCGAAACTGATCTTACGAATCCGATTCCAGGATTAAATGTCAATATCGGGACAAGCACGGCTACTGGGGGATCATCGAATACCGTAACGCTCCTTTTGTTGCTAACGGTATTAAGTCTAGCCCCTTCTTTCCTTATTTTAATGACGAGTTTTACACGAATTGTTATTGTTTTGGGTTTTGTTCGAACGTCATTAGGAACTCAACAAATGCCACCTAATCAGGTTTTAATCGGACTCGCTCTGTTTTTAACCTTTTTTATTATGTCTCCAACATTAGGGGAAGTTAATCAAACAGCACTTCAGCCGTACTTAAAAGGTGAAATCAATCAAACGCAGGCTTTTCAAACGGCATCACTGCCGATGAAGAAATTTATGTTTAAACATACGCGTCAGAAGGATTTGAAGCTGTTTCTTGACTACTCCAAAGCTAAAGCACCTACAGGTGTTGAAGACATACCTCTTACATCACTAGTACCTGCCTATGCCATTAGTGAATTAAAATCAGCTTTCCAAATGGGATTCATGATATTTATTCCATTCTTGGTCATAGATATGGTTGTATCTAGCACGTTAATGGCAATGGGGATGATGATGCTCCCGCCCGTGATGATTTCACTTCCATTCAAAATCCTTCTTTTTATTCTTGTAGATGGTTGGTATCTTGTGGTGAGATCGTTACTCTTAAGCTACGGTTAATAACCAAGATATCGGAGGGAATCTAGATGGGTTCGGAGTTTGTAATACGAATTGCTGGCGAGGCTGTATACACCGTGCTTAAAGCTAGTGCGCCAATGCTGCTTATAGGATTAATCGTTGGCTTGGCCATCAGTATTTTTCAAGCAACGACACAGATTCAAGAACAGACGCTTGCCTTTGTTCCGAAAATCGTTGCTGTACTGCTTTCAATCCTTATCTTCGGATCATGGATTATGAATACATTAGTTGATTTTACCTTTAATCTACTCAACAATCTTTACAAATTCGTTGGTTAGGTTGTGAGTGAAATGCCAACAATTATTCAAACAATCCCTATTTTTCTGCTTATTTTTTGTCGAATTACATCATTTTTTGTCGTGGTTCCTATTCTCTCTTCGAGAAATATTCCAATGATATTCAAGGTGGGGCTATCCATTTTTATATCATTGATTATTTTCGCTACATTGGGGATGGAGAAGTCCATGCCGATTGATGGTGTTTACCTGCTATTGATTATTCGTGAAATGCTAATTGGGATCATATTAGGTTTTCTCGCTTATCTATTTTTCACCGTTGTTCAAACAGCTGGTTCATTTATGGATATGCAAATTGGTTTTAGTATGGCAAGCGTTATTGATCCTTTATCGGGTGTGTCAACACCGATGCTTGGCAATTTAAAATATATGATTGCTGTACTGTTGTTTCTGTCTTTTGACGGTCATCATTTTTTGATTAGAGCGATCATTGACAGTTACAAATGGGTACCAATTGATAACGCATTATTTAGCCGCATTTACGACGGACAAATTTCGGATTTTTTATTTAAATCGCTTTCCAAAATGTTTTATCTATCCTTCCAACTCGCAGCTCCCATAGTTGCTGCATTATTTCTAACTGATTTAGGTTTAGGACTTCTGACTAGGGTTGCACCGCAATTCAATATTTTTGTAATAGGCGCACCACTTAAAATGATTCTTGGTTTTTTCCTGCTTGTGATTGTATTTCCAGAGTTAATTTCACAATTTCAACAATTGTTCGGAACTATGTTTGACTATATGGAGCAAATGCTTCATATTATGGGCGGTTCGCCGCAGACTACACCTAAGTAGGAGGAGAACCGTGTCCCAACAACTTCGTCTACAACTTGATTTACAATGGTTTGCTGGGGAAAAAACGGAGCCTGCTACTGCCAAAAAAAGACAGGATGCCAGAAAAAAGGGTCAAGTTGCTAAAAGTATGGACTTGCCCGCGGCTTCCATTTTACTTTTTTCATTCGTAGCTTTTCTAATGTTTGGTTCTTTCATGAAAGGTAGGATTATCCATATCTTTCGGGATGTCTATGAGAATCAATTAGGCATGGATTTAACCGTAGGGAATGTACAAGTGTTATTCATGGATTTAATCGTACAAGGCCTGACGATAGTCGCTCCAATCTTTTTATTAGTAGTTCTTATCGCATTTATTGCGAATTACGCACAAATTGGTTTTATGTTTATCGGAGATCCGTTAATGATGAAGTTTGACAAGATTAATCCAATCAGTGGTTTTAAGCGGATTTTTTCTATGCGAACAGTCATGGACTTTCTAAAGTCGACTATGAAAATGTTGATTATCGGGTATGCAGTCTATACCACTTTGATGGCACAAAAAGCAAGGCTGTTGGGGTTAGGTCACACGCCTTTGGAGAGTACATTTTCATTTATTGCTTCGGTTACGCTAAGCTTGGGAATCAAAATCGGTGCTATTCTAATTGTTTTAGCCATTTTTGATTTTATCTATCAAAAATATGAACATGAGAAAAGTCTCAAAATGTCCAAACAAGATATTAAGGACGAATATAAGAAAAGTGAAGGCGATCCTCACATCAAAGGCAAGATTCGTGCCAAACAGCGTCAAATGGCCATGCAACGCATGATGCAGGAAGTTCCTAAAGCAGATGTCATTATTACAAATCCAATTCATTTCGCTGTTGCATTGAAATATGATGCAAAAAACATGCAGGCTCCTACGGTTATTGCAAAAGGGGCAGATTACGTTGCATTAAAAATTAAGGAAGTCGCCAAACAGAATGGCGTTATGACAATGGAAAATAAGCCGCTTGCTCGAGCGATTTTTGCACAGGTGGAAATTGGTGATGCGATTCCAGCAGATTTATTCCAAGCTGTGGCAGAAGTACTAGCGTATGTATATAAGATGAAGGGTAAGACGAATTAACGTAGAGGGAGGTGCAATCTGATGAAAATCAAGGATTTATTAGTTCTAGTCGGTATTATTGGCATCGTGTTGATGATGATTGTACCGGTTCCGATCCCTTTGCTGGACTTTTTACTAATTATTAATATATCTATAGCATTGATGATTATCTTGGTTGCCATGAATACACAAGAAGCGCTACAGTTCTCGATTTTCCCTTCCTTACTATTGATTACTACACTCTTTCGATTGGCACTAAACGTTTCTACTACTCGTAATATTTTGGCGCATGCTGAAGCAGGCGACGTGGTCAGAACTTTTGGTTCATTTGTTGCACAGGGCAATATCGTCGTGGGATTCGTTGTGTTTCTCATCCTTGTCTTAGTTCAATTTATTGTTATTACCAAAGGTTCTGAGCGCGTGGCCGAGGTAGCAGCTAGGTTTACTTTAGATGCAATGCCTGGAAAGCAAATGAGTATCGATGCCGATTTGAATGCTGGTTTGATCAATGAGGTTCAAGCAAGAGAAAGACGACAAAAAATTGAGCGTGAGGCAGATTTCTATGGTGCCATGGATGGTGCCAGTAAATTTGTCAAAGGTGATGCGATTGCCGGGATTATTATCCTCGTTATCAATTTAATTGGCGGATTTATTATCGGGATGACCATGAAGGGGATGGATTTTGCAGAAGCTTTGCAAACGTTCTCGATATTAACAATCGGTGATGGATTGGTTAGCCAAATTCCGGCACTACTAATTTCAACGGCTGCAGGTATCATTGTTACTCGCGCATCTTCAGAGGGTAACTTAGGTCATGATATTACTAAACAATTAACTGCTCAGCCTAAATTGTTGTATATCGTTGCCGGTACATTAGTTGTATTAGGTACTTTTACTCCGATCCATTGGTTTACAACGTATCCGATAGCTGGCTTATTGGTTTATGCCGCATTCAAAATGCAAAAGAATTTGGAAAGAGAAGCAATTAAAGAAGAGCAGTTGGTTGAAGAACAACAGATTGAGGAAGTACGAAGTCCAGAAAGTGTTATTTCCTTACTTCAAGTAGATCCGATTGAGTTTGAGTTTGGCTATGGTCTAATCCCTCTTGCAGATACACAGCAAGGCGGTGATTTATTAGATCGAATTATTTTAATACGTCGTCAATGTGCATTGGAGCTTGGTGTTGTAGTACCTGTCATTCGAATTCGAGATAATATCCAATTGAGACCTAATGAGTATATCATCAAAATTAAAGGCAATACGGTTGCACGCGGCGAACTACTTTTAAATCACTATCTGGCTATGAGTCCAGGGTTTGATGATGATTCGATATCAGGTATTGAAACAACGGAACCGGCTTTTGGGTTACCAGCAATTTGGATTGATGAAACAAACAAAGAGAGAGCTGAACTATCCGGCTATACAGTCGTAGATCCGCCTTCCGTAGTAGCAACACATTTAACTGAAATCATTAAGAAACACATTCATGAGCTCTTGGGTCGTCAGGAAACGAAGGCGCTTATCGAGAATGTAAGAGAATCGTATCCTGCGCTAGTCGATGATCTAATTCCTTCCGTGTTATCAGTAGGAGATATTCAGAAAGTTTTATCTAAGCTTCTCCGTGAGAAAATATCTGTTCGTGACTTGGTCACAATCTTAGAAACACTTGCGGATTATGGTACGTATACGAAAGATCCTGAGATTTTAACCGAGTATGTGAGGCAGTCACTATCTCGTCAAATCACACAGCAGTTTACTTCACATGGGGATTCATTGAAAGTAATTACCGTAGGCCCTTCGGTGGAGAAGAAAATTGCAGATTCCGTGCAACAATCAGATCAAGGTAGCTATTTGGCATTAGATCCTTCATCATCACAAATTATTTATCATCGTGTGACTGAACAAGTTACGAAATTAATCCAATCGGGGCAGCAACCAGTCATTTTAACCTCACCAACGATTCGGATGTATGTTAGACAGCTTTTAGAACGAACACTGCAAGATATACCAGTTCTTTCGTATAGTGAATTAGAGCCTAGCGTTGAAATCCAAAGCATGGGGGTAGTCAATTTATGAGAGTAAAAAGATATGTTGTTGATTCCATGCCAGACGCTTTGCAAAAAATCCGCACGGATCTTGGCAAGGATGCGGTTATTCTGAATACGAAAGAAATTCGGACTGGCGGTTTTCTTGGTATGTTTGGGAAGAAAAAGATAGAAGTCATTGCAGCCATTGATGCTGCTAATGCCAAACCTGCGCCTGCTCCGCAACGAGCAGCACCGCAGTCGCCTCCGCAGCCCATTGTGAATAGTCATGCAGCTCAAATTAAAACAAGTTACCAATCTGATTTTCCAGATGTTCCTGATGTATTAGCGCCTATGGCAGTAAAGAGCGAGCCAGTAGCGGTAAATGCCATGCCTCAGCGGGAGAAAGTTATGAATCCTGCGCAACATCAAGCTTATTCACCTTCTTCTGTACAACCATCAACAAGGGCGTCGGTTAAAGATGAACAATTGATGGATGAACTCAAACAAATGAAAGAAATGATGAAGAAGCTTACACAAGGGACCGATGGGGATAAGCTTCCAGAAGCGTTGCAAAAGCTTGAGCAGCGACTGTATGACCAAGAGGTGAATCCAACGCTTGTGCGACAGATTATGGATGAGGTTATGACAGATTTTCAACTTGCAGATGAACCTGTTACAGAAGAAGCAGCTCACCAACTTGTTCGTTCGAAATTAGGCGAGATTTTTCAAACGGATCATAGTAAGCATATTTCTACTCAAACACGAGTTGTTCATTTCGTTGGGCCTACTGGTGTTGGTAAAACGACCACGATAGCGAAGTTGGCCGCGGAGCAAGTATTGAAATACCATCGTAAAGTTGGGTTCATTACTTCAGATACTTATCGGATTGCTGCGATTGAGCAGCTAAAAACATATGCAACCATTTTAAATGTGCCGCTTGAAGTTGTGTTTTCACCGCAGGATTTGACGAAAGCATTTCAAAATCTGGCAGAATGCGACATCATTTTCATGGATACGGCTGGACGTAACTTCCGTAACGAAATGTATGTTTCAGAATTGAATTCTTTACTGAAGACGCAAGGGAATAGTGAAACCATACTAGTATTAAGCCTAACAACCAAATATCGTGATTTGCGGGCCATAACAAATAATTTTAGTAAATTCAAATTGGACAAAGTACTCTTTACCAAAATGGATGAAACGGATTCCTATGGCGCCATTTTGAATGTTGTTCATGAGTTTTCTCTCAAGCTTTCGTATGTGACAACTGGGCAAAGCGTACCTGATGATATTGCGGAAATGAACGAGTGGCAAATCATTGATTTGTTATTGGAGGAGCCTAGAACATGAAGGATCAAGCAGAAGGGTTGCGGAATCTGGTTCAGACGCAAGGTGATAAAGGCACAAGAACAACCAGGATTATTACCGTAACCAGTGGAAAAGGTGGTGTAGGTAAATCCAATTTTACGCTAAACTTCGCTTTATCACTGCAGTCTTTGGGTTACAAGGTGCTTGTATTCGATGCAGATATTGGACTCGCGAACATTGATGTATTAATGGGTGTATCTTCAACTTATAGTTTATATCACCTATTAAAGAAAGATAAGACGATTTGGGAAATCATCCAAAAGGGTTCGAATGATTTAGAGTTCATCGCGGGTGGATCTGGTTTTAATGACTTACTGCGATTAACGGAAGAAGAATTAGATTATTTTGCTGAACAAGTTATGCAACTGAACGGCTATGTGGATTTTATCATTTTCGATACGGGTGCAGGCCTATCCAAAGAAACGCTAAAATTCATACTTGCGGCTGAAGAAGCCATCGTGGTTACGACTCCTGAGCCAACGTCGATTACAGATGCCTATGCCATTATCAAGATGGTGAATTCAATGGGCCACGACGTTTCATTTAAACTAGTTATTAATCGGGTTACAGATGCGCGAGAAGGCAAGCAGACAGCTGACAAAATTTCTTTAGTAGCAAAACAATTTTTAAATATTCAAATTCCAACCTTAGGGTTTGTTGATGATGATCCGGTTGTTTCTAAAGCAGTGAAAAGGCAAATTCCTTTCTCAATCGCATTTCCATATTCAACGGCAACAAAGAGCATCAAAACGCTTACGGATAATTATATTAAGGGATATCGCGTAATTGAAACGCCTTCAACCGGTGTCAAGAGCTTTTTAAATAAAATGTTGAAACTTCTGAAATAGGAATTTTGAAAAACGTGTCGAATAAGCAGATAGAGGGGGGAAGCAGCTTGGCAATATATAACATTCTTGTCGTAGATGACTCCGTCTTTATGCGAAAAATAGTAAGTGATTTAATTTCAGAGAATCCGCAATTTAAAGTTATTGGTACTGCTAAGAATGGTCAAGAAGCAATTGAACAAGTTAAGCTGCTTCGACCGGATGCTGTCACAATGGATATCGAAATGCCTGTGATGAATGGATTGGATGCGCTTAAACACATCATGGAAGAGCAGCCAACTCCCGTTATTATGCTGAGCTCTTTAACGCAAGAGGGCGCTTCTGAGACGATTAAAGCATTGGAGTTGGGGGCAGTAGACTTTATTCGAAAGCCATCGGGATCCATCTCTCTGGATTTGTATAAAGTTAAGCTATTGCTGCATGATAAACTGCTAATCGCCGTACGTTCGAAAATGAATGTCAGCCAACAAGCAAGTGTGCAGTCGCCAGTAACAAAGGTTAATCCATTGTCTTTGAGATCCAAGATGCTGAAAGACAATTTAAAACAATCAGATTCAGCTGCTCAGACTATCCCAACTACGACACATTTTACTCATGTAGTTGCCATAGGGACTTCAACTGGTGGTCCGAGAGCATTACATCAAGTTATCTCCAATATTCCTGCAGGATTTCCAGCACCAATTTTAATAGTTCAACATATGCCGCCAAACTTCACCAAATCACTTGCTCAACGTTTGAATGATATTTCTCAAATTAGAGTTGTAGAAGCTGCTGATGGTGAAGTGCTTCAAACAGCGACTGCCTATGTGGCACCAGGTGGATGGCATATGGTTATTCACAAAGATTCGAACCGAACTTACAAAATTCGATTAACAAAAGATGAACCTGTTTCAGGTCATCGACCATCAGTAGATGTGATGTTTGAATCCTTACTAAGTTTGAATGAGTTAAAACGACATGTCGTTTTGATGACTGGTATGGGAAGTGATGGAGCCAAAGGGATGCTTGCGTTGAAACAATCGGGGGCTACAACAACTATTGCCGAAGCGGAAGAAACTTGTGTCGTGTATGGAATGCCAAGAGCCGCTGTAGAAAATCAAGCTGCAATGCATGTGTTACCTCAGCAGGAAATTGCGGTTCGTTTATCTAGGTGCATACAGAATGAAATGAACTAAAGCAAACATTGGTTACTGGATGATTCTATTGGAGGTGTGTGGAAGTGGAACTTAGTCAATATCTATCGATGTTTATCGATGAATCAAAAGAGCATTTGCAATCATTGAATGAAAATCTTCTTAATTTAGAAAGTAATCCGAAAGATATAAGCATTGTACATAACATTTTTCGTTCGGCTCATACGTTAAAAGGGATGTCTGCAACAATGGGATTCGAGGACATCGCAGCACTTACGCATGATATGGAGAATGTGCTTGACCTTGTCCGTAATAGCAAAATTGATATGGATTCTTACATATTTGATTGTATTTTCAAAAGCTTGGACTCCTTGGAATCCATGGTTGAAGATATTATTCAAGGCGGAACAGGCAAAGCGGATGTAAGTCCAATTGTTACCTCTCTAAGATCCATCGTGACAGGTGACTACAAAAAAGGCCCAGCGGTTACAACTACAGTTGCCGTAAAAGAACCAGCTAAAGGCATTGAAGTGGATGAGTTTCAATACTCAATTCTTCAACAGTCGATCGATTCTGGCTTTTTAGTGTTTTATATCGAAGTCAGTGTTAATGAAAACTGTGTGTTAAAAGCTGCACGTGCTTATATGGTATTCGATGCTATGGAAAGAATGGGCGAAATTATTAAGTCGACGCCTTCCGTTCAAGAAATCGAACAAGAGAAGTTTGATCGCTCGTTCTCATTGTACTTTATCTCCAAAGTTGATCAAGCAACGCTTGAGAAAGAAATTTTAAATGTTTCTGAAATTGCTTCTGCTGTTATTATAACCGTAGATACAGAATCTCTTGCAGAATTATCCCGTCCGATGGCAGAGATTGAAACAGCTCGCCAAGAAATTGCTTCTGCTGTTGCGACTTCGGTGCCTTCAACTGAAGGAGCTGCATCCAGAGCTTCAGAACCTGCTACGAATGTAGGTGCTGCTAAACCAGCAGCAGGCGGAGCTCCTGTTGCAAGCCGCACGATTCGTGTTGATATTGAACGTTTAGATACACTGATGAATTTATTCAGTGAGCTATTGATTGATCGCGTTCGACTCGAGCAATTAGCGAGTGAAGTGAAACGGAATGATCTAACCGAGACGGTTGAACATATGTCCCGTGTTAGCAGTGATTTGCAAAATATCGTTTTGAAGCTTCGGATGGTTTCAGTAGATTCGGTATTCAATAGATTTCCACGTATGATTAGAGATCTAGCTAAATCCTTAGACAAAAAAGTAGAACTTGTGATTACAGGAGCTGAGACAGAGTTAGATCGAACTGTCATTGATGAAATTGGTGATCCGTTAGTCCATTTATTGCGAAATGCAGTTGATCACGGTATTGAATCGATCAGTGAACGTGTAGCCGTGGGTAAACCAGAGCAAGGCACCATACAACTTCGTGCATTCCACAGTGGGAATCATGTTTTTATTGAAATCGAAGAAGATGGTAAAGGGATTTACCGAGATAAAGTTTTGAAAACTGCATTGAAAAATGGTCTCGTTACGGCAGAGCAAGCAGCTAAATTAACAGATCATGAAGTGTATAACCTGCTCTTTGCATCAGGGTTCAGTACGGCTGAGAAAATTTCAGATATTTCTGGACGTGGTGTAGGCTTAGATGTCGTGAAAACAAAGATTCAGATGCTAGGCGGACATGTTCAGGTAGATTCTAAACCAGGCTTCGGAAGTAAGTTTTCCGTGCAGCTGCCACTGACACTCTCCATTATCTCGGCGATGTTAGTACGTTTAGGCAGCGAGAAATATGCGATCCCATTATCTTCTATTGTTGAAACTTCAGCCATTCAGAAGTCGCAAATTCGTAACATCCAAGGTACAAAAATGATCGATTATCGCAAAACGGTCATTCCATTATTGTCCTTGAGCACATTATTCCAAGTGCCTGATTTTAATGAGGATTTGGAAGAAGAAACAGAAATCGTTGTTGTTCGCAAAGGCGATAAGCAAGTAGCACTTATGGTGGATGAATTTATTGGTCAACAAGAAATCGTGTTAAAAACACTAGGTAAATATTTAACGGGTATTTTCGCAATTTCTGGAGCAACCATCCTTGGGGATGGACAAGTTGCTTTGATCATTGATCCTAATGCATTGATTAAATAAACCATATTCGTTAAGGAGGATTTGACAATGGGAGAAGAAAAAAAAGTAATTGTCTTCGCACTTGGATCGGAAGAGTATGGTGTTGAAGTAGAAAAGGTTAGAACGATCGAAAGAATGCAACCAATGACACGTGTACCTAAAGCGCCAGAATTTATTAAAGGTGTTATTAATTTACGAGGTATCGTAATTCCAATTATTGATCTACGCGCTAGATTTGGTCTTGAAGAGGTAGCAAGTACGGATGCAACTCGTATTATTATCGTTTCTGCAGCTGAATTTGAAGTGGGTTTGATTGTTGACTCGGCCAATGATGTTATTGATGTCGATACAGATAATATTAATACACCGCCAGAAGTTGTTGGTGGCATTAAAGCGAAATACTTAGATGGAATCGCTCGTGTAGGCGAGAGTCGATTATTGGTACTTCTAAACCTAGAGCAAGTTTTGAATCGTAGTGAAATTCAGCAACTAGAAAGATTTGAGGAATAGCTTGTGGACGTTTTTAGCCAATTAGAGGATTTTCAATTAGATGTGCTTAAGGAAGTAGGGAATATTGGTGCAGGACATGCAGCGACTGCGCTTTCTACCTTACTTGATAAGCCGATTGATATGTTGGTTCCAAAAGTAAGAATGTTGCCTTTCGAAGAAATCTGCGAAAGTGTTGGCGGGGCTGAGACTGTCGTATTAGCCATTTTCTTACGTGTTGAAGGGGATGCCCCGGGAAATATGTTTTTCATTCTTGACTTGGACGCTGCCAAAAATATGCTTCATGATTTGGTTGGTTTGTCAATACCTGATCAAGAAGAGTATTCAGAGTTAGAGTTATCAGCACTGAATGAAATTGGAAACATACTTGCCGGTTCTTATTTATCCTCGCTTGCCGATTTTACGAATTTAAATATGCAGCCGACGGTTCCAGCGCTGGCGATCGACATGGCTGGTGCAATTTTAAGCTATGGTTTATTGCAATTTGGTCAAATGGGAGACCAGGCTCTTCTCATTGATACTAAATTTTTGGAAGGGGAGAATGAAGTGCAAGGGCACTTTTTCTTAATCCCTGATCCTGAATCGTTTGGTAAAATCTTTTCGGCATTAGGGGTAGTCTCTCCATGACGCTAGAAAACTTAATTAAAGTAGGTATGGCTGATTTAAATGTTGCTCATCAAATTGGAGTTTTGAAGACAACAGGATTAGGTTCATGTGTAGGAGTTACCCTATACGACAGCCGATCAAAAGTAGCAGGTATGGCACACGTCATGCTGCCTTCATCTGAAATAGCGCGAGAAGGTTCATTGAACATTGCTAAGTACGCAGATACGGCTATTCCAGAGCTTATTTCGAAAATGGAAAAGTTAGGAGCCAACATAAGCAAGCTTGAAGCCAAGCTGGCTGGTGGTGCTCAAATGTTTGCATTTGCCGGAAATAATGATACGATGAGAATCGGACCGAGAAATGTAGAATCTTGTAAAGAAATGTTAAATCGTTACAAGATTCCTATTCTGGCAGAGGATACAGGAGCTAATTATGGTCGTACGATTGAGTTCTTTAGTGCGACAGGGATCCTCCTGATCCGTAGTGTTCAATTAGGAGTAAAGGAAATTTAATGATGATTGGAACTATACGAATAAATCTCATCGTTGCTTTGTTAGTTGGAATTTTTACGTTCACCTTGTCGATAGGCAACAATCTATTTTTGTCATCCTGCATCAAAGCCGGATATAGCTTTCTCATTTTATTCGTTGTAACATTTGGATTTAGATGGGTCTTAGGACTATTAATTGGACCTGTTTCTTCACTTGAGGTATCATCACTCGAGAACTCCTCATCCGAGGTTGGTCAAAACTTAGATTTGAGCACACCCGATGAGGATGAGGAAACACGCCAATTAATGAAGTCGAACCACACGAATCAGACAAAAGATGCACATTCTAATGATATGCAATTTTCACCATTGAATCCACCTAAGCTAGTCACCAAGAATAATTTGGACCCTGAACAACTGGCGGGTGCCTTGAGGCGAATGTCTGAAGATTAAGGATGGTGTATCATTAATTATGATTGATCAAAAGCAAGTTCAGCTTGCGAATATTGATTTGTGGAAACAATGGAAAGAACAAGGGGTTATAGCTGCGAGACAAGCTCTAATTGAGAACTATTTACCATTAGTTGAATATGTCTCTGGCAGGTTAGCCATTGGTCTTCCTAAAAGTGTATCCAAAGATGACTTATCTAGCTTTGGAGTTATGGGATTAATTGATGCTATTGAGAAGTTCGATTATGCAAGAGGGTTACAATTTGAAACCTATGCTTCATGGAGAATTCGCGGGTCAATAATTGATGGCTTACGACAAGGAGATTGGGTTCCGAGGTCTGTTAGAGAAAAAGCTAAAAAAGTGGAAGACGCTTATCAGAAACTCGAACAACAATATCTTCGATCTGTTACAGATTCGGAGATAAGCACATTTTTACAAATTAGCGAGCAAGATTTTCAACAGATGTTACAGGATATCTCTGTTACGACGATTTGTTCGATTGATGATCCCATACGAGAAGAAGAATCAGAAACCAGATTATCCCTCATTGTTGATGAGAAAGCCAAAAACCCAGAGTCTCAAGTAAACGAGTTTTATCTGAAAGAGTCATTGGCGAAAGCAATAGATCGCTTGACAGAAAAAGAAAGAACCGTTGTTTCACTATTTTATTTTGAAGAATTATCATTAAGTGAAATTGCTGAGGTCATGTGTTTATCACCATCTCGCATTTCTCAATTGCATTCTAAAGCGATCTTAAGACTAAAAGGTGTGCTCGGACGATTTAAAAATCAACTTTTTCAAGATAATTAAACTTATTCTGAAAGTATGGAAAGGTGGTATGTCCGTGAGTGAAGGGAACATGCCTTTGGATTTCTTCATTAGTATTACTGTGTCAGATGACAAGTTATCTGCTCATCTACTTATCAGTAATACAGAAGATACGTTTAAAGTCTCAATTGGGCAATTATTAGACATGGTTCAAAAAAATCGTATTATTCATGGTGTAAATCAAGTTGTGCTTGCAGAAATTGCAGCAAATCCAAAATCTTTTTTACTTAAAAAGACATTAATTGCAACAGGAACTAAACAGGTTGATGGTCAAAATGGCTATATTAAATTGTCTTTTGACTTCGATGACAATGAAAAAAAACCCTTGGAGCTGGAAGACGGCCGGGTCAATTATAAAGAAGTCGTATCCATTCATAATGTTAGAAAAGGTCAATTGATTGGTCAACGGTTTTTAGCTACAGCTGGTACGCCTGGTCGTGCTGTAACTGGTGAAACGCTTTTTTCAAAATCAGGCAAAGAAGCTAGATTCAAAGTAGGTAAAAATGTTGTAACAGATGCGGAGCAGATGGGGCTATACGCAACGATTGATGGCATGGTAGTCCGAACGGATCGAGATAAAATAAATGTATTCCCTGTTTATGAGATTAATGGGGATGTCGATTATAATATTGGCAACATTGACTTTATCGGAACAGTTGTTGTAAGAGGAAATGTTTTGCCTGGTTTTAAAATTCGTGCAGCTGGAGACATTCGTGTTACTGGTGGTGTTGAAGCCGCGGAGCTTGAAGCAGAAGGATCAATTGAAATTTCGGCAGGCATTGTTGGGCAAAATAAAGCTTTGATCAAAGCGGGGAAGAATGTGAAGAGTTCTTTCATTCAAGATGCAACGATTGAAGTTTCTGGTGACCTAAACGTTTCCCAAAGCATCATGCATTCGACGGTAAGAGCGGGTAGAAGTGTCAACTGTGTGGGGGCAAAAGGTTTAATCGTTGGTGGGACAATTCAAGCTGGAGAACGCGTTACGGCTCGAACAATTGGGAATTCAATGTCAACGGCAACTGTGATTGAAGTCGGTGTTCTGCCAGAATTGCGTAATGAGATGATTCAACTTCGTAACCAACTAAAGTCACTGAGTGAGAATATGGAGAAAACGAGTAAAGCGCTTACTTTGTTGGATCAATTAGCTGCCGCGGGTCAGCTCAGCCCTGATAAGCTAGCCATGCGTATTAAACTTAATAATACGAAGAAGCAGTCAGTGGACGAACAAGTATCGATCAAGGAGCGGATTTTGGAAATTGAGAAATCTCTAGAGGATTCTGAGAATGCCAAGGTTCAAGTTATTTCGACGATTTATGGTGGTACCAAAATCGTCATTGGTCGTTACACCAAATTTATTAAAGATCCTACGAACCGTATGACATTCCGATTAAGTGATGGCGACATTGTCATGAGTGCAAATGTGTAAGTGTGGAGGGAGTAGACGATGAGTTTTAAAGCCATCGATTTACAATTCGCTGTACACAAGAACGATGAGGCTGGTATTAAGCAGAATCAATTGATGCAGAAGCCGCGGCAAGATGGAACAATTCTAGAAAACCAAGCTACACAAACAACGGAACGTGATCGAGGGCGGGCAAGCAAACTCGAAGAGAGTGGGCGAGCTGATATTATGGATCGTCGTGAACAGAAAAAAACGGAAATAGGTAAAAGTAAGAAAAGAGGGCAATTAGATAATCTTTCTATGGGTCCGGAACACCATCCAGACCATCCTTATAAAGGTCATCACATTGACTTCTCCCTCTAACTTGCTATAGGAAAAGGTGAACTTTATGGTTATGCAGCCGGTGCTATATGTCATCCTTCTCGGTCTTGTGATGATTGTTTATGCGAGATTTATACCGAAGGAACAAATTACGGCTTCATCCGCAAATGCTACGGTTGTGCAGGAAATCGAAGATACGATAGAACACTTCGCGGCTGAAATGGATGAACAAAATCAAGCGATGCTTGATCTATTTTCAAAGACAAAACAAGATTATGAAGTGGAGCTTGCTAAGTTAGCTGGCCGTTTGGAAACTTTGGAGCGACAAAAGCACGAACTGTCCAAAGAACTTACGACTCTTCATGTGAATCAGCAACCAGTTCTTTCTCCGGCTGAAATGCTTAGTGCTTTAAACACACCTAATCATGGGATTCCTGCATCTGTAAACGTAATCGAGATTGCTCCTGATCCTCTTCCAGAAGAGCCTGCGTATGTAGGATTAAGTATGAAGAGCAGATATTCCGAATTATTTACTTTACATGATCAAGGGAAAAGCGTGGAGGCTATTGCCAAAAAGCTAAGTATGAATAAAGGCGAGGTCAGTTTGATCCTTCAGCTTTCAAGACAGGAGGAACGGACCCGTGTTTAAAAATAGAGCCTTAGTTACTGGTATTGGGATAGGTATTATTGTTGGCGGTATTCTTCTTCAAGTGATGCTGATTCGTCCTAGTAGTCCAAGCAAGACTGGTATATCTTTGGAGGAGATGGATCCTCAGAAGCTCAAGGAAGAGGCCTCAAAATACTATTTAGTGCTTGAGAAAAATGTGAAAATGTACACCCAAGCGGAATTAGATGCAGCCATCCAGAAGAAGCTAAAAGAAGAATCGGATAAGTTAGCAGCAACGAAACCACAAGATCAGCCTAAAGCATCCCCGCCTGCGGCTTCTTCTAAGATCGTTCTTTATGTTCAGCAAAACCTAGATGCTTCGACAGTTGCTGATTTATTGTTTCGAGCAGGTGTAATTTCGGATCGTAAGGCATTCATTACTGAACTCGATAAACAAGGTGGAAACACCAAAATTCAAGTCGGATACCACGAGTTTGAGGGTAAAATGGAGATGTCGACAATTGTAACGAATCTTATTACAGTTCAATAGTTTACGTAGCAAAAGGATCTTTGTATAGAGATCTTTTTTTGTTTGCTTATACATAAACTATCCAATTCAAGGGAAGAATGACATTCAGGATAAAAGGTTGCACCTTGTTTTCAGTTGTGGTATATTTATTCACGGTGTTAAAAACTCACGCCCGTCAATTTGCATAATGGTGCTTACTTCGGTAGGTTTTATGCAAAGATGCGAGGGGCGGCGGATACCAAATAAACCATTTAGAGGAGGGATTGGGGATGGCAGTTATCTCCATGAAACAGCTTTTAGAAGCTGGCGTACATTTCGGTCACCAAACACGTCGTTGGAACCCGAAAATGGACAAGTATATCTTTACTGAAAGAAACGGTATTTACATCATCGATCTTCAAAAAACGGTTAAAAAAGTTGAGGAAGCTTACAACTTTGTTAAATCCGTATCCGAAGACAATGGTACAATCCTTTTCGTAGGAACTAAGAAACAAGCCCAAGATTCCGTTGCTGAAGAAGCAGAACGTTGTGGCATGTACTTCATCAACCAACGTTGGTTGGGTGGTACATTGACTAACTTCCAAACAATTCAAAAACGTATCGATCGCTTGAAAACTCTTGAAAGATGGGAAGAGGATGGCACTTTCGAAGTTCTTCCTAAGAAAGAAGTTATCATTCTTCGCAAAGAGAAAGAGCGTCTTGAGAAATTCCTAGGCGGAATCAAGAACATGAAAGGTTTGCCGAGTGCACTTTTCATTATCGATCCTCGCAAAGAGCGTATTGCTGTAGCAGAAGCTCGTAAATTGGGTATCCCAATCGTTGGTATCGTTGATACAAACTGCGATCCAGACGAAATTGATTACGTGATTCCAGGTAACGATGATGCGATTCGCGCAGTTAAATTGTTAACAGCGAAAATTGCTGATGCAGTTATCGAAGCACACCAAGGCGAGCAAACAACAGCTTAAATTATAGCAATGTGAAAAGGGTGGTTGGAAGGTGTAACAGCCTGTCACCACCCTTTTTTTAAAGAATAAACTGGTGTTACATATAAACAATAACTATTTCACAGGAGGTTTCTTACATGGCAGTTACAGCAGCACAAGTAAAAGAATTACGTGAAAAAACAGGTGCAGGGATGTTAGATTGCAAGAAAGCACTTGAAGAAGCAAACGGCGATATCACTAAAGCAGGTGAACTTCTTCGTGAGAAAGGTCTTTCTGCAGCAGCTAACAAAGCTGGACGTATTGCTACAGAAGGCGCTGTAGAATCATACATCCACGCTGGTGGTAAAGTTGGTGTTCTTGTTGAGATCAACTGTGAAACTGACTTCGTTGGTAAAACAGAGCAATTCAGAACGTTCTGCAGAGACATTGCTATGCACATTGCAGCAGCAAACCCATCGTATGTTCGTCGTGAAGAAGTACCAACAGAAGCTTTGGAAAAAGAAAAAGAAATTCTTCGTAACCAAGCTTTGAACGAAGGTAAACCAGAAAAAATCATCGATAAAATGGTCGAAGGCCGTATCGGTAAATACTACGAAGAGTTCTGCTTAATGGAGCAATCTTTCATTAAAGATCCAGACAAAACAATCGACCAATTGTTGAACGAGAAAATCGCTGCAATCGGCGAGAACATCTCCATTCGTCGTTTCGTTCGTTTCGGACTTGGTGAAGGTCTTGAGAAAAAACAAGAAAACTTTGCGGAAGAAGTTATGTCCCAAGTTAAACTATAATAGGTATTCAAAAAGTTGGAACACTTGGTGTTCCTTCTTTTTTAGCCCTTAAAGACATGGAGTTATGCATGGAAACGGAGGTCATACAAGTTGGGTCAACCTTTTTATAAAAGAATAGTGCTTAAATTGAGCGGCGAAGCTTTAGCCGGACAGCAGGGATATGGCATTGATTCAGAAGTGATTACCTCCATTGCTCAACAAGTGAAGGATGTTGTAGAGTTAAATGTTGAAGTTGCTATTGTTGTTGGCGGTGGGAATATCTGGCGTGGAATCGCGGGTAGTGAGAAAGGAATGGATCGGGCAACAGCGGATTACATGGGAATGCTGGCTACTGTCATGAATTCACTTGCTTTGCAGGATGCATTGGAAAACCTTGAGGTACCAACAAGAGTCCAGTCCTCCATTACTATGCAACAAGTTGCTGAACCTTACATACGCAGGAGAGCTATGCGCCATCTTGAAAAGGGTAGAGTAGTTATTTTCGCCGCGGGAACAGGTAATCCCTACTTCTCGACGGATACGACGGCTGCCTTGAGAGCTGCAGAAATTGAAGCAGAAGTCATTCTTATGGCCAAAAATAAAGTGGATGGTGTATATTCGGCTGATCCATTCAAAGATCCAACAGCGAAGAAATTCGAAACGTTAACCTATATGGAAGTTATAAGCAATAACCTTGGTGTCATGGACTCCACTGCATCTTCCCTTTGTATGGATAACAACATTCCGTTGGTTGTGTTTAATATCACGGAAAAAGGGAATATCAAACGAGTGGTCCTTGGCGATAAAATTGGGACTACAGTTAAAGGGAGCGTATAAACCATGCCTCAATCAGTGAAGAAGAACGCAGAAGATCGGATGGACAAAGCAATTGGAGCGCTAAGAAGAGATTTGACTTCTCTTCGTGCGGGACGTGCAACGCCTTCGTTATTAGACCGTATTCAAGTGGAATACTATGGCGCAATGACGCCTGTTAATCAATTAGCTAATTTGACAACACCAGATTCACGTACTCTTCTCATTCAACCATGGGATAAGAGCTCTATGTCTTCTATTGAGAAGGCAATTATGAAGTCGGATTTAGGCTTAACACCATCGAATGACGGAATCGTTATTCGTATTGTTATTCCTGCATTAACAGAAGAGCGTCGTAGCGACTTGGTGAAAATGACGAAGAAATTTGGCGAAGAAGCCAAAATCGCAATTCGTAATATTCGCCGTGATGCAAACGACGAAATTAAAAAGCTTGAGAAAGCAGGTATTTCTGAGGATGAGTCCCGTAAGCATCAAGAGGACATTCAGAAATTTACCGACAAATTCGTAGCTGAAGTTGAGAAAGTTTTGGCTGCTAAAGAAAAAGAAATCATGGAAGTATAAGATAGATATGCCCCCGGGTAATCATTTGCTGGGGGTTTTTCATCTTTCCCTAGTTGGGAGGAACAACTGTGCTCAAGCTATTTAAGAAATGGTTAAATCCAACACGTATGCCAGAGAATGGAACAACTGAAATAGAGCTGGACAAAGTACCTGCGCACGTTGCGATTATTATGGATGGAAATGGTCGATGGGCCAAACAAAGAGGCTTGCCTCGTGTAGCGGGCCATCATTCGGGCATGAAAAATGTAAAGAAGATTACTATGGCAGCGAATGATATTGGTGTCAAAGTATTAACCATGTATGCTTTTTCCACTGAAAATTGGAAACGCCCGAAAGAAGAAGTCGAGTTTCTAATGAAGCTGCCTCAAGAGTTTTTCCCTTTGGAAATTGAAGAATTAATTCAGAACAACGTGCGTATTCGAATGACCGGTTGGAAAGATGGTCTACCTGACTATACGTTGAAAGCTATAGAAGGTGCGATCGAGCGAACGAAAGATAACACGGGTCTTATTTTGAATTTTGCTTTAAATTATGGCGGACGTAAGGAAATCATTACAGGTGTTCAGGATATGATGAAGGATCTGCAAAACGGAAACTTGAACCTGGATGAGTTAGACGAGTCACTCTTTTCATCCTATATGTTAACGTCAGATTTACCTGACCCCGATTTGTTGATTCGTACGAGTGGAGAATTGCGATTGAGCAATTTTTTACTATGGCAATTAGCGTATTCGGAATTATGGTTCACAGATGCCTATTGGCCAGAATTCACAGAGGACTTATTTATGCAAGCCATTGCTGAATATCAGCGCCGCGGAAGAAGATACGGCGGTATTTAACATCTGATTGTGTAATCGTTTTTCACTAAATGGGATGGCTTAGAGATAGACGTTGTTCATCTAGGGGGATTCAACTTGAAACAAAGGATCATAACTGGCGTTATTGCCGGTCTTGCATTTATTACACTTTTAATACTTGGTGATTTGTGGTATGCAGGCTTAATCGTACTCGTTTCGATAATTGGTTACCGCGAGTACTTACAAATGAATGGGTATATGCCATTTAAACTTACAGCTGTTGCTGGGCTCTTAGCACTTCTATGTTTAACGATCCCATGGGGATTGTTAGGTATAACATGGACATTTTCGTTTACAGCTGTTATTTGGTTTGCCATGTTTTTGTTGCTTTTCATTACAGTAGCTTCCAAGAACAAAATAACGATTGATCAAGTTTCTGTGATTTTACTAGGTGTCGTTTACATTGGGTTTGGTTTCAACTATATGATCGAGGCTCGCCTGGCGGATAATGGATTGTTCTGGACGATCATGGTGTTCGTTTGTATTTGGGCATCCGATGCAGGTGCTTATTTTGTCGGTTCGAAGTTAGGTAAGCACCCTCTATGGCCACAAATAAGTCCTAAAAAGTCGATCGAAGGAGCACTGGGTGGAGTAGTTATTGCGATGATATTGGCAGTATGCTTTGCTTTGTACGCACCGGATCTCTTAAGTGTAGGGAAAGCACTATTATTAGGATTTGTTATTGCTGTAGTAGGACAAATTGGTGATTTAATTCAATCCGCATATAAGCGTGTTAAAGGAATTAAAGACACGGGAACTCTGCTGCCAGGTCATGGTGGCGTACTCGATCGGATGGATAGTTGGTTAATTGTTTTCCCCTTTATCTATCTGCTCAATTTGATTCCTAACTAATTCTCATGAGCGGAGTTGAACATATGAAGAAAATTGCCATCTTGGGATCAACAGGATCCATTGGTACTCAAACCTTGGATCTTGTCCAACATTCGCCAGAAAAGTTTCAAGTTGAAGCGATATCAGCTGGGTATAACAGTGATCTTGTCGTTGAGCAGGCTAAACAATTTCGACCTAAGCTCGTGTCTGTTGCTACGAAGGAATTGGCCGAAACTGTTGCTAGTCAAATTCCATCAAGTATTAAGGTTCTTTATGGTGAAGCTGGATTGTTGGAGGTCGCTGCTGGCACAGATGCGGATTTACTTGTAAGTGCACTAGTGGGGAGTCAAGGTTTAAGACCAACATTAGCCGCTATTGAAGCAGGTATAGATATTGGACTAGCTAACAAGGAGACTCTAGTGAGTGCGGGTCACATTGTAACTGAAGCCGTTTCTCGTAAAGGGGTTGCCTTATTACCTATTGATAGTGAGCATTCTGCGATATTTCAATGTTTGAATGGTGAGAAACGTTCTCAAATTGCTCAAATTACGATTACGGCTTCAGGCGGCTCATTCCGTGATCGCATGCGGGAACAATTAGTTGGTGTTACCGTGGAGGATGCACTGAAGCATCCGAATTGGTCGATGGGTGCAAAAATCACGATTGACTCCGCTACGATGGTGAACAAAGGTCTTGAAGTCATGGAAGCACATTGGCTTTTCGGGTTGGCTTATGAGGATATCAAAGTGTTGCTTCATCCTGAAAGTGTGATTCACTCTTATGTTGAATTTGTCGATCATAGTGTCATCGCTCAGTTAGGAAATCCTGATATGAGGGTTCCCATTCAGTATGCGTTAACGTATCCAGATCGTTATCCAACTCCAACAACAAGATTAAACCTAGCCGAAATCGGTAAACTTCATTTCCGTGAGATGGATTATACACGATTTCCTTGCTTGCGCATGGCATTTGAAAGTGGTAAACAAGGTGGAATTACACCAACCGTGTATAATGCTGCTAATGAAATTGCGGTGGCTCGTTTCCTTAAGGGTGACATCTCATTTCTACAGATTGAGGACATTATCGAAGCATCTTTGCAAAAACATGAGCCATATGCTAACCCAACAATTGAGGTTATTCACGAACAAGATCAATGGGCTAGATCGTTTGCAGCGTCTATCCGTTTCTAAATGTCAGGAAGAGATGAGGTCAGCTTGCATGGCTCAGCTCTTCTTTTCAATTTCCGACAGCGAGTTTGTAAAGCAAAGTCTAAATATTTCACATAGTTCGTATAATGACCTGTGCGGGCATAGCTTGTATTCGGCCGTTCAATAGTGGTAATCTAAGAACAAGAACAGCTGATCTGAAGTAGATGCTTAGAAGGTAGGCTCACTTACCGAAAGCGTCGGGTCATTGCTACTACATAAGGTAGTTTTCTGAAGAAAACCCGAAGGAGGAAATACGACTTGTCGGCTATTGAAGTTGGGTTAAAGGTTATTCTGCTGTTTTTCGTTCTTGTTACGATTCATGAATGGGGTCATTTTTACTTTGCAAAACGTGCAGGTATTTTAGTTCGTGAATTTGCGATTGGCTTCGGTCCCAAAATATTTTCATATAAAAAAGGGGAAACCCGTTATACGTTAAGGATTTTACCGATTGGTGGATTTGTTCGTATGGCAGGGGAAGACCCGGAAATTGTCCAAGTAAATCCTGGACAGACGGTTGCAATTAAATTAAACAAACAGAATGAAGTTACATTTTTATATCTTGATCAATTAGATCGTCGTTCTAACGTCATCATGGGTGTCGTGGAACACATTGATTTAGAGAGAGCTCTCCGCATATCCCTTGATGTTGACGGTGAGAAAGTGACTTATCCGATTGATCCGCAAGCCATGATGGTGACGAAGGGGACAGAAACGCAAATAGCTCCTTATGATCGTCAATTTGGCTCTAAATCCGTTGGGAAACGTGCCATTGCTATCGTTATGGGACCAGTCATGAATTTTATCTTGGCCATTGTCTTGTTCTTCATTGTGGTGATTATGTCTGGTGTCTTCACGAATGTGAAACTGGATTCTGTTCTTGCAGGCAAAGCAGGTGAGAAGTCAGGTCTGCAGAAGGGCGACATCATCATGTCCATTGATAAGCAGCCTATAGGGGATGATCGGGAGAAACTCGTTACCTCGATACAATCTTCTGCAGGGAAGCCCATGACATGGGTGATAGATCGCGCAGGTAATCCAATTACACTTCAAGTAACACCAGAAATGGAAGCAGGAGCTGGGAAGCTTGGTGTTGTCATTAGCGGTGATCGTAGAAGTGCAACGTTGGGGGAAGTATTTACAGGGACCTATGATCAGGTTGTGGGTACAACCATTGGAATCGTAACAGGTTTGCAAAAACTGGTTATGCTTCAATTCAAATTAGATGATCTCGGGGGTCCTGTGAGAACAGCTCAGGTATCTGCTGAATTTGCTAAAATGGGACTGACTTACTTAATTTCTTGGGCAGCCACATTAAGCTTATATCTAGGTATTTTTAATTTATTACCAATCCCTGCGCTAGATGGAAGCAGACTGCTTTTCATGGGCTTAGAAGCATTGAGAGGGAAACCGATAGACCCGAACCGAGAGAGTATGGTTCATTTTGTTGGTTTTGCACTCCTAATGCTGTTGATGGTCGCTGTTACATACAATGATATTTTACGATTGATTAAGGGTTAGTCCTAATCTGTGGGAGGGTTTATGTCAAACGATAAGCAATTTGTCAAAGAAATTACACCGCAAGGAGAAGATTTCTCCCGATGGTACATAGATGTTATTAAGAAAGCAGATTTAATGAGCTACTCCCCGGTTCGTGGGTGTATCGTGTTTAAACCGGATGGTTATGAAATTTGGGAAAATATTCAGCGTGAGTTGGATAGCAAATTTAAAGAAACGGGTCATCGCAACGCATACTTCCCGTTGTTTATCCCAGAGAGCTTTTTCCAAAAGGAAAAAGAGCATGTCGAGGGCTTTAATCCAGAACTTCCGTGGGTCACTGAGGCAGGTGGAGAGAAGTTAGAAGAGCGTTTGGCTATACGTCCTACGTCCGAAACGATGATTGGGCACATGTACGCCGAATGGATTAACTCCTATCGTGATCTTCCATTGTTAATCAATCAATGGGCAAACGTAGTTCGTTGGGAGAAACGTACGTTGCCGTTCCTCCGTACAACTGAGTTTTTGTGGCAGGAAGGACATACTGCGCATGAAGATGAGCAAGATGCTCGCCGTGAAACGATGCAAATGCTAGATGTCTATCGTCAATTTGCGGAAGATTTCCTAGCGATTCCAGTAATCGTAGGACAAAAAACGCCATCTGAGAAATTTGCAGGTGCCATAGATACATTCTCCATTGAAGCTATGATGAAGGATGGCAAAGCTGTTCAAGCAGGGACATCACATTATCTAGGAACGAATTTCGCAGTTGCCTTTGACATCAAATTCTTAGATCGTGAGAATCAACACCAATTTGCACATACAACTTCATGGGGAGTTAGTACGCGATTAATTGGCGCACTTATCATGGTTCACGGGGATGATCGCGGATTAGTGCTACCACCGAAGGTTGCACCTACGCAAGTCATCATGATTCCAATTGGACCTCCCAAAACACGTGAACAAGTAATTGGGCGCGTTGACGAGCTGTTTGCGGATCTGAAGAAAGCTGGCGTTCGCGTTAAAGTGGATGACCGTGCTGATCAAAGTCCAGGTTGGAAATTCAATGAGTACGAAATGCGCGGCGTTCCTATTCGTGTAGAACTCGGTCCTCGCGACATGGAAAATGGTGTAGTTGTTCTCGTTTCTCGCGTAAGTGGAGAAAAGAAAATTATTCAACAGTCGGACTTCGTGCAAGAAGTTCAAAATTTACTTGCTGAGATTCATCAGCAGATGTATGATAAAGCGAAGCAATTCCGTGACGAGCATTATATTGCGGTAGATACGATCGATGAATTTAAGACATTTTTGGAGACGAAACGCGGATTTGCCTTGGCTGGCTGGTGTGGATCTAACGCTTGTGAATCGCAAGTGAAGGAAGAAACAGGAGCAACAAGCCGTAATATCCCGTTCACACCATCCGAAACCAAATCGACTTGTCTTGTGTGTGGTGATCCTTCCAAGCATACAGTTGTCTTTGGTCGAAGCTATTAATTACAATCAAGGGCATATGGAGGTCTAACTCCATTGCCCTTGGTATGTTTTATGGGGAGGCTGTTCATGAGTAATTTGGCTGATAAACGGAATCGCTTTGAGCTTTTGATGCAGCAAGCCGAGATTCCAGCCGATGTTGTACGGTCATATTTTACAGAAGGCTACATTGATCAAGTAGAAATTAGTCGGAAAAATCGTGACTGGACGTTCTATTTGGTGAAAAATGACCTTGTGCCTCTGAACATTTATCGTTCATTTTGTAAAATGATCCAAGAGAAGTTCGCACAGATCGCAAAAATTCGGTTTATTTGGAAATTTGAACAGACAGAACCTGCTGCTCTCGTTGAGGAGTACTGGGGTTTATTTATGGAATGGTTACAGCGAGAAGTCCCTTCTGTAAATGGTTGGATGTCGAAAGCTAGGTTCGAGGTACAGGGTAATGCACTATCGTTGATCATGTTGGATGCTATAGGACTAGAATTAGCGAAGAAAAAGAATATCGATATGTTTATTCGGAATTTTTTTCATAATTTTTTTCAAACAGAACTATCTGTCAAGTATGCAATAAGTGACACTACAGAAATCGTTGCAGAATATGAGAAATTTGCAAAGCAACGTGAACAAGGTGAAAAAACATATACACAAGAAATCATGATGTCCATCGATATGGAGGAAGAAGAATCTTCTTTACCAGAGGGTGACTTGAAGCTAGTCATGGGCATTGATATAAAGGAAGTTCCAACTCCACTTAAAGATATCCAAGAAGAAGAGAAGAAAATTGCTGTACAAGGTACAGTATTTGGCTTAGATGTCAAAGAATTAAGAAATGGAAATACGTTATTTACTTTTAATATTACGGATTTCAGTGATTCACTAGCTATGAAGGTTTTCGCGAAAACGAAAGACGATGTGAAGATCATGAGTCTACTTGCCAATGGTACGTGGATTCGGGCCAGAGGAAAAGTAGAGTATGATCGGTTCATGCAAATCCCAGAGCTTGTCATGATACCGAATGATCTATACGAAGTGATGGCACCAAGGGATCGTATGGATGACGCTGCTGAGAAGCGTGTAGAGTTTCATTTGCACACAACGATGAGTACGATGGACGCACTGACGCCGATAGACCAATATGTGAAAATGGCGGCCAAATGGGGACATAAAGCAATAGCTGTTACGGATCATAGTAATATTCAATGTTTCCCTGACGCTGGGAAAGCGGCCAAAAAGCATGGCATTAAAGTGATATATGGTGTTGAAGCGAATGTCGTGAATGATTCTGTCCCTATTGTTATGAATGGTCGAGATCTTGACCTGAAACAAGCGACTTATGTTATTTTCGACGTGGAGACCACAGGGCTTTCGGTAATAAATAATCGCATTATTGAGTTGGCTGGCGTGAAAATGCAAGATGGCAAAGAGATTGATCGTTTCGCCACATTCATTAATCCGCACGAGAAAATTCCTTATAACATCCAGCAGTTAACGAATATTAATGATGATATGGTGAAGGATGCTCCAGATATAGAGGACGAGCTTCCTAAGTTTATAGAGTTTATTGGCGATTGCGTGCTAGTAGCGCATAACGCGCGTTTCGATATGGGCTTTCTTCAAGCGAATTTAAAGCGCATGAACCTACCTGAGGTTACGAATTCGGTACTTGATACGTTAGAGCTTGCGAGATTTCTCTTCCCATCTATGAAAAATCATCGATTAAATACATTGTCTGATAAATTTAAAGTAAGTCTCGATAATCATCACCGAGCGATTGATGACTCGATTGCGCTGGGTTATGTGCTTTATCATTTAATTAATGAGGCTAATGATCGTCAGATTACGAGCCTTGCGAAATTGAATGATTATGTAGGTAAAGATTTATCTAATCAGCGTCCATTTCATTGCTGTATATACGCATTAAACCCAGTTGGTAAGAAAAATTTATTTAAACTGATCTCCATGTCTCATACCACATACTTGCAGCGAGCTGCGACGATTCCCAAGAGTGTGTTAGTTGAGCACAGAGAGGGGCTCTTGGTTACCTCTGGTTGTGAAAAGGGTGAGTTTTTCGAAGCTGTACTGAACAAATCAATTGAAGAGGCTGAGCAAGTTTCAGAGTTTTATGACATTCTCGAAATTCAACCAGTTAGCTATAATATGCATCTCGTAGAAAAAGGATTGGTTGGTTCTAAAGAAGATCTAGAGGATGCTGTTCGGCGTGTATGTGAAATCGGTTATAAAACGGGTAAGCCGGTCATCGCGACAGGGAACGTTCATTATCTGAATCCACGTGAAAAAATTTGTCGGGATATTACGATTAATGGAATTACAGGTTTTAGCCCATTGAAATCGATGAAGAAGCCTGACGCACATTTCCGTACAACGAAAGAGATGCTCGAAGAGTTTAAGTTTTTGGGTGAAGAGAAGGCGATTGAAGTTGTCATTCGCAGTACGAATGATCTTGCTGATCGTTTTGAAACTATCGAGCTTTTCCCAGACAAGCTATTCACACCTATTATTGAAGGTGCTGACGAAGAGATTCGTACGACATGTTATAATACTGCGAAAAGTATGTATGGTGAAGAGCTCCCTGAAGTCATTATTGCTCGATTAGAGAAAGAGCTTGTTCCTATTATTAAATTCGGATTTTCTGCCAACTATTTGATTTCAGAACGGCTGGTTAAGAAATCAAACGCGGATGGCTATCTGGTAGGTTCTCGGGGATCAGTTGGTTCCTCTGTCGTTGCCATGATGTTGGGGATTTCAGAGGTTAATCCTTTGCCACCTCACTATATATGTCTTTCCTGCAGGCACAGCGAATGGTTCCTTGACGGAAGTGTACCAAGTGGTTTCGATTTGCCGAATAAAGTATGTCCTTCCTGCGGCGGGAATTTAAAAGGGGATGGGCATGACATTCCGTTCGAAACATTCTTAGGATTTAAAGGGGATAAAGTTCCCGATATCGATTTGAACTTCTCTGGGGTTTATCAGCCGGTTGCGCATAACTTCACGAAGGAGATCTTTGGACCAAAGAATGTATTCCGTGCAGGGACTATCGGTACTGTTGCTGAGAAAACGGCTTTCGGATTCGTGAAGAAATATGAAGAAGAACAAGGCCAGAAATGGCGCGGTGCAGAAATTGCTCGATTGGCTTCAGGCTGTACAGGGGTCAAAAGAAGTACGGGGCAGCATCCAGGCGGTATTGTTGTTGTTCCTGATTACATTGAGGTCGATGATATTACGCCGGTTCAGTTCCCTGCAGATGATAAGAATTCAGAATGGATGACAACACATTTTGACTATCATGCTTTCGATGCGAACTTGCTCAAATTAGATATTCTGGGACACGACGATCCGACGATGATGAGAATGCTTCAGGATTTGACTGGCGTCGATCCAACAACGATTCCAATGAATGATGCCAAGGCCATGAGTATCTTCAATTCCACGGATGCATTAGGCGTAAGACCGGATCAGATTCGTTCGCCGGTGGCTACGTATGGCGTTCCCGAAATGGGTACTAAATTCGTCCGTCAGATGCTTCAAGAAACGCAGCCTTCTTCTTTTGCTGACTTATTGCAAATTTCAGGTTTGTCACATGGAACGGGCGTTTGGTTGGGGAATGCGCAAGAGCTTATCAAAAAAGGGATTTGTAACATTAAGACTGTTATTGGTTGTCGGGATGATATCATGCTTTATCTGATTTATAAGGCGGGAATGGATGCAGGTCTTGCTTTCAAAATTACGGAGAGCGTTCGTAAAGGGAAAGGCTTGACTGACGAATGGAAAGATGAGATGAAGCGTTGTAATGTTCCCGCTTGGTATATTGAATCCTGCGAACGGATTGAGTATATGTTTCCAAAAGCGCATGCTGCAGCTTACGTTATCTCAGCCGTTCGTACTGCTTACTTCAAGGTGTATCATCCGATTGCTTACTATGCTACTTACTTTAGTGTTCGTGCTGCTGATTTTGATCTTGAACTGCTCTGCCAAGGATATGATGCGATTCTCAGACAATTAGTTGAGATCGAAGCGAAAGGTTTCCAAGCTCTGCCGAAAGAGAAAGCCATGGTTTCAATTCTTGAAATGTCTCTGGAAATGACGTCACGCGGCTTCAGTTTCAAGCCGATCGATATCTATCGTTCCGATGCAACGAAGTTTATTATTGATGGCAATTCTTTAATTCCACCGTTTGCTGCGATGTCGGGAATTGGCGAAAATGCTGCTAAGAATATTGCTGCCGCCAAGGAAGAAGGCGATTTCCTATCAATTGAGGATTTCCAGAATAAATCTAAAGCTTCTAAAACCGTCATAGAGCTGCTGACTTCTATGGGGTGCTTCCGTGGTATGCCTGAATCCAATCAGCTTTCCTTGTTCTAAAAATCAGCTGTCAAGTGAAAATGATTAACAAGTTTGCTATTGTAATGCAAAGAATGGTTATGGTATAATTTTTATTGGCAATAATGAGGATATCATCTTGTGATTAAAGAGTGGGGAAACCCACTCTTTACATTTTGATATAGGACTTTTCGGGATACGACAAGGAGAAGTCAATTTAGGAGGTACACATATCTGTGGCTACACAAGAGCAAATCAAATCCATCATTGAGGACATGCTGAAGGATTTTGTTGAACAAAATGGGTTTGAAATCGTTGATATTGAATATGTCAAAGAAGGCAGCAATTGGTTCCTTCGCGTCTATGCTGACAAAGAAGGCGGAATTGATATAGATGATTGCGGCCGCATCAGTGAATACTTAAGTGTTCAATTGGATGAGAAAGATCCGATTACTGATGCTTATTTCTTGGAAGTTTCTTCTCCTGGAGCAGAACGTCCGCTTAAGAAAACTCAAGATTTTTATAAGGCCGTTAATAGTCACGTATTTGTTACCTCGTATGAACCGATCGACGGTTCTAAGGAGTTTGAAGGGTTGTTGCAGTCTTATGACGAGGAAGTACTCGTGATCGAGATTGGTAAAAAGAAAGTCAGCATTCCGGTTGCCAAAGTAGCTAGTGCACGTCTCGCTATCGTATTTTAGTAATCGTTACTTATTGAAGGGGGGGACTCAGTTCAAATGAACACGGATTTTATTGAAGCGCTGTCGGAAATTGAACGAGAGAAGGGTATCTCCAAGGAGCTACTCATTGATGCTATTGAAGCGGCGATGATTTCAAGTTATAAACGTAATTTCAACACGGCACAGAACGTTCGTGTAGATATCAATCGACATACGGGTCTTATTAAGGTTTATGCACGGAAGACCGTAACAGAGGACGTATTGGATCCAAGGTTGGAAATTTCGGTTCATGCTTCACGTGAAATTAATCCGAACTACCAACTGGATGATATTGTTGAAATTGAAGTGACGCCTCGTGATTTTGGACGTATCGCAGCACAAACTGCTAAACAGGTTGTAACGCAACGTATCCGCGAAGCCGAGCGTGGCTTAATTTATAATGCGTTTATTGATAAAGAAGAAGATATCGTAACGGGTATCCTGCAGCGTCAAGACCAACGTAATATTTATGTTGACCTTGGCAAAGTAGAAGCTGTTCTTCCACTTACGGAGCTTATGCCTACGGATAAGTTCAAACAGGGAGATCGTATTAAAGCTTATATTACGAAAGTTGAGAACACGACAAAGGGTCCTCAAATTATTCTGTCGAGAACACATCCAGGGTTGTTGAAGCGTCTATTTGAGCTTGAAGTTCCTGAAATTTTCGATGGCGTAGTAGAGATTCGTTCCGTTGCACGTGAGGCAGGCTTCCGTTCAAAGATTGCTGTTCATTCTCGTAATCCAGAGGTTGATCCAGTCGGATCATGCGTAGGTCCTAAAGGACTTCGCGTACAAACAATTGTAACCGAGCTGCGCGGAGAGAAAATTGATATCGTTCGCTGGATGGAAAGCGTAGAAGAGTATGTAGCGAATGCGCTAAGCCCTTCTAAAGTGCTTGAAGTTCAGATTCATGAAAATGAAAAAATGGCACGAGTCATTGTACCTGATTATCAGCTTTCTCTGGCAATTGGGATCAAAGGACAGAACGCCCGTTTAGCTGCTAAGCTAACAGGCTGGAAAATCGATATCAAGAGTGAAACACAAGCAGAACAAGAATATGGCAGAGTGAAAACTTACTCGGAAGAGATGCACCAAGATTCAATTAGCATCGATTAAGTTTTTGTTTGGAACAAGGGGTGATCGGAATGAAGCAGAGAAAAATCCCTCTGAGAAAATGCGTTGCCTGTCAGGAAATGATGCCGAAGAGGGAATTGATCCGCGTCGTCAAAACGCCTGAGGATGACATTCTCATTGATCTTAAAGGGAAGAAGTCTGGGCGCGGTGCCTACCTGTGCGGTAAAGTTTCTTGTTTTAAATTGGCAAAGAAAAGCAAAGCCCTGGATAGAGCTCTGAAGCATGCTGTAGGCGCAGACATTTATGACCAACTGGAACAAGATTTCATTCGTGTAGAAGATGAATTCCTTTCTTCGAAAGAGGAGGAGGAATCTGAAGATGAATCCTAAATTTTTAAATCAATTAGGATTAGCGATGAGAGCCGGGAAACTCGTAACGGGTGATGAAGGTGTATTCAAAGCCATTCGCGCGGGTGAGGCCAAGCTAGTTATTATGGCGGAAGATGCTTCTGCTAATACACGTAAGAAATTTCAAGATAAATGCCTATTTTATGGGGTTAAGCTCATGGAAGTCGGTACGAAGTATGAATTGGGCCGCAGCATTGGGAAAGAAATGCGTGTCACCATAGGTGTATTGGACGGAGGCTTCGCGCAGATGCTGCAGAAGAGTCAAGAAAATCCTGCGGAGGTGAAACATATTGACCAATAAACAAGATAATAAAGACAAGACACGCGTGTACGAATACGCGAAGCAGCTCAATATGAGCAGCAAAGAAATTATTACCATTCTCAAACGATTAAATATACCTGTTAACAACCATATGAGTGTTATGGAGAATGACGCAGTTAGCAGTGTGGAAAAGTTTTTTAGAGATATCAAAGCTAATGCAGCTGCCAAACGAGCAGCTACGGACGGAGGAAATGTGAGTTCATCTACGACGAATCAGAATCCTGCATCGCAGGCTCCAGCACAAGAGAATAAAGGTGCAGTAACCCCGGCCGCTAAGCCAGTTACTACTGAGCAACAATCAACTAGTCAACCGACTACATCAACTGGAGCTACGTCTCCACAACAAGGTCAGTCTACACAAAATACGTCAAGTCGCCCACCACAATCACGTCCAAGTGGTCAAAGCAGCAACTACCAAGGAAATCGTCCTAATAATAGCCAAGGCGGACAACGTACGGGCTATCAAGGATCTAATCCAAACGGTGGACGTCCTAGTGGTCAAGGTTCCAGCCAAGGTGGACAACGTACAGGTTACCAAGGTTCCAATCCCGGTGGACAACGTCCAGCAGGCCAAGGTTCTAGCCAAGGTGGGCAACGTACGGGTGGTTACCAAGGTTCTAATCCTGGTGGACAACGTCCTGCAGGTGGAAGCAGCGGTGGATACAACAATAGTGGGCGTCCAGCTAGCCAAGGCTATAGCCAAGGTCAAGGACAAGGCGGAGCACCTCGCACGAATAGTAACTATGCAGGCTCACGTCCGAATCAAGGCGCTGGCGGCGCTGGCGCAAGTAGTGGTCAAAGCGCGAACAGCGGACGTCCACAATCTAGTCCGAATCGCAGTGCTGGCCCTAATCGTCAGTCCAAGCCTTTCGAGAACCGCAACAACAACCAAAGTGGAAGACCGGTTGTTCAAGAAGCTAAACCACAATTTCATGTTGGTGCAACAGCGGCTGAGTTGGATGATGCAGCAGCAAAAGCTGGCGTGATCACAACGAAGAAATCCAAACCAACACCAAAACGTTTTGACGATAATCGATCTGGTGGTAATCGTGGTCCTGGTGGCAACAACAGAGGCAACCAACGCGGAAACAACAGAGGTCGTTACCAACAAGACATGGTTAAGAAAGAAAAAGTGGATAACACACCTAAGAAGATCATCGTTCGTGGTAATATGACTGTTGGTGAGACAGCGAAATTACTTCACAAAGATGCTTCTGAAGTAATTAAGAAACTTTTATTCCTTGGTACAATGGCAACGATCAACCAAGAACTAGATTTGGAAACCATTCAATTGATTGCGACCGAATTTGGTGTTGAAGTTGAAATCAAAATCAAAGTCGAAGAAGATAACTTCGAAACTTTCGAAGAAATCGATGACGAGGCTGATTTGCTCGAACGTCCACCTGTTGTTACAATCATGGGTCACGTCGATCACGGTAAAACAACATTGCTTGATGCCATTCGTAAGACGAGTGTAACAGAAGGCGAAGCAGGCGGAATCACACAGCATATCGGTGCTTATCAAGTTGAAGTTAATCATAAGAAAATCACATTCTTGGATACACCTGGTCACGAAGCGTTTACTACGATGCGTGCCCGCGGTGCTCAAGTTACGGATATTACGATTATCGTTGTTGCAGCAGATGACGGTGTAATGCCACAAACCGTAGAAGCAATTAGTCATGCTAAAGCGGCTGGTGTACCAATCATTGTTGCCGTGAACAAGATTGATAAAGAAGGCGCTAATCCAGACCAAATCAAGCAAGCTCTAACGGCTTATGAGTTAGTTCCAGAAGAGTGGGGCGGCGATACGATTTTCTGCGAAATTTCCGCAAAACAACGTATTGGTCTTGAAAACTTGCTTGAAATGATTTTGCTTGTAGCTGAAGTACAAGAGTACAAGGCTAACCCGAACAAGCGTGCTAGAGCGACTGTTATTGAGGCTGAATTGGATAAAGGAAGAGGTCCAGTAGCTAGAATCCTAATTCAACACGGTACGTTAAAAGTTGGAGATAGCTTCGTTGCCGGTGTATGCTTCGGTCGTGTTCGTGCGATCGTAAATGATAAAGGTAAACGTTTGAAAGAAGCGGGTCCTTCAACTCCGGTTGAAATCACGGGTCTGACAGAAGTTCCACAAGCTGGTGATCCGTTCTTGGCTTATGAAGATGAGCGTAAAGCAAGAGACATCGCGGATCGTCGTGCGATTGCACTTCGTCAATCCGAGATGACAGCTAATTCACGTGTTACACTGGAAGACCTCTTTAAGCATATTAAAGACGGTGAAGTGAAAGAGCTGAATGTGATCATCAAAGGTGACGTTCAAGGTTCTGTAGAAGCACTGAAAAGCTCTCTTGAGAAGATTGAAGTTGAAGGTGTACGCGTTAAGATTCTTCATAATGGGGTTGGCGCAGTAACGGAATCTGATATTATTCTGGCTTCTGCATCCAATGCGATTATTATCGGATTTAACGTTCGTCCTGAGCCTGCTGCGAAAGCAACAGCTGATCAAGAGAAAGTTGATATCCGTCTGCATAACATCATTTACAACGTAATCGAAGAAATCGAGCAAGCGATGAAAGGCATGCTGGATCCAATCTTCAAGGAAGTTGTTCTTGGTCAAGCTGAAGTACGTAATGTATTCAAAATTACAGGTTCAGGAACAATTGCAGGTTGTTACGTAACTTCAGGTAAAATTGCTCGTAATGCACAAACTCGCTTAGTACGTAGCGGAATTGTTGTTCATGAAGGCAAAATTGATTCCTTGAAACGATTCAAGGATGATCAAAAAGAAGTTGCACAAGGCTATGAATGTGGTATATCTCTTGAGCGTTATCATGATATTAAAGAGGGCGACATCATCGAAGCCTTTATCATGGAGTCCGTTGAGAGGTGATAATAAATGGCTAGAGTTCGTGTAGGTCGAGTTGGCGAACAGATTAAGAAAGAGCTTAGTCAGATCATTCAAGCTGAGCTGAAGGATCCTCGTATTGGTTTCATGACCGTTACAGGTGTTGAAGTGACGAATGATTTGTCCCTTGCTCGTGTTTATTTAAGCGTAATGGGAACTGAAGAAGAGAAAGCTGCCACCCTTAAGGCACTTTCTGTTGCTTCAGGGTATATTCGCTCTGAATTAGGCAAGCGAATTCGTTTACGTAAGATTCCAGAGCTTCAGTTTAAATTTGATGCTTCTATCGACTATGGTAGTCACATTGACCAATTGTTGTATAAGCTCAATCAGGAAGGAAATACAAACGTATGAATAACAGAATGAACCATGCCACCGAATACTGTCAGCAGCTGGCAGCAGCAGCTGCATTTATCGAGCAGCATGATGATTTCTTGGTTGTATCTCACATCCAGCCGGATGGAGATGCTGCCAGTTCAACGTATGCAACAGGTTGGATTTTAAGTCGGCTTGGAAAGTCATTCACAATGATCAATGAGGGCGCTATGCCCTCTAAATTCTCCTACTTAGCAGGTAGTAAACATACGATTGATTATAGTGAACAGGCACCGAACCGACTTTATCAAACCATCATAAGTGTTGATTGTGCTGATTTCTCCAGAATGGGTAGGATCAGCACTCTTTTTGATGAGCAGGTTCATTTGCTCAATATTGACCATCATCCAACGAATGATCAATTTGGTTCCTGTCATTTAATCAAGCATGACGCCGCGGCAACCGTTCAAATTTTGTACGATTTGGCGTTACATATGAAACTGCAACCTGATATTTCTTTCGGTGAGTGTATTTATACTGGCTTGCTAACAGATACAGGTGGCTTCCGATACTCGAATACATCTTCAGAGGTTATGAAAATCGGAGCCTCCATGTTGGAGTTAGGAGTCAAGGGTGCTGAAATCGCTGAACTTGTACTTGAACGAATGACGTATGCACAGATTGTACTTCTCCAAAAAGCGCTATCAACACTTTCCTTTGCATATGACCGAAAGCTTGCTTGGCTTGCTGTGTCGCTTGCAGACTTAGAGTTAACAGGTGCGTCAAGCGATGATTTGGACGGGTTAGTGAATTATCCTCGTAATGTTGAGGGTGTTGAAGTGGGCATGCTGATTAAAGAGAAAGCATCTGGTGTCATTAAAGTAAGTTTGCGCTCCTCCGGACTAGTCGATGTTGCTGCTATTGCACAGTCACTTGGCGGCGGAGGACATGTTCGAGCGTCAGGATGTACAATCCATGGTACGTTAGATGAAGCAATTGCTAGAATGGTTGAGGAAGTAGGGGACAAGCTGAAATGACGCTAGAAGGTATACTGCCTGTTTGGAAACCAGCGGGCTTTACATCACATGATGTTGTCGCCAAAGTTAGAAGGATTCTAAGTATTAAAAGAATTGGTCATACAGGTACGCTTGATCCACAAGTGACAGGTGTACTGCCGCTTTGCATTGGTCGAGCTACACGTATGGTTGAATATATTCAAGAGTTGCCAAAAGAATATGAAGCTGTTTTACGTATCGGGTTATCTACAGATACCGAAGATATGACTGGGACTGTCTTGGAAGAAGTACCACATGTATCACTCGGAGAAAGTCAAATACGTGGCGTACTTGAATCCTTCGTAGGAGACATCGAGCAAATTCCTCCCATGTTCTCTGCTGTTAAAGTAGATGGCAAACGTCTCTACGAATTGGCGAGAGAAGGTAAGGAAGTTGAACGAAAAGCTAGGAAAGCGACGATTTTCGAACTCGAGATTCTCGAGCTCAACTTGGATCAGAAGCATCCTGAAATTCGTTTCCGAGCCGTGTGCTCCAAAGGTACCTACATTAGAACGTTGTGTGTAGATTTAGGGAAAGCACTCGGATATCCGGCGGTTATGGTAAGTTTGATACGTACGTCAACAGGGAATATTCGTAAGGAGCAATGTTTAACTTTTGAGCAAATTGTTCAATTGAAAGAGGAAGGATCATTACAACAGCTTATGATTCCGATGGACATTGCCATCTCACACATTCCATCTATTACCCTCACTGATCAAGAAGCACTTCATTCCTTGCAAGGTAAGAAAATAGCTCTAGCTGCGAATCGAGTGGCTCATGCAGATGCATCACAAACCATATTTCGGGCCTATTCACCAGATGAACGATTTCTTGGTCTGTTTGAATGGAAAAGCACTAGCCACGTCTTGGTCCCGGCCAAAGTATTCCTTTAATCATAACGTCGCGGGACGGGTTGAAATGGGTAGGTGAACGAACTTTTATGCAAATAATACCAATATCATATCCGATGGATTTGGATCAGTTAGCACAGTTTGTAGGAAAACAAGTGGTGGCCATAGGTGACTTTGATGGTGTACATCTAGGTCACCGTGAGGTTATTGGACGAGCCTTGCTTACGGCAAGGAACCTTGGACTCAAGTCTGCCATCATGACCTTCTATCCTCATCCTAGAGCGGTAATGGGTCAAGATAAATACGTGGATCTCCTGACTCCCATGAAAAAGAAGATGGAGATTTTTGAAAGCATGGGTATAAATCATGCTTACATTGTAACGTTTGATGCCTCGCTCATGCGACTATCTCCGGAACAATTTGTCGATCAAGTCCTTGATCGTCTTGGCGTGGATAGCGTCATATGTGGTTTTGATTTTACCTTTGGATTTCAAGGTAAAGGTACTCCGGATTCACTCTGTGAGTTGAGTCACGGGAAATTCTCTGTTGAAGTGGTGAGACCTTTTCATATGAATGGTGAAAAAGTGAGCAGTACGCGTATACGTGAAGCTTTGCAGCTTGGAGAATTGGAAACGGTGACTAGGTTGTTAGGACGACCATACAGCATAAGTGGTACTGTAGTTGATGGTGCGAAGAGAGGGAGAACACTTGGTTTCCCTACAGCTAATCTCCAATTGGAAGAACCGTATGTCAGTCCGACGAACGGCGTTTACGCGATAAAAGCGACCGTCCGCGGGGAAATTTATCAAGGTGTCATGAATATTGGTGTGAAACCAACATTTGAGACTGGAGAACTAAAACCATCATTTGAAGCGCATTTATTCGAATTTTCCGAGCAAATATATGGAGAAACCGTCATGGTTGAGCTTATTGCTTTTCTTAGACCAGAACGTAAATTCACTTCACTAGAAGATTTAGTTGCTCAAATTAAACTTGATGCGGTAGAAGCAAGACAGAAATTGACGTTAGAGACGTAATCATACATTTACTTCTACTGGTCAATTGTGATATACTGAATAACGTTGTCGAATGGACGTGTTCATTTGGCATGAACCTTAGCTTGGATTGACGTTTTCATCGGCGCTTTCTAGGCTAGCGGGGATACTAATTAGAATTTAGGAGATGAACGATTATGGCAATTACGCAAGAGCGCAAAACGCAACTGATTCAAACACACAAAGTACACGATACCGACACAGGTTCACCTGAGGTACAAGTAGCAATCCTTACAGAAAACATTGTTAACCTTACAGACCACCTACGTACACACAAGAAAGATCACCACTCCCGTCGTGGTTTGCTTAAAATGGTTGGACAACGTCGTAAGTTGCTAGCATATGTTAAAAACAAAGATGTAAGCCGCTATAGTGCTTTGATTGCAAAGCTTGGTTTGCGTCGATAAAACCGACAATGAGAAGCAACCTGTTGCTCCTTTGCTAGGCTTAATAAAGCTCTGGCAGAGAGCAGCAAAAGGTTGCTTTTTCTTGTATTTTTAAAACGGGAAAAGAAGGAAATACTAGACATAACGCAGAAATAGAGGATAACTCCATAGCTTGTCTATTTTGTATACATACGGAGTAGATCCGGATTGGTCTCTGGATCATACAATTTCTGTACATGTTTATCAAACACATATTTTGAAATTTAAACCATGCCTTAGGAGGATTTTATGGAGACAAGGGTACAAATGGAACTTGGCGGTAAGCCGTTCATTCTTGAAACAGGCCGACTAGCCAAACAAGCCAATGCAGCAGTAACTGTTCGTTATGGCGATACGGTTGTGCTTAGCACAGTAACGGCTTCCAGCGGACCGAAAGATTTAGATTTCTTTCCGTTAACAGTGAACTACGAAGAAAGATTATATGCGGTTGGTAAAATCCCAGGTGGATTTATTAAGCGTGAAGGACGTCCTAGTGAGAAAGCGATTCTTGCGAGCCGTTTAACGGATCGTCCGATTCGTCCTCTTTTCCCAGAAGGCTTCCGTAATGATGTTCAAATTGTGTCTATCGTCATGAGTGTTGACCAAGAATGCCCGCCAGAAATGGCAGCAATGATCGGTACGTCCGCGGCACTTGCGATTTCTGATGTTCCTTTTAACGGACCAGTAGGCGGCGTAATTGTTGGTCGCGTTGATGGTCAATTCGTAATTAACCCAACTGGTGAAGTAGCGGAGAAAAGTGATCTTCATCTAACAGTTGCTGGTACCAAAGATGCAATTATGATGGTTGAAGCAGGTGCGAAAGAAGTTTCAGAAGAAGTTGTCCTTGAAGCGATCATGTTCGGTCATGATGAAATTCGCAAAATCGTTGCGACGATTGAAGCACTAGTTGAGCAGGTTGGTAAGCCGAAAATGGAAGTGAAACTCCATGCGGTTGATGCTGAAGTGAATAGCGCGGTTCGCGAATTTGCCCAAGCTAGATTAGTTGATGCGATTAAAATTCCTGAAAAGCACGCAAGACAAGAAGCTATTGATGTAGTGAATGCTGATGCTGTAGCTCATTTCACTGCGTTATATGTAGAAACTCCAGGACTTCTAGGTGACGTGAAAGAAACGCTTTATGATATCGTCAAAGAGGAAGTTCGTCGCCTAATCACACATGATAAAGTGAGACCAGACGGACGTAAACCTGATGAAATTCGCCCGATTGAATGTGATGTCAACTTGCTGCCGCGTACACACGGTTCTGGCTTGTTCACACGTGGACAAACACAAGCACTAAGCATTTGTACGTTAGGTGCATTGGGTGATGTTCAAATCTTGGATGGCTTAGATCTGACAGAAACGAAGCGTTTCATGCATCATTATAACTTCCCGCCGTTCAGCGTTGGGGAAGCAAGACCATTGCGTCCACCAGGCCGTCGTGAGATTGGACATGGTGCATTAGGTGAGCGAGCTATTGAGCCGATCATTCCGAACGAAGTTGAGTTCCCTTACACAATTCGTCTTGTGTCTGAAGTGTTGGAATCTAACGGTTCAACTTCCCAAGCAAGTATTTGTGCAAGTATACTTGCGCTTATGGATGCAGGTGTTCCGATTAAAGCGCCAGTTGCAGGTATTGCAATGGGTCTCATCAAAGACGGTGATCAATTCTCTATTCTGTCCGATATTCAAGGAATGGAAGATCACCTTGGTGATATGGATTTCAAGGTTGCTGGTACAGCCGAGGGGATCACAGCTTTACAAATGGATATCAAAATTGACGGAATCGACCGCAGCATCTTGCAACAATCATTGCAACAAGCCAAAGAAGGTCGTTTGCACATTTTGAATAAAATGGTATCACGTATTTCCATACCGAACAAAAATCTTTCTCAATATGCACCTAAAATTCTCACAATGAACATTAACCCGGATAAAATCCGTGATGTCATTGGAGCTGGCGGTAAAATCATCAATAAAATTATTGAGGAAACTGGCGTGAAGATCGACATCGAGCAAGACGGACGCGTATTCATTGCATCTTCGAATCAAGAAATGAACGAGAAAGCTCGTTCCATTATTGAGGGTATCGTGCGTGAAGTTATCGTTGGCGAAACTTACCTTGGTACAGTGAAACGCGTAGAGAAATTCGGCGCTTTCGTTGAAATTCTACCTGGTAAAGAAGGTCTAGTACACATTTCACAAATTTCTACAGAGCGTGTAGCAAAAGTAGAAGATGTTGTTAACGTTGGCGATCAAATTACTGTCAAAGTTACTGAAATCGATCAACAAGGAAGAGTTAATCTTTCACGCAAAGCAACGTTAACCTCACAGGTCTCTGCACAAAGCTAGAGATTCGTAATTCGTGAGTGCGTTTCATTCATAGTTCAGGATAAAGAGTCAGATCTATCTGTCTCTTTTTTGCTTTTTATATCTATGAGGACATGCACGGGTTCTACTCTTGTCCAAACCTTCATACAATCAGGTGATGAAGAAAGGGGACCTGTGTATGCTCCACAAAAAATGGATGTTACTTGGGAGTTTTTTGGCTATGGTTCTAATTAGTGTGAACACGATCCCAAGTGTTGGAACCTATATACATAGTGTAAAAAATAATCAGGTTCATGATGATCGTGGGAGTGTTGAAACGAGGGTTGAAACACGTCCAGTATTTGCTTCTACCAATAAATCTACATTATTAGAAACGATAACCAAAGAAGCAGAGAACCGCAAGGTCGCTCCAATAAATGCAAAAGTAGATTCCGTATGGAAAGCTATCCCTGGTTACAATGGACTTGAAGTGGATATTGAGGAGACTCTGAAGTTAGCGGAGCATCAATTGACACCCAATCAAATTGATTATGTGATGAAGGAAGTAGAGCCAAGTATTCAATTAGACGACCTTGCTCCCAATCCTGTGTATAAAGGCAATTCGAAGAAACCAATGGTTTCATTTATGATTAATGTCGCATGGGGTAATGAATTTTTGCCTAGCATGTTAGAAACGCTGCGTAAAGAAAATGTCCATGCGACATTCTTCTTTGATGGTTCTTGGTTAAAGAAAAATACAGAGATGGCCAAACGTATTCTAAGCGAAGGACACGAGGTATCAAACCACGCCTATTCACATAAAGACATGCGTATGATATCGCGGAGTAAGGCGGTAGAAGAGATTTCGAAAACAGAAGATTTACTGAAGCAACTCGGTGTTAAAAACTCATTATTTGCTCCTCCCTCAGGTTATTTCAATCAAGAAACGATTCAAGTTGCCTCAGAATTTAAGCTGCAAACGGTGTTGTGGACCTTTGATACGATAGATTGGAAAAATCCAGGAGCAGGTCGTATTCTTGAACGATTATCCAACAATGTTGAACCTGGGACACTCATCCTGATGCACCCAACGGTGTCGTCACGTGATGCGTTGCCAGGAATGATTAGTCTGATTAAGAAAAAAGGGCTGGTATTAGGTACCGTATCAGACCTTCTTTCCTCCAAAAGGATCACCGGACAGGGGCAAATCATGAAATAGTCATGATTTACTGCTTCTAATTTGAGTCCTAGGCACATTTTTGTTAGACTGAGGAAGTATAATAGGAGAATTGGACTTTTAGGTGTACCATTTCGAGGAGGAACCTTGGTGATCAAATATCGCTTACATAATGGCTTTAGAGTGGTTATGGAACAAATCCCCACATTTCGATCGGTAACATTCGGGATTTGGGTAAAAACAGGCTCACGCAATGAATCACAAACGAACAATGGTATTTCACACTTTATCGAGCACATGTTGTTCAAAGGTACGGAACGTCATTCGGCGAAAGATATCGCAGAAATCTTTGATGGCATCGGTGGGAATGTGAATGCCTTCACGTCCAAAGAATATACGTGCTATTATGCTAAAGTACTGGATGAACATTTACCGTTAGCGATGGATGTACTTTCAGATATGTTCTTTCATTCAACCTTTGATGAGGGTGAGTTGGAAAAAGAGAAGAACGTCATTTACGAAGAAATCTCCATGTATGAAGATACACCGGATGATCTCGTTCATGACTTGCTAGCGAAGGCTTCATATGGCACGCATGCTTTGGGCTATACGATTCTAGGAACGCAAGACAATTTGTCCAAAATGAAGTCTGATGATCTTCGTTCTTATCTCAAACAAAATTACAATACAGAGAATACAGTCCTGAGTATTGCCGGAAATATTGATGATAGTGTAAAGGAATTAATTGAAAAGCATTTTGGTGACTTCTCACAATCAGGTGTTGAAACAAGCTATGATGCTCCAGATTTCCTTAGCGAGTTGATTTTCCATGCGAAGAAAACAGAACAAAATCATATTTGCTTGTCGCTACCTGGACTGTCGCTGCAAGAGGAAAATTTGTATCCGATGGTTTTATTGAATAATGCCATTGGTGGCGGTATGAGCTCAAGACTGTTCCAAGAAATTCGTGAGAAACGTGGATTAGCTTATTCAGTATATTCCTATCACTCTTCACATATTGATAGCGGGATGTTTACAATTTATACAGGAACAGCACCTAAGCAAACGGAAGAAGTATTGAAAGTGACGATGGAACTGCTTCATGATATTGCCGTTAACGGAATGACAGATAATGAACTTAAGAAGGGGAAAGAGCAGCTGAAAGGCAGCCTTATTCTGAGTTTAGAAAGCACAAGCAGTCGGATGAACCGTTTTGGTAAAAATGAATTGATGACAGGTAAGCATTATAGTTTGGATGAAATGATTGAACGTATTGAAAGTGTGAACATGGATCATATTCGTCAACTGACGAAAACTTTATTTGCAACACCGTTTGCTCTGTCCATGGTCGGGAATGCGGATGATGTAATTAGCGGCTTCAGGAGGGATCAGCTTGTCTCTCTTTGATTTTGAAGTGCAAATGAAAAGAATCGAAGGTCAAGATGACATTCTCCTACCACAGAAAATGTCTGAAGCCGCTAGCGGCTATGATTTGCATGCTGCAGTTAGTGAGCCAATTGTACTTGCACCTGGTGAACGTCAATTGATTCCAACTGGTTTCGCGCTTAGCATGCCGCCTGAACTGGAAGCACAGATTCGCCCTAGAAGCGGTCTTGCTTATAAACACGGTATTACAACGCTTAATTCACCGGGAACCATTGATGCGGATTACCGCGGTGAGGTAAAAGTATTGTTGATTAATCATGGTCAGGAGCCATTCGTTATTCAACGGAATGAACGCATCGCTCAGATGGTATTCCAGCGTGTACCACATATACAATTGACCGTTGTCAATGAGTTGTCAGAAACGGTACGTGGCTCAGGTGGCTTCGGTCATACGGGGCGCTAATACTGCCAGTTACATAAACAGAAAGAACCTCTTCTTAGGAAGGGGTTCTTTCTTGTTTCAGAGGATACAAAGACGGAAGTCACCCATCCTTAGGCGAACGCATACTATAACGTATCGAAACGGACCGAGGAAGGGGTGTAAGCAAGAATGCTTACTGGGATTTCGGTTGCTATTATGGGGGGAGACGCCCGGCAACTTGAAGTAATTCAGAAATTTACTGAGTTAGACGCTACCGTTATATTACTCGGATTTGACAATCTCGGGAGGCAATTTCACGGTGTTACGAATGTGAAGTTAAATCCGGAATTGTTTCAACATGTGGATGCACTCATATTGCCAGTCGTAGGTACGGATGAGACAGGACAAGTGGAATCTATTTTCTCAAGTGAAGAGATGATTTTGACAGATGAGCATATATCTTCATTGCCGAAACATGCCAAGGTATATACAGGTATGGCGAAGAGCTATTTGAAGAAGCTCGTTTTAGCACATGATATTGAGCTTGTGGAGTTATTAGATCGTGATGATATTGCCATTTATAACTCGATTCCAACTGCAGAGGGTGCGCTTATGATGGCCATCCAGAACACCGATATTACAATTCATGGATCCGTTTGTATGGTTTTGGGTTTTGGTCGAACAGGGTTCACAATGGCCAAAACTTTGCAAGGATTAGGGGCAACCGTCAAGGTTGGCGTCAGGAAGCCGGAGCATTATGCAAGGGCGTGGGAGATGGGTTTTCAGCCTTTTTATACGAAGGATCTGTACCCGGAAGTGGGGAATATTGACTTGCTTTTTAACACAATTCCGACTATGATAGTCACAGCGCAAGTTATTACCAATATCCCACATCGCGCGCTTATTATCGATTTAGCTTCAAGACCCGGCGGAACGGATTTTCGATTTGCCGAGAAGAGAGGCATTAAAGCGATGCTAGCGCCCGGTTTACCTGGAATCGTCGCCCCCAAAACAGCTGGTCGTATTATGGCTAACACCTTAAGTCAGCTGATCGAGGAAGACTTCAAAGACAGGAGCGATGTGGAATGAATTGGCAAGGGAAAACAGTCGGTTATGCATTAACCGGTTCTCACTGTACACTTGAAGAGGTCATGCCTCAAATTAAGAGATTTGTAGATGCGGGGGCTCGTGTTATTCCGATTGTATCGAATACAATTATGACGACCGACACTCGCTTTGGTAAGTCTGCTGATTGGCAGCAAATGCTGAAGGATATTACGGGTAATGAGATTATTTCTACCATTGTAGATGCAGAACCGCTAGGTCCATCCAAGTTATTGGATGTGATGGTGATTGCTCCTTGTACGGGTAATACAACTAGTAAACTAGCAAATGCGATGACAGAGAGTCCCGTTCTTATGGCAGCTAAAGCACAAATGAGAAACTTGAGACCGCTGGTATTAGCGATTTCAACGAATGATGGTTTGGGTCTAAATGCAATGAATATTGCGAAACTTTTGATTACGAAAAATATTTACTTTGTACCTTATGGTCAAGATGCACCAGGAGCCAAACCAAATTCGTTGGTGGCCCGGATGGACTTGATTATGGAAGCTTGTGAAGCTGCGCTGGAAGGCAAACAATTGCAGCCCATGATTATTGAGAGATTTCAATACTAACTGATAAATGTCAACTTGAGGGGGAGAGACCAGCATATGTCCAACCAGAAGCTTTTTAATGTTGCAGTTGTAGGCGCTACAGGCGCCGTCGGCGAGCAAATCATCCGTCTACTAGAAGCACGGAATTTCCCCATCAAGGAATTGAAATTACTCTCTTCAGCTCGTTCTGCGGGTGTAAAGATTGCTTTTAAAGGTCAAGAAGTAGTTGTGCAAGAAGCAACTCCTGAAAGCTTTCAAGGCGTTGATCTTGCGCTCTTTAGTGCAGGAGGCGATGTCACGAAAGCACTGGCTCCGCATGCAGTTGAAGTGGGTGCGATTTGTATTGACAACACAAGTGCGTACCGAATGGACCCAGACACACCACTTGTTGTTCCTGAAGTAAATGTTGAGAAAATCAATGAACATAAAGGGATTATAGCGAACCCGAATTGTTCTACGATCCAAATGGTTGCAGCGCTTAAACCGCTATATGATCGTTATGGGATTTCACGTATTATCGTTTCCACGTACCAAGCCGTTTCCGGTGCGGGTGCGAAAGCAATTAATGAAATGCTTAGACAGTCTAAAGAAGTACTAGCAGGTAATGAGGCAAATCCTGATATTTTACCAGTTGGCTCCTTGCCAGTAAAGCATCAAATTGCTTTCAATGCTATTCCGCAAATCGATAAATTCTTAGATAATGGATTTACGAATGAAGAAATGAAAATGATTCTTGAAACGAAGAAAATTATGGGCGATGAGTCCATTGAAGTCACAGCTACATGCGTGCGTATTCCAGTTGTTTACGGGCATTCTGAATCTGTGTATGTAGAATTGAAAGAAGATTTTGATATTGAAGATGTAAAAACACTACTCGCAAATGCCCCTGGAATTGTACTCGTTGACAATCCGGCAGAACAACAGTACCCGCTTGCTACAGATGCTGCAGGTAAGCTCGAAACATTCGTAGGGCGTGTACGCCGTGATTTGAGTAATTCTAAAGCGCTTAACATGTGGATTGTTTCAGATAATTTGTTAAAAGGTGCTGCTTGGAATGCGGTACAAATTGCTGAATATATTGCTATAGAGCAATAATCAGCATACTGCCTATTTGAGCAGTGAAAATGGGGGAAACTCATGCGAATTCTTGTCCAGAAATTCGGAGGTACTTCGCTTTCCACCGCACAGGCTAGAGAACACGTTATTGGACATATTCAAGATGCACTAATCCAACATTATAAATTAGTTGTTGTCGTATCAGCGATGGGAAGAAAAGGGGAACCCTATGCGACTGACACGCTCCTAGACCTCGTTCGGAAGAATGGGGAGGGGCTACCAGCACGGGAACTCGATATGTTGATGGGCTGCGGAGAATTAATATCTGCAGTACTTTTGTGTAGTTTATTGAACAAAACAGGAATTCGATCCACGGTTTTGACCGGTGGGCAAGCAGGTCTGATCACGAACGAGAATCATGGTAATGCTCAGATCATCGCGATGAAGCCTAATCGGATTATTGAATTGTTAGAGCAAGATCAGGTTGTCATTGTCACAGGGTTTCAAGGGAAAACAAGTAATGATGAGTTAACTACATTAGGCCGCGGTGGCAGTGACACATCAGCAACAGCACTTGGCGCCGCACTTAAGGCAGAAATTGTGGATATCTTCACAGATGTCAATGGTATTTTGACAGCGGATCCAAGAATCGTTGAAGATGCTAAACCGTTACAACGTGTGAGTTTTAGTGAGATTTGTAATATGGCACACAATGGTGCTAAAGTCATTCATCCGCGAGCTGTTGAAGTTGCTATGCAAGCGAATATCCCGATTCGTGTGAGATCAACCTTTACTAAGGAAGAAGGAACGCTGGTCACTGCTTCTGACAACTTGTCAACAGACATTAATCACGTTAAAGATCGCTTTGTTACGGGGATTGCACATTTCACGAATATAACACAGATCCAGGTCGCTGCCGTTGATGGCGAATTTGATCTTCAGCTTCGTGTATTCAAAACGATGGCCCAGCATCAGATTAGTGTTGATTTTATCAATGTGAACCCTTCAGGCGTTGTATATACTGTCTTTGATAATGAAGCTGAACGTGCAGTTCAATTACTAAAGGCGCAGGGTTACGAACCCAAGTACACGAGTGGCTGTGCAAAGGTGTCCGTGATTGGTGGCGGAATGAATGGTGTACCTGGAATAATGGCGCATATTGTTGAAGCCTTAACCGTGGAAGATATCCGAATTCTGCAATCTGCTGATTCGAACACAACCATCTGGGTGCTTGTTCAAGGTGTGGACATGATCAAGTCAGTTCGTGCACTTCATCGAAAATTCAATTTATTTAAATAAATCAAGAAAGTCAGGAGGCGTACCACGTGAGTTTTGGAAGAGTAGTCACGGCAATGGTTACTCCATTTGATGATCAGTTGCAGGTCAACTGGGAACAAGTAGAGCCATTAATTAATTATTTAATTGAAGAACAACAATCGGATAGCCTTGTGATTTGTGGGACGACAGGGGAGTCGCCAACGTTATCAGAAGATGAAAAGTTGCGACTAATTGAACTTTCCGTTCGTGTAGCAGCTGGGCGTTGTAAAATTATTGCAGGTACTGGAAGCAACGACACTGTTCATACAATCGCTTTTTCGCGTAAAGTAGAGCAGCTGGGCGTGGATGCTTTACTTCTCGTTGCGCCTTATTACAACCGTCCTTCACAGGAGGGGTTGTATCAACATTTCAAAGCCATAGCAGAGGCTGTTAATACGCCGGTTGTGCTTTACAATGTGCCTGGCAGAGCTGGTGTGAACCTGGATGCGGATACAACGATTCGTCTATCCCAAATACCGAATATCGTGGCGACCAAAGATTGCTCGAATACGGATCAAATGACACGTATACTTACACATGCTACCCCTAATTTCCTCGTATATAGTGGAGATGATAGTAATACTTTGCCTTCTTTAGCTATTGGATGTGAAGGGATTATCAGTGTCGCGAGTCATGTGATTGGAAAAGAAATGCAAACTATGATAAAGTATTATTTAGAAGGCAACATTCAGCAAGCTGCTGAGCTTCATCGTAAGCTTCATCCTGTATTCACTGGTATCTTTTGTGCACCGAGCCCTGCACCAATTAAGCATGCTTTGGCACTTAAGGGCATTGAAACAGGCGGCGTTCGACTTCCGTTAGTTCGTGTATCCGAGCAAGAAGGACAATTCATTCAATCACTTTTTGTATGATCATGCCTAATGAATCGGTGCTTCCGGCATCGGTTTTCTTTTTTTGGGAAATCTAAACGTATTCAGTATTAACTTGTATTTGCTGTTTTTTTTCATGTATAATGGTTGCAAGTGACTAGTTCGGTTTTTTCATTTAAAATTCGTCGTCCAATCTATGAAGGAGGTATATTCTTGTCCAAAAAAAATATTGATAAACTTTTGATCTTCGCTCTTGGCGGCGTGGGCGAAATCGGAAAAAATATGTATTGCGTTCAGTATGCGAACGATATTATTGTCATTGACAGTGGTTTGAAATTTCCTGAGGAGGACATGCTCGGAATTGACATTGTCATCCCAGATATCGGGTACTTAACAGAAAATCGGGATAAAGTACGCGGCATCATCATCACTCACGGCCATGAAGATCACATTGGTGGCTTACCTTACGTGCTGAAACATCTTAACGTTCCCCTCTATGCTACGAAGTTAACGATGGGGCTTATTGAAGCTAAGCTGAAGGAAGCGAACTTGCTCGGAACGACGAACCGAATTCTAATCAATTCGGAATCTGTTCTTCCCCTAGGCGTTCTTACGGCAACTTTCTTTAAAACCAATCATAGTATTCCGGATTCTGTGGGTGTCGCACTTGATACGCCAGAAGGTGTTGTTGTTCATACAGGAGACTTTAAGTTTGATCAGACTCCAGTTAATGAACAATATGCAGATTTGCATCGTATGGCTGAGATCGGAAAGAAAGGCGTTCTTGCCTTGCTTTCAGACAGTACGAATGCAGAACGTCCTGGCTACACAGGCTCTGAGCGCGGTGTAGGGATTGAGATTGAAGAAGTGTTTCGTAAAGCGAAGCAAAGAGTTGTCATTGCGACATTTGCATCCAATATTCACCGTGTTCAACAGGTGTTTGATGCAGCTGCAGCAACGAATCGCAAAGTGACAGTAATTGGTCGCAGTATGGTAAACGTGGTTTCGATTGCTAGCGAATTGGGTTATCTGCATATTCCAGATGGCATGTTAATTGAGCCAGAGGAAGTTAATAAGCTTGCAGCTGATCGTGTAGTTATCCTTTCCACGGGTAGCCAAGGTGAACCGATGTCTGCTCTAACAAGAATGGCACGTTCAACCCATCGTAAAATTGATATTTTACCAGGGGATACGGTTATTATTGCGGCAACTCCGATTCCAGGAAATGAGCGTTACGTTGGCAGAACGGTTGATGAGCTTATGCGCATCGGTGCCCACGTGATTTACGGACCAGGATCAGTAACTGGTGTTCACGTTTCAGGTCACGGTAGTCAGGAAGAATTAAAGCTTATGCTGAACCTGATGAAGCCTAAATACTTTATTCCAATTCATGGCGAATATCGCATGCTGCGTCAACATGCTATCCTTGCCGAATCTGTCGGCATTCCTAAAGAAGACATTTTCATGTGTGATATTGGTGATACGGTAGAAATTCAAAATGGGGCTGCACGCAAAGGTTCGAAAGTTCAAAGCGGCAACATCCTAATTGATGGACTAGGCGTAGGGGATGTAGGCAATATCGTATTGCGTGACCGTAAATTACTGTCGCAAGATGGAATTCTTGTTGTCGTGGTTACTCTAAGTAAACAAGATGGCAAAATTTTGTCCGGTCCAGATATTATTTCACGCGGATTTGTTTATGTTCGTGAATCCGAAGGACTTCTTGAAGAAGCCAATCGAATCGTAACCAATACGTTAACTAAACTTATGAATGAAAATGTAAATGAATGGGCATCTTTAAAAACTAATGTGAAAGATGTTCTCGGACGCTTTTTATATGAACAAACCAGAAGAAGACCAATGATTCTTCCAATCATTATGGAAGTTTAGGTACTCGAACAAGTCACTTGAGCCTATGCAAATAGTAAAGCTCTCTCCAATTGGAGGGAGCTTTTTCTTGTTGCTGCAAAGTGAAGTATGCATGAAAGTATACAAGTTTATTCATACTATGGAAGATCTTGAACAACTTGTCTTTGTAGCATAATTTGAAAGGGGATTATGAAGTGGCATCAGCACCAGGCTCGAAGGAACAGGAACAAGGGACAGAGGAAGCCAAGAAAAATGCCGTTCTCGAAAATATCCAACAATTGGGACAAACGAATACGGTTTCTAGCGAATCGAATATTTTCTGTCTAACGATCATTGGGCAGGTAGAGGGGCATATTGTACTACCACCTCAGAATAAAACGACCAAATATGAACATCTAATTCCTCAACTTGTGGCTGCCGAGCAGAATTCCAAAATTGAAGGCGTAATGATCATTTTAAACACAGTAGGCGGCGATGTGGAGGCAGGTCTAGCTATTGCTGAAATGATCGCGACGTTATCTAAACCAACGATAGCTTTGGTTTTAGGGGGCGGACATAGCATTGGCGTTCCAATTGCGGTCTCTGCGGACTATTCGATCATAGCCGAAACTGCGACCATGACGATTCATCCGATTCGATTAAATGGTTTGGTAATTGGCGTACCGCAGACCTTTGAATATTTAGATAAAATGCAAGAACGTGTTGTACGCTTTGTAACAAAACATTCCAACGTAACGGAAGAGAAGTTTAAAGAGCTTATGTTTAAGACAGGTGAACTGACGAGAGATATCGGTACAACGGTAATTGGCATCGATGCCGTCAAATATGGTTTAATCAATCAAGTAGGTGGCATCGGTGATGCCATTCGTGAGCTGAACAACCGGATCGAAGCGAAGAAAGTGGCGAACTCTGGGGGGCTTGTTCAGTGATCCATTACTCCGTAATTCCGATGGAAGTTATTTTTGAAGGATTCGATGCTTATAGCCCACAATATTTAGATATTGAAGTAGATGGTTTTATGATGCAAATTGAGCCGTTAAGTGGCTATCAAGCACGTATTGTAAGGTTGTATAGCTGTAATCCACAAGACTATTTGAATGAACACTATACGCCAGGCAGTATCATTTCCTACCAACCTCAGTTAGCGCTTAATTCAACTCGATAGGTTTTGTTCCCGTATCATCCCTCAAGTCAAATATGGTATAATGTGGACTTGGGGGTGACAATCTTGGCGAAACGCAGGAAAAAGACGAAGGCTGTAAAGACCAGCTTATTATTCGAGCTGTATGGAATCCTCATCTTGATTTTCTCGGTCATTGCCCTTGCACATCAAGGTCATGTGGGAAATTCATTGGTTTATTTGTTTCGTTTTTTTGTGGGGACATGGTATTCACTCATACCGCTTATTTTCATTTATGTGGCCTTATACGCTATGATCAAACGAGCTTGGCCACAAATGGTAACTCCTAAGAAAGCGGGCATTTTGTTGTTCATTCTTGGATTATTAATCAAGAATCATATTGATTTATTTGCTCAGCTGTATCCTAACAACGATTTTACATCGGGTAAAGTCATTTCTTCGACATGGTCTGCCATGCTAGAGGGGTTGCACCCTACAGAAGCTGGAAGAGCAGCCTTGGAACATGGTATTGGCGGAGGAATGGTAGGCGCTTTTTTATACAGTATCCTCTATTTCTTATTTGATTACCTTGGAGCCAGATTAATCCAATATATGCTTTTTGTTATGGGTTTTATTCTAGCGACAGGTGTTTCTTATGTGGATCTAGGTAATATCGTGAAGGGCCGTTTCAGTAATGTAGGACAAAATTTTAAAGACAGAATGAAGGAATGGTTACAAGATCGAGAAGGACGTCAACCACAGTCACAGGCAGCGTCAGCGGGAAGTGCGCCTACTAAGGTGAAGAAACCAGCCTATGTACCGGTTGATGATGAATTTGATGAAGAAGTTTTTCAACCAGTCAAGAGGGCAAAGAAAACGCCATTGTTTATGGAGCTCCTCCGACCAATTAAGGAGAATCGCAAGAAATCTGCAGCAAGAGAACGAGATGATATCGAGGATAATTTGTCAGATGGAGAAGCTGAATTGGTCGGGGAGGAAGTTGTTTACTCGAGCACTGTACATCCAACGGCTGAACCGATACATAATACAGGTGATCCCGCAGGTGCACCTATTATTCGAGATTTCCAAGAACAGGTTATTCAAGAAGCACAACAAGTGGTTAGACCAACAGCTCCTTTAGTGCCAAATGGTACTACAACTGTTCCAACTAGTGTGGATGGAGATGAGAATGAGCCAGTAACACTTGAGTTTCAAGATGCCCCAGTCATCGCGACTCGTCCATATGAAATACCCTCGCTTGATTTGTTAGCAAGACCAGCCCTAGGAAAGGGAAGCGAAATGGCGGACTACAAGGCCAATGCAAGGAAGCTTGAGGCCACATTAGAAAGCTTCGGTGTTCGAGCTAAGGTTCTTGAGGTGGTAAGAGGTCCTGCGGTAACGAGATATGAAATCCAACCTGATGTTGGTGTGAAGGTTAGCAGAATTGTTTCTTTGACTGATGATATTGCGCTAGCACTAGCAGCAAAGGATATTCGGATGGAAGCACCTATACCAGGGAAATCAGCGATTGGTATCGAGGTGCCAAACTTAGAAGTTTCCATTGTTACGATGCGAGAAGTCATGGAAACGACTGCTTTTCAGGAGTCTAGCTCACGCTTATCCGTTGTTCTTGGACGAGATATTTCGGGTCAGCCGATTGTTGGCAATCTGGCAAGAATGCCCCATTTACTAGTTGCTGGTGCTACCGGATCAGGCAAATCAGTTTGTATCAATGGGATAATAACCAGCATTTTGTATAAAGCTAAGCCAAATGAAGTGAAGTTCCTAATGATCGATCCGAAGATGGTTGAGTTGAATGTGTATAATGGAATACCGCATCTATTAGCACCTGTAGTTACGGACCCACGGCGAGCATCCCTAGCGCTCAAAAAAATCGTTGTCGAGATGGAGAAACGCTATGAGCTATTCTCCAAGAGTGGGACACGAAATATTGAAGGCTATAATGCGATGTTAACGGAGAGTGGCACTGCAGCACCGCTGCCTTACTATGTCATTATCGTGGATGAGTTAGCAGATCTAATGATGGTTGCAGCTAATGACGTCGAGGATTCAATCTGTCGTCTTGCTCAGATGGCGAGGGCTGCAGGTATTCACTTAATTATTGCGACACAACGTCCTTCCGTCGACGTTATCACTGGTGTTATCAAGGCCAACATTCCTTCCCGTATCGCATTTGGTGTGTCGTCGCAAGTGGATTCGCGAACGATTTTGGATATGGTAGGAGCGGAGAAATTGCTCGGTCGTGGAGATATGCTTTACTTGCCAGTTGGTGCATCCAAGCCTGTACGTATTCAAGGGGCATTCCTCTCCGATGGCGAGGTTGAACAGGTTGTTGGTTTCGTACGAACGCAGGAACAAGCAAATTATCGGGAGGAGCTCGTACCACAGGTTGAAGAAATGCCGGAGCAGCAGAATGAGTTTGAGGACGAGTTGTATGATCAAGCGGTTCAAATTGTTTTGGAAGCGAAGCAAGCATCCGTATCATTACTTCAACGGCGAATGAGAGTCGGTTACACGCGTGCTGCAAGGCTTGTTGATGCAATGGAAGCTAAAGGGGTTGTAGGCCCCTATGAAGGTAGTAAACCGCGTGAAGTACTGATCTCACTTGAACAATATCATCATAACAGGATTAGCTCTTAATTCGCATTAACCAAACACTCTCCTATGGGGAGTGTTTTATTTGTATAATCATTGACTCACTTTCTCATAATAAGCAAGAAAAGGTTGTAATTTGAAAAGTGAGGTTGAGAAGGGGAATGAATAAACGACTAATTGTCATTACATTTTGTATCGTTTTTGTCTTGGTAATTTCTTTTCAATTGAAGGGCAAATTCAATCCGCCAACGGAAGAAACATTTAGTAAGAATGAAGTACGCTATGGTGCCACGGGTTCTGATGTGAATGAATTACAAGGCAGGTTGAAATTCATTGGATTTTATAATGGCAGCATAGACGGTGATTATGGGTATAAGACCTTAACAGCAGTGAAGCGATTCCAGGGTGAGTTTGGCATGAAGGTAGACGGTATCGTTGGACCGAAAACCAAATTGAGGCTCTGGGAAGCAACGAAGAGCTGGAAACCTTCAGCTCCAGAAACGGCGAGTAACAATCAGGGGGCTAACAATAAAGGGACAGGTACGAATACGCCTGCAAATTTAACTCCCTCCAACAATCTTGGTTATTCGGAACAGGATATTAACTTAATGGCCAATGCTGTCAATGGTGAATCGCGTGGTGAGCCATACATAGGACAAGTTGCTGTAGCGGCAGTTATTTTAAATCGAGTGAAATCGGCAAGTTTTCCGAATACAGTATCTGGTGTTATTTTTCAACCGGGTGCTTTCACAGCCGTAGCTGATGGTCAAATATGGTTAACACCGAATGAATCATCCAAAAAAGCCGTAAGGGATGCTTTGAATGGATTGGACCCAACAGGTGGTTGTATCTATTACTTCAACCCAGAAACGGCAACGTCTAAATGGATTTGGACAAGAAAACAAATTAAAAAAATTGGTAAACACATTTTCTGTGTGTAAATTGGACAAGGAGAAGGAACCAGATTTGGTTGCTTCTCCTCTTCGTATAGGAATATAATGGATTTATTACACGGACATAGAAGGGAGACTGACCTTTGAAGCCTATTCAATTTGAGCGTAGCAGTTGGAAGCATATCCGTATTCACGTTCTACCGACAGATCGTTTCAAAACATTTGCCATTTCCGTATACATAGGACGTCAATTAGATGAAGAGTCGGTCACAAGTACTGCATTAACTCCTTTTATCCTTCGCAGGGGTACAGAGCTCCGTCCTGAAACGAAGCAATTCAGGGAGTATTTAGATGATTTATACGGTGCAGGGTTTGGCTTTGATATTTATAAGCGTGGTGACTACCAAATCGTTCAGTTGCGAATGGACATTATCAATGATCGATTCGTCAAATCAGCGGATTCTTTACTGAAACAAGGACTTGAATTTGTGGGAGAAACGTTAACTCGTCCAGCATTAGAGGATCAACATTTTCGCACGAAATATGTAGACGCAGAGAAGCAAACACTTCGTAAACGAATTGAATCGGTCGTAAATGATAAAATTCGCTATGCCGCTGAACGTTGTATGGAAGAAATGTGCAGCGGAGAACCTTATCGACTTCATCCATTAGGGAAAATAGAAGATCTCGACGGTATGAATGCGGAGCAGCTTTACGAACAATATAAAGAATGGCTCCAAACTTCGCCAATGGACATTTATGTTGTTGGCAACACAACACTTAGTGAAGTAGAAGAAATTGTGAAGCAATCGTTCGCGATTGAGCGGAATGCAGATGTCAGTTATGTCACATCAGCGCCGCGTGGCGTAACAGGTGAAGTGAAAATGATAGTAGAACAATTGGATGTTAACCAAGGTAAGCTGAATATGGGTCTTCGAACGAACCTTTCATACAGCGACGATCAGTACCCTGCTGCACTTATGTATAATGGGGTTCTAGGCGGATATCCGCATTCCAAATTATTTACGAATGTTCGTGAGAAAGCGAGCCTAGCTTATTATGCCTCTTCTCGCTTTGATGGACATAAAGGGATCTTGACGATTCAGTCTGGTATTGAGATGGCGAACTATGAGAAAGCCGTGGATATCATACGTAAACAACTGAAAGCCTTGGAACAAGGTGAAATCTCTGACATTGAATGGAGTCAAACAAGAGCGATGATTTCCAATCAATTGCGCGAAATACAAGATTCAGCGTTTGAGCTGATCTCGTTTGATTTTAATGCCATTTTGTCAGGAAAAGAACGAACGGTAGCGGGTTTAATTTCTGCAGTCGAGCAAGTAGATATACCGGCTATAGCAGAAGTTGCGAAACGAGTTCAATTGGACACGATATACTTTTTACGGGATCAGAAGGGGGAGTAAACCATGCAGAGTATGCCATATCCACATCTTGACGAAACCATTTATCATGAAAAGCTTGATAATGGGCTGCATGTGTTCGTGTTACCCAAAGCAGGTTTCCAGAAAACGTACGCAACGTTTACAACCCAATATGGGTCTATTGATAACCACTTTCAAGTTCAAGGTAAAGATGAAGTGCGGGTACCAGACGGTATTGCACATTTCCTAGAGCACAAAATGTTCGAGGAACCCGAAGGAGACATCTTTGCAACGTTTGCAACGAATGGTGCATCGGCCAATGCTTTTACAAGCTTTGATCGAACGGCCTACTTATTTTCATCGACAGATCGCTATTTAGAAAACTTAACGACATTAATTAATTTTGTGCAAAACCCTTATTTTACGGATGAGAATGTAGAAAAGGAAAAAGGGATTATCGGACAAGAGATTAAAATGTACGAGGACAATGCGGACTGGAGAAGTTATTATGGCTTGATCGAATCCTTGTATGCGAAGCATCCGATTCATATTGATATTGCCGGAACTGTTGCGTCAATAGCAGAAATCACAAAAGAGACATTATATGAGTGCTATAACACGTTCTATCATCCGAGCAACATGAGTTTATTCGTTGTAGGAGGCGTAGATCCGCAAGAGGTTATAACCTTAGTCAAAGACAATCAAGCGGCTAAAACCTTTCCACCACAAGGTGAAATCCAAAGGTTCTTCCCTGAGGAACCAGTTGAAGTCAAGGAAGCCCGCAGGCTTATTTTACTTCCCGTTTCGTTGCCGAAATGTTTAATGGGCTTCAAGGAAGCGGCACCAGCAGTTACTGGTAAGCCTTTATTGGTAAGAGAATTGACGACCAAATTAATGTTGGATATCTTATTTAGCTCCAGCTCTGATATTTATCAAACACTCTATGATGATCAGTTAATTTCTGATAATTTCGGACATGAATATAACTGTAGTGATGGGTATGCTTTTTCCATTGTTGGGGGGGATACCAAAGATCCGGAACAGCTTATTGCAAGGATTCGTGACGAGGTTGAAAAAAGAAAAGAAGCTGGACTCGATAGTGTCACTTTCGAACGCAGTCGGAAGAAGAAGATAGGCAGTTTCCTCCGAATGATGAACTCACCTGAATCGATAGCGAATGAATATACCAAATATCGGTTCAAAGGGATCGATCTCTTCGATATCTTACCGGTATATGAGCAGCTAACGCTGGAAGATGTGAATCGGCGATTCCGCGAGCATTTTGACTGGAGTAAGCTAGCTGTTTCTATCGTACAAAGTCGTGAACCGTCGTGAGTGTTGTAAAACCATTTAGTGAACAGACCGTGCTGATTACGGGAGCTAGCAGGGGGATTGGCGCTGCAATAGCCCAGCGTTTCGCCGCGGTAGGCATGCAGATTGTCATTCACTATCGGGATTCACATGAAGCAGCCAATGAAATTGCTCGTTCTTGCATGAAGCAAGGGGCAACCGTATTAACTGTATCAGCAGATATTCAATCGCATGAGCAGATTCTCAAAATGAGAGATAAGCTGGAACAAATGAATATGATACCAGACATCATCGTGAATAATGCAGGTATTTCTCATTATGGGATGCTATCTGATGTGACGGAAGAAGATTGGGATCGTGTCATGAATGTGAATCTCAAGGGTTCCTTCCTTTGTACACAAGCGTTTATGTCCGCGATGGTCAAACAAAAGTATGGTAGAATCATTAACGTATCCTCGATATGGGGCATCTCAGGTGCCTCGTGTGAGGTCTTATATTCAACGGCCAAGGGTGGACTTAATGCGTTTACGAAAGCTCTAGCCAAAGAACTTGCTCCATCCGGTGTTACGGTGAATGCTGTAGCACCTGGGGCTGTTCAGACTGATATGATGGCCGGCTTTCAGGCCGAGGAAATCGATGCCATTACCAACGATATTCCCGTTGGACGGCTCGCGTCTCCACATGAGGTAGCATCGCTTGTCTATTTCTTAGCCTTGCCTGAATCTGGTTATATTACTGGACAAATCATTTCTCCCAACGGAGGTTGGCTTACTTAGTACCTACCTGTATTCATTGCAAAGAAGCCCACGCATAATTCTGTATTGAGAAGCGCATATTACGTATGTAATGACCATTTCTCATAACTCAAAGGAGGCTTCTTACAATGGCTACTGTACTTAAGGTGTTCGACAAATGGAAAGAATTTTTGGCTGAACGCGTGAGTCAGGCTGGACATGCAGGGATGAGTGATGAAACCATCTCCAAGCTGGCTTTTCAAATTGGGGAGTTTTTGGCAGACAAGGTGGATCCTCAAAATGAGCAAGAACGAGTTCTCAAAGAGTTGTGGGATGCTGGGGATGAACAAGAAAAGCATACTCTTGCGCGCCTCATGGTAAAATTAGTAGACAAAGGTTAATAACCGTTTTACAATTCAATAGGGTATGATGTGAAAGCCTCCTCTTTCGGAGGCTTTTGCATGCTTTATAAGCTGGAAAGGAATTATTATTGTATGCATAAGACTCGATTATTACTAATTTTAATCCTATTATCACTGCTTGCTGGTTGCGGAAATCGTGGAATTCCAGTCATTAAGCAAGAAATACTTGATCAGAAAATGTCTGTTTTGATGCTCTCAAGTAGCGGGTTATCGGCATCAGCAAAGGACGTACTAGGTCAAACATTAAAGAGTTGGCGCGACGCAAATTCGATTGCCTACGACTGGGTTAAAGATTTGAATGCGCTGGATGATAATGTGGTTTCGAAACTGAAATCGAAATCATATGATTATATATACGTTGTTGGAAATGAACTATTTCCATCAGCCAACGAGAAGATGGCATTAGGAGCTACTACGAGTAAATGGACTTTTTTACAAAGTCAGCCATTTGCAGAGGGCAGCGCAGTTACCGTGAATGAGCAGGCATCTTTGCTCCAATTGGACTCTCAACAGATGGATGCGATGAAGAATAAGGCCATTCAAGATCTTTTATTTCAAAATGTGGTCATAGAATGGGTAACACAAAGTGACCGCCCGATTCCATCCGCATGGGCGCCTTCAGAAGAAGCCGATCACATTGTATTGCTAAACAACAACCAGTGGTTTCAACAATTGACCTTCCAAGTACATCAACATCACGCAGCATGGGTTATTTTTTACAGTCCAGTGAGTGAAGATCAACTGCAGAAAGCGAAATCTTTGGGTGTATCAGTAATAGACTTTTCCGGAGCGTTAACCGCCGATCTCAATTGGACGCAAATTTTTGATAACCGGCTTGCAATGATGAAAACACATGCTTGGCAAAAAGGTATCCAAAATTACAATACGCAAGAGCTAAAGGAACTAAAAATGAAATAATGTCAGAGTTGTTTGTTTTTTTGAGCAGGATTATGGCGGAATTTGTAGAAATTAATTAAATGGACATGAACAGTCTGGTTCATTACAAGATATGTGTGACAGAGATGATGATGAGGTGGAAGAATTGGACGTAAAAGAATGGTATATGGAATACAAAATTCACAAGAACCGTCCCGGTTTATTAGGTGATATTGCTTCATTGATGGGGATGTTGGATATTAACATCGTGACGATTAATGGGGTTGAAGATCGTACACGTGGAATGCTTCTACAAACAAATGATGAAGAAAAAATTGATTTAATGGGTAAAATGTTGAGAAAAGTAGATAATATTACTATTACTGCTTTGAGACCTCCTAAATTAGTTGATATCTTGGCTGTTCGCCACGGCAGGTATATAGAACGAGACTCCGACGATCGCAAAACATTTCGCTTTACGCGTGATGAATTAGGCTTGTTAGTTGACTTTCTTGGTGAAATATTCAAGCGTGAAGGAAATCAAGTTGTTGGACTTCGTGGCATGCCACGTGTTGGGAAGACGGAGTCTATTATTGCAGGCAGTGTTTGTGCGAACAAACGGTGGACTTTTGTTTCCTCTACTTTATTGAGACAAACCGTTCGCAGTCAGCTTTCTGAGGATGAAATGGCCCCAAATAATGTCTATATCATTGACGGTATTGTTTCGACGATTCGTTCCAACGAAAAGCATTACAGTCTTTTGCAAGATATTATGGGTCTGCCTTCAACAAAAGTTATCGAGCATCCTGACATTTTTATTCGCGAATCGGAATACACCTATAATCACTTCGATTATATCATCGAGCTTCGCAACAGCCCGGATGAAGAAATTAACTATGATTCGTTTACGTATACGTCCGAACCTTTTTAATGTTTCAAACGTCAATAACAGGATAAATAATTCCTTCGGGGAGGTGACCATATGTCTGACTTAGGCTACATTTTGCGCAAAACTCGACTGGAAAAAAAGATTTCGCTGGATGATCTCCAGGAAGTTACTAAGATCCGCAAGCGCTATCTAGAAGCCATTGAAGAAGGAAACTACAAGGTGCTGCCAGGGAGTTTCTATGTGAGGGCTTTTATTAAAAGTTATGCGGAAGCATTGGGGCTTGATCCGAATGAAGTTCTGAATATGTATCAGTCAACGCTTCCTGCCCCAACGATAGAGAAGCCTGTTGTCGAAGCGATTCGCAAAAATAGATCAAGTGTTCGTAATACAGAGAAAATGAGCCGATGGGCTTCGAGCTTAATGTTTGTCTGTTTTATTTTGCTCATATTCGGGATCGTATACTATTATACATATAAGAATTATAAGGGAACGCCAGCGGATGAGAAGCCAACGCAAACGCAATCGCCGCGTATTACAGACTCAACGAACCCTTCGCCGAGCACGTCTGTTAATGCTACTGGGGATGGTAAAGCAACCGTGTTATCAACGCCAACCCCAACACCAACACTAGCTCCGACGCCTACACCGCCTGCTGTGCAGGTGAAATTTAGCGCTACTGAGAAGGGTGTAGATAATTACATCATTACAGGTACTGCAAATTTGAATATTCAATTCAAAATTACCGGATCTTGCTGGATCGCTGTTAATGCACTTACCCCTGAGGGTGATAAGGGGGCATTGCTAAGACAGAAACTGTATAATGCCGGTGAAACGGATACATTTGATTTAGCAAGTTCAGCTTTTTTGAATGTTGGAGCAGCTAGTGCATTGCAGCTCATGGTCAATGGCACTCTCGTTCCTGTTGGCGATACGCCGAATCCGAAGCGGGTTCAGCTGAATTTGCAAAAAAGCTAGCATTTTGCCAGTTCCTGCGCTTTCCCGGGTAATTAAATAGTTTGATGGGAAATATTCGAAGCCATTGGCGGTAGGATATTTCCTTTTTTACGTGTTCTTGCTATAATGCTAATGTAATTTGATGGAAGGGATGTTGGGATGTAGATGAGTTCAGAGAGTTCGTTTGATATTGTATCCAAAGTGGATATGCAAGAACTAAATAATGCGATTCAACAAGCAGAGAAAGAGATGTTGACACGTTTTGATTTTAAAGGAAGCAAAAGCAGCATTAAACTAGACAAAGATCAGCTTGTTGTCACTTCGGATGATGAGTTTAAGCTCCAGAACGTCCTTGATATTATGCATGCAAAAATGACCAAGCGTGGAATCTCGATTAAAAATCTCGAATATTCCAAAGTAGAGCCAGCCGCTGGTTCCACAGTTAGACAGAAAATCAGCATGAAACAAGGTGTCGATCAAGACAACTCCAAGAAAATTAATATACTGATTCGTGATTCAAAATTGAAAGTGAAAACTCAAATTCAAGGGGATCAAATTCGTGTAACTGGGAAGAGTCGTGACGATTTACAGGCTGTTATCGCTCTGCTTCGGAAAGCCGATATTCCATTGGATTTGCAGTTTGTTAATATGAAATAATCAGGAATATATGGTTACTTGAAGGAAAACCCCCTGGTTGCAGGGGGTTTTTACATTTTGACACCCCAATTGGCTTGTATTATACTGGTAGGGAGTGTTTTTTAGGACTATTGGAGGTTGTTTCTTTCATGACAGAAAAGGTTAAGGTAGTTACTCTCGGATGCGAGAAGAATTTAGTTGATTCCGAGATTATGTCAGGTTTAATTCATGGCCGTGGTTTCCAACTTGTAGACAACAAGGAAGATGCTACAGTCATTATCGTGAACACTTGCGGGTTCATTGATGCTGCTAAAGAAGAATCCGTAAATACAATTTTGGATATGGCAGAACTGAAGCAAACAGCGAATCTCAAGGCGCTAATCGTTTCAGGCTGTTTAACACAACGATACAAAAAGCAGTTAATGGAAGAAATGCCTGAGATCGATGGGATTGTAGGTACGGGTGATTTTGATAAAATTAATCACATTGTGGACGAAGCGCTTAGAGGGAAGAAACCGGTTCTAGTTGGGAATCCGGTATTTAACTATGACGCTGACCTGCCAAGACTGATGACGACACCTCGTTACACAGCCTACGTGAAAATTGCAGAAGGCTGCGATAACGCTTGTACATTCTGCTCCATTCCAATTATGCGCGGTGCCTTTAAGAGCAGAAGCATGGAATCGATCGTTGCAGAAGTTGCAAACCTTGCAGCTCAAGGCGTTAAGGAAATTAGTTTAATTGCGCAAGATTCCACCAACTATGGAACTGATATCTATGACAGCTTCATGCTTCCTACTTTGTTGAACAAAGTAAGTGAAGTAGAAGGTATTGAGTGGGTGCGTCTGCACTATGCCTACCCAGGCTTCTTTAGTGATGAGTTGATTGAAGTGATGGCAACGAATCCTAAAGTGTGCAAGTACATTGATATGCCATTACAGCATAGTGAAGATTCCATTCTTAAACGTATGCGCAGACCAGGTCGTCAGAAGGATACGCGCGAACTCGTTCGTAAAATTCGTGAATCCATTCCGGATGTTGCCTTGCGTACTTCTTTGATCGTTGGTTTCCCTGGTGAGACTGAACAAGATTTTGAGAACTTGAAACAATTCGTGCGTGATGTTCAGTTCGATCGCCTTGGTGTGTTTGCATACTCCATGGAAGATGATACGCCTGCAGCAAGACTGCCGGATCAAGTTCCGGATGATGTGAAAGAATACCGTGCTAATGCGATAATGGAAATTCAACGTGAAATTTCGAATATCCGCGGCGGTCGCCGAATTGGACAAGAAATCGACGTGCTTATTGAAAGATACGATGGAAGAAGCGATGTTTATATCGGTCGTTCCCAATTCGACGCACCAGAAATTGATGGTGAAGTATTCGTTTCGAATGCGAAATTGAACATTGGTGAACTTGCGAAGGTTCGTGTTACCCACTCCTACGAGTTTGACTTATCCGGGGAGGTAATTGCATGAACTTAGCTAACCGCATCACCGTAGCGAGAATTTTATTAGTACCGATCATCATGTTCTTTTTGTTGATTAAGGTAAAATTTCCTCAAATACGGATAGAGGAGTTTAGCATAACGTATAATCAAATTATTGCTGCTTTAATTTTTATTATTGCTGCGAGTACCGATAGCTTAGATGGTTACATTGCTAGGAAACGTAATCTTGTTACGAATTTGGGCAAGCTTTTGGATCCTTTGGCAGACAAGCTGCTTGTTACCGCTGTACTTGTTTCACTAGTAGAAATGGATAAAGTTGATGCTTGGATTGTTATTGTCATTATTAGCAGAGAATGGGCAGTGACTGGACTTCGTCAAATTGCTCTCTTAGAGGGTACTGTCATGGCGGCCAGCAAATGGGGTAAGGCGAAGACGGCGGCTCAGATTACAGCCATCATTGCACTGCTAATTAATAATTTTCCATTTACGTTTCTAGATTTTCCCTTTGATGTTATAGCTAGTTGGGCTGCAGCAATTATTACCGTTTATTCAGGTGTGGAATATTTCGTTAAAAATAAACACGTCATAGATTTTTCGGAAAAGTCATAGTTACATGTAACTTACCTCTAAACGCGGTCGATCAATAACGAGCGATCACGTTAGAGGTTTTCTCATTTTAAGGAGGGTTTCGTAGATGAAAGCAGAAATCATTGCGGTAGGAACAGAGTTGCTGCTTGGTCAAATCGTGAACACCAATGCGCAGTTTATTTCTAGAGAATGTGCAGCACTAGGGATTGATATTTACTTTCAAACTGTCGTTGGGGATAATGAACAGCGCTTGTTAGACAGTCTTCGATTAGCTGCATCACGAGCTGATGTCGTGATTTGTACAGGAGGACTAGGACCAACGCAGGATGATCTGACTAAGGAAGTATTAGCTACACTGACGGGACGTCATTTGGTGCTTCACGAGCCTTCGATGGAGGCCATATCTGCGATGTTTGCTTCAAGAGGGATTCATATGGTGGAAAGTAATCGGCGCCAAGCACTTATGCTAGAAGGCAGCGATCCCTTACGTAATGAGACTGGTTTGGCAGTGGGAAATGCGCTCACATTCGAGGGGGTACATTTCGTGCTTTTACCAGGACCGCCTAAAGAAATGAAACCAATGTTTACAAAATATGCGGTGCCGTGGCTTCAATTACGAATGACAGATGAAGTTCCGCTTTATTCGAAAATGTTGAAGTTTGCAGGTATAGGTGAGTCCAATTTGGAGCATCAGCTGTTAGATTTGATTCAAGCGCAAACCGACCCGACAATTGCCCCTTACGCCAAAGAAGGTGAAGTAACTATTCGTTTAACAACGCGTGCAAATACGGAAGTAGAAGGCGAATTGAAGTTACAAGCTACGGAGGCTGAAATTACGAATCGACTTGGTGAGTATCTTTATGCCGTTAAGGACGTCCCTATCGAGACTACTGTTTTGCAGTTACTAGCAGGAAGTAAGAAGACACTGGCGGTTGCTGAAAGTTGTACGGGAGGTTTACTCAGTGATTTAATAACGGCAGTACCAGGTAGCTCAGAATCATTTCTAGGCGGTATCATCGTTTACTCGAATGCTTTAAAGCATAAGTTGTTAGGCGTGCCGATGGAGATATTGGAGGGGGAAGGTGCCCCAGGAGCTGTTAGCAGCGAAACAGCTGTCATTTTAGCCGAACAGTTGCTTGTTAAGACTGGTAGTGACTTTGGCATCTCGGTGACCGGTGTGGCGGGTCCAAGCCCGTCTGAAGGGAAGCCTGTAGGTCTTGTCTACGTTGGATTCGCACAAAAGCATGCGAAGACGGAAGTATTTACTCTCCAACTATCAGGCAATAGAGAGTCAATTAAACATAGGGCTGCTAAGCGTGCACTCTATCAATTGTGGAAACAGTTGAAAGAAAGCTAGAAATCCTCTATAATCAGAGTTAGTTAACGGAAGAACCGTAGCAAAGCGATAACTTTGTTACGGTTTTTTGTTTGTTCGCAAAAAAACGAATGTATGTTCGAAAAAATGCTTGGCAAACATGCCAAAACAAGTTATCATATACCTATAATGATAGAAGGAAGTGGTTGTTTTGTCAGATCGTCGTGCCGCGCTAGATAATGCATTACGTCAAATTGAGAAACAGTTCGGAAAAGGCTCCATTATGAAACTTGGAGAATCTACACATATGCAAGTTGAAACGATTTCTTCGGGCGCGCTTGCTCTGGATATCGCACTTGGAATAGGTGGATTCCCACGCGGAAGAATTATTGAAGTTTACGGACCAGAGTCATCAGGTAAAACAACTGTAGCTTTACACGCGATTGCTGAAGTACAAAGAGTGGGCGGACAAGCTGCCTTTATCGATGCGGAGCATGCGTTGGATCCTTCTTATGCAAGCAAGCTTGGTATTAATATAGATGAACTGTTACTTTCCCAGCCAGATACGGGTGAGCAAGCGCTTGAGATCGCAGAAGCACTAGTTCGTAGTGGCGCGGTAGATATTATTGTTATCGACTCCGTTGCAGCATTAGTACCGAAAGCGGAAATTGAAGGCGACATGGGGGATTCTCACGTAGGTCTTCAAGCACGTTTGATGTCACAAGCGCTTCGTAAGCTGTCTGGTGCAATCAATAAATCGAAAGTTATCGCTATCTTCATCAACCAATTACGTGAAAAGGTTGGCGTTATGTTCGGTAACCCTGAGACGACTCCGGGTGGTCGTGCATTGAAGTTCTACTCTTCAGTTCGTTTGGATGTTCGTCGTATTGAGACTATCAAACAAGGTAACGACATGGTTGGTAACCGTACGAGAATTAAGGTCGTTAAGAATAAAGTAGCACCTCCATTTAAACAAGCTGAAGTCGATATTATGTACGGTGAAGGTATCTCACGCGAGGGTAGCATTATTGATATCGGAACTGAGTTGGATATCGTAAATAAGAGCGGCGCTTGGTATTCTTATGAAGGTGAGCGTCTTGGTCAAGGACGTGAGAACGCTAAACAATTCTTGAAAGATAACAAAGCGATCTCGGAAACGATTGAACTAAGAATTAGAGAAAATAGCAACTTGATTAAAGTAGTTGGTCCGAACACGGATGAAGAAGAAGACGAGTTGGAAACAGCTTTTGAATAGGTTTGAAAAATAGGATGGATGAAGCACCTTAACCTTGTGTTGGGGTGCTTTTTCTCCATTTGGGGGATTGTTGAGATGAATCATGAAGAGGAAGAATTACAGGTAATAACCAAAGTGGAAAAACAAAAACAAGGAAGACATCGCTATAACATTTATCTGAATGAGGAATACGCTTTTTCTGTTCATGAAGATATTCTGATCAAGCACCGTTTGAACAAAGGGGAATCCCTATATCAGAAAGCGATTGAAGCTATCATTTTAGATGAAGAGCGAAATATGGCCTATGTGAAGGCCCTTCACATGGTAGGAAGGCGTCCCCATTCCCTCTCAGAGGTGAAACGTAAATTGAAAGAGAAGGGTTTTGAAGCGCCTATTATAGATTGGGCGAGTGATAAGCTTATTGAAAATAAATACATCAATGACGAAGAATTCGCTAAGATGTGGACGGACAATAGGGTAATTTCTCAACGCAAAGGACGGAATCTGATTCGACAAGAACTTCAACAAAAAGGGATTCATCAAGATGTGGTGAAAAGTACCATGGAGTCGATAAATCCGGAAGATGAGTACGAGGGAGCACTAAAAATAGCGAGAACGAAATGGAAACAAACCTCAGGAAAACTGATGGATAGAAAGCGGAAGACTGCGGCATTTCTAATGCGAAGAGGTTACACTGGTGCCACTGTTACTAAGGTCTTGGGGCTCATAAGCAATGAAACGGATGAGGAAGAAATGGCATTTTCGGATGAGGGTTTCGATAATTATTAACGACGTTAATTAATTTCAGATTTACTTAATGTTGTTAACTATCTGCTCGTGGATTTTGGGTCTAAATAATCAACTCTTGGACATTCGCTTGACAAGCTTCTTCGACAAAAGATAAAATAACAGTGTATATTTTCATAATGTATTCAAAATCATACTAATTTCATTGATTTTGAGAAGACAGATGTAAAAACCGCCAATTTTTACACTGTTGATTATGGATTATTAGCACTATAGTGCCCTAACGCACTGTGCGCATTCATTTAAAAGCCATACTCTTACATTTTAAGGGTATGTATGACTAGTCAAACAATTGAATCGGATTAAAAAACCGAAGGTACCCCAGGCTAACACCTTGGAGAAACCAACGAGGAGGTGAACAAGATGATGACTGCCATCTGGATCGCGATCATTCTCGTTGTTGGAGCTGCATGCTTAGGGATTGGTTATTTTATCCGTAAATCTCTTGCAGAAGCGAAAATTTCCAGTGCTGAAACAGCCGCTGAGCAGATAAAAGAATCTGCCAAAAAGGAAGCAGAAGCACTGAAAAAAGAAACGGTTCTGGAAGCAAAGGACGAAGTGCACAAACTACGATCCGAAGCTGAAAAAGACATTCGTGAACGTCGGAATGAAATTCAACGACAAGAAAGACGATTGTTGCAAAAAGAGGAATCGCTGGATAAAAAATTAGAGTCTCTCGAGCGTAAAGAAGAGCTAGTAGCCAACAAAGAGAAGCGAATCGAGGATACACAAACACAAATTGATCAGCTCTATAAAAGCCAAGTTTCCGAATTGGAACGAATTTCTGGTCTTACAATGGAAGAAGCTAAGAGTATCATTCTTACTAATGTAGAGCAAGAAGTTCGTCATGAAACTGCTCAGCTAATCAAAGAGATTGAACAACAAGCCAAAGAAGAAGGCGATAAGAAAGCACGTGAGATCATCACACTTGCTATTCAGCGTTGTGCTGCAGATCACGTAGCGGAAACCACGGTATCCGTTGTCTCGTTGCCTAATGAAGAAATGAAAGGTCGCATTATCGGTCGTGAAGGTAGAAATATCCGAGCTTTGGAAACTTTGACCGGTATTGACCTTATTATTGATGATACGCCTGAAGCAGTAATCTTATCTGGTTTTGACCCAATCCGTCGTGAAATTGCTCGCACATCACTTGAGAAACTTGTAGCGGATGGACGTATTCATCCCGCACGTATCGAAGAGATGGTTGAGAAGTCTCGCAAAGAAGTGGACGAACGTATCCGCGAATATGGGGAACAAGCGACGTTTGAAGTTGGGGTACACGGTTTGCATCCTGACTTGATCAAAATTTTGGGGCGCCTAAAGTTCAGAACAAGTTACGGACAAAACGTGTTGAAACATTCCATGGAAGTAGCGTATCTGGCTGGTTTAATGGCCGGAGAGCTCGGGGTAGACGTAACTTTGGCGAAACGTGCCGGGCTGCTTCATGACATTGGTAAAGCGTTAGACCATGAAGTGGAAGGGTCTCACGTCGAAATCGGTGTTGAGATAGGCAAGAAATACAAAGAGCATCCAATCGTAATTAATAGTATTGCCTCACATCACGGTGATGTGGAAGCAACTTCAGTAATTGCTATGTTAGTCGGTGCTGCGGACGCATTGTCAGCGGCGAGACCTGGTGCTCGAAGAGAAACGCTAGAAACGTATATCAAACGTCTTGAGAAGCTGGAAGAGATTTCAGAATCATTTGAAGGTGTTGAGAAATCATACGCCATTCAAGCAGGTCGTGAAGTACGTGTCATGGTACAGCCGGAGAAAGTGGATGACACTGAAGCGTTCCGTTTAGCCCGTGATATTACGAAGAAAATCGAGGGTGAACTCGATTATCCTGGACATATTAAGGTTACGGTCATTCGTGAAACAAGAGCAGTTGAATACGCTAAATAAGAACCAAATGCGAAAAGTGGCTATTATAGCCACTTTTCCTTATTTTCAAGGCCGAATGGAATAGATCAGTAAGACAACATAGTTAAATTTGGTCATATAAAGGAGCTCGTTTTGCGTTATGAAAATTGTGTTTATTGGTGACATCGTAGGTTCTGTAGGAAGAAAAGCATTGAAGAATATCATGCCAAGACTAAAACAATTACATCCACATGCTGTCTTCATTGCCAACGGGGAGAATGCAGCCGCTGGTAAAGGGATTACACAAGCAATTGCCAAAGAAATATACGAAATGGGTATTCAGGCCATTACAATGGGAAACCACACATGGGATCAGAAAGAAATCTTCGATTTTATTGATCGTGACGATAAAATGGTACGTCCTGCGAACTTCCCGCCAGGTACACCAGGTAAAGGTCAAACAGTCATCAAAGTGAAGGACCAAGAACTTCTTATTATTAATTTACAAGGTCGAACATTCTTGCCGCCAATTGATTGCCCATTCCGTAAAGTGGATGAAATATTGGAAGCCGATAAGAAAAAACATAAATTTGTTTTTGTCGATTTCCACGCGGAAGCTACTTCGGAGAAAATCGCAATGGGTTGGCATTTGGACGGTAAGGTGTCTGCGGTCGTTGGAACCCATACACATGTTCAAACAAATGATAATCGTGTATTGCCTCAAGGTACAGCATATGTGACGGATGTCGGGATGGTAGGGCCTCGTGATGGCATTCTAGGGGTAGAACGTAACGCGGTGCTTCAGAAGTTTAAGACGCAGCTTCCCGTTCGTTTCATTACAGATGAAGGAAAATGGCATTTCCATGCCGTTGTTATAGAATTAAACGATCAGACAGGATTAGCTAAAGGGATTAACTTGATTAGATATGATGAGGATCAGGTATTTATGGATTAGTAGTAAAAATGCTAGTGATATCCGTATTAATGGGATGAGGTAGCATGTTTCGTGTACCTGGTGAATATGATGGGTATTGGAAGCTATCCATCATTTCCGAGGAGGTACTATTCATGGATGTGTTAAAAGTTTCAGCAAAATCCAATCCAAACTCCGTAGCAGGTGCATTGGCAGGCGTTTTGCGTGAGCGTGGAGCCGCTGAGCTTCAAGCGATAGGTGCAGGCGCATTGAACCAAGCCATCAAAGCAGTAGCTATCGCAAGAGGATTTGTGGCGCCTAGTGGAGTCGACTTAATATGTGTACCAGCCTTCACGGATATCGTAATTGATGGGGAGGACCGGACAGCTATTAAATTGATTGTCGAGCCTCGGTAGACGGTAAGGCAACTGTATAAGTGTTGACTTTCATGACTGACTGCCAGTTAAATCGAAATGTTATCACAGTACCTATGAAACCTCTGTATAGAGGTTTTTGTGCTGTTTAGACATAAAGTGCGATGTCAGGAGGCGGGTAATATAATGAAAATTGTAGATGGACATTGTGACGCATTAACGAAGCTATATCAGAATGGTAAACTTGAATTTAACCAGGATGTATTAGAATTGGATGTAAGTTTTCCAAAGCTGCAGCAAGCAGGTGTTAAAGTACAATGTTTTGCGATCTATCTTTCAGAATCCATCCCCAACCCTAGCTTTGAGCATGTTTTGCAAATGATTGATGTATTTCATCGGAAGATTTTAAGCCATCCGCAAATGAGATTTATTCGAACTGCTTCGGATTGGTTAGACTTGGAGCAATCTGAGGAGATTGGTGCAATTTTGACAATAGAAGGTATGGATGCTCTCGCAGGTAATCTAACCTACTTACGAATTCTTGATTACTTAGGCGTTCGTTGTGCAGGAATCACCTGGAATTACGCAAATTGGGCGGCGGATGGCATCATGGAACAAAGAAAGGGCGGTTTTACAAAAAAAGGGAAGCTCATGTTAAAAGAAATAGAAACTATGGGTATAATAGTCGATGTGTCACATCTATCCGTAGCTGGTTTCTGGGAGCTTGTAGAAGTATACAAAAAACCATTTATCGCTTCACACTCTAACGCTTTTCACCTATGTCCTCATCCAAGAAATTTATCAGACGATCAAATTAAAACTATCATACAATGCAAAGGTATTATGGGAATTACCTTTGTTCCTTACTTTCTAGATAACTTGAAAACGACAGTAGAGATTTCAACGATTCTGAAACATATTGATCATATCTGTGCATTAGGCGGTGAGTCCCAAATTGGTTTTGGTTCGGATTTTGATGGGATCGAACAATGGGTGAAAGATTTAAGACATGTTGGAGATTACGGAAATATTATAGAAGCTTTGTGTAAAAACTATACAGAGTCGCAAGTGGATGCGTTTTTGTATGGGAACTGGCGGAATTTCATGTTGCGGAACCTTCCGCAATGAATAAGTGGAAATCAATCTAATATTGATATGGATACAATCTAAAAACTCTATCTTTTAGAAACGGTGAAACCTCTTGCAATTTACTCTGTAAAGGCATAGAATTTGGATGACAAGTGAAAGAATTTTTTTATTGCAACATCATAAATTACTAAACAATCAGCTTATCAAATTTTCTTCACGCAGCTACAATCAAAAGGAGTGGACGTACGGTGATTAGTCAGTTATCTTGGAAAATCGGAGGTCAGCAGGGTGAAGGGGTCGAAAGTACAGACCGCATTTTCTCTACTGCATTGAACCGTCTCGGTTACTATTTGTATGGGTACCGTCATTTCTCTTCACGGATTAAGGGGGGACATACAAATAACAAGATTCGCATCAGCACCAAACCGATTCGCGCAATTTCAGACGACTTGGATATTCTTGTTGCGTTTGACCAAGAAAGTATCGATTTCAACGCACACGAACTTCGCGACAATGGTGTAATCGTTGCGGATGCTAAATTTAACCCTGTTTTGCCAGAAGGAATCAAAGCTAGATTGTTCCCAGTACCGATCACTGCAATTGCAGAGGAATTAGGAACTTCCCTATTTAAGAACATGGCCGCGTCAGGCGCTTCATGGGCTCTACTTGGCTTGCCGATTGACGTGTTTAATAAAGCTGTTGAAGAAGAATTTGGCCGTAAAGGCGCGGCAGTCGTTGAGAAGAATATTGAAGCAGTTCGCAAAGGTGCAGAATCCGTACTTGAACTAGCTGGCGGACCTATCGCTGACTTCCAACTTGAGCCTGCTGATGGACAACAAAAATTGTTCATGATCGGAAATGATGCAATTGCTCTAGGAGCTGTGGCTGCAGGTTGCCGCTTCATGCCGGCTTATCCAATTACGCCAGCATCCGAAGTCATGGAGTATTTGCAAAAAGTACTTCCTAAATTGGGTGGAACAGTTATTCAAACGGAAGATGAAATTGCAGCATGTACAATGGCTATCGGTGCTAACTACGCAGGTGCACGTGCGCTTACAGCTTCAGCTGGTCCTGGTTTGTCCCTAATGATGGAAGCTATTGGTCTTGCAGGTATGACAGAAACTCCAGTAGTAATCGTTGATACGCAACGTGGCGGTCCAAGTACTGGTCTTCCTACTAAACAGGAGCAATCTGATTTAAACGCAATGGTTTACGGAACGCACGGTGAAATCCCGAAAATCGTATTGTCCCCTAGTACGATTGAAGAGTGCTTCTATGATACTATCGAAGCTTTCAACCTTGCTGAGCAATACCAAGTACCTGTTATTCTGATGACAGATCTTCAGCTTTCCCTTGGTAAACAATCTGCAGAAATGCTGGATTATAACCGTATTGTGATTGATCGCGGTGCACTTGTAACTGAAGCACCTGAACAAGAACCTAATCAGTTATTCAAACGTTATGAGTTCACGGAGAAAGGTGTTTCTCCTCGTGTAATCCCTGGTGTGAAGAACGGTATTCACCATGTTACGGGAGTAGAGCATGACCAAACAGGTCGTCCTTCCGAAAGCACTGAAAATCGTCAACGCATGATGGATAAGCGTCTTGAGAAGTTGAAACATATTCAAGTGACAGATGCTATCAAATTTGATGCACCACACGAGAATCCTGACCTTCTTATTATCGGTATGGGTTCCACTGGTGGAACAATTGATGAAGCTAGAAGTCGTGTTGAATTGGAAGGCATCAAAACCAACCATGCAACTGTACGTTTGATTCATCCGTTCCCAGCTGACCAACTTCGCCCGCTTGTTGAAAAAGCGAAACAAGTTATCGTTGTAGAAAACAACGCTACAGGTCAATTGGCAGATCAAATTAAATTACATGTTGGCCATGCAGATAAAATCAAAAACGTACTTAAATATAACGGTAACCCGTTCTTGCCAGCAGAAATTGAACAAAAATGTAAGGAGTTGACTTTAGCATGGCAACATTAAAAGACTTTCGTAACAATGTAAAGCCTAACTGGTGTCCTGGATGCGGAGATTTCTCCGTACAAGCGGCTATTCAGCGTGCTTCAGCTAACGTTGGTTTAGAGCCAGAAAACTTAGCAATCGTTTCAGGTATCGGATGTTCGGGACGTATTTCAGGTTATATCAATGCATACGGATTCCACGGTATTCACGGAAGATCCCTGCCAATCGCACAAGGCGTGAAAATGGCTAACCGCGATTTGACAGTTATTGCTTCTGGTGGAGACGGAGACGGCTTTGCAATTGGTATGGGGCACACTGTTCATGCTATTCGTCGTAACATTGATGTTACTTACATCGTAATGGATAACCAAATCTACGGTTTGACGAAAGGTCAAGCATCTCCACGTAGTGCGGAAGGTTTCAAAACGAAAAGTGTACCATCCGGTACAATCGAGTCCGCGATTTCACCACTTGAAATTGCAATGGCTGCTGGTGCTTCTTTCGTAGCACAATCATTCTCCAGTAACTTGAAACAGTTAACAGCTGTTATTGAAGCTGGTTTGAACCACAAAGGGTTCTCCTTGATCAACGTATTCAGCCCATGCGTTACTTTCAACAAAGTAAACACATATGACTGGTTCAAAGAGAATATCGTAGATTTGGATGAGATTCCAGACTATGATTACACAAACCGCGTGATGGCGATGACAAAAATCATGGAAACAAACTCCATGTTAACAGGTATCATCTACCAAAACAAAGATAAGAAGAGCTATGAAGATTCCATCCCTAGCTTTGCTAAAGAAGGTCTAACGAAACAAGATCTTAAGCTTTCCGAAGCTGACTTCAGTAAATTGCTTACTGAGTTTAAATAACATTTTCCTAAGAAGGCATACGGGTGAAATTCCGTATGTCTTTTTTGCTGATCGGTAATACTGACAATTATGATTTAAATGAGAGGATGAGTATACCTATGCCCATGATTCCAATTGGTGTTTCAGCAAGACATATACATCTTTCGCAAACCGATTTAGTTTCACTTTTCGGTGAGGGGTATGAGCTTTCGAGTTTCAAAGATCTTTCGCAACCAGGACAATTCGCAGCACATGAGACTGTTGCTATTATTGGGCCGAAAGGACAATTCGATAAGGTCCGAATTCTCGGTCCGATTCGACCACAAACGCAAATTGAGGTTTCACGCACGGATGCTTTCATGCTAGGAATCCATCCGCCAGTGCGCGAATCAGGTCAAATTGACGGAACGCCAGGATTACGTGTAATTGGCCCCAAAGGAGAAGTTACTTTGGAGCAGGGAGTCATTGTCGCGGCCAGACATATTCACTTCCATTCCTCCGATGCAAATCAATGGGGGATTCAAGATAAACAGCTTCTACGCGTGCATTTGCGGGGAGAGAGGCCTTTAATTTTTGAAGATGTGATTGCCCGAGTATCAGACCAGTTTGCGTTGGATATGCATATTGATACAGACGAAGGAAATGCAGCAGGCGTAAAAACAGGTGACGAAGCGGAACTCTTGTTATAATATTAATGGCGTTAATTATTAAGTAGGTTAATATATGAAATAAGCATCCATTACAATGCGTTGTAATGGATGCTTATTTGCGCATTTTTTACTTGAAAATTACGTTATGATGTAAGAATTGCAGATTTTCGAGTATATCCGACATAAACGTATAGAGGCACCAAGTAAATCATGGTAAAATGAATATAATAGATTCAAATAAAAAAATTATGCTTAGGCTTATCGATTTGATTCAATGACTCCTGTAGCTATCATTATCATTGCCTTAAGTTAGGAGACATCACTGTGGAAACAATCTCAAGTACGTATCACATTCCCTTTGTCATTTTTTCAATTCTCATTGCTATCATTGCATCATTTGCTGCATTGGATCTCGGAATTCGAATCCATAAGGCAAAAAGATCAGCGAGGCATGCTTGGTTAGCTGGCGGTGCATTTGCAATGGGAATGGGTATTTGGTCGATGCATTTTGTCGCAATGCTAGCTTTTCATTTACCAATATCTGTTACATACCAATTATCTACTGTGGTTTATTCCATAGTTCCGGCATTGCTTGCATCTTGGTTAGCTTTATATATCATCAGTAGACCAATTATGCGCAAACCACACGTATTTATTGGAGCTACTTTTATTGCTACAGGGGTCGTATCCATGCATTACATTGGCATGGAAGCAATGGTGATGGGGGCAACTATTGAATATAATCCTTATTTATGGGCTCTTTCTGCCATTATTGCATACGTTGTCTCTTTAGTTGCACTCCTGTTGTTATTCTCGGTAAAACAGAATGCCAGTTCACCACGTATAATGTTGCGGAAGCTAGGTAGTTCGTTGGTCATGGGCCTAGCGATAAGTGGTATGCACTACACTGGTATGGCAGCAGCAACTTTCAAGCATGATCATGCGCACATCGTTTCAGACCTTACGTTCGATACGAAATTACTGGCCTATTTGATAGGTTTTGGTATTTTATTCATTCTAGGGCTAGCGTTCATCAGTACATTCATCGATAGACGATTTGAATCACAGATGATGATGTCGGAGAAAAGATTTCGCTCCGTTGTAGAATCTGCTCATGATGCAATTATCCTAGCTGATCATAATCGGACAATTATATCCTGTAATAAGGGTGCACATCTCATTTTTGGCTATGAAGAACAAGAGCTTATTGGAGAAGGATTACATCGTATTTTCCCAGAACGGTTCATAGCAGCACATCAAGAGCGTTTGGAGAGTTTCCTTGCCACTGGCGAAGCGAATGAACTTGGAATGACATATGAATTGCTAGGGTTACGAAAAGATCAAAGCGAGTTTCCGATTGAACTTTCGCTTGCAGTTTGGAAAGAAGAAGAAAGCCCGTGCTTTAGCTGCATAATTCGGGACATTTCTGAAAGAAAAAGGACCGAAGAAAAAATTAATCGGATGGTGTATCGTGATCCCTTAACGGGTCTGCCGAATCGGCTTCTATTAAACGATCGTCTCGAGCTAGCTTTAGACCAAGCGCATGAAAACCAACAAAGCATGGGGATCATGTTTATTGATTTAGATCGTTTTAAATTTATAAATGACACGCTTGGCCATGCTATGGGAGATAAATTATTGATTGAGGTTGCGAAGCGGTTCGAAGCTTGCATTGGTAAAGGAGATACGGTTTCTCGCCAAGGTGGCGATGAATTTATTATTCTTTGGGCGCATACAACTGCTGATGAGATGATAAAAAATGCTAATAAAATTGTTCGTATTTTCTCACAATCCTTTACCATCCTTGAACATGAGTTATTCGTTACACCTTCTATTGGTATTAGTCTCTATCCTTCTGATGGAAGCGATATTGAAACATTAATAAAAAATGCAGATACCGCGATGTACCGTGTGAAAGAACAAGGTAAAAATAATTTTCAGTTTTATACACCTGAGATGAATGTAGCGGTCACCAAAAAAATGCAGATGGAAATTGGGCTGCGCAAAGCATTAGAGCGAAATGAATTTAAAGTGTTTTATCAACCTCAGATTGATGTGAATTCAGGTAAGATTACCGGAGCAGAAGCATTAATTCGTTGGCAGCACCCCAATTGGGGACCAATATCGCCAGCCGATTTTATTCCACTAGCAGAAGAAACTGGATTAATCATTCCAATTGGTGAGTGGGTTCTCAATGAGGCTTGTCGTCAAAATAAAGAATGGCAGAAGCAAGGCTATGAACCATTTCGTATAGCTGTAAATATTTCTTCTAGACAATTTAAGCAAAGTAATTTAATCGATATGGTGAGTAAAGCCTTAGATGAGTCCGGATTAGATCACCAGTATCTAGAACTTGAGTTAACTGAAAGTATTATTCAAGATTCCAAGTATGCCATTGAGACGATGCATAAACTGAAAGCTATGGGTATCTTTTTATCCATCGACGATTTCGGAACAGGTTATTCATCTTTGAATTATTTGAAGTTGTTCCCTATTGACAGTTTAAAGATCGACCAATCGTTTACTCGAAATATGTTTGAGGATGCGAAGGATGCTGCACTTGTACATACGATTATTTCAATGGCTCATAATTTGGATCTGAAGGTCATTGCAGAAGGGGTAGAAACGAAGGAGCAGCTTCAATTCTTGCTATTAAAAGAATGCAATGAAGCGCAAGGTTACTTATTTAGCCGCCCATTACCTGCTCAGGAGATGACTGGTATCATTAAGCAGCAATATACATTTGGGAAACAGTGATTTCAGGGCCTTCTCTTTGGAGAAGGTTTTTCTGATTATTCTGAAACGGAAGCCAATATGGATATACAGGTATCTTTTGTGCTATAATTTGATATTGGGTTAATACAAGTTAGAGCTATATTTATAGATAAAGGGAAGTGAATTCATCATGTCAAAGGAGAACCAAAATACATCGGACTTAAAATCCGACAAGGTTAAGGATTACTCCAAATACTTTGACTTCTCGGATGCGAAAGTGTTAAGCCAAGAAGAAGGCAAAACGACTTACCGAATTAAAGGTAGGAACATCCAAATTAATTCTGCACCGAATTACAAAGATGAAAAGCAACGTGGTAAAGAGGACATTCAAGTTCACTACGATTTTGCGATTCCAGAAGATATGCAGGAGTTTGGTAAGGACAAATTTTATTTAATCACGACTTACGGATGTCAGATGAATGAGCATGATACCGAAGTCATGAGAGGTCTTTTTGAGCAAATGGGTTATACGGCTACGGATGACAAGCAGATCGCAGATGTGATCCTATTAAATACGTGCGCGATTCGTGAGAATGCTGAAGACAAGGTGTTCGGTGAACTTGGTCATTTGAAGACGCTGAAAGCGCAGAAGCCAGGACTTATTCTTGGTGTATGTGGTTGTATGTCGCAAGAGGAATCCGTGGTTCATCGCATTATGCAGAAACATGCGTTTGTCGATATGATTTTCGGAACACATAATATTCATCGCTTGCCAAGCCTTTTGAAGGATGCTTTTTTCAACAAAGAAATGGTTGTGGAGGTATGGTCAAAGGAAGGCGATATCGTAGAAAATCTCCCCAAAAAACGGGAAGGTATCCGTGCTTGGGTTAACATTATGTACGGATGCGATAAGTTCTGCACCTATTGTATTGTTCCATATACACGTGGTAAGGAACGAAGCCGTAGACCGCAGGACGTTTTGGCAGAAGTCAGAGATTTGGCTCGTCAAGGCTTTCAGGAAATTACGCTACTTGGACAGAATGTCAATGCCTATGGCAAAGACTTTGAAGATATAACGTATACTTTCGCTGATTTGATGGACGATATTCGTAAGATTGATGTTCCACGTATTCGATTTACAACATCGCATCCTCGAGATTTCGATGATCGTTTGATTGAGGTATTAGGGAAGCGTGGTAATCTTGTTGAGCACATCCATTTACCCGTGCAAGCTGGTAACACGGATGTCTTAAAACGGATGAGTCGGAAATACTCGAGAGATCATTATTTGCAGCTAGCAGGCAAAATCAAGGCAACGATGCCGGATGTCGTATTAACGACAGATATTATTGTTGGTTTTCCCGGTGAGACCGATGAGCAATTCGAGGATACGATGACGCTGTACGAGCAAGTAGGTTTTGACTTTGCATTTACTTTTATCTATTCACCGAGAGTAGGTACGCCTGCAGCGGAAATGGAAGATAATGTTCCGATGGAAGTGAAGAAGCAGCGTTTATACAGGCTTAATGAGTTAGTAAATAAGCTGAGTAAAGACAGCAATGAACGCTTGTTAGATAAAACTGTCGAAGTCTTAGTAGAAGGCGAAAGCAAGAACAATACAGATGTGCTTGCTGGTCGTACGCGGACGAATAAGTTAATCCACTTCACAGGAAATCCATCCTTGATCGGTCAAATGGTTCATGTCAAAGTTACTCATGCACAAACTTGGATTTTGAAGGGTGAGATCGTACAGAAGCCTCTTCAGATGTCCGTATAAAATTTCGAACTGGATAAATAGGAGCGTGTTAATAAATGTCCCAATGTGATCATGCACATGACAATAACCAGCCTCATGCATTTAAAGTAGAGGAATTTACAAATACAGAAATGATCGTCCGCGAAGATATTTTGGCGAAAGCGAAGGAACTAGCTGCATTACTTACAACTTCTAATGAAGTTCAGTTCTATCAAAAAGCTGAAAAGCAAATTGCTACGAATCCTGATATACAAGGGTTGATTAGTGCGATTAAGAAGAAACAAAAAGAGATTGTTGCTTTTGAAACGTTCCAAAATAAGAAAATGGTGGAAAAAATCGAGAATGAAATCGAAGTTCTTCAGGATGAATTAGATGGTATTCCAATCGTTAATGAGTTCAAGCAAACACAAGAAGATATTAACTATTTGCTTCAACTTGTCATGTCAGTAGTAAGAGACACGATTTCGGATAAAATTACTGTAGAAGCAGGCGCGGCAGAAGCACCGACTTCATGCGATTAAGTTAGACATGTAAATGAGAAGGGAATCGCCCTCAACGAGCAGTACAATGGTGCTGAGTTGAGCGGCGATTTACTATTTGTTATGAATGACCACTAGGCTTACGTGAAGGAGAGTTGTCATGCTGACAGTTCGAAATTTGAGTAAAGTATTCCCTCCGGACAATCAGGTCCTATCGCAAATTAGCTTTCAAGTAGATGCAGGAGAATTTATCGCGGTGATCGGCAGCAGTGGCAGTGGGAAGACAACACTGCTTCGTTGTATTAGTCATCAAGAGAAATGGACAAACGGTCAGCTCATTTATAACTCGAATGATATAACGAAGCCAGGCCCGTGGGACCGTTTCAAATTGGGGAAGGATTTCGCTTTCCTAGAGGAGAAGCCTTTTCTAAATCGGAATAAAAGCGCTGTCAAAAATGTGTTGATGGGTAGAGTGTATCAGGCTCCACTACGGATGGTTACAGGCTTATCGTCGAGAAATGAGAAAATTGATAGCATGGATTTCTTGGAGAAAGTTGGTCTTTTGGATAAAGGAGAAAAGAAGGTTGGTCAGCTTAGCGGTGGAGAGCAGCAACGTGTTGCCATTGCAAAAGCTTTGATTCTTGGCCCTAAGGTGCTAGTGGCCGATGAGCCGGTATCAGGACTTGATCCGAAGTCTACTGAGTACATTTTGCAAGATTTGAAGTCGTTGTGCAAAGACCGCAACATGACTGTCATTGCAACTTTACATAAAGTAGAACTCGCTGAGCGTTTTGCAACACGAATTTGGGGAGTGTCGGAAGGTCGAATCGTTTTGGATATTCCAGCTCGACCGCTTACGTTGAATGAAAAAATGCTTGTTTTTGGTCAAATATGATTAGGGTCTTATTCGTTTGTTTGGGAAATATTTGTCGTTCACCTATGGCGGAAGCGGTGTTTCGTCATCAAGTGAAGGAAGCGGGTCTTGAAAGTGTCATTTCGATTGATTCTGCGGGAACTGGGGATTGGCACATTGGTCATCCACCTCATCAAGGTACACGGGATATTCTTGACCGATATCAGATTGGTTATGAGGGCCTTAAAGCCAGACAGGTCCGTCCTGATGATTTCTATCAATTTACGTATATCATCGCCATGGATGAAAGTAATGTCGTGAACTTGGCCTCATTCGCACCAGAACTTGCTGGGAATGAGAAGCGCGCCTCCATACATAAATTGTTGGACTTCTCAAGTAATCAAACAATTACTGAAGTACCTGATCCCTACTATACGGGGAAATTTCAAGAAGTCTATGAGATGGTTGAGGAAAGTTGTAGTCGGTTGCTTGCTTTTATCGTGGATCAACATAAGCTAATTAAGTAAGGGGAATACAACATACCAAAAAGCAAGCTAGATAAGAGCGAGTCTCTTATCTAGCTTGCTTTTTGGGTTATGTTCAGTATTGTTGGAATACAATAGAACATTGTGTTCCACAGTTGAGGCTGCTAGTGAATGAAATTTTGCCATTCATTTTCTTAATTAGACTCATAACTACGACAAGACCAAGTCCTGTACCGTGTTGTTTGGTCGTGTAGAAAGGCTTACCCAAGGAGTTCAATTGCTTGTCAGTCATACCAACACCCGTGTCTGTGATCGATATCTGAACGGCACTCGGATGTTTGCAAGTACGCAACGACAGTTTTCCGCCATTTGGCATGGATTCAATTGCATTCTTAATGAGATTCAGTAAACATTGGCGAAGCTTTTGAGACTCACCAAGAATATAAAGAGGTGTTTCACATTCATGTGAAATATCAATGGTAATTTGAAAATCATTCGCGTAAGGGGTAATAAATCGAATTGTATGTTCTAGTTCTTCTTTAATATCAAGCTGTTCCTTCATGTCAAGGGAGGGCTTCGCATAGTTAAGGAAATCTGTCAGTATGGTGATGGCTTGGTCTACACCTGATAAGGCATGATCAACATAACGCCTACGATCTGGTGTAGTAAGGTCTGATCTTGCAAGTAATTGCAGAAATCCACGCGTTGACGTGAGAGGGTTTCGGATTTCATGTGAAACTGTAGCCGATAACTCAGCAAGCATACGATTTTTCTCTAAATGAGTGATATGTCTTCTCTGTATTTCATATTTGTTAATAAAAAAAAGTAAAGATATCATAATCCATAGTGAGACAAAGGCAAGGGCTAAAACAAAGCCAGTATATAAGGAAAATGGTGCTAAGACATAAGGAGCAAGTGGTGCATACAATAGTTCATAAATGATGAGGATACCGGTTGCATACAGGAGTTTCACCTTCAAATCTGCGCTAGTTACACGATTTCGAACTAGAATTCCTAACATTAATAAGAAAGTGCTGCTTAGTAGAGCTGGCTCCCAATAATAATTGAGTACGAACATGCAACCAATATTAAATATGATCCATGTCATGATTGAAGGCGCAATGCCAACGCCTAATGTCACAAAAAGCAAACAGACAGGGACTAATTGTAAGGAGTAGATTAATGGGTCAATATCCGCAAAGTTCCAGTATAGAAGGATGAAACTTAATAGGATGAATGAGAAGAAGAGATTCAAGTGTTGTTCTTTATGTATGAAATGGGGAGCAAGAATGAGGTGGAGCAGAGCGGCGCTCATGATGTAGAAAAGGTTTTGTAGTTCATTGGCAATAATGAAATGAAGCAATCTTAAGCATCCTTTCCATATTTCGACAATTTGGTAATTATTTCTACATTATCTCACAAATGCGGTTTGAATCAAGAGAAATGGCCTATTTTGAATGCTAAAGATTTCATAAAGACTTATAGTCATTGGTGTATAAACCGCTGTATAATAAAGAAAACACTGTTTGCAAACGTTTACAATATTAAGGGATTTGAAGCCGAGGAGAGATGTGAATGCGGTCGTGCTCACAGGTGTGCGGTGTTGTGTTTAATCCGATCGAAGACGAATATGTAGACGTTTGTGAAGATTGTGAGGCATCGGAGAATGACATAGACATGGAGCGGGAATCGTTAAGTTTTTATTTGGGGACGTGCGGTCTAATCATTGATTATTTGCTTTAAATGGCTAATTTAAAAAAAGGTTGATTACCAGCCATTTCTTGTTACAATAATAGTAGATTTATTATTCATACTATTCACTCTATATGCAGTTCATTTTTGAAAGGAGACCAAGCATGGTAACTTTACCTAAATTGAACGATCTCGGATTTTTCGAGATAAGACTGGAATCCATCGGCGGTCTAGGCGCGAATCTGGCGGGTAAGATGCTGGCAGAAGCAGGAGTCGTTGGCGTTGGTTTGAACGGTGTCAGTTTCTCATCCTATGGGTCTGAGAAGAAAGGATCGGCAGTAAAAGCACATATTCGATTTTGTGACATGGATACGAAGATTCGGGATACATCCCCCGTTGAACGACCGCATGTTGTAGGTGTTTTTCATGAGTCTCTTTCCAAAACTGTAAACGTTATCAGTGGCATCTACGAGGATAGTACCGTGTTAGTAAATTCAACTAAAACGCCTGATGAATTGAAGGAGAAGATGAAGCTCAGGGGAGGGACGATTGCTGTTATTGATGCAATTGGTATCTCGCTCGAGGAGAAGAATCGTGTTAATATGGCCATGCTGGGAGCCATGTTCCGATTGTGTGATTTTTTGGATCCAGATGTCATGCGCGGCGTTATTAGAAAGTCTTTAGAAAAGAAATACCCACTTGCAGTTGCACCAGCATTACGTACATTCGATCGTGGATATAACGAAGTAGTTTTCCAAACGTATGAACTTCCAGAAGGGGAATCTATGCCAGATTTTGTACGCTATGATACACCAGTTCTGGGCTTTGCTACTCAGCCTATCGGGGGCGTCGTTACGAACCCAGGTAACAGTATACTCAAAGATTTGAGCATTTCTCGTGCTGGAATGATGCCGCATTTTCACGAAGATTCATGTATTCACTGCGCTTCTTGTGATAATGTGTGTCCTGACTTTTGTTTTGTATGGGATGAGCTCCCCGACAAAAAAGGCCGTCCCCAAATGTTCCTGCAAGGCATAGACTATCAATATTGTAAAGGTTGCCTTAAATGTGTACAAGCTTGTCCAACCGATGCGCTCTCCAGTGAGCGTGAAGAAGATGGTTATGCTGATCTTAATCGCATGCCTCATCGATTCAATCTAGCTATAAACTCTTAGAGAGTATTTATGGGAGAAGGGTGGAACTACACGCATGGCCATTGATATCAAGCAGGAATTAGGTCTAGCCAAAGTCGAACAGCGGATTGTGTATGAATCAGGGAATGAGATGGCTGCCTATGCAGCACATCAAATAAATTATCATGTCATGGGATACTTTCCGATTTCACCATCTACGGAAGTAGCTCAATTTCTAGATCTCATGAAGTCCAATGGACAGCATGACATTGTATTAATTCCTGCCGACGGCGAACATGGTTCAGCAGGTATATGTTATGGCGCATCAACTGCTGGCGGCCGCGTATTTAACGCGACAAGCGCCAACGGTTATTTGTACATGTTGGAACAAATGCCCGTGCAATCAGGGACACGTTTCCCGATGGTCATGAATCTGGTTTGTCGTTCTGTGTCCGGACCCTTGAATATTCATGGCGATCATTCTGATTTATATTATGCCTTGAATACGGGATGGCCGATCGTCATGTGCCGTGACCCGCAAGCTGTCTATGATATGAATATTATGGCGCTGAAATTAGCTGAGGATCCTGAGGTGCGTTTGCCGGTCATGGTCGCATCAGATGGTTATTTCACCTCTCACCAAAAGCGTAGAGTGCAAACCTTCGCACATCGGGCTGATGTGCAGGCATTCGTAGGTGAGAAGCCACAGGGCTTCCCAGATACCTTGGATCGTAATAATCCGATTACCGTCGGACCCTATATGAATGAGCCGGATTACATTAATAATTGTTATCAACAGTCAATGGCGATGTATAACGCCGAAGGTGTATATGACCGTATCCGGCAGGAGTATGCCGAATTGACGGGTCGTGACTATCCGATTCTAGAGTTATATCGGATGGAGGACGCGGAAGTCGCGGTATTCCTGATGAATTCGGCTTCCGAAATCATCAAAGATGTCGTCGACCAGCTCCGCGAGAAAGGCATTAAAGCAGGTTCGATCGCACCGAACCTGATCCGACCTTTCCCGGCGAAACAGATTGCAGAGGCGCTGAAGCATGTGAAAGCGATCACTGTGGGCGATCGCGCGGATTCCTATGGCGGGCATGGCGGCAACATGGTCAATGAAATTAAAGCGGCATTGTTCACACATGGGAACAAAGACACGCTTGTCATAAGCCGAATCTATGGCTTAGGTGGCAAAGACTTTTATGCCGAGGATGGGCATAATCTGTTCCAATTCGCCATTGACGCGATGGAGAGCGGCAAGGTAGAAGTGCCTTTCGATTACTACGGTCATACGCCGGGGGATCCTTCGAAAGCACCGAAGCGAGTATTGACGCCAATGAAGTATGAAGACCTAAAGACGGGTCTCATCACCGTTTCCCCGGATGAGAATACCGGGAAATTAAATGTACGCATCCCGCCTCTTCGTTCTTTGACGAAAAAGCCCAAGCGGATTGCTCCAGGTCATGGCGCTTGTCCGGGCTGCGGTATTTTCTCAGGACTTGAGCTGTTCTTCAAAGGAATAGAGGGCGATATTGTCTCCATATTCCATACTGGCTGTGCAATGGTTGTAACAACGGGTTATCCGTACTCGGCGCATAAAGCTACTTACATCCACAATCTGTTCCAGAATGGCGCAGCAACACTGTCAGGTGTTGTAGAGATGTTCTGGGAGCGGAAGCGTCGCGGAGAACTTGATCATCTGGGGTTGAAGGATGATTTCACTTTCGTCATGATTACAGGCGATGGCGGTATGGATATCGGAATGGGACCAGCGATTGGAGCTGCTCTTCGCAATCATAAAATGATTATTCTTGAGTACGATAATGAAGGTTACATGAACACAGGTGCACAGTTGTCGTATTCAACGCCGATGGGCCATCGGACTTCGACATCCAATGTCGGGAAGCATCAAGGTGGGAAGGTATTCCATCATAAGGATACTGCGCAAATTATGGCAGCGACGCATATACCGTATGTCTTTACGGGTTCTGAAGCGTATCCGCAGGATCTGGTCAAGAAGGCGGCGAAAGCGCAATGGTATGCGCAGCATGAGGGATTGGTGTATGGCAAAATCCTCATTGCTTGCCCATTGAACTGGCTGTCTGATGATCAAGAGGGCTCTAACATCGTCGGTGCTGCGGTGGATTCCTGTTTCTTCCCACTTTATGAAGTGGAGCATGGGGTGACTTCGATTACTTACAATCCAGAGGATAAGAGTAAGAAGATTCCGTTATCGGATTGGTTAAAAACGATGGGGAAAACGAAACATCTTACAAAACCCGAGTATGAAGGCTCACTGAAATCGTTCGAGACGGAAGTTGAGCGTCGTTGGAATATGCTGAAGGCGAAGCATGAGAATGCTTATTTGTAAGTTGCCATAACATGATCTGAGAAGCTCGCCTACAAATGGAGGCACATTCCCCTCGTGGTGAATGTGCCTCTCTCATTAGGAGGTATAGAAAGATGCCTTATGTGCTGCAGCAGAAAGAGTCAGAGCAAATTTATACGACTACACTGGTTAACCATTATGGACTCACTTACTATGGTGTGAAGTTCTGGACTGAGCAAGAGGAAGCAATCGAGCAAGCCAGTTCCTATTTAGAATCACAATCCGTGAGTAATCCTGACAGTTGGCAAGTTATTGAATTGGAAGAAAATGAGATGAAAATAGGGAATGTAAAACTGAAAAACTCCCCGCAATGGCGGCTGTTTTGGTCATCTATAACTCGCAAAGCTGAAGCGCGAAAATTGGAAAATTAAACCTAGCCGTCAATAGGCTAATCGCCACGCATCCTATGACAATAATCCCTACCATTCACCTATATTCGCGTATGACCCCCTCAAACTATAATAAGGATACGAAAGAAATTTTTAACATTAAGAGGGGGAGGGTTAGACGATGAATAAATTGACAATGGTTATCGCGGTATTGATGGTATCATTCATGGCTCTACTTCCGAAAGATACGCAAGCTGCAGAGGGTGTCGTGACGAAAGCTCAGATTGTAGCTGGTGTAAGCTTTCGAGATCAACCAAGTACGTCGAGTAATGTCATGCGCTTATTGAAAGTCAACGAAGTGGTAACGGTGACAGACTATACGACGGTGAATTGGTTTCAAATTAAGGATGCACAAGGTGTAAGCGGATACGTATCGACAAACAGTAAATACATAACGATTGTTAGTAATGCACAAATTATTTATGGCGTTAATTTCCGTACATTACCTTCTTCAGACGCTAGCTCGGGTTCGAAAGTGATTCGAATGTTGGCAAAGGGTGAGGAAGTTCTGATCACAGATAAAGTGAATGATAGCTGGTATAAAGTCAAAGATGCTGACGGTGTCAGTGGCTATATGAGCTCAAGCTCCAAATACATAACAGCAGACTTCTCCGTAATAAAGCCAAATATGCCTGTAGCTGATGAGATTGAAGCTGTAATTGAAGCGGGACAAGCGTACCTGGGAACTCCGTATGAATTTGGATCAACACGAAATGATCCTACTACTTTTGACTGCTCTGATTTTATTCAGACGATGTTCTGGGATGCGCTCCGTATGTCATTGCCAGGTGACTCTGCAGCACAAGGTACTTATGTAAGATCATTGGGTTCCATTGTCAAGGATTGGACGAATCTTAAACGTGGTGATCTTCTTTTTTTCAGTTCATATAAAGGTGCCAAAGCATCGGATTATGACGGAATCAATGTACTGACGGAGCCGATTACACATGTCGGTTTATACTTAGGCAACGGTCAAATGCTGCATACCTATTCTGTTGAATCAGGCGGCGTTCGTGTTGATACAATTGATGGCAAGCAGTGGGAAAATCGATTTTTGTACGGTGGCCCTGTTTTAAAATAAGTTGATGGTTCGAACAGGCAAGGTTTGCCATATACTATAAGAAGAGGCGGGTGCTGCCTTGAGCATCCGCCTTTTTCTCATAGTATATGGAGAAAGGGAGAGCCTTATCTTTGAAACCTTCGGCGACGAACCAACCACTGGAATTTAGGAACACAACGGAAAGAGGACTTAACCTGGATACCGTGCACGAGCGTATTCTTCATTTCATGCGTCTTGACCCCGTTGCAACCTATAAATTCATTATAGGGACGGATTGTCAGGTACACACAGGTCATACGAAATTCATTACCGGCGTAGTAATCCAGCGGCTAGGGAAAGGAGCGTGGGCATGTTATCGTCAAGTCATCGTACCAAGAGCGCTTCACTCAATTAAAGAAAAGCTTTCGATGGAAACTACGTTAAGTGAAGAGATTGCGATGTATTTTGACGAAAACAAACGATTAGATATGGAAAATATTATTCTTCCTCATCTGTATCAAGGTGCCACTTTCGATATGTTCATTCATATTGACGCGGGGGATGATGAGAATAGAAATCGGACGGCCAAATTCGTCCAAGAAATGGTGAGACGTGTGGAATCTGTCGGCATGGTTCCGGTCATTAAACCCGATTGTTATGTTGCATCCGCCTATGCGAATCGCTTCTCCAAGAAACCATATCGACCCCTTTATGAAGACAATGAGGTGTTCGATGGCAGTTTATAAGCTGGGTAATGAACCGTTAGCTCGAATGGTCAAAGCGATCTTGGGAGCTAACGGTTTTGTTTATGAAGCAAGGGTACGGAGTGTTTCTATTTGAAAAAAAGGGTTTCCGAGTATTCTTAGCGAAGTATTGCTGAATGATGATTGTAGCATTAGGGGGGACTCCATGAGCAAAACGTTTATTATCGAAGCTGTGATGTTAGCCGTGCATGGCCAGCTCATGCTGCCATCAAAGCCTGTGACTTATTTGATTCCTTATACGACCATTCAAGAATTATATGAACTTCATAGCAGCCCTGAACCCATTATGTTAGAGCAAGAAGATGATGGCTTTGTCAAACAAATGATCGGTGAGCTCATCGCATTTTTTGAGGAATCGTTTAATAAGAAAAAAATAGAAAAAGCCTTGTCTATGCCATGGGGCAAAAGCCCTCCGTTACCGATTAATGAACATGTGACATTGAAAATTGTTTATGCGATTGATAATGAAGCTTATGGCGATCAATTTGATCCCATCGAAACGGAATTGATATTGACTTCGATAAAAGAACAATCTGTACTATTAACGGATCAATTTGATTTTATTGAGCGATTAGTGGAATTTGCCATACCTGTTGAGGCTTTCGATGTAGAGGATTTTGAATTCGCGGTTGAAGGCGACAACCAAGTTTAAGAAGAGGAGCTGAGTCAGGGTATTATGCGAGTCATTGAAAAAGAGGAACAATTAGCATTACTCCCAGCTAATTGGTTCGGGGCCCAAACATGGACGCTTCGTGTTGGTGCAGGCGGGATGAATAATACAACTCGATTCGTTGAAGTAGAGGGTCGTACATATGTTCTGCGATTGTATGAGACGCATCGTGACCTGAACAAAATTAAGTTTGAACACAATGTATTGCTTCGTTTAGCTGAAATGAAAGAGGAGCTTCCTTTCGAAATTCCGATGCCATTAGAGCTGCCAACTGGGGGAACTGTGGTGACTTTAGGGGAAGAAGATGGTAAGCTTGCTGCCTTGTTTACTTTCACAGAGGGTCATAATCCAATCGAATTAGGTTTAAAACAATTGCAAGATATGGGGAAGGCCGCAGGACAGCTATCTGCTTCTTTAGCAAAGATTACGAATGTAGGTAAACCGGAGTACGCTCCTTACTATGAAATAGAACATATTCATCCTAGCTGCAAGCCAGATGCGATTCGAGCGTTTTCGCTGCAACCGCCAGAGCCTTTTATCGCACAGCAGGAAGAACTTGCTTATATATTTAATCGTTACATGGCTTTGTACAGCGCAATTCCCACCATTCGTCAGCTGCCCCATCAACTCGTCCATGGCGATATTAATGGTTCCAATATGCTGGTGGATGACGAGGGACGTTTTGTAGCCATTCTCGATTTTGAATTTGTAACCATTGATGCAAGGGTCATGGAACTTGCCGTGTGTTTATCCGATCTGATTGACCCGATGCTTTCCGAAGATAGACTGAGAAGGAATAGTCAAGCTTTCTATGATGGTTACCGCCAGTTTGTTCAATTATCGCAAGATGAAATCAGGATATTACCTTTGCTGATCGAGCTTCGTAGGCTGGATGTTTTCATTCATTTCCTCGGGCGATACTTGGATGGCGTAGATCCACAAGGTGTGCTTGTCGATATTATTGGCAATACCTTCGAAAAAACGAAATGGCTCCAAGAGCATAATACCTTGCTACGTTTCGATCTGATTTAGTTAAAAAAGCGTGCCATACTAACTTCAAGGTTAGTAAGACACGTTTTTTTCAGTTCTTTTTTTGTTGAGAGGCATCAACTATACTTGTACATAGGAAGTAGAATATTTGTGAAAACTTTAGTGAATACATATGTTTCCTACCTACTATTAAGGTTACTTAGAAATGTGAAGGAGGACTATCATGGTCTATCAAGCAAGTTTAACACGTTATGCCGAAATGAAATATAATCGTACAGGAAAATCGGGACTGAAGCTTCCAGCCATCTCACTCGGTATGTGGCATAATTTCGGAGGTTTAGATTTACATGAGAACGGAAGAGCTATGCTGCTACGTTCGTTTGATTTGGGGATTACACACTTTGACTTAGCGAATAACTATGGACCGCCACCAGGCTCTGCCGAGGAATTAATGGGGCGTGTGCTTAAAAGTGACCTCGCGGCTTATCGCGATGAATTAATCATCTCGACCAAATCGGGTTACCACATGTGGGAAGGTCCTTATGGCGAGTGGGGCTCTAAGAAAAACATGATATCCAGCTTAGATCAAAGTTTAAAAAGAATGGGATTAGATTATGTAGATATTTTCTACTCTCACCGACCAGATCCTAACACGCCGTTCGAAGAAACAATGGCGACATTGGATCTTATCGTCCGTCAAGGTAAAGCGCTCTATGTCGGTCTTTCCAACTACTCAGCTGAGCAAACGAAAGAAGCGGCTTCCATTCTCAAAGGTTTGGGGACACCTCTTCTTATTCATCAACCCGCCTACAGTATGATGAATCGCTGGATTGAGGATGGATTACAAGATGTATTGGATGATATCGGTGCAGGTAGTATCGCTTTCTGTCCGCTTGCTCAGGGCTTGCTTACGAATAAATATGTAAACGGAATTCCAGAGGATTCGAGAGCTGGTGGGAAGAGCCAATTCTTGAAAGAAAAAGACATCACAGAAGAGAAGCTTAACCAAATTATTCAACTGAACGAATTGGCTGGCTCCCGTGGTCAAAGTTTGGCACAGATGTCGCTGGCTTGGGTACTTCGCGGCGAACGTGTTACCTCTGCTTTGATTGGTGCTAGCCGCGTATCTCAGATTGAAGAGAACGTTGCTGCTCTGAAAAATCTTGAGTTTGCGCCAGAAGAATTTGCTGCAATAGAAAAAATCCTGAAGTAATCTTCAGGATTCCAAGCGCTTATCAATCGCTTCAGACATTGTACGATCCGTGAGATGCGCATAGATTTGCGTGGTCTCTGGGGAAGCATGGCCAAGCTGTTCTTGCGTTTTGTACAAGTCGTTCTGTAAGTAATAATCGGTTGCGAACGAGTGTCGCAGCTTATGTACAGATAAGTACGGCTTACCAAACCGTTTCGCATATTTAATCACAAGCTCTTGAATTGCTCGCTTTGTCATACGTTCGCCTTCTTTTTTGCCATTGGCCATGGCAACGAAGAGGGCTTTTTCTTTTTTTGCTGGCTTATATCGGTTGGAGCGAATACTCAAGTAGTCCGTGATGGCTTGGATGGCATCGAGACGAAAGTAGACTGGTGTTTTGAAAGTATCGTCATTTTTACCTTTTCGATACACATGGACGAGTTTCATTTTCATATCGATATCATCGACATTTAGATTAAACACTTCAGATACACGAAGTCCTGAATTTAGGATCAGCGTAACGATACAGGCATCTCTGACTTTATTTAATTCATAGGCATAGAGTGCTTGTTTATTCGTTGCGACATCATGCTCATAGCCTTCCTTCACATAAGCAATGAACTCTGCAATTTCTTCTTCCTGCAGCAACTTGCCTTCGAGCTTCGCTGCGCTATCTTTGGCCTTGTGTGCACGCTTAATCTCCACCTTCGCCATCACATTTCGCTTCAGGAGCGGGTAGAAGTTATCATCTTCGGCAATTTGACTCAAATAATGAAATAACGATCGAAGCGCAGATAATTTGCGGTTAATCGTGGTTTTACCATTAGCTTGTGCTTTACGAGTCGCAAGGAACATGCGAAAATTATTAACGCTGTCCATATGTAATCGCTCTAAGTCCTCAAGGGGAACTAGATTCATTACAGTCGCAGTGCTTAGTCCTTCGGCTAGAAGCCAAGAGAGGAAAATTTCATAATCACGTACATATTCAAGAAGTGATGAAGGTGAAAGATCAGGGAGCTTATAATTAATAAATTTCTCAATATACCAAGGCATCGAAGGGACTCGTCGATCTAACTCATGGCGGTCTTTGATTTTAATAATGTTCATAGCGGTTCACCTCATAAGCGTCTTGCTGTTAGTATACCAGTGGATTCCCTAAATTGGTAGGCATCACAATCAAACTATTTGGCACCCTGTAACGTCTTAGCTACAACATGATTCAATTCTGATTAACCGCGCGGTAAAAGGAGCGTCATCAACGATATGACTAAGAATAGGAAGCTAGAAACAGAACTCATTACTTGTATAACTGAACATAAGGAGCATGTATATCGTCTTGCCTATAGCTATGTGAAAAATCAAGAGGATGCACTCGACATCGTACAAGAAGCCATTCAAAAAGCTTTTGCAGCCGCAGATTCGTTGAAAAGCCATGTGGCAATTAAAAGCTGGTTTTACCGAATTGTCGTCAATACCTCATTAGATTTCTTGCGTAAACATAAAAAGCTTACCGTCATGGATGATGTGACGATGGAAGCGATAACGCCCGGCAGTGAAGATGCCTATACGAATATTGACTTGGAGAAAGCGCTAGAAGAGTTGCCGAGCATGTATCGGAGTGTGATTACGCTTCGCTATTTTGAAGATTTGAAGATCGATGAAATTGCGGATGTATTAAAAGAAAACTCGAGTACGATCAAGACTCGGCTTTACCAAGCACTTAAGCTTTTACGGATAAAAATGAACGATGATACGCTTGTGGAGGTAAACTAACCATGGACGAGAAGTTAGAACAAATGAAACAAACCTATATGGACATACCTATTCCTGCAGAACTTGATTTCATAGTCAATCAAGCAATAAATCAACATAGAAAAAAGCCTAGGTCTAATCTGAAGTGGTTATCAGTAGCTGTCGCGGCAGCGGCGATCGTATTTGTAGCTGGTCTAAATACGAGTCCAGCTTTCGCTGGGTCGTTAGCTGATATGCCCGTCGTTGGCAAACTGATCAAAGTCCTGACATTTCGAGAATATCAGTATGATGATGGTGCGAATAAGGCAAAAGTGGAAGTTCCGATCATCACGAATTTGGATAACAAAGTGCTAGAGGAATCCCTGAATTCGAAATACTTGGAAGAAAGCAAGAAGCTCTACACGGATTTCATGCTCGATATTGAGAAGATGAAAGCAAGTGGTTTAGAGGGACACCTAGGGGTAGATAGTGGGTATATCGTTAAAACGGACAATGATCAGATCTTCGCAGTAGGCAGATATGTTGTCAACACAGCGGCTTCTTCGTCCACAACCTTTCAGTATGACACAATTGATAAGCAAAATCAGTTACTAATTACATTACCGAGCTTATTTAAGGATGAAGGATATATACAAGTGATCAGTGACTATATTAAGGCGCAAATGATCCAACGAATGAAGGATGATCCTGCCAAAGTATATTGGGTAGAAGGGGTACCGAATGAGGTGAAATTTTACTTTAAGTCAATCAAAAAGGATCAAAGTTTCTACATCAATAAGGACGGCAAGCTTGTTATTGTGTTTCAAAAATATGAGGTTTCACCAGGTTACATGGGTGTTCCTGAATTTATCATACCGTCCAATCTTTTAGTAGACCAATTAAGTACACATGCTTATCTTTTGCCCGAATAAAATTGAACCTCATTGCCTACATTAATTGGGTATGCAAAACATCAGCTGGGGGTATTACCATGCCGCAACAAAAGGAACTTGGTTTAGCGCAAATCAAAGATGTTGCCCAAAAAGCAGAGCAAGCTGCTGAACAAACTTTGCAGGTTGCTCAGCAAATCTATTCGCAAGCTACAGCAGCGGCACTTACGGAGGCCGAGCAGCAGTTAGAGGATCTTCAAAATCAAATCAAGCAAGCGCAGCAAAAGACAGAAGATCTGAAGCAGGAAATTAAATCCCAGAGCGAGTCTACACAGTCATAGAAGTTGTGTGAAGCTGAAGATGAAGCCCCACTCTCGTGGGGTTAAAAAACTTGCAGGAAGATAGAGGAGGAGACATTTATGCCGCGACGTCGCAGTAGTGGTCCACATACGATTGATCCGAATAAAGCAATGATCCAATCCGTGCATTATGAAAATGGAAGTATTGAGGCTGTTAAATTTCAAAATGGCCAAGTGGTCGATGTCCAGACTGCCATTGAGATGACCGAAGATGATTTAATCGAAGATGCGAACACGGGGGTAAATCGAAAAGGCGAGAAAACCTTACGTTCGTATCCGGATGGAGATCCAAGCAATAATTTATCAAATTTACCTCGATTTTAAAGGATGCTAGAAAAGCTGTTTACATTAGTGACAGCTTTTTCTGTGCATTAAAAAAGCTGCTAAGCGAACTCAGCAGCTATGAATGCGGTTACAGATTTACTTTTTAAAATAGCCCCCGACATAATGATAGACGACCCCAAGAACACCGAGATAGTAGGCAATTTTTAGAAGGAAATCGGTATGATCCAGCGGCATCATGTTGGAAAGCAAGAATAAAGGGAACACAAAGTACAAGAGGTCTTTCAAGTAAGATGTAACCGAAGAGCTGGAAAAAGTTCCTGCTGCAAACGATTTGAACAAATCTACTACAAAGCTAAGACCCATGACCCCTAAGACAAGCCACATTGCATAAAGCATTAAACCCGATAGTGTAAGTGCCATGTCTGATTCACCTCCACATACGAAGATTTGCTTTCAATCTATCATATGCAGCAATGTGACAAGTCGTGCTAGGTAGTCGAAAAATTTTACAGCTAAGTGTGCATATTATTTCGAAAAATAAGCGGGGAAACGCCGACATATTTCTTAAATATGCGTGAGAAGTAGAATACATCTTTGTATCCAAGTGAATCGGCAATTTCTTTCACGGAATTCGTTGTGTTTAACAAAATATTTTTGGCCTCTGCCATTTTCATTCTGTGCATGTAGGTATTGAGCGGATAGCCGGAATATTCACTGACGATTCTGCGAAGGGTAGAAAGTGAAATGTGGTGCCGTTTCGCAATGCTTTGTGCGTCAAATGGCTGATATAATGAATCGCTTAGCTCATTGATGAGATTGATGAACTGCTGCGTCTTCGTCGTTTCCGTTGTGGCTTCGGCACGCTGAATGAATTCAAATAGTAATGACTCGATAAGCAAAGCTGCCCGATCAATATTAGCAGGAATGCCACTTTCCATCCCAATGAATATGCGCTCAATCCGATTATGCTGTGCAGCATCCTCATAACCAACCTGCTTCACTTGATCTAAATCCGTCAACCAACTGTTCTGCCATTCCTTGACTCGGCTGCCTTCGAGCGTAAAATAGTACTCATCCCAGAAGCCCCCGGGGTCGGGGCCATATTGATAAACCTGATTCGGACGGAAGAAGAATAGGCTGCCGCTTTCCACTTTTTGAACAGGTCCGTCGTTGACTTTGTAAGTTCCCTCGCCACCTGCAATATATACAATGGCAAAGCTCTCGAACCTGGCTTGTTCTCGGAACATAATCCGACCAGGCAGATGTCCGACATGTAGAATCCGTAGGGATTGCAGCTTTAATTTACTAGCATCGATAGGTAACGTAATGATTCGAAGTGGATAAGGACTTATCGTATCGTCCATGAACCTAGGCATAACATACATTCCTTCCGAGCTGACTTTCGTAATTTTCATTATAAGGGAGAATCTATACCCACGTAACTAGTTTACCAAAATTTCGTTTGGAAAGAGAGTACAACATGACAACCGCGCTTAAACGATGATGATCTTTAGTTTTTCAAGCGAAGCGATGGATCATCTGTAAAGGCTGTCATTAAAGGCGTGGAATCTTAGGATTCCCGTTTTTTTGTGTTTTATTTTCATTTAACAAGGTAAATTATTAATGATGTTAATTAAATATTGTAGCTAAAATCTTTCATCGAGATGGGGTAGATGGGGAAACTATGGTATAATGAATCACATTATGGCATGAAAGCAGGCGACTTACGCAGCATGAATGGACAAAATCGGAAAGATGTTGTACCTGGTAGAGAAGTGAACATCGTGTTAAAGCAAGACCAACGCAGCGGGAAACTTACACGCGGGATCGTAAAGGATTTATTAACGAATTCACCTACACATCCCCATGGTATAAAAGTAAGACTCACAGATGGCCAAGTCGGTCGTGTGAAAGAAATTATTACGCCGTCCAACTGACGGAACATGGAGGAGAATAGGGGATGGCAAAAGCAAAGGTAGCGAAACGGCCAACACGCGATGAATTTGTATTAGAAGAAATCGGGAACCAGTTGTCAGAAGCCAAGATGGAGAATTCCGAAATTGTGTTAACGGTATGGGGACGTGAGGAAACTGTGCGAGGCACGATCGCGACGATGGATTCACGTACTGGCAGAGTACATATGCATTGTAACGGCGAGTTGGATAAGGTTCCGTTCATGGACATAATGAAGGTGGAGTATCCGCGGGATTAATATGTACTTCTGAAATTATTCCAACAATACGCTTATTCTTAACTTACTCAAGTAAATACCAGCGTTACTAAACTGGTTCTGAGTGTGAAGAATAAGCGATTTTTTACATCAAAAAAATTGCACTAAATCTATATTTAACGCAATTTAGATTGTAACGGACGGAGTTTAACAGCATGGACACTAGTTTAGCGTTTGATGACGAGTATTTGGAGCTATTTGACTCTTGGATGAAGGATCAAGGGTTCACGAAACGAACACAGCAAGCTTACCTTGGTGATGTTCGATTATTTCTTGCAAGTCTCGGTGAGAAAGAGTTGCCATCCCTTGCGGCGATTGATATTATGCGTTTCCTGACGAAGATGCGTCAGGGAGGGGCAGGGGATGCGGCGAGGAATCGGTACCTCTCGTCGATCCGCACATTTTTTGCAGCGCTTGTTGAGCTACAGATCGTCGAACACAATCCTTCGAGTACAGTGAAGAAATCGAAGGTTGAGAAGAATCCAGTTCCGACCTTTTTGAGTGAGGAGCTGCTCTCTGTCTTTTTGCAATCCATCGAAGGGAAATATCAAATTCGGAATGTAGCGATGTTCCTATTAATGAGCTATGCAGGCTTGCGGGTCAGTGAGCTTCACTGGTTGAACATATCCGATTTCAATCGCGGCACGAATTCTTTGATGGTCTTAGGGAAAGGACGCAAATGGCGTGTAATCCCGCTCCCCATCGAAATCGTCCATGTGCTTGAGCGCGCGCTAGTTGAGCGACTGGAGGCCAGGAGTGGAAACGAGCAGCCTTTCTTTGTATCACAATTCGGCCGGCGCATCAGTATCCGAATGATTCAATCGATTGCCGAGAAGCAGTTCGGACAATTGAAAGGGCAATATATGGAGCTGCAGGGGAAATCATTCTCCAGCCATAAGCTGAGGCATACATTTGCAACGATGCAAGTGTTAGCTGGGACGGATATCCGAACGCTGCAAGAGCTGCTTGGACATGCTAGTATTCAAACGACGCAAATATACACGCATGTAGGGGATAAACAAAAGCAGGAAGCTATGAATCGTGTTTCCGCATTTATTCCAGTTGGAATGGGAATCTAAGGGAGAAGTTGTCATAAATCGCTAATTCGGAGCATAAAAGGGATTGAGGAGAAGTTCCTTTTCCTTACGATGTCATTGGTAGGAGGTATAGCGATGGCAATACGCCCACCCATCTTACAAAGTGGAGATACCATTGGCATTGTTACATTAGGAAGCCCGCTTGACGCAAGTGTGATTGATGCGAGAATAGAGACACTCGGAAATATGGGGTTTAAAGTTGTCGTGGGCAAATACGCATACGCGTACGGTGGGATCGTTGCAGCTACGGCAGCGCAGCGAGCGGATGACCTGATGAATATGTTTCTCAACCCGAATGTGAGTATGATTCTTCCCACAAGAGGTGGCACCGGGGTTAAGGATATATTGCCATATCTCGATTACACCATTATTAATAGTCACCCGAAAATCGTTACGGGCTACAGTGATATTACGATTTTATTAAATATTTTATATCAATTTGCGAATCTTATTACGTTTCAAAGTCTGTTGTTGATTGATTTTAACACGAATACACCTGCTTATAATTTCGATCAATTTTATGCGGCGACATCCACACTAGTAAGCCCAAGAGTCATTCATAATCCGCCGAATATGCCGCTATATGGCCTTGTTAAGGGTACTGTGAGGGGGAGTATTGTCGGTGGAAACCTCACCTCATTGGTAGGTACACTTGGGACACCTTTCGAAGTAAATACAGTGGGTAAAATAATCGTCATCGAAGAGACGCATGAGCCAACGAACACGATATATCGCTATTTGACGCAATTAATTATGGCGGGGAAATTTCGAGATTGCGTGGGGATCGTGATGGGACAATGTACGAATTGTACTAATTCCTATTCTACGACCTATAATGATTTAATTTCAGGGATCATTGTTCCCTTAGGAAAACCGCTTTTGACCAACTTTAGCACGGCCCATGGCTATTACAAAGCGGCCATTCCCATTGGGGCTATGGCTGAACTAGATACGCACGCGAATAAACTGACCGTATTAGAACCAACCGTCACAGGCTAGCACATCGTAAATGAAGGAAAAGATATGAGAAAAGGCCGGTAAATACCGGCTTTTTTGTCCTTCGTTTGTTGTTAGTTAATTAAGCGACGCGCTCCCCAATAATGCGCATCATAGTAAGGAGTGCCAAATAAAGTGCTGATTTTCACTTCTCTTGTCCCCATTGTTCCTGCTTGAAGAATTTGATTATTACCAAGATAGATAGCTACATGGGAAACGCCTGACGTGTAGGTTCCTTGTAGAAAAATGAGGTCTCCTTTACGAAGATTACCCTTCTCTACAGGTGTTCCTAATTGACTTTGTAAAGCGGCAGAATGAAGCAAATTAAATCCTTGTTGATTAAACGCATATTGAACAAAGCCAGAACAATCAAACGCTACATAAGGTGTGCTGCCGCCAAAAACATAAGGCACGCCTAACTGCTTCATCCCCGTTGCAATGATCGCATCGGCTTTGACTTCCCAGCTTGCTTTTGGAGTGGCCTTCGATGGGATAGAGATGATAACGCCTTCATAAATGTTATCTGCATTCACTTTGGGATTACTTGCGATAAGATCGGATAGGGGCACATTAAACTTCTGAGAAATAGACCAGAATGTGTCGGAATCCGTAGCTATGTACGAATTGGTAGTCGCGGCATTCGCAATTCCACCGAACATGAGACTAGTAGCAACAACTGTTGTAAGAATGATCTTTTTCATAGTCTTCCTCCTAGATGTCGAATGTGGTTACGTACCCATTCTATCAAATTGAAGAAATAGCGAATACGAACAATATTTGGATATAAAATGTAAGTCATGAATTTGTTTACATAACTATCATTATGTATCCTAATTCGCGAAAGGAAACTATCCACAAACCAAGTTACAGAAAATAAGATCTTGATTTTACACTATGTCAAATCGCAATTCTAATTTAGGAACAGAATGTATAATGAAATTGAAGAAATTCCCTATATAATATAACATATAGGGTTATTAATACTCACAGATAGATGACGCGAGTTATTCGGATAGAAGGAGGAGCCCGGTGAATTCAGACTTTTCCCGTCAGAAAGTGGAAATTTCGTTGGATGGCGTCGGTATGGTGTTCGGTAAAAAAGGGAGGCAAGTGACAGTCCTTCAGAACATTACCTTCGATGTTGGGCAGAATGAATTCGTCACATTATTAGGACCTTCAGGTTGTGGCAAATCAACGTTGCTTCGACTTATGGCTGATCTCTTACAGCCCTCCAGTGGTCAAATTACAATTCAGAAGGAGCATCCCAAGGAAGTGCGGCTGCGCCGTAAATTCGGCATTATTTTTCGAACACCTAATTTGTTTGAATGGCGGACCGTACGAGAGAATATCGAGCTGCCGCTTGAAGTTCACGAACAGTCGCGACATACGTATCAAGATCGGGTAGACCAATTACTCGATACAGTCGGATTAGCAAAGTTTAAGGATTATTACCCCTGGCAGCTCAGCGTCGGTATGCAAATAAGAGTCGCTATGGCACGTGCGTTATCCCTCGATCCTCCCATACTCTTTATGGATGAACCCTTCTCAACCTTAGACGAATTTACGAAGGACAAATTACAACTCGATTTACTTGAAATGAAGAAGAAAATGAACAAAACCATCGTTTTCGTCACCCGCAGTATAACCGAAGCCGTATTCCTCTCGAATCGGATCATCGTCTTATCCGCAAATCCAGGTCGTGTGCATGCGATCCATCAAGTCCCATTAGGTCATGATCGCACTTTGCAAACGAGGGAATCCCCACTTTTTCAGGAATTAACCGCTGCTATTCGAAAGTCTGTTTACGAGGGAAGTGAATCCTTCGAAGAGTAACTTTTAAACAATGCTAAGGTTTCCTTTCATTTAACACCCAACTAACTACTCTGCCAAAACCAAATCTACCAACTGAAAAATAACAACAAAAGCTAGGGATGACATCCTCTTTTTGAACATAGAAATATAGTAAGAATGAATGGACAAGAGATGGAGGGACTGCTTATGAGTGCTCAAAATGACGTTGATCCATTGGTCAAAGAGGAGCTGCTAGAGAAAGATCGCAAATATGTCTGGCATCATATGTCTGCACATAATGAGAACCCAATGATCATCGCCTCCGGTGAGGGTAGTTGGGTGACAGATATAGATGGCAATCGTTATTTAGACGGCATGTCAGGATTATGGTGCGTGAACGTCGGTCATGGAAGGCGAGAAATTGCTGAAGCAGCAGCTGACCAAATGATGAAGATTGCTTATGCGACATTGGTTCAATCCCACATCCCGGCTATTGAGTTAGCGGCGAAATTAAATGAATGGCTCGAAGGGGAGTACCGCATTTTTTACTCTAATTCGGGATCAGACGCTAATGAAGTCGCCTTCAAAATCGCCCGTCAATATCATCATCAGAATGGAAAACCGAGTAAACATAAGTTTATCTCGCGTCATCGAGCGTATCATGGAAACTCCATGGGTGCATTGGGAGCAACGGGTCAAGCGCAACGTAAGCTGAAATATGAACCGCTTGGGGTAGGCTTCCAGCATGTGCCCCCGCCTTATTGTTATCGGTGTCCTTTCGGACAGACGAAAGAAACCTGCAGCTTACAATGTGCCAAAGCGATCGAGAATGCCATCGTATGGGAGGGAGCAGATTCCGTTGCTGGCGTGATCCTGGAGCCGGTTATTACTGGCGGGGGAATGCTTGTTCCACATGACGGTTATTTACCGGCGGTAAGAAGTATTTGTGATAAATATGATGTCTTGTTGATTGTAGATGAAGTCATTTGTGGTTTTGGGCGATCGGGCAAGCCCTTCGGTCATCAAAATTATGGGGTAAGACCGGACATCGTCACGATGGCCAAAGGGTTAACCAGCGCCTATTCGCCGCTTTCAGCCACAGCTGTATCAGCCGAATTATACGACACTTTCAAGGAGAAAGAAGCGACTAGCCATTTTAGACATGTCAATACGTTTGGTGGAAATCCTGTTTCCTGTAGGGTGGCCTTAACGAATCTCGACATTATTGAGCGTGAGGGGCTTGTTGAACGTTCGGCTGACATTGGGCAAGCATTTAGATCTCAATTAGAACCGTTGAATGAGCATCTTCATGTCGGAGAAATTCGCATTTTTGGATCAGCCATGGGCATTGAACTTGTTGAGGATCGTAATTCGAAGATTCCCGCTTCGGTAGAACGGGTAACAGATATTATTTTAGCATGCAAAAGCAAAGGATTGCTCGTCGGTAAGAATGGGGATACCGTTCCTGGCTATGCCAATATCATTACGCTCAGTCCCCCGTTATCCTCTACGGATGAAGATGTGAATTTCATTATCGAAACCTTACTCACGGTGTTTGGTATCGAGCAAAAGAAAGGATGATCGGACTTGTCGACAATGCCACTTATCCAAATCAACGAAGAACGTCTTGGACAGCACATTCATGATCTGGCGCAAATTGGTAAAATCGGCGAAACGGGCGTTTGCAGACTTGCTCTTTCGAAAGAGGATCGTGCTGGTGTGGAGCTTGTGAAATCCTGGATGGAAGAAGCTGGGATGGAGGCATATATCGATCCCTTTGCTAACCTGATAGGCGTTTGGCGTGGGAGCGATCCGGGGGCACCTGTGCTAATGCTCGGATCGCATGTGGATTCGCAACCCTATGGGGGGCGATTTGATGGGGCGATCGGTGTGCTTGGCGCGATAGAAGCGGTACAAACGATGGTAGAACAAGGTGTGACACCTGCATGTAATGTCGAAGTTGTTGCTTTCTGTGATGAGGAAGGCAGTCGCTTCAATAAAGGGTTGTTCGGGGTTAGGGGCATGACCGGTAAGCTGGAAGCAGATGAGTTGGAGCGGACTGACAAAAACGGCATCTCCCGTCGAGAAGCACTGCTGGAATTCGGCTGTGATCCAGCGGATTTCGAAGGTTATACGTTCCAAGAAGGCCGAATTGGAGCTTTTCTGGAGCTGCATATCGAACAGGGACCTGTCTTGGAATCTCTCAATGAGCCGATTGGTATCGTGAGCGGAATCTCTGGTCCATTATGGCTCACCGTGGAAATGACGGGCTTCGCAGGTCATGCCGGCTCCGTGCCAATGTCGATGAGACATGATGCGCTGCTCGGCAGTGCCAAAATCATAGTCGCATTAAACGAGCTTGTACGCCGAGAACCAGGTGTACCAACAGTTGGGACAGTTGGCTCACTCACGGTATTTCCAGATTCGCGCAACATTATCCCAGAGAAGGTCAGCTTTACGATTGATCTGCGAGACATCGACATTTGTCGTCGAAACGCACTTGAGGCGGAGCTTCTTAGTATCATCGAGAACGTAGCCTGTGAGCATGGGCTCACCTATACGATTCGAGAGGACACGAATAGCGAGCCTCGCTATTGCGCGGCATGGATCAAAGATACGCTTCACAAGGAAGCGGGGCTGATGGGGATGAAACCGCCTGAACTCATGAGCGGTCCATTCCATGATTCGCTAGCCATGTCCTACGTGTGCGACTATGGCATGATTTTCGTGCGCTGCCTCGAGGGCATTAGTCACAATCCGAAGGAATATGCTAGCCCAGAGGATATTACATTAGGGACGGAGCTTCTATACAGAACTGCCCGCCAGATCGTGGTTGAGAAGGGGGGCTTCCAGGCATGAGTATCGTCACAATCGGTCTCATCCAAGCCTCACACGACGTACACGGCGATGAACCGATCGCGAAACATAAGGAGCTCGCTATACAGAAGCATCTTGGCTTGGTACGCAAAGCGGCTGCGCAAGGAGCACAAATCGTGTGTTTGCAGGAGATTTTCTATGGTCCCTATTTTTGTGCAGAGCAAACGACGAAGTGGTACGATGCGGCCGAGGAAATCCCAAATGGACCGTCGACAAAGCTCTTTCAAGATGTAGCGAAGGAACTGGGTATCGTGATTATTCTTCCGATCTACGAGCGCGAAGGAATTGCCTCTTATTACAATACTGCGGCTGTCATTGATGCGGATGGGGCTTATCTGGGGAAATACCGGAAGCATCATATCCCTCACGTTGCGGCAGGCGGAGGTTCCTGTGGGTTCTGGGAGAAGTATTATTTTAAGCCGGGCAATCTCGGTTATCCTGTTTTTGATACCACTTTTGCGAAAGTTGGCGTATACATTTGTTATGATCGTCATTTTCCAGAAGGAGCAAGAGCGCTTGGACTTGGCGGTGCGGAAATTGTGTTTAATCCATCTGCTACTGTTGCAGGCACGTCAGAGTATCTATGGAAGCTCGAACAGCCTGCGCATGCGGTAGCTAACGGGTATTACGTAGCCGCGATTAATCGAGTTGGAACGGAAGCACCGTGGAACATGGGTGAATATTATGGTCAGTCGTATTTGGTGGATCCGCGGGGTTCTATCGTTACCATAGGCAGTCGGGATCAAGACGAAGTGATTATCGGGGAGATGGACAAATCGTTGATTCGTGAGGTCCGTAATAACTGGCAGTTTTATCGAGATCGCAGGCCAGAAACGTATGATCAAATCACGCAACTTTGAATGAGGGAGGAGGAGCGAAGATGGGTACGACATTTATTTCGCTTACGGAGTTGAAGCGTAATTTTGCGGAAGTGAAGGCGGGCATGAAGCCCAAAGAGGCGATCGAAGAATCCAACCGGTGCTTGTTCTGTTATGACGCTCCTTGCACGCACGCCTGTCCGACAGGCATTGATATTCCTTCATTTATTAAAAAGATTGCCTCTGGCAATCTAAAAGGCTCCGCCAGAACCATTATGGATGCCAATCCAGTTGGCGCTTCCTGTTCGAGAGTATGTCCCACAGAGGAATTGTGCGAAGGGGCTTGTGTACTTAATCATTCGTCCAAGCCTATCTTAATTGGTCAGTTGCAGCGGTATGCAACCGACTGGGCCATCAAGAATGAACAGATTTTATTTAAAGCAGGGGCAAGTAACGGTAAAACTGTTGCGATCGTGGGCAGCGGACCTGCGGGACTTGCGGCAGCTCGTGAGCTAGCCCGCTTCGGTTTTAAGGTGACCGTATTCGAAGCGAAGGAGCAAGCTGGCGGCTTGGATACGTATGGGATCGTATCCTTCCGATTACCGCAGGAAATCTCGCTTTGGGAAGTCGAGCAAGTCAGGCAGCTTGGTGTGGAGATTCGGATGAACACGCGTGTCGGAGTTGACGTCAGTGCTGCTGAATTGTTAAGTGATTATGACGCTGTGGTGCTCGCAGTTGGGATGTCTAAAGTGCCCATGCTAGGCATCGATGGAGAAGAATTGACCGGCGTCTATGACGCCATTGATTTCGTAGAGTCGACGAAAACGACCCCAGATCTCGATGAGTCTTTCATAGGGAAGCGGATTGCTGTGATTGGCGCTGGGAATACCGCAATAGATGCGGCTACGTGCTCTGTCAGGCTTGGGGCGGGCGACGTGCAAATCGTATACAGACGAACACAAGAAGAAATGACAGCGTATGATTTTGAATATGAGTTTGCTAAGCTCGATGGCGTTGCATTTCAGTGGTTAACGGCGCCGAAACGGATCCTTGGTGATGAACAGGGGAACGTCATAGGCATCGAATGTGTGCGGATGGAGCTTCTCGATACTGATAACGGGGGGCGTAAACGCCCAGTGCCCATTGCAGACTCTGAATTCGTCATCGACGTGGACACGGTAATCAAGGCGATCGGTCAGACGAAGTATATATCGCTGATTGAGCAGTTCGGACTCTCTCATTCACGGGGCACAGTGACATTGGTTGATGCAGCCGCAGGAATGACATCGAATCCGAAGGTGTTCGCAGCTGGCGATGTTATTTTTGGTGATGGACAGGGCGAAGCCATGGTCGTATCGGCAGCTCAACAAGGTAAACTGGCGGCTTATGCGATTTACAAGCAGTTGGTGAAGGGGCAAGAGGCGTCAGCTTAGGCAGGGTTATTTCAGAATCAGGAGGGATTCAGCATGGCTGATTTACGAACGAATCTAGCTGGAATTGTGTCACCCAACCCTTTCTGGTTGGCATCGGCTCCACCGACGAACACGGGTTATCAGGTTCAGCGTGCTTTTGAAGCGGGATGGGGAGGTGCCGTGTGGAAAACGCTAGGCGATCCTATTATTAATACATCCTCGCGCTTTGCTGCTGTTCATTTCAACGGACAGCGTGTTGCGGGCTTTAATAATATCGAGCTGATCACTGACCGTCCGCTGGAGGTTAATCTGAAGGAAATCTATGAAACGAAGAAACGATTTCCGAATCATGCGCTAGTGGTTTCCCTGATGGTTGAGCCCAAGCGAGAGAAGTGGCACGAGATCGTCAAAAAGGTCGAAGCTGTTGGCGTGGACGGACTTGAGCTGAACTTCGGGTGTCCGCACGGTATGGCGGAGCGGGGAATGGGAGCGGCATCCGGGCAGCAGCCTGACCTTGTGGAAGCGCAGACGATGTGGGCGAAGGAAGCTGCTCAGACACCCGTGATAGTGAAGCTGACACCGAACATCACGGATATCACGAGCACAGCTTTAGCGGCAGTTCGTGGCGGGGCGGATGCGATCTCGCTTATCAACACGATTAACTCGCTCGCAGGCGTCGACATAGACTCGTGGAACACCATTCCACATGTCGGCGGCAAAGGTTCACATGGCGGTTATTGCGGACCTGCTGTGAAGCCAATTGCCCTTCATATGGTCGCGGATTGCGCGCGTAATCCAGGGGTGAATATTCCGATTTCCGGCATTGGCGGCATTTCCAATTGGCGCGATGCGGTTGAATTTATGCTCATGGGCGCAACAGGTGTTCAAGTGTGCACAGCGGCCATGCATCATGGCTTCCGGATCGTGGAGGATATGATCGATGGGCTGAACAACTATTTGGATGAAAAAGGGTTAGCCAGCGTCTCCGAACTGATCGGGAAATCCGTCCCGCGCTATGCAGATTGGGGAAATTTGGACTTGAACTACGCCGTAGTTGCCAAGATCGACACGGAAACATGTATTAACTGCAATAAGTGCCATATTGCCTGCGAGGATACCTCGCATCAATGCATTGAGCGACATACGGATGAGCAAGGGAAGTCCTTTTTGCAGGTGAGGGAAGAAGACTGTGTAGGCTGTAACTTATGCGCGATTGTGTGTCCTGTAGATGGTGCGATCTCGATGGTTGAGGTGAAGGGAACCGAGGAGCCAATGACGTGGAACGAGCGTCAAGCGGCTGTTGCTAAGTTGACTGAGGGAAAAGATGCCGATAAGAAGGAGGCTGTGTAGCCATGGCCAAACTCATTAAGAATGGAACGATTGTCACTGCAACGGATCACTATCAAGGGGATATTCTCATCGAAGATGGGATTATTACTGGGATCGGTTTGAACCTCGCACGTGAAGGCGCAGAGATTGTAGATGCCACAGGGAAATATGTTTTTCCTGGCGGTATTGATCCACATACCCATCTGGATATGCCATTTGGCGGAACGGTCACCGCGGATGATTTTGAGACTGGTACGATGGCTGCGGCATTTGGCGGAACGACGACCGTGATTGATTTTTGCTTGACGAATAAAGGGAAACCGCTTAGTCAGTCTGTTCAGACTTGGCATCAGAAAGCAGAGGGCAAGGCCGTCATTGACTATAGCTTTCATCTCATGATTGCGGAAATCAATGATGAGGTGCTGGCTGAGCTACCGAGCATGATTCATGATGAAGGCATCACTTCTTTGAAGGTTTTTATGGCATATAAGAACGTTTTCCAAGCGGATGACGGCACGTTGTATAGGACTTTACTTGAGGCCAAAAAGCATGGAGCACTCGTGATGGTACATGCAGAAAATGGCGATGTCATTGAGTATTTAATTAAAGAAGCACTCGAAGCGGGTCAGACTGATCCGATTTATCACGCGCTGACTCGGCCATCCTTGATTGAAGGTGAAGCGACAGGGCGCGCTGCCAAGCTCACGGCATTAGCCAACTCGCAGCTCTATGTGGTGCATGTGACGTGTGAAGAGGCTGTGCAGCAAATTACGGAGGCACGCAATCGCGGTGTTGATATCTGGGGAGAAACGTGTCCGCAGTATCTGATGCTCGATCAAACGTATTTGGAAAAGCCAGATTTCGAAGGCGCGAAATATGTGTGGTCCCCGCCACTTCGGCCGAAGTTTCACCAAGACGTGCTGTGGAATGCGTTGAAAACGGGTCAATTGCAGACGGTGGGCTCAGATCAGTGTTCGTTTAATTTTAACGGTCAAAAAGATTTAGGGCTCGGGGACTTCAGTAAAATTCCCAACGGTGGACCTTGCATCGAAGACCGTTTCTCTATTCTGTTCTCTGAAGGGGTAGGGAAAGGGCGTATCACACTGAATCAGTTCGTGGATATTGTGTCAACGCGAAGCGCAAAGCTGTTTGGTTTGTTTCCGAAAAAGGGGACGATTGCGGTTGGCGGGGACGCGGATATTGTGATTTTTGATCCGAATGGGAAGCGCACGATTTCCGCTGAAACCCACCATATGAATGTGGATTATAATCCGTTCGAAGGGCTTGAGATTACAGGGGAGCCAGTGACGGTATTGTCCCGCGGAGCCTATGTCATTCGGGATAAACAATTCGTAGGAGAATCCGGAAATGGTCAATTCATCAAAAGGGGAACATATGTTTCATCATCCTCACAGTTGAGTCAGCCGAAGAAGGAAACGGTCCAAGGAGGTGCTCCTCATGTCTGAATTCGAGCTCTTTCAATCGGAAAAGCAAAAACTTGACGGTTATGTCGCACAGAAATTCAAAATAGTCGGCGTGCTCGAGGACCTAGAAGGGGCATGGCTGGATCTCGAGCACCCCGGTGGTGAAACGGCGAAGCTTCATTTGACGACGGCCAACGCCAGAAAGTACTACGTCAATGTGCTATTGTCGCAGGGCAAAACCAAAGTTTAAGAAATAGTTCCGTAGAGATATTCATACCCGTGTAGAGCTAGCTCTAACGCGATTCGCTTCTGCGGCTGCAGGAAATCGTCTCCGAGGATCGCAGTAATTTTGTCCAGCCGATGGTATAACGTTTGCCGAACAATGAACAACTCCTTGGCTGTTTCTTGTTTCGAGCCGGATAGCGCTAGATACATGTGCAATGTTTTCAATAGTTGACCATTTTTCTCACGATCATAGGCGATAATACCGCTGAGATACCCAGCAACATATGAAGTAAGTTGACCTGTTTTCTTCATGAGCAGGATCACTTTGTAGACGTGCAGTTCGTGATAGAAAGGCTTCGGGAGCACACCGATATCCTTCTGGATCTCTAGTGTTTCTAAGGCAGTTTCATAGCTGACTTGAATTTGAAGCGGATCGCTGATTGTTCGGCCAATACCTATAAGAGTCTGAAATAGTTGCGTTTCTTGCGCTTTTTGAAAGCGTTGGATCGTTCGTAAGATTCGTTCATGACTAGTTCCAGAGGGCATTTGATCTAAGAGGATGAAGACGATCCGCTGCTCATACACCGTAGGAAGTAAATAAAAGCCCTCTCTTTCAAATAAGGAGCGGGCGATCATTTGTTTCTGAATAAGGAGTGTTTCCTGCTCTCTGGAACCATTGCTTCCTGCGGCTTTATCGAATACACAAATGATAATTGGACCTAGTTTCATGGGAGGCTTGATGGTCATGACATATTCACGAATATCCTGCAGCGAATGCTTGCCGCCTAACCAATCGGTCACCCATAGTTCCTGTTTAAAACGGGTTTTCTCCTCGATATAGGTCGTGCGCATCATCTCTTGGGCAATAGCGGTCGCGCATCGATCCAAAGCGAGAATTTGGAACTCGCTCAGCTCTTGTTCGGCAAATAAAAGTAGGTCTGCGAACAAATGTTCTAAAGCGAGTATGGGGCGATGGGCTAGCTTGTTTTTGACATCGGATAAGTGAAAGAGTTCGCCATATATCCATTTCTCAAAAAATGCTGCGCCCTCTTCTTTCGGTAAGGAGGGTACGAACACGGCATCCGTATCGAATGGAAAAAAGGCAACTTGCACATGTGTTGTCTCATGAAGCAGCTTAAGAAGAGGCAGCAAGCCTTTGCCGGACAAAAGCAGCTGATTGAGCTTGGTGGAAAGTGATTCTAGATCGGACACCATTTTGTGATGCTGGTGAATGAAATGTGTATGTAAATCCTGTGTGATATCAATGTATCGGACTTCCTCATGGAAAAAAATAAGCGGAAAATTCGCTTGAAGGGCAAGTGCCTTCATGCTCTCAAGCGGCTGCTTCGTATAGGTGCCTAGCTCGATACACAGTCCTGAAGCACCGCTGTCAATCAATTGCTGTAGGAACGAAAGACTCGTTTCTTCGTTGTCTTGCCAACCGATCCCCGTGCTAAGAATGAGTTCATTTCCGTTCAAAAGATGACCGACTTGCGTAACTTCCATGATGTGAACCCAGCGAACTTTACGGGACAGTGCTTCTTCCGTAGCAATCGCTTCGGCCTTATGAAAGAGCGGACGCTGCAAAATATCATGCACGGTTAATTGCAAAAGGGTCTGTACCAAGCGAAATCACCACTTTCATGTGAGGAAAGTTGACGTAATTGCGAAAAGTAAGGGAATGAACCCTATTATACAATGTGTCCAATGACTTGTGGAGAAAATTTATTGCCCCAGGAGATGAACGGCGATGACGGACCTGCAAAATTTTATTAATGGCGTTTGGGTAGACGCAACAAGTGGTGAAATGAGTGATGTCATTAATCCTGCAACAGGACAAGTGATTGCGCGTGTACCGTTATCAAGTGCTAGTGATGTAGAACAAGCTGTCTGTGCTGCCCAAAATGCGTATGAATCATGGAGTAGAACACCTGTTCCGAAACGTGCGCGCGTTTTGTTTCATTATTGGCAGCTGCTTCAAGCTCACGAGCATGAACTTGCTGAATTGATTACGCGAGAGAACGGGAAAAGCTACAAAGAAGCACTTGGTGAAGTGCTGCGCGGTATCGAGTGTGTAGAATTTGCAGCTGGTGCACCATCCCACATGATGGGGACTACACTCGCTAATATTTCTGCGGAGATGGATTCCGAGTTATTTCGGGTGCCCCTAGGCGTAGTCGGAGGCATTACACCCTTTAACTTCCCAATGATGGTGCCATGTTGGATGTTCCCACTTGCGATTGCGCTTGGGAACACCTTTGTTTTGAAGCCTTCCGAACGAACACCGTTAACAGCTATGAAATTAGCCGCTTTGATGCAAGAAGCTGGACTTCCTGATGGTGTGCTGAATGTGGTGCATGGTGCCCATGATGTGGTCAATGCGCTCACGATGTTACCTTCCGTCAAAGCAGTATCCTTTGTGGGCTCGCAGCCTGTCGCTAAGTATGTGTATGAGAGAGCATCTGCGGCGGGTAAAAGAGTGCAAGCTCTCGCAGGCGCCAAAAACTATCACATCGTCATGCCTGATGCGCATCTGGAGAAAACGATTGAGAATATCGTCATGTCGTCGTTTGGCTCTGCAGGCGAACGATGTATGGCGTGTTCAGCTGTCGTTGTTGTGGGGGATGGGGAGGAGTTTGTAAGCGGGCTGCAAGAAGCTGCTGCTCGGTTGGTGCTTGGCAGTGGGATGGAGGAGCAGGTTACGCTGACACCGATTATTCGAGATGAGCAGCGGACGCGAATCGCGAGCTACATCGAGAAAGGGATCACGGAAGGTGCTGAGCTGCTGATCGATGGGCGAACGGTGGAGGCGTGTGAGGGCGACGGCTTTTTCCTCGGAGCCACGATTTTTGATCACGTGAAACCAGAGATGACGATTGCTAGAGAGGAGATATTCGGGCCTGTCTTGTCGTTATTCCGCGCGGCGGATTTGACTAGCGCTTTGGCGTTAGTGAATCAATCCCGCTTCGGGAACTCAGCAGTTATATACACGGAGAATGCGAAAGCTGTGCGTCAATTCCGTGAGGAGGTAGAAGCGGGGATGCTTGGCGTTAACGTAGGCGTCCCAGCGCCGATGGCCTTTTTCCCCTTCTCAGGTTGGAAGGATTCATTCTATGGCGATTTGCATGCCAATGGGAAAGACGGCGTTGAATTTTATACGAAGAAGAAGATGATTACATCGCGGTATTTTTGAGTGTGGGTGACGGCTGATGTAATGAAACCATCTCTATTAAGTTCCCACGCCTGCTGTCATAAGGGATCAACTATTCAAGGCCCGATTAGCCACCGCCAAAGGCGGTTTTTTTTCATTTTAGCCAAACAGTCCGTTGTCGAGAAGGAGTCAATTTAGTATGATGGAGTGTACGTCGAGAGGAATACGGAGGACTCCATTACAATGAAGAAAAACCGAAAAAACAGCAACTCCATGGGACAATACCGTGAGCTGCTTGGCCGCTATTTGTTCCCTCAGAAGGGGACGCTGATCGGACTAACACTCTTATTATTCGCATCCATCGGGCTGCAGCTGATTAATCCGCAAATTATCCGCTATTTTATTGATACGGCACAGTCGCAAGGGGCGATGCAGCCACTTTTTACTGCGGCGCTTCTGTTTATCGGATTTGCATTGGTGCAGCAACTGGTATCTGTGATTGCGACCTATTACAGTGAAAATGTCGGTTGGAAAACGACCAATAAGCTGCGCGTTGATTTAGCCTCGCATTGCCTGTCGCTGGATATGTCCTTTCATAAGAGTCATACATCCGGTTCGCTGATCGAACGCGTGGATGGAGATGTGAATGCGCTTGCGAATTTCTTCTCCTCCATGATCATTCATTTATTTGGGAATGTGCTGCTCATGGCGGGTATTCTCGTCCTTTTATTCCGGGAAAATTGGTTGATTGGCGTGGGAATGGCTGTTTTCGTCGTATGCGCGATTTACATGATTGGGTGGATTCGTCAGTTTGCTGTGCCTGTTTGGGCAGGGTGGCGGCAGGCAAATGCTGAGTTTTATGGTTTTATCGGGGAACATTTGGAGGGGACGGAGGATATTCGCGCCAACGGTGCGGTACGCTTTGTGATGAATCGCTTCTATACTATGCTCCGAAAAATGCTACCGTTACGCGTCAAAGCTTTCCTCGGTTTCTGTGCGATGTGGAACATGTCGATCTTCGTTTTCGCGTTAGGGAATGCGATGGCGTTCGCGATCAGCGCCTATTTATGGCATGGCAATCATATATCCTTAGGTACCGTGTATTTAATTTTCTTCTACACGGAATTACTCGCTAAGCCGATCGAGAAGATTCGGACGCAAATGGAGGATTTGCAAAAAGCAGACGCAAGTATTTCCCGCATTCGTGAGCTATTCGCGATTAAGTCAAAGATTCAAGATGGACCTGGGGCTGGGCTTCCAGATGGACCGCTTGGGGTTGACTTCAAAGATGTCGTATTCAGTTATGATGACGATCAGCCGACGATTGATCACTTGACGATGACTTTGAAGCCTGGTGAAGTGCTTGGCTTGCTTGGGCGAACAGGGAGCGGGAAATCTACGATTGCGAGGTTATTATTGCGCTTCTATGATCCGCAAAGTGGTGTGATTGCTCTCAGTGGTACTGATATTCGCGCGTGTAAACTAGCTGAGCTACGAAAACGTGTCGCGCTAGTGACACAAAATATTGAAATCATCCAAGGGACAATTCGCGATAATTTAACCTTTTATGATGCGTCAATTCGGGATGAACAGATTGTTGCGGTACTTCATGAACTTGGCTTAGGTGCTTGGTATGAAGCAATGCCAGATGGCTTGGATACGGGGCTTGCATCGGGGGGAAGCAGTTTATCTGCTGGAGAGGCGCAGTTGTTGGCTTTTGCCCGCGTATTCCTGACGAATCCGGGACTAGTTATTATGGATGAAGCATCATCGCGTCTGGATCCTTTGACTGAGCAACGTATGGAGAAAGCCGTTTCCAAATTGTTATCGGAGCGCTCCTGCATTATGATTGCCCATCGACTTGCCACTGTACAGCGTGCAGATCACATCGTTATTCTGGATGGAGGGCGTGTGCTGGAATCAGGTCGAAGAGAAGTGTTGGCCGCCGACCCGAATTCCCGCTTCAGCCAATTGCTCGCGACAGGGTTAGAGGAGGTGTTGGCATGACAACGTTTCAGTATTTAAAAGGTCTTATCATGTATAAACCTTTCCGATATTTCATTAATGCTCTCGCATGGACCATCATTTATTTGGCGCCAATTGCACCGGGTCTTATTACAAAAGCTTTTTTCGATACGTTGACGGGGAATGCTACATTGAAGTTTGGCGTGTGGGGCTTGATCGCGCTGTTGATCGGGGCAGCTTTGGGACGAATCCTACTGATCATCATTGGATTCATTACGGATGTGAATTTTCGCTTTCGCATGGGGATGCTGCTTCGCCGCAATTTGTTAGAGCATGTTCTCAAGCAGCCAGGCGCACAAGCGATTCCTGTGTCACCAGGAGAAGCGATAAGTCACTTCCGAGATGATGTTGATCAATCCGAGGAAGCGGCGAGCTGGTCGGTAGATGTGTTTGGGATGACGTGTTTTGCTCTCGTTTCAGGATACATATTGATTCGTATTGATGCGCAAATGACACTTCTCGTGTTTATGCCAATCGTTATCGTCATCACGGCGGCTCAACTTGCAACCGTTCGTTTGCAGAAATATCGCGCGGCAAGTCGGGAATCAACCTCGAAAGTAACGGGGGAGATTAGTGAAATGTTCGGCAATGTGCAGGCTATTCAAGTGGCAGGCGCCGAGAAGAGAGTCATGGAGCGGTTTAGCAGCTTCGGTGATCAGCGTCGCAAAGCAATGCTGAAAGATCGACTGATGAGTGAATTACTTGACTCCGTTTTCTCGAATTCGGTCAATTTGGGTACGGGACTTTTGCTTCTCTTGGCGGGGACGAAAATGAGAGCAGGGACGTTCACCGTTGGTGACCTTGCATTATTCGTTTACTATTTGACATTCGTGACGCAGTTTATTACGAATGTCGGGAAGTTTATTACGTACTTTAAGCAAATGAGTGTTTCATTAGAGCGTTTGACCTTCTTGTTGCAAGGAGCGTCGGCGAAGGTGTTGACGATGGTGAAGCCGTTGTATTTGAAGAAGGAGCGGGTAGGGAAGAGTGAATCGGCTGTTCGGAAAGAAGGGCTTGGGGTAGAAAGCATCCAAGTGATGGACTCAGACCATAAAGTGATGGACCCAGATCAAGCGAACGACAGCGTCGCTGCGCCTCCGCTGCAACGATTGGAAGTGAATGGGCTCAGCTACACCTACCCGGATACGGGTAGAGGTATCGCTGACATTCACTTCGCCATGCAAAGAGGATCGTTCACCGTCATCACGGGAACGATCGGCTCAGGCAAAACCACGCTGGTTCGTTCCCTTCTTGGGCTGCTGCCCAAAGAGAGCGGAACGATTGCGTGGAATGGCGTGCCCGTCGAAGATCCGGGCACTTTCTTTGCACCGCCGCAGAGCGCGTATACCGCGCAGGTACCGCGGCTATACAGCGATACGCTGCGCAATAATATTTTGCTCGGGCAAGCGGAGCAAGGTGACAGCTTGCAGCAGGCTTTGAACGCAGCGGTGCTCGAGTACGACGTCGCGCAGCTGCCTGGCGGGCTGGACACGGTCATCGGCCCGCGCGGGGTCAAGCTCTCCGGCGGCCAAGCGCAGCGGACCGCCGCAGCCCGCATGCTCGTGCGGGACGCCGAGCTGTATGTCTTCGACGACCTGTCGAGCGCGCTCGACGTCGAGACGGAGCAGAAGCTCTGGGAGCGGATGTTCGAGCGTCGCAGAGATGCGACATGCCTGGTCGTCTCGCACCGCAAAACCGCGTTGACGCGTGCCGACCACATCATCGTGATGAAAGATGGCCGCATCGAAGCGGAAGGCACATCGGAGAAGCTACTGCTACACAGCTCCACGTTCCGTGAGCTATGGTACGGTGACGACCGCAAGGCATAGACATAGGCTTAGTTCTTGTGCGCTTCGCGATTACCAATAAAGGAAATTTCGATCTGTGTCACGAATAGTAAAACAAAAGCAAAGTTAGTCTGTCGCAACATCAACATCAAAACCCTTACACAAATTAAATCAATTAACTGTAAAAACTACAGCTAATCTTCACGATTTCTTACCAAAATTCAATTTAACTGGATTTTCTGTAGTTAATTTCACCAAAATTCGCTGGAAACGTTGCAATCCGTGAAATTAGCTACATATTTTCCATTTAAATTGTCCAGTTGAATGAAATCGGCGAATTTAACGACATGTTTTCCATCTATTTCCGAAAGCTCCACCGAACAGCGAGGATTGAGGTTTGAAAATGTCGCTCGAACCTATCATTTCCCTCACCCAATCATCAAGAAATCCACCTGACGTGACTATCAGAAGGTGGGTTTTCGTTCGTTTAGCACCTATCACTCAAGTAGAGGATGAACACTTCGCATGATCAACACACTCATTTTGGTTTTCATTTTAACGATGATCATTCACACGGCAGAGACGCTCTCGTACTCGATTCGCTATGCGGGTGTACGGGTGAACAAACTCGCGGTAGCACTTTCGCTGGTCGGCATCGTCGTGCTCGTATCACGCACAGCGAACCTGATTCAGGCGCCGATGACGGCGCATTTTGTGGATTTTGCCAAGCATGAGCCGACGTTTGATTTGGTGCGATATTTACGCATTTCTCTGCTGGCTTCCTCCATCGGGACGGTTATCGCGATCGCGTTATTTCCTACTTTTATCAACCTGAGCGCTAGAGTCATTGCTCGTCTCGAACTTGCAGGCTCACTGCCGAAAATGCTTACGAATGTAACCATTTCACAACTGAAGAACACGACCAAATATATCAAAAAGCCTAAAGTGAAGCTAAGTCAGTTCCGTTATCTCGGTATTTCCAAACGATTCCTATTCATCAATATTGTCGTTACAGCTTTCTACTCCGTAGGCGTTCTAGCCTCTCTATATGCGGCTCATTTATGGCCCGATCATGCGACTACAGCTTCACAAGCGTCAGGTCTAATCAACGGAATTGCTACTATTTTGCTCACAATATTCATTGATCCGCAGCTAGGTCTCATAACTGACAAAGCATTACATGACGAATCTCAACGTAAGCAGCTAGGTAAAATCTACGCTTTACTCATGACGACTCGCTTCCTTGGAACGCTTCTAGCACAAGTTTTTCTAGTACCGTCAGCGTATTTTATTGGGTGGATGGTTCAGTTGTTTTTCTAAAAAGTGTGAAATCCTTTCATTCAGCCGCCTCGCTTGGTATAATAGCCTCTATCATAGTAGCGCAAACAAGAAACGGAGTCCGACCATGAAGAAGTTCAAGAAGTTTTATATTGAAATTACGAGTGTATGCAACTTGGCCTGCACATTCTGTCCGCAGACGAAGCGTCAAGCGAATTTCATCAAAATAGATACGTTTACGAATATCCTTGACCAAATTAAACCGCATACGGATCATATTTATTTGCACGTGAAGGGTGAGCCGCTGCTCCATCCCAAGATCGATGAACTGTTAGACCTAAGCCACGAGAAGGGCTTCAAGGTGAATATCACAACGAATGGGACGCTTATTAACAAAAATAGGCACAAGCTGCTCGATAAACCGGCACTTCGCCAAATGAATTTCTCATTGCACAGCTTTGACGGCCATGAAGGATCTGAGGATAAGGAAGGTTATGTGACGAGCATCCTGCGTTTTGCTAAAGAAATCGTTGCGAAATCGAATGTCATTATTTCCTTCCGATTATGGAATTTGGATACGGATAATCAGACTAATTTAGAGCGGAATCGGAATCGTGAAGTGCTGGAATTGCTAGAGAAGGAGTTCGAGCTCGATTACAAAATCGATGAGAAGTTCGTCCGCGGAACTGGCGTAAAGCTCGCCGATCGCGTCTATCTGAATCAGGATCACGAATTCCAGTGGCCTGATTTGAAAGCGGAGGAGATCTCAGGTCCTGGCTTCTGCCACGCCTTACGCAACCAAGCGGGTATTCTAGTTGATGGAACCGTCATTCCTTGTTGTTTAGATGGGGAAGGGGTTATTAATCTAGGGAATATTAACCACACACCTTTCTCTGAAATCGTAGAGGGTGAACGTGCGAATCGTTTGTTCGAAGGCTTCTCCAGACGAGAAGTGGTTGAAGAATTATGCCGGAAATGCGGCTATCGCGAACGTTTTAGTATGTAAAATGATGGCTCATTCCAGGCAGCGGCGAAGCTGAGGGAGTGGGCTATTCATTTTCTGTTCGTTTTTTTGCTTTTAATAGACTTTCATGAGATAATACAAGTTTGATTCAAACTATGGGTTGGGGGCACAAACGTGGGACGTTATCCATTTGCATATGATCATGCACAGCCATATATGCAGCAGGTGTCCGACTGGATTGCGGATATCTTCTATGACATTTTGCCTGAAGCAGGTTTTGAAGTTCGAGATGAACAGATTTACATGGCGTTTCAGCTAGAACGGGCTTATGCGGAGAAACAGACAATTTTTGCGGAAGCTGGCGTTGGGACAGGTAAAACGTTGGTCTATTTATTATACGCGCTATGTTATTCGCGTTTTACGAAGAAACCGGCAATTATCGCCTGTGCCGATGAATCGCTTATTGAGCAGCTCGTGAAACCAGGTGGGGATATCGACAAAATTTCTCGTCATTTGAATATGGAAATTGATGCGCGACTCGCGAAGTCACCGGATCAATATGCTTGCTTGGTCAAACTGGATGAAGCCAGATTCGGCCACGAAGATACGGGGCTGTACCGAGAGGTTTATGAGGGACTACCTGAATTTGTGCATACGCGTGAAGCACTACAAACGTTCTATGCATACGGAGATCGCAAAAACTACCCGCAATTGAATGATGAGCAGTGGCACCGCATGAATTGGGATGCTTATCAAGACTGCTTTGTGTGTGATAAACGTCATCGGTGTGGACAAACCCTGTCCCGTGAATCCTACAGGAAGTCTGCAGACTTAATCATATGTTCGCATGATTTCTACATGGAGCATGTATGGACCTACGACGCTAGAAAGCGTGAGGGACAGCTGCCACTATTGCCAGATCACTGCACCGTTGTATTTGATGAAGGACATTTGATGGAATCTGCTGCTCAAAAGGCGTTGACCTATAAGTTGAAGCATATGGTGTTCGAGGAATTGGTCATTCGCTTGTTAAAAGGGGAAGTTCGTGAAACTTTAGCCGTCTGTATTGATCGTGCGATTGAGCAGAGCGAACGTATGTTTGAAGTGTTGGAAAACTCCTGTCGCCCGATTGCAGGTTCTGATCGTAAGCAAATTATCATGAGTGATCTCTTGAAAAGAGAGATTCATACGTTCTGTGATATTTTGTCTGAGATTGAAGAGGAGCTCGTCTTTGAAGGAGAAATGTTTACCCTCAATGACTATCAGCTGAAGATTGTCGAGGAGCATCTGGAGATGATGCAGAAGGCGCTCGCGTTATTCCGCAACGATCATACCTTCATTTGCTGGGCGACAGAAAGCATTACTGGACTCAGTCTTGTTATTATGCCAAGAACGGTGAAGGAAGTGCTGAAAGAGCACGTCTTTTCATCTAAAATGCCGATTGTCTTCTCCTCCGCGACACTTTCGGTGGAAGGTAGCTTCGACTATGTGGCGAACAGCTTAGGCTTGGAGAAATATCTTTCGTTCTCCGTGGATTCTCCGTATGACTATGCGGAACGGATGGAAGTCATTGCCCCTCGCTTCGCGGAAGGCGGAACATTCCAAGAGAAGATGACTTCAGCCGTTGGCTTGTTGAAAAGGACGGAAGGAAGAGCGCTTATTCTGTTCCCGACGCATCAGGAATTGCAGCGTTTCAAAGCTGAAATGTCATCTCATTCGGATTGTAAAGATCTAACCTTTTATTATGAAGGGGATCGAGAAATTTCGCATGTGATCGCTTCGTTCCAAGAGAATGAGCACAGTGTATTGGCTGCCGTTAGCTTGTGGGAGGGACTCGATATTCCAGGTCCATCACTATCCAATGTCATTGTCTGGGCGCTGCCGTTTCCTCCACAGGATCCAGTATTTAATGCCAAGCGTGAGGCAGCAGCTTCACCTTATGAAGAAGTTGATATTCCTTACATGTTGCTTCGCCTACGCCAAGGTATGGGTAGGTTGATCCGAACGCGTGAGGACAGCGGGCTTATTGCGATTTTCAGTGAGGAGTTATATACGAATACTTCACTGCGTGAGCATGTCGAGCGGGTATTGCCAGCTGGCGTTGTGATGAAGTCCGAATAGCGGCAATACGGAAAGAGGTGCAGTTTTGTTGCGCCTCTTTTTGCTTTGCGAGGAGTACAAACGTATGATAAAAACGACATAAATTTACAATTCTTTTAAACATAGTCCTAGTGTAGGACAATCTATGCAGTGAACAATCTAAATCTATCAGACTATGGAAAAATCAAACAGAATATGAAAATATAGTAGCATATTCACCTATAACTTCGAGAGGATGTTGTGCATGCTAAAAAAATCAGTTATTGTTACTTCTGTTTTAATGATGTCTATGATTCCTATGTTTTCGTACAGCAGTGAATCTCATGCCGCAAACTTTGAAAAAGGAAAAGAGACTGCCATAAAAGTGATGGAGTATAATATTCATCATGCCGAGGGCACAGATGACATTTTGAATTTGAACAGGATTGCTGACGTTATTAAAACATCGGGTGCCGATATCATTGGTTTACAAGAAGTCGATAATCATTTTTCCGCGCGCAGTGATTTCGAAGATCAGGCGAAATGGTTAGCCAATTACTTAGGCATGCATTATATGTTTGCTGCAAATCTTGACTATGATCCGTTAAATGAGGGAGAACCCCGTCGTCAATACGGAACAGTTGTTTTAAGTAAATATCCTATTCTTTCTAGCGAAAATCATTTGCTCGATAATACGCAATATCCTGCAGAGCAGCGCGGTCTCGCGAAAACGGTGATTAACGTGAGAGGAAATCATATTAACTTTTACAATACGCATCTTGATAATAAGAGAGCCGAACAGAGGGATATACAAGTCAATGAGATCCTTGACATTGTAAATCAAGATAAAGGAACAAGTATCTTAGTAGGAGACTTCAATGCGACACCTGATAGTCGAGAAATTCTAAAAATGTCTGCGCAGTATAAGGATGTATTTGCAGAACTCGGTCTAAATGATGCCTATACTTCCTACTATTATTCAGATAAGCCCAATCGTCGTATTGACTATATTTATACATCTGATGATGTGAAAATTAATGCAGGGAACGTTATCGATACGAATGCAGCTGACCACTTACCCATAACTGCTGATCTTGTTATTACAAAGTAAACATCCGTTTGAATAAGAACCTCCTTCGGTGATGAATCTGAAGGGGGTTCTTTTCATGAGTATTTTTCATTTTTTGTCGCCGCGCAGTCTATTGGCTAACAAAAGCGTGTATATATAACATATAAATGGAAGCGTTTACAACTTGTCCAAAGAAGTACGATCGACCCATTCAACCTCGGCCAATCCAGTGTTAGCAGCATGAACACGTCGAAGGAGGTCGTCGCATGCAATTCTCTTATACGCAAGATCAGCAAGATATCCGTGCCAAAGTCCGTGAGTTTGCACTCGCGAAGATGGAGCCGACTTCAGAAGAAAGGGATGAATATGAGCGTTTTGATCGTGGGATTTTCGACAGTATCGGTGAGCTTGGATGGTCTGGGATCCCCTGGCCACAAGCATTCGGCGGCGGCGGCTCTGATTTCTTAACCTATGCGATGGTGATTGAGGAGCTTTCCCGTGTATGTGCTTCGACAGGCGTCATGCTCTCCGTACATACGTCGCTGACCAGCTGGGCGATTCATACGTATGGTACGGAAGTGCAGAAACAAACGTATCTACTCCCCTTGGCACAAGGGAAAAAGCTTGGCGCCTACTGTCTAACGGAAAGCGAATCTGGCTCAGATGCTGGTGCTATGCGCACGACAGCGACGAAGGAAGGAGATGCGTACGTGCTTAACGGCTCCAAGTTATTCGTGACGAATGGCGGGGAGGCGGAGGTGTATATCGTATTTGCCATAACGGATGCACAGAACAAGTCAAAAAGCTGTACAGCTTTCATCGTGGAAAAAGGAACGGAAGGGCTTATTTTCGGCACCAAAGAAAATAAGCTTGGCATCCGATCATCCACTACGATGGAGCTGAGGTTTGAGTCATGCAGCGTGCCAGCGGACAACCGATTGGGTCCGGAAGGCGATGGCTTCCGCATCGCGATGCGGAGTCTGGATGGCGGACGGATCGGGATCGCTGCGCAAGCAACGGGGATAGGCCAAGGAGCCTTGGACGCTGTCGTTGCATATGGAGCGGGATCTGGCGCGCTCAGCGGCGAGCAATTCGATGCTAATATCTCGGAGATGGCCACGCACATCGAAGGCGCAAGGCTGCTGACCTATCAAGCCGCTTGGCGTAAAAGCCAAGGGCTCTCGTATGGGAAGCAGGCTGCCATAGCGAAGCTTTTTGCCAGTGATACGGCTGTTAAAGTATGTTTGCGAGCTGTTCAGCTCTGTGGCGCATGGGGTTGCTTGAAGGAGTCGAAGGTGGAGCGATATCTGCGAGATGCTAAAGTGACGCAAATTTATGAAGGGACGAATGAGATTCAGCGTATTGTGATTTCGCGTTTGCTGCTTTCTGAAAGCACGTAGGAAGGGAGAGCGAAAACATGAGTGATCACTATTTGCCTGGTCTTGAGCATGTGATAGCCAGTGAGACCAGCATTTCATATCTCGATGTGGAGAAGGAAGAAATCGTGATTCGAGGGTACGATCTGATGGAGCTGGCTGAGCAAATGACTTATTTGGATGTCGTTGGGCTGCTGCTAGAGGGTGAATTGCCGAATGTGACAAGGCGTCAAGCGATTGAAGATCAGATTCAATCTGTGTATGGATTACCGCCGAATGTGCGTGCCATGCTCCATTTGATGCCGGATCGGGCAGATATGATGGATGTGCTGCGAACGAGCATTTCCGCGCTAGCGAGCTTTGATGATGAACTCGATGATCGTTCACTCGAGGCGAATGGACGAAAAGCGATACGTCTGTTGGCCAAAGTACCGCAAATTGTCGCCTATGGCTACCGGGCCATCACGAAGCAGCCGCTCATTGAACCAGATCCCAAACTGTCTTATACAGCTAACTTTCTGTACATGATTACAGGAACGATTCCGTCTCCGATGGAGGTGGCGATTTTTGATCAATCGCTTATTGTGTACAGTGAGCATGAATTGCCGAATTCGACCTTTACGGCTCGCGTAATCGCGTCCACACAGTCAGATATTTATGGAGCGCTTGTTGGCGCGGTTGCTTCACTGAAAGGTACGTTACACGGGGGAGCGAACGAAGCGGTCATGCACATGCTGCTTGAAGCGGGTTCAGAAGCTGATCTGGAAGCGTTGATTCGTTCTAAGCTTGCACGGAAGGAGCGCATCATGGGTTTCGGACATCGTGTATATATGCGAAAACCTGATCCACGTGCGCTGCTGATGAAGGAGGCGCTGTCGAAGCTCGCACCCGCATGTCAACAACAGGAGTTATACGACATGTGTGTACGTGGGGAAAACGTGATGCGAACAGAGAAAGGACTGCATCCCAATTTGGATTACTATGCCGCGCCTGTCTATTACTTGCTTGGCATTCCAATTGAGATGTTTACTCCGGTGTTCCTTGCAGCTCGTACGGTTGGTATAAGTGCACATGTGATGGAGCAGCACGCGAACAATCGCCTATTCAGACCACGTGTTCGTTACACGGGCGCGCGAGATTTACACCCGCCTGGAGGAGATACGCTTTTGGAAAGTGAGGACGAGATCGTATGAGTACGCCTAGAGAACCTGCTCAGAGGGAGATGATTTTTGATCCACTCATTGTAGAGATTGCTGATTATGTGCTGGATACCGAGATTGAGAGTGAGGAAGCGTATCAGATTGCTCATCATGTCCTCATGGACTCACTGGGAACAGGCTTGCTTGCACTGCGTTTTCCAGCTTGCACGAAACACCTGGGTCCGATTGTTCCAGGAGCAGATATGATCGGTGGTGCTCGTGTACCCGGCACTCGATACGAATTGGATCCCGTTCAAGCGGCTTTTAACATTGGGTGTATGATTCGCTGGCTCGATTACAACGACACGTGGCTAGCGGCAGAATGGGGGCATCCATCCGACAACTTAGGCAGTATTCTTGCTATTGCAGACTATGTGAGTCGAAAACGTATTGCTGAGGGGCAAGCGCCTTTTACCATAAAAGACGTCTTAACGATGGCAATCAAAGCCCATGAAATACAAGGTGTGCTTGCACTGGAAAATAGTTTGAACGCAGTTGGATTGGATCATGTCCATCTGGTGAAAATTGCCTCCACCGCAGTGGCTGCAGTTATGCTGGGAGGGACGAAGGAGGAGGTGTGCAGCGCCGTCTCCAATGCATGGATTGATGGAGCGAGCTTACGTACTTATCGGCACGCGCCGAATACAGGTTCTAGGAAATCATGGGCTGCGGGTGATGCAACGAGCCGAGCTGTTCGTTTGGCCCTGATGGCAGTTGGTGGTGAGATGGGGTATGCCTCAGCTCTGACAGCGCCGAACTGGGGATTCCAGGACGTACTTTTCGAAGGAAAGACGCTTACCTTGGCTAGACCTTTGAGCAGCTATGTGATGGAACATATTTTGTTCAAAATTTCATTTCCTGCCGAGTTTCACGCGCAAACCGCTGTTGAGTGTGCACTTACCCTTCATGAACTTGTTAAGGATCGTATAGTAGACATAACTAAAGTTATGTTAACAACTCATAAATCAGCGCTGCGCATTATTGATAAGAAAGGTCCTTTGCATAATCCTGCAGATCGAGATCATTGTCTACAATACATGGTTGCCATTGGATTGCTGTATGGTACGTTGACTGCCGAGCATTATGAAGATGATATCGCTGCTGACCCGCGCATTGATGCCCTTCGGGAGCGTATGGTTGTAGTTGAGAACGAGCAGTACAGCAAGGACTATCTGGATCCAGATAAGCGTTCCATCGCGAACAGCATTCAAATTTATTTTAAGGATGGAACATCCACGGGGAAAATCGTTTGTGAATACCCAATCGGACATCGCAAGCGGCGTGCGGAAGGGCTGCCGAAGGTGATTGAAAAGTTCAAATCGAATGTGCAAACGCGTTTTCCGCGGAAGCAAACGGAAGAGATTATGAAGCTATCACTCGATTATGAGAAGCTTATTCAGACAACAGTACCAGCGTATATGTCGCTTTTCGTGATTTGATTTTGTCTGCAGCACAGCTGTATGACGCAGGAGGGTACTATGTCATGGTTGATTGAGGAGGAGCCGAGTCAAGAACAGTTAGCTGCGGGGTGGCGTCGTTTAGTTGAAGCGGGTCCTATTGTCCAAATCGTTGGCTCCCACGATGGCATGGCAGCTAGAATCGCCAAGCAAGCAGGGTTTCAAGCCCTTTATTTATCAGGTGCTGCTTATACGGCCAGTAGAGGCTTACCTGATTTGGGACTTATCTATTCCAACGAGGTTGCAGAGCGAGCTAGGGAGCTCGTTCGCGCAGCAGGACTTCCGTTATTGGTCGATATCGATACGGGATATGGCGGCATCCTGAATGTCGCGCGGACCGCGAAAGAGATGGTGGAGGTGAAAGTTGCCGCCGTGCAGATAGAAGACCAAGATATGCCGAAGAAATGCGGACATCTCAGTGGTAAGAAACTCATTTCCACCGAGGAAATGTGTCAAAAAATCCGCACGCTCAAAGCCGTCAGCCCGACGCTATATATTCTTGCACGGACAGATGCGAAAGGGGTAGAAGGCATGGCGGAAGCCGTCACCCGTGCCAAACACTATCTCGCCGCTGGGGCGGATGCTATTTTTCCAGAAGCACTAGAGAGTGAAGAGGACTTTCAGCATTTTCGAAAGGAAGTGGACGCACCTCTGTTGGCGAATATGACTGAATTTGGACGTACACCGTACTATACGGCAGCGCAATTCGAAAATTGGGGCTATCGCATGGTGCTCTATCCGGTTACGTCGCTTCGTGTCGCTGCTAAGGCATATGAGCGGGTATTTGAGGAGATTCGTCAGCAAGGTACGCAGATCGGTTCACTAGATAGCATGCAAACACGCAGCGAGTTATATAAGGCGATTCGTTATGAAGATTATGAGGCCTTGGATGGTTCTATTGCACGATCAACATGGGAGGATAAGAGCTAGAAGTGCAAGCGGCTTGAGGGAGGGCTCCACATGGATTATAGCCTTTCAGAAGAATTGGAAATGATACGCACAATGGTTCGCGATTTTGCATCAGGGGAAGTTGCGCCGACGGCGGCGCTTCGAGATGAAGAGGAACGGTTTGATCGCCATGTATTCGAAACCATGGGAGAGCTTGGCTTAACGGGTATTCTGGTGCCTGAGTTGTATGGCGGACTTGGCTCGGATGCTTTGACGAATTGCTTGGTTTTGGAGGAGTTAGCTCGTGCTTGTGCTTCGACAGGGTATACCCTTTTCGTGCACAGTGCGCTAGCAAGTGCAGCGATCTCGATGTTCGGCACCGAGGAACAGAAAAAGATGTTCTTAGGTCCGATGGGAAATGGGCAAAAGCTGGGAGCTTATGCGTGGTCAGAACGTGCAGTGGCGGAGGCTTATGAGCTAGAGCATCATCCGAAAGCTTTGCGTGATGGGGACGATTACGTGCTGCAGGGCAAGAAGTTTTTCGTATCAAATGCAGGTGAAGCGGACGTCTATCTGGTGTATGCATTGACGGGAAATGCGTCTACGCCGCACGTAAGTAGTGCTTTTATCATTGAGAAAGGGACACCTGGTTTCATTATTGGCCAAAAAGAACGAAAACTCGGACTGCGTGGTTCACCCAGCATGTCCATTGAACTTGTTGATTGCCGAATTCCATTGGCGAATCGTCTTGGCGAGGAGGGAGACGGTCATCGGATTGCGTTGCGGACGCTGGAGTCTGCACGCAGTGGCATCGCAGCACTGGCGGTAGGGCTCGCGCAAGCGGCGATGGAAGTGTCAACCTCATATGCGAAGACTCGCAAGCAATTCGGTAAGCCGATTGCGCAGCAACAGGCCATTGCATTCAAGCTAGCGAATATGGCAACGCAAATTGAAGCTGCGAGACTGCTTACGTATCAAGCCGCATGGCGTGAGAGTCAGGGAGGAGATGGAGGTGCGTATTCCAATCTTTTTGCTGGGGATACGGTGATGGCGGTTGCGATTGAGGCTGTTCAAATCCACGGTGGCTATGGATATACGAAAGCTTTCCCTGTTGAACGATATATGCGTGATGCTAAAATGCTCCAAATGGTTGAAGCAACATTAGATGAGCAGCGCAGAGCGATTACTCGCTTGATTAAGAGGACGTGAGCATGGACTGGAGGGCGAGGTGTATGCGAGAAAGCGTCATTGTTGGCGGTGCGAGGACCCCGTTCGGTAAGTTCGGTGGCGCGTTGAAAGATATCCCAGCTGTCGAACTGGGGGGAATCGTCATCAAGGAAGCCATACGACGCGCGACTCTGGATCCTTCATTGATCGAAGAAGTCATAATGGGCATGGTACTGCAAGGGGGGGCAGGACAAATTCCTTCGCGCCAAGCGGCTCGAAGGGCGGGACTGGCGTGGAATGTGACGTCGGAGACAATCAACAAAGTGTGTGCTTCAGGGCTACGTAGTGTGACCATGGCCGACCAAATTATCCGCGCAGGAGATGCGTCGGCATTGGTGGCAGGTGGTATGGAAAGCATGAGTTCCGCGCCATATTTGGCGACGCATGCGCGTTGGGGCGCACGGATGGGCGAACAGCGACTGATCGACCTAATGATTCATGATGGTCTGACATGTCCATTCGAACGCGTGCATATGGTGCTTCATGGCAGTCGCATTGCTGCTGAATTCAATATTGGACGTCAGGAGCAGGACGAGTGGGCCTTACGCAGTCATCAATTAGCATTGCAAGCCATTTCAAGAGGTTTTTTCGCAGAAGAAATCGTACCTGTCCAAGTTGGTGCAAATGTGGTGGATCGTGATGAGGGACCGCGTGTGGATACGAGTTTAGCTAAGCTTGCCGGATTAGTCCCTGTATTCGATAAGCAAGGCAGCATTACGGCCGGAAATGCGCCAGGTGTGAATGATGGCGCAGCAGCTTTGGTAGTCATGGCGAGAGAAGCTGCCGTAGAACAGGGCGTAATACCGCTCGCAACGATACTTGGCCATGCCAGTGTAGGCGAGCGTGCGCCTTATATCGCTACGACGCCTGCGTTAGCGATTCGGAAACTGCTGCAGCAAACGGGCATGACGCTGGATCAAATTGATCGATTCGAGGTGAATGAAGCTTTTGCCGCTGTCGTGCTCACATGTGAAAGTCTATTAGGGTGGAATTCGCAGCGAGTTAACGTCAACGGCGGTGCCATTGCGCTTGGTCATCCGATTGGTGCGAGCGGTACACGAATTATTCTTACTTTAATTCATGAACTTCGTAGACTTGGCGGTGGTTACGGGATTGCAGCGATATGTAGTGGTACGGCGCAAGGTGATGCGATCTTGCTTCGCGTGGAGTAGCAGAGAAATGCTATTCGGCGACTATAGTTCGGTTTAATGAAGCAGTAGGAGCGATGAACGATGTCTATACAAACCATCATGGTAGTTGGGGCAGGGCAGATGGGGAGCGGCATCGCGCAAGTGGCTGCATCTGCAGGCCGCAAGGTACTTTGGCATGATCTATCTATGCCTTTGATCGACAAGGGTATGTTGGCCATTCGTAAGCAATTAGATCGGAGTGTTGTGAAGGGGAGGTTGACGGAGGAAGAGAAAGTAAGCATTCTTAGCCGCATTCAGTCGACGGGAGTTATTGAAGAGGCTGAGAAGGTGGATCTCGTGATCGAGGCGATATCCGAAAATATGTCATGGAAAACGGCACTTTTTCAGAAGTTGGACGTGATCTGTCCGCCTCATGTGATTATGGCAACGAATACATCATCTCTACCGATCACCGAGATTGCTGCGGCGACAACACGTCCCTCGCAAGTTATCGGGATGCATTTCATGAACCCGGTTCCCGTAATGCCGCTGATCGAAATTATTCGAGGCCTCGAAACGTCCCAGACTGTATTCGATGCGATCTTTCAGCTTAGCAAGGAGCTTGGAAAAACACCAGTTGAGGTGCAGGATTTTCCAGGATTCGTTTCGAATCGCATTCTCATGCCGATGATTAATGAAGCCATCTTTACGGTGTACGAGGGTGTAGCAACGGTGGAAGCTGTAGATACGGTTATGAAGCTCGGGATGAACCATCCGATGGGACCGCTAGAGCTCGCTGATTTCATTGGGTTGGACACGTGTTTATCGATTATGGAGATTCTCTACGAAGGGTTTAAGGATTCCAAATATCGGCCCTGTCCGCTCCTCAGGAAATATGTGAAGGCGGGGCGACTCGGGCGCAAGTCAGGGCAAGGATTCTATACGTATTTAAGTTGAACGGTTAGCGTGGATGTTTATGTTAGGCAGTCACTCTGTGGAGGGGCTGTTTTTTTGTTCCAGCAGGTAAATTCAAGGAATGAATGGAATAGATAAGTAGCGTATAACACTAACCGACGGTCAGAAAGGATGAATGTGTGAGATGGAAAATACGTGCCTAGGTTGCCAGCTAGCGAACGAACAAATTCAAGCTCACGTAGTTTACGAGAATGAGTGGTTGACATGTCTTTTAGATATTGCTCCGTTAAATGAAGGGCATGTACTATTACTTCCCAAGCGCCATGTGACTGAATTGGAGGAACTGGAGGAAGAGACCTCAGTAGCTATGCTGAAAGCTGTTATGAAAATATCACGAGTGATTAAAACACTTTATCAACCAGATGGTGTCACAATTCTCCAAAATGGTGGTACATTCAATGATTTAGGCCATGTGCATGTGCATGTTTTCCCGAGATACGAGGGGGATGGCTTCGGTTGGTTGGAGCCTGAAGATCGAAATGACAATAGAAATCGATTGGCAGAGACAAGGTTGCATATAATTAATGCCATTAATAACTTAGGTGATTAAATATAAAAAGTTGGCATCCATCAGCTAACATGATAAACTGCTAGGTGGCGACACCGCAGCGGATAGATCTGATTTACACGAAATAAGCAGATTAAGCTGGTGTGCAACAAAGGAGGCAAACTCTGTGAAATTTCGTGCTGTATCGCATGAGACCAAGATGAATTATATGCTTTGGAGTATAAAGAATGAAATCAAGAAAGAGAATAAGTACTTAGCAACTTTGCCGTTTGATCCTTCGCCGATCATTGGCGTTGTGAAGTATCATCTGGATCAGTGGGATCCGATTCAATTGCTAGAAGATGGAAGTCAAGACGATGAATACGATGGTGAGGCTCGCAGCATTACCATTTATATAATAAAGCATATGGAAGAGATAAGTGTTGCTGGATTGGTGCAAGAGATCGAACGAGTTTTCAAAAAATCCTTTCTGGATGAATTTCAGTCAGATAGGGATACTTTTGAAATCGCAATTGGTATTTTACGTGATTTGACTAATGGAAATGAGGATGTTTCGAGTGAGTGAAATGGTCGGGAAGTTTTGTGCGAAATTTTTTGGTAAAACAGGTGTCATTCTTGAAATTGGCGTTGTGAAAAAGGTAGCGAGTCGTACCATCCATGTAGATTGGGGTACGAAAACTTGGGTGTACCAGAATCGAGATTTCAATTGGACACCGCTTACGAAGGAAGAGTTCGAAGTCAAATACAAAAAGCCGAAATTCTCAGACGCAGCGCTTGTGCGTGCCGCAGAATTGGGCTTGAAAATTACGTATAATTAAGTTGCGGCTGCCTCCGGGCGGCCGTTTCTTATGTTCTGACAATAGTAATGACGCGGACAGTGAGTTAATTCGGAAATTTCGGACTAACAGCTGCAGAGGAGTAATCCTAACTCGGAAAAATTGAATTCTACTCATTTTTTACAAATAAAGGGGCACTAGGCATGATAAAATAAGGATAAGGGATGAAATATAGAGAGGTGCTGCTATGAAATTTGTGCTCATATTCGGCCCGCAAGCTGTTGGTAAAATGACAGTCGGCCACGCACTTGAACAAACAACCGCGTTGAAGCTCTTTCATAATCATATGACGATTGATCTCCTTCATCCCTATTTCGGGTTTACCCAAGAAACATGGCGGTTAGTTGATTTATTTCGGATTGAGATTTTTGAGGCTGTGGCGAAAAGTGAACTGTATGGATTGATTTTCACGTATGTATGGGCTTTCGATAAGCAAGCCGATTGGGACTTCGTGCAAAAAGTCTGCTCGATTTTCGAATCCAAAGGTGGCGAGATCTATTTCGTTGAGCTTGAAGCATCTATGGAGGAGAGACTTGAACGGAATAAAACCCCTCATCGACTCGCGCATAAGCCTACCAAACGAAACGTTACACAATCTGAACAGAATTTACTAGAAAGCATGGATAAGTATCGTTTAAACTCGCTAGATGGTGAAATCGTTAGAGAGAATTACATGCGAATCAATAATGCAGGTGTAAGTCCAGAGGATGTCGCAGCGATGATTAAAGCAAAGTTTCACTTCTGAAACCCATCACAATAGGATGGAGGCACACAGAATGTTGCAAATTCGAGAATTACAGTTAACAGAGGAATATCCAATTCACTTGTTTCTTCTAGCTGATCCAGAGCTTTCGATGGTTGAATCTTATGTGTACCAAAGCAAATGCTTCGTCTTGGAAGAAAACCATGAAATTGTCGGTGCTTATTTGCTGCTTCCGACAAGACCGAAGACGGTTGAACTGGTGAACATCGCGGTAATAACGAAAAAACAAGGCCGTGGTTATGGTAAGGAATTAGTCAAGCATGCGGTGGAAACTGCAAGAACGTTAAATTATAAGACGATTGAGATAGGCACAGGAAATTCTGGTGTTCAGCAGCTAAGTCTCTATCAGAAGTGTGGTTTTCGCATTTATGGTGTGGATTTCGATTTCTTTACAAGGCATTATAAGGAACCAATTTTCGAAAATGGTATTCAGTGCCGCGATATGATTCGCCTAAGTCAAGACTTATAAGCGAGTAGGAAAAACTCCTGCAAAAAGTGCTAGTAAACCACGATTGCAGGAGTTTTTCTGTATGGGCAACGCCGTTCGCGTCTATTCATTATTACCCAATTTACTTATACGCATACTCATAAATGGTACGAACTTTCTCAAGCACGCGAGGTGCATGCTGGATGAATTTCAACTCTACAAGCTTGTTATTCGTCAGATAAGCACCAGGTATATAGTCACCTAGGGCACCTTGATAGAGCAGTGAGGCCCCTTTGCTAGGATGTGGAAAAAATAAACGGATGATCGGCTTGAGATAGAAGGGAATGCCCGATTGTTTGCCTTCGCGCATTGTATTATTGCCGCCAGGGTCAACAGTGATCATCTTAATCCCTTCTAGGGCGAGATGGGGAGCGAGTTCTTGCGTCCATAAGGATAGCGCGAGTTTAGACGCCGCGTAGGGGCCGAACAGCATTTTAAATTGCGCGGGGTGATCTAATGTTTCAGGGTCAAAACGCTTCATCGTTTTGAACGCGTTAGTGGAGGTATGTACGACTCGTTTCAGCGTACCGTTCTTCAAAAGCGCCATTAACTCCATCGTGATGATATAGGGTACGACGGTTTGTAGTTCATAATGCAATTCTCGACCTTGCTTTGATAACATGAGTTCGGGGAAGCTGCCACCTGCGTTGTTGAAAAGGAGATCAATCTTCTGTTCATTGTTTTTAATTTGCCCAAGTGCCGTCTTTAAGCTTGTAAAATCACTCAAATCCGCATGGTAGACACGCAACTGATGCGTACCAATTGCTGCTTGAATCGATGTATCGTCTTTCGGAAATCCTGTGCGAATGAGCGCAATGATTTGCGCGCCTTCTTGAAGCATCCGGTGAGTCAAAGCCAACCCAATTCCGCTGCTGGCGCCTGTAATTAGTACGATTTTACCTGAAAGATTCGAATTCATGTTATTTTCCTCCATATTCAAAGCATGTGTTTGTGTATGGATTTGACTATACAACTTGGAGTCGACTTCAAGTCAACCCTATATGGATTAAATTATTATGTATTGACTTCGAGTTAACTCCAAGTTTTATAATGAAGTCAATGTACATAAAGGGAGTTGGAGATTTATGAGTGAGGCGGCAGGTTTTTCAATAAAAGAAGCAGCGGAGCAATCCGCTTTATCTGAAGATACGATTCGATACTATGAAAAAATTGGACTGTTACCTCAGGCGGATCGGAAGAAGAACCGTCATCGTATTTATCATCCGGAAGATCTTCAAGTCATGCAGCTAATTACTTGTCTGAAGAAGACAGGGATGTCATTGGACGAGATGAAGCCGTTTCTTGGTCTAACTTATGAGTCCGATTTGACTGAGCATCCATATCTACAAGTCAAGCTGCAGCAGCATAGGGAGAATATCCAACATCAGATTAATTCCCTACAAATGATCATAGATGTGATTGATGCGAAAATGACGTCCGGCAACATGATGCCAGAGGCATGCGAGCTTGCGGAGCCCACGAAACGGATACCGGGTAGGGCATAGCGGATAGGCAGAAATAAAACACAGTGCTTCCCTGTTGGGGTGGTGCTGTGTTTTTTTAGTTCAGATTTTCTAGGATCTGTCATACCGCTACATACAGGCATCCATTGACTTGAAAAAGAAGCTGAGGTATACTTCAATCATCGGTTTTGATATTTAGTAAATTAGTAAATTAGTAAATCGAAATCTTAATTTTAAACATGGAGGAATCACAATGAAAATCCCTACAACACTCAAACATAAACCTGTTATCGTAGTTGAGAACTATGCCAATATTGACGGTAGATATACGCAGAACACGGATACGCAAGGTCTTTCCTTAGGTTTAGCTCAATGGAACGACAGAGGAAAGGTTGATATCTCTGCTAAAGTTTGGCGTTATACCGGCGAGAAATGGTCACGTCAATCAGAAGAGCTGCCGTTGCACCGCGTGTTGGATTTGGCTATTCTAGTGTGCCGCACAAAGCTGCATTTCCAAGAGGATGCATATCGCTTTGAGAACGCGTATAATCCCGAGAATCCCGTTATTGACCGAATCGGATTGCAAGGGGATGCCATGACGGTAGGCGTTTGTACAGATAATGAGAAAATCAACGAAGATATCAAGCTTTTCAGCCAAGCATTGAGTGATGACGGAGAGTTGATCGGGGAACGTTTAACTACGCTTTCCAGGATTTTAAAAGAAATGGGGTATTGATTATCATGTTAGACAAACAGAAGAAAAAGGAGCTTGCCACCAACTATAAGCAAACGTTTCGTGCGATGGGTGTTTATCAAATTCGGAATACCCAGAATGATAAAATATTAGTAAATGGCAGCATGGATCTAGATGGCATGAAGAATCGGCTAGAATTTTGTAAGCAGATGAACACCAACACATTCAATGAACTACAGAAGGACTGGGCGACGTTCGGTGGCAGTTGCTTCGTGTTTGAAGTGCTTGATCGCATCGAACCACGGGATGAAATCATGTTAGATACCGCTGATCTGAAAAGCTATCGAGCCGAAGTCGATGCTTTGCTCGAACTATGGTTAGAGAAGCTAGAGCCGTATGATGAGAAAGGCTATAATAAACGGAAGCGCTAGTCTTTCGTTATGCTCCATTTACTAAAGAGGGGGTTCCGACATAAGCGGACTCCTTTTTTTGCATAATTAGGGAGGTTTCCTCTTATCCTATGGCGAAATGGTGATAGATTGAAATTCTTGAAAGCAGCTTGATGACACTTACATAGAAGGAGTGGTAATTATGAAATACCGTCAACTTGGCGATACAGAGCTTCAAATTAGTGAGGTTAGCTTCGGTACTTGGGCTATTGGTGGAGGCTGGGGCGAGGCGAATGATGATGAATCTATTCGAGGGTTACATCGTGCCATGGAGGCTGGTGTGAACTTTTTTGATACGGCGGATGTGTATGGTTCGGGACATGCGGAAGAGCTGTTAGCGAAAGCGACGAAGGGGAAAGAAGATGAGATACATATTGCCACGAAGTTTTGCCGTTCGGGTGATATTCATGACCTAGCAACCTATTCGGAAGCTGCCGTTCGCCAATTTGCTGAAAATAGTTTAAAACGGTTGAACCGTGAACGAATTGATCTTTATCAAATTCACTGTCCACCGCTAGCGATCTTGAAGGATGGTTCGGTCTTCGAAGTGCTTGAGAAATTGAAAGCCGAGGGTAAAATTCGACACTATGGCGTGAGCGTTGAGACGGTGGAGGAAGGTTTGTTCTGTCTCTCTGTTCCTGGTGTCAAAGCCCTGCAAGTGATTTTTAATTTGTTCCGTCAAAAGCCTGCTGATATCCTCTTCCCGCAAGCGAACGCTGCTGGGGTAGGAATCCTGGTTCGTCTTCCGCTGGCCAGCGGCTTACTTACAGGGAAATTCACGACATCTAGCACATTTGCAGCTGACGATCACCGGAATTTCAATGCGAATGGCGACCAATTTAACGTGGGTGAGACGTTTGCAGGACTGCCGTTTGCGAAAGGCGTAGACCTCGCGCAGGAGCTGTCTTGGATTGGTGAAGGTCGTGGCAACATGGCTCGTGCGGCGATGCGTTGGATTTTGGAGAATCCGCACATTACTTGTATTATCCCTGGCTTCAAGAACGTCAAGCAGATTGAAGATAATCTAGCTACCCTAGAAGTTCCGGCTTTTACTTCAGAAGAGCAAGCGCGTCTGCAGAGCTTCTATGAGACTCAAGTACACGAGCATATTCGTGGTGCTTACTAGCCTAATTAGAAGGGAAAGGGGTTTCAGAGAGAAGCGAAATGGATATAATAACACCACAACGTTTATATCATGGAACAACGGATAATCTCGTCAACCTTTTCCAAGATAAATTATTGGATAGCAGGTATTGGCGACCTGGCCGTGATTTCGGCGAAGGTTTCTATACAACAATCTCAGCAGCGCAAGCGCGAAATTGGGCACGTAAAGCTGCGGCTCGATCGATTATGGGGCAAGAGCTTGCATGTGTGCTTGAAATTGAGCTGATCTCGATTCCTGCGAAGATGGAGCCTCTCATTTTTCTAAGTGATTCCTTAGCATGGGCAGAATTTGTGATGTCGCATCGCAGTGTCATGCAAAAGGGAGAACCGGACCCTTGTCACAAGCATCCGGATATCATTATAGGTCCAATGGCGGATGGTGATACTGGACGAATTATTGAAGAAGCAGTACAATTAAATAAAGATGTACATTGGTTTTATGATCAAATTTTACGCACCACACGCGGTCGAAAATTGGATGCGTTACGTCTTGGCAATCAAGTGGTTTTTTCCACAGAGAAGTGGGAAGCATCCCTTCGGTTTGTTGGTTATAACATTTTTACGGGAGGCAGGTGGATCTACTATGAAAACACAAGTTCGGCTGAATCTGTATGAACGCGGAATCGTTGATGCTCTTGTTCAGAGTTTCGGTTACACCTCGCAAGGTGCTCGAAAGCTTGTTGTCGAATATGTTGAGGTCATTCGTAAATTAGGTGGCTATGACACCTGTTATGATCATGCAGAGAGATTAGTCCAAGCGACAACTATCAATTGTAAGCCAGAAGAGTGGCTGAAGCGAATCAATGTGATTGCGAAGGAAGCCGCCCAGGATAAAGGCATTCTTCATCTAGAGGGACGATTACATGTTCATGTTCGTTAAATAAGTAGCGTAGAAGCTCATCCTTTGGTTGAGCTTTTTTTGTGACCAGACAGAGGAGGAAAACCTATGTTAGAACATATTCGCACGAGTAATGTACAGCGATTTGCCGGGTTCGGTGCTTTGTATGATGAAAGCCGGCCAACTGCGCCGCTGGAACTGATCAAGATTTTGACTGCTTATCTGGGTAGGAAACCACAAACCGTTGTGGATGTAGGCTGCGGCACAGGGTTATCTTCGTTTCTATGGTTGAATGACGCAGAGCGGATCATCGGTGTTGAGCCGAGTGATGACATGCGCGCAGTAGCTATAGCCAAATGGGAGTCTATGAACAAACCTGAGGCTATTCAATTCATGAACGGATTGTCTCATGAACTAGAGCTGCCTTTTGATTCGGCAGACATTGTGACATGTTCACAATCGTTTCACTGGATGGAGCCGCAAAGCACACTGCGTGAATTCGCTCGTATCCTTCGCCCTGGTGGGGTATTCGCAGCTTATGATTGTGATTGGCCGCCTGTCATTGATTGGGAAATCGAGCAGCAATATATGAAGCTTACGTCCCTCGGTGATAAGCGGGCTGTTGAGCTGGCACCGAAACATGAAAAAGCACACAAATGGAATAAAGACGAGCATTTGAAGCAAATCCAATCATCAGGCTTATTCCGTTATGCAAGAGAAATTGTGTTTCATAATTGGGAGTTATGCGATGCAACTCGCTATGCTAACCTCGCGTTAAGTCAGGGCAGCTTACAATCCGCGATAAAGTTAGGTGGGAAAGAGCTTGAGGCTGAGGCAGCAGCATTTCGCCAATTTGTGGAGAAGGCATTCGCTGGTGAAGAACGCTCGATCTTATTTGGATACCGCATGCGGGTAGGCATTATTTAGCTCTCACAGAGGAAAGAAGGGGACAACTACGAAATTGAATGCTTTTGTATTATTTTATGTCGTCATTTACATGGGCAACGCGGTTTATGGAACTTTCATGCCGGTGTATCTCAACAACGCGAAGTTTTCACAGGAGCAGATCGGGCTCCTTCTGAGTCTCGGACCCTTAGTTGCCATGATTGGTCAACCCGTTTGGGGGGCGTTAGGGGACCGTGCCAAATCGAAGAATCAGATCCTGCGACTATTAATCATCGGCAGCGGTATTTCAATCCTATTCTTCCCGATCTCGCATCAATTTCTTTATATGCTTGTTTTCATTTGCATTTTTACCTTTTTCCAGACATCCATATTTGCTCTTAGTGATGCCATTACCTTAGAGGAATTAGATCGGAGACCCAATTGGAGCTTTGGCTTGATTCGGCTGGGAGGAACTGTAGGTTTCGCCATGATGTCACTCCTCTTCGGGTTTATTGCCAAGTCCTACATTGATTCGATGTTCCCGGTTTATGCATGTACGATGGTTGCCGCTTTGCTTTGTTTATGGCGGTTTCCAGCTGCCGCTGGGCGACCAGCCAATGTGATGGGGCGGAAATTCCGTGAGCTGTTCAAAAATGGTAAACTCATGTTCTATATCAGCATGAATTTTGTTATACAAATTACACTGGGCTATTATTACGCATTTTTCCCGATTTATTTCAAGGAAATGGGCGGGGATAGTGTATTGTTAGGTTGGTCGATGACCATTTCGTCCTTGAGTGAGCTGCCCTTTCTGTTATTTTCAGCAAAAATTTTAAAGAGAATTCCCATCTCGATCATTTTACTCGTTGCAGCCCTGGCATCATCCTTACGGTGGTTCTTATTCTCCCAGATTGAAGTGGCGCACTGGATATTACCTGTGCAAGTATTGCATGGCGTCATCTTTATCGTACTATCCGTTACGATTGCCACGATTATTAACCGTGAAGTTCCAGCTGAGTGGAAGGCAAGCGGGCAAACCCTCAATGGCTTACTTAGCCTTGGGGCCGCTCGCATTATCGGCAGCTTTATAGGTGGCTTCATGAGCGCAGCCTATGGGATGAGACAAGTTTTCCTCTATAGCTCCTGGCTATCTATGGCATGTGTCATGGTGATTGGCGTCGTTCTATTTACACGAAGAAAGCAAAATGAACTAGGGATATAATGCGGAATAGTATTATTTGATGGAAGGAAGGTGGAAGGTTATGATCGACAATGAAGCAATTCTTACTTATGAGCCTGGAGGTCAGCAAATTTGTATGACACGCGTGTTCAATGCTCCACGAGAGTTAGTGTTTAAAGCGTTTACGGATGCGGCGCTAATCGTGGAATGGCTTGGACCTCGTGCGCTCACGATGCAACTTACGACCTTTGAGCCAAGAAGCGGAGGTAACTGGCGGTATATTCATCAGGATAGCCATGGAAATGAGTATGCGTTCCGCGGGGTGTACCATGAAGTTGCTGCGCCTGAACGGATCATTCAAACGTTCGAGTTTGAAGGACTACCAGAGAAGGGACATGTTATTCTTGAAACGGCTCGATTCGAAGCGCTAGAAAGCGGTCAGACGAAGCTAGTGATGGAATCTGTCTTCCAATCCGTCGCTGATCGAGACGGGATGCTGCATTCTGGCATGGAGCAAGGGATGCAGGATTCGTATGAGCGGTTAGCTGAGCTTTTGGATCGCATAAAGTAGTAGGGAGGAGAGCAGGCGCTGAGGCGGCCTGTTTTTTTTGCTAAGAAAATAGCACAATAAGACATCTTGTTGCGTTTTCGAATATGGCGATTCCAGAACGACTTTGATAAGATATTTCAAAATAGAGGATTGAAAGGATGGTAGCTATGCCATTTTTATCACTAACGAGTTGGAGTTTACATCGAAATTTAGGCCCTTTGCGTTGGACTCGCTGGCATGACACCACGCGAACGCAATTCACGGAAGCACATGATCAACCAGAGCTGCTTTCTTTGCTCGAATTACCAGCTATATTAGCAGAGAAGGGGTTTAGCTCTCTGGAAGTTTGTCATTTTCATTTTCCAGAGACGAATGAAGCTTATCTGCTTGCGTTGAAACAGGCATTTGCGGATGCGGGGCTTCGTTTTTATACTCTACTGCTTGAATATGGAGATATCTCTAGTCCAGATGAGTTTCGAAGACAATCCGATATCGCATGGATCAAAGGTTGGATAGATGTCGCGGCCCTAGCAGGAGCGGAAAGAGTGCGTATTATTGCAGGGGAAGCAGATCCATCGGACATAGACGCGTTGGCACGTTCGATCGAAGCACTCCGTGAGCTAGGACAATATGGTAAGGATCGTGGCGTACGCGTTGTGACAGAAAATTTCAAATCTCTATCTTCTACAGGCGACAATTGTCTTGCGATTATGGAAGGATGTGGAGAAGTCATTGGTTTTACATCGGATTTCGGGAATTTCAAAGGCGAACAGAAATTCGACGAGCTTGTCCAAACGATTCCACTTAGTGAATCCATCCATGCCAAAGCGCAAACGAATGCCGAGGGAGATCCAGATGAGGCTGAGTTTATACGCTGTTTGAATATCGCCAAGCAGGCTGGTTATGAAGGGCCGCTTACACTTGTTTATGATGGTCCTGGTGACATGTGGGACGGTATTGATCGCGTTAGGAAGCTGGCGGAGCCGTATTGTTTAATAGGATAACGCTGCTTAATGTCTAGTACCGCATGACGTCTGCTAGGAGTTGTATCTGCTCTTGTGTAAATTATGCTATGATACTAGTAATAATATCCTTTAACTAATCGCTAGAATAGGAGAATTCCACAATGACCCCAGTGTGTAATTATTGCAGCAAGAACGAGGCATTAGCGAACTTGATGATTGAAATTGGACAATTGCGTGTATCCACGTTGTACTTATTTAGAGAACAGACGTATAAGGGGCGCTGTATTGTTGCTTTGAATGAGCATCATACCGAATTCTTTCACTTGTCTCAAGAGAATCAGGATGCGTACATGCGTGATGTGGCGCAGGCTGCCGCTGCTGTTGAGCGCGCTTTTTCTCCGGACAAAATTAATTATGGCGCCTTTGGCGATACGATGCCACATGTCCATTTCCATATTGTTCCGAAATATAAAGATGGATACACGTGGGGTAAAATGTTCGAAATGAATCCCGCTGACAACAAACAATTGACTGAGCAAGAATATGCAGAAATCATCGGTCAATTGAAAGAACATCTGTAGAGTCAACAGATGCATCTGTACACAACTTAAGCCACCAATCATCTATCGGATGACGGGTGGCTTTAAATTCATTTACACAACGGTTAACACAAATGACAGAGCCAGTAACAGACAGAGAGGACTATAGTATCGCGTGTCATAGTAGGAGAAGGCTGTGTGCTTAACTCTTTTGAAAAAACCTAAATAATTGAAATCCCCGATTGCTCTTAGGAAGAAAACACTCCCACAAAGGATACATGACCACTTGGTGAACGAGTTTGCTTGCAGGAAAGACAACGTTTCAGACTGGGCAACCAACACGGCACACACGCCTAACATCAATACGGCAACTGCCAGTGTCTCTGGCATACGAGGTCGAAATACAGCAGTGCCATCTTTGGTCTGCGGCAGTGCCGCACGGCTGCCCCATCGTCCACCAAATGCCCAATACACATGGATCAAGCTGATTAACACTAGGAACGTGGCTGATACATAAACGAGAAGTGTGCTCATTGTTCAATTCCCTCCCAGATTACATCCATTTGTTTGTGAAACATAACGGTGAGATCTTCACCTTGAGATTGAATCATCGCCCAAGAGAGGAGTGTATTAAAGTAAATACCGACTAAAACGGAAGCGATAATGGACGATTCCCACCGTGTTTGGAAGGCATGCAAGTCTTTAGCCTCATTAATGATCTGACACAGAGTCTGTTGGAAGATAACGATGTTAGGTGATTCTTCTTTCATGAGCAAGGCGGACTTCATCGTTTCGGATAATGTAAGCTTTAACAAATCTGAATGTTCTGCATAGGTGGAAAGCAGATCATTGAAAATCAGTCGAAGACGTTCTCTGAGATTCGGCACTTGATGTTTCTGGACGATTTCGCTCATGAATTGAACTTGTGATTGACCGAGATGAAGGAGTACATGCTCTTTTTTGGGGAAATAATTGAAAAAGGTTCCCTTGGCGATGCCGCAGGATGATGCAATTTCTTCTACGGTCACATTGTCGTAACCCTTCTCTTGGAACAGCTCAATTGCCTTCAAAAATAGTTGCTGCTTGAGCTCTTGCTTGCGGACTTCTCTGAGCATAGATATCACCTCGCTAATTATTGACCACGGTCAATATATGACTAAGGTCATTATAATGCCAAAATCCAATAATTTCAAGTGGTCATTACATCGAAAAAAGAATCCGTTGACAGGAATTATTTGGGAATATACACTTACATAACAACCAGCTTCATGCATATGAAAACGCAATGATTGGGACTAGTAAGGAACCCCTATTGTCCAGAGAGCTGTCGCTTCGGTGGAAGACAGCCAATAGCTTCCCCAACTCACCCTTGAGCGGTAAGATCGAAGTGTCTTGTAGATCTTAACGGTTAACCTCCGTGATCGGGTCTCGAGGATTTGTAACTATTCCTGTTACGAATCAAGAAGAGTGGTACCGCGAAGGTTAGACCTGTCGCCTCTTTGTAGGCGATGGGTTTTTTGGCATTTCAAAATGGGAGGGAAAACGAATGAAGAATGTGATCGATTACTATGCCAAGTTTGATGAATGGGGAAGACTGGATCGCGAGCCAATAGAGTTTACGGTAAATTGGCACTACATGAAGAAGTATCTCCCACGTGAAGGCCATGTCCTGGATAACGGGGCTGGACCAGGCAAATACGCAATGGAATTAGCGAAAATCGGTTATAATGTGACCCTTTCTGATCTTACACCTAATCTCGTTGAGCTGGCGAAAGATAAAGCAAATGAGTTGAGTTTAGCAGATAGCTTTCGTGGTTTTCATGTGCTGAACGCCACGAATTTAGAGGGAATATCAGATGATACTTTCGATGCTTCGTTGATGTTGGGACCTCTTTATCACTTGCAGGTAGAAGAAGATCGCGTCGCTGCTGTAAGGGAATTGTATCGGGTAACCAAGAACAATGGTATCGTATTTGTCGCTTTTCAAAGTCGGATGCGGATGCTTCTAACCTCGTTGCTCTTTCCAAATGCTTGGAAACCGAATGACAATATGGCTGCTATTGAGCATTTTATAGACGAAGGCATTTTTAATCATACAGATGCAGGTCGATTCACGGGTGCTTATTATTATAACGTGGAAGACATCAAACCTTTTATGGAAAGCCATGGATTTGAGACGTTAGATCTGATTGGATCTTCCAATCTTGGTGCATTATTATCGCAGGAACAGAAGCAATATTGGACTGATCGAGGAGAAAATGACGAGTTGATTGAGCTCCTCATCCGGTTAGCCCGTGATCCATCCGTGTTAGGAATTTCCTCGCATTTGTTATATATAGGGAGAAAAGTAGGTGAGTGAAGCAATGACGATAAAGGCTGTTTTATTTGATTTTGATGGGACGCTGGCGGATACATTGCCATTATCTTTCAGTGCGTTTAAGTATGTGTTTAAAAAGTACGATGACCGGGATGTTTCCACAGATGAACTGATTGCCATGTTTGGTCCAACGGAGGATGAAATCATTGCTGGAAATCTTAGAAATAAGGAAAATGTAATAGAAGCTATTTCTGACTATTACTCAATTTATGCGAAACATCATGTAGCAGAAGTGCCTATTTCTGATGACATGCTTCAGCTTCTCACTTATTTGAAATCGAATGGGATGAAAATGGGGATTATCACAGGGAAAAGCAGAAAAGCGTATCAGATTTCTTCGGAAACTCTGAACTTGTCGAATTTCTTTGATATTGTGATAACGGGGGATGACGTACAACAGCCAAAGCCGCATCCCGAAGGGATTATAACAGCACTTGATTTTCTAGGCGTTTCGCAAGAGGAAGCTGTTTTTGTTGGCGACAGTAATGCAGATATCAAGGCAGGAAAAGCAGCTGGCTTAAGAACCTATGGTGTTCAATGGCTTTCTACTTATCAAAGCATTCATTTTGAAATTGAGCCTGATTTCATTTTCACAAGAATTGAAGAGTTTCAAAAACTGCTAAGAAATAATTATAAACAAAGCCTTAAATGGTTAGACTGGGCCAAACAAATTCAATCGATTGCACAGATCGGCTTAACCTATTCGAAGGATGTTTATGATCTGGAACGATTCCAGGCGCTTCGGGAAATAAGTGTGGATATTCTGGATACGTACACATTGGTGGGCAAGGATACAATTAACCTTAGCTTTGCCAATGAAACCGGGTACGCAACACCGAAGGTTGATATTCGAGGTGTGGTTTTTGAAGATGATAAAATACTACTCGTAAAGGAAAAAGCAGATGGCGCTTGGGCGCTCCCTGGAGGATGGGCTGATAATGGCTACTCGCCTTCAGAAGTTGCTGTGAAAGAGATCAGGGAAGAGGCTGGCTTTGATGTGGTGCCTGTGAGATTACTCGCTGTTTTGGATAAAAAGTTCCATGACCATCCACCAGAGCCTTATCACATCTATAAGATGTTTATTCTTTGCAGCATAATTGGCGGAGAAGCAGTGGTCGGCGTGGAAACGAGTGATGTGCGCTTTTTCGGTGAAAGTGAGCTGCCGGAATTATCAGCAGAACGGAACACTTATGCTCAGGTGAAAAGCATGTTTGATTATTTGAGAGATCCTGATAAAGCGGTTAGATTGGACTGAGAGTAGTATAAAGGCAAATAAATTCTATTTCATGGGACAATTGTGTAAAATTCAAAGGCTGCCGAGTCGGATCTCGGTGGCCTTTTTCATCTTCTTTTGCAGGAATTGGGAGGGATTTTGTCGAAAAGGAATGATTCGTGGAAATCTAACAAAGTGTTACGGAGGTACAATGAAAAATGGTTTGAAAATGAGTGTCAAGTTAGCAGCTGTTCTTGCTGGGGTATCCATGCTAATCGGGAATCTCAGTGCACAAGCAGCAGGCATCGATGATCAAAGCGCTGCACTAGACTATTTGAATGACGTCAGGATACATATGGGTATTCCAACGATGCAATTAGATCCTTCACTTACAACAGCAGCCGGCAATCATGCGAATTATCTCCTCCTCAATCAAGAGAACGGCCATACAGAAACACCAAATAAGCAAGGATTCTCTGGAAAACTTCCCTGGGATCGGGCAGCCGCGACAGGTTTTGATACAGAACAATTCGGTGTGTTTGAGGATGTTTCGTTTACTACCGATTCGCCAGAAGTTGGCGTTCAGTCTTTGCTGGATGCGCCACTTCATCGCGCGAGTTTGATTCTTCCGGACATGTCACTATTAGGCGTTGGGTATAACAAGCATGCGCTTGTCCTAAACCCAGCTAAGAGGTGGTTTACCCACACAGGAACAGGCGTTTATCCCTACGATGGACAGACAGGGGTACCGATTGGATTTTATGGGTTCGAGATACCTAATCCTCTGGAACAATTTAATTTGGAGAAGTCGGGTTACTTCATTACGTATGCGGGGGTAGCTCAAAATAAGACGGACGTGACCGCCTCGCTGATGAATAGTCAAGATGAACCAATCGAGATTTACAAATTAAAGCAAGAGCTTGGAGATACGAACGCTTGGCATATCATTCCGAAACATGAGCTTGCTTATGGAGAAACGTATAAGGTAACTGTGGAAAATAAAGCATGGTCTTTCACAACTGTTGAAAACCCAGCTGAGCCGTCTACGGAACAGAAAGGAAATCCGGTCAAAACGGACCCGCCTAAGAAATTTACGCATAACGATGTTGGTATTCGTATCAATGGGACCTACATTGACGTTTCTCCAAAGGCCAAAATCATTGGTGAAAGTACGTTCATCCCGCTTCGTGGTGTATTTGAAGCGATGGGAGCCAAAGTGAGTTGGGAGGGAACACGTCAAGAGGTTACGATTGTGAAAGGCTCCAAAACGATTGTTTTGTCCATTGGGAAGAAACAAGCGCAAGTTAACGGAACATGGCAGGCACTTTCGAATGCTCCTTTTATTTCCGCTGAAGGCTCTACGTATGTACCCCTACGATTTGCTACCGAGGCGCTTGGCGCGCAGGTGGCTTGGGAAAGTGATAAGTGGACGGCTGTAATCAATCAACTTGAATAAACGAGATAAAGTCGAGCGAACGATGCTCGGCTTTTTTCATTTTGAAACAATTTCGAAGATGATGCGTCTAATGAGATGGAATTGTTAAAATATGGGATGGATATGTTTGGGAGGAGCCAACTATGAAGAAATTTATTTTAGGTCTGAGTTGTGGTCTACTACTTGCAGGATCGTCTGTAGCTTTCGCTTCTAACACGATTCAAGCGTTATTGTTTCCGGCAAGTTTTGAGATTAATGGCAGCCAAGTTGAGATGAATAATGAGTATCAGATTCTAAATGTGGATGGACATGCCTATGTACCCGTTCGCTTTGTGTCTGAAAATTTGGGAGCAACGATAGATTACGATTCGGATACAGAAAGAATTGTCGTTAAAAATAAACCGTTAGACATCAAAGATCCAGATTACGCCAATATCTCAGTGGGAAATTTAATTTTAACAAAAGCAGGGAATACAACCAAAGTTACAGGTCAATTGAAATTTAAAGGCGTTGGCAACAGTCAAAATATGATCGGAGCGGGCTTGTCCTTTTACAACGAGGATAATGAGAAAATAGGTGAAGCCGTCATTTCGGGAAATAATTTCGGAGTAGATGCCCAAACGTTTGTAACCGAGGGAGAGGGGGATTTCAAGAATTACGATACGGTTTACCTTCATATCGGTGCTGTCAATCATCGGATTATTAGTGAAGCTCCTAGTATGCTATATAAAAATTTGAAATATCAGTTTACGCTGAATATCCCATCTAGCTGGGAGGGGAAATATGAGGTCGAAGAGCGGAAAGATGAAGAATCTGAACGTTTGAACTTTCTGTTTATCAATAAGGCAAATAAAGCGTTTGGTGGTGTCCTATTTAGCATTTCCGTATGGACAAAGGAAGATTGGCTTGCAAATGGTTCTACCACGAAGGGCATTGGTCAACTTTACAAATTAGGAGAAGATGCGGACCATGTGTTTCTCTTATTTCCCCCAGGAGATGTCGAGTATAATCCTCATGATGAAAAGCTCACTGCCGAATTTATTTCAATGACGGACCAAATAAGTAAAATTAGAAGAAGTTTTATACTCGAGTAATCGTGTAAATGTGAGCAAGTACCGATCGAACATCGGTGCTTGTTTTTTTTGTTCAACAATACCTTCATTTAACATGAATTCCAGTTACAACCTACCTAAATATCAACGACTCGTTCGTATTCCTATCAATAATTGACTGCCGCTAGAAAGTGGTTAATTCAAGATAGGTTTTATCAAGTTAGCGTTCTATCTAGGTGAAGGCAGGGATGATATGTTCTATTTAGGCTAAGAAAGCGCTTAATAAAAGATGTAAGGAGTGTGTAGGCATTGATAAAAAGAAGTATATCTAGTGTAATCTGCGTGATGATGTTGTTTAGCCTACTTGTAGGGGGCTTGCCTCAACCGTCGTATGCCGCTAGCGGCCCATGGGATTTGCTCAATGATAATTTGAGTAATTTCACGAGTACTGGCTGGACAGAGCAGAAAACAACGGGTTTCACTGGATCGGTCACGCAAAATACGGGGAATGTAACGATTGTGGATGCGTCTGATAAATCTACGTACCTGTTAAAGCAGCCAGTCGCACCAGCGACAACCGTTGCCCCTGCTTCAGGTGCGTTCACATTTGAAGCCATAGCCAAGGTGAATGCTGCAGGAACACTCAATGAGTTTACGGTGCGGGGTGCTTCTTATTTAATTAGCTTTTATTTAACCTATGGGACAAGTGGTGTGGTGCAAAATAAAGCCTCCAATTCGACCAAATCGTATACCCTCGATACGACGGTCTATCATGCCTATCGTGTGGTCGTTCATTCGAACTATACCTATGACCTTTACGTAGATGGTACATTAGCGTGGAGTGGTGCACCAAATGGAACAGGTGGGTCTTATTTAATCAAAATTGGTGGGGATTCGGCGTCATTTGCGAATTTAACCGTGGATCAAGTGAGACTGGGAACAGGAGAGATTCTCCCATTCACAGGAACCATCTCATCGGTTTCCCCAGTCGCCATCACGACGTCTACGGGAACTCCTCCTGTTATGCCATCTGTTGTTTCAGCTGTATATACAGATGAGTCTATCAAATTCTCTCCTGTCGTTTGGGAGAATATCCAAGCTTCCCAATACGCGCAATTGGGCTCGTTTACAGTGAATGGTGCTGTTGTTGGGACAGCGATACCAGCGATCGCAACCATCACGGTAACGACTCCGCAATTAGCCGTTACTGCCATACAGCCAGTTCAAGTTACAACGCAAGCGAAAACAAAGCCCGTACTGCCAACAGTTGTTACGGCTGTTTATTCGGATCAGTCCACAGTACAGCGAGCTGTTCAATGGGACACATATGCAGATACGCTGTATGCCAAAGCAGGTAGCTTTGATGTCAACGGTACAGTAACAGGAACGTCTATTCGTGCTGTAGCACACATTACAGTTACTGCTGCACCAGCGGACGAATTTGATACGCTTCGAAATAAGTTGAAAGTCATGTTGACTGGCGGCGCTTACTATAATCAACAAGACCCTGATATTGCTAATCAAATCATAGCATTAACGGCCAAAGCGCAAGCAAATTGGGATTCCATGTTGAAAACAGTGGATCGTGCTGCACTCTGGAGCGATTTGGCTAGCACGTCAAATTCGGCTCAAATAACTTCGACCTACACGCGTTTGAAGGAAATGGCGATTGCTTATGCAACAACAGGTTCTGCCCTACAGAATAATGGGGCTTTGCTTGCGGATCTCCAGTCAGCGCTCGATTGGATGTACACGAACCGCTTCAACGAAAACAAGGTGCTCTATGATAATTGGTGGGATTGGTGGATGGGAGCGCCACTCGCACTCAACGATACAGTCATCCTCCTGTACGATGACTTATCCTCCACACAAATTGCTAATTACATGAATGCCGTAGAACATTTTACACCGATCGTTGATATGACGGCAGCGAATCGGGTTTGGAAAAGCCAAGTGGTTGCCTATCGCGGTATCATTGTGAAAAATGCCGCCAAGATTGCCATGGCCCGTGATGGCCTGAGCCCCGTATTCGTATATGTCACTTCTGGTGACGGATTTTATAAGGATGGTTCCTTTATCCAGCATGACGTTACGCCATACAATGGTGGATATGGAGCGACGATGCTAGCGAATTTGGCTGATATGCTTTATGCCTTAAACGGCACAACTTGGACAGTCACCGACCCTAAAGTAAGTAATGTGTATCAGTGGATTTACGATAACTTCGAACCCTTCATGTATAAAGGGTTGGTTATGGATATGTCCAGAGGGCGGGAAATCTCACGTTCCTACGCAACGGACCATATAACAGCTCAGCGCATTACGAGAGCCGTCATTCGTTTATCCCAACTTGCGCCACCTGCGCATACAACTCTTTTCAAAAGTATGATCAAATACTGGATCCAAGCGGATACGTACTTGAATTTCTACCTTGGAAACTCGATTGATTATATCGTGCTAGCGAAAAATATCGTGCAAGATGCCGGCGTGACGCCACGTGGCGAGCAGGTCGCGTTTAAGCAATTCGCCAGTATGGATCAAGCGATTCAGCGGCGATCTGCATTTACTTTTGCCATCCGAATGCATTCGAATCGTATAGCTAACTATGAGTCCGGTAACAGTGAGAATTTGAAAGGTTGGTTTACTGGCGATGGCATGACCTACTTGTACAATAATGATCTGGGGCAATTTACGGATGACTACTGGCAAACAGTTGATCCTTATCGTCTTCCGGGCACGACCGTTGATCGTCAAACACGAACGTCAGGCGGAAATAACACGAGCGCGAACAGCTGGACTGGCGGCACGGAAATCCTTGGCGAATACGGTGTCTCGGGCATGGAGTTGGATGCGCTATACAGCAATCTTACAGCGAAGAAGTCCTGGTTCATGTTTGATAATGAAATTGTAGCACTTGGATCAGGCATCACGAGTACGGAGAACCGTACGATTGAGACGATTGTTGATAACCGCAAAATCGATAGCGCAGGCGATAATGCATTTACTGTAAATAATGCGGGGAAATCAGCCGCGCTCGGCTGGAATGAGACGATGAATAACGTCCAATGGGCGCATCTGGCAGGCAAAACGCCGAATACCGATATCGGCTATTATTTCCCAACAGCTGCAACGGTCAAAGGCCTCCGCGAAGCGAGAACAGGGTCTTGGAACCAAATTGATGGCCGTACAGGGGCATTAACGACGCCTTTTACAAGCAATTATATGTCATTATGGTTCGATCATGGTGTGAATCCTATGAATGGAACGTATCAGTATGTCACGCTTCCGAATTATTCTTCAGCGGAAACAGGCAGTTATGCCAGCCATCCGGATGTCGAGATTTTGGAGAACTCGACAGACGCACAAGCGGTGAAAGAGAAATCGCTCGGTATTGTTGGTGCTAATTTCTGGAACGATACGACGAAATCGATCCAAGATAACGGAAGTAATTGGATTACGAGTAATAAGAAAGCATCGGTCATGACACATAAATCTGCCGATGTGTTAGATGTATCCATTTCCGATCCGACGCACGAGAATACGGGCAGTATCGCTATCGAGATTCATTTGCCTGCGAATGCGACAATCTCAACAGAACCGGGAATCACGGTAACGCAGCTGCTTCCTACGGTTAAATTAACCGTTCAAACGAATGGTTCTATGGGGAAAACGTTCCACGCCAAATTTAATATTGCCGGCTCCAATGAGGTACCAGCAGCTCCCAACCTGACAAGCGCAGTTGCTGGACACAACACTGTCGTACTTAACTGGGAGCCCGTGAATTCAGCTACCGGTTACACGATTAAATACGGGACGGCAAGCGGCAATTATTCAGAGACTGTCACGGTAGGTCCCGTTAGTAGCATAACGATTACTGGGTTAACGAGTGAAGTGCCTTATTACTTCGTCGTATCTGCCTTCAATCAGGCAGGAGCGAGTGTATCTGCATCGAATGAGCGGAGCGCAACACCGATCTCTGATTATGCGAACACATGGACACTCGAGAATGATGCGTTTCGAACCAAAATCCAATTTACGGATGATGGAAGTATCAAGATCGGAAGCTTCTATAATAAAGCAGCAGGTAGAGAATATTTGCCTCAAATTGAAGCTGATAACAATTCCACCTTATTCCATTACAACTATCGCTTACTGAATAATGGAGAAACAGGGAAAGAAGCGATCGGTTCTACACTAAGCTTGGATGCCAATGACACTGGATTCTTGCTTGGTACGGCGTCTACTACGGACATTTCGATGACAGCAACCGATGGTGTTATATCTAAGGTTGGAAAGCGATTGGAGATTCCTGTTACGAAAAATGGTATTACCGTTACGCTTTCCTTCGAGCTCTTTGATGGTAAAGCAGGCTTGAAATACCAAGCCTACATTACGAATAATAGTGCTGACAAACGCTTGCAAATTACATCTTCGGATGTGATTACGTTGGATTTTCCAGACGAAGCAAGGAATTTACACTATGTGTACTTATCCAAATGGAACAGTACAACAGGTGGTGTTGATCAAACCGACACGAAGAAAGCAAGCGAGGATATTAAGGTTATCATTAACCGTTACAATACGGGAGATGGCTTTTATGTAGGACCCGAGGTGAACTCGAAAACGGAGATTCTGAAAAGAGATCCCGGTTCACCGGATACAGGGGCTCCATATATGGTTCGTGCTTTTGCTGGTATCAGTGCCTTCAAAGGTCATATGGTGAATGTCGCTACGAACCCAGAAGCTCTGCAGCTTGTATTGTTCCCAGGTGAGAAATTTGAGTATATCGCTGTTAATTTGAGCGTCTTCCAAGGCGATATCGTCGATGGGAAGATGGCTGTTGAAGAACATTTGCGAGCGAGATTTAAGTACAATCACACATCAACGATCCTCAATACGAACGATTGGCAGTGGGGAGAAAGCAAACGTAATGAAGAGTTCTACAAAACGGTAGCCGTACCGAAAATCAATGCTGTGGGCTTCGATATGTTTATGTTTGACGATGGCTGGAATAATGCCAATGACACGGGCACATCAAGAGATGGTGTTGAAGCACTTCCATCGATTACGAACGACATGAAGGGGCTTGCGAATTATTTTCAAAATAAAGGATTGCTGCTAGGTATGTGGTATTCCATGACCGGTGGTTATCATAATCGCGGAAACGATTTGGCCGATCCAGCTGTGATTGCAGCTAAGAAAGAGAAAATCTACTATTTAATCGATGAGTATCATTTATCACACCAAATGGTCGATTTAACTGAATTCTGGCCGAATCAAGATGTAACTACATATTCACATCCAACGGATAATGTGTATCGCAAAAATGTCCTAACGAATCATGTATTGAATGAAGTTGTCGATGAAAATCCGGACTATATGGTGAAATATACGACAGAGGTTGATATTTGGCCGACGCAGGGTGATCGTACGAATGAATTGCTTCATGTCGTAGATAATGGCTGGACAACAGCGACGACAGAATATGGTGAAGACTTGGATATTCCAATTTTTGCAGGCTTGTTCGGACATTTGCCGTTGAACTCGGTTTACTTCAATATCGGGAATCTGACAACGGGTGATATGTCGACGTATTACAAATATTTATTTGCAAGAAATATTAAGCATGGCAGTTCACCAGAAGGTTGGAGTCAGAAGAATATTGATCTGATGGCTAAATTGAATGCTTGGAGAAACTCCGGTCGTATTAAGGAGATGACGGATTCTATCATTCGCCCCGTGTATAACGGTGTAGGTTGGGATAGTAATAGTGCGGCTTCCTGGGTTGATCAAAAAGCAGGTCCTTACGTGATGATGCAGGTTTCGCCGAACAAGGACCATGCCTTGATGATTGCTACAGGCGGCGGCAAAGCAGGAGCGTCCAGTGTGGATGTGAATCTCAGATGGTTGGATCCAACGAAACAGTATCTAATCGAAGATATTTCGCTTGATGATACAGGCATCTTTACGTACAGATTCAAAGGGCTGCTCGCTGGTGAGCAATTGAAGAGCTTTACGATTGATCTTACCGAGAATTCGTCGAAAGGCCGAGCCTATTGGATTCAGGAGTATACAGGTACAGATTATCAAATTCTGTATGCCGACGAAAATGTGGATAGCGCACAATTGGCGATTGTAGACAATCAAATCGTGATTACCGGTACAGGGAAAGCGAATACGTCAGGCAAAGTTGTGATCTATGGCCACAATGAGCAAGCCGTGATGTTGGTAGATGTAAGCTTCGGAGCAAATGGTTCGGGCACCCTGCACATTGACCAATTCGAAGCTACGGAGGATGTGTTTATTCCGACACTTTCTTCGGCAACAACTTATGTGGCTGCGGATTTGAGCATAGCTGGGAAAACGACGGTAAGTGGTGGAACACAAACGGTAGTAAGTAGTGGAAGTACACCGAATGCGTCCGCGCAGGGCTTGAATTTCGCATCTACAGCAACAACAGCAGGCAGTTACATTGATTTTAAGCTGAATGTGACAAAGGCAGGCGTCTATCGGATTCAAGTCGCAGCGAAAGTGAATGCAAACAGAGGTATTGGGCAGTGGTTTGTGGATGGTGTAAAAACAGGTCCTGTTTGGGACCAAAAAATGGAAAATGGGCAAGTTCTTGCCGCTGAGAAAATCGGTTTTCATACGATAGGCGATGTTACCTTTGCAACGGCTGGAGAGAAAATATTCCGGTTTGAGTTCCAAGGTGGATCGAACAAAGTGATTAATACTGATCGATTTATTTTGACGCCTGTTTCGGAATTGCCGGGTCAAACCCCAGGCATGGTGATCACAGGTGAAGCATCGCTTGAAGTTGATCAAGCTGTGACTTTACACGCATCAATATCAGGTTTGCATGCTTTGTATGCGACAGGCGATTATGTCAAATGGTTCGTAGCGAGTCAAAACGCAACAAATGGCAGCAATAAAGTAGTTACCATTGTCGCGAATGGATTAGATCTACAAGTGACAGGCGTGAATCCCGGTACAGCTCGATTGAAAGCCATGAGTACAGTCAATGCGAATGTGTTCAACTATTATGATGTAGTTGTATCTCGGGAGAATGTCATCACTTCCATTACAGCAGTGAATGTGTCGACGGTGGCTGGCGTAGCGCCAGTATTGCCAGCAACAATAACGGCTATCTATACAGATGAGACGTCTGCTCAGCTTGGCGTTACATGGGATGCCGTGAATGCAGCTAGTTATGCGCAAGCAGGGACATTTGACGTACAGGGTACGGTAAGTGAGACGGCTTTGAAAGCTATTGCACATGTAACGGTGACAAGGGGATCGGATCCAGGGACAGACCCGGGAACAGATCCAGGGACAAACCCAACATCTAACCCAGGTTCTGTAACGCCTGATCCTAAAGGTGAAAGCAGCAATATTACAACGATTAGTCAAGAGGATTTCAGCAAAGCGTTTGACAATGCCAAGGACAACAAAATGAGCTTTGATTTACCTAACGAGCAAAGGGATAAGCTACTTGGTGCGGTTATTCCAGTGGCACTTCTAGATAAAGCCATCGCAAGCGGTATTACGCAATTGGCATTCAAGACGAATAGCTTTGAAGTGAAACTTCCTGTTCAAGCACTGAAAGGTGAATCTGAAGCGGGAGCTAAGGATTTTCAGTGGACTTTTGAAGAGAAATCTTCGGGGAGCGGTACAGTGTATCAATTAGGAATCGAGATTGATGGGAAGCCAGTTACAAGACTCGATAGCGAAACCGTCAAGGTTGGTATTACTTATCAATTGAAGCCGGGTGAGAAGCCAGCGAATGTGGTTGTTCACCATCTAGATGCAGCAGGTAAGCACGAAGTTATCATCAATGGCACCTTTAATCCTGCTACAGGTAAGATGGAATTCAGTACGAGTGAGCTCGGAACGTACAGCATTAGTTATTCCAATATAACCTTTGGTGATCTGGAAGGATCGGATTGGGCACAATCCAGCATTGAAGCATTGGCAGCTAGGGAAGTGGTAAACGGGGTAGGCGATAACAAGTTTATGCCTGGCAATCCGGTAACACGCGCTGAGTTCTTAACGATGTTAATGCGGGCTGCAGGCTTAGCTGAAGACCAAGCAAAATCCTATTTCACCGATATTGACCAAGCGGATTGGTATTTTGGATCGGTAGCTGCTGCTGAGAAGTTAGGCATTATCAGTGGTAGGGAGGATGGAAGCTTTGGTGCGGATAGCGAAATATCCAGACAAGATATGGGAGTCATGGTCTTCCGCAGCTTGCAGGCACTGAAGCTGAATCTGAAGACAGGTCAACAAGGAACGACATTTGCTGATTCTTCGGATATTGCAGCTTACGCGGCAGAAGCGATCGTATTGATGCAAAACGCAGGCATTATTGAAGGCAGCGATGGCAAGTTCATGCCACTGGCGCAGGCAACTCGTGCGCAAGCAGCAGTCATCATTCAACGATTAGTGAAATTTAATCAATAAGAGGAAAAGCCAGCGGGTATTCGCTGGCTTTTTCACTATAGATTCGGGGGTGCAGACACGGAACTAGGTTCCGTGTCTATTCCTCTATTGCAAGGGTCCCATCTTCGAAGCCCTGAAATACGTGTCATTTACCTTTACCGCGATGACGTCACTCACATCTATCCCTTTGATCTCAAACAACAGGCTGCCAACAGGCTTATCATTTGCGTCCCCGTTTTTCTTAGGCATTGGCGCAACTCGTCGCTCAATTTGACCTATTTGCTTGCCAATATCTTGAGCAGTTACTTCGGTAGCTGATAGTCCATACAGGATGTTATGCCAAGCAACGGTGCTTGGATAACTACCAGTTTTGTTACTCGTCATTGAAGAGCAGCCAGCTATAACGAAGAGAACGCACAAAATAACTAAAAGTCGTTTCATCTCACCTATCACCCTCCGCATCTGCAGTCATCTCATTCTTCCTCTACTGAAAAAGGAAATGTAATCTCAACCTCGGTCCCCACTCCTGGGACACTTCGATAAGTAAGTTTCGCAGGATCCCCGAAATAGTGGCGAATACGTTCGCCTACGTTCTTGACGCCGAAGCTGCTCCCGCCGATCCGACTGCGGCTAATGCCTGCCATCATATCCTCGATGAGGTTGGGACTCATGCCCACACCATCATCTTTGATGAGGAGATGCATCGTTTGATCTTCCAGATAAGCCCGAATCGAGATGCTGCCTTCACGCTGCGTTCGTCCTAAAATACCATGAAGAATAGCATTCTCGACAAGCGGCTGCAGAGTGATTTTCGGGATAGGATGACTGAGCAGATCTTCAGGTACGTCAATCTGAAAATCAATCTTATTTTCAAATCGTATATTCTGAATCTGCACATAGAACGAGACATGCTGCAGCTCCTCGCGGAGTGTGATAATATCTTTGCCGCTGCTGAGGCTGACTTTGTAGAAACGAGCGAGTGCCTTGACGACTTTCTTAATGTCCGTGTTCAACCCGCTGTCCGCCATCCAGTTAATCAAATCCAACGTATTGTAGAGAAAATGCGGATTTATCTGAGATTGAAGTGCTTTTAATTCGGCATTTTTGACCTCTTGCCCCAGACGGTAATGCTCCTTATTCATAGAGCTTATTTGCTCGATCATGTAATTATACGTTTGGATCAGCTCACCAATTTCATCTCGACCCTGCGTTTGAGCTAGTGCTATCAGATTTCCTTTCTGTACATCCCGCAGACGGCTGGTTAATTGGGTGATGCGCCGAGTGACGGAGAAGGAGAAGAGGTAGGCTAATAAGTAGGCGATCACGGTCACGATGAGCAAAATGACCAACAAATCATTGCGCAATTGATGACTTTGCTGGACAACTTCATGGAGTGGAATGACAGTGACCATCCCCCAATTGGAGGGAAGCTGCCTGAACAAATAGTAATTGTTATTCGTTTGCCAAGTGGTGGATACGGCATCATCCAACGTATCAGGCAGATTGACTAGCGTGGTTACTGACGGATCCGAAGATAAGACGATTTGTTGATTCTGATCCACCAAGAAAGTCGTGCTGTTTCTGACCACATTTGCTTTGCTCAGCATAGAACGAATCGTTTCCGCTTGAACATCCACGCGCAGTTGACCGATCGGGTTAGCGTAATTGTTAGGATCTAAAATACTGCGAACAACATAAAGCGATGAACTGTCATGGGAAGCTTTCTTACCTAGCTCAGGCGCAGAGCACCATAAATATTTGGCATGCAAATCATTTAATCGATCAAAGCAAGGACTGTCTTTGGTTTCAGCCAATGGCAAGAAATTCTCAGTCTCATTCGCGAAAATAAACACACTCGGCACATATAGGATAACCCGTGAAATATCGAGACTATCCTGCATGGAGCGGAGCAGTTTTTTGAGATTGGCGTATTCCTGCAGCTCCCGATTAATATCACTTGTTACGTTGTTATCCATCAGAATGTCCGAAATGGCGGAGTTGGAAACGAGAATATTCGTCGTCTCTGCAATCCGCTGCACGCGATAATTAAGAAAGGAATACGTCTGATCAAAGCCTTGCTTAGCCGAATAGGTGACATGATTGATGATGATATCGGACATTTTCTCGGATGCAATGAACTGGTAGAAGCCGAGAGGCAGCATGATCAGCAGCAAATAGGTGGACATAATTTTATGACGCAGCTTCGTGTTATACAGCCATTTGCGCATCATTTGAATGAAAGTGAAGATCATGATTGGCACCGCTCCCGATACTCGGAGGGCGTCATGCCCGTTGATTTACGGAAGATTTTGGCGAAATGCTCCCCGTCCTTAAAGCCCACTTGCGAAGCCACATCGAGAACCTTCAGTCGGTTGTTGCGCAGCAGCTCCTTCGCTTTTTCCATCCGATATTCGGTCACATATTGTTTAATCGTTTTCCCGGTCGCTTCTTTGAAAATCGAAATAAGATGCGAAGCCGTCATCTGCATATGATCACTGACATCCTGCACGGAAAGATCGTCATCGGCGTAATGCAGATGAATGAAACGCACGATTCGGGAGCTTGTGGAAGACATGCCACCACTCGAGCGCTCTTGAATGGCTTTTCTCAATTCTTCTAGTTTCATGGCTGTAACACGGTGGATGTCATCCAAATAGTGGCATTCCAGAATCAGCTTCCAAGCCACATCATTTTCCTCCGAGGTGTCGAAGAGGGTGACGTTCCGGCTTTGCGCAAATTTATCCATTTCCAGAATGAAGCGGTAGTAGAGTTCTTTCACACTTACAATCAGCGTGCCTGGATGTTGGCGAATATCGGCTGTTATCGTCGCGATCAGCTGATTGGCGTCAGCGAAATGCTCTTCAGTCAACGCTTCCGAGAAGCGGACTACCTGTTCGGGCTGGGCCACATAATGCAGCGAATGAGTATCACTTCCCGTATTATCATGCAGTATGAGCGAGCACGGCTTGTGAAAAAACGACTCCTGTAAGCGGAGCACAGCACTCGTATAAGACTCCTGCAGCTTATAGGCGGAAGGGACGATTTTGCCCGCAGCGATGGAAAATAAGCCATATTCCCGCTTCAAGGCGGTGGACAGCTCGTAGCACAGATGTTGAACATGGCTGATCTCGACACTGTCATGCTGCTGCGAAAAGAAATGAACAATCGCGTGATGATCATCTTTCCAAGCGTACAAATAGGGCTTCTCACTGCCAGAGAGCGCTTCATTAATCAAATGTCCCAGCGTTTCTTTCTGCGATCCAGGTGATATCAGTTTGATGACAGCCGTTGCTGCAGGTGCATGCATGACAGCAGTGAAATCAGCGGCCAATAAGCGACTATGCAGCATGTCCTCATCATAACCGCCGCGAATTAGCTGCAAAGCGGCTTCTTGCTTCATGTAGCTCTTGTTTTCTTTGGCTACCGTATCATTGGCAACATGTCGCTGTTCTTCCAGCACGATATCAATCGCCCCCCGCAGGGCATCTTCTAATTCTTCTACATCAATTGGTTTCTCTACATAACTAACCGCTTTCAAGGTTATCGCGGCTTTCAAATATTCTTTATCGGCATAGCCGCTCATAAAGACGATTTTGCACTGCGGGTATTTGCGGCGAAGATGAAAGGCAAGCTCGATGCCATCCATCCGCGGCATGCGAATATCGGTGAGCACGATGTCCGGTTTGAACTGTTCCGCAATAGCAACAGCATCCAGACCATCTACAGCTTCAATGAGTTCGGTGATGCCAAGACGCTGCCAACTGACGGATTTGAGTACGCCTTCTCGCGTGAATTTCTCATCTTCTGCAAATAGAAGTTTCATATTGGGCAACCCCCCCTTAGATGTAGCTATAGATTATCTCATATTTACATGCAATACCACTACTTAGCGGGGCCATCTGCAAAAGTTACAGGGAATCGATATTTTGTCGGGTTATCACGTTTCGAGTAACCTGTTAATTTAGATACAGGAGAGAGACAACAAGAAACGGATGGGGGAAAGGATAGAGATGAGAACAGGACTCCTGTATCGCATGAGATCCAAGAAAGCGCTGTTATTCATGATCGCGCCGGCAGTGATTTACTTCTTGCTTTTCAGCTATGTACCGATGGCGGGTATTGTGCTGGCGTTCAAACAGTATCGCTATGATTTAGGAATTATGGGGTCGCCTTGGGTAGGTTTGGACAACTTCAAGTTCTTCTTCCTGACAGGAGATGCCTTCCGAGTAACCAGGAACACGCTGCTCTACAATGCGGCATTCATACTGATTAATAACGGTCTGCAAATTATTGTCGCTATCTTTATGGCGGAGATCGGGTCCAAGCTGTTTCGTAAAACAGCGCAAACGGTCATGTTTTTACCCTACTTCTTATCCTGGGTAGTCGTAGGGGCTGTTGCTTACAATTTGTTTAACTATGAACATGGTACGGTCAATACGTTGCTGCGTGCCCTGCACATTCCTGAACTAGATATCTATACGACAACGGAATATTGGAAATATATCTTAGTTTTCTTCTCAGCTTGGAAAGCCGTCGGTTACGGCGCTGTATTCTATATGGCCTCCATTCTGAGCATTGACCGTGAGACCTATGAAGCAGCGGAAATCGATGGAGCTAACGTGTTCCAGCGCATTCGATATATCACGTTACCATCACTTCGACCAACGATTACGATTCTTGTACTGCTAGCGATTGGCGGCATTTTCCGTGGCGATTTCGGACTGTTTTATCAGCTGGTGGGAAATAATGGCCTGCTGTATGAAACGACGGATGTCATTGACACCTATGTGTATCGCTCCTTACTCGTAAACAATGAAATCGGGATGTCGTCTGCGATTGGCTTCTATCAATCGATTCTGTGTTTTGTAACGATCATGGTGACGAATTTCTTAGTACGTAAATCGGATAAAGATAATGCGTTATTCTAAACTTACAGCAACTTGCGAGGTGGACCTATGAGTACAACCAGTGTGAAAAAGAGTCAAATCGATCAGCGAATCTTGGATACGGTTGGCTATGTCTTTATAGCAGTGATATGTTTGGCTTGCTTGATTCCGTTCTTGCTCATCATTAGCGGATCATTAACAAGTGAATCGTCGATCACGAGTGATGGGTTTCGATTATGGCCGAAGGAATTTTCGTGGGATGCCTACACGTTTGCGCTCAAGCATCCTGAGCAATTTGTGAGCTCCTATCTGCTTACTATTGCATTGACGGTAACAGGAACAGTTGTTGGATTGTTCATTTCTGCGATGGCAGCGTATGTGCTGCAGCGTCAGGATTTTGAGTGGCGCAGCGGATTTTCATTCTTCTTCTACTTTACAACCCTGTTTAACGGTGGACTTGTTCCATGGTATATCTTAATGGTTAACTATTTACACATGAAGAATACCTTCTGGGCGCTGCTTGTCCCGCCATTGTTAAATGTGTTCTATATTATTATCTTACGAACATTCCTGCGCAGCATCCCGGATGCGATTACTGAATCTGCAAAAATCGATGGCGCAGGGGATTTCACGATCTTCGTTCGATTGATTATCCCTTTGGCTAAGCCCGGTCTGGCGACGATTGGACTGTTCACGGCACTGAATTATTGGAACGATTGGTTTAACTCGTTGCTGTTTGTGCAGAATGAGAAACTGTACACCCTGCAATATTTACTATATAAAATGTTAGGAAATCTCGAAGGGATTCGCAAGGTCATGGCGATTACCGGAATGCAGGTGACAGACTTACCTGGCGAGAGCTTGAAGATGGCCTTAGCCATTCTTGTCACAGGACCGATCATTTTCTTGTATCCGTTCGTACAACGATATTTTGTTCAAGGCTTAACAGTTGGTGCTGTAAAAGGTTAAAAAGGGTAGCCCCGGGAATTCCAATTCCCGGTTTATCATAACTTATCTATCATTTATAAGGGGAGAATAACATGGCAAACACGAAGAAATTAGCCACACTCAGTCTGGCATCCTTATTTGCAATGGGAACGGTACTGTCAGCTTGCAGCACCAAAGAAGCATCGCCTTCACCAAGTGCATCATCGTCATCAGTTCCACAAGCAAGCGCTTCCGCAACAGCAGCTGCTAATACGGGCATTGATACAAGTAAGGAAGTTAAGTTGAAAACGGTTCTGTTAGGCTCCAAGCCGAAGGCTTTTGATGAGGTATATGGGGAAGTCAATAAATTGATGAAGCAAAAGATTAATGCAACGTTAGACATTAGCTTCCTTGATTGGGGCGAATATCAACAGAAATATCCTTTGATGTTTGCAGCGAATGAGGATTTCGATCTGGTGTTCTCAGCGACATGGTCCTATTATGCGCAGCAAGCTACAAAGAATGGTTTCATGCCATTGACCGAGGATTTGATTAAGAAATTCGCGCCAAAAACTTGGGCAGAAGAGCCGAAGGTCGCTTGGGAGCAAGCGAAAATCAATGGGAAAATTTATATGATTCCGCAAAACAATTTTGAATACAGCTATCATATGATCGGTATTCGTGGTGATCTGCGTCAGAAGTATAATTTGCCTGAGCTGAAAACGTATGATGATTATGTGAATTACTTGAAAGTGATCTCGGAGAAAGAGAAGGATTTCAAACCAAGTATTGGGGTAAGTGAGTTTAACTCGGTAGAGTTGATACAGCCGAACGAGTGGAACTTTGTCGTGCCGCAGCTGCCTATCGTTTATAAAGTAACAGAAGCGACAGGTAAACTATTTAATTATGTAGATACGCCAGAATTCGCGACATTCTCCAAGAAAATGTTCGATACGCAAAAATCAGGCGCATGGTCCCGTGATGCAATTGCCAACAAAGTGGATAAAACGCAAGCTTTCAAAGACGGTAAATTAGCTTCTGTCGAGTGGAACCTTGGAACGCTGCTTCGTACGAAATCCGAAATGCAAACGACGCATCCGGATTGGAAAGTGGAGCTATACGACTTAAGTGCAGACAAGAAACGTCTTTCCAATCCGTTCATCAACAATGGGATGTCCATTCACGCAGGCTCCAAGAACTATGAGCGCGCGCTGATGGCGATTGACCTTCTTCGTTATGACCCAGAAATTCATGATTTGACGAACTACGGCATCAAAGGCAAGCACTATGAGCCCGTAGGCAAGGATCAGTTCAAGCCGCTTCCTGCTTCGGCTGATTTCCCGCCATCCGGTACAGATCCATGGGGCTGGAACTCTTTGAATGAGCGTCTAGATTCGACTGTAGCTGAAGAGACGATTAAATTCACAGAGAATTGGAAAAAAACAGTAACGGTTAACCATCCTTTGGAGACATTTACGTTCGATGATACCAAAGTGAAGAATGAAGTTGCAGCTGTCAGCAATGTGATGGAAACGTACGGCAAGCCATTATTCTATGGCTTAGTTGATCCAAGCGATGCTGCGCATGGTTTGCAAATTTTCAAAGACAAGTTGAAGCAAGCAGGGATTGATAAAGTTGTGGCTGAAATGCAAAGCCAAGCTGATCCTGTAATAGCTAAAAAATAGGGTTAAATAGACCGCTTCCTATAAGTAGGAGGCGGTTTTTTTGTGCGTCTATAAATTGAACAGGTAATCGATATTTTAGCGGGTTATGCTGCTATTCCGATGTTGGTAAGATGTAGCAGTGAGAAAAGAAAGCGTTCACATTAGAGCGAGAGAGAGGATTTGAGACGATGAAGAAAAGCTTAGTAATCGCTATGGCTGCGATGTTAACTTCAGGGATACTGCCTACGGCAATACCAACCGTACTGGCAGATTCGCTGGCTGCAACGACTTCGAGTGACATCCACATTAACCCAATCCCTGGTCTGTCTGCGGATTTCATTAAGGGCGCTGATGTGTCCATGTTGAAGCAAATTGAAGTCAGCGGGGGCAAATTTTATGATGAGGGTATTGAGAAAGAGGCTCTCCAAATACTAAAGGACCATGGGGTGAATTGGGTCAGACTACGCGTTTGGAATAATCCAGTTGATGCGAATGGAGTTGGGCTTGGCGGTGGAAATAACGATAAGGCGAGAACGATTGAAATTGCCAAAAGAGCCCATGAGCTCGGGCTTAAGGTGCTGCTCGATTTCCATTATAGCGATTTCTGGGCAGATCCTTCTAAACAAACGAAGCCTGCGGCTTGGGAAGGGCTTAACTCTGTTCAGCTTCAACAAGCGTTGTACACGTACACCGCGGATGTGATTCAAGGCTTAACAGATGAAGGCGTAATGCCGGAAATGGTACAGATCGGGAATGAGACGAATACTGGCATGGTGTGGCCAGAAGGACAGACTACAGGAAGCGGCGGCTATGAGGGATGGGCGAATTTGATCAAACAAGGTGTCCAGGCTGTCCGTGACCATGATCCGAACAATGCGAATGCGCTACGGACAAAAATTATGATTCATCTTGCCGACGGTGGGAACAACGATCTGTTTCGCCGGAATTTTGATCAATTGACCTCGCGTCAGGTGGATTATGATGTGATTGGCTTTTCGTACTATCCCTATTGGCATGGGCCGCTGGAGGACCTCCAAGCCAATATGGTTGACATTTCCAAGCGATATGGCAAAGAGGTGCTCGTAGCTGAGAATGCCTATGCGTACACGTTGAATGATGGCGACAATTTTTCGAACAATTTCGGGCCTAGTCAAGAACAATTAGGCGGCTATAAAGCCACCGTTCAAGGTCAAGCACAAGAGGTACATGATGTGATGAACGCTGTAGCACAAGTTCCCAATCAGAAGGGGCTTGGGGTGTTTTACTGGGAACCAGATTGGATTCCGGTGAAAGGTGCGGAGTGGAGCTCGAAGGCTGGGGAGGGTAACGGTTGGGAAAATCAAGCGATGTTTGATTTTAACGGTCATGCCCTGCCATCGTTAGATGTCTTTAATCGTGTTTCGGCTAGCCCGAGCGGCGAGCTCTTTGTTGCGGAGGCAACAGCGATACACCCGGAACAAATAAAAGTAACGGTTGGCAGTACTCCGGTGCTTCCAAGCAAAGTGCAGGTTGAATTTACGGATGATTCCGTTCGTGATTTACCCGTGACTTGGGATGTCTTTGAAGAGGATGCTTTGCAGCATCCAGGTACGATTCAGCTTCAGGGCACTGTGACGGGTGTTCCGTTAAGAGCCACTGGCACAATTACTGTTCAGGGCTCTACCAACTTGGTGAGCAATCCTGGATTTGAAAGTGGTAACAACGCGAATTGGACGATCACAGGGGGGAGTAACGCAATTAAAGTGGTATCAGATAGTGCAAATGCGCATGATGGCAGTACCTATGCACTCCATTACTCCTTACCGCAGGATATGCCATTTTCGGCTACGCAAACGATTACTGGATTAGCTAACGGGAAATACACCCTGAAAGCTTGGTCTCACGGCGGCGGAGGAGAAAGCAGCATGCAGTTGTTTGCCAAGGACTACGGCGGTGCCGAAATGTCTGAGAGCATTGTGAATACAGGCTGGTTGGCATGGAAGCATCCGATTCTGATGAATATTGAGGTTTCTAATAATACAGCAGATCATGGTAAAGAGCCGAATGGTACAGCGACTATTGGGATAAAGGCCGAAGGTAAATCGGGTAACTGGGGTAATTTGGATGATTTCGAGTTCTATACAGATCGCACAGCTGAAACGCTGTCAGCGCCAAGTCGAGTTACGAAGGGATCGACCTTTAGCGTGAACGTTGGAAACGGAGGATTAGTTGATACGATTTTTGCAGAGGATCTCGTCATCCACTATGATTCGGATGCGTTTGAGTTTGTATCGGCACAAAGCGCTTCACAAGCGGTGCAGCTGCTAACCACGGATGCGCATACACCTGGTGTTGTAAGGCTCATTCTTGGACATTTGGGCGGAAAGTCATTGAATTCGAATTCTGTTGCGCTTACGTTGCGTGCGAAGGGTGAAACCAATGCGTCAGAAGGAATCGTTGAGGTAGCTTCTGCGGGATGGGGAACGGCACCAGCAGGTGGAATTATTACGCCAGCTTCGTTAGGTTCGGTGAAAGTTAAGTTGGTTACGGAAGACATTGAACAGGCTCCATCTGAACCAACGAATATGCCAAGTACAGGAGCAGCTCCACCAAATCCTGGACCTGCATTCGAACTTAGTTTAGAAGGTGCTGCCAGCCTAAAACAAACGCCTGCTTTGAATGACAGCCATACGGCCGTTGCATCCGTCTCACTTGAGGTGTGGAAGCAAATGGTTGAGTTAGCGAAAACGGGTGCTAACGGAAATAAGAAGTTATCGGTAATTTTGCCGAAGGTTGATGGCGCTAACTCCTATGAGCAACTACTGCCTAGAGCTGCTTTACAAGGATCTGCAGAGAATCAGCTAGTGGAGGTCATCACCCCACAAGGAACGGTATCTTTGCCAAGTAACATGCTTAGCTCAACGAGTGGTAAGGAGTCGGATCCCATAAGTTTGACAATTGGTTCCGTAGATCCATCTCAAATGCCTGATGTATTGAAAGCGAAAATCGGCACCAAGCCAGTTATTGATTTGAAATTGAGAGCAGGAGATGAAGTGCTCCATTGGAACAATCCGGCTGCCCCAGTGACGGTTATGATTCCTTATGAACCAACAGGGGAAGAACTGAAAAACCCTGATCATATCGTCATTTGGTATGTCGATGGGAACGGTCAAGCGGTAGCTGTACCCAATGCGAAGTACGATGCTGCAACACATAGCGTTATATTTACCACGACACATTTCAGCACGTATGCTGTGGCTTACGTAAATCGTACGTTCGGCGATATGGCTGGCTTCGCTTGGGCACAGAAAGCAGTGGAAGCACTAGCTTCCAAAGGTGTTACTACAGGTACATCATCGGATACATTTAGTCCGGAGCAAGAAGTATCTCGTGCGGATTATATCGTGATGTTGGTGAAAGCCTTAGGACTCACGGCGAATGCAGGTGATAGTTTTCAAGATGTGACGACTGCTGATTATTATTCTGAAGCGGTAGGTATTGCCAAAGCACTCGGTATTATCGAGGGCAGTGATGCGCAGCATTTTAACCCTAAAGCACCTATAACGAGAGAAGATCTGATGGTTATTACGGCAAGAGCGCTTCAGCAAGCGCATCGATTGGATATGAGTAATGAGACTAGCACCTTGGATACGTTCTCGGACAACATGGACGTGTCGAGCTATGCGAAGGCAGCTATTGCAACGTTGCTCAAAACCGGACTCGTTCAAGGCAATGGACAGGGAATTGTTCCTAAAGCATACACAACTCGAGCAGAAGCGGCAGTTATTCTTTATCGGTTGTTTCATTATTAACTTAAAGTAGGAGGAGGTTTTCTATGATGAATATGAAACAAGTAGTTCAATCGGGCGTGCTAGCGGCTGCGTTATTGATCGGGTGTCTACCTTTTGTTGGACCCGCTCAGGCAGTAGCCATAGTTCCAACTACTCCCGTGAATCTAGCTTTGGACGGAGATTTCGAAGGCACGGATTCATCACCATGGTTAATTGAAGGTGAACAAGCTTCGGCTGTCGGTATCAAAAGTCAAGATAATCATACGACTGGAGGGACGCATTCTGCTGCCTACTGGTCAGCTTCGGCCTTTCATTTCAAGGTATCACAACGAATCGTAGGCTTGGAAGATGGGAGATATCTGCTGTCTGCTTATACACAGGGCGGCGGTGGGGAAGTGTCTTCCCGAATTTTCGCAACGGTTGACGGTGATAACCCCATTCAAACCGACTTTATTAATACGGGCTATGCAGCTTGGAAAAATCCGCAGCTTACCCATATCAACGTCGTGGTAACGAACGGTAGCTGTACGATTGGTTTTGAAGTGGATGGGAAGGCTGACAATTGGGGATCCGTTGACGATATTACATTCACGCGTATCGGTGACGTAGAAACGGCTCCTGTTTCCATGACCGTTCAACCGGTGCTAGCCACCTCGTGGTTACATGCTGCGCCGGAGCTACCATCGGTGGTAAGAGCAGTTTATAACGATGATCATTCGTATTTGCAAGTACCTGTTCAATGGGAGACGAATCCTACAACGAATTATGATCATCTTGGCATGTATCAACTAACTGGCGCGATTCAGGGTTCGGATTCAACCGTTCTCGCTACGATTACAGTCAGGATGAAGCCGGCCGATCTTAACGCAGACGGGCTCGTGAATGTCGCAGACTTGGCTTTGGCTTACTACGATATGCAGGCAACTGCGGGGTCAGTAGATTGGGAAAGGGCGAAAAAGGCTGATCTTAATAATGATGGCAAAGTCGATCTCGCCGATGTCCTGTTCATCGCTGAACAAATGATTCAACCCGCTACTTGAAAAATGACAGGCAATCGATAAATTAAAGGGTATAAAAAGGGACAAGAAGCTGATAGAATGGGGTCATATTTCTTCATAAAATGAATCCATGAGGTGATCCGTTTGTCTTCAACATTTCCACCTATTAGCCCGAAATTGCCGGTTTTCATGCACGGCGCTGATTATAATCCTGATCAATGGCAGCACGATCCGCAAGTCTTAGAAGAAGACATCCGCATGATGAAGCTGGCTAAATGCAATGTGATGGCCATCGGCATCTTCGCATGGTCCGCACTTGAACCTGTCGAAGGCACGTATACCTTCGAGTGGTTAGATCGCGTGCTCGACACTTTCGCCGCAAACGGGATCTATGCTTGGCTTGCGACGCCGAGTGGCGCAAGGCCCGCTTGGATGGCCGAGCAATACTCGGAGGTACTGCGGGTTGGTGCGAACCGCGTGCGCAATTTATTCGGCGCGCGTCATAATCATTGCTTCACATCCCCTGTGTACAGGGAGAAGGTAACAATGATGAACAGTCGGCTGGCAGAGCGCTACGCGCAGCATCCGGCTGTAGTTGGGTGGCATATTTCCAATGAATATGGCGGGGAATGTCACTGCTCGTATTGTCAGGAAGCTTTCCGCGGCTGGTTGCAAAAGAAATACGGCACGCTGGATGCATTAAATATGGCGTGGTGGACGTCATTTTGGAGTCATACGTATACGAGCTGGACTCAAATTGAATCCCCAGCACCACATGGTGAAAACTTAGTTCATGGCATGAACTTGGACTGGAAACGTTTTGTGACAGATCAAACGGTTGATTTCTGCCGACATGAAATCGCCCCATTGAAAGCTGCGAACGCGCAATTGCCTGTTACAACGAATCTGATGGATGCGTTCGAAGGTCTTAACTACTGGAAATTCTCCGATGTGCTTGATGTTATTTCATGGGATGCGTATCCAACGTGGCACGAAGCACTAGATCAACGCAACTTGGCAGCTTGGTTCGCTCTCAATCATGATCTATTCCGTTCGTTGAAGGGTGGACAACCATTTCTATTAATGGAAAGCACACCGAGCTTAACGAATTGGCAGGCTGTATCTAAGTTGAAGAAGCCAGGTATGCACTTGCTATCCTCCTTACAAGCCGTTGCGCATGGCTCCGATTCCGTTCAATACTTCCAATGGCGAAAGAGTCGCGGTGCTAGTGAAAAGCTGCATGGTGCCGTTATTGATCATGTTGGACATGAGCATACACGTGTATTTCGTGATGTAGCTGAGCTTGGCGGTGCATTAGAGAAGCTTTCAGATGTGATAGGTACGACGGTTCCAGCGGAGACAGCTGTTATTTTCGATTGGGAAAATCGCTGGGCTGTGAAGAATTCACAAGGTCCTCGTAATATGGGAATCAAATATGAACAAACAGTTCTCAGTCACTACCGTGCTTTCTGGGATAGCGGTGTTCCCGTCGATGTCATCGATATGGATGTTGATTTCAGTAAGTACAAGCTAATCGTGGCGCCGATGCTGTATTTAGTTCGACCAGGTGTCGGGGAGCGCATCGAGCAATTTGTTGCTAGTGGCGGAACGTTCGTTACGACCTATTGGTCGGGTATCGTTGATGAGAATGATCTGTGCTTCCAGGGTGGCTTCCCAGGACCTCTTCGCAAAACGCTAGGAATATGGTCCGAGGAGATCGATGCCCTCTATGATCATGAGAAGAATCGTTTGATCTTATCGGAGGGGAATGCACTCGATTTAGCAGGTGAGTACGAGTCGTGTGAACTGTGTGAGTTAATTCATACGGAGGGCGCGGAGACACTTGCCGTCTACGGGGATGATTTCTATGCAGGTCGTCCTGCATTGACGGTGAACTCATTTGGCCAAGGTAAAGCCTATTATATCGCTACGCGAACAGATACGGAGTTTTTGAAACCATTTTATAAGCAAGTTGTTGAGCAGGCAGGGGTCAAAGCCGTGTTGCAAACGGGGTTACCTTCTGAAGTAACAGCACAAGTTCGGACGGATGGCGAGTATGCGTATGTTTTCCTGATGAATTTTGGCCAGAAGGTGCAGACGGTCGAGTTAGATGGGGACACGTATTGGGACATGCTTTTGCAAGAAACAATGGAAACAGCGAGCGTGCGGCTTGAACCTTATGGCGTAAGAATATTGCGAAGAACGAAGTAATCGAGTTTAAATGGTGAGTGCGAGAGAAGTAATGAAAATGCTGGATTGGGGAAACCTGATTCGGCTTTTTTGATTGGATATTAAATGACATAATAAATGTTATGTAAACAAATTGAACATTTGTAGGAATTGTATCAAATATTGTTTCGCCGAACTTGTGAAGTAGCCGTTGTCCGGCGATACAAAATGAGTGCTTTCATTGATTGACTTTGACAGTTATTCCTCGACATACATCATTTTAACTGTCATACCGCCATCAATTGTCAGGTTCTGACCAGTAATGAATCCTGCCTTCTCACTAGCTAAATAAAGACAAGCCATGGCAACATCTTCTGTTTTGCCTACTCTGCCTACCGGGTGCTGGCTTTTATCTGCATTCGTGTGGGAATAGCTGCCATCGTCGCGTACTTCAATCCAACCTGGAGATATCGCGTTTACGCGAATTCCATAACCGCCTAAACTAACGGCCATTGCATGGGTCAACGCAGAGACACCTCCTTTTGAGGCCGAATATGCTTCGGTATTAGGCTCCGACATTACAGCCCTGGTCGAAGAGATATTAATGATGGCACCGCCGCGCTCTTGCGCTTTCATGATGCGGGCTGCTGCCTGCGAGCAGAGAAATGTACCTCCCAGGTTTACGGAAATGACCCGCTGAAATTGCTCAGCACTAAGTTCTAATACATCGGTATTATGCATAATCCCTGCATTATTCACCAAGACATCGATACTGCCCAAAACGGAAGACGTACGTTCCATCCATAGCTCGACCTCATCTTTCCTGGACACGTCGACCTGCATGAAGATTGCATCGTCTGTAAAGGGACGCAGGAGCTCAATTGTCTCCAGTCCTTTGTCATGATGAATATCCGCTATGGAAATGCCATAACCTTCTTGAGCAAAAGCAAGAGCAATAGCTCGTCCTATGCCATGACCTCCGCCCGTAATGACTGCGATTTTTCGCATATGAATCACCTCTATCCCTATTTTTCAACAGTTTAACACAACTGAGGTTTCAGAACATAGGATGGCAGGCATGGCCGACGCTTGCGAACATATATGATTAAATCCAAAGGGCACTGCTGCGAGCAGTGCTTCTCTTCTTATTTGCTCGAATAAGGCAACCAATATCCGCACATAATATTCAATGAAATTTATGGAAAGGGGGGAACAATGTGGAGCCTACCATGCCTGTGGATGTGAGCGAGAGCATTAAAATCAATCATGACACGATGCATGACATTTTTTATAATTGTGCCGATGTGGTATTTAGACCGCTAAAACTAGCTGACCACTCGAACATTCTCCTTGTCTATATTGAAGAATTAACGGATTCTAATAAATTGGAACAGATTATTTCGACCTGTATGTTAAGTCATGATATAGACCGTCTGACATCGTATAAAATTGTAATTAACTTTTCGGAAATCGTTGCAAAAGTCCTTAAAGGAAGTACTGCCATCTTTGTAGATGGTAAGCCTTTTGCTTATTTAGCAGATCTAACTGCTTTCAAACAACGCGCGATCAATGAACCTTCAAATGAGGCATCTATACGCGGCCCGCGTGAGGGATTCACCGAAGATCTGAAAACAAATTTAAGCATGATTCGCAGAAAAATAAGTAATTCGAAACTTAAGTTCGAAAATCATCAAGCAGGAGAGTTGACTAATACTTCGTTTGTCGTTGCGTACGTCGAAGATAAAGTTAAACCAGAATTGCTACAAGAAGTTAGGTTAAGACTTCAAGCTTTCCACACAAATCAATTACTGGATTCAGGTTACATTGAAGAATTTATTGAAGATAAATCCTTATCCCTTTTCCCTCAAATCCAAAATACAGAGCGTCCAGATACCGTCTCAGCAAGTCTACTGGCAGGAAGAGTGGCCATTATCGTTGACGGCTCCCCCAATGCACTAATTTTGCCAATGACATTCTGGGCTGGTTTTCAAGCAGCAGAAGACCACTATGAACGCTTCTTATACGTCTCAGCAGTCAGACTTTTACGGTTCCTACTCGCCATTATGTCTTGCCTGCTTCCTTCCATTTATGTCGCGCTCACGACGTTCCATCCCCAGATGATCCCACTTTCGCTGATGCTTAGTATTTCAGCATCTAGAGAAGGAATTCCGTTTCCAACGGTCATTGAAACTTTATTAATGGAGCTTATGTTCGAAGGTTTAAGGGAAGCTGGTCTTCGTTTGCCTAAAGCCATCGGTTCAGCTGTGAGCATCGTAGGTGCACTTGTCATTGGGGAAGCAGCCGTCCAAGCTGGATTTATCTCTGCACCCATCGTGATGATTGTTGCTGGTACAGGGATTGCATCGTTCGCTTTTCCAAGCTATAGTTTGGCATTACCATTTCGAATTCTGCGGTTTCCGCTTTTGATTTCAGGCGGTGTCTTTGGTCTGTATGGTGTTGCGATTGGTATTATATTCATTATGATTCATCTCGTGACACTTAAGTCATTCGGTATGCCTTATTTAAAACCGGTAGCTCCAATTGGTTCAAATTTCTGGAAGGATACGCTAATACGTATGAATAAACGATATGTATCAGCACAAGGAAAACAGTGAAGAAAATCGGTTGTTTAATCTTTCTTTTGGTACAGACACTGATGCTCTCTGGATGCTGGGACAGAAATGAAATTAACGATTACGCATTCTGGATTGGAACTGCTTTAGATTTATCGGACAACGGCAAGCTTCAAAAAAGCGCTCAAATCGCGGTTCCTGCGGATTTCAAGAGTATCAGGGGCGGTGGGGGAAACAATCAAAGGGCAAACATTGTATTAACGGCGACCGGATCGACAATTGGAGATTTGACGCAACAAATTCAAGACAAACTGCCCCGAAAAGTGTTCCTTGGACATCGTAGATCCATTTTTATCGGAGAAAAGCTGGCACGAAAAGGCCTAATCGATGTTATGGATCAATTTACACGAAATACGGATACTCGTTTGCGGACGGATATTTTCGTTGTGAATAACGGAGAAGGAAAAGAAGTATTGCATATTAACAGTCCTTTCAATCAATTTTCTTCGATCGTGGCTGTTGATCAAGACCGATATTGTCGCTTAGGAGACACGGCCTTACGAGATGTCTTAATCGATGTAGGGCGGGATGGTATTCGTCCATCCATGCCGATGGTCGAGATTTCACCGATGAATCCGCAAGAGAAAGGCAAAATATTTGATGTCAGATCTGTTGCCATCTTTAATAAACATTTGCAGATGGTCGGGGAAGTGAGTGGGAGGGAATCTCTAGAATTATTTTGGGTCAAAGGTGTATTGAAAAACCAATTCGTGACCGAAGAGATCGAGGAAGGAAGCATATCTTTATATGAATCCAATTTAAAACAAACGATCCGAACTAGATTTGATGGTAATAAGCTGAAAGCCTATGTAAAACTAGTGGGAACCGGAAGGGTACTTGATAACAATACGGACATTGATCTTTCTGTATCCACAGAACGCAATCATATAGAAAATAAGCTAAACACAATTAAAGCAAAGAGAGTAGAAGAAACAATTAAGAAGTTGCAGACTCAGTTTGGGCAGGACGTGTTCGGAATCGGCGAAGAATTTCACAGAGAACATCCATATCAATGGAAAGAACTTCGGAATAGATGGGATGACATCTTTCCGACGGTTGAAGTGGCGGTCGAAGTTAAGTTGAATATTCAGAGTACGGGAGATATCCGTAAGCGAATCGTTAGAAAAGGAGATAAAGGAGAAAAAGAATGAAAATTTCAACTTGGCAGTTGTTTTGGATGTTCACAACGTTAGAGATCTCGATGTCGATATGGCTAACCATTTCCCCAACGATTGAAATCGCTAAACAAGACGCGTGGATCTCACTTGCGGTGGCGGGTTTTATTGGTCTGGCTGTAACGACGATTTTAGTCCGAGTCAGTCAACGACATTCTACACAAACGCTAGTTGAGTTTACTCAAAAGCTTTTTGGGAAGTGGGGTGGAAAGCTAATTAGTGTGCTGTATATTTTGGTATGGTATTCCGTATGTGCCGATATATTACGCATATTTTCATTATTTATTAAGCAGATTCTATTCCACGATACGCCAGTATGGTGTATCTCAGCTCTGATGATGGCGGCAATGGTTTACATAACCATCGCTGGCAGTGTCGAAGCGATTGCACGTTTCAGTGAATTGGCTGGACCATTGATTCTTGCTGGCATTCTGATTACATTTGCATTAAATATACCCAATTTGCACACAGCGCTACTTCTGCCGATATATGCGGATTCTGGTGTCATACCCATATTAAAGGGGGCTTTGGTGAATGCATCTTTCCTTGGGGAATCCATGATGATTATGATGTTAACGCCTTTTATTGCTAAGCCGGAAAAGCTGCTTAAGCCGATTCTATTGTCAATTTGCGTACCATCCTTGCTAGCAATTGTTGCGACAATGATGGTTATTTCAACATTCGGGACCAATATCGGATCGAGCATGTATTTTCCGTATTTTGCTATGGTTCGATTTATTAATTATCTAGATTTTATTCAAAATATGGATGTCTGGATTGTGTTCATCTGGATTTTCAGTGTATTAGTAAAGTTGTCCATTTACTTGTTCATCAACAGTTATGGAACAGCACAAGTGTTTGGTATCAAGAAATGGCGGGGGATGATCGGATTTACGGCACCCGTCATTTTCGTTATCTCATTAATACCAGCAAATCTCTTTGGGATATTGGATTATGCAAACCTTGTCTGGACTACATTTATTTTCCCGATTTTCATCGTCGGTTTTCCTGTTTTCTTTCTACTCGTTAGTCTTATTAGAGGCCGACAAATGCAAGAGGTGTAATTAATATACATAACATTATTTATGTAAACAAATGCGGGATTTAAAGGAATTTGTAACTTTTTATGGAATATATATACATAAATTATAAAATGAAATCCGTACGTCTGATTTCTCACCTGAAGCGCTAAGCAGGATCGAATGGGCGATTATATTCACCTTACGATTTGATGAAATAAACCAAAAAAGCTGAAGTAGGAGAACCCTAAATCAGCTTTTTCTTTCATTTAGATAAAAGAAGGTATTAACGCAATGTCTTCAAAGCCCCGCTCCAAGCGATGACTTGATCAAACATCGTGTTCGCAGCGGTTTCCTGACGCGGATTGGGCTTGAGCGTGGTGAAGTTTTCAAAATCTGTGAAGAGGGATAACGTCACTTGAGCACGTACACTAGCTACATGTAATTCACTCAAGATAAGCCTGAGATTCTCTGCCGCACGCGCTCCACCAGTACCTCCACCATAACTGACGATCCCAGCGGCTTTGTCTTTCCATTCATTGAACAGGAAGTCGAGCGCATTCTTCAGAACTGCAGGTACGGCATGATTATACTCCGGTGTCACGAAAATGTAACCATCGTAAGCCTGGATTGCATTCGACCAAGCAATTGTATGTTCTTTCGTATATTTCATCATCATAGGTGGATGAGGTTCATCATAAAGTGGCAAATTAAAATCTGCCAGATCGACGATCTCGAATAACGCATCCGTCCGTTTACTTGCTACTTCGTGTACCCACTGTGCGACGACCTCACCTCTGCGTCCTGGGCGAGTACTGCCGAGAATAATACCAATTTTTAACATCGTTATGGCCTCCAATAGATTAAGTATTTACGAGTAGCATAACGGGAGAAGGGAACCTTGAGCAATTGAAAATATGGTTATAACCAATGTTTCCGAAATGGAAATGATTAGAAATATAATATGTTTACATAATATTAGTTAAGTTAAAACAATTCGTGTGAGTGACATTTCCGCGTCATAAAAACAGTTATTTTTTGAAATTTGTATGAACATAGAAGCGGATGTATATGATTTATCTTACAAGCTCCTATATAATTAAGTAGGAGATAATTTGACTAGACCAAAGAAGAAGGGTTGTTGGTTTTCTTATGAATACATCCATATATTTCGTGATATTCTCCGTTATTTTATTATTTGGCTTATTGTCGACATTTATCATCGGTTTTTCTCGTAAAAATCGTGAAGGGGATCAGTCCTATTTTCAGAAAACAGGAACGAAGTGGGTAAGGCTTACTTCTTTTTATGTCATCTCCATTGCAGCAGGCATATTAGCATTGCTAGCCTTTATTCGATACTCGAGTGAATAGACTGAGATAAAGAAAAAATCTCCATGGTTGGAGATTTTTTTATTTTGACGCGGAATAGGAGGTAGGTATGCTTCAAGCCAGCATAGTTGGAAATGTGTTTATTTTGATAAAATGAATCTGCAACGAACCGAAAAATGCTTTCCCTTGATTGTAATGCAGCTCACATTTGTACCCATACTCACAAGCAATGGCTTGTAATGATTTGAATCCTGGGAGTGCTCTGACCATAGAAGTGATTTGCTTCGTGATATGGTTGGGTAGTTTCATAACCATCGAGGACGCATGAATACCATCAACAACGGAGATAAAACTAGGGAACTCGGATTTCTTGAGATGTGAAAGGTTAATATGATCCTCAGCAATTTGTAAGATTTCTTTGTTCAACCGATTGAGGTTTAAGGTCATATTTTTATAAAAGTAGATGCCAAAACCGATTTTATTCGTCAAAGGGTTTAACCGCTTCTTCCATTTCAATACGTTTGCTTCCCAATAAGACTCCAGTTGATCGCTAATCGTATGCCACTTCAGTCGTGATGTGAGAAAATTTTTCATTCGTATACTCCTTAAATATTTAAATTCTAACTATTAATTAAGACGCTGGAACATGGAGTTTCGTTCATTTACGTTAACCTACGCTTGGAGAATCTGGACAAAACCTTCAGCGGCAACGGATAATTTCATATCTCGACGAACAGCTAACCCTATACTGCGCGGTGGAAGTGGTTCCTCCAATTTGAGCTCAAAAAGAGTGCCTGATTGAAGCTCATCCTGTACAAATGACCGACTTATGAAGGCAACCCCATAGCCTAACCTCGCGAACTCCGCTAAGAGATCAATATTCCCTAATTCAATATCTGGATTCACCACGAATCCTTGCACAGTAAACCATTTTTCTATAGCCACTCTAGTACTACTCCCAGGCGATAAGAAGATAAGAGGCAGCTCCGCGAGCTCCTTCGTAGAGATGGAACGGTTCGTCCATTCTCGGAAATCTTCCCCAACCACGAAACAATCCTCTAACACCGCTAAAGTTTGAATCGTCAACTCGGAATCTTCGATTGGCAGATGAACAATAGCACAGTCAATATTACCTTCTTTTAACCGCTTCGTGATCTCAGCCGTTTTCCCATGAGAAAGTCGAATCCGGATTCCTGGGTATTTCAAATGATACGCATTCAACTGAGGAAGCAGAAGGTGCTTAATCAGTGAATCACTGGCCCCGATGCGAATCTCACCTTGATGCAATTGTTTTAGATTAAGAAGATGCTTCTGCCCAGAATCCAGCATAGCAAAGGATTGTTCCACATAGTCAAAGAGCGTTCGCCCTTCTTCTGTGAGCTCAACACCTTTCGATAATCGATGAAACAATTTTAGCCCAACTGCTTCTTCTATCTGCTTAATGGCATAACTCACGGATGGTTGCGTGATATGAAGTTCTTGCGCAGCTTTCGTTAAATTCCGGCATTTGGCCGTATGTAGAAAAATACGATACCATTCTAAGTTTATCATTTGATATAGATCACCTCTATGGCAAGTTGCTTATATTCCGATTTCATTTATTTCATAACACTTATTATAATTGGCATATAGCAAAAAGACAAAAAAGGTGGCGAAACGAATATGGCGATGCATCAACCTGATTGGGAAGCTCGTTCCCCGTGGTCGTCGAATAAGGGTATTAGGGAAGTGCGAATTAGTCCTCCTAAATCGATCGTAGCAGGAACCATCCGAGTGCCTGGAAGTAAAAGTCTGACGAACCGAGCGTTACTGATTGCCGCGCTAGCTGAGGGAAGATCACAGTTAAGTGGCATTTTAAAAAGCGATGATTCGTTCTGGTGTATAGAAGCTCTAACCAAACTAGGCGTGTCTGTCGTTATTGAGGGAGATACCGCTTATGTGGACGGCTGCGGAGGAGATTGGCCACATGCATCTGGAGAGCTATACATGGGGGCAGCAGGAACGGTTGCACGTTTCTTGCCGGCAGCTTTGGCGATCGGAAGTGGGAAATGGACAATAAAAGGGAGCAAACGATTAAGTGAGCGGCCACTTGCCCCTTTACTTTCGGCGCTTTCAACACTAGGAGCTGCGTTTAATTATTTCGATGCGGAACATCGATTGCCTTACGAACTTGATGCTTCTGGCCTAAAAGGCGGAAGGGTGAAGCTGCCTGGATCAACATCCAGCCAGTTTATTAGTGGAGTATTATTAGCGGCACCCTATGCACAAGCCCCACTAACCATTCAGATCGAGGGTGAAATTGTGCAACGGGATTATGTACAAATGACCATCGAAACGATGAGTGCTTTTGGTATCACACCGCAAGTATCCGAGGATGGGCAATTGATCTCAGTTCCTCAAGGTAAGTATCACGGGAGGACTTTTCAACTTGAACCGGATGTGTCTACCTGTTGTTATTTCTGGGCCTTGGCTGCATTAACATCAGGTTGTGTGCGGATCGAAGGCATTAACGCAATGAGCACGAGACAGCCTGATATCGAAATTTTAAATGTATTGGAGCGTATGGGCTGCACCGTTCGACGCGGCGAGAACTTTGTTGAAGTGCAGGGTACTAAACACCTCAAGGGTGGCTTCACGCTAAATATGAAGAAATGGTCAGATCAAACCTTAACGATAGCTGCACTGGCTCCTTTTGCGGATGGACCCATTACGCTGACCGATGCGGCTCATATTCGACATCATGAATGCGATCGAATCGCTGCAATGTGTAGTGAACTCGGCAAGCTTGGCATTCTAGTTGAGGAACATCAGGATGGTTTAACGATTTATCCTGGGCAACCGCTGCCTGCTTTGGTAGATTCGCATGACGATCATCGCATGGCTATGGCATTATCTTTGATCGGCCTAAGGGTCGAGAACATCCGTATTACCGATCCAGGCTGTGTATCTAAGACGTGTCCAGGCTATTTTGAACAATTATCTGCATTAGGCGTTGAAATTACTTACTAAATTGGAGGCACACAATCATATGGCAGGAAATACATTCGGTGACATTTTCAAAATTACAACTTTCGGAGAATCACATGGGGCCGCGGTAGGCGTTATTGTGGATGGTGTAACGCCAGGCATCGAGATCGATGAAGCGTACATTCAGAAACAGATGGATAGAAGAAAGCCTGGACAATCCTCAGTGACCTCACCACGCAAAGAGTATGATATCATTCATATCTTATCAGGTGTTTTCGAAAGGAAGACGACAGGTACGCCATTATTTGTCAGTCTCTATAATCAAGATATGAAGCCAGAGGCTTACAATGATATTCAGAACTCTTTTCGACCAGGCCATGCCGATTTCACGTATCTGCAGAAATACGGAATCCGTGATCATCGGGGGAGTGGGCGAGCTTCGGGTAGAGAAACAGCGGGCAGAGTAGCAGGAGGGGCAGTCGCTCGTAAGCTGCTTGAACATAGAGGTGTACAAGTGTTGGCCTATACCCTTGAAATCGGAGGAATTCGATGTCAGATCTTTGAAGAGGATACTATTGAACGCAATGCGGTTCGTGCCTGTGATCCGTTTGCCGGTGCTAAAATGATTGAAAAAATTGAGCAATTAGCTGCGATTGGCGATAGTTGTGGAGGTATTGTAGAATGCCGTATTCGTGGGGTTATGCCAGGGCTTGGAGAGCCCGTTTTCGATAAATTGGATGCGGAATTGGCGAAAGCGATGCTCTCTATCGGAGCTGTTAAGGGGATCGAGTTTGGTGCGGGGTTCTCAGCTGCTTCAATGCTGGGCAGTGAGCATAATGATGAAATGAACAGTGATGGATTTCTCAGTAACCATTCTGGTGGAATTCTAGGCGGAATTAGTACGGGACAAGAAATTATATTCCGAATTAGTGTTAAGCCGACTTCATCGATTTCTGTTCCACAGAAAACGTTAAACGTGAAGGGTGAGGAACAAGAAATTCGAACAATAGGCCGTCATGATCCGTGTATTTGTCCGAGAATCGTTCCTGTGGTAGAAGCGATGGCGTGCTTAGTATTGGAAGATTTGTATAAACGGCAAGCTGCTAATCATGGATAAACAAGAGATAAAAGCAGAACCATTCGAGAATGGTTCTGCTTTTTTAATTTACTTCTTTAACCCCTCAGCAGCTTTAACCGCTTGATTAGCGATTTCTGTTGCCTCTGCAAGGGTAAGGACATCTTGCGGATGGAAAGTACCGTCTGCTTTTAGCTCGACAATATCAAATGCAAGCGCGGTTTGGATGGCACCAACATTCGATAAGTCGATCTTGTCATTATCTTTAATATCGACTGGATTTAATTTAATCATTGGTAATTTCTCACTGGTTTGCAACGTGTGAACGAGAAGATAGGTGAACGATTCACGTGTCACTTTGGCATCTGGATCTATCTTAATTTTGATATCCGTACCCAATTTGCCAAGTGCATCCGTGATAAGCTGAACACCTTGCGTTGCTGAGATAGGGTCATAGCTTGTGACTGGCGTTTGATGAGTTTTCAGATAATCTAGGGCATTATAAACTTCCTCGGCAGCCTCAGCACGCGTAATTTCATCTTTTGGATTGAAATTACCCTCGCTATTCAGTTTAATAATTCCGTATTTCAGTCCACGTTGGATCGATCCAGAATATTCGATAGTTATTTGATTAGCATCTTTAATATCAACGACAACCGGGTTAATCAAGGGGAGGTTCTTACTAACTTCGATAGCTTGAACGAGCTGATGTGTGAACTCTTCACGTGTTAATTTTTTATTAGGGTTTAGATCTTTGGGAAGATTAACATTATTGACTGCCGCAATGATAAGCGCCTGTGCGTACCAAGCTTCATTTGTGGCATTCGCAAAATAATCCGTTGCCTTCGGCTCTTTCACGAATTTTACCAAATCTAAATTAAGTCCAAGCGCATTCACCAGTAGTTGAACGGATTGTACCGCTGTAATTTTTTCTTGTGGAGCAAATAACGTAGATGTAATTCCACCGACAATACCGCTTTGTTGTAAGGAAATAATTTTATCTTTTGATGCAATGTTATCTAGGTCAGTGAAGGTACTAGAAGCTGCAAAACTTTGGCCAACTAAAGTAAGTGATAGCAAAGCAGTAGCTGCTGTAAGCGTGATGGTTTTGATTGTTTTTTTCATACTAATTCACCTCATATCGTTTTTTGTGTTTCAGAAAGATAAACGACAGTGTTTATGAAAAGGTTGCGTCTACCGATAAATTAGTTACTATCATTTAAAATGTTGGTTAATTTGTGTTAGTGATCACATAATGAAAATAAATACTGGACTATTCGTTCCAGAAACTTTATACTGTTGGCAATGGGGAAGGGTGGGATTAACATGGGACGTTCTAAAGAGTTTGACAAGGAGCGCGTACTTCATAAGGCAATGTTAGTTTTTTGGGAAAAAGGATACGAAGCGACAAGCATACCCGAACTATTGGAAGCAATGGGATTAAGCAGATCAAGTTTGTACGAAACATTTGTGGACAAACAGACGCTTTATGTTGAGGCCATACAACATTACAAAAAAATTAGGCAAAGTAAACGAAATCTCTTGAAAAATGCAACTTCTGTGAAAGTTGGAATCCGGCAATATTTTGATCATCATATATCTTCCGCGTTTGATGATGACGATTTGCCTAAAGGATGCTTGATTACAAACGCAACATTGGGGTTAGATTCGCCTGATGAACAACTTCATCAATTGATACGGGATGGTTTTGAAGGATTGGAACAGTCTTTTTTTGAACTTCTAAGTAAGGGACAGCAGACGGGAGAAATCGACCCCAAGAAAGACATACAGGTTTTTGCACACCTATTGCTTAACCTTAATCATAGTATTAATGTAGTATCCAAGGTGAAACGCGATAAAAAAATGATTAATAACATGATGAACACAGTAATTGAAATGTTATAAACTTTTTATACTATTTCCGGAACGAACGTTCCAATAATAACTTTCTCGACAAGTAAAGGAGCGCTTACTATGAGTTCAATCGAAAATCAAAGAATTGAAAAACCTATTTCGGCGTGGATCATACTCATTTTGGCTGCCGCTTGCGGAGTAATCGCCGCTAATCTCTATTATGCGCAGCCTTTAGTTGGACCGATTAGTTCAGCGCTTGGATTATCTTCTGGCGCAGCTGGCCTGATCGTCACACTGACTCAAATTGGTTACGGAATCGGATTGTTATTTATCGTACCTTTGGGAGATATATTTGAAAACCGAAAGCTTGTTGTTACGTCTTTGCTCTTCACAGCAATAGTTTTGACGATTGCTGCAGTTGTTAAAACTGCTTCCCTGTTTCTCACCGCTTCACTGTTTATCGGACTGGGATCAGTCGCAGCTCAGGTACTAGTACCTTACGCAGCTCATCTTTCGCCAGATGCCACACGTGGCCGCAATGTGGGTAATGTCATGAGCGGTTTGTTATTGGGTATCATGCTAGCACGTCCCATTTCAAGTATTGTGGCAGAGTTTATGGGGTGGCGCGCCGTTTTTGTCTTATCCGGTGTAACGATCTTTATCCTGGCTCTTGTATTAGCTAAGGTGCTTCCTGCAAGGCAGCCGTTGACAACCTTACAATATCCAAGACTTCTGGCTTCTATGTTTCATTTACTTAGAACGACCCCAATCTTGCGGCGTAGAGCGATCTATCATGCCTGTGTGTTCGGGACTTTTAGTTTGTTCTGGACAACTGTTCCTTTGTTATTGACCAGTTCGACTTTTCATTTTTCCCAAAAAGAAGTTGCACTGTTTGCATTGGTTGGGGTATCCGGAGCGGCAGCTGCGCCTATGGCAGGCCGTCTTGCTGATAGAGGCATGATTCGTCCTGCCACAGGATTCGCCCTGGCTTTAGTTATTGTTTCTGTATGTTTGCCCCTTATGACCCAAAACGGTTCGACATTCGCATTGGTATCTCTTGTAGTTGCTGCCATTCTTTTAGACATGGGAGTTTCGGCAAATTTGGTCCTTGGGCAACGTGCTATTTTCTCATTAGGAGCAGAGTTTCGTAGTCGGCTTAATGGATTATTTATGGCAATCTTTTTTGCTGGCGGTGCTATAGGCTCAGCGACAGGAGGATGGGCATACGCCATGGGCGGCTGGAAAGCAACATTGTTAATCGGAATAGCTTTACCGACAATTGCGATGATTTATTATGCAACAGAAAAAAAGCAATCGAACTAAAACCAGTTAACATCCTTGTCAACATTTGTCATTATTGATCCTAATTTTCGTGGAAAAGGACTTGGTAAATACTAGAAGAGGATTCGAGCATCCAGCGCGGCGCTTTATGACCGTTTATCTGATGCGGGCGAATTCCCTTCTTGACAGATGGAGCAGAAAATGGAATTATTTATTTATCAATAAATAAAATGTGAAAGGGGTCTACATTTGACAGCCCGCGAAGACAAGAAAGAACTGATCATTGATAAGGCCGTAGGGATATTCGCGGAACTTGGTTATTATAAAGCGACAACAGCTTCTGTAGCTAAGGCGGCAGGCGTAACGCAGCCATATGTGTTTCATTTCTTCACGAACAAAGAGGAATTGTATAAAGCGGTACTGGATCGGGCGATGAGTCGTATCAAAGAAGCTTTCGAGAAAGTGGACGCACCTGCTTCCGAGTTGGAAGAAAAGATGGGTAAAGCTTTCCTTGCAGAGATGCAGGTGCATCGGGATGAGGTTCTTCTGGTTATGCAGTCCCACAGCATCTCAGAGCCCGCCATTCGAAATCATGTCAGGGAGTTGTTCAAATCGGTTCATGGAGCTATACGATCAAAGTTCTTGAAGGCGAATATACCAAATGTAGAGTGGGCGACAAGCCGATTTATGGCTACCGGGTATCTCATTACCGTTTCGGAAGTGTTGGATCTTGCCCAGTATCTTTGCTTGGAATCAGAATCTTAAGAATCGAACCATTTGGTTTGTTAAAAGGCGGCAGGGATGCTGCCTTTCAATTAGCCTTGTTATTTATTTATTAATAAATAAATAACACATTTGATGCCTTTTCAGCGAATGCCAAATTAGAAAGGATGGATGACTCATGGAAGAAACAAAACGTGGATCTATCAAGGAACGAAACGCAGGCCTTTTTGCTGGTGAGCGTCTGCTGGTTATGTTAGGAGTGTTCGGCTTTGTGTTGGCAGCTATTCTTGCCGTGTACATCGGAATGCATGGTTCCGCCAGAGGTGTCGAAGGGAATTTGGAAAGCGCATTTTCATTCGATATTGCGTTCGGGATTTTCATTTTCTCTATTGCTGCGTTCCTGCCATTAGCCGGGTTTACTCCGCGCAAAAGAAAGGTTGTCCGATGGTTGTTTTTTGTCGAATCACTTTTCGCTTACTTAGTAGAAACGATTCAACATTTTCGCGGGATTAACCCTCGTTTCACTCGCATAGGTTCGCTGTACGATACGATATTCGGGGCATTATTCGGTCTGGATTCTCTCATGATTATCGCTGCCACGGTTATCGTCGCCATTCCTTTTTTTCGCAACCGTAATGCCCATAATCGCCCATTGCTTGTGTTGAGTATACGCTATGCCTTCTTATCGACAATGCTGGCCTTTGCCGGGGGGGGCTGGATGATTGCCCTACAGAACCGATATTCTGGCGGAGCAGGCAATATAATTGTCTTTCACGGACTCGGCTTTCATGCGCTGCAAACATTGCCGCTGTTGGGTTGGATATATGATCAGCTACCCCGCTCAGAAAAATACTCACGAAAATGGATGCACGTAGCCGGCATTGCTTGGTCGGTATCGATTCTGCTGATTATTGTTCAAACGATGCTCGGTCGCAGCGTACTTGAATGGACTTTGCTGCCGATTCTGGCAGGGATAGCGCTGCTTGGTTGGCTTGGTATAGTTGTGACTGTTGTGCTTGGAATGCTACGGTCAGACCAAGGTTTATCGTTATTTCATTTCCGGAAAGAAAAGAGGCTGGAATCATGATAGAGATGTTGTATTCCTTTACCGGCATTGCAATGCTTGCTTGGCTGCTACTCATACTGCTGCCTTCATGGAAAGTTACCCGAATGTTTGCAAAGGCAGCTGTTTTCCCAATTTACCTGATGCTTCTTTATTCCATTGGTATTATCTCCGTAATCATTGCTCAAGGCTTTGGCTTCGTAAGCGACTTCAACTCAGCTGAAGGCGTGATCCAATTATTATCTAATCCGAGCTTTGCACTGCTGGCATGGATTCATATCCTTTGCTTCGATCAGGCCGTGGGACACTTCGTCTATCAAGACAATATGACACAACGCTACGTTCCTATGCCAGTGCAATCCATCTTATTGTTCGTGATATTGATGTTTGGACCCTTTGGTTTCTTGTGTTATTTGTTGGCAAGGACGGTAAGTAAACGGAGACGAACAGCGGCGTATGAGCGCTGACGCTTGAATCTAATCGTTTATTTTCATCGAACATCTATAAATGGGGCAGTTAGTTCCAAAATGTGGTATTATCCTTTAATAGTGTTGAGCGTTCTCAAACGATATACAGCAGGGAGGGAAGAATGTGAGCAAAATTGAACTATTTCAAAAGCTGCACGAATCAGACGAACTGTTAGTGCTTGGAAACGCATGGGATTTACCCTCTGCACGCGTTCTCGAAAAGGCGGGCTTTAAAGCGATCGGTACAACGAGTTGGGGGATAGCCAACAGCCTGGGGTTTGCGGACAGGGAAGCGATTGATTTCGAAATGCAGCTTACCGTAATTAAACGAATTGTTGATCATGTGCAGATTCCCGTTACAGCTGACATAGAGTCGGGTTATGGACATAACCATGATACGATTATCAGTAACGTATTGTAGGTTGCAAATCTAGGGGCAGCCGGAATCAACATCGAAGATTCGATGAAAGGTGCAATGGGGCTAAAGCAACTCTCCGATCAATGTCATCTTCTCACAAAAATAAGAGGTGCTTTAGACAATTACGGATTCAGAGACTTTTATATCAACGCTAGGATCGATGCCTATCTTCAAAATCTAGATCCACTCAACGAAACGCAGACTCGGTCTAAAAATTATGTGGAGAGCGGTGCCTCGGGGATCTTCGTACCTGGGCTAAAGCATGAAGAAGAAATCAAAACTATTGCATCCTGTACATCTGTACCACTAAATGTAATGTCACTTCCTGGCCTTGCTAATTATGAAAAGCTGCAGAAATTAGGAGTCAAGCGACTGAGTTTAGGGGGCGCATTATACCGTAAAATGGCTACTTTGCTGGAACAATGTGCATTAGAGGCATTTTCTAAGAGGTCAGCCGTCTGATTTCGGTTGCCCTATGTATAATGCCGGATTATCCATTCCACGAGTTTACCTCCTGCATAAACCCCCATTACACCCATAACAGCAGAAAATACTGGTGGTGCTGGCAACGGAAGGCGAAACAACTTGAAGATAACACCAACTATCGCTCCTGCCAGAAAGGCGAGAAAAACTTCTTTCATTTATTTCTCCTTCTTTTTTTGTTTATTATAGGATTTGTTAATATTTCCTGTAGTATTCGTACTCAAAAAAACACGACTACCGAAAGGGTTGCAGCGTGGTAGCCCTTATTAGCTCAATGAATGGGCAGAATTACTCAGTAAACAATAAAACTTTTTACGAATCAATGGCGGGTAAAGGGATTCGGTACTTATTTAAAAAGAACCAGAAAGTCGATTAAGCAAACGGTGAACGTTTTTTCAATAGGAAATCAGGACGAGGCTGCCAGAATGAATCGGCAGCCTCGTTGAAGTATCGGGCAGATTAGTTTGGTATTTACAATATATTCCTATCCCTCAATTATGCATATATATTCATTATAATGTATTAATATTCAATATAACAATGTGTCTATTGGAAAGAAGGTTATTGAATGAACTTACCCTCTATTATCCAAAACGAAATGAACAAACAATTAAAAAGAATAGAAACATGTTTAAATGTACTATCTGAAGAACAGATTTGGAATAGATTTGGAATAGATTTAAACCAATTATGAATAGCATCGGTAACTTATGTCTTCATTTGGCAGGAAATGAATATCAGCATTTTGTGAGTGGAATTGGTGGTATGCCATTCATTCGCACAAGAACGAATGAATTTACAAAAAACAATGGAATATCGCGAATTGAATTGGTAAAACAGCTCAATGATGTTAGGAGAAAATCATCTAATGTTCTTGAACAAATTGCGGAAACGAATCTTGAAAAAGTTATCAGCATTTATTATTCAAGCGAAGATTGGAACAGCATGGTGGTGCGTCCCAGCTTTGAAGCAGAATCTTATTTTTCTAAATCAATCAATACAATTCTGATTCAAGTTTGTGAACATTATAGTTACCATACAGGGCAAATTGTTACTCTTTCTAAGTTATTAAATGATAATCAGAACAATATAACTGGTACATTTCATTGAACGTATTTCAGGATAAGAACACACGATTAGATTGCTACGCTAACGGATAACGATAGCTCAACACAACATGACGGCAGCCAGCCACCGTTGTCCGAATAATAACGGACAGTTTTACATAATAAAAATAAGCATAACGTTTCACATTGAATATTTACCACATATTGTATAATTTACTTGTGGTTATAAAACAAATTCACCAAACGTCCTAACCGGAGGGGAAATCAATGGAACGTAAAATTAATTTGTTGATTGGTTTCGTTGTTGGATTGGTATTTATGCTTTTGCCTACGCCAGTTCTTTTCATTTTAGGGCGATTTTCTTATGAACTTACTGGTGGTGGTTCATTAGAGAATATTATTCAAACTATTGTTAAGACGATTGGACTCGTAGTTGTTATTACCATTGGTATGAAACTAATACTAGAGGCATTTAGGGAATTAAAAGGTAAGTGATCTTTTAACTAACGAAGAACAATAGTTCAATATCAAAAGGGCTGCCGCGAGGCAGCCCTTTGCTTATCTAACGGACAGCATTCTTCAATTGTGCTTGATGGCTAGAATAAATCTCAACCTCCACGACCCGCGGCGAATCGCTCTGCACCGTTGACCAGGCGAATGATCCAACTCCTAACCTGCTAGACCGTGCTGCAAGAGACTGGGGAAAACAGAACTTCATCAATTTCGTAACTTGAATGAAGATGGAGAAGGCGGAGTCGCTGATCGACCATTCCGAAAACACCGTCGAGCGGGTTGCGGAGCTGCTCGGCTACGACAACAAAAGCTATTTCGTTAAGCTGTTCAAGCAGCATTACGGCTTTTCCAAACTCCAAGGAAACAGCATTATGCCCGTCGCAATGAATAGAAAGATCGACATCCACTTTCAAATATCCATGAATCCAGCTTGGATTGGCGAAACTACATTAACTCATCTATCATTTGGCAGATGGAAGAATAAAAGAATAATAAAGCTTCAGGAAGCGTTCCGCATTTCAGCCGCGACGGCGCGCTGCGCTCTGTCTGCTGGCAGCAGCAAGATCAAGACCACCAGGAGAGAAGCCGTCAGGAAAACGGCCGAACCCACGAGCGAGACGGAGATCGCATGGGTAAATGACGTAACCGAAGGAACTGCCTGCCGGTTTACCGCCTCGAAGACGGCGATCAGAACCGCGAGTCCGAGCGACGCGCCGGTCTGATGAGCGACGTTGACGAGCCCCGACGCTGCTCCTGCATCCTTGGCCTCCACGCCGGACAACCCCAGCGTCGTAAAGGGTTGGAAGATCATCCCGGCACCTCCCCCCATGACGATTAAAGGGAAAAACACATGAGAGAGGTAGCTAGAATCAGCTGAAAGGTTGCTCAGCCAGCTTGTTCCGGTAATCGCAATTATTAATCCGGCGATCAGTACTTTAGCGTTTCCGAAACGGGCTACTAGCGAAGGCATTGCATACATCATCCCAAACTGAACGACCGTGAACGGCATGATCGCGAGTCCGGCCTTCAAAGAATTGAAATGCAGGACGTTCTGTAGAAATTGCGGAACGAAGAAAAAGATCGGATAATTCCCACACAAGAGCAACAACCTACCTAAATAGGCTCCGGATCGCGTGCGGCTTGCGAATAGGCGAAGAGGTGTAATCGGCTCTTTCGCACGTGCTTCGATCCGGAGGAAAGCCGCTAGTGAGCCACCTCCGAGAGCAAGCGAGCCCCATACCTCCGGCGTTTCCCATCCGCCAGACGCGGCTTGAACAAAGCCGAATGCTAGTGCTGTCATGCCGATCACCGATGTCAAGGCTCCCATGATATCTAATCTGCCCGCTTTCGACTCCGTCTCCTGCATATAACGAGGTACCATAAGAAGCAGAACGATACCGATCGGCACGTTGAGGAACATCCCGGCGCGCCAAGAGATCAGATCCGTCAATAATCCGCCAACGATTAGACCGACGCTGCCACCAGCTCCCGATACAGCGCTGTAGACGGCGATCGCTTTCGACCGTTCCCTTGCTGCCGAGAAGCTGACTGACAATAAGGCGAGAGCAGACGGCGTCGCCAACGCTGCAGCCAATCCTTGCATAGCGCGAGCCGCGAGCAGAATCGAAGCGGACGGCGCCAAGCCAGCCAGTATAGAAGCCAGCGAAAATAAGGCGATCCCTGCGCTGAATGTTTTCCTCCTTCCAAGGATGTCTCCCGCTCGAGCTCCTAACAGCAGGAATCCTCCGAAGGCTAAAATATAAGCGTTCTGCACCCAAGTCAAAGCGGCCGTCGACAGATGGAGTGTGCGACCGATTTCGGGTAACGCAGTAACCAAGACAGAAGCGTCGAGTACCATCATCAGTTGACAGGCGACGATCATCGCCAAAATAATTTTTTTCGAATGTTCATTCAAGAAGAATACCTCCCATTCATGTTATAGCGTTATTATGACGCCAATCCCGATCGAGAAGTAGCTCGTTTCTGCTAAAAAATTGCACAATACTGCAAAGTGAAATTTTTGTAGTTCGTTAAACAGGTTGGCGCTATTACAGGAAGGAGGTATAATAGGAGTGGGAAAAAGGAATGGAGGGACGTTCTTATGCAGACAGAATTGGAACAATTATTGAATATTATTGATGCTCTAAATCTTACTGAGGGTCGTACGGAGACGTCCGTACCTTTCTTTTCACTGATCCGGCGTAACCGGCCGACGGCAATTATCCCCGGTGTACTCACACCATCTTTTTGCCTAATTCTACAAGGGGCTAAGAAGCTTCATCTTGGTCAGGACACAGTCTATTATAGCGCGGGTGACTATTTGGTTTCGTTAATTGATATACCGGCCTCTGGTCAAGTCGTCGGCGCTACGCGGCAATCACCGTATATCGGCTTGCGAATCGATATAACGGCGGAAGAAATTGCTTCTGTCATGACGGATACCGGTATCATCGTGAAGCCGCTCGACGGAAAGTTGGGTCCTGGAGCCTACGTAGGCAAATCTGATGAGCACTTGCAGCTCTTATTCATCCGGCTGTTGGAACTGCGGGGCAAGCCAGAGGCAGAAATCCTTTTTCTGTCCTCGCTGATTAAGCGCGAGATGATTTTCCGCTTACTTACGGGAGATTATGGGCATTTGTTTGTCCAACGGGCCTTCATGGACCAGCAGAATGAGGGGATTAGTAGAGCCATTGAATGGATAAAGGAGAATTACAACAGAACCTTCTCAATCGAAGAGGTGGCGAAATCGTCCAAAATGAGTGTCTCAGGACTTCATCACAAATTCAAAGCAGTCACGACGATGGCTCCTCTGCAATATCAGAAGCAGCTCCGCCTTCAGGAAGCCAGACGCCTCATGCTGAACGGCTCCGTGAACGTGACGGCTGCCGCTCTGGAAGTCGGATACGAGAGCCCGGCTCAATTCAGCCGGGAATACCGCAGGCTCTTCGGGCTCCCTCCGCTTCAAGATATCAAAGCATTTCATAGAAAACCAGTACCGGAAGCGTTCGAGACCAGTTAAAAACCTTCAATTCCGCAGGTGGAATTGAAGGTTTCGTCTGTCCAAAAAGACTGGTTTGAATCTTAACCTGATGGTCCTGGCAGGAAGTGAGAATAAGAAATACGATGATCGCTTCAAGCAAGCTTTCCGATTTCATTACGTGTATGCGGCTAACGAAGAAGTGTCTTACTCATCTCTCTTTGTGGAGGAGGGGAAGCATTTCATTGAATTAGGTAAAAAAGATGGTTACGCCTTTTTTACATAATGAGCAAATAATTGGATAGTAGAGGACTAATGAAAAGTAATTTTTTAATAATATCCCAATAAATGGTAGGAGTGAGAAGGATGACAATAAATAAGAAATCAGCAGAAACAACTGGTAAGAAACCAATAAAGTTGTCTATTCCTCAACAAGTAGTTGAATTTTTAAACAATCTTGAACATCCTCTCAAGAAGGAAATTGAGGAAGTTCGGAAAATCATTTTAAGCTCTAATGAATCTATTACTGAACATATAAAATGGAATGCGCCGAGTTTTTGTTTTAATAATGAAGATAGAGTGACCTTTAATTTGCAAGGAAAAGGTTTTTTTCGGCTTATCCTTCATTGCGGAGCAAAGGTAAAAGATCATGCTGAGAATGGGAATCTGTTTGAAGACACCACAGGCTTATTAGATTGGGTTACAACTGATAGAGCTATAATAAAATTAACTAATATGAATGATGTGGATTCTAAGAAAGAGAAACTTGCAACAGTTGTAGCAAAGTGGATAGAAGTAACGTGTTCGAAGTAAGATTCGCAAAGAGAGGTTTTGATACAAACATAGTTCGGGAGCAACTGTAATGGGGAACACAATATCACTTACTACATCCAGAATGGAACGCAATTAACATGATTGATTTTAAAGCTATTCACCCCTTGTCATTGAATTATATGGGAAACGTTAGTTTAATAATCAATTTTAAAAGGCTGCCGCGTGCAGCCTTTTTGTGTTAACAGGCGTTTTATTAAAGTAATAAAAACTATATTTCAACTTTATATTATCTTCACTTTATCTTGATATGTACTCATTATAGTTGTATATGTAATATCCAATAAAACAATGAAAGAGGTTTTCAAAATGGTAAAATACAAAACAAAATTTTTCACTGCACTTGGTATTTCAACAGTATTATTAGTAGGAGCTGGTAGTGCATACGCCACTCAAAAAGAAAAAAATGAGGTAGTAAAAGCAACAGAAGTTGCTCCAACTACTAAAGAAAAAGAAAAGAATGCGGTAGTAAATACATCAGAGATAGTTCCGACTTCTAAAGAAATTCAATCAGTATTAAAAGGTGAAACTACGCCTTCAACCATTAAAGTAGATGGTTTATTTTCTACAAATGGTAAGCCTGATTATACAGCGGACTATTTTTTAAACGATGATAAATTATTTTCGTTATTATCAATTAACGCACAAGAATTAAAACAAGAATTAGCAACAGGAAAATCTGTTGTTGAAATTGCAGTGTCTAAAAATGTTTCTAAACAACAATTGATTGATGTCATTGCAAAAAGACAGATTGATGTACAAATACAAGGTGAAAATAAAGGCGACGTTCCAAAAAACAATCGCTCAATGGAGCAAATGTTAAAAGATATTGAACCAAAAGTAGTACAAATCATCGAGCATAAAACTGAAACTCCATGGAAAAAATAAATCAACCATCCATGATTTAGTTCAACTTAAAAGGAACAGTTCTGCTGCGGCAGCTGTTCCTTTTTTATTTAACTAATCCATATTTACATAATCTTTATCTGAGCATTTTAAAAATACATAAACGTGGAAGTTACTGGTAGAATATAATGGGCGCTTAGATATTTTTGGTGTTGAAGATGAGTATATCTTGTATAATAATTAGCGTAATGACGCTAAGATACCATTTTGAAAATTTTCAAGATTGGTAGAGTTGAAACGTAAGATATCTTGGAATAATTCTGAACTGAACAAATAAAGGGGATAACAATGAACCAAGAGGATGTCAAACAACGTATTAAAGATTACCAGCAGGCAGATGGAGTGCACCCTCTTATTTGCGGACTCAATAGTAAACATGAGAAATTATACCCAAAGGTTCTTGAACAAGGGTTGGTTCTTCTTTGCCCTAATTGCAATTACACTCAGACTTACATCCCTGATCTCTTCTTCGATGATGGTTTTTATGAGTGGTTGCGGGGGATGAAGAGATTGATTTAGGGAGTTCCTCAAGGACATATTAAGAAACCTCTATCATGATGGAAAAGGTTTAACCATTTAAATCGGAAAAACTTGGATCCTAAATAAAATTAGCCTAATCCAAGTCAGCCCGACTATATTCACCTTAGGGAATCATCTTCCTTTAAGTGAATAGAAAACTGGAAATGATATTGCAGTTGCAATGCTCAAACAAACAATTGAACTGGGGATTATAAATTTCTTCATTTTGCAAGACTCCTTACTTTCTTCAAGTTCCATTAGTCATAGATATCACTAATGTGTACGATTATTATGGGTGATGATGAAAATGTTTATTCCTCCTATGCTTCTCCAATACAGAGTAAAAACAATTTGGCTTTTAATGATCCTTACACTTTTGCAGAACTTTATTAGGACGGGATGCGTTTAATCCTTTCAATTTTGGATGAAGGAAGCAGATGGAAGCATATTGTTGCTATAATTGGTACAAAGTGGATGCGTAAAAAACCCCTTAGATGAGTACAATATTTATGTTTTCAATTACTCAGATGGGTGGGCTAATGTCAATGACAACACACGATAAACAACGAGAAAATCACGCTAAAGATCAAGATGATAATAAACCGAATCATGGTAAAAGTAGAAAAAAGGGTAAGTAAATACAAAAGCAAAAAAAGCCCTTGGGGATTCTTTACCCCTCAGGGCTTTTACTTTTTCCCGTTGCTTTCGGTACAAGAATGTAATAACACATCTTGGCTGAGCGATCGAACTTCAAAACAAACTGCATTAGAGTCATTTTAAAATGTCTTCTACTTTTGCTTGCATTGCTGTCTTCGGGATAGCACGCTTTAAAAATTTTCGAATAATCGCCAAACTGTATCCAAGTTGTTAGCGTATTTGATGTGCTTGTACCAGCTGCAGTAGCAAACTGCTCCCGGATCAGGAAGTTGCGGCAGTTCTTCGGCAACGTGCGGTATCGCTGCTGACGTAGCCATGCTAAATAAGCATTCAAAATTGGGAGACTACGCTCCATTCGAATGGTACAAACGTTCTTCTGTTGCCGCATCCACAACGAGAATGGCAAGGTTCTTCTATGTTTCACTGTTTCAGCTTGTGTACATGTTTCACACTGGATCAGAAGGAGATATACAATCTGTATCGAATATTCATAACGATGAAGTATAAGGATGAAGTATAAGGAAGTATTTGCAGATTTAATTTACTAAAGGTATTTCAACTATGGGGTGGTGAACGTGCGCAGCAATAGATTGATTAATCCTTTGACCGTGAAAGCGATTCGTATAATGACAGCTCTTGTTAGATTATTGCGTAACCCTTTCGGTACTTCATCGCTTAGGAAACGAATTGTCGTAACTCTGATATTGAGCTTCTTGGGGTGTTCCATTTTAATGGCAGCTGTCTCGTACAATGCGATTAACACGATGCAGCAAAACAAAATTAAAACGAACATGGCCTTCGATTTGTACCAGCAATCTATGAAGCTCACGCAAGTTTATTATAATCTGCTCCAGGTAACACAGCAAATGACACCTCAAGGCAATGTCGGCAACCTCATGGATACATATTTCTCCACAGACGATCTATATAATAGACTTCAACTTTCGCTAAGTGTATCAAATAATATCGGACTGATTTCATTTTCTAACCCGGCTATGGAGCTGGTGATGTACTATAACCCCGAGGACAAGCACCCCCTTTATTCAAATCTGCCATTGCGTGAAGATTTTACAATGCAATCCTTGCCTAATGTGGCTGGAAACGAGAGCATCAAATATCAATCGCCACATTTGTCGCTTTGCAGGTTCAGCGATGATCAGGTCGTTTCGGTGACGCGAGAAATCACTTTTTCCGACGGAACGAAGCAAGTAATTTATGTCGAAGCCAAGTCCGATATCGCGACGGACATTAGTAAACTTTCATCCAGTTTAAATTTGCCGTATGTGCTGATTTTGAGCGATCAAGAAGAGCAGGTTAAGTACAGCAGCAATCCTAGTGTTTTTTCAGTCGGCCATAACTTGATTCTGGGCGGGAATTCGGGTATAAGCGAAGGTTACATATGGGATCAGTTAGTGAGCGATTACGGTTATCATATCGCACTTATGCTGCCCGTAGAGAGCTATAACCACGAATTTTACACTTGGAAAAATCATATGTTGTTAATACTGGGAATCGCTCTTATCATTCTTTTATCCATCGCTTTGCTGCTGCTGCGACTGATCAACAGACCATTGCGCGTGTTCGAATCGGAAATGGTAGCACTCGGAAGAGGGCACATGGATGCGATGCAATATCGTACAGGCATTTCCGAATTTGATAAGCTATTTGATCAATTTAATAAAATGAAGCAACAAATTCAGCAATTGATTATTGATGTTGAACACAAGGAGAAACGGCGGCACCAGTTGGAAATAGAGAAACTCGCTTATCAAATAAATCCTCATTTTTTAATGAATACGCTTAATTCGGTACGTTGGCTGGCAGTCATGCATCGTCAACCTGAAATCGATAAGTTCGTATCCACGTTGATTTTTTTGCTTAGCTACAACTTAGGGAAAAATCAGGAAACGGCAACGCTCCGAACAGAAACAAAGGTTATGCGCGCCTACCTTGATCTGCAGCAAAAGCGATACGATTTTCAAGTGAATTTGGATATTCCAGAGGGTAGCTATCTCGATAGTCCTGTTGCTCGGTTTATCCTTCAACCTGTTGTAGAGAATGCTGTCTGTCATGGCCTTGATGAACATGGCAAGCTGGAGGTGCGCATTTCGCCTGACGAAATAGCTGGTATCATCAAAATCATGATTCGCGATGATGGCAAAGGACTTAGCGAGGAGACGCTTGCGCTGCTGCAGCGTGAATCACCTGATCAACAGCAGGGAGGCCGGGGGATCGGTCTGCGATATGTGCGGTCTATGTTGGAAGCGTTTTACGGTGATAGAGCCAGTCTGCATATTGACAGCATTCAGAATCAAGGTACAACGGTTATCATGTATCTCCCCTATTGAAAGGAGAAACAGATATGATCAGTGTTTTAATTGTCGATGACGATAAACTCGCGCGAAAAGGACTGATTTCAATCATGCCATGGTCCGAGCATGGCATGAAGGTAGCTGGAGAAGCTGCTAATGGCGCAAAAGCATTGGAATTTCTAGAGCAGCATACCGTGGATCTCATGTTTGTTGACATCTCCATGCCTGTGATGTCAGGAATAGAACTAATACAGGCGGCACGAATAAAGCACCCGAGTTTGCGCTCCGTGATGCTTACGTTTCATGAAGATTTTGAAAATGTGCAAACAGCTTACCGATTGGGAGTTCTCGATTATATTTCCAAAGTGCGTCTAGAGTTGGAGGATGACGAGCAAATTCTCAAACGAATCCGGCATAAACTGGTTGACGAATTTCCTCAGCACATTCCAAAAACCGAGTCCACGGTGCCTGTTCAAAATGGTATTTCTGGCGATGAGAACGGTTTCCGAGATGATGAGCAATGGCGCAAGCTAGAACAAGATTGGCGCTCGCTTTACTGGCTGTATAATGATGCTATTTTCCAGCATTTATGCACCCAAACGATAGAGTCGAATCGTTCAGTTCGCCGTCTAGAGGGGTTATTCATGCGTGTGATCTCGCAAGTTGAGATTGCCGCACAGCTCGATACGGGGTTCTGGACTGAAATCGATGACATCCGGACGGCGGTGGAATGGATTCGCCGCTACCGGATTTTAATCTATTCGCAGGTAACAAAGTCAACAGATTTAACGAAAACGATGATTTGCATGCTAAAAGCGGTTCTATTCATTCACCAGCATACAGCTGAAACGCTGCATGCAGAAGATGTTGCCGAACATGTGAATATGAGCCGGAGCTATTTTTGCCAATGCTTTAAAAAGTTAACAGGGTCGACATTCAACGATTATCTCAGGCAAGAGCGGATCCGCGCCGCTGAGCGGCTCTTATGCGAAACAAATCGGCCAGTGACATGGATTGCCAATGCTGTCGGGTATGGCGACTCCAAGTACTTTTCGCAGATTTTTCAAGAGCAGACGCGGATGCTTCCATCCGAATTTCGAGCACAATGCCATAGGGAGAATTGATCACTGAAAATCGAACAAATACCTACCCTGCATGCATGAGTTCATTTTAAACACGATACATCCTTCAGACTTCTAATCTAAACCTTCAATGTATAATAGGGATGAAAAGATACAAGGGAGGGATTAGGTTGAAAAGAAAACTTGTAAGCGTACTCCTGACGACATTTCTTGTTTCAAGCATGGCTGCTTGTACTTCTCCAAATGAAACAAAGGAAACGAAGACGCCATCAACATCTGATGTAAAAGCTTCCTCAACACCAGATGTGAAAGCGCCTTCAACTACAAGTACAGCACAAACAACGGGTGATGATGTAGCCTTTTCCAAATTTCCGTCTCCGGTCGATGTTCATATCGGCATGGTTGTGGATCCGACAGACAAAACGTTGCCGCAAGGTGACAGTGTAGGCAATAACCAATATACCCGCTATCTGAAGGAGAAGTACAATATCAACATAATTGTTGATTGGACGGCAGCAACTGGCAATGACTATAAGCAGAAGGTTAGCCTATCTATTGCATCCGGCAAGCTTCCGGACGGTATGGTCGTTGACGACCGGTCCTTTATGACGAAAGCCGCTAGTTCGGGATTGCTGTACGATATCACCGATTCGTTCAACAAGTATGCCTCTTCTCAAGTAAAAGAAATAATGGCCAGCACACAAGGACGTGCGTTGGAAAACGCAAGCTTCAAAGGCAAAATGACATCTCTCCCTAATATCACAGTGGATACCGATGGCGTTCATATCATGTGGATTCGCAAAGATTGGCTCGATAAACTGAATATGCCGGTGCCTAAGACGGTAGGAGACATCGAGAAAACAGCTAAAGCGTTTATCGATAACAAGTTGGGCGGGGACAAAACAATCGGCATTGCAGGTCCATCAAAGAATACGTTCCCTTACGCAACTTTCCTCGTTTCTTCCAATAACATGGGTGGATTCGATCCGTTATTCGGCGCTTTAGATGCATATCCGGGTTATTGGCTAGATAATGGTAATGGCTCGGTCACCTATGGAACGACTACGGACAATACGAAGAAGACACTTTCTTTACTGGCTGATTGGTATAAGAAGGGACTCATTGATCCTGAGGTTGGTACCCGTGACAACGTAGGGGATCCGATCAATGCGAACAAGGCAGGTATTTTCTTTGGTCCGTGGTGGAATGGCGGATACGGAAATGGCGATTCCTTCAAAAACGACCCGAATGCCAATTGGCAAGCCTATCCTGTATATACGGATGATGGAAAATGGAACACTCATATGAAGACTACAGGCAGTACGTATACACTCATCAGTAAAAACGCGAAACCGGATGTTGTCAAAGCTATTCTCATTATGAATAACGCGCTTGTTCGCGATGAGGCTACTTTCAATTTATCCGTCAATGTGGCCTGGTATCCGCTTCGCAACGTGATGGCGGCTGCTAATGAAACTGAGTATGAGTATACCGAGCTTCTCAAAGTACTTAACGGGCAGAAGAAGCCGGAAGATTACAATGTACCTAATAGCTTGTATAAGTTGATGTATGCGGATGCGAAGAAAGTACAAAACGTTATTAAACCGCCATACGACAACTTAAATGTCAGCAACTTCGACAAAACAAATTTCGGTGATTTCCAGCGTCTATATTCGCTCATGATTGGCGACCGTTCATTCTCAACAATCCCGATCAATAAAAAAGTGTTCAGCGTAACCTATAACCAAACACCGACGATGGAGACCAAATGGGCAAACTTGAAAAAAATGGAGGATGAAACTGTACTAAAAATCATCCTTGGCCAAGCCCAAATCGATTCTTTTGATAAGTTTGTTAAAGATTGGAAAGCTCAGGGCGGGGATCAGATCGCAGCGGAAGTAGCGGATCTCCTAAAAAAATAATATGTATACACTTGCAAAAGGCGTTGGTGGACTCAACGTCTTTTGCAAATTTTCAATATGGCTGTTGAGATGGGGGACAACCGTTATGAGGAAAATGGGCTTCCAAAAACATTATTATTTCATGCTGCTTCCAGGCATGATTTGGCTTATTATGTTTAGTATTGTGCCGATGTTCGGCATCGTGATGGCATTTCAAAATTATAATCCCGGAATGGGTATTTTCGGTTCCGAGTGGGTAGGGTTGGAAAATTTTAAATATATGTTTCAACTGAATGATAGCAAATCGGTTATCATGAACACAGTAATTATCGCCGTGGGCAAAATTGTGTTCAATTTGTTAATCCCATTAATATTTGCAATATTACTGAATGAGCTTACCAACTTGCGCTACAAAAAGTTTGTTCAGACGGTCGTCTATTTACCGCACTTTTTATCATGGGTCATTATGGCGACGATTGTTATCGGCATTTTCGGCTATTACGGCGTAGTGAACACGGTCATTCAAATGTTTGGGGGAGATCCCAAGCTTTTTATGGCGGATGCAAGTATATTTCGTCAGTTGGTTATCGGCACCGATGTGTGGAAAGAGTTCGGTTACAATGCCATTATTTATCTCGCAGCACTGACAGGTGTCAACATGAATCTGTATGAAGCGGCGGCAATCGATGGAGCCAATCGTTCGCAAATGATAAGGAATATAACACTTCCGGCTTTAACGACAACGGTCGTGCTGCTGGGAGTTCTAAGCCTCGGCAACGTGCTCAATGCTGGTTTCGATCAGGTATACAATCTCTATAATCCGCTTGTATACTCAACGGGCGATATTTTAGACACTTGGGTTTATCGGCTGGGCTTGCAGAATCTGCAATTCTCACTAGCCACAACGGCAGGATTGTTCAAGTCTGTCATCAGCTTCGTGCTCATTGTTATATCATACCGTCTGGCGTACAGATATGCCGATTATACGGTATTCTAAAGGGGGAGGTTGCAATGGTAAGAAATACGACGTTAGGCTCACGTACTTTCGAAATTGTCAATGTGATTCTCCTTGGCTTGTTGCTGATTAGCTGCATATATCCACTATGGTATACCTTCTGTGTGTCCATCTCTGATAAATCAGCTGCAAACGCAGGCCTGGTTACTCTCTACCCGATTGGTTTTTCATTAGCCTCATACAAAGAGATCATAAATGATAGTCTTTTCTTGAATTCATTCTGGATTTCAATCCAACGAACCGTGCTAGGTACAGCATTCTCTATGCTGATTAGTGTTTTAATGGCCTATCCTCTGGCAAGACCTAAGAAAGATTTTACAGCGCGCAATACGTTTATGTGGATCCTTGTTTTTTGCATGGTCTTTAATGGCGGTCTGATTCCATGGTATCTCACGATCCAACATTATGGTTTGATCAACTCCATCTGGGCGCTGGTGCTTGGCGGAGGTGTCCCGATCTTTAATGTTATTTTGATAATGAATTTTTTTCGGAATCTTCCTAAGGACCTCAGTGAAGCAGCAATTGTAGACGGTGCCGGACCTTGGTCAACATTGTTTCGGATCTATATTCCTTGTTCTATCCCTGTACTAGCGGCAGTGGCGCTGTTTATCAGTGTGTATCACTGGAACGAGTTCTTTAATGGCCTGGTGCTGATGAACACTTCTGATAAATATCCGCTACAAACCTATATCCAGCAGTTGGTTGTTAACATCCCGGTCGGCACAAACCTTACGCCTGAACAATATAAAAAGCTGTCTGAGTTATCCAACAGGACGCTCAATGCCGCCAAGGTCTTTATTGCCATGGTGCCGATGCTTATCGTGTATCCATTTTTGCAAAAATATTTCGTATCCGGAATAATGCTGGGAGCAGTGAAGGAATAACAGGATTGAAAATCCCCTTTGTGAGAGCTTGAATTGATGACAACCCCCTCAACGGATAGATAAACCATTGAACTACTATGGGGAACGATAGTTTCATAGCAGGCTGCCGGTGATTAACTCGGCGGCCTGTTTCGTTAACTGGCAGATAGCTTCAACAGTTCATATTATGTTCAGTTCAGGCACCTGTACAAAATCCTGTCAAAACAAAATCGGTCACAGAAACAATTCCTGAAGTAAAGACCCCTGACGGTAAAATAATTACTCTTGTTCAAACTTTAATGGATTTACCAAGTTCTCAATTGGACAAAGTTGCCCTGACGCTAACCGCTTCAGATACACACATATAAATATATCTTCTATAAGAGGAACGAAATCGACGGACCATTATATGGGGAATGGGAAAATACAACCGAGCTGATGCAGCCTGCGGGGATTCGATAAAAGTTCCTACGGAAAAAGGGACGTTTGTCGGTGGTTTACTTTCAACAGACATGAAAAGCGGTTATTGCAAAGATTTGGGATTAATCGGAAATGTAAAACAGTTTTACGCGTAGTACAAGGAAATTGGTCTACTTATTTCCTATTTATGGAAAAATTAATTAATTATCACTAATTTGAAATGAGGGATAGTATTGCATTTTGAATTGAGTGGTTGTTTACGTGGGGGTTGTAAATAAAAGATTTACACACAATGACACAATGAGTGTTATGAAAGGAAAACTTGAGATATGTTTTGTATTATGACTTAATATCAGACCAATACTACTTCACAAAATCCGTATTTTATACATATGTACTATAATATGTTAGAGTGGGGTGTATAATTTTATTCTTGTCGGATGATGTGTCGAATTATCGATGTGTCGAATCATCGTTTCAGAAACAAACGCGTCTCCCCGTTAGCTTGCTTAGTGATGCGATGTGGTTTAGGTGGTGCAGGTTTGCCTACCGATTCGCTTCTCCGAGAAATCTCCGGGCAGACCGAGCGCACTAGACCTCGCTATATACGGTGTTATCAGAAGGAGCCCTTTCCTCGAAGAAAACCAAGTCCCTATGAATTATTGATTTTATATCTAGTTTTTTCTATTAGCGTTATTCGCTTCTCGTTATTCAAATAACGTCCTATAGTTATGCCATTCGAATTATAGCAATGTGCGTAACTCTTAATTATTATTCCATCCTTTAAAATGAATTGATATTCACCTTCATGTGGTCCCTTACCTAAATAAAAGTGAATAGTCCCTATTTCCTCCACTTTATATGCTTCAATTAGTTTTATTTCAGATATTTCAATTTCGATATGCTTCATAAAAAATATGTATTTACTAATCTTCTCTCCTTCAATTACCCAGTAATATCCGAATAGGAAAATCACAAAAAATAAAAATATAACTGAAAACAAAACAAATGCCTCAATAACAAAGCCCGCCATTAAGTAAAATATAAAAAGGAATATTGGATATACAACCAATGTAATTATGATTGTCTTCTTAAAATGAAATTTCACCCTTGATTTAGCTCCATATCATTATTTTAGGCTATTTAATTTAATCGCCTTTTTATGCTTCTCAAATTCTACATTTTGATTAAGGTATTCGTGAGATGATTCAATTATCCTGCCAGTTAGGTGAGCGAAAGGCTGCCGATCGTGCCGGCAGCCTCTCGTTACTGTGTATTGAACAAGCGTCTCCCGTTAACTTAATCATTTAGAACCAACAATATCGTCAAACCGAGCAGCTAGCTTGAGAAATTTTTCACCCCAACCACTATCAATTGATATTTCTTGGAATGATCCAGTTGGACCAAATAAAATTTCCAGTTCAGATATTGCTCTATCTCCAATTTTAAGCTGTTGTCTGAGTGTGTCTATGGTCATTAGAACATCCTCAACAGTTTCGAAACTTGACCATGTGACATCAGTATTTGGAGAGTCGATCAAATTACTTAGTTCAGTTAACAAATCCAATAAATCATTGAGATTGTCCAATTTGTGTGACTCCCAATTCTCAGCATCCTGCTGTCATTATGCTATCGTTCCTCGTTAGTTGAGCAACAATTAGTTGTGGATAAGCATATCAAGATAATCTACAGCTTCTTCAATAGTGTCAAACGCAATATCGTGACCATTGCTAGAAATATCGAAAGGGAGAATATTTTTTCTGTTGGTTAAACCTACTCCTATGCCAGGTACAATTTGTATTTCAAAATAATTTAACTTACCATCATTCAAACTTATCCAAAAAGAAACTCCTGATTTTTCATAATATATCTCCCAATTTACAAATCTATTTTTTAATAGCTCTTTGATTTTATCATAATCCACGAATTCACCTTCCTTAAAGATTTAAATATCAAAGACAATCATACTTTTCATCCCAATACTATTCAATTCTTTAAAGTATTCTGTATGCCGTTCAAATACCCTTGTTTCAATTAAAGTTGTTTCGCTCTTCTGCCCGTTAGGTGAATAAAGGCTGCCAATAACCGGCAGCCTTTAAGGAAGTGTTATTCAGCAAAAGTTCATCGTTAGTTTAATGACTTGCTCATATTATATGGGATTTCATTTTATAAGCTGTTGTGTATTTCGCAATTAGTTCTTTTCTTGCTTCTTCATTGGCAATTAGAATGTCGCCGTAAACAGGCACAAAGGTATTCCAATTCTCTTCCTTCAAATGTTTGGTTACAAAATAAATATGATTGTCCTTCGCGAAACTATTTGCAAGGGGTCGATCTCTGAAATATCGTGCATTCGATAAAGACCTTCACCAAAGGAATCACCATTGTATATACTTAAAAGTTCGAAAAAACCTTTGTACATGACTGAATTTTATTGGGTATTATCGAATTGTAAAATACTTTTCGCTCAGGTACATTAGAAAACTGGCAGAAATTCTCGAACATTTATTCCCTCCTCAATCACTTAATTTTAAACTTTAAAACTAATTCGTGGATCCTATACTATACAAGCGGTAAAGTAACCTCGAACCTTGTTCCATATCCTTTTCGAGAGGTAGCTGTCATATATCCCTTGTGATTTTCAATAATACGATAACAAATTGATAATCCAAGGCCTACACCATTTTCTTTTGTTGTAAAAAATGGATTCAATATCTGATCAAGTTCTTCATTCGTCATTCCCACCCCGTTATCTTCAATGATGATCTTAAATTCTTGATTGTCAGTATCTAACTCAGTACATAGTTGAATAAATCCATTCTTTTCAATGGATTTAATTGCGTTCTGAAGAAGGTTAACTAATACTTGTTTAATCTGAGAAGGGTCAATCATCGCTATCGTTAATTCATCATCGTAGATAGCTGTAATTGATGTGTTTTTCAAAATGGCTTGACTATTCATAAAGCGTATGGTGTCCTTCAATAATTCTTTCATATCAATTGCTCTTCTCTCTGGAGTACTAGGCTTCGCCATGACTACAAAATCCGAGACCAATTGTTTCATACTTTGAAGCTCGATATTAATTAAACCAACGTATTTCTGAAATTTTTGTTGATCATTAGACCGCTGTAAGAGCTGGAAAAAACCAATAATTGAGGTTAATGGATTCCGAATCTCATGAGCTAATCCAGCTGCCATTTTCCCAATTGCTGAAAATTTTTCCGAGTTAATGATTTGCTTCTCCAAGATTACTCGTTCTGTGATGTCACGAAACTGAGCGAATGCACCAAGCAATTCACCACGTTCATTTAAGATTGGCAGCACATCAAAGAGACACACATTTTCTTGATCTAATGAATAACGAAAAGTGAGCTCGATATTTTCACACTGCTTACGATATTTGAGAGCTTGATAGAAATAGCTACCAAAATGTTCAAATGGAAAAACCGGTGTGCCTGTAACGCTCAATCGATTTCTTCCCGTTATCTTTTCTGCGTAAGCATTAAATTCTGTAATGATTCCTCTCTCATCTGTCATGATGATACCATTTCGCATATTATCGACTACAAGCTGCTGTATGAGGTTTTGATTATGATTTGTGAGGCGTAGTGACAATTCTCGTTCAATAGAGTCCACCATATTTGCAAGCAGAGCTAAATAAGTATGATTATGATGCTCGACAGAAGTCATGATTGAAATAGAACCTGAGAGGTTGTGGTAATTTGTGAAATGGAATGGGACGCAGTAACAAGCAGCATTCTCCAACATCGTATGGTAGTGTTCCGCACCTATAATTTGAATAGGCTTTTGTTCTTGAAGTGCCAGAGCTACTACGTTTGTCCCCATAAATTCTTCATCGCACTTAATGCCACCTTTGATGCCTAATTGATTTATCATCGACTTCATCGTTTTGTCTCCATAATTATCTAAAAGGTAGCCAGTGTCATTGCTTACAACTATTAGATGAGGCGTCCCCGACAAGAATGCTAATATTTTTTCTGAAAAATATTTGGTGACAACAAGGATATCCCTATATTTGTCCTTCTCTTCATGAAGTTGTATTGCTGATAACTTAAACCCCGGAGTAGGTATTTTCGAGGGGTCCATCCCCCGTTCTAAACACCTTTGGCGGGAATTTACGATCCATTTATTCATATGATTCTCCTCAATTTAATAGCAACTTCAAAAGTCTTAATATCTTAAGCTAACGCATCTGAGAAGCAACCTGGAAGGTCTTTCAGAGCTTGTATGAGTCTTTCTTGATTATTATAGCATTTACTGCTACTCGATCTACTATTTTCTGTCTATTTTAAAACATAAAGGGACCATTTCACTAGAAATGATGGTGCGACAACTCATGCAATGATTGCGTTATACTGCCCGATAGCTTAATGAGGCTGCCACTCGTTTTCACGGCGGCAGCCTCATTTTGTAGTTTATTGAAGTATCGTTCTGCGTTAGCGGAGCGATACAAAAATCCGATAGCGTCAATTTTGTTGCAAAGTAATCGGTATTTTACTTACAAGCTTCCATTTTCTCTCTTTTCCAAATCCCCCCTCTGGGGACAAATAAACCTCCACATAATAAGTACCAGCGGACACAGGTTTAAAAATAAGATCACTGGTGTTCCCTGGAATTGAAAGATACTTGTTTTCAACGGTTTGAGCAGGAGCTAATTGCGTAATACTTTCGTCAAAGGTACAGCTCCTCTTCTCTGACCTCATCACCAGCTCAGTCTTCTTATTTTTATTAACAATTCGAATGTCGATATGTGTAGGACAGCTAGAACTTCCAGATTTATATGTGAACGTCTCCTTCCCTTCATTTGTCAACTTAGCGTCTACCTCGATTACTTCATCTGAACCAAATTGGTTTTTATCTAGTTTAATTTCATATCCTAGACTACCAAAGCTTTCTACATGATGGATAGGTAGGATTGGTTTATCTGTCTCTTTCATCATTACAACACTTGCTATAACCGAAATGCACAAAACACCGACAAGACCATAAATAACTCTCTGTTTCAACAACAACGCTCCACTTAACAAAGATAGTTTTAATTTCTTGGTTATTCTAACCATTTTCCTAGTATGTTAGTAAACTGCCCGAAAGTTGAGCGGATCGCACAGAAACGAAAACAGGCGATAGATCTGTTCCATCGCCACGCTATAGTTATCCGTTAGATTCCTGTAGATGGATAAATTCCAGCTTTGTAAAAAAAGGAGCGCCTCTGTACGATGGAAGTACGCTACGGGTCAAAAGCCCTTTAATTCCATCATCCAGGAGGACGCTCTACTATGAAGTTTAAATCACAAGATAAGCAAAATCAACTCATTGAAAACATTACCGTTAATCATATTGTTGTAGGTGTAGACATTGCTCAGGAGGCTCATGTTGCAAGAGCCGTTAACTTCCGTGGTATCGCTCTCGGTAATCCTTTAGTGTTTAGTAATAACGAAGATGGATTCAAATCCCTCGACCGTTGGATTCGCGACTTGTTAGTTTCATTTAAACTAACCGAAGTTATCGTTGGTATGGAATCGACTGGTCATTACTGGCTAAATCTTGCCGGATGGCTCAAAAACAAAACCATTGAAGCCGTACTTGTTAATCCTCACCTAGTCAAAAAGAACAAAGAAAACCGCGACAATACACGTTCTAAAAGTGACAAAAAAGATGCATTAGTTATTGCCGACATGGTGAAAAACGGCTACTACTCCCCTGTCCGTTTCCACTCGTCTGAGTATGAAGCGCTGCGAATACTTATGGCTAACCGCGAAACAGTCGTTAAAAGACTCGTAAGTACCGTCAACCAGATCCACCGCTGGGTCGACATTGTTTTTCCTGAACTCAGACAAGTCTTCAAGATCTTAACTTGTAAGGGTGCATTGCTAACCCTTCGGCTTTTTCCGCTCCCGGCTGAGCTATGTAAACTAAGTCCTGACGATGTAATTAAAGGATGGCAGAAATCAATGAAGAGGCATTCTGGTGTGCGTAGAGCTCATCTACTCATCGATCTTGCCAAACAAACTGTTGGTTCCAAGCAGGCATCACATGCTTACAAACTCCATCTAGAACAGCTCCTAGAGGAGCATGACTTAGCTACTAAACAACTGCAGAGGATTGAAAAAGAAGCTAAAGACGTTGTTGAACGAATCCCCTATTCAGGCGAAATTGAAAAATCTGGTTCACCAGTAACTAAAACAGGTTGTTCTCTATGTAGGCTTTGTACACTAAAATCAAAATTCCCTTTATCAGAAAAATTATTTGTGAAGCTTTCTGCCGTTGAAATAATGTCTTGTTCTAATCTACTTTGCATAAATTCTAGCCTCCGATTATAATCATCATTGGAATATGGACATATCCCAAAACGTATATTTTTCACTTTTATATCCCATAATCTCTTCTCCAGACATTTCCATTATCCTGCCCGTTAGCGGGGAAAAGGCTACCGATCTTTCACGCGTCAAGTAACAGCTTATTCATTCATTGCTTTCGTCTTGTAAGAAATAATGCAGTAAGCGCCGACACTTGAAGGGAAATCAAGGCTGCCGATCATGCTGGCAGCCACATCTTGGTTCTGCATGTAACTAACTACTCTCGTAGCTTTATCACCTATTCACTACTTCGTACTACTTCCCCAAACAATTTTGGAATATTAATTTCAAACTGCTGAATTAGATCTCCGCCAAAGATACTAATTGTTTGTTCCCATGGATGCCCTAAATATCCCCATGTGAAATCTTTATTTATAAAGAAATAATAATCTCCGTCTGGGTAAAAGGAAATAGTACTCGGTGGACCCAAGTGAGGATTATATTGAAACGAGTCGTGTTGCCAGTCTAAGGCATACAGATATTCATTTGGTTCAGTCACTGCTTTAAGGCATGCAATACATTTCCTCTCTAAATCATCTATGTCATCATCCGTGTAACTAGTTAGTTTATATGTAATATAAGGCGAAGGTAAACTAAATGTAGGCCATTCTCTACTATGAACACTGGGTTTAAAATTAAAGTGTTCATAAAATTTATCCCATACTAGCCGATAAAGTTCATTTGATAAAGAAACCCAATTGTCCATTCAGCACACCTCGGATATACTCGTAATTTAATGCCCAATTAAATACTATCATACTATCACAATTTTTATGGGTTTAATTTCCACTCTCTACAGCCCGTTAGGTGAGCAAAGGCTGCCGATTATGCCGGCAGCCTTTAAAAATGTTGCATATTGAGCAAACGTTCTGCGTTAGCTTAATGATGGATAGCTAAATTATATTATTCTAAACTGGGTCAGAGCATAATGTATACCATCTTCGCTTGCTTTTTTGGTAACGAAATCTGCTTTTTGCTTAAGCTTTTCATCACCGTTTCCCATAGCAATCCCCAAACCAACAAACTCTAACATATCCAAATCGTTTCCACCATCTCCAAATGCTATTGAATTGCAAACGTCAATTTTGTAATAATCCAGCACTCTTTTGATTGCTTGCGATTTAGATACAATTTGAGTTTCAAGGACGTTCATTACATATCCGTGGAAACGTACAAACTGAAGTTGCGGAAAGTTATCTATAAATTTTTCAGCTTCACTCTCATCAGCATACAAACATATACAGTAAATCTCCTCTGGAAGTGTATTTAATTTGCTAGGATAATCTACAAGACCAAGGGTCTCTGCTAGAGCATTTCTAACACGTTTCTCTTCTACTCCGATGCCGTTCATTGAAATTGAATCTGTAAAGTAGGAAATACCGTGTCCATGTAACTCGGCAAAACTCGACAGTTCATGAACAGTCCTTTGAGATATTACGGACTTATAAATAACTTCGCTTTGGTTTTTCACAAGAGCGCCATTAGATGAGATTAATGTATCAATACCAAGTGAAACTAATTCTTCACATAAATTATGCGGTCTCCCTGTTGCAACTACGACCTTAATGCCTTCTTCATAAAGTCTCTTAATCGCCACTTTTGTACTTTCAGGGATTACTCTATCCACTTCACTGTATAACGTACCATCAACATCAAAAAACACTATTTCGTACATTCTGCACGAGTCCCCCTATTTAAGAAAACACATTATTTTACAATAAACACTATACGTTACTCCCTAGTGTAATTTACCTTGATTACATTACTCACACCATATTGCTAAAAAGCAAGCTAGTGTTATTTAGTCTCCAACAAATTTATGTTTTATTCCCGATTTTCTACACTCACAGGGCACAGATCTGGTTTCTTACTGCTCATAATTGCAAGAATAATTCCTTTCCAACTTGGCTCCATCGTTAAAATACCTTGCTTTCATTTGAACTCTCGTTCTCCGCTTAATCCACACTTGCTAAAGATGTTTGGCACAGTTGTATAATTGACATGCCCAATCGTTGTTAGAATACGTAAGAATGGTTAAAGAGGTATTATCTATATACGTTTTTTTGAACTGTTGCGGTAAAAGATGTTGCAATGACAATCCAATAAATGCAATCTGTTCGTTGAGAAAACTTAGACCACGCTTAGCGACCATTTTGAAATCTTCCATACCAAGATTTTGCACACGCCAATTAACACCCCAACGAGCAATGCGTTCTTCCTCGGTAGTACCCTCAATTAGCCCACAATTAATTTCTCTAATACGCTCATCAATGAATACTTCGACTACTCTCAAAGATTTCCGTATTATTTCAGCCGTTTGCTTAGCTCTCATCAGATTACTGGAGAAAATAATGTCCCATTCTTCTTTGGAAAGCCTATTAGCCAACGCAACTGCTTGCTTTGTTCCTTCTTCGCTTAAAGGTATATCGGATATACCTTGAGCCTTACCAAGACTATTCCATTCGGTGACACCGTGCCGGATAAGCCCAACTGTGGTTGGCATCCCTCTCCCCCTCAATGAATGCTCTATTTACCCATTTTTGACTATCCCAATAGTACCATATATTGTAACTAAGCTGCCCGTTAGCGTAGTGAAGGGCTGCCACGCGCGGCAACCCTTCAAATTTTCTCAACTATAGTTATCCGTGGCACGGTCATATCTTTATCTATCAATATTAATTGACGAGCTATCACTATCCCAGCTAACTTTCCTACCCAACGCCTCCCCGACGAAACGGAGCGGAACGAATGTTGAACTATCCTCGATCATAGGAGCTTCCGCCAATTGCTGTGGTTGTCCGTTTACTAAGGCTATTTTTCCCCCAATAGTTAACTTGATCGATAAACCATCTTTTGAACCAGTGATGGTTCGCGAGACAGGTTCCCACTCGACCTTGAGACCAAAACTTTCGAATAAGGATCTGAAAGGTACTAAAACTGTACCTTCGTTATTTATTGGAGCAACGGTTAGTGGAAGGCTAAGGTTATCAATATATACTTGAATTTGCTTCTTACCAAAAGAGACAAGTCCAATATCGTTATTCGTTGAATAGATATTACCATTTTTACCGAGATTGAGACTAACCAATTTAGACCAAAAGGCATTCCTAAGAAACACGAAAATTTCTTCACCGCTGCTGTTAAGAGCAATAATATTACCGACTCCCGTAGTAAAGTAGGCATTTCCTTCTTTGTCTGTTAAGATATCTTTCAAATATCCTATCCCATTTTTTTCTGTCTCTCGTGGCTTATACTCCCAGATTGTCTCTCCATCACGGTTGATTTTTAAAAACTTTCCCCGTTCGTTAATGTAATATCCACCAAGGCCATCCGTTGGAACACCAGAGAATTGAATATTTTTCAAATCTAAGTCGGTTGGATTCACGATGCTTCCATCACTAGTATGTAGGGCATGTAAGCCTTGTTCTGTTAAGAAATACATTAGACCATTATCTGAAAAATACGGTTGAAAACCAGAAAATTTATTTACATAGCTTAGTGGCTTAGTACGCCATCTTTCTACACCTGTGGTGTCAAGGGAGATCACTTCTCCAAGTACAGAATCTACATATAGGTTTCCTCTATGATCCGCGTAGACGCTTGCCATATGTGAGTTCTTCGAATAATCTTTGTGCGCAGAAGAAGTAACGAATTTATTTATCCAATTGACTTCACCTTTAACATTACTTGAGATCAAACCTTCATTAGTGAAATACACTAAATTACCTTTCGTATCACCAGCAAACTGGCTATTAAAATCACTATAAATATCTTGCGATTGTAACTTCCTTTTTATTTTTCCTTCGGGGGATAAGACATAAAGCGTCGTAAGTCCTTTTTCCGACATTATGTCCGAACTGTGGGCATATAACGTCCCATCCTGTCCAATGACCAAGTTAATAACGGAACTTCCCATACCCATATCCAAATGAATACTCCATTTTTCTCTTCCATTAGGATATATTGCATGTACTACGTCTTTAGAGTCGGATGTGTACATCACTCCCTGTTGATCCTGCACAAGGTCGAACAACAATGTGTTATCTATTTTCCACTTCGCTTCATAATTTGCTGGGTTTAGAATTTTCGGCTGAGGGCGCTTTGGTGGTGTCTCGGTATATGTCCAGTTTAATTCTATTCCTTCCTCTATAGGCAAATACGCACTTGATTCTGCAAGTACATAACATGGACCTACAAGGCTAAATATGAGTAACGTGCTCAGTAAAATAATATAGTTTTTCATCTACATAATTTCTCCTTTATTTAAATTGTAAAGATCAAAAATAAAGAAAAGGCAACGGGTTTCCTTTAATCAATATTCCAGTAAGTTTTATTCGACATCATTACCAAATTCCCTACCTAGCGCAGCTTGTAATATGAGATTTTATAGATTCCTTCTCATGAGAAAGCATTTGTAATAGGTACTTTATTTCCATCAATTTCTTATCAAGGGTAGCTGAATCATCGTAAACTACCATCACGCAATTCTGCCCTTTAATTCAATAAAATAGGGACCGTACAGACTGCGCTGCAGCCGACGATCCCTATTTAAGTAACGTTCTCCTCGTTAGCGCAATAGCTCGAATGTCAACCGAGGGCCTCCTTGTGCTGCCGCAACAATGTTGCTATGTCGACGCCGTCTATCGTGAACCCTTCGATATCGCAACCTTCGATACTGACCCCTCGTAAATTAGTTTCGCGCACGACCGCGTCTTCTAAGTTGCATGAAGTTATTCGTACTGGCGGTTTCGCCGCAGTATGCCCGTCCCCAGCCGATCCTTGTCCCCGTAGCCGATATGCTTAAAATGTGCGCCACCCCATTGCGCGCCGTCGATTGACATTCCGGTCAGATTGGCGTCCGAGATCGCCATTCCGGTCAAGTTGATGTCGTTGAACGTAGCGCCAGCCAAGTTACAGCATTGGAAGCTTACCCCCTCCGCCCCAACATTGTTGATGCTAGAACCACTAATGTCCGCATTCACGATGGTCAGCGTTTGTCTGTCATTTTCAATACGCATCGCTATCACTCCTGTTTCCAGTTATTACCTACTCCATCAATATAGCTAGACCGCTTACTTTTTTAAATAAAAATTATACTATCACTCCACTAAATTGCCCTTTAGTTGAGAAAAGGCAGTCGATCCACTGGCCAAAAAAAGTCTCCGACCTGAGCCGTCGGGAATGAGATCAAGTTCTTGTCAAAATCGGGAATGGGATCAAGTTCTTGTCATTGGCTCGTGACAAGAACTTGATCCCATAAAATAAAAAGACCGCGTTTTACGCGGCAATTAATGGGACTATGTTCTTGTCACCCGACATTTTGACAAGAACTTTAGCCCATAAAACACGCGGCAATTAATGAGTTCAAGTTCTTGTCACCCGACAGCTGGAAAACTCATGGGCAGCACCGCTACCGCTCTGTTATGCCTGGTCTTCATCTTCATCATCATCATCTTCCGACTCGTCTACGAAAAGAGTAAGAATGGATGGTAATGGTAGAAGTCCCTCGGCTACTGCTTTTACTTCTTCAGCATATTCCTCTTTGATTAAATATTTCAGCGGTTGTTTGACGCTTTTGAAATACTTAAACGCTTCCTTCGCCATTTCATCCCATTCCTGAGAAAAATACAAATAATCATCCGCTCTCACTCTTGTCCGAGATGTTCCTTCCTCAGGCACGCATTCAAAATCTTCATCCACTCCAACAATTCCATAATCACATGTCAGTTGTTCCCCAGGGTATATATCTCTTGCAGCTAAATTAAATTCAAATACCGTATCGATACAGGTCGGATGGAAGCTATGATTCAAGTATCTTGCATGGTCCCAATGTAAAATATAATAATCACCGTCGTCACTCAAATAAGAATATTTATCAACCACTCTCCGCCGAGTTTCATCAAGCGATTCAACAAAATCCTTCTTTAATGTCATATCTAAATCATCCGAAATCCAAACAATGGTTCCTTTTGGGATTAATTTTGTGGCAACAATGCCGACACCTATCACATCGTTGATATAGCGGAGTTCTGTATCCGGATGCATCATGATTGAAGTTCATCCTCCTTCTTTTAAGACTGTAATATAATATTCATTCTTGATTTGGAAGGTCTCGTTCATAAAACTATTTTTCGGCAAAGATTAGGACCCAATAATTTGCGTTATTTGTGGCGTATCCACCACGCTCTACTGCCCTTTAGTTTAATAACAAAAAGAGACCCACAGCAACGGGCTGTGGGTCTAAGTTTATATTTTAAAGGGGGTCGGTTTTATTATAACCTTTAATGATTAATACCAGATGAAAATAAGATTTCAATCGTGTAACATTTACTCAACTCTCGTTTCTCGTTAGTTCAATGATCTGATTAGAACAACTTGGCAAGTTTGATATCTTCTAAAGGTACGTTTGTTTTGATATCAAATACCCGCACGAATGTTACATCGAAGCTTGGAAAAGGAGGTAATACTTCTCTCGCAGCCAATTTCATTTCTATAATTTCTGCTTCATTCATGCCCCATTTTGTTTGACCCAAAGTCAAATGTGGAAAGAAGTTATCTAACTCTATTTTACTGTCAATAAGTTCTGGCGGTGGGGAAACCGCATCTAGCAAATTCTTGTGTAGATTATATATCTCTTTCGATTCAACACTAAGGAATGTAACCGCTGTTTCAAATGTTCCTGGTTCAGACAAAGTTAACTGGAAGATTGGAAATGAAGAACAAGTTTCTCTTACCTTTTCAAGCCAATTCATATCCTCCGTTAGTCCATTTGAGAGTTTAACAGTAATATGAGGCTCCACAGGAGCCATAAATCCGTTATTATCCCATCGATTTCGAAATGTCTTAGCCCATTTATTACGAAATACCAAAATTTGATCTTTATAATCTTCAGGTGGAACGATTCCTATGAAAAAAGGCATTTTTACTCCCCTTTATAAATAATATGTATTTTTCTCGGAGCATTCCCATTTATTTCAATCATCAACTTTCCAAACATTTATGTATTTAGAAAGTATTCCTCAAATAATGTGCAAATCCTGCTTTAGGTATTAACCTGCCCGATAGTTGAGAAGGCTTCCTAATCAATGATTATCGGCAGCCTTCTCATTTTTATATTGAACTAAAATTCTACCGTTAGTGGGGTAATAATTATTTGAAGATTTAATTTATATCTCCTGTATATATTCGAGGGGAGTTTCTTGGTTCCTGTACAATTTCTATTGAACTACCTGTCCGTTGAATAAATAAAAAGTAGCTGCCGCGAAGCAAGCCTTCTCAACTATAGTTACCCGTTAGAGCTCAATAAAGGTTTTGATAAATTTAACTCTGGCTTGTATAATTTATTTTCCTTTAGAAATGTCTTTAAACTGTGGGTTTTAACATGAACAGCAAAAAGACCATTTTCTTTCGTAAATACGAGTAAGGTTGGAAAATATGTATTTGATGGACTAATAAACAAAACTACTTCTGTAACTGTTCCAATAATCCTATCGTTATTTACCTTGTAAGGAGGCATAAGCGTTATTTTAATAGCTATGCCATCATTTGGTTCAACTCTTAAAGAACCAACGTTGCGATTAGCAGTAGATAACCATTCTTTAACCTGGTTCTGCAACGAATTTGAATTTTCAATTGTTTGAATTATCTCACCTTTTTTAATATCAAACACTTCTGCACCATCAGATGCCCCGACTATTTGAGCAAAAAGGAGACTAAATGCAACCACAAGGATTAATGTACGATTTAATGTTGTCATAATATCAACCTCCATGAGAAGGTAGTATTCCCATTTAAAATCAATAAACCTCTATCAGATGAACTATCCCTCTTTGGTTCAACAAAAAAAGCAGCCGATCAGTTTTGGCCGGCTGCAGCAGTTTTGTATTGAACAAACGTTTTTCTTTAGTTTAATCGAGTGTTTGAATATTTATCCTTTACAAATGTAAGAATATAACAAAAAAATACATAAAGGGGATTTCCAATGAAAACTAAAATTATTTTAGTTGCCCTTATTACGCTATTCGCAATTGCAACACCTATTCAAGCAAACCCAATTAATCCGAACAACGATGAAATGCCATGTGATGTATTGAAAGATGCATTTGTTGGGACTTTGTTTGGATCTATAGGCAACGTGCTTTCGCAGTATAAAGATGAGAGGCAATTCATGGCTGATAAAATGCTGAAGATCAATAGATTGTCGTGGGGTCAATACTATTGGGAGACAACATTGAAAGTAACGACATTTTCTGGAGCTCATAATCCGCCGTATAAGCATTACACGATTACCTTTACAAATCAAAACCCCGAGAAACAAATAAGAGCTATTAAGGTCATACAAGAATAGATAATCTGATAAACTCCTTGTGGAGCGAAGGTCTGGGTCGAAGTAGCCATTCGTTATTAAACTAACGTTACCCGTTAGTTTAGTCTTCGAGTTTTTTTATATAATTATTTTGATCCTTTGTAAACATATAGCCTCGTCTCTCATAGAACCTGTGAGCATGAATTCGACTTGGGTGGGATAACAGTTTTATTCCAGAATATCCACTGTCCTTTCCCCACTGTTCCAGGCGATCAATCAAGATACTACCTATACCCTGATTCCTGTAGCTTTCTTTAACAACAAATCCCAGAACATTTACTAAAGAGTCGGAAAAAAGTAACTCATACGGACTTCCATGAATATATCCTATTACCTCGGTGTCTTGTTCGTAAACAAAGATGATATCTTTAGTTTTCTTCGTAATGATTTCAATCTTCGCTCTTACTCTCTCTTCGGTAAATACACGTAGATTCGGGTTAAAGTCTTGATTTAGCAAATAAATATCATGATAATCAGTTTCTCGAATTTCCCTGACGGTGTTTTCTTTTACTTTAAACGCCTCAATTCTTTGAATCATTACAATCATCTAAAAAAATTTACAAGTGATTGTATATCTTGACCATGGCAAGGCACTTTGTATGAACTTAACTCCCGTTACTCCAACGGACAACGGCAGCCAATCGTGTGCCGGCTGCCGTCAATTCCATTATTGAACTAAAGTTACCCGTTAGCTAATCATCAGTTCATCAAATAGAGGATACTCTCAATCACATCAACCGAGAACATCTCAAGTTAACTTTATCTTATCGCTTACTTTGGCTTAGAAATTTATACAGTGAGTCATAAACTTGGCATCCCTTTTGAATAGCTTCATAATCATCTTCACTAGTTAGACGCAAACCATGACAGATTGCATCTAAACCGGCGGCTATGGGTTCCAATGAGATCTCCTGAATGGTGTCCGCCTCATCCACGATCCTTGCCATACGCTGCAGCACCGGATCCGTCAATTGGAATGCTTGAACTATAGTATGGAAACTGCAATGCCCCCGATAATGCGTATATCTAACACCTGGGATATCAAATCCCTCGGCCCCTTCTGGAACGTCAATGGACCCGGCTGGGATAAAAAGAAATTCTGCGTCCTGGTCAATAAAGCGAAGGATGAGCCATGAGCAACCCATTCGGTCCACTCCGATATGTTCCCACGTTACCCACTTCATTGTTCACTTCCCCCTTTCCTAGCACTCAGTAGCAGCTCTCTCACTCGTTCTCCCGCGATGGAGTTAAAGTAATCATGCTGCTGCGCTTGAAGATAAGCATGTGATAACAGTGAATGATCTGCTTCCGCTAATTTGAGTTGCTCGAGAATAGCCTGATAGGCATCATCCGCCTGAGCTTGGAACAGCTGAACTAGTGATTCCGTTTGCCGCGGCAATAGGGAGTCCGCCTGCCATACCTGGACCTCCCCGCCCAATTCCAGAATCTCAGCAGCAAGCCACTGGAAATGTTCTTTAGTTTTTGCGTTTGCTGGTAGGATCCATACCGCATCGTGCCACAGGAGAGCCCCAAGCTTTTTCAGTTTACGCCAAACATATACCCGGCTGGAGGTAGGTTTAGGTGGAACTTTATATACGAACAGTATCCATTGTTGCATCGGATCCCCCCTTTAGTGAATTAGTGGATAAACGATCAATCCCATAATCGCAGCCCCCAGCACAATGACCGGTTCCGATGCTTTCTTCACCTTCCACAGTAGGAACAGCGTAACCAGAGCAAATATCAGTGTAGGGATATCTACGATGGATCGTTTACCAAGGACGAATACTGCCCCGGCAATCGCTCCCGATGCAGCTGCGGTAACACCGGTTACAAAATGAACAATCCCAGGCCGTCTGCCGTATTTTTTAAAAAAAGGGGCAGGAATAATTGTCAGCAGGTAGGCAGGCAGAAACGTAGCCAATGCAGCAATCGAAGCACCGGAAAAACCAGCGACGAGGTATCCAATGAACCCGGTTGTAATCACGACAGGCCCAGGGGTGATCATGGCTACGGCTACGGCATCGAGAAACTGATTGTCCGTCAACCATTGGTGTTCTTTCACCACGCCAGAGAACAAGAACGGAACAATGGCGATCCCACTGCCAAATACGAATGCGCCTGCCTTAGCAAAGAAAATCAGGATCTCCCAGAGTGTTTCCGAGCTCCCCCCGGACACGGCGCTGCTGGCTGCATGTGTGAGGGACTCACCAGTTAGACTGAATATGGATGCATTAGTTCTGCTTGGCCATTTGGGAGGAGATTTGACCAGCCAATAGATCACACCTGCTCCTAAGATCAAAAGAATTTCTTCAGTCTCTGACCAGGCGGTATAGAGAGCTACAATACCAAATATAACCCATAGTACTTTATCTTTTCCAATAGTCTTGATCGTGAGCTTATAGGCACTAAAAGTGATAATACCGATTACGCTGGACCCAACGGCATAGAATACAGCCTGCATCCAAGACAAACCACCAAATTGCTGATAAGCCCAGCCTAATGCAACAACCATTAGAAATGACGGGATTACGAACGCGATTCCGACCAAGGTAGACCCCAATACACCATAATGGACATAGCCTAAATAAAAACCGAGCTGTGCCGCCAGTGGTCCGGGAGCGAGCTGGGATAAAGCGAGACCGTCTTTGTAGTCTTCATCGGATATCCACTTCCTTGTTTCAACCAAGTCACGAAACATATACCCAACTAGAGCAACCGGCCCCCCGAAACCAATGGTACCGAGTTTAAGAAAATAAAGTACCAATTGCCAGAGCGTATAGGGAGCAACCTCCGGTTTAGTTTGAGTTTTTTCAATGTGCGGTTTATACATAAACTAACCCCCTCGAATAAAATGTAACCATGGTTACATTTTATTCGACTAACTAGAATCAAGGCAATAAAATTTTTTGACGCCACCGAGGGCGCCTTTTTCTATGCAGGGGAAGCCTATTATCATAAATATTCAGGGCTTCTATTTAACTATCCTGCCCGTTAGTTCAACGCTGCCGCGTGAGTCTAAAACTTTATTTTCTATGACTGAAATGACTGAGATAATCTCTTGTCAACAACAGACTTCTTAATGATTTTCAGGTGCTGCAATGCCATTTTAATCAGGTCTCCGATGATTCGGAATCCTACAATGTAGGTAGTTTTGTGTCACAAGACTACAATGTAGGGAGATTTGTGCATTTTTTACTGACACAAATTTGCCTACATAAAAAAATAAAAGCTTGATTTCTCAAGCTTTTTCGAATTGGTTTATGTAGGCACTTTTGTGTCATTGGACACGTAGCGTACAAAATCGGATTCCATGTTCTTCAAGCGCTTCCAGTCTAAAGCAACCACAATCAGCATGATCGGACGAATAATATTGTACTTTTTCATATGTGCCACCCAAACCTGCCTATTTCTATTATAAACAAAAGAGGAGTTGCCGCGAAGCAAGCCCCTCAACTATCGTTCCTCGTTTGTTTAATAAACTCTTTCTTTTTCTACGAGTTTTATACTTGTAAAACCAGTTTGCCGACAGTGTTTTTTTGTTCTAAAAGCGCAAGAGCTTCTGCCGCCTTCTCCAGAGGATACACGCCGTGAATCTCGGCTCGGATCTCTTTTCTTGCCAGCATGCCTAATGCTTCCCGTGCCGCTTTCCCGGTCTCAGTAGGATTACTTTCGGCGTAACCGCCTAATGTAAAACCAGCGAACTGTTTGTTGGAAAACCATATTTGGTTAAAAGAATTCGAGATATCCTGCTCACCGCTGGCGTTTCCGACTACAACCAATTGGCCCAATGGGCGAAGCACCTCTAAGCTTTGTTTGCGCATGCTTCCCCCGACCGGGTCAAAGACAGCGTGAACGCCTTTCTGTCCTGTGGCCTTCAGGGTCTTCTCAACAAAATCAGATCGGACAAATAACTCGTCATATCCGAAGGATGCGGCTAGCTTAGCTTTCTCTAAGCTCCCAACAGTCCCCAATACTTTGCCAGCGCCCAAACGTTTAGCAACTTGTCCAAGAAATCCGCCCAAACCGCCTACGGCTGCATGAATAAGTACGTTGTCGCCTGTACTCATTCTATACACATCTTTAATGGCCAGGTAAGCCGTCGTCAAATTTACTATAGAAGCTGCCGCAGTCGCCAAGTCAAGATTTGCCCCTAATTGATCCAGCGGAACCGTTAAATCCGGCCGCACGTTCGCCATAGATGCAAACCCGTTAAAATCAAGCAGCGTCATAGAGGCTACTGGCTGACCGACGTAGAATCCCTCTACGCCTTCTCCAATGGCACGTACGTATCCTGACACTTCTAAACCGGGAGTAAGCGGGAACGGAAAATCGGACATAAATTCGCCACGGCTCAGCAGCACTTCAAAATAACCAACTCCGGCATATGCAACATCTATGGTAAGCCTGCCAGGGGTCGGCTGCAGATCTGGCTTTTCGCACCATTTTAAGCTTGCCGGTCCTCCTGGTTGATCGATTACTATGGCTTTCATTTTGAATGACCTCCTTGATTGGGAATGAACTCATTATATTTCGCATTCAAGGAGGCAACCAGTTTGCCTTTATACAGGTATCCCGACTAATAGGATAATTGTCGCAAGTCGGCTAATTTTTCCTCCGTACCGGTACTTACGATAGGAGTAAATATACAGCAGTGAAGGTCTTCATCGCCGTTAATATTAGAAAAAGTATTCAATTGAAAAAACAATCGCCCGGCAACACAATGATCAAACGTGTAAAGGATGGCTTTCTTTTGCTGAATATTGTGCAATTGCCATAACCTCTTAAACTCCCCGCATTCGAGGAACATTTGCTGAACAAAGGACTCGAACCAATGATCGCCGGCCTTTTGGTCATAATAAATCCGAAATACACCCATCGTATAATTAGCAAATTCATTCCAGTTTACCAACTGCTTTCGCAGATTTGGTTCTGTAAATATTAAACGTGTCATGACGCGTTCATCAGCGGGAATTGCATGGAAATCCGTAATAATTTCGGTTGCCATCCGATTGTAAGCCAGCACCTCCGTACGATGATTTGCTATAATGGCTGGGTAGTTCACTTGGTCGATAATGGTCTGAAGTTCGGGATATGCCTCCCCAGTACTCGGACTAGAATTCCTCTCCCCTCCGTAATCGGCCAGTCGAAGCAAATGAACCTGTTCATCCGAAGATAATTGTAATGCTCGGGCGACACTTTCAAGGACTTCCCTTGAAACGGAACCAACTCTGCCCTGTTCCAGCCAGGTATACCAGGTGATACTAACACCCGCAAGCTGGGCAACCTCTTCTCTGCGCAATCCTGGCGTTCTTCTTCTTCCGTAGCGACTAGCAATCTCGATATGATCCGGCTTAATCCGTTCACGACGGGATTTTATAAAGTCTCCAAGTATTTTTATCTTATTGTTTTGCAAAGCCATTTAACCACACCCAATAAAGGAATTTATTTGCATTTTATTTGTAAAGCGAATAATTATCTCAAAGGATCGATCTCACAATTTATACAGTTTAAATCATGTATCTTCAAAAATAGCGTTATAGGTTTTTGTTAACAGTTTCCTTACCAGTTTAACCTATATCGGTGCTATACTGCCAATTAGTTCAATGACAAGGCGGATTATTTGTAGGCTGTGACTTCAAAACCCACTCTTTCATATTTAGAGAAATCACCGACTTCGCCCGCCATAACATACTTAATTTCGCCCGTGCTTATGGTTTGTTTTTGGTTAGAGCCACCAGATTTTGACGTGCCTGATGCAGTCCCAATCAGATTATCGTTCGCATCATAAAAATGCAGTTTAAACTCAATGGCATGTTCGGTTTTAATTTTCGAATCCATCTCATGATCTAAAGCTAATAATCCTCTTATGCCCGTATATCCGCCGTCTAAGTACAAATCGAGCAAACCAAAGTGAATATTGGAATATTTTTCATCTGTAATTATAGCTGCATTTGAAGGAAAATGATTAATGGCAATGTTCTTGTACATCCCTTCATCTGAATAATCAACAAAAGCTCCTAGCTGCTCAGCCAAAAATCGGACAGGGACATAAGCGTGCCCTTGATAATTAAGAACAGCATATTCTTTGTCTAAGGGGGCATTTTGACCATTGATTGTGAAAAATGCTGGAAATAAATATGCCTGTATTGACTCAGAAGCTGCAACAACTGAAGTTAGTGAAAGAATTCCCCCTACAACTACACCCATAATAAATTTTTTCATGTGACAACCTCCATAGATTTTTGTATCTATATACGCACATATATGGAAAAAGTTGTATTTATAAAACACAGAAGAATCCGTCATTTCTACCTGAAGGTGATATACCAAAATTCACTCAAAAAAAGACAGTCAAAGACCGTAGTAATTAAAGTCATTGACTGTCTGTTATTCCGCTATCCCTCACTATTAAGAAAGGGCAGGGTGGGTTCCCCTTGTCCTTTTTCTGTACTTGATTGCAAAATCCAAGAATAGTAAAACTGCTGATAAGGGTGCAACGAAATCTATACTCCTACCATTACAGGTAACACACAAAACCATCGAGACATCCCTAACTATCTTGCCCGCTGAATAGAGCGTTGCCAGTCTAATACTTATTTTCCGAGTCTAATACTTTATTTTTCAGTCCAACACTTTATTTTCTTTGGACATCCGCCACGCTAACCGTTAGTTCAATCTCCCCTGCCCGCCCTGGCTGTTGGATGGATAGAGGCGACAGCTTTGAGGGCTTTATCCCCTTCCTCGTGGCACCGCGTGTATCATTCAACTGTTCGAATCACTCACATGCATATGTGCATAGAGCGGACTTCTCATTTAAATCAACACAAGAAGCTTGTCCACGTAGACTGGTTATCACCACTGAGCTACCCCTAAAATGAGAAAAATCACCTTCTCCTTTGCAAAAAAGAAGAGGGTGATTTTGTCGTTTATTCCACTGGATTCGGCATCACTGTAAAGTTATCGATAGAGCTTTCGCTGTTGAAGCTTCTAACTCCAATTTTACCATGCATGAAAGCAGTATCGCTCTGATCTGTGTAATCAATAAGGGGGTTTTCCATGTCCCCAACATAAACCTTGATCCTAGTGCCGCTTGCAACTACCTTCATATGTTGCCAATTGCCAACCATGTCGGTTAGCGCTGTGCTAGTCAGCTCCTTGAAATTATAATTGAATTTACCCAGATGTACGCCGTCTGCGGCCAGGTAGGCCATGTACCCCTGAAGGAAATCGTTTCTGTTTTGCCCTAATAACGTTCCGTCAGCTGGATTGTTTACTCGGAAAATGATACCTGTGTTACCTCCAGCTTGCGTATTTGCGCCCAACTTGATATCCGTCTCAACGGTATAGTCTGACCAGTTGCTGTCGCCGATGACCGATTTCGGATACCCTTTCGGTTGAGATTTATATACGCCTTGTTTGGGAACGATCGGGTCATTATGGAAACGGAAGCTGTAAAAGTCGAATTCGCCGGTTACAATTTCCACTTTGATGGTGTGATTGCCCGCGGGAAGGGTAACCAACCCTTCTTTCGTTACCGTCATCCACTCGTGGAAACCGCCAGTGTTTGGAACATTGATGATACCGGTAAGGTCGGTAGTATCATCAAGCCAAAATCTGATTTGACTGCTATCCAAGCCCGTAGCCAGTTTGAAATCCAGTTTGTATGTACCGGCTTCGGCAACATTCACATTGTATTTCAACCATTCGCCGGTCTGGTTCCAACCCGTCGTGTATCCTTCCGGGAGCAAACGGATATCGACGTCATCGGTACGGTATAGACCACGGATGTTACCCGGCGTGTTGTCATGATACGCGATACCTTCCCCTCCATTCATGTAATCCACGGCATGAACGGTCCCGGGAAGCATTGCTGCTTCATTAGATGTATTGAACGAAAGGCTTGTAAAATCATATTCGCCTTGGACGATTTCGACCTTGATTGTATGATCACCTTCCGGCAGTGTTAAGTCACCAACCTTGACATTTTTCCAGCTATTCCAGCCCCCGGTATTGGGGATATCCACGACACCGGTCAAATCGGTCGTATCATCAAGCCACAAACGGATTTTCCCTCCGTTAAGCGCTGTTGCGACCCTGACACTGGCGTTATAGACAGCTGGCTTGGTAACGTTGACGTTATACTTCAACCACTCTCCAGTCTGGCCCCAACCGACGTTCCAGCCTCCTTGCGGATTGACGCGAATGTCAACCCTATCATTGCGATATAGGCCGCCAATATTCGCGGGCGTATTGTCATGGTAACCGACACCGTCGCCACCCGTGTTATAATGAACGGCTTCAACAATGCCCGGGAGTGATTTGGGAACGTCGAACGATACGAACTTCAACCTCGCGAAGTCATACTCGCCTTTAAGCGTTTCGAAGGTAATCGTATGCAGGCCTCCAGGCAAATAAACGTTTTGGGAGACCGTTGTCTGCCAGTTATTCCAGCCTCCGGTAATTATTCCATTGATCCGCGCCACCTGTCGAAGGGAGCCGCACGTTGTCCGTCAGTTCGGTCGAATCATCGAGTTCAAGCTTTACTCGTGCATCGGTTGCTGCAGCATACCTGATCAACACATCATAGGTTCCCGCTTCGGATACATTTACGTTATATGTCAAATTCCCCTTTTTGAACGATGAGACGTAATAATCGCCATATGTAGCTTCGGAGATAGTGATATGATCGGCATTGCCTTCTGACTTGTCATTACCTTTTGGGTTGAAATGGACTGCCTGGATCTCGCCGGGAATCGGTTTGTAAGCAGCATTACCGCTGTTACCGCCCACCTTGTTGCTAAACGCGACATATCCGAAATCTGCATGCGAATCCGTTGTCGTGTAACCGATCTTGCCCTTGCCAAGACGTTCGACAGAACGGGATTGCTTCAACATGCCATCTACATAAATGCGATAGTCGGAGCCTTCATTCTCAACACGGATCTGATGCCATTTCGTATAATCGTAACCAACCGGTAGAGGGGTCGTTACCCGTTCTGTATCCTTGCCGTCTACGCGGAAAACGGTTTCCAAACGATTTTGATTGCGGTTAAGTACGGCAACTCCGTAATTTTTCTCATTCTTGAAGGAGAATACTGCACCCATCAACGGATTAGCGCTGGTCCCCTGCTCAACTTGCTTCAGGTTGAACTCCGCCGTGAAATTGTCATCCGTCGCTCTCTGGGAAAGGAGCATATGAGATTGTTCCGGTCCACCCATGGCATCTTGATACAACGTGCTGCCGTCCTGGATTCCCCAATTCCCTCCGCCGACAGCCTTCCAATCATCACCTAATCCATTCCTTTGGAACCGGTCGCTGAACTCAGGCATTGCCGGGTCGGGCTGCTCGGATGTCGTAGGACCCAGCACGAGCATCTTGTCCCCATTCCATACGATCCGGTCCAAGTTCAGATTTCGCCCCGGTTTAGCATGGCTGTGGTATACCATATAATCGGAATCCAAATCGGGACCACGAACGATGGAGTTATGCCCAAGCCCGACATGATCTCCTTCCGCGTCGAGAAGAATCGAGTTCTGGGAAGTAGCAGGCACATAACCAGTAACTGGACTCGAGCTGCTCGCGTAATCCACCCTATAAGCATCGCTCCACACGTGGTTTCCGGTATACGTCATATAGTACTTACCATTGCGTTTGATTACCGTCGGACCCTCGGTCCAACCATTCATTACCGCTCCGGTATTCAATTTCTCTCCGAACGTATAAGGATCAGACATCAGACGAACGTCGATATTGCCGTTGCCCGTGCTGTAGAAGTACCATTGTCCGTCATCGCCAATAAATACGTCTCCGTCAATGCCATTTACTTTATTGCCCGTTTGGGCCGTGAAAGGACCTGTAGGACTGGAGCTCTTCAGAACGCGATGGCCGCGCTGCGTGGTGCCAGGTTCATCCCGAAGCAGAGCCGTATACATGTAAAAATCACCATTCCAGTAAACAACTTCCGGAGCATAGGCTCCTTTCGTAACTGGTTCCGTAGCGCACAAACCGCGATATTCCCAATGCACTAGGTCTTCCGACGACCAAACCTTCACACCTGGCTTATCGTCCACCGTACTGGTGTACAGGTAGTAGACTCCGTTAAATTTCAAGATGAACGGATCGCCTTCCCCATAAAAAACCCCAGTATCCCAACGCCATGAGTCCGGTACAATTTGCGGATTGCTGTAAGCGAGTCCTGATGCTGGAAAAGACATGATCAAGACAAAAGCGAGCAGTCCCGTCAACCATTTTTTCATTTACTATCAGCTCCTATTCATAGTTTAATAATCCGCCGCTAGACGCTCGTGAACGAACGATGTACCGTGGAGCGATCCCCCTCATTAGGAAAGATTGATCTCCCTAATTTTGTCAAGCGGCACCTTCGGCTTGCGCTCCTCAGTCAAGGGCCTGTTCACCTCTTGCTGGCCGTCGGTAATTGCGTGTAGCAGTACCCTACAATATAATCCGTAAGCTTGATTGCTTCGTGACAACAACCGTTTCGACCGTTCACGCGATCGATCAGCATGAGTTCCATCGTTGCCCGTCCACTCGGACTGCACGGTAATTTCCCGAATCCACTAATGCGAATATGGCATCCAGTGAAGAAGTCGGATGCCCGTGCCCATTCGTGTCTACAGAGCCTCGCAGCCCCCAGCTCGGTTGGCAGGCTCCCACTTGTCTCCGGATGTCGCAAAAGAAAGCGCTTTCTAAGGGTTAATTATATTATAGTTATTTTTCTTTCACGATGGTTCTAAATATATGACATTTCATTCTATTTTTTTTGACTTTTTCAGGCTATCCATACGCCAGAGGTGTCATGTACACATTTACTAACGAACTCTATTTTCAACTAGTAAACTTTAGTTCCCTCAACACCAATCTCAGGCAATTAAAAAAGCCCTACGATTTATCGTAAGGCACAAATCAGTTTTAATACAACTGCCTGAAAATATCTATGATCTCCACACCCATATTCGAATCTAGTGCGCCCGTAGGTTCATCTCCCAGAATGATCGGAGGATCTACCTTAACTCCAATTAAGCTTGACTTCATGTCCTGTATTGGAAGATTCATAGATCGCATCCAGTACCAAGTTATTCGTAAAACCACTCAGTGCAAAAGTAATTGGCTCTTTTTCTTCCCCTTATGCATGACAAGAAGTGATGGCACATCCGAATCCGATCACCTTCATCGTTATCTGGTGTATTTAGGTCCAAATCGATTGATCGGTTAAACTTCTCTGTAAACAACATTCCATGTGGTTCTCTGTAGCTTGCTCCACCTTCTGTATCCATTAGATGAATGAATGGCTCGTTATCCGTCTCCAAATGTGCGGCCCAACTCACATCGAGCGATAAAGTGCTGCCATCTTCCATTTTGATCAATGCTGTAGCCAAATCTTCCACATCATACACACCCTCCCAATTGGGCTTACCCCGGCATCCGGCGTTCCCTCTAACTGAATTTACTAAATCATAAGATAGGAATAGGTAAGGCTTCGATATTATCGCTACCTGTTCCCCTCCGCCACACCGTGCAGGCCACTTTCATAAACGTTCCTTCTCAAAAAAGAAGTGATACAGGGCATTTTTTTGACTGTCATCAAAGTTTATCACCTGTCCTAGAGACATATTTTTCTTATAAATTTCGTTATCTACCAAGGCTTCTCCCCCATCACTATAAATATTTACTTATTTTACCACAACAAAATCAGACCACTACTACGCTCCCTTTCGTCGAGAAAAGGCTGCCGGTTTGAGAAAAGGCAGCAGATCCAATTGGGTCTACCGCCTTCTCATCTTGTTATTGAACTCTCGTTCTCCGTTAGATTCCTGTAGATGGATAAATTTCAGCTTTGTAAAAAAAGGAGCGCCTCTGTACGATGGAAGTACGCTACGGGTCAAAAGCCCTTTAATTCCATCATCCAGGAGGACGCTCTACTATGAAGTTTAAATCACAAGATAAGCAAAATCAACTCATTGAAAACATTACCTTTAATCATATTGTTGTTGGTGTAGACATTGCTCAGGAGTCACATGTTGCCAGAGCGGTTAACTTTCGAGGTGTCGCTCTCGGTAATCCTTTAGTGTTTAGTAATGACGAGGATGGTTTCAAGTCCCTCGACCGTTGGATTCGCGACTTGTTAGCTTCATTTAAATTATCTCAAGTTATCGTTGGTATGGAACCGACTGGCCATTACTGGCTAAGCCTTGCCGGGTGGCTCCAAAACAAAGCCATTGAAGCCGTACTTGTTAATCCGCATTTAGTTAAAAAGAATAAAGAAAACCGCGACAATACACGCTCTAAAAGCGACAAAAAAGATGCATTAGTTATTGCAGACATGGTGAAAAACGGCTACTACTCCCCTGTCCGTTTCCACTCCTCTGAGTACGAAGAGTTGCGCGTGCTCATGGCTAACCGAGAAACGGTCGTTAAACGACTCGTAAGTGCCGTTAACCAGATCCACCGCTGGGTCGACATTGTCTTCCCTGAACTGAAACAAGTCTTTAAGATCTTAACTTGTAAAGGTGCACTGTTAACCCTTCGGCTATTTCCGCTCCCGGCTGAGCTATGTAAACTAAGTCCTGACGATGTAATTAAAGGATGGCAGAAATCAATGAAACGGCATTCAGGTGTGCGTAGAGCTCATCTACTCATCGATCTTGCCAAGAAAACTGTTGGATCTAGGCAGGCAACACATGCTTACAAACTCCATCTAGAGCAGCTCCTTGAGGAGCATGACTTAGCCACTAAACAACTGCAGAGAATCGAAAAAGAAGCCAAAGACGTTGTTGAACGTATCCCCTATTCAGGCAAAATCCTTGCCATTACTGGAATAAGTGCAATTGCTCTAGCTGGTATTTTAGGAGAGTCTGGAGATCTTAGAGGTTATGCGCACGGGAATGCTCTACTCCGTCACGCAGGCCTCAATGTGACCGAAGCAAGCTCAGGTAAATGGAAGGGTCAACTGAAGCTCAGTAAACGAGGCCGTCCACGCCTGCGTCACTTTCTCTATTTAATTACGATGTGCATGGTCATGAGTAACCAAGAATTTAAAGCCTTACATCACCATAATGTTCAAGTAAAAAAACTCAAAAAGATGAAATCTATTATGAAATTATGTGGAAAGCTAGCTCGACTCTTAGTAGGAATGGCCCGTAGTGATGAAGCCTACAACCCTGATAAAATCTTTGCAGTAGCAGCTTAAAATATACCTTATCTCACGTAAGTTGGCGTATTCGCATTCGCAGGAGACAAAGAAAGCACGGAGTATCGGGATACATTACGCAAAAGGGCTCTGACCCGTTCCGTTAGAAAGACCGACCTCCACCCCTTAGATAGATGTGACGAAGGAATGAGAGGGCTATTGACCCGTCGAGACATGGGAGTGAAAATCACTAAGGGCATCGTGGAGAATACGTGCAGCATTTGGAATGAATTGGGTGAGTTAGCTTCACCTCTGTTCCCGCATGCCTTTTTAACGACACGTCCTAATATTTCCCGCTCTCTTTCATTCATTATTAACATCTAAGAGATGAAATCCTGCGAATAGACGAGCTTGCGTGAGGAAATCAAATCATTCCGAGGGAGCTTAATGCTCCAACTTTTGAATAATCTTTAATGAAGGGAATGAAGATGGCGGATTCACCTTTGCAGCATAAAAATATGGAGCATCTGTTACGCCCATTTGAAATACTACCCCCGAAGTAATTTCGATAAATTCTTTGAGTTTGGAGATAACCTCGCTCCTATTAACCTTTTCAGAAACTCTTGATAAAAAGCACAGATGAATGAAATGTTCGTCTTTTCGCGTATTTATGGAAAAAGTCATTTCGTAGTCAAAAGCAGCCTGATTAAAATTATCAGGTAATGAATAAAGCATAATTGCTGAAATGATTTCTTGATTCTTTATAGATTCAACAAGTCTTTTCTCCGTTCTTTTATAAGTGGTTATTTTACCACCATTAAAAGAGCCGCCCACTATTCCAAGGTGGGTTAATTCAAGTCCACTTGCATGAAATATGTCCTTTCCGAAACTGTATAGTCTGATTAGAGAACTTGGACTTGTATCTATTTTTCCATATAGCACAATTGATTCGCTCATATTCATGATATGTTGGTTCCCCCTCATGAAGACAAAAACCTAAATGATTATTCTCTACTTTAACTGAACTATCCTGCCCGTTAGCTCAATAGGCTACCAACTTGCCATCAACCAACTCAGATAACATTTTTAACAATTGCTTCTTGTTGATTCATTTTGTATAGTGGCAATGTACTTTGTTCTTGTCCAAAAATTCAGTTATAGGTATAAGTTCTTGACTATATTTACGGTAATAGTTATATGTTCTTGTCCAAATAATCGGCATAAGCTATATCTTCTTAGCACCATTTTTTTACAAGTGTGAGATGTGCGAAGGCCCTTCCTCATGCCAGACTGAGATCTCGATGATAAAACAACCATCGCATAATAATTAATGTGATGGCTAACGAAAACGTCGTCCAAGCACCTGTTGCCTCCGATGCATACAAATAATCCGTTACCACAACTCGTATTGTGGAGATTTTAAGTAATCAGAGGAGGTGCTTGATGAGTTTTTTTCATCGGAATAGGAAATGTAGGAGAGTAAGGCCGGGTCAGACGCTGCCCCTTGCAAATGTGAACTCTCTCAGGATCACATCCATCAGGGCTTTGCGTCTATATCGGAGAATCGCAACGGACCGGGCTTTCACTGCACGATTGGCAGCGCTGCTCAAAGTTTCACCCATCGAAGTGGAAAAGCTGATCCAAACCTTGTATGCCAGGCGGATTGTTGTAACAGGACTTGGCGGATTCTTTGTCTGCTTTGCGTCGCCGAGTCCGACCAATTGTTTCGGAGCGTTTTCATTTGCGATCAGAACACCGGCTCCCAATGCGGGACAGCTTAGAATCATCGCTCAAGCAGTAATCCCGTTGTATCGAAGAATCTCTTTAGATCGCGTCTACGCAGCAAGGCTTGTCCGGGCGATCAACATGAATAATGCGGCAGTTCTCTCGAAGGCAGTCCGCGAAACAGTAACAGCACCGCAGCTCGTTCGTGTCGAGATTACCCGCGAGCAGCCTTCTCCGGAATTTGAAGCCGACATCGGATTCAGTTTGTTTTTCCGCTTAAATAATAGTCTTTATTACAGCATAATAGCCTAATTAAGGGACAGATCTCTTCAAAATGACCACTGGAATCCAGAATCCAGTGGTTTTTTTCATTATTCAACACTGTCATCAAGTTCTGGAAGCAGAACTACGATTTCTTGCTCGTTGGGATCCGTACGTGAGTGTACGGACGCCTCAATCTTGCGTACCCTTTGGGAGAGATTTGCATTTCGCTCCTCTTAACTCAGTCTGGCATGATGAAGCGGAGCGGAACTCCATCCTGGTTGCTATGTTTTTCAACGTGCTGTGTCTCTTTTCTATATGATTGACCTTCGTGAAGTAATTGGTCATTTTCAAATAGAATTAATTCATTCCTTTTGAATCCACCTTGTTGATTTTGTTTCACTTAATATTTTTCTTTGCATGGAACAAAACAACTGCTTGAGGTTTAATAAGTGTTCCACCATGTTCTTCAATCGCTGTTATGATTTCACCGAATAGTTCAAATCGCACATCTTCGGGAATTAATCTATGTCTAGAATTGGTGTTTAATAACGAGATATATTCATTTGCAGTATAGCTGTGGTTACAAATGTATTGCTTAACTTTCAATTCCTTAAACAACCCATCCTTTAGAGTTAAAACTGACCTTTCATCAATAATTTTTTCAATGGTTGGATTTTGGGAATCATCTAATTGAGGTGCATTTCGCTTATAACTTTCTCTAATTCGATTAGAGACATCATCAAAAGACGGAATATGGATGGTCCAAAAAAAAGCAATGGAACCTTTATCACTGAGCAAGTCGAAGACCTTGCGATAGCCATCTTCTTGTGGCTGAATAAAGTGAAAGGCTGTACCTGATATAGCCAAGTCAAAGCTGCTTTTTTCACCTTTCCAAGTTTCAAATGGGGAATTGATTATGTTAACATTTGGGCTGTTTCTTAATTTTTCACGAGTAAAATCTGCTAGGTTTTGACCTAATTCAATGCAAGTCAAATTATCAAACCCAAAATCAACAAAACCTTTCGTTGCCTGACCTGTTCCACATCCAATCTCAAGGATTGAATCGCTCTCATTTATAGCAGCAAGTTCCAATATGTCAGTAAATAACTGTGCTGGATAACTTGGTCTATACTTATCGTATTCTCCTGCAATTTCATCAAAAGTATTTTTTCTTTCCATTTTAAAAACCTCCCATGTTAGCTATAAGTTCCATTATGCCAATGATAGTTAATTGATGTTTTGGATTCAAGGGATAGGATTTATTAAACAATTCTGCCCCTTCACTGTTTAACTATAGTTCTCCGTTAGTTCAATCCCAAATTACTTGCCCACGCTAATGTCATGACGCATCCCCCTGCTTGCCAACCATTCGACTAATAACTTCTGAATCCTAAATCGTTCATCTAAAGGAATGATTTCGCTCCTACGCTCACTAAGAAAGTAACGCTTGTTGATGTGTTCTGTTTCTCCAAAAACGAGAACATCATATTCTTTTACTGCTGGTATCTCACCGTAAATAACTACAATAGACTGACCTTCCACGAAGTATATGTTTACACCACGACCATGACTACGCCAATGAAATCCCGAATTATTTGGATTGATGATATCCTTCTGAATTTCCCCAAAACCACGATCGTCCATTGAGAACCTCCATTTACCTGAATCAATCTCCATGATGCTATCGTTATCCGTTAGTTAAGTGGTCACACTTTATACTATTTCTGGATGTTTACTAATTAACGTTTTGAGTAGTCGGAGGTGAGGAAATGGTTCCAAGAAAAAATGCAGCGGGAGGGTTTCATTGAACACAGCTTTTCCGCCCGATTCAAGATATTGTCCGAGTGTTATTTGATTCGCTACAATTTTGACAATATCGGATTGATTAAGTAACAAGATACCCTTCGTTTCAGCAGCAGGTACAGGGACATCTTGTGAAATGGCTAAATATATTGGAGTTATTTGATCGTTATCCATTCGTTTCCCAACCAGTATCGGTTCAATGTCACCTTCTTGCCAGCCTCCAGGAATCAATTTGGGATTATCAGAAGCATCATACCAGTATGTAGCTGGGGGTTTAATCGGGGTTAAACGAAGTGTTGCCTCCTCATATGCTTCTCGTGAAGCACACTCCCAACCTGTCTCACCGATTTCTTTGTGACCACCCAATCTAACAACACCTAATGTTGTTCCAGATTTTGTGGGACCAACTTGAAAAGGAAATAAACCAGTTATATTAACATAAACCCCTGCGGTAATAACGTTTTCATTAATATCCATGTAATTACTCCTCTACTACCTTCTTTAGGACAGCTATCTTCAAGCGTCGATTGAGCTATCGTTTGCCGTTAGATGAATGCGTTATTTCTCGAGTACGACCCAATCATCCAATCGCTGAGATTCAAATGGAAATTTCTCAGTCCCTATCCAATCTTTTGCTTGAAGAACAAGTGGTGAGGAATTAGCAGAATTGATTTCTTTAATAGGTACCAAAAAAGCCCCTAAAGAATCTTGCCCTTCAAATTTTTCTGGATTCTTTTTCAGCATTCCAGTTATGTATTGAACAAAATAAATTACAGCTACATGATGAATGTGCGTAGTACCTCGTTTGGGAAGTTCATAAGGGATTAAAAAGTCACAGACACCTAAGTTCCTTTTAATGTTAATGTTGATTCCTGATTCCTCAATAAATTCTCTTTTCACAGCTTCAACTAACGATTCATTTGCTTCAACTGTTCCTCCAGGAAGGTCATATCTCCCAATGTATGGACCATTCCCCTTATGAATGACTAATAGCTTTTCTTCAATCATGCAAATCCCATACGCACCTAAATGCCGATGCCATTTTTCATTTTCGTTCAATAAAAACACCCCGCACAGAGATTATACCACCTCTCTATTATTCTAGAAGATATTCCCAGTAACCTGCCAGTTACTTGAATGAACACCAAAAAGAAGCCGCTTCAAAGTAGCAGCTCCTCTTCCACTAAAGTTCGCCGATAGTTAGTTATGCGATTCATTAATGTTTAAATAGTGCGTCAAAGTTTTGAATTGATATTCCTGGTTCAATCATTATCCCACTTGTTTGGTCTATCGTTCCTGGGCAGTCAAAATCAGTAAAAGCACGGTCTTTAAATCCCTTTTTATAATGAACAACCACATCAAACGAATCATTTGAAGGATCACAACTTTTTGTTTCAATCAATTTATGAGATGTGTTGATATCATTTACAATCGGATTAACTTGATCTCCTTGAAGAACTATACTTCCAAGAACCTTATTTGGAGTTTGCTTTTTAATTATAATTATATATTCTGGATTCACTGAAAGAGGCTGAAATGTCTCGCCGCTAATCTCTCGTTTCCGTTTGTCGTAAAAGGTTTGGTAAGCTTTTTCATAATCATTTGGGTCAAAGTTTACATCATTGCTGCCAAATCCCATACCATCATATAGTTGAACTTTGCCTTTTTTAATTACACAAATACTATTTGCATACGTTAGTGATATTCCACTACTTTCATAATTCCGTAACAACAGCATAACTTTCTTACCTTTTTTGGGGAAATTAAAGTCAACACCATTTGTACGCATGATATCTGTTCGAATATCTCGCTTTAATACAATTTCCTTTTGAGCCAAATCGCCCTTTAGAACGGACTCAATTGAAATCGTTACCTCCTTGCGTGTAGCTGTATATTCAGCATTTCGTTTTTTTGAAGTAACGTCCTTTTTAATTTCTCCAACTTCAATATAATCAGAGATACGGATCATATCTTGTGGAGAGAATACGGACATTTTCGCTCTTAACTGCGGTGGAAATGGATTTAACAATGTTAGACAAACCAATACCGTAACACAAAATCCAGTTTTTCTCATACTGTTCCTCCAGCCAAAAATGGGTCTGTTATACAATAACAACATCCCCTGTTGAAGCAACTACTATTCAATATTTAACATATCTGCCCGATAGTTGAGTGGAGCGCTAGAAACGAAAACAAGCGATGGATCGGTTCCATCGCCGCGTTAACGTTATCCGTTAGTTGAATGACCTCTTAGAAATTCGTTGATGTTCTGTTCTCGTTATGCTTTCTTTCAGTGATAGTGTTATAAAGCACTTTATTAAGTTATAACTGTTAATACTATACCAACAAATAAACTAGATATTGTTGTTAAGCCAAATAATTTTAATACCTTTTTTCTGGGAATTCTCCTGTGAGCAGCCCAAATAGTATTAGGTTGAATAAATCCAAAAATTAATAATGTTAATGATATTAAAGATGTTAAAAAGAATGCCGCTGTTATTTCAAGTTTTGTTATCGCAAATGCCAACAACATGCCGAAAACAAGAATAATTGCACTCATAATTAATTGCATTATCTTAATGAAAAACAAAACAAACTTATTGGTTTCCCTCTTCTTAATAGCGTAATATCCATTAATAATATCTCTTTCCAAAAAACTATAAAATCTATTCTTTCTTCGTGACTCTTGTCTTGAGATTTTTTTCATTTCTTTTGTAAATTGTTTTTGTATTTTATTACTCATACTTGTCCCACCTTGACTTGTCTAAGTAACGAACTTACACAATACTAAATTAATCGTTAAATAAACTATTCGCCAAAAACAGAATATTACCTTTTTTTGTAAAACGGTTTACTCTACATTACTGCCCGTTACTTTAACGGACAACGGCAGCCGATCGTATACGGGCTGCCGTTGTGTTGTGCTTGAATTATCATTCCCAGTTAGATGAATGCGTTATTTCCCGAGTACGACCCAATCATCCAATCGCTGAGATTCAAATGGAAATTTATCAGTCCCAATCCATTCTTTTGCTTGAAGAACAAGTGGTGAGGAATTAGCAGAATTGATTTCTTTAATAGGTACCAAAAAAGCCCCTAAAGAATCTTGCCCTTCAAATTTTTCTGGATTCTTTTTCAGCATTCCAGATATGTATTGAACAGAATAAAATACAGCTATATGATGAATGTGCGTAGTACCTCGTTTGGGAAGTTCATAAGGGATCAAAAAGTCACAGACACCTATGTTACTTTTAATGTTGATGTTGATTCCTGATTCCTCAATAAATTCTCTTTTCACAGCTTCAACTAACGATTCATTTGCTTCAACTGTTCCTCCAGGAAGGTCATATCGCCTAATGTATGGACCATTCCCTTTTTGAATGACTAATAGCTTTTCTTCAATCATGCAAATCCCGTACGCACCTAAATGCCGATGCCATTTTTCATTTTCGTTCAATAAAAACACCCCGCACAGAGATTATACCACCCCTTTATTATTCTAGAATCTAATCCCAGTATCCTGCCAGTTAGACACAATAGGCTGCACGCAGCAGCCTCGATGTTTGGGATTGAACTATCGTCTCATGTTAGCGTAATCACTTCTTGAATTTTTCTGGGTTTTTAACCTTCATTGAATTTACCTCTCCGCAATCTAAGCAAATGGTAAGAAGAAGCGGAACACCTAGGCTAAAGAGCTTATTTTTAGGATGAACATTACCTTCGCCTCTTGTTTCACCTTCACCAAAATTAGTTCCACCACAGTTTATACAAGGTCTCATTAATCAAAATCCTTTCCCAAAAAATCTTGAGTTTATTATGTTTCTTATGTAATTTTCGCCTTATTGAAAAATCTAATTTTTATCAATTACTTTCTTCCTGTCCAGTCTTTAGAGAAAATATCAATTAGCAGTTGGGAATCCAGCAACATAAAGTACCGAATAAACTGCTCCAACAATGCCCAAAAACACTGTAAAAACCATCTAATATCCCCCTTGCAAACTTTCCAATATTAAGGTATTCGCGAAGTGGATTAAACTGTGCCGATAGCTTAATGAGGATTCCACTTGTTTAGATTGGTATTATCGCTCGATAACCCCAGTGGTAATCTTCATATTTGCAGAATAGGTCAGAAATGCGTCGTTCTTAAACATTTTCGACAAAAATGATTCCAGTTTGTACTCATTCTGCGCCTCTTCATATGTAGCACCACGGTTAACTAAGTTTGCAATAAACGGTTCTTCTTCTCCAGGATCAGCTCCAAATCCATCTTCCTTTAACGAGCTGTAAAGAGCTTCCGTTTTCCAAGCCTCCGAATTGGGATCTAAAAAATTCACTTTATCGCTGACCCTGCACTCTATTTGCCTAACCCCTAGTTGGCTCAGATAAACAGGTATCTTTATACCAACATTACCATCTTTGCCACTGCGTTGCGCGTCTCTTTCATATAACTTCTGCAGAAATCCCAACTGTACAACATCCGATGAATTGTGCCCATCAAGGTAATAGCTTGACATGCCTGAGATCCAGTGAGGCTCGAAACATATAATTCTGCCTCGATCCACCAAACAGCCTATCATTTTTTGAAGAATTTCCTTCTGATTTTCCACATGCAGTAAAAACGCATGACAAACTGCTATATCATACTCTTGTTCAAAATCTACCTTCTGAATATCACCGAGGACAAATTGGGTTTTATATGGAGCCTCCTTATAAATATCCTTTGCATGATCAATTAATTTGTTACCAACATCGCCCCCCGTGTACGTTGATTCTTCTGGAAGCAATGGTAAGAGCTTGGTTCCCATATATCCATAACCACACCCAAAATCGATGACTCGAACAGGAGATGTAATTTTCCAAACATTCTTTACTAGGAATTCAAAATAATCATCATTGTAATATAACCACCTGGTCTTACTTAAATAATCGATTTTACTATCCCAATAGTATTCGCTCATTCGGATATCCCCTTCAAGATAAATTAATCAGCCAATTAATCAGTCTTAATTTTACCACTTCCTTCTACTTATGAGGGGAATTTTCCCACTATACTGCCCGTTAGCACAGCAGGCCACCGAGATTATAATCGGCAGCCTGCTTGATCTTATTTATGGAACTATCGTTATCCGTTAGATTCCTGTAGATGGATAAATTCCAGCTTTGTAAAAAAAGGAGCGCCTCTGTACGATGGAAGTACGCTACGGGTCAAAAGCCCTTTAATTCCATCATCCAGGAGGACGCTCTACTATGAAGTTTAAATCACAAGATAAGCAAAATCAACTCATTGAAAACATTACCGTTAATCATATTGTTGTAGGTGTAGACATTGCTCAGGAGGCTCATGTAGCTAGAGCCGTTAACTTCCGTGGTGTCGCTCTCGGTAATCCTTTAGAGTTCAGTAATGACGAAGATGGTTTCAAATCCCTCGACCGTTGGATTCGCGACTTGTTAGTTTCATTTAAACTAACCGAAGTTATCGTTGGTATGGAACCGACTGGTCATTACTGGCTAAATCTTGCCGGATGGCTCAAAAACAAAACCATTGAAGCCGTACTTGTTAATCCTCACCTAGTCAAAAAGAACAAAGAAAACCGCGACAATACACGTTCTAAAAGTGACAAAAAAGATGCATTAGTTATTGCCGACATGGTGAAAAACGGCTACTACTCCCCTGTCCGTTTCCACTCGTCTGAGTATGAAGAGCTGCGAATACTTATGGCTAACCGCGAAACAGTCGTTAAAAGACTCGTAAGTACCGTCAACCAGATCCACCGCTGGGTCGACATTGTTTTTCCTGAACTCAGACAAGTCTTCAAGATCTTAACTTGTAAGGGGGCATTGCTAAACCTTCGGCTTTTTCCGCTCCCGGCTGAGCTATGTAAACTAAGTCCTGACGATGTAATTAAAGGATGGCAGAAATCAATGAAGAGGCATTCTGGTGTGCGTAGAGCTCATCTACTCATCGATCTTGCCAAACAAACTGTTGGTTCCAAGCAGGCATCACATGCTTACAAACTCCATCTAGAACAGCTCCTAGAGGAGCATGACTTAGCTACTAAACAACTGCAGAGGATTGAAAAAGAAGCTAAAGACGTTGTTAAACGAATCCCCTATTCAGGCAAAATCCTTGCCATTACTGGAATAAGTGCAATTGCACTAGCTGGTATTCTAGGAGAGTCTGGAGATCTTAGAGGTTATGCGCACGGGAACGCTCTGCTCCGTCACGCAGGGCTTAATATAACCGAAGCAAGCTCTGGGAAATGGAAGGGACAACTGAAGCTCAGCAAACGAGGTCGTCCACGACTGCGTCACTTTCTCTATTTAATTACGATGTGTATGGTCATGAGTAACCAAGAATTTAAAGCCTTACATCGCCATAATGTTGAAGTAAAGAAGCTTAAAAAGATGAAATCTATTATGAAGTTATGTGGAAAGCTAGCTCGACTCTTAGTAGGAATGGCCCGTAGTGATGAAGCCTACAACCCCGATAAAATCTTTGCAGTAGCAGCTTAAAATATACCTTATCTCACGTAAGTTGGCGTATTCGCAGGAGACAAAGAAAGCACGGAGTATCGGGATACATTACGCAAAAGGGCTCTGACCCGTTCCGTTAGAAAGACCGACCTCCACCCCTTAGATAGATGTGACGAAGGAATGAGAGGGCTTATGACCCGTTGAGACATGGGAGTGAAAATCGCTAAGGGCACCGTGGAGAATACGTGCAGCATTTGGAATGAATTGGGTGAATCAACTCCACCTCTGTTCCCGCATGCCTTTTTAACGACAAATCCTAAAATATCTCGCTTTCTTTCGTTCATCATCAATATCTAAAGAATGAGATCCTGCGAATAGACGAGCTTGCGTGAGGAAATCAAATCATTCAGAGGGAGCGTGATGACCTGACCTATCATCATTGTCAACACACTGAATCTCTTATTACAACTATCAATTTAACTCCGCTATTATTCGATGCAATATCTTTTTGCTATCTTCGTCTTTTGGTCTAGGCTTCCTACCAATTTGTTCGTAGACCTTTTTTTCTTCTAAAAGTTGTCTTGGGTTTAATACAAGAGCCGTTATGTTCAACATAAGACTTTGTAGTAACAAGGAATCAGACCGCCATACCCACTCGGGTAAGCCATTCATAATAAGACTTCCATCATTGGTACTGGTTATATAGCCAAAAGTAATGTCTACAACATCCTTACGGAAATCGGACTGCCTACCACGAAACTGCTCATGCACAGGTGTTTGTTCAAAGCCAGCTTCGGTAAGAGCCTGTTCTAACTGCTCTCGGTTCTGTATCCATGTTATCAAGTCTATATCGTCATGTGGACGGGTGACCTTGCCAAGTAAAAAATCGATTGCCCATCCGCCACGCAACCAGAACTTACATTCGATCGATGCACATATTGCACTGATTTCGTTTAACACCTTTAATTGTGACTCTGTTTGAGTACCGAAATGTGGATTTATCAGGTCGCTCACAAAAACACCTCGATTTTTATAGGCAGGGATTTCATAATTTAAGAACATCACAAAATAACTATTTTTGAAGTGTTTAATAAATTGGGTAAATTATCCTGCCCAATTATTGGGCAAATCTGCTCGTTAGTTGGGAAAAGGGCTGCAACGCGGCAGCCCCTTCGATAATAAACTATAGTTTTTCGTTAGTTTAATCCATTTCCAGTTACAACTTTTCTTTTCTAAAAGACAGAATTCTAAGTTGGTCATCATCCTTGTAATTTTTACATTTTGATAATTCAACATCTATAAAATCACTATCTCTTTCGTGTATTCGAATTAATTTACAGACATATTCCGTCTTGCCTTTGTATGTACTCCATGCATCTCGTGAGTTATCAACTATCCAATTTATTTCTTTACCATTTGAAATTACGTCATGAATGGCTGGCCCGCTATCCATTCCTGGTTCTATAATCATTAGATTGTCTCCTTGGCCCTCATTAAATCTTGTTACCATTTTATCAACTCGTTCAAGGTCAGCTCTGTCAAGATGAAAAATAACTGAGTTGGTAGCAGTATCGTTCACTTTATTTGATTGATTTACAAACACAAAAATGAAGACAATCAAAGCAATAATTATGAATGTCTGAGTTATAATTAAAGTTTTTTTGGATTTAATATTTTTACCTCCTTCAAAGTTTTATTTACATTCTTTTACGAAAACGGCGAGAATATGTTGCGCTAAACTGCCCTATACTTCAATGAAAACGGGAACAGATGCCGTCCACTGCGATCTGCTCCCGTTTTTGAACTAAAGTTCACCATGCTCTACCCAATCTTTGAAGATTAAAAGAATTTCTCCTAAGTTTTGAGGACCACAACGCGCTTCAAAGTACCCTTCTTTCAACCTACAATGTATCCAATCATGTTCGGTTCTTTCTTTGACCCAACTTTCAAATGGTTTATTTTCTAATGTAGTTTCTTGCAAATTAATGCTGACACTCCAACCGGGATTATCAAGCGTAACGATTTTAATTCCATAACCATGTTCCCAATCTCCATCACACTGTGATAAATACCAATCTTCCAACCATTTTATTAAATTCAAATTGAAATCCCCCTGAACTATTTCATTTAATAATTAATTCAAAAACTAACATTCAATATTCCTTCCCGTTACTTCACAGAAACCAAGGAGCAGCTGCCGAGTGGCGAGCTGCTCTTTGGTTATTGCGCTATCGTTCCCAGTTAGTTCAATGAACAAGGCACGATTCTAGTAATCGTTGTTGTATACTTGCCTTGATTCATGATTAGTCAGACTTACAATAATGATAACAATTGATTTATTGAATCTATTTGGTACGATGGTTCATCATGTCCTTCAGTCCACGGATGGATGCCACGTATCCAGACTGGAGTTAATCCAGCAGAAGATGAACCAAGGATATCATTTACAGGATGGTCACCGATGTACCAAGTGTCAGAAGCACTTATATTTATTTCTTCAAGTGCAATAGCATAAATTTTCTTATCTGGCTTCTTTACGTTCACTGATTCAGAAATAATAATGGTACTTAGATACTCACGAATACCTAATGTATCTATTTTTTTGTTCTGTGAGAATGAGCCACCGTTCGTTATAATTCCAAGTATTATGCCATGTAATTTTAGGTTCTCCAACACTTCGTACATGCCTGCCGTTGCTACACTACAATGAGGAAATGTTGAAGCCCAATGCTCACTAATTCGGAAAGATTCAGGAGGTTTTTGTGCCCAAGGTAGTTCCTTTGTTAGGAGAGCAAAAACCTCTTCCCTTGAGCGATATCCATTTCCGTCCGCAGTTTTCAATAATTGATAGACCTCTTCAGGAGATATGTTGCTTAAATAATTGCGAAAACTCTCCATAAATGCATAACTATACTTCATGAGAGATTGGCTTCTATCTGTCAAGGTTTCATCAAGGTCAAAAAGAATTGCCCTAGGTGCCATTCGTTAACTCCTCTCGATGTGTAGTACAAAAAATACTATTTTAAATCGTTCTTCTCCATCTATCGTTTCCGTTAGTGAAATTGAAACTGAGAACGTGTGTAAGCTATCTAACTCCATAAAGATTAAGATAATCTTCCATTTTATTTTTCATTAATCCATCAATTACAATTTTTCCATCAATTTCGCGATTATGTAGATATGTGAGGACATCCTCTATGGTTACAATGGCACTGGTGTGTATACCATAATCATCATTTAATTCATGAATCGTTGATTTATTGCCCAAACCTCTCTCCAATCGATCGACTGAAACGATTAAATTTGTGATCTTTACGTCCGCTGTGTTGTTAAGTAATGTTATACTTTCTCTTACAGCTGTACCCGCGGTTATTACATCTTCAATGATTGCAATACGATCGTTATTTTGAGGTATATACCCAATGAACTGCCCTCCTTCACCATGATCTTTTTTCTCTTTTCGGTTAAATGTTACTGAAATATCTCTATTGTATTTATTATATAGAGCAGCAGCAGAAGCTACTGCCAAAGGAATCCCCTTGTAGGCAGGACCAAACAGAACATTTACTGATAGATCCAATTGAGATTGTATACAATCAGCATAGTATTCGCCTAAAGTAGCGATTTGCTTCGCAGTTTGAAAGTTCCCTGTGTTTATCATGTATGGTGTCTTTCTACCGCTCTTGGCTACAAAGTCACCGAATATGAGAACATTTGATTTAACCATAAATTCAATAAAATCACCTTTAATGCTCATTTCAACATATCCCCCTAAAATGATAATACTTCTCTCATATGTTAACACATATTGGAACTAAACTGCCCATTAGTTCAACAGGCTGCCAATTAAGCTGGCAGCCTATTTTTATGCTCTCGTTCTTCGTTAGGTTAATGAGTTACCTGAACCGGTTTACTTAACTGCATGTATCGAAAACCATTGAGGAAGGGCTGCCATGGGATTTAATTTCCAGTTACACAAGTCATCTAGTTCTTGTTTTGAGAGCGATTTCCCTTCATCTTTTGACTCATCGATCCAAAATGAGCCATCCTCTGCATACATTTCTTCGATTTGCTTAACACATAGACCTGATGAAATAATAGCATTCGCTATATCCTGCATACGCCAATGAAGTCTTGGAACCTCATCTATAAGAAAAGGTCCAATTGAGTCATATGGCTTTACTACAGTTATTTTCTCTTTTTCTATAGCAAAAGGGCGACTAAATGGGTGAATATCAAACATGATATACGCACCATTGCTTTTAAGAATTCTTCTTATATTGTTGTACATGGAGTTTAAATCATTAATCCATACATGGACTCCATTCGATGTATACACAAAATCATATTCATCACTTTTAATGTTACTTAGTTGCATTGTATCATCGCATATAAATTCAATGTCCCATCCATTTTTTCGAGCCAAGTTCGAGTTGTTTTCTATTTGTCTTTCCGATATGTCGCACGATGTAACCCTTGCCCCCATTAAATGAAAAGCGAAGACTGCATGGTTATCTCCACTTGAAGGAACGCATACTTTCTTTCCATCCAAATTCGGCAAGGCCTTATTAATCATTGAATATGTTGTACGATGAAATGCCGATTCAGGGGTTTGTATGATTTTTGCTATCGCCTTATCTGTTCTATACCTTTGATACCATGTTTCGGACCATTCATTCCATATTCCTTTTACATTATCCATTTAGGTACCCACCTTCAATAATTTGTTAATAAGATTATAGCAAGGTCGGATCTTTTTGAATGTTTAATAATCAACTAGAAAATAAATTTTACACAAAAAGTCGCACCCGTATCCGATGCGACTTCTAGTATCCATTATTTTTTAGAGTAAATGATTTTTCTTATACTATGGCAAGAAAGACAGAATGTATCTGATAATTCATCAATGGAAGAACCGTTTAAATACCCTTCGCGGATTTCTTCATTTCGATCATCCAAGTATTTTCTGCTCCCTGAATTTTGCCCCCACTTCTTATGCGTTTCCTCGGGGGAGGGGATATATATTATTCCACCTTTTACATACTTCTGTATTTCCTTTAGTAATTCTTCTGGAAAGACGGTAACTGCATTCGCATATTTCATTTTAGCTCTGCTCCTTAAAAATTTTGGTTTTAAGGGGCAAAGTCTATACTATAAACAAATGAGAATCATTTCACTATGGCGGCAAATTATTTCCAGCTCCATACAAACAACCGCCGTTGTTCATAGTTTAGACTTTGCACGGAGCCATTTCTTATCGTTTAGATTTTGAACGAAGCCAATCATTATCGTCATACCGCCGTAAACCTCCTTTTACGTGATTAAAAGCTGAACTTCTCCTAACTCTTTATTACTTAATTATTTCGTTAGTATTGCTCAACTATCCTGCCCGTTACTTGAACAGGCTGCCGAATTGCCGGCAGCCTGTTCTATTATTGTGCTATCGTTTATTTCGCTATAGTTCCTCGTTAGTCTAATAAGTAATGCCTTTGGAGATGTGTTGAGCTTGATTAAAATCTTTAATTTCGACGCATTTCAAAATTTGAGTTGCTTCGATTCCCCAGTCAGGTCCATACCACAACAAATAGCGTGCGAACTGTTCATATGATTGTAACTGTTTGGGTGAAAGTTCGATACGTTTTTGATGAACCTGAAACATAACATAGTGTCAATCGGCATAAAGAATTTTTCTTGCTCAAAATCAATAATTCTCTCCCAATTCGTTTGATTAGACACGAAGGTCTGCTCATGATTGGCTAAAGGAACGACAGCCGCCCGCCAATTTGGCGGATGTGGTTGTCGTCGGCCCACAAGATAAAATAATTGTAGAACGTTTCCCCAATTTGGACAGGACGGGGGTATCTCACGATAAGGGCGGCCTGTTTGTTCATCTCCGCTGGTTGGTCGGCCGACGGAAAAATGAAGCAAGCCTCTCGGTTTTGTATCGTCATCATGACAATCCGAGGAGAAGAACCGTAAGGCATCAATGGATGAAAAGCTTCGGAGCCGCATACATCGACAACCCGGTCGCCCGCTGAAATCGCTGATACCTGGAAAAAACCGCTGGGCCCATCATACCTCTCTTCGCTAACTCGTAGCCAGTTTACGGGATACGGAAAGGATACTCGGTACACGAAGCTTGTGTAGATGTTTTCCGGAACCCTTCTGACGGGAGGAGACCACTGCAGGGCGGTAATCCTGCCGCCGCTGAGGACGTTCACCGGCATCGGCTCCCTGATATCGACAATCCAGATCTGACTTGCGCTTTCTACACCTGCGCATCCCGATAAATACGCGACTTTTCCTCCGTCCGGCGACCAGCCGACATGAGTGGCGAAACAGTCGGAGGCCGCCAACGTCCTTTGATTCTGACCCGTACGGCTGTCGATTTGAATGAGAGAATAATAATTCGGCTCCTTATAGGCGGTTGCGCTGTAGGCGATGCTCCTGGAGTCCGGGGACCATGCCGGAAAATAGTTTTTGGCGAGCGGTCCGCCTTCCAGCGTGTAGATGGTGCCGGTGGCCAGATCCACGGTCGAAATGATGGAGATGCTGACACCGGGGAACGTATAAAGCACAAAAGTTCCGTTCGGGGAAAGCCGAACGTCATGGAGAGGTCCGTCCGTATTTTGCGTGATTTGACTGCGGTCTGTGCCATCGGTCTGGATGCGAAAGAGTTGGGTGATGCCGGTGGAATCCGGAGCCGCGAACAGAAGCTCCGTACCCGAAGGGAACCACTGGACATCGCTGGCGCCCGCCTCCGGGATGGCATAGCTGTTATGTGAGAAAGTATCATAGATGACGATTAGCCCGTTTTTGACATACGCGAGAAACCGGCTGTCCGGGGACCAGTCCAGCAGCGTGTTGGGTTCAATTTGGTCGATCCTGGCGACGGCGAGCGTGACGGTGTCCAGAAGGTGGACCACTTTGTCAATGCCGATGAAAGCGATTCTCCTGCTGTCCGGAGACCAATAGGGAACGGAAAGTTCCGCACCAAGCCCCTTTGTAAGTTGAAAATCAAGACCGTCCTGCGGTCGGTACAGCCAAATGTCGAACGTTCCGCAACGGTCCGACGTGTAGGCGATCCATCCTTGAACGGGATCATGAGGAACAGCTTGCACGGCCAACATCCTCTCCTGAATCATCATATACTTCAGATGTATTCAGTGGGGGGCGATTAGGCGACAGGAGAATCAACTAAAAAAGATGCCGTCGCGGCGTCCAATTTATTTAATCCTTCCCAGGAACTACACCTTCATTTAATTCATCGTACTCGTAAAACATCTTACCTGTTTTAGCTTCTAGGTAATAGTGACGTTTGTGATCAGGAAGAAACTCTGTCACAATCCAAACTGCTCCGTGCATATCGCAAAGTAGTTCCTTTTTATCGCATCGTGCTTGAATCTCTCTAGGACGATGCCCTTCGTTGAAATTCTTAATATATGTAGCATCAAATTTTCTTTCATATGTAACCGATGGATCTTTCTGTTTGACAATCTTAATAGCTTCACCTTCGCTGATTTTATTATCAAAACACCCTGTTAGGACAATGGCAAGTACCGCTAAAAAGAAAACTACTCGTTTCAATGTGGTATCTCTCCTTTAGTATCATTGTCTCATGAAAAAAATCTATTCACATAACCCTAAAGACCGCCCATGTTTTCCCAGTATTATTCCTTCAGAAATACTAACTTATTCAACAATTCTGCCCGTTACTTTAATAAAGAAAAGAGGAGCTGCCGCGAAGCAAACTCCTCAACTATAGTCTTTCTATAGTTTTCTTGCCTTGAATACAAAAGTTACTGGAAGCATCTCCGCTTTTTTTGCAAAAGCGCTGTTAGCCCCCGATTGCATAATTTCATCATCAGATTCCTCAATCATTTGCTTAATGATAAATCCCGCTTTTGCCAACGCATTCACATAGGTTGATAGTTTACGGTCCGATAATGTTAGCGTACTTCCGTCAAGAGATAACGAATACCAAGATTCATCGAAATAAGTTTTTTTGAAACCAAGCATATTATCTTCTGCAGCAACACATTTGTGTATAGGGTGAGACCAGCTGAAAATAAATACGCCGTCTTTTTTTAGGTAAGAAGCAATCCGGCGAAAAGTACCCTCAAGGTCAGTTGTCCAGCCTATTGCATAAACCGAATAAGCAAAGTCAAAATAATTCTCTGGTATGCCACATTCTTCTTCCATGGGAGAAAAGAATAATTTTGCTGAAAGACCGAACTCCGTCAGATGTTGCTTTGTCTTTTCGAGTTGGTTTTCTGATATATCCATACTCCATAGTTCAGATGCTTTGCGTTCCCCCAGATATTGCAAAGATTGACCGCTTCCACAGCCTATTTCCAGTATCTTTTTTCCTGAGACATCGCCAAAAAGCTGGCATTTTTCTTCTGAGACAAATGCTCCATAAAGAGGAAGTGCGATTGCTCCTAAAACATCATTTCCTTTTGTATCCCAAAATAAGCTGTTTGTTTCATGAATAACACTCGTATCCATGTCATCGACCGAGATGACACCAACCTCACTACCGCCTATGCTTTCCCATAAACAGAATTCTTGTCCATGCCGACGACCTCCCCAAATAAGGCTCACTCAATGTAATCCCAACTCTATGATGGATAAATATGCAAAATCATCATATCGCACGTACGTTCGAGCAGCAGGGTAGTTATGTCCACTTACGAATAGAAATGTAACAGATCCTGTGCAACTGGAATACATTTCCATATTAGAATTACAGGGGTGATACAGTATGGCTTCGTATCAACAGATACGCTCTTCTTTACCGAAACTCAACTATTTGGGAGCGATACCTGAATACCTGGTCTTTGATGTTGATACTAGGTTTACTCAAGAGCAAGTGAACCTTATCAAACAATTGATATCTACAATTGTAGGTATTTGGAGTAACAGCCATGAAGAAAACAATAATGGAGTTGTCCCAAATTTTTTCCAAAAGAGAGTTGGTGATGCAGCCGTTCGAGATTTAGAGCCTATCGGGTTTGATGAAAGATTGTCAAATGGTAGCGCCGCCGTCGAAGTCCTTTTGAACGTTTTAACAGAGAAATTTGTAGAGAACGGTTTCGGGAAAACGAGCGTACCAAAAATCAAATTTGCCCGACCGAAATCCGGAATGGACTACCGCATTATTGCAGCTAATGGGGGCCCAGGAAGCAATCTAAGTGTGACTTTTAATCCTGACTACCTAAAGACTGGGAATTCTCTGTTTAACACTGGCGCATTAATGAATGCCTTTATGGTTCGATCCGGATACCGGAAACCGATCACAAAGTTCAGGAAATTATCCAACTCAGAAAATATTCGAGAAACGATTGAAGAATCCTGCCCTTTACTTCAATAAGCAAAAGAGGAGCCGCCGCGAAGCAAGCCCCTCAACTCTCGTTCTTCGTTAGATTAACGACTTACTCTGTTGAATTTCCTGTTCTTCAACGTAATTTCGGTACTTATCGCCGTTGTAATAATTAATAATGTCCTCATTAATTTCTGGATATAGTTGAATAGAACATAATTCTGAAATAGGAATCCACTTTACACCAATTTGCTGAGGATCAGGATTATCAGGTATTTTGGGGCATGAACCTGTTTTGAGTTTACATTCAAATGTAACTCCTACAGAGTGAGTGTCACCGTAGATGTAATTACTTTTCATGGGTTGATATTCGTACACAAATGCAACTGGACCGACTTCTACTTCGACACATGCTTCTTCTTTTGCTTCCCGTACTACAGCTTCAGTCAGTGTTTCACCTGGCTCAAGTCCTCCTGCTGGAAGGTTGTAATGTACGCCATCATCATTATCGTTTTTGAACTCAACAAGTAAAATAGAACCTCTTTCAATAATTAATGCACAAGCACGAAGTCGTATCTTTTCCATCTCATATCACATCCCATGGTAAATATTATTAGCATGGAATATTGTACCATTATATTAATATTGTACCTATGACTTCTTCAATATGAGGTATTTTATTGAAGATAACTGCCCTTTAGTTGAGAAAAGGCTGCCGGTTTTCCCGGCACCCCTCGACTTGATAGTAATGTAAATATCGTTACCCGTTAATTGAATGAAAAAAAATCACTCTTGGCCATTGCAAGAAAATCGGCCAATGCATTCGGATCTTGATCATTATATCCTTCGATTGTCCAGCAAAGTGCCTTATGAGGTTTATTAAGCCAAGGTGGATTTGACTTCGGCATAAAGAAAACTGTTAAATCATCATCATATTCATGGTTAATGGCCCAGGCTATAAACTCAATTGTACGCCAACCCACTGGTGATTCGTCGATTTCAAACTTTACATACCATGTTCCTTTTTCCCACTGACCGTCCGTTGGGTTATTATGTCCACCACAACTTCCAATCGTCAGAACGCTTTCAAATGAATTTAGTACTTGAACCAAACTAACAATATTCTCATCTAATTGATCCACCTAAATCACTTCCTAGAACGTTATTATCTAGTTTTCATATTAACACACATTGGAACTATCCTGCCCTTTAGCGCAACGAGGCTGCCGATCTATACCGGCAGCCTCGTATTGGTTGCTTAAACCAATGGGTAATCAACTACAATAACATTTTCCAGTATACCATCTAGCGATTTAACAAATTCCTGATGAATGGGATGCGGACCATATGAACGCAGCGACGCAAGGTCTTCAAACGTTACCCGTAATCCGAGAGTATAGCCCTTAATATTTTCCGTTTCTTCAGTTACGTTGATGCCTGCACTTATATCAAATATCCCGGGGATACGATCCCGAAACGTTAACAATTGATCCAGCAATTCCTGTTGCTTGATTGGCGTGACATTAGTATTGAACTTGAATACAACGAGATGTTCGTACATCGCTAAATTGCTCCTTTTTTAAGCTTAATGTTGTGGTGCTATCGTTCACCGTTAGTTTAAAAATCGGTCACATTCTCCGAATAGTTCTCATGCAATTACAAATAATACCACAAGACTAATTATAGAGAGGATGATTAATTTTTGAGAAAATCATTAATGTTGCTGGTCTTAACCCTTCTACTCCTGTATTCCCCTAAACCTGTAGTAGGCAATCAGAGTAATCCCCTTACACCTGAAGAGAAATCTTTCCTATGGTATAAAGATTTTGTAAGCTCGTGTTTAGGATCAAACATCATGGAATCGATTAAAGTGGAGTATAACACCTCTCAAGGTGGCTATGAAAATAAATATGAGAAAAATACTATAAGTTACGGATTACAAGAGGGACAAGATGGATTTGTAACTGTTGTTTATGTAAGACCTAATGATGTTGATCATCTTGATCGATTAACTTTTCATTGTAAAACCCCATCTTATCCAATATGGAAAAGGTATCAAATTATTGAAGTATGAAAGAGCAGTCGACTAAATGTTCAACCGAGAGAAGTAATGTTTTTTATTGAGCTCTCGTTCTGCGTTAGTTCAATCAATCTTTATCTTATATCTATAACAAAAACGTATTCCCCGCGTCCTTCCTTCCAAACACCAGATAAAGTGTAGATGCAACGCCCTTTTTCAGCGGGAAGCATGGCTTCATAGCCATCAATAGGTTGACTATAATTTAGTTTTCCGTCGGTTGCCCATGCGGTAAGTTTTAACTCATTAGGTTTGTAGTCAAATACCACCTTTAGCAGTGACGAAGGCGAAGCGTTAACTGGTTTCACATGCTCAGCTAATTTCAACGGCTGAGGTACATCGGCAATAGCACCCTTCCATTGGTAAGATCCTAGCAAGAAAGGCACGTTTATTCCGTCTACCATTATCTTGGGATTCGGCGGTTCAATTCCAGTGCTCGTTTTCAGCTCTTCCTTTTTCATACAACCTGATGCCAACAAAACAAGCAGAGTGAGCGTAAACAACAGGATTACTGACAGAATCATCTTGCTAAAAGATCGGTTCATAAGCCCCCCCTTTCTTAACTACATTATTAGACGAAAAAGGGGAATTTTAGTTGCGCTAAACTGCCAGATAGTTGAGCGGTTGGCATAGAAATGAAAACAGGCGATGGATTAGTACCATCGCCGCAATATCGTTCGTCATTAGCTCAACGAAAATTGAGCTAGATATAAAAAATCATCAACAAAACCAAAATTATTACTGGGGATATCGCTATTGCATGAATTGGTCGTACATGATGTAGTCGTAGCATAAGGAACATCATGCAATCAAAAAGGAATGACCATTTCCAAGACCAACCATGATGGTAGGACATAAAACCATTTTCTTTGCCAACCCACTCTAATGAAGAATAGATAATTATCTACTTGAGAAAGTGACCAAAAACGGACACTTTTTTTTGGGGGAAGTTCGACAGAAAAAGCATAACAGTACATGGGAAAATAATAAAGCTGTATAAATTATCAGTAATGAGCTCGTTGGGGATGTTACGTTCGTTATGCCAAAGATGATAGGTGTTATGAGCTATGTATTGATATAACAAGCTCATGATTACTATGTAATATATGGTTGGTAAAAACTCCCTCCAACGTTTCCAATTAGCCCACTTCCAAGCAGCAATTAATGCCCATACAGTTAATATAATGTGCAAAGAAACCCAACGCCCTAGCATAATGTTGAAGATTCAAGTTATTTTCAATGTTCGTTAACGCAACTTGTTCGGTTTGTTCTTTACCGCAACCAATCAGCAAAACAAAACTACATATTGCTAGATAAATAATTATCTTTTTAACCACCATTATGTAAACATCACCCCATTGACAGAATAATCCTTTTGAAATAAGACGTAACACCCCGTATGAATGTTGCAATTTCTCAACTATCCTGCCCTTTAGCGGGGAAAAGGCAACCAATCCACCTGGGCTGGTTGCCTTTTACATGTTGTTATTGAACTCTCGTGTCCCGTTAGCGTAACTCTTAGCCATCCATCCTACGTTGATTAGGCGTAAACCTGGCAAATCCTTTTTGGTCACACGACCAGGTACCAGCCGTAAACGATTGTACGATAGTGGATGAATTCCCGTAAAAGATCTTGATGTTACCCGAGTCAAACGCAGTACTGAGCTCAATGGTACCTGAGCCGTCATAGATATAAGGCGCCTGTTTAAATCCACTGGCTTCTCCCCAGTAAGTGGATGATAGCGTACATTTATGATAATTATTCCAAATGATTTCTGCCTGCCAGTCAGATACTTCCTCATCGTCTTGAAAATTCAAATCACTATTTTCTTCATCGTACTCGGCAGATTTTAAAATGTAAATCAAACCAGAGTCCAGCTTCATTAATGTGACCACTCCAAATAAATTCCAAGACACGATGTCCATCTTTCCAAGGATTATCTTTAAAAGTTATTTTATTATTTATGTTTGAAAATTCAATCCTTCCATTTTTTCGAAATGGATAACATATCCAGGAGGAAGGGGCTGGTGTCTTCCTCCTGAAATATCATTTATTCGTATTCAATCAATTGAACTACCTCTTAATTTTTGTCGGATTGATCATGCGGCACTGTGACGGTTGCTGTTCTTACCGTTTTGTTGCCCGCTTTGTCAGTTGCCGTGTACGTGATGGTATAGATCCGCGACTTCTCCGCACGCAAGCTAAAAGAAGTGGCGGCTGTACCGAAATTGACCTGAATATCGCTTGGATCGCTATTCGGTTGATTGCTCGTTATGGACGTTAATACCACGGATTCAACGCCCGATGTAGCATCACTAGTATCCAGCGTGGCATTAATCGGAACCATTATATGATTTGCCGGCCAAATCGAGGTTTTATCGAGTTGGACGGAAATCACTGGTGCTGTCTTGTCGACTTTGAATTCGACGGTTTTGGTTTGTTCTACATTGCCTGCCTGATCCTTGCTGCGATATCCGAGCTTATAAGTTCCGTCACCGAAGACTGGAATGGAGCCAGTGTAAATGATCCATTCACCTTCATTCACTTGGTATTCCGTTGTTACTGATCCTCCGTAAATGTCGCTTACGAATAAGCTCACGGTCACATCTGTTGTGTACCAGCTGTCCTTTCCGTTAGGCGCAACCGGACTTAGGGTAGCGGTTGTTACAGGAGCTATTTTATGAATGTTACTTACCGTAATGCTGGTTACATTTGATACATTTCCTACTGCATCAGTTCCTCTTGCATACACGGTATCATTGTCGGAGACAACTACTGGGGCGGTGTAAGCTGTCCACGCGCCGCTTGCTCCCACTTTATATTCCATCAACGAAGCGTCTCCCGGATAGCTGATGATTACGTTGACAGCTTGGTTAGTCAGCGTATTTGTATCTACAACCAAGGTTGCATCGATAGGTGCTATGTGATCGATATTGCTGACTGAGTAGTTCGTCTCATTCGACACATTGCCTGCAGCATCTGTTGCTCTAGCATAAACCGTGCTATTTTCGGAGACAACCACTGGAGAGCCATATGCCGTCCATGTCCCGATATCTCCTACTTTGTACTCCTTCACCGTCACATCGGATGGATAGCTGATCGTTACGGTAACGTCCTGATTGGTTGGCGCTGTAACGTCAGCTGACAAGGTTGCGTCAGCCGGAGCCGATTTATCGATGTTGCTTACCGTAATACTGGTTACATTAGATACATTTCCTACTGCATCTGTTCCTCTTGCATACACGGTGTCATTGTCGGAAACATCCACCGGTTCAGTGTACGCTGTCCATACGCCGCTTGCTCCCACTTTATATTCCATCGACGAAGCGTCTCCCGGGTAGCTGATCGTTACGGTAACGTCCAAATTGGTTAGCGATGTAACGTCTGCTGACAATGTTGCGTCAGCCGGAGGCGTTTTGTCGATGTTGCTTACCATATAGCTGCTAATGTTCGATGTATTCCCAACTGTATCCGTTCCTCTGGCAAAGATCGTATTGTTCGATGCCATAACAATCGGTGCTGTGTATGGTGTCCATGCGCCTTCAGTGCCCACTTTAAATTCTTTCACAGCTGCGTCATCTGGGAACTGAATAATCACGTTCACATCGGTATTGGTCGGAGTTGTCACATCAGCTGTAAACATTGCATCCCCTGGAGGTGTCGTATCGCTCTCCATACTTGCGAGTTTCATGTAATAAAGATTTGTAACATCATCCTTAGTAATGGTATGTGCGCCAGGCGCAAGTGATACACTGACAATACCATTTGTCATTGCATAGCTTGTTCCATCTATCTTGATTTTAAGTCCGTTTGCTGGATTAAACACTAATGTTAATGTTGAAGCTTGTGTTGTGGTAAACCCAATATTGGTTGTACTCTCCAGTTTTAAACATTGAGTTAGTGTTAAACCATCATATGCCACTGTTCCCTTACTTGTTGAAAGGTTCCCTACAATCGTGAAGAAGCTGCTTGTTTTTCCATTTGTAGTAAAGTTGTGAACAATTGCCGATGTAGGCGGTGTTGTCGGTGGTGTTGTCGGCGGTGTTGTCGGTGGTGTTGTCGGTGGTGTTGTCGGTGGTGTTGTTGGTGGTGTTGGTGGTGTTTCTGTTGAATTACCACCTACAGATACAAGTTGAGTTGTGTAACTTAGTATTTTAGACATCAGTGCTGAATTAAGGCTATACGATGTGTCATCAACTGAATCAACAAAATCCCATGTAAAGTCTCCATGATTTAGGCGTCCAGCTTCTGCCGTAACAACTTGTTCAACAATGCTTACGGAATCAATGTCAGCTACATTTACTCCTGTATCGATAGTCGTATCAAAGTTATTATAAGCTGTTCCACCTACTAATGTTTTGTATGAACTAGGAACTGTTTCATTTCTTGACGAAGCTAAGTACGCATCAAATGATGTTGCATTAGCTGGAGCTGTTCCTGCATTGGAATTTGCATAGATAAGACTATTAGGATTATCAATAATATTATTGTAGGCTTTAATCATACCTCCTGCTTCACCGGAGAAAGTGCCATTAGCAACACCATTTTTAATATCCGTGCCTTGTAAAGAAATCATTATTGGATTATGAGCATTTCTCCAATAATTTGATTCTACAAAGGCATTACTTGCAGTTGTAGCACCAGTACCATATTTTGCGACGCCATCAAAGAAGTTATTATAGATATGAATAGATCCTGTTCTTATACGTGGATGACGAGAGTCTGAATGATCAAACCAGTTATGGTGGAATGTTGCAAAGAATTCAGATGTATCATCAAAACCGACTAGAGCAGCTTTTCCGGAATCCCAATAGTGATTGTAAGAGATTGTAAGATAAGTTGATCCTTTTTTAAGGTCAGTTGAACCATCACCTTTTGCTTGGTCAGCATCTCCGCCTGCTTTTCCATACATAATATCATTATTATGCACCCAAACATTAGCATTACCTGTATCAAGTGAAACGCCATCGTCAGGGAATAACATAATACCAAAGTTTCTTACTTCTACATTACCGACTGCTCTAAGTAGGAATCCCCAGCCAGAAGCATAGGCGTCTTGTCCGATACCTTCTAATGTAATATTCATTTCCGCATAATTTGCGTTCCCTTTTACTTGAAGAAATCCACTGCTGTTAAGTTGTCCACTCATGTCAGCATCTGTCACTTTTCCAATAAATCTAATTGCAAGTGGTGTTTTATCATAGCCTTTTTGTCTTAGTGCCAGAATTGCACCTAAACCAACACCTGTTTGTTTAGTACCTGAGCTACTGGTTATCACATCAAGAGCTACTGTTTGCGCAGTCGCAGATGTTACATAAATAACTTGAGCGCCATTCTTAAGTGTTCCATCATTATTATAAGCTCCTGAACCTGTGCCAAATGGTGAGTTTCCTGCAAAGGCAAATCCAGATCTGTCATGTGGCGCTACTGATATCGTATTTGAAACAGTACTTTCTTTGGAACCATCTGACAGTACTGCTTCGACTTTCATTACATAATTCCCAGCTGCAAGCCCTATAGCATCAGCTCTCCAATTTGAAGGATATTGTCGGATTAATTGCGTATCAATTTGTACATATTGAGAATCTGCTGCACTTGCAGGCTTAACAAATACATTATACCCCGTCGCATTACTTACAGGTGCCCATTCTACATAGGCCGTCTCATTCCAGCCTCCATTGTTGGTGATCGAAAGACCGGTAGCGTGTACTGCCGTATTGAACATTCCGCTTGCTATTACAGATAGCAATATAGCAAACAATAAAACGTAACTCGTTACCTTTTCAATACTTTTTTTCAATGTAATTCCTCCCGCGTTTAAGTGGTTGTGACGACTTTGGAATCGCTTTCAAGTACTTAGAAACTTGCATTGTCCCCCCTCGCATCATCAATGCTCAAACAAGGCTCAATTAATTCGAATATCCTCATTAGCTTATCAGTTATGTTTGAGGTTCCGAAACAATCATTTGAACATTTCGCCCGTATTTCTGAGCTAATGATTATCGGTCAGAGATATGATACTCCCCGACAAATCTTCTAAAAATTCAAAAAATGCACCCCTTATAAGTCATCGGATTAACCAGAGGGTTTTCCAATGTCTATTTTAAGGAGTGCACTTCAAGTTTAGCTGCCCTTTTTTGGGTCGCCTGGATTATTGTCCCTGTTATCATGATCCGTTTTAATCGTGACACTAGGACCGGAAAGACTCAAGTTACCACTTGCATCAACCGCTTTGACCATAAGCTTGTAATTCGTATCTTTTTGCAAATTAGCGACATTGTATGTTGTAACGTTGTCCAAGACTGCGATTTCCTTAGCCGAAGTATCGCTCACCAGATAAACCCTATATCCGGTCACGCCGATGTTATCTACTGCTGCATGCCAGTTTAAGGTCAAGCCCGTTTTCGTTACATTCGTTGCGGTCAAATTGCCAGAGTTCCACAGCGGTGCAGATGTGTCGCCCGTTTGCGTGTTTTCTGCACCCGCTTGATGAATAACGAGAGCTGGAACATATGCCGTTTGATCCGCAAAAGTATACAGTCTTGGCGTCCAATTAACAGGCTGCAAAGTACCGTTGTTCTTGGCGACTTCAACATTTTCGCCATTCAAAACGGAGCCTTTGTCAGTGAATGCAGTGCCGCTGGATACTTGAATCAGGGATGAAGGGGATAAAGCCGCATCATTCGCAAAATAATTATTTTCAGCATAGACCTGAGATTGGTATCCTACTCCGATTGCATAGAGGAATGGGTTATTCGGATGGTTCACTGTTCCTTCGTAATAGTTGTTGTACACATGAACCTGACCGTAACGCACACGTGGTGCACGCTGACCTACATTCCGATAAAAGTTGTGATGGAAAGTAATTCTTTCTTTGCCAGCATCGCTGCTAAAGCTATCGCTTCCACCTACAAGCGTCGTCTTGTCATGATCATGGAAGTAGTTGTAGGATACGGTAATAAAATCGGATGCATTCGTCATATCCACAGCACCGTCGTGTTGTTGATACTTGCGTCCAAAATAGGTGTGATTCGGATCATCCATGCCGCCTATGTCACTAAATGTGTTATGGTCAATCCAAACATGAGTAGAACTTTTTACCGAGATGCTGTCATAAGCGGAGTTCCAATTGCCCAAATCGCCATCCGTCGGATCCCACTGCGGGAAATAATCAAATGTATTCCGGAATTCGATGTTCCGGATAATGACATTATCCACATTCTCTACGTTCAGATTGCCGCCGAGAATCTTCGCATTGGTGCCAGGCAAACCGACGATCGTCGTATTTGAACCGACATTAACTTTGATTTGTTTACTCTGATTGCTTGCCGATCTTACACGCGCCTCTTCCAAAGCGCCGCCAGGCAATGTTTTACCCCAAACGGCCGGGTCGTATGTCTGGAGATAAGCGTTAAAGTCATAAAGCGGATCTTTGTAGAATTCCATACCTATCGGGTTGTCGTTTTGATCCACATTCATATCTATTGTGCCGTTTATGTAGATCATCTTCGGCATGGTGCCGCCTGCCAATGCTTTCACTAGTTCACTGCGCTTGCTCACGATGAAAATTTGTTCCGGATTAGCCGTCGATCCGCCGGTTGTTCCTGTGGTATGGGCTCCCCATCCGTCATTAGGCATCAATACCTGTCTGCCAATATCTTTCTCCTCGCTATCGACCACATTTACAATCAATGGCACGGCAATGTCTCCGAAGTTAAAGCCCAGTGTCGTTGATCCCACGGGTAGTCGGGAAAGGTAATCTTTCTTGAGTGTATATACACTGCCGGTAACGGTGTAGTCCAACGATTCAAGAACTCCTGTGCCATTCGTGATATTCGTCAACGCAAATCCGTTGGTCCTAACGCTTACGTTAATATCCGCCTGATTCGCTGGGTTCTTATCAAAGTTGGAGGATGTAACCACTACTGCTGGCGCATAGTTTACTTTCGGCATGATAACCGGAATGGATGGATCCCAGCCACCTAAAATTTGCGAAATCGTCAAACTTGCTTCCTGTCCCGTGAGCTGGGTGGAAATTTGACGTGCGGTTGCATTCGCTCCGTATCCATAGCTGTTATATTCCGAAAAATAGCTAGTGATACAGGAACCCGCACATGAAGCCGCCCAACCCTCTGGAAGGAATTTCTTCGAATCGATGAAAGTGTTGATAAATGTAACTCTTGCGTAATCCTTCCAAGCGCGGCCCAAATCGTAGATCCCTTGTGCAGAAGGACCATCGACCACTTGAGAATTAATAAAAAGATATCCCTTGTCCGTCGTATTTTTCTGCGCTCCTGCCGTAATATGTCCTCCTGCACTCGCGCCGGTCGGGACATTGCTCACAAGCACTAATTTCACATTGTCCATAACGACAGCGGGAGCTTCACCGAAGATGAAATCGACGTCTCCTTCAATAATGCTATTGTGGAAATAATGGCGTCCCTGACTTTTGGTATTTAAGCCGTTGTACAGCGTATCTTGAAACCCTTTCAATCTTACAGATTCCAATACGGCCATATCACTTTTGAGTGACAGAGCTACCGCTTGTGCCACTTCATTGCGCGGTCCGGCGCTGTTCTCGATTGTCAAATTGGAAGCGTTAAAGAAGTCTGCCGTTACATCCACCGTCTGACTTAGGAATGTGTTTCCTGTGTGACCGGGCTTGCCCTGTGTAGCCGCAGTCCCTGCGTAATCGCCAAACATAATGGTTGTTTTATCCATGCCCGCGCCGACAAGACTTACATAAGGTCGATCAACCTTAACCTTTTCGGTATACGTACCTGAAGCGATATGAATGATCGTTCTTGTGGTGTTATTTGTCGGAACCTGATTAATAGCGCTTTGAATCGTATTGAATACTTTTACTCCATCAGCCGTTACATTCTTATCAACCGTCAACACAGCCGCCGGAAGAACAACAAGTTCATCCGTATCAGGGCTTTCGCCGTTCGAATTTACAGCAGACACAACATAATAATAAGTGATCCCGTTTGTCACGCTCAAATCGCCAAATATCGCATCGTAAGTTGAAGAGATGACCGTATATGGCCCGTCAGCAGAAATAGCTCTCTTTACATTGTAAGAAGAAGCGCCAATTACCGCATTCCAGGAAAGGCTTACGCTGCCTTCGTTTGCGACTGCTTGGAAGCTTGTCGGTTTAGCTGGTGCACCATTAACCGGAGCATATGGCTTCGCTTTTAATTGATTTGAAATCATGCTTTCTTGCCCATCATTCACAGCATCAACTACATAATAATAAGTCTTGCCGTTCTCCGCAGTGGTATCTAAGTAACCGGTTCCGATAACATTAGTTAGCGCTATGTAAGGTCCACCGTTTACCAAACTTCTTTTTACGCTGTATGACGATGCTTTCGTTACTGAAGTCCAGTTTAGCTGGACTTGGTTATTTCCAGGCTCGATGCTCAATAGCGTCGGTGCACCTAACGGTGCTGCAGGGGATACCTTTCCGAGCAGTTTGGGCTGACCCAGACCGCCGACATTCCCAGCTGAAAGTCTGTAATAATACGCCGTATCCGACCGCAAGTTCGTATCCAGATAGGAAGTGCTTGTAAGCTTGGGTTTCCCGTTCGTCAATAATGGGACAAAAGGTCCTTCCGGTGTTGTGCTTCTCTCAAGCGTGTAGAAGGCCGCTTTATTAACAGGATTCCAGGCGACTGTAAGCTGCCCGTTTCTGACAATGCCGTTAAGACCTGTAATTTCGTCTGAAGGGGGCTCCACGTTATTAGGATAGCCAGACGCATAATACGAATACTCACTTTCACCGGACGAGTTCACCGATGTCACCTTGTAATAGTAGTATTTATCGTTAGTCAGACCGGCAGTATCCGTGTAGCTGTTTGACGGCACACCTTCTGCAAGCTTTTCATAGATGCCATCACGGGATTCACTGCGATACACATTATAAGTATCTGTACCGCTTGTTGCATCCCAGCTAAGCTCAACCCTGCGGTTTGCGCCTTCGGTTGTCAAGTTCTGTGGTGTCACCGCTTCCTGTTGAGAAACGATGATGTTGTCCACATACGCATTCCCTGTCGACGTACCCGCCATTCTAAAATTGATTGACGCAATATCTGTAACCGGGCTGGCGAATTTGAAATTACCTGAGAAAATGCCATTAATATAAAGATCTGCCGTATTGGCTTTTACATCGGCAACGTACTTCACCGTATACCAGGTTTTCGCCTGGAATTTTTGTGTGCCGCCTGTTAGAGGATCCGGAAAGGCGTAATCGGCCTTTAAGGAAAGCGCTATTTTCTTATTACTGTCTAGCAATTCCAAAACGTATGAGTCGCTTACCATAGCGCCTTCCATAAAATCGAGCTGTGCAGTCATCCCTTTGCCGATCTCTGCGGTTACTGGCGTGAAAGCTTTATTGAAGCCGCCTCTGCCAGCGCCGTCACTGATCCAAAATACATTGGTTGTGTTTCCGACTAAAGTAGTCGATGTTTGGCCATAGCTATTTCTAAGATTACTACTATTAATTACCGTAGAATTGTTCATAGCTGTAAAAGAAGTAATCACACCGCTGCCAAAAGGCGGGGTATACCCTACAGGCAATACTCCTAACGTACTTCCTTCAAAATTATCATTGACAAGAGATGTAACCGGCGCTGCCGCCGCCTGGATCTCAGACGCACCGATAAGCGGCACGTAGGAAGAAAGAAACAGCAGACACAACATAATTCTAAGCGCTTTCATCATCATGTAGTCTCTCAACCTCCTATACTTTTTTTGAAAATATACTCAGATTATACTAGTGGCACGCTTATATCCGCTATAATCATTTGTTCACATCTTGAATGATTCAGGCTAAACTTGGTATATTGCAGGTTCATTTCAGACGATGATTTGTTCCCTCACCGCCGGTTTCTCTATTGTTTAACTATATATTTGGCAGCTTCGGAAAATAAAGAAACAGAGCAAGATAAAAACGGATAAGGTCTATTCTTTTAAAGATCCAATAATGAAATCTGCCTACCCTCGGGGCTGTTTCTTTTTTTATGTCAGCATTCGGACAATGTTATTGTCATCAATACCCGGAAAATTATTGTAGTCCTTTAGAGAACACTGCCCGTTAGCTTTAGGAAATGCAGCCGATCCATAAGTGGACGACTGACCGTCATACAAAAATGACCTTCGGGGTAATATTATTTTTTTTCAATATTCTCACGTTTTTCATAGTTGGCTTCATAATCTTTACAACTGCCTATTGGGTAGTTCTCTCTATCAATTGTTTTGAAGGCTGTTTTGTATATGTGGTCAGCATATTCGTTTGGGTATTTCCTTCCGCAATTGTTGCAGTAATAACTAAATGTATTGGCCATATGTTCCCCTTTTTTAAAAATTTCCTTTAGAATATAAACGAAAGAAGGTTCTACGGAAGTGCTCAATCCTGCGCTGTGCGCTACATTCACACTAGTTCCATTGAGATGTGTCCCCGAATCGAACAGAGTCGTATCGCTTAATACGCTTACTATTTGGGAAGCAGAAATACCTGTTACGCTTACATAGTTATTTTGAGCCCAAAGTAGGTTGAGTTCAAATTGTCTGGATCGGCTCCATCATCAAACGTAATTACCGCCTACAATCTTAGCAATTCGGATCTTTATTGTTATTGAATCCAAGCGGGTTGTTGTTATCTTTTCGGCATCGTATTGCTTCCGCCACCTAAAGCGCTTACAAATTGGCTCCGATTCGTTACCTGAAGCTGCAGAGCCACCCGTTGTTCCTGTAATAGTTGCTCCTCAACCATCATTAGATGCCAAAACTTGATGTCCTAAATCGGTTGCGTTCGCCGGAACAGAAGCGATTGAAGCTGTGATTAATGAAGTAGCTAGTAGTGTATACGTTCTATTTCTTCAAATTTCCTCCATTTGTTTTTTGATTTTTAAAAATGGATTTCATCATTTCGTTTTTACTTTTGTGAAATTCCATTTACTTAACAAATAGGTTCACTTCCAGTTAATCCTAATTTAAATCCATTTAACAAGTGCGGCAATAATCATCTCACGTTCATTTGTACTTTCGTTAAAATTAAGCGATTTTTAGCTTTCATAATCAATAAATCAGATAATAATCAATGATTCAGGTTTCCATTTCTCGGGAAACAATAAGTATCATAGTCTCGGTTAGCCTGTTATTTTACCAGTAAAAACGTTGTATAGTATCCAACCCAGAAATAAAGCAATACCTTCCATACTTCCCTATTAATTGGTATTCCCCAATTAACATTGAAAGTATCCTGCCCAATAGCTTAATGATAAAAGGAGCAGCTTTCGCGGCTCCTTTTATCGTTTAACTATCGTTACCAGTTAGCGTAACGTTACTACCATACAGAAAGTTTTGTTCGCCCATCATTTTCATCTGTAACGAAATGGACATTTCCGTAGCCATTTAATTTTGCGTTATGATACAGACTTTCAATTAAATCCTTATCTTTGCAATAGATCGTGACGAATGAACTATCAACGATTAAGAGAACGAGCTGACAATCGCTATTTAAGAATTCTTCGTATGTTTTAATATCTTTTACGATCTTCTCTTTAGGGTAAGCTTTTACATTTATAAAAATTAAATAATGCTCGTTATTTTCGATGATTCCTTTAAGAATTACGCCATCCATTCTGTACACTTCTTTGAGAAAAAGTGGCTCCCCTAAAGTACCGTCATTCACGAAATATGACTCTTCGCCTCCAATATACCAGTTAAATGATTTCGTATCGAAGGGCTTCAATATATCTCCAAGAAAACTTCCGTACTCATTTGAAATCTCGAAACTAATTCCTCTTTTCATTTTATCCCCTCCAGCATTATTTAATTATCCTGCACCTTAGCTGAGAAGGCTACCGAACAATAATTTTCGGTAGCCTTCACTTGTAATGAATCGAACTATAAATTATTTTTCAACAGTTAACTTAGTGAAAAAGATACATTTTTTGTATTCATCTTTTGAGAGTTCAATAGCTATTTGTTGTTGCTGACTTACGCCTTTTACTGTGTATAATTTGCCTCCACCATTGCGGATTATCGTAGGCCCTTCAGGTGTATTTCTACCAACCTCACCATTGTGAGTTGGGTACGGACTTACCTGTTTATTTACTGCCCCTATTTCCTTATCAATCTTATCGATTGGTATAGACTCAGTAACCATCTCGTATATATTGTCATTCCAAGCCAAAGTTACACGTACAGTTTTACCGTACTCCAATTCATTTTTACGGCTCTCGGTTTTTGATGTTGAAGAACAACCTGTAAGTAGTATTAAAGTCATTACAATAAAGAAAAACTTCTTATTCATGGTCTCACCTCTAAAAGAATAGACGTTACTATGCAGACAAAAATTACAGTTCAAACCAATAGACTTATTGTATTAACACTGCCCTGCCCGTTAGTTCAAGCCCAGCAGGACATATGTATAAAATCGGGTGTTTTGTTGAGATGCCGTACGATCTCATAATAGTCTTTGCCTTGTTCCATCTTTAATAGAAATATCGAAACTAGACAAAGAACTGCTAACAGGAATATTAGAATCAGATGCTACCTTTTTAAAATTAATAGCAAATGTTTTATTCTCTTGTGGCTTGATGATGAGCTTCTCTTCACCTATAGCATCCAAATCCTGAAGGAATTCAGTATCCTTAAATTGGCTGCGAATGGAAACGGAAAACGGCACATCCTTCGTTCCATGATTACTGAAGGTAACCGAACACGTCCCCGTTACCCATTGATCCTCTTTATTATAGCTACAATGGCCGCTATCCTTTAAGTACTCTAAGGTATAAATTCCTTCAGCAAAGACGGTCTGATAGCCGGTAATAATATATGGAGGAATCCAAAAAGATAAAATCAAATGTTTTTTTAAAGACATCCTTAACTTCATAAGGCCGCATAAGAAAAGGATGCTCGATAAGATGCCCACTTTAATATAAACCCGAGTGATCGCGAGACCACGGAGTTAAACCTACATTCAAAAAAAGTTTCTCACCAAATGGAGTCACATCAGGGTACTTCCAAGAAAGTACCGCAGCAAGCAAAATTTTTTTAGCCTTCGACAGACTAAAATTTTTTTTGTTGACTTAAACCATGGTTTAAGTCGTATCATATTCCTGTCGACATGAAATATAAAATTTGGAGGCCTCCAGATGAAGTCTTATTCAATTAGCGAAGTTTCAGCCAAACTCGATATTCCAGAATCAACGATACGTTATTATGAAAAAAAAGGACTACTACCACAAGTTGAGCGTGATGAAGCTGGGAGGCGGTTATTTTCAGAAGATCAAATTACGTTCCTTGGAATCATTATTTATCTAAAAAACACGCATATGCCAATAAGTGTAATCAAACAATATGTTGATTGGGTAGTAGAGGGAGATAGTACTACTGAATTGCGACTTGAAATGATGAAGAATCACAAGCAAGCTGTACTAGCTGAAATTTCGCTAATGCAAGAAGCCTTAAAAGGAATTGACGTAAAAATTACACGTTATACAAAGTATACTCAGGAAATAAAAGAAGCAAGAGAAGATGAAAAAATAATGGAAAAGAGGAATTAGAATGAAACTTTCAGGTAACACAATCCTTATTACCGGAGGCGGTTCTGGAATAGGATTATCTTTTGCAGAACGCTTTATTAAAGCCGGGAATAAAGTCATTATTTGTGGACGACGTGAAAATGTACTCCAAGAAGCGAAAGAAAAATTCCCTAGCCTTATTACTCGTGTAAGTGATTTGGATATTGAATCCGAGCGCGCAGCATTGTTTGATTGGGTAACAGCGAACTATCCAGACGTGAATGTGTTAGTTAACAACGCAGGCATACAGCAAGGCTTTAATGTGTTAAAAGGGGATGCGAAGAACAATTGGAGATATTTCAGTAAAGAAATCACAACCAACATTGAAGCACCTTTCCATCTCTCTATGATGTTCGCTCCATTTTTTGCAACAAAAGAAGAGGCGACTATCATCAACGTGACATCTGGGTTAGCTTTTACACCGTTTGCGATTGCTCCGATTTATTCAGCATCAAAAGCGGCGCTTCATTCATTTACAATGAGTCTAAGACACCAACTTTCTGAAACGTCTGTAGAAGTAATTGAAGTTGCTCCTCCAGCAGTGAATACAAATTTAGGTGGAGCGGGGGTGCATACCCAAGGAGAACCATTAGAGGCCTTCGCAGATGGAATTTTCAAAGGATTAGAAGAGGGTAAAAAGGAAATTGGATATGGTACTTCTGTGAATCGCTTACGCATGTCACGAGATGAAATAGATGTATACGTGGAAAATCTGTATAAGGCCACGAAAAACCTAATTGAATAACTACGCTTACGAAAAAGCTGCTACCATTGTGTAGGTTTTTCCCGAAATTTTAAATCAAAATGGCAGTTGTTTTGACTTCGCGTTGGCATATAAAAAAGCAAAACTCGCCGTAGTGTTGGCGAGTTTTGCTTTTTTATAGTTACCCATTCCTAATTCAACTAAACTGCCCGTTAGCACAATGAAGTACCACTTCCCTAGATCTTAACCGACTAAAATAATGCGCCAATGTTTGTGTCGTGGTGCTGCGACACAAACATTGGCGATTTAAACTAAAAAATCCCCATTTTAAGGGGTTCATAATACCCTCCTCTGGTACTACCCTTACCTCGCCGATCTTCAAGAAGTTCTTCTACTCCTTGAGTCATAAAAATTTATTTCCACCGTATTAAGCATCTATTCGACAGAAGGGGGAGATTCATAATAAGTCACTCTTTATTCATCGAAATATTCAAACCATCTTGCAGGAATGCGTTATATTTCGCTAAATACAATACGAGTTATTATATAATTCATGGGTAAGGAATATTCTGAAAAGGGATGAGTTAGTTTATTTTTTGAAAATGGAAGGCGGCGATTCTCATGAAGAGATATTTATCGATGCTGGGAAATTACTTACTCTATTTGACGGTCATCATTTTAGTGATTTTCCTCTATAATATCGTCATTGATCCTGTATTAGGATGGGGGCAGTTCGGAAGAGGAAAGAACATCCCAATCCAGGTATTCATGGTACTTGTAATTACAATCGCCCTTTCCGCAATTGTTTACGCCATTAAATATCGGCTTTTGAAACAGACACCGGTAAGCTTCTGGAGACTTAGTAGCTTCTCGCCGATCAGTCCGAGCTTTTCGGTTCACATGATAACAATAGGGCTGGCGTTCACTTTATTAAACGCTGCCTCCATGAAACTACTTCTTTACTACAACATTACAACGTTCAATGATTTTACAGAAGAATATTTCGCCTCTGTTCCTTTCTTTTACATTATACTTTCCTCCGTGCTCACCACTGCACTTGAGTTGATCCTGTTTATTGGTATCATGTTTAACGAAGCCCGGAAACATGTTCCCGTATTCTGGCCAATTCTAGTCATCGCCTTGATTATTGCGGCGTTGCAGCCGGGAGGAATTGCAATGCAGCTTCTGGGTGTAGTGTTAGGATTCATTTATGGATCCATCTATGTACGCCTTTCATCCATATGGTCCGTTATGCTGATTGGAATCGTGTTTAACATCAGTCTGTTCGGTATGAAAAGAATCGGATGGCTTGATTCCATGGAGAACATGTCGGGCTTCACCCTTATACTGCTTACGGCAGTCATGGGACTCTATCTCATTTTGAGCACCATTTGGTACTGGAGAAAACCAAAAGCCGGTTACTAACGTCCGCTGACTACGTATTGCACGTCAAGGTGCCTTCCCACGTGATGCCAACTCAGGCCACAGGCATTTTTATTAAGCAAATCTGCACGCTAGCGTAGCGAGCACGTTATACGGCTCAAGTTCATTGGCGCTTTTCTACCATTCCCCATTTTACGGGGATATTAAAGCACTTATGTTTATGTCTTCCGACATCATCACAACATCCCGCAATAAGGCGGGCCTGCGCTATGAAGGGACTCTTAACGCCGATTTACTTCCCTTTGCTCACCCAAAACGTGATGCGGTCGCCATTTTTGACGGCAGTTCCGGGAGTTAGGTCCTGCTTGAAGACGACCCCTTTAACGGCGGTGTTCGATTCCAGGAAAAACTGGTATCGAAGCCCAGAGGCAATTGTCATCTTTTCGGCATCCTCCCTTGAATGAGCGACCAAATTCGGGACGACGCTCGTTTTGGCTTGTACCGCGCCATCGTCTGTCGGCTGAACTTCGGTGTCTAAAGGTTTAGCCAACGGTGCGTCCGTTCGAGTCGGCATCGCGGATGCTGATGCGGAAGGCTTCGAAATCTCGGTAGGATTCACCGATACCTCTGTGGAGTCTGGCGTCGGAATTGTCTGCATCTTAGAACCGTTCACATGTTCTGAGTGCGGCAGTGACAGCCAGATCAGCAGAACGATCACACTGAAGCCAGCGGTAGCAAACAGATCCCATTTTCGCAGCTGGAACGATTCGAGGAACTTTTCGCGTAGTTCCGCTATTTTGCGGTTAAAAGCCACATTGATGCGCGCCTGAGGCTCCCCGGGCATTAGCGCTTCTGCCGTTCGATCCTTGGTCTTTCTCTCCCCGGTTTTAGGCTCTACAAACGCATATGACTCAGATACAGCGGCTTTCCGCTTCCGCCCGTTTGAAGCAATCATATTGTAGGGCGGTAAAGCAGATGTAAGAAGTTGCTCCTTCCTCTCGCTGCCGATACCGAGCAGTACTTCCAGCTCCTGCTGAAAATCGGCAAGCGTGCAAATCCCTTCATATGCATTGCAGGCCAGAGCTACGGCACGTTCCCGAGTTACATCCGACAAATCGGCAAACAATCGGTACAGCTCGAATGAGTAGGCACTAATAGAGGATGTCGGGATATCCGTTTTGGCACCCAACTGGTATAGAAGCAGAGCCAGCCCCGGCACACCGCGTCGTCCGTTTTTCCCTTCCGTCCAAAAGTTCATGATCCGCAACCGGCCGTTATCTTCAATCCACAGGTTTTCCGCGTCAACGGAGCATTCCGGCAGCCGTTGACGGCGAGTTTCTCGAATGCCCTTGGCTAGCTCGTGCACATACGTGAGTGCCTTGTGGCCGGTTATCTCCAAATCACTCAGCCGATCGGACAAAGGACTTCCCTTTACCGACTGAAGAATGGCGAACAACGTTCCGTCTTCCGAACCGGCATCCAGAATGTGCATGAAATGCTTGTCGGACATCTGGGACGCTTTTCTCAGCCTACGCAATGCTTCCTGATGCTCTGATTCGTCGGTCTCTTGGAATGTATATAGAAGAACATCACGTTTGCAGGTCATATCCATACCTTTTAACAACAGCCCGTTCGTCAACCACTTAAGCGGTTGATCGAGCATATAGCGGTTTCCGATGTTATCCATGGACGAGTTCCCCCTTATACTTATAGTGTATTCGCCTATTAACCATTTTTTGAGTCACTAATGGTTAAAATTCCCAAAATTACGCGTAATATCATGAGTTATACAGTAGGGACGCAACTTTCGAAACTCTACCACTCATGATTTACTTACAAAACCCCCAGCGACACTTTATCCACTACTACACCCACGATCGCATCAAGGAAAAGCTTCAGGGCATGAGCCCGGTACGGTACCGAACCCATGCCCTGAAGGCTGCCTAACTATATACTGTCTAACTTTTGGAGTCACATCACAAGGCAAGCTCCTTCTCTATATTTCCTCGTTTTTTATTCGTCAGAGTTTACTTTTCTTCGAGATATGCAGGAATAAATATGTTTAATAATTTGTTTAAGTTTATATTTTGTTCCTTCTCGACTAAAACAAGCAATAAACTCTGATCTATCTCCGAATAAAAAAATCTCTTTTTGCTACCGTATTCCATCAGTAACATAGAAAAAATTCTAAATATCTCTTTATCTATCCAATCATCATTTATACCTAAATCGTATTTATATCCATTCCCATTCACAGTAAATGTAATGTTTACAACCTCTTCTTCAATATCTACATAATCATTTATGTTATCAATTTCAATTTCAGCTTTAATCAACTCTCTAATTCTCTCTATTACTCGAACGTAATCTCCGTGCCCCTCTATACATTCAGTATCAAAATACCAAACATCATTACTTGCCGATACAAACGCATTGTTTTCTATTTGTATTTCGGATCCTAATTCCATAAGTAATAAAAAATACGGTTTTTCCTCATAATCCCTTTTTTCAAAATCTAAGTATTCCTCTAAATTAATGTGATCCTTCAATCTGATACCGACAGACTGAAGATTATTTAGCTGGTCATTTATGGTTAGTTTTTTTTTCTTAAACCATGCATACAAGAGAGTCACTCCTATGTTTTCAAATAGAACTTGCAGACTTGTTCACGAACTTTGCATTTTCTCCATCTTGAAGTATTTGTGAAGTGATTAAAATATCCTGCCAGCAACCTGGTGTTTCAGACTATCGTTTCCGTTAGCTTAACGACGGTCGCCGCCTTGCAGCAGCCTTAAAGTCATCCCAATATTGATTACAAATTGTTTTTAATTCTTCAAGTGAAATTAGATTACGCTCGGGGTCATAAATATAGATTTCACTTGCCTTAACGTTAAGATATCCAAAGGATTTCCCTCCGTTGATACTGCAAAAAACCTTTACTGTATCCTCAATTACTTGTGCCTTCAAGATTTCAATATCAAGTTTGTTTAGTTCCTTAAAATGCCGAATCGTCTCACTCGTGTCAACGTATTCTATGTACAGCTCAGCAGGATAAATAAGTTTTATAATAATGCCTCTAAATTTTGGCTTAATCCGTTCAGCAAGATACATAATGTCGATGGTACATTCAATGCCGTCAACAGTATCCCTGATGTCTTCTACACCACCATCGTGGAAAATACTGAAAAGCAATTCCTGATTTTCTAGGTTCAAATGCATTCCTCCACGAATTCAAGTGACTTGTTCATATCTATTTTCATTAACCTTCAATCGCAGCAAGGCTTGCGATTAATCAAGTAGCAACTTTTTCACCGCTGTAATAATCAATAATGTCTTGGTTAATTTCTGAGTATAGCTGAATCGAATGCAACTTCAAAATCGGTATCCATTTAACATCTGTTTGTTTAGTATCTGGCTTTTGTGGAAGTTTGGGATATGACCCTGATTTTAATTCACATTTAAATGTAATCCCCACAGAATGGGTGTCGCCATAAATATAATTGCTTTTAGTTGGTTGATATTCGTAAACAAAGGCAACAGGACCGACTTCCACGTCGACACACGCCTCTTCTTTTGCTTCCCTTATCACAGCTTCAACAAAGGTTTCCCCTGGCTCTATACCACCTGCGGGAAGATTGTAATGGACACCATCACCATTATCATTCTCGTATTCGATAAGTAAGATGGCTCCATCCTTAATAATTAATGCACACGCACGAAGTCGTATTTTTTCCATCTAGTTCACATCCGTTCTCATTATGTAACACCATGGAATATTGCACCACTTTTGTTTTCCATATAGGATATTCAATGCATTAAACTGCCAGTTAGGTGAGCAAAGGCTGCCCTACATGCCGGCAGCCTCTTTGTCATTAAGTTGTCTAGTTTTTTTGAAAAGTTTAACTAACCCTAGACAATTTTATAAAAGTATGGTCCGCACATTGATTCATGAGTGTGTACGTACGTCCAAGTGAAATTCTTATCAAATAAATATATATCTTGTTCATAATCAAAATCGGATGCAACAATATCATTTGCATTATTATATTCAAATACAATATCAGGAAGATTTTGATACATGACATATAATTCATTTTTAGTCATAGCATCAAATCCATTTCTCGCCGCTTCTTTTTCAAAACATTCTTGCTTCTTATAACTAAAAATATGCCACTTATACTGATTATAATGAATATCATTTTTGGTCTCGTCGCTAATGTTCTTTGCAAATGAGCTGTCCCATAGGTCCTTAATTCTATGCTCTTTTTCCAATAAGGTTAAAATAACTACCCCTTTATCATGCATGTTTTTACTAAAAAGATATTTTTGGCGGATAGTTTCAATGGACCAGTAAACTTTCACTAATTCCTCATCAGGTAAACTGTCTATCATTTGATTAATTTCTTGTCTATACATACTGAAATCCATTAAAATCCCTCTCTTCGCTAGCCTATATCTGAACAATATATATACGAAAATGGAAAGTAATGGTTGCGCTGAACTGCCCTTCGTTGAATAGTGGCGGAATTCAAAAGGGGAATCCCCGCAGCAGAAGCTACCGACTATTTATTGTGATGCAAACTTGCCCGCCTACAAATTCCCACAATATGGTAAGACGAGATTAAGCGATTATTTAATCAGAAAAATAAAAGATATATTGGGGGATTATATATGAAGACTCTGAAAACAGCACTGTGCACTATCTTAATAATACTTAGCATGTTATTTTGTTTTAATAGTGGGTTAGCAATGGCTGACAACGATCTCAAGGCTAATATTGTGATTGATAGTCAGACGCTTCATCTTGAAGTTCCGCCTGTTAATAATCAAGGGACTGTCATGGTTCCTATGAAGCCTATTTTCGAAGCGATGAATGCACAGGTTACTTGGAATAAAGAGGATCAAAGTATTGTTGCAAAAAAAGACAGTATATCTGTTCAACTTTATATTGGCTCACAGTTTGCATATATCAATAAGGGGGCAGTTGTTTTAAAAGGTGTTCCCTATATTAATAACGGGAGTACAATGGTGCCTGTTAGGTTTATTGCCGAAACTTTCGGGGCTCAGGTATCTTGGAATTCTGTTGATCAGAAGATTACGATTGTTACGTCATCTGAGGTATTAGATGAGATAGGGCAACATCGTCCGGACTCTTTAGATCCGAACAGCGCCGCATCTTCTGCTTCTTTTGTACCCAGCGAACTAAGGATTCAATTCGTCCCTTCTCAAATGGCGGAACTTTTACTGGCTAAAGCAAAACCCCTAGAGAAATTGCTTAGTGAACAGCTTGAAATCCCCGTTGAATTTAGCGTCAATACGAATTATAACAATGTAGTTAATTCTATGAAAGCTAAGACTATTGATCTCAGTTTTTTGCCCCCCTCTAACTATGTTTACGCACATGATAATCTTAAGGCAGTGGATGTGTTGTTGCAGGCATTACGATATGGTGTAGAAACTCCGACTGGAAAGTCAACTCGAGAACTTGTTGATTTTTATCAAGCAATGTTTCTTGTTAGAACGGATTCGCCTATCCAAAGCATTGAGGACTTAAAAAATAAGAAAATCGGATGGCAAAGTGTGACCTCAGCTGCAGGCTTTGTTTATCCAGGATTTTTGTTGAAAAAGAACGAAATAGACCCTTTTCGTAATGTAACGGGCCAGCAATTCACGGGCCATGACAAAGCAGTTCAAGGGCTGCTGAATAACAAAGTAGACGCTGTCGCTGTTTTTCAAGATATTCGAACCAATATGCTGAAAGATTACCCCAATGTTATGAGTGATACACGTATCCTTGCTTTTTCAAGTAAAATCCCCAACGATACCATTTCTGTTCGTTCGGATATGCATCCGGAATGGCGTAAAAAGATTCAGGAGGCATTTATTGCTATCTTTAAAGATCCTGAGGGGAAGAAAGTTATTCAAGATGTGTTTAGTCATCAAGGGTATACTGTCTCCGAGGATAATAAATTTCAATTTGTTCGAGAGGTTAATAAATGGTTATATAATGAGTTGAACACATCTCAAAACTCTGAAATTTGATAGCAGAGGGACTTTAGAAGGCAAAGTGATGTGATTACAACAAAAGTATGGGAAATGTTAACCATACCCGATGGGAATGGCTTCGGAATACTTATGATGCCTCAACTATACTACCCGTTACTTTAGTCGATAAGCTTTCCACTCCCTACGCTCTGTCGGGAATGAGATAAAGTTCTTGTCATTTGGTTATGACAAGAACTTTATCCCATAAAACAAAAAAACGCGATTTTCGCGGCCATTAATGAGATAATGTTTTTGTCACCCGACATGAAGCTTGGGTTTCCAGTTATGGTTTCAATACTACATTTGTTTTAACTGAACAGGCCACCGATCTTGCCGGATCCATCGACTATTAATGTTTTCTCTTTCGAAAGCAGTTCCGGGCGCGCCTCTTAGAGGTGTTATTAGACTAGGATCCTTATCTAATAAAGAGTATATGTTTACGATTCTAATGTTTGAAGAATCACTATTGTACTTATCGGTTTCGGTGCCTTCGAACAACCTCCAACCGCTGTCTTCCTCTCGGTCGGGAGTTTCGCGATAGAGCCACCGATCGCAAGCACTTTCTTCCAAGCACTTATTAGAGACCAGAGCCATTTTTTCACCACTATCCAACCAACGTTGATCGCCTTTTGGGATTATGATTCTGCCAATATGCTTTGGCTCAAAGTCGATTTTATCACCAGCATGTAATGAGTTAATGTATGTTGGCTGGTTGGTTAGAATCCCGATATATTTGTGACTAAATAACTTCTTCTCGGTAATTTCCACCCACATTCTTTCCGCGCGAGGATCATTCTCAGAAGTGTGATTTAGAACAAAGTGCAATCTGACTAAATCGCCTTTCTTTTGCTTTTGCCGATCTTTTAACTTGGGATGAAAAAAGTATTCGGGTTCAATAGTTTCGTTTTTTCTACATCCTCTAAGCTCCATTCCAAGCGAATCCCCCCTTTTTAATGCATTCAAATGAATAGACGTACTTCACATCTTATCAATGTTGGCTTTACACAATCCTGTCCGTTAAAGAAAAAAGGAGCAGTTTCCGACCCTCGGCAATCTGCTCACTTTATAACTAACGTTCTTCGTTTGTGAAGTAATGATTTTTTCTACTAATTAGGTGAATAGTTTACCTTAATTATTGATCTTTATTTTTGTTATTTCTAAACATAGCGATTGCTAATCCGACTACAATTCCAAATGCAATTCCAAGACCTACATTACCGAATACTGCTCCAAATGCGACACCTAAAGCAATTCCAACGCCTATGAAAGCACCATTTCCGACATCTTTCATTTTCAAATAATCACTCCGCTTCTTAATTTCATTCCAAATGCTTTACTGCTGCTGTGACAGTTTCGCCTCATACAACGACTTTCCAAAAGATGTAGGTATAGCTCTATACGTTGCCAACTACTTAATGTTTCGCTACGATATTCTGCCCGTTAACGTAATGAAGCTGCCGTTCCTTCGCGCGGCAGCTTCATTTAATTGTTTATTGAGCTCTCGTTCGCCTTTAGCGTAATGGACTATATGGAGGGCAAAGCGGGAAAACGGCGCTGAGAGAGGTGGAGGAAACAAACACGATGGTATCGGAGCAGCAAAAAACCACCTCAAAAAGTGGCTAATAGCTAGGGTTCAATCTGTAACGAGCCTCTTAAAAGATTAAATATTATCCAAAATACAAATAAACCAAGAAGTATAAGAATTAATAATATGGGTCTAGAACGTAGATTTGTTATTAGCTCCTTTAATAAATGAAAGTCGAATATAAAAAAGCCAATTAGAAAAATAATAAAAATCATCAAAAATCCTATAATTGCAAAGATTGCACTCCCAACTACGTGCGACATGTAAAATAATCTCCCTTACCGATTGATTTTAAATTCCAAACGCCATGAAAAAATTCTTTGTTTTCTGCATATAGATACATGATAAGTTGTTCCCATATCCAATTTGAAATAACCTAAAACAACAAAAACCACCATTTCTGGTGGTTCTGCGTTAGCTTAATCATCTGTGGTAAGAATTGAATTTTCTTCAAAACTGAAGCATGTCCGTTTTTCCATTCATTTCATTGCCCACTTAGACTAACCCCAATAAACGTACACAGTAGTCCAATACTAAGTATCAGCGGATGAAAAGTCCAACCACCTTCTTCTTTATTTCTAAAGCCCGATCCGATACCGGAAGCGCCCAGAATAAGCAAACCACCAGCCAATATCTTTCCAGCTAAGTGCGCATTGAAACTGGTAACAACGATAATTACCAAAATGAATATAACGCTTAGTAGAAATGCTCTCCCTCTGTTAAGTCTGCTCATATCCACAGCATGGTTGTCCTCCTCCTATTACCTAAACGTATGTCGTTATTACTTATAGAAAAAGCAGTCGGTCTCATTGACTGACTGCCAAAAGCAGGATCTCATCGCCCTGCTTAACTTTATTTAGGAATGGAATCGACTTATAAAACCCGAAAGACGACCCAATTGATTGTAGCAACACTGTCTATGAGCTGACCAAGCGGCACTCAAAACCTGCGGTTTCCCCACTAGTAAAGATAATGAAAGCTCCCTCGCTATACAAATCCCCGCCTGTGTTGCTCTTGAGCCGGAAGGAGACAAGATTGCTCCAGTAGAACCATTCAGCGATTTCCAAGCGTCATCTCACCCCCCATATTCATTGGCTGTTAGAATCGGAGGTCTCCTGTCCTGCATGCTGAATGACCTCCGTAATGACCCTTGTATTTTAAATTGTTTGTTTAAGCTAGTTGGATTTATAGGATCCTCCATCCTATCCTCATCCCATGGTGATATTGACTACTTTCATTATTCTACTGGTTTTAGTAATCCGTAAAAATAAGAAGCTGTCGCTCCACCGTCAATTAGGAAATCAGATCCGGTAATGAAAGCGCCATGTGGCATCATCAGCAACTCAGCCACGTTTGCAACCTCATCTGCTGTTCCTGGACGTCCAGCAGGACACTTGGAAAACATATTCTTATAGAAATCTCCTCTAGGACCATTGAACTCGTCTATAGCCAATGGTGTTACGATAATTCCTGGAGAAATGGAGTTGATGCGAGCATTTTTTTCACCCCAACGTATAGCTTCAAACATTACACGCTTCACATTGCACCGTTTCGCCATTTGATAGGCGTGCAACGAATCCTTAATATTTTCAAATTCAGTTAATCGATTTAATAAATCAAGGACTTCTCTTCTGTTAAATTTTAATCTTTCATATTCACCAGTTGATTGTTGACCTTCATCATCTTCACTCCAAGTATACCGCCCTGTTAAAATTATATCTTCAGGAGCTTCATCAAAGATACAGTACCAAGCTTTCATAATCTTTATAAACTTTACCGCACCATTCTTATCAATTATCGAGCGTCCGTAGTAATTAAATCCTAACATACGTTCGTTTTGCTTATCCGGATTTAAGGTTTCAATCCAATTCAATGAATCTTGCATATAACCAAACATGTCGTCATGTATTTGAACAACTTTTTCCGAATTGCATGCAATGTAATGATAAATACCGGCTATGGAAAATTCCTTGAATTTACGTTTTGAGATAAGAACAAAGTCATGAGCTAAAGCTATAAAAAATCCTCCTTTTTTAGTTAGTTTTCACCCTATTTTACCACGCTAACCTGCCCGTTAGCACAAAAGGCTGCACGCGGCAGCCTTTTTACGCTTGTTCAACTATAGTTCCTCTTTAGTTCAGCAAGCAGTTCGCTGTTTTTCATCTCATTCCAAATATTCGATCAATCTTTTCCCTGTCATAATCTAAAATCCAATCATTAAAATCGCTATACAATTTCATTAAATCCTCCGTTCGGACTGCAACTATGTCCAGTCCGCGGTCATCATACATATGAAACACAATATTCTTCTTAGGGTGTATGAAGTAAATTCGATCCGAAATGTAATTCCCCTTACTCGGGAAATCAGCATAGCCAATGGCTTCCAATGTGCCCTTGTAATCTACTTTTTTTACACGACATAACAAGCTATAACTTTTGAAATATCCCGATAACTGGTTAGTATCTTCATCGTAGTCTGGTACTTCTTCGTAACAAATAACCTGTTTTGCGATCTCCGTATCAACATATTTTACAAATACATTAACCCCGTCGGGATTAATTAACACATAAGGTGGCTTTGTTTCAAATGTCCGTCTAACAATATACATTTCGTCACTTTCTGAAAATAATGACTCAAACAAAGTCACAGAACGTTTTTTAACTGTTTCAAAATACGCGGGGTCTTCTATTCCCCTATATGGGATACCCAACTCAAACCGAATTCCTATATCGGAGTTATAAAATAGTGGAGGATCTAATGACATTCCATGTAAATTTGATCGCATATAATCCTGAAAATCTGTGCTCATTTCATCACCTTTATCATTAATTGTTTCATTATCGTTTTTCGTTAGCACAAAATTTTTTTAAGAGAAACCTTTTTCGTAGCCCTAAAACCGAAGATATCAAAAACACTAGTCCAATAATTAAAAACAATGCCCATGATTGGTATGAGATCATTCGAATCAATTCCCAAGTGCTTGAAGGGCCTAAATTCGGTCCATCACTATATGGATAGGCATTAAAAAGCGGAATAGAAGCAATAAACAGAAATAACGCTCCAATTATTAGTAAGAATGTAAACGCGATATTTCTCAACAATGGAATCACCTCTTTTTCCATTTTATCACAACCGCTCATTGAGCATAACTGCCCGTTAGCGGGGTGAAGGGCTACCATGACGGCAGCCCTTCAGATGTTTAACTATAGTTGACCGTTAGCCTAATTTACTTGGCTGGGATGCGGACACTATACTCTAATCATCAACCTATTACAGCCAGTAAATCATCCTTGTTGTCTTTTTTTAAAAGAGTCACATTGCTTTGTGTAACCTTAAATACCCAAAAGCTACTCACTCTTATATCATTTACCTTATAGTTCCAATCTTTGATAAGGGTAACTTCGTATGTTTCTTTATCAATCAGTTTAACACTAGTTATTAACTTTAAATTGGTTGTATTTCCATACATCCCACCTATCGTGACCTTAATAATTCTGGTTCCATTTCGTTTTGGAAAATCAACATATAAATGAGGGTCATTTAACTCATGTTTCTTGGCTAACGTATATTTTACGGCATCCGATTCACTAAACGAGTTACTGCAAGCTACTGATACAAATAAGCTAATAACAGTAATAATATACAAGGCAATTTTCATTTAGTTCATCCCTTCCCATACATTTTGCTTTTCTATATGTATGGACAGGATACTATATTTAACACATTTGCATGGAATATTCATTTTCTTCAAAGATGCATTATTTAACTATCCTGCCCGTTAGTTGAGAAAAGGCAACCGATCATTAGGTCGGCTGCCTTCTCTTGTTGTTATTGAACTAACGTTTTCCGATAGCTGAACAGGCTGCGGAGCGGCAGCCTCCAAATTCTTTATAACCCTAAAGTTATAAAATACATTTTCTATGCAAATAGAGTCAATTTTGTATAGTGAAATATTTATTAAAAGGTAGGAGCAGGTGGTTCGTCTATTTTCATACGGAGTAAACTATAAGGCTTCTGCCGCAGGTCATTTCCATAATGAAATCTTGCCTGTCGATGTAATTGGTTCACGATGAAATATAAGTATTGATCTGGACCAATCGAAAAAGTATCCGGCCATAAAATTCTCGGATCATGTGCGATCGTTTCCATGATGCCATTCGGCAATATCTTTCGAATACTGTTGTTTTCGTAATCTCCAGCATAAAGGGTGCCTTTTGCACCGGTGATCATTCCATCTGAAGCACCTTTTTCTCCCCAATACTTCACGTGATCCTGTAAATTCATATCCGGTATCGTTCGGTCTCTTAGGACTTCCGTTGAAATCGAGTACAGTTGTCGACTGGAGAGAGGACAAAAATACAAAATCTTGCCGTCCGGGGAAATTGCTATACCATCAGAGGCCAATCTAAAGGGTGAAGTAGATCCATCTTTGTTTCGATTCATCAGGATTTCACCTTCGACTTTCGGTAAAAGAAAGAGATCGGGCGAAGTTGAATTTGCCCCGTTTAACCGTCTCCAGCCATAACCCGTTTCTAAATCAACGACAATAATGGCACCCGGTCCTCGGGAAGACGAATCCGTTATATAAGCATAACCTGCTTTACCAACACGAAAATCAAATCGGACATCATTCAGATAAGTGGTTGGCAGGACAACATCCTCTGTAAATGTAAATACACTTCTTATCGTATTTGTATTTAAATCTACAGCGACTAACTTCGCCCCCCCTTTGATGGGTTCTGAGAAATTAGGAGCCCCCGTATCCAGTACCCAAAGCGTTCCCTTTCCATCAGCAACGATACTTTGGACACTAATGAAGGACGTTGTGATATTCGATTGGCTTACCAAATTAGCGTCTAAACTAGGATAGGGCTGTAATGTACCGCGAACAATTTCAGCCACCGTAAATTTAACATCGTCTCCCCATTTTGGCATGCAAATAAAAATGCGCCCAGTTTCAGAAACAGTAACGCCTGTAGGCATGGCCCCGTAAAATAAAAAAACCGCTTCAAACTTACCAAAATACTTTTCACTCGGTAACATCATTTGTATAAAATCCTCCTCAACCTGGTTCGAACTGCTATCACCTATATATGACTGAATGTGGTTCAAGTGCCTGGATAATAAAATATTTTTAAGGGAACCCTGCAAGTTCGTGTCTATGACGGACAACAAGTAAACAGTGTTGTGTTTTTACCTAAGTATCACCACCCACGAGAGTATGAATAAAAAGAAGTACACTATACATAGGAGCCTCCTTCCATGTACAAGCTAAATCCATGGACATGGAACGAAATTTATTGCTGCTAGTCTGGTTTGTGTCTATAACCACCATCTATTTTCTTGTTCCTAGAGCAAAAGCTCATGAATTTGTGTTGTGCTTTCTTGTGTGTCAGGCTGTTGTTATGAGGTCACCAGATATTTCTGGTCGACCTCTTTTTTTGAGGCTTGGCAGATAATTTTATACCGATGAAGGTGTTGGTGATGAGGTTAGCCATGATCTATTCTGCTATACCAATCAGATCGTAAATATATGTTTGGTTGGAACTGCTGAAGGTTGGGGTGTTAGTTGATATGGTTATACTGCAATCTGCCACCGCATTTTTAATATGTCAAAGATCATTTTGGCGCAGAATCGATACCAAAGGCCATCGTTCTAACGCATGGGCACTTTAATCACGTTGGCGCTGTAGTGGATGGCGATGGATCCATACACCAGGTCATACGCCTGGACACCTCTTGCTATTTCGAGATAGGACAGGGCTCTTATTGCAAGTGATGCATTTTTAACGGTTGAGGGTAAATCGAAGGCGAAGGACACATGAATTTTAAAGGAACAAATGGATATGATAATCAAGTGTCATTAAATTAGGAAAAAAGGAGATACACTCATATGGGAATTTTAAGCGGTAATCCAAAAGATGAACCTCTACACTACGGGGAAATCTTTAGTGTATGGACAGCATCCACAGTTGCTAAAGGAGCTGTATCCTGTTATCAAGCATATTTAAATCATTCAGGAGACAAAGATCTTAAAAAGATACTCGACGGTCTCATTGATCAAGCAAATCTTGAAATAAAAGAATTAGATAAAATACTTATTGATAACGGAATTGCCACAGTTCCAACAATGCCTGAAAGACCAGCAGTTAAACTCGAGGATATCCCAGTCGGTGCAAGATTCGCTGATCCCGAGATTGCAGCCAAAATTGCAGCTGACGTTTCATTGGGATTAGTTGCCTGCAGTCAAGCTATGGGTCAATCAATTAGAGTGGATATAGGTGCTTTATTTGCAAAATACCACATAACTAAAACAGCAATAGGCCTTAAAATACTGGAGATGAGCAAAGAAAAAGGTTGGCTTGTTCCTCCTCCGCTACAAATAAAAAGACCTGAGACCGTTAATGCTTAGTTTGATCTAAATTTATTGAGATAGTAATATAATTTGTGAAATAAGACTCAAAAGTGAAACAGCTTCCTCGAAAGATGAGGAAGCTGTTTCACTTTTGAGTCTTATTTTTTTAGAGCTACATTTATACATAGTCTTTAATTCGTCATTCCAATCAAAGTAAGCCATTTTTCGATCAAAACGGAAAAGCCACTAAACAAAATCCGACTTAGGTGTATCCACAGGATTAAAATGATCTAGAGTAGGACATATTCACTTAGGGTTGAATAACCGGTCAAGCCTCTCCACCACTTCCTCAGCCGTCATTAATGTTATTATTGAGCTCTCGTTACCCGTTAGTGAAGTGATAAGAACTGATCGTAAACCGCTTCAACGATATCTAGAAGTTCTGTACGTAACCCTTTTCCTTCAAATCTTAAAATCATCTGGCGTGCGGTTTCGAAATTCATGATAACACGCCCAGTTGTCTCAAAGCCTTTTGGTATTTCTAAATACTCCTTAACTCTTGCTAAAACGAAAACAGTATATGTATCCGTACTTTCCCAATACCACGATGCAATAGGCAATCTATATGGTTTTAAAATAAGACCAGCTTCTTCGACTGTCTCACGATCAAGAGCAGCATCTAAATCCTCGTTATTTTCTATTCTACCACCAACCGTAGTAAGGTTTTCTTCGTTTTTATCCCAAACCATAATAAGTGATCCGTCATCTGTAATGAGAATGCTGTGAATGCTCGCTATTCTTTTATCTGTTGGAAATACCCAAACAATGGTTTCAGCATGTACACCCTCCATGAAAATACGACTTGTTATACCATGAATAATTCCAGAACGCCACCATATAATCCTGCCCGTAGCGGGGAATAGGCAGCCGCTTGGTGTCGACTGCCTTCCTGGTGTTTTTATTAAGCTATAGTTATCCGTTAGCGTAATGAATCATGTTTAATAATCAGATATGTATATCATTGGATATGTGGAGAGATTATAGAGAGATTATACACTTAATTACTAATTAGGAGTCATGATATGAAGGAAATGTTTTTTGCGTGGATCTTCGGTCTGGTTATGATGGCTGGCTGCGGCTTCTTTGTTTACAGGCCATTAAAGGACGCAATGAAACATGCGAAAAATTATAGAACCGAAAAAAAAGAGCGAAGGTTGCTCTGGTGGTATTTGGAATGGCCTATTGTGATACTGGATGTGATTGGAAAGCCTGGACGTCCTAATATGATATTATTCTTAATTGGAACACTTATATTTGTAGTATTTACAATCAAAATTGTTGGACGATTATTAGGTTATCATTTGCTTGAATAATGGCAATACATCGCCTTTCAGAAGTGGGTTCACTTCATATTTTCTACAAACAAATATCATTTTCACTTGTTCAATCATATGCCCAATTTTTCCTTCACCTGCAAATAGGGTCATATCGAAAAAATCTTGATTCAAATCAGACCAATATAATTCATTTTCATCCCCTGAGACCTTGACATCACGCTTCAATTTGCCGACAAAAACTTCAACATAGCAATGATGCAAATAGTATTTAAAATCCATTACATGATGCAAAGTAACATCATCTTTTGAAATGCTGGTTTCTTCATAAAGTTCTCTGTAAGCAGCTTCAATCCCCGTTTCTCCACTCTCGATTTTGCCGCCAACCAGATTACTTAAACCTTTATAAGGGTTCTTTAATCGTTTGCACATTAACAGCCGATCCATATCTTTACTGTATATCAGAAGAACGTTATACCCTTGCATGAGTCGATCCCCTTATTTATATAAAATCGAGTATACATTTATTTGATAATCTAACTAAATTATCCTGAACATCCCTAAGAAAGCTACCGTTTCATTGCTGTCGATAGCCTCTCCTGATGTTTTTTGAGCTATCGTTACTCGATAGGTCAACGCACTACCCAATTCGGTATATGATGCGCAAAATATTGTCCAACCTTGGTTAGTTCTTTCATAACGGAAGTAATTTTCTTCTCATCAAGAAACCAATTATCTTTGTTAATTTTCATGAAGTACATGCTTGGAAAATCTTGAGTTTTCAAAGGTGTTGGTTGCTTTATCTTCTCGGAGGATAGCATTTTCGGGTACGCCAAGTGCAATTCCAATATCACGAAGAAATTCCCATTCCGTAGTTTTTACATTCGGTGTCGAACCACCTGAAGGCAATATATAGGGTGCTAAGCCCTGATGGAACAGTTCAGCTGCTTTTTCCATCAGCTGTGGATGGCTTCCTCCAGGAATCATGATGACATCAGCGGGATCAATATTTGTTTCAAAAAACATAAATTCCGTAATGCAATCAAATGGATATGACATTCAAGTTCCTCCCACTTTGTTCAATGCCATTATATTACCACATATTGGAACTAAACTGCCTGTTAGCGGGGTGAGTTCTAATCATTCCAAAAACTAACATCACCAGTTTCATACAATATTTCACCTTTTTTATTCGTTGCCCGAATAGTAATAGGCATCTTCAAACCGTTTTCTACCAACGAGTACCAAATCGAATATTCGCCATTATTTATAATATGAGCTGTCTTATCTCCCTCACTAATTATAAGAATCTGAGTTATTTCTGGATCTTTAACTACTCCATAAAGCATATGAATGTTAAATTCTTGATTTTCTGAACCCTGCCAGCTTAGGTCTTGATCTGTAAACATTAAACTTTTATTTATATATTGACTTAATTTATATCCACGAAGCTTTTTCTGTAGTAACACAACACCTAACTCTGACCTATTGGTTTTATAAAATGCTATTGTCCGATCTCTATCTGTATGTAAATGTATTAATTCACTATAGCCCGAATCAGATTCTGAAATTACTTTTCCAATTTGATCATACAGAGGTTTATTTTGTTGAATTAACCAAAACAAAAAAATGAAAGAAATAATAAAGATAACGACGAACGGAATATAAATTTTATTGATCTTCATTTTTCCTCCCCTAACAAAAAAATGGTACTTAATTATATTCGCAGAACGACATCATATCACCTTATTCTGTAAAGGTTTATTCAACTAAACTGCCCGTTAGTTGGGAAAGGGCTGCAACGCGGCAGCCCCTTTGATATTAAACTATAGTTATTCGTTAGCGTAACAAAACATCTTCCTTGAGTAGTCTAAAAATTGGTATGCTCTTTTCACCTTCATTGTCACATTGATTAAGTGTATACACATAATGATCTTTTGTCTCATCCATGCTAATCCTCTTGCATCTGTAAACCTGTTTTCCATGCTCAGAACTCATTCCATCCCTGGTGTTATCAATGGTCCAGGTGACCTCCCTGCCATTTGATTGCACATCATGAATCCAGAAACCACCGTCGATAATCGGTGGAATGAGCACGAGATAGTCGCCTTTTCCATTTTTATGACGCTGAACCATCTCATATAAACGCTCTACATCCACCTTATTGAAATGGTGTAGGATAATATCGTTTCTTTCAAGTGCATTTTTGTTGTCAGGCGTTAAATTAATAACTATGATCATTACCAACACCCCGATGATTCCAATAAGCACTCCAATCGTTATCTTTGTTCGTATCATGCATATACCCCGTTTCTACAAATATTAGACATATAAACATTCTATATCGTTGCGTTATTTTTACAAATAATTCCACAAAAGTATTCCGATTACACCACTCTCTACTGCCCGTTAGTTGAACAAACTCAACCGAATATGGCCGTTTATCCTTTGTATTAGTTTGATCCTGTTTTCGCATCGCTTTGTATCAATATTAACTTGTAATGAAAGATGAATTTTGGGATATGAAGATGTATTGTATAACGTTAAACAGACCATTTATCTGTATCGTTTTACAACTACGGGGAAGGTAACAACTTAGTGTCAAATCGCGGATTCAAATGGATATATGATCTTGTCCTCTTACACATAATGATCTAAACGCTAGATAAAGTCCACTGATGTCTGCTTTTTTATGTCAAACAAAGCACCGCTGACATTCATTTTACAGATGTCTGTGTTTCATTTTCCATTCTTCAAAACTAGAACCCATACCTCTTCATGTTGTTATTGAACTCTCGTTCCCCCATTAGTTAAACAGACTTAGCCATCCCGTTGAATAATCAGTTGATTTCTATATCAAAAGTTCTAACTATTTATAGCGTCCTATCTTCGTTTTTACATTCTCAAGCAGAGGCGCAGTTAAAGCTCTTGCTTTCTTTGCTCCTTCAAACAGGATACTGTCAATTATTTCTGGTGATGCCATTAACTCATTGTATCTATTTCGCGGTTCTTCTAAATAATCATTCATGACCCGGAACAGTTCTTGCTTTGCTTCTCCCCAACTAATACCTTTTTGATATTGATCCCTTAATACTTGAATTTGGCTGGGGTTAGCAAATTCTTAGTACAATAAAAACACATTAGATGTATCTGGATCTTTGGGCTCGTTAGGAGGTATAGAATCTGTTTTAATTTTGTTTATTAGCTTTTTTAGGTCATCAACTGTTTCAAAAAGAGGTATTGTATTACTGTAGCACTCTATCTGGATCTAGCCCTAATGCCAACGATGTTGATGCAATACCATAAGACAGATCATTGAACTCGTCTCTGTTCTGAATAAATGTTAATGCATGATAGTCAGCAATAAAGTAAAGTGCGATGCAATCACTATCTTTTGCGATTTGAAGTGCAGGTTTTATTGCAGTTATGTAGTTCCCTAAATGGACTTCCCTAAATGGACTTTACCAGTGGGCTTAATACCTGTTAGAACAATTTCAGTTGTCATGTTACCCCTCCTCAGAATATAACAAAAAGGGATATTCTCATCCTTGAAAGGACGAGAATACCCCGTGATACCACCTTAATTAGCCCAAATATAAATTCGGACTCACTCTAACACATCGAAACATGCAATATGTTTGAATGCGCGTCTCTTGTAACGACGAGACTTTCGCCAAAGCCTACTCAATGAATATTCGGTTTGGATGCTCAGAAGCCCACTTCAACATAATCCCTACACTGATTCACACCAACCAAACTTGACTCCACCAAGCTGCAACCATGCAAAACTGCCCGTTACGAAGTACGTTTTCCAATACTGACGTTTGACGAACCTAGCCACAAGAAGATCTCTCATGTCTCAGAAAACTTATACTTTCTTGTACTTACAAGCAAAACCCCCCGTTCGATTTCCGGTGAATGGAATCGAGCGGGGGGGCATTGCGTTTTCACATATTATTTTATGCCTTTTTTGCTCAGATCCAGAAGGTGTCGTTGATACATGACCTTTTCGGCTTTCTCGGCCCCCACTTTATCCATTTGAGCGATAAATTCGGCATAAATACTGTCAAATTCGCTATCCGATTTGGCAAGAATCAGCTTTGGTATCGTCTTGTTCCAGAGATCCTTAACCTTGATATTGATGATACCTTCCGATGTTGATCCTTCAGGTTCAAGATTTTCCATACCAAGCGAATAGTTGTCAAAGTTGTATTTCTCGAGCAGCTTTCCTGCAGCGAATTCATCCGGTTTGGATTCCTTGAAGTCGCGTGTGGAGGCATCGTCCCAAAGCTTTCCAGCTCTCCAGAGGAGTGTGGAAGCCGTAAAGCCGTATTTGGCATACCAGGCATTGTTATCTTTGAGCATCAAATCTTGGATTTCCGGCTTGTATTTCGGCAAGCCATCAACCAAATCGTACGTTTCTCCTTGTTTGCCGTAACGTAAATCCATTTGTCCCTCGTCCGACCACGAATACTCGGCGAAACGCAGAATGCGGCCTGGGTCTTTCGCTTTCTTGGTAATGAAGAAGCCTTGCCAGCCCATCAGACGGGATGCCGGATATCTCGGCGTGTGACCGTTCACCTTCAATCCGTCCAGAACCGTATACGTTTTGTCCTTGCCGATCGTGCTCTCGATCTTAGGATTATACTGTGTATAAAGAGCATCCATAAATTGTGATGCTACCGCATATTGCGCCCCATACAATTTTTCTTGATATTGCTCCTGCTTGTAAATAAGCAATTGAGGATCGAATAAACCATTTTTATTCAACGTGTTCATAAACCGAAAAGCATCAATAAAACCTTTATTGCGCATCGGATATTCTACGATTTGCTTGTCCTCTTTAACACGTTCTTCCAGATGATGCGGTGAGAAGGAGTAGATCAGGTAATCCATCGATAAACTACCCTTAAAGCCATTTTTCTGCACGTCGAAAAACTCAACACCGACCGGATTCACGTCCGGAAATTTCGCCTTTGCCTGTTTCAGGGCATTCAGTAAATCATCCGTCGATTCGATCTTCGGACTTCCAATCGCCACATAAATATCTTTACGGATAAACCAGGGACGAATCGGGGTTATTGGCGTGCCGCTCGTCAGTCTGTCTTTCGTCTCATAGAAGTTGGGCAGGTACCACAATTTTCCGTTTATCGTGTGATATTTAACCATGTCCGGATCAAGCATCTTGCGAAACTCAGGTGCGTATTTATCAATCAACTCATCCATCGAATACACGAGGCCGTTGTTGATCAGTTTGGTTACATTCGGATTACTCCAATCCAGCATGATCGTATCGGGGAGATCACCGGATGCGATCATCGTGTTCAAGTAATCGTCGTCGCTGCCTGTGGCCAGCTTTCTATCGATTTTAACTCCTGTCTTGTCCGTGATCAGCTTCATGCCATATTGGTCTTTCCATATGTAGTTGGACGCCCAGTTACCGTAGAAGTATTGGCTGAATGTGAAGGGGGACGTGTCTTTTTTCCACGATAAGGCATTGGGATCGTTTGTCGCACTGGCACTCTGCGTGGCATTCGCACTAGGCGAAACGTCTGGCTTTTTATCCCCCGCCGTGTCTTTGGGGGTACTGCATCCTGACAGAACCGAGACGGCGATTGCAATACATGTCAAAGCTTTAAAGCGTTGTCCTTTCATGAAAAAACCTCCCTTAAAATCTGTTTATGCTTGCAAGTATGCTAATACGGGAATTCCCGTTTAAAACCTAATTAACCTTTCACAGATCCGATCATGATTCCCTGAACAAAATATTTCTGCACAAATGGGTAGCTGAATACGATCGGCAGTGTCGTAATGACCATGGTGGCTAGCTTGAGCGATTGAGCCGTCACATTCCCGAACCCCAAATTGCTTGCGATGATGCTCACGTTGCTATTCGAGCTAATGATCTGCATCAAAATTTGCTGCAGGGTGACCAGCTTCTCACCTCCGAAAAGCATCGCGTCGTACCAGGAATTCCAATGCATGACAGCGTTATAGAGCGCTATAGTTGCGAGTACTGGTTTGGAAACTGGAATAATGAGCCGGAAAAATATGGTCAACTCGTTCGCTCCGTCCATTTTCGCCGATTCTTCAATCTCGATCGGTATCCCTCGGAAAAAGGTCAGCATGATGATGGCGTTAAACACGTTGAATAAGTTCGGAATGATGTACACGAGAAAATCATTTTTCAAATGAAGATATTTAGCAATCAGAAGATAATACGGAATAATGCCGCCACTGAAATACATCGTTACGATTGCCAGAATAAGAAAGAATCTTCTCCCCAGCAGTTCCTTCTTCGATACCCCGTATGCGAAAGCCCCTGTAAACAACACGGCTGCGGCCGTACCAATAAATGTTCTGGCAATCGTGACTACAAATGCGCGCGTCATATTAGGGTCCCGAAACACCATCAGGTAGTTCTCCATAGAAAACTCGCGGGGCCAAAACGTGATCCCCCCCCGTGCGGCATCTGTCGGGTCGTTAAACGAGGTAATCAAGATGTTATAAAACGGATACAGCGTGATGATGGAAAGCGCAAGCATTAACAGGACGTTCAACCAATCGAATCCTTTTTCCGCAAGGCTTCTGGAATGTGTGATCATGTATAGGTAACCTCCTAAAACAAGCTTTCTTTCGTAAATTTTCTAGATAAATAGTTAGTCACATACATGAGACCGAAAGCCACTACGGATTGGAACAAACCGACGGCCGTGCCGTACGAGAACCGCCCCATTACGATCCCCATTTTATAAGCATACACCGATAGTACATTGGCAGCGTCCTGCGTCATCGAATTTTGCATCAGGAACATTTGGTCAAAATTAGAGTTAATGAGTCCCCCGACCGATAAAATGAGTAGAATCACGATCGTTGGCTTCAGAGCAGGGAGCGTAATATGCCAGATTCGGCGGAATCGGCCTGCGCCGTCAACATAAGCGGCTTCATAAAGCTGTGGATCGATGCCGGCAATAGCTGCTAAATAGATAATCGAGTTCCAGCCGATATTTTTCCATATTTCCGTTATGACCACCAAAGACAAGAACGAATGGGGATCTCCCATAAGCATGGTGTCTTTATTTACGATACCGAGTATTTGCAGCAATTGGGAGACAACACCCGTTTGAGGATCGAGTAGCGTATACATAAACCCCACCACGAGCACCCAAGAGACGAAATACGGTAGATACGTAAAGGATTGCACAATTCTTGTAAAACGAGGATGCTTCAGTTCTTTAAGTAGGATAGCCAGCACGATTGGGGCTGGAAACCCGAAAATCAATTTGGCGACACTGATTTGAATGGTGTTCTTCAGTGACTCCTGAAATGTCGGATCCGTAAACAGCTCATTAAAATTCGCGAGCCCGGTCCATGGACTGTGAAGAAAGCCGTTGAAGGGGGTATATTCCTGAAAGGCAATAATAATCCCGTACATCGGAACATAATTAAAAATTATGATCCATAATACAACCGGCAAGGTAAGAATCATCAAATATCGCTGATGCCAAAACTTTTTGGTCAACCTGCGGCCCATAGGCAAACTGTTCATCGTCATACGTCCTTTCTTTTGTCAATTTCTTGGTGTCCGCCCTATTACGCTCATTATAAAAGTTTATCAGCCATCTTGAATATGCAAAAAAACGATTTCAGTATCAAAATTCAACGAACTTGATCCATGTGTATGGACAGTCAACTGCATACTTGATAACTTGGGGGTACTAAACCTTATAAGGAGGCAAAACCATGTTTCCTAAGCTTTCGACCATCGTATTCCAAGGTGACTCCATTACGGACGGCGGGCGCAGCCGTGACAACGATTTGAACCATGTGATGGGCCATGGTTATGCCTATTTAGTCGCCAGCCGAATCCAGGCAGATTACCCAGAACAGCAGATTTCTTTTATCAACCGTGGAGTTAGCGGTAACCGCATAGTGGACCTGTACGCGCGATGGCGGGAAGATACCCTGGGTGAGATGCCAGATATCGTGAGTATCCTCGTAGGCGTCAATGATGTCCACCGTGAATGGATGAACCGCTCCGGTGTTTCTTCAGAGAAATTCGCGCGCGTGTATGAAATGCTCTTGGAAGAAACGAAGGAAGCTAATCCGAATGTTACCTTGGTGCTATGCGAACCTTTTATACTGCCGGTTGGAGACGTAAAGGCCAACTGGGAGCAGTGGCATGTCGAGATCACTAAGCGGCAGCGCACTGTACAAGAAATGGCCGATAAATACCGATGCATTCACGTGCCGCTTCAACATCTCTTTTCTTCGGCCTGCAACTCAGCTCCCGAACCTTACTGGCTATGGGACGGGTTTCACCCGACACCCGCCGGACATGAGATGATCGCTAGACAATGGATCCAGTGTGTTTCGCAACAAATGAGTAACAAGTAAAAAGAAAGAACCCTAGATCGGCTATATGCCTCGGCTAGGGTTCTGTTTCATTTTCTCAGCATGAATTCCTGGTACTCTCCGGGTGTCATGCCGTAAGCTTGTTTGAACAAGGTACCAAAATATGACGTATTCGGAATTCCGACCTGTTCAGCTACCCATGATACCTTGTTCCGTGTCGTTCGGAGCAGCTCTTCCGCTTTCTTCATCCGGTACTCCAACAAATATTCATGAAGGCTCTTGCCTATCGCTTTTTTCAATATGACGCTAAGATGGTTCGGGGACAGGAATACCTCGCTCGCTGCCATGGTCAAGCTGAAGCTGCTCGAGCCATAACTCCGTTCGATCAATCGGATGACCTTATTGACGATATAATCGTCCTTGCGGTTGCGCTTTTCGTCCAGTCTGGCCCACAAGCCGATGATAAAGTGCCGCACATAATTTTGCATGTCCTGCAATCGGTTCAGCATTAACAAATCTTGCCCTAGATGCATTTCCCCAGAGAAAGTCCCCTCCGTTCCGTTCTCCTCCATAAGTGAAATTTCCCCGATCAAGATATTGAGATGAGCAGCGATATAATCTTTGCCCGCTCCCGGATGAAGAGAAATTTCATGAAATAACTCTTCAAGCAGTTCGTCCAACTTCGCTGCATCGTTAGCCGCAACCTGAATGCGGAGCTGTCGGGAGAGCTCCTGCCATTTCTTGAAAAACTCATGACTGTGAAGAGAAAAATCCTGCTTCACTTGCTCCACTTCCGTATAGGTGACGAAACCTCTTCGATCCCGGAACATGCCAAAGCGAACGGTGTTTACAGCTTGCTTATACGACTCATGAATCTGATCAATCTCTGGAACTGCTTCTCCGACACCGATGCACGACAGTTCGCCTGCCGCCTGTACGAGTCGTTCCGCCAGTTCCGCAGGAAACGGATGCTCCGCCTGAATAGGAACAATGACGACCGATGCTTGATCGATTTCATCACACCCCACTACCACGCATAATCCATTTAGCGCTTGACGGATCCGACTTTCAACATCCCCTGACGGCGTTACAACAATCATAACGGAGTAAGCTAATCCATGGATGCTAAGACCGTGCTCATCCATCAGGGATGACGGTGTGGCGTCTCGTCGCCGCCCCTTCAACAAATCAGATATCTTCTTCTCAGCGGCAACCCTCTCACGGGATAACAACTCCTGCTGCAAAGCTTCTTCTTCCTGCTTTTTACGCCTTTTCAGCTCGCAATCTCGAACAACCTTGTCCATCACTTTACGCATCTCTTCTTCTTCAACAGGCTTCAGAACATAGTTATCTGCACCGAACTGAATGGCTTCCCTCGCATAACTGAAGTCATCGTATCCCGTTAAAACGATGATTCGAACGTCCGGAAGCCATTCCCTTACTTTTTGGGCCATCTGAAGGCCATTCATTCCGGGCATTTGGATATCCGTTACGATAATATCTGGCAGGAGAGAGAGTGACTTCTCAAGCCCGTCGATTCCGTCGACTGCGGTTCCGACAATCTCGATTCCTATACCGCCCCAATCCAAGAAATCGAGCAGTCCCTCCCGCTCCCATCTCTCATCCTCTACTATGAGCATCTTAAACATCTATCTCTGCACTCCTTTCGCAAAGGTGATGGTGATGACAGTCCCGATACCGGGCCTCCCGAATAGTTCAAAGCTGTGTTGATCGCCATAATAAGCATCCAACCGTTCCATAATATTTTTTATGGCATAGCCGCTCCCGCTCGAATTATCAACTTGACCCTGCAGGATCGCATCGATTTTGTCCTTCTGTATGCCAACGCCGTCGTCGATCACCTGATAAAACAGCCGGTCATCTCTAGAGCCAGCTTTTATGATGATCGTACCGTGAGCCCGTTTCGGTTCAATCCCGTGTATCAGTGCGTTCTCAACGAGCGGCTGCAAGATGTTTTTGGCGGTATGATACTTGTAAATCTCCTCATCCACTTCGAACACGATATCAAATAAATCTTCAAACCGGAATTTCTGAATTTGCACGTAGGTGCGAACCATCTCGATCTCGTCCCGGACCATGATGATTGATCTGCCTTTGTTCAAGACCAAACGATAAAACTTTGCAAGTGTATTGGAAAGGTGCGTGATCTCCGGAGAGTTAGATTTGCGGGCGACCCAAGAAATCGTCGCTAATGTATTATACAAAAAGTGCGGTTTGATTTGGGATTCCAGCGCTCTCAGCTCAGCTTCCTTCTCCATGATTTTGGTTTTGTATACCGTCTCCACCAGTTCATGAATGCGTCTGGTCATATGGTTAAAACTTAGCGCCATCTGAGAAAATTCATCGTTCGATACGACCGGTACCGAAATATCAAGTGAACCATTTCGTACCTGTTTCATCGCTTTGACCAGCACTTTCATTCGTGCCAATAACGCGTTTGTGATGAAATAAACGAGCACACTCAGCACTAAAAGCGCAACAAGAAGCACGAGCATCATTGTGCGTAACGAATCTTTTACTTTCCCGTTAAAATTACTGACCGGAAACAGCCCCACGACATGGAAATCGAGTCCCTCCAATGGAATTGAAATGAGAATGGAAGAATTTCCACCCATCTCGACAATCTCGTTAAACTTCAGATCGCCTGGTAATTGGGGAATACCCAAATCAACTAAGTGTTTCTTGTAAAGGTCAGGAATGTTCTGGGATACAATGGTTCCAGTATGATCGGCAACAAAAATACGACCCAGATTCCTCGCACTCGAGTTGTTTAGACTATCAAAAAGAACTTCTTGCTTCACCTCGATTTCCAACAAACCGACTAGATCTAAGTATTTGGCAGAAAACATTTTTCTGCAAAATGAGAAGACCTCGTTTTTTTCCACCACACCCGGCAAGGACACGATTGTTTTCTCTGGATGCAGACCCATCCAGTTAGAATTGCCTTCGCGATTCAGAATGAAATCCGCATAACCTTCCTCGTTCCGGATCCGATCCAAATGGTAAAATCCATCATACAACTCAGGAATTGTATTGTTCTCCATATAAATACGGATGGAATGTATGTAAGTATTTTGTCTCATTATATTTTCTAAGATAGGCGCAGTGTTATCCCTGTATTCTTCGAGTTGGAACGACTCGTTCGTAAATGCACTGCCCAAGAACGTTTGTATTTTCGTATCGTAAGCAATGATTTGGGAAACGTTTTCAATCATTTTGATTTTTTCGGAAATATTATCTTTCTTCTGCTGTACATTCTGTTCCATAACAACCTGCGCTTGAGCGATTGTTGATTTAGACGCTTGCACATAAAGGATAAGTCCAGTAACGGACAATGAGGCTGCAAGAATTGAAAGGTAAATGATAATAAATTTTGCCGTAACGCTTAGATGAGGACGGTAGCGAAACACGGATAACATATGAACCTCTCCTATGTGGCTCTCATTAAATCAAAATCATTTTATCATACCCTGTAATTACTTCCAATGATTAGTCGTGTAATCATTACTGGATGACTGAGTGGTTGGGAAGATATATAGATAAGAAAGGACCGTTAGGGAAATTTGGTCAAGACCCCATTTAATGGACACTGAAAAAAGCCCTAGGCAGCAAGCTGGCGTCGGTACTCAACCGGCGTCAGCTTATTTAGTTTTCTCTGTGCTCTTTCCTCGTTATAAAATCGAATAAATTCTTCAATTCGCCTTTGTGCTTGTTCAATGGTTCGGATATCATAGGGATAGAGAGCTTCCACTTTTAGATGAGAGAAGAAGCTTTCGATTGAGGCATTGTCATAACAATTTCCTCGGCGTGACATGCTGATTCGGGCGCCAACCTTTGGCAGCATGTCGTGGTAGGCATGAGACGTGTACTGGTATCCCTGATCGCTGTGAACGATCAATCCCGGGATGTTGCCAGTCACGTCTGTTTGCGTTTTAAATGCCTTTCTAAACGTCTCTAGTACAAGCGGATTATCATTACGGTTACTGATGTGATAAGCCACGATTTCTCCGTTCCATAGATCCTTTACGGCGGACAAATAAAGGCGATCATCAAATACACGATACTGCGTAACATCGGTAACCCACTTTTGATTTGGACCATCAGCATGGAAGTCTCGTTGTAGCAAGTTCTCAGCGATTCTCCCATCGGATACAGCTGCTTCATGGCTGGTTCGGTGAACATATTTACGTCGGATAATCGACTTTATTCCTAGGCTCTGCATGAGGCGTAGAACCTTCTTATGATTGACGATAAGGTTGTATTGACGATACAACTCATCTTGAATACGGCGGTATCCTAGAATCTTATTGCGCTGCTCATAGATTGCTAGGATTTTGAGCTTTAATTCTTCGTCAGGATCTGTCTTACTACGTTTTACATAGGCGTAGTAACCACTTCTGCTTATTCCCAAGTAAGAGCATAGACCCTTTACACTTTGCTCTTCCTTCAGTTCATTAACGATGTGGTATCTCTTTTGCGCACCTCCCGATTCAAGATTTGTAACCACTTTTTTAGCACATCTACCTCTAGCTGCAACTGTCGAATCAGGCGCTCCTGCTCTGTCTCTGTCCGAAACGGTACTCCACGCTTGTCCTTGAAACTTTCTTCACCGCACTCGCGGTACTTCCTCATCCACTTCTTGACCCGACCCTTGTCATGTATTTCCAAATGTTCTGTGATCTCTCTGTAGCTCCATCCCTCCACCATATGTAACCGAATGGCCTCTGTCTTGATGGATTCTGGATAATGCTTAAACGTTTGTCCTTTGATCGCCATAAAAAATGCACCCCTTATAATTCATCGGTTTACCCAGGGGGTTTTTCCAATGTTCATTATAAGGGGTGCACTTCAATTTCATCCTGACGGTCCTTTCTAGGTTGCACGTACATCGGTAATTTTGTACTCATACCCACGAATACCTTTCACTACGGTTTGCCACTGTTTTCTAAGCATTTCAAACGGCACGTAATCATACGTTTTCCACTCCCCATTTGACTTCAACCCACCCATCGTCACTAACATATGTACATGCGGATTAAAGTTCAAACGTGAGCTAAATATATGCAAACCTGCAATAATACCAGGGGTAATTTTATGTTTCTTCTCAAAGTGTATCTTGATGACTTGGAAGACATCATCGTCATAGCCGACTGCAAGCTATCGATTCCCTTTTGCTTAGTATATTACTGCTTAAGCTAAAGAGTCTTTGTAAACAGAATTTCTATCGGTTCATCCTCAAGTAATAAGCATCCCGAATCCTTATATCCTAATTTTCTATAAAAGTGTTGAGCGTCTTCATTCGCCAAAGTGGAAGTCATCACTAATTTGAACCCTTTTTTCTTCATCTCTTACTCCCAAAAGAGAACTGCCTTTTTTCCAATTCCATTATTTCGAAAAGGGCCGTCGATCCAAATCATATTCATGAACGGTGTATTATCCCAAAAATAACTGTGACGCATCCATCCAATAATGCCATGATCGTCATTCTTTATGATGAATATTTCATTCTGTCTTATCTTCGGTATAATTAAGTTTTCTAGAATGTGATGATCTCGCTCTTTTATGTATTCATACTCCGAATCAGATGCGAAAACTATATTCATAAACTACTCCCTCAGGCTAAAATTAAATTTCCAGAAATAAGCTCACTAATTTATTCAATCTAATTCACAAATGTTCATTTCAATAATACCACATATTGGAACTCCCCTGGTGAAAAACGGCTACTACTCCCCTGTCCGTTTTCATTACTAGAGTAGGAGGAGCTGTGAGTAGTAATGGCTAACCGAGAAACAGTCGTTAAACGAATTGTAAGTTCTTGTACGATAATTCGGTATAAGATATATGTTCTTAGCACAAATTTTTTAATCAGATTGATTTTTCAAGTTGTTTTAACTCTTTATCATCGACTTTCGAATTGAAGCAACACTTAGGATAAGGAGCGGGTACAGGAGCCCAATGGCTAAAGCGTAGGATATCCATGCTTTAGTATCAAATTCTGTCATATATGCAACATTTGGATAGACAACGAGCGAATAAACAACCTGAATCATCCCTAATGGCAAAACGATAGGACGATTATCTTTTATATTCAAAACCTGAGCTAGTCCAATAACGAAGCTATAAAAATAAAAGGTTGTCTTGAAGTAAACTGTTAGAAACCATATCCCCGCTATAAGGATTTCAAAACGTTGTAAAAAATCACCAATGTTGATCTGTTTAGCCAAAGCGTTTATAGAGTAACAAAAAAACATACAGCCATCCCAGAAAGTAAAAAAGCCGCGATTTTCGCGGCCATTAATGAGATAATGTTCTTGTCACCCGACACATCCAGCACCAAAGGGTCCCAAAGCGTAATCAATATAAGGTTTCAAATCATCCGCATTCCATGTGTCCGCAGCTGCAACTGTATATAATCTCGAGACATTTGAGTAAACATTGGGGTGCTGGGCTGCTGCAGCAAACTCATCTGCCCAGGCTCCCATTTACTTTTCCTTGATAGGCGGCTTGGCGAAATGATCATGTTGATGTGCGTCTATTTTCACCATGTTAGCGCAACCTATATGGATGTCGTAAGCCTATCTAATCCGATATTCTTGGAAATACCTTGGAAGAATAGTCGTCGAAGCTCCTGGCATTTGAGGCAATACGTAATGTCCATTTACCACCGTAGCCGGCTCTTCAAAAATATGACGAATCCATGGGATGTACTCAAGCATAATCGCGCCTGGCGTAGATGCGACGAGGTGTAGGTGAATTTGGCCCATATCGCCCACGTGCGGACAGATCGGCACATCATAGGAAGCTGCTAATCCTGCCACTTGCAGCCATTCGGTAATACCCCCGACACGCGTTACGTCTACTTGGCAATACTCAATAGCGCCTTGATGGATATAGTCTCTGAACGCATATTTGTTATAGACATGCTCACCTAAAGCAATCGGAACGTTTAACTCGTCAGCTAGCTTTTTGTGACCCATAATGTCATCTGGATTCAGTGGCTCTTCCAACCAGAACAGATCGAATTCTTCCAACTTCTTGCCCCACGTCATAGCGGTATTAATATTCCACTGTTGATTGACGTCAATCATGAAAATAACATCGTCACCGATCGCTTTTCTTACTGCTTTACAACGAGCATAATCCTCACGTGAATCCGGTTTACCAACTTTGATTTTAACACCCGTAAAGCCTGACTCAACAATCTCAGCACAATCTTTAACCAGACGCTCTTGCGACCAGTTCAACCAGCCACCATTCGTATTATAGGCTTTTATCGGTTGCGATTTTGCACCGCCAAGGAACTGCCACAACGGTTTATTCGAGGCTTTTGCCATAATGTCCCAAATCGCAATATCAACAGCTGCAAGCGCCATGTGCGTAACGCCGGATCGGCCGATCCAGTGCATTTTGCCAAAACGCATATCATTCCATAGCTCTCTTACCATAAACGGATCTTTGCCAATCAGAAGTGGCGCATAGTATTTATCGATTGTATCGACAATCATATCATCACCATGGGCACAAGTACCTGTATAACCGTATCCAACAAAGCCCTCGTTCGTAAAAATACGAACACCAGCTAATCCCCAGTGAGTTGCGATATTAATTGCATCTGTAATTGGTGGTGTAATCGGCACGTGCAGTACAAAGCTTTCAATTTTAGTAATCTTCATCAGAAACATCTCCCTATTTTGTATGTATGGAATTAATAACCAAGTGAAGCTCCGCCATCGACGGGAAGAGCAACGCCTGTAATGAAACCCGATTGAGCGCTTGCCAGAAATAACGCAGCTTGAGCAATTTCTTCCGAGGTTGCTGGACGGCCAATTGGATGCATATCATTCAAAATCTGAATCGTCGTAATCGGATCATCTTGCTCTTGAATCCAATGCTGTAGGAGGGGAGTAAAAACACCAGCCGGACATATACAATTCACTCTGACACCATCCGGCGCATAGTCTAAGGCTAATGCCTTGGTCAGGGCGACGACTCCGCCTTGGGCTGCGAATAATCGGACAATCGCTTCGCCGATTCCTGATCCGCCCCCCGTTACAATGACTACCTTACTTTGTAGGTTCATTAGCTCTGACTCATCCTTCATTATCATTTATCATGTATGATTTTATTGAAAAAAATTTATAGAAAGAAATTTCTAGTTCTTATGTGCGAATGTTTTAAATGCTGTAATAGAGCTTTTTCTGCAGCCTCAAAATTACCATGGGCCAACTCTTTTACAACGAGATTATGTTCATACCATTCTTCTTCAATCACTTGCATATCGATCTCTTTATGAATGAAGGATAAGTATCTCTGTATTTTTTCAATATATAAATGGATCAGTTGGTTCAAAGATTGGTTGTCACAGTGCTCCAGAATTAAACCATGCAATCTTTCGTTCATTTCGGCAATGAATTGAATTTGTTCTTCGATTTCCGTCGGTTTCCTGCTAGACCAGCTTTTCATCTCCTGCACCAGTTCCGCAATGGAAACACCCGGTATTCGAGGTGCTGCTTTCTTTATAGCCAAGCCTTCCAATTCTATCCGAATTTCAAACATCTCATCCAACTCTTGTAGCGACATCTCGGCCACATACATCCCTTTAAAAGGAACCGTATTGACCAAACCTTCTGCCGTTAACCTAGTAAGTGCTTCTCGAATAGGAATGTTACTGACTTCAAGGTCGCGGGCTAATTGATCAATATTGATTTTGCCACCAGAAGCAATGTCATGGTTAAGGATTCGTTCCTTAATCAACGTGTAGATTTCATCGGTTAGTACATAGCGGCTTAGGCTCTTTTTCATTTCTATCGCCTCAATATCTTGTAATTTATGTTATCAAGTTCTTCACTTCTCGATATCATTAATCATACATGATTTATTATATAAAATAAATAGAAATTAAAATTTGAATGCTCAAAGGATGCTTTCCCTCAGGCTTGTTCACTAGTGCTACTGGATTTAAGAATGTACTAACATAATTATCCAAGAAGTGAGGATCTTTCGCAAAGTCCATTTACCCCAATATCGAAAAATAATTATAGGGCTAATTGTTAATAATAGGTAAAGGAATATTAGCGGCGGGGTGAGGATGACATGAAATTCAACAACCTTAGACACACATTCATGGAATCTGAGTCCTCTACAATTGAGTTAGAGCCTGGAGATCTCGAATTTCTAATTACTCAGATCCAAGAACACTTATCTAACACAGAAGATCTGATGACGCATAACCTTGCATTTAACAATCAAGCTTGCGCATTAGTCTATATAGAATCCCTTGTACAGGCTGAATTACTTCAAACTAGCGTCATTCAGCCTCTATTGGATTCAAATTTAGGCGTAGTTGAGAAAATCGTAACATCAATCGAAGTCAAGCATTCCAATGATGTTCTTCAAATTGGGAAGTATCTACTAAATGGGTCATGCATCATGGTCATGGAAAATGAACCAATCGCATTCATGATGTTAGTCGCACAATCACATGTCCGAAATATCCAAGAACCCAAATCTGAACAAGTCATTCAGGGATCACATGAAGGTTTTATTGAAAGTTTGAGCACGAACATTTATTTGCTCCGCAATCGGATAAGAAGTCCTAAGTTTAAGGTGAAGTACTTTACAATCGGCCATGTCACGAATACAAAAGTCGCTATGATCTATATAGATCACATTGCTAATCCAACCATCATCGAAGAATGCGAGAAAAGATTAAGGTCTATTGATCTTGATTATTTATATTCCGCAGGAAATATTGACGAGATGATCGAGGAGCATCCGTATTCTCCTTTTCCTCAATCCCTACAGACCGAAAGACCGGATCGCGCTGTTTCTTATTTGATGGAGGGAAAAATTAATATTGTTGTTGACGGCAGTCCCAGCGTCTTGGTTCTTCCCACCACTTTTTTTTCATTTTATCAATCCCCCGATGATTACAACAACCGATGGATTACGGGGACCTTTTTCCGCTTCATTCGTTTAATTAGTTTTATTTTGGCCATTTCTTTACCTGCGGTCTATATTGCTACCGTGTCGTACAATTCCGAAGTACTTCCGATCGGGATCTTATATTCCGTAAAAGTTTCATTAACTTATGTGCCATTATCGCCGATCTTGGAAGCAATCACCATGCAAATCATTCTTGAATTACTGAAAGAAGCGTCAATCCGCTTGCCCTCCCCCATCGCCCAAACGATTGGTATCGTTGGAGGATTAGTTATCGGCACGGCCGTTGTGGAAGCCCACTTGGTTTCTCATACCATGATTGTCGTCATCGGATTGACGGCGATTGCCTCTTTTGCAACTCCGATTAATGAGCTTGGAACCAGTTTGAGGATTTTAGGATTTCCTACCATGCTTGCCGCTTCTTTATTTGGCTTTTTCGGAATTGCCATCATGATGATGATTATCTTTATTCATCTTTGCAAGATAGAGACATTAGGGATCGCTTATTTCGAACCATTTGGTCCTTTTACAGGTAAACAGAATCTAAAGGATATTTTTCTAAGACTCCCTACATGGAAGAACAATAAACAACCTGGCAGCACTAAACACTCCTTCTTTGTGAGGTGGAAGCGCCATTGAATCCTACGATAAGTAGAACTCACTTGTTTTTTTTGATCATCAAGACGCAAATTGGGATAGGACTGTTATCCTTGCCATCGAAAATTCAGGAATCCGCTAAAGGGGATGCTTGGATCTCCGTCCTTGTGGCCGGGGTTGTCATTCAGTTATTGCTTCTCGTATATTGGCAGCTGCTCAACAAATTTCCAAATCAGACCTTAAGTGAAATGACGGTTCGTATATTGGGCGTCTATGTTGGCAAAGCTCTAAACCTTATCTATTATGTCTTTTTCATCGTTATTGCGGGATATGCCTGTACACTTTATGTGAAATTAGTGAACACTTGGATGCTCGCGCTTACACCCAGTTGGGTATTACTTTTGCTCATCATTGGGGCTGGTGTCTATTTAGCCATTGAAAACTTGCGCATCATTAGTAGGTTTTTCATATTATGTTCCGTACTTTTTGCCCTACTGCTCTTGATCAGTTTTTTAAACTTTAGTAATGACATGCAATTTACTAACATTTTGCCGGTAGGTCAAGCAGGTAGTTGGCAAATCTTTAAGGGAAGTGAAAACACCTTTTTTTCAATGCTTGGTTTTGAGGTGATCCTCTATTTCTCTGCCCATGTCCAAAATAACCCCAAAGGGTTGCTCCGTGTCATCTCTTTGGCAAATGGCTTTGTTACGTTATTTTATACGTACTTTGTATTCCTTTGTCTGATCGGATTTAGTCCTATCGCATTAGCACAAGTGAATGAGCCCGTTTTGTTTATTTTCAAAGGGTTAACTTATCAATTGTTTGATCGTTTAGATCTAATTTTTTTGACAATCTGGATTATTCCAATGACCGTCACGATTGTGTCTTATCTAACCCTAGCTGGTAAAAGTCTAACAACCAATCAAATTTCTTATCGACGAATGATCGGGTTCAGTGGAGGACTTATCTTTCTATTAGCGTCCTATCTATCCGCATTGGAAAATTTTGATATCTTCAGCAAATGGTTAGAATATGGGTACCTGTTTATGATTGTCGTAATTCCATTCCTGTTATGGATAATGTCCTTCCTACTGAAAAAGAATAGAAAGGTCAAGTCAACATGAGAAAAAAATGGTATATTGCGCTTTGCTTAGGATGTTTCTCAATGACCCTCACAGGCTGTTGGGATATTCAATATTTAACGAGTAAAAAAATCTTAAACGGGATAAGCCTTGATGTTGCTGCAACAGACAACCAACTCCTCGGAACAGTGAGAGCTATCATCTTAGAAAGTAAAGGCGGCGGGCAATTTGATGTGAAGGATGAAGTCATCCAAACTACAGGGGAATCCGTTTCCCAAATCGGGTTCAAAATTGATAGTATGCTGCCAGGTACAATAGAAGCTACCAAAACGCATGTCATAATCGTTAGTGAAGAGCTGGCGAAGCGCGGTATGATCTCTCCTTTGGAATTTTTTTACCGAAATCCTAAAGGTTATCTGAAATCGAATATTATTATTAGTAAGGGGAAAGCTGCTGACATTCTTTCATTTCAAAAAATAGAAAATAGCCCTGTTGCTTTTGGCATTAAACAAATGATTGAAGGAGCCGATCGTACGACCGTCGTGCCAGAGCTAACGCTCTTTTCGTTATGGAGTCAAATCACTGATCCCGGTGAAGATACGGTACTTCCCATGATTCGTAGAATTGATAATAAAGCTCTTGTAGTTGACAGTACCGCATTATTTAATGATGACAAATATACCGGAGTGTCTTTGTCCCAAGAAGACAGTACACTCCTATTGCTTCTAAAAGATAAGCTAAACAAACACGCCTTTATGGATATTTCAATTCAACAGAGTCCTAGACAAAACATGGCTAACGAGTCAGAGACTGCTTCAATTACTACATTTGAAGTAAAGAAATTGAAGAGAGTATTCGACGTATCTGTTGATCCAAATACCCAAGAGATCGAATGCTCCATTACACTTGATATTTTTGGTGCCCTTAGCAGCTCCCCAGGCAGTATGGGGCAAAAAATTGATCGTGAACAGTTAAATGAAAATTTGTCTACTGCGTTAAACAAGCAAGCAATAACAGTGACAGATCAATTATTAAAGGCGAATTGCGATGCGTTTGGAATTGGTAGAAAGCTCAGAGTAAAGTACCCTGAGCTGTGGAAAAACATCGACTGGAATAACACATATAAAGAAGTGAAGTTGAACACGAAAATTCAAGTGCACATAACAAGTACTGGGGTTATTAGTTAATTTTTAGATGGCTGACTTAGCACCACGCCATTCCCTCTCAAAGGATGGGTTATTCCACATTATGCCGAGAGGGATTGGCAAATCTGTGATCGTAGCGTTCAGATAGATAAAGATGTCACTGTGCCGTTATCACCCGGTGGTGCGATGTTTTCCATAGTCTAATTCATCATGGCACGCCTTCCCATCAGTCCCATGTTAATTTGCAAGCAAATGTCAGTTTAAAGCGTAACAATGGAGAGTGTCCGCCTGCATCAGCCGTTTAGGTAACGAGTATGTTTTGTATCTACTCCGTATTTAAGGCAGCTAACAAACCAACATGGAGTCACTTCCTATTAACTTCTAAATGATCAACTATTTTTTTGGCTTCCCTACGCATTAACACGATCATCAAAACTATGCTTACGATGGAAGATATAATGATTAAGATGAAAGGCAGCCTAGGATCGATGGTATACGTCCATCCGCCGATTACGCCAGATGGAGAGATACATAGTAAGACAAGAAATTGCAGAATCGAAAACATTTTGGCACGTTGTTCGTCATCGATGGAATTTGCGACAATCGCCTCCAAATAGGGACTAGCAATAATACTGCCTGCAGCTGCAAGTATTGTACTGAATATCACCAGTGCAAATTGCCCTGGGGTAACGGCAATTAAAATAATTTTTGACACGATTGCAAGTGAAAATCCCCATATCATGTAACCTTGTGCCTTATTCTCCTTTAAGCGCGGGACAACTAGGAACATCAATGCGAGCATTGCTAAAGAGGATACCGCCGGAAATATTGAAATGAGTGCGTCGCTAATATTCAAAGCTTCAACAAGATAAATCGAGAGATATGTGTTTTGCAAAGTCAATTGAAAATTAAAGGAAATGTACACGCTAAAGACAATCATCAACGCCTGGTTTGACAGGATGGTCTTAACCGTATTGATATAGGCTTGAAAGGTGTCCTTCAGGTTATAAGATGCGCTCTCTTTTCTTTTTCGTATTCCAATCTCCGTCTCATGAGTCGCGAAGTTTCGGGCGAAGAACATTACCGTTAAGCTAACGCAAAAAATGGCGTACATAATACGCATTGCAGGGATAAGCGTGAAGTGGTTAACTAGCAGTCCACCCAGCGGAGCGAACAATCCCCCAATCACCCCGACGAGTTGCAGAATTCTAAATACGTTAGACCGATCATTTTGTGCGGTATCTTCGACCAACAAACAGTACCATGCTGTATTGGGCACTCTAAGGAAACTGTTAAATACGGCAGCAATCAGAAAATACCAGAAATTTTGCGATACAGTCCAGATGAGTGCAGCGGCACTCCAACTTATAAGATCGAAATAGAGAAGCGCCCGGCGCCTGCCCATCCGGTCCGTAAGGTATCCACTGATGAAAGAAGTAAAGATCTGCATAATCAGTCCCACTGAAGTAATAAAACCGATTTGTCTCTCACTGACTCCCAATTGGAACATATATACTGTTGCATACGTAGTAATCATACTGTACGGTAAAATAAACATCGGTTCATAAATTAAGCAGCCTCTAGCGTTCCCTTGGATTTTCTTAAACATATGAATCCTCCTAAACATTTTCAAAAATTCCTTTGAACGCCCACCAGAATAATATAAAACACTAATCTTTAAATTTTAAATAAACAATCAAACTAATGAATGCTAATACAATACACGATAAACAAAAAATCCGCAGTATCCTTAGACAATCCCCACCAAATTCGGTCTCCAGTAGTTATTTGAGCAGTGGACCAATAATGTAAATTGCCAGAAGTATACTGAAGACCATTCATCTTCCATATTTTGTGAAAAATCAACGAATACCTGCATTAAATAAATGATATCCCTTAGCGTAAAATGTTAGCTTTGATGTTTTTTGAGCTTTAGTTTCCCTTTTTGTCATAATATTACTCAGCACGCTTAAGCTCGATCCAGACTGGCCCTAACCAGGAATCGAAGGAACTTTATCATACCTTATCAACATTTTATATAGTGATTTTCCATCTATGATCAGATCAGCAAATTTTATGTTTATGTTTTTCAATCATATTAAATGTTAAGTAATGAACGGTTCCATCCTTCTTATCGGCTTCAAAAAACAAAACATACTCGCCGACCTTGTAATTTAGTTCCCAACCGTCCACTATAAAACTGAGTCCTTCGTAACTAGGCTGACCCAATGCCTTTTTCACTTCCTCAACGGAGTAATTGATGGTTTCTCCACCTACTCCTATTGCATATACTGTTTGGTTCGGACTAAAAAAGTAACTGTAATCAAACCATGCATCAAACTGGGTTTGTCTTTTTCCTGTTCGTTGTGGTTCCCCCCATGTTCTGAACACATCATTTTTCGTCGCGCCTATTCCGAACTCAATCCCTGGGAGCTCCCCTTGTTTGACTGCATTTAGAAATGCCTCATTTAGTTGTAACTTCTTGCTTAACGAAGTCTCATTTATTTGAATAGTCTTTGTGGCATCCTCATATTTGACTAAAGCCCCCAATTCCACATATAAGACCTAAAACAAACTTTTTCAAAACTCATAACTCCCATTGTTAGTTCAATAATAAATCAAACGAAGCGAACAAGTAAAAAGGTTTCCATAATTTAACTTTTATTATTTAGACTATTCCACCCTAATACTCGATAATTGAGAAAAAGGCTACCGATCTGCCGGTAGCCTTTTTCAGGTCGTTTAATGCATTAATAAAGAAACAATAACTGATAAATCCCCTTGCTTTTAAGTCTTCTTTGTTTAGTAATATTCCAGTTTTAGAGTACATTGCACGATTTTGTATAGGACTTTGTGAGATCCGCTATCGGTATCCATTCATCCTCAATTGGAAACCCCAATTTTTGGATATCAGATTTATTGACAAAGATATTATTTTTATAAACCAACATAGAGAATTCCCCTTTAGGTCTCTGGTACAGTCCGGGGCTTTGGTTAATTCTTGATATTGATTGCTATCAACTTGCTTTTGTTCAAAACTAATTGTTCTCGTTGTATCGTCATAACTAAGCTCGTATCCGAGCTGACCAGCTATTTCTCGTAATGGCAAGTAGGATGTTCCGTCAACTACTAACGGGTTGTTCTTTAGTTCCATCTCTTTTCCATTCACTTTGAATACATATACCGCGGCAGCCTTTAAGATCCGTTCTTAATCCTGAATTTCTATGTTGTGTTCCTTACACCATTCAATTACCAATTGCCTTATCTTACCTTCTTTGTATGTGTACCATTGCTTATCAACGCCAAGTTCTATTATTCTATCTTTAAATCTTCGAAAAGCTCCTCTACCTCGAATGGTGTCATCCAGTATTTCTCTATTTTTTTGATCCGGAAGCCTTACAATAAACTCCTCAATGATTTCATATTCATTGAAGTTGTTTCTTAATGTAAAGTCCACGAAAACCCCGTCTTCATCCTCAATTATGCTGATAGCTTTCTCAATATTCTCTCTTTGCCAGTCAGGAAATTTTTCAAATGGTTCTTCATCTTCTACAGTTCTCATTTCTTCTCTCGTTAATGTAATAACTTCGCCTGAATTAGTGTTTATAAAAGTAAAAGTATCATCAATTTGAAGCTCAATCTCACTAATTAGATCTTCCATTTTCACTGGTTTGTTATTCTTCAATTGATTTTGCCCCTTTCGATATTATTAATATTGTTATATTCCTAAGCATTAATCGTATTGTTCCTGGTACATCATTGTTGTTATTTTTATCTACTACTTTTAGACCAATTAATCTCTTACCTATGCTTCTTCCTTTGAAAATGTCCTTAAGTACATAATAAATCATTCCAAATCCTAGATTTTGACTCTCATTTCAATATGTAATAAATTTTTCCCTTAACAGCTTATTTACGAACTTTGTCAATAGTAATAGCCCGTACAAACATATTTAAACCAACTTGAATAGACTGGCTTATGACATTTAATATAAGGAGGAGATCACCGTGCATATCTATATCTCCCATTTCTTGATTCAAATTGCGGTGCTCATCATATTTGTTATTTCTGCTTATAGAGCCATAAGTTCAGTGAGCACTTGGAAATTGTTAGATTTCTTTTTCAATGCTTCAGTAGCGATTGTAGCTTTTGCGTATTTATTTAATTAACGGGGGTATTTCGTTAATCATGTATTTCAGTATTCAAACGCGCCAGTTAGCTTCTCCATAATTTGGCGTCACATATTGGAATAATGCTGAGGGAGCTGAGAAGGCTGCCGATCTATAGCATCAACAGCCTTCTTTCATTGAACAATAGTTCTGCGTCAGGTTAAATGACAAGTGCTATTTGAAAATTTTAAAATATCTGCTTTGGGATGATAGTGTAAGAAGTGAATCCCGGTGCTGTTGGTATGGAACCAGACATTATTATTTGAAGGTAACTGAAGGAAATTTTCAATGAGTTTTGTAATAGTTCCTCCGTGAGAAACAATGGCAACTCTTTTATATTGACTGCTATTTCCTTTTATGAAAGAAAAGATTTGTTGGACTCGCTCATAGAACTTCAAGTCGCTTTCATCAACTTTCTGCTCACATAAATCATCAAGATATTTCACTTCACAATCAACGATATTCGCTAAAATATCCGCCGTCTGCTTTGCACGTTGAAGTGTACTTGACCAAATTAACTCTGGTGGAAATTCTTTTGAAACACGTACAGACATTTTTTTACTTTGCTCAATTCCTAAACTTGTTAACGGTTCAAGTGCATTTACTATCTTATCCTCTGATTCACCATGTCGAATTACTAATATCTCCATTAGTTCACCTCAATTAACTGTTTCCATCTAATTTTACCATATGGATAAAATAGCAATGATGATCTTAACTGGCCCATTAGATTTAGCGGCGGGTTGAACTATAGTCTCCCGTTAGCGAAATCACCCGACCCTGGTTAATTTGTAATTCCAGTATGTATAATAGTGGTTAAGACGGGAAAGTCTTGAGGTCAGATAAATTGAATGAAATCATGAACTTAAGCGATAAGAAGTCCTCCTTTTGAAAATTAATTCTTATGTATATTTCACCATGAATTGTAGGTATCCTGCCCTTAAGTTATATGAAGAAAAAAAGGAATTGCCGCGAGGTAAGCCCCTCAACTGGTGTTCGCTGTTACGCATTTACTAACTGTAAACACGATTATGCTTGTGCCGCCGAACAAGAAAAAAACCCGCAGCATGAAGCATGCCGCGGGTCTCTAACTCGTATTACTTTAGATCGTTCCATGCCGAAGCTCAACTTAGGAACTGACATCTGTATCAATGATTTCATCCAGTTCTGAACTATGTTCGTTTGCGGCTGCAATAATTTCTTGATCGAACTTATTACTTCCTTGAATTTGCTCCGCGGCTTGGGCTTGATTGTTCAGTTGCTTAACAATTTGTCCCGTGCCATGAGCTCCTTGATGTCCTCTACTGGATGTCATTGTATTTATCCTCCAAATTCGAAAGTTGTTTTAAGCATCACCTGGTTGATCGTGTGTATTATTTTGTGCAGACTGGTCAGGCGATTTTCGAGTTCGAGATTGCAGTTCCTTATCTACGGTACGCTGAGATTTGGTTATCTTAGTTTTAGTTTTATTGGACATTGAGATTACCTCCTTTCTATCTTGATGAAATAAGCTTAAAAATTTAACCTATTCTGTGGGAAAGTTTCCTCAGGCTTTTTTAGGGCTTTATATGTGAACCATTTTGTTAACTAACCACCTTAATTAATATTTGCCTCATCAATTTTACCCTTTTGATTTGGTTTTTGGTTTTTTTGCTTTTCGGATTTCACGCTTTTCTTTTGATTAGTCATAACTTTCGCACACCCCTTTGAGTAATTTGAAACATATATATTGTACTCACTTAAGAAGTAATATAAGCAGACACATTGTGCCAATCACTTAGTTGGTCGGCGAAATTAAACAGTAATTTCTTACTGGGAACTAAAGCTTTTCAAATGAGATTATTCTTGCATAATCCTCCCTTAATCTCCACAAAATAAAGCACATTGAGAAAAGCCTAGTAAAAAAGACTACGATCACCTTTCGTTCAAACTGGCAAACCTTACATTGCTATCATTGAACAAATTATCTTCAGTAACTAACCAATCTGATTTTAAGCTTTAGTAATAAATACGAGTTTATTTCCTTTTGAAATAAGCAAAAATCAAGATCCAAAGAATGCATCCGAGTATAATTTGAACGCCACTTTCTTGAATATGAGTGCCATTCCCACTCAACAATATTCCCGTAAAAAAACCCAACATAAGACATACAAGTAGCTCAAGCAATTTGGCTGTCATAACAATCTCCTTTATTATAAATAACCTATTACAAATAGTAGAACGATGCTGCATAATGAGCTGCCGCGAAGTAAGCCTTTTCAGCTATCGTTATCCGTTAGCTTAGAAGTTTATTGGTTTTTCGTTTCTCATAAACATTTGGTAAATTTGAATCTTGAAAATAATCCTATTAGGAGAATACTAGCCGAGAATAATACTCCAAGGAAATATAAACTTAAATTATCAAACTTAACGGCGTATCCGACCCTTAAGGTTTGAATTAACGGAAAATAATCCATATTGTCCAAGTACAGATGAATTACAAATAACGAAAAAAAAAAACAGAATACCACTTACGATGGATATTATAAATATCCCTCCAATCTTCCATGCCTTTATTCTTTGATAAAACACATAGGGCATAATCAAAACGATTGGAAGGGAACACCAAAAGTAATAAAGAACTGCACCAATATATGGGTTACCAAATTTATTAGAAAATACTGTGGCTCCAATAAAAAATGATAGTATGAACGATATTAATACTGAGAAACAGCTTAAAAGTAAAACTAAAATTGTAAGTTGAATGAATTTACTTTTTTCAAAACCCATTGGTCTTCAACTCCTGTTACCTTGTTAATTCTTAAAACAGTAATTACTCCCCAAATCCAGAAATTGAATTGCTTCTACGGGACAATCGCTTACATAAATCCCTTTTTCAATCAAATCAGTGCTTCCTTTCCAAAGTGACTTCACACGGAAAGTAACGGCCCAATCGTATTTGGCAGTATTTGAATTGAGAGCTGTACCCATAATCACAATCGTGCTGTTCGCAAATTCTTCTTTTATTGCTTGTGGAGGTGCGTATGAAAGTGCGCTAACTGGCTCGTTCAGTTTGAAACTAAACAGCAAACATAAAACAAATAATGGTAGAATGATTTTTCTCATCGTATCAGCCCTTATTGACATTTTAGACTTATTTCGCAAACAAATGTTGCTACACAACTTGTTAGATAACTGCCCGTTATTTAAATGAAAAAGGAGCTGCTGCCGACCGCGGCGAGCTGCTCCCCTAATATTTTACCATTGATTCTACGGTCGAATTTATAACGTGACGGAGGCTTGCTTCAGAAGCCCGGACAACGTGAAGAGATCTGGAGTGCTCCCTTCCTTTAATTTAATCCACTTTCGTTCAGCAGGACCTTCGAATTCTTTCGGAAAGTCAATTCCGTTTGCATTCATGATCATAAAGGCAATCGCGTCTTTGGAAGGCGAAATGACGGCTGCATAATGTCCATTCTTCATAAAGTGTGGTTTCTTGTACTGAATGCGTTCTTCAGCTTCCGAAATCGTCTCATGAACCATGTTCCGTAGGGTCGAACTGATATCTGCTTGCCATTTCGGCAAATTTTCTATGTATGCCGTAACTTCCTGATTCATACTTCAAATCCCTCCAATTGGTATTATTTTACTCTCGCTAAAAGTATACTGTTGCTTAAATATTCCGTCAAACGGATGCTTTGGCATCCCCTATTCAGCTCTCGTTATCCGTTAGATTAACGAGTAATATATGTAGCTTATGAATATTTTAATCAGCAAAATGACCAAAGCTGCGAGCCATCCGAAAATAAAAACTCCTTGATTAATTCATCTCTTTTTTCTTTACCAACTAATATCCAAGTTTCTTGTTGGTATCTTGTCGTAATGAGTGTTTTTGCTGCTTCTATTTTTATATTTTTTCCAAGAGGGGAAAAAACCCCAATAATAAACACAATTAAAAACCCTACAATAATTTGTTTTAATGAGACACTAATTTTCATTACGGACACCCCCTTTTCAAATTAGACGAAACAGATCATACTTTGGGAGGTGCTGTTCATAATTTCAGTCCGATAAGTGCCAAAAGAACAGTTAGAATAGTGGGTTTTGATTTCTTCGAGGCAGATCGAGACCATTTCCAGGAATTACTTTCAATCTCTTTGAGCTCCTGATTATGTTCTCTTATCTTTTCCTCAAAAAAATAAGGATAATTATGCATGGTGTATACCTCCAATTCCTTGAAAAGCTGACTTGCCTTCTCTTTGAGCTCATTATAATAAAAAAAGTATGACAACAGTCTGTCATACTTTAAGATATCGATTCAACATTTTTTCAATCTTATCTTTGAGTAATTGCCTTAACGCGAAAGGTTCAAGAACCTCCACATCTTCACCAAAACTTAAAATCGTTTCAACTAACCATTCAACTTCAGAAGAATTGATAATGGTAACCGTAAGCGTGCCATCTTCATTGAAACATTTATCCTCCGCGTAAAAACAATCCAGTGCATGTGCCAAGGATCTGCCTGAGAAATGAAGAACAGCATCCACGATTTCTTCTTTCTGATAGTCCAAAGAAATATCTTGTAGAAGTGTTGTGTGGCTACGCTGGTATAATTCAGGCAAAGTAATCAAATTTAATATTCTTGTAAGTTTAAATACGCGATAATCGTTACGAGCCCTACAGTACCCATGTAAATACCAAGAATAATATTTAAATAGTAGGCCGACTGGTTCAACTATCCTATTGGATCTCTCATTCTTAGAATTCATGTATTCAAATCGAATGACATAGCGAGCCGTTATGGCTGCTCGAAGTGCATGGAGAGTTGCGTTGTTGGCTCGCCAACTTCCAAGATCCATGGTCAAGCTTGGCATCTTATCGCTTTGAATGGTCTGAAGCCTATGCATAGTCTCCGTTGCTCGGTCATCCTTGAACACCGTTGCCGTGCTGTGAAGAAGCGTGATTAATGACTCAATGTCGCTTGCATGCAATAAACTTTTCTCCATTTTATATTCTTTAATAATCCCATATCCGCCGTTGACGCCTTGAAAGGATACAACAGGGATTCCAGCCGCACAAATAACCTCTATATCACGGTAAATGGTTCGTTGGGATACATGATATTTGTTCGCAAGCTCTGAAGCAGAAATGACTTCGTTATTTAAAAGCGCATAAGTAATCGATATTAACCGTTCTAGTTTCATCAACATCACCCATTAAGTTTCTATAGAACTTGCTGTGCCACCAGCCGGAATCCTTCCGGATCTGCCAAATGTCGTTACTTTCTTAGCATTCGCGCAAAAAAAGAACATACGTTTGTGTTTATTACACCATAATTACCCAATAGTATCAAGCGTTTTATTCCGCTATCCTGCCAGTTAGCGTAATAATGGCTTTGTCGGGAATGAGATCAAGTTCTTGTAGAAATTTGGAATGGTATCAAGTTATTGTCATTTGGTTTTGACAAAAACTTGATACCATAAAAATAAAAAACCGCGATTTACGCGTTAATTAATGAGATAATTTACTTGTCACCCGACAGTACGTTAAATTAATTGCCCCCGGATTACGGCTTAGGCTTCCTCCATACAAGAAATTAAATAAGCGTTCACCTAATAGAGTGAACGCCCTACTATTTGTCACTTCGACTTTTATATCTACTTCAACCTTTATTGTGTACTTTAATACTTTAATGCCTCCCAACACTGGGCTGAAGAAGGAATCAACATTCGTTATGTCATCAGAAATGTTTTATTGCAAACGTTCGCATTTGGAACGGTCCAAGAGAAACCTCAAATCCATTAACTCGGTTGTAAGGAACTGGCTCAGCTTTGGACTGCAGTATGGCGTTTTGTTCCTGAACCGTAATCTTATCATTCGCGAGAACCGGCAGATGGATCAAGCCTGTTGCGCCATGGCCAGAAGCATCATACAGACGAAGTATCCAAGCATTTTGCTCGCAGCAATAATGGAAGGAAGAAATCCCAATTTCAGGTTTATCGGAACGAGGACCTTGGGCAATATTCATAGCGGCTGATGGACGGATTGCTGTAACGAACGGCATATTAAGCGATTCAGCAGCACGGTCGTATTCGGCGAAGTCCTCTGCTTCTTTCGAATGACGAGCCCGAATTTCATAGGTGTAATTATGGGTAACTCCCTCTTCATAGGCGAGATCAGACGGCGCCTTATAAGGCATTGCTGCAGATCGGGTCAATGCTAACCATGCTGTTGCTCCTTCTAATCCATTTCCTGGGATCCCCACATTATTAATCAATAACCTAGCGTCGCCGCTTTCGATCCGGCTCCAATTCTGCGCTGGGAACTCACCTTCGCCACGATCTACCCTGCCAAACGGGATTTGCTGCACCATGGAAGGCTGTTGAAGGTTGGTTGGAAAGGCGGCGATGACCCGGTATTGCTTCCCGGTACCCGTCAAGCTTGTAGTGAAACGCACACGATCACCATTCGCATCTAGTACGATACGTTTGGTATATGTCAATTTATTGTTCCAAAAGGAGATGGAACCGGTACTGCAAAGAACGACCCAATCCTGACCTTCCTCTTCAATCCGAATGCTTGATGTCGAGCTTGTGCTCGATTGACCGAGCCATCTCCGCGAATATGGCAGCTGTTCCTTAAAGCGGATGAGGCCGTTCATCGGTGTAGCTCCCGTATATGCCCCATTCAAGATCGGCTCATCGTAGAGCCATAGGTCTCCTTGATCACGCAGCAAAATAAGTTCGTTCCATTCCGTTCCGTCTTCTACCCAATTCCATTGCGCTTTGGATTCATTCGAGTTGCTAACAAAACGCTTAATGCCACCGTTGGAGGAAATATGCAGCTGCATAAAGCGGTTCTCAAATACATAGCCGCCACTTATTTCATGGAGCGTATAGCCATGAGAACGAGTGTCGTCCGCAGCATCTTCAGTCAGCTCCAAGCGGTATGCCATTAGTGTCAGTGCTTCCAGCTTATCGGAAAAAGCGACCCGCAGCTTGCGCGCCCCAAAAGCGTCCATCTCCACAATCGTGCACGTAACCGACAGTTCGGTACCGTCACCATTGATAACGCGTACTCCAGAGACTCCAGCGGTTGTGACAACGATATCCAGCTCAATCAGCTCTTGACGCACGAATCCGGAAGGATTAAATACATAGGCAACCAGCCCCTCGCCGATATGGTCCTGCATGCGATCTATTAGCGTTGCCGCAGCATCGCTAAGGTGACGCTCTGCCCGCTGATATCGCTTCATCGTATCTAGGTACCCTTCGTCCAGAATCGTCCCGCAGATGATATCGTGGAATTGATTGTAAAGAACCTCTTTCCACGCTTCCTGGATAGGGAAATCGACAATGGGTTTATCGACCTTGTCAGTTAGCAGCAAGACTGCTTGCAAGCGCTCAACGGCCTGCAGTCTCCATTCAAACTCACGGTTCTTTAGCTTAATGCCCATTCTTGAGCTGTATGTCCCCTGAAAAACAGGATTAATGTCACCTTTAAAAACTTGCAAAGACTGGGCATCCGCCTTCACGGCATCAAGAAATGACTGTGCCGTCGAGAACTGTACAGACATCCGCTCTTCTTCATATCGCTCGTTAAACGACCGAACTGCTTCCGCTGCTTCCCGCTGCGGTTTAGCCATGTCGCCTCCGTTCGGAAGCAGCACATGACAAGCTACGGAGGTAACATCTTGCAGCATCGTAACCTTTTGTCGAATCGTCTCCGCATTGCCCGCTTTCCCAAAATTCAACTCCAACGCGTTCTGCACATTGGATGAGAACATGATCAATCCATAGCCCCCATGAAGGCGATGCGCCCATACCTTCGTGCCGTCGAGGCCCTGCCATTGGAACGGGGTTGGCATGTTTTCGTCCGCTCCCCGGGAGAACACGTACATTTCATATCCAGTCTCTGCCAAAAGCTGAGGCAGCTGCGGATGATGTCCGAAGCAATCCGACATCCACGCAACACGCACATCTACGCCAAGCAGATCCCGGCATATCTTCCTGCCTTCTTGCACTTGCTTGATAAACGACTCGCCCGAAGGAAGATTGACGTCCGGCATGCAATACATGCCGCAGGCGATTTCAATTCTTCCTTCAGCGGCAAGCTTGCGAAGCCGCCCGCGCTGCTCGGGAAACCTTCGCCAGTACTCCTCAACAAGAATCATCTGTTCAATCATGAACGTATAAGCAGGCTCAGTCTCCATGATCCGCAGCGCTTCATGGATATGATCAAGCGCATCACGCAAATAATCGTCATATGTTTTTAAGTAAACCGTGTCATAGTGAAAATGCGGGAGCAGATGAATCACGGTAGGTTTTGTTTCGGAAGCCATACTGCCTCTCTCCTTCTGTCCTAGATGGGTTTCATTAGTAAGCTGCCATTTTCGCCAGCAGGAACCAGCACTTCATATACACCTGGCGTGACTTCACTGGCTTCAGCCACATGACCGTTCCATAATGCCGCGTATTGGAAAGAAGGATTCATCGCAACGATGATGCAATAACGCTGGTTTTCTCCCATTTGCCGCCCATTCCGTAACTCGATTTCACAATTTGTAAATGGTTCGCTAAAAGCTGATCTTGTCAGCCAGGTATCAAAGCCAACGGTTACCGTTCCTGGCTTGTAATAAGCGTGAAACCACGCTAATACCGGACTCGACAGTCCGCCAAAATGATGCCATCCCGCTCCGCGCCCGGTCGATACGATAAAATGCTCATAGCAGTTATAGGTCCGCCCCGTTTCTTTGCGCCAGCATTCCAAACCGGTCATCGCGATTTTACGCGCGTGTTCGGGGTAACCCAGGTCCAGCATCGTTTTCCAATAAAACCATTGATGCGGCATCCATACCGCACCGTTCCAATAGCCATCTGCACGATAATAGGCAGCCGAACGATCTACCGTGGACAGGCCGATCTCCGTCCACATCCGCTCATGAGCAAATAGACGCTCGACGAGCAAAGCTTCTTGCTCCCGTGTAGCAATACCCGCTACAAGCGGATAAGCGCCATCGAGTCCGCAGTTAAAATTCTCACCCGATTCGTGCCTTAGAATGCTCAGCGGGGAGCCGTCTGCATCATGCAGCACATAGCCGAAGTAACCTGATTGCGCATCCCACGCGTGCTGCTGAATCGCTTTTTCGAACATCCCGACCTCTTCGAGATATTGTTCGACTTCTGACTTTGCCTCGCCAAGCTCCTCGGCCATCATACATAACATTTTGGCGATGCGAATGCAATGTGCCGTATTGGATATTGGAGCAGTGATGGCGGCAATTCCTTCCTGGTGAACATGAACCTGTGGCGGATAATCATCCCATCCTCCTGAGTTATAGAAGTAGTCCCAAGTCGTGATCAGATTGGAGGATAACTTACGCGTGATACTACTCTCTGCGAAGCCGCTTAAAAATTTGTAATACTGCTTCAACCTTGGATAAAAGTGGGTAAGCCACTCCCTGTTTTGCGTCTTATTCCATAGCTCATGGAAAAGATAATGCTGAACCGGTACGGGACTGCCATGATGCACGAACGCCGCTTGCGAATCGCCGGGCTCAGTCACATACGTGTTTAAGCATTCAATCGCCCTCTCCAGGTCGAGTTCGGCGAGTCCGATCCCCACAAATCCAGAATCCCACGTATATAGGCAATCCCACCAACGGCCCGGCGTATGGTGCTTGATGTACGATTTTTTCATATAAACAGGATAAACAATATTCGTAAGCATCGTAGCCGCCATTAACTGTTGGCCGAACAAATAGGGTTCTCCGGCCGCCGTCACTTGAGGCGCGAAGGCTTTAGCATGAGCTTTTGACCTCAGCTCCTCCAAGGCAGCAACATTCATTTTTTCGCATTCCAGCATACGGTTAAGTTCAGACTCTTGTCCGCTTGCGACAACGGCGTAAAGCTTTATCCGTTCCCAGGCAGGCACTAATATAGGACGAAGAAAGACGTTTGTGAAATGCCCTTCACCCGGTCCGTGAAACACACTGTGAACATGATGATGAACGATATATCGCATATAGCGGTCCAACTCGCCGGCATAAATCTCCCTTACTTCGTAGTCATCCGAAAACCAGCGAATACCATATGCGTGGTCAACGTCATCATAGCGCAGCAAAATACTTTTATCTACAGGTCCCTCTGAGATACTCGGAACCGAGCTCCATGCCTCGGCTATGACCTCGGATTTGCCAACCGCTTCCGCTTCCCCGATGAAGAATCCGTCTAATTCGACCTCTGTGCTACCCTCTGAGATGAACACGATCTCAGCTTCTTCAGAAATACGGCCAAGAGCGAGCTCTACATAAGCAAAATCGCCCGTCCCAGCAAGTGCTAACGAAGCCTCTACGGCTCCTTCCAGTCTCCAATAACTACGGCTTCCTGCCGCAATCCGATAGCGCAGCTTCAATACGCTCCCGCAATCTTCGGAAGGCATTGTGCAGCGGAATTCAATACGATCGCCTGCGTCTTTACCGAAACCGCGCCCGACACCCGATCCGCCAACGAAACCTTGCCCGCGAATCTCTCCACGGAGCAACGCGTCATAAACCAGTCCATCGTCATGCCTTGGAATAGCGAAGCGAAGCTCCGAATAGTCCAATCCATCCACCCAAATTGCACCCGGGGCAGGTAGAGATTTACTCAATTCAAGTCGATCCCCGTGCGGCTTCACTTGCGGCATGTGGAGAGAGCCCATCAGATGCAGCACGAGGTTCTGCTCGCTATCTGTCTGATTGACCGCTTCGCAGCACATTAACCGAGTGTGTTCGTCTATTTTGGTAAAGGAGATATCACAGTACACCTGATCCTTCCACTCCAGCTCATGTCGATGGCTGTAATAGGACAAATCGGTCGCCGCTTCCCAAGGATGGTAACCACTTTCCCACATAACGTTCGGGATATCAATTTTTCTCCTGTAAAAGCCAGGAATGACACTTAAATCGAATCGTATTCCTTTCGACGAATCGGCTACATGCGAAATGCCCATATATGATTTTGTATACGGTCCCCACTCATCAAGGCTAATTAAATCATGCGTCCCTGCCAACTGCTTCATTTTAATTCCATCTCCTTCACGTTGTTGGTTCTAAAAAAAGAACCCTCCGTAACCGGAAGGTTCTTCCTCACCCTTCATCTACTTCTTGTTGGAGTTGTACCATTGCGTTGCTTCCTTAATCAACTGATCGCCACCGCGCTTCTTCCAGTCTTCAACAAATTTATCAAAGTTGTCTACAGATTCCTTGCCAGTAATCACCTTGGCAGCAAATTCCAGCCATAAACCGTCTCTACCTAGCTCCGGCCGTGCTTGAAGTGTTGGCATTACTGGCATGCCGAGCGCGTCGTTCTTTCTGCCTTCCTTAGACGCGACCTCAATGCCTTTACTTACCATCTCGCCATTCGGACGTTCCTTCATGAACTCTTTATTGAGAACGTGTGAAGGGCTTACAAAGCGCAACCAGGTCAGATGCATTTCCTCACGGTAAATATCCTCTGGTTTCGCTGGGAAATTGTATTTAATTTGACTGCCATTCACTGTATGATCCACACCTTCGATACCATAAAGCATGAATTTTTGTGCCGCATCGGAGTAGAACCAATCCAGGAATTTAATGGCATCCTCTGGCTTTTTATTCGATTTTGGGATGACCCATACGTTTTGGCCGACGACTGACTTGATCGTTAATCCGCCTTTACCATCCGGCCCTGTTGGGGCAGGAATAATGTCCAGCTTCGCTGACGGCGTGCCAGCCGTAACTTCACTCGCCCACTTATCGGCGAGTCTAGGAACGTGGTGCCATAAGCCTACGATACCTTGGGCTTTAATTTTGGCATCCCAATCTTTCGGTTGCTGCACGAAAACCTCGTTGTCCAGCAGCTTCTCGCTGTATAGTGTGCGGTAAACCTTCAACGCATCTTTCATTGGCGAACGAACGATATTAGGCACCAACTGACCGTTTTCGAGCGTCCAATCCGCAGGTACGACCCCATAAGCGCCAAAGAACATTTCTGTCCAAGCTAGCTTCTCACGGCCTGAGTACGGAATTTCATCCTGCTTGCCGTTACCGTTAGGGTCTTTGTCACGGAAAGCTCGCAGCATATTGATATATTCGTCAACTGTTTTTGGCGCCTGCAGGTTCAGCTTATCCAGCCAATCCTTACGCACAAAGTTGATCACATCATTCGGAGTCGGATTCAACGTTGGAATACCGTAAATCTTCCCATTTTTGCTTACACCGCCATAATCCCAAGCTTCCTTAGGGATATTCTTTTTCAGGTTCGGTCCGTATTTATCGAGAAGTTCGTTCAAATCATACAGAGCCCCGTTGTCTACAGCCGGTGCGGTTTCCGGCATATTAATACCGCGTGTTTGAAGCAGCTGAGGAAGATCTCCTCCGGCGAAGATAAGTGTTAGCTTTTGATTAAAATCTTTGTGAGGAATGAGTTCCATTTGGACGTCAAAGTTCGAAAGTTCTCTTAGTTTTTTTACATAAGGATCTTCGTTAATATTTTGGGAGCCCTCCACATACTGCAGTCCTTCTGTCCCTACAGCCACTCTTAGCTTTGTTTTTACTGCCGGAGCCTGAGAACTGGTTCCGCCATTACTGGCTGGAGTCTGCGAGCTAGTTCCCCCATTGTTTGACGTGGTTTGAGAACAGCCAACTGCAACGCTTGCAAGCAAGCTTGCTGTCAGCGTCATACCAATTACCTTTTTTGAAACCATCTCAATCCCTCTCTTTCTTAATCTCATAATATAAACAACATCTACCCCTTCAGTGAACCAAGCATAGCCCCTTTAATGAAATGCTTCTGAATAAATGGATAGATAAGTATTACCGGAATTGTTGCAACGATGATCGCCGCCATCTTAATGCCTTCGAGTGACTGCAGCGACAACGAAGCTGCCTGCATCGAGGACTCCGCGTCGCTCTCGACAATTAAGGCGCGCAGCTTCACTTGCAAAGGGTAGAGCATCGGGTTCCGGAGGAACATCAGCGCACTGAAGTACCCATTCCAATGTCCGACTGCGTAAAATAGGCCAATCGTGCTGAGGGAAGGAAGCGATAATGGGAGTACGATTTTCCATAGTGTCCGGTATTCGTCCGCCCCATCGATCTTTGCCGCTTCCGTCAAGCTTTCAGGGATGTTCTGGAAAAAGGAGATCATGATAATCAAATTGAATGCGCTGATCGTCCCGGGAATGATGAGGGCCCATAATGAATTAAGCATCCCGAGAGATTTTATGAGCAAATAAAGCGGGATAATCGGTACTTGGAAAATCATTGAAAACACGATGAACAACAGGATGAACTTACGACCGCGTAAATCATGGCGAGCCAGACCGTATGCCATCAAGCTGGTGAAAAATAAGTTAATGAACGTTCCGAACGTTGTTAAAAATAACGTGACCCCGAACGCTCGCCATAGCGCCTTATTGTTCATTACCGCTTTATAATTTTCAAGCGTCCAATCCACAGGCCAGAGAAGCACTTTACCAGCTGAAATGGCATGACCGCTGCTGAAAGAGCCGGCAAAGATATAAATAAAAGGCAGGATCATGGCTATGCCGGTTATTGTAAGGATGACGTAGTTGGCGATAGTAAATCCGCGCCTTGCGGGACTCATACGAATCATGAGGAACCTCCCCCTTTTAGTAAATTGAATTTCCAGTTGATTTTCGGCTTAAGTAATTAGCGCCCATGACTAGAATGAGTCCTATAACTGATTTGAAAATACCAATGGCCGTCGTATAGCTGTACTGTGCTCCAAGCAAACCGATGCGATAAATGTAAGTGTCCAAAATTTCACCGGTCTCCACCACAAGCGGGTTCAGAAGGATGTAGACCTGCTCAAAACCAAGGTCAAGGATGTGGCCGATTCGCAGCAATAGCAAAATTATAATGGTTGGCAGCAAGCTTGGAATCGTAATGCTGAACACTTGTTTCAACCGCCCTGCACCATCCACTTCAGCAGCTTCATATAGCTCCGGATTAATGCCAGTTAGCGCCGCCAAATAAATAATCGTGCCCCAGCCAACTTCCTTCCAAACCCCGGAGGAAACCACAATGCTGCGGAAAAACTTTGGCTCTTGCATGAAGAAAATGGGTTCTAGCCCTAGTGATTTCAGCAGTTGATTCAGTATGCCGGATGACGGCGATAGAAAGTTGATTACTAACCCGCCAACAATAACCCAGGACAAAAAATGCGGCATGTAGATAATGGTCTGAATCGTTCGTTTGAAGATGACCTTTCTAACTTCATTCAGCAGGAGTGCAAGCAAGATTGGGGCTGGAAAACCAAACGCGAGTTGATAAAGGCTTATAAGCAGCGTGTTCGACATGACCCGATAAAACTCAGGATAGGAGAACAAATTTGCAAAATGTTTAAGGCCTACAAACGGACTTCCTAAAAATCCACCAAAGACGTTATAATCCTGAAACGCAATGATACTGCCGGCGAGCGGCACATATTTGAACAAGAAGAAAAACAGGATGCCCGGGGCAATCATCGAATATATTTGCCAATTTTTTCTGAAATATCTCCAGAAGGATGTCTGGTTTGATTTCGATTTTATGGATAAAAGAACCGTTTGAACCTCTTGTGCCTCAATCGTCTTCATGCTGTCTCCCTCCGTTTCTTTTTATTTGATTGTAAGCGCTTCCTGATTTGAATCACATGTTTTTTCTATTAAAATATTGTCTTTTCTTTTAAACCGTTTTTATTGAAGTCCCATGTTTTTACGATATTCGGTAGGAGAAACGCCATAATGTTTCTTAAACGCTTTATTAAAATAGGGATAGTCGCTGTATCCAACCGCATAAGCCGCCTCATATGTTTTTACCGTTGGATCCGCCAAAAGCCTGCACGTCTGCTCCATTCTTAGCTTCGTTATGAATTGGATAAAGCTAGTTCCCAAGTTCTCTTTAAACAATGTGCTTAGATAAGCCGGCGACATCCCTACATGTTCGGCGACCTGCTGGAGCGATAATTCTTCATTTGCAAAATGGCTGCAGATATATTGCTCCGCTTTCGATATTTGCTGGCGTACACCCCAATTACGCGCTTCACGTCGTTTTCCCATGATTTCCTGTATAAAAATGCGCAGCTGTCCGACAGCTTGTTCCACTGTATCCGGTGTTTTATGAGCTTCATCTGTTTCTGCATGAGGCACCCTAAGCTCCTCGACGAGAACGGCTATAAAATCTGCATATAATGGCTCCACGCCAAGATCTCGCTCAAGCACAAGCCATTTTGTTTGTAGGGTCATCAAGCTTTCATCTACCCTGCTCTGGTTAAGGAGCTCGATGTGCCCGACCAACTGTTTCGCCTCCGTGCTGCAGACATTGATCCAGGATTGCCGTAACCGTCTCAAACGAGTGCGGTTCTCAAATTTCTCGTATATCGCTCCAAGCACTTGATGTACCTGTTCAGGCACTAACGGTTTTAGCAAATACTCACTAACGCCTAGACGGAGCGCTCTCCTGGCATAGTCGAACTCTTCGTAGCCTGAGACGATAATAAACTCGGTCTCGGGATATTTACTTTTCGCCTGTTCTACAAGCTCAAGTCCGTTCAACCCTGGCATTCGAATGTCCGTAATGACCAAATTAGGCTTCAATTGCTCGATGAGCTGTAAAGCCTCCTCACCATCCTCCGCTTCACCGATAACTTGAAACTTATTGTCTAGATCTTGGATCAGTTTGTTCAAACTTAGTTTGATCATAAATTCATCATCAACCAGTATGACTTTGTACATGGGCTTCATTCTCCTTTTCTGAATTGCCAGCCTCGACATGTTTTAGAAAGATAGGAAGTCTGATTTCAATAACGGTGCCATGATCATCAGACCTCTCGATTCGTAAGCCGTAAGTTTCGCCAAAATGCATGGCAAGCCTTGCATGAACGTTCCACATGCCAATTCGCTGGAACGGCGACAAATCCGAAGTATCGTTGATGCTGTTGATAGAACCTTGAAAAGCCCGGTTATACTGCGCCATCAAACTCTCGTCCATACCGTGTCCTTTGTCAAGCACCTTCAACGAGTAGTAATTAGCATTCTTTTTACCTACGATGCCAATATAGGAAGGACGAAGCCTGTGACGCTCATAACCGTGAACAAACACATTCTCGACCAGCGGTTGAAGCGTGAGGCGAATAATCGAAACCTGCTCCGTTTCTTCATCATCGAGTTCGATGTCAATATCGAGCCTGCGGTAACGCTCTTGCTGAATCAACATATATGTACGCATATGGTCCAATTCTTCCCTAAGCGAGACAACCGGTTTCCTATTATTCACGCTGTAGCGGAAAAAAGCGGCCAAAGCAGTCGCCATACGGCTGATTGGCACAATATTTTGCACAATGGCATAGGAATTAATAATTTCCAGCGTGTTATATAAAAAATGTGGATTGATCTGGCTTTGCATCGCTTGTAGCACACTTTCCCGCTGGCGAATTTGCATATCTTTTTGCATTAACTCAGCTCTGTGCACATCCTCAATCAATCGCCTGATTTCACTCACCATCTTGTTAAAGCTCCGGTTAACACTGTCTAGCTCACTGTTAAAAGGCTGCTCTGGAGCAGACACAGATAAATCGCCGATTTCCGCCCTTTTCATGAGCCTCTGAAGATTGCGCAGGGAGCGTGTTAGTGAATAAGCAAACATCCCGAGTGAAGTGAAGATTAAAGCTGCAAGAACAATCCCAATTACAATGGTGGCATTTCGTAACGCATTCAAACCTCGGGTCATTTCTTGAAGCGGCACCTCGGAAATTAACACAAGACCGGATTTATCCGAGCGTTGATAAGTGACTAGGGTATTGCCACCTTCCCCTTTTTTGAAGGAGCCCTTCTCGCTCTGAAAAAGTTTCAGCTCTTCTTCCGTGGCTTGCTGTCCCCACTTTGTTTTATCGGGATGGCATACAATATGGCCGTTGCGGTCGACTGCCCATAAAAATCCAGTGTCCCCCAGCCTGTTCCTACCGCAAATGTTATCGATTTCGTTCAAGTTAAGATCGATCAGCATGATACCTGTATTTCTATATGAAAGCGTATCCAAAAATACACGCAAAATTGTCAGCACAGGTGATGCATCCACCTTATCAACACCGATTACGTTATAATTTTGCGAAGGAACGAGCGTGTCGAGGAGGCGGAGGTTTCTTTTTCTCAGTTCAGGTCCTCCTGTACTGGATAGATCCACAGCTTCTTTGGACAAAACGGTGAAGTTGTAAATATCCTCACGGCCAAAAATAATATTGTGAACCAGCTCTTCTTTAATCCGCTTTGTGTACATAAATTGCTCAAACGTGTCCTGGGCTGGTATTTTAAGAAATTGCTGGATCAGCGGATGCGTAAGCAGCGGATAAGTCGTGCGTTCCAGATCGTGGAAATAAGAGTTCAAATGCTCGCTTGTTTGACGAAGCAGCTGTTCGCTGAAAGCAATGGCGTTTTGCTCGGCCGTTTTGGCTGAAATGGTGTACCAGAAGTAGCCAAACAGAAAAAATGGAACACACATTAACATGATAATCAGCAGCACAAGCTTCCTGACGATGGGTATACTTCGGAATTTTTTGATGAGCATCGTTTGTGATCCCCCATATTTATTATGTTCTAGCAGACATAGCAACAATTGTAAACTAACTCTTACATTATGCACAATGCATCTAGAGTAATGATATATAAATTCAGATCTATATATATGAAAAGATGAACTCTAGTAGACGACTTCATCTGAAAAGAGATTACAAGATCAAACTAGTAAGAGAATACGATATTAGAAAACGGAGTCCACAAACCGCAGCGCTCCGTTTTTGTTGTTCATAATTTTTTGAGGATATGGACACGAAGCAAGGTAAATTCCCTTTTATTTATATATAAAAATAGAACGCCTCTTTACGAATGGGAGTACGTAATGGTTCTTCCGCCCTTAAATCCCACATTTAGGAGGTCGCTCTTGTAGGATGATAGAAATAAGGAGCAGTTGCCGTGGCAAAACTGCTCCTTGTTTTGTTCAACTATAGTTCCTCTGGTAAACGAGACCTATGGCTCCAGAATCAAAGGTTTTGTTTTCGATAAGTTTAAGATTGACCTTCTCCTTGAGACCTTGGAATAACGGCAACCCACTGCCGATTAGAACGGGAGAAACCGTAATTTTATACTCATCGATTAAATCAAGCTGCATAAGGTGGTGTGCGATCCTAGGACTGCCGAGGATGACCATATCCTTGCCTGGCTGCTGTTTGAGGTTCTTGATCTCTTCCTCCACATCTTCTTTCACTAGTCTGGAATTGTTCCATTCGACTTTGTCCAGCGTCGTGGAAAAAACGATTTTGGCTGTCTTATCGATCCACTCGGCATGATTCCGTTCATGCTGCGAAGCTGATGGGTTCGAAGGCACAGTTGGCCAATAACCGTGCATTAATTGATAAGTCCCTCGTCCCCAAATGACGGTGTCGGCAGTACTTAGAATTTCTTTCGCGTATTTCTCTAAATCACCATCGTAGGAAATCCAGCCAATGTCCATTGCACCGTTTGGCCCTTCTACAAAACCGTCAAGCGATGCGTGCAAAAATAGAACGAGTTTTCTCATTTTCAGTGCTCCTTTGTTCATGAGGGATGTCTACATTAGTTAATTTTAGCACATTTCATCTTGGATTGTTTTTTATGGATTGCTAAGCTAAACTGTCCATTAGCTCAGAGATAAAGTAAGGTGTTTGACTATTTTCAATTTTGAGGAGATCACTCTTTACTATTTTCGTGATGGCAGGCTCCACAGTTAGGTAAGAAGGTTTCTTCATAAACGCAATTCCAAGTTGAGTCGCATTATTATCAACCTCAAAATATAAGCCTGGGTACAGATCATCGAATGATACGATATCTCGTTTAATCATAGATACCTTCACTGTCCACGCTAACCTGCCCGTTTGCTGAGCGAGGGGAACAACAACGACAACAATCGATGGATCGGTTCTATCGCCGCACTATCGGACACGAGAGCTTAACAATAAAGGGTTTCACATATTAGATATATCTAATATGTGAAACCCTTTATGTAATCTGAGTATTTTAAATTTTGGTCTTGATAACAGCTGCAGCTCTCTTCGTTATTTCAAAACGTCTTGAATAAATCTTTCGAGTGCGGTGACATCCGTGATGTTCTTGTTGCATTCCTGACTGTCCATGCACAAGTAATTGCCAACCGCCTTGTAATAATCCGGGGAAGAATGAGCTGGTCTCGATTTGGATACCGCAGTAAATAACGCGAGCTCTTCATGCTTGTTGCATAAAAAGCAGACACCTTTTTTGTTCGTAGGGATAAACTTACCTTCAATCCCTACGATTTGTCCGTCTAAAGGGTACACCAGAAATAATTTACCCGTGGAGATGCTGATCCATCCGAGGTAAGTCAAATACTGGTAATCTATGGTCAAATCGGGAATCGGCAACTTTTTATTCTTATGAAACAACTTCCGGATCTGTTTTTCCGTAACTTGTGGAAAATTTGTTATATAGGATTCCAATGACCGGAGATATTGCTCGAAATCCTCTGCGGTTTGCAGCGCGGAAATGTTACTTAATAGCTCTCTTTGGATCCCCTCTGCATCCATAAATAGCTCCATAATCTTAAACTCCGTGCTATCCCGGACGGCTTCTACGACCTTGCGGTCGGAAACGCTTTGGCACGTACGCTGCAGATAGCCGATTTGCTTTTTAATAAAATTATACTGATGGTTTCTAATGAATGATCCGTTCATGACGTACTCAGCCCCTTATCATTAATTGAAAATGAAAATAAGGTGCAAAGCCCATTATTAGAAACGATACATGCTCGGCCTGGGCGATGTTATCTCAAATGTTCGCCTCATGCAAAGAATCGCCCCAATAATAAGGCTTTGCATGAGTTAAGCTAGTCCCGGCAACATGATTTGCCATGGTCTACCACCTCCCGAATACATAAACATTATGATAATACCAACAAGTGATTTTTTCAAGGCACGTTCTTTATTATACAATTCCATACATATGTGCACTTGGGCGAGATATGGTAAAGAATAAGCCAATTGCAAAGGGTATCTTCTACAGCAATTAACGTAACCTGCCATTTAGGTGAATAGGCTGCCGAAGGATGGTTCTTTTAGTTGAAACTAAACCCAATGTTTCTGTGCATCATTCAGGTTTGTACCATTTCAAGTATGGATAAAATAGTTCGCAGAATAGCTACATACATTTCCAATTAAAAGGAAGGGGATTTTTATGGACTGGTTTTCGGAATCGGAGTATCCTTTTGCTATGTATACTCCACAACATATTCTTCCGCTTGTTGGAATAGCTTTACTGGTTCTGCTGCTATATCGGTTTAAAAACTCGCTTCGCCAAGACGCCTGGAAGAAAAGAATCAGGTTTGGACTTTGCACAGTCCTCATCGGGTTTGAAGTCTTACTGTACGGATGGTATTTTTATTTCGAACAATTTTCCATAGAGCAGTCCCTTCCCCTCCAGCTATGCAGTATCAGCTACATCTTGACCATCGTCATACTGCTTTTTCCATTTTATCGGATTTATGAATTTTTATACTTTGCAGGTGCCGGCGGTGCCATACAGGCATTGCTGACACCGGCGGCCATCCTGTCCGGATTTCCCCATTTCACTTATTTTTACTTTTTTATCGGTCATGGCGCCATTGTATGGGTTGCCTTGTATATGACTTGGGTACATGGCTATCGGCCAACGTGGCGTTCGATTTGGAGAGTGCTTCTGCTTATGAACGCTCTTTTGGCAGTAATCATCCCTTTAAATTGGATAACAGGAGGAAACTACCTTTTCGTCGCAGAAAAACCATCCGATGATACGCTGCTTAATTATCTGGGTCCTTGGCCATGGTACTTGTTATCCCTGGAGGGGGTGGCGGTGATTATCTTCATTCTCATGTACCTCCCCTTTCTGCGCCTTAGGTCTAACACCTAAGTTTCCGCGATACTTTTCCAGGCCTTAAGCTCGGTCCATAGTCGCTTTACCAAATATTTCAATTGTTCGATACTGACCTTTAGCGTAAAAAAAACAAGGAGCAGCTGCTTAGGCTGAACTACTCCTTGTTTTTATGCCCAGTAATTAATATAGCACCATCTTCCCCATTTTCTATTGAAAAATCTTGATAAAGTATTTGCTGGTTTAGCGCAACAGGTTATGACCTTCCATCAACCAACCAGTTAAGATTGTTAACAAATTGCTTCTTGTTGATTCATTTCACATTGTGGCAAATAATACGTTGTTCTTGTCCACTATCGGTAAAGGATACAAGTTCTTGTCTTGCGAAAAAGACAAGAACTTACATCCTTAAAATAAAAAAAACCGCGCAGCTGACGGGGATCTAAAAGCACTCAAGTTTGTTATTCCTAAGATGAGAAATGTATAGCTCTGACCTAATTTCCTACTTATCCTAATGCTCGCTGCGCAATTTGTCGGTGACTTCCAGGTACAGGACTTGTAGAAATTTTTTAACATTAACCTTACCCTTCTCCGGCTTCCAATTCTCATCGATTTCTTTCATCTTCATACGCACATCCTGGAATTCAAAATAAAGAGTCGCATAATGCTCAAACTTGGGGTTGCCGTAATCCGTCAAGCCAATACTCGCTATATGGGTTAACGCAGCCAAAACGGTTCGACGAATTCGCTGTTCGACAGCTTTGCCTTCTTTCTCTACGTTCGCTTCATTTACCTTGTGGCAGCGGGCTACAGTTTCATAGAGCTCCTTCAGGGGTGGGATTCCTTCCCCTCTATGATGACGAATGAGATGCTCCATAATGTCCATCACATCGCGACTACCGCTGTCACCTACTATCCCTATATCCATGAGAATCGGCTGTAGGATTTCACGGACGCTTCGTTTTTTACGCGTACTCTCTGAACCTGTGTGCAGTAGACTTAGCTTGGTTAAAGATTCTTGGATTTCCTTCAAGGAGCGGCTAATCTTCCACTGCTCGTTAACCTTGGACAGGACTGCTTCAACTTCAATCTTATTGATCGGCTTCTGAATATAGAATTCAACACCAGCTTGATAAGCCTTACCAATCATTTCTTTATTTTCAATTTGCGAAATCATCACGTACTTTCCTTGATAACCGCGCTCCTTCAATCGAATAATGGTCTCAATTCCATCTTGATCCGGCATTAGTAAATCAATGAGCACGACATCCGGCGTCGTTTCCAGAAGAACTTTTTCTCCTTCGCTGCCGCTGTCTGCTGTCCCTACGACTTCGCCTAGACCACCTTTTTCAATGATTTTTTGCAGCATCAGTCTGCTTACCGCATCATCGTCTACTATTCCGAATGACAGCATGATCTCTATGCTCCTTTTTTCAACGTATTGGTCAAAAAGGTAATTACAAAAGAGGTCTGAGAACCCGGCTCGTCAGAGCGCAAAAGAATGTCCCCACCTAGAGAATGAACAATATCTCTAACGTGAGAGAGGCCAATCCCTGTCGCAGCAAAGCCTTCCTGATTGAATTTCGTTGTGAAACCAGGTGCAAAAATCATCTCTTTATCCTGTTCAGAAATGCCGACACCCGTGTCGGATACGGTCAAGATTGTCTCAAACCCCTGCTCATAAGCCCCTACACGGATTAATCCGTGATCTTCAATAGCTTCCACAGCATTAGATACGAGATTATTGAGTACAGTTAAAAGCGGGATAAATTGATCCGAGTAGTAGTCCGTTTGAATGTCGCTTGTAATTTGAATCTTTTTTCCGATCATAGTGCTGTATCCAAGGTTGGACTTGATGGCGAATTCCACAACTTCAGCCAGCCTCATTTCGGCTGCGAAATCCCGATCAAACAGCTTTAACAAACCTGCGAGGATTCGTTGAGAATCCTTCTTTACTTCATGAATTTGCTGGGTAATTCCCAAAATGGTGCGAGCATAGCTTTTTAACCCCGTACCATTAACTTTTTCATATAAGTTATGGCTCTTCGCCGTTATTTGCTCAATGGTTTCCATTGACTTTCGTAAGTAAAATACTTCGCCATACAAACCGCTATTCGTATTTAGCATTTGCTCAATACGCTTTTGTTGCTCAATATGTAAGACTCGCATCTGATTAATGGTTACACTACTATAGATGCCGACCACAAAGTAACTTCGTACGACAGCGGTCACGGTAATAAACACGAATTGCTGGGAAAACAGGTACGGTGAATGAAAAATGAAGCTGCGCGCCAGTAATTCCAGTTCATTTGACATGAGGTCAATAACAGATAAGAATTATCCTAATATAAAGGGGTGAAAACGATCCCATTTGTGCTTAATCAAGCTCATGGCAATCGCATAGGCTATATAATAAAACGTGGCTGATAAATGCATTTGCGCGCTCGCGCTGTAAGATAAGGCTCCATGCGAAATAATACCATCCTCTAACATCCGAAATAGCAGAACAGTGATGCCAGTAATTATACCTGTATACACATAAGGCAGATGCCTCATCAACAACAAGCAGAGAAGAAAGGCACTGCTGCCAAGTCCGATTCTAAACACTTCACCACTGAAAGGTGTTATTTTAAACTCGCCGGCAATTGCCGTCACAATAGCGATGAGAATCATTTGTAGCCCTTCGTTCTTCAATCGTCCCAGGCGCTCACCCCCTACAGTAAGTGCAATTTGATACGAAGACACCTCTTCTATGTCACATTCTCTTACACCATTCTTGATTCCAGCCTGCGAGCTGCTAGCGAGAGCGCATAATTCACAGCAAAATACAGAAGAGCCACTAAAAATAGAATGGGCATGGTATAATTATAGTTTTGTCCAATTACTATTTTCGCATGATGCATCAATTCAGGCAATGAAATAACAATCGCAAGAGAAGTATCTTTCAACAGGGAAATAAATTGACTCACCAATGGTGGCACCATACGGCGCAGCCCCTGCGGAAGGACGATATGCCAGAGTGTTTGCACATAGCTTAGTCCTGAAGAACGCGCCGCTTCAATCTGTCCTTTATCGATGGAATTTAGGCCACTTCGCACAATCTCTGCGATCATTGCGCCTTCAAATAACGTTAAGGCAAAAATAGTTGCATTCATGGCTCCAAACTTGATACCGATATCTGGTAAGGCGAATCGCGCAAAAAATATGATTAACAATAATGGTAAATTGCGTATGAGCTCGACAACGATAGCTAGAATTGGGGATACCACCGTCAGCTTCGTATACCGAATTGTGCCGACGACACATCCCACGATAAAGCTCAAAACAATAGAGATCGTTGCGACTTTAAGCGTAATGTAGAAGCCTTCAAATACAAATCTTACATTATCTGCTGAAAAGGCATGTATAATATCCATTCGTTCACCCCCTCTTAAAGTCAGTCCGTACGAGCTAATTTTCGTTCCAGACGTAAAGCCATGTAACTTAAAGGCAGCGTCAGTACTAGATATAGCACAGCAACGAAGATATAGGTATCGAACGTAGCAAAAGTTTCACTTGCAACCTGATCGCCGAAATACATGAGATCAAAGCCTGCGAATACGCCTAGTACGGATGAGTTCTTAACGAGGTTTATGAATTGGTTGCTGAGCGGGGGTATCACAATTTTGATTGCTTGCGGAAGGACGATATGCCACATCGTTTGAAGATACGTTAGTCCCGAGGATTGTGCAGCCTCAGACTGGCCTTTAGGCACCGACATAATACCAGCTCGGATCGCTTCCGCAATAAAAGATGCCGTATATACCGTAAGACCTAAAGTTCCGCATACGAATCCACTTAGGGTAATGCCCATAGAAGGTAGCCCATAGAAGAATACAAAAACAACCAGCAAGAGCGGAATGTTTCGAATGAACTCCACATAGGCCGTACCTAACCATTTCAGCGGTTTCACCGATCCGATACGAAAAATTGCAATGATCGTACCCAGCACAAAGCTGCCAATTAAAGCTATAACGCTGGCAATGATCGTGTTAAAGAAGCCCTTCATATAGATATCAAAATAGTCAGTAAAAATCGAGAAATCTAGCATGTGCTCCCCCCTAATAGACAGAAGATGGGCAGCGGCAGCCACCCATCTCTCCTCTTATTCCTGTTATTTGGATGGCGCTTTGCCGATCCATTTCTCGTAAATTTTCGCGTATTGACCGCTTGACTCCAGCTTCTTCAGTCCTTCATTCACTGCGGCTTGAAGCGTTGTTTCACCTTTTTTCATCGCGATACCGTAAGGTTCATCTGTGAACGGTTCACCGACTACTTCGAAGTTCTTATCCTGTTCCATCATGCCATAGAGGATGGCGTTATCCGTGGTCAACGTATCGCCTTGACCTGCTTTCAGAGCGCTGAATGCATCTTGATAATTATCAAACTCCAGTATGGTGGCATCCGGAGATTTCGCTTTAATATTGGCAACGGATGTGGCGCCTTTTACAGCCAGTACCTTCGTTCCTTTTTTAACATCCGCGACACTCTTAATAGGGCTGCCCTTTTTGACGAGTAAGGACTGTCCGGCTTTGAAATACACCTGAGAAAACTCAACTTGCTTCATACGCTCTTCGGTAATCGTCATCGTCGCAACAATCATGTCAATTTCATTGTTATCGAGCATCGGAATACGCGTCTTGGAGGTTACTTCTTTTAACTCAATTTTCTTCTCATCGCCGAGAATTTCTTTGGCTAGTGCTTTTGCGATGTCAATGTCGAAGCCTTCAACCTCGCCTCCGGTCGGGTTTTTCAAACCAAACAGCTTCGTATCATATTTCACACCAACGACGACTTTGCCTCTACTTTTGATCTCATCCAGAACAGTTGTCCCACCAGTTGGCTTCGTAGTGCTTGGAGCAACGCTTGCTGCTGGAGTGTTTGATTCGCCACCTGTTACACTCGTTGTAGAGGCACACCCTGCCAATGCGAATATGGTTGTCAACATAAATATGAAATTCCACTTTTTTGACATCATGGTTTCGTTCATCTCCTTATTTAATGGTTAAGTACACGATTCAGAAATAGTTTCGCTCTTTCTTCACGCGGGTTAACGAAAAATTCATCTGGAGGCGATTCTTCGACAATCTGACCTTTGTCCATAAATACTACGCGATTAGCTACTTCTCGGGCAAAGCCCATCTCGTGTGTGACCACAACCATCGTCATTCCTTCATGGGCGAGCGCTTTCATTACATCTAGAACTTCACCAACCATTTCCGGATCCAAGGCTGAAGTCGGCTCATCGAACAACATGATCTTTGGTTTCATCGCAAGCCCCCTTGCAATGGCGACACGCTGCTGCTGACCACCGGACAACTGCGAAGGAAAGCTGTATGCCTTATCCTGAATACCTACCTTATTCAGATAGTACATCGCGACCTCTTCGGCTTCTTTCTTAGCCATACCGCGCACCTTCAGTGGTGCAAGCGTAATGTTATCAATCACTTTCTTGTGCGGATATAGATTGAAATGCTGGAATACCATGCCGATCTCTCGACGCAGCTTGTTCATATCCATCTTCTTGTCGCTGACCTTGTACTCATTCACGACAAGTTCCCCACTTGTGATGGTCTCTAAACGATTAATGCACCTTAGAAGTGTACTCTTGCCTGAACCGGATGGACCTACGACGACAACGACTTCGCCCTGCTGAATCTGAAGATTAATTCCTTTGAGAACATGAAAATCGCCGTAATGCTTCTCTACTTGACGAAATGAGATCAATGGAACCCCCCCTTCGATGAATCTCTATTAATGTAAACTTATTGTTATGTAAATTGACAGGTGATGTACTTAAATAATAAGGTGAACCTATAAAATCTTATGTAATCCGACATTGCTCAGAAAAAAAGGCCCTCAATACAAGAAAATGTAATAAGCGTTCACCAAATAGAGTGAACGCCCACTTTGCTTCAAAACTTAATTTGTTACTTCAAGACTTTATTGTCTACTTCAAAACTTTAATGTCTCCCAACAGATGATAAGTAATCTCACCTCAATACTGTATTTCACCTAATTTTCAGTATATTATTATCCAAATTATTTTGAGGTCCTTAGTGTTATTTTCCAAAGTATCTCTTAACAGACTAAGCATTTTAAGTTTACACCAAACACTACTGCCCGTTAGCGGAGTGAAGGGCCGCCACGCGGCAGCCCTTCAAATATTTAACTATCGGTTATCCTTTAGTTGAATCAACAGCCGTATTATTTCAAGTTACTTCCCTACGTTAATATCATGACGCATTCCTCTACTCGCTAACCATTGGACTAACAACTCTTGAATCCTTAAACGGTCATCTAAAGGCATGATCTCGATCCTACGCTCAATCGGATAATAGCGCTTATTCAAATGTTCTGTCTCCCCGAAAACAAGAACATCATATTCCTTTACTCCTGGCATCTCAGCGTAAATATTTAAGATAGATTGATTTTCAACGAAGTATATGATTGCACCGCGCCCATGATCACGCCAATGAAAACCAGGAATATTGGGATCAATGTGTCTCTTTGTATTTCCCCAAAACCACGATCCATTTATTATCATCAATCCTCCTCCCGTCTTTAGTTACTTCCCCGATCTGCATTCCCTGGGGTCGGTGAAAAGTTCCCAAGCTCTTTTGTCACTTTCATAAAAAAGATTTCTTTTTTTAAAGTTGATCCGCTTACCCTACCTGAATGATGCCCTAAATGGACTGAAGAAGGCGAACTCCAATTAAAATAAGACAATGCTTCCAGTAATGCTACTTTTTCTCTTCCCACACATTTTTTATACGAATTGTTTATTATAACTTTGTTAATCTCTCTCACTTCTTCTAGAGTCAGTACATTAAGAGTCTGGGCCCGAATATACATATCTGCCCTTTAGTTTAGCGGTTAGTTTTTATATATGTCGGTATTCGAACAATGTTCTTATCATAGCTTCCATGATGGGCACAAAAAAAGGGTAAGCTCTCATCTAGAGCCTGCCCTTGATTTAACTCTTTTTACGGGATATAGGAAACCCCCTCTGAATACGAATTATTAGCATTCCATATTAGGTATTCCCGAACACCCGCGTCGCTCAAAGCTTTAATTTGCTCATTCACTTCGGCCTTTCCGTATTTGATGTAATTACCAGCGCCCAGCCAGCTTGCAGTGAAATCTTGAATCCATGGCCGCGAAAGAGGCGGCTTTTGCATCTCGCCGAACTTCTTCTTCTCTGCCTTCATATATTCGGCGACAAGGCGATAAGGCTCTTTATCAGGCTTAGGTATGCCGAAATAGCCATCCGACCAGTGACTTGGATAAATCATCGAGGAAATGACATCCACAGAGCTTGATATGCGGTTAAAATTTTGCCCAATCCCTGGCGCTTCCGGTAGCGTCGCCGAGTAGCCGAAAATATCGACGGACACTTTGACGCCGTATGGACCCAGCTGCTCCTTCGCGTAAGCGACAAAGTCACTGACCGCATCCACGCGAAGCTGCGTTAACCTTGATTTCTCGCTGAAATCTGGTGCTTTAGGTGCCTCTTTTTTCTGGACTACTACGCTCTTCTGCGCATCATCCAACCCTTTCTTGTTCGTATCCGTTTTATCTGCATTGTACGTATTCGTGGCCTCAGTCAGCTTGATTTGCAAAGCAGCCATATCCGCTTCATATTTTTTTGAAGCTTCGGCATATGTTTTTTCCTCTTCCTTAAATTTTGATGGCTTCTTTTCTTTATAGTCACCCATCGAATAGGTCAATGATTTATCTCGGCTTTCGAAGCCTTCTGGGAAGCGTACGTAGTCGAATTGAATCTCTTTGAACCCAAGCTCTGCCGCAAGTTTAGCGACATCAACATTATGCTCCCACGTTTCTTTCAGAAACGGGTTAATGAACCCGTCACCATTTCCGTTGCGCCAAAGGCTGCTGCCATCCATATACGAAAGATCTGGGCGTTTTTTCGCAAGAACCGTATCTTTAAAAGATACAATACGCGCAATCGGATAAATGTGATGCTCCTCCAACAATTTCATAAGTGCCCCAGGATCGCGGATGTAAGGCTGGCCGAATTCGGCAAGCTTCCCGTTCGGTTTGAACGTAATATAGCCATCATCATCCTTGATATCGATCACCATCGCGTTGAGATCGGTGCTGTCTACAAGCGACAGCAGTTTCGGCATGCGAGCACCGCCAGCTGACCAGCCAGTTACATAAATACCGCGCACTGCATCGGGATACTCGAAATGCACAGGCGGATCAAATGCAGGTGCCTGACTAGGTGCAGGCGTGCTCGATGACACTGGCGGCGACACCGTAGGCTCGGGTGTATGCCCCGGCGCGGCAATCGGCACTGCCTCTGTCGCGACCGGAGACGGCTGCTCCGATGGATTTGGCGACTCGACTACGACATCTGATGACGAACAAGCGGACAATGCGAGTACCAGTGAAAGCATAATCCCGCTAAGCCAATCTTTCCTCATGCTGTTCTCCCCCCTAATAACCGCAATTCGGCCTTTGTAATTGAAGTATTCAGTGGGGGAGGAAACTATGCTTGATTACTAGGTACATCCAGAAGTGTTATCCCTAATATGCCACTAGACTTCCCAACCTTCTTACTCAAAATGTTTTAAATAATTCGCACATGTGCTTCTGGTCCGTTCGAGGCGGCTGGAAATTGAAACAGCGACAATATCGCTAATCTTTATTTGTAGAACGATTCTTAGGCATATCTGCCCGTTGCTTTAATGAACAAAAAAAGGAGCTGCCCACATGGCAAGCTCCTCCTAAGCATTTCAATATTACAGACATGTAACTTTTCTCCAATAGTTTTTAGGCCAATTTCTTACTTTAATATTTCTAATAAGTCGAATATTCTATTCTTTTTCACCGAGTTAATTTAAACAATTGGTGCATCCTAATATTGAAAATTGAACTAAAATCAGGAGGCAACAATGAGAACGATCCTAAATTTTTGTATTTGTTTTTTGTTATTTCAGTCTGTTGGTTACGCCGCTCCCCACAAAGACCGGTCTTATTATGAAACGAGAGGAGAAGTCGTCTGGGAAATATCTACCGATGAGAAAGTGATCGCCTTAACATTCGATGACGGTCCTCATCCGAGATATACACCTCAGATCTTGGACTTGCTCAAGCAGTATCATGCTAAATCCACTTTTTTTGTGGTCGGGAATAAAATAAAACTTTTTCCTGACGTGCTCAAACGAGAAGTAAACGAAGGACATGAGATAGCCAATCATACATATAGCCATGCTTTTCTTTCTAAACGGACAAACATGAAAAATGAAATTAATAAAGCAGAGGAAACCATTTTCTCCGTCGCCGGGATTCGATGTCATTTATTTCGTCCCCCTGGAGGCTTTTATAACGAGAGGTTAGTCAGTATTGTCAAGCAAGAAGGTTATCAAATGATAATGTGGTCTTGGCATTTAGATACGAAGGATTGGAGTACGCCAGGGGTCAGTAAAATTGTAGATAAAGTATTAAACAATTCGAGCAGCGGGGATATCGTATTGTTCCACGATTACGTGGAAGGACATACTCAGACTATTGAGGCTCTTAAAAAAATCTTGCCTGAATTGGAAAAGAGAGGGTATCGGTTTGTTACCGTCTCCGAGTTATTAACCTATCGCAAGGCAGTCCCTGCTAAGAATCCGTGAACGATCAAGAAAGTTGCTGCTCGTTTCATTGCTGTGTTAAACACTCAGCACAGCTTGCTTTGAAGAGCTGACACCTCTGAATTTAATAAAACTGATGATACGCCAAGTTGCGATGTAGCCAAAGGTCATTAGGTTGCACATAAAACTAAGCGTGCTTGGATTGATTGAGTTTATAGTCGCAATCGCAAGGAAACGCAGTGCAAAGATCACGATCAGCAGCACAAAGATTGTTTTGTTACGCTTAATATACGTGTTGCCATTGTCTCGAACTTCAAAGTTGGTCGTCACAATGAGTGGAATCGACACAATTATGCCGATCAACAAAGCAATGATTACTTGCCCTTCGTGAATATGCAGAGATGGATCAAACAATTGCATAAGCGAAGTAGAAATGTATAAAATAGGCAGCAGTAATGTTATTCCTGATTTTTTAAGTGGTTTACTCATGCCACTTAATTGTCCACGTAGGATGAAAAAGAAAATTAAGGCCGAAATTATCATTGATACTGTTGAATTCATAGTAATGAACACTCCCTTAAAGGATTTTATAATCTTATTATCACCTTTAACGGAGTGCTTCAAAAGTGAGTCAAGTCATCGATTCGAGGTGACAATTGTCATATTCGTATAAGTTTATTTCTAGGAGCTCATACCTCTTAGCCCCCCTCCTGTCGAAAACCCTCGAAAACACGTAAAGGAAATAAATATCTCCGATCGGCACCTAAATCTCGATAATACTCGTTGATTGTCAGACCTGCATACGGATTGTGTAGTTCCTAAATCTGACTGAGTAGACACCACTACGTCCATATAACAATCGGCTTCGCCGCTAACCCTTGAACGGATGTACTTTCTTGATTGTAGTTGGAAGGCCGGCCTGATCTTGCTGCGCCCATAAACCGCTCTTCTGTACCTTTGCTTCCCTTTGGAGAGAAACGAGCATCGCATTCAGCTTCTCGTCCTTTAAATTCGCAGACAGGATGGCGTAACCGTCAGCAACCAATTTGGCATTCAACAAAGAGTTGTCCGATAAATAAACATCTGCACGAAGGTGTTTATTACGGTCACGGGATCCTCTAGCTTCAATAAGCACCTTTGATCCGATTGGGAGTATTTTTTGCGTATATACGGTTGCATCCATCCCGTTATGTATCGGACTTATGCCGGCAAGCCGTACGTTTTCTTGAACATTTTCACCTCTAAAATTCTGATACTTGACTTCAAGATAGAAGCCGTCAAGGACACGAACGATCTCAGCTAGCTGCTTTGGCGGTGAAGATATGTTGACCGTCTTTGTGCTCTCATCCCATCCAACTGCTGCCCCGAATGCTTCCGCAACAAACCGAACAGGCATCATTGTAGAACCATCTATAATTTTACCCGGGTAGTCCAGTGTGGCGGTTTGACCATTTCGTTCCGCCTTTGCTTGTCCGATTTTATACTTTATGGCCAAATCTCCTTTACCGGCAGAAACGGTATGCGAGCTGCCCTCCCATATTACAAAACCATGCAATGCTAAGCAGTACTGTAATCAATTGTTTCATTGTGCGTAAGGAACCTCCTTTTTTTACTTATATTATCTTTTCACTCATATAGAAAAATAGAGGCTCCAGTCCCCAGACGCAGTAAAATAAAATTTCATTTATGTTATTGAATTTTGAAATATTATTTTGTATGCTAAAGGCAGCCGGAATTTATTATAACATTTGCCAAAAGAAGAAAAGAAAGGAGTAGACGCGTTTATTCGGCTTTCATGAAAGCGAATACATAATGAGAAGGAAGTGAGTCCCATTGAAGAAATCCGATCAAAGTCGCACAGCATCAATCCCTTTTGCCATGGCCTTATTATTGTTCTTGAGCACAATTATGTTCGGTGTACCCGTTGCTAGCGCGGACACAGAGTCTGCTTTGAGCGCAGATGTGCAGGCGCTATCCGGCGTTCAGGCCGCCGCCGGTGTGGAAGGCTTTGAGCAAACGGCTAATCTCTTCTCGTCCTCGGCGAAGGCGACGGCAAGCATCGGACTTATCAGCCGACCGGAAACGATTTATTACGGCTATCATGCTGTTAAATTATCCTACGATTTTACCGGCACGACCGGAACGTCGGCGGCTTACGTCAACTTCAAGGATCCGGATGGCACAACGGGCAGAACGCTGCAGGGACTTCCTAAGAGACTTGGCCTCTGGGTGTACGGCGACGGCAACAACCATTGGCTGCGCGCTCAAGTCAAAGATTCGGCTGGAACTGTCTCAGCGCTTGACTTCACCAGCAGCAACGGGCTGAACTGGACCGGCTGGAAGTACATCACTGTATCCGTTCCGAACTCGCTGAGAGCTCCGATCAAGCTTAATCAAATCTATGTCGCGGAGACAAAAGACAATAACAAAAACAAAGGTGCGCTTTATTTTGACCAGCTGACGGCGTTTTACACAGATTCGACTGTTTACGGGCTCGATTTTGCGGATCTGCCTCTTCTTCAGATTGGCGAATCGAAGAAGGCGCAAGTATTCGCAACATACCAGAATGCAGCGGAGCCGGTCCCCGTTACAAGCGGGCTATCCTTCCGCAGTAGCAACGAGCAAGTCGCAACCGTCGACGCAAACGGCACAGTCCGGGCGCTGCAGTCAGGCACATCGACGATCTATGCCTCCTATGGGACGGCTCCTGAAGCATCCTACGTGCTGACCGTCTCATCGAGCGCAGCCGTGCCATCTAGAATAGAGCAATCTTCCTTGGAGAAGCTGGAATCTGGCTCTACGAACAAAATTCGCCTGTACGCAGTGTACCCAGACATGACCGAACCCGTTACCGTACTGAGCGGAGCAACGTATGAAAGCAGCGCTCCTGATGTTGCAACCGTCGATGCCGATGGCGTGGTGAAAGCCGTAAAACCTGGAATGACAACGATCACAATGTCCTATAAAGGCGTCTCAACGGCTTATACGCTGAATGTAAACGCCCCTGTACCGGTATTGCAGAGCATCCAGCTGACAGAGCTCCACACGATGACGGTTGGCGATGCCTTGCAGGCGAAGGTGCTTGGCACCTACACATGGCTTCCGGAGCAAGTTGAGCTGACAAGCGGCGTTACGTATACGAGCAGCAGCCCAGCGGTCGCCTCCGTGAGTATAAGCGGTGTTGTTACGGCGCTGAAATTCGGCACCTCCCGGATTTCCGTGACGTATGGCGGGAAAACGAGCGATTTTTACTTGGTGGTGAATAAAGTGGCCGCTATTCCGAAGTCTGAGCTGAGAGCGGCGTGGATCGCTACAGTCGACAATATAGACTGGCCGAAAAAAGGCGTAACGGATCCGGAGCAGCAAAAGCGCGATTTCACAAAGCTGCTGGATCAGCTGCAAAGTACGGGGATCAACGCGGTTATCGTGCAAGTAAAACCGACTGCGGATTCCTTTTACCCTTCCCAATTCGGTCCTTGGTCGGAATGGCTGACGGGCGTGCAGGGCAAGGATCCCGGCTATAACCCGCTTTCGTTCATGCTGGAGGAAGTACATAAGCGAAATATGGAGTTCCACGCTTGGTTCAACCCGTACAGGATCAGCCTGGAGGATCGTCTCGATAAACTGGTGCCGGATCACCCTGCGCGCCAGCATCCGGACTGGGTCGTTTCGTATGGCGGGAAGTTGTATTTCAACCCGGGAATTCCGGAAGCGAAGCAATTCATCATGGACGGCATTATGGAAGTCGTGGAAAATTACGATATCGACGCAGTTCATTTTGACGACTATTTCTATCCGTACCCGGTCAGCGGTGTCGACTTCCCCGACCAGGATGCTTTCCTGAACTACGGCGCGGGCTTTGCAAGCAAGGCGGACTGGAGACGTAACAACGTCAATTCGTTCGTACAGGAGATAAGCACCACAATCAAGCAGGAGAAAAGCTACGTCAAATTCGGTATCAGTCCGTTCGGCATATGGAAAAACAAAGGGGGAGATCCGGCAGGCTCCGAAACGAACGGTCTCAGCAGCTACGACGCCATCTATGCGGACTCGAAAAAATGGGTTGACCAGCAGTGGATCGATTACATCACACCGCAAATCTACTGGTACATGGGCTATTCGCCAGCCGCCTACGACAAGCTGATCGAATGGTGGAATGGTGTGGTTGCCGGCAAAAACGTTCACCTCTACAGCGGCCAGGCAACCTACCGCATCGGCTCAAATGATCCGGGTTGGCTGAACCCGAACGAAATGCCTGACCAAGTAAGCTATAATCGCAATTTCGGCAACGTCAAAGGCAGCATCTTCTTCAGTGCCCAATGGCTGCCGGCTAATCCGTTGGGCTTTACGGACCGGTTAAAAACCGATCTCTACCGCTACCCGTCACTTGTCCCTGCGATGCCTTGGCTTGACGATCAAGCGCCGAACACCCCTGTTCTCGCTTCCGCCATCCGCAAACCATCTGGCGTGGTGCTGACTTGGGAGAATGGTACAGCAGACGCAGCCTACTATGTTGTCTATCGTTTCGAAGGCGATACGCCAGGAAGCCTGCAGGATGCGTCCAAGATCGTCGCTACCCTCCGCAAGCAGGAGGGCGCGAAGGGATCGTTCGTCGACCGAACTGCCGTTGAAAGCGCGCGGTATGCTTATGTCATTACCGCAGTGGACCGCCTCCACAACGAAAGTGCGGCCAGCAACGCAATTGCGATAACGAACGTACTTGATGTGACAACACCTGTGACGACGGCGACCGTTGAAGGAACGATGCATAACGGTTGGTACGTTTCGGAGGCGACCGTTAAGCTTACGGCAACGGATGACCTGACCGGCGTTAGTTCCACGCAATACAGCACCGACAACGGCGCAAGTTGGCAGCCGTACGGCGGGCCTGTTACCGTTGAGGCCGACGGCGAAACTCACCTTCTTTACCGGTCCGAGGATGCTGCCGGCAACGTGGAACAAACGAAAAGCACAGAAATTCGCATCGACCGGTCAGCCCCAGTGATTCAAATTAACGGCGGGACCATTTACTCCGTAGACCAAAACGTTCAAATAAAATGTACCGCTTCCGATACGGTTTCGGGCCTCGTCTATAATCCGTGCACCGCGCTCCTTGTCAATGTTCCGGCCTATGAGCTCGGTCTTGGCTCGCATGTCGTGACCATCGACGTTCAAGATGCTGCGGGCAACGTAGCATCCGCATCGTTTACGTACACTGTGCAGACGACCGTTAGTTCCGTGGTGAACGTAACCCGTACATTTGTGTCAGGACCGGGAGCAGACGGGGTTACGAACTCGCTTGTGAAAAAGCTTGAGCACGGTAATTACGATGCTTTCATCAATGAAGTACAGGCACAAACGGGCAAAAGGCTGACGACCCATCAGGCTGATGTCTTAATCAGTTTGGCTGCGTCTCTGCAATAAATCGTAATCTAGTTAATAACACCCTTGTTCCGTCAGGAACAAGGGTGTTTAATATTCGAGTTTTGTGTTTGCAAATGAATCTTTAAAAGAAAAAGCCGGAGTTATCGATGTTATTGCTCCATCCACGCTATCCTGCCCGTTCAGAGCGGTTCATTTCAGGTGTCAGCTGAGATATACAGACAAAAGGGTCGTATATTCCGTCCATGCATCACCGGCGGTAATAAGCGCAATGGCTGAATTATTCTGGGTCAGAACTTTCGTGCCGTCTGTTGTCAAACTCCAAGAACCGGAAGCAGACGCCCACCCTGTCGTATTTCCATCTTCAAAATTGTCGTTGAATCGTATGATTGGGGAAACAATCACATCGTCAAAATGGACGCCCTCAAGGGTGGTGCGGAATCCGATCCCCCCTGTTGTCAATTCCGTTACAGGATTGGTCCATTGCAATTTTAATTCTCCATCCACGTAACCGGCAATCGTGTTCCCTTGTACAACCCCCTTAACCTTATACGACTGATTCTCCTGGGCTGCGAATGGAGTGCTGGTTACAAGCGTCAGTTGTCCATTGACGGATTTATACAACTCCAGCTTCTGACTTGATGAATTGACTCGGTATATAATAATTATTGGCGTCCTGAACCCTGAAGACAATACCTGTATTGGCATCGGTAATGCCCATTTGCACTTTGGCTTCATACGCGTAATCCGCCTTCTGACCTTGGACAAGAGCCGTCCCCCGTTTGCAGTTCGGATTCGCTCATACTCATCTCGGGCAAAGATGTGATGTGTTTAGTATAGCCAGCATCGTATTCTCCCGGAAGGTGGCTTTCTTTGTATTTCTGGTGCTATCTTATGGAATAAAGCCCTAGCCACTCCAGAAACTGTTAAGGAGCCAGAACAGGAATCCCAAATCGTAATACCAGTGGCATTAAAAAAGATGACTCCTGATGAATTCAGAAGTCATCTATTGGCTGCTTAAGCCATGGATGTCCTTTTATTCAAACTGTCCACAACTACGGTTACAGTTCACATTTCGCTGAGAGGCCTTTTTTTCTCAGAAGATTTTACATTTTACTTCCCTGAATGCAGCAGGTTAAGCAAAACCTGAGCGCTTTCGGCGCGGGTGGTGATGCCGACTGGAGCGAACTCACGCTCACCTCGTCCTTGCATCAGTTTCAGCCCGACTGCTGATTGCACGAAGCTTCTAGCCCAAGGCGCAATGCCGGACGTGTCGTCGAATCCGACAGGGGTGTCTACTGCTGGGGCGTTTGTGCCCGTATGGACGCCATAGGCACGTACGACCATCGCCGCCATTTCCTGGCGGGTAATCGGAGCGTCAGGTGCGAATGTCGAACTGCCACGACCGCTGACGATGCCATTGCTGTAAGCGGTTGCTACCACCGCTGAGTACCAAGCACTGCCTGGCACATCAGAAAACGGAAGCGACGCTTCTCCTTTGACGGACAGGTTCAATGCACGTACGAGCATAGCTGAGAATTCAGCTCGTGTCACTTCACGCTCGGGTGCATACGCTTCATCGCTGATGCCCTCCACGACATGCTTTGCGGCAAGTTCCCTCACAGCGTTGGCTGCCCAGTGTGCTGCTGGCAAATCATTGAATGATTTGTTGTATTCCAGTACGGCATATTTACTGAAGTGAAATACTTTTGCTGTCAAACCACCATTTTCCCAAGTACCGTCAATATACGTGAGCTCTCCTGCATCGCTCACATAATACACGCCGCTCAGTGGAATGTTTGCTCCATCCTGGACGTGGAATGTCAGCGTGACAGGTTGGTCAAATGTCGGCAGTTTTAGCGTTTTTCCGTCTTTCGTTTGAGCTGATAGGGTGAAATCGTACACGGTGCTAACAGGTTTGATGCTTGCTCCTGTGCTTGCAGCTCCCTGATTAATCAGCTTTTGAGCGGCTTCGGCTTCTACGGTGTTAACCGCCAGTGAAAGTTGGGCGCCCTCTGAGCTTCCGCTCGGAATCAGTATAGCCAGCGCTTTGAGCAAGCTTGACGGTACTTCTATCGAGATGCCGCCTTGTTTAATCTCCAGTGTCTTGGAGCCCAACAGTTCAGCCGCATTGACCGGAAGCTTCACCTCGCGCTCGCCTGAGCTCAGCTCGATGCCTACTTTGCCGTCCTTGCCGTTCGTTAAAGCAGCTTCGCCGATCTGTTTCGTCGTTGCGGGCTTAACAGCCAGAGTTGTTGCCATAGTATCGCCACCGCTTCCTTCATTAGATGGAGCAGAAGAAATGTTCAGCGTGACTTCAGCAGTTTTTCCTCCGAAAGAAGCCGTGATTTTCACTTCCCCTTGCGATTTCGCTGTAACTAGTCCCTCTGGCGTTACGTCCGCGATATTCGTATTGCTGGAAGAGAATTCAACACCTGTCAGACTCTTTTTTGAATCGTCCGAATATTCGCCTAACACCTGAAGTTGGCGTGTATCGCCAACAGTGAGAGCCGTGTTCACTTCACTCCACTGCAGTTGATTCAATACCGGCTCCTGAGCGCTTCCACCCGATGTCCGCGTAATGTCAAGCATAATTGTCTTCGTAGCCTGACCTGCGCGTCCCTTATCTTCATACCAAGGAAGGAGCAGCGTTTCCGGTGTCGGTTCTATATGCAGTTCGAAATGATTCGATCCCGGCGCCAACGGAATGGCATCCAGTTCCACATTACCTGCGGCATCCATGCTGTTCGGAGGAATCGGCTGCCCGTTAATAGAGAAGCTGACGCCGTAAGGCACGACTCCTTTCAGCTTGAAGCTGCTTTCTTCCGTCGAATACGCAACGTTGCTGCCGTAAGTGATACGCGGCATGGTCAGAATCATCGGCATGTCGACCCAGCGCAGCACGTAATCGTTCACGACCATCTGATTGCCGCCATCATTTTTAATCGTCAGCTTCATATTGGTAACGGTCGAACTGTAAGCCCAGTTGCCGCTATCGGCCGTATCGCCCGGAGTCCGCGTGTGCGACGTGAAAGCTTCCGTCTCCCAAGTCCCGCGGGTATATTTGTATTCGATGGATTTGCCGGCCATCATTTTGAAGCTGTATTCTACCACGCCCCTATCGGTTGCACCACTAGGTACATGAAGTTTCGTCGAGCTGGCATTCCAGCCGTTAAAGCTACCGGCAATGTTAATATCGTCGCTCGTCGGTGTGTAATCCGGCAAATGCAAGCGCATCAGCACATCCACCATCACAAGCTTCGGCGTTACGGACTGCTTTTCCGAAAATGCGCGGTTATAGGATTGGTCGAATGCCGCCACCTGATACGTGTAAAGCACGTCGTTACTCACGGCATAATCCGTGTAATCGGTGGCCGTAGCGGCAAGCGTAGCGATTTTCTGATAAGTCGCATCAGTAACCGATTGGCGGTACACGTCGAAGCCCGTGATGCTGCTGTCCGATGCCGTCCATTTCAAATACGAACGGTTCGATTCGACCGCGATAGAATTCAGGGCCGGTGCGGCCGGTGCCGTTGTATCGTTCGGGTCCCCATATACTTCAAGAGTGACAATATCGGATTGGGTATAATGCTCCCCGTTGTCCGTCGAAACTTTGGCAAAATAGTGGTAAACTCCGGCTTCCGTCGGCTCAAAAGATCCCCAGTATATCTTGCTGCCTGACTGGTCACTGTCATAGCGAAATTTAGTATCCTGAGCATCAGCCGGGTCGGTACCCTCTTTATAGAAGCCAAGTCTCGCCAACAGATTCGGCGCTTCCTTGCCGGCTAAAGCGGCATCGTCCGTTAGTCCCGGAATATTCACGTTCACCGTGATTCGTCCTGTCGCTTTACCTACACCTGCATAAACGTTATCCGTTACTGTGCTTGGAGTTCCCAAAGATGCAATCTGGAATGCCGGCGTTGCAGCGACCATGTCGCTGAAGAAACTTTCGCCTGAGCCGATGCGTGCCGTAACGGCATAGTAATATTTCGTTCCGTTTATCACATTGACATCAAGATGGTTGAGGTCGGCGGTGGTTCCGACAAGCTGTACGACTCCGCCTTCAATGGCAGCACGGTAAATCTGATAAGATTCCGCTCCGCTCACACTGTTCCAGGTAAGCATTACTTTCCCCTTGTCACCTTGAGCCTGCACGCCAGTTACCTGCGGTACCGCCTGCAGTTCATCATCCGAAACCATCATAAAACCGGTTAGTGCCGGGACAGTCAGAGAGATTTTACCCGAAGCGACAAAAGCCTTGGTACTTCCGTAGAGTTGATCGGTCAGAGCGAGCCCATCCGGCAGGAACCCGGCCACATCCATTTCGATCGACTGAGGGTTGGCTCCTCGGTTCACGACGAGCAGGGCCCCGCGGGAATCGTTTTTACGCGCATACGCGATAACGTTTCCTTGTGAATAGACCGCTTTGAGGTCGCCGGTCCGGAACACGGCATTGTCTCCGCGGACTTTAGCCGCTTTTTGGTAGACGCTCAAAAGATTCTGGTAATCGCCTGTACCGCTGAACGTACCATCCCCATTTGCTGCAACCCGTTCCCACGGGAAAAAGCGCCGGGAATCTGGATCTTTCGTACCTGTCAAGCCTACTTCATCCCCATAATAAATCGTAGGAGCACCAGGGTAGCCCATTTGGAAAATGGCCGTCAATTCCTGGAGCTTTTTCGCATTCGCGCTTGCCTCAGGTGCGATAACGAGATGCTCTTCCTCCCACTCCGGATGGTCGTATTTCGTAATGGAACGTGCCGTATCATGAGAATCCACTAGATTCATCAGTGCTTCCCAAGCTTCTTTCGGGTAATCTTCGCGGATTGATTCCAGCGCCTGATTGAAAGTATCGGCATTGCCGCCCGAAAGGAAGCTTTGCAGAGCCCCGCGGAACCGGTAGTTCATGACAGAGTCAAACTGGTCTCCAAGCAGAAACTTCGTGGCAACGCCCCACTCTTCGCCGATAATAACCGGCTCATCGATCTCCGTGCCGTTTACATTCGTGCGGCCTGCGGCCGATTTAACTGCTTCGCGGAACTTGCCCCAAGTGCCCGCAGACACATCCGGCGCCACGTCCAACCGCCATCCGCTTGTTCCCATCCACAACCAGCGTTGGGAGTTCGCAAACTGCATGGCTTTTTGCGCATCCGTCTCGGTTAATCCGCTCAGGCTATGCCCAATAACATTGTCCCGGTAATGGATATTGTTCCACTCGTGCTGCCCGGGAAGGAACAAAGTATCAGCCGGCAAATACACCGTAGGTGCTGTTTGCGGGTCTTTAGCATCCATCACCGGCAGCGAATCATAGCCCCACCAGGCATCATATTTGTAATGCAGATTATCGTCGTCGCGGTCTTTCACCTTTTCATTCGTCACTGTAAACCAGGAGACATACCTGAAATCGTCTGGCCACTTGTAATTCTGGCCTGTCATCGGGTTGATCTGGCTCTTGAACAAGTCGCGAACATCGGTTTCGGCCTGCTCTTGTGTAATGGAAGCCGCGTTCATCTTATCGTTAACGGCTGCCCAATACTCGTAAGCACCTATCTCCGGATATTTGCCATACCGGTCAAAATAAATCGAATCGTCACCAACGTGGTTAAACACGCCATCGTTAATCACTTTGATTCCTGCAGAACGGGCTGCTTTCGTGAAGTTCTCGAATACTTGGTCTGAGGCTTCTCGAGTTTTAACGTAATCCAAACCGGAAGCAGGATCCCCCGATGTATTGTAAACTGGCTGTCCGAACATCGGATCCAGATGCTTGTAATCCGTTGCATCATATTTGTGATTGGACGCCGCCCATGAAACAGGATTCAAGTAAACCGCTGTAATGCCCAGCGATTTCAAATAGCCAAGCTTCTGTTCAATCCCTTGAATGTCGCCGCCGTAAAATTCATTCGTCCAAGCCCCATCCGTTTTCGCATTCGGGTAATAGGGTTTGTTCTCCGGCTTGGTCCGGTCCGGATTCTCCGGCACGATGGAAGTCCCGCCCCAAACCTGAGCCGGCGTCGGATCATTCGGCACGCCACCGTCAAAATACTGGAGCTGCTGGCCATTCTTACTTGTGCCATATTTCGGGTCGATGACACCGCGCGCGCCATCTACCGTCTTGGCCCGATTGTTATCCTTCGATCCGTCAAAAAACCTGTCCGGGAATATCTGATATACAACCGCATTTTTCATCCAATCGGGTGTCTTGTAATCCGGCGCATAAACCGTCAAATCATAAGGAACGGCGCCTTCATCCGCTACCGATCCCGAACCCCCCCGGCTGCTGTCGTCTCCGTATTCCGCTTTCGACGAACCGTCGACAACAATGAATTTATAGCCCCAAATCCCAACCTTGCCTGCAAAATCAGCTGCCGGCACCGTAACTTCCCAGTATTCCTTGTCAGCCACGGCTGTCACTTTCTTCATCAGGTAGGCATTGGACGAGCCATCGGGAGCGGTCAATTCCGCCTTTGCCGTCTGCAGGTCGCCCTTTGCCGCCGCCATACGCAGCGTGACATCCTGTCCGCCCGCCGGAATGGCGCCGAACGGCTTTTTGTACGTTACCGAACGGCTGTCAAAAGAGAGGCTATCCTTCTTGATTTGACCGTCAAAAGCACCGTCTATTGGCACGTAATCATGGGTAAGCGCTTTCGTTTGTGCTGAATTATCAAAGGTAAAAGTGACATCAGCCTCGTCTACCGTCGCAATCTTCACATTTGCTCCGGTTGCCGTTCCGTAATTCGGCGCATCCCAATTTTGACCGAAAACGATTTTAGCTTCATAGCTGCCGACCGGAATATGGCGCTGCAGCTTATATACCGTGTTATTAAAACGATAATCGACGAACATCTGGTTCGCTCCGTCCGGTGACCATTCGGCTTCTCCGAACAAAGGTTGAATGCTGCCTACAAGTCGTGGCAGCTCGTTCGAATCGAGCGCCGGAATGTACTGCTGGATCCCTGCCACTCCGGGGAGTGAAATCCGCGCTTGGCCTATCTCATCGTTCACATAAAAATTTACCTTCGTCGTTTCTCCCAAGCTGAAGGCAAAGTTATTGCTGTTGTTTGAGTAACCGTCCCAGGAGCCGCTTTTGACGATCTTAAATTCATAAGATCCGGCAGGAAGCTCTTTGGTAAAAGCATAAAATTCACCCGCCAAGTGCTTCATCCGAGTATCCGTCGAAGCGTTGTCCCAGCCTTGAAAGCTTCCTACAACGACCCATTTGCTTTTGCCCCCAGGCTGCTCCGTAAATTGATCCGCTGCCGCAAGTGCGCGAGTTGAACCTGCGAATAGTCCGGTAAACAGCTGAACGATCAGTAGAAGTGCGGATAGCGCAGATAAAAGTTGCGTACCTCGTTTTCGATGCCATAAACCCATCGTTATTTATCCTCCTTATGATGCTTAATAATTAAAGCGCTTTCTTCAAAACACTATATCATGCCGCCTCTACCCGCGTGGGTGTAAAATATTGACGACCTACTCGTATCTATGTGACTTGTTTTATGAAGGAAACGGGTTGTGGATTTATTTAAATGGAAGCAATATGAATCGGTGAAATGACAAGAACTTTATCTCATTCCCGCCGATGCGCGCATCAACTGCATGAAAATTAAAAAACACATCCCGTTTTTTTATTGGGGATGTGTTTTTTATATAGTCAACCTGCTTACATATTGATCAACGTATTTACTAATGCGGTGCCACACGGCAGCCCTTCACTGTTTAACAATTTCTTCGTTAGTTCAAAAGAAACTTCAAAGCGGTTTGGTTCGTGTTCGCTCTTCAATGTCACGTTCCAACACTTCGTAATAATCGGTTTTTACGTTTAAGGCCTCTAAGCTTACGATAAGCTGGTCGATCTGCTCCCGGATCTGTTTTTTATGGTCCTCGAGCATCCGTCTGCGTTTGGCAACCGTCTCGTCACCGAGGTAGCGCATCTCAGCGAAATGCTGCATTTCGCGAATCGTCATGCCGGTATCGCGTAGGCGGATGAGAAACTTGAGCCATTCTATGTCCTTTTCGGAATAATATCGGTAGCCGTTATCTTCTCTTTCAATGGCGCGGATGAGACTGACCCTCTCGTAATAACGCAGCGTATGAGCGGAGAGGCCGGTCATCTTCGTAACTTGCTGAATGGTATACGTCGTTTTCATACTATTAATATATCAGATTGCAGCGTTATTTTCCTTCACCCGGCAGAGTCATGCTGTTTAGCAGATTCATTCCGTTAATGGCCGTCGGAAAACCCCCATAAAGTACCGATTGAATGATAACCTCCTCCATTTCCTGCCGAGTCAGCCCTACGTTGGATCCGGCCTCGATATGTACTCTCAATTGCGTCTCCCTGTTCAGCACCATCAGCATGGCTATCGTTGCGATTTCCCGTTCCCTTAGAGTTAACCCTTCACGGCCGTAAATATCGCCGAACCATTCCACGAGAATATTCCCTAAATCGCCTAAAGGGGCCACAACGGCTTCTCCTGCATGCCCGTCTACCTTCTTCAACATTTCCATTCCGAATTCATACCGATTTTTCATATAATCAGCTCCTTATGTTTTAGCTGATTCTCATTCTAAACCTTCGAGCGTGCTCTAAAGCAAGATATTTTTAAAATTGTCATGGTAGGTGTCATCTCACATGCAGAAAAAATGATCTAATTGAGCTTTTAGTAGAGAGCATGAAAGCCAAATTTCATTTAATTCTTGAAATCTGGCATTCTCCTATGTTTCGTTTTTTGTTCGAATGCAAATGCAATACGAATTAATGTCGGTTCACTAAATGCCGTTCCTGCGAATGTAATTCCAAATGCTCTTCCATTTTTTTGGAATCCAGCAGGCACTGCTATGGATGGATAACCTGCCCTAGCACATATATCAGCTCCGACATAAGAAGGAAACAGGATTGTATCCAATCCATACTTTTCTAAAGCATGATCTATACCCATATTTTGCGAATAATATAAATCAGTGATAGACTCTAGAATGTATTTCTGACTCTTTAATGGGTTATCTAGTTGTGATCGATATTTCAATGAATCTTGTCCATATTTAAGAGCCTTCTCAGTGTTTTGCTCATTCCATTCAATCAATTCATTTAAAGTATGAATAGGAAGATAAGCAGGGAGACTTTGCAAATAGTGTTCAACAGAATGCTTAAATTCAATGTTCATTTTATTATATTCCCACTTTTTATTGAACGATGGGATTTCTATATCTTCTATTACATTGGCACCAGCATCTTTAAGTATAGTGACAGCATCATTAAATAATCTTTCATCATACTCGCCAATGTCACGATATTTCTCAGGTGGAATATTCCTGAAAATGCCTATGGATGCTTTGCTTAATCCGTCTTTATCCAAATAAGCTGTATAATCTAAATTATAGTGTTCATTCTTCCAAGTAGCGGGATCACTTTCATCTTTTCCGGCAAGAGCACCTAATAAGATTGCTGCATCTGTCACAGTCCTTGCCATAGGTCCAGCTGTATCCTGCGAATAGGTCCAAGGAATTACTCCCGATCGACTTATTAAACCTACCGTTGGCTTTATACCAACAATTGCGTTCTGTACAGATGGGCTTAAAATAGAGGCAGATGTCTCTGTACCAACCGCGATTGTAGTAAGATTTGCTGCAACGGCTGCGGCAGATCCCGTACTAGATCCTCCAGTAAAATAATCCCCGTATGGATTTTTTGTTTGTCCCCCTATTGAACTGTATCCAGCCCACATAGATGACGACATACCATTCGCCCATTCTGTCATATTTGTTTTTCCAAGAATAATTGCACCTGCTTTTCTTAATTTTTGGACAAGGAAAGCATCCTTTGAGCTTACATGGTGTTCCAAAGCTAATGCCCCCGCACTTGTATGCATTTTATCATTTGTTTCAATATTTCCTTTCAATAATACAGGGACACCATGTAAAGGGCTTCTTGCTCCTGCTAATTTTCTTTCTTGATCTAATGCTTCTGCAATAAAAATCGCATCTGGATTAATTTCCATAATAGAGTTTATCATGGGTCCACTCTGGTCAAACATTGCCATCCGAAACATGTAATACATAACAAGCTCTCTTGAGGTAACTTCCCCCCTATCCATTGCATCCTGTAATTCAAGTATCGTTGCTTCTTCGCTATTTATTTTTTTTAATCCAAAGATATGTTCCATGTTGAGCTCCTACTTTCGATTTTGGACTTTTGAATCCTTTGATCTTAATTATAGAATTGACTGCATTTTAATATATATAAAAAACAATTACTAATCATATTACACACAAAAAAAGGCTTGCGGGTTTAACCCGACAAACCTAATGATCTAGTTATTTTTTGAATACACAATTTTTTTTATACTATCATGGGAAAGGCTGAACAGCTCTGAGAGCTGATCAATCGTTGCCCCCTCATTGAATTTCTCGCGAATCTGGACGTTTCTGAGGTTCAGGTAATTTCTGTTCCCTGATTTTTCACCCCACTTTTTGCGAGACCCTTCTGAGTTGGGGATGTATACCATTCGACCTTGCACATACTTCTGTATTTCCTTAAGTAAGTCATCTGGCAAAACAGTTTCAGCACTTATATATTTCAAAGTAGATCTACTCCTTAAAATAAAATTTAATTTTAAGGTAGCAAAACCTATACTATTAACTATTTTCACCATACAAGTCAGATGAAAACATGCGGTTACTCATTAAGCTCCATACAAACAACCGCCAGGGTCATAATATAGATTTTGCATGGAGCTTGCCATTTGCGAAATTATTATTCAATCTTTACCCTCCTTATCGCGATTTCGTTATTTATGATAACTGACTATTCAAGCTTCATGTAATTATTCTATGGTATTCACGTTATTCCCTTCTTAAATATATGGCTTTATTCTTGTCATTAACAAACAAAATCTTAAATGCTCCTAGTAACTGGTTATTATTACTTTCCGAAAACATAGATCCACTTGCCATCTGTACTTGTTCCAATAAAGTACTCGTCTGATGGAAGGATGATGTTCGTTTTGCTAATTTGTCCATTGTCTGGATCATAAAAAACGAGTTCGTTCTTTTTGTCGGCCAATGATTCATACATCATCAGCTTATGTGTGTTGTTGACCCATGTTCCATACATTACATTCTCCGGTTTATTTTGCTTGATTCCATTTTTATAAAGATCCCCATTCCCGTAGATATGATAGACTCCGTCGCTCGTCATGTTCGCATCCCACCAATTGTCTCCGGCAGGCGACGACCATGGCTTCACCGTGCGGCTTTCCCAATTGAATGCATAATGAACATAGCTCCAAGGATTCTTGTTCTCCATGGTGAAGGTGACCTGCTTGCCGTCATCGTGAAACATGATGGGCATTGTACCGCTGCTGACTTGGTTCTCAGGTGCATGCCCTTCCATTGCCTTCGCATACACTTCTTGTTTACCGGTCTCCAGATTCAGTACGACAAGATCAAAATCGGTTTTCTGATCTTTCTCACCAAGCGCAATTAGCGCGTAACGGCGGTCTTTGCTGATTCCAGAGCCAAATACAAATCTATCGAGAATCATTTTATAGTCCGTGCTGCTTTCCGGCACTTTCAAATCGTCGGGATTTGTGTAGAAAAACCCTCTAGTATCGGCAAAAAACTTGCCCTCACCGGTATAGCTGTAGAACAGTTCAACCGGATACGATACAAGTGTACGGTTTTCGTAATCGAACAAATCGTATACGACTCTGCTCATAGCATCGCATTCGCAGTAATAGGTTGACTGTGTAGCGAAAATGTATCCAGGGTCATTCAGCACCCTATTGAGCCCATAGGGTTTCTCAAACGAACTTATCTTTTCCTTCGTCTTACCGTCGAACGAAATGCGGTAAATTTGCTTAATATCACTTACGATTGCTCTAAACTCATTGGTATTTTCTAATTTGGCTCCTGTAGAAGTCACAGCACCGTTGACTGATATATTAAATATAATTCTTTTGTTCTCGAGACCGGTTGTCTGCAAAGAAGTCGTGATTACCTTCAACTGCCGGTCATTCTCCCACTCGAATTTAATTTCAACGGAGTTACTGTTGCTGTCAATAGGCATCAGGTTACTCTTCAATGTTTCTTCAACAGACGTTCGATTCATGGAATCGCTGAATTCAATGATCCAGTGCTTCGGAGTACTAGACACAAGAGCAGACGCTTGCGAAGGCATTCGAGGCTCTTCCTCTAGAATGATCCTCACTTTTTTGTCCGGGGGTGTATTAGAGGGTTGCGGCAACTGAGACGTGACCGGTTGTGTAGATGGTGAAGGCGATGGTGAACCCAATGATGTTGGCGAAGAAATCGCAGGTGGAGATACATTTGTAATCGTTTCGGTGCTATCGGAGCAGCCAGCTAAAGTCAGCGCTGCAAACAGCACGAAAATACTCCATCTAGGAAACTTATTCAAGCCGGTCCCCCCTTATATGAACAGTTACATGATATTGACGTTATAAATAGCTCTAAAGTTTCGTTTCCTCTAAGTATTTCAACCGACCGGGAGCCGCTTCATTCTACAGGGACTCCTCCACTAAATTTCTCCGTACCTCAATAGCAAAAAAGAGACCCACAGCTAGGGCTGAGGGTCTAAGGCTAATATTATTAAAAGGGGGTTGAGTTCTATTATAGACTTGATTTATTAATGTAACATGAAGATCCTATTTAAAGTTTATTACAAATTGCCTACTTCTCTGTTGTTCCACTATCGTTTCTCGTTAGCATAACGACAAACCCACTCTGATTAGTCATTTTTATTTCCCGAACCGAAACCTATAACGTATCCATCCAAGTCTCGAACAGAGAAATCCTTCCAAGAACCCCAGTCTTGTTCGATTACTCTTGGTTCCGAGACAATAATTGCTCCATTTGTTTTGAGTTCAAGATATAAATCATCAAGTTCGTCATGGGTTTTCACATAAGCATAAGTATTCCAAGTTTCTTTATTCGGTCTAACATCTTCAATGTCTTTTGCTTGAATTAATTTAAAGCCTAGACCGAAATTATCTCGAATTGCCCAGTGTTCGTTGACTTCACATCCCAAAGCGTCTTCATAGTATTTCATTGATTTTTCTAAATCTGAAACTAACAACACAGTAAGGGAATTTTCAACTTTCGCTTTGACTATTTTCGCCACTACTTAACCACTCCCGACATGGAAAATATACCCATACACATTATAGCGAATACATGTTCGTATGTAAAGACAAATTTCACCAAAAATCACAATAAACAATGGATCTAAAATTAAAGAAATAGAAGCACAAAACTTTGAAACTTATTGCCTCCTTTTTAATCCAAATTTGAGGGTGACAATGATAGTGAATTAGGAACCACATTGGATATGGGTATACATTTTGATTTTAAGTCGGGGAAACAACATATCGGGGCTTGGAAATACGGCGAGGCATTTTTGGTTCAAAGGGACGATAACATAAACCGATTAAATACAAATGATTTTAAAACATCAGTTCAGTATTATATTTCAAACAGTTCTTTGATTGAATTATTACAGTCTGAATTGAAAACATTACAATAACTCAATCTTCAAAAAAGCGTGGGATTTACGATGCCAATCCGCACGCTTTTTTTTGTTATTCACATTAGCGCCACCATTTCGCACGTCACCCTTCTATGAGGGCAATGACATGTATTTACTACATGTAACACGGTTGCAGGACAGGATTTTATTCAACTTGTGCTTGATGCAAAGATGTACCTTCTTGTTGCTGCATGGCTTTCCGATTGACATAGAATGCAGCTGAAGCGGCTGAGCTATAGGTAACGACAGGAAGTAGAAATACGGCTATAATGACACTACTCCAATAAGGGTCTTCCATATCTATCCCTGGGAGCAATCCAATAGTGATAAACCCACCGATAATCGCGAGTAGATAACAGCCTATAAAGCTCAAGTGAAGCTTGAAAAAGTCCCATTTATGCCCATTCATCATTTCCGAGCTGCGTTTAATGGCTTGAAGCGGTTTTATATCTGGTTCATCGTTCAAAATGTAGAAGGTCATGGCAAAACGAAGGGATGCAATAATACCTGGTATTATGAGTAAGAGTGTCCATAATAAATAATAAGGAATCTTGTCCACTCAGTATAAATGTATTCTAAGATTAACAAACGAAAGTTGTGTTATCCTGCCTGTTGGACTTGATCCTGTTTGCTCCATAAGGTTCAGAAATCTATCTCTTTCTAGATCTGGAATGGGTAAGACTGAAATTATTGTACCTTCTTTGAATCATTGATACTTTCCTGTTTCAGTTCAACTGGATCACCACACGAGCACTTGGCACCAAAAGAATTGCAACCAGTAAGTAGTAGTACCATTAATAACAAAGATAATGGTATTAAGTTCATTTTTGTTTTTATCATTGTTAATTCTCCTTATCATTTTATTTTTCACAGGAGCAAAACTCCCTTTAATGACTTGATTTTACGACTCAAAGAGAATTACTTGAGTTTATATTTTCACCATATAAAGTAGACGATTCAATTTCAAAAAGAGTTACATTAATAAAAGAAGGGGCTGCCGGCAGCAGCCCCTTCGGAATTGTACAATTGTTAGTTACCCGTTAGTCATACATACAGCGTTCCATGATTCGTGCTTTTCAAATCCTTCCTTCACATATGAGCGTCTAAATCTCAATGCATCTTCTGTGTATTCGACTACACTGTGAATTGGATGCTCCCAACTAAAAACAAATACTCCACCAGGCTTCAGACTCCGATATATATATTTGTTAATGTCTTCTGCAAATTCACTGTCCATCCAAGGGCATAAATTGATAGGGCTTTGTCGAAATGATCTAGAGGTAATCCTGGTATTTCCACCATAGGTGCCTCAATAAAAGTAATCGGTGTATTCAAGTTAGAAACAACTTTTCTTGCTGTTTCAATTTGTGCAGCAGATCTTATATTGGAAATCCTCTGCCAAGCACTCAAATGTTTCATCCCTAAAGTAAAATAGGTAATGTAATAATTCCTCATCGTTTTTCAGTTGATTTAACACCATTACCTTGTCTTCTGGGAATGTGTTTTTCCAATCTGTTTCTTGTTGGTTGACAAGAACTTGATGTGTTTCCTTAGATAGGGTGCTTAAAATGGTTGACTTACATTGTCGCTCCTGGTGACTGAGTTGTTTTATTTGTTTTAATAATCACTTCAATTCCTGGTTTTGGATAATTTTCCTGTTCAGAATTCTCCGGATCCTTTATTGACCACGTAACGTAAGTTAAATACTCGTCATTTGGCGCACGAACTTCCTCAAAGTCCGTTACAAGCTCTTCCCCAGAAGCTATAATTCTATATATGAGAGAAAGATTTGCTATATTTGCAGCTACTTTTCTGTCAACAATATTTACAGTACTGATATTGCCTGGCTGAAGCTCAACACCTAAAGCAACGTTACCTGTATTAAGCTTCCTGCCAGGTTCGGCATCATTAGTGTTAGCTCCTTGCGCCAATCCGATCTTGCAATCGTAAATTGTTGATTTATTGTTTAGCGCAAACTCATGAGTACACTGTGCTTCCATATATGCCTTGTACTCCTTTTCAAAATCTTCTCTTTTTAGTTCCTCCGTTTTTAATTGCGCTAATTCTGTCATTATCTTTAATCGCTCCTTACATATTTTTGTTAAATTTAATATGCTCATTTTTAAATTTTGTTATTGAAAGCAAGCATTTAATGGTAATCTGTGCGGATTACTTCATTTCTATCCCAAGCACCGAATCCAAGAGTAATGAAAAAGTGAGCAGAAGCCCTTCAAAGTAATAGGGTTCTGCTCACTATTTTCTAGTTTATCTTTTATAAATGGAAAAACAATGTATAAACGAAGAACTTTAAAGCTAAAAGTTAATACCGAAAGCAACCATCTATTGAGAACGAGATGTTATTATGAAGCCAATCGTTGTCGCTAGCGACCTAAAGTTTATAAGTAACAGCTTACGCCTAGAGCACAGAACCTAACAAAAAAGCCCCGCGGGAACTTTCCCAGCGAGGCTTCTTGTTATCGAACTGCTAAGGTATTTAACATATCCGATACTCCTCTCGTCTCCAACAGACATAACCACGTATCAAATAAACAATTTGTCTGTGGTTATACTAACTTTAGCCTTAGGAGGCGATTGACTATGATACGAGTACTCAATGTGGATGGCCAAATATTAACCCCATGTTTACTTCACCGGGCTTGGAGGGAAGTTAATCGAGCCCGTGCAGTCTGGATCGATGAGCAGACAATCCAATTACTTTACAACCCATTTTTATTTCGAGACTATCGAAAAGCTGCATTAAAACGGGATCATTACATTTGTTTGTGGTGTGGACGACCCGCAACGACTGTAGATCATATTGTCCCTTCAAGCAAAGGAGGCTCAGATCTTCCCCAAAACTTACTCGCTTCTTGCATTGAATGCAACACGAAACGAGGAAACCGTTCAGCGTTCTCATATCTTTTTGAAAAAATATTTTCCGTGCCGAATTCTATCAAGCTCTGTTACCGCATCATTAAAGCTAAACATAACCATCGTCGAGGGAACTGATGTAAGTACTCTTTACCGCCTTGAGGCGGTTTTAAAATCATCATACCAGTATGTAGCTGGATCGGAGTTAAACGAAGTGTTGCCTCCTCATATGCTTCTCGTGAAGCGCATTCCCAACCTGTCTCACCACTGTCTTTGTGACCACCTAATCTAACAACCCCCAATGTTGTTCCTGATTTTGTAGATCCAATTTGAAACGGAAATAAACCAGTAATATTTACATTTACCTCAGCGGTAATAACGTTTTCGTTGATATCCATGTAATTACTCCTCTTCTATCTTCTTCAGGACAGCGATCTTCGAGACTCGATTGAGATAGCGTTACCGTTAGTTGAATCCAAAACTATCTCATCCATTAATGTGATATTCTTTCAAGTCACAATTCCCTATATGAAAATGATAAAATTCATCGTTGGTCTGCTCATTAAAATTAGCATTAATTACCCTACGTGAGCTATAGTGTCCCGTTAGCTCAACAGTCGTGGCGGTCATACAGCAGCCCCGCGGGGTTGAACTTAATGTTAGGTCATCATCTAATTTGTTTTGCTAAATCCATCACAATTAAATTGAGCGGGAGTTAAACATTTCGCAAATAAGCAAATGTTCGCAAAAAAGACCTCCCGTTTGGAGGTGATTGAGTTATTTATTCTCATATGTACTAAGTCGTAGTTCAAAAAAATACTGTACAATTGGATGCTTTAACTTCATTTTCTCGGTCATGTTTAAAATTCGCTTTTTTCCAACACGTCTGTCAACCAAAGCTAGAATATTCAATAAGATATCATTGCTCTCTATGCTTTCCTCAATAGAAATGGATAAAAACTTGTTAGCTATAACGATAAAATTTGATTTACTTAATGATGATTGTGCTGATAAAAGCTCCTTTGCATATTCCGATATTTTTCTACTTCTTGCTATTACTTTTAAACGATCCTCCGGAACACTCCCTTTGGTATCTTTTCTGACCGCTTCGATTTCTTCATTGTTGATTGGAATCTGGATGTCTGAATCATTCTTAATTTCCAACTCCGTCTGATACCATCTGATTATGGTATTACTCATATTGAGTACATTCTTTTTATCTACCGCAATATAACAAAGACCTGCTTTATCTGGTAAATAGCGGTAGCTGGTTGAAAGATATTCGACCCTTCCATATAGCGCAGGACTGAGAAAACTCTCCAGATGTTGTTTCAATTTGCTCCAGGCCATTTCATTCTCCTATGTTTTATATTATAAAACACCCATTGAGGCACTCGTCTATTATCCATTATACAATAACTAACACAACGATCAAAAGACAACCTTAAACCCAATCCTCCATCCTCTTCTTCTATAACGACGACGATTCGTTTTTTCCTCTAACCGCGGTCCCTCCTAAATATTATGAGAAGAGTTTCTTGAAACTTGTATGAATGATGGATTATTTGGAATAATAGCCATGAAAATAAAAAAAGGAGAAATATCCTTGGTTGCCATTATTTACACGATTTTATGGTTACTTGCCGCTCTTAAATTTGCTGACCGAAACTGGGAGAAGTACTACCCAACTCTCCTCTTTGCTGCATTGAGTAATAGTCTTTATGAGTTGATCTGTTACCAACATCAACTTTGGCAAATGGAGCCGAATGGTCTTAAGGTTTCTATGATTCCGATCTTATTGCTTGTTCTGATAGGCATGCCAATATCGAGTTGGATATACCTTTCGAACTACCCACGAAATAGTAAACTTCGTCGCCAGGCTGTTTACATTATCCTTTTCACTGGCCTTTTTGTTTTGCTTGAATTTCTATCTGTGAAATGGGGATCAATTACGTATCATAACGGTTGGAACCTACTTTGGTCAGCATTTTTCGATATAATCATGTTTGTAATGTTGCGAATTCATTATCGCAAACCGTTATTCGGCTTAATGATGTCGATCCCATATACTGGAATTTTAATGATTATTTTTGATATAGGTTTTGATAAGATGAAATGAACCTTATTTTATAGCATAATCAATAAACTAGAGTACTTAGAATTCTGCTTATATTAACCTTACTTTTTAAAGGAATAGGCTCTAAAGGTTCTTCTAATTCTATGGGAAACATCGATCAAATCGATGCTTCTCTTTTCCATCTAAAAAGACCGTTTATTTAATAAAAAACGGTCTTTTCATTCTTATACAAATGTTAACTACTGCTTTCGTCACTGCTTTCATCATGGTCATGATGATCCTCTAAATTTAAACTTGCAGATACGCCTGCGTGATCGGATGGCCAAAGCCCTGTTTTTGTTCGATCTTCCTGCGATTCTCCAACTAATTCTGCTTCAATTGGTTTCCAGCCGTTTTTAAATAAAATATAGTCGACTCTTTCAGTCAACAATGAAACTGCATTTAATAGATCAGGACTCTGTTCATGGGTAAAGCCTGGTCCTTCACCCACTTTATTCCATGTATCTATAAAGCCAGCATTAATAAACAGATTATAAGTAGAGCTATTAGGAATGGCGTTCAAATCTCCCGTAATAACCACCGGTAAACTTGTGTTTGCAGGTCCTTGAATAATTTCAAATGCTTGAGCATTCCGTATGGCTTCAACAGTTGGATCCAAATGTGTATTAATCATCCTGAAAACTTGTCCATCAATCTTAACATCTATAGAAGACCATCCTCGGAGTATTGTAAAAGGTTGTCCTGCTAAGGATACAGTTAGATTTGTTTGGAAATTAGCTTCCTGCCTTCTTTTCACGTCCAATTTATGGTCTTTACGAATCAGGATTGCATCCCTTTCCAAAAATTGAACTAAATTTCCATTGCTATCTGGAAGTTCCGCCTGTGCATCATTATTACGAGCCGCAACTTCGTATTTCAAACCTCGTTCCTCTAACGCGTTTAATAATATATCTATAAAGTCGTAGGTGACGGTTCCGAAAGTTGGAATAACTAGTTTCACCCGCACCGCTTCTTGCAAACCGATAAGATCAGGTTTTTCCGAAGCGATAGCTTTAGCAATTGCCTTGGCACGAACAGGAAAATTCGTCGCAAGAAATTGCCTAAAGACTTGTGTTACAACTTCAGGGATTTGCTGTGGGGACGCAGCAAACAATGGTGCAACATCAAAACCTTGATAAATATTCCACGTTAGGAACGAAACCTTAAGATTACTTTTAGAACTCACTCCCATTTCACTCCAATCTATTAGTTTATTAATATTATATGGAATTAATATAGAATGGAAACGGCAGTTACTACATTGATAAATTTAATGCTAAATTAGCCTTCAAATTGCACCCGTTATTATATAAGGCGGAAAACGTGCTACGATTAATTTGTTTAGTTGATATAATCAAAACTTCCTTAAACAGAAAAAAATTGACATCTGCAATTGTTATTAATTCAATTATCCTGCCCATTACTTGAATGAACAAAAAGAGGAGCTACCTCGAGGTAAGCTCCTTCACTTTCGTTCTTACATTAGTTCAATCATTTACCTTTTTGGGTACCATTTTAAGGTTTTCGTATCTGTTATATTTTCCTGAGCAAAACGGTATTCATAAAGTGTCTGACCATCAGATGATAATGCTAAAGGGTTTAAAGTAGACCCTGGATATGTTTTAGGCCACCATACTAAAAGTGGTTTATTGGGTTCTATTTTCCTTTTTACACGATCGCTTCCATCACCGACTTCGATAAATGCAACTTGTGGGTCATTTGAAATAACAGCCATAAGTGCTACCGACTCTGGGGGGGTAACAGCTGTGTACTGATAATTAAGCCAACCAATAGTTCTTAAATGATCGGAGGCATTTGCGTTATCAAATGTGGTTACATAATTACAAAACCAGAACGGGCCATTTTTACGAACAACTGCAGTTCGCTCTCCATTCGGAGTGTCTATTAAATAAACTTTTCCCCATGGTAAATCTACATGATCAAAGACCGTTACATCCTTGCCTACAGATGTCTGTGCTTTCGCCGCGGATATCGGAGTAAGGCGAGTCCCACCGATAAAGTTAATGTAGGAGTACCAGCCAACTATAGATACGAAAATGATAATAAAGAGAACTACTTTATTTTTTCGTTTCATGCTTCCTCCTCTCATAAACACCAAAAATGCTATTATAACAACTATCCTCCAAATCGTTATTACCATCTGCATAATTTAAGAAGCGTATTTTTGGCATAAAGAGGTTATCTAACCTGATAAAATTACCATATTTTTAAAATAATTCCTATGTGCTGTTAGAACTATCCTGCCCTTTCGTATAATAACAAAAAGATACCCACAGCAACGGGCTGTGGGTCTAAGTTAAAAAATTCAATTTGTAACATACAACGCCAAGCAACACATTTCGATTCAATTTCTTTTAAATCCGTTATATTAAAGTCATTAGATGAATTCACATAATTCACAAAATTTCTTCTGCACTCGATAAAATTAATAAAGTGTGTATCCCTTCATCAATGTAATAGCGGAACAGGTTCACTTTAATTCAAAATCATTCGGGCTACCTCTGACAAGTCTTCAATATCTACTTTCCCGTCATCGTTAACATCTGCTTTTTTGTACTCGCTCCAATTTGGATCATTGGAAGTTTTTCCATATGAGGCAGCCACGATCCCAAGATCGCCGATCGCAACGTGTCCATCGCTGTTGACATCACTAGGATGAGTTGTATTGACCGAATCGATGAAGGCTTGAAGCGTTGAGTTAAGCTCTGTTGCTGCTTGATCGATCTGCAGTTGGGAAGCATTCGGATTGTTCAGAACCGATTTTGCTTTCTCGATCGCTGACAGCAATACTGTCTTGGATCCTAACGGATATTGATTCACTTCTGTTCCTTCCACTGCGGCATCATACTTCGCTAGCGCTGCTGCTATAGCGGTGCTCAGCGCTGCTCGATCACTTGCTTGAATTTCTACACTCACGAATACATTGCCAAGTGCGCTTTCCTCTCCTAAGCCATTCGAGATAATCACATTGGCTAGACCGATTACAGCTGGTTGTGAGGAAGATTTCGCCTTAAAGTGGAGCTTCAGCAGATCTCCGTTGGCATGAACGCCATTGTCTGCTCCTATACTTGCCAGCAGGATGCGCACGCGACCTGATGTTTCGTTTTTACCCGCAATGGCTAATCCCTGCTGAGCAGGTTCTGCATCAACAAACTCAACTTGTGTAGGATCGAAAGTGACCGTGATATCCTGTGCATAAATACTTTGAGTGACGCTCAAATGGCTGAGACCGTACATGAGATCAAAGGACTTTCCAGCTTGCACGCTGCTTGCGCCTTCTAATGAAGCCATCGGTTTTGTCGACTGCTCGGCGGAAGGCTTAAGCTGAGGAGTAATGGTCGGTCCCCAGACTTCCATCGCATCGATACCGCTGGCTTGCGGTACAAAATGAACACGATCAATCGCAAGCTTGCGTGGTTCAGTTGCACCAGGCTTATAATGTGTATGGTACACCATGAACAATTCCGTACCATCTGGTGAATAGATCAAGGAATGATGTCCCGCTCCAGGCACAATAGTGTTGGACTTCATGATCGGATTATATGTATATTTCGTCCAAGGTCCCATTGGAGTAGGTGCGGTTGCATAACCAACGCCATAGTCCGGGCTTTCGAAATGGTTGCCGGAATATGTTAAGTAGTAGGTTCCATTATGCTTGATCATAAACGGCCCCTCGTTAATACTTGCAACAGGCTTCTTTTGACTGCGCTCCCAATCTTGTGTAGCCCGAAACACGAATTGTAAAGTATTGTCCTTCATTCTCTTCATATCGTCACTCAGTTCGGCCATCCAAATTTCATTGCCTTGGTTGAACCTGACGAAGTAAATGTACTTTGTGCCGTTATCGTCTGTAAAAATATGTGCATCGATTTCTGGCGTGTTCAAATGCATCGGCTGTTTGACATCTTGGACGAACGGCCCTAAAGGAGAGCTGCTTGTTGCTACAGCAAGCCTTTCATTGACTACATAGTACATGTAGAATGTCCCGTCCTTTTCCACGACTTCAGGTGCCCAAAAGCCGTTAGTCCCCCAAGAATCAGACTGTTTTAACGCCAATTCATCCTGCTCCGACCAATCTACCAGATCCGTTGAAGTGTATACCTTGAATCCCTTTAACTTATTAGGGTTTGCAGATGAGGTATTCGTCCCATATAAGTAATACTTGCCGTCATGTTGCAGTACGAATGGGTCTGCAATGTTCGGCAACACAGAGTTGGTATACGTTGGCCCAGTTATCGACTCGTGGTACGAAGATACTTTGATGTTGTCAAATCTGGCATCTGCATTCCAGGTGCGCAGTCCGATATTACCAGTAGCCATATGCGATGCGTCCAACAAGTCAAATTTCGGATACCCGTTGAAGTTGAGTGGATTGTCGTTCACGTAAACCTGAATGTGTTCTTCGTTCGCAACGACCTTAAGGTGGTACCACTCGTTTACAAGGATCGGCAGCTTCTTTGAAGCGAGCTCTTGCCACTGGCCTTTCGACATTTGGCCGAGTACGGCTGTTTGTGAGGAAGCATTAATCCCTACATAATATCCGTCTAAATTATCCGAGCCACTTGCAACGTTCGATGCTCTGAAAATAAGCCCTGCTTCGTTCCCGCTCGTAATTTGCACATCGCCCTCGAGCACGAAGTCCGTAAAGCTGTTGCTGTCAAGTATCGCTTTATAGCCGGGACCGCTGTTTACGGCATACTGTCCGTTAGAGACGGTCCAATTACCTTCGTACGTAGACCATCCTTCAACCTTAGATCCGCTAAAGTCGTTCGTGTAAAGGATCTCCGGCATAGACGCGGAGTTCGGCACGGTTATTGTTGCTTGCGAGCGGAAATCTCCGCTTGTAGACACCGCTTCAATGACAGCTCTACCTGGCGATAACGCCGTTACTAATCCGCTACTTCTGACGGAAGCGATTTCAGGATTGCTGGAGGTCCAAGTCACTTCTGCGCCGCTTGATCCCAAGTTGTGAAGCTGGGCTGTCTTCCCTGATTCAAGTGTCAACTTCTTCTGATCAAGATCAACACCGCCCTGCAGATCCATTACCTTCAAATTGTCATAGGTCGCATTCGTCCAAAAGGACCTGACCCCAATAGATCCTTGCGTAAAAGTGGAATCTACTGCACTGAGCACATGGTTGCCATCGATGTAAATCTCAATATTGCTTCCTTTGGCTTTTACCTTCATACGGTAGACTTTGTTTTGTTGCACGGTAAATGGAATGGAGGCAAGTTCCGTCCAATTGTTATTCATTTTTCCAAGTTGAACAAGATTATTCGCTGTAATGCCAGCATAATATCCTTGCAAATTATCTGCCCCGACGCTTGGGTTGTTGACCCTGAAAATAAGTCCGGCATTATCCGAATTGATGCCATCCTTGAAGGAAATATCGGCTTCATATACAAAGTTGCTGAAGGTTGTTTCGTTTGCAACGGCCTTGAATCCGGGCCCCTTATTGGCATGGTAGGCTCCATCTGAAGTATTCCAGGATCCCCCATATGTCGTCCACTCATCCGCATTGCGATCATTAAAATCATCTTGGAACAAGATTGTATCCTCTCCAGCGACCGTTACGGCCGCCACAGGGGCTGTGAATGTTAGAACCATGCTAGCAATCAAGGCAGATGATATAATCTTTTGAAATTTGTTGGGTATGCAAGATAACCTTTTCTTCAAGCTTCTTCCTCCAGTCACTAGATATATTTCCACACTTACTAGATACATTATGTATCGAAAAAGCGGAATTGTATTTGTGTTTTCCCGTCTTTTTGTTTGTTTTTACAATTTTTTTGCTCAAATAATTACACATTAATATCATATTTTCCGCATTAAACTGCCCGTTACCTCAATGAACAAAGCAGGCGCGTCGCGCCTGCTTTGTGTTCAAATTTATATGTAGTACACGTCCCTCATTAGCATAATCCCCCACAGAAGACGCTTTTATGTTCATTCAATATTTCAAACATTTCTTGTTACCACTGGCATCAGCTCCATTATTGTAAAAGTTCAATGATAAATGGCCCCCACAATTAGAGCGAGAGCCATTGTTTATCAGATCATCCTTGTCATTGGTTCTTCGGAACGGTTACTTTCAATATTACTGTTTTCTCGTTGCCTGCATAATCCGTAGCGACGTAAGTAATGGTGTATACCCGTCCTCCTCCGCTTCCGGATCGCTCAGCCCTCAAATCAAACATATAATCCGGTGTGTCAAAGTCTGCATTTTGAATATCCTGCGAGGTGTCTCCGTCACCAAGACCATCATCCGGCTCGTTGGAGGTGATGGATTCTAAAACAATGGACTGAATGCCGGAAATCGGGTCTATTGTGCCGTAAGTGCCTGCCGTTACGGTCACCATTTTATGATTAGCTGGCCACAGCTCGTTCATATTCTGATTCATTTGTATTTCCGGTACTGTTTTATCTACTTTCACGAATACACTTTTTAGCTCTTCCGTGTTTCCTGCTTTATCCTTGCTTTGATACTCTATCGTATTCGTTCCTTCAGCCGAAACATCGATGGCGCCATCATAGATTAGCCATTGGCCGCCATTGATACGATATAGAACTTTATGGATACCGGATAACGGATCCGACGCATTTAAGGTCAAATTCACATCCGAATGATACCATCCGTTGGCATTGGCCGGAGGTAATCCAACTGTAGTGACCGGAGCCGTCTTATCTATGTTAATAGACACGCTCTTCGGGGATTCGGGGTTTCCGGCCTTATCGACGCTCATATACTCCAGAACGGTATTACCCTCAGCGGAAACGGTAATCAGATTCGAATACGGTTGCCACTGCCCGTCATTATTCCGGTATTGCGTGTTTTCGACACCGGATTGATCGTCAGTTGCCTCCAGCGATACCATTACATCCGTATTCTTCCAGCCAGAAGGCGCATCATCTGTAGTAACCGGTGGAATCTCATCTTGCGCAGCTCCAGGCTGCTCATATACCTCAAATTCCCACAGTGAATAACCGTAACCGGTACCTCTTTTTATACCCAGCATCCTTACATACCTTGCGCTAGTTGCCGAAAAAGAGATATCGTCTATGCCTCCATTGCCTATATTGGTATTGTATACATCGGTCCAGTCTACAGCATTGTCCGACACCTGAATCTTATATTCTTTACCGTATGCTGTCTCCCAGTTAAGTCTAACCCTGCTTACAGTCTTCATTGAGCCGAGATCCGTATAGATCCACTCATTGTCGGTATAGTTCGATCCCCATCTCGTAGTTGTCCTCCCATCGACTGCATTCCCGGCAACTAAAGCAGCCGTTTTGGATGAGCTAGCCGTAACCGGTCTGTCCAAGGCGAGGTTAATCCCGTAAGCATGAACATTTTCCAACCCGGCATTGACGGTCTTCATGATATTTACCATATCTGTATAGGGCTGATCCTGTTGGTTTACTAAGCCTATATTGAAATTCTCACCGTCTTTACGCCATGTAACCGCTTGATCGAAGTACGAAAACCAGCCTGAGCCAATAAATAACGGATGTGAAGTTTCGCTTTCCACGAAAGACTTGTAGGCCATACCTCTATCCGCAATACTAGCCACACTTGTAGCCCCATTTACGGGTGACAACCCACGCTGGGTAGTACTAAATGTATATTCCAGATTCAATAATGGTTTTCCGAAAGCTTCATATCTGGAAATCCAACTTGGATCGTTCGTGTAATTGTCCACTGAAAATGCATCTACAAACTCCATTGCCGCCGAATCCCATTCCAGACTGGTCCGCCAGGTGGGAACTACAGACGAACCTAGGAACAGATGGTTTGTATCATGTCTTTTGATAATATTTTTGACCGTTGAGAAATAGGTTCTGGACGCTAGCTTGATATATTCCGATACATCCGCAGCAGGCACCTTGGTTATATTGATCGAAATATTCTTTAACTCGTCAAACGATACCGCGCTCGTACCTAAAAGCTGGTTGACGGCAGTAATATCATTGTTGTACCTTGGTGCAAGAAAATTCACGAAAGCGCTTTTAGCCGCAGACGACGAATTATATGTCAGTACATCTTTTACAATATCGGTTGTCCATCCGGCCTCATTATCGTAAGTATAACCGATTAGCCACGGGTCATTCTTCGCTTTATCAAGCTGAGGGGTCAATGCGGTTTCTATAATGGCTTCACTCTGCGGGTCAAAAACATCGTAAGTCCATTGAATCCTTTTTAAGCTGCCGGGGTCTTGCAGGACATTAATGTACGGAAAAGTTATATTTTGGGGTCTGGTCCACTTACTAAAGGCATTAAAGCCCCAATCTATCAAACGTTTCTTTGTGATATCTTCCCATTTCGACTCATAGTTGCTGCCGTATTTTTTCATAATATTGGCGACAACGAAGCTTACTCTTTCGCCATTAGAATCGTTTACATAGGCAGGAGCATAAGCGACTGGATCGGGAAGTTCCTCAAACACCCCTCTTGGGGTACCGTCAGCCTTTTTAAGCGACGTCCCGTATCCCCACTCCCATATACTTGTGGCATCCACGCCTTTTAGAATAAATTTATTCCCGTCCGGAGAAATAAACCACCATTTGTTATCGATTTGCTGAAGTCTGAAATAACCGCTGCTTGTATAACTTCCTCCACTTTTAATCCCGCCGTACTGATCGAATTTTGCAAGATCAAGTGAAACATTTGACAGTGCATTCGCCTCATTCGTATATTCCAGCTGCAGTTGCTCGTCGGATGTTACCTTTCCAGGCCAGGTTTCATAAACCCACTGCCCATACTTGTCTGCCATTAAGCCGTCTTTTTTCAGTTCGAGAGCCATTTGCCCCGCAGTAAGCGCAGGTCCGGGATTCACGCCTTCCTGTCCGGTCCCTTTATAAATTTGAACTTCGGTGAGGGGGATATGCTGAAAGGCATGAGGACGCTTAATATCGATGACAATAAATCTGGCCGTCTTGTTCGACATCGGTATGTTGACCGAATAATTCCAGGTTGAGCTTGGGCTCGTTGAGACTATTCCAGGTGTTCTGATGTGTTTGTCAGCAATATAATAATAATCCGTTACAGCCTCAGGACGGTATTTTACCGTAAACTCTTTAAATCCCCAAGCCGAATTGGGTGAATTCAGAATGACGTTTATACGGTCAAGCGGGTAGTCCTTCAGCAGGTCAAATACCACTTGTATAGTTCCTGGGGCAGTCGCGCTCCCCGTCCATCCTGCATACGTTGTCGTTAATCCGTCAAGCAGCACTCCATTGGTTGAGGATATGAGCCCGGTAGCTCCTTTGTCTGGACTATTGCCTCCATTCGGGGCAACGCTAAAGTAATAATTTCCGGTTTTCAGCAAATTTTCTGCCAATAAGCTGTCTTTGTTCAGTTCGAGGGCCATTTGCTCCGCAGTCAGCGCAGGTGCGGGATTCACGCCTTCCTGTCCGGTCCCTTTATAAATTTGAACTTCGGTGATAGGGATATGCTGAAAGTCATGAGGTCTCTTTATATCGATGATAATAAATCTGGCCGTCTTGTTCGACATCGGTATGTTGACCGCATAGTTCCAGGTTGAGCTTGGGCTCGTTGAGGTTATTCCTGGTGTTCTGGTGTGTTTGTCAGCAATATAGTAATACTCCGCAGCCTCCGGGCGGTATTTTACCGTAAACTCATTAAATCCCCAAAACGAATTGGGTGAGTTCAGCACAACGTTAATACTGTCCAACGGGTAATCCTTCAACAGGTCAAATACGACCTGTATGCTCCCTGGAGTACCAGTGCCGCTACCCATGAATCCGGCATACGTTGTGGTTGATCCGTCAAGCAGCACGCCATTGGCTGAAGATATCAATCCGGTTACCCCCTTGTCTGGTGAACTGCCCCCATTCGGGGCTACGCTGTAGGAATAATTGCCGGTTTTAAGCAGCGTGCCTGCCCCATGAACATCTCCGGCAGGGATAAACGTTGCTGCCATGATGAGTGCCAAAAATACTGTCAAAACACGGGTTGGATACCATTTACGCCATTTCCCCATCATTTTTAACCTCCTCTTTCTTCCTTCAAGTTTTTAAGAATTCGCTTACAAACGAAAAAACTTACTTCGAGAGCATCTGTTTAGTCTTCTTTATGAAAAATTGATTTTGATGCTGCATATCGACCACCTCCTCTCATTCTATCGAGAAATATAAGCGCTTACAATTTATTGGGTTCAATCGGCACATCATCGATATCCTCGATTTCTTGCGCCGATTCAATACTTTACTCGTCTGTATTACTCCTCCATCTTCCGGCCTTCAGCGTCAAATTGCTTAACATACGCAACCAGCTCAGCGAAATTCACCCAAGAAATACCCACCTTTTGATCTGCAGCGCCATAAGATATAATCAGATCATCTCCTGCAATAATTCCACCTGTTGTAAACAAGCAGGGCGTAGGATAATCGCTCGGCATTTCCCAAGCCTGTTGAGCGTACATTAAACGCTCAGAGCATCGATGCGTCACAACCGGGAAGTCGTTATCCTGCTCGCGTACAATCAGGAAGGATTGTGTATACCCAAAGTGGATATCTTTCTTACCATGATAAGAAACGAGCCATTCGTTAGCTGAAATCTTGAGCGGCGCCCAGCTTGCTCCGATCCGGTTGTCCTCCCAGTGGAATTGGCTGGTTGCCAGCAGTCGGTGGGTTACCCGGTCCGTTGCGAAGTCTTCCAAATTCTCCGCTGCAGCAAGGTAGATCGATGGTTTCTTTACTTGAGATCCTTGCGGGAATAATGCAGGTTTCATCGGACGGTGGAGCATCACATATTGCATTTTCCCATCAATTCGCATCTTATCGGGGAACAGGAATACATCGCGGTTATCGCTTACATGGCCTTCCGTCAATGGGCATACATAGATAAAAGCTTCTTCATAACGGCTTGCTTTCAGCTTATCCAAATCCAGCTTATACAGGACGGTTACGGTATTGTTGGTACGCGCTGCAACGCGGAATGCATCATCACCTTCTTGCACCCACTCCGGCACATAGTCGTTGCGTGTATCAACCGAAGGCTCCTGATCAATGAGCCAATACGGACCCGGCGGAAACATACGGCATGCCACGGAAAGATACAGCTCCCCTTCCACTGGAAATATGCGCGGATCCTCGATGCAGCCGTTGGAATAATCGCGCACCCGATTACCGTGTATATCTGTAATGTAGATGTCTTCGAACCCCTCATTCAGAGCAGGAGCAAGTGCTGGCCTGGAAAAGTCGGCATCCCACGTCTTGCCTAGGTCGCTGCTTGCTGCGTACCCCAGAAAGATCGGATATGGGTCGTGCTTACCTTCCTTGCGCTTTTGAGACCATGGACCCGTAGCCCGAAACAGCATATGCAGCTTATCAGAAGCCGGATCTTTTACAATAGCTGGGTTTAGCACCATTTTGCTTGCCCACTCACAACCAGGAACCGGTTCGAGCACCGACTGCGAGGAATATCGGAAATGCGGCTTCATGAAGATGTTCCTCCTATTTTTGAGATAATGAAATCCACAGACTACAATGTGAGTGATCAAAACTATCCCTTGACCGCGCCAATCGTTAAGCCTTTGATGAAATAGCGCTGTAGGAATGGGTACAAGAAGATGATCGGCCCGATCGTAATACATACCGTCGAAAGCTGAACTCCTGACGCGGAAACCGCAATGTTAACATTCGCATTTAAATAATCCAGATTCTGCGCATTGGACACGATTCTTCTTAACATCATCTGCAGCGGATGATTCTCCGGATTATCAATAAACAACAGCGCATTAAACCAGTCATTCCAGTACGAAAGCGCATAGAACAGGGTGATGGTTGCAATGACAGGCATCGAGACCGGCCAAATAATTCGGAAGAAGATATACATCTCATGCGCCCCATCCATCGTCGCCGCCTCATTCAATTCAAACGGAAGCGTCCGGAAATAGGAGGTCATCAAGAATGCGTTGAAAACGGAGAACATATGCGGCAAGATCAACGCCAATAACGAGTCCCGCAAGTTCAGCCAGTTGGAGATGAGCAAATAATAGCCGACCAAACCGGGTGCAAACAGCAGCGTTAAATAAATATAAAAGGAAAGGAAATTCCGGTATTTCACCTTCAGATGAGAGGCGACATAGGAAAACATGGAAGTCATGAGCACAGCCCCGACGGTACCGACCACAGTAACGAATATGGAAACAAAGCCGCTTCGGTACACTTGACTGCCTTTAAATAAGAAAAGATAGGAATCAAGTGTAAATTCCGTAGGGAACATTTGGAAGCCTTTAACAATCTGATGCTCCGCTGTGAACGACCCGATATACACAAGCCAGAAGGGAATAAGGCAAATCAGGGCAAAAAAACCTATGAATACATATGCCACGGCGGACACGGTCCATTGAGATGCATCTCGTTGTTTCACTATCATACTTAAGCTCAAGCTCCTCTCTAGAATAACTTTGAGTCATTATCAACTCGGCGGACAATCCAATTGAAGAAAAGAATGGTGATAAAGCCCATGGCCGACTGGAATAATGCTATTGCCGCAGCATTGCTGTAGCTGTTCATATTCGAGAAATCCCTCAAGGATCGGTACGTATAAGTATCAATGACATCCGTAGCCTTGTAGAGCAGAGAATTGTCTCCTATAATGCCATAAATCAAGCCAAAATCACCGTAGAAGATCCGCCCCAAAGCGAGAAGCGTAAGTACGATAATGGTCGGCCGCAACAACGGCAAGGTAATGTGCCAGATCTGCTGCCAGCGCTTGGCGCCGTCAATTCGCGCGCTTTCATAGTATTCCTCGGAGAAGCCGGTTATGGTCGCAAGGTAAATGATCGAACCCCACCCGGCGCCTTTCCACACGAATATGATCGTCAGCAACATAGGCCAGACCGAAGGGGTCTGAAACCAATCAACCGGCTGAAAGCCAACGTCCTTCAGCAGCTGATTGATCATGCCGTCCTGCCCGTTAAAGAAATTAAGGACCATTAGGTTAACGACGATAATGGAAATAAAATGAGGCAAGATCACGAGTGACTGGGTCACCTTCTTGAAGAATACATGTCTGATTTCATTCATCAGCAGGGCAATTAATAAAGAGCTCACTGTACCTGCCGTAATGAACAGAAGGTTCAAGAATACTGTGTTTAAAGTAACCGCCAACCAATCCGGACCCGTGAAAAAAAACATGAGATTGTCGAGTCCCACCCACCTGCTCCCCCAGATACCTTTAACAGGTATAAACTGCTTGAAGGCCAATACATGAGCTGACATCGGTAAATAAGAAAAAATAAAAACGTACACAATTACGGGAAGCGCCATAGCATACAGCCACTTGTTCTTCCTGAGTTCCAGTATCATAATGCTCACCTTTCCTTTCGTATGTGACTGTATCTTACTCATTCGTGGAGCTGGCGTATAGTCTTGCTTTTATCAATGAGTTTGAACTGTAACAGCCCATGGAGGTTTGAATTCTATCACACACGAAGTCCGGAGTTTACTAAAATGAAAAGCCGGCGGACCTTGGGTCAAGGTCGCCGGCTTTTAGGGCAGTTTACTTCTTTTTACTGGCTAGGTACGCATCCAGCTGTTTTTGATACTCAACTTGGACTTTCTTGACATTAGCATAAGCCTTATCCTTAAACTTCGCTAAACCCTCTTTCGGTTCAATTAGACCCAATATAATCGGATCATACAACTCTTTACCCACATTGCTCAATTGTGCAATTTCATTGGATACCGGGCTTGGATCGAAAGTAAATCCGGCAAGAATATCTGTTGTAAAATTGTTAGGATCCCGCTGCCACTTGTTCAACTTGATAACATCTTCAGGCAAGCTGGCATCGATCCGATCCAACTTGGAGTTCCAGCCCCACGCGAAAGGAATACCAGCATAAGGGCTTTCTTTAATGGGTTTGAAAAGGCCCTCGCCCGAATCTTCCCAGTTCTTACCCTTTATTCCGTAGGCAAGTAAGTCGTAATTATCCTTCTGGTTTAACCAATTGACGAATTGAATGGCGCGTTCTTTGTTTTTGCTGACTACTGGGACGGCAATGAAGTTTCCTGCTTTGAAAGTTGAGGCCATCTTCATACTTGGATCATACAAGCTGAATGCTTCTGCGGAAGCTCCTGGAACTGACTTTTCCAGAGAAGTTCTGGTGCTAAGAGCTACACCGAAATCATTGAAGGTTGATACAGCTGCTTTTCCTTTAGCAAATTCCGCATTTTTAAGAATGAGGGCATCTTTGGCAAGAATCATATCCTGGTAGAACTTGTGATTTTGTTCGAAATTTTTCATGATCATCGGGTCCATATTATCAAAGATATTATAGGCCTTTCCATCATTGCCTTTGGTATACAGCCCAGGATAATTCGAGATAGCGGCAAGATTGGCTTTCGGATCCAGCATACTTGCCATCTTCAAACCAGTATGTTCGGTGCCGTTCGGAATATACGGGGTGATATCCGGGGCCATCTCTTTCACAGCATACATAAATTTGACCAGATCATCGTAGCTCTTGATCGGAGCAATGCCCAGCTTCTCCCGGATGTCCTTGCGTATAACAAACGTCCACGGACGAATGAAATTCACTTCAAGCGGTACCGCGTACAATTTACCGTTCACTTTGTTGGCTTCTAGCAGTTGCGCAGAGCGGTTGCTCTTAATCTCAGGTCCATACTTATCAATGAATGAGTCTAATGGTTCATAGAGCCCAGCTGCAATATTTTGATACGGATTATTGTCCCAAATCAGATCGTAATCTTCCGCGGAGGACAATGCGACTTGGCGTTTCTGAAGGACATCCGCCCATGGAATAAACACCACGTTCAGCTTCACATTAAGCGAACCGGCAAGACGATTCTCCATCTCTCCCTTCACTTCACTCCAATTGGCTGGCGGATCTCCCGGGAACATGATTTTCAATGTAACCGGATCTAATTTGGCCACCGTGGAAGCTGCTGGTTTGCCGGTTGGGGAAGTTGCCGCCTCCTTCGAACCGCAAGCGGCCAATGTTCCTGCCAGTATTAGCGATGTCACCATTAATAAGGTACTTTTACTTCTTAACTTCACTGTTTAACCCCTCCTGTTTTATGATCAACCGAGCAACGACATAACCATCGTACGCATTTTGGTTTCGTGTGTCCGGTGTGCTCGGTTCGTACTAGATCATACCCGGATTGCTCAGTTTCCGTACAGTCCGGTATCTATCAATCAGTATGAAATGTTATAAAGGGGGGAGTATCAATTGCCCAACAATCAGAGTACGAATTTCAATGCTCTACATCATGTTTTCCCATACGGTATTGGTTCGGCGTCATCCCGGTCGCTCGCTTGAATGCCGCAAAGAAGGTGCTCTTAGTTTGAAATCCAGACTGTTCCGTTATATCTGCAACGGTCCAATCGGTCGTTGTAAGCAGCTTGATGACATGCTCGATCCGTTGGTCTGTAATATAATCGGATAATGAGCAATTAAACTGATCCTTGAATATTTGTCTGGCATAGTTCACAGACATGGATACATGTGCGGCAATGTCATCTACGGAAAGCATCGGATTGTGAAGATGATTGCGTACATATTCGATCATCTCCGCAGCGACCTCATCCTTTCGGCTCGAGGCATTCTTCTTCCGGTTCTGTTCTATGGTCTGCAGCATCACCTGGTACAGCCACGCTTTCACTTCACCTAAGGTGGCGAATTGTTCAAGAAAAGAATGGATACTCTTCATCCCTTGAAATGTTTTATAGTTTTTGAAGCTTTTCATGATGGAATAAATGATGTGAGTCAACTGCAGTTTGCATTCCTGATAGCTTAGTTCCTGCATATGCAAGGTGAGGTGATCCAAATAACCTTCAAGTGCTTTATCATTCTTAAGCTGAACAGATTGAATAACCTGTTTCAACAATGCTTCATCGAGATCACTGTCTTTGCCTCGTTCATATCGCTCCAAATCATCAGAAGTGAACACCCTATCCTCATGATTAATGAATCCCATTAACGTCAGTTCGTAAAGCTGGTTATAGATAATCTGCAGATTCTCCTCAACATCAAGCACGGAACTGATAGCTGCATGCACTTCCAGCTTAAGCCATCGACTGATCTGAACCTTAACGTCATCCATCGCTCCTATTGCTAGTGCCATTTCTTCCTCTGAAGTAGACAAAGAAATGAGTGCCACAATGTGATCAGAGCCGAAATCGACTGTTTCCGCAACAAACCCGTGATTCGAAAGAACTTCGACCATAATATTCCCTAATGCAAAACGCAATAATTTGCGCGAAGCAAAGTCAAACTGTTCTTCGAAGCGTCCGTACGATTCCAGACGAATGACCGCCATACGGAATGATCCCGTTTCGAGAATTTGCGTTTGGTTCCTAATAAACTCTTCAATTGGTTTGGATGACTTCGAATTAAGAATCCATTGACGCAAGAAATCATCCTTCACCAGAGCTTTGCTGCTTTTGATCGATGAATCCAATTGTTCAATCTTCTCAACAAGCGAATGGAAACCGGAATGAATCCATGCCATTTCATTGCCGGCATTTGATGCTTGTAGGATAGCATGTTCCTTGCCTAGTTTGTTTCGTATTTGAGAGACCAAGTCGCTAAGAGGCTTTAAGCTGCGGTATGATTGCCAAAACAAATATAACAGCAAGGCTAACAGCAGAAAGATCGAAGAACCAATAATTTGGATACGAATCTTAGCAACCTTTGCTTGCCATAAGGAGATCGGCGCCATGTGATATATATTCCATCCTTCTACAGGAAACCGTTCTGACTGAATGGACCAGGTTTCATTGCCAAACTTCCATTTCCAGCCCTGGTCTACTGCCGATTTATCTATTTCCATTAGCGCTTTGGTTAACGCAGGGTCCGTATTCCCCAGGATGAACTCTTTATTTTTGCCTTCAATATAAATTTTATTAAGATCATCTGCTGAAATCTGCAGCATGTTCTCATTCAACAATGGTTTACTGAACAGAATTGCAACAAATCCCTGAAAGTTCTGATTAGGTCCGGCTGCTGGTACGACAAGTGCAAGAAACGATTCTCCTCCCACCTCATGGTTAACATACTGCAAATACGGCGTTTTTTGATTCTTAATGTAGTCCAACATCGTTTGGTCATAAAAATCCTTTGTCGTATAGATGCTCGATTCAGAAGTGTAGATTTGATCAATATTAAAGTTAATTAAATAAATGCCTCGAATGAAAGGCTCACTGCTCATAAATCCCCTTACACTTGTCGCTGCTTTATCCAATGTCAAAGGGGAATACTGGTCCTCCCCCATGTTTATCCAAAGCGCAATACTTTGATCCGAATAGATTCTTAGCGCAAACTGACGTAATTTTTGCAGGGTAAATTCCGAGGTTTTAACGATTTGATTAATTTTCACCTGATTGGACTTGTCCGTTTCATCCATCGCGCTTTTAGAGAACTGTTGGCTGAGGAAAACGGTAAATACTAGGGTAAGCAAGCTCACTGCAATGCAGGAATACATAAATATGTTTAAATACATCTTCTTCGGCTTTATCCGGCTCCACATGGCATACCCTACCCTTCTTTCTCAATATATCACACGAAAACAATATGACAGGATTCCTGCTTTGTCCAGTATGAATCTTAACAAAGAAGTGTGAATTTTATTACATGAGTAGAGTCATCTTCGTTTTAAATCATTCTACCAAACCATGTCTGAAAAAATAGATAGTAAACAGATGGAAGCGAAAATAACGGAAAACGTAGTTTCATTAGTTGCCTGCAGTATGTAGAAAATTTACAATATTTTATTGTTTCAACAAACTGTATTATGAAGTGTGATTAATAGTTCCTCTTAGTACGGTGCTGATGATTTACCAATTATTAATCCCTTTAACTCACTTGGTATATGTATGTATTCTGCTGCTCTTTGAGGCTCCATCCAATTAATTCAACCTCTAAGCCCGTTTCTTCTTTTACCGCACGAATAGCAGCTTCTTCAAGTGTTTCTCCCCGTTCTACCCTTCCACCAGGAAGTGTATAGTAGGAAGATTTCATACCCTTGTTTTTGACCATCAATACATTTTTTCCTTGTTCATCAAAGAGAAGCACGTAGGCAACATCTACTCTTTTCATCTAATAAATCCCCTTCTCGAAGAAATATGAATTATCAACAATTCGTTACTTTATTGGAACTATCCTGCCCGTTAATCGCCGGGGCCTTGATCACATTACAAACCCCATCTAACAAAGATTCGTAAATTGTATTACCATCTCCTCCACCCTGCTAAAAAGGCGTTCACCCTTCCAACGCACGTAGACTCGATCTCAAAAAAATGACGTACTACATCTGCTGATGTCACAATGGTTCACCTTTTTTTGTTGATTCTATTTAAGCAATGTAAGTATTACTTCTACTGAATTATCAACAAATGATCGTTCGGGACGAGCTTTCATGATCACAGTAAGTCCTATTAAAGATACGACTAGTGTCTGTGCTAAATTCTTTGCGTTAATACCTGTATCAAGCTCACCTGAGTGCAAACCTCGTTCAATCGTTTCTTGAAATATTACCGAAAGATACATCTGATGTTCTCTTGTTAGGATTTCAAATTTCTCATCATGAGGTGAAAGTTCTACCATTGAATTGATGCAAAAACATCCCCAGTTCGGGCTTTGTTTATATTCTTTTGCCACCATATTTTCAAAAAAAGCGCGAAATGCCTCTTTTACGGAAGAATTGTTTTGAAGAATAGTTCGAACATATGCAGCGTGAGAAGTCGTATATTTACGCAATGCAGCTTCAAATAGTCCCTTTTTGTCTCCAAAGGCTGAGTATATGCTTGGTCGCTGAATGCCCATTCTTGAAGTCAAATCGCTTATAGAGGTTGCTTCGAATCCTTTTTCCCAAAATATCTGCATAGCTGCATCCAATGCTTTGCTCTCATTAAATTCGCGTTGTCGTGCCATAACAACTTCCTCATTTCGTAACGATCAGTATGTTAAAATTGTATTGTGCAAAGAGTGCCCTGTCAATAAGATTAATTTTCACAGTTCTTAAATTCAATGAAAATTTCCTATGAATTCAAGTTTCAGTCATTTATCTTGTGACCTTCTAAAAGTATCTAGGGTGATAACTTGACAGTTCAAATTATTTAGAGTTATAGTTAGCACCTATTATAACATACTGTTCAGTACGTTATTTGGTTTGGCAAAGGAAAACTTAAGGAGGCATTATCTGTACTATGGAAAAGTTCGTTGAAAAAGTCGCAGCATTGGATTATACCTCAGTAAACGGGGAAACGGTGCAAGATGCGTTAATTACACCAGACTCATTTCCCACCTCTTCAATGTCTCAAAAATTAGCACTCTTGTTTGCAATCGCCTGCGGACTGGCTGTCGCCAACATATATTACGCACAACCTTTGCTGGACGCTATTTCAAACGAGTTCGATATTACTCCTTCATCCGTCGGCATTGTTATTACAATTACGCAAGTTTGTTATGCACTTGGATTGCTATTGCTAGTGCCCCTCGGCGATTTATTACATCGACGTTGGCTGATCGCTGGACAGATGCTAGTATCCGTGTTGGCTTTGATTGTGGTCGGTACCGCCACAAACAGTATGGTGCTATTCATAGGCATTGCTGCGGTTGGATTGCTTGCCGTAGTGACACAGACGCTCGTTGCGTTCGCGTCAACTTTGGCTGCCCCAGCAGAACGAGGGCGTGTTGTGGGTGTTGTGACAAGCGGAATTGTTATTGGTATTCTATTGGCGCGAACATTCGCTGGCGTATTAACGGATTTAGCTGGTTGGCGTTCTGTCTACCTTGTCTCAGCAGTTTTAACGCTAATTATGGCATGTGTATTGTTTCGGGTGCTGCCGCATGATGAGCACAAAAGAGAATCACTATCTTACCTACAGTTGCTTCGTTCGATGCTCACGTTGTTCGCACAAGAACGAATTCTGCGAATCCGTGCTGTACTTGCCCTGATGATTTTTACTGCTTTCAGTATATTATGGACGTCCCTAGTGCTGCCTCTCAGCGCTCCGCCGCTTTCTCTTTCACATACTGCGATTGGAGCGTTTGGTCTTGCTGGGGTTACTGGGGCGCTAGCAGCAGCGCGAGCAGGTCGTCTTGCCGATCGAGGTTTAGGGCAGAGGACCACAGGCGTGGCATTGATTCTGTTGCTTATCTCATGGTTGCCAATAAGTTATACGCAACATTCGCTTCTCGCATTAATCGTAGGTATTGTCCTTCTTGATCTAGCAGTACAAGCTGTACATGTTACCAACCAGAGCATGATTCTTACTTTACGCCCTGAGGCACGTAGTAGGCTTACTGCTGGTTACATGATTTTCTATTCCATTGGCAGCGCCACCGGGTCCATTGCATCTACCAGTATCTATGATTACTTTGGTTGGAATGGAGTGTGCGTGTTAGGTGCATTTGTAAGTGCTTCGGCTCTTCTATTTTGGTTATTGACCCGTCGTATTCATTGATTATAAGACCGGATATCACATAAGTTATTGGATACTCCCGTCATTATCAAGTTTAATTTACATTTTCCGAATAGTGCCCTTTCGATTAAAAACAAAAAGAGACCCACAGCAACAGTCTGTGGGTTAATGATGTCGGTCCATTTGTTTTTCCAAGACGCGGCTTTTGGTGTCTGTGGGTATGAACTGTTTTAAGAACCCATGGTCAAATGTAAAAAAGGCGTAACCATCTTTGTTGCCGATTTCAATGAAATGCTGCCCCTCCTCCACAAAAAGGGATGAGTAAAAAACATCTTCGATTACCGCATCAGGGAATAGACTTCTATCCCATTGAATAACAGTCGATTCGAAACGATCATATTCTGCGACCCAACGATGGATCTCCACTGCAGGCGGCACCCAATCCGTCTGGTTTCCCACCCATTCAGGGATACCGTCATTGTCGAGATCCATCGGGATGGCTGAATGTCCTTGAAAATCGACAACGTTCCAAGAATCGGTTTTGTGATGATAAATCAACAACCCATTCCTTGCACCTATTTGACCAAAAGGGATTTCAATAGACGCCCCAGACACATCCCCAATTAAGAAATTCAACGGATTGATCCAGGCTTGATTTTCATTAAAATTGGTCAAGTTACCCAACTTCCATTGCGAGTTCTTTCCCTTGAGATACCCCGTATATATTAGGGAGGCCTCACTGCCAATTTGATAAATTTGAACTTCCGCCTCAGAGCGAGATAGAACAAAGCTTTTGATAAGCTTCGCCTCAGAAGGAGGAGTGTCTGACTCTAGTGGTTGTTCAAAACTTTTACCAAAGGGATAAGTTGTTTGCTCACGAAACAAGTCAGGTCTATAGACCGATTGCTGGTCACTATGTCGAGAATTTGCTGTTGGCATCCCGGTTTGATGAACCTGATCATTACTGCAAGCGAGAATGCTAAGTAATAGCGGTATCATTACACTGATACACCGGATTATATTCGTCAATATATTAACCTCACTTTCCCCTATGTTTTTCCAAAGCATCATTCAATCATATCTTTAAATAACAAAAAAAGGATAGTCTAAAAGGACCAACTTTTTCCACATCCTGCCCGTCCGCAGTTTTTTATTTCTCTAACAGATAAGTTGCATATCTCCTCTTCATGCGTTACTATGTTTATATCGACAAATTTGCAGGTCTATATAAGGAGGTTTCGCGACGATGTGCCCCCGTACCAAAGAACAAAATGAGCTCATCCGCATGCAGCGCAGTGAACAGATCCTTGACGCTGCCGCTCGCACCTACTTCCGCACGGGCGGCAGCTTTGATATTCGCGACGTCGCTCGCGAGGCCGAGATCGGTTACGGCACAGTATACCATTATTACCCCAACCGACATTTATTAATTGAAGATGTGCTCGCCAGCGGTTTTGAGCGATGCGAGCAAGCTCTGGCCGAATGGGCTAACATCTACGGCGGCGATCAGGATGAGAGACAGATGTTGACGTATTGCAAGTCGCTGCTCCGGCTGTGGGAGTCGGACGCCCGTGCATATCTCGTCTACAAAATGGCGGCGGAACATTATGCAGGCTTACCTGAGAGGGATCGGCACTCCACCAAGAGACGATTCATGGAACGGCTGTATACCCCGCTCCAATCGTTTGCTCAGCGTGAAGACGACAGCGTCGACCATATGCTTGCCGTGCTTGTCGGCTGCTGCGGGCTGCACTACTATGCCGGCACTTCCGAGCTGGATGTCGATCGAATTGCGAAGCTCGCGATGCACGCTATTACGAAGGAGTCCTGATACGAACATGGTCATCTTAAAAAGCAAGCATGAAATCGAAGCTATCCGCAAGGCATGCCAAGTGGTGGCCGAATGCCATCGCACGATTGCCCCGCTTATTAAACCGGGAATCACGACGAACGAGATTGAGCGCATTTTCGAGGAAATTATTTTGAATCACGGCGCGAAGCCCTACACGAAGGGCTACAAGGGCTATCAATATGCTACCTGTGCCTCTGTCAACGATGTGATCGCGCATGGCTTTCCTAGCGATAAGCCACTTGAGGAGGGCGATATCGTGACGATCGACACGGTCGCGGAGCTCGACGGCTGGCTCGGCGATTCAGCGTGGAACTATGCGGTCGGAAAGATCTCGCCGACGGCCGAGAAGTTGATGCGCGTCACGAAGGAATGCCTTGATCTCGGTATCGCGCAGGCGCAACCCGGCAATCGACTCGGCGACGTGACGAGCGCCATCCAACGACATGCCGAATCGAACGGATTCGGCGTCGTACGTGACCTACTCGCGCATGGCATCGGCCGGGACCTGCACGAGGCGCCGAACTATATGCATGTCGGCAAGCCCGGTAAAGGCCTCCGCATCAAAGAAGGCATGGTGTTCACGATTGAGCCAATGATCACCGAAGGCACTTACTACATGTCAATCGATCCAGACGGTTGGACAGCGCGGACGCTGGACCGTAAGCTCGCAGCCCAATACGAGCATACGATCGCCATCACAGCTGATGGACCACAAATCCTGACTGCGCAATAGAATAATTAGAAGCCGACCACGAGGTGGTCGACTTCTTTTTTTTTCCTTATTAGAGGTGTTCAGCGGGCTCGAGCTGAATAAAATTCAAGTGTTTCATTCGGTTTATGACAGATAATACTTCATTCATTCTTGGTAATTCAAGCCATCTTTCGAAACCAGGAAAAAAGGAAGAAAATACAATATCCACACCTTCCCTCTCCATATCTTCGAGAGCTTTTTTGATCTTTTCATGAAGAATGATGAGGCGATCCTGATTACTAATAGCGATTTTTCGAATTAAAAAGGCAATAGCTGCAACCTGGGCGGGTGATGTGATATTGTAAAGCCCTCTGATATCAATTTGTTCATCACCTATCATGATGTATCCCATGGATGAAACCATCAGCTTTTCTGTACCACTGCCCTGTGGATAGCTCGAAAAGTGATCGGTGGTTATTTTTCTTTCTATCTCCCATTTGGTAAAGGGGATTCGTTCACGTGGTTTGTCGTGTTCACATAAATTCTTTGCTTCCTGAGTTACGTTTTTGGGCACAAAATTGTCCATCAGGATGATTTGATCGGCAACGGATAAAAATTCCCCGCTACCTCCAATAACAAGAACAGAAGATACGCCAACTGTCTCATAAAGCTCCCTGACACGTTCCGTAAAAGGTGTAATGGGCTCATGCTTGATTAATGAACGCATTTTGATGTCTTGAATCATGAAATTCGTCGCACTTCTGTCTTCATCAATAAGAAGAAGCTTACACCCGACATTGATTGCCTCCATAATATTTGCGGCTTGAGATGTGGAACCTGAGTCGTAGTCAGTGGAAAATTGTTCAGCCGAACTATTGGGAATCCATTTAATGAAAGGCGTAATATTGATATTTTTTATGGAACGGCCTTCCTCTGCGGATATTTCCATTGCACTTTGATCTGTAATCACAAATTCTCGTCCGTCGCCCATGCTGTGATTGTAGATCCCCGAATTTAGTGCATCCAGCAATGTGCTTTTACCCGAATAACCACCGCCGGTGATGACCGTCACACCTTGTTTTATTCCCATTCCTCGCACACCACAAATTTCAATTTCAATATCTTCCGGGGATGTAAAAGGCAAGGCACCCTCCAGTGGCCCGCTGTTGTTTGTATTTCTTGGCAAAATACTGCCATTCGCAATAAACGCACAATATCTACTAGATTTCAGCCATTCGCGAATCATATTTTGTTTTTTTACCAATTCATAGGCAGCATTTAATTTGATGAGATCCCACTTGGCAATTAACTCCTCCACTTCTTTTGGAAGCATTTTGCAGAGCATGCGCATAGCTTTATCATTATTTTTGAATGGAAGTTGAACTGTAATCATTAAGCATAGATACCATTGTTCGGAGATAACTTCGACAAAGGATGCATTACGTTGCAACACCACATTAGTTGGGCGGAAACAATAAAAAGCACCATTATCTTTATCAGAACGTGACCGGTTATAAATCAATTTATTTAATGCCTCAATATGATCAACCCATTTTCTTAATGCAAAATCTGAGAGAACAACTTGATCCATATGTTCATCTAGGCCGAGACGGTCAAAAGGTATTTTTATGGTGATACATGGTTTATCCAGTGTGAGTTTATGTGTCCGTTCAATGTAATACGCAACATCATTATACCAATAGGTTGGGTCAGATACCGTACCACCATCATCAAAGTATGAACCTTCATAAATCATACCGTAAGCTGACTGATCGGATTGCAATGATCGAAAATATTGCGCGAGTCTTTTAATAAAGCATCATCCTTTCATATTTGGAAAGCGGTGAATAACGGAGAAAAATGCCGAAGTTGAAACGATATCTCACGAAGGGGGGGGGACCCTTATCCTTTGGAACAAGGCAACGACGAAACCGATCGACCCCTAATCTCCAGGTATGAGCCTGCTCAAACATAGACCGGCACTGTTTGAAATTTTTCGCAAAAAATGAATTCCATCCTAAGTAATTCAAGTTCAATACATAGTCCCCCTGATAGAGTTCAGATCAATTTGCAAAGATAAATGAGTAAATCCTAACCAATTTCAAAAAAACACTATTGTTGCCTTGACCACCCCTTTTTGTCAAAAAAAATAACAGCCACTCCAAGAAGTGGCTGTCATACACCGGCAAGAAAGCTTAAACGTTCCTTCTGCCTAAATATAAAAGCCCTGAGAGTGAACCTACCCTCAGAGCCTAATGTAATCGTAAAAGAATAACTAAAAAGTAGCATGAGGATAAGACGTATATTTTTTTGTTTTCATTGTCCTCACCTCGTTACTTTTTATTTTTACTGCAACACAATCTTAACATTAAGATCATCCACCATATAGGGAAAGATTAATTATAATTAACTCAAACCCTGAAATAGGTAAAAGATGCCCCATGCTCGTCTGGCTCATGTAAAGCTGCAGCCAAGATTTTCTCTGCGACCATTTCAGGAGTATCTGTTGGAGAAGAAGATCCTTGTCACTGTTGCTCGCGAGCACCAAGAGCGTTTTTACCAAAATCTGTTGCGGTTGAGCGCGAATAGACGGTAATTGATGTATTCAATCGATGTGAGGAAAGTGGTGTTGTCTTACTAACATTGGATGTATGGGCAGATATTCATCCGTCCTTAGTGACAATTCCTAGCGACTTGGACTTCACAATTCCCCAGCCAGCAGGCCAAGATGGGGCAGTTCATTTATCTTAAAGAGGATTCGGTACCATTAAGCCGGTAATCTGACAGATTGAGATAGCAGCTGGGTTCGTTCCAGCACCAGGAGGGTCAATAATGACAATTCCCTGACCAAGTCCAATGATGGTTCCTGTTACCATGCCGAATGTCCCTCCATCTGTCGTCATAGCTACAACAGTGGTAAGCGTTGCAAGCCGTTCACGAAGCGCGCCTTCACAACAATCACAATCTGGATCAGCAGGCGTCAGTGGAAACTCATTTGTAATAGCACTAGATTGAACGCCAACAATCATGCAGATCGGTACAATTTGCGTAGCACCTTGGGCTGGAAATGTTAATAGGAAATCGCTTACTATCACATCATCACTTGAAAAGTCGATATTATTGAAGATTTGATCAACAGTACCAACATCAACCGATGTAGCCTCTAATATCTTTAGCTCTTCTAAAACAGATTGCATAGGGGTTACACAGCAATCACATTCGTCTTTCGCAGGAGGTCCCGGTGGTCCTTGCATGCCTGTTGGTCCCATAGGCCCTCTTGGCCCTCTATCTCCCTCTTTCCCTCTTGGCCCTCTTTCTCCCTCTTTCCCTTTTGGCCCACGATCTCCCATGTCACCTTTCGGTCCAGTGGCTCCCGTACTTCCTTGCGGTCCTGTAGCTCCTGCGGCACCTGTATCCCCTCGTGGTCCTACTGGCCCTTGGGTACCTTGGGGACCTTGGGGACCCATTGGGCCTATAGGTCCACGTTTACAAATCACTTTTATTTTACAACACTTAGATTTCTTTCTTTTTTTAGAGACAGCTTTGCTTTTATGTCCGATACTTTTCTTGGCTGCACTATATGCCATACTTTAGCCTCCTAGATTTAAGGTACTTAAGCATATGTGTAGCTCAAAGTTATTGATTGGACAAATGTATATAGCTAGTAGACAAACATCCCTGTTATATGAAAAATAGATACTTGCCCTTCCCTAGTTTAGCCAGTAGTGACCTGTACGTTCCATGCCAACTATAACATCCTGGAAGCCTTGATCCATTGAATCTTCTGAAAACAGATAATTTCTAGTAAAATGTTGGAATAAACGTTCATTTAAGAGATGAGTGTTTATATAATCCAATTAATTTATAACATAGTAATTATTTAATTGGGACATATCGGCTAACCTTTTAATGGTTAGTGGTATCCCCTTAAATAATGCAGAGGAATATTTGTCCACATGGTGTACGTATAATAAAACTGAATGATATCGTTAGGGGAGAACCAGTCCAATGGAGAGTTCATTACTTAGTGCTATTAGTATTTCGTTTCTGCTTGTTGCTATATTAACACCTATTTTAATATGGACGTTGCGTAGTTTAAACCTAACTCAACCTATCAGGGTAGAGTTGCCACCGGACCATCAAGCAAAGCGTGGTACTCCGCTGATGGCAGGCATTATTCTACTTATAGGGGTAATTACATCAACATACTTCCATCCTAAGCCACTGGTACTTTTCCTTGGAGCAACTTTTGTTTTATTTGGCATATTGGGGTTCATGGATGATTTTAAAAAGGCTGCTTTTCAAGACCCCTCTGGTATTTCAGGAAAAACGAAACTGATTTTTCAATTCGCTTTCACTATCGTATTGTTGTTTGTGTTACTTTATCAGTTCAATTTGAGTTCAGAAATCACCCTATTAAAAGGTTATAACCTCCATTTACCAATTTTCGCATATCTGATATTAATAATGTTATTTATAGTGGGTTCAGCCAATGCAATAAATTTTACTGATGGGCTGGATGGACTTCTAATAAACGTTGCAATACCAACTTTCTTTTTCTTTTTTGTGATTTCGGAAAGAATTGAAGTACAGACTTTCTCATTAGTAATGATTGGCTGCTTGTTAGGTTTATTTATATATAATATTTATCCAGCAAAAGCGTTTATGGGGGATACTGGGTCTCTTGCAATAGGTGGTTCTCTTGCTTTCTTGGCTGTAATTGAAAAGGTTGAAATTTTGATTCCGATATTATTTTTTGTTTATCTAGCAGAGCAACTATCTGTCATTTTGCAAGTTTGGTATTACAAGAAAACCAAATTGAGAATATTCCGAATGGCACCTATTCATTATCACTTTAGTTTGAAGTATGGCTGGAGTGAGAATAAAATCGTGATTGTATTCGGATTCATATCTTGGATATCAGCATTTATTTCTTGGATTATTTGGAAATATATACTAATCCTCAACGCCTAACTCTAAATTCCCGAATAATGGAACCCGCAAACGTTAATAACGTATCACTAATGTGAATGCAGTTATAACAATGTGAGGTGTCGTGCATTGGCAATAGAGATATCTAAAATGAATACTTCAAAAGGGAAAATACAATATAATATTAGCGGGAGCGGCAAACCTAATATTGTATTAATTAATGGAGGTTCTGGACCCCTAGAAGGTTGGATGAAAATACTCCCCGAAATTTCGGAGTCGTCATCTGTATTTTCCTATAATCGTTTTGGTGTTTTGGGTAGTGATAAGCCTAGCGAACCCCAAGATGGGCTTTCGATTGTCGAAACGTTACGGGAGGCATTAAAGATAGTAGGATTTGAACCTCCATTTTTGCTTGTTGGACATTCTTTAGGGGGATTATATGTAAATCTATTTGCCCGGCATTACCCGAACGAAGTAGCTGGCATTGTCTTTTTAGAATCCAGCCATCCGAAAGACATAAGCCTTAATAAATATCAAGGTAAGGTAGTAAGAACAATTAACAAGATGTTCACGATGTTTGATGCCTTTTCTTCTCATAAACAATTCAATGAAGTTCATTTTGTAAAAAAAACGGTGGAACAAATCCATGAAATCGATCATTTTCCCGACATACCTGTATATGTGATTACAGGCGGCAAAGAAAATCGCATGATACCAGAGGAAGTTCGTAAAAAGCGAATAGAGCATCAGTTGGAACTTCTTTCATTGTCTAAGTACAGCAAACATATCTCCGCTGAAAAAAGCGGACATTTCCCTCAGTTTTCAGAGCCAAGAGTGGTCACCGATACGATCAAAGATTGCATCGAACAAATAAAACAAACCACGTTGTAGCATACTTCTACGATCTACTCCCGTTACTTGAATGAACAAAAAAAGGGAGCTGCCGCGAGGCAAGCTCCACACTATCGTTCTCCATTAGTTTCCTGTAGATTGATAAATTTCATCATCGAAACCTAAAGGATGAAATCCTGCGAATAGACGAGCTTACGTGAGGAAATCAAATCATAACGAGGGAGTTCAATACCAATCCCATTCCGAGTAATGGTGATTATTAGGCCCTGTTAGAGCCTCGCGAACGTGATGTAATCGACTTGGACAGGCTCTGCCGATTCGATCCGAAGTGCCCGGTTGATCTGTCCCCGGTGATATTGCCCATGTAAGAGGACCTGCAACAGGATGTCCCGGACGGACGTTCGGAACGGAACCCCGCTCTGGTTCGCATAGTCGATCATCTCGTCCAACTCGGATTCCTGGAGCCCTTCGATATAGACGCGATATTGCTCGGCGTTTTCTTCGAACATCGTCCGGATCGCCGTCAGGTCTTCCGCTTCCTCCCACAACGAATATTGCGTGCTGCCCTTGCATTGCAATCGGGACAGCCAGACTCGTTCCGCGACCGCGACGTGCCGAACCAGCTTCACAAGGTCCTTGTTCTTCGTCTCACTCTCCTCGAGCGCGTCCACGATGCGTCCGTCCGCCCAGTACAGGTGGTCCATCATGCACTTGATCGTTTTCATTTCGGTTTCCCCCTCTTCGTCTCATCGATTACTTGAACCTACTGTTATAATGTCTGACTTTTCCAACTCCGTTTCGAAAAACATAAAATCACTAATACAATCAAAGGGAAATGACTCGTGAAGACCTCCACAGTATTAACGACCCTGGAATCCAGTATTTTCGAAGTATACAAAGACTATCTATTCGCTATTTGGTTAAATAATCCTGCTGCCCGTTAGCTTAACTGTAAGTCCAGATTTCAGCTATATTTTAACCGAACTAACCTTCTTTCTTATCATCCCATAAAACAAAAAAGCCGCGATTTTCGCGGCCATTATTGGGCAAGTAGGTTATTCATCTCCTGTTCAAAACAATCACCTAAATCAGTTATAAGCTTCATGTAATGTTGTTATCTCTTAACAGCTTGGCAAATGCCTCAACATGCAGAGGACGACTGAAATAGTAGCCTTGAATCTCATCGCATTGCAGCTCCTTCAACAGAGCATATTGCTCAGCGGTCTCTACACCCTCAGCCACAACATTCATATGCAGCTCTTTAGCTAAAGTCATAATGCATTGAATAATGCTCCGATTCACTGAATCCGTAAGGATTTCCTCCACAAAGGATCTGTCTATTTTCAGTGTATCCAAGGTTAACTGCTTCAATAAATATAAAGAAGAATATCCGGTTCCAAAGTCGTCTAAGGAGACCTTGATATTCCTTTTTTTCAATTCGGCCAGCAGCTGAGTTACTTCGATTTCATTACTGATGAATGAACTTTCTGTAATTTCAATTTCCAACTGCCCCGCGGCTATTCCCGTTGCTTCAATAATGTTATCTATGGTTTCCAAAATGTTTGGCTTTATTAATTGTTTCACGGAAAAGTTGACCGAAGTTGTAACGGGTTTTAAGCCTTGGTCTTGCCAAATTTTATTTTGCTTGCAAGCTTCATGTAATACCCATTCGCCTATTGGAACAATAAGTCCCGTTTCTTCTGCAATCGGTATGAACTCAGCTGGAGAAATCAGGCCCCATTCAGGATGCTTCCATCTAATCAAAGCTTCAACCCCAACAATCTCCGTTGTTTGCGTATCGACACGAGGCATGTACATAAGGAAAAATTCCTCTTTGTCCAACGCTTTTCGGAGATCGTTACTTAAATTAAAATGCTTGAAGGATTGTACATTTAAAGAAGCGGAGTAATATTGAATCTGGTCTCTCCCTTGAGACTTGGCCACATACAAGGCCGTATCCGCATTTTTGAATAAAGTCTCCACCGTACTTCCATCCTCAGGCGACATACTGATGCCTATACTGATCGTGACATGAAGTTCGTACCCTTCTATTACAAAATCTTCCTTAGTTAGTTGTGTCAGCTTGTCGGCAAGCCGACTAATTTCATTATGATGGTTCACTTCAGATAGAACGATGCAAAACTCATCGCCACCAAGACGATAAACAGTTTGACCTACCAGTAAACATTCCTGTAGTCTCCAGGCAAAGTACTTTAATAATACATCACCAAAGGAATGTCCAAGTGTATCATTTACATATTTAAAACGATCCAAATCGATTAACATGACAACAACCTTTTTGTTGGCAATTCGACTACTTTTCAAGCATTGATCCAATTGTTCCTCGAACATCCTCCGATTAGGAAGCGTCGTTAAATAATCATGATAAGCTAGAAATTGATTTAACTCCTCTGTTTGCTTTCGTTCCGTTACATCTAGAACGGTACCGATTGTCGCCAGCTTGCCCTGATGAAGAACTTTCTTATAATGAACCTCGATAATTACGATGGATTCATCCAGCTTAATGCCTCTGTGACAAAAATTTTGTACAGATTCACCTTCAGCCAAGAATGATATTTCATCTACCACTTTTTGTTGATCTTCAGGGTGTATAAGGCTCAGCACCTTCAGACCTGTTATCGTATCATATCCCATCATCTTATTTAAGTGTGGATTCGAATAGATGAAGGTTCCCTCCACGGCAATAAATACACCAACAATTGACTGTTCAACCAAGCTTCGATATTTGGTCTCTGCATCTATTAATGAACTCTCTATTGCTTTTTGAGCTGTAATATTTTTGGCAATTCCGTAAACCCCTACTAACTCATTATTAACTATGATGGGGATATTGGTCACGTTAAATTCAAGAATGGATCCATCTTTATGAATACCAGTCGTTTCATAATTTTGCGGAATGCAAGTTCGTATGGTTTCCATAAAGAAATGATTAGTCTTTTCTCTAGAAGCTGGCTCCACCAAATTTTCAAAATTCTCATACAAAATCTCCTCTTCACTAAAACCAAACGTTACTAGAAGAGCAGGGTTACACGAAATGAAATTACCTTGAAGGTCAAACGAAAATACTGAATCAGGATTATTATCAAAAAGGGATTTATAGTACTGCTCTTCCTCTACCAAGCTTAGCTGAAGCTTCTTATGTACAGTAGTATCCTGAACGAAACCAATGATTCGGGTTAACTCATTAAGCTCATTCACTAAAAACTCGGTAACTTGAACCACGTTACGTATTTCTCCATCTGGATGGACGATTCGAAATTCAATTTCGTACCCAGCTTTTTCATCAAGAGCTACGTTGAACCTTTCAATTGTTCGTGTACGGTCATCAGGGTGTATAAGTGTATGGAATTGATCAAAGTTCATAGAAAAGTCATCTTCTATTCCATGTATATTAAATAGTTGAGTAGACCATGTAGTAGCATCCTTTTGAAAGTCGTACTCCCAATATCCTACATTGGCTATTTTTTGAACTAACTCAAAATTTTCATATCTTCTTTTTAGATGGCCAATTAATTGTTCGGAGTTCTTAATATTTTGAAAATGATCTTTATGAATTCTGTAATTTTTGGACATTTGTGGTCACACTCCACACTTCGTTTGACATAACCTTGAGCTGTACCCATAATTATACGTTGATCTTGTTAGAGAAGTATGAGGTAATTTGTAGCTGCCACAGAGAATGAAAATACTACTTGAAAAATCGTTTCCGAGAGCTAAACTAACTTAAGTCTAGCGTATATCAACCAACATCATTTATCTCTTTTCTTAATTTGTTGATTTTATTCTGTGCAAACCAACCTGGAAATCAATCTTGATAAAAGGTTTTACGAAAAATTGAAAATACATTGGATTAGCACAAAAATCCCTCTGACCAACGCAATTACTATTTGTGCGAAACTTCATTTGAGCATAAGAAAACCGCCTTGGTTAAAAGGCGGTTCATTGAGCTATGGGGCATTTTTTAATGGCTTTTGAAGTACGTCCACAATGGCTGCGATGATACTTGTTGCTAAAATACCCATTAGACATAATGATGTAGGTCCCGCTGCATCATCACTAGCTGTAACTTTAGCTAGTACCCTTAAGCTTACTATTCCTAACAAAATGAGAAAAATAACTGTAAAAGCACATTTCTTTATAATCTTCAGAGATTTAAGGGATAAATCAGAGAAAGCATTGTTCTTTTCGATGTAGGTTAATAGTTTATATGCGTGATACAACGCAACAGAAAACGCAATACAGAATCCGTATGCACATACTAAAAAGGGGATTAGGAAGTAAGCCGTATCTGGATGTACCCTTGCATCTCTTACAGCTATCTCAGGCAACCAGATACACAAAGCAAGCACGGCAATTCCAATCAGAAAAATAATAACTTTTAAGAAAGTGGTTGAACCTCGTTTAACATTCATTTAAAACACCTCACTTATTTAATGACAACATGATTTTAGCATATAATTTATCGTTTAACAATAAATATGCATTGTTTTTTATTGTATTATTATTGTTATTGAAATATCCGTTTGATTTCACACTAAAGTTCTGATCCGGCGCATACGATGTTTATTAGCTTGACCGAAGTTCCCATATTTTGGAGATTTCCGATATCGTGGGACTCGATAATTACCGCCATTTCAATAAAATATTTAAACGTCAGACGGAAATAGACCATTTTTTTGTCGAATTATGGAAAAAAACATTGTTTTTTATATATACTTCTGCGATACTTTTAAATGTCAGTAAATAAATAGGAAAAAGGGGTATTATTTTATGGACTTTATGTTAAAAAATCTGCACAATGTTTTTAATCATGTTCCTGTAGCAATGCTAATTTTTAGTTTCATCTTTGACTTAATTGCTGCTTTGTTTAAGAAAAAGGAATGGAATTTTGCGGGGTTACTCTGCTTGATCGTAGGGGCTTTGGGAGCGATTGCAGCAGTACTCACTGGACCTGCATGGACGAAAAATCCACTCTTTCCTGACCACCAATTATTCGGACAGTTAACGATGGTTGCAGCAATTCTCCTCCTATTGACTCGATTAGTCTTCCGCTTTTGGAGAACATTGGATATCGGGAAGAATCCTTTTTATTTAGTTGGAGCTCTTGTCATGGTGATCCTTGTAGCATACACGGGTCATCTGGGCGGAGAAATGATCCATAAGAAGGCCCCAACCACTCCTGTTAAAGTTGAGGCTGTCCAAAAATAACAATGGCCCCCTTAATTATGGTTCATCATTAGTTTAATGGTATAATTAACTACTGTAGATACTCTAAATTACATATAGTGAGGCGGTAATTAGAATGGAAACAGTTAATCAAACAATAACGGTAGAAACCACGGTACATGCACCAGTTGAAAAAGTGTGGGAATATTGGACAGAACCACAGCATATAACAAAATGGTCTTTTGCTTCTGATGATTGGCATGCACCAAATGCCGAAAATGATTTAAGGGTTGGCGGCAAATTTCTTACAAGATTGGAAGCAAAGGATGGAAGCTTTGGATTTGATCTTGGTGGAGTTTATGATGAAGTGAGAATTAATGAATTTATCTCATACACTATGGGAGATGGAAGAAAAGTTGCCATCACTTTTATTCGTCAAGAAAACGATACTAAGGTAATTGAAGCTTTTGAAGCAGAAACCACCAATTCCATCGAGATGCAAAAAGCAGGCTGGCAGGCGTTTCTAGACAATTTTAAAAAATATAGTGAAATTTCTAAATAAGAAATTTCTAAATAAGATTAGGATATAGCGAATGAATCGGACTTGCAGCTTTAATCATAAGTATTGAAACATTAATTAAACCTTCCATTCGGAAGGTTTTTTATGCTAAAAAAATTTTGCCGGCAGCCTTTTACTTATTGTGCTATCGTTCACCGTCCCTCAGTTTTACTTGAAATATAGTCATCTTAAGAATACTAGGATGTTGTGACCATAATGTACCCTTTTTAAGACATGCGGGAACAGAAGAAATAAACTGAAGACCCTGTGCGTACTGCTTCAGATCACCGAACCAGTCAGAATTGATGCAATTGTTCGTTCATATCAAAGTCTTAGACTGCCTGAAATCAATAGTGCAGCAAGTCCTCCAATGTCTGCCCCATTTTGAATCCTAATGACAATAAACAAGACAATAGTAATAGCCGAAATCAAGAAATCCAAAATATGAAGCAAAATTATCAGTATGTATTTTACTCATTACTCACCCCCCCTTTTGTTGCTGGAACATACCTAATAGTTAAACACAAACAGCTGGCTACCACCACGCTCTACTGCTCGTTACTTGAATGAAAAAAAGGAGCTGCTTCAATGCAACTCCTGGTTAGTTCAATAAAAAGTGCTTATCACTTTTTTTGTTATTCGTTATTTTTAGGCTTTTCTATGAAAAACTCGATCTCTACGTTCAAACGAAGACTTTCTTGGCTCACCATCGAGTCGTTTAACGGATCGAAATTAGCCGATCCAGATACCTGGTAGTCCCCCCAAAGCAGTGTGCCTTTTTTAGATGCCTCCCACACGACATTAATGAAGTCGACGTATTCTTTCGGATCTTCCGGGCTATAACCGCCACGGGGTACAAATCTCTCTCTCAACGGCAGTCCCTTTTTCAGGACCGTCATGCGTGCAGGCTGATGCATACCGTAGCGGATATCAAAGTTTCTCATTTTCTCTTTCGTCGGGAAATAGAACGGCGAGTTGGCATGGGCGATTTTGACTTCTGCTTCAGCTCCTATGTATTCAAGCTCCGCGTAGACTTCCACTTTCTCGCCTTCGGCGTAAACTGACTTCTCGGAAACGAGGCGATAGACGAAATCTCCTTCAGTCACTTCCGCCTTCGCCTTCGATCCAATCGGGGACTCTTTTACGTTTTGCTCGTCATACTTTACATCTCCTGAGCATCCTGACAATAAGACTGCAAAGGTTGAAATAATGACTAAAAACTTACCCAACCCGATTCACCCCATACATTCTTTACTTTTCTATCGATAATTTAACATGTTAAGAATACTAGGAATATAGACAATTTGTTCCATCATTCAACCCGTTAGCAGAGTGAAGGGCTACCTAAACGCGGCAGCCCTTCAGATGTTTAACTCCCTCGGTTCACCGATAGCGAAGTAATGGATTACCTTAGTGAGTCACCTTATAGATAACCGCTTCGTCCCAAGAAAACGCAGTTGTTTATTTCTGGGATGGAACCTCGAAAGTTGGGGTATGTTATAAACTAGCTGTTAATCACCTGGCAGTGCGAGCTTCCGCTCAATTGGATGCCGGGCTAAATTAGGAGGTTCTTTTTCATATGGCTGTCTCTTTACAAGCAGAAGTCCGCAAAGAAGCAACAAAATCAGAAATTAAGCAAATGCGTTCCAAAGGGAAAATTCCCGCTGTCGTGTACGGCAAGAAAATGGCGACTACGGTCCTAAGCATCGATTTGAAAGAATTGCAGGTCGTTCTTCGGCAAAATCCTCATGCCATTATTGATTTGGCTATCTCTGGCAGTACAAAAAGTCAACCGGTCATGATTAATGAAATTCAACGCAATCCGCTGAACCGCGAGTTGTCCCACATCGACTTCCATCAAATTAATATGGATGAGCCGATCAAAACGGTCGTTGCGCTGGAATTTATTGGTGATGCTGTGGGTGTGCATGATGGCGGTATTATTCAAATTCAGATGCACAACATCGAGATTCGCTGCATGCCGAGCCAAGTTCCGACTTCCATTCAAGTGGAAGTATCTAGCTTGGGGCTAGGTGACAACCTGCATGTCAGTCAAATTGTAGTGCCCGCCGGCATTGAAATGAAATCCGACCCGAATGATATCGTCGTGACAATTCTGGTGCCTCAGAAGGAAACGGAGACTCCAGTGGCTGCGAACCATGAGGAGCGTGTGGGTGAAGCAGAGACGTCCAATGAGGCTGCAACAGTAGGCCAGCCTAGCTAAGCCAAGTTAGATCCGTGCAAAGAAGCCCTGCGCCAACGCGTGAAGGCTTCTTTCGCTAAGCCTAAATATGTAAACAGTTAACACCAGCTTAGTAGTATCAGTACTGGCCCCTTCTATGCTACTTAAAAGCAGGCAGCCTCGTCTTGGTTCTCATTGAACTATCGTTATCCGTAGTTAAACGATTTAGTTATTGAATAGGTTGAAATGCAACATTCCAAATACCATCTTCGTCTTTAATCATTTGGAAACCCGACTTAGCTTCTGCGTCATTTCTTGATTGATACTCAATAAATCCTTCAAAATCGCTTGTTTGTATGAATTTTCCTTTATCAATATTTTTAAATAGTTTAAGGACCTCTTCTTTTGTCCCTCTGTCTGAAACTGGAAAGTTTTCAAACTCTTCTTTTGTCCATAGAACATGCCCTTTTCTATCCGTGTACAGAGCATAAATGACATCTCTTATATTATCCAATGAGGCTTGAACGTATATCTTAGCTATACTAATTGGTTCTAACCCTTTTAAATGCTGTTCATTTAAATCTTTTTGAAAGTTGTTATACACCTCTTGTTCTTTGGCTGATAACTTAAAATCAGATGATGAGATTGGAGCTGTAGTCGGAAGTGGTGTTGGGTCAGCAATCTTGTTTTCCTTGTTTAAGCAACCTGTAAGTGCGACAAGTATTACCGCCAATGTTAAAATAATTTTCAACTTCATTTTCATTAATTAAAAGCTCCTTTTCAATCCAGCTAATTTCTGTTTTCGACGCAACTTATTTTCACCTCTTATTATTAACGATAATTGAAGCATTTTGTTGCGTTAAACTGCCCATTAGTTGAGAAAAGGCAGCGGTCCGATTTGGTCCGCTGCCTTCTCATGTTCATATTCAACTCTCGGTTGCAACAGGTTAGTATTTGATATCATAACCAACTGTTCCCCTGCTCTAAACGTCTTTTTTAATTCTTTCAATTATTTAGTCGATGGGCATATCATTTTAATGTCTTCCAGCTCTAACATTTGAGATCTCTCGACTAAACTGCTTAATGGGACGCTTTGCTCGTTTTCTGGTTTATCCAAAGGATAAATTCTGGCTGTTTCATTCTTTTCGTCGACATTTTGGATGTAGATTGGTGTTCCGTTATAAGTGACATCAACCATGGTAGGTGAAACTGCAATCTCTTTTGCGCGTTGATTGTTCATTTTTTGGCCTCCTTCATGTACTAGTTACATTATTTGTGAATGTGAAAGGATGTATTCATAGAAAGGCAGATACTTAACTCCCTCGGTTCGATTAAGTTATACGGGGGGTTTCCCAGAACCGACTACAATAATTACCCCCATAATATCTATTGTTGGGAGGATAATAGATCTCTATCAGATGCTTGTGGTGGTTGTTCTAACCAACCGTTATTAATCATAATATTGGCCCCATCTTCGGCAAAGTTTAAAACTTCAGATGTTAAACGAGTATAATGCGATGCAAGATCTCTTCTTGGACTAAGCGCTAAGCTTCTTCCGTAGTGAGCTATTCCATCAGCATTTAAAGAAGTAGCGTGAAACATTATAAGTTTATCGGAAAATGTTTTAGTCGTGGAGGTTGTTGGCATTGTATCCCATGCACTTGCAGAAGGAAGGAACTCCTTACTAAGAAGGGAACCGAAAATTTCGACGTGTTTATCTGCAATATCTCTACCCCTGACCAGGTATTCACGAACTTCTTCAGAACTGGCTACTTGGCTAAACCCCATTAGCAATGTCCGTCCTAACTGATTTTGTATGAGATTATAGTAAATGTTAGAAATCTCAATAACATTCAATGGTCTATGATGACCAAAGAAACCAGCCATGTAACTTTGTTTTTGAACATATTCATTTTTAGAGGGAGTTGGGATAAATGGAGCTCGAATGAAAGTACCTTTCAATAACATGATTTCTGTGGCTTTATTTAATAAACGTGCCGATTCATTTAAACATTCAGTAAAATACTCACAAATATCCAGACGAGCGGCATTTGATAAAGCTGTTGTATAGAATTCCAAACCTATTTTGCCCATATTTTGAATGTAGAATAAACAAAAATCATCAGTAAACAACCGTGGAGCTTCTTTTATGACGTCATGTTCCTGTTGGAATCCGTCAGGTACTGGATATTGTTCTTCGTTAAAAAGAGATTTTAATTTTTGAAGATGACTTTTAGATAGACTAAGAGCGAATTCTAGAACTGATTGAATTTCACGGTCTTCAATGTGACTAATAAATGATGCTATTGTACAAACACCTACTATTTTCTCTTATGTTGTTTTATTTTCTTCTAAATTATTCTTAAAGTAATGTAACTTTACACATTCCGTAATGATTGAACCTCATAAACTATTTACAGCTCAGGAATCCATAATACATCTCAGTTTGCTAGATGCGAAATGACTTTCACGGCTTTGAAAAAGTTCTAATAGAAGCAAATCTTCCTGAATAATGAGGAACTTGGCATGCAATGAAAAAGAACACCTCCACAGGATAAAGGTGTTTAGAAATGAAGGAACAAGAGTAGTAACATCATCTTATTCAAGAATTTTCTGTAGGTCAGATAGCCGATCAGTGATTTGCAAGCAAAAAATATAATTGCTGCAACAATAATTAGTATGTAATTATGGCTGATGATTCTAATCCAATTGTTGAGTTTTTCCAGGTGATCAATTTTATCCATCTCGGGCTCCTTGTTGTATAAAGCTTTAGATGTTAGAATACCCGAATTATTTCCAAATTATCTAATCTAACTAATTACAGAAGTAACCGAAATGTGAGTAAACAGCTAGATCAAATATTCATTAGCATCCAAATCAGAGCTACTAACCCAAAAGGAGTCGGTTTCTATTATGAGTAATTCCACAAAATACGTTGGCTTAGACGTATCCAAATCAACGTTACTTGCAGTAAGTCAGGCCCGGCATATGGTATGCCGTGAAACCTTAAAGTATGGAAAAATTAGGGCACCTGTCAAGAAAAGCATTAGACAGACTCTTATTTAATTAGACTGCCGCTGTTGTCATTCAACTAACGTTACTGTTAGATTCCTGTAGATGGATAAATTTCGTATAAGATATACCGAATTATCGTTGGTATGAAACCGACTGGCCACTGTCACTATCATGACCTTTACCCCTTCACATAGAAAAGCTGCATAGAAATTAAATTCTACGCAGCTTCTCCAGTACTTCTCAATATTCATTTTGTAGGAATGATACCCAGATTGCTGCTCTTCTTTATGACTCCGTCATTTGTAAGAGCTCACTAACCGTTACAAGTCGATAACCTTGTTCTGTTAATTCCTTTGCCAAAATTCGAACGGCCTCTATCGTTTGCGAGCGATCTCCAAAGCCATCATGAAAGAGTAAGATGCTCCCGCATCCGATCTGTGCTCGGGTTACCTCAAGAATGTGTTCTACCCCCGGCATCTCCCAATCTCTTGCGCTTCCGTTGAGTGCTCCAATGACTGGATATCCTATTTTGGCAGTAATCTCGTGAACTTCCGGGTTATAATCCAAGTAAGGTGGACGCATGACAACTGGCCGAGTTCCTGTTACCTGTGTAATTATGCTGTCCGTAACGAGAAGTTCTCGCTCACATTCCTCCAAGCTAATTTGGGTCATAAAAGGATGAGAGTAAGTATGGTTCCCAATTTCATGTTGCCTGACATGAACATCGAGAGCGGTCTCGGGATAAAGTTCGATTTGTTTTCCTATCATAAAAAAAGTAGCACGGCCGGAAACCTCATCGAAAATATCTAGCAATTGAGGCGTATACTCAGGGTTTGGGCCATCATCAAATGTAAAAGCAACAGCTTTATGTGTTGTTGAAACTTGTTGAATGATATTCATGCGTTAACCCCCTATCAATTTGATCTCTTAATTTCGTGCGATGTCAAAATCGTCTTCTTTATATGCGCTCATTGATTTTGATCAACAATTTCTTTAAGACTTTCCTCTCCTCATCGGTAAGGACTTGAACGATTTCTTCCTCCACCTTTTGGAATGAGTCTTGAAAGTCTTCAATCAATTCAATTGCTTTTGGCAATACATAAATATTTTTTTGCCGTTCATTATTGGCCGGGATTTTGCGCTCGATGAACCCTTTTTGCTCTAGAACTTGAAGCATGCTTGTAATGCTGGCCCCACGTAGATGAAACCGATCTGCAAGGTCCTTTTGAATAATATGATTATTTTGGTTCTCGTAAATATAGTCGATTACTTTACCTTGTTGAGCGTTTAACCCCAGCTCTTTTATACTCTCGTCCGCTCGTTTCTTTAACTTAAGACCGATAATCTGAAATAAATCCAGATAAGGCGTATCCTTTCGGGATTGCATGATCGTCCCCCTCCTCTATTGATAGAAATCTAATTGTAAGTAACTAAACTATACAGTGATCCAATTGGCTTGTCAAAAAAAATATTAGTTTATTGACAGTTAGATATCTAACAGTTATACTCCGAAATGTTGGACAACAAACACTTGGGAGGAATTCAAATGGAAAAGATAACACAAAATGCTGTGTTAGAACAAGTTACGGCAATTACAAATGTACGTATCTTTGATGGAGATCAAATTATTGCGCCCAGACATATTGTCATTAAAGGGGAGTCCATAATTTCAGTGGGCGGTGACCTTCCAGCCGATGCAACGATTATCGATGGAGAAAATGCGACTCTAATGCCTGGGTTGATTGATGCACATGTCCACACCTCAATCGGCGGATTACGAGATGCCTTAAAATTCGGCGTTACAACAGAACTCGAAATGAACGGCGATTTTACTAAACGAGGGCGCGAAATTCAGTTGAAAAATGTGAATGACGTCGCAGATGTCCGCTCTGCTGGCACAGCAATCACCGCTCCGGGCGGACACCCAGATGAATTACTACCGGATGGAGATGAAATACCTGAATTCGTATTAAAGGAACTAGAGAAGTTATCGCAGGAAGACCGGGAAGCGATGTTGGCCGCATATGCTCACGATCACGAAGAAATACCGCAAGTGACGACGGTGGAAGAAGCGATTAAACATGTGCATACCCAAGTTGAGAATGGAGCCGACTATATTAAGATTATGATTGAAGAAGGAACGGTCATGGGTGTACCTGGCCTGCCTGTACTAAGCGACGAGATTCTAAAAACAGCCGTTACAGAAGCCCACAAGTTAGATAAGCTGGTCATCGCCCACGTCTTGACGGCTCATTCATCGCAAGAAGCCATCGATTTAGGAGTAGACGGTTTGGGCCACTTGTTTATCGACAGACCCGAGTACACGTCCGAGCTAGTGAAATCCATAGCGGGTACAGGCGCTTTTGTTACACCGTGCTTGGTGTTGAATTCATCGATTATTGGAAATCCGGCATCGGAATTGGCGAATGATCCTCGTGTTCATTCCAAACTAAGTCAGGATTGGATCAATATTTTAAACTCAAGCTTCAATACGTTCCCACAAGGCAATATGGAGAACAGCTTTAAGAATGTGATGGACCTACACCGTGCCGGAGTTGATATTCTGGTAGGGACGGACGTCACGCCGGTTCCCGTTCCGAACCTTGGAGGCCTTGCTCATGGGGCCAGTGTCCACCACGAAATGCAGCTGCTGGTGAAGGCCGGGTTCACTCCGATTGAAGCTCTTCAGTCGGCTACTACCAAACCGGCCCGTTGCTTTGGTCTTCACGATCGCGGCCGTATTACCGAAGGTGCGCGCGCTGATCTTATTCTCGTAAACGGTGATCCGACCACTAATATTTCGGATACCTTGTCGATCAAATCCGTGTGGTTCAATGGTTCGCAGCAACTAGGTTAATCAGATTCGATCTCCCTTCACAATGAAAACTAAAGAGGCTTTCCCAAAAGTAAGTATTTTGAGTCTCTGCAGCTGTAAGTCATCTGAATAGCTAAAAAAACCAATGAGCTATGCTCCAAGTTATCTTGAGTGAGCTTTTACAAATAAAAGAGGTAACGCAAAAAATCCCCTTACGGCAGGATATGTCTAAGCTGTTGAACTTAGATACTTTCCGCCGTAAGGGGATGATTTCTTCTAGGCTGTTGCTTCAACTTCCTCATGCACGGTTTTGATTTGAATCATAACCGTATTCGCATCCGTCAACACTTCAATGCCATCCTTGAAGATCAAGTCGGAAACGAGAAGCTTGTCGCCAGTATCAAGACCACTGATATCCACTTCCATGGAAGTCGGCAAATCACCAGGCATACAACGCACTTCTACTTCATAGATTTCGATCTGCAGAACTCCACCGGATTTAACTCCGATTGCCTCTCCAGAAAACTGAATAGTAACTTTGCTGTCCATTATTTGAGTCATGTTCACATGATGAAAGTCGATATGCAGCAGATTGCCCGACATCGCATCCTTTTGGACGCTCTGAACGATGATCGGAATTACTTTCTCATCGGATGTATTGCCCTGCAGAATAGCTCGTGGATTTTTTTTCAAAATATCCAGCATTTCTTTTTCATTTACTTCTACAGACAAAGTATCTTTACCAATCCCATACAACACAGCCGGGATGCGTCCCTGTTTTCTTGCTTGATTCATGTGGGACTTTGTTTCACCAGTGCGCTTGTTCAATTGAATAAATTTACTCATTTGTTTGTTTCCCGCTCTCTTTGACCATAAATTCTTGTCAAAATGATTATAACATGACCATAAAATCTAGTCAAACTTTGATGAAAACCACTCCTTACTTTTCATACTCCATAAATGGATCCGGGATCTCTATTTGATAAGCCTCAGCATCGCTAACACCAACAGAAAGGACTGCTCGGCCATTGCCAGACCGTATAAGCCCACCGCTAAAAATAACATCTTCAAGATCTGGCCGTTTGCCAGGTCCTCTTGGGAAATCACTTCTTGCCGCAATAATTTTCATGGGTGTTTTCTCACAGGTCTCAGGGTTTATCGAAAAGACCATGGAATAATAATGCTTGTTTCCTACAGAATCGAAGCAGGCTATATGTCCCAGAACGCCCACATGACCATTCCCCAGTAAATGTGCTTCATTCGCACCTCCCCATTCTTCGGAGACAAATTGCTCGCTAAGAATTTCCGCATTTATGAAGGTTTGCTCATTAAGCTCCTCCAGCGAGTTGATGATTGTAAATCCAATTTGCCCTCTTCCGCCTCTTGCTCCTTGCGGTCTAGTAAATACACCTACTCTACCGTCGGCAAGCTCAATGAGACGAATATCCTTCATCGTACCGGGCCCAGATGAGAAATGACACAATGAATCTATTTGAAACCCACGATAAAATTGGGTAACCCACGACACAATCTTACTCGGATTATCGACAGCTGTAATGACTTCAACTCCGCCAACGATTAGTTCACCTTTGATGATGGTCATACATGGATCCTGCAAGTTATACGTGTGTGTATGTATTCGGGGACTCCAAACCTGATCCTTGCATGTAAAAAAGAAGACTTGAGAGAACTCGCTATCCCGTTCCTCAACTCTTCCTAAGATGACTTCCTCCCCGTCGTACTGAAACGGGGCTGTTATATTGTATACATCACGATTTCCAACCCCAGAGAAAACTAGTTTCTGCACTTTTGTTATTCTCGGATTTGCATAAAAGGTATCCAGAAGCTGTTTACAGCTCTCCATTTTAAATGAATTCCTTGTCATTGACGTCCTCCTGATAATCCATCGATGCATCTATCGTCCAATCACTTTCTACATCCATTTCGATGCCAATGAGCTGCCCAGGCTGGACATTAAAATACAGACAAAGCTTTAGCAATAAATCCCTAGGATACTGTACCATCTCATCCTTATACATACGACGAACGGAGTCAAAGTGGTAGTTAATCTCTTTAGCAAGCTTGCGTATCGATAATTTAGGATCGTGATTTTCCATGACTTCTTTTAATTTACTGCGTATGACGGACACACATACACCCCCTTCATAAATATATAGGGTATGTCATGGAGAGTCAATAATTGACAAGAAAAAATGGTCACGCTATAGTGAAAACAGGAAATAATTTGGAATTTTCTGAAAATATCATACTCCTTCCCCCAAAAGAATTAAAGATCTATCTTTAGATTCTTTTTTTTGTGTTCCAAAAATCGCGAACCAACATGGAGGCTCATTATATGAAGTATACAAGCAGCAGTCGGAATATCGTTTTTCTAGGCACTCACATCAAAGGCTTTAACAAGCCTCGTATCATTGCAATCAATAACAACGAAACTTACGACTATCAAGAGCAAGTGATGAGGGAAATTGACCAGCATCAGCTATCAGATTATATAGAAACGGCCGATTATCTTAACTCGTCAGACGTTGATCTTCTCGTTATTCAGCATGAATTCGGTATTTATGGTGGAGAAAGCGGTGAATATTTGATCCCATTCGTCGAGAGACTGACTATTCCGTATGTCGTCATTTTTCATACCGTATTAACGAAACCTTCTGCCAAGCAGCATCACATCATGAATCGAGTTGCAGAACTAAGTGTTAAAGTTGTCACCATGGCGCAGTCAACAGTAACCGATTTGATATCCATTTATAGTGTTGATGCCGCCAAAATCGCTTTCATTCACCATGGCGTACCTAATGTTCAAACCGGATCAAGAACAGAGCTTAAAGAGCAATATGGCTTTGCAGATCGAAAAATTTTATCCACCTTTGGGTTTTTAAGTCCTGGTAAAGGAATTGAATACAGCATTGAAGCGATGCGTGGAGTGGTCAAACAGCATCCGGATTCTCTCTATATCATTTGGGGGAAAACTCATCCGGTCGTTAAACAAGAAACAGGCGAGGTATATAGACAAAAGCTGATAGGTCTCGTGGAAGAATTTAATTTAACGAGAAACGTTCGCTTCGTCGACAAGCTTCTAACGCAGGATGAAGTCATTCAATCGCTGGTCATGTCTGACATTTATATGACTCCTTATTTAGGCAAGGATCAGGCCGTTAGCGGAACTTTGGCGTACGGAGTCGGTTACGGAAGGGTTATTGTCTCCACACCTTACCGCTATGCCGAGGAAATGTTGGCAGATGGCAGGGGCTTACTGGCAAACTTCCGCGATTCAGCCTCCCTGGAAGCTTGCATCCTTCAATTACTGAATGACCCTGCTAGAATAACTAAAATGGAAAATCGTACGCTCGAACTCGGAAGAACCATGCTGTGGAACGAAATTGCCAAAACCTATGCCGCCATCTTCCAAGAAAAAATAGTCGCTTCAGAATCAAAAAAAGCAAAACACTTAGGAGTGATTTAATGCAAGTACACACGATACTGCAATTTAAGTCCGATTACATGCGCAGGATAACGGATGATACAGGCATTTTTCAACATACCAAATTTGGAGTACCCGACCGGTCGAAAGGTTATACGACGGATGATAACGCGCGGGCTTTAATCGCAGCCGTTTTATTGTACAGCAGTGAAAAAGATTCCAGCACATTAGACCTTATTCATACTTATGTTTCCTTCATTCACCACGCACAGAATACAGATGGGAATTTTAGAAACTTCATGGATTATAACCGTTCATTCATGGAGGATAGCGGCTCAGAGGATTGTCAAGGACGCACACTATGGGCATTAGGATTCACTCTCGCTCATTCCTCCTTGCTCCCTGATAATGTACTTAATACTTGCCGTTATTTAATTAATCAGGTATTACCGCATATCGAGAAGCTAGGTTCCCCTCGTGCTGGAGCCTATGCGATAATCGGTTTAAGTTATTTAATTGAAACCCCTGGTGCTTTAACTTACTCCTTCCCCTATCTCCACACACCAAGCACCGCAGAAGAGAAAGCATTTCTACCAAGAGCTTGTATTATCAATTTGATCGAAAAAATAGCGGTCCGACTGCACAATCAATATGTTCACAACAAGGGAAACGATTGGAACTGGTTTGAAGACAGCCTTACCTACGGAAACTCCATGCTTCCATGGGCGCTTTTAAAAGCATCACACATCTCGGAAAACACTAGTTTGAAAGAAACAGCTAAGGAAAGTCTGGATTTTCTAGTATCCAAAACCTTTGCTAAAGAAGGTTATTATAAGCCGATTGGCAGCCATGGCTGGCAGTTGCGTGGTGAAAAAGCCGCTCTTTACGATGAACAACCGATTGAAGCCTGCGAAATGCTACTTGCTTGTAAAGAAGCCGCGATCGTGCTCCAAGACCCTGCTTATCTGAAGATAGCAGCCTTATGCTATGAATGGTATTTAGGCCATAATTCAATACAAATCTCTCTCATTGATCCTCAAACAGGAGCTTGTTACGATGGGATCCATGCCGCAGGGCTGAACCTTAATCAAGGCTCTGAGAGCATCATTTCCTTCTCCATAGCACATATGGTGATGCATCATGAATAAATTTGCTACCATCCTTGCTGGCGGTGGCGGAACCCGCTTCTGGCCGCTGTCTAGACAAGAGATTCCAAAGCAGCTTCTAAACATAAGCGGAAATGATATAATGCTAAACGATACAATCGAACGATTCAAAGGCATTATCCCTCAAGAAAATACCGTTATTGTTACAAATCTATCTCAAGCGGTTTTGCTGGAGAGCATCATGCATAGCAGTGTTTCGAAAAGCAACATTTTGATCGAGCCCGTAGCCAGAAACACGGCTGCAAGCATACTTTTCGCGGCGTTATCGATAGAAAAATCACACGGTGATTCCGTAATGGTCGTCTTGCCTTCCGATCATTATATAACCGATGAAGAACAATTTCGGCTTACGTTAGACGAAGCCTGTACGGTCGCAATGAAGACAGACAAAATCGTTACCATCGGAATTAAGCCAACATTCCCTTCAACTGGATACGGTTATATCGCATTTGAAAAAGAGCCTATCTCTTCAAATCCTGTAGCCGTATATGAAGTAGCTGAATTTGTAGAAAAACCGAACTTTCAGAAAGCACAAAGCTATCTGTCATCAGGTAATTATTTATGGAATAGCGGCATATTCATTTGGAAAACTTCCGTCATTATTGATAATTTCAAGCGTTACCTGCCTCGGCTCTATAAGACAATGCTTCCCATCAGCGAATATCTGGGCACGGATCAAGCAGAGGAAATCATTAATAACATCTATCCAACGCTTCAAAATATTTCGATTGATTACGGGATCCTTGAGCGCTCCGATGAAGTCGTTGTTCTGTCTGGTCAATTTGGCTGGAATGATATCGGCAGCTGGGATGCGCTCGGCGCGATCTTCCCTCCAGATCCATCAGGAAACATTATTAAAGCAAATCATATGGGCATAGATACACGAAATTCGATCATATACGGAAATGGCAGACTAATCACGACGATTGGCGTAGACGGCTTCATCATTGCAGATACTGGGGATGCCCTATTGATATGTCCCAAAGACAAAGCACAATCTGTTAAAGATATCGTCGACCTGCTGAAGGAAAAAGGAATGACGGAGTATATTTAGTTCTGTGTCAAAATCGAGAAGCGATATACTAACTAACAGCAGCCGCAAATTACAAAGACCATCTCCCGTCCTTTAACGGAGATGGTCTTTGCTCTATTGAATAATAAGTGGGACTACCTTGCCTTGATTCACATCGATTAAACCAAAGTCCGTAATTTTCAAAGCCGGACTTACCGGTAAGGAGTGCGTACTGATGGACATGATGGGATTATAATGTTGGTAGCCCAGCGATTCCATAGCCTTGCGGAGCTGTTCCACTTCCATGGCTACCTGCTCCAGCGGCTCTTCCGTTAAGATGCCGCCCACTGGCAGCCTGAGGTTCGCGATCACTTTGCCGTCTTCCACCACACTGAAACCGCCTTGATTGTTAATCACTTCATTAGCGGCAAGCTGCATATCGCGGGGATTGTGCCCGACAACGAGCAAGTTATGATTGTCGTGGGAGTACGTCGTCGCGATGGCTCCCCGCTTGATCGTATCGCCGCCGATCAGCCCGTAGGCGCGATTGCCATTCTTGCCGTAGCGTTCGAACGTAGCAATGAGCGCGCTGCCGCTTTCCTGCCATAGCAGCTTCCCTTGCTGAACTTCAACCTGTACGTGCTGTTCTTCTGTGAATGTAGAACCATCCTTAACCATCATCTTACGGCACGTATAAACAGCGTCAGCTTCTTCTATACTGACGACAAAATCCGTTTCCTTTAAAGGCGCCATCTGCACGCTCTGATAATAATGCGCAGGGAAAGCTGGAGGCTTGATGATTGGTGAATAAGCCTCTTCCACATCGTAAACTTTACGCCCCGCCTTGAAAACCTGCTCAATCGTTAGCTGTTCTAGATTGGAAAGCAGCAGGAAATCGCCTATCTTGCCAGGGGCGATTACCCCGCGGTCATACATCCGCATCCGCTTGGCTGGAGAAAGTGTGCTGGCATAAATAGCCTGCTCGGGCTTCATACCCATGCCGATTGCTTTGCGCACAATATGATTCAAGTGCCCGCGGCGCTGGAAGGAGTCAGCCATCACATCATCGGTAACGAAACAGTAATGCTCGGATACATCATGCTGGATTAAATAAGCCATGACTTCATCCGTCATTGATTTTTCTTGAATTTCGATGAACATGCCCGCAGCGATCCGGGCTTCCATGCCCTCAATGGACTGATGCGTATGATCCGAATCAACCCCGCTGTAAATCATCCGGTGCAGATCCAAATCCAGCAGTTTAGGCACATGCCCTTCAATAATGAGATGGGGATAGTTGGCGCGGACATGGTTGATGATTTGATTTGTTTTGCAATCGGGGTCTGTGATAACATCAACAAAATTCATAATTTCACCTAGACAGATGATCCGTTCCGTACGTAGCAGCTCGTCCAAATCGGCGATATGAATCTCGCCGCCTGTCGTTTCCATGGATGTCGCTGGAACCGAGCTTGGGATGGCGTAGAACATGTCCGCGATACAATCCTTACTTGCTTTCATAAACTGCTTGACCCCATCCAGCCCGAAGACGTTGGCAATTTCGTGAGGTTCAGGAACAATGGTTGTGACCCCATTACGAATGAGTCCGTAGGAGAACGTTTCCGGCGTCACCATCGTGCTTTCAATATGCAAATGGATATCGATAAGACCTGGAATCATGTAACGGCCGTTTCCGTCTAAACGTTCCGCGGCTTCGAAACTCTCCATCCCTCTTTTGCCAATATATAAAAATTTACCTTCCAGGATGGCTGCGTTGCCATGGATAAATGTTTTAAAGTAACTGTTATAAATCTGGACATTCTCAATCAGTACATCAATGCGCATCTGTCTTCACCTCCAAGTCCACTACTCAACGATTACTAATTTCTCACCTGGAAAATAAAGCCGAACCTCTTCCCCGTTCACGTAAGGAAGCTCCATTTCTTTATTCACGGTGAAGGAACCAAGTTCCGTTTCAATCACATACTGATAGCTTCGCCCGAGGAACGTGCTAACCTTGACGCGACCACTCACGCGGTTGGCCCCTGCATCCAGCTCATCCAGCTTTCCCATCACGACATCGTCAGGACGGATAGCTCCTTGCTTGCCTAACTGTTCGCCTTTACTCGCATGCTTGGTTACAGCGAACATATAATCTTTCACCTTGAGGGCAATCTCTTCTCTGCTTTCAAATCGTGACTCGAAGGTGATGAAATTCGTAAACCCGATAAACCGTGCCACGAACTCCGTTTTAGGATATTTGAATATCGTCGCCGGAGCACCTAACTGCTCAATAATACCTTTGTTCATGATCGCTACTTTATCAGAGATCGAGAAGCACTCTTCCTGATCATGAGACACATACACCGTTGTGATGCCCAGCTCCTGTTGGATACGGCGAATCTCCACGCGCATGTTGACGCGCAGATTCGCGTCGAGATTACTCAGCGGCTCGTCAAAGAGCAGCAGTTCCGGCTCGATGACGAGCGCCCGCGCGATCGCGACTCGCTGTCTTTGACCGCCCGATAGCTCCTTCGGGTAACGTTTCTCGAAACCGGACAAGCTGACGACATCGAGAATGTGACGCACGCGGCGATCTAGCTCCGCCCCACCCACTTTGCGCAAGCGCAGGCCGAAAGCCACATTATCGTAAATTGACAAATGCGGGAATAACGCATAGCTCTGGAAAACGAAGCCAAAATTGCGTTTATTCACAGGAACACGCGTATAATCTTTTCCATTCAATGAGAAAGTGCCTGATTTCGCCTCGATGAATCCTGCGATAAGCCGTAAGGTCGTCGTTTTCCCGCATCCGCTAGGACCAAGCAGCGAGATCAGGCTTCCTTTTTCAACACTCAGGTTGAAATCCTGCAGAATATAGTGCTGGTCGTAGGCAACCGAAATTTTTTCCAGTGATAGCAATGCCATGGATACAAGCCTCCGTTATCGTTTGGTGAAATAGGATAAACCCATCAACCGTTCAATGATGAACATAAGTACAGCTGTGAACAGCATCAGCAGCACAGAAATAGCAGCAATTGTCGGATCAAAATGATTCTCCACATAAGTCAGCATCTGAATAGGCAGTGTACTGACCCCAGGCCCCGTCATAAAGACCGAAATGTCCACATTATTAAAAGATTCCAAGAATGCAATCAAAATTGCCGCAATAATCCCGGATTTGATATTTGGCAGAACGACTTTAAAGAAGGTCTTCAAGTGGCTGCTGCCCAAGCTTAACGCAGCTTCTTCAATCGCAAAATCGAAATTCGATAAGCTTGAAGCAATTACGCGAATGATAAAGGGCAGCATGATGACTGTATGTCCAACCAGCAGCGCCGCATATATCGGTAGGTGGTACACCACGATCAGGTACTTGAGCATCGTAAAACCAAGCACAATACCAGGAATTAGCACAGGTGAAATAAAGATCGCATTGAGCGCTTCCTTCCCTTTGAACGTAAACCGACTTAATGCGTAAGCGGCAGGAATACCCAGCAGCAGCGCAAATAAATTACCGAGCAGCGATACGATGATGGAAGTGCTGAACGTCGACATGAACATCTTGACATCCAGGATGTTGCGGTACCATTTTAATGAGAAACCTGTTGGCGGGAATTTCAAGATACTCCCTGGCTCAAATGATGCAAATGCAATAATAATGAGTGGCCCGAGCAAAAATAGATAGACAAGAAGCGTAAATACAGCAAGCCCTCGGTTCTTCTCCCGCATATTTCTACCCCTTCGGATTTAATTTAACAGCCAGTTTATTCATCATAGCGATGACCACAAAAGTAATTACGATCATAATTACCGCAATAACGGAGGCAAGGTACCAATCATTCAGCGTAATCGCGTTCTGATATAAGAATGTGGAGATAACCCGCTGCTTGCCTCCAAGCAAAGCTGGTGTTGTATAAGCCGTCAGACTGCCCACGAAGACTAGAATACTTCCTATGATTAATCCGGGTACGCTAAGCGGCACGATGACCTTAACGAAAGCCGTGAAGCGACCCGCTCCCAAGCTTTCTGCCGCTTTTAGCAGATCCGGATCTATATTCTCAAGAACACCGACCAAGGTAATAATAATGAGAGGCAGGAATAAATGGACCAGACCGATCATCATCGCAGCAGGCGTGTACAAGATATCGAGTGGCTCTTTGATCAAGCCGATGGCGATCAGCGCGTTATTCAGCAGCCCCTTTTTACCCAAAATAATCATCCAACTGAATGACCTTACAACAGAGCTGGTGAGCAGCGGAAAAATCGCTAACGCAAGCAGAATCGCTTTCTGCCTTGGGCTTTGCTTGGATATGAAATAGGCAACTGGGAAGCCCACCAAGATGCATAACAAGGTTGTGACCACACTAACACGCAGGGTCGTCCATAAAATTTTCAGAAAATAGGGATCCTTGAAGAAGCTCCAGTAACCGGCTAATGTGAAGCTGCCTTTATTGAAAAAGGTTGAACCTATCGTAAGAAGGATCGGAACCACCATGAAAACCATCAGGAACAGTAATCCCGGCAGCAATAGTAAATATAAATACGTTTTTTTCATGTAGCTTTACTCCTGTTCCTGGGTTCGCTAGGCGCGCAGTGCGCGGATAAATTGGTCGAGAAAGGCGTCGGCGGACACTTCCATACACACATGGACATTAGCAGGCTTGGCTAATCGGTTCTGGAAATCACAGACCGTTTGCCCGTCGCACAGCTCACTTCGGGTTTCTACATCTACGTAATAATGGCGAGTGGTAACCAGCTCTCTATTCAGCGCCACCCCGACAGCAAGCGGATCATGAAGGGCGCAAGCCCGCACACCGTTGCGTTCTTGATAGCGCTGCATGTAATCTGCTGTGCTTTCTTTGACATAGCGGCCAATCGGCGTATCTCCGAGCGAGCGGATATGTTCTTCAGTTAGCAGCGCCTTCCGGGTCACATCCAAGCCAACGAGCGTTAAGGCCGGGAATCCCGCATGCAGCACGATCTTCGCTGCTTCTGGATCGACATACATGTTATACTCCGCTGTCGGCGTCACATTCCCGAAACCTTGGACAACACCGCCCATTACAACCACTTCGCGGACCTGATGAATCAAGTCCGGGTATTTCATAACGGCCATGGCCAGATTCGTCAGCGGCCCGGTCATAATAAGTGTCACTTCACCTACGTGCTGTTTCACTTGCTCGATGATGAAATCGACCGCATGTCCCTCAACCGCGTACATGTGAACCTGCATATCGCTTAAAGCTCCGCCAAGTCCGTCCTTGCCGTGAACGCGATGCTCAAAATAAGTCGTGCGCAGCAGAGGCTTATTCGCCCCTTTAATAACCGGAATCTGCTGTTCCATTCCCAGCAGCTGCAGAACTTTGCAGGTATTCAAGGTGGCTTGGTCAAGTGACACATTGCCGTTCACCGTAGTGATACCTAGTATTTCCATCTCCCCGCTGCCAACAGCAAGCAAAATGCCCAGTGCATCATCTATGCCAGTATCAACATCAAGGATGACTTTCTTTGTCATGATTAACCCTCTCCCATTTCATACAGACAAGGGTATATCCACAATCATATACCCTTGTTTAATCTTCAACTATTGAGTGACTTCTTTATTCCAGCGGTCAATCCAACCTTTAAGATTTTGATTCACGAATTTCATGTCCAATTTGCGAAGCTTGCTTACGACTTCTGTTCCATAAGTAATACCCTGCGCTTCATCGGCCGAGAGCTCCAGTTTCGTATTGACAGGGGAATCGATTTTCGCTTTCGCTGATTTTTCTTGTACTTGTTTGCTCAAATGCCAGTTGATAAAATCTTCAGCCAACTGCTTATTTTTACTTCCTTTGATCACGTTAACCGTATTCATGACAGCGTATGCCCCTTCAGTCGGGGAAACAAACTTGGTTTCCGGCACAGCCGTTTTCAAATCCTTTACATACATCTCCATGATTGGCCCAGCTGCAATTTCCCCTTGCGCGAACATGTTCACGAATTCGGAAGTTTGACCGTAGTATTTGACGACGCCTTTATTTAGTTCTTTCACCTTGGCGAAAGCTTGATCCGCATTGAACGTTGTGTTGCCTGCAACGACCGATGCCGCATCAAGGATCATTGGACCTGTTGTCGACGTGATGTTTGGCAATGTCAGTTTCTTCGCAAGCTCAGGACTCCATAAGTCGCTCCATGACTTGATTTCTTTACTTGTCGCCTTCGGATTATAGGCGATTCCCAACCGGCCAATCGTATAGGCAGGACCATAGTCTTCGCCAAGCGGAGCCTTTGCCAAATCGTAGATGTCTTTCAAATTCGGAATACGGCTGCGATCAATCTTATCAAAAAGTCCAGCTTCAATACCTTGCTGCGCATAGTAATCAGATAAATAGATGAGATCCACTTTGGAACTGCTGCCTTGCTTCACTTTGTTTAGACGTTCGGAGTTGTTGCCAATCTCCAGAACGATCTTGACGTTATGCTCTTTCTCAAATGGCGCGTAAACTTCTTTCTTGAAGAATTCATCCGAGAAGCCCCATGTAGAAATGACTAATTCGGTAGGCGCTCCTTTGGCTGTTGCCGTAGGTGCCGTTGAAGCTGGACTTGCGCTTGCAGTCCCCTGATCCTTGGACGGCGCTGCGCCGCATCCTGATAGTGCCAGTCCCACCACGGACAACGAAATAAGGCTTTTAAGCATTCTTTTTTTCATCATTAATAACCTCCCAAGTTTGTTTATCTATATTTTGAAGCGTCAAACCCTTGTCAATTTTTACTAGTATGCTACCTTCGACCTCATATCTATGCGTAAAAGCTATAATAAACAGAAAAGTGCCCTTGATAGAAGAAATCTTCTAATCAAGAGCACTTTTCATCGTAAACAATGTAAAGAGACATCTACAGATATACATGCGGTTTCCACTTAAGATAGATCAAAAGTGAAACACCGTGGTCTGAGCTATTCGGTTTGTTTAAGAATGATGTTCGTAATTGCCCATTGCGTTGGCGGATCATAATCTCTTAGTACCGCATCCATCGATAATCCCATCTCTTGTTCCAACTTCTCGCGGATTCTTTTCTTATATATCGAAGACATATAGAAATCCACTTCGTGTTTCAAAGTCGGCGCCTCTCCTTCGAGCGCGGTTGAACGGGGTGAACGACGATGCTTTGCATGAAAAGTAATGATATTCTGATCCAGCGATACCTTGAGCAAAGTGGTTCCAAAGCCGAACAATTCTTTAGAAATCTCGTTATATAGGTGACACAGCTTCTTCTTGTATTCATTAGAATCTGATTGGGACATTGAAATCACCTTCAAGAACGATTATTGACTTCTACGCTTTCAAATCTATCTTAATAATACATAGGATTCCTGAATTAATCAAGCCAATCGTTCGTCTTTTTCTCTATATTGACCTGTGATTAAGACCACCTCACTTAGAAACATGCCGATTTCCCGAAAATATCTCTCATGCTTTGTAAGAATCCACAGAGGTCAATTATTGTCTGCACAATAATTTTTCTTTAATTTGTTTAATAGTCCATCCTTCTTCTTCTTTCATTACACGAATTTCCTCAAGTCGCTTTAGTGCTAATTCACGTGGGTATCTTCTTTTCAGTCTTATATCCTCTTGCTCAAATGAGATCATATCCTCTTCCGTGTAATATTTAATGGTACTGTATCGAACGCCAGAAAGTTCAACCAACTCACTGATACTCACATACTCTGATGATAAAATTTTATCTAAACTTCTTTTTCTCCCCATATTTTTCTCCCCTATATTTCTGCAATAATTGAAGCTATAAACCAGAATCAATATTTTGGATAGCTATTTCAACCGTTCTAATTTTTTTATAAATGTCCTCTTTACACAATATCTCTAGTTTTTGCTTTAACGTTTTTTGTTCATAATCAGAAAAATAATCGTTTAGCATATTTTTAATGTTTAAAAATAACACCAAGGCTAATGTATGTTCTTCTACATTCCCATGTTCTAATAACTCAGCTCGAATTTTCTCCACGATGTGGTTACGTGTATTGGCTACATCCGTATATTTTTTTACTGGAACAATGAATAAAACTTCCGTATCTTCAATCTCTAGAACTCCTTTATCTACAAGGCTTTCTACAACCATTTTATAAATTTCTTTTCGTTTAAAGTAGTAAAAGTAAGAAACCCACTGCTTTAGCTTCTTTGGTTTCTCAGCATTCATAATTTCGAGTAATCGGTCTAAATATTTTTCACCTGTGGATGCTGAGTTAGTAATTCTGACAGTATCATCGTCTTCAAATGTAACGTTGCCATTAATAGAAAGTTCAATTATACAAGCCATTACTGTATACAAGGCAACATGCATACGAAAAATAGACTTTAGTTTATTGGTTTCACGATCTAATGCAAGTAAGACAAACTCTTGAGGAATTGATAAATTTTTTAACATGGCAGTATCATCCTTTCGAGGACTTTTTTACTTACTACTTACTACTTACTACTTATTACTTATTACTTACGATATTGTACTGAATATATAAAGTCAAAGGTTTTGTTAACCATTTTTTCGATTTGTAAATACGCAAAAAAAGCAACCTCTCTTTCTGGACGGTTGCTTTCATGTTTGTATGAGCTAACGTTCCTCGTTTAACAACAACTTTCCACATTCCCTCTGTTCTTCATTAATGAACCCATTTCAACCGCAATGGGACTGGACGCAGGTGAACAGCATACTTCATTCTCATTCATTTCCTCAATCGGAGTACAACATAGAGAAATGTCTCGTGATTCAGCGGCGCTTTCGAATACTGAGTCTTGTTTCGTATAAAAAATCTCCCAGGCATTTCCATCAGGGTCATATACCCAGACTTTATCCTGAACTGCATAACAGCAAGTTGTGTTCATTTCATCAATTAGAAGGAGTCCAGCATGGCGGAGGCGATCACCTATTGCTAGTACGTCTTCAGTGCCATTCACTTGGAATCCTAGATGATTAAGTACTCCCTTTTTTTCAAATGGGCGAACGTTTAATGAAAAATGTAGCGCTGGTTCAATCAGCTCAAACTTGGCATAATTTTCTTTCACTTTGGTAGGATCTTCTCCGAAAAAAGCTTTATAAAAATCGAGTGATTTTTGGAGGTCACTGCAGTTTACCGCTACATGCATTCTTTTAATCATGTCATCTACCTTCTTTCACAAATTGCTCAATACGGTTTTTAATCGAATCCCTGACCTCACAAAATTTGGCCATAATTTCTATTTCTGTCCCAGTTGCTTTCGCTGGATCATCAAAACCCCAGTGCCAACGCTCTGCTTTATCGTTACGTACGACAGGACAGTTATCGTTTGCATGACCGCACAGAGTAATGATGTAATCAGCTTTTTGTAGGATTTCAGGATCGATTACATCCGAGGTGTGCTCAGAAATGTCGACGGCAGCCTCTTTCATTACAACCACGGCGCGGGGATTAAGTCCATGTGCTTCCAAACCAGCACTTTTGACCTCATATTTATCACTACCTAACGTTCTTAGAAATCCATCTGCCATTTGGCTTCTGCAAGAGTTACCTGTACAAAGAAAATATACGAGTTTCTTATCCATTTTTCTTAATCTCCTTTTTCATCTAAAAGTTTATATGTCAGTGTGGCAGTTATAGCTCCAAGGATGGATGCCACTAGATATAACCATAAATGCTGCGTCGCACCCGAAACGATTGCGGGTCCAAACGATCGCGCTGGGTTCATGGAAGCGCCGCTTATAGGGCCTGCAAACATTGCCATGAGTCCAACTGTTCCCCCGATTGCGATTCCTGCAAAGCTTTTAATGGCTTTACCATGTACGGCAGATCCTAAAATGACTAACATCAGGACAAACGTTAATATAAATTCAAGAATAAATGATTGCCCTTCCGTTGAAATTGGAATAGTTGCACCTAAATCTGCAATATTCCCAAATAGTAAGTGTAGCGTGCAACTCGCGGCAGTCGCAGCGACAAACTGTATAACGATATAGTAAAGGCTTTCTCTTGAAGTCATGTCACCTCGCACCCAAAAGCCGATGGTAACCGCAGGATTGAAATGTGCACCGGAAATATGTCCAAAAGTATAGATGAGAGCCATAACAACGAGCCCGAAGGTTAGAGCAACACCCACATGCGTAATATTTTTGGTGATTTCGTCAATTATCATCGCGCCTGGGCCAGCAAAGACCAAAAAATAAGTACCAATAAATTCAGCAATCAACCTCTTCTTCATTGTTTCTCCTTTAGTGTTAATCAAAAAAAATTGATTTATAGATCAAAAAAAATTTAGCAACAATCTTTGCCGTCATTCCGAGCAGGTTTAAAAATACAGCACAATTGCTCAGAAAGGATTCGACTTACTTCAGTTTGATTTATTTCGTAGTAACTCCAAGTACCGCGTGTTTCCTTTGTAATCATCCCTGCATCCAACAGAATTTTCAAATGATAAGATAGTTTGGATTGAGGCATATCTACAATTTCAGTAAGATCACACACACAGGTGTTACCGCGCTGAGTAAGTTCATACATGATTTGTAAACGCTTCTCATCGGCAAGTGCTTTGAATTTTGATTCATATTCTTTTAAGGATACAATTGGCTCATTTACTGATGTAATCGGTATTTCTTTGATCATTGTCTACACCTTCTTTAGATATTAGCAGCAGCTGCAACATGCTGTTTGAGTTTGTTTACGAGTACTGTTAGTCAAAGCTTTAAGTCCAGAAATAGCATCTTTCAGCATTTGGCGATGTTTTCTCTCATGGCTTATTTGCCATGCTGTGACGGCAGCTTTTTCAATTTCTGATTTGCGTTGAAGCATCTGGCTCTCAATTGAATAATAATTCATATTCATTTTAACACCCCCATAATAATTAATCAATTTTTTTTGATTTAACTTAATGATTTCAATTTACCATCTTTTTCTTAAAAGGTCAATTGTTTAATCAAAAAAAATTGATTTATCAATGGCGTCATAACTAATCTAATTTTCCCGTTAACTGAGAAAAGCTGCCGATCCTTTGCTGTCGGCAGCCAACTCTTGATGCAGATAAGTAGGTTTAGAGGTAACAGCAATTCAGGCGTCACCCTTCATGCTACGGAGATCCTTTCCCCCCGAATACACCCCCGACCAGAGATACGCGAACAATGACTTTAGATTGGTCAATTCCAAAAAAAAGCTGAAAAAATCGTTTCATCGTAAAAGGGTCCTGTGTCGACGTCTCAATTTCTACCGTACCGTCTGGCTTTGCTTCTACAATGGCGCAGCGCGGTTCCATCGCGCAATGGTCCGACGTATTGAAAGCGTAACTGCCTTCAACCGTCACTTCGCTCAATGCCCAGCCGGCTTGCATGTCACCTTTTCGTATTTTTAAGTGATTTCCGATATTGGTCCCCGGTACAGGATAAACCTCATTCGTCTTTTGATAGCTTGCCAAATTCTCATGAATTAACGGTGCTCCGGTCCGCAGCGCGCTGCTAGGCGAATTAACGACAGGGAGCGGCTCGAAGCCAGTTCGAATTAGCCTTGCTGCTTCCTTGGCAATATGCTCGTCATCCGCTACAACAACGGCATAGGGTTCGCCCTAATATCGAACTTTGCCTTTTGCTAGCGGTGGCCGATCGGCGAGCACACTGCCGACAAGCACGGAGTGATCAGCCCCCGTAACAACGGCGTGAACACCGGTTATTTGGAGTGCTGCAGAGTAATCAATATATTGAATCCGGGCATGTGCATGGGGACTTGTCACCAGCCAGCCATGCAATTGACCAGGAGATTGCGTATCATTCGTATATCGAGCAACTCCTGTCACTTTATCTTTCGATTCAACTCGCGGAATCGCTTTGCCAATGACGGTCAAGCTTCACTCCCCCCTTTTCCAATCGTCATTGTACATCTTATATTGAAAAAGGTTGTCCTATACTTCTACTTATTGGCTACACCACAAAAAAGACTCCATAGCGGAGGAGCCTTGTGCTAATTCGTTCCGCACGTATATAAACAAACGGGTATCCCAGCCAGTTGGCAGGTGATACCCGTTATTTGCGACTTACGACGAGATAGGTTTGGACATGTGTTCCCGATATTCCGTCGGAGTTAAGCCTGTATATTTTTTGAAGGTGCGCAGGAAGCTTCTCGTATTTGCATATCCGACCGCTCCCGAAACGTCATTTACTTTAATGGACTTATCCCTCAAAAGCTCCATGGCAGCTTTAATGCGAATCTCGATCATGTAATCGATAAAATTGCTTTCCGTGTGATCCTTAAACAGTCTGCTGATGTAAGGCGGAGTGAGATGAAACATGTCAGCCAACCGGTCTAAGGACAGATCATATTCCTGATAATGCTCTCGAATATAGTCCAGCATTCGCTCGATCGTCTCATTTTTCCCACGTTGATTGCGCTTTTCCTCAATTTGTGATGCCAAGCCCTCGAGAGTATCTCCGACTAGCCGTTCCGCATCCTTCCAGTTCTCACATTTCCCGATTCGGTCATAGAAGTTGCTTAGCGGACCCATCGATATTTCCGGCTCAATCCCAATGGATTTGACGGTTTGTAGAGACTTCATCACAAGGTCATAGCACAGCTGCCTAATTAGCTCCGGAGGAAGATTGCTCTCAACCGCTTCACGGAATGTATCCGATAAGTACGCGAGCATCTTGACGCGATCTGTTTGTCTCATGGCTTCCATCACCGGATCGATCATCCGACTGAGCTTATAATAATCCTGTCGGTCTGGCGGCTGTAAGTCGTCTACCGATATGACCGAATGCTTGCCGAAGATCATTTTGTAATGAAGCGCCTTCTGAGATTCATCAAAGGAGCTCGGAATTTCCTTCATTTCCCTGCGGCATTTACCGACTCCGACCGTTACCGTTAAACCAAACTGTCTTTTCATGATATCAAGGATCAGTTCAAGTATGACTAATGTTCTCAAATGATTTTGCTCCGCATCGCCTTCCGCGAAGCTGAGAAGGACAGCCGCCTGGCCACCTCCTAGATCGATAGCCAAACCTGCGTGTTCGGTTCGAATCATCTCCTCTGCGACATTGCAAAACATATAGGTATACAACGTTTCGTCCCGTGGAGCAAGCTGTTCACCTTCCTTGCCAATCTCGGCTGTACAAACGATAAAGCGCTCGGAATACATGTGAATCCCCAAAAATTCCAAATGATGATACATCGCATGGAAATCGGAACGGTTGCCGTTTAATACATCCATCATAATCTTCCACTTGAGCATTGGCTTCGAATCCCTGACATGCTGCTCCAAATGCTCACGGTCCGTAACCATCTCATCGAATATATGTTCAAGGTTTCTGAGTCCAATACTCTCTTCGCCCTGCCCCCTACGCTTGTTCACGCCAGACAGCTTACCCGCCAAACGATCCAGCGGCTTAAAGGTCCAACGATTCACATAAAATAATGCGGCCAATGCTAAAATGAACATCACGACGGCAAAGGTGAGCAGCAGATTACGTGTTACCTTGATCGGCTCAAATACAGCAGACTCTGGCATTATACTGACAAATTTCCAACCTGTATACCCGCTAGTCCGGTAAAAGACTGACTCTCGAATCCCGTCCAACTTGACGTTGAGAGCTCCGCTGCTTGGATCCTTTAATATCGTCTGTACATACGGTAGCGACTTCATATTGCGGTAAAGCTGGTTCTTATCGTCATGAGTGACGACATTCCCTTCCCCATCCAGAATGAAAAATTGACCACCGTGGCCATCCTCATAAATCGTTTTTATCATCTGAAACAACTGAGCTTCTTTGATGCTAATAGCCATGAGACCCTTCCTGAAGCCAGGACTGCTGAGGCTAGGAAAGCTGCGGACCAAGGTAATCACATCTTGGGTCTCATGGCCATCCCATACCTTCTGAGTCGATAACCACTTAAAATATTCAGGCATATTTAGGTACTGTGCCAACCAATTGAACTCTGACGATGCTTGCTTTAAATAGGTTTCCTCCGTCATTAAATCACCACTGACATGTGAGTACGCAAATACCGAAGAATAATTGGGATTATTCCAAATAAATTCCTTCAACCTAGTTGTCAAAGTATAGTAGATGCTGTATCTGTGTCCGTCATCACTGTAGCTGTTATTCATAAAATAAACAAACTCCAGCCCTTCGGCCATGGAAAGCAGATCCTTCTCCGTCTGGCGAAAGGCAGCCTCTACCTTGGAATCAACCTGCTTCAGCAGTGCAAGATTAGCATCCTCTAAGTCCTTCTGCAGCCTGCCCACAGTACCTGTGTAGGACAACCAGAAGGTCAGGGTGATGATGAAGAGGAATACAATACCATATATGATCATGGCTTTTCCGGATATGCTGGTTCTCATGGCTGGTGGACCTCCGTTCGGTCGCATTGTTTTGTTCCTATTGTACCATTAACACGACTGTCCGAGAGGGGAAATATGGATTTCCTATCAGTTGATGGAATTTACAGTTACGCCGGCAAGGGAGTAGATAAACACTGGCGCTCCAGTTAGAGGCACGCTTACAACTCCTGATACGGCAGGCATATACTTGTAGCTCCCATCAATGCCAACAATCGCTACACCTGGATCAGATGTCGCAATTAAGGCCGTTCGGGAAGTGCTGCTTGTCGTTTTCCAGCTCGCATCCCATATCGATGTGATGTACTTGTTCTTATTTTCGTCCCAGAATTGATACCCATAATAAGGATTGGCCACATTCGATACAACCCCCAAATATGTCGAGTCCTTAAGAACCCTAATCAACGTGTAGTAACCGTAATAGCTCTCTTTGGGTTTACCGTTCCAGTCGATCAGTCCTAGGTTATGCTCCAAATTGTTGGTCTCTGTACCGTCATCGGCAAAATCATACCAGTGCATCGTCCGGATTCCGTTTGCGATTGCGTGCATGTAAGCTCTAGCTAAGTAATTTCTTTGGGTGGATCTATCCACCGTTTTCAGGTAGCTTCCGCCTGTATAAGTACTCCAGCCTAGCTCGGTAACTACGATTGGCTTTTCTCCATCACCATGGCTGGCCATGACGGTTTTCAATTCCTGAAATGATTGGAGCAGCTTTTCAGGTGCGCCTTGTTCCAGCCCTGGAACAGCAGGATACTCATATTTAACGTAAGGATGGACATCCATGACGTCAAAATATGTTTTCACCAATGCGCCATTCTGTCCATCGGAATTATACAAGGCATCCAGCCAATTTAAGCCCTCATCCGCTTTTAATCGATCAATGCCTCCGAGAGCTGGCTCAACAAGTAAGCTCTTGCTGCTGACAGCTTTCAAGCTGTCATGGTTTACCTTGAGCGCAGCAGCAGCTGCAGCCGGATCTCTTTTGGCGAGATCAGGTTCATTGTAAGTAGAGAACGTATAGGCGCCCCCATTATTATCGGACTGTACATTGCCTGGGCCATGATAAAAGTAATGGAAATTTAGTCCGCTTTTGCCATACAACGTCTTCATTGCGCTGCTGTGATCCCACCATCTGTTCTTATTGATTCCTCCAAGTTCTCTTAGAAGACGCAATTTCGTCATCAGGAACACATCTTCCGTCTCACCATGGTGCATATAGTTCCCTCCACCGTATGGGGCATCGTTGATGGCAAATATATCGCCGACCTTCTCCCCTCCAAGAACAGATGGCGTGGTAATTGTCAACGTCTCAACATCTTTCCTCTCTCCACCGGTTGAATGGAAGGGAGTTACGGCTACATAATAGATGGTTTCCGGCTTTAGAGCGAAATAGGATAAGTATTTACCGATCTGTTCAAGCGACTTGGCCTCAGCCGTGAACTTTGGCGTCAACCCTGCCGTACTCGCAAAAGGAGTGGTCTCAAGATATACGCCATATTTGGTCACATTGTTGACGACGCTGTTATAGTTGGACCAGTCCAGATATAGCGTGCTGTAATTTTTGAGTTCCGCAGTAAACTCAACTTGATCAGGCGTCGTCTTTTTAGGGAGCGTAGAGTCGTACAGTTTCCAGCCCCAAATTGCCACTTCTCCAACCGTTAGGATCTCCGAATTATTCGCATTATGCATAATAATTTTGACGTATTTCGCATGTTTGCCTGGAACGCCGTAGCCCGGTGTATTCACGATCACATTCGCTGTCCGGCTGCTCGTATTAGGCGTATAACCGAGTGACGTATAATTCACGCCGTCCGTACTAACGAGAACCTCATACCCGTCCATGAATTTATTGCCGCCAGATGCCAATGTCCATACATCAATTTTCCCGATTTGATACACATCGTTCAAGTTGAAAACAACAGCACCAAACTTCCCTTTCGAACCCCAGATCGAGTTGGTCGTAGAAGCAGCGTCGGATTCTTTGCTGGAACCGTCGATTAAGTCTGGTGCTCCTCCAACCGTGTCATTCTTGGAGCCATCGTTATCGTATTTGATTAAATCCCCATCTGTAACGAACGGTTGATCGGTCAACCACTCATAGGATGCGTTGGTCGCAATTTTGGGAAGGGACGTATTATACAAATAGTTGGAAGACCTTAAATAGTTATTGCTCAAGATGGCCATCGGCTCCGTAGCATCGCCGTAAACAGCGGTTTCCCCCAACCTCACGACTTCCTTGGCTAGATCCTTATGCATAATGACTTTGATATATTGGGCATAAACGGCAGGCTTGACGGCAAGCGTAACGGGGGCATAACCTGAGCCTAGCGCATTCGCATTGTCTGCAGCTCCCACCCGGTTGTAGGTCACTCCGTCGAAGCTGGCATACACCTCGATATTCCTCATTTGGCTGTTATTATCCGTATCGGCCCATACCTTCACCGTTGATACTTTATAGACGGATTTCAAGTCGTAAATAAGCGTTCCGTACACGGCTGAGCCTTCCGCGCTCCCCGTTGTACTGCTTGAATTGTCGTCAGGACCGTTATTCCCATCGGTCATATCCGGTGCACTGGTGTCATCTGAAGCGATCAGTGCTGGATCCGTCGCATGTATCCCTTCTGTCAACCAGGTATAGGTTGCTCCCGTAGCAATAGCTGCTGTACCCTCAGGAAAGAGTGCTCCTCCGATCACATTTCCGCTGAGTAGCTTCTCACCTGTTGCTGCTTTAACAGTATGATTTTCCAATGGGATAAGAACGAAAAGCAAGCCGAGTAGAATGACAAATGCAACAAGAGAACCGCTATTTTTCATAAATCTCATGGCAAAGCTCCTCTCTGGAATGTGTTGTACAGAATCGGAGTAGCTTCGTCAGAAGCAGCTTCAGAAGGCATGTCATCACCTTTTGAACGTGCCTTGACGGTTACTATACTGCTCGCCGTATAACTGCCATCATCTGTTGTAACGGTAATCGTCGCCGTACCTGCTGACACGCCAGTAATGGTTGCATGCTGCTTGTTGACCTCTTGAGCAACACTTACAACCTCCGGGTTGCTCGATGTGAAGCGGACCTTCCTGTTGCTTGAATTGCTTGGTTGGACTTTTGCATTCAAGGAAATCGCTTGACCCTCTTTTAAATTTACGGTCGACCGGTTCATTGTAACTCCCGTTACTCGCACTTTCCCGTCTGTTACAGGCGCCTTGATTGTCACGGTACTGTTCGCCATATAGCTCCCATCGTCTGTCGTCACGGTAATCGTTGCCGTTCCCGCTGACATACCAGTTACGATTGCTTGCAGACCATAGACCTCTTGGACTACGCTTGCCACAGCTGGATCACTCGATGTAAAGCGCACCTGTTTGTTGGTTGAGTTACCAGGAAGAAGCGTCGCATTCAGGACGGTCGTTTCTCCCAGATTCAATGATGCCGTCATTGGATCCATTGTAACCCCTGTCACCCGAACTTCTGGCGCAGCGATTTCGGTGAAAATCAAATCTTCAAACAATTGCGTATTTTTGCTGGAACCAATCCCGCTCATGTATTCAAGCCAACCACGTCTAGTAGTTCCGTCATTCTCATTAATCAACATGGAAAACCCGAAAATGTCTTTGTCCTGTGGCGATTGGCCTTCAGACAGCAGTTCTGACCACGGGATTGCAAGCTCATAAGTGGTCGTGTTGCCGCTGCGAGTAACCACGCCTTGCACAGTCGTCATCTCCCCTGTCGGATTGCCGTTAGCTGACAACCATCTCCATACCATCGGACCTTGTTCTCCTAGCGCGATACCGAACTCGTTGTTTTCCGCGCTGCCAATGCCGTTTATTCTTCCTGTATCAATGGAAAACTGTATGCTATCCCCCTGCCACATGTCGCCGCCAGTTCCTTTTTGAACATGGATATTATCTTGAACTTCCATACCGAAGTAAAGATGATTACGGTCCCACTTCAGATAGCCCTTACCACTCAAATCCAGCTCACCGCCCCAATTGGCGATGTTCTTATTCTGATCCGCTCGGTTGATGACGATAGGCATGCCATTATGCCAGCTTGCCTCTATCAACTTGCCATCCATGATCGGCGCAGTCTGGTCGTTCACAGCTGCAACAAAGTTAAATGGTCTCTCCACGAGCTTCGTAAATCCGCTATCCAGCTCTACCGTGAGCTTTAACTTGGCTCTCGCTAGCTCTGGAAGCACAGTGATCGGAATCGTTATTTTCTTGATTTCCCCGGGCAAGAGCCCATTGAAAGCAATCGGTCCGTTTTGTCCTAAGACCAAATAGACAGCCTCGGTAACACTTATCGTACCGTTAAGCTCTTTGTCCTGAGTCGCATTCTCCACATAAATTGCCGCATTCCATCGGTCCCATTGCCCAGGTATAGCAATCTCAGGCACCATACGGACTTTGATTGTTTCCAGCACATTGGCTTTTAATTTCACAGACGAGATCAGCGAATTGCCCGAGATCACTTGGAGTGTAAGCTCCTGGACCTTCTCTTCCGCGTTAAGCGGAACGGGAATAGCAATTGGAATGGCAGTTGTTCCCGCTGTAAAGTTCATGTCGCCTTCCAGCTTCCAATCAGCAGATGGACCGATTAGCTCCAACCTTCCATCCAACGCCACACCCATACCAAATCTGTTGATCGCGGTATGAATAACCTCTCCGCGTCTAATATCGACGGAAGGAGTCTTTAATACAAAGGAATCATCAATGGACGAAATTTCTAGGCCACTGCTAGAGTAAATAAAGACAGGAGCACCATTAATCGTTAAGCTTGCGCTGCCATCGCTGACCGGCAGATAGGTATAGCTTCCGTCAATACCCACAACGGTAACCCAGGCGTCCTTCGTTTTGAAGGTCGCTGTTTTGGTAGACTCATCCGCCGTCCAGAGCGATGTGATGTACTGATTCTTACCTTCATGCCAATATTCATAACCATAGTAGGGATGTTCAACGTTGCGCTTAACTCCTACATATTTGGCGTCTTTCAGTACCTTAGACATCGTATAGTAAGCATAATAACTTGGTTTCGGAATGCCGTTCCAGTCGATGAGTCCCAGATTATGTTCTAGATTAGTTGCATCGAGTCCGTCATCCTGAAAATCGTACCAATGCATTCTCTTTATCCCACCAGCAATCGCATGCATATAAGCTCTAGCCAAATAGTTGCGCTGTGTGATTAGGTTCACTGGACGAAGATAACTGCTTCCGGTATAAGTACTCCATCCTAGCTCCGTGAAGATAATCGGCTTCTCTTGATCGCCATATTTGGCTTTCAGTGCTTGGATGTCTTCAATTTTCTTAATCAGCATTTCCGGCGCACCTGGAATGAGTCCAGGTAAGCTGCCTTCATGGTTTTTTACATAGGGGTGAACATCAAGTACGTCAAAATAGGTTTTCACTAAAGCCCCATTAAGCCCGTCTGATTTGTATAAGTTCTCAAGCCAAGTCATACTTGACGGCTCAGTTCCGCCAAGAGCAGGCTCGACCAGTAAATTTCGACGATCCACTGCCTTCAGGTTCTCGTGGTTTTGTTTAAACTGCAAGGCCAGTGCAGAAGGATTAGTGCCCTTTAAGTCAGGTTCATTCACCGTGGAGAAGGACCAAGTTCCTTGTTTGTTTTCCATCGGTACATCTTGAGGACCATGGTAGAACGTATGGAACCCAACCCCGTATTTATTGGAGAACGCTTTGACCCAAGAATCATGGACCCACCAACGGTTGAAGTTAATCCCTTCGATGCTTCTCGTCAGAATAAGCTTGCGGATGATGTTCTCATCTTCTTTACTCCCGTGCTGAACATAGTTACCCCCGCCATAAGGCGTATCGTTAATAGCGAAGATGTCCCCGACCTTCTCCCCGCCAAGTACGCTCGGTGTGGTAATTGTGACCGTTTTGACATCCTTGCGTTCGCCCGTAGCAGTGCTCGTCGGAGTTATCGCAATGTAATAAGTCGTCTCTGGCTCCAAAGAAGATATAAGCAGAAATTTCCCCTTCTGTTCGACAGATCCGTTATCGGCTGTCACATGAGCAGAAAGCTGGTTTGTTGTTGTAAAGTCGCTCTTCCGAATGTAGATGCTGTATTTGTTGACCTTGTTAACTACGGCATTATACGCAGACCAATCCAGATACAACGTGTTGTAATTTTTCACATAGGTCGTGAATTCGACCTGATCCGGGGTGTCTTTCTTGGCAAGCGTCGCATCATACAGCTTCCAGCCCCAGATTGCGATCTCCCCCGCAATTAGTCGGTCAGAGTCGTTAGCATTGTGCATCACGATTCTTACATATTTCGCATGCTTGCCGGGGATGCCGTAGGAAGGGGTATTGACCATGCCACTTTCATATCGGCTGTTAGGATTGGCGGTGTATCCGCTGGAGAAATAGTTAACATTATCGACGCTTAACAGTACCTCATAGCCGTCCATGAAGTTACCGCTGTCCGCTTTGGACCACACATCAATATTCCCGATCTGATACATATCATTTAATGTAAAAGTTACCGTTCCGTATTGCCCTAGGGAGCCTGCTGCCATACTGGCTACCGTATCTGCCGTTTCCTCTGTGCTCGAACCGTCGATTAGATCAGGCAAACCGCTGACGCTGCCATCATTCTTCGCTCCGACTTCATTGTCACTCGTCATTAAACCAGCTTGTGTCACAAAAGGCTGTTCCGTGCTCCATTTATATGTTGCCTTTGTATCCAGCTTTGGAAGCCCTATGGCATAGTGACCTCCAACTTTTAATTGGTTATTGCTTAAAATCGCCGGCGCTTCCGCAGCGTCACCCCATATCGCCACTTCTCCTATGCTCATCTTGAGCTTAGAAGGATTTTTGTGTAGGATAACCTTCACATATCTGGCATATGGGACAGGCTTGATGCTGCTGGTCACCGGAACAATACCTGCGTCATCTCCGTATGTGCTTTCGGTAACTGCAACGCGGTTATAATTCACACCGTCGATACTTGCAAAAATTTCAATCTGCTTTAAACCGCTTGCTCCCGAGAATTCGGACCAAACTTGCAGGGCGGATACGCGGTATACGGCTCGCAGGTCATAGACCAGCGTTCCGTGAGCTGCTCCTGATTGGCTGTAGGTTGACGTGATAACGCTTACAGAACCGTCCGTCATGTGAGCCGCATCGCTAGGATCTGCAGCGAAAAGTCCGGGATCCGACGCATAAATCCCTTCCCGCTGCCAATTATATATAGCTCCAGTATCCATAACCGGTGTATTTTCCGGAAACAACTGACCTAATGTATTACCACTCAGTACCTTTGGCACATCCGACTCAGCCGCATGCGCGATAGGTGCGACAGTGGATGCCATACCTATGGTTTGAATAAACAATAACATGACTAAGATCATGGGACATACTTTATTAAGCATCACAGAACTCCCTTCTCCCTATTGAAAAGTCTGGCTAGCTAATCGATTTATGGCATGCAATGAAGTCACACGTTCTCTCACCTCCACCCTTTCTTAGGTTCTATCGAATGATGAGTATAACCTTATCAAATTCAGTTGAAATCACAACAGACAGTTTTTGTCGGACGTGGCATTTCTTTCGATCCAACGCTGCATGCTTGCAATTCAACGACACAAATACCAATGTCTTAAAAGATGTAACTTGATCCATGAATAGGTCACTTCCAAGAAAGGAAAAAAGTATACCGAGACAAGAGAAGGAGACCGCCATTTATTTGGCGAGCTCCTTCCTTTTTTGCGTCCGCTAGTTCGGATGTTTGTTATTTGGCTTCAAGAAAATCGACAATTGTTGCTGTGAGCCGTCTGCACGATGGGTGCAATGATTATTTCAAGAACTCTTTGTTCTTCTCATACCACTCTTGTGCAAGCTTCTCCACATTATCTCCGCCAAGACGCTTCCACTCTTTACGAGCCTCATCCAATGCTGCTTCTGGGGTTGATGCACTTCCTCCGGTTACGGCTTTCACCTCAATTTGCGTAGCAATCGGATGGAACGTGGCGATCAGTTGGCTTACTTCCGGAATATCTGGGCTAAAGGCGATGTCCCTGCGGTATTTGTTTTTGAGTGCTACATCTAGCGACTGCGTTTTCAATTTGGCATATTCCTGGGAGAGTGGATCCTGAGCAGCCATGATTGGGAACCATTCGGATTTCAGGCTATAATCGGTTACAATCGCATACTCAGCAGCGTAGCCAACTTCCTTACGAGATTTGTCCGCATCAATGACTTGCGGGATCTTGCCGTCTATTAGCTTGTAATGGACATTTTCCTCGCCATATTTCATCGCCATATCCCCTTTATCCATCATCCAATCGAGGAATTTAACCGCGGATTCGATTTTATCCTCTTTCATCTTGCTGTTAAAGGCTACCAAAATATTTGCCGGAAGCTCTTGATATAATCCCGTTTTCCCATACTTACTAGCTACTGGCTCTAAAGGAACCATCTTGGCATCGGGTACATTTTTCTTAAGATCCATATATTCGTTTTGCATATTCCATGAACTAAAATAAATACCTGCTTTGCCAGTCGTCCACATTTGACGAGCGCGTTGGAAGTTGCTATCCGTGATATATTCCTTATCTAGCAAACCTTGATCGAATAATGTTTTCTGATAAGAAATAGAATCCTTGTAACGATCCAACGTTCTGCCAAACTTGAGCTTGCCCTCTTCCAAATACCATTGATTCTCATTCACGGAAAAGAGTGATCGAATGATTTGCACACCGTTCCCATTAAACACAATAGGCACTGTATCAGCTTTACCATTTCCGTCTGGATCTGCTTCCTTAAACTTCTTGGCCACCTCGATCAATTCTTCCGTTGTCGTTGGTGTCTTCAAGCCCAACTTATCCAGCCAATCCTGACGAATCCACATCCCATGGTTGGCAATTCCCTCTATGCTTCGGCTGCTGGTGACCGCATACATTTTGCCGTTAATCGTCGATGCTGATTTGAGCTCAGGATGCTCCTGCAGATACTTCTTCATAGTTGTGCTATACTTCTCGATAAAACTATCTATCGGTTGTATAGCCCCTTGGTTAGCCAATTGCGCAATATAGTTGCGGTCATATTCCCAAATGAGATCAGGGGCGCTTCCGGAAGCCACCAGGGTACTCAGCTTTTGTTGAGCCTGTGCACGTGGTACGGGAACCCAACTTATCTTAGCCGGCGAATTCTCATTCATCCACTTTGTCCAACGATTGCTCTCGTAGCTGCCCTCCTCTGATGCAACTGTTCCACGATCAAAAGCAGAAATACTGATTTCTTTCTTCGGACCGGCCGCTTTTGCCGTAGGAGCTGCACTTCCTTGAGGCTGTGCTGAACTGGCCCCCTCTGTTGTTGTATTCGTACTGCAAGCTGCTAGTACGGCTAATGACATACTTGCTGCAAGAACTGGTTTCCATGTATGTTTAGTCATTTTCAATGGTTCCATCCCCCTAAATATTGTGTGGTATATATCAAGGACTATTAGCCCCAAGATATCAGCCTTTGACTGATCCAATCAAGACACCTTTGACAAAATGCTTTTGCAAAAACGGGTACACAATCAGAATAGGCGTGACTGCAATGACAATTGCCGCCGCTTTAATCCCTTCGGGAGTAAGCGTCATCTCCGCAACACCCTCGCTGCCGGATGCATGATCTAGTAGATTCTGATCAACCTGCAGGATCATTTGATAGAGCTTTAGCGTTAAGGTTTGCTTGGTTGTTTTGGTAACGTAGAGCAATACATTAAAGTATGAATTCCACCAGCCTACCGCATAAAAGAGTGAGATAGCCGCTATGATCGGTTTACATAATGGTAAAATAATTTGAACTAATATCCGCCAATCCCCAGCGCCGTCGATAGAAGCGGATTCCTCCACTTCTTCCGGCAAACCCTCCATGAACGTTTTCATCACAAACATATTGTACGTACTGATTAGTGAGGGAAGCCACAACGCCCAATAGGTATCCATAAGTCCTAATGATTTAACTAGGATAAAATTCGGAATTACACCCGACACGAACAGCATAGTGAAGGTGATGAAAATGAGCAGTCCATTACGTCCCATTAGTCTTCGTCTGGAAAGCGGGTATGCAGCCAGTAAAGTAAGTGTCATATTGAGCACTGTGCCGACTATGGTTACCAGCACCGTATTCCACATCGCAACAAAGAGCTGCCCATCCTGGAAAAGGCGTTTATAAGCCTCTGTATTGAATTCGACCGGCAACCATGTTACCTCGCCCGCTGTAATAGCTCTACTGCTGCTGAAGGAGGATACAACCTCATACCAGAACGGGTATAAAGCAATTAACGAAAGAACGCCAAGTATCGCATAATTAGCTGACGTCCCTATACGGGATAAAGGGGTTTGCTTTCTATATAAACTTTGCTTCACTACCATAACCCCCGTTCTCCGAACGCTCGAGTCAATCTGTTTACGCCTACGACCAGTATCAAGCCAACGGCGGATTGGAACAACCCTAAGGCCGTCGTATAGCTGTAGTTCATATTCTGTAAACCGACACGGTACACGTATGTACTAATGACATCCGCAACATCCAAGACAGACATATTCTGGAGGACCAGTGTCTGCTCAAGACCCACATCCATCATGTGCCCCATTCGTAGAACAAGCAATATAGCAATTGTGCTGCGTATGCCCGGTAAAGTAATATGCCAAATCTGACGCAGTTTCGATGCGCCGTCCATCTTGGCTGCCTCGTATAGCTGTGGATCAATCGACGCCATGGCAGCCAGATATAGAATCGTGCCCCAGCCCGCTTCCCGCCATATGCCTGATAACGTGTAAGCAACAGGCCACCAGCTAGAGCTAGCCATGAAATATATAGGTTCGATGCCAAATACCTTCGTCAGCACCATATTGACAACACCCGTGCTTGGTGAAAGCATAGCAATGAAGATGCCTCCAAGAACAACCCAAGAAATGAAATGAGGCAAGTAGAGCAGATTTTGAACGGTCCGTTTGTACCATTCCTTACGTACTTCATTAAGAAGAAGCGCGAGTAGTATGGGTACCGGAAATCCAAAAACAAGGCTGTACACATTGAGTAGCAATGTATTTCTTAATACTCTCCAGAAATCGATGCTTTGGAACAGGCTTGAAAAGTGTTTGAGCCCTACCCACTTGCTGCCGAAGATACCATCGGCGAATCGGTAATCCTTGAAGGCAATAATCTCGCCAGCCATCGGAGCATATTTAAATAATAGATAAAATCCAATCACTGGAAGAAGCATTAGATACAAATGTTTATCCCGTATCAACCGGCCTCGAAATGTCGAAGGAATCGGCTTGGTTGAAATTGGCTTCCGCTGGCTTCGCTTCTTAATTACTACCGTCCCTCTTTCCTCCATGTTGTGTTCACCCTTTCCAATTGTGAGCCAGCTGTTGTACCGGCAATATCATCGTATCCTGCCGTTGCTTACTTGCAAATAGACACGTTTTGCTCTGCTGTCTTTTCTTAATAATTACCATGTCACCTTACTTAAACTAGGTTCATTTTTCTAAGGTGACACATATAAGTCTTGCTGATTCATACATTAAAATAGTGTCCTTAATTAGAAAGGAGCTCCTTTATGTATGCTTATCCGCCATTTTACAGGCCTGCTTCTTCTTCACAGTTGAACCAATCCTCCACCGTCGAAGTTGTAGGCGAGGGAACTGTGACCGCTGCTCCCGATCGTGCCGAAATTGTGCTTGGGGCCGTAACAGAGGGTCTCGATTTAAATAAAATTCAAAACGAAAATTCTAAAGTCATATCAAATGTCATCCAATCACTTCTCCAATTAGCCATTCCGCGCGAGAAAATACAAACGACTGATTATCGAATTGATATCCAGTACGATTATAAGGATGGAAAACAAATCTTTACCGGCTATAAAGTAACTCATTTGTTGCAGATCATTAATGACAAAATAGCGCAAACAGGAAATATCGTTGACACTGCTGTTGCCAACGGTGCCAATGAGGTTACCGGAATCCGATTTACAATGATCCAACCTGAATCGTATGAATTTCAGGCATTATCGCTGGCCATTCATAACGCAAGACAGAAGGCATTGACGATTACGCATACATTGGGGACAACGCTTGCTTCTACCCCCTACCAAGTCAAGGAGCTTTCTCGAACCTCGGAGCCAGTCCCCTATATGGCTGCCAAACTTGCGGCCAACGCAGCCACCCCAATCCAACCTGGACAGATTGTGTTTCAAGCGAAAATTCAGACGTGGTTTTTTTTCGCTTAATAAACTGGCCTCGTACATCAGAAATTGCATAATAAAAGCGGCAACCATAGACGAATGAGTCCTAGACTGCCGCTATATTGGTAATCTTATGTTTTCTTAAGTATATACTGGAAAATAATTACTTCAATTAAACTCCCATTAACACAAAAAGGCAGCACTCGGCAGCCTTTTAAAGTGGATTATTCAACTAACGTTCGCCGTTTAACTCCTGTAAATGGATAAATTTCAGTTTTGTAAAAAATGAAAGCCTCCGTACATGGAAATATGCTAAGGGTCAAAGGCCATTGTGGGTGTAGACATTGCTAAGGAGGCCCCTGTTGCTAGAAGAGAAATGGTGTTTTACACGTCAACATTACTTTTCAATATACCGATATATTCTTTCCAAGGCCCAATGTCCGCCCTGTATCTCTCGGCCATTACCCGTACGATTTGAGCAATGTGCGCTAAATCATGAACAACCCAGGTAGAAAGTAATTCTCTTATCTTCACTATGCCTAATCTAGGGTGTAAACCAGTCAATTCAAGATTCAGTTCAGTTTCAATAAGAACCTTAAGTTTGGTTAGATTTTGTGTTCTAAGCTTTTTAAATTCAACTAACTTTTGTTCAATCGATGAAATTTCATTTAAATGAGAATAGCGATCAAATGAGGGAAATGGTTTACTTTCACCTTCCTGAAGAATATATTCTAATCTTGGTATCCAAGTATCTTCCTCTAACTCAATTAGGTGTTCAATTACTTCAGAAACATTCCAGGTTCCTTCGCCTTCGTTGCATTTCAACCATGTATCAGATATACCAGATAAAAAAAACTCCAATGCTTGTGGTGTACGTTCCAGAACCTCAATAGCTTCTTTCATAATAAAATTCATGTATTTGCTCCTTTCTATGATGAATCCCGATTTTGCGTTCAAACTCAGTACCTATGCTAATTGTTGCGCGATCTCCCATGCATGTCCTGCAGGATCGAGGAATGAAATCGTGCGCACTCCCCACGGCCGGTCGATCGGACCGTTAAGCAGAGCAACCCCGCGTTTTTTCAATTCAGCACAGACCACATTCACGTCTTCAACCCGAATGGTAAGCAGGAAGCGGGATCCGGATTCACTTGTTGCGATCGTTCCCGGCTTCATCAATTCGTATGACTCGGAAATATTCAGGAGGTTCACGCTCATATTCCCGAAATTAAAAACCGCAGAAACTTCGTCTTCATATACGGCTTGAAGTCCGAATACTTCCTGATAGAATGCCTTTACCTTCTGAAAATCCTCAACAAACAGCGTAATAACATCCACATTCATCAATCCTAAAGTCTTCATCTGTACACACTCTCCTTTAGAAATTGGTATTAATTTATCAGCACATTCTCACAAGTACCTGATTTTGATGGGAGGGAATGAACGGGTCTAGCCCTTATAAAATTGAAACTCTTTATCATAATAGATTCGATCGTTTCAATCGTTAACCTGCCCCGTTATTATTGATTGACCATTTTTTTATTTTTGTCGATATAAACAAAAAAAACCTTCCTGCATTTGCAGAGAAGACTCTTTAGCAAGCCACGGCAGCCGATCGTGTGCCGGCTGCCGTTGGATTGTGATTAATCGAATGGAAAAGAGAGCAGTTACCACGGCGGCAATCTGCTCTCTGGTTATTTCGCTTTCATATCCATGAACTTTAAATCAAACTGCATTAGAGTCTTTTTAAAATGTCTTCTACTTTTGCTTGCATAGATTGCACCGTTGTTTTCCTATATTGAATACCAAGCCGAATTACCTTCAATTGCTGTCTTCGGGATAGCATGCGAAAACGTGGTTCTTGCTTTAAAAAATTTCGAATAATTGTCCAACTGTTGATTTCAAAACGGTTTGGTTTGAGGTAAGGAACTTCATAAGGCAGTTGTCGTTTTCGAAATCGATTAACAAGATTTCCAAAGTTGGCTGAAATCTTGCTTTCATCTACGATACACACAGCCCGATTTTTATTGGTATGCTTTTTGAGGAAAGCGAAATGATGATGTCCGTCTTGTATGATATAGCCGCCATCTTTCTTGCTTTTTTGCACGATTAATAATTGCATAAGGTCCTGTGCAACTTTTTTTAACTCCTTCTTACGAGGTGAGGACTTAGTGGTGGTGCTTTCCTGCTTAATCTTACATAGAGGTATATATTGCACTGTATATCTCAACGCTACCCCTCCTCAACAACGCTGCTTAATGTAATGTATTCTAAGTTATTACAGTGTATGTATGTTAACGTATTGAAGGTGCTTGCTTAAATGGGAATATAACTTGGCCGTAGGATCAGGGGGAAAATAATACAATGGAGCCCGCAAACCCGCGGCGCTCCGTTGTGTTATTTTCACTTTGTTCCCAATCTTTTAAGCAGCCTTTTTCCCAAACCTTCCCGACCGACTCCCAAAGCTTTCCCAAACTTTTCCCAGCGATGTCTCTAGGAAAGTGAATTGCAGGCATTGTAAGATAATGCCATAAGCAAATTCAAGTTTGGGAGGAACGTTATCATGACAAAAAAAAGTAAAACAATCATCCACTCTGCTGCGTTAAGCTCAGTGCTGGCTGGTGTAATCGCGTTTGGAGGGATCGCAGCCGCTTTTGGCGAAACTGTGCCGACAGGGGTTGAGATTAAAGAATTCAGCCTGTTGGATACCGCAACGGATGTCGTTGGTGCTGCAGATTTTACCCCAGAGGGAAATAAGGACGGCCACTTTAAATTGCTGCTGAACCTCGCTAATAAAACCATGATTAAGTCTGTTGTTTTGCGGTCAACCGATGATTACGGCAAGGATAACTATCAAGGCGTATGGCGAACAAACCGCGTCACGACAGGTTGGTTGTTGGGGATTGTGCAGGATAAAACCGTGGTTACACCTAGCGGGACCACCCATGAAAGTGAAATCATCAATCCAGGCTTCCGCAAAGATGTGAAAGAGCCTGTTGGCGAATTTGAAGGCAACTTAACGTTTGATTTGTACGCCAGCAACAACGGCACAATCAAAGAAACGCAATCTTATGTGCTTGAGATTGAGACTCCCGAAGGTACAGTCGTTTCAAAACCAATTAAGTATAAAAAGCCAATGACGAGTGGTGGAACATCATCCACTTCAACGCCATCACCTACCACAACGCCAAGTCCGAGTCCAACACCGGCACCGACGATACCAACACCAATTCCTAGCCCGAACCCTTCCACTCCGCCGGTACCTGCTCCAACACAAGGTCCGACGATTCACGTATGGCTGTTGGGTCAAGAGCTCCAATTTGAAGACGCCAAACCGATTATCAAAGACGGATCTACGCTTGTTCCATTTCGCAAGCTATTTGAATCCCTTGGTTTCTCTGTGAATTGGGTCGATAACGGAACTACACAAAAAGCGATTGGGACGAAAAATGGACTAACCATCGAACTCACGATGAACAGTTCCACAGCCAAAGTGAACGGTAAAGATGTCAGCTTGACCATACCAGCACAAATCATTGACAATCACACCATGGTACCGCTCCGATTTGTTGCGGAAAACAGTGGGTATCAAGTCACTTATGCGAGCGATGGAACTACCGCAACAATCCGAATTGAAGAACCCACGGACACAAGTTCAACACCCGAACCAACACCTGTACCAGTACCAGTACCAACTCCCGTACCAGCACCGATTCCGGATTTCCCAAAAGAAACCGCTGAACCTTATTTAGCTAAAGGATATGTGCGCGACATACAGGGTCACCCGCTCCCTGACATCGTTGTGTATGCCGATAACACGTTGTTGTACGACAGCAATATCATTGGTGTAACCGATGAGAATGGTCACTACGAAATTGAACTGCCACAGCTTGCGACTTCCTGGTCGATGTCAGCTGATATCACTAAATCATTTAACGGTAAAAAATACAAATTCCATCTGGAATCGGATAATGAAGTTCCATTAACGGGAAGCAAAGGCGGGGTTCGGAATTTTACTTGGACGAATTTTAACGGACAAATCTATATTTATCCATTTTTCACATCTTCCGATGACTCGATGCCAGAATTCGATTTGAGCGATCTGGAAGTGACACTTACACCCGTTGGTCCCCTTCTTGATGGCAGCACTGGACAAACGATCATTAAACGTGGCGGCCCGGTTATTGGCGGCGGAGGTATTGATGAAATTCCGATCGGCAAGTACAAGGCAACGGCTCGATGGATGCCCGAAGGATACGCTCCGATGCCTCTGCCAATTAGCCATGGCGGTGCTTATTCCAATTCTGTTGAAATCGAATTTCGTGAGCCTAACGGCGTAAATACGTCCAAATATCTAAGCGAACTTGAAGTCAAGATTCCATAAACACCCGAGAGTTATGCACCACTTGCCAGCAAAATCAAAGAGCAGATGCCTTGGCGATCTGCTCTTTGTGATATGTGTCTGAGCTTAATCCAAGTACAATAATCAGCTAAACATGTAGGATTTCTTGATAGGACTCTTCCGCAACTGTTGCACTTCGTGTACCGAAATGTGCTCCGATTAATCCTTTAATTTGCAGACGTGGAGATAAAATTGCGTGTACGATTGCATATTGATCATCGGCCTCACATTTAGCATCCGAATTAATGATAACGCGAATTTGTTTCTTTTCTGGTACTTCAAACGGCATCTTCATCTTATCCACACCTTATTCGTTATCCTAAAAAATATCATGTAATTGAATTACATATTAATGAGTATTTTTCAGTTTTATGTGTGGTTTTTTTAGAATTTTTATATCAACTATCCTACGAACATTTCTACCCGCTGGCTATTACTCCAGTCAAATTTCAATATTGCCGTTCGGAATATGATTTCAAATGGAGGAAAATACTAATCAAAATTTAATTAGGGAGTTATCATCGTGAAAACAATTAAACCCATTCAGCTTGGTTCAACTAAATCGAATATCAGTGAAAAACTAACATCAGCAGAAATGGGTAAACTTTGGGCAACATATATGGGAAACAGCATGTCAACATGTATATTAAGCTATTACCTTCAACACGTTGAAGACGAAGAGATCAAAACTTTATTAGAGAATGCATTAAATTTATGCGAAGAGTTCATGAAAACTACGAAAGATATTTTTTTGAAAGAAAACTTCCCAATTCCTAATGGTTTTTCAGAAGAAGACGTTAACCTTGGTGCTCCTCGTTTGTTTGAAGATGTATACTATGTACATTACTTGAAATATGTATGTAAAGCAGGAATGAGTATTTATAACGTAGCCGTACCACTTGTTTATAGGAAAGATGTAAAGGAGTTTTTTATTTATTGTATGGATTCCACCATGGCTTTGATGGGACAAATCAACGATTTATTATTGAATAAAGGATTAATCATTAAACCACCTATTATTCCAGTTCCAGATAAAGTGGAATTTGTTCATCAAGGTTTTTTAAATGGTTTTTTGGGACATGTACGTCCTTTACACGCATTAGAAATTGCCCATTTGTATGATAATATTGAAAACAATACAACAAGCAAAGCATTAATCATGGCATTTAGCCAAGTAGTAAAATCGGAAAAGATTCGAAAATTGTTTATAGAAGGTAAGGATCTAACTCATAAAAGCATTGAACAATATATGGAAAAACTACATAATGAAAATCTACCTTCACCATCATTTCTTGACCATCTGGTTACAACATCAACGTTTTCTCCATTTTCAGATAAAATAATGTTATTTCATAAGATTGACATGTTTTCAATGAAAATTAGAGCGTTTGGAAATTCTGCGGCTGTAAACGGAAGACATGATATGGGAGTCCTATATGCAAAGTCATTAATGAAAATCTCATCATTTGTTGAAGATGCAGCGAAAATTTTGATTGAGAACGGATGGATGGAGCAACCACCTTTTGCTGTTGATAGAGATAAGATAGCGACTGTAAGGGGCCGTTAATAACGGCGCTATTATTCTGATCCAAACCATCATTACCGAAGGGCGTTCTAATCACCCGACAAAATAACAGGAAAAGATCGTATTGGGCCTTCTCTCCTCTCATTCTGCCGGCAGCCTCATAACCGCGGCACCGGCGAAACAACTGGCAAGTATACCTCAATCGTAGTCCCCTGTCCTTCAATGCTAGAAATGTTTACGTTCCCGCCGTGGGATTGGATAATTTTGATTGTTGTCATCATGCCAAGACCGGTCCCATTCTCTTTCGTTGTATAAAAGGGAGAGCCAATTTTGGCAATTAACTCCTTGGAATCCCTATTCCTTGGTCAATGACCTGGATCAACATAAGCGATGCACTTGGCATGGATGCGATGATTTGGATGACCCCGCCTCCCGGCATAGCTTCCATCGCATTTTTGATGATATTAATAAAAACTTGCTTTAACTGCTGCCCAATGCATAGCATGGCAGGCAAGCATGCCAGGTTTTCGGTTTTGATTTCAATTCTGTGGATTAAAGCCTGTGAGCCAAGGAGAAGCACGACATCCTGAATGATTTTATTCACCTGTTCACTTTTAAATTCCTGGGCTTGCGGCTTGGCTAAGAACAGCAATTCACTCGTAATGAGTTCTATCCTACCCAATTCTTCCATCATAATTTTAAAATATTCTGTATGAACCCCCGGTACCTTATTTTCGATAAGCTGCACGAACCCTTTGAGAGATGTAAGCGGATTCCTGATTTCATGGGCAATTGAAGCGGCAAGCTGTCCAACGGCCCTTAGTTTTTCAGACTCCAATAACAGCACTTCATTTTTATTTTCCTGTGTGATGTCTCGCGCAACCCCATATACCCCGACAGGTTCATTATTCACAATGATTGGCATATTCGTGACTTTAAGATCGAGGATCTTCCCGTTTTTATGGTAAGCCCTCGTCTCGTAATGCTGTGTGATGCCCTTGGCTGCTTCCTCAAAAAATTTCATCGTCTTATCCAATTCTTCAGATGGGATGAGCGGAACAAACGTCATGTTTAGAAGCTCATCTTCGCGATATCCCAACAAACGCTCCGTGGCTGGATTAACGCTGAGGTAATTCCCATTTAGATCCAAAGAAAACACAGCATCGGGGTTATATTTAAAAAGAGACTCGTAATGTTGTTCCTTTCGTAGCAAGACACTCTTCTTGCAAGTAATATCCTTAAAGTATATCGAAAGACCATTGGAGGATGGATAGGCTCTCACATCAAACCACTTTTCTAAAGGAGGAACGTAGCTTTCAAATTCCACTGTCACTTGTTCATTAAATGCTTTGTGAAAGTGTGCATAGAATGACAAATTTACGCCTTCTGGAAATTCATTCAATAGACTTTTTCCGATGATGTCCGTTTGCGCACGGAACAGAAGTCTAGACGCTTCGTTGTTCATGTATGTAAGTAACCAATCGTTATTAACTGCAAAAAATGCATCTGTGACTCGATCTAAAACTTTAAGCTGTTCAGGAATATCACCCATATGCTCTCCTCATTTCGCAAAAAGTGATTGCAAGCAATTCAAAAAAGCCTAAATAAAAGGTGCTTTCGCAACTTTTATTTAGGCTTATGTCCAGCTCCTTCTCTGGCTCATTACCGCCATACTATCAACTTGAATTTAAAATAAATGCGATGACGCTTTTGTCAAGATGAAAATCCCAATCCACAAAAACATCAATCACTTTCGATTTCAACATGTCGGCAAAATGACCGTTGCTATGCAAATGGCTTTTTTCCAGGTTACGTTTGGCCAGCTTTAAACTCTCTTCGTGGCCGATCCGAATTAATTCTTTCTCTATGCTGATCAGGATACCGTTCCGAATGACAATAAGCGTTCTTTCATTGATCATGCAGGAGTACAGCTCATCCGGTCTCTTTTGCACTTGGCAACTAATCGCATCAATTTCCTTATGAAGCTCTTCTTTACCGGTATAACTTTCCTGCAAACCAGTTTGTAACCGATTTTCACCCGGTTCAATTCCTACCAATACACCCGAATGATTATGTAATCCCCAATCATAATAAAACTCCTGAATCTGCATGCCTGCAAGTAAAAGCAAATAGGCTTTTATTTCAGGGATTAACGATTTCATTACGAGGTCTCTCGTATTTTGAATGGAGAAAATCTGGTCCTGCTTAAGAAGTATCTTCTCTGTCGGCGATAAGAAGCTGCGCAAATAGATAACAACGAACGGGCGATTAATACTCACGAAAATAGATTCCAGACCTTTACCGAAAGCTTCTCGAAGCAATCTGCCAACATGGCCTGCAATTTCGTTATGTGTCTGTTTCTCGGTCGTATTCAAATCATTCATCCTCGGTATAGGCAAAAGCGTACTGTCTTTCACCCTATGTTAATTTTAAATACTTTTATTAAATAAAACAACGTCTAAAATCTCGATGTATTATTTTCCTTTTTAACCCATTCTATCCCTTATTTAAAAAAATCGCTCCTCAGGGTTTATTGACTTGGATTTAAAATGAATACAATGATGCTTTTATCCAGATGAAAATCCCAGTCGGCAAAAACATCTATAACTTTTGAGTTTAATATGTTCTGAAAATGTGTGTTATTGCTATGTAGATATCTTTTTTCAAGATTGCGCTCCGCTATTTTTAAACTTTCCTCAAATCCAAGTCGAATGAACTCTTTCCCGATGCTAATCAGTATGCCCTGACGGACAACGAGGAGTGTTCTTTCATTAATCATGCAGGAATAGATTTCCTCAGGACTCTTTTGAATCTGATGACTGATCTGATCAATTTCTTGATGAAGTGCCTCTTTTCCTACGTACCCCTTTTGTACACTTGCCGCAAGATTGCAGTCGTCATTTGATCCAATCCCAACAAATACGCCTGATTGATTGTGAAGCGCCCAGTCATAATAAAACTCACAAATCTTCATATCGGTATGAATGAGTAAGTAGGCTTTTATTTCCGGGATTAACGATCTCATCACCAGGTCTCTAGTATGCTGAATGGAAAGAAGCTGATCCTGCCTAAGAAGTATTTTCTCCGTTGGCGACAAAAAATTCCGTAAATAAATGACAATATAAGGGCGGCTGATGCTAACAAACACAGACTGAGGACCTTTTCCAAAAGCTTCTCTTAGTAATCTGCCTACGTAACTTGCAATTTCATTTTGAGCTTGTTTATCGTTCTTATCCAAAAAATCCATCCTCGATTTAGGTAAAGCATGCATCTTTTACCTTGATGTAGTGTAGTATTTACGAAATCAAAAAAAGCCTAAATAGAAGTTGTCAGGAACAACTTGTATTTAGGCTTATGTCCAGCGCTGTCTCTGGTTCATTCATGCCAAATTGCAATATTCGGAATATGAGAACACCTTTGATAACTTTAGGCAAAAGCATTATGTCTTCTACCCTGATTTTTATTGTAATAACTTTTACCGAATAAAACAACCATTCGTTTCTTGCCTATGACATTATCCTGATTCACTTTTACTATTTATTGTGGGGGGTATAACCATCCCTAGGTTCCAAAACTAAAAACCTCCCCATAGCGTTTTAAGCGATAAGGGGCGGTTTAAGCGTGCCATCAGCTATGTCAAAAGCCCAAGCTTCTTTCCAGCTTTATCCAACGCACCAATAGCGAAATCCAGATCTTCTAACGTATGTTTCGCCGTGACAATGAATCGCACGCGACCTTTATCCATCGCGACCGTCGGGAAAACGATGCCTTGAGCGAACACGCCTTGCTGCAGCAGCAAATCCGAGAACAACATCGTCTTCGCCGGATCGCCGATGATGACGGGCACGATTGGCGTCTCGCTGGCGCCGGTATCAAAACCAAGTACCTGCACCTTCGTTCGGAAGTATGTCGCGTTAGACCATAACTGGCTGATCAATGATTCGCTTTGCTTCAGTACGCGAATTGCGGCTAAGCAGGTTGCGGCTACCGAAGGCGGCGCAGAGGTGCTGAACAGAAACGGGCGCGCTTTCTGGATTAAAAAATTCTTCAACAACTGGTCTCCGGCTACATAACCACCAACCGCACCAACCGCTTTAGACAACGTGCCTACTTGAATGTGTACGCGTCCGTTCAACCCAAAGTGGTCAGTGGACCCTTTGCCGTTGCGTCCCAACACGCCGCTCGCATGTGCGTCGTCGACAAACACGATGGCGTCATATTTCTCCGCCAGCTCTACAATCGCCGGGAGCGGTGCGATATCACCGTCCATGCTGAACACGCCGTCGGTTACCACGACGCGTTTCGCGAACGACCCGCACTCGCGTAGCACCGCCTCGAGCTGGTCCATACTCTTATGCGCATAGATGCGACGCTGCGCTTTTGTCAGCCGGATGCCGTCGATAATACTGGCATGGTTCAATTCATCGCTGATGACGACATCATCAGCCCCCAGAATCGTCATCACGCCTTGGTTCGTTGTGAAGCCTGATTGGAATACCAAAGCGGCTTCCGTTCCTTTGAAAGCCGCCAACTCTTGCTCCAACTGGTCATGAATGTCCAGCGTGCCGGTTATCGTTCGTACTGACCCGCTGCCAACACCATATTGCTCGATCGCCTCGATGGCTGCCTTTTTCAAATCCGGATGATTCGTCAGCCCCAAGTAGTTATTCGAAGACATTTGCAGCACGCGACGACCGCCGATGGTCATCCACGTGTCAGAGCCTGTCTCCCAAACAGAAATCGGACGGTAACGCCCCTCCTTCTTCAATTGTTCCAGTTCACGCTCAAGTGAGCTCCAATTGGCCATATTCGATTTCCTCCCTCTGCCGCAGCGGTAACCTGTCGTGTGTGAATATCACCTTGCCGCATAGTCCAGAAGCCATCAGGTCAAAGGCCTCCTCAAAACGGTCCAGTGTAAATGTATGTGTAACAAGGGGACGCAGGTCTATGCGTTTCTGATCAATCAGCCCCTTCAGCTGATACCAGGTATTGTACATACGGCGGCCAGTTATTCCTTCTATCCGAAGCCCTTTGAAGATAATATGCTTGGATAAATCAAGCGAAACCTCTTTGCTCGGTATTCCGAGCAGGGATAATCGGGCAGCCGGCGCCGCAGCTTCGAAGCCGGCGCGAATTGCATCCGGATGGCCGGACATCTCCAGCACTACCTCGGCACCTTCTCCACCGGTAGCGGCCATAAGCGCTTCCGCAAGCGGAGTTTTGGTGCTGTTGATTGTGATGTCTGCTCCCATCTGCTCGGCTAACTTTAACCGGTAGGGATTCACGTCGGCCGCGATGACCAAACCTGCCCCGCTCGCCTTAGCAACGGCGACAGCCATCAGCCCGATCGGCCCTACACCGATGATGGCAACCGATTTGCCGACGATATCCCCGGAGAGCACCGTTTGCACCGCATTGCCTAGCGGATCCTGCAAGCAAGCGATCTCGTAAGGCATGTCTGCGCGGTTATGGATCACGTTAGTTGCCTTCACGACCGCATACTCCGCGAAGCAGCCAGGCGTCGTAATCCCGAAACTGCGCGTGTTCGGACAGACGTGGGCGTTGCCAGTACGGCAAGTTTTACAGACACCGCAAACCATGTGCCCTTCGGCCGAGATATGCTCCCCAAGCTTCACGTTCTCCACATCGCTGCCCACCTTCTCGACGATGCCAGCGAATTCATGACCAAATACATTCGGCGTAACGACTGCGCTTTCTGCCCAAGAGTCCCATTTGTAAATGTGCACATCCGTTCCGCAGATTGAAGTCGCTTTCACACGGACCAACACTTCATCTGGTCCGCAGCGTGGAATCGGCAACTCCTTCAACATGGCTCCCGGCGCTCGATGCATTTTGACCAACCCTATCATTGTTCCCATCGCATATTCCTCCAAACTGCCCAAATAATGCGTTATAATGTATTTTTGTGCGCTATATAATCCTTATACATCATATTATACACACGTGCGTTATATTGTATATAGTTTATTCGCCTACGATTTAAAAATTTTCTAGGAGTCGTTTGCCAATTGGTAGGGTTGGTTTATAATGAGGAATAGAAAATCGACCGTTTTTGTTAGGTAGGCAGGAGGATCCATTAGTGGAACAAGAGCACGAACAGATTCATAAAAAAATCGGCAAAAGCCTGCAAACGATTCGTAAAGCGAGGTCGTTGAGCTTAGATCAAGTGGCAGAGCTAACCGGCGTGAGCAAAGCAATGTTGGGGCAAATCGAACGCGGAGACTCGAATCCGACCATCTCGATCCTTTGGAAGATCGTAAATGGCCTTCATATTTCTTTTACATCGCTGATTGAAAACGAGGAGCCTAAGGTAACGCATTTTCGCTTCTCCGACACGGAACCACTCATGGAGGAAGATGGCCACTATCGAGCGTTTCCGCTTATTCCTTTCGACCAGAAGAAGCAATTTGAAATTTATACCGTCGAGATGGATCCCGGCTGCAGCCACGCGTCGGAGCCGCACAATGAAGGTGTTGAGGAATACATCCTTATGATGCAGGGCGGACTCGAAGTCACGTTTCACCAAGAAACTTTTCAGATGACGGTTGGCGATGCTATTCATTTCTCGGCCGACCAACCTCATACGTACCGAAATACTGAAGATATTAAAACCATGTACCATACGATCATTGTGTATCCTTCGTAAATTTCCGTTTTTGAGCGTTAATTCTTCATCTCTAGCTATCAAAAACCCACCGCAAATACAAATACGGTGGGTTTTTTCCTCACAAAGTGTACAACTCCTAGACCTATTGTTGAATCCTAAGCATTTCCTCAAACAGAACGAAGTGGCTGTCTAGAATCTCATCTGGTGTTAGTTTCACGCCTGGAGCCGCAAGCCCCATGTTCGATTCAAAGGTCATGCTCATGCCTCCGCAGACATGATGAATGGCAGAGGTCAGATTGAATGAAGGATGCGCGACAGCCCCCTCGCCGACCACTAATTGATTTCGTTCTGCAAAAGGCAACCCCTGTTTGGCAAAAGCAACACCAAGCTGCCGGTTAAACGCTTGTTGCTTCTGCATGACCACATAGGGCAAATAGTGAATTTCCACAAAGTGATTGGCGTTATTCGCGCCCCCATGCAGCTGCACGGTCAGATCCGGCGCTTCCCCATCCGCGAGCTCTAGCAGCGCACGGGTTTCCTGCGCCATCGGGACAAAGAAATTATCATGCATCAGATTCACACCATCATCGTTAAAATAAGAACCAAGAAAATCCGATGCCTCTTTAATCGGATGCACAGCCTTGCAGTCTGGCCACCCACAGAGCGAACCGTCTTTCCAAGTTCCTTGCATGTAATACACAGACTGCTCAAATGGCACTTCGATGAGTGAATCGATCGGCAAGCGGGCTCGGCCATCTGGATTCATGCACGGAATGAGAAGCAACCGAAATTTAGACGCATTTTCCAAAATGTAATCATGTCGTTTCCCCCGGAAATCCGTTCCGGTTTCAAGGAGGTGAATGAGGTTCATAACAGCCACTATTCCCTCTAGCTCCCCTCCGTGAACGCCTCCGATCAGCAATAACACAGGCTTATTTCCCTTGGTTTTATCCGCGTAATGCTTCGGATTGCCCGCTCCGCAGGCTGAATTATAATTCGCTTTTCGCTCGAAACTTTCCTTCTCGCCGTAGGCAACGGTATAAATGCTTCTTCCACCCGCCGATTCCGTAAGCACACTTGTGGTTCCCCGCTTCACACTGTGTACACAAGCTTCAATCTCCGATAATTGACTCTTCCAAAACGCGTTTGGCATCGTCTCCCCCCTCCCCTTACCCTTTAACAGACCCCATCATCGCGCCTTTGACAAAATGCTTTTGAATAAACGGATAGACGAGCAGAATAGGCAATGTGCCCACCAAAATGACGGCATATTTGAGTGACTCCAACACGACTTGCTTATTGCCGATTGCCGAGATTACGGTTGTATCCGTCATTTGACCGACGAGTACGATATTCCGAATAGTCACCTGTAGTGGGAACAGATCCGCATCTCGAATGAAGATCAGCGCGTAGAAGAAATTGCCCCAAATTTGCACCGCGTAGAATAACGTGATCGTCATGATAACCGGCTTAGAAAGTGGCAGAACGACATTGATCAGGATGCCAAGATCTGATAGCCCATCAATTTTTCCTGACTCCTCAAGTTCCTTTGGAATCCCTTGAAAAAACGTTCGCATGATGATTAAGTACCAGGAGGACACAAGTCCGGGCAGCACCATAGCCCATATGGTATCCAGCAGCCCATAACTGCGTACAACCAGGTAAGTTGGAATTAAGCCACCTGAGAACAGCATTGTAAACACAATCATCAGCATGAACGATTTGCCAAAAACGAGGTTCCTTCTCGATAAGGAATAGGCTCCCATCGTAGTGAAGATCAGCGAAAGTGTGGTTCCCAGCACGACATATATGAGCGTATTTTTGTAGCCGATAAGAATGCGCTCATCACGAAGAACGGCGGTGTAGGCGTCAAAGTTAATGCCTTTGGGCCACAAGCTAATTTGATTCGTCGTCACGTTATCCCCGGAGCTTATAGAAACTGCTGCCATGTGAAGAAAGGGAAACAGCATGGTGCAAGCAAAGATTCCCAGCAGCAAGATGTTGGCCATATCAAAAAAACTTCTACGCTTGAGCATACAACGTCACTCCCTTACCATAGGCTAGTTTCTCCGAATCTGCGGCTGAGTTTATTGCTTGCGTAGACAAGTATGAATCCAATGATACCCATAAATAAATCAATGGCTGTCCCATAGCTGAAGCCTCCTTGCAAAATACCAATCCGATAGACGTATGTGGAGATTATGTCGGATGTATCATACGTAGCTGCATTGGATAACAGAAACACCTTTTCAAAGCCGATTTCGAGCACTTGCCCGATTTGTAAAATGAACATGATGACGATCGTCGTCGCCATGCCAGGCAGCGTCACATGCCAAATTTGCTTGAACCTGCCCGCCCCATCCATTCTCGCCGCTTCATATTGCTGAGGATCAATCGTCGTAATCGCCGCCAGAAAAATAATAGAGCCCCATCCCACTTGCTGCCATATTTCCGAGGTTACATAGATGGTACGAAACCATTCGGATTCCTGCAAAAAGTTGATCGGTGGGATGCCGAACCCTTGCAGCATGTGGCTGACCCAACCAGAACTTGGCGACAACAACATCACAATAATACTGGATACAACGACAGTGGATAAAAAATAAGGCAGATAGCTCACCGACTGAACAAATCGCTTGTAATGTGATCCTCGCAGTTCGTTTAGCATGAGGGCGAGAATAATAGGTGCGGGAAATCCGAATAAAAGCTTATACCCCCCTAAGAGAACGGTGTTCTTGATGATGACCAGGGCATCCCGATTTTCAAGAAATAACTTGTAATACTTAAGTCCGACCCACTCGCTCCCTGCGATTCCCTTAAACAAATTGTAGTCCATGAAGGAAATGACAATGCCGAACATCGGGACATATTTGAACAGGATATAATACACAAGAACAGGCGCCAGCAATAGTAAAAAAGTGCGGTCTCGGCTCATTTGACTGAAGATGGATGGTTTCAACGGCAAGTCTCCTTCCTGAAGCGAGAAGGCTGAAGTCAAGCTAACTGACATTCAGCCTTCGCATTTAGCAGCAATAGATGTTAAACACGTCAACTCAACGCTATTTCGTGTTCTTTTTCAATCGATCAAGACCAATTTGATACGTGTCAATGAGCTTTTGCGCACCGATTTTATTGAGCTCGCCAATGAATTTATCCCACTCGGTCATCGGCGTTTCACCCATAATAAATTTGGCTACGGAAGATTCGTAGTATTTATTCAGTTGGTCCTCGATCACCGAAATCGAGCTTTTCTCTTCGCTAGTAAGAGGAGGCAAAGCATTGATTACTGGGAAATGATATTTAGCAGCCTCATCAAAAGAAAACCGTTCATTTTCATTGCTGAGCGACTTCGACGACTCAAAATCAACGACACCATACGCGCCTGTGGTCATAAGACCCAGCTCTTTGCGTAGGTCATTTGGCGTTTTGAATTGCGGCAGAAACTTACGCTTCCCGTTTTCAACAGTGAAGGATTCCCCTTCTTTCCCCCAGCTTAAGAGGTCTTTCCCTTCCTTTGAGTAAATAAAATCGAGGTATCGCAGCGCAGCGTCTAGGTTCTTCGTCTTAGAGGATACGGCAAAGCCATATTCTTCAAGATCCGCTTTCGGGATGTAGCCTTTGCTACCGTACCCGACCGGAGGTGCCATAAATTTGAGATGAGCCCCGTTCTGAAGCTGCTGGTTCATAATCTCGATTTGACCAATAAACTGAAGGGTCATGAACGATTTATTTGTAGCAATGAATTGGGTCCACGCCTTATAGTCCATCGAGAGCCAATCCGGAGGCGTCAATCCTTCCTTATAAAATCTATTTAAGTATTCCACCATTTTTTTGAATCCGGGATCGGTCGCTCCGTACTTGATTTTCCCGGTTGCTTTATCTTCAAAGAATCCCGGATAGACGCCAAACGAAGGTCCGAAATATTTTAACGTATTAATACCATGTCGGAAGACGAACGGATAGCTGTCCGGGTACTGCGCTTTCAGCTTTTTAGCCGTCTCGTAAAGTTCATCCCACGTTTTAGGCTCTTGCAGATTATTTTTCTTAAAAATATCATCCCGATAAAAATACACGAGCTGATTCCCCGCACCCATGCCATCATTGAGCACATGATACATTTCGCCTCCAGGCGAGGTAATTCGCTGGGTGACTTCCGGACGGGAAGCCAGGAACGCTTTCAGATTCGGCATTTTATCCAAATGCTTGGAAAGATCTAGAAACGCGCCTTGTGGACCGTACTTCTGAGCGTCTGGCGGAAAGACCGACATCAGATCTGGCATATCGCCAGAAGCGATTGCGAGAGCGAGCGACTCCGGACCCGTTTGCGTTTCTTGATTAATGGTAATATTCGTCCGCTCCTTGATCCATTTCCAGACTGCCCAATCTTTCTTGACCGGCCATGCAGGCGAAAGATCGGTCAGCATACGGAGTGTTGCCGGTTCAGGCAATTTGGTTTGTGTCGTTGCGCTGGCAGATGCGCTCAGATTTGGAGCGGCACTTGAGGTTGCAGCAGGATTTTGCTGACCTGTACAGCCAGTTAATAGAGCAGTTACCATGGTGACGGCCAGTGCGCCGCTTTTTACTTTTCTCTTTGGTATCAAGTTACATGCACCATCCCTTTTCATTGGTCTAAGAGCTAGCAGCAATGAATGCGCTTACTACCGCTGTATCCTTGCTGATATCGTCATCATAAGGGAACTTTTCACATCAGGTAAATCAGCAGAAGCGAACAAGTTGCAACTACTTTCCGCTTTTCTAATAATAATACCATCTTCTGCAAAAAAGCTTATACACCTCCATGAACGTAGACTAACTTACCATTGAATAATGATTGTCGGATTTACTGCCGTGTCGATCAGCTGCTCTTTGCGAATCCCACTAGCTGTTGCGCTAAACGTATAGGTGCCGGGAAGAAGCTCCTTTTTCACTGCGCCGAGAACGGTTGTTCCAAATGTGCGCCAGCCATCTGCATAATAAGAAACTTCGCCATCAAGCGGGTTACCTTGCGCGTCCTTTAGCTGGACTGTGGTATTCACTGTCTGAAAAAGTACCGCTGAATCATCAGCCGTATTCTGCTGCTTTTGCAAGCGAGTTCCTTCGTAGGACACCGCAAAGCTATACGTACCTGGCAGCAGTTCCTTGCTGACTTCTCCGTAGACGACGTCTCCGACTGTTCGCCAGCCATCCGCATAGTAGCTTGCGTTCCCTCCGCCAAGCGGATTGCGTTGGCTATCTTTGAGGAGCAGCTTAACGTTCACGGTCTGAAAGAGAACGACAGGATTCAAGGCAGTATTTTGCTGCAATTGCAGACGTGTTCCTTCGTATGCCATCGCATACGAATACGTGCCGGGCAGCAATTCCTTGCTGACTTCACCTTTGGCAGACGTTCCGAATGGCCGCCAGCCGTCTGCATAATAGCTAGCTTCCCCACCACTTAGCGGATTACCTTGGCTATCTTTGAAGAGCAGCTTGACGTTCTCCGTTCGGAACTGGACAAGGGCATCACTTCCCGTGTGTTGGGAAAGCTGCAATCGGGTGCCCTCGTAAGAAATGGCGAACGCATAGGATTTGTCAGGCAGCGCTTTGCTAACCGAGCCTGACGCATCTGTGATGCCAAATGGCTTCCAGTCACCATCATAATAAGAGACGACACCTCCGCTGAGCGGATTACCTGTGCTATCTTTTAATTGAACTTTGACGCTACTTGTGGCAAGTGTAAAACTCAGCTGCTTGACGGACTCCATATTCCCTGATTTGTCTGTTGATTTATAGAGCCAAGTATAGGCGCCTTGCTTGTCAAACGTAACAGGAGCTGTATAAGTCCGCCAGGTGGCCCCGTTATCCAAGCTATATTCGGTTTTGGCCACGCCTGATGCGTCATCACTGCCAGTAAGTGTAACGGTAACTGGATTTGTGTAAGTGCCGTTTGGTCCATCTGGCTGTATTGGCGATAAGCTCGCGGTCGTCACCGGTGCTGTTTGATCCGGTTCGTCTTGTTGGTACAGAGTCACATAATCGAACGCGTATTTGCCCGTAAAGCGATTGGCGCTGAAACGGAAGGAATCGATTCCCTCTTTTACTGGCTCCGTATAAAAAGGAATCCCCTTCACTTTATAAACACCCGTCGCCCGATTTAGTGTACCGTAATCATCTACGATGCCGGTATAGCCTTTTAATGCATCCATTTGTACGGTTAGGTCAACCTTTTTAAGTGCTGTATCTAAGTCAACTCGCAGTGTAACCCATTGATTCTGAGGGAGAAAGAAACCTACCGGCTTAGGTATTTTGAACGCCGTGGATGGCGTGTTCCAATAGCCGAAAGTACCGTCCGAGAACCCGGAGAAACGTACAATTTCCGAACCGGAACTGCCCAGCTTGAGTTCAAAGTTGCCGATACTCGTACACATGCGATCATTTGAGTCGGTGCATAGCCGATTGTACATAAACCGGGTTTCGAATACCGCCTTTCCTTTTATCGCCGTGTTGCTTCTCGTCACAATTGGATCTTCTACGTATTCATTATCCGCCGGGAACGTCGAATCTTTCACTAGCAGAATCTTACCGCTGGATGGAGCGGAAGATTCAACAGTTACCGTAGAGGTCGAATCTTTTTTCAAATCAACCTTCCAGTTTGGAGCAGCTAAATTTCCAGCCGACATATTGTCGAACGACTCGTAGTACTCGCCGCCGCTCGCGATTGCCGGCATTGCAATCATAATGCTAGGACCGTTAACTGTGCGGTTTCCTTGCGCATCCGCTGCTTCAACTCGGAACGTATAAGAAGCTCCCGGTACAAGACCGTCTACATCATAGGCATTCAGATGTCCAGCAACCGTTCCGGCAACAGTACCGTCTGCCCGATAGATGGAATAGGAAGCTACTTTGCCCGAGTTATCTGTTGCCGAGCTCCAAGTCAGCCTCGCTGTAGAAGCAAATAAATGCTCATCTTTTAGCGCACTCGAGGGTCCCCAGTCTGGCGCATTCGTATCCGATGTTGCGAATACCAAGGGCGCACTCGTCAAGGAACGATTATCACTTGTATCCGTTGAAATTAGGGTAATGGTGTACGATGTGGCCGGTGTCAAGCCTGTGATGGTCTCTGATGTGGTGCCATTAGGTACAACCTTCTTCTGTACCCCATTTACATAAAGGCTGTATTCTTTAACCCCTACATTATCGGTCGATGGCGTCCAACTTATGGTCGCAGTCGAATCCGTTTGAGCGGTGATTTGAAGATGACTTGGCGGGGTTGGTCGCACTTCATCCGGCTGATCCTCAATCAAGGCAATCCAGTCCAGATTCATGGGACCACCCGTGAGCCACATTGTAATATCGACAGGTCCAGCTTCCAGCTGCTGCCCCGTTTTGACGCGAAGCCCTCTCCAAACTTCAGGTGTTCTTCCCCAGTCGGGTGTTCCCGTAGCATCATACGTCGTCGGCGCTTCCAAGTAGTACGTTTTATTACCAATCATCGCCAGCCGACCCGTCAGCTTCCCTGCAGGAGGCTCCCATGCCACATATTTTAATACGAGATCATATTTGCCGGACTTCGGCACTTGAATCGTCCACTTCGCCCATTGTCCTGGCTGATCCCAAGCCCCTAAGCCGATGCCGCCAGATAGAAAAGGTCTGTTCGCGTATTTGCTAAAGCTTTTCCCGCCAGAGGCTGCTAGCGATTCAGCTTCCAGCCACTGCATATACAACGTATTTCGCTTTGTATCCGGATCGGTCCACAGCTCAGAAACGGCAGGTGCATTGGTTTGAATCTTCCTTAGCTTCAGGAGTCCGGGATCACCTTGCAAAATGACCGCCGCATTGGCTTCAAGGTAGATGCTTTCGCGCCGTCCATGCTGCTCAAAAAACAAGCCGCTTGGCGCTTCTTCCACCACGTATAGACCAGCTGCATTCGATAGATCTCCCCATGCAACAGGTGCTCCTAACGTGTCGCTATACGCTTGCAGCGTTAGCGTGCTGGACACGCCGTCGACGATCACAGGCAGCGATACGTCAGGAAGCGGACTTGGCACCGGAGCTTGATTCAACTTAAAGTCTCGCTGACCGCTCTCAGCGTGAACAAGAAGGTTGCTCCCTTCCGAATCCCAGTACACGCCGCGCAGGACTCTAGCTTCTGGGGCAGAACCTCCGCGAGGAATCTCTTTCCCATTGCTGCCATTAACCAATTTATTGACCCCTGGTGCATGAATGCGCACTTGTGTATCGGAAAGACTTGAAACGGACAGTCGATCGCGTCCATAGGCAATCGTGGCTTTCTGATCGTTTTCGATTAAAGTGATGCCGTCCTTGACGACCTTCGTCCCGTCGACGAGTAAGATGGAATTGTCTTTGAATGCAATTGCGCTTCCATTAAAACGAATATTACCCGCAACGATTTCCCCAGCTGTCTCCGACATCCGGACATAGACGATCGTTCCGTCTGCGAAGGCGAGTTTCAGATAATCGCCATGGTTTTCGGATACAACATTCTGAGGAGCTGAATCCCTCTTGTACGCTTCTAACGTCGAAACAAATGTCGCCTTCTCCGTTTTCGGCGTGATGAATGCCGCATGCTTTTGCTGTTCTCCACTGAAAGCCTTTGTCGGCTGCAGCGCCATTCCCCCAACGCCAAGGAACTGTTCCTCGTATTCCGTGCGCAATTGCTGCGGTGCGTGGAACCGGACTTTCAGTGCTGCTTCGCCTTTCAAAATGGTTGCTCCCGCCTGATCCGCATCAAGGGTCAGATCGTCTTCGGCATGAAGGCGCCATTCAAACTCATTCCCCTCCGCTTTCTTGGATTGGAGGTTATCAATCACGACGAACATATTCGGTCTGACGTAAATAATGGATCGATCAGCTTTGGACAACGCAGTGGCGTATGCGGCGGACGCATCACCGCTGACCGCATCAAAGTCAGGATGAGTAACGAAGCCCACCACTTTGCCATCCGCATCGATACTATTCACAGGCTGACCGTACTTCCCATCAACGGTAATCGCGTTAGAAGCCAACGTCTGCTTGGCATAATATTTATCGTGATCGGTATCATAGTCATCATAGAATCCGCTCTCAATGGCAAGCGGTTCCCGGAATGCGTTGATAATGAAGCTGTTTTGATCAGCATGACTGTGATTAAAGCTGCCGTAGGGGCTTGATTTAAAATAGAGAGAAACGCTGTCCGGATCATAGAGCTTTTCATGCATGGCGACAAGCCCGATATCCTGAAACCAACGGGAATCCGGCATATCTACCGGCGGTTTAGCCACTACGTCAGGCGCGCCGTAAAAATAGTTGCTCAAGTCAGGATACATGCCGGTTCCGACGGCTTGAGCCGCCCATTTTAGATGAGCATCCTGATACATTTGTGCAAGGCGGTTATAGTTGGACACATTCGGACCACCAGGAGAATCTTCACTGCCATCACCAAAAATGCCTTTCGGGCTGCCTTTTGGAAACGCATAAAGTGGATATAAGCCTTCGTTGCGCGAATAAGCCTTATCGTATAAATTAAAGCCTGTGGCAGCAAGAAGTACATCCATAAATTCTTTGCCAAACAGAGAGGACCACTGCCAGTAGCCGGTTCCCTGCGCCCATCCCCCATTTTCCCCTCCCCAAGGCGGCATTAAATTGATATAGGAAGGAACAACAGAGCGGAACCAAGACTCGGCATCATCCAAATCGTGAAGCATAGCCGTTGCAATGATCCCTATGTACCCGTATGCTGTCCACCCATGGGAGTCGAATGGATTTTTCGGAATCGGATGCTGAGTCGTCAGAGCGTCAACCATCGTTTTCGTTCGAGTGAGCACCATGGCTTTAACTTTATTGCGATCGTCCTGATTCATGAGGCCGTAGAGCCAATCGTACGCCATAGCCGATTTATACGTAATATAGCGGTGAATTTGATCGTGAGAGGCATAACTGGTTACCCCTGACGTATTCCACTTGGCAATATCTTTCAAACGATCTATCGCTCTTTTCCCCACTGTTTCATTGTTCGAGATGAGATAGACAAAAGCCATATCCATCATTTCATTGACGACACCGTCGGAATAGGCACGGTCGACGGCAGTCGGTTCCTTGGGCAAAGCCGTACTTACATTGGCTAGAGCCCAGGCTAGCTTGGCTTCATAGAAAGCTTTTCCCGACGTTTGGGCTAAACTTCTAAACGATTCAAGCGTCTCCGGTTTAGTCCAAATGCGCGGATGCTGGCTGCCGACTTGGCTCAAGAGCGTATCGACTGAAGGCACGATAAAAGGAACATAATCCGCATCAATACGGAATCTGCGAATCTGGCTCCAATCCGACCATCCTCCAGATTGCGTATGATATCGGACACGCCAGTACCAAGTCCCTGCTTCAAAAGTGTGAGGAAAATTATAATAGTTCACACGAACCGTATCGTTCTCGTAAACGACATTGGTTACAGTAGGGCTTTGACTCACCTGGAGGTCGTATTGATCCGCTCCCGGCACCGATGGCCAACGAAAATCGGGCGGGTTCTGCGTTGTCACAAGTCGATCCTCCGGTGCGAATGGCGTATTCAGACCTGTTAAGACAGCTGACGGCCAACTCGATGCTGCTCTCGCAACGTTCGTGTTAAAAAAAGGCGTTAAATCAAACAGACTGGTAAGCAAAATGACAACCATACCTAAAGCAAGCCTTGTCTTCAAGCAACTCCTTAACAATCCAATCATCCCCTTCTTCATGCATAGATTACCTTCAGCCGAACCTCGATGAATGAAATCGCTTACAACTCGTTCCCCCCTTTCACTAGGATCATCGTACCTCCTATAAAATGGTTCGTATATTAACGTAAACCTGTGATAATCAACTTTTTTTGACTCTTCATAAAAAAATGCCACTATTCGTAAAACAGCCTAGCTTTTCATTACCCTTAAAAGAAGAAAAAACAGATAAGCCAGCTGCATGCGGCTTATCTGTTTCTATTCTTCACTGCTTAGGAATCCGTTCTTTTTCGATATTCGCTCGGTGTAACGCCCGTGTATTTCTTGAACATCCGATTGAAGGATGTAATGTTCTGATAACCCACAGATTTGGCGGCATCATGGATTTTGATACGGCTATCGGCCAGAAGGTCTGTCGCTTTCGCAATACGTGTTTCATTGATATAGTCCACAATGTTCTTGCCGGTCTTGGCTTTGAAGTAAGAGGATAAATATCCGCTGCTCATTTTTAGCTTCTCGGCGAGAATATCTAAGTAGATTTCTTCCGATAAATGCTCGTGAATATAATCCATGACGAAAGAGGTTACTGGGTATTTCTCTTCCTTCTGATCTCGGACAGCTTCCGACGAAAGCGTCACCCACTCGAGCATCAGCAGCTCAAGCTCCTCCATGGTGCTGCACTGTTGAATACGCTCCCCCGCTTTGCCGTAAAGAGAGGCCAGTCGCTCAGTATCGATCGGGTAGGACGCGATCGCGTTTCGAATTTTACCTGCAAGGGAGTCAGCAAACCCCTGCATGACAGAAGCTGTCAATGCCTTGCTTCGCCACCTTGCAAAAAGCCGTTCCAAGAGTGCTATAAGCTGCTGCGTATTTCCTTCACGTAATTGCGTTTCCAGCTCTTTTTCTTGATCAGGTGATAAGCCAATTGAAATCGGAACTGATCTTCGTTCCTGAATCAGCTGAGTTTCGTTCATGAGCAGCCGTTCTTCAAGCAGCGCCTCTGCCTCCTCAAAGGCCAAAGTCAGCTGTGTGGATGCTGTGTAAACGGAAGTTACGGCGATCGTGATGACACCGAACTCTCTATCATGATCAAAAACTTGCTTCATTTCCCCGAGCAAATTGGTGATTTGGCCTTTGTCGTCCGTGAAAACAAGACTTAGAATTTGATCCTTTTCAATTTGAAAGGTCATAGAGTCCGGGTAACTCGGCTGAATTAAGCTGTCAATATACGTTTTCATATAATAGGCCCATTGCTGCATGGTAGCGTTAGAAGATGACGATTTAAATGATTGTTGAATTTGAAAAAGAATAAAAACGAAAGGTTTGTCGGCAAAATCAAGCTTGAGCGCATCATGCTCGTGGCCACGAATAGCTTTCAAGTGGTTCATGAAGGAAAGCTGCTTACGAATCATTTGACTGCCGTGAATTTCATGGGAGATAATATTAAATTCCTTAATGTTGGACCTAAATGGTGTTGGTTCGTTCATCTGCCGCAAGGATTCGATGACTTTCTTTAACGGGTTATTAATCCTAGCTGCAAACAGGAATGAGAAGATTACACTGAGCACAATCGCAGCTGCAAGAATGGCAACAACCGTAATGCTGAACTGAGATTGATTCGCGATACGCTCGACGGGAACCCGGTACAGATAGGTGTAACCGGTGCCTTCACCTTTCATCGTAAAATGGTACTTACGATCTCGAATAAAATCACTGCCTTCGGCCTGCCTAAGATCATCAAACGCAAGGGCGGCTTCTTGCGCCGTGCTTTTAAATAGTGGCTCTCCATCTTGGTTATAAATAATTAAATCGTTATAAAGGCTTTGGTGAAACGCTTTATACATTTTGGCAGCATCGAGAAACACGATCATATAGAAATCATCGCTGTTTTTAATCAGCAGCGGGATCATGTCCCCAAGCGGTTGAGGGCGGTCACGAAAAATATGATTCGTCATTGGCGCAGCAGGCAGCATACGGTTGGCAAACGATTCCGTAAACTGCCGGCGCCAGAAATCGAGCGGATACGATTCGCTTTTATAAAACACTTGGAACATCGCTTCGGCGTTCGTACTCGTTCCTTTTTCCACCACAAGATCGCCTTGTTTGGCATAAAAAACGATGTCTTCGATAAATAGGTAAGGATTTGTTGTGAAGCTGGATATTTCCCGAATGACGTCAGGAAAACGGCTATAATTGGGGGCACTGCGCAACCTTTGTACCTCATCACTGTAAAAAAACAGATACATCTGCTTTTTGATCAAGTCCAAATGCTTTTCATAATTGTTCTTCGTATTTTCGAGCATCAGCGTGTTGTACTTGACGATCTCCTGCCTCACATTCTGTTTGGACACCGAGACAGCGTAAACGATCAGGGAGGCGAGCAGCAGAATGATGCATAGAAATCCTGCAATTAGCCGCATAAAAAGCGAATTGGACTTGTTACGGATGAAAATAATCGGTTGTAAGGTTTTCATGCAATCCCCACTTTTTATGCAGGATATAATCGTGTTTACATCGTCGACTTGTGTCTATCTTAGCAAACAGGCCCATGGGTGTAAATCACTCGATTCATTCCTCCTGATAGATCTCGACAGCCCCCATTAATCCATAGGGCTGCAATCGGTATGCCGGCGTATAATTTGCTTCATCCGGATGAAAAGACCACCAATCCGTCCAGCCCCGATCATTTGGTTTTTCATGAAACGGTCCTAATAAGTTGCGGGGACTGCCAACTACCTCAACGTCAATACAGTTCTGTCCTTGCACAAGCCAATTGGTCAACTCAACAGTGCCTGCAGCCCGCCATGGAATTGCTTGTCGATGCATTTCATTGATGGTTATCTGCAGCGTAATCGCTTCATATTCCCCTAGCTTTAGCATAATTCGTTTGCCATTATTAATGTCTGCCTCCAAATCGTAATGATAGATCATGCTTCCGCAGTAGTGAGGGTACCCCTGTTTCGTCCAATCCCCAAGCGCAAGACGCGTTGGTTCAAGAATGAGACTACGATCGTGATCGAGGGCAAAATCACCAATCAAGAAGGCATTCTCCACTTCCATGTCATGCGTATAAGCGCAGCGAATCAGTAGTTCATTCTCACCTTCACGCAAGGAGAGCAGCTTTAAATATGACATTGATCGGTCCAGAAACCAGCCATCTGGCTTTCCCGGAACCGGATGTCCGTTCAATTCAACATGAAATCGCTCTAGCTGCTCGAATACGAGTTGCGTATCTGTCTTTGGCGTGTTCTTCACATGAAAAGTAAAACGAAATGCAACCGAAGTGCCGTCCGATGCATGTGGCTCGTGTATCCAGAAATGTCGTTGAAGCTTTCCGTTCGCATAAATGGGCCGCATGCCCAACTGCTGCCGAACCGCTTGCTGTGCTTGCCACACTTCCATTGTGTCCGACCAAGCCGCTTCTCCCAGCCGGTACTGGCAAGCGTCCATGACGAGGGCGTTCGGATGGGTTCGGGAAAAGCTCGTACTTCCTTCCATTTTCGTCAGAAGTTTCATCCCCTGCTTCAGTGGACTATGCTTCTTCGCATTTGGCAGAATTCCCTTGCTTACTTTGGAGATCACATACAGCTTGGATTCCGTAGGACCGAAGCTTGCCTCAAAATGCAGGTAACCGTTGTTAGCTTGCGCCTGCTTTGCGACGACCTCTCCTGATAGCAGATCCCATTCTTCGACCCCTCCGCTTCCTTCGATCCCAACCTCCACTTCGTATGAAGCTTCGCGATCATTGTTCACGACGAAGACGATCGTGCAATCCGGCAGCTCGCGCCGCATGTACAAGAGTCGTTCGGATTCCTCTCCACTTGATTCCGTAAGACGCACAGTCCGCGGGGCAATCCGCTCGATTTCAAGGAGCAGTTCGTTCCAACTGTTCCTATGCTTAAATCCGTAATGGGCGGTTACAAGGTGCAACTCATTAGATAGCTCCGCATCCAGCAAGGTCGGAACTTGGCCATAAGCCAGAACGATTCCCCCGGCATCCATAAACGTCATCAATAGCTTAAAGGTTGACTGAAGTAAATTGCTCAGCGAAGGCAAAATAACAATGGGATAGCTTGCCTGACCGATACCGAAGCGCCCCTCAACCACAAAGCCGTCTTCTTGCATACAAAGCTCATCGCCTAAATCAAAATCAACATGCTGGCCGAGCAAATACTGAACAAAAGCATTAAACTCACGGTTATAGGCATTAAGATTATTTGTATTACCGCCATCGTTACGCCATTCTTTCGCTTTCACATCGCAACCGAGCTGTGACCATACGGTTGTCGATGGATGAATGACAAGAACATCTCTTCGGACACGCCCCTCACATAGGACTGCACCCAGCCGAGCAAAATACTGTTCCATCACATGATTATGCGGCCACCAATTCGTATTGTAATTAAAGGAAGGCGGATAATCCCGTTTTCTGCATCCTCGAAGTGTGTACAGGGACAAATGGTAGGTCATTAGGTTGACCCCAAGGACAAATTGCCAATCGCCGATCCATTTGCGGGCCTCGAACGTTAATCCCCAACCCGTTACACCGTAGGTTTCGGTGATCACCCTTTTCTTGCCATATTGATTTGCGATGCTCGAAACGTGCTTGACGCCCAAACTTTCTTCCGTTTGTTCGCACAGAATGTCGATGCCGGGGATGTCCATATAGCGATAATTCGGCATGAGCGCACCTTGATGCCTGACTGCGCCAACCAGATCTGCCTCATCACAGAAATGACCTGTAAAAGCAAGATCGTTTTCTCTGCACCAATTGCCGATTTGCTTCGTAAAGGACTGGCAGAACAACTCAGTTACCGTTTTCCAATAATCGAAACGGACTTTAGCTGCAGGCGCCCCGAGATAGAAGAAATACGGCAACGCATCCCAAATGGGGTAGCCATTCTTTTCCGCAAAAGCTTGCGGCAATTCGTCCGACCACGTAATCCAGGTCATCTCTGGTGCTTTAAGCTCCTCTTTAAAACCGAGCAGACTGGGTTCGTCCGTAAAAATCCCAGGAATTGCACGTCCGAACTCACTTCCAACAGCAGCCTTATAGGTCTCATACGTCGTTTCGATGAAAATTCGGGTGGCTTCAGCATTCAAATGATCCGGATACGTATCCCCGTGACACCATTCATTAGGGGATGCGACGATTCGGCGAAAGACCAAATAGACTTCATCCTCAGAGAGAGTCTTCGAATCCAAACTTGATGGTGTTAATCTCTCGCAGGCTAACAGTTTGTTGCCAGACAGCTTCGCGCGATACATGGTTAGCACGGCGTCATCCAAATGCAAGCTGTGAGAAACCGTGAGTGTTAAAGCTTTCGCCCGTACTGCATCGCCGCCAATTCGCGGCACAAGGCCTCCTCCCATCCCGGAAGAATAACGATCCTCATCGTACAGCCATGCGTGAACACCTTCCGCTTTCGCTTTCGCTACAGAATCCTTAACCCGCTCCATGAATGCCTCGCCCATATAAGGCGTCTCGAGACCTTCCCGCACATGCATCATAAATCCGCCCATGCCCTGTTCCTTTAAGCCCTCGATTTGTCGGTCCAGCTCCTCCTGCTCCATGGTGCCATTCCAAGACCAGAAGGGTACCGATCGGTGTTCCACGGGAGGACTCTCAAATTTTTGCAACAATCCAGACTTATTCAATGCCATTCTCCCTTCTCAGTTAAACAATTCATACGTTACCTAGGCGTTAATCGACGATAGTGATCCAGTGTCACTTTACCTAGAAGCTCTTGTCCGTTCACATAGCGGTACAACTCATCAACGATAAAATCGCAAAGCTCGCGTTTGAGCAATCCGTGAAATCCGCCAATGTGAGGCAGGCACAGGACGTTGGGCAGCGATAGCAGTTCATGACTTGCAGGCAGCGGCTCTTGATCGTACACATCGAGTGCAGCAGATATACGTCCTGTACGAAGCTCTTCCAGGAGCGCTTGTTCTTGTAGGATCGGACCGCGCGCCGTATTCACCAAGAGCGAGCCGTCACGCAGCCGTTTCAGCTGCTCTTCTCCAATCATCCCTTGCGTGCGAGGGGTCCATGTATTATGAAGCGAGACGATGTCGCTGCGTTCAAACAGTTCGTTAAGTTCACAGAGTTCAACGCCCCATTCGGCAGCCTCCTCTTCAGAGCAATAACTGGAATGCAGCAGCAATGTCGGGTGAAAAGGCTGCAGCATACGAATCACCTGCTTGGAGATTTCACCAAATCCGACCAGCCCAATTACTCTTCGCGTCACGCCGAGAATCGTATCAAGGTTATTCTGACTCCACTGGCCCTGTTTGAGTCGGCTGTTGTAACCGGCATGATCCCATGCGCCGGCCAAGAGCAAGGATACCGCGCACTCAGCGGTAGACAACGCGAGTACTTTGTTCGCTGATGTGACAGCAATCGGCGTTTCGAAAATATCCTCATTTACGATAGCTGCAACACTCCCCGCACCGTGGCCGATAAATTTCAATCTCTGTGCGTGCGCCAGCACCTCAGAAGTGAAAATCGGCGATCCCCAAGATGTAATACATGCGTCATATTCATGAATTCGCTCAGCCAGCCGTTCGCTGGTAAATCTTTCGTGAAGGGGGACGAAATCTACTTCCGAAAAGCCCGCTAGTTTTTTCAAAGTAGCATCTAACCAAAATAATTTGCGCAGACCTTCGTCAGCAATGGTCACTAATGTTTTCACTTATAAATCCCTCATTTCTCCAACGTATGACAACCAGCTTGCATAAATTCGATATATGCAGGAAACACAGTCTGAGGCTCCATGCCGGGTACTTGCAGTTCCTTTCGCCATTTGGTTTCCCATTCTAAGGAATAGAAGCCCATATAGCCTGATTGATCCAACAGCCGCAGGATCTCTGAGATAGGAATGCGTCCCTCTCCCACTTTCGTGTATTTCCAATTAAGCTCCATTGGATCTTCAAAGGGCATGCCATCCTTCATATGAACATGAGCGATTCGGGAGCCCAATAAAGCGATCGTATCCTGCGGCGACTCATCTTCCTCCAGCGGATGAATGATGTCATAAATAACCGCACAATTGGACCGATCCACATCTTCCAGCAGCTTCTTCAACGATTTCCCAGTAGCAAATTCATTATGAGTTTCGACCCAAACTTGGACATTGCAAGCGCCTGCATAATCACAAGCTTCTTGAACACTTTTCACAATTTGAGGGTAATTAATGGCCGGAACGGAATGATCTCTACGATTACGAAAGTAGCCTAGGAAGACCCGTACGCCGCTAGCCTTTAAATCACTGGCAAGTGAGGCGACCTTTTGAAACTGATACAACTGTTCTTGATCCCCTTCATGGCCAGTGAAACATATGCTTGAACCAATATTGCTAATGGTTAACCCCACTTCTTCGAGCTTCTGAACCGTCGTGTGTCTCTGTTGGATGTTCATCTCGGCGGATATTCCCCAATTCGTTCCTTCCCGCAGCTCCATTGCGCTAAAGCCGCACTTCTTGGCTATCTGGATCATTTCCTCCAAGGACCAGCCATCACAGGGCAGCGTGCTAAAAGCCAACCTCGTCATGCGTCATACCTCCTCTCGCTATAAGGATCATTATGGCAGGACCGAATAGTAAACGCTTTCCCTTTTCCGTGATTTCTTTGAATAAATCAACGATTCCATGTATCATAAAATAGAAATGCAGGACAATTGAAACTCGCGGAGGTCTATATGTCCGATTATCCGATCTATTCTACCAAAGAAATGCTCGACGAAACGTTTCCCTTCAAAATTGAAATTCGCAGGCCGCATTCCATGAATCGCATCCTGCATGCGCACGAGCATCTCCAACTTTGCTATATGCTGTCTGGCAGTTGTCTACATTGGGTGGCCGGTCAGCAATATGTGCTCACAAAAGGTGATCTATTCTCGATCCCCCCCTATCAGGAGCATCGCTTGGAGCTCCGTGAATCGATGGATTTCGTTATGATCCAGGTAGACTTTATGCCCCATGCCCTCAATGGCAGCCTTCGCGATTTGGCGCATATGGAGACCTTTGTTGATTTTGCATATATTAGGCCTCTTATTACCGACGCGGACTTGCTGCCCAAAATGACACTTCCTCCTCCTACGCAAACGGTGGTTGAAAGCCTTCTCCATGTCATTCTCGCCGAATGGGAGTCTCAAGAAGAAGGTTACCGGCTGGCGATTAAAGCCGAACTGCTCAGACTTCTCGTCATTACTGTCAGACAATATAAGCGGTTTATCCATTTGCAAAGTCATCAGGATAGCCACAGAGTAGCCTTGCATAGAAAAGCTTTCTATGAGGCAATTCATTATATGGAGTCGCATTTCCATGAGGAGCTTCATTTGGAAGATGTAGCAGCCAAAGCGTTGATGGCCCCTTCGTATTTCAGTCATATGTTGAAGCTAGTTAGAGGCAAAACTTATATCGAGCTCTTAACGGACATTCGCATACAGTCAGCGATGGCGCTGCTCAAAGATACCGATTTGAATGTGACTGAAATTGCTGCACAGGTCGGTTATAATCACATCAGCCATTTCAATCGAACCTTTAAAAAGCATACAGGCATCACGCCCGGAGATTACCGGAAACATCAAACGTAAACGAAAGTAACCATATTGCAACGTAAAAGACCGCCATTTTTGGCGGTCTTTTACATGTTAATAATTTGAATTGCTGACGATTACCCTATGGAAAAGGTTGCCGTTCAAATGAAAACGGCTGCCTTCCTTGTTTGTTCAGCTCTCGTTCCTACAAAAAGAGAAGCTGCCGCGAGGGAATCTCTTTTAAAGAGACGTATTGGAGTTTCGAGGAATAGCATTTTTCTTTAAAAACTTTACAGTTAAACGGATAACATTTTGGGTTTCTTTCTGTTTCACTAATGCTTTGATCACTTCGGGTATGTTTTCTAAAATTTCAAAATGACGCACTTTTTGAATCACTTCTACTATCTTTCCCGATCCACATTTCTGAAAGTCATACCCTATAGTGTTAATAAATGCGATTAACATTAAATGAAGTACCACAATACGATCCCAACGCAATCTGTCTTCAAGTCGATTCATACCATTGAAAAATTCAGAAAGGGAAGTGAAATCTTTCAACCTTGTATCAAATTCTTCCAACGTAATAACTTTCCCATCATCTACGAATCTATCACACATACTACGTAAATGATCACTATAAAAATGATCATACTTACTATTGTAGGGAACACCATCAAATAATCTGACGTCCGTGCAAATCCAATGTAGGGCTTTTAGAAACATTAAGAACTCAATGTCTTTTCTGTTTCCAATCTGTGAGTCGATGTAAATTGCTTCATTTTCAAACATTCGAACGATCGTTAATACACGAAGGAAGCGGTACATTGTTGATTTATGATAATAGGATTCATTAGCCAACCATCCCTTTTCTTCATTTTCATATAAATTTAATAAACGATAATGCAGTTCAGTTGCTGCTTCTAAAACCCTTCCCTGATAACTACCGATTAACTCACGTAATTTCTTCTTTTGCTCATAGCTGTACTCTTTCTTTAATTTATAGGAAAGAGATCTGTTGTCATAGAAAGATTTCAAAGAGGTGCTGAAAAGCGATCCTAAAATGGTTGTAATAAGTGCTACGATAGCTGACACAATTGCAGCCTGCAAAGTAGGATTTAAACTCATAAAATAGTTGTACAATTCACAACCACCGCATTTCCATTTTATGTATTTAAAAATGAGCCAGAAAAGATTCGAATTTACCTTTCTCCATCATCATATGATATCGTTTGTTTGCATCAGTACTAAATTGTGGCTTGGATTGTGCCTTATTGAGGCACCTCTTTTATTAACTATCGTCCCATGTTAGTTTCCTATAGATGGATTATTATCAGTATTCACCGAATAACATTCTCTTAAGGGAATGGATAACAAACCGGATATAGGAGATCCTATCCCCTAATCTCAGGAAGGGGTGGACAAAGTGGAGGATGAAACAACAATTCCTCAAGAGCAAGAGTCTGCACGCATGGCAGAATATGAGTTTAATCACGATTACGATCTGATACGTGCCTATGCCGAACAATTGAATGGTGAGGTCGAATCTGGAGAAGATTAACCGCTCGACTTGATGATGGGTGCCATAGGTTACTGCGGCATTTTTGTTTGTTTACAACAATAATTTACCAGTAGCAAAAGAGAATGCTCTCATGGACGCAAAAAAAGTGGCCAAGATTGGATTCCAAGCTCTTATGAAAAGAAAAATGTTCGTTGTTCCAGGCTTCCAAAACTGGTTGCTGGCTCAAGCTCCCCGCCTCTTTCCCAGAATTCATATAATGTCAATAACAATCTTGAATGAAAACATGGAGCAGATGCCGCGGCAATCTGCTCCATGTATATTTCTAATCTAAATTACAATGTAAACTCTTGTGCTGGACCTTTGTTATCTTTTCTCCTGATCTCATGATACTGATCGTTTGTATATTCCTTAATAACTTTTCTCCAACACTACAGTCAATCTGTCACTTCCTAACACAGCAATTTTGATAATGTTTAACGCTACATTTAATGCTTATTTGGTGTTGCCCACACCAGATGAATAGTGTTATAAATGTATCTTTCTACACGGTGAACACGTACTTTTGATTTCTCAAGAATATCCATGATATCCCGGTCCAAATGACATCCCACTAATCGATTGAACAAAGGCTCCATTAACTTTTGAGTTCTATTCATCCATCGGTTCGAACTAAGGCCATGCTCCAATAACAGTATTTGACCATCTGGTTTGCAAAAGGTGTTAAGTGAATCCAATAATTGAATAGGATTGTCATAGCCGCAAAAGGATAATGTGGATACGATTGTATCAAATGAATTCTCGGGAAAGGAGAGTAATTCAATATCCGATTGCACGAACGTTGCCATAATTCCGCTCTCTGCGGCAGAAACTTTGGCTTTAGACAGCATCTCACTACTAAAGTCTACAGCTGTCACTTTCACATCTTTAGGGTAAAAATTGAAATTTGCTCCGGCCCCAACAGCGATCTCCAATACGTCCCCTTTTGCGCTTCCTAACAATGTGGATCGCCATTTTCGCTCAGATTGCTTCTTTCTTCTCTTCTCATATAGGTTAGATTGTTTATCGAATTTACGGATTAATTTCTCTTTGCTCACAATACACCTCCGTTATACGTATGAATCCACAAAAAATGGAGTACCTCCATAACCTATTTACCTTACCATAATCTAATCATAGTAAAAACAAAAAGCTTCATCTAACAGAGATAGTTAGTTGAAGCTTTCTGTATAGTTTATTGCAATTTCTGCACTGAGTAAATCATCAAGTGGAATCCAATCGATCCCATCTTCGTGAGATACCTTTAATCTTCTAAATTCCTGATCAATATTAGTAATTAGACCTGTAATCTGTCGGTCACCATTTTCATCATATATTCTCAAATTAATAAATTTCTGATCTTGAAGAGCTTCACTAAGAACTTTTGCTAATTTTTCATTCTCTCGATTTGCACTAAACTCCATTTTCTTCCACCTTCACGATTCCTTTATTGCGTCACGTCCATCAGGTATATTATCTCAATCCCCTACTTCGCTCTCCCTCTTCACAAAAACATATGTTCGCATATCATTGTAACCTTAATCTAAATGAAAAGACAACAATTATTTCTTCAAATCCTACCCTTTCGCATAATGAAGGCTGCCGAACTTTACTTCGGCAGCCTTCTTATTTCGTTTATTTAGCTCTCATTACCTGTTATATTACTCTCCCTTTCGAATGAGAGATAAACCAATCATACAAACAGGTAGTAGTAATCCAAATGTGAATGCATAGGGAAACCATATTTTTGATACGAAATTAAGGAAATAGCTTTCGTTGGGGTATGAAACGATGGATAACACAATCAAAATCATCCCAAAAGGGAAAAATAGGGGGCGAATTTCTTCCATTTTGATAACTTGAGCGAAACTAAGGACTGAAGCGTAGAAACAAATCGTAAGTTTAAAAAAGATCGTAATAAACCAGATCCCCGCCATTATAACTTCTAATCTTTCCAGAAATCGTCCAACACTAATCATTTTCGCTAAACTATAGCTTGGATACAAATTCCTTGCGGTAATACCTGCACCAAGAACAAGAATCGAGATCAAGGTTATCATAATCAATAATATTCCTGCGATCACCGTCCCCACAAAAAACGCTTTATTAGCTTTTTTTGCACAATTCACGAAAGGAATAACCATCAATAATACGATAAGTTCCATAAAGGGGGTCCCTGTAAAAGGTAAGCTCGCTTTGATGACAGGAATAATGCCTTCGCCGAGATAAGGTTTAAGTTGAATAAGCCGGAATTGCGGTGCCAGAAATAAAACCATAGCAAAAAAGAATATCATAACCCATGGAAAAAAAATCTCCCCGGTACGTGCAATAGTTTCAATACCATGCCTACTTGCCATAATAACAACTAAGAGAAAGATCATGAGTATAAATTGAAGCGGCGTATCTGGGAGAACCTGGGTTACTACAAAGTCGCCGATGTTCCGCAATACAAGCGCTGCAAGGAGGAAGAAGAAACAGAAATAAAGCAAAGAAACTATTTTACCTATCCAAATACCAAATATAGCTTCGCACATTTCTACCAATGTTTGGTTAGGAAATTGTCTTACCAATGCTTGATAGAGAAAGAGGGTCAGCAAACCAATACACACTGATAGAATAGCGGCTATCCATGCGTCTTGCTTCGCTTCCGCTGCGAGACCAGAGGGAGTTATTAATATGGAGCTTCCAACTGTGAATAGTATGACGAGAATGGTGAATTGTCGGATGCCAATTATACTTTTTCCCATATCTCTGTTATGCCTCCTCTCTTATTTACTCAATTTCACTGTAAAAACCCTAAAATGAAATCGCTGCAAGGTTGATAAACAAAGGTGATGAGATCTAAAGGATTGGGCAGCTTCATACGCATGCTCTGAGCAATGCTTAGTATTGTACCTAGCAATACTAAGAAACAAACGATAACGAATTCTTTATACAGCCTTTTTTTCATAAGCGATGGAAGCTCAAGCATCGCGATAGCTGCAGAGGCCAAAAGTATCCCTGTAATAGTCCACATTTAGATCATTCCTTTGTATTTTGTAACAGAGAATCACTTACGGTGCCAAGACGACGAATTTTCACTTCTGTTTTCACAAGTACAGGTAAGTCCGGAAATTGTTCCTTCCAACTTTCTTTGTTTTTATTCCAATATTTAGGGTCCGCTCGATATATCGCTTCACCAAAGCCAAATATATCGACGTTATATTTTTTCGCTTTTTGAATGGTGGCCTCCAGAATATGTTTCACTTCTTCTTGCGCCGTTTCTTCCAGTTTCTGAATAATTTCCGGATCAAGTAGATTGATCTTACACTGGACTTCACCCACATTCTGCTCGAGAAAAACATCAACATTGATTTGCGGTTTGCCGTTATCCACTTTGCCTTTCATTTTCGTTTTAGTTCGCACAACATCTACTGCTAAAACACCTCCTGTTGGGCAATCTATATGTCCGATCGTACTATTAACGTTGTTTATTAAATAATTGTAGCCTTTGCTTTCATTCTCATTAAGCCAACCGACAAGTTTGTCTTTTTTAAAAATCGCTAAACCCGCATATACCAAAAATGTAGGAGGATCTGTTCGATTCACATTACTCTTCTCATCACCTTTACTCGGATCCCCTTTGATTATAATACCAGTTAATACAGGATCTTTTCCCTCTGTTTGCAGATCGGAAATTAATTTGTCTAATTTTACTTTTACCGTAGGTGCCCAAACCTTTTCGGACATCTCTAACGTGGAAAACAATTTATTTGAGGGGATTTTCTCTATAGGCGTAAGTACATTTAATACATTCTCAGCCGTTGTTCCTCTGGCTACGACGATATAGAAATCAGATCGCATTTCATGATTTCTTGAAATCCCATCCAGAATCGGCGTAATCCCTTCTCTAGCCAATTCTTCACTAATCACAAGCATCCGAAGATGGGAAGAGTAAACCTTTCTTGGACTTTGTGTGGCAATTTTTCTTAAAGATTCAAAAATGGTTTTGGATGTAGCTTTAAAGGTGCTTACGGGTGTAGTTGTTCCAGATCCGCCCCTTTTTGAAGCCACTTCACCGGGGTTAACAATTTGAATCATCACCTGCACTTGATCATCTTTTTTATCAAAACCCATACCAACCGAAATGGCGAGGTCATTAAGCTCGCGTCGGCTCCAACATCCCGTGAGTAATCCAATCGTGACAAACAAGGCAACGAACACCATTACATATCTTCGCATTACCGATGACTCCTTTATCTATGGCGTGTTTTCAGGCTTATTCGAAGAGGCATTGTTTTCTCGAATGTTGTTTTTTTGACTAATGAGCCTAGGCCGTGTAGATAATGCCCATTGAGGCAAACGAAAAATGGTATCTTTCTGATCCGCTAAGATAAAAGGTGCCATTGGAGCCATGTACGGAATTCCGAAGGACCTTAGACTACTCAAATGGATAACGATAGCAATAAGCCCCACAGTTACACCAAATAACCCAAAAGAAGCCGCTACTAGCATTAATAGAAATCTCAAAATCCGAATCGTAATCCCCATATTGAAGGAAGGAATAACAAAATTGGAAATGGCAGTGATGGCCACTATGATAACCATCGCAGGAGACACCAAACCTGCTTCTACTGCGGCTTGACCGATTACTAATGCCCCTACAATTGAAACGGCTTGTCCGACAGTCTTCGGCAACCTCACACCGGCTTCTCGAAGGATTTCGAAAGTTATTTCCATGACAGCAGCTTCGATAAAAGCGGGGAAAGGAATCCCCTCTCTTTGAGCAGCTAAACTGATTAGTAAGGAGGAGGGCAGCAATTCTTGGTGAAAGGTGGTTATGGCAATATATAGGGATGGAGCCAATAAAGATATGAAAAAACATGCATAACGAAGCAATCGAAGAAGTGTTGCAAAATCCGCTCGTTGGTAATAATCTTCCGCAGATTGATAAAATTGAGTAAATAAGGCAGGTGCCATAAGCACAAAGGGAGTGCCATCGACAAGAATCGCAATACGCCCTTCCATTAACCCAGCGGCGACAACATCGGGGCGTTCCGTATTGTACAGGGTGGGGAACGGTGAATAAGTTTCGTCTTGGATCAGCTCTTCGACATTACCACTTTCAAATATCGCATCGATATCGATTCGTCCAAGTCGAATTCTTGCTTCCTGCACCAATTTGTCATTCACAATGCCATTCATATACATGATGGCTACTTCTGTTTTGCTCTTACGCCCGATTGTCATGGATTCCATCCATAGGTCGGGATCTTTTATTTTACGTCTGACGAGTGCGGCGTTAGTGCTTATTTGTTCTGTAAACCCTTCCCTTGGTCCTCTTACGACAGATTGCGTGGTCGGTTCTTCAACGGACCGATGCTCCCCGCCTTGTGTATTCGCCGCTAATCCCTGCCCCCACCCATTCAGTAAAATAACCGTTAACCCCGCCAAAATAGCTTGATTTAAGGTTTCAAAGTCAGGGATTTCGCGAACTTGACCGAGTGTACTCATTGAATTTCTTAAAGCATTAAGGGGGAACTCACTTAAATCAACTTTTAAATTTTCGGTAAGCAGAGCTTGAATAGAATTTGGATTAACCAGACCATTTATGTAAATAAATCCAATTTGTATCGAATCCGCTCCATTCAGATTAACGGTTTGCGTTATGACATCGTTACTATTTCCAAAGGTTTTCTTGACTCTGTCCATGTTAAGTTCAAGCGACAGCTCAAGTGATTCTGTTGAGAACGACGAATTATTCTGATCGGGTCTTGTTTCAACTGAGCGCTTCTTATTATTCCGAAAAATTTTCTCGATGAAATCCATGATAAATGAAATCCCCTCCTACTCAGTATTCTTATTCTTTGACATTGACTTTCGAATTGCTCCAACCCCTAGTATAAGTAATGGATACGCTAGCCCAATAGTGATCACATAGGGGATATAAGGTTTGCTATCAAATTCTGCCATATATGCAACATTGGGATAAACGACAAGTGAATAAACAACCAGAATCATTCCTAAAGGTAAAACAAGCGGGCGATAATCTTTTATATTCAATATTTGAGCTAGCCCTATAACAAAGCCATAAAAATAAAAAGTTGTCTTAAAATAAACCGTCAGAAACCAAATCCCTGCAATTAGGATTTCAACACGTTCCAATAAATTGCCAATGTTTATCTGTTTGGCTAAAACATAGCTAGGAAACATATGTCTTTCAGTTATTTTAGTTCCCAATACGGATATGCATAAAAAGGTAATCATTACGAAAAATAATCCGCCTAATAAGGTAGCAATCAGGAAAGCTTTTTTTGCTTTTTGATTTTGATTGACATGAACCGGGAATACCATGAACAGCACGATAAAAGGAAGTGAAGAAGTACCAGCAACGGACATGGCCGCTTTTATCAGAGGTTTATATCCAACTGTGAACATGGGTTGCAACAATTCAAATTGAATTTCCGGCAAGAGACATACGACCAAAATAATAAATAGCAGAATGATCCATGGAAAAAAAATTTCTGCCGCGCGGACTATGGCTTCAAGTCCAAGACGCACACCCATGACAACGACGATGCCAAAAATAAGATTGACAGCTTGAATGGGTGTATCAGGCATAACTTGTGTGTTCACAAAATTCCCCATATAAAACAAAACCGTAGTTGCACCGACAAATGCAAAAAAAATAAATACTAGGGAGAGCAGCTTACCCAGCCATTTCCCAAACAATATTTCATTATATTTAGTAAGGCTCATGTTTGGAAAATAATCTCCAACCTTGTTGTATAAACATACGACTAGCAAATTTAAGCCAACTCCGATTATAGCTGCGAGCCAGGCGTCCTGTTTAGCGTCCGCAGCAAGCCCCGATGGAATAACCAAGATTGTAGTCCCAATCGTAAATATCATTACGAGTACTGCAAATTGGTTCACGGTTATTTTAACGTCTTCCATACTTCCCTCACTAGTGATTCAGTTTAATGATACTATTCCCATATTTCCAAAAATCATCAATAAAGTATGAAATGTCCAATTATACGCAATAGTATTGCTATAAAAAATACACCTCCTCGAATTGTCAAAGGGGTGTACTAATAAAAATATCCATAATTTGGATTAACATAAAAATTGTGGGTAAAATAAAACTTACAACATGTTATATGTTGTATAAGATACGAAGGTGGTCATTTCCTATGCATGTTGTAATAGCTTTATTTACTATTTATTCAGTTTGGCGATGGGCAGATTGGAAGAACTGGCACAAATATCACACAACTATGCTCTTTATCATGGGTGGTGGTCTTTTGTATGAATATCTTACCAAGGACTTTCATATGTGGGTTTTTCATCCCGACTTTCTTTATAATCATCGGATAACGGTGATTGTATATGCCGTAATAACAATGCCCTTAAGCGTTCTTATATTCCTCTCAAACTACCCGACAACAACGAAGTTAAAGCAGAGCTGGTACTTATTCAAATGGGTATTTATATATTCACTTGTCGAATTAGCTTTACAGATCTGTGGTAGAATCTCATACGATAATGGCTGGACTTTTTGGTACTCAGTGGTGTTTGATGTCATGATGTTTCCTATGCTTAGACTACATCACACGAAACCACTACGTGCCTACTTATTCTCGCTAATAATTATCGTAGTACTAATGTGGTATTTCAAAGTTCCAATAAATTGAATATGCCAAAAAGCCCCCCGGTGAGGAGTTTACTTAAATGATCTTAGTCTTATATGGCGTGTTGAATGTAGTTTGTTTCATTTTTTTTATTATCCAAAAGAAAAAGCTGCATATCCTTGAAATCAGCTGTTGGTTGCCTTTCTGCCGCGGCAATCTGCTCCCTGTTTATTGTGCTCGTTTCCCATTTGCAGAGTGGGATAATGTCTGATTCAAATTAACCATATTGGTAACAACATAACATTTGTCCAAACCTTATGCTTCATGATCTCATATTTTGTTGTATTCATCCTAATCATCTCTATCAAATGATGAGAAACAAGGAGGGTAAATCCTATGAAGCTTAATAAAAAAGCCGTCGTAATGAAGCAGACGGACAACATTCAAACTCAACCCATTACCGTGAAGGGACTGCGAATCATATCCCGTCGTATACTACCTCTTTATGAACGCATAGCAAACGATCGTCTGTATGCGAAGCGACTGATTAACGCCATGAGAACATTTGATTTAGATCGAACCACAAGAGTGATCCAGCAGGAACTTCCAGGCGCAGGTGCCTCTATAGGAGCCGGCTTCAGTGCGAGCTACAGTCTCAGAGTTACAAAAAAGACGAAGGTTTATTTGGACACTGGTATATTTAGTCCGGGGCAGCTACTAAGTATACAATCCGAGGATATCCGTAGAGTAAGTCTAATCATGCTGCAGCTGCTGCGAAAACTTGCCAACGATGGTATATTTGCAGCACGGTTCATCAGGCTCGTGAGAACGAGAAAACAGGCTGAGTTACTGCGGTTGGTCAATAACGTCAATTCGAAGCTTATTGTTTCCGCCACTATCAGCGAGTACGGCCCTTTATTTGTTGTCTGCTTGTCTAACGGAAAGCGCTATAACCTTTCCTTTGAGCAGTCTTAATGAGAAAGATTGATTGAATCTTATTTGGATGAAATGTAAATATCTATTTGTTTTCAATCCGGCACAACCCGGTAAACTTTTTTCTTCCCTCTATTTTGCAAAATACGGGTTGGCACACATGACATTTTCAAAACATCCGTTATCCCTTTTTCATTTTTCGTTAAGGTTAACATCAAGATTGTTCCTTGCAATCTAGCGGTATGCCGGGGGAGTTCGGTGGATACGAAATTTCCTAAAGAAGACGCCGCTACCCGATTTCTAATGTGTCCGTCGATGTCCTTCCGTTTATACATTTTTATCGGATGCAGCACATGGGGATGCGCTCCCAGCACTACATTCACACCATTATTAAACAACACCTGAATGAGCTGGATTTGGTTGTGGTCGGGATAAGTTCGAAATTCTTTCCCGAAATGTAAGCAAACGATGATGAAATCTGTTCTACTCTTCAAACTGCGCACGTCCGCTATTATTTTTTTCCGGTTTAGCCGGTTGACTAACCACGGCTCAGGGACAGGGATCCCGTTCGTTCCCTTCGTATACGCCAATATTCCGATTTTTATTCCCTTTACGTTAATAATCAATTTCCGGCGGGCTTCCTGGGCGGAGCGATTCGTGCCCGTATGTCGCAGGCCGTGTCGATCGAGGACGTTTAATGTCCGCCTCAAACCGGATAGTTTCCCGTCCATACAATGGTTATTGGCTGTGCCCAATACATCGAAGCCCAAGTTCCGGAGCGTAGCAGCGAATTTGTCCGGGGAGTTGAACAACAGTTTTCCGGGCTCTTCGCGGAAATTGTTTCCAGAGAAGGTGGTCTCCAGATTGCCTATCGTTAAATCAGATTTCCGCAGATAGGGTTTCACTTTTGAAAAAATAGGGTCGAATCCGCCTTCCCGTGCGGCCGAGGCGATCATCTGCTTTTTCATCAACAAGTCCCCAACTGCTGCGATAGTGATTTTCATCAATCCAGTCACTCCTTTCATGATTACACCTTATGCGATAGAAAAGCGAAATGCTTGTAAGTTGGGCACCCTCGGTACGGCCAGAAGAAAAAAGCCCAAGCCTGGATCAGCTTGAGCTTTCGCATTCTAACCCTTTATAGGTTGACGCTTTTACTTCCCTTCTTTATCTTGATCAACTATATATAGGAAAGATCCTTTTAAAATGCCATGGTTCATACGAGGGCTACGATTCTTAAATATTAAGGGTTCACAGCGACACCTCTTGGATTTGATCCTACTGGAATCGTAAATACAACCGTATTTGTAATTCCGTTAATTACGGAAACATTGTTACTGCTAAAGTTCGCTGTGTAAATCGCGTTTGTTAAAGGATTGACAGCAACACCGAATGGACGAGTTCCAACTGGTGTAGTTACAACCACATGCGTAGCACCGTCTATAACGGAGACATTGTTGCTGTTGTTGTTTGTTACGTAAATACGGTTCGTATTCGGATTGGCAGAGACACCTTCTGGATTTAAGCCTACTGGAATCGTGTCTACAACTGTATTGGTTATTCCGTTAATAACGGAGACATTATTGCTTGTAAAGTTCGCTACATAAATTGCGTTTGATAAAAGATTGATACCAATATCTCTTGGATTTACTCCCACAATAGGAGAAGCAATAACCGCATTCGTAGCCCCGTCTATAACGGAGACAGTGTTACTGCCTTGGTTCGCTACGTAAATTCGGTTCGTGATAGGATTGACAGCGACTCCAAATGGATTTCCTCCTACTAGAATCGTAGTTACAACTGCATTCGTAGCTCCATCAATAACAGAGACGTTGTTACTGTTTATGTTTGCTACGTAAATACGGTTCGTATTGGGATTCACAGCGATACCGAATGGGAGTTGTCCTACTGGAATTGTAGCTATTACCGTATTTGTTACTCCGTTAATAACGGAGACATTGGTGCTGGTTGTGTTTGTAACGTAAATACGGTTCGTGTTAGGATTCACATCGACGCTGACAGGCTGTAATCCAACTGGGATGTTCGTAATGACGCTATTTGTAAACCCGTTAATAACGGAGACAGTGTCGGCTAATTGGTTTGTCACATAAATTCGATTAACAGAAGTAGGAATAGTAGGACTCGCCGGTCCTGTTGCTCCTGTCGCACCTGTTTCACCAGGTACCCCTGTTGCGCCTGTTGCTCCTGTTACGCCTGTCTCTCCAGTTGCACCTGTGTCACCTGTAGCTCCAGTTACCCCTGTTGCGCCAGTTACGCCCGTCACGCCAGTTGCACCTGTGTCACCTGTAGCTCCCGTAGCTCCAGTTACTCCTGTTATGCCTGTCGCTCCAGTTGCGCCCGTTGCTCCAGTTGCTCCTGTAGTCCCGGTTGCACCTGTAACACCTATAGCTCCTGTCGCACCCGTCGGACCTATCGGATATTGAGGAAATTCGACTTCTATTTCTCTTCCATTGTAAAGTTCAATTTCAATTTCCTCGACCTGAATCCAATCAATGACTTCTAAAAAATCCTCAAGTTCGGATTCTCTTTCAGTTGAGTCAGCATCTTCATCGAATTTCAATTCGTATTCGACACCATGAAAATACTCGATTTCAATTTTTTTGATATTAGTAATTCCCGTGGCTATTATTACATCCATTAACTGTGCAAGTTTACTCAAACCCCCAGCACCTCCCTTCATTCATCATACGTATTCCTATCATATTTGTTTGGACTTAATGGTAATAGAATAGTAACACCCAATAATATGCTTTTGACTCTACTTTCTCATAAATAAACATCCGCATTTTCAGCGGATGTTTATCGGTCTATATTCTCGACACCAAGGTCAAATTCAATAATTGGAACCCATCCAATTGATTAATTGCTCAAAAATACAAAAGCAGCAAACCCAAGATCAGGTTAGCTGCTACTCCCTCAAATCGAAAAGTTCTTCATCAATGGCATGATAAAAGAAATTACTCCCATCCCCAGCTTAAAAAAGCTGCCCATATTACCAAAGAAACCACCAGTTTCAGAAGTGCCTGGAGATGAACCTTTTCCAAGACCACCCAGTAATCCGCTAGAGCCTCCTCCCAAAAATCCCCCAGCACTCCCACCACTAAGAAGGCCAAGCATGTTTCCAAATCCGCCTCCACCAATTAGACCTCCCAAACCTCCTAAATTGGATATATGCGCTTTGCCTTTGGCTTTATTTCGGGGGAGCTTTCGATTTCCCTTGAATCCTTGTAGAATGACTTGGTCACCATGTATTTCGTTTAGAACTCCGTAATACAAAGAACCATTCTTAAGCACTACACAAACAGGTGTTACTAATATTCCTTTAACTTGTGCGGAGATTGAGGGCGATGATGTAGGAAAGGCTTTTTGTCCGCCATTCACGCGTCCATTCTTTTTTTTACGATGCTGAAAAGTTTTCATTCCCCGCTCACTCATCCTTTTAAATGAAATAATACTTCTTGTCATCTTATGTTGATTCGTCATGTTACGACTATGCTCTCTTAAAGATGTGTGAAGCCATTATGAACTAACTGTTTCACTTGTTATTTATTGATAACCTTAAACCACAATGACGATTGGTCCTTAGGGTCTCCATTGTAATTAATCAAAATCTCTTCACCCGCTTTAATATCTTTATAGGCAGAAAAGTCAATGGTTAAATTATTTATATTCGATATATATCTCGCATTGGGAGTGAAAGAGTGATTGTATATACCACCGTATCCTAGAGCGATAGCTTTATCCTCTCCCCAACGGTAAACATAGTTCTTGAGGATACTTTCCCTCATTTGTTCCCATTCTTTTTGGGTGACAACGATAATCGGTGCTGACTCAATGAAGTCACCTTTTTTAATATTTTCGGTTGCAAAAATTCCTCTTCCATATTTTTCTGTATGTTTCACTTCAATTTTATTCAGCGTGCTTCCTCCTTTATGAAAGATCTTTTAAATGCTTTCGAAGATAGCTGTTGCGATTTTCAATGAAACGAAGGATTAATTCTGGCTCACTATTAAATAGCGCAATGGATTCCTTTTTAAATGGATCTAAAAAAATATAAGGTTTTAATTGCTTATGGAGATTTGTAACCATAGGTTCTATTGCTTTAACCGTAAATTTCGTTTCTAAAATTTCTTCCATAATACGACGGTATTGCTGCCGTATTTCCCTTACATCCAAAAGCCGTGCAGTGAGTGTATTATAGCCTTCAATCGGAACAGCATAATATTCCATTATTTTTCCATCCCAATTTCGTCCCCAAGTTGCGTCATAATCCCATGGGATCATCTGATATAATCTCGTCTCTTCATTTCGAAATATAGAATAGTTGTGAATAAACCCATCGTAGTTTTGTGTACAAACCGCCCCGCATAACCAAAATAAATAATTTTCGATATCCAGATCCTTTTGTATCGCTTCACCAAATTGGTCTCGGTTAGTTGTATTTATTTTTACAATAAAACTTTCTAGGTCTTGTTTATCCTTATCACCACCCATTTTTTGAAAATATCCAGACAGGAGCGAAGGTTTTGGCTTTTCCTTCGGTGTTAATAAAGAAAAATTCGCATGGTAGATCGTCGCATAAAAAATAGGACCTGACGATAGTTCTCTTTTTTGTAAAAAATATTCATCCACCGATTCAAGTTCTAGATATATTCCCTTTGTCTCCCCATTCAGTTCTAGAAATACATGCTTACTATTTGGAGCAATACTCCCAATACTCTGAAAAAAATCAAAAGAAAGCTTGTTGCGTATTAAAGATGGATCTCGGTATTCAGCATTTAAGTGTATCTCACGCCCAGCAAATTCTTCTCTATATGACCTAAAGTCGATGCTATAGGATTTCTTTCGAAATTCACGGGTATGATCTCCCCGATATGATATCCCAATCTCATAAGGAATGTTGTCTACAATTAATTTGGAAGGAACAGGGTCATCTTTCCATACATCGTTATTAAGTACCTTAAGATCATTCGGCGCAATCGTTATACCATAAGTAGGAATAGCAGTATGTTCCATTAAATCAGTCCCTTGCCTTTTTTATATCTTATGAGGAATTAAGTGGTGTTGATAATAAATCTGGACGTTACACTAGAACAAATAATTATCGATTCACATAAGATACATCACCTTGATTTTTAAGGAATTTTTTCCGAAGGGTGGTCACTATGGGAGATACTCAAATATTAGATTTAATAAAGCAAGCTCAAGATATCGGGCTAGATGAATTTTTAGTTCGAAACCCTGTGTCAAATAAAGGTACTGGCGGTTCTGGCGGTACAGGTAAAGCTACTGGTGGTACTGGCAAAGGTACTGGTGGTACTGGCAAAGGTACTGGTGGTACTGGCAAAGGTACTGGTGGTACTGGCAAAGGTACTGGCGGTACTGGCAAAGGTACTGGTGGTACTGGCAAAGGTACTGGAGGTACGGGTAAAGGCACAGGTAAAGGCACGGGTAAAGGCACGGGTAAAGGCACTGGCAAAGGCACTGGCAAAGGCACTGGCAAAGGTACGGGTAAAGGCACTGGCAAAGGTACGGGTAAAGGCACTGGCAAAGGTACGGGTGGAACTGGCGGGACTGGTAAAGGCACTGGTGGTACTGGTGGTACTGGTGGTACTGGTAAAGGTTCCGGTAAAAAAGCAGATTAAAAATAAGGTAAAAGCATGCAATTAAATTGCCTGTTCAGAACCATCTCAAGCTTCATCACAGCTGATTGTGGTCAACCGTAGCAATTTGGTAACTTCTCGATTAGCTTGCCGTTACTTATGGTACTGTTCTCCGTGTTATCTGTAGCGGCAAGTTAAAAAGGCACCCCAAAAATGGCTGCCTGCGCATTTTGTGACTTTATACAGTCCGCCTCCAGGCGCCCCATATATCGAAGAACCCACACAAATCCTCCCATATACAAAATAAAAAAGCCTGATTCCTCAGGCATATACATACAAAATTGTACGTTAACCGCTTATATCGCATTGGCCATATTTATTATCACCCACAGCAACCACCGTACCGTCCGATTTAAGGCCGAGAGTATAAGCGCAACCCGCCGCTATCGCCACAATATCGCGCCAAGCACTTACATTGCATTGGCCATACTCATTCCAACCCATAGCCGCCACAGTACCGTCCGATGTGAGGCCAATGGTATGATTACTTCCCGCCGCTGCAGCCACTATGTCGTGCCAATCGCTTACATGGCATTGGCCATACCGATTATTACCGACAATCGTCACCGTGCCGTCCGATTTAAGCCCGACGGTATGCCAGTCACCCGCCGCTGTAGCCACTATATTACGCCAGCCACTTACATTGCATTGGCCTTCATTATTTCGGCCCACAGCCACCACCGTGCCATCCGATTTAAGCCCGACGGTACGACGCCAACCCGCCGCTACCGCCACAATATCACGCCAGCCACTTACTTCGCATTGGTCATGCTTATTCCAACCCACAGCCGCCACAGTACCGTCCGATTTAAGCCCGATTGTATGAGAATTACCCGTATGAGCATTACCTGCTGCAATTGCCACAATATCGCGCCAGCCACTTACATCACATTGGCCATATTTATTATCACCAAAAGCCATCACCGTGCCATCCGATTTAAGGCTGACGGTATGACGATAACCCGCAGCTAGTTTCACAACGTTCTCGCTCCTTAGTTGATGGTAGATGATTCCGATTGTAGAGTTCATCTCAATTAAACCATAGTTCTTTCTTCATCGCATGTTTCGTAGAGGGTGTAGCGGTTGTCTGGTCCTATTGTGTAGTATTCATGAAGTGCTTTAAAAACTTGGTTTTTCGCAACTAGAGCCAACGGTTGCAGGAGTATTTGTTCCATTTACTGCTAATACTAGCGAGTATAAATATTAGATAGATGAGTGGTGAACAACAATGAAAGATATTACTTTTAAGGCGTTGGCTATTACCAATGAAATTGATCTGAACAAAATTGCTATTCATTGTGGTATTCCCAAAAAATTCACATGGGAACAGCCATTAATCCTCAGGCATAAAGTCCTTCAAAAAATCTATCATAAGGAATTAGATGAATTGCAGCAAGTGCTGGTCTTTTCCTTTGGCAGTGTTGTCTTCGTGAATCTGACACATCAGGATGAAATCACGGCTCTATTGAAGTTTATTCAATCGTTCGAGCCCGATATCGCACTCGAAAGAGCCGATAAATTCACAGATGATTATAGTCTACATATCGAAGAAATCGAGAGTATGACATTGACGGATGAATATGTGGTCGTTTCGGAGTATGAGTTCTTTTTACCTGAAATAATTGCAACAGTTCTCGCCAAATCAGTAGCACTCGAGAGGAGTGAGGAGCAGCTCGGGAAGATTCAAGATAACCTCGAAGTCATAATAGAAAGGTTGGAAAAAGGAAAGCTTCGCGTTGGCAACAAAGAATTGGCCAGAACGACCGCTAAGATTGTTCGCCACGAGTATAACACGTTAGCTTATATCATGATTTTGGATAAGCCTGAGTTGACTTGGACGCATAGCTCAGCAGGTCAATTTTACGATGAGATGATTGGTTTTTTTGAATTAAACGATCGCTATACCATATTGAAAAGTAAAACAGATATTCTCTATCATATCTTAGAAGGGTTTTCGACGATTAGTCATTCGATTCGGGGACTTTTCGTTGAATGGATTGTCGTGATTCTTATCGTCATCGAGGTCGTGTTAACGCTTTTGCAAATTATCGGTTGGCTCCCCTCCTCACATTAATTAGGCCTGTTAAAATACCGAACTTTACAGGTCTCCGACCAGATCCCATAAAATAAAAAGACCGCGTTTTACGCGGCAATTAATGGGACAATGTTCATCTGTGTTGATCTATAAGAATGGGATTACCATCAGGATCTTCAATTGTAAAACTTGCAGGGCCTTCGCTTGTCTCATCTGCTTCAGTCAGTAATTTAATTCCTTTTGATTTCAGCTGTTTTTGAATATCTCGAATGTCCGTAAAGGAATTAAGATTTTCGGCATTTTCATTCCACCCTGGATTAAAGGTCAGAATATTCTGTTCAAACATTCCTTGGAATAGCCCAATTATACAACTTTCATGCTTCATAATAAGCCAATTTTGTGTAATATCGCCTCCAAAGATTTGAAATCCTAGATTTTCGTAAAATAATTTTGATTTGTAAATGTCCTTTACACTTAAACTTACAGAGAATGCACCAAGTTTCATATTTCCTCCAATAATATATAGTGCTGATCAAACTGTGTGTAAATAAATTATACAATGTCATGAATACAACCATCCCAAAGCACATCACCAACCCATAATAAAAATCCTCTGTCTTCGTCGTTGGCAATTTCCATCATCCTTTCTACCTTGTATTTATAGCGATAGAAAAAACTTTTCATAAGTGAAAAGTTTGTGAACATTATATTTTTTTTCGATAAGCGTCATTTTCAATCCAACTTGCAACTCATGCATCAATTTTGCTAAATATCTTTTGACTTTCTGGAAAAAAACAGGTAATATAACTCTGTAATCGAATTGAAAGCGCTTGCTTTTCATTCCTTTTATGAATACTAAATGTGACGGTTGGAGTCCTTGAGAAAACCCGAACAATTTGATTCGCTCGCCTGCGAGCATATCTTATTGTTCGGGTTTTTATATTGTTGACCGGGCTCTGACAAGAAGGAGGTGCCGCTTGCGGCTTATGGCTGTGTAGCATGGAGTAACTACTGGATCAAGTTGAACTTATTTGCATAACAAAGGAGGTATCCGTATGTTTCAAGTATTTAAGAAATTAAAACTACTCACATCTGTTGTTCTCTCAATTCTTATTTCGACAATGTATGTTTTGCCCGTATTTGCTGCAACACCTCAAACAACTTTGAACGCTTCAGCAACACTCGCTTACAATCTTAAAGGGCTTAATCACAACGTTGCTGTTCAGAAAGCTTACATCGCTTCAACGTATCTTTACGTAACTCAGCGGTCAGGAGGAACATGCTATCTTTCAAGATTGCTCATAAACGGAAGCGATGCAACATACGTTGACGAAATGACAGTCACCAATGCTGGTCATTGCCAAACACTTGATATGTACACTTACAATGGTATAAATTACTTTTATTTCAGTTCGAAAGCAGATCCTTATACATCGAATAATTGGTCTCTTCAGGTAGCAAGACTACAATATTCGGCCGGCGCGACATATGATTATACGGATCTTCATCGCTTCACCTATATGAATTACGCCAATGAAACTGGTACAAGTTTAGGTCAGACATACCGTGTTGACGCCGGCGGCAACAGTACCTATACTATTTTCCGCGTACAAACTCTAGAAGGAACTGTAACTTGGACAATTTATGACACGGTAGCATTGAACCAACTGCTTGACAGCAATGAACAAGTACGAATGGACAGTGCTGCAGCGGAAAGCGCCTGCTTTACCAGCTTTACACAGTCGGGCAGTGCGATAGTCAGACCGAACGATTCTTTCCAGGGTGCTGATATGCTCGGTAATACAGAAATATATACATCTGGTGGCGCGGAAGGTGATACTCCGCAGATTGCTATGATATCAAACACAGGTGCATACAAAACCCTTGTTCATATTACAAATGTGGGAACACATGAAATCGAGGGCGTACAGACAAAGGACAGTAACGTTTACTTTATTATAGTTACTGACCCGGTTAATAAAATAAATACGCAGAAAGTTTATTACGTGCCTGATAGTATATTTTAACACGACCGCCCTTCTCAACCCCTAGAAATTACTATAATTAAGTTGGCAAAATCTAATTGCTCCACCACTGTATAAAGCCCGGCGTTTGTCGGGCTTTATTTATTCATTCAAATAAGTCGTCAAGTGTAAACAACTGAAATCAAGAAAAAGACAAAAATTTATTTTCTGTATAAAAAAAACATGTGACCTGTATCAAGTTATATTTTCTTGAGCTCTCCGGTATGAAGAATATAAACATGGACATTGATTTGGTTTAGCGATGAAGAAGTAAGCTGGATATCTTGCCAGTTTTTCATTCTTTTCTTAAACATTACATTTCGAAATTTGTACAAATCAGCGTCTATGCGTAACCCTTCTTCAAAGGTAGACCGGATTTCTTTTTTGATTTGCTCCTCAGCTTCTTTTTCCATTTCCTGCTCGGATGAATGGCTGTCAAGTAACTCTATAATATTCCCCGTGACTTTCACCTCAATATTAAAAATCGGTCTCCCTTCTTGTTCTGTAACCGTTATTTTAGATTTAGGTTTTTCAAGTGAAATGATCGCGGACTTAATTTCAATGGCTGATCTTACTGTCTCTTTCTCCATCCATCGCAATCCGTTAAGCTGGTTGTTTGCCATCCAGCCTTGAAACCCGTTTTTACGAACAACAAACACACCGTTTATTTTCAATTTATCTTCAGATTTCTTATCGGATTGCCATGCTGTTTTATCAATAGTTAGTGTAGGAACTATGGCCGTTTCACCAGGCTCATTGAGATTGATTTGATATTCTTGCGCAAGCAAAGGCTTTATGAACGATCTCTGAAGATAAGTATCTTCCGGTTGCCCAAGTAAGTTGGTGATCGGCGACATTTGAAAAAAAGACGGTGTTTTAAAAATATCTTCTATGGATCCTTTCGTGCCGAAAATCCATGGCGTATATCTAAACTCTCTGTATCTCTTTAAATTATCGAAGTAATCCTCACCACCTGATTGAATCGCATTTTCGGTAAACAGATACGTGCGAACATGACTCCAAAAGATCCTTCTTTGTGCCGTATTATAAATATCACCTAATGCCAAAGCGAGAGTCTTCCCTCTCCCTCTGCCGACATACACTTGGGGGCCGCTCCCTCCGCCTCCCGCATCCGACTTAGCTACATTGCCAAAGGATACTGTTTGAATGTAGACCTCATACAGATTATCTTTATAATCAACCCCTATAGCAGTAGCATAAATTAGATCTTGAATATTTTTATTGTCCCAGCACCCGGATAGGCATACCATACTACAGAGTGTGATTAAGAGTACTATGGGTTTCATTGTCTATCTCCTTGTGACGTAGAATCTGTCGGTTGCAACATGCTCGGTCTCTTAATTTTGGATTTGAAAGGTCGATTAAATAGCGCTAATATGGACGACTTCACATTGAGTTCGGCAATCGGAGACCAATAGGGAATACCGAAAGAAGTTAGTGAAGAAGTATAAGCTACCACCGAAAATAATCCAATAAAAAATCCATATATACCTAAAAAAGAGGATATTAACATCATATAAATTCGAACTAGAGTGACAGTACCTGTCAAGGATTGATTAACCAATGTAAAGGATGCGACAGCAGAAGCTGCGGTAACCATGAGCAGAGCCGAAGAGGCAAGTCCTGAACGAATCGCTGCATCTCCAATAATAAGCCCTCCAACTACCGTTACGGTTTGTGCGACTGGTTTCGGCAGCCGTACGCCGGCTTCACGGAACAATTCGAATAATCCAAAAATCAAGATGTCTTCAATCGTTGTTGAATAGGGTATTCCCTTACGTGCTTCAGCAATAGTGGCAAGCAAAGGAAATGGAATTTGGTCAATATTAAAACAGGTCAATGAAATATAAAAACCAGGCAGAAACATGGCCGTTACTAAACCAACAAGACGTAACAGGCGTTGTAATATCGTGTAATAGTAAGAGGAATGGGCGTCCTCGGGAGATTTTAATAACTCTGTAAGATTAGACGGGCCAATAATTACCATGGGAGATCCGTCCAAGATGATCACAAATCTCCCCCGCAGAAGTGCCTCAGCAGCAAAGTCAGGCCTTCCAATGGAATCCACTAACGGAAAGATGGAATCGCTGGAATCACTTAAATACTCTTCCAGCTGCCCGACTCCAATAATGGAGTCCACATCTATTTGGGATATCCGCCGCTTCGCTTCAACAACAATATCTGGATTAATAATATCTTTGATATAAAGAATGGCTAACCGTACATTTCCCCTGCTACCTACGATGAAATGTTCATATTGAAGTGAAGTGGTTTTTAATCGTTTGCGAATGAGAGCAACGTTAGTGATGACTTCCTCTGTAAAACCATCGCGCGGTCCGCGAATGGATATTTCGCTGATGGACTCTTCGGGCTGGCGTTTTGGTGGATTGGAAATATCAGCTTCATACACGTGTGTTTCATTCTCATGGAAAAATAAAACGATCACGTTACCTGAGAAAACGCGTTGTGCAATTTGGCTGAGCTCTTCGTTCTCGTCAATAAGCTTCAACTCATCGTTTCGTATCATTTCCGTCATTCGCGGAAGTATATTTTCATTTAATTGCTTGCTATCCACCATGCCTTCACAATAAACAACTTGAGTGCCGCTGCGCTTCTGAAATTTCACATCGAAGCAGGAAGAGAATAAAGCCCTGAAATCTACTTCTTTTGCATGTTTGATGTTCATACCAAACCTCTTTTTCTTGTTATAAAGTAGGCTAAGGCAGTCCAACAAAGAATTGACAATGTGGATAGTGGATAGAAGTAGTTTTTAGTAAAAGCTAAAAAATCGCTATCGTTTAATTGAAGCTCAACACCGATAAATAAGGCTGTCGTGCATACAAAGATAGCAATCTTATTATGACGATGCTTGGAAGTCAGCAAATCGCCTATTAAAAACAATCCTAAACTGATTTGAATAGCGGTACTATTAAGCCACTGGTAGATCGATAAAAAGTCAAGATGCTCCATGAAACTGCTGATTCTAACTAATCGCCATTGCGTAAAGAGCGGGAACCGTTGTTTTGAAGCTTCATATGTACCGAATATTGTCAACACACTCATAGCCGCATTAATGATAAAAAATGAAATAACAGATACCAAAGCTACAAAGTGTTTCCACTTAAATATGCCTTCTGTATGTGGTGTTAGTAATAATAACAAAAACAATTCCATGCCAGCCCTAAAGGAGGTAGTCGCGCCTTTTAAGATGGGTTGCGTCCCTTCACTGAATAGCGGGAGGAGCAGGTCAAAATGTCTATATTTGAAAGTAAACACCGCCATAAAAAAGATCAGCAATAAAATAGCTGGCATTAATACAGAAAAGGAAATTGCGATCGGTTTAATTCCTTTAACAGCTAGGTAGGCACAAACGATCAATAAGGGTAACGAGATCGCCCAGATAGGCGTGAAGGGCAGAAAGAATGATTTAACCCATAAGACAACATTTTTATCAACGACAAACAATTCACAAAATAAATATAAAGCAATCCAATATCTGACTGCCCACGCGATCAAGAACCCCATTTTAAGTTCAAGTACATCGAGGAAGGATTGATTTGGCGCTTGGTTCTTAACGATTCGATAAATCCAAAAGGCAAATAAGAAATACGCCATGCAGCCAATAATACAACTGACAAACGTATCCCGTTTTGCTTGTTCTATGATTATGATTGCGCCTGAAATTTGGGCTAAGCCTAATGTACCACTCATACACAGAATACAACCGTGTAAAGGACTGATTTTGGGATTAGAAAACGTCGACATCAGGCTCACCTCCTGCTACTATATTTTCCTGTAAGTTATTTTTTTATCCCAAGAATAGGTAATAGGTACAAGGCCATCTTGTCAGTAAAACAGAACACCCCGTAACTTAAATAACAAGTTGCGGGGTGTGTATAAATCAGGAATTACCAATTTAAGATAAATAAGAAATAATGCCTTCCGTAATTGCAGCTGCTGCCTTGTTTTGAAAATCTTGTGTTTGAATCCGCTGCTCATCCTCTCGATTGGATATATATCCTAGCTCTAGTAAAAGGGATGGGCTTTGATTGTCTCTGAGTACACGATAATCTCCTTGTGCCACACCACGATCTCTGGTATCTATGTTTTGTTCAAATATTTCTTCATGTATCAGTGAAGCCAGTTGTCGATCTGCTGGTTTGTTGTAATAAGTCGTTATACCAGCTACATCATTACTGGTAAACGCATCAAAATGGATACTAATAAATAGGTCGGCCGCGTTCTTCTCGGCGATCTCCACTCGCTCCGCAAGCGTCAAAAACTCATCCTGTTCACGTGTCAAAACAATATTCGCACCCGTTTTTTCAGCTAGTTCTTGCTTGATATTTAATGCCGTTTGAAGCGTTAGCTCTTTCTCATGGATGCCTGTTTGTCCTGTTGCACCTACATCCTTACCTCCATGCCCTGCATCTATGACGATCGTTTTCCCTTCTAAAATACGATTTTCTTTCTTCATAGAGTTGTTAGTAACAGAATGTGCAGCAATCTTTGTAGCAGATTGGGCAATTTCATTTTTAAAAAGGCTGCTAGCCTGTACGTTATATACAATGAAACCGGAAATTAATGTGCTAATTGCTGTGAAGGCAAGAATACGATTGTTTTTCATAGGTGAGCTCCTCTCATTATGCAAACTCTATCTGGCTGAAATTTTCATTTCATAGAGTTATTTTAATAGAGGCAGATGAAAATAAAGCGGAATTGAGATAAAGAAGAGATAAAGTTACTGCAAAAAAACCACCTTCCTAGACGTATGAAAAATCGTCAAGAAAAGTGGCTATTCAGGCTTTAATTAAATAGAAGAAAAACAAAACGCCGTCTTCCGTATTCGCCGCGCCAAACTCAGCACCATGTAACTCCAATATATTCTTGGAGATGGCAAGGCCTAAGCCAGTTCCACCTTGTGAACGATGGCGGGCTGAATCTCCGCGGTAGAAACGATCCCACACTTTGGCCAACTGATCCTCGGGGATATGAGCTCCTTTGTTTACTATACAGACCTTAACTCTCTCCAGTTCTTCACGTACATTCACATAAATATGTTCATCTTCTGGCGAATAACGAATGGCATTGGTCAGAAAATTAGTAATCACTTGCTCAATGCGGTTCTGATTGGCCCTAACTTCCACGGAAACAAGCTCCGTATGTACATGAAGTCGTTTCGTGGTGAATTCCAATGCGAGATTTTCACAGATTTCCTCTATTAGCTTATCGATACAAAAAGCATCCATTTCCATTTTATAGGTACCAGATTCGAACTTAGCAAGCTCCAGCATATCCACGATCAAGAGGTTCATCTTATCAACTTCTTTATTCATGGCTTCGAAATAATGATCTGTCTTCTGCACGGCAACGCCATCTTGAAGAACAGAAATACAGCTCTTCATCACACTAAGCGGCGTCTTTAACTCATGAGATACCCCTGAGATAAACTCTTTCCTTGTACGTTCCAATTGTCTTTCTTTCTCGATGTCCTCTTGCAGCTTTCCAATATAGGAGTGAAGGGTTGAGGAAAGTGAATTGATATTGCGAGATAATTCTCCTATTTCATCATTCGTTCTAATGGGTATTGTTTCCGAGAAATCTAATTTTGCTATTTTTTTCGTTGTCTGATTCATCTGGATCAGAGGTTTGGCGATTTTTTTAGAATAATAGATTGCAGCAAGAACAATGAGAAGCATGACTAAAGCTACTAAATACAAGTAATAATCTTTAAGCATTTGAGCTGCTTCATCGACTGGTTGTAAGGACGCCATTGAAAAAATGTAACTAGTTATGTCAGACTGATCTTTAATCGGTTCAATAAAGATCTTATATTTGACGTCATTCTGTGTGAAATCAAGAATTTGTAGCGCATCCAAGCTGATCTTCGACTTGTCAAGCAGCAAGTTTGCTTGAAATTCTTTCATTCTGTCCATAAATAAACTGTTTGTATAAATGAAGCTGGTTGATTCATTTCCGCTCGGGAACTGAACTTTAGTTACCGTTCCACTAAGTGTTATACCCGGGAAATCGACTTTTTCTTTCTTCGAATATTTAATATCTAACGTGAGGTCGTCGAGCAGCTTGCTTATTTTATCATTGATCCAAAGTATGTTACTTTTTTCAATTTGCAATCGATATGGAATTAATAGGGCATCCTTTTTATACTCCGAAACTATCACACGAGCTTTAGTAACCAACATAGATATCGTTTGACTTGAAGTTTTATTTAGAACCTCATTGATGTTGATCATATGATTAAGAGGTACTGCAATTGTTTTACCATAAAACTCATTGTTCGTTCTGGGTGAATCGATTTTTACTTCTATATAAAAATCATTCGCATTTTTCAAATTCCCCTGGCTATCTAGTGTCGTGATCAAGGTATTATTTTGCCGATAGAAATCTTGTTCAAGCTTTTGAATAGCCAGTAAATTTCCACCATTGTTCAAATAATCTTTCTTAAATGTTTCGATATTCGTTTGAATGGTATTCACTTTTCTATTCGCGTAGTATTGTTTGAAAAAGATCGTTTGACCTAAATAAATCGTCGCAAGAATGAATAGGCACAACATCGTTGTCAGGGTAAATAATTTTAAAACAATACTAGTTCTCATGCGTTACCCTCAAACTTATAGCCTGTTCTAACGATCGTTGTGATTAGCTTCGACTTCTCCCCTAATTTACTTCGTAAATTACGAATATGCGTATTCACAGTCCGATCATCACCCTCGTATTCATAACCCCAAATTTTCAAAATAAGCTGCTCCCTAGTTATGACAATGCCGTTATTCTGCATTAAGTAAGATAAGATTTGGAACTCCGTATATGTCAGATAAATAGGTTCTTCATCTACAGTTAGTGTCCTGGATGGGATATGAATTCGAATTCCATTGATAGATAAAGTCTCGTTGTTGGAGTACTTCGAAATATTAGTTTGACGATCTTCTTGTTGTCTGCTTTCAATCAATCGCTTGGCTCTAGCTAATAACACAGGTGGACTATACGGCTTGGTCACATAATCATCAGCGCCCAGCTCAAATCCAAGTAAGGTATCATCTTCGTCTACTCTAGCTGTCAGCATGATGATTGGCACATTGGATGTCTTCCGAATTCTTCTACAGACTGACCACCCATCTAACTCCGGCAGCATAATGTCCAAAATAATTAAATGCACATCATGATCCTGAAATAAGGTTAATGCTTCTTTGCCATCAGATGCTTCTAATACGTGATATCCTTCATTCAGCAGATAATCTTTAATAATTTCACGAAGAATATCTTCATCTTCTACAACTAATATCGTTTTTTGCATTAGCTTCTCCTGAGTCATCGATGGGTAACATTGCTCATCGAATAGATTATTATAGTATTTACTTATTGGGAATTTTTAAAAAGACTGTGTCTTTACTATTTGTAACAGAGTCAGATAAAGATTGTGTAAAGAAGCCAATTAGTTACGCACCCATTTCGGCTTCAAGAATAATTTGTTAGTAGTTAACGCAAGAATGGAGGGAAACCCATTGTATTCCCATGACCCTCGAGTGACGAAATGCGAAGAAATCCCGGTCGAGTTTCCGCCCCAATACCAGCCTGGACAGCCAGGATTGGAATATTTGATGCTGCCCAGGCCCGTTTCGGAGCTGCCGGGAGAGGTTGGATCGGGTAAACTGCAGAATAAGGTTGCGATTATAACCGGGGGGGACAGCGGAATCGGTCGGGCGATCTCCTATTTATTTGCTCGAGAAGGGGCGGATATCGCTGTCGTATACCTCAATGAACACGCTGATGCCTTGGAGACTCAGGAGAGAATCCGGCAATTAGGCCGCTGTTGCTTGACGATTGCCGGGGATATCGGTGATGAAAAATTTTGCAGAGAGGCAGTAGAGATTACCAGGTCCAGATTCGGACGGGTTGATATCTTAATCAATAATGCGGCTGAAATGTTTTATGAAGAGGACATGACTAACCTGTCATCCGAGCAGCTGTTGCGGATATTCCAGACGAACGTATTCTCCTGTTTTTATTTTACGAAAGCTGTACTTCCTTACTTACAGCCCGGCAGTGCAATCATCAATACGAGCTCACTCGCAGCGGACAAAGGCTATCCCGCAATGGCTAGTTACTCCGCCTCTAAGGGTGCCGTTAGCGCACTAACCCGTTCATTGGCGGTTTCTCTTGCCGATCGGGGCATCCGGGTCAATGCCGTAGCCCCTGGTCGAACATGGACTCCCCTTATCCCTTCATCATTTCCACCTGAATTTTACATGTTTTATGGGTCTTTAAATAATTCGGGCCCGATCAAAAGAACGGCACAGCCTTACGAAATCGCACCAATCTATTTATACTTGGCATCAGAAGAATCCCGTTTCGTAATCGGTCAGACGATTCATGTGAACGGTGGAGAGTATATGGGCTTGTGATGAGGGCTGAAGCGCTCATCCATGAGCGCTCAATACATAGGTGCACTAGGCAGTTAAATGTTGGTGAACAGAAATGCCCACGGAAGATTCCGGGGCATTTTATGTTTTCTTTCGCAACGTGTAATTATTTTCAATAAAATGGTAAATCCTCAGTAAAATTAAAGCAGATATCGGATACAGCGGAATTGAATAATACAACTTCCAACCGGTGTATACAAAGAAACCATTCAGCACATGCAGCCATTCAAAGAAAACCGCAAATGCTGTCCATCCAGCAAGATAAAGTACAAGTCGTTTGCGATTCTTTTTTTCGCGTAGATGCCATTTATCATAAAAAAACAAAAGAAGAAAAGAAAACGGAGGATACAAAAAAACGTGAGCAAATGTTGCAATAGGCTCGTAAGTTATATTATCGCCGCAATAATAAAGCTCAAATGGTGTTGACGCTAATGCATAATCATAAGTTGCAACAAATAAAATATTAAACGTCCAAATGATGACGACTGTGATAGCGTCAAAGTGCTTTCGTATCTTAAAAAACATCGCCATCGATATAACCGAGCAAACAAATACGAACCATTCGTTCCAATCAATGTGAAAATTCATGGTTTAAGGTATCCTTTATAAAATATTCTGCGAAAAACCTTCATGATCATCATCATCAACATCAAATAACCTATCCAAAATACGCCCGACCAAAATAAATAGGGTTTCATGTGTTTAAAAACGCCTAACCAATCAGAAAGCCATTCTAAACCAAACAACAATGCCGAATATTTGATGATCACCCATGTCTTTTTTATTTTGGATGCAGCGGCGGCAATTTCATTTAAACAAAACAGCGAAACTAATGGATATAGCACTATGCGTATGAGCACATGAGAAAACTCAAACATAATCGATTGCGGAATCACAACATTTTTCATATTCATCGTAAAAATAGCGGACCGGTTTTGAATCATCATAGAAGCTAGGCACCAGAAGAAAAAGATCTCTAACGAATGCAGATGTTTTTTTTGATATTTCATAAAGTAAACAAATACGAACAAAGTAACGAAGCTATACAATAAAAAAACCATAGGAGCCTCCCTTCCTGGGAATCTTATGGTTGTATTGTTCACTAATTTTCAGTTCCCTATAACCTTTTTCCACCAATATTCCCAAACATATTTTTATCAAAATTAATTCTGTTACACCCATTCTATTCAGACATTAGCGGATTATTTTTTTTCTCAAATATGCCTTGAAATACATACCTACGCCAATACCAACGAACATTCCTACAAGACCCAACCATACAGCACCTAGTAAATCATTTGAAAAAATCACACCAACTGTTCCGATATATGCACCGAAGGTGACAGGGAAAAAGGCATAAGGTAAAGTACCGCCACCCGCGTCTCTATATGCATCCCACATTGCAAACATATAGACACAAGGGTAAAACATTAACCACTGATAATTTGTATGGGCTATTGCTTCCTGAATATTGCCTTTGAAACTGGCTATTATCACTTCATTTAAATGGGATTGAACATTAATCAGAAATTCCAAACCAATAAACAAAAGCCCTTTTAAAAACTTACCATTTAATAACTGCCCAAATCCTGGTAATGCTATGCTCCATAGTACTTTTTCAAGCTCATTCGAGTTCATTCCCTCATCACTTCATTTACTTAGGCTGATTTGCAAGGGCATTTCTGTCATCGGCTTGCGGTGGTTCTTCTAACCATCCATGACGAATCAATATGTTCGCTCCATCTTCTGCAAATAATGCAATTTCCGTCGAAAGTCGAGTGTATGTTGTACTCAAATCTACTCTCTGACATGTTCCAGCGGCAGTGCCGTAATTTCCTATTCCGATAGCGATCATCCCAGTTGTGTGGATCATCATCAATTTATCCGAAAATGGTGCAAGGGTACTGTCCATGACATGAGAATCCGAACCTTGCGGGGCAGGAATATCTTCGTCTGTAAGTATGGCACTAAACTTTTTTAGATGCTTGTTGGCGATTCGTTTACCTTCCAAAAAGTATTGCTTTACGTCATCAGATTTACATACTTGTGCAAATGCCATCATCATTGCTTTACCAAGAACATTCGTTTGTATATTTATGAACAAATGCGTAATCTCAATTGCAGTTAAAGGACGCTTATTTTTTCCAAACATATCAAACAGGAAACTTTGTTTCTTAATAAAATCAACCTTCTCAGGCGTTGATATGAACGGTGGTCTAACATAAATTCCCTTCGATAAAGCAACTTTTCTCGCTATATTATGTAATTTAGATACAGAAGCAAGCACTTCATGGAATAAATCACTTACATCTGATCGAGCAGACACTCCAATTCCTACAACTGCACCCGACATACCAATTACCGCCATATTTTGTATGTACAGCAGCATAAAGGTATCTGAAAACAATCTAGGTGCATGGATGTTTAGATCATCATCAGTGAAGCCAACAGGTATTGGATGTTTTTCATGTGTAAAAATTTCTGTAATAGTCTGAACGTGTTTTAGATATAGACTTAGCGCATAGTCAATAACTGTTAGTATTTCTTTATCTTCACATTTATTTGTAAAATACTTTAATACACAAGTCGCCATTGTATCGTTTTCGTATTGTGTCCAAAGAATACCCATTTCAGATGAGGTCAACCTGACGTTATGCTTAGACATAATATTTGGTTCAGTTATTAATTCCATGTAATAAAAATTCCTCCTTTAATTACTAATTTGGATGCCATATACAACCACTCAGAAATGCAAATATCAAAATAGCTATGGATATAACTATTATTCCTTCGAAGTTAAAAAAAATTAAAAATAATTCAGTTTTTTCAAAGCATCGTAGTTAAAATAAGGCTGCCATATTTTTAATGGCAGCCTTATTTTTAGTTAATCGCATTAATTAAATTTTCACCAGTAACTTGTCTCGTTTCTCTTAGGAGTGGTACTGATCCTCACTGACTTTTTCCAGCCATTCGACCGTCTTGCCATCAAGACGTTCTTGAATGGCGATATGAGTCATAGCTGTGGTGGGCGAAGCGCCGTGCCAGTGTTTCTCGCCCGGCGGAAACCAAACCACGTCACCAGGACTAACTTCCTCGATCTGTCCTCCCCAGCGTTGAACACGTCCTTTTCCTGCCGTTACGATAAGCGTTTGACCCAGCGGATGAGTATGCCAGGCTGTCCGTGCACCTGGCTCGAATGTAACGCTGGCTCCAACTACGCGTGCAGGCTCGGCTGCTTCAAACATGGGATCGATGCGAACCGTGCCGGTAAAATAATCCGATGGTCCTTTACCCGAAGGTTGAGACCCGACTCTTCTGATTTCCATTTTCTAAATCCCTCCGTTGATTAGGCATTTGTTTTAGCTTTTTTGATGCCATCGCTTTGAGTCTCTACCTTCCTAATGAGGACGATATAGGAAACGAAGGCCAATAAACTGGTTGTAAATATAATGATTCCGAAAGGAATGGCTGAACTCTCCCCCGCGATTCCCACAAGTGGGGAAGTAACTGCACCTAATGCAAATTGGAAGGTGCCAAGCACCGCAGACGCACTTCCCGCAATTTGTCCATGCGATTCCATCGCTAGTGTAACAGAAACCGGCCCAATGATGCCAATGGATACAGCAAATAAGAAGGTTGAAAGAAATATAGCCGACAATGATCCCTTAGAGAGAACTGCGATCAGAATAGTGCAACTCGAAATAAAGGATAGCGATAATCCAATCCGTAATATACTGCGTTCGGTCAGCCGTCCTGCCACTCGTTTGACAACTTGCGATCCTATCATGATTGCAAGACCATTCATGGCAAACAGAATCGAGAACATTTGCGGCGACACACCGAAAATGTTCTGATAAATAAACGGCGTGCCGGCAACAAAGGCAAATACACCGGCGAACAATATACCATTTACAAGGGCATATCCCATAAATGTTCGATCACGAAACAGACGATTATAATTTTTCATTACGGCCATGAAGTTACCAGAGACACGATGCCGTACAGGCAAGCTTTCCTCTAATCCCCATGTTGTGATGCCCGTCAAAAGTATGCCTAAAAGCCCCAAAAAAACAAACACACCAATCCACGAACTAAACGATGTAACGGCGCTTCCGGCGTTTGGGGAAACTAACGGAGCGATATTACTGATCATAGTAAGCAGAGAGATAAATTTCGTCATTTCGACTCCGCTATATCTGTCGCGAGCAATCGCACGGGAAATCACGAGCCCAGCAGATGCGGCAACCCCTTGTATGAAACGTAAAACGATGAAGGATTCAATATTGGGTACAAAAGCACAACCGATCGATGAAACGATATATAAGATCATGGAGATCAGCAATGGCATCCGTCTTCCATACTTATCGCTTAAAGGCCCCATGACCATCTGGCCTAAGCCTAATCCTAATAGGCTGGCAGTTAAACTCGCTTGAATCATGGATACGTTGGTTTCGAAGAAAACCATAATCTGCGGAAGCGAGGCAAGATACATATCGACCGTAAATGGCCCCAATGCGGAAAATGCAGCTAGAATTAGGGCCAATCGGAGAGAATGATTTTTAAGTTTATCGTTCATTCGTCTATAAAGTTGAGATGTCGATAACGAATCGGTAACGTACATCACTCTGCAGAATACGCTCATACGCTTCGTCTACTTGATCTGCCCGGATGACCTCGATTTGCGGCGTAATGCCATGCGCGGCAGCAAAATCAAGCATCTCCTGCGTTTCCGGAAGTCCGCCAACTAAGGAACCCGCGATACTACGGCGACTCATTATAAGGGAGAAAACGTTGTACTGGCTTGGTTCCGCTGGTGCGCCGACATTAATCAGTGTACCATCTACGCGAAGCAGCGATAAGTACGCATCGACGTCAATTGGCGCGGAAACGGTATTTAGAATCAGGTCGAAACGGCTGGCTAACGTGGTAAAAGTTTCTGGATCAAGCGTTGAAAAATAATGATCGGCGCCAAAGCTCAACGCTTCCTTCTCCTTTTCTTTTGCCCGGCTTAAGACGGTAACTTCAGCCCCCAACGCATGCGCAAACTGTATCGCAACGTGGCCAAGACCACCCATCCCCAGGATAGCTACCTTTTTACCCGGACCGGCTTTCCAGCGTTTCAAAGGGGCATAAGTGGTAATACCGGCACACAAAAGTGGACTTGCAACATCTAACTCCAGACGATCTGGAATTTGAACAACGAATCTTTCGGTAACAACAATGTGTTGACTATAACCACCGTATGTTGGATTCCCCTCATAATCCAAGGAGTTGTAGGTGGCTACAAATCCTTTTGAACAATGCTGCTCTTCTCCTTGGAGGCAGTACTCGCACTCTCCACAAGAGTCCACATAGCAGCCTACGCCAACTCGGTCACCTATAGCGAATTTCGTTACCTTCTCCCCTACTGCTGATACAATCCCTGTAATTTCATGTCCAGGTACCATAGGGAAAATTCCGCCGGCCCAATCCCCGGATGCGCTATGAATATCGGAATGGCAAATGCCGCTAAACATAATATCGATCGACACGTCATCTGGTCGTAATTGTCTTCTTTCAATAGTACCTTTTTCAAATGGTGCTTTGGCTGAGGGAACTGTTAAAACGTGTGTTGTGCACATAGGCGTTGTCTCCTTTTCCATAAATCAAAATATGATGATTATTCAAAGTAATTTGATTAATCAACATGTGTCTATTATTATATAAAGAAAGTACGTAAATTCAATGGTTAAAGAACCGTGAAATGTTGATATATCAACACAACAACTGAAAGTGTTAATTATCTTAGAAAGTTTGGTGGGATATACGATGGCTAAAGTTGATCGTAGAATTCTTAAAACACAGGAATCTTTAAAAAATGCCGTTATTGAACTGATGACTGAAAAAAATTTCGATGATATAACCATTCAGGATATTGCAGACCGGGCAAACCTAAATCGCGGAACCATTTATCTCCATTATCAGGACAAATTTGATTTATTAGATAAACTCATAGAATCTCACCTGAATGAATTAGGAGAAATGGATGAATGGGCATGCAAGATGGATTGGAACGAGGCACTTGTACCTTATTTTGAATATTTTGAGAAAAACTATTTATTTTATTCGACGATGTTAGCCAGTACAGGGGTCCCTTCAGCTTTTAGAACGCGACTTCTTGCCTCTTTTATTGAAGGTTTCAAAGATGAGATTGACAGAGAAAGCGGAAGAAATAAGGATTTAACTGACGATGTCATGCTGCAATATGCGGGTACTGCCTATGTAGGAGTAATTGAGTGGTGGATCAAAAACGGAATGCCATACCCGCCACAAGTGATGGCTAAACAGGTAGGGACCATGTTAGGTAGAAGTCTCTGATGGGATTTGCGATAGCTTGCCGTGCACAAAGAGGCTGATCATAGCAATTGTTCTAGCATATTGCTAAATATTTTTGTATAATACCACAAAGTAATAGATGAGGGAGACATGTGCGGTGCAGAAGCGCTGGATCGAATTGATTGAAGCACAATTACTTCCGAATTTGCAACTTGCCAGTGAGCGGACCTATGACCCGGTTGTCGTATATCGTGTCCCTGAGCCGTGGCAGCTTCTCGGAGCGGGTAATTATGCGGCTGTGCTGACGCATCCAAACTATCCGGATATGGTGGTGAAAGTGTATGCGCCGGGGCGGCCGGGCTTAGAGGATGAGAAAGAAATATATCGACGGATGGGCAAGCACCCTGCTTATTCTGAATGCCTGTATGCAGGTGATTCTTATCTCGTGCTGCGCCGACTAACGGGCGTTACGCTATATCAATGTGTGTTGCGAGGCATCCCGATTAAGCGTCAAGTGCTGAACGATATTGATGAAGCGCTGAAGTATGCGGTTAGCCGGGGACTGCGACCACACGATGTACATGGCAAAAATGTGATGCAGCGGGACGGCCGAGGCTTGGTCGTCGACATATCGGATTTCTTGAAGGAAGACGATTGCTCAATGTGGGACGATTTGAAGCGCGCCTATGATCGCTTTTATTTCCCCTGGCTGCGTAGGCTGCCGTTTCCGGAGCTCCTGCTGCACCTTGTACGCCGAGGCTACCGAAAATACCGCAGTTTGGCGCGAACTTCGAGTGAGTTACACAAGAAGAATATGTAAATTCGTTTTTATACTTTCCCTACTTCCAGCGTAAAAAATACCCAGTGCCTCTTACGCAGCACTGGGTATTTTTTTACATGTTTTTACTCAATTAACTAATACTAGTCTCCTACTTCTTACCTTTGCCTTCTTTGCCTTTTTCCTCTTTGCCTTTTTTAGCTTCTTTACCTTCTTTGCCTTCTTTGCCTTCTTTGCCCTTGCCCTTTTCTTCTTTAGGCTCTTGTCCTTTTGCTGCATTCTTACCTTTTTCTTCTTTCTGTTCTGTTCCTTTGGTTTCTTTTACTTCTTGTTCTTTATTGCCGTTCTCCTTCTTGTGTTCACCATGTTCATGACCGTGTTTACCAGGACCTTTTCCTCCAGGCATAAGCATTACCTCCTAATGTTTATTGTTACATGGTCGGCGAATGAACGCTTTTAATATGCTGAATATTTGTATAAAAGGTCTTACCTTCCGCTGTAATCATGTGGACAATATTGTTTTCTATTTCTTTTAGTAATCCGATCTTACTGGGGTTTCTCCCTAAGTCAAAAACAACTATTTTACCTTCCAACTTTTTCAGTTGCTCCTCAAAGGAGCGAGATAATGGCAAATCCGAAGGATTTACAGGGAAAAATTTTTTATCCAGAAGGTAAGGTGTTTGGTAATCATTATATGGGATCAGCCACTTCAAATGGTTTAACGGTATAAACATCGTTTTATAAACAGGGGAATAAAATTCAAAATAATTCGTCATGATATGGGTAATGTAACCATGTATAGGCTGATAACCTGAAACAAAAATTTCTGTAAATACCCCTTTTGAATTCATTAGGATTTTCCTATACGAAATTTTGTCACTATTGATTGGCTTTTCAGTAAGAGCGGAGAAGTCCGTTGAGCTTTTTTTGGTGTTCAAATTGATGTTTAGAATATGAAAAGTAGGAATATATATATAGCGCTCCCCATTATATAAAACTAGGATATCTTGCCCCGCATCAACCAAAATACCGGTATGCCACTTATCACCAAGCAATTCAACATCAATAACCGCTCCTAGCTTCTTCTGAAAAAGGTCCATCTATGTTGCCTCCTCTCACTTAAATAACCAGCCCGTCCATACGTATAAACTAAGAAGACTTATAAGAAGACCGATAGGTATGATCATAATCGTCACTTTAATATATTGGCTCCATGTAAGTCTTATATGATGTTTTCTCAGAATATGCATCCATATCAATGAAGCTAGAGTACCCATCGGCAACAATAATGAACCGATATCTGCACCAATGACTGTTGCCAAATATGCGGTATGCATAGTAAAAGTATCTAAACCCATATTTTGCAAGGATAAGGTGCCAATCATAATTGAAGGTAGGTTATTAAATAAATTAGACATTGCAGTAAGCAGAATGCCCATTACAAAGATGGCATTAAAGTGATTTTGGGCAACCGCCCCACCAAGCCATTGTACGAGAAAGTCAGTCAGCCCTGAATTATGAAGCCCGTAAATAATGACATATATACTGAAAGCGAAAATAAGAATGTGCCAAGGTGTTTTTACTAGAATATCCTTTGGCCCAATTCCTTTACGTATCCACCTAACGACAATTAGAAGAATTGCACCAATGATTGCTGGCCATTCCGTTGCTACACCAAGGGGAGTCAGCAAGAAAAAGCTGCATCGAATCAAAATAACAACAAGGATGCAAATTCGAAACAGTCCCCAATCAATATATCCCTTGTCCTTTGGATCTACCTGGAGTGGATGAAAAGTTGTGGAATTATTGTGTACAAGAGAGCTTATTGAATAGGGCTGCAAAAATGTAATTTTCACGGGAATCTCGCGCTTAAAATAAACAAAAAGCAGAAACGTAATCGTGATTATCCCTGTCATGGCGGGTACAAACATCATAGATGTATATGTGTTAAGATCTAAACCGACTGTTTTTAACGCAATCAGATTGGCTAGATTACTAACTCCGATAGGTGCGCTTGCTCCAGTAGCAACTAGTGCGCCTGATAGGAGGTAAGGAATTTTTTGCCTAGTTTTTAAGTTCAGTATAGATAAGGTTTGGATGATAATGGGGGTTGTGATTAGAATGCTTCCGTCATTATTAAAAAACATCGTCATTAAAAAACATAATATATTAATATACCAGAAGAGTGCTCGACCTGACCCCTTTGCCCGAACAGCCAAATTAATAGCTGCCCACCTAAAAATCCCAATACTCTCTAACACAATAGACATTACTATTGTTGATATAATGGTTATGCTTGCCCCACTAACAATGGAGGCTATATGGTACACTCCTGTAAGAGGCACAATTCCTAAAGCCAGGAAAATCAAAGCACCTAGTGTTGTCGGAATAGATTCATTAATACCGAATGGCCTCCAAATTATCAACAACGTAACGGTAACAAAAACAATGGAGATTACCGCAGTTGTTATATCAAACATGATCTTGCACCTCACAAGGGTTGGCTGATGATGGTCCAAGTCTCCTAACAATGACAGGGAGGGTGAGAATTTTAGATAATGTCGATCCGATTACGATTACAATGATCAGCATATTTCTCCTCCTCCCACCTACGATTAAGATTCAGAAATGTATTATTTTTTTTCGTTGCTATCTTGCTTTTGTTCCTTTTTCTCCTCTTGATTTCCCTTTTTCTCCTCTTGATTTTCCTTTTTAACTCCGTAAGACATGCTTTTAATATGATAGTTAAAAATAGTCACTAATTCATGGTTAACAACCATCGAAATATAATCATCATTGGCATCAGCTAGAACGCCCTGAACACTCTCATGGCCACCACGGTTAACTTGACACCAAAGATTTTTCATACCTTTCAATAAACCAACAAAATTGTCAGCTTCCATAATCTTTAAAGGAGTTGTATTCGGCTGTGCAGTCAGCAAGTACTCCACCGAGTCTTTCGTATTTACCGTGATACTTTTCAAATGAGTTGTGTTGTAGTAAATAAGTCCATCCTTCTCATTGTAGATACCCACATAATCGAATCCCACCGCAACAATCTCGCCTTGTCGAGATTCAGGACCCCCGCGATCCAGTCTTACTTGTTTACCCATTAGCAAAGAATAATCGAATGCCATAATAATCATTTCCCCCTTCAGGTTGTGGTTGGTTGTTGTTACATGCTATATATATACTCACTCGGCAAAGGTTTGTACTAAACGAATGACCCGTCTCTTAAAAACTCCACATTTATCACTAGAGGGTATTTGTACGTGGATATAAACACAGATCCCCTCCGATCATCAGAAAAACGATTATCTTCTTAGATAAACGTTTCTCACGAATGACTGAAGGGGAGTGTAAGTGCTCCATCTATTTACATCCTTTTTATATTGGATACATCGGAAATACAACTTAAGGTAACAACATACACAGTATCTCGCGTGGACATTACGACAATACCTTCGTTAAGTCCGATAACTTCCGCATTAGATACATCATTTAACTGTTCAGCTAACGTGTTGAAATCAACCTTCGCTTTGCCGACTAATGGATTAAACAAGTTCATCATAGATGAGCTTTCGTTGTTATCCCCATCATTTTTTTCGGAGTTTTCTTTATCAGCAATCAACTTACTGTCGAAATCTTCCCCCCATATCTCTAAGCCGGCAATAAGATGCATAGGTACGAAGTGCTCAACTCCGTTACTTGTGAAATTTACCAATGAGTTTTCGGCGGAAATAATTTTCGCATTCGAGTATTTTCCGTTTGAATAGTCTAATGTGTGTATTTCTTTCAACTTTTTGTCTTTTAGCTGACTAAGGAGACTCTGCATGGCATCTCCACTATGGCAGCATTTGCAGCCCTCGTTGTTAGACCTAACTTCCTGTCTAGGTGGCCCTGGAGGTTTAGGTTTTGGCGGACCAGGGGGTCCCGGCGGCTTAGGCGGTCCAGGTGGACCTTCTGGCCCTTTTGCTCCTGCTGGTCCTTCTGGTCCTGCTGGTCCCTCTGGCCCTTTTGGTCCTTCTGGGCCTTCTGGTCCTTTTGGTCCTTTCGGTCCTTCTGGTCCTTTGGGTCCTTTCGGTCCCTCTGGCCCTCTTGGTCCTGCCGGTCCTTCTGGCCCTTTTGGTCCTGCCGGTCCCGCTGGTCCTGCCGGTCCCGCTGGTCCTGCCGGTCCTGCTGATCCTGCTGGTCCTGCCGGTCCTGCCGGTCCTGCCGGTCCTGCCGGTCCTGCCGGTCCTGCCGGTCCTGCCGGTCCTGCTGGTCCCGCAGGTCCTGCCGGTCCCGCTGGTCCCGCTGGACCTGCCGGCCCCCTATGGCATAACTTACAGTGATGTTTTTTACACCTATTCCTTTTTTTAGGTTTATGACCTATCAATTTTCTCTTTCTTTTCTTACGTTTGGGACATTTGCATGGCTGTTTTCTTTTACATACTAGGCAAAGATCCTCTAAACCACTTGCTAGTGATGGGGAAATGTCAGGTTTGTCCTTTACTTTGTACAAACTAAGCTTAGCAGCAACTTTTACTATACGAAAAGTTTTCATCTTAAAAGCACTAGGATTAAAAAAAATTTTCGAACGTTTCATAATGACTGAACCCTCCTCTCAGTAATCTAGACATTTGCTACTAGGGAACATTTATCTATGTGGGTATATGCAATATCAGTGTATGAACCTATAAAATAGCCTGTTCTAGTGAAAGAGCACATTTTGATACGTTTAGAGAATTAAAATTGCGAAGAAGTAGAAATACGGGCTATACCCTAGAGCGTTCGCGAACACGTGACATATACATGCAGTATAAATAACGATTCATGACATTTATCGGGTAATACAAGTAAAATGTAATTGGTTACACGCCAACGAACAGGAGGAATCCTTATGTTTATAGTCTGCCTACTTATTCTTTCTGGAATAGGATTGTATGTAACATTAAAGCCTCCGACAGAGCTTTATGACAAGTCGTTAACAATTGATATATTCCCAGAACTTAACATGGATAGTGCCCATGCTTTTGAAGGCGCGCCTTTCAGGAAAGAAGAATAACAACGATACAATAAAAATATAAAATCTCCTACTTTTAGCTCCCCTACTTGTATCAGTCTATATTTTTGTCACTCGACAATCACATAAAAGTAAAAAAACCGCGTTTTACGCGGCCATCCCATGATTTATTTATAGCATTTATTTGCAATTACACTTAACTGAATGCTTTTTGTTGAGATTGCCCTAATACTTTTTGCATTAAAATCTATTTGGTCTCACGGTTTATACCTATCGTTCGTACATTTATTCGTATTAGGCATCGATCCAATCCATTTACGAACAAATCCTATACTATAGGATAGTTCGTAAAAGGAGGGGGTTAATCGTTTGAACCATCTTAGAAATTTATGGCTAAATAAAACAGTAAAAAAGGGAACGCGTCTTGAATTCTCCACAAAGGATTTTCATATAAGAGCGAAGGTTATCGCTACAATAAAGGTAGGGAGCCGTCCAAGCAGTATAGCCATAAATCACAATACAAATCGTGTTTATATTGGCAATAACGACTTATTAGACCCTTCGCTCTCCATAATTAACGGGAACAACAATAAAGTAATCAAAATGATAAAGTTGAAAGATATTGCACTGTTTATGGCTATTAATCAGAAGACAAATCGGATATATATAAGTCAAAACAATAGCAACTCGGTAGTCGTTATCAATGGTTCAACAAATAAAATTGAAGCAGAAATTAAGGTCGGCGAATTTCCTGAAGGTATTGCGATAAATCCAATCACAAATCGCGTTTACGTAGCTAACCGAATTGAAGGGACAATTTCAGTTATCAACAGTACAAATAATAAAGTCATTTCAATTATTAAGGCTAATCAGGGCACAAGGGATTTAGCAATCAACACCCTCACTAATCGAATATATGCAAACAGCGGTACTAACGTCATGTTCGTTATCAACGGAAATACGAACAAAATCATTGCAACTGTAAAGGTAACCTCTTCACCAAGTACCAGTACAATTAGGCTGGATCCATCCAGGAATAGAGTTTATATTAAAGTTGGAGAAGGACTTGCCGTCGTTAATGCTTTGAATAACCGCCTAATTAAAATAATCAATCTTATCATAACTGCGTATGCACTAAACACAAAAACAAACAAAATTTACGCCACTGATATGAATCTAGTGGAAGATATAGTTCGTAATGGAAAGATTAACGTGATCAGTGGACATTCTTATAAAGTAATTAAAACTATTAATGCAAACGGAGTAGGTACACTTGATGTGGCAGTAAATCGGAGTACCAATCATATTTTTGTGACGAATGAATTTTCTGACACAGTATCGGCTATAAACGGGCGAAGAGATACTCGTTTTGCAACGATTAAAGTAGGAAAATTGCCTATTCCAGTTGCAATAAACGAATTAACAAATCGTGTGTATGTGTGTAATGATCGTGACAACACCGTCTCTGTTATCCAAGACGGACGGATTCGTTGATCTATGGTCACAGTTAAAATTATTACTGTATTAAAAAAGCCGCATTCATAAATGAACGCGGCTTTGAATTTCTTCTATTTAATTGCCGTTCATCTCTATCAGGAGCTATTCAAAAACGACCTGTCCCCCCAGCACTAAGACTAATCGTTCAGCAAGTAAAGTCAGGATAGAGCGCGAAAAGATCAACCTCGAAGACCTCTTCTCATAATTAGTTTCTCAAAATAATTGTTCTCATTGTGTACTCTGCCTAATGATGAGATTAGGCGCTAAGACCGTAATCTTCGTCACCTTTTCTTTCTGAATCAATTTGGACAAAATCAACATCGCCTGCATGCCCAGCTGTTCACTTTGCTGAGAAACCGTCGTTAGTTCAGGATTCATCGCTGAGGACAATTGCGTATCATCAAACCCAGCAATCGCCATATCTTCCGGGATCCGTATCCCCCGTGATATGGCTGTTTTCATTGCACCTATGGCCACATAATCATTAATACATAATATTGCTGTAGGGCGATTAGGCATGGCAAGAAATGATTCCATTAATTGTCGTCCGCAGGACATGGAGAAACTTCCCAATTGTACCCATTCCTTGCGGAAAAAGAGATGATTCGCCTCTAGCGTACGCCGGTAAGCTTGCAGCTTCTCCATGGTAGTTGTCGTTGCTGCGCTACCGCCTAAGAAACCTATCTGACGATGGCCACGATCAATCAAATGCTGAACAATCAGCTTAGTGCCTAAGTATTCGTCTGTTTTCACACGATGACATGGATGTCCTGGCAGTGTGCCATTAATCATAACAATCGGGATTTTCCTCTGAATATCCACCACTTCCTGCACGAGCGAAGCCGGACAATGTCGTGAATTAATACGCCCTCCCATGAGAATGAGTCCATCCACTTGCCTTTCACATAGCAAATTTAAATATTCGGATTCTCTGCTGTAATCGCTAAAAGTGTTACACAAGAAAAGGGTGTACCCCAGCTTTTGCGCAGCTTTCTCTGCCCCTCCGAACACCTCTGGGAAAAACATATTACTGCTGTCCGGAAACAATACGCCGATCATACCAGTTTTCTTATTGACCAGACTGCGTGCTAAGGCATTGGGCTGAAACTTATGTTTTTCAATAATGGCCATAATCTTCTGCCTAGTGGATGCTCGTACAGGTGCCGTATCATTGAGAACTCGGGAAACTGTCGCGACGGAAACGTTCGCTTCCCTAGCAATATCGTAGACTGTAATGGTTTCCAGGAGCTCACTCTCCGTTACGTCGAAATGAAAAGCGAAAGATCGAAGGCCTGTTCTGAAACAGACCTTCGATGTGTAATTTCTCTTATTTCGTGCTTTCTACCATCTTTTTGAATTCATCCAATTGCTTCTGGACTTCCGTCATGACTTTGTCAAAACCAGCTGCTTTCAAGCTTGCTCGGAAATCTTCTACTGCTTTCACAGGGTCACCAGCTTTTCCGTAGAGGATCGCAGGTCCCTTTGATCCGACGACTTGTGTAATAGCGGTTAACTCATTCGTGACGCTGGCTTTGTCGAAAACAAATCGGCCGTAAGGATAGGCTTTCTTGATCTTATCATAAGAAGCATACAAAGCTCCTTTCCCAGCCCAGTCTTCGCCATTAGGGATTTCGTTCTTATCGATACGGCCACCCCAGAAGTTCGAGTAGAAATCATCTCTTTGGACATCGTAACCATCTGGACGAAAGCGTTTGCCATCTTTCACGACATATTGCACACCTTCAAGACCATAGTTCATCAGACGGTAAATTTCAGGGTCTTGACGAATAAGCTCATAGACCATCAGCGCGCGTTCTGGATGCTTACTTTTCGCGCCAATGGATGTACCGCCATGTGTTATCGACATCGAGACGAGGTTGTTTTTAGTCGCCGAGAATGGGAAGAATTGCAGATCTGAGCCTGGCTGCAGCTTATCCATTTTGATGCGCTCGCCGAGGTAAGTTTGTGTATGATGCTGATCTACGGACGTTTTCCCTGCTTCGAGCAACGCGCGATTGTCGCCTTTGTAGTTCAAGACATCTTCGCGCCAGAAGCCCTTGTCACCCCATTCTTTCATCATTTTGGCAAAGTCCATAAACGTATCATCAAGGAAAGGGCTATACGCTTTATACTTATCATTAAATGATTTGCCGTAGACTAATGCGAATAAACCTGTATTTATGGGGAGTTCAATCGCATCCGTATAAGAATTGATATATCCGCCAATATTTCCTCCTGATGTTCCATTTGTATCCCATGGAATAACACCTGGCTTCTTATCCTTGACAGCTTGCAAGTATTTCTCCAAAGTCTTCCAATCCGTAATTGGCGACGTTATGCCGAATTCCTTTGCCCAATCACCACGATATTGGAAGCCGTGATTCACCCATTGTGTATAATGATCTTCGGGGATTAGCATGATCTGATTCTTGTATTTCGTCTCGGCCCAGTTCTCTGGCGGAACTTCTTTCCATGTGATCGGTGCATAAGTTGGCAGGAGCTTATCAAGTGGCTGGAAGGCGCCTTTTTGCGCATTTTGCCACGTATCCAACCAGTCAGTTGCCACTGTAATTAAATCAACAGGCTCCCCAGATGCAAGTAATAAATTATATTTGGTTTGCCAATCAGCCCACTCCACCCATTTAATTTCCAGTTTGGCATTGACCTTTTGTTTCAAAATGGCATTCAGTTTTTCCATGACTTTCTCAAACTGACCATTCTTCGGCTTGTCGCCCAACATGACATAAGAAATCGTTTGAAACTCAGACGTATCGATTTTACCACCAGCAGCTGTTGCAGGTGCTGTCGAATCTGAAGAAGTGCTGTTAGATGACGTACAAGCCGTCAAACTTACTGCGAGCGTCGCAGCGAGTGCAATGCTAAGCGCTTTCTTTTTCTTGAACATGGAATTGCCTCCCCATTATCATTATTGTTTATGCATAACGTTAGCCTTTAACAGCACCAACGGTGATACCTTTGATGAAATATTTCTGTACCAATGGGTAAAACAGGATGACGGGGCCCGTTGCAACAACCGCTGTGGCCATTTTCATTGACTCGAGCGGCATATCTCTGGGCTGAACATTGGAGGATACGGATGAATTTTTAATAAAGTCGGCGCTAGTGACCACATTATAGAGAAACAATTGAAGCGGTCGATATTTCAAATCCGGCGATAGGAACAGCATGGCATTGTACCATTCATTCCAATACCCCAGCGCTATAAATAATCCAATCGTAGCCAAAGCGGGTGTCGTCATCGGCAAGATTAGCTTCGTAAAGATTCTAAAATCGCCTGCTCCATCCATTTTGGCTGACTCCGTTATGGCATGAGGAATTGATGTGACAAAGCTTTTCATCATAATAATGAGAAAAGGGCTCATAAGTCCTGGCAGCAGAACCGCTAAGTAGTTATCTTTGAGGTGCAGCCATTGTGTCATAATTAAGTAGAACGGGACAACTCCCCCATGAAACAACGTTGTGAAGTAGATGAAAAAGGATATCCTGTTTCGATAAGGAAAATCTGGCCGCTGTAACGAATAACCTGTCATCGCGACGACGAACAGTCCAATAGTTGTTCCTACGATCGTAATCCCCAGCGTCACACCGTATGAGCCTAGAATAACGCCTGGGTTCTCAAACACGATTTTATAAGCGAAGCTACTGAATTCTTTGGGCCATAAATTATAACCATGCAACGTAATGGATTTCTCCGAGGTGAACGAAGTGCCGAATACAACAAGAAATGGGATTAGGCAGCATAGTGCAAATAAAGCTATAAATATGTAGCCGAATAGTCGTATGGCCACAGACGAAAAATCCGTCCCCCTCTGGCGAGCGATGACTTGCTCCACGGGATGTCCCTCCTCAGCTATTCATCATTTGAATAAGCACGATTTTTTTAAAATAAGGTGTTATCAGGTGAAGCCTTTTTCACAAGCCAGTTTGCTGTAATGACGATGAAAAATCCAAAAACAGACTGATATAAGCTGACAGCGCTTCCTAAAGAGAAGTTAAAATTGTTCATTAAGGAACGGAACACGAACGTCTCAATAATATCTGTGGCATCGAAGAGCGCTGTATTATTAGCACCGACTAAGTTGTAGAATAGGCCGAAATTGCCTCGGAGGATGCCCCCTAATGAGAAAAGAAATAAAATAATGAAGGTTGGCTTTAGCCATGGGAGCACAATATAGCGAATTCGCTGTAAGGCATTGGCGCCGTCAATTTCTGACGCTTCCACGATCTCCGAGTCTAATCCCATAATGGCAGCGAAATACACAATGGAGCCATATCCTGTGGACTGCCATAAATACGTGATGACAATGATAAAGGGCCAAATGCTTGGGTTCGAGTATGTTTTGACAGGATCCCATCCGATCGATTTAAGAATGCCATTCAACAAACCGTAATCATAGCTGAGAATGTTATAAGCAATGAGTCCAACAAGCACAAATGAGATGAAGTAAGGCAGAAACATAAGAGATTGGGTTACTTTCTTGAACCACTTTTTACGAAGCTCATTGAGTAGAATAGCAATGCCAATCTGTAGGATATTTCCGAATAAGATAAAAGCAAGATTATACAGAATGGTATTGGACGTTAGCTTCCACAACGCTCCTGAAGTCACTAGAAATTTGAAATTATCAAATCCAACGAAGTCACTGCCGAAGATACCGGCCGAGTAGTTATAATTGATAAAGGCAAGATACAGCCCAGGCATAGGAAGATACGACATCACTAAGAAAAAAAGAATAGCGGGTACACACATGAGCAATAAGGTGCGATGTGACCAAAATCTTCGCATCGGTGTCACTCGCTTTCTGACAACTGGTGAAACGACATCTATTGTTTTTGAAGAGGTGGCAGTTTTCATACGCTAACTCCTTTCAAATTAACTGGCGGAGACGGGTACGAATCGAAATGGCTCCAATATAGCATCGTTATCTAACGCTACTGCCTCCAACATAATAGCAAGTTCATTCCCCTCTTCTTGCTCATGGAACCATGTTCCAGGCAAATAAAAGGATTCATCACTCCCGCCACGGAATACTGGTCGGTTCTCTCCGCCTTTGGTCCATAAACGCCCCACCAGATGTCCGTTGAAGAACACTGTCAGTTTCATATCTTGGCCATGGGCATATACTCGCCAGCCCAAGCCCTGGTTGCTATCTTCAAGCTCGCTGTAGAGCCATGCGACTGCTCCAGGCTTCATCGCAATCGCTTCTGTGACGGGCTGCGCATCTATGCGCGAGACCTGAGCATGTTGCAATAGGCCAAGTTCCTGACAACCCGCAACGGTCCAATTATTCGCCGAAGTACCTTCGTACAGTGTGATATGCCCACTCAAAGCGATGTACGTTTTATCCAAAAATAGTGTAATTAACGCTGTATCTCCCGCTTTTACGAAAGGAGTAAGATCAAGAAAAGGATCATGTGGATTCACTTGACCCAGTGAATGTCCATTTACATAGGCATACGCCTGGCTGAAGTTTCCTGGTGTATGAAGAATCCAACGATCGGCTTTGTCAGTCAGCTTAACTTGCTTGCGATAGCAGTGTTGAGCAGGCAGATCTGCGGATAACCAGCCTCCAATGCTCACGATCGGCCATTGCCCGTCATCCACATCCGTAGCTGCATAATCGTCTTTGATCTCACTGGCTTGCATGAGCTTGAATCGCCAGTTTTGGTTTAAATCCCTACTCGACGTGACGCCAACAATGCCGGCAAGTCCCTTTAGACTGTTTAAATGGAGGCCAGGAAGCGTCGTATCGTGGAAATTGGTATGTCCCCAAATCTCCACTCGTGCTGTAAGATCAGGCACGACGTGTATGCTTTCAGGGATCGGCAGATAGCGGCTTGTTCCGCCTGGTGTTACGGTGCCCATATACCCTTCCCCTGTATAGAGAGAAATCACATCACTAGCTCGCTGTATGATGAAGCCCTGATAGTCGTCATCCGTATGCGGTAATTGCGCTTTATACCACGCGAATCCTCGGTAAATCCCGTGCTTTTCTAAATGATCAGCATCGTCTCCAAGGTATAGGGTCTCCTCCGAAAAGGAACGTATGTGGTCAACCTTACTAAGCCTCCATGATGTTTCCACTTCCCTGCTTTCCTTCGCTTGCACCACAAGTGTTTCAATTCGCAGCTCACCATCCTCATCGATGCTTTCCAAACGAAGCGCACGAGCACGGTTCATCCCGATGATTTCAAGAATATGTCCATCCGATAAGTGAATCCAGGCCCTAGCTTCATTGTCCGTAGCCTGAAAGGATAAGGTTACGCTTCGTTCTGATTGAGACATATGAACAGTCATCCCGGCATTCTTTATTTCAATCTCCGACTCAAAAGTGAATTGAACTTCCCCTTCCCCCTCCGTATGGAAAATGAAAATCGTCCGCTGCTCATGCGCTAAATGCTTCACTTGCATGAGTTCAGCTGTTGCATATTCGAGCCCTCCGCCACCAGCAATCCCCCATGTTTGTAAAGGCACATGAAGTGGCAAAATCGGACAATCTAATGCTGCGACATTCAATTCGAATACGAGCTCGCCGCCGTGCTTCAAAGCTAGACGATGAAGATCACTTGGCGTTGCCTCAGCTAACGAGGTGCCATAGGTTTGAATGATATGATGCAGCAACCTGCCCTCGTACGCTTCTTCTCGGATATGCCCTTCAGGCGTAAACATCCCATGGAAATCATAATCCGACGTAAGGAAGGAAAGTGGATTTCCCCAATTGTTGGCGGCATTCGTAAAGCCAAAGTTTGTCCCTGACGCCTGCAAATAAGGACCTAACAATTTGGCTCCTGCCGATAACAGTCTGCGGAGCAGAAAGTGGGAGCGGTTCGTTTCGGTGACGAGTAAGGGATAGCCTCTTCGGCTTAATTCTTCTCTGTAGTAACGAACTTTTTCTTCAAAGGAAGGATCACGATCATTCGGGTAAAAATTGCATGTTGGCACAATACTTTCAGCGAACCCGGATGCTTGAAACAAACCGCCTTGACCTGCACAGGCTATCAAGGGTACCTTGATGCCATGTTGTAAGGCTAGATCTCTCAATGCTGAGATGTATCCTTTGGGATCGGTACAAGGATAGAAATCAAGCTCGTTCTCCAACTGAACGGCGATAATGGAACCTCCCTGCCCATGTTCATATCGCTGAAGAATAGGCATAATCTCTGCGTACCATCTAGCCACATGCGTCAAGAATAGCGGATCATGATCCCGAATACACATATTTTCTTCAACAAATAAGTAGGCAGGCAATGCGCCTCCATCCCATTCTGAGCAAATGTAAGGACCTGGCCTTGCGATGACCCATAAGCCAGTTTCCGAAGCCTCCTGAAGGAACTGGGCTACATCTTTCTCTCCGCTGAAATCCCATACGCCTACTTCGGTCTCATGATAATTCCAAGGGAAATACACATCAATAGCGTTATAACCAAAGGCTTTCACTTTATGTAATCGTTCTTTCCATACTCCCCGTGGGAGTCGGAAGTAAAATAAAGAAGCACAAAGAATGATTTCTGATTTGCCATCTATACGCATCGTTTCAGGCGATAACTGAATGATTTGATTTTGGCTGATGGATTGTTGCACGCGTTATCCCCCCTCAGTTAGGCGCTCTACTTCCCGTATGAAACCCGTTTCATTCGCCAAGCAGGTTTAATGTTGTCCCTATTGCCAGTATAGTTAATATATAAAGCGCTTTCATTCAAATAAACTTCTAAATACATAAGAAAACACCAGTGTTCACCACTCCCTTACAAAGCAAAAAGTTGTGAATTATAACTTAATTCACAACTTCTTTCGTTCAATATTTCACTGATTTCTTATATTATTTACTGTACTTTTATGACTCACATCTAAATTCTTTGACCGTTTTCCCTTCAAGCTCTTTAAACACTTTACAGAAATAGGAGGTTTCTTGAAAGCCAGTTTTTTCAGCTACTTCATATACCTTCAAACTAGGATTCTGAAGCAATAATTTGGCCTTACGAATTCTATAGCGATTCAAATATTCTACGAATCTTAACCCTGTCTCACTTTTAAACAAATTGGATACATAATTAGAACTTAGGTGAAGACTTTCTGCCAACTTTGCTACGGTGATATCTTCCGCATAGTGCTCTTCTATATAAGCAATTGCGGCTTGAATTTCTTTCCGAAATGGCGTATTCCCCATCGATTCATAACTCAATTCTTTCTGCCACTTCTGGAATAATTGCTTCAGTTGCTGTAAGGTGGGAAACGTTTCAAGTACACGATTCAATTGTCGATAGGTTGCCTCCGCACTCGAAGAAAACGTACCTCTTCCAATCGCAGCAGCTTTCGTTAATATGGTCGCTTCATGGATGACGACTTTTAATTCCTCCAACGATAGCCTTCTTGCCAAAAGCAAGTCAAAGAAAAGCTCAGTTTGCTTATCTATTTCTTCGAATTGACCGCTTTGTATGGCAGAAGCAAAGGATTTCATCGAGACCTCTACCCCTTCTGCTTCTTGAGGCTTCCTACCAGAATAGGGATAAACTTGACCGACACCATCATATATCGCGTGTTCGAGAGCCGTTTCTGCTTGACGATACAACATCTTCCAATCCTTTAAATCATACCCGATCGAACTGATGCCTACAGACAGGGGGCTATGTTCAGTCTTATTCTCCATGAGCACAGCAGCTTGCTGCAATAATTCTTCTCTACATCTTCGTTCGCTATGTTCAATTGGGAAATGCGTCATAACCACGGTTCGATGATCGGAAATCGTAACGATTATAGGTGCTTCCCCTAGTTCATCATGCAGGGCACGCGTGGAAATAGCGTTAAACTCGCCCTCGATGAGTATAATAGCTATGGGACCAGAAGAGATCGGAAAACGTATCGCTCTTGCTTGCTCCTCCATCTCATCAATCGTCTTTAATTCCCCAAATATGAGCTTACGTCCAAGTAAATGCCACATTTCCTGCAGATTCTCATTTTGGATAGCTGCTTGTCTCTTCAGATGAAGCCCATCTTCAATTTTCGTTTTCATTTGTCGGAGTAATTGCTGAAGAGATTCAGGTTCCAGATCATGCTTTAGCAAATAATCCTCAGCACCTAGCTTTAGAGCCTCTTTCACGAAACGAAAATCATCGAAGGAGCTTAGCGCGACAATTTTTATTGAATCATCCTGTTGTTTCACCTTCTGAATCAAATCGATCCCATTCATTTCGGGCATCGATATGTCTGTCAGAATTAAATCGACATGTTGATGATGCAATAAGTCTAAAGCATGTACACCATTTAGAGCTTCACTCACGATATGAAAGCCGTAATCTTCCCAACGAATAATCGATTTAATCGCATAGCGATAGATCGCATTGTCCTCAACGATCATGGCGTTCAGCATACTAAGCCCACCCTTAACGTTTTATTTTATAAGGAATACGCACAATGGCTTTGGTACCCAATCCTAAAGCACTCTCATAGCTAAGTCCATATTGCTGCCCATAATATAGCTGAATTCGCTCATGAACGTTGTGAATTCCGATACCTGTAACACCGGGGACTGATTCTTTCTGAGAGCGAACTTCCAGGATATTCACGACTTGTGTGGTATCCATTCCTTTGCCATTATCTTCTACGGTAAGTAGTAAATCTCGCTCAACAACCATCGCGGTTATTCGGATTTCCCCTCTTCCCTTCGACATCTCAAGCCCATGAAGAATGGCATTTTCGACCAAAGGTTGTAGGATAAAATGAGGGACTTCGCATGCCAGCAACTGTTTGTCCACCTCATAATCCATTTGAAAAGCTTCCCCATACCCAATTTTTTGGATAAAAATATAGTTCTTTAACTGCGTCATTTCTTGGTCCAAGCTATGAAATTCGCCAACACGCCGTACCGAAGACTTCAATAAGTCAATGACTGAGCTGATCATTCGCTCAATCTCTGGTTGTTCGTTCATGCGAGCATACCATTTCACCGTTCCGAGGGTGTTATATAGAAAATGAGGATTAATTTGACTTCTTAACACAGTGAATTCCGCTTGCTGCTTCGCGATTTGCTCCTTATAGACGATATTAATGAGCTCATTGATCCGAGCTAACATGAAATTAAAACGGAGTGATAAACTACCGATTTCATCTTTACCCAGTGGAACAATGCGTACATCGAAATTCCCGTCTTCTACGCGTCGCATCGTCTGCTCCAAAATTTTGATATTTCGCGTAGATGAGTTGGAAAGAATAGCGGCAATTCCCGTCGAGATGAGTACGGCAAACAACGAAACAAGTATAATAACAAAAACTAATATTTGCGTACCCGACAGCAAAACAGACATTGGAATAAAGCATAGTACACGCCATCCCAAGGTAGGTGTTCGTTCTTGTACGAATAAATGGCTATCCGTTCCTGCGAATTCCACTGTAGCCATGGCCGCATCCAGTTCACTAAGTACATCCTTTACACTGTTCCGTATAAGTTTGTCCGTTTCTGGACTTCCCCCACCTACCAGCAATTCGTTTAAAGGGTTGAGAATAGCGACATTGCTCTGCTTAATAATGGAACTCCCGCTGCCCAGGGAAAGAAAAAAATTGGAATCAAGACTATAAATAATTGTTCCTAAGCTGCGATCAATTTGGTTCACATCCACGAAATCTCTGATTAGAAACACTTCATTTCGCTCACGTAAAGAAGGTGACCATCCCACACTAAGCTGATGTGAATGCAGATACGCTTCTGCACGCAACATCATAGTAGAAACTGCATCATGATTCAGTGTATGGTCCAGCCCCTTTTTATTTTCCCACCAGTACAATTGCCCTGTGCTTGTTTGGATCATGATGGCATTCAGATAAGGATTACCATTTCCATATTGTGCAAGCAGAAATTCCATTCGACTTCGAAAGGCAGGATAGCTCTCACTAGTTACTTGTTCCCCTTGTTCAGCAACAATTTGCCGAATATTCGTATCACTGAGAACATAGACAGAGGAGGTGAAGGCCTCCTTCGCTTTACTCTCGATATTGTCCGATACTTGATGTATGACCTGTGTAGAGAGATCCTTAGTATTGGCCTCAATAAACTTGGTTGAAGCATAAATCGCAACACCACCAATGGTTGTCGAAATGAACAGAATGAGAATCATATTGGAAAGAAAAAGCTTCGTGCGGATTCGAAAATCCTTGATTCGATTAAATAACGGCTGAAAAGCTCTCATTCATCCATGCTCCTTACCAACTCTCATTTGGATGCTCGACGATTTTGATTAAACGCTTGATCCAGCTCTTGAATGCATGTGTCCACATTGTGAGAGGGGTCAATGATGAATTTCGTAATTGCATTAATAAACGCCTTCTGCAGATCTTGGTTCACAAAATCAATATATATGCTGGACCAATCGTACGTTTTGCCGGTTTGTATATAGGTTGTATCTAATTCGATATAGGTCGGATCAAAATCTTTGGGTAAGCCTTTGATAACAGATAGCGCTTTCTTATTCGTCTGGAAAATATTGCCCATTTTTTCTGTAGCAAAAAGTTCCAATGTTTGAAATGCCTCTTCTTTATGTGGTGATTTGGGATTCACAACAATACCGCCTGTTGATTTCAAGCCAAAAATAGCCTTTTGCGGATCTGTCGAATAAGGAAACGCGAACAAACCCAAATTGCTCGCTGGATTTTTGGATTTCACCCCATCAACAGTCCAAGTGCCGTTTATGATCATCCCTGCTTTCCCTTCTGCAAGGAGCATTTGCGCCTGATTCCAGTCCGTTTCAAATGGTTTTTTATTAACATATTTCAAACGCTCGCCATATCGCTGCAAAATCTCTTTGAAATGGATTTGATTGTCCTTAAATGAGGTTTTTCCTGCTTCGATATCCGCAAACCATGTGCGATTGTCAGCATATTGATTCACTAACAAATCCGCCGCGATATCCCAGCTAATTGTCCAAGTATCCTTATAACCTGCTGCGATTGGGATAATCCCCGCATTTTGCAGAGCTTCACAGGCTTCCATAAATTGCTTCCATGTTTTTGGCGGCTCTTTAATATTAGCCTTGGCAAATGCTTCTTTATTGTAAATAACACCGGCACCATTCACGTCAATCGGCAGTGCCCATATACGTCCATCGGCTGACTTCACGCCACTTAGGTAACGTTCATCGATGTGAGCTAGAATCGGCTGATTGCTTAAATCCATTGCATAGCCTGAACGAATAAAATCCATAGCGGTATCCAAATTATCGATCATATACATATCCGGCATATTGCCCGAAATCGCCCAAGTACGCAGCAAACGCAGATAGTTGCCTCCATCGACTCCTGTAAGTGCGAATGTGTACGAAGGATTCTGTTTACTGAATAGCTGTGTCCCTATTTCTAGCCATTTTCGAGCACCCTCCTCATCAAAATGGTGGACCCAAGTGAGCGTTTGTACCTCTGGTTGGTTTCTGGGAACCTTGGTTACGTTCTGTGACTGGCACGCCGTTAACACCATTAAAATCGAAATACCAAGGGATATGAGTCGAGATTTCATCCAATCACTCTTTCTTTTGATAACGTTTACAAAAGTATTCGAAAGACATGTCCAATTTCTGGTTCATCGGCGAAATGATTAGGATATGTGATCTATTAATATTTCGCATTAACGCATGAATTTCCTCTATCGTTCCAACACCAGGTACTCACAAAAATATTGACAAAATATTCCTTTATATATAAAAATACATATATAAAAGGAGTGATATATAAACATGGTAAAAAGAATACGAAGTCCATTGTTTATTGCCATAATCCTGTTTGCTATAAGCACCGGTGTAATAATGAGCCTCTTTATAGCATTAAACCAAGGGAAATCACCAAGCAATGAACAAATGATGTTCGCAACTGCAGTCGCCTTTATTTTAGCCGGTGCGATCGCAAACCGAAAAAATAAATTGTCAACCTTGTCATGGGTACGAATGAGCCATCTTATTCCAGGCATTTTGCTTGGCATTGTCCTTATGGGTATTTCTTTTCTTATCATCTGGGTCACAGGAGGTGTTGACATTCTCGCAACCTCCTTTACTTCCGATTTAGTACGATCCTTATTGTTGCAATTTGGCATTTTCTTTTTAGTCGCCTGCGGCGAAGAACTCTTTTTCCGAGGATTTGTTTATGAACATTTGAAAACAAATCGAACGCCGCTGCGTGCAGCGTTGATTTCATCTGTGTTCTTTACCATTTTCCATATGGGTAACCCGGGCATTTTTACAACACCGTTTACGCTTATCAATATTTTTGTAATTGGTATGATATTTATCTATTTGAAAGAAATTAGTAAGAGTTTGTGGCTGCCTATTGGAGTTCATTTAGCATGGAATTTTTCGCAAGGCGGTATTTTTGGTTTTCATGTTTCGGGCGAACATACCGACTCCGTTCTACGAACGGAATCAACCGGTCCCTCTATCTTTAATGGTGGCGATTTTGGTGCCGAAGGCAGCCTGCTGACAACAGTTGTCGTGTTATTATGCTGCTGGATCTGTTACAAACAATATAAAAAGAAAACGGTCAATTAACCGTTTTCTTTTTTTAATTGAAGCATGAGAAAACTGTGTTATCTCGTGAATAATTCGTTTGTAATAAACCGAAAATATGTTATTGAATCCATAAAATGTTATTATCATGATATTATTAGGAGAACTATCTATGTCTTTAGAGCGAATGATATTAATTATTACTTGGGTTTCGATTGTTCTCCTTCTTTTACTCCTCGTTCCAAAAGATAAACGACGGGACGCATTTTTTATTTTTCTAACTGGTCAAGTTATTTCTTGGAGTGTCAGCCATATTTTTGTGGAGTTACAGTGGTTGGAAAATCCAATTCGTGAATTTAATAAAGCATCAGGTTCAAATTTCACTTTTAATTACGCTCTTTATCCAACTTTTCATGTAATCTACTGCCTATACTTTCCAAGAAAGAAAAACTTATGGACTAAGTTAGTTTATATTTTCTTGTTTCCCGCCATATTTGCTCCTTTCTTTTACTTTATCGACAAATATACGGATTTAATGCAACTAACAAAGGCAAAATGGTATACAGGATACTTATTAATTCTCACGAGCTCATATGGTATCCAAAAGTATTATCATTGGTTTTTTAATAAATTACGACAAGGAGCCGTATATTGAATATTTCGATAGAACATTTGATTCTTGCAAGTGTATATTGTATTTCAGTTTCGGCTTTAATACTTATTATTCAAAAAAAGTTTATTGAAACACAAGTTATATTTATGTTCCATCAGTTACCAACATGGATATTAGGATTGTTGGTAGTTGAAGCAGGATGGATTGAATATCCTGTAAGAGAATTTCAGATAGCTACCCATACGAGTTTTGTATTTGAATTTTTGGCTTTTCCAGTTATTGCTTGTTATTTTGTTGTATTTTATCCTGAATACAGCAATGTCAAGATTAAATTAATGTACTATATTGCCTATACACTTGGCATTACTATACCTGAAGTATTAATTGAAAAATACACCAATTTAATTAAGTATATAACTTGGACTTGGCATTGGACGTTCATCAGTGTTTGGATTTCTTTTTATATATCGCTAATATTTTATAGATGGTTTCTTCGTTCACAACAACAGCTAAAGCAGGACGACTACTAGTTATAATGCGCATTGAAAATAAAAAATCCCCGATTGACGGGGATCTAAAAGCACTAATTATGTGTCTCCGATGATTTTAGCACCAACCTCTTTCTGGCCAATCGGACCCATATATCGTTGGAAATAGAGCTAGCATGATAAAGCCACTGTAAAATACTCTTAAACTAACAGCTACTGCCTTTTTTCTAAGATTTGTTCCAAAGGCACCCTTTGTAATGTGTTCCTGGTTCATTTTAACTTCTTTCATAATTATCCCATCCTCTTGGTTATTTTAGTGGATATATGAAAATTTTACCAAATACAGGGATTTATAAATATAGTACTAGAGATGCAATTGCAGGTTCCATAATGCTCTTGGAATAATAAGTATACTAGGTCTACTGACGGATCACTATGATCGGCTTCTACATGCACGTCACCATCACAATAGTTCGATATACCCTTCTGTTCCATGCACGCGAATTCGTTGCCCGTCTTTTATCAGTTTGGTCGCATTCTCCACCCCGACGACTGCTGGCAAGCCATACTCACGAGCAATAACGGCTCCATGGGTCATTAGCCCGCCAACTTCGGTGACTAGTCCTTTAATAGATACAAACAATGGTGTCCAGCCAGGGTCCGTAAAGGAGGTGACTAAAATATCTCCCTCTTCCAGATTGGCCTCTTCCATATTTAGGATAACGCGTGCTCGCCCTTCTATCACTCCGGAAGAAACAGCTAGACCTACAATCGCTTTAGCGGGCAGATTTTCTCGGTTGTATGAACCTGTGATGATTTCACCATCAGACGTGAGTACACGCGGCGGAGTTAGTTTCTCAAAAAATTTGTACTCCTCTTTCCGCTTGTTGATCAACTGATTATCAAGTTTGTTTGTACGTACGACTTCGTGAAGCTCTTCAAAAGACAGAAGGAATATATCTTCTTTTTCATGAATAATGCCCGCCTGTACGAGTTGTTCGGCTTCTTTCAGTAAAGCCTGCTTATAAACGAAATAGCGGCTAATCCAACCGTATTTTGGATATTCGCGATAACCGATAAAATTCCGAATTCGGCGGATCATTCGTTTTGTCTCTTCAGCTTTTTGTTCACCATCCGGCAGTTGGATTAATCGAGCTAATAACTCTTGTTCTTTTTCTAAAGCTTCCTGGCGCCCTTGCTCAAATTTGCGATGGCCAGCATTAGGCTCAAAGGCTTTAATGTTACCCAGAATCAAGGGAACCAATGTAATTGGTTTTTCACTCCAACGCGTTTTTGAAATATCGATTTCTCCGGCGCATCGCATTCCGTATTTATTGAGATAAGCATAGATTGCGTCATGAGCTTCCTGCCCACCCTCGAACTTAACCAGTTCATCCAAAAAGTTATCATCTTTTACATGCTGCAAATAATCAATGACTTCCGGATAAGGGCGAATCCTATCTGCGACACTCATTAATGCCAGACCCATTTCTGAAGTAATATTGTTCGGTACCGATTGAGAAAGTGTATCTGCTGCGTTTTTCTCTCCTAACCACTCGTTCATTTTTTCATTGATCCATAATGAAGCATTAATGGCAGTCATAAACACAGCCGTACTTCGTGGGTCAAATAAGATCTTCTTTAATTGCTGGACATCTTCCAGAATAAAATCAAATAAATCCGATCCTGATTTCGTCTGGATGTTTTGTTTTAACTCTTCTACCGATGCGCGATTACTCTCAATCAAATCAGAAACGATGTTCGGGTTGCTTTCAATTTGTGCCAGCATATCAGTATTACTTTTGCCCGGAATCGGTGTTGTTTGATCATTTGGTAACAATTTAATAAAATCTCGCTCTATGATGGTCATGAGTGCGCCTTTTATGAGCGGATCGGATCCAATGGCATTTAATAAAGCTTCCCGGTCGACAGGTTTAGCCAGCCTAGGTGCAACATCAATGAACAACCTCCCACCGGCTTTACGCATAGGTGCAGGAGTAATTAACAGGTAAAAGGACAATCCCATTGGTTTCATAGGATCGGTCATCATTTGTTGATGGCCAACAGATAAATAGACGTGATTTTCTTGATCATTTGCTTCAGGGATCGGGAATAACGTCGTGATTGGGCGGCTTTGGACGATATAAAAAGTATCCTGGGCCAAACACCATTCGATATCTTGTGGGCTGTTAAAATAAGCTTCAATCTGTCTCCCGATACGTGCCAGTTGTAAAATTTGTTGTTCAGTCAACGTTTGAGACTTTTGGTGATCAGGATCAAGCTGCTTGGTTTCCGTTCCACCTTCTTTGCGTCCATAGATAGCTAATTCTTTGGTTGCTATCCGCTTATTGGCGATTTTGTCTTCGTGTACGGTGTAATTATCGGCAGAAACCAAGCCAGAGACCAATGCTTCTCCAAGTCCGTAACTGGCATCGATGGATAGCAACTTTCGGTTGGAGGTCATTGGATCAGCCGTAAATAAAATCCCAGAAGCCTCTGGGAAAACCATCCTCTGAACGATAACGGATAAATATACTTGGCTGTGGTCGAATCCATTTTGCATACGGTAGATGACCGCGCGATCCGTAAATAAGGAAGCCCAACATTTGCTGATATGCTGTAAGATGCTATCTTTGCCGATGATATTTAAATAGGTGTCTTGTTGACCTGCAAAAGAGGCATTCGGTAAATCTTCTGCTGTCGCACTAGAACGCACTGCATATGCATGTTCATCACCAAACTGGGAGAGATGGTGAGTAACAGCTTGCACAACATCGGAAGGAATTTCTACGTCCATAATGATTTGTCGAATCTGCCTGCTGATTTCACTAATTTGATCACGATCTTCTACTTTTAACATGGTTAGTCGATCCAACAACGCATCAAACATTTCGTTTTGTTCGATGACTTTTTGATATCCCTCAGTTGTAACACAAAATCCTTCTGGTACTTGAATGCCTTCAATTTTGGATAATTTCCCTAAATTCAGCCCTTTTCCGCCAACCAGCAAAAGCTGTGTCTTTTCCATTTCCTGAAAACCAAGAACCAAAGAACTCATTCAAGATCACTCCTAACCATTAATTTGATAAAAACATTTGACAAGAGTTTTACCGGCGTGTTACAATTAGATTGTAAGATAGAATATTTATGTCTAAATGACCCAAGAAGTCATAACCCGATTATATCATCGTGTCTGTATAGATGCAATATGAAAGAACCTGATCAAGCTGATCAGGTTCTTTTTTTGATTCCCTGCTATCATACGCTTAGTAAAAATAACCCCTCAGCAACGGGCTGAGGGGTCTACGATTTATATCTCATGTTCCACTGGTAATCCCATCATATCACTTCCGAAACTAGGCATGCATAGAATAAGGCTTAGGAGGCGAAACGAATGCCAAACTATCGAATTATCGTCGATTTATCCGACCGTAATTTATATTTGCTTGATGGGAATACGGTTACTCGGCAATTTCCGGTTGGAATCGGCAAAATGGTTACGAAGACACCTAAAGGCGAATATACGATCATAAATAAACAACCTAACCCCGGAGGTCCATTCGGAGCCTTCTGGTTGGGCTTATCTAAACCCCATTATGGCATCCACGGTACAAATGATCCTTCTTCGATCGGAAGGGAAGTAAGTCACGGTTGTATCCGAATGTACAACGAAGATGTTCTGCAGCTCTCTCAGCTCGTTCCCATTCATACTAGGGTTACAATTCGGCCATAATCTATCGGAAAAGAGGAGTTGCCGTCAGAGCTTTGACTAAATTATCCTGCTCTTTACTGTTCACTCCACATAGACCTGAATTTGAGGAATTGAGTTGTTTTCATAACCGTTCACATTCCATTCCGCTTGAAGGGGTTGGGAATTATTCTTGTCATCAGTCGCTTTTACCATAATATGATAGGTTCCAGATACAGGCACATGCCATTCCCACCCCCACCTTCTCCAGCTGTACTTCTCCTCTGGATCAAGCCATGTCACCAAGTTCCATGATTCTCCATGATCAAGACTGATTTCCACCTTTTTAACGGATCCGTGACCTGACCATGCTGTACCTGTAATGATGTGCATTCCCCTTCTCAAAATTGCTTGATCTGTGGGTTGGGAGATAACGGCATTCACTTTCATTAAAGTAACTGGTCTGCGCTGAGTATCTGCTTCAGAACGGTATATGACATAATCATTACTTTGAAAGGGACCTTTAAATTCTTGATCTATAGCCACTAAGCGGCAAAGCCATTTGACAGAAGCCATACCGTACCAATTCGGAACGATTAGTCTTGCTGGATATCCATGCTTGTAGGGTATAGGTTTTCCGTTCATACAGAGAGCAATTATCGTATCGGGATGCATAGCTTTTTCTATAGGAAGGCTTCGCGCAAACCGGAAAGTGCCTGGAAGGTCTGATCGTTCTCCTGTGTCCATTCCTTCAAATATGACTTCCCGAACATTAGGCTTTATTCCTGCTACCTGTAATAAAGTTCGAAGTGGTACTCCGGTCCAGAACGCGTGGCTGACAGCCCCCTGTTCCCATTGAACCCCTTTGGTTTTAGGGTGGAAATACGCTCTCTTGTTTCCTGAACACTCCATAGTAACTGGCAATAAGATTTGAGGATATTGAGATAATGCTTGATAATTCAGGTGAATTGGGTATTGGACAAGACCCTCTATATTAAGCGTCCAATCATTTAATGGCAATGCGGGATATGGGAAATGATTGCGGATATAATACTTGTTTTCTGGGGTAACCCAGCTTGAAAGAGACAACATTGGAAATTCTTGATTCTCAGGTATCGTAGAGCGAGGAATCCTAGTGGGGTCATACAAATTCATGTAAGGCTCCTTTCCTAAGCAAGGCTTCCCTATTTTATGAAATTCTGACTCCATTCATTCTTGGATTGTTTCTTCTTTTATCGCGGAGTATCTAGCATTTATGGTTCGACCACGGACCCTACAAAAAGCCATGCGCCAGTCTGGAGGTCTTCAATCGCGAAGAAGTACGGCCGGTTTATCGTCATCTTGAACGGTTCATCGATTGGTGCGGAAGCCCCTGCCACTTGTACCGAAGTGACCGCTGCTGCCTCCGTTCCTTTTTCATTGACCTCGATGAACGATTTGTGTGTTACAGCACTGATGAACAGGTTCGGAGGAACAGGGGCCATACCGGAAAAATCTGCATGGACTTCGTCAAAGGGTAGCGACATGCCCATAGCCTTAAGAGGTTCTTTCAACTTTTCGCTATATTCAATCTTAAAACGGGGAAGCTTGATTTCACCTCGGCTCGACTGGAACGACTTATGCCAGCGGTCGGGCCCCGACCACAGCTTGTCGTGGAGAGCACCAAGTGAAGAAGATTCATCTGGCAGAATGACCAGCATATCCATCTGCCCCTCTCCGTACGGCAAACGAATGGCTTGATATCCCTCTTCATGCAAATATTCGTACGAGCCTGACTGCGTCATCATCTGCACTTGCTTGGTGGAACCATCTTGCAGTTTGAAGCTTTCTTCTTTCGTTTCAGAAAGTTGGAATTCCTTTTTCCACCCGCCATTGAAATAGACCGCATTCATCAGGATCAAAACTTCTTTGGGATCGATGGATTCGATCATTCTGGGAATTTTTCCGTTGGTATTCTTGTTTACCCAATCATTGATCGTGTTAGTGGCTTCTGGACTGTAGAAATTGAGCTCAGTTACTTTGGCATTGTAAAATACTTCATTAGTTTTCATGAATTTACTGTTAAATGATGTTCCTTTTCTTGACCAAAGCGAGTTGGCAATACGTACATTTACGTCGCTGCCAGATTTCTGCAGTAGGGAGATAAGCGTCTCATTACCTCGATTCATTTCATCCAGAGACATGTCTTGCCAACCCAACGTCTTGGCTATTGAAGCTTGCGTTTCTCCCTTACTTCCGTTGTAAGCCATGGCAACCGCTAATGAAATGCTGGTGGGCGAAATGAAAATGTTTTTCTTCTTGTCCTGTTCTGTTTGAACCAATTCCCGATGGAGTTGCATGCCGAACTCATTACTTGCGTTAACGATACGTTTATCAACTCCAGCCGCCGCAACTTGTCGTTTATCCAATGACATCGAATTTCCAGAAGATTTGGCACATGCAGTTGCAATCAGTACCAGCAGTATTCCAGAAGCAAGAAGTTTACTTTTCCTAAAATTATCGTTCATTTCGGACCCCCCTGTCATTCGTATGCTTATTAGACGAGGAATCTTTACATAATGTTCGTGTTTCATGTCATTTTATTCCAATAATTTTATAGAATCTTCTAGAATAATTTATGGTACGCCATTCTACTTTTCTTATAATTAATGTTATAGCCTTTCGTCAAGCAAAGAGGAGGAAGCAAGTATGCAGGGTCAGCAAATAAATCTCGATTTGGAGCTTGTCAAAATGTATGCGCCACAGCTGTTTTTTGATCGTTTGGAGCCGTTTTTTCCAGTTCGCGTTGGAGTAACGATATTCGATCAAGACGGTCCTTCCCCTTCCTTTCGTCGCAAGATTAGTTTCGAGTCGGATACCAGGATTAAAAAGGTCATTGAATATGCCATCTACTGGGATTATGATATTGAGCATTTGTACGAGCTGGAACATGTTTGGATTTATGTTGGGCGTGATGGCAGCGTTATCAATTGTGAGTGCAGCTTCCATGGCAAATATTTTAAAGGCTTACTTAAGGATCGTAGCAATATATCTAAAAAAAGTCCAAACCAGGTAAATCTGTACTCACAGCCTGGAAAACACGCTTTCTCCCCACTTCTCACTATGCTTGAACTCGTCCCGAATTTAGATACGTGTACTTATGAGACAGCGGGCAGTGCAGGTTTGTTAGTCCCAGACATGCTACGGGATAAGATGACTACGGATAAGGAAACGAACCAATTAGTGGAACGTTATTTGCAGACATTTCGATTTCGACCAACGATGGAATTTATTGAATTTGCTTGGGATGATTCTTTTTTTGTGTCGTGGCCTGAGCTCCTGAAGGAGATTCCACAGCGTGTTAACCATGAATTGAATGTAATGAGAAAGTACTTTGACATCCACAAATAGTCAACTTCAGATAACTTTTTAGACGAGTTCAAGGCCAGGGAAGATTTGCTTCCCTGGCCTCCTTTTCATTTAGGCGTGCGACTGATTACTTATCATATTTGTACAAGTTGGTTTCGTACTTGACATAATAAAGATCACCATTTGCATCCGCTGTCAGCAGTGACACACCGGTAGAGACCAACATAACAGAATCCTTAGTGGCCGAACTGGCGTCGACTGCATACAATTTGCCACCGATACTCACGTACACATTGCCATCTTTGCCGACAACCATCTTCCCACCTTGCCAGGACACATTGCCGGTTGAAGCGAATTTGTTCGCATAAATCGTCGTATGAGCCCCATCAGGATTGTTCGGATCAAAAATAAATAAATCGGCCGTCAGATTGCGCGACGGATCCGTGGATGAGTTCCCTTCCGCGATCCCCCAAATGTTGCCGTCCGGACCGACGATAAGATCAGAAATAACCTTTCTCCCTGAGACTGGAACATACTGAGGAACCGGAAGTGTATTCGAGCTGGTCGTTTGCCATGTGAACACTTTCCCCTCCGTTACACTAGGATTTGCTGTACTGCCAATCCCCCCATAAACGGATGAGCCTCCATATACTTTATTATTCTTGTAAGCCAAGGCTATGATGCTTTGATCTTCAACGATGTCGGGCACTGTCGTAATTCTTGTGGACGTCGTCAAGTCATACACAGTGAAGGAGCCGCTTAGTTTACCGGAGCTCGCGACTGAACCGACATACAACCGATTCAATGCAGTATCGGCCAACATGCCAAAGGGGCGGTCCTGGAAATTAGGCGAGCCAGCAATATCCTGAAAAAGAAGTGACGGATTCGTGGTATCGTTCCACGAGGAGTTCGTGTCGTATTTTTTTATCCATGCGCCTGGATAGATGCCCAGATATAAATTATTGCCTATCGTGGTCATGTTCTCTGCCTGGCCCGCTCCTCTATTCCGTGTTAACAGACCGGTGTCTGGATGATAGACGCTTAATCCTCCACGTAGATAGCCGCTTGTATAAATGTGATCACCAGGACCTTTCACGAGTGAGCGGATCTTCGTTGGAGAATCTGGAATTGTGAATGAAGTCGAAACGTCTATTGTTGGGGTGGCTGCAAGTTTGTATTTCAGAATTTTTCCGGAGGAAAGTGGAGCATACAGATACGTATTGCCTGCGTCAGTTAAAAAGGTGTAACCAGCTGCTTTGCCTCCTACGTCACCAAGGTCCGTTTGTGTCTTCGCAGAAATATCGTAGACATACAAATGAGTTCCTTTGGTGTAGTACACCTTATCATCCGTAGGATGTTTCTTCGATACGCCGATTGAATCTACATTACCTAGTGATGCATCGACGACGCCAGTAACCGGATTAATGACGATCAGTGGCTCACTTGACAATTTGGCGAACAACTTCGAATCTGTACCATTCGGAATGTAATCCAGCCCCAAGACATACGAGCTCGCGTAAACATATGGTTCGCCATTGAGGTAAAAGGTTATCGTGGATTGTGTTCCAGTTGTTGGATCAAAGCGAATAATCGTGGCATTAGAGGTTGGTCCCATCCCCATAAATACTTCCGTATCACTCGCATAAGCGATTGATCTAACATGAGCCAAACCGTCGACAATCGCGAGATTGCTGTTTAAAACAGTAACTCCACTCGTCGGATTGTAACGGAATGCTTTGCCGTCAGTGGCTGTGCCTCCGTAAATATTCCCGCTGCTTCCCGCCGTCACATCCCAAATGACGTTCATGCCAGCATCCAATGTCGTTTTCACCAAAGAACTACCGGTAATGATTTTGGTTCCTCCGGAAATGCTGACCGTTCCTGGCACATAGCGATAAAGGGCCCTCTTGTTGGCCGTTCCGAAATAAACAGATTGATCTGACGCGACCGTCATGCCCCAGACGGCTTCTATCTGGTCTAGATTCTGGTCATCCACACGTTCTCCTGTTCGCGCATCGTAAACCAAAAACTTGGATGGATAGCCGCTAGAGCCGACGTACATCAGATCATAGCTGCCGCTTGCATCCTTGCCGAATACTGCCCCGTCAAGCGGATTGTTCACTATCTGCGTGCCCAGGTTGTATTCAATCGGTGTATCAAGCGTAACATCGTCAACATAGGCAACCGTCGTTGCCGTAGTCTTCGTCGTGAAATAGACAGACACGGTTTTGTCTCCCGTAACGTTTGGTGTGGTCGCTGATATCGTGAGCGGGGACCATTGCGACGCTATACCACTGAATACGTTCTCGACCTCTTTTATCACCGTGCCAGCTGCATTCTTGAAACGAAGGTGCATACTTACACCAGTATCGCCGCTCGATACGTATACTTTCGCTGATGCGGATACTCTTGCGCCTGAAACTACGGGAACACCGCTGCTTTCTGCGTAACTTGCTGTTGATGAACTGGCATCATCCAGCTTGAGGCTAGATGTTCCTCCCGTTTTTAACGTCATCGAAGTCGCTGCTCCAGATACCGTCCAAGCATCACTCAATGGGGTAATTTCAAAACCCGAATTTTTCACCGTCTTTCCGATCGATACATCGTCTATATAGGCCGTTGTGATGCTGCCCAATCCGCTATAGATCATCACAGCCACTTCTGTTGCGCCGGCTGGTGCTTCTGCGGTAATCGAGCGTTTGTTCCACTGATCTACCGTAGGCGTAACACTTGCGGGAATAGCACGAGATTCTGTGGAGCCGTTGTAAAAGATCAAATACACATCGATCGAGCCTTGCTCAATATACGCGTAGGCAGATGCCGTATACGCCACTTGCTCCGTCGTTGAAATACTGATTTTATCGCTCACGCGAGCAAGTGAGCTTGAAGAGCTGGCATCGACCATTTTCATACTTTTCGCCCCCGTGTAAGCCCTTACATCAGAAACAGTTGCCGTAGCTGTGCCGAAAGTTGGATGCGTGTTCCAATTTGGAATACCAGTACCTACATCTTCGAAAGAAGCATTAGGGAGTGACATTGTAATGCCAGCTGCATGCGCTTCTCGGTTGCCAAACATACTAACAATTACCAAAACACTAACAACCGTACAGATGAATCGAACCCACAATCGGTGATGCTTCCCTAGACTCATTCTTACCACTCCTCACATCAAGTTTAGTTGCGGTTCTTCGTGAGACTCAATCGGGATTTCATTAAACTCACCTCCTTTCCCCGAGAATACAAGAAATCGTCCTACTGATTTGAAAGTCATGACCAGTAAGGACGATTTATGAATGCATATAGGTGTGGGATTTCAACATAGACTTGGATTCATTATAGGTGCTGCACAATGCCATTACTAGCATACGCATTCAAGAAATAGTGTCTCTTTTCAAGAAATTTCACTTAAATATTGGTACTTATTTCCTATTTATGGAGCTATTTTTTTCGTGTTGACAGCCGAATTTGATTCGCATAACATTTACTTTATGAACCAGATATATACCAATAATTCATTGTATTTAGGAATTGAAAGGAGTTGATCCGCGCGTACTGATCTTTCAAATGCCTACGATGTAAGCGGTCACAAAGCAAACATAGTGCATCAGCGAGACTGACATCAACCTGTCTATGGACAGAAAATTGAAAGAAGGTGATGTTGATGGATACGTACAAAGGCAAAACATTCAGAAGGCAGCATGGTGTGTTTGGACTCATCGCTATACTCTTCTTAGCTTTTCTTCTTCCTTCTCAAACACGGGCAGCTAGTCCGATAGAGATGATTCCGGTGCCAAACAGCGGATTCGAGCAAAATTTGATCGCAGGTAAAATTCCTAGTTGGAGCGCTTTCGGTTTAGCCTCAAGTCTTTCCTTATCGGAGACGACTGTGTTTGCGGGTACGAGAAGTCTCAAGATGAGCAAACCCAGTACAGGTGGACTCGGCGCAGAAAGCGCGAGGATGGCAGTGACGTCTGGCCAATCCTATGAAGCAAAAATTAAGCTGTATCTGGAAAACTATAGCGGTGGTACTCCTGCTTTATGGATACGCTGGTATAATGCCGCAGGTCAGTTTATGAACAAACAGGCCACGTTTAACCTTACCAATCCTGCTTTAAACACTTGGCTCGACGTTCGTGTATCTGGCACTGCACCTGATGGAGCCACATTTGCAACAATTTTTCCATACGCATCTTCCAGCGTACTTATGACAGCCTATGTGGATGAAGCACTATTTTATCGAATCGATCCAAATGAAGTCAGTGTCAATAACCCAGGCTTTGAAGAAGCGGCATCAGGGGCTAATATACCTGGTTGGGAGTTATATCCAGGAACGCCTCCCAGCGCTGTGTCCGTCACCAGCACACAGAAAAAAAGCGGCGAATCCAGTCTTCAGCTGCTAGATACGTACACGGATAAAGCCGTCGGACTTAGTACCCAAGCAATTGGTGTTCACCCGAATGGCAGATATGAAGCCAAAGCGAGTGTACACTTAGTGTCTGGAGGAGCCGTCAACCTATACATTAAATTTTACGATGGAGCGGACAAAGAAGTCGGCACGACATCCCGGTCCTTTAGTACACCGCTAAATACTTGGAGCGATGTGCTCAAAGTAGAAGGCATTTCACCCGACTTGGCAGTCAAAGCAAAGGTGTTACTGTATTCAGGGGTAGGCACATTAAGCAACGTGTATTTTGACGATATTTCGTTTACTTATAAAAATGAGGCATTAGTGCTGCCTTTCGCTTACGAGAATGCCATCAATTTGGGCAAAGCGACGCTGACGTCCACGACAATGGGAGGAGCTATCGGCAACGGCGAGATCTATTTCGTAGCTAACGGCAATCCCGGAACGTTTTATGCTGTTGATGCTGCCACAGGTACGATCAACTTCCAGGAGCAAGTTCCAGGGACCACAGAAACTTGGGCTGTTACGGTTGGTGCCGACAACAACGTCTATTTCGCTGCAACAGCGAACCGCAACTTCTGGAAATTTGATACACGACCGGATCATCGTAACATCACCCTGGTTGGAAGCAACCCTGCGGACAATTTCGTTTGGGATTTAGACGCAAGCTCTGACGGACTCATTTATGGCTCCACCAGCTCAAATGCCAAAGTTTTTACTTACAATACCCAAACGCAATTATTTACTGATCAGGGACGTATGCATGACACTGAGCAGTATGCCCGGGGTGCTGGGGTAACTGACCAATACTTATATGTTGGGATCGGCTCAAAGAAACATTTGATGCGCATCGATCGAAGTACTGGTGTGAAAACGGAAATTGCGATGCCATTCACAGGTCTGGACGACTTTGTTCATAACATTGCTCCCTATAACGGCTTGCTTTATGTGACGCATGGCACTTCACTTGCTGTTGTTAATGAGCAGACACTAGAAGTTATTAAACAAGTACCTAATTACTCTCTTGAAGCGTTTGATGGCAAAATTTCACCCCCATCCCCTTACAATTCGAATCTACTTTACTACCGAAATAAGGTTTCAAATAATTTATGGTCCTATAACGTTGCGACTAATAACGTTCAACAGGTGACTTCTCCGAATTCGCTGCCTGAGAACGGGACCCGAGCTTTTGGCTGGGTTACGCTGTCTGGCTCAGGTCAAGTTTTGGCAACCTTGTATGATGACGGGAAATACACGCTCTTTAATCCCAATGATAATTCAATTCAAACCATCACCGTACCCGTGACCAAAGACGGCGTGAATATCCAAAGCATGGCGGCAGGCTCAGACCAGAAGCTGTATCTGGGAGGCTTCATCGACGGCTTGAGTGTGTTTAATCAAGCAACACAAACCTATGACGTGCAAGCTTCTTCCCCATTCTCACCGCACCAAGTAGAAGAAATCGGCTTCCTCAACGGCAAAACCTATTTCGGTGCTTACAGCGGAGCTCGCATCTATGCCTACGATGCAACTCAACCCTATAATTACGGGAATACGCCTACGTCGAATCCAAAGCTGGTTTACACGATTCCGAATGGCCAAGACCGGCCCTATGCTTTTACTTCCGGCGATAACAAGTTATTCGTTGGGACAGTACCGGTTTACGGCAACTTGGGAGGCAGCTTGACTATCTACAATGATACGACGGGTACATGGCAATCGAACCGTCACGTAGTAACGGATCAAAGCATTATCTCTCTTGCTTATAAGAACGGCATCCTCTACGGTGGGACGTCCATCGAAGGCGGTCTTGGCTCAGCTCCTGCCAAAGTACCTGCAACAGCAACGGAACCGGAACATACTGTACATGCCAAATTGTTTAAATGGGATGTCGCCACGAGCACCAAACTTGGCGAGTTTGAACCCATCATTCCGGGCTTATCCTCTCCTCGCTTGCTAGGTGGCTTGTCCTTCGGACCTGACGGTCTGTTATGGGGCATTGCTTGGGGAACAGATGATCAAGGAAGTTCCATTTATGCGTTATATGCTATAAATCCAAGCACCGATGCGATTGTGAAAAGCAAGTTGATGTATGCCGGTGCAAGTGGCGGCAGTACGTGGCGGTCCTTCTATTTACGTTGGGGCCAAGACGGCTTGCTGTACACGACCATTGCGCGTTATGTCACTGCTTTCGACCCTGTCACGCTGAACTATCGCACACTTGTTGATAATCAAACGAACCTCATGGATGTGGGTATGGATGGCAGCATCTACTACACATATTTGACAAACTTATACAGGTTGCCGGTCCGTCTTGCTCAAACATCTATCGCGATGGCCGATGTTTCGCTGCAGGAAGGAACCAGCGAACCTATCCTCGCTTCCGGGCTTCTGGAGAATGGATTGCCCGCGATTTTAGCAGGAAGCACCATCACTTACACGAGCAGCGACCCAACCGTACTATCCATCGTAAACGGTCAGGTGAAGGCGATTAAAGAAGGAGCGGCTAGTGTATTTGCGGACATTACATTGAACGGGAGAACCAAGCGATCGAATACGATCGGCCTTACAGTCCAGCCCAGCCCTGCATCGGCAGATTTGAGTGCCATTAGCTTAAGCAGCGGTTCGCTGAATGAACCTTTTTCACGGGAAGCGACTAGCTATACACAAAGCGTGGCTGCAGGCGTATCGGCAATATCAGTGACGGCATCCGTTTATGATACAGCGTACGCTACGGTAACCGCGAGCGTGTATAACAGCAGCAACTCACTAGTGCTTGGGCCGATCGACTTAACGAGCGGGTTGGCAAGTTCTTCGCTTCCTTTGAGCACTGGATCCAATACGATCAAACTCACCGTCACAGCCAGAGACGGATCGACGAAAGTGTATACAGTCCTAGTAACGCGCGCCTTGTCGGGGAATGAAACCCCTCCGGCGACCGCCGTTAAGGTTGAGTTGAAGGACAGCACAGGCCAACCGCTCAGCGGTGGCGTCGTTAGTTATTATGACGGAGGCTGGAAAGAGTTTGGCGTCACCGACACATCTGGTTCGGTCAGCAAACCCTTATCGAACAAAAGCTATACCTTCGCCATCATTTACGAAGGCACGCGCAATCAGTTAACTCAAAACACAAGCACAAGCCCCATCATTACGTTTCAGACCGTTAATGTCCAAGTTCAGTTTACGAATAGCCAAGGCCTTCCACAGGGAGAAGGAACCGTGTCCTATTATGGCGGAGGTTGGCGAACATTTGGTTCAATAAGTGCTGGCGTAGCCAACAAAGAATTGTTGGCCGGCTCTTACACGTTTGCCATTAATTTTGATGGAGCGATCAATCAAAAAGTTCAAAATATTGGAACAGACCCCCTGCTCGTATTCCAAACTGTTCCGGTTAAGGTAAACCTCAAGAATAGCCTTGGCAACCCGCTAAGCGGCGGAAGTATCAGTTATTACGCGGGAAGCTGGAAGTCCTTAGGCTTGACGAATAGCGCAGGCGAAGCCGGCAAAGAACTGCTGGCGAATACCTATACCTTCTCAATGAATTATGAAGGCACCTTGAACCAGAAGGTGCAGCATGTGGGAACAGATCCCATCGTCGCCTTCCAAACCATACGTGTTAACGCACAATTAAAGGATGCACAAGGTAATCCACTGGACGGTACTCTCTCGTATTACGGGGGTAGCTGGCGTTCTTTCGGAGCGACGACCAGCGGCGAAGCAAGTAAGGAATTATTGGCTGGCACGTATACCCTAAGCGCCATTACCGGAGGAATTAGGAAGGAAATCATCGCTAACACGGTCACAAACCCAACGGTTGTTTTTCAATATTAATGTTAAAAGGGGTAGAGGATCCCATGATCCCCTACCCCTTTCCTTTTTTTTACCCTAATTCGTCTTGCTGCAGAGCTTCTTTCAACCTTCGAAATACGGTTTCAAAATCATCAAGTCTCGCCCAATACAGCTTGAATATGCGCCTCATCGTTTCCAACTCACGGAAGGTCACATTCATGTCTGAATAGAGGCGGAATGTAGGAATGATATCCCGATACATCATAAACCTGCTGGGGCGGGACATCTCCTCCTGCCCACGCCATTCCGCGAATGCCTTAACGCTCGGAAGGCTAAGCGTATGTCTGCGTATTTGAAGCTGCGTCTCGTCTGATAAAAGAAAATCAATTAGCGCCTGTGCCGCTTGTTTATGATTGCTCTTTTTGTTGAGAGCAAGTCCGATCATGACCAATTGCGTTCTTGCTTCTTCTGAATAAGGAAGCGGTGCGATATCGTAATCAAACCCGGCATTGCGCAAATGATTAAGGCTATAATAGCTCGTGACAATCATGGAAGCTTTTTGCTGCACAAAGTACATTTCGCAATCGGAATCCTGTTCAGACAAGTAGGAGCTTTCCGGATTCAATCCCTCAAACAATTGCAGGCTTAAGCGCATCGACTCCCGAAATGCTTCATTGTCCAGTATGAGCTTGCCGCGTTCATCGCGATCAAAAACGACCTTATTTTGCAGCAGGAAGAGCGGCCAACGATTAATAGATTGCAAATGAAAAAAAAGTCCGAACCTTTCATGTTTATGTGACAAGACACGCGCAGCGCGCTGTACATCGTCCCAATTCCAACTGCTGTCCGGCTCAGGCAGATTGGCTTCCCTGAAATGATCTTTGTTGTAACACAAGATAATCGGTGAAAATGTGAATGGCTGCACATATAGATTACCAGCACTTTTAAACGGCCTCATCAGAAAACTATACACACCTTCTCTTGGTTGAAGCGGTTCCAAAATTTCCTCTACGGCTCCCGTATCCGTAAAAGCCTCGTAGTTCTGCAAGTTTAGCGTGAGCACATCCAGTCCATCTCTCTCCATCACTTCTTGCATATTCTGTGTAAAATACGAACTCGAAAGTGGAATCATGTGAAGTTCGATATGCGGATTTTGTTGTTTAAACGTATCGACTAGCTGTAAAAGATTGGCTTCCAGCGTAAGGGTCGGGTAATACCCGAACTTTAATGTCAACTTCTCGCATAACCCTGCACCGACTACGCGTGTGCCGATTCGTGGCACTTTTTCAATCATTTCTTGTGCGAGTAATTGATCCAACCCTTTGCGGATCGAGTTTTTACTCAGGTTATACTCCTCCGCAAGCGTTAATTCGGATGGCAAGTAGTCACCCGGCTGCAGTTTTCCGGTTACGATGTTATGGCGCAGAGATGCAATCATCTCCTCCAATCGTGTTCGAAAAGTAGATCGACTAGGTTTACCCATCATGAAACTATGAACCTCCGGGTCCTTCTTTATTGGTATGTATCTGGGTTATATTATAGCGTAATAAGGCTTGGATTGTCATTTCAATTCCCCTCTCCTACACCACGGAAATCTATAATTTCCTAATTCTAGTTATTACATAGATCAGTACGTAACTAATGATTAAAACCATAAACATGAACTTACAGAAAGAAAAAATGTGATAGAGCTTACTCTTATCCGTTAACATGATAACTAATTCTTTCAAAATATAACCTGGTCGCATGATCACATCCCAACTATTCCATCGAACGAATCTGCCAATGTAGATGCCGAAACTACTTAGCATGAGAACGATAATAGCAAAAGTCCAGCTAGCCATAACTCCAAAAGATACTCTCACCAAATTCTGAACTGAAAAAAGCGAATACGCTCCCAGTAGTAGGCCTAGCATAGCAATAGTAAATATTGTAAATAAATGCTGCCAAAACACGACATCTGTCCAAAAACGCTTTGTTGGGTCAAAACTGTACCTTACGAATACATGAAGTAAATCTGTCACAAGGTATGGCGCATTTGGAAAGAAGAACAACCATGAGGCACCGACCAATATCAATAATACTGCACGCATTTTCTTACGGGTATAACTAAATATTAGATCTAGAATTACGGCAATTCCTACCGGTACCCATGCAAGAAATGTATCCCAAAAGATAAATAAATAGGGTCTATTTCCTGATGGAGATTGGATGTTATAGACACTTATTAAACTAATCAAAGTAGCAACACTCAGGACAATAATAAGATAAATCTTTCCTGGGTAATTTAAAGTTTTTAGTTTTTCCAAAATTAACCTCCTTGATTAATATTCAAAAATTGGCGAGGGCTCTATTAAGAGAAAGAGCAGCCGGTTTAAGAACCTACTGCTCCTAATTGCTTTAGTTTGTATCTATGTTGAATACATTCTACTTAAAGGGAACATTTTCCTTTTATTAATTAAAAAAGGCTACCTCGCGGCAGCCCTTAACGAATGTGAATATGCTCAAAAGTTCCCATCCTTTATCTCTATCCTGTTACCTTCTGGATCAATAATAACGCCAATGGTTCCCCAATCCAATTTTCTTACATTAACAGCTACTCCTCTATGCTGAAGTTCAAGCACGGTTTGGTCAAAATCATCAACATCAATTCTTAAACATACTGAACTTTGCGCTCTAGTTTTCTCACGCTGCGATGCTACTCCCCTTCCTTCAATTAATAAGTAACTATTCCCAAAATCTAAAAATGACAAATCTTCTTTTTGTAATCGTAATGGTAATCCAATTTTATTTACATAATAGTCCACTGCCTTCTCATAGTTCTCTGTAAACAAAATAATTCCCGATTCTTTAATTTCCATTGGTTTTCCTCCTTTAAATAAGAATGCGCATAATTAATATACTTACTATACATTTATGTTTATAAAGTAGCAAGAAATTTCTGGGAAATCAAAAAAGACCCTCAGCGATTTGCCTTACCGATTATTTCCCGCTCAAATGATAGATGAGTTGCACAACACCAGAAGAGAACGTTCTTGTATTCACTATTTTCAAATTCAACCTCTGTTTAATATCAGTAAACAACGGTTTTCCTTCTCCCAAAATAACGGGGTGAACAGATAATCTAAATTCATCAACAAGTCCTAAATTAATCAATGTTGTAATTAGGCTTGCTCCACCATATAACCAGATGTCTTTACCAGGCTTATTCTTTAATGTCGTTACTTCTTCAAAAATATTATCATTAATGTAGATTGCTTTAGTATCAGCACCTTTTTGCTTCCTGGAAACCACATATTTTTCTTTACTGTGAATTAAGCTCCACATTTCTTTGTCAGAATCAGCTTGTTCAATCTCTGGCGTAAATTGTCCCCATAAATCATAGCTTTTTCTGCCATACAATATGGTATCAATATCGTTTAAGAAATCAACAAATCCCATCTCAGGATCCATAATGCACCAATCAACTTCCCCGTTTTTCCCTTCAATAAAACCATCTAAAGTAACTGCTAAGTCTAATATTATTTTTCGTTTCAAGAGTTGTTGCTCCTTTCGTTGATCTATCACCTAGTATAGACCTCGAATATGTCACCTTGTGTCATAATAAAAAAGCCGCGTTGCACGCGGCTATAATTGAGATATATTTATGTCAGAAATTCGTTAAGATTTCTTTATGGTGTAAAATCCAAAGCGTTCGATTTCCTCAAGAGCTTTACGTCCAAAGGACTCTACAAGCTCGTCGGCTCGGATTTTAGTTCCCCCTAGCGTTAGCCCGTCCCAGCGAACAATTCGACCGTCCTTAACCAAAAAATAATCATCCATATTATTACCTCCCGAATAAAATTTTTGGAAATCTCTGAGTGCTTGGATACGCAGTGCATTTATTTGCCTATCCATATTTTAGCACATTCTTACTTATTTTATTATCTCCTTTAAAAGCCGACTCACACGTTTAGAGAAGTCTTCTATTCGAAAATTTGCCGTATCGATGCGGTTATACCAGTTCGTTATGGTTTCCAAGATCCACAAAGGTACTTGTACGTCGCTGATAAGATGATAAAAATGATTGTAAGCCCACATTAAATGTTCCCATCGATTATCGCTACCTTCCTTGATATACTCCGATACATCAAGCACTTTTCCTCTTCCCTCATGCAAAAGAACGTTTTTTAAATGAATGTCCCTTGGGTTCAGCCCTTGACTTCGGACAAACTCGCGAGCTTCCTCTATGTCTTTGATCGCTTGCATCGGAATAGAAACACCTTGCAGAAGACAATCGAAAAAGGTAACTCCTTTTTCATAACTTAATATTAAATAATTAGGTCCGGTTCCGTAACATCGGGGGAAATACGGTGAACCCGTTAAACGTTTGTATATACCTGCCTCCACGTCCTTTTTTTCTAAAGATTTATCGGAATAAACTTTATATGCATAATCGGGCGTGTTCGGGTAATAAAAGACCGCTGCATCTGTCCCAACACCAATACAACGTAAATCTTCGGAAAACCGAATGACAGAAACAGGCTTATTGTCCTCATAACCAACAATCTCAACATCCTTCAATGCTTCCTCAGCTTGTTTCCATTCTGGAATCATTTCCATCTTCTCCTAGTTGTTGATTCGAATGAAGTTCCACTGCTCAAAGTCTTTTGAATTTTTTTACATTTCAATACGTTTTTCAAATGTGAAAGTTTCAATTCCCTGTATCAATAAAATCACAACAGGCTGCCGAGTATATACGGCAGCCTGTTGTATTAGGGTATTATGGGCTTAATAAATCACTCACACCTACACCTTTGTTTCACAATCGATCATAACGTAAATGGTGTTCCCTTTATGTTCATTGCGCAGCTTAAACCCTTCGGCAATCTTATTCAAGTGAACCACATGTGTAATCAGTTCCTCCGTATTAACCAAACCATCCAGGACAAGCTGGAGTCCTCTATCAAAAAAGTGGCGATTATCGATATCTCGCTTCGGTTCCGTTGAGAAGATGTCGAGCCTTTACCTTTACCCGTACTTCCCCTTCAGCAGGCTCGGGAATTAGTGCTCTTTTTAACGAGATATTCCCAATCTCTTCCACAACCGCGCATAACTGCGTACCCTCGCCATCATAATCGACCAGGTGCATGGGTGGAACCGACATTTTTCTAACCATTCACACTCCTATCGTTTAACTTTCCAAGTACATGCTGTGCCATTATTTTGTAGCCTTCTGCATTCGGATGAAGTTGGTCTGGAAGGAAGTCTACATAAGCTTCTCCCATGATATCTAAACCGTCTACATACGTAAGGTTTAAATCCCCGTAAGCAGATAGGATATTCACCGCTTCTTGGATCTCTTTCCTCATGGTTACCAAACTCATTCCTACTAGGTTTTCGTCCTTTTCCCTGTGAGGACAATAAATAGGAGAAAATAAAAAGATAGGCGTGTAGCGATGCTTTTCCCGAATGATCGATACCATACCAATGATGGCAGAACGAAACGTCCGGATATTTAACGTATGGCCCCCCATCACATTAATGCCGAGACACAAGGAAATGACGTCTGCTGGAAGGTCACGAATGACGCGTGCAACCATAGGTTCCAAATGACATTGTCCAGCAAACCCCATACAGGTGAGGTCCCAACCTTTGTGGCGTGCAACGATTGCCGGCCACGTATGAGCTGGACTTTCCGCTGTGTTGCATTGTGTTATGGAGCTGCCGTAGGTAACCCACCGAGGCTGATTGTATGGCACAGGCACTGCCGATGCACCGACATCGACCTTTAGCGATTTCAAGATGACGGCAGCATTTTGCGTAAAATAAAGTTCAACCCGCTTCATACTTCCTTGTAAATTTGTAAATAAACAATTCTCATCTCCTGCTAGGAGAGTATCGGTACCGATCAATTCATCTTCAATAACGATATCAAATTGTCTATCTTGATCTGATCTTGTGACTTGCAGCTCCACCGACGTGGAGTCAGTTAGAAAAGCTAGTCTTATCCCAGCTGTTTCCCCTGCTCTCTCCACTACTTTAGATGCAAATAAGTTGAGCTGATCGTGAGGTAAACGCCATGGCCGGATGCCAGCTTCATTCGTTTCTATAGAAACGGCACCCCGAATCCACGCTTCATTGATTTCAATTGTTTGCATGCTGTATGTCACCTTTCAATCTACACTAGAACTGGAATTACGGACTTATCTTGCAAAATATCACTGCTGGCCTGCATCCATGAGGCTAATTCAGAAGCAAGTCGTTCGATGTTCTCAACCTGTGAAGGATCTGCTGACAAATCATTGGTTTCCCATGGATCATTGAGCAGATCAAATAACTGGATGCGTTCTGTCCCACTGTTCGTAATTGGCGAACGATAATATCGAATCAGCTTCCACCTGCCGTCCGTCACCATCCGCTGCAAATCTCGATACACGGAGCCCACAGTACCACGAACTCCTTCGCTTTCTCCTATCAAGATGGGATGCAGCGATATACCTTCTGTTTCCTCTGGGAGGTTGACCTTGCATAACCCGGCAACAGTCGGGAAAATGTCAATATTACTGGCAAGTGCACGCAGCTGCTTGCCTGCTGGCACACCAGGCCCTTGGAAAATAAGCGGGATGCGCACGCTATGCTCGTAAAGGTTTTGTTTGCCCATCAATCCGTGTTGTCCAACCGCCAAACCGTGGTCCGCCGTATACACGATGAGCGTATTGTCATAGATGCCTTTCGCCTTCAGCGCTTCGATGACCCTGCCAATTTGCGCGTCCAAGTGGCTTATCATCGCGTAATAATCGGCCATATGCTGCCGAATTTCGTCCTCGTCCCTCGGCCACCCCGCAAGCTTTTCGTCCCGCACAACCATATCCCCAGTATCGAATGGATGTTCTCGCATAAAGTTCGGAGGCAGCGTTATATCTGACTTGTCGTACATACTTGCATACGGCTCAGGTGCGGTTCGTGGATCATGCGGCGCCGTATAAGCGACATACAGGAAAAACGGCTGCTTTTCCTGATAATCCTCGATAAAGTTGACTGCCGCGTTGGTAAATAGCTCGGTAGAGAACGTATGTTCCACGTACTCATGCTCCTTCGGATATAGCCCTGACGGGTCATAATCATATACAGGAACCAGGGTATGATCACTCATGCCGTGAAAGTGCAGCTTATCGCCACCCTCGAAACTCCGGGCGAGGCTTGACTTGTCGTTATGCCATTTGCCAACCGCATGCGTGTAATAGCCGGCATCGCGCATCGTCTGCGGCATGAGCCGAACATCCGAGCGAATTACGCTCGAATGTTCCCGGTTCGTCAAATCCTTGCCGATCGTCGCCCGGAAGAGCGGTATACCGGTATGGACGCATGCTCTGCTTGGCGCACAAACCGCTCCGGTAAGAGCACCGAAGATATGCGTATTTCGACATGCTGTTCCACTGGTGACCAGCGAATCCAGCACAGGCGTCTGCACAGCTTCATTGCCGAAAGCTCCGATAGCTTCACCACGATGATCGTCTGCTATAAGAAATACGACATGAGGTCGTTCAGCTAAATCCGTCTTGATAGTTTTATCTTTCATGTTAAAAACTCACTCCCTTGCGACATCATTCTGTATGAGCTGGATGTCGTCTATTTCTTGGCTTTAAATTGGTCATAGGCTTGTTGATAAATTTCCAAGTAGCGTTTAATGTTCATTTTGTCCAGCGTGCTTAAGTAGTTGTTCCACTCTTTCTCAACATCCAGCGAACCTGTGACCGTTTTGGCGAAAAATTCAGTTCTGTAATCGGTCAACGTCTTCTCTAGCGTAGAAAGCTCCTCAGCCTGTTCGTTGGTGAAGAATAATGGTGGTACAATTTTGCTCGGATTCGTTCCAAAAGGCTCGTATTTTTTAGTTTCATTATACAAAACAAGTTCAAGTGAATTTTTCGGATCCGCCGCCACACTTAATCGTAATTCGTTCGTTCTCAGCGATGGCCCTGCCTGCGCCCAGTGGATGTTTTGCAGCTTGCCAAACGTGGCAATCGGTTTCCATACCGCTTGCTTCCCGTTAACGCCAAGCTCGCCTTGTGCTGGACGCACCCACTCCTGATCTGGACGACCCTGTGTACTGCGAAGTGTCGCTTCTTCCGAAAGTAGCAAGTCAGCCATACGGAATGCGGCAGCAGGATTTTTCGCTTTATTCGTAACGACGTATTGTCCTGCAGAAACCGCATAAGGATTGTAGGCCGTAGAACGTATCCCCGTCGGCCCTTTGAGCGGAGGTACGGAGACGTAATCTTTGAATCTCGCGTTATCAACTTCAACAAATACCGTTTGATTTTGTGAAGCAATCGCGCCCAGGATTGGAATTTCAGGGTTCATCCCCATCTGTTTGAGCTGGTTTCTATCTTGTGTAAACGTTTGTGGAGAGATTAAGCCCTCAGCAAACATTTTATTCAAATACTTCAAAGCTTCTTTCCACTCTGGTTGATTAAAGGCAAGTTGAACCTTCCCATCCTTCACAAAGCGCAGGTTGAAATCCTTCTCGATAAAAGCGCTGGGCAGGAATAAATCTAACGTCGAAGATGGTCCATTCGTCGCACCAACAAGCGGGATCTCATCTGCTTTGCCGTTTCCGTTGGGATCTTTTTCTTTAAAAGCTTTGAGCACTTGATAAAACTCTTCCGTCGTTTCTGGCATTTTGAATCCGAGCTTGTCAAGCCATGGTTTATAAATCCACATTTTCTGACCAAGCGAGCAATGGTAACAATCGTTCACCTGTGGAACGGAATAAATTTTACCGTCAGGCATCGTAATCAGATCTTTCACATAGGTAACCTGTTCGAACATCTTTTTCATTTCGACACCATATTTATCGATATAAGGATTCAGCGGAATAAAGACGCCATCTTTCCCATAGATCGATTGCTGAACTGGGGTTACATTCATATTCAACAGCACGTCTGGGTAATCACCACTTGCGAGTGAAACGTTGAGCTTCTCTGCAAATGTTTTTTCCGGAGCGACTTCCCAATCAATATGAATGTTCGTTTTCTCTTCCAGCCACTTGGTGAACTCGTTTGTAGCGAAGTTTTCGACAATGCTGGAACCTTTAACCATAACTTTGAGCGTCGTCTTTTCTTTCGTGATTGGGAATTGGCCTGCTGGTGTTACTTGATCATCGACGACTGCCTCTGTCTTTTGAGCAGCCTCCTTTGATCCGCTGTCTGAACATGCGCTTAGGAGTGCTACTGACGCTGTAATAGCTGCTAAAGCTTTTAACCCTCTTTTCATGTAAAAACCTCCCTTTACCCTTTTAATGAGCCAATCATCATGCCTTTGACAAAATGCCTTTGTATGAATGGATAGATGATGAGCACGGGTAACGTAGACACGACGATAAGGGAAAACTTCAACAGCTCCCGCAGTCCATCCCTTGCCGCTTGATCAGCAATGTCGGTTATCATCGACGCGTCGACCTCGTTTTGCACCAAAATATCCCTTAACACCAACTGAATCGGGTACAACTCCTGATGTTTCAAATAAAGCAATGCGCTGAAATATTGGTTCCAATGTCCTACTGCGTAGAACAAGGAAATCACAGCTATGATTGGTCCTGACAAAGGAAGTACGATCTTTCGTACAAACGTAAAATCACTACAGCCATCCATCTGAGAGGCTTCAAGCAATTCTTCTGGAATGGTCGTTTGAAAATACGTGCGGGCAATGATCATATTCATAACACCAAGTGCTCCCGGAATAATTAAAGACCACCTTGTGTCGATCATACCGAGCTCTTTCACAACCAGATAAGACGGGATCAATCCCCCTGAAAACATCATGGTGAATACGAATAACGCCATGACGGCATTGCGTGGCATAAAATCTTTTCTAGAAAGCGGATAAGCCGCAATGAGTGTAAACAGCACATTGATCGTCGTTCCTACGACGGTATAAAATACCGAATTCAAGAAGCTCGACATAATCAAACGATGCTTAAATACCGCTTCATAACCCGCTAGCGTCGGCTCAACTGGATACAACCAGACTTTGCCGGAAATAACCGCTGTGGATGAGCTAAAAGAAGCACTGACAATGTAAATCAGCGGATATAGAATCGTAATTGTAAAAATGAATAAGATGATGTAATTCACTATTGTAAAAAGCCTGTCATCTGCACTTTCTTTAATGCTTCCCGTCATTGACGCGCCTCCTTCTTACCACAGACTGGTTTGTCCTAATTGTCTAGCTATCCGATTGACGAGTACCAACAGTATCAAATTTATGACTGATTTAAACAACCCAATGGCAGACGAATAGGAATAATTGATTGCGGTTGATGCCAAACCGACTTTATAGACAAACGTATCAATGACCTCAGATGAGCTCATATTCAGCGGATTCTGTAACAGCAACACCTTTTCGAAGCCGATGTCCAACACATGGCCGGTATTCATGATGAGCAGAATGACAGCAACCGGCATAATACCCGGCAAGTCAACGTGCCACATTCGCCGCACTTTATTGGCGCCATCTACAACAGCAGCTTCATGGAGCGAAGGATCGACGGCTGCAAGCGCTGCCAAGTAAATGATGCAGGAAAATCCAACGTTTTGCCATATACCGGACCAGACAAAAACATGTGAAAACCATTCGGGGATGCCCATGAAATTGATGGTGGGTAGTCCGAAATATTTCATAAGCTTCTGAATGAGGCCAACCCGGGGGTCCATCATTTGCAAAATGATACCAACCATAACGACTACGGAAATAAAATGCGGCGCATAGGTGATCATTTGCACGGATTTCTTAAAGAAACGAGAATTGACGTAATTCAGAGAAAGCGCCAGTATGATCGGAAAAGGAAACCCGGCAAATAAACTATAGATGCTGAGCAAGACCGTGTTTTTCATAATCCGAACAAATTCATACGAATGGAAAAAGCGATCAAAATGCTTCAGCCCCACCCATTCACTGCCCCATACGCCTTTTGTCGGAAGATAATTTTTGAACGCAATCAAAGCGCCATACATCGGCACGTACTTGAAAATGATCAAATAAATAATCGGCAGCAGCATAAGCAGGTAAAGCTGCCAATGGTTAGATGCGTTTTTCTTTAGTCTAAATAAGTAATTTTCTTTTTTTACGACAACTGTAGACAATGTGTTACTCTTGCTAGCCGATATGTCCATAAATCCCTCCCTATTTCGATGACCATGATTCGGTATGTGTCATGTACTTCTGTCTATAGCATACAAAAAGTAAGGGATGGCGAGCATTGTGTTCATTTACACCGCTATGACTTTTTTTGCACTGGAAGATGGCATGTGAATCGTAACTTTCGTGCCGATCCCTTGCTCGCTTTGTACAGAAAGACCATACTGCTGTCCGAACACCATCTGAATCCGGTTATGCACATTCAGCAGCCCGATGCTGCCTTCGAAAGTGGGTTGCGTATCCACCAGCTTCTCCGATCGGCTGTTCAGGAGTCGTGTATTTAATTGCTGTAGGGATTCCGTATCGATGCCGCAGCCGTTATCTTGTACAACAACGTAAAAATCAGTATTCTCTTTCCATGCGTCAATAATGATTGTGTGCTTATCTTCGATCCCATAGGGAAATGCATGCTTAAATACATTCTCGACCAAGGGCTGCAGCGTCAAGCGAACCATGCTATCCAGTAAATAGTCCGTAGATATCCGAACATCAATCTCGAATTCGCGTTGGTTGCGATATTTCATAATCGACATGAAATACAGAATGTGTTTAAGCTCATTCGCCACCGTAATTTCCTCCAAATCCGTGCGTATGGAGTAGCGCAGCATATAGGAAAGAGAGCGTACGATGTCTTTGATCTCGCTTGATTTCTGAATAACGGCGTAACAAATAATAATTTCCAAAGTGTTGTACAAGAAGTGCGGATTAATCTGTAACTGAAGTGATTGAAATTCAGCCTGCTGCCGTTTCATTAAATTGTCCTGATTGCGCAGTTCGGTCTCATAAACCCGTTCTACAAGTTCTTCCAACCGAGAGACCATCGTATTGTAGCTGATGATAAGCTGATCCATTTCATCCAGGCTTCCAGTGAGAGGTACTCGTGTCCATAGTCCTTTTGCCGTCTGACGCATCCCTTTCTCCAGTAATCGAACTGGACGAATGATGGATTGACCGAATCCGTAGGCTAGGAATGTGGCTAGAATCAAGGTGATGATACCAACGATTAGCGTGGTTTGCCGCAAGTCTGATATGGGTTGTCGTTGTTCAGAAATGGACATACTTGCCACTAACGTCCAACCGGAGTAGTCGGACTTTCGACTAAAGAATACTCTTCCCGGTTCTCCTGGTAATTCAAATATTTGGTCTTTTTTGGCTTCAACCGTATTGAAGTGCATGCCATTCAGCTGTTTCCCGATTCGGCTCGGATCCGGATGATACAGTATTTTCCCGCGATCGTTAACGATAAAAAAATACCCCGAGTTCCCAAGTTTGATACCCTTCCAGAGCGTGTTTAACTCCCCTATCTTTAGCTCAAAGCCCATTATGCCTTTAAATAGGGTCGATGAAGTTCGATCCGCCAATTTGCGAATGAGTGTAAGATGACCGTCCAGAAATCCGGAATCTTGGATTGTCAGCTTCCCGTTTATCGTGTCGTCTTCTTTCATCTGTTCCACATATTCTTCAAACCCTTTGTAGTTAAAAGGGACAATATGGACATTGAAATCCGTTGCTTTGAATCCGTTATAACCGACGATGTACGTCATTGATATTTCTGGATTGTTAATGAGAACGGGTTGAAATACCCCTTTCATAGCCATTTCGGATGTATAGAAACCAGAAGTTGAATGGGCAGGAAGATCCAGCGCTTCTTTCACGACTGGAGAGATCAGTATTGACAACGTAGCCCGCTCATAGCTTTTCAGAAATAAATCGGTTTCATGCAGGACATTATCAACGATTTGAGTCAACAGTCCTTCATACTGTTTCTCCAATTCGTTGGACGACCGCCAATAGCCCGTGACCCCCACCGTCACTAAGGCCATCGTGATAATGACAACGAAGTAAATGTACACCTTACGTACGAGTCTGCTTTTCATTACTTGATCCCGAGCAACCCGCGATATTCGGTGGGGGAATAGCCAGTTGCCTTTTTAAATACACGCGTAAAGTGCGGGTAGCTTTCGTAACCGACCTCGGCTACAATGTCGATAATTCTGTAATGTGGTACAGCAAGCAGCTGTTTAGCACGATCAATTCGTTTGCGCATCCGGTGTTGTACGAAGGTCTCGTTCGTATGTTTCTTAAAATAATGGCTGAAATAGGTCGGTGTTAAGCCTAGTTTCCCTGCAACCTTGTCCAGTGAAAGCTCCTCATCGAACAAATGCTCATTAATGAACTGAATCGCTGCCTCCAACACATCGATTCTTTCATGGTTCCGATACTCGCTCAGTCTCTGAATCCAGCTTCTGATTTCAGTCTGAAACATTTCGTACGTAATCGTGATGGCCATGTTCTCATCTTCAAACGGCTTCGCCTCAATCCTGTAAGCCCCTCTGGCATTCAGTTTCTTGTGAAGCAGCCTGACAGCGTCGGATACTCGCAAGTGTTGTTGGAGCTCCGTATCAACGTCGAACAACTCCCGTTTGCCCTCTTCAAGTAATTCGTCCACCCGAACCTTGTCCATGGTCCAAATAGCTTCCTCTAATTGATCGATCCACTGTTCAAAATGGGTGAAAGAAATAAGCGCAGCTTCCCGCATGGAAAGCATTTTATCCAAGACTGGAAAAAGCTCAATTTCTGTAATCGGCTTCAATAAATATTCCTGTACACCGTACGACATACATTTTTGTGCATATGCAAAATCCCCGTATCCGGAAAGCACAACGACTTTGGTGAATAGCTTAAGCTGTTGAATATGTCGGCAAAGCTCTAGACCATCCATCCGAGGCATTCGAATATCGGTCATCACTACGTCAGGAGGTTTAGCCATAATGTTCGACAATGCTGATTCACCATCAGTAAATGTCACGATCTCACTAAACCTGCTATATTCCTCGATCAGTGTCTTGAGGCCAATTCCGATGATAGGTTCATCGTCAACAATACAAATTCTAGCCATTCAATCGCCCCCCTCGTGTTTCAAAAAAATGAAAACCTTCGATCGCCTCGACAAGTGGGCATACCTTAATTATGTTACGATTCCCTTTCATCTGAATACCCATCAAAACCTAAACAGCGTCATCAAAATCGAAACTGCCAACCTTTAATATTTCGAATGGGTATGCAAAATAAAGACAGACCACTCGGCAAGATTACCGAGCGGCCTATTCATGTTTGAATAATCGAATATATCAAAGACTGCAAAGCGCATTATTGAATCGGCAGCCCATACAGACGCCACGGCTTGTTTCCTCCAAAATATCCGCATAAATGACTCTCTGCAGGTACTGGGGCAATTTCCCATGAACATGCATCGGTAGCTATATGATTAGCGTTGTAGAGTACAGCTTCCTCGCCTTGCGGCAATTCAAGCTCATACACGCCTCCCCCTAGAGAAAGAAGCTGAACCACCGAACTTGCAGACATACGAATGTCACCTATCATATCTGTTTTAATGCGGCATGGCTGTCCGGCCAAGCTTTTTACTCGAATCCACACGGTTGCTCCTTCGGATCGCGTTGCACTTATTTCAAATGCGCCCTCGGTTCGCAAATTATGAAACACAACTTCTTTCCATGCAGATGGAACGGCAGGGAATACTCGGATCTCTTCTCCCCAGCTTTGCAGCAGCATATCGTGGATAGCTTCGGCTCCAGCGAGCGGTGACTCGATGACCGGGCCTGCTTCCCTGTACATCGTGTTCGGCTTCAGTAGATGGATCAGCGTCTTCAAGTACTTGAGCGATTCGTCCCCTTCCCCCACTGCAGCAGCAATGGAAGCAGCACCAGTAAACGTGAACCCGCGCAAATCACCTTCACGGGCAAACCAATGGCGTAGTGAGCGTATAATGAGCTCTCGTTCCTCAGGCGTATCACCGCTCATCAGATGAAGCGGGAAGACAGCCATCAAATGGCTGAAATGCCGATGACCGAATTCCAAAGGCTGGTCAGCCCCAATCATGAAGCCAGTCTCATCGACAGGCAGCGGTGTTAATTGCGCCAACGTCTCCTCCCAACGTGCGCATCCAGCGTCCTCTATATCAAGAATGCTGCTAATACGCAGTAAAGTTTGGCAGCCCCAGCGCAGCAAGGCCAGATCATAATGTGTATCTGGTACGGTTAACTGCAGGAACGACCCATATTCTGGCGAGATCATCGGGGGCAGATGCAATTTGCCGTCATCGCCTACCTCCAACAGATGCAAATAATATTGTACACTTCGCTTCAGCAGCGGAAACAGCAATTCCTTAAGCATGGATTCGTCCATCGTATGACGGTAATGTCTCCATAAGTTATGGCATACCCACGTCAAGTTGCCTACTTCGGTGCCCACACTACCGGCCAAATCATAACTCATACTACGGCCCAGCCCTGCTGAGTCTTCGCGGTACTGCTCCGGAACGTTACGAATTAACTGCGCCATATTGTCTTGAAAAGCGTGAATGAGCGATTCGCCAAGTTCCAGACGGCCTGATGTATAAACCGGTGAATAGCTCATCTGTACATTCATGTTGAACCAAACGCCTGCCCATGGTGTAGTCGTGAGCCAAGGTCCTTGGTTGTCCATGATCATCCCATCGGAGCGGGTTGCCGAGGCCAACTTGTACATTTGTATCCAATAAAAGCTTTCAAGTATCGTATCTGGGATGGAAACAAAGCTTTGGCGATAGTAATCATGCCACCAACTCCGATGAACTTCCACCCAAGACTCCCATAGCTGTGTTGATGCAAGGCGAACATTTGATTCAATCCTTTGCTTCACCTGCGTATCGAAACCATTCCCAATCGAAAGCCAAAGCCGGCGAAGGTTTCCCCCTTCTTCTGCCTGCACTTCCATCCATGCCGTCGTACAACCTCCGTCATAGTCAAATCGTTGTACACCAACCGTCAACCCATCCTCATTCGATTGTCGTTCGACTTCTGCTTTTGGGAGGTATTGATTGAGGTTGAAGCCGTCAGCATTTTTCAATACATGGTCAACTTCACTGAATGCATACCACGCCATCTGAGCATCTTTCTCGCCTTCACTTGTTTCCAGTTCTATAGCCAACACCTTATCTAGGCTGTGGATGAAAGCGCGGAGCTTTACTGTGCCAACTGTCGTTGTGATCTCTGCCCGCATCTCCGCATTCCACAAATCAATCCGTATGTTTGACGGTTGATAATACCATCCAGCCAGCTCAAGGTGCAATTCCCCAACCGGGACGCGTGGTGGAAATCCGCCTCCAGGTTTTTGTGCCGTGACGTCCGTACATCCGAGCACAAATCGCAGCACATTGCGTTTTTCCCGATGTTCCTCACTATATATCATGGCCCCGATAAACCCGTTGCCAATAAAAGCTCCCTCGTTCCACGAATTTGGTTTAACGGACCAAGTTAGATCATGTCTCGCCATAAAGGAAGGCCAGTCCACTAATGTCTTAATCATCCAATAATCACAACCTTTCTTGCTTGCTCGCACCGCGCTCAATGTAAATATACGTTTATACAATCGGGCTATCATTGTGTTTATTTGTTGCGATATGACTTTTTTTGCTTTTTGATAGATCAAAAAAAAACCTTCATTCCGCGTTATGCAGAATGAAGGTTTTTAGCTACTTGTTATATCCACAAGAAATGCTTCAGTTGCAACAATTAAATCCGCACCACTAATAAAGATTTGTAGCCCACGCCGACCGGCACTAATACTAACAAGATCCATGGATTTCGCAGATACGTCTATATAGATTGGATATTTTTTCTTAATACCAAGAGGCGATACCCCACCTCTGATATATCCAGTAAGTTGTAGAATCTGCTTTAGTGGCACCATCTCGACCTTTTTATTTCCACTAACCGTTGCTAATCGTTTTAAATTGAGCTCACAATTGCCAGGAATAGAGGCTACCATCACACCAGTTTTATCGCCTTGGACAATTAATGTTTTAAAAATTTGATTAGATAGTACCCCAACCTTCTCAGACACGGTTTGAGCATCTAATTCACTTTCATCCCATTCGTATTCATATAAGGTATAAGTGATTTTAAGTAAATCTAACATTCGACAAGCATTTGTTTTACTCATGTTCGCACCTTTCTATCTGTTACTAAACTGGGACTTATGAGACAACCCCTTTTCGGGAAGTCTACTAGGTAGATAATTATACCACAATTCTAAATTTGCAGGTTTTGCAGTTAATAGGAATTAGCTTACTTTTGTTGAGTTACATTAAAATATATAGTATAATAAACATATCTTGAAAGGAGCGATTCATTATGTCCAATCATACAACTTCATCTATTGAAATAGGAATAAGCACATTTCTCGAGGCTGCTCCAAGAGCTAATGGCATCACGCACGCCGAAAGGCTCCGACAAGCGGTAGAGGAGATTAATTTGGCCGATCAAGTTGGCCTGGATGTCTATGCGATTGGTGAACATCATCGAGCAGATTATGCGAGCTCAGCACCAGCCGTTATTCTGGCAGCAGCAGCTACCACCACTCAACGAATCCGCCTCTCGAGCGCTGTGACCGTATTATCTTCGGATGATCCTGTTCGCGTTTACCAAGCGTTCTCCACTTTGGACGGATTATCCAACGGACGTGCAGAAATTATGGCGGGCCGTGGATCGTTTATCGAATCATTCCCCCTATTCGGGTACGACTTGAACCATTATGACAGCCTATTTGAGGAAAACTTAGAGCTTCTGCTCGAGATCCGCGAATCGGAGAAAGTAACCTGGAAAGGCGGCCATCGCGCTGCAATAAACAACTTAGGCGTTTATCCCCGAGCTGTACAAGAGCCATTACCTGTATGGATCGGAACCGGCGGAAATCCAGAGTCCGCGGTTCGCGCTGGGATACTAGGGTTACCAGTTGTCTTTGCGATTATTGGTGGCATGCCGGAGAGGTTCGCTCCGCTAGTCAACCTCTATAAGGAATCCGCGGCTAAGGCAGGACACGACGTAAACAAACTGCAGATCGCGACGCATTCGCATGGCTTCATATCGGATACGAGTGAGAAAGCCGCCGACTTGTTCTACCCAGCAACCGCAGCAATGATGAACACCATTGGCCGTGAGCGCGGCTGGGCGCCCTACACGCGTGACACGTTCGATGCCGCACGCAGCCTTCGCGGCGCGTTGTACGTCGGCGATCCCGAATATGTCGCGGAGAAGATTGTACTACTCCGCAAGAACCTCGGCATAACGCGCTTCCTTCTCCATGTGGACGTCAGCACCCTGCCGCATCATGAATTGCTGCGTACGATTGAGCTGCTCGGTACGAAGGTCGCACCGATCGTTCGCAAGGAGCTTGATCGTGAGGCAACTCAAGGGTAAAGTTAAGCAGGAATGCCGATTCGTATATCGGCATTCTCTACGCTAACGCAGCCCGATGTTGCTGGCACTGCCGTTTTTCGTAACGCAAAGAGGGTCCCAAAAGCCATATGTGGCGAGGGACCCTCTTTTTGCAATTTGGTGACGTGGAAGTGCACTGATTTCACTCGAGATAGTCGATTATTTCTATTTGAAGCTTACAACAGGCAATTCAATGATCAACCTACATCCTCTTGAGCCTTGCTCCTCGTCCCCGGATATCTGAAGACTGCCCCCCAATTGCGTGATTCGCTCCATCATCGACTGCAGGCCGAAGCCCAAGGAAGTCGCCTCATAACGCTCTCCGTCGTTCCACAAGGAAAAGATTAGCTTGCCGTCATGAGTCGTCAACTTAAACTGGAAACTAGTGCAGCGGCCGTGGCGGATTCCGTTGGTGAGTCCTTCCTTGAGCGCGTGGTAGATCGCTTTTTTGTGCATGGAGCTTAGTGGCGGAAGCGGTGAAATGGTATGTTCGACTTTCATGCCTGCTATTTCCTCTGTTTGCGCCAACAACAGCTTAAGCGCAGGCTCCAGCTGGAAATCCGCCCCTTGCTGCTTCAAGGTTCGAACCGATTCACGAATATCGTCCAGTCCCTTACGGACCAACTGCTGCGAAAGCGCCAGCTTATCGTTGCCGCGCGGATCGCCTCGTTCGAGCAGCATTTTGGCAGCCTCCATTTGAACAATAGAGGTGGTTAGCGTGTGTCCGACGTGATCATGTATTTCCTGAGCAAGCAGGTTTCGCTCTTCCATAAGCGTCAACTCGTTAAGCGTCTCAGCTGTTTCCCGGACGGACTCTCGAAGACGATTCGTGGTAAGCTCCAATTCGGAGGTGCGCTCCTGAACCATCCGTTCCAGCTCTAGCGTGAAGCGCGACAGCTTCAGCTGAATACCAACACGGGCCAGCAGTTCATGCCGGGTGAAAGGTTTCACGATATAATCATTTGCCCCGGCATCGAAGCCTTCCAGTAGATCGACCAGCCTTCCTTTGGCCGTTAGCAGGATAATCGGCAAAGTACTTTCGTCATATCGCTCGCGAAGGAGACGACAGATCTCATAGCCATTCATATCTGGCAGCAGCACATCCAGCAGCAGGAGATCAGGCACATGCTGCTCGATAAGCGCCAGTGCCTCTTGCCCATTCGCCGCCTTCAACAATCGTAGAGAGGATCCGCTCAAATAATTGTCCAACACCTGAAGATTAACAGGCTCGTCATCCACGAGCAGCACCGTAGCTGAAGGCAACGGGGTTCGCAGCAGTGTCGAAGGAACTTTCCCTGACTCATTCGAAGACCATTCCGCAGAAGCGGCTGCGTCGGATTCCCATGGGGGCTGCGAATCGAGTACAGGCAGCAGGAAGCTGCTCTCGGATACAACAGCTTCCTGCTCAACACGCCAGATTGGGATCGTGAAGCTTGCCGTCGTTCCGCTCCCCTCCGTCGCATCCAAGTGAAACTGCCCGCCGTGCATGGCAATCAATTTATGCGAGATGGTCAATCCTAGACCCGTCCCTCCCCTTCTTGCGCCGGATTCCGCCTGTTCAAAAGGAGCAAGTACGGTATGTAGTTTTGCTTGGGGAATACCAATACCTGTATCTGTGATAGATACCTCTACAAACTCCCCTACTTGTTTCGCAGTTACGCACACCTCGCCGATATCAGTAAATTTCACTGCGTTTCCGATCAAATTGTACAAAATTTGCTGCAGACGATTAACGTCCGCACACACTTGCGGAAGATCAACAGGAAACCTCTTAACGAGCTGAATACCTTTCGATGCAGCTTGTGGCTCGAAAGCAGCCAGGACAAGTGCAACTGTGTCCGGTAGAGGCAGTGAAACCAAGTCTAAAGCGATATCCTGATGGTTCAGTTTGGATAAGTCGAGCAAATCATGAATAAGTCTAGACAACCGTTTGCCGCTGGATACGACGAGCTCCAGGTTTGTTTGAACCTTGGGGTGCAGACCACCCGCAACACCATCGAGCAGGGATTCGGTAAGTCCGATAATGCCCTGCAGCGGTGTACGCAGTTCATGCGACGTATTGGCCAGAAAGTCATCCTTCAACCGATCGAGCTCCTGAAGCCTGCTATTTTGGGCTTGCAGGCGTTCGGAAATGACTTGATTTTGCACAAAAACGCTGCGTAATCTTGTGATAAAAACCATGCCTAAGGATAAAACAAAAATGAAAACTCCGAAAATCCCGATATTTTCAATCCAATAAATATAGTAATATGGTGCATACTCATATGCGAATTTGCCGAAGCGCGGAAAGAAATAACTAGCGTAATTCAAAAATAATCCGAGTGTTATCGCACCTATCCCCATTACTAGCCAAGCGGCTTCTCCATCTCGCTGTTTATAGTAGATACGCATCACTGGAATGGCAAGAAATGGGATAATGACTGCCAAAACGACAAGGTAGATATGGATGAATCGGGCTACCCAAGGCTCATGTACATAAGCTATTAGAATACAAGCCAAAGCAAAAAGCGTTAACAAATAACGGCTTATCCGGAATCGATTATGGAGGCTGGCGTCTGTCAATTTTTCAAAAATACCGACAACCGCAACCATCCCGACTGGAATACAAACACTGTAATAATAAGTGATATGCGACCAATCCCCATAGATCTGCAATGTATAGGTAAGCGCTAGGCAAGCAAATCCACATGTGAAATTAAGCAGTGAGAAATAGGCGTACAAAGCATCACGGTGCATAAGGAAAACACCCAAGGAGACCACACTTAAAAATAAAAAACACGCAATAAGTGCCCATTTTATCGTATCTATGCGTATCAACTCAATTAGATTGTCCTTAGCTTCTACAATTCGCATAGGTAGATACATGCCCATTGCGGAAGTTGCATCGGGGATAACCCTTACTTGCAGCCATTTGCCGGCTGCATCATCCGGCAGTGGAACCTGTTTCCATATGAAGATGGATTTCGTCTTGGTCTCCTGGAGATCTGCATTGTTTGATGCAATTTTGTGATGATCCACGAAGACTTCAAAAGCTTTCGTATCTGAAATATTTAGCTGGGCATCACGCAGCGAAGCAACGCCACTCGGAAGGCGAACACGAACCCAGAATTCACTTATATTGGTTTGACCTTGCGCGGTCGAAGTAAGCTGTAAGTAAGGTTTCCAGTCGGATTCCGTATCTTGCAGTTGGTTACCAACAATCGGCAGCTTCCCTATGTGAGCCTCCCACTTGCTCATACCAGGCAGTACCTTCGGAGGGAGTACCTGCAGCCGGGAGAATCCATCATTAACAAAGTAGGTGGCACCAACCGAGCAGAGAAGAATCAACAGCAAGAATAGGATTACACCTGTGAAACGGTTCGGGGCACGCCTGTTCAAGTATCCACACCCCCCAGCAGCTGGCGTAAAGTCAATATGGCCACTGTCCGGTCATTTGTTCCGATTTTGGCATAGATGGCGCTCACATAGTTCTTAATGGTTCCTTCACTCATAAACATCCCTGCCGCAATTTCCCGGTTCGTTTTACTCTCCAGCATCCAACGCGCGACTTCCAGTTCCTTGTCGGATAAAGTTATACCATCTGCGATCGCACGTACCGTATGCTTCATGCCTTGAATCGAAGCCGAGGCTGAGGACAAACGTGCCGCTAATTTGCCTGCAATGACGGAGGGCAGCAGAAAGTGGCCAAGCACTGCATCGCGTATGGATTGTGCAAGCTTTTCACCAGGAATGTCCTTGAGCAAAAAGCCTGTAGCTCCCCCTGCGAGCGCCTCAATAATATAATCGTCATCGGCAAAAGTCGTGAGAATCAGTACCAGCGTGTCTGGATGCTCAGCTCGGATGTGCCGGGTGCACGCAATACCATTCATCACTGGCATCTGAATATCCATCAGCACGACGTTCGGGGATAAAGTCTTGACAAGCTGAAGCGCCTCTGCGCCATCTTTAGCCATACCTACAACATGGATATCTTCTTGCAGGCTGAGTATAGTTTGCAGCCCATCCCGCATTAATGTTTGATCATCCGCTATCACTACTGATATCACTGGATCTACTCCCTGCCCTTATGGAATCTGTCTTCTTATCGAGTGAACCACACAAATCCAGATTTTTCAATAAAAAGGTTGTTTATTTGTTTTGTAGAAAAAACCGTCAAGGCCATCAGCCCTAACGGTTTCCTCGATCACCATTTATATTGCAAGCATTGCTTCACTTTGGCTGCAGCTTCAAGCTTCACCGAAGGTTTGAACAGATCCTTCAAGTTTTTGCGCAAATCATCTAATTTGCCTTTAATCGCGGATTTTGAGAGATCTCTGAAATCTAGCTGAACTGGCCCAGCGCCCAACTTGGCAATTAGTGAGCCTTCACCTTCTTTGCACGGATCCCATGCTTTGAAGTATTTGGCCCCTAATTCACCCTTTAAAGGTCCATACTGTACTTTAGCTGCAGCCTCGAAGGATGATCCGCCTTTGGACAGGTCCTCGAACGGATCGACTTCCAAGCCGCCGCCTGCGCCAACACCTGCTTCCGCACAGGCGGATACGCCATCTTCCGTCGCGCACACCTTGCCGCCGATGCCAACGCCGGCATACGCGGACACTCCGATGCAGAACAAACCACACGGATCACGCAGCACGATCGGGTTGTTACCGACATAGGCGTAGACGTTTGCCTCCCCGCTGTCAAGCAGAATAGGGTCACGCGCTGTCCATCTAGCGGAGACAGGGTCATAGTCGCGTGCACCGAAACGCACGAGCCCGGCAGCCCTATCCTCGAGACCTCCTGCGAAGCCAATCATCAGCTCAAAGCCAGGATTGGAATCGCTAAGCAATACACCGAAGCTGCTGTAGCGAAGTTTTTTGACAGAATCGCCTTCCGCATTCAGAACTTCCCTCGGTGTACCTACGTTGTCAGTAATCACATAATAGCGGTGATCTTCACGTTCTAAGCCGATAAGTAAGCCCTCATCATTATAGAAATAGTTCGTTAGTACGCCATTCTTATCAATGGAACCCGTCAGCATATGAATGAATTCTGGGTGGCCATACAAGTATTTCTCCGTATAGCCGCCTCCCTCCCGCGCTGTACGACGTCCGATGGCATCATAAGCATACCGATACGTATTGCCAGTGACAGTCGTTTCCAAGAGTTCCCCGCGTATACCATAACGATAGGTATCCCCGCCTCGATTCGTCAGGAAACCGTCGGCATCAAAGGCATACCCAACTGAGCCTACGGCCACGAGCTGACCGTGTGTATCATAACTGCTCATTTCTAAAGAAGAGTCATTCACTTGCTTGCTGACGCGGTTCTTACTGACGTCATACGTGTAAACTTCGTTATTAATACCGTCTGTGCCGGTTCTAAGTGAAGTCAACAGTTGACCATCGGCGTCGTAGTCATAATGGGTCTGTCTCGCCGTTCCTTCGGTGAAAGTTTCTGTTTCATCAGAAAGGAGTCCTCGCGAATCATAACTAAACTCGCTGCTGGATCGGAGCTGCCCCCTCCATAAATAGCTGCGCTGCTCGAGTTTGCCCAGGTCATCGTAGCTATTCAGAATCTGGAACGAGCCGTCTGTGATCGAACTTATAAGACCGCTGGTCTCATGCGTGAATTGGAAGGGTCCGAACTTGGTCATCTGTTCATCGCGATCCCAGCCAAGCTGTGTATTCTGTACGATCGTCTTCGGTTGCCCGTAGACTTCTCCAGTAACTGTGGTGCGGATGTTCGTGATGTTCGTTACATTAGCCCCAGTATCAAAGCTATAATCGAAAGTGGCGTTTGCTGCACCTTGCAGCACCATCTGTAGGACCTCACTTCCGCCATACGTGTAACCGACAGATTGCCGCAGATTCGGATCCCCCACTTGCTCGCTTACCATCTGTGTGACACGGTCGGTTGCGTCCCCGTACATAAAAGATCGGTTCAAATCAGGATCATTCATACTCTGGATCCGCTTACCGCCCTCAGATTCGAAGCCATACTGCAAAGCGCGCCCGCTGGCAAGTATCGCCTGGTCCACGAAACCAGCTGCATCATGTGTCAGCGTTAGCCATGACTGTTGGCCCTGCGGCGTAAAAGTGCTTAATTGATTCAATTTGTTATACTGTTGGGTGTAAATGGTTCCATCAGGCAGCGTCGTTTGCGCAGGATTACCATTCTCATCATAATCCTTATAATAGGTTTTACCGCTAGGCTGTTTGATCATCGTTAGTAAACCAGCCTCGTTATACCCATATTCTTTCCGGTTGCCCGCTTCATCTGTCTCCGAAATCAGCTCTCCGCCTGAGTTATAGGCATAAGTAATGGAATGACTGCCCTGCGAGATCATCCGAAAGCGTCCTCGCTCATCATACGTGTACACCACCGGCAGCAGCGGTTGATTCGGATACTCAACCCGTTCAATGGTACCGTTTCCGTCCAAATGAGACACTTTGACCAACCCTTCTGCAGATGTCTCCACATAAGTTCTTGCTGTTGCATCATATTTCACGGAAGACGCAGCACCATTGACCACATACGTTTGTGTTAAGGATGTAAAATGGCCTTGATTGTCTCTCTCCACCGCTCGTGTCTCCGAATACGTTACAACGCGTCCGTCTGGTGTTGTGATATTCATCTGATTGAGTACTGGGGCATCCATGCCGTAACGAGGATCACTTTCCAGCTTTTGCGTGACCTTCGTGCCATCCGTATACGTCATTTCCTTGGAACCATCAGACTTATAAATCACAACAGACTTGGCACCACCGGGCTCGGTTATAGTACGAATTGTATTGCTGCCAACTTTTCGAGTCTCATAAACGGTTTGGCGGTTCGCAGCATCAGTGAATGTAACGGACAGACCATCGCTTAGTTCTGTGCGTGTTAAGGTTTTTATCCCACCAGCAGGTGTCTTCGCCTGAATTAGGTAGCCTTTTACATCATAGAGATAGTCAGATTTATGCCGATTCGGGTCAATAAACGAAGTCAGCAATCCTTTTGCATCATACGTCATGTCATATTGATAGCCGAGCTTACCACGTACGGTTGTTAGTTGACCTAGCTCATTGACCGTCAACTCTGTACGCTGCCCGCCGGGCGCAACAATCGCAGTAGGCTTGCCTGACGCATCCCGCACGATCGTCGTACGATTTCCGCTGCCATCATCTAGCTGAATCAATCGCCCCTCTGCATCATAGCCGAAGCTTTGCATCACTTTGCCCGTTAGGGCATGCACAGTCTCCGTATGACGACCGCTTACCGTATCGATCTGGGTCAACGTTACACCGTCATCGTTCGGAATGCTGGTCTTATTCACATCAGCACCAATACGGAAGAAATTAGGCGTGAATCCACGTTGGTCATACGTTCTATACATCGGATTACCCTTCTGATCAACACCTATTAGTTTCACGTAATTAAGTGTAAGGTTATTTCTCTTCACATAGGCCATAGCATCCGTCTGATCAACAAGATGAACAATATGGTCTGGCGTTATTTTGAAAATGGGACCTAACGTCGTGCCGACGCCGTCTACCTGCATATAAATGTTTTCCTGTCCATCCACATACAACTCTCGTGCTAAGAACCGCGATTCGAGCGCGGACATGCCATCCGCTATGACGGGATCTAATTTGCCCATGTTTACGTTTCCGGCTATAAGCTCCAGCGAGCCGTCTTTTCCCATTTTGCGGATACGGCTCTTCACACCCCAGTAGTCATACATGTTATCAAGCACGTAGATCGTACCGCTAGGACTTGATGTCAATCTACCATACCCAATATTCGCCGGTGTAGCCGGTCCCGTGTCAGGGCCGTATGCTGTACTGCCCGCGTGATATACATAACCACTTGCATCGAGCTTATAGTATTGAATCGTAGCGTTAGAGCCGCTATAAGGATGGTAGCCTTCAAAGTACAAGTTGCCTTGGTAATCTGTTACAAATCCGCTGAAGTCCCCGCTTTGAGCCTCGGTTCCCTTGGAGCCGTCTGGGATGACAGCTACACCGTAAGATCCCTTGCCGACAACACGCTTCCAATCGGAATCGTTAGGTCCTTTTTTATAAATTCCCTCATAAAGATAGGACAGATATAAGGTACCATCCGGGCTCACCGCAAAAGCTTTAGGAAAGCCTTGTGAGGGAAACGTAGCTACTTTGAGCGAAACATTGTCTGGTGTAACCCGAACGATCGACAATTCATTCATAATACTATTGTTTCGGACTAGAAAGTAAAAATCAGAGCCAACAACGGCATACAAGGATTGATCCACATAATATTGTTGCTGCCCCATTTGTGGACTGAGCGGGTTGAATTGACCGCTGTCCTTCTTCTGCGTTTGCCCATCACCGTTTAGCAGTTTCTTAGTCGTATTATCAAAAATATGATGCGTATCCAAGCTCCAGCCTGCGATACCTTGCTGTTCATAAGGATTCACAGGCGAGCTGATAATCCCTTCATACGATCTCGTAACCATAATTTCCGAGCTGCTTCGAGAACCGATAGCTGCCCCAACAGAGGGAAGTCTTGCCCAGCTCATTGCGAAGCCTGCTGGCGTGGCGTAATAGACAGATTTATAGTGGTACCTTACCGTTACTTGATAAGGATAATCACCGATAAGTTTTCGGCCGTATCCATCGACTCCGTCCCATTTGAACGTATACAATTGGTTGAGCGTTAATGGCAGCGACTCATAAACAGATTTGCCAGCCACTTGGATGATGACAGATATGCCTTGTAAAGATGATGGCAACGATGATGAGCCTGTCACCGGGAATTGAATCGTTGAACGCTCCTCATAACCTTCCGTCCGTTCACTTTGGTAACGGAGCGTATAAGGTGTGCCTGGAATCGCTATAGCCTCTCCAAGTGATTGATCCTGACAGCCGATGATAGATCCAGGTTGCTTACATGGCTCTTCTCTGGGATCCGGCTGAGGCGATTTCTTCGGCGTTGGGTTCGGTGGCGCGATTGCGTCACCAGGCGGTCCATAAGGCCAGTTATGATCCCAAGGCGTGAAATGAGGAATCGGTACGCGCCATAAGCTTTGACCAACCGTGTATAAAGTGGCTAGCTTCTGCAGTTCTTCTTCAGTGATCTGGTAGGTGCTTAGCTTCATCCCGCTATCAGCCGCACCGTCGCCGTCCGTGTCGATCTGCGCAATGCCAGCTTCAATCCAAACAATCTGGATAATAACCCCGTTCTGTGCTGGCACCCAGATCCCTGCCTTGCGGTCATAATAAGCATTGGGAACGGCAGAACCTACAGGAAAATCAAGGAAATTATCAACGTAGTGATACAAAGGTTGGTTAAAAGTAACCTCGGTCGCCCCCGCCTCCACGGCTTCGTCCGCCGACAGCTCCACCGCATAGGTATAGCCGACATTCTGCGGCAGTTCGCCTGGCATCGCTTCCGGTCCTCTGTTGCCGACTGTATATTCCGTCGCGCGGAAATGGATCTGCGAAAGCGGTTGAACCGTTCCATCTGGCAGTGTCATCGTGGCAGTTGTTCCCTTGGGCACAACAATCGTCGATGTTCGCTCGCCATCTTCATCCTGGACCGTAGTCCCACGGGCTACTTGTGTGTCAGTCGCATTCGTAAGGTTTAGCTCTGTCACCTTAGCATCGTACGCCAACAGCACCACATCGTCCACGGTAGTATAGGTGCCCCATGTCAGCTTCTCCGGTCGCTGTGCCAGCAGATAACCCAGCTTGCTGAACTGGACAGTTAGCAAACCTGTTCCGTTGACCACCAAATCATAGGCGCCATCGATTCGGCTTAACGTTTGACCATATTCCGGCTGATTCAGAATGCTCACTTTCACTCCGCTCAGAGGCATGCCGTCCGCATCAAGCACTTTTCCGCGCAGCACAGCCGAAACATCGGGGCGTATCGCCCCTGGGATGACCCCTGCCTGCACGGCATTGCTGCCCGTATACAGGAATTGCGTTTGGTCTGCGAAAGAAGGTATGCTCGTCAGCGGAATGTCAGGCGCTACGGAAGCGGGATCCACCGGGATAGGTTGCTTCACCGGTTTTAGATTGATGGCCGCTGATTTAGCAGATTCATTGCCATTGCTATCATAGGCGGAAACAGCGAAGTTGTAAGCCGTTCCGTCCGTTAAGCCTGCAACCGTATAGACGGTCAACTTCTTAGCATCGCCTTTCATGTGCCAAGTGGCGCCGTTGTCCGTTGACGAATAAATCTTGTAGCCCGCTAAATCGCTCTCACTGTTCGCATTCCAGATAAGTGATGAACTACCGTCGACTGCGCTGCCGTTCAAACCGACTGGTGCAGCAGGCGCTGTCTGATCAGCGCTGATCGGCGCCGCCGTCACAAATGCGGATTTGGCCGATTCGTTGCCGGCATAGTCTAGAGCTGTCACGGCAAACGTGTAGGCCTTACGATTTGTTAAGCCTGTCGCTTGATACGTTGTTTCATAGCCAGTTGAGACACCGCTGCGCCATGTTACAGCGCCATCCTCTGAAACATAAAGCTTATAACCCGCCAGATCATCTTCACTATTCGGTGACCACGTTAGCTGAATTTTCGTATCACCAGGAGATGCAGTGAGCCCCATTGGTGGAGCAGGAATTTCTGTGTCGGGCTCTTCATGCGGAGTGAGTGAGACGATATTGGATTTCTCCGACTCATTGCCGAGAGCATCATAAGCGGTAATAGCGAAGCTGTATGCTATTTCATAACTTAGGTTCGTAAACGTATATGAAGATAGATAGGGATAAATTTGACCCTCATGTATCCAGTTATTTCCTTCATCTAATGAGAAGTAGAGATTATATCCGGCAAGATCACTTTCGTCATTCGTCTGCCAAACCAAGTACACCCGATCTTGACTAGTCGTACCTGCAAAACCTGCCGGTACAGCAGGAGGCGTTGTATCCGGCATTACCTCTCCTTCTGGTGTCACTTCGAGAAATGCGGCATCAGATTCCTGGCCATCATGGTTATAAGCTGTCAGCTTAAATTGATATGGCTGACCATTGGTCAAGCTGCCCCACATCATTGTCGTATTATTCTCGGCATCCCGCTCTTCGAAAATGGATGCGCCGCCATCGTCGGCCGATGTGGCCACGATCTTATAGCCTTCGGTGACCGTATCGGAATTCGGCAGCCAGGTTAAGATGACTTCACTGTCGCCAGCCGTCCCCTCAAATCCTTCTGGCGTTGACGGAGTCTGCAGGCTGGGCTTCACGGTGAGTGGCGTTGATTTGGCCGACTCATGGCCAGTCTTGTCATATGCGGTTACAGCGAAGGTATATACAGTACCGTTCACTAAACCTGTCGCCGTATAGGAAGCTGTACTTATTCCATTGGCTGCAAATGACCACGTTTCTCCGGCATCTAAAGAGACGTAAACCTTATAGCCTGCCAGATCGGCTTCCGTATTCGCCGACCAACTTAACGCAGCCTGTTGATCTCCAGGCACTGCTTGTAAGCCTACTGGAATGGCTGGTGCCGTCACATCCGTTGAACCACCACCCTGAGAGACACCACCACCTCCGGGGCTCCCGCCTGAATGCCCACCTGCTGGACTAACGGTTCCGTCCAGCGCAGACAACCGGCCAATTTCAGTTAGTTGGCCCGGCCCTGGCGCATGTACTTCTTGCTGGACATCGACGAGCTGACAAGCGCATTCGTGTTTTTCGCTCTCTTTCGTCTCTCGATCAAGAACCTCCAGTATGTCTTGGAGAGCACCATTTGTAAGAAGGGAATCCGCTGTTCCCGCTTGATCCGTGTATGACTTCCAGTCTTCCAACGTGAGCAATGATAACTGGTATGTACGATCCGGCAATACGTAAGCTTTGAAAGTCCCATCTGTCCCTGTTACTGCGAAGAAAGTAGGGTTCGTTGTGAAAGTCACGATAGCCCCCTGTATTGGTTCAGCGTTCTCCCCCACAACCTTGCCCGAAAGACTTGCAGCTTGAGCCGTTTGCACATCAACAGTTTGGCTTTGCCTGATTAGCTCCACCACTTGATACGCTGCGACGCCATCGCTAGCTGCGTTGACATCGTATGCACCGTAAGGCAGCTTGACTTCATATGTGCCCGAAGTGTTCGTTGTTCCGGCGGCTAGAAGGGCTCGCTTGCCCTTGGCATGAATCTGCACATCTGCGCCTTGCAGGGGCCGACCGTCTGGTGCTTTTACCGACAGTATCAACACGCCTTCTTGTTTATCCACTGACAACTTCCAAGCGCGATGCAGCATGACGGCCGCTTCTGCTCTTGTTACCTGATTGTAAGGACGATAGGTATGGTCTTCATACCCCCTAACGATGGCCGCCTTGCTCATTGCCCCAACGGCCAGCGCAGCCCACGCAGGGATAATAAGCTGGTCAGCAAAAGCCGATGCAATGGACGTATCCAACTTCAGAACGCGCTGCATCATAACGGCGATTTCAATACGAGAGATCGATGCCTCAGGCCGGAAGGTGTCATCCTCGTACCCCTCGATCAGTCCGAATCCGGCTGCCTTAACAATCTCATTGCGATTCAATTGATTATCAATGTCCTTGAAAATCGGGTTATCCTTCTTCTGTGTAGTATCCATACCACTGAATTCGGCGACATGAAGAAGCCAGACAGCAGCATCCGCTCGCTTTAAAGGAGTACTCGGTTGGAACGCGGCGTTTCCTGATTGTTTATCCACGATGCCTTTACTAAGCAGCTCCTCAATCTCTGCCTTGGCCCATACTGGAAGAACATCATTCTCTGGAGTAGATGGGGAAGCAGATCCAGATCCAGGTCCAGATGCAGATGCTGACTGCCGTACCTCATCTCCCTTTTCAGCATTCATCACGGCAGGTAAAGTCGTTTGAAACAACACAAACAAGCTGAGTACGAGCGCCCAATTTCTGAACCACTTACGCAATTTCATTTGGAACCTCCTGACCTTGTATCACTTCTCCCTTCATTATGAGGTTGCATACAGGCACGGAGTAGAGACTAATTACATAAAAATTCCAGTGACTCGTCACCATTCTTCCAATGACAAGTCATAAGTGCAGTGTTTACTCGTCATATTCAATCCTGATTCATGTAACACCTTGTTGAGTGACTCGAAGGCTTTTGCGGCCTAACTTATTCAGGAATTCTTTTCTCACCAACGCCAAAAAGAGCCCTTAAAGGGCTCCATAGATAAGTTTTACGAATGATAAAGTGGCTTATATAGGTGCAATAATTCTACTCAACACGGAACTAATATCCTCGGTTTACATCCACTGATTGGCTTATTCGTTCTTGCCCGCTGTCCATTTCGCTGAGCACTGCGAGCAATCCGTTAATAGCTTCATCCACCCCAGTAACGGCAGAAATATGCGGAGTAATGACAACCTTCGGATGAGCCCATAACGGCGACTGTTCTGGCAGTGGTTCCTCTCTAAATACATCAAGAACAGTTCTACGCACTTGCCCCTGTTCAATCGCTGCCAATAATGCATTTTCATCCACTGAAGCTCCCCGCCCGACATTTATAAAACCAGCGCCCTGCATGTAGGAAAACAAGCGTTTTTCAAATAAACTTTCAGTGATTAGTGTTAAGGGGAGTGTGTTTATTACCCAATCGGCCTGTGGTAACAATGCGTGCACCTCGGTAATCGGTAGGACCCTGTTAAAATGACAGTTCGCTGCGCCGCTGCGAGATATTCCGTTTACTGTTACCCCGAAAGTTCGAAGCAACCTCGCCACTTCCTCGCCAATCGTACCTGTTCCGAATATGACGATATTCAGTTGATGCAGTAGCTTCTGCTGTGAAGGCAGCCATTGTTTTTTGGCCTGAGCATGCTGGAAATTTTCATGACGGTGTACATCGGCAAGAATATAACTTAAACAATATTCCCCTATTTTCTGTCCAAAACTGCCAACCGTACGCGTTAACACGACATCCTTTTTCCATTCGCGATTGAATAAAAAGGAGTCAACGCCAGCTCCAAGCGCATGAACCCACTGCAGCGTACCGAACTGAAACGACGCCGTTGGTTTAAATGCCACATAACCATCCCCCCAGTCGAAGTGATTCGGAAGTACTTCTGCCTCTGGGAGAAACAGATACTCCCTCTTTGTGTCCAGTAAAGCGAGCTTTTCTAGCTCTTTATACATTCGCCCGGTCACTACTATTCTTTTGATATCCAACTACAACGCCCCCTAGGAATCGGTAAAACTACGCGATAGTAACCTATTGTAACACGGTAGGCAAATAAGACGAAAATGTCGATTTGGGTTTGTAGAACGTGCTCAACATATTTGTATTAACTGGAAAATATACATCTATTTGATGGCGATTTCTTCCAAAAACCGATTTAACTGTATAACATGCAGTTAAAACTGCCTCATTTGTCCATATCGAGTAATATATCTAAAATTAACTGTAGATTATCCATCTACTTTGATTTTGATTGAAAAAAACCAAAATTTAACTGTATAAAATCCATCTATTCGCACGGACAACAGGAGATTTACAAAACTTCCATCCGACCAACTCACCATTCGGACGTAGTAAACATACTTCATCTCCTATCCTACCTTTCCCTACTCATCCCCATTTCCATCTCCTACTCCTACCCTTACTGCTACATATACTCCTATATATAATTTTAATGTTTAAGCTCTTGATGTAAGCGAATAAAACCCATTATTTAATAGGGGGTGATGATGTGTAACATGCTGGTTGCGAGTAGAGAGTGCGTAGTTATACAAAAAAAGAAAAGACATGCGCCTTGTGCACGTCCTTTCTCTTCTATGCAAATTGCGTGGTATATACAACTAAGCTTGTTTTGTATTAACCATAGGTACGGTATACTTTGCCGATTCGATCCAGCTCCGATTGGAAAATTCTCGGCCACGCACCACCACTTCGTTATTGTAGACCTGGACGTACATGCCTTGCGCACAATTTGGATTGTCAGTACTGCGTGTTTTGCCGACAGAAGCATTATTGAACCAGTGGAATGAGTTCTGTGTATTATAGTGATTTTCCGTTGCAAAGTTACGATGTGTATGTCCTGACAGCACAAAAACATTCTTATAGGGTGCCAAGATTGCCCGAAACTCCTTCGCTCTGAGCAACTGTGGTGGTTTCCCGTCCGTATCCGGCGCTGGCAGCGGCTGGTGGATGAAGACAAAAGCTGGCTTTCCATCCTCATGGGATTTCATACAATTCTCTAGCCAGGCAAGCTGCTCATCCGAATACCATGCGCCCTCCCCAACCTCCGGGTTCTCCTGCACATAGGTCTCTTGTGACATCAAAATCAGATGCACGTCATTCATCCAGACATCCTTGTAGGGCTTATCCTTGTAGCCAAAAAACTTCATGAAGCGTTCACGCGACATCGCATCGGTTTTCCCGTTGGGTACGGTTTCAGCGGACCAATCTTCCTTACTGTTTATCCAAATGTCGTAATAGTCGTGATTACCCATATTCGCGTATAGTGGTGGTAATTTGTAGTTGTCTAATACTTTTCGAAAAAGCTTGTAATCCTGATCCCGACCTACATCCGTGATATCCCCTCCGAATACGATCGTATCTACGGGCGATTGGAAGCGGCTGATATCTTTCAACGCCGAATGAAGCTTATCAATAATCGTAGTGGTTCCATTGTTGGAAATGTGCACATCGCTGAGTAGGAAAAAGGATAGCAATAATCGATTATTAATGGAGGCAACCGTATCTGGTTGAGCCGATACTTGCGGGATTAATTGTTCCTCCGAGGCATCAGCTACCGCTATGTTCGTCTCAGGCCCCTTTAACGATTGCTTGAGCAGTACACCTACACCAGTTAGTGCGAACGCGGTTGCAAGCAATCTTTTAATAAATTGTCTTCTCGAAATCATGAACCTTCCCCCCAGAAGATGTCTCGTCCTTGTAAAATTACATACTTATAATTTAATTTTATCATATTGTCGTCACTAATTTAGTAAATCCTTCGAGATTTTTTCAATACATTCAAGTCGGTTACCGAACGGGTCATTTGAATTAACATTTTTCCCAAAAAGTGGTTCCACTGCTAGATCTCTTCTTCATTTCTGATATTGAACCACATTGCCTAAGTTTGAAACCCGCTTTCTAGAAAAACGTAATAATCAATATATCGTTATTTTTTCCCAGAAAAAGAACCGTAAGGGAGTGCAAAATCATGAGAAAATTGATGTTACTCATTTTAGTTTTATCAACCCTACAATTGAGTGCCTGTACGTTATTTGAGAAAGTAAACAGTTCGTTCGATTACGCAAATCAAGCTACTGAACACATCAATAAATTGAGTGATTTCGCAGAACGAGCACCTCAAATGATCAAAGACGCCGCTTTGAATCCAGAGTCTAAACAAGAACTTGAAAATCAATTAATCGGGATAAAAAAAGACATCGAACAATTTAATCTGAAAAGTGTCCCAACGATTGCAAAGGATATTCATCAACAAGTGGTAGATAAAAATAAAGTGTTGTTAGATGAGATCAATAAAGTGGTCGTCAATGGTCATCTGGCACTTGATAAACTTCAAAATTCACAATTAATCACGACGATTAGTGATATAACCATCTTACTCAATCGAATCAAAAATTTAGGATCTTGAAGAACTTCACACTTGTGTGAGGTTCTTTTCTTCTTAATGAACGCAATAAAACCGGCCAATCGGCCGGTTGGTGATATCTCTTCTGTAGGTTTAGATGTTTTCCAACGATTTGCCCAGATTGTCCAACATTTCCTTCGTGCCGTGTTCTCGTAGAGCAGGTGTATCATGGCCATCTAGGAAAACGCCTTGTTCAGTGAAAATCAGCTTGGTACCCGTACCCTCAGGCTTGAACTCAACAGTTGTCACTGAAATCGAAATCCGCGTCTGATCCATATCCAACGTGTAACTGTATACTATACGTTCATTCGGAACAATGTCTTGATACGTGGCATCAAAAGTGAAATTCGGTCCCCCAGGAGGTCCACCTTGACTCATTTCCTTACCACCCACCCGGAAGTCGAATTCATCCGCTTTGGAAAACCACATTTCTTTCAGTTTGGGATCCTCCCAAGTGGCAAAAACACGTGTCGGCGAGGCTTTATAAACTCTTTCGACGACGAAGGTGTTATGTACGGTAATACGTTCATTCATGCTTGTCAGCTCCCTTAAATTGAATTATCGGATTTGCCATCTAGGAGTTCGCCTAGCAAATCTAGCCGGCGTTCCCACGACATCCGACGTTCGATGATCACTTTCTCATGGCTCATTTTCATTGTTTCCAGTAATTTGGTAAAATCATCAACCGTTACAGGTTCTTTCATCGACATCAGATTGGATACGTACTCCAGTTCGAGCAGAAGATTCTGCTCCATCCGAATATTTTCTTTCAGTCGGGCAATTTGCAGAGAAACGATCTCCAGCGGGCTGAATTGCTCTCCAGTTAATACGGACTTGACTTCATCTAGTGATAAACCGAGCTCTTTTAACGATAAAATTTGCTGCAAACGCGACAGATCAGCCTCATTGTACAGTCTGTGACCCGATTCGGAATGTGCCGAAGGCGAGAACAAGCTGATTTGATCGTAAAATCGCAATGTGCGTATGGTGAGTCCTGTTAGTTTAGCAAGCTCTCCCACTTTCCAAAGCTGCTTCATAATCATCTCCTTTAGGCTGTGCTAGCTGTTTACCGGTAACTATACTATAAAACATGACGTTACGTTAGGTTCAAGTGTTGAAATGATTTTTTTTATTACATGGAAAAAGGCCGCAAATTTGCGACCTCATAATGCGTTTATGAACTTTTTTGTATGGATGCCAAATGTTCACTAAGTCGATCCCATGTATCTGTGATACCCTCCATCATGCCCATATCCAGCACTTGCTGCAGGCTTTCAGCGGATGCGTATTCACCGCGGTTAATGACCTTAGTCCCTGTTTCTGTTTCGATGAAGGTCAGTGTTACACGCGTAGATGGCATGTTTTCCGCTTCATTGCCTTCCGCATCAGAGAAAAAGTCTACATACACAATTTTCTCTGGTACAACGATCTCGCTGTAAACTCCCTTGCCCCATGATTCCATCCCATAGTAATCGCCCTGATTCTTGTCTTCGCACTTCATGCAATAATGCCAAACTCCACCGACGCGGAAATCAACATGGCATACTGGAAGTGTCCAACCTCTCGGCCCCCACCAATGCTTCAGATGTTCTGCTTGTGTGAATGCCTGGAAAACCAGCTCGCGAGGGGCATTGAATTCACGCTCTAGAATAAGAACTTTGTCCTCTACCTTAGAAACCATTTGATTTGTCATGTTAAACTTCCTCCTCGAATTTTCATTATTTTGTTTAAAATAGTCCTGAAAGGTTAGTCTTGGTGTTCTTTCCGCACATTCTTGCCCTGAAGTGTCTGTAAATAGTCATCTAGACGGTTGTATCGCTCCTCCCAGATGACGCGGTAGCTCTCCAGCCAATCGTTTAGCTCTCGGAAAGGATCTGGCAGCAGCTTGTAGATACGGCGATTTGCGTCCACCTTCACCTCAACAATGGCAGCTTCACTAAGTATGCGCAAATGCTTGGAAACTTGAGGCTGACGCAGTTGAAGCCGTTCTGCGATTTCCCCTACTGTGAGTGGCCGTTCGCGCAAAAGATCAACAATTCTCATGCGGTTAGGCTCTGCCAATGCACTCATGATGTTAGAATTCATGGTCATCATCCGTCCTCTTGCTGTAATTGCATGTGTTTCTCGTTCATGTTTGGAGGCACTGTATCTTGCTGATTTTAATATACCACATGGGGAATATTCCTGCAAGTGAATATTGATAATAAAAGAAATGCGCTAACCCGAAGGTCAGCGCTTCATAGTCACTTCAAGCTATGATAAACAGCCATCATATCTTGTTTGTTCAATTCACGAATACGATTGTAGATCGGTATATCTGCAACGGACTCGTTCACTTTGCTTTTATCAACAACATCACTTACTTTGCCAGTAAGCCATGTTTGCACAGTTACGCCGTCAACGATTTCCTTGCGTCCCTCATCATTGATGCCACTCACATAACAGCTCACACAAGGAACCGACAATTTCTGTACGCCATCATGGAGTCCATCTTCTGAAATGACCCTCTTACCGCCACAGAATGGGCACGGATGACTTGCTTTGATCTTATTAATTTGGGTAACAATCTTATTGTAACCAAATGCTTCATAGACATAAGTTAATTTTTTATACTTACCAATGGTGAAATACTTATCAATAATGGTTTCTCTGGTTTCCGTAATATCGGCAAAATCACAGATGGTTATCAAGTTTTTGCTGCTGATCGCATCCAGATTACCTTTAATCTTGTCCCAGAAAGGTACTGCATTTTGTAAAACCACTTCATAGCCCACAAAACTAGCAAGCTCTAGCTCGTACATTTTAAGGGCAACTTGCGTTTCCCTAGGCAGTAAGGAGACATCTTCCGAAAGTGCGAGGTCACCGCCAACAATTGATTTTAATTTCTCGAGTTCTGGCACCATGCCTACGGTTTGAATGACTTGATCAAGTGGTTGCTGAATAATCTCACGGATATCAGAGCCATTAAATTTCAATTTTTTATGATGGTTTAACACGGTTCCATGACATACTGGGCAGGTAATCATTTCTCTAGAAGCTTTCATTGCCTCTTTAATTGTAAGGTTTTTCGAAATAACCATATAACGCCCAAGGATGAGATTAAAGCCCTCCCAGGTTCTCGAAGCCTTCCCAGCTTTATCATAAAATGACTTTTCCCAATATCCATATAAGAATGTATTCTTTTCTGCTTCTGTCATTTCGTTATAGCTTTTACTTATATCGTGACCGAGTTCATTCTTTATCTCTTCGAAAAGGAAGTGCAACTTAGCATGCTGATAATATTTCAAGACATCCATCACTTCGGGAAGTAATAAGCCATCCCAAAATGGTACTGTTTTATCTTGAATGAGAACATCCATATTGAATCTTTCAATGACACGACGACCAGAGCAACAAGGACAATGATTATCTTGATAATAGAAATCGAAGCTTCTTGTATCTTTATTAGTCGGGTGAGCAGCCACAATATGGTTGATCAGACCACCGATTTCATAGAGAAAACTATATTGACTATACAGGTGTCGTTCAAGATCAATCGCGATCACAGGTGCAATTTTGTCGGATTCGTATTCCCCATAGATCAAGCGAGCCATGGAAGATAAGCTTTTTAAAATACCGCCTTTATAGATGTTTTCAGCATTTTTAAAATAGTCGATCTGATTTTCTTGTACGTATTGAATACCTCTTTGTTGCTTAAGAGCGGAAGAAATATGCAAAGGGGCTGAATGATCTTCCCTATTTTTTAGACGATAGTACTCATCATGAGGGACAACATTAAGATGCCCAATCGGTTCAGGCCGTCTTTTGCCAAAATCAACGATAAAATCAGAGCTTTCCAGCATATAAGCATTATGTTCAATCATCAGGATTGATACCGATTCATCTTCTAGAATGACCCTAACGCTATCGATGAATTGGTTTAAAATATTTTGCGATAAACCTTTGGAAGGTTCGTCAAAAATAAACAACGTATGTGGGTTTCTTGAATTCGCGAACAACTCCGATACTAAATGAACACATTGAAATTCACCCGTTGACAACGATTGTGTTTTTCTTTCTAATGTCAGATAGCCAAGTCCAAGTTTATTTAATAAGCTCAATCGTTTACGAGCGATGTCTTCGTTCGGCAGTTCTTCAATAATATCTTCGATCGAACGTTGGAAAATATCATCCTCAGAATCTTCGTTATATTTGGTGAGCTTCTTCTTGATATCAAGGAAAGTTGCAACCGTTGACCGGCTCGTAATCGATTGGTTACGATCTTGCCCAACCATGACCAATTTATCTTTGGGATATCGTTTCTGAAAATCTTTGGACATACACTCATTCACAAGTGTTGATTTACCGCATCCTGACTCGCCAGTGAAGGTTACAAGTCTATTCTTGGGAATTTGAATTTCAGCCATTTGAATATTCCGACAGTACAGGTCAAGAAACTGATAATAGTCAGTTGGATCTGCCTGGTTTTGTTCCCAAAGAACTGGTTTAGGACGAGGTGATTCTTCGACAATTTTCCCGCCATATTTCCCACTGCCCGGCCCAAAGAATAATTGCTCATCTGTTGTATCCAGCACCGTATCTGAATGATCGATGAGCCAAATTTGATTCTTGTAGCCTAATTGTTTAATTTGTTCTAGAATTTTCAAAAGCGTTTCATGGTCAAGACCAACAGAGATTTCATCAATAATAATGACGGTATTTTCACTGGTAGCCATGAATTCAGCCAAGTAATGCCGTGTTAATTCGCCACCTGATAGCGTCCCCATAATACGATTTAATGTTAAGTAACCAATATTCATATTGATCAAATTTTGAAGAATATGTTGCTTGGCTTCACTAATATGTAATTCTTCTGCAAGCGAAAGGATCGTTTCGATGCTTAAGTTATTGATATCGGAGATGCTATGTGGTTGATTCATTAGTTCCAACTTATACTGCTCAACTTCTGTACTATAGCGCTTCCCTTTACACTTCGAACATTCGACATTTTGTGTCGTGCTGCGCCCTTTGCAATCAGGGCACCACCCTAAAGCATTATTAAACGAAAAGACTTCTGGAGAAAGATTGAATTGTTCAGCCATTCGATCACGGATCTCTTTGAAAACGCCCGTATGTGTGCCAATGGTTGAACGAGGATTGGATGAAATCGATGATTTTCCCAGAAAAAGGACTAGGGGCATTTCCTCCATCTTGATGGCACTGAAATTCGTTTCCATAATCTCAGGAAATAAATATTGATATTCAGCTTTTGGTAATAATGAAACTAGACGTTTCTTGGCTTCTTCCCCAATCGTCTGACAAAAAGTTGTTTTACCAGATCCAGATAAACCAGCAATACCTAACGATTTATCTACTGGTATGGTTGCATCTAATTTATTAATATTGTTCGAAATTAATTGATGGATTTGCATGTGTACATCCTCTCTATTGGTTACACTTATTGATTCCATATTAGCACACAAGCCGTATTGTCATGCAACTACTGTATGGTTATGTGCCCGCGGCTACTTTCGTAAGCAAGTGGTTCCTAACTGTTCATCAGTAGTAAATATAAACCGGCTGCACACAATAGGCAGCCGGTTTATATTTATATCTATGATTTTATTGTGCCAACAATTTTTTTAGCTCGTCGCTCCAGTTTGTCCAGCCATACTTAGTTCCAACACAACACCTTTTAGTGTCCATTTAATTATATGTCACCATTTGGTGTCCTGTTAATAAAAATCCGCCTTATACGCGGATTAGTCTCTTCTTGATCATACTGATCTGACCTCTATGATTGATTTCATCTTCAAACACGTGAAACCACATAAAATAGTGATTCGCCTGTTTCTTATACCAGAATTCTTCCTCTTGGTATAACCAATCATCATCAACTGTTTTGAACAATTCGAAAGTACGATTTCTGATTTCATTTAGGATATGTACATAGTAGTCCAGATCTTTTCCTTTAATCTTTTCTCGCCCTTCTGCACCTAGATTCACAGCGGGACCCCATATCGCCATGTCTTCGTCATTCAATTCTCTTTTCTCAAAGGTTTCCACTTGATAAGCGTATTCTACTGCCGCGAAATGCATTAACAAGGCGCCAATTGAGTTGCTTTCCTCATCAAATAGAAAATCCAATTCATGTACGGTAAGATTTTTCACGGATTCTAACGTCGTATGCCTGACATAGTTCATCATCGACAATAAACGGCTAATTTGCGGCGTATAACCAGGTATGTCCGTAATCAGATAAATTTGATTCAAATTTAACATGCGTATCCTCCTTCTTCTAAATAACGACTTGTAAGCCGCATTCAGCTAAAACGACTTCACCCTTAAACATCAATGCCGCTTCTTCCCTTAATAACTGAATATCTCCGAAGTGAGGCAAGTGTGTTAGAAGTAGTTTCTTTACTCCTGCTTTTGATGCTAGCTTCCCAGCTTCAGATGAATTCATATGACCATACTGAGCCGCATCGAAGTTAGCATAGAATGAAGCTTCTGTGATAAGCAAATCCGCATCTTTCAAATAAGGGACGAGTGTTTCATCGTATCGTGTATCCGCCGTATAAACCAATGCTTTTCCTTCATAGGCAACTCTCACGCCTAAGCAATAAACATCATGGTTGGTTTGAAAAAAAGTCAATGTAAAGCCATCCTCAAAAGTCATGATGGTACTTTGATTTACCCCTTTTTCAAAGGTGCCTTTCATTGCAGGTATAGTCCATTCTTCTTTATTTTCCTTAGAAATTAGTAGCCTCAAGGGGTTATTCCTTTGTTTTAAATCCATATCAATTAAACAAGCATACTGAAGACAACCTAAGTCTGCCATATGATCAAAATGATTGTGTGAAAGAAATACGGTTGTTAATTCATTTAGTTCAATGAAATTCTGTAAGGCGGACAATACACCACTTCCACAATCGAGCAAGATTTTGTGATTGCCTATTTCTAAAAGAAACCCTGCAGTTGCTTCTCCACGCTTTGGATAAGCGCCCCATCTACCAATGACTCTTATTTTCATTCGGATGCTCCCTCCCAAGAAAATGGAGCTGCATCAAAGTAGCAACTCCTCATCAGTCCATTTGTTCGATAAGCACAAAGTGTTTTCCTGCTTAGATTTATTTCAGCTAAATTTCCGAAACACCACCTATGAACCTAGGCACGATTAGAATAATGCATGAATATGGTGTCATACACAGCGCTAACTATTCATCCCAATTATCCAAACTGATTCAAAGGGAGTACAAAATGACACAAAATGACACAAGACAACAACGTTTTGAGCATCCTGCAGACAAAAACACCATTCGAGGGCCGTTCCATGTGAAATTTCCGGAAATGGAACTTACTCAATTGCGTTGTCGCATAAACGCGACAAAATGGCCTGAGAAAGAAACAGTCGCAGATGCATCTCAAGGTGTACAACTATCAACAATTCAAAAGCTCGCACGATACTGGGCAACGGGTTACGATTGGCGCAAGTGTGAGGCTAAGCTGAACGCATTACCTCAATTCTTTACCCATATCGATGGTCTGGACATTCATTTCATGCACGTTCGTTCGAAGCACGAAGATGCTTTGCCACTCATCATCACACACGGATGGTCTGGCTCGATCATCGAGCTGATGAAGATTGTCGAACCACTTACGAATCCAACAGCATATGGTGCAAAGGCATCGGACGCGTTCCATTTGGTCATTCCCTCGCTGCCTGGCTACGGGTTTTCAGGCAAGCCAACTACGACAGGTTGGGACACCATCCGAATCGCACGTGCCTGGGTAGTGCTGATGAAGCGACTTGGCTACACAAGGTACGTAGCACAGGGCGGCGACTGGGGTGCGGTAGTCACCGATATGATGGCTGTGCAGTCGCCTCCGGGGCTGATTGGCATGCACACGAATATGCCTGGCGTGGTCCCCCCATCTATTGATAATGCGATTCAAGCCGGGAATCCACTTCCCTCTGGTCTCTCAGACGACGAGATGCGTGCATGCAAGCAATTGAGTTACGTGTATAAGCACAGCGCCTATGCACAAATCATGGGTACACGCCCGCAGACGCTGACTGGATTGGTAGACTCGCCAATCGGTTTGGCTGCTTTTTTGATTGATCATGATGCGTGTAGTTTGGAGCTGATTACACAAGCATTTGACGGATATCCCGTAGGTCTTACACGAGACGATGTCCTTGACAACATTACGCTTTACTGGCTGACCCAAACTGCAATTTCTTCTGCGCGTCTGTATTGGGAGAACAAGCTCTCCTTCTTTGCTGTCAAAGGTGTCTCCATTCCCGTAGCCGTGAGTGTGTTTCCTTATGAGCTCTATCAATCTCCACTGAGTTGGAGTAAAATGGCGTACCCTAATTTAATCTACTACAACAAGGTCGACAAAGGTGGACGTGGACACTTTGCTGCCTGGGAACAGCCAGAACTCTTCGCTGCAGAACTCCGTGCGGGATTCAAGTCGCTGCGCTAATGCACCTTTTCCATAATATGCATAATCCGATATGGTTTAAGGGAAGATACTGATAATCGTGCGAATAATCCCCTGCTCATTGTGATGCAAACGTTCTTAAGGAGATGGAAGGCCATATCTACTGCACAAAACTCAAATTCAAACCGGACATCTCCTGAAAATGTACTAGGTGAAGCAATTAGCAAATCTTTAGAGACGAATGAAAGCAACATCAGACATATATTCAAAAATTGTTATGATATTGTGTTTCGACAAATACAAATTTTCGGGAAAATCCAAGTATTATTCGTATATTTGGATGGATTGGTGGATACCAAATCATTAGATAGCAATTTGCTAAAACCCTGGATGCTAGAAAGTCCGCCACCAGGTTTAGAGGAATTGAATCCAGTAGATTGGATACTCGAACAACAGCTAGTTTCCATCGCCAAAACAAAGACAACAAAGACAATGGACGATATTGTTCAAGGTATTTTATCCGCAAGTGTAGTCATCCTGTCAGAAGGAATAGACCAAGCTGTAATTGCTGATCTGGCAGGTTTTGAGAAACGAGCAATTGAAGAACCAACAGGTGAGACTACTCTTCATGGGCCTAGGGAGGGCTTTACAGAAACCATTTCTGTGAATACAACCCTTCTTCGCAGAAAAATTCATAGCCCTAAGCTAAAAATGGAGTCCATGACTGTTGGTAATCTCTCCAAAACCACGATTGTTATTGCTTACATTGAAGGCATTGCACTGGAATCTATTATCGATGAGGTTCGTAAACGAATCGGTCAAATTGAAATTGATACCGTGCTTAGCGGGAATTTTATTGAGGAGTTTATTGAAGACCACCCTTTCACCTTATTCCCACAAGTGCAGAACACCGAACGCCCTGATATTGTAGCCGCCTGTCTCGCAGAAAGAAAAGTTGCGATTTTCATTGATGGTACACCTTTTGTACTTATTGTTCCCTGTACCTTATGGAACGCATTTCAGTCCGCCGATGATTATTACGAGCGATTTATATACGCTACTCTGATCCGTTGGTTACGCATGCTGTTGATTATTACTTCCACGTTCTTACCTTCTATTTATGTAGCCATCACAACGTTTCATCCACAATTGTTACCCACTAATTTTTTGCTCAGTATCACATCTGCTCGTGAAGGGGTGCCCTTTCCAGCTGTCGTAGAGGCTTTGCTGATGGAATTTTTATTTGAAGGTTTACGCGAAGCTGGCATTCGAATGCCGAGGCCAGTCGGTTCAGCAGTCAGCATCGTTGGAGCTCTAGTAATTGGACAAGCAGCGGTACAGGCAGGGATTGTTTCTGCTCCGATGGTCATTGTAGTTTCTCTGACAGGAATTGCCTCTCTTATCACCCCAAGATACAGCATGGGAATGCCATTTCGAATGCTACGCTTTCCTATGCTCATTTGTTCAGGGGTCCTAGGATTATACGGCGTTACCATGGCCTCTGTCTTCCTGCTCATTCATCTTACGAATCTGGAGTCATTTGGCATCCCTTATTTAAGTCCGATAGCTCCACTAACGAAGACTGAATTAAAAGATGTTTTAATCCGCGCGCCGATGTGGAGTATGAAAGGCTTACCCATGTCCGGTTCAACTACAACTAAAATGCGAATTCGCAAAAGTCAAAGACGAAACGGGAACCAAGGAGATGAAGTGAAATGAAAGTTCGCTTGACAACGCGCTTTATTTTGCTGCTTTTTATCCCTCTCACTACAGGGTGTTGGGACCGTGAGGAGCTTTCAGACAGAGCGTTCAATCTTGCTGCATCGGCTGATCTTAATAAAGATGGCACATATTTAACAGCTGGCCAATTCATTGTACCTTCCAGAATAGGCTTAGGCTCAGCAGGCGGAAGCGGTGGTGATAAACCTTTCTTTATTGAGTCTGGCAGCGGTAAAAGTATGATTGAAGCTATTCAAAAAACGCGGCAAAAGCTTTCTCGTATCATTACCCGAGGGCATCGACACAATTATTACATCGGAGAGGATCTCGCGAAAAATGGCATCAAAGATATGTTGGATGCGTTTTCTCGCGATCCTGGCAATCGAATTCGATTAGACATATGGGTGGTCAAGGGAAATTCAGGCTTGGAAGCTTTACAAGTGCCCTATCCGCTTGAGAAAATTCCGTCCGTCGCATCTGTCAAAATACATAAAGCGGTAGGCGGTACAACCGGTACGTCATATCTCGATTTTATGATGGCCGCAAGTACCGAAGGAAGCTGCCCCACTTTGCCTGTTGTAGACATCGTACAGGGGACCTCCCCACAAAAAACGATCCGATTCTATGGTCGCGCTATTTTTAGCCACGATTATAAATTAGTTGGTTATTTAAATTTTGTAGAAGGTGCTTATCGGCAGTGGATTCGCAGACGAATTTCTTACTTTGACATCGTCGAAGCTATTCCCGAAGCAAATGGGAATGTGGGGGTCATTATTACCAAGTTTGGAAGTAGAATTAAGAGCAGTGTATTACCGAATAACAAGGTGAAGATAGAGTTAGAACTAACTGGAATGGGACATGTCGGTGAGAACAATACGAATTTGGACCTTAGTCAGCAGAAAAATCTGAAACTTGTTCAGCATACAATCAATATGAAAACTAGTGAGCATGTACTAGATATGATCACGAAAGTTCAAAAACAATTTGGTACGGATGTATTTGGTTTCAATCAAACCTTGAATCGCCAGCATCCCAGTGAATGGAATCAATTAAAGGGGCAATGGGATACTATTTTTCCAGGCATAGAAGTGAAAGTAAATGTAAAAATAAAGCTAAAATACATTGGTTTAGTTGGTCCATCACTCCAATTGAAAGAAAGTGAGATTACGAAATGAAAATCTCCGGATATCAACTATTTTGGCTGATTTTCTCAATGGAATTTGGGATGACTGCTCTTTTTACGATCTCCACCCCTGTATTTCTTGCCAAACAAGATGTTTGGATTTCAATGATTCTCGCAACTCTGATTTGTTTATTTACGACATTTGTTGCCGTCAAATTAAGCCTCCTTTACCCCGAGCAAACCTTTATTCAATATACACAAACGATACTTGGAAAGTGGCTAGGAAAAATCATACTACTTTCATACTTATTGATGTGGCTATCCGTTTCCGGAATCATACTTAGAGAGTATGCGGATTTTGTTTACCTTGCCTTATTTAGTTCAACACCGCTTTGGATTGTAATTCTCATCATGTTAGGTGCTATCGTATATGTCACCTATAGCGGAGGTCTTAGAAGTATCGGTCGTTGCGGTGAAATCATCGGTCCTATAAGTGCATTAGGTTGTATAATCATCATTATATTTAGTATGAAGGATTGGGACTGGTTGAACATACTGCCGGTGTATGCGAACTCGGGTATTCTGCCTATTGTCAAAGGAAGCTTAATTCCTGCATCCTTCCTAGGAGAATCCTTTATGGTGGTCATGTTAATTGCCTTTATGTCTAAACCCCATCGAGCCATGATTTCGTCTTTATTCGGAGTTGCAGCCGCTTCATTCGCCGTTCTTGTCATGGTATTGGTTGTGATTCTGGTCTTTGGTCCAAATTTACCGGCTAAATTTATTTATCCCCTCTATTCCGCTATGTCCTATATTTCAGTCATGGATTTTATCCAAAACGTTGATGTTTTGGCTGTTTTATTATGGATCATTGGTATTTTCATTAAACTTTCCCTTTATCTTTTCATAACCAGTTATGGTACCGCGCAATTATTTCATATGAAAAAATGGAAACATGCTATATGGTGGATTGCGCCTATTGTATTTGTAATTTCCCTGCTGCCGCGAAACACGAACGACTCCATGAATTATGCGAAGTTCTGGCTAGGGGTGATATTTCCAATTAATCTGATTGGGATTCCAATGCTTTTATGGATTATTGGTAGCATTCGAAAGAAAAGCATGCAGCAATAAGCAATCGTCCGAATCTGCCGACTTACTCCTCCAATGGTTTATCCCACGAAAGTGAGTAACGGAAGTAGAAGCGTCGTCGAACCTTCGCCCCTGGAAGTATCTCATGTGCTACTTGGCGAATCTCCTTTATGGATTCTTTTGGAGCCGTAATTCGAACATTGGGGTTGCCCATCCCACCGTGAAGTCGATCCATGATACGGATGGGGAAAAGCAATAGCCCGGAGATAACAATATCCATCAGTGATTTGTCATCTGCTAAACCAATGATGAGGAGTCGACCGCCAGGTGCGAGTACTTGCCGCATTTGTTCCAGCGCGCTTCTCAAATCCATATGATGCAAAGTCGCAACACAGATAACACTTGCATATCGTTCTTCTTGGATAGGGACTGGCAAAGCAAGGAAGTCGCCGTTAATGAGCGCCACATTCGAGATCGCAGTGAGTCGCGTTTGCGCAAGCTCAATAGCTGTATCGTCGGGGTCGATACCGATAACGTGTTGTACGAATAGCGCGAGGCGTTGAAGCAGTAGTCCGTCACCACACCCAATGTCGAGCACGCGTCCTCCGCGTAGTTTAGCGTCTGCAATTAACTCATCATGAAATACTGTATTGTGATTCCAATAGTTTTCCATTGCTATTCTCACTCCCATACTTGATAGTCCGTAGACTTGACTAAATCCCCTCATTGGATTGGTAAATATCCCCACTTAAATAGACGACTATTCGGTCATTCTGTTCAAAAATAAAAAAAGCCCGCGATATACACGGACTTGTTCCTATTATTTCTAACACCTTACATGTTTGCGTTTGAATCCAATTTGGCCTTTATCTACGGCTTTTTGAATGGTTTCCGAAGCGAGAAGAAATTTGCTTTTCGTCTTGTCCTGTATAACTTCAACAGGTCCTACAGCTTTTGCGGTTTCAATTGCCTTATCATGCAGCGGCGTATAGGATACCCCCACCGTGTATATAAAACTATTCATCGCATATTTGGCTCGTTCGGGTGCAGCGTGAATCGTACTTATTACCAATTCGAGCATATTGGATAATTTATTTTGGTCAAATTCAGAGTCTTTTCGATTTCCTAAAAGCCAACAGTAGCAACTCCATCCAGCAGACATTCTCAACTCCTCGCCGCTAGCGATCCATTTATCCGCAACTTCCTGCGCAATATCCGCTTCTGACAAAGTTACAGCGACGACATAATCAGACAACATATAGAAATACGCTGCATCGATCCAACGATCAAAATCCGCTACCGTCATTCCTTTTGGATCTGCAATGATTCCGGCAAAATACATGGCGTCGTAGTTCCCTGTCGCGTAGAGTTGTTCAGCTAATGGTTGGTTGATTTTGATTTGCTTGGCGAGCGGTTTCATCGCTCCAGTTGCCACGCCAAATAAGGGTTCGTGAGCGCCATTAGATATATACATTTTCTTCATACGTTCCTTGCCGAGAGCTTCAAGCTCTTGCATAACTATTTCTGCATTCATCATGGTTGCCGTCATAATGACTCCTCCCTATACACGGTTTATACGCAAGAATTTTTGATTTGAGTGAGAATCGTTTGCGCCTGCTGGATGGTATCCTGCACGATAGTCCCCGCACTTTGGCCAGCAGTCAACATCCGCAAACCCTGCCCTGACCACAAGGACATATAATCAGAATTACTTTGTTTGGCCGCGGCATTTCGAATATCTCTTGTCGCCGTATTTTGAGTCGGGAACGGGAGTGGATCAATCCCGTGCTGATCCCAGACTTTGATAAATTCGTTCAGGATACCTCTGGCAGGTCGACCAGAGAATACATTCGTGATCACTGTGCTCTCCTCGGTACTGGAGAGCAGTTTGTGTTGATACGCGATATGAGCTCCCGATTCAATCGAAGTCAGGAATCGCGTTCCCATTTGAACCCCTTGTGCTCCAAGTACCAGTGCGGCTACTAGTCCACGACCATCCATAATCCCTCCTGCCGCAATAACGGGGACCTGAACATGCGCAACAATTTGCGGCACCAACGCCATTGTGCCTATATTTGCGCCCATGGGACGATTGGCAATATCGAATGTCCCGCGGTGACCACCAGCTTCACTTCCCTGAGCCACAATCGCGTCACATCCGGCTTGTTCAGCAAGAATTGCTTCATCGACGGTAGTCACCATCGTCACAATTCGAATGCCCTCCGCTTTTGCTTGCTCCATCATATGAGGTGGAAGCACACCAAAAGCCGTACTGATTACCGGCACTTTTTCTTCTAGTAAAACAGCGAATTGTTGCTCAAAATGCTCGGGTGTCTTCACATCTTCTGCCACTACTTGCGGTATTCCGAGTTTAGCTCTCATCACATTAAGTTCCTGCTGAACTTCCGGCGTTCTCGAATTGTCATCACTAGCTCCAGTAACAAATAAATTCACGCCGAAGGGTGCGTTCGTTAACTTACGAATGTCCCGAATTCCAGTACGGATTGCTTCAGGCTCCATATAAGCGGCTCCTAGCGTCCCCAACCCGCCTGCGTTCGATACGGCAGCAGTTAAGCTGACCGTTCCAGGTCCACCTGCCATACCCGCTAGGAAGATGGGATAACGAATTTCAAATAAGCGACAAAGTGCTGTGTTCAGATGAATGATCTTCTGCCTCCTATCCATTTTAACGGAAGACTGATTGCGGTATTCAAGTGCTAGTAATCCGCAACATCCCCAATTGTCTAACTCAACTTCCTCAATAATAACATTTAACATGAGCTGATTCTAATAGCTTGTAATATGACCTTCATTATCTACCTAATGAATTTTGGCATAATTGTTCGAATACCAGCATAACGATCTAAATCAGTGAGATGCGTACAGGAGGTTGAATAATGGAAGAAAACAGAGGATTACCCCAAAAGCCTATCCGTCCGAACGGCTCTTCTTCATGGTCAGGAGACGCACCAGCGGAATTTCATTCCCAAACCGTTGGTGATCGAGGACCTGTATTAGAACAAGATAGTATTTTGCATGAAACCTTAGAGACCTTCATACATACCAAGATTCTTGAAAGACCTGTCCACGTGAAAGGGTATGGCGCTTTTGGATACTTTCAGACCGTGAATTCAATGACTCCATATACGAAGCTTCACTTTCTGCAAAAACCTGGCCAGCAAGTCCCTGTCACGGTCCGATTTTCCCTTGCTGTAAGTAATAAAGGTACACCGGATACGTCCCGAAATGTGCGCGGATTCTCCACCAAGTTTTATACGGAGCAAGGCGTTTTCGATTTGTTATGTAATCATATCCCTGTCTTCTCTGTTCGAGATGCTATTCGATTTCCAGAGTCAATCAAGGCCTTTTTGCCATCGCCAGTTAATAATTTGATCGACCCTGAACGCTTCTGGAGTTTCATCGCCAGAGCGCCGGAAGCCACTCATTTCCTTGTCCAATTATACTCGGATGCTGGAACTGTTAAGAGTCTCCGTCATATTCCAGGTCATAGCGTTAACACCTATGTCTGGCGGAATGAGCAAGGCGTCCATACGTTTGTGAAATACCACTGGTACCCATTAGCAGGTATACAGGTTATTGATAGCCGCGAAGCAGCTCAGTTAGCTAGGGAAAATCCCGATTATGCCGGTAAGGACCTCTTTGATACGCTGGCATCAGGCCAAACGGTCGAATACGCGCTGTATGTTCAGTTGATGGACCCGGGCGATGGAGCTAAGTTGCCCTATGATCCGCTAGACGATACCAAAGTTTGGGATGAGAGACAATTTCCGTTGATGCCGGTAGGCCGTCTCGTATTAAATCGTAATCCAGACAACTATATGGAGCAAGTCGAGAAAATCGCCTTTTCTCCAGCGAATCTATTGGAAGGCGCCGAATTATCGGACGATAAAATGCTGCAGGGACGTACGAATATATACTGGGATTCACAGCGGCATCGCTTGGGGTCTGATTTCAGGAAGATCCCTATCAATCATCAGCACAATTGGACTCCCCGTTCACTTGAAACCAGCGGCGAAGGTAGATTTGTTGAAGGCCGACTCATTCGGTCCGATATACCTAATCCGGATAATTTCACACAAGCGGGACAGTATTATAACTCCCTCTCACCCATCCAACAGGAACATTTGGTCCAGAATCTTGCTGCAGATCTATCTAGTATATCCACTGAGACACAACGGATAGTTCTTAATTATCTATTCCAAGCGTCACAAGAAATGGGCAACAGGGTTTCTCAACGGATACAGTTCCATTACAAAGGATAATGAGAAAAGAGCTGTCAATTGGCAGCTCTTTTCTTCACGTAGAACGATTCTGTTGTTATCTTTAAAACGTATTGTAGACATTTTGACATTCTTTGGGGGTCGGCTCATAAAAACAGTGCTTCTTGTAGCGGCCTGCTTTCGGCTGATTATACCAGGTTTCCGGGCACGGTCCGGGTTTGTCGAACGTCCCCGGTCGAAAATACCAGAGCGAAAATTTACCTGGCCAATGCCGCTCCCCATTCACAGCTCTCTGTGCTAAGCGTCGCTCTCTTTCTCTTGCGTTTTGATAATACATGCCATGCTGCAACGCTTCGAACGCATGCGGCTGGTTAATCATTTGGGGAATTGTCCGGAGATTTTTAAAGTCGGAGCAATTCGCTCTTATTCGATTAATGCCAACATTTCCAACAAGAAGCATACCCGTTTCGCCTTCGGTCTCAGCTTCAGCTCGAAGCAACCTTGCCAACATGTCAATATCCTGCTTTCTCGCTTTTACGACTGCCATTCGCTCACCTCAATTGAGTATATGTCTAGACCCATCATATTGTAGGTGAAGTGGAAATGTTACTTACTTACCGCGAAACGATAATTTAATCTGGTTGTTCTTCGCTCGTAGCGAATAGGTAGGATCCATTGTTCCCAGAGAATGAATCGTGCCTGCGATTTGTTGCGCCATTCACTTCTAAGCTGCCCTATTCGTACTTTTACCGGATTAATAATCTGATCTTGCTTTCACCATACGAAACGGTTTCCATATTGGGCTCTGAAGCATATCGAACACTGTTCAGTAATACATGTTCTTGTAAGACATGGTCAAATCGTACTAAAGCTGTTTGTAATTGTACATCTACATCTAGAACAAGATCGACGCGTTTCTCGATCGGGAGTCCTATCTTTTTGCGATAATCTTGAATTGCACGAATAACCTCTCTAACCAAGCCTTCCTGTTCTAATTCTTCCGTCAAGGTTGTGTTTAAGGCAACGGTCATTTGGTAACCCGATGCCGAGGCGTAACCTTCATTCGCTTGTTTTTCAATAAGTAAATCCTCTAGCAGAATGTGCAGGACTTCACCTTCGATGTTTACATCCAGGAAGCCATTGTCTACCACTGCTTTAGCTTCTAGAGTAGATAACTGCTTCAACTGGGCTTGCACGGGTCCCACGAATTTCCCGAACTTTTTACCTGCTGCTTTCAAGTTTAATTTGAAAGTGAAGCGAACAAATCCGACATCACTAGCTACGATTTGGATCGATTTAACATTGATCTCATCTTGGATGATGTCTTCAAATCCTCCAATGTTACACGCACTGTCAAACGAAACGTATAACTCCGACAGCGGCATCCGGGTTTTGATCCCTGTTTCATTTCGGATATTGCGAGCCAATTCCACGATTTGCCTCACGGTTTCCATGTCTTTCTCTAACGATACATCGTGCAACGTTTCATCCATTGTCGGATAATCGGTCAGATGTACACTTCCCTTGCCTCCCAAATTAGCATATAGATCATCTGCAATGAGCGGCGTATAGGGAGCAATCAGTTGTGCGAGTGTTAACAGAACATGACGTAAGGTTTGATAAGCTGCTAGTTTATCCTCGGTCCATTCGCTTCCCCAGAACCGATCTCGCGAACGTCTGATATACCAATTGCTAAGTTCATCTACGAAAGCTTCCATTTGCTTCGCGGGATTCAAGAAATCGTTGAATTCTAGTCCTTTTACTACATTGTGCAAAGTGCTGTTTAATCTAGATAAAATCCATCGATCCAACACATTCACGGAGGTTATTTGCGGATAATCATCTGGATGATACTGATCAATTTGCGCATACAAGGCATAGAAGGCATGCGTGTTGTTGATCGTGTCAATAACCTTAGATTTAGCCTCGGCGACAATTTGCTTGGAGAACCTCTTACTGCTCCAAGGAGCACTATCGGATAGCAATGCCCAACGGAATGCGTCTGTGCCAAATTCGTTAATGATTTCCCAAGGATCAATCCCGTTGCCCTTGCTCTTAGACATTTTTTGTCCATTCTCATCCAGAACATGCCCCGTTGATAAGACGGCTTTATATGGGATTTGCCCATTATATAGAGTAGAGACTGCCAACAAGCTGAAAAACCAGCCTCGCGTCTGATCAATTCCCTCGCAGATCATATCGGCAGGATACTGCTCTTGAAACAGCTCCTTGTGTTCAAATGGCTGATGATACTGGGCAAATGGCATGGAGCCGCTATCGAACCAAACGTCAATGACTTCCGAGGTTCTATGCATCGAACCGCCGCAAGCGCATCGCAACTTCACTTGATCCACGTAAGGTTTATGCAGCTCAAGGCTTTCCTCGATCGGATCTATTGATTTATCACGGAGGTCCTTATGGCTGTGTGGTGCATATTCTGCGTTGCAGATTTCACATATCCAAACGTTGAGTGGCGTACCCCAATAGCGATTCCGGCTGATATTCCAATCAACGAGCTCTTCTAAGAATTTCCCAAACCGGCCTTCACGCAAATGGGAAGGATACCAAGTGATTTGGCTGTTGTTCGCGATCAACTGATCTTTAATAGCTGTTGTTTGGATGAACCAACTCTCCGTCGCGTAATAGAGTAGCGGCGATTTACAGCGCCAGCAAAATGGATAGCTATGCTCATAACGTTCCTTGGTGAACAAAAGACCACGTTCAGCTAAGCTTTTAACGATATCGATGTCACAATCCTTCACAAATCGACCGGCAAAATCGGAGATTTGATCGACGTAACGACCTCTCGCATCAACAACATTCACGAAATCCAATTCATGCTGGCGTACTGTGCGATAATCGTCTTCCCCATGAGCTGGCGCAATATGGACAATCCCCGTCCCACTAGTGTCGCTAACATAGTCCGCGTCTACGACGATATGTCCTTTCGTTACTTGTAAATAATCAAATGGTGCCACATAAGGAGTTCCCACAAATTCAGAACCTCTATGTGTAGATAGGAGCTCATACTCTCCTTTGATGACGGTATTGACAAGGTTACTTGCTACAATGTAGACTTCACCATTTTGTTTGACTTTGACATAATCCACATCTTTATTTACAGCTAAAGCGACATTGGCAGGCAACGTCCATGGGGTAGTCGTCCATGCAAGAAAGTGTTCATCAGCGTTCTTACTTGTAAATTTCACAGTGGCACTTAAATCTTTCACATCTTCATAACCTTGGGCAACTTCGTGAGAGCTGAGTGTTGTTTGACAATCCGGGCAATACGGGCTTACACGATGACCTTTATACAGATGCCCTTTCGCATGAATCGTAGATAAAATGTGCCAAACACTTTCGATATAATCATTGGTTAGTGTGACATAAGGATTCTCCATATCCGTCCAGTATGCGATCGCTTCGGTCATTTCACGCCACTGCTTCTCATATTCGAAAACGCTGCTCTTACACGCCTCCACGAATTTGGCGACCCCATAGGATTCGATTTCCTGTTTGCCAGAAATACCAAGCTTTTTCTCTACGCCTAGCTCAACAGGAAGCCCATGTGTATCCCAACCTGCTTTGCGTATGACACGGAAGCCTGACATCGTTTTGTAGCGACCGATGAAATCTTTGATTACTCGTCCCAGCACATGCCCGATATGCGGCTCACCGTTCGCTGTTGGGGGACCTTCATAAAAAACAAAGTTGGGTTGTCCCTCTCTATTTTCAATCGATTTTCGAAATGTGTCATTCTGTTTCCACTGTTCAAGAACTCGGAGTTCTCGCGTCCTAGCCTTTTCTTTCACATCCACTTTTCTCATAGGTCCCATCCTCTCATTTCATCCAACGTAACGTTCGTTCCTTGACGAAAAGGTTGTGTGAAAAACACAAAAATCCCGTCCCATAAGGGACGAGATTTCATCTCGCGATACCACCCTAGTTCCGTAAAGATTATCAATAACATAATCTTACGACACCTCTAACTACGTACCATCATACGCATCCTTAGTAACGGCTGGAACCCGGGTCAGCTTACTCACATGCTTCAGCTTTCCTTCTCGGAGAGGATTTTCTACGAAGTCTTGAACATTGGCTCTCAGCGTGCGCCAACTCTCTGTGGAACAAGGGCTCCCTATACTCTTTCTCGTCAATGAATTTATTCGAACATTCAGTTAACTCATTCTCACATCTTCATCAGCAAATGTCAACAGGCGTTATTCATTTCCTTCTAAACATAACTTCACTAAGTCATCCACATGCGCTGTTGCCAAACACTCAACAGTATCCGCTGCTCCGTAGTAGATTTTCACTTCACCATCATCTTCAAGAATCATGCCGCCCGGGAAAATGACATCATTCCGGAAGCCCCCATCTGTTTCATAGTTAACTTCGGGTGCTAATAATGGCTCCTTATAAAGTCCTATAACCTTCTTCGGGTTATCCAAATCAAGCAGCATAATTCCCGCTGTATAACGCTTTTTCCACGTCGGCTCCCAGCCATTTTTACCACGGTTTGGATCGATATCAACGGCATGGATCGTCGTTAACCATCCCTTAGACGTCCGAATTGGTGGTGCGGCAGGTCCAATTTTATCATTCGCATACGGCACATGTTCAACACCTAAGACGAGATCCGTTTCTCCCCAGTATTTGAGATCAGGCGACTGCGAAAGCCAAATATCAAATTGATCTTTCCCACGACTGTACACCGGGAAAGGACGTTCCAGACGTACATAATTGCCGTTAATTTTCTCAGGAAACAGTACCATATTCCGATTGTCTGGTGCTGACATGGACAAAATTTCAAACTTATCAAAATCATCTGTTACCGCGATCCCACCTCTAACACCGTGGCGCGTATCGACTGCGAAGCACATGTAAACACGACCATCCATCACCGTTAGTCGAGGGTCGTAAACACGTGTGATTTCCTCGTCATACAACTTCCAACATGGTTTCGACTGTACATCCCAATGAATGCCATCTTTGCTGTAGGCAAGGCCTAAATCTGTCGTATGCGAAGGCTCTAACGTTTGATCATTGACGGAGCCGTGGTCATTACGGAACACCATGATATATTGGCCTTGGAATTTGGTAACACCAGCGTTGAATGTAAGCGCTGTAGGATAGGGAACGGAATCTGCCGTAAGGATAGGGTTAGCAGGATGTCTTGTTATAACAGAACTTGATGTTAATGAACCAATGGTTAAGGTCATGAGAGTTCCTCCTTCAATCTTGTATAACAATAGGTTACAATAGGTGTGCGCAGGTTTCCTATCAATCCTTGAACAAACCTCTCATTTCTTGAATAGGCTGTGATTCTCATGACATTTCCCATCAATAAGCAATTATCGGATTATCCCAATATCGGGGCATTCCCCTTTCATTTATCGATTAATCGGGTTGATCAGCATTTTCCTAGTCATCGCCATGATTTCTTGGAATTCTCTTTGGTTGTTGAGGGCAACGGATATGAAACCGTTAATGGACAAATACATACTATGCAGCCTGGAACCTTCACCCTTCTGCTTCCTTATCAAGTGCACGAAATCACGGCTAATCCCGGTAGTCCACTCATTCTGTTCAACTGTATGTTTGGCTTAGAGCTGCTTGGGGATCCAGCGGAGCGCTTGCTCCTTTCGGATAACAATCCGTTTCTAACTCACTATGACCTGAGTGCTGAACAATGTGAGATCGTAAGACATAACCTGCAAGGCATGCTCCGTGAATATGAACAATCCGCTGATATATGGCAGCCCCTTCTCTTGAAAGGAGAGCTCCAACGCATACTTGCGTTTCTTCACAGGCTTCACCCGAGCAGCTCAGATGTACAGCCGAATATATCCGTATTGCCTTCCAAAACCGCATTACCATGGGCAATACTTCGCTACATTCATACTCGCTATCGTGACCCGCTCACGTTGGAGCTCATCGGCGCTCATTTCCATTGTCATCCTTCCAGGGTGACGCAAATCTTAACCCAACATCTTGGCGTGACCTTCGTATCTCTGCTTCAGGAAACTCGGATTCGACACGCCTGTAGTTTGTTAGCTACGACCGAAATGAAGGTAACGGATATCGCTTTTGAAGTCGGTTACGAATCGTTTGCCAGCTTTAGTCGTAATTTCCTAAAGCTTGTGGAGATTTCTCCGACCATGTATAGATCCTCTATGAGGGTGCAGTTGAAATAAATCAGAAATAGAAATAACCGACTGAGCTGGTGCTCGGTCGGTTATTTTTTGCACATGTCAGAATTATGTGCGAATTACTCAAATCTCTTATGCGCCTGATGGATAGATGGATTTTATACAGTTAAATATTCGAATTATCTGAACAAACATAGAATAGATGGATAACCTGTAGTTATTTTTACCTATTTTATCTAAAATGGACTAAAATATTGAATTTACCTACATATTTTACAGTTAAATCGAGTTTTCAAAGAAATTTCACTGAAATAGCTGTATATTTTCCTGTTAATACCTCTGCTACCTCTATTATCGTCGTTACTGTCGCTACCTCTAAAGATTCTACTACTTCTGCCCCTGCTTCACACGCTCGGCAAGTACGGAAAGGTCTTGCCCTTTCAAAGCGCCTTCAATCAACTCAGGCAGTTTATCAGGTGAGCAGCCAAAACATGGAATGCCCTGCTGCGCCAGCTTTTTTGCGACAACATCGTCGTAAGAAGGAGTGCCTTGGTCCGTTAAGGCGAGTAAGCAGATTGTTTTCACACCAGATTGGTACATGTCGATCAATCTTTGCATCATCTCTGTTCGGTTGCCGCCTTCATAGAGATCCGAGACCAAGATAAACAACGTCTTCTTAGGTTCTGCGATAAAAGAGGAGCAGTAGGCGATGGATTTGTTAATATCCGTCCCCCCGCCAAGCTGAATGCCAAACAACATATCAACAGGATCCGCTGCACATTGCTCGCTTAAATCCACAACCTCTGTGTCAAATGCCACCACGCGGGTATCCAATGCAGGCATACTGGCGAAAATCGAACCGATAATAGAGGCGTAAATGACTGAGCCCGCCATGGAACCGCTCTGGTCGATATCAAGGATGACGGTCCATTCTTTGCTCCGCCTTGCTCGGTCGAAGAAATACACCTTCTCTGGCAGCAGAAGACCCCGTTCTTGGTTGTAGTTTTTCAAATTCTTGCGGATGGTTGTGTTCCAATCCAGTCCCGTTGCGGATGGCAGAGGTGAATGCTGCCTGCGATTGAGCGCGCCAGTAACTGCTCTTCGCAAATCCTGTGAAAGTCGTTTCACGATTTCATCGACAACCGCTTTCACGAGCTGCCTCGCGGTATCTTTCGTTTTCTCTGGTATTTTCCCTTTGAGCGCCATTAATGTTGCTACCATCTGAATGTCTGGCTTTACTTGAGAAAGCAGTTCCGGCTCAAATAGCAGCTGTTTCAAGCCCTTGCGCTCGATGGCGTCGGACTGTATAACAGAAACTACATCGGGTGGAAAAAAGGTTCGGATATCACCAAGCCACTTGGCGAGCTTAGGTGACGAAGGTCCCAGTCCGGCTGTTTTGCGTGAACTTCCGGTCTGGGCTCCATCATCAACATGGGCGCCGCCTGTGTCATCATAAATGGCAGCAAGCGCCTCGTCCATGAGTCGTGACTCTTCGTCGAGCATAGCATCTCCTGCGCCGTATGACTGCAGCTTCTCTTCGGAAGCAGCGCCCAAAATCAACCGCCAACGCTTCATTTGCTCTTGATCGATCGTTGTCATAGGCTACAAATCCCCAAAATCAAATTCATTGAGCTCATCTAGCTTCCCCTTCTCTTCCTCGCTTAAAGGCTGCTGTAAGGCAGCTCCGGCCATATCTGCGTCAACACCCCAAATATCACCTAGCATCTCAGCCACTGCCGCCTTCTCCCTGGGCTCGAACGAGCTAAAGGCTCGGCGTAGAAAGACGAGCGAACGATGGAATGCGTCTTTCTCCAGCGAACCGATATACGCATCGAGTTGTTGCCACAGCGTCACCCTCGACAATAGGGCATATCGGTTTCGCATGGACATTCCTTCGAACCAGCCTGCACCTAGGTCGACGGGAATCCCAGGAGACAGTCGGCGCGAAACCTCTCGTGCAACCTGTTCATCCGGTATCTCATTTCGTTCTAGCACAATCGCGAAAGCAAAACCTGAAAGCTTAGCATTCCGATCATCGCGTGAAGCCAAATCCTGGAGTTTGTTAAACCATAATCCGTCATCAACTTGGTTATAATGTTCTTGGGCAACAGTATGGAGCGACTGAATACCTCGCACCATGCCTTGAGCGGCATCGTCGTTGCAACCAGAAGCATCTACAAGCAACAGCGTCCCCCGAAGGAACAGCTGCTGGAGCAGCGGAACTAGTGTTTCCGTTTCAATGCGGCGAATAGATCCATATCGGATCAGAACCGATAGTTCATAAGCTGCGGCAGCTATCTGTTCAAAGTTGCCAGCGTCAACGGCTAGCCCTTGTAGCGCGGTTTTGGCTTGTTCCATGAGCTCCGTCAAGTCGCAGTCGCAAGTGATACGGATCAAGTGTGAAGCTTCCGCGATATCTGCGCACGCCTCAAGCTTCTCCTTCAACACGAAGGCCGCAGCCAGCTCGATCGTCTCCCCTTTCAAGGTGGACTCCACCGCCTGAATCTCGGACTCTGGCGTCCAACGAAGCACCCAATTCTCCGCCCATGAGGCGGAAGCTTGGTGGACTCGCTCCTTCCTGGCAAACTGAATACCAAGCAGCTCAAGTCGCTGCAAGAGTACAGAACGCTTTAAGTCCAGAAACGCGGCTTCCTCGGACTTCACTCTACGGTTTTCCCGCAAGTCCAGCTCAAGCGTCGTCGCTACCGCTGTTTTATACTTTTCAAGCTTAAGTCTCTTAAGCTCTCTATTCAAATCGTCTTGAATTGGCGTTTGGCTGACGCCTTCGGGTAAACGACCAATGGCTGTACCAACATCAGTTCTAGCCAATGCCTCCGAAATCGTAGAAAGCTCGCCAAAGCCGAGGCATACAATCGCCGCATCGCGCAAGTCCTTCCATGTCGGCAAGTTTCCGTCGTGCATGGAGGCAAGCGCCTCCGCAAGCCTTACTGCCTCGATCAGCGAAGCTGTAGACCGATAAGTGCCATGCTCTCTTAAATGAGCTGCTACTTGTGAGAAATAGTGCGCAGGAAGCCTGCGAAGATCGCCGCTTTGCAGACACTGCCAAAACAGCTCGTAATACGCAGGAGCCTGATTCCCAGCACCATAACCGGAATGCGAAGATAGCTTATAGTACGAGTAAGGCATCAGTGTCAGCTTTGTTGTTGTTTTGGGCAGGCCCTTCAGCTCTTCATCTGTCATAGCAGGGGCTTGCAAATTCATTGCTGAAGCGTGATGTGCGCCAGTGACGACCACAATTTTATCTGGGGAATGACCGTCAGCTATCGCATCTTGAATTTTGCGTCTCATATACGCTTCCCGGATTTCATTATAAGCAGCTTCCTGTGGGGCAAGCTGCATCTCCTGCTTTGAAGTAAGTTCGCGCATTTGCACCGAAAACTGACCAATACTTTGCCGATAAGCATCTTTATTCAAATTATGTTCAAAATGCCGCTCCCAATACGCCTCGTAGTCCGGCTCATCGGACAGCTCAGCGATCCGTTGGTACAAAGTGCTCTGTTCCGAAGCATACAATTGAAAGTCTTCTGCTTCTTGCGAATGTGATTCAGTTGTAAATCGCTTGTGCTGCCGCTGTTCATAGAGTGCTAACGCATGCACAGACGGCAAATCAATAAATGCAGCTTGCGCATGGTTATGGCTAGCCCACATAAATGCCTGATATTCTGGCGAATAATTGGCATAAGGATACAGCAGTGTCCTTACTGGCAGCCCATCCGTGTAGGCTAAGATGGCAATCGGTGGAACAACACCACTCGATGTCAGCTCCCGGATCAAATGGTTTGCATCGCTGGGTCCTTCAACGAGCACAATCGTAGGTTTTATTTCTTCTAAAAAAGTTAGGAGGTGATGCGCGCCTGCAGGCGATAGATGTCGTATACCGAATACATGAAACCCTGATCTTGTGTCTAATTGTTCATCTCCGAGCACGCGAAGTACAGATTTCTCCATGTCGATCCCCGCTTTTTCATCACATTTTCAAGATATTCTTTCCAGACGAGTCGATCCTTCTCTTCGTCCTTGACAATTGCACCCTGTAACCCTGCTGCGATGTCTTCCTCACTGATGCGTCCGCTGCCAAAGCTTCCCGCAAGAGCCATACTGCCAGTCAGCAGTGAAATCGCTTCTGCTGTCGAGATGACCCCACTCGGCCCTTTCACCTTCTCTTTGCCGTCAAGCGTCATTCCACTTCTCAGCTCGCGGAAAATCGTTACAACCTTCCGCACCGCCTCTTCGTCGGGAAGTGTCGCTTTCAGTTCATAGCTGGCTGAGATTTCGCTGACCCGCTTGCGAACAATCTCTACTTCCGTCTCAATCTCTGATGGTGACGGAAGCACAATGATGTTAAATCGGCGCTTCAATGCCGCTGACATCTCATTCACGCCACGGTCTCGCGTGTTTGCCGTTGCGATGATCGAGAAACCTCTGGAGGCAAATAGTTCTCTGCCTAACTCTGGGATCGAAATGGTTTTCTCCGATAGAATCGAGATCAGGGCGTCCTGTACCTCCGACGCGCAACGAGAAATCTCTTCGAATCGAGCGATCTGGCCAGATTCCATTGCGCGGAATATGGGACTTTTAATAATCGCCTGATCAGAAGGTCCTTGTGCAAGCAGCATCGCATAGTTCCAAGAATAGCGGATATGTTCTTCGCTCGTACCTGCCGTTCCTTGGATGACTTTGCCGGAATCCCCTGTAATAGCAGCAGTCAAATTTTCCGAAAGCCACGACTTCGCCGTACCTGGCTCCCCGATTAACATAAGGGCCCGATCTGTTAGTAGTGTGGCGATGGCCATTTCAACTAATCTTTTATTACCGATATATTTGGGCGTAATGTTAATCCCTTTAATTTGTCCGCCTGTCAAAAAAGTAAGTACTGCTTTCGGTGATAGCTGCCAGCCAGCAGGCTTGGCATCCTGATCCCAAGTCTTCAATGCCTCAAGTTCTTCAACATACAATCTTTCGGAGGGTAATCTTACGACATCTTGCTTGTGATCCATCCCCATAATCCCTGTCCCTTCTCTCCATAATTTGAACTCGCTCCAGGTTCCGTTTCTGGCTCTAACTCTGGCTTAGCCGCAATAGCATCAGCAATGTCCTGTAATTGACTTTTCATGCCATGATAGGATAATCCTTCTGCGAACTGTCGCAGTCTTTCCGCATAAGGTTTAGGCAGCAGAGTAAGCAGCGTCAGTTGGATACGATCCAAGTAATAGAACTGCTTATTTCCGCCTTTCTCCAGAATGTCCATGAGAAGTTTAGGTGCTGCTGGATCGTTCTGACGGAATAAGATCAACAAAGAATGTGCTGTGTTCGTTTGCGTAAAGTTAGGTCGTTCTTCACATTTCTTGATGAGATAAACTGTCACTTTCGGATCGGACTCTTTAGCAAATCTGCATACAAGCTCTTCCTCATCTAATTGTATGAAGATATGAATCCATCTAGGATCCCATTGCGAAAGATCGAAAGAAACATCAGAGTCACTTGCATACAATTGTGCATGCAGCGATGGTGTCACCTCATACAGAACACGAAGTAAATCCTTAGCTGCTGTTGATTTTTTGTCCTTGAGCTCATGGCAATAACGCTCATAAACATCCGCCGGAGGAAGTATTCGCAGTGCAGCTTGGAAGCTGTACGCAATGAATTTGCGGTTGTAGGCTTCGTGCAACGATACTGCGAAATGATTCGCCTCCGGCAGATCCAATTCAAGCAATAAATTCGCAGCAACCTCCTGTAGAGCTTCCGTTTCTGGAATGATAAAGCCGGGCGAAGACAGCATAAGCTCTAATAAGCTAGCGACCTCAGGCACTCTTTTCCCATGCAAACTGCGAATATCTGCCATCAATTGTTGCGTAGATTCGGCGACTTTCGTACGAAGGTTAATGTGGTTAATCATCGTTGTGGCATGTTCAATAATGCTGCGAGTCAACTCGTTCGCATTGCACAATTGTATCGGCTCAATAGCGATATCCTGATCCTTGGAATTGAGCGCTTTATATAAGCGGGCAATGGCTTCTTCCGTTCCAAGACGTGACAAGGCGAACAATGCGGATTTACGGATCTCCTTTTTCTTGTCATCTGCTTGCTCTAAAATGAAATCTTCTTTCTCTGGATAGTCACTCAGAAGCTCTATGGCCGTAGAGCGGACTTCTGTCGATCCATCCTTCGCAGCTTGCAGAAGCAGTTCTACGTCTGGTTGCAAACGATGAAGGAGCTCCAAACGTCTGGCGTCCCCTTTTCCACCATCCAACTTGAATTGCTGTTTCAGACCAGGAAGTACCGCTACTCCTAGTGCTGGTATGACCTTATTTTGAAGAAAATCAGGGATTTCAGCATAGCTGTCATCCAACGCAGAAACAGCTGCTGGTATGACGCGTAAATCATGATACAACGATTCTTCATGTCCAAGACGCAGCTGCTCCAATCGTCCTTGGCCCTTTTGCGTCAACGCTTCAATCAGTGGATAGAGCTTGCGATAGGGAAGCGAAGTGGGAGGCGTACTTGCAGCATCAACTCCTAATACAGGGGTGAGCTCATCTTTGGACTCCGTCTTCCCTTGTGTGTACAGGACCGAGTTCAGCAGTATACCCAATTCCAACAACTTCTCGGCTGAGTTGCTTGTTTCCGCTGCTAATACTTGATCAACTGACTGTGCCATGCGCTTGAACACCGGCGCTGATTCGCCCAACTTGATCAATTGCGGAAGTATTTTCTGCAAACGCAAATCGCCTGCCGCCATCCCGCTCCCTGCGATAAACAAACGCCGCACCTCATGCTGCAGCTCAAACAAAATGTCTATACTCATGAAATCGTCTCCTAATTCTATTCATCAATACAGCAGGCGAATAACTTCATTTGCTGAAATAATACTTAGTGGCTGTGCCTCAAGCCGGTTATGCGTCCAGTTGTGTTCAAACATGACAAGCATTGACTGATTCTCGAGATGAGGTTTCGTTAACATTGTCAACAACGAGGTTGTTGGCGCATTAAGATACGGAATGTCTGCCAGTGGTAATTGCTTGCCTTGTTCATCTATTAATACAAAGTAAGATTCCGTCTTCTTTATTTCTGCGTATTGGAGAAGTACAACCGGATGCTTGTCAGAAAGCGGGTTTTTGATGAGATTTTTCACCTGTTTAATGACGTCTGTATATGATTTCGAAGCGGCTTGTTGGACATTCATATAATCATGCGTTCGCGCCTCGCGGTACGCTGCTTCTTCGAAACGCACCCTTGTGTTCAGCTCACCAGGGTATATCGCAAGTTCCTTCGCTCGTGCAACCTGAAAGACAGAATCTTCTTCCCGAATATATTTGGCTGCGCGGAAAGGTCTGTACGTTCGTGTTATGTGGATTTGGCCACTTTGGAGATCTGCCCAATATCCCTCATCGATGAGCTCACCTCTTGCAGGGTTCGTGTACGATCGGAACGATAGCTGCAGCAGCTCAATATCGTTGCGTACGCGGGAAAGTTCTCGAAGTTCAGCGATTTGCCAGGCATGCCCGATCCATTCTTCTAAGGTTGTTTCCCCATCGATAGTCAGATCCGGATTGTCCAATCTACCGTTGAGGTACTCTTTACTTTTCTTAATCAGAGCATGCATTGTGGTAAGTTGTTCCATGCCAACAGCATATACTTTTTCACGTTCTAGATCGCTTCTGAACTGCTGTGTGAATTCTCTGAGTGCGGATTGGATGCCTGGAATGAAGTAGTTACCTAACTGTTTCGCCTGCTCATCAGCAGTTTGAAGCGCTTTTTTATCCAAGCTGCCAAGTCCAGAAGTAACCAGTTGAAGGATCAATTTCTCAGCAATGCTGATGCCCTCCAGTTGAGCCGTTATTTTTTTTAATAGCGTTGACTTGTTCGTTTTACGTTTAGGAACAGGAGCATCCGTGGTGGCAGCTTCCTTCTGTTTCTCTTCCCGTTTTTCAGCTTTTTCTCTCTTGTCAGCAATGTCTTGAGGAATGGGGGCAATGATAAATGTCTTGCCTGAGGTGAATGCATACATTAATCCGAGATTGTGCTTGCAAGGGAATTGACGGCTTGGACATGTGCACCGGAATACAGGATTGCCTTCTTTAATGACATCGACTGAACATTGATAGGGGTCCTTGCCGCTTCCCTTGCACTCTCCAAAAATGATCGTCCCATCCTCTGACTGACAAAGCAGCGGAAAGCTGTTTTTCTTCACCAAATCCTTGCCATTCTTGATCGCACTGCTATTGAGTGCCAAACTGTCCACGTAGGCTTCCGTTAAATGATTCATCTTGTACTCCTCATAACTGGGTTATACAACCAATTTCCACACAATCCCTGAATTTCCTTTTAGATGGGTAAATCTTTCCTTAATGAATGTATGTGAAAAACCTGAGACATAGTCTCAGGTTTCATTGTCTCTTGCTTTTGTCCTCACCACTAAACCTATAGTTAATGTGGTTAATTAATTCAATCTTCGAATGGGCGTTCCCGAGAAATAAGCTTCAATATCCTCAACCACTTGTTTATAAAATGCTTCATAATTCGCTTTACCTACATAGCCGATATGTGGTGTCGTAAGTAGATTCGGAAGTGACCGATAAATATCATCCTTAGGCAAAGGTTCCACTTCGAATACATCTACCGCCGCGCCTGCGATCCACCCGCCCTGTAAGGCTTCGGCAAGTGCAGCTTGATCCACGATCGGAGCTCGTGACGTATTGATCAGATAAGCTGAAGGCCGCATTCGCTTAAGATCTTCAGCACGAATCAATCCTCTTGTTCGATCACTTAATACAAGATGAATAGACACAAAATCACTGTTCGCCATTAGTTCCTCTTTCGAAGAGGCAAGTCTCACACCTACCTCGTCAGCCCGTTCTTTCGTTAAATTCTGACTCCACGCCATAACATCCATTCCGAACGCATGGCCAAATTTCGCTATCTTTGTGCCCAGATTGCCGAGTCCAATTACGCCAAGTGTCTTACCGTACAAATCCGCGCCAATCGTGCTTTGCCACTGACCACTGCGAATCGCATTGTGTTCCGTGACAATGTTACGAGCAAGTCCTAATAACAGCGCCCACGTGAGTTCGGCAGTTGCATTGCCAGCCCCTCCCGTGCCGCAAACGATAATTCCTTGTGAAGCAGCGGCCGCCATATCTATCGAAGCGTTGCGCATGCCAGTCGTAATGAGCAACTTCAGCTTAGGGAGCTTCGAAAGTAGTTCAGCACGGAAAGGAGTCCTTTCACGCATAATGACGACAATTTCGCAGTCTGCGATCTGTTCGACCAGCTCATCAACGGAGTCGATATGCCGATCGATTCGAGTGACCTCCACCTTATCCAAAATCTGCGACCAATCCGCAGAAGTCAGCGCTACTTGCTGGTAGTCATCAAGTATTGCACAGCGTAGTTTCATCATAACGATATCTCCTTCGTAGTTGTCATAGTTACTTAACCTGTGGTAATTTAATATGTTCTAGAATAGACATAAAGGGCTATAAAAGCAATGATTTAATCTCTTTGGCGAACCACTTTGAAGCTATCTCCTGTGTCTTCCATTTCGAACACCTTACATCTCGATTTCGGCATTTGAAAAGGCTGATGAAGGATTAACAACCAGGTTCCTTCGAATGTCTGGAACATCATCCCGTGACCACTGTCTTCTTTCACAAGAGGGGGAAGTTGTTCCCATGGACCTTCCAAATGACCGGTAGTTGATCGCGCGATTGTCTGCACATAACTGCCTGTCTGATAACTGGACCAAAGCATCATCAGATGACCACCTGAAGTTCGGTACAATTGGCATCCGTCTGTTACATAAACACGAATGTCTCCTTCGGGGAGTGCTTCTTCGTTTTCCCAAAGTGCTTCCGACCCGTTGAATAAATGAATCGGTTCACCAACCGCTTCGGATAAATCTTCCTTTAAACGCACAGCTTCGATTGTTCCATCAATTGTCTGAATCCACTCATGACAGTAAACCATCCACGGTAGACCCACTTCGTCCACATATAAAGTTCCATCGAGTGTCATCATCGTTTCTGGAAGAACATGAGATTCTTCATTCAACAATTGAAACGGTCCTTCCAGTGAATCACTAACGGCTATAACAGACCCTCTCCAATGCTTGGAAAACCCCTGAATCGGTTCCCCTTCTAACAGTCTGTCATTATTATGTAAGGTGACGAACAGATAGAAACGCCCATTATACGTATGTACTTCAGGCGCCCAAGCGCCATGAAGTGGATGAGCCCATCCGCCTTGAGGAACGGTGAATACGATATAGGGGCCTTCCCATTCGGATAAATTCGTGCTTTTATACGTGAGGACTCCGTAGCTTTCCATCCCGTGTAACCTTGGTGACCCACCGGTGTACAAATAATAAACACCATTAAGGCTATCGGCAAAAACGAAAGGATCATGTGCAGGGATGTCGGACAGTTGGAGTCCTTTTTGCGGATTATTTACATCACAAGCTGAACTGTATACCGGCATATGAATCAACTCCTTTTAAGTATGTTCAAACACGGACAGTAGCTCTACTCTTTTTTTGCCAAATCGATTACGGATTGAATGAAAGGTGCTTTCATTTGCGTATAGGTTGTTCTATCTTCAGCAAATAATGTAGCAAGATGCTTTTTGAGCTCGGCATAAGCTGCTGCTTTCTCTGGATGGCTTCTAAGATAATTCCTGAAGAGAAGGTTATTGCTCCATTCGACACTAGTTCGTTCATAAACATGAAGATGATGTGTGCCTTTCTTCGACTCTCCCTTACGAAAAAACCTACGATTGGGAAATTCCAATTTGGGAACATATTCATAGCCAAGCGTTCTTAATGGTTCAATAAATAAGTCTGCTTCGTCCAGATTATTCACACTAACAGCGATATCTACGATGGGTTTGGAAGGCATCCCTACGATCGAGGTACTTCCGATATGCTCGATATTTACGGCATTGATCGGTAAATTTTGAGATATCTTCTTTTTTTCATTCTCGAATTTTTGGAGCCAATTAGGATTATAAGATTCGATGACAACTTCTTGTACCAAATACATCCCCCTTCCGGAGCAATTGTCTTGCAGGATGAGCTTTCTTTCATACTACCATTTTCCGCACCTGAATTGGGGGATTTTTCCTATCATTTGAAACTACAAAAAGAGCAAGCTGCCGCGGCAGCCTGCTCTTACATGCGATTCGACTTCGGAGACTTCACTCCGCTTATATAACTTGGAATATCGGTCTTTCTTTCACGTAGTGAATAGGAATCTCAGGGTACATACTTGTAAGTTTATTTGCCAGAAGTTCCATACCAGGCTCTTCGCTCTCCGCATGACCAAGCACGATCAACGCCTTATGTCTTCGTTGATAGACAGCATCCCTTACGTACTCAGGCGTTTCCCATTCGGGACCTTCCCCATAAATAATTAGATCCAATTGCTCTCTTTCAAATAGTGGAAGCGCATTCTGACCTCCACCACGATAACCTGCGAGCAAGGCAATTCTCGAACACGCCATCCCAAGATCGCCGTGTGCTCTTACGAAGGTAATGCCAAGCCGGTTCTTCACATGCTCCGCGATATTGATTACCGTTTCAAATGGAATTTGCAGAATAGTGTACGCAGCATGATGCTCCTGTACATAAGGCATCCAATTGAGTGTCTGTATCAAACCTTCCATGACACCATCTGGTGTATAGCGATGCATGTAATCATGGAATCGGAATAACGCGATACCCGATGTTTCCAATAGTCGTCGCTTTTCCTCATAGACAGGGTCGTCTTTTAGTGTGGCCGTATTATCATGGTGCGAAAAAAAGGGTCCTTCGTGAGCAATAATTAGATTGGCTCCCCGCCCAATAGCTTGTTCAATGATAAATTGTGTCGGCATGAAAGCGATCACAATACCGGTCACCTCAGTGTCAGGATTGCCGAACTTCAGGGTATCGACGGTATTCTCAAGCCTTCCGACCGGGGATATCAACGCTTCGATAACGGTTTGTATGTTTACACGCATAGTTAGTCCCTCTTATCATTCATGTACTTACTGTTTATTAACCAATCAGCCTATCCAAGCAACTAATCCATCATAACATAATCCAACAATTGGCTGCATCAAGTATCCAACCTTTGGTCGGAACTAGCATTCTATAGAGTCCGAATAGTTGGTCACGATCTGTTCTTTCCGCTTCACGAATCAAATGTATTCGACGCTCCTTTTATCCTCTAGATTTCCAGCTGGTTCCAGTAAATAATTTCCTTATAATGGGATTATTTTAAGTATTCGTGGTCTCATAAATATTTCCTTTGTCTACCGCCCCCTTAAAACTGCAAATGAACAAGAATACTATACAGACGTGAATGCCACCTCCCCACCATGCCTGATTTACAATTCAAAGGAGGAAACGAGTAATGTTCAAACAGTTCGATAAGTTATTTGGGATTGATTTAGGTACTTCTAACACAGTAATTTTCGAAAAGGGTAAAGGAATTGTGCTAAATGAACCCTCCGTCGTCGCATTTGATCAACATACAGGTGAATTATTAGCCGCAGGATCAGAAGCGCAAGCGATGATTGGACGAGCCCCCGCGCATGTGGATATCACGTATCCTTTAATACATGGTGTCATTGCAAATTTTGACAAGACCAGCACGATGCTGAACTATTTTATAAAAAAAATCCAAGGAAGACCCTCTTTTCTTCGTAGTTCACAAATTTACATTACGGTGCCGTGTGGCATTACGAACGTGCAAAAACGAGCGATTGAAGAAACCATTGTTCATCGTGGAGCCAAAAAAGCGATTGCCATCGAGGAGCCTATAGCAGCGGCGCTTGGAGCTGGACTTATGCTCGACGAACCCATTGGTCACTTAGTTCTCGATATTGGTGGAGGTACTTGTCAAGTAGCCGTATTGTCCCTTGGTGGTATTGTCGCAAGTCATACGATTAACCGAGGTGGCCTCTCAATCGATCGTGATATTATGGATTATGTGAAACGTCAATATAATATGGAAATCGGTGAACGAACCGCTGAACATATTAAAATGCAAATCGGAACGGCCATCCTTTCAGCGGATGAACGCTCGATCGAGATCCGTGGACGTGATTTGGTTCATGGTTTACCTCGATCTATCCGATTGGTCTCAAGTGAAATATACACCGTGGTTAATGAATTCTTGGATGCATTGATTGAGGCGATCAGGGCTACGTTAGAGCTTTGTCCACCAGAGCTTGCAGGCGATGTCATGGAACAAGGCATATTGCTTTGTGGGGGCGGCGCGTTGCTGGAAGGAATCGATGAACGTATCCGTGCTGAGACTGGGGTTGCGGTACATATCGCGGAACATCCACTTGAATGCACAGCCCTAGGAACAGGATTAATGCTAGGTGCTTATAGAACGAAGAGCAGACCTCTCATGCCGGAAGACTCGACTGATGAACAAATGGCTGTTAGTCAATGATAAAAAGCTTAGTCTACGAGGCGATGTCCCGCAGACTAAGCTTTTTGGTCATAACATACGATGAATTTCAATCTATGTTTATTCCGGACCAGAGTGGCATAATCACTTTCAGTTCCGTACCTTCTTTACTACTATTTACGATTTCAATATAACCGCCATGTGAGTTGATTATGCGTTGCGAAATGGACAAGCCTAACCCCATACCTGTTTTTTTGGTTGTATGGAATGGCGTGAAAATGTGGTCCCATTCATCTTCATGAATACCAGAGCCTGTATCAGTTAGCAGGATATGGATCTCATTGTTCTTCGTATAGTAGTCAATCTTGAGGATTTTGCGAACTGACTTGTCCATGGCATCGATACTATTATTGATTAAATTGATGAAGACTTGTCTTACTTTATCTCTATCTATCGAAACGATGATATTTTTAGACTGGTTGAATTCGATGTATACATTCTTTTCTTTCGTTTGGATGGAAGTTAAAGCAATGGATTCTTTAAGAACATCCACAATGTTAGCTTCCTCCGTTTGAATTTTGCCACTTTTGATAAAATGATTATAGTTTGTAAGAATGCTGTTCATATGGTCACCAGCAATCCCAATATGATTAATCATCCCTTTGGCGCTGCCATCCAACTGCTCATTTCGTGATAAGAGGTCGGAATATCCTTTCACAACTGTAAGCGGATTATTAATTTCGTGAATGAGTCCAGAAGTCGATATTTCAATTTGTTCTTCTTTTTCTTTTCTTTTTAATATTTGAGAGGTGTCTCTTATCATTCTTGTACTCATATGAACAAAAATAAAGAAAATAATGATAGAAAACATCATGACCGCAATTTGACTAGAATAAATGAAGGTTCCTGCCTGTAAATTTAATACACCGATCATATAGGTTAAAAGGAAAGTAAGGCTAAATAAAGTTAGGAAATTCCTCACATATTTATCCGTTACTTTTCGACTTGCGATTAACGTTAATAGAATGCTTACAATTAATAGTTTGATATGGTTTACAAATAAACTGCCCCATTCACCGTAGATGGGATACAAGACGGTAATTTGATTCCCGATCCCTTCAATCGACTTTAAACCTAATACACCATACTCTGTCCAATTAATGAGATAGATAAAGATAGACCATAGACCATAAAGAGTAAGCGTATACTTATTAATGATCAGATTCATCCATTTCGCTTCTTCTTTTGTTAGATATTTAAGTGTGATATAGCCAACATATAAAAAAGCTGGAGGAAGCATGATCGAACCAATTCGCAAGAGTTGAAACAGAAATAAGATCGAATCCGTTTTCAATACGTCGTTGCTATATAACACACTGACATCTAATTGCCATAAACTCATGAATAACATGAATAATAACATGGCATTGGTTAGTTTGGTTTTAAACAGCATCTTACAGGACATACCTAAAAATAGAGGTACCAATGACATAGCAGCCATTAGAATAAAATTCATAAATGAACCTACTTTCAATATCACAATTGGTTGATTATTTCCGCATACGCATAAGTTGTTATTGCGATATTTTGTACATTCCTGCAAAAAAGACCTACAACCATGCGAGGTTGTAAGCCAGATATTATGACACCGTGAATTATAGCATATCTCTCACTCTTCGTGGAATAGGAGTAATTACACATATTTATGGTAAATGGATAGCCGGATAAAGCACAATTCCAATTTGACTATTTCTGATCGTACATCTGCATCTTTTTAAGTAAAATATCGGAAGATACATAGGGCATTCCTGCACTTATGCGTGAAATTTCCTCACTGTTACCTGTGTTAATGTCTTCCCTCGTAGTAAAAAACAAAGAAAATCCAAGCTGTTTCGCTTCCTCAACAACCGACTGATTGTATTCCCCTAATGGGAAACAAAGGAATGAGAACTGATTATGAAGCTTAGTCTTCAGAAACACCTCTCCTAACAACAAATCTTCTCTCACTCGCTGATTCCTCTCTTCATCCGTTTCCATTCTTTTCTCATTAGGCAAAAAGATTCGATTCGTCAGAGGAGGAACTAGGTTCCCAGATTCATCCCGTTTTTTCTGATGCAGATCATATGTATGTGAGTAAAAGCTATAGCCATCGCGTCTCATTTCAAGGATTTGACTCCAGGTCAAAAATGGCAAGGATGGATTATCGGAGTCTACATCGCTCAAGATAAGGAAATTCGTCGCTGGATAGCCCATCTGCTTCAGTAAAGGATACGCTTTTTCATAAAAAGATCGGTAGCCATCATCAAAAGTGATCACCACCGCGTTCGGTGGTAATGTTGTCCGATGTGCATGGAAACAGGCGTAGTCCTCGACGGAGACGACATTATAGTGCTTATCTTTTAAAGCTTGCAGGTGCTGCTTAAATTTGGTGGGAGTAATTGTGATGAAAGACTCCTGATCATCTAGATGATGATAGGTTAGGAACAATGCTTTATTCTTGTAATGAATGGATTTGGCATCTGTGTTAAATGTTGTGGCTGCGCTTGCTCTTGAAGTCGAACAAAGCGAGTCTACAGGATTTCCTTGTTGTTGTCCTGTCTGTGTCCAACCCCCTGTGAGAAGAAACATAAGTAAGAAGTATACAGGCAATTGAAATCAACCTCCCAAACGGCTTCTGAACTATCCCTACAATATACTCACGAGGATAATAGATAGAACGTTTAGAGGCTTTCCTGAGTTTGTCGATTTTTTCGACTTAGCGGTGCGCGGCACGGGCTTTTGGAGGTAAAAAAAAGAGCCAAGCGCACATTACACATGCCGCCTAGCCCTTTTGTCATTCAAGCAAATCTATCCCTTCATCCCTAATTTAGCCAGATTAGTGAAGCTTATTTCCAAGCTTTCGAACGGATTACGTCCATAACAGTCGTCTTGCTCGACAGCGGCCCACTCCACGCCGATTTCCTCGCAGGCTTGAATTATGCCTTTGAAATTCATATTCCCTTCACCGATTTCGGAGAAACGTTGTTTCCGATCAGGGGTAACGATCATATCCTTGAAATGGACGACTTTCATACGTCCGTCCACCTTGCGAATCCACTCGATGGGATCGGCTCCGCCAGCCTGCACCCAATAAACGTCCAACTCAAAATCTACGGTTTCGGGATCTGACTCGTCAAATAATATCTCCATGCCTGTTTTTCCATCATATTTAGCAAATTCGAAGTCATGGTTATGATAGATGAACTGTAAACCAGCGCTTTTCAATTGTCTGCCAAAATCGGAGGCTTGCTTGGCAAAAGCTGCATAGCCTTGACTAGTTTCTCGGAATTCCGGCGGAAGTCCACCTAATCCGACATACTTGCAATCCCACGCCAAATGTTTCTCAATGACGGAATCCATATCGTTTAACAAATCATTATACCCGATATGCGTAGCACAAATGCTCAAACCTTCTTGATCCGTAAGCGCTTTAAATTCATGAATACCGATAGGACCAACACCTGATGCTTGCACAGATTGGTACCCCATTTGCTTCACTTTTTTCAAGCTGTCGCTAATGTCCTGAGGGGTTTGCAGAAAGTTACGAACTGTATACAATTGCGTTGCGATTCTCATCCATCTCACTCCATTCAACATATTTGGCTCTACATATATATATCATGGAATGGTCGGATGAGCTATATGATTCTATTAACTTTTTTCAATTTTACATATTTCTGCGATACTGTCCGCCTACTTCATATAAGGCCGTTGTGATTTGCCCCAGCGATGCGACTTTAACCGTCTCCATGAGTTCTTCAAAAAGGTTCCCGTTATCGCGGGCTGTCTGCTTTAATCGTTCAAGTGCCGCAGGACATACCAGCTTGTGCTGTTCATGAAAGGCTTGAAGCTGAGCAATTTGAGTTTCTTTCTCCTCCACTGTCGATCGTGCCAGCTCGATTTCAGCTACAGGATGATGATCACTCGGCTTAATAAACGTATTCACACCGATAATCGGCAGCTCTCCGGCATGCTTTTTACGCTCATAGAAAAGGGATTCTTCTTGGATCTTGCCGCGTTGATATTGCGTTTCCATTGCCCCTAATACACCGCCACGCTCATGAATTCGCTCGAATTCAGCTAACACGGCTTCTTCCACAAGATCCGTTAAATCATCCACAATAAAAGCACCTTGCAATGGATTCTCGTTCTTCGTCAAGCCAAATTCTTTATTGATGATCAATTGAATTGCCATCGCCCTGCGCACGGAATTCTCCGTCGGTGTCGTAACTGCTTCATCATAGGCGTTCGTGTGCAAGGAATTGCAATTATCGTAGATCGCCATGAGTGCCTGCAGGCTGGTACGAATATCATTGAAGTCCATCTCCTGGGCATGTAATGATCGGCCTGACGTTTGAATATGGTACTTTAACTTCTGACTTCGCTCATTCCCGCCATATTGATTTCGAATGACCGTTGACCAGATGCGGCGCGCAACTCTACCCATGACGGTATATTCAGGATCGAGTCCATTACTGAAAAAATAAGATAGATTCGGCGCAAAATCGTCGATATGCATGCCGCGGCTCAAATAATATTCAAGAAACGTGAATCCATTTGCTAATGTAAAAGCCAACTGCGTGATTGGGTTAGCTCCCGCTTCTGCAATATGATAACCGCTAATACTGACGGAATAGTAGTTTCGCACCTTATGATCAATGAAATATTGCTGCATGTCACCCATCATTTTCAACGCAAATTCAGTTGAGAAAATGCAAGTGTTCTGTCCCTGATCCTCTTTCAAAATATCCGCTTGCACCGTACCACGAACGCTTTGAAGCGTCCAAGCTTTGATTTGTGCATATTCTTCATCTGTAGGTTGACGGCCTTGGTTCTGAACAAATTTCTCTACTTGCTGCTGAATTGCCGTGTTCATGAACATGGCCAAAATCATAGGCGCAGGTCCATTAATGGTCATGGAAACGCTTGTTGAAGGATGGCACAAATCGAATCCTGCATACAGCTTATTCATATCTGCTATTGTACAGACATTCACACCGCTGTTCCCTATTTTTCCATAAATATCAGGTCGATAGTCGGGATCATGGCCGTACAAAGTAACGCTGTCAAAAGCAGTCGACAATCGCTTCGCTTCCTCATTTTGACATAAATAGTTGAATCGTCGGTTGGTGCGCTCAGGTGTTCCTTCTCCGGCAAATTGGCGCTTAGGTTCTTCATTCGTTCGTTTAAAAGGAAACACACCAGCTGTGTAAGGAAAGTAGCCTGGCAAATTTTCTTTCAGCAGCCATTGAAGGATTTCCCCTTCATCCTCATACCTTGGCAAACTGATCTTGGGAATTTTACTCCCAGACAGCGATTCAGTAAACAGGGTAGATCTCATCTCACGATCACGAATGCGAGTAACTAATTCATCTTGTGTGTAAGCTTCACGAATCTGTGGCCATTCCTCAAGCAGCTTGAGACATGTTGGATGAAGATTCGCATGATAATGTGCGATCATACCATCTATTTTGCCTATCAACGCATCCCTTTCTTCGGCCGAGTTCAGCAGACCCTGATGATCGGAAAGCATTATCTCCTTGGTTCCTCTTAGTTGAAATAGCTTACGCGCTAACTTGACTTGCTCAGCTGTAAATTGCTTATACTGTCGGATCGTTCGCACAATTCCCCCGAGATAACCGGTACGGTTTGGTGGAATGATCACATTCTTAGTGGTAACAGGCTGCAAATTCTCTTTCTCATCAATAGACCAATCTCCGCCTGTTTTGCCCGCAACGAGCTTCATTACCTCTTTAAACAGAACATCCGTTCCAATGTCGTTAAATTGACTGGCGATCGTACCAAATACCGGCATTTCCTGGGCAGGTGTATCAAATAAGCCATGACTTCTTTGATATTGTTTACGCACATCACGCAATGCATCTTCTGAGCCACGTCGATCGAACTTATTGATGACAACGATATCTGCGTAATCGATCATGTCTATTTTCTCCAGCTGAGTCGCTGCGCCAAATTCACTAGTCATCACATACATCGCCACATCACAGAGATCCACAATGGCAGAATCACCTTGTCCAATTCCACTTGTTTCAACAATCACCATATGATAGCCAGCAGCTTGGAGCACTTGTATGGCTTCCTTGGTCGCAACGCTTAGTTCAGACTTCGCCTCTCGAGTTGCTAAGCTGCGCATATAAACTCTTGGGCTGTTGACAGCATTCATACGGATACGGTCACCGAGGAGTGCACCGCCTGTTTTCATTTTGGAAGGATCGATTGAAATGATTGCGATGCTTTTGTCGGGGTATTGGGCGAGATAGCGTCTGACCAGCTCATCCGTTAACGTACTCTTTCCAGCTCCTCCTGTCCCCGTGATGCCAAGTACAGGTGCTTGAGTTAAAGGAGCTTGTTCATTTGCTAAAATAGGTACCAATTGCACAAATCGGCCGCTTCCAGCGACTTCTTCGGCTGCAGTTATGCTGCTTGCAATCACATTCCAATGGTTTTCTTTCGAAATGTGTAGGTCATCTATGTCATTCGGAAGCTTCCTTGGCGTAAGGTAGTCAACTTCTCGAATCATGTGATTGATCATGCCTTGTAGACCAAGTTCTCGCCCATCATCAGGCGAAAAGATTTTGGCAATGCCATATTGGTGCAAATGATGGATCTCGGAAGGAACGATGACACCACCACCACCTGCGAATATTTTAATGTGCCCGGCACCTTTTTGCTGGAGAAGATCGTACATGTAGGTCAAATACTCAATATGTCCCCCTTGATAAGTGCTTATTGCAATGCCTTGCACATCTTCTTGGATAGCGGCATGGACAACTTCATGAGCGGATCGGTTATGACCTAAATGAATCACTTCAACCCCCGATGCCTGTAAAATTCTTCGTATAATATGAATAGTCGCATCATGTCCATCAAACAATGCTGCCGCCGTAACAAATCGTACTGGATTCTTGGGCCGATAGACTTGTGTGTTCACAGGAAACCCACCTTTTTATCATTGTCGTCGTAGAAGCATCCAAGCGTTGTTATCGCGTTTCACTCGATTTCTATGCAGATGAGCTGCAAATCATGTCCGTGTCATTTTTGCAGGCCTACAATCATAAGCTTTTAATTGAACCACTGAACCATTCTTCGTGAGGCGGGTGAACCTAATGTCCGAGCAGAACGATCATGGATCTAAATATTTTGAGCAGATGTTGACGATCATTGATGTCGGTGTTCACCTGATTGATAACAAGGGAATTACTATTTTTTATAATGAGAAGATGGCGGAGACGGATGGTTTTAAAAGGGAACAAGTTGTAGGGAAAAATTTCTTCGACCTCTTCCCTTCGCTAACGAATGAAACGAGCACCTTCATGAAAGTGCTGCAAACAGGGATTGAAATCCGCGAAAAAATTCAAACGTACGTGAATGTTACGGGGAAAAGAATAACAACAATTAATAGTACGTACCCACTCTTGGAAAATGGCGAAATTATCGGTGCCTTAGAAGTAGCCAAGGACATCACGAGTATCGTTCATCTACATGATCAAATTCTGGATCTCAGGCATCAAATCTATGAATCCCCGTCCAAGGATAAAAAGAATGCGGGCGCTGCCCGTTACCATTTCAGTGATTTAATTGGCAAAAGTGAATCCTTCTTGCAAACTATCGCCTTCGCCAAGAAGGCATCGCGCACGAGCTCGCCTGTTCTGATATCAGGTCCAACAGGCACTGGGAAGGAATTGTTCGCCCAAAGCATTCATAATGCGGGAGCCCGTCGGAACCGACTGTTCATTGCTCAGAATTGTGCGGCAGTCCCCAACGAGCTGATGGAAGGGATTATGTTCGGAACCGCTAGAGGCGCGTTTACTGGCGCAATTGATCGCGCTGGCTTATTCGAGCAAGCCAACGGGGGATCACTTTTTCTAGATGAATTAAATAGCTTGGATTTATTTCTGCAGGCCAAATTATTGCGCGTTCTTCAAGACGGCATCGTACGCCGAGTCGGAGGAACCCATGAACAGCAAGTCGACGTTCGTATCATTACCGCCATGAATATCGATCCGAAGGAAGCATTAGGCAAAGGCTTGCTTAGAAACGATCTGTATTACCGGCTTAATGTGGTGAATTTGCACCTGCCACCTCTAGCGCAAAGAAAAGACGATATTCCCCTTCTCACTTCCCATTTTATTGAAAAATTTAACCACTTATTCGGCATGAAAATCAACGGAATTTCTCCATCCGCTTTGGCAACCTTAGTGAATTACCATTGGCCTGGCAATATTCGCGAATTAAGCCATGCCATCGAATCCACCTACAATATGATGGAGCTGGAGTGCGAACGGATCGAAGATCATCATCTGCCCGCTTATCTCCTGGGAAATACAATAACAACAGCGCTTCGATCCAGTCCTTGGAGGGACGATATTGAAGATTATTCAACCAGTAGATTAACCGATAAAGTGAAACAAATGGAAAAAGAAACGATCACAGATGCGTTGGCTTTGCATCAATATAACATCACGCTCACCGCACAAGCGCTTGGGATCAAGCGCCAAGCCTTACAGTATAAGCTGAACCGCTACGGCATCGTTAGAAAACCTTGAAAATCATAGGATCAGCATGACTCCGAGAGGGGTCTTTTTCTTTCTCATGTTGAAAAGTGAAATGTTGGCATCCTTCTTGCATCTTACTAATCGTGAGAAGACATTCATGCTGGAGGTGCAATGATGGAACGACGTGACTGGAAGCAAGTTGAGCTATGGAAACATGTGACAGATGAGCAATGGAATGATTGGCTATGGCAGCTGACACATACCATTCGTACGTTAGATGATCTAAAGAAGGTCGTGAATTTAACTCCTGAGGAAGAGGAAGGCGTTCGTATATCAACGCAAACGATTCCTTTAAATATTACGCCTTACTATGCCTCCTTGATGAATCCCGATGACCCGCGATGCCCGATTCGTATGCAATCCGTTCCGATATCTGCCGAATTATTGAAAACCAAATACGATCTTGAGGATCCCCTTTTCGAAGATGAAGATTCCCCTACACCCGGACTAACACATCGATACCCTGATAGGGTGTTGTTCTTGGTAACGAATCAGTGTTCCATGTATTGCAGATACTGCACGCGCCGCCGTTTCTCTGGTCAGGTAGGTATGGGCGTTCCGAAAAAGCAGCTGGATGATGCGATTGCTTATATTCGAAACACGCCGGAAGTACGGGACGTTCTGCTGTCTGGTGGGGATGGCTTATTAATTAATGACAATATTTTGGAGTATATTTTGAAAAATTTGCGGGCAATCCCCCATGTTGAAATCATAAGGATCGGCACTAGAGCGCCTGTTGTTTTCCCACAGCGAATTACAGAGCATTTGTGCAATATGATCAAAAAATATCATCCAGTTTGGTTGAATACGCACTTTAATCATCCTTTGGAAATTACGGAAGAAGCGAAAAAGTCCTGTGAAATGCTTGCGAACGCTGGTGTTCCGCTTGGCAATCAATCCGTGATTCTCGCTGGCATCAACGACAGCACCTATATTATGAAGAAGCTTATGCATGATCTGGTGAAAATACGTGTGCGTCCCTACTACATTTATCAATGTGATTTATCCGAGGGCATCGGTCATTTCCGTGCACCCGTTTCCAAGGGGCTTGAAATTATTGAATCCCTTCGTGGCCACACTTCAGGGTATGCGGTGCCCACCTTCGTTGTTGATGCACCCGGCGGTGGCGGGAAAATTGCACTTCAACCGAACTATCTCATCTCACAAAGCCAGGATAAAGTAATTCTGCGCAATTACGAAGGTGTTATCGTGGGTTACCCCGAGCCGAAAAACTATATACCAGGCCGTGCAGACGAATATTTCAACGAAATATACGGCGTCCAAAAACAGCCGGAAAGCACCGGCATTATTGCGCTCATGAAAGATGAAAAATTTAACTTAGTGCCAGAAAATTTGCGCCGAATTGGTAGAAGGAAGACGTATCAGGAAACACCCGATCACTTGTCACTGAAGGATCGTCGACCTATGCGCGATGAAATGAAGGATAAATTGATGAAGGCTCAGCAGAAAGAGAAGAAAGTGAGTGCAACAGAGTTGCCAGTTGAGTAGTTGGATTTCCTGCTGCTCAACAGAACTCCCGATTGAATAGCTGGATTTCCTGTAGTTAATTTGGCTGAAATGGCCCTCGTGAGGCAGATAACTGGATTTCCTGCAGGTAATTCAGCGATATTTCCCCAGAATGCCTCAAATTGACTGAAATAACTGGAGATTTTTCAGCTAAATTCAAATTAAACGGGATCGAGTTGAGATTAGCTGTAGGTTTGCTCTTCTGTCAAGAAAGTGGACGTCACTAAGTTATGCGACCTGCTGGTAGTATAGCTGCTCAAATTGCTCAGGTGACATGTAACCAATTGTGCTATTCGACCTTGTCCTGTTGTAAAAGAACTCAAGATACCGATACAGCTTCTGCTGAGCTTCTTGTTTGGTCTTGAATTTTGGGTTGCTATAGATGAATTCACGCTTCAAAATGCTATGAAATGCCTCAATACAGGCATTGTCATAACAGTTTCCTTTTCGACTCATACTTGGTGTTATCCCGTAGTTTTCGAGCTGTTTGCGGTACTCTTTGGACGCATATTGAGAACCTCGGTCGGAATGGTGAATCAGGTCTTCTCTAGGCTTCTTCACGCTATAAGCCTTCTTAAGTGCATCTAAGACGAGATCCGTTGTCATTCGGTCACACAGTTTCCATCCAACAATTTGCTTTGTGTAAAGATCTAATATGCTTGCAAGGTAGAGCTTTCCTTGACGGCATGGAATGTAAGTAATATCTGCTACCCATTTTTCATTTGGCTTCGTTGCAGCAAAATCTTGCTGAAGGAGATTGGGCGCAATCGGCTGGTCGTGGTTAGAATCCGTTGTTTGCACTCTGAATTTACGTGCCATGCAGGAGCGTAACCCTTGTTCACGCATAATAAGGCCGACCGTCCGTTCCGATACGCACAAGCCTTCCTTTAGAAGTTCTTTGTGTATACGTGGGCTGCCATAGATTTCATGCTTCAGTTGAAAATAGTATTTAATACGATCTGTTAGTTCCTCTTTACGCTTGCACTGCTCAGAGACGTCAGCTGTTTTCCATTTGTAATATCCGCTCTTGGACACTTTTAAAACGTTGCACATCTTCTCCAATCGAAACTCAGAGCGGTGATCTTCAATAAACTGAAATCTCAGTTCCTTTCTTTGCTGAAGATGTGCATGGCCTTTTTTAGAATTGCGATCTCTTCCTTGAGATCTTCGATTTCCCGTTTCTGATCATCAATGAGTTGAGACTGCTCGCGGAGGTTTTCCACTTTGTTCACAGGCTCATGATCAAACTCACGGTATTTCCCCAGCCAATTTCGAAGAGTACCAGGATTAACATTCAACTCGTCCGCGATATGCTCTAAGGATTTAGTCTGCTCTTGCACATACTTTACAGCTTCACGTTTAAAAGTTTCATTATATCGTTGTCTTGATTCGCTCATGGAGAGACACCTCTTAGTTAATTGTTAAGCTTATTATTACTTCTACACTAAGAGACGTCCACTTTTTATTCTAAGTGCAGTTTTCCAGTTATTGTGTCAAAGTGCGCGAGGTACACCTGCTGGGAGCAAGTGAAAACGCCAATATATACAAAAAAGCACCCTTCATAGGTGCTTTTTGTGTATATTTGCTTCCATTCCCTCCCATCCACACCACTGAAGGATGGTCAATGCGATAATCTCCGCAGCTTCGAACACATGTTCCAGCACGATGTGCTCATTCGGATAATGCGCAACCTGTGTGATGCCTGGGCCGAATACGACACAAGGCGTCTCACCAATCTGGGTGAGCAATCCGCCGTCCGTCCCCCATGGTGAGGCTTCAATCACGGGTTCTTCCTGTTTAACCGCACGGAATTGCTGCATGAGCACCTGCATCAAAGCATGTTCGGGATCGACGCTGCCTGGTACCCATTGCGCGCCGAACCATTCCACACTTGGTGGATGGGCTTCGAACCAAGGGTCTTTCTCACTCAGCCTCACCATCCATTGACGCATTTCCTCTTTTGCGACATCAAGCGTTTCCTCCGGTGCGACGCCCATTCGCCCCTCCAGCTTAACGGTATCGGCAACGGACGATGGCCAATTGCCTCCCTGTATCACGCCGATATTAATCGGGATCGGGATCGGGTTATTCGCATACAACGGATCTGTGATCCGTGCATTTCTTTCTTCCTCGAGTTCCCGAATGTGTTGAATCACAATCATACTTTTCTCAATTGCACTAACGCCCTCATACCTCGTTCCACCATGAGCCGAACGCCCTTTTACCTCTATACGGAACCACATAGAGCCCTGCTGCTTGGGGAAAATACGCATATTGGTAGGCTCCGGAATGAGCGCCGCATCGGCCTTATAACCTTTTACAATGGCAGCTAAGGTCCCCGCTCCTCCGCTTTCTTCTTCAATGACACTTTCGAAAATAATATCGCCTTTCAACTTTATTCCGAGACTCTGAACAGCCTCGATCGCCATAAGCAGAGAGACATTCCCGCCTTTCATATCCGTTGCCCCGCGACCATACAACTTTCCGTCCACCACATGACCACTAAATGGATCGTCATGCCATTGCGCTCGATTTCCTTCTGGCACGACATCCATGTGACCATTTAGTAAAAGAGAACGCCCTCCTCCAATACCTTTCAAAACACCAACAACGTTCGGACTCCCTATAAACTGGTTTCTAGGGGAACAAAAATACTTATGTGACGCCAGCGCCTCGCCATCCGGTTCCCATAGATCAACGTCAAGCGCTAGCTCCAGCAATTTGTCGGCGATGAGGAATTGAGCTTTCTGCTCATTCCCTTGCGTACTGGGTATTCTTACTAGTTTCTGAAGAAAATCTGTGCCTTCCTCACGATGAAGACTTATCCATTCATGAATTTGCTTTTGCAACTCTACACGCTTATTAGGCAAAGGAATTCCCTCCTTCAAGCCTTTGTCTGACTCATTATGGGATGTACAGAATGGTATCGGGAATAAGTAAGGCAGCTTCCGTATGTCGAACAACTTCATCAACCGTATGGGGCAGCATGACTTCTTTTAAAATCAAACCTTGCTCCGAAACCTCCATGACAGCCATTTCCGTAATGATCAATTTCACACAGGCCACTGCCGTTAGGGGTAAGTCGCACTGTTTTTTAACCTTCGACTCTCCATTTCGATTTACATGGTTCATCAGAACGATGACTTTTTTAGCTTTTTGCGCAAGCTCCATCGCCCCACCGATTCCCGCCACACGTTTCCCTGGTACGATCCAATTCGCGAGATCCCCTCGCTCACTCACCTCTAATGCCCCGAGGATCGTAATATCTATACAGCCTCTTCGTATCATGGCAAAAGCAATCGCACTATCGCAGTAGGAAGCACCATGATGAATCGTGATGGGATATCCGCCTGCGTTGCACAGAAAAGCATCTTCTTCGCCAGGAATTGGCGCGCCTCCAGCACTCAATATCCCATTCTCTGCATGAAAAACAACATGAATGTCTTCAGGCACATAATCGGCAACCTTCGTCGGGATACCGATACCTAGATTTACGGCCATGCCATTCTTCAATTCTTGAGCAGCCCGCTTTGCTATTCGGTCGCGGGTTTCTTTTCCCATACCCATTCCCAAGTCACCCCTCTGCTCAAGATCACCATATCCACGAAAATGCCTGGCGTGACAATACTTTCAGGGTCCAGCTCACCGAGCGGTACAATCTCATCGACTTCGGCGATCGTTATTTTGCCAGCCATGGCGACGAGTGGATTTAGATTTCTTCCGCTTTTATCGTAGATGAGATTCCCGTATGGATCAGCTTTTTTGGCATGCACGATAGCAACGTCTGCTGTCAAAGCCGGCTCTACCAGGAACGTTTTCTCGTCGATGGAAACGGTGTCCTTTCCTTGCTCCATGATGGTTCCGACTCCGACATCCACCAAGATCCCGCCCAGCCCGACACCGCCGGCCCGAATTTTTTCACATAGCGTTCCTTGCGGGTAAAAGACGACCTCCATGGTGCCCTGCTCCATCATTTGACCAACGTTAGGATTAGAACCGATGTGCGAAGCGATCACTTTCTTCACACGTCCTGCCGTTACTAAACGCCCAATACCGATGTGGGGAAATCCCGTATCATTTCCAATAATGGTTAGATCCTTGACGCCATTTTGAAGGATGCCCTCGACTAATGTTGGTGGCGTTCCGATCCCTCCAAATCCGCCGAACATCAACGTACACCCATCTGATATCGTTTGAAGCGCTTCTTCCAAGCTTCTCACTTTGCCGTCGCCTTCGTTCACTCGTGCGTTCTCTCTTGGCACCATCATATCTCCTCCGATGCGGATGGGGTAATCTCCGCCATGACTTCCCGAATGGATTCAGCCAATATCCGGACAAGTTGGTCGATTTCCTCCTCGGAGATGACCAAAGGCGGTGCGACGATAATCGCATCCCCCTCCCCGTCCACCGCGCCAGCAGCAGGGTAAACAAGCAACCCTTTCTGAAAGGAATTCTCGATGATCCGCGACGTAACACCTAATCCAAATGGGAATGGTCGCTTGTCAGACCGATTCGCAACAAATTCGATGGCTAGAAGCAGCCCTTTGCCTCTCACATCACCGATCATCTCAATCCCATTTGCCAATTGGCGCAGCGAGTTTAACAAATAATCACCTTTGATCTCTGCGGCACTGACTAACTGATGCTTTTCGATATACGAAAGTACCGCTAACGATACAGCCGCAGATTGCGGATTGGCGCTGTACGTATGGCCAGACATGATACTTTTGGTGCCCTTTAGAATGGGCTCCATCACATGATCTTTGACAAGTGTGGCTGCCATCGGCGTATAGCCAGCGCTCATCCCCTTGCCCAATGCCATGAGATCCGGTTCAACCTCGAAATGCTGCATGCCGAACATAGCTCCCGTTCGGGCAATACCTGTCATGACCTCATCAGCGATGAATAAGATGTCATGCTGTTCACAAATAGCTTTTATCTTCTTGTAGTAGCCCTCTGGCGGAACAATAGCTCCCCCTGCAGCTCCAATAATTGGCTCTGCGATGAACGCGGCGATATGTTCAGCTCCGATCCGCTTTATCGCCGTTGCCAAATCGTCTGCACATGCCAATTGACAGTCCCCTACGGTTTTACCTAACGGACAGCGGTAGCAATAAGGCGGCATGACGACAGGAAAATCTTCTAATAAGGGGACAAACCTCCTTCTTCTCAGGACATGTCCTGACATCGAAAGTGCACCTAGCGTGATACCGTGATAGCTCATTCGCCTTGAGATCACTTTATTTTTGCCTAGCCTACCTTTCTCCTGCCAGTGCTGAATGGCAATCTTCATCGCTGTCTCCGTAGCCTCTGAGCCGCTATTCACGAAGAAGGTCCAGTAATCGTTGCCAGGGGCTAGATCGCTTAGTTTTTCTGCCAGCTTCTCCGCGGGCTCACTGGTAAACTGTGAACGATAGACGAAGGACACTTTGTTCGCTTGCTCCATCATCGCATCGATGATTTCTTGTACCCCGTGTCCTATTCCGGCTGTCACTGCTCCCGAGCAACCGTCGATATAGACTTTGCCTTGATCATCGTAGAGATAAATCCCTTTCCCATATTGAATCGTGGGATACTGGTGATCCAAAACCGGTTTGATGACATGCTCCCGCTTCATAAGGCACCCCCACAGATCACTTATCGCTACGTTTCTATTTTAGAAACATATTTTTTACACGCGGAGCCTTTAACAGATCTTCATAGCGAAATGTGGTTCCAAGCCCAGAAACATCATGCCAATACAACGTCTCTTCAATTTGCTGTGCGGTGCTTTCTAACACATAAGTACGGCAGTTGGCGCATTCGATTGCGGGAATTTCAAGTATTTGAACCGCTAGTCTCCCATCGGGCATAATCCAGTAGCAATCTTTCACGCTTTCACGGATATCTTCCGTTTCACACCACATGCAATTCATATGCGTGCATCCTCCCTCATATGGTATAGAACATTCTTACGCCTAACGGTAATCATGCAATAAAGATGCCAACTTTTCCGCAGTGGTATTTGAGCACTTCGTAGGCTGAATATGCAGGTAAAGCCGCAAAAATTTTGGCAGTTGTTAAAATTTTGCTGCAAATTGAGAGGTAAGGGGGATGCTGGATGCCAAGTGATCTGCCAACCTATACGAATCAAGTTGAGAGCGGTACCGATTATACGATTATGTTTTGCCTTGATGTTATGAATAAAAGGTTACGGGTAGATGACTATTCGGGAAAGATTGATGTCATTTACAGGCGAATAGTTGATATAGCCAAAAAACATGCTTTGACTAAGGCTTTTATCAAATCACGAGAAGTGGATTGGCAGGCTTTATTATCAATGGGCTGTATGATGGAAGGCATTTATAAAGGGTATTTTAATGGAAGTGATGCTTATTGTATGGCCATGTATAATGACCTAGAGCGCCGGACTAGCGACTATTGGCTAGAAGAAGATCAGATTCTTCAGCAGGTACTTTCTTTACCGGTTAAGCACGATCATCCATCGGTTCCGAGCAACATGAGTATGCGCCTGGCTCGACTGGAGGATGCGGATCAACTCTCCCGTTTATATAGCCTTATCTTTCAGACCTACCCCACACCTATGAATGATTCCATGTATGTGGAGAAAACCATGCGGGAAGGAACGATCTATTATCTCGTCGAGTCGGAAAATCAACTCATAAGCGCCGCTTCCGCAGAGATCAATTCGGTCTATGCGAACGCCGAAATGACGGATTGTGCAACGCTTCCGGCTTATCGTAATCAAGGACTCATGCGACTACTTATACATGCATTAGAAGCTGAATTGATCTCACGGAATATCACTTGCTCTTATTCTCTATCTAGAGCTCTTTCTTTCGGTATGAATGCCGTTTTCTTCCAAATGGGGTACCGTTATTACGGCAGACTTACGAAAAATTGTGATATTTATGATAAATTTGAAGACATGAATTTATGGGCCAAATCATTATAGTGAAATGCTAGCAATTGCGAGCACTACCCTCCCTTCAAACTATATGCGTTTTCTTCTCACAGAAGACGAAATGCCGAGTTCTTCCCGATATTTGGTAATCGTGCGACGGGAAATGGAGATGCCCTCCTCCTTCATTAAATCAGCCAGCTTTTGATCGGAATATGGCTTTCTGGAATTTTCGTCACTAATCCATGTCTTGATTCTCGTTTTAACATGTTCCGAAGAAGCGGAATCACCCATGTCCATTTGCAGCCCGGAGGGAAAGAAATATTTCAGTTCGAAGATGCCCCAAGGTGTTTGGGCGTATTTCCCTGCTGTAGCGCGACTTACCGTTGATTCATGAACGCCTAATTTATCAGCAATCTGCTTTAAGGTCATAGGTTTGAGATGTGCAGTTCCTTTCCAGAAAAAATCGTTTTGCTCCTCTACGATGGCTTGCGTTACTCGGAATATCGTTTTTCGTCTTTGTTCCAAACATTTCAGAAAGAAATTCGCGGCATGTAATTTACCGTTGAGAAACTTGGTTACCTCGTTATTGTCGCTATTCACTATGGCCATTCGTTCATAATAACCATTAACCGAAAGTCGGGAAGAAGCTGCTTGATGGAGCAGCACAACGAGATGCTCCCCTGCTTTTTCAATAATGACTTCCGGAATGATATAAGGAACCGTTTCAATATGAAAGGCTGCGCCAGGTCTAGGATTCAGTCTTTTGATGACATCAATCGCAGCCTGAATTTCTTGTGTGGACACCTGCAGTATCGTCGTTAATTTATGAATGTGGTAATTCGCAATATCGTTCAAATGTTTCTGAATTAATAGAGAGACTAATGGAAAGCAATCAGCCATCGACTGGACCTGAAGCAGCAGACATTCTCTCAAATCTCTAGCCCCAACGCCGCGGGGTTCCAAACTCTGCAGGATCCCTAACGCACGTTCCACCTGAGAAAGCTCTATCTTACATACATCAGAAATTTCAGGTAAGGTGGAGCCTAAATACCCATTATGGTCTAAATTCCCAATCATAAATGAGACCGTATGTCGAATGGATGGCGGTATTTTTTTTATAAAGCCTAATTGCTCCTTTAAATGCCTCTCCAGGGATACCTCGTTCGATGCGACGTGAAGTAAAGGGTCATAGTTGTAATCAGTTCTTCTAGTGCCATGGAAAAATGGAGACGTGAGGTTGTTAGCGTCCCCTTTATTGCCGGATATTTCCAATACCGGGTTTTCAGTTACCTCATGTTGAATAACTTCAAGTAATTCCGGTGTCGAGAGCTTGAGGATCGTTATCGCTTTTCGAAGTTGGGGCGTCAAACGCATTTTCGCAGTTTGCTGTTGAAACATTCCGTATCCTGGGCGCATGCGTATCACCCCTTTTTTCGTTGATGCTTCTATATGTATTCATTGTTGATTACTTTTAACCAAATCCGTGTATATTGTCTGATGAAGGCGGACATAATATTTTATGACGGTGACGCAGTGGTGAGGTGTTGTGTCGCAGACAATTTACACAAGGGAATTTGTTATTGAATCCATATGGAGGCGAGGAGATGTGCCGCATACCACTTACTGTAGTATTTGTACTGCAATGATGTGATGAGGTAGTTACCGAGCGAAGTAAGGTTCAAGGCAAGAGCTCCATCAATCAACGCACCGTCAAGAGGCTGTCCGATAAGTAGATTCGTCTACTTTAGGGCAGTCTTCTTAATTTTAAGAACGCAGATTCACTAATACCGACTCAAGGAAATCATGCTTTACGAAATATATAGCATCAACAGAAAGTATGAGGACTACAACCATGAGGATTAGAAATCGGATCTTGCGAGGTACCCATATTGCGTTACTGAGCATGCTGCTGCTCCATGCAACAACTGTTAAGGCTGGGGAGAGTGAGTCGCCTGCTGTGTTTTTGGACGGGCTTCCGCTGTCCTTTCAGACACCTCCTGTTATTGATGAGGGCTTTAGCTTCGTTCCTATGCGAGCCCTTTTTGAAGCTGAGGGAGCAACAATTTCATGGGATGAGAAAACACGTACAGTTTCAGCCGTGAAAGAAGGCGTCACCGTTACCTATCAAATCGGAAACACATATGCTTTTAAAAATAAAGAACGGCTAGAGCTGCCCGTGCCTGGCAAAATTATTGATGGGTTCACCATGATGCCATTGCGATTTATTAGTGAAACGCTTGGTAATCTCGTGAAATGGCATGACTACTCTCGCTCGATTACCATCTCATCCGTTCACGACTATGAAACCTCGATCCTTTATGGTGTCAACTTACGAGACATGCCAGCAAAAGATAACGATATCCACGTTCTTCGTATGCTTTCGAAAACTGAAAAAATCCACGTTATTCGTGAAATCAACCCTGATTGGTTAGAGGTACAAACACAAGACGGTACAATAGGTTTTATCTCCTCTGCCCCGATGTATTCAGATTACTCGATCTCATCGAAGGCGGCGAAGCAAGCGGATGCGTTAATTACTTTCGGTTCCAAATTTATTGGAACACCTTACGAGTTCGGTGCCGCTTCAGGGCAGACGAATACATTCGATTGCTCGTCTTTCGTTCAGTACGTTTTTAGTCAAGTATTGTCAAAGAATTTGCCTCGCGTCTCCTATGACCAAGCGCTGCAAGGGAAAGAAGTCAAGCTTGATGACATTCGCAAAGGGGATCTCCTCTTTTTCACAGCACGTGGGCTCGATATTGGTCATGTAGGTATCTATGCAGGAAATGGTCGGATCCTTCAAACGTATTCCAAAGAGGATGGCGTTCACTTCACGGCATTCGATGAGAAATGGAAGAAGCGTTTTGTTACGGCTAGGAGATTGTTCTAACTAAAAATGCCCTTTTCGGGCCTTAAAGTAGGCGAAATCGCCGCAAAGGCAGCGAACCGAGACAAATAGCGCCCTTTTTGGGCGCTATTGTCCATTCGCGAGTGGTCGTGGGTGTAGGTAAGGCCCTTTTCGGGCCTTAAAGCAGGCGAAAAAGCCGCTTAGGCCGCGATCCGAGACTAATAGCGCCCTTTTGGGGCTCTATTGTCCATTCGCGAGCGGTCGCGGGTGACGGTAAGGACCTTTTCGGGCCTTAAAGCCGGCGAAACGCCGCTTAGCCGCATACCGGGACAAATAGCGCCCTTTCAGGGCGCTATTGTCCGTTCGCGAGCGGTCGCGGGTGACGGTAAGGCCCTTTTGGGGCGCTATTGTCCATTCGCGAGCGGTCGCGGGTGCTGTAAGGCCCTTTTCGGGCCTTACAGCATCCTTCGCTGCCTTCGCCGGCTACCTTGTTGCATAATAAAACTACAGAACGCACTCTTCCTCTATTTCCATAATGATATTAGGAAGCTCATCGCGGAACTGTGTCCAATCTGCTAGCATCTCAGCATCTGTCAATAAACATGCATCAAGGGATGTACGAATTCCATCACGATCCATATCAATGCCGATGAAAACAACTTGATTGATCCGATCCCCATAGGTGTCATCCCAATGTGTGATAGCATCGGCATCTTCTTCCAGAATAGCTGTTCTTTCCTCTTCAGGAAGCGCTGAAATCCAATAGCCCGAAGTTCCAAACCGGATAGATGGTCCAGCTTGGCTGAGGCTTTGAGCGTAATTATAGCGCGTTGCCAGCCACATGATCCCTTTGGATCTGACGATTTCTGCTGGCCAATCTGCCATCCAAGACATCAGTCGTGAGGGCTCGAATGGTCGAGCTCTTTCATACACGAACGAGGAAATGCCGTATTCTTCCGTTTCAGGAGTATGCGTTTGTTTCTCCAATTCTCGCAGCCAACCAGATGACGTGCTGGCTTCATTGAAGTTAAACAGCTGTGTATTCAGAATTTCAGAAGGAGCTACCTGTCCGTGAATAGCGCGAATAAACTTAGCCCTCGGCTGCAGTTTGCGGAGCACCCCTTCCAGCTCATTCAATTCCTCAGCTTCCAACCTATCACACTTATTCAAAATTAGAATATCACAAAACTCAATTTGATCGATCAGCAGATCAACAACTTCTCGCGTATCGTCATCTCCTACGGCTTGACTACGTTCAAGCAGCGTTTCTCCAGAGAAATAATCTGTCCAAAATCGGAAAGCATCAACGACAGTAACCATACTGTCCAATCGACATAGTTGGCTAAGATCGATTCCTTGCTCTTCGTCCGAATACGTGAAGGTTTGAGCTACAGGCAGCGGTTCACCAACACCCGTTGATTCGATCAGAATATAATCAAATTTGTTTTCCTTGGCAAGTCGTTCAACTTCCTTCAACAGATCATCTCGCAAGGTGCAGCAAATGCAACCGTTGGACATTTCAATTAAGCTTTCTTCGGTTCGTGAGAGACCATTGCCTTGTCTGATGAGATCCGCATCGATGTTAACCTCACTTAAATCGTTCACAATGACCGCTACTTTCAAGCCATCTCGATTATGTAGAATATGGTTTAATAAGGTTGTTTTCCCGGCTCCCAAATAACCGCTTACTACTGTAACAGGTATTGTCTGCATGGACAATGTCCCCTTTCTTTTAATCGTAATTTTTACGTATTTCAAATGTGAAAAAGAAAACTTTAGTTTGCATCTCATCAACCTATTCATCAAATGCTTTCTTCAATGCTTGGAGATTGTTCGTCATCACACTTATGTAATCCAAGTTATTCTTCTTATCCTCAGCTGTTAAACCTTCAAGTGGGTTAAGGACATCCGTACGTGCATTGATTTCCTTGGCAATCGTTGTTGCAACCTTCGGATCAACTAACGTTTCAAAAAAGATCGTTTTGACTTGCTTCTCCTTCGCAAATTGAATGATCTCCGCCATTTTGTCCGGTGCGGGCTCTTCTTCAGGTGAAAGACCAGCGATGGGGACTTGTGTTAAACCATATTCCTTGGCCAAATAACCAAATGCCGCATGTTGTGTTACGAACTCTTTATGTTTAACAGTAGCAAGGGTTTCTCGGAACGTATCATCCAAGGCTTTGAGCTTAGCGATATAACGATCAGTGTTATTCCGATAATCATCTTTATGTGTGGGATCCACCGCTATCAGACCTTGTGCAATTGCTTCTACTTCACGCTGAGCTAAAAGTGGGGATAACCATACGTGAGGATCCAAATCATGACTATGATCTTCTTCTTCTTCCTCTTCTTCATGTAGACCTTGTATGAGATCAATTCCTTTACTCGCCTCAACTACGACACGTTTCGAATTCGCAGCGCTTTGCAAGGCCTGCTCCGCCCAACCCTCAACGATGCCATTGTATATAAATACATCAGCTTCTTTCACTTTTTTCATATCCTTGGCACTCGGCTCCCAATCATGCGGCTCTGAACCCGCAGGAATTAACGCGATGACATTCGCATGCTCGCCAGCAACTTGTTTGGTGAATTCATACATCGGATAAAAGCTTGTGACGACATCGAGTTTACCATCGCTCGAGACCGTGTTAGATTCGCATCCCGTCGTCATCAGTATCGTTGATAGTCCAGTAAGAATCAGTGATTTTGTAACCCATAACGTTTTCATTTTAAATATTCCTCCTAATTGGTTTGAATTAAAGGTACGGGAACTTTATCTTCAACGATATTTTTATTCGTTGTCTTACGAAATCTCACCACAGCTTTCTGGATACTTAAGCCTAAGATAAGTATGATCAAAAGTAGGATCGCAATCGTTCCCCCTGGCGGTGTACTGAAGGTATAGGAAGCTGAAAGACCTGAAAACACACCTAGTAACCCCACTCCCATTGCGATCAAAAGAGAAGCTGTAAAACTGTGCGCAATGCGTATGGCTAAGGCTGCCGGAAGTACTATGAGTGATGAAACGAGAAGTACCCCAACGATTGGCATAGCTGCCGACACAATCATCCCTGTTAAGACACTAAATCCAAGAGAAATCCATTTAACAGGAATACCATTCGTTCTCGCGGTATCTTCATCGAATGTGATTTGATACAGCTGACGGCGGAAGAGGAAGAAAAACAGACCTCCGATAACGGCCACAATGAACATGAGTGCAAGTTCTGTTTCATTCACAGCCACGACGGACCCGAATAAATAAGCGGAAAAACCTTTGTTCATACTTGGACTTAAACTCATGATAATTACAGCTGAAGATAGACCCCCAATCGTAATAATGGCGACTGAAATTTCACTAAAGGTTATATACAACCGCCTGACGTATTCCACAACGACAGCACCTAACGTTGCTACGACGAAGCCGCCTAATGTTGGATGAATATGGATAAGTGCACCACCCGCCACGCCAGCTAACGAAACGTGTGAGAGCATATCGGCCATTAATGCTTGTCGGCGAAGCATCAGATACACACCTAGTAACGAAGCGATGATCGCAATCAGCCCACCGGCGCAAAATGCCCGTTGCATGAAGTCGTAGTGCAGCATTTCCATCCTCCTTCCTCCTTTCTTTCTAATGCTATGACTCTGTTTATGTACGGTGATACTTCTTCCAGATTATGTGTGACCATGACAACCGTTCTTCCAAGCGTATTCACTTGATCATGCATCAGTTGATAAAATCCAATGCGGCTTTCATGATCCATACCTGTCGTTGGCTCATCGAGTACTAACAGATCCGGCTCTTGCGCCAGTGCTCGGGCTATGCAAATCCGCTGCTTCTGACCACCTGATAGTTCGCCGATTTTACGCTTGCGCATATCCCACATTCCCACTTGCCGAAGCGCTGTTTCGATTACGTCTTCATCTTCTTTGCGTAGTTTGCTAAACATGGGTACCCAGGAAAATCTACCTGAGCGTACAAACTCCCTGATGTTACTTGGAAAACCGCTATTGAAACCCGCGATCTGCTGGGAAACGTAGCCTACTCGCAGTTTCTCTCCTCTCGAATTCGTCTGTGATAAGAACATGTGACCTTTCCATGGCACAATCAAACCCAGCATAAGTTTAAGTAAGGTTGATTTTGCTGCGCCATTAGGTCCAATCACAGCAACGAATTCGCCGGATTGAATGTCCAATTGTGTATCTTGGATACAGGGAGTATCCGCATACCCGAATTCCACCTGCTGTAAAGAGGCTATTAACATTCATTTCAACTCCTTCACTCATTTATGCGTAAATTTTACGAATACAACATAGAATGAATCATCAGAAACTAGTTCACATACAAGCAGTACTTTACTAGATCTACTCAAATCACGTTCGATTAATAGTAAAATTTACGTATTACAACGAGTAATATATCTTGCTTTATCGACGCTGTCAATAACGTGCTTGCAAGAAATACCAAATTAGCATATGATTTTAATCGTAAATATTACTTTTAATATAGAATATGTGTAGGTGAAGGAGTCTCTGACATGCTAAGTAATTCCGAAAAAAATACTTTCCTAAACAGCTTTTTTACAGTTGACCACTTGCAATCCTTTAAAACGATTTTCATTAGCTTGATACTTGAAGCAATACCATTTATTTTACTTGGCGTCCTGCTTTCGTCCTTGCTTCAAACATTCGTGCCCGAGTCAACCATTCGAAGATTCACACCTCGAAACCCCATTCTTGGCATATTATTCGCTTGCCTAATAGGCATTCTTTTCCCCATGTGTGAATGTGGTATGATTCCGATCGTTCGTAGACTCATTCTAAAAGGAATGCCTGTGTACATTGCCGTCGTTTTTATTATCGCTGGCCCCATCCTTAATCCAATTGTTTTCGCGGCTACGCTAACGGCCTTTCGCAATCATCCTTCCATCGCCTACTCTCGAATGGGACTTGCCTTCCTTGTGGTCATCATTATCGGATTGATTCTCTACCGCCTGATAAAAAGTAGTCCTTTAAGATTAGGTCAAGATCATGGGGCGAAAGAGCAAGTTCTTGAGGTCCACCATCATCTCGACCATCACCACCACCATCACCATCATCACCCTCAAAGTGGTAAGCCCAATAAAGTAATGACATTTTTCGTTCATACTTCAAGTGAGTTTTTTGAAATGGGCAAATTTCTCGTCTTTGGCGCACTGATGACCGCTCTTATTCAGGTGTTTATGCAGCGTGAAAGCCTGCTTGCTATCGGGCAAGGATCAATCTCTTCACATTTCTTTATGATGGGCTTGGCGTATATTCTTTCCATTTGTTCGACCTCAGACGCTTTTGTAGCTTCCTCTTTCCAAACCTCATTTACATCCGGTTCATTACTAACTTTTCTTGTATTCGGACCCATGCTGGATTTCAAAAGTACACTGATGCTGCTTTCGGTGTTTAAGATCAGATTCGTCTTGCTTCTGGCCCTTTTAATCTCATGCACGGTGCTTGCTTGTTCATTGCTTTGGGATCAAATTATCTAACTAATTCTAGGAGGGATTCGTTTGAATCACACGCGTGTAACCAGCTATCATCATTTCTTTCGTACACTGATTTTGCTTGGGTTTTCCAGCTATATTGTTGCCCTAACGAAATCAGATTCACTACAGTTATATATCGCCCCGCGTATGATGATTTACGTCAAAATGGCTTCCGTCTTCTTGTATATCATCGCCTGCTTTCAAGGTTTCATGGCACTGCGTGCCTATTCGGGTAAACCAGTAGACTGTGATTGTAATCAGCCAGCTCCGCTTTTAACCCTACGAAATGTAGGGGCATATGGGCTGCTCGTTCTACCACTGATGATCGGCTTCCTACTTCCAGATACAGCGTTAAATAGTGCAATGGTCGCTGCCAAAGGGATGAATCTTTCTGCTGCCACAACTAGTGTGACTACTCCACATGCTGAATCTTATGATTTGCCTAGTTTCCCTAAACCTGCCTCGAGCAGTCAAACTTTACGAGCTAGTCAACCGGAAGCTGCACAAACTGCTCAGCCAGAGTCTGATGTCGAACAACTATTTAAGTCCCCTGACGAGTGGAACGAAGATTTTGCTAAGATGGGTGTTATCCTTTATAAAAAGGATCGTATCCTTGTACAGCCAGACATCTACATGGAGATCCTGTCGACGATAGATCTTTTCAAAGATAATTTTATAGGCAAGGAAATAGAGCTAACAGGATTTGTATATCGTGAGGAGGATAAAATGAGGACGGATCAAATCGTTGTTGGCCGATTCGCGGTTAGTTGCTGCTCTGCGGATGCATCTCCTTACGGGGTCTTGGTGGAGTTCCCCACAGCGCAAAATTTCCCGCAAGATAGGTGGGTTAAAGTTACTGGAACCATTCAAAATGGTCATTACAATGGCAACGACATCTTCAAAATCAAAGCCACTCAAATTGAAAAAATCGAGGCTCCAAGTTCGCCGTATGTCTATCCCAATTTCGAACCACTGACAATTCTTAAGTAGTTGAACGTGAATGAGCTGCTCGAAATCAATCTTCGAACAGCTCATCTAGAATCATTTTTCTATTGTCAAGAAACCGTTTGGTAATCATATAGTGAAGCGTTTCCTCATATTGGATGTCACTTATTGGTTGATCATCAAAATTAAGAATCTGCGCATCTGGATATCCAAGCAGGATAGGAGAATGCGTTGCGATAATGAACTGAGCTTCCTTCTCTAAATCTTTGATTACACGCATTAAGGCCAACTGCCTTGCAGGGGATAATGCCGCCTCGGGCTCGTCGAGCAGATAAATCGCCTTTTTCCCAAATCGATGTTTGAAAAGTGAGAGAAACGCTTCGCCATGCGATTGCTCGTGTAAGGAGCGACCCCCGTAATAGGGTAAGCTTTCAGGCATCGTGTCTAAATAGCTGGCAAAATTATAAAAGGTTTCTGCTCGGAGAAAAAAGCCATTCGTAATTTTCGGCATCCAAGACAGACGTAAATGCTCCCCCAGAGTGGAATGAGCTGCGTTGACGTCATACACATTGTTTCTTCCGCCGCTTGCCGTGTTAAATCCGCATTGGTATGCGATGGCTTCAAGGATCGTTGATTTACCTGAACCATTCTCTCCAACGAAAAAAGTCACATTCTTCTGAAACGAAATCGAAGTTAACGATTGGATTGACGGTATGGAAAATGGATACTTTCCAGGATCGAAATGCTCGTTCTTTTGAACTTCGAGTCTTCTCAAATACACGATACGTCAACTCCATTAGAAATTTCAAAGTATACTTCTATTCTAATGCTTTCTTACTCGAAGTAAAGAATCATGGATCCCCCCCAGTAATTAATCACAATAATTATTTACTACATTAAATAGAAAAAGCCTGATTTCTCAGGCTCTTAGTCCGAAATTGCCGAATTAAAGTTCGATAATCTTCGTTGCAACATTATCGCAAAATTCCCTATCATGCTCTACAAAAAGTAGAGTTGGCGCGTGCTCAAGCAATAGCTCTTCAATCTGCATGCGCGAAATCACATCAATAAAGTTAAGCGGTTCATCCCAAATATGCAGATGTACTTTCTCGCTCAGACTTTTGGCGATCAGCACTTTCTTCTTCTGGCCGCCACTAAAGGACGAAATATCTTTTTCAAATTGGACTCTAGCAAAATCCAGCTTCCTTAAAATCGCCTTGAACAGACTCTCATCAATCCTATTATTCTTCGCGTAGTCCGTTAAATTGCCATGTAAATGCGAGGTATCCTGGGAAACATAAGATATTTGAAGTTGGCTTCCCGTTCGGAAAGTCCCTGTATAGTTGATGTTCTCACCACAGAGCAGTTTGATTATACTTGATTTGCCAGAGCCATTTTTACCTGAAAGCGCAATCCGCTCACCTTGTTCGATTGTAAAGCTGACATCTTGACATACCCTCTTTTCGCCGTAATATATCGAAACATGTTCAAGTGCAGCAAGTTGGTTTTTGTGATAGGCAAGTTGAGTTATCTTGAGGTCTTCAGCACTTTCAATATTTTTGAGCAGCTTAGACCTTTCTTCGATGGCGGATTCTTGTCTTTGCTCAATGGATTTTGAGCGTTTCATCATTTTCGCTGCCTTGTGACCAATATACCCCTTATCTACCTTGGAACCCGAATTTCTAGTACCATTCTTCGTTTTCTCGACTTCGTGAGACCAGTTGCTCGTTCGCTTAGCCGCATCGGATAATCGTTTGATATCCTTCCTCAGCTTCTCATTTTCTGCGAGCTCATAGTGATCTTGCCTTTGCTTATTTTCCCACCAATCGGAGAAATTACCCTTTTGAATTTCAATATTTGTCTTATTGATGGAAAGGATGTGGTCTACACAATTATCCAGAAATGATCTGTCGTGAGACACTAAGATATATCCGCTCTTTGTATTGAGATAATCACTGACCAACTTTCTAGCTTCCTTGTCGAGATGATTGGTCGGTTCATCAATTAACAAGAAGCTGTTCTCCTTTAGAAATAAAGCAGCCAACAACACTTTCGTTTGCTCTCCGTTTGACAATGACTCGAATGGTCGATAAAGAACGTCCTCCGAAACCTTCAGTAAGGTGAGCTCACGCATTAATTCCCAATGATGATAATCTGGCAAAATATCATTGATGATATCAATCGTCTGATCTTGTTTGTTGTTGACTTGAAAAGGGAAATATTCAAAGCTGACATTCGCAGAAATATGTCCGCTGTATTCGTATTTACCAAGCAATAAGCTGAGAAATGTTGTCTTCCCTCTCCCGTTTCTTCCTGTAAAACCTAATTTCCAATCCGTATCAATTTGAAAATTGACATCTTCAAATATGTTATCGTAGCTGCCATCGTAAGCAAACGTTAGGTTTGTAACATTGATTAATGACATGTTGAGATCCTCCTGTACCATGCGTAATGCATGAGTTCATCATAGCACATTAGGATTTACCAATTCGAAGGAAAGGATAACTATAGATAAATTCTCCTGCCAGTTAGAGCTTCTTCAATTGCGTAATAAGATCTTGCGGCTCCATACGTGTCATGAAATCGGGGTTTACTTGCGCAAAGCGGATGATCCTCTCCGTATCTAACAAGTAAATGCCCGGGATTGGCAGTATCCAACGATCGGTCGCATTAAATGCCGCGAGATCTCTACCGAGGATATGTTTGAATGTATGTTGAAGATAATCTGGCATTTCAAACAAAAGGTTAAAACGATCAGCGACAAGACCATCTGGATCGCTCAGCACCTGGAAAGTCAACTGCTCTTTCTCCTTCTGCGTTAGCGAATGCTCAGGACTTTGCGGTGTAATGGCCAACAGCTGGGCACCATGCTCAAGAATTTCTGGCAGAATTTGCTGGTAAGCTCTTAGCTGTATATTGCAATAAGGACACCAGCTGCCGCGGTAAAAGGTGAGGATAACCGGACCTCTGACCAGCTCATCGTATAACGTTATTTGCTCACCGAGGGGATTGGTCAAGACAAAATTCGGAGCAGTGTCTCCTACTTTTAATCCGTATACATTCCCTGTTTGCTGCTGCTCTGCTATGTGACGAAAAATCTGTGTCTGCGCTTCAACAGGCACCCTAGCGATAAATCCCGATTTGGCTTGTTCCAATTGCTCTTTCAAAGACATCGTGCATCTCTCCTTTTTTGGCATGTGATCTCTTCTGAAATTATTTCTCTGTACAATCGCCTTATTAATGCAAATAAAAGATACCGTATGGTATCTTTTATTGTAGCATATAACCAATTATTTACAATAGTATATTTATTAAAATTAGATGCGGTTTCCCATACATACATTTGTTTACATTCAGTTTAAATAACTACGTTACAATCACATCATCAATTGTTATCTAGGAGGAATTACTTTGGATTCTTTACAAAGAAAAGGATTAGCGCATCAAGGTGGTTGGGCCGTTGAAGCGCATGGGCTTGTCAAAACTTTTGGAGAAAATCGCGCGGTAGATGGTGTGAATTTGAATGTGAAAGCAGGGTCAATTTACGGCGTTCTAGGCCCGAATGGCGCTGGGAAGACGACCACGATCAATATGCTGGCAACCCTCCTTAGACCTGATGCAGGTTCGGCCAAAATCTTCGGCTACGATGTCGTGAAAGAATCGCAAATCGTCCGTCAATTGATTGGGGTAACCGGTCAATACGCATCTGTCGATGAATCGTTAAGCGCGACAGAGAACTTAATGATTTTCTCCCGTCTTCTTGGGCTAAGCCGCAAAGAGGCCCGTCAGAAATCAGACGAATTACTAGAAGAATTCGGGTTAACCGAAGCTGCTAAGCGTCCGTTGAAGAATTTTTCTGGTGGTATGAGACGCCGACTGGATCTCGCCGCGAGTCTTATCGCGCAGCCTCCACTCATCTTCTTAGACGAACCCACGACGGGGTTAGACCCTCGTACACGTTCTCAGATGTGGGATACAATCCGTCGACTGGTCGATACAGGATCAACGATACTGCTTACAACACAATATCTCGAAGAGGCTGACCAGCTTGCTGACCGAATCGCAGTCATCGATCGTGGGCGTGTCGTCGCCGAGGGAACTGTGGATGAGCTTAAAGCTTCCGTCGGTACCTCATCCTTGCAGCTTAGTGTCCAAAATCCGCTCGATATTGAACAAGCTCGAAGAACCGTTGAACAAGTACTCAAAGTGGCTTCAACTGTTGTTGCTGGTAAGATATCTGCTCCGATGGCGAATGCTGATCGTGTAACTGACCTGCTGATCTCCCTCCGTGAATCAGGTATTCACTTGGCTGAGATGAGTGTACAGAAGCCAACATTAGATGAAGTATTTTTAACCATTACAGGTCATGGCGTACAAGAGAACGATGCTGAGACATCTACCGCAACAAGTAACAAACAGGAGGCAAGAGTATGAGTACATCGATTAAACCCGTTTCCGAACGCCATCTGAAAAACCACACAAGTTTCCGTCAATCCATACGTAATTCCCTGACGATGGCTTATCGTGGTCTGCTGAAAATTCGACGCACACCAGAGCAATTATTTGATGTTACCCTTCAACCGATCATCTTCACGCTCATGTTTACTTATATTTTCGGCGGAGCCATCTCAGGTGATGTCGTGAGTTATTTGCCTGTCATTATCCCAGGTATTCTTGTACAAACTGTAATTACAACCTCCATCGTGACCGGCGTCCAGTTGCGAGAGGACATGGATAAAGGCGTTTTCGACCGTTTCAAATCACTGCCAATCGCGCGTATTGCGCCGCTTGCAGGAGCCTTGTTGGCCGATACCATCCGATATACCATTGCTACGGTACTCACATTCTCCATGGGATTCATTATGGGATATCGACCTGAAGGCGGCTTGGCTAACGTTGCGATCGCTGCGCTGCTTGTCATTTTCTGCTCATGGGCGATCAGCTGGATTTTCGCTTTCTTCGGCGTCATTGCTCGCACAGCATCCAGTGTACAAGGGATTTCGATGCTTGTCCTGTTTCCACTAACGTTCCTATCTAACGCGTTCGTTCCTGTTGATACAATGCCTAACTGGCTTCAGTGGTTTGTTAAAATCAATCCGATCTCACACCTCGTCTCTGCCGTTCGTGAACTTGCGAATCAAGGTACAGTAGGCTGGGATCTCACGATTTCTCTCTTCGGCGCTGTTGTCATTGTAGCTATTTTTGCTCCAATTACGGTTATTGCTTATATGCGCCGTACGTAACATTCCAGCATAAAAAGGCTGTTCTCAAGTAGGGTAACTACTGAAATCAGCCTTTTTTGGATTATAGCATTGTCCATTCATTTAACACGAATCATAACTTTCCCAATGTGCTGCCCTTTCCCAAAGTAGCTTAGCGCTTCTGCAGCATCTCCTAACGGATATTGACGGTCAATCACAGGTATGATTTGGCCAGTCTCCCAAAGTTCCATCAATTCATCCTGATCTGCAGGATTGGGTTTGTGCATCAAGAGTCCCATCTTCTTCTTACTTAACAAGGAAATCAATGGACCTAGGAACATGACTTGAAAAATTCGAGGCACGGTACCTCCCACCATCACATAATGACCATTTGGGCTTAAGGCACGTTTGCAGTCGAAAATGGAACGACTCCCAACGACATCTAGTATGAAGTCATACTTTTTTTTTTCCACTTCTGGTGAAATCATCTTTCGTATAATCCATAACATGGTCCGCACCAAGCGCTTGGAGTTTTGACAACTTCGTCACGCTGTCCACTACAGTCACCTCTGCTCCAAATAATTTGGCCAACTGAACCGCAAATGTTCCAACGCCTCCACCCGCACCATTAATTAATACTTTATTACCTTTGCTAATAAGTCCTTTGCACCTTAAACCTTGCAACGCGAGGACAGCTGCTTGGGGTATTGCCGCGGCATCCTCAAAGGATATACTTGCCGGTTTCAACGATAAAGACATTTCTGATGCACACACATACTCAGCAAATCCACCCCAACTACAGCCTGAAATGTCTCCGAATACTTCATCTCCTGGAACAAACTGCTTTACTTCTTTGCCAACCGCTTCAACACGCCCTGCAATATCTGCTCCGAGAATGGTGTATTTGGGCTTTAGAACGCCGCCGATTCGCACTAAGAATGGCGTGCCTCGCAGCAGATCCCAGTCCCATGAATTAATGGATGCCGCATGTACGTTAATCAATACTTCATGATCTTTTGGCTGTGGTTTTTCCACTTCTGTAGATGTTAGTTCATTCGGACTACCGTATTTCGTATAAATAATTGCTTTCAAGGGTGCACCACCTCACGGATCCAACTTATTCATTTCAGTCCAGCTACTCTTTCTTTTTTAACATCACGGATTCAACTTGCCCATCTTTGGTCGTAGCATTGACATACAATTCATAGTCACCAGCTTGGTATAATAAGCTCCAAACGCCGTCTACACCATTCACTTCACTTTTCGGGTTTCCTAGCGTCTTCTTGATTTGGGTCAACGTGTATGGCACGGAAGCTCCCAGAATCCGAATGGCACCGATCTCATGATCTGGCGGCCAAAAGTATAATTGATAATTATACCATCGCTGAAATTCGACTTGCCTAAAACCGATTTCATGAGGCTTCCCCCATTTTGCGATCACTTCAGCCTCTGTGGCACCGATGCCATATTCGACTCCTCGAATTTTCCCCATCGCAGCTAGCTCCATGAATTTCTGATCCAACACAATACTGTCCTTCAAATGTGAAATCGTTCCCTCATCTCCAGGCACAGGCTCCTTACCCTCTACAAGCGGGAAATTGGAGTAGGAATTCTGAAAGATAACGTCCCTAATACCTGGTCCTTTTAATTCCAGCAACAGATAATCATTGATCAGATCCTTATTAAAATTTGCGGCATATTGATACGACTGGTACGAAATATACACTTCTCCAGCCGAAAGCATGACTTCCTCCAACTCCACGGAATCAGAAAAAGACGAGGATGACTTTATTAATGCATATGTGCGATCACCGAATGTATGGTACTCTTTTTTCCACTCTGGCTGTTTCAATAATACTTGTGCCCACTCCCTTACCTCCCTAGGTGCTTCTGTCAAAGGAATCGAAGTATAAACCTCATTAATTTGATCTTCTTGAGGTATATAATCCATAAAACCACTAATGATCCAGATCCCATCATGGGAATAATCCTTTTTCATATAAACCATATAGGCATGTTGATCGCTAGTAGTAATGAGCAAAGAACGGGGATTTACTGATTTTCCAATCGTTTGAAATGACGTGACATCTTGGTTTAGTCGTGACTGGACGAACTTTTGCAAAACCTTGCTGTATACCTTATTTTCGGGAGTTGTCTGCAGTTCTTTTAGCTGATCTTCCGTATATTCGTAACCTTCTGTACTATCATGAACTCTTGATAAAATGCGCAATAAGGTATCCCTATCCTTTAAATTCACACTTATCTTCGCTACGCTAGGCGATCCTTTACTCTCCTCTTTAGGAGAAGGAATCGGTTCCATGGTTATATTCGTTTCGGGCTTTGTTGTGAGACTTGCGATCGAATAACCACACCCTATACCTACGATCAACACACTTATAAGGATAATTACAACTTTTTTGTTCATCAGATTCCCCTCTCACTCCTTTGAAGATAAATAACTTCACCATTTATTAATAATAGTAAGGCTGTAAGTTGACTTAAAATGAATACCTACAACGAACACTATGCATATGCAAAGTGTGCAACCTATTAGCCATTTTCACATGTCATCACCCCAGCTCATTCCTTTTCAATTAGACGTGCGCGGCGTAGGAATGTTCTGTATGAAATGGGTTATTTGGAAATTTATTTACATTTTTTTATAATGGAATGGAGCATCTCCAATGTTACAAAAAATCAAACGTTTCCATATTTCCATTTATTACACTAGGCAATTGTGCACTCTTTTGGTCGGATTTATGGTTTAATTAAATAGTGAAAGTAATTTGGGATGAAAAGGAGCGAAACAAAGTGGAAATTAAATCGTTTTTACTACCTAAAGATAAAGTATCTTACCTGACGACGTCTGCTTCCATGAAAGAAGCGATAGAGCGGCTGGAAGCCTGCCATTATACAGCGATTCCAATTATCGATGAGGAAGGGAAATATGTTGGCACTTTATCCGAAGGAGATTTATTATGGAAACTGAAGTGCACGCCCGGCCTGTCCTTCGTTAACATGGATGAAGTCTCTGTAACCAACATTCGAAAGCGAATTTATAACGAGTGCGTCGCCATCGATGCGCATATGGAAGATATGTTAGCTCTAGCCGCTGACCAGAACTTTGTTCCCGTTGTAGATAAAGATCGCGTTTTCCTCGGTATCATTCGACGCAAGGACATTATTGAATATTATACAAGAAATATTACGGATTAATCGGATACTCAAAAAAGCAGAGGATAAGAGCGGGGTTCCCCCCCTTTTCTATCCTCTGCTTTTTCTATTTTCCGACGTCATTTTTCTCGAGAGTAAATTGCACGCTCACTTATATTATCGATCATGACATGAAGTGAATTCGATAAATCAATTTCATAATGTGTTTTCAACTTCTCTCCCCGCTCATTTTTAAGCACCCTGACAACAGGCCTAGACGGGATGAAGGAATTTTGTCGGCAAACGACGCCAATTTCTCCTGTGCTTAACTTCACACCTTGTCCAACAGGGAAAATGGCCACCTTATTTCGAAATTGGGTTACCTTTTTAATATCATATAAAAGGCCGGCATTCGCATAAAGAATTTCTAAAGCATAATGAGGTGCAATGGAATTCCTATAAGCCCTTGGATGGGTCATGGCATCATACGAATCGAGCATTCCGATCCACCGAGCATACTCATGTATCTCCGTACCCTTGAGATTGTAAGGATAACCGCTCCCATCGATACGCTCGTGATGCTGTAACGCACATATGGCAGTCAGCAAAGGGATACCGATGTCCTGCTTGAGCATGTTAAATCCTAATTCTGTATGTCGCTGAATATCCATATACTCGCTCGCAGATAATTTTGCACTACTTAATAATAACTTGGCTGGAATCTGGATGTTCCCCACATCATGGAGCAGTGCTCCTAGTCCTAATTCAGTTAACTCTTTATCTGAGTACCCCTGAAGCATGCCAAGCTTGGTCGCATAGACACATACATTGATCGCATTCTGGCAGAAGTGCTGTTCCAACGTAGTTGCTGGAGCCATATTTAAGGTGGTTATGGATACTAGATCTTTTCTCTCTTTATTCATATCATCAATTACTTTAGATATACCCTCGAAAAGCAATCGCGATATTTCTGTGGCGTTCGTCGTTCCTCCCAATGATGAGGTTGCGCTAAATTTTGTATAAATTTTAGACAACGCCATCCGCAGCAAAGCGCGGGTCTCCTCATGGATCGAATCTTCAATTGGGATGTCTTCGGTTTCCCTATCTTCGATATATAAGAAGTCAAGTCCCATTTGGACTAACTTTTTAATTATAAATTGAGTGAGCTCAACGCGATGTCCAAGCATGACTCGTCCATTTTCGGACAAAACGGCTTTACCAATCCGCATACCCGGTTGGCATAGGGCCGTAGGAACTATAATCATGAACACTACCTCCGCCAAAAGATACATATTTATCTGTATTCTTTTTTTAGTATACGGAGTAGATTTCAAATAAACTGTCGAACACTGCAAGTTATGAAAAAAATATTCTCAAAAACGCAATTATTTTAAAACTTTATTTCTAACTACTTCTTTTCTTTCCCCAAGGCTTAAATACCGAAAGTACATACATAGCGATTAACGATAGCAACTGAAGTCCTATGCCTATAAATAACGATAGCATGTTGGAAACGTACGCACCTTGATTCGCACTCTCTCCCCCTACTTCAGTCAACAATGAAATCCCTTTCAATGTCCAAATGTACATACCTATGGGACCTACGATTACCGCGACGATCGTAAGCACTTCTTTGGCGATAATCCAATAGTATTTCACCAAACCCCAGTGAGTCCCAAGCGATAATAGCACCCCCGTCACGATTGTCCCTATCACTGAAGCTCGTACAGAGGTTCCAGCTAATACGTGCATGGCTTTGTAACACGAGAGTATTAACCCCGAATCACTGCTGCTCGCGGCTGTAATGCTCATAATGAGAAACGTCACACTTGTTCCTAACATAATGGCTGAAAATAAGATATGTAAGCTCAACATCCATTTTTTCTGTGTCATAGAAAAGTTTTTCATCGTGTTAGAATCTCCCTTGATTTCTTCTTAATTCAAAGATAATCAATCGAAGTTAACTCCATCTAAAGCATTTCTTAAATATTCATAAACTGACTTCACGTAATCTTTAACTTATCGGCGCCTCTGCAAGGTTTAGGCTCTAATCATTCCTCCGTCGATTGCTCTTCTAAAAGTTTAACGATTTCATCCCTCTTCTTCTCGTCCACAATGTTCATAGCTTTAGCAAGCGGTGTAACTCCATTTTTGTCTTTCGTCTGCGTTTTTGCTCCTTTACTTAATAACAATCGGATTACCTCGGCGTTGCCATCAATTACGTGCTGATTGAACTCAACTGCATAGGAGAGCACTGTATTGCCTTTCTCGTCGGCTGCATTGACATCCGCATGGGCATTGATCAACATCTCGACCATCGCATACACACCCTGAATGGAATCATGGCCATAGGGATTAACTGCCCTCATTAGTGGAGTCATTCCCGACCAATTACTTTTTGGTATCTGATTGGGATCTGCCCCATCATCGAGCAGCAACTGAACAATTTGCCGAGATTGTGGCATACTCACATTTACAGCAGCGATCAGCGGCGTTTCGCCATCTGCGTTAGAAGCGTTCACATCAGCTTTATAAGCTAATAGATTTTTTACTATCTGGACGCTCTCATCGTTTAGTCCTGAGTTGGCAAAAGGATGAAGCGCCGAAAGCAGAGCCCCTCCGCCTAAATTTGGATCGGCTCCCATCGCAAGCATCTTGTTAACCAAACCGAGCTGTTTTTTACTCGATACCTGCATTAACGGGGTCAATCCATTTGCACTAACATTCACTTTGGCTTGAGCATCCAAAAGACTTCCCGTTAAATTTATGGCTCTTTCCACAGCATAATGCAGTGGCGTGTAACCATTTGACTCATCGACCATATTAAGATCAACTTGTTTTTGAATCAATAGTTCAACTAAATTGTCAACGTGGGGCTTTCCTTGAAACATATGAGCCATTTTAAAAATCTGAATAAAAACCGAATTGAGTTCGGCTGGAACTATCGCATCGATTTGCTTGTTAGTTTCATTTTGATCCCCTCCCCCTGCCGTTTCAAATAATTGGAGCGCAGTCATCTCAATTCGCGATTGGAGTTGCTCAGTTGGTGTACCGTACTTAATAGATATTTGCTTTTCAGTTTCATTAAACTCTACTTGAGCTCTCATGCTCTCAGCTACGAAACGGATAGGCACATAGGCATGTCCGTTATAGTTCAATACGGTGTACTCGCTATCCAACTGCTTAGTAACCCCATTAAAAAGAAACTCCACCTGGTACTTAATAACTTGAATAGCATCAGATGCATATACAGCTGTTGAGAAGGTAATACCGGCACCTAAGACCATTCCAAGTACTATTTTTTTCAATGAATATTTCTCCTTATTAAATAAAGTAAAGTCCGTCGTAAGCAATAAGCATGCCGATGCCATATTTCATTTCGACTCAACACAAGCACCACCTTAATATATTCCACTACTATTAAATTATTCAATTTATTCCCAGTATCCTTCCGTCAGTTTAATATCAAAAAGAGACCCTCAGCAAAGTGCTGAGGGTCTCTTTTTGATATTATAAAGGGGGGTCGACTTCTATTATATTCTTGAATGATTAATGCCAGATGAAAAAAAGATTTCAATCATATAACAATTTCTTTACTATTGTTCTGCTTAGCGTAATGATGATACCAACAGGCACTCTTGAAAGAAAGTAAAAGTTGAACCAAGAAGTACGCTAGTCGGCAAAATCCACGTCATACAAAAACTTCAATTGACTACGTTGAAACGAAAGCGGGGTGAGTCGCATCATCACGTTTCGTAGACGACAGAGCATTTGATGATCAATTTGAGCAATTTTCCCAATCATCAAAGATCGTTTTGAGATAGTTGCTGTCCTTCTACTCCGTAGCAATTCAAATGTACTGAAAGCCGATTCGACTGAAGGATTTCGTTTTAAACAGCGTACTAACTCTACGGCATCTTCTATGGCTTGGCATGCTCCTTGCCCGAGATTCGGTGTAGCGGCATGTGCAGCATCGCCGATAAGCAGAGTGCGTCCGGCAGAAAACCGCTGGATTGGAGCGAAATCAAATATGTCGTTGTGAATCATCTTGTCGTCTGGGGTACTGGAAAGTATTTGCGAAACAGGTGAGTGATAATCCCCGAATGTTGCTAGCAGATCTCGAATTCGGTAGTCGGTAAACCGACTGTCCTGAGGTGACCCGTTCAACAATGCATACCAATAGGTCTGTTTGTTCGGCAATGGAACAACGCCAAAGCGTCCTTTATGGCCCCATGTCTCCGTGAACCAATCGTTCCTTCCGGATTCCGGCCAGCATTCGGCGACGCCACGCCAGCAGGTATACCCTGCGTATCGGAGCTTGATAGACGGGAAAAGCTTGCCGCGAATGGCGGAATGGATGCCGTCTGCCGCCAACAAGTAGTCTCCTGTGGCTGTACTCTTATCTGCAAAAATTGCCGTTACCCTTCCTTCGTCTTGTCGTATATCTACGAACGATTTCCCAAAAATGATGGTCCCAGGTCGGAGTGCAGACAGTAGAATACGGTGAAGGTCTGCCCGGTGAATCGACACGATTGAATATCTATTCCCATTTGCGGAGAGCCCTGACAAGACGTTTCCCTGCTCATTCAGGATGGTAACACCACTAGGGCTTGTATTTCCTTGCTCTTGAACGATTTGGCCTAGACCGAGTTGCTCAAGTGCATTCAGTGCGTTAGGAGCTAACAAAAGTCCGGCGCCCGCTGTACGAAATTCTGAAAAGCGTTCGTAAACACGTACATCTAAGGCGGATTGCTGCAAAGCAACAGCGGCTGTCAAACCGGCAATACCACCGCCGACAATTAAAAAAGTTCCGTCCAACATACTGTTCATCCCCCTGTTCGAATGGCTGTATAAAAGATGAGACAATGCTAGCAATCCAACCAATCACTGCGAATCCTTCTTCAAACGAATCCCTTTTCTAGACGATCTCAATTTGGCGCTGAAAATCGTTTCTAAATCCAATATATTGACCAAAGTCATTAAATGACTATAGTCACATTTATGCACGAAGGTTATTTTTTGTCAAGACTTTTGTCGGTGACCGATCACATAAAATTAATCCGTCTAACAAAATAACTTTTTATCACGGGATCATCCAATTAAATAAAAAAAGACTACATTCACCCATGGAGGAATAGGTGTTTGTAGTCTTTTTGGATGCCAGCAAATATCATCAAATTAATTAACGTCTAAAGTTTCCTACAGAGCCTGAAAGTTGTTGTTCCGCAATTTGTACTAACCGTTTAGTAATGTTGCCACCAATGGAGCCAGCATCGCGTGTAGCGAGGTTACCATTGTAAGCTTGAAGCTGAATTCCTAACTCTTGAGCGACCTCATACTTAAGTTGATCCATTGCTGCTTTCGCTTGTGGAACTGCCAATGTGTTGTTGTTAGCCATGATGTAATTCACTCCTTTTCTTGGTGTGTTATTATAATGTGGAGTTTCAGGAATATTATACATGCGTTAAACTTTTTGCCCTTTTCATTATTTGAAGGAATGCATCAAGATCCTCCTGGGCTAAAACTTCAGGGGTCGCTTGTTGTCTTTGTGATTTTAATTCATTGTTTTCTTCCCTAAGCTTAATGTTTTCTTGAAGCAACTCATCATACTTTTGCAATTGTTCATTGGCTAATTTTATGATCTTTTGCAAGGCCTCATTATAAGAAATAGAAGAAATTGACTGATTTGGAATATCCGCGGATACACTAGCACTTGATACAGTAACTACTTGTTTTATTTCTTTTTGTGTTGGCTTCTGATTAGACAAACGCTTTTGTTTAGCAATTTGTATTTCATTTTCATACTTTTTCCTAATATCTTTATTCCACCTGAATCCACAAGCTGCTGCAGTACGATTAATCATAGCAGCGGCTTCCTCAAACGCAGCCAATTGTGTGCTGCCAGTCCTAATATGAGATAACACTGTTTTAGCTAATAATTGATCATGTTCGTCATTCCATGAGTCCTCACGTTTTTTCTCACCCAACTCTAGTCACCTCTTTCTATTAGTATTTATTAGAATTCTTACCTGTAATAATAAATTTATTCAAAGTTAATGCATAAAAGACCCACATATCGTATATGTAGGTCTTTTTTCAAATCACATATATATGGGCCAGTGACCCGAAAAATAGAAACTGCGGTAGCCAAGGACGATAGAATACAGTCCTTTTAGTTTAGTACCTCATACCCATTTTTGTTAAATAGCTGCCAATCAACATTTCTTCTATCCCTGACTGCCCTCGACGGCGATCAGTAGCACCGCGGCGGCTAAGCCCAAACGGCGATCAAGATTGTTGTTGTTGTCAGTGGAGAAATCAACGTTTAGCTTTTGGACGAACGGGTTGAAATTTTGTTTGAACTCTGCGACCTTGGTCCCGTTTATCTCTACGTTGTAATGCTGAGGAATCAAATTCGTAAGGAACCTTCGCAAAAGAGCAAGCAGTGCGTTATCTTCCTTAATTCGTCCGATTTCCGAATCATTGGGGCTCAAAATGGCCCATTCATCCTTGAAAATTGACTTCATCCCTTTGCGTCGCAAAGAACCTACCTTGCGCCCGGTTTCTACATCAACTACGTCAAAGATTGAGGAGAAATCAATGACACTTCGCGCTTGAATGCTGATCAACTCTTTTTGCATTGTTTCATCCCCGTATATTCGAATGTCTTCCTTCAACTTGAAGGCTTTCATCTTCGAGAATAGAATTGCCCTTTCTTCCATGTCGAAAATATCGATTTTAGCGCCAACTAGAGAAAAGATCTGTTTTCTAACCACGAATTTTTGATGATTAAATTTCGGATTCAAGTCTTCACCCCCTGCATACTAGAATATTTGATAGAAATGCCCACATCAGTTTGTTCTTATCTTCTTTCATTGTCTCATCTATACCACTTCTCCATCTGATTAAATATATTTATAACTTCAACAATTCATTCAACAATCCTGCCCTTTAACTTAAAAAACACAAGGAGTAGCTGCCGCAGCAAAACAGCTTCTTGTGTTGTTGAACTATAATTATCTGATAGAAACTTCTTTTAGCTTTTCAACTTCTATCCCCCATTGCTCTTTGTCGCCTAAAAAAAATTAATAAACATATACATGCAGCGCTAACTTCAGGTTTTAGGTGTATTTTACAAATAAACTATACTCTCTTGATATTTTAAAAATGAATAGATGATATAATAAGTTAATTTGTATTACTTAGTGAGACAGGTGGTTTTTACGTATTCAGTCGCTTATTATTCCATTTAAATTATGTAGGACAAGAGAGGTGTAAAATTAATGGATCAATCAAAAAAACGTAATAGATTGAAATCTACTCTCGATGTATTTGGGGTATCTCTTAAGTTGGGATTAACATCTTTTGGTGGCCCTGTGGCGCACTTGGGTTACTTTCATGAAGAATATGTTCGCAGAAAAAAGTGGTTGGATGAGCGTAGTTTTGCAGACTTAGTTGCACTCTGTCAGTTCTTACCAGGCCCAGCTAGCAGTCAAGTCGGGATAGGAATTGGTACCATTCGTGCAGGTCTTTTAGGCGGATTTATAGCCTGTCTTGGGTTCACAATGCCATCAGTGATTGCATTAGTTCTTTTTGCTTTAGTTTTGAAAGGCTTCGATATTGGAAATATTGCGTGGATTCACGGTTTAAAGATAGTTGCTGTAGCTATCGTAGCACAAGCAATTTTGGGTATGGGTCAAAAACTTACTCCAGATCGAAATCGTGTGACAATAGCCATAGTCAGTACAACTATCACACTGATTTGGCAAACTACAATAGCTCAAATAGTACTTATTGTTATAGCGGCATTAATTGGAATACTCCTTTACCAAGAAAAGACTGAAGTGAGCCGCACAGCTCTTCAAATTCCAGTTAGCCGCACCTTAGGTTCGATCTGTTTATTTTTGTTCTTTGCCATCCTAATTGGACTACCTATCCTAAGGGGAATTACTGCTCAGCACTGGCTGGCGTTATTTGATAGTTTCTATAGATCTGGATCCCTAGTATTTGGAGGAGGTCACGTGGTTTTACCTTTATTAGAGCGAGAGATGATACCGACAGGTTGGGTAAGTAAAGAAAACTTCTTAACTGGATATGGAGCCACCCAAGCGGTACCAGGGCCGCTGTTCACATTTGCTTCGTATTTGGGAGCTATTAATGGGGGGATTCTGGGGGCTGTGATTGCAACTTTCGCTATTTTTCTTCCAGCATATTTATTAGTTATCGGTACACTGCCTTTTTGGAATATTCTCCGAAGCAATCCTAAAATCCAAGGTGCTTTAACAGGTATTAACGCAGCTGTCGTCGGAATTTTACTCGCTGCTTTCTATAACCCGATCTGGACATCGGCAATCTTAAACCCTACAGACTTTGCTTTAGCTGCTATTTTATTTATTTTGCTCGTATTTTGGAAATTACCTCCATGGATGATTGTGATCGCTGGTGCAATAGGAGGAACTCTTGTTAGTTGAAAATTAAGTTGTAGATTGGCGTTGCTGATCCTAAGCGATTTTTTACAATAACAAACTTTTAAATATAATCTCTACATTCCATGCAAACCCGCTCGTTACTTCAATGATAGCATTCAAATCACTACTCGAATAATTTTCTTGGTATTGGAAAGTCTAATTTCGATGAAAGGAGGTACATCCATTGGTTGATTACACTAACATTCAAGACAACTCCGAAGAAATAATGAATTGTATTGTTAACTGCGACACCGAGCAAGATCAGAAAATAAAAGATAAAGACCTTTTGAACAGCATTCCGAACGAAGAAGAATATATTGATGAACCGTAATTCGCTAACCTTTAAAGATGACGGTTATTCTATGTGTCGATAGATAAGGACTTGATCACTTTCCTGTTATATCCGATCAGTCAAAATAACGTCTTGGCGAGTCAGATTTATACTAACATTTCAATTATAAAATATTAAGCGTCAGCAAGGAACATAAAACCAATGTTCCTTGCTGACGCTTACTAAATAGGCGTTCACCAATAGAGTTGTTCAGATCCGGTCCCCATTAGAGTTTAATAGCTAGTAAATCGCATAAGGAACACTTATTTCTCAATATCAACCCACATCACAGGTTCCTTACTCACAGAATTTAGTGAGACGGATTTTCAATCTCGAGTACAAAATAAGGGAGAAGCGCAGCTTCCCCCCCTGAACCTAAAACTTAAAACGGTATACGTCATCCGCATACCGCCTTCTCCACTATCTCTTCAACTCCGCGACAAGGCTTGGAGGAATTTCCCCCTGCAAGCCCTTCACCAAATTTTTCGCAGCAAGCATAGCCATATCGAAACGCGTCTGATGAGTAGCCGATCCGATATGCGGCAGGGTTACAACATTAGGCATTTGCAATAGTTTGTTGTCCGGATCTACTGGCTCTTGCTGGAAAACATCAAGACCTGCTCCGCGGATGCTTCCCTTTTCCAAAGCTTCAATAAGTGCTACTTCATCCACAGTTTGCCCACGGGACGCATTGATAAAGATGGCTGTCTTCTTCATAAGTGCCAGTTCTTCACGGCCGATGAAATGAGTTGTTTCAGGTGTTAATGGCGTCATGACCACTACAAAATCAGACTCTTGCAGCAGTTCCTGTAAGGACCGGTAGACAACGCCAAGCTTCTGCTCGGCTTCCATTTTTCTACTGCGATTGTAATACACGACATCCATGTTGAATCCGAACTTTGCCCGTCTGGCAATCGCTTCCCCGATACGCCCCATACCAATTATCCCAAGTTTAGCATGATGAACGTCTATTCCGAAACTTTGCTCTTCGCTTCCTTTTTTCCATTTGCCAGCCTTCACGTAAGCATCAAGCTCCGGAATTCTTCTCGCTGTGGCCAAGATAAGTCCGAAGACCGTATCCGCCACCGTTTCATCCAATACACCCGGAGTATGAGTCCCCATCACGTTCCTAGCCTTCATTGCCTCTGTATCGAAATTATTGTAACCAACTGAGACATTGCTAACAATTTTGAGCTTCGGTGCATGTTCCAACAGTTCCTGATCAATGCTTCCTCCAGATATTAAAAGTCCATCCGCATCGGACAGCTCTTCCAAAAGCTGTTGACGAGAAATTTCCTCTTCCCTGTCCCACATCCGATAATCACAGTGCTGAGCAATGTACGCTTCCACTTCACTTGGAACTTGCTTTGCAAGAAATACTTTTGGCCGCATCTCCAAAACTCCCTTCCAGTCTATGCATGCATCATACCAAAAAATCAATATTCATAGAAGTTCTTTTTGCCGATCATAAACGCTAATCGCATTCCTCCCGATGCGTGAATGACGTTAAGCTGAATGAAGGGCTACTACGCCGTAACCAATCAGATGTTTAATAATCGTTTCTCGTTAGTTTAGTTGGAAATTGAAACTAAGCTTAATATCCGCCTTCAATCTAAATGGTACGGATTGCAGCCACTGTACAGTTATCAGATTAATTTGTTAAGATCATTCTTTGGCTTGGGTGAATTCGTTCCCTTATGGTAGTCTTCCCATAGTGGGGCGATGAATTTTTCTAATGTTTTTACTACGTCATCTCTTCGGCTCTCTTCAACATTTACAGTGTCATTTGAAATATCATTTCTTATTCGTATAAGCACAAATAAAGGAGGTAATGCAGCCTCACGAAGAGCTTTAATCATGTTTTCTTCTTGTGAAGTAATATCCATAACGTATCATATTCCTTTCTAGTAAATTTCTGCTCGACATAATTTCATTATAAACCTTGTCATCAGTGTTAGGGTCAAGAGAAAGTAAGATATTCAACTGTGCCGCCCAATAGTTTAATGAACACAAAAGAACTTATCCTCACCATCTGGCTCACTGTGAATGCTTCGTATTCCGCCAGTGCCATATAGAACCGTTTATTAAATCTAACTAGAGGTATTGTCCTCATAACCCCAAAACTCTAAAAGTCGTTTATTTTCTTTAATATCATTCTCGGATAAACGACCCAATTTCATCTTGCAACTAGATGGAGGTCTTTATAATCTGTGTACGTAAAGTCCTTGTAGATCTCCTGGTTTTTCTTATGGAATAGATGAATTTGTTCAGTTAGTTCAAAATGTGGCAATATCCCTGATTTCCATTCCAAAAAAGATTGATATAAAGGTTCCAGGGCTTGTTCAGTTACCAATTTATGATACTCATCTATAATTTCACGTTCTTGATGTCGCTTTTGTTGCTTAGGAGTTAGTCTGTTCTCCAAGTTATTTTCCACCTCTTTGTCCAACACGAATCCTTTTCAGGCTGTTTTTCTTTATCAACTACCTCAACCTTATACTGTCCGTTAGGATTGAATGACGGATACCAACCAAGATTTACTATTCTTTTATGATCTTGGCTAACAATTGCAAGAGGTCTTCGTCCAACTCCAGAACATTCTCATTTATTGAAATCATTATTCTTTTGCACAACATCTATTTCCTCTTCTTCCTCTTCCAAAAAAACTAGCTTGTAATAATCAAGCACTATTAATAGTAGCAAAACCTCATCTCTAATTTCTGTGTATTCCAACCAAAACGAAGCATCTACTTGGCTAAGAGAATATAACATTTCCCCCTCATACAGCCCTCCGACAATAGGATTTATTCTTATTCTTGTAATTGCTTCATGAATAATATAAAAAGGATGATAATTCTGCCTTAACAGATTTCAGCAGCCTTCTCCTAATGTCTATTGAACTCCCTCGTTAGCGTAATCATCCTTCCATTGTAACTAACTCTTGATGCCGTGAAATTACAATATCAATAATACGTCTATATATTTCATATGAGTATTCAGGATTTAAAGCATTCTGTTCCGAAAGCTGCATAATTCTCTGAAACTGTTGAGATTCACGGTTAGTATCTTGGGCATTTAGATGACTCTTCGCTTTATATATTCCAACTTCTTCTGTATATTTAAACCTTTGAGCTAGTAAAGTAATTATTTTTTGGTCAATTTCGTCAATGTTTTTCCTCAGTTCATCTAGTTGTGTCATAAAATCCACCTCTCCCAGTTGTTTTCGCACTTAGACGCTTTTATGCAATAAAGTCATGGATAAAACATTATCATACATTTTAATGGACTGTAAACAGATACGGATTTCTTTGTTCCAGTAATCTCCCGTTACTTTAACGAAACCCAAAAAGGAGCTTCTTCAAAGCAAGCCCCTCCACTATCTTTATCCGTTAGTTCAACGAGCAAGACATATACATATTAGCGTAATGGTTCGCCGCATATTGGCAATAACGAGATAATCACAGTCTTGGAGAGAGAGCCTATCCTATCGTTTAGCGAGGGGTAGGCTCTTTGTTCTCTTTTCAACAGAAATTTATTAATTAATAATCATAACATCCAGACACTCTATGAATCTGTACCATATATTGATTATAGAAAGGAGCGAACAATGATGGTCATATCTGCCCCCTATAGAATGTATCAAATGCGACAAACGTCTCTAACGTTGCAACAGAGATTATCTCAATTAATAGGTGCTAAATTAACTACGTTAATCAATCCATTTGGACTTGTTGAAGAACAAACAATTCTCAGAGTTTTACGATCAACGATCACAGTCTCAGGTGGATTAGTTCTTTCCCCTTCCGGTCTTCAACTTATGTCGATAAACCGTAAAGCACAAAATCATACAACCAGGAGGTTTAGCATTGCTCTAAATTCCATAGCGAGAGATGGACAACCCAATAGTCCAATAATCCTAAAAAATAGACGGGTTGTTCAGATAGGCACAGATTTTTTGGAAACAACAGTGAATGGCAACTCCATTCAATTAATCCCTTTGTCAAATGTATCGGTCATCTTTGGCCCACAAAGCAGCAGTCAACGCAATAAGCGCGACAACAAAAGATAGATTTATAGATATAAGGGAGAAGGGATAAATATGATTCTACGAGGAGTAGTCGATTTTGGAATAGCTCAAAATCAAGATCAAAACATTCTTTTTATCAATGAATGTGGTGGAGGACCCGCAGCCAGTATATTTCGGATTCCGAATAATGCGATTGTCATTCTTAAGAGAGGATGCATCAAGAAAAGAGTTCGAGTCGTTAAGGGAGACGCATCGGAATGCGATTTCCATATGGCCGTGTTAAATCCGAGTACGGCTCGGTTGTTCAAGGTGAAAGCAGAACAGCGTTTTTTGCTCGTCTTTAATTCGAACACGAATATCATGACCTTGATTCGAAAGCCCGTGACCCGCGACACGGCTAGGTTTTTTGTTGATAACGGCCTCACCGAAGATGATAATATTTTTATTGCAGGTCCTTTTCGTGATGATTTTGGGATTCCCAGTACCAGAAACACGATTACCCTTGTACGAGGAGGAGTGTGTAAAACCCTTTCGATCTTGACAAGCGACATAGAGGTACCGAATCTTTCCTTTCGCTTAACAGCTAAAAATGCGGCGAAATTTCAATTGATCAACGGGAGAAGATACAAATTGGCTTATAATCAGATCACGAATCGTCTTGTAATAGAAAGGCAAGTGACATAAGCCATATTGGATGGTGATTTTTTGAATTTCGATACAGGGGATGATGAGCAACTGCTGCACTGATGTAGTCATAGGAAGCCAACGTTTTCGTTGGTTTCTTATGCAGATGGACAAGCCCTGCCTGCAATGAAAAAGGACTGCACATGGCAGCCCTTACCCCATACTAATATTAGCCACTTCTCCGTTTTTCTCGTTATTCCTTTGATTATCTCTACATTTCTACTCCAGTGCTGACACCGACTAGGATCTTCAGAAGAAGAGGGCTTAGCTGGACCAGTATATAACCTATAGCCGCATTACGCAGCATATCCGAAAATAAAGATCGTAAGTGAGGACCCAGTAATACCGCGGCTAATAAGTTTTTGTTATAAGTGAAAATACCCAGGGCAAGTTTGTTACTGAAGGACAAACTTGAGCGTTAGTGATGATAAATCTGGAAAATAAAGTTTGTTAGCGCTTTTCGCATTTGTAAACAAACATATATATTCAAGGAAGCTCTCGGTTAGTGCAAGAAAGCTGCCAGTCATTCTCTCGGCAGCATCTTGTGGGATTAAACTAATGTATCTCGTTAGTTGAGTGACGGTTGCACTCCAAAATTTTAGAATAAATTTCCATAATTGTGGAGTTAATAATAATGTCAACTAGACATACTCCTGTTCTAACAAAAAGCCAATCGGTCCTCTCTCCGATTGGCTTTACTAATTCTGAGCAGACTACCGATCCACTACCTCTGAATTAAATGTTATAAATAATCTTTCTTAGTGCATTTGTCTGATCTTTATGGTGTTTTTTGTTGGTTGACCAAAAATATAGCGTATTGCAACGGTCGCCGTACCGATTCTTTATAAAGCTCCAATTGACCCGTCTTTAAAAAGATTTTTCTGCTCGGCTTAGGATTTACTTCTATCAACCAAACTTTTCCATATATATCAATCCCAATATCAAGCCCAAACTCCATCATGGAACCGAACTTCAATTCGATCGTCTCCACGACAAGTTGGGCCATCTTTTTACAATTCTGCCGAATGGTCTCCGCCTTCTCCCGTCCAAAGCGACGAACCATGAACTCATCGAAACGAATTGCTTTGCCTCCTTTCCAAGTGATATTGGATGTCGGACTGTGCTTTCCTCCTAATCTTAGACCTATACCAGTGACGCTCCATTCGCCTTGAGCATTTTTTTGTATCATCATCCTTGCATCTATCACCCGATGCGGCATCAATTCCAAGCAAAGACCCTGTTGAATCATGAATGTTCCCGATCTTATCCGCTCGGAAAACACCCAATTCTTTATCCAACGAATGGCTGTAGCTTCAGAATTTAGTTTGGTTCTCACTAAATTGCCTACTCTGTTCCGTCCAGTTAATGTGAAATATTCTTTATTACGTGCAACCTTCAATATGCTGCATCCTCCGGTTCCATTACTTGGCTTAATGTATAATTCAGGAAATTCTCTTATCATTAGCCGGAGTTTCTCTGTGGAAAACATTACAGTTTTAGGAATGTATTTCGCAAGCGAAGGCGTATTGCTAAACAACCGTGTCGCCTTTGACTTGTAAGTAAATTTATGACTTGTGTATGGAAACCAATCTTTCCGTCTCATTTCCTTATACGGTTTATCTAACTTGCGACAGCGATCGATGACTACATCAGGCCAACGGAAGATTCCTTCCTTCCATCCTCCTGTCGCAGATGGCACAAAACCTCGAATTTGTTTTTTTTCGGGCATGATATCCAAATGAGAAAACAAGAACACTTTCGCACCCAAACTCCGACCTTCTCTGACCATATCTAGAAAAAATTCAGACTCAGAAAACTTGTTTCCATTTCGATTAGTTAATATTCCAATTTCCGGTTCGCTCATTTGAAAGCCTCCTACGAAGATTGCAATGTTAAACGGATGGAAAAGCTCAAAAAAAACTCTGTAGATGCTTCTGAAATGTATTTTTTTTGTACCTGACATCCAGGAACAAGAGATTAACTTATGTAGAACTACTTCCTTTGTAGGATATGAGATATAAATATGATTAAATGAAGAGATAGGTGCAACGATCGGGAATGAGATAACTGTTTCTTGCTTTTGATTTGTAAATCCACACGAACTGATGGAACTTCTCAAAAGACGCACTAAAATCATTTAGAACGCGAAACTTGCCGTCATCGCAATAAAGGCAGTCGAGTGATCGACTGCCTTCTGTCTATTGTTCAACTATCGTTCTTCGTTAGCGTAACAACTTCACAAAATAGATTAGCTTATGTAGGCATCTTACTGTTCGCATATGCAGCCGCGCCGATCATACCAGCTTGTCCGCCTAATTTCGCTTGTACTATCTTACAAGCATGAGAAGAAAGCTTTAAAGCATGATTTCCAACGGTTTCACGTACTGAATTTAGCAAGCGATCACCAGCTGCCGACATTCCACCACCAACTATAATTACTTCTGGATTTAATAGATTGACTACAGTCGAAAGACCAAATCCAAGAATCTTTCCTGTTTCATGCATAACCTCAATTGCAAGTAAATCTCCTAGATCGTATGCCTCTGAGATCATATGGGCAGTAATTGCCGTCCGATCGTCTCCCACCCATTGCAATACGGTACTTGACCGACCTTCCTCAAGCTTGTCTGTAAAGGTTTTGACCATTCCTATTGCAGACACGTATCTCCCTAGACAGCCTGAGCTTCCACAACGACAAGGACGACCTTCTCGGTACATATTCATATGCCCAATTTCGCCCGCGCTAGATGTTGTACCGTAGAAAACCTTTCCATCATTTACAATACCCGACCCTAAACCGGTACCTAACGTGATCAATACCAAGTTTTTGTAACCGGCGCCTGCACCAAACAGCCATTCACCATACATATTTACCCGCACATCATTATCGATAAAAACAGGAAAGTCAAAATTACTTTTCATTTGATTCACAACATGAATGTTGTCCCAACCTGGAAAGTTTGGCGAAAATATGGATAGACCTTCATCTGGATTAAGTAAACCAGGGATTCCCATACCCATGCACTTAATAGAAGTTTGATTGATTCCTTCGAACAACATCATCTCTTGAACAATTTCTTTAATTCTGTTTAACACATGAGTAGGTCCTTTTGCTGCTTCTGTGGGGTCACTTCTTTCGTGAATTCTTTGAAACTCCGTGTTGAAAATTGCGGACTTAATATTTGTTCCACCAAGGTCAATACCAATAACATATTTACTCATAGCTATCTCCGCCCTCATATATTTTCAAATATTGTAAATTACTTGATTATTAAAATGAATGGACTTATGAGACTATTATCATGGAAATTTATCACATTAAGTTTTACTACAGTAATCTGCCCGACCCTCGGAATGACACACGGTATATTTATTATGTCTCTTTGTAGGCAATCGGTCGATATTCTTGGCCTGTTTGTACGTGCGAAATGATAATGATTTCCAAACCGTAACATATCATACAATTTTTTGGACATATTGCCCGTTAGGTGAGTAAAATCTGCCGATCATGCCGGCAGCCTTTTAAGGTATGTATTGAGCAAACGTTCTTCGTAACAACAACGTAAGTAAATCACTTCGTTCTGACTTTACCCATTGAATATACCACTTTCCATTCTCTTGAAAGAGAAAACAAAATTGTGGTGATTGTTCAGTGATGTTTGTAAAGCAATGTGTGCTGCTTCAAACTGATTCACGTTATAATTCCACCGATATAAGACTACATAGGGATCTTGTGTCCCCAGAGTGTCAATTAATTCGTCTTTTTTGTCACCATCGAGATTCATCTTATTGATGTGATGCTCCTGAAAATCATTGTCTTTACCCCATCTGCTAACATCCTCTTCGTAGTAAAAAATGCTTACTCCAAAAGAACCGTTCACTTCAAATTCTGGAACTGTTCCTCCTCTCCATTGGGATGGTGATACATTACTCCATCCTTCGTCGGAAACCCGTCCTTATCCATACCATGTATCTTTATCCTGTAAGTATCCATACACAAGATTTTTATTGTCTATATGCGTGTAAAAGTGAACAAATATTGATTTCTCATTGCCTGTATGAACTTCGATTTTATTTATAAACACTTCATCATTTTGGGGTTTCTCTATACTTAGTTCCTGAATCTCACTTTTAGGTGAAGGATGGAATTCTAATTCGAGAGCATGTTTGTTTTGCAACTCTTGATATTGTGGTTGTTTTTATATCTAAATTCGCCATGTAATGTAGTAACCTGCCCGTTACTTTAACGAGGCCACCTATTCATGCCGGCAGTCTCGTCCTAATTGAGTTACCCATTGATTTTCGGATGACTATATAACTCTATAAATATTATCAGCTATTAACTCAACAGGATCACTATTTCTAACCATTATGTAGACCTCATCTGTGTTAAAAGGAAGTTCTCTAATCCTTTCAATAGCTGTATCAATAAATTGCTTTGTATCTAGATTCCATATTTCCTCTAGACTCTCTGCATTATTCAATCAGAAATATTATCCACAATTACTTTGCACCTCTTGCCATAAGGGTCATAATTTTCGTTTTGCTGTCAAATTCCACAACAATTCTTTCATTCTCGCTAAAACCAAATAAGGCAATATCTCTAGGATTAAGTCTCAATATTCTACCTGGCGGATCATCTTCAAACGAATCCAATGTGAGGATTAATTTCTTGAAAATGCCACCTCTTTTCACTGTTATGGATTTACCAATAGGCAAGTTGATACCTCGCGAGGTGAACGTGGCCGCTAGGTCAAAATTAACAGAAACCTCACGAGTTTCTGTACCAATTGATACAAGTAAAGCTGTAGTTTTTGCACTTGCCAATATACATTCCTCCCTTAGATTTCAACTTAAAGCCCTTTCAATTTATGTAAACGAGGAACATTGTGTTACAACAATAGGTCTTTAATGGAATTTATTGTTATAGGCAATACTACCACCTACTACGACTACACCCTCATACGCAGCGTCTGTTCTCTCCTAATTCATTCAAATACAATGAATCCACGTACATCTATCCTCGGATGACTATTTGTCCCTCCTGATATGTACTCTCGTTTATTCTATTTGATTTGAAATGTTAGCTGAGGCAGCATAACTACTATTCTCGGAGTGGCCCGCAGATAACAAAAAGAACACCCTTAATCAGGTGTCCTGTGACTTGAGTAGATATAAGCCGATGAAACTTCTCTTATATTCAACTATACGATTTTTCTACCTATGGCATCCACCATATTTCTAAAGACCCCATCCCAGTCAAGGTTTACATTTTCAATTGTATAGGTAGGAAATGGCAGCATATCAAGCAGCTTCAATTCGATCCGCTTGCGGTTTTCCATAAACCCAATATTTTGTTCCTTCGCAAAGTGAGGTTTCGAACGAATGGAAGAAATCCAAACCTGCTGCTCCCTCACACTCGGGTGAGTTAAATAAATCACCACAGGATGCAAATCAGCAATCTGAGCGGCGATTCCCTGAATATGTTGCTCGATATGGTGATCACCAGCTTGATAATGACCTAACAAGTCATGAATTTGATGCTGAAAAAACACTGCTTCGAGTACATATACCTCATCTAAAGTGCTGGCAAGCTCAGAGAAACGTGCCCAATGCCGCTGAATCGAATATGTAAACTCTGACAGCGCGGCTACGGGCGAGTCCGTCCAGCATAGCTCACGGGACTTTAGCTCTGAATAGAGCATATCCAGCATTTTGAATTCCTTGACTTCACGATAAGGAATCAGATAATTGTTACCATCGTTTATGGCCCATGATCTGATTTCATTAGCGTTGTCTGGGTATCGCATCAGAAGTTCCTTATATTCGTCTCCATGAAAGAAAGCGTGCCAATTTAAACTCGTAGGATGCCCTTTTGCACCCTCGTCATAAAAACGAGAGGAAATGCCTTGCTGTACTAGGTAGTAATGCAATCGTTCTGCTAACGTCGATTTACCCGTTCCGCACAAACCTTCCACCAAAATCAGTTTGCAATTGTTTGGCATGTGATTGCTCCCAATTCTTTTTTACATCCGTAATTTCACTATCGTTCTGCATTCTTCAACAATTGTCCCTAATTCATGCTTGAATTTAATGGTTTGGATATCGAACTCTTATACTGTTCTCTTATCGTTTTCTTGCTTTGATTACAAAAGTTACAGGAAGCATCTTTGCTTTTTTTGCAAATTTGCTGTTACCCCGCGATCGAATAATTTCGTCATCAGACTGCTCAATCATTTGCTCAATGAAAAAGCCCGCTTTAGCCAATGCATTCACATAGGTTGATAGTGTACGGTCCGATAATGTTAGCGTACTTTCGTCAAGAGATGACGAATACCAAGATTCATCGAAATAACATTTTTTAAAGACAAACGTATTTTTTTCATCAACAACACATTTATGTATGGGGTGGGACCAACTAAAAATAAATGCACCGTCTTTTTTTAGGTAAGAAGCAATCCTGCAAAAAGTACCCTCAAGGTCGGTGGTCCAGCCTATGGCATAAACCGAATAAACAAAGTCAAAATATTCCTCGGGTATGCCACATTTTTCTTCCATGGGAGAACAGATTAATTTAGCTGAAAGACCGCGCGCCATCAAATGCTGCCTTGTCTTTTCGATTTGATTTTCTGAAATATCCATACCCCAAAGTTCAGATGCTTTGCGTTCCCCCAGATAACTTAAAGATTCACCGCTTCCACAGCCTATCTCCAGTACTTTTTTTCCTGATACATCGCTAAAAAACTGGCATTTTTCTTCTGAGACAAATGCCCCATAAAAAGGAAGTGCAGTTGCTCCTAGAACAACATTTCCTTTTGTATCCCAAAATAAGCTGTTTGTTTCATGAATAGAACTTTTATCCATATCAACGGAGATGGCGACAACCTCACTACCGCCTACAATGAAAATTTAATGATACCAGCATAATTGCATCACGAGAGTAGAAATATGAGGTTTGTAGAACAAAAAAACTCCTTGGTATGATGTTAAAAGGATCCCAGTTGCTGGCCCAGCGACAGGCTTATTTATCTCACCAAAGCTTGAATCTAAGCAGATGATCGGTCAAATGTTCTCTCTTTAAGATTTCAATCTGCTTGTTCCCTATTAGGTCGAAATGTGGATATTCATCACGAAGATGTATGTAAACTGGATTTAAACCATTCGCCAAGCACCATTCCTTCAATCGTTCCAGATCACAGCAACCCACCTTAGTGATCGTCTTAACTCCTGGAAAGCGAGGTTCTACCCAATAATGCGTCAAAAAGGCAATTTCCCCCTGTTTGCATTTGGATTTCCATTCATTCAGTTCATGTCTGGATATTCCGAAAGCCATGTCATCAATCTCCTATTCGGTGCTTTTACAAATAAATAGTTGGTAAAGTTTAACTTGATAGCAATTGGAGAGTTTCTTCTGTGATACGAACATGAAAATTGAACTCTTATAAAGTAGGTGGATTTGTGTCGTAAGACTACAATGTTGGCACATTTGTGTCGTTGGACAAGAGAGCAGTTGCCGAGTGGCAAACTGCTCTCTGATCATTGAACTAACACTCAACGTTAGAACTATGATTTCATCTTTTCAAATCTATCAATGATTTCTGAAATCGCGTTAATGCTGATCGGCTTGCTGATGTAAGCATCCATACCAACAGACAGATATTTCTCACTGTCGCCTTTAATTGCGTGAGCTGTCACGGCCACAATGCACGGGCGTTTCTTACCGATAAACATTTCATTGATTAACTTTGTGGCTGCTAATCCATCCATCCCGGGCATTTGAATATCCATAAAGATGATATCATAAGGATTACGCTTAACAGCTTCTACAGCTTCTTTTCCGTTTGGTACTAGGGTCGGTTTGTGCCCGAGTTTCTCTATCATTTTCTTTAAAACAAATTGATTCACTTCATTGTCTTCTGCAATTAGAATTTTCAAGGTTTGTTCAGTTGAATTTTCGACAATGTCATCTTGTTGGGGCCACATTTCATATTGCGATGAGTCTAAATGATTCGATTGGACCCGAAAGTTGGCTGTGAACAAGAAAGTTGATCCTGTTTGATCTTTGGAAGCTTCATGCCAGATTTTACCATCCATGAGCTCAACAAGCTTTTTACAGATAGCTAGTCCTAGACCTGTACCCTCTGTTTTCCGAGTCATAAAATGATCTACTTGATAAAAGGGTTCAAATAAATGACCTACCTGTTCCTTCGGTACACCGATACCTGTATCCCGGATTGCAAATTGAAGGCGCACCTTATTCAGTTCAAGCGACAATGTATCAACGCTGATCGAAATCGCTCCGTTAGGAGTGAATTTTATAGCATTGCTGAGCAAATTCATCAGAACTTGTCTTAACTTAGTAATATCTCCATGAACCAAGCTAGGAACCTTAGGACTGACTGATGTAGTGATCTCCAGATTTTTCTCAAGAGCTTTAGATATTACCATATTAAGCGTTTCTGATAATATATCTCTCACATTCAAAGGTTCTTCCATTAACTCCGTCTTGCCGGATTCAATTTTGGAGAAGTCCAGAATATCATTGATAATCGCGAGCAGCGTATCTCCACTCTTTTTAATTATTTGTACATATTCAATCTGCTCTTCATCCAATTTCGTGTCTAAGAGTACATCGGTCATACCGATAACCCCGTTCATAGGCGTACGTATTTCATGACTCATCATGGCTAAAAACTCACTTTTAGCTTTATTCGTTTTTTCAGCGGCTTCTTTTTCAATGATCAATTTTTTTTGTTCCGTCATGTCTTTCGCAATGATGTAAAAGCCCATAGTCTGAGTCTGGATGATGATTGGAGCTAGCGTTACCAACACTTCAACGGAATACCCATCCTTGTGTTGAATCAAAGTAATTTCTTTTTCAACTTTTTCGATTTCTACATAATCGTTTAAAGCCAAAAGCAAATTAGTTGAACTTTTTTCGCCAATTAATTTGGACATTTCACTGCCGATTAACTCTTCAATGAGATATCCAGTCATCTGTTGCACCATATTATTGCCATTTATTATAATGCCGTCCAAACCAAAAGAAATAATAGCATCGTGGTTGTATTTCTTTAACGACGTATACCGTTCGATACTTTCCTGCAGCTTTAGTTCTGCTAGCTTGTTCTTGGTTACATCGATAAATTGGGTAATAAAATATTCAGGCTTCCCATCATTGTCATCACGAACTAAAGAAACATGTACGAAGGTCCAAACGATATTGCCATTTTTATTAAAGTACCGATTTTCTAATTCAAATGAAGGGATGACGCCATCCAATAATTCTGTTAGTAAACCCATGGAGTTGTTCCTATCATCAGGATGTCGGATATCTTCTAGTGTAAAATTCATGAATTCTTCTTCCGAATAGCCGAAAATACTGCAAACAGCCGGATTAACTTTCATCCATTTTCGATCCAGAGAAATTAAAGCGATCCCAATCGGAGCATTTATATATAAATGTTTAAATAAAGCTTTGGGGTCAAATAACTTTAGCTCCTGCATCAACGCATTCCTCCTTTTGAATTAACGTGATACCAGCCTCTTACTTTTCCCTTGGTAGCTACTCATATATTACCATAAAATGAGTAGCTGTCCGTAGTAGAATGCATTTTGTAGTCTCCTTGATATTGTTATTGGATCTGTCGTTGGCCAGCAACTGGGATCCTTTTAACATCATACCAAGGAGTCTTTTTGTTCTACAAACCTCATATTTCTAGATAATAGGAATGCTGCACGTTACTATAATAAACAAAGAGGAGCTGGCGCGAAGCAAGCTCCTCTTTGTTTATCGTTAGTTCAGCTACAACTACAAGAAACTACCAGGTAGCTTACATGATAGTGTCGGAAAGTCTATTGGCTTCGTCCAATCAGACATCTTTTTATAGTCATATATTAATATAATAGAGGTTCAAAAGGAGGTACCACTTTTTATGGGGAGTTTTAAAATAGTTACTAAAGCCATTAAGTCCATTGGTATCAAAATAATCAAAGAGATTGAAATTAACTATTTATATGGGGATAAATTTGAGCTTTCTTTCGATAAAGACGAAGATGAGGATGAAAGAAAGGATGAACTCGAGCTCTTTCTAGAAAGTATTGATTGGAAATGTGTTGTGGAAGTGAAAATAAAGTTTTACAACGGAGATAAGATAAAAATTGAATTTGATGTTGATGACGATCAACATCATTGTACACGGGGGCGAACAGGTCCGACAGGTGCGACAGGCGCTACAGGTGCTACAGGTGCTACAGGCGCTACAGGTGCGACAGGCGCTACAGGCGCTACAGGCGCTACAGGCGCTACAGGCGCTACAGGTGCTACAGGTGCTACAGGTGCTACTGGTGATACAGGTGCGACAGGTGCGGCAGGTGCGACAGGTGCGACAGGTGCTACAGGTGCTACAGGTGCTACAGGTTCAACAGGTGCGACAGGTGCGACAGGTGCGACAGGTGCGACAGGTGCGACAGGTGCGACAGGTGCGACAGGTGCGACAGGTGCGACAGGTGCGACAGGTGCGACAGGTGCGACAGGTGCGACAGGTGCGACAGGAGAAATAGGAGCAACAGGAGCAACAGGTGCAACAGGAGAAATAGGAGCAACAGGAGCAACAGGAGCAACAGGTGCAACAGGTGCAACAGGTGCAACAGGTGCAACAGGTGCAACAGGTGCAACAGGTGCAACAGGTGCAACAGGTGCAACAGGTGCAACAGGTGCAACAGGTGCAACAGGTCCTTCTCAGTTACTTGTGAATCAGACGGCATTTGTCGATTCTCGATATGGTAACAACGCAACGGCCATGCTTGATGACATGACAAAACCTTGGCAAACGGCAGCTGCGGCTGTGGCTGCCGCTCCTTCGGGTACAACAATCATAGTACGTCCCGGATCCTATACGGAGACGAATTTGGCTAAAGACGGGATCAGTTGGGTATTTGAAAAGGGAGCCATCGTCACAGCAGTTGCAAATCTTTTTGACGATCTAGGAACCGCGATTGACTTTGATGTACTTGGTGAGGGTCTGTTTTTAACCAATGCAGCAACAGTTGTGGGTAGTTCCATTCTCCAAAGCACAGGTGTCAGCACGATCCACTTTGATTGTGAATCCATGATTGATACGGTCGGCAACACGATCAATCTCACCGGAGGAGGCAATTACACCATCAACGTCCAGGAGAGTATCACGAACGGCTTCATCGGAGGCTCCGCGCTTGTGATTTCGAGCGGTACGCTGTTTATGAAAGCTTTTGAAATTACGAATGATACCAGCGGTACAGATGACCTCATCATGCTTACGGGAACAGATCCGATTAGCGTGAATCTTGAAGCCATGATGATCACTAGTGGTGGCAGGGCTGTCTTGGTGAACAACAGTGCTCCGAACCAATTGTCGGTTATCACAATGCGAACCCGAATCATTCAGAACATTTCCGGACTCATTATAGATGTCACTCCTGTATTTGCCGGAAGCTTGATCAGCTATTCCATCGCATTGGTAGGCGGTTCTCAAGGGGTATCTATCCAAGGCGGTTCGGTTACTTTGAATAGTTTTATTTTGGTCGTGATTAATCAAGGGGCTCCAGCACTCGTTCTTGGCGGAAATTCTCAATTCACCGGTGATTTCGATAGAATATTTAGTCAAGATGCTTGTATATTAATGCAAAATGGAGAAGCAGTTATCCATACCAAAACTATGAATTCCTTCCAGACAATGAGCCCAGCCATCGATCTTCAAGGCGGTCAAATGAGATTGAATGTGGATCTAATTTCCAGCGAATCTGGGTGTATTCAAGTAACTGGAGGCTTTCACAAGTTGACTGTTATGCAGATGTCGACCAATGGACAGACATTTCCGGCTGTACGCGTGGCCAATAATGGCAACTTATTTCTCAATTTCCAAGAAATTACCGGCTCTGTTAACGGACTTATTACTATGGAGAGCGTCGGAAATTTGAATATGATTGGAGATCGCATCGCCACCCACGATAGCGGCAGCGGCTTAAAGACGGCCTTACTTTTAGTCGATGGTCAAATCGATGCGAATGTTAATGTGATCTCTGCATTTGGAAGCTGCATCCATCTATCGTCCGGCGGCGGCAACCCCAATCTGCGTTGTTACGTAGATTCAATATCCAGCACAGTGAACCCAGATCCTATGTTTGCGGGAACTAGCTTAATTCTTCAAGAAACAGGCAACGCCACCGTTCGATTCAATCGGATGGAAGCCTCCTTTTCATCGCAAATGATACGAGTCATTAATGGAAATCTTGAAATAGAAGGAGAGCTTATATTCAACACCTTTGCACCCTCCTCTACAGGTATTGTGGTTTCCGGAGGAACCTTTAACGGTAACATTAACAGAATTCAGATGGGCACACGGGCATTGGATGCGAGCTCAGGCAGTGTAACGCTCACATTTGTCGAGATCGCAGTGGTTCAGCCCAGCTCAGAACAAATTATCATTGCGCTGGGCGGAAATGTTGCAGCTCGAATCGTCGGCGATTTAATCCAGGGAGGTACGGATTATACAGGAATTATTGTTTCCGACACGGCTTTTCTAGAGGCGCATATCAACGAAATGAGAGTGGCTGGTACTTGTCTTCAATATAATTCTACAGCATCTTCAAACTTTTTTTTCGATGTCCTTACTGTTGCGAGCGGTGTAACGCTAACGGATACAGCAGCCATTACTATGTCCACCGGTACTTTGCAGGTAAAGGGTAGCAGGATTGAAAATGGGACGGGACTTATCACCGGATTTGGTATTCTTCTTGCTAATGAAGCCAGTTTTATAGGAGATATCGATTACATTCGCTCTTCGAACAATGGGTTGCGTACCTCCAGCACAGGCAGAGTTCAATTATATGCAGATGAGGTAGAGTCGTTTGAAGTGGAAACTATTCATATTCACAACCTGCCTAATGGTAACTCTGCGGACTATACGTTTAAAGGTTTATTTCGAACCTTTGGTTCCTCATCAACGGTTATAATTGATAGTCCAGCACCGCCGAACGTACTTCGGTTCATCAATACGACTCTTATTAGCAACGTGTCACCTTCCATATTCTCGACAGTTATAGTATTAGTTAAGAACTATGGCATTCTTACATCCACGTTTCCAGAGGATGCTACTGTCTCATTCTTATTCCCCAGTTCGGTCAATATTGATCCCGTAGTTAATTAAGAGGATATTACTAGCACATCCGTCGTTTGATGAGAGGCGGTTTTTCCTTTCTCAAACCTCATATTTCTTCATATTAGGAATACTGCCCATTAACGTAATGGAGGCTGCCGTTTGTTCCGGCAGCCTCCATTCGTTCTGTATTAATCTATCATTATCTGCTGGATCGATTTTCACTTTTCGCCGGAAGGCACGTCAAATTCGACCTCAGCCGGTATCGGAGCGCCGAAGTCCGGGTTCCCGTCTGCCGTCCAACCGAATTTCTGCATTCTGGCGCTTCTTCGTTTACTGCCGCCCTCAGATACAGGTATGGCATGATAGACGATCCAGTCTTCCGTTCCGTCAGGGGATACGGTAAAGCTGTTATGGCCGGGGCCGAAGACGGAGTTTTCAACCGATTTACAGAAAACGGGTTTTTCGCTCTTGGTCCATGAAGCCGGATTCAGCAGATCGCTGTCTTCCTTCGCTGTCAGCATCCCTAGTGCGTAGTCATCAGACCAGCATGTGCTTGCGGAATAAATCAGGAACACTTTGCCGAATCGCTTAAGGAAGCAAGGCCCCTCATTGATCGCCATTCCGCCTTGATGCTCCCAATCGTATTCCGGCTTAGTGAGCAGCGATTCCTCCCCCTTGATCGTCCAAGGGTTTTCCATTTCGGCGGCGTAGACCGCCGAGCCGTATTTCGGAAAATGGCCGTAGCCCGCGTACATGAAAAAGAGCTTCCCGTTGTGCTCCAGCACCGTTCCGTCCAATCCGGGCAAGGCCGTATTCACGGCCCCCTTCATCCGCCATGTTCCTTCGAGAGGATCGGCATGCTCATTTTCCAGCACATAGATTTTGCGGGCATCGTCTCCGCCTCCGTCGTTGTCTGTGAAATAAATGTACCATTTGCCTCCAAGATGATGGATTTCCGGCGCCCACAGTTTCCTGCTGTCCAGCCCTTCCGCCGGAGGAGTCCAGACGGTCTTCATTGCGCCGTTCGCAATTCCGCTCATCGATTCGGATTTCCATAAATCCAACCGGTCGCCTCGCGTCACCATAAAATAATAATGACCGTCCGTATGCCGATATATCCAAGGATCGGGACCAATATCTAATATTGGGTTTTGAAATGTTTTCATCTTCATCGTGCTCATATAACGACTCCTTCCACTTCATGCATTTATGTAACCGACCAAAAAGCCGAATATCCCTTGGTTCAAAATTGGACTCCGCCTTGGCCACGATCCAGCTTAAAATCCCAACGCCATTCTTTTTTATCCACAGTACTGACATTATCCAATACTTCACTAATGGTCCGCATACCGCAAATGGCAACGGAAACATCGGGATTAGAGAGAACAAAATCTAAGGCGATCTGATGGGAATTGATCGTCTCAAGTGACTCTGGCGCAACGCGCTTCATAAAGCGATAAAGAGATTGACTCGTCAGTGGCCTCATGACGACGACTCCAACGTCATGCTTAGCGGCTTCCAGAATGATTGGATCTGCAGCACCCTGATAAAAGAGATTATACCGAACTTGAATGACATCAAAAAATCCAGATCGAATGGACCAAAGCAATACGTGATCAGGAACTTCGTTCGTGATTCCGATGAAACGTATTTTACCTTGTTTCTGACATACTTTTAGTGCATCCAGAGGTCCGTCATTCACAATTCGGTTATAATCCTCTTCCGTTAAATACCCTCCATGGAATTGCATGACATCGATGTAATCGGTCTGGAGATTCTTCAAACTGGCATCGACGGATCGAATCACATCGTCATACCCAAGATTTGAGGGAACCTTTGTAGCAATATATGCCTCATGGCGACGTTCTTTCAACACAGCTCCGATTATACTTTCGCCTAACCCATTTCCATATCCCTGTGCCGTATCCATATAATTAAGTCCCTTGTCCAAAGCTGTATGAAGCGAATCGATAACCACGTCACGGCTTTTCTGAGCTTCATAAGGTTCCAAATAGTTATCCAGACCCATCGGTGCGCCACCGAAACCAACACAAGAAACGTTTAAATTCGTACGTCCAAGTCTTCTATATTCCATTCTCAACACCGCTTCCTAACTTTTATGCGAGGTTAATTTCTTTGATAAGCTCTAGTGGAATCTTCGGCCTCCGGTCTTCAGTGAGAAGTCCGTTCATTTCCTGCTGGACATCAGTCACCTGCGTATAGCAATACCCACAAATGTAGTCGATATCCTTAATCGCTTGGGTAATGCCCCGGAACCGCTCAACAAAGGCCTCTTCCGTTACGACCTGATTGCCGTACCCCCAGCCTTTATCGGTTTGGAAAGCGATCCCTCCAAATTCACTAATGATGATGGGCTGTCCACGATACGTGTATCCTTGAGCTAGGGCATATTTCCCATTGTTGAACGCCCATTCATTGTTTACGATAGGGGATTTATCCGCATAACGCTGGAGAAATTCCGAACCGTTTTCCACATAATCATGTAAAGTCAAAATGTCTGAGACGGTATGTTCCCATCCGTCATTTGTAATGACAGGACGATTCGGGTCCATCGATTTGGTCAAATGATAGATACCCTCAGTGAACTTCTGCTGCTTACGGTCAGTCAAAATTTGCATAATGCCCCAAGACTCATTAAAAGGCACCCACGTGATGATGCTCGGATGATTATACTGCTGCCTTACAATCTCGATCCATTCCTTGGTGAAAGTCTCAACGGCCTCATCATTAAATTCAAAGGTGGCTGCCATCTCAGACCATACCAAAAGCCCTTTGACATCGCACCAATATAGAAACCGCGCATCTTCAATTTTCATGTGCTTCCTCACCCCGTTGTATCCCATGGCGAGAATAGCATCGATATCCTCTATTAATGCTTGCTCCGAAGGCGGCGTCAAATGACTGTCGGACCAGTACCCTTGGTCCAATATTAACCGCTGATAAATAGGCGTATTATTGAGGAGAACTTTTCCTTTTTCTATGGAAATCTTCCTCATGCCGAAGTAAGAATACACGTGGTCGATCACCACGTCATCTTGAAATAAAACAAATTCCACATCGTATAAGTTCGGACTTTGCGGAGACCATCTGCTTACCTTCCATGGACCATTTGCTTCATGCAGCAAATCTACCTCCAATTGCAGCCAAGGCCGATCCACGATCAAAGCGGTTTGTTTGAGGATCTTCCCCTTAAAACTAATTCGAGTCTCTAAGCGAAGCTGCCCCTGTTTTAAATCACCATGCGTTTGGTATTCGAAGCGTACCGATTGACGGTCTAGATCAGGTGTCATTTTCACGGATTTGATATAAGATTCCGCCACATATTCCAACCATACACTTTGCCAAATTCCTGTTGTTTGAACATAAAAGCATTCGAAATTGTCATTCACCCAACGCTGCTTACCGCGTGGTTGCGTGCAGCTCTGGCTGTCCTCCACCTTCATGACGATGCTGTTTGACTGACCAAATTGAATATAGGGCGTAATTTCAAAAGAAAACGCTGCGTATCCACCTTGATGTTGACCTACACACGTTCCGTTCACCCACAATTTGGCTATATAGTCCACCGCTTGAAAATGCAGGATGACCCTTTTGCTTACTTGTTCCTTCGGAACTTCGAGCAATCGGTGATACCATATTTGAGGGTGAAATGCCTCTTCACCAATACCGCTGGCCTTCGTTTCATAAGTGAACGGAACCATGATCTTGAGGTCCCCCTCAAACTCCTCGTACCACTTTTCATTCTCTCCTATGTTTTCGTCATCAAAACGAAAATCCCACTCACCGTTTAAACTATGCCATGATTCTCGTACAAACTGAGGTCTTGGATAGTCCTTTATATACATTTTTGTTGACATCTTGTGATGATCACTCCTACTTCTGATGATTGTTTATTTAAGTTGACCCGCGCACAAACCATCTTGTGCGCGGGAAATGCATTAGTTAATTGGTTCGGAAAAATTCAACATTATCGATATCTGCCCATTGGCTGCCGCTGCTGTTTGAAGCGAAGAATCCGATGGCCGCCTTACCGCTGGTGACGCTAATACCGGAAATCGTCACTTGCGTCCAAGTCGAAGTAACCGGGAAATTGCTTTGCATCGTAGTCCCGCCATAGTCTTTCACTTCCATATAAGTGCTGTTTTGGCCTCCGCTGCTCCTTAGATAAGCTCGCATGGTATAGGTTCCGTTCTGAAGACCCGTTATGGTTTGACCGACATAAGCTGTACCCGGTGAACTAATGCCTGCAAGACCGATGAAGTAATTCCCTCCACCTGGTGCACGCGCAATGCCATCGTTAATACCATGAATGTGAATCCGATCCGGGTAATCGGACCCATACGTCGTCCATCCGTTCACATTTGCCGTTTCATAGCCCCAGTTATTCGTGAGATTGACATTTAGCGGCGTGGTCGAAGCTGTTTTGACAAATTCAACGTTATCAATATCCGCCCACTGGCTGTCGCTTGTATTCGCAGCATAAAAACCGATAGTCGCCTGTGCATTTGTTACATTAATACCGGAGATGGTTATCTGAGTCCAAGTTCCTGTCACGGGAAAATTAGTTTGCAGCGTAGATCCGCCATAGTCTTTCACTTCCATGTAGTTACTGGTTTGACCACCACTGCTCCTTACATACGCTCTCATGGTATAGGTACCTCTATCCAGACCTGTGATTGTTTGGCCGATATAAGCAGTACCTGGTGAACTGGTTCCAGCAAGACCGATGAAGTAGTTTCCGCCCCCCGGTGCACGTGCAATACCGTCATTTACTCCATGAATGTGAATCCGGTTTGGATAATCTGCCCCCGAAGGTGCCCATCCGTTAACATTCGCTGTTTCAAACCCCCAATTATCGGCAAGATTCACGTTCGAGGGAGTACCTGCATTTCCTGTCCGCAAGTAAATGCCTGTGCTAGGAAAGTTGGCGGATGTGACTGCCATAACGCGAGTTGTATCAACAGCCATTAATGAATTCCAGTTGGAAAACTTCGTGTCCGATACAGGGAATACATTATATAAATAACCCCAAGTCGCGCCGTTATCGGAGCTGATCATCGTTCGCATCGAAGAATAACTGTCTCCCGTATTGGCGCTGGAATCATCCGTTTGAAAGCTGGCCATTAATCTGCCATCGCCTAGTTTAACGACAAACGGCGCTCCGGCTTTTTTCCCTGCATTCGTTGGAATAAACATGGTTTGCCGTGTGCCTGACCAATCTAAGCCATCCGTGGAAATTTTATATTTGATTCCAAATGGATGCCCGCTAACGTCCGTCGCTTCGAATACCACAATGTACCTGCCGTCTGCCATTTTTGTAAAAACCGGCATGCCATCTCTGGAGCTATTAGCTACCCCGTCGCTGACAACTGTCGCGCTGTTCCAACCGCTTCCGTTCCAGGTTTTCATCAATAATTTCTGCTTCCCCGAGGTACCGACAATGGCTGAGCTATCGTCCGCATACATGACGCAAATCGTGCTTCCCACATAACCGAGGAATGGCTCCCATACCCCAGTGAAAGAGTTTTCCGATTCGGTCGCTATTTGACCGTTTGCCAGATCCGACCAGGTGCTGCCTCCATCGCTGCTCTTTCGAACTTTCAAATAAGTGGTATACGTGCTGCCAGAATGAATGACCAGGCGATAAGCCAACCAAATGTCTCCATTGGTTAATAGGAGCATCTGACCGTTGCCGACATCCCCATTCGCATCAGAGGCGGCTGTAATAGGTGTCCCCCATGTAAGCCCACCATCCGTGCTTTTCGCTACCTTAACTTTCGTAAAACCTCCGTCCGCATTTGAATCAAAGGAAGCCAACATGTTGCTGCTGCTAACTTGAAGCATCCTCGGATACCAGACTCCACCTGTACCGGTAGTGTAAACTGTCGTGTTTGACGTTGGCCAAGCCATCCCGCTCGTTGCTGCTTGAGCCATATTGAAAGGAATAATAAGCGAAGCCACCATCATCAAAACCATCATTAATTTACCCAAGCGCAAACGACTTTTAGCATTCATCTTTACATTTCCTCCTTTGAAAAAATGTTAATCGAAGCATTATTCATTGCGTGCTTGTGTCGAATCTAGAGGTAATTTAAAGTAATTGAACTATGAAATCACCTCCTTACTAATGATAAATTGGTAAAGAGCCACGATGGCGACGCTGAACGAATACCGATTTTCCCGTGCATCCATGCATTCGCATCCGTCCATTCCAAGACAGGTTGCTTCGAATCATTTACATATACCTTCATTGTTGCTCCACTTACGTCAACAGCGATGTGTACAGTTGATCCAGTGGCAAAACTGACCTGAGCTGAAGCAACTTCATTCTGGTCATAATTCATTTTCTTCAGAATCATACGTCCGTTGCGGAAGGTCAGTTGATAGCCCATGAACGAATCCCTTACTTGGTCAGGAAATTCAGATTCGTTCGTGACACGAAACAAGAGACCTGCTTCTTCAATAGAATCCGCAGTGGATTTCAAATCAACTTCCACCCTATAGTCCGTCCATTCATCACTGCCCGCATACATTTTGGCATCCGAGCCTTCTGTCTGTACGGCATACCCGTCTTCTTGCTTCATCCATTTGCCATACATATCTTCAGGCAATATTTGATTAAACATATTTGAGAGCTTTTCATCCGGCTGTTCTGAGATTCTGTATATATCCAAATAACGGTAATTCAATTTGCCTTTGACTAACTTTAATTTCAAAATATGCTCACCCTGTGTTAGCTGCATGTTTCCTATGTGCTTTTTAACCCACGGGTTTCCTTCGGCCTGACTCATATGGCCTAATTCGAAACGTTGAGGTTTCCCATCAACCTGCAGTTCCACCACATTTTCGTTCCCGTCTTCCTTCATCATGGCATCAAAACCGTAGGTTCCGTCTGACTCCACATTAATTCTATATGCGAGCCAGTCTCCTTTTCCCGCCATCGTAACGTCATTACTGCCATCTTCACTCGTTTGGATCGGAACACCGTCTTCTTCACGTATAACAGACCCTTTAACGGGATGCCCGACATGAAATCCTTGATCTTTTTCTCCTAAATAATGGACCGCCTCAATACTTCCGGGAACCGGTTTGGCTGTCTCATAGTCACTGCTGCCATCAGCTTCGTTAGAAAAAGCTGTGTATTCCAACGTCGGCTTGATGTTGCGATATGCATACCCGATTTTCCCAGGTTTCGCAAGGACATCTGTAAGAATCAGCTTGTTCATTTGATCGAAATAGATGTTAGTACCTCGCGCATTACTCTCAACTCGAATGGTATGCAGCTTAGTAAAGTCCATCGCTTGGAGAAGCTGAGAAGTTGCAAGCTGCTTCCTATTCCCGTCCTTCATTTCGAACAGGGCTATACTTCGCAATGCGGGATCAATAACAACAGAGTAATAATTATTGTCATCCGTATAGGAAAAGATGGTCTCGAACGAAGCCTCCTCCACCCGTGTATTCTCCAAGTTCATGCGAAAATTAAATTCTGCTGTAAACCGATTCTTATCGGCAGCTTTACTGCTCAACCATTTCGTTTCGTTTACATTGTCACGAACATCCCAAAGCTTCTGATCCAACGGTTTATTTACGCCATCATAAAAATCCGGCATTCGTGGAACCGGTTGAGGAAAATGAGTACCATCGCCAAGAACTACCATTTTCTCACCGTTAAAAACGATTCGGTCCATATTTAGCATACGAACCGGAGGCCCTTCCTTCGAATGGCCAATTAAATTATGATAAAAAATATAATAAGAATCGAGGTTTGGACCTAACACACTGGAACTATGGCCAAGCCCATTAAAATCTTGTTTCGTACTGATGACGATCGGGTTATTTTCCGGCACTTTATAGGTTCCGATTGGCGAGTCTGTCGCCACAGCGTAATTAATCCGATATCCTTTACTGAACACGTGATTTCCTGTATAAGTCATGAAGTATTTGCCGTCGCGTTTAATGATCATTGAGCCTTCTGTCCAATGGCCCAAATAAGCGTTAAGCGTCTTCTCTTCAGTCATCGTGTAAGGATCCGGCATTTCGTGTCCAATAATACCTTTACCGCTCGCATGCGTAAAATACCATTTGCCGTCATCATCAATAAATACAGAGCCATCAATGGATAAGCCCAGATTTTCAGTTTGAATCGTGAACGGTCCAGTAGGGCTCTCGCTGCGAAGCACATAATGGCCTTTGCCGGCAGGAGAGGTATACATATAGAAATACCCGTTCCAGTAAACGACTTCCGGTGCGTAAGCCCCTTCGGTTAGTGGCTCTTCCGTAGCTAGCCCTTCATATTTCCAATGAATTAAATCGCTCGAGCTCCAAGCTTTAATACCCACACGAAAATCCTTCGTACTGCAATACAAATAATAGAGTCCGTTATATCGCATAACATAGGGATCGCCTATCCCATAATCAGGCCATTCCTGCTCAAGCGCCAATGAATTCTGATACGATTCCCCAAGCGTGGAATTCAACATAGGACCTCTTCCTTTCCCGCTAAATGAAATTGTAATCACTATGGCTAATAGGAATAATACAACTAGCCCCATAAACATTCTTTTCGTTCGTATCCTACGTTTGGTCATTTTAATCCACTGATGCTTAAGGATTCAATAAAGTACCGTTGGCAGAAAAAGAACACGAGAACAACCGGTACTAAAGCGATCAATGAAGCTGCCATCATATTAGGATAGTTGGCTTGCGAGATATAGTTAGCTTGCAAACTTGCAATAATAACTTGAATCGTTTGTTTTTCCGTCGAATGCAAATAGATCACAGGCCCAAGAAAATCGTTCCATATCCCCATGAATCCAAGTGCCGCTTGTGCTGCAATCGCTGGTTTAACAATGGGTAACGCCACAGAAGCAAACGTTCGGAAATAGCTCGCACCGTCGATTTTCGCTGCATCAATTAAATCCGATGGAATGCCTCCTTGCATAAATTGTTTGAAGAAAAAGATCGTGACAATATGACCGAATAAGCCGGGCACTATGAGTGGAAGCAGCGTATCCACCCAATTCAGGTAAGAAAAACCGATAAATTGAGGAATCATCACCACAGAGTATGGAATCATCATCGTGGCTAGCAAACAAAGAAAAATAGTCTCTTTAAAGGGAAAATCAAATTTGGAAAATGCATAAGCAGCCATTGCGGAAACAAACAATCCCACACCCAAAACACATACCACAATAATGGCGCTATTCATAAATCCGGTTAACAGCGGGGCTTTATTCCAAACATCCACAAAGTTATTCCATGTAAATGGGTCCGGTATCCATTTCGGCGGGAGATCGAAAACATGCTCTTGCGTTTTAAATGCTGTCGAGACCGTCCATACAAATGGAGCCAGCATAACAAAAGAACCTAGAAGCAAAATAACGTAGGCCATTACATTCGTAGACCGCTCATTTCTATTCATCGCGCAACCTTCCTTTCTCTAGTCGTTATAGACCCAACGTTTGGATAATTTAAATTGAATTAGTGTGATGATAAAGATGATGATACCTAATACCCATGCGACAGCACTGGCATACCCCATGTTGAAATACTTGAAAGCCTCATTAAAAATATAGAAGACGATCGTTGCCCCGCTGTATTCCGGTCCGCCATCTGTCGCCATAATGTACATTTGGCTAAACGATTGAAAAGTACCGATAATTCCCATGACAATAACAAAAAAGTGAATGGGGGAAAGTAACGGAAACGTAATATGGCGAAAAAGATGCCAACGGTTCGCACCATCAACGGTTGCCGCTTCGTAATAATCGGAAGCGATCCCCTGCAGCCCCGCCAAATATAGCACCATGGTTCCGCCAATGCCTCCCCATAACCCCATAAGAATGAAAGAAGGCTTAACCCAATGCGGATCACCTAACCAGTTGGGTCCCTGGATTCCGAAGATTTGATAAATCCAATCATTGATTAGCCCATAATCATTATTCAAGATCCATTGCCATAACAAGGAAACAGCAATGATAGGTGAGATGACCGGAATATAGTAAATGGTTCTCAGGAAAGAAATTCCTTTTAGCTTTCGATTCATTAGAATAGCAACAAGGAGGGAAAAGAACATACCAATTGGTATACCAATAAGTAAATATAAAGTGTTATATAATGATTTATAGAACTTTTCGTCCAATACCATTTCTTTATAGTTATCAACACCATTCCATTTCGCGGGAGAGATCATGTCCCAATCCATAAAGCTTAATACAAGCGATGACACGATTGGCGCAAGCCCGAAAATGAGAAACCCAAGAACGGGAATGGATATAAATAAGTACGACCATATTATTTCACGGCGTCTAAAACCTGTTATTTTGTGTGCCCTTATCATACTGATCCCACCTGTTTTAGGACGAAGGACGAAACCGGAAGCCTTCGGCCTCTATTTTCGCCCTTCCATATCCTTATTTATTATTTCTTGTTTCCTTTATCGTAGAGCTCTTGAAGCTTAGGTTTCATTTCTTTAGCCCAGACTTCAGCCGTTTGTTTCCCTTCCCATACACGGCTTATCTCTTGGTTAAAAGTGTCGAGCCATTTCGTATCAACGGATCCTACAGCAATCGTCGGATGGCCATAATCTTGTATGATGTCCAGGAATACTTGGCGATTTGCAGGTGCTTTATCATATTTTAAGAATTCGCCTTTTGCCATATCAATCAGATTCGGAACCGCTTGACCCAATTGGTAGTTTTCTTTCTGTGAGTTAGGATCCAAACTCAAATACGAAGCAAAGTTAAAGGCATCTTCAGGATATTTGGTTTTGTTGGAAATGACGAATCCTAAAGAACCTAACCATGTTGCTGTTTTTCCTGTTTTCGGGCTTGCAGGCCATGCGGCAATATCCCATCCAAAAGGCAGCTTCCAGAAACCAGGCTGATCCCACGGCCCCATTGGGAACATACCAATTTTGCCTGCAACAAAGCGGGCATAACCACCTTGCGCTTTCTCATCTGTTGGCGAAGGACTAACTTTATATTTCAATTTTAAATCTGCTACGAATTGTAAGGCTTCTGTGAAAGCAGGTTCGTCAATTTTGATGGTTCCTGTAGTGTAATCAATATAGTCCCCGCCATTCGCCCATACGGCTGATTCCAATGAATAACCAGCAACCCCGAATACATCTGTCTTCCCATTAGCGCCTTGTGTTGTGATTTTTTTGGCAGCATCAATCATATCATTCCAAGTCCATTCGCCAGCTTTTGCGCTTGGATATTTGACGCCCGCTTTATCAAACAGCTCTTTGTTATAAGCGAATGCCCATGGACCTACATCTTTAGGCAATCCGTAGAGATTTCCTTTTCCAATAACTTTACCATCATAACGATAGCGGTCTAATCCCTGCTTCCAAACATTCTTTTCATCAAAAGTTGATGATGTTTTGATTAAATCATCCATTTTCAGCAAACTTCCACTGCCTGCAAGTTTTTGGAACTGAGCTTCACCTGCATAGAAAACATCCGGCGCTTTGCCCGAAGCAATCAAGGTATCCAATTTTTGATAATACTCAGCAGGTGGTACGACGGTATATTTCACTTTCTTTGTTGGATACTTCTGCATATAGGAGTCAGTTAGTTTTTGAAATACAGCCTTTTCTGAATCGCCACCCCATCCCATAAAGGAAATCTCGGAATTTTCTGCTGGTTTGGCTGTTGCTGGTGCAGGTGTTGCCTGGGCAGAAGGTTGAGTGGTAGATTTGTCTGTCGATTCCGTTGTGCTTTTTGAGCATCCCGTTACAACCATGGCGAAACTTAGCATTATAGGCACAGAAAGCTTAGCCATTTTACTTTTCAATACGTTCATTTAAACTCCCCCAATTATGAATTTGGTTTAATAAGGCATAAAATTAATAAGCAAGAATTGTGAAGCGGTTACACAAACAATATTTCCTTCCTTTCTTATTTTCAAAAAAACATTTAATTCGTTTTATTACAAATAAAATGTTTATATTCATACAATACTTAATTTTTACGTAATTGTCAACGCTTTCATTCAATTATTATGTTTGTTTTAACGTAATTTACTGATAAAGCCCAACCGTTACATATAATGCGTAACAGTCGGGCTTTATGGTATTTCCTATTCTATATTTTTATACATATTGAATTTTCATCACAATTGCTTGAGCATAATCGCCGAAGCCGCGACCAAATAAGTTGATTCCTCCATGGTGCAAAGCATCAGGTTTAACACCAATTTTGAATCCAATGAAAGGATATTTCTCAAGATGAAGATCCGCAAGCGAGATAGAGGACGTTTTTTCATTATCGACAGAACTCCGCTTTTCATCCACTCTCCATGTTTTCAGAATACCGTATTGTGTACTGCTGTCGTTCCACCACGAAGGGTTATGTTTGCCTCTATGGTCGCCGAAATCGCCTGGTGAAGTCCAGGTTCCTATCTCTATGCCATTGACCCATACTGTAATGTCTGAAGGCCACTCATTGTTATAGTTAGGCGCTTCCGAACAAATTTCCAACGAAAACTCGATGGATGTAATCGTTGCATGTTGTGGAATCACTTTAGGAAACCGGTATTCGATCCATCCCTGCCGCAACCATATGATTTCAGCTGTTTTACTCTCAGGGTGATAAAAGCTAATCGGATCATCCTCCGGAATGACCATGCCGTTTAGATTGGCCATACCGCAAGTCGGAGATACTTCGAAGTTTATAAAATGACCGATAGGCATCTCGATTTCATACAAATTGTTAGGATTTTTATACATGGCAATTGGGTTCAAACACATGTGCACGTCATCAAAGTTACGGCTGCAAACCTTCATTGCCCCTCGAGATGCGGGCTGTAATTCCGTTAAGATAAGCCCTGATTCCTCCAATACCTTGACATTAATCGCAGTAGTCGAAACTGGAATTTTAAGCATCTCGGCAATTTCAATGATATTCAGATTATGATGTTGTAAGAGGAGTTTGATAATATTAATTCTGGTGTGAGAAGAAAGTGCATGAGCAACAGCGACTAATTGATTTGGTTCATTAATTGATAATTCCAACATACATAATCCCCCCATTAACAAACTAAATTCTCGAACTTGTAACGTTTATTACAATATATTAACGAATAATCTCATCTCTTGTCCACTTATTATATAACAAATTATTTTTTGAGTAATAAAACACTCTTTATGTATTAAACTCACCCTGCATTCAACAATGCTATTGAAGCTAAATTAAAAAGCCCTACGATTTCTCGTAAGGCTAGTTTTAAGGAACGCAGATACACTATTGCGAAAACGCACCCTTATTCATGTTTCGTTCCATTTATGCTCCCGTTTTATTAAGTAGACAACCGAATCAAACCTCGTTTCCCCTATTGCTATGGATTGAACGGAAGGCAGCACTTGACGAGCAAGATTGGTAAGTACTTGACCAGGCAGCATTTCGACAAACAAACGAACACCAAGCTCACTCAAAAGAGTTGTAGCTTGGTGCCATTGGACCGGATTCGCCACACCGCAAGCAAGATCTTTTCGAATCGCATCCGCTGTTCGCAATAAACGCGCGTTCGTATTAGCTACATAGGGAAAACAGGGCTCTTTGAAAATCATTTTCCTCATTGCCAGCTCCAAATCATGTGAAACCTGATTGAGGAGTTTACAGTGTGACGGAACCGAGACATGGAGAAATTCAGCTTTCCGCGCTCCGTTCCTTCGAGCTTCCACAAACAGGCTTTGGATATGCTCCAGCTTACCAGCTATCGTAATTTGTTGAGGGCCGTTGAGGTTAGCAATGAATACCTCTTGACCGCACTTGAAGGCTTTTTCAACCATGGAACGCAATTTCTGCTCTCGGATACCTGCAATGATCCCCATTCCGTAACCGAAACGAAACGAATTCTCCATCCATTCAGCACGCAATTTCACTAGCTCACATGCATCTCTAAATGACAGGACTTCCGAAATCACTGCCGCTGTGAAGGTTCCAACCGAATGCCCTGCTACAAAGTCTGGCTTTGCACCTTCATGTATGAGCGCACGACCAATGGCAACTCCCGAGTAGAGAAGTGCCAACTGTACAGAAACCGTAGAGGATAACGCTTCAGAAGTATCTATCGAAAGCGCTTCTTTGTTCATGAACGAACTCGCTTCATCAAGGGTTGTCTCGATCACAGGATGAGAAGGCAATTGATGCAGCATACCTGGAAACTGCGAGCCTTGACCTGGAAACAAAAAAGCCACGCTCATCTTCTTTGACCTCCCTATACGATGACCCAAGGATCCTTGACCAAACGAGGTCCTATGTCCGTTCTCAAAAGCATGGAACCAGTTCCTCTCGCATATTCCACTAATGAAACAGCTCCTAATGGCGTTTCAAGCTGAACATCGATTCGGACAGGAAATGAATTATGAAGTTTGATTAATTCATGGGCAACGCTTTGCCCCAAACGTCGCGGAGTACGAATAACCACATCCAGATCACTTCCTACGTGTGCTGTAGGTACCCCGCTGGCCAGTTCAAATCCGACACTGCCAGTTGGTCCCCACGATAAGCTATATGCGGAATAAATCTCAATCAATTTATCCAGGAAATTGAAGGCTTCAATCTGAGATCGCCGCGTACTTGTTTTCCATAACCGCTGCTCGATCAAGTCCTCTGGCTCAACCTTCTCTATGATGGCATGCTTCGGCAAAAAAGCGGGAAAACGCTGACTGCGTGAATTCCCGCGAATACCAACAGGTACCCTGCCATATTTGGCAGTATCGCGGCGGACTACCACCCAGCTGGCGTGGGCTAAAGAGTCACAAACCCAATCCGGAATCGGGGTATCGACGATTAGGGAGCCTACCGATGGGATCCTCAGCAAATCATGTACCCTTATATCCATTGTTCCGCCAGCTTGAAACGAACTGCAATAGAAGCGGCTCGATTTATTTTCGCCTCTCCGGAAAGAAGGCGGCTGCTCAGGTCCGGTGAAGATGTACGCGAAGCCGAGATGGCATCCATCAGAAGATGCTGTTTGACTTTCACAATATCCGTTGAAGTTGGCTGATCAGCGTTAATGCCGCTTGTCAAACTATGCAATGCCCCCAAAGTCGCAAAAGATTCGATATCGTATGCTGCAGCTGGGAACTTTTGCGAGGTTGCTTCTAGCTCTTCTATGCTCCGTCGAGTAATTCTTGCAGCCGACTTCTTGGACATGACCTGTACCGAGACTCCCGGATCATTCAGCGCAATCAATCGGTTGGCTTGCAGTCCATGGGCCAGAAATGCACCGGATATCGCATTCCCAACTATAAAAGCAATCACTGTGTGCCCTGCGAGTCGTGCACTCGCATAAGCATCCGCCGCTGCTGCACAAGCTAAATAAATCCCAAGCATTTCCTCGCGATACCCGTATGCTTGACTCGGAACGTCGACGATCGCTACAATCGCCCTGCGCTGTCCATCCTTATCTTCTTCCATGGCCTGCCGAACATAGTGTGCAATCGTCCATCCTTCATCCAGTCCGACTTCCCCGCTGCGGGCGCGATGGAAACGGTTGTTCCTATTCGGAACAACCGCAATGTATCGCACCCGCTCGTCCCCAATGATCGCGTCTGCACAAAGCACAGTTGGAACTCCGTTTTGCAGCGGTTCCTGATTTCCCGTTAATGCTTGAAACCAAGTTCTTCCCCTGCTAATTGTGGTTTCTAGATTCGGTTGCTGCCAAAGCGCCTTAAATGTTTGAATGTCACTATCGTCGGTATGGAGAAAGGATTTAGCCCACAACGTCCGAAGCGATTTTGGTTGAATGGTTTGCTCGGTATCGATCAAGGCTAGTCTTGCAAGAAACGATTCTACTTGTGCACTTCGGAGATTGTCATGGATACCGCTCCGATAGACGCTGCGTATGGACAGAAAGATGTCCTCAACATCATCCTCAATAAGGAAATCCGCCATTCCTGTTTCATAGCGCTGCTCACCGCCGACGGTTTGCCAAATCAAAGGTCTATCTCTCGAATCCCACTCTAAGATCCCGGCTTCTTGTTCGATCACTTCTGGGCCATTCAATTGAAGTCGACCTTGCCGTGTCATCATAACCGTACTGCATAGGCCTGCCGTAATGGACATACCGCCGAAGCAACCGATCATTCCAGCGATCACACAGACAACTGGCTGGTAACGACGCAAAGCTACGATAGCCGTGTGCATTTCCGCGATTGCAAGGAGACCGTAGTTCCCTTCTTGCAGCCTGACTCCTCCTGTTTCGAGCAGTAATACGGCACGAGTGGGTATTCCGTTCAAATTATCTTGAATCGCCAGTTCCAAAGCTCCTGCGATTTTGGCACCCGAGACTTCGCCGATGCCTCCACCCAGAAAAGCACCCTCGATGGAGACAACAACGGCGGAATGCCCCTCTATCGTCCCTCTTCCTATGATAACGCCATCATCGCTCTGCGGAACGATGCCTTGAGCCTCCAGATGGGGGGATGCCATCTTTTCGAATGGACCTAGAAGTTCCCTGAATGTTCCTTGATCGATAACGGATTGGGCACGTTCTCTCGCATTCAGCTCGATAAAACTGTTTCTTTCCCTAATAGGAATCGTCATAACTCCAACACCTCAATGGCTTGGGCTAATCGCAAGGAAACAACTCCGGGTGTGGCTCCAAAATCGTTAATTTCAATACGAGCAGCCAAATGATGTTTCAGAAAGAATCGGTCCATAATGGCTTTCCACGTATCCTCAAATCCATCAGACTGCGTGCGGATATGAACCTGTGCGGTCTGTTCTGTTAGAGGTTCGATTAATATTTCCAAATCACCCGAGCCGGCTACACCTACATGAGCACGTCGGGAAATAGACTTATTCGCATCATAGTGAAGTGTAAGCTTTTCCATAGTAAACGCCTCCCCCGTTTCCTTGTGAGGTAACGATATGTTCGACAAACGATCCACAAACAGCGTTGCTGCCAGTAAATCCGCACTTCCCCCAGGTGATACATGTCTCATTACGAGGTCTTGGTCCAATCGCTGCAACGCCTCCCATCCGGCGACGGAAGATGCCCCCCCGAAATCAAGAACTTTTTGAGCGGCCTGCTGTACAACAAATAACGTTTCCATGCCGCCACGATGAATCAAACAGGTATCATCTAGGTTGGCCATGATGGCAAGCAATGCGTTTAACCGTGCATGTTTTTCAGATATCTTGCGCCTGCGAGAGTCTCGCAGCACGGGGAGTCCGACCTTCACTACGTGCGGAAAGCCATCCATTGCTTCTCCACGAGCACCTTTAACTCCATAGGTTTGCATAGCCTTTGTGCCGTTGGAGGTTGGTACTAATGCGTGGCGATCAGGAAATCGAGCTAACGTCCCCGCAGCTTCTGCGATTTGCTCCGGAGCATCTCCATTTCCGCAAATGGCAGCCCCCGCGATAAGTAAACCTAATGCCCAAATGGCGCCGCGGTGCGTATTAATGCCTCCAGTAGTATGCAGCATGTTCTGTTCCCCGTCACGTCCAATGCATGCAAGGGTCTCCCGCAGTTCTTGATTCGGCTCTCCGCCATAAGCTGCATAACCCATTGCCTCAAAGCTATCGTACAAGGACCTAGCCGAAGCAATCATAAGTGCGACGTTCATATCCTTATGGCTGCCGGAGGACTGTAAATCCACCAATCCGGGCTTAGGAGTCAACTCCACTTCGTCAATTAGTGCTGCCACTGCCAGGTCTCCCAAGCATTGCCCGCATTGTTCGGCATTCCTCCATATCATAGCTTCACCTACCAACTGCGAAATTTACCGGGAGGTTTATAAAGTCCATCTGACCATTCCACAAGTTCTTCAACACTTTTGGCCGCAAGCAAGGAGCGCTTGGCGTCTGTCCGGCGAATTCCCAAATCTTCCGGAAAGGCGATCAAACCATCTTTCCTTAATTGTTCGTTAAGGGAAAGGTTATGATTACGGCCTAGAGGTGTAACCCCAGCGATAGCAGCCAAAGCTAGCTTGCGTTCTTCCAGATTTTGAGCTTTGTATAAATAGGCGATCCCTTCCTCCGTAATCACGTGAGTCACGTCATCGCCATAAATCATAACCGGAGCTATCGGCAAATTGGCATCCTGCCCAACTGCGACGGCATCCAAGGACTCGACAAATGTCGGCTGGTCTCCTTTTTGAAATGTTTCAACCATTTGGACAACCAGTTTTTTCCCACGGACGATCGTCCCCTCATTAGAAACCATATCCAGCCAGGCTGGGGACGAATGCCTGCGCCCATGAGGATCGCTGCCCATATTTGGTGCTCCGCCGAATCCCGCTAGTCTGCCTGATGTAACTGTCGACGAGTTGCCTTCCTCATCCATCTGGAGCGTTGACCCGATAAACAGATCGACACCGTACATCCCAGCCATTTGACAATAAGCGCGATTCGAACGGAGACTTCCGTCTTTCCCTGTGAAGAAGATATCCGGTCTTGCCGCAATGTACGCTTCCATCCCCACCTCTCCACCAAAACAGTGAATACTCTCCACCCAACCGCTCTCAATAGCTGGGATAAGTGTAGGATGCGGATTCAGAGCCCAATGCTTGCAAATTTTTCCGCGAAGGCCAAGGCTTGCACCATAAGTAGGCAGCAATAACTCGATAGCTGCGGTATTAAATCCGATCCCATGATTTAACGACATCACTTGATGCCGCTCATAAACGCCTCGTATGGCCATCATAGCCATAAGGATCTGCATCTCCGTAATTTGTCGCGGATCTCGCGTAAACAAAGCTTCTAGCTGATAAGGCTTATCCGCTACAACGATGACATCTACCCAAGACGCCGGAATGTCCACTCGGGGTAACTCATCTACGATTTCATTCACCTGTACGATGACGATCCCATTGGAAAAAGCTGTCGCTTCAACAAGTGTCGGTGTCTCTTCCGTATTCGGTCCGGTATATAGATTACCAGCAAGATCCGCTTTATCTGCAGCAACCAAGGCGATGTTAGGAATTAAATCAATAAACATCCGGGCGTACAATTCGAGATAGGTATGTATGGCACCCACTTCAATCAAGCCGTCTTCGATCATTTGTGCAATTCGTAAGCTTTGGGGTCCTGCATAGGCAAAATCCAATTTACGCGCAATCCCTTTTTCGAAAATGTCAAGATGTTCAGGTCGAGAGATGCTGCTGATAAGCATATGCAGGTTGTTGACTTTATGGGTATCCAGTTTAGAGAGTGCTCCAGAAAGGAATGTGGCTTGCTTTTGGTTGTTACCTTCTAGGGTTACCTTATCACCCGAAGATATCAATGCTTCCATGGCATCCACGATATGATCCGTCGGAAGAATGGGACCTCGTAACCAAGATTTCACCAAGCTCATACGGCGATTTTTTTCATCTCGCCTCTTCGTCCATTTGCGCGCTTCTTGTAATTGTTCCACCACATTCATAACCTCCATAGCGTATTACAGGACGAAAACCTGCGAAGGAACGTCTTTTATAGGCTGACTAGAAATAATCTGGCACTCCTCATCAAAAACCATTGACTTACGCTCCATAAGATCAAACTTACGCCAATGCACATCGTCCACTTCCGGACTAGCGAAGTTCATGAATGAAACCCATGCTTGATGCATGCGATCAACTAACCCTTCGCTATCTTGCGGTCTCGTTGGAAGTTTCCAGATCAATGGCATTTCCGCCCCATGGACCGCACCCATCGGTCCCTTGTTCCAATCAAATCGGTACAGCCAAACAGGAACATCGTTCACTGCAAGAGCCTCTGCAAGTTGAACAACTGCGTATCCATATAGGTAGTTGGTTAATGTTTCAATTGCAGCTTGTTCCCTCGTCGCTCGAGTACAGGAAACTTCATATGCTTGTAGAACCTCCTCACTATTTTTCCCGAATAAAGCTTGAATTTTAGGTTTCTCAAAAATGCTTAAACCTTCCAATTGAACCTGAACTAGAGCCTCTTCCCTATTGGAACCGATTAAAATAGGTACTAAATTCGCTTCACCCATTTGAATCGATTCTAACGGAGGTCGTACAATCGTTTTGCCGTCAATCACAGGTCCAAACTTATGAAGTCCAGTCATTCCTCCATAGAAAATCGATTGTGCCTCTAACAGCTCGGAAACCGGCAGCTCCAAGAGAATGTCCCCTTGTTCTTTGGAGATATTCAAAGCTTTAAGAAATTGACCGGTAATTTCAGATGCCGTATTAAAATCTCGTATCGATTGAACGCCTCCGCTCTGAATAATGGCCCTTTGGAATAATCCCTTTGCATCTGGAACGCAGAGTAGTGAGGAAGCCAATTTCGCTCCAGCTGAGTGCCCCATAACAGTAACTCGAGTAGGATCTCCCCCAAAGCTCGAAATATGTTTTTGAACCCAGCGTAAAGCTGCGACGATGTCCAACAATCCGCAATTACCAGAACCTCTGTATGCCTCGCCCAACACATCACCTAATTCCAAAAAACCTAAGGCACCCATTCTATAATTGATGGTTACACTAACGATTCCATTCTCAGCGAATACCGAGCTGTCATGTTGTGATCCTGCCCCCATAACAAAGGCTCCGCCATGGATCCAAACGACAACAGGACGCTTTCGATCATCGCAGGCAGGCGTCCATATGTTCAAATACAAGCAATCTTCTGACTGTTCTTCCATGATTGGGAATACAGGCAGTATAACTTGTGGAGCTATTTTGCCAAACTTCGACGCATCCAAAATACCTTCCCATGGTTTTTACTGGTTCCGGAGCCTTAAATCTTAGTTCCTTGACAGGCGGGCAAGCATATGGAATGCCTTTGAATATATGTAATCCATTCTCTTGAATACCTTCAAGTTGTCCATCGCTAATTGAAACTACCAATTGGATCCGTCCCTTCTTCAACGTAGACTTATAATTCATTCTATTTCATTCTATTACCGAATCATATATAGTGTAAAATGTATAAATTTATATATCTTATATAACTAAATGAATATATACAGGAGGACTATGGAGTTATCTCAGCTAAAATATTTTAGACATACAGCGCGAACAGAGAATATCACCAGATCAGCTGCTGAACTGCATATTTCACAACCGGCTCTAAGTAAAATGATCGTTACCTTGGAAAAAGACCTAGGTGTAAAGCTGTTTAACCGGGAAGGAAAACACATCAAGTTAAACGACCATGGGACTGTTTTTTTGAAATACGTGGAAATTGCTCTGGGAGCTTTGGAGGATGGACGGAAAGAACTGGCGGATGTCAGTGGACGAATGGATGGGACACTGAACATAAGTTTTGACGTAGCCTCCCAATTGATGCCTGATTTGTTGAAAGAGTTTCGTGACCGCCATCCAGAGGTTACTTTTCATCTCTTGCAGCATGCCAGAAATCCTACTCAGATGAAATTCGATTTTTGTATCACTTCATCCCTAGTTGGACCAAGCGGAACTGAAAAAAAAGCGCTGCTCAAGGAAGAAATTTTTCTCGCTGTACCTAAGACACATCCTCTTGCTTCCCAAAAAAGTGTCCACCTCTCCAGTTTTGCGGAAGATGGATTTATCACTTTGAAACAAGGAAGCAGTTTGCGTGAGACAACGGATGCCTTGTGTGCACTAGCCGGATTCAAGCCACGAATTATATTTGAAAGCGACGATCCTGCAACGGTGCGCGGATTGATTCGGGCAGGTCAAGGAATAGCGTTCGTTCCTGCCATCACTTGGAAAGGCGCTACTGACACCTCCGTTGTTTTGCTTCATGTTAAACATCCTGAATGTACGCGTATAATCGAGCTGCACTGGATGAAGGATAGCTATCTTTCCATTGCAGCCCAAGCATTTCATCAATTCACGATAGATTATTTCTCAAGATTACCTCATTCTCCCTAAAAGTTGTGGATCAAGAATAAAAATGGATGCCGCTTTACCGAATATTTTATTGAGCCATTCAACAGCAAATAGGACAGACGAGTTTTTTCGTCTGTCCTTTACTTATTATATGCTTGGCCTCTTACACTAGGAGTGATTCTTCGGATCCCTTGAACTGTTCTGAAGGGAATGAGATCTAGTTCTTGTCAAAATTGAGTAATTGTACGCTTTAAGGCAGAAGTGTACCTATCCACGCTCAGAATTTATCTTATATAATCGGTCGTGTGCAAGTGCGGTAACGCTTACATAAAGAAATCAGTTCAACTACAAAGGAGACAAGTGAAGATGAAAAGCAGATTGCAACGCCGAAGAAAGCTCTGGCTGGGATTGTTGCTCGCCATCGTTGTCATCGCTCAGATTGGCTACGTCCCGTCTGGCGAAGGCTCGGTCAAAGCAGCCGACAATGGCTTAGCACAGAAGCCGTATATGGGCTGGAGCAGTTACAGTATGCAGGTCTACGACGGTCCATCCGGTAATTGGATTTCCGAAGCAAAGATCAAGAAGATGTCTGACGCCATGCACGAAAAACTACAGGCCCATGGATACAACTATATTAATATCGATGCGGGCTGGAACGGCAGCATGGATGAGTACGGCAGACCGGTGCCAAGCACGACGCTTTATCCGGGAGGGTTCCAGAATCTCGTCGATTACATCCATGGAAACGGGCAGAAAGTCGGCCTGTATCTCATCCCCGGTGTCTCGCCTGAAGCGGTAACCCAGAACTTGCCTATTTATAACGCACCTGGTTGTACGATCGGAAACATTGTTGTAAAGCCTTACAAGTTCGCTGATTACTGGAACATCGGCTACAAAATTGATTTCAGCAATCCGTGCGCCCAAAAATATATTGATTCCATTGCGGATGATATCGCCTCATGGGGTGTGGATTTTGTTAAATTCGATAGTGTAACGCCTGGTTCCGGACACAACGATGTCAGTATCGATGCACGCGATGACGTCAAAGCCTGGTCAACGGCGCTTAGTCGACACAACATTTGGTTTGAGCTGTCCTGGGCGCTTGACCACAACTACGTGGATTATTGGAAAAAATACGCTAACGGCTGGCGGGTCGATTGGGATGTGGAATCCTACGACCGTGAGGTTGGCATGACGCAATGGGCTAATATTGCGCGTTTGTTCCCCGACGCTGCGCTTTGGTGGCGTGATGCCGGACCGGGAGGCTGGAATGACTTCGATTCCCTGAATGTCGGCAACGGTTCTACCTCCGGTTTGACCAAAGACGAAAGACAAACGGCGACCACGTTGTGGGCGGCTTCATCCGCTCAGTTCTATACAGGTGATGACCTGTCCAACCTCGACGCCTATGGTCTTGAATTACTTACGAACGACGAAGTCATCGCTATCAATCAAGCCGGACGACCCGTACACCCGGTATCAACGTCGACCAACCAACAAGTGTGGTATGCCAATAACGGTGATGGCACTTATACGGTAGCTCTTTTCAATCTTGGAAACAAAGCAGCGCCTATTACTGTTAACTGGAGCGAAATCGGTCTGAGTGGCTCTGCCTCCGTACGCGACTTATGGAGCCATACCGAACTTGGCGTTTATGCTTCTGGTTACGGTCCGGTTTCCTTGGAGCCGCACGCCTCGCGGTTATTCAAAGTTACGGCGCTGGGAGGTAAATCCATTGTCAATGACGACGACACTGGCTTGAGATACACAGGCACATGGACACGCAACGGCGGTAAAGAACTGGCTCGCGATGCACAAGACTTGTCCATTGCCGTAACAGACTCCTCTCCTGCTCCTGCTGTTCAGAGCGAAAATAATGTTACGGCGCAAGCAAATACTGGTGACGCTACGGTCTCTCATGCCGTCTATATTAACGACACGGATCCGTTGATCCAATATTTGAACAAATGGGGACATAATGGCGGAAGGCCTTTTGGTGACTATCAGGGAGACGTTCATTATGGAGAATCCGAAAATGGCACACAACCGGAGTTCAACTATTCCTTTACGGGTACCGGCATTGAAGTATTCTCTGAACAAGGCACATCCAATGGACGGATGGACGTTTACATCGATGGTCAACTGAAAGGCACTGTGGACGCAGAAGGTACGCAGCAGTCGGGGCAATTTTCAGTCTATCGTATCGCCGACCTTCCGCAGGGTGCGCACACGTTGAGAGTGGTAAGAAACGACAGCGGTCAATATTACCTCATCCTGGACGCTTTAAAGGTGACGACCGAAACGCTGTTAGGCCAACCTTCCGCGAACAGTTTTAACAAAGATCAGCCTGCAGACATCAACACGAGTCTTATCTTTGGCGATAGCTCGTTGACTAGTATCAAGAATGGTTCAGCTTCGCTGCAGCCAAATACAGACTACTCGATCAGTGGCGGCAACCTTGTAACGATTAAGAAAGAATACCTGCTCCAGCAACCATCGGGGAGCCCGGTCCAACTCGATTTTACTTTTGCCGGCGGTGACTCGCAATCACTCACAATCGCAGTTACTGGAACATCGCTCCACCCTTCAACCGCTGTCTTTGACAAAAAAACATCCGCACAAGCGGACGTCTCTGCCACGCTAACACTTGGCGGCAACAACAGTCTAGCAGGCATCATGAACGGCACAGCTACCTTGACGCCCGGACAGGACTACACAATTACAAATGGCGTAGTGAAAATTTTGAAGTCTTATTTGATCCAACAGCCTGTTGGGCTAACAAATTTGACTTTCATGTTCAGCTCGGGTATTCCGCAAACGCTGGCTATAACCGTTAGCAACTCGGCATCCCCTGGAAGGTTTACCTACATCAACGACGATAACCCGGATATTCATTTCACTGGGGCTTGGAATCGCAGTACAAATCGTCCTTTTAACGATTACGGCAAGGATGTTCATTATGTAGAGCAAAATAACGACTTTTTCACCTATTCGTTTAATGGCACTGGCATTACCTATATAACTGAAGTCGATCAGGGTCAAGGCGATGTGGATATCTATATTGATGGTCAATTACACGGAACTGCTCATACTTACGGTGCAAATTCGCATAACGTGGCCGGGCAGGAAGTCTATACCGTTATGAACTTGACGTCTGGCATTCATACGCTGAAAGCTGTCAAAAAGTCTGGACAGTTCATGCTGCTTGATGCACTTAAAGTACAGCAATCCGACCTAATTGACATCTCTGCCGCCGACTTCAACAAACAAGCAGCTGCAGATGTGAGCGTTAACATCATCGGAAACGCTCAGAATTTGCGCAGCATTTCTAACGGCACCACCGCACTCGTCAATCCAACCGATTACGAAATTAGCGGCAATCAAGTTACGATTAAAAAAGAGTATCTCTCTCTTCAACCTGCTGGTAACTTGAAGCTTTCTTTTGCTTTTCAAGGTGATTATGCGGATGATGTTCATGCAACGTCTGTGAACGGAGACTCCTTCCTCTATACATTCACAGGAAGCGGAATTGAGATTCTTTCACCAACAGGGCCGGAATTGGGTGACATTGACATCTATATCGACGATCAGTTGAAGGATACCATTAATGCCCATTCAACCACTCGGAGTGCTGGCAACAATCTTTACCACATCTCGTCTCTTTCCAAAGGCTCTCACACCCTGAAAGCGGTCAAAAAATCAGGCAGCTATATGCTTGTAGATGCCTTTAAATTCGATATTGCCACGGTTAGTAGCACACCTTCCGCACCGCAAACTGGCGGCGGTTTTGGAGGTGGCAGTACTGACACCAGCGCAGTTAACATTGTGCGTACGACGCAAGCTGATGGTTCAAGCAAAGAAGAAGTCAAGCTTTCAGGTGACAATACCAAAATGTTAATACAGAAGTCGCAGACTTCTGGCGCCAAATCTGCTGTCATTTCCCTGCCCGATAACAAAGATGACGTGGCACTAACCAATATTGTAGTGAGTAAAGATTCGCTCAGTTTGTTAAGTGACAGCGGACTGGGCCTAGACCTTGATACGGCTAATGTCAAAATCCAAATTCCGAATGACTCGCTGAAGAACTTGAAAGAAGACATTTATTTCAACCTTGTTCCTGTAAAAGATTCGGATGCATTCAAAAATTTGGAACAGCGCGCCAATGCGGCGACAATCGTGCTGAGCGTTACCATGGGCGAAAAAGCCGCTCTGGTTGGTCGTCCGGTAGACATAGTTACTAACCTACATAATCATGAGGTTACCCTCATCCTCCCGCTTCCAGGAGATTTGAGCGATACCGATATTCAGCAAATCGGTGTGTACATCGAACACAGCGACGGGACTAAGGAGTTTAAAAAAGGTACCGTTACAACGTTCGAAGGCGGCTGTGGCATTCAATTTACGACAAGTAAATTCAGTACGTTCGCGCTTTTGAAGGTCGTTGGCAAGACATTGTCCTTCTCGCACGAACCGTACATCCAAGGCTACGAAAACGACTTGTTCCATCCGGACACCCACATGACTCGCGCAGAAATGGCTATGATTCTCTCGCGTATAGCGACCAAACAGGCATCAGGCAACAACAGTGAATACGTTGATGTAGTCCCAGATTATTGGGCTTACAACGCCATCGCCCAAGTTTCACGAATGGGATTAATGCAAGGTTACGCAGACGATACCTTCAAGCCAGAGCAACCGATCACCAGGGCCGAAATGGCAGCTCTTGCTGCCCGGTTCGCAGTGAGCCCTACTGGAACTGGAGTTGGCTTTACCGATACGGCCGGGCTTTGGGCCGAAGACGCTATTAAAGCTGCCCAAGGTGCAGGCTACTTGAAAGGTTACACAGATGGCACGTTCGGCCCTGGCAAAGCGCTCACACGTGCAGAAGCGGTCACCATAATTAATCGTGTACTCGGTAGAGGACCGCTTTACGGAGTGAAGCTCTCGCCTTGGACCGACGTTCCGGACGATCATTGGGCAGTTTATGACATTGAGGAAGCTTCCGTCAGCCATTCGTTTGAGCCGTTAACAACCGGTGGAGAAAAAACTGTAGAATAATCCCAACAGCTAGGCAAACATCAGAAAGAGGCAGCCGATCAACTTAATTCGGTTGCCTTTTTCTTATATCCAATAAAGTTACGCTTTGCTGTTGTAGCAAATCGGTATGGCGCTTTAGAAATTCCTCCCGCATGCCTTTTTAACGACACGTCCCAATATATCTCGCTATCTTTCATTCATCATCGAAACCTTAAGGATGAAATCTTGCGAGTTAGAGCTATCATGCCCTTCAACAAAAATAAAAAAAGGAGCTGTACTCCACCTAGCAAAGTTCTCAGTTATTTGGGGGTACTTTTCTGCGCTCCTGATCCAACTTTTCATGTAATGTCATTAGGCTTTCGGCCACGGTTTGATGAGCTGTGTCGATAATAATGTGATCTCGGTCCCAAACATCGTATTGTCGGGTCTTGACCTCATCCCACGTTGGTAAAGCAAAACCGGGAATATCGGTTAAACGCGTAGCGATTCGATGCCTGTGTTCACGTTCATCCGAGCAGATCACTTCGATTTCCACACATGGAATTCCGAGAGACTCTGCAACATTGCGCCAGGACCGGCGAGTTTCATGAATGGGATTGACTGTGTCAGCTATCACGTCAAGGCCTAACCGGAGATTATGCGAAGCAATTTCGTAACACACGATGTAACCTGCAGGTCCGTTTATCCAGGTCCCGGCAACCCGCATAGCCTGCTCCACGACGTCTACCCTGAGATACGTGGCCCGTAGCTCTCCGGCCAAAGCTGCTGATAACGTGGACTTCCCGGTGCCTGGCAACCCACTAAAGATATAGAGCATAAAAAATCGCCTCCTCAAAACGCATAGCTGCTCGTTGTTTAGTTTATTCAGCTATCGTTCTCCGTTACCGTTAGTTTAGTCTTCGAATTTCTTTCTCATAGAACCTGTGACCGGGGTAAGGCCGGGTTGCGGTCGCACACAGTTACGTGCGCCCCGGCCGAGCACAGCATTCGGATCAGTGGTGAGTTGCTGACGCCAGCGCCGATGATGGTCACGGCCCGACCGGCCAGTGATTGGATATAGGTGTCAAAAGCAGGATTCATAAGTACCTCCGCTTAGAATATGTCATTTAATCAAATATACCACATTTTGGAACTAACCTGCCCGTTAGCGTAACGCGGCTGTCGTTCCATGCCGGCGTTTTATTTAGCCCCCCTGCCCGTTCGCTTAATGAAATAAGGAAAAGCAACAGATCGCGAGAAAATCCGCACGATAGTTTAATACAACGTCCTGCAATGTAAAATAAGCGATGGATTGGTTCCATCGCTCTACTCTCGTCTTACAACCGATTATGTTTCCCGTCTATCAACCTTAACGAACCTCTTTCCCCATTCGCAGAGCGGGTCGAGCACTGTTTTCAATGACCATCCACTTTCAGTAAGTTCATAAACAACTTTGACTGGCACTTCCGGGAAGACGGTGCGGAGAATGAGTCCATCCGCTTCGAGTTCCTTCAGTTGCTGGGTGAGCATTTTCTGTGTAATGGGTGTAAGCTCCCGCTTCATCTCCCCGTTACGCATTGCTCCCTGTTCCGCGAGTATACAAAGGATGGCTGTCTTCCATTTGCCGCCGATTCGATCCAGTGTCGCTTCCGAAGGGTTAGAATAGTTCTCTTTCATGACGCTAGAATGTGCCTTGTTGGCCTTGAATGTTATGCTAACCTCCCCCTTCAAAGTACCCATTCGGTAACTATATTACTGAAAAGTGCGTAATTTTCTAATTTGATTATATCGTGTCACTCAGTGTTGTCAGCATCACATACGAACCAGATCTAGGAGGAAGAGAATCATGAACAAGAAAAACAAGTGGGGCGTAGGCATCGTTGGAGTGGGAGGATGGGGCGGTACAGCTCATGTCCCCGCACTAGAGGCGTTGGAGAACTACGAAGTAAAGGCGCTTACTGGCACGCGCCTGGACACCGCGCAGGCGGCGGCCGAGCGACACGGCATCGAGAGGTTCTATACCGATGTGCTAGAGATGGCAAAACAGCCTGACGTTGATATGGTGACCATCACTGTAAAAGTGCCGGAGCACGATCGTCTGATCCGTATGGCACTGGAAGCCGGCAAGAATGTGTACAGTGAATGGCCGCTCTCTCGGACCACCTCCGAGTCGAAGGCACTGCTTGTACTTGCGGAGAAACAAGGAGTAAATCATGTCGTCGGACTTCAAGCTCGGGGTAACCCGACCGTCCGTTACATCCGCGATTTAGTCACTAGGGGAACTGTCGGCCGGATCCTAGCAGTGAATGCGGTAATAACGATGCCGAGGTTCCCAACTACGAATGGGAATGTAGACTTGGCACATGTCTATCTTCTAGATGAATCCAATGGAGCCGATCAATTGACTATCGGGGCCGCGCACATTCTTGATGCAATCGAGTATATGGTGGCGCCGTTTGCTGAAGTGTCCGCAACATTGGCCACGCAATACCCTGAGGTGAACATCCTTGAAACCGGGGAGGTAGTACGGGCGACTGCTCCGGATCATGTGACGATCACCGGCAAACTGGCCCAGGGCTCTATCGTTTCTGCCCAGTTCATAAACGCTGGAACACCCGGTTTTACACTAAGAATTTTAGGAACTGAAGGCGAATTTATCGTTACACCGCGCGATGGCCTAATGTTCCAAATGGACCGGTTGAACCTCTGTTTTGCCCCAACGTCTGGAGAAGTTGAGACGCTGGAAACGCCAGACGATTACTCTCCCTTCCTTACGAGAGATACTGCCCCAGGACCGGGATACAATGTAGCCCATTTATATGCTTTGTTCTCGGAGCGGATCAATGGAGTTGAGGTTGAACTCCCCGACTTCGCCGATGCGGTGCGAATGCACCGTTTGATGGATGCCATACGTACAGCCTCAGTAACTGGCATTCGCCAACCATTGGAGTAGAGAGATTCAGGTCCAGCGTAAGCCTACTGAATGTACTGATTGGCAGAACTTTGCAAACGTAGGTTCTCACTAACCTGCCCGTTTGCGGGGAGTAGGGCTGCCACTCGGCAACCCTTCCTTCACTGTTTAACTCCCTCGGTTCCTCGTTAGATTAACGATTCTTGCCTTATTTTTCTTCTTATCTACAAGTTCATTTCTCAACCAAATCACACATTCTTCTGAGGGACTATTGTTCTCCCACCTAGTTAACCGCCATGCGTGGCGCACCAAAAATAGACCCACAGCAAAAAGCTGGGGGTCTTCTTATTATCCACATAGTCATATATTGTTATGTTTTAGTATTAAGTGCTTTGCGATCACTAGCTTTTGGCGGTTCTTCTAGCCAACCATTTTTTATCATGAGATTCGCACCGTCTTCAGCAAATTTTGCAAGTTCACCGGTAAATAGAATATATTGTGCGCTAAGATCTCTTCTTGCATTAACACTAAAAGCGGTACCATAAAAAGCAATTGTTAATTGTGTAGATAGTTGAACCTGGTACATAAGATATTTATCGGAAAAAGGTGTTAACGTTGAATTAGTGACTAATGATTGCCAAGATATAGGTGAATTAAGGTTTTCTTCACGAAATATTGAGTCGAATGTTTCAATCTGTTTATTGGCAATTTTATGTCCTTTCATAATGAATTGGCGAACTTCTTCCGATTTGGCAACTTGAATAAATCCAACCTTTAACGCTGCGTGTAAATTCATTTTAATCATATTGAAGGTTATATCCCCAATTTCCAAAACTGTTAAAGGTCGGCGTTCCCCTAGCCATCCTGTTAAAAAGCTTTGATGTTTAATAAAATCTACACTAACAGGCGGATCAATTACTGGCGGACGTGTGTAGAGTCCTTTCTTAAGCATGGCATCAATAGTTTTATCGAAAAGCATCATAGTTTCCTTATTGCATGCTATGTAATATTTCCGAATATCTGATCGAATAGATGTACTTACAGACAGTGAATAACCAGTCATTCCTTGTAAAGTCATAACATAAAGATAATAAATGTAAAAAGGATCTTGAAACAGACGCGGAGCTTTTTTATTAACGTCTTGTTCTGTAAAACCCTGTGGAATTGGGTAATTTTCTTGTGTCAAAAAATCTTTAATATGCTGCACATGATTTATTGATAATTCCAAGGCTGTTTCATAGAGCTCACGGATGTCTTTATCATCAATGTGTTCAAGTGCATATTGGGAAAATAGAATTGACATGGTATCAAACATATATTGAGTCCAAAGACTAGCAATCTCTGGTGCTGTTAATCTAATATTGTTGGTTTCCAAGATTTTCTCTCCTTAAGCATTTTGTCAAGATTTGTCTTATCATTCCACCTTATATAATTATTTATGTAGGTTATCATTTTATTGTTTATCACTGCCCGTGGGACCGTGATCCCGTCAGCTAAACTGTTTACCCCCTTCTTCTAAAAACATGTTTGAGGCTGGTTGATACTATGATCTCGAATAGCAAACGAAGCTTTGACACTGCAAGAAGGATTAGGGGCTGCCGGCAAATTCAGTATTAGGAGGGATCGAAGAATAAATCCAGTAATTGGACTGGATTTAGCAAAAACCGGTTGCCGTCTGCAAAGATTTACTCCTTCTTCGCTCTTGGCGTGCTTTCAAAGCTGATCGACTTGTGCGCGCCATCGCAGAACGGCTTGTTGCCCGATCCTCCGCACCGGCACAACGAGAACGATTCTTTGTGCTCAAACGGGTTGCCTTCTGCGTCCACCAACTCGACTGTCCCATTCACCCGAAGCGATCCGTTGTCGTTCACTTTAATTGTTACTTTGATTTCGTCTGCCATTATTTTTACCTCCAATGTTCGATAAGTTAATATATATGTATATCCAGCGATCACCAGAAAAAGACGATCCAATCTTCACTTTTGGCAAATCGAAATAACTATCATGCCGATTCCTTAATAAAGAAAGCAGGCGCCGCTGCGCCTGCTTTCTTTGTCTCACTTAATGAAGCTATCGTTTCTCGTTAACTTAATCTACCTTTAAAAATGCAAAGAGAAAGTTGACTGACTTCTTTTCGTCTGATTATACCTTGATTACTTTAAAGTGCTTACATCACTTTAAAGTGCGTACTTCCCAAGTATCGTTAGTTAATGCACAATACTATTGTACAAAGAATAGTACAGAAGGAGCTGAAACACTATGAATATTGAATCTACATCAACACGCAAAGTCGCCTTGGTCGTAGGCGCAAACGGTGTTATCGGTCGCAACCTCATCGATCACCTCATTACTCTCCCTGATTGGGACGTGATCGGCGTATCGCGTCGCGGCGGAGAATCTAGCAACCGTGTTCGATATGTGGCTGCGGATCTACTCAATATAGACGAGCTTCACGAGAAGCTAAGCCATTTAACTGAGGTAACACATATTTTTTATGCTGCTTACCAAGATCGTCCAACTTGGGCCGAACTTGTTCCACCCAATCTCGCCATGTTAGTGAACATCGTAGAAGTGATTGAACCAATCGCGTCGGGCTTGAAACATGTCAGTTTGATGCAGGGATACAAGGTATACGGCGCTCATCTCGGCCCGTTCAAAACTCCGGCCCGTGAGACAGATGCTAACCACATGCCTCCAGAGTTCAATATTGATCAGCAAGACTTCTTAGAACAACGGCAAAAAGGTAAGGCTTGGACTTGGTCGGCACTCCGTCCTTCTGTCGTCTGCGGCTTCTCGCTTGGAAATCCGATGAACCTCGCTATGGTCATAGCGATCTACGCCTCAATTTCCAAGGAACTTGGAATTCCTTTGCGTTTTCCAGGTAAGCCGGGAGCTTACAATAGCCTCTTGGAGATGACAGACGCTGGGCTTCTCGCAAAGGCAACAGTATGGGCGGCGACCGACGAGAGCTGTGCGAATCAGGCATTCAACATTACGAACGGCGATCTGTTCCGTTGGAATGAGTTATGGCCAAAGATCGCTCACTACTTCGGTTTAGAGACGGCGCCTCCGCTGCAGATGTCACTGGACGTTGTCATGGCGGACAAGGAGCAGCTTTGGAACAAAATGGTCGAGAAGCATGGGCTTGCTCGGCATTCCTATAAAGACGTATCTTCATGGCCATTCGGTGATTTCGTGTTTGCATGGGATTACGACTTTTTTGCCGACGGAACTAAGGCTCGTCGCTTTGGTTTTCACGAATTCGTCGATACCGAAGCAATGTTTATGAACATCTTCGACGACTTCCGCAAGCGTAAAGTCATCCCGTAAACTACCGTAAGAAATAAGAAAAGCCGACCTTGTATATTAGGGAGGCTTCTTAACTGTTTTTTACGGTTTTAAGCAGTGGATTAGCCAGAACGGTAGCCTTTCCCTCGTACTTTCTCTCTATATGCGAATCCCCCCACCGGCACATCAGATGTAGGATTTCCTTTAGACTCCAGCCGTAGTCTGTCAACTCATACTCTACTTTCGGTGGTACCTGATTGTAAGAAATACGTAAGATGACGCCTTCTTCTTCAAGCTCCCGGAGGTGCTGCGTTAACATCTTTTGAGTAATTGCGGGAATCAAGCTTCTAAATTCATTATTACGTTTCTTACCGAATGTTAGATGAAAGAGAATAACGGGTTTCCATTTCCCTCCAATTACCTCCAAAGTTGCCTCTACTGCAGTGTTGTAAATCTTTTCAGTCTTTTTCACTCAACTTGCCCCCTTTTCGAATATTTCGACACAGGTCATTGGTAAATCCTGATGAATTAGAGCCATTTAACAGCCGTATTAAACATTATAACTACAACCAAAATATAACGCTATCCGCCCTCTAGCTTCTATAATGTATTAATCCAAAGTCTCTTTCAAGTGAGAAAATCCTTATTCTCTGAGGGAGCTGAAATAAGGGCTGCCATACGGCAGCCCTTATTGATATTGAACTATTGTTTCTAGTTAGCCGTCTATGCCCCTTACGGGGCACCACGGACAATAGTTGATTTTATTAAAGTTCAAATGATATCTTCGAATTTCTCTTCATTTAGCCTCAATAAATACAGGGTTGCTAATCGCTCTGAATTCCCTGCCTTTTTCTACAGTTACCACTATCCATTTCACTTTATCCACTGCAATGTCCGGAAACTGCATACTATAATCATAGACAATCTCCGCGCCTTGAGCCTCGCTCTCTGTGTCCACAAGTCGATTCGTAAGCGGAATGTACGTTCTTTTATCGCCATTCGTGTACAAGCAAAGTCTGTCCAGTGGAACGTTGGACAAAATCGTAAAATCGGCGCTAACAGACGTCTTGTCCGTCACGAGCGTTTCCCCAGGGCCTTTGCCCTCCAAAGATACCCGAAGCAACGGACCGCTTGTTAAAAAGCAATGTCCTTTGCGCAGTGCGTCCAAAACCGATTCTACTGTCAACGCCTGCTCTGTATGGATATACGTTTGAACGCAACCGCTTCCTAAGCGATTTTCTGCCCACTCCTCCATAATAGGCGTTGTTTCTTGGAGCACTTCTATGAGATAGCGAAGGACATCCTGTCGCTCAATTGGTAGAGTGTCAACTATTTCACTACCTTGTGCGATCATCCACGGAAATTTTTCAAGCCTTCCGTGTAAGTCATCTGCCCATATATTGTGGGTATCACTTCCACTAGTAGCTGCAACAAATCGCCCTTCTTCAAGTAACGACAACCAGAACATAAAGGCGTCATAGTTAGGCGTTCCTGGAATCATCGGGTTGGATCCATTCCATACTTCAATCGTATCAAATATTTCTATCATATCTGCAAACTTCGGATCTAATGAAATCGCTGGATTCCTGTCACATGGATGGTTGATTTGCGGAAGACCCCCGCTAGCTCTGATCTCTTCCGAAGTCCGAATATGTTCTTGGCGCAAATATTGTTCAGTGCGGTCTTCCTGTTTCGGTATTTTATAAATAACGTCTGTATGTACACCTAACGACAGTACATGTCCATTGGTCGTAGATATCTCTTTAGACACAATTGGTAAAAACGTGTCGGTAGCCGTAGCGAGCCAATCTTGATGATTTTTAATATTGTGATGATCGCTTAACGCTCCATAATCAAGCCCTGCGGCTGACATTGAAAATGCTACTTGTTGCGGCGACTCAATGACGTCATCCGTACCGCCGTGAAGAGGACTTGAGTAGACGCTATGATGATGCAAATCTCCAGCATACCAGCCTGCTTCTTTCCAATCCGCCATTTGTGGCAGGCAAATTTGGCAAGCAAACTCCTCATTAGCGTTAACGATTATTTCTTGCTTCACAATCTTGTAAGCAGGGCCTTTAGAAACTTCTAGCAAAAAACGACCGTTATTTTCATTATTTAATGGAAGGGGCAAAGTAACGGTCCCACCCGGCAACGTATATTCAAGGATAAAATCAATTCTATTGTTTGCCTGATAGATGGTTTCCATCGTTTCGTCAGCGAACATCGGAAACAGTTTTACTTGTGCGATCATTCCGTTACCCTTGATATCCGTTACGGTCAACTTGAGCGTCCCTTGGATTTGGGAAGTAGTCTCAGGTTGAAAAATGAATCCTCTATTGGTTAGTTCCCCTTCCAAAAACTGCAGAGCTTCTGCCAGAACTGGCGGCGAATAACGTGGCAAGCCATTTTCGTTTGACATAATGCTACTAGCTGCTTGTAAATACTTTTTCATGGCCATATGATGTTGTCCTCCTGCAATATATAATCAGATCTCTCCTTTGTCTAAAATTATAGACATTTTTTAAAAGATACCTCTATAAAAATATTAGTTTTTTTTATGATTTTATTTGACCTTTTCAAAATAACACCACACTCTCGCTATTTTATCAGGTATAAGTCCACGCTAAACTGTCCGTTACTTCAGCAAAATAGGGACCGTCAAACTGCATTGCAGCCTGCGATCCCTATTTACTGGTTCCTGATTTTGTTCATATACTTTATTTTCTCTGAACAACTTTAGCATATTTAAAACGGGTGCTCCCGCTTAAATGGCAGAAACACCCGTTAGACATTCATCTGTAATCTAGATTAGCCCAATAACTTCCGCAATGCTTCTTTCAACGTGGACTCTACAGCGCGATCGAAGCTTGCAGCCATCGCAAAATAGAACGTTGATTCGTGACTCTCATATCCACCTTCATCCAGCTGCTGAGCGGTTGGAATGTAGCCGAACATGCCATTCGTGTACCCCATTGCCAGCATGTTCCCTTCTGATATCTGCTTGATAAATAGCCCATACTCGACAACGACTTCGGCATTCATGCCGATGAAGGAGAGATTATCTGCAAGCTTCAACACCGTTAACTCAAGTGGAATACGAGGCGATAAGCTGTCCAATCGCGATAGCATGAGGCTGCTCCATTCACCAATAACACCCGGCAACAAGGCTGATTTCATAAGCCGCTCGCGCTCAGGAAGTTTAGCTAACGGCAGTTCAATCACAGACTTGCTCCATTGCAGCAGACAAGGTGCTACATGCCAGTGAGGTTTCTCTTGCGTTTCCATCACATAATTAGCAAACTCTTTCCCGATCTTCAGGACTACCTCATTATTTCCACGTATGACCTGATTGTCATCACCGGGGTTAATATCACCGCAAGTTCCCTGTAAGAAGGCAGCTATTACTCCTCCACCAACTGATTGCTCAACTATCTCCATGGCAACGCCTGGGTATTCAGATGACACGAAATTATCTCGCGTTATAACAGGATGACAAGCATAATGAACAAGTAGACCCTTTGTGCACCCATCCTCTGTGACAAAACGAACAACTCGCAGATCATGATCCACAGGTCCTGTTTCTGGTGGCGATTTCGCAACTCCGCGTCGATTGATGCCAAGAGGAGATACTCCAGTGACTTTCTCCATTCGAACAGGTTCTACTTGAAACATGGCTGCTTCAATGCCTTCTATAAGACGTGACTCAAGTGCATTTACATAGCTTTCATCCATGACACCTAAGTACGAAGTGAACAATCCACTCGTTTGGGGACCAGAATGCGTATGGGTTCCGTGAAGAAGAATAGCATCTTCCGCTATGCCGCAACGAGCATGAATCTGTTGCTTAAGTCCCGGAACTCGATCACTGCCCCACCAAAGCAAATCTGCAGAGATGAGTACTGCTTTAGATTCGTTTGAACCGTCATTGGTCACAAAGACAAAAATACGAGCAAACAAGGGATGCGAGACACCCTCGAACGCGCCAAGTTCGCTGCGAACAGCAAAGCCGGCGAGCGGCACTGGAGTAACAGGTGTAATATCAATTTTACTAACCCCTAATCGCATGATCGTCTTCGGTACTTTACTCGCCATACCAACCTATCCTTTCCCTGTTCACGATCATCGTAAGCATTAGGATCTAATACGATACAAGTACTTTTCGGATAGCCGAAGCAATGTCATACATCGCTTGCTCATCAGCGAGCAGTACATTTTGCGCAAGCCATAGTACTTCTTTGTCACTTAGCCGTTCACTTACTGGACAATTATAAGACCTGTCTTCCCCCGTCAATGCTCGTGTAGCGTTCACAATCGCCTCGTTTCGATGAAGTGGGACATACCCAAAACTAATTGGAATGCCTTCGGCATTAACTTTGCGGATGAAGTCATTCTTGTCAATTAGATCAGTGACAGATGTATCTAGCTTGAACATGTAAAGGTGATTCGCATGCCGTGTGATACGTGGATCGGACTTCACAACGGTGATCCCATCAATTTGGCCAAGCAGCCCAGTGAGCAGCTTTGCATTGGATTCTCTAAGCAGCATTTGCTCTTCCAAACGGCTCATTTGTGCAAGTGCGATTGCCGCTTGCAGCTCTGTCATTCGATAATTTTGCCCGATGCGATCATGCTGGTACCAAGCACCTGTTCGCGAGCGACCGACATTGCATAGCGACCAAGCGATTTCAGCTAACTCCGGATTGTTGGTGAGAATAATGCCTCCTTCACCGCTATTCAAGTTTTTGCTAGATTGCAAGCTGAACGTCCCAAGATCGCCGATCGCCCCTACACTTCGACCTTCCCAGCTTGCTCCAACAGCTTGAGCAGCATCTTCGATCACTCGAAGCTTATGCACCGCAGCCACCTCGTTGATACGGCTCATGTTCGCTGGAGCACCGGCTAAATGAACAGGAATAATTGCCTTCGTTCGCGAGGTAATGGCGCCCGCAACCTGATCTGGATCGAGTAGAAGTGTATCTTCTTCAATATCAACGAACACTGGAATAGCTCCGAAAGCAAGCGCAGCTGCTGCCGTTGCAATAAACGTATATGGCGGTACGATAACCTCATCGCCTGGTTTAACTCCGGCTGCTTGCAGCGCGACTGTTATGGCAACAGTCCCGTTTACGACGCTGATCGCATGCGCCGCATCGTGAAGCTCCGCAAACCGACGCTCCATCTCAGGAAGCTTTGGGGTATACTCATGTGAATGTACGGTGCCCGTACCGCCCCATTTGCCCGAACGAATAACGTCAAGAATGAACTGTTCTTCCAATTGCCCGAAAATCGGCCAAGCCGGAAATCCATCCGTTCGAACGGGGACCCCACCTTCTACAGCAAGTGTCTGCTTCGCCATGTTCTCACCTCACCCATTTCTAACTTTTGATTCTACTTTCGTATCCACAATGACTTTGCGGCACGGTATTCCAAATTGCTTCTCATGCCCCTTTTCCGGTTTAAAATCCTCTGTTGACGTCATTGGCACCCATATAACAAGCCCTTCCATGGCTTCGTTTGCCTCCAAATGAATACTTCCGTTGTCATCAAATCCCAGGATACGAACAGCTCTTCTTAAACGCGTCCAATCCTGAATTTCCTTTGACTTCCAGAATGTGAAGCCCATCTCTCTTGCTTTTGCTACGAGAATCCGAATGGCATTCCGAACTTCTTCCCTCGTATAAATGTGTATCTGATGGAATAGAAAATGAGCAATACCATTTACTTCCCGCGCTTGCTGTAGAAACGGCTCAATCACCTTATTGTCTGCAAGATGACCCAAATCCAGATCCTGCGTCAAAAATCCGATCTCTAACACCCGATATAGGCGATTCTTTTCGTCAAACAATGCAATTGGGAAATACGGATGACAGGTACCGAATAAGAATCCGACATTCCCCTTTTTACTCGGACCTCGTGTTTGGTCACTCGAAATATTATTCTTCTCCAGCCATTGGAATAGCTCGCCCCAACCTTCCACACGAGTGTAATGGTTTTTGTTGGTCGTTACGTGTTCCAAGCCTGTTGCATGCTTCAGCCAGCGAACCTGACGGTCAAACTCCTCTTCGTCCCAGAAACCATTGTCCTTCTCCAGCGAGTTATAGTGGAAGGCGAGTTCATGTCCTGCCTGCTTCACTTGTTCATAGATATGAGCACCATAGCCAGGTTCAATCATGCACCAAGTCGTTTGAATTTGGCATTCCTCTAACAGCTCTAATGTCGCTACTGCATGCTCATCCTGATTGGAATCACTGTCATGGGAAATGGTCACAATTTGACGGATGCCATCTGGCCAATATCCAGTGAATGGCAGCGTCATACCCTTATCAATCACACATTGCAGCACATGTCTGACTAAAACTTCTCTCCAATAATCGGCATAGGGCCATGGGAAATAAGGGATGCCAGTATCCGTTTCTACTCGGTCGAATTGCCAATCCAAGGCTATACGGTCATCTGCTTTTAAAATATCCTCATTGACGTTCGCGCTGCCATCAGCAGCCGGAACGCCATCGTCCAGAACAGGTCCCGTGCCTTGCTGCATGTGAACAACAGTTAGCGGGATGTTGACTGCCCAGCGATGAATGCTTCCCTGTCCGACATCAAAGGATTGAAGTGCAGGGCCCTTTTCTGGACCATCTGGACGTCCTTGTTTGATCGTACCAACAGGTCGGCAGGAAACTGGGATGGCGTCTCCCGAACTCGTATCGCCAGCTTCTATCCAGGGATTGGCGGACAGGAATCTAAGTAAGCCAGGTTGCCCCGAGCGAGTTGGCTCTATCTCCGCATAGCCGGTACCTGTATCTCCCGTCTGGATGTATCCCAGTTGGAGAGCCATTGCGTTGATACCTGCGTACGAAATAAGAGTACCACCGTGCTCCACATACGACCACAAGATAGAAGACTTCGCTCCGCTCTCTTGGGAACAAGCAACAATGAGAATATCAAACTCCTGCAGGCTCATCGCATCTAACTTAGAAATAGATGTATATGAAATGCCAGTATGCTGTAAAATTTCCTCTATATATTTCTCGAATACATTAAGTCCATATTTCCATTTGCGTGCAGCAGCTTCATGTTCAACGAGCACACCGACTTTGGCCATCTTCATTTCAATTCCTCCATCCGCTGTCGCCTACACGATTTCCAAGCCTGATTCACTGTAATGAGCAGCCACCTTGCGTATGCCGGCAATCATATCTTCAATATCCTGTTCGCTATAGAACTCGTTGATAGGCACCCTAATGGCTTGCTTCAGAATATGTTCAGCCGTGGGGCATAGTCCTTTGCCATACATGATATCTGAGAGGTCAAATGGAAAATGACTGCCTGTATACGCTTCCCGTTTCTGAAACATGGGCTGCATATACACTGGTTGAGGAATATATCCGGCTGAGCAGTCGATCCCTTCGGCTTGAAGGGCTTCGGCGAACTCATCCCTACTGCACGAGAGAACGTTGGGGTCCATCGTAAACATATAAAACCAATATGTGCACCGACCGTCAGTCGTCACTTGATGTGGATTAATTCCCGGAATGTCTTTGATACCGGTTGTTAAACTGTCACCGTACTGGCTGCGTTGGTTACATATCCATGTTAATTTCGACAGCTGGGCTACGCCAACAGCACCCTGAAGCTCCGTCATCCGGTAATTCGGAGCGAGTAAACGCATCTCGCGTTGCACCAGATTGCCGAAGCGACCGTAATTTTTATCTGCAAACGCATGCGTCCGTTGATAATCTTCCTCTGATTGTGAGTTGATGGTGACAATGCCGCCATCTCCTGTCGAAATATGCTTGTAATCGTTGGTGCTAAAGCACCCATAATCCCCTAACGTACCAACTAAGCGACCTTTATAATAAGTCAGATAGCTTTGTGCACAGTCTTCAATAACAATCAATCCGTGCTCACGGGCAAGCTCCAAGATAGGATCCATATCTGCTGGATTGCCGGCCAAATGGACGACGATGATCGCTTTGGTCTTCGGTGTTATACGCGCTCGAATCGTTTCAGCCGTCATGTTATACGTTTGTGGATCCAAATCCGCAAATACAGGAATCGCATTTTGATACAAAATGCCAATAATAGAGCCCGCATCCGTGATGGGACTTGTAATGACTTCGTCCCCAACACTTATTCCAGCTGAACCAATCGCAACATGAAGTGCCCCAGTGCCCGATGATGTTGCGACACTGTAGGTTACACCATATAACGCATTAAATCGTTCTAAAAACTGTTTCACCTTGCGGCCGGAGTGATAAAACAGTGTATTTTGCTCAAGTGCTTCAACAAGCTCCTTAACCTCTTCTTCTCCAAATCGTCTGCCAGTACTGTAAGGAGTTGTTTTGATCTTGGCTCCACCGAGAATGGCCAACTTTTCTTTGTTCATGCCAAACCCTCTCTCGCGTTGTAATAGGAATTATTTTATATATTTCAATAGGAATAATCAGATTTAATCTTACAGCACGCCCCCCGTGCTTCGCTTGAATAACACGGGAGTCGTGTGCAACAACAGAAGAAATAACATTTCTTGATATTACGGATTCTCGGACTTAAAGACAACCGGCGTTTTAAACACTTGCGAAATCGTCTTCGCATAGTTATCGAATATTTCTTTCCCGTGATACGTGGTCATCAGTTCTTTCCGATATTTCGGCCAGTTGCTAGCATCCTTCTCTTCAAAAAGTATTTTTACCATGTAAGCACGCATTTGTGTACGGAATGCACCGATATCATAGCCTGGAGGTGGTGCAACGTTCGTGCCGAGTACAGGATACTTATACGTTTTCAGCTTCTCGATGATGGCCCGGTCATGGTCGGTTTCGCGAGGATCGATAATCGTCAGACCAATCGGGCTCGGATCTTGAACACCATATGCGAAGATGGAGCTATACACATCGAAGAAATTGCCGTTAGCTTGATTATCTTTGGTTATCGCATCAGGAATTAAGGTAATGGTATTACCATTTTTCGTATAATTGGTGCCTTCTTTCCCATAGTGCGACAACAAGTAACCTTCGGGGCTTGCTAACCAATCCATGATTTCAATACTTTTCTTGATTTTTTCAGGAGGTGTCTTGGCCCCAAACAAGAATGGAACACCAGGCAATGCGGCATAGTTAACGGCATTCGGCATAATGTGGAACGGTACAAAATCCGCCGTTTTGACGCCGCTGATATCAATCGTCTTCTTCTTTACGCTCGTAGCTACGTTATCAAAGGCAGCCGTACGCAGCAAGCTTTGGAAAATCCCCGCTTTCCCTGCTTCTACTTTCTCGAGCTCTTGCCCTGGTTTAGCTAAAAACCAGTCAGGATCCACGATTTTTAAAGCGATTGTGGCACGAATATCATCAAGCACTTTCCCCGCCCGAATATCGGATTGCGGATCTACATATTCACCGTTCGCTTGATCATACCAGAGATCAATGCCTAGTCCATTTTTATACCATTCTGGAAATTGTTTCGAAACGCCAATACCATTTCCGAATGTGGTGAAACCGTAAGTATCATTTTTACCATTGCCATCAGGGTCGCCAAAAGTGAAAGCTTTCATGACATTGATCATTTCGTCATAATTCGTAGGCACCTTCAAGCCAAGCTTATCCAGCCAGTCTTTGCGCACATAATACGATTGGTAAAGTTGCTTCTCATAAGGGACAGGCGCACGCATAAAGACTTCTTGCACTTGATAGCGGGAAATGATTTCAGGAGTTACCCACTTGTAGTAGTTGGGCATCGTTTGCGGGTTCACGTAGGGGGTCAGATCTGCCACAGCTTTATCAATAATAAATTGATTCGTTTGCGCGCCGTCGGCTTGGAACATATCAGGGGTTGCACCAGATGAAATTTTCAAATTGATTTTGGTCTTATGGTCTTCACCTGGGACGCCGTATTCCATGTTTAGTTTGACGTTGAACTTCTGCTCAATGGCTTGGCGAATGTAGTCCTTATCAGGCGCAGGCAATGAGACATCGTTAGTCGGTACGAAAGTCAACCAGTTTAAAGTCATTGGCGGAGCTTTCGTAGCTGCCGCTGTTTCAGGTGCTGCTGATGTACTTGAAGATGCGGATGGTGTAGCCGTAGCGTCGTCTTTCGAACAACCGCTTAACACAACCAAGCTGGCGATTACACCGAATGCTACCTGTTTACGCAATTTCATGCAAACGACCTCCCATTTGTACTCGAATTCATTCTCAAGTTTACTCTGGTTGCCTGTGTGACTGAAATGAAGCAAAACAAGGCATCACTCCCTTCAGGTTCGTTTGGTCGAACCGTGTTATCCCTTGATGGAACCGACAAGCATTCCTTTGATGAAATATTTCTGAATAAACGGATAGATGGCCAATAGCGGCAATGTTGTCACAACAACCGTTGCCATTCGGATTGTATCTGGCGGCAGCGTTTGTATAACAGAAGGATTCGTGTTCAACTCTTGGCTCACGCTAGACGTAACAATCATATTGCGTAGAATAACTTGTATCGGATATAATGCTCGATCTGACAGATACAAGATGGCATTGAAGTAGGAATTCCACTGAATGACCCCATAGAATAAGCCAATCGTAACGATAATCGGCATCGATAAGGGAATAACGAGCTGGAATAATGTTCTAACATCCCCGCATCCATCTACTTTCGCCGACTCTTCTATCTCCGTAGGGAAATTGATAAAGTAGGTGCGCATAATAAACATATAGAACGGCGAGACGAGTGTAGGAATAATGAGTGACCAGATTGAATTGATCAACCCCAAGCCTTTCACAACTAGATAGGTAGGCACAATGCCACCGCTAAAGAGCATCGTAAACACGATCGCCAGTAGAAAAAACCTTCCTCCAGGTACATCTTTCTTCGAAAGTGGATAGGCTAAACAAATCGTAACTAACAGACTTAAGAATGTGCCAACGACCGTAATTACAACGGATATCTTAAGCGCATCTGGCACTAGCTTGCTGCCGAAGATGGCTCGGTACGCCTGCAGCGTCACTTGCTCTGGGAATAAGACGAATCCTCCGTTACGGATTAGTTCTTTATAGGGCGTAATCGACTCAATGAACACAAAGTACAGTGGGAACACCGCAGATAAACAACAGAGCGTAAGGAAGACATAAATGACAACATCGATAATTCGATCTGATTTGGTCTTATGTACCGCATAGGACATAGGTTCCACCACCTCTTAGTAGATTCCAGAACCACCCATTTTTTTCGCGATTCGGTTAGCGCCAATGACGAGCACAAATCCAATAACTGATTTAAATACGCCCATTGCGGCTGGAACGCTGAAATCACTTTGTTCGATAATTCGGCGGAATATCCACGTATCTAGAATATCCCCGACATTCGTCACACGCGCATTGAGGAAAACATAAATCTGATCAAAGCCTGCATCGAGAATTGTCCCTAGCCGCAAGATTAACAATAAGATGAACACCTCGCGGACACCAGGCAGTGTAATATGCCAAATTTGCTTCCATCGACCTGCTCCATCCACAACGGCAGCTTCATACAGCTCTGGATTAATTGTCGCTAAGGCTGCTAAGAAGAAAATGGCTCCAAACCCCGTATTTCTCCAGACATCAGTTAAAATGATGAGCGGCCGGAAGAGATCAGAATTCGCAAGGACATTCAATTCACCCCATCCCATATTTTGATAGAACGTTGTGACGAGCCCTGTGCCTGGAGAGAAAAATGAATATACCAAACCGTATACGATGACCCATGATAAAAAGTATGGTCCGTATGTGATCGTTTGAACGATCTTTTTAAACCAAGTGACACGGATTTCATTGAGTAGCAAGGCGAGAATTAAATCAGGAAGTAGATTAAAAACGAGTCGGTAAATGCTGATGAGGAGTGTGTTTGACATGAGTCGGAGAAAATCAGGTGATTTAAAGATCGTTTCGAAATTGCGCCAACCCACCCAGGGACTATCCCAGATGCCTTTGGTGACACTGTAATCCTTGAATGCGACGAGTAAGCCAGCCATCGGTATGTAGCGAAAGATGAGGAAGTACAACAGGCCTGGGGCCATTAACAGATAGAACCATCGATATCGATATACTTTTCGAATAACACGATTTGACTTTGCACTGACGATGGAAGCCATGTGGTCACCCCCCGTTTACAATCCCATTATAATTTATATCCACAAAAAAATACAAGTGCTATACATGTTTAAATCGCGTCTTTAAATTGACCAAAACCCTTGCTATTCCTCACTTTTTTCCTGTTGTGTATTTTCCTAATATTGTTTAGAATACATACAACTGCGCAAATAGGTGGCGATTCTGATTATGAGAAAAAAGGACCAATATTGCTATTCTTCTTTGACCGATATCCTGCGGGAGCAAATACTTTCGGGATTTATTAAGAAGGATGAGTTCCTTATGTCCGAAAATGAATTAAGCAAATATTACGAGCTCAGCCGCAGCTCCGTTCGCAAATCGCTTGACCTCCTGTTGAAGGAAGGGCTCGTTGTGAAAAAAGCCGGACTGGGCACATTCGTCTCCCCTAACGTCACTGTGCGGAAATCGAAGCGAAAAGTATTGCGCATTTTGACAATTACGCCCTCTTACTTTGTCGATCACTGCTTACCTTTCATTTGCGAAACGTTCGAACAACAGCACCTCGACGTGGACATTAAATTGCTGAGCTTTCCTATCGCACAATTCTGGGAATCCCTTCATAAGTGCATCGAAATGGGCATCCAACCAGACATTTGTATCATTACGGACACGATCTTCCAAGAGCTTAAATCGATGGATGATTTCGTTAGTTTAGAGCGGATTATGAACGATGAGCTGAATCGGATGTACCCTAAGCTGCTCGACGGATTTCGCAAGGATGGCAGTGTCAAAGCAATACCTGTCACATTTTCGGGTATCTGCCTCGCCTATAATCCTCGCATGTTCGACAAATACAACATCGAAGCACCGCGTCATGGATGGGATAAGGAAGCATTTATCGAGACAGCTGGAAGATTGACATTTGATACGAACGATGACGGTATTATCGATAATTATGGTTTTTCACTACCCTCGACGCTTAACCGATGGAACGTAATCGCTATGCAGCATGGCTTTGACTTTCATAAGCCGAATAAGAAAGCGCTTCTAGACACGCTGACCTTTATGCACGATATGATCTATCGAAAAAGAAGCGCGCTCGTTTCTCATATGCAACTTCATCGCGTTGCATTCCAAAGCGAGCAAGTCGCCATGATGTTGACAACAACCATCGAGCTTGCTGGATTTGGCGACAAGCTGCCCTTCGAGCCCAAATTCGCGCCGATGCCATTCGGGGATTCACCGAATACTTTGCTTATCGCGAATGCATTGATGGTTCATTCCGCAAGTACGGAACGTGAACTGGCGATCCAATTTCTGCAGACTGCTTGCCATCCGGTTGTGCAAGCCAAAATCGGAGAATCACGCTTCCTCTCTGTCCTTCACGAGATTAATCAGCAGCTGTGGGACCCGCTTGATTTGGCGTCGCTCCATATTTCTGATGGTCAATTACATGATGCCTTCTATCAACATGAAACCATCTCCGACACACAACTGATGCAAGAGGTTAACAATGAGATGATGCTTTATTGGGAAGGTATGGAATCCGCCGAACAATGTGCCAAACGGTTACAGAAGCTGCTTTCACCACGTAAAAAAGTGGCAAGTAGATAAAACATCAAAAAATGTAAGCCTACACTAACTTAGGCTTGCATTTTTCTCATGCTATTGCAATTTAATCATAACATCATCTGCCCGTGCTTTACCCCCAACTCTTCTCTTTAAAAATGTGTGCCTTCCTCATTCCATTGCTGCTGGATGCTACATATGCTAGTACTAGTTGGACAACCTGATTGTCGGAGGCGATACGCGTGTTAAGCCCAGAAGATGCTAATACAATTATTGAGACCTTTTTGAGTCCAATGTGGTATTTCGTCACCTCACAAGAGGATAAGGATGAAATTCATCGACTTGCCAATGAATTACGATTAGCTTCAGGCCAGACTCAGAATTAACAGAATTCAGACTTTATTATTAAGGGGGAGGTTGAGGGTGCTGCATGAGAATGATGCTGTCAAAATAATAGAATCCTTTCTTCTACCGCGTTTGAAACTCCTCAAATCTCAAATAGAAAAAGATGAAATTCACCGTCTAGCTGACGAACTTAGAAAAGCTGCAGGCAATTCCCCTCTGCTACGTTTTTCTGTTGTCAGTGATATTCACATTCAATACTGGGATACACAAGCTCAGAGTAAATTAGGTGCTGCTTTAGACGATCTAAATCAATTGATCCCGAGTCTAGATGCTTTAGTAATTAACGGCGACCTCGGCGACGGACGTTCCAATGACTATTCGATGCTGACTTCCATTCTGCAGAAGCATCCGCTTCCGAATCAAATCTGTTTTACAATTGGCAATCACGATTACTACAAAGCCTATTACAATGCCTCTGGAGATTGGTCGCCAAGCACTTTCCCCAATGGAGAATCTGACAGCGCTTCTATGGAACGGTTTTTATCCTTTACCAAAATGACTAGCGTCTATTACGATCGTTGGATTCAGGGCTATCATTTTATTTTTTTAGGTTCCGAACAATATCGACAATCTAATCCAAACAATAATGAAGATGCCTGGTTGTCCTTGGCGCAATTAAAATGGTTACAAAGTCAGTTACAAGATAACTATATCAAACATAAGCCGCTGTTCGTCTTTCTGCATCAGCCACTGCAAGGGACAGTATCTGGCAGTCTATCACGTGGGATTGTACAGCATAATGAATTGAAACAATTGTTATCCCAATACCCGGAAGTCATTTTGTTCACCGGGCATACCCACTGGGAATTGCAATTGACTTCTACGCTGATCAGGGATGTATTCACAATGGTCAATAGCTCTTCCGTAAGTTACCCCTACGACAGTAACGACCAATTAATTCAAGGAAATCGTTCAGAAGGCTTGGTTATTGTTGTATACGCGGATCGTATTCATGTTCGAGGGCGAGACTTTTATAATCAAGCATGGATCCCAGAGGCTGATTATCTCGTAAAGCTATAAAAAGATTAAACGAAAAAAGACCGGACACGGTTACGTGACTGGTCCTTATTTCATTTATATGGCTTCGATAAGTGACGTAACATCCCATTCGAGTTTGGCTTCATTGGTTGCGTCTACAGTTGTCTTCTATTTACCACTTTTTTGAAAAACGAGTGATATCTTCTTGTGACAGTTCCTTCCCCAACAAGACTTCCATCAATTCAAGATTAGTAACTGCTTTGATGCCATGCTTAATGCCAGCGGGAATATGCAAAACATCGCCAGCCTGCCGTCTATACAGTTTGTCCCCCATAAGAATTTCCGCAATGCCTGACAGAATGGTTAGGCTTTCTTTCCGATTCGCATGTCGATGATAGCTGGTCATCTCCCCGAGGGCGAGCTTCACAATTTTAATCATGCCTTCTTTCCCATGGTCGTCAACCCTCCAATATTTCAAAATTTGATAAGAGCCCCATCTTTTTTCCACGTACATCGGAATCTTAGGGACTTGTGAGAGGCTTTCCTTAATCAGATGAGCTTTCTCCTTGTTCGCAATCAAGATACCGTCTGCATTTGCCGCGACAATGAGATCCGATACACCAATGACTTCTATGGGATACGTAAGTTCGTTTATGAGATGTGTATTAACGGAATCATCTGAGATTCTTCCTGGTCCAATAACGCTTTGCTCACAGTGAGTGGTTAGCGCCTTCCATGTGCCCACATCATGCCATAAACCTTCATACCTTACAACCACTGCGTTTTGATTAAGCTCAACGACTTCACGATCGAAGCTTGTATTGGCAAGTTGTTCATAATTTGCCAACCATGTCTCAACAAGAGCTGGCTCCGCTTTGTCCTTCAAATAGGTCATCATGAACCCTAAGGGAAATGCGAATACACCGCAGTTCCACAAAGCCTGATGATCAATTAAATGTGCGGCAGCTTCCTCATTCGGCTTTTCGATGAAGTGATGAATACTAGCAAATTCTTCGTTTTCTTCAGGGAGTACTGGAACAATATAGCCGAATTGATCAGAGGGCATCGTCGGGTTGGTCCCAAGAAGAGCAAGATCAGCTTTAGATCGTGCAATGATCTCAGGAAGGCGATGAAGTAACTGGAAAAATGCGGAATCTGCATAAGTGTCCACGGGGAGAATACAGATCGTTTCATCCGAATCAACTAACATTTTCTCATGCAAATATGTGACAGCTAAAGCGATGGCTGCATAAGTTCCTCTTTTATATGGTTCACTTATGATAGGGATGTGTTCGCCAACATAGGTTCGTGTTATTTCTACTTGACTGTGATGCGTGACAATACATGTGGATTGCAGTAAGCCTACTTCATCCAATTGTCTGCATATTCGCTCAATCATTGATTCTCTAATCCCATTTTCGGATTTCAAAAGCTTAAGAAACACCTTGGAGCGAATCTCGTTGGATAAAGGCCATAGCCTTTTACCTGATCCCCCGCACAATAGTACAATACGCAAGCCAAATACTCCTTTCCTGGGGGACATCAACCTTCACCCTTATTTCTTTGATTGAATGACCTTCTCAACCACAAGTTTCATCAACATCCCCGCGCGCGCCCAGGTCAAATGAAGGACATCTAATCTTCCCTGTTTTCCCTTTAGCTTGCATAAACCAGGATTCTCGTAAGCCTTCCTCATGTTCATTCGCAAACTAAGATGATCCGGTTCTGCCCATAGTTGTCCCTTCTCTGCAAATAAGTAACTGAATGATTTTGAAATGGCATGTGGACTATTCATACTAACGGCTGGGTTCTTCAATTGGTAAGAAATGAGGAACGAGTTATTGTGCGTTAGGAAATCCATCTGCCCTCCCCAAGCGGTCGTGATCACTGGGGTGCCGCTAGCCAACGCTTCTAGAAATGGGAGTCCTACCCCCTCGCCTCGCGTAGGAAGGACGAAGGCATTCCCAAGTGTATATAAACCTTTCAACTGACTTTCACTAAGTCGTCGGCCTATAATGACAACAGGGGCCGTATCCTTGTGTATACCCAATCTCTGTTTGTATTGCCAGATTTGTCGCTGAATCCATTTTTCATTCTCATAGGGCTCATAGCCATTCGTTTTAATCACAAGGATAACGTTATCTTTGGAGGAAAATTCTTCCCAGTACGCACGCAGCAAGCCTTCTGGGTTTTTACGATGCTGAAACCCAAATACAGACACGAAAGTAAACTTGCCTGCCGCACGCGGCAAAACAAATTTTTTATTGTTTGGATGAAATGCTTTCGTATCTACACCATGAGGAACAATGTAGATCGGGACGGTAACCCCGCTGTTCAGCAGCGCCCGCTTATTATGTTGTGTAGGAACACATATTGCATCAAATTTGTTCATATGAGAAAGCCATTCATTAGGCGTTTTGCTTGTTTCCCAAACGGTATTTAGAATGATCGGATCGTATAAGCTTCGCTCACTACTCCACTGAATATGGCTCGGAACATTGTGATAGATAAGCACTCTTTTGCCTAGAGATGATCTTTTACCAATTCTCAAATGGCCTAGCCTTACATCAACGCCTTTCCGTCTCAGGGAAGCAGCGTATGTTCTGCTTGCATGACCCAGTCCACTTGCTTTGTATACGGGTCCTTTCCAGACCACAACATAACGCTTCATCGGGTCACCAACTTGGCCGTTTTAACATACCCCTTACGTTTATGCAGAGAGATGGATCGGTATCTTTTAGCCAAGTAAGACATCCTAGAAGATGTAATTTGGGAATTACTCAGATGTAAGCCCTTATTCATTGCAGGCTTTAAAATCATCTTGTCAGCCTCGGAGGAATACAGAAAATTGCCATACGTTTCAAATTCAGAAAAAGCAAACTGTTTGGATCTATTCATACTTTTCATAATTGCGGAATACCAGGAACTCTTATGTTTGGACTCGATGGTTTGTTTCAACTGCTTGACTTTAGATTTCTCGAACAGCATGTAATGAGTAACGAAAGACAATCGAGCTGATCGATTTCTGCCCATTAATTTTCGATACGTGTTGAAATATTCGCTCTGACTCCAGTTCCGACAATAAAACACCGTCTTGTCTCCTACTTTGAAGACATGCGGTCGAATCAACACCGTATCGGCATCGATGACCATATAATATTTTGACGAGCATAAGGTATCACCATTCAACTTAAGTAGCTGTTGGTACAGCCATCCTGTCCGATCCCACGTTTTGGATTGATAATGGATGTCCTTCTTCGTGATGGGGAGAACGGTATCCTCATGAACGAATCGACATCTTTTCTTCTCACACAGATCGAGAATCCTTTGTTTCCACGGAGCCACAATGATGATTTCACCAATTGGATGTTTGACATATTTTCTTACCGCGTCAATAACAAGGGGGAGAGTCCCCAGATCCTTCTCAATCGCTGGGATTAGCACATCAATTTGGGGTGTCTTGCTAATCTCCTCTTTAATTTGCATGAACATTAACTCATCTCCATTATTCAAACGTATGGATTATCATATGTCAGGAGAATGAAATGGCATGGGTTAAGAGACATGAGACATGCACAAAAAAAGCTGCCAAGGATTAGATCCCTGACAGCTCATTCAACCTATTCGATTTATTCCAAAAGCCCGCCTAGCTCGGACGCTTTGATTTCTGCATGCGTTTTAGTCCCAGGCGTTAAGCCAAGTCTTTGCGTCATTTGCTGGCTTATATTGCCAAGCCGTTGGGTGTGCTCTGTGGCAGATTGAATGATTGTCCGATTCGACTGTTCAAATAAATCCAAAGCAGCGAAAAGATCGGTCATTCCTCTTTCAATCGAGTCCATTTGCAATCCTGGTTTTCCAAGCAACTCATTCGTTCTTTGCGTCGTTTCTTTCAACAAGCGCGAATTATCCTCAAACATTTTATTCAGTGTCGAGTTCGCGGAATTGACAGCTTCAATCGTTTGAACTTGATCCTCAATCGCCATGGAGATCATAGCAGACACGGTAAGTAGATTTTGCGTTTTATCAATCGTTGCATCTACGGCATCAATGAGTTTGTCATTGTTGTCATTAATGATATCTGTTCCTGCAATCGCTTGTTGATACAGAATGACCATCTCTTGAAAGGACTGAATGCGCGTCACAACCTTACGAAGTCCTCTCTCCAAATGTGTTTTACGGTGCTCATTCTCAGGCTTAGCAATTTCAACTTCGAAAAGCTGCTTTAAATTCTCCCCCATCGCAATTCGCATTTGCAAATTATAGACAGATTCAATTGAATTTTTCTTCAGCGTCTTCATATAAGCCATGTTCTCTTCCAGCGTTTCCTTCCCATTACGAAGGGATTGCACAATCGCATTTACATTTGTTTTCACAGACTGATACTTGTAAATATAGTTCTTAAGAGGCGTCTTCTTCATCATTTTCTCAAAAAAGCCAAGCTGTTTGCTCTTACTTAACGAATCAATTTCGCCGCGCAGCTTCAAAATGTTGTTTTGAACCTCTGAGCGTTTGCCCGACATCAATTCATTCACTGGGCGTTCTAGCATCGCTAGAGATTGTCCAGCCTGTTCCATCGTTTTGGATCCCATGCGTCCAATCGAATCCATTAAGGTTTCTAATTCCATCGTATCGGTCGACGAAACTTTCTCAAGTAATTGTTTGGCTTCTTGCTCTACTTTCTGCAAATCGGTCGATTTTAATTGCACCAATTGGGTTGACAAGATTTCCATGCCTCCTTAGTCTGTTGAACGATAACGCTGTTGAATTAATTCCATGCGTGTCTGCAATTCAATTAAGTCTTTTTGCTCGATCGTTTCTACATAGTCGGTGAGCTTAGAGTTAATATCTTTGATTCCTGTAAGAAGAAGTCGACGATTTAACCGTTTCGCTTCCCCTCCCAACTTCAGAAAGGGATTAATCGCACCATTTAAATCCTTAAAGATCAATCTTTGTATGTTATGATTCATATTTGCATCGTTAAGCTCTTTCAGTTGTGGAATTAAACGACCAACTCGGGAGAGTAAGCTAAGTGTCTTTTCGACAATTTCATCATCTAATGTATTCTTCTGACCCTCCGAGATCATCGTTTCTTCAATGACATGGATGTACTCGGCAATCGGTCCCCAGAAAGGGTCACTTTCAGCTTTAAGTTCATCTTCACTAGTAGATATAACAGCCGGTGCAGGTGTCCTATTGGGAGCAGGTTCGCTTATAACTCCGGGAGTCGTCGTTCCCTTTATGGCTTTGGAAGAACGTTGTAGAACAAGTATTGTTCCAAATGTCAACGCTGCTGGCACTAATAAATTAATGGATTCCGGCAAGAAACTAGTCGTAATGAGACTGACGACATAGCCTGCAATGGAGACGCCTGCTGCGACTTTGAATTGCTTTTGCATACACTTTCACACCCCTGTTCCATCGTGTTACCCACTAAAATCATATCTCCACTAGCGATTGATGTCAATTTATAGCAGGAAAAAGCCAGATAAACGCATCACGCGTCTACTGGCTTTACTATTTTTCATCACTTGTATCTGATTATCCTTTCACAGCTGTATTGGAAATTCCCTGAATGATGAACTTCTGACCCAGCATGAAAACGAGAATCATCGGCAGAATTGCTGCACTGGCAGCAGCCATCATTCCGTTATAATCAACATTAAATTCCATAATAAAATTTTGCAAACCTAACGGAATTGTATATAATTTGCGATCTGTCAGAAACACGAGCGCGTTCTCGTAATCGTTCCAATGCCAAGAGAAATCGATGATCGCTAACGTCGCCATCGCAGGCTTAGCTAAAGGAAGCATTAGTTGAAGAAATATGCGATAATGACCGGCTCCATCCATGAAGGCTGATTCTGAAATTTCGGATGGAATCCGAATGAAAAATTGTCTCATTAAAAATACACCGAAAATTGATATCATACCAGGCAAAATAAGTGCCCAAAGTGTATTATAAATGCCCACCCATTCAAACATGATAAATTTGGGAACGAACAATACCTGAGGTGGAATCATCATCATAGACAAGTAGATTAGAAACAATGTATCTCTACCTTTGAACGTAATTCTGGCAAAGCTATAAGCTGCCAATGACGAAAGTAAAGTTGCACCAATTGTACAAACAACCGCTACTTTTATTGAGTTCATATAGTACGTAGCAAAGCCCATGCTGCCAGTCCAAACTCGGATATGATGCTCCATATTAAAATGGGAAGGAATCCAGCGGATGGGATATTCAAATACTTCAGCTGGCGATTTAAAAGACGTACTGATCATCCAGATGAATGGCATAATCATGGCCAAGCCGAGGATAAACATGATAAGTGTCGTTCCTGCTTTTATAAGGGTTGAGAGCGGAAATCGCCTCTTGGTTCGAGCTTTTACACCTGCCCTAATGTCTGATTGCACAGTAGCCATAGAGGTTACCTCCTACTCAATTATTCTAATAATGAACCCATTTCTTTTGACCAAACCATTGGACGAATGTAATCGCCGCAATAATTAAGAACAATACCCAAGATATCGTGGATGCGTAGCCCATCTCATAGTAGCCAAACGCATTTTTATAGACGAATAGAGACAATATTGTTGTACTATTACCAGGACCACCTTGTGTAATCGCTTGAATCAAACCAAACGATTTGATGGTCATAATTAAGCCGGTAATGAGAAGTAAGAACGTCGTCGGACTGACGATTGGGAAAATGATAGACTTGATTTTTACCCATCCGCTCGCGCCATCCACTTTAGCAGCTTCAAGCAGCTCGGGAGATATTTCCTGTAAGGCTGCCAAATAAATAATCATATTATAGCCGAGCATGAACCAGATCCAGATGATATCAATGGCCATCATGGACGTTCCCGTTGTAGACAACCAACCCGGTGGATTTGAAACACCTACAGCTCTTAATAGTTGATTAATCGGGCCTTCCGAAGGTTGAAACAGCAGCATCCATACGAAAGCAACAGCCACGCCACTCGTAATGTAGGGTAGGAAATACATGGCACGCAGCAATCCTTTGGCATACACATGCTTATTCAATACAAGTGCTACAAGAAACGCAAGCATGATGGAAATAGGTACCGATAATAGATACCATCCCGTATTTCGGAGTGAAACGTAGAATAGATCATCATGGATGAGACGCTTGAAATTATCAATGCCCACGAAATGATAATTGGGATTGGCGAATTGATAATTCGTGAAAATGAGACCGAAAGAGAATATCGCCGGTACAATAAAAAAGAGGATAACGCCCAGCATGTTAGGTGCAATAAATAAATAGCCGGTGAAACTTTGTCTGGCAATCCAGTTTTTCTTCACATCCGATAACCTCCCTTAGTATACATACAGGGGAACCAGCCGAAGCCAATCCCCCTGCTTTCCTAATTATTTCGTTGTTTTCATATATTCAGTATGGCGTTTAACCATTGCAGCTAATGTCGCCCCAGTATCTTGCTTGCCTAAGAAAAACTTCTCATATTCCTCCCTGCGTAGGTCCATAACTTGTTGAGGCAGGTTACGCGTAAACGTAGGAGTCTTGTTCTCAAAGAGTACAAATTTCAAAGAAGGAATGTCATAAGTACTTTCGTTTTCACCTAATAGAAGCTTTAGAGCATCCTCAACATTCGCATCCTTGGAAGATGGAATCCGTCCGCCGGACGCAAGAGGCAGTAATCCACCGTCTGCATACCATTTCAGGAATTTCCATGCTGCATCTTTATTAGCCGTCTTCGCATTGATCGAAACGAAATCTCCTAACCCACCACGGCCAATACTATTTTGCTCATTACTATCTAGTCTAGGAACAGGCGCGAAAGCGATTTTGAACGTCCTTGGATTATCTTTCATGTTATTTGAATTCCGGAAAATCCATGAACCCGCGTTCAGCATTGCGCTCTCACCTTTAAGAAACATCGTTTCTACAGGCATCTTGGTTGTCAGCTGTTCGCCAAGCATTGGTGTACTTTTGTCCTTCATCATGGTATTCAACGTATCTAACCAAGTGCCAACCAATGGATTGTCAAGATTTGAGCTGCCATCTTTCTTCGTATAACCGTCATGGGTCAATGCGGCATCTAAGGAATCTGGGAATGATTCTAAATGCTGGACAAGTCCAAAGCGCTTATCAGCCTTCAATTTCGTGGCATAATCCTGCATATCCTTCCATGTCCAGGACGTAGGCACTTTGAGTCCAGCCTGATCGAGCATCTCTTTGTTAAACCATACGAAGAACGTGCTCTTTACAGTTGGGATTCCGTAATACTTACCATTAACTTGCCAATCCTTTGTCGTCGAGCCCATCTTCTGCTCAATGTTATAATCGGTATTGCTGCTTAAGTCCAACGCTACGCCAGCATCCACACGCTTCTTCAATGCTGTACCTGTATAGTTCACGAATAAATCAACACTTTGACCTGTGAGCAAGGCTGTATCTAACTTCAGATTACCTGCATCGTCATTTACATAGCGTTCGTACTCCACTTGAATGTCTGGGTTTTTCGCATTCCAATTGTCGACCACCGCTTGAGGACCGGATTCTGGCGGAACGCCTCCCCACATTTTCAGCTTAACGACCTTACCAGGTGCTGCTGTTGCACTAGGACTAGAAGTAGTACTAGCGCTGCTGGAGGTTGAGTCACCAGATGTATTACCGCATGCTGTAAGACCTAAAGTAAGAGCTAGTGCACCAAGCATCATTGTGTTCTTTCTCTTTGTCATTTGGATTGACCTCCTGCAATTGATTACTTACAGTACCTACTTTATCACCCATTACGAATGCTAATAAGAAACAGAATCCATGATTCCATAGAACAAAAGTCACATATGTCGAAAAATCACGAAAAATGTTTATGTTCGGTTTCTGAAGCTTGCAGGTGTCCCGCCAGTGAAACGTTTAAAAATCTTAATGAAATAATTATCATTCGCAAATCCTACACGTTCACCTATTTCACTAATCGTTCGATCCGTTTCGCGCAGCAATCTTTGGGCATGTTCAATTCGAATCTGATGCAAATATTGAATGATGCTTAATCCCAGCTTCTTCTTAAATAGACCGCTAACATATTTATCATCCATGCAAACCAACTTGGCTAATATGTCTAAGGTAATCTCTTCCGCATAGTGTTCATGCAAATAGGAGATGATTTTGTTGATCTCCGGATGATCCGATATAGGAATGCGCGAAGCGCTCAAGTGTTTGAAATGCGCTTCTAGACGAGCCAAGAACGCCGATTTAAGACGAAGATGGTCGGGAGCGAGTAATGCTGCTTCTTCCTCCATGACGAGCTGAGATATTCTCGCGCACAATTGGACAATTCTCGCGGCTGCTTGCTTCACTTGCTGCTGCGGAGCATTGTGAACTTCGAATTCCCCCCATAGATCACTCACAGCTCCAACAACGGCATCCCATCTTAGCTGTTCCAAGTTGTGCCAGATTTCATGCTCCAACCCCCACGTATCAGCAGTTTCACTCAGAGGAGAGCCAACAGAATTGCATAGTCTCGCACTGAATGTGGGATTGTACCACTCCGCATTCAATGCTACAAGGACGCTCTGCCATGCTTCCATAAGCTGTGCAGATGGGTTTAATTCTGTATAGATCAGGCTATAGGGTAAGGGATGCTCCATAGACATGCTGAACTGTGAAGAGGCTGGTAGCCACATGAATAGGTAGCTAACACCTTCGATGGTCAGCGAATGCCAAACAGCTTCGGACGCCACATCATTTTCCATCAAGTTAAGTGCCAAGAAGTCATCCAATGTGTATGCTGAACGTCCGTGTTGTACCGCGACGATGCTCAAATCACGTCCATGAACACCAGGAACCGCCACCTCGCTTCCCTTAACTTCCGAAGATTCTGATCCCCCTATCAATACTTTCCAAAGCCTGCGATACACCGCTTCAGCTTCTCGGATTTCGGTATTTCTACGCTCGATAAGCTCTCTTTCTACCTTGCTCATCGTCTCTGCTAATGTCGCTTGATCCATGTAGAGCTTGAGCATATAACTCGTAGCTCCGAACTCCAGCGCTTGCTGAACGTTCTCGAAATCACTCATAACCGTCAACATGACGAATCGACTTGAGAAGCCTTCCCTCCGCGCTTGTTTCAACAAGTCCACACCATTCATCAGCGGCATCACAATATCTGTAATGACAACGTCAGGTTGGCATTCCCGGATTTTATCCATCGCCTCCAAGCCATTACCTGCTTCTCCAATGATAATGAAGCCCATTTCCTTCCAAGGCATCGTTTCTTTCACTTTTCTTCGAACGAAAACCTCATCCTCAACGAGTAGTACGGTCCACATGGTGATCATTTCCTTTCTGATAGGGTGTGGACATCAGGAGCGGAAGCTGGATACGAACCATACAACCGTGTGATACCGGAATGAATTCAAGACTCGCTTCTTTTTTGAACAAGAGAGCTAATCGCTCTCTCAAATTTTGTAAGGCGATGCCGTTATGATCCTCTTTGGACAAACCTTCGCTATATTCAAGACCGACGCCATTATCGACCACCTCAAGGATAAGTTGAGCATCTTTCGTATAAACATGGATCGAGATGTGCCCTTTCTCTTGTATTTGTGAAATTCCGTGATAAATCGCATTTTCAACGATCGGTTGAAGGCTAAGTTTCGGAACTAGTGCGTATTTCAAGTCATCGGTATACACATAGTCAACTTGAAATTGCTGATCATATCGGAATTGTTGGATATAGACATATCCTCGTACAAGCTCTAGCTCTTGTTCCAAGTGGATGAGATCTACATCGAGCTTCAATCCCGCTTCTGTCAATCTGCCAAGCGATACACAAATCTTCGGAATAGCGTTGTCCCCTCGTTCTAATGCCAACCAGCGAATCGTGTTCAAGGTATTCAACAAGAAATGGGGGTTCATCTGCGAAAGCAGCATTTGGAATCGACTGGCTTCCTTCTGCCGTTCCTCAACTTTTAAGCGCTGTACAAGGCCGTTCATATCCACAATCATTTGATTAAATGCTTGTACAATTGGCTGGATGTCACCGCCGTATTTTTGATCAGGAAGCCGTACTTTCAGCTCTTTACGAACGACATCGAGCATTTTAGCTTGAATAAGCCGAAGTGGACGCGTGACCGCGGATGCGATGAGAAACGTGATAATCATGAAGGCGATTGTGAAAAAAATAAGTGTGCCCATATAAGCGTTCTGTATAGATCGAAGCTCTGCAAAGAGAACATTGGATGGCACAGTTTTGATTAAATACGCATGGAAAGATGGAACAACCGTATAGTTAATAAACGTACTCCCTTGTATGAAAAAGCCATTACTGGAACCGTCTGAAAGCAAACGATCGATGATCGGTGCCTCCAAAGGCATAGGCGACTTATCTACGCCAGAATGTACGATCTCGTTTCCTTTTTGATCAATCAAATAATACTGATCGGATGTTGGACTTCCGTTAGTAGCTGATTTAAACCAGCTTTCGTAGTCCACCGCTATGTGGATAATCGCTCGAATGGTGCTATCTGCGTCCCTTATAGGCGTAGAAATAGCAACAAGCTGCGGGCTTTTATTAACATCAAACAGCACTTCATTGCTTTCCAACTGCCATTGGTACGGTGCTGAGGCAGATAGCGCGCTTTTAAACCAAGGTTTTGCCTGTATCGCTTCATAATTTAAGCGCTGCGCTGGCGGGAAAGAGGTATACACATTACCGAGTAAATCAACAATTGTGTAGAAAACAGGTGGGCTGGAGATGAACAGACTATTCGTTACCGAGCGAAAACGTTCTTCAATTTTGCGTTGATTCATAATTTGATCGACAACTTCCGGCTGCTTTAGAACCGCAATAACGGATGAATCCTGCTCGAACATCGTAATAGTCTTGAAAGTTGTAGCAAGCAGACTTTCAAGCGATTCATTCATTTTGTTCATTTGTACAAGGCTTTGTTCACTCGTTTTCCGTTGTAAATTGAGCTTCACTTTTTGAAAATTATAAATATCCAAGACGGAGAATGGCAGAAGAATAAGTACGATGAAAGCCAGAAAAAGACGATATTTTAAGGTTAGAGATGAAAACCAGTTTAATATTGGCAAGTGAATATCCCTCGTTTCAGCGGTTCAGTGTAAATATTTTCTTAGTCTATCATAATGGGATAAGGAAAGAGAACAAACCGGAGGAAGCCGTGAGATACACGCCCTCTTGGTTCCTACGGTTCCCTGCATCATTAATTTCTATCAGTTAATATTCAAGCCGTTCAGACATCACTTCTTGCCCTCTCATTCTAAGAACTTCCTATCAGCCGTACAAGGAACAAAATCCGTTATTTCATAGAACAATTTATTGTTTTTTTTGCGAATGGATCGATTCGAGTCATTTCGTCCATATAACAAACAAAAGCTGCCCTCAAATAGATAACTCTACTTGTCGGACAGCTTTATTAGATACTCGGTTACACAAATTATTCAATTTCACGCTCATATAAATTTGCACTCCAGCCGCGGCCATCGTATCTACCTCGATGAATGAAACCCAGGCTGCGATAATAATCATTCAGTGTTGGGTTATCTGCCATGCAATCTAGACGCAGCCAAGCTTTACCCTTGTTCTTTATGTAATCTGCTGCCCAAGCTAGTAACCTACTACCGAATCTTTCTCCCTTATATTTTCGCGTGACGACTAATCGGTGTACATAACCTGCATCATCATGAAATAAATCTCCCCAAATTTCTTCATATTCCCAGTGTATGGAAAAACAGCCAACAAGCTCTCCATTCAGTTTTGCTATAAATACGTCATTTTCATAAATAAATGACTCCAAATAAGCCCTCGTAAATGAATCTTCACGCCACTGTGTAAAACCCTTTGAAGATTGAATCCATTCGGCCGCTTCTATATATAATTTCTGCATGGCTTCCAAATCTGTTATCCGAGCTTTTCTTATCAGCAATAACTCACAATTTTTATCTAAATTGTCCATTCGCGGTTCCACTATCTCATCTTTCTGCCAATGATACTCCATCTTTGCAGTTGTTGCGAGAGCTCTTTCTTCGCCAAACAGCCTAGCAACGACATATAGCGCAGCATCGAATCCTGCGGTAACCCCTGCGGACATCACGATCTTGCCATTGTCAACATATCGAACGTCCTCAACGATCAAAGCGCTTTGTGGCGCAATCTCGCGTAATAAATCAAACGCATTCCGATTAGTCGTAATCTGCAATCCATCCAGTAAATTGGCTTTTGCTAAAAAGAGAGCACCTGTGCAAACAGATAAAACGATTTCCGCACTAGCAGCAGTTTGGCTAATCCATGATGTAGTCGTTGCGTTGTTCATTTCAGTGCGCGAACCTACACCACCAGGTACAATCAAAATGTCCGGCACCGGACAATCATCTAAGCTGTATTTGGGCTGAATCGTAAGGCCGCTGACTGTATTCACAGGTCTTTGCTTTTCCCCCACCGTGTAGACATTGAAATCTTTCCCCCAATTACTCGACACGGCGAATACATCGAACGGACCTGCAATATCTAACAGATCTACCTTTTCATACATGAGGACTGCCACATTCCTAACTCGTTCCATTACAATCTCCTCCTCAAAATAAAAAAAGCATTTGATCCATTGATCAAATACTTTGCCCAGGCGAACGGCTGTTATGGAATACGTGCTCCCCCGTAGTGATCTACGTTTCGCCAGTTACACATACCAAATATTACCTTCATTATATTCGGGAGAATCACTGGAAATCAAGTGGAAATTCTTTATTTACACTTCTTTACGTTTAGATTAATTGCTTAAATAAATAAACGGCAGTCCCCCACATGATTAGCGCCGAAACTTTATTGAGATACGTCATAAATCTGTTAGATTTATCTAATTTCCCAACCTGTCTCCCCATGACGGCAAGAGCAAAGAACCAAATCCATGACACAAGTATACAAGCAATTGCAAATACCCATTTTTCTTTCCCAACATAGTGGATAGAACTTGTTCCAATGACTCCGATCGTATCCAAAATGGCATGAGGATTTAAGAGTGAAACCGATGCAGCAAACGCTATTTGCTTCTTAGGAGATAGTGCTTTCTCTTCCGTTGACGTAGTGGCAGGTTTACTTTTCCACGTAACAATCCCCATATACATAAGAAACAGTATGCCTAGTAAAAAAAGCACGAACTTAATAGCAGGTATAGTAACGATAACGACGGATATGCCTAAAATAGCCAAAGTAATAAGTGCCGTGTCACATAATGATGCTATCAGAACGACAGGTAATGCCCTTACTAGACGTGGCTGTGTGACCCCTTGATTAAAAACAAATACATTTTGAACACCTAGCGGCAAGATGAGACCTGCTGATAAAAGAATTCCTTGAAGAATGGCAGTTAGCATGATGTATTTCTCCTATCTACAAATCGTAAACCTAAATAAATAAAAAACGTTGATGAGTTTATGTTCCATGCTATTCGCAACGATTCACATGCTCGCTAAGCACCTCATCAATCGCGCGTCGCGAGATGGCGGCAAGCCCAGGGTTCTTGTCTATGTAATAAGCATAAGCAATCAATCCGAAAGAAAGCGCCCAGCCGCGGCCTCTCACCCACGTTGCTTCATCGACCGATAGTAAGGTGCGGAAATCCTCTCGACTCTCGGCTGTAAGGAATGTCCATGCAACCATGAGGTCACAGGCAGGATCACCTATGCCTAACGTACCAAAGTCAATCACAGCGCTTAGCCTTCCCTTATCAATAAGAAGATTCCCCGGATGTAAATCTCCATGAATCCAAACGCCTTGTCCTTGCCATGCGGGAGCATGAAGTGCCAAATCCCATGCAGCCTCTGCTATTTCCGTATCGATGATAGGATTCAAGGTTGCGATTGCATCTCGAACTGCCGAATCTCGCATAGCCAGAGGTTCACCCCTGCCAGAATTGTGAGAACCTGGAGCAGGGCCACCTGTAGGATCGATTGACTGCATGGCGTAGATGAATTGTGCAAGAGCTGTTGCCGCTTGGTAATAGCTGGCTAGTTGCCCAACTGTCGCATTCTCGCCATCCAGCCAACGATACACAGACCAGAACCATGGATAGTCTTCCGTAGGAACGCCCTGTGCTAGGGGCACTGGGATGGATACCGGTATCTTCTGGGCTAGCATCGGCAGCCAACGCTGCTCTTTTTCCACTTGACCAATGGCCCATTCCGCTCGAGGTAACCGAACCGCCATCTCTTCCCCAAGCCGATATATGGCATTGTCTGTTCCAGCCGAATCCACAGGCCGTAGACTCAGCTCTGCCCATTGTGGAAATTGGGAAGTGATCAGATGCTGCACGAGTTGTAAGTCAATAATTATCTCTTTCGATTGGCTCATTTGCACACTTCCTTAGGCATCATTCAAGATTGAATTAATTGTCTCTACAACTAACTATCCAAGACGACTTTTGTCACAAATTTCTCATTACCAAAATCATATCCTGCAAACCAAATTTTCACCTGCTTGCCAACTGTTATTTCGGAGAATTGTGCTGGGACGCTTTCTTTTCTTAGTTGCGCAAACGGAAGAAGTCTATGTTTCACACCATCGATTTCAATGATACGCTCCACATTAACCCCTTCGCCAGTTGTAACTAATCCTGTGACCTTACCGCTTGCATCACCGGCGCCATTGCCTAGTGCGATGATTTCGAGGCGAAGTCCCGTTGTTTGCCAGGGTAACTCGTCAGCATCAAGCCTTCTGCCCACACTCTAACGGTAGATCCAATCTGAACCTCAATCGGTTGCAGCTTCTTCCCTTCATACTCAATTCTTGCATCGTCAGACATGCTATACCACGCAGCATCAGGCATTTTCTTATCTTGACCAATGAATTTATCGGATGATACGACTAGAAAACTTCTCTTTTCATTAATTGCAGTAATTTTACCAGTCATTCCAGATTGCTCATCAATCGTATAGACGGATATATTCAGTGGAAACTCGGCACCGATCGCCTCATAGATGGATTGTCTAAGCTTTGTCTTCTCAGTCTCCGAGAGTGTTTGGGCATGTTCGCCTACACGGCGCACCTCCAGAAAGGCTTCTTGATCATTGCTATAGGAGGATTGAGGCTTAACTTGGTGTCTTTCAAAAAGCGTCTCTAATGTAACTAACTGATTTGCATATTTTTGTAAATCTTCTTTTGATACAGACTTCGTCTTTTTAGGTGTCTCCTGGAGCTGAGCAGCTCCTTCGTAATGATCTACTACCTTTCGATCACCGCAACCCACAATCAGGACACAAATAAATAACGTACATGGAACCATCGGAAACCAATATCGCTTTGTCCACATGAAAAAAACCCCTTCTTTCACGTGATAATAGTCAATTCCAGTCGTATGTATTAGACGATCTTTCCCGTAGAAATGTTTCTATTTCAAACACTTCTTTGGTAAAATGATCATGACTAGCCATCACATCGGTAAAATCGATAAGGAGTGTTTCTATGGCATACGAAGCAAAAACGAAAGAAACGGATAGCAGTGTCCTTGAGTTTATTGAAAATGTGGAAAGTATTAAAAAGCGTGAAGACGCTTATCAATTATTAGATATTTTTACAGAAGTGACTGGTTATGAAGCTAAAATGTGGGGTCCTAGCATTATTGGTTTTGGCACTTATCATTACAAATATGCGTCCGGTCATGAAGGCGATGCCCCTTTAGTTGGTTTCTCACCGCGAAAAGCCAAAATCAGCTTGTATTTTGCAACAGGAGATACCGATCGAGAGGAATTATTAAAGGAACTCGGCAAACATGAGGCTGCAAAAGCCTGTGTATATATCAATAAAGTTGCAGATATTAACGTTGATATTTTAAAAGCATTAATAAGCCAATCGGTCTCATTCCTGCAGGAACGCTACCCGAGTCATACCTAAATCAAGAAAGGGGCCGCCTCCGTGTAGATCCATCTACGCGGAGGCGGCCCCTACTTGCATATTAAAGTCTGTGGCCCGCTGCCTTTTCGGAGGCTTTATTTCGCTTGAATATAACCTTCTGCTTTCAGCAACTCAGCGATTAGAACCGCACCACCCGCTGCGCCGCGCAATGTGTTATGCGACAATCCAACGAATTTATAATCAAACATGGAATCTTCGCGCAAACGTCCAACGGAAACACCCATACCGCGCTCAATCTCGCGATCCAGCTTCGTTTGTGGTCTATTCTCTTCTTCAAAGTAAGTAATGAACTGTTTCGGAGCACTCGGCAGATTTAACTCTTGCGGACGTCCTTTGTAGTTCAACCAGCGAGCAAGAATTTCTTCTTTCGAAGGTTTATTTTCGAAAGATGCAAACACCGTTGCCAAATGTCCGTCTGTTACTGGAACGCGGATACATTGCGTCGTAATTAGCGGAGAACTCGCTTTAATGATTTCATTATTTACGATATTGCCCCAGATACGCAGCGGCTCCTGCTCGCTTTTCTCTTCTTCCCCACCGATGTAAGGAATAACGTTATCCAACATCTCAGGCCAATCTGTGAAGTTTTTACCCGCGCCTGAGATCGCTTGATACGTTGAAGCAACGATGTTCGTTGGTTTAAAATCTAACAAAGCGTTTAGGGCTGGCACGTAGCTTTGGATGGAGCAATTAGGTTTTACTGCGATAAACCCAGTCGAGGTTCCAAGACGTTTTCTTTGCGCAGCAATAATTTCAATATGACCTGGATTAACTTCTGGGATAACCATCGGAATATCTGGAGTCCAGCGGTGAGCTGAATTATTAGAAATAACAGGCGTGCCTGTTTTGGCGTAGGCTTCCTCTAACGCTTTAATTTCATCCTTTTTCATATCAACGGCACAAAAAATAAAATCAACCCCAGTGGCAACTTCCTCCACTTTCGATGCATCTTGCACGATAATCTGTTTCACATTTTCTGGGATTGGTGTAGCCAGTTTCCATCTGCTTTGAACAGATTCTTCATATGTTTTACCTGCAGAACTGCTGCTTGCAGCAATCGCAGTCACTTCAAACCAGGGATGTTGATCCAGCAATTCAACGAATCTCTGGCCAACCATGCCAGTTCCTCCGACAATACCTACTTTTAATTTTCTCGACATTCTATATTCAAATCCTTTCACATTCGTATGATGTAGTAAAAAGCATCTCAATAGTAAATTCAAACTACTTGTATCTGTGTGCTTAATATTATAACATGTGCGCAAAGTTTCTTGCGCAATAGCAAAAAAATCCCACCCCCAAGACTATTGCCAGTCTTAGGGACGAGATTAATATCCTCGTGGTACCACCCAGTTTCACCAATATGTCGCCATATCAGCCTCTTCAAGTACGACAGGCCAAAGCCTTGCGTATACTTTAGCTCTATAACAGGAGCTCCTGTCACACCATCCCCCGCTATGGGTTCCGATGTGCTGCTCTGAGGCTTTGTTCAATAAAGTTCTCTTTACTCCTTTTCAGCGGACGGAGCTCTCTGTGAAAGATTTCATTTATTTACTCTTCTCTTCAACGCATTTGTTATTGCGATAATAGTATCAAATAACGAGAGGTACGTAAACAATAAATTTTGGAAAATGCATTATTTTTCTTGAATTGCACCATTAGGATTCGTGATCCATTTAGGCCCTACCCATGTATCAACCAAAAAACTCTCAGCAAATTTGCTGCGGAAAAGCCCAATGACATGAACCTTTTGCGGAGAAAGTACGAACGAAAGCGTACTGTCAGGGTGAGGCGAATCTTGAAGCGAAGTTGACTGTTGTAGAAGCAGATTCGTTTCTACTCGTTCTAAGTTCCCCACCTGTTGCAGTTCCAACTGAATCCATTGTGGTCCAAGCCAAGTTTCAACCTGAAACCACTTCGTATCTGTCACATTGCCATAGGTGAGCCAATCCTCTTGAACGGCAACGATTCGAACATCCTGCGGTGAGATCATCCCATTCAACCCCATAGTTGCATCCTTGGAGCTGTACATAGGCGTATTCTCAAATAAAGTAACGACGCTTGGAAATCCAGGTTGAGATGGCGGTTTCATCTTGGACGCTTCCTGCTCGTATTTATTCATAACTTTGGCCATAATCGAAATGGCTTCCGCGTTCGTCAGGTTGTCTTTCGGCCGAAAATGGGTTTTCGTTGCGCTGTCTAACAAGCCGTCCCGATAGGCAGTTCGAACAAGTCCTTGATGCATTTCCCTAATGTCTTTGAAATCTAAGAAATCTTTACTCGCATCCAATTGCTTGTTATCCGCACTGCCTGGTACGATGCTAAACGACAGCAATTTAATTAATCCACCAACAGCCGTCTCGCGGTTCACATGTTGTGCATACATCGGAGCCAGATCATACACATAGCCTTTGAGCAGCTCGTTTTCCTTGCCCTTAGGCAGCTGTACACCCATCTTAATCATCGTTACCCAGTTTCCAATATCGATCGGCTCATCGTATCGCTCCGGGTTCAATACATAGAAGTAGAAGGAGTTCCACTCTTCTCTCGTGACCGGTCCTTCCATAGAACTGCCATCTTTAAACGGCACAATCCCTTGCTTGTAAGGCTTTAGCTCAGGCTCAATCCAATGAGCACTTGCCGCGTAAGTCAATAATGGAACCATCACTATCATGATTACGGACAGAATTATTACTTTTTTGATGAGTGGACCTACACCAGATTTACTCAAATGTCATCACTCCAAATCATTAAATTCTAATGAATTAGACGAAGAACACTGCAAAAAGTTTCCATTTCACCATCACTTAAGGAATATCAGTCGCCACGCAAAAATAAAACCCGCCTTTCAGCGGATAATTATCGAACTATATATCTTTATTCAACATCATTTCGAGGACGAGCTTGTCCATGTCAGAAGTTGCTTCATTCCCAATCCGACAGAAATTGTCGATCGTTTTCTCGGTATCATTTTCGATAAAGCCATTCGTCGAGGAAATCGTCATTCCTTTGGAGGCAAGCAACGCAGATTGCACTGCTGCGCTCGTACAAGTTGCTACTTTCATCGCACAGCCGCCTTTGGCACCATCACACATCATCCCCGTTACATTACCGAGCATGTTTTGAATCGCGGCTTTAATCTCGTTCTTCCCACCGCCGAGTAGATAGGTTATCCCGCAGCTAGCACCAGTCCCAGATACAGTGACGCCACATAACGCGGACAATCGACCAAATTTGGACTTGATGTGAATAGTGATCAAGTGACTGAGTGTGACGGCACGAATGAGCTTTTCTTCCGTAACACCAAGCTTCTCAGCTGCCGCGATAACAGGGTTCGTTGCTGCAATACCTTGGTTTCCACTTCCCGAATTTGCCATAACAGGCATGCTGGAACCCGCCATACGAGCATCCGATCCAGCTGCGGCAAGCGCCATGGCATGAGAGATTAAGTCATCGGACAAAATGCCCTTTTGCACATTTTCTTTAATCGTTTTGCCAACTTCGAGACCATAGGCATGCGTTAATCCATCTAAACCAGCTTTACGGTTCAACTCAATACTTTGTTTGACCATTTGGAGCTCGGCAAGATCAACCGTATTCACGAAATCTACAATACCATCAATCGTAAGCTCGCCACGCTCCTCTTTGGAGCTCTTGAAGCTCGCGTTGGCACAGCCTCCAGATTCGATGACCTTCCCATCAACCTCAACTAATGTGATATTCGTGTGGTTGTCCGTGATGACAACCTTTGCATAACTTTGCTCTGTGGTAACGACGACCTCAATATATAACTTTCTGGTCGTATCTGCTAGATGAACCATCGAACTACCGCGTTCAACCATGTCCTGAGCTGCTGCAACATCATCTGGTTGAATATCAGCAAGCACTTCTAATTGCTTCTCGGCATTGCCTGCAATTGCACCTAAAGCAGCTACGAAATCGATCCCGGTCAGATTCGTACCTGGAATCCCGACGGCTAATGCATTCTTGATGATGCCTGCGCTAGCATGAACAGTTACCTTCTCGATTGGACCTTTCACATAGCTTCGTGCCTTCGCGGCAGCCAGGGCAATTGCAACCGGCTCTGTGCAGCCAAGCGCGACGACAAGTTCGGTTTTCAATATGTGAATGAATGTATTCGTATGCAAAGATGTCCCCCCCTTACTACCCAAGTTATCCATGACCCTCGAATGATAATTTAGAATATACTATAGCTTGTCAGCTAAGTTCAACTACTACTAAGGGTAATTAACCTTCCGCCACATCGGCTCCCAATTCACTTGCAACCTCTAACATCTTAGGAATGACGGCTTCATTCGTGCCTGAAACATAAATATCCCCCTGATAATGCCGAAAAGGAATCTGGATTTCGCCATAGCTCCACATGAAGAAATCCCCATCGATGGACATGCTTGTGGCTCCAGTCACTTTAAATACGGATGTGTAAGTGAAATCCGGTTGTGTAGAAAAGTATTGCTTACACTCTTCCAATGAAATGGATGGTGCGTCTTGATCATGTTGTTGAAAAGCTCTCGTAATGCGATAGCGTTGACTCATTGTATGACCTCCGTGATTGTGTAATTTCATCATAAAAATATAACAGTCTTAATATGCCTTGAAGCGAAGCTTACGACATTATTAAGAATGCATACTTCTTTAAAATCTCGGGCTATGGATTCTAAACTATCTAACACGGCCGCATCTCTTATGGAAAGCTCTCTCGAGTACTGGTCGATCATTTCTTGGACCCACTTCATTTCTGTCTCTTTCGGCACAGCAAATGATTTATATTCATCATGAGCTCCTGCTCGATGCATCTGCAAAGTGCTGCCTCGATAAAAGGTAAATAATTCTTTAGCACTGACTTGCTCTGCTTCCATACGTGAACCGCCTCGACATTCTATTGCAAATTATGTGATTTCTCACATCATAGTACCATATTCCAGATAAGATCAGCCATTCGCTTCCTAGTGAATGTAAATAGGCTGTCCTCTAGAAGCTTGCTTTTCTTGTAGGACAGCCTATTCTCGTATTTCATCACCTTAGGTTATGTTACCTTCCTTAGAAAAGGCCATGTGGTGAGATTCAATCATACGTAATAAACTAGCTTTGAATTTCATGGACAGCTTGAAAACAAAATACCCGAGTATACCACCAAACCCATTAAGAATGAGATCATCCACATCAAAGCTCCCCATTGAAAGAACAACTTGCAAACCTTCCAAACATAGACTTAACCCCACAGAACGTAAGAACACACCGTACAGTGACTTCTTCTTTTGCCGCGACATCATGACTAGAAACACACCATATGGCATGAATATCGCGATATTCCCTAACAAATTTACGAGATCATGTGAGGATAAGCTTTGAATATTATTCGTTATCGAAACGAGAGGCTTGAAGTTCGCAAATTCTAACCGATTTTGGATATGCACAGGATTCTCTATATTCCGCTGAAGCTGATGCCACAGAAAAGGTAAGTCAATGGAACTGAATTTAAATAGAATGATCTTGAACAGAACATACATATAAAAGGCGAATAACGCCGACAACAGCATCTCATTCCATACTTTCATTTGTTTCAAACCGTAAACTCACTCTCCTCAAATTCTTATTTGCGCTTCATGGAAACACAGTTACGATGATGCCATCCATATTGTTACCCGATAGGTGATAGGAACGATTGTTAGGCACTTGGATGGTACTATTCTGGGTGATTGGATAATATGAAATCTCGTAGATCTTCCCTTTTACCTTCGTTGTAATGTTCTTTTGTTGTTTCAAATACGCCAAATATTCTTCCAACGACAAGTTCATCTGCTGCATAATTACACTGTGTGGTAAACCAACATAGCGAAAATGCCAGGGTTCATATTGGATGCCAGTGATAGCCGTTTTGTCTTTGGGATACCGTAAAATAAACCCATATTCCGCGGCATTTCGGATCAACCATTCTCCCTCAGTCGCCTGATTCATATCCGCTTGTGTAGAACCAATATCAAGGGCTAAACCTAAATTATGTTCACTATGTCCCGCTGGCAAAGCAAAATTAGCTCCCATATCTTTGTACAACTGACTTTGTTCTTTATTATCTCGGTAGCCACTGTTAATCAGGAAGTGACGAACCCCGTCTTTTTCAGCAGCGCTGATCATTGTCGTAAAAGCTTGAACAACGCTTTGTGATAATCGGATTGTGTTATCTAAAAGTCCAAATCCTTTAACAAGCTCTTTATGCTGAAAAAGATTAAGAATATCGGTCTGCATGCCTATTTGATGTACCGGGTAATCTTGATTAATTAATACGAGATCTCCTTGATATATCTGTTCTTTCGTCACTTTGATCGTTGTCAGATCCTTCCCAGGAGAAGTCACTGCATAAGCACTATACTCAACACGTAAATGGTCAGCCCTTTTACCATCTGCTGAATGTTGCTGTATGGCCTCATAACCTAACAGGACGACTATGACAGACCAAAAAACCCACTTCTTCATGACTAGTTTCCCTCCTAAACCTTATCTTGCATTTAGAATAAAGAAAACTGTTTAAATTAGAAGTGGGACAAATATAAAATTTTTCTTAAAATTCAATCAGGAAAGTGGCAATCTGACCTCAAAAAGTGTACGAATCACATTACTTTGGACGGTGATCTCTCCTCCATGCTGCTCCACAATATTTTTGGCGATGAATAAACCCAGTCCTGTACTCCCGCCTTGATGGGTTCGCGCTTGATCGCCTGTATAAAACATTTCAAAGAGATGAGGAAGTTCATCTGGGGATATGCAATTGCCATAGTTGATGACTTGAACAACCACCTCTTCCCCATCTCGATGACCTTTAATATCCACAAATTGACCATCTTTCCCATACCGATTGGCATTCGTCAATAGATTCTCAAATACACGTGCAAGCAGTTCTCCATCCGCCGAGATTTCCAAATGTGGAGAAACATCCAACCTGCTTATCAACTTACTTTTTTCAAAAACGGGGAACAATTCCTCATTGAGTTGAATCAGCAGTTCACTCAAATCAATCTGCTTCTTCTCAATGGTCAACATGCCATATTTCATCCGCGTAATTTCAAATAGCTCATCAATGAGCTTCTCTAAGCGTTGCGATTTATTAAAAGCAATGGTCGTATAATGTATCATTTGTTCCCTCGATAACTGCTCGTCCTGGAGGATGAAATCCAAATATCCAATGACCGAGGTGAGCGGCGTACGTAGATCGTGAGCTAAGTTCAAAACGAGCTGATCCTTACTGTTTTCAGCAAAATCACCACGTTCAACCGCTTGTCGTAGTTTCTCACTGGCCATATTAATATCTTCAGCGATATCTTTGAATTCGTCATTAGCATCAATATGAATGCGACTGTGAAAGTCGCCGCCAGCAAGGCGATGAATTCCCGTCGAAATCTCATTAAAATAGGTGGCATAGCGCTTCGTTAGGAAGAAGAAACACAATATTGAAAGCGGTACAAATACCATCAAGAAAAAGTTTAAGTCCCCAATTGTGTTAACAAAATGACGTAATTTAGCTACAGGATCTTCTCTTCGAACGCCTGAATAATAAAGCTTCAGTACCCGATAAAGTATAAAGGTAAAAGTACCGGACAACAGCATGCTGAGTCCTAATAAACCGATCATTTTGGATCGAAAGCTGCGCAATAGATTAGCCATTGAATGTATAACCCACACCCCATACGGTTTTGATTAATTTATTTTTGTTCACATCTTCACCAAGTTTTTTGCGCAGTGTACGAATATGTACCATGACTGTGTTACCACTTTCATAATAGGCTTCCCCCCATACGTGTCCAAAAATATGCTCCGCACTATACACCTTCTTCGGGTGACTCGCTAAAAGATACAGAATATCAAATTCCTTCGGTGTAAGCTCGATTTTCTCTCCATATAGAAGAACTGATCTTTGATCCGCATCAATGGTCACGCCTCCCACTTCCAATACACGACTGCTCGTTGCCGCCGGTTGGCTCAACTGGATAGATCGCCGCAGCTGTGCATTCACCCGAGCCACCAATTCCATAGGATTGAAAGGTTTGGTCATATAATCGACTGCACCCATAATTAAGCCTGTAATCTTATCCAAATCAGAGGATTTGGCACTCAAAAAAATAATCGGTAATGGATACTTCTCACGAATTTGACGTGTCACTTCATAGCCATCCATCTTGGGCATCATGATATCTAGAATCGCCAGATCAATGGCGTGAGTTTCAATCGCTTGTACGGCTTCTTTCCCGTCGGAAACTTTAATGAGATGGTAGCCCTCTTTTTCTAAATGTAACGCAACTAAATCAGCGATCTCCGCCTCATCATCTGCGATTAATATCGTAGTTCGCTTCATCCTTATCCCGCTCCTCAAAAAACTTGTCCTGCGCTTTGTTTACAATTCATTCCTATTATAACCGATTCAGACTAAAACGGCTCTGCCTGTACGAAGTAAAAAAAGCTGCACGCGGCAGCTTTTTGGGGAAGTTCTTAAACCTAACAGAGACTTACATGATTTGCGGCTATGTTGTTTTTAGTTAGGTGTATAAGATAGACTGGCGCTAAACGAGAGCTGGGTAATATCAGCTGCTGAGGGATTAGACGCTACATTCGTTCTTATACGAATACCAATACGATCTCCAGCAACGACATTTAATGTTCCTAGATTAATATTCGTTGCTGCATAGAAAGTACCGGCAATTACCGTATTACCAGGACCTCCAAAAGTAAGTGAGCTAGTCAGCGGAGTTGTCAAGTATTGTGAAGCAAGATGACTAACCCCATTATTAGGAAATGAAGGTGCTCTGAAAACTGTGAAATCATATACAAGTGGTGTCACATTTATAGAAGCCACTGAAGCAACCAATAAATCTGCGCTTATTTGTAAATTTCGAATAATTCCATTAAATGGAATTGGGAATGCAAAACCACCTGCTTCTGGCGGCATCGTTGATTCTCCAGCACCATTAATAACTTCAACCGTGCGATTACCAAAACCCATTAAAATTGGAGCAGCTGATACAACTGTAGCGCCACTGAGGATGATACCTGTTGAAAATGGAATTAATCCTCCAGCACCAGCCGCACCTGCGGGGCCTGTGGCTCCCGCTGGGCCTGTTGCGCCTGTTGGTCCCGGCGGACCACCCGCTGGGCCTGTTGCCCCTGTTGGTCCCGGTGGACCACCCGCTGGGCCTGTTGCTCCGGTTGCTCCTACACCTGTAGCTCCTGTTGCTCCTGTTGCTCCTGTTGCTCCTGTTGCACCCGCTGTTCCCTCTGTTCCGGTTGCTCCGGTTGCACCTGCTACTCCCGTAGCTCCGGTTGGCCCTGTTGGCCCTGTTGCACCCGCTGTTCCGGTTTCTCCGGTTGCCCCTGCTGCACCTGCTGGCCCTGTTGGGCCTGTTGGTCCCGGCGGACCACCCGCTGGCCCTGTAACTCCTGTTGCACCCGCTGGGCCGGTAGCTCCCGTAGCTCCTGTACCTGTAGCTCCTGTAGCTCCCGCTGGGCCTGATGCCCCCGTAGCTCCCGCAGCTCCTGTAGCTCCTGTAACTCCTGCTGGGCCTGCTGGGCCTGATGCCCCCGTAGCTCCCGTAGCTCCTGTAGCTCCTGTAACTCCCGCTGGGCCTGATGCCCCCGTAGCTCCCGCAGCTCCTGTAGCTCCTGTAGCTCCCGTTGGGCCTGATGCCCCCGTAGCTCCCGCAGCTCCTGTAGCTCCTGCACCTGTAGCTCCTGTAGCTCCTGTTGCACCCACTGTTCCCGTTGGTCCTGTTGGTCCCGTTGATCCTTTGGGTCCTTCTGGTCCTTGTTGACCTCGTGGTCCTGCTGGTCCCTCTGGCCCTTTGTGTCCTCGAGGCCCTTCTGGCCCTTCTTTCCCTTTGTGACCTCTCGGTCCTTCTGGTCCTGTTGCCCCGGTTGTTCCTGCTGGTCCTATTGATCCCGTAGGCCCTGCTGCCCCTGATGTCCCAGTAGCTCCTTGGGGTCCTTGAGGCCCACGTGGCCCTTCTGGCCCTGGAGGTCCTGGGGGGCAATTACTTTTCCCCATACTAATCTCATCTCCTTATTTTCAAACGTATATCATCATATTAAAAGCCTAAATAGATAGACACAGTAAATGCCTACCAAATTTGTGAAATGGAAAATAAAGCTAATCTTTCTATAAATATCAGTACATTTATGTGTTTGTCCCATACCAAAGTGACTTCGCTAGCATTATTTAATTATGATGGTTCGAACTAGGGAGTGATAAGATTGGACAAGCGCCCGTTAATAGGTATTATGGTTACTAACCGAAATAGAAGAAAAAGAATTTTGGATCTCTGCCAAGGATATCAAAATCAAAACCTGAGACTTTATGCTTTCACTCCAGCAGATATACGGTGGAATAAGCGACGTATTATTGGACTTAGCCGTAAAAATGGCAAATGGACACAACGTATGTTCCCTTTCCCTCTTGTCGTCTATAACCGTTGTTATAACAAAGACTCAATGACCATTCAACTCCTAGAGAAAGTAATAGGTCAGAATAAGTGTTTCAATACAATCAATCAATTCAATAAATGGGACCTCTATAATCAGCTACATCAATCGAGTCTATCGCAATATGTACCCGACACATTTCAATATAATGAAGTGAACATAACAGAACTATTAGACAAAAATAATCTACTCTTTATAAAACCAATTTATGGATCTAAAGGGGCATCAGTCTATCGAATCGATCGTACAAGTAATGATGATATTCATATTTCCTTACACAGTCTAGCTCCAAGAGTTATTTGCAGGAAAAATGAAAGCATTCAGGAAAAGTTAGATGTTCTCCTCGGACAAAAGAACTACTTGGTCCAACAAGGGATTCAAATGAGTCAACTCGATCGTCAATATTTTGACATCCGTGTCCTTGTTCAAAAGGGGAATGTTGGTCAGTGGATGGTATACAACATCACTTGTAGAGTGGCATACGAGCGTTTCTTTAACACAAGTATGTGTGAACACGTTTATGATGCACCAGAAATTCTCAAGCGAATACTATCGCCTGAAAAAGCAACTGAAATCCTACAGTCTCTGAACGAAGTAAGTGTAATGGCCGCTCAAGAAGCAGAAACTCTTATGGGATCATTGGGAGAACTGAGTGTGGATTTTGTTTTGGACAAACAAAGTAAATTATGGATCATTGAACTTAATGGAAAGCCCCAAAAAAATATATACGAAGATCTTAAGGGTTTTAAACATAAGGATCTGTATCGTAGACCTATGCAATATGTTTATTATCTTTCTCAAAAATGAAAAGACCGAACTCATCGCTGCGAGATCGATGAGTTCGGTCTTTTCATTTTACGCATATTCCGATACTAACGGACTTACCTGTACCGCACATACTTTAAAACCAGGCATTTTGCAGGTTGGATCGAGTGCATCATTCGTCAATTTATTGACGTTCTGCGTATCTCCCCAATGCATAGGCACAAACACGGTGTCCTCGCGAATAGCGTCACTAAAGCGACTACGCACATAAATTTCACCGCGTTTGGACGTCAACTTCACAAGTGTAGCATCTTCGATATGGTGCTTTTTCGCAGTTCTAGGATGGATCTCCATGAAGGATTCCACATCTCTCGCGGCTAACGATGGACTTTTGCGGGTTTGCACACCTGTAAGATAATGCACGAGTACTCGGCCAGTAGTCAAATACAGCGGGAAATCCTCGCTAGTCTGTTCCTTGGGCAGATGATTCTCCACAGTAGTGAGAAGCGCTCTCCCTGCTGGAAGTGGAAATGAGGATTCGAATAAGCGTTTTGCACCAGGATGCGCTTCTTCTGGACAAGGCCAATAGACGCCTTCTTCTTTCCGCAATCGATCATAGGTAATGCCATAGTAGTCTGCTGTTCCACCGCGACTTGCTAGTCGGAGCTCGTTAAAGACATCTTCCACATGACCAAATTGAAAGAATTGACCTCTCCCAAGCACCTCTGCTAGCTCACAAAGAACCTGCCAATCATGCTTAGCTTCACCAGGTGCAGAACGACCAGATTCTCTTAGCAGCACGCGTCCTTCAAGGTTAGTTAACGTCCCTGCATTCTCTAAATAGGCCGTTACCGGTAAAATTAAATCAGCTAACTGTGCTGTTTCGGAGATCAGGAAGTCTGCAACGACAAGGAAGCCGAGCTTCTTCAACCCTTCTTCAACGAAGTTAGCGTTCGGGTTCGAGACGAGCGGATTAGAGCCCATCACGAATAACGCCCGAATCTCCTGCTCATGGACCTTCTCCATCATTTCGTAGGCAGAGACACCTTTACCTGGCAGTTCGCTCGGATCAATGCCCCAAACATCCGCTACATAAGCGCGATCTTCGGGATTTTCAATAAGGCGATAGCCTGGAAGCTGATCTGCTTTTTGACCATGCTCCCTTCCGCCCTGCCCATTCCCTTGACCTGTGACAGCGCCATAGCCACAGCCAGGTTTGCCGATTTTACCAGTAAGAAGTACGAGATTCAGGAAGTTTCGAACCGCCATATGTCCATCCGTTTGCTGCTCCACGCCTCTTGCTGTAAATACCATGCCAGTCTGCGATTTGCCGTAACTCAATGCGGCCTTACGAATCAACTGAGTTGGCACTCCGGTTAAGTTGGCGATCTCTTCCATATCAAGCGAATCGAGATGCGCCTTCAATTCCGTAAAGCCTGTTGTCCGATTTGCTACGAACTCTTCATCCACGCAACCGTCCTCAAGCAGAATCTTGAGCATTCCATTGGCCAAAGTCGCATCCATGCCAGGCTTCACACGTAAATGAATATCGGCGATCCGTGTTGTACCGGTTTCACGCGGATCAATGGCTATGATGATAGCACCTTTCTCTTTCGCTCTTGTAAAATAAGGCATCAACGTCGGTTGACACTCCGCTATGTTCGTTCCCGCCAGTATGATACACTCGGCTAATTCAATGTCCGATAATTGGTTCGTTAACCCTCGGTCAATCCCAAATACTTTAACACCAGCTGATGCCGCGGCCGACATACAGAATCTGCCGTTATAATCAATGTACTTCGTTTGCAGCGCAACACGTGCGAATTTTCCTAATAAATAAGCAGATTCATTCGTTAGCGAACCACCGCCATATAACCCTACCGTGTGGTTGCCATACGCTTCGCGGAGGTTGGTAAATTTGCTTGCGATGAGCTCATAGGCATCTCCCCATGTAACTCGCTCGAACCGACCATTCCGCTTCACCATAGGATGCAGCAGTCGTTCTCCTGTAAGCACATGCTGGTAGGCGTTCATTCCTTTGATACAAAGACGACCTTCTGATGCCTGATTTGGCTTAGGCACAACAGAATAAACAGACTTTCCATCAGAGGCGCTGCGATCTTCGATGACTTGCATTTTGCACTGTACACTGCAAAATGGGCATTGCGTATCGATCACATGTAAAGTATCAGATACGACTTGTTCTTGCTGGGCAAATAGACTCATATGCTCACCTGGCCAATGCAGCTGTCGGCTGCGAATTTACTTGCTGTTGCTCCATCATCTTGCTCTCTATCTGCCATCTACTGATTAGCTCCATACGTATTGTGAGATTGAATAAATATTCACGTAGTTGCGTAATGCCTTTACGTTCAACCCATTGTCCCGTCGTTTCACCGAAATTCGCTTCTTCACGGTACAATTGGAAAAATGCGGTAGCTAGATCTAGCACTGTCTCCTCGGTAGGTTCCATACAGAACAACTCAGCTTGACGAAGCTTCGTACCAGCGCTGCCTCCAACATAGATTTCCCAGCCACCTGGGACACCTACAAGTCCTAAGTCCTTAGAAAGCGTACCCGCTCGGTGCAAGGGACTCGCGGAAACCGCAACACTAACTTGTGTCGGCATTTGCAATCCTTCCAAGCGATGTTCAAGTTGGATGCCCATTTGTATAGAGTCTTGAAGTGCACTTCGATCGTAATCTTTTCCTGAGCATGTTGCAACAGAAGTGATGGTTCTACCGTAAGATGGGGTCGTCGATGCCTGGTGGCCAATCTCAGCACCGATGGTGCCTACTTGCTCCTCAGCAATACCGAGAAGATCCAGATGAGCACCACCCGTTAACTTCACTAACGGTACGCGATATTTATCGATCACATCGGCAAGAAGCCTTAATTGTTCGGCGTTCGTGACGCCGCCATACATACGCGGCGTGATGGCGAACGTGCCATCAGCGAGAAGGCTCGCTGATGAATCCAACGGCAACGATTCAGGACTAACCTTATCGGCAGCAGCACCGCGTGATTGGCCGAGATAGTACTGTACAGCCGGACGGCATATTAAGCATCCGTCCGCCTTGCTCCAACCCAGCGCCTGCATAGCATCATGCGCGGTCTCGAAGCTTGCGCTGCGCACAGCAACGCGCAGCTCGTCATGGCTGTGCGATGTGCACCCGCACACCGTTTCCTTCGGCGCAGCTGGTGCGTCCTGGCTCTGCAGCGCCAACTGCAGCATCGCTGATACGAGCGGCTTGCAGCCACCGCAGGTGCTCGATGCGCGCGTGCATGCGCGAATATCCTCGACAGTCGCGCATCCGTTGTCACGTACCGCATCGAAGATGCCGCCCTTTGTTACGCCGTTGCAAGAGCACACGGTCGCCGTTAGCGCCAGTGAAGACGCATAGGCTTCATCTGCTCCTCCTCCGACTGCCGATGCTTCCTCCAACACGGACACATCCGCTTGTTGCTTGATATAGCCGAGCAGTTTATTGCCCTCACTGCTGTCCCCGAAAAGGACAGCTCCAACGATTTTGTTATCACGTACAGCAATCTTTTTATACGTGTTTTTGATGCCATCAATCACTTTCAGTGACGTTGAAATTTCGGAATCACGAATTTCTCCTGCCGAGAATACTTCTACGCCAGATACCTTTAATTGGGAATACAGAATTGACCCTTGATAGCCTTCGGTCTCTACGTCGCATATCTTCTTAGCTAACACTTTGCCTTGCTCATATAAAGGAGCAACCAGACCATAAACCATATTGCGATGTTCCGCACACTCTCCGACCGCATACACCCCTGGCACATTCGTTTCCATATAATCATTGACCATAATGGCGCGATTCGTCTCTATGCCACTATCTGCTGCAAGCTTAATATTGGGGCGTACACCGACTGCAATGACGATCAAATCTGCGTCCACTTTGCTTCCGTCTTTAAATAGAAGACCCTCTACTCGCTTCTTGCCAAGAATTTTCTCAGTCTGCTTCTCGAGTAGAAACTTCATCCCTTGCTTCTCCAACTCTTTGCGCAGCATCCCTGCTGAAGTCGGACTCAGCTGGCGCTCCATCAAATGGTTGAATATATGAACGACATGGACATCCATCCCCAGATTAAGTAGGCCGCGGGCTGCTTCAAGGCCGAGTAGACCGCCGCCGATAACAACAGCTTTCTTATATTTTTTGGATGTTTCTATCATTTTGTTGCAATCATTAATATCACGAAATGCCGTCACACCTGGTTTATCCGCACCAGGCAATGGAAGCATGAATGGCAGCGAACCCGTGGCAAGAATCAATTGATCATAATCAACTGTCCGCCCTTTTTCGCTCACGACTCTTCGTTTGGAGGTATCAATACTTATCACGGGATCCCCAGCGTAAAGCGTAATCCCTTTATCTTGATACCACTGCCAATCATTAATGGTTATATCATTCACCGTTGTACTTCCCTGAAGCACTTTCGATAGCATAATGCGATTATAATTGGGATGCGGCTCACTGCCGAAAATCGTGATTTCGAATCGATCTGGCGCAATTGCTAGAATTTCTTCCACACAGCGAACGCCAGCCATTCCGTTTCCTATCAAGACAAGTTTTTGTTTCCCCATAGCTTAATGACCTCCACATTCCCATGCTGAAGTACTACTGTTCCTATCCGTAGATAACCCGCTCTATGATGCCAATGTACGTTGTTTGTTCAACACCATGCGTCTCGTTGCAAGATTCATCCAAAGACAAGCACACGCGAATACCATAAGCAAAACAAATCCTAACGTATAAGCACCTGACAAATCTTTCACAATCCCTAATACAATTGGTGGGAAAAATCCGCCTAAACCGCCTGCTGCACCAACTATTCCTGTAACAGCTCCTGTATTTCCCGAAGAAACTTCGGGAACCATTTTGAACACTGCGCCATTTCCAATACCAAGCAAGGTAGCTGCAACCAGACAACAGACACTAAAAGAAGTGAACTGATGCAAAGACGCTGATAATGCAATCGAAGTTATTATCATACCTGTGAACACCACCGCAAGTACACTTCGTGATCCAATTCGATCTGCCATATAGCCGCCTAAAGGACGAATGAGTGTTGCAATGACTACAAATCCTGCCGTTTTCAATCCTGCATCTGTGGCTGTTAAATGAAATAGATCCTTGAGAAATGTTGGCAAGTAGGCACCAAATGCGACGAATCCACCGAATGTTAGAAAATAAAAAAATGATAAATACCAGGTTGATTGATCTTTTAGGACTACCATCGATTGTTTGAATGTCTTCTTTTGAGGGGGAGAAGGTAGATCCTTCGTTCCGATCCAGAAGATCGCCGTCACCAGCACAATCATGATTGCTAGACTCCAGAACACCCATTGGAAACCGTATTGGTTAAAAACGAAAGGCAATGAAAAGCTCGCAGCCGCACCGCCTAAATTACCAAGTCCAGCTAATCCAAGTACGAATCCTTGTCGTTCAGGTGGAAACCATCTGGATACATACGTAAGTGAAATGGCAAAGGTCGTCCCCGCCATCCCTATAAAAAGTGCGCAAAGCAGCAACATCCAGTAGGAGTGAACAAATCCCGCAAGCAAGAGTGGAATCGTAAGAAAAAGCATCGTAATAGCAAATACACGTTTACCACCGAAACGATCTGTATAAATACCCATCGGAATTCGCAGAATGGAACCGAGCAGTACTGGCGTTGCGATTAACAGACTTTTTTGTATCGTGCTTAATTGAAATAAATCTTGAATTTGTCCAGCAATAGGTGAAAAAACGCCCCAGATCACAAAGGATGCCATCATGGCTAATGTGGATAATCCTAAAGCAACTGCTGATCCATTATGTCGCATGATTCAATACTCCCCTTTGCTAAGATGCCAAGATACTTTCTTCTGAAATATGCAAATACATCTCTCCGCTGGCATCTTCGATCTCAACCTCGAATTTGGTCACACAGCCATCATCCGGTGCCTGAACAAGTCCGTTATGCAGATCAATCTTCCAATCATGCAGGGGACAAAATACATGATGATCACAAACAATACCCTCGGAAAGCTTACCCGCTTTATGCGGGCAGCGATTTTCAATAGCTTTGATGACTCCGTCTGAAAGCTTAAACACAGCAATTTCTAAGTCGCCGATACGTACTACACGTGATCTTTTTACTGCAATTTCTGAAATATGGCCAATGTGTACCCTTTTCATATGCATCATCCCTTCTATTTAAAAATCGACGCTGCCGATTGCTCTTCAATGGGTGAAAATGTTTGACGAAGTGCCTTTTCTTCAATGATTTCTTTCCATGGATCTTTCAACAGGGATAATGCTTTATTGATGCGGTCGTTGAAGGCAGCGCGATCTTCGCTTGACGCCAATGTCGCTTTAATTGTCTCTAGACCTACACGCTCCAACCACTCCGATGTGCGTTCATTGTACTTCCCAGTTTCCCGATAGTATTGCAGGTAAGCCCCAGACCATTCGAGCACTTCCTCTTCCGTCTTCACTTTGCATAAAAGATCAGTTCCACGCAGCTTCGTTCCTCCGTTGCCACCAACATGAAGTTCCCAACCGCCGTCAATGGCGACTACGCCAAAATCTTTGATCGTCGCCTCCGCACAGTTTCGCGGGCAGCCCGAGACTGCCATTTTAACCTTAGCTGGTGTATACAGTCGTTCGAACTTCTTCTCAAGCTGTATGCCCATACCAATAGCATCTTGTGTACCAAATCGGCAGAACGTGGAACCCACACATGTTTTCACTGTACGCAGTGATTTACCGTAAGCATAACCTGAAGGCATATCTAGATCAGCCCACATGCCAGGCAGGTCTTCCTTCTTCACACCGAGCAAATCGATACGTTGTCCGCCTGTCACTTTCACTAGGGGCACTTCATATTTCTCAGCAATCTCGGCAATCTTCTTTAAGTCCTTCGGTGTCGTTACGCCGCCATACATACGCGGAACGACAGAGTACGTGCCATCCTTCTGAATGTTCGCATGATTACGCTCGTTCACGAAACGAGACTCTCTTTCGTCCTCATGCTCTTCCGGCCACACCATACCCAAATAGTAATTCAATGCTGGACGACACTTGGAGCACCCTTCTGTATTGGACCATTCAAGAACGTTCATAACTTCTTTCGTAGTCGTAAGTTGCATCGTGCGAATCGCTTCTACAACTTCGTCTCGCCCGAGCGTTGTACAACCGCAAATCCCTTCCTTGACGGTTTTCACACCGTCTGCACCAAGGACATAAGTCAGCACATCGGCTACAAGTGGCTTACACCCTCCGCAAGAAGCGGAAGCTTTCGTGCATGCTTTGATATCATTAACGCTGGAGCAGCCTTTCTCTTGAATCGCTTGGACAATGGCCCCTTTGGAAACTCCATTACAACCACATACAATCTCGTCTGCGCTCATGCCAGCAACTAAATCAACTCCAGACTTCGTCTTGCCTCCACCATCGCCTAGGAGTACTGTCTTTTCTTTGCCTGTTACATCCTCGCCGTTGCGGATCATAGCGAACAATCTTGAACCATCGCTGATGTCACCGAACAAGACAGCCCCGATCACTTTCCCATCACGAATGACAACCTTCTTATAGATGCCATCAAAATCATCTTGTACACGAACTGCACGCGTACCTGGTTTATCTGCATACTCACCTGCGGAGAAGACGTCAACACCAGAAACTTTGAGCTTCGTAGAAACGACGGAACCTTGATAACCATCCGTACTAACACCTGCTAAACGCTTCGCAAGAACTGCTCCTTGCTCATATAGGGGCGCCACTAGACCGTATGCAACACCACGATGCTCTGTACATTCGCCAATGGAGTATATATGCGGGACACTCGTTTCAAGGAAATCATTGACAACTATGCCTCGATTGATTTCAATGCCACTGTTCTTCGCAAGTGCCATATTAGGTCTAATCCCAACAGCCATCACGATAAGATCAGCATCTACCTCTGAACCATCCGTAAAACGAAGTCCAGTTACCCGTTTTTTGCCTAGAATGGTTTCACTATTTTTCTTGAGCAGGAACTTCATCCCTTGTTGCTCTAATTCTTGTTGCAGCATCAAGGATGCGGTTCTGTCGAGTTGAAGATTCATTAAGTATTCGTTGATATGCACGACGGAGACTTCCATATTCAGGTTCAGCAATCCGCGTGCTGCTTCAAGCCCGAGTAGACCGCCGCCGATCACTACTGCTTTTTTGTATTTCTTGGCGGTTTCCATCATCGTCTCGCAATCCCCAATATCGCGGAACGCAATCACACCTTCTTTGTCTGCACCAGGCAGTGGGAGCATGAATGGCAGTGATCCAGTTGCCAGAATCAGTTCATCGTAGCCTACTGTAATTCCAAGATCTGTACTGACGAGCTTGCGTTCCGTATCTATCTTGTTAACGGTATGACCCGTATGCAATGTAATGTTGTTGTCTGTGTACCAAGACCAATCATTAATGACGATATCCTTCATATCCGCATCTCCAGCCAATACAGATGAGAGCAGGATACGGTTATAGTTTGGATGAGGTTCTTTCCCAAAGATCGTGATTTCGTATGAGTTAGGTGCAAGTTTTAGCAATTGCTCTATACAGTTAACTCCAGCCATGCCATTTCCAACTAAAACTATTTTTTTCTTCATCCTATTTCACGCTCCCATTCGAATTTAACTAACATGATGAGTAATGTTATATCTCTATTGTGTTGTAATAAGGATAATCGTTTAGTTGTGTAAAATTATCTAACATTTGCTTCTTGTTATCAATATACGCTGTATCATCGTATTTTTCAACAAAAATTTGCCAAATTGTTGTGATTAAGTACACATAATTTGAAAAACACGAATATTAATTCATTTTTATTGGTATTTTGTACGTGTTTTATCCAATGTTTCCGCTTCCACTCAAAATTGCCTACAATATTGACATACGTAAATTTGAAAATGACTTTAACTCATGTCATGTTACATAACAATTATTGAAGAGACATTTTGCATTCACACAGATTATCCATCCAACTTTTTACAAAAACAAATTCAACTTCATTCATTTTCTAAAAGCAAATTGGAATTGTATTGTTTGAAAACCACACTCAACTGCAAATCCATGTTAGATTTAATTGAAATTGTCACGGAAATATTTAAAAAATTATGATTTTCTATAAGAAAAGGTTATTTGTTATCAGAATTACGTTAGTTTATATTACATATATACCTAATTTGTTTTTTTGGGAAAGAGGAGGAAAACTTTATGATCAAAACGCGGCGCTACTCCACGTTGGATACGGATGATTTATGGAGGATTCATTTATTAGTCATCTCTGAGGCAAAAGTAGAACCTACTCATCAGCATTACCATGATATTTTGCATATACCTGAACAGTATTTGAAAGATGGCGGTGAATTTCTGGTGGGTACAGGACCAGACGGTAATGTGTTAGCCATGGGCGGCTTAAAGCTGTTAAAGGAAGGTAAAGCCGAAATTAAGCGTCTTCGTGTTCACCCTAGTCACCAGAAGAAGGGCTATGGTCAACAAATACTTTCCCAATTGGAACAAAAGGCCAGAGAACTTGGCATCAACCACCTTATTCTTGACACGCTATCCAATCAACTCGGTGCTCAAAAGTTATTTATGAAAAACGGCTACCAGCAAAAAGGTCCAGCAACCATAGATGGTTTCGACGTCTTTCTATATGAAAAGGCACTAGTATAAGTAAGGTAACAAAAAAAGAGGTTGGCCCCATGTCATTTAAGACAATAGGCCAACCTCTTCTGTGTTGTTCAACATTTATTTGGAACTCGATGATGTGTCGTACCGATACAAGACGAAAGTAAAAGGTGCTGGTCGGGTGACCACATATTCTCCTTGTGGTGTCGATTCCCAGACCATTTGAAGCTGCGTGCGCGGAATGAGCACCTCATCTTTTACATCCATTCGCAGCAACTCGGTTACGTTCACCACACCACTCACGCCCCAAAGTTTCATAGCTGCAGTGTCAGATTCGTGCAGTTCACGGAAGATGAGGACATAACCATGCGTTAGGCCGCAAATACTTTGCAATCCTGTCCAGCTGGCACCAGATGGTTCTTCACCTATAGGTAAAACTTGTCCAGATAAGATATCAGCATGATTTGGCTTCAACGCCTGAATGATCGTAGACAAACAATCTATTTGCTGATCCGTTAAACTCGTTAGTTCCATCCAAGCTAATGGATTCGAGAAAGCTGTTGCTGCGAACGCATAGACTTGCCCGCATGCGTCCGGAGCTAACGGATCTTCCGCATAGTTATCCGTGTTGCGATTCACATTCAAGAATTCCATTTGCAGCCTTGAAGATGGCAGATAAGGAGCTAACATCCAAAGATTGCGAAGCGTCCAATGCGGATAATAATTTTTCCAATCGGTGTAGCGATTTTCAAGAAAGATACTGCCATATTGAGTTTGCCCAAAGTAACCTAGTCTCTTCTGAGCAGTCGTATCGATATTGAAATCAACTTGTCCATTGGTCGCTTTCTGGACGAATCGCATCATTTTCAGTAACCTAATCTCTCCCAGCTTAGAGCGTATTTCAATCCCATCTAATTTAAATGCACGAATATTGTAATTTCTATGTAGATTCAATAAGGTAGCAATGTCCTTTTCCCAATTCAAATAGTCATGGACCGAGTCTGGTGAGTACCATAAACCTAAAGCAACCCCAAGTTCCCGGGCAAGCGAAACTATAGGTGTGAGACCGTTCGGAAATCTGTCCGGATGTACCTCCCAGAAATCTCCATCACCGCTATAATAATCGCTCCACAGCCCTCCATTCGACTTCGTTGCTGCTAGTACGGAATTGCTCGTTACTCCCTTTTGCCAACCGTCGTCAATTTGCATGATGCTTAATCCAAGAGCGGCTGCTGCCTTCAATTCTTTAATCAAAAATGTCTCACCGATGGCACCATCTTTCGAGCGATCCCCCCATGTATTGCTCATCATGAAGCTATCCCTAACCGTATTGTGATCACGAAGATTCCGATGATACGTTTGAAGTAAATGATATCCGCCGAGCATAGTTCCATCATAAACACCAACGGTTACTCCATAAGAGGTGATTTCTTCCGTTTGTTGGAGATCTTCTTCACTGACCCCCGTCCCTTCCAGGCTCAAACTCTTCCCTCGAAATTGAAATTCCATGCGAGAGTTATCAAAGATCCCGAGTTGTGTTGGACCTTCTTTAATAATCAATAAACCACTCTCATGAAGTGTTTTCGTAAGAAACAGCAGATTTCCTCGTAAGCTTCGCTTTTCATTTACATATATCAAGCCCGTGTCACGACTCACGAGATTATTGTTCGTATCCGTCTGATCAAGGAATTGAATAGAAGTCCATCGGCAATGCAGATCTCGAAGCACCATATGTTCACAATAATCTGCCAGCACAACGTTATGTTGCTTATTATTCGTATCTAATTGAAGTGCTGTAGTGGAAAGCGTTCTATTTGCATGGAAATCTGCTTTTGTCCAGGCAAGGTATCGCTCACTATCTTGCGAGAAATGATTGCTTTTGACATTACGATCTGGTATTACGGTTATCTCATGTCGAACAAATGGTGCGTCAGGATAGATCTTCAATGTCAATCGTTGGATGGAAGACACTGCTTCAACATGCATATCTACATTCGTTTGTAGATAGGGGCGTGAAACACCGTAATCATTCTCAACGAAATTCGAAATGAAAATAGCACGCGGCTGCTGGTTATCAGACAATCCAGGGAGTTGAAACATCGGGATATCGGAATCAGATGCGAGCCATTCCTGATTTATATGTTTATCTAACATTGAGACGTTAACTGGACGGCCACTTGCAAATGACCAACACCTTTCAATCTTGGCATTCCCGACTCGTAGATTAGTCCCTTCAACACGAACATAACAATCCATCCATTCCTTAAGCAACATATCTTCCACAACCTCCAATATGGTAATATATTATCTATTACGCACATTATATCTCCTAGTAAGAATAGAAAATATAGTAACATTTTGAAGAATGGTGGTAAAATATTGTGCACAAATCTTATAGCTTTAGATACACTGAAAGTGCGAATCGTCATTTATTTAAACTCATATCGATCGGACATAGCTCGGTTACTGACGAGAACTACCAATGGAACGGACTTAAGCGCGGCGGGCAAGGGGTCATCTTTCAATGGTCAATAAAAGGCGTAGGCAAACTTCGCATTGGGAAAGAGCATTTCACCGTCCCGAAAGGCCATGCCTTTGTGGTAGCCATTCCTAGCGATCATGAATACGAATTCGATGCATCGTTGTGCGATCAGTGGGAGTTTATTTGGATACGTTTCGAGGGGTTTAAAGAGGATTGGCTGCGACAAGATCTGCTTCAAACGTATGGTCCTGTTTTTGAAATCCATCCTTATGCCACTCCTATTCAGCTTCTTTGGCGTCTGTATTCGGATACAGCGGAGAACCAATTAAATGACCGATTTGATCTTTCGCTTCGCATCTATGAATGGATGCTTTCGTTACAACGTTGTTTATTGGATGGAAACGCGCCTCCAAGTTTGGAAATCCCCTCTGCCTACAAGCGCGTTGCTGCTTACATCCATGACCATATTACTGATGACCTCACCTTGGAACGGTTAGCAGAGGTCGCACAGCTGGATAAATATTATTTATGCAAAATGTTCCCCCACTACTTCCGCATAACCCCGATGGAATATGTCCGGAACCGACGAATTGAGAAAGCAGCCGAGCTGCTTCGTGATCATGGACTTTCTATTACAAACGTTGCAACTCTATGCGGCTATACCAGCTTGAGCTACTTCGGCAAGGTATTTCATAAAATGGTGGGACTATCTCCCCTTGCGTTCCGGCTATCGGAAGTCAGTGAAAGCGAAGATTATTTACGATTCTTAGAGTGATTAGGCTTATTTAAGCGCGATTGTACATTAACAACAATATCAAAAAAAGAACCCTGAAGGATTCTCTAATTACTGTTGTTTGTACCACTATCACTGCTGCCACTGCCGCCGCTGTCAAATCCTCCACTACTGCCGCTATCCGAACTCCAGCTGTTGCCGCTGTCACTACTTCCTGAACTGCTAGTGTCGGAATTATCACTTCGATAGTCTGAGGAGCTACCATTAGGATCATAACTAATTCCAGGTTGAATAGTGTCCAAATGAAGCTGATTTTGATTATCCATTGACATGGAATTGATGTTACTCGTATGGTGATTGAAATTCGACTGTGAGCTGCGGTGGCTTCCATTTGATCCTGCACTTTGTGTAACAAGTGATACAATGATGCCAATTATAACCACCAAGAAAAATATCCCAAGAATCAATATCATCGTGAACGCCCTTCCTCATTTTTGCGACATATTTCCAATTATTGTATTCGCTGTAAATGAGATAAGTCCTTTTCAAGCTAACTTTTAACTACAGAGTACTAGGCAAACCATGCAGATACGTCGAGATACCATCCGTACTTTGTTTTAATGATTGAATGGTTTTTGGATTCGGAGATGCATAAATGTGTAAATAATCAATTTCACCATATTCATGACGGATTGGAAATGCCAACTTCTCTTCAGTTAGTGAGAATTCCGCATGTACTCCTGCTTTATTCCCTCGTGCATCAAGACGAATCCATTTACCAATTGCTTGTAAATAAACAGCATTTAACGCATGGATACAATAACCTGTATCAGGGGTATCTCCTAATGTAAGTCTCTGATAACAGAAACCCGTTGGCACACCTTTACTTCTTAAAATAGCACATAACAAATTCGATTTCGCATAACAGATGCCTTCACCAAAATGGAGGACTTCTGAAGCATTACAAGTGATTCGAGAACTTTGAATATCCCAAGAATGTGCAATGCTGTCACGGACAAAAGAAAATGCTCGTTTCACAAAGTCAATCTCGTTGAGAGATCCGGCGTATAATTCCTCAGCCTTCTCTTTAATTGTAATGTGGCAATAATTTACTTCTTCCGATTCAACTAAATAATCTTCGATTACGGGCGTTTCGCATAACAAGTACATCTTGCATTCTCCTCAACAAAGACATAAACTTTATAAAAATTATGCAATATTATGCATAAAAATACAATCAGTAATTAGAGAAACTTATTCATACTGTTAGTAGGCAATTAATTTTAAATAGGAGATGTTCACGAATTTGAAATATCTGCCTTTATAAATTTATTGTCAAAAGGTGTAGAATAATGTAATACGTTTTTTTCTACGCAAAGGAGGATATGTCATATGTCACAGACATCAACTGTTCAAGAAGTACCAGCACCGATTGTTGCTGAATCCAAATCATTAGACGTACTTGATCAATTACTTAAGCCCGAGGTGCAAGAATCGTTAACACTTCTGGTGGATAATCTCCCTAAACTAGCTGAAATGGTTAACATGCTCACCAAAGCCTACGATTTCGCACAAAACGTGGCGACAGACAAAGTTCTCATTAATGATTTTGCCCAAGGTATTGGGGAATTCGTAAAGCCCGTACAAGAAAAAGCGAAAAATATCGCATCAGCAGCTATTGAAGCTGGTGAACGTTCACAAGCTGACGTTAGTACAACCATCGGTCTATTCGGTATGTTGAAAATGCTGAAAGACCCTGAAGTGCAGAAAACACTTCGATTTGCACAAGCATTCTTAAACGTACTCGCTGAACGAAAAAATTAATCCGGACAAGGGATGATACAGATGGCTAAACAAATATTAATTCTTGGCGGCGGATACGGTGGTCTCTTGACCGCATTAACTGCACGTAAACATTTATCTTCTTCAGAAGCTAACATTACGATCATCAATAAATTCTCAACACACCAAATCATTACTGAGTTACATAGATTAGCAGGAGGCACGATTAAAGAACAGGCCGTTGCTCTCCCCCTTCAGAAACTACTAGGCGACAAAAATGTCAATATCGTGGTTGACACGATTCAAGAGATTAAGCCTAATGAGAAACAAGTCCTTACAAGCAGTGGTGCCGTACATAAATATGATGCACTTGTTGTCGCGCTTGGTAGTGAAACGAACTATTTTGGCATTCCTGGCTTGGAAGCGAACAGTTTAATTCTGAAATCAGCTGCTGACGCTAACCGGATCCGTGCACATGTTGAAGCTCGCTTGGACGCTTATAAAGTATCTGGCAATAAAGCAGATGCAACAATAGTTGTCGGTGGCGGTGGTTTAACAGGTGTTGAGCTCGTCGGTGAATTCGCAGATAAGCTTCCTGAAGTATGCCGTGCTAAAGGGATTGATTGGGGCGATATCTCCATCTACTGCGTGGAAGCAGGTCTCTCCATTCTTCCTGTGTTCCCACCAGTACTTATCGAGCGTGCAGTCACAAGCCTTGAGAAGCGTGGAGTTACCTTCTTGACGGGTGTTGCGATCACAGAAGCTACAAATAATTCGGTATCATTGAAAAGCGGACAAACGATCGAGGCAAGCACGATTATTTGGACAGGCGGCGTCAAAGGCAACCAGGTCGTCGGCAGCTGTGGGATCGCAGAAGATCGCGGCCGCGCTACGGTAACTTCGACACTGCAATCCACATCTCACGCCGATATCTTCTTGGCTGGTGATTGCGCGGTTGTCTTCCCTGAAGGAAGTGAACGACCATACCCTCCTACTGCACAACTTGCTTGGCAAATGGGTGAAACGGTTGGTTACAATTTGTCCGTTCAACTTAAAGGCGGCGTCATGGATAAATTCGTACCTGTGTTCTCGGGAACACTAGGCAGCCTTGGACGTAAAGATGGCATTGGTACAATCGGCGGTAAGAACACACAATTGAAGGGCTTACCAGCTACACTAATGAAAGAAGCAAGCAACGTTCGTTATCTTTCGCACATTCATGGTCTATTTGCTTTAGCCTATTAATTCACACAGATGTCTCGCAGCCCATATGGTTGTGAGGCATTTTTTTTATTTCTCCTTTTGACCAATGCTATTGTTTGAGATACGACTCGAGCATATAGTGGGTCTTTTCCATGTCTTTTTGCAAGAGATCGTTGATTTGATTCACAGTCATACAACTGAATTTGCCCCAAATCAGATTGCGGCACAGATTGTGAGGAAAAGCCAAATCAAGATAGAGCAGCTTCATGTCTTGCTTAGATAACTTGTTCTTATTCAGATAAGCACGCATCACCTTGAGAAAAGCACGATGATTCCAAGCTCTCGACTTCTTTAGCATGGCATATAATAATCGATTCATGTCCCTGGATGGCAAATCAAATCTGACAAATTCCCAATCAATGATATATATATTCCCTGCGACATCCACTAAAATATTTTGAGTATGAAAATCATGATGGCTTAGCACTACATGTATGTTCTCTCCAACCCAGGAACTGCAACACTCATGTTGCTTAACGTTTTCTATTACAAATTCACCAGTTCTCATATAAAAATCAATATAAGCTAATACAGCTTTACGCCATGGTTCTTCAACGATTGCATGATTAGTTTTCCAGTTTTCCAAAAAATGAAGAGCTTCTTCATACTCTTGCCTCCACTTTGCTCGCCACGTTCGGAGTAGACTATGGGATGTTTGAAACTCTGTGGATATTGCATGCATCCTGCCCAGTAAATCAGCTAACCGAACTACATGGTCTAAACTTGTCAATGAATACGGTGCGGCACTAATCCACTCCTGGAGGACATAGAAATACCCTTTATACATCATATATTTCTTGTTCTCATTTGTCTGATACACGGTTGGAATGTTTATTCCCCGGCATCTGAGAAAGTCTTCGGTTTCTACCATAAATTGCAAGCGGTGCTCATCCATTTGCATCCTTTTCAAAATAAAGTTGCCTTGGTTTGTAGTGATTTTCATTACGTATGACCGTGAAGTGTTACGAATGACCTCAACCTGTTGGGTCGACAAATTGTATTGAACCTCAACCTCCGTGAGAAGCCCATTATCCATCTACACCACTCTCTCAACATAGTAGTTATAGATAGTTTATGTCCCTTGTCCACAAAGGCATGGTATGAAAGCGGATCATTCTTTGCCCGATTAAGAGAGGATAGCATCACTAAAAAGCAGAACGACGCGGCGCCTGCTTTACCATATATTCATATAATTAGTGTCATGATTCCGGCTGTAACGCAGGATCACTCTGTGTTCCCTTCTTTCGTTTGTCTCGAAGATCTTGGAAATAAAAAATGATCAGTAACATCAAGGGAAACAAGAAACAAAAAACCAAGTCGAACCAAAAATAGGAAGAATCTAGAATCGCATTATATACCGTAATATTAGGCGTACCTGCAATGGTTCCCACGAGTAGCAGCATGCTTAAAGGTATTGTCAGCATATGACTCTCCTTCAACTGAAACAATTCCGCAAGACCTGAGGTCAGTGAGAAAAAGATGAGTAACGTTTTGTAAAACACCGATATGAACCATAGAAAAGCCATAACTGCCTCTAGCCTCTCCAGGAAATGCCCTATCGTAATTTTCTGAGCGAGTACGAAGGTCGGATAATATTTCGTTTCCATTAAATTTGGCCCTAACACAAGGACACACAGAATCACGATGACAAATAAAATGGCACCACCGATCGCGTAACCGGTTAATATGGGTTTGGTCAGTGATACAGAACCAACAACATTGGGTACTAACATGAGAAGTACAATCATTTCTGTAAATGCAGTTGCAAAAGACATTAAAGCCCCCTTCCAAATCGCTCCCATTCCTTCTGCTGCTATGGGTCGCAGGTTTGCAAACTCCACTTGTGGCAGTAGTAAAACGAAGAGAATGAGGAATAAAACCATAAAAACAGGAAATAGTAGCTCTCCCATTCGAGCAAATGCTTCAACACCATACCTGTAAGCGATAATTATGACCAAAGTGAATACAGCAATGATCGCATTAACGGGTGTTTCTGGCATCAATTGCGTTGTCATAAACTGACTCATCTCGCTTAACAAAGTTAGCGCACACATATAGCATTCAAACAAAAATAGTACGATGCATAAACTTCCAATCCAAACACCCAGATTTAGTCTGAGGAGATTAAAGAGCCTCCGCCTACGAAGCTTGTTCGCAATACCAGCAAATATACCTCCTGCTACGAATCCAAGGAAGATAGCTAACAACATAGACAACCATGCATCTTGTTTTGCAGATGACGCAAGGATGGTCGGCATAATGAGAATTGAATCTCCAATAACACCTAGAATGATCAAGATCGTAAACTGGCGTACGGAAATGGTAGCATTGTCAAATGTTCTCATTTGGACCTCCTTGTCTCTGCATCCAGCCTAATTTAAACATTCCAACCGAACATCCATTCAATAATTTTGAATGGATTTGGCAGTACAAATTCTAATGTTAGCAATACATACAAGCCACTTGCTATCAGCAGAAGCATAGTGAAAATGACAAACTCGCGTCTATGATTTTTACGTAATAATTTAGGTGCTTCAAGCCAGAACGTACCTGCGGCTAATGCAAGAACAGTAAGTACAGAAGCCATCCACGACCAAGTCCTCTCTCAATGCCTATTGCATGGTTGAATTCCCAATTGTACCCGTTTTTCTAATAAACAATTCAATCTTGTAATTGACATTTGTTTGAAGAAACATGTCATCATTCCAAGTATCTTTAACTTCTTTCCAATACGCAGGCTGATCCTTTCCGAGCTGACTACCAAAACCGAGTATATCCGATTTCATTTTCTTAGCACGTGAAACTACCGCTTCCACATGTGATTGTATGATTTGTTTGGTTTCTTCTTCCAGACGTTTGATCACTTGAGGATCCGTCAAATCGATATCTCTGCATTGTCTGCCCACGATATTCGCTTCCGTTCGTATGGACACATTCATCTCAGGTTTCCCATTCTGTATGCTTGCTTTCAATTTAGATTCCGAGGAAGTAACTTCAATTCCCATATATTTCTGCTCACCGCAGGCAATTTCGATAGATGTACTATCCAATTTATTTGTTATGTCTGTATAACCTTTACTTTCCTGCTCATCTAGCCAGCCAATCAATTTGTCATCTTTGAAAGCTGCGATCCCCGTGTAGCGGAATCGACTTGGCGGCTGAAAATATTCCACGTTCTTTTTCGTGTCACCAATGCTAGTGTCACCGATTAATTTGATTCCTGTTAACGCTAGTTCGAAACCTTTGCCAGACAGCTTATTCAACGTTTCATCCAATGTCATGGCGACAGTCGGTGCCCATGACTTTTGTGAGGTTTGTAAGGATTGCTGCATACTATAACTAGGTAATTTCTCAACTGGTGTAAATAATTTCAAAATATTCTCCGCCATAGTACCTCTTGCAATAACAATATTGAAATCCATTCTCAATTCATTATCACGGAATGAATTATCGACGAAATCTTTAATCCCTCTCTTCGCCAATTCCTCTCCTATGACATACAATTGCAAATGTCCCATGTAGACTTTCCGTGGTGCTTCTGCTGTTAATGATCTTGCTGCCTCGAATATAGTTTTCCCTCTCCCCTGATAAAGGGTGCTTGGCGGGCGATCCCCCCCTCTTCTCTGGGCGGATATTTCACTTGGATTAACAACTTGGAAGGACACCAAATACTCGCCATCCTTCCAATCAACACCGATTCCAAGTACAATAAGCAGCTCATTTAATTCACGTCTACTCCAACAGCCAGTTAGCATAAGTAAGCAAAGAATCAAGACTGTTAATTTATATTTCATCCTAAAGCGCCTCCCTACTTACGCTTTCGTATTCTATCGCTGCCTTCATCTAGTGATGTTTCAGGACGTTTAAACACAAGCCATCTCGGTAAACGAACCAGCGTATCCTCTAAATCTGCTTTGCGGTATGGCGAAAATGGAGACATAAAAGGCTCTCCGAAAGAACGAAGAGCGCATAAATGGAGCAATAATACAAACATCCCCATGGCAATCCCGAATAACCCAAAGCTTGCCGCTATCCCCATAAATATAAACCGAAGTACACGCACTGGAATAGACATGCTATAGGCTGGCAACGTAAACGTTGAAATGGCCGTTACTGAAACGACAATAACCATAGCTGCCGAGACAATTCCCGCTTCTACCGCAGCTTGTCCGATGACAAGTGTGCCAACGACAGATACCGCTTGTCCAATTGCTCGCGGCATTCGAAGACCCGCTTCTCGTAAAATCTCAAAGGTCAATTCCATGACTAGTGCCTCCACAAATGCGGGTAACGGCACCCCTTCCCGTTGGGCTGCCAGGCCGATTAACAGAGAAGCTGGCAGCATATCGCGATGAAAAGTCGTTATTGCGATATAAATGGAAGGCAGTAGCAAGGAAATAAATATTGTGCTAAAGCGGAGTATACGAAGAAGAGTTGCATAGTAGGCTCGTTGATAATAGTCCTCCGCTGATTGAAAAAAAGTAACGAGTTGCGTAGGTACTAGCAAAATATTAGGTGTACCATCTACGAGAATCGCAACCTTTCCCTCTAATAATTGGGCAGCCGTGTTGTCTGGGAGCTCAGAATTATATACAGTTGGAAAAAGTGAAAATTTATTATCCTCGATCAATTCCTCGATATAACCGCTGTCCAAAATGCTATCGATATCTATTGCACTTAATCTAGAACGAACGAGTTCGATTACGGATGGCTTAGCGATCCCGTTAATGTACATGATCGTTACGTCGGTTTTTGTCATCCGACCAATAGATATCGTCTCAAGCCGCAGCCTTGGGTCTTTTATTTTACGTCTAATTAACGCAGTATTGGTACGAAGTGTCTCGGTAAAACTTTCCCTAGGTCCACGTACGGACGTCTGGTTGGTGGATTCAGTAACATCACGTCCCTTCCATTTACGAATGTCTGCGCGATAGGCGTGATGCTGCTGATTAACTAATATAATAGCCTCGCCTGAGAGCAAATGCTCATATAGAGCTGCCATATCCGCTACTGTTTCAATCGAGCCCAATCCCGTTAGCAGCTCTTTGGCAAGTATTTCTGTATGCAAGCTGTCTCCATGCGCCTCCTGGGGGACAGCCCTTAACATCGTTTTTAACACATCGAAAATATAAGTATTAATGGCCAACGTATCGGAAAGACCATCGATATACACAACTGCGGCAGCTATTACTAAAGTGCCATCATCCTGTATCTCTCGAATGACGACATCGTCACTTCTACCTAAATCCATCATGATTCGTTCAAGGTTTATTTCAACATTCGGGTCAATAGGAATCGTTGCATCATCAGGCATGATGTGAGTCCCTCCTTATTCTCATCCCTTCCCCATTATGACCATTTGAATTGGGAGATAAACCGAGATGAATGATTAGGCCAATTCTTATTCAGAACATGAAAAAGCCGTTACCAAAGGGTAACGACTAGAATTACATAATAGAGAAGAACATATCTCGTTAAATTCGCATTTCGTACTTATCTGCGAATATACTCAAATAACAACTGAATGATTAGGAACAATCACAATTCAACCAGCCGCCATGGGGCAGCGACCGAAAGAGAGGGCGATATTCATGATGATGACCTTAACTTCCGATGGAGATCTCTTTACAGCCGCGCTATCTCAAACAACGGTATCCGTGTGGCAGACAGATGAGAATGGTGTTTACCGTGAAGTCGATCGCGGAATCATCGAAGAGTTCACAAGGATATCCATTAGAATGAGTACGATTTCCGATGAGATTGCCTTTTATTTCCGAGACGATGGGACTGTATTTCGAGCTGAAACCTAGAACTTAGAACCTAGAACGATTTCATTCAGGTTATAGATAATGAATTCGTTGCCCAGATCTAGCAGATGCATACACATCCATGACGAGATTGAACGCCTTAAAGCCTTCAGGACCATTTAATCCATAGTTACGATCAGATAAAATATGGTCATAGAAATCAGCTATTTGGGTACCGTGACTGATTCCCCAGTACGATTTGGCACCTAGATTCGTAGCTTCTGGTGAAGTCAGCATCGTTTGCTCACCATCAATCACACGATACAAAGTATCACCAGTAAGTACGAGTTTCCCTTTTTCAAAGACAAGCTCAATTTCGGGAGGGGAATTTACCCCATACGAGTTTGTTGCATAAAAGACAGCCGTCGCTCCACTTCGATACATGAGGTGTGCATGAACCGTATCTTCTACTTCAATAATTCCCTCAAGTGAATCTGTCGACATTGTTCCTTTAATACTAGATACTTCGCCGCCTATCCATTGCAGTAAATCTAACGTATGAATGGACTGGTTAATCAGGACTCCACCACCTTCTGTGGCCCATTTCCCTTTCCACTCTGTTTGATAATAGGATGCATCTCTGCACCAAGTGACAATTCCTTTTAGACATAGCAACTTCCCTAATTCACCTGATTCAACGGCTTTTTTCATGATTTGAGAAGCTGGATTATATCGGTTTTGAAAAATAACACCAAGTTGCACATTCGGATTCGCTTCTGCTGCACGTAACATCGTAAGCGCCGCTTCTTTTGTTTCAGCCATCGGTTTCTCTGTAAGAACATGTTTACCAGCATGAAGTGCATCAACCGCCATTGGCGCGTGCTGGTAATGAGCAGTACATATATGAACGACGTCAATATCAGGATTTTTCAACATTTCGAGATAATCGGTGTAATACGCGCAGGAATACGTTTCAGCTGTTTGAGCTGCTAATTCAGCGTTCGTGTCGACTACGGCCACTAGTTTCGCTGTCGGTATTTGTGATATGGCTTTCAAATGTACGCCGGAAATCGCCCCGCAACCAATAAGTGCAATGCCAATCTGTTTCATTGGAATCCCCTTTTCTGCTTCGAAATAATGGTTCAACTGGATGTTACAAATGTATATATTAGAGGTTCGCTCATCCCACACCAAATCCTTTACGACCCTGCATGCGGAAATTGACTACTTAATGCTTTATCATGACTTCTCTGCTTATCAGCGTGGTTTTAACGCAATTTCCCACAGTATCTTCTTATTGGTATATCGATCCATTTCATACTCCTCGATATGTAGGTAAGTCCACTTTTCTTTATCAAAAAATCGCTCTATCTCTTCTCGATCAAAAAACCTTCGGTAAATCCCTTCCGATACCAATAAATTTCTCTCTGTCGTTTGCATGACATTTCCTTTATTGCCAATTTCATTGGTTGAATTCAATCTGCAAAGCAGAAGCCCATCTGGTTTCAGCACCTTGTGGAGATCTCGGATGATTTCATGGGTAGTAGACTCATCGAAATAATGAATACTAAGATCAGCGATTAGGACTTGTACAGATTCTTTTTGAAAAGGAAGCCCCTCCGTCATATCCAAACAATGCGTTTGAATATCCGGTAAGAATGACTTCAATGTTTGGATGGCCACTTCAGAGATATCACAAGCGATTGGCGATAGCCCCTGTTCTACAAGATACTGTGAATTATTACCGACACCACAACCAAGATCAACGATAAGATCTGCTTTGCTCATTGTCGATAAGTACCGCTGCCAATATTTATCCAACCAGTTATCAAATGTAGGCTTGAGGTCGAGTCTTTGATACGATTCATTCCAATATTGTTCTAATGATTTCATTATTATGCTCCATCCGTTATTCGTTTTTCTTCCTTAACTCGCGAATTTCTTCAAGGATCAGATTCAGTTTTCGATTATTTTTCACGGTATATACTGCCATATATACTACTGCAACTAAAAGTAAAATCCAAGGTATGAATTGCAGAATAAGACCTATAAACAAAAAAAAAAAAAGCTGTCCAGTACAGCAGCTTCTGCTACCTCTGGACAGCCCTCTCAAACACACCGGTATCTCAGCGAAATCAATGAGAATCCTTCTGCTTATCTTTCGTCTCTTCTTCCTCTAATAATCCCTTCGTTCCTTGTCTAAACTCCTTGATCGTTGTTCCGAAAGCACGACCTAATTGCGGGAGCTTCGTTGGTCCGAATAACAGTAACGCAACACCTACGATTACAATAAGACCTGGTATGCCAATACCTGATAGCATATGAGTCACCACCCTTTTCATCATTGAGAAACCTTAAAATTTCACCATTAACGCAGTAACATACATGATTAATATCCCTGCTGTTAGTCCACTGAAGTTTAACCAAGATACTGGAGATAGACCTTTTTTCTCAGATTCTTTAAGAATCATTTTCGAAATAACGTAAATGACCTGTAGAATCGCACCCGCACCGATACCGAAGAAGAGCGCGGCTAATGTATCGTTAAATATGAAGCCTCCAGCCCATGTACCTATTATAGCAGGTCCACCGGCAATCAAAGCTAATTTGACAAATGTCTTCCATGTTGGACGATCTTTGAGTAATGGCGCAGCAATCCCAACACCTTCTGTTATGTTGTGAAGGGTGAAACCGATGATTAGGAAAGTCCCTAACGCTGCCTCTCCAACCGCAAAAGCAGAACCAATCGCAAGACCTTCTCCAAAATTATGAAGCCCGATGCCTGTTGCAATTTTGTTAGCTACGCGTTTGCCCACTACTGACGACTCACTGCTTAATTTACGCTCATTCGACTGGTCGACAGCGATTAGGAATAAACAACTCAGCAAGGCACCGAACCACACTAACCCTGAGCCTTGGAAGACGCCTGGCGCTTCAGCAGCCATCTCAAAACCTTCGCCAAAGGTATCAATAACAAGGAAGAACAATAGACCAACAGTCAAGGCAAGAATCGCGTGCATGCCTCTAACCGAGAATCTACGAAGAAATGGATACCATAATAGGCCTAGCCCTACTGGAATAACCCCTACATAAAAGCCAATTAACGCGTATTGCCAGAAAAGCTTTCCATTCGCTTCTGGTGTAGCGGCAGCAGCTGCCACTTCTCCTATGAAAATCAAACCATTCGAGGTGATAAGTTTCACTTCATGCGGATCACCTTGTACCCACGGGTATGGGATATGGATCATCCCTTGTTCGAATCTTTTTAACGTATCACTTGGTGAGAAGGAAGCATTCCAAAATGCACCATCAACGACGACTTGAGCGATGGTTAATTCTTCTGGGCCTGAGTTCAATACTCTTACTTGAATGCCTTCATCATTTAATGTGATTTTCTCAACATTCAGGACTTCGATAGGAGCAGCCGGTTCGTTCTCAATGCCAGTACCTACTTTGGCAATCGTCGTAATAATCGCAAATAACAAGATTAAGGGAAGTAATCCCCAGAGAATAGCTTTCATTTTAGAGGAAGATGATGGCTTGGTTGATTGTTCGTTGATACTCATATTGTACTTTCCCTCCTTTCTTATTCAGCAATAAAGAATCCCATCCAACCCAGTTCAGCAAATTCACTTTGATGCGCATGAAACATGTATCGCCCAGGTAGCGGAAACACAATTTCTAGAATCCCACGTTCACCCTGGCATTGCATAATGGTATCGGTATACGCTGGCCGAGCTTCAGGATCCGCCCCCGTTGCGTAATAGTTGAAAAAGTTCGCATGAAGATGAAACGAATTAATTAAATCAAATTCTGTCAAATTGCTTAAGTAAATACGTACAAGCTCCCCAACTTTCACTTTAATCGGTTCCTGCTGATAGGCAAAAGCATAACCATTCACTGTGTAAATTTCATTTTCCCCGTCGAGATCCAGATCGTATCCATTCATCAACATGTTGAATTCCTTGGCAGCAGCTCTTGGCTTCTTCGGGTCAATGATGAAATTTCCATAAAGACCTTTATGGATATGCCTTGCTAAAGGGGCCACATGGCAGTGATAGACGTGCATACCAGCTGGTTTGGCTTCAAATTCATAGGTAAATGAATCACCAGGAAGCACAGATTCAAGTCCATCCATATTCGTTGGGTGCATCCCATGAAAATGAATGGAATGTGGATGCAGTGTTCCATTGGTAAACTTCACGCGAAGGACATCCCCTTCTGTACAACGGATCGTAGGACCAGGAATCGTCCCATTGAACGTCCATCCAGGAAACTTGATTCCTTTGGCAATCTCCACATTGGCCTCATAGGCTGCGATCTCATATTCCCTAAGCGTTCTACCGTCAGGAAGCTTACTCACTTTGCCATAATCAAAAGCAGTAAGCGCATTTTGTGCTGCTTTGAACCCTTCCGTTACTTCGTTGCTCGGGACATAGCCATGCTTCATACCTTCATGTAATTGTTCTTTCATCGCATGGTGAATATCATGTTTATCTTGTGCCTGTGCGATCGGTGGTCTACCGAATAACGAGGAAGGATTCAATAATGCACTCCCTATCACAGCAAACGCTCCTGTCGTTCCTAGCTTCAAAAGATTACGTCTCGATAGCTTTTTATCTGATTTCTGAAACATCGCTATGACCTCCTATTTTAAATTGCTTGTTTACAATATTTTTTACCTAGGGAAACATTTTGGACGAAAATAAAGTTTCCAGTGGGACAAAAAGTTTACCAGAGGAAACACCGTGATTTAACTATATGCTGAATGGTGGCGAAAGTAAACCTATTTGTGAAAAAATTCTAATATTTCAATTGAACCTTAATCCCCATGGATATTCGATTGAACAATCCCTTGAGCCATTAGCGAGATGACATCTGCTAATTTCATAAAATCGCATGTGTTTTCGACAAAAGTAGCCTAATTCTCATCTACGTTTTGACAAATATTTTCGACTATTGAATTTATAATAGAGTTAGGTTTGTTGTTGAGTTTCTTAACTATTGTGCTTACATTTGGGAGGATGATCGACATGGACGAGCAGTTTATTAAAAGATTACACACACTTAATCGCCGCGATTCATTAAGGTCTTTGCTGCTTATCGAAGGTGTTCGACTCACTCTCAGACGTAAAAAGCAAGTCAGCTTGTTCAAGAGGCTTTTTAATCGTAAAAAACAAACCATAACCGCAAAAGGATGGAAGTAACGTACAGAATGATGATTGATAGGGTTATTTCTCGCTTAACGCTGCCTTTTATAGTAGAATGATGTCTCAGCTACATGAAATGGATACGGGGTGTAGGAATGGCCATTAGCTTCACTAAAACAATTGTTACTCAGTTAACAAAAGAAATTGCTGACCTTGAAAGCAAACAGGTAAACGAGAAGAAAAAGAAAGAAAAAGCCCAAGCCAAAATTAATCAGATTGGGCGAGATATGAAATTAAGCCAGTCACATAGTGACTTAAGCAGTAAAATGTCACGTGTGAATAAACTGAATGAAGAGATTAAAACTAGTGATCGTCTACAAAAAGATATCACGAAAGAATTAGCAGCAAAGAAAGCTGCTTTGAAGCTGAATCTCGCTAAAGCGACTAATCAGGATGAACCCTCATCGTGATCGATCGTAAGCAAAACACCGCCCTGCTATGCAGGAGCGGTGTTTTTGATTTCTCACATTGACGACACGATGTGCAGTTCGGGCATATTCGTTCGCATATGTTTTTTTATCATTTCATAGTGTGACCCAGCATGAATGACTTGATCATTGGTTAACCTATCCATTGAAATAATTTGAAAGTCACTTCCTTGCTGACTATACGTATAGGTTGGAAGAAAGCTGGGCTTCAATAGCTCAATCTTCTTGGCATTCTTGTTTGTGGTTTTCAACACGTCAATGGTTGCCATCCCACCTACTTGCTTATATAAATTGATTTGAGCGGAGAGAAAGTTGCCCAGTGAATACATAACAAAAGCTCGATGCCCTTCCTTCCCATCTACCCAAGCAGGCGGTTGTAAAACATGCGGATGGTTCCCAATGATGATATGAACTCCCATATTGGCTAGCTTTTGAGCAAGACTTGTTTGATTTGCATCCGGAAATCGTTGATATTCGTTCCCCCAATGGAGTGCCACCACAATGACATCTGAAATTTGTTTGGCTTGTTCCACATCATGACGAATTTGAATATCATCAATCCGGTTGACCAGAAAAGATTTTCCCTTAGGCGTTGTTATTCCATTCGTTCCATAAGTGTAGCTTAAGAAAGAAAACGTAATCTCATTTCTCGTGACCGTCCTTATATGGTCGCGGTCATTCTGGGATTTAAATGCACCCGTGTAGGGAATCCCGAGGGTATCCCAGTAGGTGAGCGCACTTTGAATCACCTTTTCACCTCGGTCTAGTGCATGATTATTGGCTATTGTAATGACATCAACCCCTGCTAATTTCAAGGCGTCTCCAATTTCATGAGGGCTGTTAAATGCAGGATAACTGGATAGTCCCAGTTCCTTGCCGCCAATCATCGTTTCTTGATTGGCAACAAGGATATCTGGTGCTCGTAATAAACTCGTCACCCCGTCGAAAATACGATTAAAATTATACGTCCCATCTTTCTGCTTAGCATCTACATAAACTTTATCATGGATGAGAATATCCCCGATTGCAGCAAGTGTAACCTGAGAGACTTTCGATCCTGATTCTGCTTGTTTCATTGTATTCGAAGGATATTGCTGAATCGGTGGAGAAGTAGCCTGGACAAGGGGGGCGATTCGTTTTCCTTCCATGCTTGTATCTTTAGGCGTAACCGCGCTTCCTAGGCATCCGCTTGCCAATAATAATGTCGAAACAATCGCAGCAGTTCGCTTTAACACGACAAACCAGCTCCTTAAGGGTCAAACCTTGTATTGCCCAGTAGTATTCCCCTAAGAAAATCTCTCATGAATGAGGATTTTTACCAATTGTTTCGCTGAATTCCGCATATTTAATGACATCAATAATTAATGCCATTAAATTTCTTGAGTAGCTTGTAACCCGATAAGTTTCAAGCCGTTACGCAACGTGATTTGAACGCATTTGACTAGAGCTAGTCGCGCTTCACGTAACTGTGTATCCTCCACTAGGATATAACATGCGTGGTAGAAGCGATTAAACGCTTGAGCGAGATCAATGAGATAACGCGATACGATCGAAGGTTCCAGCTTTACCATAGCCTGCTCTATGCGTTCTGTAAATAAATAGAGCATTTTAACAACCGCCATGGCCTCTTTATTTTGCAAACAAGTGCCGTCTATTTCAGCGATTTGCATTTCCTGTCCGTCAGGCAGCATCGCTTTCTTCAACACACTGCAAGTTCTTGCATAGGTGTACTGCACATAAGGCCCCGTTTCACCATCGAAATTTAGAGCTTCCTCCCACGAAAAATCAATATCTTTGATTCGATTTGCACTCAAATCGTTAAATATAACGGCCCCAATCCCAACCTGCTCAGCAACTTTAGCTTTATTCACTAAGCCTGGGTTTCTTGCTTCGATGACATCCCTTATTTTCTGAATGGCTTGCTCCAGCACGTTTTCCAGTCTAATCACGTTGCCTTTGCGTGTCGACAAGCTCCCCCCTTCAATGCTCACACGGCCAAATGCGACATGCTCAAGCTTGGAGGACCACGCATAGCCCATTAATTCAACAACCTTGAAGCATTGCTGGAAATGTAGATTTTGAGCATAATCAGTCACATAGATCAATTTCTCAAAGTCATACTTACCTGCTCTATATATAGCTGCCGTAAGATCGCGTGTATGATACAGCGAGCTGCCGTCCTTTTTCAGCATTAATGCCGGTGCCATGCCAAAGGCATCCAACCTAACTAATAAGGCACCATCGTCTTCTTCCAAAAGCTGCTTATCCTTCAGTTCCTTAATAACGGGCTCCATCTTGTCATTGTAGAAGCTTTCCCCTTGATAAGCGTCGAATTTAACACCTAGCAGATTATAAATCTTTTGAAATTCGGTGAGGCTGATCTCAATAAACCACTGCCACAACGTGAGTGCTTCCTGATCACCTTGCTCCATTTTCGTAAACCAAGATCGAGCTTGATCCTCTAAAGCAGGGTCTTTCTCAGCTTCCTCATGGAATTTCACATACAGATCGAGAAGCTCATCGATAGCTCTGTGGTTTACAGCCTCCTTGCTACCCCATAAGTGGTAGGCAACAATCAGCTTCCCGAACTGTGTCCCCCAGTCCCCTAAATGGTTAATGCCCACACAGTTGTATCCGAGAAATGCATGGATGTGATATAACGCATTCCCGATCACAGTGGATCTTAGATGGCCAACATGAAAGGGCTTCGCGATATTCGGAGAGGAATAGTCGATCACCACTGTCTTCCCTTGCCCCAAATTCTGAGATCCATAGCGATCTCCAACTTGACTTATATGACGAATTAGAGATTCTGCAAACATAGACTTTTTGAGAAAAATGTTTAGATACCCAGATACGGCTTCCATATCCTCGATGTGCTCATCTTCTAGCGCTGCTTTTAACTCTTCAGCAATGACTTGTGGAGATTTACTTAGGGTTTTACTTAGACGGAAACAAGGTAAAGATAGATCTCCTTTATCCGGATTCGCTGGGTATTCCATCCATCCCATAATATCCTTGGCGTCAAAACTAGTTAGTAACGCTGCGATTTTACCTGCCAAATCATGCTTATAATTTATCATAGCGTTTCTCTCCTATCTTTTATTAGAAAATATAAAAAGCCCCCGTCTCTATGAAAGAGACGAGAGCTGAAAATTCCCGCGGTACCACTCTAAGTGTTAAACCTCTGGTTTAACCCCTCTGTTTCGTAACGGTCGAAAGACCGGATTTACCTACTCCAATTTCGGCAAACCATTTCCTGGGTCCGTTTCATTCTTAACATCCGTACCGGCTTACACTGACCCGGCTCGCTGTGACTGTCTGTTAGGAATTACTGTCCCAATCATTAATATTTCGATATGAATTTTTCAATATCTTACAGGGGATTCTGGGGAATGTCAAGCCTGTATTTTATCGACGTTCACTGAGCTTAAAGGTTGCACATGTGCGTTAATATCCGAAGATCCTTAACTTGTTGCCAAAATAATCAGACTACTTCTTTCGAGATAGTCGATTTTTCGACTAACTCACCCATAAAAAAGGGTAAGCTTCGCTTACCCCAAACCCAAAAAAGACACCCCGTGTGGTGTCTTTTTTTAACATTCGCACACTATTTATTGGCATGTTCTGCCGGTGAAAAGAATACTAAGATAGTTAAGTCTTCTGTAATATCAAAGAATCTATGTTCTTTATGGGCCTCTACGAATAGAACGTCCCCTTTACTTATTTGTGCAAGTGTATCTCCATTCTGAAACGATGCTTCACCTTCAATGATGAAATAAACCTCATCTTCAGTATGTGGCTTTTGTTTATCCAGTTCACCTTTATTCAATTTATAGAGGCCTACACTCATTGACGATACCTTTAGAAATTCATAATAAGCATTGTTCTCTACTTCTTTTAACTCATTAAGATAATTTTGCAAATCCATTAATTTAAAATTCAACGTACTATCTCCTTTTTTGGGGACACACTCATAATAAATCGAATAACAACATCCGCATATTTATCTGGTTCCTCAACTCTTACATAGTGCCCACTTTAATCAAACAACTCTATTTGACTTATCAAGATCTCCAATTCTATCGTATAAATTAACTTTAACTTCGATCTTTCAAATCACCAATATAATAAGCAAACACTTGATCAATCGGTTTAAAATACAAATGTCCATCCTCTTCCCATGGTTGAAAATGCAGATCCATCCGCGAATCGTTCCAATTCTCGGGGGTCCCATTCGTGCTTAAACGCCCTGTCACAACAGGTTCTTCTATCACTTTGGGAAATTCTTGATAACCGAATAGAAGGTTCTCATGCATCGCAATTATTTCATACTTTTCCCCGTGGAAAGCACGCTCCTCTTGCAGCTGATAATGATAATAGATGTAACTACTCATCATCTCAGGCTTCAAATGAGCAACTCTCCCTACCCGCGAGATCACGGGCTCTTTTCTCAACCAGTGCTCTGCGTTTACAGGCTCATTAAAATGAAATACATCAATCATTAAGATCCACTTTCGAGGCTGTTCCTGTCCTGGCCAATCCTTCAAAAAAGGAACCGCAGCTCCAGCCACTTCATCAGGCAAAACCTCTCGGCTCATGCACTCATAATAGAGGAATAGATTGTTTCGCCAAACGAAGGCTGCAGCAGTCATTAACTCCCCCTGGGCTACCAGTAACTGTGCTTGGTTGCCTATATCTAATGCGTTTAAACCGAGATCCTTCATCCCCGTTTGCCATTCGGCACGATACATCCTTCTTAAGATCATGATAACTTTCCTCGACTTTCATAATTGGTATTATGCTTAATTAACTGAATCTTGACGTATTTGAACCCTTAATAGAACTGTGCTAACATTAGTACAGTTCTGTCAAGGTGGTGAATTGGATCCATGGTAATACATAAGATCTCCATAAATATTCCTCTTAAGCTGTTCGTAGCTCTAATTACTGCCCTGTTAGGCGGTTACTTGTTCCAACTCCTACATATTCCCATCCCATGGCTTCTTGGTCCGATGATTGCGGTATTACTTGGTTCAAATGTGTTCAAAGAACGATATGTATGGCCTACTCCGATTAGAAATGCAGGACTCATCATTGTCGGATACACGATTGGTCTCTCCATGACCGCGACAGCTTTACACGAAATGGCGATTCAGTTACCTTCAATGCTACTCATGACACTGCTCCTAATGTTGCTCTGCGTATCGCTTGCCTACTTCATATCCAAGCTATCGCGAATTAACTTCAAAACAGCATTGCTAGGAAGCATACCAGGCGGGCTTACACAAATGGTTATTTTGGCTGAAGAGACAGAAGGCATTAATCTTACTATCGTGACCGTCTTGCAAGTCATTCGCCTCATGATGATCGTTATCTGTGTACCGTTGCTGGTGTTTAGTCCGATCATGGGCAATCAGCATACAGTCGAAAATCTGATTCAAACGGTAACGACTTCGAATGCAAGCTGGGGTGCCCTAACACCAAATATCTTCATTTTCGCCGTAGTCAGTATCAGTTGTGCACTTCTAGGTCATAAAATCAAGTTTCCAACTGCTTTCTTGCTCGGTCCTGCCTTCAGTACAGCAATCATTCAACTCATTGGACTTCATGGACTAGCGCTGCCAACAAGTATAATCAATGCAGCCCAAATTATGATTGGTATCCATGTTGGTTTAATGCTAAAGCCAGCTCAACTTAACCACAAGCTCCAAATCATTTCACTTGCAATTGGCAGTAGTGTACTCCTTCTTCTTGGTTCATTTGGACTCAGTTTTATCTTTATGCAGCTGCATGCCATCTCCAAATCAACCGCTTTACTCAGTCTCGCACCAGGTGGAATGGACCAGATGGGGATCATCGCTCACGAAATTAATGCTAATTTATCCGTCGTTGTTGGCTATCAGTTATTTCGTACCTTTTTCATATTCTTTGCGGTACCACCACTATTACGTATGCTGTTCAAATACAGCGCAACCAAAAAGATTATCAGAAATAGCCCCTCCTAATCAAGGAGTGGGCTATTCTTACTCCCCTTTTACACGATAGGCTTTCTCATGATACTCGGTAATATATTCGAACAATTGTCTCCCGTCATACTGCTCGAACGTACCAAAGCTCACATACATAGCCCGATAGGTCTCCGGGACCCATATGTAGGTATGTACGTATTCGGTCAAATGAAATCCGGCTTTTTCCCAGAATCGAATCCGATCCGCATTTTCCTTGGAAGGTTCAGCCTCAACCTCAATGACGATTCCCCGACAGTCTGCCTCGTTCTCTGCCCAATTTCGAATGTCACCCATACATGTCAAACCTACACCATGACCACGCTGCTCTTGGCGAACCGCGATATAATCAATAATTAGCATACGTGCTTTTGTATTCAACGCTGTAAGTGCCATTGCAACCACTTCTTCACCAATGCTCCATGTGTGCAGCATGCAAATGCCTCTTTCAAACATGCTTCGAATGAGCGCACGATTCTTTCTACCGTGTTCAGGAAAAGCTTCTTTGTATACTTGCTCCGCTTTCATCCAAAGAGCTTCATCCCACCGAGTCGTTATTTCATAAATCATACGCGACGTCCCTCAGAGCAAAATCAACCGCATATTCAGCATGAATTTTCGTTGTATCGAATAAAGGTACCGACGCATCCTGTTGAGATATTAACAGCGTAATTTCGGTGCAACCCAAAATAACCGCTTCCGCTCCATCTTTAACTAAATTTCGGATGATCTCAATATAGGATTGCTTGGAATCCTCGTTTATCGTTCCGAGACATAACTCCTCGTATATAATATCATGAACAATTTTCCTTGACTCCGTATTCGGGACAAGGACTTCAAGATTATATTTTTCTGCAAGTCTGCCTTTGTAAAATTCTTGTTCCATCGTAAAGGCTGTGCCCAGTAGAGCAACTTTCTTAATACCAGCTTTTACGATCTCAGTAGCTGTTGCATCAGCAATATGAAGTAACGGGATTGACACGGCGTCTTCAACTTCTTTTGCCATCTTGTGCATCGTATTCGTACAAATGACTATGCAATCCGAACCTGCAGATTCCAGTTTTTGAGCGGACTCGATCATCACGCTAGTCGCTTCTTCCCATCTACCTTCATGCTGAAGCGTCTTGATCTCATGAAAATCCACCGAATACATGAGGCTTTTGGCCGAATGATGCCCACCTAACTTTTCCTTTACTCGCTGATTGATGATTTGGTAATACAGTAAGGAAGATTCCCAACTCATACCACCTATTAATCCAATTGTTTTCATACCTATTTCCTTTCATTCTCTATACTCCAAACCTATTTTACTTCCAATCTTCCACAAAGCCAACTCGCGTTGATAACGCCTGATCTACTTCATAGAGAATTTCACTGTAGTAGTAATCAGGAATATCCGAGGGGAGTATCAGATCTTCCTCTTGGATGTTACTGTAGATGTAAGGACCTCTCTTCACTTTACCAGCTATATAAAAGACTAGATCGTATACCGTCACTGTTTCATCCTCATACCCTACCGAAGTTCCGCTAAAGGTTAAATTCACGCCAACCCCAAGATATTCATTCTCTTTGAAAAACTCAAAGTAACCTCCCCCATCCAAGATGGAACCGCGCTGCCAGCCAGCCTTCGTTAACTTCCCTAGCAACGAGAATCCATTTACTTGCACGCCACCGAAGCGTTCAACATGCAGGGATTCTCCATGCTCAGGCATAAACACATTTCGATCTAGTTGTGCGACAGGCTGAGCAATCTCAAGCTTTTTCAACTGTTCTCTCCATAATTCAATGGAAGTTAGATTCAGTTCTAAAGGGTGAATAAGACGAATATACAAATTCTCATCTAGCTCAATTACGCTATTATCAGCTGAAGTATAACTCCCTTTATCCAAATAGAGGAAGGTTTGCTGCAACTCTTTCTCCTCCGTATACGTCCCCCAGATTAAAGAGCATGCGAAGAAATGTAAGATGGCATTCTGAATAAAAAGCTCTTCCCATGCTGCCTTTGTCCAATAGCGCCGTATAGACATCGCTTGTTCTAATCGGATTGCGATGGAATTCGTAACAAGCTTTAGCTCTTTTTTCAACTGTTTGAATTCATCAACGGCTGATTTAATTTGCGTTTCATTCTCATGTTTCCCAGGAGTCGGCAAGGATTTGTAACTTTTGCCTTCCGCATCCTCAATTCGGATTTCCAACTTTTTCGTAAGTATCAGATTCAGCGCTCGCTCACCGAATTGGAAAACTCTGTGACCAGTCGAATTGAAACCGAGATTAGATATGATGCGATCGGCAAGCTCCTCTGGGTCGATATCAAGTTCTTTAGAAGCTTTAGCTAAAGCATCCTGAGCTGTTTTCTTTAATTGCTTAAACTTGCTCTTTCTAGCCAGTTGATCAACAATAAGCAAGCCAGAATTTTTCTTTGAAAGCACCAATGCTTTCACGGCATCTGTTGCTAGAGCTAATCTTGACTCTAGTGGCCACTTCAGGATGCAAGAGTGAAGTTGGTTAATGACTCGCTCATCGCCAAACATCGTAGCAAAAGCCATAATCCATTTCTTTTGAACATCGGCTCCTGATTCAAGCCAGAGCTGCATGAGAAACCACGCAACTTGAGAAAGGTCTTCCAGTTCTAGATGTTCTGCCACCGAGCGAGCTTCCCAATTCATTACGATCTCATTCTGAATCGCATAGGTATACAACAAATATTGGCTAATGACAGGTTCAATAATTTGTTGATTCGCTTTTAGTAGTATACGTGGTAATTCATTGAAGGGAATCCAATCTAATTGTTGAAGCTTCGCATGTTGTAGTTGGGCCCTGCAATAAGATGTGATTTCGTCTTTGCTAATCGGTTCTTGATGTGTGATCTCTGGTTTTTCCTTTAAAGTGTTTAGAATAAGCATTTTTATTTTTTCATTTTTCTCTACGTCTAGCAAGCGCTCCAGCTCCATGTGGGAAGGCGCATCATTCCAGCTACATAAGAGTTGCACCACTGACTCTCTTATTGCAGGCTTTTTATGGAGAAGATAGGGCTTCACATAAGGCAATGCGGCAGGATATTCCCTTAGTAATGCGATACTTGTATCCCTTACCACCTTATTATCATCCTTCAGATAGGTAGAAATGAGAGGCATGTACGTTTCGTGATTAGATTGGTGAAGCTCTTCGAGAAGAAACTTCTTCGTATATTTATTATCTTCTGTGTCTTGAAGAAGAGCTACAATAACTTCTCCTTGATCCTGTATATAAGATTTCAAAAACTGATATCCAGTCTGGTTGAAGGCCTCATCATCCGACTGATACTTCGCATAAGATTTCGTAACAATCATCGGGAGCAAAATACGACTATCACCACCAGCGTTGGTTATTCGTTCAACAAGCTCTGTCACGGTAAATCCTTTATCCGACAGCCAGCTGCCCATGATCCAAAGCGTTTCCATATCGGCATAAGCCAAGAAACACAAACCCCTGTCGAACATCTCGGAAAGGTTGCGTAAATCCTTCAAATCAAGCAGTCTACGATAGTTAGACCCTGTCGAAGTCTCATGTAGATGCCGGAAGTACCGGTCAACCTCTGTAAATGGGATTTCTCCTCGAAAGTAAGCGTATAATTGAGGATCATTCGGGATTAAGCTTTCCAAATATTTAGCAAATTCCCTAAGCGCATCACCTAAGTAAGGCTTCCCCTCTTCTTTCTCCCAGACTATACGACACAAATGCAGGGTTTTTAAACCTTCAGACATGGCTATTGCCTTTGTGAAGCTCTCCGGTCGATCAGCGTATTCTTCTCTCAAGACATCATCATAGGACCCGTCGCGGCTTCCAAGACCAGGTCCAGCAAGGTTGATGAGATAGTGCTCCCGCAGAGCTCCAAACTCTTCCAGCATGTAAGGGATTTTACGCAATTCCTTGTCACGATCATGATAAAAAGCCATTCTACAATTCGTTACAAAAGCATTCGGATCCTCATTAATCAGCTTTTTCAAGTAGTCGGATGCTATACGACTGTACTGCATTACTGAAACAGCCAAATAAACGCAATTTCTCAGCTGCTTTCTTTTATTATCTGTATCTAAATGATCAGCTGAAGCAAGCTGTTGAAATTGCTTTTCAAACCACCCTAATGCTTCATAATCTTCACCGTTATGCTTGGTTAACAACGCTGCAATATATGGTTGTACTTCAACATTTTGATCCGAGTACAACTTGTGCAACAGGTTTGGATCCGTTTGCGCCATTAATTCAACAAATTCCAAGGCATAGGACTCAGGGTTTCCACGATAATCGAAAAATTTACTCTTCGATAGCATCCATTCCCAAACTACGATGTAAGGGACATCATATTGGGTTACAAGGCGTAAACATCCTCTTCGCCACACAGCATCATCCATATTGAAATCGACGCTAGTCTCTAGAAAACTGTCCTTACCGATGTGTATGAACAGTGATAAATACCTTCCGATCCTAATCGGATCTACCTTCTTTTTCCTATGTGTTGCCAGCAATGCCCATGTTTTTCTGCGCTGTTCCCGTTGCAGTGATTTGAAGTCTACAGGGGATACGCTTCCTAACAACTCAACTTCCAAGAGGTTGCCGTCTATATAGGCTAAACCTGTTCGAATTTCGCTTTCCGTAAAACCTATCGCTTGTAAAACATCTGACATTTCGTCTACATAGCTTTGTATTGTCAATGAGATTCCCCTTCAGTTAGCTAAAATGAAAACAAGGAGCAACTGCTATCGCAGTTCTGCTCCTTCTTATGGCCTACACTTAAAAAACAAACGATGATCTCATTTTCTTCTCCATCATGGCTTTAATCTCATGTACTAATTGAATCGAAGCTTCGATTTCAACTTTTCGCGTGGATACACTTTCGACACTGCATCCGATCGGAATCCCTTTTTCCAGGCCAAATTCAAAAATTTCTTCAAATATTTGTTGGGAAACGGATACTGATTTATCCAAGACATCATGCGAATACTTCAAATCATTTTCCAACCATTTCGGAATGGAGATCCCTAACCATTTCATGAATTCCAGGGTCTTCGTCGATCCGCACGGCGCAATATTCATGAGTACCGGCACCATGTCCAGCTTATTTTCTTTACAATGGTAATAATAATCCGATAAGAAATTTTTTGACGCTTCAACATTATAGGTCGCTTGAGAAATGAAAAACCGACTGCCACTCGCTATTTTGCTAATCATTCTAAGATGCTCATCATCTTTTTTCATGTGTCTTTCGGGGATTACAACGGCCCCTAATGTTAGATTTTCATTCAGCTTTCCGCTTAACGCATAAGCTTCTGGCAGACCCATTTGAACTTCTTGTTTACTGGAGGATGCCCCAACAAATACGGAAAAACGTTCTTCCTTAAGATCAGCTTGTATCCATTCCGCCAACTGTTCCTCTGTGTATTTACCCACACACCGATAAATAATTTTCGGGATATCTAACTTGCTTAAATACGTTTTACTATACGTAGTCGGGTCAACCGTTTGCAAGTATGGAAAAGGCCGATCTTGATCTATACGATCACTTTCCTCCTGGACATCATAGAGAATTAAGCCATCTATTTGAAATTTCTGAAGTCGCTCACATTGTTTTTGTGAAATTTCAGCCATTTTCTCTAGCGAATGTGTTTCCTTAGGAGGTGTCATACCGTAAGTAATGATACCCGATTCTCTTCGAAGTATTTTGTCCTTTAACAATTGCGTCACAACCTTATCTGTCTAATTCCCGAAAATTCAATTCATAGTTAATTACTCGGTATTATATATTTCGACCCCTTTTCGCTAAATCCTTTTCAATTCGACAGGAACTCTACATGAACTTCTCTCTCATAAAAGCCAAACTTGCCGCGAGTTCTTTCTCCTGGTCATGAACGGTACACTCCGCTGAAATCATCCCCACATAGCCGGATGCCTTCAATGCCGCAGCGAATTGATCATAAGGATATTGCCCTGTGCCAGGTGACAACCTCCCAGTATCCGCAAGATGAATATGCTGAAGCCAATCCTTATTTTCAATCAGGGTGGAAATCGGATCCTGCTCCTCATCCATATGATAGAAATCTGCCAATACTCGAACCGATGGAAGATTAATCTGCTTGGCCAACATCACTGCCTCTGAAACCGTGTTCACGATGTTGGATTCCTTTTGATTCAAAGGCTCAATGGCTAGAGTAACACCTGTTCCTTCGAACTCATCTCCGATTCGTGCGAGTAACTGAAGAAGCTGTTGCTCTCCGCGATTACGATCCCAACCATCCGGAATTTGACGTGCTTTTCCACTGCCGAGAACGGCCGTTTTAGCCCCGATTTTATTTAAAGCGTTTGCAGCTTTATGAACATATCGTCGAATTCTTTCCTCATCGGCTTCTGGACCGACCACTTTCAAGTCTCCTGGGAAAAATATACTGAATGCATGTACCGGGAGTGGACTGTTCAGATACATAGGCAGCTTGGTGGTGAAATCCGCCTCATCCTCTAAATTTAATGATACGAGTGCACATTCGATATAATCAAAGCCCAATTGCCTAAGTCTCTCCGCTTCTTGAATCCCACTGCACCATCCAAACGTGTACATGTACATTCCTCCCTAACGGCTTATATGTTCATATCTACTTATTAAATATATCAAAAATCGTTACTAAGTGGATCTTTTATTTGTCCAATCCTATGGTTGTCTTATTAATCATCGTTTTGAATCACAAATAAGAGCTGCCTTAAGGCAGCCCTTCGTCTTGCTATCCATTTCTCTTATTTAAAATAGATAAATCGCTCGCCTGCAGACATCATATGAAACTTCTGCGCGGGATACGTGTGGAACAAATAATCAACGAAGTAAGCCGGGTTATCACGATTATTGGAAAACATATCGAAATGAATCGGTATTAGGAGATCCGATCCGACCTCAACACCGAAATCTGCAGCTTCACGGAAGTTCATGTTACCTACAATTCCTCTGGAAGTTCGTGCATAATCGCCTCCGTTAATCGGCAGAAGTGTTACATGAGGCTGAAATTTCTTGGCATGCTCGATCAACTCTGGTGTGACAACAGTATCTCCTGTATGGAAGATTCTCACCCCGTTGATTTCGATAAAATAGCCCAAATAATACTGATTCCCATCCTGATCCATCTCATACGCAGTGTGCGCTCCCGCAACAGGGGTAATTGTTACACCACGTCCGGAAATCACCTGTTCTTGCTTAGCAGCAATGATGAGACTTGCATCCAGTTCAATGTCTTGTAGCAAATTCACATGTGAAGCTGGGGCGACGAATTTCGTCTCCGGATGAGCTTCAGAAACACCTTTGATCGTGGTTAAATCCATATGATCATTATGAAAATGCGTGAGTAGTACGATGTTTACATTCAACTTCTGCGGCGTGAGCGGCGGCGGAATTTCCCTTTTGAATTCAGTATCAGGATTCTCCAATTCAATCGAATAACTTAAATAAGGATCAATACAGATGACTTCGTCTGTGCTGCCACCTTTAATCAACGCTCCTGCTTGACCCAGACTCCATATCGCTACCCCATCCTCTGGTACATTCGTACGTTGAATTTCCTTCAACAGCGATTCACCAGCATTGTAAATAGGTCTTACATATTCTCTTCCCATGTCGATTACACTCCGTTGGTATGTCTATTTATTTGAAAACGAAAGGAAACTTAAGTTGATAATGCCACACGACCAATAATAAGTGCAAGAACAATTAAAGCAAAGTTTAAATAATCTACTCCATTACTTGTATGGACAGCAGCTTGCCATCTACCTTAGATTCCTTATAGGTAATCGGTATAACGCCTTCTGGGAATGGTACCACTAGACGGTAAACACCGACCTTATCCTCATTTTTATCTGATAGATCTGTGACTTCATAACCACCTTGAATGCCTGCCTTCGTCAGCAGCTCCAAAGATTTCTGCAAGCTTGCACCTTGATATCGACGTTGCAAGTTGTCCGTCCACGTCGGGATATCCCAATCCGGTGCTTTCACGTCTACGCCGGACTGCCGCATTGTCGAAAGCACATTAACAACCGTTCGCCCGTCTCCTTCCTGCATGGCAGAAGCAAGCGCGAGGTAGGCTCGGTTAAACATCGCGGTGTCATTCAGTTGGTTCTTCGCAGCCAGTAAACTGAATATATGATCGGTATGTTGTTCAGTAGTAAACCAATAGGTGTGGAAATCCATTGGATTCCGTGGGCTTGTTCCCGTAATCACAAATCTCCCGTCATCCGAAACACGGAATACAGGCGCAATATCGAAGCGTGTTGGGTATTGTATAACAAAAATTTGACTGCCATCTCCACTGACCATGATTTGTACAGAGAATGGCTCACGCGGCTCCACGTTACCTGCCAGAATCGAAGATGAGCCTCTCAAACTAGAGTAATAGACATTGCCATCCTTAGCTGTCTCCTTAACCAGGCGATACATCAACTGGCTCTTGTGCATAATTGGCTTCACATCGATTCGGGTTGAATTCCCTTGTACGGTGCGAATATTCTCATCCATCTGCCACGTGATATCGGCTATGCCCCTCAGTTCATCAGGCTTCCGTTCACCCGACAGGTCAGGAAGATGCATAGCAATACTGTATTCATCTTCTCGCCACAAGTACGCTGTATACTTCGTCTTGGACGCATAGTATACGTCGGAGAAACTTGTCAGGTAAGAGATACCTTCGAGCTGCTTTTTGCTACCGAAATCGAACATATTTAAGTGCTTTCCAGAAGCGGTAAATATTCCTATGAGGAGTAACACCGGAATTAGCAGCACAATCAAGGCGTTAACTATTCCTCGAGTTCGAACTTCGCCTATTGGTTGAACAGTAGCCTGCTCAGGGTTTATCGTCAGCTTCACTGCTAGTATTTTCATAAGCCAACCTATCAGCAAGGTTCCAATCCATGCGTAAGTGAGCAACGGTACTGCATATCCCCACGGAGGTGTCAGTGATCGGAACAAACTCACACCGAGCGTGCAAATCATAGCGAGCAATGCAAGCGGCAGCAAGGAACCGAAATTGCTGCGAAATATGCGTGGAGCCTTTGCCAATGCAGCACTAAAGCTGATATTTTCGAGAACGACCACATATGGCGTGAGTGAATAACACATTAAAGCAATTATGAGGATGAGTCCAATTGGAAAAAATGCTGCTGCGATGAAGAGAAGCACCGCGCCAGTCACGCTTTGAAAAATCGTCCAAGCGATCATATCGCCGAAATATCTGCGTCCATTTGCGAACAGTGGGACTTTTTCCTTGTTCAACACCCAGCCTTTCAGACCGCCTAGATACATGCCTCGTATAAAACTTTGTACTGCCATTAAAATGGCAGTTACTAAGAAAGCTACGCCTCCCCATACTGGTGTGCCTAACCGTAGAAACGTGTATGGAACTTTCAAATCAGCAAGTGAAGGCATATACAATGGAATGGTTGCGTTAAAACCTGGTGACTGTACAACAGCACCTGTTGTAGTTAACGTTGTCAGCGTATACGGATAGATCGCAAATCCAAAGTAAATGCCAAAACTGACTACAATTGTTATCAAAACTTCAACGAACAGCACCAAAACAATCAAATGAACAAAGGCCATCTTTACCTCCTTAGATAAACAGATTCCATCCTGCGAGATCAAACCTTCCATTATTTGACTCATTTGGTGAGTAATTGTTTCGACATCAGGAACGATCAAATAAAAAAAGAAGCTGCCACAAGGCGAGCTCCTCTCCGATTATCTATAATCTTCATTACAGTTCGGATTCACTCGTGTTCCCATTCCGAATCTCGCGCTATATTTATAAATCCCAATTGCTCCATATCTTTAAGAAAATCAGGCTTCCGCTCAATCATACACATGCTAACATTTAGTAATCGCAACTTCTTCAGCTTCATGAGCTCGATTGGCAACTCATGAATTGATGTATATTGTATCGTTAACTGTTCCAGCTTCTCTAGCTCTCCAATTTCAGCTGGTATCACGTTTAGATGGATCTCCTCCTTTGGCTTTATCTGAAATCCCGGAGTTGGTCGATCATAGCTTCCGCATTGGATGCAAAGTACTCTTAGGTTCTTCAACTTAGCTATGGATGCTGGAATATACGCCAAATCAGCTGTTTGGATTGTCAAGCTATCAAGCTTACTTAACTCGAACAGCCCCTCAGGTAAGTGGAAAAGATCTTGTTCAAAAATTACCAGTTCCCGCAGCTCTGTAAGCTCCCGGATTCTCTCCGGCAACTCTTTTAATTGATGACGACTAATATAAAGCCAATCTGTTTTATGCTTAATGGCATCATCTAATAGTCGATCAAAGTCTGAATGAGCCTCTACTTTTAGAAAAAGTCCAGTAATTTGATCCATCAGTGCCACGGCTTCTTCTTCCGTTACATCCATCCCATACTCATGTTCATGTACGATCGAGTAAAGGAAATCTCCTCCACCTTCTTTCAAGAAACACAAGTCTTCCGGAAGTTTAGGGAATATCCAATCCGACAACTGATTTGCCATCTGCTTCAGAATTTTCCCACTTTCATCACAACATTTATATAAATAATAAGTTCCTGCGGTATAAAAAGCATGACTGCGATAAGATTTTTTAATTTGGATAACATCTTCGATATTCTCGCCTTGGATGATAATTGTCTTCTCCAAGTAAGGCTCCAACGCTTCTAATGCGCTTGTGTATAGCTTCTCCTCCCCATCTGCAAGATGCCATAATCTTTCGCTAAGTACAAAACATTCCGAGTTTCGTATCGCTAAATCAATGACTTGCTCGTAAGCTTCTCCTTTGGGATCTGTATACATTCTCATTATGTGAATCTCCATTCTAAATCGTTTGTTATAACGTCTTTACAAGCAATGATTGTGACTAGTCACTAATTAAACAACCGAGATATTAAGATTGTAATCGTAGGACCAATTACCACGAACCCCAACAATATGGCAACAAACTTCATCGGCGTCGACAACCCTTTTGACGTATGTAATTGATCCAGTTTTTCGTTTATTCTCTTCAACTCATCCAGTATTTCTTTACTTAATTCATCAGACATGCTCAATTGTACACACCTTCCATCAAAAAAATTAAAACCCACTCCGCATATTTTACCATAATTAGGAAGGACGGTGTTGGTGGCTTTTGGAGGGCTTGCACTCTAATTAAATTCTATCAACTGGAAAACATACAGCTATTTATGCAAAATTCCCTCAAAAACTCGATTTAACTGTAGATAATCCATCTATTCACCAAACTTCATCAGGCCAATTTAAATAGGGTAAGCATCGCTCACCCCAAGACCACAAACATATAAATTCTCACGTGTTAAAAAAGAGACCCCCAGCTTTGCGTTGAGGGTCTTCGTTCACTTAATCCCATACTGCCTTTTAAATGCCACAATCTCATCAACAGCTTGACAATACCCGCCTGATTCTTGGAAAGATTCCCTTATTTTTGCAACAGCAGTAAAGAAAGCTGTGTCGCTTAACACCTGATCTACGGCTTCCCGTAGTTGAGCAGGAGTTAAACTTTGCATTTGCAATGTAATGCCTGCTCCGATACTGTCGACTTGCTCAGCAATGATCGGCTGATCTGCGCTTTGTGGGATTACAATAAGCGGAACCCCGTAATAGAGTGCTTCATGAACACTATTCATCCCACCATGTGTTATAAATAATTTCGTGTAGGGCAGCAATTCTGTTTGTGGAACATAGGGTTTCACGGTAAAGTTAGGTGGAATTTCGCCTAAATCAGATAGGTGGACGTTATTCCCAATTGACATTACAATGGCTTGTTCTGTGCTCCCCAATGCCTCCATACAAAGTTTATAGAAATTAATGGATCGGTTAAACACGGTCCCCAATGAAATGTAAATATGTTTTCTTTCCTGGATTGCTGTAAACTCGTTGCTTTCTAGGCTTAATCGTGTTGAGATCGATGGCCCTACGAATTTATAAGTCTGGTCGAATGATTCTCCATTCGGTTGAAACTCCCTTGTGGTATAGACGATTGTAAGCGGTGCTGGATTACACCATACTTCGTATGGAGAATGAATCTCTACATCATATTTTTCCTTCACCATCATCGTCAGGTTTTGAAATTGATCATAGATAGGTTTAACAATTTCTGTAGGAACGTCAATTGAAAATTGTTCCAACTCTCGATCAATGGATTCTTTTGACTGCGCAAAAGACGTACAAGAATTAATTGCAGGAAGTTGAAGCAGCTGAGCAAGTAAACGTCCACAACCAAACATGGAATCATGGATGATATAATCAAATTGTTCCTCTTTAATCTGTTCAAGCACGCTTGGGATAACGATATCTGCGGTTAGTAGAAGACCATTGATTCTCTCCAGCATATGGTCTCTTCCACCTGAGATAAAGGCTTTTATAAATTGTTGGTCGTCAAAAGTTCGTACTGTAGCTCCCGTCTTTTCGATACGTTCCCTGAAAGCTTCTATGCAAAAGTACACAACCTCTTCGCCACGGGAAATCAGCTCTTGCACGACTCCAATAGTGGGATTAATATGTCCCTCAGATCCACCATTCATAAATAAAACGCGCGCCATTTCTACCTCTCCTTATGCTAAACGAACAACTCACTCTTCATAACCGTTACTGCTTGTCCTGACATTAAAACTCTGTTTTCATGCAAACTTATTTTTAAAATACCGCCTCTTGCGGATGCCTGATACGCATACATATCCGTTTTATTTAATTTCTTACCCCAATATGGTGCAAGACCACAATGAGATGAGCCAGTTACGGGATCTTCATTCACGCCTACGGCTGGGAAAAAGCATCTCGAAACAAAGTCAAAGTCTTTTGAGCGGCTTGTCACATTGATTCCCCTTGTTGGAATAGTCTGCAATAAAGAGAAATTAGGACTTAGTCTCTTAATGATGTCTTCAGATTCAACTTCAATGAAATAATCGAATCTATTTCGTCCAACAAATAAAGGATCAATATTTAGTGCACCAATTAATTCGGAAGGATATTCACATTCGTTCACAGGTTCTGCCGGAAAATTAAGTTGAATCCAAGCATCAAGCTTTATTGCTGTTAATAGTCCACTTTTGGTAAAGAAACTTGCTTGTTGGTTCTGTAATAACATCCCTGTTTCCCACAACATGTGCGCGCTTGCCAATGTCGCATGTCCACACAAATCCACCTCAGAACTTGGTGTAAACCATCTAAGTGAATACCCGCCTTGCTGAGGAAACATAAAAGCTGTTTCAGAAAGATTCATTTCTGAAGCAATTCGCTGCATCAACTCTTCATCAAGTGGTTCTGCAGTTAAACACACAGCAGCAGGATTTCCATTGAATACTTTATCCGTGAATGCATCCACTACATAGATTATCAAAGTCAAAATAATCCCTCCTATTTTCTTCTATAATTTTAAAATCTGATCTACATTCATGTTAAACGCTGTTCTGCAAAGCCCATCCGACACATGGAATACTGAAAACTCGATTGCTGAATTTTATCAGATAAATCCCACAAATTTGTAAGAAGCCTGACTTCGATATTCCTTTTAAAAAGCTCACCGAATAGATCGTTTATTTCAAATTGATGGATGGGAACTTGTGCTTTCTCACTCACATAGTAACCCGCTCCAATATCATGCAGGTAGAAATCTGACATATTAAATTCATAGATATATAACGTTGTATTCTTCATGATTTCAAACCATTTATGCTCAATCGCCACAACGTGATCCATTGAATTTGAAGACAAATAGTACTTTTTATCTTCCTCCGTGGTTGCCGCATTGGCATGAAAAGTAACTCTCGGACAATTCCGAGGCGTTAGGAAATTGGGGAAACATTTCTCATTAATCGCCCACACCAATCCTTTGTTTGGGTCCAGATCTTTCCTTGAAGGTCGTCTAGGATTGAAAATAGAAATATCTTTTTCTTCGCTAACATGAAATAATTTCATCCCGCTCCCCCTTTTCGACCTCAACTAAGCTAACTTTTCTGCTGCATCTACAGTGTGCTTTAACAAAGTAGCTATCGTGACGGGCCCTACACCTGCAGGAACAGGGGTAATCGCTGATGCTTTATCCTTACAGGCCTCATAATCAACATCCCCTATGTTGCCTTCGTTATACCCCGCATCCAACACGACGGCTCCTGATTTAATCCAATCCCCCTGCACAAATTTCGGTTTACCAACTGCCGCTACAACAATATCCGCTAACCTTACCATCTCTTCTAAATTCGCAGTCTTCGAATGGCACATCGTTACGGTCGCATTCCGATTGAGTAACATCATGGAAACGGGCTTCCCGAGAATAGGACTTCGTCCAATGACAACAGCGTGCTTGCCTTCTATTGAAATCTGATAATAGTCCATAATAGCAAGAATCGCAGCAGGAGTACAGGAAGGGAAATCAGCTAAGCCGAAGGCATTTTGAGCAAATCCAAGCGTAGTTACGCCATCCACATCTTTCTCGATACGAATCGCTTCAAATGCAGTCCTTTCATCAATATGATGAGGCACAGGGTGTTGTAACAATATCCCATGTACACTAGGGTCTGCATTCAGCTTATTAATCTCAGCAACCAATTCTTCCGTCGTTGTTTGTTCAGGAAGTTCTATACGAATAGAACGGATCCCCAATCGCTTGCACGCATTCCCTTTCATTTTCACATATGTGGCTGAAGAAGGATCTCCACCGACTAATATCGTTGCCAAACAAGGAATGATCTCCTTTAATGCTAATTCATTAACCCTACGTTTCAAGGCCTCTTTCATGTCTGTTGCCACTCGATTACCATCCAAGATTACGGTTTCCGCGGTCATCTTATCATTCCTCTCAAGTTAGGATCAAACATAAAGAGGTAAGGGGATTTCCCCTTACCTCTTGCCCAGGCGTACGGCCTTTATCGATGTGCTCCCTCATGGTTCCCCATGCTCCGCCAGTCACACAACGTTTATTCATCCTTCTATTTTAGCAATGAATACCATTTATTTCAATTCCTTTGCACGAAAATCATTATAAGGTAGCAGGAGACATAAAGAATGAATACCACATATTCGTCATGAAAACATCAAGAACTACGAAGTAGAACATTTCAAGTCCAACATTTCGTTCGGATAAACCCTTTCTCCATAAGCGGGTTATGAAATAAGATATAAGGGCAAACAGAAGTAGTAAGAACAAGCTAGCCCAAACCGATTGTAAGAAATCCGGCATCACTTGCAGAGCAATCTGTTTACGGTAATCGCCAATAAACAATGCTTTGACAATCAGATACATCGCCATAGATATCCCAAAGTGCCGCATGGCATGCTCGTCATAGTGATATTGCCAAAATACACTGATAACGATTAAATAAAGGCCAGGCAAAAGAATCCATTTTAAGCTAATCAGGGCAGTGAGAACGCCAATCCCCCAGAACAACGGCAAATTCCCAGCTGCTTGTTGCAAGTCCTCTGCACGAAGGCTGTTCATTCGCTCCTGATAAGGAAGCTGATCTGTGGCGTAGTAAACGCGAAACGTCTCGGCATTCACAGCATCCAGCCATATGGCAATTGAACTCCCGTTATACGAGGCGAAAGTCGGATATACGGCAAAACCACCGAATTGGCTGATCCTCGAAGAATCCACCACTTTTCCATCCTTAAAGCCAATCTTGTACACCTCTTGACTCGATTGGCGCCTATTTTTCTCATACACCGATGAAACCACCAGAGTTACTTCGCCAGAAGACGCCTTCATAAACATAGGATGCAAAATCGTATCGGAATCGATCCCCTTCGCGACAGGAAGGTTTAAGACCTCATCTTGTATCTTATCCGGTTGATTCGCGGGGAAAGTGAGCTTATGTAAGGAGCTTTTACCTGATTTGCGTGAACTCGTTGTGTACGCGGTGATAAATGAAGAACCATCTACGGCTAGCGTCATTTCATCCAAACTGCTCGTTGCATTATCTAAGTCCTTAAGCTTCATCTGCGAAAGCGGAATCCAGGTTGTATTCCCAAGCTTCGCGTAGTGAAAGGATTCGTTGCCATCTTTACTGACCGCATAAACAAGCGAGATGCTGCCAGCAGACGTATCCCATACACCTTGTATTTGCTTCACATTCACAATATCAAGTTTAGTCCAGGTAAGGTTAGCATTCGGATGAAATTCGCTGACATAAAGCGATGAATCATTGTACGCTAGCAGAACGTTTTCCCCATTTGGCCCCACGACCGTTTGCACATGACCTATCTCGTTCGCAATGAGTGCGTTCTTCAAACTCCATGAATCACTCTTCCACTCACTCGCATACAGTTTATTGCTGTCCCCGATCCATATAATATGATCCATATCCAACATCTTAAAGGCATGGAAACTGCCCGCATCTGGTATAGGACGGCTCTCAGTACGATGACGTCCCTCTTCATCAATCGTGACGAATTCAAGTGTTTTCCCTGCTCGATATGTAAAACTACCATTGGCAATCATTTGCACAGGTTCACCATAGGCAGCCAACTGTGGTAATTCCGTTGCTCGGCCAAATGGTTCTGGAAATGGCTTCACATTTTCATTCGCCAGCATGAACGTTTGAATTAAAGCGATAATGACTATTATTGCTAGGAAAGGCACATACGTAAGCAGCTTCCATCTTGCTTTCTTCACTTCTTAATCCCTCCAAAACTCACTTAAAAATAGATAATGATGCACATATTAATTTTCCATTGTTCAATAAATACTCATGACAATGATATCATTGATTCCATTATGCTTCACTAAAAAAAATAGAGCGATGCCATCATTTTTATTCATCATGGACCGCTCATTATTGGCCAACTCGGATCTCAATCCGCTACTTCAAAAATAGAATCCACGATAATCGGCAGGTTATCTCTAACTGAAACAGCTCCGAAGACCGATCTAGCGTGCTTCCCCTTTTCGCCGAATACATCCAACATCAGATCCGAACATCCATTTAGCACCAAATGATGCTCCTCAAATTCAGGAACAGCATTCACGAACCCTTGGAGTTTGACAACTTGTTTAACATGCTCCAGAGAACCTAATGCAGATTGCAGAACAGCAAGAATCTCGATACCAGTTAATCTAGCAAAGTGATAACCCTCTTGCGTTGTGTATTCCTTTCCCAATTTCCCTTTTGGACTGTCGGACGGGCCCTTGCCTGACACATACAAAAGTCCGTTCACTTTCACATAATTCGTATATTTCGCCGCTGGTTCACTTGCCGTAGGTAGTAGGATCCCTAATGCCTCTAATCTTTGTGCAATGGTTTGTTCAGTCATAGATATATCCTCCCAAATGCATCTATTCTTCTGACCACTTCACGGCCCAGAGCTCATGCTTTTTATTTGATATTCACCGTTTACTGCTTGAAGTGTAACATAGCGCACACAGTTTGTGATCCATCCATCCTCGGCTCTTTCACCGCCTCCAGCAAGAATGAATTCCAGGGAAGCCGGCAATATGTCATAGGTGACAATATAGTAGGTATCCTGCTCATTTTTTAAAATCTGAATTTCATCATGAATCTTATAATTTAAAATTCGTTTGCTTACAGAGACGGAAGCAGCCTCGTCCTTTTCTAATTCAGTACCAAACAGCTTCTTAACGATTGGCTTCAAGTCATCCTGTTGCTGAATGCTCACTTCGTTACTCAGATCATGATGTACAGCATAGGCAGAGCATCCAGTCATACAACTAACACAACTAAGTAAGATTAGCATTATCAACCATCTCATAGCATCGCCTCGTCTAATGAATTTTTCGTAGTTTTTATACAACAAACTAGGTTTACATATAACCCAGTTTTTAACATCTTACTTCAATAGACGATGGCAATACAAATAAGTTGCAATCATCCTCCTATTATTTACAAGCATTCATCGTATTCCTTAAAATGACAGGCCCCAACTTACCAGTTTTTGTATTCGATAATCGAACTTCCATCGTACTATTCGTTATATCAGCTGTTATATCATCGATTCTTCCTGCCCAAGTCGGACTGCCTTCTTCAGGTGTTGGGAACAGCTTGAAACGCCAGCTTATTTCATTTGGAATAAAAGTAAATCCTTCATAACCATCATAATCTCCCGCTGTAGAGGGCACAGGTAAATGATTCGCATGGATGCTTACACTTGTACGGGGAAAGCTTGGTGTGAGCTTCACTTTATAAACGAGCGCTGCGCCTTTGGCATTCGCATTGTCAGTAGTTACAGGTTCAAGAACAGCACTACATGGCATAGATACATCAGCTTTGACTTGCACGGGGCTAATCATGGCACTCCCCACAATCAACACAACCAACATCATTTTCTTCATAGAATCCCTCCGAAACATGTTTTGTGGTTATTTTTCCCATTTCCTCAATTCCTATGACATGTAATAAAAAGCCACCTCGCGGCGGCTAAAATACGTATACTGAAGCTATCGTTGAATAATTTGCTCGCGCTTAGGTCCAACAGAAACCGTTGAAATCTTCACGCCGATTGTGGATTCGACGAATTGAATGTAGGTCTTTGCCTCTTCTGGAAGGTCTTCCATGCGTTTAATCTGAGAGATATCACATTTCCAACCTGGCATTCGTGACCATACAGGTTTAGCCGAATCCATCAACGCAGTAACTGGAAAGCGATCAACAATTGTACCATCCGCTAATTCATAGCCGACACAAACAGGAATTTCATCCAAGTAGCCTAACACGTCGAGATTTGTTAAAACGACACTTGTCGCTCCCTGGATCATACAGCCATACTTGGTTGCAACTACATCGAACCACCCCATGCGTCTAGGACGCTTCGTGTTTACGCCATATTCACCGGCATCGCCTCCGCGACGACGTAATTCCTCCGCTTCGCTCCCCCCCAATTCAGTAACGAAGGGGCCTGCTCCTACACAGCTCGAATAGGCTTTGACAATGGCGATGACCTGTGAGATTGATCTGGCTGGTAGTCCTGCCCCCACTGATGCAAAGCCAGCCAGGGTCGATGACGACGTTGAATACGGATAAATCCCATGGTCCGGGTCACGTAAAGCACCTAGCTGTCCTTCCACCAATATGAGATCTCCATTTTCATTGGCATTTTGAAGCAGAGTTGTTGTGTCACACACATAAGGAGCTATTCGTTCAGCTTGGCGCAACAGCTGTTCCAATAGTTCATCTGACTGGATGGCTGCACGACCATAGAGATGTTTAAGTAACACATTTTTCGCTGTAAGCATATGCTCGAGTCGTTCCTTTAACCGAGTATCATTAAATAAATCGGCAACTTGAATGCCGAGCTTAGCATATTTGTCCGCGTAAAATGGCGCAATCCCGCGCTTCGTTGATCCATAACTGCGAGCGCTAAGCCGCTCTTCTTCGAGTTCGTCGAAGAGTCGATGTACGGACAATACAACTTGTGCCCGCTCAGAGATGAACAACTTCGGCGTAGGTACGCCTCTTGCTGCAAGTTCCTCCAATTCGCTTAGCACGATATCGATGTCGAGTGCCGTTCCCGGCCCTATCACATTCGTAACATGTGAATAAAACACACCTGAAGGCAGCATGCGCAACGCAAATTTGCCGTAATCATTAATGATCGTATGACCCGCATTACTTCCTCCTTGGTATCGAACAACATAAGATGATTGTGCCGCTAAGACATCCGTCATCTTCCCCTTACCTTCGTCTCCCCAATTCGCGCCAACTATCGCAGTTACAGTCAAATCTAACGCCTCCTAAACTTGTTTTGCCTGACAAAGCTTATTATAATTGCCTTAACGTCATTAGAATAATTGATATAAGTTATACCATATATAAAGTGAGGTAATGTTTGTGGATGTTAATCTGGAGTGGTACCGCGTCTTTTATTGGACAACCCATACGGGAAGTTTATCGAAAGCGGCCGAAGTGCTGCATATCACACAACCCGCAGTGAGTCATACGATTAAGCAATTGGAAGCAGCGCTCGGTGGACAACTCTTCTTTCGTACGGCCAAAGGAGTCACATTAACGGTTGAAGGTGAAGTGTTATTTCGTTATGTCGAGCAGGCATTTAGCTTTATGAAAATAGGCGAAAAAGCCATCGCTGACATGCATAGCTTACATAGCGGGGAGATCAATATTGGGGCAAGTGACACGTTGTGCAAGTATTATCTTTTGCCATATCTGGAGGCTTTCCATGAACAATTTCCAGGTGTGCGAATCCGAGTTACGAACCGAACAACACCTGAAACCATCGCACTTCTCAAGGAAGGTAAAATTGACTTTGGTATCGTCAGCCTTCCCGCTTCGGACAAACAAATCGAATTTCGCGAAAGTACGACGATTCAAGACTGCCTTGTCGGCGGAAAGCCCTATGCACATCTGGCAGGAAGTCCGATATCCCTGGATGATTTACACAAATACCCCCTATTATTATTGGAAAATGGAGCAAGCACGAGGCGCTATATCGATGACTTCGCCACCTCTGAGGGCGTAATCCTCACACCTGAGTTCGAGCTTGGCAGCATCGATCTCCTTGTGCAATTTGCCAAACGTGGCTTTGGCCTTGCTTTCGTCATCGGTAATTATGTAGCTGAGGAACTCGCTGCCGGCGAATTAATCGAAATTCCGTTAGCTTCCCCACCCCCTGCGCGTCAAATAGGGATAGCCACACTTCGGGGAGTTCCCCTGTCAGCAGCATCAAAGTCGTTTCTGGCGATGCTGCCCTGATCAGGTAAGCAAAAAGAGACTGTTCCCTTCAAGCAGATCATTCTACTTGAGGAGTACGGTCTCTTTTTCACACTATTTAAGTTAACATCTTGCGGATTGCCCACAAATTGCCCTTCTCCAGGTAAATAAATGGATTTCCTGTAGTTAATTTCCGTCTTTTCTTTCGAAATTCACAAATAACTGGATTCCCTGCATCTAATTCGCCTCGATTTCCTCTGAAGCGACGATTTAGGCAATATTAACTGTAGAAAATCCATCTAAAGCGCTCAATACCCTAAATCTGCTGAAATTAACGGGAGGTTTTCCATTTATTTTACTACTGACCTTGTGAGTTCTTCGAATATTCATAAAACACCATATGAGATTTATCCTCTTTGTAATAGGTTACTCTGTCCACTAACGTCCCTGTATGGAATTCGAATTTATGCCCGTCTGGGTCTGTGAAATATATCGACTGTTTATCTCTTTCGTCCCTAGTCCGACCTGGAAGTATATGTACATCTAGCCGCTTAAGTTTTTCATAGATTTCATCAAAATCATTCTCATCAATCGTGAAAGCCAAATGCGTATACGAATAGTGAATGTCATGACGCGGAATATCCTTCTCTTGATTCAATGCTAACCAGTACCCATTTAAATCGAAGTAGGCTAAATTACGCCCTTTCACTACTATTTTGGCATCGAAAACTTGTTGATAAAATGCAATCGACTTCTCTAAGTCTGACACCGAGAAAAGTAAATGATTAATCGCGCCTATTTTCATAATAGTCCTCCCCTTCGCTTATGAATGACATCTCCTAACTTCTGTACCGGAACACTTAACAAAATGAGAACGGCCGCTAAGCCATCCAGCCAAGATAGCCGCTCCCCCAACAAAATCATGATAAACACAAGTGTTACAAAGGGGGCGAAGAAGGTGAAACTCGCGATTAAAGAGGCTGACGAGTACTTCAATGCTCTGAAATACAAGAAGAACCCGAATACGATATTACTCAAGCATAACCATAGAACACCATAGAAATCTATCAGCTGTAGCAGCTTTCCTTGTGAATAAACCAGCATCCCCGCAATAGACAATAGCCAAGCTAATAAGGTCATCACAAAGGTACTAACTAGCATGTCTTTTTTGTTCTTCTTCACGAAGTTCGTAAATAACCCCCAGCTTATGGCAGCCAGAATCGCTAACAGGTCTCCTCTTACGTTTGTAAAACTGAAATTCGCGAAATCGCCCTTCGTAACCAGTAGGAGTGTTCCTGCAAACCCCATGAGAATTGAGAGGATTTTATACCTATTCAACCTCTCCTTGTGAATTGGAATTGCGAATATAACGATGAAAATAGGAAATAAATAATTTAACATAGACGCTTCTACGGCTGGAATGAGCTCTAGTGATTTTAAATAGAGAAAGTCATATAGAAACGTAAATACTCCGCAGGCAAGTACCAGCAACCACTCCGAAAACCTCCATACCTTAACCGGCTTCCCCCATGCTCTAATGACTAAAATGACTGCAAATATGATCACACCCATGCCGTACATATAAAACAACACCTGATAGCTATCCAATCGATTTAAAACCAACTTGCTAACTGCTGCAACCGCCCCCCAGATCAACAACAAGATGGGCATGAGGACAAAAGGATTCTGGGTCGCGTTTAATTTCTTCTCATCTTTTAACAAAATTGCTTGCTCCTCAAGAATCTAAATTTTTCCTAGAAACTCTAATCTTATCTGATTAGAAAAGGAGAATTCAAGCAAATATATGATTTTCAGAGCACCATATGCCTAACGTGAAATTATAATATGACGTTCATATTCCATTGATATTCCCCGAACACTCTCCTGCTACGCTGAAGCTAAACTTGGAACTACAGGAGGGATTCATATGCGTCTCGCGTTGTTTACCGACACTTTTGTTCCTCAAATGAACGGCGTTGCACTCACACTTGGGAGGTTAACAGATTATTTGAATCGACGTGACATCGAGCATCTTGTTTTTTCGCCTAAAAGCACGGCTGATATGGTCTATTCGGATCCTATTCGTCCAGTAACGAGCATCCCTTTCTTTCTGTATCCTGAATGTCGTCTAGCCTTACCGAACCTAGCTGCTATCCGAACAGAACTTGATCGCTTTCAGCCCGATTTGCTCCACCTAGCAACCCCTTTTAACCTTGGTTTATGTGGCCTGCACTACGCTCGCAAACACCGCATCTCACATGTTGCCTCTTATCATACTCACTTTGATCGCTATCTGACTTATTACCATATGAAGCCTGCAGTCCCCCTTTATTGGAGCTATATGAAATGGTTTCACCATTCCTGTGATGCGACCTTCGCTCCCTCTCGAGATACCTTAGTCACTCTGCAGGAACAAGGCATTGATCGCTTGTTGCTTTGGTCAAGAGGCGTAGATTGCTCCTTATATACACCTGAAAAGAAGAGCATAGACGTTCGCGAACGATATGGAATTACAGCTCCTTACCTCCTTCTTTATGTGGGTCGCATTGCACCTGAGAAAGATATAGACACGCTTTCCGCAATCATGAAATTATTGCCAGATTCCGTGAAAGCACGTGTTCACTGGCTCATTGTGGGCGATGGTCCACAGCTCCAGGAACTGCGTGAATCAGCACCTTCGAATGTCACATTCGCTGGTTATAAAAGTGGTGAAGAGCTCGCTCAGATTTATGCTTCCGCTGATCTCTTCGTCTTCCCTTCGAGTACGGAAACGTTTGGAAATGTCGTTCAAGAGGCTATGGCATCTGGACTTCCTGTCGTTGCAGCCAATAGCGGCGGTGTACGAGAAATGGTGATCTCTGGGGAAAACGGCGTGTTATGTACTCCTCGTCAGCCGCAATCCTTTGTACAAGAAATCATCTCATTGATCGATGACAGCGTGTGTTTGACGAAGTTTGGTTTTGAAGCAAGAGAATTCGCTCTGGGTCGATCGTGGGACGCCATCTTTGATCAATTGCTTCATGATTATGAAATGATCATAGATTTCCGTCGTATCGGCAAGAAATCTGGCTTCTATTCAGCTTGAAGGAGGACTACGCATGCGATTAACAATTATTGGAACGGGTTATGTCGGCTTAGTAGCCGCAGTTTGCTTGGCAAAGTTAGGTCATATCGTGACAGCGGTCGATCGGGAACATGTGATTCAAGACCTTCGTGTCCATAAATTGACCATTTGGGAGCCTGATCTGCAGGAAATGCTTGAAACTTGCCGCAGAGATGGCCGTTTGTCCTTTGACATCGATATTGCACATGCATCCAGGGATGCTGATGCGCTTATGATCGCAGTAGGAACCCCAATTGGTGTCAACGGTCAAACCGATCTTAGTCAAATTGACGATGTGATTGCTCAATTAAAGCAAGTGGATGGCGTCTGCCCTCCGCTTATCATAATGAAAAGCACAGTTCCTGTAGGCACTTGTGATGAGTTGGAGGCTAATCTACTTGCAGCAGGACTTCAAACGGAAGTTGTTTTCAATCCAGAATTTCTTCGCCAAGGCAGTGCGATTAACGACTTTATGAACCCGGATCGCATCGTTTTCGGTTGCCGTTCACACCTAGCCAAGGCAGCTCTTCACCAACTATACAAAGGGATCAATGCCCCTATTCAAGTCTGTGATCGACGCAGTGCTGAGCTGATTAAATATGCCTCCAATGCCTTCTTAGCGATGAAGATTTCATTTGCCAATATGATAGCCGATGTCTGTGAAGGATATGACGCAGATAATCGTCAAGTTATGCAAGGCGTTGGCGCGGATCGACGCATCGGTCCTCACTTTTTGCGAGATGGCATTGGCTATGGTGGTTCCTGCTTTTCTAAAGATTTGCAATCTTTGCTGACTTCCGGCAAAGCCATTGGACGCTCGCTTCCTTTACTCGAAGCAACAGCTCAAATTAACGAGGAACGAATTCCGCAGCTGTTGGAGAAGCTGATCTCTCTTTGGGGAAATCCACGTGGAAAGCGGCTTGGTGTGCTGGGTATTTCCTTCAAACCGAATACAAATGATGTGCGTGATGCGCCATTTCTCACTTTGCTACGACTATGTCACCTGTATGGGATTGAGGTGCAGACTTTTGATCCTGTCGTCCAACATACCTCAATTGATGGCGTTATCCAGATGGACACGGCGTATGAGGTAGCTACTGATGCTGATGCAATCATCATCATGACAGAATGGCCGCAATTCGCTGAATTGGATTGGGTTCTCATGGCTCGACTCATGCATCAGCCAATCCTGCTTGATGGACGCAACGTCTTATCCGATGAGGTGATTTCGAGGTTAATGTTGGTGGAGAATGTGATCTATATCCCTGTGGGAAGACCGATGGAACGAGCTAAGCTCACCCTATCTGTAAATTTATAAAAGATACAAAACCGGCAGCCTCGGACGAAAAGAAGTCCTTGTTTGCCGGTTTTTTTTGGCATACCAAGTTCTTCTGTAAATCTTAGGAACCAAGTGTATTAAGATTCTCTTTCAAAAACCGATACAACTGCCCACTCGCATAACTTAATGGAGCGGATTTGTAGATGAATCCCGTCAACATATCGATGGATGTACCACTCACTGGAAGTGCTTTTGTCCCACGTGGCATCGGGTCTAGTACTATCTCAGGCACTAGCGCAAAGCCAAATCCATTTTCCACATAGGTTTTCAAAGCAGTCATGCTGCCAATCTCCATCGTTTCTATCCCCACATGTCCTAACTCTTGAAGTATCATTTCCAGTTTTTTACGATATGGACACGTTGCTGACGTTATCAAAAGGCGATGGCCAAGGAAGAGACTCGGTACAAGATCCTCATACTGGCTAAGCGGATGATCTTTAGGTACTAACGCCACAAATTTCTCTGAGAACAGCGGTTGAAAAAAAAGATCAGTTCCTATTTCTGGTGCCGAGCAGCACGCGAAGTCGATATTGCCTTGCAGCAAGGACTCGACCAAAGCTGGTGTGCTGGCAATTTCAAGCGAAACACGGATTCGCGGATAAGTCGTCATGAACTCTTTTAACAATTGGGGTACTCTATAGCTGGCCGTTGGCTCTGTCAACCCGATTCGTACGTTCCCTACTTCACCCGATTGCAGATCCGACAAATTCGTTTGCAACCTCTCCATCCTCTTAACAATCTCTAAACTTTCCTCGTAAAATAATCGGCCTGCTTCCGTTAATCGAATTTTCTTTCCGCGTTCTAAGAGTTGAATACCTAAATCGACTTCTAACTTCTGAATTTGCATCGTCACCGTAGATTGGGCATAGTTCATTTCCACTGCGGCTTGATGAAAACTGCCATGTTTCACGATCATATGTAAAGTTTTTAGCGTTTTAATATCCATCCCGTGCTCCGTTCCAACAATTCAAAAATTTTGAATCATTCCTTCAATATCTTCAATTATACAGAACTCTATTGAAGCTTTACAATGAAAATATAGCAAACAAGGAGGAGATTCGTATGCAGCTATCCAATAAAGTAGCACTTGTTACAGGGGGTGGCACTGGCATCGGCAGAGCGGTGAGCTTCGCACTAGCTAAGCGAGGGGTTGCGGTCGCAGTGAACTATTCACGCTCAAAGGAGGATGCTGAGGAAACAGCTCAAAGCATCATAGATGAAGGTGGACGTGCGATTGCTATACAAGCTGACGTTTCCAATAACAACGAAGTCATAGAGATGGTACGGTCTATTGAACACCGTTTGGGAAACATAGATGTATTAGTCAATAATGCAAGTATTACACATCATATTCCCCTTCCTGATCTTGACGCTGTAACCGAGGACATCTGGGATGCATTGTTCGACGTGAATGTGAAAGGCATGTTTTACTGTGCAAGAACCGTTGCGCCAATGATGAAACAGAACGGACAAGGCGCGATCGTCAATGTAGGAAGTATTGCAGGATTAACGGGTGTTGGCTCTTCTCTTCCCTATGCCATATCCAAGTCAGCCGTCCATGGCTTAACCAAATCCTTAGCACGAGCGCTAGCACCACATATTAGGGTGAACTGCGTCGCACCAGGAGCAGTTGCCACCCGTTGGTGGGCTGGAAGAGAAGAACAGATGCAGAAACTAGCACCAAACCTGCTGCTCCAGCAAATTTCAACCCCTGAAGACATCGCCCAATTTATATGTGCAGCTCTGGAACAGGAAGCCATGACCGGACAAATCATCACCGTTGATAGTGGTCAGACGTTGTAAGCACAATATAAAAACAACGTTTTTCGTCAAATTGACGAGAACGTTGTTTGATGTATCTATTCAAATATACGTTGAAGCTAAATGGTCGATCTGTTTCTTGACCTCCAACCAATTCTCAGCACGGTACACATATTCATTTACAATACTCAGATTATACGGCTGATCAAATAAAATGACGGGTTTCTGAGCCGCAGCTAGCTCTTCTGCATAGTGAGGAGCATCATCAATCAGAACATCAACTCCATAACGAATGCAGGCTTGAAGCTTATCTTCAACCAACAAAATGTGATGATAGTCAATCTGATACTTTTCAAGCCATGCCATCGTGACATGCTGAAATTGTTGCGGCCTAGCCGTCACCATCGTAATCTGATGTTGTTTAAATAGTTCTTGTAATACCTCCACCGCCATTGGAAAAGGTATCGAGCTCCAATGTATGTCATGTCCGAAGCTATAATAGACTTCATCCCGTTTGGCTTTATCCCATCCGTATAATCGGTATAAATAAAAATCATTGACATCCTTATGGGTTAGTTCCAACCCTGAAACGTTATTATAACAATGTAAATAAGCAGAAGTAGCATCCAGTACAGTGTTATCCAAATCTATGCCAATGTGCATCGAGTTTCATTTCCCCTCTTACAAATCTAATCAATCGGTCTATTCGTAAGACGACTGAGTTCAAGTAAAATGTTCTGTGCAACAGCTTCTGGCTCTGCTAAATTACCCTCTTCTTTCTGTTTCATAAAATAGGTCGATAGCTCGAAATCGCTTTCTCGAGCTAATTGTTGCATCCCCGTATTCATCATTCCAGGGTCAATTGTAAACACATGAACCGGATTCGCTTTTTTGTTTTGTTCCATGGCTACACATTTCGTGAACATATTCAGCGCTGCTTTCGATGAGCAGTACATGCTCATACTTCTTGCTGGGTACTGCCCTGAGCCAGATGATATGTTAACTATCGAGCGTTTAGCAGCCCAGTTCGCGGTTTCCTTTATAAAACACGAAGTAAGTAGTATCGGAGCTGTTAGATTCAGTTGAATTGACGTCATAATTTCATCTGGTGAACAGGCTTGTATAGGTTTAATTGGATTTACAGTTGCCGCATTGTTAATAAGGGTAACCGTTTCAACTGTTGATGGATCAAAGGATTCAACGATCTCCCGCAAGGTCGCATCTAACCGCTCAACCTGAGTGAGGTCCGCAGCTATGAAATGATAGTTAGCTTTTAACTCATGCGCAAGTTGCTGAATTTCCTTGTTCTCCGTCCGTGATAAGCTGAATACCAGAATTTCCTCCGACAACAACAGCCGTGATAGCGCTGCGCCTAACCCACTTGAGGCTCCTGTAATGATGTAGACGTGTTTACTCATGCCATGCATCCTCCTAAAAATTGATCACAGCTATAGCTACCAATGTTTTTCCAATGCTTCTTCACTTCGAGTGAACTCATTTCTCGCATAAAAATTAACACTATTCGTACTCGGCCATAAAATAAGAAACTCGACATCATGTTCTCTTGACCAATGCTCCATAGCTTGATGAATCTTGGTTCCTAATCCCTTACTTCTATAACTAGGCCTTGTATAAACATTCGTCACATAACCAAAGTAAGGATTTGGCGATTTGCCAGGTCTGGGAACTTTATGGATCAATTGCAGATACATATGCGAGATGATCTCGCCATCCACTTCTGCAACCCAAATTTTCCAGTCACTTCCGTTCAACGCGTTAACTAAAAACGCTCTGCAAATCAATTGAAACTCCTCAAAATTAGTACCGCTCTTATTGTCTTCCTCTGAGAAATCCCATCGCATTTGCACGAGTTTATCCATATCATCTAATGAAGCCAAACGAATCATTTCCATTATTGTAACCTCGCAATCTCGTTTATCCCAGATAATTCGCTGATCAGTAACAATTTCCTTTTTTCTCCAAAAACCGCAGAAAGCTTTAGTTCCACCGCGGTGCAATCCTAGATGAAAAAAAAGACCACGGCGAAATTCCGCGGCAGCCTCCTTCTTATTTTCCACTTCTACAAACCAATTTTGAAAACAGCAATCTCTGGCGAGCAAGCAACCCGAATCGGAATTCGTGATGTTCCCAGCCCTCGATTGATATAGAAATGCTTTCGCTCATCAATACGTTTGAGTCCAACATGATAGTTTTTATAAGCACCAATCTTACTACCTAATGGTTTAATTTGCCCACCATGCGTGTGACCGACAAGCAATAAATCAAATGGAATGTGCGGCTGAAGTGACGTTTCAATAATACTCGGAGAGTGAGCTAGCATGATGATCACGTCAAAGTTTTGTAGATCCTCAACACGCACATTCAGCCGTTCTTTGCCATATAGGGAATTGTCAAAACCGTAGATCAGCCACTTCTTATCTCCGATGTGGACAGGGAAACCACGATTGGATAACACAGTAATATGGGCGTCCTGAATGGTTCTAAGAATCGCCTCATAGTCTTGATCTGAATTCAGTTGGAATCGGGATTGGACTAACCCATAGCGTTCATGATTACCGGGAACAAAAAATAATTGATCACACTTTATTTGACGAATCTCCTTCAAAACCTTATCCAATTGCTCTTTGTTTGACGCTAAATCACCTGTAATCATCACAAGATCAGGGTTAAGGTTATTCACCATTTTACTCAATGATCCATTGATGAAAAGGGTTTGACCGTGCAAATCAGAAATTTGTACAACGGTGACATTCTTTTTAGCTGGATCGCCTAGCTGAGTATGTGAAACCTTCACCCAGAAGGTGCTATATACAATAAATAGTGCTCCGAGGACTAGTATGACAACGATACCGGCAATTACCATCACGCAGCATTAACTCCCTTCATGAAGGACATTCCTGCCAATATACATCTTTTTCAATCATTTTCATTTTCATCAAAGTTAGATAATAATAGCTGCTGCAGCCGCGCCACATTATCGTTCCAGAATTTCCCGTAGAAGGCCACCCAATCTTGGATTTCTCTTAACGGAGCAGGCTGCAGTCGAAACCGTGTTTCTCGACCAACCTTACGATCCGTTACGAGCCCAGCCTCTCTTAGAATCGTCAAATGCTTGGATACCGCCGTGCGCCCCATTTCAAAATGCTGCGTGATCTCGTAGAGAGGTAATTCCTCTACCTCCGCTAAAAGCTGAATTAGCTTACGCCGAGTAGGATCGGCTACCGCGTCATATACATCTCGTATTGGATTCTTCTCGTTCATAATCACCTCTCCCGACTCTTCACACTTTAATGTGACACCTCGTGGTGTCTTATCATTATGAGTTGCAACGAGGTACGATGTCAAGTTGCCCCACAATGGAAAAGCCAGTTGCGGCAGCAACTGGCTCTCACTCAAGACTTTATAAACACTGTTTTGATATCCGTGTAGAACTCAATAGCCGCCTGCCCTTGCTCCCGTGAGCCAGAGCTCGATAATTTCATCCCGCCGAACGGGGCTTGCAGCTCTACGCCGGCACTTTCGGCATTAATGCGCACAAGTCCTGCGTCGATATCGTGCATGAAGGTTAGCATTTTCGAGAAGTCTCTCGTGAAAACCGACGCGCTAAGTCCGAATTTCACGTCATTCGCAATTTGAATGGCTTCCTCAAAGGAATCCACTTTAATTAAAGCAAGAACAGGTCCGAAAATCTCTTCCTGCGCGATAGTCATTGAACTTGTAATATGTTCAAATACCGTAGGCGCAATGTAGTAGCCTGCATCTAAACCCTCGTCTTGCACTTTACCGCCGCCACAGAGCAAGGTTCCACCCTCTTCGATCCCTTTGGCAATATAGGATAATACCGTATGATATTGCTTCTCGCTTGCGCAAGGCCCCATCCACGTAGAAGCATCCATTCCAGGGCCTACACGGATCTCCTTAATACGCTGAAGCAGCTTTATTTTGAACGACTCATAGACTTCGCTTTGTACGATCACACGGCTTGTAGCTGTACATTTCTGCCCCGTTGAACGTAAGCCACCACTCACAGTTGCTTCAACAGCGAGATCTAGATCGGCATCGTTGACTACGATGATTGGGTTTTTACCGCCCATTTCCAGCTGATACTTCGCGCCCTTCGCGAGTGCGCTCTGACCAACCATTTTCCCAATACGATCCGATCCTGTAAAGGTAATACCATGGATGTCCGGATGATCTGCGATAGCTTGACCAATCACATCTCCTTGACCCGTCACCATATTTACAACACCTGCAGGGATTCCCGCTTCTTCAAAGCATTCCATGACTAGGGCCGCCGTTATTGCGGTTTCCTGTGCAGGCTTGAACACAATCGTATTTCCGAAGATTAAAGCGGGAGCGATTTTCCAAATCGGAATAGCTACTGGGAAATTCCACGGTGTAATCACGCCAACAACGCCTAAGGGAACACGTGTTGTAAACATTAAAGCCGCACTGTCCGTTGATGGAATCACGTCACCTGTCTTCCGCATACCCTCGCCTGCATAATAGCGTAGAATCGCGATGCCCCTTGCGGTTTCACCTTTGGCTTCTGGGAATGTTTTTCCCATTTCTAGTGTCATCATTTCGGCAATTTCATCCAATCGCCTCTCAAGCTTATCCGCAACCTTATACAAGTAATCACCACGAGCTGATCCGGATAATTTACGCCAAGCTAACTTCGCTGCTTTCGCTGCAACGACGGCTTCATTCACATCTGCAATGGACGATTTCTGCACATAGCCCACGATCTCATGTCGGTTCGCTGGATTAATACTTCCCTCCACCTCGCCGATAGAAGATGCAAGCCACCCCCCATTGATATAGTTCAGATAAGTTTTAATTTCACCCATGTTAATCTCTCCCGCCTCTAAACTCCGTTAATGCCGCCAAAAGAGCTTTTACATAGCCAATCGCATAGGCCCAGCCAACCCAATTCATCTTGGTTTCTGCACTTCGATGCGGTGCTCGATCCATTTCGAGCGAGGTGATATGATCTGGATTTATACAGCCGTTATAGCCAACCTTATGAAGCTCCAGCAGAATTTTCGCCATATTCATATGTCCATCATCAAGCATGGCCTCTTCAAATGCACCAGCCGTTGCCAGACTACCCCGTACATTGCGGAAATGTACAAGAAAAATTTTATCCTTACGACCATACTGATAAATTTCATCAAGAACAAGCGGCGTTCCACCAGCTTCTCCCCGAGAGCCTACACAATAGACGAGACCAACGTTTCTGCTAGGAAAGCTATCGATTACACGATTCAAACCAAGTCCACCGAATGGCGTGTTATGATAAGGCGTATCGGAAGGATGCACAGCTAATTTCATCTCATACTCTTCTGCAAGTGGAACCAGTTTACCGAAAACTAAATCAAAGCGCTTCCACCAAGCATTCAATTGCTCCACCGTAGGAGGTTGTTTGTCCAGATTGCGCTTCAAAGACTCCCCACGAACAAGTGCGCCACCTCGGTGTATGGCTGTATATTCCTCTGCCATATAAGGAAATACATCACCTGCAAAACGCTGACGAACGAGCGTAATCCCAGCTTCTCCGAAGGTTTTGATCGCGTTACTGACGTTATCCAATTGGATCTCCGAGCCTGGCTCCTCCAACATGAAGCTAGTCGACATGTCAGGCAGCGTCACCCGATTAATTTCCATTCCGTGAGAGCGAACTCTGCGTTTTAATTGTAAAAGTTGATCAAGATCCGGAAAGCCCTGCTCACGAACACCTGGGAAAGAACCCCCCTGCGTAAAATCAATACAATCAACCCCGAGCTGACACATTTGTCTCAAATCGCTATCGGATAATTCACATGTGGGAACTTGTATGGATACCTTCATTATGATATTTTCCTCCTAACCGTTATTAGCTATCGCGACCAGGTCTAAACTTCGTTTAATGATGGATTCCAACTGTACATAATGCTCACGTTCTACTTGAACTAGCGGTGTTCGAACTTCAAGACCAACCGGCAATCCTACAATATTCATGCCCGCTTTAATCAATGAAACGGCATACCCTTTGCGCAATTGACGAATACGGTGGATCGGTAAGATGACTTCTTGATAAATGGAACTGACCATCGCCTGATCTCCAGCAAGCAAGCTTGTATAAAAGGTTCTCGATACCTGCGGAATGTAATTGGATATTGCGGATGAGTAAGATAGATAGCCTAGTGCGGAGTAAGCTGGCATCGTTAATTCAGCAAGCGGCATCCCATTCATCCATTGTAACCTTGAACCTATTGATTGTACGAATTCAATATTTAGCTCAAAATTTCCTAATCCATCCTTGAAACCAATAACGTTAGGTAAGTTAGCCAGTTTTTCTAACGTACTTAAGGTAAAAATCGCGTTATCACGCTGATAAACAATAACAGGTAAACTCGTGCTCTGTGCGAGCGTTCGATAGTAGTTAAACAAGCCCTCCTGCTCGGGAATAATCAAATATGGCGGAAGCAACAATAAACCGTCAGCGCCGAGTTTTTCAGCAAGTTGTACGCGATCCACTGCTTCTCTAATATTGCCTCCAGCCCCTGCGAATACAGGCACTTTGCCTGCGGCAGTCGCTACGCCAACTGAAACGACTTGTTCATACTCTTTGATATCCAAGGACTGATATTCTCCTGAACCCGCACAAACGAAGACAGAATCCAAACCATTTTCCACTAAAAAACGGACATTAGCTTGTAATGCTTTCTCATCTACTTGCTCCTGAAGATCAAATGGTGTTACCGGAAAGCCCATGATGCCTGCGAGTGAAATATTCACATGATTCCCCACTACTAACAGCCCCTTTTCAACTTCTTATGTGCCTATGAATGTAAGTATAGAAAATGGAGGCGTTTTCGTCTTTATAAAAACATGCCGCTTTTTTTCAAAAAATACATGCTATAATGATCTTCAGTCTACTTGAGAGGAGCCCTCATGCGTGTTGAATCCATCCATTTACTCACGTAGTAACCTGTATCTCAACCAAAATCTGGTTCAGCTGCATGGTGCCTCCGCCTCCATATTCGTTCATTACTGGGGTGCGAAACCGCAGCATAAGGGCAATCGTCCGCATACACATTCCTTTTTTGAAATATGCTACGTCGTCGAAGGAGAAGGACATTACTATCACGATGGCATTACCTATCCGCTTCGTCCTGGGACACTATATTGCTCGAAGCCCGAAAGTCGTCACTCCATCCAAAGCGATGAAGGCATGCTGCTCTTATTTTTCGCACTCGAGCCAGTCGCAGCCGAGTCAAGTGATGCTTTTATGCAGGATTTTAGCCAGCTGTGCGCGTATCCGCATCTTTTCATTCCGAATGCTGAGGGGACAGCTCCCATGCTCATTTGGCAGGCTCTGCTCATCCAAGCTTCGGAGACGGGTGATCGCTATAAAGAAACAATTGAGCAACTAGCGTATACGCTGGTCATTAGTTGTATCTCCTTGTTTCTGCAGCATTGCCGATCTGGTGATACCGCTTCGTCAACTTTTGATATGGAGCTGCAAGGCACGCTTAAGAAGGTCAAAGCCTATATTCAGGACCATCTTTCTCATAAAATGGCACTTAGTGACGTGGCCCAAAGCCTCCACTTGTCCGAACGACAGCTCTCCCGTCTGATCTCGGATGAATTGGGACAAACCTTCCCGTCCATCGTCAAGACGGAAAGAATCAAAAGAGCTGCCTATTTACTAGGCTACACAGACATCCCATTGAAACAAATTGCCGAGGATACCGGCTTTGAAAGCATCCACTATTTCACACAGGTATTTACCAGAGAAATGGGGACCCCACCCAGTCATTTCCGCAAAAACTGCTTGAACTCCGAAACCGTCGACGCTTGGATTCATAAATATCTGGCGCAGGTTGCGACGCGTTATCAGAAGAATAGGCTGGTGCCGACGAGTGAGGGAAGTAGCTCAGAGTAGTGCCAAGTGTAGGGGTAAATGAAAATTCAGGTAACGGTAGGGCTATAGTTGAAAACCACACGTCAGCAGTGCTATAGCTCACGTCACCTCACTCTCACACCGCCACACGCCCCCCCACACCCACACCACACCTCACCCCACCTCACCCCACCACGGTACGGTAAGGCCCGGCACGCCACACCACCCCATTCCACGCCGAAAATTATAATAGCTGGAATTTATCCAGCTAATATTTAGCTCATCGCCAACTTTAGGCGAATAACTGGAAAAACTCCAGCTAATTTCAACCATTTACTCGCATTCCGCGAAAAAGGTGAATTTTAACTGGAGTTTTTCCATCTAATTGGTAAAATTCGCTGTTTCCAGCAAAATTAGCTGTACTTTATACATCTAATCGTTGATTTCCGCGAATGAATACCCCTATACCTGGCGGTTTCTCGTCGAATCCTACAATTCCATCGCCGTATTTCGAAGCACCATATGGATATGGTCCTCCCAGACGCCATGAATTTTCAAATATTTGATCGCCAAGCCTTCCTCGTAAAAGCCTAGCTTCTGAACGACCTTCATGGAAGCCTGATTGCGCGGCATAATATTCGCTTCGATCCGATGTAGCTTCATCTCTTCAAATGCATAAGCAATAACGGCTTCGATGCCCTCTGTCATCAGCCCCCGATTGAGAAGCTCGCCATCCATCCGATAGCCCAAATGACATGATTGGAACGCACCACGCACGATATTACTGAGCGCAATAGATCCAATGATACGTTCATCGTATAACATCCATACTTTGAATAGCTGCCCGTCCTCGAACAACTTCATTTCTTTCTCCAACAATGCTGCGTGGAAGTCTGCAGTGAAAAACGACTCGTCCCGCACCATTTCCCATGGTTCGAGAAATTCACGATTGCGACGAAAGTAATCAACGACCATTTCACAGGATGATGCGTCTAATTGAACTAATGACATGCGATTCGTGTTACGTATAACTTTCATTGAAGTGCTCCTTACCAAGCGAAGACTAGGAAATATGTGCGTAGGGAGCCTTGTCCGAAACAAGATTCAAGCGGATGCCATGTTCCAGATACGCCTTCAATCCACATAAAACAATCGTAAATCCTTCGGTTGAATCTAGCGCTTGTTTAACGATCTCATCAGGACTGCCCGAAAAACCCGAATTTGAGATGGTCACGAAAGTACCGTTTTCTGCTTGCTCAGTGAAAACCCACTCGACCAAAGTGCCCCAGTCCAGCAAAATCCGCTTGTTAACCTCAATTTCTTTGACCTCTACCTCTGCGGTTGCCCCGTACATTGCCCAATGCCATTGCACGCATGATCCAGCCTCTAATCTTCCACTGCCCTGGGTAAACCAGAATTTCGACGTGATTTCAGGATCAATAAATGCTTCAAACACCTCCTGAATTGGTTTTCGAATCAGCATTTCAACTTTTACCTTAGGATCTTGAAGAAGCTCAGCCATTTTCCATGCCTCCATTACTTTCCTGTTTTCCACTATCATAGCACGGGATGATGACCAACCAAAAATAAAAGCAGTTCCACAGAAGCATTCTCTGCGAAAACTGCTTTATTTCCATGCTCATCCACCAATTTAAACAAAATGATGGCCACATGAGGAACAGAACTTGGTATCTACCGCAACCACCTTGCCACAAGTGCATTCTTTTTCATTCCGAACCTCTGCAATTTTCTGCTCTAGCTCACTGATCTCTTGATTGATTTGAGCGATACCTTGACAATACTCAGATACATTGGCTTCTACCTGTGTGTAATCACCGGAAAGATAGGAAGCGTAAACAGATTCGCCGATAATTTTGTAAATTTTATCAATTTCTCTTTCTTTCAATGAAACTTGCGTTTTGAATTTCGTAATCTCGACGGTTTGTTGTGCTTTTTTCGCTGCTTCAGATGCCCCTTGCTTGACTTTATCAAAAAAAGACATACGCCTTCCACTCCCCAGCCCTTAAGTTATTCACTTCATAACGAATCATATGCGAAAATGTCGGAAAGTAATACCGTGTGATGTGCTAATCTTGTAATCCCTTGCCATCGAGAATTTGCTGTTTATATTTCTCAATTCTTGAAACCCGCGTTTTGGATTGTTTCGGATCAGAAAAATGAAGTATGTATGCTCTTTGCCGTCCAGGCGTCAACGCTTCAAAAGCCGTTTTCAAAGTAGGCATTTCTTCGAATTTAGTTTGTAATTCTTCAGGTATTTTGTATTCTGTATTCTTTTTGAAATTAACTTCTAAGCCGGCTTTTTCAACTTCAATCGCTTCATAGATATAGGCTCTCAAAATCGTTTCCATTGCAGTAATTTCTCGCACATTCGTGAACCGCATCTGGCGCCCTGCCTGTACATTCTCCGTTTGTTGGATTAGAACACCATTGGCATCCTGTAACAAAGAGCCTTTGAAAAACAGAACCGCACAGTATTCTTTAAATCCATGTACTAAAGCGATGTTTTTATTCTGAAACGTGTAGCAAGGACACCCCCACTTCACTTCTTCGTTCAATTGACATTCCTGAATAATTCTTCTTAATTCCCCGAATTCATCCTTCCACCTTTTCGCTTTTCCATAAAATTCATCAACCGTAATATTCATTCTACTACTGACCATGAAAGAACTCCTTTCTTCATCATTTTCATAAAAAGCAGCTCATTAGCAGTATATCTTAAGTTCAATTGTACTACTTTTTTAAAAATTTCAAAGTCTGTCCGATTATCCCCACGGATATTGCCCCTCCAGCGCCCGAGATAGTCGATAATTTCGGCTATCTCCTCGCTCTCCGCCCTTGTCCTGCACGCTACCTGCTCATTTCAAATCCTTCGCCTTATGCGGTTTGCTATAATGACTTACTCCACCTGAGCCAACGAGCACCTTCCCGCCTCTATTGAAAATAATCAGTTTTCTTAACCCCGTGGTTAGTAACACGATAATCTTTGCGTTGTTCTTAGTAGCTGTATACACAACGTAACCATTGCTCGACACACTTGTCTTCCAATTGTTATCAAATTCCGATCGAGCAACGCGATTCGAATAAACCTGATTTTCCAACCTGGCCGTTTGTACTTTTTTCATCCTACTTTCTCCCCTTCACTCATTCTAGTTTCTCTACTATTTTATTCAATATTGTAAATTTGGTATGGATACTAGTGATACAAACAGAAAAAACCGCTCAAGTTTATTTAACCTTGAACGGTTCTGTTACCGCTGTCCCCTTCCCCTCACGGAACTCGGAAGGGGTCCGATTCGTGATCGTTTTGAAAACACGATTGAAATGTCTAATATTTGTAAACCCGGTAGAATCCGAGATGACTTGAATCTTCTCATCGGAATAAAGCAGAAGTGACTTGGCCTTCTCAATCCGCTTCTCCGTCAGGAAGTCTATGAAAGACTGGCCTTGCTTGCTTTTGAACAAGGAGCTGAGATAGGACGGACTGAGATAAACGATCTCAGCCATCGTATTTAACGTGATGGATTCCGCATAATGCTCCTCAACGTATCGAACCACAATTTCGACAGGGCTAGTCACCATCTTTTTCTGGCGGTTCCCGATACAGACGGTTAAATCCCCTAGAAGCTTCTGACATCGCTCAATCAATTCTTTGCTTGACGAGTACGAATAAATGTCCACCAAAACCTGCTTCACATCCGTGTTCTGCAGCCATTGCTTCACAACGGCCAAATTCACTGCCAACTCGTAGAAATGCAGCAGCATTTTGCAGATTTGTTGGTGTATGATTTCAGGATCCTTCCACTGTTGACATAGTTTTGTCACGTAGAGACTGGCTTGTTGCTTCACATTTGCCAAGTCCCCTTCTTGGATGAACTGATTCAAGGAATGCCAATCGGCAGCGTGCCAATCATGCTTTTCCTTTTTCATCTCCGCAACAATCTCGTTTGACAGCAACCGATCTCCGCCAATAACAAGTCGATAGAGCAGCGCTAATCCTGCCTCTTTATAAGATTTGGAAATAGATTCCAAGTCTTTAGCTGGGCTGCCCAACCCGAAAGTAAGGGTAAAATTGGATTGCACCCGAATTTCCTTCCGAATCCGATTCGTCAGCTGCTCGATTTCCGCGTTGATAGTCGCAACATCCTCATGATTAATCAACGCGACAACTTCTGACTCATGATGAATGAACACATATCCTTTGAAGCTCTTATTGAGAATCTCTTGTATAAATTGCTGAATATAAATCGAAAACAAAGAAGGATTCAATTGATAATAACGCTCATCTGTAACCGAATCACGATCCAATTTGGCAATTAGACAGGAGATATAAGCATGCGGAAATTGAATACCCACATTATCAAGCAACTCTGCTTCTCCATGGTGAACATTCCCCGTAAGAAGTCCCGCTAGCACATGCTGACGCATCTGATTCTGAACTTGTTGATCCATGCCATTCGATTTATTGGGTCTTTTTTCCGTTAGCCATTCTTCCTGCAGTTTCGCAAGCAACGCATATAGCTCTTCGCGCTGAAAAGGTTTCATCAGATAGTCCTTAGCACCCAAACGCAAGGATTCACGCGCATATTGAAAATCGTTATAACCGCTCATCACCACACAAGAAATATGCGGATAACGCTCTTTCACAATATATTGGAGTTGAATGCCGTCGAGCCTAGGCATTTTGATATCCGTAATGATCAAATCAGGCTGTAGTTCTTCAATTTTTTCTAAAGCTTCTGCCCCATCCGTTGCTTCATCGAGGACAATCCAATCACTTTGCATATCTGTAATCATCAAACGAATCCCTTTGCGGAAAATAGTTTCGTCGTCTACGATCAAAATACTAGGCATCCATTTTCCTCCCTTCGTGATGACTTTCGATGAGCGGTAAGGTTAATGAAATCGTCGTTCCTTGCTGCAAATTGCTCTCGATTGTCACCCCATACTGATTCCCATAACGCAAGGCAATTCTACGATGTACATTCATTAAACCTGTACCCCCAGTGCCCTCTTCGGTTGTCGTCATTTGGAACTTTCGTTCAATTAAACTTTGTAAATGCACAGCACTCATGCCAGCGCCGTCATCTTGGATTTGGATCACCATCTGGTTATCTAGTTTTTTCCCAATCAGACTGATGGTACCATAGCCATTTCCTTTATCTATGCCATGTACAATAGCGTTCTCCACGATTGGCTGCAACATAAAGCGAATAACCGAATAGCTCAGCAACTCTGGTTCTATGCGGACATGGAACTTGATTTTATCCTCAAAACGAATTTGTTGAATCGCCATATAACCCGTCACATGCTCTAATTCCATATGTAGGGGAACTTGGCTCTGATGACTATTAATACTGTATCGTAAAAGTTTACTAAGATGATTCGTCATTTTTACAACTTCTTTATTGCCTTGAATTTCAGCATACATACTAATAGAACCTAATGTGTTATATAAAAAATGCGGGTTAATTTGGCTCTGAAGTGCCGATATTTGGGCATTTTTCTCCCTGATCTCCGACTCATACAGTCGATAACCCAGATCACTGAGCTTCGAAACCATGATATTGAAGGATTGACTTAGCTGACCAATCTCATCACGACTATGAATCGGGATAGACACCGCTAAATCTCCTAATACAACTTTTTTCATGAGATTCCGTAATTCACTGATCGGATTCGTGATCCGAAGAGCAAATAAAGTGAAAATAATAATCGCTAGCAGCAAACATACGGCACCAATGCCAATGATATAATTTCGAACGTAAACTGTGTCCTGCAGCAAAATAGCCAAAGGAACCATCTCGATCATCGTCCAGCCCGTTAAAGGTGACGTATAGTACGAAACTAGCTCTGAATCGTTATTTTGTTTATAGACGACAGTCCCCATGCCTTTGAATTGCTTGATTTGATCCGCATCTGGGCCGCTTACCATACTTTTATAAATCATCGAGCCTTCATTATCTACGATCATGATATTCTTCTTATCATTGGAGATCGCTTCAATCTTATTGCGAATGATATTCTTGTCTACATCGAGCACGAGATAAGCTAGATCAGCACCTGTATCCACACTTCGTATTTTTCTAGCAAAAGAATATACTTGATTCGTTGTACCCATTCCATGCTTACTAAATGTTCCGAGATATACCATCTTGCCCGTCTGTGAAACTTTGCTGTACCAGACTTCATTCTTTACATTGCGCGGCATATAGTTGGCTTGTTCTTCTGACATCGCTGAATACGTATTTCCGCCTCTAGTACGAAAAAGCGTCAGCCCAGAAATGTCCACACGTCCATTGGCAAATACACGTTTCGCAAAATCCTCAATCGTTACACGATCATTAAACGAGAGATTAGCACTCGTCTGCTCACCAACTTCCAAATACTTCATGATTTGTGGAGATTGATATGGTAATAATGTCAACAAATTGAGCTCATTTAAGTACGTATCGATATTAGCGGTCAGTTCCTTCACCACGTCCATCTGATATTTTCCTGTATTTTTCTGAATGGATTCCGAGTAGCTCGTATACGTTAGATAACTGGCAATCCCCAGTGGCACCGCTATAAAAACAGCACTCAGCACAATCAGCTTCATCGCGATTGGTAAATCTTTGATCAGCTGCAGCTTATTTTGCAATTGTATTTTGCTGGATTTGAAGATTCGTATTAATGATCTTTTGCGCATTTTGCAGCACCTCTTGTGGCGTGATTTGGCTCGCCATCATCTTCTCAAACTCACGCACAATCTCATCGTTAATTGTTCCCTGTCGCGGTTGATTAGGGAAATATTTCACATCATCGGCTGCACTGGCATAGTCTGGACGGTATTTCAGCTTTTGAAACTCTTCGGATGCGACAGCTTTCTTCACTGCCGGGATATGTCCTGCCTTCGCCCAGCTAGCTCCATGAGCAGCTACCCAATTCGCAAATTTAAGCGCAGCGAGCTGCTTTTCTTTATCAGGCTTTTCATGGTAGGGAAGCGAAAAGGTATGAGAATCACCCCACGCCGCAGGATGATCGTAAATTTGTGGGATTTTGGTCACTCCGAAATGTAAATCTGCCGCTTGCTCGAACGTTCCCGTTCCCCATACGCCAGAAATTAAGGTCGCTGCCGTCCCCTTCGCGAAACTTTGAATCTGATCATTGATATTCGGTAAAATGAGCTTCTTGGTGTATAACGAATTAACGAATTCCAAGGATTTCAGAGCAGATGGATTGTCAATTGCAGCCGCTTTGCCATCGTCGGTGTAGAATCGTCCGCCATCCTCGTTCATTTGATTATAGAGGGAGTACCAGATCCAGAATGAATCGATCCGTACATTGGGTTCAGCTAACGGCGTCACATTCGACGGTACACTAGCGCGGATTTTCTCCAGAAAGGCTAAGTATCCCGCTTCACCGCTCGCCATAATCGGTTTTTCTTTCTCGTCTAAAAGGCCTGCGAGTCTCAGCCAATCTTTGTTGTAGAACATGACTTCCAGGTGCGTATCCAGTGGGATACCGAGGTGCTTATTGTCAGCTACCGTGCTTTGTAGAATCGTCGGGTTAAAATCATCCCAATGGACGCCAGCTTCGATCGCTAACGCATTCAAATCTGTCAGGAATCCAGCAGGCGCGTACTGTGAATACTTGGCCGAGTGAACGATTGCGATATCCGGCGCCTCTTCCGTCACAATGGCTGTTGACAGCTTCGTATAATAATCACCTGAATTATTGTTAATTTGTTCTATTTTCACATGATCTTTATTCTCATTATTGTATTGCTGAATGAGTTCCGCCATAAACTGCCCATCCCCACCGCTAAACGGCGTCCAAAACGTAATTCGCAGCTTACTCGCCGTAGGCTCATCGAGCGTCGTGCCCGAACGCGAATCGCAACCTACCGTGCACGTGCTCAACAGGAGAAGTAAACATATCGCTTTCGCTGCTTGCTTACCTAGTCGTTGTCTTCCGCTCAGATGAATCCCCTCCATGCCTTCAAACTATGCCTTCATTATACAAACTTAAGATGAGGCAAGCCAATGACCTATTTCCGTTAGTCATGGACATATTTTTGGATTTCTGGACAAAAAGAAGCTTTAACGCCAATTTGTGGCGTTAAAGCTTCTTTTCTGCGGGAGTTCTCGACCGCGTGCTACATGTGGTTATAGTGGTCGTTCGTGTTGTGTAAGTCGATAAAATCGACTTACTCAGGACTCTCCACCCCGCACCTCATTCTATTCCCCGCTAGGCACCACAATCGGCACACCTTCCGCAATCGGAGTACCGAAATTCGGCGTACCATCCTTATTCCACTGGAAAGGCTGCATACGCACGTTGCGATTCCAGCCGGAACCTTGTGTTTTCGCGGCATGGTACACGATCCAATCCTCTTTGCCATCTACCGACTTCGCAAATGAGTTATGACCAGGTCCAAAAACTTGATCTGTCTTAGAAAACACCGCCTTCTCACCCTTCTTCCAAGCAGACGGATTCAGCACATCACTGCTCATCTCCGTACTTAGAATGCCAAGACAATAATCATCGGTCCAGCTGCCGCTAGCCGAATAAATCACATGAATGCGATCACCATGCAGCAAGACCTGCGGTCCTTCATTAATCGTTGGATTACCCACCAGCTCCCAATCGTACGTTGGACGTGAGATTTCAATTGGCTTCCCACTAATCGTGTACGGATTGCTCATTGGCGCAATGTAGAGATGCTGACTTACATTGACGGCACCTTCCCATCCCGACCAAATGAAATAGAGCGATCCATCCTTCTTCTGCAGCGTTGTTCCGTCAATCGCCCAGCGGCCAGCTGTGTCCATCATTCCTCTATCAACGTAAGCACCTTGCGGATCGTCCGTCACAGATTCGAGCACAAACATACGATGATTCTCATTCACGCCGTCATCGGCGGCATAGTAGATGTACCATTTTCCAGCTATAAAATGTAATTCTGGCGCCCAAATATTGGACGTATTCGCACCGGTTACTGGCGGGAACCAGACGTCTTTGTATTCAGCCTCCGCTAACCCAGTCAGCGTCTTTGATTTCCACACGCGAATGGAATTTCCGGTTGTATGGGTGTAATAATAGGTACCATCTTTGGTCGTGACCCAAGGATCGGCCCCATTATCGATAATCGGATTGGTGAATGTTTTCGCTTCCTTCGTTGGTGAACCTACGATATCCGTTTCTTTCACTTTAGTCTCCGCAGCTCCCTTCGTACACCCTGCTAATAGCATGATACTTAAAATGATAATACTTAATTTCCGCATGTATAGATTCACCTCTACCTATCCCTTATTGCTTGACCCCTGTCGCGGTAATCGATTGAATGAACTGTCTTTGCCCAATGAGGAAAATAAACAATGTCGGTATCGTAGATAACGTCGCAAGTGCCATTAATTTTCCGTATGATTGCACGAAACTTCCTGTCGCCATAACCGCCACACCGGCCGTTAACGTTCGCATTTCAAGATCAGTTACTGTAAAGAAAGGCCATACATAATCATTAAATACACCCATAAAGGTGAAAATCGCTAACGTTGTTACAATAGAAATGGATGATGGCATCAACACAGACGTAAATACCTGCCATTTATTGGCCCCGTCAATCCGCGCTGCTTCTATGATTTCATTTGGAAATGATTGGAAAAATTGAATTAACATAAACACGCCGAGCGCCCCGCCTGAGTATGGCAATATGAGCACATAATACGTATTAATCAGATTGAAATTACTGAAATTCAAATATTGCGGAAGAAAGGAAATAATGCCTGGCACCATCATGGATCCAACGAATAAGGCAAACAGCGTTCTTTTGAAAGGAATATCTAACTTCGCTAACGCGTAAGCCGCCATCGCATCCAGCAGAATTACTAGGAGTGTCGCAGCAAAGCCTACGAAAAAGGAGTTAAACATCCACCGGAAAATCGGAACTTCTACATCACCGCCAACAAAAATGGTATGGAAATTGTCCCACGTAAACTCTTGTGGAAATAAATGAAATACGGGTGACATGACCTCTACGTCCGTCTTAAACGAATTGGAAAACATCCATAACATCGGCAAAATGAAAATGATACCCAGTATGGTAGCAAGCAGCACATAAAAGATTTTAAGTGATTTCAACTTCCTCTACTCCTTCCTGCTCGTGACTTTGAATTGAATAACAGACACAATCATGATCGTTAAACCCATGAGAATCGCCATCGCTGATGCAGATCCGATTTCTCTAGCTGTGTAGGCTGTTTGCAAAATTCCCATCAATAGCACCTTCGTCTCATCCCCTGCATTACTCATCAGATTCGGTTGGGCAAAGATGTTGTAGGAGGCAATTGTAGAGGTGATCAAAACAAAAATAAGGACAGGTCTAATAAAAGGAAGTGTAATACTCTTCAATCTGTTCCAACCGTTTGCTCCATCAATTTTGGCAGCTTCATAGAGATCCTCAGGTACACCATTTAGTGCATTCACGAAAATGATCATGTTAAAGCCGATTGTCCACCACAGTGTTGCGATGACAAGAGCAAACCACACGAAAGGCTTATCCAACAGCCAGGGGACAGGATCGAACTCACGAATACCTACTTGAGCAAGGAGTAGATTGATAAATCCCCCTGTGACGTCGAACATCCGCTTCCAAATAACCGCCATGACCGTAGCAGAAACGGCATAAGGGATGAAATAAATCGAACGGAAGAAAGATCGCAATTTTGCTGGTAGTGCATTCAATAATAAGGCAAATCCAAGTCCCACGGTGACTAAAAATGGTACAGAAAACACGACGAATTTCAATGTAGCTTTCATTCCGATGAAAAATAAGTCATTTTCTTGTGTTCCGTTCGTAAATATTTTACGGTAATTCTCCAAGCCCACGAACGGATGTACTGGATCTAATAGGTTGTATTGCTTCAAGCTTATGATGAACCCATAAATAATCGGGATCAGCGTAAAGGCTAGGAAGGCAATAAGATAAGGTAATATGAATAAGCTTGATGTCAGCTTTGATTTCCAATGTGATGGGGTAGGCACCTGATTCCCTCCTCTTCTTTAAAAGGGAAGACGGGTACTGGGTACCCGCCTTTCCATAAAGTTTCGCTATGGTTACTTCTTCATGGCAGCAGTCGATTTGGCTGCTGCATCATCAAGCGCAGCTTTTGGATCTTTTTTACCTTGAAGGGCGTTAGCAAGCTCGCTCCAGATGCTGTCGGAAATCGGACCCCAATTTAATACTTTTGGTGCAAATTTCACATACTCAAATTCCTTCGCTACTTCGGTTTGTTGTTGTGTCATCGCTTGGAAAGCTGCGCTGTCGCGTACGACTTTGGATGCTACAGCTTGACCTGACTCCGCCCAATCAATGGAGTTGGCATTCACATATTTCAAGAAATCGCCTACACCGGCAAGAATTGCAGCATCCGTTGTTGCTTTCGGAATGACGAAGTTATGGGAACCACCGAATACGGCTTGCTTCACGGTACCCAGTTGCGGAACTGGGGCTACGCCATAATTAATTTTCGCTTTATCAAAAGCATCTTTCGACCAAGGACCATTGAAGTGCATCGCACTTTTCCCTTGTTGGAACAAGTTGAAATCACCATCAGCTGCCACAGTTGGAGGTGAAACCTTCATCGTTGTCAAGCTTCTCATAAAGGTAACTGCTTCTACCCCAGCTGGCGAGTTGTAAGCAATGTTTCCTTTATCGTCTAAGAAATCGCCACCGTTTTGGAACAATACCGTCGGGAACAAGAAGTTCTGAATCCAGAAGGTTGGCATAGCAGCCCCCCAAATACCTTTGGAAGCATCCGTTAACTTGACTGCTGCATCAACGAACTCTTGACGATTCGTTGGTACCTTCGTAATACCGGCAGCTTTAAACAAATCTTTATTGTAATACATAACTAACGGATGAATATCAAGCGGAATGCTGTACCAGTTATTATCCTTCGTCGAGTATTCCACTGTTGCTGGGGGGAAGTTGCTTTTCTCAACGCCAACAGCTTTGGCAATGGCATCCAGAGGTTGCAACTGATCCTTAGCAATGTACGTCGGTGTTTGGTCAAGATGCATGATCGCAACATCCGGTACACCTTTTTTCGTTGCGATGGCTGTATCCAGCAGTTTATAGTAATCACCATTCGGTTGAATCGTCATTTTTACCATATATTTATCTTGCGATTTATTATAGTTATCCACGATTTTCTTCATAAAAGGACCATCATTACCAGAGAAAGGATTCCAGAAGTTAACGGTAATTTTCTCTCCGCTTTTCGCTGGCTCAGGCGCTTTCGTTGCCGCTGCCGCTTGAGTTGCTGCTGGGGAAACCGCAGCCGGTGACGTTTCTGCTGTTTTCGTAGACGAACATCCCGCTAAAACCAAAGCCATCGACAAACTTGCTGCACCCATCATGTGTAAGCTTTTCATTTTTCTCATCGTCGTTAACTCCCTTCAATTTTAAACACACAATTGTACTTGCTTATCCCGCTGAATTTGTGTCAAAATTGTAGTGAGCTGTGAATTTCAGTCGAAATTCATTCTCACTACCGAGAGCGATTCTAAGGAGTTCCCACGCCAATGGACCTTAGATCGCTCTTTCCTTTGCTCGCCGTCCCCGTACTTTCATCTTTAGGTTTCTCCACTTGCCAATTCGAATGCTGCGCTCCTCCTTCGCTCGTCTAAGTTAACCACAATTTAACTATACTGATTTCCAGAAAACGTTACCATGACGATATTCATGAACCATTGGACATATTTTCAGGGAAGTAATAGACTGACCAAACATACAAAACAGCAGCAACCTTGGACGAGAAAATAAAGTCCTAGACTGCTGCTTTTTATCATTCCCGTTGTTACTGTTGTTCCATATTATTGCGCTCCTGCATTCTTCAATATTTGTTCAATTTCTGTAAAACCATTTCGCTTAGCATGTTGAAGTGGAGTAACGGCATCCCGATCAGCAATATTTACGTTCGCACCATGGTCGATGAGCAGTCGGGTAATTTGCTGATGCTTGGGTCCGCCGTTGCTCAGAATTGTCACTTCAAGTAATGCAGTCCAACCTAGGTTGTTAATGTGGTTGACATCCACATCTGTCGTTGAAAGCAATACGCTTACATTTTCAACATAACCTTTTTCTGCTGCAGGTATGAGGGCATTCCCACCGTAACGGTTAGTCAGCTTCGTGTCGGCTCCAGCTTCGATAAGTAGCTTCAATATTTGAAGAAGTCCTTCGGCACCTGCGTAAAGAAATGGATTATCATGCCTATCATCTTTCAAATTGATATCTGCCCCAGCTTCAATCAATATCTTTACTATCTTAGGATTGTTGGCATGCGTTGCCGCCATGATAGCCGTCCTGCCTCTAGTGTCTCGCTCATTTAAGTTGACCTTTTTCTCCAGAAGTTGTTGTAATTCTTCTATATCACCCCGCTCAACGGCAGCAATCAACGCTTGACTCATGATACTCACAACCTTTCAATCTCGAACTTGTATGATTATTTATCCTTATCAACCTATTGACGTCGTTATAATGATTTTGCAAGGCGGAATCCAAGATCATCTATGCAAAATGTTGGATGACTACGACGACGGCAGGTTGCCCCGCAACCCCGTGCCTCTTCTGCCCAGCTGCCTCCCCGAAAAATGCGATAGGAGCCGTACACTTTTTCATCATACACATCCCAACACCATTCCCAAACATTTCCCAACATATCATACAAACCCCATGGATTCGGTTCCCTTGTTCCTACTTCATGGACTTTGCCCCCTGAATTTGCTTCAAACCAGGCAATCTTATTAAGCTCTCCGTACGTATAACCTGTCGTCCCTGCTTTACAGGCATATTGCCATTCAGCTTCAGTAGGAAGTCTATATCCGTTTGATTCCCAATCACAAATAACTTGTTCACCATCGGAACTGACGGAGTAACACGCCTTCAGTCCCTCTTTCTGCGAAAGTAAGTTACAGAAGGATATGGCCTCATGCCAAGAAATATTAACAATCGGCCTAAGATCCTCGTCACTTGTAGGGGGGAATTGCTCAGTAATCGCATTGTATTGACCTACAGTTACAGGATAGCGAGCAAGAAGAAACGGTCGTATTTCAGCTTTCCATTTGATTTTTCTACGATCGTCTCTTAACTCGACTTCTCCTTCTGGTATTTCAACCATATTCAATTTCAACACCTCACTGTCATAATAGCATACTAGAATTAACTATATTCTATCTAAAATTACCGCATTATACCAATCCTACCTCTGATTGATCATGTGGTTATTGAAAACCAAATATTGCACGTGAAATGGCATCCGTTATAAAATTGCTATTAACTATGGATGACTATGGATTGCGGAAAGAGGAGCGTGTGCACCAATGAGTTTTATGAAGAAATATATCAGAAAGCACTGGAAACTATTTCTAGTTGCCGTGTTTTTCGTCATGTTGGAAGCGCTTGCGGATTTACTGCAACCAACGATCATGTCCCACATTTTGGACGTTGGCGTTGCGGAGAAACGACTTGATTATGTACTTCGCATGGGCGGTTTGATGCTCATTATCACGGCATTTGGAGCCGTCGCGGCCTCAATACGGAATATCGTCGCCAGCCATGTTTCGCAGAAATTCGGCACTGAGCTTAGAGCGGATTTATTTGAAAAGATACAATCACTCTCTTTCACCAATATAGAACGATTCGAACGCGCCTCCTTAATTACACGACTAACGAATGATGTGACACAGGTGCAAAATTTTGTGAACGGTCTCATGCGTATCTTTGTTAAAGCACCTCTCCTTTGTATTGGGAGTCTGATTATGGCCGTGAGGCTCAACATGCATCTCGCCGTTGTGCTACTTATCGTGGTTCCGCTCGTTGGCGTACTCGTGGCATTGAATTTGAAAGTGGGTTTTGCCAGGTATGTTAACGTACAGAAAGCGCTGGACAACGTCAACCGAGTTATAAGAGAATATTTGTCCGGTATTCGTGTTGTGAAAGCTTTTAATCGATTTGATCATGAAGCTGGGAAGTTTCAGAAAGCCAATACCGATTACCAGGACAAATCCATTCAAGTGACGAGGCTATTGGCGATTTTTAATCCCTCCATCCTGTTGACTGTTAATTTTGGTATCGTTGCCGTGCTTTGGCTAGGTGCTTGGCGGGTTAATCAGCATCAGATGCAAGTTGGTCATATCGTAGCGTTTGTCAATTATATGACGCAAATTTTGTTTGCTTTGCTGACGATTTCGATGGTATTCAATATGTTCGTTCGTGCCAAAGCCTCAGCTACACGGATCGGTGAAGTTTTTAGTCAGATCAATGAAATGACTTGGAACGATACGGTTACTCTACCTGTTCATCGTCCTGGTGGCCGAATCGATTTCACGGATATTTCATTTGCCTATGATGGTGCTGTAGGTGAACCTATTTTGAAACATATCACCTTGACATGCCTCCCTGGAGAAACAATCGGCATAATCGGCTCCACGGGTTCTGGTAAAAGCAGCCTTGTGAGTCTCGTCCCCCGCTTCTATGATGCGAACTCCGGCTCGATCTGTGTGGACGGTGTGGATATACGCGAGTTGGACCCTACCAAGTTGCGAGATCGCATTGCCATCGTGCCTCAGAACACCATTCTGTTCAGCGGCACCATTGAAGAGAATTTGCGTTGGGGCCATGAGCAAGCTACGCGCGAAGAAATTGAGCAAGCCGCGATCATGGCAGAAGCACATGGCTTCGTTACTGCATTCCCAGAAGGCTATGAAACTAGGCTGGGTCAAAAGGGCGTGAACTTGTCCGGTGGACAGAAACAGCGGCTGTCCATAGCTCGCGCACTTATTCGAAAACCCGACATTCTAATTCTCGATGATTGTACAAGCGCATTAGATACCGCGACTGAGACGAAAATCAAAAAATCGCTCAAGGAATTTGCCTCAGGCGTTACTTGTTTGATCATTGCACAGCGCATTACTTCCGTCATGGATGCGGATAAAATCGTCGTTATGGACGATGGTGAAATCGTGGGCATCGGCACACATGAGATGTTAATGAGTACTTGCACTGTCTATGTGGAAATATGTCAATCCCAATTCGGAAAGGAGCTGCCTCATCATGTCAAAGCCGAATGAAGGATCTCGTCAACAAGCCCCTGATGTCCCGATGATCACCGGTCCTATTGGCCGAGGTGGACGGACTCCTGCCGTGAAGCCCAAAAATTTTAAAAATACCTTACGTCGCCTCTGGTCCTATATGGGTACAGAACGAAAGTGGTTGACCATCGTCTTTCTGTTTATTCTTGCAGACGCTGCCTTAACCTTAGCTGGCCCCTATCTCATTGGTGTCGCTGTTGATGCCATGGCTGGAGGACAAGTAGATTATAGCGTTCTCGATGTGGTTATGATTGTTCTGATTGCCACTTACATCGCTGATGGTGGACTTACCTTTATGCAAAGCTGGGTCATGGCTGGGCTCGCACAGCGTGTCGTGCGTAGACTTCGTCAGACGATGTTTGCGAAGCTGCAAAAGCTTCCCCTTGCTTATTTCGATGGACGCACCCATGGTGATGTCATGAGCCGACTGTCGAACGATATTGACAATGTAAGCAACTCGATCACACAAGCTACAACACAGTTGATGACAGGCTCTATTGCTATTGTCGGATCCTTCATCATGATGCTTATTTTAAGTCCCACCCTGACACTAGCTACACTCATTACGGTTCCACTTGTGTTCTTGCTGGCCAAAACAATCACCAAACGTACCAGCGTATTATTCAAAGAGCAACAGGCACAGCTTGGCAAGCTGAACGGTCATATCGAAGAAACGATTTCCGGCCTTCTCGTTGTTAAAGCATTCAATCGTGAGCAGACAGCGATCCATGAGTTCAACAACGTAAACGGTCGATTGTATGAGGTTGGGTTAAAAGCGCAAATCTGGTCCGGTTTTCTGATGCCGATCCTTGGTGTTATCAACAATATCGGCTTCTCTTCCGTTGCTATCGTCGGCGGTGTGTTGGCTGTTAAAGGCCATATTACGGTTGGCGTTATTGCAAGCTTTCTGAGCTATTCGCGCCAGTTCGTGAGACCACTTAATGAGATTGCGAACACCTATAATGTGCTGCAATCCGGTGTAGCAGGGGCAGAACGTGCTTTTGAAGTGTTGGATGAAGCGGAAGAAACAGAGGATGAACCAGGAGCCGTTGATCTGCAAAAACCTATCGGTCACGTTACCTTCCAAGACGTAACCTTCGGTTATCGGCCGGATAGGCCGATTATTAAAGGGGTCAGCTTCGATACAGCGGCGGGCAGCAGCCTTGCGCTCGTCGGACCCACAGGTGCGGGCAAGACCACAATCGTGAATCTCGTGACTCGATTCTATGATGCGACAAGCGGCACCATCTTCATAGATGGTCGAGATATCAGATCCTATACCCGCAGCAGTCTTCGCCGAAGTTTTGGCATCGTGCTGCAGGATACCTATTTATTCTCCGGCACGATTAAGGAGAATATCAAATACGGCAACCCTGAAGCAACAGATGCAGAAGTCATTGCAGCGGCTAAACTGGCAAATGCCGACACCTTCATTAGTCGACTTCCCAAGCGTTACGATACGCAGCTCTCCGAGAACGGCGGGAATTTAAGTCAAGGCCAGCGACAATTGCTTGCGATAGCTCGCGTTATTTTAGCTGATCCTTCGATTCTCATCCTTGATGAGGCAACAAGCAGTATTGATACGCGGACAGAGCTTCATATTCAGGAAGCACTCCTCTCCATCATGAAAGGGCGCACAAGCTTCATCATTGCTCACCGACTGAATACGATCCGGAATGCGGATACAATCATGGTTATTGATCAAGGTGAGATCGCCGAACAAGGCAATCACAACGCATTAATGAGCCAAAAAGGAACGTATTCTCACATGTTTGCTAATCAATTCGTTCAATCTGGCCAAACCTCAGAATAATCAGCACGAAGAGGCTGTCTCAATGAGACAGCCTCTTTTCTGTTTCCGTTTTATCACTATTTCCAAAACTCAATATCACAATGATTGAAATATTCGCTTTATTCCTTTTCATTCAATCTCCGAACCATCAAATCCTCATCATAATACGTACCGTTATATTTCAAAGCATTACGCTCCACCCCATAAACCTTAAATCCAAGGGAGGTATACAGCTTCTTCGCTGCTTCATTCTGTGAAATGACAGCTAAGTTGATTTGCTCAACGCCATCGCATTCACTAGCTCTCCGAATAAGCTCGATCAGGAGCTTTTTCCCCAAACCTTGACCTCGCTGATTTAAAGCAACAAACATCGCATATACATTGCCTTTATGTGATGTCTTCAGACTGCTCTCCCTTACAAAAGAAACAGATCCTACAAGCGCACCACCTTCATCCACTGCCCCTATTACAAACGTATCCTTTTTGGGCTTAATACGATCAGCTACCATATCCAATGTAAAATGAACTTCTCGCTCATACGTCGATCCAAATGCTTCTGGACTGTTTTGCAGTGCACTTAATCTTAATTCTTGATAAATCTTGGCATCATGTTCATCCAGAACTCGAATATACAATGACTTCTCCTCCATATCCTATTTGGTGATGTTATTCAGTAAAATGCCAGAGAACCCCCGCGGGGTCGATCAGATGAATGGCACGTTTCCCATAAGGCTGCAACTGAGGCGGATTCGCTCGCACTTGATATTTACTAACGATCTCCGTACTTTGGATATGAGTCCACCACGCGTCTATGTCCTGTACACACAATTCCAGCATGTAATTTTCTTGTAATTCTACGTTATGATAGTTCTGTAAATGAAATTCCGTTTCATCAACTTTGAAAATGGCACCCTGATGATTTGCAAATATTTTTTCAAATCCGAGGTCGGTATAAAACTGCACAGCAAGGGGGAAATCCTCACCTGACGGAACAAATGGACGTATTTTTTGTGCGCGCATGTAGTTTACTCCTTTTAACTGAATTCGTCGTTAATCAGATCTCAATTACACATCACATTCGATGTCCAAGCCATCACTTCCTCCTGCATGGCAAATCCAACCGCCAAAAAGTCCTGTTACAAAGAACTTCGTTATATTCGTAAAGCCGGTTTCTTGCAATAACCCTTCGATTTGCTTTTCAGGCAAGAAAGAAATTTTCATAATACCTGTATTCACCATTTCGTTGACTATGGCAGGCGGTTTCCCCGCATCCAACCAAAAGCTCCTCCAAACATTCAACCTGTCTTTTAGTTCAGTAGCATCGCGATCTCCATACGCACTTACAAGCACAAATGGAGCTCCTGGTTTCATATGTGCATGAATGCTTCTGAGCAGCTCCAGCTTCTCCTGCACATTGTCAATGAAATGCAGAACCAATATGCAGCTTGCCGCATCAAAGGCCTCGTCTGCGATTGGCAAATCGTTTATCGTTCCATGGATGAGATTTACGCGATGGGACATGCCCAGTTGGTTCGTTTTGTGTTGGGCAATTTTAAGCATTTCTTCTGAAATGTCCACGCCTGTGAAGGTCCATTCAGGGTTAGCTGGTCCCCATGTGGATAGTTCATTCCCCCCTCCTGCTCCGATGACAAGCACCGAAGCGTCTTCACCGCTTATTTCAGCACGGAAATAGGATTGAACCATCCCGAATAACGCGTCATACGTAGGTATTGAGATACGAGCATTTGTTTCATATGTCTGAGCCATTTCCGTATTATAGGTAAATTTATCCTTCATTTGGGCAATCTCCATTCTTTCATTTCAAATCTTACTGCAAACTCGCCTTTTGCCAATTCGCCATAAGCAGTTCACCATTTATGGACATACCAGCTATCGCGCCTAAGGAGGCAGCCATAATGGCTTGATACATCTCAGATGCCGCATCTCCAGCACTATATATGCCTGGAACATTCGTTTTACCGAATTGATCTACCACAACCGTTCCCGCTTCCGTCATCTCACAGCCTATTGTTTGCGGCAGATCTGATCCAATCACTAATTTCGGGCCAAAGAAAATCCCCGTACACGGGAGTCGGTTTCCGTCCTCTAGTTCCACATGTTGAACGTAGCCCTCATTGGATACAATGGAGCGTATAGGCGAATCATATATCGGTATGTTATGTTGCTTAAGTTCTTCTTTTTCAGCACCTGACAACTCATCAGGTCCGTTCGTGCATATCGTGAATCGGCTCGTCCAACCAGAAATCATCTTCGCAAGATGAAGCGCCTTGGCTCCATTCACGATGAGCACAAGTGACTGATCTCTTAGTTCCCACCCATCACAATATGGACATACAAAAGCGCTCTTGCCATATACCTCGGCTAAACCGTTAATATCCAATGGTATGTCTTTTTTACCTATTGCAAAAAGCACCTTCTTACCTTCATAACGCTCTCCCTGGGCTGTTGTGATTTGAAAATCGCCATCACTTCCTGTTATCGACACTGCCGTATCGGACACATGATCCACAGTTGGATAAACACGAATCTGTTCCAAAGCAATCCGCCGAAACTCACTCGGCTTTATACCGTCTCGTGACAGAAAACCATGCGTTTCTTGCGTAACCCGATTACGAGGTCGCCCCTCATCAATAAGAAGTACATTCTTTCTTGCCCTTCCTAAAACTAAAGCTGCGTTAAGACCTGCAGGACCTCCGCCGATAATTAGACAATCATACTTCATATTCATCTTCCTTTCGATTTCTTTGATTAGGGACTTAAGAGACTCTTAATATCTATAATAGGCTTTGAAAAAATGACGGAACCTATTCCGCCATATGCATACTCACCAAATCTGCGATTTTCTTACTTGCCAGATACTCTTCCAACTGTCGCTCCGCGTCCATCACAACCTGCTGAATCTGACATCCGCTTCCATGATTAAAGCTGCATTCGAACAAGGAAGCAGTACCTTCGATCGCACGAATGATATCGAGAAAAGAGATGTCCTGCTGGTTATGCTTGATGCGATATCCACCATTAGCACCAGAAGAAGATTGGATTAATCCAGCTTTGACAAGCTTCGTCATCAACTTTGATAAATATGTCTGTGAGACGTTTAGCTTCTCTGCAAGCAAGTGAACACCAACAGGTTTATCAGGCGCGGCGTTTACAAGATAGAGCATCGCATGAAGGGCATAGTCGGTCGCCTGTGAATATTTCATTTCCACACCTCAATCAAAGACTTTATGAGTCTATAATAGCGTTAATTAAAAAGAGTATCAAGTTTTTCTTTTTAAGAACTGATCTATTGAACCTCTATAACAAAAAAATAAATGGAACTTCCTTTCCTCCAATTAGCGGAAATCCCGTATATGTACACGCCTTTCTCTTTGGGTACCGTCAAAATTTGATTCTTTAGTTGGACAGTTTCAGATGTCCTATCCTTATTTTCCCATAACTGTACACCCAATGAATTTTTCTTAGGTTTGTTTCTAAATTTGATCGTAATTTGGGATTCTGGTGAGACCACAACGGGAGAAAGACCCGCATATTTAATAAGCTCATGGGGTGCAACCATATCCGCGCACTTTCCGCCAAATAAACCTGACCAACAATAAGAACCTTGCGCGAAAGCAATTTTTTTATCGCCAGCCGTAATAGTCGGTTTAGGTGGTTCGGATCTAAAGAGTTCAGAAATAAAATAAACCCCAATTAATAATACAGCTGCTGCGAATAAAATGGTTAATCGTTTCTTCAAAAAAAACCCTCCAAACGATCTTCCTTAATTCCCTCTCAACTGCGCTACCGCAAACTTATAAAAGTCCATAGCATCCTCTCCACTGGAGAACCCCGCTTGCGCCATTTTATCACTGCCGCCACCTTTGCCGTTGAAGCTTCCTAGATGAGCTTTGAAGAAGGCTCCGCAAGATTGTGCATATTGGCCATTGTGAGCAAAAACAACTTTGTTCTCAGAAGTACTCATGAACAAGATTGGCAAATCGGTCTTCGAAGCAACCTTCGTTGCTAAACTCTGCATGTCCTTCAAGGATTTATCGTTGAACTGGTGTGCAATAGCATCCAGATGATCTACCAACAACTCCTGTGCCAAGTACTCATCTAGTTTCTCTTTTAGCTCAGTTAACTCTGTTTGAACCTGTTTGTGCTCAAGCTCCCACTTCTCGATGCGATCCATGATTTCATCTTTGCCTGTATTAAATTTGCTAGACAATGCCCCTAGAATTCTCACATTCACGTTAAATTCGGCCAACGCACGAAAGCCACATAGGAAATATATCCGTGTGTTCCCTTTTTGCTTCTCTGCTTTCAAAAGCTTAATCATCCCGATTTCGCCAGTTGATGAAACATGTGTACCTCCACAAGCGTTATATTCCACGCCATTGATTTCTACAATCCGAATGTCCTTCGTCACCTTTGGCTGTTTGACAAGCGGCAGCTGCGCTAACTCCTCAGGTGTTACGAGATAGCTGCTGATCGAGCGATTCTCGTAGATCTTACGGTTCACCTCAGTCTCAATCACAGCCAGTTTACTTGGTTCAAGATCCAGCGTATCCACGTCGATCGTGCAGTAATCCGTCCCCAGATGAAAACTCACAGTATTAGCCTCAAACAGCTCTCGGCATACGGCCGAAAGCAAATGCTGGCCGCTATGCTGCTGCATATGATCGAATCGGAGTTGCCAGTCTATTTTGCAATTTGCGCTCGTTCCTTCTGGCATCCGATCTAGTTTATGCAGGACTTCGTCTTCTTCCAGAAATACGTCCAAGACAGGTATTCCGTTAATCTCACCGGCATCACAAGGCTGTCCACCTCCATGCGGATAAAACGCAGTCTCCTCCAAGAGGACATAGATACCATCCTCCCGTTCGATCTTTTCAATGATCGTTGTTTGCCATTCCTTCAAATAAGCCGTTTCGTAATAAAGCTTTTTCGTCATGATGTTCGTTTTCCTCTCTGTATATCTATATCTCAATATGCTCCGATACTCTCGCTTCCAAAATTTCTATTAATTCTTCATCCATGTATTGATAATCATCAGGTATATCCAAAATAATAATTTGCTTATTCGCGATTTCCGTATGAAATTTATCTTTTAATCTTCTCATATGCTTCTTTTCCATCACAAATATTAAATCTGACCAACCAATATGGCCTTCCGTCACTCGAATTCTTGCGCCTTCTTCTGTACCTGCGGATTTAACTACGTAATCATTTCGCTTATCAAATATTTTCTCGGCCGTTAAGCTTCTCCATTTGTTTTTACTACAAATAAATAAGATCTTCGTTTCAATCACTCCCGATTGGAAATACGTGTAAATCTAAGGATAAATCTTCTCCCCATTTTCAAGCATTAAAATAAACTCCTGAATCCGCTTCACACGCGTTTCTTGCTTCTTGGCCGTATGAATTCGGAACGTGATCGCATATTTATTTTGCCGATCCAGCGTTTCATAGAAGGCCTTCGCCATGCTATTCCTCTCCAATTGCAAAGCAAAATCCTCCGGAATCGTTGCATGGCTTTGCGGTTCATAAGCTTTCTCCCACTGCCCATTCTTCTTGGCAGCTTCAATCGCCTTCATACCGGAAGGTTTCATTCTTCCATTTGCAATCAGAATCTCTGCCTTATCTTTATTCACTTTGGACCAGATGCTTCTGACACCGCGAGGTGTAAAACGTTGAAGCCAAATCTGCTCGTCCGCTTTCTCTTTCTGGCTATCAATCCACCCATAGCATAACGCGCTCTCGAGCGCCTGATCGTAGGAAACCGTTTTTATTCGAGCACCCTTTTTTGCGATTTGCAGTCGAATGCCTAGAGAAGTGTTATGATTTATCGCAAGCCACTGTTCAAAAGCAAGTTGATCTTCGAAATGCAGCTGTGGTAATTCGTTTTTACTATTCAAAAGTTTCGCCCCCTAGTTGTTCAAACAAACCAATACATAACCAAATCTATACGCTTTCATTATACATTCATCTCATCCTCTTCACCTAGGAATCCCAAGATTTCAAGCGCCATTTTCAAAATCCCCCGATTATTCTCATAACCGTTCAGATTGTGTTCAGTCCAAGCATCAGCCGCATTGTGCCACTCTACTCCCCGAATTTCCTCTGTTTGAGCTTTGAGCTCACCGCTGAGCGCTTCAACTAAATAATAATGTGTTTCCTTCTCCACTTGTCCATATTCCGTGTGCTCGAACTGATAATAATTGATGGTAAGCGGTTGAATGATCTTGCCATCAATATTGGTTTCTTCTTTAATTTCTCGAAGCGCCGCTTGCTCAATCGTCTCCCCAGTCTCCATGCGACCTTTCGCAAAAGCCAGCTTACGATAACGATCAACAATTAGCATAATTTGAATAACATCGCCAATTTGTCGATAAACGACACCGCCTGCAGAGATTTCTTTTTTCATATGTTCAATTACCTCCAATCGAACAAAGCTCATCCCTTCCATTTTACAAATAGTACCAACAAAAAAGCAACCAAAGCGAATAGCTTTAGTTGCTCGAATGTGATTATTTCGTTTCTTGCAGCCATAAAATGCTCGTAACACCGCGCGGGTAGTACTTGCTGCCTGTAATCTCACCGGAAATAATTTGGTCACTCCAACTCCAAATAGACAAGGTTGGGTGCGTCAGCCAATCAACATGTGCTGCATCCGCTGCAGCTCCCGTTTCATCCCAAGCCAGACCCAAAATTTCACGTGCTACGAATTGGCACAAATATATTTTGCTTAACCAGGAGTTATTACTCGTAGAGGAAAGCTTCCAGCCGCCATCAGCGAATAGGCAAGTACCTTCAACAAGCACAACATCCAGATGCTTTTTCAAAGCTTCGATATAAAAGCCGTAACGACCCTTCACGTCTAACGCAGACTTATTGCCTGTAAAGTATGGGAATACCAAGCCTTCGATCGCTGGAATGATTTTGGAATCATTGCCTTCACCGACTACAGCTGGAATGTAACCTTCTTCCGTGACAAATGACGTAACCGTTTGTGCGCACTTCAAGGCCTGCTCACTCGCGATCAGAGCCAGATCTTCTCTGCCATTTTGAGCGAAAATAGTTTCCATAGCTACGTAAGCTGCCCAACATTTGCCCGCCATATAAATATTGTTACGGGATTGTCCTAACGAGACGTCTAGGCTGTCATAAGTTGTGATTTCTGCTCCACCCATAGTGCGCGTGCTGTCTAATGACATAATCCCATTGCGCAGTTCTGGATTCGGGTGATCGCGATGGAGCATACTCGTTAAACATTTGTCAAAAATCGCGAGATTCGCTTGCAGCCACGCTTGATCATCGGTATGCGCCACATAGGTTGCTCCGCATAATGTCCAGTTAACCAACTGTTCATGCGTCATATGGGAGAAACAGTCATCCAAGCCGTAAAGCTCATAAGCAGAATAACTAGGACGTGAAAGTGTATTCGCTACCCCCATATCATGCGTAAAGGAAATACCACCGGGGTATTCGGTAGGGTCGCCAGGGAAACTAACCTTATCTTCATAACTGTACCGTTTCACGAACATATCCAGCTCATTACGTACCGTCCATGGATTCACTGCCAGCTCATAAAATAACTGATCAACTGTCAAATCGAACGTGTTCATCATCCGATATTCGCCTTCATTGACGATCCAGAATGGCTCATCATCCATATCGAGAAGCTGTGTATTTCCGTTATAGCTGCGGATAGCATGCGCAAGCATAAACTTCTGATCAGCCGACAAGCGTGAATTTTCGATGTTAGCGTCTGAGCTTAGAGCAAGTGCAGTTAGCTTATCGAAATTCCCCAAAGCGTAATCAGCAACAGCTTCAATATTTTTGAATAAACGTGCGTACGTATAGGATGCATCACGACCCGCAGTCACAATGCCTCCGCGATGGAAACAAATTGCGAATTCATACGAGCGTTTCTCACCAGCAGGTGTATCTGCGAACAATGCACCAACGGTACCGAGGCCGAAGGTCAAGTTTTCTACAATTTTCATTTTCAAAATATCTTCGATACTAAAGTAAAGCCCTGAACGTACTTCAGGATCTTTGGAAACAATCGCTGTAATTCGGCCTTGACCTACTCCCGCGGCACCTTCCATCGTATCATCTAACCTGCGCATCGCACTGTATGGATCTGTTCCCTGATAACCGAAGAATACTCTTCTAGATGCTGTACCTTTGGTATTGTCCACGGTAATCTTAGCAAGAACAGCTGGGACGAGAGCTAAACGTAACGCCTCTTCACTTGCTGTTGTTGGATCAGGTACAGACTGTGCTGGGGAAATTAGACTGAATTCCAAATCGCCAGCTTTCCACGTATCTGTGCTGACTTTGAATTCTCGTTGAATCTCCTCCTGTGCAAAAGGGAATACCGTCTTCTTTTTATTCGGCTTCGGATCCGGATTTTCAATATCATAGCGTTGACTCTCATCTTCAACGGAATACTCGAAGAAAGGCAGTGCATCGTACTTACCGCCTTGTGCAGATTCTAACCCAATATATATATTTTGCTTTGGCGGACGCGCTTGTTCTAGATCGAAGCCTCCGCTTTTGCCTGGAAATCCAAGTGTAAAACTTGCAAATGCGCCAACTGGCGAATGGTGTGCGTTGAAAAATTGATTTTTCATATCAGGATGATGCTCCTCTCTTTCATTTGCCCTTATTATACAATGATCAAAACCCTGAACCCATGGGCAATACGATCTTTCATTTGGACAAAAGAAACATTTGATTCCACGCTATATAAGTGAGATAGTTATTGTATCAAATACCTAATAACCTTTTTATAAGGAGTCGTTATACATGAAAGTCTTTCAACAAGAATCCTTACCCTCTGGTCTCGAAAATGTCGTTCATGGCGGCATGCTGCCCGATGTGCAGGCATCCTTCAGGATTTTTGCCGCGCATCTTCGCAAGGTTAACGCGCAATGGTCATTTCCTGAGCATCAACATCCAATGTTTGAGCTGAATCTTGTCGTAGACGGCTCCCAACGTATGCGTGTTGGCGAGAAACATGTTGTACAAAAGCAAGGCGATTTGGTTTGGATACTTCCGAATGAAGTACATGCAAGTTTAGGCGCTGTCGATGGCAGTATGATGGAATACGTATGTGTGCATTTAGAGGTGACCGATCCTTGGTTTCGTCAGCAATTAAGTCAAATTGGACAAATTGTTCACCCGTCTGGAAGCAAAATGGAGAGCTTACTCCGCCCCATTCTTATGGATCTCGCGCAAATAGCCAGAGAAAACACCTCCAGCGGACTGAGTCTGAAGCTGCAGACGATGCATGCTTCATTTCGTATTTTCACCGCGCTAAGCGAGCTACTACTAGATGAATCTATGGCTTCTAACCCGCCTAACGCCGATTCTGGTTTAGCTGCTAAACTGGCAACACTAATAGAACATCAAGCTTCTACGACATTGAAGGGACATGAACCTTTCCGTATAACGACAATTGCCAAGCAGCTCGGCTATAGTCCCGCTCACTGTAATCGTGTTTTTCATAAAGCTTATGGGGTTTCGCCTCGTCATTATTTAAGTACAGTCAAGCTCCGTCAAGCCAAGCTCATGCTCATGGATCCAACGCTTTCTATCGAGCATATCGCCGAACAATTAGGTTACAAAGATTTGTCGCAATTCAGCAAACAATTCAAACGATGGACGAATTTGTCCCCCACTGCTTACAGACATCTCTCATGGTGAAAATACGTTGGGTATTTCTGAAGAAACGATAAGCTTTGAAATCATCTCCAGTTCTATACTCATAGATATGTCTATGGATGCTATCAGATAAGGAGAAATGGCTATGAAATTAAAAGGATATAAATCCTTATGGGAATGGAACGGAATCTGGGAGGGGAAATTGGAGCAAATCGCAGAGGCAGGTTATTGCGGTATCGAGTACATACCTCCTTCCGACCCTAAGGATGATCGTCAGTTTCGAAAAGACTTAGACGACATGAACTTGTCGTTCATCGCACAAGTGGTGACGCGGGGCCCGAATCACAGTCAATCTTTCCGTGAGCAGGTGCTTCGTGCAGCTGAGCTGCGACCTGATCTGATCAATTCGCACAGCGTTGCCGATCGGATGACTGCTGAGGAGCAGTTGCGTTTTTTCGAAGAGGCGCTGCGTGTAGAGCAAGAGATCGGGATTCCGATCGCGCATGAAACGCATCGCGGGAGAGCTTTTTTCACGCCGTGGCAAACGGCGGCCGTGTTGAAGCAGCTGCCGGCGCTTAAGATTGGCGCCGATTTCAGCCATTGGTGCGCAGCCTGTGAAAGCATGCCGAGTCCGAAGGATGAGGACGTCCAGCTGAGCTTAGCGCGCGCGATCCACATTCATGGGCGCGTCGGGTTTCCGGAAGGTCCGCAGGAAAAAACGAGAGCCAATGATGGAGAGATGTGTCATGGGCTTCCGTTTTTCAGTTTTATTTAAATATCTAGTTTTTTGATCGTAACGGAGCCAGAAGACGCTATTTGCAGCAAAACGAGCTAAAATAGTATCGAAAGGGAACGTCAGTACGCTAATCACTCGAAAACCGCCAAAAAAAACACGAAAACGGACAAATAGCGCACTAACATTTCGTTAGCTGCCAAAGCTAGCATTTTACTTAGAAATAGCGTACCTAGGTTCCCTTACAATTTCAATTAGTCTACCCTTTGCTACTTAGATCGCAACTTCTGTTGATTGTTGAAATCAAATCGTCTATCGTTCCGATGATTTTTTGCACCTCTGGGAGTTGATAAAACGCACTCGTTTTTTCTATATCATTCATCTCATCGTTAGCAGAATACATAAAAATAGCCTTCCCTGCTCCTAATGCAAGTCCTAACTCGACATGGCTTCCCTTCCCCGCGGGCAGCATGATGATGAATATCTCTGCACGCAACACGGCTTCTTTCTCTTTCGCACCGATTGCCGCAAGCTCTTGTAGCGTACCAATGCCAGAATGAACCGTCCTATCGAAGGTTTGAATATATCCTCTCGACTTCAACTGCTGCGTGACATTTCGAACATTGTCGATGTTCTTGAAACTAGATGCAATATAGAAATTCAATTGGCTCTCCCTCCGTTATTGCTTCTTTATTGCTCTTTTACTTGTTTTTCAGCTAAAATCTTCAATTGCTCATTCCGATAGTTCAAAAATCGCATCATATATCTTTTCAATACAACCCTCTCAACGATCCAGCCGATCCAGCCCAGAGGAGCCTCAAAACTTAACGTATCTTTCATCAAGGTTCTATCACCTAAATCAATAAATTCGTGTTCATGCCTCATACTTTTGAAAGTACCCTGCAGCATTTCATCAACAAAGTGGTAAGGTCGAACATATTTCGATATGAGTGAAGTGTGTTTTTGCCTAATTAAGAAATGTCTCGCCTCAAAAGTAACCGTTTCCCCGCCACTAATCATGCCTGTTGTTGTTCCAGCTATCGCTCGTTCCTTGGTATGTGGCCAGACAGTCTGCGTATGTATATCAATACTCGATGCCATGTCAAAGCAAACATCAATAGCTGCTTCAATTTCGATCTCTGTGAATATTTTAATCACGATGTGCACCTCTTAGGAACTATGTCATTTTTACAAGTCACTTTGCTCCCCGTTTTCTCCACTCTTCTAACGTTAAAATGTTTCCCGTAATCACATCTTCCACAAGTATCTCTTTCATATCCTCACTTACATAAAACGTATTCCACCTTACAACATGATCACTAAAACTCTCTCCTATGTACATATCGTAATACTTTCCTGGCCGATCTAAGACACTTATTAAACCATCGCTTAAAAAAAGTACTTTGGATTTATTGGTTTCTATCATTTGTTTATACTGCCTAATTTCAGGCACACTCTGCACGAGAAAATCCATAATTTCTCCAACTGACTTAGGTTTCTCATTGGTTACAATTTGTGGTGCAGCGCTAGGCTGAGCTGGTGATATGCTAACGGAATTAGCAATTTGTACCGATTCGGTTGGAATATCTGACGATTCACATGCGGTTAATCCCATTATGACAATGATTGAGATTGAGTGGAGAATGGATCTATTCATTGTTAACACTCCAATCCTGTGGTTGGTTTCAAATTCGACGTGCACATCCGATCTCCTTCGACATGATATAAAAAAACAGCCTCCCTAAGGGAGACTGCGCTGTTAATTCTTAGTTACTTATAAACTCCTGAACCCACTCACCGTTATAATAGGCGACGCCTATTTGTGTGAAGTTCGGGCTTAAAATGTTTTGACGGTGACCTGAACTGTTCATCCATGCTGTCATAACCGCTTCAGGCGTTTGTTGACCCTTAGCGATGTTTTCACCCGCGTAGGAATAATGAATGCCATAAGAGTTCATCATATCAAAAGGTGAACCGTAAGTTGGCGATGTATGATCGAAATAACCTTTATTGTACATATCTTTCGCTTTATCCAGCGCCATCGCGGTAAGTGCGCTATTGCTGGTCAAAGGCTTCAATCCAGCCTTCGTTCGTTCCTGGTTTACTAAGGTAATCACTTGGCTAGCAAAAGTGGATTGTGTTGGTGTTGGCGTAACCTGTGGTTTAGTCACAACAGTTGTACCCGTGCTTCCAGGAATGTTGAGCTTCATCCCCGACCAAATTATATTCGGATTGGCTACCTGTGGATTCGCTTTGATCAGCGAAGTAAGGCTGACGCCATATTTCTTAGAGATTAACCACATGGTATCGTTGCCTGCTACCGTATGCGTTCCCGTAGCAGCCCATGCTGCGTTCGCCCCCATCAAGACGCTCAAACCTAATGCTCCCGTAACTATAAGCTTTTTGTAACGTTTCACTATAAATCTCTCCTTTTTGCGGCCTGCGAGGTTAGCTGTCGGATTCGGATCAAAGAGTAATCACCCGGCCGCGCAAAACGCGACTTCACCCCAAAGGTTGGTTCCCCCGTGCTTCAAATAAAGCTTCGGCCTTCTAAGTTTTGGATCCAGTTTGGATCTCAACGATTGTAACATGGGATACCAGTGAGATCATGACTCAAAATTTACCATCCGAATCACGATCTGGATATATACTCTTTAAACATACAACTTTTCCCATCATCCTGCGTCTAATCAGTAGCAATACTAACTTAGAAAAGGGTGATTGTTTTGAAGAAATTTGCTATAAAATGCTCGTTTGTCCTACTCGGATTGATGTGCGGGCTGCTACCGTTACCTCCCCAACAGGCATCAGCAAGCGTATCTGTGAAGGCATCTCTACCCTATTTTCCAATTCAAATCAATGGTCAAGACATGGACATCACTCATAGCCAATACCCATTTCTGTTGTATAAAGACATCACTTACTTACCCATGACGTGGAAAAATTTCCAAACACTCGGCATTGAGTATAGTTGGAGTGAAACGGATGGATTGCAGATTTGGTCAAATCGGAACTTTCCTCCACCTATTCATCAAGCTCCACTTGAACAGGATCTAACATCCAAGAGTAATGCAAGCAGTTACTTGGTCCAAGTTTCCGATGTACCCATCACGATGAATCAAACAGAAATCAATAATAAAACGGAGCCCTACCCTTTTTTAACCTATCAAGATGTGACTTATATGCCCTTGACTTGGCGATTTGTTCATGATCTTCTTCAGATTGATATCGGATGGAGTGATGCTGAAGGACTATCGCTAGTAGGCGGGCAAAATGCCATCTATTCCATCATCGGTGACGATGATAGTTCATTATATTTCTACTCCCTGCTTTCCGCGGACCCTGCAAAGTCAATGCTAAAAATGGATAAAAGCAACTATCAAATCGAATGGAAAAACAATGAAGAAAAAGATCAATTTATCAAAGGCCTTTCTACTCCTCCACACCCATTAGCTGGTAAACCAGTAGAGTTGGTGCGTAAAGATCGAGATTTATACTATGGCAATATAAAAGTGTATACACTAACAGACTCCGATGTATGGGAATCGGCAGCCTGGGGAGCACCCGTCCATACGTACACTGTATTTTCTGCTGGCGATCAACGGGTGATCTTATCTATTAATTTGACCTTGCCAATTGCCGCAATTGGTCCAAATTATGGCACCACATATACGTTTCTTATTCAAGACGGAAACGTGACGCGACTCCATGATTTCAATCAAAAACTAGACCGCGTCATACCGAATCCGGATGGTACCGTGTGGATTGCCTCTGACAGATTACCTAGTCGAAAAGACTATATTGCGGGTAGTGCCCGCGTTGGCTTGCTAGACCCAAATGGTACTGTTCATATGGTGAACGAACTGCTTCATGAATCGGATGTAAGGGCATTAGGTTTAACCAACCCTTCATTGCTAAGTCCTGAAGCCAAGGATGGAAGTCTTTATGTCGTACTTAATGGTATCTCGAATAAGGATTATGCTGCGCAAGATACGGCTGGAATTTATACGCTGAATACGAAATTAGAAACAAAACGCTTATCCAACTATATTTTTGGCGACTATTATTTGGATAAGAACAGAAACATTTTCATCAAGCATCGCAACAATACGATTGAGAACATGTCTACGGGTGAGATTCGAACGTGGTTTGATTATGAATTAGCTAAAATGAAATAAGAATACGTGTGTAAATGAGAAGAAAGAGGCTATTGGATGGAGATCCATTAGCCTCTTTCTATGTCGTCTAGTTCCCCGTCCCCGCTACTACAAAGCTAAATGTTTGCCCGATGGAGGCATCCTTACAACCATCCAGCGTATAAGAAACTCCCCGTTCCACTTTCGCTGAACTCATTCCTGTGCATTCCGTTTTCAGTCGTTTGCCATCCCCATGTTTATCTGCCTTATTATTATAGATGTAGGAAATCTTATCTTGGTTGTAAGCCAAATTATAATAAATGGGATCCCCTTCAATTGTCATTTGCGTAATCCGAATTTGACTCTCAATATGGCTTTCAACATTCTTTAAAAATTGATTGAATCGATCTACATTGATAATTCTTCCATGAATATTAATAACGTCTCCTTTTGTGGTCGCTTTATCGATGTCGTATTTCTCATTTGAACATGAACTTAGCAAGAGTATACTAACAAGTAAAATAAGGCCACGATTCATCACCTTCATCCCCTATTCGTTCTGTCTACTTGTTTGACGTATACTTAACTGGAAATGTTGTGCAATTTATGCAAAAAAAAATAAGCTTGAAGTTTCAAGCTTGTCACATGATCTCCTTTTAAAACTTGCCAACGGATAGCGCTTGGTATTCCCACAAAACATGCTTTACCTCTTGAAATCGTTCCTCTTGGCACTGGATAATGACAGCCAGCTCGGGTAATCGCTCTTTTTTCCGAATCACATGTTTAAGCAGCTTGGTTTGTATGAAACGCGTGAGGTAATACCCTGTCATAAATCCACAAATTGCACCTATAACTCCCCAAATAATGGGACCCAAATACAGCATAAAGCCCAAACTAATCCCTATGACAGCGAATCCCGTGGATGTTGCCATGCCAACCTCAAACGCCAGCATTTTCTTATTCGGATTCGAATTGTAATTATGATCAGGTATTTCCATATAGTTATCCATCATGATGGTCATAATTTCATTTCGCGGTAAACCCATTCTTTCCAGCACAGCTAGGGCTTCTTCCACCTCGATCGAATGCTCAAATGTACTAATAATCAACATGCGTGGCATTCTCCTTCTCAAACAACTGGATTGGAAAATGAGGGTACTTCTCTGTTAAATACTGCTTCTGCTCGATTCGAAAAAGTCTGTTATGATCTAATGCCGTCATATATGCATCATAGATAGCGCCACAGACAACTGAAGGCATAAATAATAGCCAATGTGGATTTAAAAGTGCTGTTGATTTGCTCAATTTGCCAAGTATTAGATATAGAGCCGCCTCGTGTGATCGTGACATGGTCATATAAATAAACCACCAGAACACCCCATAGAAGCCTAAGGCGAGTCGGTTGTTATATAGTTGGCCTAGTCCAGGAAAAATAAAGGAACAAAACATAGCAGCTCCAGGTCTCTTGAAGCTTATATTCGCAATCGTCCAAGGTTTAATTAGATTGGAAGTAATTCTGGCTCCCTCAAGCTTGGCCAGATGGTATTGCTTATTCGCATCGAGCGCTTTTATATAACTATCCCATATCGAGAATAAATAGACGATTGCATAGGCGAATGCCCATCTTGGTTCGAGAACTTGTTTAGCCAATTCGAATTGCCCACTGAAGGAATAATAGATCGCCTCATTGACTCTGGCAAGTGAATTGATGGTCACTTCCCAAGCTGACAGCAGAAATCCGCGAATAAATTGATGGAGCAGGAAATGACCGAATCCTGGAAAAGATGCTGACCACCACGCTATAATCCTCGGATCCTGCCAGCGCAGGCTGCTTAAACCGTCTTTACTTAATAAAGCTTGCTGCCTCCGTGGCGACCGGGGTTGTAAAGAGCTCAAGTTCGATTGATTCTCCTTATCGATTGGTTTAATGAACGCCATTGTCACCTTCATCAACACGTGTTTTTAACAAATATGCCCAATTTTGCAATCATTTAATACTAATCAGAAAAAGCACGCCTCACTACTAAACTTGATTGTAATGAAAACATGATATACTAGCTCATATTGATTCAGTTGTTCCGCAATAGGGAAGTTAGGAGTGATGTTTTGTGTTTGAAAATGAGGTAAGAATAGCGTTAGGCACGAACAATCAAGCGAAGCGAGCTGCTGTGGTTGTGGCTACGGGGATAGAACCGATTTGTCACGCTGTCCCATCTGGTGTATCTGACCAGCCAATGACGGAAGACGAAACCATCCTTGGTGCCATCACGCGGGCCAAAAATGTGCTTACAGCAGAGCCAGAAGCAGACTTCGGACTTGGACTTGAAGGTGGGCTTACGTATGACAGCATCCATACGCAGCAATGGTATCTCTTCTCTGTTTGTGCCGCTTGGGACGGGAATCAGCTTTACGTCGGCAAAGGGTTATATTTCCCGATCCCCAAAGGAATTGGAGAGAAATTAATGCTAGGCGGAACCGAGCTGCGTCACATAATTGATGAATTGAGCAGCACGGTCGGGAGTAATCACAAAGAAGGTGCTTACGGTTTATTTACGGAAGGGCGGATTACCCGGAGTGATGTTTTTCGGGATGCGGTCATTGCAGCATTGACACCTTTTCAATCCACATTCTATAAGTAAAAGTAGACAAAAGCAAAGCGAAGAGGGCTGCCGGCAAGTAGATACATCTACTAGCAGGCGCCCTCTTTGTTTCACTTATATATAGGTGCAATGCGGTCAATCCGATTCGTCCAAATTCCTCCTGTATAGGATGCTGGAAGCCGTTCCAGATCCGCCGGCGTGTCAAACCCGGTCGAAAACTCAGTGCCATTTCCACCAACTACGATCACCCTTGTATCCATTTCATCCATTCGGTTTAAAAACTTGTTCGGCCATCCCCACAGCAACGGAGCCAACTTATCTGGCATATGAATCTGTATATGTGCACATGAATCAGGTATAATTCCAGTCCATCCATAAGCAAGGTACGGAAGCAAGCAGCTTTTCATCGTATCGACAGAAATAACACGCATATCTGGCAGCTTTTCATTCACAATAGATACAGGTAAATCCCCACCATAGATGGTCAACTGGCTCCTCCGCTCTGGTGAGAGCTTAGATAATATATCTACTAATAAGTTACCTTCATGGGGATCATTGGTTTTAATATGAATAAGAAGCATCTTGTCCGAAAACTGCGTGAGCACTTCATTTAATGAGGGCATTAATCCAACACCTTTGCCGCGAAAAGGGTATGATTTCCCGTTATCAGCCGTGTAGCCGTAGCCAATATCCACCTTTTTCAGTTCAGCCATTGTGTAATCTTTCGACTGACCTTTGACATTCGTCCGACAGTCCAGCGTCCAATCATGAAATACGGCAAATTGATCATCTTTGGTTATATGGATATCGAATTCAACCTCATCGGCACCTGCATCAAATGCAGCTTGCATGGAAGGAATCGTATTCTCCAGATATGGATGTTCAGGATCAAAGATACGTTCCGCAGTACAGGTATCGTTCTTCAAATCCTCCGTGTGGAACGTTTGAGCGAGCCCACGATGGGCCATTAGAAAAGGTGCTCCACTCCGTTCTTTAGCAAGCAACGATGTGTTATTTACATAGATAAATACAACGAGAATGAGCAAAGCCCAAACTAGTTTACTTTTGAATAGTTTTCGCAATCGCTTCATAAATCCTCCGTTTTGATAATGTCACCTTGGCAGCTATTCGTTAGTCCATCATCCAAACTGTGGATTGAGAGCAAGGCTCTTGTCCTTTTAGCCACCAACAATTCAACGGTTTGTGCAACATGAAATTGTTCATATTCTGTTGCTTTTACACGCACTTTCATTAACTTCCCATTTGGTTTTCGAATATGAATCCGGAATTCTTCGATAAATTCTACGTTGGCCCTTATTTTCTCCGCATCATTTTGGAAGAGATCTATGCTAATAATGACGGCTAGGATGAGAAAAACACCAAGACAAACACTGAAAGTAACAACAAATCCAACAGGGCGATGGGTACCTATATTTATTATGAGTTGAATCAAAGATAAGAAGAAAAAAACACCAACAGCAGCAATCTGAGATTTTAATGATCGTTCGTATAGCTTCACAGATAGCCCCCTCCTTTTAAATAGTCTTCAAAAAAATTGCAGCACTCTACATGGTATTCGTGAAAGGCTCCATTTTTCCTTTTTATGGATGAAATTGAACATCCAATAAAAAAGCCCGCCAGTGCTTCATTCAGCACCAGAAGGCCAGTTTCAAATGTAAGCTTTAGCGAGCTTTCCTTTTTCGTTTATGAAATACAAACCAAGCGACTCCGATCGTTCCAGCCGCGAGCACAGCGCTAAACAGTAGAATGTAACTAAGATGAAATAGTTGCAACGTGACTCCTCCTCTGTCGATCACCCTTATCTTTCCTGCTCTATTTAAGATGAGTCACACGAAGCTAAACTATGTATATGAGTATAGGATAGTTGTAGGAGGAACTGCTCAATGGTCAATAAGCGGGCTGACTCATTCCAGTTATAAAAAAACAGAGCATCCCATATGGATCCTCTGCTTTTTTATGTCTCACATCATCGCAAGCGTGTTCCCTGTTTCAAGCAAGCTTTTCAAGTTGCTCAGAATGGCTGGCCATCCGTTGTTAAAGCCCTCGAAGGTATCTTCCCGTTCCACGACATCACCTTGAACAAGATTTTCATGTTTCAAGGTTAGCTTCACCGTGCCATTCATTGGTTTCATTTCAAAGGTTACGCAAGTCGGCTGCGGACGATCTGTTGTATCTGCAACATAATGCCAGGTAAACGACAGTAATCGATACGGCTCACATTTCAAAATGATGCCATGATCGGTCACTTTCCCTTCCCTCGAATAAGTGACTGTCGATCCTTCTAACCAATCAGAATGGACAGCTGTTCCGAAAAAGTATTTTTCTGTATAATCGGTGTTGGTCAGTGCTGCCCAAAGCTTCTCTGGGGTAGTAGCGATATAGGTCACATAGATGAAAGTAACGTCAGACATGTGGTTACTCCTCTTGCTCCAAATTTTTCTTCAAATCCTTGATTTGATCAAATGTTAAATCTTCTTAACAAACTCCGACTTTAATTTCATCGCGCCGAAATCATCGATTTTACAATCAATATCATGATCGCCTTCGACTAAGCGAATGTTTTTCACTTTTGTTCCAATTTTGATAACGGATGAAGTCCCTTTAACTTTCAAATCTTTGATGACCGTAACGGAATCACCATCTTTCAGCACATTACCGTTCGCGTCTTTGACCACTTTCTGATCATCGCCGTTCTCATCTTCGCTAACTGATGACGACCACTCATGCGCACACTCCGGGCACACCAGTAAATTTCCATCTTCATACGTGTACGCCGATTGGCATTTCGGGCAATTAGGCAACTCTTCCATGCTGTCAATTCCTCCATTCAATAGTGCTAATAGTGCCACAAACTAGGTAAAATGACAAGGCATGGTCTGCCAAAATTATCTGATATCCACCAAAGGAAGTGCCCGTTCCTTCGCCTTCAACGCCAAATAGCATGCCGTCAAAATCGCCCCTAATGTTCCGCAAATGATGTCTGTCATCGTATCGAGCAGGCTTCCATTCTGTGAATTTAGCCCGAATAGGTGGTCCGTCGCAAACTCATATATCTCCCAAACTCCCGCCATCGCAATGGAAAAGAACAAGCACAGCCACACCGCGACATGCGATGAAGGTGGACCATTCCCCTTTTGATGATCAGAGGCTTTGCTATAAATCAATAAACCGACGAAGCAGAGGATCACGCCCGAGAATAGATGCTCCATTTTATCCAGGTAAGGAATGACGCCATAATAACCGAATTCATTCGCAAGGAACATCGTGACAAAAATAAATAGCAGCACACAGAACCGCAATGAAGTAAACATGGTCGTCTTCGTCCATTTGACAACGAGTCGAATGAGTTGAAGTACAGCCACAATGAGTACCGCTTGAAACATTTTCGCCCAGTTGCCTTTCACGAGAAAGTAAACAAAACAACCTCCTGCCAATACATACATCGCTAGTTCAAATAGATCATTCCACCGATCTTTGCCTTTCATCTGGTTCATCTCCCTATTGCATCATGATAAAAAGGAAGCACCTTACCCGGTTTATTAATAATGACTTATTTATCCTATGCCTATAATGGCACAAAATGAGTTGTCTGGCTCGCTCCAAAAGAAAAATCCCGCCTAGCCGCTTTACAGCGAAGGGCGGGTTCATTCCTGACTATTTTTTGTCTGCAAGCCATGTGGATAATGAACTGATTTCATCATCGGATAGCTTTCCTTTAAAAGCAGGCATTGCACCTTTCCCGTTCGCAATCAACGCGGTGAGCTGTTCCTTGGAGTGCTTTCCGCCAACCTTCTGAAGATTCGGCCCGACTAAGCCCTCCAAATTTGCGCCATGACAGCTGACACAATTGGCCTTAAATACCGTCTGTGCATCAGCTTTGGTTGTTGTTCCAGTACTTGCCGATGCTGTTGGCGCTGTTGTTGTGCCTGCACTTGGACTAGGTGTCGTTTCACTTTTTCCGCAAGCCGATAAAGCTCCAGCTAGTAAAAGAGTGAGGACTACGATCTTTCTGTTCATGAGTATGCTTCTCCTCACATTCATAGGTTCAAAACCATGTATAGAAATCGGAAACCTACCAATACATTGCCCCCGTTTCCATATTTTCATGCAAATCATGCATAGGAAATACGCTTACTGATCAACATATCCATAACTACCCAGAAGTACATAAAATTCCATGGAGGTATGACAAGTTGGCTGACAAAAACACGCATAATCATACACCTGATCACTCACGTCGTCGTTTTCTCAAGTACACCGGAACTGCCATTGGTGGCGTTGTGGTTGGTGGCGTCATTGGAAGCGCAGTATCTGGAGGGTTTAAGAAAGATACATCCCAGACCTCTCCTTCGCCTACAATAAGTCCGAAACCAGAAGTCACGGCTGATTATAATCAAGCGCCGATGTTCTTCAATCAGTCCCAACTGCAAATCGCCGAAGCCGCAGCAGAGCGTATCTTTCCCAAAGACGATAGTGGACCAGGAGCTGCAGAGCTTGGCGCTGCTTTCTACATAGACCATCAGCTAGCCAGTCCATGGGGGGTGAATGCCCGTACCTATCGGATGGGGCCGTTTGTGAAAGGTGAAGTCACACAAGGGGATTACCTCAGCATTCAACGCCATGAGCTCATTACAATGGGGCTAAATAGCCTTGAAGAAACCGCCAAAACCAAGTATACGAAAGGCTTCGTAGATATTAAACCTGAAGAACAAGATGCGATTCTAACCTCCATGGAAAAAGGTGAAATCAGTGTCGTAAACGGGATTACAGGTAAAACCTTTTTCAACCTATTTCGCGTACTCGTGATGGAAGGTGTCTACTCCGATCCCTTATATGGCGGGAATAAGAATATGGCTGGCTGGAAAATGCGTAAGTACCCAGGCAACCAAATGACCTATACGAACATGATCGACAAAGATCAATTCGTTGCCATGGAGCCTCGCAGCTTGCACGATCATTTTGTTCATTAAAGTTACATATCTCACGAAGGAAGGAATACGTTGATGGCTACTAAAATGCCGAAAGTCCCCGTTGTCATTGTGGGTATGGGATGGGTCGGGGGAATTATCGCCGCTGAATTAACGAAACAAGGTGTCAAGGTTGTTGGCTTGGAGCGCGGAAAGCCGCGTAGTACGGCAGATTACTATATGGTGCATGATGAGCTGCGATACGCCTCTCGTTATGATCTCATGCAGGATTTATCCAAAGAAACCGTTACATTCCGCAATACCGAGAAAATGGCTGCAGTACCGATGCGGGAGTACGGCTCCTTCCTGCTCGGGGAAGGTCTCGGCGGAGCAAGTGTTCATTGGAATGGACAAACCTTACGATTTCTCCCCTATGATTTCGAGATTTATAGCAAGACTGTGGAACGCTATGGGAAGCAGAAAATTCCTGAAGGCATGACGATCCAGGATTGGGGCATCACGTATGACACGTTAGAGCCTTATTTTGATAAATTCGAGAAATTGGCCGGTATTTCAGGTGAAGCTGAACAGAATCCACTCGTAGGCAAGCGTTCAGCTCCTTTCCCAACCAAACCGATGGTGAAAACGCCGATCTTGAAATTGTTCGAAGATGCGACCAAAAAACTCGGATACCATCCCTATATGATGCCTTCGGCTAACTTATCGGAGCAATATACGAACCCGGATGGCATTACCCGTGCAGCCTGTCAATATTGCGGCTATTGCGAACGTTTTGGTTGTGAGTACGGGGCAAAAGCGGATGTGATTGTGACCGCCCTACCTGTTGCGCAGAAATCTGGCAATTTCGAGCTGCGCTCTTACTCCAATGTGATTCAGGTGCTGAATGATGGCAAAAAAGCAAGCGGCGTTGTTTACGTGAACACCGTTACGGGTGAGCAATTCGAGCAGCCTGCGGATGTCGTCATCATGGCCAGCTATGTATTTAACAACATTAAGCTTCTGCTTACTTCTAAAATGGGTAAACCTTATGACCCAGCCACAGGTAAAGGTGTTATCGGTAAAAATTACTGCTACCAAACGAACGGCGGGAGTGCGACAGGGTTTTTCGATGAAAAGCAGTTCAACCTTTATGCGGGAGCTGGTTCACTCGGCATGGAAATTCCAGATTTCAATGGGGATAATTTCGACCATACGAATCTGAATTTCATCCATGGCGCCGGTATTCGGATTTCGCAAACCGGCCAACGTCCGATTGCAAATAACTCTGTTCCCAAAGGCACACCTGCATGGGGGAAAGATTTTAAACAGAAGTCACTGAAATATGCGAACAGTGTTTTGTCTGTTTCACCGCAGGGCAGCAGTTTGCCATGGAAACATCATTATGTGGATTTGGATCCGACTTATAAGGATGCCTATGGTTTGCCGTTACCTCGAATCACTTTCGATTTTGAAGAGCAGGATCGGCAAATGATCAAATTCGTTGCTGGTAAAGCGGCAGAAATTATGAAAGAAATGAATCCATCGACGATTGGGTCTTCGGATACGTTAGCAGCATACAATATCGTTCCTTATCAATCGACCCACAATACAGGCGGTGTAATTATGGGGGCAGATCCTTCCACCTCTGCGGTTAACTCGTATTTGCAAATGTGGGATGTCGAAAATGTGTTCGTCGTAGGCGCGTCCGCGTTTGCTCATAACAGTGGCTACAATCCTACAGGAACCGTTGGGGCATTGGCCTACCGTGCCGTGGATGGCATTGCGAAATATTTGAAACAAGGTGGAAGTGTCGTTTAATGCGGGCAGACCACACGTTTCATGATAAAGGAGGAATGACATGGAGCAAGAAGATTGGATCTTACATTTGACAGAGGTTCGCAAGCGATTGCTCATCGTGTTTGCCTGGTTCATCGTCACGCTGTGTGTTGGCTTGTACCTCTCGTCTGATATCCTTCTGTACTTGAAATCACAGCCATTGATTGGAGAAATCAAGTGGAATGTGTTTTCATTCACAGATGGGCTGATGATTTATATGAAATGTGCGTTTCTGTTCGCCGCTTTATTTACGGTACCCGTCGTTCTCTACCAAGCATGGGTGTTCGTGAAGCCAGGCCTAACCGAAACCGAATCCAGGAACGCACTTCCTTACATACCTGTCGCTTTTGCGTTGTTCATCATCGGGGTTTCGTTCAGTTATTGGGTTGTTTTCCCGATGATGATGCGCTTTATGATCCGGATGAATCAATCGATTGGCGCCGTTGAGACGTATGGAATTGATCGATATTTTGCATTCTTGTTTCAAATTGTCATCCCGATGGCGATCGCGTTTGAGCTGCCTGTGGTTCTCCTGTTTTTAACGAAAATAGGGCTCTTAACGCCTCAGATTTTAAAAATGTCGAGGAAATACGCCTATATCGCGCTCACCATCACCGGCTCGTGCATCTCGCCGCCTGATATGATTTCACACTTATCGGTCACTGTGCCGTTAATTCTCTTGTTTGAAATCAGCGTATTGGTTGCTGGCTGGCAGTGGCGCGCTATGCAGCGTGTTGCGAAATTGAATCTAATAGAAGAATGAAAAGAAAAGAGGATGAACGCAATGTTCAACAATATTGGAGTATCAGGATTAATCTTAATTCTGGCCATCGCATTAATTGTCTTCGGGCCTTCCAAGCTGCCACAGCTTGGCCGTGCTTTCGGGGACACCCTTCGTGAGTTCCGTAACTCAACTCGGAATATTATGGAGGATGGCGAACATGACCATTTGATCGAAAATGAAGGCAAGAAGCCGCCTCTATAGAGAGACGGCTTACAATTAATTGCAATGGTAGTGATGTTTTTCATCACTACCAGCGAAAGCCGTCACTCAGGGTCAAAAAACCTTTTGTGACGGTTCCTTTTTTCTTACAGCATATCGATTTATTGTGCAGCACCCTTTCAAATCTAGTTAGAGACTCTCCGCGATCAAAATACTCGTATCGGTATACTGAAGTTCATGGTCAGGTTTCTTCCCAGTGAATATAAGATCGTACAATATTCTCAGGGAGCGGTAGCCTTGCTGAATCGGATTTTGCATAATGGTAAAATCAATCAAACCCTCTCGCAGTCCTTGCTCAACTTCAGGTATCAAATCATTGCACACGATACGGAGCTGACCTCCTTTACCTGCCAATTTTACCGCATCGATGCATGCTCCTACCTGCCCTATTGACAAATAAATGCCATCCAAATCAGGATAAGCCTTCAGTGCGCTCTCCATCTCTCGAAATGTATCCTCATAACGATCATAACCTTCAATAACATCAACAACTTCGATCTTGCTATGAACTAAACTCGCTTTAAAATGCTGAAATCGCATCCGTTGGGCATGAAATTTCATATTGGATACGACAACTAGCACCTTGGCTTTGCCTTTGAAAATTCGAGTCATGAGTCCTGCAGCGATTTCACCGCTTTTCCCCAGATCCTGACCCACAAAACAGCTCCGCTTCGAGTTCTCAACGTCAGAATTAAACGTAACCACTGGAATACCTTGTTCAGTTGCTTTATCTATACTTGCACGGTTAACTTCATCATCAATAGCTGAGAATAGAATCCCGCTTGCACCATTCGCAATCAGCGTCTGTATGGCTCTCGCACCCTCATCTGGCAGCTGATTATTGATATACACATATTCTAAGCAAATACCTAGTCCCTTCAACTCATCTTCTGCAGCATGAATCCCTTTGAGAATATCATCAAAGAACGAAATTTCTTTCGGAGGCATCACTATTCCTATTTGAATCGGTTTCCTATTGTAAGCAAGAGCCTTCGCAGCCACATTGGGCACATACTGAAGCTCATCTGCGATCGCAAGAATACGTTCCCTAATTTCAGGCTTTACACCTGATCTTCCATTCAGCACACGATCAACAGTGCCTCTGGACACACCAGCTTGCTGGGCAATCTCCCTGATTGTAACGCTCATATGGTTCTCCATTCACAAGGTATTGTGCGCGGGCACATAACAAGTATGATAGAAATGAAGCTCGATATCAAGTCCGCGGCATTCGTACCTTATGTTTTCTCGTCCCCTCTATCCCAATTGAATAAACACCTTACCTGCTTCAACCTTAGTCGGATAGGTTTTCAGCTTGATACACACGGGAACTCGCTTCGCTTCTCCCGTTGTGATATCGAATCGACCGTTATGCTTAGGACATTCAATGAGGTTTCCCATAACAAGTCCCTTGGACAGATGAATTTTCTCATGTGTACAATAACCGTCTGAGGCGAAAAATTTCCCCTGTGCGTTCCGATAAATAGCAAACGTTGCTTCTCCATGGTCAAATCGAATAACATCCTCATCTTCTAACTCATTGGTTGTACATACCTCAATCCATTCATCCATCATCTTTGTTGTCTCCTTAATGTCGATTGTTCCTCTTCGCGGCTACCGCCAAAATAATAAGGTTGAGCAGTTACGGGTAACGGCTTCACTACCACATAAGAAGGGTCATTTTTTTGTAAGCGAAGCGCTATAATGACCTCTTTCAATGCCGCCCATAAGCTCGTGCGCGGGGCTGGACAGTCAGCCAACATCTCTTGGTGCAGCCTAGGCAACGCATGGTACGGCACCATCGGATACATATGATGTTCGGTATGATAGTTCATGTTCCAGTACAAAAATCGAAAGATCGGATTCATTCGAATTGTTCGTGTATTCAACCGGTGATCCAATACATCTTCATAAAGGCCAAGGTGCTGTGTCATTCCAAAAAGAAGTACGAACAGATTGCCGTAGAAGGATGGCAAAACGATAAACATCGCGGGCAGCAAGCTCCCCGTGTATAAACATGCCGCTGCAACGGCAAGGATAATCAGCATGTAGATGCGTGCTTCGCGAAATACTTTCGGAAACTCGGAAGCTGGAATATAGTCCTTCTCCTGTGTTTCCAATCGACCAATCGTGTGTAGAACAAATCGCTTGATCTCGATCGGGCCGCCATATAAATGAAATATTTGCATAAGGATGATTTTCCAGATCGGAGGTCTCTCCGTCAAAATTTCAGGGTCCCTGCCGACAATAATGGTATCGGTATGATGACGAGCGTGGCTCCAACGCCATGGTGTAGCCGAACGCAATACGAAGAATGACGCAATCTGATATACCACATCGTTCATCCATGGTGTTTTAAAAGCTGTACCATGCCCGCACTCATGCCACCTTGAGTCGCCTGGTGAGGCATAGATCACGCCATAGATGAAGAATGCAAGAACAGCCCACCAAGTCCCCCATGACAAATACGCTAGATAGCCGAATATCAGCAAGGCTCCAAACCAGATTATGGTGTCCCGAATCGCTGGACCATCCTTGCGTTTCATTAACTCTTTCATTTTAGCGCGGGGAATGGGACTGGAATACCATTCAGCACTAGCTAACCCGCGTTCTTGCGCCCTAATGCTTTCCTGGCCTGTAATACTGTAGTCTCTTTTCTGAACAACAATGGCCACATTAACGCCTCCTTTTTGCAATGAAACTGATTGGAATTCGAATTCCGTGCTCGGGCACGAAAAGTTTCAAAAAATAAAGCCTCCTTGGCTTTATACGAATTGCCTTTGTACATCATTACGCTTTCGTGCTCGGGCACAACTTTATTCTAAAACATCCTTCCCTACTTTTCAAGTAGAAAAAAAGCCATGAATAGGGAATCTCCCTCCTCCATGACTCTGATTCGAACTGTATTACATACACCCTGGAAACATGCCTGTCGAAATGGCAATACGGTTCCATGAATTAATCGTATTGATCGCCATAATTAACGTGACAAACTCACGCTCATCGAAATGCTTGCGAACACGATCGAACACATCTTGCGGAACACCAGCAGCGGAAATTGACGTAACTGCTTCGGTTAACTCCAGCACCGCTCTTTCCTTCTCGGAATAGAATGGTGCTTCACGCCAAGCACTCAACAAGTAGATGCGTTGCTCTGTCTCCCCCATTTTGCGAAGATCACGTGTATGCATATCTAGACAGAATGCACACCCATTTATTTGAGATGTTCTAATCTTAATAAACTCATACAGAGTTTCATCCAAGCCGCTTTCTTTCACAAATCCTTCTAGCTTCATCATCGTTTGGTAAGCCGCAGGGTTTACCTTGCCGTGTTGAATTCGAACTTCCATTTGAAATCTCCTCCACATACCTCTATTTTTGTTTCTCGTCTATAAGACAAATGAGGCTGTGGTTTTGTGACATTAAAGAACAGAATAAATTTGAATTAATTTATCGGGATTTCGAATCATATATAGATGGCTTGATTGATGCCGGCTCCCAGCAAGCTCAAACAGGATCACCATCAAAGGAGAATGATCCTTAACAAGAATCAGTCCAGATTGGCCATTGAACTGCACAGTCAACCAGTCTCCCTCCAGTGCGCCTTTGGCTTGAACACCTTCGAAAAATGCTGCAATACGCTCTTTCCCGTAGATCGGATGAATGGCAGCACGTGCCTTTCCGCCTCCATCTGATACCATCACAGCATCTTCCATTAAAAGTTGCACAAAATCTTGGAAATCACCCGTATCCACCGCGTGAAGAAACTTTTTGACCAGTGGGTCTGTTTCACCTAATGACCGCTCATCTTCTTCGTCAGAATTCTCATTGATTTTACTCTTAGCGCGGCTATAAATTTTGCGGCAGTTCGCTTCTGTTTTCTGAAGCATATCCGCAACTTCTTCATACTCATAACCGAGCACTTCTCGAAGCACGAAGACCGCACGCTCTACCGCGGACAATTCTTGCAGCAAGACTAAAAATGCATATGAAATCGTTTCATCTTGGACAAGACTTCCCATCGGATCCTCGCGGGATGACGTCACTTTGGGCTCAGGAAGCCATGTGCCTATGTAGGTTTCTCTTTGCTTGCTAGCTGAATTCAAGTAATTCAAGCAGCGGTTGGTCACCATTTTGACTAAATACGATTTTAAATTTGTCACATGCTCGGTGTCTGTCTTCTGCAGTGTGATAAACATGTCTTGCAACATATCTTCTGCATCGGATACCGAGCCCAACATGCGGTATGCAACAGAAAATAATAGCTGTTTATATGTAATATAGACACTTTCCAACTCCATGAAATGAAGCTCCTTTCCCCTTTGTATTGTAACCGCAGGGGGCTAACACATACATATCATAAGTAAATTCCCATCGGGATCCTTGAAATTAAACCAGTGTCCATGCTCAATGCCTGTCACTAGCTCTACCTTTTTATCCTGCAAAAATGTATAAGCAGCCTCGATATCTTTCGTATTCAAATGAAACGCGGGTACCTTAAAGATATGATCTTCGGCGAAAATTTTACTATCCAGCACGATGCTTGTCCCTTTCATAGGCAACACATACAAATGTCCGTGAAGGATCTCTCCCTCATTGGTGACACCCAACAGATCACAATACCAGTCACGTGCTCGTGCAATGTCCCTCACGGGGATAAAAACAGTGCCAATTTCATTGAGGATAGGGTGCATACATGAAACCTCCACTAAGTTTTTCGAACGACGTAGGTGAGACAATCTGTTTTCAACAGTATCTGTCTGCCGTTCCGCTCAATATTAAATGATAACTTCTTCAATGTCGTTAAAACAATCTCCCAGCCTTCAAAATGTTTGTTCAATAGGTATTGTAAATGTTCCGTCGTGAGATTCAGTTCGATGCAGGGTGTTATTTCCTCACCTGTCCGCACGTCAATCTCCTGCAGATTCGAATTAATAATCAAACAATTAACGCCATTAACTTTCGTACCTTGGCCAATCCTAGTCAGCACATGCTTGAAGGTTTGTTCGGAGTCAACATGCTCAAGCGTTGATACCGCGACGATGTAATCGAAGGATTCAGGTGGAATTTCATAGTCTCCAATGTCGGATACATGCGTTTCAATCCGATCCTGAACACCGAATTGCGCACTATAAGCTAGCAGCTTAGTAATCGCGGATGGCATGATGTCTACACAGACAACTTTCCCTTCTCGCGGGATCAAATATTGCGCCATCGGAATACTGTTCCGTCCTACCCCACAGCCCAGATCTAGAGCTGTTACTTCGTCATATCCGTCGAAATGAGCCAATTGCTCCATGACTGTCTTAACAGGTTTAGCCAGCCATGAGCCTTCTTCAAATAACCGATAGTTTTCATAGCAAGCTTCATGATATTTTCTTTCTTCATCTCTGATCTTCGTAATTCGCGAATACTCTATTAACCAACAATCCCTTAGCTGGCCTTCGTGCATCTCATGGGCAATCAGTTCCTTCACTTTCGTAAAGCCACAACGTTCATAGCAAGAGATCGCTCGAACATTCCATTGCTGCGGATCCATCACAACACGATCCGCCTTCCTGACATCGAGTAGATAATCCAGCATCGACTTTACGAGCTGTTTCCCAATTCCCTTATCCCAATATGCAGTATCTCCTATGAACTGGTCCGTTCCGTAGATCTTTTCGTTTGGGTCCGAATAGCCGTATTCGAAACGTTCCTCCTCACCCAGTTCATAGAATTGAATATACCCGATCGGCTGATGATGGAATTCAATGATACATCTGACCGCGGGATCTTCCTGATAGAAATCTTCTTCCACTCTATCCATATTGTGGGGGCTATCTCGGCCTGCATAATAGGTTAATACCAAGGGGTCATTCAGCCAGGAAACTAACAACTTCTTGTCGCTGGGTTCAAGCTCGCGAACGATTAGTGTCTCTGTTTGGTAAATTAGCATAGGGTACCTTCTTTCCAATTCTTGCTATATGCTACCCTAAAGTGGTCCGAGCCCTTCTAAATGAGCAATACAATTGTATTGTAAGCATTCCCAACGGCTCTCGTTATGGCGAATTTTCGTCACAGAGGTGTTATGTAAATGTTCCTCGATGTCTTCATGTGGGATCAAATCCATTAGAGTCATACTAAGTAACGCTCCATGACTGACGATTAACACCTTCTGATTCGGATGTCTCTCGATCACTTCTTGAATGAAACTCACACCACGAGCAGCAATTTGTTCATGAGTTTCGACCCCTAAATCCAATTGGGACCAGTCTTCCCCCCATTTTGCCACACGTTCCTCAATCGTTGTCCCTTCAATCTGACCGCAATACATTTCTCTTAATCGCTGATCCGTTTTCACTTCAATTTGCTTTACATTTCCAATATACGCCGCTGTTTCTCTAGCTCGACCCAAATCACTCGCATAGATGTAATCCCAATGTTCATCCTTCATTCGCTGGGATAATAATTCGGCTTGTTTGCGACCAAGTTCATTGAGTGGAACATCCGTTTGCCCCTGTATACGCCGTTCCGTGTTCCAATCTGTTAACCCGTGTCGTATGAGTCCAATCACCGTCATTCAATCTCAACCTCCAAATAATACATCTAGTATCGTGCCTAATGAGCCCGCTTTCTTACTTTGTAACACATTCGGATCATACATTTCTACGTATCCGCAATGCAAACAAGAGACAGCTAAGAAATGATGATGCTGAATATCGAACATTTTACTTAAGCCAGCCCCCGTCATCGCTATTTCTTTCAAATGACACGCCGTATGCTTACATTTACAGCACTTGTATTGGTGAGAGATCCGCTCTTCCAGACTTAACGCATCTAACTCTTCATATTCAGTTAGCTCTTCAACATCACTTTCATCTGCATTTGGATTCAAATGGTACGTGAGCACCTCCTGCTTGCATGCAGGACAAACGTCCTCAACCAACTGTACTTGTTCATGACACCAAGGACATTCTACCATGGTAAGTCTCCTTTCAATAACATCTTTTACTATTCCATGTACAGCAACAAATCCCTGCCTATTTTCTGAAATGGCAAAGCTTAAAAATCCCTCTATTTGGAAAGAACTCGATATTACCCGCTTCTTCCTTCAAGGAATATCATCGTCATTGCGCATCTAGCATTAACGTGAAAAAGTACAGTTAATTCTGGCGTTTCCCCACCTTTTTACCGATTAACTGTAAAATTTGAAGCTAATTTAGCTGATTTGAGCCATGCTGCTTGTGATGGGGAGAAATTAACTGGAGGAAATACAGCTATTGCTCACATACTGCCTATTTCGGCGAAATTAACTACAGAAAATCCATCTAATTCTAAAGTGAGTGCACCTAGTTGGTGATTATTCAATCCTGAGAGTCAGAACTAGAGATTGCAATAAACTTATCAAGTAGATCGCGCTCCAAAAGCTAGATTCCAGTAAGGCGGCGTTGTTTCCCATTCTATGCTGAAATGACAAAAATAGCTGGAAGTGTTCCAGCTATTTCTCATTTCCACCTAAAGAAATTGTTCCACGCCCATCTCGGCAGATCGGTAAACAGCCTCAAGCGCAGCTATGACACCTCGCGCATATTCGGGCGGACAACTCGTTTCACTTTTCGTCGCAATCGCGATCAACAGATCCTTATATTGCAGCTCGAATGGCGTAGCCATCGGGGGCACATCGACCTGTTCATAAGCACCGCCACGACTGATCCATAAACTTACCCCAGTTACCAGCTTCAGCATCCCTTCTGTACCAACGATTTCTGTTTCATTCCGCGTAGCACCTGGATAGCCAGACTGCGCAATAGACGCGGGAAGCCCCGAGGCTAACTCCATATAGATGATGCCGCTTCCTTCTACATTTCCTCGCTTGCCATGATGACTCACTGCGGCGCTCACTTTGCGAACTGGACTGTCCATCAACCACTGAATCTTATCGATGGAGTGTGTGCCTAGATTGGCAAGTATTCCGCCACCTGATTTATCTTTTTCCAGAAACCACTGCGGTCTTGTATCTTGGAAATAATTCAAATGCCTGACATCATTGATCATGACAATCTCTCCGAGTTCGCCACTTGCAATGATTCGCTTCGCATGAATATTCTCCGCCATATAATGCTGTGTATGCCCAATTAAGATACGAATATCCGCTTTATTGGCGGCTTCCATAATGTCATCACATTCTGCAACGTTCAAAGCCATCGGCTTCTCCAGCATCAAATGACACCCATGCTCAGCAGCGAAAATAGCTGTTTCTCTATGTAGAAAATGTGGCAACGCAATGACCACGACGTCCGGTCGTTCTTGCCGAATAAGCTCTTGATAATCACTATAGGCCGCAATACCATAGGTCTCTGCAATAGCTTGGGCTCTCTCCAGTTGAATATCCGCAACAGCGCAAGCTACAACCCCGTCCGTACTGCGAATCGCATCAAAGTGCTGACCAGCAATAGCTCCCGCACCCAGGACCGCTACCTTTAATTCTGCTCTTTCCATCGATGTAATCCTCTCCTTCAACTTCAACGCTTACACTTCTATAAATTCACCGTAAGTCCTGTTTCCCGACTCTCGTTAGCCGCTTCCATAAATCGAATAATTTGCAACGTCTCTTCCTCATCGATATCAGGAGTTCCTCTCACAAACATCGTCATAATTTTCTCCAAGAGACTCGCATAATACGGTTTCGGATGTTTGTTTACATCGACAAATTGCGTATGTGATTCTCGATGAAGAAGTGCACCAAATTGCCCGTTGCCCTTTCGATTGCCACGAATGGTACCAATAACACCATTGTGCCATACACCTGTGATCAGATCATGATCTTCTGTTGTAGCTGCTGTCACGTGCAGACAACCCTTACCAAGTGTTCTAAAAAGCATTTCGACCGTATGCACACCATACCAAAACAGCCCTGGCTGTGTCGATTGCAAGGCCATTGGTCCGTAGCAGTCCATCCCGATAATGTTACTATTAGTATCTGATTCTTGTAAGGCTATCGTCAATTCCTCTGCATATCTTAACGAAGAGCAACTCATAATGGGAATGTTATTTTCTTGAGCTAAAGCTAAGATTTCACGCGCTTCGGCTGACGAAACAGTCATAGGTTTATCAATAAAAATAGGTCGGCGATACGACGCTACACGGCGGAACTGCTCCAAATGAATGCGACCATCAACCGATGTCATCAGAATGCCATCGCAATCCGCTGCTACTTCTTCCGGTGAGCCAACGATTTGCACACCTCGATCACGAAGCTGAGCCGTAAACCCTTCGATGCGGGAATAACTCATCTCAAAATCCGGTGAACCTCCAGGATAAGCAATGGTGACCTTTCCTCCAGCAACATGAAAAGGATGATCCTTGTCGTTTAACATTTGTGTAAATGTAGGTGCATGCGAGGAATCAATACCAATAATACCTATTCGCATTGTCGAATGATTCATAAATGGAACAACCTCCAAGACAGTTTAAATGCATTTGTACGCTAATGTGTGATCCGCTTGACCCTGAATCTCTTCATTCTCATCATAATGAACCAGCACCTAAGAGACAAGTCTTTTTGTAGTCTATAAATAGGAATCACGTAAAGCCTTCGCACGAAAGAAAATAAGCCCCCCCCAATAGGGAAGCTATACCACCTATTCCATTTCCATTGAAGCTCACACAGCATCAACCCATAAATTGCGTAAGGACATAATTAAAGCGATCTCTTTCCTCCCAAAATCCACCATGTCCACTGTAATGAAGCGGAATAAGCTGCGAATTTGGAATCCGTTTGTTCATTTCGACCGCTTGTTGGTAGGGAATCACTTTGTCATGAATTCCGTGAACAATTAAGGTAGGTGCATCAATTCGACCTAAATCAGACGCCACATTCTCATCTCTTAGCAAACGAATGACTGCCGCGGTTGACCAACTCGCTGCTTCTAAGCCCATTTGAAAGAACCAATCCGAGAATCGCTCCGTGATATATTGAAAGAAGAACGTATCCGTTACACTTTGCAACATATTTGCGCGATCGTTGGCATTCTCATGCAAAAACTTTGCTGCCGTTTCGTTCGTAAAACCCGTTGGTGCAGCCGCATCAATCAGCACTAGCTTCGCTACATCTTGCCCGTGATATCTAGCCATATAACGGATAGCGATTGCGCCACCTGTTGAGTGTCCTGCAAGTGTAATGCCCTCCAGCTTCAACGACTGGATCACCGCACGCAGGTCATCAGCAAGCCGATCGAACGTATAGCCATCCATCGGCTTATCCGATTGTCCGAATCCACGCCAATCCATTCCAATACAGCGATATCCTAGTCCTGGGAGCACATTAAATTGATACTCAAATTGTGTATGTGACAAAGGCCACCCATGTATAAACAGGATGGTCTTCGTCCCTTTTGGATTTACATCTTCGATAAATAATTTCACACCATTTTCAACTTGAACATAGTATCCCACTTTTGACGCCTCCGTTATGGAAATCACATCTGTCCAATACGATATTCAACTAGGCAAATATCGGTGTCAAGGGTGTGGAGGATGTTCAGAATTATTCCTCTTTTTGATGGTTCGTATAGACCCCAATTACAGAAAGAAGCGCCGCAACACCATTAGCAATGGCATTCGCTGTGTCATCTGTAATGATATCCATGCCGAATGCATCCAAAATTAATTTGGCCGCACCTAACAAGCCTAACGCTAACGTGTAATAGTTGATTGTTTTCATATCTCTCACCACCCATCTGATAGAGGATGCTATATGCTATGTGAGAGAGTACAAGCTTGCACCGTCCGAATTGACAGTGGTATTCGCACAAAAAAAGCCGCCATCCTCAACAGATGGCAGCATGTCAACTTCTTATTTCGCGCTAACTTCAGCCTTAACCTCATACTTCGAAGACACATAAGTCTCAGCCTTTGCCTCCGTCATGACTTGTGCATACATCATGTCAGGCTGTGGCTCTGTCAATGAATACTTCACGATTGCTTGACCACTCGACGCAAACTGGATGCTATCAATGCTAATGCCATAACCAGCATTCGGCTTGATTCCTCTGGAAAGTATCACTTTGTTCACATCATCGTTCACTTTTTCAACCGATACCGTTACTTCTTCTACTTGCGGCGGTTTCTGCACATGCGTCTCTAGCACACGAATAGCGTTGTACAGCCAGTTCGCGGCTTCTCCTCTTGTAAGCTCACTTTTGGGATTAAAGTTGCCGTTCCCATCAAGAGCCGTAATTTTGTACAGCAGTAATCTTTGAATTGTACCTTGATAATCCACGGTAAGCTGATCTTCATCTTTGATTTGGATATACATTTTTATCAGTGGAAACTGACCCTTGGTCTCAAGCGCTTTAACCAATAAATTCCCGAATTGTTCGCGTGTGATCGTTGCATTCGGGTTAACATCCTTCGGGATGTCCAGGTTGTGGTAATGCGCAATGATGAACGCATCCGCATACCAAGCATCATTCGGGATACTCGAATAGCTATCAGATGCTAAGGGTTGCTTAATGAAACGCATATTATCCAAGTTAAGGTCCAGGCCTTTGACGATCATTTGGACACTTTGTGCATAGCTGATTTTACCCTTCGGCACAAAATGCTCGTTATCAAAACCACTGACAATACCTCGATCTTTTAGTGCTAGGACCGCAGTTGCTTGTCCCTCTTCTAAGTCTGAGAACGCGTATGCGGAACCAAAGGTCAAACTACTGCCCAAAAGAATGCTTAAACTTAATGCTGCTATTTTTTTCATGCTAGTGCTCCTCTCATGTGCGGTTGGTATTTTGCACCATATAGGTTATGGATACTTTCCTAACGTCAGGAGCACTGAGATTGTTGCAGCTTAAGTCATTTTATTAATTCAATGAGATTAATAGCTCGCGCAAGGCAATTGCTTCCTCATGCTCTGGGGATTGCGAAAGCGTGCGATCTACATACCGCTTAGCCGCATCATCCTGTCCCAACTCGTAGTAGCACACCGCCATTTCATAGAGGACAGTCGGATCATTTTCCAACTTAGGCTGTGTTCGTTCAAAATACGGGATTGCATTCTGATACATATCCATCTGATACAATAATATCCCGCAAGCTAGCGCAACATCTGTGTTACCATCCATTGGATAATAATGTGCCCACATGAGATCAATTCCTTGCTGAAGCGCAGTCCACTCATGTTCCCCGCCATCTGGAATCAGATCAATAAGACGTTTGGTACAGGGCAGCAGAAACTGTGTATCATAACCACTCAAACGCCATAAGGCCAAAAGTTGAGGCATCGTCTTCTGCTCCACCTGTGTATCGAAAGCTTCCTTTAGATTGAAAAAATCATCAGGACCAAATCGCTCCACAAACCTATCATACGCTAATCTTGTTAGTACATACTGGTCAGGTTCGGAAAGATTGAGCAAACATCCGATGTTTAAATATGTATAGGGATGCTTCGTGAACAGTACCTGTGCCCCCTGCGCTTCGCACACATAGCTAATCGCATGATAATTCGCCGTTAATGAAATGCTGCCGTGATGAATGAGCTTCGGGGGCTCGTTATATTCCCAGCTTTCTAAGCGATGATCTCCTTTATCAGCGGTGAGCAGCAGGAACCCCTCCTGGGATAATGCTTTCAATCGATGTAAACATGCCAAGCCTACTTCAGGCAAAAGAATGTGTGAATCTGAAATATGCTGTCGATACACATTTAATAGCTCACGATATGGGTAGGAATCGTCATCATACATGTGTTCCCGTTGATACTGATAGCTCCCTACGACCTCTTTCAACTGCTGGGAAGCGCTCAGTTCATGAGCACCTTCTGGAAATTGCAATGAAATCCGGCAATCATATACGTGTTGATCCTCGACATAAATTAATTCCTGTGGCAGACTGTCAAAAAAATAATTCGCCAAAATAACTAGCGGCTGCGCCAGATCACCCGATTCAATGCGTTCGCCGGCATGCTGTAAATAAATTTCATTATCCTGCACCGCGTCGAATTTCGCAAAATCCAGCACTCCTTGCTCCACAAATGGCGTTAAGCAGGTATGCTGCCGCCAGAACGCAATGTTCTTCTCTGCCAAATCGCTCATCACATACCGAAACGGTGGCAGTTGTATTCTAGCTGTTTGCGTAAGCTTCGTTAACTCCTGCAACACATAAAAAGCGAATTGACCCGACCCCGCTCCTAGCTCAAGGATCATCACACATGCTGCCAACTGCCCCATTCTTGCTCGATCCTGCAAGAAACCAAATAACATTTCCGCATAAGAAATAGCCATTACCCGATTACTTGTTATGTACTGCGGCACATCTCCGCTCTGCCAAGCCGTAATACCCTGTTCCTCATAATAGGCCCGCTGCAGCTCCCAAATAGGCGCTTCACTAAATCGGTACAACTTCTGCTCTATATGCGTCATTCTGAGATCCAATTCCCTTCCAATTCAATTTCCAATCGCACAAACGTCATCTGGGCATATAGTAATATATCACTTCGCGAGAGGAAGACCACAATGACTTATCTGAATGAGAATTACCAGAATCCAGGCCCATCATGGCCAATACCTTATCCAGCCAATCCCATGCCTACGAACTGGCCTTATATGCCACCCCCTTGGATCCAAGAGGAAAACGCCAATTACCGTGCAAAAGAGCAGCCACTTACATTCGTACTTGTCCATGGTTCCTGGGCGGATGCCAGCTTCTGGGCCGGCATTGCTTCAGAGCTAAGCAAAAAAGGCCATACCGTCTTCGTCCCTGAATTTCCTGGACATGGCGCTGACCCGAATAAAAATGTGACTCATGCGATGATAAGCAAATCTGTCGCGGATTTCATCATTTCGCATAAACTTCATAACGTCGTCCTTGTTGGCCATAGTTTTGGAGGTTCAGTGATCCAAAAAGTAGCAGAGCTAGTACCTGATCGCTTGAAGCGAATCGTTTTTCTCAATGCTTTTGTCCTCAAAGATGGCGGAATGCTTGCTGATGAGTTACCCCCACAAGTCGTTGAACAATTTAAGAAGCTTATTGCAAGCTCCAAAAACAATACGATTACGCTGCCTTTTGACTTTTTTAGGGATGCCTTTACCAATCTGGCCAGTCTTAGCCAAGCCCAACAGATCTACAAAAAAGCTTTCCCCGAACCAGCAGGTCCTTTATTCGAGAAATTAGATCTAAAGAAATTTTATAGCCTTCCTATTCCCAAAAGCTACGTACACCTCATGGAAGATAATGTGATTCCACTTGGCGATCCAAACTATGGTTGGCATCCGCACATGTCTAGTCGATTGGGCTTATTTCGCTTCATTCAACTGCATGGCGATCATATGACGACCGCTTTTTACGAGCCCAAACTCGTTGCCGGCAAGCTATATGAAGCTGCTCGAGACTAACTCGTACGAATTATGATGAGCAACTGGATACTCCATCTTTGGGATTAGCTTTCAACCAATTCAATATATCATCTAACGTTCGCACGGGTACGATAAGTAGATCGCCGGCACCTTTTCTCGCATCTGCTTCATTAGACACAGGAACGAAAAACACATCCGCATTCGTTCGGCTCACGGTATAGGCTTTCTGAACGAGCCCACCGACAGGGCCGACGGAACCATCCCATTCAATGGTTCCTGTCCCTGCAACGTGATGACCATATGTCACACCGCATGGTGTTAGCTGGTCAATAAGCGTTAATGCCAGCATCGCTCCATGGGAAGGTCCACCTTCGTGCAACAAATAGTTATGATACGTCACAACATCAGGGATATCGTATTGGAGTTCATTCGCAATCATGATTCCGATGGATGCACGAGCTGGATCGTCTGTATTTGCACGCGTGGCTACCGTCAATTCGACCTTCGCTTTATTACGTACCACAGACAGTCTAATCGATTCGCCTGGTTTGATTCCATGCATCCGCTCGCTAAGTTCCTGAGTCGTGGTAATCGGCTGTCCGTTCAATGCTGTAATGACATCGCTTGGCTGCAGCACCTCTGCGGCTTTCGTATTTTGCAAAACGGCCGTAATCCGAACGCCATCTGATAGGATGCCTTTGCCTATCCCCACTTTATGGAAGGCGATCGCACTACCCGAGGCGTTCGCATCTTCCTTCATCGTACGAACTTCCTGATTATATTCGCCGAGGGACATCCCTAACGTTTCTATCTTCTCAAAGGTGTAATCTTTAAAAAGCTTCGCATACACCCAGTCCATTGGAAACGCCGGCCGTTCGAAAATAAGAACACCCGAAATATCGCCATGCTTGGAGCCGCCTTCGGCTTGCGCGTATCGGTTCATATTTAGCGTAATGCCCGGATAGGTCACTAAATATTGGGTTGGATATAGCATCACAAGCAAGAGACCGAGTGTCACACCAAAAACGATCATACTTTGGCGTGGTATCTTGCGTTTCTTCCTTTCGTGCAGGACGATATCCGTTGCGATAAGAAGCAGACTAATGATCATAGCGGAAGCAGAGAACTCCAGCTTTTTGGGTATGGAAACCACAATAACAACACTAAGTAAACATACGAAACCAATTAGGCCACGAAATACTTTCATCCTCCGTGTTTGCGACTGTGCAAGGTGCAGGAGAGCAGCTATCATCCAGATCAAGGGAACAATTGCTATCGCGTAAATCAGTAAATCTATAAGATCTATCCAATAAAAACGGGTCCCCCATCTTAACGGATCTGGCAGCCAAACTAGCTCGCCAATCATAATTAACAGGAGGATCATACCAATTCCCCAAACATACAGCTTGTGCCAAAGTGCCATCGCACACATCCTTTTTGCGAAAAAATAACTCTACAATGTGTCGCTTAACTGTTGGACAACTTCATCATACGAAAGTTTCCCACCGAAAATATCAAGGGCACTGCCTATCGTAATATCTAATTTCCCTTGGGAAAGTTGTCTAAATAACTTCAAATCCTCAAATGATCTGGCACCGCCTGCATAGGTAGTTGGAATTGTCACCCACTCAGCCAAAGAACTTACGAGACTTTGTTGGATGCCACTCTGCTTTCCTTCCACATCAACCGCATGTATCAGAAATTCATCACAATACTGCTCAAAGAACCGTATCGTCTTTTGATTCACTTCCACATCACTTAACTGTTTCCATTGATTGGTTGCCACATACCACTTGCCATCTTTTTCTTTGCAGCTAAGATCAATAACTAATTTTTCTTTACCAATCGCTTCAACGATCCGCGTAAGATTTTCCATATTCAGCTGTCCATCGCGGAAAATATAAGACGTTACAATCACATGTGATGCCCCTTGCTCCAGATAAAAGCTTGCGTTCTCCGCTTGTATGCCTCCGCCGATTTGCAGTCCCCCTGGATACGCAGCAAGTGCTTTTATCGCTTCCTCCTTATTACCATCGCCGAGCATGATGACATGCCCGCCGGTTAAATGATCTCTTTTGAACATATCCGCATAATACGTTGAATCATACGAAGACACGAAATTCTCAACGACTGCTTGCCCCTCGCCACCCAAGGTTTCACCGACAATTTGTTTCACTTTTCCGTTATGTAGATCGATACATGGTCTAAATTTCATGACGTTATGTTTCCCCTTTGACATTCGTAGTACTTGAACGATTTTCCATTCATTATATCACAAAAAGCCCTCCAAGGAGGGCTCTCATGCACGGTTACTTCTTATCGAAGCCTTCTTCTTCCAAATACTCTTGTACTTCTTCATACGTCTCAAAAGCACAATCGAGGTTTTCTCCTGCGTAGATATACCATAAATCTTCCACAAAAGTTACACTCAACGTATTGCCATCTTCATCCACCCAAATCTCTTCTTGAGGGTCTTGAACTTCCTCGACCTTCGAAATCTTAGGACTACCGCTACGAGTTAAAGACTGAATCGACTTCGCAATGATCTCACGAAGCTCGTCTTCACTATAATCCCGAATGTTAATTAAACCTTTCGCGTCCACCGTACAACCTGGGATGTATTCGGCATACACGAATCCATTTCCATTTGGGTGAAGATGATAAAGAACGGTTGTCTTCTCATAATCACTTTCTAGATAATGAAAATTAATTCGTCCCAGTGAAACATCCTTTCGCTGCAGTTCAGGGAAGGATGTTGCAATTGCTAACTTTTCGTCTAAACTAAGCATACAAGCCCCCGTAACTTAATCAATCACTTGAATTTTAAACACGTTCTCAAGCTTACCGTCCGCTCTCTTCTTCAGAGGCACTTTAATATCTCTTCCGAGCTCTTTGAAAAAAGTCTCAACATCACATTGTACATTTGAAAGAACAACTTTAAATGAACCATCTTGGACGATATTCTGATTTGCTTCAGCAGGCACCGTAATATCAACTGCGTACTTCTTCGTTAACGTGTTAATATAACGACTAAAAATTTCAATTAGCTCCTCATTATTGAAATTTTCGATTACCACTTTGCCCTTGTTTGTAAAATTTAAATGAACGTTCACCTTTAAATGTCCCCTTTTCCTGTACACCCTGTATTTGCTTGTGGGTAAAAGCCTACATCGAACGAATAATGCTTCACTTCTATTTTACTTGTTTATAGGGGTATGAAGCAACACAAATGCCAAATTCATTTTCTGTACACAAAAAGAAGCAGGTATTTCCCTGCCTCTACGGGTATTGCTTCTATACTAATTATGCCACATTTACCTAATTTCTACGCATAAATGGCATTAAGCTTTTTGCGGAATTCGTCTTATACGAGTCTGGATACGATTAATTGAGATGATTCGAAATTCGCCAAACGTTATGATACGCTGACGAACAACTTCGGGAAAGTTTGGATGATAAACTTCCAAACGATCATCAAGCTCGTTATACCATGGCAATAAATTCATTTTAATAACGAGAACACGCTCACTCACATCCCCACTCCACCTTTTCCACGCAGGTTTACTATATGATTTGCGTCTAATTGGATTCACTTGCTCAATAAATATTTGGCATAAAGCATCGGTGTTTCATACGTACGATAAAAAGTCTTGTTCAAATTCAAATGCTTATATTGATATCGCTGATCCCGGCCATTGACTTCAATTAACCATATCGCACCTTGATCATCAATCCCGATATCCATTCCCACATCAGAGATCGATGGAATTTGCTGACTCAAGCTCTCTGCGATCTGAAGCGCTGCTTTTTCAACCTGTTTTCTTTTTACTGCAGGGTCAAAGCCGTTACTTTGGAACAACTTCTCACAAAGCACTGCTTCACCGCCCTTTGCCAAATTCGTGACATGGCGGCCATCTGCAGCGACCTTCCCAGCTATCCCGGTAACTCCCCATTGTCCTTTATCACCACGTTGTACCGATACCCTTAAGTCATAAGGGCGTCCATCATACATCGAAAGTGGAATCGCTTTTTGAATTAAATAGGATTGGCCATTGACTTTCTTATCTATAAAATCAATCGTTTGCTGCTCAGCAAGCTGCCGCGGTAATTGATTACTCCACCATACCTGCCATATCTGATCTGGCATTGCAGATACCTTTAGTACACCTTTACCCACAGAGCTATTAGTAGGTTTCACAAAAAAGGAAACGTATCGACTCATCGCCTTCACTAGATTTTCACGTGAGTACTTCATTGCATGAGGAAGAAATGCTGAGCTTTCGGTACTCGCACGTAACAAGCGATGAATATAAAGCTTATCATGTCTATTTTGACCATTAAAAACTTGGCTTATCTTAGCTATAGCTTGTAATTTCTGTTGCGAAGTTGGGGAGAGCGTCATCGCACGATTGTGAATCACCTTAGGGATCGGCATGCGTTTCAACGTGTACTTCTGATTCTCAAAACACAAGCCCAGCGCTGACTTTGTGTTAACATGTTTTAAGCACATATAAAAAGGAATCATTCCAAGCTCAACTGCAGCCTGATTATAGTAGTCGATATGCTCATATCCGGTTTGCTTCCGAAGGATGCCGAGATAGGTTTTACGATCTAGGAGAATGCCAATCACACTGCTCACAGTTTCACCTCTCCTACTAGGGTTCATCCTACTAATGTATGCACAATTGGCCTAAAGGGTCCAAATTCACGAAAGGAAATCGTGACAACGGGTTCTCAAACTGTGTCGAGTTTGACTCATTGGAAATGAAGTGCTACAATTCAAGCAAATTTGGATTCATATTGTCTGGAGGGGATGGTTGTGAACCCTTTAACACGCAGATGCTGTTGGACAATCATGGTCTGGCTGATTCTCGGACTTTTCGTCTTCCCATTAACACCCCCTATATCCAATCATGCCTCAGCCGATACCGATGTTCTCATTTCAGCCAATACCACTCAGGTCTTGACTAGTCAACAGCAACCGCCTTCTAAGGAATTCATTCATATCTACGAAAATAAAATTCACCTGCATGACCAGTTTCACAAACACTATGAAATGACCGTTTTTGTTGTATTTATCGTTTTTTTGACAAATTTAATCTGGAAAAAGCTGAAAGTTATACTACTTGCTTTCCTCAAATTCACCTCACGTTATGCGGGCCTCATTCCTTCTTACACATAAGTAACGAAATTGAATGATTGAGGAAAAGAGGAAACTTTCATGGCTAATTCATCAACAGGTGCTGAACAAACACAAACACAGGCACAAGCGCAAGCGCAACATCGGAAACTAACGAGAATGAAGTTCGCACGTAGAATCTTTTTTATGATTATTGGGACGATCCTAGTCTCGATTGGATTAGAAATCTTCTTAGTTCCTAATCATATTATTGATGGCGGAATCGTAGGTATTTCCATTATCCTATCTCATTTATCCGGTTTCCCAATTGGTATATTTCTTGTTTTGCTAAATCTTCCGTTTGTCTTGCTCGGGTATAAGCAAATCGGCAAAACCTTTGCCATTTCAACCACGTTTTCAGTCGTGCTTATGTCCATTGGCACTACATTACTGCATCCCGTTCAAGCGATTACCATTGATCCACTATTAGCTGCCGTATTCGGAGGGATTATCCTCGGGGTTGGCGTAGGACTCGTAATCCGCTCGGGAGGCTCACTGGACGGAACGGAAATCGTAGCCATTTTATTTAGTAAAAAAATGCCCTTCTCCGTAGGCGAAATTGTCATGTTCTTCAACTTTTTCATTCTTGGCAGCGCAGGCTTCGTCTTCGGATGGGATCGCGCGATGTATTCTCTGATTGCCTATTTCATTGCTTTCAAAATGATTGATATCACGATAGAGGGTCTCGATCAATCGAAATCGGTTTGGATTATCAGCGATGAGTATGAAAAAATTGGGGATTCGATTACGAATCGGTTAGGTCGGGGAGTCACATACCTCAAAGGCGAAGGCGCTTTTACGGGTGATAATAAAAAGGTCATCTTCAGCGTCATCACACGACTCGAAGAAGCGAAGCTCAAATCTATCGTCGACGACCTGGATCCCAAAGCTTTCCTGGCCATCGGGAATATCCACGATGTTAAGGGTGGACGGTTTAAAAAGAAAGATATTCATTAATTATTCGGGGCTTCGCCTCCCAGCCGGCGCTTAGCGTTGGCGATTAACATTCAATCACAGCGTAAATCTTTGAGCGCCACCTCCATTTGCCCGTCATTGCGAATAACTGGATTTCATACAGCTAATTTCACTCAAACTATGCGAAAATGACAAATAACTGGATTTCATGTAGCTAAATGGTCTCGATTTCTTCTAAATCGTCGATTCTGGCAAATTTAGCTGCAGGAAATCCATCTAAACTGTGTTTTCGGCTGGATATTGTGAAATTAGCTGTATGTTTTCCATTTAGTTGGTAGGTTGGAACTTGAAATACCTACATTAACTGACCTGTTACACACAGAAAAGCCAACAATCCCACACCGCGGTGTGAATTGTTGGCTTTTTATTATGCCTCGCAGTTACTCTGCTTAGGTCCAGTACGAGCGCAGGTCGACCTTCTGGCCCAGCTTCGCGCTGTCCAGCGCGCCCAATACCATCGCCATGCTCTTGATATTGTCGCGGCAATCGGTCTCCGCGCGGCGGCCTTCGGCCAGCGCCGCGAACATCTCGTCCAAGCAGCCGGCATGGCCGCTGCGACCAGACCAGTTCACGTTCGCGTCCACGCGCGTGAACTCGCGAAGGAACTTGCCATCTTGGTCGCCGGCAGCCACAACCTCCGCGTACGGCGCACCCGCACCGTCCCACAGAGCGGTGCCCCGCTCGCCCGTCACGCGCCAGGCCGCCTCCCAGGAGGTCGGCGCACCTTCCGCGCACCAGGAGCCGCGGTAACAGAACACAGAGCCGTCTGACATCTCGTAGATGCAGATCGCGGAGGCATTCCCGGCATACCAGGAGCCGGGCGGGTTAAATTCTTGGCAATACACCGAAACGGGGTCTGCCCCCGTAATAAAACGAGCCTGATCGAACGTATGGATCGCCATATCTAGAATAAGCGGACTTTCCATCGCATCGCGAAAGCCCCCAAAATGCGGCCCCAGAAAGAAGTCCGCACCAACATAGCCAACTCGACCAATCGTGCCGGATTGGATCAACTCGCGAAAGGCGCGAATATTCGCGTCATAACGACGATTTTGCATCACAGCTAATGATTTACCTGCTTCATCTGCAATCTGAATTAGCTTCCTAGCCTCGTCCATCGTAGCTGCCATCGGTTTCTCCCCGAGAACATCACACCCATTTTGAAGCGCTGATCTTCCGACTTGGAAGTGACTCGCCGGGATCGTAATATCCAATACTAGATTGGCCTCATTGTCACGAATCGCTGCTTCAACATCCGTATACACACCACAGGTCAGCCCATGACGCTCAGCCATCGCTTGCGCGAACTCCGCTTTTATATCAACAAGCGCAACGATTTCGCACCCATGTCTTTGCTTCATATTTTCAACCCACACATTGGCCATACCGCCACACCCAACAACAACCACGCGATAGCTACTCATCGATAAATGACCTCCAACAGCCTTTACTAGCGTGTCTCCACACCGATTATATCTGCTATTCTACCCCTTTTATCTTGTTATCGCTCTATCCAATCTTGTCGCAAAACTGTCCCATTATGTGCTCTGAAAGCGCATACGAACAAGCAGTTAACAAAAGATCCGAAATAAATCAAAAATAAAATGCATAGCCTCTTCCTCATCCTTACCTCTCGTGAGTAAACGCAGTGTTGTGCCTGCCTTGATAGGGACTAACAGCATACCTAATACACTTTTCACATCAACCTTATGGTGCTTATCATCAAACTGAAAGTCGAGAGTGATATCAGAAATAAAATGAGATGATTTCACAGAAATACCAGATAAATCGCTTCGCTCTAAATCCTTTGTAATCATAAATTCATGTACGCGCACGCTGCTCGACTTCCTTTCCAGGTCATTTGGAGGTTTGTGATTTCTCATTATGTGTGGTATTATACAAAGATATTTGTGAAAAGTGAAGTGTTGAATATGACTAATTTTGATAGTTTACTAGATTCTCATAAAAATAACAGCCCAATCCCCCGACCTTAGGTCGAGGGATTTTTTTTCCTTCGGGAAACACTTCTGCAGGAGGTCATCATTCATGCACGTCAACAACAAGTCATCGGTTTGGGCCATTTGGCTCTCCCTCATCAGTAACATTTTATTAACGATTATCAAAATTATTATCGGTCTCATATTTAACAGTGAAGTCCTCATGGCAGACGGCGTTCATAACGCAGGAGACATTATTGCAACCATTGCCGCACTAAGTGCCATGCGGATTTCCAAGCTCCCAGCAGATGAAGATCACCCATATGGCCACGGTAAAGCCGAAGTACTGGGATCAGGCTTTGTTGCTTTCATCCTTGTAACAGCTGCACTTTATATCGGATACCACGCAGTTGCGGCTTTATTCCATGAACCAAGCGCACCAAGTCTAATCGCCTTAATCGCTTCAGCAGTTTCCGTGGTATGGAAATATCTTCTTTATGTATACACCATGCGAATCGGACGTAGTACGAACAGCAAAGGCTTAATTGCGACAGCTCATGATCATATAGCCGATGTGTATGCCTCGCTAGCAGCTGTTGTAGGTATTGGCTTAGCTTTCATTGGTAAAGCTTATGACATTTACTGGTTAGCCTATGGCGATGCAGCGGCCGGAGTTATTGTATCTGTCCTAGTTTTGAAACTAGGCATCGAAATGGCCAAAGAATCCTTTGATATTCTCATGGAAAAAACCGTCGATCAACACATGCTTTCGCAATATACAGCGTTGATCGAAGCGGTTCCTGGCGTGAAACGTATTGATCGTGTACGTGCGAGAGAGCACGGACATTATATTCTCGTAGATGCTCGAATTTCAGTACATGGTGAACTGACCATCCAACAAGGCCATGACATTTCACGTGCCATCAAGAAATCCATTATGGATCAGCATAGTGACGTAGATGAAGTTCTGATCCATTTGAATCCTTGGTACGAAAACTAATCTCGTTACTGTTTCGCCGCAATTTCTGACTTGATTTGCTCCATAATCTCCGGCAGTGATCTTATTCCAAGATCACCCTCTCCTCGTTTTCGGATGGAGACACCGCCGGAGATTTGTTCTTTTTCACCAAGGATGAGCATGTACATGACTTTGTCTAGCTGGGCTTCGCGAATTTTATATCCTAATTTTTCTGCCCGCGCATCCAATTCCACACGTATTCCTGCCTCTTCAAGCGATTTCTTCACTTGGAAGGCATAATCCACATAGTGATCAGAAACTGGCAGAAGTTTCACTTGAACAGGTGCCAGCCACAATGGGAACGCTCCCGCATAATGCTCCGTTAAAATCCCGATAAAACGATCAATCGAACCATACACGGCTCGATGAATCACAACTGGTCGATGCTTGAGACTATCATCTCCAATATAAGTCAAATCGAATTTTTCAGGCATTTGGAAATCCAATTGGATCGTTCCGCACTGCCAACTCCGCTTTAAGGCATCGAGGATGTGAAAATCAATTTTGGGCCCATAGAAAGCGCCATCCCCCTCATTAATACGGTACGCGATCCCTCTTGTATCCAGGACATTCTGCAACGATTGCTCCGCTTGATCCCAGAGCTCACTTGAACCCATATAATCATCTGGTCTTGTCGAAAGCTCAATTCGATATTCGAAACCAAATACGTGATAGACATGCGAGATCAGCTCAATAACCCGCCCGATTTCATCCTCAATTTGTTCTGGCAGAACGAAGAGATGGGCATCATCCTGACAAAAAGTCCGTACACGCATCATCCCATTCAACGCTCCCGAAAACTCATGACGATGAACCTGACCAAATTCTGCAAGGCGAATCGGTAATTCCCTGTAGGAGTGTAAACTATTTTTATAAATCAACATGTGACCTGGGCAATTCATCGGTTTCAGCGCAAACTTTGTTTCGTCTACATGCGTAAAGTACATATTGTCTTTATAATGATCCCAATGCCCCGATTCCTCCCAAATGCGATTATTCATCATCAGAGGTGTACGCACTTCATCATATTCTCTATGGCGCTGCAGCTCTCTAGCGAAATTCTCAAGTTCATTCCGGAGGATCATCCCCTTCGGCAAATAGAAGGGCATACCCGGCGCTTCTTCCGAGAACATAAAGAGTTCAAGCTCTTTACCGAGTTTGCGATGGTCTCGATTCTTTGCTTCTTCGAGCCTATGCAGATGGTCATCTAACTGCGCTTTCTTCAGAAAGGCAGTGCCATAGATCCGTTGCAGCATGGGATTCTTCGCGTCTCCTCGCCAATACGCCCCTGCGACATGGAGCAGTTTAAAAGCTTTAATTCTTCCAGTTGAAGGGAGATGCGGTCCTCGACAAAGATCGAAGAATTCCCCTTGCTCATAGATCGAAATCAACACGTCTGCGGGCAGATCTCGGATAAGTTCAAGCTTATAAGATTCATCCAACTTCGCAAAAATATCCAGGGCTTCCTCTCGGCTGACGACTCGTCGAACAATCGGAATGTTCTCTTGAATGATTTGACTCATTACGTCTTCTATTGCTCTTAGATCTTCAGTTGATAATGGTTTCTCAATCTCGATATCATAATAAAAACCATCTTCAATGATAGGTCCAATACCAAGTTTAATGGCCTGCGCCCCATAGATCCGTTTAAGCGCTTGAGCTAATACATGCGCTGTACTATGACGATAAACCTCTAACCCCTGTTCACTCTCCAAAGTGACGATTTCGATGTGGCCATCCGCTTCAATTTGTTGCTGTAAATCGACCAATTGGCCGTTCATTTTGCCCGCGATCGCTTGCTTCCTCAGCCCCACACTAATCGATTCAGCAACTTGTTCAAACGTCGTGCCTTGACCATACCTCCTACTTGTTCCATCTGGCAAAATCACTTGAATTTCCATGCCTTCCATGCCTCCCTTTCCTTGTAGTTGTGAACGCAAAAAAACGCATCTCTCCCAGAAAGGGACGAGTGCGTTCAGCTCGTGGTTCCACCCTAATTCGACTCCCATGACGGAAGTCCTTATTAGTATCCGTTATCGGGGATAAGGCGGTGTCACTTACTACTCTGCGTTACTTCGCAGTGGGTTCAGCGTCACAGCTACAAAGGGGTAATTTTCAACCGGCAACAGGAGAAGATTTCAGCTAGTACTTCTCTCTCTGGGCAGTTCGTGATGAAAATCATGTCTTTGATCATAACTTCATATGTGATTATGGAACTCATATTACCTACTTCAGCAGGTCAACGTCAAGGGGCATCCGAGGATAAAATAACTATAGCCATTCTCTCCTACACATACTGAACGACCGTGAACATGCCACCCGTTGGCTTCGTCATGTTATTCGATGTATGATGCGGCATATGACAATGCAGTGGCCAAACGCCAGGATTTTGCGCTGAAAATTCAATATCCGTGGTTACTCCGCTAGGCACAAGTATCGTGTTGCGCAGCTCTCTATTGAAATGAGGAATCGTGTTCCCATCTGCAGCTGCCACCCAGAACTGATGTCCATGCAAATGGATGGGATGCGCATTCATCCCGATATTCCCAAAGCGAATACGCACTTCCTCCCCATAACGGACAGGTAACCGAGTTGTATGTGGAAAGCAGCGACCATTCATTGTAAAAAAGTTAAAGCTATCCGACATCGTATCCAGCTCAAAATACCCCGTCTTCACCACGCCTTTACCCATGCCTTTCAAGTGAAACTCCTGCAGCATAATGAAATAGTCCCGCTGGGCACTGCATTCATATGGATCCTCAATGATGAAACCTCCACCTAAGCCCATTAACTCTTGAAATGCAGTGTCTACATGGGTGTGATACATATGCGTGCCTGGCGGATTGATAATTTGAAAATGATAATCATAATATTGGCCTTGCTCTATATAAGGTGAGGGTTCAACGGCTGGCACGCCATCCATGGCACATCTAGCCCATGCCAGTGCACACTTGTGGCCTCCGGCAGCCGATTGTGTACGCGAATAGTCACCCAATCGCCGGATAAAACACGTATCGTCGGACCTGGAATGCTGCCGTTGTATCCCCACCCTTTGAAGAACACACCTGGTAAAATTTCTTGCTCAACCGGCTCAGCGATCAGTTCAAAAAACTTCACACCCTGCAGATTAACATAGCTAAGATCTCGCAAATTTGGTGATACGACCATGGCAACTCCCTCCCGCTTCAACGCTCCATAGTTAAATGTATGCGGGAATGGTTGAGACTTACCTGTCTTACCTGTAACACCTTACTTCTGGTCGAAGAATCGCAGGTAAGCGCCGTAGCCTTCCTTCTCCATGTCAGCCAGTGGAATGAATCGCAACGAAGCTGAATTGATGCAGTAACGAAGTCCATTTGGACCTGGACCATCATTAAAAACATGACCCAAATGTGAGTCCGCCTCCGTGCTACGAACCTCTGTCCGTACCATGAAATGACTCGTATCTGTTACTTCTTTCACATGTCCTTCGAATAATGGCTTGGTGAAGCTAGGCCAGCCGCAGCCTGAATCGAATTTATCATAAGAAGTAAATAAGGGCTCTCCAGAAACGATGTCCACGTAGAGACCTTTTTCTTTGTGATCATGGAACTCATTCTGGAAGGGACGCTCTGTTGCATTATTTTGCGTAACTTCATATTGCAGAGGAGTAAGAGCTTTCTTGCGCTCTTCTTTATCCTTCGCCGTGTTCCAATATTGGGAGATATACGCATCGCGCCCTGAACCTTTACGGTAGGCTTTGTAGTGAAGCGGATTTTTGTGATGATAATCCTGATGATACTCTTCGCCTGGATAAAAAGCTTCCGCATCAATTCGCTCAATTTCCGTCACGATTGGACGATCGAATCGACCGCTGTCCTGCAGCGCTTGTTTGGACGCCTCAGCTTTGGCGAACTGTTCATCGCTATGAGCGAAAATCGCCGTACGATACGAGGATCCCCGATCATGAAATTGACCTCCGGCATCGGTCGGATCAATTTGACGCCAGTAAGTCTCAAGCAATTTGTCGTACGGATACAATTCCGGGTCAAATGTAATTTGCACAGCTTCCGCATGCCCCGTCGTCTCGGAACACACCTCTTTGTATGTTGGATTGGTCGTGTGCCCGCCTATATAACCGGAAACAACAGAAATAATGCCTGGCAGTGACTCGAAAGGCGTCACCATACACCAGAAACAACCTCCTGCAAACGTCGCTTTATCTGAATGAACTTTATGAATAGAATCTGTCATGTTTATCGCCACCTCTTTCTCAAAGTATCCTCTTATCATACCAAAAGTTATCGGTATAACCAAAAAGCACCGTCCATTGAAATGAACGGTGCTTCTTTACAAGCTAGTGTACGTATCCTACAGGTTGTTGAAAATGTCTGTAAGCACAGGTACGATTTGTGATTTACGTGAAACAACGCCTTTAAGTACGGCTTTGTTATCAACTAGAGTTACGTTATAAGCTTTCTCAACTGCGTCTGCTTTACGTCCAAGAGCAAGACCTACGGAATCATTGTTCAAAATGTCCGTAACAACGAACAAGAACAAGTCAAGGTTTTTCTCAGCGATAATCGCTTGAAGCGCCGTTTCGATTTCAGCTTGTTGGGAAAGAACATCGTTCACATCAACCGCATTGACTTGTGCGATTTCTGCTTTGTAGCTGCCTAGTTGGAATTCTTTGGCATCCAAAGAAATCAATTGCGCAACTGTTTTGTCGCTCAGATCCGCACCAGCTTTCAGCATGTTCAGACCATAAACTTCAGCGTCAACGCCAGCAATAGCAGCGAGTTCACGAGCTGCAGCAACGTCTTGCTCTGTGCAAGTTGGGGATTTGAATAACAAGGAATCGGAAATGATAGCAGAAAGCATCAAACCAGCGATGTCAGCATCGATGGCAACGCCGTTTTCTTTGTACAATTTATTTAGAATCGTTGCTGTACAACCAACTGGCTCCGCACGGTAGTAAAGCGGGTGGCTCGTCTCGAAGTTCGCAATACGGTGGTGGTCTATAACTTCCACTACACGTACTTGATCGATGTCGTTAGCGCTTTGTTGGCGCTCAACGTGGTCAACCAAGATCACATTTGCTGCTTCGTTAGCAACAGTTTGAACTTCACGTGGAGCGGCTACTTTAAAAGTATCAAGTGCAAATTGCGTTTCGCCGTTAACGGAACCAAGACGAACTGCTTCTACTTCTTGACCTAATTTAGTTTTCAGTGCTGCATAAGCAATTGCTGATGTGATTGAATCAGTGTCCGGATTTTTATGTCCGAAAATAAGTGTTTTTGACATTGTAGACTCCTTAAACGACATATTTTAGTGAGAATAGGAATTATCTCTGTATACGATTATACTCAAAATTCTGGGTAAATTCACTAGTAAACTCGGAAAGCATAAATCCACTAAAGAAGATCTCGCTTACTTGGACGTATCTTCGGTTAATTGCTGTACCCAATCTTCGAATGGTTTTTGACTGTCTACGACGATGCGATGAAGCTGCAGCGGGGGTTGATCCGACGATGCCCAGCCCTCTAAAATTGTGAAGGCGTACCGAAATTTCGCCTTTCGTAACAGCCTTAACGTCGTACGGTTGTAATCACCGTACGGATAAGCGAACGTATCCGCTGGTTTCCCCAGCTCTTGCTCGATCTTGTCGCGTGCAGCGAGTATCTCTACGCGCTGCGCTTTTTTGCTGAGCTTGGGCAGATGCGGGTGCGTCACGGTGTGTGACGCAATATCCCAGCCTGCTGCGCTCAGCTCATGTATTTGAGGCCAGGTGAGGTAACCTGGCGTATTGACCAGGCCCGTCGACAAGTACAACGTCGCCGGGAATTTGTGCTTCTGGAGGATGGGCAACGCCACCTCCGCGTTATTGGCATAGCCGTCATCGAACGTGAGCAGCACGGGGTGAGCCGGTGACGGCATCTTGTGTTCGAGGACGCTGGCGAATTCATCCAGCGTCAGAGGCGTGAAGTGATGCGCGGCCAAATAGTCCATTTGGCGTGCGAACGTATCGGGGTGGAGCACGTACGTGTTCCCCGGGGCCACCCCGATGCTATGGTAGTTCAGCACGGGGATAGCGACCCCGTGCTTGGCCTCCTCTGCGGAGGCCAGTGCTCCTGCTGTTGCGGCGTAGCTCGCCAGCAGGAGCCACGCGAACAGCAAGGCTGCGCGCACTTTCTTATTTTTGCAAAGGTTCATCTTAGGTTGCCTACCTCTACCTGAACATAAATGTTCACTGATTGATCTCCTAAGCGTCCCCCATCAACTCGTCGAATATGCAAAAAATCCCAAGTACAATAGCTACTTATCAACACTTTATCACTGTTGACAACGTTAGCGATTAACTGGGAACTGTATTAGTTCGATATCTCCAAATTAAAACCAGGATTACTTGTAATAAAGGACCAATAGTCCGATTCTGCCGAACTATTTAGCCATTTTCCTCGCGTGAGGGTTGTTTGGCTCGATTTAGTTCGGCTATTTCGGACTAATTGGTGCTGGTAGGTAATAAGTCACCCGTGACAAGGCTATCGAAGATCTGTAAGTCGATTGTTTCGACTTACACGAGCGCGACCTACGCTTTGGAGGTCACTCTATATTCCCGTTTCCCCCGCTAACTGAATTAACTTATTCACGGTTTCCCAATTCCGAGTGGTCGCAGCCACCCCTAGCTTCTTCTCTATGAAGTTGTTACTGAATTTGGAGTCGCCGTAATTTTTGCGAATGAGTAGATACACGGTTAATCCCTTGACGTGGTACTCGTCCACTTCACTCTGCGCTGCTTCTAGCTTAGCAAGAGACGCCGTTGTTGGAGCTTGCGACAAGAAGGTGACATATCTTTGCTCATTCTCATCCACATTCACAGTCGCATACGGTGTGTCCTGTACAATCTCTTGCAGCTCTGCCGGTGTGCGAATAATGACAGGAATGTCAAACGTAAGCTGTTCCTTCAACTCATAAACGATCCGATCACGAAGGATCGCAGTATCGACTTCATCAGCATTAAAAATCACATTCCCACTCTGAATATATGTACTTACATGCGTAAATGCCATCGATTCGAACAGCTGCCTAAGCCTGTCCATTTTAATAATTTTCTGACCACTCACATTGATTCCACGCAACATAGCGACGTACCGAGCCATATTACACCCTCCCTTTTCACTCATTCGACTCACCAATTCCCACGAACTTACCCTACTTCATTCATACGCATCCCATCCATGCAGGCAGCAATATATACAGCAACGCCATCCTCATCATTACTCACGACAATCTCATCCGCCATTTGCAAAATCTCAGGATGCGCATTCGCCACTGCAACTTTACGACCTGCCTCTAGGAACATGCCAGTATCGTTCAGATTATCACCGAAGACCGTCACTTCCTCGGACGTACAGCCAACAAGCTCAACCCATAACCGCAAGCCCATCTGCTTATTTGCTTCGGGATGACTGAACTCAAGGAAATAGTGCCCTGCAATGTAATTATCCTTCATCAAATGAATGTGGACCTCTGACCCCATCACTTCCTGAACTGCAGTTTTCAATGGAAGTAGCTCCTCCAACAGCCCGATATACGTCAGAATCAACGTTCGCAATGCTTTCGTACTGCAGAGCTCATCCACCTCTCGAAATCTCGGATCATTCGGCCGGCTAGCCAGGAATTGAAGCTCCCCCGTACGTTCCAACTTCTCATGTTCTACCCGCTCGTTATCCTCCTCATCGAGTGCAAACAACAACGGTGTTATACCCAATCTTTTGCCCATTTGAATAATCGCATTACTCCGATCACTATCCAGCCAACGTCCGCCTAGTACCCGCTTCTCTATTGGATCAAACAACATCGCCCCATTGTACAAAACGAGTGGATACCGCCACGGTATTTCTGAAACGACAGCATGCGAACTCTGATAGCTACGTGCAGTTGCGTAACTAATGACCGCCCCCTGCTCAAGCGCTTGCTTAATGACGTTTATAGTATTATCAGATGGCTTCGCATGGGAGCTCAACAAGGTTCCGTCCAAATCGCTTAAGAAATAGTCTCTTTTCATCCGATTTTCTTCTCAAAGCATAAACTACTCTTGCTTCCTATGTACTCCCCAAAACAAGCGATCGAGTAATACCCGCATTTGGTATAAAACGCTACGGCTTCTGGTTGTGCTTCACCAGCTTCCAATCTGATCGTGTGGTGACCAAGTCGCAACGCCTCTTTTTCCAAAAATGCAAGTAAATTCGTCGCAATTCCCTGTTTGCGATACGTCGAGTCAACGAAGAAACGTTTCAACTCTGTACAATCCTGATCAATTGGACGCAGCGCTCCACAACCAACAGGAATGTCATTCAACAGCGCCATCGCAAACGTTATCCGTTCAACCGAGGGATCATTAAAATCAACAAAATAAATCTCCTCAATTGGGTATCTCGCCATTAAATCTTGATCCAACTTCGCTATTAATTCATGTAAAATTGGATCCGTATGATGAACAAATTTTATTTCCAAACTCATGTTCAGTCCTCCAAGTCCCTTGTTCTTCTCTGACTTCATTTTTATCCAAGCATTATATCATAAACGCATGGAAAATTTGCCTATTCCTCATTCCCCTCTGATTTTCAATCGCAATCAATATGATTTATACTAAGGTCAATTATTTCGAAATAGAAAGGATACGGATCACATGGCGCAGCAGCCTGCAGCGACGAATTATGAAATCGCACAAGTGTGTTTACTCGCTGGTAAAATCATGCTGGAAAACGGCGGCGAAACCTACCGGGTTGAAGATACGATGACCCATGTGGCCGAGGCCTTTGGTATTCCAAATTCTCATAGCTTTGTCACGCCTACAGGCATCATTTTCTCGATTGATGGGCCTGAACAGACGACCCGACTCATTCGCATCTCATCTCGATCAACGGATTTACGGAAAGTAACTGTGGTCAACGCTATTTCTCGCAGAATTAGTCAAGGAGAGCTATCACCAACAGCGGCGTATCTGGAGCTTGAGGCTCTCAGTGCCGATACACGAAGATATCCCGCATGGTTGCAGGCTTTGGCCGCTGCGATCGCGAGCGGTTGTTTTCTCATTATGTTCCAAGGTTCTTGGTTAGACTTCTTCCCGGCCTTCCTTGCCGGTGGAGCTGGTACGATATCGCTAACTTTTTTCCATCGTTTAGTTCCGATCAAATTTTTCGCTGAATTTCTCGCGTCATTAATCATTGGACTTATTGCCTATCTAACGGTAAAAACAGGGCTTGGTCATAATCTGGATAAGATTATTATTGGCTCCGTCATGCCGCTCGTGCCTGGGCTGTTGATCACCAATGCTGTACGCGATTTAATGGCAGGACATTTCGTATCTGGTGTGTCCAAAGGCGCGGAAGCATTCTTGACCGCATTCGCCATTGGCGCAGGAATAGCGTTTGTATTGACATTTTATCCAGGGAAGGGGTTCTAGTAATGGACATGTTGGAGCAACTCGTAACAAGCTTCATTTCAACTTCCGCTTTCGGCATCATTTTCAATGTACCTCGTAGAACACTTGTGCAATGCGGGTTTGTTGGGATGATTGGTTGGATGCTCTATTTCTCTTTTCAAAAAGTATATCTGGATCCCATCTTGGCCACACTCATTGCGGCTTTTGTTGTCACGATTATTTCTCAATTTTTCGCGAAAATATATAAAACACCTGTCATCGTATTTAGTGTCTCCGGGATCATCCCCCTAGTCCCTGGTGGACTAGCCTATGACGCCATGCGTAATGTTGTTCAAAATCACTACGATGTCGCTGTACAGCTCGCTGCGAAAGCTTTTTTGCTCTCAGGCGCAATTGCCATTGGACTGGTGTTTTCAGAAGTCATTAACGTGTTGTTACGACGAACAAGAACTTAATTTGAGCAAAAAAAATGAATAACCATCTAATTATTAATAGTTTTTACCTATAACTTCATGTCTTTTACATCTTGGATTTTTTCCCAGTTGCCCTTTACACTAAGGGTATAGAACAAATACGCCAAGGATTGGAAATGGAGCTGAAGACATATGAACGACAACGCTAACCATCACATTTTAACGAAATTCGATGAAATTGCTCAAAAGTATGACAGCCAACGCAGAAAGTTGATTCCTTGCTTCGATGATTTTTACAATACGGCCGCTTCTTTAGTCCAATTAGACCAGAAAGCCCCACGTATTCTAGATTTAGGAGCAGGCACAGGGCTTTTCTCATCCTATATCCTGCGTTCGTACCCGCAAGCGCGGTTAACCTTGATTGACCTGTCGCCAGGTATGCTTGATATTGCCAAAGAAAGATTTGCTGATGCTGGAGCTTCGGAAGTGATCTACCATGTCGGGGATTATTCGTCTTTCGAAGATGTACAGCCTTATGATGCCATTATCTCCTCCCTCTCCATCCATCATTTGGAAGATGAGGCTAAGCAAGCTTTGTATGCTCGTATTTTCCACTTATTGAAGCCAGGCGGAGTCTTCGTCAATGCAGATCAAGTTTTAGGAAAGACACCCTTCCTTGATGGCTTATACCGTTCGGACTGGGTCGCTAAGATTGAAGCCACGGATCTATCCCCAGAAGCGTTGCAAGCCGCCTACGAGCGTACGAAGCTGGACAGAATGGCTCCACTAGATACGCAGCTTGACTGGCTTCGCGACTCCGGGTTTACGGAAGTGGACTGCGTTTACAAGTCCTATAATTTTGTCGTGATGTTGGCTAGAAAACTTTAATTTGAAGGCTTGTCGCCGCTATGCTTTACCAAATTGATGGCTTGGACACCATGAACCACATCATCGCAAGCGTAATGATCACATACATGATCAATGCTTTACGCAACTTATTTACGAGGAAATTACGATCTTCGTGCGGAGCTTTGAGCTGGCGCAACAGCGGTGAGAATGCACGTGCAATGAAGTAAAGAGATGCGACCATAATCAGGACCGTTGCGACAATCCAGGAGGTTTTCCAACTCCAGGCCGTAATCCATGTCAGAAGAATACCCGTCGCGACCAACACATGTCCTGCGTGCTTCGTCAGTCGAACAGTAATCCGAAAGGGCTCTAAGTAATCAGGCAGCTGCTCGAATGGTGCTCTACGAATAAGAGCTAATAAAGGAAACAGGACGAAATAAGGGCCGATGCTTAATACAACGCTGAAAATATGAATATAGAGCATGATAATATACCAAGACAAGTTGATCATCCATTCTACCAGTAATCAAAAATAAACGGCTGCCCCGTCCTCTTCGGACGTATCAAAGTGTTTATCCAGAAATTTAGCCGATTTATTATGTGAAACATATGAAATCTAATATTTGTGAATAAACCGTGTGAATCCAAGGATCCACACGGTTCTTTGTGTTATTCGGCTTTTTTAAATTCGTGTACCCATACTTTCATCTGTGGCAGCCAAGGCATACCTGGATGCATAGCAAGAATGCTGTCGCGATACTCATCAACGGTTTCGTGACCTTCTTGTTTCGCATGCTCAGATGTAAGCTCACCCAAAGCTTGCTGATACACGTTGGTTACTGTAAAGGTTGTGCCTTGCAAATCCATGGTTTCACCAATATCCGCATAACGTCCATTGCGACGACAAGCCGTTTTTTGGCCAGCAAGCACTTTGCTTACTTCTGCTTCTTTCGTTACAAGTCGATCGATGGAACACGTTTTTGGTGGTAAAGTCTCATTTACGTTCGTTTCACTCATATTGTTCCCTCCTTTTGCCAGTTTTCATTATAGCGAATCCGCTTCACTTTGTCGAACTGACACATTCCTTCGGATCCAATAGCAGAAGTTACTCCCTCAAAGCTTCCTTCAGTTTCGTTGACATACTCTCCATTGAACCAGACGCAGGAGGCTTAACACCGCGCAGACGCGCGATTTCCGCCTTTAATCTCTCATTCTCAGACAATAACGCCTCAACCTTGGCGATCATCTGATCTCGATCTAAGTGCTCCCACTTCCCCATCCTTATCCCTCCTAGACTCAAAAATACCCCCTCCTCGCAAATCGATCATCCCATCGGATTCTCTCCATGCATCAAAGGGGGTGGTTCCTATTGCTAATCATGTAGCAATTATTTCGTGATTTTGATCGTATATAATCGCGCAGTTTCTTCCCAAACTTCACCTGGTTCTAAGGAAACAAGTCCGATTTGATCGGCAGGCAGCTCCACATTCGGCGCATTAACCAAATTCATTTGCGGCTCTGGGCAGAAGAAACCTTCTGTTTTGCCATTGTTCCAGATCATCCATTGCTTATAGGAAGTCCCTACATCATAAACTAGTTTGATGCCTTCACGTGCATCTGTCAATGCCATGAAGTTGCGGCTATTTTGCGGAACACTCGTATAATGATTATCCATACCTTCAAAGAATGGCGACAGCCCGCCAACTTTCATTTTCTCTTCATCCGCAGATAGAGCTTGATATTCACCCGTTGGCAGCATACGCTCGTTCAACGCCCAACGCTCGCCGATCGTCATTTGGAACGTATAATCCGAAGGTTGGCTATTGACAGCAAATGGTGCGTTAATCGTTGTATGGAACGCCAACAAGCACGGCATCGCTTCATTGCCTTCATTATGTACGGAAATCTGTTGATGCAAACCTTGCTCATTCAAGGTATAGATCAAGCGGATCGTAAAGTCAAAAGGTAAAAATTCATGAACGGAATGTCCTTCGCGCACACGCAAAGCTAATGCAACGCGACTTTCATTGCCATCACTGCTGAAATTCTCAACTGCCCATGGAATATTATGTACAAATCCGTGCAGATGATTACCTGTCTTGGGTTCATTGACTGGGAATTGAAATACCTTCCCATTCCAAGGGAATTTACCATCCTCATAGCGATTCGGCGGGAATAATACAGGAATCCCATGAACGATTGGACGCTCTTTAAACGCTTCCATCTCTTCCAGCGCAGGCTCGCGCAAGAAACGGTATTCCTTCTCTATATCACGGAAAGCAATCAGATTTGCACCAACATCTGGCAAAACTACCGCTTCATAACGCCCAGCTTGCAGCCAAATCGCTTGTTCTCCGTTGTACGTTCCTTCATATGCTTTGGTAGACATCTCTTCATTCTCCTCCTAAATAACTGCTTATCCTTTGTCCAATATTTGGACGGACACAATGATTTCACTTTAGCCCATGTGTGCGAAAAAAGTCAATGGACGTAAATTGCTTTTATATAGACAAATGTGACATTACAATGCGCCGTATCCGCCCTCTTGCAGCATATGACAAATGGATTTGTATCCTGCTGTACAGCTATTGCGTACGATCTCGGATTGGCCAGTCATTTGAGACACAACCCAGTCCGTCGCTTCTAAGAAACGATCCGCTTGCTCATAAATGTCATGCGCTTCGTTCAAAATTTGCCAAACTTTTCGCAATCATCCATTCGGAAGAAATTTTACCGCCGTAACGCGCTAAGAAAGCTTCCCCTCTGCTCGCTGCAATCTCATTAATGAGTGTAGCTTCATCTTGTGCGGCATGATGCTTCCAAAGCTTTACCCAGATTTGGTTTAGCCGCAAGTGCCGGTTCGAAGCAAAGCAACACCAATCGCATATTTCTTCGACATAGGGAGCCTCCTTCAAAATTGCACCTGTTGCTTGATTTTAGTATAGCACTTGTGCGTACAAGTTGACTATCCCCATTTTGAAATTTACGGAATGCGAATTGTTGACTCTCGGATAACCAGTTCAGGCTTGTACACTTTCCCTGTTTCACTACCGATTACTCGCTTATTCTCAATCATATCAATCAGAATACCTGCTGCATCGCTGCCGAGTTCTGTTTTGGGATGTGAAAGTGACGTCAATTTCACTTCGGTTGCCGTTGCAAGATTCGAGTCATCAAATCCGATTAAAGAGATGTCTTGTGGCACCTGCATGCCAATTGTACGTACAGCTTCAAGCAGATGAATCGCAAGCTCATCATTATAGCACACGAAAGCTGTTGGCCGTTCCTGTACAACATTGAGTTCCAGCATGGTAATTGCGCTAGCAAACGGCTTTTGACGCTTCTCCTCCGTCGTATAATGAATGACGAATTCTGGAAGCAGCGGAACCTGGTAGTGATGATGAGCGCGTATAAAGCCTTTTAACCGATTCACACCTTGTAAATCATCCGTTTTGAAAAAGCCCGCTAACCGTCTGTGTCCCAGCTTAATCAAATGCTCTGCCGCCTTAAATCCACCATCTTCATCATCCACAGTTAAGGAAGGACAGTTCATCTCGGGGTATCGCTCATTAATCATAAGATAAGGAATATGCTGGTAATCTAAAGACAAGTAATAGCTAAGATTCGTGTTGCCCTCCGCACTTTTCGTCGGCTCAATGATAAGTCCACTCAGAGGCTGACTCATCATCATATCCAAGCTTTCTCGTTCTTTCGATTTATCGTTATCCGTTGAAGAGAGCAGCAGTCTATAGCCTCTCGCTCGTAACGTGGCCTCTGCTCCTCTAACAATATGCGGAAAAATATAGTCGGAAATATAGGTCGTCAGAATGCCTATCGTTTGTACATCGCGTGATTTTTGCGTTTGTGGCGTAGAGACGAAGGTCCCTTTGCCTTGCATCCGATACAGCCAACCTTCTTTCTCCAGTTCACCAAACGTCTGTCTTACCGTCTGACGACTCATCAGGAACTGTTCAGCAATTTCATTTTCGGATGGCATTTGATCATTCGGTTTAAGCCTTCCTGTATGTAACCAGGATAAAATTTCCTGTTTCAATTGTTGATATTTCGGTAATTTCTTTTCCTTCATACTTCACCTCAGGGCTTTGATTGTGGATTATACCACCCGTTCAACTTGTATGTACATATTTGTGTGAAATGACGCAATTGTGAGAATTGGATGCTATTCACCTAATTTGCTCATGAGCAGTCTAATCTTCATATCTGTATCTGATCCGATGGATGGTGTGTACACACTGCATCTCAGATCCGCTCGGCCTTGCACCTGCAAGGTCGTTAGATCAAACAGCATTTTCCCCACTTTCGCATGTCGAAATTCAATGAAAACGTCAGGCGCGGTGCTGACATCACTCTCATTCCAAAAGACACGAAAATCCTTGCTCCGCTCACTTAATTCCTCAATAAATTCGCTGTACCAATTATCCCCCACATATTGTCCATAATAGGAACGAAACATCGATAAGAAGCCCTTTGCAAAGTCGCTCCAGTTGACCGCCAGTGCTTTTAATTCTTTCCGTGTAAAAAGCAGCCAAATCATATTGCGCTCCACCTCTGGGAGTTTAGCAAAGTCAAGAAAAACTGCCGCAGCCGCTTGATTCCAACCAACAATGTGACATCTGCGATCCGAAACAATCGTGGGGCAATCATGAAGCTCCGTCAAAATCCGATTCAAAGCCGGACTTATCGTTGGTCTTTGATCAACAAAGGTCGTTGGCGCAGGTTGTTCCAACGCTAAACTAAACAAATACTGCCGTTCATCCTCATTGAGTTGTAAGGCTAATGCAATGCGATCAAGTACTTGTACGGACATTTTGATGTCTCGTCCCTGTTCCAGCCAGGTATACCAAGTGGTACTCACTCCTGCAATCGTCGCGACTTCCTCTCGACGCAAACCCGGCGTACGACGCCTGCTGCCGCCTAATAATCCAACTTCATGCGGTTGGATGCGTGACCGATGCTGCGTTAGAAAGTTAGATAATTCCTGAAGCCTCTCCTTCGTGTTCATGCCAGGTTTCCTCCTCAGCCTAGTATCATAGAAGCCATTATACCAGTATAAACGGTAACTTGTAATAGGATACGTAGTGTGACATTCTAAATAAAAAAGGAGGACGACGCGATGAAACGTGTGGTTATAACAGGTATGGGAGTCATTACACCATTAGGAAATCAGGTGGATACATTCTGGGGGAATTTGACGAAGGGGCAATCTGGCATTTCTAAAATAGAGCATTTCGACACATCCGATTACAAAACGAACTTCGCTGGTGTTGTCCGGGATTTCGATGCCGAAGCCGCTGTTGGTCGTCGCGAGGTGCGCCGCATGGATCGATATTGCCAGTTCGCCGTTGCTGCAGCTAAACAAGCCCTCGATGACGCTGAACTTACAATTGATGCCTCCAACGAAGAACGCGTTGGCGTCTATATCGGCTCAGGCATTGGCGGCATTCAAACGATTTTGGACAACTATCGAACACTGCTTACTCGCGGCCCAAGCCGAGTCAGTCCGACCGTTGTTCCGATGATGATTGCCAACATGGCTGCAGCACAGGTTAGCATCTTGTACGGCGTCAAAGGGCCTACATTGGCTCCCGTTACCGCCTGCGCAACGGGAAATAACGCCATTGGCGAGGCCTTTAAGCTCATCCAGCGCGGAGGCGCAGATGCCGTCATTGCCGGTGGCGCTGAAGCGACGGTCACCGACCTCGCACTTGCGGGCTTCGGCAATGCCACCGCGTTGTCGACGCGTTGCGATGCGCCGGAACAGGCAAGCCGCCCGTTCGACGCGCAGCGCGACGGATTCGTCGCCGGCGAAGGCGCCGGCGTATTGGTCTTGGAGTCGCTCGAGCATGCAGAGCGACGTGGGGCTCGGATCCATGCCGAGATCGTCGGCTATGGATCCACCTCGGACGCCTACCACATTGTGGCGACCGATCCTGATGGCTCGGGGGCTTACCGAGCCATGCGCGAAGCGCTGGTTGATGCGGGGATCGACGCGTCGGAGATCAGCACCATCAACGCGCACGCGACGAGCACCGTCGCAGGTGATCTCTCCGAGACGCTGGCGATCAAGCGTCTCCTTGGCCGCGGTGCTTACGACGTGCCGATCAGCGCCAACAAATCCATGATCGGCCATATGCTAGGCGCCGCTGGCGGTGTCGAGGCCGTTGCCCTGATCAAAACCTTACAGGACGGCCTCATCCCCCCAACCATCAACTTGGACAACCCAGATCCACAGTGTGATTTGGATTACGTGCCCCATGTGGCGCGACGTGCGGAGCTTCAGTATGGGCTGTCGAGCTCATTTGGCTTTGGCGGGCATAATGCGGTGTTGATATTGAAGAAGTTTGGGTGAGCGGGGAACGGAACATCACAGCTTTAACTTCGGTATAATGACAATTTTTAAATAATGTCAATTGTAATATGTAATTAGGCAGTTTTGAAAAAAAGCACTATACTTCCCACACGCACATCGTATCACTGTATCAGCTAGTATCAGCACCTCTAACCACGACAAAAACCCGCGCAATAGCGCGGGTTTACGTGTAGTAACCTTCTCTCTCGAGAGAGAGAGACAAATGTGTGGTTGACTTACTTCGCCAACGTTTCCCGCGCTGCGTTAACAAGCAGATCGAAATGCTCATCTTCCTCTAATAATTCCTCAACAGCCTCGATATCCTCTTCTTTGCCGGATTCACGTAAGAAGTGAAGGGCGTAGCTCCAGTCGTTTTTGCCTTTAGTGCTTTGGAGCGTAATTTCGTACGGATGCTCATGGCCTTCGACTTTAAATTCGACGTGTCCGAGGTAGCCATCTTCCTTGCTGTGTTCCATACTTGCTTTTAAAATTTCAATCATGTTCAACATCCTTTTCAATTGTTTGTAGCCATGTCCAGATTGCGTTCATGGTGGTTTGTAGATTTGTTGCATTTTCCCAAATATAGGGATTGTGATCTCTAAAATAATCAGCATGGCTTCCGATGATCGGGAGCATTAGCTGGTGAATCGGTGCATGCTTCACACGGTTCCAGCCGTGAATTCCTACGCGTGTTCGGCTCCACCCGCCCCAAGTCCCCAGCCGAGGGATGGGATCTCGGGATTGATTTTGTGGATTTGTAGCCTGTACGTACAATACTTTGTTTTTTAAGGATGCCGGAATTGCACATCTCGGTGATCCAATTTGGATGACTCCAAGGATGTCACTGCCGTGATGTTCTAGTTCTTTTGCTGCCAAGATTGAGGCTATGGCACCAGCGCTATGCCCAATGAAAAGCAGTTTTTTCCCCTGCCCCCTTGTAGAAACGACGAATTTGAGCAAGCTTTTACCACCATGAACCGATTTCTTTCGGTGGGCATTATGCCACATATCACGTACGATTTCCTTCAACTGACCTCGCTTTGAGCGATCCCAATCGCCATACGGAAAGTGAACATGAACGCGCACACGCTTGCCAGCTTGCTCATATCGCGTGGCTAGTTTTACTGCAAAGTCATCCAGGAAGTTAGACGCGGTTGCAAATCCAGCTGAAACATATATAACGATATCTTCGGTATCAGCGTGAATTGTCATGACTTGCTCCGTTCTTTTCTAGGATACATGGGGTTAGGTTCTTGGCTTTGCACGGTTCGTCGGAATCGCCGCCATAGGATCATCCGGCCAGTAGTGCTTGGGGTAGCGGCCTTTTAGATCTTTTTTCACTTCGAAGTAGGCTTCCCGCCAAAAGCTAGCCAAATCCTTCGTCACCTGCATCGGCCTTTGTGCTGGCGATAACAAGTGCAAAGTGACAGGCACCCTCCCTTTAGCTATTCGAGGCGTATCTGCTAATCCAAACATCTCTTGCAAACGTACAGATAGCGTCGGTGACTCCATGTTGCTATAGTCAACGGGGATTCGCGACCCGCTTGGCACTTGAATGTGTGTAGGCGCCCATTCGTCTAACGAACGTCGCTGCTCCCATGTTAGCATTTCTTCTAATAGGCTTGTCAAGTTAAGGCGGCTCAAAGCTCCTTTACTTTTCAATCCATACAGATGCGGACCCGCCCAATCCTCAAGGGTTGCCAACAAGGCTTCATCCCGAAGATCTGGCCAATTTTCCGTAAAACGATGTAGAAAAATACTGCGTTCCTGAAGTTGACGCGCCGATCGTGTCCAAGGCAGGACGTCTAAGGATTCCGAGCGTATCCCTTCAAGCAAGGCTTGTAGGACGAGATCTGGATTGGGTTCCTGAAGCGGTTTATCTTTGAGTGTGAGCGCACCGAGCTGCCACCGTTCTCTAGCTCGCACAGACCCCAGCGTACGATCCCACTCTACAACCTGTTCCTTACGGATGTGAGCTTCAAAAGCTGTGAACAACTGCTCCTCCTCCAGAGGAGCAGCGAGATAGATCCGGCTCTCGACGCCGTTATCGTCCAACTCCGCTGCGACGATATACCGCTCGTTCGAGAGCGGCTGCAGCTCCGGCAGAACGGCCCCGCGGCCGTTCGCGAGCGTAAACCTCCCCGCCGACCGTCGCTGCGCGACACGGTCGGGGTAGGCGAAGGCGAGCAGCAGTCCGCTCGCCTCTGCACGGCCCTCGCTCGGCCGCACGCCGAGCGACTGCATCAAAACCTTTGCCTCCGCCGCGATGCGGCGGCAAAGGCCAAGGTCCACACCCTCGCGCGCGTCGCCTTGCAGCGCGCACCAGAGCACTTCGATGCGGCTGCGCACATCCGCATCCCTCTCGGCGGCGCGCATGAAATCGCGCTCGCTGAGCATGGCCGCGAGCTCGCACGCCAGCGAGCCGAGCTCAAGCGGGATGGCTTGCAGCACCATGTGCGCAAGCCGCGGGTGCAAACCTAACGCCGCGACACGCTTGCCGTGCGGCGTTAGGCTCCCGTTCTCGTGCAGCGTGCCTAGCTGCACGAGCAGGTCCCGCGCCTGCTGATACGCAGCAGCAGGCGGTGGGTCTAGCCAGACCAGCGCAGCAGGGTCTGGCGCGCCCCAGGCGGCAAGCTCCAGCGCCAGCGGGGCGAGATCAGCTTCGCGGATCTCGGGCGTTGAGCTCGGCGGGAGCTGCCGATGCTCGGTCTCGGTCCACAGGCGGTAACACACGCCTGGACCGAGACGCCCTGCTCGGCCTCTGCGTTGATCAGCAGAGGCGACCGACACCGGCACCGTCGTCAGACGGGTCATGCCGGTGCGGGGCGAGAATCGCGGCACGCGCATGAGGCCGCAATCGATCACAACCGTGATCCCCTCGACCGTCAAGCTGGTCTCCGCGATTGAGGTGGCGAGCACGACCTTGCGATGGCCTGGTGAACGGACGGCTGACAGCGCTTGGTCTTGTGCTTCAACCGATAGATTCGCATACAAAGGTGTGATTTCTACTTCCCCACCTAAGTGTAATGCCGCAAGCCCGTTCGCAACACGATGGATTTCCGCCGCACCTGGTAGAAATACAAGTAAACTACCAGCGTGCTCACGTAACGCTTGCCCAATGCATGCGACAACAGTGGGCTCTATTCTCCCTACAACTTTCTGATGAAGATAATGAGTCTCAACTGGGTATGTCCGGCCTTCACTCTCAATAATCGGCGCATCATCTAATAGTGCAGAAATCTCATTCGCTTCCAAGGTAGCGGACATCAGCAATATTCTTAAATCATCACGAAGCAGCGTTTGTGATTGACGACACAAAGCAAGCCCGATGTCTGCGTGCAAGCTGCGCTCATGAAATTCATCAAATATAACGATACCCACTCCATCCAACGCAGGATCTTGCTGCAGCATGCGAGTTAGGACACCTTCCGTGATAACTTCAATGCGTGTTTTTGGACCAACACGTGTATCATTTTTCACCCGATAACCAATCGTCTGACCGACTTCCTCACCTAACAGCTTGGCCATGTAACGCGCTGCTGCGCGAGCTGCAAGTCTCCTTGGCTCGAGCATTAGAATTTTTTGGCCTTGCAGCCACGAAGCCTCCAATAGTGCCAATGGAACTTGCGTTGTTTTACCCGCGCCAGGCTGCGCGATTATGATTGCACACGTTCGTTCTTGTAAGGTATTTACTAGTTGTGGGAGTATTGCGGTTATGGGTAACACATTCATGGGGTTCACTCCGAGCTCTCTATCTTATTAATGCCATTAAATGTTAGCGCAATGAATGAAAGATCACGATTTGTTCATCTGTTTTCTGTTTGGAAACCTGTTCCTTCGCATTTCAATCGTGTATACTAGAAGACAATCTAGTCACTAAAGGAGAACTTTAACATGAATGTACATGAAGCGATTTCCAAACATTCGAATGCACAGCATTTGCATCTCGTTCGATTTGCTGAGCTTGATGCGCAGCGAGAGCACGCCATTGACGCGGCTGTCGATTTGTGCAAACGCGGGCTGCCATTTAACGTTGATGCCATCAACGCGGTTACGGCCCAAATTATCGCCCATGCCCAAAAAGGTATTTCTCCACTCCGTTCCCTTGTTACTGAGGATATGGTTCGTGATTACGTAAACAAAGGGTAAGGAGATACATTTCCATGGGTGTACTAACTTTTATTTCAATGCTTATCATGGGATCCGCCTTCAGTGCTGGATTCTTGCTCTTGTTTAAGCAAAAAATTGCATGGGGAATTACCTGCATTGGCCTCTCCATCGTGTGTTACATCGCGTATGTCTACGTTGCGAATGCCTATTTCGTCTAAAAGATGCTGCGCACTACGAGAACCGATCAGATCAACTGATTCGGTTCTTTTTCATTCATGTCTTCATGAGTTCATGAGTTCATGAGTTCATGAGTTCATGAGTTCTGTGTTAACTTTCTCACTTCCAGCCATGTTCCCCCATCTTTTGGAAAATAAGTTCGAAATATGCGGTAGGATGAGGCACTACTTCCTTCAATGAAATCGGCCATACGACATCTGCGTACTCGCCGTTACTTCCTCTTTTGAAACCATTTGCAGTAATCTCCGCCCGTTCACCGCTAACGAGTTGTTTAAAATCCGAGACGGTCACAGCGAATAGTCCAGTCACTTCATCCGGCTGCAGTTCATAGCTCCTTAACGATTGATCACAGCGATAAAGGAAAACATGACAGAACTCACGATCAATCAGCGTATCCGAAATCAGATCCTCCTCCGCAAATACACCACAGGGAATTAAATCTTCGAAGACTACGGCGAGCCCTAATTCCTCCTCCAGCTCCCGTGTCCCCTCTTCGACTGTTTCACCAGCAGCTAGATGCCCTGCACAAGAGATATCCAGTAAATCTGGGAACAGATCTTTGTCAGGATGCCTTAGCTGAAGCAAAAGCTTCGGTACGTTCTCTTCCAAGCTGACAATCCAGCATTGAAAGGTCTGATGCCATAGTCCCTTGGCATGAACCTCGGAGCGAGGCGCCACGCCGAGCCAATTCCTTTTTGCATCAAACACATCAAACTGCTCTTCCGACTTCTTCATTACACGTTCCCTCTCCAATCAGGCTCTTGCTTGAGAAAATAGACGTTATCTCCGAGTAAGCTTGGTAACTTTCATCGCGTAGAGATCGTCCTCTAGCACGGTCATTCGGTCTCTGACACCTTTAAGTGCATCCTCAATCGCAAGGTTATAAATAGGAGCGGTTAGCTGATGAAGCATGTAGTCAATCAATTGTTCTGCTGCAATTTGACCTACGGTTACCCCAAGTTCTACATCTAAATGTTCCTGCAAATCAATGATTAGCGAGTCTTTCTCATCCTTGGGTAATTTCAAAACTTTCATCTGAACGTCCCCCTTTTACTCGAAAATTTGAAAATCGATTTCCTGGAAGGAGCTAACTTCTTTCATCCAACGCTCAGCCACATACTGGGTATGTACGGGGTGATTATTATAAGCCTCATAAGCGGCATGATTTGCAAAAACCATAGAGAAACCGTAGTCATAATCTGCTTTAACACTTACTTGACGTAGCACTTCGAATTGCTCAACACCAGGGATTGTTGTTAGCTCTTCAGCGCTGATCTTCAGGAATTGCTCGGCCTTTGCGTTATTTTTACCTGCATGCAATTTGAAAACTACCATATGTCTAATGTTTGACGTATTCATCCTTAACATCTCTCCTTTTCCATATCATCTTCGCTTATTATAGCGGATTTTGCTGCAAGGAACTATATGGACTCTCACTCCTGCTTCAACGTGTCTAAAAAAGGGAATAAAATCCTTCTCTTTAGAACACATTAACCGAGTACTGTAAATCATAAGAAAAGGAAGTGCTCCTATGGTGGAAAATAAGAAACATGATGGCAACTATACAGGTACTACGAATACGAATGCGAAGAATCAAGATATGGCTTTCGTGAATGATACGTTGGAAAACGCGCCAAGCACAACTTCAATCAATCTCGCCAAAGACGATATTAGTGAAGAAAATGAAGAAAATCAACTGAACCAAAAATAATCGGCTTTATACATATAGAGCAGTCATTCCGTGCCTTCCTAGGAGGCGGAGGCTGCTCTATTTTCGTTAATTCGACTTATTTTCAGCGGTTTTCAAACTTGGCATCTCTTACCTCGTGCGCTACTATAGACTAAGAAGCTTGTATTGGAGGAGGTTGCTACGTTGGAACAAGTTATTGTTATTGGGGCGGGTCCTTGCGGATTATCGGCGGCTGTTGCTTTAGGACGCGCTGGTCTGTCACCATTGCTCATAGAGAAAAGCTGTATCGTGAATGCCATTTATTTATACCCTACGTATTTGCAATTTTTCAGTACACCGGAATTATTAGAGATTGGCGGTTATTCCTTTACGACCCCGCATGATAAACCTTACCGCCAAGAAGCGCTGGTTTATTATCGTGAAGTCGCTCGCCGTGAGCAGTTACGCATTCGATCTTATGAAGAAGCTGTTCGGATTGAACAAGTGGAAACTGGATTCAAAGTTCATACGTGCGATCAATTTGGCAATAAAGCTACTTATGATACGCTTAAAGTCGTTGTAGCTACCGGTTATTTCGATCATCCGAACATGCTGGGTATTCCTGGTGAAGAACTTCCGAAAACGACCCATTACTACAAAGAGGCACATCCTTATGCAGGAGCAAAGGTCGCGATCATCGGCGGTAACAATTCAGCCGTGGATGCGGCCATGGATTTGCTCCGTGTTGGTGCTGATGTGACTGTCGTCTATCGAGGGAAAGATTTTTCCGCCAATATTAAACCATGGGTCCGTCCCTTATTTGAAAGCATGGTGAATAAAGGGCGTATCCGCATGTGGTTTGACGCTCAGGTAGAACGTATTGACGAAAAAACTATTCTCGTGCGAAAAGGAAGCGATCACGTCACTCTAGAGAATGACTTTGTTCTTGCCTTAACCGGCTTTCGGCCGGATCGGCAGCTACTTACGGATATTGGCGTTCAGTTTCATGAAGAAACGAACGCACCGTTGGCCAACCCCGATACCATGGAAACGAACATTCCCGGTTTATATGTCGCAGGTGTGGTCGCTTCTTCCAAATATGATGCGAACGAGATCTTCATCGAAACAGGTCGTTTGCACGGACTTTCCATTACCAAACATATCGTTAACGGACAGAGCCATCAATCTTAGAGATTGGTGGCTTTTTTTATCTTATTCTATGAAAATATTTCCTTTTTTTCAGAGATTCCTCTTCCATTACGAACACTTGTTTGTTATAATGAAAACAAGAACAAATGTTCTAATAGATGAGGAGGTTGTTAACATGATGAACCCCAGTCACAATTTCCGTTTTATCGAAAGAGATTATTGGTATCAGAAGGCATTGTGTGACACTGACCATCTTTTGCCTGCACAGATCGATGACATGCTTGACGAAGCACACACCTACTATGCCGATTACACGTTCAAGTTTTATGACGACGGATCGGTGACAATCATAGATAACGACACGAACAACCGTATTAAACCTAAGGAACTTACTGGCGCTGTTTATGATTTCTACATTCGCAAACGGATTTATATGATTAAAGCCAATTTAATAGAGAAACAACTCCAACATGCCAATTGAAGCACAATAAGGCCATCTGATTCGGACAATTCGTCCTTCAGATGGCCTTATGTTTTACTTCATGCTATTCCTTGTGATAACAGAAGCAGCTTTGGCTATGATCATTTACCATGCCCACTGCCTGCATGTAGGCATAACAAATCGTTGAACCTACGAATTTGAACCCGCGCTTTTTTAAGTCTTTACTCATACGATCTGAGATGTCCGTTTTGGCAGGTAACTGACGACTGTCTTCCCAGTTATTCTTGATGGTTTCGCCACCTACGAAGCTCCAAATATACGAATCAAACGTGCCGAACTCTTGTTGAACCTTCAGAAAGGCCTTCGCGTTCCCAACAACGGAAGCTATTTTCAAACGATTGCGCACGATACCGGGATTTTGGAGTAAATCCTGCAGCTTCGCCTCATCATAATTCACGATCACGTGCGGATCAAAGCCATCGAACGCTTCCCGATAGTTATCACGCTTCTTCAATATTGTATACCAGCTTAAACCAGCTTGAGCGCCTTCCAAATTCAGCATCTCAAACAAGACGCGATCATCATGTACGGGAACTCCCCACTCATGGTCATGGTAATCTTGATATAAAGGGTCTTCGTTGACCCAACCGCATCGGTTTGTCATGTTATTCTTTCACCTCATCCAAATATCGAACATGCGTTCTATTTCATTATAAAGCGAAGGCGAACACTTGTCCAGTTAGATTTCGTGAAGTCCTCATGACAACTGATAAAAACGGTGAGTGTTTTGAAGAAGAATCGCAGCCGTTTCTGGCACGGCTTTCCCCTTTAACTCAGCAATTTGTTCAATGACGGCGTGAATCATACGAGGATGCGTCTCATCACCTGCGAAAGGGCCCTCGAACGGCCAAGGCCCATCTGTTTCCACCATTATGAGCTCCAAAGGATAATCACGAACAAGTGTGCGTATTTCTTCTTCGTAGAGAACATCAGGCGTAATCGAAATGGCATAACCAGCTTCAATCATACGTTTGACTGTTTGGCTAGATCCTTTAAACCAATGGAAATGTGCCCTCTTGAGCCCATATTTCGCTAGTAGATCACATACAATCTCGGCGTCCTCATACACCGCATGCAGCACAACAGGCTTGTCCCACTCGGCAGCAAGTTGCATGAAACGCTCCAACAGCTGAATGTACGGTGCCAAGTCGAAGACTTGGCCCGCCTCTTCTACTTCATGTCGTGTGTAATAAGGCAGCCCAACTTCGCCAACCGCGATCATTTCACTTGTATGCTCACTCATCCAGTTGACTAATTCCTGCAACTGATTTTCCGTCGGCAATTCCTGTTCGGGATGAAACCCATATGCCGCATAGATACGATCTGGGGCTATTGACTGCAATTGCTTTGTGGCTTTACATGATTCCAAATGTCTGGACACAGCAATTAAGGCCTGCACCTGCGAAGCATCCAGATCTGCAATAATCGCCTTCGCTGACTCTTCGTCGTACATATCCAGATGAATATGCGCATCAATGGCTGACATTGTTTGTTTTCTCCCGTCGCAATAATCCTTGAATATGCTGTCTTAGTGCTATAAACTCAGGTTCCTGCATGACAGCTTCCTGACGCGGTCTTGCAAATGGTACCTTCAACTCTTCCAAAATACTTGCAGGCTTATTGGACAGCACATAGATACGATCAGACAGAAATAGCGCTTCCTCGATACTATGGGTGACAAATAAGATGGATCGTTTATTTTGCTCCCATATGTTAATCAACCACGCCTGCATATCCAGCCGTGTTAAGGCATCTAACGAACCGAAAGGCTCATCTAAGCACATGAGCTCCTGTGGACATAATAGGGCTCGTAGAAATGAAACCCGTTGCTGCATCCCGCCTGAAAGCACATGTGGGAGCTCTCTTTCATATCCGCCTAAGCCGACTTTGGGCAGCCATTCTCTCGCTTTGGCGATCGCAGAGTTGCGTGACGCTCCAGCCACTTCGTTCCCAAGCGCGACATTTTCCTCAATAGAACGCCAAGGAAACAGAGCAGGTTGCTGCGGCATGTAGGATATCAACCCTTTTTTCCCAGTCACCTTCTCCCCATCCAGCCAAACTTCACCAGATGTCGGCTGAACGAGTCCGCCAATGATATGAAATAAGGTACTCTTACCACTGCCAGAGGGTCCAATGATGGAAACGAATTCACCTTCCTCGACATGAAGATGAATATCCGCAAGTACGGAAACTTGCCCCTTTTTATTTGGAAACGCATGGTGAATCCCTGTAAGCTTCAATTTGCTCATGGTCACAGCTCCTCCTCTCCTACGAAGAACGTTTGACGTTCCAACGAATGATGAGCTTCTCAAGCCCTGCTATGAGCCAGAAAAAGAGTAAACTCAGGATCACAATGATCCCGATTGCAACAAATTCCCGATCCGCACGGAAGGCTGATTTTTGTAAAATCATATAATAGCCAAGCCCTACATTTCCGCCCAGCCATTCGGCAATAACAGCCCCCATCACACTGTAAGTAGCTGATATTTTGAGCCCAGTAAACAGAAACGGCAGTGCATGAGGCAGCTCTAATTTATAGAAAATTTGGCGTTTTGATGCACCAATCATTTGCATGTAATTGTACATGCTGCGATCCGTCTGCATAAAGCCATCTAGAGTTGACATCGTCACAGGGAAGAAACAGACAAGTGAAATCAATATAAGTTTAGGTAAAAGTCCAAAACCAAATAATATAATTAACAGCGGACCCAGTGCGATTACAGGGATATTTTGAGATAAGATTAGCAGTGGATAGAAACCTGCCTTAACGAAAGGAAGCCTATGTAGTACGCTGGCAACTAGAACACCACCGATGGCTCCCACACTAAAACCAATGCACATCAAACGCACGGTAGCCCACATATGCATCCACACGCGCGGCATATCTGTGGTACCGTCTCGCCATATTTTGAGCGGGCTCGGAAGCAGCCAATCTGCGGTTCCTCCCCAAGTGACAGCAAGCTGCCAAATAAACAACAGAAGGATGACTACCACAAGTGGCGGCCATCCTGCTTTGATCCAGCGATGGATGTTCATTATCTGTACTTCTCCGTTAACTTGTCCATCGAGGCTCCAGACGGATTGAAGTAAATTTTCACCTGAGAAATGACGTTCGGGCTGCCCATGTCAATCATGGCCGTGTTCATATCTTGGATAATTAGCAAGAGTTGATCCAGTTCGCCTTCCATCGTCGTCTCCAGTGGAGACACGAAATATTTAACTCCTGACTTCGCGATCACTTCGATCGCACGGTCTACATAAGGAATTACATCTTCGCCATTCACGGTTTTGGGAATGATTTGAATGCTTACAAGTGCATTAGCCATTATTGGAATTCTCCTCTTTTCGTACTTGGAAGTTGGAATTATTTCGAGCTTCCAGGTAAAAATGTATTCGTAAATGCCGCATCCACATCGAGCTTTTTCTCCAAAAGCTTGTGATCCAGCATCCATGTGGCGTATTTTTCCCACACGATTTTCTTTTGCTCACCCCAACGTGCAGCATCGTCCTGGTAGCGAGGACTTAACCATTTTTGACTGGCAGCAACTAGCTTAGGATCTAGATCAGGAACAGCTTTAATCAAAATATTAGCCGCATCTTCTGGTTTGGAAATGGCGAATTGATACCCTTTGGACGCTGCAGCAACGAACGCTTTTACGATTTCCGGCTTCGATGAGATCATCTTCTCATTTGTCGCCAATACCGGTGTATAATAATCCAGTTTATCCGAATATTTGTTCAAATAAATCATGTTCAGCGGCTCACCACGAAGTTCAGCATCTACGCCTGTCCAAGCATAGTAAATCCATGCGAAATCAATATCTCGTTTGACCGCTGTAAAATAATCCGCGTCTCCGATATTGACCATTTTCACTTTCGTCGCGTCAGCCTTCTCCGATTGCATCAATGATTCAATCATTGCACTTTCAGAAGGAGCACCCCAACCGCCATACGATTTGTTCTCGAAATCTTTCGGTGTTTTGATATTCTTCGCAACCGGTGAAGCAAAACCAGATGTATTATGTTGAATAACTGCAGCAATCGAAACTAACGGCACACCTTGAATACGGCCTTGCGTAATGCTTTCTTGATAGCTCACACCAAACTCTGCTGCACCAGAAGCGATCATCGTATCCGCTCCACCTTCGCCAGGGGCAATAATTTGCACATTTAAGCCCTCTTGCTCAAAATATCCTTGATCCTTCGCGACATACAGCCCGGTGTGGTTCGTATTCGGCGTCCAATCTAGGACAACCTTTACGTCGGTTAGCTTTTTAGTTGTTCCATCTGTCGGTTGAACCGATTTTCCTGTGTTGTTGCCGCAGCCTGCCATTAAGACTGTAAAACTAACGAGTACAACTGGTGCTATTTTGTTCCATTTCATGTTCTTCTTCCCCTCTGTGCATCTCTAGTTTTAACCATAAGAAAAAGCCCCCGTTATCCGGGAGCGCCATGTGTAGAAAATGATATGTCCAAACGAAACAATCGTTGGATGTGCATTTATATGAGATCTCTACGCTGGCATTACCCAGATCAGATAAACGGTTAGTGACAAGGACGGTCACAATCTCAGCCTGACTTCTCAAGCTCCCGTGGTTTTCTTATTTGGTTAGTTTCTACCATACCGCATGTTTCGACAAAAAGCAATTATGATAAATTATTTCTCAAGACTCAATTGCCAAGTTACGCCGAAGCGATCCCCTACCCATCCGAATCTCTCGCTAAAAGGGTAAGCATCTAAACCCATGTAGACTTTGCCGTCTTGCGACAGCGTTTCAAATACCCGATTAATCTCCTCGACCGTATCGCAAGTCACAAACAAGGATATCGAAGGTGTAAAGGTAAAGGCGTGCTTGACCGGACTGTCACTGCACATCATTTGTTGCCCATGAATAGAGAAAGTCGCTTTCACAACACTTCCTTCAGGTCCAGGACCTTTAGGACCATAACGTTCAATACTGATGATCTCAGATTGATCAAAGAGCGAGGTATAGAAATTCATAGCTTCCTCAGCCTGACCCTCAAACATTAAAAATGGCTTAACCTTCTGCTTCTCTTCACTCATGCAATGCCCCCCTATTGAAGTAACCAATCCTTTAACTGTGATCCCATCTTCTTCGCATCTTCATAACCAAGCTCATGTAATTTCTCGAGTTTCCGCGGGTCCTTCTCCATCCGTCCAACTTCCACTTTGGTTGAAGGTCGGAAGATGATAGCACTTCCATCCGCTTCCATGCGTTCAATTGTTTCTAGTGTGTTATTATAAATTTCGCTGCGATTCACAAGTACATCCACTAGGCCATTATATTTTGGATAAAAGCTTTTCGCCAACCAGCGCTGTTTGAACGGCCGTTTACGGTAGCCTAGTTCCTTCGTTAATACGATGATGTGCTTTTTATTACCGTCTGCTACCGATTTCTGAACGGGAATCGGATCGACTAATCCACCATCAAATAAGGTTCTCCCTTCAAAATGGATCGGCGTAGCTACAAAAGGCAACGAGCTCGAAGCTTGTACGATGGGCATCGTTTGCTGCTGAAGCTGATGTTTCGTGAAATAAATCGGCTCCCCTGTATGCGCGTCTGTTGTCCCTATTGCGAATTGCTGTGAAGAGGCATAGAACGTGTCATAGTCAAATGGCACAAGCCTGTTCGGCAGCTCATTAAAAATAAAATCCATACCAAATATGCTTTTACTGCGTAATAAATTTCGATAGCTTAAATAACGGTGATCCGCAACGTAGTCAATCGTTACTTTCTTATTCCGTCCAGGTTGTTTAGAAATATAAGAAACGGCATTGCATGCTCCTGCTGAAACACCCACCACATAGGGGAAATATAAATCCTGCTCCATAAAGTATTCCAAGACTCCCGCGGTGTATACCCCTCGCATACCTCCGCCTTCCAGTACGAGTCCAATTCCTTCCATGGTGACACCTTCTTTCTGTCTGTCTCAAGCCCCTTTCTAGCATACAGGAATTGTAAATTAAAAGAAACGGGCTTCTTTCTTCGAAAATGAGACGAAGACGAAGATTTCATCCTTCTTTCTATTACAAATTAGGGGAAATCCCAGTTCAACCGTATTTTTGCCGAAATTTAACGTGTACGTCAACTTTTCGAACCTCAAATCCCGGTAGATGTTCATGAAATTGCCAAAAACCCCTGCTCCGAAGAACAAGGGTGAACGAGCTTTTGAACAAGGTGATCCTTATCTTATGCCAGGCAACAGAAATCCTTAAGGTAATCAACGATTTTCTTTATATAATTCCTTAATGACCATAAATTCGTCCAGGTTACTTAGAAAAAGATCAACAATGACAGGGTCAAAATGCTTACCACGTTCAGATTTCAATAAATCCAATACACGATCTAATTCCCATGCCTTCTTATATACCCGATCACTGCACAGCGCATCAAATACGTCAGCTAAAGCCGTTATCCGTCCATATATGTGAATGTTTTCCCCACTTAGCCCTTGTGGATAACCCGTTCCGTCGAATCGTTCATGATGCTGGTGAGCGATAATCGCGGCGGCGTGCAGCACCTTTTTATTCGAATGCTTGAGCATTTCATAGCCTAAATTAGAATGTGTTTTCATGATATCGAATTCTTCCGCAGTCAAGGAGCCCGGTTTATTAAGTATGGCATCTGGAATCCCAACTTTGCCTACATCGTGCATCGGTGTTGCTAGTCGAATGGTTTCAGCTTCCTGCTCGGATAAGCCATATTTCAGAGCCAACAGTCGAGAGTACTCGGCCACTCGTTTTACGTGATGACCCGTTTCTTGTGATCGCGTTTCTGTGATCTCGCCCATGGTATAAATGATTTCTTGTTGCGTGCTCTCAAGCTCGTTATTCAAATAAATATTCTCGAAAGCTACAGAAACGTTCGCACAATAAATATCCACAAGGTAATGTTCCCATTCGCTCAGGGCATTAAACCCGTTCATATAAATTACGTTTTCCATCCCCATCTTACTCTGGAAATAGATGATGAAACGATCCGCAGCAAAGCTGCTTTTACGTGTATGGAAAGCCAATTCAATTTCCTCAAGAACATCAACGGGAACCACATCACGTGCTCTTGCATCTTGATTCGCCGCATAATCGCCGCTTGCTGCGAGAATGTAGATGTCCTCAATCCCCTTAGTCACCGCGAAACTGCAATGTATGGCATTCTTATGTAAATTAACGATGGAGGTCATTTGGGTTAGTACGCCTGATGCAAATTTCTTCATAGACTGTAATTCAAACAAAGTCGCGGATGACTTAATAATTTCTTCTAGGCCAATTCTACTTTTCTCAATCGTTTTGATATCACGGAACGAGCGCAGCGCCGTGACTACCGTAGTAAACAATTTCTGCGATGTTAACTCTGTTTTTTCTTTATAATCATTAATGTCATAATCCATGATAACCGTTCGCTCAGGTGCTTGTCCCGGCTGGCCTGTCCGCAAAATAATGCGTACAGCTTGATTGTTCAGTTCCTCGCGAATGTATCTAACAATTTGCAAACCCGCGTCCTCGTATTCCATAACAACATCTAATAAAATAAGGGCGGTTTGCGGCTGTTCTTTCAAAAGTTGTTTTGCTTCCAAAGCAGAGAAGGCACTATGAAACTCCAATTTCCTTCCAGCAAATTCGAGATCTTGCAACACCATTTTCGTTACTTGGTGAATTTGCTTCTCATCATCAATAATAAGTACGATCCACGGGTCTTGTTCCACAGTCCTTAGATTTGCTGCAACGCCATCTTCCTCAGCAGCAAAAAGAAGCTCATCCTGATCGACAGACTCCACTTTATTTGTCATATCTCAGCTTCCTCCTCTTTGGGGATTGTAATTGTAAATAAACTACCCTGTCCTCGGACGCTTGAACATTGAATCGTACCATTTAAGGATTCTTTCACAAGATTATAAACGATATTCATCCCCAAGCCTGTCCCGCCTTGTCCGCGGCTGGTTGTGAAGAATGGATCAAAAATATGATCCAACACATCCTCAGTCATCCCTTTCCCATCGTCGGAGTAAGCAAGCATGACGTGATCGGGGTAGTCTAGAACTCGGATACATAAAGTTCCTTCATCATCAGCATCGTAAGCATGATTCAGGGAATTCATTACTAAATTCGTGATGATTTGTGATAATGCACCTGGGTACGTATACAACTGTAGTTGATTATCACAGTAAACATCTAATCGAATACGTGTTTTTTTGAGTGCAGGCTTCAAACTTGCAATAATCCCCTCCACATATTCCTTGAATAGGAAGGTTCGCTTCATCTCTACACTTTGATCCACTGAAATTTGTTTGAAGCTTTTTACTAAAGAAGAAGCTCGCTCCAAGTTAGATTGGACCATCACAATGCTCTCATGAGAAATGGATAGAAATTGCTCTAAATCGGATTTCTTCATTTTCCCAGCCTCAAACAACGCTTGAAATTGTTTCGCTTTCTGATCCAAGTAACTTATAGCCGTTACGCCAATGCCAATCGGGGTGTTAATTTCATGCGACACGCCGGCAACTAAATTACCTAGAGCCCCCATTTTCTCCGAATGCACAAGCTGATCTTGTGTAACCTGTAAGGTATTCAGGGCCAGCTGCAGCTCCTGATATCTTTCATCCAAATTACTTACCATATCATTAAAAGCTTCAGAAACTTCCGCAATTTCAGGAGAAGCTTTGAATTGCAATTTAGGCAGTTCTCCACCTTGTTTTACAATGACAGCCGCTTCGCGCAACCGGCTTAATGGCCGGATAACAATAACTCGCAGAATAAGCCATAATAAGATTGAAAGTATGATTGCAATACTAAGTCCAACGAACAGAATTAACTTCGTTCTTTGTTTGAGCAGCAGTTCTTCTTCTGATGAGTCAAAAATAACCTCAACTGCTCCGACAACAGTACCATCTTCTTGTAGGGGGGCCGTCAATCGAACAATCGGTTTATCATTCTCGGCCATTGGAATGCGGTCTACAATTGTTTTGTCTTGTTTCGGAAACACGAGTTTCTCTGCTTTCAGAATCGTTCCTATTTCTTGACGATTCGAGGAGGCTAAGACTTTCCCTTGTTTGTCATACAGTTTCATATCCAGAACGCGATTATTCTTATATTGAATGTAATCGAAAATTTGCTGGATATCTGTGATTGATCTTGATTCTTCATAACGACCATTGATTGCAATCGTCATACCGCTGATTTGACTTACATATGCTTCACGAATCGATTGATTCAAGCTCATCGTATCAAACACCATCATCGTCGAAATCATGCCAGTCGTGACAACTGTGACAAGGAAAACAATTCGTTTCTGCAAGCTTAATTTCTTTTGACGAAAAGACATAACACACCTACTTCACATCGAAAGTGATTGTTTTACTCACATCGTAAGGTGTGTGGTCGTTATTATGTAAGGAAATCTTCACTTCATGCGATCCTTTACTTAAATGATCCAATACCTTTTGCTTCGTTGTGACAACGATCTTCTCACCTTTGTCTAACGATATATGAACATGACCTTCACCTTGCACACGTTGTTGATCATAATGTTCCTTCGATAACTTCAGATCTGTTGTAAGATCTAAGGTTACGGTATCATCTTTAACAACGTATGCGACCTCTAACGTAGGTGTAAAAGTAGGCGCATCAGATGTTGTCGTTTTGGCTTTACCACAGCCGGAAATAACGATTGTTAATGCAGCTAACAAATAAAAAGCTTTGAATTTATTCATTTGTCATCCCCCATGAAGATGTTTTTATTCTATACAAGCCCAAAAATCTATCCTCTCTAGCTTAAGAATAATCAGTTAATTTGTCCACTTTTATTTTGGAAACATGTGTAAGCTTAAGCGACATTAAGCGAATAGTTCATTTATTCGAAATTGTCTGACAACTAATGTCGAAACCACATGATAACACTCACATTTTGCGCTTACCCAGGAAATAATTTCATTTCCCGAATCCGAATTATTTCCCCAATTTTGGTGCAATGTAGTAAAGTCGCTTTTCATAGCTACTCCCTTGTCTTTACGAACCCTAAGGAGGTTTCCCCCATGACAGAAACCAATCAGCATCAACAGCCAGTTCAGCATGCCATCGACGCCGCTGATCATGCCATTTTACAAGCACAAGACGCCCAGCATAAGCTGCAAGTCGCCATAACGGAAGCCAATCCCCATGCGATTCAATCTGCTCAAGCTGCACTTGTTCAAGCAGATCAACAGGTAACACAGGCTCAAAGGCAATTAGCAGAATTTGCAAACGATCAGTTTGGACAGCAAATCAAGCAAACTTTCGAGCAGCTAAACCAAGCCGCTCAGGATATTGAAGCCAATCAAGAAAAGTTTCATACCCCTAAGCAGGTTCGGTAGCTGGTATTAACCAATCACGGCAAGATCCAAACTCTAGCATAAGGAGCTAAGCGTTGTAGTTACGCTTAGCTCCTTTGTTATATGCAAATAGCTTCAGCATTGTCCATAGTGACTCCAGAGGAGGCAATAGGCTAAAGTCTCCCGCCACTTTGACGGCTTTCGGGACATCGTCTTTTCTTTTTAGGTGCGTATTATGTTAAACTACGTAGGAAGGTTTTCAAGTTATTTGGGGAGGCACTACTTACATGCTCGTGATTGGAATTGCCGGAGGTACCGGTTCAGGTAAAACAACAGTAGCAAAATCGATTATTACAAAACTCGGATCCACCAATGTGACTTTAATTTCACAAGATAATTATTATCTTCATCATAGCGGTCTGACCTTTGAAGAGCGGGAACGCATAAATTATGATCATCCTCGTGCTTTTGAAAATGAATTACTCCTTCAGCATTTGAATATGTTGAAAAGCGGGCAACCCGTCGACATTCCTGTCTATGATTTTTCTCAACATGCACGCTCGCAAGAAACGATCCGTATAGAAGTTAAACCGATTGTATTGCTTGAGGGCATTCACGTTCTAACTGATGAGGAACTCCGTGGTGCTTTGAATATTAAGGTTTTCGTGGATACAGACCCTGACGTCCGTGTTCTCCGCCGTTTAACTCGCGATATCAATGAACGCGGTCGCTCCTTACAATCCGTTTTCGACCAATACTTGACGACAGTTAAGCCCATGCATGATGCATTTATCGAACCGTCTAAGAAGTACGCAGACATCATTATTCCTGAAGGCGGAGAAAATCAAATCGGTATCTCACTGCTTACGATTTTGACAGAACGCTATATGACGGATCGTGCCGCTAATTATGAAATCGGCTAGCATCTGAACTGCAAGAAGCCACCTTCCTTTATATAAAGGGAAAGTGGCTTTTTTCATGCTGACCGCGCTTTGAAAATGAACCCTGAGAGGCCAAAAAACAAGTACACAAGGCCAAGAAAGTAGAAAATGCTGAACACACTCAAATAGTGTAGAGCCATCCCGCCTACTAAAGGACCGATGATACTCCCTACACTATATTGGATGGAGGCGATGATATTGGCTGTTGGCAGTAAATGACGCGGTAAAATATCTGCCGCATAGGCTAGTCCAAGCGAGAAGAAGGATCCTACCATGCCACCTGCTACGCCTAAACAAAGCCCTAGCGCCCATAAGTTCGTCCCAACGAAAGGCACACAACTAAATGCTAAAGCCCCTAATATGGCTGTCCCCATGAGAATGGGCTTACGACCTATGCGGTCACTCCATATCCCGAGCGGTAACTGCATGATGAGCCCACCGATGCCAGTTACGGGAAGTAAAAGTCCAATCGTAGACTCCGAAATGCCGATCCGAAGGCCATAGAGCGGAAAGTTGCTATTCATCGCAGCTTCCATGTAGCCAAAGAGTAAGGAAGTAATCAACGGAAACCACGCGATTGAAATGACTGTTGATGCTCGTTTATGCGCGGCTTCCGCACGCTCGGCTCGCTCTGGCTTCTCATTCTTTAGCCTCGTTAGAAGTAATAAGATAAGAAGAAAGAATACACTTGTCACCATAAAAGGAACCCAAATCCCCGCTTTAAGCAGGGTTATGCCTAATGGACCGAGACTAAACCCTACCCCATAGGCCATCCCGTACAGGGAAATATTACGTCCTCTCTTCTCTTTCGGACTGGAGGCGACAATCCAGAGTTGTGTAGCAAAATGTAAGGCGCTATCTCCAATACCCACTAAAAGCCGCAGTACAAACCAGAACACAATGTGCTGCCAGACCGGAAATAGACAATTGGCCATAATAATTAAGCACATCCCGATCATGATGACGGGTTTATAACCATACCGTCGAACAGGCTTCTCGATGAAGAACATCGTCGCGAAAATCCCAATATAAAGGGCGGCCGCATTTACACCGTTTGCATCTGTGGATATACCAGAGCGATCGAGTAAGATCGTAAGCAAAGGCAGGAGCATGCCTTGACTCATTCCCGCCACAATGATGACCATAATTAATGTAGTTAATTGATAATTGGATCGCAGTAATTTAAACGCCATTCCCGAAATCCACCGTTTCCCATCTCTCGGCACAGTCATTTAGCTTGCCATGAAGGGGAACACGGAACTGCGTAAATATGACGAGTCTTGCTTTTTTTATCCATTCTTTGAATGAAGGGTATGTAACGAAGAGGTTCGCGTAACGATCACTCATACAAATAAAGTGAGGACCTGGGGATTTCTCCGTTAGAAAGTTTAGTGATGTATCTAGTGGCGTGTATTTCTTGCGCTTCCCTTCCCATTTGTCCACTTCAACTTGAAGACTAGTATCTACATCCTCCAGCAGCTGTTCGAGATGCTTCAGACGGGCATAATAGGGCATTTCCGACCGAATATCCATTCTACGGAGCGTTTCCTCATGCTGTGGATAGAAGATCACGCGAACGAATTTCCGTTCTTCTGCCCAAGCAATACAAGCACTCATTTCGTGCTCTGTCCAGTCTTCGAACGTTTCGAAAACCAGAACTGTTCCCTTATCTGAATCTACTGGGGGTTCATACCCGTAGGGTACTTTGATTTGATCTCGTGCCATAGCTTCCTCCTCTAGTTGATCTTGCATATCATTGGCATGACGGAATTAATTACTCATACACTTAGTATACCCCTTCCATCCCCATGAAACCATTGTCCAGATTGGATTACAGGATCGCGTTGCGTTATAATTTGGGTGTACGTATTTTTTATTGAGGGAGACCTACAGGATGAGAGATCCAAGATTACAAACTTTTGCCCGAAACATTATTCGATATTCCGTGAGCCTTCAGCCCGGTGAGAACATATTGATTGAAATGATTGGTGTTAAAGATCCAGAACTTGCGAAATGCTTAATAGAAGAGGTTTATGCAGCTGGAGGTAACCCATTCATTGAATTGCGTGATCCTGCCATTACGCGGAGCTTGCAAATGAAAGGAACACAAGAACAATTCAGCGCGTGGTCTGCCATTGAGCTTGCTCGCATGAAACAAATGGATGCTTATGTGGCTGTTCGCAGCGGCGATAACATTACGGAATCCTCCGATGTGCCTGATGAGCAAATGAAGCTGTTCCTGAAATACTTCCAACGTCCAATCTTCGATGAGCGTATTAACAATACCAAATGGGTCGTTATGCGTTACCCGAATCCGTCGATGGCGCAGTTAGCTGGTAAAAGTACGGAAGCTTTCGAGGATTTCTACTTTAATGTCTGTAACCTTGATTACAGTAAAATGGCAAAAGCGATGGAGTCCCTAGTCGATTTGATGAACCGTACGGATCGTGTCCGTTTGGTCGCCAAAGACACGGATCTCAGCTTCTCGATCAAAGGCATCGGTGCTGTTCCTTGCTCAGGGCTTCGAAACATCCCGGACGGCGAGGTTTACACAGCGCCTGTAAAATATTCTGTAAATGGTACGATCAGTTACAATACACCGACTATTTACTCAGGCACATCCTTTGAGAACATTGTGCTGACCTTCGAAAACGGCCGCATCATTAATGCGACAAGCAACGATTCCAAGAAGTTGAATGAGATCCTGGATACGGATGACGGCGCTCGCTACATTGGCGAATTCGCAATCGGCGTGAACCCTTACATTCAACATCCAATGAAAGATATCTTGTTTGATGAGAAAATTGACGGCAGCATTCATTTCACGCCAGGTCAAGCCTATGAAACTGCGGACAACACCAATCGTTCATCTGTCCACTGGGACATGGTTCTGATTCAACGCCCTGAATATGGCGGAGGCGAAATTTATTTCGACGATGTGCTTATTCGCAAAGATGGCCGTTTCGTCATTCCTGAGCTTGAAAAACTTAATCCAGAGAACTTAATGTAGTTAACAATAGCAAAAACGGTAACTAAAAAGCAGTTGAGACTTCCGAGATCATTTTCTCGGTAAGCTTCAGCTGCTTTTTTAGCCTAACCAATGGAAGATGACATTTCCCGCGGATTCTGAATGCTGAGGCAGGCTCGTTGGGATAATCTTTGAAATTTGACTCACCTGACGAACTAGATTAGGTGTATTTTCATTGGAAAGTATTCGCACTTCAGCACCTTTCGGTACGAATGGAAATACTTGCTGGATGTCATCATTCGTTAAACGAATACAACCTAAGGACTTCGCTTCTCCGATCGAGCTCTCATCATACGTACCGTGTAAAGCGATGGATCCTAGCCCTAAGCCCGCATCACCATAGCTGTGGTTTGTCCTTCCATTGGGCTGCTGTACACGCTCTATGACCCGATATACGCCTTCAGGTGTGCTTCCATTAGTACCGAGTCCAATTTCTTTGTCCCATAGTAAGTAGGAGCCGCTAACGAGCTGCAATTGATACGCACTCTTATTAACTTCGAGATGAACGGGTTCATATGGAACCCCATCTCCTCCAGCAACATTCGCATAAAACATATGCGCAATATCTGCCGCCTTGGGGTTGAATACCCATCCCCCATCACCCTTGTAGGCTGATTTGATCTCATTGGATCCCGATACAGCTTCAATTGGGATGTAGCTCAAATAATTTAACGGATAATCCTGCAGGAGTTCATCTATTTGTACAGGGGCATGTCCTACATCCTCACGATAGGATGCTAACGCGGTTCGAACTAAATTAGCACCAATCGCGCTAAGCGGTTGGTGCTCTTCAAATTCAGCGTTCAGAAATCGGATGTGAACCAAGGCGTCTGCCTCTGGCTGATACGTTGCGATAACCATCGCACGTTTAATATCATCCTCATTGGTCAGCAGCATCGTTTTCCCTTTATCTTGATTATCCTCAGTGACAATCCCATAAAGGAGGATCGTTGCCTTCGGTATTTCCTTTGCCAAAACCAAGGCTTGAGCATGGAGCTTTTTCTCGATTTCTGCATGTGACATCTCTGGTGAGAGAAACAGAATGAAAGGCTTGTCTACCGATTCGTAAGTTACTTGCGTACCTACGCCCCAAATTTTCATTTTACTAATCGTCCGTGAAATTGCATGATCTCCAGCAAAAAACAAGACTAAAATGACATTGAGAATTAAAAGGACAAGCAATAACATTTTCATAAACGGCGGTAATAAAGGCTTTCGCTTCTCGGGCATCGTCTGTTCTAGATTCGCAACGTGAGTGGCTTGCTGCTGATCAAGAAGGTGAATCGCACGATTCGCAGCAGAATAGAACGGTGAGGGATAGGTTTTGAGCACTTCCTTGTAATGAAACCTTGCTCTCTTCCAATTCCCTTTCTCACGAAATTTCTGCCCTAGATTGAAATGGGCTTCAGGCGAATTAGCATCCAAATAACGAATAACCTTCTCGTGGTAAAGTGGATCAGCATGACTAATGAACAAATTCTTGTGCAAATGGACGAGGTGATCATCGAGTTGGTTACGGAAACGTTGGTTTCGTCGGATCATTTGGCTCCTCTCCGTTCATAAATTTAGCTCGTCACACATGTTGACTGATACAATAAGTATCTCTGATACATAATGTATCATGCGTTATATGGAAAGACAACCCTTTTTCCCGTAGAACGCTCCACATTCCCCACGAAACAAAAAAGAACGCCCTCAGCCTCTATAAAGATGACTGAGAACGTTCCTTCCTTCCTTCCTTCATGCTATTCACTACTTAGTGAGCTACTGTATTATAAGTCATAATCCAAATCGAACCGGCTACGATCGTTACTAGAATAACAAGACCAAAAAGCAGCGCCATTACGTTCCACCGTGCATTTTCGCCTTCTCTGACGTGCATGAAGAAGAACAATTGCACACCAAATTGCAAAACTGCCATCAGTAAGATTAAGACCAATGTACCTGTTTTTCCAAGCATATGGTTCATAACGACAACAAGTGGAATGATGGTCAAAAGGATCGATAACGCAAAACCGATGATATACGATTTCAATGATCCATGAGACTCGTGATTGTTATGAGATTCTGTATGTGGTTTGCTCACTTACATCACCCCCATGAGGTAGACGACCGTAAATACGAAGATCCACACGACGTCCAGAAAATGCCAGTACAAGGAAATTACCGCTACTTTACGTTTCGTAACTGGAGTGATCCCGCGGCGCTTTAATTGCAGAATCAAACCAATCATCCAAATGAGACCAACGGAAACGTGCAAACCGTGTGTGCCCACTAAAGTGAAGAAGGCAGATAGGAAAGCACTCGTGCTGATTGTTGCCCCTTCATGGTTAACCATGCTAATGAATTCTGCAAGCTCCAGGCCAACGAAGGAAGCGCCTAGCAGTACGGTCACAATCAACCAACCGATCAATTGCTTCATATTTCCTTTATGCATGCCGAGTACGGCTAAACCGCTGGTGAAGCTGCTCGTAAGCAAGATGAAGGTTTCCGCAATGATTCCCGGCATTTTGAATAATTCTTCTGGCGTTGGTCCTCCATTCGTATTTTGATGAAGGACGATATAGGTTGCGAATAAAGAACCGAATAATATAACGTCCGTGATTAGAAATATCCAAAATCCGAACGTTTTGAGCGACTCATGATCATGTTCATGATCGTGTTCATGGTGATGATCGCTGTGCGCAGCTGTGTGTGCCATTATCCCTTCACTCCTTTCCATGCGTCTTCCGTCGCTTTCACTTCATCCGCTGGAATATAGTAATCCGTATCATAGCTGAAGGAACGAGCAATCATACAGATGGCAACACCAATTAAGGCTGGAATTGTCAGCCACATCCAATCCCAGACGAATCCGAAACCTGCGAAAAACCACATGGCCGAAATGATAAACGGAATTGACGAGTTCTTAGGCATATGAATGGGTTCATAGGTTGTTGGTGTTGGTTGCTTTTTAACCGTACCCTGCTTCTCTTCCCACCACGCATCAGCGACATCAGCCTTAGGCAGCACGGCAAAGTTGTAGATCGGAGCCGGTGAAGGAATTGACCACTCCAACGTACGTGCATCCCATGGATCGCCGGTAACATCTTGTTCTCTGAACTTGATTGAATGCGCGATTTGCCATACTTGGAATATAAACCCGAGTCCCATCAAGAAACCACCGACCGTGGAAACCATATTGAGCGGGCCCCAGCCCATATCCCAGCTATACGTGTACGTCCGACGTGTCATCCCATCTAAACCGAGGAAATACTGCGGCATGAAACATACATAGAACCCGATGTTCCAAACCCAGAACGCCCATTTACCCAAATGCTCATTGAGCTTAAAGCCGAACATTTTCGGCCACCAGTAATAGAGACCAGCAAAGTAACCAAACGCTACACCACCAATAAGTACTTGATGGAAATGTGCAATCAGGAAGTAACTATTATGGAACTGGAAATCAGCTGGAGCAACGGATAACAGGACCCCTGTCATCCCCCCGACAACGAAACATGGAATAAAAGCAATTGTCCAAAGCATCGGTGTCGTGAATCGAATTTTACCCCTGAACATCGTAAAGAGCCAGTTAAATACTTTCGCCCCTGTTGGTATTGCAATTAACATAGTACTTATCGCGAAGAAGGCATTCACATCTGCGCCTGAACCCATCGTGAAGAAGTGATGTGCCCAAGTGAAGAAGGACAATAAGCTAATGATCAGCATCGCGAACACCATCGATTTATAACCGAATAGCTTCTTTTTCGAGAAGGTTGAGACAATTTCGGAGAAAATACCAAAGGCCGGAATGACGACAATATAAACCTCAGGGTGACCCCACATCCAAATTAAGTTGATGTACATCATTGGATTCCCGCCGCCATCCAATGTGAAGAAGTGCGCACCCAAGAAGCGGTCTAGGAATAGCAAAGCTAGTGTAACGGTTAAGATTGGAAACGCGAAAATAATCATGATACAGCTTGAAAATACGGACCATGTAAACATTGGCATTTTCATTAATTTCATGCCTGGCGTACGCATTTTCAAAATGGTTACGATAAAGTTAATACCCGTTGCTAAACTCCCGATACCTGAGATTTGAATGCCCCAAATATAGAAGTTCTCACCTACACCAGGGCTATGTGACATTTCAGATAGCGGCGGATAGCTTAACCATCCTGCATCTGGTGAACCACCAATAACGAAGGACACGTTGAATAGCATGGCGCCCCAGAAGAACATCCAGAAGCTCAGTGAATTTAAGAACGGATACGCGACATCGCGCGCGCCGATTTGTAACGGTACAACAATATTGAATAAGCCGAACATCAGCGGCATGGCCATGAACAAAATCATGATTACACCATGTGTCGTGAAAATTTGATTATAATGATCCGGCTGTAGGAACTGACTATCTGGAATGGCCAGCTGTACGCGCATCAGAAGCGCATCTACACCACCGCGGAATAGCATCAGAATGGAACAAATGATGTACATAATTCCGATTCGCTTGTGATCGACACTAGTCAACCATTCGCGCCAAAGCCAGCCCCATTTTCTGAAGAAAGTAAGTACGAACACCATGGCTACTAACGAAAGCCCGATACTAACCTGGGCCCCCAGAATCATGGGATCGCCCGTTACGAAAAACTCGGATGCAAAATCTTTTATCTTATCCCACATGAGCAGATCTCCCTTTCATGAAACTTTGATCTATGATCATCTACTTCGACATATTCATTTGACTATGATCCATTTGCGTATGGTCCATAGAGCTTTCTTTCTTTATGTCCTTCGTATCCTTAGACTCATGACCTGCCCCGTGACCATTGTGTACGGACTGACCATTTGTATATTTGTTTACGATTTGTTCGAAAAGTCCTTCTGGGATTTCCGAGAAATATTTCACACCGGATTTGCCCGGCATTGCTAATTCATCGTAACCTTCTTTAGTTAATTTCGTAGGGACTTTCTTGGTCTTCGCAATAAACGAATCAAAGTCTTCTCGCGAAGTTGCATTCACGTCAAACGTCATGTCAGCGAAATGTTCACCACTGAAATTAGCTCCTGTACCGAAATAATGTCCGATCTCATCCGCTTGCAAATATAGGGTCATCGCCATGCCTGACATCGTATAAATTTGCCCGCCTAATTGTGGAATCCAGAATGAGTTCATTGGCGCATCCGAAGTGAGTTCGAACTTAATAGGTGTATCTTCTGGAATTTGCAAATAATTCACAGTAGCAATCCCTTGCTCTGGATAGGTAAACAACCATTTCCAATCTAGAGATGTCACTTGAATCGTAATCGGTTCTTTATCCGACTTCAATGGTTTTGACGGCTCCAAAGCGTATGTGTACTTCAGAGTAACCACAGCCAATGTAACAATGATGATGATCGGCACAGCCCACCAAACGATTTCAAGTGAAGTACTATGAGACCAATTTGGTTTATACGATGCCTTACTGCTTTTGCTATCGCGATATCGCCACACAATCCAACCAGTAAGCACAAGAACTGGAACAAGGATTACCCCGCACAAAATAGTTGCAATCACAATTAAATCTTTCTGCTCTGCACCAACGGGTCCTTTAGGATCCAACACCATAGCTTGGCTGCAGCCAGAAAGTACTAAGATGATGGCGACCATCATGAAGAGCATTCCTGCTTGTACAAGCTTTCTCTTCTTCATCCACTTTAACCTCCCAATCAACAAATCCTGCCTGTTATCAACATATCATCTTGTTCATCAAAGTTCACCATCACAAAGTCAACTTAACAAATACGTCAACGGTTCGACGTAGTAATGTAAAACAAATGTCACAGAACGTTTGTTGACTCTTTTGGAAAAATATGAACAGCAAAAAGCCTTCCAAGTATTGAACTTGAAAGGCTTGCATAGTATTCCTTCGAACCCTCGTTCTCATTCACTCTTGGAAACATTGCGAGAATGTACCAAATGAATAGCTGTACGAATCACATAAATGTGGACACTACCGACCATGAACCCAATACCCACCATTAATGTTGTATTGCGATCACTGAAGCTTTCTAAACTGAACAAGCTAAGTACTAATCCTATAGCAAGCAACGCCCACGCGGCAAAAGTCATTAATTTCACTAACGGCATCACATCTCGTTCAACACGCTCAACGGAATTTACGGAAACGGCTCTATTTGACATTATCATCACAACTCCTGACTTAAATGTAAGTGCTTTAAAACTAGTATAACACAAAAATCCGAATTTGTTCATATTTTATTCACACGATGATCGAAATTTGGACAAAATTTCATCAGGTAATTCGGCAATTAAATTTATATTGACTTTATACGCAAATTGTGATATAATAAAATATTTTATTTGACACAAACAAGCCTGCTGGATATGATATTTCCATACCTTTTCACACTTATCATTCCAAATTGGAGGGTTTCGCATGCAAATTTCAGAAGGACTTTATTTCGTTGAATTATCAATTCCACTCATGGGTCGAATCAACGTCATTCATCCCGCCCTATTCGTAGATGAGCATGGAGCTGTACTCGTTGATACAGGCTACCCTGGTACACTTCCACTCCTACATAAATCATTTGAAAACTTGGGCGTTGTTCCATCCACGTTGGATTCCATCATCATTACACATCAGGATATCGATCATATCGGGGGTTTACCCTCTCTTCTTGAAGATTCCTCACATCCCCTTGAAGTATTCGCTTCTGAACTAGAAAAGCCATATATCCAAGGTGAGAAAATGTTAATTAAAGTAACCCCCGCTTCCACTGAACGCGCTGTTGCGAATTTACCAGCTGATACGACACCAGAGTGGCGTGACGCGTTTCGCCGTAACCTTGAGAATCCGCCGAAAGCACCGGTTAACACCATTCTGGAAGATGGTCAGGTAATCGACAGATGCGGTGGAATTGTTGTCATCCTTACACCTGGGCATACGCCAGGTCATATGAGTCTCTATCATAAAAAAAGTAAAACATTAATCGCCGCGGATTCCATGGTTGTCGCTGAAGGTGAGCTTCAAGGACCTATACCTGCTTATTGTGCTGATTATCCCTTGGCTTTGCAATCATTGCGAAGATACTTGCAATTCGATATCGAAAGGGTTCTTTGCTACCACGGCGGCTTAATCACCGATAATGTGAATCAACGAATCGCTGAAATCGTAAATTCTATAGAAGCTTAATGAACGAAAAAGGGCTGACTAACCGTAGATGATCTCCCGGCAGTCAGCCCTTACTACTATGTACGATCTACTTCAGAAGTGTGTAGCTGCCGATAATGGGAAGAGGTTTAACTTGACCTTGCGCTGCCGCAACAATGCCCAGCACAGCCAAAACCACCAATGCCAAGTTAGCAATCGGCTGAAGGATCCAACCAATGAACGGGATAATGCCTAGTACGACATTCACAATGACCCATGCCAAAAACAAAGTAAGTCCTTGATTGGCATGGTACCACGCATACTTGGACTCCTTCGCCGCGATTAACGGGATGAAAAACAAAATGTACGCAAGAATAGCCATTCCCTTGTTACTTTGAATATCTGTGGAATCGTACATGGACAGCACCTCATCTTCTCAGAGTTTACTCTTCCATTATATTCAAAATCCAGCAGCTATTCATCCGCCTATTGGACAAATCTCAAAATTATTTTTGACCGACTTCCCATTCCTGCCAAGCCTTCAGTAATTGTTCCTCTCGTTCTGGTTTTAATCCAGCTAGTCTCACAAATTCGGTGCCTCGACCTTGATCCCATGCCCGTGTATCCTTCACGGTTTCAATGAGCGCTCTCGTTGTTAAACCCGACTTGAACGCCTTCTCATTATTTAACTGCAGCATACCGATCAAACTATCGTTAGGCAGCCAGAGCGGCAACTCCATCCATGGGCCCACTTCTTGTTCGACTAAGAACTCTTCCGTCACCCAAATAAGAGTCGTCTCTATATCGTTGTTGTTAGATTTGCAAGCCTCCACGACCTCTTCCATCGTATACTCACTTCCACTTGCATGAATGGTTCCGGTTACGCCTTGTTCAATCAGACCTATCGTCCACACTGCTAAGTCACGCACGTCAATGAATTGAAGTTTACGCTCTTTCGGCAGCGGAACTAAAACTTCACCGCCTCGTTGTATACGAGTAGGCCAGTATGTAAATCGGTCTGAGGCATCATAAGGCCCAACGATCAGACCTGGACGAATGATGAGTGCTCCTATAGGAAATGCTGCTTGCACAACTTGTTCACATTCCGCTTTTAACGCCCCATAGCGCTGACCAGGATCTGCTGCCTCTTCAAGCTGTATCACAGCTGCTGTTTCATCCAATTGAACCTGTTTTAAATCCGCATACGCAGAAATAGTAGAAATAAATGTGTAGTGCTTCGCATGGTGTTTTAACATTTCCGTTGATGCCATCACAGACTCCGGTTCATAACCACTCGTATCAATTACCGCATCCCACTCCCCATCTTGCAGTTTAGCAAGGTCGGTATTCCGATCACCTAGAATGTGGTGAACTTGAGGAAATCCATTAGCATCATGAAGTCCACGATGGAACAACGTCACTTCGTGTCCTTTCGTGAGAGCTGCTTCCGTCAGTGCTCTCCCTAGAAATTTGGTGCCGCCAAGGATTAGAATGTTCATAACTGACCTCCCTCTGAGTTCGCCTGGTCGATCTCGTCTAATAAAGTTCTCGCTTTTCTTACTTTATCTTCCTCAACCAGGCCACTTACACTGCCATTTTCTCTTACAGCTGTACCAAGGTGGACACTTCGCACCCCTGAAGCTTGGACAAATGAAGTCAGACTTTCAAGCGTAAGTCCACCGCCAGGTAAGATGTTTACGTGGCTACCGCGGGTCAAGGACGTTAGCAGGCGTATCTGCTCAACAGCATGAAGTACACTTACTGCTCCTCCAGATGTGAGAACGGAATGAATTTGTTTATAAGACATCAACAATGGCAATGCTTCTGCTTGTTGTTTAATTTCGTCAAAGGCACGATGGAAAGTAACCGGTAAAGAAGTAGCGGCCAACAAAATATCAAGATTATGGCGATCAATCTCAAAATCCGAAGTTAGAACACCTAATACGAGGGCGCTGGCGCCTGCTTGCTCCGCGCTTTGGATCGAGTTGAGCATAGTTGCCAGGTCATCATTAGACATATGAAACGACCGAGCATGCGGACGAATCATCACATGCACAGGTATTTTCACAGAAGATCTAATTTGCTTAACGAGCTCTATTTCGGGGGTTAAGCCCCCTTGTTGCAAATCTGCAACAAGTTCAATCCGATCCGCGCCACCAGCTTCAGCTTGTAAGGCGTCTTGCAGCGTAGTTGCGATAACTTCCAATAACATGTTTCGAACTACCTCCACTTTCATATATATGAATTCCCACTCTCACTCTAACACAAGTGGTCAACACAAAAAACTCCACAATCTATTCGATTAAGGAGTTGTGATTACGCTATGGGAATGTGTAAGTTCCTAAATATTCGAAACTGCTTGCCATTGTTGTTGATGCACTTCGACGAGCTCAAGATTGGCAAATGAACGACTAAGCTTCAACATTTTCTCTGTTGCTGCTAATTTCGGCAATGGTGCACTCATAGGCTTGCCTTTGTAACATACGATAAACAACAATTTCATCACCTTCGCTTTCTAGGATTACAACATTGAATCGGAATTTCTACTATAACATTCGAAAGACCCCCTCAGGTTTGAGGGGGTCTTTCGACATTTCGACAAATTTCGCTTAATACACTTATACGATTGCCAAATCAGATAACTTCGCGCGAACATCTTCTACCAACTGCGCTGCATCTGCCGCGCGATTAACGACATCCACTCGGTCCATATCAACGATTAGAACTTCAGAGGCATGATAATGATTCATAACCCAGTCATCGTATCCGGTCCATAACCTGCGATAATAATCGACAAGCGATTGATCCTGCTCAAAACTGCGACCACGAAGACCAATGCGATACATAACGGTTTCGAAAGAAGCCTTTAAATAGACCATCAGATCAGGCGCCTTCTTAGGAAGCTCCGCCAACTCCGACATCATGTTATCTGCTAAGCCTTCATAAACATCAAATTCCAATTGTGAAATACGCCCTAATTCGCGGTTCACCTTGGCAAAATACCAATCCTCATAAATACTTCTATCCAGTACATTTCGGTTATGTACTAATGCCTGTTTAATGGCCTTAAAACGCGTATTCAAAAAGTGCAATTGCAGCAAAAACGGATACCGGTGCTTTTCGATTTCTTCCGGTGATGCTGTGTAAAATAGCGGTAATATCGGATTATCATCGACACTCTCATAGAAAACATTCGAATTTAGTTCTTGTCCAAGTAAAGTGGATACAGATGTCTTACCAAGACCGATCATTCCCCCAACCACAATCACTGCCATTGACCCCTTTCTCCTTCTACCCAATCATAATTTACCTACTGTCAATTCAGCAAAGCTTACCTATTATACAAGGAATTCAAACGCTAGGGAACCCTCTTTTTTTTTCCTTTATCAACTGCTAAACGAGACCGAGTACTTTGGCATGCAAAATTTCCGGCATCGACTGCTTATATTCTACCTATTTTAGGAAATCCTCAAAGTAACGAGCATTTTTGGTAAAAAAACAGAACGCCAAAAAAAAAATATGAACACAGTGTGATGATTTCATTTGCCATACTGTCCCTATTAATAAGTGCCTTACAACTATCCATATGACAGAGGTGTATCGATGATTTACGGAACAAAGCTACTAGATACAGATTCAGAATTATTTACTGCCGCCCTAACAAAAACGCCTGTGTACGTATGGTCACTCGATCAACTAGGTGTTTATTACCAAGTAACTACAGGGATTATCGTCAAATACACGCCAGATCACGTACAAGTTTACAATGAAAATAACACCACTATTTCCACTTGGTATTCCAGAGAAACCTCGGAATTTAGTATTGCATTCTAGAAATGAGAAAACCGCCGTTACCGGTTTAACCCGTCGGCGGTTTTTCAGCTTCTCATCGTGTACAACTCAAGCAAGTAGTCAATTATGCTCTCCCGTACAAGTAGGCAAGAACACATCGATTGTCGTTCCATACCCGACTTGACTCTGGATGTTCATGGTTCCTTTGTGAGCTTCTACAATCTTGAAGCACATCATTAAACCTAAGCCAGTTCCCTTCTCTTTCGTCGTATAGAAGGGCTCTCCTAGTTGTTTCAATCTTTCCTCCGGTATCCCGCATCCATTATCTTGTGTCCGAACTCTAATCAGATCATCCCTATGTAAGGAAACGATCAATTTGATTTGACCGTCTTTCGGAATAGCTTCCATCGCATTTTTAATCAAATTAATGAACAATTGCTTCAAATGCATCTCCGAACACGTAATTTCAGGGATATCCGATTGGAATTCCAACACAAGCTGTACGTTACAGAGTACGGCTTGCGTATCTAGAAGGGCAATGACTGATTTTAAAATCGTCACTAAATCGCTTTTTTTATACGTTATGGCTTCCGGCTTAGCGATCACTAGGAATTCACTAACAATGAAATTGATGCGATCCAACTCAGATAACATGATGTCAAAATAATGCTTCTTATCTTTCAGATCATGCTGAAGCAGCTGTAAGAATCCGCGAAGCGAAGTAAGCGGGTTCCTAATTTCATGTGCAAGTCCTGCCGCGAGCTGTCCTGCAACGGACAGTTTGTCTGATTTTCGGAGAAGCTCCTCCGTTTGCTTACGTTCAGTAATATCTCGTGTGATTCCTGCGAATCCGAAAATCTCACCTTTTTCGTTCCTTATTGGCGTTTTCGTTATACTCACATGGATCAATTGACCATCTTTACGAAGGCGAACCGATTCCATCCCTGATATCTGCTTCCCTAGTCGCAGTTCGTTATACATGTCTTTGCGTTCATTTTCCAAATAATCAGGAAAAATCGGTAATGTTCGATCCGCTAACTCAACTTGACTCCAACCAAAAATATGCTCATGCGCCGCATTGACTGAGATGACTCGTTCATTCAAATCCAGTACACAAATTGCGTCTGAGGTGTTATTAATAACTGATTCCAGAAGCTCCTTCGTTTCTCTGAGCTCTGTCTCCATCCTTTTACGTTCCGTAATATCTACACACGAGCCAATGACTTCCACCATGCGCTCATTCTCCATAATGGGTCGCAAGGATGTGAGATAGGTGATCCCCCGGAAGGTCGTTTCAAACATCACATTTTCTTCGCCATTCCATGCTTGATGGTAATAAGCTTCTATGGAACTCGCTAAAAAGGCAGGCCAAATATCATGTAGCGTATTCCCTAAAATGTGCGTTGGCTTAAAACCCAAACGATAAAGCAGCTCACCGTCACACAAAGTGTGAATGAAATTCCCATTTATTTTTCTAAACTTTAAAGTCATCCCCTGTTGTCTTCGTACGGTTTCATGGAGATCCTGTTGTGCGATTCGCAATGATTCTCGATCCCGATTTAATTGGGTAATATCCTTTGCGATCAAATAAACGCCATCCAATTTGTCATGGACAATGATCGGAACATTTTTAACACCTAATTCAATTTGTTCCCCATTCTCTTGTTGAAAAACCAACATATAATTATCATGTTGCATCAGAATGTCTGCAGCAGCATCTAATTTCGTGTTATTTTGTTGAAAAATATGATGGATAAATTGAGATATCAATTCATCTTTAGCGTAACCTAGAATTCTCTCCATGGCTGGATTGACACCTTGAATGCACCCATGAATGTCACAGGTCAGAATTCCTGCAGGATTATGTTCAATCAAAGATTTATAGCGTTGTTCGCTTTCCGCCAGTTTTCGTTCCATGTCAGACTGTTGGGAGACAACCTTAACTTGAACAATGAATGACTGAGAATTATTGTCCGCATCTCGAACGACTGACATCCGCCAGTCAACACATAATATAGATAAATCCTTATGTAAGATACTGATATTTTCTTGATATGTAAGTAAGTCTCCACCAAGTAAGTTCTTCATGATACGATCTATGTGACTCATTTGATTAGGTTCTAGTAACAACTTCACATGTGTTGTAAGAAGCTCTCGCTCCGAATATCCAAGTATGTCGCACAAGCTGCGATTCATTCTCACCCAATGACCCTCAAGCGAAATCAGAGCCATTCCCATTGTGGTGAATTCAAAAATCGCATCGAACGACGGCTCCATTTCCGATTGCTTATTCATATATTTTCCCCCAGGGTACATGCTTAAATGGTGATCCTCACCGTTAGATAGGTTCGACAATCTCACTAACAATCCTGCTTTTAGTGCCTTATGGAATGAAATTGTTCACGAAATACGCCCTTGCTTTACGTCAATATGTTAGAATGGAAAGGCTCATTATTCTTCATCAGAAGCTGTAGGAGGATGCTCCCTTGCCAAATATTTGGACACATTTCATTTTCGGACAAAAAGTTATGAACCAACTAGGTCATACTTCGGTTCTTAACGATAAACAGCAGCGGCACATTTTTTCACTTGGCTGCCAAGGACCCGATTTTCTTTTTTACCACAACTTTCTACCTTGGAAAAAAGATAAGAAGTTAAATGAACTCGGTAGCCTTATGCACAAGGATTCCTGTGGACCCTTTTTACTGGATCTAGTTCGACAGGTGCAAGGCCGAGGCTTATATAATCCAGCGGTTCTCTATGTTCTTGGATTTCTAACACATCATGTATTAGATCGTAATTTACATCCCTATGTATTCTATAAATCTGGCTTCAAGAAATGGGATCATCAACGCTTTGAAATCATTATGGATACGATCTATGCAAAGCATGAGCGAGATATCCAAACGTGGAAAACACCGGTATGGAAAGAAATATATGTAGGTGAAAAGTTCCCACTGGGCATCGTTCCGGCTCTCACCGCTGCAACCTCGATTCAATACCCTGAAATCGCCTCACAAATGAAAGACTCCGATTGGGATGACGCTTACTATGACATGATCCGTGCACAACGGTTATTTCATGATCCACACGGGATCAAGCGTATATTGACAGTTGGTCAAATATCGCCTTTGGTTTATACGAAGCATCCCGCTCCACTCGATTATTTCAATGAAACCAAGACGACTTGGAATTGTCCAACGGATCTGAATGAAACCTATACCTACAGTGTATGGGAATTATTCGAGACAGCGATGAATGATGCAGTCCTTGTGCTTGAAGCAGCCATTCAAGTCTTGCAGCGAGGCAGCGAAGCTGACTACGACGCACTTCGCGAAGTTCTCGGAAACCGCTCCTACGAATCTGGTAAGAATTGCGAGCTAAACTTACCGATTACCCATGTACAACCTATATTGTAGAAATGCTAGGCAATTTTTACATAGTCTTATTATACTATTCGTTTCGAAACGTAGGTTTCGGTCTATAAAAATGAAAAAAACCATGAATGTTGTCATTCATGGTTTTCGTAATGCCTACTATTCGGGATTTGCCAGTCGATTCTTGTCATTTCGAGTCGATCCAAGACGGAATTGACGTTAGAAAAAGGCTTGCTGCCAAAGAATCCGCGATACGCTGATAACGGGCTTGGATGAGCCGATGTTATGATCACATGTCGCGTGGTGTTGATCAAAGATCGTTTGGCCTGTGCATGGCTTCCCCAGAGTAGGAAAATGACGGGCTTCTCACGTGCACTTAACGCTTGTATGATCTGATCCGTGAATCTTTCCCAGCCCTTACCCTTGTGTGAGTTGGGTAATGCTTCACGCACGGTTAATACCGTATTTAGTAATAGAACCCCTTGGTCTGCCCATACTTTCAAATAACCATGATCAGGTACAGTACAGTCGAGATCTGACGCTAGTTCTTTATACATATTTCTAAGCGAAGGAGGGATCGCAGTCCCCGGCTTCACAGAGAAACTAAGCCCATGAGCTTGTCCGCTTCCATGATAGGGGTCTTGTCCAAGTATAACGACCTTCGTATCCGCAAAGGAGGTCCACTCCAACGCACGAAACACCTCATCCACAGGTGGATAGATCATATGCTGGGCATACTCTTCCTGCAGAAACTGTTCTAGCGCCATATAATAGGGTGCTTGAAACTCCTCTGCCAGAACCGTCAACCAATCGTTCGTTAAAGACTTCACTCCTTAGTTCCCCCATCTAGTCATTCAGTACCGAGTGCGCCCGTAGCAACGTCCTTCAGCACAATCTTCCCGTCTGTTTCTGTACCATCAGCTAAAACAAGCTTCAGCTTTGTCGTTTTCCCTTTTTGAACGAGTGCTTGCACTTGTGTGTCTGTTAAGCTTCGACCGAAGCTTTCCTTCCAAATAACGAAGCCGCAGCCTTCCTTATAATGCGAGCAGCCGTAGCCCTTACGTCCCATAAAGAGTGAACCGCCGCAGCCAGGTCTCGGGCAAGTTGCGATGAACGTGCTTGCCCCATCGCTTGTCGGTTTCGCAGCGGGAGCTTTCTTCTTCGCTGGAGCTTTCGTAGAACCGTCCCCACGAGACACTGTCTTCGTTGAAGCAGCGCCACGCTTGCCGCTCGTTTCCGGTGCATTCTCTCCTTCGAAATCCGTTTTCGAAGCTCTAGCTTGCTTGCGCACTTTATCGACAATCAGCGTCGCAAACCTTTTTACATTGTGCATAAATTGGTCGTCCGATGCCGTACCGCGGGAAATTTCGTTTAATCTGCGTTCCCATTGTCCTGTCATCTCAGGTGATGTCAACAGCTCAATACCCGCTCCGCGAATCAATTCAACAACCATTCTACCCTTCTGGGTCAAAATGATTTTCTTCCCTTGCATGTCGATATAGCCGACCTTCTTCAAGCGTTCGATCGTTGCTGCTCGTGTCGCAGGCGTGCCTAGACCGGAGTCCTTCATCGCATCGCGAAGCTCTTCATCCTCAATCTGTTTCCCCGCGCTCTCCATCGCCTTCAGTAAGGTACCTTCATTAAAATGCTTAGGCGGCTGCGTGTCTTTCTCCTTCACAATCGCATCCGTACACGCCACGTCCCCGTTCGCATCGATGGAGAACGGCTCGCTGACTTCGACCTCTTCGTCTTCTTCCTCTTCTTTTTCTTTCCCTTTGGTCGCTTTCGCCTTTTCCTTCTTCTGATCAGCGTAAATAACCTTCCAGCCTAGCGACAACAATTCTTTGACGGTTGTCTTGAACAGCTCTTGTTCCACTTCCGTCATGACCGTATGTACCTTGTAGGCAGCAGGCGGATAAAATTGAGAAAGAAAGCGTCTGACAATGAGATCATACAATTTCTGCTCATCCGGACTTAGTCCTGATGCCTTCTTATTCGTTGGTAAAATAGCATGGTGATCCTCAACCTTGGTTGGATTACAAATAAATTTATTATTAATATGAACAAGATTGCGATTCGCGCCTTGTACAAGCTCATGATAAGCCGTTCCTTGCAAGGCGTTTAGCGCCTTATGCATGTCCGGAATATTTTGCTCAGTCACATAGTTGGAATTCGTTCTTGGGTAAGAAATAACCTTGTGCTTCTCATACAAAGCTTGCGCCGTATCCAAGGTTTTCTTCGCTGAAAATGCATATTTCCCATTCGCTTCACGTTGCAGCAGCGTCAAATCATACAATTTGAATGGGAATTCCTTGGTTTCCTTCACCTCGTAGGATTGGATCCGTGCTGGCTTCCCTTTCACCTTCGCAGCAAGTGCTGCAACCTTCTCTCCATCCGTGAAACGTTCACCCTGCCACATGCCTCGATAAGGTATTTCGCCTTGCGCAAAGTGCCCCTCCAACTCATAAAATTTGAGCGAAGAAAACGCCTCAATTTGCTTTTGGCGATCATAGATCAGTGCAAGAACAGGTGTTTGAACGCGTCCCACAGATAGCAACACATTATGCTTGGTTGTAAACGCGCGTGAACCATTCATCCCAATCAACCAATCCGCTTCGCTGCGTGAGCGTGCAGCTCGCGTCAAATTCTCGTATTCCGCGCCATCCTTTAAAGTGGCAAAGCCATTTCGAATGGTTTCCGAGGTTAGATCGGAGATCCACAGCCGCTTAACAGGCTGATTGAGCCCCAGATGCCGTTGGATTAGGGAGAAAATGTGCTGCCCTTCTCGCCCCGCATCGCACGCATTAACCAGTTGATTACATTTCTTTGCTAACTCAGCAATCACCTTGAGTTGGTCATACGTACGCGGGTTAGGAATTAATTTAAATTCAGAAGGAATAATCGGTAGATGATTGATATTCCACTTTTTATATTTTTCGTCATAATGATCTGGTTCTGCCAATTCAATCAAATGTCCGATTGCCCAAGTGATGATATATTGCTCACCTTCCAGATGAGACCTCATATTTTTGGCTTTTGGTTCTATTGCGGCAGCTATGTTTCGGCCCATATCGGGTTTTTCCGCAATAATTAATGTCTTCAACCACAAATCGCTCCTATCATGTGATTCCCGAAGTCATACTGGAAATCAGATTCTGTCGATTCAGTGTATCCCACTTTATTATCGCCTGCAATATCGATTAAGTGAATTATGACTTTTGGCATAAAAAAAAGCCCTAAGCGGGCTTCAAATGGATAATCTCCAATTAACAGATCTAAACCAACTTCCCATTCCAATAATAACTATCTTCCCGATATACCTTGAAAGCAATTTCAACCTCAGGAATCCCGAGTGATAAGATATGTTTTGTCAGAACCTCCGCATAGGCATCTCGGATTTCCTGCCCCCGCTCGAACCAGCCTATCTCTACAAATGGATAAGTTTCACATATCTCACCTTGTACAATAGAGACGGTCGGCAAACATTCCAACATGAAATTGTCTGTTCCACAGGAACAGACATCTGCTAATTCTATAATAAGTGCTGTACTTATGGATTGAATCTGAGGAACACTGATCCCTCTAACAATCATATGCGGCATACTCGAAAGCTCCTTTTCTTGCTAGTGCGGTTAAGCTCTCATTAATTCTTTTATGGTTTGCAAGGAAACCCCTGTTTGATGGTAAATTTCAATAAGTGTCGCGCGCGGATGCGTTCGAACAAAATCCTTTACTTTATTCGAATCGTTTAAAACAAGCTGCGAACAGCTTGTACATCTCGTTTCCCATTTCGTGAGGAAAACGCGACCACATTTATCACAATTGCAAAGTGACATCCTTACACTCCCCTAGAAACGTTGAATGACCTGCTCTTTAAGGTCATTCGTAATGACCAATCGATTTTTGGGGGTACATCAAAAAAAAAATTTACTAAGTTGCCAATTAGATGTCAACCTGCCAACCGAGCACAAAAGCCTCCCAACGTCTCTCTTCTGGAAAATCAACCAGATTGCCAAAGTGCCTCCCAATCGTGACATGCTGCGTTTGATGAGCTTTAAGTGCAGCAGCCTTAACGGGCCATAACTTCTCGGTGTCCACTAGAATGGACGGTTGAAGCCCTTGGGCACGAAGCAGCGGAGAAAAGGCATAATACAATTTTCTTACGCTTGGACACGCTCCACTATGTACAGCCGCAGTAGTCGCCTTGGAGATCGCGATATGGTCACGATGTCCATTACCGCCATCTTCTGCAAACGTGTAGACATTCTCCACTTCGTGGCGCTGAATAAACGTGATAATCTCTTGCACTAATGTCTCAAAATCAACTTCATCCAGCTGACCGTCAGGCCAGCCTAGGTGCTCAACTTTTGAAATCCCTAGGATTTCCGCCGCTGCACGCATCTCTTGTTCTCTTAACTCAGCTAATTCTTGCCGATTCTTCGCCCGCTCTAACCCTTGTCTCCCAGCATCGCCACGTGTGGCTAGAAGTAAGACATTGTCTGCCCCATCATCAGCTAGACGGCGAATGAGGCATCCGCTTAAGAATGTTTCATCATCGGGATGGGCATAAACAAACCCGTTTTGGGACCCCATTGCACGTCCACCTCATCTTTCATTTAAGCTAAAACAGCCTCAATATCAGCACTAATGTCCGCTGGTTCTGTACGCGCACTGTATTGTTTAACCACATTTCCGTTAGCATCAACTAAGAATTTCACGAAATTCCATTCAACTTCCCCAGTGCGGTAGGGCTCAGGCGTGTGGCTTAGCAAATACGTGTACAACGGATGCGCATGCTCACCTTTTACATCAATTTTATCAAATAACGGGAATGTCACTTGGTAGTTAAGCTCGCAAAATGCTTGGATCTCTTCATTCGTCCCTGGCTCTTGACCAGCGAATTGATTACAAGGAAAACCGAGTACGACCAAACCTTGATCTTGGTATTGCTCATAAAGTGCTTGAAGCCCCTTATAATGCGGCGTAAGTCCGCAAGCACTTGCCACATTCACAATGAGAAGTGCCTTCCCTTTATAGGAAGAAAGTGTTTGTGTTTCGCCTGAAATCGTTGTAACTGCGATATCATAAATAGACATGAATCCCTTCGCCTCCATCAATAAAAATGCATACTTCCTAAGTATACCATTCCTTTCCACAGAAGCCCAAATGATTGCCGATGATTTTCCAGAATCACTTTCTATCTCCTGCCAGGTGTGTTATAGTGTTTACCTGTTTATTACAAATCAATAGACAACATCTGATCTTAGGAGGTAACTGATCTTGGACACAAAGACTCAAAGTGCCTATCAAGAAGAACTTCAAAGGCTCGAACAAACGAATAAGGAAATCGATAAACAACTGGAACGCCTTAGAGCAACTCCAGTTTATTATGGTCCTGATTTAACGGAGCAAGCACTTGAAGTTTTGCGTGAGAACGGCAGGCACAATTTAACCAAAGCCATTGATGAGCCCTATTTCGGCCGCCTTGACTTCGAAGAAACAGGCACCGGTTCACCTTCACCGCTTTACATTGGTAAAGCAGGAGTGGAAGACGAACGAACAGGTCGACTTCTCGTCATTGATTGGCGCGCTCCAGTTGCAAGCCTATTCTATTCCTTCACAGGCGGCTTGGAAGCGGCTTCCTATGATTCGCCGGACGGTGTTATCGACGGCTTAGTCTATTTGAAGCGAAACCTAGTTGTGCGCAAACAAATTCTCCAGCGTATTGTCGATACATATGACCGGAATGAAGACTCCCTCTCTGTCGGTGATGAGTTCTTGCTTTACCGCTTAGGGGAAAATAAAGATAACAAGCTGCGCGATATCGTCTCCACGATTCAAGCTGAGCAAGATCGGATTATCCGTGCAGCGAAGAATACCGCACTTATTATTCAAGGGGTCGCAGGAAGCGGTAAAACAACCGTAGCGCTGCACCGCCTCGCATTCCTTCTCTATCAATACCGTGAACAGGTTCGGGCAGAACGTATGATTATTTTCGCACCTAACTCCATGTTCTTGGACTATATCTCAGGCGTATTGCCTGAACTCGGTGTCGGCAATATTCAGCAGAGTACATTCACGGATTGGGCACTGGATGTGCTCGATCATGAAGTGCAAATCGCAGATCAAGAAATGACATTGCAACGTTGGTTCGCCCTCGGAAGCAAGCGCCCTCCCGTCGATGACCAAGCACCAGGGCGCTTCAAAGGTGCGATCGCTTTCCAAAGCTACCTAGACGACTGTCTGAATAGTCTTGAAGCCACTTACGTTCCTACGGCGGACTTCTCACCTTGGGATGGCGTCAAACTACCAATTGCGACCATTCGCGAATGGTTCTTCGTCGAGAATAAGCATTATCCGATGATTAAACGACGTGAGCGTGTCGTTGCAAGGATCAAGCGTTGGATGGAGATTCAGCTCGAGAAAGTTTGGGAACAAAGCTTAAAGAAAGAGCTTAAGAAGAAATCCGCTCAGAAACTACGGACTTACTTGACGAGTTGGCCTGAATACACGGCATTTACGTTTTACAAAATGCTGTTTACGGACAAAGGGCGACCAGACAGCTTACCAGCAGATCTGCTTCAGACCATGCCTGAGACGATCGTGACGGCATCTGCGAAGCTTTTTAAAAAGAAAGAAGTACAACTTGAGGATCTAGCTCCTCTCCTCTACATTCATACTCGACTTCATGGTATTTCTTCGGATCGATTATTCGATCATGTCGTTATTGATGAAGCGCAAGACTTCTCACCTTTCCAAGTCGCGGTGTTAGACGCGTACACACGCAACAGCTCATTCACGATTCTCGGTGATTTATCACAAGGGATTCACGCGTACCAAGGCATACAGGACTGGAAGGAATTTTCCAGTCTGTTCCAAGAGGAGGAAACAGGGTATTTCGAGCTGGAGCGAAGCTATCGTTCCACCATGGAAATCATCCAGTTTGCCAATTCGGTGCTCCAGCGCGGTGTAAGCAATCCCTTACTTGCCGTTCCCGTCTTCCGTAGCGGAAATAAAGTTCGTGTGCTGCAGACTTCGCCCAAAGAGCGACTGCCGCTTGTGCAGAAGGCGATCACAAGCTTACTAGCTGGCACCTCCAGCACCGTCGCTGTCGTAGCGCGTACTGAGAAGCAAGCTCTTGAGCTGCATGAAGCTTTGACACTCGCCGGGATCGAGACGAATCTGATCACCTCCAAGCAACGGGTTTATCGTGGAGGCATATCGGTGCTGCCTGTTTATTTGACCAAGGGCTTAGAATTCGATGCCGTTATTCTGATGGACGTTACAGCGGAGCATTACGAAACAACCCTTATGGATGCGAAGCTTCTCTATGTTGGTTGCACACGCGCCCTGCATGAGCTTTGGCTGCTCGTGACAGGAGATATCTCGCCGCTAGTTACTGTGGATCAACCGGAAATTACGACGACGGAGTTTCCGAAGTAAATAATTAAAAGACACCTACTCACCGATCACTTGAATCGATCGGAGGATAGGTGTCTTTTTTATTTTTTAATAAGCAACTAATACGCCGCCTTCACCTGCATAGGTGCCAATCACAGTGCCCATATTGGAGAACAGCACATTACGGAACGGATGTTTTTCAAGTAACTGAGCCATAAAATCACGCGCTCTAGCTTCACAGTTGCTATGTGCGATGGCAATCACATCCTTCTCGTAATCATGCTCCTTATCACCAAGAAACGAGAGTAATCGCTTCAAAGCCTGCTGCGAGCCGCGGATTTTCTCGACAACCTCAATCGCGCCTTCTTCACTAGCTTTCATGAGAAGCTTAATATTCAAGACAGAAGCTACTGCGCCGCGCACGCGATCGAGTCTTCCACCTTTAATGACATTTTCCAAGGTATCTAAGAAAAAGAAAGTCCCTGAGCTCGTTACCGATTGCTGAATGGAAGCTGTCACCTCTTCATAAGACATGCCGCTTGCCACCATCCGAGCTGCTCGGTACACAAGTACGCCTAAACCAAGTGAAGTTGTCTTGGAATCGATGACTTCGATACGGCCTGTAAATCCATCTTCCAGCAGCATTTCTTTTGCCATGACAGCATGATGGTACGTTGAGCTTAACGCCGATGATAGACATAATACAAGAATATCTTGATCAGGACCACCCTTCTGATACTCACTTAGGAAGTGCCCAGGTGACGGACTTGAGGTTTTCGGCAACGCGCTCTCTCGCTTCATCCTAGCGTAGAAATCAGCAAGATCCATATCTGTCGGCATACATTCCTCGCCAAATTGAACAGATAAGGGAACGATCCCAACTCCTATTGCTTCTACAGTGCTTCTCGGAAGGTCGCAGCTGCTGTCCGTGATAATCTTGATTGTCGTCATGGCTGTCCACTCATTTCTTATTTTTTGGCGAAAACAATACCTAGCGTATGTGGTCCGCAGTGGCTCGAAACGACGCAACCGGTTTCCGTCAAAAATACGTTTTTCACATTGGTATGCAATTCAAATTGTTCTTTAACATAAGCCGCTTCTTCATAAGCCTGCGCATGTGTGATGAACATGAAATCCGTATCCATGTCATCTTTAAAAGCCAGCGCATTGACCAAAAGTTGCTTGAGCGCTTTCTCCCGTTTACCTCTAATTTTGTCCGTTAATTGCATAGCACCATGGATGACTTGAACGATGGGTCTAATTTTCAATAGACTCCCAAAGAAAGCCTGCACGCTAGAACATCTGCCGCCTTTATGTAGATATTCCAAGGTATCAATGATGAAAGATACTTCTATTTTATCAATGAACGACGTAACGATCGTTTGAATCTCTGATGAGCTTCGTCCTTCTAATGCAGCATGAGCCGCCTTTACTACTAGTACGCCAATACCCGTTGATAGGTTTCGAGAATCGATCACCCTAATTCTACCATCGGGAAAACTCCCCGCGGCAATCATCGCATTCTGGATCGTCGACGATAACTCAGAGGATAGACCGATATATACAATATCTTCATCCGCCTCGATGAACGGGGCAAAAGCGTGTTCAAAATCGCCTGGCGAAGGCGCAGCTGTTTTGGGGAGCTTCCCCGTTTGCGTGACCAACTCAAACAGTTGATTCGCATTGATATGAACGCGATCCTTAAATGATTGCTCTTCAAAAATCACATATAAAGGAACAACTTCGATTTGGTAGTGTCGCAAAAGTTCATCATTTAAATCACACGTACTATCTGTAAAAATACGAACTCGAGACATTTAATTCTACCACCTTATCTGGCTGTTACTTCTAAAAATGATTCCCATTATTCTTTGCGCATGTCTGTGAATAGTATAATAGAACTATATTGAAAGCTCAATCCTACATTTGTAGACAATTTTCGCTAAAATCCATAAATCGTCATGCCGCCATCTACAAACAACGTTTGGCCCGTGACATAGTTCGCTGCATCAGATGCCAGGAAAACAGCTGGCCCGACTAGCTCCTCCAGCTCCCCTACACGACGCAGTGGTGTGCGTGCAATAATTTCTGCTAAATAATCCGGCTGATTCAAGATTTTCTCTGTTAGCGGAGTTTTGAAATACCATGGACCGATGCCATTTACCAATATGCCATATTTCCCCCATTCAAGAGCAAGCACCTTAGTCATTTGGATCATTGCTGCCTTGGTCGCGGCATAAACGACACCTGTTCGCAGCGCGACTTGCCCCGCAACTGAAGCAATATTGATGATTCGTCCGTATTCCCGTTGTTGCATGTGACGACCAACAATCTGCGAACATAAGAAAGCGGATTTCAGGTTTGTCTGCATGATGGTGTCCCATTCCTCATCTGTGACGGCCAAAGCTTGACTACGGATGTTCATGCCAGCATTATTGATGAGTATATCTATGCGGTCTGTTTCTTTGATGATAGCCGAAACCGCTGCTTCGATTTGTTCACGATTCGTCACATCCACGGTAAATGGATAGGCTTGTCTGCCTAAAGCGCGAATCTCACCCGCCACCACTTCCAAATCCGAAGCAGTTCGAGCAAAGATTGCAACATCAGCCCCCGCTTCTGCCAAGCCAATAGCGAGTGCTCGTCCAATACCTCTTCCGGCTCCTGTCACTAGGGCCACTTTATTATTCAATTGAAATGAAGGTAAATACATCGTTTCATCGTCCAATCTATATAGGGAGTCTCCATTCTGTCAAAAGAAAGAAGGGTTGTATATGCAATATTCCACCAAAGAAGAGAAAGCCAATGCGATTACACACGGTATTGGCGTTGTACTCAGCATCGCCGCACTCGTCCTGCTTATCATCCAAGCTTGCGTACATGGAAATGCTTGGCATATCGTTAGCTTTAGCATTTTTGGCACAGCGCTTGTTCTCTTGTATACATGTTCCACGCTGCTGCACAGCGTTACAGAATCGAAAATAAAAGATGTTTTCGAAGTTCTTGATCACTCGGCGATTTATGTGTTAATCGCGGGGAGCTACACACCCTATCTGCTTGTTACATTACGAGGGTTACTGGGCTGGACATTTTTTGGTGTCATCTGGGGCTTAGCCCTTATAGGCATCGTGTTGAAGCTATTTTACGTCAAAAAATTCGTACTCATTTCAACTTTGTGCTATATCGTAATGGGTTGGTTGATTGTTATCGCGTTCAAGCCACTTTACGTTCAGTTGCCGCTTGGCGGCATCGTCTGGTTAGTTGCAGGCGGCTTGCTCTACACACTAGGGTCGATATTTTATGTATGGAGGCGCATCCCGTATCACCATGCCATCTGGCACTTATTCGTGCTGGCCGGCAGCGCCTGTCATTTCATTTCCGTATTCGGTTATGTGAGATAGCTTCATTTCACATGAACAACTGCTGCAGCTGCTGCACGGATAAGACTACCTCTAATTGGTTAGCCAATCGCTCATAGCCAAGTTCATTTGGATGAATAGCATCATCAGATAGAAATAGTGCCGATTGACCAACGAATGCGTCGTAAACCTGCACGATGTGAATATGCGGCTGCTCTAATTTCCGCAGAAATAGATTAAAGCGCTGAACCCAGTAGGCAGCATCTGGTATCTGCGGTAATGGATTATATAAACCAATTAAGGCCAATAAATACGGGGTTTGTATGCCTTGCCGCAGCTTTTCAATTCGAGCGATAAGTTTACGATAGTTGGATTCGTACGTTTGTAAGGCTGTTTTGAGCACCGTATTATCACCGTCATAAAAGAAGGGAATTGCCGCTTGAATGAGATCGTTTCCGCCAGCTGTAATGGTGATGAGAGTCGCTTCTTGAATATCCTTCTGAAGCTGCGGATCAGATTCGATAGTCTCAAGCAATTGCGCGGTCGTGGCACCATTGGTACCAGCATGTCGTAAGGAAACAGGTACATTCAGCAGACATTCCAACCTTTGTCGATACAGCGAAACGAAGCCTTGACCTTCCTCAGCACCATAACCAACGGTTAAAGAATCACCAAACGCCAAATATTGAATTCTTTTTTCCATCGCTATCCTCTCCCCTAATGCGTGACGTATATTACTATATGCGCCTCCGCCCAGTTTGGGAAGGGATACCTACAGGGGTTCATTCGTCGTTTTTTTGGCGCTTACATACTGATTCACATACTTTTCAATCTGTTCCTTCTCCGCATATGTGAATTGGTACTCACTATCACAACCTTCATCGTGTAAGACAATCTGTACAATCTCACCTTCGACATTGCAAATCACCAGAATAGACGGATCTAATAAGCCATCAGGAAGCTTTTCTCCCTCTTCCAACTGGATACCTAAATAAACATCCCGCCACTGACCGCGGCTCTCCGCTTCAAGAAAGCATAAACTAAATCGATGCTCCTCATGCTCCGCTCCATATTTCATCATTGTCGATCCCTCCAATTTCTCCTGTTCAAGAATGTTCCTTCTTATCGTCCTATGTCTTTGCATTTGGTAGTTCTCGCTTCTATATACTACAATGGAGTTAAGAACCATTCAACAAAGGAGCCAACTTAATATGAAATCAATGATCGCTCAAACCATAGAAAGTAATGCCGTCAGATTCAAAGATATTTCTCGTTTTATTGGAGCAAACCCAGAGCTTGGGCATGAAGAATTCCTTGCATTTGCTCGTTTAACAGAAGAATTAGCCTATCATGGTTTCGCGATTGAACGTGGTGTTTTAGATATACCTACCGCTTTCATCGCGACATATGACTCAGGCCAACCAGGTCCGGTAGTAGCATTCATGGCTGAGTATGATGCACTGCCTGAGCTCGGTCATGCCTGCGGCCATCATCTAATCTGTATGATGAGTATCGGGGCTGCAATCGGCCTCAAATCCGTCTTAGCCGAAACCGGCGGCAGCATACGTGTCTACGGCACGCCAGCCGAAGAAACGAAAGGCGCCAAGGTGCCGATGGCTGCTGCAGGGCTTTTCCAAGACGTCGATATCGCACTCATGGCACACCCTTATTATACCTATGAAAAATCAGGTGAATCGCTCGCGATGGATGCGATCGAGTATGAGTTCTTCGGCCGCTCCGCGCATGCCGCGGCGCAACCGTACGAAGGCATTAATGCGCTTGACGCCGTATTGCAGCTATTCAACAGTATCAATGCGCTTCGCCAGCAGCTCAAAACAGATGCTCGTATTCACGGCATCATCAGTGAAGGCGGCAAAGCACCGAACATCATTCCGGATTATGCCGTTGCTAGATTTTACGTCCGTTCAGCTACACGCACGTACACGAATGAGCTCGTCCAAAAAGTCCTTCACTGCGCGGAAGGCGCTGCACTTCAAACAGGCTGCACGCTGAAAACATCGTTCTACGAGTACTCGTACGATGAACTGCGCACGAATGAAACTTTGTCGGGTGTGTTCACAGATCAATTGTTCGAGCTTGGCATCAATCCGAAAGAAATCGAAATCGGCAAAGATCACGGTTCCCTTGATCTCGGCAATGTCTCGACACAGTGCCCCACCATTCACCCATTCGTGAAGGTAGTTAATGAGCGACATTTGCTTCATACCAAGGAATTCCGTGATCTCGCCATGACGGAACCTGCACTAGACAGTATGCTCTTCACAGCCAAAGCGCTAGCCTATACGGCTTATGAAGTGCTCTCTAAACCAGCTTTATTAGCTTCCATAAAAGAGGAATTTGCCGCTGCGAAATGACCGTTTTTCCGCTCTTCCAGCTGTGCAAGTATTGTGTAAAACATCGCCATACCGATCACACCGCTGATTGCGATCAACGAAGCCATAAGCCAGGAAGACAGCATACCGCCTAAGATAACGCCTAGACCAGCAAGAAACGTAGCTCCTCTATATACCATGCCATATAAGGCCATATAGGAGCTGCGTGCATGGTCGGGTGCCAGGTTGCCTAGGTAGGCTTGCTTAATCGGAACATACATCAATTCACCAACCGTGGCAATCAGCATCGACAGCAGGAGTAAACCTGGTTGATTGCTGTAAGCAAGGTAGCTATACCCGGCAATATAGCAAGCGTAGCCAATAAACAGTACTCGGCGATCAGAAAACCTGCGCATCAGAATCCCCATAAAGACCGAGAGAACAACCACGAGCACGGTATTCTCCGTACGCATAAACCCTAGCATCTTGAAGCCATCAATCCGCCAAGCATCAGTGAGCCACGGAAGAAATGGCGTATCCACCATCTCTTTCCCCAAGCGAACAGCCACATAGTTCCCCAGATGAAACTCCACCGAAACCAACAATAAGGAAGCAATTGTGAAAATCAGAAACGTCTTATCTCGCAGAACCATGCGGTAATTAGCCCAAATGGAAGGGCTATTCTTCCTCGTCATGCTGCCCTGCCCTCCCATTGGTGCCTTATAATCATCTTGAATAAAGACATATGTAATTATCCCTGTTATCAAACCGATCACAGATAAGGCAATAAATAATTCAAATAAATACGATTTAAATAAAAATGCGCCAGCCATTCCCGCGATAGCGAAGGATAAATTATTCATCCAGTACATGATGGCATACATAAATTTTCGTTCTGCTGGTAGAGTGACATCCAGGAGCATCGCCTCATTGGCAGGTCCATGAATCCCCCAAAAAATGCTGACAACAATCATCAGTATGAAGGTGATGCCTGCCGACTCAAACCACGGCGAATTCGCTGCCGCCATGAGCAAGAAGCAGAGCATCCAGCCGATTTCTGCGGCGAGCATGAGCTTCTTCCGGCCAAATCGATCCGAGTAATAACCGCCTATGATCCCTGCAACTACACCTGCCAAAATGCCCAGAATAACAACCAATCCAGCCAGTGTGTCCCCTAATCTCCCCGAAAAATAAATAGACATAAAGGGAAGCACCATATTGTTCGCTGTGCCCGATAGGAAGGATAAGCCAATTCTTAATTTGACATTACGATGAAAATCTCGAAACCTCATCTGTCTCTGCCTCCATCTCAAAACTTTATAAAATCGATCCATAGCTTCTTATTTTGTTGACCATAGTTCAATTAATGAGTATAAGAAACCATTACGGTTTCTCATTACTACGTAAGAATAAGGCTACGCCAATCAACAGGAGACAACCTGCTAAAAGCTGCATCGTCGTAATCGTTTCGCCTAGCAAGAAATAGGCCAATATAGATGCACCCAACGGCTCTCCGAGCACTGTCATCGATACCGAAGAAGCTTTCATATATTTCAGCAGCCAATTAAATACATAGTGACCGAAAATAGTAGAAACAAAGGCTAATAGGAAAAAGATCCCCCATTCCTTCCATGGATAGCCAGTAAACGATTCGCCTGAATACACATTCGTCACCGCAAGCGTTGACCCAGCAAAGAAGAAAACAAGAAAGCTGTATACATAAGCGGAAATGCGCTCCCGCAAGCTTTTGCCTAGTAACATATGAAACGCGACAGCGATCGTCCCCACGAAAGACAGCACATCCCCTTTCAGTGCCTCTCCCGAAAATTGAAAATCGCCCCATCCGATGCAAATGGCTCCCACAATCGCGATACACATCGCAATCAATGCGGTACGGCTTGTCCGAACACCATAGAGCAGGAACGCGCCAACTAGTACAAAAATCGGCTCAAGCGTCAATATCGCTGTTGAACTAGCCACCGTGGTATATCGAAGCGAGTCCATCCAGAATAAAAAGTGCAGGCCAAGCGCAATACCCGATATTGCCGTGCGCAGCCAATCTTTCAAATTGATCCTCTTAAATTCCTTACGATAATTCCACAAAAAGGGCAGCATTAATACATTGGTCATCAGCAGCCTGTACATAGCGATAACTGAAGCTGAAGCGTCGGACCATTTTACAAAAATGGAGGAAAAAGATATTGCAATTATGCCAATCAAAAGGAAGATGGGGATGGGGATTTTCGTTTTATTCATTGCATTCATGATAAGTAACTCCTTAGGCGAACGTTTCCGTCATGTTGTCGTCAAATAAGTATATAGGAGGTTGTTTGGCTTGCCAATCTTTTTTTGACCATCGTTCATTTAACGATAAGCATGAAAAACCCTCCGTTTCACCTACATCACGTAGACAAAACGAAGGGCCCAATGTGTGACAGAATTAGTCCAATACCGCGGACATATGTTTGTTCGTTACAGACCAGTGCGAAGTATTCCAGATGGATTCTTTATTTTTGAAATAAAGAATTTGCGGGGACGCATGTTTAATTCCTAGGTCCTCTGCGATTTGATTTGATACCGGACGTGATTCAATCACTTTCACCAAGAAATAATCAACAGCCTCGTTATGTGTACCAGCTAAATATTGTTCGTATTCATCAAGTGCGCTCGCACTTACTGGACAAGTTGTACTGTGCTTCAGAACGACAGCAGGCTTTTCGCTGGAACGATCAAGCACCTCCTGCCACTCGGTTAACGTCGTTAACTCTTTCCATGCAGACATGTTTCACATCTCCTTTCTCTACTCTCTCCTCAAAATTATAAGGTAACGAATTCGCTTATGCAACTAACTCGCTGGAAGCGTCTGCTGCTTGCATTTACTCGAAAACAAGTAATAACTGGATATTGTACATCTATTTAGAAGAAAGCCCCCCGAAAACTCGAAATAGATGTCTATTTCACGACAAGAGCTGCACATAAAGCTCCACCAATATAATCCGCGTCAGCAAGGCTCTACACAAAATAAAAAACCCTTAGCGCCACACTGGCATCCTCGGGTTCAGATTATTACTTAAGATCTCACTTGCAAGAATTGACGGAATAGGAATACAGCCTTCAGCTTCAAGAGATCATTTACTTTTTTGAAATCAACTTGCAGAAGATCACTAATTTTCTCCAAACGATACGTAACCGTATTGCGATGAATGAATAATTGCTTAGCCGCCTCGCTGACTTGACCATCGTTCCGAATAAAAACTTCTAGTGTGCGAATCATCTCTTGGGAGTACTCTGGATCCTTCTCTAAGAGAGGACGCAAGATCTTCGCGCAGTAATCCTCCATCATCGGAGACGACAAATGCTGAAAGAGATGAGCGAATTCGATCGTTTCATAATGTAATACGCGATCTGGCAAACAGAGTTTCTCTGCCATTCGCCCCGTTTCACCGCATTCCAAGTACGCTTCGCGAAGCGCCGTTGGCTTCACCTTCAGCGATGACGTGTAGAACACCATTCCATCACGATCGGAAGCATGACCAGCGTCCCCCTCATATTTACTTAACAACTGTGATAGCTCTTCTTCTGGGAAGCCATCTGCTTGTGTCGTTGAGTAAATCGAGAACATGTGATCCTTCAGAACAAAATGATGCCCACGCATGCTGCTGGATTTCGAATGAGACTCCATGTATTGCTTTAATTCTCTGAGCTTTTCATGAGTAGCATCTGGAATCAATGACTCCTTCTTGCATTTCCCAACAACACATTGGTAAGCACCAGTAAAGATGAACAATCCTCTGGCCTCCGCTTGCTCCATAAACTCTTCAAGGGAAGTTCCTTTATCTAAATAGCGGATCAGGTTATTCTGTAAATCTCGCTCAGCTGAAGCTTCCACATGGGATCTGAATGTATAACTCATATGAAAGGTCAAAATATCAGCAGCTTGTTGGAACAATCCTTCTTCTACGGTTGCTAGTAACATAACATCCGGAATAATTAATAAATGACCTAACGGTTCATCATCTTGTTGTTGTAATCCAACACGATACGCTCTATCTTTCCCTGCGTACACCCAACCCGATTTGCGCTTTTTCGGCCAATTCTGAGAAAGTTGATCTGAACTCCAGTTACTTGTATTATATAAAACTTGACCTCTCGCTCCAACGACCGCCATCGGATACCCCAAGATTTCACAGACGAGTTGAAACATAGAAAGCATATTGTCTTGCTTGAGACCAAATTGCATCAGCTTCTTCTGCTTCTCAAGTACCGTTTGCAGCAGTTCAGTATTCCGACGGTATTCGGCGTTAAAAAGCGCATTCATTTGATCTGAAAATGTAAATTGAAAGGGCATTTCAATAATAGGAAAATGTAATCGATCCGCTTCGTCCATGACGATTTGCGGCAGCTCCGTCCAAAATCTCCCGAGCTTAATCCCTAGACCCGCGGCTCCGCGATCATTTAATTTGCGCAGGAGGTTCACGGTTTCTTGCGGGCTGTCTTTCATCGCGAAGGCAGTAGTAAACAGCATTTCACCTGATTTCGTCCAATCGGCAATATCAGGTGCGTCCATGACATTCACAGATTTAACAATTCGGGATTCCCCTTGTTTCCCGGCGACCAGCTTGGCTTCCGTTAAAGGATAAATCGCCAACGCTTCACGAATGGTAAGATGCATCGTGCTTCCCCCCTATGCCTTTTAATCGATTATAGGATGACCTTATGTAATCAGTCAATGTGTTTGTGTAATAAAACATAACATCAATAGAAAATTTATGAAATTTTCATGAAAATTATTAATTCCATGTCATATTATGTGACATTAAATGCTAAAAAGAACCTTCATGACCACTATCCTTGTGGTTATGAAGGCTCCATCACTCGAAGCTTTCGTCTAAATCACACGAAACGATCCTGTCCCCATCGTCCCCAACTTGCCTTCACTGTCCTCAACTCGACCTTGTGCTGTAATCATTTTTCGTGATTGATGGACGAGTTCCGCTGTCACAAGAAGTCTTCCTGCATAAAGTGGAGTGACAAAATGCACATTCAGATTCGTCGTAACGACCTTCTCCTCCGGTCTAGCAATCATCGCAATAATTCCCATCGCGGTATCCAACAAAGATGATGTGACACCGCCATGAACCATGCCGATCGGATTCAAATGATGCGGCTTCGCATCCAAAGCAATAGTGATGACACCGTCCTTCAAATCTACAAATTCACAACCCAGAAAACCCCAGAAGGTGGGCTCCGCTGCTGCTGCGAGTTGCTGCAATTTTCTTATTATACGTTCATTTCCATCATCCATTGGACTCCCTCCTTCTTTGTAAGGGCTGCCCCTACGCATGATAGCAAAGATATTTATTTCTTCACTTCTTCCTCTAGTAATTGCCGTCGGAGCACCTTTCCAATCATCGTTTTCGGCAAAGACTGCCTGAATTCAACCTTACGTGGCACTTTATAAGCCGCTAATCGTTCTCTACACCAGACATCTAAATCCTTTTCTGAGAGCGTCATTCCTTCTCTTAGCACGATAAAAGCTTTCACAGTTTCCCCACGATATTCATCAGGAACACCTGCGACAGCCGCTTCCAGAATCGCTGGATGCTCGTAGAGAACCTCTTCAATATCGCGTGGGTAAATATTAAAGCCACCTGCAATAATTAAATCCTTTTTCCGGTCAACGATCGAGAAGAAACCATCCTCATCCATGCGTCCCATGTCCCCGGTATATAACCAGCCATCTTTGATCGTCTTCGCCGTTTCTTGTTCACGCTTCCAGTAGCCCTTCATGATTTGAGGACCTTTAATAATAATTTCACCGATTTCACCAATCGGCATTTCCTCTCCAGTGTCAGAATCCACGACTTTCGTTACTGTATCTGGAAAAGGAACACCGATGGACATGATTTTACGAAAACCCCAGATCGGATTCGCATGCGTAACTGGAGAAGCCTCTGTCAGTCCGTACCCTTCAATTAATCTACCTCCGGTCAAAGCTTCAAATCGCTCTTGAACCTCCAAAGGCAATGGCGCTGAACCGCTTACACAAACATTGATCGAAGAAATATCAACTTCCTTCACCCGTTTATGATTGATTAACGCGACATACATCGTAGGCGCACCTGGGAAAATGGTAGGCTTTAATTTATGAATCGTATCGAGAATCATATCAATATCGAACTTTGGAATAAGAATTAGCATCCCTGCTCGATACATGGATTGATTCAGGAGAACCGTCAAACCAAAGACATGGAAGCAAGGAATGGCGCCTAAAAAACGATCTCCGCCAGGCTGGACTTGATAACACCAATTACTCGTCTGATACGTATTTGCAATTAAATTGGTATGCGTTAGCATCACACCTTTGGATAACCCCGTGGTTCCACCGGTGTATTGAAGCAAAGCAATATCGTCATCTGCGTTGACGTCTACACAAATAGGCGCAGCCGAAGCTGCTCGCAGTAATTTCTTGAATGCATAAACGCCATCACCATAGGTTACATCGAGCTTGGCGCCATCCTTTTTCATTTTGATTGGATATAAAAGATTCTTCGGAAACGGTAAATAGTCCTTAATCGAGGTCACGATAACATGGCGCAGAAACGTCCGCGATTTCGCCTTTTGTACGCGATCGAACAGCAGATCCAATGTCACAATGACGACTGCTTCCGAATCAGAGAGCTGATGAATCAGCTCTCTCTCCACATAAAGCGGATTCGTCATGACAACAATTCCGCCCATCATCAGCGTGCCGAAATAAGTAATGATGGCCGAAGGACAATTCGGCAGCATGATCGATACGCGTTCCCCCGGTCGTACCCCAAGATCGGTTAACACATGTGCAAATTGATAAGACGCATGAAGCAATTCGCGATACGTTAGCTTTTTCCCCAAGAAATACAAGGCAGGCCGTTCGGGAAATTGATTTGCTGAATCAATCAACAGACGTGCTAGATTATGTTTCGGGTACTCGTAAGTCGGCGCCACTTCCGATGGATAATGACGCAGCCAAGGCTTTGTCTCCCTCATACAAAACCATCCCCTTCAGGTTCTTGACACCCAAGACTCATCCGATGTATTTCTCACCCTGAATTACACGTGCGGCGATGTCGCGCTTCAACCCCACTGTATTGACACTGCTGCGTCTAGACAGCTTCTTGAGTATAGATAGTTGAGTCCGAAGCACATCTCCTTCTTCCATCGTACTGAGCGCTTCTTTCGCATATGCCTCAATTTTGTCAAAAGCCTCATGAATAAATACCGTTGTAAGCTGAATGGCGTTTTTCGCCTTACTTTCGCCTTGTTTGTCAATGAGTTTTTGGGTACGGAGCAGCCCACTTTCTGCAGCAAAAATTTGAATCATGATATCAGCCAGGTTGCTTAAAACTTCCTGATTTTTCTCAAGCGCCATGCCATATTTCTGAACGGCAAGCCCACCGACCATGAGGAATACCTTTTTGGCCATCGCCACCAAATGAGCTTCCTCTGCTAAAGTACCTTCAAACGTTTGACCTGGCATGTAGGCAAGTAACTCACCTTGCAGCTCTTGCGCCTTTTGTAACAAAGGCAGTTCGCCCTTCATTGCTTTCTTCACCAATGTACCCGGGATGAGCAAGCGATTAATTTCATTCGTCCCTTCAAAAATCCGATTAATCCGCGAGTCGCGATAGATCCGCTCTACTTTATATTCTTGAATAAAGCCGTAACCACCGTGAATTTGTAGTCCCTCATCTGCAACAAAGTCAAGAACTTCCGAAGCAAATACCTTATTAATTGAGCATTCGAGCGCGTATTCCGATATGCCTTTCGCCGATATTTTGCCTGCATCCGGACTGGAGTGGTCAATATCCTTGAGGATCGTATCAAATAGACCCGTCGTCCGGTACACCATGCTTTCTAGGATATACGTCTGAATGTTCATTTCAGCAAGTTTTTTTCCAATTAGTGGGAATTTCGAGATTGGCGTTTGGAATTGCTGACGCGTATTTGCATATTTCACTGCAAGCTCAATCGTCTCCTTGGACGCACCTAGACAACCAACAGCTAATTTATAACGGCCGATGTTCAGAATGTTAAAAGCGATGAGATGCCCTTTGCCAATTTCTCCGAGCAGGTTTTCAACAGGCACTTTCACATCCTCGAAAAATAAAGGACGCGTTGATGAGCCTTTAATCCCCATCTTCTTTTCTTCGGGTCCCATCGTAAAGCCCGGATCGCCCTTTTCCACGATAAACGCCGTGAAGTCCGTGCCATTGATCTTCGCATAGACGATGAAAATATCAGCGAAGCCGGCGTTGGTAATATAGAGCTTGGAACCATTTAAAAGATAGTGCTTTCCGTCATCGGATAACCGTGCCGTTGTTTTGGCGCCAAGAGCATCCGATCCGGAAGTCGGCTCCGTTAAGCAATAGGCAGCAATTTTCGCCCCTGTCGCTAAGTCAGGCAAATACTTTTTCTTCTGCTCGGGTGTACCGAAGAACACGATGGGCAGCGTTCCAATGCCGACATGTGCGCCAATGGATAAGGCAAACGAAGAAGCACGCGCTAAGTTCTCGCTTATGATCGTGGAACTAACCTTATCCAACCCAAGGCCACCATAGATTTCTGGCACATCCGCCCCAAGCAACCCAAGGTCACCCGCACTGCGCATGAGTTTTACAGTCAGATCATAATCCAGCTTCTCTAAATGCTCATCATTCGGCATAACTTCCCCGTTCACGTAGTCACGTGTTGTTTCCGCAATCATGCGATGCTCTTCCGTGAAATCCTCTGGAGTTACGATGGAATGAAAATCAAGATCCGATATAACAAAGCTTCCGCCAACGACTTTGTTCGTCATGAGTCAACTCTCCTTATGATTTGGAATGATGATAATGAACATTTAAGAACGATAGGATGATTTAGCGATTATTCCGCCGGATGAACTTGAAAAACACCAGCCGCTCCCATTCCGCCGCCGATACACATCGACACAACCCCATAACCGCCGCCTCGGCGTTGCAGTTCATATATTAAACTTGTTGACAGCTTTGCACCTGTGCAGCCAAGTGGATGACCCAGTGCAATCGCTCCCCCATTGACATTGACCTTCTCCTCATCAATTCCAAGCTCGCGAACAATATGAACGCACTGTGAAGCGAATGCTTCATTAATCTCAAAGAGATCGACTTGATCTTGGGAAATACCTGCCATCTTCAGCGCCTTCGGAATCGCTTTGACAGGGCCAACGCCCATGATCTCCGGTTCCACTCCGGATAGCGCGAAGGACAGGAACGTCGCCATCGGTTTCAGCCCGAGCGCTTCCGCGCGCTCACGACTCATCAGCACGGCCGCCGCTGCGCCGTCCGACGTCTGTGACGCGTTGCCCGCCGTCACAGAGCCCCCCAAGCTGAACGCAGGCTTCAGCTTGCTCAGCCCTTCCACGGATGTATCGGGGCGAACGCCCTCATCAGTGGCAAACACGTACTCACGAACGAAGGCTTTGCCTCGTTCGTCCACGCCCTTCACGCTCGTGCTCACCGGCACGATCTCGTCTGTGAAGCGGCCCGCTGCGATGGCCGCCGCTGCCTTCTGATGGCTGCGCGTCGCGAAGCCATCCTGCGCTTCGCGCGAGATGCCGAAGCGCTGCGCGACAGCTTCGGCTGTATGCCCCATGCCCATGTACACCTCGGGCATGGTCTCGACCAGCCGCGGATGCGGCGAGAGCTTGAAGCCCGTCATCGGGACGTGGCTCATGCTCTCCACGCCTCCGGCGATGATCACCTCGGCGTGGCCGAGCATAATGCGCTCCGCCGCATATGCGATGGCTTGTAAGCCGGAGGAACAGAAGCGATTGACCGTGATCGCAGGCACGGTCACGGGAAAACCCGCATACAGCGACATCGTGCGGGCGAAGTTCAGCCCTTGCTCGCCTTCGGGCATCGCGCACCCGATGATAATGTCCTCGACATCACCCTTGTCGAGACCAGGAACTCGCCGTACAGCTTCTTCGAGTACGGCTTTGCCAAGATCTTCCGCACGCGTTTGCGCGAAACTGCCTTTTTTCGCGCGCCCTACGGCGGTGCGTGTTATGGATACAATGACGGCTTCCTTCATCGAACTCACCTCATTAGGAATAGTTGGGTATCAAACCTCACAAATTGTGTTCTCATCCTTTTCCTTATCCTCAACCTCTCCCTTTCCACACAAGGGAACGTAGGTGTTCTATTTACTCGAAATGACGACTAATTGCTCGCTTTTGAACCAAATAGCGCACTATCGTTCCCCTTCACTTCGAAATCAGGGTTAGTGCTTACAAATAGCATCTCTACGTTCCCTTACGGAGTTATGAGTTAGGGGGACTCACCGCCAGTTTCTTAGTTCCTCAAAGCCTTCCCCTTCGAGAGCATATACTGCATTCGCTGCTGCGTCTTGATCTCACCACATAGACTCAAGAAGGCTTCGCGCTCCAAATCCAGCATATATTGCTCCGTCACCAGCGTACCCGCAGGTACATTCCCCCCTGCTAACACATGTGCCAGTTTATTGGCAATCAGTTGGTCATGCGCACTAATGTAGCCGCCTTTCAGCATCGAGTAAGCGCCAACCTGCATAACTGCCTTCCCATTCTCGCCGACCACGCGAATTTTCTCCACCGCTGGAGGTGTATATCCCGCTGCATCCATCCTTAGAACGGCTTGCTTCGCTTCGTAAATCCGATGATCGGGATTCACCACGACGGAATCTTGTGCTCGCATATAGCCGAGACGTTTCGTATCATGGCCGCTCGTGGATACCTTCGCCATGGCCACCGTCTCAAAAGCTGCATTGATCCATGGCTGCAGATCAACCTCCGGATCTCTTACTTGCTGACTGGCCAGCAACGCTAACTCTTTGCAGCCGCCTCCTGCAGGAATTAGCCCAACGCCTGTTTCAACGAGTCCGTAATACGTCTCCGCCGAGAAAATCGTCTGATCAGCCGGCATACAGGCCTCTACGCCACCACCGAGCGTCATTTTATGTGGAGCAGCGACGACCGGTTTATCCAATCTTTTTAGCTTCAGCATCGCGTTCTGGAATAACCGAATGATGCCATCTACTTCATCCCACTCGCCGTCCTGCGCTTCCATCAACAGGAGCATTAGATTGGCGCCAACACAGAAGTTTTTGCCCTCATTGGCCACAACCAGCCCCCGATAATTACTACGTACCTCATCAACACTTTGCTGAATCATCGTGAGAATATCGGCCCCAATTGCATTGTTCGGGGAGTTGAACTCCAGGCAAGCTACGTCGTCACCAATATCGATTAAACTCGCTCCGCTGTTCGAGCGGATGACTTTGTTTTGCTGCTTGAGAGAGGCTAGCGAAATGATTTCTGGCCGCGACTCCACCTCGTTAAGCTCCTGATTCAAGATCGCGAAGGTGCGACCCTCTTTTCGCTCATAGAAACTGTCATGACCCGCGTCAATCCACGCTTTTACCCACTCAGGCACGGTACTGCCTTCCGCTTCCATGCGTTCCACAGAACGTTTCAGTCCAATCGCATCCCAAGTTTCAAAAGGCCCCAACTCCCAGTTAAAGCCCCACTTGAGCGCATTATCGATGTCAACAATGTTATCCGCGATTTCGTCGCGTTTCTCAGCTGCGTAAAGCAGAACTGGCTTCAAAATGTTCCACGCGAGCTCCGAGTACCGATCCTTCGCCCCCAACAAAGCTTTGATCTTTGCCACGGTCCCCTTCGCTTGCTTTGATGCTTCCAAGGAGGCTGAACTAATTTTGCGACTAGCTGCATACTCCATCGTTTCTAAATTCAAAGCCTGAATTTCCTTAGCTTCAGCCGTTTTCACCTTTTTATAAAAACCTTGACCTTGTTTCTCGCCAATCCAGCCTTTGGCTACCATCTCTTTCAAAATGGCAGGCGTATCGAAGACATCCTTCTCCACTGGATCCGTCACGAGATCAAACACATTGTTCGCCACATGCACGAATGTATCAAGACCAACAAGGTCCAGCGTGCGGAATGTCGCGCTTTTCGGCCGCCCCATCGCAGGTCCTGTTACCGCATCTACCTCTTCAACCGTATAGCCTTTGGACAGCATTTCTCTTAAAGTAATGAGCAAACCGTAAGTACCTATCCGATTACTTATAAAATTAGGTGTATCTTTCGCTTGCACAACGCCCTTACCAAGCTTTTTCTCACAAAAATCACTCATACTCGCGATGATCGCAGGATCCGTTTGCTCATTCGGAATAATTTCCAATAATTTCATGTAGCGCGGAGGATTAAAGAAATGAGTCCCTAGAAAATGTTTCTTGAATGCTGCCCCAGCGTTCTCCACCATGGCATTTATGGAAATTCCTGACGTATTCGACGAAACGATCGTACCGGGCTTCCACACCTTTTCAATACGAGCGATAAGTTCTTGTTTAGCCTGTAAATTTTCGATAATGACTTCGACAATCCAATCCACGTTGCTCAGCTTCGCCAAATCGTCCTCGATATTCCCTGGCGTGATACGTGAGGCAAAAGCTTCGCTATACAGAGGTGCTGGGTTTGTTTTCGCAAGCTTTTCCATGGCACTTACCGCAAACCGATTCCGTACTTTAGGGTGATCAAGCGTAAGACCTGCTGCTTCCTCTTGTTGCGTTAGCTGCTCTGGCACACGATCGAGCAATAAGACAGGAATACCTACATTGGCTAAATGCGCAGCAATACCGGAACCCATTACACCGGAACCGATTACCGCTGCCGTACGAATAGTTGTCATGTGATCATCTCCTTAAAGTTTTTCGATAGAAAAACTAGCATCGTAAGCAATACTTTAGTTTTTCGATAGACCAAACACCGATTGTGCCAGAATTTCTGCGATATCCCGTGCTTTTACCTGCTCTTCAACTTCTTTCAGCTTCGTGCCATCCTCTACCATCGTCAAACAATAAGGGCACGCCGAGGAAATCACCGTTGGCTTGACACTCAGCAGTTGCTCCGTACGCGCCACATTCACACGCGTACCTGCTGTTTCCTCCATCCACATCATGCCTCCACCCGCTCCACAGCACATGCTGTTCTCACGAGAACGCGCTTGTTCCACAAGTTCCACGCCAGGAATTGCCCGCAACACGTTACGAGGCTCTTCATACACCTCGTTATAACGACCTAAGTAACAAGAATCATGGTACGTTATGCGTTCATTGACTTCATATTGCGGAGTTAAGCGTCCTTCTTTCACCCATAGATCCAGCAGTTCTGTATGATGAAAAACCTCAGCGGTTAAGCCAAATTCGGGATACTCATTTTTAAACGTGTGGTACGTATGCGGGCATGTTGTAACGATCTTACCTACCTTATACTTCTGAAAAGTAGCGATATTGTCCGCACACAACTGCTGGAACAGGAATTCATTCCCCATTCGACGCGGTGTGTCACCGGAATTTTTCTCCTCATTTCCTAATATGGCAAAAGAGATACCAGCCTCCTTCATTAATTTCACGAATGCATGTGTTATTTTGCGACTGCGATTATCGTAAGCTCCCATCGAGCCTAAGAAGAAGAGATACTCGAAAGTAGGATTTTCCTTGACCGTTCGAACCTCAAGAGCATCTTCCGGATCAACCTCTTTGACCCATTTCACACGATCATTGCGGGATATCCCCCAAGGGTTGCCTTGTCTCTCAATGTTTTGCAACGCTCGCTGACCGTCATGCGGCATACTGCCTTGCATTAGCACCAAGTGCCTGCGCATATCAATGATTTTATCCACATGCTCATTCGCTACTGGACATTGATCTTCACAGTTTCTACAGGTTGTACAAGCCCAAAGCTCCTCTTCGGTAATGACGCCGCCAATAAGTTCAACATCCAACGGGTTCCCCTGTGATTCAGGTGCAAACACCATGGCAGGCACCCAAGGCGACTTCGAGGTAATGGCTGCGCCTTTCTCCGTCAAATGATCGCGCAGCTTCGTAATGAGATGCATCGGGGACAGCAGCTTGCCCGTCGTATTAGCGGGACACACGCTCGTACAGCGTCCACACTCTACACAGGAGTAGAAATCCAGCATCTGCTTTTGCGTAAAATCCTCAATCTTGCCAACTCCGAATGTCTCTGCGTCTTCATCCTCCAAATTCAAGGATGCGAGCTTGCCTGTGGGCTCCGTGCGCCGCAGAAGAATGTTAATCGGAGCGGTAATAATGTGAAAATGCTTGGACTGCGGTACATAAATTAGGAAAGATAACAGAATCAATAGATGCATCCACCAGCCTGCATAAAAACCAACAGTCGCCGCAGAAGTTGAGATCCCATCGAACATAGCCGCCCAAACCGATGTCAGCGGAGCGAAGCCTGAAGCTGGGAGACCCTCACGAATACGTTCAAACCCACCGCTTATGACGACTGACAACATCAGAAACATGATAAAAAACACAACAATACTTGGTTTCCATCCTCGTTTAAGGCGTTTAAGCTTCTCGACATAGCGTCGATAGGTCGCGTAGCCCATGGCCAACACAATCAACCCGACCGTCACTTCCTGAATGAGGGTAAAGTAGTTATAACCAGGAATCGGTAACCCTCGGTCAATTAATCCTTTTAAAATAAGGTCCAATGCACCTAGCTGTAGAATTATGAAGCCATAAAAAATCACGATATGCATAATGCCGCTCTTTTTATCCTTCAATAACTTCGTCTGGCCAAACACTTGAACCGCAAACCCCTTGAGCCTTAAGCTAGCTTCTTTCTTCAAATCCACCGATTTTCCCAACTGGATATATAAGTATCGGTGATACACAACCCGGCTGAACCCGTAGAGCGCCAAACCCGTAACCGCCAGAAAGAGGAGAAACTGAATCAGCGTACCGGTCATGGAGGACCCTCCTTTTGTTTAGTTTGTAAACACACCCTTTTTGTTAACGCTTACATTCATGAATCGCAAAAAAGCAAATTCCATGAGTCCCTTTTTAAATAAGAGTAGAAACCTGCTTCACTGTGAAGAGTAAGCCGACAAACCTCCCTACATGCTTGGTTAAGCGGAATAAGTCGTTGACAAGGCGTACTGCGTATTTTATGATGAAATTACGAAAATGAATGAGTATTCATTCACCGATATTTGTATTCTAACACCGAGGTGATCTCCTTGACAAGTGGCAAAAAACCAGACAAGTATTATGCGATTCTCGAAGGAGCAATGAAAGTATTTGCGGAAAATGGATTTCATAAATCCCAAGTGTCGCGTATTGCCAAAGAAGCCGGGGTCGCTGATGGCACCATTTATCTCTACTTCAAGAAGAAGGAGGATATCTTAACTAGTCTTTTTCAAGAGAAATTAGGCGAGCTCGTTGAGAAGTTCAACCTTGCTGTCCGTGAAAGCACAAGTCCAAAGGATGCGTTGCGCAAAATCTGTGAGATCCATTTTAGCGAGCTAGAAAATAACATTCATATGGCTTACCTCACGCAAATCGAGCTTCGTCAAAGTGATTTGGAGCTTCGCAAAGAGATTGGTCTTGCTTTAAAGAGATATATTATCCTCATTGAAAATATATTAGAAAAAGGAAAGAATGACGGCAGCTTCCGATCCGATCTGGATGTTAAGCTCGTGAGACTCCTCATTTTTGGAGGTATGGATGAAGTCGTTACCTCTTGGCTGATTTCCGGACAGAAGTATTCGTTAACTGCACAGGTTGAACCTACGCTTGATTTTTTCTTGAGAGGCATCGAGACGTAAATATGGCTTCAAAGACCACCATTTAAAGTTCTTATTTCATGTATATTCAGGAGGGAGCTTGGCTATGGACATTTTTGTATTATTGAAGCAAACGTTTGATACAGAGGAGAAAATCGTCTTGCAGGGTGGCGTCGTTCAAGAGGATGGCGCGAAGTTCGTCATTAATCCGTACGACGAATATGCCGTCGAGCAAGCCATTCAACTGCGGGATGAGCATGGCGGTAAAGTGACACTTCTTTCGATCGGACCTGATCGCACGGCGGAGGCGCTGCGAACTGCTCTCGCGATGGGAGCTGACGAGGCTGTTTTGATCACCGATGATCGAATCTTAGGTGATGAATTCGAAATTGCTGAAATTTTAGCAGCGTATTTACGCAGCCAGTCTGTCGACCTCTTGCTAGGAGGTAACTTCTCCGTTGATAACGGTGCAGGCCAAGTAGCCATTCGTCTTGCTAATTTACTTGGATTGCCTCATGTCGCTTCGATTACAAAGCTCGAAATTACAGGAGAACAAGCGCTTGTTCACCGCGATGCCGAAGGTGATATCGAAGTCATCGAGGTACCACTCCCTGCTCTATTTACAGCGCAACAAGGCTTAAATGAACCTAGATATCCCTCACTTCCTGGCATTATGAAAGCGAAGAAAAAACCTTTCCAGCACTTAACCCTAGATGACATTTCTGGCGCGGATGCCATTCTTGCCAAAACAACACGACTGGCTTTATCCCTCCCACCTGAGCGTCAAGCTGGTCGCATCCTCAAAGGCGAGCTTGCCCACCAAGTAACTGAGCTCGTTCAAGCACTAAGAAACGAATCCAAAGTGATCTAAATACACCCGAAACTATAATAACTTAGGAGGCTATATCGATGGCTAAACAATTTCTTGTAGTTGCAGAAGCTCGCAGTCGCAAGCTTCGTCAAGTATCCTTTGAGGCCATACGTTCGGCGCAGCTTTCTGCTGCTGATGGTGATACACTTGCTGCAGTTCTGCTCGGTGGTACTGGCACGAAAGCGTTAGCTGGTGAGCTCGCTGCTTATGGCGCAGACACCGTCTATGTTGTAGAGGATTCTCAGTTAGAGAGTTATAACTCGGAGGCGTATCTCAGTGCCTTGTTGGCCGTGACCGCTGTTGCAGCGCCCCACGCCCTGTACTTCGGTCATACGGCTGTGGGCCGTGATCTCGCACCTTTGGCCGCAGCTTCGTTATCCGCTGGCCAAATCTCTGACGTTACCGCCATTGAACGCAGCGGCGATAACGTCTTGTTCACCCGACCGCTTTACGCTGGCAAAGCGGTCGAAAAGAAAGCGTTTACCGACCCAACTGCGCCATGGGTCGTCACGATAAGACCTAACAACATCGCTGCACTCGAGCCTGACGCTTCGCGTCAAGCTGCGATCATCGATGTTGCCTATCCCGCTCCCTCCCTGCGCAGCGTCATCCGGGAGGTCGTGAAAAAAACGTCCGGCGCCATCGACTTGGCTGAAGCCAAGATCGTCGTCTCCGGCGGACGGGGCGTGCGCAGCGCTGATGGGTTCCAGCCGCTCGAAGAGCTGGCCGCCGTCTTAGGCGGCGCTGTTGGAGCTTCCCGCGGAGCCTGCGACGCGGGGTATTGCGAGTACGCGATGCAGATCGGCCAGACCGGCAAGGTCGTGACGCCGGAAATTTACATCGCGTGCGGTATTAGCGGCGCCATTCAACATTTGGCGGGGATGAGTTCTTCGCGCGTCATCATCGCGATCAACAAGGATGCGGAGGCGCCGATCTTTAAAGTCGCCGACTACGGCATTGTCGGCGATCTGTTCGAGGTTGTGCCGCTGCTGACCGAGGAGTTTAAGAAGCTGCTGGCATAATGCAGCAGCAAGCAGCCCCCCTTCGCATTGCGCGAAGGGGGCTGCTATTTCATTACTTCCTCCATTTTCGCCGAACAAAGAATATCATCATTCCTAACACTACAGTTCCAATTAATGCAACCCAGATATAGGGAGGTATACGCGACAGATCACCTTCAAGATGAACTTGTTCCGTCGGGACTTTACCCTCACCTAATACAGCGAGATCCTCCTGCGCTTGATCTAAAGCAACCGTCCGGTCGCAAATGATAGTGACAAGTAACTCTTTGTCTCCATACATGGTAGAGGGCTGGGCATATACCAAATAATCCTTACCATTTTCAAAATTAATTCCACAATCCCCGCCACCGCTTCCCGTGTGAATAATGATTTGAGACTCAGGGCCGCCTTTCCATATACGACTTACTTCGAATAGCGCAGACTTCGTCATACTTCCGTTTAAGGTTCTTTGCTCTTTCACATCAAGGGCACGACCAGCAAAAACAGCTTCCGAACGGCTAAATTGTGCTTCGACAGTTTGAGGGCGAGCACATGAACAAGCATATACAGTTGAAGAACTGAAGATTGTCATGAAACTTAATCCTAGAACAGTCATCAGTATCAAACTTATTACTCTTCTCACCACAACTCCCCCTTCTAACTCCAACAACACAAACAACTCACACAATTCTTAAACGGTCCAGCGTTGCCAAATGTTTCAAGCCATGCGTGAATTATTTCCCATCACGAATCAAACTTTTGGTGTTGAACAACTTTTTTCCTCGTTCTCGTTGAATTCCCTAAGTTATGAACTGGATCTCATGGGTGGGATCGTCACCTGCAGCAAATTTCAACAGTTTAGCCCCCTCCACTACTAATTCCTCTTGTACCTGAGAAGATAATTTCATGAAGGGTTCAATGGTTAGTATAGCTGTTCCGCTCCCCCTCTTGAGACTCCATATTCCACTAACAAAGCCGTCCACGAGGATAACTGACCGAATGATGCCGTTCTTGGTGAATACCCGATTTCGATACGTGTCATCGATAATCCGTGTACGGTCTGCATGTGACAAAAGGATATTATCAAACTCGCCCAAGAATCGTGGTGGGGTCGCGATGTCAGGATCGGGTCGCGGAGCTTCTGGCAGGTCAAACAATTCATTCCCCTGCTCGTCTCGAAAGCAAATGAGATCAGGACGAATCTTCTCGAATACCTCGCGTAACTTTGTTAGACCCGACCATGCCTGCATGTCCTTGACTGAAGCTGGGCCAAAGGCGGACAAATAACGTTTGATCATTAACTCTAGCCTCGGTTCAGAAGTGAGGGACGATCCAAGCCATTGTTCGGAAGACGTATGCGATGCTTGGCCGCTTTGACCCCAAAGCCCGCGTGGCGGCACTTGAACAAGTGGCACCAAAGTCCGGATGGCAGCTGCGAGAGCATCCGGATTTCGGTCCGGCCACTCTTCACTAAGCCGCTTGCCTATCTCGCTGAATGTCATTGGCTTCGCTTCGACCAGAGCACGGCCTGCTGCGGCAAGCGCCTGTTCATCTATATCCGCGAGACTCTTGCCATAGGAACCGTTAAAACCTCGGTCGTGGACAGATTGTACCAAGGGTCGCAACTCTAAACAATCACGAGCTGACACCAAGTGAATCGTAGAGCGCATCATCGCGATGCGCACCGCCTTCCTTTCTTCAATTAGACAGCTCAGTTCTTCCTGTCGAAATCCTTCAAGTCGTGCCCACAAGCCAAAATATGGAGGATTCGGAGCTTGGGCTTGCATACCAACTAAATGTTCAATCGCGGCCAGCGGTGGCAGATTGACTCGCCTTAACAGCAATTGTCTCTCGAGCAGCGCTCGGTTCAAGGCACGTTTTACAAGAATTGGAGCCGTTTCTCGGCTTGCTTGCGTAATGGCCACCTTCTTCTTACCTGTATTCACGCACAAGCCCCCCTCTTAAATAAGGATACTTTTATTTTAATATAACAAAAAGAACCTTGAGAATAAATTCAAGGTTCTTTTTGTACTTGATCTGCCGTACAAAAATATCAATAAATAGTAGGTACCATCCCTCCATCCATACGGATCGGAGAGCCTTTAAATGCCGCTGCATAGGGACTACATACAAATGCAGCTAGTCTTCCTATTTCAATAGGCTTGATAAATCGTTGGATTTCAGATTGAGGTAAAATGGTAGACATCAATTGTTTCTCTTTTTCAGAAAAAGTCATATCTTCATTTGGATACATACTCTCAATTATTTGATGTACATTTTCAGAGAGTGTTGGTCCTGGCATGATCGTATTGACAGTAACTTCTGTTCCTCTTGTTAATTTTGATAGGCTTTTTGACAATGATAATAGCATTGATTTTGTCATACAATACTGTGGCATTTGCCCAGAAGGCATCATTGCCTCTTCACTCGCAATAAAGATAATGCGGCCAAAATTATTTTTCAACATTTTGGGTAAATAAAATTTAGATAATCCATTTGCAGCAAGAACATTGGTACGGAAGTACTTTTCCCATATTTCATCGCTAACGTCCTCATATTGCATCATTTCATAAATCCCCATATTGTTTACTAAGATATCAATGTCAGGGTATTTATTAAATAGTGCCTCTCTTTGCATAATATCCACAATATCGGCAGTCGCATTTTGAGGTGAGGTAGTCGGGAAATCCGACTTCATTTCTTGGACAATACGTTCTACCTCTTCATAGTTCCGTCCATTTATGAGGACATTAACACCTTCTTTGGCAAGTTCAATGGCAATTGCTTTACCAATACCCTTCGTAGATCCTGTAACTAAAGCGGTTTTATTGTTTAATCCCATATCCATCGTACATGTCTCCTTTAAAAAACAATCTTGTAACCGGATAGGGATTATATTACTTTGTCTGGAGTATTCAGTAACTAGCCTATTGCGCCAAAATTCTTGCTAAACACGCCAAATGATAAAAAACTGTACCTACTACTTCTCTGTAGAATTGGTTAGGTTGGCAATACGCCAATTGGAAGGAGTATCCCCTTCCCAAAGACGGAAGGCACGGTAGAACGAGTTTTGGTCTTCAAATCCGATCAAAAATGCCACTTCTTTAATTTCGAACGAGGGGTCTGCCAAATACTCTCTTGCCTGCTCATGTCTAACCTGTGTCAACAAATGTTTAAAGCTCGTGTTTTCAACAGTAAGCTGGCGCTGCAAGGTACGATCGCTCATACCCAACTCCTTCGCGACAGTATGTATGTCGGGACGCCCTCCAATAAGGCTACGTTTCAAGATCCATTTGACCTTCTCGCAAATAGAGCGTCTGCGCTGCTGTTCATCCAACGATCGGTCCAGCACAGGAGACAGGATCTCCAGCAACTCTTCGTTGTACGAAACAAAGAGGCGGTCCAAATCGATTCGATGTAATGTCAACCGATTCCTTTGTGCTCCAACTCTGACGCGGCAACCAAAGTAAGCTTCAAGTGCCTGTACGTCGCCCATGGGCTGTGAAAATTCGACGAGCTTCGCCGTCAAAGGTTGACCTGTGCCTCTGCGTCCGAGTTCCAGCAGATACGCCAGTGTTATACCAACCAGCATCGGAGGTCCGTGTTGCTCGGTAGTCAGCCAATTCAACTCGATTACACAGTTTTCCCCCTCCTCGGTGATATGTAAGCTTTCTGGAGGGCACAACTGCTTATAACGAACCATTCGGTTTAGTGCGTCGCGATAGTCTCGAGCGTGGTAAGTCGCTAAGACGGACGGTGGATATTTTGCTGTTTCAAAGGCGGTCACAAGCTTGATAATTCCTTGGGAATTGTCACCAATGAGATCGGAATAAGCCTGCCAGATCGTGAAATATTGGGCAGTGGTGACTCCTGATTCAGTAATAATGGTGAGTGGCAATCCTGCTTTGCGAGCTACATCGTGGGGGGCAATCCCTAATTGATGTAATCCTGCCCAAAATCCTAGGGGGATTTTAATACGGTCCGAGGTAAGAGCCTTCATACATAGGGGCCTCCTTCAGCTTTTTACATTAGTGTAACATACTATCTGTGAAAGTTACCTGACTCCTAATAACGCTAACAATGTGAAACTCCTCACCATCCTTATCTGCCACTTGAACTTCACCCTACTATCCTCTATACTTTTTCTACCTAAAACTCATTCTTCCAATTTAAGGAGCAACCCTATATGCCATTATCACCAAGAGATGTCGTGCAACGGTTCTTTCAACTCGTCCGTTCTGGTCTGCAGCCTGATGCTGCCCATGATTATATGGCCGAACAAGTTCTAGCTCATCAAATGACAGCTGAGAACGAATCAACGGTCCATCGCACTCCTGCTAATTACGCTGACCATGTTCGAGAAATGCTTGATACTTACGGCACTTTTCAATTAGAAGTTCAGGAGCTCCTCTCCCAGGAAGATCGTGTCTACGTTCGCTGGAAGCAAACGGGTACACATATCGGCCAAGTTGATGGCTTCTCTCCTACTGGAAAACCGATTATCGAAATAGCTAGCGCTGTTTATCGCGTAGAGAATGAAAAAATCGTAGAATACTGGATTCAAATTGATCGCGAGGGCATTCGTGCACAACTCGAACGTAACGCGAAGTAGCAACTAGTGAACTCACATTGTGATTCTCCACCATCACCAAAAAAAGCTGTTCCCCACCAGCCATAAAGCCCGCAAGGAACAGCTTATTTCACTTCACAATCCAACTATCCAGCCTTGCAACAATATCCCCCATAACCTCATCGCGGTTAATTTCATTCAACATCTCGTGTCTGCCACCTGGATATAGCTTATAGCTAATATCTTGTATCCCCAGCTTCTCATAGGTCTTAATTAAGCTGCGAACTCCCTTTCCTTGCCCGCCAACTGGATCATCCTCACCTGAGAAAATATAAATTGGAATCTCTTTACGAATCCGAGCCAAATGATGGGGTGCATGTATTTCCATTAATCCTTTGAAGAAATCCCTGAAGTATCCCGATGTAAAAATCCCACCGCAATACGGATCATTGATGTAAGCATCAACCTCTTGTTCATCCCGACTCAACCAATCAAACGGCGTACGATTCGGCTTAAACTTTGTGTTAAACGATCCGAAAGAAAGTGCAGTCAACAGTAAGCTTCGAAAATGATCTCCTCGTATAGCCGCTTCCAGCGTCGCAATCCCAATTCCAACACGAAGTGCTGGTCCTTCTTTTCCATTCGAACCAGACAACAGAATTCCTTGTACATGTGTCGGGTACCGCTCCATATAAGTTCCCATATAATATTGCGTTAAAAATGAACCCATGCTATGCCCTAGCAGGTATAACGGTAGGTTTGCCTCTTCATAACGCGTACGAATTTGTGACGTAATTTGCCCCATTGCATCAGCCATGGCATGAAAGCTATCCTTGCCAAACCTACCCACAGCATCCAGTGAGCCCGCTGTTTGGCCATGTCCCATGTGATCATTTGCATAGACGGCGTAACCGTTCATTGTCAAAACATCAGCTAAACGCTCATATCTAGCGGCTGTTTCTGCCATCCCATGCGCGATCTGCATTATCCCCTTGAATCGCACGTCTTCCGAAGGAAGCCACTCGTACACATAGTGTTTGATTCCCTGCGCATCTTCCCAAATAAAGTGACCTTTACGCATAAGATTCTCCTTCCAAATCTCGCTTCTACTCCTCCTTAGTATACGTCTTCTGACGAATGAAAACAGCCCCCATTCCACATGAATGAGGGCCAATGTATGAGTGCAAAAACAAGGCTAAACTTTACTCTTTTGTTTGGATGTCGATTTCACAGCTTGTAATGTGGTTTGAGCTTGCGGAACAGCCGTCGTCTCAAATCTTTTTCTTTCTGTTTTATCAATCTGTGTAATCTTGCCATCATGAACCACAATTTGTACTGACCCATATTCTAGTCCATCTAAAATTTGCTTGATTCGCTCTACCCAAATTTCGTCTAATTCCAATGGTTTCGCCATCGTCATGCCTCCAAGTCATTTAAATTGTCCAATCGTTCCACTCTTTGTTTCGTTTATACGTATAGCTCAGCCAATCTCCCGTTTTCTCCAGCAATTCAGTCGTTGATGGTGTCGTCGAGTACGTATGATTCGCTTGATAAACGAGCTCCAGGTCACATTGACCTTCTTTGCGCAGCCAGAACATCTTCTGATATAACGGCGCATAATCAACAGGAATGGTTTCGTCTGCTGTTCCATGAACGACAAATACATCTCCAGTAAATTTACGTAATTGTTCAAACGGTTGATGCTGTGATAGAGATTCGAAGAATCGACTTGTTAGTTTATATCCATGATGATCGATCGTACCACCTAGGGGCAATTTCTCGTATTCATTTTTGCCGACGATTCGCATAATATCGTTGTGTGGATGGGCAACAGCTGACCAAAGGACGAGGGTTTTCACTCGATGATCTCTAGCTGCCGTTAATACTGCCGCGGCGCCGCCTAAGCTATGTCCAAGCAGAATAACTCTACTCAGATCCACACAGTCAATGGAAACACCATAATCAATAACTCGTCTAGTCTGTTCAATTAGTACATCTAGCCCACCTGCGCCATAATCCCCTGTACTCTCGCCACAGCCACCATAATCAAAACGAAGTACAAAATAACCTTGTGCGCTGAAAGAGCGAGCTGCCTTTACAAAAAGCCGGTCAACACCGATTCGACTCCCAATAAATCCGTGACAAATGATGATTAAGGGCCAACGCTGACAATCGGCTTGAACCGCTGTGGTTTGCTGTGTAGGGTAATGCAATGTTGCGGCTAATTCGACATCGTCGCTTTGAATCGTGATGGCATGCTCCATGCTGGTAACTCCCTTTCCTTACTCATATTAATCATATCTATTTACTCGGAATTAAAATGTAAACCAATCTTAGCATGGGATGGTACTGGTGTCAATGAGTGTTTTACTTAATTATCCAAACATTTTTCATAAAAATTGTTAAAGATTTTTCTTTCAATGTATCTTCATATTTCAAAAATGCATTTCTACTATTATAGGAAAAAATTAATACTTAACATCACCTATTTACCCCAAAATTACTTATTGACAGAATAATCCTAGCGCTGTTATAGTCATTTTAATAAAACCAAGTAACTTGGTATGCTTTATGAGAATAGGTGGTGTTCCATGCGTAACAAGGTTTTTAAAGCGACGGTTCGATCCGTGCTTATAGGCTACTTAATTGTGCTTCTTCTTATCCCTATAGCCACCATCTACATCAAAGGCTTTTCGCTAGGCTGGGAACCTTTTTGGAAAGAAGTCACAGGACCTTTAGCATGGAAATCGATTGTATTAACAGTTAAGTTAAGTATTATTGCAACGGTCATTCAAGCAGTGGTAGGAACGATCATCGCCTATGTCCTTGTCCGATATCGATTCCGGGGACAGAGCATTCTAAACAGCATGGTCGATCTCCCATTCTCACTTCCTACTTCCGTTGCAGGATTAATGTTCCTCACCCTACTAGGACCACAAAGTCCACTAGGAGCTTGGTTAGACTCGGTAGGAATCAAACTGCTTTATAATCAAACAGCAATTGTTATTGGTCTAGTCTTTGTCACTTTCCCATTCGTAGTACGTACGGTTCAACCACTATTGGAGCAGATTGATCCAGCAGAAGAACAAGCGAGTTTCACTCTTGGTGCAAACAGATTCTATACGTTTTACCGCATCGTATTGCCAGCGCTGTTACCTGGTACGATTGCCGGCAGTATGCTCGCTTTCTCCCGATCACTTGCAGAATTTGGTGCCATCTCCCTGATCTCCGGTAACTTACCCGGTAAAACGATGGTCGCCTCCGTCTATATATATGGTGAAACACAGAACTACAATCCTGAAGGTGCAGCTGCTATCTCACTTGTCCTCCTGACACTCTCCGTCCTGATATTATGGGGAATCCATGTATGGACTCGCGGAAAGGGGCGGCTAGCATGAGAAAATTATTGATCGGCATTTCTTTTTTGGTTATATTCCTACTAATCATATTGCCTTTCTTAGGCATTACCTTCGGAGCATTCGAAGATGGTCCTGGGGCATTCTTAGATGCACTTGTTCGTCCAGAAGCGCTACACGCTTTGAAGATTTCAGCAATAATCGTAAGCATCGTTACAGTGCTCAATGCCATTATAGGGATTTATATTTCCTTAGAAATTGTTAGAGGTTCATGGATTTCACGTTGGCTGAAACCGATCATTAATGCCTTGATCGACCTTCCATTTGCGGTATCACCTGTCATTGTAGGTTTAATGGTGATCTTGATTTTCGGACCCAACACGGCACTCGGTACATTCCTCGAAGATCATAATATGAAAATCGTTTATGCGATTCCCGGGATGGTTATTGCAACCATGTTTATTACCTTCCCGCTAATGGTACGTGAAGTGGTTCCCTTATTAGAAGAAATTGGGACACAGTCCGAAGAAGCTTCCGCTACCTTAGGCGCTGGACCCATTCGCACTTTCTTACAGGTGACTTGGCCGAGTATTCGCTGGGGCGTTGTGTATGGTTTGATTTTGACGATAGCTCGATCGCTCGGTGAATTCGGATCCATCCTGGTTGTCTCAGGGAATATCATTAATCAAACACAAACAGCAACGACACTTGTTTATCAAGACGCTGAACAATTCCAGCTCGTAGCAGCCAATAGCGTGGCATTCGTATTAGGTCTCATCTCCATTACGATTTTATTATCGCTAGAGTGGTTGAAACGAAGAAGCGAAGCAACGAGAAATCATGGAGGAGGATCCCCACATGCACATTGAAGTAACCAATCTAAATAAACATTTCGGAGACTTTCATGCGATCAAAGATGTTAATTTCAAAATAAAAGAAGGGAATCTTGTCGGTTTGATTGGACCGAGCGGCGGTGGTAAAACCTCCATCCTTCGGATGCTATCCGGACTCGAAAGCCCAACTAGCGGTGATATTTATTTCGATGGTAAGCTCGCCACTCACCTTCCGGTTCAGGAAAGAGGCATCGGCTTCGTTTTTCAAAGTTATGCGCTATTTAAACATATGACAGTGTTTGACAACGTCGCTTATGGGTTGAAAGTACTCAAGAAATCTAAGGCTGAGATTCATGATCGTGTTACTTATCTAGTGAACTTAATGGGTCTCGCAGGTCATGAGCGAAAATATCCGCACCAACTATCCGGCGGACAACGCCAGCGGGTAGCTTTCGCTAGAGCACTAGCACCTGAACCACGGCTGCTATTACTCGACGAGCCTTTCGCCGCAATTGATGCCAAAATTCGTAAAGAGCTTCGCGTCTGGCTGCGTAATTTGATCAACGAGTTCAAAGTAACGACCCTTTTCGTTACGCATGATCAGGATGAAGCGATCGAGGTTGCCGATGAAATCATCTTGGTCCAAGGCGGTAAAATTGAACAACAAGGAAGCCCATGGGAAATATATACGAAGCCTGCGTCCTCATTTGCAGCTTCCTTCATTGGTGAATCCAACGTTCTTCCCTCCTATTCGCCACTTGTTGGATTCCCTACACTTGCAGATCTCCAACAAGATGGCAAATGGCTTCCTCATGTGAATGTACTTATACGTCCTGAGAACATCGAAGTACGTCCGCACAATGTAAGTCATTTGGCAACAGCTGGTGAAAAAGGCAAAGTAACGCATGTTCACTTCCGCGGTGATTCCTGGTATCTAGAAGTGGATACAGGTCACATCAAGCTTTTCGCTTATCAGCCCGTGAAAGAACGCATTTATCAAGTTGGCGATGAAGTTAATATTCTCATCCACCAGATTTCCGTATTTACCCAAACAGGTACAACCTGGATTGATAATCAGGCCAAACAAGATCCACAGCCTGTCTTCATATAACCAATACCAAATAAGCTTTAGAAAAGAAGGGGAGTTATTAACCATGAAAAATTTCAAAACGCTTGGCCTAGTTACTGCAGCTTTATTCACAGCAAGTATTGCTCTTACAGCTTGCGGATCCGGCTCAACGAAGACTGCTAGCACAAGTGCTCCATCTGCTGCTGCAACAACAGCTGCAACAGCTGCAGCAAGTACAACACCGAAAGCTGACGGCGGAAAAGTAACGATTACAGTCGGTGCTTACTCCATTTTGAAAGATTCCTTTGATGTAATCCTGCCAAAATTCAAAGAAGAATATAAAAAGAAAACCGGCACAACGGTTGAATTCCAAGAATCTTATGTGGCTTCCGGTTCACAAGCTACTGCTATCATTCAAGGCTTTGAAGCGGATATCGCTCCACTCTCTCTTGAAGGTGATATTCAAAAAATCGTGGAAAAAGGTCTAATTACACATGACTGGAAAAAAACGCCACAAAAAGGTTTCGTAACAACTTCTATCGCTGCTATTGGTGTGCGTGAAGGGAATCCGAAAGGCATTAAAGATTGGTCTGATCTGACAAAACCAGGCGTTGAAGTCCTCATTCCGAACCCAAGTACATCTGGTGGTGCTAAATGGGATATCAATGCTGTCTACGGTGCTGGACTCAAAATTTCTGAAGCAGCTGGTAAGCAAGACCCTGCTGTAGCCAAAGATCTCGTAGCTAAAATATACAAAAACATTAAAGTACTCGATAAAAGCGGCGCCGATTCCCTAGCGACCTTCGATAAAGGTGTAGGCGATGCGATCATTACGTATGAGAATGAACTTGTCGCTCGTATTCAAACTGGTAAAAAATATGTTGAAGTTATTCCACAATACACGACTTCCATTGAAAATCCAGTTGCTATTATTGATAAATATGTCGATAAACATGGTAATCGTGCAGCTGTTCAAGCGTTCTATGACTACTTGTTCTCTGTTGATGCTCAGAAAGTATTCGCTGACAAAGGCTTCCGCTCTGTTCTTCCAGAAGTCGCTAAGCAATATGAGAAAAACTACACAACGCCAGCTGGTCTATTCAATATCGAATACCTTGGCGGTTGGGACAAAGTGAACAAAGATCTTTACGGTAAAGGTGCTATTTGGGAAACCATCCTTGCCGAAGGCGGAGCTAAATAAACGAATTGCTAGAAGAACCCCCAGAGGCTAACTGCTTCCGGGGGTTTCGCTATTTCATGCACCATTAACTTGCTTTGGATATTTAATACGCTTCAATTCCGCCACGATGATGATCGTAATAATCACCAACATAAACCACGAACTAATTTTACCCCAATGTACAATCCGCCAAGAAATTTCTTGATCTGGATAGCGCCATGCGCCAAGAAAGGTTGAAATATTTTCGGCCAGCCAAATAAATAAAGCTACTAACATGAAGGAAAGGATCGTATGCATGCGATAGGTTTCGGTTGTAACCGTGAACCGAATATGAGATTTATAAAACAGAATCACGATCAAGGCAATGAGAATCCACCTGATATCATACATAAAATGATGGGTAAAAAAATTGGCATAAATGCCTATCGACACCAGGATCGCCATGTATTTGCTAGGCCAGTTAATGAGATGTAAATCAAAACGTTTCCACGCCTGACAGACATAACTTGAGACACTGGCATACATAAAGCCGCTGTAAAGCGGGACTCCGGCTATTTTCGTCAAGCCCTCTTCTGGATATGACCATGAGCCCATGTGTACTTTATACAACTCAAGACCAAGGCCGATGATATGAAATACCGTGATAACCTTGAGTTCATCTACGCTCTCTATCTTTGTCCAAACCAAAACTAATTGCGCAAGAATGCACACAAGTAAAATGAAATCATAGCGATGCATGAATGGCAGCGTTACTGCTTTAGACACAGCCAAAGTCATAAAGATGATAACAGGGAAAATGCAGCATAACGCCTGTTTCCAACCGAAAACGAGAAAATCCATCACATGTTCTCTCTTCATTCGTTCTCCTGATTTGCGTTAGATTTCATATACTTGACCTCTGCATGATTCACGTTAACCAACTCTTCATCAACGATTGAATCATCTTGTTTGTTTACTTTTTGCCGCCAAATTTCGTTGCCTCTGTACCATTTGTTTGCTCGTTGGTAAAACGAATGATTTTTCTCTTTCACTCGATAATCATAGGGCAATTCCGTATCACAGCTTATCGAGCCTTCTAAATACGCTTCCGTAACCTCCAAATGAAATTGAAAGCGATTCGCGGTAGGATTATAAAACTGTAAATCTACGTAATTATAAAATACACTCGTTCCCGTACCAAATGGAATTACCCTGCGGTCGTCTGGGAATAGATCGAAGCTGTGATGATGTCTTTCTTTAATCACTAGCGGCGTATGTAAAGCAAGCCAATACAGCATATTCGCTAACTGACACAAACCACCTCCTGTACCCACACGAACTTCGCCATGAGATAGCATGAGACCCTCGATATAACCCTTTTCTTTACTAGTCACACCAATTAGCTTCCAAAAGGAAAACGTTTCTCCAGGATGAATCACGATCCCATCCACATGTTTCAAAGCTATTTTCAAATTCACGATTTTATTCTCTTGTAAAATAGGGTCCGTATCTCCGAGCACCCGCCGCAGTATGGATTTGTGCTTCTTCGCTGTATAAGTAAACTGTTGAGTACTTCTAACGTAAGCATATTTGATTTTGGGATTTAAATTGATGATGCTCCTTTGTAACATCAACTGCTTAACGCGAAGTCCATATAAGAAAGGAAATCGCTTGCCTATCCGTTGTTTCATGTCAACAAGTCCCACTGATTCTTCATCCTTATCTGTGAAAGTAAATTGGAGGGCATGCCATCCTCTCTTCATTTGACTCCTTAACCAATCAAAAAGTTGTGAGATGGATTCTTTTTCCAAAGAAAAAAGCAGTTCCCTCGTTGGGAACTGCTAACGCAAACAGGCAATCGGAAAGCTTATAAACGCGCTTCCTTCCGAAGCTTTCGAGCTGTAAACCGCGCTTCCGCGGATTCGAACAACTTTTTCTCTTCATCCGTCTCAGCTATAATGCCTGGGACCGGACACGGCTGCCCCGTGTCATCTAATGCAACAAACGTCAAGAATGAAGTCGCTGTATGTTTCTTTTCACCGGTCAGAAGATTCTCGGACTCAATTTTCACATATACCTCCATCGAACTCCGATGGGTCCATGTAACAAATGCTTCCAGTTGAATCGCCTCGCCAAGCTTAACCGGTGCGAAGAAATCCAAACTATCACTCGACGCTGTTACCACACTCTTACGACAATGGCGCATGGATGCAATCGTGGCAACTTTATCAATATATTGCATCACGCGACCACCAAACACAGTGTTATGGTAGTTCGTGTCCGCCGGCAAAATAATTTCTGTCAACACGGTTCGAGACAGTCTTGCTGCTTTAGGTTCCATAGTGCTTGCCTCCGGATGATGACTTCAGACATGGTACAGCCGTACTTCAGTCATTCAAATTAGTTGTAATTCAATGTGAGCTTACTAGCTGCTTCTTTAGCCAGGCTGCGTGCTTCTTCCACTGTTTCCCCAGAACTCAGTGCTACTGCCATCCTGCGACCAACTTTGGTTTCCGGTTTGCCGAACACTCGAACCTGCGTATTCGGTACGGATAATGCCTCATCAATACCGCTAATTGTATATTCAACTTGCTCGCGATCGGCTTTCAGTGTGTAACTGGCACCTGGCGTCAACAAGCGAACGCCAGTTATCGGGAATCCAAGAATCGCTCTCGCATGTAGCGCGAACTCACTGAGGTCTTGCGTAGCCATCGTAACCATTCCTGTATCATGCGGACGCGGGGACACTTCGCTGAAGTATACGCCATCTGCTGTTAGGAATAATTCAACGCCATACAGACCATGGCCGCCAAGTGCGTCGGTAATCGTTTTAGCCATTTGCTGTGCATCTATGATTTGCTGCTCTGACATCGTATGGGGCTGCCAAGATTCGATGTAATCGCCGTCTTTTTGAATGTGACCAATTGGCTCACAGTAGGTTGTTCCCGAAACAGAACGAACCGTCAATAACGTAATTTCGGATTCAAAATGGATGAATTCTTCGACGATAACACGCGCGTTCTTGGCACGCCCGCCTTCCATCGCGATGTTCCAAGAAGCTTCTACACCCTCAGGCGTACGGCAAACACTTTGCCCTTTTCCAGATGAGCTCATGATCGGCTTGATCACACAAGGTGTCCCGATGACACCGACTGCTGCGTGCAATTCTTCAAGACTATTGGCAAACTCATATTTGGCTGTGCGAAGTCCCAGTGTTTCGGAAGCAAGTCGACGAATCCCTTCTCTATCCATCGTTAAACGGGATGCAGTCGCGGTCGGGATGACACGGTAGCCTTCTTTTTCTAGTTCAACAAGAACAGACGTCGCGATCGCTTCAATTTCGGGCACGATGAGATCCGGGCGTTCTTTCTCGATAATTGCACGAAGCTGCTCGCCATCCAGCATCGAAATAACGTGACTGCGATGAGCAACCTGCATGGCTGGAGCGTTCGCATAACGATCCACGGCAATCGTCTCAATACCGAGTCGCTGCGCCTCAATAATGACTTCTTTACCTAGCTCACCAGAGCCAAGCAGCATAATTTTCTTGGATTTGTTGGATAATGGTGCTCCGTACATGAGTTAAAATGCCCCCTATATGAATGATGAGTACAAGCTATGAATGATTATAACGTATGTGATTCATCCGATTGATGTCGGAGTTTGGCGAATTTTACCTAGAATGACCCTGATCTATTGTACTGGATTTTGAGGTTAAAAGATAGATGAGATCTTTAGATTGAGCTGTTGGAAGTTACGTTAACCGTCAGGTTGAATGTAGCTCAATTCGGTAAATAAATATGAATACATGAAAAAACACATTTAATATGCATCATTTGGATCGTTTCTAGCGAGTACATGCATTTTCTCCAGTTAAATTCAGGATTTGGGTGAGAAAACTATAAAATCCCCAAATATAACTGGAGTTTATGTAGGTATTTTGAAATTCGATTTTAACAAAATAGCGAATGCACTGATCACACCTGGATCGATTTCAGCAAAAGCTTACGTAAAATCGGCACTAGCTGTTCATGTAGTCCTTCAACATTCGGAACAACGATACTGCTTCGCCCATACATATTACGCATTGCGTTCCGCTGTGTTTCATGCACAGTGCCATTTGCCAGAAAAACGCTGATCACTTCGACACCCATGCGTCTAGCTTGCAGAACGGCTTCGTGTGTATCCAGGATGCCGAGATCGTTGTAATTGGCTGCCGAAGGCTCCCCATCCGAGAAAACAAGGAGGATGCGCTGCCGCTCTGTGCGTCGCAGCAGCCGCTTCATCATCTCGCGTATAGCGAAGCCATCGCGATTGTCCTGCTGCGGCTCCAGCTGCATCAGAGCCGCTCCGCTTCCGGCCGCGAAGCAGGAGCCGAAGTCCACCGCAACCTGGAACAGGTTCGGTGCCTCCTGCTCGGTCACGCGGTCCGCGTCCTCCCAGAATCCCACAATTTCATGTGGGATTCGGAGATCTCGGAGGGTCTCGTGGAATAACACGAGACCGAGCTTGGTTTCGTCCATTTTGTCATACATGGACGCCGAGCAGTCGACGAGCAGCGCGAACGCTGCGTCGAGCTGGGGTACTGGCGCGCGCTTCTTATAGAAGAGGCGCGGCAGCTCTTGCGTGACGGCTCGCGTAAGCCGCTTGTCGAGCCGCCCAAACAGCCGATCGCCGCGCGGGGCGATCCGCCTCTGCTCCAGCGTGCGCCGTATCGCACGCTGCAAGGGCTTCGCGAGCGGCGCTGCGCGCTCGCTCAGGCGCCTGAACCCGTCCTCCTGCGCAGCAGTAGGACGTTCAGGCAAGAGCCAGGTCGCCGTCGCATACGCGGCGACCTCGCCCTCCCCGTGCCCCACGGCCGCGGGCACGGAAGCCCCTTGGCGCCGCTCAGCGGCGGCGCCAGTGCGCTGGGCGCGCTGCGAGCGCCCCTGGGTGATGGCGAGCGCCTGGTCGGCGGCATCGCCCTCACGGGGCGCAGAGCCCTGCGCGGCGGTGCGAGCGCCGCGCTCCAGCTCGAACCGCAGCAGCCCTGGGCTGCGGTCGCTGCTCTCACGATGCCAAGTCGGCATCCGCTCTTGGCCGGGCAATTGACGCTCCCCCTCTTGTTCGGGGAGCACATCATCGTTGGCGAGCCGCTTCGCACGCTTCAACTCGCCTTTATAGTCCGCAGGCAAGGGATCTGCGATGCCGCTTCCCTGCTGTATCCAAAAGTACGCAGACACAGCATCACGCTCTATCCAAGGCGACAGTGTGTCAAATATTCGTTCACACAAAGTCGCAACTTGGGCCGTATGCGTCGCTTCCTCCATTTGCTCTAGCACCGCATAGAGACCAACCAAGCGGGTAGATAGCTCGTTTCCAAGCGCAGTAGCGAACGGTTCACCCTGCCACGACTTCCCTGTGAACCAGCCATACACGATCAACAGCGCTGCATCGGCCAACTCTCCTTTACTCAAATGAGTTCGGAGCTTATGCCCGAAATATCCACCTAAGATATGATGTCGATGTGCAAATACAGCTCCCATTCCCGGACGTTGACTGCGGCATATTCGCTCCAAGCGCATATCTTCGCATAGCGCAAATAAGCTGTTAGCCAACTTTGGAAACCTTACGTTCGTACAGTAGTGGAGATAATTGCTTACTGCCTCCCTACCTGTAAACCAAGCGCTGCCAAGGCAGCGCAGATACACATCGCTTTTCATGCCAGCTGATTTATCACGAAGCGGATAATCCCACCAAAACTGACTAACCGTCATTTGCAAGGCAGTTTCATCATAATGCGCATGAAATCCAGCCTCGACCTCAAGCTTTCCACGTTTCGTAAATAATCGAGCTAAATCCACCAGCTGCATGTGCAGCATCGCATCGATTTTATCATCCAATCGGCTAAGGCTTCCTACGAACATTGCGTTACAATAACGTTTCAGCCGTATTCATCACAGCTGCACGTTCCCTTTCATCTTCTAGCTTATCCGCAATCGCGCGCGTAACAGCACGCATCGGTGGTATGTAAGCAGCCAAATCACATGCGTCTAACAAAGCCCTAATCGATCCCGCTTCATCGGGCAGTTGCCCCATTTCAATCAGGGAAAGCAAATCAGCAGATAGTTGAACGAAGGTACGCAACAGCTTTTCGTCATGCAACACGGAACGACTTTTTAACAACTGAAACAATAATTCACCTTGCAAATAAGGCACTTCCACTGTGACAAAACGATTTTTCAGCGCTTCATTTAACGGCACGGTACCAATGTAGCCTTCGTTAATTGCTGCGACAACTCTGAAGTTTGGATGCGCAGTAATTACTTCACCTGTGAATGGATTTGTTATCGATCTGCGGTGATCCAGAACACCATTGATTAGAGGCAGCGTTTCTGGCTTGGCCATATTAATCTCATCAATGTAGAGCAAGTGTCCTTTGGTCATTGCTTTCATAATTGGACCTGGGATAAACGCAATATGACTCCGACCTTGCTCATCATGTGTTAGTGTTTTGAAGCCAAGTAATGCCTCAGCATCCAAATCCGTGGAACAATTCACACTGTGCATGGGCTGATTAAAGACTGCTGAAACGTGCTCAGCAAGCTTCGTTTTGCCAGATCCGGTCGGACCCTTTAAAAGTACGTTTTTGCCCAAAAATAGTGACAAAATTGCGTCTTTGAGCAGTTCCTCCGTGGGTGCTTCATACGCTGCAATTCCTATTAGCTTACTGTCTTCGGCTGTATGGAGGATCTGCTTATGCTCATCTAAACGCTTTCGGACTTCTGGTGGTAAAGCATCTATTTTCAAAAGATCTGTCATCATCGCTTTGGCATTCCTTTCCTGATTGCATTATTCTCTAACTATTATCAGGAAAGCGCGAATTGTCAAGCTTCATCAGGTTAGCCAAGGCTCCTCAATGACGGAGTGGGCATAGAAAGCCATGGCTTCTCCACAAGAAGGGCAGCTTGGTTTAGACGAAAATTCGTTGTACACCTGCGCCAAACTATAGGCCGTTTCATAATTAATCGCGATCAGCACATCATCTTTGTGGACATATTCGCAGATTTTTGAGCTGCAGTAAGCTCGAACCTTGTATTTATTACTCATTTGGGACTATTAAATGTATATTGCACCATCGTATTAAACTCGTGCAAGTACATATCCATATGTTTATTTTTTCGTTGCTGCATGTCGTAGTACATCATCCGATTTACGAACAAAGCATTTGACGAGATGAAAATATGCGAATCGGGATATATGCGCGTTAACACATGTCGAATAACATTGATGCTGTCACCAGATATAGGCTTCGCGGATACCCAATCCATTTGAGCGCCTGCTCCTGAACCGAACAACCCCGCTTCCGTCGCTGGATCGTTATACTTGCTTAATTGTTTAGCTTGATCATTTATACCTTGATCTTGTAACTCCCCCATATCAACTGCTACGTAGATATTCGTGTCCGTCATCGCGATTGAAGTTGAGCCCAGATGAGCCTCTTGCATCACTTGATCTGCTACTTCACGGTTCATGGAAAGGTACGTATTGCGATGTAGATCGTCTTTCTCAAAGCGCGATTGCCCTCGTGTTTGATCTTTTTTAGTGACTTTTGCAGCGCTGTTCGACTGATCTTGAATCTTTGTAGCACTAGAATCTGATAGGCCAACACTTTGAATAGACACCGAAGCCTTTTCTAATTTGTTAGAGTGTGCTGCTGAACACCCCGTCAAGCCGACGAAGGCAGCCGTCATAATAACTGACATTTTCACAGCTTTCATCGTCATTCCCCCTATTTCTCTGTATGTATTACTTGCTTGGAAGCCCATCCGCTTCCTTGGTATACGCAATTAGCGCAATTTCGTACCCTAATTCCTCTTTCATGCGAGATTCTAGATTGCGAAGATCTTGCATTAATTCCTCATGAATGCCTAAATTTGCAAAATGATACGATTCCATTTCCATTATTAAGTGTCCCCCTTTCTTTTCTTCAAATGACTCTAGTGTTAATATGGTCCATTTCCCTTATTTTTACTAAACTTCTAGGTGAAAAATCTTACAGTTTTTACTTTGTTAGCATAAACGCACGCATTTCCACTTTTACGCTAAATGGTGCTGTAAAGATCGTATTTTCAGAGTTATGATAAAAAAAACCTCCATCGCCACCACTCAAGTTGAGCGGTTTCGAAGAGGTTCATTTCGATTTCCATTTCAGGTTTCACTTTCGATTTGAATCTAATCTTCTTTATTCCTGGTCTCATCCATGTCTTCTAAAAGCTTACGAACGGCTTCCGGATCTACATTCCCTTGATCATGAAAGGCTCGAAGCTTCTTAAGGAGATCCGCCGCAATGGCCTCATCCTCGGATTGTTCAGCTTCGTGCGAAGGATCAAACCAGATATAAAAGCCTTCTGGTCCATTTCTTAAGAAGGAAGCGTTCCAATGCTCTGGATAGGCATACCCTTGCTCTCCAAAAATCATACCAAGCACATCATCATTCTCAATTGGCATTAAGTAATGAAAGGACTCTGGCTCTCCTGTATTGGTGAAATCTCGGTGCATATAGGCGTAGTGCAAGTAATGCTCACCGGTCTCTGAATCCTTCGATATTTCATACAGATCTAACTCCGTTTGCAACAATTCCTTTACGGAAATAATACGGGTCGCAATCGTTTCAGCTGAAATTTTCTGTTGCTGTGTTAAAGATGCTTCCAAATGACTCTCCTCCTGTCTCAAAGCGATTACCATGCAAGTGAATTGGACTAGGAATCCGATCTTCTTGTGGATTCCACTAAAGTATCACGCAAAGAGCGTTTCGGCAGTTTCCATTTGTAGTTAACTGAGAACATACGCAAAATGATGATAAGTGCAAAAAGAATAGCTAACTGCCACGTACCTTGTGACCACCCAAGTCCGACCAATGCGCCTGCGAGCATGCCCCAGACGGCGTAAATTTCATCTTTGAGCACGAGTGGTTTCCGACCTGCTAACACGTCGCGAACCATTCCTCCTCCAATCCCAGTTAGTACCGCGGCAACGATGATGGCACTTAGTGGGTGACCCATATTTGTCGCATAGAGCGCCCCTTGGATTGCGAATGCCGCTAAGCCAATTGCATCGAAGAAGGCTTCCCAGGTTTTCCACATACGAATATATTTCACAGGCATAAGGAAGACAACTGTCATCGCAAATAAAGCGATTTGAAAATACATCCCTTGCTCCCATAGAAGAACAATCGGTTTTCCGATTAGCATATTGCGAATGATCCCGCCACCAAACGCTGTAACAAGACCAAGTACATACACACCTAAGATATCATATTCCTCTTCCATCGCCACGATCGCACCACTAACTGCGAAGGCGATCGTCCCGATGATACTAAATAACTCCCAGTTCACTTGCTTGCAGCCCCTGTCTACTCGATGTCCCAGTTCAATTTCACTTCATCGCCTGTTTGCGACGAACGGTAAATCGCATCTAGGATCAAATTATTCGTATAGCCTGTCATGACAGAAGTTATCGGCTGAGAACCACTCGCGATACTGGATAAGAAATGCTGCACCATACGTGCTCGTGGATCATCATTCGCTGCAGGAGCCGAAAGCTCTGTTTCCACGATTCGATCGAATTTTTCTGCAAAAAGCTTTCCTTTTGCGCCTTTCAAATACGCGCCACCTTCAGAACCTAACAACTGTACAACTGGCAAGTTATCCGTTTCAAGTAGGCCTGCCCAGCTGACATCCAAGGAAAGTGTTGCCCCATTTTCAAACTTAATCAAGGCTGTCGCTAAATCCTCAACATCAAATTTCCCTTGCCAATTCGGAGCTCCCCATGTGCCAATCCCTTGCTTACGTGGGCCAAACTCTGCATAGGTTGATCCATACACGGAAACCGGCTTTGGATTCCCCATCAAATACAAGGTTAGATCTAACATATGTACGCCAAGATCGATTAATGGACCTCCGCCTGATTTTTCCATTTGCGTAAACCATGTTCCCCAGCCTGGAATGCCTTTACGTCTCAGATAGCTCGCTTTCGCATGATAAATGTGACCAAGCGCACCTTTCTCCACTTGCTCCTTCACAGCAATCGACGCTGCTTCCCAACGCATTTGGTGAGGGATCATGAGAACCTTGCCCGCTTTGCGCTCTGCTTCAACAATTTGACGAGCTGAAGCTAAATCGATCGCCATCGGCTTTTCCAGCATGACATGCTTTCCAGCCTGTAACGCTTGTACTGCAATCGGTGCATGCCACTCATTCGACACAGCAATAACGACCGCATCAATCGAAGGATCTGCTAACAATTTATCTGAATTTGCATATACCTGCTCAATGTTATGTTCTTTCGCTCTCGTTTCAGCAAGAGGCAAATATACGTCTGTCACGCCTGCAAGCTGTGCCCCTGGTATCGTTTTAAAAGTCTCCATGTGTACATTCCCGATATTTCCGGCGCCAATAATCCCAATACGAGTTGGTTTTGCTACTGTCATTTCTGTGACCCTCCAGAACCTGTTAGAATACAATCTTATCTATTATAAATGGGGTTAACCCTCCCCGCAACAACGAATCTGCTCCTCCAAAATTTATCTTAGCGGAACTAGCCCTGTAGCGCTATTATTCACATATAATAAATTGCTAAAACTTTTTTAATAGTTGAACGCAAACATATTTAACATTTGAAATGTATCCTAAATAGTGTAAGGCAGCAACAAAGCAGCAGTTACCGTGTAAAGGAGGGTTTTGAATATGCAAGCAAACACAATTCGTTTTAAGAATAAATCGATCCCTGTGATGAATTTTACTCATAAACGTTCCCAGATGGAGTTACTCTCAACGAAATTGAAGGAATACGAACTACATTTTGAATTTCGCAGAAAATTAAAAATGATCTCGATGATCGAGATCATTGGTGATGTAGCTATTTTCAAATACAATGATGGTACGAAGTTGTACTTAGAAGTTTCCTAATTGGACGGTGGAAAATATTCTTTACTCAGCTGATCAAGCTCCTGCAGAGAGCGTCGGGCCCATGCTTCCATGTCTGACAGCTTATCGATCTGAGCCAATAGCGCTCTCTTCAGAGACACTTGGTAATCTGGCACATCACCCGCATAAGGACGAATCGTTGCAATTGGCATTAATGCAATCTCTTGATGGGATAATGCTCTTCTTTGATGAAAAAAAGCTACGCTTGGATCCATCGGATTATGTAAATCTCCTTGTGTAGGGTGATCCTTCACGGCAAGAATACGAACAGCCGCCTTCATGCTGGAAGTCAACTCAACAACCTCACCAAAATAAACCCCTGTTTTATACTCAGCGATAACGTGGTCTCCGATTTGAAAACTCATCGTATACTCAACTCCTATTCTTGTTCTACTAATGGCATTAGTCTGCGGTATAGCTCATCCACGGATTGCATCCGATACAGATATTGCTTCTCTTTCCCTGGTTCGATCATGACAATGCATGGGACACTTGCAATTTGCCATTCTTGGCTGATTTGAGGCAGAAAATTAATATTACATTTCACTAACGGCAAGTTGGGCTTCATCGTCAGAATAATGTCCAGCATGCGCTCTGTTACTTTGCAGGTGCCACATAACGGCGTGTACATAAAGACAGCGAATGATTCTTCGCGAGCTTGATTAACTTTATCCTGAAGCTCTTTTTGAAATAACTCTTGCATCCTTATGCCCCTCTTTCATCCAACCACACTAAGCTTTCAAACGCATAGTCGATTAGATCGGAAAAGTCATCGAGATGGCTCTCATCAATTTTGCGTCCAAAGGATAACGTAATGAGATTGCGGTATTCCTCTGGTTGTTCCCCATATAGATACGAAATTTGCTGGGTAATACGCGGACGTTGCTCCCAAATGGCGTTCAATTGTGCTTCGATCATCGGGCAATCTATTTCGGGATCGTTCACATACGTATGAAGCTTAATTAACAGCGTGCACCCAGGTTTAGCCGTAGGATTTTCTAGAATTTCAGCTGCCAAATCACTCAAATGCACATGTAAGTGAATTTCCGCTTTATTCGGCAATCCCACTTGTCTAGCAAATTCAATAGCAAATGTGCGAGACATCGAGGACAAGTTAATTAAATCTTCTCTTCGTGTTATGATGATTTTACCTTCCAAATCCAAATCATAGACGGCCCCTTCGAGCACTACTTTGATATTGTCATAGATCGTTGGATCAAACATCCCTCACACACCTTCTTTCATCTTTTCTTTGATTCGATTATACTATGGATATACCATGTAAAGAAGGTGTTCTTATGTCAGACAAGCCTCAAGACCAGCAAGCCGACCAGGTCGAACCACAAGGTGTCAAAAAAGTCAGCTTAGCCGACGCGATCAAAGCCAAACTAGCTCAGAAACAAGCGGATCAAGCCGCAGCGCGCGCTAACCCCAAAGCAGCTGGAAATAGCAATCAAACAGCGAAAAGCCAAATGACCAAAAAAGTAAATAACCAACGCCGTCGCACTGGCGGCAGCTAGACAACACTTTGTGTAGCTAAAAGCGCCCTGAAAGTAACACTTCAGGGCGCTTTTCACTTTATTTCTTACGCGTAATGAATTTCGCGCTGTTTTTTCACATCTTCGCTTTCCAAATACTCATCATACGTAAACATTTTATCGATGAGACCTTTTGGCGTAAGCTCCATAACGCGATTAGCAATTGTTTGGATGAACTGATGGTCATGGGATACAAATAGGATCGTACAGTCAGTATCAACAAGCCCATTGTTTAGCGCCGTGATAGACTCCAAATCCAAATGGTTGGTAGGCTCATCAAGGATCAATACGTTGGCTCCGCTTAGCATCATTTTGGAGAACATGCAACGCACTTTCTCTCCTCCGGAAAGCACATTCGCTTTCTTCAACGCTTCTTCACCAGAGAACAACATGCGCCCTAGGAATCCGCGTAGGAATGACTCATCTTGATCCTTGGAGTACTGACGAAGCCAGTCTACCAATGTCAAATCAGAGTTGAAATAATCTTGGCTGTCTTTCGGGAAGTAAGCTTGAGAAGTAGTGATCCCCCACGCAAATGTACCACTGTCTGCTTCCATTTCGCCCATCAAAATTTTGAACAGCGTCGTTTTCGCAATTCCATCAATGCCAACGAAAGCAACTTTATCGCCTTTATTAATCGTAAAGGTTACGTTATTTAATACTTGAACACCATCAATTGTTTTGGAAATTCCTTCAACAGCAAGCAACTGCTTGCCCGCTTCACGCTCACCTTTGAAGTGAATGAACGGATATTTACGGCTGGATGGACGAATATCTTCAAGCGTAAGCTTCTCCAACTGCTTTTTACGGGAAGTCGCTTGCTTGGATTTGGAGGCATTCGCACTAAAACGTGCGATAAACGCTTCGAGCTCTTTACGTTTTTCTTCGGTCTTCTTATTCGCATCACGCGTCAAACGAAGAGCCAATTGACTGGACTCATACCACCAGTCGTAGTTACCGACGTACATTTGGATTTTACCAAAGTCGATATCTGCGATATGGGTACATACTTGGTTCAGGAAGTGACGGTCATGTGATACGACGATAACAGTGCCTTCGAAACGGGACAAGAAGTGCTCCAGCCAACGAATGGACTCTAAGTTCAAATGGTTGGTAGGCTCATCGAGTAAAAGAATATTTGGGTTACCGAATAAAGCTTGTGCCAAGAGCACGCGAACTTTTTCGTTACCATCAAGATCCTTCATTTTCGTGTCATGCATGGATGTTGAAATACCAAGACCGATCAAAAGCTCTGCTGCGTCGGACTCTGCTTGCCAGCCGTCTAGATCTTGGAATTCGCCTTCAAGCTCAGCAGCTCTCATGCCATCTTCTTCGGAGAAATCAGCTTTTGCATACAAAGCATCTTTCTCTTCCATGATTTTGAACAAACGGGCATGACCCATAACAACAGTTTTCAAAACTTCAATTTCATCAAATTCGTAATGGTTCTGTTTCAGAACAGCCATACGCTCGCCTGGTGTAATGTTAACTTCGCCTGTGTTAGGCTCGATCTCACCGGAAAGAATTTTGAGGAAAGTCGATTTACCTGCACCATTTGCTCCGATCAAGCCGTAGCAATTTCCTGGTGTGAATTTAATATTGGCGTCTTCGAATAGGGCTCTCTTGCCGTAACGAAGCGTCACGTTATTTACACTAATCATGGGGTCTATATACCTACCTTTATAATATTTTATCTTAATACGTGTTCAAAAAGTCGGGTTTTCAGCACCGAGAAAGTTGCCAGAACCTGAAGAAGGAGGAGCGGAGTGTAGCAAAACTACATGGCTACCTGCCTTCGAAGGTGAAAGCAAGATTCGATGTCGAATTGACTTCTTGGCTATCTTCGTAATCAAAAACCGACTTTTTGAACTTCCTCTTCTATCATAACTTATTTCGTTCTATTTCTTCTACTAACTCTGATAAATAAGTCCATCTTTCCATTGCAGCCTCAAGCTCCGCAGCGGTTTGTTGCTCTTGTTCATAAAGATCACGTGCGAGATCGAAGTTACTTCCAGAGTTTTCGATTTGCTTTTTCAAGCTGTCGACTTTGTCCTCCAAAGTAGCAATTGTATTCTCGATTTCGTCCCATTCCTTCTGTTCTTTAAACGAAAGCTTCTTCGGCCGATTCGTGGCTGGAGCAGAGCTTGCACTTGAAGGAGTAGAAGCAGTACTGCCGCTAGTCATCTTCGAGCTCGCTTGGCGCACGATTTCTTTCCGTGCTTGCTCCGCCTCTTCTTGTTCCCGTTTATCTTCCAAATAGTCGGAATACGTTCCTATGAACGGTTCGATCCCACCATTCCCGTCGAATGCAAATAAATGCGTCACGGTTCGATCCAAAAAGTAACGGTCATGGGAAACCGTAATAACAGCCCCGGAGAATTGATCTAGATAATCTTCCAGTATCGTCAAAGTTTGGATGTCCAAGTCATTGGTCGGCTCATCGAGAAGCAAAACATTCGGTTCGCCCATTAGTGTGCGTAACAAATAAAGTCTACGGCGCTCTCCACCCGAGAGTTTGCCGATTGGCGACCACTGCAAATTAGGAGAGAATAAGAAGCGTTCAAGCATCTGTGCGGCCGAAATGGTTTCACCATCCGACGTGCGAATCTGCTCCGCGGCTTCCTTGATATATTCGATCACGCGCATCTTCTCGTCCATTTCGACGTTTTCTTGTGTGTAGTACGCCAACTTCACCGTAGTGCCGGTCTCGATCGTGCCGCTGTCGGGCTGAATGCGCCCGGCGAGCATATTAAGCAGCGTCGACTTGCCGCTGCCGTTCGGACCAATGATGCCGAGACGATCCTTCGGCATCACAATGTAGCTGAAGCCGCTGAGCAGCTGCTTCCCGCCTGAGAAAGACTTGGTGATGTCGCCAAGCTCCATCACCTTCTTGCCAAGGCGGCTGCCAGCCAGCGCCATGTCGAGCTTGTCAGCGGAACCGTCCACCTTGCGGTCCCTTAATTCCTCGGCGCGGTTAATACGCGCCTTCTGTTTCGTCGTGCGCGCCTTCGCGCCGCGACGGAGCCAGGCCAGCTCGCGGCGGAGGAGATTCTGCCGCTTGTCTTCACTAGCGGCTTCGGAATCCATCCGCTCCGCCTTCTTCTCGAGGAACCACTCGTAGTTCCCCTCATAGCTGTAGATCTTGCCCCGGTCCAGCTCCAGAATGCGGGTGGTGACCCGCTCTAGGAAGTACCGGTCATGGGTAACGAGCAGCAAAGCGCCGCGCCATTTGCTGAGGAACTCCTCGAGCCAGATGGCTGTCTCGTTATCAATATGGTTCGTCGGCTCATCGAGGATGAGCAGATCGGCGGGCTGAATGAGCACGCGCGCCATGGCGACGCGTTTGCGCTGACCACCGGACAGCTGGCCGACGGGCTTGTCGAACTCGCTGATGCCGAGCTTCATCAGCACGGTTTTGGCCAAGGTGCTGGCTTCCCAGGCACCTTGCTCATCCATGCGCGCCTGAGCAGAGAACAGGCGCGATTGTTTCTTCTCGTTGGAGGCGTCCAGCTCCAAGTCGGCAAGGGCCAGCTCATAGTCGCGCAGCGTCTTCATGAGCGGCGAATCGCCGTGGAATACTTGCTCAAGCACCGTGGAGTTCGGATCGAACTCTGGGTTTTGCGGCAAGTATTCCACGCGGAAATGGTTCGCGTGCACGAGCTTGCCGCGATCTGGGGATTCCAGACCCGCCAGCATCTTCAGCAGCGTGGACTTGCCTGTGCCGTTCACGCCGATGAGGCCAATGCGCTGCTTCTCGTTCAGGGTGAACGAGATATCATCGAAAAGCACTTTGTCGCCGTAGGTTTTGGTTATATCGACTGCGCTTAAAATATTCATCCTTGCACCGGCTCCTGGATGTACGCGGCAAGAAGGGCTGCTGTATTCACTACAGCATCCATATGCGTTCGCTCCATGCTATGTGACGCATGAACTCCAGGCCCTATTAGCGCCGCACGAATGTCACGGCCGCCTCTCAATGCTGCCGATGCATCCGAACCATAGCGCGGATAAATATCAACTGCATAGCCAATTTCCAACTTCTCAGCATGCTCGATCATTTTTGAAGTCATCGCAAAATCATATGGGCCCGAGGAATCCTTGGCACAAATAGAAACATCTCGCTCACTGCCGCTCAAATCATCACCAAGCGCCCCCATATCTACAGCAATAAAGTCTGTAATATCCTCAGGGATAAATGAGGAGCCATGACCAACTTCTTCGTAGTTGGAGAAGAACAGCTTGATTGTATAATGAGGCTGTAAACCTTGTTCTCTGATCAGCTTAAGAAGTCCGAATAGCGACGCTACGCTCGCTTTATCATCCAAATGACGCGATTTTACAAAACCATTCTCCTTCACCTGGACACGCGGATCGAAAGAAATGAAATCGCCAACACGGATTCCGAGTGCCTGCACATCTTTTTTTGAGCTAACAAGCTCGTCAATGCGGACTTCCATATTCGCTTCATCGCGCTTATACTCACGCGCGTCCTCGTAAACATGAACAGAAGGTCTCGACGTAAGGATGGTTCCATCAAATACTTGCTCATCACGCGTATGAATTTGCACATACTCATTCTCAATCGCACCCATCATAAACCCGCCAAGTGACGTAATTTTCAACGTGCCATTCTCTTTAATTGAACGAACCATAGCACCGAGAGTGTCTACGTGCGCAGAAATGCCAATTACGCGATCAGAACTAACACCTGGAATGGTCACAATGCCGCAGCCTTTATTCGTATAAGAAAGCTCAAAGCCAAGCTTACTGACTTCTAGCTCTACTTTTTGCATAATGTGATGCGTATACCCTGTTGGACTAGGAGTCCGCAGCAGCATTTCTAGAACTTCTATCATGTAAGCTCTATTTAATTTAGACTTCACTTGGATTCCTCTCCCATGTCTATGTAAATTCGTATTGCGCTAAACACACAAAAAACAGTGCAGCCTAAGAATTTTCGCTAGTGCCTGACAACGTCAAGAACGAGCCTCTTCTAAGGATACTACACTGTTCTCCTATGTTTTTCAAACATGGGTTAGCTTACAAAATCAACACAGACGGACGTTCCATCAAGAACTGTTTTCATATGAGCTTTGACTTGTTCGTGCACAGGGTGCGTATCGTAAACCTTCAAATCGTCTAGGGAATCAAATTTCGTAATGAGTGCGATATCGTAAGAACGCTCTAGGTGTAGGATGTCTGTTCCAACCTCAATGTGTCTTAAAACCGGGATTTTACCCTCCATGTTCGTAAGAACGGCTTTGGTTACTTCTATGGCTTCTGGACTACGATCTTTGAGTTTAAAAAACACAACATGCGTTAACATCGTTATCTCCTCCATTTGTTAAATTGATTAATTCGTTACTTTGGCAGACCATTCTTCAACGTCCCACACACGAGTTACCCAGCCTTCATAGAATTCAGGCTCATGGCAAACAAGAAGTACGGTACCCTTATACTCTTTCAAAGCACGCTGCAGCTCTTCTTTGGCTACGACGTCTAAATGGTTCGTAGGCTCATCGAATAACAACCAGTTGCTTTCTTGCATAAGCAGCTTGCAAAGACGAACTTTCGCTTGTTCGCCACCGCTCAACATGCTCATCGCACGGGTGATGTGCTCATTCTTGAGACCAACTCGCGCAAGCGCTCCTCTGACTTCGTTCTGTGTCATGGAAGAGAAAGAATTCCATACATCATCAATCGGAGTCATGCTTGGCGCTTTGACCTCCTGCTCAAAGTAGGCAGGACTCAAATAATCGCCGCGATACGTTTTGCCACTGAATGGCTCAATTTTCCCAAGAATCGTCTTCAATAAGGTAGATTTACCGACCCCGTTGCAGCCGACGATCGCAATTTTCTCGCCGCGCTCAATCGTCACATTCATTCTTGGAAGCAAGGCACGATCATAGCCAATTTCCAAATTTTCCGCTTCAAATACGATTCTACCACTTGAACGCGATTCTTTGAATACGAATGTAGGCTTCATTGCCGTTTCAGGACGCTCAATGCGGTCAATTCGATCCAACTGCTTCTCGCGGCTCTTCGCACGAGTTGAGGTTGAAGCACGTGCTTTGTTACGTGCGATGAAATCTTCCTGCTTCTTGATATACTCCTGCTGTTTCTCATAAGCGTCGATATGCTGTGCCTTGTTCATTTCAGCCATATCAAGGAATTTCTCATAATTCGCCGTGTATCTTGTCAACTTGGAAAACTCCAAGTGATAGACAACATTGACGACTTCGTTCATAAATTCCGTATCATGTGAAATCAGCATGAATGCATACGGGTAATCCTTCAAGTACATTTTCAACCATTCAATATGTTCTACATCCAAATAGTTGGTAGGCTCATCGAGCAATAGGACTGTTGGTTTTTCTAGCAAAAGTTTAGCTAGGAGAACCTTCGTTCTTTGTCCACCACTAAGAGACGTCACATCACGATCTAATCCAATCGCATTTAATCCAAGTCCATTACCCATCTCTTCAATTTTCACGTCAAGCAGATAGAAATCACCGATTTCCAGACGTTCTTGAATTTCGCCCATTTCCTCGAGAAGCACTTCAAGCTCCTCAGGCGTGGCATCTCCCATTTTATCGGTAATAGCCATCATTCTTTTTTCTTCTTCATACAGGGGCAGGAACGCATCACGCAAAATATCACGGATTGTTCTACCTGCTGCTAGCACGGAGTGCTGGTCCAAATATCCATAATGGACTCGCGGGGTCCATTCCACCTTGCCTGTATCTTTCAAAAGCTTGCCTGTTAATATATTCATCAACGTGGATTTCCCCACGCCATTTGCTCCTACGATGCCAACGCGTTCACCAGCAAGCAAGCGGAATGATACATTTTTGAACAATGTACGATCACCAAAGCTGTGGCTTAAATCTTCAATTGTTAAAAGACTCATTTTGTAAAACCAAACCCCTGTCTAGTTCTAAGATAATCACGCATTTTACACGCGACTTCTTATTATACCACTGCTCATGGCAGACAGGAAGTAGAACTATTTGTATTAGAGCCGAAAAGTCAGTTCTTGTCGAATAATTCGCACAATGTCCCCATCTTTTAACGGATATCCTTGATAGGTGACAATCGGGAAATCATTCAAAAATGTACCATTGGTAGAGCCTGCATCTCGTAGTTGAAAGCCACTGCTAGTTTGAACAATTTCCGCATGAATTCTGGAAACTCCCACATCTTCCACCACATAATCGACTCTGCTGCTTAAATCTCCCCTGCCAATAGTAAAAACTTCACTGTTGATAGGAACGGTATGGCTGATTCCTTCAACTTTACTCTCCAATCGAGGACCAATCTGATCTCGCTTGGGAGATTTCCCAAGGAACACCGTGGCATTTGAATGTGATGGACCTAGCAAGGTTGTATGCAAGGCCAGATTTTGATAGTAGTGTTGGATGTCCATTGGATCCGACACACTATTTTCTTCGTCACGCATGACGTCATAATACGGATCATTGATGTTGTGAGCGATGGAAGAACTTTTCTTATTAGGAGAACTTCGTCTAGAGAACTCTGGGCGACCTAAGAAGAGAAGAACAAAACCCACATCCCCCAACAACAGCGTGATTCCAGCAATGATTTGCAGCATGCTCGCCCAAGGGTGTGCCAAATATTGCTGCCATAGAAAAGCAAATAGGATGAGAATAAGAGCTATTGCCATCCATCGCCCTCGTTGCTGTAGAGGAATGAATGATAGTGGGAATATTTTAAAATTTGATGTTAAAGACTTGTTGATCTCTTGTCCATTCATTTGCTTCTGATCAGGTTCTGACAAAATGGGGTTTTCAAATCTTGGCAGTATGTGTTTATCTTCATCGCGCTTCCAATGTGCTTTGGGTAATCCTAGTTCTGGTAAAGAGGCTTCAATAGGTTCGGATTGTGCTGCACGAATTGTTTTTCGTGTAAGAATCGGTTCGTCCATCAACTTTAACAACGCTTCCTTATATGCATGAAAACTTTTTCTAGCTAAATGTGTGGGAATCCAAACATGTAGTTGATCCTGTTCCTCTTCCCCTAGATGTAAGATAAGTTTATGGAGGAGTGCATCTATCGCAGGATAGCTCTCATCGACATCATGATCAATATCTAAGGGCGCATATGTCAGGTAAACATCCGACCAATCCTGTCCTATGAAAATAAAATTATCCTTCAACACGAAATTCATCTCACACAGCATATAGTTCTTGCTCTCATCCAGTGTACAAACAATCGCATACATCAACTTAGCCAGTACCTGGATCGAGAATTTCTCTACCTTCAAGACATGTGATAGCATTCGTTTGGAAGACAATCTATACAGGAGTCGAATGTTCGAATCCACCTCATGAATGTCGAGCGGCAGCAGCCTCGGAACTTGATTGGCTTCTAACATGCGGACCTGCAAGTTTGAAAGCTCACATGCTGCTAATCCTCCTTCTTTAAACAACTCCATAAGATGTCCATGTCGATAAACAAATTCATAACGAAGTCCGAATACTTCTTGCGTCATCCAATCACCTCATTCAAAGCAAAGAATAGTAACTCGTTACAGCCACAGCTGGAAAAACTGCGTACATAAAAGGAAATTTGATATTTTTTTGCTGCTTAAGCTCAATAATGGTTTCAATCTTATTGAGCGCAAATATTGAGAACAGCCAACCTGCAAGCTTACGACCCGTTGCTCTCATTTTTCTTTGAATAAGGATAAGGCATACTCCGATTAATCCTGCCCATAAAATCGCATAAACTAATGTTTGTAAAACAAACATCACGCCCATAATTGCTCCGATAGCAGCAAAAAGTTTGACATCTCCAGCTCCCAATGCGCCAATTACATACAATACAAATACGATCAGAAATCCTGTACATGCACCAATGAGGGAAAAAAGTAACCCGTCCCAACCTTCTAACCATGTGTGGAACAATAATCCGAAAATCGTTCCACACATGGTCAACATATTAGGCAGCTTTGAATGACGCACATCAATGGCAAAAGCAATGGTGATAAAAATGATAAATAGACCATGACATACAAGAATAATGTTATTCCTCCTTTCATTCTAAGCTCCTACCCACGCCCGCTCATAAGCCCTTTTTTTCAAAACAATTGCTTGGCTCATAAATGGAATGGGCAATTTATAGGTCAGTTGTACTTCCAAACCAAAAAATGCCTCACCGTCTTGCTTCACACTCGGTAATGTTATGGAAATGACTTTAAAGTTTCTCTTATCAAGGATCGATGCATCACAAAACGCAAACACAATAGGTGTAAATACCGCGAGCATTCGCGGCTTCACCTGTGTTTCATAAAAACCATTTAACTCATCATGTGCCATGCCTTCGCCAAGCTCCCGCTTCTCTTTTTCCCATCGTACGAGCTCCAACAGGGAATCTGGTATATAGGCCGCGAATTCATCAGCAATATCCTCTGTATTCGTCACCTGATTCCTTGCCGATTGCACTTGATCCACGACAGTATTAAGCATCTCCGCGGCACGGCTTTGATCATATTTCGATTGGGCTTTTTGAACTAATATCCTCACGGGATACAGTTGACCCGCAATGGACTTCGTCGCCTCGGATACGCCAGACTGCAACGCCATTTCAACCAGAGCAATTTGAATGAAAAGAACAAGACCTACTACAAAAGCAAGAAACATAGGTAGAAGGAGTGAAGCCTCCAGGACGATGCCGCCTTCTTGCTCTTTGTGAAATTTGAGAAGCAAATCCATGTCTCCTTCCTCAATACGAAACGACAGCAGCTCGATTCATTTGACATTGTGTTCCAACAACTTTACATCCTAAAAGTCCAGTCCCATCCAGCAGTTTCATTACTTGAGGAATAAACCAAAGCCTTATTTCACTCGTTGCATTCGCTTGAATATAGGAGGTTGCTTGATTGAGATCTTTGCCTGTTTCTAATTCGTGGAGCGCCTGAATTCGGGACATCAGCTTAGTATTGTTGCTATGCAGCATGAGAAATAAACGGAGATAGTCTTTATACGTCAACTTGAGCGCTGATGAGGAGAGCTTTGATGATAATTCAACAGCTTCCCCTTTTACCAATGCGTTCATGTCGACGAACGCCTCTGCTGCACCTTGAGCCGCTGCGGCCAGAAAAACAAGTAACGGGGAGCCAATTTGGAGAAGTTCTTTTTTGGGATCTAATAGCGCTTCAACGGTACGAATCGCTAAGCGTAATGAAAACATTTCTGCATAAGCCGAGGACATATTTGCCGCACACGAGGAGAATCCATACAACAGATATTCAACTTCTTGGTTTACTAGTGCATGAGTCCCAGGATCTATTAGCTCATTAGACAATTTTGGATTCCCGCTGGGATCTTTCTCTAATCCATAAGTTCGAAAGTTAAATTTTGTTAAGGCATATTCGTTCACGTAAAGTTCATCTCGCAGTACTTCCGCCGCGCTGTTTATTACTTCAAGCATATCCATTGCCCTTAAACTAGCAGGTTCTGCTTTTTCAATGTCATAGGCAACATCGTTCCCGATCATAGTATCTTGAGCATTCGCTTGTCGATATTTCTGATAGTAACCGGATTCACCCTGGAGCTTACTGTACGACACACCATCACCGGATTGCGTACTCGTAAGGCTGCAACCACCTATAGCTTGCTTGGCCTGATCCATGATGGCTTGGATTTTATTCTTTTGTGTCTGTTTATTTGTCGTTGTTGCTTCATTTGTATCCATTCTGGATTTTTCTAACGGACTTTGTTTTGTATGAAAATCATTTGCAATTGCCAAGTAGCTGTCGTTGGCTTGATTGACCTCACTTGTATGTACTGAAGTATACAAAATGACACTCTCTACAGCAGATCGGAATGTCGAAAATAACGCGGCAATACTTGCAATCGATGTTTGATATTGATAAAAATAGTCATCCCCAATTAGGGAAACGTGTTGAAATACACCATACGCTGCCGAATCTCCCTGTGCAGAAGATCTCGAGATTCCTGTCAACTTTGATCGTATCTCGTCATTTTTTTGCTTGGCAAGTCGCAAAGTTGGCTCAATCACCTGTTGTAGTTGCTTAATAACTCTTTCATCTGCTGCCACCTCAAGTTTCGTAGAGATGACGAGAGCCGTGTAAGTCATGATTTTCCGAACTAAAGCTTCAAGCTCATTTAGCTTTTGCGAAAGCATCCCAGCCTGCTCCTCAAGCCTGCTTTTGGCTTCTACAAGTGATTGGATACTTGCTGCTGCCTCAGGACCAGCTTGTGCGAATGATGCTAAAGAAAGATCCATATTCCTTATGCTCGCCGTAAGTGAACGCAAATTCTCTTGAACTTGGCTGATTTCGCCACGAACTTCGTCAACGGTATGAATCCCGATTTCAGCAGCTAATTTGTCTAGTTCTGCAACTCTTGTTCTATAATAGCTATGAAATTCAGTAGTTCTGGTATAGAGCACTTCCGCGCTCTGCCATGCTTCATCTAGCGAGCCTTCCCTTTCTTCGATCAACTTCTCGATCTCTGACGCTTCCTTCGCAAATTGCGAACCGATTTGAAAAGGCTCACGGACACCACTCTTTTGAAATTTATCAACAATTTCGAGCGTGTATTCAATCGGTGCTTTTATTTTCATATCCTCTATGAGCTGGCTCTCAAATATGACATGACTAGCAAGCGTATACACTGGCGTAACACGCAAAGCTCCATCTACAGCTTTGTTATTAATAAAGTGAAATGCATTCGCCGAAACGCCACCTGATAAGTTTTGGTCAAAAACATCTTTAAGTAATTTTTCTGACGCCTCCTGAGAGAGACCCATGCCATAAAGTCCTCTCTTCTGCAGCTCGGGATCAAAGGAGGACATCACTGATCGTGCAGCTGCATGTAAGGCAGATTCCGTTTCTTTCTCCGCTACTTTAATTCTGGCAAAATCAATGAGTACAGCTTGAAATAAAAAAATCGGCACAATAATAAGTATCAAATAGACGGATACTGTGCCGTTTTCGGATAGTAAGAATCTTTTCAATGGCTCCCCGCTTTCTAATTATGAATAACGACTACGATCCCTTTACGTTCGAGTTCTTTGCGAAAAGCAACCGTGGGCATCCCTTTGCCGCTGGCATCCTTCTTAAAAAAATGCCAAACGATGCCTTTCACGGTCGGATCATGTTGGAGAAGTTCTACATCCTTCGGCAGCTGTTCGGTACGAAGCTGAGCTTCCGTCATACTATAAAAAGCTTGATGACCAATACCTCTTGCGTCTAAAGCATCAATTTTCCTGCTTTTACCAGACACAGTCGTCAGCACAACCTCTGTCCCTCCCACAAGTGACCTCAAGTAGGAAGATGCCTGACGTTCAGATTGAATAGTGACGCTAGGACCAGACAAATCGCTTTTGATCGGATCTACAAGTGCTGCTTTCGCTTTCTGGGAAGAGATTCGTCCCACTAAGGTTGGGAGATAAGTGCGTGTCAGATCTGTGGTTCTGATCAGCTCTATAGAATCAACAACATGTGCGACAGCTTTACTTTCCGTTTGAGTTGCAGGCATCCACCGACTTAGTATTGTGGGCATTACAAAAGACTTGTTCACAGTCACCTCAACACGATGATCTAGTAAATAATTCGTATAGGATGCTGTTCCAGTAACGCCATTGGGAAGTAATACCGCGGCTTTGGCCAGCTTTTTCTCGACTAGTCCATTAGCTTGATTGGTGGGGAGTGCGACGCTAGCCCCTGAACTACCTTGTAACAAGCCAAATAAGTCACTTACATTATCCTGCGTCAGACGCCAATACAAACCATCCGTTTCCTGCGGATTAAAACTTCCTGTACTAACATCTTTATGGCTGTTAGTCCAAGTAAAAGCTAATTTCTCTGCGGCTGATCGAGCTAGTTGCCCTACGTAGACGTGCTGATAGGCAAACATGCCTACAAACAACAAAGTCACTGTACATATTAAAATTACAGGAAATACCAGAGAGGCTTCTAACGTAAAGGTACCTTGGTCATTTTTTACGAACAGACGAAGTTGACTACGGCGCACAACTCGTGGTCGGGCTCGGCGCACAGGGTGCTACCGCACTGTTATCCTTCAGGTCGGAGTTCGCATCACCAATCAGCTTCTGGAACCACGAAACGATCCACTTTCTGAAAATGATCGCTATCGCAACGAGCACTGCGACAATCAATAAAATTTCTAACGTACCCAAACCGTCTTCCTCTTTCCACACACGCTTAAAGATTTCCAGTCTTGTTTTCATTTCAACATCCCTCTCCTATTGGTTCATCATGAGTAACGCAGGTGCCGCGACGATCACCATCACCACAACAAAAATTAACACCATCGGGAATACAAGCTTAGAAGATGCTTCCTCCCCTAATGTCCGTGATATACTCTTCCTTCGCTGCCACAGCTCCAACGAAAGTGAATGCAGCGCAACGGCAAAGTCATTACCACCTCTTCTATAGTTCAGACCTAATGTCGATGCAAATAATGACACTTCGTGTAACGCGCAGCGCTTACTGAAATCCTCCAATACTTTCGTGAAGGAGATATTCATCTCCAGTTCATGCACTGCTACAAGCAACTCTTTGAAAAGCGGGGAATCCGACATATTCGGCTTTGCTTGAACACAACGTATCCAAGCACGGTTGACGGTCTCTCCAGCATTTACTAAAAGCACGATTGTGCTCAAAAATTCAGGCAGCTCAAGGATCATCCTTTGCTGTTTTTTTCGTATTTTGCTGTCCAAGTCACGAACCATCATCATTGGAGTTCCTATGGCAACAACCACGCCTAAAACAAGCAACGAACTATTTTCACCTGCTAGAATGGCAAGTACTGTAACGACGAATAGACACACCATGCCAGCGGAAATTAGTTCTGCTATAAACCATTTACTGCCTTGCGAAGACAAGCTTCTCCCATACAAAGTCATACATTTATGATGGATTTTTGAAGTGAAATCGGGGAACCTCTCTAACAATTGGAGCTTATCGATTACATAGCAGCTTGATGGTAAAAGCATTTTCATCCGAAAGGGGTACGTTTGCGTTTGAAACTGTCCCCCGTATTTCCTCCATCCGATCACTTGTACTGACATACAAAACACAATTTGAGCCAAGCCAAATAGCCATATCCACATCCTACACCCTGATATTCATTATTTTTTGAGTGAGTACATAACAAACGCCAAGCAACGACAAGCAGACAGTCATGATGAAAATCCCGTTCCCACGATAAAGTGGAACCATATAATCAGGCGAGGAAAAAGCCAATACAGCAACAATGAGGATAGGAGCAACAACAAGAACTCTCGATTCAAACCGTTTTTGAGCAACCATGACCGAAATTTCCTGGGTTATTTCCAACTTCTCTGCAATGACCGTTGCTGTACGTTTCATCACCTCAACTAAATTGCCTCCTGTACGCTTACAGGTCAGAAAAACATCGGTAAAGCTCATGATATCTTCTAAATGACTTCGATCTGCGAAATGTTTAAGAGCCGCCTCAATCGGTTCGCCGTTTTCGACCTTTCGGCAAATCAAGCCGAACTCAACGACGATCAAACAAGCGGGATCAGGATACAGCAGCTTCAAATCCTCCCATGCCTCTCGAAATGCCGATTCAATGGATTTTCCCACCGTCATGGAGGAAGAAAGACAGCTGAGCGCCTGCTTAAATTGTACAAAAAGCATATTTTTACGTTTTTGGATTAATTGCTGCCGACGAAAGCGAGGAAAGAGAAAGCCTGTAGATGCTAAAGCGGCAGCGAGGATAACATTTTGATAGAAAATATAACCGATCATGAATGTTGGTAAAGCAAGCATGAGAATAGCTGCTATTCTCTCCTTTGGGGTCAGTTGATACTGGTTATAATCGATGAAGACAACTGGGAGGACTGGCGGTGACTTGTGTGTTGGGGAGCTCTCGCTTCGTTTAGGAGGGTGTTTTCGTCTTTCAAGGTAAAGTAATAGGAGCCAACTTGCGCCACCCATTAAGACGAGCAGCAACCACACACTCATCCTGCATCACCTCCTTCACTGCGAACAAACCAACTAGGTAGCTGCTTGCCTGCCATTTGAAGCTTGTACATATTAGCAAGTGGTTGACCCGTATATCGAAGTTTTCCAAGGAGCTTACCTTCTGGCGACTCCCCGCTCTCCTCGAAGAGAAAAAGCGGTTCCAGCTGGACTTCGCCATCCTTCATGCCAACAACTTGATGAATCTCTGTTACTTTGCGTGATCGATCTCGCATCCGGGAAATATGTACAATGACATCAAGTGCTGAAGCGATCTGCTTGCGTATGACTTCAATGGGGAGCGGAGCAGCACTGAGTACCATCGTCTCCAATCTGCTGAGCATATCCAGCGAGGTGTTCGCATGACCGGTACTTAAGGAGCCATCATGCCCCGTATTCATTGCAGACAGCATATCTAAAGCCTCAGCTCCACGTACTTCACCAACAATAATGCGATTTGGACGCATCCGTAGGGAAGATCGAATCAATTCGCGCATCGTGATCGCACCCTTCCCTTCTGTATTCGCATTTCTCGTTTCCATACGGACTAAATTGGGAACAGTTTGGATCTGAAGCTCAGCTGAATCTTCGATTGTAATCACGCGTTCATGCTCAGGAATCCAAGCACTCAAAGCATTGAGAAACGTCGTTTTACCTGACCCAGTTCCGCCGCCTACAAATATATTAAATCCCGCTTCAACCATCATCCGCAGCATGTCTGCCGCTTCACCAGAAATACTTTCCATACGAATCAAATCCGACATATCCAGTGGATTTGCAGGAAATTTACGGATAGTTAACGTTGGACCACTGAGAGAAGCAGGTGGAAGCACGATATTTACGCGCGAACCATCTTTCAACCTTGCATCTACAATTGGTGTGGCTTGATTAACAATCCGATTCACTTTGGAGACAATCATTTGAATTAAATCCTCAAGCTTCTCTGCGCTTTCTAGCTCATAGGGGTAACGTTCAACGGCACCCATTCGTTCGAAGAAAATACAGCTGTGACCATTAACCATAATCTCTGTCACCGTTGGATCGTCAATTAACGGTTGGAGAATATCTAAGCCCCGAAAGCTATCGAAAATACGCTTGACCCCGACATGCATTTCACTCGAAGTCCAGCTATGCGCACTCGCAACGCGGAAGATGGTTTCTTCGATATGCCCTAGCAACTGTGCATCACTAACCTCATGTGTGAGATCGAGATTTCCTTTAATCTCCTGCTTTAATTCGTTAAACAGCCCTTGATTCAAGATAAGATGCAGCTCCTTCCCTGGGCATTCCCCCATTCTCATTGCATACAGCTTGTAGCATGACATACACTTGTTCGGAAAATATATCCGATTGCCAGACTTGTTCTGCCGAACTCATAACCTTCCAATCAGGAATATAAGGAAGTTTGAACGTCAATTCTTTACCTAGAAAATCGAAAGAATTGGTTTGAGTCCCCCTAAAGCTCGTCATGACAAAATGGATTTGAGGAAAGGCACTCATTTGTTTTAATAACGATTTTGTTCTAAAAATATCATTCCAATCATCTCGGATAAGCCAAATGATTGTGTCACTGAGTTCTAAGCTCTTGACGATTCTCGGGTGAATGGACGTCTCTAGATCAACGATAAGGGTATCGTAGACTGAAAGGCCAACAATGGACGCAATGAGTTTTTTCACTTGATCACCACTCATTTCTTGCATCTCCCTCATTTGCTCAAGTGGTGTCAAATAATCGAACCTTCGAGTGGCGTCATGTGATTTTAATAGCGCCAACTTCGGCCCAATCGATTCCGATGCGTCCTTCAAATAATAGAGGAGCTGCGATAATCGCCCCGATTCGCCCTGCAGCCACTGAGAAGCTGTACTTGTGGACTCCAAGCTCAGATACAAGACACGTTCACCACGAAATGCCAGCTGCTTCGCCATATGAACAGCCGTGATCGATTTGCCGGCATTGCCACTGCTGCTATAAATGGATATAACACGTGTGTGATTAAATTGTGTTCGGCCAAAGCCGGAAGGAGAACCATCCGCGTATAAGGCTTGAATGTGTGAGACCAACTCGTGCAGTGGCTGAAAACGGTATAAAAAAGGATGGACTGTTTCTGGCGAATCTGAATTTCTGATATATTGACTCAAAAATATCTTGCTTAATGAAGTGCGATGATGCTGCAATAACGGATAAAAAGCATCAGAAATCAACAGTACACCCTTGAGGTTCTGTTCCTCTAACACCTGCAGTAGGAGCTCGACTTGCGAGAAAAGCTTTACTTGCACGTGTTCAGCGAACTCCGTCGCCCGAATGAATACAGCTAATCGCTCGGCATAAACCATGTCGTTATCTAAGACATACAATTGAAGTTTCTTTATTTCAGCATCTCCTCTCCCAAACTTTCGCTATCCAGCGAACATCGCATACGTACCATTGCCAATGAGTACACAACCCATAACAGCGAGCACTATGGCTATACGTGTTATCGTTTCCGCCCTCATACTTCCCCTCCTGCCTCCTTCGGAAATGCAAAAAAGCACGCGCTGACGATAGAGATTATCTCTCTATAATCAGCGGTGCTTCCGCTTGTCCGATTTTCAATTAACCAAATTGTACCACATTTCCCTAATAAATCAATCCCTTTATTCCCAAGGATACTTCATTGTGAAGAAACTAGCGAGCTTCTTACTTTCCACCCGACGAATACGTCTCATCTCAGCGCGATGCGGGGCGGATTCATGCAGCTTCTTCTCCTCTTCCGTCTCCGGAATGACATCTGGTACTTCCACGGGCACCTTATTTTCATCTAAGGCAACAAAAGTTAGGAAGGAAGTCGCCGCTATTTTTCTAGCTCCTGATTTCAAATCCTCGGTTACAACCTTAACGAATACCTCCATCGAGCTTTTGCCTGTCCATGTCACGAAAGACTCTAAACAGACAGAATCCGACGTGTGAATCGGTGACAAAAAGTCAACAGAATCCGTAGATGCTGTCACAACTGACCTCCGACAATGCTTATGTGCCGCTATGGAAGCAATGTCATCAATATAGGACATCAGTTTTCCACCAAAAAGCGTATTATGATTGTTTACATCGGTTGGAAAAATACGTGATGTTTTGAAACATCTAGATTCTCTGGAAAATCGCTGCTCCATGTCTGCTTACCCCTCTATTCCTCATCCAAAATATGACTCATCATATCATACTTTTGGCTGAATTTGGTTATAACTTATCCAACGCGTGTAATATAGTAATACAAGCTCGTTCATAAATAGGAGGTGTTTGCTTGTGTTTACGTTTATCATTGTGTTCTTGATTACCTATGCGCTATTCTCGATTTTCGGCGTATTATTCCCAACGGATCTGTCCTACTACACTTCTCTAAAAAAACCAAGTTGGAATCCACCAGCTAAGTTATTCGGAATTACTTGGGCGATCTTATATGCTTTAATTTCCGCATCTGTCGCTATTGTTTACGTGAAAACTGATGGATTTCAAGAAGCAGCCAGCAGTTATGTTTTGATATTATTGCTAAATTACGTGGCTAACCAAGCCTTCACCTTTTTCGAATTCAAATTAAAAAATTTACGTCTTGCTTTCCTTGACTCCGCTATTGTGGCTATTACCACGTATTTGTTACTATACGCAACAATTCCTTATTCCAAACTAGCTGCTTGGCTATTGGTTCCCTATTTATTATGGTCTTGTTTCGCTACCCTACTAGCATGGACGATTTATCTGTTAAATAAAAAAACTACCCTCGCTTATTGAAACGGGAAAATATCGATTTCCTGGGTTGTAGAGCGAATTGATTGAGGGCTTCGTCCGGAAGAATCTCGCTGAGGAATGGTTTCAATGCTTCATAAAAAACGTTCAAATATTGCGGCTGGTCTTGAATGCAATCCCCTTTCCACACAGCTTGCAACACTTCGGATTTTGCAATTAAGGGCATGGTACACAACGGCTTAGCCGGAAGTGAATCCTGCCACTCCCCTTGAAAATGCGGGGGTAACTCACCATTCGCGATGTAATGCACTTTTTTTCCTCGCTGCTGGTAGGATGCGAATTGATCTATTCGCTTGCGTGAGAGAGGACGATCGCATTTGCCAGGCGAGCTATCCACAATGACGATAATGTCATCCGCACTATAGCACAGCTCCTGTACCGTAGGATGCTCCCACTGAGTCGATACGTCCCATAGGATGATCGGCTTTTTGAGCATGTGCAGAAGCTTAAAAGCATGAGAGGCTTGCCATGCACCTTGAAAACCATCAGGGTTAATAGGAGCCCAAGTGGTAAACCCATTGATCCACGGTGTTGTGAAAGTAGAAGATGGGTCACATATGTGATCGGAGGGAAACATATAGGGGCTTGGTGCATGGCGATCACCATACAACAGCATATATAAATCAGGTTCTATCGTCGGCTGTTCAACAAACGCATTTGGGATTTGGAGGGCATGCAATATTCTGGCTAGCGTAATTGCAGTGAATGTCGCGCCGACACCTGCGAATAACCCGCCAATTACTATTAATTTATCGGCCGTATTTGATTGGTGTAAGGTGGCTTGGCGGTGGGATTCAGTTTGAAGCAGATCGGCTTCAGGGGTTAAGGAACGAAGTCTTAGCTTCACTTCCATTGCGGTTTGACAGCGGTTCTGAGGTTGATCTTGCAGGAGAAAATGAATCGTTGTGCGCAAGGTTTCTGGAATCTCATCTTTCCGCAGTTCCAGCGGATTGGCCTTGCTATATACATAGTGACCACCGGACAATAAGTAATATAACATGGAGCCAAGTGTATACAGGTCCGTTCGAGCATCTGTTTGCAGCCCTAGATATTGTTCCGGAGCAGCGAACCCGATCGTCCCCATCTGCATGGTATCGGAAGTTTGTCCTTGTTTAAATTGTCTAGCTACTCCGAAATCAATTAATCGGACTTGATTATGTTGGTTAATCATGACGTTGGAAGGCTTGAGATCGCGGTAAATGATGGGTCGAGGCTGAAACGTGTGTAAGTAGTGGAAAATATCAAGTAACTGAAAAGCAATTTGAATGATTAGCTTTAGCGGCAGTTCACGATGATTCTTTTCGAATAAATCCTGCAGTGTTGGACCCTCAATGTAGTCCATGACCAGATAACCATTTCCACCCTCGGTAATAAAATAATCCACTAACTGTGGGAGCTGCGCATGTCCCAGCTTGGCGAGCATTTCTGCTTCCTCCAAGAAAGCAGTCTCATCGGAACCTACGCACACAACCTCTTTCACTGCCCAGCGCTTGCCCTTTAACTTCTTATCCTTCGCGAGATACACCTGACTCATGCCGCCTTGTCCAAGCATGGACACGAGTTCGTATCTCCCTCCTACAATTGACCCTTGCCAATGCGGTCTAGGCTTCACAATATGTAAAAACCCCCTCTTATATCCAAGTCATAATGCTCTTGATTATAAGGGAGGGTTATTGGAAAATCTAGCTATTTTTCCGTTTTTTATATTTTCTGCAAATAAAGTGTCAATTCTTCTCGATTATGAAATAACTGCTTCGCTTTCAAGAGAAAAAGTGAGTCTTCGAAAATGCGCAAAATATCGCGAACCGTTTGGAACGGTTTCTTATGCATAAGCTTCACAGTAATGATCGCCGTTCCGCCACTTTGCAAAGAGAAAAGTAAATCCGACACAAGACGTCCCATCTGCCGCGGATCCCAACTCATGTCACAGACAAGTAAATCAAACTCATTTTCACGCAGCTTCACATCATTTGCATTTTTCTTTAGAAAGGTCAGTAATGGATTGCCAAGTAGACGCGGGTTCATAGCAGCCGGGTCAATCGCCGTAACTTTCAAACCTCGCTCAAGCAGCAAAGACGTCCATCCGCCAGGCGCAGCTCCAATATCAATCGCTTTACGAGCGACACTGAAATCAATCCCGAACCGTTGCTCAGCTTCCAAGAGCTTAAATTTGGCGCGTGAAATTTGATCCTCTTCTTTCATAAAGCGGATCGCACCACCTGACCAGTCCGATAAGTTGTCACTTGGCTTTGAAATGCCCACGTATATTTTTTTGGCGCTAATATATACCGAAATAATATGGTCCGCATAACGGACAACCGGTTCGCCACCACATTCCGAAGTGAGGATTTCATCGATGGCAGCCTTGATCGCAAAAGGTGCATAAGGAACATCTGCCCGCTCTTCCTTCCGAATTTGCGTTGCTATTTTCTCTCCGTAGCCAAATAAACCTGCGGCATAGGCTTCACGAAGCCAAGCTGTCAAATGCGCAATATCAGCATCCGTGCGGATAAGTTCCCATTCTTGATGAACAGGTTGCACATGTCGTAGAAAGATCGGTTCATTCTCTTGCATGGTTGAGATAACATCTGCCGTATCTTCAGGCACCTGGAAATAAAACACTTCTGTTGGTACCAATAACGTAAATTTCGTAAGTGGAAATAACTTCCGCAGTTCGTCTTGCGCATATTGTGCGAACCCATGATTCGAGGTTCCAATATAGGTCGTTAATTGTGTCATAGCCGCATCCTTTGAGTAATCTACATTCATTTTCACTAACTTACTAAATAAGCCTATTTGTCCTCAATAACCTTGATCCATGGGCGATCTTGGAACCATTCCAAGGAGACATGAATGCCGAATGCCTTATAAATATTCTCAGGTGTCAACACATCTTCCTTGCGTCCAGAGGCAATTAATTCACCTTGCTCGATTATCGCAACATGCGTAAATAAAGGCATGATTTCTTCAATGTGGTGAGTGACATATACAACCGTTACATCTTGTTTACTAAGCTCATTTACGTCGGATAGAAAACGCTCACGCTCAAATAAATCCAAGCCCGCCGCAGGTTCGTCCATGACGAGGATTGCCGGCTTACTCATCAAGGATCGTGCAAGCATGACCTTTTTACGTTCCCCTTGTGAAAGGCTCCCCAGAGGCTGGTCTGCCAGATGTGGAATACGCACCCGAGTAAGCATCTCCAGTGCCCGGTCTTTCACTTCCTGAGGAATTTCTTGATAGAATCGCAGATAAGCGTATTCACCAGTTGCAACAACCTCTAGCACTGGATCAATCAAGCTTAATTTTTCGAAAAGAGATTGAGAAATGTAGCCAATCTTCTTACGAACTTCCCGTACATCACATTGACCGTACCGGTTTCCGAGCACATCGACTGTGCCACGACTTGGAAATTCATAGCCATTCATCATTTCAAGCAGCGTTGTTTTGCCAGAGCCGTTTCGGCCCAGCAATACCCAGTGTTCACCGGATTCGATATGTACATTCACATCGTTTAAAATATGGCGTTCTCCACGTATAAAATGAATGCCAGATAAATCGATCATAAGTTCGTTTCCTTTCACATTACGGTTTACTTGGATAGGTTCCTTGTGCGACCCCCATCAATACTTCCTCTGGCATACGATGCGCATAAAGCCCCAGTTCATCTGGCTTGACAGCATATAGCATCTGATACATCTGTGTGCATGCGGAGGGACTAGAGGTATGAATATAAATCGTTCTTGGAAATTTACGCTGCTGAATCAACCAAATGACAACATCCATGCCCGTTTGCTTCGACATCCAACCCAAATCATGATCCAGAGATAAGATGTCTACTTCACATTCCTGAAGCAATGCAATGCATTCTTTTGCATCTTTGGCTAAAACAAATCCTTGGGGACAAGGACGCGAATCATCTAAGTATACATGAATCATCCTCACATTTCCTTTCCAACAACGAATTTACGAACGCAATCTCTTCCCGATGCGTGCCATCGCGCCCCGTACCTGTCTCAAGAACAATTGGAATGTCCCGCAAAAAGGGGGATTGTAATAGACTCTGAAAATTCGAAATACCAATATGACCCGATCCAATGTTGGCGTGCCGATCACGGCGCGATCCCCCTGGATACACCGAATCATTCAAATGAATAGCTTTCAGATGAGGCAGATAATCTAACTGATCTCCCTTCGACTCCAGTTCTGCCCAATCCGTTCCTTGCCAAAGCCGACTAGCAAAAGCATGACACGTATCTAAGCAAAAGCCAATCTTCTCAGGTGAATCGCATAGCTTCCGTACCTGCACCATTTCTTCAAAGGTCAGACCCAATTGAGAACCTTCACCTGCCTGGTTTTCAAGCAAAATGAAAGAAGCTCCCGTATAACCCTCTGTAGCACTATTCAAACATTGTATTATATTTTTGTAGCCTTGTAACGGGTCTTTTCCCGTATATTTACCAAAATGCACCACAAGTCCAACAGAACCGCAGGCATTTGTAATGTCCAGGCCATTTTTGAGTAAGTTAACCATGATCTCACGTTGAGGCTCATCTACTGCAGGATTTAACGCATACGGTGCATGTCCAATGGAGAGAATGCCATGTTCCACGCACAACTGAGCACATGCGTTCGCGTCTTTCAGATCGACGGCTTTCGTAGCCAAACTACGCGGATTCATCGGAAAATATTGAAAGGCCTTTGCACCAATTGAAATGGCGGTTTTGGCTGCATTCAAATATCCACCTCGCGTTCTTACATGGGCTCCGATAAACATGTTCCATCCGACCTTTCACTTCTGACAATGGGCACAATAAAAGCATTTACGACTTGATATTTCGGTTTGAATGATAGAGCTCCCACATCGAAAACAGGGCTCATCTTTGCGATCATAGACACGACATTTCGGATTATATTGTCCTGTTAAACGATCACCGACGAATAGAGGTTCTTCCATATAGCCACCAACGGCAATCGCTTCACGAAGTAAATCTTGCATAGCTTGATAGAGCTGAAATTGCTCATTTTCGGAAAGTGAGGGTACCTTCCGTAAGGGGAGTATGCCCGCTTCAAAGCAAATTTCATCAGAGTAACAATTCCCTATACCAGAAAGAAAAGTTTGATCCACAAACGTCATTTTAAGATTTCCCCGCTTAGGCCGCAGTACATTTCGAAATTGGACAAAGTTAAGTTCGAGTGGCTCTGGTCCAAGCTTATGCAAGAGCGTGTGGATTACCTCTGGTGTATGAAGGTGCAAATAACCCAATCGTAATCCAATAAAGGACAGGCTGTTTATACCTAAATGAATCTCCACTTGAATCGTTCGATCTGTCTTCTCTTCTTGGGTACCAAAGAACATCCATCCGCCAAGCATGAGATGCAACAGCAGGATTTCACCTGTGGCTAAATGAAACAGTAGGTGTTTGGCTCTGCGCTCAATCCGAACAATCCGATTGCCGATAAGCTTCCCAGCAAATTCTTTGGGGTCTACATTCAACGATTTCGGGCGTGTCACTTCGACTCCTGTAATCGGTACTCCTATGATCAATCGCGTCAACTGCTGACGATACGTTTCCATTTCCGGAAGTTCAGGCACGAGAATCGCTCCTTGCCATTTTTATACCTTGTATAACCAATTGGCGGATTGCGTAAACACGAACCATTGGGTGAATGGATGAGATGTGATGAGTGTTCTTTAAATTAATCCTTCGCTGACGTAAGTGGGCTTTGGTGTCTTTTTGCTTCTTTTCGTTCTTACCCTATTATCCGAAGAGGATGGATACGAATCTGCTTGCGAACGTAAACTCATCTCTTTCTTTCGCACTTTCTGCTGCAAACGTGCAAGCCGCTTTTCCCAAGCCTCTTCAATTTCGTTGATCTTCCGATCACCTCGATGAAGCGCACGTCGCCGCCAAAGTCTTGCCCAAGCTTCCTCTGCATAAAAGACGGCTTGACCCAAGTTCTTCTCACGGTGTTCATAGTACATCGCAAGTTCTAGATACGGCTCTAGCTGCAACGAAATACTTGCAGGTTTAAGTAAAATAGCCTGCTTCCATAGCTCGAGAGCACGGGTATATTGGCCAATTTTCTTATAATAGCCTGCTAATTGAAGCAAGGCAATTTCTTGTTCCGCCGACTGAATAGAAGCCGCGTTATTCATTAGTTTTTCGTATAAAACATTGAAATATTGCTCTGCCTTGGTAGGCCTTGCCATTTTCTCTAGCCACAGTCCTGTCCGAAAGAGTTCTTCAGGGTCAAGATTAGAAATGAGCACGGGCTCATTCTCATCTGGGCGCAGCAGCTTGCCAAAGTGGATCGTCAACGCGGCCAATGTTACGATATCGTGCTCATTATGAATAAATACGCCTTGAAGGACAGCAGGGTCCTTCTCAGCCAAATATTGAAAGTACAATGCTGGCGCCATTGAGCCTGGCACATCATCTACGCGTTCAAAGCCTAGTCTACTCTCCTCTACCTTGCTCAATCGACAGGATGGCAGCGTATTGCGCCACAGACTCCGTGAAGCATAGAGAAGATCGAGCTGAAGCAGCTCCGAATCATCTAGGTTAAGACGATTCAGGACGAAGCGATTCTTGAGAATAGGCCAATCGAACGTACGGCCATTATAGGAGACGATGTGCGTGTATCGTCCTAACAGTTCTTGTAAGTACACCAGCATCGCATGCTCCTCTGCTGGGTTGCGTATCATGAGCTGTTCTACCGTGAACAGCTCTCCCGTATAGTAGCCGATGCCGACCATGAACGGCACGTTGCCAGCACCGACGCCGAGTCCGGTAGTCTCCGTATCGAAGAAGAGCAGCTCTTCGAGCCGGACGACGGCGTCCCCGTCGTGAAAGCAGGACAGCTGCGCATCAACATCGGCGAGCTCACGCAGCCGATATTTGCCGTGCACGCTGTCCGCGCCGTACTGGCGGCGCCGCATGACGAACGAGCCCGCGGGGCTCGTCGCAATATGAGCGCCGAGCTGCGCCCACTCGCCCCCTGCCTCCGGCGGGGGCGGCGGTGTTACCCCAGCCGCTGCGGGTCCCCGCAGGCGGCCGAGCCTTTCGCGGAGCCCGCTCATCGGGCACCGCCATCGAGCTCTGCGAGCAGCTCCAGCGCGAGCTTCTTGCCCAGCAGGCCGACCTCTTCGATCGGCCCGACACAGGCCGGGCAGCCGCTGATGCAACCGCAGCTCTTGATCAGGCTGCGCGCCTGATCCATCAGCTGTCCGTGGACCTCGTACAGCCGATCACTAAGACCCACGCCGCCTGGGTAGCGGTCGTAAAAGAACACGGTCGGCAGCTTGCTGTGCACCGCCTTCACTTGCGGAACGACCCGGATATCCATCGGGTCGCACATCAAATACAGCGGTGCTAGATGCGCCAGGACATTGGCAATGCCAAGCAGCGCATGCTGCATGTCATTCGCCGATCGTCCTGCCGACATCGCTTCATCGAAAGTAAACCAATAGGAGCTCGTATGCAGCTCCTCTTCTGGCAATCGGATCGGCCCTGAGCCGATATTCTCATGCGTACGCAGACGGATTTTCTTGAAAATCGTTGGTTGTGCATTCACAGTCACCTCGCCTAATTGACGAAGTAGACCGCCAACGCGTCCCTCCCGATTCACGTGCAATACCTTGAGCTGTACAGCCATACTCGCATCCGTGAAGTAGTCTACATTCACTTGCCTCACGAACGCTTTCTTCTCTTCATAATCCAACTTCTCAACTTGGAATTGTATGCCTTCATGTATATAAATAGCCTCTTCATGAATCAAGGTTGGCGCACTGAAACGATCACATTCCCCAATCACGCGATGACCATTGGTCATATCAATAATGACAAAATTCTCTTGCGCCGCAGAGCGCAATGAAATGTTATGAGCAGGGAACGACTGCTCCATCCAATACCAACGGTCATTGACTTGGTGCAGAACCTGCTCCTCAGTCAAATACTCAAGAACATCGGTGAGTGACTCCTCACCGAACTTCTCATTCGCTTCGAAAGGCAGCTCATAAGCTGCACACTTCACATGATCCACGAGAATGATCAAGTTATCGGGATGAATGCGCGCCTGTTCCGGCGGACGCTCGAAAAAATAGCGCGGATTCTGGATCAAATATTGATCCAGCGGATTACTGCTCGCAACGAGAATCGTTAGCGAGGTTTCCTGCCGCCGTCCGGCACGCCCGGACTGCTGCCAAGTGCTGGCTATCGTGCCGGGATAGCCATTGAGCACGCACGCTTGCAGCTGGCCAATGTCGATGCCCAGCTCCAGCGCGTTCGTGCTTACAACGCCGCGGATTTCCCCGCTGCGTAAGCCTCTTTCGATCTCCCTGCGCAGCTTCGGGAGATATCCGCCGCGATAGCCGCGGATCGACTTGCTGCCGAGCTCGTGACTCACGAGCTCTTGCAAATAGGTCAGCAAGATCTCCACACGCACGCGGCTCCTTGCAAATACAATCGTCTGAATCCCACTCCGCAGCAACTTGCCTGCTAGCGTACGTGTTTCCAAGACGGAGCTTTTACGTATCCCTAACTGTTGATTTACAACAGGCGGGTTATAGAATACAAAGTGCTTCTCACCTGCCGGCGCACCATTGTTATCAATCAACGCAACGGTTTCACCGATCAGACGCTCAGCGTGCTCCTTCGGATTATCAATCGTAGCCGAAGCACATATAAATTGCGGATTGGAACCATAGAATCGACAAATCCGTTTCAACCTGCGAATCACATTCGCGACATGACTGCCGAATACCCCCCGATAGGAATGCACTTCATCAATCACAATGTAGTTTAAATTCTCGAACAGCTTAACCCATTTGGTATGGTGCGGCAGGATCGCTGAATGCAGCATATCTGGGTTAGTGACAACAATATGTCCTGCGTTTCGTATCGCTTGCCGAACTGTTGGCGGCGTGTCACCGTCATACGTGTGCGTTTTAATATCCACGTCCATAAATTCAATCATTTCCTGCAGCTCTGCGACCTGATCTTGCGCCAGCGCTTTAGTAGGAAATAAATAGAGCGCTCGCGAAGCGTCGTTTTCCAAAATCTTCTGAAGAACTGGAAGGTTATAGCAAAGCGTCTTCCCAGACGCCGTCGGAGTGACAGTGACAACGTGATTGCCTGCTGTCACTTGGCGAAACGACTCCGCCTGATGCGTATATAATTGCCCGATGTTTTTATGTCGAAGCGCAACACAAATACCCTCATGCAATCCTTCTGGAAAATCAGCCAGCTTCGGATCACGTGGGGGTATCGTATGCCAATAAGTGACTTGTTGCATGATTTCAGGTGATTTGCGCAGCCCGTCAATCATCTCTATCATTGAAGAAACCTTACCTGTGAAAGGATTCATAAACCGAATCTCCTTACCCATTTCGTTTCTTCCATTTTACAGAATATACGTTCGTATGTCTACATCAAATCAGCTGAATCATCATAATCGTATCGTAGGCCATGGTGGTCATCACTTGTGATCTGAGCTGTGACGGACAGCGCTTGGTTGGCACTCTCTTGCATTTTGAACAAAACTTCTTGATAGTCTCTAGAACGGTGCTCTTCTCGATCATGTTTCATGGCAGTTCTTAAAGCTCTTTCAATGATAATGACATCATGACTCGTGAAATTCACGGCTCCTCGCACCCTTCTTAGTCCATCATTTTCATAACAATTAGCTTTGCCAATTTGCGCCAAACCCATACAATTCAACAAAAATCAAAGGAAATTCGTAAATAAGCTTATAATCAGGTAAAATTAGGATGAGATACACAATAAGGAGGAATACATAATGTCAACATTATTACCTAATGAAATTGAAGCTCATCGCCAACCTGATCATGAAATTAATCCGCAGTTTCTTGAGCGTTGGTCCCCTCGTTCCTTCTCGAATCAAGAAGTATCGGAAGAAGTACTGTTAAGCATATTTGAAGCTGCACGTTGGGCACCATCGGGAAGCAATAATCAGCCTTGGCGTTTCATCGTTGCCCGTACACCTGACCAATTGGCTAAGTTCTATACGTTTATAAATCCCTCTAATCTTGTATGGTGTGAGAAAGCTCCTGTTCTTACACTCGTTATCTCACACACCAAAAGTCCACGAGGAACAGACAATCCAAGCCATGCATTCGATGCAGGTACTGCGTGGGGATATCTAGCGCTTGAAGCGAATAATCAAGGTCTAATCACGCACGCGATGGGCGGTTTCGAACGTGAACAAGCACGTGAAGCGCTGCATATTCCTGCTGATTATGAACTTCACGCTGTTATTGCCATCGGCTACCGCGGCCCTGCGGATGCCCTTCCTGAAAAACTGCAAGAACGCGAAGTGCCATCCGGCAGACTCCCGATAAACGAAACCATATTCGCAGGTGAATTTGGTAAAAACTTGTCATAGTGAATAGGGTTGGTATAGTGCTTTAGTGCTATACCAACCTTTTTTTATTCGATATAATAGGAGATATGCCATCCATAAGAAAGGAGAGTTCATCATGAAAATTCTCATTCCACTTCGAAGTGAAAGAGGAAATGTGCTTACCTATGTGCTTCTAATTCTCCTTGTCCTTATGATTGTAACACCTGTTATTCTTGCCTCTTCTTCAACGAATCAACTTGCCAATAGCCAAACTGAATTTGAGAAAAAGGCTACTGATCTAGCCGTTAGTGGCATGGAAGCATTTATTACCTATCTGAATAATTACGATACATATGGAAACGGAATGGACCGAAGAACCTACTTTAATATGTACGGCGGCGGGTCAGGAACGCAAGGATTGGGATGGATCGCACGGAACATTACAACTCCAGAGGGCATTGTAACGACTTACGAGCAATATGTAGAAGTGGCGTCCACCAATGCAAGAATCAATGGACCTGTTACTGCTGATAACGTATATAATGTTTTTTTCAAAGCTACCGTCAACAACGCGCATAGCAAATTAATCAAATTTCAAATATCTGCGTTTAACGCGATCGTAGTAACAACACCGAGCCCTTCGCCATCAGCAAGTCCATCACCAAGCCCTACTCCGAATACATCGACCCACATTGAACCCGGTCAGACCGTACCTATCCCGGCGGGAGTTGGTGTCTTGTATGGAAATAGCTCCAATGTAAACGCCGGAAAAAACACAACACTGTTGCCGGCAATTACCAACTATATGACCAGTATCAAGTCTAGCGTATCATCTGCCATTGACGACTATTTAAATGTAACAAAAACACCTGGATTAATCACATGTAGTACTTCGTGCAGCATAAGTCAAGTAAAATCGAACATTAATGCAAGCACAACCAATCCTGTTGTCATCTACGTGCCTGGTACATTGAGTATCTCTAGTAATGAAACTCTTGGTTCGAGTACAAAGCCTGTCATTCTGATTGCAGATAATTATTCATTAAATAATGCAAATATAGTCGTATATGGAAATCTAATTGCAAACCAAACTGTAGCCAATCCAACTACTACTGGAAATATTACAGGGAGTAATCAACTTGATATAACAATTAATAACGGCAATGGCGGCACCTACGGAAACTTTTGGATAGAAAGGAGCATTGTTACTGGCACGCAAACTACATTTAATATTGCAAATTCCATCTACGCTGGAAGTATGACACTTACAAATGGAGCTACCGTCTCGGCTAAACAAATGACAATCGATACTACCTTGCAAATAGAAACCCAATCCAACTTGAATATTTCAAATGGCAATCTCTCTTCCGGAAATATTTACCTAAAAAATAATGCTGAGTTAACCATTGCTTCTGGCGATATATTTGTTGCAGGAGATTTTACCTCTGGGACTAAAATTGATGTTTCAACAGGGGGCGTAATTGCAGTTGCTGGGCAAATTGACTTTAAAAACAGTAGCACAATTATAACCGGAACATCCAATCCGCCTGTAACTTCCTTACAATTAAGCGGCACTTCGTCTGCTACACCGACGCCAACGGCAAGTTCATCCGCGACACCGACGCCAACATCGTCTGCATTACCAACTGCAATACCTCCACCCGATTGGAATCCCATTAGAAAATGAAATAAGCCCAAATGCTAAGATCAACCATGCATTTTGGGCTTTCTTTTCATACAAAAAAGCTGATTCACGGACCAAACGACCCATGAACCAGCTTTTTGGATTAATATTGAAGCAGTTTAAATCCTGTTTCTCTTTTCACTTGGTAATCTTCAAATCCTCCGAACAACTTTGAACGTTGGAATGTAAAAGTCAAAACAATCCTGAATGCTGATCCGCCACTCAAATTTCCAGACAGTGGTGAAGTTCCTACAATAGGCAAATACTGCACCCCTGTAACATGTGAGGATAGATCTCGTTGATACTCATAAATGCCAGGAGTAGCTAAAGTTACATTATCTTGAATGTTCGCTGACTTAAATACATACATCTTTAAAGTTTTTGCAGCAGCATCATAGTACAGTGATTTTACTTGTCTAGAGCCTGAAGCATAAGTCACATATCGAAAGTCATTCGTCGCCGCATAAGCTTGATTTGAATCACTGATTTCTTTCGCAATCGTATCCATCGTTTTACGAATCTCAGCATCAACATTGTATTTCTCTCCGCTCGTTTTGGATTGTAGGCTTGTCGAAGAGAGCAAAAGAAGGACTACCCCCAACAACACAGTGCTTATGGTCAGAGTCGCTAACACCTCAATTAAGGTTAGACCGCGTTCATTCTTCAATTCGTCGCCCCCCAATAAACCGTTACCGTCAAAATTCGTGGAACTAGCTTGGCAGGAGTTGTACTGATATCTCGAAATAAGACGATACCTTGAAGTGAAACTAATTTCCGGTTCGTAAACACAGCTGGTGAGAACGGGGGGTTTTGTAGACCGGATTGTTGAACATATATACCATATGGAGACGTTGGAACTAACGCGGGATTAAGATCTGCCCAATTTTGTAAAACAGGTACAGCAGCTGTGTAAGTGCTCCTATATTCGTTTAACTTCTGCTCCGCTAGTTGTAAGGCATTCACGCGCAAATCATCATTTTTATTTGACATCATAGAAAAGGATGAAATATTAAGAAACATTAAGACAACAAGACTTAAAATAACTGTCGCAGCCAGTACTTCCAGTAATGTAAGTCCTTTTTCATTTCTTATCAATGGCATCCCTTCTCTCTTCACTCAACTTCAATTATTAGTAGATTTTTCAATGAGTTCATAGTGATATGACTCGGATAGTTTCGTTGTTAAATCCTTGTTCAAAAGCTCTGCATTTTTACTGTATATCGTCCAAGCCAGCATATAGTCATCCGTGTTCTTTTTCTCCCAACCGCTTTGCAATAATATGATAGCAGCTTTCATTTTGTCGATGGTTTGGGACATCGTTATATCATCTATGTCTTTTGCGATTTTGCTTATCTCCGCATAGCGATCAACGATGCTTTTCAGATCGTCAAATTCTGTGTTTTTAAACATAGGAATTAAATCTTTGGTGATTTGATTATTTCGAATAACCACATATTGATACATTTTTTTTTGCGAAGCTGTAAAGAGCGCATTCTTATTATCATTAATAAAATCAAGAGATACGGTCCCGGTCTCTCCATCCCACCCAACCTGCGCACCTAACATTTCGGATAAACTACGTAATGGTACGTAAACCGATCCGTCATACAAGATGGAGTCTTTAGTGAGGGTATTTTGCTGGCCATTAATCGCTATATGAATTCTTTGGAAGAACACCTCAACGTTTCGAAATTGATCTTCCGCCCATGCCGAGCCACTCATCGTGAATAAGCCAATAATGCCAATTGAAAGAATCCGTTTGTACTTCCTATTCATTCAGTTATCCCCTTCTAACATTAATTGGATGCCTTAGATGGTTGTAATTGCTGCAGCTGTTTGAAAAACTCTTCATCCGATTGAACCGGATTCGTTCGCTGAGTTGGTTCATTTACCGGTAAAGGGGGCAGCTCCTTCAATTTCCCTGTAAAAGATGGCGCATAATAAAAAGAGCATTCCAAAGTAACTTGTAGCTTCGACTCTTGCTCTACTGACTTATCTGGTGTTGTGCTGCTCTCTAATGGAATTCCATTCGCAATGTCTGTTTGAGTAGTATTGCTGCTTTTTACTGCGGATGTTTGCCAGTTCCATTTTCGAATCGCAATAAAGCGCTCGCTATGTTGAACCTTATTCATAAAGTCAATGATTTGTGGATAGGTACCCGAAGCTTGTATAGTAAAGGATTCTTCCATGATGACAGTTTGCGTCTTATTCTGCTGATTAGCACCCTCTGTTGGACTTGCTGAAGGTGCCGCTTGTTGAGTGCCATTCGAATTTGTCGTATAACCTGAAGTGATGTTCGCTTGCCCATTCACGTTTATTAAACTACCTGCCGAGCTGTCCGATTGCTCTTGATCACCGAATTTGATCGAAAGAATCGTTAAACCGGCTTGCTGCTCTAGCTCTCTGATACCTAGTAGTAAACGAGGAAGCTCCTCTTTTGTAGGAACTTGATACAGCGCTTGTTGAATTTCATTCTCTTCCACTTTTTTAGGAATAGGTCGCTGCAGAATTCGCTTTTTTTCAAGCTCCAACTTACTTAATTGCATTTGAAGTGTTATATGCTCTTTCGAAGGTGGAAGCACATCTCTCACTACGATATATCCATTGAACAAGCATCCTACAAGTATTACGAGAAACAAAATGGTTGCCGGGGATCTCAATCGACCTATGAGTTGATTCCATTGTTCTTTATTCATAAGCCCCCCTACTTGCTCTTAACAGAATTATTCAGTGTGATTTCTATAACTACTTCATATACGTTAAATTTTTGCGCAGATGTAGTTGGATTTACAGTAGACGGTGCCTTGGCTGCAGTTTCTGTGGATTTTTCAGACTTCACTTTCATCTCATCAAGTGTTTTACGAGCATCCTCAAAATCCGCATCAGTTAAGGCTGAAGTTTCATCCTGGTCATCTTGCAAATTCGTTCCATCATTAAATTTTTTGTCTGGCAGTTTTAACCCATACTTCTGTTTCGCGATTTGCTGATTGATCGTCCATTTGAGTTCGTTTAGGAGCTTGTCTCCTTCATTACCGCCTTCGGAAAGTGTGTCTTCAAACATTTTTTTTATATTTTCATCTGTATTTACCGAAGTTGATTGTGTATTCGTTATATTAGGACTTGGTGAACTAACCGCAGCTGAAACAAATGATTTTTCCGTTTTAACGGCCGACAAGACCGAAACGGACTCAAACAGTGAGGAGTTTTGCAGAAGTAGGATATAATCAGCTACAGTTGATAAAGCTCCGAACTCAAGCTTTAAATTAACGATTACTGGAGCAGTTTGAGTTGTGGTAGAATTTGTATCTAGATTCGCTACCTTTTTCTCCACTTTAGGTATTTCTGCAGACAATATTCGTCCAGTGGCCGGGAGCTTAGTGGAGATAGTGTCTAAAACAGGAATCCAATCGATTCGTTTCTTTTTTAGCTTATCAATTTCGGCTTGTAAGTTTTGATAATTAATTGATTGTTCATCCAATTGGCGTTGCTGTGTTGAAGCTTGAATGGAAGCATTCGTTAAAGCGATTTGATTCTCAACGTTTTGCATATTGTTTTTAAAGTAGTGACCCGCATAAAGTAATGCTGATGTCAGGATTAGAAAAAATAAAACTGATGACACTAGTAGGGGTACAAATATTCGTTTAGATCTGGGTTCCTTTGGCAGCAAGTTAATATTTCTCATGATTCAGCCCCCCTTAGAGCTAAACCCAACGTAACAGCATACATTGAAAAATCATCTTTGAGAGCCGAACTTTGTCCAAAAGAGCTGGTAGGTTGAAACAACTGTACCGGGATCGGCAGCCGCTCTGTCAAGAACGATACGATTTCAGACATTCTTTTCAAATCACCAGAGATGACAACACCTGCAAATTCTTGATTCCGATTATTTAACGTATAACGATAAAAGTTCATCAACCTCTCAAGCTCATGTGCCAAATCATTACAATGATTTCGGAAATCAGCATCGCCGTCCAAAAACTCAGAGAAGAGATGATCTGTACTTGTTTTCACATCTAAAACTCCCTGCGACTTTGCTGCGAAGTTGAGCGGAATACTACGAGTAATCTTGAGATCCGCACCATGAAAAATACTAAGATCGCCAGCAGTCTCGTTCAAATCAACAATCAAGAAGGTGTCCTTTAACTTGGTCAACGATGTGCTTTGCAGCAAACGAAATAATGAAAGTGCTTTAATCTCAATACTAGTTAGCTTAATCCCTGCGGAATCCAAAACTTCAAGATATTGATCCATTATTTCTTTTGGGGCAGCAACCAGCATAACATCACATTGATTGGTTATACCTACTTTTGACTCTTCCTCCTGGAAATCATCAAACAGCCCTTTACCTCTGCCTAGCTCCTCTTTTCCAGCAGCAGCCTCCAAGAAAGAATCCTTCCCTGTGGGAGCTTCAGATTCTTTTTTTATTTTTTTTCTTTTTTTATGTGCAGTCCCATTCATTTTCACAAAATCATAAAGAGGATTCTCGAAAGGTAAATGTATGTTGTGTTTAATCTCAAAATCGACAAGCTTGGCCAAATCCTTCTCCGGGATATCCGGCAGCTTTAAAAACCTTACCATCACAAGTTGGCTAGGGAACACCAGATGGATATGTCTTGGTTTCGAATCTAATCGCTCCATCATGGTTTGCAAGGTTTGTATCAAGCGAAGCGGTTCTTTGATTCGGCCTTCTTCTATCACCTGAGGTGGAAGCTCTTCAGTTAAATTCATCTGTATCAACGGTTCAGTCTTATTTCTCAGCAACAATTTGCTCATTTTTATGGTTGAATCAGAAATTTCAATTCCCAAGGAAGTTTGTCCTGGTTTCAGCGCTTTTAAAAAAACGAATGATGATGTAAGCATGTCCAGTCTCACTCCTTTGTTGAATTTCTGAGATGTTTGCAACGTTAAGTTCTCTTAATTGAAATGAATGAAGCTTAAGTACCAGTTAATCACGGGCTCTCCCCAAAAGTAACTAAAGAAGGCTCCAGCAGCAATGAAAGGACCAAATGGGATACCTTGATCTTCTCGCGACGATTTCACGCGTATTTGTACAAGTCCATACATCGTACCTAATAAACTTGCAGCAAAAAGTGTAAATAAAGTTAATTTGATCCCAGCTACAAGACCAATAAAAGCAAATAATTTGATATCGCCGCCACCCATGCCTTCTTTTTTCAGGAAGAAGATGGATGCAAGTGCGATCAGATAAAGTAATCCCCCGCCAACGAAAAACGCAGTGATGTAGTTCCAAAAAGGTAGTGGATGAATCCATATGCGAAGAAGTAAAACAGCTATCATTCCTGAGAAAACAACCGTATCAGGGATGATCCTGTATCTTATATCAGCAACAGAACAAATCATTAAGATAGAAACAAATAGTAGCCCGACTATCAGTTCTAATGAAGGTCCGATTTGCCATGTAGTGACAGCAAAGGCAATAGCAGTTACGAATTCACCTATGGGATAGATCGGTGAAATCTTTGCTCGGCAATACCTGCAAGCTCCGCGTAATCCTATATAGCTAAGCACAGGAATCAGGTCTAAAGCTTTAAGTTCATGACTACATTGAACGCAATGCGAAGGCGGGTAGGCGATGGATTCCTTTTTCACAATCCTAATGCCAACAACATTGAAAAAACTTCCAAAAACGAGTCCGAATAGTGCAGCCGTAATTGCGTAGAGGAGAGATAATGTGTCCATAGTAGCTCCATTCGGGAAAGATTGAAGGATTCAATAAAGGTAACTCGTGAGAGTTACCTTTATTGAGGAGTCATAAAATAACACAAAGTTATTTACTTAATATAGTATGTTAATCTGCTGCTGTTGCAGTCCAGCCTGTTGCTGCTGTGTAAGCTACTGTAACTGTTGCATACGCTGTCCCTGCATTGGTGCCTGATTGTTTAACAGGAGCTACTTTTAAATAATTAGCTGTTACAAGTGTCCCAATTGTCACAGAAGTTCCAGCACTTGTTCCAGATGGATTAGTATCTGTCAAATAACGAATAGCAGTATCTTTTAACAATTCTACCGATTGTGCGTCTGCATTTACTTTTGAATTATTAATAATTCCCCCAATAGCCGGTACAGCAATCGCAGCAACAACCCCCAAAATAACAATAACAGCCAACAACTCAACAAGCGTTAACCCTTTTTGATTTTTAAGTAGTCTAAGCTTAGTATTCATCATTTTTTTAAACATAGTACCCTCTCCTTCGATTGATAAAATAATCATATATTTAATGAATACCGCCCATCAGTTTAAAAGTCGGAAGCATAACTGCTAATACGATGCCTCCAACGATTCCTGAGAGTAGTAATATCATTAGTGGTTCTAATAGCGATTTCAAACGATCAGCCATCGTATCCACATCAGCCTCGTAGAAATCAGCTACCTTTTCCAGCATACTATCCAAAGCACCTGTCTTCTCACCAATCGCTAGCATTTGAACAACCATTGGCGGAAATAACCACGAATCTTTGAACGGATCGGCAAGCGACCTACCACTTCTAAGGCCTTCCCGTGATTCCAAAATCAGCTTTCCGATGACTTCATTGCCAACTACATTTGAAACAATAGTCATTGCTTGAAGCATGGGAATCGCAGCTGCATACAAAGAACTGAAGGTTCGACTGAAGCGTGCAATGGATTGCTTATGCGCTAATTTGCCAAAAACGGGTATCTTGAGCCTAAAATAATCCCAGTAATAGTTTCCTTTTTTCGTACGCTTCATTGCTTGAATAATAAGGCTTGGCGCGATCACGAAGATTGGCATAAAGAACCAGTAAGATTTCAGAAGATCGCTCATCTTGATGACGACCCTCGTTGGCAGCGGCAGCTCCAATCCCATTGCTTTGAAATTTTCTACATATTTGGGAATTACGAATGTCATCATAAGAGTGACTACCGCAATCGTAACTACACCCATAATGATCGGATAGATCATTGCAGATTTCACTTTTTCTTTGGTGTAATACTCTTTCTCGTAAAACACGGCTAAGCGATCCAGCATGTCGTCTAAATTCCCGCTTGCCTCTCCAGCTCGGATCATGTTGACGAAAACTGTGGAAAATACAGTTGGAAACTGCGCAGATGCCACTGAAAGCTGCGTACCCCGCTGCATGTCCTCGGCAACTTCTTTCAGAATCTTTTTAAATACCTTACTCTCTGTTTGCTCGCTTAAGATCCGTACGGACTCTACCATATTGACACCGGATTTATACAATGTAGAAAGTTGTCGGCAAAATACGGTAAAGTGCTCCATTTTGACCTTAGGACCACCGAAAGTAATTTCTCGATACAAGATGCTCTTCCCCTGGTCAAAGCAATCGAGAATCCAAAGGCCCTTGCCCTTCAACTCATCTGTTGCTGACTGAAACGAAGGAGCTTCGAGTACCCCTTTATAGTAATGACCATGATTATCAACTGCTTGATACCTGAACTTAGGCACTCGAGTTCACCTCCTTGCTTGCAGCACACTTATTGCAGCTCTGCGAAACCAAAGAGCGCATCTTTCGCCGTATCCACAGTGATTATTCGCTGCTGAAGCAGCTCGCGAAGCGCCATTTCCATAGTCTGCATGCCTTGGGATTTGCCAGTTTGCATGACAGAACGGATCTGGTGTACCTTCTCCGAACGAATAAGGTTCGCTACCGCTGGCGTATTTACCAACACTTCGATCGCGGCTACGCGACCGCTGCCGTCTGCCGTTGGTAAAAGTCTTTGTGCCATAACGCCCAGCATAACGGATGCGAGTTGCACGCGTACTTGTTGCTGTGCTTCCGAAGGAAAAACATCAATGATCCTGTCAATGGTTTGAGGTGCATCAGCCGTATGTAAAGTTCCGAAAACCAAATGCCCTGTTTCAGCTGCGGTAATTGCAATACTAATCGTTTCCAGATCGCGCATTTCACCCACCAGAATAACGTCTGGATCCTGCCTAAGTGCTGCACGAAGTCCTGTAGAAAACGAATTGGTATCAACGCCGATCTCCCTCTGATTGACAATACAAGATTTATGCGGGTGCACAAACTCAATTGGATCTTCCAGCGTGATGATGTGATCAGTTCTTGTACGATTGATAAAATCTAATATCGCAGCTAGAGTAGTTGATTTTCCGCTTCCGGTAGGTCCAGTAACGAGCACGAGACCTTGTGGCTTTTTGGCAAAATCTTGCGCGATCGCTGGTAAACCTAGCACTTCCATGGCCGGTACTTTATTAGGAATAAGACGAATCGTCAGACTAACATTGCCTTTTTGTTTATAGATATTGACTCTGTATCTGGAAACATCTGCAATACCATAAGATAAGTCTAAATCCCCTTTTTCTAAAAAGAGTTCATATTGTTCGTTTGTCATTAATTCTTTCGCCATCTCTAACGTTGCTAAAGGGCTCAGAATTTGATCATTCACTGGCTTAAGTACGCCATGAATACGAAACATAGCCGGCGAATTGACTGAAATGTGTATGTCAGAAGCTTTACGGTCATGAGCAAGCTTCATCAACTCTATCATGGCCACTAGAATCCCTCCAATCTGTCGGAAATGGGCATAATTCCTCGTAAATACATCGTACTGTGGAACTGTTAGAAAAGTATTAGATATAATTCGACATTTTTTTCATAAAAAAAATATTCAGTCATTGCCCGTAACACGGAATACTTCCGCTAATGTCGTTTGACCAGCGATCACTTTGCTAATGCCATCTTTAATCATCGGTATCAATCCGTGTTCTGTTGCGTAATTCCGATAATCGTTATCTGAACGTTTTTGCAAAATCATAGTCCGAAGTGTATCATCAATTGGCAAAATTTCATGAATCGCAAGTCGCCCCTTGTATCCGCTTCGCCCGCATTCTCCGCACCCACTGCCTCTACGCAGTATCTCAGCTGTATACCCTTGACCTTCCAGCAGCATCTTCTCTTCTTGAGAAGGGACATAAGAAGTTGAACAGCCAGGACAAATTTTACGTACAAGTCGCTGTGCAATAATGCAGTTAACCGCGGATGAAATCAGGAAAGGCTCAACTCCCATATCGATTAAACGAGTAATCGAATTCGCTGCGCTGTTTGTATGCAGTGTACTGAGAACAAGATGTCCTGTCATGGCTGCGCGAATGGCAATCTCAGCTGTCTCTACATCCCTAATTTCTCCAACCATAACGATGTTGGGATCTTGACGCAGAATAGTTCGCAGACCTTTCGCGAATGTCAGTCCGGTTACAGAATTAACTTGTACTTGATTAATACCTTGGAGTTGATATTCTACAGGATCCTCAACGGTGATAATGTTAACTTCCTCGTTATTCAATCTGGATAATGCGGAATATAAGGTTGTTGTTTTACCGCTACCAGTCGGTCCTGTGATAAGTACGACACCATGAGCATTGTTTATTCCTTTTTGAAATAACATGAGGTTGTGCTCAGAGAGTCCTAATTTCTCGATTTCAGTGAGCGTGCTCCCTAGATCGAGAATTCGCATGACGACCTTCTCTCCGTGAATCGTTGGAAGAGAGGAGATTCGGATATCTACTTTACGGAATTCAATATCCATTTCAACACGACCATCTTGCGGTAATCTTCTTTCTGCGACGTTCATGTTTGCCATGATTTTAATCCTAGCAATAATGACACTCTGCATGTGAGGAGGTAGTGTCCTCTCTGTGCGCATGACCCCATCCACGCGATATCGAATACGCAAGCTATCTTCCTGCGGATCGATGTGAATGTCACTCGCGCCAATTTGGATCGCCTGAATAATGATTTGATTAACCGTCTTAACGACTGGAGAATCCTCATCTTCCACTATTGGCTTCGCTTCTTCCGCTTCACGCATATTCAAGTTCTGCATGATCTGCTCAACAGATTCCTGCAGCCCATAATAGCGCTTTATGGCCCGTTGGAGTTCATCTTTCGAAGCTATCGTAGGCTCAATGCGGAATCCAGTCGTCATGCGAAGCTCGTCAATTGCAAAATAGTCCAACGGGTCAGCCATCGCCAAAATGAGTTTATTGCCTTCAGTCCGAATTGGTAAAACCTGATGTTGCTCAGCAAGCCGCTGTGGGATAATATTAATAATTTTCGTTTCGATTTTTTGACGGTAAAGCTGGATATGCGGAATACCCAATTGGAACTCAAGAACTTCAATTAGCTGCTGTTCTGTTATGTAGTTGCGGGTGATCAGCACATCACCGAGCCTCATATTCAACTCTTTTTGCTCTCTGAGGGCATTTTTCAACTGTTCTTCCGAGATCAGTCCAGATTCGACCAGTAGATCTCCGATTCTTTTACGAGGAGCCATAACTCCATTCACCCCCATCGATTTCAAAACCCTTTTTCTGGCATGAAAAAAGGCCAGTTGCTTAATACGCACCTGACTCTTTAGCCCCTGTTACAGATGTCAGTACATTATTAAGGGCGCAAAATGGATGTATATTTTTATTTAAACATACTGTGATTTCTTTGGTCAATGTAAGATTCATCCACCAAATGCAACCCTTGGTACTACAGTGTGAGAATTAACAAAATCATACAAAAGGCGGGTCCCAAGCTTTTTTGTCCATTCCAATCCGATCACTCACGACATTCATATCCCGATCAAGATGTACATCGACACCGAAGCTCAGTTTGCGTTTGTGCCAGAATCGCATATCGCGCCACTGTACTTCATATCCACCATTCTTCTCTTTCCAACAAACATAAATGTGCTGAGCAAATTGCAAAAATGCACGAACACCATCTGTCCCCATAGATGCTTTCACGATTGGATGTGATTGCTGTTGATTGTAATCTTTCTTACTATACTGCTCAAGGATGATCACTTGACCATGTCGAAGCTCACCCAAATAAAAGCTAGTATCACTTTCAAAGACAAACTGCCAATAAAACCAGCTTAAACTCGGTACAAGATGACATACACCTGTAGGAATCTTTATTTCACTTCGCACAAGCTTTATGAGCTTATTACGCTGTGATATTTGGAACCACACATACAAAAGCGATGCTGTAAAAATGAGGGCAAACATCTCCCCAATATGACTACCTGCCACGCCTCCCCATACCGCAAACCATAGGATTACACCGCCAGCATGAAGCGTGAACAAAAATGGATCATACAGACATAGCGTATCTAGGTGCACCCATTTTTTCGTAAATGGCCGTAAGCATTGTACACCATAGACATTCAAAGCATCCAGCCCCACATGGCATACAATAGCAAGGAACGTCCATAGGAATAGATGAAAATAATGCTCCCAAATGCCGAATACAGCCGCGAGCGGCAAACTTATTAACAGTGGCCAGATCAATAGAGCAGGTAATGAATGCGTCACACCTCGATGTATTCGAACATAACTCGCATACCCCCGTAATCGGGCAAATGTGTCTAAATCCGGCGCATGGGATCCAATCAACGTTCCAGCGAGAATCGCATGACTTAATGCGGGTTGCTGCGTAACCACCGTATCTAAACAAGCTAAACCTGCGAGGCTAACCCCAAACAATAAGTGGCTTCCTGTATCCATTTATCGATTCCCCCGTCCTTATGTCCATTATGGCTACTGAAGACCATCTTCCCAACGTTCATGAACGTTAAACCAGTAAAACCAAGAAGCCGGTTGCTCCCGAATAACCCGCTCTACGAAGCTATTCAAGATCAGATTTGCTTCCATTCTTGCAGTTCGAACAGCAAGACTTTCTTGCGCGTATAGGATCAGCGGTTCTCCAACAACAAGCCGATGCTTGAAGCCATGCACACGGATTCCATAGAAGGGCACGATAGGAATTTGCAGCTCAAGCGCCAACATAGCCGTACCTTCAGGAGTCCGTGTCACCCTGCCAAATAGCTTCGACAACGGAAAGGAAGGTCGCCAGAAATCGCCAAGCAAGAAAACGACGCCTCCGGATTGAATATGTCTTCTTAAGCTGCGATACAATTCCAGTGCGGGAACACTGTCGTAATCTAAACCTTTACAACCTAATGCCGCGAACTTGTCATATAAGGGCTTGAGTTCAGGGCTTCCCGCTGAGGCTACAGTAAGACAGTCGTACCTTCTCGAAAAATACCAATAGTAATTGAAAAAATTTCCTACATGAGGTGTGTAAATAATAAACCCTTTCCCTTGGGCTAACTGCTGCGCGGCCTGCAAATGCTCCTCACCTTGCAACTTGAATTCATACGAAGGTAATCGATCCGATTGGAAACAAATTTCGAACAGCGAAAATACAACATTTCGCACATAATTCCTTGTAAGTGATCTGACTTTTCGTTCCGACATCGGTCCTAAAACATCTGCCAGATTATGTTTCACATTCTTTAGAAACCCGTTTCGTGAGGCTACATACCATATTGAAGCTATTCCCCAACAAAGGAAGGACAGCATCCACAATGGAAAAATAGGTAACATACGCGCCAGAAGTCTTTGATCTCCTTCACCTGAGGTTAACTTTGCGATCCATTCATACAAGGCACGCCCACCTCATCTCACTCTGCATGTAGAAAATGACGTTTATATCGACGCGCCACTTTATCTTTTTGTAATATGATAAAAAAATCAACTGTCCCGAACAGCTCATCATACGCAGGATCCCCACCAATTTCAGCTCCAAGCCACTGATAGCCTTTCATCAAGGGTGGCAGTTTGCGAAACATTTCTTTCTCATTACAAGAGAGATCAATTTGAGCGAGACCAGAAATTCGATGTGTTTCGAGGGGTTCTATTCCAAATCTATCTGTCAGCACCTGTTTCTGCTTCAGCATCGTATAAATCTCATTTAATTCCTCTATCGTTGAAAAGTGTACACTCGCACAACCGATTAAATGAGTGAAATTACGCTCACTTATATAACCGGCAATCCCTTCCCACAACAGTTGAATTGCCCTTCCACCACGATAAGCTGGAGCAATGCAACTGCGGCCCAGTTCCAACGATTGTTGTCTTAGTTCTGACAGCGCTCTTAAATTAAATTCGGTTTCGGAGTAAAATCCAATCCCCTCGCAAGCTCGATCACCAGGTAAAAGCCGATAAGTACCGATAACTTGATCGGTTTCAAGGTCTTTGACTATCAAGTGATCACAATACGGATCATATTCATCACGTTCAAGCTTTTGTTCATTCATTAACCGTAAATTTTTCTCTTCCTCCACAAATATTTGATATCGCAGTTGCATGGCCTGCTCAATTTCTTGTTCATGACTGGCAAGCTTCACCATCAGCTTAGCAGGTTGTGGCGCCGTCGATAGAGGTACTCCATTCATTTTTCCTCACGCCTCTCAACTAGAATTTACAACTCCAGATTAGCAAAGCTTTATTTTCTGCTGATTTGCTGGTTGTGAAGGTTTTGTAAGTATCATGATATTTGCTGATAAAAATAAAAAAAAACACAATCACCCAAAGGCGAATTGTGTTTGTAGGACTCGTCAATTAATAAATTGTAAATAAATTAATAACCGCTTCAACATGACAGCTGCTTGCGCGCGAGTCGCAAAGGCATTGGGATTAAGCTGTGTCTCGGTGACACCTTGTATTAACCCTGTTTGCAAGGTAAACGCCATTGCCTCTCTTGCCCAGTTGTCGATTGCATGTTGATCTACAAATGGATTAAGAACTGTATCCTGTGTGTAGTTTTCTTGCTGGCTGCCTGTAATTTGAATCGTTCTATTGATCATAGCAGCCATCTGCTCACGTGTCACTTGCAGTAGTGGTCGAAAGGTCCCATCTTCAAACCCCTCGATTAGACCTGCTTTAGCCGCTGTGTTGACCATTTGAGAATACCAGTCTTTGTCCTTAATATCCTGAAAACCAGAGGTTCCCGGTTCCGATACGTTTACTTCCATACCTAGAGCACGGATGAGCAATGTAGCAAATTCAGCACGAGATATTTCCTTCTCAGGCGCGAAATTTTGTTCATCTACCCCAGTAATGATCCTTTTGGAAGCAAGTTTTTCTACATCCTCTCGTGCCCAGTGCGTCCTCATATCTTCAAAATGCTTATCTTTCTGAATGATTGTGTATAGCCCGCTATATTGGTCTTTAATTACCATACTCCATGCACCATCGCCACCGGTCAAGAGAGATGGAACGAAGGCTATCTCACCAGATTCGACATTTAATCGTACAGCAGTCACATTTGTTGTGTAAGAAGAGCCAGGAAGAGCGATTGACCTCTCCACGGGCATGTTCTCATAATGGCGAATCGCAACGCCGCCTGCTTGGATTTCAAACTCGATTGGATTGGTCAGCAGCAAAGCAGTTTGTTCAGCAGTTGCTTTTTCTTTCAGCGTTTCTGCAAGTTGACTTGCTTCATGGCGGATAATCACGGAGAAAAGTCCATTTGAAGCTTCAGCTTCCCCGACATGATTTTTGAAAAGAAGCAAGGGAATTGTAAACTGAATGGCATTCATATCCAGTTGAATACTTCCATTCGTATTCTGTAATTCATTCCATACGTTGGATGCAAATTCGACGACTGTCGTATCGTGATCATCTTGAATTTGTAACAGCAAAGAGGAAGCCGAACCCTCATTTAGTGCGATGAAAGCATCTCGCAACTCACCTTCATCGGCATGGAATTTAGAGAGCATCCTACCGTCAGGTGCTGCTTCACGGACACGCTGACTCGAAAGTACCAGTGCCTGAGAACCTGATGACTTCAATCCTCCTGTTAACGTGTAACTTGCGCTGGGTCCAGTAGAGGACCAGTTATCCGCTAAATCTCCCGCTTCCACTTTAAAACTCATGTTTGTGCCTGCCGTTAAGCCTGATAATTGCGTTGTAAGCTCACTTCCGCTCACCGTAGTTAGCAAGTCCGAATCTTTATATATCCGATAGGAAGTGACCCCTACATTGTCTGTTGCTGCCGACCAGGTTAAAGTGACAGAAGTACCCGAACTTGGTGTTACCGTTACATTGGCACCATAATTCCATGTAGGAGCTAGTTTGTCTTTGAATCCTACCGTGACATAAATCGTTGTCGAGATTCCACTATAAGTTGCAGTAATAACTGCACTCCCTGCACTTACTGCTGTGATATACCCATAACTACTTACGGTAGCGACAGATGAATTTGAACTTGTGAAGCTCGTATTCGAGGTTACATCAGTCATATTATATTGCGAATCATAGGCATGTATAGAGAGATACTGTGTCCCACTTACTTCCAAGTAAATGGTACTTTCATCTGCTTCAATCCGACTAACGGTGGTTGTCACATTCACACTCGCTGATGCTGTGAAACTGCCATAAAATGCTGTAATCGTCGTTACGCCAGGCGAAATGCCTGTCACCATGCCATTTGAATTTACACTAGCTACCGCTGGATTTGAGCTTGTAAAGGACAGGCCAGTTGTCAATGTTTGTGTACTGCTATCATTTTTATATCCAATTACATAGGGAGACCGCGTTGTACCAGATTGGAGCGAATACGAGTAAGAGTCGAATGCGATGCGATTCAAATTCGCCAAAGTTTGAGACACCGTAATGTTGGCTGAAGTTGTTTGGCCATTGAAGGTTACCGTTAAGGTTGTAGAACCAGCAGCAACTCCTGTGATTATGCCATTGGCATTGACAGTGGCCACAGCTGTGTTTGCGATTCTATAGGAGGCCCCTGATTGGATACTAAATGTATTGCCATTCGCATAAACCCCTGTCAAGTAACTGGATATCGTTTCACTTGGTTGCAGGCTATAACCTTCTTCATCCAAATACACGCGAGTTAGCGTTTGTGAATTGGGATTGTTATTCAAACCACCATCTGGTCCATATATTTGAAACTCCGCTACACTCGCATACCCTCCTGAGGCTACACGTGTTGTTGTTAACCGAAAGTATCGTGCCGTGACATTCCCCTCATCTACATAACGCGGATCTCCCCATTGCATATTACCTGATCGATCCGTGAAGGTATACCAGATAAGGCCATCTACCGAAAAATCAATTTTGTAACCATATATCTCCTGTAAATTTGTATATGTCGTCTCAAAGCGCTGCACATTGCGCAGTTGCCCCAGATCCACAACTAGCCATTGAGGTAAAGATGTACTGCTTGGTGCCCAACTAGATAATAATTGACCATCCACAGCCTTATCAGAGCCCCAGGTGCCAGAAAAACTAGTAAAAGCAGCCGTTGTCTTATTTTGTGACAGAAGCGTCAGAGTCTCACTCGTTGAATACACGCGAAAATCAAACACACTAGCCTGATCTCCTGGCGAGCCAACGCCTACTACTTGTAATCTGACGAATCTGGCAAGAACATCACCACTGTCAGAATAATAAGGGAAATTTATGGCTGTATTCGCAGAACGATCCGCAAAAATGCTCCAATTGATGCCATCGATCGAGGATTCAATCTTATATGCATAAGAACTATTCACATGTTCAAATACAGTTTCAACACGTGATACATGTACATTTTGCGAAAGATCTACAGTTAGCCATTGTGGAAGTTGTGAATTACTTGCTACCCATTTCGTATATATGAAACCGTCCACCGCTTGGCTTGCACTATATGTAGCTCCTGTAACAGATGATGCCACAGCAGATTTACCTTGAGAAACGGGTATTTCAGAGGCATAGGCATCTCGTGATTGACATAAAATCCCAATAATGACACAAATAAAAATGAGTAAGGCAAAATGGTATACAGTCGATCTGTAAACCGGATACGTCATGTCCACCCCCATTTATTAAGCGTTTACAACTATTTTATCAGAAGCCCTATCATTCCGTATAGGGCTTTCGTTATAATCTTCTAACTATTCTGAATATTTGTACGACTTTCTGATTTCCTTAATCATAATGAAAAAGATCGAGGATATAAAGATAGAAAGCAGCACTTCACCGAGTGTAATTTCCATACCTTCACCTCGATTTCCATTGGTTTTGTTTAGTGTATGAGGTGAACGCAGGAAATTGACGTTAGGATACAAAAATAAGCTTCTCCTATTAGTAAATAATAGGAGAAGCTTATTCTTTTACACTTTGCGTGGTATCTCAAAGCACCAGAAATCCCTTGCCAAGTGACTATTCGCGTGAATTTGCTGTGCCTGGTGAAGCAGTTCATTTACACTTTCACCTTGATATCGCGAGCTAAGATGCGTCATGATTAGCGCATTCGCACCAGCCTCCTGTGCGGTCCGTGCCGCATCAGTGGAGGTAGCATGATCGAAGGCGTAAGCTAGCTCCTGCTTATCCATGGCAAAAGTAGCTTCATGAACGAGAACATCGGCGCCTTTTGCCAACTTTTTAGCTCCCTCGCAATAGCGCGTATCACCTAAAATGACAACCACTCGACCAGGAACTGGTGCGCCTAAGAAATCTTGCCCATGTATGGTCCGACCATCCTCAAGCTGTACCGAGTGCCCTAGTTTCAATTGACCGTAGATCGGACCTGCTGGTATACCGAGCTCCTTAAGTTTTTCATTTAGAAGCTTGCCAGGTTGATCCTTCTCCACGATGCGGAAACCAAAACATTCAATACGATGCTCTAAGCGAGCCGTCTCCACAAGAAAACTTTCGTCCTCGAAAATAATGCCCTCTTCCTCAAGCTCAACAAGATGAAGTGTATAGCTCAGATGAGCCCCGCTGACTTCCAGCGCGGTTTCTACGAATTGTTTGAGCCCCCGCGGACCATATAAGGTCAACGGAGTATCTCCACCCAAGTAAGAGCGACTCGTCAATAATCCCGGGAGCCCATACAGATGATCGCCATGTAAATGTGTGATGAAAACTTTCTCCGTTCGTCCCAGCTTCACCGGAGAGTTCAAAATCTGCTGCTGCGTCCCCTCTCCACAATCAAAAAGCCAGTATGTTCCCCGTTCGTCTAATAAATTCAAGGCGATTGAGGTTACATTTCGTTGCTTGGAGGGCATACCTGCCCCCGTTCCTAGAAAATACAAGTCCACAAACCAAACCCCATTCTATCTCAATATCACATCGCCAAAACGGAAAGCGAGGATGCCGCGGAACATGATCGTTCCCACTAGCTGCCTCGCTCTCGCAAACTTAAACTTATCCTACGTTAAAATAACGTGCTTCTTTATGTGCAAATACAATCGCGGATACGGAAGCTTCCGGCTCCATCATGAACGACTCGGTCAGCTCAACGCCGATATCCTCAGGCTTCAGCAAATTGAACAGCTTCGCTTGATCTTCGAGATTAGGGCAAGCTGGGTAACCGAATGAGAAGCGTTGTCCGATATATTTGGCTCCAAATCTTTCTTGCATCGTCATATCGACACGGTCTGCAATACCAACAACATCGCGCATAATGTGATGAACACGCTCAGCAAAGCCTTCCGCTACTTCAAGCGCTGTCGCTTGTAACGCATGGGATTTCAAATAATCCCCTTTGTCACGCCATTCTTTTGCCAATTCATTAATATCATGTCCAGCTGTCACGAGTAGGAATCCTACATAGTCCATTTCGCCGCTCTGGACGGATTTCAAATAATCGGCCAAGCACAGGTACGGCTCTTTATCTTGACGCGGGAACGTAAATGTCTCAAGCACCTTGCTTGTATCCGCAGGATCATACACGATCACATCATTCCCATTCGATTGTGCTGGGAAGAAACGATACATGCCGTGAGCCTTAATGATACCGTTATGCTGCGCAGCATGAAGGATTGAATCTACCGTGTCCTTCAACTGTAGTGCTTTGGAATCCTTATCACTCAGTAGTTGCTCTACTTTGCCCTTCAAACCAAGGTGATGACCTAACAGCATCTGCATGTTCACATAAGGCATCAAATGACTAATCGGGTAATCCCGTAAAATATGACGATCGGTATCTTGTGGTACCTGAACTGGCAGATCCTTAGAAACTGCTGAAGAACTCACACGCGTAAGCTGTGGCAGCTTCTCTTCTTTTCTTCCAGTATCCATGACATCGGATTCTAGGCTTTCACGAAGCTCTTGAATCAAACGTTTACGCTGCTCAGGGTCACTCAGCTTGTTCGCGATATCCAAACCATCCATCGCATCCTTCGCATAGAGAACAACACCCTCATACTCCGGTTGAATACGCGTCTTGGTGAATTTCCGAGTAAGCGCAGCACCACCAACGAGAATCGGTACATCCACACCTGCAGTCCGTAAATCCTGCGCTGTAATAACCATCTGTTGCGCGGATTTAACAAGCAATCCAGATAGCCCGATCGCATCAGCTTTCTCCTTACGATAAGCTTCAATGATCTGCTCCGGCGGTACCTTGATTCCCAGATTGACAATTTTGTAGCCATTATTGGAAAGGATGATTTCAACGAGATTTTTACCAATATCGTGTACGTCCCCTTTTACCGTTGCCAAAATAATTTTACCCTTGACTGCAGTCTCGGATTTCTCCATGAACGGTTCCAAGTAATTAACGGAGGCTTTCATTACCTCAGCGCTTTGAAGTACCTCAGCAACGATGAGTTCGTTGCCATTGAAGAGACGGCCAACTTCCTCCATTCCCTTCATTAGCGGCCCATTGATGACCTCTAGCGGGGAATAGGTTTGAAGTGCAATCTCCAAATCAGGGATTAAACCTTCCTTCGTGCCTTCAACAACATAAGAGCCCAGTCTCTCTTCTAGAGATAGATTCGAAATCTTCTCCTTCTTCTCAACTTTCTTCTCACGGAAATGGGCAACGAACTTCGCCAAGGTATCATCATTCGTATTATAAATAAGTTCCTCTGCTAGTTGACGCTCTGTATCAGGAATCGATGCATACCGTTCTAGCTTCTCCGTATTGACAATGGCATAATCAAGTCCTGCCTTCGTACAATGGTACAAATAAACAGAGTTCAGAACCTCACGACCCGCATCCGGTAAACCGAATGAGATGTTACTTAGTCCTAGAATCGTTTTTGCGAGAGGATACTTCTCTTTGATCAGCTTGATCCCCTCAATAGTTTCCACGGCAGAGCCAATGTACTGCGGATCCCCTGACCCAACTGGGAACATATTCGGATCAAAAATGATATCCTCTGGGTTCATGCCATACTTGCCAGTAAGAAGCTCATACGAACGAGTAGCTACTTCGATTTTGGCTTGACGCGAAACCGCCTGCCCACGCTCGTCAATTAGAATACAAACGACCGATGCCCCATACCGATGAATCAGAGGTAAAATCCCTTCGAATTTCGTCTCGCCATCCTCTAAGTTAATCGAGTTAATAATCGCCTTACCTTGTGAATATTTGAGCCCAAGCTCGATAATGTGATCATAAGTCGAGTCGATCATTAAAGGAACTTTGACCTTTTTCACAACTTCTTGCATGAATTCTTCTACCGCATAAGCTTCATCAATATCCGTATCTTGTAGATTAATGTCGATAACATGAGCGCCATTTTTCACCTGATTACGAGCGATTTCCGAGCCCTCTTCAAATTTACCTTCTTTAATCAGACGCTTAAACTTTCTGGATCCGGAGATATTCGTCCGTTCTCCAACCATGATTGGTCGATTTTCCGGCTCAATATAAACAGTCTCAATACCTGAAATCGCAGGTGGATGAGTACCATATTCAGCTCTTGGTTTATAGTTCGCAAGCGTTTCTGCCATTGCCCGAATGTGATCAGGCGTCGTTCCACAGCAACCACCGGCAATATTGAGCCAACCTTGCTCAGCAAAGCCAGCCATCTTTTTCGCCAAAGATTCGGGAGACTCATGATAATGACCGTTCTCATCCGGCAACCCTGCATTGGGATAACAACTGATTGCTGTATCAGCAATACCAGAAAGTGTACGAATATGATCCCGCATAAATTCAGGTCCTGTCGCACAATTCAAGCCCATCGAAATTGGCTTCAAATGCTCAAGGGAAATATAAAAGGATTCAATATTTTGTCCGGCTAGCGTTGTACCCATCGGTTCAATCGTACCCGAGATCATGATTGGAAGCTCTACACCTAATGTTTCAAAAGCTCTGCGAATCCCTATACTGCCCGCTTTCACGTTCAGTGTATCTTGAGATGTCTCCAGAAGCATGGCATCGACGCCTGTTTCGACAAGCGCAAGCGCCTGTTGGTAGTAGCTTTCTTCCAATTGTTCAAACGTCACGCCACCTGTTACGGATAATGTCTTGGTCGTTGGTCCCATAGCACCAACAACGTAACGCGGCCATTCCGGTGTCGAATACTTCTCAGCGGCAGCAATCGCCAATTTCGCAGCAGCAATGTTGAGCTCCCGATGACGGTCTTGTAAATCATATTCCGCAAGTACGACACTCGTCGTTCCGAACGTGTTCGTTTCTATCATATCAGCGCCAGCGGCGAAATAAGCTTCATGAATTTTTTGAATAACATCTGGGCGTGTCACACATAGAATCTCATTACACCCGTCCAGGTCATCACTTCCGAAATCATCAGCAGTCAAATCCTCTTGCTGAATCATCGTGCCCATTGCACCATCTAGGATCATAATCTTCTTCTTAAGCTGTTCTTGAATCGGTGGTTTCTTCATGGCAAGACTCCCTTTCAACTTTTCCTAACACAGAATTAAAAAAAACGACAAATTATGTTAAGATTTAGTGTAACAGAATACGGCTTCTATGAAAAGATTTTGAAATATCATAAATTCCTATGGGTTTTATCGGAAAAACTTATTTCCTTCCATCGACAGTTAGCTTGATATCCACTATAATATGTATATATTTATTTATGAAAGAGGGATATAACATGGCACAAATTAGAATCCGCAATACCAATGAACGTATCGAAGGCGAAGCGGAAGTTAAAGCCTTCTTAGATAGTCAAGAAGTCGTATACGAGCATTGGGATGCGAACAAACTTCCTGTAGCACTTCGCGAGAAATTCATCCTTAACGATGAAGAAAAAGCTGAAATCATTTCCACATATGAAGCTGAAATTAAAGATCTAGCTGCTAGACGCGGTTATGAAATTTGGGATGTCATCTCCCTATCTGATGCAACTCCGAATATTGAAGAACTTCTGAAAAAATTCGAACAAGTGCACACGCATACCGAAGATGAAATCCGCGCTATCGTTTCTGGAAAAGGGATTTTTATCATTAAATCCGAAGAACTTGGCTACTTCGATGTTGAACTTGAGCCAGGTGATGTGATCTCTGTTCCAGAGAACACGAATCACTTCTTTACCTTGATGGATAACCGTGAAATCGTCGCTGTTCGTCTCTTCATCGAAAAAGATGGCTGGGTTGCTTACAATATTGATGATCCTGAGTTTACCAAAGCTTAATCCAAAAGTTTACTGTAACCTAATAAAGCCCAATAGCACTTCAGACATTGCGTCTAAAGTAGCTGTTGGGCTTTATTTTTACACGAAATTAACCGTTACTGATGATCGGTAAAATATCTTGAAGACGCGTCACTTCATAGGCGGGTACTATTTCATCGCCACTTTGAAGCCCGTGATGATTAATCCAAATGTTACGCATACCAATGCTTCCTGACCCCAAAATATCTGTCGTCAGTTTGTCCCCGATCATGATGCCTTCCTCCGCATTAATCTCAAGTAGACCCAATGCATAATTGAAGATAGCTGCTGCAGGCTTCCCTTGACCAAACTCACCAGAAATCACGATGTGATCAAAGTATGAAGCAATCTCAGGAACCCCTGCTAATTTCTCTTTTTGTAAGTCAGGTGAACCATTTGTTAAAAGAAGTAGCTTGTAATTCCCTTTCAACGCATCTAGTACGCGGAAGGTTTCTTCATATACATAGGGACGACTGCGGCGCTCAGCTGCAAACAATTCACCCAGCTTGTACCCCAACTCACGATCTTCAATCCCTAATCCTGCAAGCCCTCTAGTCCAAGATTCTGTGCGATAGCCAGGAGCTAGCTTCTCTAACTTGCGGAAGTTTTCGTCCTCGCCTTGCGTGAAGTTAGCCCATAGTCCTTCAAACGGGTTAATCCCAATCATTTTGGTAAATGGGAACGTCTCAAAGGATTCATATAAACTCCTAGCTTCTTTACGAACAGATGCTTCTAATTCCACTGGGTTCAAGCCATTGACTTGCTTCGCCGCTTCTGCACATGTGGCAGCAAAAGCTTCCTCCACACTACGATCATCCCATAACAGCGTATCATCCAAATCAAATAGCACAGCTTTCAACGTCATCATTCATTTCCCCTTTGAATGTAGTATCTATTGTAGTAGGCTTATTTCTCTTCGTCAGTAAACTTAATGGAATCTAGTTGGACCTTCAGGTTACCCCTGAATGCATTAATATAGATTTTCCTTAGCTCATTTCGCTCATCGATCTCTGTATCTGTTAGGCCAACTGTCTTCGCCTTTCGAGCAAGTTCATTGATTCGCTCAATCGTCTTATCCATGCTGTCACTCATTGTAATCCTCCCAGTCAAAATTTCAATATGAGTACTACTTTGCCATCCCCGATTAGGATTGTCAAGGATACAACGCAAAGAGACATAGCAACTGACGGCTATGTCTCGAACAAACATCTATATAGTGAAACTTATATTAGATCATTAAGGAAGTAATAGAACTTGCCCCTCTTGTAATGAACTGCTCGTTAAGTGATTGAAAGCTTTTAATTTCTCGACGTAAGAACGTGTGTTCTCACCCTTCTTTTTGTGAGTGTCTGCGATCCCCCAAAGCGTATCACCACTTTGAATAACAATCTTCTCGTGTTGGTTAGATTTCGCTGACGGTTGCACGGAAGTGATCGGTGTTGACACGGTAACAGTCCCCTCACCTGCATAGGCTTGTACGATCGCACCAAACGAAAACACAGTTCCAAGAATTACTGCTATCACTAAGAAACGAAGTAGTAGCTTCGCATAACCCCGTTTAATCGTCATCCCTTTGGATGCATGAGCAGTACCTTGAAGTGTTGTTCTTCCATTCGATTGTGAATAAGCCATATACATAAAATCATCCCCCAAACATTTGTTCTGATATCAGAATAACACGAACACATGTTTGAGTCAATCATTTCTCGAACTTATGTTTGTACGAACTCGGGTTCTATGTTATACTTTGGGTAATGATTCCCAGTATTGGAGTGATATCTTATGAGTAAAATTTCGCAGCGTCAACAAGCAATAATGGAATTCATTAAGAACGAAGTGAAAGATAAAGGCTACCCGCCTTCCGTTCGAGAAATCGGCGAAGCTGTTGGACTAGCTTCCAGTTCTACCGTACATGGCCATTTGGAACGTCTTGAGAAAAAAGGCATGATTCGTCGAGATCCTACCAAACCGCGTGCAATTGAAATTCTAGGGCTTGATGGTGCCGAATCCCAATTCGCTGTATCCGTCGCTCGTGTTCCCCTTGTTGGTAAAGTAACGGCTGGTGTTCCTATCACGGCCACTGAGAATATCGAAGATTATTTCCCTCTTCCTTCAAGTATGGTTGGTGACAACAACGTGTTCATGCTTAGCATTATGGGTGACAGTATGATTGAAGCTGGTATTTATAATGGCGACTATGTCATCGTTAAACAGCAGCAAACGGCGAATAACGGCGATATCGTTGTCGCGATGACGGAAGATGATGAAGCTACTGTAAAGCGTTTCTATAAGGAGAAGGATCACATTCGCCTTCAACCGGAGAATTCCGCTTTGCAACCCATTCTATTGAAGAATGTAACTATCCTTGGACGGGTAATTGGCTTATTCCGGGATATGTAAAGACGGTAGATACCAAAAAAGCAAGGCTCCCAAAGTGAACTTACACTTGAGAGCCTTGCTTTTCACATTTAAAACGTCAATACCCAGTTCCCCGCACGGAAGATCGGTTCAATCGTGCCATCAGCTAGTTCCCCATCGATTTCAAGCTCCGCAGAACCAATCATGAAGTCCACATGAATCAAGGAGCTATTCCCTCCTCGAGCCATCAACTCAGCATTCGACAACTTGGTACCATCCTTCAAATTAATCGGATAACAGCTACCCAACGCTAAATGACAGGATGCATTCTCATCAATGCCCGTATTGTAGAAAATACGATTTAAATTGGAAATCGGAGAATCGAACGGCACGAGTGCAACCTCACCTAAATAACGCGCCCCTTCATCCATATCCAGTAAACGTGCCAAATGGTCATAACCAACCTCTGCTTGGAAGTCCACAACCTTACCCGCTTCGAACGTGAAGGTAAACCGATCAACTAATGCGCCATTAATATTCAAAGGCATTGTACTCGCTACCTTACCACTAACACCTGTTCGGTTTGGTATGGTGAACACTTCTTCCGTCGGCATATTCGCTACATACCGGATACCCCGAGCATTCTCATTATCCCCGCCCAGCCAAATATGTCCTTCCGGCAGTTCGACACGCAAATCCGTACCTGTTGCTCGATAACGCAGAGCTTTATAGCTTCTTTCATTCAATAAACTATGCGTTGCACTCAGCGTATCCAAATGTGACTGCCAAGCTGCTACGGGATTCTCTTCATAAACACGGTTGACTTGGAAAATGGCATCCCACATCGCAGGAATACGCTGCTCCTCCGGCAGATCCGCATAGACAATCGAAGCCCAAGCTTCTGTTGGTGCTTTAATTAAACACCAGCTAAACTCACCTGTACGCACATATTGCTGATACTTGGCTCTTGCCGTTGAAGCGGCTTTCGATGCCCGCGAAATTAAACTAGCATCAATACCATCGTACAAATTCGGATTCGGTACCTTAATGTTCAATAAGGCTCCTCCGTTTTCAACAAAGCGTTCGAGCATCGTCGTATACCACTCCGGGTAGTAGTCCATTGAATCTTCTTGACCATAATCAAATTTATTCCGAGTAACGACATCATCCTGCCAATGCACATGGACAAAATTTGCGCCAGCCTCATACGCTTTCTGAACGATTAATCTCGTTAAATCCAATGTTTCAATGGGAGCTTCAACCAGCAAATCTTGACCTTTATTCAAGTTAACCCCTATTCGAATCACTAACTCTGCATACTTTTCTAAATTTCGATTGAAATTGTCCATAGTTCAATTCTTCTCCTTCGCATTAAAAAGCCCATCAGGCTCTCATAAACGAGGCTGACGGGCTCTAATTATCTAATTGTATGAATCAAAACCTAGTACAGGGATAGATATTGATCTCTTTCCCATTGGTGAACTTGTGTACGGTACATGTCCCACTCAATTTCTTTCAACTCATAGAAATGAGCAAGAGCATGCTCACCTAGCGTGTCGCAAACAACATCATCACGAAGTAATTCGTCTAATGCTTGTTTCAAGTTAAGCGGCAAGCTTGGAATACCTTCGCTCTCACGCTCTTCTTCCGTCATCACATAAATGTTGCGATCTGTTGGCGGAGGAAGCTGCATTTTGTTCTTAATGCCATCCAAACCAGCTGCTAACATAACTGCCAAAGCTAGGTAAGGATTCGCTGCTGGATCCGGGTTACGAACTTCAACACGTGTACTTAGACCGCGGGAAGCTGGAATCCGAATCATCGGACTGCGGTTACTAGCGGACCAAGCTACATAGCAAGGTGCTTCATAACCAGGAACTAGACGTTTGTATGAGTTAACGGTTGGGTTCGTAATTGCAGCGAAAGAACGCGCATGACGAAGTACACCAGCCATATATTGTCTTGCAACCGTGCTCAAGCCTAATTTGTCGCTCTCATCGTAGAACGCATTCGTTTCACCTTTGAACAAGGATTGGTGACAGTGCATACCAGATCCATTCATTCCGAACAACGGCTTCGGCATAAATGTAGCATGCAAACCATGCTGTCTAGCTACCGTTTTAACAACTAGTTTGAAAGTTTGAATTTGGTCAGCAGCTTTAATCGCATCTGCATATTTAAAGTCGATTTCGTGCTGGCCTGGCGCTACTTCATGGTGAGAAGCTTCAATTTCGAAGCCCATTTCTTCCAATGTTAGCACGATATCACGACGGCAGTTTTCCCCAAGATCCATCGGCGCCAAATCGAAGTAACCGCCTTGGTCATTCAATTCGGTTGTTGGGTTGCCTTTGTCATCTGTTTTGAACAAGAAGAATTCCGGCTCAGGTCCAACATTCATTGCTGTGTAGCCCATTTCTTCCGCTTGTTTCAAAGCATTTTTCAAAATGGCACGTGGATCCCCAGGGAACGGAGTACCGTCTGGCATATAGATATCGCAGATCAATCGAGCGACTTTGCTTTCAGTTACCCATGGGAAAATAACCCATGTATCTAAATCGGGATATAAATACATATCCGATTCTTCAATTCGCACATACCCTTCGATGGAAGATCCATCGAACATCATTTTATTATCAAGCGCTTTCTCAAGTTGGCTCAGAGGGATTTCGACGTTCTTAATACTTCCCATCAAGTCTGTGAACTGCAAACGGATGAAACGAACGTTTTCTGCTTTCGCAATGCGAAGAATATCTTCTTTGGAATAGTTAATGTTATAGCTCACGTGTGCATTCTCCTCTCAAATGTTAAGCGATTTGATAAACGATTTTACTTGTAAAATCGGGATAGCTGTCCTTGAATCAAGGAAACCTGATCCGGGCGTTTACCCCCGCCAATCAATTGTTGCTTCAGCATTTTGTGCAATTGAGAGTCGGTTAATTCTTTCCGTTTCACTTCGGTGTGCTCATTTAGAATCGTTGCATCCTCTGAGTCCTTATCTACTGGGATAAGAACTTGCTTGATACCCGCAATGTTCACACCTTTTTCAATCAAATCTTTAATCTCAAGAAGACGTTCCACGTCATTGAACGAATAAAGCCGTTGATTACCAGCTGTACGAGCTGGGATGATCAATTCATGTTGCTCATAGTAACGAATTTGTCGTGCTGTTAAATCGGTCAGCTTCATGACGATCCCAATGGGGAATAACGCCATATTCCTACGTATTTCATCACTCATGCTAATCACTCCTGGTCAGTAAGTACCTCACTCTTATTGTACCTTCCTAACAAAAACGTGTCAAGGAGTGTCAGGTTTGTTCACAGTTTAATTTTTCACAGTAATCCCTTGTCTTCCATATGTTGGATAGCGGTTAGTACACCTAACTTGCAATGTGAGTAGGTCAAGCCGCCTTGCATATAGGCGATAAAAGGTTCACGAATTGGCGCATCGGCAGACAGCTCTAAGCTGCCACCTTGAATGAACGTCCCTGCTGCCATGATAACAGGATGCTCATAGCCAGGCATATCCCAAGGCTCAGGTACCACATGCGAATCGACAGCAGACGCCTTCTGAATGCCTTGCACGAACGTAATCAAGTGCTCCGCCGACGTGAAGCGGATCGCTTGAATCAAGTCCGTCCGCTGCGCATCCCAGCGCGGAGAGCTGATGAAGCCGAGGTCTTCGAATATCGCTGCCGCGAAGACCGAGCCCTTGACTGCTTGCCCCACCAAATGCGGGGCAAGGAATAGCCCTTGAAACATGGCTCGCGTCGCGCCGAGCATGGCTCCAACCTCGCCCCCAATACCGGGGGCGGTCAATCTGTACGCGGCGAGCTCCACGAGGTCGCGTCGCCCGGCGATATAGCCGCCCGAAGGGGCGATGCCGCCGCCCGGGTTTTTGATCAGCGAGCCGGCCATCAGATCGACGCCCACTTGCGTCGGCTCCTGCAGCTCGGTAAATTCACCATAGCAATTGTCTACGAAGACAATGAGCTCTGGGTTGATCTCTTTGACAAATCGGACCATTTCGCCGATTTGTTCCACGGTGAACGACGGCCGCCACGAGTAGCCGCGTGAACGTTGGATGCCGATTACCTTCGTTTTCGGCTGAATGGCTGCCGTGATTGCCGCCCAATCCGGCGAGCCATCCTCCAGAAGCGCGACTTCACTGTAGCCGATGCCGAAGTCTTGCAGCGAGCCCGTGCCGTCGCCAGGCTTACCAATGACCTTATGCAATGTATCATAGGGCTTACCTGTGATGTAAAGTAGATGTTCGCCAGGACGCAGAACACCGAACAAAGCGGTTCCGATGGTATGTGTTCCCGATACAAAGTGTGGGCGAACTAGCGCTGCTTCAGCTCCCATTGCATCTGCATAGACAAGGTCAAGCACTTCTCTGCCCCGATCATTGTAGCCATAACCCGTTGAAGAAGCAAAATGATAATCACTTACTTTATGTTCCTGGAAGGCACGAATCACCTTCCATTGATTCAGATCGATGGTTTTCTCAATTTGGCGAAAAGCGCTCTCTACACGCTGCTCGGCCCTTTCCATTCTGGCCATTACTTTTTCCCCGAAATGCATCTTAGTTGCTCTCTCCCTCGTTCTCATCCTGCTCTGCCTTTGCTACCGATTGATCGTAATCTACCAGCAAATAAGCTTGTTTCACGTAATCTTCTTTGTTCACTCTTACCTTGAAGATCATGTCTTCCCCATCCACATCTGTCTCCAGCACCTCACCAATGCGGTACATGAGGGCGATAATATCCCCTTTATTGGCTGGAATGCGGAACTCTTTGCTATCTCCCATGAGCTTATTCTCAATAGTGATGCGGAGTCTTTCCAAATCTTCAGGCGTATAGGCACTCATTTTCATGAATTCGCCTTCCGTTGAAAGCATCTCCAAATCTGGGCCAGGACAAAGATCAATTTTATTAAAAATGGTGATTTGTTCTTTCTGATGAGCGCCAAGCTCTTCTAATACTTCTTGTACAACACGCATTTGCTCGCCCCGCATATCCGTTGAGCTATCTACTACATGCAGAATCAAATCCGCCTCATTCGCCTCTTCTAACGTAGCGCGGAACGAAGCGACTAGATCATGGGGTAGATTTTGAATAAAGCCTACTGTATCTGTGAGGACGATTTCCTTGCCACTTGGCAATACCATTGTCCGTGAAGTCGGATCTAAGGTTGCGAACAGTTGATTCTCAATATAGACATCCGCCTGTGTTAATTGTTTCAGTAACGTAGACTTCCCTGCATTGGTATACCCCACTAATGCGACTTGGAATACGCCGCTTTTCTTACGACGTTCCCGATGCAGCGTGCGATGACGAACAACTTCCTCCAGCTGCGCCTTCAGTTCGTCAATGCGCCCGCGGATATGCCGACGATCCGTTTCCAGCTTCGATTCCCCAGGTCCTCTTGTCCCGATACCGCCACCCAAACGCGATAAGTTTTTGCCTTGCCCGGAGAGTCTAGGTAAGAGATAGCTGAGCTGCGCCAATTCAACCTGAATAATCCCTTCACGTGTTTTGGCACGCTGTGCGAAAATATCCAGAATGAGCTGCGTCCGGTCAATAATTTTCACATCGAGCGCTGCTTCCAAATTACGAACCTGTGCACCCGACAGTTCCTGATCAAAGATCGCCGTATTCCCGCCAAGTTCTTCCAACATCAGCTTTAATTCTTCGACTTTCCCTTTTCCAATAAACCACTTGGTGTCCTTGGCTTCTTTGTTCTGAGTCATCGTTTCCAGTACCTGAACGCCAGCAGTTTCCGCCAGCTTCACAAGCTCTTGCAACGAATATTCAGCGAGCAGCTCATTTTTCTTCTGCTTCTGTGTAATCAAACTGACGAGCACAGCCCTGTCATCGATTTCTTTTTCTACCATATGTGAAGTTGTTTTCATAGTCGTCTCCTTTACTTCCCGCAAATTGCTTAAAATGAGCGAAATAAGGCCTAATTGGCCTATTCCTTCATCATTGTGGAGGAAATGATTAGGAAAGTCAATTTGAGGCACAGGAAAATTCGATTATAACGGTCTTGCCAACAAAAAAGAGGGTTGTCACGCAAGTAGATCACTCTACCCGCATAACAACCCTGCATCACTCAATGTATTTTACTCAAATAATGCCTGCCCCAAATACGAGCCTTTCGAAGGAACCCCTGGTAAAACAGCAAAGTAGCCTCCGCCCGTTGTATCCGTATAAGCCAGCATTTGATCCGGCATATGGGGATTCGTTAGGCGTTTCTGTATGGCTTCAAACTGGGTTTGGAGATTTCGATTGAAGCATACAAACAGTAGACCAGCGTTGATGCGACCTACGCTATCCAGATTTTCCATGAAATTATATCCTCGACGTAAAATACGTTCACGCTCTGAATTTTCACCTGTACGCGGGTTAGAAAGTCGAATATGCGAGTCTAATGGTGTTACTTTACCTTCAGTGTCAGTGGCAAACTGCGGTGTATCAAATTCATTTTTGCCATCCATTGGTGCACCAGAGACCTTTTGACGGCCAATAATCTCTTCTTGATCAGAGTAGGTTTGTTGATCCCACGTTTCGATCCGCATATGAATGCGGCGAACGACCATATAAGTACCGCCTGCTAACCACGGTGCCCCATCACCAGAATCAATCCAGACATTATTTTTCATAAAAGACTCATCCTGCAAGGCTGGATTTGCTGTGCCATCCTTAAATCCAAATAAATTCCGTTTCGTCCCTTGCGCCTTCACACCAAGTTGACCCGTTTGCTGCCAACGCAGGTGGGCAACTCCCCTAGCCGCTTTGGATAAGTTTCGAATCGCATGGAAGCAGATGATCGGATCGTCAGAACATGCTTGCACGACAATGTCCCCGTGAGTCAATTGCTCTTGCAATGAGTCTTTATGAAAGATCGGCATCTCTGTCAGTCCTGTTGGTTTACGGGAGCGAAGACCGAAACGGTCAACGCCCTCCTTTTCAAAAAGAGAGGCACCTACAGCAAATGTAAGGGTTAATTTACTTGTATCAAGACCAAACTGCTCACCTGTATCTGTTGGTGGAAAAGCCGAATCCTGCGGCTCAACAGCAAGTGGTTTACCCGCCATCAGGGTTGCCGCCATCTCCGTCCATTGCTTCAAAAGTGCTTGCAGCTCTTTCACATCGCTAGTCGTTACATCGAAAGCAGCCACATTCGCAAAATTTTGCGCTGGTGTGACAACTCCCGTTTGATGGGTGCCATAAAAATCGAGCGTCTCATTGGTTGTCGTAGCGGCAGCTTTATTCGTTGGTAGCGCGGCTTGCGCCTTCCCTAAAAATTCTCCCAAAACAACGCCCGCCGCACCCGCAGCGGTCATCCCTAAGAAGGCACGACGATTCATTTTGTCAGACATACCGCTTAACCTCATTCCTCTATTTACTTAGCGTCCCTGGCATTTTCACAAGCGGTTCAGCCAATGTTTCTAATTTATTTTTCAAATCGACTTGTTTGGCTTGCTCTAATTTACTGAAATCAGTCCATGTTGGGCCAACAGGCGAAAGTGTGTTCATGGTTTCAATAACTGTTGCTAAACTTTTGCTGATTTTCTCATCCAAAGCCGCATCTTTCTTCTTCAATTCCGCTTTTACAAGATCATAGATCGCTTGGGCACCTTCTACGTTTGCACGGATAACCGGCACTGTCGCACCGCTCCAACGTTCTTCTTCACCTGTAATTTTGCTGGACTGTGCTTCTTCCATCAATTCCCCTACACCTGCGATAAAGTCTGTAGGAGCAATCGTTGAAGCTGCAATCGCTTGTTGCATTTTCTTACCATCTTCAAGCAAACGCGCTGCAAACGGCTCGGCATCCTTGATGTTTTTCTTCACAAACAATAAGTATTCAATACGATGATAACCAGTAAATGCAGGATCCTTCTCATTTTTAAAATCATCCACACGCGCATCCATCACTCCGTCCAGCTCACTGAACGTTTCGATGATTGGCTCAATTCTCTCATACGGCATTCGAGCAAGTCCATATGCTTCTGTCGCTTTTTTCAAATCACCACTTTTAACGGCGGTGTTCAGTTGATCAAGTAATGTCACCAATTGGTTACCTTGGTCTTGCACATATTTGTTATAGGATTTAGCCGCTTCCTTAAGCGCAGCAGAAGCCTCAATGACATCTTTATTAACAGCACCTTTGTTATCTGCTATAGACGTTGTCAGCTCAGTCAACGCCGCTTTCAAATTCGTGTTCAAGGCAGTCAATGTTGGTAAATCTAGCTTATCTTCTTTCAAGGCAGCTTGTAATGGTGTCAAAAATTTCTCTATTTTAAAATACAATTCCGGATATTTCGGTTTTACTTCATCTTCAAAGCTCGCCCATTGCTCTTCGAGCTGGTCTGCCCATTTCTTAGCATCCTTCACTTTTGAAGTGTCTAATTGACCTTTCAAACCATCAATACTTGTAACTAGTTTCGCGGACCCGTCTTTGAGTGGGACTTTCGCAACTTCTGTTGTCTCTGTTTTACCACAACCAGCAAGTACCACTGTGACCGCTGTAGTTAAGAGTAACATTTGTAGACTTTTTTTCATGGGATAGACCCTCCACTTTTCTGTATTTAGGATTTATTGGATAATGCCATATTTCTTAATTGAATAGTCTTGCGACGGTCCCAGACCACCGCAAAGAGAGCAAGAAACAGTAATACGAATTGTGGGATTGCACTCTCTAATGTTGGATAAAACGCAACTGCATCCCAAGAAGGAAGCCAATTAGCCGTTGTTGCTGGTAGATAGCCCGCCAATTGAAGTCCATGAACGCCCATCCCTGCAAATTTAAAGCATAAGTAGAAGACAAAAATACTTGAAATCAAGAAAAAAGGACGCATCGGGATACGAAGTCCGATCTTCAGAATTAGGAAAGCAATAATAAGGAGCATGCCAACACCGATTCCGATTCCTCCAAGCAGCGAAGCCAAGGAAATTGAGGATGCCATTCCAATCATAAATAGGACCGTTTCTGTCCCTTCACGGAACACAGCTAGGAAAGCAAGTAAGCTAAGTGAAGCTAAGCTGCCAGTTGCTAATGCTTTAACACTTTGATTACGAATATAGGTCTGCCAATTTGATATGCTTGCCTTGCTATGCAGCCAATAGCTCATATACAGGAGCATGAGCGCGGCAAACACCCCCGTACAGCCAGCAATTAAAAAGTTGTTATTCCCAAAGGCACTCGCCGAAAATAACTGTTGCACCACGATGCCCAGTGCCAGACTGACAATTAGTCCACCATAGACGCCAAACCAAATCCATTTTTTCTTATCTTCATGGCCAGCCTTTTTGAGAAACCCGAGTAACGCAATAACGACTAGTAAAGCTTCTAGCCCTTCCCGAAGGATAATCGTCGTGGCATCAAGCATCGTGTAGCTTGTTTTTGAAGCTAAAGGTTGTAAATCAGCATGCATGCGAGCAATCGTCACAGCAGCATCTTGAGCTTGAGGAGGTGTAGCAGAAAGCTGCGCATACGCTGTTACCATGTCTCGTTCCATGGAGGTATACACGGCTGAGGATTGTGTCAACACGATACCTTCAATAAGTAACCAGGAATTACGGAGTGTTTGAATACTCTCCGAAGCTCCCTCTATATCCTTTTGCTTCAGTTGATCCGACGCTTTCTCCAGCAAAGTAACTAGCGATGCTACGGTGACCTTGCTGTCACTTTTCGCAGATGAACCAAACACAGTGAGATTGCCTTCTACGAAATAAGTGTTCAACGTATGTAAATCCTTCAACTTCGCAGCAAGCTTCTGAGCATCGACAGGCTGCTTCATTGTTTGCAAGGAAGCTTCTCCCATAGCTCCTTCAATCTTCTGATAGGCTGCTAAGGATTGCTCTTTAATCCCATCTTCATAGCTAAGCCAATTAATTTGAAAAGCTTCAAACAACTTCGTTGCTTGCTCGATATTCCCGCTTTCCGCAGCTTGTATGGCGCTTACGATACCTGCATCTTCTTTGGCTAGTTCATCCTGAGGCTTGGCAATGACGATCAATGGCACAGAGAGAAACAATAGTAGAGCAATCCAACTGGATAAAATGACTTTACACATACATGACAACCCCTTTAGAGTGGTAAACATTTAACCGTCATACATTTATTTATGTATAATATTGATAATCATTATCAACACAATAATTACTCTGTATATTTTACACTGATCCTCTCAACTGTCAATTACTTTTCCATAGAAAAAAAAGCCAATTAACTTAAATAAGTTAATTAGCTCTTTGAACTGTCATTTAAATTTCACATCTTCAGGACGTATCGACATTAATTCAAGTTTGGATGGCGCATTCACATATTGACTTAACAATCGTACAGCTTGATGCCGCATGGCTTTCTCCAAAATATTCCTCACGTACCTCGCATTGCTGAAAGAACGCCAGGTCATCGCTTTCTCTTCGGCGAGGTGTTGCTTCAGCTTCGCTAGTGTTTGTGGCAGCAGCACATATTCCCGATCTTTCGCCATCAACTCTGTAATTTGGATCAATTGATCGATCGCATAATCCTCAAAATCAATTTGGATCGGAAAGCGTGAAGGAAGTCCTGGGTTTGTGGCTAGGAATTGCTCCATTTCCTCACTATACCCCGCTAGAATGAGAATGAAATCATTTTTCTTATCTTCCATCCCTTTGACCAAAGCATCAATCGATTCCTTGCCAAAATCCTTCTCACCGCCACGTGCCAAGCTATATGCCTCATCAATAAATAGTACGCCGCCCATCGCTTTTTTCATTAATTCACGCGTTTTCAGTGCGGTATGCCCAATGTATTCACCGACGAGGTCTGCACGCTCCACTTCAATGAAATGCCCTTTACTCAGTACGCCCATCGCATGAAACATACGACCCAACAATCGTGCTACTGTCGTCTTCCCAGTTCCAGGGCTGCCCTTGAAAATCATATGGTACACATGAGCATTGCTCATAAGTCCGGCTTCAACTCTAAATTGAGAGATCTGCAGCAGCGCATAAATTTCATGCACCAGCTCTTTGACATTTTCTAAGCCAATCAGTTGATTCAGCTCTTTGAAAACATCCGATAGCGGCCCCTCCATTGGCGTCCTTTTGCTAGAGATCATCGGCTCGGCGTCGGCAAGGGGTGAAGCGCCTGACTGCCCGCCTGATCCCTCAACAGTTCGCCGCTGACTGCCAGGTTCCGGCTGCCGTAAAACGATGTTGATTTGTCTGGATGGCAAGCTTCTACCACTCATGAGGATCACCTCGTTTACATGATGGTTTATTAGTGCGTATCCACCATCCTACGCTTGTAAACACCATTTTAGACCGCAGCCTCTATAGGAATACGATACTCACTGCTTATTAACTTGGATTTCGTTTACGTCAGCATAAGTAAGGACACAAATGTCTCCTTATCCAAAGCACCGAAGTAGTGTTTTAATTCCACATCGACCAATCGTTCTCGAACCGCACTTTCCTCATAACGCGTGCCAGCCAGCTTATTTTCAAGCTCAGCGACATCATGAGCACCGAAGAAATCACCAAATATTTTCACGTGCTGCAGATGTCCTTCTTCGATGGATAAGCGAATATCCACTCTACCAACGCCTTCAATTCGTTTGGCATGCTGAACGGTGCTTTTAGGTGATTTCCCATAATTCCAATCCCAGTTCTGATACCGTTCTTCCGATATCTGATGAATCTGAGTCCAATCTTCCTCTGTTAATTTATACGTAGGCACATTCACTTCATTGGCTCCGAAAATGGAACTAAGTAACTTAGATCGAAACTCAGCCATCGTTATCTGTTCTTTCAGAAATTCCACTATATTCGCGACCCTACTTCGGATCGATTTGATACCTTTGGATTGAATTTTATCGGGATCAACGCGGAGGGCCGAAACGACATTCTCTATCTCAGAATCGAATAGAAGCGTCCCATGACTGAACATTCTTCCCTTTGTTGAAAATTGCGCATTACCTGAAATTTTGCGTTCACCGACTTGAATATCATTACGCCCTGTTAATTCAGCTTGAACGCCAAGTGAATGCAACGCTTCAACAACAGGCGCCGTAAACTTCTGAAAATTATGAAACGAATTCCCGTCATCTTGGGTGATGAAACTGAAATTCAAGTTCCCTAGATCATGATACACTGCACCACCCCCAGACAAACGACGAACAACATGCAGGTTATTCGCTTTCACATACTCGGGATTAATTTCTTCTAGCGTATTTTGGTTTTTGCCAATGATGATCGAAGGTTCGTTTATATAAAAAAGTAAGTAACTCTCTCCCGCTGGGAGCTTCCGCAAGGCGAATTCTTCAATTGCCAGATTGATTCTCGGATCCGTGATTCCTTCATTATCTATAAATAGCATCGGTGATTCCCTTTCTATTTCAATAAATTTGTTGTAAGGGTGCGGTTTAAGGTCTGCATGCCAAGGGATGCATAAAAAAGCAACGCACGTTCATTAAACTCCCAAACATTTAACTCCAGTGACTCGGCATCACGTGCTCGTGCCCAATCAACTGCCGCATGATAGAGTCTCTTGCCAATTCCTTGACGCTGATGTGCGGAAGCAACGGCAAGTTCATTTAAATAAGCATACTTGCGAGGCACAAGCGCTTCATAGTTTGGACTTTGCTTCATCTCTAACATAGCGACTCCTACTATTTCCAGACCAAGCTCAGCCACAATTATCTCTTTTTCCGCCCTATCCGAGAAACTTCGATACCAGCCCATCGCAACAACATGATCGAGTCTGGCAAATCGATCTGGCAATGCGTCTGCATGTTCTTCCTGACCTTCACGAATGATCGTATTCACAGCATCATAGTCATCCCATGTGGCCGATCGCAATCGTAGCTCCATTGTTGTCTTCCTCCTATGACACAAATCCGTAAAAATGTACGCAAGTTTTCCGTTGAATTTTTATACATAAAATTGTATATTTATGTAATAACTTTCGAGAATGGAGGCATTTTTTCATGCAAACAGAACGTGATTTTTTCGAATTTCTTGATCGCATTGCTGCAAATACTTGGCCTGCGGAAAGCAACACTATGGTTGATCAATGGCTCATTAGAGCATCACAAGGGATCACCAAACGAGCAAACAGCGTGTTTGCTATTGGGTCTTACCCGAGTGATGACAATTGGCTATCGCATGTTGAACAATTTTACCATAGTCGTGGATTACCTGCTATTTTTCATATTAGTCATGCCTCTCCTGACCAATTGGACAGCTTGCTGCAAGACCAAGGCTATGTATTAGATACTCCTTGTTATATGATGACGGCTGATTGCCAACAAGTGGCTACTCAGGCTGAAGAACGCATGCAGAAGCATTACCCTTCAGCATTTGCTCTTGAATTAGAAATTTCGCAATCCGTAACGAAAGAGTGGGTAGACGCCTTCCTCTCCCTGGAAAAGTACCCTGAGGAACGTCGGGGCTTTTATCAAGGTTTAAGTGATCGAATACCGGCACCGAAAGCCTTCATTACTATGAAGGATCAAGGTCAGATTGTCGCACTTGGCACAGCCATCGTAGAGGGAGATTGGGCTGGCTTCGTCAATGTCATCGTACACGAAGAACACCGCGGCAAAGGCTACGGCTACGCAATTCTTCATGCAATGACTAGATGGAGCATCACACAAGGTGCAACTCAGCAATATTTGCAGGTGATCGCAAGCAATGTGCCCGCTGTTACTTTATACGAGAAGCTAGGGTATCAAATGAAATATGGCTATCATTACCGTGTGAAGTATGATTTGGCTGATCTTGTAACATCCTAACTAAGAATTTCTTAGGATGAAAGGAGCCAATTACATGACTGCCACGAAGGAAAAACCTGTTTTCCCACCGCAACATCAGAACCATCAACCTGGCATCGAGTCGGAAATGAAGCCACTTCCCGAATTTGAGAATAAGAGCTATAAACCTGCTGGTAAACTGAAGGATAAAGTTGCTATTATCACTGGAGGTGACAGCGGCATAGGACGCGCAATTGCCGTTGCTTACGCCAAAGAAGGTGCCGATGTCATTATCGTCTACCTAAATGAGCATAAGGACGCAGAAGAAACACACCGACATGTGGAACAAGCGGGCCGTAAATGCTTGCATGTCGCAGGCGACATAGGAGATGCGAACTTCTGTAAGCAGATTGTTGCGCAAGTCATTCGAGAATTCGGCAAGCTTGACATTCTTGTTAACAATGCCGCTGAGCAGCATCCTCAGAAAAGTATAACGGATATTACGCCAGATCAGCTTGAACGAACGTTCCGAACGAATATTTTCTCCTACTTTTATATGACGCAAGCCGCTCTTCCTCATCTTAAATCAGGGAGTGCGATTATTAACACCGCTTCGATCACTGCTTACCATGGTCACGAACAATTAATTGATTATTCCTCAACGAAAGGTGCGATTGTCACCTTCACACGCTCACTCTCCCTGCAGTTGAACGCCAAAGGCATTCGAGTGAACGGTGTTGCACCTGGTCCCATCTGGACACCGTTAATTCCATCAACATTTACAGCTGAGGAAGTTGAGGTCTTCGGTTCTACTACACCGATGAAACGAGCCGGACAGCCCAGTGAATTGGCACCAAGCTATGTATTCTTAGCCAGTGAAGACTCCTCTTACATGGCGGGGCAAATTCTTCATATCAATGGTGGGGCCATCGTAAACGGATGAAAAAAAGCATGACAAGCAGCGGCATTCCCGCTACCCTGTCATGCTTTCTTCATTTTAGCCCGAGCTTCAATTGCAGTTTGGTCAAATACCAATTCGTGTAGGCTAGTGTTTCTCTTGTATCATGATAAGGCATGAATAGCACCTCTGACTTTGTCGAGGAGACTAGCGGATCTATGTAACCAATCGTTTCTGCAATATCAAGAGAACGAGAGCTATGAAACTTATGAGTGATGATAATTGAGCTAACAAGCGATTTCGCATCCATAATTTGCTTACTGAATAGTAAATTCTCATACGTACTTGTTGCCTTGGGCTCGATGAGTATGCTTGTCTTAGGTAATCCATTCTTCACCAAATAGTCCCTCATGCCCTCAGCTTCTGTCAGCTTAGAACCATTATGATCCAAACCACCTGACACAATAAGTTGCTTGAAACGCCCCTGCTTGTACAACTCCACAGCTAAGTCTAGACGCTCTTGCAGCCCAGGACTTGGGATATCATTGCGCAGCGAAGCTCCCAATACAATTCCTACATCAACTTGCTTAGGTAAGCTCGGTTGATTTGGTCCTAACTGTACTTTCCACTGGATAAACACAACCCAACTCACCAGTAAGGCGAAGGAGATCAACACGAATTGAAATGTCCTTACAAATAGGCGATACAACCTAGATGGTGTTTTTCCTTTCGAAGAGCTGGCCTTCTTCTTTGTTGGCGCAGGTACGATGGCGCGTTGTTTTTTGTTCATGCTAGGCTTTGCCGTCATCCTTCCTACTCCTTATCCAGAAATGTACTCACTTGCCGAAATAAGGCTGGGGCGTCCTCGCTCAAACAGATTAAATGATCCGATTTGGCGTGCCAGTGAAGCTCTCGCTGCCCTCTGAGCTTACTATAAATATACCGCGCACTCTGCGGATGAATCACTTGATCCCTTTCCGCTTGTGCAATAAGGGTAGGCTTATTTACTTGACTGAGCTCCGGCTTCAGATGTCGGACAAGCCTCGTAAATTGCCAGGTCGCCACGAGTGGCGTAGATTTCCCCTTGATTAAACTGATTTTACGTTGATACTTCCATTCCTCACGAAGGACGTTCAAGAGCCGGCCCGGGCTGACATAAATGACCGCCGTGTTTAACAGAATGAGTCTCCGTACAGGGTAACGAACCGATAAGTAAGCAGCCAGTAGACCACCCATTGAAAATCCAACCATATCAAAGGAGCCATAGGTCTCTGTCATTCTGGCTGCATGCCATTCAGCTGCCTGCACCCAATCTTCCCAACGCGATGCGTGAAGCTGATGACGGTTTTCTCCATTCCAAGGTAGGACCGGCACCTCACACAGCTGACCACGCTCTCGTAAATGCCGAGCTAACGGCTCAACCTCATAAGGTCCACCTGTAAATCCATGGAACAATAGACACGGTTGTTTCATGAGATCCACTCCTATCTTTTATGAAAGCGTTCTTTATGTTAGTTTATTTTTCTTTAATCGAAATGGTGTTAATCGTTACCTTTTCTTTTGGCTTACTTGGCGTGGACTCTCCACCCATTTCCACTGGTGTTTCTGCGATTTTCAAAATTGTGGCCATACTGTCTGCTGTGACTTTTCCGAAAATCGAATAATTCGGCGCACTGTTCAAATTAGCGCAATCAGCACCCGAACAGATGAAAAATTGGCTGCCATTCGTGTTCGGACCAGAATTAGCCATCGCCACAGTACCTGGTTCATATTTATGAGTCGTTTTCAGCTCATCCGCAAATTTATAACCTGGGCCCCCTCTGCCTGTTCCTTGAGGATCTCCCGTTTGGATCATGAAAGTTTTGATAATACGGTGAAACGTCACATTGTTATAGAAACCTTCTTTGGACAAAAAGACGAAGTTGTTCACCGTTTTCGGTGCCTCTTTGGTGTACAAATCGATCGTAAACGTCCCTTTCGACGTTGTTACTTCAGCCTGATACGTTTTGTTCGTATCAATGATCATATCTGGAGCTTTACTCCATTGTTTAGCTGCTGATGTCGATGTCGACGCCGCAGGTGTTGCCGTTGCTGCAGATGATGTTGGTGCGGTAGTGCTCGTGGCAGGCGTTGCCGTGCCGCCAGTTGTTTCTGTCGGTTTATTGCCGCATGCAGAAGCGATTAACGTTAAAGTAAGCAGGGAAGCGGTGATCAGCATTTTAGACTTCATTGATTTGGTGGCTAGTTTCATTGATTGGTCCTCCAGTTTGAATTTGTTTGATGATGCGTGCACGTAAGTGCCATTAGGAAGAGACTGTTTTTAACGCCATATTGGGCACAATGGCTTGTCCGCTTCGGCCTGCCGGAGCTATAAGGCCCTTTCTGGGCCTTATAATGCTCACTCTATAAGCTAATCGCCGTTCTTCGGCTTCTCATCATTCGGCTTATTCACCGGTAATGGCGTCGGCGTTGGACTCGGCTTAGGACTTATTGATGGGTTAGGTGTTGGACTTGGCCCCGTTTCCGTTCCTGTACCAGGTTTAATCGATGCCCCTGGTGATATCGAAGGAACAGGCTTCCCGCTAGGTGATGGGGAAGGATTAGGATTAATCCCCCCGTTACCAGGGGATGGTGACGGCGAAACCGACGAAGATGGTGAAGGAATTCCGCCATTCGGAAGTGAATCATCCTTCGGGATTACGACCGTAACAACATTCGACTTCGCACCAGGTGTATTCGAATCCGTTTCAAGCGGAACCACATAATATTGATACGTTTCCCCACTGTTAACCGTCGTGTCCTCGATTTGAGATTTCGGTGTTTGAACAACCATTCTGGCTTCAGCTTCACTCGCGCCTTTGCGGAATAATTGGTAGCTAACTTTATCACCTAAAGTGGTCCACGTAATTTTCACCTGTTTCGTTTCTGGGACATAGACAGCAGTAACATCCGCAATGCCACTTGGCGGTTCTTTCAAATCATTCACATTGGCAGGCTTAACGAAGTTTGTAACTGGCTTATCCTTAAGAGATAAGGACATGACTTCCTTGAAAATAGCAGCCGTGCTGCCGCTTCCCACCGTCACATAATGTTTGGAATCGACCTTATCGAAACCTTCCCATACGGCAGCAGTCCATTCAGGGGTATAGCCAACGAACCACACATCTCGATCGTACTGTTCAATGCCCTTGATATCAAGTCCAGTAGATCCCGTTTTCCCAGCAACCGGACGATTGAACTTCGCTTTCACACCGGTACCACCTGTCTCAACTACTCCCTGCAACAGCAGTGTCATGTAGTAGGCTGTGGACGGCTGCATTACTTGCTTTTTCTCCGGCTTATACGCCGCAATTTCCTTACCTTGAGCGTCTGTTATGCGCAAAATCGCATGTGTTTTATTTTGCGAGCCTTGATTTGCAAAAGCTGAATAAGCACTAGCCATTTGCAAGGGCGATACACCGTCAGTAAGACCGCCTAGCGCAATAGCTAAATTCTGATCCTTCTGAGGATTTAAGGTCGTACCTAACTTATTAGCAAATGCTGTCCCCGTCCCAACACCCATTTTACTTAATAACCAGACAGGCGCCAAATTGTAGGATTTCTTGACCGCTTCGAACATCGTCACTTGCCCATGTGTCTGGCGATCGTAGTTTTGTGGTGTATACGAACCAAAAGACGTCTGCGTATCATCTAACAATGAATACGGCGTATATTTCCCACTATCTAATGCGGGTGCATAGACAGCAATCGGTTTAAAGGAAGAACCTGGTTGTCTTTTGGAATACACACGACTGAAACCTTTGGTTTTATAATCCCGGCCACCGATTAATCCCATTATACCACCGGTTTTATTATCTAGAATAACCATGGAGCTCTGAATCTTCTGACCGTCTGCAGCATCCTTCTGGAAGAAACTCGGAGTCGCATAGGTTTGCTCAATGGTTTGCTGAGCCTTGATATTCATTGTTGTATAAATACGGTAACCTTTGGTCAGCAGCTCATCTTCTTCGATGCCATACATGTCTTCCGCTTCATTCACGACATAGTCCACGAACGATGCATACTCTTTCGTACCCGTGCTCCCAGTCGTAGGCGGCATATAATCGACTGCAGCGGCTTTGGCACGCTCAGCCTCTGTAATATAGCCCTGATCCGTCATCAGCCTTAGAACAACTGCTCGACGTTCTTTCGATAAATCCGGATGGGTTAATGGCGAGTAACGGGAAGGTGCTTTAGGTAAAGCGGCAAGTGTCGCCATTTCCCATACTTCCAACTCGTTCAAATTCGATTTGCCAAAGTAAACCTTGGCCGCTGCCTTAATGCCGTACGCGTTACTTCCGAAGAAAATACGATTCAAATATTTTTCTAGAATCTCATCCTTCGTAAACCGCTCATCGAGCGCAAACGCAATCGACATCTCCGTACCTTTTCGGAATGCGGTCTTCTCTGAGCTAAGGAATACGTTTTTGGCCAGCTGCTGCGTGATCGTACTTCCGCCTTCAACTGCACTCATGTGAATGATATCCGTGACTAGTGCACGACCGATTGCTCTTAAATCAACACCCGAGTGCTCATTGAACCGACGATCCTCTGTCGCGATAAATGCTTGCCTCAACCGTTCAGGAACATCTTTGATATTAACGCTTTCCCGATTTTCTCCTCGATAAATCTTCGATATTTCGGTGGCAGGTTTATCCTTGCCATCCTTATCTTTACCCTCTTCTTGCGCATAAATAAGAGTCGACTCGGTTGTGCTAACAATTTTATCAATATTGGCATCCAGGATTTTGAACCCGCTCATGATGACAACAATATAAATTCCCGTTGCACAAATCACGGCGACAATCGCAGCAATGATGGAACCCATAATGAGCTTACGTGCATTGAATTTTTTCTTCTTGGGACCTTTATTCTGGCTTTGTTTGGACTCCCTTGGCTTAGTTTGCGGCGTGGATGGATGTCTCGTAGGTTTATCCATATTCACCAACTCCCTCACGTTTCGTTTCTCTCTCGATAGAAGATGAAACCAACAAAAGAACAACCTTTATACAAGGTTGCTCCCAAAAGTTTCTATTCGGTTAGACGTTTCAGTCCATTAAAAAGTTGCAAATTGAAGCGATATACAGATTATTCCGTTGCTTCTGCAGCCGCCATTAATGAAACAGCACGCTGTGGTGTGAAGGTAGAAATGGCATGCTTGTACACCATTTGTTGACGGCCTTCACTGTCAATGATGATGGTGAAATTGTCAAATGCACGAATAAGTCCTCTAATTTGAAAGCCATTCGTTAAATAAACGGTAACGGGAATGCTTTCTTTACGCAGCTGATTTAGAAAATTGTCCTGAATATTAATGGATCGGTTCATCAGTATGTCCCCCTTAATGGAATGAAACTTTCGCCCAAACGGCGCTATTTTCTAATGGTGATATTTGTTAATTATATTCTATTTTATGTACAAACTTTCCTGCTAGTATATCACTAATCATTTCGAAATGGGCAGAAAAATTTGCTGTATCTGTCACATCAACCCAATCAATGTCCTTCATATGCCGAAACCAAGACAATTGACGCTTCGCAAATCGACGTGTATCCCGCTTGAGCAGGATCACGGCATCTTCGAAACCGAGCTCATGCTCCAAATAACTAACGATCTCCTTGTAACCAAGTGCTTGCATCGAGATGGCAGACTTCGGGGTACCAGCAGCGAGTAGCGCCTGTACCTCTTCGACCAACCCTTCCTGAATCATCGCATCAATGCGTTCTTCAATCCGTTGATAGAGCAGCGCTCGGTCCATCGTTAGTCCAATGATACATAGTTCGTAAGGAGATTCTTTTTTCTGGGAGGCCAAATGAGCGGTCATGGTTTCTCCAGATATATGGAAAATCTCAAGTGCTCGAATGACGCGCCTACGGTCATTTGCATGCAGACGGTTGGCACTCTCCGGATCAATTTCACGCAACTTGTCATGAAGGGCTTCTTCCCCATGCGTATTTGCGAATTCTTCCTGCAATTGCCTGAATTCCTCATCCATGCTGACATCCGTGAATTGATAATCATAGCAAACCGATTCGATATATAATCCTGTGCCACCTACGATAAATGGCAGCTTGCCACGCGAGTGGATGTCTTGAATTAATCCTTTTACTCGCTCTTGAAACTCTGCTGCAGAAAACGAATACGACGGATCATGAATGTCAATCAAATGATGCGGGACGACTTGCTGCTCCGCCTCGCTCGCTTTGGCGGTTCCGATGTCCATGCCGCGATACACCTGCATCGAATCACCGGAAATTATTTCACAATTGAAGCGCTGAGCAATTTCCAAGCTAAGCTTGGTCTTGCCAACTGCGGTGGGACCAAGTAGCACGAGTAATTTCGGCTTGGCTGATGGGGCTAACACAATCGAATCACTCCATACGTTGTTTTCGTTGTTGAACGTAACACATGCTCGAACCCGAGCCGAGCAAACTCAGAACTGTCTCGATTTTCTTTAAGCACAATACTTTTGCGTGCAACGCGTCTTGCTTCAGCGATCGAAGCCAAGCTAACGGCTTCATCGTTCGCACGATGCCGAAGTGGGGATATCGCATGTGATTCCTCAATCGGACTGCGAAACATGGGGTCAAAATAGACCACATCCACACTCTGCGTGTCTAACTGCTGCAAATAGGACAGGTGATGCGTGTGCCTAACCTCAATGCGTCTCATTGCTGCATTCAATTCCGGTATTTCCGACTGATACTGTACCAAGCCTTCTTGAATCAGCATGGCTGGGATCTTTTCACTTTCAAGCGCGATAACATGCCCTTCCATACCAACCACAAAGGAGAAGACAATGGCATCCGACGCAAGCCCCGCTGTACAATCCACAATATGGTCGCCGGAAACTGCTCCTGATGCCTCAATGAGTAAATCAGGCTCCCCTCTTTGCATTCGTTTGACACGAACGAGAGACATACTTGGATGGAAAAAAGTTGCTGGGTGGTCTTCTTCATAGTACCTGATCTCTTCTCTTGTCACAAGCAGAACAGAACTATCCTTATAATTTCTCCTAAGAAGTTCCAAAGAATACTTCTTCCGGGGCACATTTCGGCCCCCATATAAAGCTGATAAGCGTGCGGCTTCCGCCACCAATTCGGCGGACGGGTTATACGAAGTTGTTACTAGCACAGGGTTACATCACTCGCTTAAACATTTTTTCTAGCTCATAAGTTGTAAAGCTAACAACGATCGGTCGTCCATGCGGACACGTATACGGGTTTCGACAGCTCGCGAGACGATCAATTAACGTCTCCATCTCCAACGTACTAAGGCTTTGATTAGCCTTTATTGATGCTTTACACGAGCACATTATCGCTGCCTTTTCGCGTAGTTTGGCGATATCCAAAGCTTTGCGGTCAGAAATGATGAGCTCACACATCTCTTCGACGATAGCCTTCTCTTCTCCTGAAGGAAACCAATGAGGATGTGCGCGTACTAAGAACGTGTTGCCCCCAAAGGCTTCCATATACACGCCTACTTGCTCAAACAAGGCAAGCTTATCCGAAATAACACCCGCTTCAGCCGGAGTAAATTCTAACGTAATCGGAACGAGCAATTCTTGGCTCGCCTCAGCAGGATTTCCAAAATGCTCATAAAAATATTCATAATTTATACGTTCATGTGCAGCATGCTGATCTATTAAGTACAAGCCTGTTTCATTCTGCGCAATCAAATAGGTGCCATGCATTTGTCCAATCGGATCCAAACGAGGAAACGTTGGAAGCTTGGGTGCATCGCTGTCCGCACTCGATGGCATCAAATCCATAAACGCCTCATTCGTGCGTCGTTGCTGTTGAATGGAGGTGTTTCGAAATGCTGCATCGCTTGCAGGCGTGTAGCTCTGACTAGTTGCTGGCGTTCTTTTTGTAGTAAATCCATTCTCGGAAGTTGAAACGGTTCTCGAAAAAGGCACGTCAGGCGGCTGCTTTTGAGAAGGTGAAGTGGAAGAAAATGGCGCTGCCTGACGATAGTCAGGTGCCGTTTCTTTGATCTGAGGCGGCGACCATTGGGTGTCATCCGTCCTCTGAATAGGGCTTGATTCCTTCAAGCCATTCCAGCTATTCAATGCATTCAACCCCTGCGTGCCCTTCGTATCCTCAGATTCCTTGTGGTCCTTGAAAAACTCCGCATCCAGCTCCATCGACGGATTACGGTTTTCCTTTGGTGGCTCCACAGTACGTGTGAGCTCCAATTGTTCCTGAACATAAGCGCCTTTCGGCGCTGATGACTTGACTCCCATAGGAATCAGTACTTGTCTGCCGAATAGCCGCTTCACCTCGGCTTCGATCAAGGCCGTTAGCTCCGCTTCCTTGCTGAAGCGGACTTCAAGCTTGGATGGATGCACATTGACATCCACGAGAGCAGGGTCCATCCCGATGTGCAGCGCAGCCACTGGGAAACGGTTGATCGGCAGCAGGGTGTGATACCCCTGCAGCAGGGCTTGATTCAGCGCGAAGTTGCGCACATATCGACCATTCACAATGGTCGATATGCCGCCGCGATTCGCGCGCGTCATCTCGGGCTTGGCGACGAAGCCCGAGATCGTGTAATCCAAGCTTTCCACTTGGAGTGGAAGCATTTGCTTGGCAATCGCCGTGCCGTAGATGCCGGCTATGACTTGGAGCAGATCCCCGTTGCCCAGCGTTTGGAGCAATACATTGCCATTATGCTTCAAGGTGAACGCAATGCCAGGATGAGCGAGCGAAAGACGATATAAATAATCGGAAATATGTCCAAGTTCCGTCTGGATCGTTTTCATATATTTCAATCTAGCTGGCGTGTTATAAAATAAATCACGCACCGTAACTTCTGTACCGCGCGATGCCGCTGTTTCTTCCACGGCACGAATCGTGCCGCCTTCGATGGTGATTTTACGTCCCAACCCATCACTCGTCGCACTGGTTACACACTCGAGCCTGGAGACAGAAGCAATACTTGGCAAGGCTTCACCTCGGAAGCCCAGCGTGCGGATCGAGAAAAGATCCTTGCTCGTTGCTATTTTACTCGTAGCATGCCGTTGGAAAGCTAATTCACAATCCTCGAGAGCCATGCCTGAGCCGTTATCAGATACCCGAATTAAGGTTAAGCCACCTTCTTCAATCGTGACATCAACACGGGTACTCCCCGCATCAACCGAGTTCTCAACCAGCTCTTTCACGACCGATGAAGGCCGCTCCACCACTTCACCTGCTGCAATTTGGTTCGCAATATGCTCGCTTAAGAGCTGAATTTTACCCATCGTCTCAGTTCCCCTTTGTAGCCTGTATAGAAACGTTCTCCCCTTGATGAATGACCTTCAGTTGCGGAAAATAATCATCAAATACATCGACATTCACATAGCTCATGCCATTTACAATTATCAGCTTATCGGATTCAATCGCAAACGCATGCGTTCCCTTGCTATCCGTGATATCCACGGTGCGATTCGGATCATTCCAAGTGATCTTGGCCCCGATAAGAGCGGCTAGCCCACGTGCAGAGGCATAGAAATGATCCTTTTCACTAAAGCTGCCGAAGCCATAGCCAAGGTCAATACCGTTATACGTAACATTATGTTTGGAGAACGACACTTGGATATCCGAAATACCTGTTTCATGAAGTGCAGTAATGAGCTGTGCCGCCACCCCATCAACTTTCAAGTCAGGCGTAATGCCTACTTTGTTCACTTTTCGCATTTTGGGTGTTAAGTATTCTTCAACCGTAACCTTCAAAACACTTTGATCCGGAAGCTCGAATAGCTGCTGTACACTTCCTTTACCAAATGTTTGCATACCAATCACTTTCGCGACCCCGTAGTCCTGTAAGGCCCCTGAGAGTACCTCAGAAGCACTTGCACTATTCTCGTTCGCTAAAATATAAACAGGAATTGCTAGTGGATTTCCACCTTCAATCGCCACTGGATCATCTACACCATCACGGTTCTGCGTATGAATGAGGACGCCATCTTTTACAAAATGTTTAGCAATGTTACGAGCCGTTTCTAGATAACCACCGGGATTATCTCGAACATCTAAGATTAAGTACTTCAGTCCTTTTTCTTGCAGCGCACTTAATTGTTTATCAAATTCTTCATCAGCTTCATCTGAAAAGTCCGTGATTTGTACGTAACCCACACCATTGGTAAAACTTTTGCTGTATACTTCCGGGGAATTCACAGCATGGCGAGTAAGCTCGAACGTTAATTCTTTATCTCCGCGAAGTACGGTTACCTTCACCTGGGTACCTGCGACGCCAATAATTTTACTCCGAACAGCATCAATTGATGTCGTCGAAGCAGGAGCGCCATCCACGGCTCTTATATAATCATCAGGGAGCAGCCCAGCAGCTTCTGCTGGGGAACCCGGGATTGTTTTCGAAACATATACACCTTGGTCATCCAGCCCAATTACACAGCCAATGCCTTCAAAACTATTTTCAAGTGTATTCGAAAATTGACCGTAATCCTGAGGCGTGAAGAGCACCGTATAGGGATCCTTTAACCCAGCAATCATCTGCTCAATGCTCTGATTTTCCAGTGCTTCTAAGGAAACACCGCTCACATGATTTTCGACAAGTGTTTTTCGCACGAGAACAGTTTGTAAATCCTCTTGTGCCATGGCACTTACAGGCATTACGACTGCTAGAGCCGATGCGAGTGCCAAAGTTGCTTTAACAGCTTTCTTGTTCAGTGGTGATAATTTCATATCCATATCTCCGTTCAGTGTGATCTAACATCAAGTAATGGAGCGTATTGTTAATTAAAAAACTGAATCAGGCCATCTTGGTTTATTGTAGCTTTTGCTTCCATTCATAGACTAAATTGAGCGCCTGCAATGGCGTCATATTGATGAGATCAATCCCCTTCAACTGGTCAAGCACCAGTTGGGATTTGCCGTCATGCTTCTTCTTGACGGCAACTTCAGCTGGACTGTCCTCCTCAAAGAGGGACAGCTGCCGGATCGGCGCTGTCGCGGTGGCTGCAACCGTGGCAACCGCAGCTGTCGCAGCGGCTTGCGGTACTGCTGACGCTGCCGCCCGCTCTTCAAAGCCATTCAGCAGCGCGTACGAGCGCTGAATGATCGCTTCAGGCAACCCAGCGATTTCGGCACAGTAGATGCCGTAACTCGTGCTTGCTGCTCCAGGGATGAGCTTCCGCAGGAAGGTGACCTGCCTGCCGCTTTCTTTCACGGCCATGCAGTGATTGCGCAGATGCACAAGGCTCTCTTCCAGATGGGCGAGCTCATGGAAATGCGTCGACACGAGCGTCTTGCAACCTATTCGGTCGTGAAGGAATTCAATGACGGCTTGTGCGATCGCCATGCCCTCGCCAGTCGAGGTGCCGCGGCCCAGCTCATCAATGATGACAAGGCTTCGACTCGTCGCCTTCTCCGTCATGACCTGGATGTCCATCATCTCGACCATGAACGTACTCTGCCCGCCGATCAGATCATCGGCAGCTCCGATCCGCGTGAAGATCCGGTCCGTGACCGGGATGCGCGCGGAGCTTGCAGGCACGAAGCAGCCGATCTGCGCCATCAGGCAGATCACGGCCACTTGCCGCATATACGTACTCTTACCGGCCATATTCGGCCCAGTAATGAGCAGGATGCGGCCCTGCTCTTGTAGCAGGCTCGTCCCGTTCGCGATGAACGAGCCGTCCTGGATGACAGCCTCCACCACAGGGTGTCGGCCGTCTTCAATCGCAAGATCGAAGCCTTCGCCGATCTCCGGCTTGCGGAAGTGATGCGCCGCACTGACCGTCGCCAGCGATTGATACACATCGGCGGTGGCAATGACCTCCGCCAGCTTCTGCAATCTGGAGATATGCTTCGAAATCCGATCGCGCAGCTCCGTGAACAGCTCATACTCCAGATCAATCATTTTATCTTGCGCTTCCAGAATGAGCGCTTCTTTCTCTTTAAGCTCAGGCGTCACATATCGCTCCGCATTCGCGAGCGTCTGTTTACGCTCGTAGCGCCCTTCCTGCAGGGCGGACATGTTGGCTTTCGTGACCTCGATAAAGTAACCAAACACTTTGTTGTAGCCGATTTTGAGCGACTTAATGCCCGTTGCTTCGCGTTCTTGACGCTCCAGCTCGGCAATCCATTGCTTTCCGTTCTTGCTTGCTTCACGAAGTTGATCTAGATAGGGCTGATACCCTTCTCGAATCATCCCCCCGTCACGAATCGAAACAGGCGGCTCGTCCTCAATCGCATTAGCAATCCAGGACATGACGTCATCACAGACGTCCATATTATCAACGAGCTTCCGCAATGTTTCGGATCCCGATGCGGCACATAACTGTTGGAGCATCGGAACTTGCTGTAAGGAGTGCTTCAACGCGATCATATCGCGGGCATTCGCATTGCCATAGGAGATTCGAGCGACTAAACGCTCCAAATCATAGACTTCCTTCAGTGCTTGCTTCACATCTTCTCGCACAATCAATTGATTGTAGAGCAAATTGACAGCTTCTAATCTTTCCTCAATGCGCGCCACGTTCATCAGCGGTTTCTCAATCCATCGGCGCAGCATACGCGCGCCCATTGCGGTTACCGTTTTGTCCAAAAGCCACAATAACGACCCTTTTTTGGCACGCTCACGAACGGTTTCAACGAGTTCTAAATTTCGACGAGTAAAGGGATCCATCGTCATAAATTGATCCGGCTCATAGATGCGAATGTGCTTCACGTGCGTGAGTGCTCTTTTTTGCGTTTCTTTCAAATAAGCAAGCAACGAAGCGACACCTTGTCGACTGATACTAGATAAATTCGATAACGCGGCATCTTCTGCGAAATGCTCATCCAGCAGTGTCTCATCCGCTCTTGTCCACTCCGTCAGCACCATATTGCGGCCCCAAGCAGCGCCAGACTCGCGAATCGTTGTCAGCATAGCTTGATTCGTCACGATTTCGGATGGATTATAAACATTTAACTCATCAACAACGAGCTCCCAGGAATTAGGCAGCTCTGTTGTGTAGAGCTCACCTGTTGAAATATCGCAGGCTGTAAATGCATAGCCATCCGCTTGGTTTACCAAAGATACAATATAGTTGTTGACGGATTCACCTAACAGCTTGCTATCCATCACCGTACCTGGTGTTACGATCCGTACGATTTCCCGGCGTACAACGCCTTTGGCCTCAGCAGGATCTTCCACCTGTTCGCAGATGGCGACTTTGTAGCCTTTCTCAATTAAGCGTGACATATAGTTGTCCGCCGCATGATGAGGAACGCCGCACATTGGAATTTTCTCTTCACCGCCACCTTCACGGCCTGTTAACGTAATCTCTAATTCACGTGATGCATTGATGGCATCTTCAAAGAACATCTCATAAAAATCGCCCAGACGAAAAAATAAAAAAGCATCTGGGACCTGCGCCTTAACGGCTAAGTATTGCTGAATCATCGGCGTATATGTAGCCAACTTGTGTTCCTCCAACCTATTCCGTAATTAAAGGTAAACTCTTTGAAACTATCAATCTTATTTTCATCCATACACAGCTTAATAGATGTCATTCTGCTTGCAGCATGCCCAATTGCCTCCCGCAAGCAGAACAACGAAATTCGTGTACAGCCTTCACATTCCACTCATTTTTCACACACTTTCCAACTACTAACCATCTATTAAACATCATCAACTCTATGATGCGATAGATAATCTATTATAACATGATTCCTTCATCAAAAGCTTCTTTCAGCACCCCGGGTGCAATTTTCCAAGCGAACCGAATGTCCGCCAATTCGTTCCACGACTCCATTGAGGTGATTTGTGAGCGAAGACCTTCCAGCAATCCAGCATGGACCTCATAACCCTTGAGCTGCTCCAGGTCCTTCCATAGCTTCGCTACCTCGTCCTGCAGCCTCCGCTTATCACCGCTGTAATACGCAGCTTGGATATCTGGTTCTTGCAGTGGCTTCCGCGATAAACGCCAGTAGTTATTAACAATCAGTGCTGCGAGTGCGAATACACCTCGAGTTATGACGGGAGAGGCCAGCCAACTCGGCAACGTACGGTATTCGAACCCCCCATGCGACTTCTTACGGAAATCTCCAAGATAGCCATATCGCGGGCGCCGACCACGCGTCGATTCGTCCTCGATCATTATCAAAGGCAGCGCAAGATAATTATCAAGCGCACGCAGCAAATGCCCGTTCATCCAGCAGCGGCTAAAATGAAGGTGACCGCCTAGCGGGTAGCCGCGCACGGGCATGCCGCCAGAACACCAAGCGAGGCTTTGGTCTGTGATCTTTCGTGCGGCAAGCCCCATGGTTACACGCAAGTTCTTTACGAGCTGCAGCGGGTCCACGCTGGGCTGCGGGCGCAGCTCGGCCAGAGGCAGAATCACGCGATGCCCGCTTAGCACGATGGCGTCGCAGCCCACTGCGCCATCGCGGGTTAGGAAGCGGTCGGCGAAGACGACCTTGCCCTGCGGGTTTACGAGCAGGAACTCCGGATCGCAGCCGAGCATCGCTCGCTCTTTCCGTTCCAGCTCTTTCGCAAGTGATTGATCGTATTGATCAATCGCTTGCGCGAAGAGCTGTGCCAATCTCCCGTTCAGTTTCGGAACGGGATCGACGTCCAGCACGAGCGTATGCCCTGTGGACGTGATGCCGATGGTGACGAGGCCATAATCTAAGCCTAGCGCATAGATCGCTTTGACGGATTCACGGCTCGCCCTGCGAGAATGGAAATTCATTTGACTAGGACCTACTTCTATGTACGCAGCATTCACATTCACTTGTCTTTGATGCTGTAAGGACTTCTCCGAAAGCAGGACCGTCTCCTTTTTCTCATAAATAAGAAGAGTTTGAAGATGAAACACAGCGACTTTATATTTATGTGTAAAAAATACGGGCTCCCTTTTCCCTCGAGCTGTGGCTGTCTGAGATGCGAGAGTTTTCAAACCATGCAGCTGTAACATTTCGTCCCGCTTCCTTCGATTCTGAGCGCGTATGATTGCTTTGATGGGCTGCAGAGCAGGTTGCTGCGGGTATTCATCGTGTGCCGCACCCCAATGAATAATTATCCGACCCTGCCAGTTCTCGGGGATTCTGCTCCCACTCGGAATACGGATTCGTTCGGCTAGCTCGCGTGCATCTTTCTCCTGTGCGTGCAGGAAGAAGGTTTCCATCCTAATACCTCCCGTTCACCTATTCCTACTGCTAATGGCGTTTTATCTATGCCAATGCCCAAATATGCGAATACAACAAAAAAGAGGGCAAATGCCCTCTGCCGAACCTCTTTAGCCCGCATATAATGGCGTATAAGATTCCTTAATCCAGTTCATCCTCGAGCAGATCGGCGTCCAGATCCTCAAAATCCCCATCGCCACTGTCATCGAAATCCACATGCTTGTCGTCGAAGTCATTGCAGCCGTTGGTGCAAACGACTACACAGACTTTCGTTTCGGCAATGAGCTCAACTTGAAACTCGCGTTCCACCCGAATGATGACGCTGTCGCCGCTTGAAGAGATGCTGGCCTCTACGCAGTTCGGCTCTTGCGTCGCGACAGCTGATACTTCGGCTGTCGTCGGCTTATGTTTTTTGTCCAAGTAGCTTAGTCCAACGATTTCTACATACGATACGGTTTCTTTTGCTACGTCTGTTTTGGTGTTACGATCGTAAGAATACCAGATGTTGATATCGTAAGTACCAACTACCTCTACGCCCTCTCCAGAATGGACAGCCTCGAATTGGTTATTAATAATCCAAGCGCCCAAAATACTGGTTGGAGAATAAGGCGGAGTCACGGTATGACTTACATGAGAAAATTTGCGACCTTTACCGCAGACAGCCTTTGTAATGATCTCTCTGCATTGCAAATCTTTATCTAATGACATCCTTTCAACCTCCTCCATACAATCATTCATTACAAGTGTATGCAGGACAGTAGTCTAGAGTGACAATTATTTTATATTATTTTTGAGATTCAAAAATACTTATATCTGTCAGAGTCAACCCGCTTCAGGACGGTGTTTTTTTTGCTTTTTGGCAATCGCCAAGTACTGCATTAACTCTCTGTTAAGCTGTAAAATCGCTGATCTCACTTCGAATTCTTCACGACTTTCAGGCAATGGCATTCCTTTGTAACGCTTATTCAGCTCTTGTAATTCTTTCTCTGCTTCCCCTGTATAATAGTCTTCCTTCACAGTTTGGCTAATATCTTCGAAGATCGCAGCCACTAGTTCTCCTTGCGGCAGGGTCTGGTACACGCCAGCAACGAGATCAATCATGCGATGGATGGATTCCAGTTGTTCGCCTCTCATGTAGAAATAGACACGCCAGTAGGGATCCCAGCCAAACAACAACGTATTGTCCATCGATCGTTTCGCCAGGCTTGCCCCACGTTCAATTTCTTCGCTGACTTCAAGTAGTTCCTTACCATCCCATATCACGGTATTATCCCGAAGATGCTTCGCAATGTTGACAAAAATGTCCGAAAACAATCGCTCGATTTGTCGTTTATGTGCGATAAGACTAGTGTCAGCCTTCGGCATATAAGCAATATTGATCACTGTAGCTGAACCCAGTCCAATAACCAGCAAGATGAGCTCATTGAGTACAGATGGCCAGTCCGCGGATTCATATGCAAAAAGATGCAGCATCACAACCGCGCCTGTTACAGCACCCTCGGTAATCCGCAGCCGAACGAGAACCGGAAACACGATAAGAATAAATAAACTAACGACCCAAATATGGAACCCAAGCAGGTTAAATAAGACCGAACCGATCAGTAGTGCCAGAATGGATGCCGCGATACGGTGCAAGGCACTTTGGATGCCTTTCTTCTTCGTCACTTCAATGCCCAGAATGGCAAGAAGCCCCGCTGCTCCGGGCGTATGTATTCCAAAAATATACGCCAGATACATAGCGATTATGACAGCAACCGCTGTTTTGAGCACACGAAAGCCCATAGGACTTCACCTCTTTACAGGTTTTTCTATGGGCTCATTATTTCATTTTGCATAGGGCTGTGGCAAGTCTTTCCTGATTACCGATGTTTCGTTAATTTTTTCTCTAAATTGGCTACGAGCTGATACATCACCGTTGCGACGATTGCAATTACGAACAGGGTAGATATCACTAAGGTGAAATTAAACACTTGAAAACCATATATGATTAAGTATCCCAGCCCCTTCTGGGACACTAGAAATTCACCAACGATGACGCCGATCCAGGCCAAGCCTACATTGACTTTCAGCGTAGAAACGATAGCAGGAAAAGAGGATGGCAGGATCGCTTTGAGAAATACCTTACGCTGATTGCCTCCAAATAACCTCACGACCTTGACGTAGTTATGATCCACTTCCTTGAAGCTGCCATAAACAACAAGCGTCGTAATAATGACCGTGATCGACAGTGTTGTTGCAATAATAGAAAGCAAGCCAGGCCCAAAGCCGACAATAAATAAAGGCCCCAAAGCAACCTTAGGCATACTATTAAGCACGACAATGTAAGGATCCAGCACACGCGAAAGAAATGGCGACCACCAAATAACAACCGCTAATGCTGTTCCTAGAATCGTTCCCAAGAAAAATCCAATAATCGTCTCTTCTACTGTGACCGCTACATGTGGAAGCAGCGTACCGTCGAGCAGTTTCTCCCATAGTAGACCGAATACCTTGGTAGGATAGCTAAAAAGGAGCACATCAATCCATTTTAAGCGTGAGGCTAGTTCCCATAGGGATAAAAATAGAAGCAAGATAGCCATTTGAAAAAGCCGGACCCACTTCGTCTCTCTCTTCCTTGCCTTCAGAAAGCGCTGATGTACGTCCTGCTTTAATTCCTCATTCGGTTGGTCAATTAGGATGTGCTTCTCATCTCGATTATCCATGCTGCACACCCCCAAATTCCTGCCAGATTTGCCGAAATAGGACATGAAATTCAGGCAATTCTCTCGCTTCAAATGGCACAGCTGCCCGAATCACCTCTGGCATGAGAAAGGTTCTGCGAATACGCCCTGGATTCGGAGCCAGTACGATAATGCGATCACTCATCGCAATCGCTTCTGAAATATCATGCGTGACTAGAATCGCTGTTTTCTTCTTTGCGCGCAGCGTCTCTACAACCAAATCTTCTAGCTGCAGCTTCGTTTGGTAATCCAGTGCCGAGAAAGGCTCATCTAATAGAAGCAGCTCAGGTTCTGTTGCCAACGTTCGGACAAGTGCGACTCGCTGTCGCATGCCGCCAGACAACTGTGTAGGATAATAATCTTTGAATGCCAGCAGACCCATTTCCTCCAATAAGTGAAGCGCCCCCTGCTTCTTCTCTTTCGTCAGTGTGCCTGCGATTTCCAATCCCATACAAGCATTAGCTTCAATCGTCCGCCAGGGAAATAAGTAGTCCTGCTGCAGCATGTAACCCACTTTGGGCGATGGTCCCTGGACGTGATGCCCTGCCACGATGATCTGGCCCGATGTCGGTGGAAGGAGTCCCGCAATGATGGATAAGAGGGTTGTTTTGCCACAGCCGCTAGGTCCAATCAGACTGACGAACTCGCCATTCGCAATGTCAAACGATATTCCTTGAAGGGCAAGTGTCGCCCGCTCCTCAGTTACGTAAACCTGTGTGACATCTCCGACCTGCACAGCTGTGTCCATGGCACCTATCCTCCTCTTATCTTCATCCTGCGTTGACTCCTATATCTAATCCGTTTATTTCTTTACGGTTGATTTCGCTTTTTCTGCAAAAGAATTATTCACCAGTTTGCTCCATGCCACTTTTTCTTTCAACTCTCCAGCTGATGTCATCACATCGAGCAAGTTATTCCATTCTTGTTCATCCACTATACCATCCGTTGCGAAAGAGCCTTGATCCTTGTAGCGTTTCACAACATTTTTCACTATACCTACATCGATATCTTTAAAATAAGGAAGTACCGCTTCTGTAATTTCATCTACGCTTTTCGCGGCAACCCACAGCTGCGCCCGTTGAATCGCGTTCGTGAACTTCTGAATTGTTGCCGGGTTGGCTTTGATGAAGCTTTGCTTCGACATAAACACGGTATAAGGTAAATGTCCGCTCTCAACACCAAAGGATGCAAGCACGTAGCCCTTGCCCTCTTTCTCAATGATCGAAGCTTGTGGCTCAAATAGTTGCACATATTCTCCTGTTCCTGAAGCATAAGCCGAAACAATATTGGCAAAATCAATGTTTTGAATCAGCTGCAAATCCTTCTGCGGGTCGATGTTGTGCTTCTTCAGCGTGAACTCGCCAGCCATTTGCGGCATGCCGCCTTTTCGTTGTCCAAGGAAAACCTTCCCTTTGAGCGCATTCCAATCCAGCTTATCTACTTTTGTTCGAGCAACTAGGAACGTTCCATCTGTTTGGGTCAGTTGTGCAAAATTGATCACAGGATCGTCAGAGCCTTGCTGTGACACATAAATCGATGTTTCTGATCCTACCAGCGCGACATCAATCGCATTCGAGAGCAACGCAGTCATCGTTTTGTCTCCACCAGGTGTTGTTGTCAGCTCCACATCGAGCCCTTCATCTTTGAAAAAGCCTTGTGATAACGCGACATACTGCGGTGCATAGAACAAGGAACGCGTCACCTCACCAATGCGTACCTTCGTTGTTTCTTCCGTTTTGGTTCCACACGCTGAAGCGATTAAGCTTAAGAGCAGAACGACGGATATTGTGATTCCCCATCTTTTCCGATTGTTCATAAGACGTCCCTCCGATTTGAATTGTAATGTATCCTATGCAGGAGCCCAGACGTCGGTTAATGGTTCTTCCAGAAAAGCTTTTGGCGTTGATACAATTTGGGATATATAACGAAAATGCATATGTGTTTGTGCGTGTGCACGAAGACATGTTGGGGATTGAATTAGGTTTTGAGCGTATCGCAATCCGATCGCGAGGCGAATCGGCGAAGTTGGCGACTTCTCCGATGGCAAAAGTGCAAATGTGCAACCTTTTGAATCTTTTTGAGGAGCAAATTAGAAATAAGTGCGAAAGCGGCTAGGCCCCCTTAATTTGGAGTCTTAGCCTACAGTAATTGTGCATTCTTAGAAAAGCTCACTATTTCGAGCGTTTACATGGAATTATGAAATGCCGAAGAGTCTTCCAGTGTCTTTACCCATTCTGAAAACTTGCTTGGAGGCATTAATCTCAAACTACCGTGCATTTTACGATTATTGTAAAAATCCATATAGTCATCGAGTTTCTTGTACGCTTCATCAAAGGTCATAAAATCTCTTTGACTGAAGAGATCACGTTCTAAGAGGCTATGGAAAGACTCGATGAATGCATTAAGGTTCGGAGTCTTTGGCGGTATGCGTTCATGTACCAAATCGAGGCTCTCACAGGTGTCTTGAAATAACTTACTAATGAATTGAGGCCCGTTGTCCGTTCGAACGACTGGTAATTCCTCACTAGCCGTTATACGGCTCTGTATTGCGTTCCATAATGTTTGGACGGCATGTTTGGCTTCACAAATCGGACCTTTGTATTGCCCAACAACGACGCGGTCAAACACATCAATAATACTGAGTACATAGAAGAAACGTTCCAGTCCAATGACATAGCCATACTTAATATCCATTTGCCAGAGCTGGTTGTGCCCTGTTATGGATCTATTTTTCGCTAATCTACGGGGATGTGTCTGAATTCGTTTGCGTTGTTTTTGAAGGATCCCTAGCTCTTTACACAAGCGATACGACTTCTTTTTGTTCAGTCTCACGCCATGTTGGTTGCGAATGCATTGTGCTAGAAGTTTATAGCCGTAGACATGTTCCTCGCCTTCAAGAAGCTCTAGAAGCCACTCTTTGATTTGTTCATCACTAACCTTATTACCTGTTTCTGTATGCGAGTAACCAGGCACGGGGCGTCCCATTACAGCATTTGTCGGGCATATCGGCCTAGATTGTGCAGATCGCTTTTTCCGATCATAGTATGTGGATTCAGACAATCCAAGTATGCGCAGAACCTTTGCAGTTGAATTTCCCCGCTTAATAAATAGATCTGCTACTTCAAATTTTTCAGATAAGCGGGGTTCTTCTTTTTTAGCAGCTCACGTAAAATCTCAATTTCTAGTTCCTTTTCACCAAGCACCTTACAGGCCTTTTCATAGCGCTCTTCAACTTCTTGTAGCCTTTGAAGCTCTTGCAAATGCTCGTCCGCCATAGGTATTTCTTCTTGTGGAATGGAGTCACGGTGCTCCCTAACCCACTCGCGAATGGTCTCAGGATGAATGTCGTACATACGAGCTAACACCCCAACCTTAACTCCAGCCAATGCTTCTTTAACAATTTTCAGACGTTCTTCTTGCTTCAATCTTTTTCCCATACCGGATCATCTCCCTTATCCCTATTTTAATAAAATGGGTAGGAAGACTCCAGTTTCATTAGGGGGCCTAAGAGAAAGTGCAACTATTTTTCAATTTTAATCCATAAAAGGAATGTAATTTCAAAAATAAGTGCCTATTTGCATCAATTTTGCTCAAATGTTCTAATGGTGCTAATAAAAGATGACTATTTGCAACTTTGATGCGGAGGGGGAAGCTTGGTAGCTGGTGGCAGACAAGCAGAAACACACAAAAAACAGCTCCCCCCGACGAAAGACACGTCAGGAGAAGCTGTTTTGACTCACACTCTTAAAACGGATTACACGATTGAGCTCCGTTACTGCTAAATTCCGTAGACTTCCGAGTATTTCTCTTCCAGATATGCCACCAAGTACTCCGGATTCAACGGCTCGCCTGTCACTTGTTGAATAATTTCGTTCGGCGTCAGCAGCTTGCCATGCTGGTACACCTTTTCGGTTAACCAGGCTTTGATCGGTGCTAGGTTACCTTCAGCAATTAAACTATCAAAGTTAGGCAATTCTTTGCGAAGGGTGTTCGTGAATTGCGCCGCGTACATGTTACCAAGCGCGTACGATGGGAAATAGCCGAACGCACCGCCGGACCAATGCACATCCTGAAGGACGCCTTCGCCATCGTTCGGAGGGGTAACACCCAAATACTCTTCGTATTTGGCATTCCACGCCGCAGGTAAATCCGCTACGGCGATCGTGCCGCTGAACAACCCTTTTTCAAGTTCATAACGAATCATGATATGTAAGTTGTACGTAAGCTCATCCGCTTCTATTCGGATCAAGGATGGCTCAATGTGGTTAATCGCACGATAGAAATCATCTACGCCAACATCATCAATTTGCCCGCTAAATGTCGTCTGCAGCTCACCGTAATAGCGCTCCCAGAACTGTTTGCTGCGGCCAATGACGTTCTCCCAAAAGCGGGACTGCGACTCGTGAATCCCCATCGAAGTACCTGAGCACAGATTCGTACCAACAAGGTCAACAGAAATATTTTGCTCATAAAGCGCGTGTCCGCCTTCATGAATCGTTCCGAATAACGCTGATGTGATGTCATTCGGCAAATAGCGCGTCGTAATTCGCACATCTCCTGGATTCAAAGCAGTTGCGAACGGATGAACAGTTTCATCCAATCGACCTGCTTCAAAGTCATACTGCATTTGCTTTAAAATGGCGAGCGAGAATTGCTTCTGCTTCCCAATATCAAATTGTTGATCTAAGAAGGAACGATTTGGCTGATTCGCCGAAGCACTAATCCGCGCTAGAAGCGGCACTGCTTTTTCTCGGAGGGTACCGAATACCTCATCAAGCTTTTCAACAGTCATCCCTGGCTCGTACATATCCAGCAATGTGTTATATTTATGCCCTTCATAGCCCCACAGCTCAATAAACTCCTGCGTAGCCGCCACGATTTTCTCTAAATATGGCTGAAAAGATGCCCAATCCGAATTATGCTTAGCGCCTTCCCATGCTGACTCCGCTTGTGAAGTTAACACGACATAAGCTTGATATTTGTCAGCTGGAATTTTTTTGCTGCGATCGTATTCTTTTTTGCATTCCTGCACCATTTTGCGGGAAATGGGATCTAATTGCTCCAGCTCAGCCGGCTGCATGAAGAACTCGACATAGTCGCCCATCTCATTAGATGTAGACATTCGAAATACCTCGGTGGAGAGCTCACCGACAACCTCTGAACGCGTTTCGATCCCTTTTTTCGGAGCACCTGTACGCATGTCCCAATAGATCAAAGAGATTGCCTCTTCGTACTGCTTCATTTTACGAACATAAGATTTGAACGATGCCAATTTGGCATTTACAACACCAACACTCATGTGCTCATCTCCTCCCAAATGTTTCATAATTATCATACTTCCAACGAGGGTTAGAATCAAATTTCGATTTAAATGTGGTAGAATAAGGACTAGTCTTAATTTAAAAGGCTGTTTGATGTGCAACTAAGTGAGGAGATGACCTTATGAACATTACATTTACCGATACAGCTAGACAACGATTAACGTCGTGGATGGATCAAAATAACACCTTGCTTAAACTCGTTTTTGATACAGAAGGCTGTGGCTGCTCCGTGAATGGTGTACCTACCTTGTGGTTGGTTTCTGCGGCAAATGCGGATGATATCTCCGCTGTTACTGATACGTTTCCTTTGATATATAAAGCGAAGGATGAGATCTTTTTCGAGGAGAACATGAAAATCGACTTCCATGAAGGCAATAAATCCTATATACTGAAGAGTAATAATCAGATTTACAATGCGGGTATGAGCTTAGTCGATAAACGATAAAGCTGCACAAACATAGACATGCAGCACATCAACTTACCTGGAGGGAATACCATGTCTTTAATTAATGAGATTTTAAACTACAACAAGGATTTCGTAGAAACGAAGCAATATCAAGAGTTCCTAACCACGAAATTTCCAGACAAGCGAATGGTTGTCATCACGTGTATGGATACGCGGCTTGTCGAATTACTTCCTAAGGCGATGAATCTTCATAATGGAGATGCCAAAATTATTAAAAATGCTGGCGCCATCGTCTCTCACCCCTTCGGCAGTCTTATGCGCAGTATTATTGTCGCTGTCTATCAGCTCGAGGCTGATGAAGTATTCGTCATCGGGCATTATGATTGCGGTATGACAGGACTCAATTCGGAAGTCGTCATTGCCAATGCAAAGGCCAGAGGCATCTCCGACGATGTCTTTGAAACACTGGGACATGCTGGTATTGACTTGAAGCGTTGGCTGACCGGCTTCAATCATGTTCGAGAGGGCATTGAGAAAAGCGTTAATATCATTAGGAATCATCCTTTACTTCCCAAAAATTTACCCGTACATGGTCTGATCATCGACCCAGAAACAGGTCGTTTAGATCTCGTAGATGCGGCGTACCCGCCTGCACCAGAGTTGTTATGAGAAAGAAAAAGAGTAGATCCAGTTCTAACTGGACCTACTCTTTTTTATTTGTCGTTATGGCTTAATCGTACGGATCAAGCGTTTTGCTTCACCATTCGGAGTAGAGATAACCTCATAAATGTTGAAATAGGAGCCTGTATTCAGTTGCTCAGATCTAATATTGGTAAATTCGAGGAACTGAACGCCAGACAATATTCTTTGCTGACCTGTAAAGGTCATTGGTTTGGAGCTCAGTAAGCGTCCTTCGGTATCTACGACCTCAAACACGAGTGAAGAGAAATTCGCATCTGTGATGACTTGTGCTTGGCGCTGAACATCTAGATCTAATCGCAAACGATAACTATAGGACCCATCTTTGCTATAGGTAGCGCTAAGTGAGTAGTCGTCGAAGTCGATCGTAAATGGATACACAGAAATTGGCCCCGTTGCAGGGATTGGCTGCACTTCCGTTTTAAATGAACCAACTGCCAAACGGTTCGTATCATAGAGATTTAGTGCAAGTTTATCTGCATCCTCACTATCTGGCACCATGTAAGAATAATTCAACACATAGCTCGTGTTTGGTGCAATGTTTTTGGCCACATTGGTTTGACGCACACCTGTATAGGTGTATCCATCTTCATTCGTCAGATCGGTTTGGAAATCAGGCAAAGCCAATGTTGTCTTGCTTTTATTCGTTAGTTTATACTTCGCAACTACCGTCTTATACCCGAAGTCTGTGTTCACACTCATCCCTAGCTCTACGAGCGACAAATCCATATTCGAATCGATGCTATTTGTCGAAGCTAGCTTAAATGGTTCGCCAATCTTATACGCTGACGCAGCAGCATAAGTTGTCGCTTCGCCAGCAACACCTGCACCTGCAAGTGAAGTCACGGAAACGGGCAGCGAGGCAACTTGCTTCGAACTATCCGTGTTACCTGCAGCACCTGTGCCTGTACTTGTGCCTGTTGTTGTAGTTGTGGAAGCAGCCGCGCTTTGCTTCTCCAGCACGACCAATTGTAAGGCTTCTGCACTTAGCGAAGCAGGTACGACACCTTGAAAATGGAACGTAGTCGACTCATTAGGCGATAAGTATGCGGAACGCACTGCATTATCACTCGATGTCACGCCTACATTTCCACGACTCGCCTGGAATTCACCAGTCAAGCTAGGAACTGTAACAATCCCATCACTTTCGTTCGTTAATGTCACATTCGCTTGCACATGTAACCCATCTGTTTGCTGAACAGCTGATGCCCATGTCGTAGATATAACTAGCCCGTTCAAAGCATCGTTCGCATCCGTATTCGGATATGCAGCTTTGTCACTAAGACGGCTAACTGCGAAAGATTTCGCTGCATTCAGAGTACCAAGAAGTGTCGTTTTCACTTTTCCTTTAGGTGAGAAAAGCAATGACAAGTGATTCGTATCCAGTGAAGCGGGAACAGCTGCTTGAAGCGTCAATGTCACAGGTTGTTCAGGAAGCAAGGCGCCTACGCTAGCAACAAATTGAGCGCCATACGTCAGCCCTTTACTATCTTGGAAATTGAGCTCTAGTCCGTCTGGCAGCTTCAAACTGGCACTGCTTTCGTTGGACAAAGTAAGATCCGTATATACCATCCATACACCATCTTTGTACACTTTATAGCTTTGTCCAAGTTTTGCTGAAACTAAAGCTTCTTCAGCCAGCGTAGTGTCAATCTCTTTTAAATTAATAACAACTTGTTGTTCCAAAGTCTGGCCTGCTTCTACCATCGCAGATTCAACAGAAAGCGCTCCGATATCTGAAGTAGCATTATCATTCCATTGAAAAATATCAACCTTCAAGTCAGACGGAGATAGATTGCTCGGAATTTCTGACGTAAACTTAAACGTTCCTGTCTCTCCTGCTTTCACTCGCGCAACGACCTTCTCATTGAGCTTCGCTGTATAGGTAATGCCATTCGTATCGATGACTTTAACACCATAGTTATTGAAATCTACAGTAGTGTTACTATGATTGTTCAAGCCTAATGAGAATCGAAGCGAACCATCATCTGCACCTACCGATAACGATACTTTATCTAAAGTAAAATAGACGGAATCACTGAGAAATACACCTTCCTTGCCAGCAAATGCTGAAGTTGCCAGTGGAAGTGTTAGGAAGCTTGCAGCAGTTAGCAATAAAGCTGAACGGCTGAGCAGTCGTTTCATCATACGTTGTTGGTTCACAGGGAGTCCTCCTTGTAGTTAAATTTAGTCTGAACGCAATGCGTCAATTGGACGAAGCTTAGATGCTTTGTTTGCCGGATATAAACCGAAAACCACTCCGACCAATACAGAGAATAAGAAGGAATAAAGGCCTACATCAAAGGAAAGACTTGTCGATTGCTTCGGACTAAAATAAGGCAAGGCATATGCGAATCCGATACCGAGGAGAAGTCCGATTAATCCACCCATTCCACTGATCACAACCGCTTCCACGAGGAATTGCAACAAGATATTGCGACGCTTAGCGCCAATTGATTTGCGAATCCCAATTTCACGTGTACGTTCACTTACCGTAACTAGCATAATATTCATGATCCCGATTCCCCCGACAAGCAAGGAAATCAAAGCAACCGCCACTAATTGATTCGTAAGTGTATTCGTTGCTTCAGTCCGTGCTTTCAACAGCTCGTCCTGATTCGTTAATACAAAGCCAGTATCGCTCTTGAACTTATAGGTCAAGTACTGCTTCATCGTCTCTTGGGCTGCATAAATATCGTCTTTCGTTGGTGCTTCTACATACGTCGTTCGTATTTGTCCCAGCTTGAATTGACGTCTAGCAGATTCTAACGGCACGATAACAGAGCTGTCTACGGAAGCTCCTCCAATGTTGGAACCCTTCTCCTTGAGTGTCCCGATAACGTTGAAAACAACACCATCAATGTTGATGTTTTCGCCAACTGGATTCAATGTCCCAAAAAATTTCTTCGTCACTTCACTGCCCAAAATAGCGACATTTGAACGAAATTCAAGGTCTGTCGGCGACAGGTTTCGACCTTTGTCGATTGTTGCTTTAATGATGTCGAAATAGCGGTCATTCGTTCCAAGCACGTTATATTTTTCTTGCGTGCGATCATATTTGATATTAGAGCCATTCTTTGACATCGTTGGAGCAATGGATTTGAATTCCGGGAAATTCTCGAAATTCATCAAATCATCATAGCTGAGCTGTGTCGCTCGCCCGTTCCCCGTCGCCGTTACCACGAGCAAATTCGTTCCCATGTTCTCGTATTGCTTCGCAATAGCCTCCGAAGTTCCTTGTCCGATGGAAACGAGTGTGACAACAGAGCTTACACCAATGATAACGCCTAGCATGGTCAGAAATGTACGCAGCGGACTTGAAATGATCGTCCGAAGCGACATCCGGATGAGTTCACTTACCTTCATACGCTCACCTCTTGCTGTCTCAGAGCTTTCTTCGCGTCATTTCGGTAATCATCCACGATGATTCCGTCACGAAGAGCAACGACACGTTTCGCATTGTCAGCGATATGATGATCATGCGTAATGAGAACAATCGTATTGCCTTGTGCGTTGAGCTGAAGAATTAGCTCCAGTACTTCTTCTCCAGTACGAGAGTCCAAAGCTCCGGTCGGCTCATCTGCCAGAATCAGTGAAGGTGAGATCGCCAATGCACGCGCAATGGCTACCCGCTGCTGCTGACCACCCGATAGCTCGCTTGGTCGGTGATGCCCTCGTTCGCCCATGCCGAGCATTTTCAACATGGCATTCGCACGTTCCTTACGCTCTTTCTTAGAAATACCAGCATAGATCATCGGGAGCTCAACGTTCTCCATAGCAGTTAATCGTGGAAGTAGATTAAATTGTTGGAAAATGAAGCCGATCTTCTGATTTCGCAGCTCAGCCAGAGCGTTATCACTCATATGCTCCGTTACGACGCCGTCCAACGTGTAACTGCCTGAAGTCGGTACATCCAACAAGCCGATCGTATTCATTAGCGTTGATTTGCCGGATCCACTCGGACCAATAATGGCAACGAAATCACCATCGGCAACAGATAACGATATGTTACGCAGAATGGGAAGATCTTCCTCACCGCGCCTATAGGTTTTCGTAATATCTTTCAGTTCAATGATATTCATCCAGCACTTGCTCCTTTCAGGGCAGCATTATCTGTTACCGGCACCTGCATTACCACCACCGGTAGTACGCTGTGCAGCACCGCCGCCAGCATTACCACCTGCTGCTCCGCCAGCACCGCCTGCTCCACCTTGCTGGAAGCCACCAGCTCCACCACCGCCAAAGCCCCCTGCACCGCCGCCTTGCTGGAATTGCTGTCTTAAGCGATTAATCTCGTCTTGACTTAAATTTTGCTGTCTTCTCACAGCCGCAGGCAAAACGACTTTATCGCCTTCTTTAAGACCTTCGGTGATCTCAATTTGTGTTGTGGAACGAATACCAATTTTCACTTCATGTTCTGGTTCTGATGTTCCATCCGCTTTCTTCACCGTTACAACACGTTTACCACGTTGCAGCTGAAGCGCTTCTGGCGGGATATACAGGACATCTTTCTTATCCTGAATCAAAATTTCGCCTGTTGCCGTCATGCCATATTTCAACAGATTATCTTTATTTTCTGTGGCCAGGATAACATCATAGAACGTTACACCGTTCGTTGTTGTACCAACTGTAGATACTTGTGTCACTTCTGCTGGGAAATTGCGTCCTGGGAAAGAGTCAACCTTAATTTCCGCTTTCATTCCTACTTTAATATTAGGTAAGTCTAGCTCATCCACTTGGACTGGGAGCTGCATTTTGGCAAAACTTGCTACCGTACCAAACTGCGTACCGCTTGAAACCCTTGTTCCCGGTCGGAAGTTGCTAAGAATATCCACTTTTTTATTCACGAAATCTGTTGAGAATACACCATCGAAAGGAGCAAGAATTTTCAATGCGGTTACGCGATCTTGTGCCGCATCAACTTTCAACTTCTGACGCTCTAGCGCAGCTTGTGCCGTAGTTATATCATCGTCTAAGGTATCATTCAGGAAGGAGGCAAGCAGATCACCTTGATGTACAATCACACCTGTTTTGAAAGGCAATGCGGAGATACTGCCCGTCGTTCCTGCAAGTACTGTAGCAACCTGTACGTACTGAAGTGTTGCTTTTCCTTGCGAATCAACTGAACGTCCGCCAATAGTCGCAGATCCCATTGCATTCAAACCTGCATCCATGGAATTGTCATTCTTAATTTGAATATCGATATCGACAAGCTTACCACCTTTACCATCCGATTTCGGATCTTTAGAAATGGCTGCTATTGTTCCTGTTTTGGTGATCATGAAGCCATCAACCGTTATGTCTATGGTATCGCCTTTATGTAGTTGTGCAGCATCCTCCACAAAAAATGGCAAGGTAACTGTTAGCGTACTTGCATCGCCAATCGTAGCGATTTTCGTCGATTTATTAATCGTTGCGCCTACATCAATATTGGCGTACGTTAATTTCCCGCTAATTGGCGCACTAACGCCTGTTATTCCTCTTTGTTGTTGCTTCGTGTTCAAATCTTTCTCCAATTGTTCATAAGTCACTTTGGCATCTTGAAGATCGTTTTCCAAGTTTGAGCTTGTCAGCTCGATAAGAACATCTCCCGCTTTAACCGCTTGATTACGTGTTAGGTTAATCGATTTGATGCTAGCATTTTCCGTAGAGGAAATGGTCTGAGTATCTTTCGGCTCAAATTGAGCTGTTCCCGAAACAGAGGAGCGAATGTTCCCTTTTTTGACATCGACCGTAACTTCTTTCGTCTCTGCTGATTTCGTTTTCTTCCCTTTTGCTAGATATGCATAGGAACCACCAGCACAAACGAGAATTGCAACAATCAAGATGAACCATTTACTGCGAAAAAATTTCATTCTGTTACTTCCCCCTTAGCATTTGTACACTTGAACACGACCTTACAACTTCGAGACCAGCAATTCGATTAATTGCTGTTCAACACTGGTACCCATTCCTCGTGTTTCCAGAGATGGCACAACATTGTTTACATGCTCTGTTACACCAGCTTCAACCCGCTGCTCAGACTTCCTCCTCTTTTCGAAAGCGTTTACAAATCGTTCCCTCTCCGCCGCCGATAACGCTTCCCTGTGAGTTCTCACTCGTTCTGCGATACGCTGCTTCAATTGCTTCGATTGTTCATCCAGATATGCTTTCTGCTCATTCGTTAACACTTGGATGACTGCTTTTCGTTCGGATTCGTCAATGCTGCCTTCTACATCACATTTGCGAATGATGGGCAAAATAGATCGAGATTGCTCTGCAGTCAATGCTAATAACGGTTGTCGATCCATCACGACTAACCCTTGAAATAGCATAACCAGCCGCTGTTCTGTTACATTCTGTACATCATCTTCAGCCATAGGGAGCTCATGCGAGACTTCAACCTTAGCAGGCATAGTCGGGTTCACAGTTGCAGAGGATCCAGCTTGTCCAATACCCTGTCCGGTACAACCGACTAATAAGAAGGTCGTGAGGATTACACACAGCAAACTATTGCGTGTACTACTGCTCAACCAACATACACCTCCACAAAAAAAACCTATCCATCAGCAACAGGATAGGCGATAATTGTGTATGAAGTATGATACTATTGTGACAATTTTGTGAACGTTTTTAAATTCCTAGGAAAAACGATGCGAAATTCGGTACCTTCCCCAATTCTGGAGCGAGCTCCAATGGTACCTTTCATCCCCGTGACAAGATGTTTCACAATGGTAAGTCCTAATCCTGTTCCCGAAATAGCATCCGAATTGGACGTTCTAGCTTCATCAGCTTTATAGAATCGGTCCCAGATTCGTGATAATTCAGAATCTGTCATCCCTGTCCCTGTATCTCTAATATACAGATGGACTTCTTTCTCATGCTCTTCTAATGCGACAGTTAAAGTCCCCCCATCTGGGGTGAATTTCAACGAATTGTACATTAAATTACGAATGATTTGGGCAAAGCGATCTGGGTCTAACTGTACATAACAACCATCTGCATGCTCGTCAGGTAAAATGAGATGTAGTGAAATGTTCTTCTCCACAATAGCAGGCTTCAATAGTTCGAGTGAGTCCTCTACTAATTCGATGATGTCAACAGGACGTAATCGAAAAACATCCACCCCATTTTGAATCTGAGCAAGATCCAGAAGATCTGTTACAAGTCGTTGCAAACGCTGTACCTCTTGATCACAAATATGTAAATAATGCGGGTACTTCTCTTGAGGAATAATATGATCATTCATGGCAACGATGAAACCACGCAAGGATGTCAAAGGTGATCTGAGCTCATGAGAGACATTAGCCAGAAACTCTTGCCTCGTCTCCTCCCACTCCTCCAATTTTTCCACCATGAAGTTAAAGCTTCTAGCCAGCTGCCCAACTTCATCTTGTGAATTGACAGGTACACGCGTCTTGAAATCCCCATGAGCCAATTCTAAAGCCGCACGATTCATTTGTTGCAGCGGCCCTGCGAGTTTACGGGAAACAACGAACAGGATAATGCCAACTGCGATGAGAGAAAACAGCAAAGGTAACCAAAGGTTCAGACGCACTGCCGATATGACCTCACGAATATCACCTGCAGGGAAATGAAGAATAATGACCATCGGCTGTTCATTTAATTGATAGGGCGCATAGAAAGCGAATAAATTTCTATTCCCTTCCGGCGTTTCCAGACTAATCATGCTATGCCCTGTATGGCCATGCAAGCCATCAATATACAAAGCATCCATCTGCTTCGGAATCGCTCTTCCTTCACTATCCGATGAGCCGTTAGCTATGTTGCCATACTCATCTACGAGCCAGACTTGTCCGTTAATACTTCTCGCCAAAATCCGAACGGTATATTTCAACTCACGGATCGAAATGGTGCCATCTTGAACCGAATTCAATAATCCGGTAATTTCCGTATTTCTTTTTTCAAGAAGCTCAATCTTATCCTTGTAAAAAAGATCCGTAAAATAATAATTCCAAAATACGAAAAGCCCAATAAAAAAAAGTACACAGGTCGCGAGAAAAGAGAGGAAAATTTTAATATATAAGCTATTGTATTTCCCCATGACCCATCGCTTAAACATGCTGAACAACCTCAAACGAGTACCCAATCCCCCAAAGGGTTTGAATATTCCAAGTCTCATGCTGGCCTAACTTCTTCCTGAGGTTTTTCACATGCGCATCCACGGTGCGTGTGCCCCCCGTAAAATCAAAATTCCACACATACCCTAGTAAATCTTCACGTGTAAACACGCGACCTGGGTTGCTCATTAAGAAAAACAAAAGTTCAATCTCCTTAGGAGTTAATTCAATACGATTACCTTCAACTGTTACACGATACTGCTCTAAGTCGATCATAATATTACCCATTTCCAACCATTTACGAGGCGAGCTTTGCGGCCCAGACATTTCAGCAGGCAATTGCATAGTTCTCCGAAGTACTGCCTTAATACGTGCAATTAGCTCGTTCGGGTCAAAGGGCTTCACTAAATAATCGTCTACACCCAAATTAAAACCTCTCAACTTGTCCAGGGACTCCCCTTTCGCAGATAAGAAAATAATCGGCGTATGATGAAAGGGAGCATCCATTTTTCGAATTTGCTCACACAACTCGTAACCTGAAATATCAGGCAGCATAATATCAAGCAGCACTAAGCTCGGTCTCTCATTTAAGATGGTTTTGAGTACGTTACCGCCGCGAAACAATTGTATGGCTTCATAATTCGAATGCTCCAAATATAACTTAACAACCTCAGAAATATTGGGTTCATCTTCAACGACTAGAATTTTACCTTCCGAATTCATCGGTTATCACCTAATTCCTTTCGAATGACTTGTTGTCTCGCTCGCTCTTCAATCACTTCGGACCGATCTCTTCGCGTGTGCTTATGAATAATCATCTCATCGGTCATCGGACTTGGCGTTTGCCAGCTCCACCCTTTAAGCTGACATAATTCTAAACACAAATTCAACAACTCAGGGTCAGATATAGGCAAATTCATATCTACAAATAGATAGTTCTCAGTACCGATCGTTTGCCAAGCCTGCGCGATTCTTGCTTGCAGCTCCACATCGTCCAGCCCCAACGTGCGAACATCCTCCGCTTGGAGGTTTTTCGCTGCACTTTGCAGCATTTTCACAGCACCCGCGTAATTCCCTCTTCGGCTATGATACATCCCTACGGCTATTTGAATAAGCCCAACATACGTTAATCTTGCTGGATCCTTGGGATGCTCTTTCCAATACTCTTCCATGACTTCATGACATTCGAAATAATCCCGCGCTCCGTGAAAATAACATAAATAATCGGTGTATGCCTCTGGATATTGCGTCATTTGTAATCCCCTCACCTTAAGTTCATCACGGTAAACCAATATCTCTCATGTTACTAAAAAGTCAGGTCATCGTCCAATTTCGCGCGATCATCCATGAACTTCCAACTAGTCGAAAGCGCAACCAATCTACTAGTTCATGCGTCCAATAGAGTAGTTTACTAGAAAGAGGCGAATGAATGAAAATAGGAAAATGGTTACTTAGCGGTACTTTACTTCTCTCAATGACGATACCTTCCACTGTTCTTGCAGCTAGCAATAGTCCTTCCAGCATAGACAAAACGACGAAATACCGCGTCTACCAGTACAATCAGGTGCTTATGGAATTTGCAACGTATGCACAGGCAGAAGCGTATGCCAAATGGTTTTCGAATAGCCACGTAGAAGAAATAGGTACGCGTACTTGGGTTTGGAGCAATCTCCCGCGTTATCAAGTTTATCAGCAAGATATTACTTTGCCGGAGTGGCAATTCGCCACACTGAATGAGGCCATCGCAGAAGCCAAGAAATGGACAAATGCGAGTGTGCGGGATTTGCAGTCCACGGGCTGGGTTTGGAACAATTACGCTCGTTATCAACTCTATCAAAATGAAATCACACTGGATTCGTGGAAGTTTACGAGTCTCACAGACGCCATTGCGGAAGCCAAAAAGTGGGGAAATGCGCATATTATCGATTTGAACTCGAACGGATGGGTATGGGATAACATCCCCCAAGCCGTTAAAGAGGCAAATAGCGCGGGTAGTGTAGTATACAATGTTTATCAAGGAACGTTCTCAGCTCCAAATTGGGGATTTGCGTCCTTAGAGGATGCGATTCATGAAGCGCTCAAATGGGGAAACTCCACAGTCGTTAATAGGAACACCAAACAAACGGTTTACAGCAATCTTAAACAATATAAAGTTTTTCAAAATAACGCTTTTCTTCAGGAATTCACATCCATAGATGAAGCCATTAGTTATGCAAAGCTATGGGGACACAGCACCATTTACCGGGAAGGACGTAAAATTTGGAATAACTATGCCTCTTATCAAGTGTATCAGAGCGCCAATCTGATTGGTGAATTCCGAACCTTACCAGAAGCATTATCCTATGGGAAACTGTACAGTAATGCTTCGATTCAAACGTTAGAGAATCGTACACTTTGGGATAATTTCAAAAAGCTGCAAGTCTGGGGTTGGAACGGCAGCTCAGGCGCAGAGGTTATTAAAGCTCATGTATCGAATACGATTGGACTTGATGTCGATTCTCCTTCTTATTTCGAGTTGGCAGATAACACAGGTAATCTGAAGGATACGTCAAATGCTGACACGGTCAAATGGTTACAAAGAAGCGGATACACCGTATATCCATTGGTTAGCAATCAATTCAGCTCTACCTTAACTACGCAATTCCTTGCAGACAGCGCTGCGCAAGATAAGTTCATTACGGCTTTGGTTAACCGCTCTGTGCAATTAGGTGTTCCAGGGATCAATGTGGATTTCGAAAGCTTAGCGGGTTCTGATCGTAATGCATTTACGGCGTTTATTTCAAAATTGTCAACCGCTGCGCATGCGAAAGGTTTAGTCATTTCCATTGATTTACCGCGCGGCAGTGTGAAATGGAATCATCTTTCCGCTTTTGATCATGAGAAGCTTGGTGGTATTGTCGATTACATGGTGATCATGGCCTACGATCAGTACTGGAAAGGAAGCACCTCACCTGGTTCGGTCGCTGGCATTCCTTGGGCCGATGGCGGCGTTCAAGAGTTCCTATCCTACGGCATTCCGCGAGATAAAATCATTCTGGGCATCCCGTATTATGTACGCGAATGGCAGTTGGATTCTAAAGGCGCTTTAGTCGGGAATCGCACTGTTCTCATGAAAGATATTCCTGCGCTTATGTCTTCCAAATCGACCACACAAACGTGGGACAACGAATTTGGGCAATATCGGGTCGAATACAAGGAGAATGGCTACACGTATGTATTCTGGTTGGAGAACCAAGCAACCGTTACGGCTCGTATGGACATTGCTAAGAAGTACGATATCGCTGGTGTCGCCGCTTGGCGCTTAGGCTATGATACACCGGATCTGTGGCAGGCTGTGTTGCAGAAGAAGTAGGTAAGAAGACAAAAAAACTGATAGGTAAGAAGACAAAAAACCTGAGCTGAGGACATCGTCCTTGGTCTCAGGTTTTTTCTGATAAGCCCTACTTGATCTAGATGAGCCCCAACTGGCTGAACGTCGTTTCCGTACCGCAATCCGCGCAGTACTTGGCATCAGCCTTATTAACCTTATAGCACCCCTTGTGCATAAGGGATTTCTCTTTGGTGCATTTGTTCTTGAGCGGTGCCCCGCAGCGTATGCAGTACCTGTCTTCCTTCACGGCAACGTATTTGCATCTGACACAGGTCTGCAGCTCATTCTTCTCGGCCATATCTTCATCCCCTTGAAGTTCGTTGATGCGCTACTTCAAGTATATTCGGACTCGTGCTCTCCGTGTTCCACTTCAATTCCGGCAGTAATAATTACTAAGGGAACGAGAGTGCGCTATTGCAGAAGAATAGCCATTTCGGAGGATAAAAGGGAATGTGGTTACTCTATTCTTATGATTTTGAGGTGTTAAGGCATGTTGTTGGATAAATAAGGGAATGACGTTCCCTTTACGCTTAAAATCAACGCTTTTCGTGCAAATAGGGGATCTACGTTCCCTATCCTGAAGTATTTTTAGCGCTATGTATAAAAAGAGGCCTCTTTCGCCCACCCTATGACGTAAAGGAGGTGAAAGAGACATGGCAAAAGATGTAATGTGTGAAGTGAATTCCTGTAAATACTGGGCAAATGAGAACAAATGCAAAGCTAGCTCGATTTCAATCGTGAGCCACCACGGTAGTGATCAAGCGCGCAATTCAGAAGAAACGGATTGTAAAACATTTGAATCCAAGGTTTAGTTCATCTTCTACAGTGTGAGTTTGAAAAGAGGCCTTCGGGCCTCTTTTTATGTTTCTACTACTATTGTAACCAATAATGATAATTATTATCAGTCGTTGGAAGAGAGATTTTTTGAATGTAGGAATTTTCTTATGTTAGGAGAGATTTTCGAGATCCTCCACATCTTGTGTCGGTGCTTGGCACGCAAAGTTCTCACATACATATGCCGTTGCTCGGCCGCCAAGCGGCAGCTTATCTTGTACCAGCGGAATCAGCTGGCGCACCTCTTCGCCTGCCGCTCCCGGCGGGTGAAGAACCAGCAGCGCATTCGGCAGGTACTGCCGCTGCACCGTGCGCAGCATGTGCTGTGTCTCGGGCTTCGCCGGGTCGCCGGAGATCACGATTTCGCTGGCTGCGCCATATGCGAAATCAAGCGCGGCCAGCGTCAGCGCGTGGCCCGGCGGGTACTTGCTGACAGCTCCAGCGAATGCCTGGAGCTGCTCTTCCGCTGCCTGCGACAGCTTCGCGTTGTAGGTCAGCCTGGACAGCCGCAGCATATTGAGCGCGGCCGCTCCATTCCCCGACGGCATCGCGCCGTCGTAGATCTCTTTGGGGCGGGTGAGCAGCTGCTCGGCATCGCTGCCGTAGAAGAAGAGCCCGCCCCTCGCTTCGTCTCCGAAGAGACGAAGCATCTCTGCGTTCAGCTGGACCGCTTCACGGAGAAAGCGCAGCTCGAACGTGGTCTCGTACAGCTCGATCAGTCCCCATACGAGGAACGCGTAGTCGTCCACGTAGCCCAGGAACGCCGCTTCGCCATCGCGATAGCGAGCGAGCAAGCGCCCATCTTCGCGGCGCAGCTCGCGAAGAATGAATTCCGCGGCCTTCGTAGCGGCGTCCGCATACGAAGGCTTGTCCAATGCGCGTGCGGCCTTGGACAGCGCAGCAATCATCAGACCGTTCCACGCCGTCAGAATTTTATCATCCTTGCCCGGATGGATCCGCTTTTCGCGGTACGCGAAAAGCTTGACGCGGGCAGCATCCAACCGCTGCTTCAGCTCATCCTGAGGGATTTGCTTCCGCCTCGCCCAAGACGCCAGTGTCGTGTCGAGCAGATTCGGTATATTTTTACCCTCAAAATTCCCCGACTCCGTCAAACCGTAGATCTCGCTATAGAGATCTCCCTCATCAATGCCCAGCACGTCCTCAACTTCGTCCATCGTCCAGACGTAGAACTTGCCCTCCTCGCCTTCCGAATCAGCATCTTCAGCGGAATAGAATGCGCCACCTTCGTCCGTCATATCACGAAGAACATAGGTAATAATTTGCTCAGCAACCTCGGCATATTGATCTTTCCCAGTCACCTGATACGCCTCAATATACGTCATCACCAGTAGAGCGTTATCATATAGCATTTTCTCGAAATGCGGCACTAACCACTGGGCATCAACAGAATATCTAGAGAAACCAAACCCAACGTGATCATAAATCCCCCCACGGTGCATAGCATCAAGCGTCTTTTCAACCATTTCAAGTGCCTGCTCATTCCCAGTCTTCTTATAGTATCTGAGTAGGAATGATAAATTGTGTGAGGTAGGAAACTTTGGAAACGTACCAAAGCCACTATACTCGGCGTCGAAATTGGACGCATATAAGCGATATGCTTCATGTAAGGTTTCTTCTGTCAACATGCCGCCAGTTTGATTCTCAAGCAACCTCTGATTCGTTTCAAAAGTCACTTGCTCACCGAGCTCACGAACTCGCTCAGGATCCTCCCTCCACTTTCCTGCAAGCTGTGCGATGATCTCAACCAACCCTGCTCGATTATATTTGCGGCTGCGTGGAAAATAAGTCCCTGCGAAGAATGGCTTCTTCTCTGGTGTTAGGAACACCGTCAGCGGCCAGCCGCCTTGTCCGGTCATCGCTTGACACACCGCCATGTAGATATGATCGATATCTGGACGCTCTTCCCGGTCCACTTTGATCGAGATGAAGTCTTTGTTTAACATTTTGGCAATGGTTTCGTCTTCGAACGATTCGTGTGCCATGACGTGGCACCAATGGCAAGTGCTGTACCCGATCGATAAGAACACAGGCTTATTCTCCTGCTTCGCTTTTTCAAAAGCCTCTTCGGACCATGGGAACCAGTCGACCGGGTTGTTGGCGTGTTGCAGCAAGTACGGCGAATTTTCGTTGGCTAATCTATTTTGTTTATTGTGAGTTGTCATGAGGCATCACCTCCTAGAGTATTTTCCTTTATCGCGAATACCCGCATTCCAGTAGTAATTTCCCAAGCCCAAATAACATTTACATTCTTCATCAAGATGACCTGGATGCTCTTGAAATACAGATAGTGCTTCTAAACACAACGAAAGTGACCGCTCCAATTCACCTTTTTGATAACTGTCTTATTTTTGAAAAGGCGATCCCAGCCTAATGCATAAAGCGTATTCATATGTTCCCGTTTATCTTGAGTTTGGATTGTCATGTCGGATATCCTTTATTAATAATCTATTTTGATGATAGGTCAAGTTTAACATACGAAATAGATACAAAATAGAAGCTGCGAATAATTCGCAGCCTCTCTGTTTTCTACCGTTATTAATTTATGTATCCTTCAAATTCCCCGTGTTTCGAATCGTGGTTGAGACTTGCAAATCGATTTTCAAATTTTTAAAATACTCGGCATGCCATTCTTCCAGTTGGGTTCGCGTTAATTCATTCCGAAAATGTTGTCCAACTCCCAGAACATCTGCTCCGCCTAGCTTAATTTTTTCAAATAAATGCTCGAACCGTTCCAGAACCAGCTTGTTCAGATCTGACTTGATGGAATCTAGCGAAGGATTACCCTTCGTATCCAATAAGATTACTTTTAAGCTTAGCTTACTTTTCAATAGAGCTTGGTTATTAACGAAAAAACTTCTATGCTTCAGATGGTTACTTACAATTTGAATTGTACCCTTTCCCATCACTTCGATTTTCCCCTGCGTGTTCTTCCCATTAAATACATTGATGAGTAAGGTTTCTTCATTATTGAGTCGCCCCACCATTTTGCCATTCTTCATGATGGCCGAACCTGTGCTTTCAATCGCTGTTGTATTTCCTGATTTGATAATAGGGATAACCACATCGTTGGTAAAAGAATGGATGCTTCTGAAAATTTTCCACGTTTGCGTGTAAGCAATTTCAGGACTCAACCCACTATTGCGCTGAAAAAAGTCATAAATTAGGGTTCCATCATTTGAATTTTTGTCCATTTTTTCAAAAAATCGATCTGGCGATTCATCACAGATAACGAACAGTGTTTTCGGAGAGACATGTCTAGAACGAATAAGGCTTGACACACCGTCATTTAAACCGTGTTTGGCAAACTCTTTATCGACAAGGATGATTTTCAAATGAAGCAGATCAATTTCGCTTTCCATATTCATACTAATTTTGTCAATGATATTGTTGATTGTGTCGCCACTCTCTGAAACGACTTGTATCTTGTCTGTTTCACTTACTTTTGGAATATCGAGATACACCGTATATTGCCCTTGATTGTATGAAACCCCCATAGCGATCGGTAAAGAACGATGATTGATATCCTTGTTATCCCAACAGCCGCTAAGAATAAAAAGTAAGAGTGTTGCAACAATCCATTTCAGCATATTCTTCACTTCAACTCTCTCTGACATGTTTTTGATGTTGATACCCCGCTATGAAAATGACAGTCGGAACAACTATTGCAACATACAACCGAAGAAATGAATTCCACTTCAGCAGCAATTCAACATGACCCCAGTCAGGAATGAATAAGCATATCAGGAACACGGCAATTGAAATGGCAGAAATAAGATACTGATTTTTCATTTTTTTTGCTCGAGACTTTATTAAGCATGCGATCTGCCAGAGGGTCATTGCGATAAAAAGAAGGACAAACGCAATTTGACTCAGCAGGAAAAAAATCGTAATCCTATCAAACATGAGCCAGTTGATTTCTATCGTATCAATCGTGAAAATGAAGGGGAATGCCAGCTGACGGGCGGTTTCTTCCCCTAATGTCACAATAGGAATATAAACCGAAAGCAGGAAAAAAATGAAAACGATAATGCTGCTCAAGTAAATGGTTTTGGGTTTATACGTGATATAAGAAGGAATAAAGCCCAGAAATAAAAATCCTCCCGCGAATGCAAACAAGCTTTTATAATAGGAAAAATCGGTGAGAAATGCGAATAGTTTGGAACGATCCTTGGGGATCAGTGGGAGTGCATAGTTCAAATCGATGCTTTGAAGAGATGCGAACATGACAAATAGCATGGGAGGAAGAAATAGGACAGCTAAAAGAAGTCCCGCTCTTAATAGTGATCTTACTCCACCATGGATGACCATAAATGCGGGAATCCCCAGCAACATACACATAAGAATCCAGATTGGAGTGTCTGCTAGAAAAACAATCGAAATGATTTCGGCATAAGCCCTCACTGTAATTATGGTAATCAGTGAAAGATAAAGAAAAACCGGAAGAAGCGTTAACCACATGATTAGTTTATTCTTGTTGATCAGTACTTGATGGATATTCTGATTCTTAAAATAACTAAGCCCCTTCAGATAAATAAAAATGACGGTAATATGGACTAAATAACCTAACCCTACAGGTATCCAATAGGCTTCACGTGTACTCGCTAAGATATCCGTCGGATACATAAAGAATATCAACCCTAAATGGGTTATGATGTAAATAACTACAACTTGTAAGTTTCTAAACATGTCATTCACCTTCTGGATGCTTCAATTGCAAATAAGGAACGCCAAGTGATTTGACACCTGCCAAATAGGAGCAGATAATAACGATCCCGAATAAAAGACCGAGGACGCCAAAGATTGCGGAAAGGATCAATAAGACATATTTAAACAATCGTATCGTGAGCGCATTTTGATAGCCGACAACGGTTGCACTTGAAATGGTCGTAGCAGCCAATACAATGATGAGTAAACTGCTGACTAATTTCGCCGATACGACAGCTTGTCCTAGCACGATCCCCCCTACCATAGTTATTGTAGGTCCTATACTTGGAGGAAGTCGGACGATGGCTTCTAATGTCAATTCCAAGACAAACAATAACAACAAGGTCTCTATGATCGCTGGGTAAGGAACATCTATTCTACTCTTCGCGATTGAGTGCGCCAGCTCAAACCTCAACACATCCGGATTAACAGAAACTAAGGCCACATATAAACCTGGGATAATTAACGTGATCAGCGCACCTATAATACGAATGAAGCTAAGGGCCGCAGCAAACACATGCGGATGATTGGCATCATCTGCTGTCACGAACAAATCCGAAACAAGACTGGGGAGTACTAATGCGAAAGGCAAACGTTCGATGAAAAGAACCGCTTTTCCATTTTTTAAAGCTCGTGCTGCACTCTGTGGAAGTTCCGTTGTATTGTAACGTGTTACAAGTGTAAAGTTTGAAAACCCAAACACTTTCGATAGTTCTTGTACATTGCTAACATCCAAATGCAAATTCGTTTCGATTGCTTTGATGATAGATCTTAGAAGTGTAGGATCAATCTTTGTATTCAAATAGGACAAAACCACGCAATTTTTGGATACTTCCCCAAATCTATACGTCGTAATCTGCAAATCACTTGAATTTATATGCTTTCGAAGCAGGCCGACATTGAGCTCGATATCCTCGTTAAAAGCGCTGCTTGACCCTCTAACTACATTTTCAGTTAATGGCACTGTTACTGAACGATTGAGCAGTTGTGCAACAGGTATGATGCTAATATAAGTACCAGATGGCTCATGAATGGCAATAAGCATGCCATCTAATATTTCTGAGATGAGTTCGTCCAGTGTGCAATTGGATACATTGTGACCAAGCCCACTCAGCCTATCTTGTATTGGTTGATCTATATCATCTACTGTATGTAGCTGTTCGCGCACCATGGTAAGTGATCTCGGGAAATTAACGAGCGTCCTTAATCCTAGAAAGATTAGAGGATCACTACCTATCCATAGTTGACGTGAAATATACTCCCTGTCTTGTTCAAAATGATATTTCAGACTGGTCAAGATAGACAAATCATATCCTCCCTTCCAATTTTGCTAATAGTTCTCAAGTAGTATTTGCATACTTTTGACTTGTTAATCATTGCAAAAAAGGTACAGATCCTCAATGACTGAGATCCGTACCTTTTAATTAGACATCAAATTCCAACTGCTTCTTCGCCAGCGTAATAAACTCCAACGGGTTCGGAACTAGCTTAGCATCATACTCGATCGCGCCCATCTTCAAGATAAGCTCGACTCGATATTTCTCCCTATACTCATCCCTGTTTCGATCTTCGACACTATTTCTCAATCGATCAATCACGATAGATGCGCCAGGTTGATCTGTGAATAACAGCATTCCCCACATCGGATTTTCCTTATTGAGCAAATAGAGTGAATCATTCGTCCGGATACTGGTCTGACTCATTTGAGACAGGTCAAGTACGGCTTCCATCAGCTGCTCTTCACCTATAATACGCCGGATCTCATCCCAGTATTTCACACTGAAAACCAAGAGGGTTAACGGTATGTGATAACGAACCGATAACGCCATAAAGATGGTAGCATCGGATTGGAATGAGAAGGTATTCTTTAAGTTGGTTTTGGCATCTACCGTTGCGAGAGATTTGTTAGCCTTCTGCAATTGTTCATTTTCCAACTGAAGCTGGTGATTCCCATAAGTAAGCAGCCACGTTGAGATTGTAAATAATGGCGTCATAATGAGCCAGAAGTAGTTCTGAGGTCCAACTACTCCACCCACAACGACCGTTTGATACAGGGTGAATGTACCGTAACCAAAGATGAAAAGAATGTTCAAGATCAATCCTGTCGTTACGTTTGTAAAGTACGTTACAATCGCAATTAACAATGCGATGTTCAAGAAAATGATATTTTGGATATAGAGGTTCGGATTTCCCGCGGTAAATACAATGCAAATGAAACAGACAATAATCAGCAAAATAAATGCGCCATCCGAAACCATATTGCTTTGTAAACGCCTCATCGACGATTCCTCCGCTTCTTTCGGTATTTACGAAATAGCAGGATAAGCGAGAGAAGAACCAATAAGGCAACAAGTACAACGGCAGCCATGAAGCCCAGAACATCCTTGCGTTCCATGACATCGCTTAATACCGTAGATGGCTCAGTCGTCGTTATTTTTTTAAAACGAAAAGCATTAATTTGCCCGTCAATATCCGTTATGGCTCCATCTCCGAATACTTTCCACAACGTACCTTCCGAGCCGATTAGTTTAGAGGCCAGATAGGCATATTCAGAACTGCTCCCTGTGACGGCAAGCAGCCCAAAGCCGTTCCCATAAGGGGAATCGATCAATTGCAGCGAGCCTATACGAGTGCCATAGTTAGCTTCGATACTCATTTTTTCATTGGAGACGAAGCCTGTTCCGGTTTTATCGTATTGAAAATATAGCTTGTCGTTATTATTACGTATAACTTGGTTATTCTGATAACTGCCGATGGCGATGATCTCGCGGTTCTTAAGTTGTGAGGCTGCGACATTATCTTGATAAAAAAGCACTTCACCGGTATTGGTCTGCGCGTAACGCCCTAATAAATTAAATATGTTCGTAATCGTTTGATAAACGTATGTATCATGCTCTTTGGGCAGTACAACTGCCAACTGATTATAGCTGCCATCTCTCAGAAATGGATAAGGGTAATTGTTAAACAGCATATCCGCTTTATCTTTGGTATTTAACTGCAGCATAGAATCCTTATCTACAAACGCCCATGGCATTTGCTCCTGATTCTCAATACAGCCTGCATTTTTGAGTTCCAAATCGAAGGCAACTTTAACTGTGAAATTCCCACTAATATTAAGTGTTTTAGGAATAGCAATATCAATATGATCATCGTCTGCAAGCTCGGTAGACAATTTCTTGCTGCCAATCGGTGTATCATTGATTAAGATTGTAACCATGGATCGATCGAAATCTAGATTTTTTGCATAACGATACTTAATGCTCAGCTTACTCGCATCTGCGATCGAACGGTTTCCCGGCAGTGAAATGAAATAAGCCTTCTCGCGATGTCGGTCACCGACAATCTTATCGCCTGTTTCCGTTAACGTCATGTTTCGGCTAATACTCACGGTAGGAGATTCTACCTCTGTTGCTAGATCGACTACTTTCATATCGGTGTCCAATTGACTAAGCAACGACTGATTTCCGATTAATCGTCCTGCTTTTACCAGTAAAGCTGTGTCAATTGAAGTGACCACCAAGGTCGGTTTTCCCGCAAAGGTGACCAATTTAATTAATGCCTTATTATCAACATCATCAGCTGGAATCGTTGACTTTATTTCTTCAGGCAAATCGTTATAGAAGGAGATGAGAATAATAGCCTGCTTAGCTTTCAAACTATCGGCGCTGTAAGCAACAATCGGTATCCCTTTATCCGAAACAGGATTCACCTTAGCGAATCCAGAAAGCGCATAGGTTGCCGCTTCAAGCACAGCCAAGTTGCTTTCCCCTTCAGTGACAATGATAGCATTCTGACCCTCTTTAATCGTATCCAACCCGATAAAATGTTCATTAAAACCCCGGATATTCTTTTGAATCGCCGTGTTGGAGTAATTCACAGTAATACGGGAGGATTTGTAAATTTGCAACCAATTATCTCGGGTATCTGTCGGCAAACATGCATTAACTGCTAGCGGAGAGGTGGTTTCGAAATTTCCTTGAACAGTTAGCGCATTCACGCCTTTCACGATATACGAAACGGGAACAAGGATTGTCAGCTGTTGTTGTTTCGTTTCTTGTATGATCGGACGAAAAGAGTGGAACGGCTTTCCGTTTATCAATAACGTTACACTCGATCGATCATTCTGTAGGAGACGTGAAATCTCATAGTCGAGATGAACTTCAACACTAGCTACGTTCCAATAATTCTCAATCTGGAAGTACTGCTGCGTATAGGTTATCCCTCCCAATAACGACGTATCTGCAAAATTTGTTTGGTATTGTTTATTCCCAGTTGATGAAAGCTCTTCCGCCCATGATGAGGAGCTTACCGAAGTAAGCAGGGAAACAAGACAAACGGTCGTAATCAAGAGCCATCGTTTCTTCATAAATTTCTCCCCAATCTAATACCTTTCGGTCTTATACCATTTGGCTTCTCGCTTGAAAACCAAATCCTTCAAGTATGCGTACATGCCATAAGCCGCTACTACCATCCACATCTGGCAGTAAGAAACATACATGAGCATAATAATCCAAACATTAGATAACTTCATTTCCCCTTTTTCTGTGACAAGTGTTATAAACGTACCTACAATAAATAAAATAATGGCCAGCCCCCATAAGAAAGAGCTAAAACTTGCAATGGTTGTTCGTACATAACCCAAAGCATGAAGAATAAGAAGTAAGTCCGACATGACTAACGAGGTAAGCAGCAAGACATAAATGGATAAATAGTACAGAATGTCAAAATGGATGTTACGTGCTGAGCGTTTGAACAATAACGGGATATTTTTGACGATTACATATATATTTCCCTTCGCCCACCGGGTTCGCTGCTTAAACCAAACTTTGACTGTTTGTGGCTCTTGCTCCCATGTGACCGACTTAGGCTGAAACTTAATCTTGTATCCCATCAAATAAATGCGAAAACTAATTTCCGTATCCTCCGCAATTGCCTTTACATCCCATCCACCCATATGCTCAATAATCGAACGTCGAACAATGAAGTTCGTACCCGGAATCGTGCACAGTTTGAATAGCTTCCATCTTCCTGCCTGTGCCATCCATTGAAAAGATAACGTTTCGACATTAATAAAGCGAGTCAGGAGGCTTGCATCCCGATTACGTGTTCGAAATTTCCCGATGACAGCTCCTAAGGTTGCATCATGAGTAATTTCGGAAACTAGATACGTCAATGCCGTTTTCTCAGGCGTATTGTCCGCATCATAGATGGCAATAAGTTCCCCCTTGCTCTGTTTAAAGCCCAAATTTAAAGCATTGGACTTCCCTTTACCTCCGATCACATTATCGGTATTCAAGATGATCAGATTGCGCGCTGGGTACCTCGTTTGGAGATTCTCTAAAAGCACACTGCTATTATCGAAGGAATTGTCATTGATGACGATAATCTCATAACGATCATGTGGATATGAGAGTGCGAGCAAGGACTCGACTGTCTTTATAATGACTTTGCCCTCATTGTGTGCAGGCACCATGATCGTGACGAACGGCGCCACGCCCTCCAATGGGGCAACAGGTTTGTTCTCAATTTGCATATAGTACAAGTAACCGGCAACGATCAGAGCCACATTGACCAAAAGGAGTGACCATATACAAAAGACGGAAATTAGCATCAAAATATCTGCAATTGTCATAATGGTCTCTCCCGATGGGTGAATTTTCGTTTATACATGCGAAACCCGATAATGAGAAATACCATAAAAATAAGCAGAGTCGTTAAGATAAGTACAATGAAGATATTATTTTGCACCGAAAATAAGGTTGTAAAGCTTTTCTTCACTTCTTGCACATAGGTGTGATCAGAGTCGATTTCAGTTATCGCATTGTTTAATGCGATAGCCTGTCCGTTGATTTGCAGGTGACCTCTCTGTGATATCAATTCATTCGTGTCCGTATGCACACTATGCTCTTCATTCTTGTAATCGGCGAATGTCGTCCAGCTTGATAACAAGGTGTCCATTGTCGCTTCTAATTCTTTGTGATCTTTAGGAAAGGGATAGACAAAAGCAGTATTCATCGGCAAGGGATCCATCATTTTAGTAGTTAATACATAGTTACTGAGTTCCTTTGCTTGTATGGTATACATAGCCGATGTAAATGCACTTGAAGTTGAAGTTTGAGCTCGATACATCATGCGTTGATTCGGGAAAATAATGCCTGATTGAAAAAAAGATAATCCATTTCCAATGTAATGTTGGTCATAAGTCCAATAAAGTTCAGTTCCAACACCCAAGGGAACTATGCCATATTCAGCCAACGCATTCAGAAAGGAGCCCATTTGTGATTTTAATATCGTAATATCCAGACTGATTGTTGAATTGACAACGGGTGCATTCACAACAATACTCCCGTTACGCGACTGTACATGTTTAATGGCTTCCAAGTATCGCTGCATAGCGGGGAACTCTAAATTGTTAAGAACGGGCTGCACACTAACGATGAAAGGAATCCCTGATTCATATAGACGATCCGCCATCTCACTAAGCATAACGAGATCAGAAAAGGGATAAATCTCATTCAACAATACGTAACTATGACTTACCGTCTTGACAGACAACCAGTCCCTTAGGATATAGGCTGCCGCTTGCTCGCTTAAGTTCCCTTTTACCATGTAAGGGATATAGGCGTATTTACCGTGTAGAACACCAAAGGGTGAAGTTGTCTTCTTCCTCTCTGATGTTATCTGACCAAACGAAGTCCCAGTAAATTTCGTTATATAGGTAATGTTGCTTGCTGTAATTGAGCTTTGGGAGAACTGTCCGATTGCAAGACGTATGTTATCTTGATCTAACAGTTCATCTTCCAAGTTCATATCCTGTCGAATATTGGCAGGAAGTCCATTCCCTATATGCATATATTCCCCTACGTACTTAATCATATCCTGTTTAAATAATTCTTTCACTTGTGTTACATCATCTAAATTAAGAATTGTAATGACTTTACTGAACTTAAAAAGCATTCCTTTTTCATAACTGTCATATGAAGTCACCGTCACTTGAGTACCAAAAGAAGCCAGTAATCGCTGAACTGCCTCGACATTCCCCTCTTTCTGTGTACCTAGAGCTAGGCTATCATAGACGAGGAGAACAGAAGTCTTCTCGGTTTGATTAGCAGAAGTAGCAGTCGGGTAGCAAAACATAAGCAGCAGACAACATAATAGGAAGAGAATTGTACGTTGGAATCGTTGCTTATGCATGGTGCTCACCTCCTTGCATAGCCTTATTGTCTATCTCATCTTCAACTTCCTGGATCCATAATCTCTTTGCTATTAAATCACATATGGTAAGTAAAGAAACGAGATCGAAGACTAAAGTAAATAAAAACTCATGCTTGGCAAGATCTGCATCCCCAGCTCCGATTATTGAAACGAAAATCCCAGAGAGACCGATTACGATCATCATCAGAATCAAAGGCAGCCTGACCGCATTCCTACGTTGTCGTGACTTCATGGCTTTCACAAAAGACGGCATATATAGCCCCATAATAATGAGCGTCCATAGGATCACAAATCCGATCGTTTTAGGAGCTAGCCTGTCTTTCAACAAACTGTAACCCGAGAAAAAAATCGTTTGTGACCCAAATGCTTTGCCTGTCGATGCCTCATAATTCCCAAGAGCATGCGGCCTAATGCTAAAACCATCTTGCGCAGCCAAATTGAGCATTTTACCAGCTTGATCAGGATGTAAGAAGTAATAAACGAGTATCGAGGCCACACTATATTTACTGTAGAACTTTTCCTGCATAAGCTCTGAATCAACTGCTGCTGACGAGTAAGGGTCGTAGTATAAAGTCTCATCAAGTACTGCAAATTGTTTGTCTATATCAAAGCTTTCAAGCGTCTTCTCAGGATTCACCGAGCCCATGATCACCCCCCGTGTCATGGCATGGTATTTATTGATATTTACAAATTCCTGAGGAATAAGCACATAGCTACAAATCCCAACACCTAGTACTGCAAGAAGTAACGTTGCCGTAATGACGCGAAACGATCTCGTCTTACGAATATAAATGATAAAGACGCCAAACATAGCAATAATCATTCCCACAGGAGCATTCTGCTGCTTACTTGTGGTCAAAAAGATGGCACTGACAACGAACAATGCAAACATCACATAATCGTTAAATCGTTTCCGATAGAGCAATATGCCCGCGGCAACCATGAAAATCGTCATGATGAGCACGACACTCTCACTGTAAAAAGAATTGAAATAAGCCGTATATCCCGTATCACCTAATATAAAAATGGAGAGGATCGCTACTAAATAACCTCTTTTCTTGGACATTTTCCAAGTGAGAGCCTCTACTAATAAGTAAATAGCGGCTATATATAAAATGAGGTACATCCCCGCTTGAAATCGAATATCAAAAATATGAGAGTCATGAAAGAGTAGATTGATAAGGAGGGATGCTTTAATAAACATCGATTGTGAAGAAAACAATGTAGCACCATTCTCGTTATAAAACTGATACACACCGTAATTTTTGACAAAATAACCGAGGTAATGATTCGTATAATTCGGGTCATTGAAATACAGCCCGTTACTATTCAAAATCCGTGCATAATCCCCATTATCAGCCATCCCGATATAAGGGGGCGTAAATAGTGCAATCGCTGTAATCAAGAACACGACGATGGCCGCGAAAGCTGCTGGGGACACATTGCGCAGTAACATTTGGAGGAGACGATTGTTCCACATATGATCGTACTCCTTTCTAATCAGTACGTGTAGGCTAGGAGTGCCATCAAATTATCGAAGGAATAGGCCTGCCCAACTTTGACATCTCCGAAGCCGCCATTCAGCGGGCTCTGGGGCTCATGGATTTGAAATTCATTCATTTTGAGAATACTATCGGCATACAGCTCCTGATCCTTGATGACAGATCCAATCATGGCTGATATCGCATAAATGGCGGTTGACCTTACCTCGTTAAGTGGTTTTCCATCTCGGTCATATTGACCGTATAAGGTTCCTGCTTTCACCTGATCTTTGATATAACGGATACTGGCTGGCTGTTCCAGTTTAACCTCTGCTAGGTTTAGAATAGTTAGCAAAGATTCTACGGTGTTTATGCCTTCCGATTGGTAGTCTTTCTTATTGAAATCATAGCGAGTTTGGTAAAATGGAAACGAATCCGACAAGTATCCTTCTTGGGCAATTTGCAGCATACTAGCTTCAAGTGTCGCCTTCTTTTTTCGAGATAGCGGTATAAGCTCCAAAGATGCAGCATCTATGTAGCACAAGGTTAGGAATGTATTTGTCATTTTATAAGTTGGATCATAGAAGTCTCGCATTTGCCCATTTACAATATTGTATTGATAGACTCGCTTTCCGTAGGCTTCCGCTTCCTTTCTGTAGCTTTTAGACTCAAAAGCGACGGAAGCTTCATCAAGCGCCCGCATGATACGCAAATCATCTACAATTGCATTCATTGGATATTGTTTATTCTGTTTAGGACTGTAACGATAGCTGAATCCATAGGGTGTTTCAAATACTAGCTTAGCTTGCTGCCACTGCTCATCAAACTTATCTTTCTGCCCAGTGAGGGCGAAATAACGCATGAAGAGACCCGCGGATTCACTCAGAACTTCATGGCCTGAAGCAGCAGCACCCAATTGATCTGTATCCTTCAAATTCGTATATACACCATGCTTACTGGTGAGCTTGTCCTTCATAAATCCCACTAACAAGTTGCGATTTTCCGTTACTTGCATGGTCTGACCATACTGACTGCTCGATTGCCGCTGTAAACTTACAGTGTCTCCTCGCATAAAGTTAATCACATAATAAATTGCATAGATGCCAATCAACCCGAGGCTGATCAGTAGTAGATTTCTGAAAATTCTCATGTATTCCGGCAGCTCCTAACACTTCATTTCCAGAAAAAACATCGAATGGTATGATAAAAAGATTACACACTACATCTAAGGTGGAATCCGATATAAATATCTGTTATTTTTTATGCATATAGATACATCCAATTTTAGTTGTAGTGTATCACAAGCAGCTTATTGTTCGCATGGGTAAATCATCCCAAACTATGTCGAAAAATGAAGAAGGTTGTCATGAACTTTTCAAATTTAATAGAAGAATTAGAACCAGCCAATCTTGTAAGTTGCCTCATCAGCCAAAGAGGTCAGATCATTTTCGAGCAATACCGAGAACCGCACCTAGCTGACACTGTCGCTAAAATCAATTCCTGTACCAAAAGCATTCTCTCAGCACTCTGTTGCATCGCTATGGATAAGGGATTGTTGCCAGCCCCAGAAACACCTGCCTCCGTTTTTTTTCCTGAGCTAGCGAATGATATATCATCACATAAGAGAGAAATAACACTGCTACATTTATTAACGATGACATCCGGTTTCGATTGGACAGAATTTGGTGGACAGAATTCGTTTCCTCGCATGACAAGAACAACGGACTGGGTAAATTTCGTGTTGGATCAACCTTTATCCGATCTACCAGGTACGAAAATGTCTTATAACTCTGGCGGCTCCCAATTATTATCTGCGATCTTGGTACAAGCAACAGGCATGTCAGTTGCTCGTTTTGCTGAGTTATCTATATTCGAGCCACTTGGCATTGAGTCGTATACGTGGGAACAGGATCCGCAAGGTATCCATACAGGGGGCTTCGGATTGTCACTTCGCCCCATAGATATGCTCAAGTTTGGTCAACTCTATCTCCAGCAAGGGAGATGGGGAAACTCGCAGCTTATTTCCCAAGAGCTTGTCATGCGTTCCACACAACCAGCGATACGTGCGGAGGCTCCTCGTCGCGGCAGTTATGGCTGGCATTGGTGGACAGACATTTACCCTGATAGTACGGATAACGATTCCTCTATTCCGTCGCTAAATTACTTTAACGCGTATGGATTCGGAGGCCAGTGCATTTATATCCTACCTCGTATTGAAACCGTTGTTGTATTGACCAATGACCAGCGCAAAAAGAGCAAAATTCCTCTCCATGTGTTCCGAAAGTCTGTTGCACCTTATCTAGTGGAGCTAGATTAGAGTATGCAAAAAAAGCCTGTCACCTTCGTGACAAGCTTGTTTCGTCCAACTTTTTATTCATACTGTTACGAGAAATTAGCAAAAGCTAAGAATCCACCTAAAGGCAATATCCAGAGAAGAGGGATGCAATTCCAGATTAAGGAAGCCCTGTATCGCCGACGCGAAAAGGTAACCCATCCGCCAATCAATGCTGCTAGAAGTCCAGCTGGGTACAACAAAATAGCGATAAAAATGAGCCAAGTTGTCACATCGCTGATTGCCTCTGGGGCATCAAACATCATGACGGACATGCCCGCAATAAACAGCCAAACAAGTACAAATAGGACGTACACAATCTGCGACACAATTAATGTCCACAACATCTTCTTCCGATTCATGATCTTAACCCCGAATTCAATTTAATAAAGTATGTAATGACAGATGCAACTCTTCTAATTCGATTTATTTTAACATAATTGCGAGAACAATTTCGCCTTTTTTTGACAATATTCGCAGAACATGAAAAAAGGGTTCCGGAGCAGCATTTCACTGTTCCAAACCCTTTTAACCCTCAGGAATCCTCAAGAAAATATCATATTTTTCCCATAGAAGATCTCATCCATCTCCCATTTGACGCTTTTCTCAATTTCCAGCTGCTCTTCCTTGCTAAGCGTATCCTTCGTGTAGCCGAACAAATAGTTGTTCAGATCAAACTCGCGAAGCTTGCATTTGGTATGGAAAATATTCTCTTGATACACATTCACATCAATCATCTGATATAAATCTTGAATTTCCATCGGAATATAATTTTGAATAGAGCTGATCTCGTGATCAATGAACAGCTTGTGCCCGCTAATATCACGCGTGAACCCTCTGACTCTGTAATCCATCGTCAAAATGTCATTATCAAATGAGCGAATCAGAAAGTTCAACGCTTTTAGCGGCGATATTTCTCCACACGTTGAAACATCAATATCTGCTCTGAAGGTGCTAATGCCTTCGTCTGGGTGATATTCAGGATACGTATGCACCGTGATGTGACTCGTATTGAGATGCATGACGACTGCATTAGGCAGCGGCCCTGGCGACTCTTCGAACGATTCGCTCGGCTCTTGTTCGATAGGTCCTTCAGACACCAGCATGGTAACGCTAGCTCCCTGTGGAACATAATCCTGCTTAGCGACATTCAACACATGCGCCCCGATAATGTCAGCAACGGTCTTCAATAGCGCGGTCAAACGCTCCGCATTGTATTGCTTGTCTATATAAGCGATGTAGGCTTCGCGATCTTCTCTGGTTTTGGTGAAGCAGATATCATACATGTTAAAGCTTAGCGATTTGGTTAAATTATTAAAGCCATGCAGAGTTATCATCTGCTCCGACGTTAGTTTCAAAAGTGTTCTCCCCCTAAGTGTCATGCCTTAAACAGCTAATCTTAGGATGGTATGTAGGTGGCGTTTTTATCCATGTTATGCTATAAATCATGCTTCATTCAAGCTCTCAAATCTTGCCAAGGCCTTGCAAGCATTCGCCAACTATCAGGTACAGTTTGATCATCTTCTATATAAATCGCCAGTAAATAGTTCGACACATCCTGAACCCTATCTGCAATGAGTACCTCTTTTATTTCAGATGCTTGTGTAGGTACAACTCGATTGGATACGCGCTTGAAATCTTGCAAAGGTAGAAACATAGCCTCACTCTTCTTATAGGAACAGTTCGCTGGAAACCGCGGTGAGCTACCTGAATCGTATTTGGATAACTTCGTCGATGTATAATGGTTGGTCATTATCTTAATCGCATCTAATTTCAAAACAGCAAACCCTGCCTCCGGCTCCCTTCGCGTGTAGGTATCCATCATTTTCTGGCAATCCCTCAAGGTTGGCCAAAAGAATACATGCTGATCTAACCCTGCGCGAAATTGTTCCTGTGTGGTTGTAGGATCTATCATCATGTCCGGAATCCTAAGATGAGCATTGATCGTCACTGTAAAATCTATATACTTTAGTTTTTCAGGTTCTGATCGGCGCTCGCCCGTAGAATGGGGATTCATCTGACCACTGGATAACAAGGTATCCAAATAAGCTATCGCCGGTAAGTTACTTACTCGCGTGAAATGGTAGAGGAATTTTCTACCTTTAGATTTGGTGATATCAGCTATAAGTGTATCTGTCATTGTTTAGCTCCGTCTATTGAGATGACCTTTTGAGTTGATTTCTTATTTTTCTCAAAAGAATAAGATATCATGTCTATCTTATCAGCACTTACAGCTTAAGCAAACACGCAAAAACAGTCCGTACCTCCAATGAGGCAGGACTGCTTTTTATGCGCTGAAGCGCTGTAGCTCCTGAGGATTGTTTTGTACGTAATCTAAGTACGCTTCTCGCCAGGAAGCTTCATCCAGCTCCTGGAAGGATAGCTCCAAATCCATCGTTTTTCCTACCTGAATAGCATGATAGCGATAAGCATTGAAAAAATTCCTATCAATCGTGGTGTACGCAACGCCTAATTTCTCTAAAGATTGTTTGGCTAATCCCATTCCGACAATTGTCGATACGCATGCAGCCACACATCTTGTTAATAAATAGGCGATTACGCCTTGCCAGCCAGTCAGCATGTAGCCAATTATGATTGCGAGAATCGTAGGTAGAAAGAACACATATACACGTTTGAAAGCAGCTGCCACTTGTACGAAAGGATAGAAGATGAAGCCACTGGCGTTGAAATAGATCCCGGCGAGCATGGCAAACAAAGTGAATACGCCTATTCGCTCAGGGCTTAACTGAAGGAAGAAACAAAATAACCCTGTTACGAAACCTAATGCCGCGGACATCAAGCTAATGTTTTCCGTCGTTTCTAGAATTTGCTCTGGCCTAATGTCTGGATACAATCTCGCCATAAGACCAAAGCTAGTCGGCACATCAAGCCTAATCATAAGACCTTGAGGTGTATGGATACTCATGTCAATTAAGCTCTCTTCTTTCTCGTAACAACATCAAATATAACCGCGATGGCCAATACCGCACCACGAATCATGTATTGATACGAAATACCAATTCCCATGAGATTCATCCCACTTGATAAGGATGCCATTACAATCGCGCCGATAATGGAACCCGTCACTTTACCAACTCCGCCTGCTGCGGAAACACCGCCAACATATGCCGCAGCGATCGCATCAAGCTCGAATAATGTTCCTGCAGTCGTTGTTGCAGATTGCAAACGCGCAGTAAAAAGGATCCCCGAAAGTGCGGATAGCATACCCATCGATCCGAATACGATATACGTGATCTTTTTCACGCTAATCCCGCTCAAATTTGCTGCCTCTGGATTACTGCCGACGGCATAAATGTGTCTGCCTAATACAGTTGAAGTCGTCAAGAAGTGGTACACTGCAACCACAATCATGACCACGATGACAGTCCAGGAAAAGCCGTTATACCCGGCTAGAATCCAGGTAATATACGCGATGATCGCCGAGACGAAAATAACCTTCACAGTGAAAATGTTGGCAGAAACAACTTCGAAATTGTATTTCAGCTTGTTATTTCGCTTTGAAAATTCACTATAAATGTAAAGAACGATCATGACCGCTCCCAAAATTAAGGAGAGCAGATTTAATCCCCCTACCTTCGTAATCGCGGGGATGAAGCCGTTCCCGATCGCATTGAAATACTCATCTTTCACAATAATCGTGCCCGTTTTCTCCGTTACGCGCAGCAGTGCGCCTCTGAAAATCAGCATGCCCGCAAGCGAAGCCACAAAGGACGGAATACCGAAACGTGCGACCAATAACCCATTGAATAACCCAACGATGATACCAAGCGCGAGAATGATTGGAATCGTGAAATAGAAGGGAACTCCCGCTTGTGAGAGGAGTACAGCAGCAATGGCGCCTAGAAACCCTGCCGCAAATCCAACGGATAAATCAATATGTCGGATGACAATGACAAGTGTCATACCGACGGCTAGAACCGCAATATATCCCGTTGCGTCAATCAGATTACTTATATTTCGCGATGACATGAACAACCCATCTGTCATGATCGAGAACGTCAACATGATGATGAATAGGGCAATGTACATCCCATATTCTCGAATATTCACTTTAATTAGCGATTTCGCTTCACTATAAAATTGCACGGGTCTTCCTCCTATTGCGTCGCAAGCTTCATAATTATTTCTTGATCCGCATCCTCTATGGATAGCTCGCCTTTCATTTTACCTTCGGCCATGACATAAACACGGTCACTCATGCCCAAGACTTCACTAAGCTCCGATGAGATCATGATAATGCTCATTCCTTCACTGATCAGCTTGTTCATAATCGTATAAATTTCATATTTGGCCCCGACGTCAATGCCGCGAGTAGGTTCATCTAAGATGAGCAGGCTCGGATTCACAAATAACCATTTGCCGAGTGATACTTTCTGTTGATTTCCCCCGCTCAAATTACCAACAATTTGTTCCACGGAAGGTGCTTTAATATTTAATGACTGCTTGTAATGGTTAGAAATTTTCACTTCTTCATTATGATTAATGACACCGTTTTCAGAAATCTCATGCAGGTTGGCAACCGCAATGTTTTGCTTAATATCTTGGATGAGGAACAATCCGTCCCCTTTGCGATCTTCCGTTACATATGCAATGCCTGCCTTAATGGCATCCTTCGGATGGCCGAATGTTTGTTTAACACCTTCCATAAGGAGGTCTCCGCGTAGCTTATACGCTTTGGGATTCCCAAATATACTTTGCGCCAGCTCTGTTCGACCGGAGCCCATCAAACCAGCAATGCCGACAATCTCACCCTTTTTAATATGCAAATTCACATCTTTCACGACGTCTCGACCCAACTGTGGATCATAAGCCGTCCAGTTTTGAATCTCGAGAATGTTCGAACCGAATGACTTTGTCATTCTTTTCGGATAAATATCGTCGATCTCACGACCTACCATGTTTTGGATGATGACACTTTCCGAAATCTCACCTTTTGCAGCATCCAATGTACAAATCGTTCTACCATCTCGTAAAACAGTGAGTTGATCGGCAATCGCCGTCACTTCTTTGAGCTTATGCGAAATCATAATGCTCGTAATGCCTTGCTTTTTGAGTTCTCGCAGCAGATCGAGCAAGTTCTCGCTTTCTTTCTCATTAAGTGCAGCTGTCGGCTCATCCAGAATGAGCAGCTTCACATCCTTGCTTAAGGCTTTGGCAATTTCAACGAGCTGTTGCTTCCCAACACCCAAATCCTTCACGAGTACTTCAGGGTTCACATCCAGCTTCACCTTCTGAAGCATGTCTTTGGCTTGGCGAATCGTTTGATTCCAATCGACCATCATGCCTTTTCTCACTTCGTTGCCAGCATAAATGTTCTCATACACCGTGAGGTCGGGGAATAACGCTAACTCTTGATAAATAATGGCGATGCCTGTCTTTACACTGTCGCTGATCTTCGAGAATTGCTGAACCTTGCCATCGAAAACAATATCTCCCGAGTATGTACCATGTGGGTATACACCGCTAAGCACCTTCATCAAGGTCGACTTGCCAGCGCCATTTTCACCTACCAAACAATGAATTTCGCCTGTATTCACTTTAAAATTAACGTTCGCAAGTGCTTTCACACCCGTGAATTCTTTGGAAATGTTATTCATTTCTAAGATATATTTATTCATCTTCTAACGCTCCTTAGCCAACCGACTCCTGGAATAGAGGAATAGTGATAGACGTATCTATCACTATCCCTTCCAAGCTATGTGATCTTACACCTACAAGCCTTTGAAATCGGATGCTTGGTAGTAAGCCGAATCCACGAGTGCAGATTTAACATTTGCTTTATCAACAACGATGACATTCGTTTGTTTCGCTTTGACATCAATTTTTCCATTGTTGTAAGATCCAGTTGTTTCAGGTGTTTTACCGTCGAGGATCGCTACAGCCATTCCCATCGCATCTTTAACCAGTGTACGAACATCTTTGAACACTGTCATGGATTGTTTACCATCGATTACATATTGAATGGAAGCTTTCTCAGCATCTTGACCTGTAACTAGGAACTTTGTAACCGCTTTATCTGATGCGAATACATCCGCAATGGATCGAGCTGTTCCATCATTTGGAGCTAGAATCGCAACATCGCCTTTCATATCTGCTGCAGCAGCTGTCAAATGTGTTTGTGCTTTATTTTTCGCTTCGTTAGCATCCCAGTTCGTCGTGACTTGACCGATAATTTTACTCATTTGCTCACGAGTTAATTTGGCAGTTCCTTTCAAAGCAGCAGCCTCACTGGAGTTAGCAATTTTGAATGTGCCATCGGCAATTTTCGGTTGAAGTACTTGCCATGCACCTTCGAAGAACAAGAAAGCATTATTGTCAGATGCAGCACCTGCATACAGGTACAATGGTTGACCTTTTTTAGCTTTATCAACTAAGTACTGTGCTTGTGCTTTACCCACAGCAATACTGTCGAAAGTCACGTAGTAGTTAACAGCATCTGTTTTCGTAATCAAACGGTCGTAAGAGATGACTTGAATACCAGCTTTTTTAGCTGATTCTACAGCAGCTGCTGCTGCATCACCGTCTTGCGGACAAATGATTAACACTTTAATTCCTTTTGCAATCAAAGCGTCAACGTTTTCTTTTTCTTTCGCTGAAGAGCCTTGGCTGAATAAGATTTCCGTTGTATATTTCGAACCTTTCAAAGCGTCTTTGAAGCGTTGCTCATCTTGAACCCATCTTGGCTCGTCTTTGGTAGGCAATACAATTCCAACGCTTACTTTCGAGCTGCTGGAGTTCCCACATGCTGCAACCATAACGGCTAGAAACATAACCACTACCATTAAAGAAATCGCTTTCACACTTCGTTTCATTTGTAATACCCCTCTCAATTGTTTTGGCTGTGCGCCAACTACAAACTGAGTATATCACCGGGATTTTCCAATGTAACCGCTTTAAATTAGCACTTTTTTTAACAATGCTATACTATTTTGTCATTTGCCCTTGATTCACATTTTTATAAACATCTTCTCTCAGGTGGAAACCATCCGCTATGATTGTGGCATCCATATTCGACCGTTCGACGGCAATGGGTTCTAGCAAAATGGATGGTACATCAATTTTCTTATTGTTTACTTTTTTATCAGCATGGACATTTTCGCCCTTCGCCATCTTCACAGCAAGCTCTGCAGCGGTTTCTGCTAGCTTCTTTATGGGCTTATACACGGTCATTGTCTGCGTACCTTCGACGATTCGCTGCGCAGCTGCAAGCTCAGCATCCTGCCCCGAAACGGGAATACGTCCTGCCATCTTCTGGGCGGTTAAGGCTTGAATCACTCCACCTGCTGTAGCGTCATTCGCGGCAACTACCGCATCGACTTTATTCTGATTCGCAATCAAAGCTCGCTCCATGTTCGCCAACGCATTAGCTGGCTTCCACTCCTTCGTAGCTTGATCAAATACAATGTTGATGTCACCTTTCTCAACGAGAGGTTTTAGGATGTTCATTTGGCCTTTCTTGAACATATGCGCATTGTTGTCTGTATCCGCGCCTTCGATTAAGACATAGTTCCCCTTGGGAGCCTTCTTCACGATCGCTTTAGCTTGCAATTCGCCAGCTTTCTCATTATCGAAGGAGATATATAAATCGACATCCGAGCCCACGATCAAACGGTCATACGAAATAACTTTGATGCCCGATTTGTGTGCCTTCTCCACAATTGCTGCGGATACTTCTGCGTTGTGCGGCACAACGACAAGCACATCTACGCCGCGCGAAATTAAGTTCTCCGCTTGCGCTAGCTGTAAGGCATCGTCGCCATTCGCGGCTTGAACCTCAATACGCGCACCTAGCTTTTCTACAGCAGCCTTGAACAAGTCACGGTCCTTCTGCCACCGTTCTTCCAGCAACGTATCGATCGATAACCCAACGACCACTTCATTATCCGTTTGGACGATCCGATTGGGGCTTGGTTTATTATCGATTTGCGGACTAGTATTATCCGTTGGCCTACTACTCGTTCCGATGAACGAGCAAGCCGATAGCACGAAGGCCATGATCATGGTGATGCCAACCACTTCAGTACTCGTTCTGACATGTTTCAGCGCAAACCCTCCTTAAAGTTTTCATCAGAAAACTGGTTTCTTAAGCATTTACTCAGCTGTGCTTTTTGTTGGTTGGTCGAATCAACATCTTCCGATAATCAGTCGGCGAATGTCCAACTAGCTTTTTAAACACTCGGCTGAAATAATTCGGATCGTTATATCCGACTTCAAATGTAATTTCTTTGAGACTTTTATCCGTTTCCTGCATCAATTGCTTGGCAGTTTCGATTCGATATTCCGTAAGAAAGTCAATATAATTCATGCCGAAATGCTCTTTAAACAGCTTGCTGACATAGAAAGGATTCCGATCAACCGTAGCGGCAATCCGCTCCAAGGATAATTCCTCATGAGCATGCTTCTGGATATATAGCTTCATCGTTTGGAGTAAATCTGTTTCGACGACTTCTCCAACCTGAACTAAATTATGAATTAACAAGCGGGATTCCGCTTTCAGTTGCATATAGCTTGTCGTTGAATAAGGAAAATAAGGTGTATGAACATCCATCCCCATTTCCTGTAACATGCGGGTTACAACAATTAACACTTCAAAAATTCGCTGCTGCGACATCCCAACGCCTTGCTGGGCGCCTTCGAAGACATCAATCATTTTGGCAATCTGATCTCCTGCTGCATCTAGATTTCCGCGTCTAATCTCTTCGAGTACGCTCTTTTCCATCTCAAGGGTACGAGCGCCAATCGCCTGAATATCATCCTGCGTCAGATTCTCATACAAACAATAACGAGCAGGCAGCGTGTTATCCATCGAAGCCAACAAAGCTTCATGATAGGATTGGCGCATATCCCGCACGTCCTTACATACGCCGCCTATTCCAATAAAAAGACGAAATCCACTCTTCACATCCATGGCTTGGATCCATTTCTTCGCTACACTTATCGCCTGTGCGCGATAGGAAAATTCACCGTCCATAAAAACAAGGGCAGGTACTTGATTGCCTGACATTTTCCCTAGCCAGATCGGATTGGACACATCCAGGGGGAGTTCATTTAATTGCAGATACACATCATCGAAATCCCGCAACTGCGCATCTTCCGCCGAAACATGAGAGAATTGCAAGGTCATCACGAAGCCGTCTCGCCCAGTTGGCAAGCCGACAAGATCGATCATTTCAGTAAGTGATGCCGATTGCACATAATCAAATAGTAGCTGCTCCACAATATCCGCCTCCACCAGAGGCGTCATCTTCTGCAGCCGTGTTTGCTCTAAGCTTCTATTCGCCAACTCCTGTTGAATCATTTTAATCTCATTGGCTACCCGGCCAATCGTCTCCAGCACGACAGAAATTCGGCTTGGTTTCAACATATAGTCATAAACGCCTAATTTAATTGCTTGTTGTGCAAATTCAAATGTGTCAAATGCAGTGACTACTATAAACTTAACTGCTTTATTCGACTCCCTTATCTTCTCTATCGCTTGAAGTCCATTAATGCCTGGCATCTTAATATCCATCGTGATCAGGTCTGGTTGTAACCGCTCTGCTGCTTCAATGGCTTCTCTACCATTCGCTGCTTGGCCTACGACCTCTACGTCTGGAGAACCTTCTTCTATAATTCGTTGCAATGCAGTCCGCTCAATTGGTTCATCATCTACGATTAACATACGAATCATACGACTTGCCCCCTCGGCAGTTTCAATGTTATACAAGTGCCAGCTCCTAAATGGGATTCTATCTCTATGATCTCTTCAACCCCATAAAATAGCTGTAAGCGATGAATCACATTCCATATGCCTATCCCAGTAGAATGGCCTTTATATATGGAATTTTCGGTTTGTGATAATAATCGATTTAACTGCTCTTCATCCATGCCTTGTCCTGTATCCTGTACTTGAACAAGGATGTGTTTCTCTTCCTGTTTTACTCGGATCGTAAGCGTGCCACCTTCTTCAGCTGGTTCAATCGCATAAATAAACGCATTTTCTGCAAGCGGTTGCAAAATAAGGATAGGAAGCTCAATTCCCAATGCATCCTCGTCAATTTCACGTACGACTTGCAACCGATCACCAAAGCGAGCCTTCTGAATCGTTAAATACTCCTCAAGCACTTCCAGTTCATCCTTTAATGACACTCGGCTATCCAGCTTACGGAGATTATATCTAAGCATACCGGCAACAGAGCTAATTAATTCGCTTGTTTTTCCCGCTCCTGCCAAATAAGCTTCCTTCGACAACATATTTAAGGTATTGAAAAGAAAATGGGGATTAATCTGACTCTGTAAGCTCTTCAGCTCACTTTCCTTCAGCATCAGCTTATGTCGATGTAGATCATATTCCAATTGGGCTTTACTTTGGATATCATCGATAAAATGTCCGATCTTCAAGCGCATGCTGTCCAGCGTTTTAGCCAGAAAGGCCATTTCGTCGTTATTACCTAAATCAATGGGATTTTTAAAATTCCCCCGTGACAATTCTCGCGCAGAAAGCGTTAATTTCAGCAATGGCTGAGTTACACTATCGACAAATCGATAGGAAAACAGCAAGAGCAGCAAAGAAACCAGCGCTAACGTCCAGAGTCCCATTTTCTTTATATTTTCACTTCGTTTTATTATTTTTCTGTAAAAGGCATCATAGGTGTTCTGCTCACCGCTAAGTAACGTTAGCGTCGTTTCTGAAATATATTTGGAAATGTTGGATGCCTCGTCAAATTGCTTAGCTGCATTTTCTTCATCATTATCTTTTTGAAAACGAACAGCTAAATCCATCGCCTCAGCCTGACTTTCCAGCATGTTCTGTAAATTGCCGAGCAGCATATTGTTGCTTGTATTTCGTAACCAGCCCATCTCTGTCTTTGTTCGAAGTAGACTGCTGTTATCTGAGACATATTGATTCAAGCTCTCTAATGTAGGTGACATCCGATATTTATTCAAAGTGGTTAAAGATTGCTGGCTTAATTGCGAGGCTTGATTCATTTGCATATAACGCTGCAGTATCTCATTATACTTTTCTACGGTTCGTTGATTATAAATGCTCGTGGAGAGCCAAATAATCGCCATAATTACCCAGATTAAGATCGACAGCATCATCATTTTACTTCGAATGGTTTTCAAGCGCTTTCTCCTCTTCTCCAGTTGAAGTCACCACGCTAATAGGCGTGAAGTAGCTGTTCTCGAGTGGCAGCTGTGCAGCATCTAACCAACGTTTCATCAAATTAACACTTAGAATCCCCATGTCTTCATAATGCTGCGAAAGCCCAGCTTTCACCTGCCCATTTTTAATAAGCATCATGGTTTGCGGGGAGTCATCGAATTGGAAAATCGGATATTCTTTGGTTCGCGAGCGCGAATGCACCGCTTGAACGATACTCTCTCCAGATTCTGACGTCAGTCCGATAAAGGCGGTCACATTCGGATAGTGATTCAAAATATCATTCGTTTGCATCTTCGGTTGCGACATTTCAGGATCATTAGCTGCAATAACGGCCTTCAGCCCGTCGTATTTTTTAAAAACTTCGTTCAGACCTTTCAATCGCAGATCATCCGTTGATGGTGAGGACAGGTTCTTAATAACACCGACTACGCCTTTTCCATTCAACTGGGTCGCAATGTACTCCCCCATAATAATCCCTTCTTGATAATGATCGGAACCGATATATGACTTGCGCAAGCTGCTCGGAGCATCGGAATTAATCGTAATGATCGGTATCCCTTTCTCAGTCGCCTTCTTCACCATGATGTCAAAATCCGGATGATCCACGCCTTCTACGACGATCCCGCTCGCTTTGGAAGCGATTGCAATATCAATCTGCTTAATTAACCCTTCCAAGTTCGAACGATAAACACCCCAGAAATCAATTTGGATATGATGTTCGTCTGCAGCCTCACGTGCGCCTTTTTGTATGGCATTCATCATAAAGCTACCTTGCTCCTGGGAGATAATCACGATGCGTTCGGCATGCTCATGCACCATGGGTTCCCCTGCAGTAGACATACTCAAATCACTCTGATAAATCTTGAGCATATAGTAGAAAGAAAATGACAGCGTAACAAAACTGCTAGCAATGATCGCAATCAAAATCAATTTTTTCATACTTTCACCCACAAACTCTTCCAATTTGCAGTAATTCTATCATGATTTCGGGGATACGAATAGAATCAAAATAAAATCCAGCAACAATTACATTGCTGGATGTAGGATATGTGCAATCTGCAAGCACAGTACGGATAACGAACTGTACTTGTTTCGCCTTGCATGAACAGCTGCTTAAGCGGTCATCCGCAGCACAATCCGACCGCGACCGTGCCCTGTCTGGCTCTTCTCATGTGCTTGACGCACATCTTCCATCGCAAAGCTTTGCTCGATGTGGATGGTAAGCTTGCCCGCTTCGATTAGCTCAGCAATGGCAGTCAAATCTTCATTCGTGGCGATGCCAGGACGAATTAAGGTGATGCCGTGCTGCTTAGCTTTCTCCAGCGGTGGTTGGCCCGCGATCGAAGCCAATCTGCCTCCTTGCTTCATAACAGACCATGTACGTGCGAGTGTGTCACCACTCACCGTATCAAGTACGAAATCGACATCCTGTACGATCTCTTCGAATCGTTCAGACGAATAATCAATCACCTTGTCTGCCCCTAATGATGCCACATAGGACACATTCGACGGTCCTGCTGTACCAATGACTTCTGCACCGACCCATTTCGCAAACTGTACCGCGAACATGCCAACGCCTCCAGCGGCGCCGTGAATCAGAACACGCTCGTTCGGCTGCACTTTGCCTTCCGAAACAATGGCACGCCACGCAGTTGTGGCTCCGCCTGACAATGCTGCAGCTTCTTCGTAAGATATCGAAGCTGGCTTACCTGCAATCGCGTCCTGGGGCGCAGTCGTATACGCCGCGTAGGTTCCTTTCGTACTGCGACCAAATACAGAATCTCCAATCTGCCAGGTGGAAACCCCTTCTCCAACTGCCTCGACCACACCAGCAAACGCCGTTCCCGGAATATGTGGAAATTGAACCGGCATCGGGAACAATCCTCGGCGTATTTTCCAATCCACAGGTAGAACACCAGCGGCATATATGCGAACAAGCACTTCTCCCGCTTGTGGCTGTGGAATAGCGATCTGCTCCACTTGCAGAACATCTGCCTCACCAATTTACTGGGTATCCCTGCTTTTTTTAACGGGGCCGCACGTACGAGTACTCATTGCAATTGAAGAAGAAGGCCGTATACGAATGTCAGATCTCGCGACCAAATTAGGGATCAAAGCGCGCACTGTCACCCAATTCGTTGACGCACTTGTACAAGAGTCCCTCATTCATCGCACGACGGATCCTGATGACCGTCGAGCAACCTTTCTCCAGTTAACGGATGAAGCACCTCCTCTGATTGCGAAAGCTCGTGCCGCAATGAGCCAAGCCTCAGAACAAGTACTCCAATCATTATCCGCCGAAGGCAGAAGTCAACTCCAATCCTTGTTATTCAGCTTATAGGGCTGGTGGATTTTCCATGTAACCAGTGGTAGAATATAGGAGATTGTCCCAATTTCACAATTAGAGGAGAATGGTAATGTCAATTAATGCTTATTTAAATTTCCAAGGAAACACTCGTGAAGTTGTAACCTTCTATGCAGAAGTATTTAATCTGCCCACTCCAAAAATCATTACATTTGGCGATATGCCAGCACACCCTGACTATCCGCTTCCTGAAGAAGCCAAAAATGGCGTTATGCACACCCGTCTGGATATTAACGGAAGCCCGCTCATGTTCTCCGATGTGTTCCCAGGTATGCCATACATTGTAGGTAACAACATCAGTCTTTCTTACGTTAGCTCAAACGCCGAAGAAATCCAAAATGCTTTCCATAAGCTTAAAGAAGGCGGAAAAATTGCCATGGAGCTTCAAGCGACCGACTGGAGTAAATTATATGGTCAAGTCGAGGACAAGTTTGGCATTCTCTGGCAGTTCAACCTTGATAGTGGTGAAAGTTTCTAATTTCTCCGATCTGTTTCAGCAAGAAGCCGCTGGTTCCCTCCAGCGGCTTCTTGTTGTGCGAAACTATAATATGATTTAATTTTATTATAAATCTTGGTATGATTAGTAACAGTGTTCTTTACGTATCAGCACGTTACTACCACTAGTGAAAGGATGAGCATATGCGCTGGATTCCCATACTTACTTTCCTATCTGTCCTTATTCTGCTAGGGGCTGATTCCACTGCGGAAAATCAGGATCAAGAAATAGAATTATTGCAATTCCATTCACAAATAGCTCCAAATGCGGAGCCTATAAATGCCATCTTTCATGGTGCAGATCAATTTGATATCCCATGGCGATTGCATGATGCAGATCCTCAAAAGCTTTTTGTTACAAATGAAGGCACAGCCTATTATCAATCCAACAATCAGTGGAAATCGATCCTCCCTAACGGCGAGCGTGTGCCAGTTAAGCCAAACACCAAGCTACCCGATCCCCTTACTACGCAGATTTCACCAGATTTAAAAGTAACCGAAAACAGTTTGAGCCTCTTCAAAGATCAGAAATCGATCTGGACCTACGCCCTTCCAGCATCCATTCAAATTCGTCCTAGTACACTTCAATTTGATGCGGCTGAACATATATATTTTCATGATAATAGTGGTGGTTGGTATTCACTGGACAACGACGGGAATTTGCGCTATAAACTAATGTTGCAAATGGAGGACCCCCAGTTTGCTTGCGCGGTCTCACCAGCTGGAGATGCATTCTGCGCTTCGCCGCATATTGGTATTTTGGGCATCCACAATAAAACAAACGCCCCTCGCCTCATCATCGATGGCAAAGAGCGTTTTTTCACACAACAGCCTCAGATTATAGATGGCTTCACTTTCGTTCCGATGCGATCCATATTTGAAGCCTTGCAATCGAAGGTTGACTGGAATGCGGAGACACAGACAGTGACCGCAACCAAAGGTAAACAGACGGTCAAGCTAACGCTACATAGCGAGACAGCTCAATTGAATGGTAAGAACATACAGCTTGATGCGATGCCTATCCTCTTTCAAGATAGAACGTTCGTACCGCTTCGCTTCGTTGGAGAAGCACTGGGAGCAACCGTCATTTGGGAGGATGCTACTCGCACCATTCAAATTATTAGCAAGTAGCGATGCTCCACCGTTATTGGGCGTAGTCACCCGTATAGTTGATTAGGGATACATCCTGAACGCCTTCGATTCGAGAAAACTCATTTACAAAAGCCGTGTTATCATCTCGTAAACGCATCTCCAAGGTCAACTCTGTGAAATTTTTACGGACCGTCTTCGATTTTACCTGATAATTCATTTGTCTTAACCTTATACGCAGCTCACCTATGGCATCGTCTGTATGACGAATAATTAATAGGTAGGGCTGTTCTCTTATTTTACGCCTAGACAAGAATAATAGAGCCGCCCCTATAGCGAGTGAGCCGAGCAGTGAGACGGGGTATAATTTCGCCCCAGTCGCAATACCCACCGAAATCGCCCAGAACATGTACACGATATCCAGCGGATCTTTCACCGCTGTTCGGAAACGTACAATGCTGAGTGCTCCGACCATGCCAAGCGATAAAACGATGTTTGTGCTGATGGTCATGATGATCAATGTCGTTATCATACTCATCAGGACAAAAGTAACGTTGTAGTTATAGCTATAGACGACGCCACGAAATGTTTTACGATAAATATAATAAATGAACATACCGATTCCGAATGAAACTGCAAGCCCAATCAATATATCGATATATGAAATATTGCGAAATGCCTCAAAATGAAGAATGCTTTTTTTGACGACATCCTGAAAATTAAGTGAATCTCCCATCTTGTCTCCCCTTTCCCTTTGAACGGTTATGGTCTAAAATGCCGATAGCCCACCTCTCGGCAGATAACATACTTTGAAATACTGGAGCGATTATGCGCATCTGGCATGACGATGAGTCGAATCGCTTCCGGAAGAAAGTCATTATACTTGATCTCCATAATCGTCTTGGTTGAATCGAGAGCTTCCGTCAGGGCCAGATGAGGGTCGAACAAATCGTGTGAATTAATCCCTGCAGACAACACTTTATCAAATGTGATACGAACATCGCCTAACTCATACACATAGGCTTCCCGTATATAATCAACAATAGCTGCCGGTTGGTACCCGCATTGCAACGCTCTGTAGAAATCCTTTAACAGCAGATGGTTATGCTCTAATAAAAAAGAAAAGTCCCCATTTAATAACCGATCATATTCGACTCTGCTCAGTTGAGCAGCCTCTTTGCATACATAATCGCCGTATTTGCTTTTTCTCTCCAGCTTAATCGTCCTGTCACCGCCATTATAAATGCGAATGCGGAACTTTTGCCGTCCGAAGATGCCATTCACTTTATCATAAAGTGAATGATTCTGCGGACCGTCGAAATATAAGCTGCGGATACCGTATCCTTCCTTGTCATCGGAATTACCATCCAACTGAAGCATCGCAGCAAGACGCTGTCGCAGTGTAACGTATTCGTAAGGGTGAATATAGTATTTCAGCTCATGGCGCAGTTTTTTTCCGAGAAATTGCACGTTTACTCCACCTTTATGGCTCTGATTCCGTAGTACGATTTGCCATCCACTTCGTATTCATCAAATGCGATTTGATGATGTCCCTTCCCATCCTGAACCGTAACTTTCCAGTAATATTCACCTGGTCTCAAGCTGTTTAATTCTACGCTCGTACTCTTTAAATTTTTTTGTTGTTCTACAATTTGTGTACATGCAGGGTCTGTCGCGAGTGTCCATTCATAGGTCAGGTCATCTCCTTGTAAATCAAAAGATGTATCCCATACAAAACGATACTTTCCATTCTCGTGGCCTAATTCCCCCATAAAAAATGGCTTCGGCTTCTCCAGATCCTCGTTAAACCGCTCCAGGGAGCGGAGTGGAACTCCTGCGATTCTTTTGAACTCATCATCCAGTTTGTTCAGTTGAATCGGCAGGAAGTTGATATCCGGCACCTTTGAAATGTATGGTTCGACGACCCCACGATAAGCTTGCAAATGTTTGGTAACCGTTTCATTGTTAATCTTTGTGTAAAGCTCATCGATTTTATCTTTCAACAGTTGAGCGTTTTTTTCGCTTCGGAAAAATCGGTTGTGAAGCACATTCCCCCAATATGTACTGATTCCTTCACGGTATGGATTGACGTTTTCCACACCACCTTGAACCCCCCATTCCCATCCTCCATCATAATCCCATGGAAGGAAGTACCATTTGTTAGAATTTAAAGGGGAGTATAGGAAAAAATTGTGCACATCCGTGTCTACGTTATCCATCAAGATGTTAGCTGCAAGAAATGTCAGGTAATTGTCGAGATCGAAATGCTTGCCGAATACTTCGTCAATAGGTATGGCCATATTGTTCACATCTTCGAGCATAGCCAATAGCTTGTCATGATCCTCATATCCGTCAATTTCCAAATGCGTTTCAAATGCCGCTTTATTGTAGGCAGGATCCGACATGGATTTCATATCTTCCAGATACCGAAAGAATTCGAAATTGACCGCTTTGTACAATTGTCCGTTCGGGTCCAACCAATGACTTTTCAAAAATTTTTCATTCGGCTGTTCAATATGTGTAAATAAACCGTAGTCCTCAAAATCTTTTCCCGCCCCATTCCCTTCGGATAAATCCTTCACATAAAGATGAATGAATTGAGTCCGAAGGCTTGTAATATTAGGAAGCGTTTCGAAAAAGTCAAAACTCAATTTGTTACGAAGCCTCGAGAAATCAAAAATGTGCTTATTCAGGTTGAGCGTTCGCTGATCATGCCATAGACCTGCTTGATCGTCCAAGCGGATTTTATAGGAACGTTGGGCTGCATAACGAGTTGTATTCCCGCGCAAGCTGACTTTCCCATTGCTTCCCGATGTCCCGTATCCGAACATACCGGATTTCGGTCCGCTGCCGTCAGGTGCGCCTTCCTGCAAGATGACTTTCAGATCGCCCTCATCCATCCGGCTTTGGATCCGATTCATCGCGTACCAGCTAAGCGGATTCTCTGCGTTAGCTTTATCCGGCAATATCGTCAAATACATCGCATCCACCGATGTATCATTATCTTGTTGGTAAATTCGCTTATCTTCTACCAGCTTATCGTTGGCAGTGATCGGAACCGCGTCAGGGAGTGTTGACTTCCCTCCAACGGTAGTTTCTTTAGACTGTTCATCGGAACAGGCTGCAAGGAAGACCGCAGCTGTAACCAACAGCGCAGTAACAGTAGATTTGGCTCTAATGCGGCGCCAGAATGACAACTTCTTTTGAACTGTAATCGGTTGTGCACAAAATGTGTAGTAATCGATATTTCTTACATACATAATGAGACGGGCTAAAGCACAAAGCAGTGTGACGAAGGCTGCCATGAAAATGCCTAGACCATGATATTCTGCGTTCATTGACCAGTACGTGAATCCTGCATTCAATACCACAAACAAACTGCTGACAACAAGAACACCTCTCCGATCGTCGAAATACAGCATAATGAGCATAATAATAAAGGACATGATGAACACAAAGTATCCTAAGACGAGAATGTTAAACGTGTAGAGCTGTGTTATTGAAAAACCGAGCATTGGCAGCAACTTAATGCCTAAAGCAAGTGAAACGACAGTAAACAGCAGCTGCACTTCCATCATAAAACTGACCTCCTGCATCAAAGTTCGCTGCATGTCCCATTTGGCACGAGATATCTCCTGCAGCGTTCCTCCATTCAAAATTTTATCATAGTACCCGCGGAATTTATCATAAAAAGATGTCTCCACAGATACAACAAACGTGACAAGCGTAGGTACCACAGTTAAGTACGCATAGAAGACTGGTAGATCGTAGAAGGGAGAAATCACATAGCGCCCTCCGATATGTTCATTATAAGGACTGAACCAATAGACGAAGCTGTGTACATAAACGCCAGAATAAAAAAAAGTGCCGATAAAGAATAAGGATGGATATTTACGGAAATAAGCGAAAAAATCAAAATAAACTCGACTTGATTTCCGTGGAAACTTCTGTTCAAAATGGTAGGCGGTCAACAGCACGATGATCATAAATCCGATATCCATCATGGTAAGAACAGCTGTGGCACTTTTATAAGGCGTATACTTCAAAAGCAGCCACGAGCCCGTTATGGCAATGAAAACACCATAACAAAAATTGCGAACAATTCTTTTGTAATCCTTCAATGCTGATAAATGTACCGATTGCAACCAAATGACAATTAACTCAGTGAAGAACAAATAGGCAGCTGCTTTATAACCGAATCCTACCGTCACTTTTCGTAAAAATAACCAAGCAACGAGCGAAGCTACCGGCAAGGCTACTGCAATCGCTCCATAGTAGGATGAAAGGAGATGCTCATACTTTTTGAGATAAATCATATCCGAAATGTACCTGGTCACGATCATAGATAACCCACCTGTAATGAGTACAGAGAAAATAAAACAGTATACAACTGTAGCTAGAAAAAGCTGTCGTTCCAAGTAAGGTGAATCTGCGGCTATCATGAATCTCTGCATAAATACAATCGTACTCATACACAGGATCATCGGCCCCACCGTTGTCATGGATGAATAGGCATAAGCTCTAAAGCTATTTAGTAGTCCCTGCCCGCCGAATAGTCTCCTCAGCTCGAATCCTATCCCCGCCACGTACTCACCTCCTGATATGAGTTATACAAACTTTGATACCCTTCAATAAATTGCTTCCTCGTGTAATACTTTCCAGCCCGCTCCAATCCGTTTCTCCCCATCTCTTCCCGCAGTTTCTTATTTTTGCAGAGCTTGATGAGCGCTGTGGCCATCTGGTCATAATGCATCACGGGAACGATAATACCGCAAGGGCCAATATCGTCTTCCCTGCCGTGAAGCAGCTCTCGACAACTTCCCACATCAGTGGCGACAAATGGCTTAGCGCTAGCCATTCCTTCCAGAATTGCCAACGGCATTCCTTCACTTACACTAGACAGCACTAATATATCAATTCGACCTAAATATTCTTTTATTCGTACTTCCCCTGTAAAAATGACGCCTTCCACTTGCAAGGTATCTACGAGTTGCTGACACTCTAATAGGTATTCCTCATCTTCTTCGGAAGGTCCCATTATAAATAACTCTGCGTGCGGCACTTCCCGCTTCACAAGCGCAAAACTTTGAATCATCGTCTTGATATCTTTGATCGGTACCACACGTACAATAGCGCCTATGCGCACAATGGAATCTTCTGGATATTTCTCTTGTACCACTTCTTCATAGTCTGCAAGATTGACGCCATTTGGAATTATTTTAATTTTCTCTGGGCTGCAGCCCAGTTCAATTTCAATTTCACGGTTTCGATTAAATAAAGTAATAACCTCATCTGCGCTGCCGTAAGCGCACTCGGAGAGTCGGTAAAAGTATTCAATCCACAAGTCTTTAAAATAACCCTTCACCCAGCCAGCTTTAATAATTTCCTCTTCACGCTCACGAGAGTAGATTCCGTGCTCAGTTACCAAGAAGGGTTTATTGTAAAGATGCTTAGCCAGCGCACCAATCACACCTGCATAACCCGTGGAGACACTGTGATATAGGTCGGCTTTTGGAATTTCATGACGAATGGATAAAAACAAAGGAAGCACCATGGAACGTACCGTCCAAAACATTTCCGTGAATGGAATTTGAGGATACCGCTCCTTACATAGTTCCACCAACAAATCAAAATAGTCCTTACTCATAAGGAAATCAGCGGCAACACGAAACTGTTTCGTTCGAAGTAAATGGAAGATTTCTCCCCATTCCACATGACCTTTCCCACCAAGTAAGGATTGAAACGACTCCTGCTGGCTGGCTGTCAAACGAAACCGATGACCCCATTCACCTGATTCACGCATATACGCATCAAGAAATATTTCTTTCACCTCGACTACATTAGAGGGCAGCTTATATTTAAATTGCCCTCGCTGCTTTTCGAAGGCTCCGATGGTAAATATGACAAATTCGTGCTCCGGTATATTCGTAATCAAGGAATGAATCCAACTTGAAACCCCTCCTGTCACGTAAGGGTAGGAGCCTTCGGCGATGATACAGATGCGCATATTCTTCATCCACCCAATTCAATATCAAATTCATTTTTAGTAACTGTGATTAAATACGTATTGGTATCGATTTTTTCTACCTTGCAGCCATGAAGCTTACCTATTTTATTTTCCATCCTTGCGATAAAGAAGGCTCGGTCGTGGAACGATGTAATCTTACCGTACATCACATTCCCTTCCATACTTAAAGTTACCTGACTCGCAAGTTCTTGCTCCATATCAAAGGCAGCTTCTGCTGACGTCATCGCCCTTAGCCATGGGTAGGCTTGATGGATGCGTTCAAACCTATCGGAAATATTTTTGTACATCTGTTCCCAAGTCAAGCCACCGCTGCGATCCTCTGAAATCAAGTCATCAGGGTGGATAAAATGAGAAAATATCCCGTGTGCCGTTATGGCGCTAGCCGTTATCCACCTTTGGTAATTATCTTCCGTATAATCGGAAGTCACACGGGGCATTTCCAATATTCCGTCATGCGCTATGGAGTACTCCTGTACATAAGCCATGTTTTTATCGTCCTCAGGGTATAAAGAAGAGATAACCGCAAGCGTCGGCCAGTACTTTTTGAGAGCCTCTCTTCCCTCCGGACTAAGCACATTAGACGGAGGGACATAGGATACCATGTTATAACTGGGAAAAGCATTTTTGGCGAAATCTACAGCTTCCGCGGTAGCTTTCGCCATATCATCGATATTGCCCCATGGCTTATATTCGAACTCATCTGCGACTTCTTGACTTGTCGTTAAGGCTTGATGATTATACCCATGCAGTCCGATCTCTCCGCCACTCTTTAGTACCTCACGTCCATACGAGATGAGCCCCTTTAAATCTTTATCTACCGTGAATTCAAAAGGCGGCTTGACTCTATCCTGATAGGATTCAATCAGAACAGCTGTATATTTGACATCACTCTTTTTCGCTAACGACAACATATCCGGCCACCAAATATCTTTAAAGAAAGAGGACGTCGTTTTGTGATATTCATTATAAATGATGGGATATATTTCTGTAGGAATCGGCGCTGGAAAGTCATCGAGATAGACAATCTTTGAATTAAAGATCGGATAAACAAACACAGGCTCCAGCATACTGAGGGCTCCGGCAATCAATCCCCGATTCAACTTCTCCTGCAGCATCGTTCCGTTAAATACCATGAACTTGCCTTGCCCGAATTGATAATCCCATAGAAGAGGCGCGCCATCCGCGGTTTTTGCCAAAACCCTGCTCTTCTCGTCAAGTTCAACCTCCATGATTGAATTCATCATGAATTGACCGTTAATCCGTAGATTCTCCTCACCTATCAATACATTAGACGTCAGATGAATGCCCTGTGCATTACGGAGATTACCTGCATTCACAATGCCCATCTTGCGATAAAGCCGATAAAATGCATCTCCCTTCGTTGTAGTCGTCTCTTGAAATACATATCCCCCTTTTTCTATATATTGGATCAGTTGTTCGAGATTGCCGATCAGCCCCAAGTCCTCTACTGTCGATACGACAACCTGGCATTCACTTACCTGGAATGCTCCGCCTCGGACATCGAACATCTTTACCGGCTTTTTCATATAGCCCAACACGCGCTCTGTTTGGTTCTTAAGTTTCTCACTGAAATCTTCCGTGCTATCGAATACAACGCAATAAGGTTTACCAGAGGGCTGCACTTGCGCGATGGCCATTTTTAACCCTTTCAAGTTACCGTTCGCTGTACTGTTGCGGTTGAACTGAAGAATGTATTTAGAATTTGTAACTTGCACTGCGATAGCCAGGAACAAAATTCCAATAAGAATGATATAGACGTTACGTTTGAGTCCGATTTTATTCATCCGCCTGCTCCTCTGACCAAAACCTCACGATAGTTAAAGCCTGATTCGATAATCGTATGGGAGATTTTCTTAATTGTATCAGCGTCGACTTCAATTGCTCGATTGCACGCATCGTAAAGTATACTTTCATTAAACTGAGATAGGCATCCTCATGCAACGGAAATTGTTTTAAATACAGCAACGCCGTTTGTTCCGCTTCCGCATACTCTTCCAAACCAAGATCAGTATTAATCTTGTCAACATAGGCTTCCGCTAAGTCCGGTGATTGTTCAATTAATAATTTCAACACGTTCGTGTAAGTGTAACAATACTTAATTCTTGTACGCTCATCAAGAAAACCACTACGCAAATAGGACTTTAATATCTCGGAGTAAGAAAGCAGAACATGAGCGTCCCCCTTATTTTCCTCGAACTTAACAGCCAGTTCTTGCAGGTTAAGCGTTATTTTGCGCTTCATTTCCATAATCGCGCTAACTGCATAATGCGAAGTTTCCGTGTCTTCGTTGCTGACAGCCATCTGAAGAACTTCCAAATAGTCCAAAGAATCCTGTTTCAGCAAATCAATCATCACCCTGCGTCTCGTGGATATATCGTTGACAAGCAGTGCTTCCTCTAGTGGGACTACATTCATTTCCTTTTCCGTTTCCAATTTGCTTACAACATCAGGTTGATTGGATTTTTCGACAAGTATATCGACGAACAACTCCTGCCTAGCTCGTTCATGACGTGCATCATTACGTTTATGCCAACGCTTGGAGCGAAAGGCAGGCAGGAGAAATCCGACTACAGGAAATCCGACAGCAAGTACAATACGAACCCAAGCTTCGTTCTTGTCATGTCGATGTCGGAAGCCGATGCATGCTATGCACAGTGCGATGTAAACAAGTAGTACCCACTCAAGCATAGCTAAACTCCTCATCTACCATTCGCATAAATATGTCATTTTGCTCAAAACGGTTTAAGACGAAAGCTGCTTCCTGATGACTGGAATTGGAGAGAAGCACGAGAAGTTTTCCGTCCATGCTCATGCCCAAATAATCCGTTTCCCGCAAGAATTTTGAAATCTTCTGTGGCGTTATATCCGAAACCTCAAATGATTCGATTGGCGTAAGCAGCACGTACTCGACGCCATGCTTCGCATTAGCCATTTGTTTACTAGCTAAAATATCGGCAAAAACCTCCGGTTTTAATACTGGAGTTCCATCCATATATCTCTGAATGGCCGTAGCTTCCACATACGAAAGTGCCCTTGATAGGGAAGAAGATATTAGATCCACCATAATCTTGAAAAGATTTTGATGATACAACGTAAAATGATCGAACTTCATTGTATAAACAGAAATGACAGCAACGACTTTGCCATGATTGTAGACAGGAGCGGCAAGAAGGGGGATGCCCCCATTTAAATCTTTGTTAACAAAAAGCTTCTTCTCATGAAGGAGCTTCTGGATATAAGGAAACTCCTCCACTTTCATTGATTTGCTCGCATCAAATTGAGTGCCGCTCGACCTAGCTAAGAGACGAAGATAGCTGCCGTATTTATTAACCGTATAGATCGTAACCGTCTGCGATTTCATGACGGATTCCACGACACTAACTGTTGAAGTAAAGATTTTTTCCGGCTCCAGACTTTCCAGCTCTTTGATAACAGAATAAATTTTTCCAAAGCTGTCTCCGTTGTTCATTATTTGCTGCTGAAGCTCCTCTTTAACCTGACGAGTCTCCTTATATACCTCCGTTAAGAACTCATGTTTCTCTGACATCGTTAAGAGCTCTTGCTTCTTCGATTCAAACATCGTGTTTTTCCGTTCTACGGCATATCCGACGACTAATCCTATAAACAAATAGATGGCAATATGAAAGAAGAAGTCAGGTTCGTAAAATAAAGAAAGCAATTCCCGACCCATACTGAGTTGATCAAAAATATAAAGAGCAGTTGACATTCCAACAGCAAGCATGGATTGCCTGTTTCCATAAAGGATACCAAGCAAAATTATATAAATAATTTTGATATCGATAAAATCAGATAAGTTGTCTCTGAGCAGCAGGCTGATCCATGCTGTAAATCCAAAGGCCAGCGCATTCTCTGCATAAGGTAATAGCATACGGATGACTTTGCCCAGTCTTGAAGGAGAACTTTGTTGCTTTGTCTTGACCTGTAACTGTTCTTTCAACTTATGCGTCTGAATGAACCAATCGTACGTCTTCGCAAGTCCCTGCTGAAAAGAATACTTGGGCACCCAGTCTAAATCGTTAGCTATACGTCTATTGTCCAGCTTGGAACAATATATATCCCCTTGACGCTGGTCTAAGTGCTTGAGCGCCACCGTTCCATGCAAGCCTTGCAAAGCACTAATCAGTTCGTTAATTGAATTTTCTGTATTCGTGGATAAATTATAGACGCCGCTCAAGCTGGAATAAGACGAACGATAAATAGCGTCTGCCACATCTTCTACGTAGATGAAGTCCCTTTGTTGCCCGCCATCTCCATAAACAACGAGTTCCGTTCCGCTTATCGCTCTTTCCATAAATATGGAAATAACACCGCCCTCGCCGACACTGCCTTGGCGTGGCCCATATACGTTAGAAAAACGAAAGCAAAGCGTTTCCAAACCGTATAATTCCTTCCATTTACTGCAATACGTTTCACCGATCCATTTATTAATACCATAAGGAGAAATGGGATCACAGACAGCAGTTTCAGGTAGAGGGATTTCTTCATTGTTTCCATAAACAGCAGCAGAAGAAGCGAAAATAAACTTATGAACATTATACTTCTGAGATAATGAAAGCATGTTAGACAAACCGAGGACATTGGACTTCGAATCCAGTCTCGGGTCTTCAACCGATGTCTTCACACTCACTTGAGCCGCGAGATGAACGACAGTATCAAATCGGTTGCTCCGAAAGATCTCCTCGCATTTACGATCCTCCACTGATAATACATAGCCCTTATGTTTAAAGTCCACATATTGCTTATTACCAGCAGACATATTATCTATGATATAAACTTCATAACCTTCTTTATAGAAGCGTTCTGCAACAAAAGACCCAATAAATCCATATCCTCCTGTAATTAACACCTTCATACTGAGTTCCTCCAGGATAGAATATTTATGCTTGCTATTTATCTTTATTTCAGTTCAATGAGAAAGCATCAATATAGTACTTATAGCATATTTTTTCACTATTTAATAGTGAAATGTTTAAGGATTCGACATCTTCTTAGTTCTTTAGAACTATTTTCGATAGATATTCACATACGCTGCCAATCTCAATCTTGTAACAACAGAACCTGTCTGATAATATTTCAAAGATAGATCTTGAAGGAGGTATATCTCATGAATTTCCGTCGTCCTCACGCACTTATTGCTTTTATACTTATTTTTGGGATAATGGGCGAATTAGGCTACAAGAAACTTATGGCAACTGAAATTGTAAATCGAATTTCTTATTATCCCGCTGAGACGGATCAAGTTCTGAACAACCCGTACATGGGCTTAGTCACTGATGCAAGATATAATGAAGCGAAGCAACCCTTTCGGCTTGCTTACGCCAATTTAACATGGGCCGAACTTGAACCTGAAAAGGGGAAGTATGACTTTGATGCCATTGAGAACAAATTCAACTTTGCTTCGTGGAAAGCAAATGGCGTATCTCTTATACTCCGAGTGATTCTCGATACTCCTAGTGATATACCACATAAAGATATACCTGACTGGTTATACAAAGAAACCAGCGAAAAAGGGGTTTGGTACGATACGGACTACGGGAAGGGATTTAGTCCCGATTATAATGATCTTGTTCTTATCGAAAATCACGAACGTCTGATTCGAACATTGGGTAACCGCTACAATAATGATCCTCAAATCGCCTTTATTGCGCTGGGCAGTGTAGGACATTGGGGCGAGTGGCATACCAAGAATGACGGAAACTCGCCGATCGAATTTCCTAAAGAAGTTGTTACCGATCAATATGTAGAACATTATTTGCGATATTTCAAACAAAAACGATTGCTGATGAGAAGACCTCATGAAATTGCTTTGAACAATGGGCTTGGTTTATTTAATGACACTTTCGGTTCACACAACGAAACGATTGACGAATTCCTCACATGGTATACCCATGGCTATAAGTCTTGGCTCACTCAAAATGATCAACCGGCCATGCCGGATTTCTGGAAATCGGCGCCAAGCGGTGGAGAGTTTTCGTCTGATGGAAATTATGTAAATGACGCTCATATCGAGGAAACCCTATTACAATCCAAGCTAACGCATGTGAGTTGGCTTGGTCCCAATGCCCCTACTCAAGAACCTCTCGGCGGTCGGTTTCAACCGAATATTGACCGTTTACTGAAAACGATTGGATATCGGTTTGTGATCGCCAAAGAGTCCCACGAAAGGGAGATCCGTGCTGGTAAGTCACTGCATGTCAAACTTAGCATAATCAATAGAGGCGTAGCACCCTTTTACTTTACTTGGCCTTTTGAGCTTTCACTGACGAATGCTCAAGGTGAAGTTGTATCCCGCAATCGTACCAATTTGGATATTCGTGAGTGGCTTCCTGGCTCTAACGAGGTATCTGACACGTTGTTGATCCCGACGAACCTGCCGCCAGGTAACTACACCCTCACTGCTTCTATTCTCAACCCACAGACGGGCAAACCAGAAGTGGATTTTGCCAATGACGGTAGACGAAATGATGGTAGCTATACACTTGGTGCCGTTAAAGTAACGAATTAATAGTTTCGGTGAACGAAGCTACACGCACATAGAAAAGGCCCATGCTTATTAGCATGGGCCTTCCCTTATAACGATCTATTCTACAAAATCGGAGAAATTAATTTCGAAATCGACTCCAGAAACCGAATACGTAGCGAGCGCTTTTCATATTCCTCCAGCGTCAACTCCATACATCCCTCCATGTCCTTCCAGAAGGTGTCTTCCAGCTTCGCTGCTGTCTCCTCATGAAACATCAGCGCATTCGTCTCAAAATTAAGCCGCAAGCTGCGAATATCGAAATTCGCAGTACCGACTGAGGCCACTTTACCGTCTACGATAATCGTTTTGGCATGAAGAAAGCCGTAATCATACAAATAGCATTTCACGCCTGCGCGCAGCAGTTCACCCACATAATACAATGAAGCCCAATGAACGAATAAATGATCAGCCTTCTCAGGTATCATAATTCTTACATCAATCCCCGAGAGAGCCGCAATTCGTAAGGCATTCAGCATACTTTCTTCGGGAATAAAATATGGCGTTTGCAGCAAAATTCGGCTTTTGGCCAAATGAATCAGCTTAAGAAAGGTATATACAAAATGCGGCCAAGTTTCATTAGGGCCACTTGCGACAATTTGCATCGGGACTTTACCTTGCACGCCATTCTCCAAGATTGCTGGGAAATAAGTCGTGTCTACCTCCAATGTTTCTGCCGAAGCAAGGTTCCAATCCAGTACGAACCTAGATTGCAACGCTCGCACGACGCTGCCCGTCAATCGAAGATGTGTATCCCGCCAGTAACCAAATTTCGGATTCAGGCCCAGGTACTCATTGCCAATATTGAATCCGCCAATGTAGCCGATCTGCCCGTCAATAATTACGAGTTTGCGATGATTGCGATAGTTAACACGATAATTAAGAAAAGGAATACGTGATGGAAAGAATGCCGCTTTTTTTCCACCTGCCTGCTGAAAATCCTTGAAAAACGAATCCTTCAATGTTCGTGAGCCGATATCATCATATAAAAAACGAACAGTTACTCCTTGCTTCGCTTTGCGTGTGAGCACTTCCATGATCCGCTGACCCAAAGTGTCGTTTTTCACAATATAATATTGCATGTGGATATGGTGCTCGGCAGCCTCCATTCGGCTAATTAAATCATTAAACTTCTCGACCCCATCCGTGAAAATGTGCACATCATTATCCTGTGACAAAAATGAATCATTCGTAGCTACATTCAAGTAAATTAAATAACGATACTCCATAACCATCGGATCGATATAGGGAAAAGTCCCCTGCATGAGCTGCTGCCTCTGCTCAGCAATCACTGTCTGCATCCGTTCCTGCATGCGCTTATTCCATTTATACAGCTTTCGGCGGCTCAAGTTTTGGCCCAACATCACGTACAATAGAAAGCCTAGAATAGGAATGAATAGCAGAACCATTAACCAAGACCATGTAGCAGCCACATTACGTCGCTCTAAGAACACCACGGTGAGCGCCAATAATATATTTACGACGAACAACACGGTCAATACATGAGAAATCCAATCCACGCCCATTGGTTACCACTCCAACCCTCTCTACTCATCTGCACCTATTATACCTTAATTTTCTAAATAACGAAAAAAGCCCCCTCATTCTTTCGAATAAAGAGGCTTTCTTCCATTTATTAAGAGGTCATTTCCGTGTAAAGCGTGATATATTGCTGAGCAGATTTGCGCCAGCTAAAGTCACCTTTTTTCATATTGTGTTGAATCTTCATCCAACTGTCACGATCATTCTTATAAAAGAAAACCGCGCGCCTGATGATATGAAGCATATCATGGGCATTGTAATGCGTGAAGGAGAACCCTGTGCCTTCCCCTGTAAACTCATTGTACGGCTGCACCGTATCCTTCAGACCGCCTGTTTCACGAACGATCGGTACGGATCGATAGCGCAGCGCAATCAACTGCCCGATGCCACATGGCTCGAATTGTGATGGCATTAAGAAGAGATCAGACGCAGCGTAGAACTGGTGGGCTAGCGCTTCATCAAAATAAATGTGCGCCGACACCTTAGTCGGATGTGTAATTGCAGCGTTCCGAAACATTTGCTCATAGACAGGCTCGCCAGTTCCAAGAACGACAAGCTGTATGTCCAAGGCTAGGATTTCACGAAGCACGTGCTGAATCAGATCTAGACCCTTCTGTTGTACAAGACGAGTTACCAGTACAATCATCGGGATATCACCATTCACAGGAAGTCCTAGACGCTCCTGAAGCGCCAGTTTATTCTGCGTTTTCTTCGGTAAAGAATCGCGGTAATTCACAACCAGATTCTTGTCCGTCATGGGGTCGAAGACGTCGTAGTCAATCCCGTTCACGATGCCCGTTAATTGATCTTTGCGGTGACGCAACAGGCTGTCCAGGAATTCACCGTAATACGGAGTTTGAATCTCCTCTGCATACGTCTGACTAACCGTTGTGATCTGATCCGAATACAACAATCCACCTTTCAGGAAGCTTGCGCCACCGTGAAGCTCTAGCGCTGTTCCTGAGAAATGGTCATCCGACAAGCCGAACAAATCCTTGAACACTTGTTGATCATATACGCCTTGATATTTCAAGTTATGGACGGTCGTCATCGTCTTGATCTCACTAAAGAAAGGCAAATGCTGATAATGAGCCTTTAGCAAAACAGGAATCATACCTGCTTGCCAATCGTGACAATGAATCACATCCGGTTGGAAATCCAGATAAGGCAGGGCCTCAATGACACCTCGACAGAAGAAGCCAAATCGCTCCGCCTCATCCCCAAAGCCATAAATACCAGAACGCTTGTAATAAAACTCATTATCGACGAAATAAAAGGTAACCCCTTCATGCACCAACATATCAATTCCGATATATTGCTTGCGCCAGCCCAACTGCACATCAAAGGTTGTCACATGTGACATCAGATCTTTAAACTTAACCGGGATATCACCGTATTTCGGCAAAATAACACGTACATCAAGTCCCTGACGCGTCAGCTCCTTAGGTAAGGAGCCGATCACATCCGCTAATCCGCCTGTCTTTATAAAAGGCACGGCCTCCGAAGCCGCGAACAGTATTTTCATCTTGCCACTCCTCCAACTTTGGTGGTACACGGAGCTAACCTGCGATTAGATCACTTTGGTTTTCGCTGCAATGAATGGTGCTTTATTGTCACCGGTTAATACGCGGCCGCGGCTAATGAAGACGTCCTTATCCAGAATGGCATTCTCGATAATCACGTTTTCCTCAATCTCGCAATTTTGCAGGATGATACTGTTTTTCACGTAAGCGCCTTTACGGATCTTCACACCACGGAACAGAATGCTGTTCTCTACTTTCCCTTCAATCTGGCACCCGTTGGCGATAAGCGCATTTTTGGTTGCAGCGGAATCGAAATATTTCGCAGGCGGCTCATCCTTAACCTTCGTAAAGATAAGGTTCTTCTGGAAGAAGAGTTCACGCCATATCGCTGGGTTCAACAGCTGCATGCTATGCTTGTAGTAGCCTTGAATGGAATTCACAATGCCCAAATGCCCTTCAAACTTATAGCCATACACACTCAGCTTATCAATATTTTTCATAATACCATCACGAACCAAATGATCATAACCTTGCGCTAAGCAGGATTCCACCATATCCAAGAGCAACGCCTTGCTCATGATATACATTTCCATAGAGATGTTGTTCGTCCGCAAGCGGCCGGTATGATCTTCCATCAAGGTTACTTGACCTGTGTCTTTCACCGCCATGCGGCGGAATTTCCCATGAACCTCTTCATCCGTTTGCTTATAAATCACTGTGATATCCGCTTGCATATCTTCGTGATAACGTACCGCATCCCGTAGATCCAGATTGCACACCATGTGACTGCGGGAAATAATCACGAACTCTTCTTTACCGCGGTAGAAATAGTCACGATGGCTATAGAATTGATACAAATCACCACGTGAGATTCCTGTCGGTTCATCTAGTACGGAAGGTAGGACGAAAAGTCCCCCACGCTTACGATCCAAATCCCATTCTTTTCCAGACCCTAGATGATCCATGAGCGAACGATATTTGTGCTGTGTGAAAACAGCCACATTATCAATTCCTGAATTCACCATATTGGAAAGTGCAAAATCGATTAACCGATAACGACCACCGAAAGGCACAGATGCCGGGCAGCGGAAATAAGTCAGTTCCTCCAAATCATCCGGTTCATTGACTAAATTAATGACTCCCATCACGTGTTTCATCTGACATCATCCCTTCTGATTAGCGTAGCCTGTTACCCGTTCGTTACCGCCAATAAGCACAATTTCCCCATTGCCGTCGACAATCGCACCATCTTCAACGACCGTATTCTCACCAATAATGGCTTTGATAATCGTTACGTTATTACCAATCTTGGCATTCGGCATAATAACTGAATCCTTAATTTGACTGCCTTCGCCAACTTGAACACCGAAAAAGAGAACGGAATGATCGACATCTCCAAAAATCGCACAGCCCTCATTCACCAGAGAACGTTTAATATTTGCCGTAGGCGCTACGTATTGCGCAGGTTGGTAAGGATTCTGAGAATACACACGCCAGTCTTTATCATTTAAGTTAAGTTCATTATTGTCATCTAAAAGATCCATATTGGCTTCCCATAGGCTATCAATTGTTCCGACGTCCTTCCAATAGCCTTCGAACGGATAAGCGAACATTCTCGCTTCATCCTTCAGCATCATCGGAATGATATCTTTCCCAAAGTCCTTACTGGACTCCGGATTCGCCTCATCTTCAAGCAAATATGATTTCAATGCTTTCCAGTTAAAAATGTAAATCCCCATTGAAGCCAAGTTGGAGTTTGCTTCCTTCGGCTTTTCAGCGAATTCCGTAATCTCTTGCTTCTCATTTACGCTCATGATACCGAATCGGCTTGTTTCTTCCCATTTCACTTCGATAACTGCGATTGTTGCGTCCGCTTTTTTCTCTTTGTGATAAGAAAGCATGAGATCGTAATCCATTTTATAAATATGGTCACCCGAGATGACCAAGACGTATTCTGGATCATATTGCTCGATAAAGCCGATATTGCGATAAATCGCGTTTGCAGTTCCTTTGTACCAATCGCCGCCTTTTTGCTCCATGAACGGTGGCAGTACGGTTACACCGCCATACTTGCGGTCAAGATCCCAAGAGCTTCCAATACCAATGTACGTATTAAGCACGAGAGGTTGATACTGTGTGAGAACACCAACGGTATCAATCCCGGAATTCGTACAATTGCTGAGAGTAAAATCAATGATGCGATATTTGCCGCCAAAGTGTACAGCTGGCTTAGCTAAATTGTTCGTCAGTACGCCTAATCTTCGCCCTTCTCCTCCAGCGAGGAGCATAGCAACACATTCTTTACTGCGCATATTTGATTTCCCCCTTCACCTTCATCAATCTCTGATTGGAATTCACTCACACACTTGATATAGACAGCCGCAAGCGGCGGAATACATAGCGATAAACTGTAGGGCCTACCATGCATGGAACTTGCTTTACTTGTGATCGGCAGCGTATTCCCTTGTCCGGAACCGCCAAATTCTGTAGCGTCGCTATTAAATACAACCTCATACTGACCTAATTTCGGAACGCCGATCCGATAATCCGGATGAACAACAGGTGTGAAATTACACACAAGAATAAGTTCATCCTCCGGCGATTTCCCTTTTCGCATATAAGTGACAACACTTTGGCTCTCGTCATAGGGATTAATCCATGCAAAGCCTTCTGGATCATGATCCAGCTGCCACAGGGCCGGTTCGTTCAAATAAAAGCGATTGAGCGACTTCACGTAATGATGCATCTGCTCATGCTTCTCGTAGCCGTCTAATAGAAACCAATCCAGCTCTTCGAGATCCTTCCATTCGTCGAATTGACCGAATTCACTACCCATGAAGAGCAGCTTTTTCCCTGGATGCCCCGACATATAACCATATAATACCCGCAGATTAGCAAATTTCTGCCAATAGTCTCCTGGCATCTTATGCAGGAGTGAACGCTTACCATGCACGACCTCGTCATGTGACAAGGGGAGTACATAATTTTCGCTCCATGCATACATGAATGAGAAGGTAATCAGCTTGTGATTATACCTGCGGTGGATGGGATCCAGCTTCATATACTTCAGCATATCGTTCATCCAGCCCATGTTCCACTTGTAGTTAAACCCTAGTCCACCTTCGTGCACAGGCGCCGTAACAAGCGGCCAGTCCGTCGAGTCTTCCGCCATCATCAGCGCGTCTGGATAATAGGAGAATACAACTTGATTCAGCTTGCGAATGAACGCAACGGCCTCCAGATTCTCATCTCCTCCGTGCTGATTACGGATCGGAGTCTCATCCCATCTGCCGAAATTAAGATGCAGCATGGAAGCAACTGCGTCCACTCTGATCCCATCCATATGATACATGTCCATCCAAAATAAGGCATTTGAGATTAAGAAGCTCTGTACCTCCGGTCTACCGAAATCGAAGGTAAGTGTCCCCCACTCGAGTTTCTCCGCTTTGCGAGGGTCTTCATATTCATACAGAGGCTTTCCATCAAACTGGCGGAGGCCATGACTGTCCTTGCAGAAATGTCCGGGTACCCAGTCCATAATGACACCAATACCTTGTTGATGACACCGATCAACGAATCGCATGAAATCCTTCGGAGCACCGTGACGACTAGTAACCGAAAAGTACCCAGTTGCTTGGTAACCCCAAGAACGATCGAAGGGATGCTCTGCCAGCGGCATGACTTCAATATGCGTATAACCCATTTGAACCGCATAATCCACCAATTCACTCGTTAATTGTTCGTACGTGTACAGCTCTTCGCTCGTGCGATCTTTCTTACGCCAAGTACCTAAGTGCACTTCATAAATGGAAAGCGGTTTGTTATAAGCGGGGATTTCTTTCTTCTGCTGCTGCCAGGCTTGATCCTGCCAATCATACCCCTCCAAATCAACAACCCTCGATGCCGTACCTGGCCTTAACTCAGAATAGAAGGCATAGGGATCAGCTTTTAACAAAATCTGCCCTGTCTGACTATGAATTTCGAACTTGTAATAGTCGCCTTCACGTGCTTCAGGAATAAAGATCATCCAGAGACCTAATGAACTAATCTTTTCCATCTTGTGCTCGCCGGATTGCCAATCATTGAAATCTCCAAGTACAAACACGGTTCTCGCATGCGGTGCCCAAACGGCGAAACGAACACCTTCATGTCCTTTTTCTTTGCTAACATGTGCCCCTAAGATACGATAACTGTGGAATAGGGATCCTTCATGAAGCAGAAACAAATCCTCGGAGCTGGGTATTCCAACATTTGCTCCCACATTATCCCCCCTTATTTCTACATGTCTTTGTTCTAAGATGCGTGTAACAAATCGTCTCTACCTCTACAAATACAACAAACAGGTAATGAATTCCTTCAATTCGAAACGAATAAAAAAAAGGAAATCTCCCAACCTTTGGTGAATTATTGCTAGGATAAGAAATGAAAGGTGGATCACTCATAATGAAAGACAAAGTAAAAGGACTTATCGTAGGTTTAACCATTGGCTCTATTTTAAGTGGAACCGTAGCTTTTGCAGCTAGCACACAAATCGAAGTAGCTTTCCGTAATCTGACGTATATGTTTGATGGCGTCGAAAAAACGCCAACGGACGCCAAAGGGTTCATTTATGAAGGGGATACCTATGTACCCCTGCGCTTTATGAGCGACTCCCTTGGCAAGAAAGTCACGTGGGATGACGCGACAAGTACAATTTGGGTCGGAAGCAATCCGAATCAAATCGTTGCAACTTACAAAGGCGGAACAGTGACGAAACGAGATTTCGATTCGTTCTTTAACCTCAAAGCTTTATTTAATAGTGCTCATGCAAGCTCCAAGGACAATGTGGACTATCAGACAAGTGTTCTCAAGGAATTAGTGACAAACCGCATTTTCTATAGCCGCGCGTCAGATGCTGACCAAGAAGCTGCTAAGAATAGTGCCGCTGTGCAGGTTGCTGCTTGGAAACAGCAATTTGGCGAAGATAAATTTAAAGCCGACTTGAAAAATGCAAATGTGACTGAAATTGATCTCCAGTATTATCTTGTTGGCAGTATGACTGCGACAAATTACTTGAAATCTAGTGTTACGGATGCACAGTTGAAAGCGCAGTATGATGCAGCACTTGCTGCGAATAAAGATGCGTTTACGATCGCTTCTGTACGTCATATTTTGATCGGACTAACTGGCTCAGATGGTAAAGCCGTTCGTACAAAAGAAGAAGCTCTTACACTTGCCAAGGACGTTCAGCTGAAGTTGAAAAATGGCGGTGACTTCACAGCTCTTGCTAAGCAATATTCCGACGATCCAGGTTCAAAGGATAATGGCGGTCTTTACGCTGATGCTGATGTGAGCCAGTGGGTTGAAGGATTCAAAAACGCAGCGATCTCACAAGCTGTTGGAACGATTGGTGATCCTGTTGAAACCGAGTTTGGCTACCACGTAATCAAAGTCGATTCTCGCTCTGTTAAACCACTTGCATCAGTGAAAGAATCACTGCGAGCCTCCCTTGAACAAGCGCAGTACCAACAATTTTCGGAAAAAGAGCTGCCTGGTCTGATTGAAAAGATCGATTTAGGTCAATAAATGGTGTACAATGGATGTTTAGAAAAGTTTACAAGTTGAAGGATGGATTACAACATGTTTTATGCAAAAGATTGGGTCGATTATGAGCTGCTCGATACGGGCGGCGGCGAAAAGCTTGAACGTTGGGGTACGATTGTACTTCGCAGACCCGACCCACAAATTATTTGGCCTCTACAGAAAGAAACGCCAGCTTGGCGTCAAGCTGATGCTCATTATCACCGCAGTTCCAGTGGCGGCGGCCAATGGCAGCAGAACGCAGAGCTCCCTGAGCGCTGGACGATCACGTACGATCAGAAACTGACCTTTTATATTAAGCCAACTAGCTTTAAGCATACGGGTCTGTTCCCTGAGCAAGCGGTCAATTGGAAATGGATGATGGACAAGATCAAGGGTGCTGGTCGTCCTATCAAGGTGCTCAACCTCTTCGCTTACACTGGCGGGGCAACACTTGCCTGTGCTCATGCTGGCGCGGAAGTATGCCATGTGGATGCTTCTAAAGGGGTCGTTCAATGGGCGAAGGAGAATTTGCACCTAAGCGGAATGGGTTCCAGACCTGTTCGATTCATTACGGATGATGTTTTCAAATTCGTACAGAGAGAACAACGCCGCGGCAGCAAATACGATGCCATCATTATGGATCCTCCTTCCTACGGTCGTGGACCTAACGGTGAGACCTGGAAATTGGAGGATGACCTCTTCCCGTTCATCCAGACTTGCCAATCCATTTTGACGGACAATCCGTTGTTCCTGTTAATCAATTCCTATACGACAGGCATCTCGGCGACTGTGCTTCAGAATATTTTGACAATGGCGATGAAAGACAAGCATGGCGGAACGATCTCCAGCGGTGAAATCGGCCTCCCGATCACCCACTCCGGCCTTATGCTCCCTTGCGGTATTCTGGGACGCTGGGAGGCGTAATCGGTGGCATTTAAGGATGATTACGGTGCATCGCAAATACCGATTCTCTTCGAAGACAACCACATTCTCGTGGTTGAGAAGCCCGTCAACATGCCTACGCAGGAAGACGAGTCGCGTGATCTTGACTTGCTGAACGCCTTGAAGGCGGATCTCAAGGAGCGGTACAATAAGCCCGGCAATGTCTACCTCGGGCTTGTTCATCGCTTGGATCGTCCTGTTGGCGGCGTGATGGTCTTCGCCAAAACGTCAAAAGCCGCGTCCCGACTATCTGACGCGGTAAGAACTAGGCAGCTCGACAAGACGTACGTCGCTGTCGTGCACGGTAAACCCTCCCAGCCGGCCGCTACGCTGCGTCACTGGCTGTGGAAGGATACGCGGACGAATACCGTCAGCGTGGTCAAGGCAAGCCAGCAGGACGCCAAAGAGGCGGTGCTGGACTATAAGCTGCTCGGCAGCCAAGACGGGCTCAGCTTGATCCAGATCAAGCTGCACACCGGGCGGCCGCATCAGATCCGCGTGCAGCTGGCTGCCATTGGCTGCACGCTGTACGGGGACCAGCGCTACGGCAGCGCTGTCAATAAACCGGGCCAACAGCTCGCGCTGTGGGCGACGGCACTTGCCTTTGAGCATCCAGTGCTCAAAGAGGACATGCATTTCCGGTCGCTGCCGCCGGTGCAGCGTCCTTGGAACGAATTCACCATTCCCGAGCTATGAGGGAAAGAAGCACTCCCTTATTTAATTCGCAACCTTGCCCAATAAATAAATAAGCAATTTCTGATTATGAGCGGAAACGCGATTCAGGTACGAATCCAACAGTTCTTCACGGATTCCACGGCCTCTCTCGCATTCCGCTTTTCCTTTATCCGTGACGTGGATCCAGACAATTCGGCGATCCTTCTCATCTCGCACACGGGTAATCAACTCCGCTTTTTCCATCCGGTCTAATAAGGTCGTAACGGCAGCAGGTGTCGTGGATAAATACTCGATTAAATCCGAAGGCTTCATACGTTCGTGGACTAGGAGCAATTCAAGCACATTCAGTTGTCCTTCCGTAATCGTAGGGGCTAAGCCTACCTCCATCTGATTTTTCAATTCCTTCGATAATTTTAGCCATAGCTTTCCGAATTCATCGGAATACATCCTCATCAACTCGCTTCCATTTTCACCTATTTACAGCAAGTATAGCATGCCTTTTCTCTACTTTAAAGATTAATGCCATTAATATTTTCTTACAAAAATTGCGAGATTCATAGACATGCTGTGGTTTGCTGATACCTGTTGTCGAGCCTTCACATAGTTTGTCTAGTCTTGTGTAGAATGACAAGCGAATCGACTTCTTTTAACAAGTTGCCCAGTACTTACATATACTGATCGAAGGTGTCATGCACCCTTGTAAACAACAGCGAATCCCTATACTTTCGGAGAAACTTGATCTGCAAGGCTGTTAACTTACTTTCAAGGAGTGATTGGATTGGAAGCTTGGAAAGTGGAGCTAGGCAAAAAAGCGCTGGAAGCCGGCATGCTAAAAGACCCACAGTGGCTGGATCGATTAGATGAACCGATGCCCCTGTGGGTCTTATTAGAGTTAGCTTTTGCATTGATTGAAAGACTGGATCCCCCAACGGTTAGTTACGATTGAGGAAAGCGCAATATCTCGACAATCGATTCTGTTTTGGTCACTGGAATGAGTGATTTCCCTTGGGCTTTGCGATCTTCTAACGGAGCTGTTTCCGTTGAGAAGCGCAGCTTCTCGCCATTACTCATTACAGCCGTAATCAAGTAATCCATTTTCACAATAAATGTCCGGATTAAGGCTGAACCGTTAGGTCTGACACGCTTACCTTCTTTGAATTCGAAGGTAATAATCCCCTTCCCGCCGCGACCTTGAATTGGATAGTCTACAACGAGAGATCGCTTCGCATACCCGAGGTCCGAGATCACCAGTACTTCCCCTTCATCCCCATAGATCCACTCAGCTGACACGACTTCATCATCTTCCTTGAGCTGGATGCCGCGTACACCTGCGGCCGCACGGCCCATCGGGTTTACTTCTTCCTCACGGAATCGGATGCTCATGCCTTGCTTCGTGACGAGAAGAATTTCCTTCGTATTGTCACTCAGATGAACATGCAGCACTTCATCTTGCTCGCCAAGCTTACACGCAACAATCGCATTAGAGCGGTTCGTCATGTATTCCTTAAGCTCTGTCCGTTTAACTTGACCTTTCCGTGTAACGAACACGAGTGACTTCGTCGGATCCTCGAAGCCCTTCACAGGAATAACATTCACGATGCGATCTTCCTTCGCAATCGGGATGACATTTACGATCGCTGTACCATTTTCTTTCCACTTGTACTCTGGAATTTGATGGACAGGTAATAAGTAATATTGCCCCTTCTTCGTGAAGATCAGCAAGCTCTCGATCGTATTCACATCCAGCAAGAAACGAAGGTAATCGCCTTCCTTCATGCCTGTATTCTCAAGCTCCCCACCCGAACGTGTGAAGGATAGTTTGCTTGTACGCTTCAAATATCCTTCATTGGACAAGGTGACAAGCACATCTTCCGCCGTTACAAGAACTTCTAGATTGACTTTCAGTTCTTCGACTTCTCCCTGAATCTCTGAGCGGCGATCGATCCCATATTTCTTGCGAATCTCGCCCATCTCATCTTTAATAACGCCTAGAAGTTTCTTCAAACTGCCGAGGATCCCTCGCAAGTACGCAATCGTTTTCTCAACATCTTTCAATTCCTTCTCCAGCGTTGTTATTTCCAAATTCGTTAAACGGTATAATTGCAGGACGAGAATGGCGTCAGCTTGTCGTTCCGAAAAATGAAACTTCTCTACGAGATTATTTTGGGCATCCTGCCGATTTTTCGATGCTTTAATCGTTGCAATGACCTCATCCAAAATATTCAGTGCTTTCACAAGCCCTTCGAGGACATGTGCCCGATCCTCCGCTTTCTCCAACTCGTATTGCGAGCGGAACGTAACAACCTCTTTTTGATGCTCAATGTACGCTTCAAGAATCTCGCGGATTCCGAGCTGACGAGGTGCTTTATTCACAATCGCAACCATGTTGAAGTTATAGGTTACCTGCAGATCTGTTTTCTTCAGCAAATAAGCCAAAATCCCTTGTGCATCCGCTTCCTTTTTGAGCTCGATCACGATACGAAGCCCATTCCGGCCGCTTTCATCCCGTACTTCCGCGATTCCCTCGATTTTTTTCTCCAGCCGGATATTCTCCATCGCCGTCACTAACCGAGATTTAACCACTTGATAGGGAATTTCTGTAATCACAATTTGCTGTCTGCCGCCGCGCATTTCTTCGATCGCGGTTTTGGAACGGATATAGATGCGACCTTTACCCGTCCGGTAGGCGTCACGAATGCCTTCTTCGCCCATAATGATCCCTGAAGTTGGGAAATCCGGGCCTTTGACAATGGACATTAATTCATCAACCGTAATCTCAGGTTTATCGATCATAGCCGTACAAGCGTCGATGATTTCCCGCAGGTTATGTGGCGGAATTTCCGTTGCAAAGCCTGCAGAGATCCCGCTTACGCCATTAACAAGCAAATTTGGATAACGAGCAGGTAGTACAACGGGTTCTTTGGTTGAATTATCGAAGTTATCTTTGAACATGACCGTGCGCTTCTCAATATCGCGCAGCAATTCCATTGCGATTTCTGACAACCGTGCTTCCGTATAACGCATTGCTGCAGGTGGATCATCGTCTAAGGAACCCCAGTTTCCATGTCCATCTACGAGTGTATGTCCCATTTTCCATGGCTGCGCCATACGAACCATACCATCATAAATCGACGCATCACCATGCGGATGATAGTTACCCATAACATCCCCTACGGTTTTGGCTGATTTCCGGTAAGGCTTATCTGGCGTATTGCCAGAATCATACATGGCGTACAAGACACGACGTTGAACAGGCTTCAAGCCGTCTCTCACGTCAGGTATTGCGCGATCTTGAATAATATATTTGGAATACCGACCGAAGCGATCCCCTACGATCTCCTCCAGAAAGGCTGGCAAAAACTCTTCTATGATACTCACTTTCTCGTCACCACTCTTTTTGGTCTACTCAACATATTCAGTAAAATCAACGTTTTCTATAATCCATCTCTTACGTGGATCTACTTTATCACCCATTAAGGTTGTCACACGTCGTTCTGCTTTGGCGGCATCTTCAATCTGCACTTGGAGCAGCGTTCGGCTTTCCGGATTCATCGTCGTTTCCCATAACTGATCCGGATTCATCTCGCCTAATCCTTTATAGCGTTGAAGTTCCGTATTTTTACCGAGCTCTTTGACCACAACTTGGAGTTGATCGTCCGTCCAAGCGTATTTATGACCACCATTTTTACCTTTTCTCGTCACTTTATACAGGGGCGGCTGAGCAATATACACTTTGCCAGCATCAATCAATGGCTTCATATAACGGTAAAAGAAGGTTAAAAGAAGAACTTGAATGTGCGCGCCATCCGTATCGGCATCCGTCATGAGAATAATTTTGCCGTAATTCGTCTCTTCTGCTTCGAACTCAGAACCTACTCCAGCTCCGATCGCTGCGATAATGGCTTTATATTCTTCATTTTTCAAAATATCAAGGAGCTTGGCTTTCTCTGGATTCATCGGCTTGCCTTTGAGCGGCAAAATTGCTTGATGCTTCGAATCACGCCCTTGCTTCGCCGATCCACCAGCGGAGTCACCTTCCACGATGAATAGCTCATTCCGTTGCAAATCCTTCGATTGCGCTGGTGTAAGCTTCCCATTCAGGTTCGAGCTCTCGCTCTTCCCTTTCTTGCCGCTGCGAATCTCTTCACGTGCCTTACGCGCTGCTTCTCTCGCTCTTGATGCTTGCACAGCTTTCTTCAGCATCATTTGCGCGATTTGAGGATTTTCTTCCAGAAAAACCGTCATTTTATCGGATACAACCGCGTCCACCGCACTCCGTGCAATAGCACTTCCTAGTTGGTCCTTGGTTTGACCTACGAATTCGACATCGCCCATTTTGATATTAATGACGACCATCATACCTTCTCTGAGATCTGTCCCATCAAGGTTTTTATCCTTTTCCTTGAGAATGCCCCCTTTACGGGCATATTCATTCATCACTCGCGTGTATGCTGTCTTAAAACCTGTCTCATGGGTTCCCCCGCCTCGTGTAGGAATTGAGTTAACGAATGACGCAATCGTCTCTGTATAGCCATCATTGTATTGCAGAGCGACTTCAACTTCAATTTCGTCCTTCTCTGAGGCAAAATGAATAACAGGATGAAGCACGGTCTTCTCTTCATTCAGGAAGGCGACAAACTGGCTTGCTCCGCCTTCATACTGGAACGAATCCACTTTATCTGTGCGTTCGTCCTTCAGGTTGACTTGAAGACCGGAATTGAGGAATGCAATTTCCTGCAAACGCTCAGCTAGCGTATCGTAATTGATGGTCGTTCCACCTTGGAAGACTCGTTTATCTGGTTTAAATGTTACTTTCGTCCCTGTGCGATTGGTGTTGCCGATAACTTCAAGTCCCGTGACCGGTTCACCAACATGTTCCATGCCTTTATCATCAACCCAATATTCAAAGCGCATCTTATGCACTTTGCCATCGCGATTAATTTCTACTTCCAACCATTCGGATAGCGCATTCGTTACAGATGCGCCAACGCCATGCAGGCCTCCTGATTTCTTATAGCCTGAACCACCGAATTTACCACCTGCATGGAGGATGGTAAATACGACTTGAGGCGTTGGAACACCTGTCTTATGCATACCTGTAGGAATACCGCGGCCATTATCTTGTACGGTAACCGACTGATCTTTATGTATCGTGACATTAATTTTGGAACAATGCTTTGCCAGATGCTCATCGACTGCATTATCTACGATTTCCCAGATCAGATGATGAAGACCTGAAGAACTGGTGCTGCCAATATACATCCCTGGTCTTTTACGAACAGCAACAAGCCCTTCCAGAACTTGAATATCGTCTGCCTCGTAATCCGTCACAGGTGTCGGGGCTTTCCCTTTCGCAAATTCTAGCTGCTCAGCCATTGGAGCCCTCCTTTATCTCTTTAATCTCTAATTTAAAATATCTTTGCGCGAAAATACCGTAAACGAGACGATAAGCGCGACTACTGTCCATACGCTTAGAACACTAAGCGAGAACCCTAAATCCATACCTTGAATAGGTGGGATCCCTCCGGTTAAATACTTCGTCAGGTCCAAATTGACCATAAACAAATATTTAGCCGTTTCCCACGAGGAAACCATGTTCGATAAAATGGTTCCTGATATTAGTACGGCAAGCATGACCCCCATACCTGCTGCGGTTGATCGAATTAGTACAGAAAGCATGAGCGACATGATCGCTACAACGATTGCTGTAAACCATACTAAGCCGAATTCCATCAAGAGAAAGAACCATTGATCCACAGCGCGAACACGACTAAAATCGACATCTGCTCCAGTCAACTGTATGCCAGTGAAGATTGGCATGTTCCACCCGTTGTAGCCAAACACAACGCCAGAAATCAAGTAACAGATCAATCCCGTCGACAAAACAGTCAGTGAGGTGAAGAAGACAACGGTAATTAATTTACTCAATAGGATTTTCCAACGCCTGACCGGTCTTGTCAACAATAATTTAATAGTCCCCGTAGAATGCTCGGATGATACGATATCTGCTGAAATGACCATGATAATCAACGGAATAAATAAACCAACAGCATTTTTCACAAATTCACGTGTAAATGTAACCGCATTCGGCGAACTTGGATTCACATCTTGATCAAGATAATAGTTTGCAATTTGAATTTGAACACGGAGCTGCTGCTTCCACTCATCTGGTGTTCGTGCTGAGCTAAGGCGTTTTTCCCAGTCAGTCACTTTTTGCCGCTGATCCGCCTTCCAATCTGAAGTACCAAATTGCTTCTGTGTATGTTGAGCAACTCGCATTTGAGCATAAGTGAACATGGGAATTAAAGCAAGAAGAATAAGTAGAATGACATAAAATCGCTTTTTCTTAATCATTTTGATCATTTCATTTTTAACTAAAGCATAGAGTCCTGTCAATTCATTCACCTTCTCCTACTCGATTCGTTCCCCTTCGGTTAAACGCAAGAACAAATCTTCGAGTGTTGGATTTTTAATTTCTACTGCATACAAGCTAATTCCTTGTTCGATAAGGAGTTGACTTAACTTAGGAATGTCTTCTTGATTCATTTGTGTTGAAACCTGCATAACCGTTGTTGGTAAGTTAGTTAGGTTATCCGTATCTACTGCGATGGCTGCAAACACGAACTCAGAAGATTGCAGTACGCGCAGCGCTTGTTCACCTGGAGAAACCGTCCATACCACCCTGCCGCCTTGAGCAATGAGTTCATCTACAGCACCAACTTGAATTACTTCGCCATGACTAATAATGGCTACGCGATGACACATTTGCTGAAGTTCGCTGAGCAAGTGGCTGGAGACGAATAAACTAAGTCCATCTGCAGCTAATCGTTGAATAAACTCCCTCATTTCTTTGATACCTTGTGGGTCCAGTCCATTTGTAGGCTCGTCCAAAATCAAAAGACTTGGTCGCCCTAATAAAGCTTGAGCAATGCCTAAGCGCTGGCGCATCCCGAGTGAATAGGTACGTACTTTATCATGTATGCGCCCATCCATCGAAACAATTTCCACGACTTCTCTAATCCGATTCTCATCGACATCAGGAAGCATGCGGGCAAAATGCTCGAGATTTTCCCAACCTGTCAGATAGGAATAAAGCTCTGGATTTTCAACGATACAGCCCACTTTTCTCATCGCTTCGTCATGCTCTTTATGAACGTCAAACCCACAAATGTGTATGGTCCCTTCCGTAGGACGGATCAAATCCACCAGCATGCGAATTGTCGTTGTTTTGCCTGAACCATTAGGCCCAAGGAAACCAAAAATTTCGCCAGCATACACATCAAAGGAAATGCCTTTGATGATTTCTTTGTTTTTGATGCTTTTTTTAAGATTATTGACAGATAAAACGATTTTAGGCGTTGCTGCTATAGCCATTCTTCCATGCCTCCCTATTTTAAAATTTGGACAATCCGGTCAGCAATTCGTTCATAACCATCCCCATTGGGATGAAAATGATCTGCAGAAGATAAATATTTGATCAAATTTTGCTCGAATAGGTCGTAGGTAGGAACAATGAGCATCTGAGGATATTGATTCGTAAGTTTAAACACACCGTTATTCCAGCGTTGTACGGTTAAGGAACCCTGTCTCGATGGATCGAGATCCAGAAAAGGGTGATATAAACCGATATATAATAGCGTTGCTTTCGGGTTCGCTTGATCAATAGTCGAGATGATCTTTTCCATTTTGGCTAGTGCTGGGTCTACTCGTTTCTCTGCAGCCTCAGGATTAAATTCAGTCTGGTTATCTCCTTTAAAAAGCCCATCCCCTCCTGCAAAAATATCATTTCCACCGATCGTAAGCAAAATGATATCGGCTTGCGCTAGCGCATCTTGAGTTTTTTTCAATGCTAAATCAGCAAGAAGTTGATCGCTTTTGTAGCCAGGAATAGCGAGGTTATTAAGGACAAAGACCGGTTTACCGCTTGCCTTCTCCAGCTTTTCGCGGACACGTCCGACGTAGCCTTTGCCAGTATTGTCGCCAGTTCCAGCTGTCAGAGAATCCCCCAGCGCCACAATTTGCAGCTTGCTGCTGCTTTCAATAATCGATGGTTTCGTAGGTGCTGGAGTAGCGAGTTGCAAATCTCCAGATGCTTTGGGAAACCATATTTGATTCGCCGCGTAAGCAAAGCCAACAGCGAAAACAATCGTAGAAATTGACGCGGTTAAACCAATGGCACCCCAGATGAAGCGAGATGATTTCAATGCTGTCCCCTCCTGCGAATAATTGGCATATTTCCAATTTAAGAGTATAGCTTCTCGTCAAATTTTGCAAACATTGTACAGATTAGTCTCGAGTTTACGGGATGTGATTGCAGTATGTTTACAATTCTAATTCATCGTGTAAGTCGATATTATCGACTTACAACATGCTACATACCACTTTTTGGGTGACTTGTTGTGTTACTGGATGGCTGATGGTGGCTGGCTAAGCACGAGGGCTGGTGGTGGCTTGTTGAGTACAGTGGCTATTAGTTGCTGGTTAAGTGGCGGTTGGTGACTGGTTTCAAAATCACATAGGGACTATTTCACGTGCATGATGGCATGGATAGAGTTCAGAATAGTACAAGTAGCTGTATCTATCTCCGCTACCACCAAATAGCTGGAAAAACTCCATCTATTTTCGCCTATTTCACCTCATTTTGGAATTTAGATGGAAATAGTACAGCTATTCCACTTGGTTTCATCCTGTTTGATACATAATCCTGTAAATAACTGTATTTTATACAGCTATTCGTATTTTTTCGACGATACACCCAAAATTAGATATATGTTTGCTCTTCTGTCAAGAAAGTGGACGTCACTAAGTTATGCGACCTGCTGGTAGTATAGCTGCTCAAATTGCTCAGGTGACATGTAACCAATTGTGCTATTCGACCTTGTCCTGTTGTAAAAGAACTCAAGATACCGATACAGCTTCTGCTGAGCTTCTTGTTTGGTCTTGAATTTTGGGTTGCTATAGATGAATTCACGCTTCAAAATGCTATGAAATGCCTCAATACAGGCATTGTCATAACAGTTTCCTTTTCGACTCATACTTGGTGTTATCCCGTAGTTTTCGAGCTGTTTGCGGTACTCTTTGGACGCATATTGAGAACCTCGGTCGGAATGGTGAATCAGGTCTTCTCTAGGCTTCTTCACGCTATAAGCCTTCTTAAGTGCATCTAAGACGAGATCCGTTGTCATTCGGTCACACAGTTTCCATCCAACAATTTGCTTTGTGTAAAGATCTAATATGCTTGCAAGGTAGAGCTTTCCTTGACGGCATGGAATGTAAGTAATATCTGCTACCCATTTTTCATTTGGCTTCGTTGCAGCAAAATCTTGCTGAAGGAGATTGGGCGCAATCGGCTGGTCGTGGTTAGAATCCGTTGTTTGCACTCTGAATTTACGTGCCATGCAGGAGCGTAACCCTTGTTCACGCATAATAAGGCCGACCGTCCGTTCCGATACGCACAAGCCTTCCTTTAGAAGTTCTTTGTGTATACGTGGGCTGCCATAGATTTCATGCTTCAGTTGAAAATAGTATTTAATACGATCTGTTAGTTCCTCTTTACGCTTGCACTGCTCAGAGACGTCAGCTGTTTTCCATTTGTAATATCCGCTCTTGGACACTTTTAAAACGTTGCACATCTTCTCCAATCGAAACTCAGAGCGGTGATCTTCAATAAACTGAAATCTCAGTTCCTTTCTTTGCTGAAGATGTGCATGGCCTTTTTTAGAATTGCGATCTCTTCCTTGAGATCTTCGATTTCCCGTTTCTGATCATCAATGAGTTGAGACTGCTCGCGGAGGTTTTCCACTTTGTTCACAGGCTCATGATCAAACTCACGGTATTTCCCCAGCCAATTTCGAAGAGTACCAGGATTAACATTCAACTCGTCCGCGATATGCTCTAAGGATTTAGTCTGCTCTTGCACATACTTTACAGCTTCACGTTTAAAAGTTTCATTATATCGTTGTCTTGATTCGCTCATGGAGAGACACCTCTTAGTTAATTGTTAAGCTTATTATTACTTCTACACTAAGAGACGTCCACTTTTTATTCTAAGTGCAGTTTTCCAGCTAATGTGTCCCTGGAGCTCGATTATCCTATCAATGGATAGCACTCAAATACAGTAAATTAATACTGATATTTCCTGCGATACATGTCCGTCCAATAATGATCCATAGGTGCTGCAAAAGGGACAATTTTCAAAGCCAATAGTTGACCTGGAATTGTAAATCTTACCATCCACAACGATTTTCACCTTGGTGCTAATCGAAATCATAAGTACATGATACTCCATATATTCAAGTGGAGCCGCCAATTCTTCTTATCAAGGCAGTCTAGTTCTCGCAGCTTAAACCACAGTCTATCGAGCTCTGTATAGCGATCTTTCTTCATCTCTAAGTCTTCCATTACCTCGTTTGAACCACCAGGTTGAATAAGTCGTTGAACTCATTTTAAGTGATAAGCATTCTCAATGACCACAGTGAAATCCCTTCACAAATCATAAAAAAGCTGCCCAACCACAATTCAAGTGGCTAAGCAGCTCCCCTTTTTCATTTCATGCCTATACAGCATCCTGCAAAAATTTATACTGGGCTTGGATCAAGCCATAGTAGATTTTCTGTTCCTTCATAAGCTCATCATGATTGCCAATTTCCATCATGCGACCGTGATCAAGCACGACGATTTTGTCCGCATTACGAATCGTTGATAAGCGATGTGCCACGATAAAGGACGTACGACCTGCTAGAAGTGTCTTAAGTGCCTCTTGGATTTTGAGCTCCGTATCTGTATCAATACTTGCTGTTGCTTCATCCAGAATGAGTACACGTGGATTAGCAAGTAACGCTCGTGCAAAGGAAATCAATTGACGCTGCCCCATCGACAGGATGTTACCGCGCTCTTGCACTTCTGTATCGTACCCATTTGGCAGCTGTACAATAAAGTCGTGCGCATGGACTGCCTTCGCAACCTGCTCAATCTCATCATCTGTCGCATTTAACCGACCAAAGCGAATGTTGTCTCGGATCGTGCCCGAGAAAATAAAGGTATCTTGGAGCACAACACCAATTTGGGAACGAAGACTTTGAATCGTAACTTGACGGATGTCGTGACCATCGACTTCGACAACGCCCTCATTCGGGTCATAGAACCGACAAAGTAAGTTCATGATCGTACTTTTGCCTGAACCTGTATGACCAACTAATGCGATAGATTGCCCCGCAGTTACTTCCAAATTGATCCGATTCAGCGCAGGACGTCCAGGCTCATACTCAAACACGAGATCTTTGAACTTTACATTTCCTTGTACATGAGGCAAATCCTTGGCACCCTCGATTTCAGAAACAGTAGGCTTCTCATCGATGAATTCAAATATACGCTCTGCAGAAGCCATCGCAATTAATAGCTGCGAGTACATCTGACCTAATCGCGTAATAGGCTCCCAAAAGTACCCAATATAAGTCGCAAACATAACTAGTAAACCAACGGAGATTTCTTCCGTTTGAATTAAATGCGCCCCTAACCAGAACAAAATACAATAACCAATTGCACCCGTTATTTCGATTAGAGGACCAAATGATTGATTCAACATGGAAGCGCGGTTCCACGACAAGCGATTGGTCATATTCATTTTCGAGAAAAACTGAATGTTCTCTTTCTCTTGCGTATATGCCTGTGTGACACGAATCCCTTGAATACACTCATTCAAATGGGCATTTAAACGGGATTGCTTCATCGTTACGTCCTGCCAAGAGCGGCGAATTTTGGTCCGAAGCTTCGTCGATATCATAAACATAATCGGAACTGTAACAATGATCGAAGCACCTAATTTAAAATTAAATGTCAACAAAATAATAATGATTCCGACCAGTTGTACAACATCGATCAATAAGTTGACGACACCGTTCGTAAATAAATCTTGCAACGAATTGACATAGTTCGTTACACGAACGAGCACAGACCCCGCAGGTCTTGTATCAAAGAATCGGAATGAGAGCTTCTGAATATGACTGAAAAGGTCATGACGAAGATCATAAATAACTCGTTGTCCGATCATATTCGTATATTTGATACGAAATGTATTGGCTAGCCATTGAATTAAATATACGCTGAACATGATACCAACAATAAGAATAAGTAAGTTCGTATCTTTAGGAATAATAGCATTGTCAATCGCTTTACTGATGAGCAGTGGAACTGTCAATTTCGTAATCGCGCCTAAAAGCATCATGATAATAATAATCGGCAGCATTTGTTTGCGATAAGGCTTCATGTAACTAAACAAGCGTTTTAATTGGCCCCAGTCAAAAGGCTTTTCGATCAGTTCATCATCTTGATAAACGAAGCGATGCCCTGTTTGTGAATCTGGATTGGTTGAAGCTGCATCAGCTTGTTTTGATGGAGTACTCAATTTGCCAACCTTCTTTCTGGATTAGAGGCATGGGTTATTGGATTCAATTCGGAATCTACTGAGTCTGCAGAAGTCCCCTCTTCACGGGTAACCGCTGCTTGGTTCTGTGCAGTTTGGCTTTGCGGTCCGTCCGCATACTGAATGTCATACGTTTGACGGTATAAGCCATCTTGCTGTAAAAGCTCTTGGTGTGTCCCTCTTTGAATAATTCGTCCTTTATCAAGCACAATGATTTCATCTGCATGCTTCAAAGAGGAGATCCGGTGCGCGATGATAAACGTCGTACGACCTGCCATAACTTCGCCAAAGCCTGCTTGAATCTCATGCTCAGTTTCCATATCCACCGCACTCGTAGCATCGTCTAACACGAGAATTTTCGGATCTTTGATCAAGGCTCTCGCAATCGCAATTCGCTGCTTCTGACCGCCGGAAAGTCCAAGTCCTCGCTCACCAACTAGCGTGTTATAGCCCTCTGGCAGCTCTGAAATGAAGTCATGCGCTTTCGCAAGCTTAGCTGCTCGGATAATCTCGTCCATCGTCACATCCTTGCGACCGTAAGCAATGTTGTTGAGAATGGTGGAGGAAAATAGGAACGTTTCTTGGAACACCGTTGAAATTTGGCTGCGGTAACTTTCAAGCTGCAAGGAACGAATGTCCTTCCCATCCAGCATAACCTTGCCTTCTTTCACATTATAAGCTCGCATTAACAGCGAAATCACGGTTGTCTTCCCTGAGCCTGTGCTGCCTAAGAGTCCAATAACAGAGCCTGGAGGCGCATCCAAGGTAAAATCATAGAGAGCCGGTTGTTTTTCGGGATATGCGAAAGTCACATGGTCAAAGCGTATATGTCCATCAACTTTGGTCAAGGCTGCGGCATTCTCGCTGTCTTTAACATGCATATAATGATGTAGAACTTCGAGAATTTTCTCTCCTGAAGCTTTGGTCTGCGTAAAGTTATTTATGTGGAAACCTAAGCCCCACATCGGCCCAATTATGTACCAAATGAGACTAAAGCAGGCTACCAATTCACCAAGTGAAATCGTTTCGTTAATGACCATATAGCCGCCAGCCCCAAGCAAAATAACGACGCTCAAGTTCGCTAGAATTTCCATGATTGGAAAATACTTCGCCCAAATCCCTGACGAACCAATGTTCATGGACTTGTAATCTTCGTTGCGAGTTGCAAACTTATCAATCTCATGGGGTTCCCGTGCAAAGGATTTAACTGTGCGTACACCCGTAATATTCTCTTGTACAGCCGTTGTCATCGTACTTAGGGATTGACGCACCATCCGGAAAGCAGGGTGAATTTTACCTTCAAAGCGAACTGCTGTAAAGGCCAGGAAAGGCATCGTAATCATCGTAAGTAATGCGAGCTTCCAACTGATGGAGAACATCATGGCCATCCCAAAAACGAGCATTAACATCACATTTAAGAGTTGCGCGAAGCCGAAACCAATAAATTGTCGAATCGCTTCCAAATCCGCAGTCAATCTCGACATCAGATCGCCAGTTCTTGCTTGATCATAATACTGGAATGACAAGTATTGAAGCTTGTTGTAAAGTGCATTCCGTAAGTGGTAGGCAACACGGTTTCCTAAGCGACCCCCGCACAAACCATGTAAGAACTGAAACATCCCTTTCATAGAAACGACTAACACAACGATTAGTGCCAAGCGCGGCACCAGGTCAAATTGCTTCTCGGTGATGACTTCGTCGATTAGATAGCGAAGTAAATTAGGATACACCAAGCCGAGTGCGGTAGCGATTGCAAGACATGCAATAGCTCCAAAAAACAGTTTTTTCTCTGGCCAAAAATATGGCTTCAGTTGCCTGAATACATCCACTTTGGGCCCTCCTTAAAAGGATAGATTTGATACACATGTTAAGTGTGAACACTTTATGAATCTTAACACCATCACTATATGTGAGCAATTCGAGGATACTCGGATTTAAACGCTTAAATAGGCATAAATTCACAAAAACGTGTAGTAATCCCCCCTATTCTTTTAAATCATCGGGATAACCGCTAATGTAAGCCCTTACATGAGCAATCCAAAAAAAGGGGCAACTAAGTTCCACAGAACCTAGTCCCCCTTTTGAAAATCGGCTAAACAAATGCCTTTAACTGATGCTGTTTGGATATGAGTTCATCCAAATCAATCTTCATTTGCAGGGCATCGCGCAGCCCTTCAGCGTGCTCTTTGACCTGCTGTTCCATAATCAATTTCTGAGCAACTAACCAATTCTCTAATTGGATGCCATACGCTTGTTCAAGCTCTAGCGTTTGACCCTCAATAAAAGCAACAACCGGCGCATTGATCCGATTCTCCAATTCAGCTTTTAGCTTACTTTTCCCATCACCTTCAAAAAATTGCTTCGCATTCTTGAAATAACTTTGGAGCAACTTCAAGCTTACCTCCGATGCTTCAAGCTTCGTCGTTACCTCAGGCGTGTTGAATGTATTGGACTCATACGAAGCTTTCTCAAAGCCTTCTAGCAGCAAGCTCAGTTCCTCACCCCAGCGATTCATCCGTTTGGTGCTGATGAGATTCATGCGATTCTCTACACGCAGAGTAGTGGCAAGTACTTCTTGGGATAAATCATGCCCAATCATACGCAACAGTTCATTCCATGCGAATTGAATGGCAACTTTCGGATCTTTAGCCTCATCACGGAACGTAGAAGGATTGAACGCGAAATTATAGAGCTCGCCAAACCGATACATCGTTCGTTGTTTGACGTAATACATCAACTCTTGAATTTCTTTTTTCAATTCCTTCAGCTCAGCATCATATCGTGTGTCATCAAGCAGATCTAAGCCCTGTTGCTCCGACTCGTCCAGCATAATGAGCTGCAGTCTACGCTCTTCCTCGCCCGATTGTGCTCGCTCCAACCACTTCTGCATAGTGCCAATTGCTCGATGCAGCTCCAAATTAGCCGAATGAATAGCCACATCACTGAGCTCATTCAAAGTAAACTGAACGAATTGCTGTTCGAATGGTTGAATGCCTGATTGTACGACTAAGCTTTCGTTGCCATTGATTTTGCCTTCCGCCGCCAAGTAACTGGATATCGGATAAATACGTGGGTGACGAATGCCATGCTGCACCAGATTCGTTTCCACATGCTTAACAACGCCTGCCAGCTCCTCCGAGCTTGCCGCCAAATCAGCTGCATTCACGATGAAAAACATTTTATCCATTTCAAAGCTATCCTTCACGCGGCCTAGCTGAAGTAGAAACTCACGATCTGCTTGGGAAAAAGCATGATTATAATAAGTGACGAATAGGATGGCATCTGCATTTTTAATATAGTTAAAAGCGACACCTGTATGGCGGGCGTTAATGGAATCTGCCCCTGGTGTATCCACGAAAATGATACCTTGATCCGTCAGTGGATTGGAATAATATAATTCAATAAATTCTACAAAGCAGGACTTGTGCTCTTCCGCCACATATCCGGAGAATTCATCTTTCGTGATTCGGAGCTCAGTCCCCAAATGATTTGAGGCCGCTTCCCATCCTTTTTCAACAGCTTTCAGGAAAGAGAAATGCGGTTTCCCTTTGGCTGTTACGTCAGCAGGTGAAAGCTGACTAATCCGCTTCAAAGCGCTAGCCATATCCGTCGCCTCTACGCCAAGAATTTGAAGCGAGTACAGCACATCTTCCAAGATGGCGTCTGCCTTCTTCATCTTGACCTTAGCCGTGCCATGCGGCCAACCTTCCGTCGGCGGCATGATCTTGTTGATCGCCGCCGTCGTCGGATTCGGCGACACCGGCAACACCCGTTCACCAATCAACGCATTGGCGAACGAAGATTTGCCCGCGCTGAACGCACCGAACAGCGCAATCGTAAACGTCCGCTGCCGCAGACGGTCCGCTTTCTCGCGCATGGAGCGCGCGAGCGACCGCATTGACGGCAGTCCGTCGATGAGACTTGAGGCCGCCTGCAAGTCGGCGGCCTTGCGCTCCATGCGCTTGCCATGTTCACCCGCGGTGAACACGGATGACGGCGCTGCGGGAACGGCTGCCGCTACCGGGCCAGCCGAGTCCGTGCCTGCAGCCGCCGACGCTACGGATGACGCGGCTTGCAGGATCATCCCCATGGAGGTCACGTGCAGGTTAGCCCCACTCAGCGGGGCTGCTGCCGGCTCCTCCATGGCCGTGAACTGCTGCGCATCCGGCAGCCCCGGCGCAGAAGGTCTTTCCCAGCTGGCCATGCGCAGCAGCTGGGTCTCTGCCGCCGCCTCGGCTTCCTCGAGGCGGGCGAGCTCGCGGCAGGCGCTCAGCCGACCGCTTAGGGCTTGCAGCTCAGCCGCTAGCGCAGCGGCGGCTGCACGTGAGCTATCGCGGACCGAGTCCGCGATGATGTCAATTACCGCAAACGCCAGTTTGCGGTACTGCAGCTTCAGCTCGCCAGCTAGCTGCTTCATGTAGTTCAGCGTATACTCACCGCCAAACGTCGCTCCAGTATTCACCTGAGACCCGATTAAAGCGCCAGTGACTTCAACCTTTAACGCTTCAATCTGTGCAATTAACGCAGCATCATGTTGACCTTGCTCGTGAGCTGCCTTTTTCAGCGCATCTCGCAAATGCCAATCCAGCTGTGCTTCTACTTGCTCTCCCAAATCGGCCTGAAACGCTGTCAGCCGTTTCTCTTGCTCTGCAGCGGTCTGTGCTGCGCGCGAGAAAAATCCAACCTTAAATCCTGGCTTACGGCTCTCCAGATAGGCATGTGCGTAATCACGGGTTAATGCCGGTGTAATATTGGCATTTTCAATGATCGCGCCAACATCCTTGCGTAGTACTGTCGTCAAAGTTTCTGGCAAGCTATTCAATGCGGTCAGCTCATCTTGCTTTGTGACAGCCAGCAATTGAACGTCCTCAACATCACCTTCCTCGTTTATCGATTCCAGTAATTCCGCTTTCTGCGGTTCATGTTGCTCCGCCAACCATTTGCTGTGTTCTGCCGCCAAATAGCGTGCAGATGCATCAATGCTATAGCTTCGCAAGGAATCTCCGCGCTCAATAAGACGGCTCAGCAGCCACTGCAGCTTAGCGTACTCATTATGCGGATGAGTTGGTTCCTTCATCGTCACAAACAACAAATCATCAGGCTCAATGCCCCAGTTTAAGAAAGCTTGCTTCGTTCCACTTTGATACTGCTCGAAAGGAAGTTCCCAATCCTTATGTTTATCAATCATATTAATAACAAGATAGAGCGGTTTCCCCCACTCTTTCATTTTCTTCGTGAACGCTAAATTCACTTCGGATTGCACATGGTTATAGTCCATGACATAGAACACCACATCAGCTAAATGTAAAGCTGATTCGGTAGATTGATGATGCGCATCATCTGTAGAATCAATACCCGGTGTATCCAACAAGGCTGTATCATCACCGAGAAATGGAATAGGATAAGTAATTTCAACGGTTTCGATATCCGTTCCATTCACACAATAGGCCTCTAACTCGCTGAGTGGAATTGTCGTGGTCTTCCCTTGTGGGTTGACCTTCCCTTCATGGCTACGATGCGTCACATGCGCACCAGGTTGCCCATTACGAATACTAACAATATTAGCACTCGTTGGAATCGGACTTGATGGTAACAAGGCTTGGCCGCACAGCTGATTAATAAGGGTTGATTTTCCAGCAGAGAAATGCCCGCAGAACGCAATATTCATCCGTCCACTATCGAGCTTGTCCAGCAATTGCCCCATTTTCGTGGCATTATCGCTATCACCTGCATGCCCAAGCACTTGCTGCATTTTCTTAAGTGCATCCGGCATGACCGTGATGCTTCCAGCTACTAATTGCGTCATTCGTTCATTCCGCTCCTCTATAGTTCGTTCATTAGATACCTCTCAGCTATACAGAAAAAAAATCTCCCAAAGGGAGATTTTGGACTTACGTGAGGGCGATTTTTTCTTTTTCCGGTAGGAAAATTTCAAAAACGTCACGATGTTGAAGAATCGTAATATCCGAATCCTTCACTTTCATCACAACAACCTCGGATTTTGTTTTCATTTTGTCTATGTAATTCTGAGGAACCTCACCGGATTCACTGACAGTTACACCTTCAATGACTTTTTCCTCATTATCGGCTAGTGGTGTGTTGATCACTTGCTCATAAATATCGGAGAACAATTCGAAGCTATTGGTATATACGGCGATGCATTTCATTTCAATCCCATCCTTTGTCAGCATTTCATTTGTTTGTAATAGTTTTCCTAGTTGGCTGTGGTTTCATACGCTTCTTCCCCTCGCGGCAGTTGTCCAATAATGGACAGAAGCTGCAATTGGGGTTCTGTGCCTTACAGTGATATCGACCAAAGAAAATGAGTCGATGATGTGTTTGCGTCCATTCGTCTCGAGGAACTTTCTTCATTAACTTCTTTTCAACTTCCAGCACGGAATCATCCCAGCCTACAAGTCCTAATCGCTTAGAGACTCGTTCCACATGCGTGTCAACCGCAATCGCCGGCACGCCGAAAGCGTTCGATACAACGACATTTGCCGTCTTACGTCCGACACCTGGTAATTCAACCAACTGCTCATGCTTCTCAGGAATTTCACCACCGAACTTGTCCAGTAGCATTTGACACAGCTTATGAATATGACTAGCCTTGTTACGAAATAGTCCAATCCGACGAATGTCTTGCTCCAATTCCTCTAATGGAACGGCTAAGTAATCTTCAGGACATTTGTACTTCGCAAACAAGTCTTTAGTAACCTTATTCACGGTTTCATCCGTACACTGAGCTGATAGCAATACAGCAATCGTTAATTCAAATGGATTACTGTGGTTCAACTCACAATACGCATCCGGATATAGCTCACCGATTGTATCCAGAATATGTCTTACTGTCTTCTGCGTCATAGCTGATCTTCCTTAGGGTCGTAATATTCTCCAGTTTAGCGAATTGTTAGGTCAGAATCAATCCTTGAAAGCGTCAAAATGCGAACATTTTCTAAAAAATAAACATTTTTTTTTGAAAATTAGCAAAAAACCGTCTGTAAGAGAAGATTGGCTTCTCAAATATAGACGGTTTTCCCTTAACATTTGTTCAAATATCTATTTTTCAATCTCAACAATTTTATCGTCTAGGATATACAGATTCAATTGATCACCAGATACATAGGAGGTTAGCGGTACAATAGTGGAACCGTTATGAAAGTAGGCTCTTGGGAACAAATTGTACGTAGTCCGATCGCCTGCACTATTAGCTTTCAAGTACAATTGGTTCAACGTAGGGCTATATTGATCAAACTCACGTTTAGAAGCTACAGCTACTTGGATAAGCAATTTATCATTGATATCCTTCATCAATTGAACACGATCCCCCACTTTAATGGAGGAGAAGCTCAAGTCCACACCACTGCCCAGTTTCACACTGTAATTGCTACCTGCATTAATGACTTGACTTTTACCTGTAAAATCTTGAACAGTCAAGCTCGTGCCTGCTGCATTTACAGCTGTTACTTTACCACGAATCGGTGTTATTAACTCTGCTTTCGTGATCGCGAGCCCTTTGAATGTCAATTTCACATAGTCGTCAATCGCCAAATCTGCGAACACGGCACTAGTACCATCGGCTTTCACAAGGGAAATACCATCTAATGCGATGGTATAATTCGTATTCGTGCCATCCATAACTGTGGCTTGTTTCAAATTCGCATTTGTTAGAAGGGTTTTATATACTGTCGTATTCGTTGTGACTATTTTAGTTACTGTCGTTTGATCATAGCTAAGCAGAAGACTTACCTTATCTCCCACTTTCAAATCAGAAAGCGTACTGTTCGGCTTATTCGCAACTTCAACAATGGGTGTAAAGTTCAGTTTAAACGTTAAGCTTTGCCCACTATCCGTTTTTAACGTTACATCGTTGGTTTGTAAATTCAATTGCGTTAACACGCCATCCAATTGAGAGGACATTTGAATACTCAACACTTTTTTATTAGAAACAAGAACATCTACATATTTACCAGCAGTAAAAATACTATTAAAAGAGCTAAACGGGAGTTTGCTGCCATTAAAATTGATCGAGATACCATCATTTAAAATATAGGCATTTGGGATTCCAGCATTATCTGTAACCGTTAAAATTTTAGATGAGTCCTTATAATCAATGATTTTGGCAAAATATAAATTTTCAATCGATCGATTTATAACTGTAATCGTTGAAACTTTATTATTCAACACGTCTAGCTTTAACTGGTCACCAGCAGCCAGATCATAAATACTTGCGTTCGCTAAACCATTAATAACAACGTTAGCATTATTATTCAATTCAAAGGCATCGACTGTCTTACCAGATGTTTTATTAATCAAAATCGTCGAATGATCGTCCGTAAATTGTTTGAACGTTCCTTCTACACTCGTACCAACATCCGCTTGCTTTTTAACGATAATCTTAACAATTTCACTATTCTTAACCGTGTATTCAACCGTATCACCAACATGTATCGCATCCACACTAATTAACGTGTTGTCTGCAAGTGTCGCAACTAAATTACTAGAGAAACCAAAAGTATCTGGCTCACCTGAAGCGGACTCAAGTAACGTCAATTGCATAGCGTCTTTATTCAACGTCTGAATATCTCCGACCGCTGTTTTGTTCACCGGAATTTGTTTAACAACGATAGATGTATATTTGTCGCTGTCCACTAATTGACTTTTACGAATTTGAATCGTGCTGCCCGCAACGATCTCACCTAAGCTAAGTCCTCGCCCATCGATATCTGTCACAGCAACATCCGACGCTAAATCGTAGCTTTCATAATCATCTAGAGTCGCTTTCATCGTGGTCAAGTTAAGTTTCAACAACTGACCTTCATGTATGTCCATGTGCAGCTCATCACTTAGAATTTCTACATAATAAGCTGTACCGTTTACTTGAACAATCGATATTTCATATGTTTCTTGCAATTCTTTTGATGAAATAGCAAGATCATTTTTGTTTCCGAAAAAAACGGTATTAGGCGAAATCTTATATGTGCTTGTATTTCCGTCTTTATCCATAAGACCAATGCTGCCGCTTGTTAAGCTTGTCAAATAACCCTTCTTAGCACGCTCTGGCAATGTAATCGAATCCTTTTGAGAACGACTTAGGAAAGCCGCCATTTGCGCACGAGTTACTGCGCCTTTTGGTTGAAAAGAACCATCCTCGAACCCATCTACGATTTTCAAAGCTACTGCCGCATTAATGAATCCTAATGCACTGCTGCTGATCTGCGTATTATCCGAGAATGATGTTGCCTGGCTCGAAAAGCTTTGTGCAAGAGAAGCTTTTCCAATGGCGCGAATAACGACTTCAGCTACCCATTCTCTCGTCGCCTTTTGTTGTCCCCAGTTGCCAACAGTTTTCGAACCTTGGCTTCTCAATTTTTCTTGTTCCGTAGTAATTAAGCCCTTTTGCAGCGCGACCGCCACATAGCTCCGTGCATATTTATCCACTAGCATGAAATCGGGAAATACGGTTTCAGTAGCCAACGTATCTACATCCGATTGCAGACCCATCATGCGGGTAGCCATAATTAATACATCTTGTTGTGTTACCGAGGTTTCCGGTGAATAGATCCCATCTCCTACTCCCTCAATAACTCCTTCTAAAGCAAGCTTGGAAATGTGGCGAATTCCCCAGTAGTCACTACTTACATCGGTAAAAGATAGACGAACATTCGCATTAGAAGCTGTCGTTGAAGTTGTTGAATTATTCACGGGTGCTGCAAGGACTGGCGTGCCTGCTAGACTTGTGATGATCAATGAGCTTACGATAGCACTCGCCAATTTCTTATTTTTCATAATCAAAGTTAACTCCTCTTCAGTTCCTATTTAGTTAGGACGTTTAATTGGGTAAGGAAGCTCCAAATGTCCCATTAAACTATCTACTTGTTTACCGTCTTTAAGTACATACAATGTTTTTACTTCTGGAAATTGAAAAATCGTCTTCTTCAGTGCTTGCAGGAATAACTCTTCCCCAGGAGCACCTAATTGCGTTTTGGGACCGAATGTAAGATCCAGCTTCATTTCACCTTTGACAGTATCGAATTTCACACTTGTGAATTTCAAATCATCGAATAAGGGAATGGCCTTCGGATCATCGCTTTTCTGAAGTGCTTTTAGCGCAGCCTCATACGCATCAGAATCCTTCTCCACACTCAAGGTGACCACTTTTTCAACGAGCTTCATTTCATCTTGGTCACTGTAATAGGCTTTTACCTGCAACTGCTTCTTAGGAGCAACTGTAGGCTTCGGCGTGATTGTTTGTGCGGTAGTTGTGGCAATTGGTGTAGAAGTTGCTTGCGGTGCCGTAGTAGCGGCCCCCGATAATTGACTTTTCTGGCCACAGGCCGTAATAGACAATGTGATGGCACTTACAAGGAGTGCTCCTTGAACTAGGCGACTTGTTTTGTTCATCTTATTCACTCCTTAGCGTTATGCCTAGACAGGCTAGCCTATTTTGATCCGCTTGATGGTCTACATGCTTACTTAAGGTTCAAATACTCCTTAATAGCGGCAACAAGTGAAGCAGCTAATTTGTCCTGAAATGCCTCTTTATACATCGCGGATTCATCATTTTTATTGGACAAATAACCAACTTCAAGCAAGACTGCAGGCATACTAGTTTTGGTGATTACGCGAAAATCTGCTTGACGAACCTTTCGATCAGCAAACCCAGTAGCAGGAACAGCGTACTTATGAATCACGTTGGCGAAATCTAAGCTCTCTGGCCTGTTATAGTATGTTTCCGTTCCTGATACAGTTGCTTTGGCACTATTTCCGTGGATCGATAAAAAGAGGTCTGCTGAAATATCATTGGCAAAAGAAACACGATCATCTAATGGAATAAAAGTATCATCAGAACGGGTCATCAGAACATGCATCCGCTTATCCTTCGCTAACAGTGCCTCTACCTTCTTCGCTGTAGCAAGTGTAAATTCCTTCTCGTGCTTACCCGTAATGGAAAGAGCACCAGGATCGTTGTCACCGTGACCAGCATCGATGATAACAGTTAATTTCCTCTCACCTATCGAAGCCTTCCATTGATTAGGAAGCTTAGTCGTTATCGTTTGATACTCCGTTGGCGCGTTCAAATCTAGAATAATTCTCACCGTAGCTGGATTATCGTTGAAATTAGAAAATCGTACTTTGGACACTAGCGGCTGCTTGGAGGGCAATTCTCCGGAATTTTTAACAAGCAGCTTCTGCAGGGAATCATCCAATGTAGTATTAGGGAAATCAAATACTAGACGTGAAGGATTCGATAAAGTTAACACCTTCGGACTTAGGGTCCCATCCTTTGCAATGACTGTAAAGTCTGTTTCTGTAAGTAAAATAGAAGTAATCACATGAACCGATGGGTCTGGCGTGATTGTGCCTGTGCCTGTGCCGCTTCCTGTGCCTGTCCCGGTAGAAGGCTTCGTTTCTGGAGGTTTGGTCTCTGGATTTGCTGTACCGCCGTCAGGAACTACAACTTCAACAGGACCCGTAACTGGTTTAGAATCCGATTCAATAGCTTTGAACATATGTACGGATGAAGTAGCGCCATCCCACTTAAATTCAATACCCAATACCTCGCCGATGAAACGCAGCGGTAGCATTGTTGAGCCATTTTCGATCTTTGGTCCTACTTCTAATGTTTCTTTTTTACCATTAATGAGTGCTGTAACATTGTTAATCACGAGCTGGATATTGATTTTGTCTTTCACGATAGTTACCTTGCTTGTGGCCTCGTCCCAGCTTACTTGAGCACCGATTTGTTCGACTATAATTCGAACGGGAACAATCGTATTATCATTCACAATTCGCGGCTGAACACCTTGGACTTCAAGCTGCTTCTCATTCATATAAAGCTTAATCGGCTTTGGCGCTTCAGCTCCAAGGGCGGTAGTTGGCAGCAGCAACAGACATGCGAGCAAAAACAAACAAAATGCAGGTAATTTCATCATTCACCTCTATGTAATGTCGGAATTGGGGGATGTGGGGACGCAACCATTCAACTAATTCTATGAAACTATCAGCTTCCTTTATATTATAGCAAAATTAACCTATACCTGACAGCGCAACCTCCTTTACTTCGACATTCTAGTAATCTATTAGACGAAGCAAATTGCCAAAAGTTGCAAGATTTATAAGTGAAATTTGAAAAATAAAAACAAAAAAGACGTACCCCACGAAGGGATACGTCTTCTGGTAATCGCTTATTTGTAAGCTAAACGTTTTTGGTGAGCTTGCTCATATGCTGTGATTTTCGCTTCATGTTGAAGTGTCAATCCAATGTCATCCAAGCCTTGCAGCAAGAATTGACGGCGGTGCTCATCCAAATCAAATTGGATTTCAAGACCGTACTCATCAGTCAGCTTTTTATTTTCTAGATCAACATTCAATTTGTATCCTTCGTGCTTCGCAGTACGTTGGAACAGATCTTCAACTTGCTCTTCCGACAATTTGATTGGCAGAATGCTGTTTTTGAAACAGTTGTTGTAGAAAATGTCTGCATAGGAAGGCGCGATGATAACGCGGAATCCGAAATCTTGAATTGCCCAAGGCGCGTGCTCACGGGATGATCCGCAACCGAAGTTCGCTCTGGAAATCAGAACGGAAGCTCCTTGAAAACGATCTTGATTCAATGGGAAATTCTCGATTACGTTACCTGCTTCATCCCATCTCCACTCGAAGAAAAGGAATTGTCCGAAGCCAGAACGCTCAATTCGTTTAAGAAATTGTTTAGGGATAATTGCATCTGTATCGACGTTTACACGATCAACAGGGCCTACAAGACCTGTATGTTGTTTGAAAGCTTCCATGTTCTCATTCTCCTTAAAGTTTTGCTATAGCAAAACTAGCATCTTAAACATTGCTTTATTTAGCCGAAATTAAGCTTGTTGGTATTCTTTGATTTCCCAATCACGAACGTCATAGAAATGACCTTTGATCGCTGCAGCAACAGCCATTGCTGGGGATACAAGATGCGTACGTCCGCCGCGGCCTTGACGACCTTCAAAGTTACGGTTGGATGTGGATGCACAACGTTGTCCTGGTTGAAGTACGTCTGGGTTCATCGCCAAACACATACTGCAGCCGGCATCGCGCCATTCGAATCCAGCATCGGAGAAGATTTTATCCAAACCTTCTTTCTCTGCTTGAATTTTCACGCGACCGGAACCTGGAACTACGATTGCTGTTACGCTTGGATCTACTGTATAACCTTGTGCAATCTTAGCTGCTGCACGAAGATCTTCAATACGTCCATTTGTACAAGAACCGATAAAGACATAATCCACCTTCAGTTCTGTCATCGGTGTTCCTGGTGTTAAATCCATATATTCAAGTGCTTTTTCAGCAGCTTTACGTTCATTCTCTGTTTCGAAGCTCTGTGGATCCGGAACTAAGGAAGTCACGCTTGTTCCCATACCAGGGCTCGTACCCCAGGTTACTTGCGGAATCAATGTGTCTGCATCAAATTCCAATACCCAGTCATACGTAGCGCCTTCGTCTGTTACAAGATTGGACCATTCTGCAACAGCTGCGTCGAAATCAGCACCTTGAGGCACATACTCACGACCACGCAGATAGTTAAATGTTGTCGCATCAGGAGCAATTAGACCAGCACGAGCTCCACCTTCAATGGACATGTTACAAACGGTCATACGCTCTTCCATGGAAAGATCACGAATCGCTTCGCCCGTATATTCAATAACATAACCAGTAGCAAAATCAGTTCCGTATTTCGCAATAACACCTAGGATCAAATCTTTTGCCGTTACGCCTGGCTTCAAGCTGCCGTTGATACGAACTTCAAGGGATTTCGCTCTCGATTGTTGCAAAGTTTGCGTTGCCATAACATGCTCAACTTCACTTGTACCGATACCGAAAGCAAGTGCGCCGAATGCGCCGTGTGTTGAAGTATGGCTATCGCCACATACGATTGTCTTGCCTGGGTGTGTAAGACCAAGTTCAGGTCCCATAACGTGAACAACACCTTGATCTAGGCTGTCCAAGTCAAAAAGTGTAACGCCGAAGTCACGGCAGTTTTGTGAAAGTGTATCGATTTGTTGCTTCGAAATCGGATCAGTAATATTGAAACGGTCCTTCGTTGGCACGTTGTGGTCCATTGTTGCGAAAGTTAAGTCAGGACGACGAACTTTACGACCGGACATGCGAAGTCCTTCGAAAGCTTGCGGTGAAGTTACTTCATGTACTAGATGCAAATCAATATAAATAACGCTAGGCTTGCCGTCTTCCTGGTTAATAACGTGATTATCCCAAATCTTCTCGAACATTGTCTTTTTACTCATACCCAGTCACCTCTTGTCATTATCCGCATTAGTTTGCTAATGTCTTACCCTCATATAGTACTTTAGCACGGATCGCGTCATAGTTCCAAGATATAATAACTATAAGCTTGATAGATTATTCCTATAAAATAGATAACAGTTGACATTATAATTGATAATGATTATCATTCTCTTAGCGATATCGAATTGGCCATCGATTCACCAATCATATGAATACATAAACTTAGGGGGAATTATTGTGCGAAACTTTATTAAACCAGTTACTTTTACGCTTTCACTCATGTTACTTTTCATCACAGCAGCTTGTGGAACTACCACTTCTACACCTAGTCCAGCTTCATCAGTTCAGCCTGCAGCTTCAGCAGTTGCTACACCTGCAGCAGATGCAGTGAAAACTATTACGCATCCACTAGGAACAACTACGATTAAAGGTACACCGAAGCGCATTGTTACATTAGAATGGGCTTATACCGAGGATGTACTTGCTCTGGGAATTCAACCTGTTGGTCAAGCTGATACGAAGGGGTACAACACATGGGTCAACGTGAAACCAGCACTAGATGCCTCCGTTGTTGATGTGGGTACACGCCAAGAGCCTAACTTAGAGACAATTACAGGATTGAAGCCAGATCTTATTATTACAAGCACTTTGCGTTCAAGCAAAAATTATGAGGCGCTTTCCAAAATCGCCCCAACGATCGTATTTGAATCCTACCCAGCTGAAGGAAAAGGCGATCAATATGAAGGTATGCTAACTACATTCAAGACAATTGCTGATGTCACTGGCAAGAAAGCTGAAGGAGACAAAGTCCTAGCTGATCTTGATAAAGCGTTCGTGGATACGAAAGCGAAACTAGCAGCTGCGAAAAAAGAGGGAGCGGAGTTCGCTTTAACGCAGGCGTTCAGTAACCAAAACAATGCAGATCTTCGCATGTTCACCGACAACTCCATGGTCGTTCAAATTTTGCAACGCATTGGCTTGAAAAATGTATTCAAATCCAGCAAATTTGAGTTATATGGATTCTCTACTGCTTCTGTAGAAGCGTTACCTGCTGTTCAAAATGCGAACTTCTTCTATATCGTTCAAGACACGGATAATGTATTTGAAAAACAATTAAAAGATAATGCCGTTTGGAAAGGCCTTGCTTTTGTTAAAGAAAACAAAACTTTCAAACTCCCAGGCAACACATGGACTTTCGGTGGTCCATTATCAGCTAAAGTTTTTGCTGAGCTTGCTGCTTCTGCATTGACCAAATGATCCAAGCTGCGATGAAATCGAAAACTAACCGTTTCGCTAATATCGAGTGGAAATCACTTCTTGTGTTCGGAGGCGGACTGCTTGCACTCTGCCTTCTCCTTTTTCTCAATTTGACACAAGGAGAAGCCAATATTACTGTTCATACGGTCATACAAGCTTTGATATCTCCACAAGATACCCCCGACCATCATATGGTGCGGGGGCTTCGCATGCCGCGCGCTGTCATAGGTATGCTTGCAGGTGCTGCCCTTGCTGTAGCAGGAGCACTGCTACAAACGGTTACCCGCAATCCCCTCGCCTCCGCTTCAACACTTGGCTTGAACGCAGGCGCATATTTCATAATCGTTTTGGCGGCGGTATTTTTCCCGGCACTGAAGTCTGATCATTCCTTACTTCTAGCGCTAATCGGTGCTTGCGGAGCTGCTTTGATGGCCTACTTCATGTCGGGTGGTCGCAAAAGTTCACCACTTCGAATGGCACTTGCCGGAATGATCGTAACGCTTGTTCTTTCCGCCTTCACAAGTGGTCTGCAAATTATGTATGAGAATGAAACAAATGGCTTGTTCATGTGGGGATCAGGCGCGTTAGGACAGAACGATTGGCAAGGTGTCCAATATGCGCTCCCTTGGATATGCATTGGACTTGTCGTTGCCTTCCTTTTCAGCCAAAAGCTAGATATGCTTGCATTAAATGAAGAAACTGCTATTTCACTAGGTGAAAATGTAAATATGGTTCGGATAGTGGCCCTTGCCTCTGCCATTCTACTTGCCGGCGTTACAGTAAGCGTAGTAGGACCTATAGGTTTTATCGGCCTAATCGCACCTCATCTAGTCCGATTAATAGGCTTACAACGTCATCGACTATTGATACCAGGCAGTGCCCTATGGGGAGCTGTCGTTTTACTTAGTGCGGATATGGTTGCCAAAATGTTTCGAAGTACACTCGGAGAGCTACCCGCGGGTTCCGTTACCGCTTTACTTGGTGCTCCATGGTTAATCTGGCTTGCGATTCGTGGCTCCAGAATGAAATCTTCAGCTGAAAGCAGCTCGATGAGTGTCGGTTATGTCGGCACTAAAATTCCGTATCCCATTTTAGTTTTCGTATCTAGCGCTGCTTTAATTTTCATGTTGCTCTACGGATTAACTGCCGGAGCCCTGCGTATCCCCTTTGCTGAAGTTATCGCCGTAATAACCGGCCATGGCGAGGAGATGGCTCGCAATGTTATTCTGAGCTTGCGTCTTCCTCGCATTCTCGTTGCTGCTCTCGCCGGTGCCTCCTTAGCTGTCGCAGGCTCGATGATGCAAGGCGCTGTTCGGAACCCACTTGCGGATCCTTCCGTTGTAGGTGTTACCTCCGGAGCTGGGATGGGCGCCTTGTTGGTCCTAACCATTTGGCCATCTGCTCCCGGTACTTGGGTGCCCGTTGGCGCCATCATAGGCGCGCTCCTCTCTGCTGGAAGCGTGTATGCCTTGGCTTGGAAAAAGGGGCTGAATCCCGTCGTTCTCATTCTCATCGGGATCGCCGTTTCGGCACTTGGCTCGGCTATCATCCAATTTCTTGTCATTCAATCGAAGCTAGGTGCTGCTCCTGCACTTACTTGGCTAGCTGGCAGTACTTACTCTAGAGGATGGAAAGAATGCATCCAACTCCTGATCACGACAGTTATTTTACTCCCAAGTGCATGGCTGCTAGGTCGACGTGTAGATCTGTTGGCCTTCGGTGACCACGTGTCTCTTGGACTAGGCCTTAAGTTACAGAAAACAAGACTTATCTCAGCAATAATTGGTGTGTTTGTTGCTGCAATTGCCGTTGCTTGTGTCGGCACCGTTAGTTTCATCGGTTTACTCGCTCCCCATGCGGTGCGTCTATTCTTGGGGCAACATCACCAGAAGTCTGTTGTCCTTTCGGCCATTCTAGGCGCTATATTGCTTACAGGTGCTGATATCATTGGTAAAACGATTCTCATACCCAAGGAGATTCCCTCTGGTATCGTTGTAGCTATCATTGGCGCTCCGTATCTATTATTCCTTATGTATAGAAGCACAGTTCGCAAATAGCGATAAATAACCATAAACGGCAATGAAACTGGATGAAACCAGTCGTCATTGCCCTTTATGGTTATTTATTCCTATGTTCACCTTGTTTCACCCCAAAAAGCTTGATATGATAACCTTCAAGACATCTATAAAGGAGACACTTCTTCGCATGGAATTACGTCAATTACAGTATGCCATCCAGATCGCCATAGAACGGAATTTCTCACGTGCAGCGGAGAAGTTACATATTGCCCAACCTTCATTAAGCCAGCAATTGTCTAAGCTAGAAAAGGAACTCGGTGTTCTATTATTTCAACGCAGTACGAATTCAGTTGAGCTGACCCACGCGGGTTCCCTCTTTGTAGAGAAGTCACAGAAAATTCTCGATATGATCGAGGGGCTCAAAAAAGAAATGGAAGACATTTCTCAAATGAAGAAAGGCCGCCTAGTGATCGGCAGTATGCCAATTACAGGCTCAACTATTTTACCTTTCGTGGTGCCTGTCTTTCAAGCAGCTTATCCAGATATTGAAATTTCGCTCGTCGAAGAAACTTCATCCAACCTGGAAACCTTAACGGTGAATGGTCAAACCGATATTTCTCTTCTATCCTTGCCTTTACGTGAAGAATCTCTCGTATATGAGACTTTATTAGAAGAAGAAATCATCCTTGCCGTTCCGCCGCTGCATCCATTAGCATCCAGCAAGGAACCCATACGAATATCTCAATTGGAAAAGGAAGCATTCATCGCTTTGAAGAAAGGACAAGGTTTCCGAAAACTGACCCTTGATCTGTGCCAGGAAGCTGGATTCACACCGAATATTGTCTTTGAATCGAGTAATATGGAAACCGTGCAATCGCTTGTTGCTGCTGGGATGGGGATCGCTTTCGTACCCTACTTGATTTCGAAAAGAAGCTTACATGAGCTTTCTCCCGTAAACGTTGCCTTAGAGGGCAGACCAACGCGCAAGCTTGTTATTGCTTATCGCAAAGGTCGCTATATTTCTAAAGCTGCTGAAGCATTTATCTCCACAATGAAAGAGGTTATGCAAACGATTTGTTAGCATAACCTCCCAATGCCAAAAGGAGTGGTCCCTTTGAGTCGAAATTTAATTATTTTCCTATGTATTGCTAGCTTAATGGATGCAGGACTAACGGACATGGGTCTCCGGTTGCAATTAATTGGTGAAGCCAATCCGATTATGGCTTTCCTATACGAACATAGCTACATTGCCTTCTATGGCATTAAAATCATTCTCCCCCTTTCGCTCTTCTTTATTGCAGCAAAAGTAGGCAAACGACTGCTCATCAACAACTTGTTCCGCCTCTCTACCGTCATTTATTTGGGGATTCTCCTCTTGCACGCTTACTGGATCTCAGCTTCATTCTCTCAAAGCTTGAATATCTGAATCGTGCGCTGCAATTGGGTTACCATTCGAAGCATTTGCTCAGACTGAATAACAACAGCCTTGACGGAACGCGTTTGTTGTACCATCGAAGTAGATACCTGCTCTGTACCAGCAGCCGATTGCTGGGTAATCGCTGAAATATTTTCCATGGTGCCTGTAATGAACTGGGCTGCATTCAGCATCTTCTGACTTTCTCCCGTAAACTCACTCATACGCTGCGTAATGAATTGAATACTTTCAACCATCTCACCGAATATTTTTTCCGTTGCTTCTATGGACTCTGTCTGCCTGCGAGCAATTTCCTCATTGATCTGAATATTTTTCTGGGCCATTTTTATACTATTCTCAATGTTGTGTACCATATGAAATACGCTCTTGGCCGATTTAGATGACTCTTCAGCTAGCTTGCGAACTTCTTGAGCAACAACTGAGAACCCTCTTCCATGCTCGCCTGCACGCGCTGCTTCAATGGAAGCATTTAAGGACAGCAAGTTGGTTTGTTCAGCAATTTCAGAAATTGTGCGTGTAATGGAGGAAATACCAGCCGCTTCCTTTACTAGATCATCAATCGTCCCCGATACATTACTTGTCGCAAGCACGATATGAGAAACACTCTCGGATTGACTTTCTACCGCTCTCATTCCTTTTTTTACGAGATCGAGCGTTTGACCGCATCGATTATTCATCTCATGTGTGGAATCCACATAATCCGTGATTTTGGTTTCGATTTCCTTTACGACGGAAAAGCTTTTAAAAACACCAGATGAAATCTCATTAGCTCCCTCAGCTAGTGAAGTGACCGAGCCTGTTGCTTCAACAATCATCGTGTTAATACCTTCGTTTTTATGGTAAATATCACGACTTGAGTCTGCTACATGCTTCGAAATCGAAGCCGTTTCATTTAGTAACTCCTTCAATTTCACGATCATGGCATTAAAAGATCGCCCCATATCGCCTAGCGCATCCTTGGAGGAAGCATCCACGGTTTGTGTGAAGTCTCCTTTGGCAATATTCATCGCGACACGAGTTACATTATCAATGGGCTCTGTTAACGCCTTTTCCAAGAAGCGTACATAAGGAAAGCTAAACACCATTAGGATAAGTGACGAAGATAAAGCAAAAAGGATAGAAACATCTGCCGTTAACATAAGAATAAGGATAATAACGGTGTAGAAGGCAACAACAGTATAATATCCGAGCTGCAGCTTAGCACGAAACGATTGAGCTAGAAACCAGTTCATAGGAGTACGACCTCTCTTTTACAAAATGTAGTTTTACTGCCATACGATGAGGTCCATATACCACGTCATCAATGGGTCTCCGAAACAAAAACAGATGAAACCAGCGACAGCGATGAAAGGACCATAAGGAATTGGTGAACGCCGATCCAGTTTACCTGAGGCGATTAGAGCCACACCGATGACGCTGCCGAGCAGCGCCGACAGAAAAATGCATAACAGCACGAGCTTGATTCCCATGACGAGTCCTACTAAAGCCATCAATCGAATATCTCCAAAGCCCATAGCCGGCTTCCCCATCCAAGTTGCGACGAGAGATACAGCGAGCAATGTACCCCCTCCAATTACGAATCCCAACGCATAATGCCAAATTGGCAGAGGATGAACGAACAATCGCATTCCCGCAAATAACAGCATGGCTGGATAAATGATTTTGTTGGGCAGGAGCATATAAGCCAAATCACTCACTGTCAGGATGAGAAGCACAGATACAAGTGGATAAGCAATCCATAGTTCATTTACGCTGACCAAAAAGGGAAGAGAGGCAAATAGGACACCTCCTGCTAACTCTCCAACGATATACACAGGGGATATTGGTGAACCGCATGTGTGACATTTCCCTCTTCGGATAAACCATCCCAAGATCGGAATTAAATCAATCGCGTTAAGCTGGCGCCCACAACTTCCGCAGCTAGATCGCGGGGCAACGACGGATACACCTTTGGGTACCCGAAGCCCCACGACATTAAAGAATGAACCAAATAACGCACCCACTATGAACAATAGAATTGTGTAACTCCATGCTTCCCACCCCATTGCCTAACCCCCTCTAGATGTCTAACCTTCTTAAAACCTTACTTTAGAAATCTGCTTTCTTGGCATATTCACGATTGCTCACGGGTGCAGTCCCCAATTGAACCTGCAGCCAGGCAGCTAATTGATTAAAGCTTTCAATCGTAACCGTAAGGGATTGTTTTTGCCCACCTGCTGTTGTCATATCAATTTCGATTTTATTCTCAGCTTCTGTACAAACGACTAGATATTGCGTCATCTCTCCGTTCAAATCCTCGCTCCAATTACACATAACACTGCTTGTGAAATTTTTCATTGGTCCATTCCCCCTGAATAAATTAATGATCTTGCCGCCATTCACAGCTTTAAAGCCAACTTTATTCACGTCAGTCGCTTCCTGAGATTTTGAAGGTGTACTTACGGGAACTTCCTCTTTTGAATCTGGAACTTCTATGACAGGATCTTTCACTTCATAAGCAGAGTCTAATGTTTCCATCTCCATAGTTATCTCATTAAGGTCATCTATGCTAAGTTCAATTGACCTCGAATCTGTATCTTCAATAATTGATTCGACAGCTTGCTCTGCGACAGGGTAGTTATCCGTTATTGAAGGGGCCTCGTACGCAATAAAGTTTTCTTCTTTCTTTTGCTGTTGCTCCAGCTGCCATTCCTGCTCTAGATCACCCTGCATCACAGCGGCAAGCCTCTCCATTTCCAAGAGTCGATCCTCTTCTTCAGTCGTCTGTGATTGTTCAGGCGTCTCATGCATTTGTATGGGATCCGATGATACCTGAGCAACTTTAGATTCCTCAACCTCGGCAAACGCGAGTAAAACTTCCAGTGCATTGACAACCTGAGCAGGTTTTGCTGCAACTTTCCTTTCCTCCGCGGCATAATTCTTGATTTGGGATTCTGGTTCTGGTTGTGGTTCTGCTACCGATTCTGGTTCTGGTACAGACTCCGTTTCTATACTACTTTGTTGGAGTTCAACGACTTCAAGAACCTGCTCTTCCTCATGAACCAGCTTACTTACTATCTCTTGGTTGGAAACGCTGCTCGATGAGACTTCATTCATCATTTCCTGATCTTGCTTCGTAAGAAGCAACTCCTTCGGCTCTGCATAACCTTGATCAACGGCATGTAAATTTTCTACTGGGACGGTTGCACCTTCGGCTAAGTTAGCCTGCAATTCCAATTCCTCTTTCTCAACGGTCGCCTCTACAACCTCAATTTCTACGGCAACAGCTTCCGTGCGCTGCATTTCTTGCGGTATTAGATGGCCTATTACACGGGGAACACCATATTTTCGAACAATTTCATTCACGCGATTGGGTTTAAAAGGTTTCATCACATAGCCATTTGCCCCAGCTTTCAATGCATCTGAGATGAGATCCTGCTGACTCATGGCCGAACAAATGAGAACAACTGCAGATGGATTGAGTTTACGAATTTCCTTCATCGCTTCAATTCCGTCCATTTCGGGCATCGTAATATCCATCAGAACAATATCTGGCTGAAGTTCCTCATACTTCTGTACGGCCTGTCTACCATTCTCTGCTTCTCCAACCACCTCATGACCGTATTGCTTCAAAATATCAGTCAACATTTTCCGCATAAATTTTGTATCGTCAACGACTAGGATTTGGAATGACATTGAAGGTACCTCCTTCCAGAATGGTTAATCTGTAGTTACTTGATGTATTTTACGTTTTTCACAAACACGTTGAAATTGTCTGTCGTAGGAATGCCGTCTGGCGGTTGATCATAGAGATTATCATCATAAAAAATCTGAAGCCTAGATGGTTTTGAATTGTCCAATTGCACTTCAGGTACTTCTCTACTCCAGGGTGCACTACCTTGATACTTAGAAACGGAGCTTCCACCTGTAGTCAGTTCACCTCTCACTGCATTAAGTTCTACACCTCCTGAACCGCCATGTATACCGCCAGTCAGCCTCATCTTCGAAATGACTCCATATAAGCGAATTCCTTGCTTCGTGTAGAAGAAAGCGCGAACATTCTCATCATCCGTATTTGTGCTATTTCCCAGAACGATCTCCCCAGAGGCGACAACAATAAGCGGTGTTAAGGAAGGGTCTGGAGTCTCCTCCGTGTTTTTATTAATAGAGGTCATCTGCTTTAACTCAACGTTACCCTGTACATACACGGTACCTTGCAACCATACATTTCCAATGATCTTCAGATCACCTTTGATATACATCGTGCCATTTGGAAAACGAAATCCATTATTCAATGTCACATTGCCATCAATGGCTAAGAATTTCCCTGGTTCCACCGAAAGTTCGCCTCGGAGATCCGCCGCTACTAAATTAGGATCCGGTGACTTCACATAAAGGGAACCATTCTTCAGTTTGAGTTTCGATGCGTCATTCGCCATGGTAAGCACACCATTATTAATGAACAGGTCGGCCTCATTCGTGACTGATGCTTCATCAAATACATTTACCTCACCATCAACAGTTACCCATTGATCGTTGAACAGCTTACTCATTGTCAAATCTTGAAACAATGGCGGTAATTCAATAATTGCTGGATCCGGGGCTGAATACCCACCTAAAGCTGCTAACTTGGCTGCTAAATCAATCTGTGTTTTACTAGTGACAAACCCTTCTACATCTACTTCAACGTCAGCATCTAGGGTTGGATCTTCTAACGGAAAATATTGCGGTCTAAAATAGTCGGGTTGCACAAATTCACTTGTTTGCGTGAGCGGCGGAAATTCAGTTAATCCATCCGATCGGGTAAAATTGAACTTCCCTGGCGCTATAGTATCGCTGTCTCCGTCGACTCGAATGAAACCGCGAATCTCAGGCCGTCCTGTTTGAATCCCATATTTACTTCGATTTGTACCGCTGGTTGTGCCTGTAAATAAAGCCTCATCCCGAACATACAAATGTTTGGCTACATAGATATCTCCTTTAATCGAAGGTGTACCATTAAGTACCAAATCACCTCCCGATGAGACCGGATATCGAAACACGGGGTTAATCGTACTCACATAAACGGTCATCTCTTTCGTAACAATGGTAGTCGGAGTGCCCGCCATCATACCTCGAGAAGTTATCGTGAATTTGCGAACGTACGGAGCGTCAGGGATTGCCAAAGGCTTTTTCGTCGGTGATTCTGGATTCGTGGGCTCTGCAAGAACAATATCGACTTGATAAGTCCCTTTCTTCGCTTCTATGACTTCCCCGTTCTTATCATTTGAATGATGAGAATCACCTACATGCTTATCAATAAATGGAAGCATCAACACCAGTTGATTCTCTACATTGCGAACGCGATTCCGATAGTTTGTTCCCCCAATCGTTTCACCATTGGCAACGGCTCTGCGGATTTGGGCAAGTGTATCATCCAGCCCCTTCTGTGCGATCGCCTCCGCTTGAACTTTTGACTCAGTTGTGGCTGCTTGAATAGCGCCTCCACGAAGTACACTCATGAGGATAAGACCCATCATGGTCATTAAAACAACAGCAAGTAAAGCAATGACTAGCGCTGAGCCTTCCTCGTTCTGTTTCCTCGACTGGAGGCCATTATAGCCTTCTTTCCTAGAGTTCAATACATGCCTCCTCCAATCCGTTACATTTATTCATTACGGAATAGTGGGATTTGCGAATTAATGACCAGCTTCGGGTTGTCTGCTAACTTAAACTGATTCGCATTAATTCTGGCATACTCAAGCGTTACTTGAACACGATCATGATTTTGACTCGCTTCACTTAAGCTGCCTTTTTGAATGGTAAAATTGCTTCCCAATTGGAAAACACGTTTAACAACATTCGTTCCAGCTTCCCTAATTTCGATTTTTCCTCCGCCAGTTGGATTCGGTATGACTTCCATTTCATAGAGATCAATATAAATGTTCGGGTCATCATTCTTTTTCGCATAACGAATGATCTTCTTATCCGTCCCTTCATCTTGAACGTAGATCGCTTCTTTCAACTCCGAAATAATCTGACTGTATAACCCGTCTCCTTGATTACGCATCTGGGTTTCCATCGTGACTCGTTTATACATCGACACGCCCATTAGCATAAAAGAGTACAGGATGGAGGCTACCATGCCGAAGATCAGCAAAGCAGCCAGTAGCTCAATCATGGTCATCCCTTTCTCATTGCGCTGCATGTGGCGTTACCACCTTTTGATAAGATACGTATCGAGTGTCGTTGATGCTTTTACTGAAGGTGCATCTAGAGAATCTTCATTCGACCAATACACGGTAACGAACATTTGGGCCAAATAGTCGTCCGAATCATTGCGAAACGGATCCGAAGCTTCCCAGCGAGAATAGCTCTTATCAAGTTCAACCAAATATCGATACGTGGTGCCATTGATCTCCGTTGAGTCCAATCTACCTTTCATTAACTCAGATCCATTACTCGATAAGTCACCCGAAAACTTGGGACTGCTTGCCAGCTGGGACAGGATGGCGCTATCATACCCATTCTTGAAATAATCCCGCAGCTCAGCTGCTTTCAATCGAGCTAAGTTGGCACCGATAATTTTGCGGCTCTCTTGCGCAGATTTATCAACAGCTGAGGTGAAATAGCCCATCAACGTGACGCTGATAATTGACATAATCGTCACAGCAATCAAGATTTCCACGAGTGACATACCGTCTTCATTAAGGTGAACTTGCTTCCGACGTTCATTGCGGCGCACCGTAAGTCCTCCTCACTACCTCACCGATTTCGCCAGTCTAGTTGTTATTTTGCTCGGTATCGAATTTAACCATCAGTGGTTGTTGCACCATTTCAACATTCGAACTGTCGACTAGTTTTAAGAACACATAATACGTTCCGGATGTCGTGTTCGTTTTGGTTGTCACCGTTAAGCGCTTCGAAGCCAGTGGCTTCCATTCACTTGCTTCTGGCATCGCCGATGTTTGTTTAATCACGTAATACATATTTTTCAACGTGAAGCCATGCTCTACGTGACTGCCGAAAGTACGATCAGTGACAGGATACTTCTCATCTACCACAGCAACACTTACCGGTTTATCTGAAATATCACCAGCATTATAATTCATGCCTTTGAGCGTAGCTGTTGGACCTGGATTTATAACGAAATATTCAGGCGCTTGTGCTGTTGAAGTTGTCCCTCCGATGGAAGTCGCTTCGAATTGAATTTGATGCCAGCCTTGGCGCTTCTCCACCGTATCGAAACCTGTCACATCGCTTAATCGAAACGCATAGGTATTACCATTCTTAGTCATTTTCGATGAGCTCGAAGAAATGGAATACGATTTATTATCGAACCAGACTCTCACACTTGTTACTGGACTTAGATTATCGGTTGCCGTGATATAAATGATGCCATCATCCGTTGGATTAACAATATTATGGCTCCAGCTAATCATAGGCCCTGTGCTATCTAAGGAAACATTACCGGTTGCGACTGCCCCAGCAATCGGAATCGCAGCACTGCCACTAATCGCATTCGTGAATGCACGCGTCATGAAATTCACACCATTACCATCAGGAATAACCACACCACTAGTTGTTTGTGATTGCCAGCTGCCGTTATCAACAGAGATCTCATAACCTGCAACATAAGCCCCTTGGAAATCATCATTAGCATAAACGGTTGTGCTCGGCAGTTGTGTGCTTGAGCCCGACACCGACCGAAGTTTCCCTGGACCCATATGCCAACCATTTTCATTAATCGGCTTCCCATTCCCATCAACGAGTTCATAGGTTGCTGGTGCTGTTGGCTTCAAATCAAATTGTTCTGTCGTACCATCCTTGTAACTAATGCGAACAATAGAATGGACTTCTGTATCAATAAAACGGATATCCGAGATGGCTACCTTCTTATTATTGATCGTCCATTGCTTTTGTTTATCACTAGCTCGTAAACGTTGAAGCTCTCCTTGACTATTCCCGATATACACATTGCCATATTTATCAACCACACGAACACTTACAGATATCTGCGTACCAAAATTAATATTGAACTGTCGATTAGCATTACATGCATCCTTATAAGTCACCTTAGCATCTTGCAGTGGATAGTCACCTGCTGCTGTATCTGGAATTAATTTAATGGAGAGATCGATCTTATCCTGGTCAAAAGGAAAATTAATGTCCCCTACGTTGACCACAACTTCATGTGTTGCAGCTTCATATTTTACGTTCGTAGCATTCTCACCAGGTGCTAAGATGAACCCCGCTGGAATGGGTTGACGAAGCGTTACCGTTTTGAGTTGAGCTGGCGCTTCAATGGTTTTGGCAATGTTATCAAAAATTGCTGAGAGTTGGCTCGCAGAGCTCGCTTCGTAAGCCATTCCACCCGTCTTTGTTGCAATATATTGCAACAAATCTAGATCAATTTCATCGGAACCAGCTGTAGCCAACGCAATCGTATACACTTTGATACCAAGACCTGCTAGTACATCAGCATCGGCTCTTGCAGCATTTGCAGCACTTGTTTCTCCGCTTTTTTGTTTATTCCTATCGTTCTCATCCGTCCAAACCGTTGCTTTGCCGTCTGTTAGCAAAATAATTTGTTTCACGGGCTTCGTTCCACTCGCCGTTAACATCGTCTTCGCCTTCTCAAGACCATCGTCAATATTGGTAGAACCATCAGCTTTAAGTTTGTCAATTTCGGTCTGTACTTTCTCATATTCCGTTGACAAATCATACACTTTTGTAGCATCAGAGCTAAATTTTATAAGTCCTAAGCGATCACCCATGTTTACGGTTTTAAATTTATTAGTTAATGTTGCTGAAGCACTCTTCAGAATATCTAGACGAATAGGCGTTCTGCTATTATCTTTGTCCATATGGAAGGCCATACTTCCAGATACGTCCGCTACAAAAGCAATATCAACCGCATCCCGTGTTTGCGTTACTGTATGTGTGCCACTCGGGTCTAGCGTGTAATTAATAGTAACCAACTGATTGCGTTCAACACTTGTTACGGGTACATTTCCCACACCGCTAATAGCTAAGCAACCATTGTCTACCTCAGTCCCATAAACGGTATTCGTTCCAACGAAGACAGGAAGCATAGTCGTGAGCAACATTCCAGTTAACAAGATTGCACTTTTCTTTTTCGCTTTTTGATACCAATGCATAGTTACGAACTCCTTTCTACACCAAATGAATGATTCTCGAGATGACCTTGAAAGCTTCAGCACGAGTGAGTGACCCTTGCGGTCTGAACGAACCATCTTCATAACCGCCGACTATACCTGCATGTATCACATTCTGAAGTGATGCTTTATTTCCGTCTGTTAAACTTCCGATATCCGTGAATTCACCAGTGCCCGCTCCACCCTTAACGGCATACTTTTGTAAAATGCGATCAACGAGACCAACCATTTCAATACGTGTAATGGGTAAATCCGGAGAAAAGTTCAAATCTACTGGTTTCAAATCCAGCAATCCCATGGCTTGCGCAGAAGCAACCATGCTAGTTGACCAATGTTTACCCATGTCCTCGTAGCCTTTTACAGGTGTTTGAACCGTTTCAATCCCTAGTGCTTTAACAACAAGTGTTACAAATTCTGCCTTCGAAAGCGTACGATTCGGACGTATCGTGTGATCTTCGTACCCATCGATAATCGATTTCTGCATAAGATCAAGGATGTCATCTTTTGCCCAGTGGGTTAGTGCATCACTTGGAATCGCGCTTATGGCCGTTTGTTTCCATGTACGCAGCGTTGGCACGGTATCTGGCATGTCTGGTAATTTCTTAACCGAACCAAGAGTTGGTGCAATGGCGCGATCAGGATCCTGAAAAACGATACCATATACGTTAATTAAGCCATTCGATGATACCTTTGTACTGCCATCTCGAGCTGCCTCTGCATCCGTAGGGATGTTAGCCCAAGGTACTTTGCCTAGGTATGCTTTGACTCGATAGGACTCTTGGGAGGCGCTTTCAAAGTACAAACGTGTCGTCTCTTCGACGTCAGTGGCATGGAAATCAAGTTTACCAGACACATCTACGCCGATTTCATCCCAGAACACGAGTAAATCATTGTAATCACGCGCGATAGCTCCCGTCCATATTTTCACATGTGCGCCAGAAGTATCTACATTTGTAACAACAGCATAAGGTTCTTTGGAAATAATCATGCCGACCTGCCAACCTGCTGGTGAAAGCTTCATATTATCGTATTGTTGGCTACGAGCTTCATTATCGAGCCCTTTCAATACTGCAAATGGATTACTCGCTTGCACACTAACTGCCGTATTGACTGCAGCTTCGCTCGCAAGAACGGCGCTTGGTGACAGAATGGATAAGACAAGTAGTGCAGTTACGAGCGCATGTTTATTGGTTTTCATTTAATCTTCTCCTAAGGTCATCTCATATTCTTTGATCGCATCACGGTGGATAATGCCTTCCTCTACTAATTGTTTCAAGCTGGAAACCATCGTTTGCATACCGATTTGACGATTCGTTTGAATGACCGATTTGATTTGATAAATCTTCTCTTGCCGAATTAAGTTGGCTACAGCCGGTGTATTAATTAATATTTCCAGCGCCATTGCCCTTCCTCGTCCATCCATACGCGGTACTAATCGTTGGGATAAGACACTGATGAGTACAGATGCAAGTTGTACGCGAATTTGTCTTTGTTGCTCTGTTGGAAAAACATCGATAATCCGATCGACGGTTTGAGGAGCATCCGGGGTATGAAGTGTCGCGAGGACAAGGTGACCTGTTTCCGCAGCCGTAATGGCTGTCTTAATCGTTTCCAAATCCCGCATCTCACCAACTAGAATGACATCAGGATCTTGACGTAATGCAGCACGCAACCCGTTTGAGAACGTTAAGGTATCAATACCAATTTCACGTTGTGCCACTAGACAATTTTTACTTGGATGAATATACTCGATCGGATCTTCCAACGTAATAATATGTTTCTTCTGAGTTTCATTAATGAAATCGATAATGGAAGCAAGCGTCGTTGACTTGCCGCTACCTGTAGGACCTGTTACTAGAACCAGACCTTGATGCTTACGTGCAAATTCCTGAACCAAATCAGGCAAATTTAAACTAAAAAGGGAGGGCACTGTCGTCGACAAGACACGAAAAACCATATTTATATGTCGTTTTTGCTTAAATACATTGCCCCGATAACGAGAAAGACCTGGCAGCTCGAACGAAAAGTCAACTTCCCCCTTTTTAGACAACGTTTCATATTGTTCCTTCGTTAAGATTTCTTTCGCCATCCGATGAGTATCATCAGGAGAAAGAACGGAATCAACCACCTTCATCAACTTCCCATGTAGCCGCATAAGTGGCTCTGTCGTTGCATTAATGTGCAAGTCAGAAGCCTTCGATTCGTAAGAAACACGCAGCAGATCTTTCAGTGATAAGGTGTCAGACGTCGTTGGTGAACTCATACTCATCGTATTTCCTCCTGTATGTACATGGTTTTATTAATAGACTGGATTAGACTTACCAGCAGGCTTCGTATAAGGAACAGGAAGCGGATTCTTGAAAAACTTCTGTAAACCAGGCGCATAATACGAAACTAAGGAAACATTCACTGTAATTTCTCTTTTGAGCGCGTTTAACTTCACAGGTGCCCCGCCTTTCACCGCAAATGTCAACTTATCCACCTGCATCAAACGATTCGTCGTTTGCAGTTCGTCTAGAAAACGGTGGATCTGTTGATAATCTCCTTTAGCTGTCGTGTTGAGCTTGATTGGAATGGCTAGTGATAGCATTGATTGTGCAGCAGGAGCTGGTGTTGTACTCCCATTCGCGGCCGATGGGCTAACAGGCGCTTTGAGCGTAACATCTGCTGCCTTGCCTATTTCAAAGTTATAGCTAGCTACTGGCATTTTCGTGATAACCTCTAACATCCGAACCTCACGTATGAGTCCTTCTACATCTGGTGATTCTGGGACACGAACTCGCGTTCTGGAGAGACTGACTTGCTCCGCAGCACCAACTGCACCACCGCCTGCAGCTCTTTTGTTTAAGGCATCTAACTCTTGTTTTTTCTGTATCAGAAGACTCGTTTTGGTTTCCTTTTCACTTTGCAGAGGTGAAATGAAATTGATATACACCATTACCAGCGCCAATGCCAGGATGAAAGCGACGATGATTTGATTTCTTTTACTGCTGAGCATGCTCATACGTTCGATCAACCTTTCTTGTTGGCATCGGACTTGTATTGAATTTCGAAAGTCGCTTGTATAACAGGCAAAGGTAGATCGGTAACTACCGCTGCATTTTTATCTTCTTGCGCCGATACCACTTTGTTCATCCCACTGCTAGAAATTAATGTAAATGAGCTTGATGCTTTCGTCGCTTGCATGAATGTAATGATATCTTCGCTTGTAGCAAAATTACCTGTCACCTTGAGCTTGTTACCTTCTCCGAAGGAGAGAGAGGTTAAATTTGAAGTAAGAGGCATTAGGGCAGAAAGTTTATCCAATACATCTGTCGCTAAAGGCTTACTTGCGATGAGTTGTTTCGGCAATGCTATGAAATCGGCAACTGCCCCCGCAGTTGGAGAGCCAGCAATTTTCGCTTGACTTTCTTTAATTTGAAGGTTCACTTGCTCTAATGCCTTGTTCGTCTTTTTTAATTCTGACTTAGCGCTTGTATACATCCATCCCATGCCACCTACGGCCAGTACAATGGCCGTCATAAAGACATATCGTAGTAATGGACTGGGTCCAGTTTGTTCTTCGTGCCGCATTTGCAGCAAGTTAATTTCGATGGACTGTAGCTTCTGTACGCCTGCACTCATCGTCCTTAAGCTCCTTTCATCGCCAGTCCAACTGGAACCGCGTATGCTTGACATGTCGTATCTTCATCTTTCAGAATGGCTGGCAATGGAAACGATGTGATTTCTCCTGTAAAGGCACTTTCAAGATGCTCAGGGAGTGTAGTAATCCATTCATGATCGCCAACCAAATAAACAAGCTCGACATGCTTTTGATCTGTGGACACGGTATATTGGAAATAATTCAAAACTCGACCAAGTTCCATGGATAGATTACGCGCATAAGCAGCAAGCTGATCCGTCCCTGTATCTAAGAAGAAACTCGTATTAATTTGAATGGAACGGAAAAATACAGGAATGCCATCCACGAATATGCTTACATCCGCATGATCTGGCTCGACATGCAGCAGCATGAATCGTTCCTTCATCGCGGAGCCAGTTAATTTGCTATGACGTACCAACATACGATGAAGAGCTAGCGGTGCCAAATCAACGGCTACTGGCACTAACCCTGATTGCTTGACGACGTGTGCATAGCTTTCAACCACCTCGCCAGGTGTCGCAAAGATGAGAACTTCCTCTTGTGCCGACGACTTGGAGGATTTCACAACACCTTCCGAAGTAGCTGCAGCTTCATCTTTTGGGGCTCCTAGTCGAACAAAATCAAACACCGGATTTTTGAAAGGCAATTGCTGTCCCCCATGTAATTCAACGTCGATCATGTTACGTAATGCTTTATCTTTTAAGGCCGAAAAAACGGATTTACGGAGTACCACATTGGATAGTGGCACCGTCACATTGATATGTGCACCTTGTAACCCAATTTGCTTCACTAGGGTTGAGATACGCGCAATGACCGAATCTTCGTCCACGAATTTTCCGTGTTTAATACTGCCTCTATCCAGCGCAATGGAATGACGCTGTGTCAGGGTAACCTGGCCATTCACGTTCATAATTTCAACCAGCTTCGCTTCTGTATCCGAAATTTGCATGCCGTATGTATACTTGCTCGTTTTCTTTGCGAACATTGCGGTGACTCCTCTCGGTTATGCATAAGGGATAAGGGGCGCGCCGCTAAGCGGCGCGCTTGGTGGACTTACTATGGAGTAGGTGCAGTTGGAGTACCGGATTCTACAACATATCCTGCAAGTTCAATGTTAGATTCTAAAGTCGCGTCCAAATACTTTTGAGTGCCGCCTTTTAGCGTTACGGAGTAAGTGAAATTGTTGTTAGCATCTTTTGCAACTAATACATATGAATCTGCCATACTACCAGTTCCTCTAGGAGTAGTTGCGGTAGCCGCTGTTGTTGCAGTTCCTGCATCGTAAGTATTAGGCTTATTGGATGGGTCTTTAGGAATATTTTCTAAATAGCCACTTGTATTCAGATCGGTTAAAGTTAACACAAACGTTGTACTAGTTCCTGCCAAAGTAACGCCTTCATTCGATACATAAAGTCGTGCAGCGTCAATCGCCATGTGTGCGTTTGAACGATGCGCATTAATTCTTGTTTTCTCTAGAATCGAACCGATTGAAGGAATAGCGATAGCTGCAATAATCGCGATAATTACGATAACAGCTAGCAACTCGATGAGCGTCAAACCTTTTTCATTTTTCATTGCCTCGCGGAAAGACATTTTAGGAGCTTTAAATCCTTCTTTTTGATTGTTTTCCAATGCCAATGCGTTCATTTCATTCCCACCTCTAGGTTTATTTTGGTTATGTACTTGCTCTTGCCAAACTGGTATTACATTATGTTGTAATGCTAGTAAAACCGCCGACATGTTTGTCTATCACCTCCTTTCAAGCCGGTCGGTAGTTATCCTAGGAAATTATCGTACATTTTGAACATTGGACTCATGATCGCTGCTACAATCACACCAACAATGCTGGAGATAAATAGCAGCATAAGTGGTTCAATCACCGCCTTTAGTCGGTCTACGCTCTGATCGACATCCGCTTCAAAGAAATCAGCGATCTTCGCTAGCATATTATCAACTTGACCTGTTTCCTCTCCAATGATCAGCATCTGCACGACCATCTTGGGGAAAATGCCACTTTTCTGAATCGGCTCCGATAGCATTTTACCTTGCTGCAAACTGTCTTTCGCATCTCGGAGGACCTTGGCAATCACCCGATTGCCAACTACTTTCGCCGTTACATCCAGTGCCTGTAAGACAGGCACCGCACTTACGAATAGCGAGGACATCGTACGCGTCATGCGAGCAACCGCAGCTTTTTTGAGAATAATACCAAATACCGGTATCTTAAACTTGATCGTATCGATCCAGTACTTCCCTTCCTCACTCGAAGCAAAGCTCCGATACAGGACTATGATTCCAATCACGCCAGCCAAGAACATCCACCAATAATGGACGATCGCATCACTTGAACTCATGACAAATTTGGTAATAAGCGGCAACTCTGAGCCTTGCTCTAGAAACATATCCGCAAAGGTTGGGACAATTTTCAAGAGCAGGAAGATGACGACGACGATGGCGATGACCAGAACAACAATCGGGTACGTCATGGCTGATTTCACCTTCTGAACCGTTTTATGCTCTTTCTCGTAATGCTCTGCCATCCGCTCCAGGACTTCGTCCAAATTACCACCGGTTTCACCTGAAGCCATCATATTAACGAACATATCGGGAAACACTTTCGGATGTTCGCCCATCCCTTTTGATAAGGGGTGCCCGCTTCTGATTTGCTCTGAAATATCACCTAAGGCCGCTTTCAAATATTTGGAGGTCGATTGATCTTCCAAAATCGAAACAGCTTGGTCAATTTGTATCCCGGCTCGGATCAACGTAGCGAATTGCCGGCAGAAGATGACGAAGTCTTCTAGCTTGACTGCCCTTCCGATATGAATCTCCAGATCCATCGTTGTCTTCCGCTGCTCTTGGATGCTGCGAATCGTAATCCCGCGTCCTCGCAACTCCGTAATCGCCAGCTGTTTGTTCTGCGCTTTCACCATCCCTTTCAGCTTCTTACCGCTTTCATTGACGGCTTCATACGTAAAGTTCGCCAAGTTAAAGTTCACCCCCATTCATAGCCTTCTTTAGATCAGCTGCTATTCGTCTGCCACGGCTTTCAACACTTCTTCGATTGTGGTATGTCCTTGGCGGATCTTGAGCAAGCCGTCGTAGAGCATATTTTTAAAACCATTTTTCATCAAATGCTGCTCCAACTCGCTAACCGGTCGATTCTGCACAATTAGGCTGCGCAGCGGTTCATCGACAACTAACAGCTCATGCACGGCGATACGACCTCTGTAACCTGTTTTATTGCATGTTCCGCAGCCTTTGCCCCTCGTTACCATAACCGGTTTATCCATGGCTTTCGGCGAAGTCATCGGTATCACGACACCTGTTCCAGTTCCAGCCAGTTGTTGTTCATTGCCACTTAACAGCCCATGCGTTTCTAGCAGCTTCATTTCATCCTCTCTGGCAGGTACCTGTGCAGCACATTCACGACAAACGCGTCGTACTAATCGCTGTGCCACGATACAGGAGAGCGAGGAAGCAATGAGATAGGAATCAATTCCCATATCGACAAGTCGGCTAATCGTACTAACTGCACTGTTCGTATGGATGGTACTTAACACCAAGTGACCAGTAAGGGATGCACGTACCGCAATTTCAGCTGTCTCTGCATCCCGGACCTCACCGACCATGACAATGTTCGGATCTTGCCTGAGAATGGATCGTAAACCAGAAGCGAAAGTTAGCCCAATCTGCGAGTTCACCTGTACTTGCGTTACACCATTCATGCGATACTCAACTGGATCCTCAACCGTAATGATTTTGACATCATCCCCATTTAATTGTCCCAGGGCTGAATAAAGTGTTGATGTTTTCCCACTTCCCGTAGGTCCCGAGATCAACAAGATCCCATTCGGCTTCTGAATCATTTTGTCGAATTTCACCAAATTCGCATCACTTAGTCCCAATTCGGCGATTTTTTTAACACCTGCCGATTGATCTAGGATCCGAAGAACGATACTTTCACCATGAACTGTCGGCAATGTCGAAACCCGTATATCAATCCGACGGTTATCCACCTGCATCTGGATTCGACCATCCTGAGGAAGTCGTCTTTCCGCGATGTTCAACTTTGCTATGATTTTCAATCTCGCCGTCAACACGCCTTGCATATGCTTCGGCAGCGCTTTCTCCGTTCGAAGCACACCATCGATGCGATACTTCACGATCAGCTGTTTCTCTTGAGGATCAACATGAATGTCGGACGCCCTCTGTTGCACAGCGGATTGAATGATTTGGTTGACCAGCTTTACGATCGGTGATCCTTGATCATTCGCTTCGGTTTCCTCATCTTTGATCTCGATTTTATCCAAGTCGACCATCAGTTCATCGACTGATTCTTTCATCCCATAATTTTTCGTAATGGCTTGTTCGACCTCAGACCGAATCGCAATGACTGGCTGCACACTCATGTTCGTCGCCATTCGAATTTCTTCAATGGCCCCATAGTTCAACGGATCAACCATGGCAACTTTGATTTTGCCATTCTTACGTTCAATCGGGATCACACAGTGCTTGCGAGCAAGCGTTTCTGGAATGAGCTGAACCGTTTGCATATCAAGCTGTGTCTCAAACATATTAACAACCGGAAACCCTAACTGAAATTCCAGCACTTCAACCAGTTGTCTTTCTGTGATCAACCCTTTATCGATGAGAATCTCACCGATCTTCTTCCTCGTGTGCACTTGCTGCTTCAGCCCTTGTTCAAGCTGATCCTCTGTGATGAGTCCGTTCATTACAAATAATTCACCTATGCGCATTGGGGGGTCCTCCCTTCTGTTAATAGAGTACGTGACGGATCTGTGCAATTACATGATTTACGGTGATTTAAGCTCTTCCGCCGTTGGCGCCTTCGCAATGACAATTGGATGCGGTGCGTAGTAATCTTTATATATCAACTCGTTCTTGCCATCATTCTTCTCATCTGCGAACACCTTGACTAGAAGTCCTGATTGACCTTCACTACGTTTATCACCTTGACCGGCCAGTGTAAAATCTGTAAGTACAATGCTCTCTGGTGCGAATACTTCTTTACTAACCGTAATTTTCGGAGCTTTCCATTCCGCTTTCGGCTTCCCATTGAACGTAACGACAGGCGTTTCACCGTTGTAAATCACGCCTACTGTAATCGGAACACCTAATGAATTATTGAAAGTTAAATCTTTCTGTTCACCTTGAAAATCAACATCAAAACCAGCAGGTGCATAGGCGGGATTGTCTTGATGCGTATAGCGCTCACCAACTTGCATCCCGGCACGCAGTGCAGCTTCATACAATAAGGATGCTACATGCGATAACTCATCTGCCTTCTTCTCAGGTACTTTGCCTTTACTGATCTCGGTCAACCAAGCTTGATAAGAGAATAGCTTCCCTGGTTCAATCTTGATCAATCCCGCCTGCTCCAGCCATCCCTTCTCATTCGCACTTACAGCGACAATACTCTGTGCTTGCGATATGACTTGCATACCAGATGTTGAAGTCTTGTCCGCTGATGTTGCTGCTGGTGTACTTAAAGGAGTACTTGCAGGAACAGATGTCGGCGATGCCGAAGCCGTTGCCGTTGCCGTTGATGCCGGTTTAACCGATGGCTTCGCATTTTCTTTGTCCACGCTAGCTGCAAGAGCAGTTCCTTTCGTTGAAGCATGATCCGTGTCTTTCCAGAACATCAAGCTTTCTAGTTTGTGCTCTGAATTCCACTCAATGAACCCTGCCGCCGATAATCCATATACACTTCCAGAACCGACGACGCCTAGAAGAAGAATCCATTTAATAGGCTGCAGGATCAAGGCCCTTCTTCTTTGTCTCATAGCCAACCGTCCCTCAAAGCTCGACATTTTCCCTCCCGTTTCGGTGGGATGCCTCAAATATAGACGGTAATTTCTGTAGAGCAAATCATACATATTTATTAATTCAAATGACCTAATGCATGAACTATAATTCTTAAGCCACGTTAGCCACTCTGACGCTATTTTATAGGGAATTCAATCTAATTGGGGGGATCGGCAGGGGGCTCAAGTCGGGACTTCATGAACGAAGTCGTACTTAGGAAGCGGTTTCATGTAGTTCTTTCGAAGCGCCTATTGACCTTTCAAATTTCATTGCTTCTATATATCACTTGCATATGTATCTGATCGAACGCGCTTTTTCAGCAAATTGCTTAAAAAATGGGTCTTCCTCGTATATTCCTAGGCGAACATTCGATTCTACTTTTAGGCAAAATGTGGCCATTCCAAAGCATGTAAGGGATTTTTTAGCCTGTTCCTCAAAGAAAACCCGAGTTTATTCGAACCGCACTTACCTTTTCACTGCTGATTCTGTCATGAAGATAGTCGCTCCTATCGATGAGCATGCAAAAAAAGCCCCAATCCCCACAAACATCGTGTGAGATTGAAGCTTTTTTTCTACAAAATTGAACAATTTTTCAGCTTACTACGTCAATATGTATAAACTATATTACTTATGTAATGCATATGTATGACTTGATACTTTCAACATTAGATGGCGCCAAGAACACTAAGAATCAATGATGCTTTGGAATTGACTTTCAACTTGCGATTGATCTTCGTTACATAGACACGCACAGTATTCTCACTAATCCCCAAGACCTTGCCAATTTGCTTATAATCGTAATCGAGCAGCCAATACGTCGCGACTTCCTTCTCACGCAGCGTCAGCTTGAAAGCTTTCAATCGTTCTTCCAGCATTTCCTCGACAAACCATGTTTTACTTTGCAATTCTGTCTTTCTGAGCTCATATTCAAGCAGAAGTGCAATTGATTTGATACATGGATACATAAATGGTGCTGAAATGTACTGAAAGGCAGTCAAAACTAAGTAACCCATGATCTGATTGTCAGCTGTTTGTATCGGAACGCACATCGTCACCCAGTTGTGCATCGTATCCAGATAATGATCCTCACCACTTATCCAAACAGGGCGCTGAAGATCAATGGCTGCTGAAACCGCATTCGTCCCCGCACTTGATAGGGATAACGAAGATCCAATTCCGATATTGTTCAAATTCGCGGCTTGCAGGATCGATCGTTCGTCCCCATTAATCGTTAAAATGACCCCATGATTATCCGTTACCATCAATAAATTAGGAAAGTAGAAGGTGTTCGTCTTCAGATGTGCTTGCCGAAGGATGACATCCATGAGTACTTGGTTTTTAGCTAGTAGCCGTTCCATCATCTTACCTTGCACGCGAAACCTCACGCGTGTCGAATCTCTTTGAACGCCATTAAGAAATGATTTCTCGTGTAGCTTGGCTATCTCCGCTTGTGAGATGCCCACTCTCTCTGTGAATTCATGCATTTGCGTCTCTTCAGCTAATCCTTTCATCAATCCCACTCCCTATCCCTATGTAACCTTGAAATAAATAGCATCCATGCTGTGAGTAGAATTTAAAATTTTTGTCGTATACCGTCGCCCTAGCTTCACAACCTTTACAAAATTATGTATTTTTCGCGCATGTGACACTAACTATAAGGCTCAAATCGAATGCTTGAAATAGTGCAAAGGTAGTAATTCTAAGAAGATAGTATACTTGCACTACAAAAAGACAGCGTTTGCATAGTTAACTCCATGAATAAGGATTTCTGGCATGTGCCATTCGTAGGATATATACGAAACTAGTGGCCTGTTTTAGAAGGATCCCTGTAATTCGCTAAGAAATTCGTCTTACTCTCTATCACCAGTGAATGTCGCTGTTAATACCCACTCAAAAATTGTATCAATTATCCCTAACCCTTTCGGAACCAAAGGCATATTATATAAAAAAAACTTATCCATTCCCAAATTAATTTTGATAAAGAGGCAAGAATGCCTAGGAGGTGAGATGCCAATGACACTCATCAGAGCAATTGAACAGACATTCTGTAAGTTGCACACACCAACCATAGAACAGTTGAAAGAGGCGCTTCAATCGATAGAGCGAAATCTAATTTCCATATCTGATTTCAAGACTGAGCCCAATCAACTACCCTATGGCAGAAACGTGGTGTTCAGTTCACCTTTTCTGGAAGTTATCGTCATTCACATTCCCGCGTCACGTGCTACAGCGATTCATAACCACGGCTTGTCCATAGGCGCTGCTTATCTAGTTTCAGGATCCTTAGTGAATTCAACCTTCGCTTTAGATACTGATGGATATCCGGTTGCTCTTAAGGATGACTTCATCCAAGCGGGGGAATATTTCACTGCCCCAGCCGAGCAAATTCACCAGTTAAGCAATCCATTTCATGAACCCGCCATTTCGATCCATGTCTATACACCGCCGCTGCGTGAAGTTCGACGTTACTTACCCTACAGTGAAGTCTTAGACTATGTAATCTAACGAAAAACCCCTTGTAAGCTAGCGTCAGTAGACGTGCTTACAAGGGGTTTTCTATTAGCCAAGATTAGAATTGAAGTGCATTTTCGATAAAGGCTTTCAACTCGGAAATTGGCATACGTGTTTGTTCCATCGTATCACGATCGCGAACCGTTACTTGACCATCTGTCTCGGACTCGAAATCGTATGTGATACAGAATGGCGTACCGATCTCATCGTGACGACGGTATCTTTTACCAATCGAACCTGTATCATCGTAATCGACCATGAAGTGCTTTGCAAGATCTGCGAATACAGCCTGTGCACCTTCACTCAATTTCTTGGAAAGTGGGAAAATCGCTGCTTTCATTGGTGCCAATGCTGGGTGGAAGTGAAGAACCGTACGGCTGTCGTCACCCTCAAGCTTTTGTTCTTCGAACGCATCAATTAGAAGCGCCAACGTCACACGATCTGCCCCAAGGGAAGGCTCGATGCAATAAGGAACATAACGCTCATTCGTTTCTTGATCAATATAGTTGAAATCTTCTCCTGAATGCGCCATGTGCTGTTTCAAATCGTAGTCCGTACGATCCGCGATACCCCATAGCTCGCCCCAACCAAACGGGAATTTGTATTCGATATCCGTTGTTGCATTACTATAATGAGACAACTCATCGTCATTATGATCACGAAGACGAAGATTATCAGCTTTGGCACCCAGGGAAAGCAACCAGTTATGGCAGAAGCTTCTCCAGTACTCGAACCATTTCAAATCTTCACCTGGCTTACAGAAGAACTCAAGCTCCATTTGTTCGAATTCACGTGTACGGAACGTAAAGTTACCTGGCGTGATTTCATTACGGAAGCTTTTTCCGATTTGACCGATACCAAATGGCAGCTTTTTACGCATCGTACGTTGTGCGTTTTTGAAGTTTACGAAGATCCCTTGCGCTGTTTCAGGGCGAAGATAAACAACGTTAGAGCTTGCTTCTGTTACGCCTTGGAACGTTTTGAACATCAGGTTGAACTGACGAATATCTGTGAAATCCTTGCTTCCGCAATCTGGACATACAATATTGTGTTCCACAATCAGCTTCATCATGTCATCGAACGTCATACCATCAACAATGATTTCGATATCCTTCTCAGCCAGCTTGTTTTCGATCAATTTATCCGCGCGGTGACGGGCTTTACAGCTTTTGCAATCGATCATCGGATCGTTGAAGTTTCCTACGTGACCAGATGCCACCCATGCTTGCGGGTTCATCAAGATGGCTGCGTCTAATCCTACGTTATACGGGGATTCTTGAATGAATTTTTTCCACCATGCGCGTTTAATGTTGTTCTTCAGTTCAACGCCTAATGGACCGTAATCCCACGTATTTGCCAAACCGCCATAAATTTCTGAACCTGGAAAAACAAATCCTCTGTGCTTCGCTAACGCGACAACTTGCTCCATCGTTACACTCATTGTTCAATCGCTCCTTAAGCTCTAGTTAGTGGGACTTCGCCCGATGACAACCGTTTGGACATGAGCAGACATCAAAAAAGCTCAACATCCAAAGGCATCAAATAATGCCTAGGGACGAGAGCTTTAGCACCCGCGGTTCCACCCTAGTTGATACACCTAAATGAGCATGTATCCCCTTTATCGTATAGGCTCCGGATAGCCGTTTCCTTGACCTTCATTCTGGGCTTTCACCATCCCCAGCTCGCTGAACATGAAGTCCTTCAAGTACTATTCATCCTTCACAGCCATAATTGATGATTCAATTGGTCTTAGTTTACAGAATATCGTTGCAAAAATCAATCTCCCTAATACAAATGGGGGCGACGATCTTCAAAAACAGGGATTTTACCACGTACTCGCACGACTTCTTCTAAATCAATCGTCGCTCGGAGGATCGCTTCGCTCTCGTCACCTTCAACAAGCACCTCGCCCCAAGGGTCGATAACCATCGAGTGACCGAAGAAATTCGTCGTACCGCTCGTCCCAACACGATTGCAAGAAACTACATACATTTGATTTTCAATGGCGCGTGCCATAAGAAGCGTACGCCAGTGGTGCAGACGTGGATGCGGCCATTCTGCAGGCACGAATAAAATTCGTGCTCCGTCTAAAGCCAATTTACGTGACAGCTCTGGAAAACGAATATCATAACAAATCATCGCCCCAGCTGGAACCCCTTCAAGATCAAACAAGCCAAGTTGCTCACCACTGTGCAAAAATTTCTCCTCATCCATGAGTCGGAATAGATGGATTTTGGAATACTCTGCGATCTCGTTACCTTCACGATCCCATGCATAAATCGTGTTCAGCACACGATCATCTTTCTTATCTGCAATCGATCCTCCAATAATGTTCACGTGATGAGTTCGAGCAAAACTGCTCAAAAACGCTTTCGTCCGTTCCCCATTCACATCAGCAAGTTGATGAATTTCAGTTAGTGCATAGCCAGTATTCCACATCTCAGGAAAAATGATGACGTCTGGCTTCTGTACCGCTTCAACGGCTTCCAAAAGCAACTTCTCTAAATGAGTGAAATTCGCATCCGGATTCCCGATTGTAATATCCATTTGAATGAGAGCAACATTAAGTAATTGTGAAGACATGTCAAAATACTCCTTCCAGATCAAGAAAAATACGTATGTGTACATACTAGTCGAAATGTGCGCCTAACTCAACTAGCGGTCCAAATCAAACTAAACTACAACGTAGGTTTAAATAGCTTAGAATGACCTTTAGCGATACTGAGCGTCTGCCAATCCTGAGAAGACCAATGCTTACACAACAGAACAATTTGCCCAACATGATACCCATAATGAGAAACCTGACGTTGAATTGCCTGCAATACAGTATGACTTTCACCTCGAATACGTACAAGCGACAGCACATCCTCAGATGACAGTGAGCGAAGTGTTGCGAATAACACTTGCCAGCCATCTTCCCAAAGGGCAAGCAATTCTTCTCGGGAAAGACGATCCCCTTCAAACTCGCCATCGCGATCTCGCCATTCTTTTTCTCCATCCGAGGTTAAAAAATCGGTCCAACGGGACAACATATTCCCATGCATATGCTTAATGATCACTTCTAGGGAATTCGACGCTTCATCTAATCTCTGATAAAAAAAGACCTCATTTGTCTGGGCAAACGCTTTATCCCCCAACTTCTTCATACTTTGAAAAGCACGTATCGATTCCTGCAGAAAAACATCCGCTACATAAGCTTGATCTGTAATCCTCATTCATCTCCTTCGCCTATCTTTGCTTTCATCATATGACAATGTCAAAATGAAGTACAATCGATTATCTTCATCGACTATGAAAAAAAGTTTAATCATGTTACATTTAGGGTATAGTTTAAAATCCCGACCTCCGGAGTGTGAATTAAGCCGTGACCAACAGTCCATCAACAACTTCTCGCTTTACAATACAGCCTGCTGAACGCATGAAAGGTCTACCGACACAATTCTTCGCAACACTTGTTGGCAAAGCTAATGCCCAGATCGCAGCTGGCCATGACGTTATTAATTTGGGCCAAGGGAATCCAGACCGCCCTACGCCTCCGCATATTGTAGCTTCCATTCAGGAAGCTTCTGCAAATCCGTTGTATCATAAATATCCGCCATTCAGTGGTTTTCCATTTCTGAAACAAGCAATTGCACAGCGTTATAAAGAGGATCACAACGTGGATTTGGATCCTGATACAGAAGTTGCTATTCTTTTCGGTGGTAAAACAGGTCTCATTGAAATCGCTCAATGCTTATTGAATCCCGGTGATGTCTGCCTTGTTCCTGATCCTGGCTATCCTGATTATTGGTCAGGTGTCGCGCTGGCAGGTGCCGAAATGGCATTCATGCCGCTACGTGAAGAAAATAACTTCCTGCCTGACTATTCGCAGTTAAAGCAGTCTGACTTAGACCGCGCCAAGCTGATGTTCATTAATTATCCGAACAACCCGACAGGTGCGACGGCTCCCGCTTCTTTCTATGAAGAAACCGTTGCATTCGCCGAGAAAAACGGTGTCGTTGTAGCCAGTGATTTCGCCTATGGGGCAATTGGCTTTGATGGTCAGAAGCCGATCTCCTTCCTTCAAACGCCTGGTGCCAAGGAAGTAGGCATCGAGTTCTATACCTTGTCCAAAACATACAATATGGCCGGCTGGCGTGTTGGCTTTGCCCTTGGAAACAAAGAAGTGATTCGCCTCATTAACTTGATGCAGGATCACTACTATTGCTCTTTGTTTGGCGGTATTCAAGCAGCGGCTGCTACAGCATTAACTGCCTCACAAGACTGCGTAACTGAACTGCGTGATGTATATGAATCTCGTCGTAATGCGCTGTATACAGCACTTACAAGCATCGGCTGGAACGCTAAGCCATCCCAAGGTTCGTTCTTCTCTTGGTTGCCAGTGCCAAAGGGACATTCGTCCCAGAGCCTAGCTGATCTTCTTTTGGAAGAGGCTAAAGTTGTCGTGGCTCCAGGAGTTGGCTTCGGTACGCATGGTGAGGGCTATGTCCGACTTGGCCTCCTTTCTTCGGAGGAGCGCTTGGCAGAAGCTGTACAGCGGATTGGGAAGTTGAATCTTTTTTAAGGAAGTAATGCGGGAATCTGGCCTTTTTCTACTTTACAAAGTCTCGCGTACCATGCTATTCTAGATAGAATTAAAATTCCAAACAGCAACGTTATGATGGGAATAGTACGAATCGTGCCGCACGTAACCAGGGAGTAAGCTCCACCGACTGAGAGAGCTTGCCGTGAACCGAATCCGAACCCGCCCCTGAACCGTCAACGATGAGTTGAACAGAGCCCTACTGTTATACAGGGAATCTAGAGTTGAGCGCTTTCTATTTGACATGCGCTAATCTAAGGTGGTACCGCGGAAGCAACAGACTTTCGTCCTTATGTTTTAAGGGCGGGAGTCTTTTTTGTATCTACATAGTTGGAAACCGAAGGATGGGATGAAAATGACTCAGCGAATCGTCGTCAAGATCGGCAGCTCCTCGTTAACTTCTGATACGGGTGGCTTGAATCCGGATAAAATACGCTTTTTTGCGGCCGAACTAGCGCAATTGCAGCGCAGCGGCAGCCAAGTGCTGCTCGTGACATCAGGCGCAGTAGCCGCAGGCTTCACTTCCCTTGGCTACCGCACACGGCCCAAGGTGCTGCATGAGAAGCAGGCCGCCGCAGCCGTCGGCCAAGCGCTCTTAATGCAGGCGTACCATGAAGCATTTGCTTCCCACGGCGTAAGCGTGGCGCAAATTCTGCTTACCCGGTACGACTTCTCCAACCGCAAGCGCGTGCAGAACGCGATGATGACGATTGACGAGCTCCTGCAGCGCGGCGTCGTCCCGATTATTAACGAGAACGACACCGTCTCGGTGGATGAACTGAAATTCGGCGACAATGATACGTTGTCGGCGCTAGTGGGCAATTTGGTCAAAGCGAACAAATTGATCATCATTACGGATATGGACGGCCTGTACACGGACGATCCTCGTAAGAACGCGAACGCACAGCGCATCGAACGCGTAGACGCCATCAGCGATGAGTTGTTCAGCTTCGCTGGAGGCTCTGGGAGCGCGGTCGGCACCGGCGGCATGCGCTCCAAGGTCGAGGCCGCCCGCATCGCGATGCGCGGGGGCGTGCCAGTCTTCATCGGGCGCGTACTTGAGGAGGGTGATCTGAACCTTGCCGTTGCCGGTACCGGCAAGGGAACGTACTTTGACACGGCACTGAACAATCTGCCGGTCAAGAAGCAGTGGGTCGGCTTTCACTCGCTGCCCCAAGGGCAAATCATCGTTGATCAAGGGGCGAAAGCAGCCCTGATCAACGGTGGGAAGAGCCTGCTCCCCGCTGGCATCACGGCAGCGGTTGGCGACTTCCACCCCGGCGACGTTGTCGAGGTGATCTGCAGTGAAGGCGCGCTGCTGGGCCGCGGCGTTGTCAATTATGCGGCTTGGCAAGTGCAAGCCGCGGCAGGCCTATCTACCGACGAAGTCCAGAAACGCGTCGAAGTGTCGCGCATCGAAGTCATTCACCGCGATGAATGGGTGCCTTTGACCTAAACGTGAATCCACCTATAGAAAGCGAGGTTCTCCCTTACTAATGAGACAACAACGATTACTTAATCCAACATTACGAGATGTACCGGGAGATGCCGAAGCGGCTAGTCACCGACTCATGCTGCGAGCAGGACTCATTCGTCAGCTGTCCAGCGGTATTTATTCCTACTTACCCTTGGGTCTCAAGGCCCTGCAACATATTCAAACCATCGTTCGGGAAGAAATGGACCGCGCAGGTGCGCAAGAAATGCTCATGCCTGCCCTCCATCCTGCCGAATTATGGAAAGCCTCTGGTCGTTGGGATGTCTACGGACCTGAATTAATGCGACTCCAAGACCGCAACGGCCGTGAGTTTGCTTTAGGCGCGACACATGAGGAAGTTATTACCACACTCGTCAAAGATGAGATTCATTCTTATAAAAAGTTACCTGTCACGTTATATCAAATCCAAACGAAATATCGCGATGAACGCAGGCCAAGATTCGGCCTTTTGCGTGGGCGTGAGTTTTTAATGAAGGATGCCTACTCCTTCGATCGCTCAGCGAGCGAGCTCGATGCCAGTTATCAAGCGATGTTTGACGCTTATGTCAATATTTTCACACGCTGCGGTCTACAGTTCCGTGCTGTTGAAGCGGATTCCGGTGCAATCGGCGGTACAGATACGCATGAATTCATGGCCTTAGCGGATGTCGGAGAGGATACGATCGTGCATTGTCCTTCCTGTCAGTATGCGGCTAATTTAGAGAAAGCCTCTGGGATCATTGCCAATAAAGATACATCATCTATTGACGTGCCCCATGCACAGCCAACGAAAGTTCATACACCTGGCGTAACGAGCATCAAACAATTAAGCCAGTTCCTTCACATTGAACCACAACAAATTATTAAATCAGTCGCTGTTCAAGCACAAGGCAAGCCTGTGATCGTGCTCGTACGTGGCGATCTGGAACTCAATGAAATCAAGCTGAAGCACGTTCTCGGTGTAGATGAAATCACCAAGCTTCCCGAAGCTGAAATCACTGCGCTTGGTTCGATAGCCGGTTTTATTGGACCAATTGGTCTAACGACCGTTAAACGAATTGCAGACACATCAATTAGAGGCTTAAACAACGCGGTTGTTGGCGCCAATGAAGCGGACTATCATCTTCAGAACGTAGATGTTCAGCGTGATCTGACTGACATCACCTATGCAGACGTTCGCAATGTCGGTCAAGGTGAAAGCTGTATCCACTGCGGGCATGAACTCGCTTTTGCAAAAGGCATTGAAGTTGGGCACGTATTTAAGCTCGGCACCAAATATAGTGAGTCCCTAGGCGCTTCTTTCACCGATGAGAATGGGCTCTCCGAGTCGATGATTATGGGTTGCTATGGGATCGGCGTATCCCGCGTGTTGGCTGCCATCATTGAACAGCATCAGGATGAGCGAGGCATTATCTGGCCTAACACGATCGCCCCTTATGCAATTCATCTTCTAACTGTTCACGTTGCTGATGAAGCTCAAATGACTTTATCGGAAGAGCTGTATCAATCCTTAACTCGCGCAGGCTACTCCGTCCTTTGGGATGATCGCGAGGAACGTCCAGGCGTGAAATTTAATGATGCCGATTTACTCGGCTTCCCATTACGACTAACAGTCGGTAAAAAATCGAACGAACGCATTGTCGAATGTAAAGAACGACGCAGCGGTTCTTCCTATGAGCTTAACGTGGAACAATTGTTAACACATTGCCAATCCTTTTTCAACTAGGAGGTCCTCCCATGAGTGAAGTTATTAATAAATCCAAGCTTGCTAAGCAAGCTGCCCAAGCAATGGGCAATCTTACAACTGAGCAAAAGAATACAGCCTTGTTGCTGATGGCAGACGCCTTAATTACGGAGCAACAAGCGATCATTGAAGCCAATAGCAAGGATTTGCAGCGTGGCAAAGAGCTGGGCACTAGCGCTTCTCTGCTAGACCGATTGGCGTTAAACGAAACGCGCATTGCGGCGATGGCCGAAGGCCTTCGTCAAATCGCAGAGCTGCCTGATCCGATTGGGGATACGTTGGAGTCCTTTGACCGTCCGAATGGATTGCGGATTCGCAAAATCCGTGTACCTCTAGGCGTCATCGGAATTATTTATGAAGCAAGACCGAACGTAACGGTTGATGCTGCAGGCTTATGTCTTAAAACTGGCAACGCGGTTGTGCTCCGTGGTGGATCCTCTGCTCTATTTTCCAATGAGAAAATTGTGGAGGTGCTGCATACAGCCTTAGAGCGTTCTGAACTGCCGGCTGATGCCCTGCAATTAATCCTTAGCGCTGATCGCAGCTCCGTCGATGAAATGCTGAAGCTGAATGGCCTCATCGACGTGCTAATTCCACGTGGTGGACACTCACTTATTCAAAATGTTGTCAATAACGCGTCCGTCCCAGTCATTGAAACAGGTGCAGGGGTGTGTCATACTTTTATAGATCAAAGTGCACAGCTCGATATGGCAATTCGAATCGGGATTAATGCGAAGGCGCAACGTCCTTCTGTTTGTAATAGTATGGAGACTTTGCTTGTACACGAAGCCATTGCGGAGAAGCATTTAGCAGCGATTGCTGAAGCATTCCAAGGCGTTCATGTTGAGCTGCGGGGTGACGAGCGTTCAAGAGCTTTAGTACCTAGCATGGTGGTTGCTGAACAAGCTGCTTGGGGAACGGAGTACGGAGATTATATTTTAAACATCAAAGTTGTTAAGAATCTAGATGAGGCGTTAGCTCACATTCGTAACTACGGCACGATGCACTCGGAGTGTATCGTAACGGAAGATGCTGCCAATGCAGAGAAATTCCTGCAAGAAGTAGATGCTGCTGCTGTCTATCATAATGCATCGACGCGCTTTACAGATGGCTTTGAGTTTGGATTCGGAGCCGAGATCGGCATCTCCACACAGAAGCTTCATGCTCGTGGTCCTATGGGGCTGCCTGCTTTAACTTCAACCAAATACCGCGTCTACGGAAGCGGACAAATACGCGAATAAATCTTAGGGGGAGGAACAGCGAATGTCAATCATGTTATCGCAAACTAAAATTGCTTTTGTAGGCGCAGGCTCCATGGCTGAAGCCATCGTCCGCGGCCTTATTCAGACGAAAGTCGCGAATCCGCAAAACGTTTATATGATGAATCGCTCCAATCAGGATCGCTTGGCATTTTTATGCTCGGAATATGGCGTTCAAGCAACTTCAGATCAAGCGACGAAAAATACAATTATTCAAGAAGCCGACGTTGTTGTTCTCTGTATGAAGCCTAAAGATGTGGAATCTTCTTTTGCAGAGCTTCAGCCTCTTTTGAGCGAGCGTCAGCTGTTAATTTCCGTAATTGCAGGCCTTTCCATCGAAAAAGCTGAAAGACTTCTGCAGTCCAACTTACCAATCGTTCGTACGATGCCAAATACATCCTCCACCATCGGATTAGGCGCAACAGGAATGAGCTTCTCGTCTAAGGTTAATGATACATTCAAGCAGCTTGCCATCCAAATGTTTGAAGCGGTTGGAACTGTCACGATTGTAGAAGAAAACAAGCTTGAAATCCTTACAGGCATATCGGGGAGCGGTCCTGCCTATGTGTATTACCTCATGGAAGCGATGATTAAAGCGGGAATCGAAGGCGGACTAACCGCAGAAGATGCGAATCAATTAACGCTTCAAACGGTGCTAGGCGCAGCGCACATGGTACAAAATACGAAGGAACACCCTGCTGATTTACGCCGTAAAGTGACGTCTCCTAACGGAGCTACGCATGCTGCTATTGAAGCTTTGGATCGCTATCAGTTCGACGAAGCTATCCATCAAGCTGTACTGCATTGCGCCGCTCGTACGAAGGAAATGGGCGAGCAAATCGCGGCGAACAGTCCTGTAGGCAAATCGGTCTAATCTATTTTCTCCCGTCTATATGTTAGTTTGAATTCTAGTTAAAGCAGGTGAAGGTTCGTTATGAGTTCATATTGTTTAGCAACCTATCGGAGTTTCGATGAGAAAGCCGATTTTCATAAAAAAGCAACCAGCATCGCAGTTGGTCTTACAGTTGGCAGTTGGACGGAACTACCTGAGGCTCAGAAAGCTTCCATGGAGAAGCATTTGGGTAAGGTCGTTTCCGTTGAAGTCCACGAGCCTGGGACTGGTGAACCTATTTCGGGACGTTATGCGGATATCACCATCGCTTATCCAGATGTGAACTATAGCCGGGATATCCCTGCTCTGTTAGTGACGGTGTTCGGCAAGCTGTCTATGGATGGCAAAATAAAGCTGATCAACCTTGCTTTCTCTTCTGATTTCCTCGCTGGGTTCCCTGGTCCGAAATTCGGCATGCAAGGTGTTCGTGATCTGCTTGGCGTGCATGACCGTCCGCTGCTCATGAGTATCTTCAAATCCGTTGTTGGGTATGAATTGCCGGCGCTGCGTGAACAATTTTACTTGCAAGCCGCTGGTGGCGTCGATCTGATCAAGGATGACGAGATTTTATTCGAAAATCCATTAACGCCAATGGAGAAACGCATTGCTATTTGTCTCGAAGCAGCTGAGCAAGCCACGAAGGAAACGGGTCAAAAGCTGCTCTATGCGGTTAATTTGACAGGTTCAACCTCCAAACTTGCTTCACAAGCCAAGAAAGCCATTGCAGCGGGCGCCAATGCTTTGCTTTTTAACGTGTTGGCGTACGGCTTCGATGTTCTACATGAGTTAAGCTCAGATCCGGACATCAACATTCCGATTATGGCACATCCTGCCTTGGCTGGAGCAACTTATCCGTCACCGCACTACGGCATCTCTCCTTCTGTCCTACTGGGCAAGTTAATGCGTCTTGCTGGCGCTGATTTGGTGCTATTCCCTTCCCCATATGGCTCCGTTGTGATGCCGAAGGAAGAGAATTTGGCCATTAAGCACGTGTTGCTAACGCAGGATTTACGTAAAGATTACACGTATCAGGCGCCGTCTGATGTAGAATTAAAATTAGCATCAAGCTTTCCTGTTCCTTCCGCGGGTATCCATCCAGGTCTAGTTCCGTTCATTTTGCGTGATTTCGGACAGGATGTTATCGTGAACGCCGGAGGTGGTATCCACGGTCACCCGATGGGAACGATCGCGGGAGGACAAGCATTCCGCCAAGCGATTGATGCGACTTTACAAGGCAAAACATTACGCGAATACGCCCTAACACATCCAGAGCTACAATCAGCTATTGACACATGGGGGATTAGAGAATGAGCAAGGAACGCATTATCTTTTGTGACTTTGACGGTACGATCACCGTTAACGATAACATTGTAGCGATTATGAAGCATTTCAATCCTGAAGGTTGGGAAGGCATCGTCGAGCAAATTGTGACACAGCAAATATCCATTCGCGAAGGTGTTGGGGCCATGTTTGCCCTCCTGCCTACCTCACGTAAATCGGAGATTGTGGAATATGCCATCAACAATGCAACTATCCGGGATGGTTTTGAAGCGTTTGTTGCTTATTGCAAGGAGCAAGGAGTTACCCTTTTGATCACTAGCGGAGGTATTGATTTCTTTATTTATCCACTACTTCGTGCGTTTGCGATTCCTGAGGATCATATTTATTGCAATGCCAGCTCGTTCGAAGGGGAAACCATCGAGATCCTATGGCCAAATCCGTGTGATGCTCACTGTCAAACAGATTGTGGTATGTGCAAAACAAGCATCATTCGTTCCTACGATCCAGAGCGGTATGAGCGAATTATTATCGGAGACAGCATCACCGATTTTGAAGGCGCTAAGCTAGTGGATACGATTTTTGCCAGATCCCATCTCATTGAGCGTTGCGATCAACTTGGCTATGCGTACCACCCCTTCGAAACGTTCTTCGATATCATTAAGCAATTGGAGGCTGAACCCGTCAAATGAGTATTTTACTAGAAGAAAAACAGCGTGCCTTCGCTGAATTGCGAGACATCAAAGCAAATTTAGCGGCGCGCGGATGGTTTCCTGCAACAAGTGGCAACTTATCTGTTCGTGTTGGCGGCTTTGAACCAAATGCTTTCACCTTCGCTATTACGTCTAGCGGTAGAGATAAATCCGTCCAAACTCCCGAGGATTTCCTTCTCGTCAATGAGAAAGGTTTGCCGACGGAAGCTACTAGCCTTAAGCCATCTGCCGAAACATTGATCCATAGTGAGATTTACCGGTTAACAGGCGCTGGCGCTATCTTCCACGTGCACACGATTTACAATAACTTAGCATCCGAGTTGTATGGCGAACGTGGGAGCATTCCAGTTGATGGCGTTGAGTTGATCAAAGCATTCAACATTTGGGATGAAGAAGCACAAATCGAAATCCCAATTCTGCCAAACTATGCGGAAATTCCGCGTATTGCTGAGCTTGTTGAAGGTGCGATCGTACCTCGTATTCCAGGAATCGTGCTTCGTAAGCACGGGATCTACGCCTGGGGCGCGAATGCTTTTGAAGCGAAGCGTCACCTTGAAGCATTCGAATTCTTATTCGAATATGTGTACCGCTTGCATGTAATGAACAAGTAAGCGTGATTCTTGCGTGTAAGTCGATTTTTTCGACTTATGGTGCATCAGGCCGCTTTTGGCCGAGTTATTGCTGGTTTCTCCAGCTAACTCGGTACAATAATAAAAACGCCCATTTCCTCTCCCTTTCGGAGTGAAAATGGGCGTTTTCCATTATCGCGACTGTCTAAACCGCTGCGAATACTCTTTGGCCTGATCAACTGTCGAGACGCGATTGCGACTCCAATCCAGCAAAATCCGATCAATATACCGGAAATGGACTTTCCCGGCAAACACGGCTTCCTTCAAAGCTGTCATGATCAGCTCTTCTTTGTACATATCTTTGTCCAACCAATTACTGATCGTTTCCAGCTCCATTGGCGTTAGTGGTCTAGCGAATTCATTTTCGATCGTTGTATAAATGTTCTTCACACTGTCATCGCTTGGTGCTTGTCTAAGGACCGCCGCCGACTCCGCTAACTCTTTCAGCTGCTGCTCCGCCACGCGTTTCGCTAATTTCTTATAAAGCGGCGTCAGGTTATACTGCTCACTTCGGAACCCTGTTGTTTCGTGCGTATCCTCATCGATCGCGATAAACTGCTCCCGAATCAGCTTTTGCACACTGGCAATAACGACATCTGGTGAAGCCGACATCCGCTCCTGGATTTCATCCAGCGTCGGGAACGTATTCCTATCCTTTTCAACAAAGGAAATGAAATGGATAAGTGTCATAACATCAACTTCACTCAAAAGTAGTGCACGATAATGCTTGAGCAATAGACTCGGTACCGCGACACTCCCCTCCATAAAGCTATTCATCAGGATCGCTTCGACCTTCATCTGTGTATTTGATTGCGTACTCATATGTCTTTCCCCTTTCTCCCCATGGACAATGCCACTACTTAAGGGTATAGACGGTATAACAAACGTGGGAATGGGATGGTTTCACGCACATGATCCAAACCGCAAATCCAAGCTACTGTACGTTCTAAGCCTAAACCAAAGCCGGAATGAGGCACAGTACCGTATTTACGAAGATCCAAGTACCACTGATACGCCTCTTGAGAAAGCTCGTGCTCCTTGAAACGCTGCTCCATTAATTCAGGGTCATCAATCCGTTGACTTCCCCCGATAATTTCACCATAGCCCTCTGGCGCGATCATATCGGCACACAGCACGACTTCCGGACGACTTGGATCTGGTTTCATATAAAAAGCCTTAATCTCCGTTGGCCAGTGGGTAATAAATACTGGCGTTTCGTATTGAGCTGCAATCGCTGTCTCATGAGGAGCTCCGAAATCTTCTCCCCATGCGAATTCATGCCCATTCTTTTGCAAATAGTCGACAGCCTCATCGTAGGTGATACGCGGGAAGCTGCCTTTAATTTTCTCCAGCTTGGAAGTATCCCGCTCCAACGTTTCAAGCTCAGCTTGGCAATTCTGCAGCACCGTTTGCACGATATGCGATACGAATTGCTCCTGTACCTCCAGGTTTTCGATGTGATCCACGAAAGCCATCTCTGGCTCGATCATCCAGAACTCGATGAGGTGTCTGCGTGTCTTCGATTTCTCCGCACGGAAGGTTGGACCGAAGGAATATACGCGGCCTAGCGCCATCGCTGCTGCTTCCATGTAAAGCTGTCCGCTTTGCGTCAGAAACGCATCTTCATCGAAGTATTTCGTGTGGAACAAGTTGGTCGTGCCTTCACAAGAGGATGGTGTCAAGATTGGTGGATCCACCAAATGAAACCCTCTGTCATTGAAGAACGCTTGAACCGCTTTGATAATTTCTGCCCGAATGACAAGAACCGCACGCTGACGCGGGCTCCGAATCCACAGGTGACGATTGTCCATTAGGAAATCCACGCCATGCTCTTTCGGTGTAATCGGATACTCTTCAGTGATTTGAATAATTTCTACGCCAGTCACGTCGAGCTCGAAACCGCCTTTAGAGCGTGTGTCTTCCTTTACTTTTCCCGTTATGTATAAGGAGCTCTCTTGAGTTAGCTTAGAAGCTGCTTCCCACACCTCTTCACTCACTTCACTTTTAACTACAACACCTTGTATATATCCCGAACCGTCACGAAGCTGCAAAAACTGAATTTTACCACTTGAGCGTTTCTTGTTTAGCCAACAGCCTATGGTAACTGACTCGCCGACATGATGTTTGACTTCACCTATTGTACTTTTCATTTGGATATCCTTCCTCCCTAGAACTGAAGATTATTTCTATTGTACACTATTTCAGGATTTCCACGAAAGAATCAGCTGGTCTGCGATTGCACCAGACTATAAGTATCCTGTGCGATGACCCATTCTTCATTCGTTGGAATAACAAGCGCTTCAACCTTTGAACCGAGCCTCGTTATTCGCTTTTCTATGCCTCTTCCTAGCAGGTTCGCTTCCTCATCAAAATCAACCCCAAGGAAGCTCAAACTCTCGCATACCGCTTTACGCAGCAGCGCGGAATTCTCGCCTACACCCGCCGTAAACACAATCGCATCGACGCCATTCATCGCTGCGGCGTAAGCCCCGATGTATTTGCGCAGCCGATACCCATACATTTCAAAAGCCAGGATTGCGTTCTTATCGCCCGCTTCCACCGCTTCCACGATCTCCCGCATATCGCTGGAGATCCCCGAGATCGCCTGCAGGCCGCTATGCTTATTCAGCATGGAGCTTACCTCGCCGATCGTCAAATCCTCCTTGCCCATCACATAGGGCACGATGGCAGGATCGAGATCGCCGCTGCGCGTGCCCATCATCAGACCTTCGAGCGGGGTCATCCCCATGCTCGTGTCAACCGACTGGCCGCCCCATACAGCGGTGCAGGAAGCGCCATTACCTATGTGACAGGTAATGAGCTTCAACTGCTCCAGCGGGCGTCCTAGGAAGGCAGCGGCACGCTCGCTCACGTACTTGTGCGACGTACCGTGGAAGCCGTAGCGTCGCACCTTGTGCTTCCGGTAGAGTGCCATCGGCACCGGATACAGATAGGCCTTCGCCGGCATCGTCTGATGGAAGGCGGTGTCGAAGACGACAGCCTGCGGCACGCCAGGCATGTTCACATCCACCGCCGAGATGCCCAGCATATGCGCTGGATTATGCAGCGGCGCCAAATCGAAGAGACGCCGGATCTCCTTCTTCACCTCGTCCGTGACGAGGACGGAGCTCTTGAAGGATTCGCCGCCGTGAACGACACGGTGGCCAACGGCATCAATCTGTGAGATGGCGGTCAGCACGCCATGCTCCGGATGAACAAGAACATCTAGCACTCTGCGAATGGCCGTTGTATGCTCTAGAATTTCATCCACCTTGTGAAATTCGGGTTTACCCGCTGGTTCGTGCATCAGGATAGCGGTGTCCATCCCAATGCGCTCTACTCTACCCTTGGCAAGCACATTCGCATTTTCCATATCATAGAGCTGATATTTTACTGAAGAACTGCCGGCATTAATCACGAGAATATTCATAGCCGGTCACCATCCTTGTCGTAACGGAAGAAACCTTCTCCCGTCTTAGCGCCAAGATGCCCCGCACGAACCATTTGCTTCAGCAAATACGATGGACGATATTTGATATCTCCGTATTCACGGAACATCCCTTCCAGGGCAGCCAATACAGCATCCAGCCCGAATCGATCACACATCTCAAGTGGACCATGCTTGAAATCATAGCCTATACGCATCGCTTGATCGATATCTTCTGCAGAAGCGACACCTTCGGATAAGGTGTGAAGCGCCTCATTAATGAGAGTGCAGATTAATCTTGTTGTAATATATCCCGGCGATTCATTCACTTTAATACTCTTTTTCGTGAGTACATCGTCAACGAATTGGCGTGTAAGATTATACGTCTCATCCGACGTTTTCATAGCCCGCACGATTTCAACAAGATTCACTTTCGCTACGGGATGTAGAAAATGTAAGCCAATGACACGCTCTGGATGCGTCGTGATCGCTGCAATCTCCGTTACACTTAACGTAGAAGTATTCGTTGCTAATATAATTTGAGGGGAACAAATTTGATTGAGCTGGAAAAAGACATGCTTTTTCGCATTCAAATCTTCTGAAATCGTTTCAATCACGAGCTCGCAGGAAGCCATATCCTGAATCGAGTTGGCTCGTTTGATTTTCGAAAGGATGGACTTCTTCTCTGCTTCCGTCAAAGCCCAACGCTCAATTTGCTTATCTAAACTGACCGTAATTAGCTCAATGGCGCGGTCTAGCTTTTCTGTTGTTTTCTCAGCAAGTATGACATCAAGACCACGAGCGGCCAGCATTTCGGAAATGCCCTGTCCCATCGTCCCTCCGCCAATTACACCTATTGTTCTAAACATCATAGCTTGTTTCTCCTTCATCCGAACTTCTGCCTTACTCTATTGTATTCGACATCTAATATTGAATTCAGCCGGAACTTCCGGTGCTGAACATCGAATTTTTTGAACACTCATTATAAGTATATGTATCATTCATACGTGTAGTAAAGCCAAGAACCGCTGACCTAATTGGCCAACGGTCATTATTATGCACTTTGTGACACAGAAGCGTCAAATAATGTACGAAAAGTATCACCAGAAAGTACTTCGTCCTTCATCAGAATGGCGAACGAATGCTCAAAGACACCTCGTTGCTCATCTAACATTTTCTTTGTACGCAGCATTAACGCATCCAGGATGGCAGCATTTTCTTTCATCAACTGTTCCTTCGTCACCATCTCACGATCAATAATACCTAAGCTGGTAAGTCCTGCATCCATCATGTTACGAACCATGGAAAGCGATTGTTCGAAATCGTTGCGAGATCCGGTACTGCGTCCGCCGTAAATCATTTCTTCCGCAGCAGCTCCACCAAGAGCAATCATGATCTGATCTTCGATATAATCTTTCGTATATAAATAATGATCCTGCGGCGGATTATGACGTACATACCCCAGCGCTTTCCCACGCGGACTTACTGTGACCTGGGAAACGGATCCTGGACGAACAAGTTCTGCAATAATAGCATGGCCTAATTCATGATAAGCCACACGTTCTTTCTCATCATTCGCCGTTTCTTTATCTGTTCGTTCACCCATCATAACCTTATCAATCGCCGAAGCCAAATGTGTCTGTTCAATCGCTGGTTTATCTTCACGCATCGCGTAAATAGCTGCTTCATTCAGCACACCCTCGAGCTGCGCGCCTGAGAAGCCAAAGGTTTGATCAGCCGTTTGCTCCAAAGTAACACCTTCAGCTAACGGTTTGTTTTTTGCATGGATTTGCAGAATAGCTAAGCGACCCTTTTTATCTGGCAAATCAACCTCAATATGGCGGTCAAAACGTCCAGGCCGCAGCAAAGCACTATCAAGCATTTCTTTTCGATTCGTCGCGGCAATAATGAGAATGCGCGGCGCATCATTTGTATGAATCCCATCCATCTCCGTCAACAATTGATTCAAGGTCTGATCATACTCACGCTGTTGACCACCATCACGTTTTCCACCAATAACATCAATCTCATCAATAAAAATAATAGCATTATCCTTGCCTTCTTTGACCGCACGAGCTCTTGCTTCCTTAAATAAATCACGTACACGGCTTGCTCCGACACCTACATACATCTCAACAAATTCACTGCCTGAAGCAGCCATATAAACAGAATTCGTATAATGCGCTGCCGCTTTAGCCATTAATGTTTTCCCCGTACCTGGAGGCCCTGTCAATAGCAATCCTTTAAGCGGACGAATGCCTAACTTCTTAATTTCCTCGTGTTTAATCAAGAAATCAAGTGCTTCCATTAATTCTTTCTTCGCCCGATCTTGTCCGCCAATTTCATCAAATGTGAGGAAAGAAGGGGTCCGATTTTTGCTTTTCCGATCTCCACCGCCTGCAGCAGCTCCGATACCGCCGCGGGTTTTCATCATATAGAATAACGAGCCACCAAGAGCAGTCACGAATAAAATTGGAATCACGTTCACACCTTGATAAGCTAAGAACACCAGAAGAACAGGAATAAATCCAATCCCAATTTCTTTATATATTTTACTCATTCGGCCACACTCCAATCTGGGAGATTCTTGGCATCATGATAAATTTTGTCGCATCACCATCTGTTAATCGAATGTAAACATTGTGCTCATCCATTTCGCTGTCTACGTTCGTATTAGGCACACCATTTGCATATTTCTGTAAAGTTGTTGGAATATCCGCATAATGCTTCGTTTCCATCGCTTGTGCTACCTCAAATAACGCTTTGGACCACAACTGATCCAGCTTATCCGAGGATTGATTCTTGATTGTTATATTTACAGAGCGCTTCCCGATGATTGATGCGCCTTCCTTGTTAATTAATTCAACAACTTGTCGTAAATTAGCCTCTGGCTTCAAAGTTAACTCAACATCCACTTGATTGGAAGAAAGCTTCATAGTTGAATTTGCTACACCCGGTGCAGTACTGATTATATGTGATAATGGATTTTCCATCGCAAAGCTTGTATAGGCGAACCATCCTCCAAAAAGTACACCAGCCGAAATAATTACGCTCAAAATAACAGGTAAAACGCGCAGCTTCATCTTCATAGATTGGCGTCCACCTTTCTGTAATGATATATTTGTATGCCTCTGAAGCAATACGATAAGTATATCACCACATACATACTCTATGCCTTATGTAAACAGTGGAAACACGAGAGTCATCTTTCATACAAAAAAACTCAACCTTCTTATTGAAGGCTGAGCCGGTAAGTATCCAAGTATGTACCATCTTTGAATCTATAGTAATCATAGAAATACTGCGTACCTCTATCATCCTTCGTCTTATAAAATACTTCCCAGACATAGTCATTTCCTAATTTGCCTGGTATAGCGCGCTCAATCTGACTGTTCGGCGCCTTTTTCAATACAGCAGCGCGGACTTGCTCTTCTGTAAAAGCTTCCTCCGCCATTTCCGTATGAACATCTTCAGCAGATACCCAAGCAATTAAACGCTGTCCAAGCTTATTCTCCCCATATACAATCTGAAACGGTTCATCTCCGTAGAAAAAATCTACCTTTGATGCCTTTGTCATCATACTGCCGACATAGGCTTTTTCAACAGCTGCACGCTTCTCATCCCAGTGTTCGTTCTGCACATTCAGGTAGAATCGGCTAAGCACAACACCCAGCGTTGCTACTATGAAAACGCCAAGTGTGATAGATCGCTTCGCATTCATAAGAGCCGCGCACCTCCCCAAAACCACTTACTTTGCCTACGCATTAGCCTTTTAGTCGATCAAAGCATAGTTCAAATTCACGTTTAATTTTCTCTTCATCTAATGTTAGGCATTCACCTTTACGGACGATCCACTTGCCATCAACGCACACATCAACGACATCTTTCGCACAAGCGGAGTACACAATGTGGGAAACGAAGTCCGTCTTCGGAAGGAAATGGGGTTGATCGATATCCAGTGCGATGAAGTCTGCTTTCATGCCGGGCTCAAGTAAACCAACATCCTCCAGCCAAATGGATTCTGCCCCCATTCGAGTTCCAAGCAACAAGGCTTCCTTCGCAGGGATTGCTAATGGATCACCAGTTACTCCTTTATGGATAAGTGCAGCCAATCGCATTTCCTCGAACATGTCCAAATTGTTGTTGGATGCCGCTCCATCCGTCCCTAAGGAAACTTTAACGCCAGCACGCAATAATTCAGGTAGTCGGGCAACACCACTCGCAAGCTTGAGATTGCTGCCCGGATTGTGGGACACACGTACATCATATTGTTTGAGAATGGCTATTTCTTCATCATTTAAATGGACGCCATGCGCAACAAGCGTTGGCCGAGTGAACACGCCTAGCTTTTCCAAGTGAGCCACAGGTCTAGCGCCATACTGTTCGACATTGCCTTCGACTTCACGTCGTGTTTCCGACATATGCGTGTGGATTGGAAGATTAAGATCATGTGCTGCTTGTACGATACGCTCGATATAATCTGGCGGACATGTGTAAGGTGCGTGCGGCGACATCATCGTTGTAATTCTGCCATCCGCCTTACCGTGCCAGTTTTTTGCGAATTCAGTTGCTTCAATCAGTTTAGCTGTTTGAACATCTGGCGGACATAATCCGATCACACCGCGGGTCAAAACGCCGCGCATACCCGACTCTTCAACCGCCAAGGCAACTTCATTCATATGGTCGTACATATCGACAAATGTCGTTGTGCCGCCTTTGATCATTTCAAGGATCGACAACCGCGTTCCCCATTTGACATCCTGCGAAGTGAATTTCCCTTCCATCGGCCACATTTTTTCCTCTAACCATACTTGCAGCGCAAGGTCGTCACCATAACCGCGAAGCAATGACATCGCAGCATGTCCATGTGTATTCACTAGGCCTGGCATATACAGCTTATTCGTTCCGTCAATCACTTCATCATAATTCTCTATTGGTTCGGGGACTTCTGCCCCGATGTATGTAATTTGACTGGCTTCGATAACCATACAGCCTTTTATAGATGTTTTGTCTTCCTTATTAGAAATAAAATTACCATTTAAAATTATTGTTTTTTTCATAGTAAAAAACCCTCTCTATGCTCATTCTATAAACAGCTACTGCTCCATAAACTTTACATCTTCAAGCTTGTAAAATCAAGGAAGCAGCGTACGATTCCTATGATGTTGAGAAATTGTAAATTGTCACGGAATTTTCGTTGCTTTAGCCCCAATGAATATGATACTTTAAACATTGTGAGTTTTTTCTACAATTTGGTCATTTTCAATTCACAAATTCGTTCAAAAACTTGTACATATAGTAAAAATTAGGAGGATTCTATGACAACGTTATTCACCAGAAAGAACGAAGTCGATTTCTTGCAACTTCTTATTCGTGCTGCAGAGAACGCTTTGCAAACAGCTCAACTGTTTCGCACGGCAATGATGGGTGATAAACCCCCAATTGAGTATGTTAAAGCGATTCATGATCTTGAACATGCAGGAGACTCCATCACACATGACATCTTCAGAGGATTAAACAAAGTATTTATCACGCCGATTGATCGAGAAGATATTATGATTCTAGCGTCCAAGGTCGATGATGTTACCGATGGTATTGAAGCTACGATTGCTCGTTTCGACTATTTGAATGTTTCTCATACGGATTCCTACATGAAAGATTTCTCAGGTGTGATTGTAGATTCCTGTCAACATATGTTAGATGCTTTTAAGCTTTTAGCAAAGAAAAAGTATATGCAAATTCCGGAGCACACCGTTGCTATAAATAAGCTTGAGAATGATGGAGATCGCTTGATGCGCGAAGGGATCCGTCAAATTTTTATAACACGTAAAGACGTGTACGAAGATTTTAAACTCAAAGAAATTTACGAGCGTTTGGAAGAAACAACCGATGCTTGCGAAGATGTGGCTAACATTCTAGACAGTGTAGTACTTCGTTACTCCTAAGACGAGATGTCCTGGTGTACGAAGATAGTTTTCCGATTGGAAAACGCTAGGAGGAATTCATGTTAACTTATTTGATCATAATCGTTGCACTAGCCCTGCTATTCGACTTCATCAACGGATTCCACGATACAGCTAATGCGATTGCGACTTCAATTTCTACCCGAGCATTAAGTCCTCGAGTCGCTATATTTATGGCTGCTTCACTTAATTTCGTTGGCGCCATGGTTTCTTCTGAGGTAGCCAAAACAGTAGGTGGAAGTATTGCCAATCCCGCTAAGATCGAGAATGGTGTTGAGATTGTTATTGCTGCCTTACTCGCGGCAATCATATGGAACCTGCTTACCTGGTACTTGTCAATTCCATCTTCGTCCTCCCACACGTTGCTTGGTGCCTTAGCTGGTGCGGTAATCGCGGGAGCAGGCTTCAATGGCGTAAACTGGAGTGGTTTCACACAAATTATTATCATTCTCATTTTATCACCAATTATCGCTTTCGTTCTAGGTTATCTCATCATGGTATTGATCAAATACATCGTGCTTTGGTCAGGGAATACCTCCCGGTCCAAGCTAAATCGTGGATTTCGTACGCTTCAAATCATTTCTGCCGGATTACTTTCGTACTCCCACGGTGGTAACGATGCGCAAAAAGCGATGGGGATTATCGTATTTGGTCTCGTTGCTGCCGGTGTACAAGATGATTTGAATGTGCCGATTTGGGTAAAGATTGCTGCAGCCCTCGCGATGGGTCTTGGAACATCAATTGGCGGATGGCGCATCATTAAAACGGTCTCAGGTAAAATTGTTAAAATTGAACCGATTAACGGTTTTGCTGCCGATTTAACATCTTCAATCGTCATTCAAATCTCAACCTTCATCGGTAAACCATTATCTACAACACATGTCATTTCCTCAGCGATCATCGGGACAGGCAGTGTCATGCGTTTCCATGAAGTACAATGGGGTACAGTAGGTCGCATGTTAATCACTTGGATTATTACCATTCCAATCTCAATGGTTCTTGCGTATACGCTGTACTTTGCGATATTCCGTTTAATTATGTAATAAACAATCAAAGGCACGACCCGCTGAAGCTGCGCGGGTCGTGCCTTTTTCATGCTAATCGAGATAATAGGCCAAGCTCTGAAGCTCTGTCGTGAAATCCGCATAATGCACTCGAACATCTGGAGGTACTTTAATGATGACGGGAGCAAAGTTTAAGATCGCTTCAATGCCACAAGCTACGAATTCATTCGCTACATTCTGTGCTTCGGCCGCGGGAACGGTTATAATACCGATCCGCACGCCAAGCTCAGACATAACCGACTTCATTTTATCCATGGGGAGCACAACTAAGTTATTAATCACTTCGCCTGTCTTAGATGGCATAGCATCGAATAAAGCCACAATTTTCATATCATTTCGTAGGTACGTATTATAATTGCAAAGTGCTCTGCCTAAGTTTCCTGCGCCAACGAGCGCAACTTGAATATGTCGATCTAATTTAAGAATCTGGCGAATCTTCTCGATCAAATAATTGATATCATAGCCGATTCCTTTTTTGCCAAACTCGCCAAAATAAGCTAAATCCTTCCTAATTTGAGCAGGATTCAGATCTAACTTTTGACCTAAATCCTGAGAAGAAACCGTGGAAACATTGTTCATTTGCAACTCGTTTAGATAACGTAAATAGATAGGTAATCTGCGGACAACAGCTTCCGAAATTTTTTGTGTTTTCACGTCTTAGGCTCCCCCCATCCACTGCTCGATCCTCGGTAACATTTGTTCACATGTCATATGCTCGATCTTCGGACCAGGCAACGAGTAGAGGAAATGCTTGCCATAATACGTTTCAATAACTCGTGTGTCATAGATAATAACGATCCCTTTGTCTGACGCTCTACGAACAAGTCGACCAAACCCCTGCTTAAAGCGAATGACAGCTTGTGGGACAGAAAATTTCATGAACGGATTTTCATTCCGCTTCTTGATATTTTCACACTTGGCTTCGACCAGTGGATGATTAGGCGGCTGGAAGGGTAGACGGATGATGGCTAAACAGCTAAGAGCATCCCCGGGAATATCCACACCTTCCCAGAACGAGCTAGTACCCAGCAGCACGCACATTTTGTTATCTTGGAACATCCGGGTCAACTTACTCCGATTGCCACTGTCTACACCCTGTCCAAGCACTGTGATGCCATGCGGACTCAGCTTCTCCTTCATGCCTGCATGCACGAGCTTCAACATCCGATTCGATGTACAAAGTACCAGCATACGCCCCTTCGTCACCTGTGCCACATCACTCAGAGAGTTGATCAGTGCTTCGATAAAAACAGGGTCACCCGCTCCCTTAATCGTTGGGAAATCACGTGGAATGACGACCAAAGCTTGCTCACGATAGTTAAAAGGAGATGGCAACTGAACCGTTTTGAGCTTACCTGTCTCTTCGTCCTCTGGAATGGCTAATCCTAGTTGCTCCGCCGAGTATTGAAACGATTTATTCACCGAAAGCGTTGCGGAGGTCAGAATAATACTGTCTTTCGTTTCAAAAAAATGCTGCTGCAGCAACCCGCTCACGTCTGTTGGTACTGAGTTCAACTGGACTGATTTGGCTTTCGCATACGTGCCGGCTTCGACCCAGTAGACATACCCCTCATCTGCCATTTTCATAAAGAAATGAAGCGCATCACGATGTGCATATAGTTCTTTCACGGTACCATTCAGATCGGTCACTAACCCTTGAACACCAAGCCCATCCTGCTGTTCCTTTAACTCATTCAACAATTTATCCAAAGTTCGCAAGAGTTCATTCGCATTTAAATAAATGTTATCCTCCATGATCAAAAGCTCACGCCAATTAGCAGGCAGTGTATCAGGCTTCAAACGCAGCACATATTGCGAAGTTTCCGATTGCGAAGGATCACTTCTAGAGGAAACCAATTCGTACAGGGCTTCACTTAAACGTTCCCAGTCCTCTTTGATCGATATGATTTTTGGGAATAGACCATCAATCGTTTGGCTCCAAGCCGCTGCGCGCTCCCCTGCCTCATCCGATTTCTGTAATCGGAAACGAAGCATCGGAAGCTGACCGCTTCGATTATCCTTATACAGCCACAATAAGGAATGGTAGAAAGCAGATGCATGCAGCTCGATCCCGAGGTGCTTGCTTGCCACTTCTTCAAAGTGATGTGCTTCATCAATCACAAGGTGCTTGTAAGACGGTAGAAGACGGTTCTCAGCCTTCATATCTGTAAAGAGGAGGGAATGGTTCGTGATGATCACATCAGCCGTGTTGGCATCATTACGCGCTCTGTGGTAGAAGCACTTCTTATACCAAGGGCACATGCGGTTTAAACAGGAGTCCGTATCACTCGCAACCGAGTACCAGAATTGGGCACCTTTGTTGCCAAAGTGCAATTCTTCCTCATCCCCATGTTCGGTTTCACTTAGCCAGACAACCATTTGCGCGGCCGTTATCGGGTCTTCCCTGCCATTTTCGTAATCTCGTGTTGTGAGCTTCGTCTCAAACTTGCGAAGGCACAGATAGTGGCTTCTTCCCTTGAGAACTGCTGCTCTGAAGGGCACAGGAAAAATTTCTTTTAATAATGGGATATCCCGTTCACGCAGCTGCTCCTGCAAATTAATCGTATGTGTCGAAACGACTACCTTCTTCTCATATTTCAAACCGTAGTAGATCGAAGGAATTAAGTACCCCAGAGATTTGCCCGTGCCTGTTCCCGCTTCGATCATCAAATGCTGATCTGCCTCGAGAGACTTCTCCACTTCCAGAATCATTTGATCCTGGGATTCACGATCCTCATATACCTCAAATCGTTGTTGGAGCGCAGATTTCAATCCTTGCTGAAACGCTTGAAAAGAAGCGCCTAACGCTTCTGTGACCTCAAACTCCGTTCGCAGCTCATCTTCATCGCCCCAATCCGTCACATTCAGTGTAAATTGACGGAAGTAACGATTTGTATCCATATCGACACTTGTTACTGATTCTTTATATAAACAAATTTCGTCAAGGAACCAGCCTAAATCCGTGTTACCGTTTTCGAAAATATGGTTCAATCGTTGTATTGTTAAAAGTGGCAACCCCAGTAAACGATCTAAACAGTGTATCCAAATCAATGCGGTAACTTCTGCGTCACTATCTGCTTGGTGTGGTCTTTCATGGTCAATCCCAAACAACGCCGCCACCATACTAAGCTGTAGACTCGAGATGGACGGAAATAGGATACGCAGCATATCCATGGTGTCAAGGACGCGCCCCGAAAAGGGCGGATATCCCGTTCTCGTAAGTCCTCGCTGCAGGAATGACAAGTCAAATGCCGCTTGATGCGCTACAAGCACACAATCAAACAAGAGAGGAAACATGTCTGACATGACTTGATCGAGTGACGGCGCATCCACAACCATCTCATTGGTAATCCCTGTTAAAGTTGTAATCGAAGAAGGTATACTAATCCCTGGATTCACCAGAGAAGTATACCTGTCTGTAATTTCAAATTGTTCTATGATGACGAGTCCAACCTGTATAATTTCGTCCCCAGGCTGACTTCCTGTCGTTTCAAAATCCAAAACTGCAAATTTCATAACGTCTATCTTCAATCCCTTCGTCCTACACTTCTCCTAGCATACCAAATCTGATTAGGAAAAGGGAATACCTTGTTTTACCGTTTCGGGTTAGGACTCATCGAGATTGATTAGTGGCTCCATGCAAGAGGGGTCGGTATGATACGCTTTTTGAAAATATTCAAAAGCCTTCTCTAGGTTCTGATTTTGCACTTGAATACAACCCATGGCGTTATAAGAAATAGCTTTCATCTTTGAATTTTCCGTCAATGGCAGCAGGAATTTGAAGTGCTGATACGCATCGCCAAACTCCCCTTTTCGCAAATGCCCCATCGCTAAATACACTCGCGCTAATAAGAAATCCGGCTGACGCTGAATCAGTATCTCGAATTCTTTGATCGCTTGATCATACATGAACAACTTATAATACCCTTGTCCGCGCATGAATTCTTCTGTTTGTTTGCCGGACATGTCGAGCTCCATCAGTTCGTCATGTAAGGTTTGAGTACTGCTGATCGGCGCCGCCCCATAAAACTTTCCCAGCTTCTCCTCAAAAAGCAGCCACGCCTCGATGAATTCATCACTCATCGTCTTCAACACTTGCAATTGTTCGTCAAGTTCGGCCTTTTTCTCCACATCGCTGTTCGGATATTCCTTTTGGATTTCTTCCAAAACCTCATTCATTGTGGAAAATAAATGCTTAAACATTTGGCATCCCCACCTTTGCTTCGAAAGCTTACCCTCATTCTTTGTAAACAAAGACGTTTTCATGCATGGCATGGTAAGTCTGCCTGCTTAGAGGACGGTTGAATGTTCTTCTTCCTTCAGCAACTGGGCAACGGTGTTGTTTGCTCCCATAATGGCAATCGTTGGATGATGCTTTTTCGCTTCTTCGTCGCTCATCATGGCATAGGAAACAATAATAATGGTATCACCTGTTTGAACGAGTCTCGCTGCCGCGCCATTCAGACACACCACACCTGTGCCGCGTGGCCCAGGAATAATATACGTCTCCAGACGTGCACCGTTGTTGTTATTCACGATTTGCACTTTCTCATTTGGCAGCATATCAACGAGATCAATCAAATCCTCATCGATCGTGATACTGCCGATATAGTTTAAATTCGCCTCTGTAACCGTGGCGCGGTGAATCTTTGCTTTCATCATTGTGCGAAACATAAGACGTCACTTCCTGACTTGTAGAATAAGATTATCAATTAAACGTGTTTTCCCAAACTTCACAGCCAGCGCAATAATAAGAGTAGTAATAGAATGGCTATGTTCAAAAGGCTCTAAAGTTGGGTAGGACAATACTTCAACGTAATCAATAACGGCTAATGGCGCCGTTTGGATATGATCGCGAACTAAGATTTCTAACTCTTGTGATGTAAAAGAGGATGCTGACTTGCTATGGATGAATGCCTTCGCTTGCCGTAAAGACTGTGACAATACCAGCGCCTGCTGCCGCTCCTCTGTTGATAGATATACATTACGCGAGCTCATCGCCAAGCCATCGTTCTCACGCAGGGTTGGGCAAGGCACGATTTCAACGGGTATATTTAAATCATGAACCATCTGCTCAATCACAGCCACTTGTTGGGCATCCTTCAAACCAAAAAATGCTTGGTCCGGCTGAACCATATGGAACAGCTTACTAACAACCGTAGCCACACCATCAAAATGACCAGGTCGTGAAGCCCCACATAATCTCGTGGTAACTTCCGATACACTCACAGTCGTTCGGGTTGGTGATGGGTACATTTCGTCAACGGATGGCATGAATACAATATCCACACCTGCCACCTCAGCTACCGCCAAATCTTGCTCTGTATTACGCGGATATCGTTCAAAGTCTTCACCAGGACCAAACTGCAACGGATTCACAAAAATGCTTAATACAACTAATCCACTTTGAGAACGTGCTTTTTGGAGAAGACTCGCATGTCCTTCATGTAAAAAGCCCATCGTTGGTACGAAACCAACCGACTGATCGTTCTTGCGACGATATGCCTTAATACGAGCTCTTAAATCGGCAATTGTCTGAACCACTTCCATTGTGTGGATCGCTGCCATGGCCAATCACTCCTTATCGCCGTAGAGATATTGAACAACATCGTTGTCCATATGAAATGTATTTTCTTGCGCTGGGAACGTCCGCGCCTTCACTTCTTTCACATATTCGCCAATCCCTGCACGGATAGTTTCCCCGATATTTGCATAGGCTTTAACAAACTTTCTGGGAGCACTGTCAGAACCATACTGCAGCAAATCATGATAGACGAGCACTTGCCCATCACAATGCACACCAGAACCTATGCCAATTGTGGGAATTGATAGCTGCTTCGTGATCCATGCCGCTAATTCATCCGTTACCAGTTCCAGAACAACCGCGAACGCACCTGCTTCTTCAATTGCTTTGGCATCACTCAACAGCTTCTTCGCTTGCTCCGAGCTGCGCCCTTGTACACGGAAGCCTCCAAGTTGGTGAACCGACTGCGGTGTTAACCCCAAGTGGCCAATGACGGGAACTCCTGCATCCGTAATCGCTTTGACGGTGGCTGCGATCTCTGCCCCACCTTCTAATTTAACCGCCTTAGCGCCTCCTTCACGCATCAAACGCCCAACACCTTGTAAAGTTGCATCCAAGCTGCCGTGGTACGTTAAGAAAGGCATATCAGCGACGACAAACGTATTCGCGGCTCCTCGCACAGCTGCACGTGTATGATAAACCATATCATCCAGTGTAACTGGCAGTGTAGAATCATAGCCTAGCACGACATTCCCTAGCGAATCTCCTACTAGAATGACATCAATACCCGCTTCTTCCGACAAACGTGCTGAAGGATAATCGTAGGCCGTTACCATCGTAATCGGTACGCCGTCTTGCTTCATTTTTCTCATCTTTGCTGTCGTTAGCGCTTTACGTTGTTCCACAGTAATCCCAGCTTCCTCATATAAAATAAAAAACCTTTTAGCTAAGAGCTAAAAGGAGCGCATGCAGAAAGAATCAATGATCCCTCTGTCTCGGTCCTATAAGGCTCAGAGCAGAATCCAACATCTTTGTTTCAGTTATTTCAGTTCAAATGCAAGATCAATTTACAAGTGCAGTTCCTATAAGGATACCGCCTTATGCTTCTATTATACCAAAGCTTGCTTCTGGAGGATACCCTTTATCTCCCACTACTTCAGTTCAATGTCTCCGGAATAAATTTTAACCCGTTCACCATTGGGGGTTATCACCGTCAAAGCACCTGTATCATCCAACGAATCTGCGATCCCCTCAATAAAACCTGTTGGTGTTGATGTCCGAATCGGTCTCTTCAGGGTGACACTTAAAGCCTCCCAAAGTAAACGAATTGGCGCGAACCCTTTTTCTAGATAAAGGGCATACATGTCCTCGAATTCCAATAGAAAAGCTTGCACTAATCCCTCACGTGAAACCTCGCCGCCGGACTCAATGGCCAAAGAAGTTGCAATCGAGCGCAGCTCTTCCGGATAATCCTCTTTTAACAAATTAACGCTGATGCCAATCCCTGCGATCACATACTTCAGGCGCTCATCCTCGCCACTGCTTTCCAGCAAAATACCACTAACCTTCTTCCCATGTATAAGAAGATCATTAGGCCATTTGATGCCAATTTCAACTTGGCATACTTTTTGAATGGCACGACAAAGGGCAACCGCACTAAGCAAGGTTAGCTGCGGCATGAAATATACAGGAATACGCGGTGTCAGAATAAGACTCAACCAGATCCCTTTACCCGAAGGAGAATGCCAGCTGCGCCCCATTCGGCCTCTCCCTGCCGTCTGCCTTTCCGCAAGCACAATCGTGCCTTCAGGAGCCCCAGAAGCGACGAGCTTATGCGCAATCGTTTGGGTCGAGTCGACTTCATCATAAATATGTACTTTTTGACCAAGCACCTTCGTTTTCATCCCATTCATCAACTTGCTGACCTGCCACTTCACAGGCTTACTTATCAGACGATACCCTTTGCGTGGAGCTGCTTCGAACGCATATCCCTCCGCACGAAGTTCCTCAATGTGCTTCCATATTGCCGTTCGACTCACACCTATCCGTCGACTTATTTCCGCTCCGGATACATATGTTTCGGGAGCTTGCTCAAAAAGCTCTAAAATTCGTTCATTCATACGATTTCACTCGCAATCTTATAGTTTTATCTATAGTAGCGCATAGGAGCGCTTGATTTCTGATTCAATTTAACAGCTAGTTCAAAATGCAGGTTAATTCTAACTCTACTTCATAGTACAAGATACCTCTAACTCATCTTACTAACTACTACCTCGTACAAGCTACCTCTAACTCAACTTACTAACTACTTCATCGTACAAGCTACCTCCAACTCAACTAACTAGCTGCCTCGCGACCACCAACTTTTTCAAATAACTGGATTTCATGTAGGTATTTTGAGTAAAAAAGCGACGAAATCGTGATTAGCTGGATTATATGTATTTATTTATGACCAATTCTCCATTATTCACATGGAAGGCATTATTTAACTGGAGATTTTCAAGTTAAATGCAATTCTAAGAAGAAATCAGGAAATATAAATGTAGTTTTTACAGTTATTCGATTTCATGAATACATGCAATGACTTCTATAGCCGCCATTCAAAAGAAAAACCGCACAGCGCTGCTACTTCGCAGCCTGCGCGGCGTGAATCAGAGCTTCGCGCTCATTCGGGATTTCCCCGAGAGCCGCTCGCTCGAGCAGATCCTGCAGCAGCTTGCCCATCCATGGGCCCGGCTGCCGATCGAGGGCCGCCTCCACATCCTGGCCGGATATGGCGAGTTCCTTCAGGCTGAAGCAGGGAACCTCCTTCAGCCAATCCTCCCCGCGCCGCAGCAGCTCCGGCGCTGTCTGGGCCAAGAAGCGCGCCAATCCGCCGCGCTTCCCCTCCACCTGCGGCAGCTCGCGCAGCAGCCGCAATAGCGCGCGGGCTGCGGCTTCGCCGCGGCGCACCGCGCCAAGCTTCCAGACCCGCTCCAGCGGAGCCGGGTCATCCACCTGGGCCTGCGCGGCAACAGCGTCGCACAGGGCAAGCACTTCCGCGACCGCTGCGCCATCGGCGCGGGAGAAGGTCAGATCCTGGAGCGCCGCGCGGACTACGTCCGCTGGCACCTCCAGGAGCATGAGCAGCATGGCCCAGCGGTCATGCTGCCCCTCCAGCGCGCTGACAACGTCCAGCGCGTAATCCCAGGCGAGCCAAGCCTCAAAAGGCAGCGGCAGCTGCTTTTTGAGGTAGGCCAGGAGGCCGCTCGCCAGCAGTAGCCGCACAGCCCGCGCAGGAGCTGGGCCTTCCACCATGCGCTGCAGCTCGCTGCGCACGCGCTCCATGGCGATATGGCGCAGCAATGGCGCATTCGCCAGCAGAGCCTGCCAAGTGCTCGCCTCGATCTCTAAATCGTAAGTCGAAGCGAAACGGATGCAGCGAAGCATGCGCAACGCATCTTCGCCAAATCGTTCTTCCGCAATCCCAACGCAGCGGAGTACACCAGCGGCCAAATCCGCTTGTCCACCATAAGGATCCTGCATAACGCCAGCTACATCCATAGCCATCGCGTTCATCGTGAAATCCCTTCGCTGTAAATCCTCAGTTAAATCCGAAATATAGGCAACAGAGGCAGGACGACGAAAACCTTCGTACGCTGCCTCCTTACGGAAGGTCGTTACCTCATAGGTTCCTTGTGCAATCAGAACAGTGACCGTGCCATGTTGGAGCCCCGTTGGCACGGTCCGCTGAAAAATTTGAATAACCTGCTCTGGCAACGCAGAGGTGGCAATATCAATGTCTTTGATGGGACGTTCTAGTACCGCATCACGTACACAGCCACCGACATAATAGGCCTCATAACCAGCTTCCATGAGCCTCGTCAATACCTCCGAAGCACCTGGATCATTCATTCCCTTACCTGCATCCAACATAATTCTCCTATCCAGTTAGCATCCTTATTGACACGAAGATGCTGAAATGCGATGTGATTCAGGAAGTTCCCGTCCTAACACGCGGTAGTAAATCTCCTCGTACTGAACCGTCGTAATATCGTTACAGAACGTATATCGCGCACGATTCAAACAATTCTGTGCCATTTGTTCATACATTACTTGATTTTTCAAAAGATTAATTGCATAGCTGGCCATTTGCTCCGTATCTCCAACTTCAGCTAAAAATCCGGTTTCACCATGTGTAATCAGCTCAGGAATTCCACCGGCATTTGATCCAATTGTTGGCACGCCACAAGCCATCGCTTCTAGCGCGACAAGTCCAAAGCTTTCTTTCTCAGAAGGAAGCAACATCACGTCTGCAAGCGAAATGACTTGAGCTACATCATCCTGTTTACCGCAGAACGTTACTTTATCCGAGAGTCCTAGCTCCTTCACCTTCGAAATCATTTTCGACAAATCCGGGCCTTCCCCTACAAATAATAGTCTGGACGGCACTTCTTTGCTAACCTTTGCAAAAATATCCACAACATCCTGCACGCGTTTCACAGGTCGGAAATTGGAAATATGGATTAGGATTTTCTCATCCGGTCGCGCGAATTCGCCTCTGAGCTTCGATATATCTCGCGGGTAATACACCCGTTTATCTACAAAGTTATAAGTCAAATCAATATCACGATCAATGGCCAGCAATTCCCGTGTTTCTTTGATGAGATCCTTGGAAACCGCCGTTACAGCGTCACTCTCATTGATGGCATATCGGATAAGATCCGAAATCGATTGATCCTGCCCCAACACAGTAATATCTGTTCCGTGCAGTGTAGTCACAACCTTGAGATTCGAACCCACCATTTGCTTCGCAAGCAATGCACAAACGGCATGCGGAATCGCATAATGCACATGGAGCAAATCTAACTCTTCCATTTTGGCAACCTGAGCTAACTTGCTAGCGAGCGATAGATCATATGGCGGATAACGGAAGACGTAATATTGACTAACTTCCACTTCATGATAATAAATATTTTTATGAAATTTGCCTAATCGAAACGGCATGCTATGTGTAATAAAGTGAACCTCGTGTCCTTTTTCAGCTAGCAGCTTTCCAAGCTCAGTCGCTACTACACCTGATCCCCCTAGTGTCGGATAACACGTAATACCAATCTTTAATTTGTCTTTCATCTCTCACACCTCTTTCCGATCAATCAAAATGTTCTATCACCAAAGGGAGTTTCGAAACGAACCCTTCCGCGTACGTCAGTTGACGCTTTTGACCCATGAGTCGATCACGAGCTTCTACACGTTCGACATAACCTTGATTGAGTGGCGTCGCAACGGTGCCCGTACCCGTTACAAATTGTGACCGGTACGCACGCAGTGCCGCCATTTTTTCATCATAAGTATCTGTTACATTTACAATCACGTCAGCTTCATACACATCATTTATAAAATAAAAAAAGAGTTGCTCCACATTCACAGCTTCTGTGTCTGGCAAATATTTACGCAGCTTCGCATTAAAAACAGCTTCCTGTACCAGCATGGAACATGCAATATGATCGGGGTGACGATCCTGCCAATACGGCGCGAACACGACTCGCGGACGAAACTTCCTGATTTCTTGTGTAATACGTTCGATATGATCTGCCGTGACAAATAATCCTCGATCTGGTAATCCCAGATTCGTACGGGCTGCTACTCCAAGAATTTTCGCTGCTTCCGCTGCTTCTTCTAGTCTAGTTTCAACCGTACCATTTGAAGACATTTCGGCATAGGTCAGCTCACAAAGCCCAACTCGAAGTCCACGCTGCGTATGCTTGGCAATGGTCGCTCCCATCCCAATTTCAGCGTCGTCTGCATGTGCACCAAATATAAGAATATCTAATTGTTCACTCATATTACTCAATACCTGGCTTATATTTATGTACGAGTTCTCTCCACGCAAAATCCCCACGATCCAACGCTCTTACAAGCAGCTCTGCTGTCGCAATGTTCGTAGCGCATGGAATCCCCTGCACATCACATAAACGAAGCAATGCGATAATATCAGGCTCGTGCGGTTGAGCCATCAATGGATCACGCAAGAAGATGATCAAATCCATCTCATTTTCCGCAACCAACGCCCCAATCTGCTGATCTCCACCAAGTGGCCCTGACATAAATCGATGAATATTTAAATTCGTATTAGCCATTATTCGCGTGCCTGTCGTGCCAGTTGCATATAGTTTGTGACCCTCGAAAACATGCTCATAGGCCGTAACGAAATTCACCATCTCATCTTTTTTCCGATCATGGGCAATAAGTGCGATGCTTAACATCTGACTTCCACTCTCCTAGGGGTCTCTAATCTATAAAATGCTCAAAACCATAAATCATTCCGGTATAGGTCATAACTTTACGAACCGCTATCGCTACACCTGGCATATAGGCTGCACGATCATAAGAGTCATGGCGAATTTTAAGCGCTTGACCTTGTTCGGCCATAATAACTTCCTGTTGAGCGAATACACCTGGTAGACGCACACTATGTATTCTGAATCCATTGTAATACCCACCGCGAGAACCTTCAATTGTTTCTTCTTCTTTCGGATTACCTTGCTTAATTTCTTCACGAACTTCTGAAATAAGCTCAGCAGTTTTCACCGCTGTACCGGAAGGTGCATCTAGCTTTTGGTCACCATGATATTCGATAATTTCCAAATGCGGGAAATATTTTGAAGCTTGGGCAGCGAACCTCATCATTAGAATTGCCCCGATGGAGAAATTCGGTGCAATTAATCCGCCAATTTGGCTATCTCGACATAGCATGTCCAATTCAGCAATAGCCTGAGGGGTGAAACCCGTCGTTCCCATCACGGGACGAATCCCTAGGCGAATCGCAAGATTTGTATGTGAAACCGCCGTTTGCGGTCCTGTAAAATCAACTAACACATCAGGTTTGGATTCAATTAGGACCTTTTCAATGTCGTTACCCATGAGAATCCCGCATTCATCCATACCAACCATTCTTCCCAGATCAATGGGGCCGGAGGTACGACTTACTCCTGCTACTAACTCCATATCAGTCTCACGCAGAACGGTCTTGACGACCTCCCGCCCCATTCTTCCACTTGCTCCGATAACTGCTACTCGTATTCTACGCTCCATATTGTGATGATCTCCTTTATTTATGTTTCGGGCCCATCTCTGAATTCATCTTGCTCTTATAAATCGTGGCATGTTGCTTAGCAAGCTCGTGATGCGGCTCTAGACGGACTGCCTCCATAACGGTTTGATAAGCTCTGGTATAATCCTTTCGCAACGCGAAGGCTTCAGCTAGAATAAGATACGCTTCAATGGCTAGTGGATCAAGCACAATCGCTTCTTTCAGCAGAAAAATAGCGCGCTCCGCATGAGCAGACTGATTCGTAAGCTGCCTTCTGGCTTGTTCAACAAGCTCACGTGCATTCAACACTTGCAAATGAAAACGATATACCTCGTTCGATGGATCTAGTTCGATCGCTCTTGATGCATGCTCCACGGCTTTAATTAGCTTATTACTTCTTGCGAAAGTAATGGAAAGTTTGTAGTGATAGGCAGCATTGTTTGGTTCTTCAGCAATCGCTTTTTCAAACCATTCAATGGCCTTTTCAAAATCATGCCCCAGTATGGATTCGTATGCTTTTTGTATTTGATTTTCTCCATTCATCTGCCCATCCTCCTTTGCCAATAGCGGTATTCCCGATTCATGGGGATGGTTTAGTTTATGAAGGTCAATTCGTTTCGGTGTTAATTTTAGTCCAACGCCCTGCATCCCGGGTATTGAATTTGTGCATGATTTTATCATGCGCTTCGGTCAGATCAATGCCAAGTGAATTCGCAAAGCAGATCGTAATGAATAAAATATCACCAAGCTCCAATTCGATTGAATTGTCCGCTTCTGTACTTTTTTTCGGTTTTTCACCGTAAGAATGATTCACCTCACGTGCTAATTCACCAACTTCTTCAGACATTCTAGCCAGCATAGAAAGAGGACTGAAATATCCTTCCTTGAACTGGGAAATATAAGTATCAACCTCTTGTTGCAGGTCTTTAAGTGTACGTTCTGACATTGGCATCCTTCTTTCTATCCTCTTCACAAAGGTTATCCTCCTTATGTTAAACTAAACGAGAAAAGTTGACAAATTTTTTGTTAGACAAGGCAAGCATATTAGGCATGGAGGAATTCACATGGTATTTAAAGAAAGGTTCGCAGATCAATTTCTCAATGTGTTGGGAATTGGGATTGGAACTGCGATTTATGCGTTTGGATTGCATTATTTTGTCATATCGAATGAGCTCATGGAAGGCGGATTAACGGGTATATCCCTTTTACTCAAATACGTGCTTGATGTCCCTCCATCCATCTCCACCCTCGTGTTTAATATTCCTTTATTTTACTTAGGTTGGCGTAATTTTGGTAAGGGTCCCATGCTGTATACAATCTTCGGCGTCATTTGCCTCTCGTTCTTTCTGTGGGTCATGGAATGGCTAATCCATATGGGTTGGTTAGTGCCCTTTCACACCACACAAGACTACTTTCTAGCAACCCTTTATGCTGGGATTACGCTAGGCACGGGTCTTGGGCTTGTATTCCGATTCGGTGGAACAACAGGCGGTTCTGATATACTAGCTCGCATTGGTCATAAAAAAAGAGGCTGGAGTGTCGGACAAGTCATCCTTATTATTGATGTCGTCGTCATTGGCTCTTCTTTCATTTATCTCCCCAAAGAAAAAGTGCTCTATTCACTTGTAGCGGTATTCGTCACATCTCGGATTATTGATTACATATCAGAGGGCGCTTATGCAGCAAAAGCATTTACGATAATCAGTGAACAGCCAGGTGTCCTAGCAGAGTCCATCACCAAAGTGCTAGATCGCGGAGTAACGCTTTTCCCTGCGCGTGGTGCTTATTCAGGTAACACGAAGGAAGTCGTCTATTGTGTCGTTTACCGGCATGAGACAAGGCAATTAAGAGAGTTAATTCATGCCGTTGATCCACGTGCCTTCATCATCGTTGGAGATGTCCATGAGGTCATTGGTGAGGGTTTTAAGACAAATTGAGAGGTTTACCGTCAATGTAAAAAAAGTGGATTAAACAGCCCATCTGAGCTTGCTTAATCCACTTTTTTATCTATTTTCACTTTCCTTTGTTTGCCTAACGGGAACAATATGTCGTCCAGATTGGTACATTTGCCAACCTACATACGATAAAACACCTATGATAATAACACCTATACTGAGTGACCAGATGATGGGATGATACGGATCCGTAAGAGGCACATAAGCGAGCGCATCTTTATGTTTCATAAAGATTTCATCTAGCACTTGGTTCAAATTTACGATTCCAGCTTCTAGTGGTCTTAAAGGCATAGGTTTCGTATTCACATTTGTTCGAAGGAAGACGATTAACGAATCTAACTTCTCAACGGATGATGGATCACGGCTAATGATCAGTGAAGGATGAATAATGGCGATATGCTGGGACAGCCTACCAAATTCCTCTATCGCTTCTTGCTGCTTATTCGCCTTTACTTGCTGACTTAGCAATTGACTATCATTTTGCAGAACCTTATAGTATTGAAGCCACATCGGCTGGTTCTTATGTGAGAGTGCATCAGTTGCTAGTCGAATTTTGGCAACGGCAACTTGTCCGTCTGCTGGCGAGTAATTAACCGCATTATAAACACGTTTGGCATCCGTCACTGTTTCCGTCAAAGCATTCAATCCCTCAATGGACGTAATTCCTTCGAATGAAATTTTTGGGATTTGATCGGATAATTGAATCAACTTATTTCTGGCCTCAGCAACCTGTCCGGACATCGTTAGGGTATACATCTCTTCGGCAATCTGATTTAAAAACGAAATCCGTTCTACTTGTGCTGGGTCTATAGGTTTACTTGCTTGTCCGACTTTATGTGGGGTGGTACCGCAAGCTGCAAGTAAACTAAGAACAAGACCGAGTAAGAAAGTCACCGCTATCCCTCTTATCGTTCTATCGGAAAACATGGGACATCCCCTCCTTCACCATCATCATATGGAGGTTCGTCCCACTTTAGACCATTAAGTATTTGCTTTCAACATTCTTTTCTCTCTAACCATAAGTGATGTAATAGCGATCCAGATTCCTATAATACTCAAACAAATAGTGAAGAATTGAATCGTCCCCAAATAGGGGTGAAGCTCGCGCTGTAACCTTGGAAAGACTCCTCTTTCATAATCCATAAAATCGTTCCAAAACGTCCAGATCGCTACAAGTACAATGGCAGGAAGTCCGAATGAAAACCACCGAACAAATAACAGCGCTTCCACAGCCATTGCCAAGTGAGATGCTGTTAACATCCATCCATCCCAACCAACAGTTGATCCGTGCCAAGCACCTGCCCATATCATCGTAACTGCCCATATCCCATACTTAAATGAAGTGATAAGTCCGAATGCTTCAATAAAGCCGCGTACAGCCCTATAAAGCTTACTCGCCTGTTTGACTGAAGATTTATCCAAGATCAAGTATCCAACTGAAAGAGTGAAAAACAAACTGGCTGTCGGGCTATCCGGTACAAAAAACACATACCATATCGGACTTTCTGCAATCGTATCTACCATCTGAATCCAGTACCACTCATAGCCATAAACGGTTCCTAGCAAATTGCTAATAAATAGCAACCAAAGCATTCTCTTACTTAGCAAGAAGTCTCTGCTCCAGAAATAGGAGACGGACATTTAGGCTCCTCCTTTAGAATCAAGTTTGATACCCAGACAGTCTAAAATTTTCAAAAAAAACCTGATCACTTTCGCGACCAGGTTCTACTTTTATTGAGTTTTTTGTTTGGATAACCACTCAGCTAATTTATCAATATCGGCATCAGTTAAGCCTTTATCGATATTAGGCTTATACATGGCAGGCATGTTGCCTTTACCATTTTTGATAATGCCCATAATGTCATCTTTCGTGTGTCCATCGCCTACACCTAACAAAGCTGGTACACCAGAAGCTGGCATTCCTTTAAGCTGTGCACCATGACATGCTAAGCAAGTTGCTTTCGCATAAATCGCAGCACCTGGATCATCTGCAGCAACAATTGCAGCTGCTTTTTTCGTTTCTTTCTTCGCACCTTCACCAGCTGCGCCACCTTTGTTCGCGTGCATTTCTTCTTCACGCTTGATGTGCTCTGGAATGATGTTTTTCTCTTTAAGCTCTACTTGGTAATGTGACCAAGATGTGTACGTTAGGTATGTACAAGCAATCAAAGATAAAATCATAAGGCTTGAAGCAATTGGTCTTCTATAGAAGCGACGTTCTTTACCAGTATCCAAGAATGGAGCTAGCAATAAACCACCAAATAGTAAACCTGGTACTACAACCGCTCCAAGAACTACGTAATCACCCGATGTGTATGGATACTTCAGCAATTGATACATGAACAAGAAGTACCAGTCAGGCATCGGAATAAATGCTGTGTTCTTCGGATCCGCAGGATAACCTAACGGAGCTGGGTCGGACATTACTAAAACTAGCATACCGACCAAGACAACGACACCAACCATCCACTCTTTCAACAAGAAGTTTGGAATGAAGGCTTCAGATTTACCTGGGTAAGCAGAGTAATCTCTAGGAATGAGTCGTTGTTCTTGCGTTTTCTTAATTACGCGGGAATCCCCTACGTAAACGATTTTTTCATCAGACTTATGACCATGCGCCACGCTATTCGCCCCTCCCTAAATTATAGCGGTCCGGAAATACCTTGTTTGCGAATCATGAAGAAGTGTCCGGCAAGCAAAGCGAGCAGAACGCCAGGCAGGAAGAACACATGAATAGCAAAGAACCGTGTTAGTGTTTGTGCACCAACAATGCTTCCGCCTTGCAGCAATGTTTCGATGTACGGACCAGCGAATGGTACCGATGCTGCAATTTTCATACCTACTTGTGTTGCAAAGTAAGCTTTGTTATCCCATGGAAGCAGGTATCCCGTAAAACCAAGACCTAACATAACGAAGAAAATGAGCATGCCTACTACCCAGTTCATTTCACGTGGAGCTTTGTAAGATCCTGTGAAGAACACGCGCAGGGTATGTAAGAACATCATTACGATAACTAAACTAGCTCCCCAGTGGTGCATACCTCTTACGATAACACCGAAAGCTACTTTATGTTGTAAGTAATCAACACTTGCATACGCATTGATAATATCAGGTGTGTAATACATGGTAAGGAACATACCTGACAAAATTTGAATTACTGTGATGAAAAACGTCAATCCGCCAAAACAATAGACGAATGCGGAAAAATGATGAGCAGGGTTAACGTGTTCTGGCACCTCGTGATCCGCTACATCCCTCCACATAGGCGTAATATCAAGACGTTCGTCAATCCAGTTGTATACGTTTTTAAACATCTGATCGTGACGCCCCCTTATACTCTAGTGTTAGCATGCAGTTGTCCAACATACACGAAACCATTCTCTACTTTTGTTGTGTATTCGTCTAGCGGTTTAGGTGCTACTGCAAGGTTTTTGCCGTCTTGCGTATAGTGCGCACCGTGACATGGACAGAAATACTGATCTTTGTAAGCAGGGTTATCGTTCCAGTTGACGGTACAACCTAAGTGCTTACACGTTGGATTTAACGCGAACAGAGCACCTTTACTGTCTTTGGAAATCCATGCTACGAGTTCAGCATCACTTTCGTACCAGCCATCTACCTGATGGACTTGGAACGTAAACGCTTGTGGAACATTCGTAATTTTACTTTCTTCGACAACTTTAACCCAATCCGATGCTGCTTTTGGCTGAAGGACTGGATCAACGGCAAACCGAATCATCGGTATGATAATCCCGGCTCCCATGAATCCACCAGCGCCACCAAGGGTATAAGAAAGAAATTGTCGACGAGACATTTCGCGTTTGGTCCCGGGTTTCTTCCCATGCTGTTCTTCATTGTGATTGTTATGATCACTCATTCTCAGGTCTACCCTCCTACATTGGCCGAAGTCCGAACCCTCTCGGACACCAGCTACCTCTATCACGTGTCGTTCGACATTACACTACATAACTAGGACATTTCTAATAATAGCCTACGTCTACTAGGTCGTCAAGAATTCATAACTCCTTTTATTGGATTGAAATCTTCGCTTTCGGACAAATTTTAACGAAATTGTCACAACTTTTTGCAAGCCACATTCATCCATTACTACCCTTATCTTGCACATTTTTTTTCCATTAATACACGACATCACCAAAGTTACTCAACAGGGTACCATAGTTGCTGTACTTGTTTGGAAATACCTGATCTAATTGCCTCTGATTGCTGCACCCATTGCTCTTTATCGACAATGATCAACAAATCTGTTTCAGCGGATTTCCAGTGTATTGCTTCCGAATGCAAGGTTAACACGATTATGTAACGAAACCCGCTTTTCTTCAATTGATGTACGATGCGATCCACTTGCTCACTTGCATCCGTATCTGCTATGTAATGAAGAGCTGGATAAGTGACAACTCTGCCCTTGTAAGGAATCTCGATAACTTCCATGACATCACGGAGCCGCTCCAACACGGTAGTCACTTGCATTGGATCTTCATCCCCTGTCAGCCCCGTCACAGGAAGAAGACACGTATCCAAGTAGGGTTTCAATTCCGTCCATTCTTGTGCAACAATCTCATTAAACTTCAAGGTGTAGCGCCTCCCTATCATTTACCAAAAGAACATCCGCTATGTAGCGCAAGCTCAACTTGTACTTTAAGTACTTTAATCCGTCCTCTCTTAGCTGTCAATCAAGTATTCCGCCGTCCATTTAAACTTGTAAACCACAAACAAAAAGACATGGGATTGGAATCCTCATGTCTTCATGTTTACTTTCTCATGCGCAGCTAATGATTACCCTAGTGATTGTAAAATCCTTAATTCAGACGTTAGCGCCAAAAAGGATGTCTGATCTCCTTTAGCAAGAGCGCTATCAATTTCCTTATAAAGATTTTCTTCTCTATATTTGCGTAAGGCATTATCCCAAATCATTTCCGCGAAAAGTGCCAGCAGCGCATCGTTAGATACATTCATTTTTCCCATGAGACCTACCTCCAAATGTTGTCCGCGGTTTGTCAGGAGCTTCTTTTTCGCAAAAATATGTGTCTGCATTTTGGTGTACGCCAACCCGTTGTTATGCTCCTATTACATCATATTCACTAGCTAATACTACGCTTCATTCAAAAGCCCGTTTGAACGGGAATGTGTTAATACCTAGATTTCAGAAGAGTACCACTTTGTCTTCCTCTGCAATACTGATTCCTCGAATCACTTTGGAGCCTAGCTTGGTGACCTGAATAACAGCCCCATACGTGTGATCTTCACCTATCCGGATCAGGCCCAAGTGCATCATCATTTGAATGATTCGCTGCTCAACAATAGATTCTGAACCGTCATAGTAAAATGGTTTAACTAATTTACTAAACAACTCTACAATCGAAGCCATCGTCACCCATTGATCACAAAGTCGATCCAGCCAAACCGATATACTTTGTAGATTGGGAATAGGATTTTTGTAAAGCCTTAGCCAAAACGAATACACATCCGTAACTGTTTCTTTCTTCCCTTCCAGTAAACGCGCTTTACCTGCTTCTGTAATGCGAAGCACCAGGTCATGTTCGCTGATGAATTGGTGGTAATAGCAATAGTCATAGATAAGTGAAAATCGATTCGGGTATTCCTTAAACATACGCCCGTAACCGAATCGCCATGTCCCCTTTGCTACCAACCCCTCTTGAACAGATAAAATACTGAGGAGCTGCCCAAGCTGTCTTTTGTACATAAACCCTTCTGCTGTTAATGGCATTTCTTGCTGGGCAACTGCGGTTAAGAAATGAAATATGTCGTCAACTAGAAGTAATTGTTCATCACGATAGACCGATGGTTCTTCCGTTTTCACCAAATCTTGCTTGAATTGTTTCGCTAGTACATCACTAAATTTTCGCTTTAAATCGGCTGGAACATGAAAAAGGTATTTGGTTTGTTGAGAGTACCCGTTAAACAACCAACCTAATTTCTTGAATTTCAGGATCATATCCCTTGGATTCCAACCTTCTGATGACTCTTCCTTCTGAAAGCGCGACTGCCCAACTCTAGCGATGAGTTCTTCCATACTAAACGCATTGCGAGGGTCGGAGAGTAAGGAATTGAGGAAGCGAATGTTTTCCAAACTAAGACTTTGAATGTGTTTTTCGAATATGTCTTTGCGCATGGCCGTACTCAGGATCGATTGAATCAACTCATTCTTAGAATGACCATTGCACTCACACTCGTAGGTATGTGCAATTCGGCCTAATTCATGGATATCGGCATAGCTGAGCATATCCGCTAGGTTCATTTCCATCCTACATCTCCCATCTGGCTGAGCTTTCTACTCCGATGTTTCTAGTAACCATTATGGGATTTTTTCCCGAAAATATTCCGTGACAAACAAAAAAAACATGACTCTATCGAGTCATGTTTACTTTTAAACCATTGGTTGGTTCCGCGGTCGTTTGCAAGTGGGTTAAACAATTATACAACTGAAGCTCCCATTGATCTCTTTGTCGCAACAACAAGGTCAATGATGTATTCTGCAGGAACTCCTCTTGATTCAATTTCAAAACACGAAGTATCTGAACAATAAAACCACCATGCGAGATGAGTAAGATCTTCTTACTAGGGTGCTGATTCAAAATCTCCGTTTCAAGCTCTATCCATCTTGCCCAAAGCTCGCTGTCCGACTCCTGACCCAAATCCTGAAGCTTCCAATCGGCTCCCCAGCGCTCTTCACGTTCAGCGACAGTAGTTCCTTCGACCAACCCGTATTTACGCTCTCTTAAGCGTTTATCTGTACGCAATAGAGGGATGCCGGATAGAGTAGAGATAATATGTGCGGTTTCATTCGCTCGCTTTAGATCACTGCTAACGATGCCATCCCAACTTTCCTGAGATAAACGCAGCCCCAGTAATCTAGCTTGCTCTCTGCCTTCGTCCGTTAAATCTGTATCCAGCTGTCCCTGCAGCTTGCCTAATCGATTCCACTCTGTGCTTCCGTGGCGTATGAACCCTATAGTTGTCATGTTTAAACCTCCATCGCTAGAAATGCAAAATGCTCCACCAGGAGCATTAAGTTTTCGTTCTTGATAACCAATTCATGATAATAATGGTTGCAACTAGGCCGAGAAGAGATACAACTAATAAGTAATGGGGGTACGAATGGATCGGTCCAACATGAAAGCGCAATGGTTCCATGAAACTTGGATTCAAACTAGCTACTGCATCACCTAACTTATGTCCGTTCAAAGATTCTGTACCGCTAATTTTTAGGGCTTGAGGTGCTTCAAGGTCGTATAGTGAATTGTCCGCGGAAGCCATTGTTGACTGTGGGGAACCATCATATACGATGGCAAATAAAAAGCTAAACACAAAAAGAGCTAGACAAAACGCAATAACCGCTGTTAAATTTCTTCTTAATTTATAGGAAATCGAATACATTCGTTCTGAAACTGGAATTCGCCATGATTCATCCTCGTAGATACGGCTCATTACTTTTGTGGAGACTATAGGCTCAAAGTCCGTTAGTTCCTCGTCAGTTGCTGCAGTACGGATAAGAATCATGCTCTCTTCCCATATTTGAAATTCTTCTTTACAGGAGTCGCATGTTTCTAAATGCTTATCCACTGCTGTACGACGCAGGTCATCATTCGGTAAATCCCAATAGACTCCAAATAATTCCTGGATCTCACTACACTTCATCGCTAGTCATCCCTTCGATTCTTCGAATATCGGTTCACTGAAATAAGGATCCAGATGCAATTTGACTGATGCTCTCGCTCTAAATAGGAGCGATTTCACCGAGCTGACGGTTTGTCCTAAAATGTTGGCAATTTCCTGATAATCCATCTGATCATATTCACGTAGAATTAAAGCTGATCTTTGCTTTTCTGGCAAGCTATTAATCGCTTCGCGAACCATGGACACCTTTTCGTTCCTCAACATGGCCTGCTCTGGCATCGCATCAAAAGAAGCATGCGGTGTAAGACCGCTTTGCTCCAACGATACCTGGACACTTTTATTTTTGCGCAGCTCACTCAATACGGTATTACGGGCAATCGTGTATAACCACGTCGAAAAAGATGCCTCGATCTCACGGAAAGAATGCAAACTGCGGTACGCTTTATAAAAAGTTTCATTACACAAATCTTCCGCGATAGCTTCCATTTGTGTGCTCTTCAGCATGTGAAAAATAAAGGCAAGGATTTTACGCTCGTAACGACGCATAAGCTCGTTATACAGCTGAACATTTCCATCCTTGATTTCTCTGATCAATTGGGAATCGGTCATTACGTGGCGACCCTCCTCGCGATTCCGGGTACCACTCCAACTGTTCATACATGTTTTACTTGTGTTGGAGTGAAAAGTTGCGTTGTATTAGTAAAAAAAATGTGAGTGCGAAATTTGGCAAATAATAAGCCTCTTATCTATTCTCGATTCATGACGAGATTCCTGCTAGATTCGACAAATTGTTGGATAAAGTTCATATTTCAAGCATTACTCTACTATCGACATAAAATCGCATTCCTTTTATATGTATTTAAATAAAGACAAAAAGACAAAAAAAAACCGCCGAATCGGCGGTTGCACTTATGGTGCGATTATCGGATAGGAGTGGAGAGAAACCATACTGTACTTTTATTATATGTATACGGTTTCATTCTGTCAACACTTTTTTGAAAACGTTTACCATGAATCATTTTGAGCTGGCTAATTGTGATTGTTCTCTCTTAGCCTGCTTGATCAAATTGCTAATGGAATGCGGACGAACAAAAGGACTTCCTCCGTTGATTCGCGGTATTTGCATCGGATCCGTCCATTCTGAAGCAATACCGGCTTTCGTTGTAAAAGCGTATTGGATTCCTGCTTCTTGCAAGTATGAAATCGTCGTATCATCGTAGCTACCATACGGGTAAGCATAAGAATCCACATTTTTTGAAGCATTCAGCTCCTTGAGTTTGGAAATACATTTGCGAGTATCCTGAATAACCCGACTCTTAAACTCAACCTCGGTTTCTAGCTTTCCATCTAGAATAACCTTATTGGATAACATAGGCTTTCCATCTTTCATTGCATGAAGCTCATCGGAGTGCCCTTGGAATTCAATATTAGGGTTTTCACTACGCATCTGTTTAATCTCATCTTTGGATAAGGACACCAGCTTCGGCCTTTTGGGATCATCCAAATCTTTCGTAATGACGAAATTTACAGCAGGGATTTGAAGCTTCTTTAGAATTGGATATGCGTATGTATAGAAGCTTTCGTACCCATCATCAAATGTGACAAGCAACGCATTATCCGGTATTGGCTTTCCTTTGGTTTTGAAATCCTTAAATTGGTCCAAGGTAATGAAATGGAACCCTTTCCGTTGTAACGATACTAACTGCCGCTCAAACAGCCTCGGCGTGATTGTGACAGAGCTCTGTTCAAGTTCGTCAATGTGGTGATAGACAAGAACGGCAACCTCATTGGAATAATACACATCTTTCGCACTTACTAAAATGGGTGAAAAATTAAGCAAGACAATCATGACCGTTAGGATGCTTACGATGAACATTCGGTACTTCAGATCAACCGCCCCATAACAATAAATAGTGTATAAATAAATAATAAGACCCATTATAACATGAGCCTTTAGACCTGTGAATCCGTAACATAAATATAACAAAAGGACTTCCTCTGCGATGGCGAATGCCAACACAATGAAAGTCCAGAAATGATAAAAATTATTCAAAATTTATGCGTGCACTGCATATTCTTTGCCTAACAACTCCGAAGCGCGATCCGCTTCCTCTTGGTTACGGAAAGACAATCGGAGAACCCCTGGTACATCTTCTCGGCTCTCGATAATTTGAATATTACTCAAATTGATTCGAGCATTTCCAAGCAGCGATGTAATGGAACCTATGATACCCGGGTGATCGGGTACATCCACGTAAATATCATATAGTGAAGTTAGAACACCCTTACGACGTTCCGGTAACTTGCTGCGGAATTCTCCAGCAATACGGAACTGCTCCGCAATCCCCTCACCATTGCTTTGCTCAATCAGCTGAACGAAACGAGAAATCTCATCATTCCAATCCTTGAGCAGCTTAAGTAAAACTTCACGATTGTTAACTAGAATATCACGCCATATCGTCGGTTCGCTTGAGGCAATCCGAGTAATATCTCGAAAACCGCCTGCTGCCAAGTTTTGATACAAGGGATTACTCTCATTATAGCTTCTTACTTGATTTACAAGTGCGACAGCGATAATATGCGGTAAATGGCTGATAGCACCGACAATGTCATCATGTTCACGAGCATCGACTTGCACGATTTGCGCTTTAGTATGACTAAGAAGACTTGTCAGACGATCCACTTCAGCCTGAGGTGTATCTTTTGCTGGAGTTAATACATAGAAAGCATTCTCATACAGGTGCGACGAAGCAGCTTCCACTCCGTGCCGCTCAGAGCCAGCCATCGGATGACCACCGATAAAATAGTAGCCTTCCTTCAAGTGCGCTGCTGCACTTTCTGTGATTGAAGCTTTCGTACTGCCCACATCCGTAATGATACAGCCTTGTTTCAAAGGCAGCTTCATCAACTTCTGAACATATTCCTCCAAGTTACCCACGGGCACACACAGGAAGATATAATCAGCCCCATCCACCGCTTCTGCCATATCGGTAGTTGCATAGTCGACAACATTCCGTTTCAGCAGCTTTTGGACGGAGTTCGGATTGGGCGAATGACCGACAACGGTAAAGTCTGGTTTTCCTTTATAACATAAGGCAAGAGATCCACCAATCAGACCTACTCCGAATATTGCTATTTTCGTCATGACAAGAATCAACCTTTATCTTCTGAATTAGACTAGAACTGGAACCTCTGCAAGAACTTCCGTAAGAGCCGCGATGAATTTTGCATTTTGCTCACTTGAACCAATTGTGACACGCAGTGATGTTGGGAAGCCCAACATATGACCACCACGAACGATTAGCCCTCGACGCAATAAACCGTTGAATACGTCTGCCGCTGGACGAGCTACGTCCACCATAATAAAGTTTCCATGTGCTGGGAACGATTGCAGCCCAAGTTGTTTGAACTGTTCTTCTAAGTAGTTTAAACCAGATGTATTTGCTTCACGACAGCTTGCGATGAAATCTTGATCTTTAATTGCCGCAAGTGCAGCAGCTTGTGCGAAGCGAGTCGTATTGAAGGGCTCACGCACTTGATTAATCGAACGAATGACATCTGGATGCCCAATACCATAACCAATTCGAAGTGAAGCAAGCCCATAGATTTTGGAGAAGGTACGCAGGGAGATCACATTCTTGTATTGACCAATAAGCTCAATGCTATCTGGGAACTCACCTGTTGTGTTGTACTCGCAATAAGCTTCATCAAGAACAACAATCGTATGTGCAGGAACTTTAGCTAAGAAAGCTTTAATTTCCGCATCTGTATTCATCGTCCCTGTTGGGTTGTTCGGATTACAGATCCAAACAATTTTTGTACGATCAGTAATGGCAGCAGCCATGGCATCCAAATCATGCGTACCATCCTTCAATGGAACCTCAATGGAAACCGCACCCTCAATTTCACAATTGTGTTTGTATTGCGGGAATGTGTGTGAAGCCATGACGGACTCATCTCCTGGCACTAGAAAAGCACGTGCTAGCATAAGGATAACTTCATCTGAGCCTGCGCCAAAAATAATTTGATTCGTCTGGACGCCTAATGAAGCTGCTACAGCTTCAGTTAATTGTACGGCGCCTCCATCTGGATATAGACTAATATTAGCTATTTCTGCTTCAATTGCAGCCTTCACATGTGGAGATGACCCAAATGGGTTTTCATTGGAAGCAAGCTTAATCACTTCAGTTAGGCCAAGCTCACGCTTCACTTCCTCAATAGGCTTACCTGGTTGGTAGACTGGCAAATGTATAATGGTTTGTTTCGGTTTCATGAAGTCACCTCATCAATTAGTGGTTCGAACGTTTTAATTGACCTACAAAGTTACCTAATTGTTTAAGACCTTCCGGATGAGCAGCATCCTTTTCGAAATGTGGTAATGCGTTCTCGATCGTGCGAACAATCGCACTCCCTACAACAACGCCATCACACAGCTTCTCAAAGCGTTCAACCTGCTCACGTGAAGATATGCCGAAGCCCACAACAATGGGAACAGACGCGGCTTCACGAACGGTTGTAAGGAAATCTTCAATGCCGCCAAAAAATTCAGCACGCTCGCCTGTTACTCCAAGGGAAGATACACAATAAACGAAACCGCGTGCACTCGCAGCAATACGTTGCACACGTTCATTCGATGTTGGTGCAACTAAAGGAATCAAATGAACGCCATATTTCTCAGCAATTCCTCTTGTCTCACTATCTTCTTCCAATGGAAGATCTGGAATAATGATGCCACTGATTTCATTCTCCTGCATCACTTTGAAAATGCGCTCCAAACCAATTTGGAGAACCGGATTATAATAAGTAAAAAGAATGAATGGCAGCTGTGATCCGCGATTCCTTGCCTGTTTAGCTACATCGATAACATCAAAAATAGAAATTTTCCGTTTCAAAGCGCGCTCAGAGGAGCGCTGAATAACGGGTCCATCTGCGAGGGGATCCGAGTAAGGTACACCAAGCTCGATTAAATCCGCACCTGCGCGTTCCATTTCTAGAATTAGCTCCAAGGACGCCTCAATCGAAGGGTCACCAATCGTTAGAAAAGGGATCATTGCGGTTTCACCGCGCGCTTTGAGTTCTGCAAAACGACTGTCAATACGGTTCATCGCCTATACCCCCTCGCCAAGATAACTAATAATGGATTCCACATCTTTATCGCCGCGGCCTGACAAGCTCACGATAATGATTTGGTCCTTCGACATTGTCGGTGCTAATTTAAGCGTATGTGCAATGGCATGTGCGCTCTCTAATGCAGGAATGATACCTTCTGTGCGACTCAACAATTGAAGTGCATCAAGTGCTTCTTGATCCGTTATTGGATAATAAGTGGCACGTTCAGCATCTTTGAGGTACGCATGTTCAGGACCGATTCCTGGGTAGTCCAGACCGGCTGAGATCGAATGCGCTGGCAAAACTTGACCATACTCGTCCTGAAGCAAGTAGCTGAGTGATCCTTGGAATACACCTGGTGTTCCTTTGGTCATCGTTGCTGCATGCTCCTCCGTGTTAACGCCGCGTCCTGCCGCCTCGACACCAATCAATTTCACTGAAGCGTCTTCAACGAATGGATAGAAAATACCCATTGCGTTACTGCCTCCGCCAACACAAGCAACGACTGCATCTGGCAATCTGCCTTCTGTTTCCAAGATTTGCTCACGGGACTCATCCCCGATCACGCGCTGGAAATCACGAACCATCATCGGATAAGGATGGGGTCCAGTTACGGATCCAAGAATATAGTAAGTATCTTGAACGTTACTTACCCAGTAACGCAATGTTTCGTTACAAGCATCTTTCAATGTGCGCGTTCCTGAAGTAACAGGAATGACTTCCGAACCTAACAATTTCATGCGAAACACATTCAATTGCTGACGCTTCGTGTCTTCTTCACCCATGAATACTTTACATTCAAAGCCCATTAAAGCCGCGACAGTAGCTGAAGCAACACCATGCTGACCTGCCCCAGTTTCCGCGATTATCTTCTTTTTCCCCATCCGTTTCGCTAGTACTGCCTGTCCGATGGTGTTATTAATTTTATGTGCGCCTGTATGATTTAAATCTTCACGTTTCAAATAAATCTTCGCTCCGCCAAGAAGCTCGGTTAAGCGCTCTGCATAATAAAGCGGAGTAGGTCTACCGGAATACTGCTTCTGCAAATAACGAACTTCAGCAATAAATTCAGGATCATCTTTATATTTCGCATAAGCTTCTTCAAGCTCATGTAAGGCATTCATTAATGTCTCGGGCACATAACGGCCACCGAACTTGCCAAATCTACCATGCTGATCAGGTACTTGTGTCACTTACGGGTCACCCTTTCCACAAACGCGGTTATTTTCGCAATATCTTTCACTCCATCTGTCTCCACGCCGCTCGATACATCAACGCCATCAGGAGCATAAGCATCTACTAATTGATCTACGTTATCATGTCGGAGTCCGCCAGCTACTAACAATTGAATGCCAGCAGTACGTGCCCACTCTTGATAAACAGGTATACAATCCCAGGCAAAAGTTGTCCCAGAACCGCCTCCATATACGGGGTCAAAAGTGTCTAATAAGATAGCATCAACATACCCGATATACGGATCTAGTTGCTCAGCTACCTCGGCTAGAGAAGGCATGGAATCTTCTGTTTTGGAGATGGAAACGGATTTAAATACCTGTACACCAAAATGTTCACGAACCCATCCACAGAAAGCTGGTGTTTCCTGACTATGAAGTTGCACAATATCCAAAGGAGCTGCAGCTAAAATTTCGATCAACTGCTCCTTCGTTGGATTGACAAATACCCCAACTGAACGTGGAACTGTCTGACCATTCACCTCTTCAGACTTTAAGTAAGCAATCAGCTCAGCAGCCTTCTCCGGCGTGACCTGTCGCTTGCTTGGTGCAAAAACAAAGCCGATATGTGCTATCGGCAAATGTACGATTGATTTTAACACTTCAACGCTTTGAAGTCCACAAATTTTTACCGTTGGAATCGTTCCCACAGTCATCAAATCCGCCTCTTTCTACCTTTAACTATGCCTTGTTGGCCAGCTCACCCATCAACTGATGAACCGCTTGTTCAACGACGGGTTGACGCATGAAATGCTCTCCGATGAGTACAGCTTGTGCCCCTACTTTCTCAACATAGGCCATATCTTCTACCGTAGAAATACCACTTTCACTCACGACAGTTTTACCCTTTGGCATAAAGCTTATTAATTCTTCCGTTGTACCTAGATCGGTTACGAAGGTTTTTAAATTTCGATTATTTACACCTATCAATTGAGTATCCAGCTCCAGAGCGCGCTCCAACTCTTCACGATCATGTACCTCGACGAGCGCATCTAAGCCAAGGTCCTTGGCTAGGGTCAAATATTGCTTCATTTGCTCTGTTGTCAAAATCGCTGCAATAAGTAGAATGGCATCTGCTCCCAGTAATCTTGCTTCATAGATTTGTTTCGGGTCAATGGTGAAATCCTTGCGTAACAACGGAACATTCACCGCTTTACGCACAGCCTTCAAATAGTCATTACTTCCTTGAAAATACGAAACATCGGTTAATACCGAAATACAATCGGCGCCTGCACGCTCATAAGCCTGGGCCAATCCAACAGGTTCGAAATCAGCGCGAATTAATCCTTTGGATGGCGATGCTTTCTTCACTTCAGCGATTAACCCCATGGACCGCTTTTTCCCCAGCGTTAATGCACGTTCAAAGCCTAAACAAGGCGGAAGCTGAGAAATTAACTTTTCAGCCTCCGCGATCGAAAATTGGCTCATCGCCTCTACTTCAACGCGCTTCGTAGCTACAATTTTATCAAGAAACATGGCATAGTTCTCCTGTGTATTGGATTAAATCATTCAATTTCTGCTCTGCACGTCCCGAATCAATTACTTCCGCTGCAAATTTAACACCTTGTTGAAGTGTGCCTACAAGTCCGGTTACATAGAAGCAAGCAGCGGCATTCGCAAGTACGATGTCCCGATAGGGCCCTTTTTCACCTGCAAAAATATGACGAATGATTTCAGCGTTTAGCGAAGCATCTCCACCGGCTACATCTTTGATACTATGTGCACGAAGTCCTAGGTCATCTGGCGTAATGGTATAGGTCGTGATGATATCTGATTTCAACTCTGTCACCTTCGTAGGTGCGGAGATACTGAATTCATCCAAGCCATCTTCGCTAGCCACAACAAGTGCACGCTTCAGACCGAGTGCTTGCAGCGATTGCGCTAACATCTCTGTCTTGGTTCTATCGAAAACCCCAAGGACTTGGCGATCTGCTCCAGCAGGATTCGTTAGTGGTCCAAGCAAATTGAAAACCGTTCTAAATCCGAGTTCTTTGCGAGGTGCTGCAACATGCTTCATCGATTGATGGTAGGCTTGCGCGAACATAAAGCAAATACCAGTACGCTCAAGACATTTGGCAGCTTGCTCTCCGCTCAGTGTAATCTTAACGCCAAGAGCTTCAAGGACATCCGCACTACCACTTTTACTCGACATCGCTCTATTGCCATGCTTCGCAACTCGGATACCGCCTGCTGATGCTACAATGGCTGCTGTAGTTGAGATATTGAACGTGTCTGCACCGTCTCCACCCGTTCCACAGGTATCGAGGAGATCACTTTGATGTACTTTCACTTGCACAGCTTTGCTTCGCATCGTCTCCGCAAACCCTGTAATCTCTTCAAAGGTTTCCCCTTTGATACGAAGCGCCGTCAACAAACTTCCGATTTGCGCAGGTGAGGCAGCTCCATCCATGATCTCAGACATGACACTACGCGCTTCTTCCCGGGATAAATGATTGCCACTGATTACTTTACCAAGAGCTTGCTGTATCGAAATGGTTCCACTCATGTTCTTCCATGCCCCTTCCTTCTATGAGTTAACAAAATAATCTTTGTTAATATCGCTAACAGGTCTAGGCTCAGGACTGAACATGGCTTCTGCCATACGAATTGATTTCAGCAAAGCCGTCGCTTTGTTCACGGTTTCTTGATATTCACTCTCAGGTACAGAATCCCAAACGATTCCTGCTCCTGCTTGCACATAGGCCTTACCTTTTTTGAACACAATCGTCCGGATCGTAATACAAGTGTCCAAATTCCCTGAAAATCCTAGATAACCAATTGCACCCGCGTAAGATCCGCGAGACTCTGGCTCCAGTTCAGCAATAATTCCCATCGCTCTCAGCTTCGGTGCTCCAGACACCGTACCTGCAGGCATACAGGAAAGGAAAGCATCGAAGAAATCTTTATCCTTCGCAATTTTACCAGACACATTTGAAACGATATGCATCACATGTGAATAGCGTTCAATATCCATAAATGTATCACATTTGACCGTTCCAAATTCGGAGACACGCCCAATATCATTTCGGCCTAAATCAACCAACATCAAATGCTCTGCACGTTCTTTCTCGTCGGCAAGCAACTCCAACTCAAGTGCGTGATCTTCCTCTGGTGTTTTTCCTCTAGGTCTTGTTCCAGCAATCGGCCGCGTCTCTACTTTTTCTTCCTCAACTCGTACTAACAGCTCTGGAGACGTGCCCACGATCACCTCGTCGTCCATTTTCAGCACATACATATAAGGAGATGGATTCATTGTTCGAAGCACACGATACACCTGTAAGGGAGAAACCGTTGTTTCCATTTCAAAACGCTGCGAGAGCACGACTTGAAAAATATCGCCGGCGCGAATGTATTCTTTGGCTTTGTTCACATTGGCAATGTACTTTTCTTTCGTAATATTCGAGCGAATTTCACCCAAATCTGGTTCTGACACGATTGGATTGTGCGTCATCGTGTCGGAACTAAGAGGCCGTTTAATTTTCTCAATCGTGGCATCGATTTTCTCACAAGTTGCTTGATAAGCTTTCGCGATATCCGCATCCGTTGCGAATTGGGGAACATGTAAGTTCGCAATCACTTTGATCTGTTGTTTGAAATGATCAAACACGATGACCTGATCGCAAAACATGAATTGAATATCATTCATTTGTAAGTCATCAATCTGATGAGCCGGTAGTTTCTCATAGTATTGCAATAAATCATATCCGAAGAATCCAACCGCACCACCCGTAAAGCGAGGAAGGTCTGCAAGCTGAGGACTGGAGTAGGAACGTAGGTAAGCCTTCAACACTTCGATCGGCTTCTCATCCGTGATTTTTTTCTCGGACCCAGTTTCGACCGTTGTTTTTCCATGCTTCGCCGTGATCATCAAGAAAGGATCGCTGCCTAAGAAGGAATAACGCGCCCATTTCACTCCTCCTTCTACGCTTTCTAATAGAAAGGCACGAGGCTCTTGATATAAATGTTGGAACACACGTATTGGCGTCTCGGTATCAGCTAGTAAATGACGCACCACTGGGATAAGATTATAATCTTTGGACAAACGAATGACTTCTTGCAATTCAGGTGTATACATGGAAACATCCCCTCTCAGCTTGTGAGCTACTCACCGCAGCGGCGCTCAAAACTCTATTCGAATACAAAAAAACCTCTACCAGGGGTAGAGGTTGACTTTAGTTTCAGTAGACGATCAGGATGAATGTGAAAAAAAGAAAATGAGGGCTGGGTATGAACAAATAGACGATCCCCCTCTGGGAACGATCCAATGGTCATATAGCTGCTGCTTTACTTTTTCTCATCTCAACTCGGCTCTGCTCTACTCGACTAAACTCTGCTCTACTAACCTAAACTCATCTAAGTTCACTATACTACCGGGTAGCTTCATTTGTCAATTTAACAATATCAGGACGAAGTGCTTTCGCTTCTTTCAAGTACACATGGTTAATCTCCGCTTGGGTTTTGGTAGTGTTAACCTGAACCATCAAACGAATACATTTGGGCAATGAATTCTCAACTGGTACTTCCAAGGAGCACATTAGTGGAACTAGCTCCCAGCCAATGAGTGTACGAATCGCTCTTGCTGGAAACGTTGCCGTAATATCTTCCGTAACTGTAATGAAAACCGATCCAATATCTTCTGGAAGGAAATCATTAGCTTCTACAATTGCTTGCAAGAGCTCACTCGTTGCTTTTAAAATTTCATCTGCATCATTCTGTTCAACCGTTGTCGCGCCGCGAATTCCCCTTAAGTACATCGGTTATTTCTCCCCTTTTAGAAGGTCAACAATCTCTCTGACTTGCTGTGAAGTAACATCCTTACGGATCTCGACTTTACCAATTTCGGTCGGGATGATATACACCATCGTACCTTCTTTGAATTTCTTATCATGCATCATAGCACTCATAATGCGATCTGTATCTAAATGTGCCGGTATGCTCACCGGCAATCCGTATTTCACAAATAAACCTTTGGTCACTGTATGGATGTCCTCGCTGTAGCCAAACTGCTGTGCGAGCTTTGCAGCGCCGACCATCCCAATGGCAATGGCCTCCCCGTGCAGCAGCTCTCCGTAGCCCGCTACGGCTTCCAATGCGTGACCAATTGTATGTCCGAGGTTTAGTATCGCACGGAGATCATTCTCGCGCTCGTCCTGCGATACGACGATGGCTTTCACCTGACAACCTATGTATAGCGCATAACTTAACGCTTCTGGATCTAACCCTAACAGCTTGTCTGCGTTTTCATCGCACCACTGTGTAAATGCGGCATCCCAGATCAAGCCATGCTTAATCACCTCAGAGAGCCCTGCCTTCACCTCGCGCTCCGGCAACGTCAAGAGCAAGTCGATGTCGAAAAGGACTAGCTCCGGCTGGTGAAACGCCCCGATGATGTTCTTCGCCATCGGGTGATTGACCGCTACCTTGCCGCCGACAGAACTGTCGTGGGCAAGGATGGTCGTCGGGATCTGCACGAAGCGGATCCCGCGCATGAAGCTCGCCGCAGCGAAGCCGGCGAGATCGCCGACTACGCCTCCTCCGAGGGCTATGATCGCAGAATTGCGATCAAGGCCCGCCTGGAGGGCAGCGGTTACGATTCCCTCGAGCTGCGCGAGGGATTTGGATGTTTCGCCTGCGGGCACGACGCAGGCTGTCGCGGCGAAGCCGCCGTCACGGAGCAGCGTCAGGACGCGCTCCAAGTGCAGTGCCGCCACCGATTCGTCGGTGACGATGAGCAGCGGCGACTTGCGGCTGAGCTTCGCGCGATCGAACAGTGCCGAGATATTGGTAAGAATGCCTTGGCCAATATAAATGGGATAAGAACGTTCTCCAAGCTCTACGGTAAGTTCTCTCATCTTAGTAGTTCTCCACTTGCTTAAGGAAATTCGCAAGGTTCGCACGAATTTCTTCAATGGAGTCTCCACCGAATTTATCTAAGAACGCATTAGCCACTTCCCAAGCGATGACATTCTCCATGATCACGCCTGCTGCTGGCACTGCACAAGTATCGGAACGCTCCACTTGGGCTGTAAATACTTCTTTCGTATCGATATCTACACTTTGCAAAGGCTTGTACAACGTCGAGATTGGCTTCATTACTCCGCGAACGATGATTTGCTCGCCTGTTGTCATTCCGCCTTCGAATCCACCTGCACGATTCGTTCTACGTCTAAAGCCAGTTTCCTCTGTGTAAAGGATTTCATCATGTACGTTCGAGCCTCTGCGCTCAGCAGCTTCAAAACCGATTCCGAATTCTACACCTTTGAAGGCTTGAATCGAAAGAACGGCTTGTGCAATTTTACCATCCAATTTGCGGTCCCACTGTACATGACTACCAAGGCCTACTGGTACACCTTCAATAATCACTTCCACAATACCACCCAATGTATCGCCATCTTCTTTGGCAGCATCGATTGCAGCGATCATCTTCGCTTCTGCTTCTTTATCAACTACACGTACTGGCGATTCTTCTGTAATACGAATGAGCTCATCAACAGGAAGCTCTTGACGCTCTACTTCGACATCCCCAATGCGAATAACTTGTCCAGCTACTTTGATCCCGAACTCTGCTAGCAATTGACGAGCAACAGCGCCAGTGGCTACACGCATCGTTGTTTCACGAGCACTTGATCTTTCCAAAATATTACGCAAATCTTTTTGATTATATTTGAGGCCACCGTTTAAATCGGCATGTCCAGGACGAGGACGGTTCACACGGCGTTTGCCTTCGTTATCTTCTTCAACGGGCTCAATCCCCATAACTGAAGTCCAATGTTTCCAGTCATTATTCACGACGACCAATGCGATTGGCGCACCTGTTGTTTTACCATGACGAACGCCACCAGCAATGGTAGCTGTATCTTTCTCAATTTGCATCCGACGACCACGACCATAGCCTTTTTGACGTCTATGTAATTGATGGTTTAAATCTTCAAAGTTAAGGTTTACATTACTTGGAAACCCTTCAATAATCGCAGTGAGCTGCGGGCCATGCGTTTCACCTGCTGTTAAATATCTCACAATCCGTTACCCCCTAAGAATTTTACGAAGAACATCGAACTCCGTATATAAACATAATAGTATGGAAAAACCGAGCCTACTTACTTCATGTGCCACGGTAAAAACGTTGCAGCACCAAGCACTTTAGCGCTTTGACGCGCGATTATCTGTTGTCATTATAGTATAGCTACTCAGGTTTGGCAACAACACAAATGCAAAAACACGCTTCACAGGTCAGGGACAAACCCTTCCGCGTAAGCGTGTCATCATCTAGACAGGAACTAGTTTTACCCGTGCATAGGTTGCTTCTGGACGACCCTCGGAGGCTCACAAAGCTGAGGATCATTCATAAGACCCGTAATTTGTGAGGAATCAACTCCTAAAATTTGAGCACATTCTTGAATGGAAATCATTCCCCTGCGATAAGCGGTAATCACCTTGCGTTTATCCATGATAGCCCCCTAAGCGTGTATGCATTGTTCAAAGCTTGGCGTTTGCCCCACTTTGAACTGCTACATCTTAGTATTGGAAAATAAGGAAGTTCTTATACTCCTTTTTTCCGATAAAAGAACGTTTCAGCCGCTTCTAGATCATATTGACCAGGGGAAAAAATCTGTTCTGTCGAGCCAACGAAAAGCAGGCCACCTGGTTTAAGAGCTTTGGCAAACTTCTGGTACAGCACATGCTTCGCTTCTTCTGTGAAATAAATAATGACATTGCGGCAAACGATAAGATCGTAACCGCTATCAAAAGTATCAACAAGCAAGTTTTGCTTCTGAAATTTCACCGACTTTTTGAGTTCATCCGATACATGATACATAAGGCCATCTTGCTTAAAATACTTCTTCACATAATTAGCTGGCACATCACGCACGGAACGATCCAAGTACATGCCTTTACGCGCTTTCTCCAAGGCACCATCATCGATATCCGTCGCGTGAAGACTCGTCTCCCCCAACGCCCCTTGTTCAGCCAAAATCATAGCCAGCGTATATGGCTCTTCGCCTGTGGAGCAAGCTGCACTCCAAATCTTCAACCGTCGATTGCGCTTAAGCATCTCTGGTACAAACTTCTGTTCCACAAGCTCCCAACGGTTCGGGTTTCTCCAAAACTCAGAAACATTGATCGTCATCCGATCCAAAAACTCATAGAATAGTTCCTTGTCCTTCATCATCGCTTCAAAAAAAGAAATAAACGTATTGTAACCCCGCTTCATCCGCAAGGTAGTTAATCGTCTCTTCATTTGCGCTTCCTTATACAACGCAAGATCAATGGACGTGTGTTCCTTAATTTTTTTAATAAACAACAAAAAATCTTGATCCTCCATGCTGTCCACCCACCTTGATCATTATGTACCATGATACATTCTGTGTGGATTTACCAAATTCCTTCATAAAAAAACAAAAGAACCTGTATCGTTTCAGATAACAGATTCTTTGCTCCAGAAGATTAGATCCATTCTTGTATGTTTTTTGAATACGTGAAAATTTCGTTAGGCTGAAAAAAGTTATTAATTTCACGCTCGGCACTTTCGGGTGAATCAGACCCATGAATCAGATTGAGATTCGTATGTACGGCATAATCTCCGCGAATGGTTCCTGGTGCGGCTTCCAGTGAATTCGTTTTGCCAATCATGGTTCGCGACAATGTGATTACTTGATCACCATGCCATACCATGGCAAATACAGGTCCTGATGTGATGAAATTCACAAGTCTTTCGAAAAATTCCTTCCCTTTATGCTCTGCATAGTGTATCTCGGCTTGTTCTCGGGAAATGACCGTCAACTTGCTGCCAATCAACTGGAAACCTTTCTGTTCAAACCGTTTTACAATCTCGCCGACAAGACCCCGTTGTACACCATCTGGTTTAACCATGAGAAATGTTTTTTCCATTGAAAGACTACCTCCTTAAAGTTTTCGCCAGAAAACTGACATCGAAAGCATCCACTTAAGTTTTCGTCAGAAAACTGACTTCGTAAGCGTCCACTTCACGTATTCGTTAATAAGATCGATTCCCGATAAAATGAGCGATTTCGATGAGATCTTTCTTCGCTTGATTATCCGGCAGTTTGTCTAATGACGAAATCGCTTTATCAATATATACCTGGGAAAGTCGATCGGCTTCCTTAATGCCAGCACTGCCTCGAATCATTTCTAAGAATCGACTAATACCCGTTTGTCCATCCAGTTTATGTATTCGATCAAGTTCTGTCAATATCATTGGCTTTAAAGCTGGATCTTGCAGGGACAGGATCACGGGCAACGTAATATTCCCTTGCTTGACATCACTACCAGGTGGTTTCCCGATCTGTTTCTCGGTTCCTGTTAAATCCAGAATATCATCCCTAATTTGGAAGGCCATACCTACATTATATCCAAAATTATACAACTTAGTGCTTAACCAGTCTGGAGCCCCTGAAGCCATCGCACCTAATTGGCACGAGATTGCTATTAATAACGCAGTTTTGCGACGAATGCGAAGTAAATAGTCACGTATCGTTTGCTCGGAATTAAAGAAAAAACGAATTTGCTCCATTTCTCCAATGGACATTTCAACAATTGCTTTTGACATGATCTGATGAACTCTCGGATCTGTAATCTGAGTAATCACACCTAGCGCTCTTGCAAAAATATAATCCCCTGTAAACATCGCAATGCGGTTATCCCATTTGGAGCGAACAGTCAATTGACCACGTCTAGTGTTCGCATCGTCAATGACGTCATCATGAACAAGTGAAGCCATGTGAATAAGCTCTAATGGCACTGCTACGTTTTTCATCGTTTGAAGTTCATAATTGCCAAATTCACCAGAGAGAAGAACGAACACAGGTCTAATCCGTTTTCCTCCAGCTTTAAGTAAATGAATCGAAGTTTCTCTTAGTAAAGAGTGATCGTTATTTACACTCTCTTCCAGCTCTTTCTCAATCGCTGAAATATCTCTTCTTTTTCTAGCATATATATCCAACAAATTTTTCATTCGGTCACCCGTGCCACTTTATTATCTTCCCAAATGCCAATCTGAACTGGCTTCGGTAAGAAACCAAGCTCGTAACAGTACTGATAGTACGAATTAAGTCCTTCCCACTGCTCAGCTGCGAAATCATAACACAATGTATGAAAATAATGATGCCAATAGTCGGAAGTGCCACCCACAGTGGCTTGCGCCTCTTCGATCATATACTTCGGCTCGCGATGAGCTTTTTCCTTACTTGCCTTAAATGCATCGAAAATAGTAGATACGAGCTCTGGGTAGGCACGAATCGTTTCCTTGCGGATTGCCCAGACAGCGAACGTCATCCATTTCCCCGTCCATTTGGCCCACTCTTGACCAAGGTCCGTAATCATATACTTTTGATTCCGCCAGCTTTCCTTAATGGCATCATCCCCAATGAGAAGGGCAGCATCTGCTTCCTCCATCATTTGATCTAGATTTGGCTTCGCATATTCGTACGTCGGTTTACCATTATAGAATTTCTCCAGAATAATTTTTAGTAAATTAACGGAAGTCGCAGACGTCGTCGGAAGAATGATTTTCCCGTTCACGATTTCTCGCAAAGGTTTGTCATGGAAAAGTAGAATCGAATTGACCTCACCATAGGAGCTAACGGATAGATCCGGGAAAAGCATATAATCCTCAAAAAATTGACCATATGAAAAAGAAGAAATAGGTCCCATATCAATTTGGCCTTCAGACATGGCTTTATTGAGAGATGTGGGTACCTGTTCAATAATATCGACTTCTGAACTATTCATCAGCTCAGGAAAATAATAATAGATCGGCCACACATTTGTATAATTGATTCGACCTATTCGGATTTTAGGGTCTAGGTTGCTCATCAATATCCCCCCATCTGCGGTACAAGGAATGATCAATCTCCATGCTATCCATTACTTTACCTACCAAAAAGTCAACCATCTCATCGATTGAGCGCGGACGATTATAGAAGGCTGGCATAGCCGGTATCATTCGCACACCCATTCTTGTTAGGGTAAGCATATTTTCTAAATGTATAGCATGCAAAGGTGTTTCCCTTGGCACCAGAATTAATTTTCTTCCTTCTTTCAACATGACGTCCGCGGTACGCTCAAGCAAGTTATCGGACGAACCATGGGCAATGCCAGATAACGTACCCATCGAGCATGGAATAACAACCATCCCTTTGGTTCGAAAAGAACCACTTGCCACGGTCGCACCAATATTCCCTACGGGATGATATTCATACGAGCCAGCTCGTCCCCCGAAGTGCTTCTCAAGTACCTCTACACGTTTTGTTGCACTCCAGTCATGTTCATCCTGTAGAACACGCCATCCCGCATCCGTAATAATTAGATGCACATCTAAACCAAGATCCAACAACACTTCACATAATCGTACGCCGTAGATGGCTCCACTCGCACCCGAAATTCCAATAACCCAGTTTCCGTTGCTCATGAATGCTTACTCACAAGGACATCAAGTAATGTGAATGTGAACATAACTAAACTCAATACCCCATTCATCGTGAAGAACGCCGTGTTTAATTTGGACAAATCCTGCGGTGTAACAAGCCTATGTTCTTTAAACAGCAATATATAAGCAATAACTAGCCCCACCAAATACAGCCAACTTAGATGTGTGATAAAAAATAAGGAGACTAATCCGATTGCAGTTAAGACATGCAGTACACGTGCTGTTAGTAGTGCTGCTTTAATGCCAAATCGACTTGGCAATGAATGCAACCCTTCTTCTCGATCAAACTCGGCATCCTGGCAAGCATAAATGAGATCGAAACCAGCACTCCAGCAAGCAACCGTTAGGAAAAAGATGATCGACGACCATGTAAATTGACCTGTAACCGCAATCCAACCACCAAGCGGAGCGAGCCCCAACGTCAAGCCAAGTACAAAATGGCATGTCCAGGTGAACCTTTTGGTATAGGAATAAATCACAAGAAAGAATACAGCAATGGGTAGAAGCTTCATGGACAATGCACTTAAATGATAGGTTGCCCAAAAAAGAACAGCAAACGAGATGATGATATAGAGAATAACTTGTGGTATTGAAATTAGCCCAGCAGGAATGGCTCGATTCTCCGTTCTTGGATTACGCTTATCAATGGCTTGATCAATTACACGATTCAATGCCATCGCGGCAGTTCTTGCCCCCACCATGGCTAAAGTAATCCAACCGATCTGTCCCCAGCTAGGTAATTGTCCTTGCCATACAACGGAACCAAGAATTGCCCCCATGAAAGCAAAAGGCAAAGCAAACACACTGTGTTCGAATTTAATCATTTCGAGAAAAATCTTTAATTTAGTAAACATATGCGAATTACACTCCTGATTTCGTATTACCTTTAGTCCCTACATGTAACGCCGCCACACCACCAAAGAGTGGATGGGCTTGTACGTGATCTAAACCATTCTTCGAGAAGATGGCCGCGAGTTGCTTATGATCTGGAAATGAAATTAATGATTCCGGTAACCACTTATATTGCTCATATTTCTTAACAATCAATTTACCTAGGAAAGGCATGATATGTCTGAAATAAACATAATATATGGACTTAAATGGCTGCCATGTTGGTTTGGATAGCTCCAAAGACACAACTAGTCCTCCGGGCTTAACGACACGTCGCATTTCACGAATGACCTGTTCAAGATCGGGAACATTACGCAAAGCAAACCCGATTGTAGCAAAGTCAAACGTATTGTCGTCAAACGGAAGACTCATCGCATTTCCTTGTATGAGCTCGACCTGCTGATCTAAGTGCAATTGATTTATTTTCTCTGCACCAATATCCAACATATTTTGGCTAAAATCCAATCCGACCATTTTCCCTGTTTTACTCGCTTGAGCAAGACTAATTGTCCAGTCACAAGTTCCACAGCATAAATCTATTGCCGTTGCCCCAGGTTGTACATTCATCTTCTTCATTGCAAATTTACGCCATGCTTTATGCCGATTAAAACTAATGATATTATTCATCAAGTCATATTTAGGTGCGATACTTTCAAAAACACCATGTACAAATTCTTCTTTACTTTTCGCTTTTTTATTTTCGCTATTCGTATTGCTTACACTCATTCCCCAGGTCCCCTTAAATTTCTTCTAACACTTTAGGATGCTCCCCAGCAAATCGTAAAAAGGGCTCTCCCATGTGAAAGAGTTCACTTTGTAGCATATCCGATTCAAGCTTTTTAACAAAGTCCTGCAATTGCTTTGTTTGAGTGTTAAGCAATTGATACAATTGTGAAGATATATTGTATTTATGCAGAAGTGTACGAACCTTCATCGTATCTACCTCATCACCTTGTACTAGCTTCCGCTCTTCTCGTGTGCCGTTCTGGCTAATATGCCAATATCCCCAACTGCCCCTGAATTTAGAAATTGTTTCCATCCGAAAAATTTCTGAGAACAACAGTTCACATCTTACAAAGCCTCTCAAAATTTCAGGCCATGCTTGTTTGTTTGCCCCATACATGACTTCTGAAAAAGACAAAAAAAGCTGAGATTTTATTTCCACCGTAAGGTGAATGTAATCTTCTGCCGTCAGTTTCAGCTGTTTCATTTTTGTATAGCTGCTCATCTTTAGGCGATTGACTTCACAGATCGCATTTGAAAGCTGCTTAATCATATCGATCTGCCCCGTTTTAGCTAGGAGATGATAAAATCTCGCACTAAAGTAGTCTCCTGCAAGCACTTTTAACTGCCTGGACCTTGATGCCTTCTTCTCCTTGACTTCATTGGAGGCAGTCACTAGATCATGAGTATCAAGTCCTAGCTGGACAAGTGCAGTTGCTACAGTAAATAATTCACTCAATGAGCTTAGTTTGTTATTTTCATTCAAGAATGCAAACAACAGACGTGTGCGCAACTCGGGAAAATCGGGCAAGTCTGTGTGAATTTGGATCATATCATACTCCGTGTACTGTTTAGCGATCTCAGGGATCCGATAAGAATTCATGCAAAAGCCTCCGTAACCGTATGCCAAATATCATTTTATGAAACTCGATGTCTCAATCCAAATTATTATAGCATAACACGTTAATAGAAGCACAATAAATTATAGGGGATACTTTTGTTGCCATTTCGAGGTATACGTGATGCGAAATCGATTCTGAAGCTCTTGCTCCAATTGAATTAAACTAAGCTCCGTCGGCTTCTTCTCCATATCTTTGCCAAATTCACGCTGGGCAACCATAGCCAAGACAAGCTGAGTTGAGGTTGTATCGGCCGCGCCTGAATAGTCTATAATACGTACCCACACCTGATCGACATTTTTGGTATTTACAAGCATCGTCTGTGCAATTGTATACAAATCACGATATACCGCAATCGTCTCTGCATTTTTGGGTAAGCTTAAATCAAGTGACAATCGTGATGTACTCAGTTCCACTTTCCGAATTCGCAGCTGTAGTGGAATTTGAACTAAAAGATCGGCCAAGTTATTTTCTGTAAGCTGTCCCCCTCGATTATTGGACCACGTGTAAGCAGATCCTAAGCCTGAAGAAAGATCCATCTTTGGTAACATGGATAGACTAATCGCAACAACAACCGAAATACCTAGTGTGATCACAATACGCATTGACCATTTCACAAACAACACCTCCTAAGCATATGCAGGAGCCAAATAACCGACAGGTTATCCACAGAAACAAGTCCTATACACCATTGTACATAGAAAAAAAGCAGGCTATGCCTGCTTTTGTCAATAATCTCTTATTCTTCTGTATCAATCGTGCCAAACTTGGTCATAATCAAAGCTTTGCCTCTTACTTTAACCGCGGAAGTATGCTCCGTGAACTGAGCAATCATTACTTCACCCTTGTCTAGCTTCTCTGTATGATGAAAACGTGTGTCTTGTCCACGTGTTAATCCAATCACATGAACACCATTATCTTTCGCTTTAATTACGAAATACTCGTTACCGTTCGAGTTTGACTGATCTGGTTTATTCGATTGTTCCATATCCATCCTCCGTTCTTCCCTAACCTTCATCCCTTACCTAATGATGCCAAAAAAAGTAACCGGAAGTCAACATGTCCTACATAGTTAATTCAGTAGACGTTGATGTAGCGCGTTTCCGATAAAATTGTTTGAACTTCGCTGGCAAAGCATGAGTTGACCCTATGCGAATAAGAAGATCCGTCAATTTAACGGTTCCATAGGCGAATATCATGCCTGCGATCACATCAATCACCCAATGTATTTGCAAATACAAAGTAGAAAAAATAATCGCGGAGCAATACGTAACCATCATATATTTGAAAATTCGATCCTTCTCACGCAGCGCAAGTAACAGCATTGCAAACGAAATGGACGTATGCATACTAGGAAAGCAATTCATAACTGCTACTAATAAGGAGTTTTCATCCGCAAAAACACGATGTAGTAAATCAGGTTGCTTATTTACATACCAAACTTCGTGAAGCAGAATCAGATTATAAAAAGGTAAAATAAGCGGAAATTGCAGCATATGCCCAGAAAGCGCGTAAGACAACATTTTTTTGATACTACGTGTCCAGAAGCTGCGAACAATACAAATCCATAGCGAAAGCACAAAGCCATAGTTGTACACCCACACCATTGCTCTATCCAAAAATGGCGTTGAGATCCACCTTGCCCATCCCCCCGAATTCAACGGGATCGCGTTCATATAGCTATCCCAGCGCCAAGGGTGGCGATTATTTTCAAACATCCAGTTCGCAATTTTCCACCAAAATCCGTTGCCTGTCCCATAAAAATAATAAAAAACACCTAATAGTGGAATACCAAACAGAAAAAAGCGTTTCCAATCTACATCAATCTGATCCTTCCGCACGCCTAATAAACAGATACACAGTAATATCCAACATTCTGTACTCCAGTTACCAACCGTACCAATTCGCCAAATCAAGAAAATAGAAGCAATAATACCGAACATTGTCCAATCCTGTGACTTAATTAGCTCATTCAACTTCAACCTAGTCAACCCTGTACCCCCTACGTAATCCAAGAGATTCAAACACATGAACTTTAAACTCGCTTCGTTTATTGGCAATAGAAAAAGACATCGAACACCGATGTCTCAGTCATAATCGGAGTAACACGATTCGAACGTGCGACCTCACCCACCCCAAGGGTGCGCGCTACCAGGCTGCGCCATACCCCGTTACGTTTACAGCCAAAAATAACGCATTCACTTTTGTTAGTATAGTAGGAGAATTTCAAATTGTAAAGCCATTTTCAGCCAAAACAAATAAAGCCGTTACCCGCATTTAGCGGCCACGGCTTTATAATTATGTAACGTTCAATCCTATGTATAAATACAAATTATTGAATGCCATCTTTAAGTGCTTTACCAGGTTTGAAAGCTGGGATTTTGCTTGCTGGAATATCAATTTCTCCACCAGTCTGTGGATTACGTCCTTTACGAGCAGAACGTTCACGAACTTCGAAGTTACCAAATCCAACCAATTGCACTTTATCTCCACCTTGCAATGCTTCAGAAATTGCATCAAAAACAGCATCTACTGCTTTCGTTGCGTCTTTCTTGGAAAGCTCAGATGTTTCCGCAACTTTGTTGATCAATTCAGATTTATTCATGCCATTCACCTCCCCCCAAAATTTCTCACTACCGTTACTTCCTGTTTTCACCGTTTTCCTAGAAATTATACATAAACTTCTGAAAAATCGTTGATTTTCTAAGCAAAATGAACTTTGAAAGCAGACGAATAAATTCATAGTAATACACTCAGGGAGCAATTTCAAGTATCTATTTCCATTTTATGTGGGTCTTTCCGCTATTAAACGACAAAAAACACCCTTTCGAGTGTTTTTTGTCCACATTTTCCTACAAAATAATGGCGATCAAGCCACCAGAGCCTTCATTGATGATACGTCCAAGCGTTTCTTGAAGTTTGTATCTCGCATTGTCAGGCATTTGGGCAAGCTTGCCTTGTATGCCTTCTCGAACAATCGAATGCAGTGATCTTCCGAAGATATCAGACTCCCAAATCTTCAGTGGATTATCCTCAAAATCCTGCATGAGATAGCGTACAAGCTCTTCACTTTGCTTCTCAGTTCCGATGATCGGTGAGAATTCGGATTCTACATCTACACGAATCATATGGATGGAAGGCGCGGTAGCTCTTAGACGTACGCCGAATCTAGAGCCTTGACGGATTAACTCGGGCTCATCTAACGCCATCTCAGCAAGTGTAGGAGGCGCTATCCCATAACCGGTTGTTTTGACCATTTCAAGAGCCTCAGCGAATTGATCATACTCCCTCTTCGCATGTGTGAAATCCTGCATAAGCTGGAGAAGATGATCCTTCCCGCGAATTTCAACACCAACGACCTCGACGAGAATGCGATCATAAAGTTCATCTGGTGCAAAGAGATCAATTTCCGCTACACCTTGCCCCATATTCAGCCCTGCCAATGCTGCCTTATCGATAAACTCATATTCAGCAAATTGACTGACAACACGATCCACATCACGTAAGCGTCTGATATCCTGTACTGTATCGCGAACGGATGCTTCGAACTGTGTCCGCAGCCAATGATTCTCATCTAGAACCATAACCCAGCTAGGCAAGTTCACATTCACTTCATGAACCGGGAACTCATACAGGACCTCACGAAGCACGGAGACCATTTCTTCTTCCCCAGCGCTAGCTACACTCATTGTTACAACTGGAACATCATAGCGGCTTTGCAGCTCGCTACGCAGCTCAAGTGCAGGCTCACTGTTTGGCTTCTGCGAGTTAATGATCACAATGAACGGTTTCCCGACCTCTTTGAGTTCATTAATTACTCTTTCCTCTGCCAGTACATAGGAAGAGCGCGGAATATCCGAAATCGTGCCATCCGTCGTAACCACAACACCCAATGTGGAGTGTTCTTGAATGACTTTCCGTGTTCCGATCTCAGCCGCTTCTTGGAAAGGAATCGGCTCATCGAACCATGGTGTATTGATCATCCGAGGTCCGTTCTCGTCTTCATAGCCTTTGGCGCCATCGACTGCATATCCAACACAATCAACCAGGCGAACGTTTACGTTCAACCCCTCGGCCACAGAAATTTGAACCGCCGTATTCGGTACGAATTTCGGCTCCGTTGTCATAATCGTGCGGCCAGCAGCGCTCTGCGGGAGTTCATCGGTAGCCCGGATCCTATCCGCTTCGCTTTGAATGTTCGGAAGCACTACAGATTCCACAAAACGCTTAATAAAGGTTGATTTCCCTGTCCGGACTGCGCCGACAACCCCCAGGTAAATGTCCCCTCCCGTTCGTTCTGCAATGTCCTTAAAGATATCCACTTTCTCCAAGAGAATCCCTCCTACAGTTTGGTCGTCAACTGACGCTAGTGACGGTAACAATTGACTACTCGTACATTCATTTGGACTAGTAAAAATATATGTACTTTCGATAGAAATATGATAGATGCGTTCCAACTTTTTTTCGCTCATATTTTATGAAGCACATACGGCTTTCGAAAGAATATATGATCAGTCGGTTGCGCTTATTCTATAAAGACAAAAAAACCTCTTACTCATGGGTAAGAGGTTAACTCAAATTCAATTCTGTGGCATAGGTTGATTATCTTTCCAAGCATATGAAACGCTCCGAATCGGCACGAAATAGGATTTATCTACGAGAATCTGTCTTAGATCTTGATCCGGCTTTAAAGAGCTGCCTAAAGCATTATTCTGAATGAACGTGTTGATATCCATCGCATAATCAATGGATACTTCCCCCGATTGCTTGTTCAGAATGTATGTAATGGCATTTTTTCGATTATAGACAGATTTGATTTCAGGTTCTTTCATCCCTATCAACTTGAAATCAACATACGCAAATGCGTCATTCTGCGAAATCCCCTGTGGCATGTTGCCTCCGTGCTTCGCTATGTAATCATTCACTTTCTTCTGAACATCTTCCACACTTTGATAGGCGGATAGGTCCATTAGCTTCACCACAGGCTTCGATTCAGCATTAACGAGTACATAGATGAACACACCACCGCTTTCAAACGCGTTCGCGGGTACCGTACTCAGCAAATTCGTCTTTTTTAGTTTAGGAAAATCGATCACATACTTCTCGTAGAGTGGCGTCGTCATCTCGCTATTTTTAATGGGAAGTACACCTGTTTTCTCATGATAGGTATCTACAGCTTGTTGAACAACGGTAATAAATTCTGCAGGATTAATTAGATTCTCTTTCCGTAGTTCTTGTGGGTACGCGCAGCCAGTAAGCAAAATAACCAAGATAAGTGCCAGAAGCAAGCTTCTACCTTGGGTTCCTTTTCGTTTTACTTTCAACAATTCAACCATCCTATCTTGTCTAAATGAAGTCATCGTCCTCCGCTTGTCTAGCTAGTTGAGCTCGAATTGCGGCCTTTAAGGGATCCTCCGGAATGTTTACTTCCACAGTACCTGTTACTCGTGCTTGGCATGCAAGACGAACCCCCTCATCTACTAGGGAGCCAAGCTTCAACCGTTCATTCGTATTCAAAGGTGCTAGACCACTTTGGTCGCCTACCTTTACTTTACACATTAAACAAGCGGCCTTTGCTCCGCAACGTGTTCGAATATGGACTTTGGCTTTATTACCAGCATCCAACAATGTTGTGCCTGCTCTTACTTTAATATTTTTATTATCTGGCCAAAAATGAACATCAAACACACTCATAATCGTCACCGGTTCCAATCTAGCAATTCGTTCATCTTTACATGAAATTCATGACCCCACTGATTGCGGTTCATCAAATCACTCAAAGTTTGCATATGTTTGTCAGGATGATCTTGCATCGTTCGGAGAATCGGTTCATAGCGATCAGGCCGATCTCGAAGGACATTAAATAGAAACTCATGCGCTAACGGCATCACTGGAACCTCCCCTGCTTCAATGGAGGCAGGACAATAATAGTTCTCAAGCAAGTAATTAACTTCAACTTGATACAAGGATCCCAGTGCTTTTACTTTAAAATCACCAACAACCTCTACGGCATGACCATCAATACGATAATGACTTAGCATCGAAGCATATATGGGTGTTTCACTAAATTCCGGGTTATCAATCGCGTAAGGCTGCAGCAACTTATGTACCGTGTGAACATCCTTAAGATCTATATAAATATCCAAATCTCTAGGAGTTCTTCCTATATCGACGTTATGCATGAGTAAGCCACAACTTCCGCCAATCAGCCAATGTACGCTATGGGCTTGCTGTAACCGAGTATGAATAGTCGAAATCGACGGGAGTAGTGGCTCCAGCAGTTTCATCATGCCCACACCTTTCAGGCAGTATTTTTTTAAAAATAAGGCTTGTGCGTAACAGAAATCGTTCCTTCTTGTTTTACTACACATTGACAGGCTAGACGGTAGCCTTGTGCAAGCTCATCTGGCTCTAGTCGATCTTCTTCCGCTTCTGATGCCTCAGCAAGCAGCTCGCGACCTTCTGCCACGTAGCAGCGACACCTTGCGCAGGTTCCTCGCGTACAGGAAAATCCCCAATCCACATCTGCCTTCAAGGCATGATCCAGAATGGTTAATCCCGGTTCTGGTGTTAGTTTTATCTGCGTTTTGCGTGTTTTCAGTTCTAACATGATGATTTCCCCTCCGGTCGGTTAAAACAAAGAAGATAACATAAAAAGTAAGATTGGAATAAACATTAAAAAAGCAATCAAAGATAACACGCCGCGCCATACACCAGATGTTCTTGTACGTGCATATGAGATCAGAAATGACGCAACAACCATCAGTCCCATGGCTACAAATGAGGCCCACATTTTGTCTAAAGGTGACATATGATAAACTCCTTATGTAAAATCGTGAAAATGAAACACATGTAAGTATAGCACAAAAAGAGAAAAAAGCATAAAGGGGTTGAACCCCTTCATGCTTCTCATTTCTTACCCATCATCATGCTCATTAATTGCTGCATATTATTGGTATCAAGTTTACTGCTTTTAACGGCTTGCACGATATCATTAATCGTTTCTTCTGATACCTTAACATTAACTAATCCAGAAACCTGTTTGATGAGAGCTCTTAATTGAACCTCACTCTGCATCGTAGAAGGTTTCACACCGCTTGCAATTTTTTCGATATCTTTAGATGTAACGGATTTGCCCGTCTTCTTCTTGACCACACTCAATACGTCCTTCGACATATCTTTATTCGCCAATTGTGCCCGCCTCCTATACCCTAAGCTGATGAGAACTGCTGATAGGGTATAGTATGAGTGCGGAGAAGATCTGGTGTAGGCTATCTCCAACCTTTTGTTTACCACATTAGAAAGTATAAGTTTTCGGTTCCGAAAACGTCTTGATAATTGGCGATAAAAACAACCACTAAAACGCGGTCGCACATCCTCGATTGACTACGATAGAAGTTATTCTCACCTTGTCATCGGTAATTCTTCCATTTCGTGCGTACGTACACGTCCCATAAGATCACCAGCTGCAAGCTGTGGAGATTTCCCTTCAAATAAAACATTATGTAATTCATTCGTAATCGGCATAGTGACCTCATAGCGTTTGGCTAGGTCATAGGCTGCTTTCGTCGTTTTCACGCCTTCTACAACCATTCCCATCTCTTTGAGCACATCTTCTAATGGAATCCCTTTGGCCAATTTGTTACCTGCCCGCCAATTTCTACTATGTTTACTTGTACAGGTTGCGATCAAATCACCAATTCCAGCTAAACCTGCAAAGGTAAGAGGGTTCGCCCCCATTGCAGTACCTAGTCGCGTGATTTCTGCGAGCCCTCTAGTAACGAGTGCTGCTTTCGCATTATCACCGAAATCCAAACCATCGGTTAGCCCTGCACCAAGTCCAATGATATTCTTCAGCGCTCCACCTACCTCAACACCTGTTACATCCGGATTCGTATACACACGGAAATATCGCGTAATGAGCAGGTCTTGCGCAGCCTCAGCAGCTTGTAAATCCTCGGCAGCGACGACTACGGTTGTCGGCATTTTGCAAATGACTTCTTCCGCATGACTCGGTCCCGAGAGAACTACAAATCGCTTCGGATCCATCTCTGGGAGCTCGTCCGCGAGCACCTCTGTCATACGCTTGAGTGTCCCTGTTTCAAAGCCCTTAGTCGCATGAATGATGAGCGTGTCTTTCTTCAAAAATGGTCGAATTCGTGAAGCAACCTCACGCATGCCTGAAGATGGGACCACCATAATGATCGCATCCGCATCTTGTACGGCTTCTTGCAGAGAATGGGTCGCTATGATCGAAGGAGAAAGCGATACTTCTTTGAGAAAACGGCTGTTCGTGTGCTTTTCATTAATTTCCACTACTTGTTCTTCGTTACGAGACCATAGAAGGACTTCTTTCCCATTATCCGCCAATACGGAGGCGAGTGCCGTCCCCCAACTTCCAGCTACAAGGACCGATACTTTTTGTGTCATGGTTTCCCCTCCTACGTGTAGTTGTTTTTCGTTAGGCTCTTTTCTGGCCCAGCTTGTTTTCTTTTCCTTGAATAAGTTTCACAATATTCGTCCGATGACGCAAAAAGGCAAAAGCACATAGCAAAATGCTTATCCACAAAACAGGTAGCGGCCGGTCCATCCCCCAAATAAGAAAAGGTAAGAGTGCTGTAAGAATAAGGGAGCCAAGCGATACGAATCGTGTGATAGCAATGATGACGATGGCTGTTAAGCCTGCGATCAAGGTAGGGACAAAACAAAGTGTTGCCATGACTCCAATGGTGGTCGCAATTCCTTTACCACCGCGGAAGCCGAAAAACACAGGCCAATTATGCCCTACAATGGCTGCTAACCCACACAAAACAGAAATCCAGATATCATCAGATCCAGGAGCAGCCCAGACCCCCAGTAAGACAGCTACGACGCCTTTTAAGGCATCCAGCAGCAGGACGAGGATTGCTGGCCCCTTCCCCAGAACGCGGAGCGTATTCGTTGCCCCTGCGTTCCCACTGCCGTGCTTGCGGATATCAATTCCCTTAAACCATTTTCCGAATAAATAACTAAAGCTGATGGATCCTAGTAAATAGCCCACTACAATTGTTATCATCGAAAGCAATGTACAACATCTCCTATTCTTTGTCCGAAGTTTTTCTACGGCTCAAGATGCGAATGGGTGTTCCTTCAAAGCCGAAAGCAGCACGGATTTTGTTATCCAAATAACGTTCGTATGAGAAATGCATAAGCTCTGGCTCATTTACGAAGAGAACGAACACAGGCGGTTTAACGGCAACTTGCGTCACATAGTTAATCCGCAGACGCTTCCCTTTGTCCGTTGGCGGCGGATTGTAAGCAACCGCATCGGAAACAACGTCATTCAGAAGATGCGTTTGTACACGCAAAGCATGATTCTCAGCTACTTGTACGATGACAGGCAGCAATTTATGAAGGCGCTGAGTTGTTTTCGCGGATACAAACACAATAGGTGCATAACTCAAGAACAAGAAATGATCGCGAATTGTCGTCGTGAAATGTTGCATCGTCTTATCATCTTTCTCAACGATGTCCCATTTATTTACGACAATGACAATCGCTTTTCCTGCTTCATGCGCATATCCCGCAATGTGCTTATCTTGGTCAATGATACCTTCTTGTCCGTCGATCACAACTAATACCACATCTGCTCGCTCAATGGCTTTCATTGCACGCATAACACTGTATTTCTCAGTGTTCTCGTAAACTTTGCCACGCTTACGCATACCTGCGGTATCAATGATAACGAACTTCTGTCCATCACGCTCAAAAGGAGTATCAATAGCATCACGCGTTGTACCAGCAACGTCGCTCACAATAACACGCTCTTCACCAAGAATCGCGTTCGTCATCGACGATTTCCCAACGTTCGGGCGACCAATCAATGCAAATTTAACAACTTCTTCGCCATACTCATCATCTGTTTTATCAGGGAATAAATTACAAACAACCTCAAGTAGATCGCCAATCCCGATTCCGTGCGAACCAGATATCCCAACAGGATCACCGAAACCAAGGGAATAGAATTCATAAATATCATCTTGACGTGCCAAATTATCCACTTTATTTACGGCCAAGACAACAGGTTTCTTGGAACGGAATAATAGCTGCGCTACTTCCTCGTCCGACGGAGTTACGCCCGCCTTCGCGTCGACCATGAACACAATGACATCCGCTTCTTCAATGGCAAGCTCAGCTTGTACACGAACAGATTTCAGAATTGCGTCTTCGCCGTCAATTTCAATACCGCCAGTATCAATGACACTAAACGATGTATTAAGCCATTCACCAACACCATATAAACGATCTCGCGTGACACCTGGTTTATCTTCTACGATCGCCATACGATCGCCTACGATTCGATTAAAAATGGTAGATTTTCCGACATTAGGTCGGCCTACAATTGCAAGTACGGGTCTAGCCAATTTACATCTCTCCTTCGGATTCCATGATCAGACATGGAAAATTACGCAACTTACATCATAACAAAAAAGAGCCGCCTTGGCTAATCTCTTTTGAGACTTCCATTAAATATGCGCTTTTTCACCGGATTATCAGGAATGTTTCACCAGAATCATTGTACCATTTTTCAAATCATGGGCATTCGCGTCTAACATTTTTTCCAAAGAAAATGCCGTTCTCTGCATCTCCTCTTCGCCTTCAACCACAAAGATGGGAGCACCGCCAGCAATACGGTCTTTCGTCAATGTCACGATCGCGAGAATTTGCGACATAAGGGCATTACCCCTCCTTCTTTTTATTTACTCCAGCTTCAGAAGGCATGCGCACAGCACTTTCAAGAACAGGTACGCGATGAAGGGCAGTGAATGTTTTCTCTTTGTCATCTTCCTGCAAAAGCAAGAGCAAACCTATCGTTCCTGAGTCCAGGTCCAATTTAGCCATTGGTCGTAAGGAAGGCTCTCCCTCATCTCGATAAACGCCAAATAAAGTGGACATATCATACATAATGGCTTGCCGCTGGCCAACATGAGAAATCGTTACACGTGCATTACGATTTTTTGGCTTAATTAGAAAGCCTTGACCGTATTTCATTATTTTTTCACGCGTATCCATAAGCCCTACATTCATGATATAAATAGAACCCACAGAGACATCAGGCCCATCCATATGAATATCAACGGGTTCAATATCAGCGATGTCCCCTAATTTACTGCCCGATTTAAAAAAATTAGCAAGCCATATTGAGATTACCCCAGCCGCTATCCCCCAGTACCAAGCACCTAATATACTAAATAAGGAGGCCAAAAACGCTGTCATAATGACCAAATAATTACGACCTTCGAATACCATCGCAATCCCTTCGATATAGGCCGCTCCTCGGGGTACAAGTTCTAACTCGTCCACTTTCGTTAAGCTCTGTCTTTCCATATTGCGCACATCTCTAAATTGTTGTGCGGCTAAAGAAAGAAACGTGACTGCTGTGTAGTTTTTCTCCAACAGTGCAGGAACAGCAACCGCTCCAAGTCCTGCGGCTATCACGCCAAGTGAGATATGAATGATTTTGCCATGCGGATACGTTGGATATTGCCGATAATCTGTTCGCAGCATATTCATCCGCGACAAAATACCAAAAATAACACCAACGACAATCCCAATGGTATACCGATGTGTATGTAACCAAGCCATATCCATCGCCTTCAACTGCCCCCCTTGCGGTCTAACCAGCTTCTTACGACGGTTCGGCAACCACTATATGCAGCTTGTACTACAATCGTTATTGTTCTTGCTGTAAAGATAGACAGCCACCATTGATCTTGGAAAGTAGCCATACCCAGCTGATGAAAGCCATCTACTTTATGAATACCAGCTTGATACATATCCCCGATCAGATATCCGATCGAAATGGCTGCAATTTGCTCCCAAGCATTGCGCTGAACCACTACAGCCACAACGGCAATCAACAGAGCAGTCTGCCATTCTGAGTTACGAATAATGAGAATAGGGTCCATTTCTAACAGTTGTTGGAACAGAAAGTGGAGTGAACCGATCAGAAGTCCTATGGAAAGCAGATGTAGCTTATGTATAAAGCCTTGTGTGACATAAAGAATACTAAAGGCAATCGTTAGTACAACAACATAGACAAGCTGGACATGTATATGTTGTATCGTCACGTTTACTCTCGATCCGATCAACCAAGAGACAAAAAAAAGAAGCATGCCTTTATGCGATATACTTCGGATGTACAGTTCCTTCCAACCGCTGGCGAACAAGATCAACGTGATGCAAAGGAGAATAAGCGACAGATAACCGGCATTCATAATCAAACCACCCTAGCCTACGTTGCTATCGATGACATTCACCGCCATCAATTTGCTTGCGGATCTTCAGGCTCCCCCTCAAACAAGTAATAAGGGAGATCTGCCTGATCCTTAGTATGGCAATATTTTGATTATTTACTCTGATTACTTCGCTCTGCGTATGAAGTTAAGTCAATGCCTCTTGTTCGACACCATTCTGCAGTGTCTCCAACGATAACTACTGGACACCCAGTAAGGGCTTGAATCGAATTAGCGCCTAACGCCGTCATAATTAAGATGAGTCCTTGGTGCAGCTCTTCTGCATAAGCGTGAAGTGCATCTACACCATCTACACGCAATACCTTAAGAAATGCGCCTGCCATGCCCACTGCTGATGCGCCTAAAGTAAGTACTTTAGCCGCTTCTAATGCATTTGTAATACCGCCTGACGCAATAATAGAACCCCATGGATAAACAGATAGGGCTTCTAATAAAGTCATACTTGTAGGTGTACCCCAATCATTAAGCCAATCTAATGCAGCAGGTCGTCTCGCATTTTCAATAGCTGCAAAATTCGTGCCGCCTGAGCCTCCCACATCGAGAACTTGAACGCCGACATCTCTAAGCTGCTTCGCATTATCACGCGAAATGCCAAAGCCTACCTCTTTCACAATTACCGGTACAGGCGTGTGACGAACAATGCTTTCAATGCGTCCAAGCATGCCTACGAAGCTGCGATCACCTTCTGGCATAATCAGTTCTTGCATAACGTTCAAATGGATTTGAAGCGCATTCGCTTCTATCATCTCTACCGCACGTAACGCTTGTTCCGTTGTGGCTTCGCTCCCCAAATTAGCGAAAATGATACCATTCGGATTCTCGCGTCGCACCACTTCATAGCTAGATGCTACTTCGCTATTCTTAATAGCTGACATTTGGGAGCCAACAGCCATGGGCAAGCCTTTCTCCCTGGCGAGAATAGCCAATTCGCGATTAATGCTCTCTGTCTCATGAGCGCCGCCGGTCATTGCATTAATTAAAATCGGCGAACTCATAGTGAGATCGCCGATTGTTGTTGTTAAAGCAATATGATCCGTCGAAGTCTCAGGAAGACAGTTATGCACAAGCTTGATATCCGCCAACCCTTGCTGACGGGTTTGACCAAGCTCCAGCGCGTAATGGACATGTTCCATTTTGCGTGAGATGCGCATTTCTGTACCCTCCTAGAAATTGGATCTATTTATTTTTTAAATTTAGCCAGTTTATCCCCAAAACGCTCACCAAGTGTCATGGACAAACCTTGATTGCTTAGGGATACGTTTTCGTTACCAGCAATTTCTTTTTGGTGACTAGCGCTGTTACCACGGTCACGATCGCCGCGCGGTTGTCTTTCTCTTTCTGGTTTGCCAACTGATGACGGAGCCGCAGCACCAGCAGGTGCTTCAGGAGCATCTTCTGTATCTTTAATGCTTAAGCTAACGCGTTTCTCAGCCAGATTGATTTCCAAGATTTTCACTTGTACTTCTTGGCCTTCTTTCAACACTTCATGCGGAGTACCGATGTGACGGTGTGCGATTTGGGAAATGTGTACAAGACCCTCAACACCTGGTGCCACTTCAACGAATGCGCCGAAAGCCGCAAGACGTTTAACCGTACCTGTTACGATATCACCAGCTTTGAAATCACGCTCAACATTTGACCAAGGGCCATCTTGAGTAGCTTTGATGCTCAAGCTGATTTTGTCATTGGATGGATCCAATTTAAGGATTTGCACCTTAACTTTGTCTCCTTCTTTAACAACATCAGATGCTTGTTCAACATGCTGCCAAGCTAGCTCAGAAATATGAACAAGTCCATCAATACCACCGATATCAACAAATGCACCGAATTGTGTCAAGCGTTGTACAGTACCATCTAGTACTTGACCAACTTGAAGACCTTCGATGATTTTCTTCTTGTTCGTTTCGAACTCTTCATCCAAAATATCTTTTTGGGAAAGGATCACTTTGTTTTTCTCGCGATCGATTTCTTTCACACGAAGACGCAATGTGCGGCCTTTGTAAGAAGAGAAATCTTCAACGAATTGACGCTCAACCATGGAAGCAGGTACGAAACCACGCACACCAATATCAACAACTAAACCGCCTTTAACAACCTCAGCAACAGCTGCTTCGATAATTTCTTTGCTCTCAAGTTGTCCTTGCAGTGTTTCCCAAGCTTTCTCGTTGTCTACAACGCGTTTGGACAATACCAATGTTTCTTTCGCATCGTTGATGGAAACAATCTTCAATTCTACTTCTTGACCAAGCTCAACTGCTTGCGCAGCATCATTCAAGCTTACGGAAGAAAGCTCACGAACTGGGATGACACCATCGTATTTGTAACCGATATCCACGAAAGCTTGATCAGCGTCTACTTTAACGATTTTGCCTTTAACTGTAGCGCCTTTCTTCAACACAGCAACATTGTTAAGCGCATGCTCTGCTTCTGCTTGTGAAACGGCCGTTTCTTGAGCTTCCTGTGATTGATCTTCAACTTTTACTTCATCTGACATGAGATTAGCCTCCTCTATTTACAACCAACAAAAATAATTTATAAGTCACAAAGCAGCAGTCAAGCTCCTACTCTGTTTCAAACACAATAATAAGTTCAAATCACTTTATGGTTAGTATAATTCCAAGCTTTCAATTCCATACATTTCTGCTTATGCTTTACTAGTAAGTGTATGTAGTCGGCGAATTTCTTTCATAATTGCTTCCGTCGCCTGCTCCAGATCCTCCGAGCTAGCGCCTGCATAGGCACTCATATCAAGTGGTGTTCCATAAACGATCGTCATACGACGGAAAAGTGAGTAGGTTCCTACGATAGCTACCGGAACAACTGCCGCGCCTGACTTCAAGGCAAGACTAGCAGCACCTTTTTTCCCCATTCCACCCGCATTACTTCTTGATCCTTCTGGAAAAACACCAAGCATATTACCGTCACGCAACAGTTGCACAGCAAGTCGAATCGACTCTCTGCTAACGCCCCCGCGTTTAACTGGGAATGCGCCTACTTTAGATATGATAGACCCAAGTACTGGTATATCAAACAGCTCCGCCTTGGCCATGAAATGCACCTTGCGGCGCAATGGTGAACCTAAGAATGGTGGGTCCAAGAAGCTAGTATGATTACCACACAAAACAACTGCCCCTTGTGTTGGAACATTTTCCATTCCGATAGCACGCATTCGGAAAAATACGGTGAAAATAAATCGAAATAAGGCTCTTCCGATGCGATATAGCATCTTTATTTGCCACCTCCGACTTTGTCCTTGCAAAGCCCAAGAATTTCGCCCACAACTTCTTCAATCGTCATTGACGTACTGTCCATCAACACGGCATCATGCGCCCTACGCAGTGGTGAAATTTCCCTTGCCTCATCGAATTGATCGCGACGTGCAATATCCTGCTCCAACTCGGAAAGAGTCAGTGTATTCGTACCACTGCTTTCTAACTCCTTGAATCGGCGCTCAGCACGTTCCTTCACACTCGCAGTTAAGAAAACCTTGATCTCTGCATCTGGCATGACATGCGTACCAATGTCACGGCCGTCCATGACTACGCCTTTGGAAACAGTCATTTGCTTCTGCAACGCAACTAACAAATGACGTACAGCGCCATAGCTGGCAATTTGCGAAACATGTGTCGTTACGTCCGTTGAACGAATCGCTTTCGTCACATCTACACCATCTACAATGACCTGTTGCCCTTCGTCTCCAGGGATGAGCTCAATCTGCATACGATTGGCTAACGCAGCCACTTCTGTTTCTTGCTCAGGTAGCAGCCCTTCTTGCTGTACTTTCCACGTTACTGCTCGATACATGGCTCCTGTATCCACGTAAATAAAACCAAGTGCACCGGCAACTAGCCGTGCAATGGTGCTTTTACCGGCTCCAGCAGGACCATCTATGGCAATATTGAACTTATCCAAGCTGCTGTTCCTCCTAACAATACTTCACAGTACCTTACGAACAAAAAAGCAGGCACTTGCCTGCTAATTAATAGAAATTATACCACACAACATGGTCATATGCAAAACTTGGGCTCTATCCCACATTGATTTCATGCGCTTATGAGCGTTCTCTTAGAGGCTGTTCTGGGACAATATAAGGCTGCCCCTCGAGTGGCTCAACGCGTGTGAAATGCTTGCGAATATATGCATTTTGAAGCAAAGCTTGTACACAAACTAGCAAAATAACAACGAAAATCACAGCTCTAATAATGACCTTCTCTACTTTTGCAGAAAAGCGCAAAAATAACTGTTCATATGATTCTCTCTCTTGCTCCTTCGACATGAGATCACACTCCCGCTAGCATCCAATATGCATAGCAGTATACCCTTAGTGTTTAGCTCTCAATCCCTAGCGTTTACGAAAATCCATCTGTCTCTCAAAGCAGAAACGAATCAGTTTCTGCCGCTCTCTGTCCGCGATCTCTGCGAATCGGATCATAACTAACTGTTTACCCGTCTCTGTAGCTTTCACGCGTACAACTTCACCCGTAAACGGAATATGTTCGATAGTGCCATTCTTGAATGGCGCAAGTACCCAACATGAGATTATCGCATTTAAGCCAATCGGAATATGACCATCACAAATAAATGAAATACCTCCACCGCCAACATCATCGGTTAATCCAATAAATTGGATCTGGTCGTTCAGCTTTACGGCGATTTCTAATTCTGCTAAAACCCGAAGGAAATTTCTGCGTTGAATTTGTGTAATCGCGCTTAACTCTGGAAGTCTCAGTTCGATCAAGCGAATGACATCCTCCGTAAAAGCAACAACCTCCGTTGTGAAATAGTGTTTCACACCGCCTTGACCTAGGAAATGAGCACTAATCTCATCACCTTGGTAAAGTTTTTTCAATCGTCCCGTCTTTTCATTCAAAGGGACTTCAATGATGATCGCGCTTTCTGTCACATCCGCAATTCTAGACTTATATTCGATCTTGGACTCTTCTTCGTCAATACTGTTCATTTGCATATGTAAAATCTGGTTGACCTTAGGAAGCAATTCCCGCACCTCCGCGAAGTAATATGCTTCAATTATACCATGACCTCACCATTTAGATAGAAAAAAAAGAAGCAGGATGATATCCTGCCTCTTCCTACTATGATTTTCCTTTTGCAGCTTCCGCTTGATCCTGACGAATGGTCTCTATTTTCTCTTCCATGCCCACATCTGCATTTACATAAATACGATAGATATTGTTGTTCAGTGTACCAATAAATTCATGACATAGTACTTCTTCGTCCAAATCATTTTTGATAATCGCAAGAGCTTCACCCGTCACTTTCATTTTAGAACTCAGCTGCTTACGGGCTTGATCTACCGTAATTTTCGGTTGGCCAATCGTGCGCTGCTTTTGTGAATATATATAATTGGTTGCTTGCAGCCCAGTTACTTCAAGGTTATCTAAAGCAACTTTGACAGTAACTTGTTCAGGATATATCGTGACATTATTTTCTTTCTTCGCGAACAGAATGGTCGCCGTATTCTGATATTGATCATAACTAATTGCACTTAAATCCTTGTACTCATGCTGATCCAAAAATTCATTCGCTACATCTCTAGCTTGACGAAGATTAAATTTCGCAGCCGGAACATCACGTGACTTCATAAAATAGATCAGGTGACCACCTTTTTTGGTGAAATCCATTTGCGTATCCGTTTTCGAAGCATCACTGCTTGGAATAACAACACTATAACTTTGAAACTCAGGTGCACTTCCACCGTTCTCGACAACTTTAATGCCACTTGAATCTTTAACGCCAAGGAAATCAATAGCTTTCTTTTTAATTTGATCTGCCGTCATGTCGTTGCCAGTCAGCATTTTGACATCATTTTTGGAGAACACATTTAAGCTGCCTGTCCCCCAATTCAACTCATCATAACCACCGACTTGCTTATCCACAATCTTAAAGCCATCAATAATCGCATTATCATGCATTTCGTTCTCAGATGCGAGGGCAGTCTCCACATCCATCCATCTTAAATTATTTGCAATTACTTTATCTTGCACACCACGAATGTCTTTAGTTATATCAGCAGAATGTGCATACAAGGTGTTTAATGTTTTCATTTCCGCTTCTGTTAAAGGCTGCTTCGTCATATCGCGAACGGACATGCGATAGGAGAAATTAGCCATGTTCGCTAGAAAATCTTCCGTTTTGTTAAAAGGCAGCAGCATTAAAGGCAATTGTGTGATGTCACTTTGCGCTTGACTTGTTAATCGCCAAACATTAACCAAACCTTTCCGATAGGATGGCTCCGAAGTTTCATTCACCGCCAACGTGTTGCCTAACTCCGTATGTAACTTATCCATGTGAAAAGACAGATCATGAAACGCGCGTTGATACTGATTCTCCGCTTTAATTAAAATCGTATTCTTTTCTTGGTGCTCTAAATACCCCCACACAGAAGCTCCAATCAATGCCAGCAATAGAAATGGAAACATGACGATACTTAATCTTTTATACACAGAACTGCTCCTTTCATACCCAATCTTGCGCTTAGTTTTTACGCGTGGAGGCAGGTTTATACAAGAATGACACAAATAACCCCCACGTTTCCCATTACGGACGGAGGTGTTTTACTAGTTGTACATGCAAAAAAAGGCCTATTCAGAAGAATGGCCTTTTGCTAGCTTTCGGTTTCTATTTCAAAATCGTTCTCATTACTGCATATGCATTGCCGAAATCCAGTTTCAATCTTGTCTTTTTCCTTTTTACCTCGCAATACGAACTTCTCACCACATAATCGACATCGGATCTTCACTTTCACGCGCGTCGTTAATGACATGTATACCCTCCCGGCCTTGCCCCATTCCATGTAATGGAGATCAACAAATATACAGTCATTATGACCCAAATCATCCCATTTTAATCTTCTCATCCACAGTCACAACGCGTAAGGGAGAGTGTGCGTTAGCACGATCTACACGCCATATCGACCGTAACCATAGAAAAGTCATAAGTGGAATCATAATCCAAATCCAGCTGTTTTTGAAAATGAGCAAAATATAATCAAATGCTCCGTGCCAAGCAATTGGAAGCAAAAGCGATATCCATAGATACCTAGTTTGCTTATGAGGAACGAATTTGGCCTTGCCCATGTAATACCCCATCATAACACCAAATAATGCGTGTCCCGATACAGGTAAAAGCGCCCGAAGCATCAATGCCGAGAAAGAAGAAGTGTGCAAGAATGCGTAAATAATATTCTCCAAGGTTGCAAAGCCGAGACTTACAGCCACTGCATATACAATCCCGTCGTAGGGCTCGTCGAAGGCTTCATGTCGGAAAATCAAGTGATACAGTAACAACCACTTCAGAAACTCTTCAATGCCTCCTGAGAGAAAAAAGGATGTCATTATCGTGCCATTTCCGAACTCCTGGATAAATGCGTTCTGCAGAACCATCGTCGGATAGACCAGTAGTACGCCGAAGAGAAACATCCGTATCACTAGATGGATAGGTTCTGTTTCGTACCGATCCTTCAGATAAAAGTAGGCGAGCAATGAGAGACCTGGCGCTATGGCTGCCAATAAAATAGGCACGATATGCATGTTCCAGCTCCCCTCTTATTTTAAAATACATACCTCTATTATAGTCGTTCTGTCTACACATTTCTACGTGTAACACAACGACCTTGGTTGCGTATTATGGAAAACAAAACAAGCATCCTCAAAAACGGTTGTTTTTGGGAGATGCTTGTTTCATTCTCTTGCATCAAGACCTGAGTCCTGATTATTTGAAATGGCGGCAGAGCACCTTAACGGCATCATCTGCAATGATCGTTTTCCCGTATTCCTCAAGAACAGCCAAAGTTACTGAAGAAGCTTCACCGAACTCAGATAAGACAGCGATTAGCGCTTGATACTTGGTTTCTTCAAGATCTACAGGTTCTAGCTGTAAAATATATTTCCCTTTATACGAATACAGGGTACCGCCTTCCATCAGAAGGGGATTAATTACTTTGGATACACGCAGCAGATCTTCAAAATCACGGAATGCATAGGAGATTAGATCGCTTTGTTCAAGCGTTACTTCCATTTCGTACACTTCTTCAGCTTCGTGATCATCATATGCATCAGAACTCGCATACAAATCAAGCTTACCTCTAGTTACGATAACAACCATCCCTTGCGCTGGGAGGGCGAATACCTCAACAGCAAGCGGACCGGACGGGTCAAATCCGAGCTCCGAATAGGCTTGATCCATCATCTCACTAAACAATTCGTGCACTTTCGGAATTTCTCTCCACATGTCGTCTTTTTGAATTCCACGTTCAGTTAAGTCATCGAATGTTAGGAAAATCCGTATCTTATCCTGACTTAAGCGTTCTATTTTCATGATAGGATCCTCCTTTGAGCTCTCCAACTGGAAAGCTTGCATCGAAAGCATGGTCACCTTATTTCAATCAGAATATGTTAGAAAAACAAAAAGGTGAACCACTATTAAATAAATGGACATGCATCCATCTATTGTTTTCACCTATCATGTTAACACTAAATCATTGTAATTGCACGCTTAAGTTATGTATAAAAAGAAAAAGCACAGCCGGCCCTGTGGGTATGCCAGACTGTGCTGCGAGCTTATCTTTATTGAATTGTTGCGCTGCTTATTTTATTATCTTGCAGGATTTCATTGACAGTTGCCTTCAAACTCGGGTCTTCTTTTACAATTTTCTCCACTTGGTTTAAGCCATTTGTACTCGTCGAGGAGAAATTTCGGGCTGTAGATTCTCCAAAAGATTTGTTTGTGAACGTATCTTTCGCCTTATCCATGACATTGCCCATTGATTGACTAGATGAGCTAAAAGCTGAGAAAAGCATGGATTTACTTTTACGATTGAGATAAATGACAGCAGCAGCCCCTGCAATGCCACCGAGCATAAATGTTCCTAATTTCATTGGATCTCCCTCCATGATTGTAGTATGAATCCTTTCTAGGTTGTGCGAGTTTAGAAGTGGGCATACGCAACAGAAGAAGGAAAACATAGGAGAATTGACATCTGCGAAATGTGATCTTAATTGTGGTACTATAAGGGATGACCACCATGTAAGGATCTGAGGAGAAGACAAATCATGAAAAAGAAAGCAAGCACACTATTCCTAACAGTCATGCTTCTAATGGCTGCCTGCAGTGCAAATCAAACCGAAACAAGTCCTGCTGCGACTGCGAGCGTGGCACCAGTTGTTCAAGTGTCAACAAGCCCGAGTGCATCTCCAACACCTACCGCGGCTCCTACACCCACACCTGTACCAACACCAACTGTTCCCGTTCAAGAAACAGTACAAAAGACCTATCATATGAACAAAAACTATGATATCGTGCCGAACGACCCCAATGGTAATAAAAAAGTCATTTTATTAACCTTTGATGATGGTCCCAAGGAGCAAGCGATGAATCAATCTCTCATTGATATTTTGAACAAACATAAGGCAAAGGCCATCTGCTTCATGAACGGTTATCGCATTAAGCAGAAGCCTGAGCTCGTAAAGCTTGTTCACGAAAGTGGAAATATCATTGGCAATCACGCTTGGGATCATGACAACTTGAAAGACATGCCCAATGAGAAGATTGATAAACAAGTCGATGATGTTCAACAAATTGTGAAAGAAATTACGGGTCAGACCCCGCAATTTTTCCGTCCTCCATTTGGCTCAGGTAATGATTATTTGAAAGCGAAAGTTAAAAATAACAAAATGCTTTATATGACATGGTCGAATGGTTCATTAGACTGGGACATGACGAATAAAAATAATGATTCCAATAAAGTCATTGAGAATGTCATGCAGCAGCTTCATAATGGCAGCAATATCCTCATGCATGAGCTCCCTTGGACAGTTAGTGCACTCGATACACTTCTTACGAAGCTCGAGGAGAAAGGCTATACATTCGTTGATCCAAACGCCATTGAGCTAGAAATGAGATAGGAATGAAATAAGAGCCATACGCTACCTCGAATGTTTCTTGGTAGCGTATGGCTCATTTTATTTTTCATAACGAAGAATACTTAATCCCCCAAACAGTTAAACTCACAACCAAAGCGATAAATAACCACAGTAATGACATATAAAAAAGATTCGTCCATTTGCCTTGCTCTGAAGGGTGTACGGCTCTACGCGGCGGTAAATAGGTATCATCCTCCTGTTTCTCTTCCACGCCAGGATTCGACCGCGGAGCTACTCTTTCTCCAACACTCATGAACCTTGTTCTTCCTCCTTGCTAAACCGAAGTATGCAACCCATCACCATATCAATCATAAAGTGAGCAATTATTGGTGTCCATAGGCTTCCCGTATGAAGGTAAATCCAACCTAAGCCATAGCTGATACAAAAAACCATCCCTGTCATGAGCCAATGCTGCAGATAGCGAACATGGATTGCGGCAAATAAAATACTAGTCCAGTAAGGCCCCCAGGCATGTTGAATCGCACCACGGAATAGGACCTCTTCACAGACGGAAACGATGAATGAAATAAGTGCAATATGCCAAAGGGCCCTATTTCCGAAAATCATCTGATTAATGCCACCATCATCGGATACTTCTTTAGGTACCCAGCGTGAAATAAGCAGGTCAACACCAAGTACAACTACAGCAAATAAACATCCCCAAATGATGACTCGCCAACCACCTTGAAACGAAAGCGCCGAAAGAATCTTCGAATTACTCTGAAATAATAGGATGATAATTCCGATAATAAGCGTAAGCAGTTGTGTAATGTAAAGATTCAGCAATAAAGTCTTGTCATTCAGTTCATTGATATCAACTTTCCCAATACGAAGGTTTTTAAAGTCGAATTTTTTCAAAGGAAGCAGCCTCATTTCCTTATATTATTCCTTTTTCATGCTGATTGACCTATACTAAAATAAATATAAGAGACAACAAGGAGCTTGATTTATGGAAAAGCGTCTTACCCGCACTGATTATTTATTTGCCCTCATGTTTATCTTTATGCTTGTCTGTATCCTTGGCGCTTTTTTCTATGGCTTGCGATTAGGACAAACGAAATCCGATTTAAAATATGATAAAATATTGCACGCTGATCAAGCGTCATCAGTACCCGAAATAGGCGCTTATGACCAACAAGTGCTAGTGTCATATTACCATACCATCTTTTTACCCTTTAGGGAATTTCAGAATAAATGGTTTGAATTATTGAGTCAAATTGAAATGGATAACGCCACCGTGGATGCTTCCGCAGTTCTGAAAGAGCTGAGTAAAATTGCAGCTGACAAATACAATACGCTTCAAAGTAAAAGCATGCCTGCCTCTTCTCCATTGCTCGTACAATCTCACCAAGGTTATCTGAAAAGCCTCAAGCTTTTCGCCGACACATTGAGTAATTATCAATCTAAAGCAAATGCACAAAGTCATTCACAGCTGCTTGATGCCATTAAGAATGATGCGTACTTCCTTGAAGCCAAAACACAAGCCTTAACCGCTCAGAAAAATTACTTCGACTCCATTCTTGTCTGGAATGGCACGATGGATCCGGACATTGAATATTTCGATCCTAACAATACGGCTAATCTCGATCAGTGGCGCGCCATGAATCTCAACGTGAAGAACGTATATATCACAGCTAAATTATTGAAAAACAAAGCATTTTCGCCTTTTTATCCACAGGATTTAACAATAAGGATTGATGAATTTATCGCATCCGGCCAAGCCAAGAAATTAAATGTGAATGATGTGAATCAAACCATGGAATTATTACTTAGCACGAATGCCGTTCGCACTGGTGACTTTGTCAAAGGTAAAGCAAAATGGTATTCCAATGAAACACTGCCTCAATTACCATTTTTCTCAGATGTAAATTAAGAATAAAAGCTGAAGATTTGGTCCATAACATCACATGGACGAAGTCATCAGCTTTTTTCTTTTAATCGTATTGGAAGCCGCGGAACATACCGATGGCGGCCATTCCCCCATCTACATTAATGACGCGCTCAAAACCGTTTTCTTTTAAATATTCAGCTACACGTAGGCTCCGCATCCCATGTGCACAAACGATGTAAATGTCTTCATCATCAGGAAGCTCACCCATGCGGAGCGGAATTTGCTGCATAGGAATTAATTTGGCTTCCTCCATATGATAGTACTCCCATTCATGGGGTTCTCTTACATCAATGATGACACTATTTCCTAGTGTTTTCTGGTCGACAGCTTGGAGAAAAATTTGCGGATAAATGCGATTAATTTCCATTTGGTTACACACTCCTGCTTTCTATAGGTATGATCCTAACATTCACTGTACCATACCTGAAAATAGGGCTCAAATATAAGCAAAATTTCGTTGCATTCTGAACATTCTTGCTATAAAATAGACGAAAAGCTTCTGAATGACTGTCAATCCGAACATTTATGACGTAAAAGTGAAAATCGTTCGACATGTATTGACACGATTTCGAACGCATGGTAATCTATTAAAAATTCTATATCACAGTACAGCGTTGACGGAGCCAAGCAAATAAAGTAGCTTTCAGAGAACCGGTGGTAGGTGAGAATCGGTAGCGAACAAATTGCGGAGCACTCCAGAGTTATTGCATTGAACGATAGTAGATGCAATCGGGTTAGGAACACGTTACTGTTCCAGGTCGCAAGACCAAATGAGGCTACCCATGCGAATGGGCAGCGAACTAGGGTGGTACCACGAAAGCAATCTCTCGTCCCTTTGGCTACAGGCTAACTGTCTGTATCCGAGGGCTGGGAGTTTTTTTATGTTCAAATCTAAGGAGGAACCGAATTATGTTCAAAGTTCTAGTATCCGATCCAATTAGTGACATGGGAATTCAAATGCTTTATGATGCAGCTGATGTTGAAGTGGTTAAGCAATCTGGTCTATCCGAAGACGAACTCATTGCCATTATTGGTGAGTACGATGCCCTCTTAGTTCGTAGCCAAACAAAAGTAACAGAGAAAATCATGAATGCCGGTACCAAGCTTAAAGTGATTGGCCGCGCAGGTGTTGGTGTCGACAATATTGATTTGGAAGCAGCAACAAAACGCGGGATTATCGTTATTAATGCACCTGACGGTAACACAATTGCCACATGTGAGCTTACTTTCGCCATGATGATGGCAACAGCTCGTATGATTCCACAAGCGTACAAAAAAACAGTTGGCGGAGAATGGGATCGTAAATTCATCGGCGTTGAGCTTCGCAACAAAACACTAGGTATTCTCGGTATGGGACGCATCGGTAGTGAAGTTGCGAAACGCGCGAAAGTATTTGGCATGGAAGTTATCGGCTATGATCCATTCTTGACTGAAGATCGTGCTGAGAAAATGGGTGTTAAGCTAGGTTCAGTAAACGAAATCGCAGCAAAAGCAGATTTCATTACTGTTCATACGCCACTTACACCAGAAACGCGTCACTTGATCGCGAAACCACAATTTGAATTAATGAAACCAGGCATTCGCATCATCAACTGTGCCCGCGGTGGTATTATTGATGAATTAGCGTTGGTTGAAGCAATTGATCAAGGTATCGTTGCTGGTGCAGCTTTCGACGTATTTGAAGTCGAGCCTCCAACGAAGGATCACCCTTTCCTATCGAATCCGAAAGTGATTGTAACTCCTCATCTTGGTGCATCGACGATCGAAGCACAAGAAAATGTAGCAATCGATGTTTCCGAGGAAGTTCTTCATATTCTTCGTAATGAGCCATTTAAGAATGCTGTCAATATGCCTCCAGTTCCTGCGGATGTATTAAATAAACTACAACCATACTTCAGTCTTGGTGAAAAAATCGGTTCTGTCCTTGGACAAATCGCTCAAGGTGCTGTATCTGAAATCGTGGTTAACTATGCAGGTGACTTAATGGATGTTGATACAAGCCCATTAACACGTTACATTGTAAAAGGTATTTTCCAAAATCAATTGGAATCCATCAATATCATTAATGCAATGCATTTGGCTAAATCACGCGGTGTTAACATCGTTGTGCAAACATCAAATGCATCAAATAGCTTCACTAACCTCGTTACAGTGACGGTTAAGACGAAACAAGAGGAAAAAACACTTGCTGGAACATTACTAGCTGGCTTTGGCGAGCGCATTGTTCGTATCGATCAATATCCAGTTGACTTCGCAGCTGAGGGTAACTTGTTGTTAATCTCCCACAACGACAAACCAGGTATTATCGGACGTGTTGGAACACTACTTGGAAGCAATCAAGTCAATATTGCAACTATGCAGGTTGGACGTAAAGTGATTGGCGGTTCCGCAATCATGGTACTGACAATTGATAAAACAGCTCCTGCTGAGGTATTGGCTGAGCTTACAAAACAAGATGAAATCGTAAATGTTCGCGCACTTACGCTGTAATAAGCACAAATTGTTTCACGAACAACAAGATTTTATCTGAATATTCTACAAATAAAGGCGAATGCTGAGTGTCAATTCAGCATTCGCCTTTTTCCTTGTGTCGAAATTCGCACAATTTTCTGTTTATTTATGTTCGCAGGGCAAGCAGATCGTAAATGTGCTGCCTTGCCCCCATGTACTTTGTACCGTTACAGTGCCTTGATGGGAATCAATAATATTTTTGACAATCGCGAGACCCAGACCTGTTCCCCCGGAGGATCCACGAGTTCGCGCCTTGTCCGCCTTGTAGAAGCGTTCAAAGATGAACGGCAGATCCTCGGAAGGAATCCCCTGCCCCTCATCGGCGATCTCGATACGAATTGCTGGCCGATCCTTGGAGAGGCACGCCTCCGCCTTCAAGGCGATACGCGCCCCTGCAGGCGTATGGCGGAACGCATTGTCGAGCAGGTTCGTCAGCACCTGCTCCAAGCGATCCTCATCCGCACGCTGCAGGATGAGCGGCTCTTCCGCCAACGTCACGCTTAGCGCGATGCCGCGCTCTTTGGCCAGCACCGCGAATTTGCGGTGCATGCGCCTCACCAGGGAGTCGATTTCGACCTCCCTGAAGGAAAGCTCGAGATGGCCGGCTTCCATCCGCGCCAGATCGAGAAGATCACGGACGAGGCGCCCCATGCGGAGCGACTCGTCGTGAATGACCTGCACCAGCTCCACGCGTTCCTCAGGCGTGGAGGGAATATCGTCAAGCAGGGCTTCACTGTAGCCCTGCAGCATCGAGATCGGCGTACGCAGCTCATGCGAGACGTTCGCCACGAAATCTTTGCGCAGCTTATCGAGACGTTCCTCCTCCGTCACATCACGGAGAACGGCCACAGCGCCGCGCACTTGATCTCGGGAGTAGAGTGGCGTCATCGCCACGGACCACACGCCATTTTGCACATGAAGCTTTGTAGCGGCCTCTTCTGACTCATCGACAACCGCTTCAAATAGTGGAATTAACGGAACTGGTATAGGACTCGCTGAGGATGGGTTGCTAAAACTCATGAGACCCCAATCGCCAAGCGATGTATCTGGCTGAAGGAATCGTCGCGGTTTCCCCTCATCCTCCGACCACTCGATTGCGCCCCACTCTTGAATAATTTTTTCCCCTTGCGGGTTACTCAACATCACGGATCCATTCACATCTAAGGTAATAACTGCATCGGTCATACTTCGCAGGATACTCGATAAGTGCTCTTTCTCTTGACTGAGCGCATGGATGCTCTCTTGCATCTTCTCACCCATATGATTAAATGTTTTGGCTAGCTCACCAATCTCATCTTTAGAGAGAATCGGCACTCGCGTGCCATATTCCCCTAACGTGATGAAATCAGCCGCTTTCTTCAGCTGTTGCAGCGGTCTTGTGATTCTCGAGAACAAGAAGAAGGCAAAGAAGGTCGTCATAAGAAAACCAACGATCGAAACATAAACAAACAATCTTAACATATAGGATTGTGTTGCTTCTAAAGATTGCAAAGACTGATACAGCAAGGTGGCACCAACAATCCCACCTTCCATATTGTAGAGTGGAACCGCCACGACGAGATATTCAGTACCTGATTTAAATCTCCCAGTACCTGCTTTATTCACTTGCTTATCAATGGTTTGACCAGCAAAGACGGGCTTAAGCTCATCTGCCGTGTAAAAATCAGACACATGAAAGTTAATCAATTCACTACCTTGCGTGTTGGGAATAACCATTTCTTTCATTTCCGTCGAAATGACGAGCATGCGCGAATCTTGAAAACTTAGCAGTTCATTGCTTAATTCGTAAAATTGCTCATTGTACATATGCTGTGTAGCTTCTTCGGAAAATTTAACAGCCATTGTCTTCATGTTTTTCGTCTGATCCGTTGCTTGCGAGAAATAATTTTCCATATAATTGACAAGGAAAAAGCCCAGTATGAGCAAGACAACCCCAACTAGGCCTATAATTGTTAACCACAGTTTACCTACGACACTTCTGAAAATAAACACTTATTTAGGCACCTCTAGCTTGTAGCCTACACCCCATACCGTCGTAATCATCGCTGCAGCATCCGGGGATACTTTGTTTAATTTTTCACGAAGTCGCTTTACATGCGTATCAACGGTGCGCAAGTCACCGAAAAATTCATAGTTCCAAACATCCTTAAGAAGCTCTTCACGAGAGAAAACCTTATCTGGAGAAACAGCCAAATAATGAAGCAATTCATACTCCTTCGGCGTTAGGGCAACTTCCTGACCACCAGCTGTCACGCGATGTGCGTCATGCTCGATAATCAAGTTCGGGAATACGATATTATTGCTGGAACTTGCATCTTTGGATAAATACGCAGTCGCTGAAGAGCGACGAAGGATCGCTTTCACACGATAAATCACTTCACGAGGTGAGAACGGTTTGACCACATAGTCATCCGCCCCCACTTCAAATCCGCTCACACGGTTCGTCTCTTCACCCTTCGCTGTCAACATGATGACTGGTGTGGACTTTACTTGACGAAGACGTGCACAGACTTCAATACCATCGATGCCAGGCAGCATCACATCAAGCAAGATAAGATCGAAATCGGTTTCGGTAGCCATCCGCAATGCGGATTCACCGTCTTCTGCTTCTTCGATTAAATAACCTTCCTTCTCTAAATACATGCGGAGCAATCGGCGAATACGTTCTTCATCATCAACAACGAGTATACTTGGCTTCAATTCCATTTTAGCGTCACATCCTCTATTAATGTACGTACTTGAATTTAAACACCTGCATAGGAATGCAGTCCTGCTATAACTAAGTTCACACCTACTAATGTAAACATAACGACGATAAATCCAATTACAGTTAACCACGCGGATTTCTTACCTTGCCAACCTTTTGAAAGACGAAGATGCAGGAATACCGCATAGAATAACCATGTAATCAATGCCCATACTTCCTTCGGATCCCATCCCCAGAAACGGCCCCATGCTTCCTGAGCCCAAATCATGGCGAAGATGAGTGCTCCCAGTGTAAAGATTGGATAGCCAATCGCAATAGCTCGATAACTGATTTCATCCAGATCTTCCGCATCCATTCCTTTCACAATCGGACCAATCGCTGCGCCCAAAGGTTTACGAGCAACTAGACGCGCTAGTCCATACAGGATTAAACCGCCAAGAATAGACCAAATGACCGTGTTTAATTTACGACCTGCACTTGCCCCCTCCATCCAAGATGGTGCCGTGAATAATGGCTCAGACATTCCTAGGAATGACTTCATCTCGACTACTTTCGTATCATACGGTTGTACAATAGGAGGCAATACATAGGTTTCCGTAGTCTGGTTCGTTTCTTGCACACCTTGAGCGTTCGTCACAATAACATCTTTGGAGAATACAGCTTTGTAACCCGATCCATTGAATGTAAAAATCGACGCAATAAATGCCACGAGCATGAGGATAAAAAATAAGGTAAGCTCAACACCTCTTTGTTCCTTCTTATCGCTCTTCGTCGTCCCTGTATAGTCAACGGCTCGGAGCAGATACATTAATCCACCGGCAAAACCAACGGCAAAGAAGGCTTCTCCTGTAGCCGCAGTAGTCACGTGGATTTTCAGCCAGTAACTTTGCAGCGCAGGAATCAATGGCTGTACCTCACTTGGGAAAACTGAAGCATAGGCAATGATGATAAAGCCAATCGGTAGTGCAAAGACGCCTAGGACAGGTGTCCGATAGATGAGATACACGATCAAGAAGGCACACATGATCATCATCCCTAAGAACGTCATAAATTCGTACATATTAGAGGTAGGGATATGATCCCCTTCAGCCCATCGAGTGAAGAAAAACGTCACATGACAAGCGAACCCGACAACCGATGTAATAAAAGCGACGAAACCCCATTGCCTCGTGTGGTCCTCCGGCTTCCGGTTGCTCCATCTTTTACCCGTAATCGAAAGAACAAACAGGAAGAAAGCGAGCAAATATACAAAAAAAGCGATGAGTAGAAAGGTACTGCTGACAGAGTTTACATTCACCCCTGGTTTCCTCCATTTGCTAATGTTTTCGGTAAAACATCCAGATCATTCTTACTCAGGGCTGCGGCAACTTCATTACGAAGTCCAAACCAGTTCTTATTCGTATGACCGCCGAGAGTCAACTTGCCCTCATCAATTCGAATCCATATGCGTCGATGCTGCCAGTAGAAGCCCATAATGACACCGATCATAAAGATCGCAGAGCCAACCCAAATATAGGGCATCGCTTTATCCACACGAATATTCAAGTATGTCGTATAATTGGCAAATTGAACGCCTTCCATGGAGCCAACCGCAATCTTCAGCTTCTGACTAATTGCGCCATTAATGGTATCTTGCGAGAACGTTTCCTTATCAATTTGCCTTGGGAAATACAGATAAGGTTCTCCTTTTTCAGCTAGCCCTGGTCCAGTAATGCTAAAAATAAAGGCTGGTGCCTTCGGCTCATTCGATTTTGAGATTGGTTGACCCTTCTCAAGTCCAAAATCTGGAAAAAAGCCTTTCAACCTAAGCTTATAAGGCCCTACTTGATAGGAATCCTTCGGATTATTCATCGGTAGATCAAAGCTGCCATAGGTCTCACCCGTAGTTGGATTGCTAAGTGTTGGCTTAACCGAGATCAGCAATGGTGTTGCTTTATAATCAAACTGATACGCTTGCAAACCCTTGTAATCCAATGGATGATTCACAATGATGTTGGCCTTATGAACTTCTTCTAGTACTGGCTCCTCTGCCCCATCCTCGCAATTCGCGGTACAATGATACAGTACAGCTTGCGTTTCATACGTCTTCGGAACAATCTGTCCTTTCGCTTTGATGCTTTCAGGAAGATCTTGTTCATCGTACAACGTGAGTGTAAATTTCTCATTCTTGATGTAATACGACGTATGTGGGATTGGCTTGGTTTCGCCTTCTAGGATACCCATGTATTGATCCATATGCCAGCCGGGAATCCCGCGCATTAGCACACCGATTAAGAAGATAATGAGTCCAATATGATTGATATAGGGACCCCAGCGGCTAAAGCGATATTTTTCGGCAAGAAGTGCCGAGCCATCGGTATGTACGCGGTAATTCTTTTTACGCAAAAGTGTCCCCAGCTTGTTCGTCCAAGCGATTTCATCTGTTCCAACAGGCAAATCGGTAACAAGTGTGACATTTTGCCTAGTCAGAAAATTGATATGTTTGCGTATTTGCTGCTTGGACAACGCCCTATATAGGGGAAGGACACGATCCAGACTGCAAATGACAAGCGAAGTACCGATCATGAATAGTAACGTGATAAACCACCATGAGCTGAAGGTATGAGAAAAACCAAGAGCATGATAAATATTCCCTAGTGTTCCGTAGTTTTCGCTGTAATATTGAGATGGATCCATATCCAAAAATGTATTCTCTTGCGGGAAAATAGTACCTACAGCCGAAGCCAACGTGGTGATGAAAATGATCCATACGGCTATCTTGACTGAGGAGAAGAAATTCCAGACTTTATCGAGCAGTGAAGGATTTGATTTCTGAGAACGTCTGGCCATACCATCATAGCGCATTTCCAGAATGTCTCTGCCATCGATATCGATCAGCGGATTGCCGCAGGATTCACACAGGGTGGTGCCTGTGGGGTTCTGATGTCCGCAATCGCATTTGGTATTGTAGAACATGATGACCTCCTAAAAACGTTGAACATGTGTACGACTTATAAGTTACGATTTACTAACCAAGCTAGAGATCGTCTCATCAATAAAAGACTCTTCCATTTGGCCAATTTTCTTCACTGCGATTTTGCCATCTGCCCCTATGAAAAAGGTTGTTGGATAGTCCATAACACCATATAATTTACGAACAACTTCATTGGCATCCAGCAGCACTGGCATATTTAATTTGTATTGCTCCATAAAGCCCTGGACCGTTACTTTATTCTTGTCCACATTCACTTCTAAGAAGACTACACCTTGGCTCTTCCACTTATCGTATTGCTTCTGGAGATCAGGCATTTCTTCTTTACATGGTGGACAAAACGTGCCCCAGAAATTCACGAGCACAACCTTCCCTTTATAATCAGAAAGTTCGTGCGTTTGACCATCTAATCCAACCAAGGAGAAGTTAGTCGCTTTCTCCCCTTGCTGCGGGTACTTCTTACTTGCAGAAGCAGACAAATTTGTAATAATCGTAAACACACCAATAATGAGCACGATTGCAAAGATCCCAATCTGTACCCACTTCTTATTACGACCCACGTTAATCACCTTCGCTTTTTCGACAATGTTAGTTCTGGCCTATCGAATTATACCCTTATTATAACGAAAAGAAGGCCAATTCTTATTGGCCTTTTTGAACGTTATGTGTCCTTAGAGCTTCGTTCCTAAGCTCTTCAACTTCTTTGGGCGTCAAGTGGCGATACTTCGCTCTTGCCAGGCCCGTTAAGAAGATGGGACCGAATTTAATCCGCTTTAATTTGATTACTGGGAACGAAATCGCCTCGAACATCCGTCTAACTTGGCGGTTTCTTCCTTCATAGATTGTGATTTGAATGACGGACTCATTCTTCTCCATATTCACATCTGCGTACTCGACCTCAGCAGGTGCGGTCATGCCGTCTTCTAACTGTATGCCCATTTTGAGCTTATCTAATAACGTGCCGTGCGGCACTCCTTTGACAGTCGCTTGGTATGTCTTCGGTACATGATGCTTCGGATGTGTAAGCAGATGTGCAAACTCTCCGTCATTCGTTAGAATGAGCAGGCCTTCCGTATCATAATCCAGTCGACCGACCGGATATACACGTTCTCTAATCCCTGGCAAGAAGTCAGTGACGACCTTACGGCCTTCAGGATCCGTTGCACTCGTAATAACACCTTTGGGCTTATTTAAAATGACATAGATCTTCTTCTGTTGACCTATTGCACGTCCATCAACCCTAATTTCATCTTCGGCTGTATTCACTTTCACACCCAGCGTTGTGACGACTTCACCGTTCACTTGCACGCGTCCCGCTGTAATGATTTCTTCACATTTCCGGCGGGATGCGATCCCAGCTTCGGCTAATACCTTTTGCAGTCTTTCCATTATCCGCTTTCACCTCAAGCTAATGATAACGGACTTAACCACAAATCTCAAGCGGCAACCCACAATAACTGACAGAAGGTGACAGAATGATGGCTATTCAGGCTTCATGTCGTATCCGCCATCTATGAAAACACTAAAAAACAAATAATAAGAGAAGCGATAAAGCCAACAGCATCCGAAATTAATCCCACTTTGAGCGCATAGCCCGCTTTCCGAATGCCAATCGCGCCAAAATAAACCGTTATCACATATAACGTTGTATCCGTGCTCCCTTGCACCGTTGACGCAATCCGCCCAATCATGGAATCCGGACCAAATTGCTCGATTAAATCTGTGGTAAAAGCTAAAGAACCCGCTCCTGTGATTGGCCGCAAAATAGCTAACGGCAGCACTTCTGTAGGCACGCCAATACTTTCGAAAAAAGGCCGCATCCAGCCAATCAGCATGTCCATCGCACCAGATGCACGAAATACAGAAATCGCAACCATCATCCCGACGAGGTGGGGAATAATTTTGATCGCTGTGTCGAAGCCATCTTTAGCCCCCTCTACAAATGACTCATAAACAGGAACTTTGCGATAAGCAGCGTAAAGTGGAATGAACACAATCATGATCGGGATTGCCCATGCCGAAATAAGTGAAACGAGTGCGTACATGCCGGTTCATCCTTTCAGCGGAGGGATAGGTGAGCGCGATCTGCGATACCATCGATCCACGAAAATGGCCGCCGTTGTTGAGATGATCGTCGCAATGAGTGTTGTACCTACGATTTCTGCCGGGTTCATAGAATTGAAATTCATCCTTATTGCAATAAGTGTTGTCGGGATTAAGGTGATACTTGACGTATTGAGCGCAAGCAGTGTGCACATCGCTGTACTAGCCTCATCTTTGTTAGGATTAAGCTTCTGAAGTTCCTGCATCGCTTTAATCCCCATCGGGGTGGCTGCATTGCCTAAGCCTAGGATGTTAGCACTCATGTTCGACATGATATAGCCAAGTGCTGGATGATTCTTTGGAATACTTGGAAATAGGAAGCGTACTGCAGGCTGAAGCAGTCTTGCCAACTTGTGTAAAATACCTGCATCTTCGGCAATCCGCATCATTCCCATCCAGAATACCAATACACTAATTAATCCAAAACATACGGTTACACCATTTTTCGCCCCATCAAATGCCGCTTGTGTAACGGATTCTACATCCCCATTGATTGCCGCGACGAGGAAACCAACGACGATAAAAAATAGCCATATCCAATTCACCATAGGTCAGCACTCCTTACAACTTGGCTTTACGTCTTTCACCTTAATCCGCCCATATGGAGCCTGAAATATTGAATAGGCCCTGTACTAGCATTCTGCAGATATAACTATACTTTGTCAGCAATGTCTCCTTATAAGGACTGCTCGATTGAAATGAGAATGTCGCTTTCTCTGGTACTTGCAGCAGTGGGTTGGCAGGATCATAGATCGGTATCGTCTGTATCAGCTTATTATTCAAGGAAATTCGGAGTGCACCACGTTCAGCTAACCGATACTCAGTCGCCATTGGATCTACCAAGGTAACTTGGTGTGTTATGCTTGCGAATTCACCTTCTGCAAGTGGATACTTGAATGTTCGGCTCGCCACCCAAGGGGTGCCTTCAATCGCATCGCCTTTTTTCACCAGGGTCTGCAGCGGGAAATTATTGAAGCCATATTGGAGCAGCTTAGCGTGGTCCGCCCAGTCATCGCCGTCATTCAAGGTAACGACGACAAGCTGCTGGCCGTTCCGTGTAGCTGAAGATACTAAGCAACGCTTCGCAAGCTTGGTATAACCCGTTTTCACCCCATCTGCACCTTCGAACATGGAAAGCATCTTATTTTTGTTGAGCCACGAATAATCCCAGGCTTCATTCGGATTGGGTACTTTTTTCAGCTTTGTAGATACAATGTCAGCAAAAACACTATTTTTGAGCGCATAAGCTGTGAGCTTAGCCATATCATTCGGACTTGAACGATGACCTTCACCTTCATCGAGCCCAGATGGATTCGTGAAATGGGAATGATCCATCCCCAGGATTTTCGCTTTCTCGTTCATCAAATAGACGAACCCCTCGACGCTTCCACCAATATGCTCTGCAATCGCAGTAGCCGCGTCATTGCCGGAGCGCATCATGAGTCCATACAGCATATCATGAAGCCGCATTTCTTCCCCCAGCTTCAAGTAGATCGAAGACCCTTCTTTGCCGAAGGCATTCTTGCTGACTTTGACCATGCTTGTGAGGTTGCCTTGTTCAATCGCAATGATAGCAGTCATAATTTTGGTCAAGCTAGCTATACGCATAGGCGTGTCCCCTTTTTCGCTATAAAGCACACGTCCTGACTCCACATCAACGAGCGAAGCACCGACTGCATTGGTATGAATGCTTGGCGGCGCGGCTTCTACATAAGTCCATGGCGCAATTAACAATCCAATCAAGGCACAGCAAATGATGATGAACTGGCGTTTGGTTTTCATTGGTTGAGTTATCCTCCTACACGAGCGAACTTGTACATTTTCTTGATTGAATCCACTGATGAAACTTTGTACAAGTATATGCGAGTGGACGAGGGATATGTCCTGAAAACTACCCAAAGCAAAAAGGCCGTCCAGAAGTAGAAAATCTACTTATGGATCAGCCTTCAAATGAAGTGATTGGAGTCTTCACCTTTATATTAATTAAGTTTGCGCTTAGTAGGCTGTCCAGCCCGCATCTGCTGTAACCACAGTCCCGTTAACAAAGCTCGCATCATCGGAAGCCAAGAACAAAGCAACCTTCGCAACTTCCTCCGGCTCGCCTGCTCTTGGATTTAAGCCCATTCCAATCATCGCTCTTTCCATACCAAAAGGATTTGGGGCCGTAATCGTTGTTCCGATGTTCGTGCTCACACCGCCAGGTGCAATTGCATTACAGCGGATGCCAAGATTCGCGTATTGAAAACCGACGTTTTTCGTGAATCCAACTACCGCATGTTTGGATGCCGTATACGCCGCACCCGCTCTGGATCCATTTAATCCACCAGCGGAAGCAATGTTTACGATGACACCGCTTTTTCTCTCTGTAAAAATCGGAAGGACTTTCCGAGTTGTTCGCATGACACCCGTTGTATTAATTGCAAAAACCCGTTCCCACAGCTCGTCCGTTAGATCTCCTGCGGGGACAAAGTTGTCCATAATACCAGCGTTATTTATTAGAATGTCAACGGTACCGTATTCCTTAACTGCCGTATCTATCATTTGTGCTACATCTTCTTCTTTCGCAACATTCGCTGCAACAGCAATCGCTGCGCCACCTTTTGCTTCAATGCCAGCAACAACCGTTTGCGCCGTCTCAACCCGAAGATCCGAAACGACAACTTTAGCTCCTTCTGCTGCAAACAACTCTGCGATTGCTTTACCCATACCTGACGCTGCCCCTGTAACGATAGCCACTTTTCCAGAAAGCTTCATGTGTAATTCCTCCAAATGTCATGTATTTTTGTGCGAATATATCACTGAATTGTGCATATAGAACTTCTTTCACTTGGAGTATAATAGAGTATCAGGCGTGGTACAATCAGTAAAAAACGCTTGTTTGTTAGCTAACGTACAAAATGATTGATTTTGTTCACTATCGACAAAAAGGAATGAACATAAATGTCAGAAATCACTAAAAAAACGGATCGAAGAATCGTTCGAAGTAAAATCGCTCTACGAGAATCCCTGCTGGCTCTGATGTCACAAAAGCCCTTTACTTCCATTTCGATAACGGAAATTGTAGAATTCGCCAACTATAATCGAGGGACATTCTATGCCAATTATGAGAGTAAGGAAGATTTGCTTGATGATATTATTTCCAATTTAACTGGGCAATTACTTCAATCCTTCCGTGCGCCGTATGAACATGTTGAAGTATTTCGTATTCAAGAACTACCTGCTAAATCAGTTATGATATTTGATCACTTTTTTCAGAATTCCGCTATTTATACCACACTAATGAAAAGTGACGTACTTCCCAAGCTGAAGGAAACCATGTTTAGTGCCTTAAAAAAGATAACACAAGAAGAACTATTCTACCCTGATCAAGATAACGAAATAGATCAAGAATTGCTGAGCATTTATTCGATTCACGCCTTGCTTGGCCTTATTTTTCACTGGATTGAAAGTGAATTCAAATATTCACCTTCCTATATGCAGGATCAACTGATCAAACTGATTAACTGGCGTCCCACCTCTGCCAAAACGGTCGTAAGAAGCTCTCACGATTGAAATGCCCATAGAAAAAAGCTGTCCTCAAAGGACAGCTCATAATGACAAGAGACTACACAATAAAATTCTGATTCTCAATATTGGTGACACTAGTATTCGCACCAGTTGTTGTTGCTGGCGACTTCGCTGACATGCCTTTGATCATACTCTGAATCTTGTCCACGACCTGCGGCGCAGAATCAATTAGGCGCTCCAGAATATGCGTTTGATTATCTAACGGTACGACCTTCACGCCATTCTTACCAACAACAAGGAAAGCAATTGGCGTAATCGATACCCCGCCGCCGCTACCTCCACCGAAGGGTAGAGCTACTTTAGCATTAAGCGCATCGCCTCGGTTCATTGCCCCGCCTTCGATTTCGATCTCTGAGTCTGTCACAAACTCGCTACCGCCTGCGGCGAAACCAAATCCGACTTTGGAGATCGGCATAATAACACTACCGTCTGGCGTTTCAACCGGGTCACCGACAATTGTGTTTACGTCGACCATTTCTTTTATATTTTCCATGGCGACTTTCATGAGGCCTTGAATCGGGTGTTCAGACATCTTCATATTCCTCCTTCGCGTTTTTCACCATACGTTTCTGGCATCGAAAGCTCAAGCATCAAGAGCTCTAAAGAATAATCATGGTTCAGTTCTAGAATGCCCCTTTTGAAATGGGGTTATGTAAAACTCACGATGCTGGTTTAAATTTAGCTCTCGCCTTCAATGCGAGTTGGATCCAGCTTCGAATACCTCCTTTGATTTTAGCAGCTCGATACAACAATCGTATGCCAGCTATCACAACAAACCATACCCGTATTCGACCAGCAAATCGAAACTCCGTTGCAAATTGCTTTTCATTATATTGCGGTATAACATCTACGCGCGGCTTCGCAATTAGCTTCACATATCGAATCGTGAAACCGAGCAGCGATGATTTAATCCCCCACACAGCGCCTGTCGTAATTGCTGTTTCTGGCGCATCGCCTAGCCCTACACGTGTTATCCATTTCAACTCTGTGCACTCCACTTTAGCCAAAGTTTGCTTCATCCAGCCATATAAATTCAGCGTATGTATAAGGATATCTTTGGCTTCCCTGTAAAAGGCGATGACTTTTTCTTTGGTAATATGATCTCGCGTCTCATCTTTCAGCTTTGCGTTATGTTGGGTCACTTTTTCTGACTTAATTAATATCCCTTGGGTGAAACCTTTGAATTGAATGATCGGGATGACATAACGATATCGAACGAGCCCAAACAACCCTCGCATCTCCACGGAAAGCGTATCATTATCTTTTACCCGGGAGAAATAAAACTCACCGCGCATAAAGCTGCTTAGCACAACGATAATGGCAATGATGACAAACAAGACGGCCAATCCAATCCACAGCAACACTTACGCCTCCTTAGTCAAAATAAAGATGACACCGTCCTTCATCGACAGATGCGATACATTTCGCTATAAAAAAAACTCCACGTGCAAGATGAATTCTCGCAGGTGGAGTTAGTATGACCTCTAAAAGGAAATGAAATGCATGTATGGATAAGCTTTAACCTGACATTCCCTAATCTGACTGTTCGTCACTCACATCGTCCAGGGTCAATTGTTTCTGGTCCCCGTTTAAGCGATCGAATAGCATGCGTGTTTCTTCTTCCAAATCAAAATTACCTTGGAAGTTAGCAGAGTCTGGCAATTCTTGAATCGAGCTTAAACCAAAATATTCTAAGAATTGTTTGGACGTTCCATATAAGATTGGTCTACCCACTGCATCTGCACGTCCGACCTCTGTAATCAAGTCCTTACCTGTTAATGTAGCAAGCGCTCGATCACACTTCACGCCGCGGATCTCTTCGATCTCAACGCGTGTAATAGGTTGTTTATATGCAACGATGGATAACGTCTCAAGAGCAGCTTGAGAGAGTGAGGAACGTGATGGCGTATAAGCAAGCCTTTCAAAATACGGAGCATGCTCAGCCAATGTAGTGAGCTGGTATCCACCTGCAACCTCTACTATTTGAACGCCGCGCCCTTTACGTTTGAAATCTGTTCGCATATCTTTCAGCAGATCTTTAATCACATAGGCATCAAGTTCCATCACTTCAGCAAGTTGCTTGAGATCTAGTCCTTCGTCGCCAGAGGCGAAGAGAAGTCCTTCAATAATCGATTTCATCTGTTGGAAGTTGAGTGTCAAGGTCTGTTCCCTCCTCTTTGGCTTGAATGACGATATCTTCAAAAAGCTGATTTTGGTAGCAAGTGATTTTCTTCATTTTCATCAACTCAAGGATAGCTAGAAAGGTAACGACAATTTCTTCGCGTGTCATCTCATAATCGAATAGCTTGGAAAATAACAGCTTACCACCTTTTATTTTAAGCAAATCAACAACCTCACGAATGCGATCCTTAACCGAAATCTCATCCCGTCTGATCCTAGCAACGACGTTCCTGTTCGCCAACTTGCGCAGCGTACGCTGAAAAGCAATCAGTAAATCAGCAACATCTAACCCTTCCACCGGGTTCTCTTGAAGATCCGGCAGATACGGCGTTAAATCCTCGGGTTCACGCGTGTAAACGAGGCTGCGCTCCACCTCTTTGTCACGAAGCATATCAGCAATCGATTTATATTTCCGATATTCAATCAGCTTCGCAACGAGCTCGGCGCGCGGGTCTAACGAATCATCCATATCATCAAAATATTCGTCAAATTCAATGACAGGCGGCTTAGGTAAGAGCATCTTGCTTTTGATGGAGAGCAGAGTAGCAGCCATAACTAGAAACTCACTCGTAATATCTAACTCCAACTCCTGCATTGCTTGTACATACCCAAGATATTGATCTGTAATTTCTTTGATCGGAATATTGTAAATGTCGAGTTCATTTTTATCAATCAAATGAAGCAATAGATCAAGGGGGCCTTCAAATGCTTCCAACTTATATGTAACTTTCATGTCGTTCTTCCCCTTGTCATAGTGAATAAAGATGCATGATTACCTGTACGGCGTATGGATAAATTCCGCTGAGCGCCCATTGTCCAATCGGGGTGACCATTAAAACGATTACAAGAATAAGTGCTTTCATCTCTTGTCTGTCCAGCCATCGCTGTTGCGGAGTTGAAACAAGTCCTCTCCATATATACCATCCATCAAGCGGATAGAGCGGTAACAAATGAATGAGTCCAATCATTAAGTTAACGATAACACAATATTGCAAATAAACACGCCATTGTTCCACGACGAGCGATTCAGTTGCTGCACCAAGAAGTGCAGGTAAGTAAAAGTATAGCCACCAAAAAAACAGAACAAGCATAAGATTCGTGAAAGGCCCAGCTAGATAGACAAATGTATGTGATAGTTTTTTATTCTTGGGAAAACGTTCCGGATCGACCGGTATTTTCTTCGACCAGCCGTAAGGCCCAAAGACGATCATCGCCAACCCCAAGACGTCTAGATGCGCCAAGGGGTTAAGCGAAAATCGTTTGCCATCACGAGCTGTTCGATCTCCAAGCAGCCAAGCGACCCCAGCATGCGCTGTATCATGCAGGGTCATAGCGATTAGGAAAGCAAACAGCCGCGGCAGCAGTGTTTCTAAATGATAATAAGCCAGCATTAGGAAGAGAATTGCTTCGTTAAATTCGCCATTTCAATCGCAGTTACGGCAGCTTCCCAGCCTTTATTGCCTGCTTTCGTACCTGCGCGTTCAACGGCTTGCTCAATGGAGTCTGTTGTTAATACACCAAAGATTGTAGGAATTCCCGTTTTCAAGTTAATTGCCGAAACACCTTTGGCCACTTCGCTGCACACATAATCAAAATGCGGAGTTGATCCGCGAATCACAGCACCAAGGGTAATGACAGCATCATACTTGCCGCTCTCCGCCATTTTTTGCGCGATAAGAGGAAGTTCAAATGCGCCTGGAACCCAAGCGATGTCAATTTCACTTTCATCCACACCGTGACGTTTAAGCGCGTCTTGTGCGCCGCCCAGTAGTTTGGAAGTAATAAACTCATTGAACCGTCCTACGACGATCCCGTATTTTAAATTTTGCGAAATTAAATGTCCTTCATAAATCGTTGCCATGGTAAGAATCTCCCTTTCTGTTGAAGCGTATTGGAATGTGATCTACACTAATTCACACTAAAAAATTAAATGCCCTTGCCTACGTCTTTGAATTCAAGCATGTGGCCTAGCTTCTGTTGCTTGGTTTGCAAATAAGAAAGGTTATCTTTCTTACTCTCCATTTGAATCGGAACGCGTTCTTCCACTTCAAGACCATAGCCTTCTAAGCCTTTGATTTTACGTGGATTATTCGTTAATAAACGAAGTTTTGAGATGCCAAGATCTTTGAGAATTTGAGCACCAATGCCATAATCACGAAGATCTGGAGCAAATCCAAGCTTAATATTCGCTTCTACGGTGTCTAATCCCTGCTCTTGGAGGACATATGCCTTCAATTTATTGATTAAACCGATGCCGCGACCTTCCTGTCGCATATATAATAATACACCATTGCCCTCTTCATCAATCTGTTTTAGTGCAGCATCCAGCTGTGGACCGCAATCACAACGATGAGAATGAAACACATCACCTGTCAAACACTCGGAATGGACACGCACCAAGGTAGGTTTGGAAGGATCAATTGTCCCCTTAACTAAGGCTACGTGTTCCTTGTCATCCAATTGATTCGTATAAGCAATCGCTTTGAACGTACCGAAATCCGTTGGCAGATCCACCTCAACCTCGCGCTTCACCAACTTTTCTTGTTGATTGCGATACTGGATAAGGTCTTGAATCGTAATGATGCAAAGTTCATGCTTCGCGGCAATCTCCATCAGGTCGGGCACACGAGCCATCGTGCCATCTTCTTTAATGACTTCACAAATAACGCCAGCTGGATATGAGTCACAAAGAATAGCTAAATCGATCGTTGCTTCTGTATGGCCTGCTCTGCGAAGTACACCGCCTTTTTTTGCGATCAAAGGGAAAATGTGACCTGGTCTGCGGAAATCCTGCGGCTTCGTCGACGGATCGATTAAGCCTTGAATTGTTCTGGAACGCTCATGAGCAGAAATCCCTGTACTTGTATCGGTATGATCAACGGAAACTGTGAAGGCTGTGCCGTGATAATCGGTGTTCCGTACCACCATAGGCGGCAAATCAAGTTCCTTGGCTCTCTCTTCGGTGATCGGTGCGCAGACAAGGCCACGCCCTTCTTTAATCATGAAGTTGATCACTTCAGGAGTTGTTTTATCAGCAAGCGCGATAAAATCACCTTCGTTTTCCCGATCCTCATCATCTACCGCAATAATTACTTTACCTAATTTCAGATCTTCAAGAGCTTCTTCAATCTTATTAAATCGAATGGGTTGTGTCATATGCACCTCTCCTAACTTACATAAAGCCATTATCTGCTAAAAAGCTTGCGGTCAGCTTACTTTTCTTAGGCTCTCCGTGAACAGCAGTCTCAGAAGGACCAAATTTGAGCAGTCGTTCCATATATTTGCCAAGAACATCGCATTCAATGTTGACTGTATCTCCGGCTTTTTTGTCGTGGAGAACAGTTTGCGCAAGGGTATGCGGGATAATCGAAACGGAAACATCGTTTTCTGTGACATCTACAACCGTTAAACTTATACCATCAATCGTGATGGATCCGCCAGGAATGATGTAGCGGAAAATATGCGGATTCTCCGGTGCGAACCGGTAAACAACTGCATTCTCTTCGGGTATGCGGGAAAGGATCGTTGCTGTGGCATCCACATGACCTTGGACAATATGTCCGCCAAATCGGCCATTCGCAGCCATCGCCCGCTCCAAATTCACACGTGTGCCGGATTGAAGCTTCCGAAGATTCGTTTTCCGATACGTTTCAGGCATCACATCAACGGAGAAGGAATCACTATCATACGAAATGACTGTGAGACACACGCCATTAACGGCAATACTGTCACCTAAATGGACATCTTCCAGTATTTTTTTGGCGCCAATGGTCAACACCATGGCTTGCCCTCCACTATGAATGCGGCGCATGTGGCCGATTTCTTCTACAATGCCGGTAAACATGCCACTCCTCCATCCTCTAGCTCTTATACAACGGATAACCGGTGATACAAACATCCGGTCCGAATTGCTCGACACGCATTCGGTCGAGCGTAATGGCGTCATCCATCTTCGCGTAGCCGTCGAAGTGGATGTTCACAGGTGCTGCCTGGCCCCCGCCGATAATTTTCGGCGCAAACATCAGCACCAGCTTATCAATCAGGCGCCGCTCCAGCATGGCGCCGTTCAAGCGGCCTCCACCCTCGAGGAGGATGGATCCGATCTCTCGCTCGCCGAGCTGCTGCATGGCGAGCGTCAGGTCCACCTGCGGGCCGTCGCCGCAGGTGAGGACCGTGATGCCGCGCGCTTCCAGCGCGGCACGCCGCTCTGCGGGCGCCTGTGCGCTCGCGAGCAGGATCGTCGGCTGACGATCCTGCTCGGTGAGCACGCGGGCGCCGAGCGGGACTCGCAGCTGCGAGTCCGCGATGATGCGTACCGGCTGCACAGCCGGTACGTCGCCGCGCGTGCTCAGCTGCGGGTCGTCGGCGATGATCGTCTGGACGCCGACGAGGATGCCCTGATGCCGATGGCGCAGGGTGTGAACAAAAGCTCGCGACTCCGCGGATGTAATCCACTTGCTGTCGCCAGTTTTGGAAGCGATGCGGCCATCAAGAGTGCTCGCAGTCTTCATAGTCACAAAAGGCATACGCGAGACGATGAATTTGTTGAAAGCCTCGTTCAGCTTCGCGGATTCTTCACTTAGCAAGCCTACACTCACTTCCAATCCATGCGCGCGTAGCTTTGCGATTCCCGTCCCAGCCACAAGCGGATTCGGATCCGTCGTAGCAACAACTACACGAGTCACACCAGCTTTGATGAGGCGGTCGCTGCACGGTGGTGTTTTGCCATAATGACTGCAGGGCTCCAAGGTCACATAAGCTGTACTTCCTTTTGCTTCATCGCCCGCCATGCGCAACGCCAGGACCTCTGCATGACCCTCTCCGCGTTTCAGATGTGCACCCATGCCGACAATGCGGCCCTCTTTGACAAGAACACAGCCAACTACAGGATTAATTCCCGTTTGTCCGAGTGCACTCTCCGCCATCTGAAGCGCAAGTCTCATATAGGTTTCATCGTTCAACAGCTGCATGGATGTTCACCGCCTTCTTAATCCAATCCTAGATTCTAATGCAAAAAAGCCCCTTCCGCTTACGGATGGGGGCCAGAGATTGTTTAGATAACACGAATAAACTTCAGCTATTACGCTTGTCACATTTTTGATCAAATCAAACAATACCGACGAAGTAGCCACTTTGGACAGACCTGCCGAATTTATTTTAATGTGAAAAAAATGAACAAGCATGCTAGCGAATTGGCATTCGCATTTTCCTTCTCCCATCCAGACTATACTGTCGGTCCCGGAATTCCACCAGGTCAACCGTAGCGAAGCTGTTGTCAGGTACCGCTAGCTTCACAACGGGTCACGGACTGATCGCAACCATGTACATGTACATGATACGAATCACCGCCGGTGTGGAATTTCACCACGCCCCGAAGGTTTTGCATACTATATAAGAGATTAATAACTAAACCTTAGCTACTAATTTCTTTATTACACAAAAATTTATCACTCACACATGAAAATTGCAAGGTCTTTTTTCATTTTTTCTGATAAAACTTGTCGGAATTAATGGCTTTGGGGATCACCGTTCTTGATTTCACCATGAATTCATAGTTCTAACAACGCTATATCCGAACAAATCGTTCCTTCTTCCCAATGAGGATTCGCATAGCCAGCAGGTGCATTCAGGTATGTCAACCAAACCTTGTCGAAACCAGCTTTCTTCTTTGCCGATAAGCAAGCGTTTTGAGGGTCAACACCTCTGGACACCTCTGTTAAAAGTTCCTTCCGTAGTTGTGAGAAACGTTTGATCGTACGGTCGAATTCAGCTTCCTTATCGGGATTTATTCCACCCTGTACCCACTCGCCTTCAAAAATAAAAGCATAATCTTGGTAAGACGTAGCTTGCATCTCGACGGCTTCTGAATAATCACGTAACGCTTGCTCCCGGTATCCGTGCGATTCAGCCCACATTCCGCTTATCAGTCGGTGATACGGTGTAGGTGATTGCACATAGACTCGCCCCGTCCTCTTTAGCTTATTTTCAACAATAGCATACGACTCCCTGAATTCCTTCTGCCATGGTCCGGCTCCAACAGAACCGATTAACCCACCTGACAGCTCTAGCTTCCTCTCTCGAATTTCCGCTTTGGATACACTGGCTATCACAGCTGTTCCTACGTATGTTTCAAGTGTTCCGCCTAACCATGAAGACACAGCATATGAGGAAAAATTGGTGTGCGCTCCACTGTTTGTAGAAACCCAAACGATCTCAGGTTTGCTATCACCTGTAAGGTCATTAATGGTCATTACCTTTGTTCGGCCGTTATTTTCGGATGAAAAATTCAAACTTTGGAGTGTGAATTGGCCTTCCTTAAAATCAATAACAACCCCATATGACTTTCGTGCCTGTACCACGCCTGTTTGGTTATCTAGAATATCCTCAACCAACACAGATACCCATTCATTCGAAACACCATCTTTATCCAGATCTGTCTGGATGACGTTTAAAGGCTCTTTTTCGGAATCGTATGGCACGACCCGTGTTTGAAGCCAATCGGTCATATCACGAATAGGTTCATGTAATTGGTTAAGCTCTATTCTAAGCTGATCAAGCAAAGGTCGCCTCACCGTTTCTGAGGACGGATTAGCTGCGTCTACATCCAAGATCAATGCCACATTTTGTGAGTTGTGAACCGGGAACTTTGGACGTTCTCTACCTGCCAAAGTTAATAAACATAGCATAACAATCCCTATACCTGCTCCTAAATACCTCAACCCATTCCTTTTCAAAAGGACATCACCTTTCTTACGTATTCCCTTTTTATGTTTGACGTATCCGTGTTCAGATAGGTTCTGCTTGACTAGATATTACACGCGAATTCCCATGATTCATGTCTCATTCAACCACTTATCGAGCCGGAGTAACATTGGCAGAGTTGGATTGGGTTTATTTGCGTTGGAGGAGGTGCTGGGGGGCTTGTTGTTGAGGGGCTGAATAACCCTAAGTTCTGAGGAAATGGCTTGCTGCTGGAGTACTGAGATGGTCCTAAGTTGTTGAGATGTTGATGAGGTGTTGGTTTGCTGAGTAGCTAAGGTTTTGGGGTTTTGAGGTTTCGAACGGTCTAAGGTGCAGAGTCCACTTTCTACATATCTCAATTTACCTGAAAAATATACAGCTAATCCTGAAGAATTCCATCAAATTTTTCACTTAAATGGATAATATGTAGTTAATTCTCCTCCATTCTCTCATTTCGCTGAAAATGCCTGAAATTAACTACAGGAAATCCATCTAGTTTATTTTTCATCTAGTAATCCAAGTAATTAACTACAGAAAATCCATCTATTTGGCTAATCAGCCCCTCGCATTACGCACAAACACAAAAACTGCCCAGACCTAAGTCTGAGCAGTTCGCATTACAGCAATTATACTTCTACAACTTCTACTTTTTCCATTTTGTCTTTGCCTTTGAATGCATCAACAAGCTCCATACCTTTGGATACTTTACCGAACACTGTGTGTCCGCCATCCAAATGTGGTTGCGGTTGGTAAGCGATGTAGAATTGGCTTCCGCCTGTGTTACGACCAGCATGCGCCATTGCTAGGGAGCCGCGCTCATGTTTGTTCGGGTTGATTTCACAGTTGATTTGGTAGCCAGGGCCACCAGTTCCTGTTCCAGTTGGGCAACCACCTTGTGCTACGAATCCTGGGATTACGCGGTGAAAAACAAGTCCGTTGTAGAAACCAGAGTTTGCTAGTTTTTCAAAGTTAGCGACTGTGTTCGGTGCATCTTTCTCAAAAAGATCGATAACAACCTCTCCGCCACCTGCTAGTTGAATTTTTGCTTGTTTGGCCATTATGTGGTTCACTCCTTTAGGAAATAATATCTTATTCTACTATGAATGACTGCATTACACAAACAGCAGGAGGAACCCTGCGTAACTCTGGGGCCTCCTGCTGTTTTCATGATGCCATTATACCGTCTTGCTTACTTGTTTCATTCTCGCTGGAATTACGTCATTCCCTACGATTTGATCAAAAGTTTCACGTTTCACGACAAGGTCACTTTGACCGTCTTTGACGAAAACAACACCCGGTCTGCGAATACGGTTATAGTTGCTAGCCATCGAGTAATTGTAAGCTCCAGTACTCGACACCGCCAAAATATCACCCGCTGCCACCTTCGGCAGATTCACATCCCAGATCAGCATATCGCCGCTTTCACAGCATTTGCCGGCAATGGAAACAACTTCAGCTGGCAGCTCTGCAGCGCGATTCGCAAGGCCCGCTTCGTATACGGCTTCGTACAGTGCAGGACGCGGATTATCTGTCATACCGCCGTCCACAGCCACATACTTACGTACGCCGGGAATATCCTTCGTTGTACCGACTGTGTAAAGCGTAGTCCCTGCATCGCCAACGATGCTTCTGCCTGGTTCAACCCAAATTTCAGGAAGCGGATAACCGTTGCTGCCGAAATTCGTTTTGATCGCATCTGTAATTGCCTTCACATATACAGCGACTGGAAGTGGCGTATCTTCACTTACGTAACGAATGCCGAAGCCACCGCCTAGGTTAATCACTTTGAACGTGACATCTAATTCAGTCCGAACATGAATGGCAAATTCGGCCATTTTCTCAGCCGCGATTCGGAAGCCTTCGACTTCAAAAATTTGTGAACCAATATGCGAATGTATACCCAAAAGATCAAGATTGGAAAGCTGCGAAGCTTCCTGAATCGCACGGAATGCAGAACCATTCCCCAAATCGAAGCCGAATTTGGAATCTGTTTGACCTGTCGATATATATTCATGCGTATGCGCCTCCACACCTGGCGTAATCCGCAGTAAAATTTTCACCTTTTGGCGTTTTTCCGCTGCTATCGCATTTAACATTTGCAATTCGATAAAGTTATCCACGACGAAGCATCCAATTTTGGCATCAATGGCCATTTCTATCTCAGAAATGGTTTTGTTATTCCCATGGAAGTGAATGCGTTCAGCAGGGAATCCCGCTTGAAGTGCTGTGTACAGTTCGCCATCCGATACAACGTCCAACGACATGTCTTCTTCCTCGACAATTCGGCACATGGCCATTACGCAAAACGCTTTACTTGCATAGGCTACTTGAAACTTCAGCCCCGATGCCCCGAAAGCTTCAACGAATTCACGACAACGCTGACGTACGAGTGTCTCGTCAAAAACATAGAGAGGCGTGCCGTATTCGGCAACCAACTTTGTCGTATCAACACCGCCAATTTCGAGGTGGCCTTGGTCATTTATTCTACTGGTACCATGTAAATACATAGCTATATTTTCCCCTCTCTACTTGAACCTTCCCTATGCCAAATTCCGCTAAAGAGGTCGCATACATACTAATAAAAGTACCATAGTGAATGCGTATTTGACAATACATGCGCCTAGAACAAACAAAAAAGGGCAGGAAGATTCCAGCCCATTTTTACGCTATGATTTGGGTTGACGGGTACCATCAATTGGTTTCGTAATACTAAGCCTTGTTTTGCTTGCTAGTACTGGACGACGAAGCAAAATCGCGAAAAAGCTCTTGGCATTAAACGGGATAAACGGCCACATATAGGGGGCATCATAGGATTTCTTCGCAGCCAGCATAATAAGCCATAATGTGGAGCCAATCACAAACCCAGGAACTCCAAAAATGGAAACGATTATTAATAACGCTAGCCGCACGATTCGATTCGCTAAACCTAATTCATAACTTGGCGTAGCGAACATCCCGATCGACGCCAGCGCAAGGTATAGGATAACTTCGTTAATGAAGAGTCCTGTCTTAACGGCAATGTCTCCGACCAAAATCGCTGCCACCAATCCCATCGCAGTTGCAAGTGGTGAAGGCGTATGTACCGCTGCCATCCGCATCAGATCGATTCCTATATCCGCAATCAAGAATTGAAGGAGGAGCGGTAAGGTACCTTCCTTCTGCGGGCCAAGAAATTCTAGACCCGCTGGCTTTAAGGAAGGCTCCATCACCATCAGATACCAAAGTGGCAGCAAAAAGATCGACATCATAATGCCAGCGAAGCGGACCCACCTTAAATAGGTGCCAATAAAAGGTGTATTGCGATATTCCTCAGCGTGCTGCACATGATGGAAAAAGGTCGTCGGCAAGATCATGACGCTTGGAGAGGTATCCACAAACACACAAACATGACCTTCTAGTAGATGTGCAGAGACCACGTCCGGCCGCTCCGAATAGCGAACCATGGGATATGGATTCCAACCCTTATTTACAATAATTTCCTCTAGTTGCTTTTCACCTAAGGGCAGACCATCAATCTCTACTTGTTTCATCTTGTCTTTAATATCTTGGACAAGTGCCGCATCCGCAATATCATTAATATATCCGATACAGACATCCGTCTTCGTCCGTTTGCCAATTTGCATGATTTCTAGTTTAAAACGCTCATCACGAATGCGGCGTCGAACCAGGGTAACATTCACTAACAGCGTTTCTACAAAACCATCGCGTGAACCTCTAACGACACGTTCTAAATCTGGTTCTGCAATAGATCTAACAGGGAAGCTTTTCGCATCAACCGCAATGGCTGTCGTTACTCCCTCGATAAAGAAGGCGGTCCCACCCATTAACACTTGTCCAACAATCTCAGACATTTTCGTATAATGCTTCACTTGAATATGCGGAATTAGTTTCTCAATAAACGTTTCCAAAGTATGGTGGGCCACCGCTTCACTATCTGCATAGGTCAGTCGAGTGATGATATCCGTCAACACGGTATCTTTCGCGAACCCGTTGCAGTAAAAGATGCCAACGCGTTTAGCGCCAAACACCATCTCTCTCATCACAAGATCAAAACTCCGATTCAAACCGACCCTTTCTTCCAATACGCGCTGTACTTCTCGAAGACTTTTCGGAATATCCTCTTGGATCTTGAGTGCTTTCTCTTTCGGTGTCATATTCGTGATGGGATTATAGGTCGATAAATTCCCTTCCTCATCGACAGCTAACTTTTCTTCTTGATTATGTTCATGATTACCTTGTTTCTCTTCGTCCTGTAATTCTTGCAAGTTCTCATCGTCACTACGTTGACCATTTTTAACTATAAATTTCATTGGTGCGCCACCTTCCTCCGCCCGTTAATAAATTAACCATTCAAACAAGGAGCCAATAACCTTACCAAAAATCATGGCCATTAATAACCCAATTCGATAGGAATCCATTCCTACTCGTTTAGCCAAAATCGGCAGCACATTGACGATTTCAGTCAGTGCTGCGGCTAGCAAGCCTACAAAGCAACCTGCAAATAGGCCAAATAATGCTGCACCCATTGGGAATAAATGCATATGCAGATCACTGAAATCCACCCAAGTAAACATGAGTGAGCCGAGTACAACCGCTGCTTCATAAGCGTGAATTTTCGAAAATGATTTCGTGATTTGGGCTAACCTAGGGATGATATCCAAGACCACTAGAAAGGCAACCATGCCGCTCCCAACTGCAATGCCCCCAGCTAATCCGATAAAAGCGGCTAGGAAAGCTTCCCCGAACAGCGTAATCACTTCGAATCCCCTTCTTCATTGATTTTCGAGTATTCTTCTGTGATTACATAATGATTAATATTTTCTTGATACATAAACATTTCAACTTCCAATGGGCTCGGCTCTTCATTGAATTTCTTCTTAAACAGATGGTTAAAGAAAAGTACCATCCCTGCTCCGATACCAATTGAATAGGGAATTTGCAAAATTAGCGGATGATCCACCTTTTTACCCGTCATCAATTCATAAATACGCTGATGTACGGCTAACATGGACACGTCTGCATGGAAATTCATGATCGCCAGCCCTGAGCCAATAAATAAAAGCAACCAAACGATCCCGATGAGAAGCGGATTTGCTTTCTTATTATCGGTGTATATCTCTAACAGCACGTGTGGTTCTCCAAAATGTTCAACTTGCAGCTCGGGAAACCGTTTCTTCACTTTACGAATGATTAATAGCATGTCAATGAGCACGCGATTCCCATCCTCTTGCTGGGGTTGATGAATAATCAATTCGTTCAGAGCTTGTTCATATTCAGGCTCCACAAATAGCTGTGCAATATGGTGCAGTCTCACAATCTGACCTTTGCGAACGCGCGCTTTGCGGCGCAAACGAATGTATAAATATTTACTAACTATCTGAACCATGGTTCACCCCTCTCAGAGCTTAACAATGTCAATTCTGCCTGCAGTCATCCATGTATAGAAATAGTATGCAAAATCCTTCCTTTGCGTAATCCATTCGAGATTTGGTAAATTCTCCATGCATAAAGTCGGATATGGCAAGGCATGTTAAATAGGGAATACGATTACTTATTCCATATAAAGAAGGTGATAACATGGCAAAATTCGCGTTAACACTAGTCATCATTGGTGCGCTGAATTGGCTTCTAGTTGGGCTTTTCGAATGGGATTTAGTTTCTGCTCTACTTGGGGGAGATTCACATCGTGAATCTTCAGGGTTAAGTCGTATCGTATATTCCCTCGTAGGTTTATGCGGGATATACTGCGTCAGATTTTATGCTGTTGACCGTTATTCGGTACGCTAGGAAAGAGTTCGGTGTATAAGGAACAAGCCGCTCATCACCCCTGATATTTACTCATGGGAAATTAGCGGCTATACGTATATACGCTGAAAAACCGTCCTCCAAGAAGGAGCACGGTTTTTTTCCATAGCGTGGTGAAGTATAGGACAATTATTGTGCAATTTGATCTTTGATCGATTGCAGAATCTTTTTCTCCAAGCGCGATACCTGCACCTGAGATATGCCTAGTCTACTTGCAACCTCCGACTGAGTCTGATCACGGAAATAGCGGAGATAAACAATAAGTCTTTCTCGCTCCGAGAGCGTCCCAATCGCCTCATTCAAGGCTAGCTTCTCGAACCATTTCTCTCCGGATTCATCCGAAATTTGGTCCATAAGCGTGATAGGGTCTCCATCGTTCTCGAACACGGTCTCATGAATCGACGAGAGTGGTTTATTCGCCTCTTGAGCGAATACAACCTCCTCCGGCGTAATCATAAGCTCCTCGGCAACCTCTTTGATCGTAGGAAGCCTCCCCAAGCGCTTCGAAAGCTCATCCTTCGTCTTGCGAATTTTGTTCGCAAGCTCCTTCAGAGAGCGGCTTACCTTTAATGTGCCATCATCCCGCAGAAACCGCTGGATTTCCCCGATTATCATCGGGACTGCATAGGTTGAGAATTTTACATCATACGATAGATCGAATTTGTCCACGGACTTAAGCAGTCCAATGCACCCGATCTGGAACAAGTCTTCGGCTTCGTAACCACGGTTCAAAAAGCGCTGAACCACGGACCACACCAAACGGATATTGCAGCTGACAAGTGTTTCTCTAGCGAGTCCATCTCCGGATTGGCTGAGGGCGATTAACCGTTTGACTTCCGAATCGTCTAAATAACTATGAGAAGCATGCTTCAGATCAACATCCATAGATCCTACCCCTAATTGTATAAAGCTTTTTTAGATTCAATTCGCTTCAACATGTTTATTTTCGTTCCGATTCCGACGGCCGTCACAACTTCCACTTCGTCCATGAAATTTTCCATAATTGTAAAGCCCATCCCAGAACGTTCGAGCTCTGGTTTAGACGTGTACAAGGGCTCCTTCGCTTGCTCTAAATCAGCAATACCTTCACCCTTATCCTCAATCGTTAAACGAATCGTGTCATCATCAATTTCAGCTGAAATGGTAATGACACCATCCTTATTATTGTTATAACCATGTATAATCGAATTCGTTACGGCTTCTGAAACAACCGTTTTGATATCCGTCAACTCATCTAATGTTGGATCTAACTGCGAAACGAATGCGGCCACGGCCACACGAGCAAAAGCTTCATTCTCAGATCGGCTGGCAAATTGCAGGGTCATAAAGTTACGTTCACTCATAAAGCAACCTCCAAACTGGACATTGCATTACGTTCGTTATCTTGAATCGAAACGATCTTAAACATCCCCGAAAGCTCGAACAATCGATATACGGCTGGTGATACGTCACAGACGACCATTTTACCGCCTTTGCTCGTGATTTGCTTATAACGGCCAAGAATGACGCCTAGACCTGAGCTATCCATGAAGGAGAGGTCCTTCAAGCTAAGAATGAGGTGGTGCGTCTGCTCCTTCGCAATCGCATCCTCCATCCTCGCCTTTACACTATCCGCTGCATGATGGTCAAGTTCACCCTTCAATCTAACAATCAGCGCTCTTCTGCCTTGCTCAAACTCAATTTGCATGCCCAATATGTTCACTCCCTTCAGGTCATGAACACTAGTTTCTACAACTGAGTTGGCATTTCCTGCCCCCCGACAAAACTAGAAGAAAACCGCTAAAAGTAGGCAAAATATACGATCGTAGCATCTTCTATTCGCTGTTTTCCGCCATTAATCCGTGGTAAATAACTCTGACGTCGTCCGCTTAAACAGCTTCCACCATGAGGCTTTATCAACGGCTTGAGGAGACTCTAAAGGGTATTCTGCTAAGACATTATCCCCATTGTAGACCATGATTTTACCAATCGGTTGACCTTCGCTCACAGGAGCTCTCAAGCTTGGATCAAGCTGCAATTCATGTCGGATATTTGCCGTGTCAGTCCCTTTTTTCATTAAAATGCTATAATTTTGCTTTGCAACTAACGGTACCGTCGATACTTGGCCTTTATTTATCGTAAAACTTCCCAAACTATCACCTGTTTTGAACAATGGGTAGTTCATATATTGCGCAAAAGCATAATCAAATAACTTCGATACTTCAGCGTTACGCGTTTTGGTATTAGGTTCACCAAGTACAACAGCCACAACCCGTAAATTATCTCGTTTAGCAGTAGCTGACAAACAGAATTTGGCTTCACTGGTATAGCCCGTTTTCAATCCATCGGCTCCGCTATAAAAACGTACTAACTTATTTGTATTTACAAGCCAGAAAGGCTTAGGTGAATCTTTGCGTAAATAATCTTGGTAGGCACCAGTAAAATTCGTAATCTCTTCGTGCTTCAGAAGCTCGCGCGACATAATCGCAATATCATTTGCCGTTGTGTAGTGATTCGCCACAGGAAGTCCATTACAGTTAGAGAAATGGGTGTTCTTCATCCCGAGTTGACCTGCTCGCTCATTCATCATGGCAACAAAATTCTCTTCCGAACCCGCAATTTTCTCAGCCATAGCAACAGAAGCATCATTTCCGGAAGCCATTGCGATGCCCTTCAGCATTTCTTGAACAGACATTTGTTCGCCAGGCTCTAAAAAGATCTGTGAGCCGCCCATGGAAGCCGCATATTCACTAACGCTGACTTTTTCATCCATTTTGATGGTGCCCTTGTCGACCGCTTCCATTATCAATAACATGGTCATGATTTTCGTAATACTTGCTGGCGGAAGTTTGGCATCCTTATTTTTCTCCGCAATCACCGTGCCAGTATCCGCATCCATGAGAACCGCAGATAGCGCATTCGGTGTAAGATCCACTGGCTGTACTTTGGTTTCCGCCGCATAAACTGCTGGCAGGACCAGCATCATACTTAGCCCAAAACAAATAAAACTGATTAGCCCTTTTTTTCGCATAGCAATTGTACCCCTCCTGTGATGTATGAAGTGAAAGTTTTGGCATTTTGCAGCATGAATGACTGCTAATCAGTGTTGACGAATTCCCTGTAAATTATTCCATGGCGATGAAAATAAGCCAGAACGAAAAAAGCACCTTCCGTTAGGAAAGTGCTTGCTCACTATATCTACTATTCGATTACATCATAAATTAATTGCTTAGGTGCAGGCTGAGTTGACGTGATCTTATAAGCATTGAGAATCATGGCTTCAACCTCAGTCACATCTTGTCGATTCGCATGGATGGTACAAATGGATTCCCCGATCTGAATGGCATCCCCTATTTTCTTATTTAACGTCAGTCCTACCGCATAATCAATCAAGTCTTCCTTCTTCGCTCGTCCCGCGCCAAGCACCATCGCTGCGATTCCGATAGTTTCCGCTTGAATCTCATTAATGAAGCCCGCTTGTTGTGAGTTAACCTCGATATGATAAGCGGCCGTTGGCAATAGCTCAGGCTGATCAACAACACGCGAGTCACCGCCTTGGCTGGCGATAAAGCGTTTAAACGTATCTAACGCCTTCCCCTTGGTGATGATGTCACGAACAGCCTCCTGTGCCTCCTCAAAGGTATTAAAAACCTTTCCTAGGACTGACATATAAGCCGCAACAGAAATCGCAACTTCCGTTAGCTCCTTGTCACCTGTTCCGCGCAGCACTTCGATGGATTCACGTATTTCGTTCGCATTTCCGATTTCACGGCCAAGCGGTTGGTCCATATCGGTAATCATTGCAATTGTTTTCCGATTAAGTCGTGTTCCGATATCGACCATTGTACGAGCAAGTACTCTTGCATCCTCGACCGTTTTCATAAAGGCTCCGGAGCCGATTTTCACATCCAATACAATCGCTTCAGCGCCAGAAGCAATTTTCTTACTCATGATGGAGCTGGCGATCAATGGGATCGAATCCACCGTTGCCGTCACATCGCGCAAGGCATAGATTTTTTTATCCGCAGGAGCCAAATTGCCACTCTGACCGACAATGGCAATTTTATTCGTATTAACCGCTTCGATGAAGGCTTCCTTCGACAACTCAATTTGAAAACCCGGAATGGACTCCAATTTATCTAACGTGCCACCTGTATGCCCTAAGCCTCTGCCTGACATCTTAGCAACAGGTATTCCAAGCGATGCGACAACAGGACCTACGATGAGGCTTACTTTATCCCCCACGCCTCCCGTCGAATGTTTATCCACTTTCACACCAGCAATCGCTGATAAATCAATCATTTCACCGGATCCTGCCATCGCGAGAGTAAGAAACGACGTTTCTTCATCTGTCATTCCGTTTAGAAAGGTCGCCATCAAGAAAGCGGACATTTGATAATCAGGAATACTCCCCGCGGTATATTCATTGATGATAAACGTAATTTCCTGTTCACTTAACGCTTCACCAACACGTTTCTTATGTATTAAATCAACCATTCTCATGATATTACCTCCTTAAAGTTTTCGCCAGAAAACTGACATCGTAAGCATCCGCTTTAGCTACCATCTTACATCACAATTAGGAAAATGAAAAAAGGGAGCTAATAAGCCCCCTCTTATCTGTCATCTATGAAGATTATTGAACAATTAGTTTTGATTTCATTTTGGCATGTCCTTCGCCGCAAGGAAGAACACAATCAATTTCATATGTACCTGGTTTATCAAAGGTAATTTCCTTCGAAGGATTTTCCTTGTCGAGTTTAATATCCAACCCAACAATTTCAACCGCATGTACGCCTTCTTTTAAAGATAAAGATACTTTCGTAGGCTCACCTTTTTTGATCGTGTACTCTGGCGTATCAAACTGCCAGTTTGAAGCAACTAATTTCAGCTGTTGCATTTTACCAGCGGCAGCCTCGGCTTCCTGTGCCTCTTGGCGATCAGAAATATCTTGAAAGAGGACTCCCAGCCCCAATGCGCCCGCAAGTATAAATAGTACAAAGAAAATCCACTTTTGCATGCATATCCCCCTCATCGTGTGTTCACTTCATCTATTCTACCTAACATCAGAGAATAATCCCATATCTAGTCCGTGGCAAAAATTTGACTATTTCGTGACAGAATTGTGAACTGAACTCCATCTTACTATTACCCATTCTAGAGCAAATTACACGCGATTCCAACGATCACTAATTTTGAAGCCACTCGCGTTACCTTGAGGTTTCGATTCAAGTTGCTTAATACGCTGCTGTACAGTTCCGCTCTCTGAAAGCTTTCTAATATCACGAGTGATGCGGGTGCTGCAACTTACACACAGCTTATGTTCACGAATTGGTTCCGCACAGGAAGCACACTGATAACTCAAATTAGGATAATCAGAAAGATGTAACTTGCCTTCTTTCATCCAAATTTGTAATTGAATATTTGAAACACCTGTAGCAGCACACACCTGCTCATTGGATGAACGGTAATTTCTACGCAGATAATCGAAACAATCTTTTAATTGATCGTTCATACTCGTGCTGCAATCCATGCATTGGTTGCGTAAATTTCTTTGAAACACTTTCCCGCAGCGCGGGCAATTGGCCACCATGAGTTGCTGAGGAACTGACATGCTCCAACACATCCTTCTATGGAATAGGTAATCTCTCTTAGGCAGATTACTTTCGAATATAGTCCTAATTAACTATATTCTACCATGTGCCCTATACGAAGGATAGGTCTTAAGATGCTCAATTCCACAAAAAATCATGATTTTTCCCAATCCAATTTATCCCAATTGAACTTCGCGAACAAATGCTTTCACTAAGGCAATAAATTTAGGCTTCGTTCGATTCGCGACTGCCACAACCTGTTCATGCGTCAAGGGTTCAAGCTCCTCACCAATAGCCATATCCGTAATACATGAAATACCTAGTACTTTAAGCCCTGCATGACGCGCAGCTATCACTTCACCTACTGTAGACATACCGATCGCATCGCCGCCGATACGTGCTAGCATCGTCAACTCTGCTGGCGTGCAATAGGTAGGACCTGTAATGCCTGCATACACGCCTTCTTGCAGTTGGAGTGGAACGCCGTCCTCTCCAACAACAGATGTTGCCAACTCACGCGCAAGACTGCGATAGTCACGATTATAGGCTTCTGACATATCAGGGAAACGAACACCAAGTTCACCATGGTTCGGCCCAATCAGCGGGTTATCCCCTGTCATATTAATATGATCACGAATCAACATCAAATCACCAGCTTGGAATGAGCGATTCATTCCTCCCGCCGCGTTTGTCATTACAACGGTCTGTACCCCGATTGCTTTCATCACGTAAACGGGGAACACCACTTTTTTCATATCGTAGCCTTCATAATAATGAAAACGGCCTTGCATCACGATAACTTGCTTGCCTTCCAAGTTACCTACCACAAAGCGACCTTCATGGCCCTCCACCGTTGATACAGGAAAATGTGGAACCTCACTATATTCGATAACGATTGGCTGCTCAACCTGATTCGCCATATCACCTAGTCCTGAACCTAGAACGAGTCCAATTGATGGTGACACGCCGCCTAAACGCGATTGGATGAAGTCTGCAGCCTCATTAATTTGTTGAATGTAAGTCAATGTCATGTTGTTCTCCTTTTCTGCTTAGAGCGCCTCAATAATACCTAGGACTAGCTTCAAAAATTTAGGTTTAACCTTCTCCGTCGTCTCCATCACTTCTGCATGGGATAACGGTTGATCTAATATACCCGATGCCATGTTGGAAATACAAGAGAAGCCCAATACTTCGATGCCCGCATGACGAGCGACGATTACCTCTGGAACCGTTGACATCCCAACCGAGTCTCCACCCAATGTGCGGAACATGCGAATTTCAGCAGGTGTTTCATAGTTAGGTCCAAGCAGCCCCACATACACACCTTCTTGTAGTTTAAAATCTTGCGTAGCAGCAACATCGTGCGCCAACTTACGTAGACGCTTGCTGTAAGCCTCTGACATATCCGGAAAGCGAACACCTAAAGCTGAATCATTCGGTCCAATTAATGGATTGCGGAACGTCATATTCAAATGATCGCTAATGACCATGAGATCGCCAACTTGATAGGATTCATTGATCCCGCCCGCAGCATTCGTAACGATCAAGGTTTGTACACCAAGCTCTTTCATTACACGTACAGGGAAAGAAACCGTTTCAGCGCCATAGCCTTCATAAGCATGAAAGCGCCCTTTCATCATGAGGACTTGCTTTCCTTTGATGGAACCTACAACTAGCTCTCCAGCATGTCCTTCAACGGTTGAGACTGGGAAATGCGGGATACGGGAGTAGTCGATTACAATGGGCTGCTCAATCAAATCCGCAAGAACGCCAAGACCTGAACCGAGAATAAGACCAATTTGTGGCGTAATATTTGTTTCTTTTTTAATAAATGCTGCTGCTTCTTGAATTTCTTGAATCATGGATGTACTTGACATGTCATCATGCCTCCTCAAATTAATGTAACTCGACTTTATTTCAATAGATGCAGAAAGCTCTCACCATTCTTTGTTGGTTCTACGCCAAAGTTATCAGCGATCGTAGCGCCCAAATCAGCAAAGGTTCCCCGAATTCCCAAGGAAACCGGCGATTGGAAACTAGGGCTATACAGTAAAATGGGTACATACTCGCGTGTATGATCCGTCCCCGCATGCACAGGGTCGTTCCCATGATCCGCGGTCAAGATAAGCAGATCCTTCGTCCCGAGTGTCCCTTTCAGCTGTGGTACATAGGCATCAAATTCCTCTAAAGCCTTACCGTAGCCTTCAGGATCACGTCGATGACCATACAAGGAATCGAAATCGACTAGATTGGTAAAAGCTAGGCCCCTAAATGAGGTTCCGAGCACATCAATCGTTTTCTGAATGCCATCCAAATTGCTTTTCGTTGAGGTCGCTTTCGTGACCCCTTCTCCATCAAAGATATCATTAATTTTGCCGATGGCAATGACATCCCATCCCGCATCCTTCAGTTGATTCATAACGGTAGCCTCTGGTGGCTTGACCGCATAATCGTGTCGGTTGGGTGTTCGTTTAAACGCGCCTGGCGTTCCAAGATAAGGTCTTGCTATTACACGACCGACGGCAAATTCATCTTGCATGGTTAATCTTCGGGCAATCTCGCAAGCGCGATACAGCTCGTCTAACGGAATGATGTCTTCATGTGCAGCCAATTGGAACACACTATCTGCTGACGTGTAGACAATCCATGCTCCCGTTTTCATTTGCTCTTCGCCAAGCTCATCTAAAATCTCAGTACCCGAAGCCGGTTTATTTCCAATCACCTTCCGACCTGTCTCTTGCTCAAATTGCGAGATCAAGGCTTCAGGAAAACCGTCTGGGAATACTTTAAATGGTGTAGAAATACGTAGTCCCATCAATTCCCAGTGACCTGTCATCGTATCTTTGCCAACGGAAACCTCTGCCATTTTGCCATAATAACCTTCTGGCGACGATACCGGAGGGATTCCCTGAATATCTGCGATATTTCCTAATCCCATTTGCTGCAAATGGGGCAGCGCGAAGCCGCTTACTTTCTCTGCTATATGACCAAGTGTATGTGCTCCAAGGTCGCCAAACTGATCAGCATCCGGCAATTCTCCGATGCCTACGCTATCTAATACGATCAAACTAATTCGTTCAAAGCGCACCGATGTCCCTCCAAATCAATTCCTAATAGTAATGATATCCACCCTTCATTATCCCACTTCCAACCCGTGAATGCAAAACAGCAGCAATTCCGGTTGGAAGTGCCGCTGTCTCTCTATTACACAATCATAAATGAGCTCTAGGGTGTGCTCGATTATAGACATCCTTCATTTTGATCTTCGTGACTTGCACATATAGTTGTGTTGATGAAATGTCCGAATGTCCAAGCATTTCCTGTACAGATCGCAAATCAGCACCGTTTTCGATTAAATGTGCAGCGAAGGAATGTCTTAACGTATGAGGCGTAATTTCGTTCGTAATTTTCGTCTCCGACGCATATCGTTTCATAATTTTCCAGAACCCTTGTCTCGTCATCCGAGTACCTAAGTGTCCGATGAAAAGTGCTTCCTCGTCTACCGATCTTTTGAGCAGTTTTATGCGATACTGCTGAATATAGGTATCAACGATCCGAATGGCAATACCGCTAAGCGGTATCATCCGCTCCTTCTCTGCTTTGCCAATACACCGAATGAAGCCCATCTCTAAATTGACATCGGCCATATTTAAAGCGACGAGTTCAGATACACGAATCCCTGTAGCGTAGAGCAATTCAAGCATGGCTTTATCCCGCGCACCATTCACCTGCTCAGATTGAGGCGCCTCAAGCAGCTTTTCAACCTCGAGAATGCTTAGAATCTTAGGAATCCTCTTCTCCAACTTAGGAACCTCGATGAAAACGGAAGGATCGGAATCAAGGAGCCGTTCTTTCACCATGTATTGAAAAAAGGAGCGTAATGAAACGCGTATTCGTGATAAGGTCGCAGAAGCTCGTCCGAGCGATTTTAATTGTGATAGATAACTCCCAAGATGCACTTTCCCTGTGTCTCTCCAGCTTGTAACACCCTGCATCTCAAGATAAGTAACAAATTGAAGGAGATCCCTTTCGTAGGATTCGAGTGTATTCCGTGAAAGTCCTCGTTCAGTCGTCAGAAATTGGATGAAGGATTGTAGCTCACTCGTCATTATGTCAGTCTCTCCCTCGTTTACTTGCTATAATTTCCATTCTATAGCATTCCACGATGACAAGAGAGATTCCTCTATTTTTCGATTTACTCACCGTACCAATAAAACAAACGCAATCGCTCACTCATCGAACTCGAGTCAAAGGAAACATGCTCGCTTTGTCCGAATACCTTAACGGATTTGCCCGTTGGCGCTTTGTACTTGTTCACAGGCTGAATCCAGCCGGATACGGCTAGCAAAACTTGATATAAAATGACCGTTAGCGCCACAAAAACCAAAATATACTGTAAGCGAACAATTAATTTCCGATAGGAAAATATCATAGCCCGTCCCCCATGTCAATCCCATGTCTTAGGAACAGAATATGAGGCCCGGACTACGATTATGACAGTTCTATCAATTTAGTATAAGGCTTGCCCAGCGCTTCAGCTACCGCTGGATGGGTGACACTGCCTTTGTACGTATTAACACCTAGCTGCAACGTGTAGTTCTCTGCTGAAGCTTGTGTGAAGCCTTTATTAGCCAACTCCAACGCATAAGGCAAGGTGACATTCGTCAATGCAAGCGTTGATGTCCGAGGAACGGCTCCTGGCATGTTAGCTACAGCGTAATGCAGAACACCAAACTTCTCATAGGTCGGATCACTATGAGTGGTTACACGATCAATCGTTTCGATGGATCCCCCTTGATCGACAGCAACATCCACAATGACGGCTCCTGGCTTCATGCTTTGAACCATCGCCGCTGTCACTAATCGCGGTGCTCTTGCCCCTGGGATGAGCACTGCACCAATGAGCAGATCTGCCTTTTGGACTGCGCTAGCAATATTATACGGATTGGACATCAATGTACGGAGATGTCCTCCGAAAATGTCATCCAAGGCTCTCATCCGATCTGCACTTCGTTCAATAATCACGACATTAGCACCTAGCCCTAGTGCCATTTTGGCAGCGTTCGTGCCTACAATCCCTCCGCCTAGAATAATGACATCTGCCGGTGGAACACCTGGGACACCGCCAAGCAGAATGCCGCGGCCGCCATAAAATTTCTCGAGGTAATGCGCTCCTATTTGTACAGACATTCGCCCCGCTACCTCGCTCATCGGTGTTAGTAATGGCAGGGAACCATTCGGCAGTTGAATCGTCTCGTAGGCGATACCTGTTACTTTCTTCTCCAATAACTGAGCTGCCAGATCACCAGCCGCAGCTAAGTGCAAATAAGTAAATAGAATCTGACCTTCTTTGAAGTAGCCATATTCCGCAGGCAACGGCTCCTTCACTTTCATGATCATATCACTCTGCGCCCACACATCAGCTGCATGTGCAATAATCGTAGCGCCTTCTTGCTTATAATCCTCATCCGAAAATCCACTGCCGATGCCTGCTCCCGCTTCGACCAACACACGATGACCGGATATCTGGAGCATCCCTGCACCGCCTGGGGTCAAAGCAACACGATTCTCATTGTTCTTGATTTCTTTAGGAACGCCAACGACTAAGCATGGTTTCGACATTCTCGCCACCTTCTTCCTTCGGTTCATTCGTCTATAATGTACCCCGACTCCCTTGCCAATTATGTGACAGTAAGCTAGCGCTTAGCTACTATTTATCATATGATTTAAACACAAAAATGCCTGTATGCAATTCACGCATACAGGCATTTTCATAAGTTGAACAGCTTCCTTGCGGCAGCTGTTAGTGGGATTTCTCCAATGAGTCCGGTTTCCCTCGTTCGGTACAGCGGTAGCAAATGCCTTGGAAATCAAGGCGATGATCTAAGACTTGAAAATGAAATTCTACTTCTAACCGTTCTTCGAATGGTCCGAGCCAATCTTCCATGATTTCATCTACGGCTCCGCATTGCACGCAAATTAAGTGATGATGATGGTGTCGTGAGTTATCGTCACGTAAATCGTAACGAGCTACACCGTCGCCAAAATTCATTTTCTCCAAGACATGCAGTTCGCTCAGAAGTTCTAACGTACGGTACACTGTTGCTAGCCCGATCTCTGGCGCTTTATCTTTCACAAGCATAAACACATCTTCTGCACTAAGATGATCTTGTTCATTCTCCAGTAGAACGCGAACAGTCGCTTCCCGTTGAGGTGTAAGCTTGTACCCCTGAGATTGTAGTTGTTGTTTAATTTTCTCGATCCTTGCTTCCATATGCCTCCCCCTCAGAAAGGTGGGCATCCTAGCCCATTTTTAGCCACTCTTTTCATTATAGGGGGAGCTTGCTGACAAAGTCAAACACAATCACAATTCATTTCATTACCCATAAACCCCCACCAGCATTGGGGTTACCCATTTCATCATGTATTGGGAGAAGTAACCTTCTAATAATGCAGCTGCTAAAAGGAGGCCTCCCATAACTAAGGTGATCGTTGTATATCTCATGAAAGGTTGGTAAATGTTACCACTGCGACTCATAATTCTATGCTTTATCATATACAGCGAGAATGACATCGCAGCAACGCTGCAGAAAAGAATCGCCGGTATTACGATTAAATTTTGGGGAACAACGGCCACAAGCGCAAAAAGCATCCCTTTCCACGACATTTGACCTACGAGGTATCCGACCGTGAAGCCAATAAGTACACCTTTTAGAAAATCCAATACTAAGATCAGCGGCAAACCTATTATCGACAAGCCGAATAACCAGATTAACAAGATCCACTTCATATGCATACCGAATGCTTGACTAAACGATTGTTGGCTGTCAATTTCGATGCCTTCGTTAATTTCATGAAAAAAACTGCCCAAATGGCGGGTCATTTCGGTCCTCTGTTCCAAGGAAAGAGCATTAACCATGACGGCACCGAAAACAACGCCTATAACAAAGAGCACAGAGACGAATATAAATAACGGCAAATTATCCTTCATATATTGTTTCATCGTTAAGTTCCTATTCACACTCGCCACTCCCTCCTTGTATAACCTCTACAAAGACAAGCTTATGAGTGAAAAGGTAAAACTATGAATGATTTTTCACTTTGCCATACTTTCCTCCGCCACCAACTTCAAGCGTTAAGGTCCCTTCACGAGCACTCACAATGTACGCAGCAATGTCGTCCCCAACGACGCTAGCTAACTCCTCGGGAGTTGCTTGGTGTAAGACCTGCATCTCCGTTCCGAACTGGCTTAGCAATTGTTCCAGCTTTTTCGGGCCCAATCCTGGGATGTACTCTAAGGGGACTTGAAAATGGTACGGCGGACGATGCGCTGGCAGATAAAACTTCTCCCGATCCGCAATCGCCATTATTCGATCCATGACACCGCGAACAATTTTGGCACTGCCGCAATTCACGCAGCGTTCCACAGCTGTTTCGCCATCGCCCAATACAGCTTCACATACGCTGCAATAGGTTCGATGATACTTGCCTAAACGCGAATTCAAACCATAGTTGGCTGTGACACCTCGTCCTTCTTCGCGGCGAAGTGCTCTGACCAGCTCCTCGAAGGTTGGAGCAGCAAGTCTCATTTGGTTGTATTCGCGACCTATTTTCGCCAAGGAATGGGCGTCTGAATTCGTTACATACGTGAAATCATCCAATTGTGAGATGTAGCCAGCCATCTCCGAATCCGCGCTTAGCCCAAGTTCAACTGCTGGTATTTGCTTCACATCAAGCAAATCGTTCATGCAGCTTGTAGCGCTGCCGAACACGCTTTTGTGCGGCGTGAAGATATGCGCAGGAATTAGGATGCCTCCCCTGCCCAGCACCTCTTCCTGAAGCACGCGAGCAGGCACATAGATGCGCTGAGAACTAAGCTCCACATTTTTCATATGCCGGCTCATCCATCCCGTAAACTCCTGCATCACTTGGAGGTTTGGCATATAAGCCAATACATGCGCTGGTCCCATCCCAGGGTCTCTCACTTCAATTTCACTCCCCAGGATGATGGACGTATCCCGATACCGAATTCCCCCACCTTCGAGCTCTGCCATGTCTCCCTTATCCAGATACATCATAATCTCCTCTTGGACTGACGGAGAGTGCGTATCGATGATAGAGATCATCTCCATCCCTTTACGGTTCGCAGCTTCATGAGCAATATTGAAAAAAGTGAGATTATTCGCTGCGCTAATTTTGACAGCCTGACCTTTCTCAGTCCGGCCAATATGAATATGCAGATCCACATAGTAATCCTTCAACATTTAGATCTGACCCGTCAACTTGTATAGCTGCCAAGCATAAACTGCCATTATTGTTTTGGCGTCACTGATACGACCCTCACGCATATACTGCTGAGCTTGTTCTAATGTGATCGCTTCACAATCAAGGAATTCGTCCTCATCGAGGTTTGCTGTACCCTTTACTAAATCTTCCGCTATGTATAGATGGATAATCTCATCTGCAAACCCAGGCGACGTGGAGAATGAACTTACCAATCGAATGTTATCTGTCTTATAACCTGTCTCTTCCTCAAGCTCACGCAAGGCCGCTCTCAACGGCTCCTCACCGCTGTCGAGCTTACCTGCAGGGATTTCCACCTGACTCTTCTCTAGCGGCTTACGGTACTGCTCTACGACGATCATTTTATCCCCTAGGAGCGGGATAACCGCTACTGCACCTGGATGCTTCACGATCTCACGAGAAGCTGTTCCTCCATTTGGTAACCTTACTTGATCTACTTGCAGTGAAATGATTTTACCCTTGAAAATCATTTCACTGCTGATTGTCACTTCTTCAAATTTCTTATGGTCTGTCATTAGAGCACCTCATCCTCGTTAATTGGTCTAACTTGTCCACATCATGCATATCGTTCATTATATCAAATATTTTCCTGAAAAGAGGGTCTGTGATATGAAGAGCTATGTGAGTGCCAATCAAATTCGACTTGTAGGTAAAGCCTGGGAGATCAGATATCAGCTGCAACAAATACTTCAGCAAGTCGATCCGAAGCTATCATTGGTTGATTATTTAGCAGCATTGAACATATCTCAGAAGCCTTCCTCACAAGGACATTCACATAAACTTCGAATCATCCATTCATGAATTAAACAAAACGAAAACCGATTAGCCGCGCCAGTTGGCGGACGAATCGGTTTTTTATTGTTCTGGATCTAAACCTTAGCAGCTTCTTTCACTAGCGCCACTACGAGTTCAGCTGTTTTGACGAGATCACGGATCGCAATGCGTTCTTTGACCGTATGGATGTCTAAATAACCGACAGCCAAATTCACAGTAGGAATTCCCATCCCGTTGAAAACATTCGCGTCACTACCGCCACCTGAGTGGAAGGTACTTGCAGTTAACCCTATCGTGCTCATCGCGCGAGATGTTAGTTGCACAATCGGCGCCGAATCGTCGTGCATATAGGAAGCGTACACGATATCTGCATGGAATTCGCAGGTCGTGCCAGCTTCCGCAGCAGCGGATTCACAAGCCTGTTTCATCGCTTCAATCTGTGCTTCCAATTTATACTGAACAATACTGCGAGCTTCAGCTTCCATCTTCACTTTGTCGCATACCACGTTCAGCGGGCCTACGCCAGAAAAGCTGCCAATATTCGCCGTCGTTTCATTATCAATTCTACCCAATGACATGCGCGAGACAGCTTTACTTGCCACTTGGATGGCCGAGATTCCATCTTCCGGATTCACACCAGCATGTGCGGTTTTGCCATGGAAAATGATTTCAATCTCTGCACGTCCAGGTGCAGCAGTTGCAATAGCGCCAAGGTTACCATTGGAATCTAAAGCGAAGCCATATTCTGCTTCCATGCTGCTGCGTTCCATGGCCCGAGCACCTTTCAAACCACTCTCTTCACCCGCGGTAATTACGAACTGAATACGACCATGCGGGATGTTTTGTTCTTTCAAAACTTGAATCCCTTCGAGCATGGCAGCAATACCTGCTTTATCATCGCTGCCAAGAATCGTTGTTCCATCAGAGCGAATATACCCATCCTCACCGATTTGCGGCTTAATGCCATTTCCTGGAGCAACCGTATCCATATGCGATGTAAAGAAAATGGTAGGGATCGCCGAGTTGCTGTCTGTCGCTTCCAATGTGCAGATCAAGTTACCTGCACCGTGTCCGCTCTTGGACATCGACGCATCCTCGACGACATTCAAGCCATACTTGCTGAATTTTTCTTTGAGTACCACACAGATGTCTTGCTCAAACCTAGTTTCACTATCCACTTGAACGAGGGAAATGAATTCTTGGATTAAACGATCTTGTTGAATCATGTACTTTCCTCCGATACACACTTTGAGTTACAATAAAACGGTACAAGCTTGGACGAAAAAGGAGTGAATCCCGTGCTACAGAATAAGAAATGGTTTAAATTCGTTATTTACATTATGCTAATCGTTATGTTGTTATCCAGTTTATTGTTTACAGCCGGATTATTTTTCACATCATAAGCAATTAGTAAATTTTAGTATCCGCGTTGTAGCTTTCTAAATTTTCTTTCACTCTTTGTAGGAACCTTCCACAGATCACACCATCAAGAATTCTGTGATCGAGCGATAAACAAAGGTTAACCATGGAACGCACCGCTATCATATCTTGAATGACGACAGGCTTCTTCACGATCGATTCAAACGTCACAATCGCCGCTTGCGGGTAGTTAATGATTGGATATGACAGAATCGAACCGAAGGAGCCTGTATTATTAACGGTAAATGTACCGCCAACCATATCCGTGAGAGCTAATTTCCCCGCACGCGTTTTCTTCGTCAACTCATCAATCTCCCTAGCAAGACCTGCAATATTCTTTTGATCTGCTTTCTTGATCACCGGCGTCATAACGGAATCTTCCGTACCAACGGACAAGGAAATATTAATATCGCGTTTCACGATAATTTTATCTACAGCCCACACAGAGTTTATAATCGGATAATCTTTAATCGCGTTGACGACAGCTTTCAGCATAAACGCTAGGTAAGTCAAGTTGATGCCCTCGCGGCGCATGAATTCGTCCTTCACCTTGTTCCGCAAAACAACTAGATTCGTTACATCCACTTCAATCATGGTCCAAGCGTGTGGAATTTCGGTGACGCTTTGGCGCATCTTCGTAGCAATCGCATTACGCATTGGCGTTACATCAATGAAATGCTCATTTTGTGCGTCCAGGTTGTGGCCTTCTGCTTCGATCAGCGGCGTTTGTGGACTCGCTGATAAATGGATACCCGAGCTGCGAACAGGTTGGCTTGCTGGCTCTTCTGCAGCGACTGGTGCAACGGCTGCTGCTATTGGTGCTGGCACCGCTTGAACAGCCGCAGGTGCCGCGTTAGCTCCACCTGATGCGATGAAGGTCTCAACATCCTTGCGAGTGATACGTCCGCCAAGGCCTGTCCCTGCTACGCGTGACAAATCCACACGGTTATCTTGGGCAAGTCTGTGGACCGCTGGGGAGAAGCGGCCACGCATGCTTTGATCCGCGTCTTCGGAAACAACAGCTGTATCCGCGACAGTAACAGGGGCTGCTGAAGCTGCCGCTGAGGAGCCCGCTGGCTCCTCAATGACACAAATCGCTTCGCCAACCGCAGCCGTTTCACCGTCGCCGACAATAATTTTGATCAGTGTGCCTTCAATAGGACTAGGCATTTCTGTATTTACTTTCTCTGTGAAAAGCTCACAAAGAACGTCATATTGTTCAATATAATCGCCTGGCTTTTTCAGCCATTTGCCGATTGTAGCCGAAACGAGACTTTCCGCCAAATGCGGAACAGTGACCTCGGTGAGGCGGCCGGTTTGGTTCATACAAGTTCCTCCTAATTTCGGAAAAGATCAACGAATAAGAACAAAGATCCAAAATAAACGGCTACGCCGTCCTTCTAGGACGGGAGCGTTTATGGAGAAATATAAGCATTGTATAAAGTGAAACTTATACTCTTATATTCTAGAATAAAGCAAGCTGACGCATAGCATCCTTCAACTTATCAGCATTCAGAAGGAAAAACTTCTCCATCGGAGGATTACTGGCAACTGCTGGCACATCAGGGCCGCATAATCTTGCGATTGGTGCATCTAACTCAAATAGCATTTCTTCCGCGATAATCGCGGATACTTCTGCGCCGACACCACCGGTCTTGTTGTCCTCATGGGTAATGAGTACTTTGCCAGTTTTTCTAGCGGCTTCTAAGATCGCATCACGATCGAGCGGCTGCAAGGTACGCAGATCAAGGACATGTGCCGAGATCCCTTCCTTGGCTAGCTCCTCTGCAGCTTGAAGCACATAGTTGACAACCATGCCATAGGCGATGACGGTAATATCCGTTCCTTGACGCTTCACGTCAGCTTTGCCGATAGGTACGATGTAGTCTTCTTCCGGAACTTCGGCCGATAAAGCCAAGTAACACTTCTTATGTTCAAAATAAAGCACAGGATCGCCATCGCGAATAGCCGCTTTCAGCAGCCCTTTAGCATCATACGGATTCGATGGTGCTACGATTTTCAGTCCTGGCGTACCGAAGAACACCGATTCTGGACATTGTGAATGGTACAAAGCACCAGCGCCTGTTGCGCCATAAGGAGCACGAATGACAATCGGGCAGCTCCAGTCATTATTCGAACGATAGCGAATTTTTGCAGCTTCGCTCAAGATTTGATTCGTTGCCGGGAAAATAAAATCGGCAAATTGAATTTCAGCGATCGGCTTCATTCCATACATCGCTGCGCCGATGGCAACACCAACGATTGCCGATTCTGCAAGTGGCGTGTCCAACACGCGCTCTTCACCAAATTGATCGCGAAGCCCTTTCGTCGTGTTGAGGACGCCGCCTTTCCCTACATCTTCACCTAGGACGAATACGTTGTCGTCTTGCTGCATTTCCTCCTGCATTGCAGAACGGATTGCTTCCAAATACGTTATAACAGCCATCTCTATTTGCCATCTCCTTCCGCATAAACATGAAGAAGCGTATCTTCCGGCTTCGGATAAGGGGCAAGATCAGCATACTTCGTAGCTTCATTGACTTCTTGCTTTTGGCGTTCTTGAAGCTCCAGATCTTTCTCTTCACTCCACAGCTCACAAGCAATGAGATACTCCTTGAATTTCAAGATGCCATCCTTCTTACGATTCTCTTCGACTTCTTCCTTTGTACGGTACAGCATATCGTCATCCGAGGTGGAATGCGGCATAATGCGATAGCACATCATCTCGATCAATGTTGGACCTTCTCCACGAATGGCTCTTTCTCTTGCTTCTTTCGTTACGCGGTACATTTCCAAGACATCGGTACCATCGACTTGAACGCCTGGGAAGCCGTATCCAATCGCACGATCCGCGATTTTGCCTGCCACCTGCTTATGGAGAGGGACAGAAATCGCGTACTGATTATTTTCACAAACGAAGATAACCGGCAGTTTATGTACACCTGCGAAATTACAGCCCTCATGGAAATCCCCTTGATTGCTGGAACCTTCTCCGAATGAAACGAACGTAACGAAATCCTGTTTTTTCATTTTCGCCGCCAAAGCAATACCCGCTGCATGCGGAACTTGCGTAGTAACTGGAGAAGATGCCGTTACAATATGATTTTTACGATCACCGAAATGACCTGCCATTTGTCTGCCGCCGCTATTCACATCTTCCGCTTTACAGAAAATGGCGAGCATGAGATCCTTGACCGTCATTCCAACCGATAAAACGAACGCATAATCGCGGTAATAGGGCAAGAAATAGTCCTTCTGAGACTGCATCGCGAATGCCATGCCAACTTGTCCGGCATATTGTCCCATTCCTGATACGTGAAACGGAATTTTACCTGCGCGTTGCAGCATGAAGGCGCGCTCATCGAATTTAGTTGCAAGGCTCATGACCGTATACATACGTAGTGCTTCATCATCGGATAAACCTAAACTTCTGTGCTTATATAACTGACCAATGGACATGGAGTTTGCCTCCTTAGTGAGATTGAATGGCTTCTAAAACTTAATACCTGGTCCTAGTACTTGACTCTATAAGCATATTATAAACGCAAACGTTTATGATTACAATTTTTATCCGCTAATTGCAATGCCATCCACAGCTAGCATCGCTTCACCCAAAGCTTCCGAAAGTGTTGGATGCGGATGGATGGTCTGTCCAACTTCCCAAGGCGTTGCATTCAACACTTGGGCTAGCGCTGCTTCTGTAATACTGTTGGTTACTTGGGGGCCGATCATATGAACACCAAGAATATCATTCGTGTCTTTATCTGCAATTACTTTCACAAAACCATCTGAATCCCCATAAACTAGAGCTTTCCCTATTCCCTTGAAACTAAATTTGCCAACTTTCACTTGGCGACCTTGCTCAATTGCCTGCTGCTGGGTCCAACCAACACTGGCAATCTCAGGTCTTGTATATGTACATTTGGATACAAGGTGCGTCTGAAGTTCATCTGGCTGATGCCCGGCAATATGTTCAGCTGCCACAATTCCCTCGTGACCTGCCATATGCGCCAGCATGAGTCCACCGATTACATCACCAACCGCGTAGATGTGGGATTCTGTCGTTTGCATATAGCGATTGACGCGAATGACGCCTTTATCAATTTTGACATCGGTATTCTCAAGCCCCATCGCTTCTACATTCGCAACACGGCCAACCGAAACAAGAACTCGTTCCGCGGATAGTTCATGTACTTCACCTTGCTTGTCCACTTGCAACGTAACTACGCCATCTGCCACTTTCACAGACTCCGGCAGCAACTTCGTGCCCGTCTCCAGCTTAATCCCACGTTTCTTGAATAAGCGTTCTAATTCTTTGGAAACATCTTCGTCTTCTAAGCTGACCAAACGCTTATCGACTTCTACGATCGTTACCTCCACGCCAAAATCGTGTAACATTGAAGCCCATTCAACACCAATGACGCCACCGCCAACAATAATGATTGACTTCGGCAGACTCTCCATCCTTAAAGCATCTTCACTTGTGATGATGTTAGTACCGTCGATTTCTAAACCTGGCAAGCTGCGAGGTCTAGACCCCGTTGCAATGATGAGATTGCTCGAAAGAAGAGTTTCGATATCCCCATCCTCTTTCTCAACTGAAACAGCACCGCTGCGTGGCGAGAAAATCGAAGGTCCGATAATTCGTCCATTTCCATGGTGAATTGTAATCTTATTCTTTTTCATCAAAAATTGAAGACCTTGATGCAGTTGATCGACAATTCGTTGCTTACGTCCTAACACTTGTTCAAAATTCAACGAGACTGATTGAGCTGTGATGCCATAATCCTCGCTATGCTTCATCGCGGCATACACTTCTGCACTCCGCAGCAAGGCTTTACTCGGTATACAGCCTTGATGTAAACAAGTACCACCCATTTTATCCCGTTCCACAATAGCCACCGTTTTACCTAACTGTGCAGCCCTAATAGCAGCGGTATAGCCACCGATTCCTCCACCTAATACTACTACATCATATCTATGTTCACTCATGCATGTTTAGCCTCCTATGAAACAATTACTTGTTATATGTATACGTGCGTCTCTATTATATTACCCTTTTTTGGGATCGAAGTCATAGTCTTATTTGTGAGAAAAACTTCTATCGAAGCAATTCGAGGTTGAGCGACCGCGTTTTAAATGTTGTTTTTATCGCCAATAAGAATTTGTTTTTCCGAGCACCGGAAACTTATAAATTCTTAAGTGGGGAATTAGACACGCTAGCGGTTTCGGGTTATGATGTTAGAAAAAACATGTTTCATGTCAGGTAAGGAGTTACTATGAAAGCACCCTTTTATCGTTTTATTGCCATTCTACTTCTCGTTATTCCTGGAATAACCGCTACTTATGGCTTTCTCGCAATGAAAGATGCCTTTTTCGCACAATTTGATACAGTTGCTAATAGCGGTATGTTATGGGGTAAATTCATTCTAGGCTTAGTATTATTTCTGATCGGTGTTGCCTTTATTGGTGGATGGACCTTTTTCAGAGATCGCAAGCGGAATTATTTGGCTCCCCGATTCAAACCAAAACGCAACAAATAGACCGGACAATGCGTCCGGTCCTTTTTTTTCGTAATGCCCTCATTCTACTCCAACAAGCTTCCATACGACATGGCTCGCACGCCTAAGTATCCAGTGCAGCTGGAACAAACTCAAACCAATGAAAACAACTGACAGACCGACGGTGGAAAGTGCTTCTTTCCGCCATTGCGCTGGTTGATGTGTTAACGCTTGTAAACTTTTAATATCTATTAGACGAGTTCCAACCTTCATGCGCACAAGAAGGGCACTCCCCATATCTGCTACACCTTTCGCCATAAAATCACCCATATACGATTGTACACCGACGGTAATCAGCCATTCTCCGCCTTTTTCATAGGCTAACAATAAAGCGGCATCCTCACTGTTACCTATACAGGGCAAGACATGCTGATACTCACCAGCAGGCGAACAATTATCAAGGTTTCCCTGTGGGTTCGGGTAGGTGTGAACAATGATTTCTGCACCACTTTTCCACACGCGATTCGAAATTTGATCCGCATCACCCACGACGACATCAGGTTGATAGCCATTTGCTAACAGCGCATCCGCCCCTGCGCCAACGCCAAGTAATATCGGCTTAAAAGCCGTTATAAATCCACTAGCGGCTTGCAGATCCTTTTTGTATCCTTTCCCATCGGACACGACCAAAATGTGCTTATCCGTGAATTGCGTGCGCAGCGGCAAGCTGGGCAAAGACTCTCTGACAGCATGCTTTTCTCGCATAGCAAATGCCAACGTGTGTTCAATAAAGGACTCACATCGTTCACTTGCCTGCTCATTTGCAGTCCGTTGTGCGAGCAGCCAGTCTTCTCGCGTAAATGGCTTACAAGAAACAGACTGATCGCCTACATGGATCCTATCTTGATAGATGAGCATTTCTGCTTCGTGCAGAAAGATTTCAGCATGAATCGCATCCACTTCAATAATTGGGATATGCTGCTGCAAAAGTAATAGCGGACCTTCCGTTGGGAACACACCACTCATGGCTTGCCCACAATGTACGATCGCTTTCACTCTACGATCCAACAGTTCTTGTGCCTGTTCTTCCTCGATATCACTCTGCGACAGCACGAGTATACGACCGGTTGGAAACTGCTCAAACGGTTCAAATGAACCTGTTCTCTTAACTATTTTCCCTTTGCAAATTAAGTTAGGCTTCGCGGCAAATAAAGATAAAGATGACCAATTCATGGTTAGACACCTAGCTTTCCTAACGTCGTCTCATGGCCTACCTAATTTACCCGATCCCACAAAATTCTATGTATATTTTAAGCTTTGGATGGCAAGCATTGGTTAATATTCGTATAGAAAGGAGAGGACATCTATGGAGCTAAACATGAGTGCAGACGAAGTGTTAGGCCAAATTGTACAGCTTCACAGCACAGGGGAATCGCTAGCCAAAAAAAATGTGAAGAAGCTGCATCCTGATCTTATGAAAAACGCCCTGTATTACTATCCAAGCTGGGAACATGCTTTACAGAAGACCGGAGTTGGCACCATTGTTCACTAATCATACATAGGTTGTACGCTGATGCTCCGTGGGGTAGATCCCTGCGGAGCCGTTTTATGACCTACTCGTCTATAACTTCCCATTCCACTTGAACCATCCGATCCACCCACGTTCGAATTTTCACTTCGATCGCTTGCTCGATCTCTTCGTCTGTCATCTCACCAAGCTTATGCTCGGCAATTTCGAGCACATCCGTTTTCTTCGTTTCGCCATCTATCGCTAATTGGATTTGAATGCGCATATCGTCCACCCTTTTTCATTATCAACTAAACTTTCCATTGCCTCTTCCTCATCACCTGTTACAATAGAAGTATACTCTCACACTATAATAGAAAAGAGGAATTACGATGTCCCGATCACAAGCTCAAAAATTGCGTCAACGTCATATACGTGAAGGCAAGTTGGATCCTATGATGCAGCGATTGCACTGGTACGGTACAAATCCAGTAACCAGAACAACACCAACACGAATAGAACTTCAAAACAAACAACAGAATAAACACAAATCAAGGAATTTGAACCATACTGATTATGGCGATAATTCCTTTTCTCATTCTTGCTCTTCTCGAATGGAAATCCCTTGTTGAGCTGCGTAATGAATCATTTCTTCTTTCTCCGTTGGGCGAAAGTTATATTTGCAATCAAACCCATTAAAGAATAACTGCCAATGCTTCACAACCCCTTGTTCGTCAACTTCAAGCTCTGCTACATATAAAGAATCAGGCTCATCCTCGAACTGCAAACCGATGTGAATGAATGTCTGACCTTCCGAAATTTCCTGTTCACAATAGTCCATAATCATGTCAAGATGACCTCCTATTGAATAAAATCTTTTTTATTTATATAATATACTAATGCAACTGAGCAAACAAAGAGAAAAGCATGTTAATTTATGAATTTGCGATGTAGAATGTTTAGCTGAGCAAACTCTTAGGAGGAAATACATTTGGCCTACGATCCGCAAGTAGTTGATGCAACAATAGTAAGTGATAATAAAAAGAACGGACTATTCGAGGTTGTTGTTTCCTTGAAAGACCGCAACAAATGCCGTCTTTTCTTTGAAAGAGATGCCGAAACTGGCATCGGCCGCGTAACGGATTTGAACCGTTTGATGAAAGAACCTTGTCCAATTTGCCGCAAAGATTACCTGTGCAATTGCCTTGATCGCTATAAGCACTCCATCGCTGATCAAGCTTTAACGTTCATTAAGTAGTTGACATGAACACAAGGAAACCCCTTAGCCTCATTGGCTAGGGGGTTTTCCATGTTATACATGAATTATTCGTAGATAACACGATAGAGCCCCTCTAATAAGCTCTGGTAATTTCTCGGATCATACGTAATCTCCGCAAAAGATACTTGAATGACCTTATTACTGGTCTTCACAATAAAAAAACTGTCCGAACTATTCTCTGCATCAATATACGTATAGCACACCAACTGACTGCTGCCTGTCTGATTTCGTAGAAATGCCGTCGCTTCCTCACTCTCATTCGCGAACTTAGGCATACATTCACCTCCTAAGCACAATTCACCCACTAGATTCGGTAGAACACCTTAGAATACCTTGTCAAATGTTCCTATCAGGTGCTCATGACTGGGATGTCTTCTTCCTCTTCAATGCAAGATATCCACCTAAGAGAGATACCGGTACGATGGCTACTAAGCCAATTAATTCATACCAAAGCGGGATCATATCCTGCGTTAATATCGAATCAAACCCAATCCCTGCACCTATAACCCCAATGATCGCTGCGTTGAATAGTTCTCCTCGTTTGGCTACCTTCGCTGTGAAGTAACTGCCTAGGAACGTCCAGAACAAGCCAACGACCAGAAATAAAAGTAAGAGAGCTGCATTTGAATAAATGGCATTTACATCGTGATTTTCCATCGGGCGGTTAGCAAAGTATAAACTGCCAATCACCCCTGACGATAACATCGTCCCGATATTATCAATAGCTATTCCCAGCACAACTGCTAGAAAATGAAATTTTCGCACACTTTTTTGTTCTGACATAGACTCTTCTTCTCTCCTGCTCACATCTGACTATTAACCTAACCATAATACCATGTGCAATCCCTAGTAGCTAGTTCAGTTCGAACTATGACTGTACCCACCAATTCGCTTTCGGATAAGACTGCACATCGGAGTCCTTCAAGATAATGGTTTGTCCGATAGGTGGAGTGACCATCTTAACCCCTCTGGTCATAGCAGCCTTCGCGGCGCGGGTCACAGGATCATTCCATGCATGGATGGCTAAGGTAAAGGCCCCCCAGTGGATCGGCAGCATAATCTTCCCTCTCACATCCAAATGTGCTTGAACGGTTTCTTCCGGCATTAAGTGAATATCCGCCCAACGCTCATCATATTGCCCACATTCCATCAAGGTAAGATCGAAAGGTCCATATTTATCCCCAATTTGCTTAAAATGAGGCGTATACCCGCTGTCGCCGCTGAAGAATATACTAGTCTTCTCTCCTTTGATCACCCAAGAGCACCATAAGGTCGCACCGCGATCATTCGTACTGCGTCCGGAGAAATGATTGGCAGGCGTACAAGCCAGCTTCAGCCCTTCGAACGACAACTCCTCCCACCAATCATGCTCCTCAATATTGGCAGCTGGAACTCCCCAGCGGATTAAATGAGCTCCTACACCTAGTGGGACAAAAAAACGTTTCACTTTGTGTTTTATTTTCATAATCGAACCATAATCCAAATGATCATAATGATCATGAGATAAAATGACGGCATCAATCAGCGGGAGCTCCGCAATCTCAAATGGGATTCCGCCGCTGTATCTGTTTTTTCCTACCCATGGAAATGGCGAAGGTGTTCTTCCAAACATCGGATCAAGAAGCAAGGCTTTCCCATCGATGGTCAGCAAACTAGCCGAGTGACCGAACCAGGTGACACTTGTATCACCATTCACGCTAAACTGTGGCTTCTCCATCGGTAACGGGGACTTGGGACGTCGGTGCGGGCTTCCTTTGATCATATCACGCAAAATCCCTAGCGTAGTCCTGAAGCTCATGTTCAACATCGCTGGGACTGGATTTTCGAACTTGTTTTGCGCATATTGTGGAGACTGACCAAACTTTCGAATATCAACTTCAGAAGGTCTTCGACCGAATACCGGATACAGATTCATAAAAAGGACATACACACCAATCAAAATCACAATGATTACTAACGTTAGTAACATACTCGTTGCCTCCATACTTCTAATTCCGCTTACACGATCTCAGGTTAATAAGAATAAGCTACGATGTAATAACGTAACAACATATCCATTGGTTCCAAGTTTTCATATCGTCCGCCTTCCCCATCTCCAAATTTATTTCAAGGGACAGGGACATTAGCACAATCAGTCGTTTCGCCCAAACATTCCTCAGAAATAGTCATAAGCTATCTCGAAACACAAACCAAATATCCATTGGAGGTTGATTCGAATGAGTTGTGGAACTGGGTATGGTACTTCTGCAGCAGCAGTCTTGGTACTTTTCATCTTATTGGTTATTATCACTAGCGCATTTGTTTGGTAATTCAAAACTAATACAGAAGGACTACCTAGACTGTCTAGGTAGTTTTTCTGCTTCCCATCTCAATCATGCAACTTAAAAAAACGAAAAAGAACGCTCTAATTAGAGCGTCCTTGATCTTGATCTTATATATTATTACAAAGCTTCTAACCCTCTCAAGAAACTTTATGCTCGATTCTGAGCTTGTCAGCAACCATCGCGATAAATTCGCTGTTCGTAGGCTTAGATTTCGAGATATTAATCGTGTATCCGAAAATGAAGGAGATGCTGTCGATGTTGCCGCGCGTCCATGCGACTTCAATCGCGTGACGGATGGCGCGTTCGACGCGGCTCGGCGTCGTTTTGTATTTCTCAGCAATTGCTGGATATAGTGTTTTGGTGATGGCACCTAGGATTTCAATATTGTTGTAAACCATCGTAATGGCTTCACGTAAATATTGATAGCCTTTAATATGCGCAGGTACACCGATTTCATGAATAATACTCGTGATATTGGCATCCAAATTTTTGCCTTTTGGCATGTGCACAACGTTCGCACGAGGTGTTGACGATGTAGTAGTTGTTGATGAGGAATTCCCCGCAAGCTGGCGAATACGATTCGTAAGGGTTTCCATGTCAAATGGTTTTAATATGTAATAAGAAGCGCCAAGCTGTACGGCTTTTTGTGTAATATTTTCTTGACCGAAGGCTGTAAGCATAATGATTTTGGGCTGAGAAGGAAGATTCATCTCTCGCATTTTTTCCAGAACCCCAAGTCCATCCAAATGAGGCATAATAATATCTAAGATGAGAACATCGGGCAGCTCACGCTGTTGCTCCAGAAAACGAAGGACCTCGTTACCATTGTAGGCAACACCCATAATTTCCATATCCTCTTGCTCACCAATGAACTCTGATAATAAATGGGTGAATTCTCGGTTATCGTCTGCAAGTAATACCTGAATTTTTTGCAACTGAATTTCCTCCTTTAGCTACTAAAACAAGTTGGTATTTTTCTCTCTTATGTAAAGCTATTCGACAGCTCTTTTTAAAATCCTTCTGTCGAATATTATTTTTCTTTTCTTTTGTTTGAGTTTCTTATATAATATAATATTTATCTTCTATTTCCAACATTTTTCGACATGAAGTCACTAAACTCGATATAAGTCCTTACAATTAAGTTAAAAAGAAATAAAGAACTAAAGGCTATTAACTCACCTTTAGTTCTTTGTCCGTGTTCCCAGATGTCGGCCGGAGGATGATTCCAGAGTCCTGAAGCATCCATTCGATAAAGCAGCCATAACCGCTAGTTGGATCATTCACGAATACATGCGTGACCGCTCCGATCAATTTACCATTTTGAATAATTGGAGAGCCGCTCATACCCTGCACAATACCACCTGTTTTATCTAATAAACGTGGGTCCGTGATTTTGATAACCATGCCTTTCGTACCTGGAACGTCTTGTTTGGATACATGAACCACTTGGATATCGAATTTTTCTACTTTCTGACCTTCAAGCACTGTATAGATTTGCGCTGGCCCTTCCTTCACTTCTTCAGCAAAAGCAACAGGAATCGCTTCTTTATCTAAGCTGTGATCAGGTGCTCCATACATTTTCCCAAAAATCCCGAAAGCCGTATTCCGTTCAATATTACCAATCACCTTGCTGTCCTTGTAAAGCGTAGCATGCTTTTCACCAGGATCCCCATTATGGCTTTTAGAAATCGACGTCACATTCGAATAGACAATGTCACCATCGCCTACAATAATGGGTGTCTGGGTATCCATATCCGTTATGACATGCCCAAGAGCCCCGTAGACGCCTTGATCTGGTGCATAGAAGGTTAACGTCCCCACCCCTGCCGCTGAGTCGCGAATGTACAGACCCAAGCGATAAGACTTATCTACAACGTCATACACGGGCTGCAGCTTCACAACAAGTTCTTGATTGTTTCTCAAAATTTGCAGAACAAGGGGATTTTTGCTTTCGCCTGATTTGGCCACCAGCTCTGCGACCTTACTAACATCCTTAGAATCCTTGCCATTGATTTTGGTAATTAAATCACCAACTTGAATTTTCGCTTCTTCCCCAGGTGAAACTTTTTGTTCAGAGGCAACAGTCACCAAATGGTGACCTACAACCAAAATACCGGCAGACTTAATTTTCACACCGATTGTCTGGCCCCCTGGGATTACTTTTAAATCAGGTACGACATTCACTTTGACAGTCTTGATCGGAATAGCTCCAAACAGCTTGAGCTTCATTTCCGTTTGCCCAGAATGATCGGATTGCAGAGAGATAGGTTCGTTCAAATTAACTTGAAATGAGTGCTTGGCGTTGCCGTTTACCTTCACAATATCCGTATCCTTGACCGTAACCTGGGCACTGACCGGCATCGTTAACTGAAGCTGCTTCCCTTGTCCGCTGAACAAGCGGAGTTCTTGTGGAAAGGAGGCAAAGCTCTGAAAAGGCGGGGACATACTGACCAAGCAAACGAAGAAGACGAGCAAGAGTCCGAACAATCTTTTTCTTTTGTTGGATTGCACTATCAACACGCTCCTTCAAAATTCCTTGAGCCCTGACGAATAACCTCGTCAATTGCGTACCTATAAGTTAACCCCAGTCCCCTTCTTTTATAACTGTAAATGATGACTATCTATACTTTCATACCCTTGCTTTCTTATTTTTTGCCATGGTAAGCATTTCTCCAGCATGATGAAGCGTTGTTTCTGTCACTTCTACACCGCCAAGCATCCTCGCCAGCTCTTCAATTCGGCCAGCATCTGGCATATCTTGAACACGCGTGAACGTCCGCTCTTGATCCACTTCTTTCCGTATATAGAAATGAACATCTGCGAAACTTGCAACCTGAGGCAAATGAGTAATGGAGAAGACTTGACAGCTTTGCGAAAGAACAGACATTTTCTCAGCTATCGCTTGTGCAGCTCGTCCGCTAACCCCCGTATCAACTTCATCGAATACGAGCACTGGAATTTGGTCAATCCGTGCAAAAATAGCTTTCATTGCGAGCATAATACGGGAGAGCTCTCCACCTGAGGCAATTTTACTTAATCCACGCAGTGGTTCTCCTGGGTTAGGTGCCATGAGAAACTCAACTTGATCAATGCCTTGTCTGTTAAAGCGCACCTTATTTCCATCCACCTCTACGCCGCGGTCATCGATTATATGAGCAATCTGAACTCGGAACTGTGTCCGTTCCATTTGAAGATCACGCAACTCATGTTCAATTTGGGCAGAGAGATCACTTGCTATACCTTTACGCAGATTAGATAGGTCTAGCGCATGCACACCAACTTGCTTCTCAGCAAGTAGAAGCTTTTCTTCTAATTTACGAATAATTTCATCTTTATTTTCAATCGTATCAACTTCATTTTTGATCTTCTCTAAATAGCTTAGAATCTCTTTAATATTCTCCCCATATTTTCGGCGGAGAGACGTGATGGTATCTAATCTTTGTTCAATAAAATCTAAACGAGATGAATTGAATTCAATGCTGTCGCGATAGTCTCTGATTTGATAAGCTGCATCTTCCAACTGGTAAAAGGCTGATTGCGCCTGTTCAAGAATCGGGCCCAAATTCGTCGGATCTAGCTGCACAATATCCTGAAGACGTGATACTGCTTTACCAGCAGCATCGAGTCCTCGGTTTGTGGCATAGAGAAAATCATAAGCTTCGGATGAGCTTTGATAAAGCTTCTCCGCATTAGCTAACTTGCGCTTCTCCTCAGCTAAGGTCTCATCTTCGCCTAATTTCAGCTTGGCTGATGATATCTCTTCAATTTGGAACCGATAAAGGTCTAACATTTGAAGCGCTTGCTTGCTCGTTTCTTGAAGATCGTTCAGCTCTTTTTGGAGCTTCATATACTGATCATAGCTAGCTTGATACGTCATCTTCGCCGACTCAATCTCAGCATCCCCGAATAAATCCAGGGAATGAATATGCTCGTCCACATGAAGCAGTGATTGATGCTCATGTTGACCATGAATATTAACGAGCCATTCTCCCGTCTTGCGCAACATCGTCATATTCACAAGCTGACCATTAATCCGACTCGAACTTTTGCCTGTCGCCGTAATTTCACGTCGAATAATGAGGTGCTCGGAAGCATCAGATTCAATCCCCAACTCTGTAAGCGTATGCCAAACTGGATGAGAAGCAGGTAAGTCAAACATGGCTTCAATCTCTGCTTTATCAGCACCATAACGTACTAATTCCGAAGAACCTCTACCACCGACAATCAGTGTTAACGCATCTATGATGATCGATTTCCCAGCGCCAGTTTCCCCTGTAAGGACGTGAAAACCTGCTTTAAACCGAATATGTACATGTTCAATGACAGCTAAATTACGAATTGAAAGCTCTGTAAGCATGAACGCCTCCTGATTTTATGATAATAAGGACATGACTTCATTTACAAAAGTTACGCTATTCTCTTTCCCGCGGCAAATGACAAGAATCGTATCATCTCCACAGATGGTTCCCATGACGCCATTCCACTCCAAATTATCTATTAAAGCGCAAATCGTATTCGCGGTGCCTGGCAAGCATTTCATAACAACCAAATTATCCGTATAATCAATGCTGACAAAATGGTCACTTAACGCCCGACGAAGCCGCTGCATGGGATTAAAGCGCTGATCTGCCGGCATGGAATACTTATATCTGCCATCATCCAGCGGAACTTTAATGAGATGGAGTTCCTTGATGTCCCTCGAAACTGTTGCCTGAGTTACATGAAATCCTGCCGCGCGCAGCGCTTCAACTAATTCATCCTGTGTTTCAATCTCATGGTTTGTAATAATTTCTCTAATTTTTACATGCCTTTGACCCTTCATCCTTACACCTCTATGTGAAAAGTGATTTTTTTGATTTTGCTAACGGTCATATCAACGTAAAGGATACCCTGTGCCTCAGGATAAATGAGGGTGTAGGGCAGCAGCATATCACGCACAGCGCTCCCTGTCATCTCCAGTGGTTTACGTTCTTTCGCCACTTTCACAAGATAAACATGATCTTCCTTTTGCACAAAATAATCGATAAATAAGCGGCTTTCCAGCTGATCTCTCTCGCCAATTGTCATGGTAATTGGAATTTTGGTCTTGCCAGCAAGCACATCAAAACCAGCAGCTTCAAGCAGATCAACAACATCGTCCTGAGGAATATTTACCTGCCTTGGAATTCGACCTCTTCCTTGAGTTGAACCTCCCAGCCACTTTTGAAATCGCCAAATGACTAGACAAACAACAACGATCAGGATTAACAAAATGACTCTTACATCGCCTTGTTCCATGTCCTTCACCTCGCCATAGTATTCGCGAATCCGACAGGAGAATCCTTTCTGTTAAGTGAAAAAACCCATCTCAGGGCCGCAAAAGGCGTTCTCAAAGATGAGTTTATTTTCCGTGTAATTTCTGAGACTCTTTAACAGTCTCGGCAATGAGAGCTTTGATCGAAGATGGTGCTGCAAGCGACGCTTCCGTCTCGTTGCTCGACCAGTACGCAAGGAATTCAATGTTCCCTTCACCACCGGTTATTGGCGAGTAAGTGAGTCCCCTCAAGCGAAATCCGAGCTCCTCAGCAAATGAAAGAACCGTTGTCAACACGTCAATGTGCACATCCGTGTCTCGCACAACTCCCGACTTGCCAACTTTCTCTCGACCTGCTTCGAATTGCGGTTTAATCAAAGCAACAACATGTCCCTGATCCCCTAGGATTTCCTTAAGTGGTGGCAGGATAATACGAAGTGAAATGAACGAAACGTCAATACTGGCAAAGGTAGGCCTCGGACCGTTCAAATCCTCCAATTTCGTGTAACGGAAATTCGTTCGCTCCATGACGTGTACACGCTCATCATTGCGCAGCGACCAATCCAATTGATTGTAGCCAACATCGACAGCATACACGGAGGCCGCACCATTTTGCAGCGCACAATCTGTGAAGCCGCCCGTGGAAGCCCCAATGTCCAGCATAACTGCATCGTGTAAGTCGATTTCGAAATGCTTTAACGCCTTCTCCAGCTTTAATCCGCCACGACTCACGTAAGGATGCAGTGCGCCTTTTACTTTCAGTACGGCTTTCCGACTGATCTTCATTCCGGCTTTATCAGCTGGCTCTTCATCCGCAAAAACAAGGCCTGCCATAATGGCGGCCTTTGCCTTTTCTCTGCTTTCAAAATATCCTTGCTCAAGTAGCAATAAGTCTAATCTTTCTTTATCCGAGGACATATATAATGTGTTGCTCCTATTCAAAATCGGTTACTAGACCTTCGCTCGTAGGACCTTACGAGGTACTAGCTTCTTCACTTCGGTAATCAAGTGGTGGGCAGTTAACCCAACCTCTTCGCGTTGTTCAGGCACACTGCCATGCTCTACGAAGTAGTCTTGAATCCCCATCAATTCAACCTGCAAACCAACAATCCGCTTCTCTGCGTAGAATTCCAATACCGCGCTTCCGTAACCACCTTGGATTGAACCTTCTTCCATCGTGATCACTGGCATCGATTCCTTCGCTAGTTGCAGCAAATAAGCTTCATCCAACGGTTTAATAAATCTCGCGTTCACAACACGAAGTTCAATACCTTCTTGAGCCAGCTGAGCGGCTGCTTCCTCTGCAACTTGAACCATCGGTCCAACAGCAAGAACTGCAGCATAATCACCCTCACGTACAGTTTCCCAAGTACCGAGTGGAATTGCCTTTGGAGCCTCATCAATAGGAGCACCAGTGCCATTAATACGCGGATAACGATACGCAATCGGACCATCATTATATTCAAGAGCCGTTTGCATCATATCACGCAATTCCTTCTCATCCTTTGGCATCATTAAGACCATGTTAGGAATTGTTCGCAAAAATGAAATATCATAAACCCCTTGATGTGTTTCGCCATCCGGACCAACGAAGCCAGAACGATCGATTGCGAAGGTTACATTTAATTTAGGACGACAAATATCGTGAACTACTTGATCATACGCACGCTGCAAGAACGTTGAATATACGGCGAATACTGGCTTCAAACCTTCACTCGCGAGTCCTGCACATAATGTAGCCGCATGCTGCTCCGCAATACCAACATCAATCATTCGACTCGGAAATTGCTTCGCAAATTTCAATAATCCAGATCCACCTGGCATTGCAGGCGTAACGGCAACCACACGAGAGTCCTTCTCACCAAGCTCAATTAACGTATCTCCGAAAACTTGTGTATACATGGGCGGTCCAGAAGACTTAAGAACTTGACCTGACTCCATTTTGTAGGGCCCTAAGCCATGCCAAGTATGGGAATCGTTCTCCGCGGGTTTGTAACCTTTCCCCTTGGTCGTAACGACATGAATCAGCACAGGGCCAGCAACCTTCTCAGCCTGTTTCAACGTATCCATCAACACTTGTAAGTTATGTCCATCCACAGGACCAATATAAGTAAAGCCTAGTTCTTCAAACCATACGCCATTCAAAACAAAATATTTAAGACTATCCTTCAGCTTCTCCGCTGTTTTGGCCAGCGTTCCACCGATGGCAGGAATTTTCTTCAGTAAATATTCGACTTCCTCTTTAGCTTTCAAATAATGACGGTCCGAACGAATTTTGCTTAAATAATTATGAAGAGCCCCTACGTTGGGCGCAATCGACATTTCATTGTCATTCAGAATGACCGTAATATTCTTCTTCTCGTGACCAATATGATTCATGGCTTCTAATGCCATGCCGCCTGTAAGCGCACCATCACCAATGATAGCAACAACCTTATTATGCTCGCCCTTGAGATCACGCGCCATTGCCATACCCATGGCAGCTGACAGGGAAGTACTACTATGTCCTGCTTCCCAGACATCATGCTCGCTCTCGGAACGCTTAATAAACCCGCAGAGCCCTTTGTACTTGCGTAATGTATCGAACTTGTCTTTACGTCCAGTCAAAATTTTGTGTACATACGCCTGGTGACCCACATCAAAAATCAGTTTATCATACGGGCTGTGAAACATGGTGTGTAAAGCTATCGTGAGTTCAACCACGCCTAAGTTCGGGGCTAGATGTCCACCAGTAACGGAAAGCTTCTCAATAAGAAATTGACGGATTTCTCCTGCCAATTCTTCGAGCTCCGTCAAGGATAACCGCTTCAAATCTGCAGGCCGATTGATTTGTTCGAGCAGCACGCTTGTTTCCTCACTTTCAATGTGAAAATACTAAGATTTCACCATTATATCATATTATTGGGTAATTCGTGTGATTAAACCTCTATCGAGGCAACTCAATGATGAGCGACCGCGTTTATAGGTAGGTTTCATCGCCAATTAGAAGATGTTTTCGTGAAGTGAAAACGTATTTCTAATGTGGAAAAACTACCTTCCGGTATGGCATACAATTTGTATATTTATGTTTAATGATCCCGTTTCATCAGGTAATCTGCGATCTGCAGCAACCGTTCAGGGTTCGGTATGTTGGATCGAATTAATGCCTCTTTCGCTTGACTCGTCAGCTCTTGCACTTTCTGCTCAGAAGCTTCCATGCCGATAAAATAAGGGAATGTCACCTTCTGCTGCTTCTCATCGCTCTTCACAGGCTTACCTAGTTTCGCTTCATCTCCGATAATATCCAAAATATCATCTTGAATTTGAAAAGCAAGTCCAAGTGCGTGTCCAAATTCACTGAGCGCTTCCAATTGCGTTTCAGATGCCCCAGCAATATGCCCGCCAGCACGCAATGAGAACACAATAAGATCACTCGTTTTGTGTGTATGAATATAAGTAAGCTCTTCCAACTTGGTTAAACCTTGTTCTCCTAACATATCCGCTGCTTGGCCGCCAACCATGCCACGAGCACCTGCCAGCACGGCAAGCTCTTCGGTAATGGCTAGCACGCGTTCAGCAGGAACACCAAATCTTTTGTGTGATTGCGTAACGCAGAAGAAGGCGTGCGTAAGCAGCGCATCGCCAGCAAGAATAGCCATTGCCTCACCATAAACTTTGTGATTCGTTAACTTGCCTCTCCGATAATCATCATTATCCATCGCTGGCAGATCATCATGGACTAAGGAATAGGTATGAACCAATTCGATGGCTAGCGCAACAGGCATAGCAGATTCAAGGGAGCCCCCAAGCGACTCTGCAGCAGCTAGAACCATAATAGGACGCAGTCGTTTACCGCCTGCCATCAAGGAGTAGTCCATAGACTCACGTAAAGAAGCTGGTACCTCCCAGGCAGTTGGCAATGATTGACGCAATGCAGCTTCAACCAATTCAGCATGGGAAGCGATGTATGTATGAATAGTAGACGTCGTGTTATTCAAACTAATTCCCCTTATCTTCCAAGACAGGCTGGAAAGGCTTCCTTGTTACCCCAGCTTCCCCTTCAACCAGCATCTCAATTTTCTTCTCCACTTGCTCCAGCTTAACGCCGCATAAATGGGAGAGTCTTACACCTTCTTGATACAGTTCAATTGCTTTCTCTAAGGGAACGTCGCCGCTCTCCAACTGACTTACGATACGCTCTAGCTGCTCGATTGCCATTTCAAAACTTACTTCCGTTTCACTTGTTGACATCAATGTTCGCCTCCATCCCCGAAACTTGACATTGTATTTTACCGTCCTTAAGACGTATGGATAATCGATCACCGATGTTTACTTGCGTTATCGATCTCACAAGTTGCTTTTCTTGTTCGTCATAAGCAAGACTGTACCCCCGCTGCATAACTTTCAGCGGGCTAAGGGCGTCCAGATGACGGACACTGGACTGCCACTCCTGCTTCTTCGAGCGCAGGAGGGTTTGCATAGCCGTGAGCATCTGACGTTTGGACGTGTCCAAACGTCGTCTCGCCATCACGGCCTGCTCAGTCGGATTGAAGCTGGACAAGCGACGCTCCAGCCTCAATCGACGCTGCGCCAGCTCCGTGAGGCGCTGCCGCATGCGGTAACCGAGCTGCTCCGCAAGCCGGTCGAGTCGCTCCGCAGGCTGCATAAGCAGCTGCCTGCGGGGGTTCGTCAGGAACGGCGAGCGCTTCGCGCGCTCGAGCCGTTCCTGCTTGCGGCGCAGCTGCTGCAGCAGCCCGTAATGCAGGCGCTGCGCCTGCTGCGATAGCTGCTGCTTCAGCTCGAGGTGGTGCGGCACCGCGAGCTCTGCCGCCGCCGTAGGCGTCGGCGCTCGGAGATCGGCGACGAAGTCGGCGATCGTGAAGTCCGTCTCGTGGCCGACGGCCGAGATGATGGGGATCGCGGAGGCGCTAATCGCCCGCGCAACGATCTCCTCGTTGAAGGCCCACAGCTCTTCCAGTGAGCCGCCGCCGCGGCCCACGATGAGCACGTCGGCTTCACCGAGCCGGTTCATGGCTTCGATCGCCTTCACGATCGAAGGCGCCGCCTGCGTACCCTGTACGAGGACAGGGTACAGCAAGATCGGAATCGACGGGAAGCGCCGCTGCAACGTGATGATGACATCACGAATGGCGGCCCCCGTCGGGGATGTGATCACGCCAATGGCGCGTGGAAACCGAGGAATCGGTTTCTTGCGCTCTGGCGAGAATAACCCTTCAGCTTCGAGCTTCTTTTTCAGTTGCTCGAAGGCCAAATACAAGCTGCCGATGCCATCAGGCTGCATCGCCGTCACATAGAACTGATAGGCGCCGTCTCGCTCATAAACTGAAATATTCCCGCGAGCAATGACTTTCGTGCCTTCTTTCGGGATAAATCCCAGCTTCTGATTATGCGAAGCAAACATAATGCTTTTCAGCCGACCATCCGCATCCTTCAATGTAAAATACATATGACCGCTGGAGTGATGTGTGAAATTCGAAATTTCGCCTCGCACCCACACATCTTGGAGACGTGAATCTCCTTCCAGCAATAGCTTAATGTAACGGTTTAAATCTTTAACGGATAAAATCTTGGTCTCATTTCTCGCCATAAGGTGACTATACGCTCACATTCGCTTTAGCTGCACGGCTAGCCGCATCAACTGTATTGCGAAGCAGCATCGTAATCGTCATTGGGCCAACACAACCTGGAACAGGTGTTATGGAACTTGCAATCTCTTTCACGGCTTCAAAATCAACATCACCGGTTAATTTGCCGTCTGCAGGACGATTCATCCCAACATCAATTACCACTGCACCTGGTTTAACGTGATTCGCTTTGATCAAATGCGCTTTCCCTACAGCTACAACAAGAATATCTGCTTGTTTGGTCATCTCTTCCATGTTCGGCGTGCGGGAATGAACCACAGTTACCGTTGCATGCTCACGCAACAACAACATAGCCATCGGTTTACCAACAATGTTACTTCTACCTACAACTACTGCATGCTTACCTGCAATTTCAACTCCAGTTCGCTTAAGGATTTCAATAACACCGTGCGGAGTACAAGGCTTCATGCCATCTTTACCAATCATCAGGTTTCCTACATTTATCGGATGGAAACAATCTACATCTTTCGCTGGATCAATTTCATCAACAACTGCTTCTTCATTGATATGCTTTGGCAATGGTGATTGAACAAGTATGCCGTTAATTCGATTATTGTTGTTAAAACCATGGATGAGTGCAATTAATTCTTCTTGTGTCGTCTGCTCAGGTAGGCGGTGTACTTCGGAATAGATGCCTACATCATCGCAAGCTTTCGCTTTGTTTCTTACATATACTTGTGAAGCTGGATCATCACCAACAATAACAACAACAAGACCTGGTTGGTTTCCCTGTGCTGTAAGTGCCGCTGCGTCAGATCTGATTTCCTCACGAATCGAGCTCACGAGTTCTTTCCCATTAATTACTTGTGCTGACATGTTATTTCCCCCTTAGCCATTTAAGCCATACCTATATGAAAAGTAGAAAGTTAGTTACCTTGATGATCTCAAAGAGTACGCAGAACTTTTTCTTTCAGTTCGTCTATTTCTTTAATCATTTTCCCCAACACGCCATTTACGAATTTCCCCGATTCTTCAGTGCCGTAATGCTTGGCCAAATCAATGGCTTCATTAACAACAACTTTCGGTGGAACATCGTCGCGATACAACATCTCATACGCACCTAATCGCAGAATTTCCCGATCGATGCGAGACAGTCTGTCCATCGCCCACCCCTTCAAATACTCCTCCAATAACTCGTCAATGCTTACTTTGTTCTTGTAAGTCCCTTCAACAAGTTCAATAATGTAGACTGGATCTATCTTATCTCCGGAGAAATCCAACTGCGATTCATTATCATGTTCAGCTTCATGAATCGCGACTTGAACAGCCTCCTGAGGAGTAGCCTCATTCATTTGGATTTGGTATAAGCTTTGTATAGCAATTTCACGTGCAATTCTGCGTTTCATTCTGTTCCTCCTAAGCGCTTTGCTCTTGCAAAGCGACCTTCTCCTAAAAACTCTTTCTCCTAGTATACGTCAAATTGGATCCAATCCAAACAAAAAAATCCATGGTTGAACCAGGGATTTTAGCGAAACATTCTCCATTTTTGTGTGAGATAGCGCCAAATGTCTTCCAGCATGATGAAACTTTCTTTGCGATCCAGCTTATTTCCAATATAAAAACCAACAAGAACGATAAATCCAAAGATCAACATATCCCAGAAACCAAAAAACAAATAAATAAAACCGAAGAATATACCCGCTGTCACTCCGATTACTTTGCCCCTATGGAATTCCCATAGTTCATTCCACATATGTGGATTCACCTCTATTCGACTCGGCTTTTAAACGTTGGGGCAGATTGCACGATGTTCGCTACGAATACGGTTACGGAAGCTACAGGAATACCGGTAATTTCTTCTATGTAACTTTTCACTGTACCTTGCATGTCTTCAGTCAGTTCCGGAATCGAGCTTTCCCCATCTACAATGGTTCTAATAGTTATTTCTAACCCGGATTGATTCACTCTAACTCGCGCACGCAGATCTTTGGCACCTTTCGTGCGACCCGCTGCTTTCAGCGAAAGATTCTCAACAGTCTCGATGGAAATTCGAATATCCCCAAAATCGGTACGTTGATCAATCGATGGCGCCTGGGAACGTCCGCGACGAAGCGTTACGATCAGGAATCGCACGGAAATCAGCAGCATAATCAAACTAATGATAATGCCCGGATAAGCGTAACTCTTCTCGTAATAGAAATGGCTAAGCGTTTGACTTGCTTGATCGAGTGGGATCCAGCTAGATGCTGTGAACAATACAAAGATCGATGCGACGAAAATAATCAGGCTATAGAATAGTAGCAAGAGCCTGTCCACAATTTTACCCACTACGCTTGTCCCCTTCCTAAGTTAGAGGAAACCCCCTGCAACCTGTAGGGGGTTTCAATTGATCCATATGGCTCAGCTTTACCGCCTATTTCACACGATGGGCAGCCGCTGGTTCTTCTTCAATCGGTTTATCCGCCTGCTTAAAGTGAACATCATGAATATGAACGTTAACCTCAACAACATTTAAACCTGTCATTGATTCGATTGCCATCTTCACATTGTTCTGAATATCACTTGCAACTTCTGGAATACGGTTTCCATACTCGATAATGATGGAGACGTCAATGGCAGCTTCACGTTGTCCGACCTCTACCTTTACGCCTTTGGACAAATTCTTGCGTCCAAGTAATTCAGCAATGCCGCCAGCTAATCCGCCACTCATCCCCGCTACACCTTGCACTTCCACCGTTGCCAATCCGGCAATGATTTCGATAACCTCGGGGGCAATCTGGATGCTGCCCATGTCTGTCTTGACGTAATCCGGAGCGATTGTGCTCATTGTGGCACCTCCTAAAAGTTTTGCGCCAGCCAAACTGGCTTGTAAAGCTTAAACTTGTGTTGATGTTGCAAACTTGCATCATACTCTTAAAAATATAAATGGGATAAGCCATCTTAATTTATTAGTATAACATTTCGGTAAAAATATGACAAATGTTTGTCTACGATTCTGGATCATTCACGTCGTGTTCTTCTAAGAATTTAATATCGTGGTCACCCTTGATAAATTTCTTGTGTTCAAGCAGCTTCAAATGAAAAGGAATCGTCGTGTTTACACCGTCCACCGCGAACTCATTGAGAGCCCTTTTCATACGGTTAATAGCTTCTTCACGTGTACTTCCCCAAACGATAAGTTTCGCGATCATGGAATCATAGTGTGGCGGGATCGAATACCCAGGATACACCGCGCTATCCACGCGAACACCGAATCCACCTGGCGGCAAATAAAATTTCACTTGTCCTGGAGATGGCATGAAGTTCCGATTCGGATCTTCGGCATTGACGCGGCATTCGATTGCCCATCCATTGATTCGTACGTCCTCTTGTTTGAAAGACAACGGATTCCCTTCAGCAACGCGAATCATTTCTTGAATAATATCGATCCCGGTAATCATTTCGGTAACAGGGTGTTCAACTTGGATTCGTGTATTCATTTCCATAAAGTAAAAATTACCATCTGGACCTAACAAGAATTCCAATGTTCCTGCTCCGGAATAATTCACGGCTTTCGCTGCACGCACGGCTGCCTGACCCATAGCTTTACGCGTTTCCTCCGTAAGAATCGGACAAGGCGCTTCTTCAACAAGCTTTTGTCTACGACGCTGTACAGAGCAATCACGTTCACCTAAGTGAACGACATTGCCGTGTTTATCAGCAAGGATTTGAATCTCAACATGCTTCATGCCAGTTAAATACTTCTCCAAGTAGATCCCTGCATTACCGAAGGCATTCTGTGCTTCTTGTTGAGCTGCCGTAATTTGTTGAACAAGCGTTTCCTCGTTCTCTGCAATACGGATTCCTTTACCGCCACCGCCTGCTGTCGCTTTAATAATAATCGGATACCCGATATCGCGTGCAATAACCACAGCATCATCAATATCCTCAACCAAGCCATCAGAACCTGGGATAATTGGAACTCTCGCTTCCTTCATCGTTTGCTTAGCAACCGCTTTATCACCCATTCGGGAGATTGCGTCTGGTGAAGGACCGATGAAAGTGATATTGCAGCTCTCACAAATTTCTGCGAAGTCAGCATTTTCAGCGAGGAATCCATATCCAGGATGAATTGCATCGCATTCCGTTAACGTTGCAACGCTCATCAAGTTAGTGAAGTTCAAATAGCTGTCTTTGGACGCTGTTGGCCCAATGCAATAAGCCTCATCAGCCAAACGAACGTGTAGTGCTTCTCGATCTGCTTCCGAGTACACAGCAACCGTATAGATGCCAAGTTCACGGCATGCTCGGATAATACGAACTGCAATTTCTCCGCGGTTCGCAATAAGAATTTTATTAAATTTCATGATTTGCCCTCCTAAGAGCTCTTCGTGCGAAAAGCTTGCGCTGTCAGCATAAGCTTGCAAACGCAACTATTCCGGTCTAACCAAAAATAAAGGTTGTCCGTACTCAACTAGCTGTCCGTTCTCAACGAGAATTTCAACGATCTCGCCTTTTACTTCAGCTTCTATTTCATTCATTAATTTCATAGCTTCCACAATACAAACAACACTCTTGTCAGTTACTTTAGAGCCAACGCTTACGAATGGCGCTGATCCTGGAGAAGCGGATTGATAGAATGTCCCTACCATCGGAGATACGATCTTATGTAAAGATGAATCCTCTTGCTTGGCTTGTCCGTTAGCAGTTACTGGTACTTCAAGAGCAGCTGCTGCAGGCGCTGTATTTGTGTAGTTAGGTTGACCAATCGGTGCATATGTGTGTTGAACTGGAGCGGATACATACATAGGCTCCACTTTATTCGGTTTACGAATAGAAAGGCGTGCACCTTCATTTTCAATTTCAAGTTCTTGTAAAGAGGATTGATCTACGAGTTTAATTAACTCTTTGATTTCACTCAATTTAAACATTCAAGTCACTCCTTTAGACGTTGGTGAACCTTAAAAAATGCGTTTTCATAGCCGCAACGTATGTATTATACCCATAAACGCACGAAATGGAAAGAGTCCAGTTTATCCGGACCCTTTCCACTACCCATTTGTGAAGCGAAAACTTCACTAGAATCCCTACGGACGTACGTATTGGATCTTGATATTTTCTGGCATAGCTCCCAGTTCTTTTACAACCATGTCAACAATGGAAACACCTTGGCTTTTCTCCAATTTATCGGCTTGAACCGTAACTTTCCATTTGTTTCCATCTTGATTAATAACTGCTTGTGGGAAATCTTGAATCAGAAGATCTTGTAGATTTTCAATTTTATCTTGCAGATCTGACAATGCTGACAAATCGTTTGTTGCTTTTGCTACCGCTTCAGGCGTTTTCTTCGTATCCAAAATGATCGTCATCAGATCTGTGGAAACTTTGCTGAAGTAATTATTTTGTTTCACTTGCTCATTTGTGAAGTAATCGTTAGCAGATGTCGTTTTCGCTTGTTCTTCTACTTGTTTCAACACTTGGTCATCTGTTTTAGAAGTTGTTGGTTTAGTTGCATCTTTTGTCGTAGTTTTGGAGCTATCTTGCGTCGTCGTCGCTTTAGCGTCTGTTTTTGTAGAAGTTTGCGGCGTTGTCGCTTTCGTGTCGGATTGTGTACCTGTTCCAGTTGTAGCTTTCACATCCGTTTTTGCACCAGTAACTGGATCCACTTGTGTCATATCAATCTTCACTTCTTGCGATTGCGTGATGGCATCTGACGATGCTAGATCCAGCTTATTGACGTCCTCAGTGAATAGATAATACGCGGAAAGCACCACCATCAAGCTAAGCATCGATACGAGCCAAATTGTTTGTCTTTTTGCATTCATTGTTTATTCCTCCTTAGAATAGTTAGATATTTCCCTGAATTAATTTCCTGTTTTGCGCGGTAAAATCGAAATTTTACTTGCTTGAACGTCCATTCCTCGCTCAACGGCTTCCATGATCATCTTCTTCACCGTGAGATTTTCTGCACCTTTCGCAACAACAATGACACCTCTAATTTTGGGTTTAATGTATTTGAGCACAAGCGGCTTCTGGTCACCTGATACTTGATAAATAACGACTTCACCGCTTCGCGTTACCTGGGATATGTTGCGTGTTGCGCCACCATTATCGCGTTCTGTTGTCATGGTCTGATTATCGTTATAGTTTTTGTCAACGGTCATTTCTTCCGTTGATTCAATGGTAACGAGCACTTCCACTTCCCCAACACCGACAATTTGCTGCAGGATGCTTTTCAGTTGGTCGCCATAAGCTTGTTCATAATCATGAAAGCTTGCGTTTTCCTTTGATGAACTTCCTGCAAAGGTTTCTTTACTTTCCACTGGTGGAGACGCTCTGCCTGTGTTGATGGGATCCAGATCTTTGACATGTATAAATGCGTTGATGATCATTAGCGCAGCTCCTAAAAGCCCAACCATGATAACCCAAAGCAACGTATTTTTACGTTTAGGTCCACCTGGTCCGCCGCCGAATTTGTGCTCCATCCATTGCAGCAATGTTCCCATCCATTCACCTCGCCATCCATCCTTTGCTTTGTAAGGTTTCGATCTCGATTTTGGCAGGATCTACTAACCAATTCCGTGAAATATCTTGCTTAAGTCGATCCTTTTCTTGCTCGCTAGGCAACGCTTTAGGGGTTGACTGCAAGTCTCCTTGCGCATTAGTCTGACGATCTTGCACTTTCGCGGCAGACCCAATTTTGATCGGATCTACGGGCTTGACAGGCTCCATCGCAGCAATGCTGTTACTCTTGGTTGTCGGTTGCTTCTTCGTTTCTATATCATCAAGGGTCACCTTCACACTGGTAATGCTGGGTTTCCCATTATTGTCTACTTGTACTTGAACTTGTACCTCCTGAACTGACCATTCCGTTTGTTTCTGCAAGTCCTCTTTAATCAATCCGGCTAATTGCGTTTGAACGATATGTTGCGTTTTCTTCTGTTCTGCATCTTGAATCTTATTAGCATCGTTCGTAATGGCTGCCAATGACTTCATTTGTGTTTGATTTCCAAAACCGCCTGCAAGCATTGTTTTCTCATTCTGCTCCTTCTCCGCTCGACTAAGCAGCTGATCCATATCCCAATCCTTCTGGAACAGCTGAAGCACAGGGGTGAGCAGTGTAAGTAGAATAAATAGACTCAAAACCGTCTTCACATACCGCTGCATCGTATTGCTGGGGAGCAGAAGATCAACAAACGTCGCGAGCATAATGACCATAATGACGGTTTTCAGCCATCCTGCTAACCAATCCATCGCCTAGCTCCTTTCACCTCATCATGACGGAGACATTGCTAATTGTGATCATGATGGTCAGGGCAAGAAAAAACATTAAGCTTACTGCCGCTAGCGCTGCAAAAACATAAATTAAGCTTTTACCAATCGTCTGTAAACAAGCGATGATCGGGCTATCTCCTAAAGGCTGCATCAGGGCTGCGGATAAGTTGTAGATAAAAGCTAGTGTTAAGATTTTGATCGCGGGAAACGCGCACAAGAGCACGAGGATGACAACACCAACGAGTCCTATTGCATTTTTGACAAGTAGAGATGCCCCTATTACAGTTTCCGTTGCGTCCGAGAACAGTCGCCCTACAACTGGCACGAAATTCCCTGTAATGTACTTTGCTGTTCGAATCGCTACACCATCTCTAACCGCACCCGCCGTACCTTGAATAGAAATGACACCAAGAAAGACCGTTACGAACACGCCCAGCATACTTAAACTGACGGTGCGCAGCAGATTTGCTAATTGTGTAACCTTAAACTTGTCGCTGAGTGAGCTAACGATGTGCAGCACTGCCGAGAAAAACAAAAGCGGAAAAACAAACACATATATCGCCGTTCCCACTGAGTGGATCATGAATACAATCAGAGGATGAAGGATGGCTACTGAAGTTACATTTCCCATGGATGCTAATAAAGTTAGTAACAAGGGCATGATGGCGAACATGAATTGAATCATGGACGAAATGGCTGTCTTGGCATACCCGATCGCAACGCTGAAGCTATTGATGGCAATGATGATCAATACCATATAAGTGATCGTGTAGCCTAGCTTGCTTACCGTGTTTCGTTCAAAAGAGCTTTGCAGCGTCTCCAGAATCATGCTAAAGACGGTCAAAACAACAATGGAAGCCAATAACTTGCCATTGATGATAATCTCATGAAAAATATAGCTCAGAAGTCCTTTAAAGATACTCTTCATGCTGATGCCCTTGGTCCCAATGAGAAGTTCCATGAAGGTCGGAGGCTTGCTCTCAGGGAAATACCCTCCATATTCCTTCATCAGCTTATCCCAATATTGCTCAACCGGCTCTGTATTCAAGCGATTCGCTTGTTCTTGGATGATGATATCTGTAGGCGATTCGGCAGTTAAGGAACCCGATAAGCCGAGCCACAGGCCCATCGTTAAAATAAATAATAAGATCCACCGGTTGTTCAGCTTCTGGTGCGAATAAAGTAGGTGCATGCGTGTCACTCCTTAGGTGAATCTACTAAGCAGGGAGCAGTTTAACCACGGTTTCGATGATGACCGTAATGATTGGAATCGCCATAACCATAATGAGCACTTTACCCGACAGCTCGATTTTGGAAGCAATGGAATCTTGCCCAGCATCTCGAACGATCTGTGCGCCAAACTCGGCAATGTAAGCAACGCCTATAATTTTCAAAATCGTTTTGAGGAAAACGAGGTTCACATTCGACTTCACCGCTAAGTCCTCAAGGACTTGAATAACCGAAGAAATTTTGCCTATTAAAAACAAGAAAATGACTATGCCTGTAAAAGCAGCTAATAAAAAGGCGAACATCGGCTTCTGTTCCTTGATAATGAGCGTCAAGATCGTGACGATGAGTCCTAATCCTACGATTTGGATGATTTCCATCAGACCACCTCATTGGAATAGGAAAATAGTTTTAATTTCTTTGAACAAGTTATCCAGCATACTGACGACCATAAAAAGCACGACCACGAAGCCTATGACCGTGACCCAGTGTGCCATATCCTCTTTCCCCATCTGCTTCAGCACCGAATGAATCATCGCGATAATGATTCCGATGCCGGCGATTTGGAAAATGGCGTTCACATCTACATTCATTTCTGGCACCTCACTCCGCCTTCAAGGAACTTGTCATGCACGGATAAATCATCCCCACTAATACATTAAAATCACGACTAACGCTCCGATTAGGACACCTAGGCTTTTCCACATTTTCTCGTAGCGCTGCTGCTCATCTCTGGCATCCGTTTCTTCCGATTGTAGTTGGCTAATCGCAAGTCGTAAGTGTTTGATTTGGTCATTTCGATCCGAAAGCCCCAGTACAGGTCCAAGCCCAAGAATCACTTCTTGCTCAGCTTGCCGCATAGAGGTTCTTGCCCAGACTTCTTTGACTGTCATTTGCCATAGATCCTTAGTCGATTCACCATTGCTTCCGAGCAACCGTTCTGACATTAAACGAAATAAGGTCGAAAGCGGATCAGCAACTTGCTTGCTTAATGAAGCAAAAGCTTCTGGAAGCGGCGTAAGCGCATAAGCAATTTCCGTCTCCATTCGGCCAAGTGCCCCAATAAGTATACGAATTTGCTTGGGTCGTCTTACATAGTGAGCAGCCTGCAGAAAGCCATACATCGACGCTGCACCGAAGATCAGAACCCCTCCAACGAATTTCAGCATCATCATCGTCCTTTGCGTTCGTCATCCATCTCCCATTGCCTTACCTTGTTGATCCAGGATCCGAAAGGAAGCAGAAGCACCTTTTCTTCGCTGCAGGATCACATATTTCGTAAAAACACCTGCCTCTATCAACTCCCTAAGAACTGGTCGTCTACGGACATCTTCGTAGCTTGCGCCATGTGCTGTCGCTAGAACACGAATCCCCGTGTGAATAGCTTCATGAATCGCATCCGCATCCTCACCTCGACCAATTTCATCCACGATGAGGACCTCAGGTGATAAGGAACGAATCATCATCATCATCCCCTCTGCCTTCGGACAACCATCTAACACATCTGTGCGCGGTCCTAAGTCGAATCTCGGCACCCCTTTGACACAAGCTGCCAATTCGGAGCGTTCATCTACGATGCCTACTTTTTTGCCGGATAGAGAGCTATTCCTAGCCCCCCACTCGCCTCGGCTAATCAGTCTGGCCAAATCACGAATTAAGGTGGTCTTCCCTTGCTGCGGCGGTGAGATGATCAAGGTATGATGAATGTTTCCCATACTCTGATCAACCAGATAGGGTAAAATCTCCTGACCCACACCTTGAATTTCGCGCGCGATCCGAATGTTAAAGGAGCTCACATCGCGAATTTGCTTCACTTGACCTTGGTCAAGGATCGTACGCCCAGCAAGTCCAACTCGATGACCGCCCGAAACGGTGATATAGCCTCTCCGCAGTTCTTCTTCAAACGTGTACAACGAATGATTCGTAAGGATCTCAAGCAGTGTTAGACAATCTTGCCTAGATGGTTTGTAAGCCAATTCTTCCTGCGTGATCATATGACCACGCTCGCTGATGAAGGCATATCGGTCCGCCCAACTAATTTCAAGGGGACGTGACTCTCTCACCCTGATTTCTTCCACACTAGCTTGTACGTTCGGTGGAAGCTCGCTTAGCATGAATCGGATGTTCTGCGGCAACAAGTGTGAAATACTCGCTAGCATCGGGAGAGCCCTCCAAGTTGTCCAGTCTTCTATATTCATTTCTATGCTTACTAGAAAGAAATATGACCGATTACTTTTTAATAATCCCAATAAACAGACAACTGACCCCAGCTATGATCCACAACATCTTCCCATATGAGAGCTTTTCAGCTATGCCTACTAATCCAATCGTTGTCGTAGTTAATAGTACTAGAGGGCCTACTAGTGCTAGAGCTGAATTCACCAACAACGCCTTCTCTATCGTCGCTAGTCTGAGCATGAGAATAGCTGCAATAATTTCAACACTCCCTGACATCAACCGCAAGGAAGCCATCGTAATTACGATCTTGTTCATCAACAACTACACCTCCTAAAAGTTTTGATTAGCCCCTGCAAGCGAAGCGGAGTATGGCTGCGTTAAAAATCGCTTCGGAAGCATATGCTTTTCCCTACCTTATGCGAGCTCGTCTCATTTTAGGCATGCTGGGCACCTCCATTTGTGCTCATGCATATGCTGTACACATAATTGATCCTTCGAAGGACAGTGAGGAGAAATACTGATGGAAGTGACCTCTCAATTAAAATGGAACCCCGTTCTAGCCGATCCTACAGGACAAAGGCAGATGAAACCAAGAACGTTGGGGAAAACGATGGTGATGGATAAGGGGCTTGGCATGCTTGCCTTTCAGGATTTGCTCCAAACCTCTAGTAGCCATGTGGATATGATCAAACTTGGATTCGGCACTTCACCGCTTTATCCGCAATCCGTGCTAAGAAGCAAAATAAGCCTAGCCAAAGAGAATAACATTCTCATTTACCCGGGAGGTACTTTTCTGGAAGTGGCTGTAACCCAGAATGCGGTAGATTCATTTTTTGACATGATACTTGCGCTCGGCTTTAATGGCGTTGAAATATCCGATGGTACCATTCAAATGGATCGTAGAATACGGAATAAGCTAATTGCCAGAGGTTTAGATGAAGGGTTAGAAGTCGTTACGGAGTATGGAAAAAAAGGATGGGGCTCCTCCATAGAATTAGCCGAATTAATTGATACGTTCTTAATCGATTCGGAATTAGGTGCTTCCCTTGTCACGATTGAAGCACGTGAATCTGGCATGGGTGTTGGCATTTTCGATGGGGAAGGGAAATGTAAAGATGAGGAACTGCACAGTGTACTTGCTTCCATTTCAGGGAATAAACTCTTGTGGGAAGCGCCGCTAAAAACCCAACAGGTGCACCTAATTAACTCCCTCGGTCCCGACATTCACTTGGGCAATATTTCCCCAGATGAAGTCATTGCATTAGAAGCTTTGAGGAGAGGACTCCGTTCTGACACGATGTCCTTAGGTATGAAATAAACGGCTACACAGTCCTTCTTAGGACGAATTCGTTTATCTAAAATATAGCCGATTTATTAGGTGAAACCTATAAATTCTATATTTCCAGAAAGGATTGGCACATGCATATCGAGGTGATCGCCAACATCGGCGAAGCAAGAAGTGACGAGTTTCTCCATAAAACCGTCATTGTCGTTGATGTTTTACGTGCAACCAGCACAATCATCACCGCATTGATGAATGGCAGCAAGGGAGTAGTCCCTGTTGATACGGTTAATAAAGCGAAGGAATTGGCGAGAGATGGCGATTTACTTGGTGGAGAGCGCTATTGCAAAAAAATTCCTGGCTTTGATTTTGGCAATTCACCACTCGAGTTCACGCGCGAAGCAGTTCAAGGCAAACGCATCCTCATGACGACCACCAATGGCACAAGAGGGATCCAAAAAGCAATAAAAGCCGATCGTGTGCTTGCGGGAGCCATTATGAATGCTAAAGCTACTGCTGTGGTAGCAATTGATCTGAAAAGGGATACGGTGATCGTCTGTGCAGGTACGCAAGATGTATTTTCTTTAGAGGACGGCCTCTGTGCCGGCCTCATCCTAGATGAAATCGCGGCTTTACTTGGCGAACAGCACATGGTAACGAATGACTTTGGCCTAGCGATGCGCGGTTGCTATCTCGAAGCTAAGGATCACTTATTCGAGACCATACTCGCTTGCAGCAACGGTAAAAAAATGAAAAAGTCCGGCTTCCTCGCGGATGTCGAACTTTGTGCCAAAGCTAATATAACGGATTGCGTTCCCGTTCTGGAACACGATCAGATGGTTCCTTTTCAGCGCTAGTCCCCTTTCCATGCGTTCTAAATACAAGCCCCTTTCATAAACTAAAATGACGACGATGAGGACGAGGGGTTATGTATATGAATGGGGATATACTCTTAGTTATTCTAATTATAATTGGACTCATAGGACGTTCACCGATCATTACTACTGCGGCTTGTCTTTTACTTGCCATTAAGTTAATTGGTCTCGATCGCTATTTCCCTACCATGGAGCGTAGAGGTCTGGAGCTTGGCTTACTGTTCCTGACAATCGGCGTTTTGATTCCATTTGCAAGTGACCGTATTTCGATGAAAGATATCCTCTCCGTCTTCACAACATGGCCTGGCATCATTGCCCTCGTGGGCGGAGCGATTGCCACCTACATGAATGGAAAAGGGTTGGAGTTACTAAAAGTAGACCCACAATTAATTGTGGGTCTTGTCCTTGGTTCTATATTTGGCATCTTATTTATGCGCGGCATTCCGGTAGGACCATTAATGGCAGCCGGCATAACGGCATTTCTATTGAAGCTTGCTTACTTCATTGCGGACAAACTCCATTAAGATTTCCAAGTTATCTGCGATCTTCTGGTCCACCAACGAAGGCTTGCTCCGCTGTGTCTAGGCCGTATGCTGTGTGAAGGGCACGGATCACATCAGTTAAGTTCGTATTGTCAATAACACAAGACATTTTAATCTCTGAAGTACTTACCAACGAGATTGTAATGCCAAGATCAGAAATGACTTTGAACATCGTAGCTGCAACACCTGGGGAACTAACCATACCAGCACCAACGATCGAAACTTTAACAAGATCAACTTCGGAGGTCACTTCACGGAAACCAACTTCAGCGCGTATTTGTTCAATGACATCTAGCGCTTTCTCACGATCAGCCAACGTCGTTGTGAAAGAGAAATCCGCAGATCCGTTAATCACACCGCTTTGAACGATAATGTCCACGTCAATTTGCACTTCAGCAAGTGCTAGGAAAACTTTCGCAAGCTGACCTGGTTTCTCAGGAACACCCAGAATACTAATTCTTGCTACATTTTTGTCATATGCGATGCCACGAACGACGATTCCTTGCTCCATCACTGCTTCCTCCTTCACATTGGTGCCTTCATTGTAATTAAAGCTTGAACGTACCACGAGGGTCACGTTGTAATTTTTCGCATACTCAACTGCACGAGGATGGAGGACTGCCGCTCCAAGGTTGGCAAGCTCCAACATTTCATCATAGGAAATTTCAGCAAGCTTTCTAGCTACTTTCACAATTCGAGGATCCGTTGAGTAGATACCATCAACATCGGTATAAATTTCGCAAAGATCCGCTTTGATCGCTGCTGCAAGTGCTACTGCTGTTGTATCGGAGCCGCCGCGGCCCAAAGTTGTAATCTCACCAGCTTCGGTCATCCCTTGGAAACCAGCCACGATGACGACATTTCCTTGTTCAATCGCGCTTAGGACACGATGAGGTTGAATATCCGTAATTCTAGCTTTACCATGTACAGGCTCCGTATAAATGCCACTTTGCCACCCGGTGTACGAAACCGCTTGTTCACCAAGATTATGTATGGCCATCGATAAAAGCGCTACGGAAACTTGCTCGCCCGTCGTCAACAACATATCCATTTCACGAGCCGGTGGGGCTCCATCGTAAATTTGCTTGGACAAGTCGATTAAATCATCCGTTGTATCACCCATCGCAGAAACGACAACAACACAGCTGTGTCCAGCTTGTTTACGCTCCACGATTCTTTTTGCAACTCGTTTCATTCGCTCCGCATCACCGACAGAGCTACCGCCAAATTTCATCACTATAAGAGACAAAGCTGACCCACTCCTAACGCATACTTGTGCATAACAATTCAATATTATAGCATACAATTGGCGGACTGTGGTAAGAAATGAGAAAAACTTCTATCGAGATACTTCGAGGAGGAGCGACCGCGTTTAGAGGTTGTTTTTATCGCCAATAAGAATTTGTTATTCCAAGTACCGGAAACTTATAAATTCTTATGTGGTGAAAAAAAGCCTTTCGAACTTCTACAAGTCCGAAAGGCTTATCTTATTAGTTGCTAGCGCGGGAAAGGTATTTACCGTCATCTGTATCAACGGAAAGAACATCGCCCTCGTTGATGAACAGTGGCACCATCACATTAAGACCTGTTTCCACTTTCGCATTTTTCAAAGCACCTTGTGCTGTGTTTCCTTTGACGCTTGCATCCGTTTCGATAACTTTCAAATCAACGCTCTTAGGAAGGTTAATCCCTAGAATTTCACCTTGATAGCTCATAATCTTGATGTTCATGTTTTCTTTCAGGAAGTTCAATTCCCATTTCAATTGTTCATGGGCAAGGGAAATCTGATCGTAAGTCTCTGTATCCATGAACGTATACTCGTCGCCAGCTGCGTACAAGTATTGCATTTCACGGTTCTCGATGTGAGCACGTCCAACGTTCTCACCCGCACGGAAAGTACGCTCAACGGTGTTACCGTTGCGTAGGTTTTTCAGCTTGGAGCGCACAAATGCAGCACCTTTACCTGGTTTAACGTGTTGGAAATCTAGAACTGTAAAAATATCATGTTCAACTTCAATTGTCAGACCTGTTTTAAAATCGTTTACTGATATCACTTGTAAATCCCTCCGCTAGTCAATGATAAGAAAATCTTTGGTAGAATGTGTAAGTATTTTAATGCCGGTCTCAGTAATTACTACGTCATCCTCAATTCGAACTCCGCCAAAATCAGGGAGATAAATACCAGGCTCAACAGTAACAACCATACCAGGAGTTAAAATCATATCTTCGGTTTTCGACACGCGAGGAGATTCGTGTACTTCCATCCCCAGCCCATGTCCGGTCCCGTGACCGAAATAATCGCCATAGCCGCGCTTCACGATGACATCGCGTGCGAACGCATCGCCTTCTCTGCCCGTAATGCCTGGTTTCAGGTTTGCCAAACAATTCAACTGTGCTTCCAATACAATATCATAAATTTCTTTATGCTTGTCTGTTGGCTTTCCTAGCATAACTGTTCTAGTGATATCAGAGCAATAACCTTTATAATACGCTCCAAAATCCAATTTGACAAATTCGTTTAATTGGAGAACACGATCACTTGCTTTACCATGCGGCAAAGCCGAACGCTCACCAGAAGCTACGATAGTCTCGAAAGATGTCGAGGTGCCTCCGTTTTTACGAATAAACACTTCAATTTCTAGTGCGATATCTAACTCTTTGACACCCGGTTTAATGAAATTAAGGATGTGTGAGAAGGTTTGATCGGCCAAATCAGCCGCTTCCTGCATCACTTGCAATTCAGCTTCATCTTTCACCATACGAATCAATTCAACAAGACGTGAAGTTGGTACGAATTCAATGCCCGGAAGGCCCTGTTGATAGTTGAGAAAATCACCATAAGACACGTCGCTTTGCTCGAATCCAAGCTTCGTGATACCTTGCTGCTGCAAGAGCTCTCTTACGGACTCAATCGCCTTGGCTTTATGTTCTACCACTTCAAACAATTTAGCTTGTTGCGGCGCTTGTGTCATATAACGGAAATCTGTTAATAAAATGGCACGGTCTAACGTAATAAGTACATAGCCAGATGAACCAGTGAAACCAGATACATATGTACGGTTATATGCGTTCGTGATGAGTAGTGCCGGTAATTCCTGCTGTTGCATAGCCTCGCGAAGACGTTCAATACGTTTCTCCTGCATCCAAATCACCATTCCTTCTTACAGATGGGGTAGTAAAGCTCGTAAACCAAGCGCATAGCTATCTGCGCCAAATCCACAAATTTGCCCAATTACGACGGGTGCAATGACCGAATGATGACGAAATTCTTCACGTTTATGAATATTCGAAATATGAACCTCTACCGTTGGCAATTGGACCGTAGATAGTGCATCACGAATCGCATAACTATAATGGGTGAAGGCACCAGGATTAATAAGTATGCCATCCTTCTTACCATACGCTTCGTGAATTTTGTCAATAATCTTGCCTTCATGGTTAGATTGGAAGCTCTCCAATTCGAGCGAAAGCTCGGTTCCAAGCTCTTGCAAACCTTCAATGATGGAAGAAAGTGTGACGGTTCCATATACACCGGGTTCACGTATGCCAAGCATATTCAAATTCGGACCATTCAAAACTAGAACCCTTTTCAATTCAAAATCCTCCCGCAACAATCGTCATAGGCAACTAGCTGCTTACTGCTAATTAACCTTTGATATTTTACCATAACTTTCATGTCTTGGGTATAGCCTGTGTCGTTCTTGCGCTTGTATATTCAATGGCAATAGAGTACCCAATAAACATCCCCCATACGAGGAATAAACAAGCATCACTGATGATCGTATTGAGCTCTAGCTCTGTGATCCAATACACCATCCCCGTAATTGGCCCTATAATGAGGTAAATGATCGCCCACCATAGTGCGCCATAGCCTATCCCCCAAAAAGGACTGCGCAGCTTCCACATGGTGACCATGTAGATGAATGCAGCAAAAATCGAGAATAAAGCAAACATGATCCACCCCAAAAATAGTCCCATCCAAGTATTAAAAAAATCATGTTTGAAAAAAGGCTCAACCAGAAAACCAATTCCAATGGTTGTGAACTTAAAGTAATTCTCGACGATTTTGAGGGCGCCCCATATTAGCCCGGCAAAAAAACCGATATATAGCACAAATACCCAGCGATTCGTCTGTTTTTTCTTCGCGGTATGCGCACTTGTCATCTGCAATCATCCTTTCTCTACCGATAAGGCTTGTCTTTTCATTGGCAATCATAGTATGTTCTGTCGCTATCGGTAGCATTCAACACCTGAATCCGTTACAATAAGAAAGTGAGTAACTGAATTCGAGAAAGATGAGAAGGTGAATCTTGTGGCAGAACAAAACAGTATATACGGAGGACAAGCCGTCATCGAGGGCGTCATGTTCGCAGGAAGAAATGTGCATGTAACTGCTGTGCGCAAAAAAGACGGTTCCCTTGATTTTTTGGAAGTACCAAAGAAAGTGATTCCGTGGGTTCAAGCACTTAAGAAAATTCCTTTTGTTCGAGGAATTGTAGGAATTATCGAGTCCAGTGCCAAAGGTGCACAGCATCTGAATTTCTCCGCCGAGTCATTCGCCGAGCAAGAAGGTGAGGCTGACACGACGAAGAAAGAAGAGAAAAACGGCATTTTTTCAAGTATTTCCATGGTTTTAGGTGTCGCTTTCGTCGGTGTCCTTTCATTTTTATTCGGGAAATTCATTTTCACTTTAGTTCCAGCTATTATTGAACAGTTTTTGTTTCAAAATGTATTTAGCAATCAGATTCTTCATAATCTTATAGAAGGTGTAATCAAAATCATTTTGCTAGTGGGGTATATTTACTTCATCTCTCTTACACCTATGATTCGGAGATTGTTTCAATATCACGGCGCAGAGCATAAAGTGATCAGCGCTTATGAAGCAGGTATGGAATTAACGGTAAGCAATGTTCAAAAGTTCAACACACTTCATTACCGTTGTGGCAGCAGCTTTATCGTTTTCACCGTATTAATCGGTGTTGTGATCTATTCGTTCCTTCACTACGACGGATTAGTCGAACGTATTGTGCAGCGTTTAATTTTGTTACCATTGGTTATCGGTGTTTCTTATGAGGTATTACGTTTTACGAATTCCCTTCGTGAAGTACCTGTACTTCGTTATTTAGGTTATCCTGGTCTTTGGCTTCAATTGCTTACAACCAAAGAACCTGAAGACAGTCAAGTCGAGGTGTCCATTGCATCTTTTAACCGCATGCTAGAAGCGGAAAAACGAATTATGGAGGGACGGGCATGAGAAGAAAGTTTTCTCCGATTGAAATTGCCATAGGCGTTTTGATTGCAATAGGCTTGCTCGCTAATTTTAGATTTTTTCTCATTCCTATTTTTGTGCTTGGGGTCATTTTTCTACTGTACAAATTCCCACCTTCCCGTTGGAAGAAACCTTCCATTCCTCGTGGAGCTGAAAAAGGTAAAACGAAGAACGCGAAATTCCGCGTCATCAACGGTACGAAAGATTCCGATAAAGATGATTTCCCGAAATATCACTAAGTCAAGGATTTATGTGGAGGTCGCATCACATATTTCTCATAATTTTCTTCATAGGTGCTGGCTGACCAACTTTTGAAGTACGCTTTGGCCGCCAAGTAGCCCGACTCATACAGCGACATGCTTAATTCCTTGGAGATAGTGAATTGTGTATTCCCAACGCCTAGCGTAGGAATTTTAACGGTTCGAAAGCGATTCTTCTGTTCAATGTAGCGTTCATCATGGGCACTTAGCATTGTGCTAAAGAGTGCTTCTAGCATCGTAATAGGTCCTCGGATCGTATGTGTTGGGGTATCACTCTTTCCAACGAGTTGGAAGCCAATAACAGGAATGAGCTTAGCACGCGGCATCTCATTGTCAAACACCCAAAGTGGGAAGTTGCTTAACAAGCCGCCATCCACGATATAATTAAACTGCTCTGAGAAAGGCTTAGCCTTCTCAGAGCTTTTTATATTACGCCGGATTCTAACAGGATCGAAGAAATATGGGATGCTCGTGCTCATCCTCACCGCTTTGGCAACCGAAAGCTTGCCAGGCTCGATGCCGTATTGGGCTATATCATTAGGCAGAACCAATAGCTTGCCCTGTGTAATATCTGAAGCAATAATGCGGAGCTGATTTGGCTGAAGATCACCAAACGTACGAATTCCTTTCGCCGTTAGTTGTTTATTGACCCAATCTTCCAAAGCTTCCCCGGAATAAAGTCCTTTTTTGAGCAACAAGCGTGCCGCGGGTCCTATGATCTTCGTATTGAATATGGGAGAACGTTGCATAAATGACTTGAAAGGCGCTCTAAGGATCAACTCCCTCATTTCTTCCCCCGAATAGCCAGCGGCCAACAAAGCAGCTACAATCGAACCAGAGCTTGTACCTGCGACATTATGGAAGGTATACCCTTGTTCAATGGCTGCGCTCACACCGCCAGCCAAGGCAATCCCTTTGACGCCCCCACCTTCAAACACGCCATTAATCTTCATACCCTGCATCCTCCCATAGCTCTATTTCGTAGGGCTTCTTAGGTATGTATGCGAGAGCAGTTTGTTTCTATTCCCACAAAAAAAAGAAAAAGACAGAGTACCGTAAACGGTCTCTGCCTAATTGTCTGCCTCTAATTCTTTACGAACATTCATAAGTTCATCTGCTCGACTGGGATCTCTTCGAAAGTATTCCAATAAGGTTTCTATGCACGTAATCGAATCCCAACTTAAATGATGCTCTATGCCTTCGACATCCTTATATATATTGTCCTCATGGACACCAATTGTCGTTAGAAAATTTTCCAAAAGCTCATGACGATCCATCAAACGTTTGCCCATTTTCTTTCCTTTGGGCGTAAGGATGAGACCTCGATATTTTTCATAGATTAAATAATTATCTTTATCTAATTTTTGAATCATTTTAGTCACGGAGGAGGGGTGCACTTCAAGCCCTTCAGCAATGTCGGAAACACGAGCGTAACCTTTCTCATCGATAAGCTTGTATATTCTCTCCAAATAATCTTCCATACTTGGCGTAGCCATTGCTATATTTCCCCCTGCTGTGCGAATTTCAAGCCATACTGCTTTCCTATCATAATCCATCTACCCAGATGCGGTCAAATCTCCCATGATTTCAAAGTGCTACTCTCTGGAACACTAAAATAATAGATTGTCATTCCCATTTGTAAAGGAGGCCCTCATGTCTACTGAGTTACTTACAAGGCCGCAGCCCAGCACGGCGATTTTCGTGCCAGAGCTTGTTTATTTTGAACCAGATGCCCTGAATTATCCCAAAGGAAAGCAGATTTATAAATGGGCTGAGCAAGAAGGCCTTGAGATTCATATGACGACCTCTCATAACCAAATCCGCGATTTGCCTGGTGAAACCGAACTTGATAAATATCGGATTGCCAAGCGAACCTTAGTCGTTGGTATACGAAAAACATTAAAATTCGAGACGTCTAAGCCATCCGCCGAATATGCGATACCGATCGCAACAGGCTGCATGGGACATTGTCATTATTGCTATTTGCAAACTACGATGGGTGCGAAGCCATACCTTCGTGTCTATGTAAACATCGACGATATCCTCGGGGCGGCTAAGAGCTATATAGAGGAACGAGAGCCTGAAATCACACGTTTCGAAGCCGCGTGTACTTCCGATCCAGTAGGGCTTGAGCACATCTCTGGCTCGCTCAAACAGTTAATCGAGTTTATGGGTGAACAAGAGCACGGCCGTCTGCGATTTGTCACCAAGTACCATCATGTGGAGCCTTTATTAGATGCCAAACATAACAAACATACTCGTTTTCGGTTTAGTGTGAATGCGGATTATGTGATCAAAAATTTCGAGCCAGGCACATCTCGATTTCATGAGCGGATCGAAGCGGCGGGCAAAGTAGCCAAAGCTGGCTATCCTCTCGGCTTCATTGTAGCGCCAATTATTTGGCACGAGGGCTGGGAGGAAGGCTATGCAACGCTGCTTGAAAAGCTCTACAGCACACTACCAGCAGAAGCCACACACGATCTCACCTTCGAAATGATTCAACATCGTTTCACGAAAACAGCCAAAAATATTATTGAGAAGCGCTATCCCAAAACAAAGCTAGAAATGGACGAAGAAAAAAGAAAATACAAATGGGGTAAATATGGGAAAGGCAAATATGTTTACAAAGATGAACAATCTACCGCGTTGAGGGAATTTATCACGGAACAAATTTTCGAAAAATTCCCTCAAGCGAAGATTGAATATTTTACTTGAATTTTTAAAATTTCAAGAAATCTGGTGTAATCGAGTTCAACCAAAGGGTGATTTGCGTCATTTTACCTGTATAAAGTAAAATGGCGATTACGATCATCAAGCCTCCGCCAATTTTCATAAGCAGGTTGGAATAGCGTAGAATCCATTTGGTTGAACCAATGAAAAAGGAAAGGGCGAAGAAAGGGATTGCAAACCCAAGCGAATATGAAGTGGTTAGTTGAAACCAGGTCCCAGGTTCTGTTGCTGCCAACGCAAGTATGGCTGAAAGAATAGGCCCAACACAGGGTGACCACCCCGCTGCAAAACCCATACCGACAAAGACTGAACCAATATAACCGGCTGGCCGAAATTTAATGGACAGTTTACGTTCTTTCATTAACCATTGCGGTTGAAATATTCCGAGTAAAAATAGTCCCATTACAAATATTAAAAGTGCAGCGATTTGACGAAGCAAGTCACGATAGTCAATAAAGAAGCTGCCGACAAAGCCAGCTGTTAGTCCTAATGCGTAAAAAATGATGGAGAAGCCCACGATAAAACTTAAAGTGTGGAGCATGGTTTGACGCCTAACTTGTACCGTTGTTCTCCCTGACTTAAGTTCACTGACCGAAATGCCTGTTATGTAGGATAAGAACGAAGGATATAAAGGCAAACAACAAGGTGAAATGAAAGATGCTATACCCGCCCAGAGGGCGATCCATATATTAACTGAATCCATGACTTATATCCTCAATCCTCTTTTTAAAATAATCCCAATTAAAATAGCGATGAGGCTCAGTACAACCGTCCCTCCTGGTGCCAGATCCCAAATTCCAGCTACAACAAGACCAACGATGACAGCAATTTCCGAGAATAAAATCGCTAAGAAAACGGAATGTTTGAAACTACGTGCAATTAATAAGCTGCATGCGACAGGTATTGTTAACAACGAAGAAACTAATAAGGCACCTACAATTTTGATAGCAACCGAAATGACAAGTGCCGTCAACATCGTAATCATCATATTATAAAATTTCAAAGGAAGTCCACTTACACTCGCTGCATCCTCGTCAAAGAACATCAAGAAAAACTCTTTAAAATGAAAAGCAATTACACCGATAACTAGCACACACACAACTAAAACCACCCATAGATCCGTGGAATCCAATGTATAAATGCTGCCGAACAAGTAGCTCATTACATTCATATTAAACCCTTTGCCAAGGGTAAAAAGTAACGTTGCCAATGCGACGCCGCCTGACATGATAATGGCAATGGAAAGCTCAGCGTAGGTTTTATATGCCTTACGCAATCGTTCTATAGCAAATGAGGCCAGTAAGGCAAATACAAGTCCTACGCCTAGTGGGTACACATTAATCAAAAAACCGAGTGCTACGCCAGCGATCGAAACATGTGCTAGCGTGTCCCCTATCATAGATAGACGTCTTAGAACAAGAAAAACGCCCATTAATGGCGCAGTAAGCCCAATCAATAATCCACCTATTAATGCACGTTGAAAAAAGTACTCTGTAAATATGTCCAAAACGCCCGCTCCTTACTGAACTCCGATCATCTCTCGAATCTGGCCGAGTGAATGTGTTAGATTCGTCTCACGGCAATCCTCGGGATCATGGGTATGCTTCACATAAAACTTGATGCCGCCACTTACTTGCTGTGGCTCTGTTCCAAGATAAGACTGAATCATCTCCATATCATGGGAAACCATAATGAAGGTCATATGATGATGCTGATGCATATGCTTGATCATTCGGAAGAAACCAATCTGCGTTTCGGCATCAATACCTACCGTAGGCTCATCTAGGATGAGCAGCTCTGGATTGTTCACAATCGCACGAGCTAAGAAAGCTCGTTGCTGTTGGCCTCCCGAGAGCTGGCCAATACGCCGATCGGCCAAATCTTCTATGCGCATCGCCAGCATCGCATCTTCTGCTTTTTGCAAATCAGCTTTGGAGAGTCGGCGATATACGTTTTTTTTGGTATACATGCCAGAAAGCACAACTTCCCTCACTGTTGCTGGAAATAAAGGATTGAAGGCATTCTTCTGTGGCACATACCCGATACGCTCCCAGTCTTTAAATTGATTCAATGGACGATCAAATAATCGGATTTCTCCATTAGTTGGTTTCAATAAACCAACTAACATTTTCAGAAGCGTCGTTTTACCAGCGCCGTTGGAACCAATCACACCAACAAAATCGCGCTCAAACACATCAAACTGGAGATTGTTTATCACTGCCTTATTTTCATATGAAAATGAAATCTGATCGATTGAAACGATTTTCTGATGGCACAACATTTTATTACTAGTTTCCATCTGATTACCCCTGACTAACTAAGAATGGTCCTACTCCCTTTATTGTAACGCGAGGACTAGGTTTTTCAAATTTTTGTCCATAATCGAAATATAATCTTCACCTGCATCAATCTGCTCTTTGGTAAGTCCCTCTAGTGGATTAAGTACTAGGGTGTCCACCTTTGCATCCTTAGCTAGCGTCTTTGCGAGCTTATCCGAGACAAGTTCCTCAAAGAAAATGTATTTGAGCTGATGGTTTCTAATAAAGGCGTTGATTTGTTTGAGATCTTGCGCTGTTGGCTCTGCATCCGGTGATAAGCCCATGATGGACATTTGAGTCAAGCCGTAGTCTCTACATAGATATGCAAAAGCATGATGAGATACTGCAATTTCTTTTTTTGTAGTATTAGCAAGTTCTTTTTTGTATCTAGCGTCTAACTCCGTTAATTTAGCATTATACTTTTGATAGTTTTGCTCATATGCATCCTTATGGGCTGGATCCGCTTCAATTAAAGCCGTTTTAATATTATTAGCCATTTTTTGTGCATTTAACGGGCTTAGCCAAGCATGAGGATCAAATTCTTTTTTATTTTCATCCGTTGTGATCAAATTAGCCCCTTGACTTGCTTCTACGACACGCACTGTCGATTTACTTGATAGACTTCCTAGAAAATCTTTAACCCAGCCTTCAAAGCCTGCGCCTTGATATACGAATACTTGAGAACCTGACATATTTTTGATATCCCTGCTTTTTGGAGACCAGTCATGCGGCTCCACACCAGTCGGGACAAGATTAATCACATTTACATAATCGCCGCCAATTTGTTTCGTGAAATCATACAAGGGATAAAAACTAGTTACAACATTTACTTTTCCCTCTACTAATCCCGCTTTCGAGCTTCCACAGCCCGCAATGCAGCAAGCAACTATCATCAATAAAGCTATGTAGATAAAACGCTTTGCATGTCTTGTCATTTGAATAAACACCCACTCTAAATCGTAATTTTTTTTATTAACGTTTTGATTATACGAGGTGGGTTTATTGAAGTCAATATATCTCGGGAGGAAAGTCAAAAAAGCCAGCTGCATTGTTCACAGCATGGCCATTTCTACTCTACCAGTGGTTTTTCTCCGTATTCCTCAGAACTTACTCCTCTTCAGAAGTTTCAGAATCACTTGAATTACTGGAATCTCCAGAATCACCAGAACCCGAATCGTCGGATCCCTCTTGCCCAATTTTAGCCTCTTTGGCTTTCTGTTTTTCCTCGCTGCTGCCTTTTATTGGTTTGTCTGATTCTTCTTTTAGCTTTTTATAACGCTCTTCTGATTCTTTAATAAGTTTCGCATCTTGTTCTTTTTGGTATTTAATCACTTCATTGAACATCTGATACTGTTTCTTTAATTCTTGATCAATGACACTTTCTTGAGTTTTTGCTTCAGCATCTTTTTTTGCTTCTTCCTTTTTCTTCCCGCCTCCACCGAACAACGAACAAGCTGTCAAAGTGATGATTAATATCGCTATAGTTAACCCTTTTCCTATACGCCAAATAAGCATCTCATTCACTCCGTGGTTAGTTTCCTTTAGCTTGCCCTTTGTTATCAAAAATACCCTCATCACTACTCTCAAAAATCAAAAGACCCCTCCCAGAAAATCTGGGAAAGGCCTTTCGTGATGAGGCTATTATTTCACTATCGCACCGTTTGGCATCGAATCCGGAACGGTCGCTAATGTAAGCTGATCGCCATGTGAAGCGGCGAGAATCATACCTTGAGACAGCTCGCCGCGGAGCTTGGCAGGCTTCAAGTTCGTGACGCAAATGACTTTGCGTCCAACAAGATCATCGGGCGTGTAGAACTTCGCGATGCCCGAAACGACCTGACGCTGCTCATAGCCGAGGTCGAGCTGCAGCTTGAGAAGCTTGTCGGCGCCTTTCACAGGCTCCGCCGAAATCACTTGTGCCACGCGCAGCTCCACTTTGCCGAAATCGTCGATACCGATTTCTTCTTTGGGCTCCGGCGTTGGCACAGAAGTAATTGCAGCGGATACTGGCGCTGCTGCCTTTGGTTCATCGGCGCTCACCGAAGCACCGCCACCCATTGCCTCGACGATGTAGGCTACTTCTGCCGCTACGTCGAGTCTAGGGAACATAGGCTCTCCCTTTTGCACCTTGGTGCCAGTAGGGAGTTGGCCGAAGGACTGCACGCTCTCCCACGCAGTCAAGCGTGGTAAATCTTCCGCTGCTAGCCCTAGCTGCTCCCAGATCAATTCTGGTGTCTTCGTCAAGAAAGGACGAAGAAGAACAGACGAGATGCGCTGAGATTCCGCCAGCACGTACATGACTGAGCCTAGCGTATCTCGCTTGACCTCATCCTTCACCATCGACCATGGCTGTGTTTCGTCGATATATTTATTCGTACGGCTAATCAACTGCCACACCGCGGATAGTGCGATGGAGAACTCCATTTTCTCCATTGATTCCTCATATTTAGCAACAGTTGTACGAACCGTCTCCAACAGACTTTCGTCAAATTCAGTAGCACCAGGAATATAGGCAGGAATATGACCAGCAAAATACTTATCGATCATCACGATCGTACGGTTCAATAAGTTCCCCAAGTCATTAGCTAAATCATGATTTACACGTTCAACAAAGCTCTCTGGTGTGAACGTACCGTCTGCTCCGAATGGCACTTCGCGCATGAGGTAATAACGAAGAGCATCCAAACCATAACGATCAATAAGAGTAACAGGATCTACAACATTGCCCTTGGACTTGGACATTTTGCCATCCTTCATAAGCAGCCATCCGTGTGCAAACACCTTTTTCGGCAATGGCAAATCAAGCGCCATTAACATAATCGGCCAATAAATCGTATGGAAACGTACAATTTCCTTACTCATTAAATGCACATCTGCCGGCCAATACGTTTTGAATATCGTCTCATCATCAGAGCCGTAACCAAGGGCTGTAATATAATTGGAAAGCGCATCAATCCAAACATAAATGACATGCTTAGGATCTCCAGGAACTTTAATTCCCCAGTCAAAAGTCGTTCTCGATACAGCTAGATCTTCTAAACCTGGTTTAATGAAGTTATTCAACATCTCATTCTTACGCGATTCTGGCTGGATGAAATCAGGATTTTCTTCATAGTACTGGACGAGTCTATCCGCATACTTGCTCATCCGGAAGAAATACGTTTGCTCCTTCATCTTCTCCACTGGACGCCCACAATCAGGACATTTCCCATCGACTAACTTACTCTCCAGGAAAAAAGATTCATCCGGAATACAGTACCAACCTTCATATTCGCCTAAATAAATATCTCCTTGATCCAGTAAACGCTGAAAAATTTTAGCAACCGCATCCTTATGTCGATCTTCCGTCGTACGAATAAAATCATCATAAGAAATGTCCAGTTTCGCCCAAAGATCTTTAATCCCAGAAACGATATTATCCACAAATGCTTGTGGCGTTGTTCCTTTTTCTTGCGCCTTACGTTCAATTTTCTGTCCATGTTCATCTGTTCCTGTTAAATACCTAACATCATAACCCCGTAACCTTTTGTACCGCGCCATAGCATCTCCAGCAACAGTCGAATACGCATGACCAATATGCAGCTTATCACTTGGATAGTAGATCGGCGTGGTAATATAAAATGTTTTTGATTGTTCGGACATTATTCGTTCCTCCATTAGCGGTTAGTAGAAAACACAAAAAACCCTCATCCATCTTGGGACGAGAGTTGAACTCACGCGGTACCACCCAGGTTCCCCCGCCTTTCACAAGCTCGGGGCTCAGTAAGTCTATTACGACTTGCCCATTAACGCTGGGACACGAGACCAGCTTACTCTCTGGCAAAGTTTGTGTAAGCACTTGCTATACACTCTTATGCTGAGTAGCTCGAAGGTCTATTCTCCGGGACCATATTCCAAACATTCTCCTATACCGGCTTTCACCTGCCCCGGCTCTCTGTTCATAGGCATCTGATTGTACTTATCCGTTCATCGAAATAAACAATATTTAGCATCTTTAAGCACAATATATCGAAAAAAACAGCCTCATGTCAAGCCAACAGATTCACTATATTAATTTCCCCTCTTTGCAGGCACGTGGTCCACACCACCAGGGTGAAAAGGATGGCATTTGCAAATCCGTTTCACAGATAACCAGGAACCTTTCATAGGTCCATGAACCTCAATCGCTTCTAACGCATATTGCGAACAAGTTGGATAGAATCGGCATGTTGGGGGCTTTAGCGGCGAAATAAACTTCCGATAAAAACGGATGGGGGCTTGAACAACCCTTTTCATCAGTATTCTCCTAATTCTTCGAAAAGTTGTAACTATCACTACCATCTTGACTGAAAATAAGAATCCCGTCAAATACAATACTTGCTCAGATTACAGCCTTCAACTCAATCATAACTGAAAACACTTCAGGAATCTTGAATATAAATGAATGGACACAAAGGTTTTCATCAACGATTGCTGAGTAAGTTTGGATAATTTGACTTCTATATATGTCTTGAGATCAAACGGATCACACCAATTTTCGATGATATTCGTCATGGGAAACTTTGATTTGGTTGATTCAGAACGAATAGCTTTCATTTTACGCAAGGCATGTAATCTACTTTCCTCAACTTTAATTGCAAAACAAATTTTATCAAGCAGCAGCTTAGCACTTCTATAATTAATATGGAGAATCTCTGATAATTTGTACGCAGTAACTTCAATACCGCTTGTAAACACAAGCTGGATAGCTTTGAACCAGGTTAACAAGGAAAGTTTCGATTTATGCATAATTGTGCCCGCGGTTATCGAAATTTGCATTCTACACTCTTTGCACTCCAACAATCTGCGGGAATGAATTTGAAAAGCTTCATGGTGATCACATCGAGGACAATGAATCCATTAGACCAACGCAAGTTCATAAGAAAATCCTCAATACGCCTCTTCTGTTACAGAAGATGACGCATCACTAGCAATTGATTTAGTATTCATATCCTAATCACCTCTCACGAGAACCTATGTTCCATGACTATTATACCAAACAAACGTTCGTGCGCAAATGTTTTTACATAATATTTCCCAATTACAAAACCGCTAACTTAGGGCTATATTCGCAACACGACAAATTCTGTGATATGTACAAGTCAAAGAACATTAGAATCCTCCACGACTTGTAGATAGCACAGAATGCAGATTTTGGCGGGATCCCCCCCTCAATGTTGTGGTAATAACCTGGGTGCGTCGTTGTAGGGCTATGGGTTATGGGTCGTGGAGTCGTGGGTTGTTATCTATTCGATTTTGGGATCTGTTCGTGTATTAAAATCGAGTTTCGGTTTGCGTTTCATGGTGACAATTATCATCTTTGGGTTATAATGTTGAATGGAGCTGAAGTGATTATTGTAGCTGGACAAGCAAGCATTGGGCTTACATTTTGATTTTGACGACTTGTTCAATACCTATTTTGAGGACGGAAAAGATATTGGTCACGTAGTTTTTACAAGCTTTAGAATAGATTAGTTCTGAAGGATCCAATGATACCTGATCTAAAGTTAATTTATGCCCGGCATCTCCATGCGGAGAGTCGGGTTTTTATAAGCTGATAAATAGGAGTTTTACGAATGACTACTTTACTTAAGGCACTAAAGCAGCTGCCTACTCGCGCAATGATTATGATACTTCCTTTTGTATTAATGTGTATGGTTGAATTTCTAGAGAGGGGCACTTACAAGGAGTTTCATCATTGGATGACAACGTATCCTTTAGCCATGGTGCTTGCTTATTTCGTTGTTGGAGCTATGTATTTGTTTCTTATCGCTATTACTGGTCGTTCACGGATGTCGTTTTGGCTCCTTTGTGCCATATTGCTGCCACTTGGAGCGATTAGCGGCAGTAAATTAAAGGCGATTGGCTCACCTTATTATCCATGGGATCTTTATTTTAATAATCAACTTATGGAGTACAGGAAGTTTTTGAGCGAATATTTTACTAATCGTATTGTAGGCTATACATTGCTGTTTATAGTTATTGTGGCTTGTCTGTTTCATCTCATTTTACGTAATCGCAAAATGAAGTTTCACTGGATCGAACGCTGTGTTTACGGTGTAATCGCTGTTGTAATGGCGACCAGTCTGTATGCAGATAAGCCCCTTTCCTTTACAAAACTATATGGGGTTTACACGGTCCCTTGGGATCAAACGATTACTTACGATGAAAATGGTTATTTATACTCCACTGTTCAGATGCTTAACTTTCTAAATGTCGCGAAGCCAGATGGTTATAGTAAGAATGCAATTACTACACTTTTAGACCAAATTCCTGATAAACCAGCTGCTAATGATAAAAAACCAAATATTATCGTTTTACTTGGGGAGTCCTTTTTCGATCCGACGACGATGAAAAATGTAACTTTTAGCCGCGATCCTATTCCACATTTGCATGAGTTGCAGAAAAAATTCACAAGCGGTAAGATGTTATCTCCTCAATTCGGGGGTAGTACAGCAAATGTTGAATTTGAGGTTTTATCTGGGAACTCCATGCGTTTTTTTGGAAAATCGCCTGATAAGATAATTCCTTATATCGAATATATGAATCACGGTGTAGATTCCTTGGCGAGCATTACGACTAGACAAGGCTACACAGCGACAGCAATTAATCCATTCTTCAGTTATTTCTTTGATAGCAGAAAAGTATATAAGCATTTCGGTTTTTCGCGGTTTATTTCAAGTGAATATTTCCCAAATGATTTCTCAGGACCCAACTATGCGGATCATGCCGTTGTGAACAAAATTATTGAGGAAACAGAAAAAAGCGCTGGGCCTGATTTCATTTTTGCTAATACGATGGAAAATCATCATCCTTACCCTCCTGATAAATTCAGTAAAAATACGATTCAGGTTACTGGTGATATTTCGGCAGAGTCGAAAAGTATTTTAGAAACTTATGCACAAGGTATTACAGCTACGGATCAGGCTCTGCAATCTCTCGTTGATTATTATTCGAAAAAGTCAGAACCGACGATTATTTTATTTTTCGGGGACCATTTCCCTTTCTTTGAGGAAGATTATAAAGTATATCGCGATGCCAAATATGTGCTTCCTGATGACCCTGATCTGTATACGAAGACACATTACACCCCTTTTGTGATTTGGAATAACTTCGTACCTGCTGAACAAGAGAAGCTGAATCTAACTTCAAGTCCTTCTTTTTTGGGGCCGATGCTACTGCATTTGGCAGGGGTAAAGGGAAGTTACTATACGGATTATTTATATGATTTATCAAAAAAAATACCTGTCATTCCTCCGCAAGACATGTGGTCGAGATATAACATTCAGGAGAGCGATCTCGCTGGTTATGAGAAGCTGCAGTATGATAATCTCTTCGGGGGCAGATACGGCTATGAAGCTAAAGGCTACAAAGAAACGATCGTTCAACCTACGTATACGTTAGGATATGGTGATCCTATCATTTCAAAAGTCACGGTAGAAGACAAAAAAGTTAAAGTAACAGGTTCACCATTTTTCTCCTCCTGTAATGTGTATATTGATGGGCAGGAAGTTAAGTCTAATTTCGATGGAAAAGATACGCTTTATGTTGATATTGCATCTAATCCTGTAATTGAACTAGGTAAGTCGCAACAAGTTGAAGTACGTGTATATGATGATAAAAAGATGAAAATCGGTCAATCCAATCTTTATACATTGCCTTCGTCATGACAAAAGCCCCCTACGAATAGGATGAAGCATATCCTACTCATAGGGGGCTTTTGTGTGATGAGGAGCATTCCACCAGCTCATGTACATTTCTTCACAACGGTAACTTCGGAAGAATTAGGGCATCATCATCTTTTGCGACTGTACACTTTCAATGTGAACGGTACTTCTTATGACCAGCATGTCCATCAATACCAAGGTATTTCTGGGATTAAGTATGGTCATTATCACACTTTTTATGGCGTTACCGGTCCGCCAATTGCAGTAGCGAACGGAGCCCATATTCATTTACTCCAAGGTGTTGTGGATCTAAATCTGTATAACACCGGAAGACGAGGTGCGCTTGTTAAATCCGCTCAAATGGAAGGGAGTATTGTACAGCTCCATCAACATGCTTATCAAGGTTATTCGTCAATAGGTTTTGGATATGAACCCTGGTAGCTTACTTCGTTTCAACATGGATCGCCCAGTTGAAGGTAAAGGTCGCACCTTCCTCCAAGCTTTGTGCGCCTGAGATTTCTGACAGATATGATTCATTGAACACGTTCATGATACTTGTATAAGGTTCAAGTGAAACTGCGTTTGTCCATGGCGCTGTGAATAGAACATGAATTGGGAATTTGTCTCCCATCTCAAAGATAAGTTTCGTGTTGCGAGCTTCGTATGCAATCTCGCATATCTGTGACCCAGGCGCGATGCTCAGCATCTGTGACCCGCCAGGATATCCTGGCAGCGACGAGACATTCGCGCCCTCCTGTAAGGCCGCAGTGAGCGCTGTCGGCACAGGCTCCCCTGCCGCAAACCCACCCGCGGACAGCGGCCATTCTGCCACCGCGGGAATGGTTACCCGCACGCGGTCCGCTTCGCCCTCCGCGAACGCGAAGTACGGGTGAAAGCCAAGCGACAGCGGCATGGTATTGCCGCCTCGGTTGGCGATTTCACCGCTGAGCGACAGCGTACCGTCCTGCAGACGGTACGTAAAGCGGAAGCATGCGGCGTGTGGGAAATACGCCAGCATGTCCGGTGTCTCCGCGATATCAAACTCCGCGGAGACATAAGCCCCGCCAGCTGCGTCCGCGCCGCTGGCAACGACCTTCCACGGCCGCTCGCGCAGCTGGCCGTGGGCGTGATCTGGCTCCCGATTCGCCGGGAGCCGGTATTCGCGGCCACCGAAGGTGAAGGCCGCTTCTTTTACACGCCCCGGCGGGAACAGAATGGGCACGCCGTAGCGCGAGGAATTGACGCGAAGCTCCGACAAGGCATCGGGCTTCGCGATGTAGCTGTGGTTCCGCACATCGAAGCGGAACAGGTGCAGTCCGACGGCCGGAATAATTTCGGCCACGGCATCTGCTTGATGGTCGACGAGTTTGAGCGTCGACTCCCCTTCCCATTCACTATGTATGACTTCATATTGGTTCAAAGATTAATCCCCCTCAATGATTGTTATTGTTGCTAATGACTTGTGTTGTTTGTTTAGAACGATTTCGTGTTTGATTATAGTTATAAATCATTATGATACCAAGTACAAGAATAACGCACGTAATTAAACTTCCCTCTGCCCCAAAATCCCCGCCAGAAATTATCATGGAACCTCTCGTTTCTGTCGTAATAAGTGATGACATCGGAATCCCTGAAACATCAAAGCCGAATAGACACCCCTGCATAAAATTCCACGCCAGATGAAGTCCTATGGGCATCCATAGACTACCAGTAATTTCACGGCATAGCCCCATCAAAAGGCCAGCCAAAAGGATATTGATAAACGGCAACACAGTAGTCCACATCCCAGGATTAAAGCTATGCAGTAAGGCGAAAACAATCGTCGACACCCCTACAGCTATTTTCGGCCCGTAGCGATTTTTCACAAGACCTTGTAAATACCCGCGCGCAAATAGCTCTTCATTGATTGCTACTCCGATAAAGAGAAGAAAACTCCCTCCTATCGCATATCCCTTCGATACATTCCATTCCACCTGAACAAAATGGATGCCTCCGAATAACCATATCCCTAAGCTGCTAAGGGTTATCAGCGCGCCCCCCCATAGGAAGCCTTCTCCAAACCGACGGCCGAATCTTGTCCAATGAAAACCTAGTTTCCATCCCTTTTTCCGCTCAAATAAATAAAAACCCAACCAAACACCACTTATGAAACCTACAATCTGTGCCCATAATGACGCTTTAATAAAAAAGGGATTACTAGTGACAGCCTCCATACTTACGATAAGATCAGGGTTAATTCTCACGGCAAGGACAGCTGCAGCTATGGATAAAATGACCGTAATGACGATGATGAAAATGAGTGTTAGCAGTACTTTACCCACAATCTGGAGGATTGGAAATGATCTTCTCTTCTTCACTTCGATATCGGTTCACTCCTTTCGTATACCAACAATTCGAGAACTCATGCCCAAATCCTCCCATATGTTAGAAAGGAAACTCTTGTGCAAACGATTACGTCATGCCACAATAAGACTATATATTGACTTGATTGAGGGGGAACACATGCTTTTTGTCCTTTTTGCACTTTGGTTTATCGCATCAGGACTACTTATTGTAGATCCCGGTTCACGTACCATGCGCTGGATGAGCGCAGTTGCTTTTACTGGTGGATCTGGGGCCTTAGCAGCTGTCATATCATCGGATATCATCCCATATTTTCAGTTAACATCACCAAATCCATCACTGAGTTCATTGTTTTATCGTGTTATGGGCATCTGCTCCTTGCTTTCCTACTATGGCTTACCATATGCTTTCGCAATGCTATCTTTAGCCTATCATTCCACTTGGCAGAAGCCTCTCCTGCGAACTTGGTTACCGCTTGTATTGCTAGTACCGCCAATTGCTTGTCTGATCTTATTGCCAGGATATACTGAAGAAATGCCCATTGACTTCCGGGTAGTCGCGACCTGGGCTTTCCCATACATCATCATCGGTTCCATACTGATTGCTCTCAAAAAAGAGCATCTTCCAGCTATGAAACGGACACATTTGTTCACATGCCTTGCACTGCTCCCGCCTATACTTTGTGTTGGCGTGCTCAATTATGTCATGCCCAGCTTCGGTTTCTATCGATTATGGATCTATCATGTATGGATTTTGGCCTTTGTGGTTCCTTTCTTTGTATTTACGTTTTTCAAATACGGGTTTCTCGGGATCCGGCTGCTCATTGAACGACGCAAGCTGGATTCCACGCTCCGTGCTATTACATCCGGTACAGCCATTCTTAATCATGCAATCAAAAATGATGTAGGAAAAATGCGTTTATTTCTGGAAAAGATGAACCAGCACGCAGCTGACACGGGGCAAACAGAGCTAATCAGAGACATTCATGTGGTGATGAACGCCTCCAGGCATATTCAGGACATGATTAGCCGTGTACATGAACAAACGCAAGAATTGCCACTTCGTACTTCACAGGTTGACGTACGTCAGTTAATTCAAGATGTCTTAACCCCTCTTGAAGTTTACTGTGGCACCATTCAAATACAAGTAGAGCTTCCAGATCAGCTCGAACTTAGGCTGGATCAGATTCAAGTCGCGGAAACGTTAACAAACATCCTGATGAATGCCATTGAAGCGATGAGCAGCGGCGGTGAGCTGTCAATTAAAGCTTTTTCAAGCAAAAAAAATATTGTACTTGAAATTAAAGATACAGGCATGGGAATGGAGAAATCAGTCCTCAAGCAAGCTGTAGAACCTTTCTACACTACAAAAAGTGGCAACCGGAATAACTTTGGTCTCGGCCTTGCTTATTGCTATAGCGTCATGAAAAAACACGGTGGTAGTTTGGAAATTAGCAGTGAACCCGGTAAAGGTACAAGTGTATATTTGACATTTCCAGGACAGCGTTAGAATTGTAGAGAGGAAGTATCGGAATGGATTCAATTCGCATACTCATCGTGGAAGATGATCTGGATTGGCTGCGCGGTCTGACGGATTATTTGAATCGTCAAGGAGATATGACTGTCGTGGAGAGCCGATCTACAGCAGAAGATGCTCAAGCATTATTTGGTCAAGCCACACCTTCTGCTGATGTCGTACTTATGGATATTATGCTTCAAAATGAACCAGCGGGCATAGGACTAGCGGAGCAAGCCTTTTTATCTTGGGGCGCCAAAGTCATCATGTTAACTTCGATGGAGGAAAAGGATTTCATTTTCCGTTCCTTCCAAGCAGGAGCAATCGATTATCAAATTAAATCTCGTTTCGAGGAGCTCCCAGGCATTATTCGCGCGGCTCATGCGCGCCAGTCCGCTATTAATGCAGCTGTTTCTGAACAGATGCGCGAGGAATTCCGCAGACTCAAACGGTTGGAGCAGCAATTCAAGATCAAAGAAGTGCGGGATCTCATCACCCCAACCGAACTTCAAGTTCTTGATATGATCGATCAAGGTCATACGCAGACGGAAATTGCAAATCGTTTCTTCATTTCATTGCGAACAGTAAAAATTCATGTGGGTCATATTTTGAAAAAGCTCGGAAGCCCGAGCAGCAAGGATGCTGCTCAGCAGCTAAGAAATTTGGGTTTTTTTGAGCGAGGTTCTACACATAGGGATAAAGAAATCGAGAAGGAGAAATCCGACTAGTGGATATCTCTTTTCTTAAATCTTCCGCCTTTGACATCGTGGATATTACCAACTGCAAGAAATGCTTTAGGGTCAAGTCCATCCACGATGGATTTCAACTTGGCTTCTTCCAAACGTGTAATCACACAAAAGATGACTTTCTTGTTATCACCAGAGAAACCGCCTTCGCCTTCCAAATAAGTGACGCCGCGTCCTAAACGATCCAGAATCGCTTCGCCAATTTCTCTAAAGTTGTCACTAATAATCCACACAGACTTCGACTCATCGAACCCTTCAATGGTGACATCAATCATTTTATAAGCAATGAAATAAGCTATTAACGAGTACATTGCACGGTCCCATGTATAGACAAACCCTGCACTTCCAAGAATGAATAAGTTGAAAAACATAACGATTTCGCCGACCGAGAAAGGAATTTTTTTCGAAACGAGAATCGCAACGATTTCTGTACCATCCAGTGATCCCCCGAAACGGATTACCATCCCCACACCAATGCCAAGAATAATCCCGCCGAATACCGCGGCTAACAACGGATCGTTCGTAAGTTCCTTCACTGGATGAAGCAAGGCTGTACCTGCTGACATGACAAGAATGGCAAAGAGCGTAGATAAGGCGAAGGTTTTACCAATCAATTTATAACCGATGAATAGGAAAGGAATATTTAATAAGAACAAGAACACACCGATCGGCCCTTGCGTCAAATAAGATAAAATGATCGAAATCCCCGTGATTCCCCCATCAATAATTCGATTAGGCACTAAAAAAATTTCTAATCCAACTGACATTAAAACGGCACCAATGAATAAGAACAATCCACGACGAAAAAACGCACTTTTTGTCATTTTCCGATGTTGAAGTTGCATAACTGCTTCTCTCTTTAGTCGCATTTGTTCTTTTGCCATACGCGAGTCCCCTCCTAACTTATCTCCTCTTTATAAGTATTCTTGATATAGCCATCATTTTCCTGCAAACTATCTATTTTTCATAGAGATACCATCGAATAATGTCGAAATGCATGATATAATATCAGGTGTTCAAGGACTTTTAACTTATATTTGTACAGGAGAATTTATGAAACAACACATTGAACGATTGTTATTAGTAATTCGGCCAAGACTGCCACTTTTACTTCTTGCACTAATCCCTGTTTTGATCATGGAAATATTGAGCCGCGGGAACTACATTGAAATGATGTCTTGGAGCTACAAGCATGTTCTGGAGCTTCTTTACAACGAATGGATCGTTGTAAGCCTTCTATTGTTATTCGTTGCCATCATTGGGCGAACTCGAATCGCGTATTGGGTGATTGCCGGTTTCCTCATTATCTTGGCCCTCATTAGCGGCGTAAAGCTCAAAATACTAGGCGTGCCTTTAACTCCATGGGATTTAGTTGTAGCAGGCGAAGCCTCCGATATGGTGAAGTATTTATCCAACATTTTGACATTTAATGTCTTGTCTGTCATTCTCCTGTTCCTTGTTGGCAGTTACTTCATCCTCTACCGTACAACCATGTTTATTAAAAAAGTAGCTTTAAAAGAACGTGGAATTCTTGCTGGAATTGGTTTAGTTATGTTCTTAGCTGTCTATATGGACCTACCATTGCCTGTTCAGAAGTGGTTTGGCATCGAAGCAGCTGTTTGGAATCAAGTACAGAACACCAAAACAAACGGGTATGCGCTTGCCACCGTTTTGAATACCAAAGCCATGTTTTCTGATCATCGTGAAGGTTATGATGATAAAGCTGTTGAAGCCATCGTAAATGCATCACCGACGCCACCGGTTAAAGCTGGTGATTCAACAACACCAATCAAACCGAACGTTATTGTCATTTTAAGCGAAGCTTTCTGGGATCCGACCATTATCCCTGGCGCTAAGTTCGACAGAGATCCGATTCCTTTCTTCCATAAACTGCAGAAGACCGGAACGAGTGGAACGATGCTTTCACCGCAATATGGCGGTGGGACAGCCAATGTGGAATTCGAAGTACTTACTGGAAACTCCATGCGTTTCTTGCCACAAGGCTCCATTGCCTATAATCAATATATTTCAAATGAAGTCGATTCATTAGCAAGTATTTATGCGCGTCAGGGTTACACCTCGACTGCTATTAGCCCTTTTTATAATTGGTACTTTAATAGTAATAAAATATATCAAGATTTCGGCTTTTCCAAATATATTCCGATTGAGTATTTTAAACCGACGTATTCCGGTCCTTATATCGCGGATAGCGAGGTTGCTGCTAACATTATTCATGCAACTGAGCAAAGCGCAGGCTCTGATTTCGTGTTTGCGAACACGATGGAAAATCATTTTCATTTCTACCCTGGCAAATTCCCAAAAAACACCTTTAATGTAACAGGCAACTTCTCCGCTTCTTCGGTTGGGATGCTTGAAACGCTTGCCCAAGGTATTAATGGGTCTGATAATATGTTGAAGGAATTAGTGGAATACTACGAGAAAAAAGGCGAGCCTACGATTATCGCTTTCTGGGGCGATCACCTGCCAGCACTTGGTGATGATTATGCAACATATATTGACACGAAGTATATTAGCGGTAAAGATGATCCTGATTTCTTGAAAAAAATGTACAGTGTCCCGTTGGTCGTATGGAATAATTTCGATACACAACGTAAGGACAATTTGAATATTAGCCCTTCATTCTTAGGCCCTTATTTAATCGAATTATCGAAGCAGCAAGGTAATTATTATACAAATTTCCTAACGGAATTGGCTAAAAAGTATCCTGTTATCCCGCCAAAGGATCACTTTGCTGAAATGAATATTAAAGAAGAAGATTTGAAAAATTACGAAACCTTACAATATGACATCCTTTTCGGAGATCGTCACGCTTACAAAAACTATTTAACACCGATCATTGATCCTAAATATATCCTTGGTTTCGGACCAATTACTTTAGATAAAGTAGAAGCGGACTCGCAAGATATTTCGGGTCGCACGAGTTTAACAATTACGGTTACCGGTAATAATCTTCCACCTCTAGGTTACGTAACTTTGAATGGTAAAGCGATACCGACGACTTGGAAAGATGAGCACACCGCTACTGCGTTGGTTGAAGGGGCTCTACTCAAAACAGGCCTTTGGGACATCCAAGTACAAGTCAAAGACTCCAAAGAAACGATTGTAGGCAAGTCTAACTCCGTTTCCATTGATATCGGCGGACGTTAAGAAGCATGTTCCTAGCCCCTAGTTCTCATCTTGAGGATTGGGGGCTTTTTCATTCCAATTTGCCGTCATAAACAAGAAGAAGCTCACCCCATATGGGATGAGCTTCTTCAATATTTAACTCTATAACTTAGAGATTAATGATTTTACCAGTAGCTTCGGATTCGAACGCTGCAAGAATTACTTTCAACGCTTGGTAGCCCTCTTCGCCAGAAATGCGAGGTGGTTTGTTATCTAGAATACTAGTAACGAACTCGTCGACAACACCACTGGATGTTTGTTTCTCATTCGTTGCTACTTGACCCACTTTGTAACGCTCAACCGAACCATTACGAAGCTCAACGATCACTTGATCGTTAGGGTCAGTATCGATTTTGATAACGCCATTCTCACACCATAGAACTGTGGAGTTATCTTGACCTTTGTAGTACGTCCAGCTCGCTACTAGTGAGCCTGTTGCACCGCTTTTCATGCGTAGCAAGCAAGTTGCATTATCATCGACGTCTGTTCCATCTTTGTGAAGCGTACCAACGAACGCAGCTACTTGAGCTACTTCGTCATCAAGCAACCAACGGATAAGATCAGACTTGTGTACGCCTAAATCGCCCATTGCGCCCATAATTGCTTCTTCCTTGCGGAAGAACCAGCTCTCACGACCATCAACACTCCAACCCTCAGGACCTGGATGACCGAAGGATGTACGGAATGTAAGAACCTTTCCAAGCTTACCTGTTTCCAAGATTTCTTTGGCTTTCACATGCGGAGGCATTAGACGTTGGTTGTGGCCAACCATCAAGAACACGCCATTTTTCTTCGCAGCTTCGATCATCGCCTCGGATTCAGCAGCTGTTGTAGCCATTGGCTTCTCTACAAGCACATGCGCACCGGCATTAGCCGCGGCAATAGAGATTTCAGCGTGAAGGTAGTTAGGTGTACATACGCTAACTGCGTCAACTTTTTCTGCTTTCAACATGTCAACATAGTTGCTGTACGCTTTACCGCCATGCAGCTGTGCGTAGTGCTCAGCTCTTTCGATGATTGGATCAACGAATGCTACTAGTTCAACATTTGAATTTGAAGCGTATTCTGGGATATGTCTATGTTTGGAAATGGATCCACAGCCAATGACGGCTACTTTAATTTTACTCATGTGATGAATGCTCCTTCGAATTATAAGAATGAATTAGTTATGAACGTTTAAATAATGCTCTTTGACCCAATTGAAGCTGTTTTCAATACTAGTTAAAGGTGCTTTCTGGCAGTGATCTTGTTCCACAACAAGCCATTCGACACCTGCTTGCTCAGCAGCAACAATTACTTTATCAAGAGGAACATCGCCTAAGCCTAGCTCCAAAGTAACTAGTTTACCTTCAGCGTTCTTCGTGAAATCTTTGAAATGCACCAAAGGAAGACGTCCTGCATATTTGGCAATGTACGCTAGTGGATCTTGCCCTGCGAATTGTACCCAACATACGTCCATTTCGACTTTAATTGCATCATTGTTCGCATACATCGCGTCGAAAACGAACTCATCTTCCACTTTGTAATGGAATTCGAAGTCGTGGTTGTGATATAGGAATTGTAGACCTTGTTCTTGGGTCTTAACTGCTAATGACTGGCACTCAGCAATTAGGGCTTTCCATTGATCAACGGACTCGCGCTCTTCAGCACCAACATAAGGACAAATGGCATATGTAGCACCGATTGTTTTCAAATAATCGATCTCACCTTGGAAATTATCACGGAATCTTTGCAAGCTAATGTGGCTTCCGAAAGCTTTCAATCCAAGCTCATCGAGCAACCCTTTAAGCTTATCTGCAGGCATGTCATAATAGCCAGCAAACTCAACACCCTCATATCCTAACTTCGCAACATGGCGAAGTGTACCTTCCATATCACGTGCCATATCATCTCTCAATGTGTACAATTGAAGTCCAATTCCTAAACGTCCCATTTGTTCTCCTCTTTTCTCATAAGTGAAATCGAAAATAGTAACCTTGGCCTTAGTATAAGCGAGATTAGCCTATTATGACCATTCACGATATAATTAAAACATCTCTTATTTGGCTACGAAAGGCGAAATTACATGAAAGCTGAACTATTAACTTGTGGGTATTCATTTCATATGGACCCGTTTTATGTGAGTACCAAATCTGGGCTCCAATCTTATCTTTTTCGATTACAAACAGAAGGAACTTGTGAAGCGCTTGTCGACGGACGAATGATCACAATAGAAGCTGGCCACTTACTCCTCTTTAAGCCAGGGGATCCCTATGAACTGCGTATTGAGAATGAGCTCTCGCACAATGACAGTAAAATAGCCAGCGGAGACTACTACCTATTTTGTAAAGGTGACTGGATTGATGCCTGGTGGAAGCGTAACAATAGACCAACCTGTATGCGCATTGACCTCGACCCCAGAATGATCTCACTGTGGCGGCAATTAAGCCTGGAGAAACGCAGAATGGAGGAAGAGAATCCCGAGCTAAGCGGATATTTGCTTCAAGCCTTATGCCTTTATCTTGAACGTGCGGCAACAGAAACGGTGCAGGGTCGCCCTTTCACAGGCACTCGCATGAAACGATTTATAGAGGCACATGCTACAGCAGCGTTCAAAATTGAAGATGTGGCAGACCATGTAGGACTAAGCATCTCCCGAGCAGTTCATTTGTTCAAAGAATATTTCGGTAAAACAATGATCCAATATGCGACAGAAGTGCGCCTATCCAGCGCGGTCGAGCGTATGCATGATAGCTCCATGTCCTTAGAACAAATTGCTCTTAGCTGTGGTTTCGGCTCTTACCCTTACTTTCATCGTGCATTTAAACAACGTTTCGCTACATCACCTAAAGCCTATCGACAAAACATGCAGCACACCTAACATGATTCATTTGATTAAATTCACACAATATTCAATATTCCTGGCCATTGTATGAAACATTTTCAGCCGCTAAATCGTATTATCTATATACGAAAATACATAGCAATCTCTTATTTGTCTTAAAATTGTAAAACTATTTTAAGGTTCTATTAATAATAATCCGATATGCTAGTACTATATCCAATTCTTAGGATGGTGGAACTCATGAAAATGTTTATAACGATTCATAACAAACCTGTACCCGTATACTCCGATGAGAAAAATAAAAAGAAGTTCAATTTACTGAAGTCAGCACTTGAGGCCAAGGTTACCAAAGGAAGAGCAACACTCAAGAAATGTCTGGATTCAATCATTAGCATCGAGATTGTCGGGTGCGAAGCGATTCTTCATTCCTTGAATGAACGAGATTCGCTGGCACTTTCGCTTTACTAAAAAAAAGCCTGAAATCCACTTCTGGATTTCAGGCTTTTTCTTTGCTATAAGTACTTCTGCTCAGCGATGTTAAGATGATGCTGAGCATGACCTGCGATCACATAGGCAATGGCTCTGGCAGAAATTGCGAACGTATTCGCTGTCCCAAAACGTGTCCACGCCGTTTCAGTGATTGAAGGCAACAGTGCCAACGTAGCTTGTCGCACTGCTTGGAAATCCTTCACCAGATCCGTTAAAGCCACTTCATCGAACGACGCATTCGCTATGAATATATCTTGATCAAAGCCAGGTAAATCTGTCGTATCTCCGCGAGCTATACGCAGTAATCTATAACTCATAATACGCTCTGTATCCGTGATATGAGCCAGTACTTCCTTCAGACTCCACTTATCAGGTGCATAGCGTGATAAAGCTTGATCCTCCGTTAACTGTGCAAATAGCGATACGAGCGCCTTCTCTTGACTGTTCAAAATGGATACATAGTCCCCTTCGGGCACCAACCCGATGTACCCCGTATAGTAGGATGAATATTCGTCATGACTTGGTCGTTGCAGCATGTTAGCATTGTCTCCCTTCACTTAAATGATGGTATGAATTCATCTATCATATCGCAAATTTCCAGAAAAATGAATCCACTTCAAGTGTAAGTTGAGCAGAATCAAGTTCATTCCGATCACGCTTATTCGCTAATACGATTATCTGTGGTATCTATAAGAACCTTGATCTCCCACGACTACTCTTCACCATCTTCACTCGTCATCTCTCTACCCTCTTCTCACCCCTACAAGGTTACCTTGAAGCTTTAAAGTTGTTGTAGAAATCACAGAAAATAAATTTCACCGAAGAGTGCTTCCAACAACACTCATAATGAATAAAACCCCTATTTCCCATAAACGGGAAATAGGGGTTTTATATCTGCTGCTACTTAGCGTTCAGCAGCCAGATTTTGCTCTGGAAGTCGCCATGCAACCCGGCGACAGATATACCGGCGTATAACAGATGGTCGCCGGGGAATAGCCCTTCCGAGCCTTCGATTTGATAATCGAAGGCAGGGTTAAGTCCCTTTAAGCGCAACGTCTTCAACGGCGCATAAGGTTCAGCAAGCACTCGGATGAACACGACCATTGCTTGTGTCTTGTCCTCGGAGACAATCATCCACGCTGTGTCATTCCCCTCGAACGGGCTCAACAGGCGATACATATCGCCAAATTGAACAAGCGGTCGAAGTTGTTTGTAGTCGGCAACTTGACGTTTGACGAGCTCCTTCTCTTCTTCCGTGAACTTCGTCAGATCAAGCTCATAGCCGAAGTTACCTGACATTGCCACATGACCGCGGGTTTCCAAAGAAGTGATGCGATGCACTTGATGATTAGGCACAGCTGAAACATGCGATCCCATGGAACTAACAGGGTACACGATGCTCGTCCCATATTGGATTTTCAAACGGCATACGGCATCCGTATTATCGCTCGTCCACGTTTGCGGCATGTAATACAGAATACCCGGATCGAAACGGCCACCGCCGCCGGAACAGCTTTCAAACAAGATGTGTGGATATTCGGTCGTAATGGTTTCCATTACGCGATACAAGCCAAGCATGTATCGATGTGCCGTCTCTCTTTGACGTTCAGGCGGCAAAGCGGCGGAGCCAATTTCGGTCATGTTCCGATTCATATCCCATTTGACATAAGTGATTGGAGCACTACTTAAAATGTTACGCAGCATGGCCATCACGCCATCACAAACATCTTCGCGGGAAAAATCAAGAATCAGCTGCCCACGACCTTCCGTACGTCGACGATCCGGTACATGCAGGCACCAATCTGGATGCTTTCGATACAAATCACTCTCTGGCGATACCATTTCAGGCTCAAACCATAAACCGAATTCCAATCCCAGCTTGTTCACTCGTTCTACCAAATCTTCAAGTCCACCAGGGAGTTTCGCCTTATCGACAACCCAGTCCCCAAGTGAAGTCGTATCGTCATTTCTTTTGCCGAACCAACCATCATCCAATACGAATAGCTCAATACCCAGCTCTTTGCCGGCACGAGCAATGCTCTCAATTTTATCAGCGTTAAAATCGAAATACGTCGCTTCCCAGTTGTTGACTAGGACAGGTCGTACACGATCACGGAACTCACCGCGGCAAAGTCGCGTACGGTATAAACGGTGGTATGTTCTGGACATTTCGCCAATACCCTCATTGGAATACACCATAACAGCCTCTGGCGTTTGGAAACTTTGCCCCGGCTCTAGCAGCCAGCTGAAATCAAAGGGATTGATTCCTATGGAGACACGCGCAGTAGCAAAAGGATCGACTTCGGCGTGCGCGGCGAAATTTCCGCTGTACACGAGGTTAAAACCATACACATCCCCGTAGTCTTCATTGGCATCTTTGGCTAGTAAAGCGACAAACGGGTTATGGGAATGGCTGCTTGATCCACGTCGGCTTTCGACGGTCAATTTTCCAGGAGCAAGCGCTCTTCTTTCAATATGACGCTCACGCGCCCAACTGCCAGAGAGCTGTAACAGATCCCAGTCCGCATGGGAATAATCCACACTCATACTTAACGCACGGAGCAGCTTGAGATCAGCTGTACCCTCGTTTACGAAACGAACAGAACGAGTGATTGCGCCATGATCAGCGAAAACTGAATAGGACAGAATAGCTCGCAAACCTGCTACTTTGTCAACAAGCTCAATTTCTAACGTTTCAGCTTCATGATCTGCTTCTACATAGGTTGAGGGTAAACCCTCTAACGCAGGTTTCCCTTGCACGATCCGATGCTTATCATAGATAAGCTCAGTGATCGTTGAGCCATTCGGAAGCGCCACTTGATACGCCGGTTCACGGAAATCGCTTGTCCCATAAGCAGGGTATTCCTGTGGGAGTGTATCAAATGAGATCGTTTTATTTTCCTTGACCGGATTCGGGCTAAATGAAGCTCTTTCCTTATATTGAATCACCGTACCGAGTTGACCAGATCGTATAGAGCGGCCCCAGTACACATGGGCTGGATAGGTACCATTAATAAGCTGAATCACATAGCTCATATGTTTATTTTGCAAATGGAATATACCTTGTACAGGTTCAAAAGAAATTGTCATTATAAATCCCTCCTATCTTCTATTATCGTGTCCTGAAACAAACAAAACTATGGAGAAACTACACCAACATATGGAGAAATGTCGTTTTTCGACAAAAAAAAGATAGAGCCAAGACCCCTAACCGGTCTCCGCTCTATCTTCATCCACACGCCACATTTAGCCGTACTTATACGTCATCCCATGTCCACCCTTCGGATACACCCAATCGATGTTGTATGAAGGACACGCAATGCGGCACGTACCACATTCAATACAATTTTCAAATGCAACCGTCGTGATCTTAAGCTTCTTTTCCCACTCATACACATCGGAAGGACAGAAATAATTGCAGTCCTTCGTCACACAATTCAAGCAGGTTTGTTTGTCTTTAATCACCAGATGGGATTTATCATCGCATTTGTAACGAATGGTAAACAGTTTATCTGAAATATCACTTTGGCTCATCCGTTCATCGCCCTCCATCCCTTATAGCCTAGCTTCATCAAGTTTACCGTACCGCCTGCGGCATTTTTGATGAGCTTCATGGCCATTTTTTGCTTCTCAGCTTTCGTAATTCCATCTACGAGGAACATATTATAAGCCGCTTCATTCACGGCACGTGGCAGTCGATCGAATAATAATTCAGGATCCTGTTCTTTCAAAAATTGGTGCATCCCTTTGTACTTTTGTAGATCCTTGTGTACAAAAGATTCTCGGATTTTATTATCGTAAAGATGCATCGTTGGGGCTGAAAAATCCCCGCGTGCTTTCGCTTCGATAATGGCTTCCCCGGCCAATCGGCCCGAGGTCATCGCGAGATTCGTCCCCTCCCGGTGGACAAAATTAATCAACTGTGCGGCATCACCGCAGACACACCAGCCATCACCAGATAGGGGTGGGATTGAATGAAAGCCCCCTTCTGGAATAAGGTGACCTGAATATTCCTTGGTCTCTCCGCCTTGAATCAACTTTCGAATCATCGGATGCTGTTTAACCGCTTCAAGCACAGCGTATGGCTTCACCTTTTTATCCCGCAAATGGTTCACCATTACACCGACCCCTAACGAGATCGTTTCTTTATTCGTGTATAGAAAGCCCATGCCCGCCATACCGAGCGAGGTTTCGCCCATAAATTCGATGGTGACACCTTCATCTCCCTCAAGCCCAAAGCGGTCCTCAATCTTCTCACGTGGCAGTGCAATGACCTCTTTAACAGCTAAAGACACCTCATCCGGCATCCATTCCTTATGAATTCCCATGGCTTTGCCGAGCAAGGAATTAACGCCATCGGCAATGACGACAACGTCCGCATATAAATCGCCATCATCTCGGTCGGTGCGCACGCCAACAACCTTGTTACCTTCTCGAATAACGTCTAGTGCCACGGTTTCGTAAATCGGGATCGCACCTGCTGCGACGGCTTTTTCAGCGAACCATTGATCGAATTTGACCCGCAGGCCAGTGAAGCAATTAAAGGGCTCCTTGTAGGCCTCATTACGATGTCCGAACGTGACCATCGACTCTTTGCCCATCATCCAGATCCGCTGTTCAACAATGTAGCGCTCCATCGGAAAGTTCTTCTCCGTCCAAAACTCAGGGACAAGCTCCTCAATTTGCTTTCGATAGAGGACACCGCCAAATATATTCTTGGCCCCTGGAAATTCGCCTCTTTCGAGCAGTACAACCGATAAACCAGCTCGTGCCATTGTTAACGCTGCAGCTGCTCCAGCAGGACCACCGCCAACGACGATGGCGTCGAATTTTTCATTCATTTCGCTTCACTCCTTTCTCGCGCGAAGGTCGCCTCTGTCAGCGTCTGTGTTGTGGAAATCGAGGCATCAACCACTGATGAGGGGTGAATGCCAAAAAGCGTACGACGTTTCCTGAATTCCTCTGTAATCGCAGGAACAATTTTGAATAAATCCCCTACAAGACCATAATGGGCAAATTGGAAAATAGGCGCTTTCTCATCTTTGTTGATGGCGACGACAACATCGGCATGGCTCATACCGACCGTATGCTGCACGGCGCCAGAGATGCCGATGGCGAAATAGAGCTTCGGCCGCACCGTAGCACCCGTCTGCCCCACCTGATGCTCGTGGCTGATCCAGCCCGCATCCACGGCAGCGCGGGACGCGCCAACGACTCCTCCGAGCGCATCCGCTAGTTCGGCGAGCAGCTTGAAAGCATCGGGCCCGCCAAGTCCTCGGCCCCCAGCAACGATAATCTCGCAGTCCTCGAGATTCAGCTTCCCTGTTTCGCGCAGGAAGTCGAGCACCTGCGCGTCAATCTCGTCCTCGCGCATCGTGGCTTCGATACGGATGATCTCGCCTTGGCGCTCCGCGTCCTTCGGCAGCGCCTGAAACACGCCGGCGCGCGCTGTCGCCATTTGCGGCCGGTACTGCTTGCAGAGGATGGTGGCCATCATCTTCTCAGAGAAAGCTGGCCGGCTGGCCAGCAGAAGGCGCGATGGCGGCGGCTCCACATCGAGCTGCGTCGTGTCGGCCGTCAGCCCCGTTGGAAGGTGCGTCGCAATTGCACCTGCTAAGTCGCGACCTGTCGCCGTCGCGCCGAACAGCACGATCTCGGGCTTCGCATCCTCGATCAGCTTCAGACAGACCCGGCTGTATGGCCGGGTCCTGTAATTGCGAAGCTCCGCGGCTTCGCAGAGGTAAACCCGGTCCGCGCCGTAATGCACGGCTTCATCAGCGAGATGTGTGACATTCTCGCCGATGACGAGCGCCATGAGCGGCGCTTCCAGCTTTGCTGCTAGCTTTTTGCCTTCGCCTAGCAGCTGCCAGGACACCTTTTTCGCGATGCCCTCGCGCTGCTCAACAACGATCAAAACCCCACGATATGCCGACCAGTCCGGCATCGTCGGATCAATCTGTTCCGTTTCTCTTGCCATCGTGTCATCCTCCGTTCCAAACTATCTATTAAGCCCAGTCTAATAGGGTTTGCATGTCCTTCGTCAATAACTTGTCGGCTAGCTGAGCTGCGCCAGTTTCTGGACTATCGAAAGTGATCATTTGCGTTTTCACCGCTTTAATCTCCGGTACCCACGTTTTGGCTACAATTGTCGGAGAGCCTTTGAGTCCAATCTTTGCCCTCTCCAGATCTGGAAAATCAGCCGTCGTCCATACGGTAGGTTTATATCTAGCCGCTCGAATCATGCCCGGCAAAGAAGCCCGTCTCACTTTATTCAGCTCTTTCAGCGCGGTGATCAGTACTGGCATGCTTGTCTCAACAACTTCAATGCCATCCTCCAGCAGTCGGTGAACACGTACTTTACGGTTTTCTTCATCCACTTTAACCACTTTGTTGACATAGGTAAGTTGTTCCAAATCCAATCGACAGGCTACACCTGGGCCAACTTGTCCGGTATCACCATCTAATGTTTGTTTTCCGCAAAAAACAATATCCACCGGCCCCCACGTTTCCGCAATTTTGCGAATTGTTCGAGCAACAACATACGAGGTAGCTAGAGTATCCGCTCCTGCAAAACCACGATCCGTCACCAATACGGCATCATCGGCGCCTAAAGAAATACATTCCTTAAGTCCTTTTTCTGCTGGTGGCGGTCCCATAGTGACAACGGTAATGCGCGCACCTTGCTCATCCTTAATGCGCAGTGCCTCTTCCAAACCATGCATATCATAGAAATTCACAATGCTGGGAACACCTTGACGAATGAGCGTATTATTCTTGGGATCAATGCGAATTTCTCTAGAGTCCGGAACTTGTTTAATACAGACGACAATATGCAGCATCTCTGCACCCTCCTATTTCTGCGAGGAACTGGCTTGCATGTTTTGACAACTGGCCTGGGAGCCTGTCATCATTGTGAATTTTGTCACGTAAATGTCGATGGGTAATCGCTTTCAGAGCATTATAGAGGCTTTCGAACAAGCATAAAGATAAGAATCTAACACAGTATATGCGCGAAGGTACGGAACTTGACTAAAATATTGAAAAATTCAGATACATGCTCACGTTCGAATGACTATTTCACTGAAAGGCATTTTCTGTGGTATCTACAGGAGTCAAACAAACCCGAAAGAACTACTATTTAGCACACTAATGGATAGTTCGTCACAATCAGCATGAGGCCATTCGACTGACTATTTCAATAAAAAGCTTTTTCTGTGGTATCTACAAGTGTCATGAAAGAAATTTGAATAACTCGCAAAGAACACCTAGTAATTATATTTTCATTGAAAATCTAGCTCACTCTCACCCTCTAGATCGGAAAGATATATATTGTTCTCTCTTAAGAAAGCTTCTAACTCCATTTATTTATTGTAGATACCTCAGAAAATTGTTTTCTCGATAGTTAGGGTGGAGCACCGTGGGGTGAGTCTACAGGATTGCATGAATTTAGCTAGGTTGAGTGGAGTGCGTGGGGTACTTGGGGTACTTGGAGTACAAGGGTACTTGGGGTACTTGCGGTACTTGGGGTACTTGGGGTACTTGGTGTACTTGCGGTGGGTGGCGTGCATGGTGTACTTGGTGTACTTGGTGTGCTTGGCGTGCTTGGATTGGGGTAGATTGAGTGAATCAGGTGAATTGTGATTAAAGTGAGTTGTAAATTGAGTGAATTTAGGGTTTGAGTGTATTGACTAGTTTAAGTGGATTGGCCAATTGATTCACGCATGTCGATCGAGAAGGAATTGAATGGAATGTACGGTTAGAGTTATAAAGTTATCTGCTGCGTTTTGAATAGGTTATTTATACTAAAAAACTGCCCACTGGCCTTTTCAGCCATGTGAACAGTCTTACAGATACCTATTGGCCAACGTACAGCTACACATTCACCTTCGTATATCGATTCGCCGGAACTGGTATACCGAGATTCCCGCGAAGCGTATCTGCTTCATACTCGATTCTGTACAATCCGCGCTCCTGCAGGATTGGCACAACGTGATCGACGAAGTCATCCAAGCCTTTTGGTAAGGCAGCGGCGATGATAAAACCATCTGCGGCATTTTCTTCGAACCACGCTTGCACGCGATCAGCCACATATTCTGGGGTGCCAGTGAATTCGTTTCGAGGCGTAGCCACATTTAAAGCGACTTGGCGCAGCGTTAGGTTCTTCTCTTTTGCTGTTTGCTTAATTTTGTCTGTTCCGCTGCGGAAGCTATTGCTCCCGAAATCACCTAGCTCAGGGAAAGGTTCATCTAACGGATATTGAGAGAAATCGTGATGCTCGAAGAATCGGCCTAGGTAATCCAACGCTTTATCAATGGTAACGAGGTTCGCGACTTCTTGATATTTGCGCTCAGCTTCTTCTTCTGTAAGTCCGATTATCGGGGCTATGCCCGGTAGAATTACTACTTCATCCGGATTACGGCCTTCGGAGGCAGCTCTCTTTTTGATATCCGCATAATAGGCTTTCGCTTCGTCAATCGACTCATGTCCTGCAAAAATCGCATCCGCCACTTTCGCTGCAAACGCTCGGCCATCCTCTGAAGCCCCTGCCTGGAATATAACCGGCTGTCCTTGTCTTGAACGAGCGATATTCAACGGCCCTTGGACGGAGAAATATTCACCTTTGTGGTTCAATGTGTGAAGCTTACTTGGGTCAAAAAACACACCACTCTCTTTATCACGAACAAAAGCATCATCTTCCCACGAATCCCATAGCCCGCGTGTCACTTCTAAGTACTCATTGGCGATCCGATAGCGCTCTGGATGAGACGGGTGCTCCGCTTTGCTATAGTTTTTCGCTGAACCTTCTAGCGGAGAGGTAACAACGTTCCAACCAGAACGTCCATCACTGATCAAATCAATGGAAGCAAATTGCCGGGCCACGGTGAAAGGCTCACTGTAGGATGTCGATAACGTCCCTACCAGTCCAATGTGCGAGGTGACCGATGCTAACGCTGATAGAATGGTAATCGGCTCGAACCGATTAAGGAAATGCGGGATCGATTTTTCCGTAATATATAAGCCATCCGCGATAAAAACAAGATCGAATTTACCGGATTCGGCTTTCTGTGCTTGCTGTTTATAAAAACCAAAATTCACACTAGCATCCGTAATCGCTTCAGGGTGTCTCCAGCCTGACACATGACCACCTACGCCATGAATGATGGCACCTAATTTGATTTGTTTTTGTTTAGCCATGATTATCTCCGTCCTTTCACAATATCGCTGCGGTCTGTATATGCAGCCGATAGCTTTTCACGAGTATTTCACCTTTTTGAATATCCTTGTCATAAGCGCGTTCGAAACCCAAACGTTCATAGAGCTTCACAGCCGATTCCATCATATCCGAGGTGTGCAAATGAAGTGTGGCTGCACCTAACTCGGCAGCGCGTCTCACATTTTCTTTAATCAATGCGGTAGCGATTCCCTTGCCTCTGGCACTTGGTGAAACCGCTAGTAAACGAAGGATAGGTGACTCAATCTCAAGCTCTGGCGCGCCGTAAGCGGCTTCGGAGGATAGAAACAATTGAGAGCTACCAACAATTTCATCGTCAATTAGTGCAATAATCCGCGCGATGGGCTTACTACTATCCACAGATGCGATAATATTTTCTTTATATTGATCCCAGCCTTCTGGAGGCAGCACATCCCGATATTGGCCATAGGCATCTTCCAGAACTCTTCGAATCGCCTCGCGGTCACCGTCATTGGCTTCCCGAATGTGAACGTCTTTTACATCCGCCATATCGAATCCCTCCCTATACGTGCGCTTCCAACGCATTCTTGATTCGTGCAATTTGTGCTAAATGAACCTGCACATGTGCGATAAAGGAGTTAACAACATCTTTTAGTGTAAGTGTTTGTCCTTTGAAATTAACGCCTGTTTTCTCCCAATCATCGGGTGATAATCGTCCAAAAAGCTCATGGTTATATACTAATAATGACTGAAATAAAACTAAAATATCGGAAGCTAAGCCTTCATTGGCTTTGGCGCTGCTGACCCATGGATCTTGATCAAAAGCTGGCAAAATTGCCGATGCACCAGAAATGATAGCGCGGATTCGGAAGGATACGACAATGTTATGATCGGCCAAATGAGACAGCACCTCCGTTACACTCCATTTATCTTGTGCTGGCTTCCAAACCAATTGCTCTTCGTTCAGTCCCTGGATAGCTTCCTGAAGTTGTTGATGGGTATGCAAATAAGCTGATAAATTAGGAATTGTTATACTCATATGGATACCTCCAATGGAATGTCGGATGATAGGTCTTCTAAGGCTTTTTGAGCTAAAATAGCAAAATATCGCGCACTAATCGGCAAAGCTCGTTCATCGATATCAAATGCAGGATGATGCCACTCTTGCGGCCCCGATGTGCCCATAAATAGGAAGACACCGGGAGTTTTCTTCTGATAAAATGCAAAATCCTCGCCCGCTGGTGACGGTACAGGTGTAATGACATCCAAACCTACTTGCTCAGCAGCATCTTTTGCCAACAGAGTTAATTGCTTATCATTGAACACAGATGGCGGTCCTTTGATCCATCGAACTGAAGCTTTCGTCCCATAAGCAGCGGCTACACCGTGTACAACCTGCTCCATTCGCTTGATAATCAGTGTTCGGACATTCTCTTCAAATGTACGCAGTGTGCCATCTAGAATGGCTTTATCAGGAATCACATTCCAAGCAGTTCCGCTATGGATGCGTGTCACACTAATTACTGCACTTTGCAATGAACTAACATTACGGCTAACGATAGATTGAAGCGCGGTGATGATATGCGCTCCCGTTACAATCGGATCTATCCCCGCTTCTGGGACAGCTGCATGTGTGCCAAGTCCTTCGACTTCGATTACGAATCCGTCTGCCGCCGCCATCAGAGGCCCATCTTTGATCCCTATCGTCCCGACAGGAAGATCAGGTTTGTTGTGCATGCCATAAATCGCACGAACACCTTCAAGTGCGCCGCTGCTTATAACCTGCTCCGCCCCCTGCGCCTTCTCCTCAGCTGGTTGAAAAATAAATCGAACCGTTCCCCTCAGCTCACTCTCCTGCTGCTTAAGCAAGAAGGCTGCGCCAAGGACTGCTGCCGTATGAAAATCATGCCCGCAAGCATGCATCTTCCCTGCTACCTGCGACGCATAGGGAAGCCCTGTATCTTCTTGAATCGGCAAGGCATCGATATCTGCCCGTATGGCAATAATTGGCCCTTCCTGTAAGCCGCCTACCTCTGCAATTAGACCCGTTTTCAGCTGGAAATCTGCAATACGTATCCCCGCTTCAGTGAGCCAGCTAGTAATCGCAGCTGTTGTTTGTATTTCCTCATGCGACAATTCAGGATGCTGATGTAAATGTCGTCGGATTTCCACCAGCTTCTGAGCCCAATCCGGTGACGTCTGCTGGAAAGTTGTTGAACTCATCTCACATGCCTCCTTCGAACTTACACCAACAGTTCCGCGAATGCTTCACTCAGCAGTTCAAATGAACGCAGGCGTTTGCTAAAATCTTTCACGGATGTCGTTACGATAAATTCATCGATGTTATATTTTTGTTGGATCTCGAACAATTTTTGACGTACAGTCTCTTTCGTACCCTTCGTAATTTCCGCCTGCTTCTCTTCAACGGTAAATTTGGCCTGCGTTTGGCGACCATATTCCTCTGCTTGCTCAAGCGTTCCGACCGTTAAAGTCTTGCCATTTTCCAAATGAATTTTGACATTCTTGTATTCACCTGCAAGCTCGTTAGCTTCTTCTTCTGTATCTGCTACGATAAGTGAGAGTGCTAAGAGAAGCTTGGGTTGTGTGCCTTTTTCCGTATTAAAATGTTGATGATACGCTTCAAAAGCCGCTTCAGCAATTGCATGATCCCCATTAATGAATTGGGCAAAAACATAAGGTAAACCAGCCTCAGCAGCCGATTGTGCGCTCGCTGCACTAGCGCCGAGGATATAAATATCCACAGGCACAGTAGGTATTGGCGAGACTTTCAAGCCCTTCAAGGGATGCTCATCATGCAATTGATTTGTCACAAATTGTTGTAAATCCTCTAACTTCTCCGTCAAAGTAGCTGCTTCGGTAATTCCTTGTTGCAAAGCTTTCGTTGAACGAGGTAAGCCGCCTGGAGCACGGCCAATGCCGAGATCTACCCTACCTGGAGCTAGAGAAGCTAACACATTGAAGTTCTCAGCCACCTTATAGGGGCTGTAGTGCTGCAGCATGATGCCACCGGAGCCAATGCGAATGCGCTCTGTTTTGGCCAGTAAATGAGAAATTAATACTTCGGGTGAAGAACCCGCTACTTGCTCGGAATCGTGATGCTCAGATACCCAGAATCGGTTATAAGAGAGCGACTCCGCCTTCTGCACAAGCTCAATCGTATGCTGAAAAGCATCATAGGCGGTTTCGCCTGGAAAGACGACGCTTTGATCTAAAATGCTTAATTTAATCCCCATGTTCATACACTCCGTTTCCGTAACTGGCTTGGTGCTATATGTTGTAACTCCATTCGGGCGTAATGCGCTTCAGAAATTGTTTCGTGCGTTCTTCTTTGGCATTGCCGAAAATATCCCTCGGGTTGCCTTCCTCCACAATGACACCTTCATCCATAAAGACCACATGATTAGCCACTTCTCGAGCAAAACCCATTTCATGAGTGACGATAATCATCGTGATACCTTCCTTAGCAATCTTCTGGATCACGTCAAGTACTTCACCAACAAGTTCAGGATCGAGTGCGGATGTCGGTTCATCGAATAGAATGACTTCAGGATTCAGAGCCAGCGCGCGGGCAATACCTACACGTTGCTGCTGTCCGCCCGATAGTTGACTTGGATACGCATCTAACTTGCTTCCCAGTCCGACTTTCTCCAGCACTTTTACGCTGGTCTCTCTTGCCTTCTCCTTCGATTGCTTTTGGACAATCATAAGGCCTTCCATGACGTTTTCGATTACTGTTTTATGTTTGAATAGATTGTAATGTTGGAACACCATAGCTGTTTTTTGCCTGAGCGCATGAATCTCTCCCTTGCTGAGACGCTTGCAATTCACGGTGAAATCCCCGATCGTCACTTCGCCGAGATTCGGCTTTTCCAAATAGTTCAAGCAACGGAGCAGCGTTGTTTTCCCTGAACCGCTGGGGCCAAGGATACAGACGACTTCTCCTTTTTGCACGGTAAGGTTGATCCCTTTCAGCACTTCGTTTTTACCAAACGATTTGGTGATATTCGTTAGTTGGATCATGACACGCCACCTCGGTTATACAGATTGATTCGTTTCTCTAGTAAGCCCGTGGCTCGTTCAATCAAGAAAGTGATCCCCCAGAACAGCAAGGCTGCTGCAATATAAGCTTCGAAAAATTTCCAATTTGTCGTTGCGACAATTTGTGCTTTGGCGTTGATTTCCACCACAGATACGGTAAAAGCCAGTGTAGAACCGTGCAGCATGCCAATCAAAGTATTGGATAAGTTCGGTAAACTTACGGCTAGAGCTTGTGGCAAAATAATGCGACGAAGTGCCTGTGTCGTCGTCATCCCGATCGAATAGGCGGCTTCCATTTGCCCCCGATTAATCGCCACGATTCCCGATCTGACTACCTCCGAAAGGTAAGCACCGGCGGTGATGGAAAAAGAGAGAAAAGCAAAGCCGATCATGGGTATGGACACGGAACGGAAACTCCAACCGAAAGTAACCGCAATCGAATCGATGATCATCGGCAATCCGAAATAGATAAGCAGCAGATGCATAAGCATCGGTGTACCGCGAACAAACGTCACATAAGCTGTTGCGATATAATGAATATAAGGCACGCGGTATAGTCGGATTAGTGCTACAGATGCACCAATTAGAAATCCAAAAAAGACAGAAACTACTGTAATTATCAGTGTAGTAGGCAGTGCAGAAAGCAATTGAACAAAGGCCGTCCATATGAATCCAGGATCGATACTCATGCTTGGAAGCCTCCTTTATCCGGCTGCGAGGACCAGATACCTTTGAACCACCTGCGCGACAACGGCTCACGTTCTTCCGTCACAAGCGGTTGCTCGTGCTGGAGCAAGCGTTTCTCCATGTACATAAACAGCTTTTCTAGTCCAAAGCAGATGACGAAATAGATGATGGATAAGGAAATGTACGTTTCCATAAAATGCTGTGTGGCCGCTCCAAGAGTCTGAGCTTTTCCCATTAATTCCATCGCACCTAGCGAGAATGCCAATGAGGTATCCTTCAAATTGGCAATAAGCAGGTTCGTAAAGTTGGGCAGCGAAATCGCAAGTGCCTGCGGCATAATAATACGGGTAAAGGCCTGGTAGCCAGTCATACCTACGGAATAGGCAGCTTCCACTTGCCCTTTGTCTACGGCTTTGACCGCTGCACGGATTACCTCAGAAATATAAGCACCCGAGTGTAAAGCAAATGTCAGAATAACGAATGAAAGCACTGGCGCTTTGGAGACATCTACATGGATTGCTTTGAGCAGTTCAGGAAGACCATAATAGATCAGAAACAACTGAATCAGAATTGGTGTCCCTCGGAAAAAGGAGACATAGATCTGGGAAAACCTTTGCACAATCGGTATTTGATAGAGCCGGGGCAAGGCAATAAGAAATCCGAAGATGACCCCGAGCACCATCGAACAAGCAACTATGAATAAACTGATATGGATGTAATTCAGTAATTTCGGCAGAAAATCAAATACATAGGTGATATCGAATTGGTTTGCCATAATGGCGATCTCACCTTTCTTAGAGTCATGGAATGCTTAGTTATTTCACATCATCTTTCTTCGTAAAGTCTCCGCCCAACCACTGTGTACTCAACTTCGAGAGCGTACCGTCTGCTTTGACAGCTTTTAAAGCCACGTCAATTTTGTCCGCAAGCTCTTGTCCGTCTTTATCATTTTTGCGGAATAGGAAACGTACTTCAGCTTCTTCAATGATCGGTCCGACTGTTTTCAATTTACTTTGCGGATCTACGAGTGGAAGCAAGAAATCCGCTCCAAGCGCTCCATCAACACGTCCTGTTGTAAGCTGGGTAACCAAATCGTTGGCTGCTCCGCTTTGATAAACGATTTTGATCGCATTATCATTGGCTTTGTTATAGTTCTCCAGCAAAGTTGCCTCTGCACTTGTAGCCGTCGTTAATGCTTTCTTGCCTTTCAAATCATCGATCGTTTTCACAGTCGTGTTATCTTTGGCTACAATGACTTTGGTTTTCCAATACGCATAGGGCTCGTTATTGAACAAATATTTCTGCTCACGCTCTTTGTTCTTCTCAATTTCATGTGCAACAAAATCAATTTTGTTCGTTTCTAAGCTAAGCAGCAAGTTGGCGAAGTCCATCGTTTTAAACTCGAACTCATATTCGGGCAACCGCTTATCAATCTCTTTCACCAATTCAATATCGTATCCTGTTAGTTTTCCGTCCTTATCCAGAAAGGCTACGTTCGGGAATTGTGTCCCTGTGCCAACGATGATTTTCTTTACTTTCACAGGTGCAGCCGTTGCAGCCGCAGTGGCTACTGGCGCTTTTGATGCATCAGCAGCAGCTTTAGGAGAAGCATTCGTTGTCTCGCTTTTCGCACCGCAGCCTGCCGCTACCAAAGCTAATGCTAATGTTGTTACCGTAAGTGTTGTGAATTGTTTCATCGTGAACCCCTCCGAATTATCCGTTTTATTAATTCTTATAATTCCTACTTGTTTTGTATGAATTATTGCTATGCCTTTAATTTATCATCAAGTTCAAGAACTGGATAATAGAGTTTTTCTATATGCATATCAAGTAGTTAAATCGTATCCCGAATCGAAAGTGCGATTCCTTTACATAAATCTAAGGCACTATTGAAAAATAAGGTGTTCTCCCCATTCAACACAATCATGTTGGTTTGCAGGGAAATGCCTGCTATTTCCGGGAACTGAATCGGAAACAGCTTCCCTTCCTTGACTTCCTGTTCTACACATAGACTCGGCAGAAACGCAATTCCAACACGTCCGAGGACTAATTTTTTCGCCGTCTCCAGCGTATCAGTTTGAAACTCAATGTTCGGTGGTTGCTTCATACTCGCAAACAGTCGGTGTATTCGCATCCAATCGAGAGATCCGCATTCAAAAAAAACAAGGGGATATTCACTTATATCATCTATAGAAATGGCATCGTTCTCTATAAAGGGATGGCCTTCGTAAACATATAGACGAATGGGATCTTCATAGGCTTTGGCTGATAATAGATTCGGGTGAGTAATATTCCGAACAAAACCGAAATCAAGCTCCCGATTCAGCACCTTGTTAATGATGTCTTCTGACGAAGACGTAGTCAGCTTATAGTTCACATCTGGGTATTTCATCTTAAGCTTTGAGATAATTGTTGGGATGATATAGTTCGAAACGGATACGGTACAACCTACGCGTAACTCGTTTGGCAATGTACGTTTCTGCTTCAATTGAATTTTACTTTTCTGAAAAGTTTGCAAGAGCTGCTGGGCATATGGCAAAAACTTCTTCCCATCATCCGTCAACGAAATCTGTTTCCCGATCCGCTCGAAAAGTCGACAATCCAGCTCACGCTCTAGGGATTGTATGCGTGCTGTGACAGATGGCTGGGATAAAAAAAGCACTTCCGCCGCTTTGTTAAAGCTGCCATAATGAATGACATAGACGAAGGCTTCGATATTCTCAATGTTCAATGTGAGCCCCCCTTGAACTAACACTTTTATTAATCTTATTATTCCGATTAACTAACTAGGTTTTAACATTGGTATAACTATAGATCAACACCCATAATGTGTCAATACCAAAAAAAGCTGATCTCCCTTTATTACTGGGAGCAGCTTTTCAAGTTTCAAACCTATTCAACTGTATGCTGCAATCGTCTGATTGATCCGCTCTCGCACTTCGAGCATCCATTCTGTGCTGCGCGGATAGACGGAGAATGTGAGCGGTTCTGTCAAACCTTCTTCAATCAAGGCAACTGTTCGCGCCTTACCGATCAACGTCTCGAGCAATTGTAAAGCTCGTAAATCCTGCAGTGCTTCATGGAATACTTCCAACCGAATCGACTCAATTGGTCCCGCTTCGCCTGGATATACAAGAAAGCTGTCTCCTGAAGGAAACGCGTGCAACGCATCCGTCACTTTGAATGGATCCAACGGTTTAACAGAATACTGGGAGTAATAGAAGTTGTATCCCCAATGCAGAAACCCTTGGATGCCAAACTTGTACAACTGCAAGCCAATGATCCTATTCCGTGCAGACGGCATGTTAAAGAAACGGTTCGACACTTCTTTGTACTGTACACAGCAGTAATAGGTCCATAAATCAGGGACACCTGCCTTGAGGAAAGGCTCGATATGATCGTTCGATGGAATCGGCTTCTGAACAATCCCCTGCTCGTAGAAGGAGATCTCCGTCAGCGCATCGATAATCGGGTAATTGGAAGGAAGGAGTTTCTGAACGAGATCACTCGCCTTTTTATACGTATCCAAGTTGGCTTGGGTAGGCTCATCCGACACATGAAAATAACTGCAGGACGCGATGCCAAGTCGATGGATGACGCGATCAAGTTCTGGTATGAGCTGCCCGAGGAAATGAGCGTAGTCTTCCCCGGCGGCATCTGTTTCCCAACCGAAAATCCGTTGCTCTACCCCGCCAATACTAGCCACAATCTTCGGCGTATGTTTAGCCCCCCATTGGGTGAACAGATGCGAGAATTCAAAGTACTCAACACCTTTGTCCTGACAAAGTGCTACCCAACGCTCTAGCTTTGTAAACCCAAAAGCATACGTCGTGCTGCCATCGATCTTACCATCATCAACACTTACATCAATTAACTGTACGGTTGGGCGCTCTCCCCCTACTACGGTATCTAGCGGTGGGGTAAAGATCGGCGTCAGAATCATGTTGATTCCATGTTTAACCGCAGTTTCTAGAAACTGCCCTATGCGCGACCAGTGCTCTTCACTGAATACTGGAATGTTGTAATGTGTCGCAAGACAATCCGTATGAAACCATTCCGTATGGATAAGCTTTTGCTTCGGAAGAGTTGCTGCGAGTACGGTGAGTTCCAGCACTTCTTCACTTAGTTTCTCCCCTTCTTGCGAAATGAAGCCTACATGCAAGTTATACGTGCCCGCAAGAACGGATGAATCCAATTCAACGTGGATCCAGACGGATCTCCATTGGCCAGAAAGTGCGGTTACCGTTGAATCCTCAAGGGGATACAAGGGGTCGGGATACAACCCCGGCGTCGTCCGAATAACGTGTGGATCATGGTCTGCATAGCAAGGCATTTCAGAAGGAACGAGACCTACAGCACGAATTGTAAATGGAAGGCCTAGTGTCGAAGTAACTTCTACGCCAATGTTTTTCAATAGCTGATCTGAGGTATAGGCAATTTGGAAAGCGAAGCTTTCACCTTTGAGAGCCGATGCATGCGTATAGGCTGCTTCTAGTGGAGCTTCATCTGCAAAAACTTTGGATAATGAGCTCAAGCTTTTGGTTTGAAAAGTCACCTTTTTCTCCATCTGTTACATGCCTCCAATTATAGAAAGTTCGAACTGGATCCTTATTCCCATTTTAAGGGTTGGAAAGTCCCTGTTTGAGCAGACTCCTGCGCTTTCATACACATCAGAGCACTCATTAAACCATCATCAAGCGTCGAAACAGAATCCGCCGTTCCCTTCATAATCGCCGCAAAATTCCGAGCCAACTTCTCATCACCGCCGAAATGATTACTTCCAGCTGCGAGCTCATAGGTCTCCACACGCGCCGTATGATGCATATGCACCTTAACTTGGCCAGTGTAGAAGTCAAAATCTACCGTACCTTTGTACCCCATAAAGCGCGCTCCACGTGCAGCTGCACCTTTTCGAATAAAGAAGTTTTGCGAGTATGACATATGCATACCGCTTTCATAACGGAACAGTGCACTTCCTGAATCTTCATTCCCTGTATCTTTAGCATAACAGCAATATTGCCAAGTTGGATCTAGCTCTTCTGCAGTTCCAACGGTGCTCTCCAAGCAAGTACGATTATCTTCACAATCCACACATTTGAGTCCAGCGGTTTTATTTCCCTTAAATATTTGCTTCGATGTCATCGCACAGACAGTTATCGGTCTCTGCCCTAGTACAGCTTGAATATAGTCAAGATCGTGTGTTGCTTTTTGGAGAAATAGCCCACCTGTTTCTTCCTCGTTTCGGTACCAGCTTTGAAAATAAACGCGGCCATACGGCACATTATTAATCGCTTGGACATGTTCAACCGTGCCGATTTTACCCGATTGAATGATTTCCTTAACCAATTCCACGAGGGAGGTTACTCGTAATGGGAAGGATACCACGACAGGCGACTTAGATGCCTCGTAACCTTGTTTCAAACGAAGTAGATCTTCATAGTTAGTAGCTACTGGCTTTTCGATATAAAGAGGTAGATCATGTTGTAACACTTTCAACCCCATAGTTGTATGCAAATTACAGCGAGTGCCAATCATAGCCCCATCTAGCTGCTCCGTCTCCAGCATTTGTTCCGGTGTATCATAGTACTTAATGTGATCCCACCCTTGCGCAAGTAACTTGGCTTTAATCTGATCTTTACGTACATCAACAATTGCTTCAATTCGGCAGTCCGCATCTGCCTTCAATACTTCTTTAATCACATGCTCAATCCTATTCCCATACCCAATTACACCTATCTTCATGCTAGCTCCCCCTCGAACTTTGCGATACCTTGATTATAAAAGATGAACTGGCGTTTTTCTTTGTCTTGAAAGCCGATTTTTTTGTTATTTCTGCTGTGTTATGATAGACCTATAAGCATTGCATCGAAAGATCAGGAGTGACACCCATGACGATTAGCGAAACGAACACGACCGAGTATCAGCGGACACATTTGAAGATGAGTATCGTTATCCATAAAGTCATTACCATGCATTACTTCGAGTTTGGTAAGGATTACTCGTTCAATGGGGAGAAGCATGACTTCTGGGAATTTCTCTATGTCGATCGCGGCGAAGTGGAAGTTCATGCGGATGAGAATCGTTACTTACTCAAGCAGGGGTCCATTATTTTTCATAAACCCAATGAATTTCATAGCTTCTATGCGACCAAAGGAAAAGCTCCCAATTTGATCGTCATGACGTTCGACTGTCATTCGAAAGCTATGCAATTTTTCGAGCAAAAGGTACTGCATTTAGAAGATGAGGAACGCAATCTCCTTGCCCAAATCGTACGAGAAGGACAACAAGCCTTCGAATTCCCATTCAGTCATCCCCTAGTTCGCAGACTGGATGCGCCTGTAGGCAGTGAACAAATGATTCAAAGCTATCTAGAAATTCTCTTAGTGCGTCTGCTACGGAAATCTGCTCTAATGGAAGTCGATACACCACTCTCTACGATTGCTAAGGAGAAGTCTGTCCATGATTTGACTAGCAAAGTCATGAGCTACATGGAAGAGCATATCGATGCTCATCTTACTTTAAACGAAATCAGCCAAGTGTTCTGTGTCGGCAAGACACAGCTCAAGGATCTTTTCAAAAAACATACGAACTATACGCTCATGGAGTACTTTGCCAAATTGAAAATCGATCAGGCCAAAATCCTTATTCGCGAAGAAACGTATAATTTCACTGAGATTGCCAGGCAGCTGGGTTTCAGCTCTGTCCACTATTTCTCCAAGGCTTTTAAGAAAGCAACGCTAATGAGTCCATCTGAGTATGCAAGGACAGTTAAATCCCGCATGTAAGCACTTATCTTCCTAAAAAAAAATCCCGAGAAGCTGCAACTAGCAGTTCCTCGGGATTTCTCACTCAGCTCACCTATCTTTACTCTTCTTCGTCTTCTTCCTCGACCTCATACGTGCACAGGAAACGCTCTACGCCCGGATATTTCTCACCAAGACTGCGAATCACGAATCCGACATTGCGATAAAATTGCACGGCCTCTTCATCAGTTTCCACCGAAATGCGAACTGGCTGCATATCATCAATAATTTCAAGCAGCATTCCGCGTCCGAAGCCTTCCCCTCTGCTCTCAGGTTCAACGGCGAGATGGCGAAGTGTCATTTCCTGCTTCTCATTCAGCTCAAAGCCGATAATTCCAACGGGTAAGCCTTCCGACTCATAGGCAAATAACCATGTATTTTCATTATTTTCATATTGGCTGAGGGCTTCTTGTAGCGAATCTGGATCTGGAAACACGCTGTAACCAAGTAATTGTTGGATTTCACCCTCATGAAGACGAGACTTCACATTCAATAACACGTGCATTCACTTCTTTCTTTAGTCGTTTATCTACCCATAATCTACTAACTTGGGCATGCTGTCAACTTGTGACTATTGGGATGCTCTCTATCCTGACAAAGCCTCTTTCCTCACAGCACGTATCGCTAATGGCACAGCAAAAGCCAAAACGCTAGCGATTAGCCCGTAAACGAACATCCCATGAATCCCCGAATAAAAGTCGTTAGATTTTGTAACAATCGAGCCCATCACCGTCACGCTGACCGCTGTTCCGATATTACGCGCGAATAGCTGCAATGAAGTCGAAATCCCCTTCTGATGAGCCTCGACTAACTGTTGAGCGCCGATTGTTGATACCGTAAAGAGAAGTCCAAACGACAGGCCTAACATCGTTAGCGTGCTGAATACATACCAAAATGAGGTGCCTTCACGGATGAAGAAAAGCAAAACTGCTGTAACCACAAGTAAAGCGTTCCCCGTTAGCAGCAACGGCTTATAGCCGAAGCGTATCACCCATTTCCCGCTCGGGATTGCGACAACCATCCACCCGATAGAAGTGCCGAGCAGGGCAATTCCACTTACAAATAGCGATTGCCCTTGATTTTGCAAAAATAAGGGAATAAAACTGGATGTTCCGAATAGCGCAGCGCAGCTGAGAAATGAGCCGCCTATCATTAAAGCCACGGGCCGATTACGCATCAAATTCAAGGGAACAATTGGGGCGGCATGCCCTTTTTCATAGAGAAAAAAACCGACAAGCAGGACCACACCAACGGCACCATAGATGTATGTATAAGAATGCACTACTGTTATTAGAAGTAAGGACGAAATCCCTGCGGCAAACAAAAGTGCACCCCAATAGTCGATCACCGCTTTCTTCGGTTGATACACTTCTTTATAAGGAAGTAAAGCTAGTAACGCGATAAGACAAATAGGAACATTCACAAAGAAAATCCAGCGCCAGTTCAAATAGGTTACAAAAAACGCACCTAATGTAGGAGCTAAAATCGCCGATAATCCCCACATGCCCGTGAAAAAGGCCTGAACCTTCCCTCTCTGTTCCACAGGGTAGATATCCCCAGCAATAATAGATGGGAATGGCATCATCACGCCTGCACCAATTCCTTGAATAGCCCGAAATATAATAAGCTGCACCATACTGTCTGCTAATCCGCAGAGAACTGATCCCCCAAGAAATAACAAAATACCCGCGGCATATATGCGTTTGCGCCCAAATAAATCCGATAAACGCCCCGCTAAAGGGGCAAGAACAGTAGATAGCACCATATAAGAGGTAAATGCCCAGGCATATAGGCTGTTTCCACCAATGTCATTCACAATGATCGGCATCGTTGTATTGGCAATTGTCGTGTCCATAGACGCGACTAACATGGCCAGTACGATACTGACCATCACGGTAGTTCGATTACGCATGATTTATCCTCCCCAAGCTGACTTTGTCACATCTAATTATTGTAACTGATTCCAGAATTGAAGAATAGCAAGCTATTTACTCGGGATAAAGAGACGAGCTTAGAAAATTTCTCTTTACAAATACCATTCGCGGGACTAAAATTAATCCAATGTGTTTAGTGGGTAATGAAAAGAGGACATGACAACATGACTTTGAGTATTATTCTAATGGGTGTAATTGTTGGATTTCTGGTCGGAATGACAGGTGTTGGCGGCGCATCCTTGCTGACTCCCATATTAATTTTAATTGGTATTCATCCTTCCATTGCTGTAGGAACAGATCTTCTTTATAATTCGATTACGAAGCTTTTCGGTACGGTCCAGCATTGGCGGCAGAAAACAATCGACTTTAAGCTTGTTAAAATGCTTGCCCTAGGCAGTATTCCAGGTGTTGTACTTGCCGTCGTATTCCTGAAATTATTCGATTCTTTCTTCGATAATCAAGAAGTGATCATCAAGCACGCACTCGGTTATGTGTTGATTCTGGTAGCTTTCGCAACGCTGTTCAAGGTATTCTTCGGGCATCGCCTGAAAGAAAATCGTTGGCAGCTCCAATCTTTAGAAGAGAAGCGCTGGTTGACGATTACGATTGGCGCAGTTCTTGGCTTCATTGTTGGACTAACGTCCATTGGTTCAGGCTCCTTATATGCCATTGCCATGCTCTACTTTTTCCGAATGATTCCAGCACAGCTCGTGGGCACGGATATCGCGCATGCCTTTCTTCTCTCCTCGACTGCAGGTATTCTACATGCAAGTATGGGGAATGTGAACTATACACTTGTCTTTAATCTTCTGATCGGTTCGATCCCTGGCGTACTCCTCGGCAGTATGCTCGCAACGAAAGCACCTACAACTGTACTTCGTACGATTATTGCCACCTTAGTATTAATTAGCGGTCTTAAATTAATTTAAAGTTGAAGCAGAGCCTAGGCTCTGCTTTTTTTTGTCTAAAGGGGGCGATTCCCCCTGTCGGATTCTGCGGTTGCCCGGGAAATAACAGGATTATTTCCTGCCATGCAGTGCCCATTTTTCCATACAAATAGGCACTAACCTACACCGTGATACTAGTCTCACTCATACCTTGTGAAGAACAACATGTGATCATAAAGGAGCGCTACTGCACATGCAGCGACTAATGTGTAAAGGGAAGATACATCGTGCGACTGTAACGGAAGCCGATTTGGATTATGTAGGCAGTATTACCATTGATGGGTTACTGATGCGCAAGGCGAATATCCATCCGTATGAAATGGTTCAAGTTACTAGTCTGCGCAATGCCACCCGCTGGAAAACGTACGCGATTCCCGCCCCAGAAGGCTGCGGCAAAATCGGATTGAACGGTCCGCCTGCCCACCTCTTCTCCCCAGGAGACCTTGTGATTATTCTTAGTATGGGACTAATGAATGAAGAGGAAATCCGCGTACTCAAGCCGCAGGTTGTCTTCGTTGATGAACATAACCAGCTCCTTCAAGTAGAGGAACATGATCTCGTTATTCAAAGGCAAGAAGCGAAATCCTATGAGTAATCTATCAACAAGTAAATGGACGAAATATAAACTACTGCGCAAGTCAAAAAAACTTCAAGCTTTTTTGCCAGAAACGGATTGGTTGAGTGTGAGCAGTTTCTCGCGCATGCTGACCAAATATAGTCAAATCATTCTTAAACCGACAGGCAGTTATGGCGGGAAAGGCGTCATTATGGTCAAATCCGTGGGGAGTTCTTCCTATGAGGTCCAAGATGGAGCCAAACACCGAACGTATACGGATCTAGATGAGATCAATGCATTTGTAAAGAAGAAAGCCAGCAAAAACTACATCGTCCAACAACGTATCCATCTAGCAACCAAGAATGGACGTCCTTTTGATATGAGAGTAATGGTTCAACGGCACACGAATGCTAGTTGGCAAGTGACTGGGATGCTCGCGAAGGTGGCCGGCAAAGGTTTTATTGTCACGAATATTCGCAGAAGCGGGGGCCGTGTAGTTACTGTAGAGAATGCTATCCATAGCTCTGAGCTTAAGAACATGCAGACTTCTGAGCTCCTCGCTGAACTGCATGCAGTTGCACTACGATCAGCTAATCAGCTAGGTCCTTCCTATCGCTGGGTGAAAACGATGGGCATTGATATGGCCTTTGATAAGCAAGGACATGTTTGGATTATCGAAGTGAACTTCGCCCCTATGCTCGAGTTATTCCTGAAGCTGCCTAATAAATCTGCCTTCCATAAAATCAAATCATTTCATGCGCGCAGGAAGCAACCATGATCGTTCCTGCTAGAGACGCTGAGGAGGCCCAGAAATGAAACAATGGGAGCTGCATTGCTCACGATGTTCTGTAAGGCTGCCCTTCCGCTATCAAGACATGAAATGCGTATGCGGCGGCACTTTATTGGTTGACTATGATCTCGCGTACGTTGCACGAACTTTCACGAAAGCCTCACTACAACAACGTTATCCTTCCATGTGGAGATATTACGATCTGCTCCCCATTCACGATCCAGCCCATATCGTTTCCCTTGGTGAAGGCTGGACGCCTCTGCTGCGAATGCCAGACTGGGAGAGCAAGCTATCGCTCAAACGCCTGTGGATCAAACGAGAGGAACAAAATCCAACAGGCAGCTTTAAATCACGCGGGTTTTCTGTGGCAGTTTCTTTATTGAAACAAGCCGGTGCAACGAAAGCTGCAGTCCCGTCCAACGGGAATGCAGCAAGCGCATTAGCCGCATATGCAGGAAGAGCCGGCATTCAAGCGTTTGTTTTCATCCCTATGGACTGTCCCTCACTCATTGTCGATGAATGCCCAATGTATGGAGCAACGACTGTGCTAGTCGATGGCTTTATTCATGATGCCGCCGCGATCATTGAGTCAGGCCGCACGGAGCAAGGCTGGGTGAATGTCGGTACATTGAAAGAGCCTGGCCGTGTAGAAGGCAAAAAAACGATGGGCCTTGAACTCGCGGAGCAGTTGGGCTGGACGTTCCCTGATGTGATCATCTATCCCACAGGCGGCGGTTCGGGCATTATTGGCATGTGGAAAGCATTCTTAGAGTTGAAGGAATTAGGCTTCATTGATTACGACATGCCTAGATTCGTATGTGTACAAGAGGAAGGCTGTCAGCCTATTGTGGATGGTTTGAAGAGATCGTTGGATGTAGCACCAACGATTGAAAGTAACACGGCTTTGCCTGTTGGTGACAGAATAATCCCCAACCCAACCGGGATGCGTGTTCCGAATCCGCCGGATTTGGAACTGCTTCTGTCGATTGTCAAGCAAAGCGGCGGAACTGCCGTTGCGGTGTCCAAAGAGCAAATTGCGCAAGCCACACATAGCTTAGGCTCGGAAGGCATTTCCTCTTCTCCCGAAGGCGCGGCGACTTGGGCAGCGATGCTTGCCCTTAGTGACAAAGGCTGGCTTCGCCCCACGGACTCTGTGGTACTATTCAACACTTCACATGCGATGAAATATGCAAAGCTTGGGGCAAGTGCGGCTATTCCCATCATTCGGACCTATGATGACTTTATGATCTATCGGAACTAATAGCTGTGTTTGAGGGCGGTGAGATCGTCGATAATTTCGACGATCTCACCGCCTTTTGCCTCTCTTTGGCCGGAGATAGTCGAATTTTTCGACTCATAATCTCCCGCTCATAAACTGGTAACTCGTGCAACCCGGCTCCTAGCGCATTGCCGAATCGGCCTATCCATTCATATAGATTTCTTTGGCAGAAACTCGGCTTTTTCTCAAGCTCATCTCGGCTATATGGCAAATAAGTGTACCCGAGCATCGTCGCATCCTACCTCCTAAAAAAATAAAAACGCCGCCAACTCCTACAAACAGGAGCTAGCGGCGTGTGCTTCACGCATGAATCGTTGCTATCTTATTGACCTAAATTATTTTCCTCATACAAACGGTACATGGCTTGAATCAACGGTTCTGCTGGGTCACGATTCAATAAATATAACGTCATTAAGTATTGGAGCGGAAGTGCACACGTATTATTGCCTTCTTCGACAGCAACAAATCCAGCTTCAAGTACCGGGCCATGCTCCTCATGAAGCTCAAGATCTACGTAGATCTTCTGTTCAGGGAACTCTTCACGAACGGCTGCCGCACAATAAGGAACAATATGCTTGTCCAACAGTTCTTTAGCTTCATCTTCGGATTGAGGCGGATTCGGAAGCAGGTGACTCTCTTCGCTTCTCAGCAAATCAACGAAGAATGAGGACATCCACAGTCCTGCATTTGGATTCGTTTGGAAATTACGCATAATTTCATTCAAGAAAAATCCGCATGCTGTGGACTTCTCGTCTTTTTTGAGTGTAAAAGCAAACATCGGACCGTAGGTTGGGTTATTGCCAATTTGCCCATCGACTTCATACTCAGGGAATTGTTCTTTCACAACTTCTTGGATATGTTGGAACCATGTAATAATGACTTGGGCCTGATCACGCTCTGGATCATGTTCAATCTCTTCAGTTGCTTGTGTTTCGATATCTTTGTCTGTCATTGTCGTTATAGCCTCCTGAATCATTCTTAATGGCACGAATATTCCTATTGTAACGCATTTACGTCAGATCAGAAAGTATATGTTGTAATTTACATGACAAAATGTAATTTCAAGAGGCAACTAGCTTCATCATTAGAATGCCAGCCATCGCAATTGCAAGGCCAGATTGTTCCAATTTCGAGAATTTGTCCTTCAAAACAAATCGCGTATACAACAGTACGATCAGAACATTCAGAGCGACAACCGCCGAAACCAATCCAGTTATTCCATTTGCAAATCCATGAATGATAAGAATCATTCCCATGACATTCGTAATGCCAACACCCATACCAAATACGAACGTCTTGCGTTCTGTCCAAGTACTTTGCGCTTCTTGCTGTGCAGCACCCTTGTTCTTATCTTTCCCCCACCAGATAGCGAAGCAGATCGTGCCTGTTGCAAACATAAAGAACAAGGTCGGAAATAACGAAGCATGAACAAGGGTTGTCCATTTACTGGACAAGTCATTGGCCGCAAATAAGAGGAGCGCGATCACACCCCAACCCGCACCTTGCAAATTTTTCAATGTAATATCATTGGAATACCTGACGAATAAAATGCCAATGACAATAACAACAAAAGCAAACAGCTGAAGCAAGTTCAGCCGTTCACCCCACAGGACATATGCAAATAGTACAACCACAACCGATGGTAATCCTGTCAAAATGGCAACTAAGGAAGCCTTGCCTACTGCGAATCCTTTGAACATGCTGGCATTGGCTCCGAAGGAGAACAAGCCCATTTGAATCCCGATAAGCGCTGATACTTCCCACTTCGACTGCCACATTAGGGCGCATGCTAAACTCACGACCGCCCCCATCGCAAAGGTGCCACAGAGCAGTACATTTCGATTCAGCGATTGCTGACTCGACCAATGATATAAAATTCCTCGCAGCCCAAAGCATAGTGCCGCGAGGACGGAAAATAACAGCCACATGATGTTCGTTACCTCATTCTTTCTTGTCTAAAAATACGGACTTATTTCTCTGTTAATCGTACTAATATCGCATCCCCACTTGCGGATACTTTGACCTCAGCAAACTTGGCATTCTGTTCATACGTTCGCCCGGTGCCTTCTGGGATAAAGAAATTCTCGATCCCATACTTAATTCCTTCATAGCCCTCTCTTTCACCATTCAAGCGGACTTCATCAGCTGCAAGTTGTTCTCCAACCTTGTACTCCCTGCGGAACTCATATACAGTTGAAGCTCCGCTTGGACCTAGAACAACGGCTATTTTCCCTTTGGAAGTCCGTTCTTCTAAGTTGTCTTGATAGATTGGAGGCTCTGAAATGGTGTAGCGTAGACGAACATAGTCCCCTTGAATCAAGGAACGCGGGTCTAACGGCTGCAGCTGCAACTTGATCAGCTTCCCATGACTGAGGAGATACTCGCTCTTGCCAATCTGCAAAGACATAGCCGCAACTTGAAGTAAGACTAATACAGCGATGATCCAACGATTCGATCCAAGCCCAAGTTGGGTTTGCGAAAAATCGTCTGGTTCGAGCCCTTGCTTTTTCTCTATCCACACCGTGATCCCTATAATCAGAATACCGATTAACGCAAAGCTGATGGATTTATGCAGGAGCTTCCAAGCCAAATCGTAATATTTGTACACGAGAAACGCGATCCAGAAACCCATTGACCATGTAAACAGCCATTTGACTTGAAGCTGTCGGCTTATCAGAATTGCCGCTAGAACGAGTACGAAGAACAGCACGTTCGTGGCATAGTACCACCCTGACTCCGTTATAAAGGTTAAAGCAAACAGTGAAAGCAAGAAGGCTGGAAAGCTGCTATAAAGGACGGGCTCTCTGAATGCTGATGCACGAATCACCTGACCACCAGCGAAAAGCAGGAAGAGCAAACCCGCAAGAATACTTAGCACGGCAACGCCACTATTGATCCAATCAAATAAGACAAATGCCAAGATAATCATTGAAGCTAGGAAGAAGAGGATCCGTGTAATCAATCCCTGTAAAAATACAAAAGCCACAAGTGTTAAGGCTAGATAAATGAGCAGCATCAACGATTGTTCTGTACCGACTGCTGCGCCAGTACCCAACATGAGTCCGCTAATCAAAATGGTAAAGCGAGCTAATACATTGAATTTTCGCGCCACTAACATCCCAATCACAGCTAGAAAGCCATATCCGATTAAAATATGAGCAGGCTCATCAAACCCTAGCACGACAGTCACGAGCCCAATCAGCGTGAAACTTCCTAACAGTGAACCGATGATAATCACGGAAATCGTAAGTACACGTACGATCCACTTAGTGAAGTCCCCGTCGCCTTTGGTTTCCGTCGTTGTTTCCACATCTGTTCCCGCTTCACTATTCTCAGAAGATGGCTTCCACGCCCGCACATAGTTCATAAACATCACATTCGCACCGATAAACACGATCACGAACAACAAGCTCACAATAAAGAAGAGTTCATTATGGTACTCAATAATCAATTCAACATACTTCGTTGTGATCGCGGCTGAAATCCAAAGCCCTGCGAACAGCAGATAGACTTTACTCTGTGTCCGATGCGCATACAGGATAGCTACTGCCAACACCGCAATGAGCGGGAGGTTCATCCAAATGCCATAATTCTCAAACGTATGGGACACTGACATGATAATGAATATACAAATTGTCGCTTGAAAGGTCACCCATTTGAGGAATGGGGCATGAACTCGGCCCTTCTCAAACAGTACGAACAAGGTACCATTCACGATCGCAAGACCTAACCAGATCGCGATTGTAGCTCCCTCGGCTTCGGAATAACTGCCCCATTTGGGAAAGAAGAACAATCCATAAGCAAGATGGCCAAGAATATAGCTCAGTACATAGTAGGGCTGCCACCTTGTTAGGAGCGCATACAGAACAGCTGGCAGAAACCATACGAGAAACAAGCTGTAACTGTCTGCATGCGAGTTGTAGGTTTGACCAATCAACCCAACCCCAACTCCGAAAGAAATACAACTGGCAAACAAGCTTAGCTTACTTAAAAACTCTCTTCCAACCTGGCGGGAAAGCCAAACGGATAACCCGTAAAACCCTAATATAAGTACAAATATAGGAATAAATTTCTCAAATCGGTTCAACTTCTCCCAGTTTGAAGCAAAGAAGTAACCAATAGCAGTTAAAAGAGCACTAGCCCCCAATACATAACCAAGTTGGACCATGATTTTGTTGGATTTCATGCTGCTCATCTCCTCTCTTACTATGCTTCTAATTCTACAGGAGATCCCCGATTTGAGAAGTACTATCTATTCCTAGTACCTGATCATTAGCCTATAGAAGAAATACGACCGTCAGCTTCATTCTCTTGGGCATGACTTCCTTGTGAATGATGCACCAGTTGTTCATAGATGCCTTGACGTGCAAGCAACGCGTTGTGTGTGCCTTCTTCAACAATTTCCCCATGACTCATGACGATAATACGGTCAGCATGCATAATTGTTGATATCCGATGTGCGATCACGATGGACGTTCTTCCTTCTGCAACAATGTTCAAGGCTGTTTGAATGAGCTGTTCGGTTTGTGAATCCAAATTAGCTGTAGCCTCATCTAAGATGAGAACTTTGGGCTGGAATACGATGATCCGCGCAAAAGATATCAATTGCCGTTCACCTGCCGATAACCCGCTGCCTCTCTCTGAAATACGTGAGTCATACCCGTCTTTCATCCGTGAAATGAGCGTATCCGCACCGACCAATTTACATGCTTCAATGACGGTCTCTCGTGAAATCGCGGGATCGAACATCCTAACATTTTCAAAAATGCTGCCCGCATATAAATAAGGCTCTTGCTGGACCAAGCCAATCGTTCGATGGAGATCCGTCTGTGAGATGTCCCTAATATCAATGCCATCTATTCGGATGGCGCCTCCCTGCACATCATAGAAGCGGCAGAGCAGGCTGATCAAGGAGCTTTTGCCCGCACCTGTAGTACCTACAACCCCAATCATTTCGCCTGGAGCGATATGTAAGTCCAAATCTTCAATGACGGCAGTGTCCTTCTGATACCCGAAGTGGACATGATCGAACTGAATGTCACCCTTGACATTGACCAGCGGAATCAATTCGGATGCCTCTTTGTCTCTTACTTCCGGTTGCGCCGAGAAAATGTTCCAAATCCGACTCATGGATACTTGTGTGGATTGCAGTGTATTCCATTGCTGCGTGATGTTATTGATAGGCTGAAAAAACTGTCTAATATACGTAATGAATGCGTAAAGTACGCCAAATTCAATCGCTTTATCGAAGACGGCAATACCGCCAACCCATGTAATAAATGCTATCGATAAGTTCCCCAAAATGTCAAAAGAACGGTTAAATAACACACTTGTTCGGATCTCTCTTAGGTTTGCTCGGAAATAACCTGTGTTCTTATCCGTAAAGCGACTCATCTGCTCCTTCTCTTGATGGAAAGCTTGAATAAGGTGCATACCTGATAAGTTTTCAGCTGTGAACGCTACCATTTGGGATAACTTGGATCGTGATAGCTGATACGTTTTGCGCATATATTGACGGAAACCCACCGCGATGAGAACGATGATGGGAATGACGATCATACTATACAAGGTTAGCATCGGATCCAAATGATACATGAGCACGATAATGAAAATCAATGTCATGCTGTCACGAACTAAACTTAGGAGCACTTGAGTGAAAAACTGATTCAAGGTTTCCGTATCGCTAGACACATGCGTGATCAGGCTTCCGCTCGGCGTTTTATCATAGTAGGACATCGATTGCCTGAAAATATGTTGAAATAAATCCTTCCGAATTTTAGCTACAATGCTTTGACCGGCGAATTGCAGCAGATTATTTTGTAAGTAACTGAAAAACATGCTAGAGATGGATAATACCCCGTACAGCAAGCAGATCATGATCAGTGCGCTGAAATCATTTTTGCCGATCATGAGATTATCGTCTATCGCAATTTTGACCAAATAGGGCTGAAATAAATCAGCCGCGATTCCTAACAAGGCACAAATGACAACAGCTGCAAATGTGAGCTTGTGCGGTTTGGCGTAAACAGCTAACGAACGAAAGGAAGCTTTCGATTGACTATTGTCTTGTGGAAGTTTATTCCGCTTGAACATCGTCGTTACCTCCTTCTTGAATGGCATACAGCTCCGCATACAAGCCATCTTGTGCAAGCAGTTGATGATGTGTGCCTCGCTGAACAATTCTTCCTTCATGCAGCACGATGATTTCATCGGTGTGCTTAAGAGCAGAGATCCGATGTGCAATCCAGATCGTCGTCTTATTCGATCGTTCTTTCCTAATCGCATCAATAATATGCTTTTCAGTTACCGAATCTACCGCGCTGACGCTGTCATCTAGAATCATCAAGGGTGAATCTTTAATAATTCCTCTTGCTAAGCTCGTTCGCTGACGCTGACCACCCGACAAGGTTACCCCGCGTTCACCTAGCTTCGTCTCAAACTTTTCTGGAAATGACACGATGCTGGACAAAATTTGTGCTTTATTGGCAGCACGTTCCACTTGTTCTATAGAGGATTCCCTTTTGAAGAAGGCAATATTATCCCGAATTGATGTACTGAACAAAAAGCCCTCTTGCGGCACGTAAGCGATTTGATTTCGCAGACTTTCAAGTGTCACATCACGGATATCGCTATCTCCGATCCATACCGTGCCTTCCGGCGGATCGTAGATACGCAGCATGATTTTCATCAACGTGGACTTCCCGCTTCCTGTTTTGCCAATGATTCCGATCGATTTCCCGGGTTCAATGGTCAGTGAAATATCATGGAGCACTTCATCCTCATCATCCGGATAAGCAAATGACAGATGCTCAATGCGAATCTCTTCCTGATCAAGATGCGTAGGCTGAGCAAGCTCATTTTGTTTAATTTCTGATTCCTTCGCCAACAGCTCATTGACTCGTTCTAAGGAAGCTCGTGAGCGCTGTAAGGCATTAATTACACGGCCAATTTGCTGTAGTGGATTCACCATCATTCGAATATACAACGTTAATTCAACGAAATGCCCAATCGTAATACGCCCATGAATCGTCAAATAGCCCCCGAAGGCAATCGCAATAATGAGCGATACCGCACCCAGAAACGGAATTAACGCTTCAAATAACGAGGAAAGCCGTACTAACCGAAGCTGATTGTCACGAATCCGATCGACCGTCTCACTAAATCGGCCAATCATGATCGGTTCTACCGCGAATTTCTTTGCAACACGGATGCCTCCAAATTGCTCTTCGGCTGACTCCGTCATCGTTCCTAATGCTTCCTGAACTTGTAATGAACGCTGTTTGATGACTGGCTGAAACTTAGCGGATAACACAGGAATGAGTAATAAGGGCACGATACAGATCAGAATGACATAGAGCGGAATGGAGCTAAATAGCATCGAAACAATCGCAGCTGCAATTAATATGACTGAGTTCACAATCTGGTTGATACCCAAAGAGATGGACTCTCGAATTACTGTCACATCATTCATTACATAACTCAGTAGCTTACCGACACCATTTTGAGAATAAAAAGTTGCTCCAAGCCTAGTAAAATGATCAAATAACCGATTTCTCGTTTCGAACTCGAAGCGCCGACCGCTTCGCATAATCATGTACTGTCCAATCGCGCACAATACACCAAAGGCCACACCAATTACGAGTAGCTGCACGCTGTACTTTGCAATTAAACTTTTACTGAGTCCACCCTTCTGGAGCTGGTCCGTAAACATGCCTAGCAGTTTGGGATAGTACGAGTGAATAATATTTCCTACCGAAATCAAGAGTGCGGCAATGACATACACCGGCCAATTCTTTAGCAAGAAATCAACCAATAACCGTGTAGGCTTCAAAACGACATCACTTCCCATTACAATTTTGACTCGCTTGTAAGTCTTTCCCTATGTATTAAAAACGTCCGATCCATGCATTTCCCAGTATACGCCTATTCAGATCTACTTCCTATATCAGATATTGACGTTATAATAAGAGAAGTCGTCATAAATTTACATAGAACCAAAGGAGGCGCAGGATCATGGACTTTATTTTAGATCGTATCGAAAATAAAATTGAGTTTTTTCAAGCTTATGATTTAAAAACACTGGAAAAGAAAATTAATGATCAAATCGACAATAACAAGGCGCTGATGCTCGATGTATATGCCATCCAGCATAACATCGTATTCGACCCGAATGCCGGTAAAATGCTGTATAGCGCTGTTGTTCATTTCAAAGTGAAATAGTATGACGATGAAGCGCAGCATAATGGAAACGACTGGCCGCTTATATTTCGTTCCGGAACTGCCTCTATATGTGAATCGCGTTCATGAATCCTTCGATTTGCAGCAGCATACACATGATTTCATTGAAATCAGCTATGTGGCGGAAGGCAGAGGTTCCCATTATATTGAAAATGTAAGCATGCAAGTTACCAAAGGGGACCTCTTCTACCTGCCTGTTGGCATATCCCATGTGTTTCGTCCTGCATCAACGAATCAGAGTAACCCGCTCATCGTGTATAACTGTATTTTTACACAGGCATGGATGGACCAGTTACTACAGCATGCAGCGACAATGGGAGAGCAAGAAATTCCACTTTTTTTTCAAAAAGCAGTCGATTCTAAAGGCGGTGTAGAATTCCTTTCATTTCATGAACAAAATGGAGAATTCCAACCTCTCTTTGAGCGATTACATTTCGAATATAAGGCTAGGCGCACTGGATTTATTACTGTCATGCAAGCCTGTGTTGAGCAATTGTTCGTCTATATGCATCGCGCGAAGTTTGATCCGGATTCTTTGGTTCCTCACACTAGTAAGAAAAGTATAGAAAACTTGTTAGCTTATATTCGTATGAATTGCAGCAGTCCGATCACGCTTGTCGAGGCGGCTGCACAGCTTTCCTTGAGTGAACGCCAGCTCCAACGACAATTGAAAAAGCTCACAGGCATGAGCTTCACAACGTATGTGCAGCATGCACGGTTGGAAGCGTGTTGTCAGTATTTACGCGAGTCCTCCGATAAAATCAGCGATATCGCTGCACTTGTTGGGTATCAAGATATGAAATTCTTTAATCAGCTTTTCAAGAAAATGATCGGTGTCACACCGAGACAATATCGTCAGCAGCAGGCTGAGCGCAAAAAACCACTCGCATCAATTGAATGAGAGTGGTTTTTAATTTGTTAAAGATCCAACATAAATTGGAAAGTCAAATCACTGAAACCTGGTAGTCCTTCATGACCGAAATCCGGGAAGATTTCTAATTTTTTGTTCGCAGTAATTTTATTGTAAGCAGCAAATTGGGTAGACGGCGGGCATACTGTGTCCATGAGACCTACGGCCATCATCACATCACCTTGAATACGATTAGCTAGGTTTTGAATATCAATGTAGCCCAATTTCGTGAAATATTCTTCCTCACGTTTGTGCTGTGGGTCATGACGACGGAAGAAGTCCTTCAACTCTTGGTAGGCATCCTTCGCCAAATCCATCTCCCATACACGCTTATAGTCACTTAGGAAAGGATAGACGGGTGCTAATTTCTTAATGCGTGGTTCAAGTGCTGCACATGCAATCGTTAAAGCACCACCTTGCGAACCTCCCATTGCACCTACACGTGCAGGGTCAACTTCTGGCATACTCATCGCAATCCCAGCAAGTTGTGCGGTATCTAAGAAAATATCACGGAATAAGAGCTGATCCGGGTGATCGTCCAATCCACGTACGATGTGTCCTCTTAGGGTCGTCCCTTTGGTTCCGCCAACATCCTCAGAGAATCCACCTTGACCACGACAATCCATAGAGAAGAAGGAATAGCCAAGCGCTGCATAAGAAAGCTTATCGTTCCAATCACCAGAATTACCGGAGTACCCATGGAACTGAACAATCGCTGGATGCGGTTCGGTTACGTTCTTCGGACGAATATATTTCGCGTAAATGCGAGCACCCTTAACACCTGTGAAATACAGATCAAAGCAGTCCGCATACGGTACTTGAAATTCACTTGGGCGAAGCTCGATTTGGGGATCTACCGCCTTCATTTCAGCGATTGCACGCTCCCAGTACGTATCAAAATCTTCGGGTCTTGGATTTCGTCCTTCGTACGTTTGAAGCTTTTCTAATGGATAATCGATTGCTGGCATGTGTCCATCCTCATTTCTATGAATTTAAGCGACCGTATAGGAAGTAAAATCTATGACTTCACCATCAATAAGTTTACGGATTTCCTTCGTTGGATCGCCGCTTAACAACAACGTTTGATTAGACAAGGAAGTATATGTAATCGTGTTATTTGCACCGTATGTAGGTTGCTTGTCTTTCATCATTTCTGCAAAATGGTGAACGTCGCTAATGCCTAGTGACTTTGCAGTTGCTTGATCAACGCATTCGACGACGACTGCATTCGTTCTACCACGACTAGTTACAAAACAACGATCCTCCAGAACCTCACGATGATACGGTTGCTGGATGTATACAGCCATTAAAGCGTTACCTACCCGTCCAAAAAGTCCATTTGGCGACTCCATCCATTCACCTAGCGGCAAGCACCCTTTGATGTAGCCAGGCTGTTCATCTGGTATGGCATAGGAAGCCATAATTACATGCTTATGAAAAAGCACTTCTGTGTATTCGCTCTGATGGCGCAAATCTCCTTCTGGCTGCTCTAGTTCCGGATGGAAAAAGTAGGCATGATTCACACCTTGTACGTGATCTAGCGGGAACGCAATGTCCCAGCGATGTTGTTCGTTATCGAACTCCCGAATTCGTTCCCACATGCCGCCCATTGCAAAGCTTTCTGTGAAGTAAACATAACTGTGTAGATGATCATTTTCGTGCTGAGCTTGACCAATTTGTTTAGGAATTTGTCGTTTAATTTCGACGGGTACTGATGACCGATGCAAGGCAGTTTGAATGCTTTGTGCTGGCGCTTCATACGCAAGAAATCCCGCATATTCGGTTCTTGGCATGTGAGCCGGCAGCTTGAAGTCCCCGTATTGCACATAATCATGCAGCACATTCGTATCCTTAGGCATGTCATGCGGCCAAATCCGCGCGTGTGGACCTGCCCAGGCGCCACCCAGGTAGAACGTCGCACGTTCGCTCCATAAATAGTCCAGCATGCGAGCTAGCTCGCTTCGAATTTCTGTATCTTGAATCAACTGCCACGTACAGGTGAAAGCTTGCACCCAATGCCAGAACCATGGCAGTCCACCGTATTCCGTCATCCCATTGGCAGTGACTCGTTTAAGTGTCAATTGCAGACTTTCGTAGCCATCTTGGACTAAAGCCGCATCTTCAAAGCGTTGTCCGAAAATCAGCTTCGCAGCTGTATATTTCGCTTCGTGATGCCCATAACTTGTTAGCGGTTTCCGATAAAAGTTGCTGTCGTAAATATGTCGAAGCGTTTTATCAAAAGCCACGCGGAGGGCTTCACTCAACTGCTCCTGGTATCGCTGAGCAAAATAAACCATCAAGCTCCCCATGAGCTCGACTGGCAATGTATTCTTGGACGCCTCTTGCGGCGTTGGTCTTAAATTAAGAGGCCAATGACCGTAGGTAGCGCTAGTTGGATCTTGATCTTGGATAGCAAGTAAGTGAAGGAAAACACCTTCTGCTTTATCCTTCGCCTCTTTGCGATCGCCTTCAAATGCGATGGCTGGATCCACAGAAGCAGCGAAAAGATACGATGCGTAATAGAAATTGTCACGCACATCCCCTTCGAAAAGAAAACCATTGCTCAGAACAGGCTGTTTATAGGCTGCATGGGCAATGTTCGCAATAATTTCGTCTTGGCGTTGCTGTATCGTAGTCAATTTGTCATCTCCTATTGAAGCACATGTGAAGCTCATTTGTTTTAGTATCAAATTTAAAGGCAAATTCTCCAATTGAAACGTTTCACTTCACCAATTTTATATGTTAATAAATGTAGCGTCAATGCGAATTTGTGGGATGGGGGATTACAAGTGGGGAATGATTGGGTTGGATTGGGTTGGGTTGGGTTGGGTTGGGTTGGGTTGGGTTGGGTTGCTTACACAGGTGACAGGAACTCCTGAGCTTGTGGAATCGGATTAACTGGAAATTGTACAATTATTTTGATGAAATTCCCCCAAAAAATCAATTTAGATGTAAAAAATGTAGTTAAATGTCCCACTTTTCCTCAATTCGGCCAACTCTCCTGATATTAACTACAGGAAATCCATCTAATTGGTATTTCAACGGAATTTACCAAGAATTAACTGTACAAAATCCATCTATATCAATCCGCAGACGTACAAGGCTAGTTTAAAGCATCCCACCATCTCGTACACCAGGACAGCTTGTCGTCTCTTCCATCATCAACCCCAATTTGACGATACGGTACCGTACCGTACGCTTCACCTGCCCAACAAAAAAGAACCTCCGCAATCCTGCGGAGGCACCCCAATCTTGTTCTATCGAATCAGCGTATAAATATCCGTGTACGTATAGCCATGAGCCTCAGCGACGGCTCGATAAGTGACATGACCCTGTGCCACGTTAATCCCCTTGGCGATGGCCTGGTTATCGAGCGCTGCACGCGCGAAGCCTTTGCCTGCGATTTGAAGACCATAGCTGGTTGTAACATTCGTCAATGCCACTGTCGATGTGCGGGCTACGGCTCCAGGCATATTAGCTACGGCATAATGGATAACCCCATGCTTTACATAGGTTGGCTGATCATGGGTCGTAATGCGATCGATGGTCTCGATCGATCCACCCTGATCAATGGCAACGTCGATGATCACACTACCTGGACTCATCGCTTTTACCATCTCCTCGGTAACGAGCCGAGGTGCGCGAGCGCCAGGAATGAGGACTGCGCCAATAACGAGATCCGAGCGGCGTACGACTTCTGTGATGTTATACGGATTGGACATCATTGTTTTCAAACGGCCCTGAAATTGATCATCCAATTGACGCAGCCGGTCAGCATTCAAATCAATGATTGTCACATCAGCACCGAGGCCAATGGCCATTTTTGCTGCGTTAGCCCCGACGATGCCACCACCGATCACTGCTACTTTACCTGGTTCGACGCCTGGGACTCCACCTAGCAGTATACCTTTACCGCCATGAGCCTTCTCTAGAAAATGAGCACCGATTTGCACGGACATACGTCCAGCAACTTCGCTCATCGGCGTTAGAAGCGGCAAGCTTCCGTTGTCGAGTTGGATCGTTTCATAGGCGATGGCTGTTACATTTTGACTAACTAAGGCATGCGTCAATTCAGCTTCAGGCGCAAGATGCAGATACGTGTACAATATCAATCCATCATGAAAGTAACCATACTCCTCAGGCAGTGGCTCTTTCACTTTAACGACCATATCCGATGACCATACCTCCGCAGGGGTTGCAACGATCGTTGCGCCTGCAGCCACATAATCCTCGTCAGTGAAGCCAATGCCGTCCCCTGCCAATGTCTCAATTCGTACTTCATGTCCTGCATGTTTGTATGAAAGTACTGAGCTCGGTGTCATGCCAACGCGAAACTCATTATTTTTAATTTCCTTAGGAACGCCAATAATCATGCCCCATCAACCTCTCTTGAGGACCCCCTAACAAAAGGATCGCTCTCTACTTGTCTCCAAGTATAAGAGAGAATCTGGCATATGCCATTAGACATTTTGTCAAAAATTGACCACTGTTCTTTTCACATTTTTTTCTCGGGATGCAGAAGCTGATACGCCCTGATCCCTACTTGCAACGCCAATCTTTTCTCAGGGAGCATATAATCAGCGCCCAGCAACTCTTCAATTTGGTCCAATCGATAATAGAGAGATTGTCTCACGATAAAAAGCTGCTGCGCAGCGATTTGCTTCGACCCATCATGGTCGAGATATACTTTAAGCGTTCGCAGCAGCTCGCTGCCCTTAAGGCTATCGTGATCAATTATCGGCCCGAGATAGGAACGGACGAATGACGCCAGAATTCCTTTGTCCGCGATATGAAATAACAGTTCAAATACGCCTAACTCGTCATAAAACATGACATTCTTCTGCTGCAGCGTGACGGCTAATGACAACGCTTGAAGCGCCTCTTGATAGCTGCGATACGCGTTCAAAAAACTTTGATTAGGCTGTCCAATGCCGATCTTAAACCGAATCCCCGCGTGATCTTTCATCCCTTGAAGCGACTCAAGCGCATGCTGTAAGCGCTCCTTCGCTGGCTTTTTAGGAGCCTTATCGAAGGCGAGAACAACAAGTCTGTTATGTTTCAACGTGATTAAGGGATGAAATAACTGCCCCTCAAAAATCGATCTAGCCGCAAGTGACAAATGCAAACCCGCAGATTCGATCCCGTCATCTTCTGCAGCAAGACCTTCTTCTTGCTCCTGCTCAAATTCGATCAAGAGGACCTGATAAGTTAGCGTGTTCAGACGTTTAAATTCGGCACCAATCAGCTCCTTGATCTGCTCCACCTCTTGAATACGCATATGAAGCAGATCATCCACCCACAAAGTTTGCGAATACAATTTACGTTCTTCCATGTATCGTTTCCGCAACAAATCCTGCGCAATTGACAGGGAGGCTGAATCTAGAATTAAATACTCATATTCCTGCGGTTTGCGATCAAGCACGAGCAGGATGTGTGCCCAGGTTTTGCCCATAGCCCCGACAGGCTGAACGATAACAGAATGACCCTCTATGTCTTCAAAATACAACCCAGCACCTGTGCCGTCATTCCCACTTTCCATACTACGGCTTGCTAGGAAAGCCAGCCAGTTCGCTGACTCCCGTTTCCCAAGCGGTGGATTGAATTTCGGTTGAGCATCGACTGGCACATAGATGACTTGACCTTTGGTGCTGCTTTGCAATAAAGCAAGCACATGCGTAACACCTTGGGAAGACAAGGTCATACGATGGAATTCGCGCGATATTTTCTCCAGATCCTGAAGTGCCTTATGATGCTGATTAATAATATGAGCATGAATATCCTGTGTAATATCAATAAATCGAACGGCTTCTGGGAAAATAATGAGGGGGAAATCGTGAGCTTCGGCCGCATCCATCCACTCTTGGGGAACTGAACTTATATAGTGTCCCATCTCGATACAGAGACAGGTTACGTTTCTATGGATTAGTTGCTCTAGATAGGTCATGAACGATTTCGTATCGTTCTTGAAGGCGGCACCAGTGGTTAGGATCATCTCGCCACCTTGCAGCAGTTGTTCAAACTGAATCACTTCGATAATGTGAACCCAGCGGACCAACCGACCTAAACCCATTTTGCCAGCCGCGATATACGCATGTTGAAAAGATGGGCGTGCTAATACCTCTTCAACGGTTAATTGATAGTTTTGATGCATGTAAAGTCACTTCTCTCTTCTCGTTCTCGAATTACAAATCGCCAAAAGTTATCCACAATCTTTCCTTCATAGTATTTGTGGATACTATAATGAAGTGCGATACACTGCATATGCCTTGACTAAAGTGTACACGAAATTAGGCGTGTATCCCAAGTGAAAAGTGAAAAGAAAAAAAAGACTGCCGCAACGCGACAGCCCTCCACTTCCCTATTCATATATAGCTTTATCTATAGCAACCGTCTGACCTGACCAAACCTGCTGTGAGGTCCATGGTACATCCGCACCTTGCCAGAACTCATCATTCGCTACCAAGCCAAGAGGTAGAAAGACCGTAGAGCACAAGTATAAGCTCCCTGTAGAGATATAAGGCTCACCTAGCTCAGGTTGGTGTCCGCAAAGACCAATTCGCAACCAACCACTTTCATCGAAGGTGCCTGGTGCTTCAATCAATTTACGAATGACAGCTGTTAAAGCTCCGCGTACTTGAGCCGGTTGAACGCCAACAGGCAACTCGCGCCGCTGAGATGTCTGCGCCAGCGCTTGGAAGGCACCGAAGCGGTAAGCCAACGAACGCCCGATCGCTGGGAACGTACCTTCTGGAGAAATCATACGCTCCTGAACGGCCGCATAACGCTGCGCGCGCTTCAGGATATTCTCACGCATTTTACCCCAATCCTCATAATACGCATGCACATGCTCGATAATATCCACCATCATCGGCTGAATAACGAAGCTGTTGTAATAATCTGCATGATAATCTACGCCATCACCGTACATACCATCGCCTAGATACCACTGTTCATGCTGCTTCAGCGCGAAATCAACACGCATGTGATCCCAGTCCTCGCCCATGACACCAAGCGTGGTTTCTGTCATCGCTGCAAAAAGCAGCCAGTTATTAAAGCCTGGCTTGCGAGTCCGTGAGGTTTTCATCGCGGCAGCGAGATTCTTTTGAACGCGAGCGTCCAAGCTATGCCACAGCGTATTCGGTGCACGCAAAATGGCATGCGCTAAGAAAGCGGTATCCACGATCGGCTGCATTCCCTGCGCGAAGTTCAAGAAATCCGGTGATTCCGGATCCGTTGCCGCATCCATTGCCTCTCGTGCTAGCTTACCGTAAGCTAATCGAAGCTGTTCTTCCTCTGGATCTACCGCTGGTGTCTCTAACCAAGGTGCCATCCCGACGAGCGTCCGACCGAACGCTTCGAGATGCGTAAACGCGCGCTGTTCTTCTTTTTTACATTCAACTGGCATTGTGGCACGAAGTTCTCTAGTTGCGAGCGCCCGGAGAACAGGCTCCGCGATGCGAAGCATCGTTTGAACCCAATAAGCGCGATCCGTTCCTCCGGTCGAATGTGAATTACTCATACCAATACCCCTTAAATCCTTTTTCTAGACGAAGCAGAGCCTCTAAATAATAGTAGTCTCCCCAAATGACATAATCATCCGGTGCAGCGCCGCTGCGAACACTGTAGGAACCGCGCTCAAGGAATCCTTGTGCATCCGGCTTGCCAATTGTAGCGTAGGACTTCACTAGTCCAGCCATCGAACGTTGCACGCCATTTTCCAAATACGCTCGATCTGGATCATCTGCTGCCAAGTGCTCAAGAATCTCTAGAGCCCCTGCAGAAGCAATCGCAGAAGCAGAACTATCCCGTTTGGTTTCCGCATTTACTGGTGCATTGAAATCCCAGTATACAACGTCATCCTCTGGCAAACGCTCGAAGAAATAACGCGCTAAACGTTTGGCTGTCTCTAAGTAGAGCGGATTTTTCGTATAGTGGTAAGAAAGCGCAAACCCGTAAATCCCCCACGCTTGTCCTCTTGTCCACGTAGATCCATCTTGATAGCCTTGATGCGTTCCACCGCGCAGCGGTTCCCCTGTTTCTTGATCGAAGTAGAAAGTGTGATAGGAGGAATCATCACCGCGCACCAAGTAACGGCGTGACAAATCCGCATGGATGATCGCTACTTCTTTATATTTCGTATCTCCAGTTTGTTCATATGCCCAGTAAAGTAATGGTAGGTTTAATAGACAGTCGATAATGATCCGCCCGCCATTATGCTCGTCACCTTCTGGTCCCCATGCTTGAATGTATTGGCCTTTCGGTCTCCAACGCTTCATCAATACATCAGCAGCTTGCAGGGTAAGTTGCTTCGCGTTCTCATCCTTCTCAAGAATCCACTGTGCTTTCGAAGAAAGGGAATAAAGGAAGCCAATATCATGATGATCCAATCCAACATGATTCTCAAGTCTTTGTTTAAAGCTCGCTACTGTTTTCTGTGCAGCCTCTTGGAATACTTTGTCTCCGCTATACTGGTAGCTCAGCCACAATATCCCTGACCAGAAGCCGTCCGTCCAATCGGTATTCGGATTCAAATGATAAATGTCGTTCTCACTAACATGAGGGAATTGATCCCCAAAACGCTCAATATTCACTTTCGTCTTCTGCAAAGCATCCTCAATAGCTTGTTTCCACATGATAGAATCACTCCGTATCCCTTGTTATTGGTTGCTCATTACCCGCTTCAACTTCACGAGTTTGTTAAACGTTTAACACTCATATTTAGATTAAATTGAAACGTTTAACCTGTCAAGTAAAATTAACGACATTCACGTCCTTTTTGGACAAGAGCGTTGATCCAAAAATACTGCCGATGCTTGAAGTGAATCATTGATCTGATTTATTTCTTAAAATAGGCTTAGCCCACTAAAAAAAAATAGAACCAACGTCGATTTTCTTACGTAATACTATTCATGCATGACATTCTTTCAGGATTAGGGAGGTTTCTTGCTTATGACAATGACATTCGCTTTTCACCAAAACACTTCAATCCGGGACGCTATCTCTGAGATCGTCTGGTATCTAAGAAAGAAACGTAGAATTTAATCCTAGCACCATGCCCTAAAAAACATAGAAGAAGAACAAAGCCTATGGCTTTCCGTTAGCGGAGAGACATAGGCTTTGTTCTTTTTGAACTTCTATAAGGCTGCACCTTTTCCACCATCAATATTCACAGAGGTCCCTGTTACGTAGGAAGCCGCATCCGATGCTAAAAAGGTAATCACATTCGCCGCTTCCTCCGCATTACCAATACGGCCTAATGGAATATCGTGTCGCGGATCGCTTGCGAACTCCTCCCAAGTTAGGTCAGGCGCAACTTTTTTCCAAACCTTTTCGATTTGGTCACTACGAATTGTTCCAATACATACGGTATTGACCCGAATCTGTGCTGAACCCAAATCTTTGCTCATCGCATTCGTTAATGCCAAACCAGCGGCTCTGCTAACCGATGTCGGGAGCGAAGAGGCCGGAGGTGTCTTGGCTGCAGATGTCGTAATATTCACGATCGAGCCGCCTCCTGCTTCACGCATATGTGGTATCGCAAATTGCGAGCAATGAATAGCCCCAAATAATTTCAACTCCAAATCTTGGCGCCACACGGCCGAACCAACTTGTTCAAACGGTGCAGCTGCGGAAGTCCCTGCATTATTCACAAGAATATGTAATCCGCCAAAACGCTGGACCGTCTCTTCGATTGCTCGCTGACAATCGGCTTCTGATGTCACATCCCCTTGAATCGTGAGAACTTCGCCCTCGGTTAGATTGCCAATTTGAATCGCAGCTTCCTGAAGCTGCTCTAGATTTCGCGCAAGAATAGCCACTTTCGCACCTTCGCGGGACAAAGAAATTGCGGTAGCGAGTCCAATCCCTTTGCTACCACCTGTGATTAATGCCACCTTATTTTGCAAGCCCAATTGCATATAGTTCGCTTCCTTTCCCTCAATAACAGAATAATGGCAACCTAAAGATAAGCATACGCCATCACAGCGACTTTTTTCAAATCTCTTCCGAATCAACAGCAAAGAAAAAACCATCAGGACTTATCATCCTCATGGTTTTCCTTTACCATTTCTATTGGTTTAAGTAAACAGCTTTGCCCGTACGAGCGGACTCATAGATGGCTTCAAGAATTTGCGATACAACATAAGCCTGCTCAGGCGTAACAACTGGATCAATATCTTGATCAATCGCATTGATCCAAGTGCGCATTTCCACATCAGCAGCGCTTTCGGTTTTGCCATCGTAGAAAGCAACTCCGCCTGCTTTTAAATCAACCTCAGTTGTGTATAGACGGCTGTGCTTCTCACCATTGATGCGAAGTCCTCCTTTCATATCGGCTCCACCTTCAGTACCGCTCAACGAGCATTTCGCTTCGTCTACCTCAAGTGTGTTTAAAGCCCAGCTGGATTCAAGAATAATGGTTGCGCCATTCTCCATTACGATCATCCCGAAAGCGGAATCCTCAACGGTAAATTTACTTGGATCCCACGGCCCCCATGCGTTAGCAGCGTTTTCCGTTTGGGACAATTCATGGTAGGACGTACCTAATACGACCTTCGGCTTGTAGTTGTCCATCATCCAAAGTGTAAGATCTAGGGCATGCGTACCGATATCGATTAACGGACCGCCACCTTGTTTCTCTTCATCAAGGAATACACCCCATGTCGGTACAGCACGACGACGAATGGCATGTGCTTTAGCAAAATAAATGTGACCAAGCTCGCCATCAGCACATACATTTTTCAAATGCTGACTATCTGGGCGGAAACGGTTGTTATAGCCAATGGTCAGCTTTTTGCCAGTGCGTTTCGCTGTTTCAACCATACGTTTCGCATCTTCAGCTGTTTTCGCCATCGGTTTCTCACACATAACATGCTTGCCAGCTTCAAGGGCAGCAATTGAAATTTCCGCATGTGAAATGTTCGGTGTTAATACATGCACGATATCAATCGTAGCATCTTGCAGAACTTCTTTATAATCTTCGCAAACTAGCGCGCCTTCAATCCCATATTTCGCTGCAGCAGTTGCTGCACTCTCTTGAATGATGTCACAAAATGCGACTAATTCAACATTGGACAGCTTACTCAAACTAGGCAAATGCTTACCATTCGCAATTCCACCGCAACCAATAATACCAATTCGATACTTACGTGACATGTGAAGACCTCCAGTAGGTTTTTTCCTTGCATGCAAATATATGATATATAGACAACTTTCTTAAATGTAGCACATGAAAATGCTTATTTTTAGTCTAACATTCGGACAATTATACTCAGAAATTACGACACAAAAAAGCCAGAGGAATATTTCCCCTGGCTTTATATTCACTATCCTAGCTGCCGCCTGCCCGCTTCTGAGCATCCTCCAAATAGCTTCGATACAGCTGCTCATTCGGTTGTTCCTGCGTTAAATTCTCATAGTAGCGAGCAACTTTTTGGAAATAATACGCATGCACATCACTTGTCGGCACAAGCCGGTATGGTTCCCAGAGATACGTTTCTACACGGTACGCTTGACCTTGTTCCTGCGTCCACAGGGCAATTTCACAAAGACCATCTGGCCCATTCCGCGTCGGCATATCTTCAATTTCCAAATGTGAGTAGGTCGTGCCTGGTGGAATTACACGCTGAAAACCTGACTGCGTCCATTGAATAATATCCAGCTCAGCAAGGGGTTCATTTGCTCGCTCCCAACCGATAAGGACATCCCAGCCTTCTTTGCGTGAGACAGGAGCTGCAGCAAAATCTTTAACAGCAAGATCCCTTCCTGTAGATGCCGACCCGATAGGAAACCAATTGCCGGAATACTCTTTCAAGGAAAACAAATATTGATGGTCTAAATATCTATATAGGGCTGTGATTTCTGGAAAACCATCACCATCCACATCGGCGTAAAGAATCGCCGCGGGATCTCCCTCCTGCTTCAGCACGACAATCTCGGCCTCCTCAGGTATACAACTGCGGACGACGGAAAGAAAATCAATTGAAGACAAGCTCATGTTATCCCTCTTTTCGCATCTTCTCAACACAAGTATATGCGGAGGGGAACTTGGCACATGTATAGCATTATATTCTTAGTTTAAATGTTCTTGAGAATTAGGCGCTCCCGCGTTGCTCTTCATGCAACTGGTGAACACATTGGATAAAACGCACGGTCTGCGTCTGTGCTCTCATCACAACCGAATGGGTTTGCGCACGACCGCCCCAGCCATATTTGACACCATTTAAAAAATCGCCTGATGTGACTCCAGTTGCTGCGAAAATAATATCGGAATCGCCCACTAGGTCCCGCATACTTAGCACTCTCGATGGATCCGAAATCCCCATGGCTAGACAACGAAGGTGTTCTTCTTCATTCTCAGGCAGCAAACGCCCTTGCAGTTCGCCTCCCATACAACGCAGAGCTGCTGCTGCAAGGACACCTTCGGGAGCTCCCCCTGAACCTACATGCAGATCAATGCCTGTTTCTGGAAAAGCCACCGCCATCGCGCCTGCCACATCGCCGTCGCTTAACAAATAAATTTTGACCCCTAATCTACGCAAAATCATGATGTGCTCAGCATGTCGATTTCGATCTAGGATGGAGACGGTCAGTTCTGAGATTTCCTTGTGCAGTAGGCTTGCCGCTTTCTGAATGGTTACCTCAAGCGGATCTTCGAGACTAAGCTTACCAGCCAATCGCGGCCCAACCGCCAGCTTCGCCATATACATATCCGGGGCATGGAGGAGATTGCCCTTCTCAGCGATAGCCACAACGGATAGCGCATTATTCCTACCGCTTGCAACAATATCGGTTCCCTCTAAGGGATCAACGGCCACATCAAATTCAGGTCCAACACCACTGCCTACCTCTTCACCAATGTAAAGCATAGGCGCTTCATCCATTTCCCCTTCACCAATGACAACGGTCCCCCGAAAAGGAACGGCGCTAAAATATTCACGCATCGCGGAGGTTGCAGCTCCATCCGCATCGTGCTTATTCCCTTTCCCTGTCCAGCTAGATGATGCAATGGCTGCGGCCTCCGTTACCCGTACAATCTCCAACGATAAGTCTCTGTGCATAAGCGATCCACCCTCTCGAAATTGGTTTGATTCGTTGTCTGATGCGTTATGATCTTTCCGCCAAAATTAAGCCAGCTGTTTCCTCAATCGCTTTCTCGCTCACATCTATAACCGAACAACCCAATTCACGATATAGTTTCATGGCAAAAGCTAATTCTTCCTCTACACGTTCTTTCGTGGCATATTTGGCTCCAAAAGGAAGACCTACGGCTTTCAATCGTTCCGTACGAATGCCAATCAACTTATCCACGCTCATCGTTAGTCCGACTAACTTCTTCGGGTCTAACTCGGATAAAATGTTAGGCGGTTTAACCTCTGGAACTAAAGGATAATTAGACACCTTAAAACCTTTGTGCGCCAAATATATGCTAAGCGGTGTCTTGGAAGTTCGTGACGGTCCCAGCAGTACGATATGTGCCTGCTTCATCGCACTAGGATCCTTGCCATCGTCACTATTGACTGTAAATTCTACCGCTTCCACCCGTTGATAATACTGTTCATCTAGCTGATAGAGCAGCCCGACTTTACGTTTGGGCGAATCCTTAAACGTGTCAATAAAGGCTTGCATCATAGGACCCATAATATCGATGGCATTCACGTTCAATCGGATGGCTTCCTGCCGCATCATTTCTCTTAGTTCAGGCAACACAAGCGTGTAGGCGATAAATCCCTTCAGTCGTGAGGCTTCTTCTACGATCGAACGTACTTCATCTTCTGTTCGAATGGAACCATGTCGCTTAACGACAACCTGACTTGCATTAAACTGCCGAATCGTTGCTTGAACAACCGTATTTGCTGTTTCTCCTACCGAATCCGAACATACGAAAATGGTATGCAGCTTCTCTCCCATGTAAATTCCCCCTGATTTACGTACCTAGCGCTACATCCAGCAGCAATTTGGTCATTGTTGTTTTCGTAATTCGGCCTACAACTTCCAGCCCATCCCTGCCTTCGACTGCTTTAACGACGGGTAAGCTGTCAACTTCATGATGAATCATCTTCCGAGCTGCTTCCAGCACGCTATCTTCAGGCTTTACCGTAATAATGTTCGGTTGTCTGGTCATCACTAGCGAGACTGGCATAGCCGTTGCCGTTGCATGTCCTAACGTAACCTTTAGTAAATCCTTTCGTGAAACAACGCCAGCTAGAACACCCTCCTGATTAACAATCATCAAACTCCCCACATTTTCGAGAAAAAGGGCAACAACGGCATCACTAACGGTTACCGTTTCCCGAAGCAGTACGGGAATGCCCATCACGTCCTTCACCTTTACGGACTCGATCAACTTGCTTGGTGTATGGACGTCGTGTGCTGCTGTTCCGAGAAAATAGCCCACCTTTGGCTTGGCATCGATATGCCTCAACATCACTAAGACCGCTAAATCAGATCGAATGGTCGGTCGACTAACTCCCAGCAGCTCAGCGATGCGTTCCCCAGCAATTGGCGCATATTTGCCGACGAGATCTATTATTTCTAACTGGCGAGCTGTAAGTTCGATGATGTTTCCCTCCTAAAGCGATGAAATACCGTTATATAGTATGTTCTATTTGTTATATATTGTACATTATATAACAAATATTCGAAATATAAAGATGTTTATTGCCTATAAAAGAAATATTTATCACTCATTTCATGAAAATAGGCAAAATAAAAACTCCATTCCCACCAAAATGGTTGAAAGGAGTTTCTAATTGGTACCCATTTTACAAGAAAAAAACGATTCCCAAGATGCCTGCGCCAACAATTACAATAATCGGGTGCAGCTTATATTTGACGATCGCCATAAAAGCGCCGCCTGCAATGAGAAGCGTTGCGACTTGTCTCCACGTTACCCCTGTCTGTACGGTTCCGAAGGTTGATTGGCCAAAATGCAGCGCCGCATAGATGATAAAACCTGTCACAACAGGCTTGATTCCGTAAAAGGAGGATTTAAACCACTGATGGGAGTGCCAACGAAATAAGAAGGTCGCCACGAGGATGATGACAACTAAAGACGGCAGTACCATGCCTAATGTCGCCAGGATAGCCCCTGGGATACCCGCTGTCTCATAGCCAATTAATGTGGCACTATTCGTAGCAATGGGACCGGGGCTTGTGCCAGCCAATGCAATCACATGATGAAATTCGTCCAATGTCAGCCATTGATGCTGCTCAACTTCAAACTGGATGACTGGAATCATGGCATAGCCGCCGCCAAAAGATACGAGTCCTATTTGGAGAAAAGTGAGAAATAGTTGGAATAGCATCGAAGCACCTCATCTCTTAAATCCCATCCGCCATATACCATTCAGCGGTCTTGTTGTCAGTGCTTGTCGATGCAGGTAGTTCAGTATGAGAAAGAGTATTTTTCCTGCCCCATTTGTTCTTGAGGTAGGTTGCCATGAGACCAACCACTACGCCGAGTGCGATCAACACGAGCGGTGATACTCGAACGACGAGCATGACAATCACAGTTCCTGCTGCTATAAAAAGAGTAAGACGATCGAAGATCGATGATTTCGCCATTTTGTACGCTGCAGCCGCAATAAGACCGATAATCGCAGCATGGATCCCCTCCATGAGGGCTTGCATTTTAGGGTAATGTTCAAGCCAAGCGTACAGCACACTTAACATGAGGACGATCAGGAAGGTCGGAAGCGTAATCCCGATGACGGCAGCAAAGGCTCCAGCAATTCCTGCTAGACGGTAACCGACCAAAGCCGAAACATTGACACCAACCCCACCTGGAGCAGCACCGGAGATGGCCAGAAGCTCTGACATTTCCGCATCTGATATCCAATTCTTCATTATGACAACTTCTCGGTGAATGGCTGGGAGCATCGCATAGCCACCACCAAAAGTGAGCGGGCTAATACGTAGGAATGTCCAAAAAATGCAGATCAACTTGCTTAGCATGTTTCCTGTCATTTCGATCCCCCTCTACTTAATTCTATTTTGAACTAAAGCAGAGGAGAAATCCAATCAATAATCGTAATATCTTTTCGGAAATATGCTTATAATCTGGGACATTCACCCAATTTCCTGCTATTCCCGCATAAAGTTTGATTCATTTTGATAATAAGAGGCGAACTTGCTTCTTCATAGCCCTATTCGTCAAATACACGCCTAACACGATGGAGAAGGCTCCCAACAGATGATATAGCTGTAACGATTCCCCCGTAAAGGTGGTTGCGAAGATCGCGCTAAACAAAGGTATGAAGTTGAGAAATCCTGCACAACGCTGCGGACCCGCAAGCTCTATCGCTTTATTCCAGCTCAGGAAAGCTATTATGGACGCGAAGATTCCCACATATAGTAACCCGCTCACCAAAGCGGGACTCCACGAGACATCAGGTGCCTTGATGATCCACTCCATGGACGAAATTGGAATCAATACTACAAGCGCAACGGTCACTTGCACCAGTAAAAATGGGCTTGCAGGAAAGCGACCAGCCATCTTTTTCATGCCCACGGAATATAAAGCCCAGCATAAGACGGCAATCAGCATGAACCAATCCCCTTTATTAACGGATAACCGGAGAAGTGCAGACAATTCCCCCTGACTTATGATCCAGCACACACCTAGGATGGATACACCAATTCCGGGCAGCGCCCACCAAGCAAGTCTTTCTCTCATAATAGCCCAGGTGATGAGGACAACGAAAATAGGTGTCGCCGAATTCATTAATGACGCATTGATAGAGCCCGTGTATTGGACAGCGACATACGTTAGTGAGTTAAATCCCGCTACACCTGTCAGGGAAAGGAACAGTACCATTTTCCAACTCGCTAGAAATTCATGTTTAAGCCGCCAAGCCGTTTTCCCATAAAAGGGGAGTAAACATAAAAAGGCAATACTCCATCGACCTGCTGCCAATGTGACGGGAGGAATATGTAAGACGAGTGCCTTACCTGCGACAAAGTTCCCTCCCCAAATGCAAGTTGCGAGAATTAATAATAGATACGGGGATCGTTTCAGCATAGCATGCGTAGCTCCTTTAGGTTGACGTGATGATTTTCTTAGATGGGACCGCTTCAGTAGACTCTTATAGTCCCTTGGAAAAAGATACCTACTAAAGCATGGTATTGGCAAGTATTATATTTGATGCTTGTCCAATAATTCGGGAAAATTTAAATTGGGATACCGACTATCCGAACCTGGACATCCAGGTAAAGGTAGATAGCAGTATCCGCGACTACGGTATGATTCATTAAGTCTATACGTCCTCATCCAGAAAGCGAACCTCACAAAAACATCCGAGGGGTATCATTTCGTGCAAAAAGCGCAGCATGATTTCCTTCTCATGCTCCCCCATTCGTTTAAGCGCATCAAAATCAAAATGAATCATGCTATTGATGACATCATAATGCTTAAATCGCAAACGTCCGTAAGGAAATTGCCGATTGATCGCGGCTAGAATACCATATTGATTTAAGTTCGTGCGTAGTGCCGTTTGAACAATATCGACAGGCACCTCTTGCAGTAATGGCACTTTATCTGCTCGCACTGCGCAATACGATTTTACTTGAAATACCACATACGGGTACAAGTAAGCGTTTGCATACTTTTCCACATGGAGCGCATCCTGCTTCGTTAATTGCAAATCCTCTGTCCATGCATAAATCGTTGCCTTGTATTTATCTGAAGTGTGAATTCGGATATACCTTAAATGGGGAAAGCGAGTTTTCACAAGCTGTTCCGATAATAGCCGTGTTCCCACCAAGATCACCTCTTTCATTCCTGCTTTTGTATGATTAGTATATGCATATAAACAAAAACAGCTATCCTTTTTACTTTGAAAAGGTAGCTGACTTTGTCTCCTCGTTTACTCATCTATATTCGAGAGCTTGGCCTAATATGATGGAGAGAAGCAAAAGCCGTCCCAAAGGGTCAAATAACCCCAAGGAACGGCTTCTTGCGTAACACTTCTTACAAACCTTTCGCTTTCAAGAAAGCTTGCCATTGCTTCGTCGTTTCCGCATCAATCTTATCTTGACCAGCTGCTTTCAGCTTGTCGATGTATTTCTGCAGCTGATCCGCAGGATCTACAGCACCGGTTTCAAGTGCGACTTGGAACTCGTTATCGACGGCAGTTACGTTGGCAACCTCAGATTTGATGGTGTCTCTGTTCACATCAAAGCCATAGGAAACAGGGACCATGGCGCTTTCATTCAATTTAATCGTTTTGTCCCATACGTCTGGCGTTTGTGCACCTTTCAAGTAAGCATTAAATTGGTTTCCGAACACCCAATCTACATTCGGCGCATAGCCGGAGTCCTTGATCGGTTCAATATATTTATCATCCTTCTTCGTATAGTGCTTGCCTTCCACACCGTTCGAAATTAGATTGTATAACACTTTATCTGTGTTAAGCAGATTGATAAACATGAGGGCGCGTTCTGGATTTTTAGACGTTTTGGAAATAACCTGCATAGCGCTCGCCACACCCGTAAAGTAAGAGTCTGATATCGGTACATACACGACAGCATTGTTTCCATTATTCGCCATTTCATCCACTTCGCCGCCTGGTTTGGTTGTAAACTCAAGACTGACAGCTACTTTCCCTTTTTTCTTGAGATCTGTCATGTTTTTCACTAGCGGGGCATCCTCATTGATATAGCCTGCTTGTGACCATTTGTGCATCGTCGTGAAGAAGTCCTTCTTGTTCTGCAGCTGCTGAATTTTCGTAATGGATGCGTACGTTTTGTCATCCTTTTTGTAGGCAACCGCAAGACCATCTGCGGCAACCAGATTTGGGTCTGTATAGAGGCCCCATGAATTCTGAGCCATCCCAAAAGGAATAACATCCTTTTCATTATCCTTGATCGTTTTCAAGAAAGGCTCGAGGTCTTTATAGGTCTTAATCGAACTAACATCCAATTTATATTTATCAACAAATTGTTTCTGAATGACGAGACTTTTCGTTTTGGCTGCGATTTGATACACCGGGAAGCCGTACACTTTACCATCCGTCGCTTTCATATCCGGCCAGAATTTATCGGGAATGTTCTTCCGAGCTTGAGCCGCATTTTTGCTAATCATCGCATCGGTTAGCTCTAAGAGCGCACCTTTATCGATGTTCGGCTGATAGCTTAGCAGCCAATATTTCGATCCCCATGCCACATCGAAAGCTTCACCGGAAGCCATGATGGTATTCAGCTTCGGATCATACTCATCAAAGGAGAGCGGTTTCAAGTCAACCGTAGCATTGATTTTACTCTTCACATACTTATTGACTTCCTCATTTACGAGAGCCTGATCTTTACCTGGTGGATTACTTGGATAATAGAATGTCAATTTAACTTCAGGCAGCGTGCTTGGTGCAGGTGTGGCAGGCGTCGCGCTAGTCGATGCTGCAGGTGTTGTTGCCGACGGAGATGACGTTTCACTTGTCGTGTCGGTCTTGCATCCCGATAACACGGACATACTCAGAAGCATAATGGCTGCACTGCTCAGGTACATTTTTTTTCCTTTTATCAACCTTCACACCTCCAAATTAAATACCCCTTGTATCATCAGAACATCAAATCTTTCTTACAAACGCCCCCTCACCTCCTCTCAGCTTTTGAGTGAACCTACCGTAATCCCCTTCACAAAGTACTTCTGGAAAAAAGGAAACAGGATCATCATCGGTCCGCCCGCGACCAAAGCCATCGCCATCCTGACGGATAATGTTGGGAAGTTCGCAAACTGTAATTTACTTGCCGTCTCGGCCAGAGGCGAATTCGCTAGAAATTCAATTTGCGATAAAATGCGTACAAGCAGTAACTGAAGCGGCACATATTTGTTATCATCGATGAACAATAAGGCATTAAACCAATCATTCCAATAGGCAAAAGATATGAACAAGCCAAGTGTCGCTAGCGCCGGTGTAGACAGCGGCACAATAATGCGATAAAAAACGCGAAGCTCACTAGAACCGTCAATCTTGGCGGATTCAATAATTTCCATCGAAATTTTATCGAGATAGCTTTTCATAATGATAATATTGAACGGACTCATGAGCAGCGGAATGATGAGCGCAAGAATGGAGTTTTTCAAATGGAGGTACTGTGTCATGAGGATATAGAACGGAATGGTGCCTCCATTGAACAATAAGGTGAAGAAGATGTAGAACGTAAGCGGTCGATGATAGCGAAAATCACGTCGCGACATCGGATAAGCTGTCAGTGTCGTTAGTAACAGGGATAACACGGTCCCCGCAATCGTAATGACAATCGTAACCCCATATGATTTCAGCCAAATTTCCGGTGATTTCAATACGATTCGGTACGCTTCCAAGCTGAGCTCTTTGGGAATGAAACGATAACCGAATTGAATTAAACTATTCTCCGAAGTCAGCGACACCGCAATAACGAGCACAAAGGGGATGATCATCAATAGACAAATGAGCGTAAAGAACACATGGATATACCATATCGATACCGGTTTCACTGGTTTTGTTCGTGCAAGTTCCATAAAACTCCTAGGCCCCTCCCCCATTAAAATAATGCGTTATCTTTATCCAATCGGCGAACCGCAGCATTGGCTGACACAATGGTAATTAACCCTACAACTGATTGCAGAAAGCCTACAGCTGCTCCCGAATTGATATCGCCAAGCTTCGAAAGAGCTCGGTACACATACGTATCAATGACATCTGTTGTCGCCAAGTTGGCTCCTACATTGTTTGGCACAAAATAATGCAATCCAAAATCGCCCCGGAAAATATTGCCTAAGCCTAGAATAAACACTATGATGATCAATGGCTTCATGAGCGGTAATGTAATTCGAAAAATCATTTGAACACGTGATGCGCCATCTAGTTTCGCCGCCTCGTAATATTCGGTGTTAATGCCGACAATCCCAGCGTAGTAGATCAATGTTGAGAAGCCGACACTTTTCCATACAGCCACCACAGGCAAAATAAATAGCCATGGCGTTGTTTCCAAGTACCATTTGTGTGGAGAAAACCCGATAGTGAGCAGTAAGCTATTGAGGTAACCACTTTTATGTTCCAGGAAGCCATACGTAATGTAACCTACCAATACAAGCGAAATGAAATACGGAAGAAATAAGGTGGTTTGATACACTTTCACCATGCGACCACTCACTTCATATAACAAAATGGATAAGACTAGCGCTGCCAATGTGCCAAGCAGGATATATGTCATATTGTACAAGAGGGTGTTTCGGATGATACGTAAGGCATCTTGTGATTTAAAAATAAATTCGAAATTTTTGAAGCCTACCCATTTGCTCCCCAGAATTCCTTGATCATACCTGAAATATTTGAAGGCCAAGATGAGTCCGATCATAGGTAAATACTTAATGACCAATTCGAACAAAATGCCTGGTATCGCAAGCAACAGCAGCTCTCGATTTTTCCGTAAGTGTTTGAGCTCCTGTATGAGCCATCGTTTTTTGATGGGATGTGATTTCGTCATTGTGCTCCTCCTCCATATTCATATCTTGCCACAGGATGAAGCGTTTACATAGCGTACGATGTTCGAAAACATGTAGAAAGCATGTGTACAATATTCGAATTACTATCTGTTTAGCATCGGAACGCACAAAACCGCCATCCATGCACCCAGTGGTGGAAGAAGTGGCGGTTAAGGATTACACATTTCCCGTGTTATGAAATTGATTTCTTCATGCGGTATTCCTTCGGCGTACTTCCGAATTTAGCTTTGAAAAGACGGAAAAAGTAACTCGGATTCGCATATCCGCATTTTTCCATAATATCTAAGACCGAATGATCCCCATTCTCAAGCAGCTGCTGTGCATGCTTCAACCGAATTTCGTTGATGTACTCCGTAAGCGTAAGTTGGTAGCTGTCTTTAAACAGTTTCCCCAAGTAAGCGGAAGAGAGCCTGACCGTCGAAGCAATAGATTGTTGGCTCAGATTAATATCTGCGTATTTCTGATGAATAAGTTCTTTGACTGTTTCCAAGATCATGTCATTCCGTTCCACATTAGACGGCTTCTGACCCTCACAAATTTGTGAACATAAGGCCAATAACGCCACGTACATTTCTTCTAACGTTTCCTTCTCCTGTGGAATGTGATGAATATAATCCACGTTGAAGCTCATCTTCATTAAGCGATTTTCCATAATTTCAACAACGGTATACTTGATCACCCATGTTAAATTCGTTACAGCACGGTGAATATCATGATAATGAAAGGTGGCAAAAAGGGAGAACGCTTTCTCCAGCTCAATGCCCGCTTCTGTCATTAAGCCCTTTTTCAAGCTCTCGGATAGTTTCCGTTCGATGGCTTCTGGGATCGACACTCGCTTATTGGCGTTGTTTTCTTTGACCATTTCACTTGTGATGATCGACTTGTAACCAAAAATAAGGGTATACAAGCTGTTCTGCAAGGCTTGCGTATAACCAGATGACAGCTGAGTAAGCTGTGAAATCGGGTCACTGAGCCCACACGATAGACTCAAATCGTAATACGTTTCAATCGTTTGCTGGATGTCCCCTAAGATGGGTACAATCCTATCCATGCTACTTGTTGCCCCGTTATCATTCCGCGATACAATGAGGATGACATGATCTCCCCATACCTCCACGGCTTCACATGGATAGGTCTTGGACATCATTTCCTGCGCAATATTTGTGATAGCAAAGCTATGCATTTTCTTCATCGCAAGGGCCGTGTTACTTGCATACGATTGGAAATGATCTAAGCGAAGCACGCAAACAAGGATTTCGGATGGGTAGGCAATGTTCAATCGATGCTTTTCAATCAGACTAACCATATCGTGATAAGAGAACAACTGACCGTCTGTCATAAATTTACGGATGTAATATTTATTGACGATGTGCTCTGAGCTGATTTCCTGCAGCGTATGGGACAACTCCAGATAATTTTCACTCATGGCATGCAGCTCATCACCTTCTGTTCGCCTTGTGTGTCCATCGCGCGGGTGCTGGAAGCGAATTCGGTGCAGCATAACTTCGATCGGGTGATACAATTTATAAGACAACCAGATCGAAATCCCAATAGCGATCAGGAGTAGAACACCAGAAACCAACAGTGATTTCACGCGAGTCTGAGTGACTTCCACCATCAATTGGTCATACGACTGTACATACAAAATCGTCCAATTCGGAATCGGATCTGCCATATAAGTAATCATGCTTTTCTCACCTTCAACATTCCCAATGACGAATCCAGAAGGTTCGTTCGTTGCTAGCTTATGATTCATAATGTAGCTATGTATGGTGTCCTGCGTCGAAGTACGCGCGTATTCATCCATAAAGCGCGAGGAGTATAAGCGTCCTTCCTGATCCGCCATCAGAATATCACCTTGCGATCGGCTGCCCGTATCGTTCATTTTCTTCAAGCTGTCGAAGACCCAATCGGACTTAATATACAGAACAATAGCAGATTCACCGCGTGAGAAAGGTTTTAATGAGTCCGTTACAACAAAGGCGAACGCATCGATCTGTCCATCCTCGTGTTCAAGGCTCACTGGGATGAGCCGGGATGTTTCGTGCTGGTGGGCGGGATCGAGCAGCCAATCCGAAATTTTCTTTTTTGTAACCCCACCGTCTAAAAGAAAATCGCTGGTTGTCCCGTAAATCTCATTTTGCGTATGATTATAAACGACCATGGAATGTAAGAATGAGGAACTGTCCATGATACTGGACATGCGTTGGTAGCTGCGGATTAAGTCCATCTTGGGCAAGGTTTCATCGAACATCAACGGAATGAGTAAGTTATCTTTTAAGACAAAATAAGATAAATGCGTGATGATTTCGTTCATATAGGAGAAATTGTATTGCATTTGAGTGAGAATTTTGAGATTCGAGTCCTCCTGAATCCGTTTTACCGATTTCTCCAACAGATACGTATTGGCAAAGGAGGAAGCTAATAGGACAATAACCATCGATAACATGATCGAGCTTAGTACACGCTGCAAATATTTCTTGGATTTATAGAAGCCAAATCCTTTCATATGTACCAAGCCCCCTTCTCATTATGACGAATTTACTGTGGCCCTATTTGTTTATCATCGATGTCAATCCAACCAAGCGCATAAGCAGGTGACGTTATCTTAAGGCGAATCTTCCCGTCTGGCAATTGCATCAATTGCGGATCTGCTATGAGCGAATGTGCATCGAATTTCCCATCCAGTAAGGAGCGCCACGCCTGCCAGTCATAAACATCCCGACCTAACAGATCTGTGCCTGACGATGGCAAGGGTAACTTCCCGGCGATCTGACAAACGCTCTGGGTCCGATCCAACCAATAGAGATTACAATCCGCTTCGGCAAACTTATCGTCCCGCCAATTGACGAAATAGTAGAGGTAACCTGAATTATAAATAATGTTCCCTTTCACCGTGACCTCTTTATTGTCTTCGCCTGCCATCTCTTGTGTGCCAATAGCAGCAATTGCATCGGGATTTGATACAAGCAAATTTCCTTGAATGAGGTTGCCAATGCCTTTGGAAAAAATGAGCATCCAGAGCTTCCCCTCCCCTGTACGATACAGGTGTGTCAACACATTCTGGGTCACTACAAAGTAGTCTGAAGCATCATCCAAATAAATGCCAAACCCGAAAGAAAAATGAATTCCACTGTCGTGTAAGCGGTTCCCATGAATCGTATTCTGCGTCCCAACACCCCAGGATTCAATCATACCGCCATCCTGACTGTCGATCATCACATTCGAAATATCGTTATAAGCGATGTAATTATTCCGTGTATGCAAGAAATCCCAGTGATTCTCCCACGTTACCGGTATGCCGTAAATGCTTGCTGGCATGACCTTGTGACGTAAGCCTTTCAACGAGAGGCCGTAGCGCGGCATATGTGAAATCAGATTATGAGTGATTTCGTTATCTCCACTTTGATACAATAGTATCCCGCAGCCATGCCCGATCAGCTCACCGCCATAGCGAATTACGTTATTCGTTATCCGATGCTCTTTATTCGTGTAAGAGCCCGCTGCAGAAGTAAATGAGCCTTGGAGCGGTGAATAGCCAGAGGCACAGATCCCCATATACCCCAAATGTTCGATAAGATTGCCACTAATCCGAATGTTTCGCGTTTGATGATCCAAAAATATACCGCAGTTTCCCGAGTTGATTAGTTGACACTGCGAGATTTCGATATCCGCTGCATTCTGCATGTATACCAATCCTTCACGGTGCTCATCCCTCTCTACATTACTCAAGCCCTCGTCTTCCTGAATCATTTGATAAACCGACCAGAAGTCTGTGCAGGAGAATTGGAGTCCATGAAAATGAAGATGCTGAATAGGCTCATCTTGATCGTTGCCTTTCATCTCAATCAGCCTTGTGACCGTTGGTACGATAATCTCTTGTTGCAACGGCGAACCCTTTCTCGGCTTGTAGTAGAGCCAGCCATCCTTTTCATCCAAATGGAATTGACCTGGTGCTTGAAGAAAATCGAGTGAGCCTTGCATAAAATATCTTGAGCCTTCGCCTATTTCCCAAATTGAGGGTTGCTTAAATGCCACATATCTAGCCTCAGAAACATGATGTTTCACGGATCGCAGCTCTGAAAACCAGTTCCATTCCCCTTTCCCTGGCCAAATGAATACCTGAGCTTGAGAAAGGTCACTTCCTTCAGGAATGTCTCCTTCCCGATAGTAAATGCCTTCTCGGCAAGCCGATTCAGGCTCGCCATCTACTTGAAAGTACCCCGTTGCTGGCAACCGTGCTTTAGCCATGCGTTCGCCATCCGCATATAGCGTATGGAAGCTGCACCCAGCCCCTATCCATGCCCGCCACAAGTCAGAACTATAAGGTTCCCAGTTCGTAACTTGCCTTCCACCGACGATATTAACTTCTTCTCCTGGCACATTACGATAGCTAACACAGCAGCCATTTCTGCCTGAATCGCGCTCATCCAATTTCCATGTATCTCCTAAATAATACGTACCACTGAACACAAATACGATGACATCGTGTTTCATCCCTTTTTGGATGATATTTCGGACTGTCATCTGTGCTTTGGTTATTGTTAAGAATGGCGTTTCTTTACTCCCATCGTGATCATCGTTCCCAGTTGTCGCTACATACAATTGGGTTGCCATTGTCATGAGCTTACTCCTTTACACATCATAATAACCTTATTTATGACTAGGAGCCTGTCGGTATACCTCTTTCATTCGCTAAGAGCCTGGTTTAAAAGATAAGCCATTCGCAGCTAGCTCGACTCGAATCAAGTCCCTAGCCTTAGGGCCCATACCATGCAGCTTCATAAGTTCTACCTCTGTAATTTGGGTGAAATCGTGGAGTTTCGTAATACCTGCTCCTGCTAAAGCTCGCCTTGCTGGACTTGCTACACCTTTGGGTAGTACCCATTGTTGTTCATCTTGTTTATTCGTTGACATGATCTATACCTCCTTCTTTCGCCCAGCCAAAAAAGTACGCATGACTTGCTCCGCCTTCTGCGCTAAAAGCTCAGGTGTGCGACTCATCGCCTCCTGAAGCGTCATCGGACCGTTCACTATGCTGTGAATACTCGTCATGCCATATTCATAAAGCTTCTCAATCCCCTGCCCGACGGATCCTGATAAAACGATAACGGGTACGCCAAGCTTCGCTGCAGCCTGTGCAATCCCCATCGGTGCTTTGCCAGAAGCGGTCTGGGCATCCGACTGCCCTTCGCCAGTGATGACGAGATGGGCATCCTGCAGATGCTCATTTAACTTGGTCAGCTCGATCACCACGTCGATCCCTCGCTTCGTGCTTGCAGGGAAGAAAGCTTGAAATGCACCGCCAAGCCCGCCCGCTGCGCCAGCTCCTGGCAGATGATGCACAGCAATCCCCGTATGCGCTGCCATCAAATCTGCCCAGTGGGTGAGCGCTCCATCGAGCGCTTTAACCATCTCAGGCGTCGCACCTTTCTGCGGTCCAAAGACATACGATGCTCCTTGCGGACCAATGAATGGATTCGTGACATCTGAAGCAATGATAAACTGCGATTCACTAATTCGCTCATCCCACTTCGAGGCATCAATATGTATAAGGTGAGACAGCGCTTGTCCCCCTGCTCCAATCTCACTCCCTTCAGCGTCTAGGAGCCGTAAGCCCAACGCTTGAAGCATACCGCTTCCACCATCGTTCGTTGCGCTGCCGCCAAGCGCAAGAATGAAGGAACGATATCCGTGATCAAGCGCATGGCGAATTAACTGACCGGTACCGTAGGTTGTTGCCAGCATCGGGTTTCGGTGTTCCGTTGGAATTAGCACGAGTCCGGAAGCTGACGCCATTTCAATCACGCACGTGACGCCATCCCCGAGAACTCCGTACATGCCCGTTACTTCCTCTTGCAGCGGACCTTGCACGGGGACAGAGATCTTACTACCCTGCGTCGCCTGTACAAGGCTATCTACGGTCCCCTCTCCCCCGTCTGCCATTGGGATGAGGACAGTTTCTGCTGCTGGCATAGCTCGCAGAATCCCGTCTCTTATCGCCTTAGCCGCTTCTTCTGAACTAAGGCTGCCTTTAAACGAGTCAGGTGCAATCACGATTTTCATATGTCAACCTCCAGGTCGAACAGCTCACTCTTATTTATTAATTAATTTATACAAGGCTTGGGTACCACTATCCTCTTCACCCATCGCAGCTAATTGTTCATAGAGTGATTTGGCAAGCTTCAACCCTGGAAGCTCTACTTTCATTTCTTCGGCCGATTGCAGAGCAATCTTCATATCCTTAATAAAATGTTTCACATAGAAGCCTGGCGCAAAATTATCCGCAATCATTCGTGGCCCCAAATTACTTAAGGACCAGCTGCCCGCGGCACCTGTTTCAATGCTTTGCAGCACTGTTGTCGGATTAAGCCCTGCTTTCTTCGCATAGACAAGCGCTTCAACGACCCCCATCATGTTGCTTGCAATCGCAATTTGATTGCACATCTTCGTATGTTGCCCCGCTCCCGCCTCACCTTGATGGACGATATTCGTGCCGATCTTTTGGAAAATAGGGAGCATCTGCTCGAACACATCACGGGCACCACCGACCATAATGGACAATCGCGCTTCTCTTGCCCCGATATCGCCACCAGAAACAGGAGCATCCAAGGAGAATAGCTGACGCGTCAGCGCTTCCTCATAAATCCGTTTGGCCAGAGACGGGCTCGACGTCGTCAAATCAATCAGGAAGCTACCTGGCTCCGCCATAGCAAGGATGCCATTTTGCCCAAAATATAGGTCTTCGACATCGCTTGGAAATCCAACCATGGTCATAATAACCTGACACTTCTGCGCTAATGCGCCGGGCGTATCTTGCCATTTTGCCCCTTTTTCCACTAGCTCCTGTGCCTTTGCTTTCGTACGTGTATACACATGAACCTCATATCCCGCATGAATAAAATGTCCTGCCATGCTTTTACCCATCACGCCTGTTCCAATGAGTCCTATGATTGGTTTTGCTGTATGTTCTGTCATATATATGTCCACCTTTCCTCGGTACCTAGATGTCGATTTTATCTCCATTTAAACTTATCACCCTCTCCTCTTCTGGTCAAACGTACTTCCTCGCCATCATGAAGGTGCGCGCGGACACTCATGAACGAAGCAAAAAGCCGTTCCACAGGTGAAACCACCCTTGGAACGGCTTTTCTCATCTCTATTAGATACCTTGGAAAGTGAACGCATACGCATACGTACGGTTCGCGAATAACGTAAACTCGGGATGTGTTCTTGCTCCCCAGCTATCGTCACCGCCAACGCCCATCTGCTTGTAATTCACACGTACCACAACTTTATCACTCGCAGGCAGCTTATACGGGTGATCATGCGCCTCCAGCTCGGAAGGCGAGTACGGCAATGCATTGAGCTCAACGGATGGTAAGCCCGCAATGCGTAGTCCTTGCCCAGCCGCATTCGTTAAGGTCGCCCAGCGAACATCCGTCTTATTGCCGCATTCCTGTGGACGCAAATACGGAACGAATTGCTCCTCGACTGTTCCGTTATGAAGCGCAAGCTTTGCGCCGCTATTACGATCCCAGTGATTCTCGTGCGGCCCGCGGCCGTACCATGTTAAATTCTCGAAGGCAGCATCGAGTTCGAACATGACGCCAACTTCAGGAATTTCCGGCAATTTGTCACCTGGCGTTAGTTGCATACCAACTTCCACTTCACCGCTTGCGGACACTGTGTAAACAAGCTGAACTTCGGAAGCAGGCTGTGTTGCCAGTTCAAAACGCACCCGAACCTCAGCGCGTCCTGCATCCAGTGACTTCGCGTTCACGGAAAGGAGTTTACGCCCGCTGCCCGCTTCTTGCCAAGGTGCACAGCGAATGTGGTGCTGGTTCCCACGGTCGTTATCGGTATAGGCACGCCAGAAGTTAGGTACTGGACCTGTTTGGAATAACTCGACTCCGTCGAACAGATAGGAAGTGATATCGCCAGTTACCGTGTCAACCCGAAGTGCAAAACGCTCTCCTTTCAAGCTGATACTATCAGCTGTATTAGTGACTTGAACAGCAGTCTCCGTAGAGAGCGCAGCCGCAGATTCTTTTTCCGCTTCCCAGTTGCGTGCATTAGCCGCTGAATTCACCGCAGGAAGAATAAACTGCTCCCATGCGATTTCATGTCCCTTAACTCCCCATAACGTATCGTCTCTCAAGACCAAGCTCAGCGTTAACACGAATTCATCGTTAGGGAAATGACTTTCCACAGCGTCAAGTTCCAGCTCAATCGTAGTTGTCTCACCTGGTGCAACCGAATAAGATCCACTGAACTGCTGGCTTTCCACAACGCCATTGCGTGCAATCGTCCAAGTCCAATCATATTCATTTAAGTTTGTGAACAAGAATTGATTGGTTACCTTGATTTGTCCCTTAACCACATCCACCGCTTCGAACTTCACATTCTGGTAGCACTTCTTCACTTCGTACAGCTTCGGTGAAACCGAACGATCGGCGAAGATCAAGCCATTGCCACAGAAGTTGCCATCATTTGGCGCATCACCAAAATCGCCGCCATATGCTTGATACGTGACGCCATCTGGCGTCGTAGTCCGAATGGATTGATCGATCCAATCCCAAATGAATCCGCCCTGTAAGACAGGATATTGATCAAACAGCTCCCAATATTTAGATAGATTACCGCAAGAGTTCCCCATGGCGTGACTGTACTCACAAAGAATAAACGGCTTCTTAGGTTTGTTTTTCGCGTATTCTTCGATCTTTTCAATTTTGGAATACATTTGACTTTCAATATCTGACGCTTTGTCGGATTCCCGCCAATGGAAGACACCTTCGTAGTGAACAACACGGGAAGGATCAGCTTCACGCAAGAAATCATGCATTTTCAAGAAATTGTCCCCGCCTGAGGACTCATTGCCAAGCGACCAGATCACAATAGAAGGATGATTCTTGTCTCTTTGCAGCATCGAGTTCGCTCGATCAAGTACAGCACCTGTCCATTCCGGTCGGCTTCCAGGCACCGTTTCACCCAATTCCTCCTGCCCATACGTCCAGGAACCATGCGTTTCTAAATTCGTTTCATCAATGACATATAAACCGTATTGATCACAAAGCTCATACCACAGCGGATTATTCGGGTAATGCGAAGTCCGTACAGCGTTGATATTATATTGTTTCATGAGCAAAATATCGGCAATCATACTTTCCGCATCGACGGAACGTCCGCGATCACGGTCAAATTCATGGCGATTCACACCTTTGAAGACAATGACTTCGCCGTTGATTTTCATCAAACCATCTTCAATCTCAAACTTGCGGAAACCTACCTTACAACTTTCTGTCTCTATGAGCGCCCCCTCTTCATTCCATAAACGAAGAACGAGTGTATACAAATATGGACTTTCAGCACTCCATTTGGCTGGTCGATCCATATGAGCAGAGAATTCCACGGCTTGTTTCGCAATGTCGCTTGTTTGAATACCTACACGAAGCGGCTCCTCCCAAAGGGCTTGCTGCTCGCCATCGTATAGCATCGCTTCCACATGATGTACACCTTGGCTTTGCAAATCATAGTTGGTGATCGTAGCTTGAATGTGCAGCTCAGCATCCTCGCAAGCCGCATCCAAATTCGTATTTACCTTGAAATCAGCAATATGTGCCGTAGGGGTCGTGTACATATACACATCGCGGAAAATCCCGCTCAACCGCCAGAAATCCTGATCTTCTAACCAGCTTGCATCGCTCCAACGATAGACTTCTACCGCGAGCTTGTTCTCACCATCGATCAAATAAGGCGTAATATCAAAATCCGCAGGTGTAAACGAATCTTGGCTAAAGCCAACCAGATCACCATTCACCCATACATAGAAGGCCGACTCCACACCTTGAAAGCTTAGATACACAGGCTGACCGTTCCAACCCTCAGGAATCGAAAAGCTGCGCACATAAGAGCCAACAGGGTTATACTTCACTGGGGCAAATGGAGGCTTTAGATCCTCATGTCCTACCCATGGATAAATAATGTTCGTATACTGCGGGAAATCAAAGCCTTGCAGCTGCCAATGTGATGGCACTGGTATATCCGCCCAATTATTGGTGTCAAAATCAGTTTTGTAGAAATCCTGTGGACGTCCCTGCGCGTTTTCAGCAAAATGGAATTTCCATGTGCCATTTAGGTTTTGATAAAATTGCGATGCTTCGCGTACGCCAGCCAGCGCTTCCGCTTCAGAATGATAAGGCATCAGTGTGGCATGTGCTTCCAAGCGATTCAATTGATATATATGGGGATTATTATTCCATTCGGGGTAACCGTTTTCAGGAGCTGTGTATACAAATTTATTCGCCATGGATGATTTTCCTCACTTTACGTTATTGGATAAGAATTTACATTACCCCCTTATTGTACAAGACAACTATTTCATTTAAAATATAAGAAACAACGCATGATATATTAAAAAATGAAAGAGATGGTTATTCCTTGGCGATTGATTATAGAAAGTTTTTTGTCATTACGGAAACCGATCGCAAGCTCCCTCTCATTCTCGAGACGATCGGTTATGAGCGCGAACAGCAATACTATGAACGCGAAGAGGGTTATCCTTGTTTTCATTGGCTGCAAACGATCTCCGGCAGTGGCGAGATTATTCTAGACAGCGGCCCCGTCAAGCTGAGTGAACGGCAAGGCATGCTGCTCGCTAGCGGCGTCCCTCATGCTTATCAAGTGCCAGACACACCTTGGTCGACTTGGTATTTAACTTTTGATGGTGCATTAGCTGCCTCTATTGTGCATGCCTTGGAAATCCCGCTTTCTACACCAATTAGCTGGGGGACCGACACGCCGCTTGCTAGTATTCATGAGTATTACTATCATAAATATCGCGATAGTCACGACTTCACCGGCACCAACGGTTCCTTGGAGATCTATCAATTCCTGACGCTGCTTAAGAAGCACGGCATTATCAACAAGAGCGCCTCCTTCTCGCAAAGTCATGAGCGGCTTCTGCCGCTGCTACTCGAGCTGGAGCAAAGCTTCGGCGCTGCTCACGTGGGACTTAGCTGGATGGCCATCCAGCTTGGCGTCTCTGCGCAGCATGTGAATACCTTATTTCGCCGCGCATTCGGACTCTCGCCGTACCAATACCTGCTGCAGCTGCGCCTGCAGAAGTCCAAAGAAATGCTGATCGCGCAGCCTGATCTGACAGTGAAGCAAATCGCAGAGGCCACAGGCTTTCTCGATGCCTCGCATTTCATTTCGACCTTCCGTAAAGCCGTTGGACAGACGCCGGATGTATTCAGGCATCCGTATATCAAATAAACTAAGCTGAATTTGAGCAATCTCACACTGCTGCACCAAATAACTGGAAAAACTCCATCTATTACCGCTTGTTTCACCTCATTTTGGAATTTAAATGGAAATCACACAGCTATATCTCTGGATTCTTTCCAATTTGACGCAAAAGCCTGAAATTAACTGTACTTTTTACATGTATTCGAAATTAGTCGATCATTCACGTGAAATTAGATGGATGTTTTCCAGTTATTGTGTCTGAAAGCCTATTTATCTTAAAACTAGTAATAATGCATAGTTGCGCCGGGGCGAGCTATGTGCAGCAGGCATAGAATACGGTCTGATGTTGCCAATGTCCCCTAGCCACTATCTGATTTTTGCAAGATCCTGCTCTGTGCTCAAAATGCTCACTAGTCTTAGCTGATTTGAACTCCCCTCCTAGCCATGCTAATCCGCACCTTCCACCTCAAGCACAAAAAAACCGCCGCAGCGGTTTTACAAACAATGGCTTATGAAATTGAATGATTAGGAATGAATTCACGATGCGCTTCGAGCAGCTTTTGGACGAAAATCTCAAAGTCTAGTAAATTCGACGAAAATTTGAAATCGGTTACACCTGTGTTGAAATCAATAACAGATAGGGCAACGCGATTAAGGGGATACTCGGGTATGGGTTCAGAGGCTAGTGAAATATTTTTGAAAGGGTAAATGGATGTTTCACCGTGGAAACGAAGCACTGTTAAATGATCATCTCGTAACTCCAACGAAATCTGCTGTTCCGAATCCGTGAAACTCTTCAGTGTACTCATCAAAGATCAATCCTCCTCTTGTCCTTTATTTTACTCTTATTTTGGAAGATTAAGAAGCCCATTTTGTAAATATTGGTTGATGGGTATCCTAGCCGTATATGAAAGAAATAAGCACGCTACGCTGCCTTATCCTTGTGCATATCCTGTATGTTAGACAAATAAGCACTCACTGTTGTCTAATTCATATTCAGCATTCCCGCGACGTTCTCTAAGCTCGCTCATTGCGTATGGAAGGATGTCCCGCACCGGCATTTCCTACACAAAAACCCCCGCCAACGGCGAGGGTTTCCAACTTCCAACTACTATTTATACTTTTGAATGAAAGCAATCGCGCTTGCAATATCTTTCTCTGGCTGATCGCCAACTTCGCGCTCGATTGTTAGGTACCCCTTGTAGCCAATTTCTTGCAAGGCCCCAAAGTAGCGTCCGAAATCAACATGGCCTTCACCTAGCGCTAGCTCGCGGTACGTATCTCCGGATGTCGCCGCCTCAGCAATGTTCTCGTGTGTCATCGGCTTATAGCCTAGTGAACCGTAAACTTCACGCGGATCCGCTTGACGTAATCGAATGCCGTCCTTCACATGGGTGTGAACGATATAGTCCTTCAGCGTGTAGACACCTTGAACGGGATCATCGCCAGTTACCATCACCATATTCGCTGGGTCAAAGTTAACGGAGACACCTTTGGTGGATAAGTTATCTAGGAAACTTTTCAAATGTGCCGACGTTTCCGGTCCTGTTTCTACTGCGAAATATGCCCCTAAACTGCTTGCATACACACCAAGCTCTTCACAAGCTTGCAGCATCGTATGATAAATGGGATCATTCCGATCTTCTGGCACAACACCAATATGCGTCGTTACGACGGACGAACCTAGTTCAACCGCAAGATCAAGAATACGCTTGGATTTCTCGATTTTCGCTGCATTCACGGTCTGATCTTGGAAACCATGTCCACCTAGATCGCCGCAAAGTGCTGAGATTTGAAGATCTAATGACGCGATGTAGTCACGTAACTCCTTACGTGCTCCCGCTGTTAAATTAGCAGGATCCATCTCCCCAGAAACCGCATAAATTTGGACGCCGTCTGCTCCTAACTCTTTCGACTTCTTTAATCCGTCTCGTAGTCCAAGACGCAAACTATCTACCATAATACCGATTGGATTGATTATCATGTCTTCAAACACTCCTTATCGCGAGCTTAGCGTTAGTTAATTTCGTCCCAAATTCTCCGGATATTTTGTAATCCGATCAATGTGCCTCGCTTACACTCTTCCATCCCCTCAAATTCCAGGGATATGTAACCATCGTAGCCTGAGCTTTTGACCACACGCAGAATTTCACGCATATTCAAATCACCTTGCCCTACAATCGCTCCACGCAAATAAGTGCCGTACGATGACTTGAACCAGCCTTCTCCTGGATTCTGATTGGAAGGACGAATGTAGAAATCCTTCACATGGACAATAGAGGCATAAGGAAGATTATTCGTCACAGCAGCAACGGAATCCTCGTCTACACAGACAAAATTTCCTACATCCAATGTTGTCCGGAAATTCGCACGATCAACAGCATGAATCAGGGCTTGAACACGTTCACTATGCTGTACGAAGAAACCGTGATTCTCAACACTGGTCACAATCCCAAATTGGTTCGCGTAGTCAGCAATTTGACGACAAGCTTCCGCTAACCGATCCAAGTTGGCGTTGAAATTGCGAATCGAAAGGTCCTCACTTCGAGCAACATCATGCCGCATTTTGGTAACACCCAATCTTGCAGCAAGAACGACCTCGCCCTTCACACGCTCGATTTCCTGCTGATACTGTTCCTCAGTCTCTGTTAGGAAATTAGCGCCGATGGCATAATTGGAAATAGCAATACCTCGAGCCAGTGCTTTCTCGCGAATCGCATCCGCAAGCGCAAAGTTACCCGGTAAATCATACCCCAATGGTACAATCTCGACGTGTTCACCTCCCTGATCCGCAATCCAATCGATGACGTCCATGATCGACATTTCGCCAGACTTTAAGGCCTGATACAAGCTATATGTGCTAACCCCTAACTTCATATGTGCTCCTCCTATGCTCCGATTCTTTCGGGCTATAATCTGATTTCTTGACCCTTCGCTGCCGATTCATAAATGCCGCAAAGGATTTTCATCATTTCAAGACCATCTTCAACCGGGCTAATCGGTGATTGGCCTGTTTGACAGCAGGAAACGAAATGGTTGATTTCATTTTGAAAAGCGCTGTTGATATCGATCGATTTGTTATTGATTTGAGGCGTTACATTCGTAATCGTATCCAGAATTTCCGTTACGAACACAATCTCAGGTTCAAGCTCAACGCCGCCTTTGTCACCATACAGCTTGACAGCGATTTCATCCTTCTTAGCATGCAGCGTGAAACTAACGTCCACCATAAGGGATGCCCCATTTTCAAAACGAATCAACACATTCGCCAAATCCTCAACCGTATTGCGTTCCGCATCATAATCGGCTGCTTTATAGAAGGACAAGTTTTTCACATTTTTCCGATTGCCCAACTTATTATACGTATGTCCGCTCACCGCAACTGGCTTCGGTCTGCCCATTAAGTACCAGCACACATCAATGACATGAACGCCAATATCAATCAGCGGCCCGCCGCCTGAGCGCTCAACATCCGAGAACCAACCGCCTGGATTACCTAATCGACGAAGGCAAGAGGCTTTGGCATAATAGATCTCACCTAATTGACCATTATCTATAAAATGCTTCACAAGCTGAGCATTCGTATCATATCTTCGCACAAATCCAACTTGAAGAATCTTCCCTGTTTCACGAACCGCGTCTTGAATGCGCTGCGCTTCTTCTACCGTTTTGCATAGCGGCTTCTCTACCAAAACATGCTTGCCAGCATGAAGAGCAGCAATACTGATCTCAGCGTGCGTATTGTTCCATGTACAAATACTGACCGCATCAATCTCCGGGTTCGCCAAAAGCTCGTTATAATCTGTATAAATGTTCGCAATGTCATATTTATCCGCTTTCGCGGCAGCTCGTTCACGATTAAGGTCACAGACAGCGACAATGACAGCATCCTCTGATTTCGTATATGACGCAAAGTGCAAATCTGAAATTGAACCTGCACCGATAACACCAATTCTCAATTTGTTTACGCTCATCGCACATTCCAGCCTCCTTTAAATAACTACTCCTTAAAGTTAACATGCTTTGGACATAGCGAGAATAACTAGGATGAGCATCTCCATGGACTATATGTTCAAAATCCCCCAAAGATTTACCGCTGTTCGCTTATGGTATTAACAAAATTTTACCTGTACTCTGTCTACTCTCGAGTAATCTATGGGCCTCAGCGCCGTCCTTCAGGAAGAACGTCGTCATTGTATCCATTCTCAAGCTTCCCTCACGAAGTGCTCCAAACAAATCATGGGCTCGCTGGATTCGATTCTCCAAGCTAGTTACGTGATTCCAGAGGTCTCCGCCAGTTAAGGTTTTGGATGTATCCATCAGCATTCTTGGATCCACGGGTGCTGGGTCGCCACCTGCCATGCCATAGAAAATGACGGTTCCCTTGGTTCGGACCGCGGCAAAGCTGTCCATTAAGGTGGAGCCTACCGAATCATAAGCTGCCAGGACACCTTCTTTTTCATAAGACCACTGTAACACTTCTTGGACCCAGTCCGCGGAATATAGGATGACCTCATCAGCTCCAGCTTCTAGCGCGACATGCTTTTTAGCTTCGGACGAGGTTAGTCCGATCACTCTTGCACCTTTACTTTTGCACAATTGGATCAAAAGCTGACCCACACCGCCTGCAGCGGCATGGATGAGGACTTCATCCCCAGCCTGAACACGATAGCTGTCGTTCACTAAGTAATGCGCAGTCATGCCTTGCAGAAGCAGGCCCGCCGCATGCTCAAATGTGACGTCTGCGGGCAGCGGAATCGCGCGATCAACAGGAACAGCGACTAGCTCCGCATTCGCAAAGGGAACATCGGCAAAGGCGATCCGGTCCCCGATTTGAATATGTTGGACGTGCTCAGGCACCCACTCGACGATCCCAGCCCCTTCATACCCAAGAATATACGGAGGTTTCCCTGCCAAATGATAATTCCCTTTGCGACGATAGACGTCTGCGAAATTAAGACCTATCGCTTTCGTCCGCACTAGAAGTTGCTCCCCGTCTACGATAGGATCTGGAATCTCTTTATATAGGAGAACTTCGGGACCACCGAATTGTTCAAAGATTAATGCTTTCATAAGTGACCTCCCACGCGTAATTAACCGTTGTTATTTTAACATACCCGATTGCAGAACCAAAAAAAGTGCCACCAAACGCTCTTCAGCGAATGGAGACACTTTAAAAATTAAAGACTTATTAACACATGGTGAGTAGGTAACTCCGTATATGGCATGGGTTTATTGATGTAATAACCCTGAATCCCCCAGCACTGCATGTCGGCGAGCATATGGAAATGATCACTTGTTTCAATACCTTCCGCGACAACCTGTAAATTCAATGCTTTCGCCATCGCTAGAATAGCCGCAATCAATGGTACATTGCCATCAGCGATGAAAATACGGTCGATCTTTAGCTTATCAATTGGCAGCTGCGTCAGCATACTTAGCGATGAATATCCCGTTCCAAAATCATCCAAGGCAATGGTAAACCCTGCCATTCGCAGCCTACCTAGAATGAGTTGTACTTCTTGCAGACAGTGCAATGTCGTACTTTCCGTAATTTCAAGTTCCATGGAAGTTGGCTCTACACCCTCCTCTTGCAAAATTTGCAAGACCTGGGCAACAAAATTCAATTCATTGAGTTGGATGCGTGAGATATTGACAGATATTTTGAACATCGGACCGTAAATATCCTTCAACTGATGCCAATCCTTGCAGGCTTGACGAATAACCCAATAGCCGATCGGCACGATAAGCCCTGTTTTCTCTGCGATTGGAATAAAGCCGCACGGCTGTATGTACCCGCCATTCTCGCTATGCCATCTTAGGAGCGCTTCCGCACCAATAGCCATTGCTGAGGCTGGATTATAAATTAGCTGATAATGCAAAAGAAGTTCGTCCTTATCCATCGCTTGCGAGAGGGCTAACTCATGGATAAAATTTTCTACATGATCGTATTTAGAAGACGCTTCGTACAAATGATAGCGTTTGCGACCTGTTCCTTTCGCTGTGTACAAAGCAATATCAGCTTGCTTTAGCAGATCTTGAATCGTTTCATCATGCTTTCGCTCTGCAATCCCGATACCCACATTAACCTTCACTGCATGTTCATCTACGCGAAATGGTTCATTGAAAAGTCCGCTTAATTGATCCGCCGTCTCTTTAATTTGAGTGGAGGGTACTGAATCCACGACTACGAATTCATCACCACCTAAGCGAACCAGTGAATAACGGCTATCACCAAATACCTCTATCAGCCGACAAGCGACTTCAACAAGCACCGAGTCGCCAGCCTGATGGCCGAAGGTATCATTAATATTTTTGAAATTGTCCAAATCCATTAAGTAAATCGTGGGGGGATTCAACACATGCTCGAGTAAATATCTACGATTAAACAGATTAGAAAGATCATCTTGATAAGCATAATTGTACAGGGTATTCTCATGCTGTTTGCGCTCTGTTATATCTCGAGTCACTGAAAATATAAAACTAGCGTTCCCATGCTCGTCCAAAATAGGCGTTAAAATGCTCTCGCCGCTTATAGTCCCGTTAGGTAATTTAACGCCATCCTCGTATCGAATCGTCCGACGTTCATCGACTACTCTGGCATATTTTTGATATAAGTAATTTGCCATTTGGCTCGAATTCGATTCAAAAAAAGATGTTCCCATTTGATCCATCGTGATCCCACTAAATTTCGTTGCGGCATTGTTAACGTAATAATACGTGATCTCCGCACCTGTCACTTTCATAATGTAAATAGAGTCTTCAATATCATCCAGCATCATTTGCAGTAAATTCAAATCCAATGTTGTCGTTGCAGGAATTGTCATCCGTAGGACTCCTTTATCCGAATAACCTAAGCTTTTCGCCCACTATAGGCCGATTGTACTATCAATTCGACATCGTTCTCGCTAATCCCTTCCTAAGTAGTTCAACAATCTACATATTTTCCAAAATAGCGACATGTATAGTTACCACTAAAACAATCGTTTTGTGCTAATCATAATCGTTTTACCTCCTTATTTGAAAGCGCTGAGAAGCTTACAATTACCTTATGCAAGTAATAAAAGCTAGCAAATACGGGAGGTTACACGAATGATAACAAAAGGGAATCCATTCTCACTCACCCAATATGTAAACGAAGGCTATAGCGGACCTATGCAGGGACTAACGCTTGAGGAATCGGATATGTACTATAACCGTTTCTTTGAGGTCATCGAACAGAATAAATTTGAACCAGGTCCTACCAAAATGAATCTGTCCGCCTGGCATCAGCGGCATCATTGGGCCTATACGCTAGCTACGCATCCAAGTATCGTTTACGCGATGAAGCAGATTCTCGGAGATGACTTGGTGTTGTGGGCCATGCATTTCTGGTACAAAGAGCCTAATAATGAGAAATTCATCCCTTGGCACCAGGATATCAATTATTGGCCGATGGAGCCTGCAATCAATGCGACAGCATGGGTGAGCTTAGGCTGGTCGATTCGTGAAAATGGTTGTCTTCGTGTGATTCCTGGCACACACAAATCGATCGTCGAGCATGTTTCAACTGGAACTACTCAAAGTGCTTTCGAGCAAGGACTGCCGGCGGAGTCGATCGATGAATCGTTAGCTATAGATCTCGAGATGTCTCCCGGTCAGATTGCCTTTTTCAATGAAGCTACCTTCCATGGTTCTGAAAATAACAAGTCGAATATACCGCGTGTAGCCTTTTCGGTTCGCTATACTACGCCTGAGGTCAAGTTCAAAATCGACGAGTGGGGCGGCGACACCTCACGCATTCGTACCTACCTTGTGAACGGTGAGGATCGATTAAAACGAAACGAAAATATTAAGGGTGTCGTGCCTCAGGATTAGATAGGAAATCGTTGCCACCTCTGCATCCAGGCATGATAGAATAATAGGAACAGATGAGATCCGTGGTGCGGAGGGATGGACATTGAATTCTTTTCAGATGATGATCGAAGCGTTAGAAATTCGATTTCTGCATATTACACAGTATCAGTTAGATTATCGATGGCAGGCCAAAGAGCGCAAGTTACGGCACTGTGTGATGTGGTTTGTGCATAAGGGAAGCTTCCAACTTGAGATTGATCAAGCTTCCTTTCGGTGTAAAGAAGGCCAAATCATCATTCTCCCGGCCAATAGCTCGATCAGCTTTCACGCCATTTCGGATGAGTTACTGCTAACGAGCATTAACTTCGATGCCGAAATCTCCTTAGTCAGCAATCGCAGTTGGGTACAGCTTTTGAATCTTCCTAATTTATTTGAGGATGAGGCTACAACAGTTGAACGTATTGTTCACGAAATGCTTACTCCTGAGCTTGATACGACGGCTTATGTTCATCTGTTGCAGCAGTCTTCCCTGCTGCGAATTATGTATGAGCTGCTACGTAATGGAGGCGTGACGGAGGGGAGTTCCAGTTATTCATACTTGGACAAGCGGATTCATACGATCATTCATTATTTACATGCGCATCCGCAACTAATGCCTGAAATTAAGGAGCTGGCCGAACTAGTTCAGCTGAGTGATTCCCATTTGCGCAAATTGTTTATTAAACAAACCGGACAGGCGCCGCTTCATTTCGTACACAGCATCAAAATTGAACAAGCCAAAAAGCTCCTCGCTACTAGCGTGAAGCCCATTTCTCAAATTTCTTATGAACTTGGCGTCGAGAATGCGAACTATTTCTCCCGAATGTTCAAAATCAAAACCGGCTTAACCCCGCTGCAGTATCGGCAGCAATTTGGGCTGTGGTTGAACGATTAGGATTAGCTCCAACGTAACCATAATGCTCACCTAATCTCCCACCTCAGCCGCAGATAAATCAATTAGTAAACAAGGTCCGTCGCGTCCTTGTGGTTTTGATGGATAGATGGAAAAACTACAGCTAAATCCGTCGATTCCGCCTGATTATTAGAAATAACTGGAAAACCTACAGCTAATTCGGGCTGATCACTGCATTTGCAGCTAAAACCCGAAATATAGCTGTAGGTTCTCCAGTTAAATGTTATTTTCTACTAACAGTGGATAAATTAGCTGTAACTTTTACAGCATTTCTGCAATGTGGCCACCCCGAGGAACTCGGGGATGAAACCGCTCTACTCTACTCCAGTTCCAACGTAACCCCTATGCTCACCTGATCCCCCACCTCAGCCGCAGATAGATCAATTAAATAAACCAGTTCTGTCCCGCCCTCGTGATTCTGATGTTCCACGGATTGAATCGAAGCCTTCAACTGTTTCGCATCATAGCGTATCATTAATTGATGTTCACCTATTCCTCTTAATTCCTGTGCCTGAGCGTTCCCCACATCTTCACCCAAACCAAGCTCCAACCGAATTTCACCTTCCTGCACGATGACTGGCTTGCGCTGTGTAACGAAGCGTTCCGTTACGGAAGCACCTGACTCACGGAACTCAAAGGAATCCGAGATCGTCAGCTTGCCTCGCAGTTTATCAAACTCGAAACTGCGCTCAAGCTTCTCCAGTGTTGGCACAGCATAGGCTTGACTCAGTTCAAGCTTGAACCAGTCCCTAGCGTCCGTACATTCCGCTGCAAGTACCTGCGCACGATGGTGGATGCCCGCTTCCTGATGTTTGCCGTTGATGATCGGAACGCTATGTCCCGCAGAGCTGTTACAGAGGATGGAATACCGCTCCTCACCGAAATATTGCTTTGTATATAAACCCGCTCCCAAATCTTCAAACCACCTGACCCCGTCCACGATCCATATGAAGTGTCCGATGTCATTATGATTATGGGGCTCATCGTTATGCCCGCCTTTACCTGCAAAGCTAACGAGCTTGCTGCCCACCTTCGCTCGGCTCACCATCCATTGTGCTTCTGGCAAGAAATCTGTTTGCAACGGCATTTCTTCACGTTCACGAAGCAGATCTTCATTCAACCACACCACGTTCCGTACGGCACTAGCGAAGCGACCACAATGATCAATCGTTGCTGGCTGATTGTCCAAAGTTGGGATCCTTATCTCAGCAAACTGCTCGCACAAACGGCTAAAGATTCCAATTTGAATGCCATTGTTCCGTAAGCAATCGGAGAAATTGGCAATATGGTTACCTTGCAGGAAACAGCTTTGTGGGAATTGTGCAACTCTGCGGGCTTTGGCACTCGATTGAAGAATATCCACTTTGCCACCCGTACGCTGCTTCAGAAGTTCACTGAAGTACACGTAATAACCGAAACCATAGTACCAGTAACCCAAGCCTTCCAAACAGGCTCCTTCTTCCGAAAACCCCTCAAGAAAGCAATCCATCGATGCGAGAACTCTTACAATGACAGGCATGAGCACTTTCGAATCCTGAATGAGGTAAATTGCCGTCATACCAATATTCCCCGCACAAACAGCGGACCAATTAATGTCGCAAGTTTCCCACCAGTAGGCTCGCTTGAGTGTCACATAAGGCTCGAGAACCCGTGCCATAATTTCACGCTGCACCCTTCTCACAACGAGTTCGTTTAACTGAGCTCGAAATATATGGCAGGTCTCACTTAGCGCATGTGCCGTTTCTGAAGCAAATAAATCAATATGTTTATATTCTTCTCCCTCTGCGGCAGCATCATGATTCATCAAATGTGCAGGCAGACACCACGTATATTCATCACAAATTGCCCAAATCGTATCTTCCAATGCAGACAAATATGGTTCAATCCCATCCTTCAGCGCGGCCACGACCAAAGCTGCTAACCGTCGACGACGATCGAAATAGAGCGCTTCGAATTCAATTCGCGTTCCCTTCGAACGATACAAATCCCACTCTCTAAAAGGTAATGCAGCGATTGGCGTGCTCCCAAACTCCTTGACCAATGGTGAAACCTCGTTATAGACAGAAGTGAGTAGAGAACTCTCCGAATGCCTAATAGGCGATTCGACCACTTGTAAAGCTTCGTGAAACAAACTTTCATGATCGTTTTCAGCTTCTAGCAAAGCTTCTAATACATAACGACTATTCATAGTTCTACCTCCCTATTCACATACGTTCACGTTTACCTTTAACTATAAGCGTAAACGATTATAGCGAACTAGCTATTATCTTTACCTCTATACGTCAAAAATTGACCTCTTCTCTCCCAAGAAAAAAAGCCTCACGCAACAAGCGGAAGCTTTCTTCACCAAACCATATCAAATTACTCTGCTGCCCCGACTGCCTTCAGCCATGCATTTGCGATTAATGCATGTCCAGCAGGTGATGGATGTACGCCATCCGGTGCCCAGAAAGCGCTGTCAGCTTGTGTTGACGCTTGTGCAAATAACCCATCTAAACATAATAAACGCGCGCCGAACTCTCTCGCTAATTCACGCACAGCGGTAATCTTCGGATCCAAATCTTCTCTCCACAGCTTACGATCTTCCGGCACGGGTAGTACAAAAGGCTCGATAAGAAGAAGCTTCGCTCCTGTGCTAGCCGTTCGATCCAAAAGTTGACGATATCCCTCTTTGAACTGTTCTGTCGAAGTCCCGTCATTGCGATCAAATCTTCGCCATGTATCATTGATGCCAATATAAATCGAAACGAGATTAGGTTTCAAGTCCAAACAATCTTCTTGCCACCGCCCCTGAAGATCAGGCACACGATTGCCAGATATCCCGCGGTTTAAGAATTTAACTTGTTTCTCTGGATATTTCGCTGAAAATTGAGCAGCTGTCATAAGTGCGTAGCCTCTGCCTAAATCATTGCCATTGTCACGAATGCGTCCAGCATCCGTAATACTATCCCCTTGAAATAGTACAATATCTCCTTGCTCCAACCATACTGCCATTCGAACGAACCCTCCTTTGATTTACCACGCCTGTTTCTTCTTACATACAAATAATTTCCTCACAAATTATACCATGTACTAGGGTTCGAGTGTACAACTAATATCGACAAAATGAGCGATCACCAATTTACTTGCATGCGTTTAAATGATGACAAAATTGGACAGGGAGCATTGCTCGAGGATGTCATGTCTAAGATCTTAAAAACAAAAAAAACCGAGATGCACACCCGCAAGTGTGAACTCGGTCAACCTACTTATGCGATGGTTCGGAGAAAAAGAAACTGATAATAGGTATTCAACAGTTCATCCAGCTCGATAGAAAGTTTCAATACCGTTTCAGACAATAGGCCGTATGTTTGACTAGCAAGATTCAGTTCATTGCGTAATGCCTCAATCTTCTCTTCCAACTCATATCGATGTCCCATATTGATCCCTCCGATTTTGAAATTCCTATTGTGGATAACTCACATGTTTTGTTACCTTTATCATAATTGAATATTGTTAAGAAACTATTAGCAAATTATACAAATTTACGAAATTTTCAGATAATTTCTAAATTTTGACCAATTGCCCTGCTGGAATTTCCAATATTTCTCCTTCAACGCTGAGCCACACTGTAGTGGCCGAAGGATTATGGATGATCTGACAATTGGCAGAGAACCGCAGGTTGTCAAGCGCTTTCATATAGGCCACAATTTCAGCGTTCGTTGCAAACCAAATGTCGGATCGGCCCTTTACTTTCTCACCAAACTGCTCAATGATCTCCCAGTTGTTATCGTTCTCAAACTCATAACTGTGTCCCCACACATAGAATAGCGCCATGCGTGAAAATCTTTGTTCTAATTGTACGAACGAATCCGCAAGCTCGAGCATGTTCTTATGATGACAAGATGGGTGCCATTGCAAGAAATCTTTGGGCATTTGAAAACCGCCATGGCTAGCAACTGTCCTCGCATACTCAATACCTAATGTAGGAAGCGCCTGAATGACTTGATCAGAGTAAGATCCAAAGGGGTAGCTCATACCACGCACAGGATAGCCAACTAACGATTCTAACGTTTCGCGATCTTGTGAAATTTCGCGAACAATTTGATCCATCGGCGATTGCTCCAAAAAAGGATGATCAATGGTATGAGCAGATACCTCATGACCTTCGAATAAGGATGCGACTTCGGATGCCTCAATGTAGCCTTCTTTCCCCAAGAAACTACTGTTCAAATGAAACGTTCCTTTAAGCCCGTAGTCATTCATTATACGCACAAGCCTGCGATCATGCACCTTGCCATCATCGTAACTTAGCGTTAAAGCTTTGGTGACACCTTGTGGAAACCGATCTAATCGAATGCGCATAGAAATCCCCCCAGAATATGACTATTACATTCTTTCAATGTAACAGAATCTTCTCTAATGGGCTATCATTTCCTTACTCGGCTAACCAATTCGAGAGATTCGATTTCACAAAAGCATCATCATTCAGATGTGGATAGTCACTGTACATGCGGTCGATTTCTTCCGATTGCCCTGGGGACAATTCTTCATGCGGATTCAAACACCAAGTTCCCTTCATCAACCCTTGTCGACGAAGCACTTCATGAATACCCGGTATACACCCAGCGAAGCCATTGGCGGGATCGAAGAATGCGGCATTCGCTTCGGTTACTTCAATATTACGGGAAAGCCATTCCGACGCTAGTGTAGGGTTCATTCTCACCTTTTTCACTTCATCTAACAGTTCCACTGCCTTCCGCGTCCAGACTGCCCAATGTCCAAGTAAACCGCCAACAATTCTTTTCTCTATGTTCTTACCCTCGACTTGGAATTTATAAACAGTTAGAAGATCATTAATAATGTTATCATCATTCCCTGTGTACAGAGCAATCTCATCGCGGCGCTCCGAATAGCAGACGGCACGCACGACATCAATCGTTTGATAGCGATTGAATGGGGCCATTTTGATGGCGATAATGCCAGGAATGTTCGCGAATTGCTTCCAGAAATCGAAGCTGTACACCTTACCGCCAACCGATGGCTGAAGATAAAAGCCAATGACTGGCATTTTCTCGGCAATCCGTGCCGTCCGCTCCAGAATTTGCGCTTCTGTCCAGCCGCTCAAGCCCCCCATAGATAATAAGGCAGCATCATAGCCTAGGGAGATTGCAATATCTGTCTCTTGCTCCGCTTGTTCGGTAGGACCACAAATCCCGGCAACCTTGATAAATGGTCGTGTGAGCCCTGCACGGTCCACTTCTTCAGAAGCCATTCGCAGCACTTTCTCATACAAATTGTATTTCGGATCGCGGATTTCAAACTGTGTGGAATGTACACCAACTGCAATACCACCTGAACCCGAAGCCATATAGTAACGAGTCAAAGCCCGTTGACTTTGCTCATCCAGTTGACGATCTGCGGTTAAGGCAAGTGGATGTGCAGGAATAACCAACCCATCATGCAACGCGATTCGTTGCTCTTTACTTAATTCCCTACGTTGCGTCATAGTTAGAATTTCCCCTCTCGCTCTTGAAAATGAGTAGGTTTATTAATCATACTGCCACCATGCTCGATCCACTCCGCTACCCAATCCAACATTTGTAGAAGTGAAACTCGCGGGTATCCAAATAACTGCATGCTCTTCGCCGCGTTACTAAGTAACGCTGTTTCCGACTCTTGACCTTTGAAAATCGGCTCAATGCCAAGCCTTTGCCCAAGCTGCTGTGCTGCATATTTAACAGATACTGTCTCTGGTCCTGTCACATTCAGGAAATTAGCTGGACTTTGCGTGGCCAACAGGGAGCGGATCGCAATTTCATTCGCATCCCCTTGCCATATACAATTGAAATGCCCCATGGAAAGATCGATAGCGCGACCTTCCTTCAAGGATTTAGCAATTTCCAACAGAACACCATAACGCAAGTCAATGGCATAATTCAACCGATAGATCAAGACTGGCGTTCCATTCTTGTGACTATAATGCTCGAACATCCGCTCGCGGCCTAGACAGGACTGACCGTATTCCCCGATTGGAGCTGGACTAATGGCTTCGTGAGCCCCGCCATACGTTACCGGTGTGAACGGATACACATTGCCAGTTGAGAATACGACGATACGGGATTTACTAAATTTCTCAGCAACTCGACCTGGCAGGTAGGCATTCATCACCCAAGTAAAATGCTCCTTACCCGTTGTTCCGAATTTGGTTCCAGCCATGTAAATCACATTTGGAACATCTGGCAATGAATGAAGAGCTTCATCATTTAATAGGTCGCAGGCAATCGTTTCTACCCCGAAGGATTGTAGTTCTTCCTGCAAACCACTTTCGGAGAATCTCGAAACGCCATACACCTTTTTATCCACACCTGCTGCCCGGATGGCATTCATCGCTAGTCTAGCTAAACTCGGTCCCATTTTCCCACCGACACCAAGCAGCATAATATCTCCCTCTAATTCCTGCATAAACTGGATTAGGGCAGGTGAAGGTGTTGACATGACTTTATCCAAATCTTCTAATGTTCTCATTCTCGCAATCTCCTCACATCATGATCTATATTTACGCTTCCTGACTGTAGTATACGGACTCACAAACATAAAAGACAAATCTTTATATTGTCTTTAAATGAAAAAGAAAAAACCGTTCCTTGCGGCTGAAGCCAACATTGGAACGGTTCATTTTCTCCGGCTTAGACTCTGCTGGGATCAGCAGCTAAATTCTCTAGAAAGTGAAGTCGGAACGTTTGTTTCGGTCTCCCTTTCGGCACCTTGACATAGCCAACACTCGAAATCAAGTTGTGATCCATCCATTGCAGCAGGAGCCGATGTGTACTTCTGACTGTTACCCCAAGGATACTCGCTAACTCGTGCACTTCGTAATCTAGCTTGCTCGTTCGTGCCACTGTCGTCATAAGGCGACTCAAATACGTCGATGTCATCCCAGCATCTTCTGCACTCTTTAGCAGCTCAGGATCTGTCATCGACAAATCCCTGCTAAGTGGGTCAGCCATCTCCAGTGGGCCAATTAATGTCTTGTCCTCCCGCACAATGAAGCAGGTATTGCCTCCGGCTTCTTTGCATCTGCGCAGTGCAAGGCGAGCATGCGTACCCGCTTCATTCGCACTGCGACCGAAGCCGATCCCCATACTAAGAGACAGCCCCAGTGATTTCCAAACTTCCCGAGCGAGTGGGACCGATTTATAGCCAACCGTCTCGCGTTCGAAAATCCCCCGAGTCGTAAAAAACAAATACTCATCAGCGCCAAGATGTGTTAAATACCCATCCAAAGACTCCACATAGTCGATCAGTTTTCTGTGAACTTCCAGCTTGAAGCGCTGAATATCATGCTCTGTACTTTGCTGCTGCAGTTTTTTGCCGAATTCGTCCACATTGATCATGCCTACTAGGATTTGCGCTTCTTTACTACGACGAGTTTCCGTGGAGAGAAGGGCACGTTCCAATGCCACCGTAATGTTCTGATCGGTCGGTGTAATCCATTCACAGGGAATACCCTGCTTATTAAGAGCGTCAGCGACCTGAATATCTGTGGTCATCGCTGCTCTCGTCGCCCCCCTGCGGAACGCTTCCACGTGGAATTGCATCATCGTCTCCACTTGCGGGTATGGCACACCATCATAGATTAGGAAGCTAGCAGGCGTTTCACCAATCTCTTTGACATGCCTGCTTAACGTAGAGGATGTAAAAGAATCAATACTAAATATGCTATCTATCGCATGAAGCTGCGGCTTACTGCGCAACCGATATAAAGCACTAAATAGCCCGGTGTCGGTCAACGGGATCATATGCACTGGTAAATGTGTAAGAACGTGCTCTTTGACTCGTCGATAGAGTGTCGGTCCAGTTACTAGCAGCACTTCAACTTCTTGGAGCAGCTGTTCAGCCATCTCAGACGCCGTTTCTGCCGAACATGTGCGCGCGATTGGCTCGAAGGAGGGGAAGGACGTCGCAATCACACTCAAGACTTTATTCACCAGAGCCTCTGGCCCTAATATCCCAATGGCAATTCGATTCGGAATATCCATGTGTGACGGCTCCTTTGCATCATCAATATGATCAAGTATACCCCTGTTGACGAATAAAAGACAAATCGTTATTCTGTCTTTAAATCGGAATATGTTGAAATAATCGACTTACACGCTTCAATTGGCCTTACCTTGCATCTGTTAATCGATTTGAGCGAGTTATCCGATTTTTTCGACATGCTCAGTTTGAATTAGCTCCACGGTACCGATTAGCCAGAAATTGCCGAATTATTCTCACTGTCCTCATCATAAAACTAATTTAATACTAATTAGCCCAACTAATTCGACCCAAACAACCCTCACACGAGGAAAATCGGTAATTAGTTCGGCAGAATCGGACTATGGGTCCTTTTAGGACAGAAACCCTCGATAAAGTTCGATAATATCGGACTAACGCAAAAAGCCCGGTCGTGAAAAACACCGGCCGAGCTTCATATATTGCGTAAGTATTTTCAGGCGATCAGGACACGATAAACCTCCACTCCCTGATTGAGGTGATGTACGCGGAGTACCAATCGAAAGCTTTCGGTTTCAAACTTGCTGTAACGTCCTCGATATTTAAGTTGATTCGATGGTTGTTACGCTATCAGCGAACACGCCTTTCCCCTACATGTACCGAAGATTCCGGTGAAGATACGAAGAAGATGGCCGCATTTCGCCAGCTCCTAGTCACGATTAATGAAGATAGCGCTCTAACAATTACAGCAGAAGAAGCAGCCAAGCTGTGTCTGATGAGCTATAGTGGATTCGCGAGCTTTTTTAAAGGCGTCATGCATACCTCATTTTCCCAATATGTCCTGTTTATCAAAATACGAAGAGCCGAGCAATTACTGCTCGACCCGAAGAAAAGTATCACGCAAACGGTTGCAAGTTACTTATGAAGCGAATGGTATGTTTGAGAACGCTTTTATCTCGCTTCCCACTGGAAAATTACAGTATAATCTCGTTTTTCACCTCGAAAAATCAACTTTGATTGGATAAATTCACTGATGTATCGGAATTAAGCTTAAATAGTCCGATTTCCGGAGCATCTACTGGATAAATCCAATGAATCAGCCATTTCATCTCCCGAATTTAGAATAACACTGTATAAATCCAATGAGGAGGTTGGGTTCGGGCTTGGGGTCTTAATGACAACAATGAATAAGAACGAAAAAAGACAACCCGCAGGCTGTCTCTTTCTCTCACTATAATGCGATCTACGAAATCAGCTATACGTGCTCATCCACCATACGATTCGTCAACGCACCTAATTTTTCAATTTCAATCGTAACCACATCGCCATGCTTCAAATAAACACGTTGATCTACAGGCTTACCGAGCACAACCCCTTCAGGCGTTCCTGTCAAAATAATATCACCAGGCGACAACGTCATATGCTGGGAAATATAGCTGACGATTTCATCACAGTGGAAAATCATATCCGATGTATGAGAATTCTGTCTCGTCTCACCATTCACCGTGCAAGTAATAGTCAACTGATTCGGATCACCGACTTCATCAGCCGTTACCAAATACGGACCAAGCGGACTGAATTTGTCGCAGGATTTCCCCAACAGCCATTGTTGTGTACGCATTTGCAGATCACGCGCAGATAAATCATTCACATTGCAATATCCAAATACATGGCTTAATGCCTGCTCCTTGGACACATATTTCGCCTGTTTTCCAATGACGATTACAAGCTCAGCTTCATAGTCAACCTGACTCGTGACACGATTCGGAAGCGGAATATCATCGCCAGGTGAGGCAATCGTATTATTGAACTTGTTAAACAAAATTGGATACTGCGGAATTGCGGCATTCGTTTCTTCGGCGTGCTTGCGATAGTTCAAGCCAACGCAGATGATTTTACCCGGATTGGTGACACACGGACCGTAGTTCACTTGCGATTCATCCAGAAGGTATGGATTTCCCTCGCCTGCTGCCCCTTCAAGAACTCTTGCAATATAACGTTCAAGCTGAGGAATTACAGCTTCAGAGTTCGCAATGACGGACATGACATCCGTTGGAATCCCTTCCTCCGGGAACGCTTTCAATGCCTCTGTTATATCAAATACATTGTTGTCTAACTTCACACCAAGATGATTACTACCGGAATGATCAATTGTGACTAGTTTCAAAGTTAACATCCTCTCTTTTCGAATAATTGGAAATTGGGTCCTTTATTTACGCATTCTTACCGAACACAACGCCACCATCAACATACAAGGGAGAGCCCATCATGAATTTGGAATCATCGGATGCTAGGAATAAGGCAGCTTGCGCTACATCTTCTGGCGTTCCGAGTTCATTGCTAAGTTGTCTACTTTTCAGAGCGGCAATGGCAGCCTCAGGATCATCATAAGAGGTTTTCAAATAATTCTCAACAAAAGGTGTTAAAATCGTGCCAGGCAACAGGGCATTCACCCGAATTTGGTAGGGAGCATAATCGACCTGCATGGATTTCGTCAATGCCAGCACAGCACCTTTGGTAGCTGCATAGGATGCGCGTCTCGCTAATCCAATCTCTGCAATACAGGAGGACATGTTGATAATGGACCCATTGCGTCTCTCCATCATATGGGGGATGACATATTTGGACGGCAGGAATACTCCGCGAATATTGACACGAATGACGCGATCCCATTGCTCCGGTTCTAACTCATGCAGAGCACCAACACCGCTTATTCCCGCATTATTAAAAAGTACATCAATTCGTCCACATGCTTCGATTGCTCGGTCTACCATTGTTTTGACCGAATCAGGATCCGTCACATCAGCTTGCAGGAAGAGCGCCTCTCCACCGTTAGCTCGAATTTCGGAAGCAGTTTCCTCACCTTTGACCGCATCCAAATCATTGACGATCACATGTGCTCCTTCTTGGGCAAAAAGAAGCGCTGTGCTTCGCCCGATGCCTGATCCAGCACCTGTAATCAGGATTACTTTATGTTGTAATCTCATTTGGTTTCACCTCGTAGTTTATTATAATAAACTTAGTTTTATAAATAATATAAACTAAGTCTATCATCCGATATCAATTGCGTCAACGCAAAATAAACCAGATACAACCCGATGCCCGGATGTTAACTGGTTTATACCATTATGCAATTAGTAAAATCTGAACTTCATCTTGTAGCTACAGCGGCACAGTTGCCGATAACGCATGTGCGAGGAGCTGAATCTCTTCCTTCGCCAGATCTTGTTTATGGGTCCATTGATGAACTGGCATCGAGCAACTAACCGCCGCTATCCACTTCCCGCTCCGATCGACAATCGGCATGGCCAAACAGCAGAAGCCGAGCACGATTTCTTCTTGATCCACAGCGTAGCCTTGCTTTCTTACGATTCGAAGCTGTTCCAGCAGTTCTTCTCCGCTTCGAACTGTATTGGGAGTAAAAGCTTGATAGCTGCCTTCTTCGTACAAGGCGAGTACCTGCGAATCCTCCAAAGCAGACAGCAATACCTTCCCCATGGCCGTCGCGTATGCAAGCAAACGCATGCCAGGCTCAGAGATGAGACGAACTTGCGCTGGCGCTTCTTTTTTGGCCAAATACACGAGCTCACCTTTCTCTAATCTAGCCAACTGAAAGGTTTCGCCGAGTCGCTCCACGGAACGAGCAACTTTCTCCTCAAATAACTTCACTAGCGACATGCCAGCAAAATAGGCGTTGCCAATGACACCGAAAAAGGAGCCGAGCACATAGGTATCCCCTTTTTCTCTGACGACCCAATTCAACGTCTCCATCGTATGTAAAAGCGAAAACATCGTGCTCTTATTAATCCCCGTTGCACCGCTTAAATCCATCAACCTAAGTTTAGAAGGCTGATCCGCTACTAACTGAAGAACATCTTGTGCTCTTTCCAGTGCTGGAACCCAATATTTTCTTTCCATGCGTATACCTCACTTAACTGGACTGTCCATAACCGTTCCAACTGATGCTGAATTACAGTAACTTGACCGAATCACCTAATCGAATTTGACCAGTTTTAACGACAGAAGCATAGACACCAAACTGCAGGTTAAAGCCTTCGTTTACTTTTTTGAGTAGTGAAGAATCCTTCTCCTGCGTATCGGGGTCGATCGTAATCATCGCACATCGCTCACAGTAGCTGTCTACCTGCAATTGTACTTCGCCTATAGCAATCTGTCGACCTATCCACTCCGCTTCGGTGCATTTATCGCCATCTAACGCGACCACGAAATTGCCACGGAATCTACGTTGATCCAAGTCCTTGCCGTGCAGGCTCTCGAGTTTTCTTAAGCTAGAATCTGTAATAAGAAGAATGCTGGCACCATCAACGGAAAGCAGCTGTGGATGCTCCGGGTGCGCCTCCATTAATCGTGACATTGTAAGGGGAGTCTTCGTTTGACTTTGCATTTCTTTCAATAGTTCCTTATCCCATCCGAATATTCGCCCATCAGCAGCTGTTATACGGATATCCCCATCATGATAACTTGCTTGATAGGTTAACATATTAGGCATATTTCGTCCCGTAAAATATCGCCACCAGCCCGATTTGGATTCATCATAAAAGGTCCCAAACCGATCCCCTAGCATCCCATAGGCTTCAATCTGGCAAGATGTCAATCGCTCACCTGCGAATGACTTAATCGGGTATCTATTGATTTCACTTATTTTACCAATGGTCACTTGCACAGGTAGTTCCTCCATCATTTTTATATTCTACCACGCAATCATTTTACCATTTCGCACTCTACAGGGCTAGGCGAAATGATCTTCTACTAGTTCTACTTTAGCGTAAATGGTCAAAGATGCTCAAGTACACTTATTTTCGGGAATAATGGCTGAACATAAATAAATTTGTGCGAAAGTGCATCCTTTTGGCTCAAATATGCAGTTAGCGTCTGCATGTGAAAGAACGCCACACAGTTCGTGTGGCGTTTCGTTGCCTTCAGCACTTAAATACCTAAAAATTTGGCAAGCTTATCAAGCAAACGTTGTTGGGAAGACAATTGTATCGATATATTGTCGAATCGATTGTTTTGTAATTCTTCATTTGAAACAACTTGCTTGTTAACTGCTTCATCTATTAGATCATTTAATTTCTGAGTATTGATCGCGTAATTATTACGCATTTCTTGCTCTAATTCTGTGATACTTTCCTTATGCTGCTTTCGCAATTCATAGGTAACTGCATGCATTTCATTCCTGAGATTTTGCTCCAAAACTTCTGTAATCTTGGGTGGAATGGTATGGAGTTCTTGCTCCATCTTCGAGATACTTTCATGAAGTTGGTTCTTTAACTCACTTGTCGTTGCCTGCATTTCACCCCTGAGACTTTGCTCCAGGGCTTCTGTCATTTTGGGCTGAACGGCACTAAGCTCTTGGAGCTCTTGTTCCAACTTCGAGACACTTTCATGAAGTTGCTTTTGTAACTCACTTGTCGAAGCAAGCATTTCACCCTTGAGATTTTGTTCCAGAGCTTCTGTTATCTTGGGCTGAGAGGTACTGAGCTCTTGGAGCTCTTGTTCCAACTTCGAGACACTTTCATGAAGTTGCTTTTGTAACTCACTTGTCGAAGCAAGCATTTCACCCTTGAGATTTTGTTCCAGAGCTTCTGTTATCTTGGGCTGAGAGGTACTGAGCTCTTGGAGCTCTTGTTCCAACTTCGAGACACTTTCATGAAGTTGCTTTTGTAACTCACTTGTCGAAGTAAGGATTTCACCCTTGAGATTTTGTTCCAGAGCTTCTGTCATTTTGGGCTGAACAACACTGAGCTCTTGGAGGTCTTGTTCCAACTTCGAGACACTTTCATGAAGTTGCTTTTGTAACTCACTTGTCGAAGCAAGCATTTCACCTTTGAGATTTTGCTTCAGAGCTTCTGTCATCTTGGACTGAACGGTACTAAGCTCCTCGAGCTCTTGTTCCAACTTCGAGACATTTTCATAAAGTTGCTTGTGCAACTCACTTGTCGAAGTAAGGATTTCACCCTTTAGATTTTGTTCCAGAGCTTCTGTTATCTTGGGCTGAGAGGTACTGAGCTCTTGGAGCTCTTGTTCCAACTTCGAGACATTTTCATGAAGTTGCTTTTGTAACTCACTTGTCGAAGTAAGGATTTCACCTCTGAGGTTTTGCTTCAGAGCTTCTGTCATCTTGGACTGAACGGTACTAAGCTCCTCGAGCTCTTGTTCCAACTTTGAGACATTTTCATGAAGTTGCTTATGCAACTCACTTGTCGAAGTAAGGATTTCGCCTCTGAGATTTTGCTTCAGAGCTTCTGTCATCTTGGACTGAATGGTACTAAGCTCCTCAAGCTCTTGTTCCAACTTCGAGACATTTTCATGAAGTTGCTTATGCAACTCACTTGTCGAAGTAAGGATTTCACCTCTGAGATTTTGCTTCAGAGCTTCTGACATCTTGGACTGAACGGTACTAAGCTCCTCGAGCTCTTGTTCCAACTTCGAGACACTTTCATGAAGTTGCTTGTGCAGCTCACTTGTCGAAGCAAGCATTTCTCCCCTTAGACTTTGTTCCAGAGCTTCTGTCATCTTGGGCTGAACGCTACTGAGCTCCTGGAGCTCTTGTTTCAACTTCGAGACACTTTCATGAAGTTGCTTTTGCAACTCACTTGTCGAAGCAAGCATTTCACCCCTGAGATTTTGCTCCAGAGCTTCAGTCATCTTGGGCTGAAAGGTAGAGACATCCTGGATTTCTCCTTCTAATTTCGTGTATTTTTCAAGTTGCTGTTCTTGCTGCTCCTGCAGCTTCTGCAGCTCTTTTGTCGCTGTAAGCATGCCAGATTTGAGATCGTGCTCCAGAGTTTCTAACTGCTTAGGTTGAACGCTATAGAGCACATGCTGCAATTCATTAACCTGATCAGAAACACTCTTATATTGTATGTTTAATACATCAACATTAGCCGCAACTTCGCTGCTGTCATCTTGTTCAATCACCTCAGCAACTTTGTAAGTAAAAATCTTGATGATATTACGCAGTTCTGCTACTTCATCGGAAATGCCATTAAATTGAAGATTTAATGAGTCAGCCATGTTTGTAAACCGGTCATCTTGATTAGCATCCTTCGTAACTTCGATCATCTTTTCCATAAATGTAAGAACAATATTTCGAAGCTCCGCGACTTCATTCGAAAGCTCATCGAACAGAACGTTGACGTAATTTTTAGTTGGCGCTACTTGTCTACCACTTGAAATTGAAGATATACCAACCATTGGACTATCATCTACTTGTTCGTTTGTACGCCTCGGCGTTTTATTGGCATCTATTTTTTGCGTTAAAATCTGTATCAAGTTACGTAATTCCAAGATTTCATTGCTTACAAGCGAATTCGCTTTTTGTTCTACAAGTGGCAAGTTCAATTCCGAAACACTCGCAGGTGAAGGAGAGACAAGGTTCTCTTCACCATTAGACGTACGAATTCCTTTCTGGCTCATTTCCTGTAATTGTTCGTTTATCATCTTAAGTGACTTATTCGCTTCTCTCATTTTTGCAATCACTCGAAAGACCTCGAGAGCTTCTTCCGTATATCTCAAGCTTCCTCCAACAGTGGTGGTCGGAAGAAATTCAGCAAATTGTTTGGACCATTCCACGACAGTCGCTTGCGTTTTTCTAATAGAACGTGCGATCTCATTGACCTTATATGTCCTTTTCATTTGTTAACGATCATATCCTTTCTTCTTATATCCCGTAGGCTTAGGCATCTATAACATGTTATTCATGACCCTATACAAATGACAATAAATGCGTGAAATAGTTAGCATCGCAAAGAGGCTGCCCCCATAGGGACAGCCTCGAAATAAAAAATAGAATTATTTTACAAAACGCCTTACTTATGGCGCATTGGGTCCAACCTCTGTTACGACCAGTGGATGTTTCCCAAAGGATGTGCTTGTAGACCGTTCGTCTGCTCCAATGTCAGTAGTGGAACGTGCTTCCCCATCCATATCCTCTGTCACATACGCATAACTCCCTACTGCAGCGTTTATCGCCGGACTAGTTGAAGACAACTTTTGCACCCCATTTACCGTTGTGAACAACGGATTTGTTCCCCAAATTTGGGCTGCGGTTCTCGAACCATTATTGCTTACTGTGCTGCCGTATCCTATGTTCCCCTCGAATACCGTGTTGGTGGTCCCAACTTCATTATACAAGGTACCCGTGGTATTTCTGACGATATTATTAGCCACTCTACTGTCTTGAGGCGCATATGTTTTAGTAGAACCAACAATAATTCCCGTCGTACTATTTACAATCGTATTGTTGACGACTTGCGCTCGGTAAATTTTCCATTGTTCTTTCAAGTCATCCGCTGATGGATTTGAAGGATATCCACCCGTACCACCATCATAGCTGCCGTTATCAAGAATAATAGCGTTAGCCGTCAGATTCTCCATGTAATTGTTGTAGATCTTATGATCGTTGCCATAAATGCGGATTCCTGCTTGTTCCGATTCTACGCCATCACCTAGGAAATAATTTCCATAAAAGGAGTTGTTATGCCCATGTCTTGAGGTGAGTCCACCCTTGGATGTCTTGAAGGTATTATAGCGAACCGTATTATTACTGCTTTTCACTGAAACGATTTCTGGTTCGCCATCGCAGTTCTCAAACAGATTGTACTGGATCGTATTATACCCATTGGACAAGGAGATTCCTGATAAACCAAGTCGTATCGTTTCTTTGCCATTGGCGACCCATGGACCTACATCATGGAAATAATTATATTCAATGACGTCATACTGAGAAATGTTTCCGTTACCGTCACCTTGATAGGCAATAAGCGGATCTGTGTCACTCTTCGGACCAAAGTCGTTATGGTCAATTCGATTGTGATGACTATTGACGCCACTTACCTGCAGCCAGATGAGGGTTCCGCCTGTTGCTTGTAGAGCGAATAGATTTCTGGTCACACGAATGTTATTGGAACCATCTAAAAGAAGGGCTGTATTACCTAAATTTGTGAATTTCAATCCCTCAATAACGACATTAGACGAATTTTGAATTTGAAGTGAGGCACCGCCAGAAATGATTGCCTGACCTGAATTAGCTGCCTTGATCGTGATTGGGCTGCTCGCAGTACCATTTTTGTTACTCAAGACAAAAGGTCCTGTTTGCGAGTAAGTCCCATTGGCTAGCACGATCGTCGTTCCTGCGCTTGCATTGCTTAAGGCGGTTGTTAACTGTGCGGATGTGGAAACAGAAACACCCGGAATCACTGGGACATCACCATAAATTTCTACCTCGGTATAACTGTTCCATAAGTTAACGGAGTTGCCGTGCCCAACAATTCGCACATAACGGGCTGACGCTACATCTGGGAAGTCGAACGTTTGTAAACTTGTATTTAAACTACTCGTCACGTTGGCCTGAACCGTCGTGAAATTTACATTATCCGTGGATGTTTGAATATCGAACGTGGAGGTTCTCGTATCTCCGCTTATAAAAGCGACTTTGATAAAGGCAACCCTGACGTTCGAGCCTAAATCATACTTAATCCATTGTCCGTTGCCGCTAGCAGACCAGCGAGTGGTTAAGTTGCCATCCACTGTGTTTGCAGGCACATTGCCATCATCCGCACTTGCAGTTACGGAAGCTCCAGCGATAGAGAACTTCGCGTCTGCGGAAGCGCTTGCAGAAGTGTCGCCGTAAATTTCTACCTCCGTATAACTATTCCATAAGTTCACAGAGTTGCCATGTCCGACAATCCGCACATAACGAGCTGGGTCTACGTCGGGAAAATCAAAGGTCTGCAGGCTTGTATTTAAGCTGCTCGTCACGTTAGCCTGAACCGTTGTAAAAGTAATATTGTCTGTAGACGTTTGAATATCAAAATTCGAGGTTCTCGTATCCCCACTAATAAAAGCGATTTTAATGAAAGATACTTTTTTCACGGAGCCCAGATCATATTTAATCCACTGCCCATCTCCGCTAGCAGACCAACGTGTCGTTAAGCTTCCATCCACTGTATTGGCCGGCACGTTCCCATCATCGCTACTTGCCGTCACCCCAGATGCCGCGACCGTGAATTTCGCGTCTGCCGCATAACCAGCGAAAGGAATCATGGTAAGAAACAAACTAATTAATAGCATAACAATACCTACTTTTTTACTTTTCCCCATAAATACATCCTCCCTAGATTTTGATTTCCATTTTGAAACAATTAATCATCCTCTCTAAACTTTGAACTCCTTCCATTCGTATTGAGCGCTTGCACTCTCCTCCAATCTAATACAAATCCCGGAAAATAAGCATCATCACAATCGTGAATTCATCTTCAAAATCGAAACTATATCCCCTCATTACGTTGTTATTCATTAATGGCTATCGGAATTACCATATTCCAAGTCTGTGAGGCATCATGGAAGCCCTTGGTACCATCCGATGTAGCTGCAAATAGATGCGTCGGTTTGCCCTCCTGAAAGAATAGAAAAGGTCGTTCCAAATTGCCCATTGTTCGTGTGACCCCGTTATCCCAACTCACGTTTCTGGAATAGGCGAGTGTTGGATGAATATGCCACTTCAAGCCATCCGTCGAAGACGCGTGTACACCACCATACTTTTCACCACACAAATTCCCGTCCATATCTTTAGCAATCATTTCATAACCGTCCTCTGTTCGCCAAATGAAAGGGTCTTCCAAATGAACGTCAGGCGGAAATAGCGGATTTTCACTCATCACCTGATAAGGGCCCTCGTAATGTGACGCACGCGCAACACCAAACGTCATTTTCCCATGCTCGTGCCCTTCATATTGTCTAGCTTTATAAATCAATAACACAGAACCGTCTTCCTCTACACAGGGTGCAGGATTGGACGTTAAGAAGCTGTCGAATTTCCCTGGCCTTGTAGATAAAATAGGAACATCCCGTCTCACCCACGGTCCATCTATGCTGTTCGATACCGCTAATCCAATGCGCTTGTTCGCTCGAGCTACGATACATCGTGGATCTTGGAGACCATATCCATCTCCAGCAATTGGATCAGAAAAGGGATGCGTTGACCCCATATAAAACAATAAATACTTGTCTTTATGCTTAACAATATGCGGATTATGAGTACTGCGACCGTCCCAATATTCGGCACCTCGTGCAGGCAGAACTACCTCTTGAAATGAATAGGGCCCTTCGGGCTGATCAGCAACAGCACGAACAATCTCCGACTGGACAAGCCAACCTGGATGCATTGGAAGTGACTTCGGCCACCTCGAGGCAAACATGTGGAATTTGCCATCTTCGCCTTTAACGGCGGATCCGCACCAGACCCAATAGTCATCCATTTGGAAGCCTCCGTTCACAGGTGCAGGCAGAAATTTGTGAAGCATAGCACCACTCTCCTTCTTTTGATCAAGATACGTTCGACTTGATGATACTTCCCTTGTTCCCCATTGTCATTGTCCATATTTACACCACTATGTCTTTTTTTATGATGGGGAACTGCTTATTGCACAAAGAACCGTCTAGGTCATCAATCCACCCAGACGGTTCTTGTTCATGAATTTCGCTTCTAATTCTGTAAGCCCCTAACCATTTCAGCAATTTAACTGCTGTTGTTTCAGATTAATTCCGGCCAATATTAGTTCCGCTAGGTGTTCCCGCGCCTATCAAATCACTGCCGGTGGCAAGCTTCAAGAAGTTGCCTAAATTCGGAGAACCATCGGCATTCCGTGTGAGCGTTGGCGTTAGACTTACGAAATCTGCATCACTCGCTAGGAGGCCTGCAGCATTGGTACTCTTACCGCTTTTCCACCAAACATTCGAGCTAGCTACATCAGTTCCGCTCGTCTTGTCACTCGAAGTTCCTTTGTAAGACAAGTTATTCGTGAACGTATGTGTGCCGGTGTCAAAAGTAAAATTGCCTTCACCATTACTAAATGATGTATTATTCGTGAGCGAAATGGAACCAGGGTTACTGTTAAACGTAAATCCATGCTTTTTATTGAGATAGGCTACGGAATTGATCACAACATGGTTGACTGCTATTTGTTCCCCGCCTAATTTGTAGCCGTTCCCGTCACTGCTGCTTGTCGAGTTCCCTGATGACGTTTGACCGTTATGATGTGCCACGCTGTTCTTAATCGTGATCGGATCGATCGGACCCGTATCTGATTTGGTATACAAATCCCAACCATCATCCGTGTTGTAAGACGAAATACAACCATCAAAGACATTGCCAGGTCCCGTGGTCAGCTTAGCAGCAAATCCATCCGCATCTTCTCCGTTATCGGGATCGAAATTGTCATGCGAGTACACGTTCACAATGTTATTGTTTGCTGGCCACTCACTACGAGTAGCCGTTGAAGCATATCGACCAAGCTGAACGCCTGTATCCCGATTATCGTGGACATCCAAATTCTCCAGACGATTGTTATTACCTGCTACGTATACACCATTATCAGCGGCTCCCTTAATCTCGAGCCCCTTAATCGTCCAGTAACTGCCATTTACTTGTAATCCTCTTGCATTAAGGGATACATCTGCTACATTATAGCTCTGTGAGGAGAAATCTAAGACAGGCTTCTCTGATCCATAAGGCAGGATTTGCTTAATCGCGCTCGCAGTCCCGTTATTCGTACGATCAATTGTAAGTTGACTGTTGTAGCTATACGTTCCACCACGTAAATATATGACACCGCCGGCAGCTACCTTCGTGAGCGCTGAACTCAATGTCGTTGGGCTTGCCAATGTCCCAGGATTGCTATCTGAACCATTCGGATCCACATAGACCGCGCCCGCCGTTGGAGGAGGCGTAGGTGATGGAGATGGCGACGGAGAAGTTGATGGTGATGGTGACGGCGATTGCGTCGGTGAAGGGGGCGTTGTCGAACCAGCGCTATCCGAAACAAGGATATCATCAAAGCTTACCGCCGCTTTATAGCCAACTAAACCAATACCACCTGAGCTTAGGCTCGTATCTGTTGCTGTAAGCTGTAAGGTGCCATTCACATACAGACGAATTGTCGATCCAGCAAGTTCTAACTTGACGGTATACCAAGTTCCTACTGTAAGTGGATAATCCAAAGTTGCCAGTGTCGTTGTGGAACCGCTTACTTTTTTGCGAATTTCAAGCTTCCCTCCATTGCTGTTATACAAAGATGCCGCATAGAAGTTGTTTCCATCTTGATACCGCCCCGCTACATACGCTCGATTGGTTCCATTCCAATTATCAATTTTGACTTTGGATTCAACAGCGTAATCCGTCCAAGAAGCATTACCCGCTGATGTACGTCCTTCATTTGAACTGGTTTGGCGATACACATAAGAGCCATTGTCTTGCACCACCGTCCATGTGCCATTCTGCGCCGACCAGCCGCTTGCATCCCCATCATTGAAATTGTCGCTAAGTAGATTTGCTGCAAAGACAGATGGAATGACCAACACGCCAGCAATCAGCGAGGATGTTACTAGTGCTGTTAGGGTATGCGCAGGTTTAAGCTTTTTCATTATTGAATTTCCTCCTTCAAGTGATTTCTTGCTTAATGAACACGTTAACATTTTTTTCATACTGCCACGTTAAAGTGATGCTAAGCCGTTAATCAGACACCCCCTCATCCCTATTTCTCCCGGCTTCAAAGAGGAACTAGCCTGTATCCAAGTCACTATCCGACTATATCCAGTGATTACCAGGTGCAGCAATAATCATTTTTACATAAATTAACTTTTCATTATAAAAATAGGTCTCTTTAACCAGGAATAATCCCTAGCTCAGATGATAATCATTTGGTTTGTTTTGAGGTTGGAGAGTTGCTTTGAAGGTGCGTTTTAGTTAGGTTTTACATAGACCTTCGTCACTATGAGTATAACGGTTTACATCTCTTATTCAGATTCTTCCATCTTCTAACGGACAAGAAAAACGCTATTTGGATCGGAAAGAGTCTTCTCCGAATCTAACGGACACAACTGCTGTTATTTGCACCAGAAAACACGAAACAAGCAAAATTCTAGTGAATAGCGGCGTTTGTGTCCGTTAGGATATCAAAACCACTGGTTTGGAGCAAATAAGGACTGATGTGTCCGTTAGCCAGCTTTAATTCATCTAGGTGCGCATCTCACACTCCAACAACATCCATCGCCCACTGCATACTCGCAATAAATAAACAAAACCGTTCCACTGCCTCGCAACAACTTCCTAATTCGTCGTGGATCTGCGATCCTCAGCCAACATTACTTTACATCGACCACGATAGAATGCAGCAATCGACCGTGAACATAGGGAAGTAAACGCCATCGACCTTTTTCCGGCAGTATCATCATGGTAGGTAGATGTCGGTCAGCGCCATTATTTGCTGCCCCTAAGGCGTTGGCTGAAGACAATACATCAGATGAAAATACTTCGATCAGTGCATTCGTTCCTTCTTTTACAGCAAATACTTGAAAAGGCCCCGCCAGCTCCTCATATTGTGGTAAAAAAGATAGCTCCAGACCTAAGAATTAGTCTAGAGCTACCACTTTAAATTTCAAGTATGATCATCATCATTTCGAACCATCCAAATAATCCTCAGCCAGCATAGCGAACATCACATGATCTTCACGCACGCCATTAATTTCCAACAACTTGCGAGCCAGTCCTTCTTGCTGGAAGCCCGCTTTTTCCAAAACACGCATCGACCCCACATTACGCGGCATGACACCTGCTTCTACACGCAGTAAGCCTACTTCTTCAAATGCAAATTTCATGATAAGTTGAATCGCTTCTGTCATGTACCCTTTTCCATTATGCGCTTGGTCCATGCTATAGCCGAGTATGCACTTCTGGTGCGGCCCACGTTGCACCTCAAAAAGCGATATATCACCAATGAGTTCGTGTGTTTCTTTTAGAAATATGCCAAAAGCATATCGTTTATCTTCTTCCTTTTGTTTGATACTGTTTTCAATGCTCTTCGCTTGGACTTCGCTTGTATAAAATGATTCATTGCGCTTAGGACATACGCCCTCGAATAATTCACGATTACGCAGTATGAGGTTCAGCATATCCTCTGTGTCACTTACATCCAGAAATCGGATATAGACTCTTCCATCGTTGTCTTTCATGAATTCCATCATCCTTTATCTAGAAGTCCTGTTATTATACGTCGGAATAAAGAATGGTTCAAATTAAGCTATTTTTGTTTATGAAAATAGTGCTGCAGTTGTATAGCAAGCTCATCATCCGAAAGTGGATTCCGATGTGTGTTTTCCAAGTAAATATATTTCTCCGTTTCTGGCATGAGGTATTCTTTGTACCAGTGGAAAAAGTCTGGACTATCCCCCTGCATGCGCAGGAATCGGCGCAGTGTATCTACATTATTAACGGTATTTGCGATGTTCGTTAGCCAATCGGCACGATAGAAATCCGCCCATTTGCCTTGTTCTGCCAAGCGAAGTGCTTGCAAGCCTTTGTCATAGCACCACATCGACTCCGAAGCAAATACGAAAGCTTGCGCATACTGCTCACTGCGAGCAGCCGTATAGGAACGGCATAGCCAGAGCAAGCCTTCCGAACCCGTCTGGTGAATGACGCCTGGCAACCACAAGTGGTCAAGAACTCGCTGCTTGTCATCTCCATCCAGTTTGTTGAGCAGCGCCTCGCATTGCTGAACCCATTTCGACCAAGTAGCATGCCCCGCTTCGCCTCGCTGCTCGAACCACGCTATTTGCTCATCGAAACTTACTTCTCCCGTCGCCCACAGCAACCCGCGGTCCGCTTCACTTGTGCGCCCTTGCAGCCAATGCCCTATTAATCTTCTCGCGGGATGATGATAAAACTCGTCCCCAGCCAAATCATCAGCATGAGGCCCATAAGCAATGGAGGCATCTGTATAGGTGCGATACAATTCGACTATTTCTTCCTGATGACTTGGATAATAGCGACTAACAAACGTATGTAAATGAGTCTTCGTATCCATCGTTCCTTGAAGCCATAACGCACGAATAATATCAAGCATATACACGTGCTGACGAATATTCCCGCAATTCAGCAGGAGATAATCGGTACACCCCGCTTCAAAAGCGCTTTCCACTTCCTCCTTCACAAAGGCAGCCGAGCCTTGGAACATTGTCAAATGATTCGATGCTTGAAGATCGTGGAAGGTCACGTGGTAATAGATACCATGCTGACCACCATCTTCCGCAGAAGGCAGCGCTGGCATCCGCAAATTCAAATTCCCATGCCGGCGCGAAACCATTTTGCCATACCCGTTATCGGCCCAAATCTTGATCACATCAGGAGGCAATTCGATATACCCGCCTTTGTACAGCTCGGCAATTTCTCCATATAACGCTACACAATAAACGGGGTTATCAACGGCTTCCTTAATCATCTCGTATTGGCGATAAATGACACGGGAAATCATTTCCCCACGCTTTGTTGGTGTATCAAAGGATGGATCATTCTCCCAAAAAGGCTTATCCCCCTGACCTCTGAAGGAGAGTACCCACAGAATATTTTGATCCTTTTGCTTCTCAATGGCTTCCAGCCATAGCTTTTCAAATAATTCTGGAGCCTCTTTATAGCTGGCTGATCTCCCTGTATAAGCTCTGAGGAACATTTCTGCGCCCAAAGGCTCCGCATGGTGATGGGTAATCCACAACCCCATTTCTGCTGCTAGCTCCAAATGAATGCCTGTCTTCGGTAGATCCGTCCCCGGAATCACCATATTTCCACCGCAGCGAAGCAGCGCTTCAAACACCGGCAACCATACTTCAAGCGAAGGTGGGTAAGCCTCTTTCCATCCAATGAGACATACCTCATCGTTGACGAACCACCCTCTAAATCTAACTGTAGCAACTGGTGAATCCAACGGCTCGCCAGTCACATCGATCGACGTGCATGTCTGAATCGGCTGATCCATCCAATACCAGAATGGATGAATTCCTAAAACCGTTTCACTCACATGCAAGATACCGTAAACGAGTCCCAAGTGATCATTTGCAACGATATGTAGCTGCGACTTCTCTCCATCGTGCGTATATCGTAGAGCGAAAGCTTCTGGATGCACGGCACAGCCATCACGCTCAGACGCATAACGAATGACGATCTCAGCGTCGGATGGCTTATTTACATAAATGGGCTCCGTACCAAGCACGTGCCTGATATCTCTTGTCAGCATATCCAAGGCATGACGAACCGGCGTTGCCAAATGATCTGGCTGACAAATGGCAACCCGCCCCTCCAGCCGTAACGTAGATTTACTATTCACATTAAAACCCATGTCTACACCCCTATCGAAGGAAAAAATCATGGCGCGTCCTAAGAAGCGACAACGCCATGATTCTATGCCATCTATTATTTTTTTACTGCTGTATCATACTCTTTAGCTTTTTTCATCAATTCTTCGTAAGCTTGATCAGCAGTTGCTTTGTCGAACATGACTTTCTCTACGATCGTTTTGTAGTCTTTCTTGAAGTTACCCCAGCCTTGCGGTTCAGCGACGAATTTCTGTGCTGCCGGTCCTACTTTGTTAATAAAATCAACGGATGTTTTGTCGGATGCGCTGAAATTCGGAGCAAGAGTAGTTACGATTTTCGCATTTCCTGGAATACCACGTGTTAAGGATAATGTTTTCCCTGCTTCTTGGTCGTTAATGAACCAATCGACGAACTTCTTTGCTTCATCTTGTTGCTTGGAGCCTGCGTTTACACTCCAGAACATCCCTGGTTTTAACCAACCACCCGTTTGTGCTGCTTTCGGAAGTGTTGTAAACCCAAAAGCATCTGGTTTAAGACCATTGATGGCGCCTACTTGGTTAGAGAAAATGTGACGAGCAAGCGCTGTTCCATTGACCACACTATCCATTTTCGGATCAAGTTCCTTGTCTGTGACCGTAATGTCAGCAGGCGTAACGATGCCAGCTTTACGCATTTCAGTTTGCTTGTTCATGTATTTAATCCAAGTATCTTTATCGATGGAGAGCTTGTTATCTGTAAAAGACTGCCCTTTGCCTTGGCTAAGCTGATAAGCTGTATAGTCAACTAAATCTGAGCTTTGATCGACGAAAACATATTTATCTTTCCCTAGTTTGGCTTTGGCATCTTGACCGAATTTATAATAGTCATCCCACGTCCAGTCCCAAGCTGGTGCCTTTAAACCTAATTTTTCAATCACCGTTTTATCGTAAGCCATGCCAAGTGCGGCAGTTCCTAACGGCATTGCGAAGAGCTTGCCATTCACTTTACCTGATTCAATAAGGGCTTTGTCCATATCCGCTACATTAATGCTTGCTAGATCAGCGACCAAATTACGTCCAACATACTCATTCAAGTAAGCAGCGTCCATTTGGATAATATCAGGGGCATTTTTCGCTGCGAACTGAACGCCGAGCTTATCGAAGTAGCCATCCCAACCCGAGAATTCGCTTTCAAAAGTAACATTCGGATGTAAGGCTGTATACTGCGTAAGTGCCTTCTGTGTCGCATCGTGACGTTCTTGTGCGCCCCACCAAGCAATACGGAGTTTAACAGGCGCAGCAGGTTCCGCCTTTGGTGTTGCAGCCGCTGATGGTTGAACCGAAGCTTTCGCTGGAGCTTCCTCTGTTTTGGATCCACAAGCTGATACGGATGCCATGACAACAAGTGATAGTGCAGCAGTCATTAATTTTTTCTTCATTGTATAATTACCCCTCTCGCATATGTCGATCTCACACACTTATCGTATCGCTGAAAGCCTGAACGGTATAGGAGAGGATCGAACTGATTTCTTTCAGTTTTTGAAACAAGTGGGGAGCAAATCTACTTTTTCAGCAAATCACTTGGGTTAATTCCGCAATATTTCTTGAATAACGTGCTGAAATATGGCACATTTTGATATCCAACCTGCTCAGAGACTTCATAAATCAACAAATTCCCTTCTAAGAGAAGAGCCTTCGCTTTCTCAAGTCTGACACGTATGACATAGTTCATAAAGGTTTCCCCTGTCACCTTTTTAAATAACTGATTCAAATAATTTTTCGAGATAAATAACTGTCCCGCCAACTCATCCATCGTAATGTCTTTCGCATAATGCTCATGAATGTAACCGAGCATGAAATCGACTGCCCCTTTATGCTTCTGGTTAATGCTTGGCTGTCGCTTCAATCCTATGCTCTTCACCTTCGCTTGCAGGTAGCTCTCCACATCCGCACGATGAATAATCGTATCCGTTGACGTAACCAACTCATTCTCATCCGCAGGGGTGATCGACATGTCAGCTTGCTGTGCTGCGTATTGCAGCAGCGTCCAAATTTCCGTAGCTAAGACACGATAGAATAGCTTGGGGTCTCCGCCTTTGGCCGACGCCTCTTGCCGATTAATGAACCGCTGAATATGCGACCATAACTCTTCCTCACTGCTTTCCTGCAAAGACTGGGAAAGGTAACGAACCAGATCCATCGCACCTTGTCCTTGTTCAAATGCTTGCAACGATTCGAAAGCAACGTCTGCTGACTTTTTCAAATCTTCCCATTTACTTATGCGTTCACCTAGGGCAGCTTTCACCGTTAAGCCCAAATACCGCAGCATGCTGCTTGTTAATGTCTCCATAAAGCGTGCAGATCTTTCAAGAGATTGCTCATCTGCTTCGCCCCGAGGAATATGTAAAACAAGTGCTGAATACGGCCCGAATAGCCAAATAAACGCTGATTCCGGCCATTCCTGCTGGGTCAGCTCCTTCGTGATATTGGACATGGCGAAGCGAAATAAATGCCAATCCGCCACCGAGATATCGGTAATTCGGTCTGTCTTCACCAGTTCAAGCACGACTACCTGCTGATCATAGTCTGTCCAGTACGCTTCGACATTGGGGATCTTCATGTCAGCCGCATTAGGCTGAAGCGTACCATTAAGCAGAGCAGCAAGCTGCTCATCTGCCATTTGTTTCTCATAGTTTTGAACAAAACCAATAAGCCGCTTTTTCTCCATTTTTTCCAGATAGAAATCTTCTAATTGTCCAATCGTCCGAAACAAGACTTCACGAATCTGTTCGATCGTGATTGGTTTATTCAAATAATCGTCGACATCTAATCGAATTGCTTGTCTAGCATACTCAAAGTCGGTATATCCGCTATGAATAATAAATCTGCCCTGAAAGCCTTCCACCCGCAGTTTCTCGATCATTTCAATACCGCTAATGCCAGGCATATATAAATCCGTAATAACGATATCAGGCTCCACTTCACGGATTAATTCTAATCCACTTTCTCCGTCAATTGCCTCTCCCGCGAATTCTGCATCCAGCTCAGCCCAAGGAATGATATGTCGCAAACCTCGTAAAACCTGAAAATCATCATCCACTATGGCTATTTTCCACATAGTCGTTTACTCCCTTATGTTGTGAATATGGTTATTGGTCTGATAGTAGGAATCGAATGTCAACTTGAACGCCGCCTTGCTCTCGATTACTCAGTTGTAAGCTATATTGATTGCCGAATAAGGCATCCAGTCTTTCCTTCACATTACGAAGTCCATAGCCTCCGCGCTTCCTAGGCTTGTTCTGCCAATTATCACTGAGCCCTTTGCCATTATCCGTAATGGTTACATATAGGTTGTTCTCATCTCGGTAGATGTCTATACCTATCTCAGCTTCGGACGCGCCATGAAAGCCATGCATAAAAGCATTTTCTACGAACGGCTGCAGAAAAATCTTCGGCATCAGTGTGTTCTTACAGCTTTCATCCACTTTGATTCGATACGACATTTTATCTTCCCAACGCACCTGCTGAAATTTCAAATAGTGTTCAATATGCGCGACTTCCTCTGTTACAGCCACCAGACTATTCGTATTAGATAGAGCTAAGCGAAACATACTCGCTACTTGCGCGAGCATAGAGCTGATCTTATTCTGCCCCGCCTCGATCGCCGTCCAGTTAATCTGATCAAGCGTATTATATAGAAAATGTGGATTGATCATCATTTGCAACGATTTCAGCTCTGCCGCCCGCTGCTGCACATGTTGTTCTCGCAACGATTCATAGAGGTCCTCGATCCGTTGTGTCAGCTTTCGATACCCATGAAATAATTTACCAAATTCATTCTTATAATCGGTAGGTAATCCTTGATCTTCCCCAGGTGAATACTGTCCCATGGCTCGAATCAATTGATTCATCGGTCTCATAAATCGGCGGGATAAGAATAAGGTAAGTAACAGCACGAGCACAATCGAAGTAGCCCCGAGAAGGAGGAAGAGCTTCGCCATGCTTTTACTGCCTTTGGTCATTTCACTCCAAGAGCTTGCCTCGAAGAGTGTCCACTGGGAATCCGGTGATTTGGCCCAAACGAAGAAATCATCCTCCACACGTAAGGAACCGCTTGGCTTATCCATCTCCCCCTTCAATGTAAGTGTCGCTTGCTGCAATTTGCTGCTGTTGCCAGAATGCGTAATCAATCTGCCTGCTGCATCAAGTAACGCCATATTGGTCGTATCGTCTTCCGTTGAAATCAGATGTCTAATGCTCGATACTTTAATATTAAAAACCATTAAGCTGTAATACTGGTTACTATTATTGATGACCTTACGGGCGAAACTTATCACCGATTCTTCACGTCCATTGGACATAATTTTGTGCTCGCCAAGCCAAGCGCTATCCGTTTCAAGAATACTCGGATACCATGCTTCCTTGTCTAATTGCGACATCTGAAAGAACGTAACAGGACCTTGGGTATCCGACGTAAATGGGTAATCCGAATAGACATGGATCGATTGCAGAATCGGCGTGCCGAAGACCAGATAGTTCAATTGACTCTGTAGGTCTGTCTCGATTTGAAGGCGCTCATACGCGTCCTTATCTCGTAATCGGCCGTAAAGAAGATCGACATTCTTGGCCGAGGTACCCGAAGTCTGCTCAATACCAATTAAGCTTGTGCTCATCTTTTTGCTCAATTCATTCAGCAAACGTTGTTGATAAAAGGAAGTATTGGAAGCAATTTCGCTCGAAGTCCCCGAATAACTAACGGCAATCACAATGCCGATCAACATGGCTATAATGACGGCTGAGCTGAAGAAATAAACCGCGATAATGCGATACGTTTTGAATGGATTTTGCAGCATGTGTCTGCCCTCCGTATGATTCAAACTAAGCTCTTATGCAAAGAAAGCCGCGGCAAATGCAGCAGCTTTCCTAGTCATTCCTAAGCTTATCCTTTTAAAGCACCCGAAGCAATACCTTCGACGAAATGCTTCTGAGCTATGAAGAAAATGATCACGGCAGGCATAACAGAGACTAAAGACATAGCTAACATTTGCCCCCACGGCACCGTCCCCGCAGAATCAATGAACAGCTTCAATGCTAAGTTAACCGTGTATTTATCAACGGAATTGATATACAATAATTGACCAAAGAAATCATCCCAGTTCCAAAGGAAACAATAAATAGCGACAGTAACCAGCGCAGGCTTGGTCAACGGAATAATAATGCGCCAGTAAATACCGAACCAAGAACAACCATCTATTTTCGCAGACTCATCCAACTCTTTCGGTATGGAACGAATAAATTGCACAAGCAAATAGATGAAGAAGGGACCTCCTACACCGCCTGCAAGCAAATGAGGGACATAGAAGGGTAAATACGTATTAATCCAATCAAATTTACTGAATAACACATACTGAGGTACGATCGTGACTTGCGTTGGAAGCATTAACGTCACAAGCAGAATGCCGAACCACAACTTACGAAGAGGGAAATCCAGGCGAGCAAAAGCAAAGGCAACAAGGGAGCAAGATACGATACTAGTGAACAATACGCCAATAATTAACTGAAAGTTATTGATATAGAATACGCTGAAGTCATAATTAGGAACCGAGACCCAGCCTTCGGTGTAGTTAGCCCAGCGGAATGTTTCGGGAAATAAATTCGGTGAGCGCATCTCATCATTCGTTTTGAGCGAAGCTCCTAGCCACCAAAAAACGGGATACATCATAATGATGCTTGAAATTAGTAATAAAAGATGGGTCAAACCTTGGCGTCTTGCCATCATTTCCCCTTCCCTCCTTGCGTCTCATAGTAAACCCAGTATTTAGAGGTTGCGAAAATAAGCGCTGTTACCGCTGCAATAATGACCAGTAGAATCCAAGCTAGCGCGGAGGCATAGCCCATTTGAAACTTCGAGAAAGCTCGCTCATACAAGTACATGACATATACGTACGTTGAATTCACAGGTCCCCCATTGGTGATGATAAACGCCTGCGTAAACATCTGGAAGGAATTAATCGTTGATTGCACAAAGTTGAACAAAATGATCGGAGACAACATCGGCAGCGTGATCGTGAAAAATTGTCTTACCTTACTAGCGCCATCTACGGAGGAGGCTTCATACAAATCCGTTGGGATTTGTTTAAGTCCTGCAAGGAAAATAATCATCGCCGATCCAAATTGCCACGCAATTAGAAGCACTAGTGTCCCTAATGCCGTGTCGGGGTCAGCAATCCATGACTTACCTTGAATGCCGACAAGCGCTAAGGCTTGGTTAATAAAGCCGTCTTTGCTGAAAATATTTTTCCATAGAATCGACACTGCGATACTCGTCCCGATCAGTGAGGGGAAGTAGATCATCGTCCGATAGAAGGAGATCCCTCTGATTTTCTTATTCAGCAGCATCGCCACCAACAGGGCTGTAACGAGTTTCAGTGGTACGGAGAATACGACGAATAGCAAGGTTACTTTGATGGACTCGCGGAAGGTATCATCCTCCATCACGATATGCTTGTAGTTTTGTGTGCCAAGCCAATGTGGTGCGTCCAGCAAGGAATAATCCGTAAACGAGTAATACAAGGACATCAGGATTGGCCCTAGTGTTAACAGGAAAAAACCAATCAGCCACGGGGATAAAAAGAGGTAACCGGCCACGGGAGATTCCCATCGGCTCAGAAACGGGATTTTCTTTTTCTTCGGTTTTGCAAGCAAACGGTCTGTTTGCAGCACGGTGCTTTCCATTAATCATTCCACTCCCTGTTCAAAGCGCTACGTGATTCGCTTGTTATCTTATAGTTTTATTATAAAAGGCATCTCATGTTAGTTACATTGCGCATCGAATGAAGTTCTTTCACTATTTCACAGTAAAAAAATTAACATGTAAAGAAGACCCAGAGCAATTGTCACTCTGGGTCTTGCCTTTATACGATTAATTATTCACTACAATCCGATGAATCAGAACAGCCGCTTGTGCGCGGGAGAGCACCTGCTTCGGATGAATGCCTGTTTCATCACCTTGAACAAAGCCTTCGGCAGTAAGGGCTGCAATACTACCTATGGCAAAGTCAGAAATGTCGGAAGCATCTTTATAGTCTAGTTTTGCCGCTATTGAACTTGGACTACTAGGAAGCTGCTTACTTACTTGAAGCGCTCTTGCAGTCAGTACCATCGTTTCCTCACGACTGATTTGTTTAATTGGTTCAAAAAGGTTATTTCCTGTACCCGTTGTAATGCCATATGCCTTGGCATTGGTAAGCGCATTGAAATAATAGTTACCGCTGGCAACATCCGTGAAGGCATCCGTTGTACGCGTTGGAAGATCCAGTGCTCGCATTAATAGAACAATGAAATCTGCTCGTGTAATGCTGCTTTGTGGGTCGAACTCGTGTACATTTCTGCCTTCAATAACTCCCTTGGCCGAAAGTGTTTCAATTGACGCTTGTGCCCATTTCACAGAAGCTAGATCAGTGAAAGTTGGACTCTTAAACATGATTGCATACTGACTAAAATGTTTGGTTGTAAAGATGACTTGACCTGCCTGTACGTCATAATGTCCATTAGGTACAGGTATCATCTGTCCTTGTGGATCGACGTAAAATACTACGATGTGATTAAGATTCTGCTGTTCTTCTTGTGAAGGTACATAAGGAATGCGAATCGTGACTGGTGCTTCAGGATTATGCCACGCAATCGACTCTCCATTGGCAAGCAGCTGCACGTCGTAAACAGGATGATTCCCGATCGTGTTAGCTTTCTTTAAGCGAATTTCCACCATGTCGCCTAGAATGTCGAGACCATTCAGCATTTGATCAGAGATAACAATAGTGCCCAACTCCGATTGAAGCTTAAGTTCAAATGCGTGCTCATTCGCCTTCAACAGCTCTGCTGGTAGCAGCAGGCCAAATTGTTCTAAGGACGACGAGTTGGATTTCAAGTTAACAACGATCACTTTTTTGCCATTTGGATCATCTTGTGTTGATTGAATAGCGCTTTCTAAGTTAGCCTTCGTAATCATAGCAGTTCCTTGGTCGTTCGACTCTAGCAAAAGTTGGGACGGGTCTTTCGTCGTATTCTGTCCCGTGTCTGGCTCAGTCACAGGATCTGGATCTGGTGTTGGTGTCGGTGTCGGATCAGGATCTGGTGTTGGATCTGGTGTTGGATCTGGTGTTGGATCTGGATCTACAATCACTTCTCGTTTGATTTCAAACGCATGCTCTGAAGTCGTCGCTTGAAATAGATCTCCCCGACCATTCATTAAGTCTGATTTCGTTAATCTGACCACTGTTTCACCTGAGGGAGCTATGTCTTTAACCTTCCAATTTACAACGAAGAGATCCGTATCAGGCAGGATAGCTTGATTGACATCCGCCATCAACACTTTTATTATAAGTGATCCCTCAGCTGTTTGATCACCTTGTATAATGTGGAATTGAGATGAGCTGGGAAGTGTAGATATCCACTGCAGCTTTGTTGAATCGAAATCTACTATGAGGTCAACCGAATACACGGCCGAGTACACACTGCTCGACACATTGTTAATTTGGAACGTAGATTGCATCAATTGTCCCGGTGTCGCTTCTGCGGCACCTGTTAAAGATGCTATGGCTCCGTGTGCTTGCAAGAACAATGGGTTCACTGACGTAGTCTGTCCAACCGTCACCGTGACATTACCCATCGTCGCTTCGTCATAGCCTGCTTTTTGTGCTGTGATTGTAAATTCTGTATCAGGTACCACGTCAGAGAAGGTAAATTTACCGGAAGCATCTGTTATCGTAGTTCTTGACTCGCCAAGCTTCGTAAGTGTTACATGAGCACCATATACGAGATGGTTGCTTTGATCCATGACAGTTCCTGCTATTTGACCATAAGGACTATTGGCCCTATGAACGGCAATTTCATACGTTTCGTTAGCAGTTCCATCAGATGAAACTACATAAACGACAATTTGATTTTGTCCTTCAACTAATGGAATTGCTTCTGACGTTGCACCACTTAATACCGTTTTTCCATTGATCGTGATATCCGCTTGGCTGTTACCTGCTGTCGGAACAAGTGTAATGTCACGAATGTCATAGGGAACATTGACTTGATATTGCGTTATGTCCTGATCAAAATCAGGTGATAATGTTCCACCATTAACAAGTAGTCCATGTAAAGATGCATCGACTTGAGCCGAGATCCGATGAATCGAAACCGTATATGTGGCCGTTGTCAGATTATCTTCTGCTGTTACAACAACTGGAATGTCTGTGTCATCTCCAGTTAAAGTAACGAAATCAGAGCTATTACCACTTACCACAGATACGCCGTTTACAAGAATTGATTTTACATTAGGACTACTGGCTACAGGTGTCAGATTCACACTCTCCACATTACTCGGTACTTGCATCGCGTAATGTGTACCATCCAGACGTATTAATGTCCCGGCATCACTGGATAAATCTGCAAGTGTAGTGTCTGTCTTAGAATAACCAATCCCTTGCGAAACCCGGATATTATCGACATAAACACTGCCATAATTGGAGCTATTCGCATAGAAATCGATCTTTTTAATATCCGCCATGGCGATTCGGTATGCGGCATGGTCTACTATCTTTTGACCATCGATGTATAGATCGAAATTTTGTGCAGCCATGTCGATCACCATACGCATGTTATACCATTGGCCTACAACATACTTCATAAAATCAGTCGACGTTGTACCTTTATATCCCTTCATCGTGCCTTTATCAAAAGCAAAACTAATGCCAGGATTCGTTAGATTCGTACTACCATACACATAGGGTAAGCTGATCCAGTTATTCCCACTGGCATACGTGTCTTTTCTTTTCAAATCGGCTTCAATGGTGACAATCCCCGTTAGTGGTGTAGCAAAAGTTTGAGAAAGACTCGTGCTTCCCGAGTTGCTGCTTCTCGTTAAGAGGACACTTTTATCTGACACACTAGGGACCTCAGCAACCTCAACACTCCCGCCACTGGTGCTGATTGTTAAATTATTTCCCGAGCTCAATGCTCCTGTCGAAAGGTTATTAAATGTATGATTGTAAAGCACTTGCGGTTGTTTGCTCGAGAGTAAGACTTTGCCAATATCCGTGAGACTCTCCGGGGTAATGGTGACATTACCTTTGGAAACAGTAAAGTATCCTGCTTTCGAAAGCATAATTGTGTAATTCTCGCCGATCGGCACCTGACCTAATTGCAAAGTACCCGTACTATCGGTTGTTCCACTAACAATTTCCTCACCCTCATACATGACTTTGGCAGAAACTCCCTCAAGAGCGGACATCTTCTCATCCAAAATGCTTCCGCGTAGACTGCCATAAGGACTTGTGGACGTAATGACAATATCCAGTGTCGTCATATTCGGTGGTTGAATCGCGATTGTCGAGGTCGTTGTCGTATAACCCGTCTTTTCAGCTTTAAGCTCCACCCCTGTAGCTAAGGGTACATCCGCTATCACGAACGAGCCTTTTGCATCAGTGGTTGCTGAATAACTCACCGTATTGATAACCATGGATACCTTCGCTCCAGCAACTGCTTTGCCAGAGCCATCCTTTACTTTTCCGTTCACAGACTCTGTTGTGCTATCTGCTTCTGTGTAATATTCAAATGCCCCGATATCCGGGAGCCCGTTATACAGTGTTTTACCCGCATAGTCTTTCGAGCCGTTATTAGACATCCCAAGTCCGGCATTGATCATCGCTGAACCTGACTTTGAACGAAAACCCAGCGCTGAATCTAATCTAGGGCCTGTTTCGATGGTTCCAGAGGGGCCTGTCACCGTGCTAACAAATTTAGGATCTACTTGTAGAGCCTTGGTATCACTGGTAGGAATCATTAACCCGGTACCAAAATAATTGTTATTCTCGTAGAACGTAGTTCCACTTGTTGTGATTGTCGCACCTGCACGTGTCGTGTACAGATTATTATTACGAATGTTGTAAGTTGCGTCTAAAGATGTGCCATAGCCATAGATCAAATAATTACTTTTATCATTATAAATGGTATTGTTATACACCTCAGCTATCGCCTTCTTATCCGAATGCAGATAAATGGGATATCTGGTGTTGCTTTTAATCACATTATTACGAATCACGGTATCGCCGAATACAAATTGGCAAATGAGAATGCCATCCCCATTATCATGAATATAGTTATATTGAATGACTATTTTTGTCGTCCCTTTATCCGGATCGATCCCATTGGAATCGGCTCCGCCGGCTTTTTGCGTTGTCTCATAAACCTCATTGTGCTGCACGACGATATCATCTGCATAGTACATTTCAATCCCTGATGTTCCTGCCTTATAGACGACATTATTTTCAACAAGACCGCCTCTTATATCTGTCAAATACATAGCATTACAGCCGTATGCCGTATCTTTTTGCGTTATATAATTGTCTCTAATAATAATATTGGTATGCGGTGTAAATTTCGGATCGGTCCCATTGGCTCGCTCACCCCAGCCCGTCGATACTGCAATGGTATTCCCATCCGCATCCTTCCCATCCCCTGTGTATTGCTTAAAAGTAATACCGGCAAAAGACGTATTCGTAATTGTGGATTGTTCCACGACTACATCATTTATTACAGTCGCTTGACTAGGTGGACTAAATATATTCGGCACTGTTGTGTCGAATACGATGCCTCCAGTTTTTTTGGAGCCGTCCCAGCCTGTCTTGAAACGAATACCCGGCTGAGGTGGAACTGGCTGTGTACCGCTAATCCAGTTAATTTGCCCCGTTACATCATGAACATCGACAGCTACGATACGGAAATAATCCAATGTTGTACTATTATCACCAGAGATATGAATGCCCCTGTAATCACCAAGGTTCTCACCTGGTGTTGCTGTTGCTGGCTTAGCATTGGAAACATCTAAATGATGAATCTCCCAATACTCCTGATTGAATAAACGTACCGCATCTTCTACCAAGCCTTTCCCTTGAATGACAGGCTTACTCCCGCTGCCATATTGATCAATGATAATCGGAATGCCTGAGCTACCCGAGCCCTTGGGCCATAACTGACCTTCCCAAACTTCACCTGACTTTAACAAAATCCGATCACCAGGTTGAAAAATGGTAGCGTTTACTTTTCCTAACGTTTGCCATGCTGTGCCTTCACTCGTACCTGTATGCGAATCATTACCTCCTGTCGCATCTACATAGTAGGTCATCCCCGTGACTGGTGATGCCTGAACGCGTGATACCGGAAGAAGAGAACTTACTATTCCAAACACGAGTACAATGGCGAGGATCAAGGATGACCATTTCAATCTTTTTGGCTGAAGCAACATGTGTGACCTCCTCTTAATTTCAATATGCCATATTATAAGGTCGATTTCCCGCTCAAAACCAGTAGGTAAATGAACGATTCTCTTTCACTATTCCAAGCATTCTGCTTCACTTCACACAAAAAATCCCAAATCACTGTCTCCAGCAATTCGGGATTTCTTGAAACCATATCGTTACGGCGTATAAACTTTCACATTATCAACATTTGTCGTACCTGTTTGCGAGTTATCCGCATAGAATTCGATCTTGAACACATTGGAAACAGCCGCTCTCATTGTTGCCTGGGACAGTTTCAACGTGCCATTGACATAGAAATCAAATTTATCGGTATTCGTATCCAAAACAACTTTCAAGTCATACCAGGTATTCGCCGTAAAGGCTTGAATGGTCGTCCATGTCCCATTAACGTTCGCCTTAATATTCCCTGTATCCATGGCGATTGACTCAGCAATGACACCAGTACTGTCATAGATGTACGGCAAGCACCACCAAGACGTTGTTTCGCTTCGTTTAACCCGTGCTTCGATGGTCACCGTACCGCTTGTGGCACCAAACGATTTGGACATCGTGGTTTTCCCTGATGCCGTCGGTTTGCTGAGCTGTACGCTCTTATCGGTTGCACTTGGCACAGCTTGCACCGTAATCGCGTTTGGACTCGTACCATTAGCAATTGTCCAGCCTGTTGGGGCACTGCCAGTAGTCACGGCATCGAATGTATCGTTCACTAAGTAAGTGGGGCCAGTACTTCCCCCTGTAACCTGCGTTTCGTCTGCACCAATATCGGCAGCGCCTGTGTATAACGTGTCTCCCCAGAAATCAACGCCGCCATTTGATGAGATGGTCACACCTTGGTTAATGAGTGGCGAGCTGGTTTGAAGCATATAGCCTCCTAATGCGCTCATAGCAGGTCCGCTCGCTTCTGTTCCCGTACCGCCAGTTCCTGGACTCACCAATTTCGGATCACCTGTTTTCGGATTCGCATCTCCCGTTGGGACAGTTAATCCAGTCCCATAGTAACTATTCGTATTGTAGACAATACCTCCGCCTGTTGTTAATACAGCTGAACTCTGCGTCGAATCCAAGATGTTATTTCTTATACTGTAGCTGGCATTTATATAAGTGCCATAGCCATAAATCAAATACGTACTATTCGTATTGTAGATCGTATTATTATAAATTTGTGAGGTTGCTGCCGAATCGGAATGGAGATAAATTTGATATCTCGAATTTCCTGTAATCACATTATACCGGATGATGGAGTCACCGAAGCTGAATTGACACAGCAGAATTCCATCCCCATTGCCATGAATGTAGTTGTATTGGACGACCTGTTTCGTCGTTCCTTTGTCCGTATCGATGCCGTTATAGTCGGCACCCCCTGCTTTTTTAACCACACCATAAGTTTCATTTTTCTGAATCACGACATCATCGGCATAATACGTTTCAATCCCCGAAGTGCCCGCTGCAGCAACTACGTTACTCTCGATTAACGCGCCTTTGGTATCCGTCAAATAAATACCATTACATCCATAAATCGTGTTCGCTTGGCTAATGAAATTATTCTTGATCGTGATATTCGTAAAAGGATACCAATTCGTATCCGAAGCTGAGCTCCGAACACCCCAACCTACTGAAACAGCCGGATTTCCGTTATTATCTTTCCCATCGCCCGTATACTGTTTGAAAATGATCCCTCCAAAGGAAGTATCCTTAATGGAACTACTGGAAATAACCACATCGTTGAATTTGCTCTTTATGGTTGCTGCTGCAGGAGCTAGGACATTTGAGGACATATCGAATACAATGCCGCCAGTTCGCTTGGAACGATCCCACCCCGTCTGGAAAGTGATGCCTGTTGCATTATCGGCCACATCGCCGCCAATCCAATTGACTTCACCACTCACATCATGAACATTGAGCCCATCTAAACGGAAGTAATTGAGCGTTCCAATATCTGCTCCTGTAATATGTACACCTCGAAGATCACCTACGGAACCCGTTGTTTGGTTACTAATGTCTAGGTTGTGAATTTCCCAATATTGCTGATTATACAAATACACGGTAGCCTTAACCGCACCTTGGCCTTGAAACTTTGGCTTGGCTCCTGTGCCGTACTGATCAATGACGATTGGATTGCCTGAGGCACCTGATCCTTTCGGATATAATTGACCCACCCAGGTATTACCGGCCTCAAATAAAATGTGATCACCAGGCTGAAACGTTGTGCTATTCACTTTCGTCAGCGTTTTCCACGCTGTTGCAGTGCTTGTGCCATTGTTCGAATCACTGCCGTTAACAGCGTCGACATAATAAGTCGTATTTGCAGCAAATACGGTTACCGGTACAAGTACTATCATCAGTGAGAACAACATCATAATGGTAACGAAGAGAGCACCTAAGCTCTTACCTTTTCTCAAAAATAATCCCATGATCCAAGCCTCCTCTTTATTGTAAGCGCTTAACTATCATCCAAAAATAAAACGACTTACTTGCTTTGTGCACCCTGACTTACCAATTTTTTAATCATCCCTCCTATAATCACAGCTCGACATCTCGCTAGAAAAATGTTGTCTTGTTGTTTTTTGCCGGCGCATTCAATTTTGAGTTCAGTATAGTTGACAATCGGGGGAGAACATAGGGGGGAAATGAACAATTTTCTTTCATTTTCTTAGGAATTAGATGAGAAGCGCATGCAAATGAGATGAGTGTCGCTTCACAATCACAACATGGACAGAAATCCCTAAAACGATAACACTTGTCCACTGTTTCATATCATAAAAAAAGCGAATGCCACTAGGCATTCACTAACAGAATTTCAACTATGTAAATAGGAACATTCCAATCCATATTATCGGCTTTCCAAAGATCTACATCCAAACCTTGCAAAAATCTCAGGCACTTGGCTTGCCTCAACGGGTCGACTGTATAAGTAACCTTGAACCGTATCGCAATGAAAATCTTGCAGCAGGCGCAAATCTTCCTCATTCTCTACCCCTTCTGCAATCACATTAATTTTCAGATTGCGAGCCAAGGCAATGATCGTATTAACTATGGCTGCATGCGTCGGGTTCACCGATATATCCTTCACGAAAGATTGGTCAATTTTCAGATGATGAATAGGAAATTCTTTCAAGTAACTCAACGAGCTATAGCCTGTCCCAAAGTCATCCATGGCAATCTGCACACCCATATTCTTAAAGCTATTTAATGTCGCTAGTGCAACTGGAACATCCATCGTCATACTTTCTGTAATCTCCAACTCCAAGTACTTAGGTTCGAGTCCCGTAGCTTGCAGGATTCTGGAGATTTGCTCACAAAGTGATCTATCGTAGAACTGCTTCGATGATAAATTCACAGCGATGGACACCTTCGGTAATCCTTGCGTCTGCCAGTGCTTATTCTGAGCACAAGCCTCCTCGAACACCCATTTGCCAATGGGATAAATAAGACCGGTTTCTTCCGCAATCGGAATAAATTCCAAGGGTGAAACCAGCCCAAGCTGTGGGCTATCCCAACGGATTAAACTTTCAAAACCGACGATTTTATTTTCTTTCACGTTGACCTGAGGTTGGTACATCAGGATAAATTCGTTCTTCTCCAGTGCTTTACGCAAATGCTTTTCCAGTTTAATTCGCCGTTCTATTTTGGCATATATGTGAGGGCTGAAATACTGAACTTGATTACCGCCGAGCTCCTTTGCGTAGTCCATCGCGATATCTGCAAAACGAACAAGCGTTTCAGGATCTTGGTCATCTTCTGGATACTGACTAATCCCAATGGAGGGAGAAATGTAAATTTCATGCTCCTGAATCCGAATCGGCTGATTGATACTTTGAACAATGCTTTGTGTGTATACATCCAGCTCATCCTTCGATTTATGCTTCACGAGTCCAATAAATTCATCACTGCCAACTCGAAAGACATGCAGATTTTGAGTCATAAAGCTATTCTTCAACCTCCGCGCGATGACCTGAAGAATGCGATCACCAACATCATGCCCTAACGTTTCATTGGCCAACTTGAACTGGTCTAGATTTACGAATACAACGGCGAAGCGCTCCTTCCTTCCAATGGCATCTTCAATCCATTTCGTTAATACCTGTCGATTAGGAAGGCCTGTTAAGGGATCATGATGGACCAAATAACGAATTCGCTCCTCCATAGTCCGCGACTCCGTAATATCGACAGTTAATGAGATGACCTCACGAATGACGCCATTGTTTTTGATCGGTCGAAGCACCGTTAAGAAATAATAGCCATGCCATTCCGTTTCGAAATCGACAACCTTTTCCATGGACCAAGCCGATTCATAGTAGGGCACCATGTGATCTGCCATATATTTTGGGAAAATGGCATGCAGATCTTTTCCAATTGTCTGTGTCTCCTTGATCCCAAGTCGATCGAACAAAGAACCCTGCCATGTGCTATAAATGAATTCATTCTGTTCTTTTCGAAATTTCTTTAACAGTCCGTTTTGCTGCCTAATCTTCTGACGAAGCTCATCTTGGAATTGAAGCAGATCCTCTTCCATTTTTAGTAAAAAGGTGAGCATTTCGATGTGACTTTTGACGGATTGTTCCTTCCCGAGTAGGTTGGTCTCATCACGTAGGAATAACTTTTTATTCATGGCCGTTTTGCACCTTAACAGAAATTCTTCTTCCGTTAGCGCATTGCGTGTTTTCTGAAAAAGAGTTTCCTTTTGAAAAAAGTCCATCGCACCGTACTCAAGAGCTTTCATCGCCGCATTCGAGCCTTCTTCCGTGTAACTGCTCAGCATAATAACCGGTACCGGATGAAACGTCATAATTTGATTCAAAGCCGTTAAACCATCCATCTCCGGCATCTCGATGTCGAGTGTGACCAGATCTGGCTGTAGTTCTACGATTTTGTCCAATGCATTAGCACCATTAACCGCGAATCCCACCACCGAAAATTGCGGATCTTGATCAAATAGCTTTGCAATCATATTTCGCATTACGATGGAGTCATCGACAATTAGGACACGGAATGTTCTCATACTTGTCACCTAATTCTTAAGTATTCATCTTCAACTGCGAGAGCAGCTGCTCTCGATCGAAAACTTGGATAAGCCGATCCTCTTTCTTATAAATACTCCGAATCGTAGAAAGCGAGGCTTTGCTTTGAACAATCTCTTCATTGGTATCGTGCTCAAACACTGTTACAATTTCGGTTACGGAATCCACAGCAATACCAATGGATTGTTCATCATCTCGCACAATGAGAACACGAGATTTCGCAGAACTGGATTGTGTTGACAATCCCATACTGCTGCGCAAATCATAAACCATCAGCAATTCTTCTCTAATATTCATGATGCCCAGCACGTTAGGGTCAGTCCCAGCAATCTTCGTCAAAGATGGCATCGCCAAAATTTCTTGCACATGTTCAAGATGGAAGCCGTACCATTCCGCATCGAAACAAACAGTGACCAGCTCTCGCTTCGTGTTATGTTTACCTTTATTCGCGCGATCCTTCATGCCGAAGCGAACATGTCCGGAAGATGATTTCTGCATCATTGCGTTCACGTCTAGAATGAGGGCAACCAATCCATCTCCAAGAATAGTAGTTCCCGCAATATACGGAATGTGGCCAACAATATCATCCAAGGATTTAATTACGATTTCTTGGTTCGCAATTAATTGGTCCACGACGAGACAAATGCGTTTCTCTGCCATCCCGATCATCAGTATCGACTTCTTGCTCTTAGATGCCTCTTCGTTCACGCTGTCCCCAGGAGAAAGCAAGGTATTCAACCGCAGTAAAGGCAGGATTTCACCTCGTACATGACATATCTCTTGACCATGAAGCAATTGAATCTCCTGCTCGTTGTATCTGAAAATTTCAATGATGTTTGATAGAGGTACCGCTATTGTCCGCTGACCTTGACGAACAAGAAGCGAGCGAATAATGGCTAAAGTTAAAGGCAATTTCAATGTAATCGTGGTTCCTTTACCAATTACCGTCTCGATGTCAATGAGCCCATTCAACTTCTCAATATGCGAACGGACAATATCCATCCCAACGCCTCTGCCAGACAACTCCGTTACTTGCTCAGCCGTTGACATACCCGAGTGGAAAATAAGCTTAATCATTTCCTTCTCCGTCATATGCAGAGATTCTTCTTCCGAAATAAACCCCTTATCGACTGCTTTCTTGCGGATACGTTCCGAATCTATGCCACGGCCATCGTCTGTGACCGTAATCACGATGGAGTTCTCTTCATGTGCAGCCTTCATCCGGATATGCCCTTTTCTTGGCTTGCCTGCTGCTTCCCGCTGATCAGGCGTTTCCAACCCGTGATCTGCCGCATTACGGAGGATGTGAATCAGCGGATCACTGATTTCTTCAATCAATGTGCGATCAAGTTCCGTTTCTTTCCCTTCGATCGTCAATGCAATCTCTTTATTGGCTGTTTGAGACAAGTCTCTGATTAAGCGGGGAAATCTGCTAAAAAGCTGCTCAATGGGTATCATCCGGGTCTTCATCATACCATCACGCATATTACTGACGATTTTGCCTAAATGGTGGGTAATATCTTCGAGTAAATGAATATCGGAATCTTGTTTATATTTGTCTTGCAACCGCTTCTTAACCTCAACGAGCCGTGTATTATCAATAAGCAATTCCCCAACTAAGTTAATTAAATGCTCCAAACGCTGAACATCCACACGTACAGTGTGAGAAACTGCTGCGGCTTCTTTCACAACTGCTGGTGCTGGTTTAGCTGATTTATTCTCACCATTCGGTGTTGAAGTCGAAGGAGAAGGCTGCCTAGATTCGCTTCCTTGATCCACAAGCTGGCTATTATATGGCCCTACAATCACTTCGGACAGTTGCGAAATTTGATTGATTCTCTCTTGGATCTCCTTGCAAGCTTGGTTCGTTGAAACAAGAAAATGAATTGGAGCCTTCAGATCTTCATCAGAACTCGACGCATGGAAGCTCGGCTGTGTCGATAACACATCGCCCATTTCTTGAAGCTCACGAAGCACGAGCACCGCTCGGACTGCCTTCATCACAGAACCTGGCTCAATTAAGATGCGAATAGATAGGAGATCAGGCTCAGCCGCTGCTAATTGTACAGCCACTGGTGCTGTAGTATCCAGAGGAACTCGATTCCCGTGAGATAGCTGCTCAAGAACTGCAATGAGATGCTCCACTGCTTGCTCTTCATAATTCCCTTTCAGGAAGAGCTCTCGTTGCTGCTTCATATAATCAATACTTTGGAACAACACATTCATCAGTTCTGTGTTCACTTGAATCCGATTATTGCGAAGATGATCAAAAATATTTTCCAATTTATGCATCATCTCTTTCAGCTTGTCAAACCCCATAGCAGCGGCTGAGCCTTTGAGCGTATGAGCGATACGAAAAATGGTTTGAATCGTTTCCGGCTTAGAGCCATTCTCCTCAAGCTCCAATAGACTTTTATCCAAGAGAAGAAGCTGTTCACTCAATTCATCCAGAAACACACCCATATATACTTCCATTTGAAAATCACTCATTGCCTCTTACCTCCTGGAGAAACAGCTCACCAATATCCAATATCCCAACAAAACTGCCTTCAATTTCACCGATGGCTTGCAGATAGATGCTGCCTTGTTGACCAAATTCCTCTGAAACAGGTTTGACTTCCGTAAAACCGATCACTCTACTTACACAGTCCACCACAAGCCCTAGTGTTTTACCAGCTAGATGAACAATCATGATGCGTGTATGTTTCGTATCCATGACAGGACTCATTTGCAGCATGGAGCGTAAACAATAGATGGGGATAATAATGCCGCGCAAATTGATGACCCCACGCAAATTTTTCTTATTTCCTGGCAAAACAGTAATTTCATGCATCTTAATGATTTCTTGAATATACGCGATAGAAAAGGCATAGTGCTCTTGCCCAATCTGACCTTCAACATATAAAGGAGTGACCGTCGTTGTCATGTGCAACCCTGCCCTCTCACACTTTGAAATTCGAAACGGATTGATTCAAATCATCTGCTAAGGAAGCTAACGATTGGGAGGAGCTTGCCGTTTCCTCGGCAGCAGCCGCAGACTCTTGGCTAACAGAAGCAATATTTTGAATAAAGCTCAGAACTTCTTCCGATTGAGCGGATTGTTGCTCGCTAGCGGCAGCGATTTCTGTCACTTGCTGTGCCGTATTCGCGACCATGCGAACGATATTATCAAACTGAATACCTGTACGTTCCGATAGATCAGCTGCTTCTGAGACAGCTTTGACACTCAAATCCGTATTCGTTTGCATGCCTTTAATAATGATGGCAATTTGTTTCGTCGCTTCACCACTGCGTTCAGCTAATTTCCTAACCTCTTCCGCTACCACCGCGAAGCCTCTGCCCTGCTCCCCTGCTCTTGCCGCTTCGATCGCAGCGTTTAGTGCTAATAAATTGGTTTGGTCTGCAATATCATCAATGACCTCAATAATTTGGCCAATCTTCTGTGCATCTTGCTCAAGCAGAGACATTTGTTTCGATACATTCCCCATAGAAGTAATAGAAGCTTGTACAGCGATTCCGCCATCTTTGGCGCCATTTCTAGTCTGTTCAGACAGTTCCGCAACCACCTCAGCATTTTGAGCAACAGAATCAATCGCAAGTGAAAGTTCCTTAAATAAGCTGTTTACGGTTTGAGTTGATTCCGCTTGATGCATGCTTCCTTTGGCGATTTGCTCTGTCGTTGCAGAAATTTCTTCTGCGGCAGCTGCCACATTTTGTGAGGAAGATACGGTTTTACTGATGAGAACACGGAGATTTTCTAGCATATCATTAAAGGCGTTGGCCAAAGCGCCAAGCTCGTCTTTTGTTTTCGAAGTTGCTTTCTCTCTTAGGTCACCTTCGGATGCTTTCGTGACGACCGATAGAAGGGATTGAACTGTTTTCGAAATACTGCCTGACATATAAAGAGCCACACTAATTCCGATCAAAATCGCGAATGCACCGAGTAAAATAATGAGCAATGTGCCCGATTTATTTTCGGATACAGCCGTATCCACTTCTGCTTTGGCGCCAACCTCGTTATAGTGGATCCACTTCTCGAATAAATCTGTTGTTTGTGTACGAACTGGTCTTACTTGCGTGATCGCATCATAAGCCATCTTATCTTCATTCTTGCTTGCTAGCTCAATTATCTTGTCTGCTTGGTTCATGTAAGTTGTCATTGAAGCCAAAATATCATCATATATCTTCTTCTCTTCTCCTGAGTTTACGAGTTCCGCATACATTTTCATTTCTTTTAACGTATTTTCTTTGTTTTGTTGAATGGTAGCTTGAGCACCCGCAATTTTATCTGGGTCTGATTCAAGAATTATTTGATGATAAGCCACTCTGACTTCAAAAAAATCAGTTTTGATTTGATCAATTTTGAGAATACTAGGCAGCCAATTTCCCTGAACATTTACAGCTGATTTCTGAATGGAATTCATACTCAGTATAGCAACTAGCCCTACAGTGAACGTTAGTGCGAGTACAAGGATAAATCCTGCTAATAATTTCATTCTAATTGTTGCCTTCATTACTAAATCCCCCTAATTGTTGGTTATATATCTTTTAATTGAATAGCTGAGAACACAAGATCAATGATTTCCCCACGTGCTTGATTTAAAAAACCTAACGAGGTTTGTTGTAAATTATCTATCGAGACACAAGAAGTTAAAAGAATTTTTTCCGAGAAGTAATACATGGTAAGCTCGTAGGAAGAAGATGCACTCTTAACAACTTCACTTATATTCGTGTTTTTGTATTTCTCTGGAAGTTCAATCGCATACATTAAGTAGAGTGGTTCACCTTGGATTTGAGTCAACTGGAAAAATTCTTTATACCTATTCGTCGTAAATGCGTTCCATCGAAATCCAAATTGATAAAATGGATCCTCCTCCCAATTAGGCTCGAATTGTGATTTTAATTCGAGAAATTGCTCGCGGTAGTAGTCAATTAGATTCATTGTTGTAGGTCCCTCGCAATTCCATAACAAAGTTTGTTAACTTCTTTATATATGTATCTTACCGATTAATTGTTGTGAAACTTCTGTCGAGGATTTTAGATAAACATGTTTTTTGCTAATAATTAGCTAATGTTTTGTGAGAATCATGGGTAATCATGACGAAAAATGTCCTAATTTGTAAGCGTCCCTTCGCAAAATTTAGTCTTTAGACCTATAACTTTCCTTACAAATATAAGTCTTTTAACCTAAACATATTGAATGTCCTCCCATAAAACTTAACAAAAAACGCTCATCCTTGTGCTTGATCAGCGAAGGATGAGCGTTCTTCTATATGTATTATATAGCTCTGCGTATGGCGTCCAAAACACGATCACCTTGAAATGGTTTGACAATGAAATCCTTGGCTCCAGCCTGAATCGCTTGTACGACCATGCCTTGCTGCCCCATTGCTGAGCACATTACAATTTTGGCATTCGCATCTTTTTTCTTAATTTCCTTAACAGCTTCTACGCCTTCCATCTCAGGCATCGTGATATCCATCGTTACAATATCCGGTTTAAGCTCCTGGTACTTCTGGATAGCGACCAATCCATTTTCCGCTTCACCAACGACTTCATGTCCGCCTTTGGTCAAAATATCCTTCAGCATCATACGCATGAAAGCTGCATCATCAACGATTAAAATTTTTGCCACGATCAATCACTCCTCTTATCAATACTCTTTCAGTAAAACTACACGGATATCCCCAACCGTCTGAATGGATATGGGCAACATCAGCTTATTAGCCTGATCGTCAAAATGGTAATTATCCTCCAATAAAGACGGCGGCGTAATATCCAGTGCAACACCTTGTTCACCTAGGATCGTCGTGGTTCTGCCCGCAATAATGTTGGCAATTTCACTCACACAGCTATCTAGCATCTCACCTTCCATATACATCCCAAATATCGCTTCACTCATTCGGCTAAATACGACTCGCTGCCCGTCTAAAATCATACAATACTCACTATTCGTGAAATTGATGGATACGCCAATTTCATCCTTACGGATCGGTTCATTGCTTGTACTAACTTCGGTTTGATCTAATGATTGTGGTAGCATGTTGCCAATTGAAACTCGTACACTATCGAGTAATAAATTTTGCAAGTTCTGAGTCATGCTTCTCTCCCCTATCCCATTGTATGTGACCGGTTATGACTACGTTCAATACACTCACTTTAGCCTATAATTGTTAGGTAACTACACTCCTAATTGTTAAAGATGTATGTGAATAAAAATAAACGGAGCTCGCTTTCGCGCTGCTCCGTTTATTGGTGTAAGTCTCTATGACAAATCATTTAATAATTGCTGTAATGCTGCGGCATCTGATCTAAATTGTTCAAAGGTGTTATCCTTTACAAACTCCATTAGCATGTAGCGATCCTCACGGCTATCGATCTGTTTCAAGTATCGAGCCCACTCGTGAATCCCCTCTGAAAATGGTCTGCGAATATCTCCTTCCCAATAATAAGTGTGAAGGTTTAACAGCTTCTTACGCGCCGCTAATTCATGCAGTCCTTCACAACGTTCTTTCATGGAAAGCTCCGGTGTTGGCTGCCATAAGCAATACAGATTGGAATGATTCGCCTCCTCTAGCAGCAGCATAGACGATTGATTCGTATCCGTTAAAGTCCCTCTATGCCACTCAAGTGCAACTTTTATACCTTCTGCTGCAGCCATCTCAGCAATCAGTTTAGCTTCTTTTGCAAGACGAGTACGATATTCAGACGTTGCTGCCGAAGAGGGTAATGTTCCTGCCCATATGCGAATGAGCGGGGCATGCAAAGCTTTCGCAGCCATCAGACTCTCTTGAAAAACTTCCTCAGGTTGTTGGTTCGCAAGCAATCGAAAATAAGAACCATAGGCGGCTACCTGCATGCCGGAATCAATTGTTCTTGTGTACAGATTGTGTGCGCCAAGCTCATCCCCCGGATGAACATGCGCGTTCTCCGACCATTCAATTGCTTTTAACCCACAATTGCTGCTTAATTCAAGTATTTCCACTTCTGATCTTTCACGAAATGTGACGGATACAATCCCCGGTAAAATCATCGTTGCTTCCTCTCACTTTGACTTAGTCTCATGTTACATAATTCCCTAAACAATTAGATTTGTAAAGAAAAAAAAGACTCCAGTCACCCGAGTAGGAAGAGTGATTGTAGTCTTCTTAATACTTGTACCTTTAACCAATGGTCTAGCGTTTGAAGCCTTGCAGCTGTTGTTCAGCAATTTGCACTAATCTCTTTGTGATTGTACCACCGATTGAACCTGCGTCGCGTGTAAGAAGATTTCCATTATAACCATTTGGTTGCAAGGCAATCCCTAATTCTTGAGCAACTTCATACTTCAATTGATTTAAAGCGGCTTTGGCCTGTGGAACTAGCAATGTATTGTTATTAGCCATTCGTAAATCACTCCTTCTCGTGGTGTACACTTAGGATGTGGAGTGTAAGGAAATCTTATACATTCAAAATTTTATTTTTCATGTTTTAGTGGAATGACGATGGAGAACATAACTCCAGCCTCTTGCGTTGTGAAATCAATTCTTCCTTTATAGCGTTCAATTAACTGCTTGATGATATGAAGCCCAAGTCCTTTATTGTTCTTGCCTTTTTTGGTCGAAAAGCCTGATTCAAATATTCTCGCGTGAATGTCAGAACTAACGGGATTACAAGAATTCTGCACCTGAATCGTGAGTTGGTTGGCTTGAACGATGCCTTCCACATTGATTTTCCTTTCAGTGACAGGCAGCTCAATCGTCGCGTCAAACGCATTATCGATTAAATTACTTAATATACGGACTAAGTCAGTGGTCTTTATCGTCGTGAGTTGTAAATTTTCCATATTTTTAAAATCAACCTGCATGTCAATGTTGTGCACTTCGGATTGTGCCAACTTGGCTTGGATAATTCCGCTTAATGCTGGAATATTAATTTCAACTGCTTTAATTTTGTTATCCATCATTTTCGCTTCTTGGATTAAAGGGTCTATATAATCTTGAAGACTTTCATATTTCTTCAATTTAATCATCCAGGAGATGGTCGTAATATGGTTGATAATATCATGACGCTGTTCTTTGATCGACTGAACAATTGAATTAATGTTCTCCAGATAAACATCTTGAACTGTTTTCACAGCTCCTTCATTTTTCTTCCGGGTAATCGAATACAGAATGATAATAACAAAACAAACTAGAAGCGTGACAATGCTCATGAATATAAAAACTTCACGAAACTGCTGATGTAATGTTTTTTCGATTTGCGTGTAATCGGTTGCAACCATGACCACTTTGGGTAAGTCATCACGCTTATACTTCAGATTTGATGTGACCATCGGTGTAAAGCTTTTCAGAATGTTCGTCCCATTCAAATTGACGTTGTAAAAAACGGTACTGTTTTTGGCCAACGCTTCCTTAATTTTACTCTCTTCAATGCTATCTCTATAGTTATATGTACCGTTTAAGACGAGTCGCTCTGAATACCAGTTGGCTCTATTATTAGGTGTTGGCGTTTTATCGAAGATCTTTTCCGGATTTAGGACGCTAATCTCGATTAAATTTCCTTTGTTATTTTCAAGTAGCTCTTGGATGCTAACATCTACACCTACTTTTTCACGATAACGCTGCAGACTACTTGACACATTCAAATACGGATTAATTATATAATTGGTGGTGCCATCATAATATTCTCCCCATTTTCTGATGTTGGCTTCATCCGTCGAGGCTGTATCAATAGGTCCGCTCCAATAATTGTCGAGAGTTAACCCTGTGCCTACATCTACACTTTTACGATCCGTTAACTGTAAATGCGCTGAATATACGATTCCCCACGTTTTCGAGCTTGCATTGATTTCTTTGGGATCTGAAGATCTAACCCCAATAAAGTCATCATCTCGTCTTTCAAATAACGTAATCCCATCTAAATTCAATTGCTTCGCCAAATCGACAAGCTGATCATTCGTCACTTGGTGAAAGTCAGGATGTAACGACTTCAGGATAGCGATCGAAGCTGTTCTGAGATCATGACCAAGCATTTCATCATAGGTTGCTTCTACTTCACTCTGTTTATCTAGCTCGGTTGAAATCGTAGAGGTCACAAGATTTATTTTCTCTTTTTGCTGGTTATTCAGAAGAATCTTCGAATGTTGAAAATACGTTAAATTCATACTTAATATGGCGATTAAGAAAATTAATATCGTTTTTAATGGGAACTTGTCTAGTGATGAAAACATGCTTACGATCTCCCTCAACAGCGTTTTATATCCTTATTATAAAGCAATTTTGTCGAATTTTGCAGTTTTTTTAAAAAAATTGTCCTTTGGTGTATTTTAGATACTCGAAAACGCTCTTCAGAATCTCAAGCGTTTCCTTGTACTGCCGTAAAAGGGCAGATTTTTCAAATCTTTCTTGAGCGATATCCTCTTCGATTAAAAGCAACAGCCACACCGAATACAACGCACTGTATTTGTGATAATTATCAATGAAGTTCGAATGTGTTGGAGATTGAAGGTTCTCGCGAACGGAGATGTATCTATCAAGAATTGCTAGACGTGATTCCTGCGTAATGACCAAGCGCTTGTATTGCGGGCTCGTAATGTCCATCAACGAATACAGATCCCAGAATACGCTATTCGTATGTACGTACTCCCAATCGAAAATGAAGATTGTATGATTTACTTCAGCGATGTTTAACGGATACAAATCACCGTGTGAAATGACAGTTTCCAATTCAAGTTGATCCTGGCGTAGAATATCCTCATAAAAGTAAGTGATGTGGTCATCAAGAAATCCTAAAGTCTTGAATATTTGCCTCACTTGCACATCCTTCGACAAAATAAAGCTTTGAATTTCATTAATTCTCGGAGAGTGACCCTCAAATTCTTCAGGTAGAAGCGATGTCGGCAAGAGATGCCAATAGGGTATGAACTCCGACGTTTTTAGCATCATTTCCCCGCTGAAGTTATGTTCCAGCTCACCTAGATCTTCGAAAACCATCCATTCCTTCTCCGGCTCAAGCGCCTGAGAATAGTAGAGGATTTGGGGGATATGTACCTCGGGAATTCGGAAGTGCAAATTCTCTTGCAACCATACTTCTTTTCCTATATTGGGATAATTCGTGAGTGGTTTATAAATAAAGCTAGTCATAGCACCATTGATATCTACTTGAATCCGCTCAACTTTCTGACCATTCCGACCTACGTAAATAACTTCTCTTACATGCGGAATACCGTCACGAACCTTGCCAGATTCTAAGAAGATTCTCTCGTCCATAGAAGCCATTATTTTTTCACCGTCCTTGTCTATTCATAATCTATACTTAACCATATCACATAAGTTGATAGGCATGATATCCACAAGAAAATATGATATATTTTGCATATGAAGTTAATTCATAGTCCCCATGGAGGCTTACTTATCATGTTACATGTACTTGTAGACGAAAATGATCAAACAGCGTGGTATCCGAATTATCTCAGTGGTTTAAAAAAAGGGCTTGATTCCGCGGGAGTCCCGTATACTTTTACTCCGGAATTGCCAAAGGACCCCGAACATCCCGTTCTAATAACACGCTTCACCCTATTTGATATGATCAAAGAAGCTGATCCTGTTCCCCAGCATCTTTATATTCAAGAACATGACGTCTGGAATCCTTTCACTAATGTCTTAGACTTAGAGTCATTATGGATTTTTCATCATCCTTCGTTGAAAGCTATTTTCTATACGAATCCCAGCATGGTGCCTTGGGGCAAACGCTGCCTGCCTCCCGGTTCCCAAGTCGAAATTATCGCTGCGGGTTTTCCTTACGATCATGACTATGTGAATGCCACCTTGAATGGAATTAAGCCTTCTGATGAGCGGGAGAAACTAATCGTCTTCCCAGGCCGAATGAATGAATTCTATCAACCTTATCTCTCAGTCCGTTTGGCTTTTGAATTTATGGAGTTAGGTTATCGCGTGGTTATAGCCTCGCCTGTAACACCGTTGTCCCACTATCCTGTAGCCATGTGGAGAGAATTAGGCATTGAAGTAGGCAGGCTGCCGCATGCTGAGTATTATCAGTTATTGTCTAAGGCAACTGCTGCGGTTTCCGTCACGATAGGCGGCAGCCTCACCTTGGCGCTCTATGAAGCTCAACTGCTAGGCGCTACACCCATCGCACCTAAGGGACGAGAGGATTTGCCACCGTTCACCGAAATGTACAGCCCCAGATATGATCTGCTGCATCCAAGAGAAGCTATTGAAATGGTAGAAAATAAAGTCCCTGTTACCATAGATACGCGATGGTTCAGTATTGATGCCTATGTCCAAATAATACTGGATACGATTTCCAATCAAGTGAGATAAACATATAACGACCATCTTTCCCACAAGGAGAAACGATGGTCGTTATTTGTTTACAATAGTCATTTTCGTTTGTTTATTATATGATTTGATTTCAACTGTCGATTCGAGTTAGTTGGTTTCATCGACTAACTCTTCTCCTTATGAAGAGTTATAATCGACTTACTATGTGATACATATAAATTCTTAGTTGACAAAAAAACGCCCACTCCTTCGGAGTGAACGCTTCTATTCGAACTCTAGACACTATGGAAGAACATTTCCTGCCGCACGATAAATTTCATACCATTCTTGACGAGTCAACTGAATATCGCCAGCCTTCGCGCAATCGAGTAATCGATTGACATTCATTGTCCCCGTAACCGGCTGCATACGCGCTGGATGGCGTAAAATCCACGCAATCGCGATCGTCGTATTGGATACTTCATACTTCGCCGCGATTTCATCAATCTTCAGGTTCAACTCTGGGAACTTCTCGTTATCAAGGAATACACCTTCAAAGAATCCATATTGGAAAGGCGACCATGGCTGAATCGTGATATCGTTCAATCGGCAGAAATCAAGAATGCCGCCATCACGGTCAACTGCGGAATCATTCAGCATATTGACATTGATACCATTCGAAATCATCGTTGCATTCGTAATACTTAATTGCAATTGATTCGCTACAAGCGGCTGCTTGACCGATTTCTTCAGTAATTGAATTTGCAGAGGCGTCTGATTGGAAACACCGAAATGTCTGACTTTCCCCGAGCTTTCCAGTAGATCAAACGCTTCAGCGACTTCTTCAGGCTCTACTAAAGCATCTGGGCGATGCAGAAGCAGAATATCTAAGTATTCCGTTTTGAGCCTTTTCAATATGTTGTCAACGGATTCCAAAATATGTTCTTTGGAAAAGTCGAACATCCCTTTCCGAATCCCACATTTGGATTGTAGAATGATCTTCTCTCGTACATTAGCGTTCATATGGATCGCATCCGCGAAAATTTCCTCACAAGTACCGCCACCGTATATATCCGCATGGTCGAAGAAATTAGCTCCGATATCCATCGCCCCTTGGACGAAGCGTTCAGCCTCAAGCTTGTCCAGCGAGTTAATTCTCATACAGCCTACTGCAATAACCGGAACTTCTAAGGGACTGGTTCCAAGCTTCATCGTTTTTATCATAAAATAAATCCTCCTTCAAAACTGCATCGCTTACTACGTGCTCCTGAGTTACCTCTCTCATTGTCACACATTGCCAACTCATATTCAAGAATCGCAGTTCATTGCAGGTTATTCGCCGTCATTCGCCCGAACTCTGCCAATGAGATGATGATCATCGCGCGGGAAAGATCACGTATCGGCTGCTTCTGTACCGGTTGCATGCTTGGTCTCATGCGAGTCGTATACGTCAGCACGATGGCCGACATGCCGGCCTCCAGAAATTTCATCGCTACACCTTCTCCTTCTGAGGAGCTGCAGCCTTTATACCCGCCGCCGGGTATAATGAGAACGGTATCTTTCCGATTCAGCCCGTCAAGTATGTAGGTTGTCAGTATTGACTACTAGTTTTATTTCGCTGCATGCAGGGATGCCGGCATCTCAATTCGGATTAACGTTCCTGCCTCAGGTAAGCTGAAGATCGATAGCCCATACTCTTGTCCAAAATACAAAACAATCCGCTCATGAACGTTCATGATCCCAATTCCGGTAAAGCGATGCTTGCTAGGTGCTTTATGTCTCTCTGTAAATAAATTGTTAAGCTGCTCCGAATCCATGCCGAGCCCTGTATCCCTTATGGTAATAATGAGTTTATGCTTGACGCACTTTGTTCGAATACGGATTGTTCCTGTCCGCTTGAGCGGAACCAACCCATGGAAGATGGCATTTTCCACAAGAGGTTGCAAGGTCAGCTTCAGCATCGTTATATGAAGCGTTACCGGCTCCGCATCTATCGTCATCGTGAATTTATCCCCGTATCTCACCTTCTGGATGTACGCATACATGCGCAATCCTTCCAGTTCATCCGCTAAGGTGACAAACTCCGTACTTTTATCAAAGCTAAATGAAAGCAACCCTACTAACGCCTTAATGGTTTCCCGGACTTCATCAATTTTGTGCTGCTTAGCCAAACTGCTAATGCAGGCAAGCGTGTTATATAGAAAGTGCGGGGCAATTTGACTTTGCAGCATTTTTAACTCAAATTGTTTTTTCCGACGTTCCGATTCCCGTGTCTCCTGCAGCAGATGATGAATCCGCTCCATCATCGCGTTATAACTAAGAACCAAGCGCCCAATCTCATCTTTGCCGCTCCCCGAAATGCTGTGAAGCACTTCCATATCACGTACGCGGTCCATCTTAGCAACCAATGTGCGTACGGGGTGGGTCACATAACGACTTATCATATACGTACTGGATAGTACGATAAAAATCCAAAATATGCCGGCTGTAGTAAAGTTCGTATGAAGACTTCGAATATGTTGATAAAAGAAACTATCTTTATAGAAGGCAATGAAATACCAGCCCAGCTTATTCATGCCCGATTTTACGGCCACCATGTTCCCTTGCGGACCCTCTATATCAGACACACCTAGTGAAAGCTCCGACATCTCATCAATAAATGCAGTATCCAGTTCTGGCGGAAAAACAGAAATATTGTACGGCAGCATGCGATAAGAACTCGGCAGTGTACCCTCAAATGCTTGTACGACATTTCGTTTATTCGTTATGATGGAGAATGTTTGATTTTTGGTATTCATAAACTGAGACAACAAATTGGTTAATTGAACGAGGTCGATTTCAACAACCGCCATCCCTATAAATGAACTCGTTGATGCGGATCTTAGAGGCATCGTGAACGCCACTGTTTTGCCTGACATCGGAGATTGGTATGGCTCTGTAATAAACATCCCCTGTGTTTGCTTGGCTTGCTCAAGCAGCTTCTGGATATGTGGGTTTCCAATAATCTCAAAAGTCGTTTGAGAACTGGACATCACCTTGCCATCCTCACGAACTAAATACATGGATCGATACAGGGTGCTGTTCATACTTGCATATTTGCGAAGGATCTCTGTCGCTTCATGTTCCTTAGCTTCGGTTAGTAAATCCTCCCGTGTGGAAATCAGCATGAGGATGTTCTGCACGTTGTCCAAGTACGCATTCATATAGAGATTTGTTCGGTCAATAATGATTTGTGCGTCAGAAACCACCTGCTTCCGAAACAAATCCTCTGCTTCCCGTAAATTAATCCAGGTAAGCCCACCCAGTAGTAGCAGCGTCCCCACTGACAGAAATAGAAAGTGTTTTGCAAGCATACTCTGGCCACCAAACCACGACATCAGCTTTTTCATTTAAAATCAGCCCTCTTATATTCGTTTGGCGCTACGCCCGTCCAATTGCGAAACAGCTGGGAGAAATAACGGTAGCTAGGAATGCCTACACGTTCTGCCACTTCATACACTTTCAACTGTGTTGTCTGAAGAAGTTCCATCGCTTTCTCTATTCGCATTCTAGTGACATAATCATTGAAAGATTCTCCGGTTTCTTCACGAAATAGTCGGCTAAAATAGGACGAGCTCAGGCCCACTTCCTCGGAAATGGATGTCAGCGTAATCGCCTCCGAAAGTCGCGTGACGATGATTTTCTGAGCAAGCTGCACATCATTTCTGATCTTCCGGATCCCACTTGCCCCTGATTCTTGCTCCCTTACTAATACATGCAACAATTGAACAAACGTCGGAGCTCCCTGAAGTTGAACGGTAAATGCCTCATATTCACTTGACCTAAGCAAAGAATGAACAGTGATAACTTTCTCACGTATTCGTAGGATGAACGCTTTCAACTTCTCTGGCTCGAACCGGCTTGCAATCGCCCATGACCTTAGGGTTTCTTGAAAAAATACGATTAGCTTCTCCTTATCTTTCGCCACGTCTATCCACTTGCTGATGATTTGTTCTGCATCTGGCGAATCCTCTGGCCCTGCAAGTCCCGATGCTGCCTTGTCCGCGGTTAATGAGGTTAGTGAGCTGTCATAAAATTTCATCGCTTCAGTGATAACACTTGAGCGCAAAGAAGAAAATAAATCCTGAGGCTCTCTAACGCATCCACCTGTCACCGCCAATAAACGAAATCCACCGTAGGAATCCGTTAACTGCATCTCCAACGCCTGGTGAACCCCTCGCATGACTTGCTCCGCTTGTGTACAGGCTTCCAAGGCAGAATGAAGATTGCAGAATACTAGCGCAATGTCTTGATCACCAATCGGGGACCAATAGAAATTGGAAGATTCTCTTTCCAATCGCTCTAACTGTATCTTAAGCTCATGCAGCAGATGGAACCGATCTCCCTCCTTCACTTCGATGTAAAGTCTTACAGGATAATAGGGAGTTGCACGACTCCAAGCCTCCCATAGCTGCGATAACCCTGTAACCTGATCAGCTTCCCCCATCGCAATCGTGTTCAAAAGCTGAGAAATATCCCGACGCTTCCGTTCGCGCTCGTAGCTTTGAAGATCACTTTCTCGTCTTATGGCTGCTCTAGCCTTGTCCACCGCTGCCTTCATTTCTTCTTCTTCGAAGGTAAGCTTAAGAACATATTCCAAAGCCCCAAGCTTGAGTGCTTGTTGTGCGTACTGAAAGTCACTATGTGACGTTAGCAACACGAACTGAATGCATGGGAATCTTTGCTTTGCCTGCCGCAATAGCTCCATCCCGTCCATAATCGGCATAATGATATCCGTGATGACGAGATCCGGCTTCAGTTCCTCACAAAGCAGTAAAGCCTCTTCGCCATTCTCTGCTTCTCCAACCAATTCGGCTCCAAACAAATGCCAAGGCATGGATCTGAGCTCCTGCCTTAACGGCAGTTCATCATCTACGATCAAAACCCTTATCGGTGTATTATGCATCTAGCAACCACCTGTCATTGAAATCATTTAAACGAGGTATTTTTCCGCTGGAATAAGAACTCCGCCTCGAGGATGTTCCACACCTTGATAGCTAGCTGGCAAATTAGGATCTCCTGAAATGTATTTGGGAAGCTTCGGATATGGATAAATAGGTCTTTGGAAGCTAACGCCATTCGGAGCAAAACCATCTATAAACGCGGTTGCGATAAGTGTATCCGGCGCTTTTCCATGCTCAACCCATTCAACCATTGCGGCTAAAATGTCATGCTCGCTATCTACTGGTAAACTTGAAACGCCTCTGAAACCTATCTCATTCAACCCCGGTCCACCTCCGCAATGGCCCATTCCTGGCACTAGGAATAACCGGAAGAAATCCTGGGTTTGATCAAGGCCGCCCTGATGTTCAATCACTCGCTCATAGTAGTGGAGTGCATCTTGATATGGAACAAGCGGATCCGCCATGCCAGTGTACAACAAGATTTTCCCTCCTAAAGCTTTCATCTCGCTGACATCGGGATTATTCGCATTAAGAATCGGCGCCAATCGCTCATTCAACGTATCCAAATCCCGATCAAAATCAAATGTCGAATAATCGAAATCCGCCCCAAACACCCAATGAAATGGATATAACAGCGATGATGGTAACTGTTCTGGATCTTGTTGAAGATCCAACCCTCCCCCACAATCCTCACTCCCATATGGAAGTGGCGTATAAATACGTTCGCCTGTTCTTGGATTAGTTGGACCCGCATAAATCAGCTTCAATGCGGATATCTGTTTATCGGTGAGGCCAACCCCGTCAACGTCATCCTGTGAAGCAGCCAACGTCTCTGGGTCGAATTGCAGAACCCTTGGGTCGGTTAAGAAATTATCACCATGGAGAGCACCGCTATCCTTCCCCCGTCCATGTTCGACTACTTTGCGAGTTATGAATGCAATTTGTTCTTTTGAAAAATGCGTGTCTGTTCCTTGGTTCGTTGCTTTGAAATTCCACAAAAATCCAGTATGCAAGTGAGTGCGATTATTGGCTGGCGCCCCAGCGATGATGCCGTGATAATCAGACGGATAGCGCTGAGCTTCCATTAACGCTTGTTGTCCACCCGTTGAACAACCCATGAAATAAGCGTAGCTGGCTGATCTTTTGTAATATAATTGGATGAGTACTTTCGCCGCTACCGTCATCTCGTGTGTGGCACGATAACCGAAATCCACCCATCGTTCCGGATGTCCAATCGCCTCGAAGGCATTTGGCGAAGTGCCCATATCCGTATTTGCTGTCGCATATCCTCGCCGCACGCCAAGTGCAAGTGGATTGTAGCTAATATAACTTGCACTACCTCCATTGCCCGTGCCGAGGAATCTGCCATTCCAATCTTGTGGCAGCCAAAGCTCCACCCGAATGTTAGACTGCGAGGTTGGCTTCAGCTCGAGGGAAACTCGACAAAATGCTGGTAAGTCCGTAAAGATTCTTCCGTCTTCTAAGGTGAGACTTCCTTCTGGCACCATTTGAACATCCGTAATCGTACAACCTGATATGTCAACATTTTCAAATATTCCTCCCAAGACGCCGTCCTCCTCCTAGAGATATCCACCCTATTTACTTCAATGACATCTGATTTCAAATACTCTAGCATGATCCAATCCATTCGTGCTTAAGACTTCCAAGCGTAGCCTATTTACTTGCTCTAACCCTACATGGCTTGTTACTTGCCGTTGGTAATTATCCTGAATCATCATCACTTGACGAGCATCCTCGGCTTGATTCGCCGTATAAGCAATGACTCGGAAATCCTTCAACGTTTCCGGCTGTGGTCCCCATTCATTTTTCTTATGCAACTGATCCTCTTGTGTCAGGGTTAGTCTCCGGTGCATGCCTGTATCAAGCACGATGGTGATCTCGCTGATGGCAACCGGTGTTTCCCATGTTAACTCAATCCATGGTGCTTGATCATCAGGATGTGACATCCACCTGTGGGAACCAGGAACGACGAGGTCCAGCCTAACACCGTTTGTGCCATGCATCGCTCGGGTATAGCCATCTATTACATTCGATGCTCGGCCTTGAGGTTGTTCGGTAGAAGCTCGAACTGTCGCTTGGCTAGACAAGTTATCGCTAGCGGGAATACCAGGAAGAAACGCATCCTGCCCGATAAGCCGTTGTTGCGTTTTCCGAATCAATTCTTGATTCTTATACGCCATCTCAAGTGAAAAACCTTCTTGAATGGCCAAAGCGGCAAATGTTCCCGCACCTTGCCCCATTACACCACAGGTAGCCATAACTCTCGTGCTTGAAAAAGCAATATGTGTAGCAGATATATTGCGTCCAACAAACATCAAATTCTCCACATTAGCGCTGATCAATGACCTTACAGGTATGCCATATACATGGTTTGTATGTGGTTGATGGCAGGGATCAATTTCTTTGGCCTCAATCCCCTGCGGTGGATGTGTATCCATGGGCCACCCCCCATACGCGATGACATCTTCGAAATGAACCGACTCTTCCAGATCCCTTTGCGTCAACACATGTTGACCAATGAATCGTCGAGACTCCCGCTTGCCAGGCACGAAGCCGAACCAATCAAGTGCCCAGTTCTCAGACTCTGGATGATGACCACTATTTTTGATATGATCCCACACGCCCATCATAATGGCCAGCAGTTCGTCACGAATGAATTCGTTATCGGAGATCGTATCCAATAGTCCGCCAAACTCTACCCACCAATAACCGTATTCCCATGACGCATGACTGCGGTATTTCAAATCTTCTTCCGAATAGCGCTTCGCCCATACAGGAGGTATGAATGCCATCGGTTTACCCATATTTCGAGCCGTAAATAACAGTGAAGAACCGAGACGATACGTATCGGCTACTGCACCAGCGAAAGACTCTCCATATTGCTCAGAAGACTCACGTCCTGTTGTGAATTGCGCTCCTGCTTCTTTGCCGAGACGTCCGTCTCCCGTACAATCCATGAAAATATTCGCACTTATTTCGAAGCTATGTTCCGTGCTTTCCCTCGTTGCCCATGCTGATACTATGCGATTACCGTCCATTCGTACACCTATAATGGCCGTATTCAACATCAGTGACAGGTTCGGTTCTGCTCTGCACTTCTCATATAAGAGGAGATCCAGCATCGAAGCGCTTCGCTGTGGATTGCGAACGGCGCACTCCAGAAGAATTTCTTCCAGGATGCCGCCTTCTCTTGCTTCAGTTTCTAATGCCGTTCCCCGTTTGGAATGTGCCGCCCCGACAATATGCATACGGATCTCGGAAGAGGCATTGCCTCCCAGAACCGAGCGATCCTGACAAAGCGTAACCTTAGCACCGTTCCTCGCAGCCGCAATGGCAGCTACAACACCCGAAATGCCGCCTCCGGCAACCAGGATATCTGTATGAACCTGTTGTTTCTTGCTATCTCCACTCATCATTGCTATTCTCCCCCACGATCCGTTTTATTTAGAATGACAGAAAGAGATGAAGCCAGAAGCCTCTTCATCCCTTTTCAACCTTTTTCTACCTACTTCACGTATCCGAGCTCTTTCACTTTTTTCTCAGATGCTTCTAAGAATGCTTTGTAATTCATGGAACTTTCCAATGTTTTCAGGAAGCTATCATATTCAGTGAGAGGTCGTTTCCCATAGATGAATTTCGAGAACTCCTCTTCCACATACCGATTCGCATCAGCTGCGTTATAGCCACTTGGGAAATCAATAAATCCGTTCACCGCTTGAAGGCGTGGCTGTTTATTGGCAAAATCAATTAACTTAATTTGTGGAGCAAATTTCACGGACAAATATTCCATCTCAGGACGGCCCGTAAATTGGTAGAGCCAGAAATAGGCACCTTCTTTGGCCATCAAATCCGTCGGAACCACTTTTTCCCCTTCGAGATTAAAATGTTTTCCTTTTACACCGTATTGCACTAACTTCGATCCGTCCTTCGAGGATACATAGTTCAACAAGTCGAATACCTTCTGGAGCTTTTCAGGGGATTTCTCCAATGACTTTGGAAGCGCATACAATCCTGCGGGATTGCCTATATCCCAAGATGCTGTGAATTTGCCGCCTGGACCTTGCAACGCATCAATTTGCACCCAGTTGACGTTGGGATTGATGGCTTTCATCTGTTCAACGTTCTGAGCAGTTGTCATATCCGACCAAGCTGTGTAAAAAATACCCGCTTGTCCTTTGATCGCCTTTTGCATAGCCTGTGTTTGCGAGGTTGCCATGAGTTCTGGATCAACCACACCTGCAGCAACCATATTTTTAATAGAAGCAAGCGCATCCTTCATACCTGGCGCATAGAGGGAATTGACCACTTTATTATCTTTCACATAGATGGCTGGAACTTGACTGCCGTCCATAAGACCCACGCCATAAGCACCGAAGAACGTGTTGAACGCGTTTAGTTTCGCTCCTGTGATGCCGAATGTATCTTTCTTCCCATTGCCATCTGGATCTTTCTCCGTAAACGCTTTCGCAACTTCGAGCATTTCTTCTAGTGTGGTAGGAACTTTTAGATTTAGTTTATCAAGCCAATCTTTCCGAATCCAGAACGACGTTTTGGAAGCCGTTGGTGCTTTGGCTATGGCTAATGTTTTGCCATTCATCATCCCTTGTTTAAAGCTAGCCTCACCGATGAAATCTTTCGCTGGCTTTAGTTTATCTAAATATGGCGTCAAATCAAGAAGAAGGCCTTGGTCCGATAATTGCTTTAACTGTACTCGGTCTACTGCAAATAAATCCGGGAAATTTGCTGATGCCATGCGCACATTCAACTGATTCTTGTAATCATCGGGAGATGCATAAACGGTCAGGTTAATTTCTGTATGTAACGCTTTATCCAGTTCCTGCTTAATGATATCCTGATCTGGGGTTGGAAGCCCGGTTCCCGTTTCAATGATGTCCAGCTTTACTGGCTTTGCATTGGCTGCTGGCGTGCTAGCTGCCGGCTTCTCCGAAGCTTTCTCGACCGCAGGCGAACCTCCACAACCAGCAATCAACATAGCTCCTGTTAACGTCATTGCCAGCATCGGAGCATATACAATCTTTTTCATAGAAACCCCTTCTTCCTCTAGTATAGTATACATTTTTTTGGAACTATATTGTTACCGCGACCAAAGGTTTTCAGGTTCATCTGCACCCCTCACTTTCCTTCGGCCTTGCGGGATCAACCTTTGACAGCGCCTAGAAGCATTCCTTTTGTAAAATGTTTTTGAATAAAAGGATACACGAGAATGATCGGCAAACTCGCGGTAATGACAGCAGCCATTTGCATCGTTTCGGTAGGCAGCACATTCTCGGCATTTTCCAATAACGGCAGCTGTGTCATCATGAGAACTTCGCGAATAACGACTTGTAAGGGATATAAGTTACGGTCAGTCACGTACATAATCGCTTGGAAGAACTCGTTCCAATGTCCAACCATGTAGAACAGCCCGACTGTAAGCATGGACGGCACGGCAAGTGGCAGTACAATTTGCCATAGAATTCGAAATTCCTTGGCACCGTCCATACGGGCCGATTCAAACAACTCTTCAGGAATGTTCTCGAAAAAACTTTTCATAATAAGCACATTAAAGCTCCATATCGCATTCGGCAAAATCATCGACCAGACGGAATTAAGCAATCCTAAATTTTTTACAATTAAATAAGTCGGAATTAAGCCTCCGCTGAATAGCATCGTGAACACAATCATAAGAAGGAAAAATCCTCTTCCTGGGAGATTGCGACGGCTAAGCGGGTAAGCCATCAGCGACGTCAACACTAGATTCACTACGGTTCCGACAACGGTAATGAAGATCGTGATCCAAAAGGCCCTCGGGATGTTCGTTGTGGTAAATAGTTCATGATACGCATGGAATGTGATCGATTTCGGGAGTAAGATAAAACCTCCGTGCTTCAGCACTTCGGAAAATGGCGTGATGGAAACGGATAGCACATACATCAGTGGAAGGATCGCTGCTAAGGAAGTAAGGCCGAGAATGAAAATAACGATTGTATTGAGGATGCGATCTTCCCAGCTTCTTACCATGCGCTCTCCCCCCACTTCTTCGATAATTGATTGGATCCGAGCACAAGCACTAAGCCAATGATTGATTTAAACAAGCCGACAGCTGCAGCCAAACTGAAGTTGAGCTGTTGAAGTCCTGTACGGAATACCCAAGTATCCAAAATATCAGCTACTTGATAGACTTGAATGTTATAAAGGATATAAATCTGATCGAATCCGGCATCCATAATATGACCTAGCTTCAGTATCAGCAAAAGCACGATAACATTCCGAATGCCAGGCAGTGTAATATGCCACATCATGCGAAGTCGACTGCCACCATCCACGCGGACTGCCTCATACAAGGTTGGGTCGATCGAGGCCATCGCAGCTAGGTAAATGATAGCGCCCCAGCCCAGATCCTTCCATACTTCTGAAGCGACCAGAATCGTTCTGAAATGATCGATTGAAGTCATGAATCCAATTGATTGGCCACCTCCTTCAACAAGCCAACGGTTGACGATACCAGAGCTTTGGGACAAGAGGGTGTTAAGTATGCCATAGATAATAACCCACGATAAGAAATGCGGCATATAGGTCATCGTTTGTACAATCGTTTTGAACCACCGCAGCCTGCATTCATTGAGCAGTAAGGCCATGATAATGGGTGGAGCAATCCCGAAAACCAGCTTATATACGCTGATCAATATGGTGTTAATCATCAGCTGTCCGAAATATGGGGAGTTAAAAAATTGCTGGAAATGTTTATACCAGGGGTCCGCCCAGTGACTCCCGACGATGCCATCCAGCATTTGGAAATCCTTGAATGCAATAATGATTCCGTACATGGGCATATATTTGAACACAATGTAATAGATCACACCTGGCAAGAGCATCAGATAAAATGCGCGAAAACCCCAAACCTGTATGATTTTTAGCTTTAGCTTCGACTCCTTTGCCCTGCTCCCGACCTCAGGCACCCGCTTCTGAACCGTTATCTGCTTATCCATGAGAACACCTCTTCTTCGTTTAATTCATCGCTTCGTAACGGATTGATATCAGTATAGCAAGCGCTTTCTTCGGAAAATATACAGTAATCCTGCGAAAATGTTCGAATTTTTGCACCGGCTTTGTAAGGCTCTGCTCCTGCTACACAAAGCAAACGCCGCCAGCTCCAACAACAAGGAGCTAGCGGCGATTCATTCAAGCATTTTATTGTGAGCGTGCAGCAAGCCCAGCCAAGAAGCTGAGCATGAACTGCACTGCTAGACGCGAGGTCACATTACGCACATCGACGGTCGGATCGATGCAAACGAAGTCCAGACCCTGCACCTGCGGCAGTGATCCGAGTCGATAGAGGGCATCCAGCGCATCCCACGGATTCATCCCGCCGGTACCAATCGCCGGGCATCCAGGTGCATAAGCCTGGTCGATCACATCCACGTCGAAACTTACATACAGTACATTCGTGTCTTCCCCGGCAAGTTGAAGCGCCTGATCAAGCACCGCATCCATGCCCATCCGACGTATATCACGTGATGTAAACACATGTACGCCTTTATTCTTCACGTAGTCATGATACGGCTTGGAATTCATGAAGTCTCGAATACCGATTTGTACGATGTGATGTCCCTGCACCACACCAGACTCGAGGATGCCGCGGAACGGCGTTCCGTTGGTGACGCCACCGTCCTCAAAATTACGGACATCATGGTGCGCATCAAAATGAAGGATACCCACTTTCTGACCAGGATGACGGTCAACAAAGGCTTTGATCGACGGGCAGCTCGTCGAATGATCGCCGCCGAAGATGATCGGAATTAAATCCGGCTGAGCGTTATAAAGCGCACGCAAGCTTTCCTCGATGCGGCGGTGACATTCCGCGATATCCGTCACATGCATGTGGATATCGCCGAGGTCGCGAACGGCTAAGTCTTGCAGGTCAACACCATACTCCATCGAGTAGGTAGTAAATGACTTGAACGCCGTGCGCACCGCCGCCGGCGTTGTCGAAGCACCTGAATGCGAGATCGACGGTTTCGACAGCGGGATGCCGATGATCCCTGCAAGCAATGGCTCATGACCGTCCCACTGGCGAATCCAATGGGCAACCTTGGTTTCCAAGTGATCTCTGAACGCAGCTTGATCAGGCGGTTTGAGAAAGGGAATCTCATGGCTCATAGCGCAGCCTCCTCCTTACCTGCTTCTTTCGTCACGATGGTACGGTTCCATACGATCACGCTTCCGTTTTTGATGACACCAAATGTATGGTTAATCCCGAAATGATACGGCAGATAAGCGAGATTTGGCGCATCAAATATGGTTAAATCCGCACGCTTCCCCACTGCGATCGAACCGATATCTCTCCCTCGTCCCAGCGCATTCGCCGCGTTGATCGTGCACGCAGTCAGAATCTCCTCCGGTGTCATTTTCAAATTCAGAGACGCCAGCATCATGATGAGCTGGATCGACTCGGTCGGACAGGAGCCTGGATTATAGTCCGTTGCTAGAGCCACCGGCAGCTCATAGGTGTCGATCATGTCTCGTGCACGCGCATGTTTGGCCAGGCCTAGGTTGAACGAAGTGCCCGGTAAGAGCACTGGAATCACGCGATGTTCCGCCATTGCAGCGAAGCCTTTATCGGTCGCAGCCAGCAAATGTTCAGCGGATATCGCACCGATTTCGCCCGCCAGTTCCGCCCCGCCAAGCGGTTTTATTTCGTCTGCGTGTATTTTCGGAAGCAAACCGAACTCCTTTCCTTTCAGCAGAATTCGGCGCGACTGCTCAATGGAAAAAACACCTTTTTCACAAAACACATCGCAAAACTCCGCAAGCTCCTCTTCAGCCACCTTGGGAACCATTTCATTGACGATAAAGTCTACATATTCCTCGGCACAACCTTTATACGCCAGCGGGACCGCATGTGCCCCCATAAATGTCGAAACAATTTCGACTGGGTGAGTATCGTTCAAACGTTTTGCCACACGGAGTTGCTTCAATTCATCTTCCAAGGTGAGACCGTAGCCGCTTTTCGCCTCAACCGTCGTGACACCATTCAACAGCATCTCGTTCAAACTTCGACGCGCCTTATCATAGAGTTCCTGCTCGCTGGCTGCGCGTGTATTTTGCACCGTATTAAGTATCCCTCCTCCCTGCGCTAAAATGTCCAGATAGGAGACATCGGACCGCTTTAGCGCCAGCTCATGCTCACGTGAACCGCCATGAACGAGATGGGTGTGCGGATCGACCAGCCCAGGTGTAACCATACGACCACCAACGTCAATGGTTTCTGCAATTTCTACATCAGCAAGGAGATCCAGAACTTCTTTAGCTGGGCCAAATGAGACAATTCTTCCCTCGCGAATGGCTACCGCTGCGTCCGTGATTACATGGACTTCCTTCATTTGTTGTCCACACCGCGGTACATTCCCAGGAGGGGTAACCAAACAGCCAATCCCCGTAACGAGCAAATCAATCCGTTTCATCTCCTCACTCCTTCTTTACTGTCCCTGCTCACGCATGGGGATGCGGATGCCGTGCTTTTCCGCTGTCTCAATCGCTTCGACGTAGCCCGCATCCACATGGCGGATAACCCCCATACCGGGGTCAGAAGTCAGCACACTTCGGAGACGCTCATCTGCCGCATCCGTCCCGTCCGCTACGATCACCATCCCTGCGTGCAGCGAATAGCCCATGCCTACGCCACCGCCATGATGGATAGAAACCCAAGATGCCCCTGCTGACGTGTTGATCAGCGCATTCAGGATCGCCCAGTCGCCTACCGCATCAGAACCGTCTTTCATCGCTTCCGTTTCACGATTTGGCGAAGCTACAGAGCCACAATCTAAATGATCGCGACCGATCACAATCGGTGCTTTCAACTCGCCATTTCTCACCATGTCGTTCAATGCCAGACCGAATTTCTCACGCTCCCCATAACCGAGCCAGCAAATACGCGCCGGGAGACCTTGGAACGCGACTCGCTCACTTGCCATCGTAATCCAGCGGTGCAGGCGATCATTATCTGGAAATAACTTCATCACTAGTTCGTCTGTTTTGCAAATGTCCTCCGGATCGCCTGAGAGCGCTACCCAGCGGAAAGGTCCTTTACCCTCACAAAAAAGCGGTCGGATATAAGCTGGAACGAAGCCGGGAAAATCGAAAGCATTGGCAATCCCTTGGTCGAAGGCGACCTGACGAATATTATTGCCATAATCGAACACGACAGAGCCCATTTCCTTAAGGTCAAGCATCGCTTGCACATGGGTCGCCATACTGTTCTTCGAAAGCTTTACGTATAGCTCAGGATCCTTCTCACGAAGTAGCGCTGCTTCGACCAACGTAAAGCCAACTGGGATATAGCCGATCAGCGGATCATGAGCCGATGTTTGGTCCGTGACGAAATGTGGCTTGATGCCGCGACGCACGAATTCGGGATATATATCTGCTGCGTTACCCAGCAAACCAATGGCTAGCGCTTTATTCTCTTCCATAGCTTTACTTGCCAACATCAACGCTTCATCCAGTGTTTCAGCCAGCACATCACAGTAACGAGTTTGAATTCTGCGCTCAATGCGCGTTCGGTCAACTTCGACTGCAATGACGACGCCCTCATTCATGGTGACGGCTAACGGTTGAGCACCGCCCATGCCGCCAAGGCCTGCGGTTAATGTCAATGTACCTTTGAGCGAACCTCCTGTATGCTGGCGAGCCGCTTCGGCAAAGGTTTCATACGTACCTTGCAGAATTCCCTGTGTCCCGATGTAAATCCAGCTGCCCGCAGTCATTTGCCCGTACATCATCAGCCCCTTTTGCTCTAGCTTACGAAAATGCTCCCAATTCGCCCATTTGGGCACAAGTACAGAGTTAGAGAGCAGCACACGCGGTGCACGTTCATGGGTTCTGAAAACGCCGACCGGCTTGCCAGATTGTATGAGCAGCGTTTCATCGCTTTCCAAGCGCTGCAATTCGCGGACGATGGCATCGAAGGAAGGCCAGTTGCGAGCCGCTTTGCCAATACCGCCGTAGACGACGAGTTCTTCCGGTCGTTCTGCAACTTCCGGGTCAAGATTGTTCATCAGCATGCGCATAGCAGCTTCCTGTACCCAGCCTTTGCAGGATAGCTCTGTGCCGCGAGGGGCGCGAATTACTCTTTTCGGAGGATTAGAATTCGTCATAAGTGATCTCCTTCTAAGTTACTCTTTTTAGTCAAAATAGCGTTCCAGTCACTACCTCAACCGCTTGCAACCACTCGCCTTCCAGCAAAGCCGTCGCCACGTTTTCGATATCACGGGAAGTCGATCGGTCCTCCACAACGGGGGGAACGAGCGCCCGCAGCTTATCGTACAGAACCCGAGTCGCCGGAGCAAGTCCCTCTGATCCTACAAAATCAGCAGCTTCAGCTGCACAAATCAACTCGATCGCCAGCACCTTGGACACGTTGTCGATGACCTGCGCGGCGTACCGCGCTGCTGTTGTTCCCATAGACACATGGTCCTCTTGATTCGCCGAAGAAGGTATCGAGTCTACACTTGACGGATGGGCGAGCACTTTATTTTCCGAAACCATAGATGCACTAACATATTGCGTGATCATCATGCCGGAACACACCCCTGGGTTATGGCTTAAAAAAGCAGGCAGTCCCCCGGATAGTGCTGGATTAACCAGCCGTTCGGTGCGACGTTCCGAAATGTTAGCGAGCTCGCTCATGCCGATTTTCAGAAAATCCATGGCGAACGCGATCGGCTGCCCATGGAAATTACCGCCGGAGATGACAAGACCTTTATCCACAAACAACAACGGATTGTCGGTCGCCGAGTTCATTTCAATGGCAATCTTATCCTGCACATAGGCAAGAACTTGGCGTGTCGCGCCATGTACTTGTGGCAAGCAGCGCAGTGAGTAAGCGTCCTGTACGCGAAGCTCGCCTTGTCGTGTCGTCAACTTGCTGCCTTTCAGCAGGCTACACAGGTTCTTCGCTACGCCGATTTGTTCAGGATAAGGGCGAACCTGTTGCACCTCATCTGCAAAAGCATCCGGAATGCCGCGCAAGCATTCAACCGTCAGTGATGCGATTACATCGGCGATTTTCGCAAGTCGTTGTGATTTAATAAGCGCCAACGTACCGATGGACGTCATAATCTGCGTGCCGTTAATCAGGGCTAGCCCCTCTTTGGCCTGCAAGCTAATCGGTTTGAGCCCTGCATTTGCGAGCGCTTTCTCACCCGGCAAGCGTTCACCTTGATAAAAAGCCTCGCCCTCGCCCATCAGCACTAGGGCCACATGAGACAGCGGAGCCAAGTCTCCGCTAGCGCCAAGTGAGCCTTGTTCAGGCACGACCGGGTGTACGCCACAGTTGATGCAATCGATCAACAGCTGCAGCGTTTCCGGGCGGATGCCAGAATGTCCTTTGGCCAGCGCGTTTGCGCGCAGCAGCATCAATGCGCGAACCGTCGGTTCCGGCAGCGGTCTACCGACAGCGCAAGCATGGCTGCGGATCAGGTTCATCTGCAGTTGAACAGCGTCTTGCGGTGAAATAGACACGTCGCTAAATTTTCCGAACCCTGTCGTTACTCCGTAGACCACTTTACCAGCTGCGACCAGTTCCTCCACCATGTTGCGGCACGCAATCACACGCTGGAGCGCCTGTTCATCCAGTCCGACCGGCACATGATCATAAACAACCGCCGCGACTAACTCAGGTATCAATTGCTCCCCGTTTAATAACACTGGGGTCGCTTCTAGGCTGCTTTCCTGCTGTTTGTATACCATCGCCATGTCAACTCAGACTCCTTCCTTTCTCGCTTTACCAAAAGAAAGGGACCGTACGGAAGTTGTTAACTTCCATACGGTCCCTTTTTTAAAAAAGAGGGTTGTATGCGATTGTCCGGTATCAAGCTCCAGCCGATCCTTCATCGCGATCACCACTTTATCGTTTATTATGTTTTTGCCTAATCCTACCTAATCTTATTTTCACACGCTTCTTCGCGAGCTGTCAAGATGGCTGAAAGCCCAGTTGTCGCCGTATGTCTTGTCGAATTTCGCATCACCGCTTAAGGATCGGCTTCAATTGTGCAATGATTTCCTCCATTTGCTTCGAGCATTGCTCGTACATTTCCTTAGCCTTTTTATTATTTGTGGACAATCCATACAACATTAAATCGCCTTCGCATTGTTTTAACGTTGCAAATAGCGTTGCTTTTTCCTGTGGCACAGGTACTGTAATCTTGTCGTCATACAAATCCACAAACAATTGACCGTAGGAATCCACTTGACCTAGAAATACATTTTCGACCGTGACACCTATTTTTACTAACTCGGTATTCAACCATGCCCGGCTAAAACCTAGGGTAGCCAAAGGTTCGTCCATAATTACACCATCCATGATCACTGCCTGTGGCTCTTTCTCGGGCGCAACCTGAATGCCTAAATGTTTGGGCGTCAGCGGTTGATTCTCGCGCGTTAAGAGGACATTAATTTCTCCGCTAGGTTCCATAATGGCAAATTCCACATCGGCCACTTTAAATACCGACCTTTTGCGCAGTTGCTCCATGAGTTCATCCGTTGTTAGGCGTTCTTTCTTTAAATTATCTTCCATGACTTTGCCATCTCTAATGAGAATTGTCCCTTTGCTATCAATGAAATCCCGCATTTTTTTACTTTTTAGCTGCAGAAATTCTATGCCTAACGTACAAGTCACCCATACCCCTATAGCGACCAACCCTAGATACCATGTCGTATCCGTGTCCAACGATATATACGCCGCGAGATTACCAATGGAAATCCCAGTTATGTATTCGAAGAAGGAAAGCTGGGTCACTTGCCTTTTACCCAACAGCTTGGTCATAAGGAAAAGCACCACAATTGATAAAAATGTGCGTAAAACTATTTCAACCCAATCTAACACGATAATCCTCCTCTGATAAATCAAAATGCCAATTGTATTCAATTGTTTGTAGATACGATGAAATTTATACAATAAAATGGAAAATACCCCAAATTGATGCATGTAGCGATTCGCTTCATTTATGTTAAATGAATGCAAAAAGGGCTGCGAAGCAGCCTCAATCTTGGCCAAATAGGCTGCGTATTAATCAATGAGAAACCAACGTTCGGCTCATATTTAATAAAGCCTACAAACAAAAACAGAGCCCGTGAACTCACGGTACTCCGTTTTTGTTGTTTCCTAATTAGAATCACATGTGTTACGGCATACTCACCGTTTTTATCGCTTGTTTGATTTGAAGTCCTTCCAACCAAGGTGAATCAGCTGACAACACATACTCGGACCGATGAATTTCATCTAGTGCGGCAAGGAGCTTACCTTTCTCCGGTGCCTTCATCGTGAAACAGAGCTGCATCGTTGGCTTCTCGAGGCTATTTCCCGTTATCTCAACATCAGGAATCATTTTCATCTTCATGATTTGAATACCTTGATCCCCTAACGCGGATGCGATCTTAGCGAGAACACCTGGATGATCCAGTACCTTAACGGTAATCTCATGGACACGACGGTTTCTTAGCAAGTGTTTCTCCCATTTGTTCAATAGGAGCAAACTAACTAAAGCCAAGAAGGTACACAACACAGCGACGAAGAAAAATCCTGCTCCGACGCATAGTCCAACAGCAGCAACAACCCACACGGAAGCAGCGGTGGTGAGTCCGCTGACTACCGATCCGTTCCGTAAAATGGCTCCTGCTCCAAGAAAGCCAATACCACTGATGACCTGAGCTGCTAGTCTGGCTGGATCAGCACGCACATTCGATTCATTGACGAATTCCGAAAATCCATAAATGGACAGCAACATGATCGTGGTAGAACCTAAACAAACGAGAATATGCGTTCGAAACCCAGCAGCATGGTTACTCCATTCCCGTTCTAACCCAATCAATCCACCTAGTATCGTAGCAACTAACATCCGGATCAATAGGTCTAAGTGAGAAATATACCAAACATTGGAAATGTGAGCCATTGTCATCCCTTCCTCCCTCAATCATTGAAATAAATCGGGTTCGTAAATCCAATCATGGTATAAACCTGATGGAACGTCCCAAACATTTCAACTCTCATCCAACTAACGCCATCCAAGTCAAGTGAGAGCACTTTTTCCTGATCTATTTTCGACAGTTCACACACGGCAATGTCACCCTTGTTGCTGTTCAATCGCATCGTAACGGAGGTGTTCATTAACTCCCAATGTCCATCCCTTGCAGCAAAATCGACTCCAATCACGATCTCATATTGGTTGGACGCATTCGCTTTTCTGCTTACCGTTCCACCGATTCCAACATTCGACTGCCCTTCCAAGTTACGAATGACTAGATGAGGAAGCGGCCCCATGGAGACCGCGATCGATCCGTTACGCAGTGCATTGATTACACCGAATTCCGCCCCTTCATCCTGGTCCATATGCAGATACGTTGCACACACGGGTTCTTTCACTGGATCTTTGACATGCCAATCCCTTCCGCTTGTGGCGGAGATCCTAATCCCGCGATTAAGTAAATCAGTCCATAGCGCAAATGCCCGACTATTATTCTTTTGAATGGAAGGAAACAAACCTGACCAAACCTCGATATAGTCAACCTCATCCCAATCGGAAATTTCAAACTCCCAAAAACAACCAGTGCACATGGGGCTTCCAACACGGAAGGGATGAGCAATTCCAACAACACCACCTTGGCGATGGACTCCTTCAATACCCCGGGAAATATGAAAAGGACTTAACTGCCGCCAATCCACATAGTCACGAATTCCCAGCGTAACCATATGGCCAAAAAAAGTCGTCCATTCCAGTCCTTGAATAATATCAATTCCAATGTGATCCTCAACTTGATTACGTTCAGAGAGGCCTGTCATTGTATTGTGGTCGGTTAATGCGAAGCCGGCAAATCCAAGCGACTTAGCAGCCTCTGCTAAGTCAAGGAGAGACTGTTTCCCATCACTATGAAAGGTATGCGTATGAAGCTCATAGGGTTGCCAGTGACTCATTCACCTTGCCCCCCTTCTGCAATTCGCAAACTGTAACGGACTTGCTCAGATACAACGCAATGAAGACTTATCGTCACTCGGAACTGCCCCCGTGGAAGTTGTCCCGGTATCAATCCTGGAGAGGCTTCTTCTCTAGATATTTTAAGCCGTTGAACGGAGTCGTGCCGATGCCCAGCTCCGCGAAAGCCATTTTCATCATCAAAGGAAAGCGTAAGTAAATTCTGTAAAGGCAAATATGACCTCCAGTTACGCTGACTTGCTTCTACATGTTCCGGAAGCATATAGCGTTGAAGACCTTCATTGATCAGCGCTTTAGCTTTCATCTCATCTTCCAACGTCTTAGGCTCATAGGCAAAATCCACAATCAATTCATCTACAGCAGCATGGAGATGCAAGGTGTAAGTGATGTGGCTTTTCGAGCAGCTTGGCGTTACAACGCCATCAGCAGAAAAAAGTGTCTTCACAATTTTGTTCCCCTCCAAACTGTTTTTCTCGGTTAGTTCGGGAGCGAATCCCCTTTCCCTTACCTTTTGCCACTTTCCAGCCAACGTACTTCTTGTGCGGATAACACGATATCTACGGCTGCACGATTCGCATACAGTTCCTCTAAGGAATGGGCAGCAACAATGGCACAAGTCGGAAATGGTTGATTCGTTACATAAGCTAATGAAATTTGAGCTAATGTTACCCCTTTGTGTTCCGCCGATTGTTTGGCACGATCCAGTCGTTGCCAATTTAGTTCGTTGTAATAGACACGAACTATCTCTTCGTTATCGCGATTGTCTGGAGTGAAGCGCCCCGTCAAGAAACCGGCAGCCAACGATGACCAAGAAAATAGCGGCGTGTTAGTCTGCTGATGCCATGCGCACGTTGCTTCATCTGCTGAAACACAACCTGGCCAGCGAGGCATATTGGGCTCAGCTAAGCTTAAATTCGTGCTGCTAAAGGTAAAGCCAATTAATCCGTTTCGCGCAGCATATTCATTAGCTGACTGGATTCGCTGATGCGTCCAATTGGAAGCGCCTATCGCACGGATTTTCCCAGCATGGATATGTTCATTCAAGATATCAATGATAGGTTCTACAGCAACTTCGGGATCGTCGCGATGCAAGGCATAGAAATCGATATAATCGGTTTGTAATCTCTGTAAACTATCGGTTAGGTCACTTGTAATTGCTTCCGCATTCACCCGTGGTCCGTTGGCATCATGATGCGCTCCCTTCGTCAGGATATGTATCCGATCGCGATTGCCTCTCGCTTTCATCCAAAGACCGATGGCTTTCTCACTTTCGCCAGCTCGATAGCCATGCGCAGTATCTACCACATTGCCGCCAACATCAACATAAGCATCAAGCAGGGTGTCGACTTGTTGTTGTATCGAAGGCTGGAAATAATCAGAACCCAGAATCATTTGTGAACATGTCGACGAAAAGCCGGAAATGGATAATTGTTTCATTGTTATATACTCCTTCATCGGTTTCGATTCTTGATTTCGCTTGGATCAACTAATTGAAACAGAGCCCCTGGATTCATGAAGCGCCAGGGGCATGTTGTGCCAATTATTCGGTTAATGTTTTTAAGTAGTTCCTTGCTTTTTCAGCGTAAAATAAGGGGTTCGCAATTTCCGGATTTTGTTCAGCCTCAACAATGATCCATCCTTCGTAATCACGTTCCTGCAACTCTTCAAAGATAGGTTCAAAGTCAATACAACCATCCCCAGGGACTGTAAATACGCCTCTTCGCACACCTTCACGGAAACGGTATCCGTCTTTGAGATGCTGTTCCAACACATGTTCACGTACGTCTTTCAAATGGATGTAAGCGATGCGATCATAGTACGTTTGCAAAATATACAGCGGATCGCAGCCTCCATAGTAAGCGTGACCGGTATCATACAACAAATGTATTAACGCAGAGTCGGTCATTTCCATTAATCGAGCAATTTCTTCGCTGGTTTCAACGACCGTTTCACCATGGAAATGATATACAAGCTTCATGCCATTGTCATTGCAGTACTGGCCTGCTTTATGTAAGCCTTCTACCATATGTCCCCACTGCGCATCCGTTAAGGGAGTGATATGGATCTTGTTATTAGCCAGATCCTCAGTCTTATTACTAGATTCGCATGTCACGACGTGCTTGCATCCCATAGCTTTCAGAAAGTCTGCGTGCGCACGAAACGCCTCCATCTCCTCCTCATGTCGAGTCGGATCACTGAAGTGAACCGATCTCCACTGTGAAGTGAGAACCATTTCTTTACTTGCTAATAGCTGCTTAAGCGCGTCAATATCACGCGGAAATTTGCGGCAATATTCCGTGCCTTCGAATCCGAGACTGGCCATTTCGGTCAGTACTTGCTCGGCGGTGTAGTGGTTTCCATATTCTTTGATGTCTTCATTCACCCAATTGATGGCGGAAATACCGTATTGAACCTTCACTTCAATAACCTCCTAAACGTCCTAACAAATGCGAAGCGTATGCAACTCAAAAGGCTGCACCATCTTCTGAACTCCTTCACCGATATTCATCTGTCTAATTTCCTATATATTCCTTACTTATCAAAATAAATAGGGTTCGTTAACGCAGCCATCAACGTCATGTTGACTTCTTGGAAATGCCGCCAGACCTCTGCACGTACAAATGTAGTGCCTTGCGCGTCGCATTGAATTGCAAGAACGCCATCCGCAGACACTTTAACTTCCTTCTCCAAACCCCGATTACTAATTAATTTCACCGTATCCCCGATTTTAAGATCCTCTGCTTGGAAAGAAACCACTTCGTTTGACTCCCCAGCTGGAACAACGTCTCCAACCATATAACTACCGTAATTTAGCTGTACAAAAGGTCCTTCCGGCGCATACGTAATGCAAACATGACCCAGATCAATCGCACTCAAAATGCCATCCACGGTTTTCTCAGAAGCGTACACCCATGTACAAGGCATGGCATGCTTCACATAGGGATCTCGGCGATGTGTATCACTGCCGCCAACGGCAACAAGTCTTCTGCCGGAGACGAGTTGATCATGCCACCATTGCAATGCTCTCGCATTTCGATCTGCAAACGGCCCATTCCACACTTCAACCCAATCATGATCGACATTGAAATCCCATTCCCATGGGCAAAATTCACAGTGCGGGTGATTGATGACGATTTTGGCGCCATTTGCGCGTGCTTCGGTGATCTTAGCCTCGACGTCTTGCTGCCCTTTTACTCGAAAATCAAGAATGGGATCAATTACACCTAGGAAATTACTATGTCCGAAGTTCGTTGTGAACTCCATGCCTGGAATCATGAGAACATTCGTATTTCGTGGATAAGTCAGGTTCTGGCTAATGGTATTGTGATCGGTCATAGCGATAAAATCGCAACCAAGTTCTTCCATGATTGCTGCGTTTTCCTCTAGCGTAAACGTACCGTCACTGTTCACGCTATGTGTATGCAGATCTCCCTTTAGCCAACGAGGCGTTTTCAACCGAAATTCGATAGTAACGTGAACCGAACAACCTTCGCTCGGCACCTTGTAGGCGTTATGCAATACGGCCCAATTGCCAGGCGTTAAGCCGCCTGACATATAGCCCGGCGTAGCTTTTTCCAGTCCGACTTGAAACTTTTTGCGTGCGCCTCCACTCCAGCCTCTCACTCGCCCTGCGTCCCTCAGCCCCAAGTCAATGATAGCTTTCTGCGCACCGTGCGTTTCAATCGTATACGATACGACTATCTCCTCAACATGCTCAGGCATCTCAAAAGGTACTTCGATATAAGCGCTTTGCTCCGTATGGGCAATTTCGCGCGTAATTGTCAAAACTGAACGATTTCTTTCTTCAGGTTTCATCGTTTATCTCCTTGATTGACGCTGTTAATGGATAGACGCACAGCTGCAATAATGGGGTAATGATCGGAAGGGTAGCCCCCTCCAATTTGCCTTCTATCGACGATCGTTTCCAACAGTTCTACCTCAGGCGATACGAATATATAGTCAATCGGCTCTTCATCTGCTCCACCATTGAAATCGTGCGCAGTTCGACCAATAGGTCCTTCAAGTAGCGAATAAGCGTCTTTCAACCAACCTTGCGGTCCTTCTTCCTTTGACTCCCCGCTCAAATATCGGATAGTAGGATTGCTCGGATGACTATTCATGTCTCCCATCAGAATAACTGGTAAGGGTTGGTTAGCTTGATGCGTTATAATGTAATCCCAAATAACCTTTATGCCGTTTTCTCTTGCTTCCTGGCTGCGGTGGTCCAAATGCGTATTGTAGACAACAAATGCTTTATTGCTGCTCTTGTCTCTGAATCGAACCCAGGTACACATTCTTGGGAACATGCTGTCCCAGCATTTCGTTGCGGCAACTTCTGGTGTATCCGATAGCCAGAAATGGCCCTCTTCAAGAACTTCAAGTTGATCTTTCTTAAAGAAAATAGCATTATGCTCATCCTCATGCTCGCCAAACCGACCTGTGCCAATCCAATTGTAGGCTGGCAGCTCTTCATGAAGCTCCGTCAGCATGTCATAATAACCTTCTTGTGTGCCGAAAAGAATAGGATCGTGTGCTTGGATGGTTTGAGAAACACGCTTAACGCGAAAAGGCCATGCATTGTCCCCATCCTTCGGCTCGTTGTATCGTAAATTGAAAGTCATGACCTTCCATGTCATCTCACTGCACCTCTTTTTCAACTATTCTTTGACAGATCCTAGCATAATGCCATGAATAAAGTATTTTTGCAGGAATGGATAAATTATTAGAATCGGCACCATAGATACGACGATCTTGGCTGCATTGAGTGTTTTATCCGAGACTTTCATTAATAATTCCAATTTGGACGAATCAAGCTCCAACATGGCGTTCTGACTCACAACAAGCTGCTGAATATAGGTTTGCAGTGGATAATATTCCGCGCTGCGCATAAAAATCATCCCGTCAAAGAAAGCATTCCAATGACCAACAATACTGAATAACGTAACGGTCGCCATAGCCGGCAATGATAGTGGTAGATACACGCGAATCATCATGTACCAAGGGCCTGCTCCATCCATGTACCCCGCTTCGCTGAGCTCCTTCGGCAAGTTTCGGAAGAAGTTCATTAACAAGATCACGTTAAACACGGGTACTGCACCTGGCAGCACGAGTGCCCAGATCGTATTGAACATCCCAAGGGATTTAATTGTTAAATATAAAGGAATAATCCCGCCGGTAAATAACATCGTGAATAACATAAACCACATATAGATGGTTCGATGCGGGAATTCTTTGTTACTTCTTGACAAGGGGTAAGCCATCATAACAGTCAATATGAAGTTAATACCACCGCCAAGCAATACCCGTTTGACAGAGACTAGAAAGGCATTGAAAAAGTGTGGCTCTTCCAAAATTTTGCGATAGGATTCCAAAGTAAATCCAACGGGCCAAAACTTGACTAAGCCGCCTGCCGCTGCAGCGTTATCGCTAAACGAGACAGAGAATACATGTACAACAGGTGCAAGCGACATGAACGAGATGAGAAGCATAACTAAGATGAGAATGGCTTCGGCTACCTGAGCGGAAATTGTTTTATTTCGTACCATGAGTATTCACCTGCTTCATTAGAAAATTCTGTAATTGGCGTATTTATAAGCAATTTTGTAAGAGATGATGATGAGTATGAAACCGATCAGCGATTTCAATAGACCGACAGCGGTTGCTAAACCATATTGTGCTTGCACGAGTCCAACCCGGTAGACATACGTATCAATAATGTCGCCTGATTGGTAAACAAGCGGATTATACAAGTTGAAAATTTGATCAAAACCTGCATTCAAAATATTACCAATGCTTAAGGTAGCCAACAACACGACGGTAGGGACCAAACTTGGCAAAGTAACATACCATAACTGCTTCAATCGATTAGCGCCATCCATTTCAGCCGCTTCGTAAAGCGAAGGATTAATGCCAGCTAAGGCAGCTAAATAAATGATGGCAGCGAATCCAAATTCTTTCCAAATATCTGAACTAACCACAATGGTAGGAAACCAACTGTTTTTAGCCAAAAACATGATCGGTTCGAAACCAAACATTTTCAACGCACTGTTGATGATGCCATCCAAGGACAACATATCCATCACGACACCGGCTAAGATAACCCAAGAAATAAAATGTGGAAGGTATACAACCGTCTGTACCCATCTTTTGAAAATATGAAATCGAACCTCATTAAGCAATATCGCAAATGTGAGTGGAACGATCAAATGAGCAATAATTTTACAGACCGCAATAAATACGGTATTAAAGAAGATCGTTTTGCTGTCTTCTAACTCAAACATGTACGTGAAATTTTCGAGCCCAATCCAAGGGGAGTCCCAGATGCCCAATCCGATCTTGAAATTTTGGAACGCAATGGCGATTCCGAACATCGGAATAAGCTGGAAAATAATGAGAAGCACAATGCCCGGCAAAAGCATCAGATGGTAATGTTTGTAAAACGATCTAATATTCATTAGCGATTCACCTCTGTTCCAATCATGATTGTACAAAAAGCGCACCACCAATCGGTTAGGTGGTGCGCTCTTGGTCATTACACATTTACTTTTTGGATTTGCTCAGTTCATCTGTTACTTCTTTCGTAATTTCATCTCCGCCTTGAGCCTTCCAATCAGTTACAAACTTATCAAAGGCTTCTAACGGCTTCTCGCCCATTACAATGCCGAAGAATGTTTCTTTCTCCAACTTTTGCAGATTGGCCCATTTTCTTTCCATCGTTTTCGTATTAGCTGTAAATTCGCTATACACTTTATTCATGTTTTGTTTCAATAACTCAGCAGGAGCCGTGTAGCCGTAATAGCCAGACCAATCTTTCAAATCCGCTTTAGGATTCGCTTTATCGCGCGTTGCTTTATCAAACATTTCTTTCATTTCTGGACTCAGCTCTTCAGGCTTGGTTTGCCCGCCCATCGCCTTTTTCAACATATCTGACTTTCTTTCTACCGCATCTGCAAAATCGAACGTCGCATTCCCGATCGGCCAGTGTTCTGCACTTACTGAGAAATCAAGCTTCAAAGCATCTGGGTCCACTTTACGCTGCGCATTGATAAATGTGTTCGCGTAGATCATTGCGGCTTCCGGGTTTTTCATCCCTTTCTTCACAACGATAAACTGTGTACTCACAGGCACCATCATTGTATTCACTGTGCCTTTAGCATCCGGGATCAAATACGGTACGAAATCAGCCTTTGGATTGAGCTTCATCGTGTCAGCGGCCAAGCCGCCGGACCACCATGGTCCAAAGAAAATACCCGACTTACCAGAAACGATATTCTCGTTCGGATCTTTACGAAGAACAAATTCCTTATCAATCGCGCCAGCGGCATACATATCGCGCAGCTTACTGAGCGCTTGTTTCGTTTCTGGTGTGATCGAAGCATAGACAATCTTGCCTGAGCTATCTTTAATCCAGTTGGAAACACCCTCGACACCACCGGATGGATACGCACCAAACGCTTGGAAAACAGCTTTGAAATCTCCACGTTGCGCTTTCCCATTAACAGCAAGTGATTTTTCAAACCCAGCGATTCCCATTGTATCCGCTTTACCATTTCCGTCTGGATCTTTCTCGACGAAAGCTTTGGCAATCGCGGTTACATCGTCAACCGATTTCGGCGGTTGCAGTCCCAATTTATCCATCCAATCCTTGCGTACCCACACCATACTTGCAGCATCCGCTTGTACGCTAATATTCGGAATACCCATTAATTTACCCTTGTATGTCGCTTTCTCCAGCGCTTTATTGTTCGTTGAACCATACAATTCTTTAGCCAATGGAGAAGCATATTTCTCATATACTTTGCTCATATCTTCAATTTGGCCTGCCTCAGCTAACGCCAGGAAGATTTGCTCGTTCACCAGCATAACGTCAGGTAAGTCGTTACTTGCGATAGCCAGCTTCATTTTTTGCTCATGATCCTGAGGAGCGGCATACCAGAGAATTTTAAAGTTAATATTCGTTTTTTGTGAAATATATTTCATATACTGGTTGCTTTCTACCGTATCACCAGCTGGCAACTTAGCTCCAGGGCTTAAACTTTTGAAAGTGGTAACTTCTATCGGGTTCGGCATCTTGAAAGGGTCCACTTTAACGTTGGAATTCGCAGACGATTGTCCGCCATCCTTGCTAGTCCCTGTGTTGTTGCTTGAACATGCTGTCATCAGAACAGCGATTGCCATCATAGAAATTAGAGCTTTTTTATTCTTCATAATGCCCCTCCTCTTTAATTACCCTACACTTACATCTTAAAGAAAATGAAAAGCATTCGGGTCCATTTCTGTCTTTTGTTTAGGAGCATATCGTCTCGTAATCGGCAATTTCGAACGTCCAGTAGACGAAAGTGCACTTTATAGGAGACGATTTGTGACCTGTCCTCCTCTACTTATTGCTGGTTCTTGCGAAACTCACCGGGCAGGATCCCCGTTAACTCCCGGAATACCTTGCTAAAATATTTTTCATTGGGATATCCAGCTTGTGTAGCGATCCACCCAATGGATTTATTTGTTTGGGTTAGCATGGCTTTCGCGTGATTCACCCGTACTTCACGGATAAAATCGTTAAACGTTTTCCCCGCGACATCCCGAAAACAGCGGCTGAAATAGCTGCGGCTCATATTCACCCTTTTTGCAATATCCGGTAATAATAGATCATGTTGAAACTCAGAGTGAATAATATCTACGGCTTTCCATACACTTGCTTTCACTTCTGGTGAGTAGGGTCCCTCGTCTTCTTCCGTAAGAGTAGTCACATGAAGATGCTGTACATGGGTGTCCCTTGATCGCATTTTTTGCTCTTCCATCTTGTTCACAATTCGTCTAAGAACCTCATCCATGTGCTCATGTTCAAGCTCGACCTTCGTTATGTAATCCAGCGCTCCCAAACGAAGCGCTTCCTGAATAAGTTCGAAATCCTGATGGAACGTCAAAACAACCATGCTGATATCCTTATATTTCTCTTTTACAGACCTCATTAAGTCAATACCTGACATAACAGGCATTGCTAAATCTGTGATTAATAAATCAACTTGATTGTTCTCAAGAAACTCCAATGCCTTTTTACCATTCCCAGCTTCGCCTACGACTTCTAATTTATGCTTACGCCAAGGCATCATTGATATGAAACCTTTACGTACCAAATGATCATCGTCTACAACCATAACTTTTATCATCAACAAACTCCTCCTATTGGAAGACGAAGAACGATCGTCGTCCCTGCACCCATTGTACTTTCAATATGGAAACTTGCCGCAGGTCCAAATTGGAACTTTACCATGCGATACACATATTGCAGCCCAATGCCCATGCCTACCTTCTTTTTCTCTACCGTGTTTTCACTCATCAGTTGTGCGATATCTTCCTCTGTCATGCCATCGCCATTATCTTTCACTTCAATAATGACGTGGGAGAAGCCATCCTCAATTACACTCACTTCAATCACACCGTTGTCACCTAAGCCATGATATAACGCATTCTCTACTAGCGGCTGAAGAATAAATCGGGGAACTGCCAATTCAAGTGCTTCAGAATCCGCGTGGATCTTCACATCAAAATGGAAATTATAGCGGATCCCTTGCAGCTCGACATAATTTTTCAGTGCCTCAATTTCATCTTTAATCCGTGCCGGTCCGCCTTTACCAAGATTATAGTAGAGCACTTTATTCAATGTAGATACCAATCGATCAATATCCTTTTGCCCATTGGCACGAGCCAGCCATCGAATTGTATCCAGTGTATTATGAATAAAATGTGGATTGATTTGGGTCATTAGTTTCTCAACCTCAAGAAAGGCTTTACTCTGTTCTTTCTGCTCAACCTCACTAATAAGTTCAAAAATACGACTTCTCATTTCAGCAAACTCTCTGTAGATCACAGAAAACTCTAAAATCTGCGATTGTCTTCTAGGAGATACCTCATTATTGCTTTTTACATTGCGAATATCCGTACTGAGCAGGTTAAGCGGCCGATAGACCGTTCTCCAAATTAGCCAAGCAATAAAGAAACTCGCTATTAACGTTAAAATGGCAAAAAACACAAATTGTTTCATCCATCTATATACTTCGAGATTATAGACCGAATTGGGAACTGCAGACATAACTTTCCATGTTTGGTTACTCTCTTCCTCGAACATGCGATATTTACCTGTGATGTCCTTATTCGAATCGTTAGCATCATATTGCATACCAACTGGGAAATCCACAGAATTCTCGCTATATACAATTTTACCGTGATTATCGAGAATCAGATGCACCAAGTTGCCGCCAAATTGGTCATTGTCTTTGAGGATGCTTTCCGCCAATTTAAAATTCGTTTCAATATAAACATACACATCATCACGATCCGGCAGCTCCACTTTACGCAGAATCGATAGCACTTGATTGCCGTCAATTGGATTTAAAGAGACATGCGGTCCCATATACGTAAGTTTATCGAATTGAATGAGGACAGGCAGTTTTTTAAGATCATAATTGTCACTCACACTAAAATTTTCAAATAAAGCCTGATTGTCTTTTTCAAAATAGTAAAACATCAATCCCAGTGTAGGGTTCGTAAAATGAATCAAACCTAATTCACTTCTGATCTCGTCGTTCAATCTCTTCTTCTCATAGATATCCGCTGACAAATAAGTTTCAAGGCTTTTGCCCACTCTTCCGTCAAAGGCTAGCTGCTGTGAGGTATGATTCAACTGGCCAATGGTATCTTCCAACATGATCCTGACTTGATGCAAATTACTAAGGGCACCGCCCTCCGCCTTATTTTGCAGAATGGCATACATTGAGAAATAAGAAATGCTTCCAATCAGAATTAAAGGCGCAAGCGAGCTAATAAACAGAATTATGATGAGTCGAGACTTTAACGAATGCGGCTTCGGTGGTAATCCAAATTTCTTCCATCTTGTCATGATTCAGCCTCGCTTTGAAGTTATTTATTCTAGTATTGCCTAGTATACAAAACAAATAAAGCGCTAACAACCGTTTGTCGCAAGAATCTGAGACGGGCTATGCTGATGGAACCGTTGGTCAATTACCTGTTGGCTACAGCAAAAAGAGGTGTCCCCAAAGCCACTTATGTGGCGAGAGATCCTCTTTTCATCGTGAATACCAAGCGGCGATTTGGCCTCGTTACAAAAAAGGAGCCAAGCGGCACCACGCCGCTTAGCTCCGTCCCCACTTCAATGCTACATCACTGCAAAATCAACTGCGCTACTGCCGCCAAATCCTCAATATCAACGATATGATCACCGTTGACGTCCATTTGCTTGTATTGCTCCCAATCGGTATCAGCCGACGTTTTACCGTATGCCGCAGCAACTTGGGCCAAATCACCGACGGAGAATCTGCCATCGGTATTGATGTCACCAGGCGTTGCGGTATGTACACTGGCTAAGAATTGATTCAACGCAGACTGAAGCGCATCAACTGCTTGAGCGACTTGCTCTGTCGTTGCGCCAGCATCTTCAGCTACAGCCTTAGCTTCATTAATTGCTGCTTGAAGCGTGGCTTTGGAGCCATTCGGATATTGACCCACATAGCCTCCTTCAACAGCCACATCATGTTTGCTTTGTGCTTGTGAAATCAGCTCATTCAATGCTGCTTTATTGACTAATCCCGTAATTTGAACAGCGAAGCTGGATTGGTTCAATGACTTTTCTTGACCAGCGCCATTCGCAAGCACAGCACTAGAAAGTAGAACTGTCGCATTCGCGGTACTTGTCAGCGATTTGCCCTTCCAATTCAACTTAAGCATCGCGCCATTCACATCGGCTGCACCGATATTGGCAATAATCAACCTGACTTTGCCTGGTGTCACGGCTTTATCCACAACAGTAACACCTGCATGCAGTTCTTCCACTGAGACAAATTCGAGTTGTGTTGGATCATACGTCACGGTCAGATCTTCCGCGTAAACAGCTTCCGTAACCGAGTCAAGACTTAATGTTACGTTAAATGGCTGCCCGCTGGAAACGACAGCTGGACCTGTAAAGGTGAAGGTCGGCTCATTCAGAACTGTGCCCACCGAGAAATAATCAAAATCCACCGGGATAGATGTACCATCTGTAGCTGACATCGCATAGAATCCCACTTTGACATTCGACAAATTGACTGTCATCGGATCAGCCGCTTGCTGCCATGCGGTGCCATTCCAGAAGGATGTCGTGTAGACGTTACCTACTTTCGATATCATCAAGTACACCGAATCAGTGCCAGGATGCTTAGCGACATTCGCAGCTTTGGTATACACCGCATTTTTCTCAAATGCGCTTTCTAAATTTTTCCCAGTAGCACCCGTGGTATCCCACACATGACCTATACGAACATAGTTATCTTCATCCTGCCAAACGAGCAAACCGCCTTGCTCATAATTCTTATTCACCGAACCTGTGATTTTGGTGGTTATCACGAAATCTCCAGCAGGTGCGTTTTGCAGAAATACGTTCTTACTTGCATTGGAGTTCCCGAACATATCTCCAGCCAAAGATTGCAATCGGATGCTTCCAGGGTTAGCTGTCAGACTCCATTTACTGCTATCCGGACGGAAAATCGTCCAACCAGGTGCCAGCGTTGCGGAATCAAATGAATCTGTTGTTAAACCGTTAGGAATGGGTGCATGTACGGTGGATAGGATTTGCTTATGTGCAGCTACCAAGCTATCCAATGCCTCTTGAATCTGACTTACCGTTGCGTTTGCGTCTTGATTAACCGCTTTAGCCGCATTCAGTGTTGACTTAAACTGATTAACGGCAGCTTGTGGATACGCACCTGGTTGTGATCCAATGTGAATGGCGCCAAGGAAGCTTTCTTCTACGGCAAGCTGCGCATTCAAATCAGCTTTATTCGCTGTGCCGATCAGGTCTCGGTGCGCTTTGGCGATTCGGTCAAAATCAAGCTTTTCTACTTTACGATCGTACGTAAGTAGTCCATTAATTTCATACTCCACATCTGTAATTTGCGTATAGATCGCTGCGTTCAGACCATTCGCCTTCTGCTGCTTAAGGGAATCAATAAACCCAATATATTTATCCGTTATTTCCTGTTTGCTGTTCATTAATTGATAAGAGAAGGTAAGCGGCGTCCATTCATGCCCTTTCACGTGCAAACCAAGTCCCCCGTACTCACCAATGACGGATGCTCTATTCGCTGAAAGCGTAGGTGAAGCCGGCGCTGGATAACTATGCGCGTCGTTCAGGTCGCCTACACCTGTATCCCACCAACCGCTGCTGCCGTTAATAAGGCGTGTGGAATCCCAGCTTTTCACTGTATGTACGGCATCTTTGGACAATGGGCCGCCTTGATCGAATTCCCCCCAGCCCTCGTTAAACACCGTCCAAGTCACGATGGAAGGCGTGCTTTGAAGCTGGTCGACCATTTCCTTATATTCTTTTAACCATTGTGTTTTGGCCGCTTGTGATATATCGCTTCCCTTATTCCCTTGTCGATCCTCTAAGCTAGGCATATCCTGCCATACGAGCAAGCCCATTTTATCTGCCCAATAATACCAGCGTGCCGGCTCGATTTTGATATGCTTGCGTACAGTGTTCATGCCGATACGTTTAATCGTTGCCAAGTCAAATTGTAGAGCTTCTTCGGTAGGAGCGGTGTAAATTCCATCTGGGTAGTACCCTTGATCTAGGGGACCCATCATAAAAATGGATTTACCATTCAACAGTGTTCGCATGACACCATCAACCAACCCTGTCTTGATTTCTCTCATCCCAAAATAACTATTTACTTGGTCAACGGATTGCGCCCCGTTCTTTATCGTCACTTTTAAATCATAGAGGAACGGATCGTCAGGAGACCAAAGTCTCGCATTCGGAACAGGAATCGAAATCTCCGTACCTGGAGCTCCCGTCGCTGTGCCGACAACCTGCCCGTTGGCGCTGGCAATCGCTTCTACGGTTTCACCTTGCACACCGGAAGCAGCCACTTTCAGCTTCAACACTTGATTCGTGATATCTGGAACCATATCTAGCTTGTCAATATGAGCTGCGGCAACAGGCTCCATCCAAACCGTTTGCCAGATGCCAGAGCTTGACGTATACCAAATGCCACCAAGCTTCTTCACGGTTTGCTTCCCTACCGCTTGATCTTCCCCTGTATCCGTGTTGTCGAGCACTTTCACGATCAATTCATTTTGTCCTGTCTTCAATTGATCTGTGATATCCAAGCTAAATGCCGTGAATCCACCTTTGTGACTGCCTGCAAGCTGTCCATTGACATAGACAGTGGCCAAATAATCAACGGCCCCGAAGTTCAACTTCACACGTTGACCGCTCCAGCTGTCGGGAATCGTAAAGGATCGCTTATACCACATCAGGCTTTCTGTGCGGTGAATGCCGGAAAGAATCGACTCTGACGCAAACGGGACGAGAATCTTCTCTTTTAAAGTTTGACCCGTCGGAAGAGCATCACTAGCTTTAGCAGCCTGGAACTCCCATTCACCATTGAGATTCATCCATTGATCACGGGCCAGCTGTGGTCTTGGATACTCAGGCAACACGTTAGCTGGATCCAATTGTTCCGCCCATGGCGTCATGATTTGATACGTCGAGTCATTTTTCAAAAATTTGGAGAAGGCGCCAACTGTTCTTCCGTCTCCATTAAGTAGGCCGCCATTTCCGTCATAGCTAATCCCAACCTGCGAAACATCCTTGGAGTAAATCGGATTCTCAAATGTGAGTACGAGAACACTGTTATTACCTGCCTGTAGCGACGCATTAGCAATTGGCCAATTCGTTCCAGCGACATCGACCTTCAGATGCGTGCCGAAACCGCCTGCAGGCAGAGCGGATAAGGCGTTATCGAAGTTGATCTCTGCCTTCGTTCCATCCTCGGAGATGCGGCCTGCGGATTTATAACCAGCTGGCGTGAACAACGCTTCCGTCGGAATCGCTTGTTTGGCAAGTGATGGACTCGACCATCTCACATGCAGATTTGATCCGCCCGTTGCCTCGAAGTATTCGAGCTTGAAATCAACTTTCTGGCCTGCAACCAAAGCAATCGGCGTACCTGTTTGCTCTTTATCCCAATCATTGACCCAATGATCAAGCACAAGTTGGTTATTCACCCATAGGCGGAATCCATTGTCGCCAATGATGGAGAATGTATAATTTTCAGAATAGGCAGGAACAATTGATCCCGTCCATCTCACATTCACATTATCACTTTGCCCTGTCATCAGCTTCAAAGCTGTTTCCAGGGAGCTAAAATCCAGGTTAGCGTCAACCGTGGTCGCTTTTAATGTTCCAAAATTAAAGCTAGGTGAGCCTGAGCTCGTATAATAGTCACCTTTCAAGCCGTGTGTTTCAGCTTCTGCAGCCTGAACGTGATGTGAAATCGATAGGGAAGGAAGACACAAACTCACTACCATGACAAGCATTAAAAACATTTTCTGCACGTCTTTGACCTTCATGCTTGAACCAACCTCTCTTATTTTAGATGCATAACGTATCAAATTTGGGGAGGCCTTTCCTAGCTATGTAATGATTCATGTTGGCATATTCAGTCTCCTCGCGCTACCTCCTTCCTTTGTTTATCAACGTTAGAGCCTCTTTATTATAGAAAAATACAGCTGTCCCTGTATTTACATTAATAAGCTTTTTTATACAAAAATCCCACATATAACGATACAAGTCGTATCGAGATTATGTGGGATTCCAATGCTCTTTACTTTACTGCGAAATCATTTGCGCCATGGCAGCAAGATCGACAAGATCAATTTGACCATCATGATTGAAATCTAGATTTTTCAGTTGCTCCCACGATGCACTATTGGACAATGCGCCATAGAACTCAGCTAATATATCTAAATCATCGTTGGAATATTTGCCATCGTTGTTGAGATCACCAAGTAAAGGTGTAGGACCGGTTGTATCGGTATTGTCTACTGGGTCCACGTGGTCTATAGCAACAGTCAGCTTCATCGTGTGACCGACGGCATCTAACGTTGTTTCTGTCCCATGTTGATCCGCAATGATAACGTTCGCTAAGGAAAAAACGGTGTAAGCTGTGTAAGGAATAGACTTGGCTTTCCATGTTAGCTTGAGTATAGTACCAGCCATGTCTACATTACCTACTTTTGCCATAAGGAAGCGCACTTGACCTGTCGACTCCGATTCGCCAATCAATGCAAACCCCTCTTTCAAAGCCTCTGCACCTATGTATTCCACTTGGCTAGGATCATAACTCACGGTCACATCCTGTGCATATACACTTTGTGTAACATTCGAAATTCCCATCTCTAAATCGAAGGTTTGATTGGCTTGAACTGCACCAGGTCCCGACAAGCTAGCGATAGCAGGCAAAGTAGGTTCAGGTGCTTTCACTTCCAACGGTCGAACAACCACATAGTCCAGCTCATAGAAGCCCTCGCTTTTCATAAACTTGATGGTGTTCGTTCCCTCTTGGAGGTCCACCGTAAGTGGAATTGCCATGAAGCGTCCCCAGTTTTGTGTGCCCTGAAGCTTGATGAACTGCTCTTCGCCGTTAACGAGAACTTTACCCGTAGCCGCCTGATAATCACTGCCATTGGCAAACCAAATATCCATGTTATATTTCCCAGCAGCAGGAACTTGAACCGAGTTGAAAAGGACATAGCTATCTGGATAGTCAATCTCTCCGACATAGCCGCCACCCGACGCCCGATTATTATTTGTATTGATTTTCGCATGTCCAATTTGGGCTTGCTCAGCTTCATATTTCATGGTCACGGCATCTTCTGCTTGTTCCGTCACCTCTGGGAAATAGGTAACCCTTAAATTCTCTGCGCCATAAGGAACCAATGTAATATTCTCAGTCGGCTCTGTCGATAAGATCGGCCCTACAGGAGGTTCAGTCGCTTCGACGTTGTTCGCAGATTTCCCCCATGTTGGAATTTTCTTCGCCTTCGCAATTAATTTAACCGGACTCGTTGCTTGGATGAAAGGATTCTCAGGCATATCACCTTTCACGACTTCGATAGAATCCTCCGGATGTGCACGATCAATTACTAATCCGTAGTTCCATGGACTGCTCGATACTACACGATACTGGCTGTAGCCAAGTGCTCCTGCATCAAAGCCTGGAATGGCTCCAATCGGATTAGATTGAACCTGCCAATTTTCTTGAATTTGCAGGGAGAACACAAGCGGGCCGCGTTCAATCCCAACCGAATTGTTCACCCAAGTTGTTGTTTTCAATTTCATTGGCACGGTCAATACCACACGATCACCTGTCGTCCAAGTTCTATCAATCGTCATATATTCGCCAGCCAGAACCCCTTGCTGAGCTTGACCATTGACCGTTACGGTTGGTTGATCCGCCCATGCTGGAATCCTTAACTTGAGCGGGAAGCTTACAGCTTCCGACGTTGTCACATCGAATCCGACTTGCTCCTCGAATGGATAATTTGTCGTTTCATCAATGATGACGTTCGCATTTTTGATTTTGGTTGAAACTCGGTTTGGTCCATACGCGATAATACCGAGACCACCATCAGGTGTGGCGCCCCACATATTTTTCACAAAATACGGCCAGCCCATATGCATATTAAATCGGCAGCAAGGAAAACCCGATGTTGGAGAAGGCATCGTCCCGTTCTCATAATTCTGTTTATAACCATGATCCGCTATGTTGCTCTCGACCTGATTCGGCAAGGAATAATACTGATGGTTCTTCAGCTCTTTATCCATAGCGCCAGGCAAGGAATTGAAGGCAATTTTCTCAAGCGCATCGCCAATATGCGGATCACCTAGAATCATCGCTGCTTCTTCGTTACTTTGCATCCGTTCTGTGATGGCACACAGTTCCACACCTTGCGTGGCTCCGATACCTGCCAACATCTCGGTACCGGATTGCATGCCCGTGATTTGTTCATGCTTAGCCAAATTGCTTACGCCCTTTTGGAAAGCATCACGATCTTGTTCATCATGCGATCTTTGATAGTAGATGGTTGGCATTTTAATCGCTTCATTTACATTGACGGCATGAGTCGGCTGGAAATCATTACCGAAGTTCTGGAATTCATCTTTTGCATAAATATCCGAAATCGGATAACCTTGATCAGCTAGTGTATCTGCTAATTGGAGCAGGAAGGCATCTTCCGTCCGGTTATATAACCAGAGCACCGTGTCAATATTATCGCCAACGCGTATTTTACCCCAATCTCTTAACGGTCGGTCAGGCAATTGAGCCACTTGATAATGAAAATATTTCGTCATGAACGGAAGCACACGCGCATCATTGGTCGCTTCATAATAGTCTTTCATGACATAAAGCGCGACCATGCGAGGCCACCAATCATCACTGCTCTCAGGTCCGAAAGAGCCATCCGCATGCTGACTGGCCAGAATCGCTTCGATCCATTTCTGTGATTTCGCAATGAGATCCTTATCTTTCAACGTATAGGCCAAGGGAACAAGCCCTTTCAAGTAGTAGACTGGACGCTCCCAATCGGAGTCCGGCGCTGTGCCGCCAAGCCAAGCCGCGTTGGTGCCAAGCTCACTATACAAATCCTCTGAATAGCCCGTAGCATTGTCACGCTGCAGCTCAAGTTGCTTGAGCAGCCAGCCTTTCGCCTCTATGGAACCTAGTGGAAGCGGAGTAAATGGCGTTTGCATTAACGGACTTTTATTCGCTACAGGCGCGACAAAGGATTGGTCAGGCACAACATATTCACTTGCGATGTAGTTATCGAACTGCGGTACGGAACGATAACTTCTCAAACCGATGCCACCCTTGGTGTACTTATCCGCGCTGTCATCGGTATAGTCAATAATTGGCTTTTGTGTATCATTGACATACACTTTGATTCGATTCTGATAGGTAACAACTTTCAAGTGGTAAGAGCGGTTCGCATCAATGCTCGGCAGCGCTTTCACTGTTTTCAGTGCTTGCCAATTGTTGTTCATTCGTCCTAGAATAACGGTACCATTATTGCTTAATCCCGCATAATAGCCACGGACGTTGTCCGCGCCAGGTGCAGCACTTTGCGTTTTGAAAAGCAAACCCGCATCGCCCGTTCCTGTTCCGCTAGGCTGCTTAATATCGGTTTCGAGGGTCATATCCTCAAATTCCGTATCTTTGACAAGCGCTTTATAGCCATCGCCGCTATTCACTGTAATCGTACCAGCTTGCAGCTTCCAGCTGCCATCAATTTGATTCCACTGACCAAGGCTTTGCTCTGCCTGCGTTTCGAAAGTATCTTCGAATAACGTGGTTCCCTCGGTAGATTTAACTACGAGATTATCGTAAGTCGGCAGGGAGTTGTACATCCTTACACCAATGTTACCCGATGTGTAGGTACTGTCGGACTGCGTAAGTACTAAGACATCGTTCACATAGACGTTGATTAGATCGCCTACAGCAGATACTTTCAGATGGTAACTCGTATTCGGATTAATCGTGACAGAAGCTCGTTTGAGCTCAGTCCAGCTATTATTCATTCGTCCAAGCGTCACGACACCTGTTCCCGTTGCGCTAATCCCTGCGTAATATCCCTTTACATTGTCTGCCCCTGGCGTCGCACTGATCGTTCTGAACAAGACACCCGCATCACCAGTTCTATCAGCCAAGCTGATATCGCTCTCTATGGTCACATCGCCAATTGACTGCACTTCACTCGATATGGCCTTAAATCCTTGCCCTTTAGTCACAGTCAGCTTTCCTGCATCAATCGTCCAAGGTCCTTCAATTACATCCCATTTGCCATCAATCATTACTTTATCGAAATGATCAGCAAAGTAGCCTGGCAGTGGATCCACCTCAGCCGCTTTGGCAGGAGGGTATGGCGAAATAACGGTCATATACAGGGCAATAACTAATAATTGGACGATAAACGTCTTTATTTTCATCTCCGTGACACCTCTTTTCCTTTATAAATTCATTTCAGAGCTTTCGTTATTACCGCTTCTTGCTACGCTTATCACTCCTCCTGCACGGGGTATCAGGTTCACCATATTTGTTATTTAACGCTTAGCTAAACGTTCAACTTTCTCTTCTAGCTCAAGCGGGTCAACCATATGAAAGGTATCCACAATGTATCCATTCGTATCTATTAGGAACACGGTCGGCAGCGCGTGGAGTTCATAGAGATCTGCTGCATGCTTATGCTCATCTAGAAGTACCGGATAGGAAATATGATTCGTCAGCACAAACTTTTGAATATTTTCCAATTTCTCTTCTGTCGCCACATTAATCCCTACAAAATCCACTTGATTCTTATATTGCTCATGAAGCTTCCTTAACGTTGGCACTTCTACGGAGCATGCTTCACACCAACTCGCCCAGAAATGAACGACGAGTGGTTTATCCCGCTTACCGCCAATCGTAGCATAGGAGCCGTCTAACGTTTTCAGTGTAAATGTTGGCGCTTTAACATCACCCAGTCCAGCTTTTCCGCGCGAACTCGCCAAATTCACGATGCTTTCCAGTTTATGGACATCAAGCCTCTCTCCCTCACTCACAATGGGATCCGTGCTCTTATGAGAGATCAGTAAGTACAAGGGCAGACAACTTAGTAGAATAATGCCGCAAAGCAATATGGTGTTTTTTTTCATATACATATACATGTCCAGCTCCCCTTCCGTTACTAACATTATAGTTATCTCGAAAATAGCCGTCTTTACACAATACAGATATAATGTACGTGATTCTGATAAAAGTTTGGACAGCTCCATAGAATGAAAAACAAGTCTAGTAAACGGGCTCAAAAGTGACCCATTACTAGACTTGTCAGCCTGTTTTCTTTAATACTTCCGTGTCGTAACATCCCGTTTGGCTGTTTCTTGCGCGAAGATCCCTTCAGCTGTGATAATATTGACCGGAATTTCTTTCCCTGCCGCAAGCTCCTTGGCCGCCTTAATAATTTGCGGTCCCAAGAGCGGATTGCATTCCACAGACATGTTCAGCTTGCCAGCAGTCATAGCCTGAAAAGCAAGCTTCGTGGCATCCACGGAAATCACGCCGATATCTTTGCCTGGCTTCATCCCCGCCTGTTCAATAGCCTTGATTGCGCCCAGCGCCATATCATCATTGTGAGCAAACACATACTGAGGCACATGACCTGCAGCAATGATCTTCGACATCAATCGCTGGCCACTTGCATACGTAAAATCGCCTACTTCCGATGCGATGATGTGAAAGTTGGCTTGCTGAGACAGCACCTCCTCAAAGCCTTGTCTTCGTTCAATCGCTGGGGCAGATCCCGATGTACCTTGCAGTTCTGCAATTGTCGTGACTCCGCTCACATTTTTCTTATTCTCGACAAGCCAACGTGCAGCGCGGCGTCCTTCTTCAACAAAGTCAGAACCTATGAACGTAGTCCATAAGGAATCATCCTCGACTTTCACCTTGCGATCCGTCAATATAATCGGAATGCCCGCAGCTTTGGCCTCGGCCAAAACCTCATCCCAGCCTGACTCAACAAACGGCGTAAATGCGATCACATCCACCTTCGTCTTAATAAAGCTGCGAATGATTGCTATTTGTCTTTCTTGATTTCCTTCAGCATTCTGGATGAGCAATTCGATGGCAGGATCTTTGCTTGCAGTGGTCATAATCGATTCCGTATTCGCTGCACGCCAACTGCTTTCGGAACCAACAACGGCGACGCCAAGCTTAATTTTTTTCGAGCTGGCCCCAGAACGATCTTTTGAGAGGCTTTCCAATTGGGCACTTGCCTCATTGCCGGGGTAAGCGTTATCATTTGTAATCACATGACTGCGTAAAATGATCTTCTTCGGTATGACCTTTTCTTGATTCAGAATATCGAAGGCATACTGAATCGACTCTTTCCCGCCAGTTGGACTTGTTACCGTACCGCTGAGTGTACCTCGCTTGACCAGATCGTAACCACCGTTCATCGTCTCGAGTCCATCGATTCCAATGATTTTCACATCATGTAATCCTAGCGATTCCACTGCACGATACGCACCAAGCGCCATGGCATCACTGTGAGCAAATACAAGCTTGATATCTGGCTCCGCAGTTAATGTTCGTTTTAATTCATCCTCCGCCTGATCACGCCGCCAATTGCCATCAATGACTTTAGTAATATGTAGCGCTGGGGTCCGATCCAGATAGGCACTAAAGCCGAGACTTGTTTCCTCCACGGAAGAGGAGCCTATCGCTCCTTTAATCTCTACAATCTTCGAGTATGTATTTCCTAATAAATCAGCAGCCAACTTGCCTGACTTCTTACCTATGGCTAAATTATCAGAGCCAATGAACATCGAATAATCATATCCCGTGACGCCTCGGCCAAGTACGATTACAGGCATATTCTTATAGGCCTCTTTGACGATAGGGGTTAGCTTCTCCGAATCATTTAATGAGATGATGAGAAGATCAATCCCATAGTGTAATAGTTTTTGCACATCATTGATTTGCTTTTCACTATTCTCAGCGGCATCCGTAAAAATAAGTCTGACATTCTTATGCTTCTCGGCCTCATTGCGAATTTCATTGTACATAGCAATCTGCCTGGATTCATTTAAGTTCGGCTGGCTAATCCCAATTAGGAAATCCTTGTCGGCCTTATCCGACTTTAAACTAACAACACCAAAAACGGCTAAAATGATGGCTGTAAGCGCCATCACTCCCATTAAGCCATATCCAAATAGACGCCTCTGTGAGTTCACATTCATATGTCTATTCCCCACGTTTTCTATATTCCAATGGCGATACACCCATCACTTTTTTAAAAGTATGACTGAAATAATGCTGTGATTGATAACCCACTCGCCTAGAAATCTCATACATTTTAGATGTAGGGTCATTCAAATACTGAATCGCTTTTTTGATTCGGATATCGGTTAGACAATCGATAAATGACTTGCCGAGATCCCTTTTTAACAATTTGCTTAAATATGTCGCATTCACATTCATCTGCTCGGCAACCTCAGACAAAGATAAATCTTCTCTGTAGTAATAGGTTTCTAAATATTTCTTCGTCATCATAACGATCGGTGTCAATGTATTTTCCTTGCTGAGGCTGTTCTTCAACTCATGATAAAGTGAAGGAACCTCCTCCAGCTGTTCGGTAACAACATGTGTGAGAAGCATGCTGACACCCAAATATTGCTGCACCGAGTGTTCAAACTCTTCATACTTCCCATGCAGACTTGTCAGGTCGGACACTTGCGAGATCGCAGCAATAAATCCATGTTCGACGCTGAGAACCGCAGATATTGGAGCCGCAGGAAGCATTTCAGTTAAAACATTTTTGATTGCAAACTCAAGCAGCTGCGGATCCCATGTCTTCGCAGGCGCATTGATCGTCATTTTGCCCAGAGACTTTACCAGAAGTAGACTGATGGGTCCTTGGAAATGCAGCTGATAGAACGCATGATCCTCTTCAAACTGATCCTGGGTCAGTCTTTCTGTAATCCAACTACGCAAAAAATCTTCACGCATCGTCACGGCTTTGTCTTCAAATTTATGGTTCATCCACTGTGTGTATCTTTGCTGAATGCGATCCTTGTTTAATACCTCTGCTGCTTTGCTTACAACGGCTTGAAGTTCTGATTTCTGAACAGGCTTCAGCAAATAATCGAAGACATTCAGTCGAACCGCCTGCTGGGCATAAGAAAATTCATCATGCCCCGATATCACAATGACTAGGCAACCGGGAACCTCATTTTGCAATAGTTCAATAAGCTCCAGTCCACCCAGAATAGGCATATTAATATCGACAAACATGAGATCAGGGCGTATGGTAGCCGCTATTTCAAGAGCCTGTCGGCCATTCTCAGCTTCAGCCACGACCTCAATACCCATATCTCCCCATGGCAGCGCTTTACATAGACCATTGCGAATGCGAGGCTCATCGTCTGCAATCATCAGTTTCAACATCCGTTGTCACCTCATCCTGTTTTTTTAACAACTTGTATCAAAGGATGCCTCACTTCAATGGTTGTCCCTTTGCCAAGTTCACTAAAAATTTGAAGGCCATAGGTCATACCGTAGGTGAGCTGTATCCGCTCATTCACGTTGAACAAACCGATTCCATACTGATCTGAACGCTGCTTCTCACCGCGTAAAATCTGATTAAGCTCTTCCAATTTCTCTGACGGAATACCTGCCCCATCATCCTGGATACGGAAATAGATTATATCCAAATGCCTCTCCGCACTAATGCTGATCGTACCTTTCCCTGTTCGGGCTTTAATACCGTGATAGATAGCATTTTCAATTAATGGCTGCAGAATGAGTTTCAGAACAAAGTATCGGTACAACTCTTCCGAAATATCAAATTGAATATCCAGCTTATCCATATAACGTGACATCTGAATAATCATATAACTTTCGGCGTGCTTCACTTCATCTCGAATCGGAATCCACTCATAGCCTTTATTCAAGCCAATCCGGAATAAATTCGTTAGCGCCCCAATAATTTCAATAATATCGTCAGCTTCGTATTCTTGCGCCATCCATTGAATCGTATCCAGCGTATTGTAGAGAAAATGCGGTTTAATTTGCGCTTGCAGCACCTGCAGCTCTGCTTCCCGCTTTTTCTTCTGTTCCACATAAACAAGATTGATTAAATTGTTAATTTCCTCCAGCATATGATTGAAGCTGTTTCCTAATTGGCCAATCTCGTCTTTACTTTTTGGAACGAAACGCTGATTTAATTCCCCATTCTTGACATTGGTCATTAAACTCATCAACTTGCGTATAGGTCGAATGAGAGTCCCTGTAAAATACGTGGATAGGAAGACAGCCAGTACCATTGTAATAATGGTTACAATCAGGGTATACAGTTGAATATCCTTTACAACCTTCTCATAATCATCATTCGGAATGACACCGATAAACTTCCAATTATTCGTAGTAGAGTCGTTATACAGAATACGATATTGCTGATCTTTAATTGTCTGAGTAAAGCTTCCTTGCTCGCCATTATGCAGCATATCGCTTTGAATTCGATATACAATATTGTTCGTTGGCGCATACAAAATTTGGTCTTTGTAATCTAGGATGTACATAAATCCAGACTTACCTAGTTTGAGATTCTCAAATATCGATTTCAGCATATCCATGCGTAGATCCATTAGAACGACACCAAGGATTTCATGACTTTGCGGATCCTGCACAGCGTGTACTAACGATAATACGTCATAGGAACTGTAGTTCTGTGAGGTGGCAACGTTACGCCCAATGGGATTACTAATAATCAACGTTTCGCCTGGGTCTTTAATCGCGTCTTGATACCAATCTTCTTCGGTTAGCGAGTCTCGTGTGATCCGATTCATTTCATAGGAAACATAGGACCCGTTCTGATTAACGAGCATGATTCCGGTTACTTCCTTATTTCTCATTGCATACATCGTCATCATTTTCGTAATCTGTGAATTGTCTCCAGTTGATGGTCCTGAAACCGTAGCCATTCTCAAAAACTGACTGGAAGATGCATCCTCACTAATATAGGAGAGCACATCTTCTAGGTGACGGATATAGAGATCGACATTACTTTCAACCTGATGAATCATTTGCAGCGTATTCGCATCTGCTTGATTTTCAGAGTAAGTGCTGTAGGCCCTGCTCCCCCATAGACTTAACGCAAGAATCGAAATGAGAATGATGATTAGAAAGATACTATTCAGCTTAAATCGGATGCTGCGATCCTGCCAGTAACGAATGAGTACACTCACCCCGATCCTCCTCTGTCGTATCTTCCTCTCTTTCCAGTTCTTCTTATACTATCATATCTCAACCGCATTTTGGATTCGCTTTTCCAACTTTTTGCTCGTTGCAGGATTGCGGTTCCTTTCCCTTCTAGCAACAATGACACGCTGTAAAGCGATAAAAGCAAACAGAAGGAAACCGATCACGATTTTCGTCCACCACGAACTTAGCGAGCCTTGGAACATAATGATCGTTTGAATAACCCCTGCGCTTAAAACCCCAAGCATAGGGCCAACTAAATAACCGAATCCTCCGGTTAGCAAAATGCCGCCAATAACGCAAGCCGCAATCGCATCCATCTCTCCGCCCATCAAATGCAAGCCATACCCAGAAAGCATATAGAAGGTAAACACGATACCGCTTATTGCGGAGCAAAAACCACTGATCGTATACACAGCCATTTTCGTTGCATACACGGGCAGACCCATTAATTCAGCGGACCGTTCATTGCCGCCAATCGCATAGACATTGCGGCCAAACGCAGTGAATTTGGACACGTAGATAGCTGCTGCTACCGTAACTAAGGCGATAACAACTCCAACCGAGATGGAGCCGCTGCCTGGCATTGGAATTCGGAAGTTCGAAATTGCGCTATAGATCGGATTGTCGATGACAATACTTTCAGGACTTATCAAAAAGCACGTACCGCGCGCCAAAAACATGCCGCCTAACGTAACGATCCAAGGATGGATGTTAAAACGGCAGATCAGATACCCTTGAACGTAACCAAATCCTGTTCCAAGCACCAGCACGGTTGGCATCACGACAAAAGGATGAATACCTGCTCGCAGCATCACGGCAGAAATAACACTGATTAAAGCAATTAAGGAGGCAACCGATAAATCAATTCCACCTGTAATAATGACGAATGCCATGCCCGTAGCTACAATGATAAGAAAGGCATTATCTACAAATAAATTCAGAAAGACTTGCATAGAAAAAAAGCTATCAAACATCGCTGAACCCGCAGCGTACAGCGAGAGGAATAAGACAATCGTCGCTAGAATGGTGATGTTAGCCGATGTAATTCTAAATCGTAGTTTCATTAACAAGCACCTTCTTTTCACTTTTTCTATGGAATAGACTGTTCAATTTCAAAGTTAACACTTCGGATTGAACCAAGCTTACTAGAATAATAACGACAGCCTTTACGACCATAACGGATTCCGAGGGAACACCTAGTGTATAGATGGTGGTGGTCATTGTTTGAATAAAGAGTGCCCCTAAGACCGTGCCTCCTAAGTAAAAACGTCCTCCACGCATCGAGGTTCCCCCAATGACTACAGCCAGAATAGCGTCTAGCTCGAACCACAGACCTGCATTGTTGGAATCGGCTCCCGTAATATTAGAGGAAACGATTATGCCAGCAAGCCCCGCGCAAAATCCACAAATAATATAAACCGTCAACATGATTCGGCTAGCATGAATCCCCGTAAACTCACTGGATACACGATTGGAGCCAACCGATTCCAAAAACAGACCAAATGCAGTCTTCCGTGTGACAAAATAGAGAGCTAGGAAAATAAAAGCTGCAATGACGACTGAGAAAGGTATGCCTAGCAAATAGCCGCCGCCAACAAACCGATAGGCTTTGTTGGAAATCGTAATAATTTGACCTCCAGAGATGAGCTGCGCAATACCACGACCTACTGTCAAAAGTATCAGTGTCGCAATCATTGGTTGTATCTTCAACTTTGCGACCAGTATGCCGTTCCAGAAACCGCAAAGGGCACCAATCGCTAAGCCTGCTCCTAGGGCGAAAACAAACGGAACGTGCTTTTGCATGAGAAAAGCAGCCAAAGAAGCAGAAATGGCCAGCACGGAGCCTACGGAAATGTCGATTCCTTCCATGGCAATGACAAGCGTCATCCCCAGCGCAATAATTAATATCGGTGTTCCACGATTCAGAATATCAATGAGACTCCCAAATAAGTGACCATCTTGCATGCGAATATTGAAAAACCCCGGTGTAAAAAAAGCATTGAAGATCAAGATTAAAATAATGCCGACAGAGGGCCATAATAACTTCTTTTGTGCCAAATTCTCATATAGGGTGTTAAATGGCTTCATCTCTGCTTCCTCCTTCTGCGATCATATGCATAATACGTTGCTCCGTAATCTCTTCACCCGTCAACTCGCCTATAATGTCGCGATCCCGCAGTACCATGACACGATCACAGCACCCAATAATCTCTTCCCATTCCGATGTGATCATCAGTATCGTCATGCCTTCCGTTGCCAGCGACAAAATTAGTTTACGAATTTCCGCTTTGGAGCCGATATCGATGCCCCGTGTCGGTTCATCCAAGATAAGCAGCTTCGGATTCGTAGCTAACCAACGAGCTAGAATGGCTTTCTGTTGATTCCCCCCACTCAGTTGATCAATGCGTTGTTCCATACTGGACGCTTTAATATGCAGCAGATCCGTATAGTGGTTGGCAATCTCCTGCTGTTTACGCAGTGATAACGGCTTGAACAATCCGCGTTTGGCTTGCAAGGCGAGAACAATATTTTCACGGACCGTCAACTCACCGACAATCCCTTCAACCTTACGTTCCTCTGGGCAAAAGGCGAACCCATGTTCAATCGCTTTCATGGGAAACATCGCTCTAATCTGTTCATTGCCAATGGATAAAGCTCCCTCATCCGCCTTATCGATACCAAAAATCAGCTTAGCCATTTCTGTCCGCCCTGAACCAAGCAGCCCCGCGAGCCCCAGAATTTCACCTTTACGCAACGTTAAATCGAAAGGATTGATAGAACCCTTTCGGCCCAATTGACTCGCCGAAACCCATACTTCGCTTTTCTTCATGCCGACTACTTTGCTCTTGTTCTCTTCCTCTTTCCACTCTCGGCCAATCATTTTGGAAATCAACTGCATTCTAGGAAGTTCTTCTGTTGGATACTCCCCAACAAGTTCACCATTTCGAAGAACGGTAATCCGATCAGATACCTCATAAACTTGATCCATGAAATGGGTGACGAAGACGATCGCCATGCCTTCATCTTTCAGTTTTCGCATAATTCGGAATAACTCTTTGACCTCCTGTTGATCGAGACTCGATGTCGGTTCATCTAGAATAAGCAATCCAGATGAAATATCGACCGCACGTGCAATCGCGATCATTTGTTGAAGCGCGATGGAGAATTCCGCTAATGGCTTTGTTACATCGATTTGAATGCTAAGTCGTTCCAGCAGTTCCTCCGATTTGCGATTCATAACTCCCCAATCGATCATCCCTCCTTGCTTGAGTGGCTGCCGACCGATAAATAAGTTCTCAGCAACCGAGATATTGGGACATAGGTTCACTTCCTGATAAACCGTGCTAATCCCCAATGCTTGCGCATCTTTCGGTGACTTAATGCGTACGTTCTGTCCGTTAAGGATGACCGTGCCTTTATCCATCTCATAGACACCTGTCAAAACTTTAATCAAGGTGGATTTTCCTGCGCCATTTTGTCCCATCAATGCATGAATTTCTCCTCTTCGAAGCTGAAAATCCACATTCGTTAAAGCTTTGACACCAGGAAAAAATTTACTGACTCCGCTCATCACTAATAAGGGATGTTCTTGCATATGGCACTCGCTCCTCTATCGATTTATGAAACGAAATCAAGAGCATAGAACCCGCTCTTGATTTCGTTTTCTCTCTATGACTCCTGTATCTTATCAAATGATTAAATTAGTATTTACGATTTGGAAGCGCATCGATTGCTTTTTGGCCTGAGAATACGTCTTCATTGGATTTAATCCATTTCGGTACAGTTTTGCCTGCTTTCAAGTCTTTCGCCGCTTGATACAGTTGTGGTCCTAACAATGGATTACATTCAACAACTGTATTCAATTTGCCCGCTTTAATTGCTTCGAATGCTTCTTTAATCCCGTCGATGGATACGATTTTCACATCTGTACCTGGCTTTTTGCCCGCTTCTTCGATCGCTTGAATCGCGCCTAGCGCCATGTCATCGTTATGTGCGTATACGCCTTGAATGTCATTGCCTTCTGGCGATTTAAGAATTGCTTCCATCACTTGTTTACCTGTTGCACGGTTGAAATCACCGCTTTGGGATTTTACGATTTTAATGTTTGGATGTTTTTTCATTTCATCGTCAAAGCCTTTTTTACGATCATTCGCTGCGCTCGCGCCAACTGTTCCTTCAAGCTCAACCACGTTCCCTTTGTCACCCATGTGCTCAGCCAACGCTTTAGCTGCATTCTGACCTTCCGTGATGAAATCAGAACCAATGAAGCTTGTGTACAAATCTTCGTTTTTCTTATCGATACCACGGTCAACTAGAATAACTGGAATTTTAGCGTCTTTTGCTTCTTTTAGAACAGCTTCCCAACCTGTTTCAACAACAGGAGCCATAGCAATGACATCAACTTTTTGAGCGATGAATGAACGAATTGCTTTGATTTGGTTCTCTTGTTTCTGTTGTGCATCGGAGAACTTCAAGTCAATCGTCGGATCAGCCTTAGCTGTATCTTGAATGGATTGTGTTTCCGCACCGCGCCAGCCGCTTTCCGCACCAATTTGTGAGAAACCGATGACTAGCTTGCTGTCAGCTGCTTTTGCAGGCGCTTCCGTAGTTTTCGCAGTATCTGGCGCTTTCGTCGCTGAAGTTGTTTCTGTTTTTGTTCCGCATCCTGAAACCAATGTAGCTAAAACCGTTGCTGCCACTAGGGCCCCCATGAATCTCTTTTTTTGCACCATTTGTGTTTCCTCCTCTAATTAAATGCTTACAATGTAATTGTAGCTTTATGCGGTGTAAGCGTCTTTACACGCAAAAGTCATTTTTTGCATTATTCCGTCATACCCACTGAAAAGGGAGACATAAATGCCAAGAGAGGCAGATCCCATGGATCTACCTCTCTCTTTAACACGCTAAACCTATTCCATGTTATTGGATAATAGCTCTTGCTAATGCCGCCAGATCGACAATATCGATGACACCATCATGGTTCAAATCTAACTTCTGTACCCCAGCCCAATCCGGACTGGATGAGGAAATGCCATAGCTGAAGGCTAGAATACCAAGATCGCCAATACTCACTTTGCCATCTGCGTTTACATCCGGCGAGCTTGGAGTTCCCCCACCTGTCACTTGCAAGTTGAACGCGACAGGTGCCAATACCGTCTCCACGCCCTTTGAATTGGCAATTTTCGCTGGAGAAATGGTTATGCTCGCATTATCCGTCACTTGAAGCGCTTTCCAATGCAGCGTTAGCAAATCACCATCTGTGGTTACGGTATTCCCTGCGCCAAGACTTGCCAGCAGGATATGCGCTTGCCCTGGGGCGACCTTTTTAAAGCCAAGAACAACGAGACCTTCCTTCTTGGATACGGCCGATTCAAGATCAAGTTTATTCGCATCATAGTTAATGAACAGATCCTGAGCGTAGACCGCATCTTCTGCTTTATTCGAAACATGAGTCAAACCATAATTCATTTCAAATTGTTGACCAGCTTGAATGACCGTAGTACCAGACAAGGTCCCCGCTACTTGATTCGTATCGATGACATTCGGTATATCTGCCCTATACATCGTGAGATAGTCCAAATTCACATTACCAATTGAACGATTATCAATGCGATAACTGATGACGTTTTCACCTGCTTGCAGATGCAATCGCTGCGAATCGGTAAACCATTCGTCCCAACTAATGGCTGTTTTATCAGGGGAAATTGATTTTGCAAATATGCCATTGACGTAGACGTTGATTTTGGCTCTACCTGGTAATTGCGTTGTCGGGTTATTCGTGGATTCCCCATTCACTTGTACCCCATAGGCATAACGTGTACCAACGATATAATCGCCAGCTTCCTGGGCCTGCACGACGAAGCTAGCTTCAGCTCCGGTTGTCGGCAAATGAATATAACCTGTTCCTTGATAATTGGTATGCGCATTGTCCGAGGTAATATCACCGTAAAGAACCGCATTTTCGGCTTGATACATATCCCCTTGACCGGGGTCGCCTGAAGGCAGGCTTTGCCATTCATTGGGTGAAACCGGCTGACCAAAGTTAGGTGTTCCATCTGGATTCCAATCGAATTTCTTAATATTAACTTCACGCCACCAGTTGCGTCCTGTATCTTTATACACGCGTGAATGATAAATCATCCAATCTTCCGTACCGTCAGCGGACTTCACAAATCCTGCTCTAGCAGGGCCCGATACTTCATTTGTTGCTACGAAAACATCATTCGTGCGAGACCAAGAACTCGGATTCAATATATTCCCATCGGTATTCATAAAATAGGACAACCGATAGCCATTGGACGCGTAATCACCTTCTGACATGGTGATAAATACTTTGCCGTCTTTTTGTAACACGCGAGGACCTTCCCCGCCTCCTCCTGGTAAGAAAGAGCGATCTACTGAAATCGTATACGGATTATCCATCGGAGCGATAGCGGGTCCAATCGGTTCACCCGCGCCTAACGTCCCCCACACGGCATACAATTGACCTTGATGCTCAAAAACCGTAAAGTCATTCGCTTGCTTATAGACACCATTTTCACCTGCATAAATAGCCCCTTTATCTACGAATGGGCCTTGCGGATCCGAAGTGGTAGATTCCAATACTGTTGCCATATGTTGATAGCCGTAATCCTGCCGATCCGCACAATAATAGATGTACCATTTACCATTAAAGAAGAAGATTTCAGGTGCAAAAATACGCGTTTGTGTCCCCAGTGAATCAAATACAAGCACCTTTTCACCTTGATCGGTCAGTGTGCGCGATTTGGACACATACACTTTATTATTGGAATCCAAGTTGCTCGAAGATACGAAATAATAATAACCGTCATGATACGTGACGAAAGGGTCCTGCCCTTGATAAAGCGGGTTGTTAAACTTGTTAAACACCGCCTTGCTTGTGACGCCCATTTCTTTCATAAAAGCGGATCTGGCAACGGATACGTTTTGGATCGTTTGCGAGAGCAGCGCCACCTTTTCATCATCCGTCATAGCTTGGGCATCAATAGTGTTAAGCGTTGTTTCGGCAGTAACCTTCGTTGCTTCAAGGTCGTTTAAAGCACCTGGGGTTACATCACCTGCAAAGTTGTCCGTTAAATAATCAATCTTTTGTATTTCTGCCGTCAATTCCTCTTTTTTCGAGGGAAGGATATGATCGGATGGCAGATACAGCGCTGATTCTGGCACGACTTCTCGTTGTTGGCTAGCACTTTCCCATTCCATGCGCAGCCAGGAACCGCCCCAACCTTGTAGATATTCAACCTTGATATCATAATGCTTGCCTGCTTCTAACGAAATGGCAACACTGTCTTGCGGGATTTCCCACGTTTGTTGCCAGAAGTCAATAATTTTCTCGCCGTTAATCCATAATCGGAAACCATCATCACCAACCATATGGAAGGTGTAGTCCTCTGAATATTTAGGAACAATGGTGCCTGTAAACCGTGCTGTATTATAATCGGGTGTTCCCGACAATTGGTTGAAAATACTTGTAAACGAATCCCCATTTAGATTAGCAACAGCTCTTTCTCCTCTAAAGTTATCGAAGTTAAACACCGTAATATCTTGACGATCATTCGGATTTTTCTCACATTTATAGAAATCTCCCATCAATCCATGACCATCCGAAGTTGGATCTGCGGCACGAACGTTCAAAGGTAAGTTTACTGTGCCTGTGACAAGGATGCAGGCCATGAGTATGCCGATGACTGCTTTTTTCATTTGTTGCTCCTCCTACGTTCTCGAATTCAATTCTACCGTTACATGCTAATAAGACAATCGATTGGATTCCTAATTTTCCTATCTATTCCTCCTTCTACCTTACTAAAAGCTTGCTTTAAACTTAGCATATTTCTCCAAATTTAGATTTGTAATATCCCGATCTTTTGTTCGATTTTCTTCCTTTACTTTTGGCGTGCGGATGTTGGTGGTGACTCGGGATCGGTGCACGGAATGATATTTAAATGTTTATGTAGTTATTTTTGCTGATTCTCTCCATTTGGGAGCAATAGATGGATTTCCTCCAGTTAATTTCCGCTAAAATCTACCAAACCTCCAATCTTCCTCAAATTAGCTGTACTTTTTCCATCTATTCACTAAATCTCAGGTAAATCGGTAAAATTAGCTGTATATTTTATTTATTTGAAAAGCCTGCTACTCTACTGACCACACTACTTCTACTTCTACTTCTACTTCTACTTCTCTCTCTCCACTCACCCTAACCCTACTCGCAACCAACACGTCTCACCTCATCACGCCCTGTTAAGTAAGGGTTAAGCCTCGCTTCCCCCGAAAAAAAGGCCTCCAGGTTGCGTCCCCCTGAAAGCCTTCTCTGTATTATTTCTTTTGCAATAAGTCTGGCGTCTTCAAAATGTTATAAATCAGCATCGCTGCTTGCGCACGATTTGTAGAATCTTTCGGATGAATTCCTTCCCCGTAACCATGAACGAGCCCCAATTTTACCAGTGTGGATACACTGTCTAACGCATAATCTGAGATATCTGAGACATCGTTGAATGGTTGCAAGGCTGCTGCATCTTGATGACTCGCAAGTTTCGTAACTTTAGCCAGCGCCCGTTCGGTAAGTACCATCATGTCTTCTCTGGTAACAGAAGCTTGTGGATGGAAGAAATTGTTCTCATCCCCTTCGACGATCCCCAAATCCCTTGCCGTGTTGATGGCCTCCTCGTAGTATTTCCCCTGTTCTACATCCATAAAGTATGCTTCCGCAGCTCCCTTCAGATTTAACGCTCTCATCAAAAGCACAACATAGTCTGCACGTGAAACAGGGAGATCTGGACTAAATATACGATCGCCAGTACCGTTTACAATGCCTTTTCCCGCTAAGAAGGTTATCGCTTCTTCCGCCCAGCTGAATTCACCTAAATCATCAAACGGTAGCGAGCCGTCAATTCGGAATTCTGCCTTTTCATCTACCTGCTGATTGGTACTCGCAAGGTGCGAATCGACTGATTTCACTTTATTAAGAATCATTTCAGCTTTCCCTTGACCAATCGCCTCGAACACCAATGTATACAACGTTTGATCGCCACTGTCCCCATCCACTTTCCCAACCCGCGTATGTGCCAGTTGTATGTGGTTATCCTTCACTATATAAGGTACAGAGAATCCGGGAATTTGCGTCGTAGCAGTTTTCAAAGTAAGAAGTGATGGGTCAAAGTCCACATTCAATTCATATGCATAAAGATCCTTTAACTCATGTCCCTTGATGACCACTTCTACCTTCTCACCTTTGGAAGGACTTGGGTTTGAAATTGTAAGCGTGTAAGACGGCGTTGCCGTTTCGGTTGCCGCGAATGCACTAGGTAGTACAGCACTTGTCGTGGTAATTAACATTAGACAACCTACAAACCATTTATGAAATGTCATGTCGATATGCTTCCTCCCTTTCAATCATTCTTATTGCATAATTTCACTAGCAACAATGGAAAGATCTTCGATATCTACTTTGTTATCCTTATTAATATCTGCTTTCGCTGCATCTGCATCCCAGTCCGCATCACCTTGCTGCTTGCCATAAGAAGCCGCCACAATAGCTAAATCCCCGATTGTAACACCAGCACCTGCGCCAATATTCGTATTGATCTTCTTCGCTTCAAAAGCAGTAACGGCCTCTGCCAGATTAGCGATCGCAGCAATCAATTGCCCCTCTGTTGATGCGTTATTGCCAGCGACATGCGCAGCTTGATCAATGGCTGCCTGCAGCGCCGCTTTGGCCCCTGCCGCATAGGAACCATTACGTCCACTTTCAATAGCTTGATCATGCTTCGTTTGAGCAGCAGCAATGTCCGCCAATAGCTCAGCTTTGTATCCCACTGGACTCGATGGCTGTAGAAGCTTAAGAATTAGTCTGTCGATCTCGGCAAAATTCGTCTTTTTCGTTAACTTGATCGTATTCAAACCTTGATTCAAGGTTATCGTGATAGCAGATGGATTGTAACGTCCCCATCCGTATTGTTTGTAATCAATGACTTGATTGGCTCCATCGTTAACGGAAACATCTTGCTGAGCAATAACCGTGCCTCCGGTTCCATTTGCAGCCATGACCGTCATTTGGTAAGTGCCCGCTTCTTCAACGTTCACATGAAATGAGATATAGTCGCTTCCAGCCGTGTCCACATGACCAGCCACTTTACCGCCTGAAGCCTCGTCGGAATTGTTAATTCTCACAGTACCTCCAAGAATGGCATCCTCCGCTTCATAGCTGTACATGGAGATTGACGGTGTACCTGAAGGCTCCTGAATCAATGCCCCATAAGCGGCCGGCGTGCCGAAGTTTGGCGTGCCATCTGGATTCCAAGTAAACTTCTGAGCGCGAACGGAACGATTTCCCCAACTGCCGCCAGATTTAAGATCGGCGTGATACACAATCCAATCCTCCAAACCATCCGGAGACTTCGTAAATGAGTTATGTCCCGGACCGAATGCTCCCGCGGATTTGCTGAATACGGAACCTGATTTCGTCCAAGAAGCTGGATTAAGGACATTTCCATCGGTATTCGTCAACATGCCTAAGTTGTAATTGTCTGTCCAACTGCCGCTTGCCGAATATACGATAAAGATTTTATCGTCCTTCATCAAAATTTCCGGACCCTCATTGATAGTCGGCGTGCCATCAAGCTCCCAAGCTTGATCAGGTGAAGATAACAGTACGCGAGGTCCACTGATCGTCCATGGATCGCTCATCGGCGCGATGTAAATCTTTTGACTCACATTCGTATCGCCTTCCCAACCAGACCATACGAAATACATGGAATTGTCGCTTTTCACTAACACAGTGCCATCAATGGCCCATTTGTCTGAGGCATCGGCAATCTTACCTTTCAACGTATAGCTGCCTTGAGCGTCATCCGTATCGCTTTCTAGCACATACATGCGGTGATTATTGTTGTTGCCGTCATCCGCTGCAAAATAAATGTACCACTTGCCATTGATGCTCTGAATTTCAGGCGCCCATAATCCTTTGGAATACATTTGTCCGCTAGGCGGCGTATAGACCGTAACACGAGGCTCGATTCCGATATCCTGAAGACGTTTCGCTTTCACGACCTGAATCGAAGCATCATTGTCCGATTTAACATAATAATAGTAGCCATCCTTGAAAACTACGCTCGGATCTGCCGAACCAGCCCCGCTTGAGACAGGCACGATCGGGTTCTTGAACTTGCCGCTATTCGTCACCGTGATTACAGCAGAAGCTGTTTTCCCACCAGCTGCCGTGACTGTAATCGTCGCAGTTCCTTTGTTGATCCCTTTCACATTACCACTCGTATCAACTTGCACAGTACCTGTGTGGCTGGAACTCCACGTAAGCAGCTGGTTGGAAGCATCTACGGGTGAAATCGTCGCCGTCAGCTTTTTCGTTTCATCCACTTTTACCGTCAATGCTTGAACATCTAATGAAACAGAGGCTACGCTTTTCCCCGCATAAATAGGGGTTACTGCTTGCTTGGTTAGATTGGTATGTGACCATTTGACATGTAAACTGGCATCACCGCTTGCGTGAACATACTCGACTTTCACCGGGTACTTTTCTCCAGCTGTTAATGCGATCGTACCGTATGTTTCCTTTCTTATGCTGCTTGTTTTGTTAACGACCAATGTTTCGCCAATCCACACTTTAGCAACGTTATCGCTATCCACGTAAATCGTATGCGTCCCTGAATTCGTCGGCTGCACCGATCCCATCCATCGCGTGGAGAAGTGATCCTCACCAATGCCTACGGTTGGGTCTGGCGAACCTGTTCCCTTCTCATTCCCAAGATCGAAATCAATTTTCGGTGTGAACGATGTTTTAGCTAACGTTGTAAAGGTATCGTCCTTGTAGTAGCTCACGTTGAAAACAGGCAGCGTATCGAAAGCTGTTCCTGTTAATGCCTTAATGTCGTTCACATCCCATGGATGTCCGTCTGGATAGGTAATTCCATGGAAAGGCATAGTCGGCTCAGAAGTCAATGGATTCGTATCCGATCCCCAAGGGAAGCGCGTGTTATCTCGGCCGATACCGAATTCCCACATAACGAAACCGATCTCTTTCTGACCGTAGTGTTCCACAATGCCTGGAACCGTTTGCGTCGATCTGTTCATCGCTTCATCCGCAAGAATTCCCTTGCTGACCCCGTAAGGTGTCGGGTAATCGGACTCATATGGATGCCATGTAATAAAGTCTGACGTAGCATCACCGCTAAATTGGCCACCTGTTGAGGATACCGGATGATTGGTATCGATCTCTTTGATCCAAATACGTGCATCATTCATGATCTGCTTCGTGATTTGATCCATAAGTCCGCTCTCGCCATTGCTCGGCTCATTATAAATGTTCCAGAAAGCAATTCGCGAATCATCTTTATGCGCATTGACAATTCCCTGCACATACGCTTTCAATGCATCTTTATTCGCTGCATAGTTGGATTTAACTGCATCACCGGGACCTTCTACCCAACGGCTGTTATGCGCTCCGTATCTTGGTGCTTGTTGAGGTCCCATTTCAGGATAGTCGCCCCAACAATCATCGAAAAAGGCAAGTTCCACTTTGATGCCATGTTTGTCGGCAAGCTGTAAGAAATCTTCCAGATTTGCTAACAACTTCACGCTATCGTCTTCCCACAACAAGTTATGTACAAATACCCGTACAAAATTGATGCCGTACATTTCTGCATAGCCTAATTCGCGATCGTTAATATCATGATCGTATTCGTCCCATTGCTGAATCTGATTCACGACGTTCGTAGGCACGAAAACTGCGCCTTGTACCCAAGACCAGTCGTACGTCGGCATCTGAACTTCGCCTAAGTCTTTGACACTAATATTGTCATAGCTTGTGGCAACATAATGTGCTCTGACACCGATTGCCCCAGTTGTATAGGTCGTATCTACAGCACTTACGATATGCTCGTCATTGATATAGATATCGATATGGCTGCCTACCGCCTTCACCTTCATACGATAGACTGTATTTTGTGTGACAGGGTAAATAATGGAAGCAAGTTCTTTCCAGTTGTTATTCAGTCTCCCCAACTGCACACGCCCATTTGAGGTTAGTCCCGCATAATAGCCTTGTAGGTTATCTCCGCCATTGCTCGGATTCGTAACTCGGAAAATTAAGCCTGCATTATCGTTATTCACACCATTTTTCAACATAATGTCAGCTTCGTATTCAAAGTTAGCGAAAGAAGTGCCATTAGCAACGGACTTAAAGCCAGGACCTTTATCCGTTATTTGATAAGATTTGCTCGCAACATTCCATGTTCCTTGATAAGTCGTCCAGCCATTCGCATTGTCATCGTTAAAATCATCCGAGAATGTGTGACTGACTAACGTGAACGTCGCACTCTGAACCGCGGAATCGAGCATGCCATTTTTTGTTGCAATCGCTTTCACTGTCGTTGTTGCTGTCAAAGTGAGAGGACCGTTAAAGACAGGTGACGCCGCTGTAGGTGTGCTGCCATCGGTCGTGTAGTGAATGTCGGCACCGACTGTCGAGCTCGACATCGTGACGATTTGCGAACTAGGGAAAGTCCCCGAATTCGGATTAATAACCGGTGCTGCAACAGGCAGGACTACATGTGCTAATTGCTTCAATGAAACATTGTCATAAGAGACAGCTAGATCATTGTTCCATGCTCTCAGCCCAACTGCGCCCGCCAAGTACGTTGCATCTGTAAAATCGTAGGCTAACATCTCATTCACGTAAATGTAAAAATGCGTGCCAATTGCAATCACTTTCAGATGATTGTAGTCGTTCGGCTTGACGCCGCTTACAACCGTTGAGACAATCTCTGTCCACGCGCCATTCGTTCCCGCAGCGCTCATCTTACCAATTTGAAGCTTTCCAGCAGCATTCATTCCTGCGTAATACGCATTTATTTTATCCACACCATCAGCTGGCGCCGTTGCTCGGAAAACCACACCGCTATTGGAAGATACGGCATCCTGCGGGTTCATATCGACTTCAAATACAAAATCTTGATAGACCCCTTCCACGACGGATTTTGCTCCTCTTGGATTAACAGCCACATAGTTATAAACGCTTTGCGTTACGGACCATGACGTTGTGACACCGCCCGTTTGGCCCAAATAATTCGTCCAGCCTTGTGCATCGCCATCGTTAAAGTCATCGGTAAACGCTGGCGTACTATCCGCAATAATATAAGAGGACGTCACCACGCTCGAGACCATTTCACCTGCTTTTTCCGCATAAGCTTTCATAATCACATCCGATGTCACCACGATAGGTGACGTATAGATTGGAGAAGTTGCATTCGGCAGTGTGCCATCAAGCGTATATCGGATCGTTGCCCCTGCGCTTGGCGTTGTGAGTGCAACATGCTGCTCACTGTTGTAAACACCAGCAGGTATATCGAACACCGGAGCAGCTGTCTCTGTGGTCGCATACTCTTTGACCTCGAGATTATCAAAGTTCGTTGTCCCCCACCACGTTCGAAGACCAATTGCGCCGGAAGAAGTAATTTGTTTGCCGTCATTATCAACAAAGTCAATCTTCGGCGTTATCATATCATCGACAAACACTTGAATGTGATTGCCTACCGCGACTACTTTCATATGACCGCTTGCATAAGGATAAGATACTTCTTGCAATTGTTTATACTCATTGCCGCCCGCGCCTACAACCCTGGAGAGCATAATCTTTTTATCTACACGCAATGCAGCAAAGTAGCCATTATATCCGTCTGCCACATCACCCGTAGCTCCAGTGACCCGAAATAGCAGCCCTGATTGATCTGAATTGATACCGGATACCTGGAGATCCGCTTCATAAACTAAATCTTTAAAATTGGTATTCTGAAACACAGTTTTGGAGCCTGGGGCTCCAGTCGTTCTATACTGATTCGCTGCATTGACTGTCCAAGACCCTCTATTCCCTGCATTTTCAGACCCATAAGTTGTCCAACCGTCTGCTAGTCCATCATTGAAATCCTCCCTAAACACAGGCAATGGATCACCCACTGCTGCTGTTACGGACGCAGCAGGCAACAACGAAACTGTCATACATAAAATCAGCATATACGCCCAAGCTTGTCGAATCTGTTTGCGATGAAAAGCCATTACACATTTCAAACGATTTCCTCCCTCTAAAATCAACAATGTCATTAATGCTTATCTTTATTTTGACCGATGAACACTTCCATGTATTTAGATTATTTGGCATTCCTTTATACTTTTCCGACAATTCGCAAAAAAAGAGCCCAACCATCTAATTCTGTGGTTGGGCTAAAGTGCAACTATTAATATTCCATATTAATTCAAAAACGGAGCCCGCAAACCCGCGGCGCTCCGTTTTTGATTGTTTAGAATTGTTTAGAACTATCTGTTTGTTCAACTTTCCTTAGATCTTGGATACATGCAACCTCTCATTTGGGTATCCCTCAAGCCGCCTCTTTCGATCCTTTTTTTACTAAAAGGAAGTAAGACAGCATCGCTGCAGCGCTAGTTGTTAAAATAATGACCCCCAGTGGAACAGCTGTATGTTCCCCGGCGATGCCAACAAGCGGAGAAACGACCGCACCGAGCAAAAAGGGAATGACGCCCATCAACGCAGCCGCACTGCCCGCCATATGCGCCTGGCTCTCCATCGCAAGCGGAAAAGCTGCCGTGGATGTAATGCCGATGGACCCTACAAAGAAAACGAGCGGAATCACGAGTGCGTACAACGGGCCGTGAAAAATAGCCACCAATAAGACAGTGATGCTGGCAGCGCCAGCAAGCCATAGACCAAACAGCAGGAAGAACTGCTCCGATACACGGTGAGCCATCCGACCAACCAACTGAGAACCGATTATCAAGGTGATGCCGTTGGATCCGAACAACAGTGCAAATACCGTAGGGGAAACCCCGTAAATATTTTGATAAATAAAAGGTGTACCAGAAACGTAAGCGAAGACCCCCGCGATCATAACCCCTTGCGCGAGCATATAGCCTGCAAATGAGCGGTCGCGTAAAAGCGATCCATAGTTTCGTAGTTGCTGCGCAAAATTGCTAGGACTGCGGCGCTCGACAGGCAGCGTTTCTTTGAGTCTCCATTTTGTCATGGCAAGAAGGAAGGTCCCAAATAGCGCCAATGCGATAAAGACGCCAACCCAGCTGGTGATCGCTAGTACACCGCTTCCCGTCACTGGTGCCACAAGCGGGCCCAAGTTCCCGACAAGCAAAAGCATCGAGAAAAATTTGGTAAGCTCGTGGCCGCTATACATGTCGCGTGCAATTGCCCGGGAAATGACAATGCCCGCCGACGCAACAAACCCCTGCACAAGCCGTGCAAGGATTAGCAGCCATATACTCGGAGCAATCGCGCAAGCTATTGATGCCACAACATAGAGAGCCATGGAAATGAGCAGTGGCTTGCGCCTGCCGTAGACGTCGCTGAGCGAACCCATGACCATTTGGCCGACACCAAGTCCCAGTAAACAGGCGGTTAAGCTGAGCTGGACGAGGGAAGCTGTCGTATCGAATTGCTCCACAATCTGAGGAAAGGCCGGTAAATACATATCAATGGTAAATGGCCCGAGTGTCGAAAATAAACCTAGCAGCAGCGCTAAGCGAACGGCATGCTGTTTGTTCTTGTTGGTCATCGTATGAGGTTCTCCTATTCTTCCTTCCATATCCGGGAATCTTATCTGTATTTGGTTACACCATAACATAACTGTATTGTTTTTGACAACAGTTAAATCATTCAAATGGCTTTACCAAAACTCAAATAGCGCGTACCGATTGCTTATCGGCACGCGCTGAGATCTTGAAAGGTTATACCAAGATAAATTAAAAAAGACTGCATTCACCCAAGGAGGAATAGGTGCTTGTAGTCTTTTGAGATTGCCTGCAATTACCTTCAACTTAGCGTCTGAAGCTTCCTGCCGATCCAGAAAGTTGTTGTTCTGCGATTTGCACTAACCGCTTAGTAATGTTGCCACCAATGGAGCCAGCATCGCGTGATGCGAGGTTTCCATTGTATGCTTGCAGCTGAATCCCTAACTCTTGTGCTACCTCAAACTTCAGTTGATCCATTGCTGCTTTTGCTTGTGGAACTGCCAATGTGTTGTTAGCCATAATGTTATTCACTCCTTTTCTTGGTGTGTTATTATCATGCGGAGTTTAAAGAATATTATGCATGCGTTAAATTTTTTTTGCTTTTCATCCATTTACATTTATACCGATGCCTACACCGATATATAAGTCGGAGTGAGCATCGGTATATTTATGTTCTTTATACTTGCTGAAAAAGTACGAAAATAGAGAATGAATCCGTTAGATATCGTTATGAATATAATTTAACAAACAAAGTATTTTATTTAAAATACTACCTTGACAGTCATAGTAGTGTGTCGTATTATAAAGAAGTAAATTGATTACATGAGCGAGAACAAAATTACATCCGACCTGCTAAACGGACATACGCAACAAAAACAATTGGGAATATTCGAAGCGCGTACTAAAAAATTTATTTAAAGGAGATTTGATGATATGAATCCGAAATTAACGAACCATTTGAACAACGGCAACATCGAACAAACGATCCTCGAGATCGCCAACCTCTCCCGCTCGCTGGAAAGGCAAGTAGTGACAAACTTTAGCGGGAGCAACCTTGCGAAAAGCGACTTTGCAGGCGTTAGGGCCCATAAAGGACAGTTTAATGGCAGCGCATTGCACGGTTCCGACTTTGCTGGCGCAGATTTGACCGGCAGTTCGTTTAAGGGCAGCGACGTACGTGAAGCCAATTTTGACAGCGCGAATCTGACGGACTCCAGCTTCTCCGCGCTTGACCTGACAAATGCAAGCTTCAATAAGGCGATCCTCGTAAGAACCAATTTCAGCAGATCGGGGCTTGACGGTGTCAAATTCACAGATGTAAGACTGACAGACGTGAAGTTAATGACGACCGATCTTAGAAAAACGACTTTTGAAGGTTGTATATTCGATGGGGTTAACTTCAGTTACTCTGATTTGAGTGGGTTGTGTTTTGACGGATTGACTTTTATCGGTGTTAAGTTTGACAAAGCGGCATTAACCGGAGTTTCGTTCAAGGGAGCAACACTCAGAAATGTGTCTTTTCTTTCAGGTTTTACGTTGACTAAGAAATATTATCGCGTTATTAAAAAGGTCAGCTTTGACGGAGCGATGATGGATAAGTTGACTTATGCCTCTCTTAAGGGCATGGAAGTCGATCTGTCAAAGGTTACCTTAATTTAAGGGGGGATTCATATGCAAAATACTTCAATTAAAGTGATTGGTCTGCAAAAGTCCTACAAGCAGCATCAAGTCTTAAAGGGCGTGGATTTCGAGGTTGAAAAAGGTAGTATTTTCGCCCTGCTCGGCTCCAACGGTGCTGGCAAGACAACGGTTGTCAAAATCCTCACCACGCTGCTTAAACAAGACAGCGGAACGGCCATCGTTAACGGATTCGATGTTGCGTCAAAACCCGATCATGTGCGGCAGGCAATCTCTCTGACAGGGCAATTTGCCGCGGTGGACGAAATTTTGACCGGACGAGAAAATCTGATCATGATTGCGAAGCTGCGATACCTCAAGAATCCGCGTCAGGTTGCGGACGACTTGCTTAAACGCTTCGACTTGACAGACGCCGCCGACCGTAGGGCGTCTACGTATTCGGGTGGTATGCGTCGCAGGCTAGACATCGCCTTGAGCCTTGTGGGTAATCCGCAGATCATTTTCCTCGACGAGCCGACGACTGGGCTTGATCCCGAGGCGCGCATCGAGGTTTGGAAGATTGTTAAGGAGCTGGCGAGCGGCGGCACGACGGTGCTCTTAACCACGCAGTATTTGGAGGAAGCTGAACAGCTTGCCGACCGAATTGCCATTCTGCATGAGGGTAGGATTATCGCCAGCGGCACACTCGCGGATCTAAAAAAGCTGTTCCCAACCGCAAAGGTGGAATATGTTGAAAAACAGCCGTCATTAGAGGACATCTTCCTCTCCATCGTCGGCAAAAAGGAGGCGAAGTAAATGGAAACGGCAAAAAATCATTTTTTCACCGATATTAGCGTTATGCTTGGACGTTCCATGCGCCATATTTTCCGCAGTTTGGACACCATCATCACGGTCTGCATCACGCCAATTGCCATGATGCTGCTGTTCGTCTATGTGTTAGGCGGCGCCATTCAAACTGGAACGGATAACTATGTGAATTACCTGTTGCCAGGCATACTGCTTATGGCGATCGCAAGCGGCATAGCCTATACGTCTTACCGCCTGTTTATGGATAAGCAGCGAGGCATATTCGAGCGGTTTCACACCATGCCGATTTCACGTTCCGCCTTGCTTTGGGGACATGTGCTGACCTCTCTGGTGTCCAACGCCATATCACTAATCGTCATCATTCTTGTAGCGTTGATTATGGGTTTTCGTTCGTCCGCGGGGATACTGCCTTGGCTTGCCGTAGTAGGCATACTCGCGTTGTTTACACTGGCCTTAACTTGGGTCGCGGCGATTGCCGGACTGTCCGCAAAAACGATTGAAGGTGCAAGCGCATTTTCCTATCCACTTATCTTCCTGCCATTTATCAGTTCGGCGTTTGTGCCAACCGAGTCGATGCCATCGGTCGTTCGCGCCTTTGCCGAAAACCAGCCGGTAACCTCGATCGTGAACGCCATCCGTGCACTACTGGCAAATCAACCGGTAGGCAATGAGATATGGGTCGCTCTTGCGTGGTGCGTCGGGATTTTGTTGGTTGCCTATTTCTTTGCCATGAGGGTTTATAAAAATCGGGTTTAAAAAAATATTACGCTTAAAGCTGAAGCACCTAAGTGGTGCTTTTTTATTTTGCCTTACGACTCATTTTAAAATAGAAAACAGACCTAATCGGGCTCGAGATCAAGTATAAACTGTAACAATTGTACAAATTATATATGCAAACTGATATTCGTGGATAGAGGTCAAAAAATGAATAACTTCCGTAACAAATATAGAAATCGTTATTATCTAGCCAATGTTACTTCGTTCGGTACAATCCAACTTCATCAACGAAATCCTCTGATAATTGCTTTATGGTCAGTTGCGTTCCCTGGATTCGGTCACCTCTTAGTACACAAATTTATCACTGGCTTTGCATTGTTTTTTTGGGAATTTTATATCAACCAATTAACCCAACTTAATACAGCCATGATGCACTCGTTTAACGGCGATTTTGCCCAAGCAAAGGCTGTATTAAACGAAAAGTACATATACCTCTATATTCCCGTTTATTTGTTTGCAATTTGGGATAGCTACCGAACTACTGTCGATGGAAATAAGCTCCACCTGCTGGCGAAAAGGGAAAATGCCAGATATCCAAGCTTCTCGGTGAGCCCTTTCGAGATGAACTATTTGGACAAGAAAAAGCCATGGCTTGCATTGGTTTGGTCGATGACAATCCCAAGTCTCGGGCAACTGTATATTCATCGGATCTTAGGAGCTTCTTTAACACTTTTAATGACCATGTTTATTGTTATTCATTCCAACATGATTGAAGGATTTCATTATTTTTTTCTAGGGAACTTTCCTAAATCAAGAGAAATTATGGGAGCTCAGTGGTTCCTTTACTTCCCATCGATTTATTTCTTTGGTTTGTATGATTCCTACTCAAATGCCGTAGAGCTAAACAAATTGTTTGATTGTGAACAAGCCGATTTCTTGAAAAGAGAATATCAATCGCCGAACTTTGTTTTACAGAAAGGAGAAAAAATCTAATGGGCATACAATTCTTCTCTACATTTCAGCATTCACACTATGTAGAGCTTGCTATAAGTAAACTTAAAGAAAATGAGGTCGTCAATATCTACGCTGTTCCACTTGATAATCGTTCAATCGATATGAAACTGATTGATACAATGCACGGTACAGACGGAACCTCGTTAGTCGATATTGGACTTATACTTGCCATGATGGGCGGGACGATTGGGGTATCTAGAGGATTTGTTCTCTACTGGGGTCCCGTATTCTGGGGGCTAATTGGAGCAGCTAGCGGTTTTACGATCGGTTTTTTATACGATTTTACAAAAAATTTAATTAAACGAAAAAAGATCAGAACTGCGAAGACGAAAAAAGGTGAAGTTATATTAATTGTCCAATGTACAAATGAGCAATCTCAGTTTGTGGAGCAGACTCTGTGGGGGAACTTGGCACTAGGAGTTGCCAAAACACGAATGCAAACTACGCAACTCGAGTTAAATTCATGATTCAACCACCTTTGTTTTTAAAATAGCAGGATTACATGATAAATAAGCAAGATTCATACTTCATCCTTTAATGAATTAAACTTAAACTAAAGAATATGTATTGGATTACCATTTCATGATATCGAGATGAGAGGTGGAAACATGAATAATCAATTAGATGTTCAAATGTCCTGGTGGGCGATGGGTAATTTGAATATCTTTAAAGGAAACGTACCAACGGACGAAGAGAAAATAGCCTTAATCGCTACGAGTGGTTTTGACGGCGTTAATGGATTCCTTCCTTCACCTGAAAAAGCTGATTATTGGAAGCATCTTTTAGCCAAGCATGACTTGTCATTTAGTGTAAACGCTTACCCTACCTCCTATGAAGATATGGCTGTTTTCCTTGAAAGAGCAAAAGCCTTTGGCGGTATTGATTTTATTAATGCACAAGTCATGCAGCCGTTTCTGACGGGGCAATCTGCCATTGAACTCTTGAAGGGCATACAGCAACTATCCAGGGATGCGGGCATACCTGTTTTCATTGAAACACATAGGGGAACGATTATTCAAGATTTGATGCGTACCGTTGAATACGTTAGGGAACTAGAGTCTCTGCCTTTAACCATCGACTTTTCTCATTACATCGTCGCCGGGGAAATGCATACCGTTTCTCAAAAAGCGGACGAGTTACTCCATGCACTACTTTCGAACACTTCTAGCATACATACGAGGATATCCAACGGAGAACAAATACAGATTGACCCTGGTGAGGAAAAAAGTCACCCCATGTTCTCCCATTTTGTTAAATGGTGGGGATCGGGGATGAAACATTGGATGCAGCAAGCTAACAGAAGTGATGTATTTCCGGTCGTTATTGAATTAGGTCCACCTCCCTATGCAATTACATCCAATGAGTCAAGCGGAAGGAATCAAGAAATTAGTGATCGCTGGCAGCAATCTCTGTATTTACAACATGTAGTAAGAGAACTTTGGAGCACGATCATTCGATAATGGGAGGTAACGAAAATGTCGGGAAATAGAGCTGTTGTCTATAGTAAACCAGGTAGTGTAGAGGTTAGAAATACGGATTATCCTGATTTAGTGCTTAAAGATGGCCCAGGCGTAAATCCATTGAATGTAGGACGTAAATGTGAGCATGGCGTCATCCTTAAAGTCATTACTACGAATATTTGCGGCAGCGACCAGCACATGGTTAGAGGTAGAACAACCGCACCATCAGGCCTCATTTTAGGTCATGAAATTACTGGCGAGGTTATTGAAGTTGGACGTGATGTGGAATTTATCAAAAAAGGAGATCTCGTCTCCGTCCCTTTCAATATCGCATGCGGTCGTTGTCGGAGCTGTAAAGAACGTAATACCAATGTATGTCTAAACGTTAATCCGGATCGCCCTGGCTCCGCATATGGCTATGTCGATATGGGAGGTTGGGTCGGAGGGCAATCTGAATATGTGATGGTGCCATATGCAGATTTTCAATTATTAAAGTTTCCGAATAAAGAACAAGCGATGGAAAAAATTCTTGATTTAACGATGCTTTCTGATATTTTCCCAACTGGTTATCATGGTGCTATTAGCGCTGGAGTTCGTCCAGGTTCAACGGTTTATGTTGCAGGTGCAGGTCCAGTAGGTCTTGCTGCCGCTCACTCTGCTCAGTTATTGGGGGCAGCCGTTGTTATTGTTGGCGATTTAAATGCGGAGCGACTTGCTCAAGCGAAAAGTTTTGGTTGCGAAACCGTTAATCTAAGTGAGAATGGTGACCTTGCTGGACAAATCGATCAAATATTAGGCATTCCTGAAGTGGATTCAGCGATTGACTGCGTAGGTTTTGAAGCTCATGGACATGGGAAATCTCACGGTGAAGCGCCAGCTACCGTGTTGAATTCCATTATGGAAGTGACACGCGCGGGAGGAAGCTTGGGAATTCCAGGACTTTATGTGACTGGAGATCCAGGTGCGATTGACGAAGATTCCAAAATTGGTACACTCAAAATTCGTTTTGGGCTCGGTTGGGCAAAATCACATACCTTCGTTACAGGCCAGACACCCGTCATGAAATACCATAGAGATTTGATGATGGCTATTCTTAGTGGCAGAGCACAAATTGCAAAAGCTGTAAATGCAACCCTTATTTCATTAAATGATGCTCCGAAGGCCTATCAAGATTTTGATCGTGGCGTTTCACGTAAATTTGTTATTGATCCACATGGCCTTGTTAAATAGTTTATCCCCAAGGAACAAAGTAGGTAGGTTATAGAAACTACCTACTTTGTTTTTTTGTATTTTCTGGAAAGGCAGGTTGCAATAGCTCTGCTGAATCTACTTCCTATTTGAGGCGGTGTGTTCTGAATTGAGCTGCACATTGAATTGTCATTTGAACAAATGTAATATGGGAGTTATCTGAGCAAGTTTATGGAGGATATGCATGAGGTCCGTTGAGGAGAAAGCACAATGCTTTCATTATTTGCATGGGATTGATATCCTTGGAGCTGATCAGGATGGGCAGCTTCTGTTCGCATGTATCCACCCGGATAGGCAAAAGCTGCACGCCAACGCACCGTTAATGTTGAAAGAGATGATGGGTGAAATGTCCCGTGTTGATCATCCATTCTTTACATTTTGGACTCCTGATTCATGTTTGTTTCATGTCCTGACGATTCGAATAGAGAGCGAGAAGTTTATCCTCCTACTAGGACCTATTGGGCTTACGTCCCCTGAAAGCACTTACGATAAGCTGATCCCTTCCAAAAATAGAAAAGAACTTGAATATCTGGGCCGATTATTTTATTGGCTGTTCGTCAAAGAAGTAAGTGGAATACCGCGTCCCGTAACATACACCATCACGAATACCCCATCATTTCACGTCATTCCAGAGATTTCTCTTGTCAATCTCTATTACGAGCAAGAACCTGTTCACATTACGCTTGAGGAATACAAACGGTTAAAAGAAAAAATGCAGACAGGCGATGCCTCCATTGTTCAAAGTCATTTGGACGCCATGTCCAGCTTCCAAGAAGGCGTCAACCGTTTCGAGCTTGCTAGCGGAGATGTTCTTCGATCAGCCAAAAATCATTTCATCTCCACCTGTGCGATCGTATGCCAAATTGCGGTGGAAAGCGGTGTAGAAAATGAGTTTGCCAGAACGCTTGCCTACAAATTAATCGTTCAGGCAGAGGATTTAAGCTCAAGAGCTGAAATTGTACTGCTTCTGAAAGAAATGATTCTACAATTCACCGCGGCCATCAAACAATTTGCCAATCCGCAATACACCTCATTAGTGAGAGATATCATTCACTATATGCATATGCACTTTTTCGAAAAAATCACATTGAATGAAGTCGCTGATAAATTCGGCAAGCATCCTTCTTATATATCGAATAAGATCAATCTCGAAACGGGACTATCATTTAGTGATAATTTGAATGAAATTCGAATTACCGAGAGCAAGAGACTTCTGACAGCTTCTCGAAAGTCAATCCATGCAATTGCTGTCGCCGTCGGCTTTGACTATCAAAACCATTTCTCGAAAGTGTTTAAGAAAATAACGGGTGTCACACCGTCGCAATATCGGAATAAGCAGAGAGTGACTTCATCCGAGCTTCTCGGCAAATAAAAAAGCGAGGCTCTACGCCTCGCTTTTTCCTTATAGTCTTATTGAAGCTCTCTGGCCGCTCTTCCTGCATTTGATCGTGATAATAGATATAACTTGCCGCCATGTCCGGCTTTAATCTTGCGGTGCGAAAGATTTCTTCCATTCCAACTTTCAACTGAGAAAAGTAAAGATGTCTCTGCAATTGCAGTCTCCTTTCGCACGTCTAGATTATGGCTTTCTACCTTCTAGCAGGACGTCTTTTTCGCGATCTGCCCAAGGCATATCATAGGATGGGGCATTTACATATCGGTTCATAATCAAAAGCAATGAAACACCTGTCCCTGCAGGAAGATCGACTTGCAGCCATTTATGGTTAACCGCTGTCATCTCCATGCTTGCATTTACCGCTTCTACGAAGTAAACCTCTTTAAATTGATGTTCCCCGAATGTCCCTGCCTGAATGATGACAGAGCGGTTGTCGAACTGACTTGTATTTACGAGTTCTAACGATACAGATTGTGATGTAAGATCTGATACTAACGCAGCGACCGATTCAGGCAGACCTGGACGTTTCGCATCCGCATCATAGTATCTCACTCTCGCATGCTGCAAGCCGCCGTGCGAAATATGCATAGGACCGCCTAACGTCAATTGGACGAGACTTTCCATGTAGATCGGGCACATTTCTTGCCATATGTGAATGCTGGAAAAATCATCATCGCTGAATTGATTCGCCCAGTTATATGGATTGCCCGCTTCAGAACGCATTTTGTCCAACTGCTGCGCGACCAAGTCAACGTTCGCATCGAGAATCTTCTGCGGATAATCTGGATTAAGCCCGCGAATAAATTGGAACCAAGGCTGTGTATTACCGATGTAATGCTTCGTATTTCTCTTCGTTTTCTTGTCTGTGCCGGAGAGCTTCGGAATGATCACCTGATTCCAGTTATGGTCTTTCGGTATACGGTCAATACGTTCCAAATCTTCGTCCGCCATCGACATCGTCCACAAATAGACAGGGTATTGCGGTGCCGCTTTCCGATAATCCGTCCAGCCAGCGTCAAAACGTTTATACGGAACGCGAACCTCGCCGTCCTGCTCCTCACGCAGCGCCCAGTTCTCATCCAATTGTTGACGTGCCAAATCAAGCATCTTCATATCGCCTGTTAGCAGCGCAGCATTCATGCAAGCATTCGTTAATGGCTCAATGATCGTCATGAACCCATGCGGCCAGCGCCAGCCGTAATAGCCCCCCCACCATTTGCCGTCGTTATATTCACCGATTTCGCCGGTCAATCCGACATTATCCGGAATGATGCCACCGTTTTGCTTCGTTCGTTCCTGCCAAGCAGCCAAATAATCCAGCACCCAGTTGCGATATTTCTCTTCGCCAGTATGAAGGAATGCGTTGGTCACCAGCCCCGTCGCGTTGAGGTTCAACGGTACATCGCCGCGCGTCATGCGTTCATTCATCATGCGGATAATGTTCGCATACACCTCATCGTTCGACCATGCACATTTGCCGCTAGCAAAATCCACGCCTGGAATATCTTCGTACGGCGCCAAATAATCATCCAAAATGCCACGGTGCGTGCTCCAATCTTCTTCCGTCAGCTCGAAGCGCGGCCCCGTGCTCCCTGAAATAGCCGAACGGATCAGCTTGTGCTCCTTGTCGTAATTGAGCGCCTCTTTGTCTTCGCCCGTGTACATCCCAGCGAATCGAACAGCTCGTTGGCGATCCTTTAACGTAACTGGTCCCGCAAGTCCAAGGAAGTACGTGAACAAATATCCCTCTCCATGATGCATCCAATCATAATAAGCATCAAACTCACGGTGAATTTGACCGTATTCCGTCCACTGCCACGTAATCCCTTCCCAGATTTTACGCGCAAGACCATGTAACTCACTGCTTCCGCCGAGCATATAGAGCAGCGCCAGATTCATAAATCCTTCATATGGATCGTCCGAGCCATCCATCCCTGGCCAATCTTCTCGCCAAATTAATGTGCCGTCCGGCCGCGTATAGCGTTCCACAAATTCAAAAGCAGCTTTATTCAATTGATCGATCAGCAGTCGTTCCGTTAGTGCCCAGTGCGGCGGAACCACTTGACGCTTAGCGGCAATACGTGGAATCGCTTGATCCGAGTTAGGCGTTGACACGGTTATCACTCCTTTGATCTATGTTAATACCAAGTCGGTATTTGCCGTTTTGAACAAAAGTAAGCAGATTCATTGCAATAATCCTCCCCAATATGTTCCATAGATGCTTGATTCGTTCTTATTCCCACAAGCCCAAGTAGGGCAGTTCAGCAATGCTGGTAATATCTATGTTTTGAGCTGTCCGCTCATCGGCTTTTAAATAGATGCCATCGTCGGTTTTGACAAATACAGGCTGGTTCGGAAACAAAAAATGGTTAGGAAGCGCACGCTCTCCACCTACCCAGCCGGTATCTCGCCCAAATATAGCTTCGTCCTTGCGGCCGATCAGCTTATGGACATCCTGCCAGTAATAATCATTAATGGCCCAATGTTCACCTTCTTCGACCCATATACACTGATCTCCCAGTAACACGGATATGCGCTGATGAGGCACCAACAGATTCGAGCTCATATTCGCTCCGAGTCCGTGGCGATGCAGCAAATAATAAAAATCATGCGCATGCCAAGCCGAGCTAGGTGAAATATCAGCTTCATTTTGCCAACCGGTTGCTGATGCAAAATAACCTCTTGGCGACTGATAGGAAGCATAAGTTGCGTCACATTCCGTCAAGAAATACGCCAACTCTTCATCCCACTTATGCTCTAAAAAGCGAGCGACACCGTATAAGGACATGCCCATTCCAGCTATGAGCATCGGTCCGTTCATTTTGGTCCACTCGGATCCTCGACGCAGCCACATGCGATGCATACGTTTCTGCTCATTCCGATCGATCCAGGCTGACCGGGCCAAATGTCGGCATAGATTGCCAGCGTGATGCAGATATTCAGGTTTGTTGAACATTTCATAAGCCAACACCAACGGAGCGATCATTAATCCATAGTATTCCGCGGGCTCAACCATGCTCGTATCACCTAAATAGCGGAATGTGGCTTCACAGTCCAAATCCGGAATGCCTTTTATATGAAAGTTTTCGATCATAAAGTTCAAATCGTCTTGGATCCCATTTCGCCAAGGCGAATCAGGAAACAAATGCTGATACAACAACTTTCCCCACAGACGGCAATATTCTTGATTGCTGATGTTTCTTGTTTTTTTGAACGGATAGATTTCGTCGCAAGCCTGCAGATTGCGAAGCATCGACTGCCGAATGTTTGCCATGGATTCCAAGGGCAGCCACGAGCGGCCATGAAGTGCCGTCAATCCCAAAGCGACGTTCGGCATCATGTTATGAATTAAACCTTGATTGAGCATCTCCCCGACCTGAAATCCGATATGTTTGTACTGCCCATCCTCTTGAAATCGAGTCGTTTGAAACTCAATCATCTGAAGGACATGTTCTTTTAATCTCGTGCTATGCTCTTCTGCTACTATTCGGCTTAGAGCAGCCATCAATGGACTTGCCCATGTGCTGTGCCCACTTGTAAAATCCGCCCACCGATATGGATTGGATCCCCACACGGAATGATTATGAAAGCCATGAATGGCTCCGTCTTTCTGAACCCAAGACATCAGCCAATTGCCGAGTGCATGAATGTTCGGTTTCATGTCATGTTCCTCCTTACCAGAACAGCTCTGTACGTCCACGCAGCTTGGCTATCGCTTCGGCATAATAGTAATCGCCATATATAATCGGAACATTAACATAGGCTCTTTTCGGAAAATTTGCAGTTGCCATTGTCAAAATGCCCTCATCGTCTTCACCCCAAGAGGTGTATTGCTCTGTGAGTACCAACAAAATACGCTTCGCTGCCTCACTGTACATATGTGCCTCCGATTCAGGAACAGCACGACTGATTTCTAACAATCCAGTGGCTGCACAGGCCGCTGCTGATGTATCATAGGCCGTTTCCGGCTCAACCGGTGCTCGAAAATCCCAATATGGTGCAGCGTCTGCCGGCATATTGGCGATATAAAAATGCGCGACGCGCTTGGCCGCATCCAAATATCTTTGATGCCCCGTATATTTGTAGCTGAGCGCCATACCGTACAGCGCCCATGACGTGCCGCGAGCCCAAGCCGAATCCGGCGAGTATCCTTGTCCGCCTCTAGCTTCAATTCGCTCGCCTGTCTCAGGATCGAAGATGACGATATGGTGCGAGGAACCGTCAGGTCGGATAAACTCACGAAGCACGGTATCTGCATGTGCCACTGCGATATGACGGAAGCGCGGATCATTAGTAGTTTCACTCGCCCAGTAGAGCAGAGGCAAATTCAGGAGGCAATCGATAATTGCCCATCCTTGTTGATTCTCACCGTTCCATGCGCGAATGAATTGGCCTTTAAGATTGAAACGGCCCGCAAGATGGCTCGCTGCCATCAGCCCGCGGATTTTGGAAGCTTCCGTGCCTAGCAGCTTATATTGCGCCACAGACGTCAAACTCCACATAAAGCCGACGTCATGATGAAGCTTTTCGTACCCTAACAGCGTTTCGTCCATCTGGTTCTCAACCGACACCGCGATATCACGAAAATCTGTATGTTCGTTTTCTTTGTAGATCAGCCACAGCAAACCTGGCCAAAATCCATTGGTCCACCAATCATTCGATTCCGAGTTATAGGTGCCATTCACGGAGGCATATGGAAATGAATCTCCGATCCGTTTGCTTGTTCGTTCAACTTTCGCAACGATCTTTCCCCACACTTCCTGGGCCCATGCTTCATTAACGACGCCTGTTGTCATGTTCTTTTCCTCCCACATAATCTGCTATAACAATCGCTGTCCAGGGAACAGCGCAAATACTTTCTCAAGTTCCTGATCCGACAATCCAACACCGTCACAATAGTTTGTATTCGCCTGCAACGAACGGATCGAAGTCGTTCCCGTTAACGTAATCGCAATTTCCGGACAAGTTAAGCTAAAGCGCATCGCCGGCTCTACAAGACCTTTCGGCTCGGTTTTTCGCAGAAATTGCAGCTGCTCCATCCTTCGGTTCGATTCTTCAAGCAAGGTATGATTTTGTTGTAAAAAGGGGGCAGGTTGATCCGCCAATATACCCATAGCCAGCGGACTGCCATGAATGACGCCGATATTTTTTTCCTTAGCGAGCGGAAGCAGTTCATCTTTGGCTGTATAATCAACCAACGTATACTTCGCATAGGTCTGGATGGTATCGACCAAATCCTCCTTGAGAAACGGTATCAATAATTCAAGCTTCCCCGCGTTAACGCCGATGGCTCTTACCTTGCCCTGTTCCTTCAGCTTTAGAAAAGCTGGAATCGTCTCGTTCACCGCTTGTTCGTAGCTCGTTTGCTCCAATTCATGGAGCTGAATGAGATCGATATAATCCGTCTGAAGTCTTTGTAAGCTTTCTTCTACGGATTGAATGGTGTTCTCATACGAATATGGCGTACCTCTCATCACAGCCTTCGTGGCCAAAATGACTTGATCGCGCTTCCCTTTCAGCGCCTGTCCGATTCTGCGTTCGCTTTCTCCTCTGCCATATAACGGAGCTGTATCGATAAAATTAATGCCCAAATCCAAGGCAGCGTCAATGACACTCGTCACAACCTCATCCGTTGTCTCGCCAAAGTCACCGCCGAGCGGAGCGCCGCCCAAACCAATTTTTGAAACTCGAAATCCTGTTTTTCCTAGAATCGTATATTCCACTTGGATCTTCATCCCTTCATGAAAAAGTACACTGCTAAATATCGACCTTATTCCCTGTCCGCACTGATTCCAACGATGCTTGAATCATCCGAATAACGGGTTGAAACGATGAAATATCTAAGTCAGACTTTCGTCCTTGTTTACATGCATTTATAAATTCATTCACAATGCCCTCACGCAATTCAAAGCCATAGGTATCATCTGGTGCGATCTTCTCTTCTTCCCCGTCACGGTTGATGAAGACCAGGCCATCGCTGCGCAATTGCAAACTTCCCTCCGACCCGTCAAGTTGGAATTCGCCAAGCCATGATGTTGCCGCGCCGTGCGCTGCCCATGAAGCGTAATAATTCAAGTTTAGTCCTTCGTTACTCTGTGCAAGGAGAGATACAACCGAAGGTGATTGCTCAATTGACCAAGATAGAAGCATGGAAGTCGCAAAGACTTGCTTAAATTGTTCGGCGCCGATCAGGTAATGAATCACACCGAGATGATGGTAGGTTAAATCCTCCAACATCACGTGCTCATACCCATTCATCCAACCTGCACGAATACTCGGCCTTTGGCATCGCCATACGATTTGTTCCAAATTGCCGAGCCTGCCGCTTAGTATGACTTGCTTCGTTTGCTCAACATATTTATCGAATCTGTACGATTCTCCGATGGCGATTTGTCTGCCTGTCGAACGGGAGAGCGAAACCATAGTCGCCCCGTCTTCCCAGGACTGCGGTCTGAATTTCTCAAGATATATATCGCATCCGCTATCCAGTACTGTTCGGATTGTCTCCATACAAGTTTTGGCAGAAGGAGGCGTCACCATCGTGACTAGATCAGGCTTTAGCAAGCGAAGCGCGCCGCGTATATCCTCGAACTGAGGCAGATCGGCACAATGCTCAGTCGCTTCCCCATATCTGTTGCTAACTCCGGCAACCTGAACATCTGGGCGAGAAACCCAATGTGAAAGCCAGTGATTGTTCAAGCCTATACAAAAGACCCGAAGCCGTTTTTGCTCCATACGGTCTCCCCTCCTCAAAAAATATACGTATAAGATGCCTTCATTATCATCTTTATGAAGCTCATCAACTACTGTAATTAATGAAAAACACTCTACTTTTTATGCATACAATTCGGAAAACACTGTGCTTTTGGTCAAAATGCAAAAACCGGATAGGAGTTCCGACTCCTATCCGGTTTGCATTCTGCTGCCATATTCATAACATGTGTGCATAAGTTATTATCTGGACCAAGCTGCGATTATAGCCTTCGCATCAGTAGTCAAAACTTGCTTTACATAAGCTGAAATCTCATCAGGTTTCACTTTTTCAAGAACCTTCAGAACATCTTGCATATGCTTAATCGCTTGATCCATATGTCCTTTGCTGTATTGCTCAAGAGACTGACTGAATTTGTTTGTGATTTGCGCTTCCAACGACCCGTCTACTTCCCCAGTGGCCATAAATCTTTCCATCAATTCCTGCATCGAACTTTCGTTGGCCGCAACTTTAACGTTAATCTCGGATATCGTCACATTGCCAGCCTGATCCGTCGCAACTGCTTGAATGAAATGGATACCTAGTTGACCTGCCCAGTTCAATGTATGTTGATCCGTGGATGCCACGACGCCATCTATGAGAATGGTTTGTGCGGCTAATCCAGACAATTGATCTTCCGATTGAACGAGCAGGGTTAACAATTGGCTGTCTAAGAAAGCAGCACCGCCCACTAGAGGACTCCCATTCATGGTAATTACCATTGTTGGTGCTGCTTTATCTACATTCACTGTAATCGTCTTGGACGCTTCAACATTTCCAGCGCGATCTATCGACCGATACTGCAGCTCATAGATACCATCGTTAAGTAAGAGCGGAGAGGTATACGGCACGAATCCATTAGTTGATTGCAAGCCGTAAACGCTTTGCATTACGTTCAATGCATATTCCGTGGACGCTACCCCGACATTATCATCTTGAGATTGAAGCGTTATCGTCACATCCGAAGTAAACCAGTCTTCTGTGCCTTTCGATCCATCCAAATCAGCTTGTGTTGACGGTGGCGTGCCATCTGGCGTTCCCATTACTTCATTGGAATTACGACTTTGTCCCGCTGAGTTGTAGGCAATGATTGCGAAATAATACGTGGTTCCATTTTGAAGGCCCGCTATAGTCGTGCTGGAAACATGGCCTGCATCAACCGTTGACGTGTAAACGCCGCTTTCTGTTCCATATTTGACTTTATATCCGATCGCTCCGGAAGTGCTGCTCCAATTCAAGGTAAGCTTTCCGTTTCCAGCTTCGATATGACTCTGCGTCGGTGCTGCTGGGAGATCCATAATGGAAATATCATCGTAATACGCCGTAACCGTATTCCCTGACCACTGATCGCCAATGACTATACGATTAAAGTTCGCAGCCCCTGTTAGAGAAGCAATCTTAACATTGTCGATGTACATATCCACTTTGGTGCCAGATGTATAGTCCCACTTGAATTCATGCCATCCGGTTGTTCTAGTTACACCTGTAGCCATGTGAGTACCGCCGGTACGATATACGTATTTCGTTGCTGAAGTGGGCGTATTGACCCCGATACCCCGTACGGTAACACTATCGTCGACAAAAGCTACGTTCTGCATGGTAGTTGCTGAAGCGGTGTCATAGAACCACATGGAGACTACCTTGTTAAATGGCGTATCGTAGGTTTGATAAATGGTATCCATATCTTCATTAATGATGTAACTGCTTGTACCGGAATGAACTTGTGCTGTGCTGAGCGATGGCGTACCTTTACCAGGCATTGACACCCAATTACTCAATCCATTCTCAAAACTATCAAATGGCTGCATCGTCTGGAACGGGTCTGTCGATAGCTTATAAGGAACATAAATGGTGACTTCTACAGAATTCGCGCTCAATGCACCAGTAGATGAATGGGACTTCATGATATAATAATAGGATTTTCCAAGCTCAACAATTGTTGAATCACTACAAGAAAGTGTTGTTACCTCACTGCACACAATCGTCGTATAAGGTCCATCTTTAATGTCTGAACGGTACACATCGTAGCTTACAGCATTCGAAACAACTGGCCATGTGAAATTAGCTGCTGTTCCATTATAAGAACCAGAGAATGGAGCCGGAACTGGAACTTTCTCAGCCACCCCGAAACCATCTACAAAAGCAAAGTAATTGCCGGTTGCCTTACTTGCATATATGGTAGCGCTTGTATTCGTAGGTCCAGTAGTAAACTCAATGCTCTTCGCCCTTGTTGTGCTGTTGAACGTCTTATCCGTTATCGTTGTAGTCGTCTCCGTACCTCCAAAATCTTTAACTCCAACTATCGCTTGATCCACATTAGCAGTCGTATTGGATAATCTGAAGTTATCCAGGTAGATTTCGTTTGCATTGGAGAATACCAAATAAACATCGTGTACCCCTGAAACTGATGTTGTTATCGGTGTATCTGTTTTATTGTAATTCCAAGCGCCATTGTTGATGACGTCACTCGTTGAATTTATCGTATAAGTGGCAATCGACGGGTTTGTAGGAAGATCAAGTTTAACATCGATCTTACCGCCGGTTACTCTGCTTACTGCACCGAAGTTGATGCTGTTGTATAAACTTGTTCCAAAGTCGATACTGTTATATTTAACCCATGCGCCTGCCGTGTTACCACAAAGACAGTTTTCTCCTCTGAAAGGGGTTTGGCCAAATGTTCCTGAGCTAGCATGATAGTCTTCTGCTTGAAATACCGTTCCCTGTATGATTCCCCAAGCATTTACTGTATAGGTCGTATTAGGTTTAAGACCATTTACCGTCTGTTGTATGGTGTCTCCAGCTTTAAGCCGAACAGCATGATTCTGAAATCTAACCATGCTTGACGCTTTATAATCCCATGCATTTCCTTTAAAAATGGACGGAGTTCCTGCAGTAATTGACCATTCTTCAAAATTGCCTCTTTCAAAGCCCGCATTTTTCAATTGGTTTTTATATGGAATATTAGGATTTAGATAAAAAGTAGGATTAGGAGGATCGGCAAAGTCATGCCCTACTTTCCATGGAGCTGCTCCAGTTTCTACTGCACCTATTTCAGGTTTATTTCCCACATAACCATCCGTTATTCCTGGAATTACTACACCTTGATCTAAGCCTGTAGAAGTACTCTTCAAGGTATACGCTGATGGAAGTGTTGGCGTTGGATTAGTTACACTATAAGGAGCCGTCCAATGTGTAGTACCAGCACTAATGATATTTTTGTCTTTCGTCATATCATTATTATTTGCTCCGCCCCCAAATGCACCACTTACTATGTTATTTGTAAATTTCGACCCTAGTGAATCACAGACATCAAAGTTATTGCAGAACTGGCCTATAGGACCTTGGATTGAATTGTTATAAAACAATTGATATTCATTAGGAACATTGATCAGCATGCCATTAGCACTTGTATTATAAGTAATGTTGTCATAAAAAATAACGTTATGTACCGAGTTATCCGGATAAATACCGTGGGACCCTCCGGCACCAATGATATCATGTACTACGTTATGGTGTACTTCCGTGTTTTCCATATCCACATTTACAACATAGAATGCGCCACCATCTTTAGATAGCTTCATACCTTGGCTTATATCGTTATATTGAACCACAGATCTGGAAAAAGAGCCGCCTACAAGCCCACGGCCTGACATCGTAAGAGTATTATGACTGACAAGATGGTTATATCCATTTAGTTTTACAGCATCAGCATAACTATGTAAGAAATCGACATTATGAATGTAATTGTTAATGATACTATTATCATGTCCATCAACTAGAATACCGGGACCGTACATATTTTTAATTTCGCTGTCCCGAATCGTATTGTGATGGCCGCTCAAATTCAAACCGAGAGTTAACCCATTAAGGTCAGTCACTCCAACAGGTAAGTTATAGTCAACCGCATCTACCACCGTTTTTTTCACCATATTATAACTGGAGTCTGTAAAATTAAGATTTGCTGCTCTAATCTTAATTCCTTCGATGGTCATATTGGACTTTCCTGTTAAGTCAAATGCATAGTCTCTTTTTCTACCTTCAACCGTCATTGTGCTAGGATCTACATTGCCAGGCGCAATGAAATAAACTTTACCATTCGCTACATCCTTGTACCATTCTGTTTCAGCATCCAATACAGCCTTATTTCTTGAAATAAAATAATAGGAAGTATTGTCAGGATTGTAACCTGTAGATAGGATCGGCCAGTTAATCGTGAGCGCCGGGCTTGGAGTTGTCGTATTTCCTGTTATGGCTGCTGTATAGCTCGCATAACCATTTCCAGTTCGAACCCAAAGCATTGCTCCGCTATTCAATGTACCCGCAGGAAATTTAGAACCTAATCCTGGTGAGTCAACAAGCGTAGAGGGTGACCCAAAAGTGAATGTTTTCACCGTATTATATTTTGTTCTGTCCAATAGCTGTGAAACGGCAATATCCGGAAATGATGCTTCCTTCATCAGGACTTCATTAGCAAAAATAATATTTCCGGCGCCATTATACATATCCCAGTTCATATCTGCTACATAGATCTTTTTCCCCGTAGCCAATGTAGTATCCAATGACCAACCTGTAAGCAAGTCAGCACCTGATACAGTTACACTTTCATTATTGTAGTTTTTAATAGTAACACCGGAGTTAGCTGGAGAAACCTTTTCTCTGTATACACCTGCACGTACATAGACAGTATCTCCTGATTGAGCCACAGATGCCGCAGCCTGGATGGTCTTGAATGCGGCTCCAATAGTCAAACCGTTATTAGCATCATTACCATTCGTATCATCAACGTAGTAGCTTACTGCCGTCGATGCAAAAGTTGTGGAAGGAATCGATAAAACTGGTGTGCAAATCACTAGCAACGCTAAAACCAGGGCAATCCATTTGTATGTCTTATTGGCACTTGTTTGTAGCATTCTAATACCTCCCATCAAATGTATAAACGCTACCCACGTTGATTCGTAACTTCAAACCGGAAATGACTCTCCATGACTGTACTAACGCTTGTGCGATTTAACATCATTCGATAGTACTTACTTTCTACCAAATAATGAGAAACCGCCGTTACTTCTTCTACCTCGATTAACCAATCGGTCGGGCTAAAGTGCATCTCCACCGTACCGATCGCGATCCGGCCCATTTCGATCTGCTTCGGTTCAACACCGCAGATGAACACTTCTTGGAAAGCCGATGGCATTTCACGAAATGCCGCCTTATCCCTAATGATCAGCTGAGAGGCCTCATCGCTTGGGCGACGCCACAGAAACTCACGCGTAAGCGATTGCAAGGTCGGACAAGTGTAGGCTTCGGTCAAATCGAGTTCGAAGCGTACCTCATCGTCCGTTATTTCATGCTGCAGTAACTGTGACTTGTACTGCTTTCCGAAACCTTGACGATGGCCGTCAACAATGGGCAGGGAATGCCCATGCGAGCCTGCATGAATCGTTTCGTAGCGATGCTCTGGCTGAAAATATTGCTTCGTATAGACACCGATTCCTACATCTGCAAGCACGTTTACTCCGTCAACATGCAGGATAAAGTGCCCCAAATCGTTATGGTTATGCGGCTCTTCGTTGTATCCTCCTTTTGCTGCAAAAGCTGCAATTCGTCCATCCGGCTGAAGCACCTTGGAAATGACCCACTGGTTTCCAGTGAAAACCCTCTCCAGAACGCGATCTTGCTGCTCCGAAGACTGCAACACTTCACTATCCTGCCGATCTGGTGACCAAAGCATCAATCGCGTCGCTTCCAGCCATGAAACCGGAATGACGTTCATCCGATATTCTTCTGGTGGAAGTTGCAAGGATGGGAAGTATTCACACAGCCGCTGCATCAACCCAGTATGAAAACGAGCTTCATCCGGGGCATCCGAGAAATTAACAACCTTTCCGCTTGTCAGTAAGCAGAATTGCGGGAATTGAGCAATCTTCCCGACTTTTTGCTCATCAAGCAGCCTAATTTGTCCGCCTGTTCGCTCTTTCAGCAATTCTGCAAAATAAACGAGGTGCGAGAATCCGAATGACCAGTAAACAGGTCCTTCTGGCGTCGCTCCTTGCTCATCAAAGCCTGATAAGTATTGGCGCAATACATGTATGACACGCCAGAGCATGCCGCCAAGCTTCTCGCTGTCGTCAATCAAATAAATAGCCGCTGCACCGATGCTGGATGCGCAAACGGCAGGCCAGTTATTCGTCTTCAACTCCCAGTTCTGCGGAGTCGGATCATTAAAATAGACTTGGAAAATTCGACGCTCAATTTCCGCTTTCGCGCGCTCAACTACCCAAGGGTGCAATCGCGGTCCAACCTTATGCAAGATTTCGGCTAGCGCAAAGCCGGATACAGCCGCATCCAAATCCACTGTTTCGCGAGGTGCGAGCGGTTGATCCCAAATGCCGTTCGGATATTCATTCACATACAAACCAACATGTGCGGGTAGTACCCACGTATATTCATTGCAAATAGCCCAAATTGTATTTTCTAGCCCTTTCTTCCATTCAGGACGCTCATCTGTCATCGCCAGAAGACCGAAAACGTGCAACCCTGAAAAAAGCTGAGTTCGTTTCGTTTGATAAGTTGCTCTATCACCCGTTTCGCCAAATAAAAGAAAATCGGAAAACGGCGGCGAACATAGGGGCTGCTCGGTTAAGCAAACCGCTTCGTTTTCAAGCTTCTCCCAAAACTCCTTGTACTGTTCATCGCTTCGAATTCGCGTCCATCGCTCAGATGAAGTGATTTCAGGAAAAAGCGCAGTGGTTTCAGGCTTCGTTTGTTCCAAAGCATTCTTCAATTGCCGAAGTGTTAACGTTGATAACATTATTTCCCACCCCTTACTCATCTCCAAAACTAAAATCATGCTTACAGCAGCAAGCTCTTCACTTCTATCGCTGTAAGCATGATTTTCACTTTTTAAAGCTTTTAATTACTTCGTTTTTTTCCACTCATCAAGTTGTTTCTGCGCTTCTGCGATGACTTTGTCAACACCAGCTGCTTTCAACTTGTCTTGGAATTCTTTCAGTTTGTCGCTTGCTGCCATAGTACCTGTTTCAAGACCTGGTCTGTATTGGTCAAGTACAGTCGCAATGTTAGCAATTTCCGCTGTAACTGCTGTATTCGCAAACTTGAAGCCCATAAGCGGTGATGGTTTAGCTGTTTCGTTTTCTTTTTGCGTATTAGCTACAACGTTAGGATCTGTACCTTCAACTAACAAACCGTTGAACGTGTTACCGAATACCCAACTTGCGTTTGGAACGTAACCCGCTTCTTTGTTAATTTTGATCGTGTTATCTGCATTTTTCGTATAGTGCTTACCTTCAACGCCGAAGCTGATTGTGTTATACAGCTCTTTGTCCGTGTTCAGCAAATTAATGAACATCATTGCGCGCTCTGGGTTTTTGGACGTTTTGCTAATCGCTTGCATAGTTGTAATAATAGAACCAGTTCCTGCCCATACTTCAGTTGTCGGAATTGCAATTACATCATTTCCACCGTTTGCAGTCTTAAACTGAGTTTCAACGCCTGGCTTCAATACATTGTGAACTTGAACAACTGCGTTACCTGTTTTCTCAATGTCCGCTTTGTTTTTCAATGTAGCGGCACTATCGTTGATATAGCCTTTATCGTGCCAGCTTTTCGCCAAATCTAAATATTGTGCGTATTGAGGCGTATCATACAGATTAATAACTTTGTCTGGATTTTTCAGATCAACACCAATTACGCTAGCAATTGATTCTAATCCGTAACCGCGGAACATATTACCAAATCTACCTACACGATCCATCAAGAACGGAACAACGTCTTTGGACTCGCCTGCTTTTACTTTTGCCAAGAACGGCTCAAGATCTTCAATCTTTTTGATGGAGTTAACGTCTAGATTGTATTTATCCGCATATTTCTTTTGGATTAAAAAGCCTTGTTTGTTTGTTACGGTTTGATAGTTTGGAATACCATACACTTTGCCACCGATTTTTGTAGCATCCCACACGAACTGCGGCATGGATTTACCCAATGTTGGCGCATATTTTGCCATCAAATCATCAAGTGGAATGAAAGCACCTTTAGATTGGTTGGTTACATAGTCCCAGTTCCAGTTAGATACCCAAGCGATGTCGTAGTTCTCACCAGAAGCAGTCGTTGTATTCATTTTTTGAACATAGTCAGCAAATGTTTGTGGTTGTAATTTAACTGTTGCATTGATTTTCGCCTTCGTGATTTTATTGACAGCTTCCTGCACACTTGCCATATCTTGCGGAATCGCGCTTAATGGGTAATTCCAAATCAATTCTACTGGCGCTAGTTGCTCTACCTTGGTAGTTGCAGCCGCACTAGCCGCTGGACTTGCAGTAGAAGTGCTTTCGGATCCTTTGCTGCCGCATGCTGACAATAGAACAGCAATACTCACTACGCCCGTTAACACCTTAAACATTTCCTTTTTCATACAATTACCCCCTGCGATAATTTGATATGTTGCCTATATATCAACTGCAGCAGCTTATTGAGGCGCTGCAGTTTGATAGCGAATGACTTACCTAACCTTTGATGGAGCCCACTGTGAGGCCGCTTATGAAAAATCTTTGGAACATCGGGAAAATAAACATCATCGGTCCCGCTGCAAGCACAGCCATGGCCATTCTTGCCGATAAGCTCGGGAAGTCCGCTAGATTAAAGTCGACATTCACCGTTGCGAGGTTGTTCGATAAAAATTCAATGGTGCTCATAACGCGATAAAGCAGCAATTGAAGAGGAATCAGCTTCTGGTTATCGATAAACAATAAGCCAAGCCACCAGTCGTTCCAATATTGGAATGAAATGAACAGACCAATCGTGACAAGTGCTGGAATGGATAATGGAAGCACCATCGTGAAAAATATGCGCCACTCATTCGCACCGTCGATTTTCGCCGACTCGAAAATTTCGAGTGGAAGCTTATCCAAGAAACCTTTCATAACGAGAACAAAGAACGGGCTCAGCAAGTACGGAACGATCAGCGCCCAAATGGTATCCTTTAAGTGCAAATACTGCGATATCAGAATGTAGAACGGGACTAGTCCGCCACCGAATAACGTTGTAAAGAATACGTAAAGCGTCATGATTTTGCGGTAGCGATAATCGCGTCGCGACATCGTATAAGCTGTCAAAGTTGTGAAGAGCAAACCAACAATTGTCCCTACAATGGTTACGAATACAGTAACCCCATAGGCACGAATCAGCGCATCAGGTGCATTCAGGATAATTTCATAAGCTTTCGTGCTGTAAACCTTCGGAAATAAATGATAGCCATCTGTTAGAAGCGATTTTTCATCCGTAAACGAAATGGATATGACCAGAACAAGGGGTACTATAAGTGCCAAAGACAATATGCAGAATAACACATTAATAAAATTGCCTGTCCAGTTCACTTTGTTGCTTTCCGTTTGCATGCATACTTACCTCCTTACCAAAGCGCATTGTCTGAGTTAATTTTTTTGATAATCCAGTTGGACAACAGCACAAGTATGAATCCAACAACAGACTGATAGAGTCCGATTGCGGTAGACATTCCGACATCTCCTACAACTCGCAGCGACCGGTATACAAACGTATCGATGACATCGGTTGCATTATAAAGGAAGCTTGTGTCGTTCGGAATAAAGTAGAACAATCCGAAGTCAGCGCGGAAAATATTACCGATAGCAACGATTAGTAAAATCACGATAAGCGGTGTCAGGAGCGGTATTGTAATCTTGCGAATCATTTGCCATTTGGAAGCGCCGTCAATTTTGGCAGCTTCATAATAACTGGAGTCAATGGAAAGAATACCAGCATAGTAGATCAGTGTTGAGAAGCCTACGCCTTTCCATATTTGTGTCAGAATGATAATAAACGGCCAGTACTTTGCTTGTTCATACCATTTAATGGGTTGATCACCAAGTGACTGAAGTATGACGTTCATGAACCCGTTTTTATGATCCAGAAACCCGAAGACGATATACCCGACAACAACCCAAGATAAGAAATAAGGTAGAAACAAGGTCGTCTGGTGAAGCTTAATCCATTTTCGCGGGATTTCATTTAACAAAATAGCAAATGTTAAGGCAAACACTAAAGTTAGTAAGATAAAACTCATGTTATAAAGTATCGTGTTGCGTGTGACTGTGAAAGCGTTGTCGGATTTAAAAAAGAATTCAAAGTTTTTTAACCCGATCCATTCACTTCCCCATATCCCCAAATCGTATCGATATTGTTTAAATGCAATAACGAGACCGAGCATAGGCAAATAATTGAAAATCAATTTATACAGGATTGCCGGTAATGACATAAAGAACAATTCCTGATTTCGTCTGAAGTGCTTCCACTCCCTTTTCAGCATTTGTCTCCCCCCTTGTGATGTGTTCAACCTCTGTCATATGCCCTTATTATTGGGGGAAAACCGCACAAATAACTACTGTAATAATCAAAAAACACTCCACTTTCGTCCCGCACAATCGCTAAAACACTGTATTTTCAACTAAAAAGGGCAAAAAGAAAAGCTTCTAGGTACTTCCGTACCCAGAGAGCCCTATAAAGCCTACTCTTGAACAACTGTTTTAAAGCGATATTCTTTCGGCGTAATCCCGAATTTCTTTTTGAATAGCTTGAAGAAGTAGCTCTCATTGTTATAGCCGACCATTTCCATGATACGCGTGATGCTGTAATCTTTGGTTTCAAGCAATTGGAGTGCTTTGCCCAAGCGAACATCATTAATATACTCACTAATGGACACCGATTCATGCAGTCTGAATTGCTTGCTTACATGGGCCGAAGATAGTTTCATGGCAGATGCGATGCTTTGCATGCTTAGATTCAAATCCTTATACTGCTCTTCAATCATTTCTTTAATAGTATCCGTTAATATTTGATTCGATTGTTCTTTGACATCTTGCGTTCGCTGCTTCTGAATGGCTTTGAATATGTCAAGGAATACGTGATATATAGGCTCTAACGTTTCTTGCTTCATGGTGATCTGAACATGTCGTTTAAAGTCCAAGCTGACTTGTCTTACGGTTCGACTGTTCATTTCACGCACGATATTTTCCACCAACGCAAGCAAGTGAAGAATGGCATACATGATATTGTTATAATGCATAACTTTCATATGTTGGAACAATTGATCCAAATGTTCCTGAAAATCTTTCTCATGTCCAGACTTTATGGCTTCGGTTATTTTCTTCTCTGCATCAATGGGAAATTGGAACGTAATATTATCATTATTGTGTCTCACGAGATCCGGTGTAATGACAGTACCTTTACCGAAAATCATTCGGTAGTTAGCATTATCCAACACATGGCCGTATTGCTGTGAAATTTGCTGATAACGGTCAACTTCTTCTCCAATTGAAACCGTAATCGAGAGACTGTAGTATTGAAGAATAGTTTGCTGCAGCTCTTTTAACGTGTGTGTCACGGTTGTCGTGCCCTCAGTATGAAACATGTTTCCATCACTAATGAGTAAGACAAAGTGATCATAGCCCATTGGGACAACTTCGCAGTTAACACTTTTCGAAATAAGCTCCTTGGTAATATTTGCGATCGCAAATTTATACATTCTCTTCTCGCCATCACTCGTTTTCGATTCAAATCCAGCAAAATCATCAATCAGCAGTACACAAACACGCAGCCCTTGATTAAAATCCATATCCCAATTAACTTGTTGCATTTCTTCCTGGGTAGGCAGACTCGCATCGGAAATCAGTCTCCGCAACGCGTAAGTCTTCTGCGCATCCCTGTTCGTATGCTCCTCTGATTCATGCTTCACTAATTGATGCATCGCATCTTGATAAGCAGTCGATATGACTTTCAACTCATCCAATTCGGACTTGTCGCCCGTCTCTTTCCGGCGGATCCCCGTCACTTGAGTTAATAAATTTTCAATTGGACGATACAAGCGGTAAGCGATCAACAGCGAACCTGCGATAGATAGAATTAAGAATACAATGATGATCGCAAAAGAAATCACTCGCATTTTGCTTAGTTTGCCCCATACAATTTTGTAAGGCTGATCACTCGCAATGACCCAATCGCTTTTGCTGGATGACATAAAGCTTAGAATGGCCTTAGCATCTCCCGAGCCGTGTACGAGATAGTCCTGTGTTATGCCAGCGCTAACTTTTTCTCGGATGATGGATTCTATTGTCTCTGTAGAAGCAATATTATCCTGCTGCCCAGCCATAAGTGGGATGCCTGATTTATCTGTAATAAAAATAGAACCGCCAATTCCTTCAGACGTTTTATTCATATTCGCTAAGTTATCAAACAACCAGGACGGCTTGATTGTAACGACCAGCTTACTCTCAGAGGCATTGTCATACATGAACATCGCCAAAGATGGAAATGGCATTTTATCCGAATATAAAGGAACAAAGGTAAGAACGGGTATATTCTTATGCGAATGGATAAACTGATCAATGACACCATTCATACCGTCATCCTGGCAATTCAAACTGCTCAAAGTTGAATAATAACAACTTGTTTTGGCATTATAGATCGTTATATTTTGCAAAAAAGATGAGTTTGATACCGTTTTCTCCAACCTGTTTAATTTCTGTGCAAGTTCGCCCATATTCATCACATTAATATTTGACAGATAGATGACATCAGGGTCAAAAAAGGTGGAAACCGCAATGTTTTTAACCGTATCATGCATATAGTCAATATTGTATTTGATTTGCGAAAGCACCTTTAAATCCGCTTGCTGCTGCATTTGCAACATCGCTTTATCAGAGTTGTAGAACAGAAGCGTCGTGCTGACAGATAGAAACACAACCATGAGCACCGTGATCGAAAGCAACAGCTTTAGCAAGTATTTTCTTGATTTGTATAAACGAATAATATTCATTTAGGCCCACCTTTTCTAGGAAGCTCTGTATCGACTAGGCGTAAATCATTATAAAATTTTTAATAAGAATATTAATGTATTTGAAATATTTTAAGCATTTACATACGTGCCCATCCTATTATTAAGTCTAATTCAAGTGAATTGCTACTGTAAATATTGAAAAACACTATATTTTTTCCAAATTAATGACTGAAAAATAAAAAAAATACAAGTTCTAAGACTTGTACCTGCGACTTATCATCTTGATTAACTTTCTGACTTATGCCTGCGCTGATCTGTTTTAGTTTAATTGTAATTGCTTTTGTAATCCTCTGCAGTAGCTTTCGGATTTCCGTTATCTTCGATGATCCGGATCTCGTCGACCTCGTCCTTTTCTCGCCAACCTCTAAGCTTGGAGAACCCAGCGGCGACCGCTTCGATCTTGTTTCTAGCTCTCACGGTAAAGCCGTGAACAATACCCCTGACAGTTAACTCAATCGTATACAGTTTCATGATGCTTCACGTCCTCGATGTTCTTGTTTTTTACTTTAACGTCGAAGTTACTTCACCCACTTGGTTGATAGGAGCTACTTTCGTGAATTATACCACCATTTAGTTGTCAAAATTGATGAAATGTTAAGATTATAGAATTATAATTAGCGCACTTTAAAATAACCTTGACCGATCGTAACGACAACTTCGTTGAAAAAAAGAACACGAAATAGCCCCTTCACGCAATATGCAAAATCTTTAGCAATTATTTTTGATAACTCTGCTTCTCCCTTTTGTTTATTCGATATTGATGTACACGTACCCAGACTCCATTTTTAATAAATAGGTTTTCAAATTCACACAAACCGGAACACGTTTTGCTTGACCTGTCGTATAATCGAAGCGTCCATTATGCTTCGGGCATTCGATCGTCTTTCCAATTACCAGCCCACCGGACAAATGAACCTTCCCATGTGTGCAAAAACCTTCAGTAGCGAAATATTCACCGTCATCTGAACGATAAATCGCGTACGTTCGCTCACCGTAATCAAATCGAATGACATCTTCTTCGTCAATGTCCTCAGCAGCGCATACCGGGATCCATTGTTCAGAGCGAAACATAAGGTGCACCCCCTTTTGAAACTTCCGGGTGATTAAAAGCTTGGTTGTGCATCTTCTTTTCAGCAAACTCGCGGTATCTAGGGACGATATAAGTTGAATCCTTCCTCTCGCGCCAGAGAGCGATAAAGGTCTCGCGAACGGCTGAAGGGAAGCTCGAGGCGGCTGCCGGGCAGTCTTGCTTGATTTCCGCATGCAGCTTAGGCAAATTATAATAGGGAACCATAGGAAACATATGGTGCTCCATATGGTAATTCATATTTAAATACAAAAAACGCAGGAATGGGTTCGTGTAGAATGTTCGAGCACATAACCGATGATCGGTCATGTCTTCGTAAAGTCCCATGTGTTGTGTAGATACAAGCAGTGTATTGAAATAAAATCCGTAAAATGCGGGCAAACCCACAAACAAGAGAGGCAATATATTTCCGAGATAAAAGCTTAACGCAATCACGCCACCGTAAAACAGCAGAAACAGTCGCGCTTCCCAAAATAGCTTACGCTGCTGACTTTCCGGTATCAATTCCAACTCCATCGCATTCAATTTGCCGAACGACTGTCTGAACAGCCTCGTAACAAGCTGATGAAAATGTGTCACACGGAAAAAGGTTCGTAAGAGACGACGAATCATCGGTGGACGTGGTTCCATAATTTCGGGATCGCTGCCTACAATAATCGTATCTGTATGGTGTCGGGTATGCGTCCAACGAAAATACGTCGCTGGTTCTAAGATTAGCAATGCGCAAAACTGATAAATGGCCTCGTTAACCCATCCTGTTCGAAACGGTGTCCCGTGGCTGTATTCGTGCCATCTCGATACAGCAGATACTGAATAGATGACGCCATAGATGGCAAATGCGGGAATCGCCCACCATGTTCCCCAGGTCCAATAGGCGATCCGCCCCATAACAGCCAGCAATGCGATCCAAAGTAAGATGTCCCGAAGAGCTGGACCGTTCCTTCGAGCCATGAGCTCTTTCATCCGTTTGCGTGGTACTGGACACTGATACCACTCCGCAGATACAAGCCCTTTATCTATCGCTTTTTGACGTTCTGGTCCTAGAATACTGTAATCTCGTTGCAGAGTCTCGTTCATTCCCAATCACTCCTGACAAGTTAATGATGTGAATCAAATACTCATAGCTATATTGTAAACGCTCTCAGAATACTTGACTTCCCAGATCGTATTAAATAGGATTGGATACATCAGAGTATTTTGTACAGGAGGTTGTTAAGAACATGTCCAGTAAACGCTCCGCGTTGTTATCTCGATGGGTTTATCCTCCAGAATCTGCACCTTTGCCTGAAAATATAAATTCAACATTCCCAAGACTCATTCCAGAATAGCATCAAATCGGTCACCAGAAATATGCAGAAGCCTATCAAATCCAAATGCACCAACATGATCAAGAATACGAATTCGTCTACGTACAGAACGGCAGCGTTACCTGGGAAGTGGATGGAGCGCTCTATCCGATTAGCGCGGGACAATGGTTCTATACGCGACCTGGCGAGCTCCACAAAGCAAGATACGGTTATATGGAGCCGAGCCAAATATGGTGGATTATTCTGAACGATCCTGAGAACGACCCCAATTGGTTCCGTCTGAGCATAGAGGAGCGAGAAATAGTCATCTCTCGTCTTCGCCAGCTTCCTCGATCATTTCATGCAGATCCCAGTACTCATGAGCAATTGGCTCGCCTTAAAACAACGATCACATCAGATAGTCAGGATACAATGTTATTCGCCCGTTATCAATTGCTGGACATCATACTAAGAATACTGCAACCCGTATCTAAAAAGATGATGGAGCCCGAATTCAAAGAAGTGATTATTCGTTCTGTTCAACATATTGTTCAATCTCCTGAGCAGCGATTTGCGGTTGCAGACATGGCGAAAGACGTCGGAGTAAGCGAGTCCCATTACTTCAAACTGTTTCATGAAATCTACGGTCAATCTCCTTCCTCTTACTTGGATCGTATACGTATGGAACGAGCTTGCATGTTGTTAAAGTCGGGAATTTCCGTAACAGAAACTTCTCTGGAGCTTGGATTTAAAACAAGTCAGCACTTCACCAGGGTTTTCAAGAAAATTATTGGAAGTTCGCCGAGCGAATGGCGAAAATTAGATTAGGTGATTACGGATAAAATGCTTCCATAAATAACATCTTAATTGGATGGATATATCGATTACTGATTGGATGGTTACATGACATTGAAGAACTGGTACTATGGTTCTGAAAAACATAAAGGAGTGAAACATATATGTCCTTATATCTTTACTATATTATTTTTGCCGCTATTTTAATTACCGGTGGAGTAGCAACAATAGCAATCGGACACTCTAATAAAAATAAAGAAGGTAATCCGGGATATGATCGCCAAACAAAAAGCATATTCGTTAATCTTTCTCTTTATTACGCTATTATCATCCCTTTAGGATTGTTAGCTTTAATCGTTTATATTGTTAAATTTGTTATGTGATAGGACAAATGAAAATTTGGGACAAGGAACCTTAGTTCAGTAAGTCACTGTACTAAGGTTCTTTATTTTTTTAGGCAGAAATAAAGAACAAAATAAATAGAGCAGAGTTCCCCCCCTGCTCAAATTCTTATTTTTTCATAACGGACTCTCAAAAATAACTTACTTCAATACAAATTCGTTTATTAGAAAGTAAAAGACCCCTGAAAAAATTGAAAGAAAGAATATAATTGTTAAGGAAAGAAGTCCATCCATTCTCTGCTCGTAATTGTTTCTATGTGAATTGTTCATTCTTATTCTCTCCTTTTTTTCCTTATTATCATATTATTCTGGCCTTTTTTAGTTCATTTTCACGTTCATCTTCACGGATAAGACGAGCCCCACCTATTGCAAGAATCAAAGGACTTGATACAAACGCAATACAAAGCATAATAAAAGATATCAAAGCTGTCATTGGTCCATCTCCTTCCCACAGTTTATAACTACAAGCGTAATATTAATAACTATCATAAATTTGAAGAGGACGAATGTAACCAACCAATTCATCAGTTTTTATGCCATCCACTAATGATGCAAACCATGTTCACAGAATGCTAACTGATAAAGTCGAAAACATCGGTTTTTTTTCGTAGAAAAGTGGTATTATAAATGTAAAATTTGTCTGGTTTGATTTAATATTCAAGGGGATTTTAAGATGTGGAAGCCTGAGCGCAATCATAAAAAAGCTCTATACGAGCAAATTGCCGACCATCTCGAGCAAAGAATTTCTTATGGGGAGTTTCCTCCGGGCAGTTTGCTGCCCTCCGAACGGAAACTTGCTGAACAATTTGATGTGAACCGCAGCACCGTTATTTCAGCATTCGCGGAACTGCGATCCATGGGGATTATCGAAAGCCGTACTGGTAGCGGAACTCGGGTAAGTACATCCAAATGGGGGGCCACTCCGAAACATACTCCAAACTGGAGTCGGTTTGCCGAAGGAGGAAGCTTTCTACCAAACCTGCCCTTTTTACGGAGAATCCGCGAAGCGCTAGCGCAAAATCCATCACTGATCGATTTTGCGAGCGGTGAACTATCGGCTGATCTAGCTCCCACAGATGAAATCGCTGCACTAATGAGTAAAAACGCATATACGTCCTATTTGGGTTACGATAACCCTCAAGGTTCAATGCCATTAAGAGAGGCTTTAGTCGATTATCTAAACAATTACCGCGGAATACGGACAACTGAATCCTCCATTCTTGTCACATCGGGCTCTCAGCAATCGTTATTTTTAATTACACAATGTCTTCTGTCTCCAGGTGACGCAGTTGCCATAGAAGATCCTTCCTACTGCTATTCGCTGCCCATGTTTCAATCAGCTGGCCTTCGCTTGTTCCGCCTACCCGTCGATAAGCATGGTGTACAGCCAGAAGATATTCGCACTTTATACAAAAAACACCGTATTAAGATGGTGTTCTTGAATCCGAATTATCAGAACCCAACTGGAGCGCTACTAAGTGAAGAAAGACGCAAACGTCTTCTTGATATCATTAGTGAATTGGGACTTCCTGTTGTGGAAGACGATCCATATAGCTTAACCTCCTATGATGGAATCCCTCCTTTGTCGCTCAAATCCATGGATACGACGGGTTCTGTTCTGTATATTGGCTCATTCTCCAAGATAGCAGCTTCAGGCTTACGTATAGGATGGATGGTAGCACCTCGTTCCATTGTGGAACGGCTAGCCGATGCTAGGCAACAGATGGATTTTGGATTAAGCATCATTCCACAGCAAGTTGCGGGACAATTTTTACAGTCAGATTATTTTGGTCCTCATTTGGAGCGTTTGCGCATTCAGCTTCAATTTAAACGTGATTTACTCATCGAATCTTTAGAAAAGGAACTTTCAGGTCTAATCGAGTACGTGGTGCCGGCAGGAGGCATTCATTTTTGGTGTAAATTGATTCCGAGTATTCCGGACGGTATATTGTTAGAAGAATCCATTAAGAAAGGAATCGTAATGGTACCTGGGAGTGTTTATGGTTCCGATTCGGGATATGTGCGATTTACATTCGCAAGGGCGAAGTCAGAGGAGATTGCATTGGGGATATCCAGATTTGCTGAGGCACTGCGTGGGCTGATTGAATGAAGATATAATAATGAATAGCCCCATCCTCAAATGAGAATAGGGTTATTTTTTATTTCAAACCTGTTCAAAGTAATCCGTCCAACCAATATCGTAGTGTTAGATTTTTTAACTGTCAACGATAAAAAAACGATTGTTGAACGTCAAAAGAAACCCTCATGTTTCTTCCCTTTCGCAATTAAAATATGTGCTTATTCCAGCCTCTCAATTTAGCTATCGCTTCAATGTAATAATAATCTCCATAAATCAACGATACGTTAATATTGGCCCCTAGCGGTTTGTGCCCTGTGCCTTGAAGCAAAATTGCTTGATGGTCTGGCTGATCCCAAGTGGAATAATTATGTGTCAGGGACCGCAGGATCTCCTTAGCCTTATTTATATACAGTTTGGATTGAGCTGCAGGCACATGTTTAGAAATATCGATTAGCCCGGAAGCCGCAAGTGCTGCAGCGGATGTGTCACGTGGTGCCTCCTCCCGGTCATCTACGCGGAAATCCCATAAAGGGATATTGTCTTCTTCCAAGTTGGCCATAAAGAAGTGAGCCACCCTCTTCGCCGCTTCCAAGAAGCGAATTTGGCCTGTAATGCGATACATGGCGGAAAATCCGTACAACGCCCAGCCAGTTCCCCGACTCCAAGCCGATCCTGCCGCGTAGCCTTGACCGCCAATTTCACGGATAAATTCGCCCGTTTCCGGATCAAAGCAGCAAATATGGCAGGAAGAACCGTCTTCGCGGATAAAATGTTGCAACGCCGTTTCGGCATGAGCCATGGCGATATGTTTAAACCGTGGATCCTTCAACTCTTCGGATGCCCAGAAAAGCAGCGGAAGGTTCATCATGCAGTCAATAATCGCCCATCCGGTATTCCCTTCATGCCATGCGCCTGGAATCGTGTTCCAAGCTCTAATGAAGTTGCCTGCGATATTAAACCGTCCTGCTAAAAAATTAGCCGCCTCAAGACCGATCCGTCTGGCATCGGCATCGCCAGTCAGCATATATTTAATGACGGCGGTCGGCAAAAACTGAAACCCTACGTCATGGTACAAATTCGACGGTTTCACGAAATGCTCTTCAATGGTCCGGTCCCAATGCCATGCCGCTTCCTTGTAATGCTCTTTACCGGTCATATCGTACATAATCCACAACATGCCGGGCCAGAAGCCCGATGTCCATGCATCGGTCGGATTATGGTCGTAAATCCCGTCGCCTCGGGCTACATGCGGGCTTTTATCCCCAATTTGCACGATCATGCGATCTACTTTCGTTTGCAAATCGCTCCAAAGCTTGTCAATGTCGAAACTCAAATTTTCTTTTAAAATTTGCTGCATATAGGCTCCCCCTGCACGTTATTAATCTAATTGAACCATCGCTTTGATAACCCCGGACTCCGGCTTCAACCAAGTCTCGTACGTGTCGATCATGTGATCCAAGTCCACACGGTGTGTAATAAAGGGATCCGTATCGATATTGCCGCTACGAATACTTTCCATGACATATTCGAAATCTTCACGAGTGGCATTGCGGCTGCTGAGAATGCTTAATTCGCGCTTATGGAAATCCGGATCGTCGAATGAAATTCTGGATTTGACAAGCCCCACATAGATTAGACGGCCCGTATGGGCGACATATTGGGCAGCTTGTTCCATCGATGCTGCATTGCCGGTAGCATCCAAAACTACCGTCGGAAATTCGCCTTGCGTAATTTCCTTCATTTTCGCCGCAGGATCGTTCTTCGCGTTGACAACGTAATCTGCCGGGACCCATTGCTTGCAATAGTCAAGCCGATCCTCATTGATATCGAGAGCAATCACTTTCGCTCCCGCTAATTTAGCGAATTTCATAACACCGAGCCCGATAGGTCCAGCACCGATGACGAGCACGAATTCGCCTGGTACTATGCATACTCTGCGCACGGCATGAGCTCCGATACAAAGGCATTCAACAATGGCGGCTTGCTCCGGCGTTAGACCGTCCGCTTTAAGCAGCAAGTTCGTTGGAACGGCCATATATTCGCGCATCCCTCCATCCTCATGTACACCCAGAACGTTTAGGCTGGTGCAGCAATTCGTCTTCCCTTGCCGGCAAGCAACACAAGTTCCACAATACCGATAAGGCATAACGGTGACCAGATCCCCACATGTCAAATCCGTATCCTTGTCTTGGATCTCAACGATCTCACCCGATAACTCATGTCCTAGAATTCTTGGGTAAGTGAAATAGGGCTGATTTCCTTTATAAGCATGGAGATCCGTGCCGCAAATCCCGATTCTCTTGATTTTAACTAGCGCCTCACCGTCCCGCAGGACTGGTCTTTCCGTTTCCGTCATCACTAACCGGTTCGGTTCCTCACATACGATCGTTTTCATTCCCAATCACTCCTTATCAGCCTTTTAACGCTCCAACCATGACGCCTTTAACAAAATATTTCTGCAGGAAAGGATAAATACATAGAACAGGCAAGGTTGCTACCATGATCGTCGCGTATTTAATCGTTTCTCCGATTTGCATTTTATCCCCTGCCGAAGCACCGGCAGACATCGAATCCGTAGAATTGGAGATGAGAATTTCCCGAAGTATGACTTGAAGCGGAAATAAATCTCTATCTTTCAAGAAAATTGAAGCGTAAAACCATCCATTCCACTTTTCAACCGAATAATAAAGAATCATCACGGCGATTACAGGCATGGACAAAGGAAGAATCAGACGGAATAAGATAGTGAAATGATTAGCTCCATCAATTTTGGCCGATTCTTCCAATGTTTCAGGGATCGCCATAAACGAAGTGCGCATGATAATAAGGTTAAACGTATTCATCGCAAACGGAATGATCGTAGCCCATAATGAGTTAACCAAACCTACATTTTTGACAATCAGATATAACGGTATTAAGCCACCGTTAAAAAACATCGTAAAGACAATAAAAATAAGAAATGCCTTATTCCACATGACATTTTTGCGAGAGAGCACATAGGCTCCCAAAGCCGTCATCAACACATTAATGCTGACTCCGACAACAAGGATAAACAGCGTATTTTTGTAGCCGGTCAGAATGCCCGGGTTAGTAAGCACGCTTTTATACGACTCCAGATTAAATCCAAGGGGTCTCCAGAGAAGGCCCTTATGTGTTAAAAAGTTATTAGCGTCGCTCACAGAAGCAAATGCAACATAAAGGAGCGGATACAGAGTAATGGCCATAAGTAGAATCAAGCCGATATATACAAATACATCAAAGGATTTTTCACTTAAACTTCGTTGCTGCATCATAAATATGTCACCTACCAAAGGCTGCTTTGGCTGAATTTTTTACTGAGTTTGTTCGCCGACAGCAGCAGAATAAGATTAATGAGCGAGTTGAACAGACCGACCGCAGAGCTATAGCTCCAACCGAATTCCAGTAATCCTTTTCGGTATACAAAGGAGGAAATAACGTCTGCAGTATCGTAGGTTGCTGGATTATATAATAAAATGATTTTCTCAAAGCCTACGTTGAGCATGTTCCCCATACGAAGAATGAACATGATCATAATCGTCGGCAAAATGCCCGGAATCGTAATGTTCCAGATCTGCCTCCATCGTCCGGCCCCGTCCATACGAGCCGCTTCGTACTGCTCTTGGTCGATTCCCATGAGTGCGGCAATGTATATAATCGATTCCCATCCCATTTTTTGCCATATTTCAGATAAAATATAGAGCGGTCGAAACCATTCCGGCTTTTGCAGCAGCGCTTGCCCATCTCCGCCAAACATCATCGTAAACCAAGAATTCAAAATCCCGCCGCTATTCGTAAAATCCTTCACCATGCCACAAATGACAACGAGGGAAATAAAATAAGGCATGTAGGTCACGGATTGGGCAACGCGGCGAAATGATTTGTGACGAATTTCGTTAATGAGAATAGCTAATATAATCGGAGCTGGAAATTCAAAAAGTAAAGAATAACAGCTGATGACTACGGTGTTTTTCAGGATTCTCCAAAAATAATAGGAATTAAAGAACGACATGAAATGATCAAACCCTACCCAAGGACTCCCCACGATCCCTTTCATTGGGGAATATTCTTTAAAAGCAATGATCGCGCCGTACATGGGCCCATAGTGAAAGATAAGATAAAACGCGATGACCGGAATCATCATGAAGTAAAGGTATTTGTTTTGAGCAAAATCTTTGGCCGTTCTCATCCTAAAGGTCATCTTTGTCTGTTGGTACGCTTTCGTTCTCGTTCGCAGCACTTTGTCCATCTATTCATCCCCGTTCCGCTGATGATACTTGCTGGAGGCCGGCGGAATCTGCTTCTCCGGCCCTCCAACATAATGTGTTTTTTAGCGTTTGTTATAGCGCTCTAATGCCGCTTGTTGGATTTGAAGCGCTCGTTCCAACTTCAACCCCTTCATTTTTTCCATATACTTGTCGAAATTGTCCACAGAATCGCTTCCTAGAATAATTTTGAGCGTCATTTCATCGACTAATGTGTTTATATCCGTCATAATTTTGGCCAACTCGGTGCTTTCTTCCGGGGTTGCCGTAATTGGCGGAAGCGTATATTTGTCAGCATCCGTTTTCTGCCAGACAGTAACCGCGTCTTTCTGCTGAGGAATTGTATAATACTGCTCGATGTATCGCTTATCTTGAACGAATGGCCCGAAGTAGTTCGCTTTGGTATACAACGAGAACGCTTGCGACGGTGCTAACTTATCCGGATTTTTAAACAAGATATCGGTATATTTCGGATACCCGTTGTCCAAGTTGTAGCTTACACCCGGAGTACCGAAGTTGAACAGCATGTGCCCCTGCTCGGAGTATCCGTAGTCAAGCATTCTCACGGCAAGTTCGGCATTTTGGGAGCCTGCTGAGATGGCAACCATTCCTTGGAATGAATAAGGATAATCTTTTTGGCCAAATTTAGGCGTATCGCCTTTTTTCAAAACCGGATACTGAACGCCGACAAGGTTTGCTTTCGGGTTCTTTACTGTCAGAAGAGGCATCCACTTGCCAATCCCACCGCCTGCGTTGCCGACCGTGGCTCCCGTCGCACCCGAAGCTAAATTAGCATCTATATTTTTACCGTCCGTCGATGCAATGTTCTTATCTAACAAACCTTCCTGGTACCACTGACGGAACGTAGCCATGAACTGCTTGTACTCTGGCTGAGCAGGACCAAACTTCACTTGGTTGTTATCTAAATAGAAGAGACGGTGAATGCCGAAGGCACCGATAAAAGCGCCGTTATAGATTTGCTCGAACGCCCTAGGGAGACTTTGGAAGGAAAGCGGAGCTGTTGCCCCCTTTTTCTCCTTAAATGCTTTCAAGACATCATGCCATTCATCAATCGTTGTCGGAGCTTGAAGCCCAAGTTCATCCAACCAATCCTGGCGGATAACCGGCCCTTGGTAGACGCGAAGGAAATCATCCCCGCGGAGGAACGGGAACCCATAATAGCTGCCCGAATCGGTTTTCACCATTTTATCTACTTCAGGATGTTCCTTTAAATACTTCTTCAAATTAGGCGCATACTTATCAATCAGATCGTTCAGTTTGAGAATGTAACCATCATTAATTGCTTTCTCAGGCCCGCCGGGAAACTGCATCCAGTTATACTCGATCAAATCCGGCAAATCTCCTGAAGCTAACATAACATTGAGTCCTTCTTTGGCTTGGTTCGCGACCGGAGAGCTGAAATTCAGCTTAACGCCGGTTTGCTTTTGCCATTCCTGAACAAATGGAACTTCAGCGAAGTTCGGCTTGACGCCTACCAACGTGCTTGGTATTTCCGCCCAATAACTTAGCTTTTTGTCGGTTTGAATCGGATATGTTGTACTTGTCGTTGCGCCATCCTTCTGAGTGGATTGTCCAGATAAAGGATCCTTGGGATTTGAGCTGGAGCAAGCCGTAATCGTGCTGCTTAACACAGCGCTTACTAATAGAACGGAAGCTACACGTTTTGTTTTCGACACATTGTTTCCCCCTAGTTGTTTGCATTTTGTGAAGCGCTAAGAACGCTACGTTAATTATTGTAGGATAGTCCGCTGCGGTTTAATATCTTCCATTTCTGCATTTGAATAACCAGAATTGCGAAAACCGATCAACCATTTCGACAAAATGATAAACAAAACTTCCAATTGCGCATATAAAATGAAAAAGCCACCCTATAGGCAGCTTATGATTCGCACATTTCCTTGAATTTACCTGGGGTAATCCCCTCGTATTTTTTGAAAGTTCGAATAAAAGTATTCACATGGCTGTATCCGACAGCTTCAGCCACATCAACAATTTGGCTATCCGCTTGCTTTAGAGCTAGTTTCGCCCTGTCGATCCTTATCTTATTGATATAATCCAGCAAACCTTCCCCTGTCTGTTCTTTAAACAATTTAGATAAATAAGCTGCCTTCATATCAAAATGATCACCGATCATCGTAATATTTAAATCATTATCTCCATAATGGGATTGAATAAACTCGCATATGTTCTCGATTAACGAACGAAGAGTTCCCTGCCGTGTGTGCTGTATGTTCTTTTGTCTCACCTGATCCGCATGATCACAAACTTGCTTTAGAATGACGATAATTTGTTGATGCATCGTTTGAATAGTACTGCACTGAGTAAGATCCTCCATCCAATTCGGATTTGCCTCCATCAGACTATTCTGGATGCCGCCAATTTCCTTGACCGCTTTCATCATCGTGCTGACCAGATCAAACATGAGACATTTGGCTAAAGGAAGAGCAATCACTTGGTTATATACATTATTGTTTATAATTTCATCCAACGTTTGCTTGGCCTTATCGAAATCGCCCACTTTTACATTATTGATCAGTTGCTGCTCAACTTGAAGTGGATATTCATAGCCGGCTCCCGATTCTTTAGGCGTATTCAAAGCCATATCCTCGTAAGAAATAATACCCTTGCTTCCTACAACGAGTTTATATTCCAGTGTATCCAGCGCTTCCGCATAAGCTTGCGAAATGCCCGCTATCGAATGGTGTACACGGCTAATGGAGACAGTCAACGGAATTTTGTAGTTCATCTGTAAAAAGTTTTGAGCCTCGGAGGCGATTCGCATCAACTCCTGCATTTGCTCCTCCGATGCTCGTTCCTTTACATTGATTAAACAGGCCATCATATCTTCCACTTCTGTTACATAACCGTAATCGATTTGATTCGATATCTCATCAACGACATTTGCAATAATGAAATACAACAACTTGCGTTTTTCCGCCATATCCTTGCCTTGGATGAATTCGAAGAACGACACGCTTTCCTGTTCCTCCAAGCTGAAAAGCAGAACGGCAAATTGATCCGTATCGAACTTCAAATTAAAGGCAGCTAGTGAATCGTCTACCGTAATATACGGATTGACTCTGCCTTTTAACAGCCGTGATAAGAAGTGAGACCTAAGGATATCATGTTCATGCTGCTTTCGGTTCGCCATTTTATCCATTTCGTCAAAAGTCCGATCAATCGCCTGTTGAATGAACTTCAGCTCATTATTCATTTTACCGTCAGGCACTCCTCTTTTACCTGCGAAAGTGCGCGTTAACCTGCGGATTGGACTATAATTTTTTATTAACAGAATTAGGGTCAGTACCAGTCCGGCAAAGAAACTGATCGCAATGCTGGTGTATGTCAATATGCGTACTTGCTCTGCTTTTACCCAATAGAGGCGGCTTGGTACGACAGTAATGAACTTCATTTCCGATTGATCCGTTTGCTGATAGAAGACTTCATATTTTTCCCCACCGTTCATAAAGTAGAATAGACCTGAGGATCCAGTCATTTTATCGTAAGGAAAGTCTGTAGGCAGCGGAATCGATTCATTAGAAACAAGTACCTGATTTTCTTTGTTCAAGATGAGTACATTGCCTTGATTAAAAAGCTGAATATTTTTGACGGATTCGAGGATCCTGGACTGGTCAATCATAATGACATTAGTCGCAATAGACTTCTTGGCCACATTGGGATAACTGCTTACCAAAGCTACCGTTTTTTCCGTCCGTCCCCCTTCTACTTTGCGATTTAACGCAATGAAACGTTGAGGGCTGTACTCGTTCAACATAGAAAGCCATTGATCGTAAGTGAATATGCCATCCTCATGCAGTAGTTGAAAGGCCACTTTATCTTCTCTTTTCACGCTGGGCATAAGAACCTCATGATCCGACGCGATATAAATATAGAATTCGTCCACAAAAGGATACGAGGACTGATATAATTTTAAATCTTGTGTAATTTGATAGACATCATAAGGATTCTCCATCGGAAAAAGCTGCCTCTTACCGGAGTACAGCAGCTCCTGAATTTTTAGGTTCCAAGACAACTCGAAATTCAATCGCTGCATGTTCTTCAGCTGATAGTCCATCGATTCCTCTACCTGCTTCAGAAGCGCATTATTCGCTTGATGAATTTCATTCTCTAACGTTTGCTTGGATTGATTATAAACGAAAATACTCATGACAATCGGGAGCAGCAACACTGCTGCATACGATAAAAACCAGCTCAAAACAATGCTATGCCGATTAAACCCAAGTCTCCGAAACAACAAACAAATTCCCTCCCACACCTAGTTGGCACACAAATTCTCATCGTTAGCGAGAGTTTTAAATTATATAGTTCGTATAAACATACAAATTATACTTCTAAATGAACAGCAAGCATAGCCCCTTCCTTATTAACTCTTCACTATCCAATCAAGGCGCACATAAACAAGCAAGGATGCCTTTAGGGGCATCCTTGCTTGTTTAAACTATAAAAACTGTCACCAAATCATACAAATACAGGATATGGTTACACCTCATTCAGTGCTTCTTCCACCGAAAGCATTTTGCCTGTTCTCGAAGATACAGCTGCAGCATGCACCAAGCTTTGCGATTTCAAATAATCTCTTCCACTTGGTCTAGGCTCCCGCTTCTCCTTCAAAGCGGCTAGAAATTCATCGACCGACAGTACGTTACCTACCCCGTCGAAGGTGTACACTTCATCGGCTTTTCCTTCCTTCATAAGCTGCACTCGGTTGCTCGTTACCACAATCGCACCTTCCGCACCTTCGAAACGCCAATCGCCGTACCATTCGGTTAGTTTTCCCTTGGCCATCATGTTGCCGTGATAATCCACGACCGTCCCGCCGTCAAGCTCCATCCAAGCGCTAAGGTGAATCGTCGTCGTCTCCGTCCAGCTTCCAGGCGGATTGCTGTTCATGGCGAACACTTTCACGGCTTCCTGACCAGTAAAATAACGGATCATATCGAAATGATGAATCGTTACATCTTCCAGCAGTCCGTTTGCCAGCCGACCGAAATAAGGAACGGGTACGACATGATAGCGGTCGAATTCAATGTGTACCGATGACAAATGTCCGATGACACCGCTGTCTAAAAGCTCCTTCGCCTTGAGCACCGGAGCGAAGAAACGGTAATTCTCGGAAATCATGAACGGAATGTTTTTCAGTTCAGCCTGACCGACAATATATTGCGCGTCCATAATATCGTTCGAAATCGGCTTCTCGCAGAGCACCGGCAGGCCATGCGAGAACGCGATCTCGTTAATCGTAGTGTGAATGTGAGGAGGCGTAACATTAATGACGAAATCGGGGCGCTCGCTGATAATCGCTTCTTCCAAAGATAAATAAAACGGAGTTTCCGGATCAATCGTTTCCCGCAGTTGAACGTTTGCTTCAACAACACATACCGTCTGCACACCCGGATGACGTCTTAATCTCTTGTACCACCCTAAACCGAAGTTCCCTAAACCAACTAGAACTGCCTTCATGCTGCTCATCCTCACTTCTCTACATTAAATTGATTTTTGTTTCGTGACGGTCCGGCATGACACCAGACGACGACGATAGGATCTTCCACGCTAGAAATGAGATGATGATCCTCTCCCGGCTCAATAATGACGACATCTCCCGTCTTAACGGGATGCATGATTGAACCTGCTTGTTCTTTGATTTCAACCTCGCCCTTGCCCTGCATGATCAGGAAAGCTTCGCAATCTTCATGCACATGATAGTCGATGCCGCCCGGCCCATCGTTCGTATGAGCGCGTGCTCCGGGCTTCTCGAAGGCAAGTCCACCGTAAGAAATGTAATCCCCCGGCATGATGTCTTTCAAAATATGTCCTTCCATAACATCGGCGAGCTGCTGCAATCGATAAGTTTTCATTTGAAACCACTCCTTATGAAATATGATTCGTTCTTTTAGGATTCTCGATAAATGCTCACTCTGTGACGGCAAAGACGAACGAATCGCCTGCACCGGTCGCAAACTCAAACAAGGAACCGCTCAAACTCTTAACTTCACGGTCTCCCTGCACCACGGACACTTGCCGTTCCCCCCAAGGGTTGCGCAGTCTGCAAATACCGCCAAGTGTGGATTTAATGCTTAACGAAACAATAACGCCTTTTCGGATCTCAGACGTAACTTTAAAACCTCCGTGACTCCAAAGCGAGAATTCCACATCCCACCCATCAGGGACAGTGGGGAACACGTTAATGACCGGCTCTTTGCCGGGGGTGCCGGGCCCACTTTGACAGAGTGCAACCTGCAAGGCGTACGCCACATTTCCGAGCCTCTGTGCGCTGATGGCGTTGACGCCCTCCCGTACCGTCAGCCGATTATCGTAATATTTGATTTTCCCCGTATCTGCATAGTAGCAATATTCACGATCGGCATTCACACATTCCAGCTGCGCCACGACAGCTTGTTTAAAGCCTTCGGCCACTCCCATACCAGCTAGCATGACGGCAACGGACGACATTTCGGACACAGCCTTGCTCCAGTCACCTCCCAGCATATTCTGTTGAAAGGCAAGGGTGGATTTGCCTGTTTGGAACAAATCCGGATTTTCGCTCGCGGTCTCTAAGGAACAGAGAATAAAATCCCGCATCGGATCGTTAGCGATTTCCCTCCGATCGTCAAGCACCCGCCCGATCGCACCAACCCAAACAGGCTCTTCATCATCTTTTGTTCTAAAGACAGCCTCCGGATGATCGCTTCGTGGGAGCGGAGCCAGGTTGCGATAAAACTCATCCCACACCGGCCACATGTCTTGATCCACACCCAATATATGGGCGGCCTTCAGCAGCACAGGCATGATCCCGTGAAGCGAAGACATCACTTGAATCGTATCTTTGCCCCCGATATACTTCTCACCGCTAATCGTGCCCAGCATATGGTATTTGCCATCATCCTCTTTTCGCAAGTGCGGATAATTGCGCAGGAATTCCGCTGCCCCTTTGATCATCGGGTATGCCCGATCCTCCAGCCATGCCCTGTCTTTGGTGAATTCATAATAATTCCAATAATGATAGGCGATGCCCGCTATGTTCCAAAACATATGGGTCGTGGATCCGTAAGGGCCCCAGCTCTTATCGGAATAGACCAGATCCCCGTCTACCCATGATTCGTGTCCCTTCCAGTTCCAACGGCTCTCATGCGGATGCTTTTTATGTGCGTATTTCTTGAATCTTTCGGAGCGTTCCTCCCAAGGCTTATGAAGCAAGTAAAGCTCTCTCATCTCGGAGGCAATATCTTCGGGCAGCTCATCCACACCGTTAAACCATACAGTTTCGGGAATATAGATCCCCTTGCTGCCCCACTGCTGCTCCGCCGCTTTGGCGCACGAATCGTACATACCCGAATACATGTCGAAATAAGGCTGCATCAACTCATAGTGTCCTGTTGCCAGAACCGCATTGTAATATAACCTGAGGTTGCTCCACCACTGCATGGCTCCCCAGTGTCTGGAGTCCCCGCGCGGGCTCAGCAGCATGCCGCCGAAGTTGGGAGCAAATTTTCCGCCTCGGGAATTTGACGCCATCAGATACACATAGTACGTATAATGCTTCTCCACCAATTCGGCGCTGCCGTCATTGCTGCTTAAGCGAATGAATGATTTTTGCCAAAACTCGTTCCACCAAAGCTTATGCTCCATCAGCAAGCGCTCATAGCCCGCTTTTCTTGCTGCTTCCAATTGATTTACTGCCAACGCGGTGACGTCCACTGTTTCATCAAAGGTGGCGCTGCTTGCGATGTAGATTTCGAAGCTTCCCGTACCCGGTTTGATGCATAGGCGCATTTCCGTCTCATTCGGCTGCCCGAGTACTTTACTCACTCTAAAATCGGTGACAGGCGCCCTTCCGCCAAGTTCATCGTTCATCCGGATGATCCCGTCGCAGCCGGAGATTCCGACCGCGACCGCCGATGAGCAGTAATAGCTGCCCTCCCTGAATTCCTGCTTCAAGATCATCACGTCTTTGTGCATGATGAGTTTGGAAACCGCCGTATGACTCTTCGTCGCGACTTCCGCTTGCCGGAGCATCTTCAACCTGATGTTGATGCCTTGCGGGCTTTTCCTTCCATCCTCGACCTTAAAGGCATACACATCGCTGTGGTCATAAGCAATCGCTTCGAGAGCAACTCCATTACCGTGGATAGAGGCCGTCGCATCGTATAAACTTAAATGCTGGCGAACCGTTCCGTCCTGAAACACGTCTTCCCCGTAATCCACAAAATCGATGTCGACGAAACCGCAGGCGTAGCCGTAATCCAGATGCCTTTGATTGAAGCTGTTCGTGGAGCGGTCATTGGCATACACATCGACGCGATTCACCTGCAATTTCACAGCCGACGGGGATGTCCAAAGAAGGCTTCCCATTTTTCCGTTTCCGATCGGAAGTCCGCCTTCACTTCTTTTGACAGTGTGTTCGTAGTGCAAATCTCCGCGAGACACAAGCTCTCGATAATTCATACCTGAATTCACGCTCCAAGTCTGTTATTTCTTGTATTTGTTGTACAGCTCGGTATATTCCTTGATAACGTCGGCGCCGCCCGACTGCTTCCATTTCTCAAGCTCTTTGCCCCAGCCCGCTTCGTCGATGACGCCCATGATGAACTTGATTTTCGCGTCGTCGATGATTTTCTTATTCGTCGACAGCTTTTTCTTACTATCATCGCTTAGGATGAGTCCATACGATGCGTCCGCAACGCCGTACTGCTTGATTTCCGCAAGTGCATCCATCGCCTCTTTCGCAAGCGGCGTTCCGTTGTTGATCAGGACCGAACGCATGGCGAGGTGTTGGATCGGCACGACTTCCTTATTGTATTTGGTGTCGTCCAAAATCTTCTGTACGCCGTTCTCATCCTTGTAATGAACCCCATCAATACCGAGCAGGACCGTTTTCACTAACTTGTCGTCGGCCATCTTGTCAAAGAAGCTCAAAATCTTCTTCAAATCCACTTCCGTCTTGACGCTCGACTTCGGAAACATATACATGCCCAGGTACCCGCTGCCCTTGGCAACCCGCTTTTGACCGATCGTGGATACTAGCGCCGGAATGAAGTGAACGTCTGCGCCCGGCAGCGTCTTGCCAAGGCCGACGAACGTTTCGCCGCGGTAAGCTTCGACGATGTTTCCTCGGATGCCGATTTTCCCGTTGGTCCAATCCTCCGATACTTTTGCGCCCGGCACTGTGGCAAAGTCCTGATTGAGGATCTTCTCGTCGTATAGCTTTTTCATGAATTTCAAATAGTCCACATATTCTTTGGTCATGAAATCGGGAACCATCTGGTTATTGATATACCCCCAGCCATACGGCGCGCCGAACAGGAGCGGAAACGTATAGGTGCCCAAATCTTTATTTTCAGTGATGCCCCATGTGTCCTTCTTCCCGTTTCCATCCGGGTCATTCAACGTAAATGCTTTTAGCACATTATAATAATCATCCACGGTTTTAGGCAGCTCTTTAACCCCTGCTTTATCCAGCCAATCTTTCCGGTAATACATGACGATCCTTTCCGGGTAACGGCCCCGATAAAGACCATATATTTTTCCGTTGATCCGGGTATTGTTCAGTGTATCTTTATCTAGTTTGCTTAGGTTCGGATAGTCCTTCAAATAGGGCTCGACATCCCAGAAGAATCCGCTCTGTGCAGCGCTTACGATGACCGTATCCTGCGGATTGACGACAAGCATCGCTTGCGGCAGGTCCCCGGATGCCATCGATACATTCAATTTATCTGTATAATTGGAGTTCAGCACCCATGTGATATCGAGCTTCGTATTCGTCTGCTGTTCGATGTATTTCACAATGGGGTTGTCCGCTGTCGGGGGCTCTGCCGTTTCAAATTGGCTCATCATTTTGATTCGAAAAGGAGCTGACGAATCCGTACTGCCCGCTGCAGATGGATTACTGCTTCCGGAACATCCAGTCAAAGCCGCGATAAGCAGTAACGACACCGCAGGTGCTATTCTCTTAATCCCTTTATTCATAAAGCATAACCTCCATATTTGTATTGAAATGGTTTTCCGCTCCCGAGCCGTGTTTCCTACTCTTTTACGGACCCGAGCAGCACGCCTTTAGCAAAATGCCGTTGCAAGAAAGGATATACAAGCAGGATGGGAACTGTGGATACGACTGTTACACCCATTTGGATCGTTTTCCCCGGCGGAATCACCCCCTCGAAGTTGTTGGCGGAATCACCTATGCCGGTTTGTGACAAAAGGACGATTTGACGCAGCCATACCTGGATCGGGAACTTGCTTGCATCATTAATATAGAGAAGAGCGTTTAGAAATTGATTCCAATGTCCGACTGCATAAAACAGTGTTAATGTCGCAATCGCCGGCATCGACAGCGGAATCACGATCATGAACAAGATCTGTGGATCGCTAGCGCCGTCGATTCGGGCCGAATCCTCCAGTTCATCCGGCAGCTGAGCGAAAAAGTTTTTCAAAATGATCAGATAAAAGGCACTAATGGCCCCGGGAAGCAGTAGTGCCCCATAAGTGTCGAGCAATCCTAGATTTTTCACGACCAAATAGGTCGGAATCATACCTCCGCTGAACAGCATGGAGAAAATGACCATCAGCATGACCGGCCTGCGTATCCTTAGCCGTTTATTGGCCAAAGGAAACGCCATCAAAGCGGTAAGCACAATGTTAATGGCCGTTCCAGCAACTGTGATGAAAATCGTGACCCATAACGAGTGCGGAATCGTATTCGTGCTGAAAATGTACCGGTAAGCGGCGAGTGAAAACGTCTCTGGGATGATCACAAAGCTTTTCTGGAGAGCTTCCTTGGGAGCTGCGAACGAGCCGGTCACGTTGAGCAGAAACGGAACGACAGTAATCACGGCCATCAAAAATAAAAGAAAATAATTAACGCTATCAAACAGCTTACTGCCCCATGATCTGTACATAACTATGCCCTCACCTCCTCTCCTGTAAGCTTAGTAAATGCCTTCTTCCCCGAATTTTTTGGCAAGCCGGTTTGTGAGCAAAACCAAAACAAGTCCGATCACTGACTTGAACATGCCAACCGCCGCACTGAAGCCGAATTGGCCGCCTAAGATCCCCACCGTGTATACGTAGGTGTCGAACACCTCCCCGACTTCTCGGTTGAGCGTATTCAGCATCAAATAGATTTGTTCGAAGCCGGTATCGAGAAACGATCCCAGCCGCAGAATCAACAGGATGACGATAGTGCTTCGAATCGAAGGCAGTGTAATGTGATAAAGCTGCCGCCAGCGGTTCGCCCCATCCATACGGGCCGCCTCATAAAGCTGAGGATTGACGCCAGCCAGCGCCGCCATAAAGATAATCGTTCCCCATCCCGTCTCTTTCCATATGACTTCCAAGGTGACCATCGGTCTAAACCAACGAGTGCTATCCAGAAAATGTACTTTCTGGAATCCGAGCGACTGCAAGATCTCATTAACAATACCGTTCTCGATCGTAAAGAAAAAATAGAAAAAGCTAACAACGATAACCCACGAAAGAAAATGCGGAACGTAAACCAGCAAAACGACAAACTTTTTGAACACTTCATGCCGGACTTCATTGAGCATTAACGCAATAATGATAGGCAACGGAAAAAACAGAAAAATGTTGTACGCCGCTAGGATCGCCGTATTTCGCAGCAGCATCCAGAAATCGGGGCTACTGAATAAAGCATGAAAATGAGCGAAGCCCACCCACTCGCTTTTGGAGATTCCAAGGAACGGCATATAGTTCTGAAACGCAATCACCAGTCCCCACATCGGAAGATAACGGAAAATCAGAAAATAAATTACGCCCGGCAGCAGCATGAGATATAACCAATAGTCCCTTTTTACTTCCTTTAAAAACTTGTCCCAAATCCCTTCCGTCAGGGCGACGTTAGGATGGTGATTATTCTCTGCTACTTCTGTCAACGCTTTCAATATGATTCCTCCCATCTCGTGTTTGATAAGGCTAAAGGTACTAGAAGGGGAGGCAGATTGTAAATAATCCGCACCTCAGTACTCTACTGATCATTCGGTTTCCCCGGTTTTCGCGGATAATCTCGAGCACAGTAACGAAATGATTACCCAAAAAGTCCCCCCAAAAGTGACGACTGCCTTCGAAGTTAAATCCGATTACTTTTGGGGGAGCCCCCTCATATCAAAAAAAACGCGCATGCCACTCGCTCTTTCAAGAGCGGTCGGCCTGCGCTGTCCAAGCTGCTTTATTCTTTATGCTTCACCAAATTATCTCGGTACTGTTTAGGTGTAATGCCTTCCATCTTCTTAAAATAACGAATAAAATTTTGTGAATTACTGAATCTCAGTTTTTCAGCGATCTCCTGAATTTGATCATCGGTCTCCGCCAACAGTCTTCTCGCCATATTTAACCTATAATGGGATAAATAATCGCTAAAGCTGCTTCCCATTTCTTTTCGAAAAATTTGCCCCAAATAGTTCGGGTTATAATGAAGACGCGAAGCGCAGGCCTCCAACGTCAACTCGGAATGGTATTCATCATGAATGATCTGAATCAATGTTTTAATGATATTCTTCTGTTGGGATTCGCTGCGAGCCAACATTTCCTCTAAGGTCGGTTCTACGACATGACCGTATATCCAAGTCTCCAATTCTTGGACGGAAGTCTGCAACAGCTGATCTAGTTTCTGAAAAATCGGTTTTTCTTTAAACAAAGAGATGAACATTTCATCTGATTGATGCGAAATCTTGATTAAATCCATCAGCAACAGAAAAATATACATGGAACAATACCGATAGCCATATTGACCCGAACACATTTCCGCAAGGATATTATGAAGAGCTCGCTTAGCTTGCTCAACGTCAGCGAATTTGATCGCATCGATTAATTCTTTCACCATAAATCCGGGGTATTTACCGGTGTTGCCCGAATCGTTCACATCAAAATCGGAAGCATACAGGATGGCTTCCCTGCCCTGGGTAAACCTTGATTTTAACGCATCCGTTGCCTCACCATATGCAGTAGAAGCATCTACCGGCTGGTGGAACGGACGGCTGATCCCAATGCTTACTTGAAGACGCAAATACTGTTTGACAACCTGTTGGATAGAACGAGACAGTAAATAAAGTTCCTCCTTGAAAGTGTCAATATTTTGATACTCAGCGCCGAGCAGAACGACTTGCATATGATTCATAATGACCGGATTCAGGACTAACAATTCCGAGGCGGTTTCGCCAAGCATATTTTTTACTGCAAATAATAAAAGATCGCGGTCCGTATCCATATAACCGGTATCTGTTAATGTGTCGATCTGCACCGTGAGCACACAAAAATGATTCCAGTCCGCATCAGAACCGAGGTTACTTTCAATTTCCTGAGGCCTCACTTCACCTTGAAACAATTTATATGCAAAAAAATCGTTCAGCTGATTCTTTTGAATATGTAACTGGCCTCTGAGCTTCTGGCTGTCCTGAAAAAAAGCATGCATTCGATTATTTATATAATCCATTTCATTGCTTTGCGACTGGACATTCAATTTGTCTGAAGAGTTGAACGCGACCATATGGTACAGCCGTTTGATAGGAGAGTATAGTTTTCTAGTACCGTAAAAGGAAAACACGAAAAATACACTAATCACAACAAAACCTGTGATAAAAATAAACAGGCCAATAAACCGGGAGTTTTGCTCGGCCTCTAGGGTTGATACCATCGATAAATAGGTCCATTTGTATTTCTCTGAATGTCGAAAAGTGAACGAATATTTGGATCCATTGATCCTGGTTAAGAAATTACCTTGAGGGACTTGCTTCACTTGCGATTGAGTCATTTGGGCAATCTGGTTCACATCTTGATCGCGAAGGTCATACTGCGTTATGTTCCGAATCACGCTGCCCTTGTCGTCAATCATCGTCATTTGACCTAAGTCTTTGTTCGCCATCAACTCACGAAACGAATCGATGCTCGAAATTTTTGTTCTTACGATTCCCTGGAATCGGTCAAATGCTGAAAAGGGCACCCTCAATGTGTACTGGAAAAAATCAGAATCAGTCGTTTTACTCCATGTTGAACCTGAGGCGACTTGCCTAAGCTGATTCATTTCTTCATCGTTGTATACCTCGGTTATCGGGAGTACCCCGCCATTTCGTAAAACCCACCCTTTTTCCAAATTAATAATTTCCAAACTGTTGATAATCGAGGAATGCGAATATAGAGAGCTAATCTCTCCTACCATATTTTTAACTTTTACATAATTGTCATAGCTGTTCATCGTAAGATTATCGTTCAATATACTTGTGAAGCTCGGAAGCAAAGTAAATTGGATGATGGCGCTTTCAACGGATTGCAACGAATTTTCCAACTGAAGCTGCGTCTGAAGGAGAAGCTGTGCATTTATTTTATCGATCTTCTCGTTCATTAAGCCGGATGTTTTATAATAGGCAATGTAACCGAGAAACGAAACAGCAATGATGACCAGTACGATGTTGAAGAAGAGCAGCTTTACGAAGTAACTTGTCCTTCTCATGATCATCCCCCTTTTCGAAATAACATTCACATTGTAAGAATCTTCTATATAACTAGTGTCTTCCCCTGCAATAAAACAAAAAAACCGCGTTTATCGCGGTTAACGCTGTGCCGAAGAAGGATGGGATGATGAGACAGTGCTGCTTATCAATCCAATCCAGCATTTGACTTGACTATTTGGGATATAAATGAAACAATATTTTATGAAAAATCGACAACTATTAACCGGAGTGATTATATGGAGATCCTATCAATGCATAACGGGAAACACTGCGTTCCAGAATGGAAATGGCATGTTCCCGTCGGTTGTCATCCAGGGTTTACTTTGTGGAGTATTTGGGGTGGAGAAGGTCAAATCATGCTAGGCAAGAACTGCTACAAATTAAGCATCGGTGATGTTTTTTTTATCAATTATCAGAATGAGGTCGACGCCTATCAAAGTGAACATACCAGTCTCGATGTACGTTATATAGATTTTACATTGCAAAATCCGGATATCTTGTGTGACTTGCCTGAGCATCGTCATTTTGATCAATATCATTTTGTACTTGAGCTTTTCAATCGCTTTCGTTTAGCCGAAGAGAGAAATAACTTGACGCAAATGGAAGTATGGCTGCAAGCACTTATTACGGAATATCAACATATAACGCCAACATCAACCGGAGCATATACAATAAAAATTGATGAGCTATGCCGTATGTTTCAACAACACCCTCAGCAGCAATATGATATGAGCGAACTTGCCCAGAACTTTTCTCTTACGACAGATCATTTTATTCGCATTTTTAAACAGGAACGCGGTGTTACGCCCTACGCCTATCTGCAGCGCTGCAGATTGGAAACTGCCAAGACTCTGTTACGCATGTCTACTCTCAGTATCACGGACATTGCGAGCAGTTGCGGTTTTTCGGATATCTATAATTTTTCTCGTTTTTTTCAAGCAAAAACAGGAATGTCTCCAAGCAGATTTCGTAATTGAATTGCTGCATCAATCAATCATTCGAATTTGACCGGCGTGCCATTTTCAGCGCTCAAGTAAACCATATCTAACATTTGAGTAATCTTAAGTCCTTGTTGAGGTGTGCACGGTACCTCTTCATCATTAATAATGGCATCTAGAAACGCTTGCCGAACGTTCGGCATCTTAGAAATCTTCATATCTTCTAAAGGAATGTTATGGACTTCCCCACCGATTTCCAAAAACACTTTATTGCCTGTAGCATTCTCAGCTCCAACTACTCTTTGCAGAACCGCACCACCCTTGGAACCATAAATTCGTGTTGTAATCATCTCGTTCTCTCGATTGCTGGCCCAGGATGCTTCCAATTCAAGCATAACCCCGTTAGTCATACGAAACATAGCTACACCCATGTCTTCAAGTTCGAAATTCTGAATGCCTTTGCGCGCAGCCTCGTCCTTGGAGACCTTGCAAAACGTGTTCCCTAGTACCCATTCCGGATCTGGATCCCCGCAAAACCACATAGCACGGTCAAGCACATGGACGCCAAGATCAATGAGAGCTCCACCACCGCATACTTCTTTTCCAGATGAAAGCGGATACCACCATGGCACCCCTCGTCTCCGTTGCCACAAGGTCCGCACATAATAGATATCGCCGAGCTTGCCTTCGTCGATCACGGATTTTAACGTTTGGCATTCGTGTAGAAAACGCTGATTGAAGTTGATCATTAACTTCTTGTTGTACTTTTGAGAGGCCTCTAGCATTTTCCTCCCCTCTTCCGCATTTCTTGCCATGGGTTTTTCACACAGCACATGCACACCCGCTTCCATCGCCTGAATGGAAAGTCTCATATGCAAAAAATTAGGAACTGCGATGCTAATCGCATCCAAATTTTCCTCTTTCAGCATCTTATCGAAATCCGTATATTTTTTTGAAATGTTATATTTATCGCCGATCTCTTTCAGTCTTGATTCATCAACGTCGCACAGTACAATTTCTTTAACGGTGTCGCTGCTAGCGTAGTCTTTAACATGACTTGCTCCCACAGTTAATCCGACAACACCTACTTTAAGTTTTCTGTTGCTCAAGCTTATCCCCCCGTTATTTTATTGCAGAAGCATATATCACGATAATTCTTAAATCCTCTGGACCGTTATTAATAAGACCGTGACTGCCGGTTGCACGGCAGACGCTTATGTCGCCGGCCGACATCTCGTATTGGTTACCATCAAGCTCCATGATTCCGTGGCCAGAAATGCAATAATACCACTCTTCCATGGGAGCATCGCTGTTATGTTGGTGATAGCCGAAGGTAGAATCTGGCGGGATTATATCATCATGAATGAATTTAATGTACTGCCTATCGCTCGCTGCAACCGTTTGAATAATATCCTTTAGTTGAAAAGGACCAGTCCCACCATGGCAATTTTGTCGAGTCTCATACGCTTGTGACTTGTTTTCGATAAAATCTGTTTTTTTCATAAATTAAAACTCCTTTTAAACATGAGTTGTGTTAAACATTTTGATAAATTAATCATAGGCTTGACAAACTGGAATGTAAATGTAAAAAGACGATTTGATTTATCAAAAATCGATATGAACGTATTACTTGATTTTTTGAAACATTTAATCTGTGATATTCCATAAATAATTAGAAAACGGAGCCCGCAAACCCGCGGATCTCCGTTTTTGTTGTTTTCAGTATTCATTAGCATTTAGTTATCTTCGGATCAATACCTTCATCTCGAACCACTTGCGGTATTACATTTACCTCCCGGATTCCGACCTTATTTTGTTAAAAGTACACGATGAACACCAAGACTGCCTCCAGGTGCCGTTCCTATATATAAATATCCATTATGGCTTGCAGCCGTCGTTACGCCATATAGTTTGCCTTCCGGATCATGCCAGCTTCCGATAAGTTCTCCCTGCGAGCTGAGCTCCACAGCAAGCCCATGCTTCACGGGTGCACTTGCGCCACTAAGTAGTGACTCCGGCAATTTGGCCATGGTACTGGCTAACCAAGGGCTGCTATGCATCTGATCTACAAAAGGAATGCGCGTCGTGAAGATACCGACCCAGAAATGACCTTGCTCATCACGCGTAATGTTATCTGGAAAGCCCGCGAGATTATCCACAAAAATATCAGATGTCCCTTTCTTTGGACCCTTGAGCCAGTATCTGGTCAACTGATAATGATACGATTCCGCCACAAGCACAAAATCTTCATCCGCAGACAAGGCTACCCCGTTTGCAAAATAGAGTCCTTCTAACAGGACAGAAGTCTGCTTAGTCATTGGATCGTACTTCAGCAAACGTCCATGCGGCTTGTTCTCGGCAATTTCTTTGAAGGTCACGCTGCCATAGTTCGAGGTATCAGAGAAATAAATTACACCGTCCTTGGCAATATCAAGCTCGTTAGCTAAGTAGATCGGATTGCCGTCCACTTGATTGGCCAATACCTCTATGCTCCCGGAAGGGTTTATAGATAGCAGTCCCTTCTTAACATCAGTAACGATCAAATTACCATTGGCATCGAAAATGAGTCCATTAGGCGTTCCTTTGGTATCTGCAAACACTTGTGCCTTTTGCGGGTTCCCCTTTGCATCTAAAGGAACCTTGTAAATTACCCCATTGGAATCTCCCGTGTATAGTTGGCCTTCTTTATCGAATGAAATGAATTCCGGGAATTGAGGAGCATCAGTTACAAGCTGAGCCGAGCTAAGTTTGTTGTTTTGTTTCCATGGACCCTCTTCCTCAAAAGAAGGAGCCGTTGGCGCGGACCATTTTGTCGGTTCGATGGGTGAAGGCAAGAACAAGAAAACGAGTAATCCTAGAACGAGCACCGCGAGCAGCGATAGGACCCATGTCCCAGCACGTAGTGAGCGTTTCGGACGATTCACGCCTTCAGTAGATTTAACTGAGCGAACTTGTGTATTAGGCATTTATGTCTCTCCTTTGTCATTTTCGCGAGATTTAGATTTGGACAACGATTTTACCAAGCCGATTTACCTTGAATCTTCAAAGCGCTACTCCCCTCTTGAATGCTATGTTATAATATAGTAACAACGTTACCAATTGAGCGCGAATATCTCCTAATACTCCAGAAAGATAAAAATCATCGCACTATGGTAACAGTGTTTCCGAATGGTTTGATTGTATCCCGCCTTTTCTAGAAAGTCAATATGCTCTTTGTACATCCTTGAACATCTTACGTCTCATTGACAACTACTTAACAACTCGATAGAATTCCTTGCAAGAGAGTCTGTAAATTTGTTTCCTGATGCAAAAACGATAACCGAAGGTGATGATTATGAACGGTCAAGATATCTCCTCCAATGCGAACTCACGCGTATTGAAAACCTACCAAGAAGCTCGCTTGCAAAATACCGAAAATCTCCGTAAGCTCGTAGTTGATGCTGCGGCAACTCTCTTGCAAGAAGAGGGGCCGGAAGCCGTTACTGTGCGTAAAGTTTCGCAGAAAATGGGTTGCTCGACGAAAATCATTTATAGTTTATTTGTCAATAAAGAGGGCTTGGCTCAGCAGTTGTATCTGGACGGTTGTAAGCTGCTCGCTAATGAATTCGAGAGGACGCCACATGCTGCTGATCCGGCACAGCAAATGCTGAACTTTGGAGAATCCTTTTGGCAATTTGGGCAGCGTTACTCCAGTTATTATAAGCTGATGTTCGGAGGAGCTTTCTCAGATTTCAAGCCGGACGAGGAAAGTATGCATGGTACCGTAACTGCCATGCGGCAATTATTGACTGTAATTAGCAATGCGCAAGAAAAAGGGCTGATTCCCGACCAGTATGACACGGAATCCGTTATACGTATCTTTTGGGCCTCGCTCCACGGCGTTATTCATCTGTACTTTGGTGGACATTTGGGAGATGTACAGTCGGCCCATACGGTATACAGGCAGACGTTGTCTTTAATTGTCAGTTCGTTGTTGCCATATCATAACACCTAAAAAGGGAAGCCAACTCGAAAAAGCATGGGAACGGATGCCGGTCATTGGTCCGGGCTCATTCAGCGATCTTGTAGCGTCTTCCTATTTATTTACCATCCTCACGGATTCTCGAACTGCTGTATAAGAGTGATGCATCATTAATAATTATAAAACGGAGCCCGCAAACTCGCGGTGCTCCGTTTTTGTTGTTTCAGAATTAATTAGAATTTTGCGCCGTAGGCGTAAACGTTCCCCACTCTACAACGTCTCCGTATTGAGCGTAAATCCTTCGATCACGACGTCTTCATCAACTTCAATCAAAATACATCGTTTTCCTTGATAACTCACCTGTCTCACGTACTTTAAATCTTGCGGACTGACCGTAATCGTGGCTACCTTCGTATCAATCTTAATCGATTTCGATGTAAACTTCGGAAGAACACTGCTCGCTTTGATTTCATAGTTTTTGTCGTCGATGACATTTTGGAATGCTCGTTCCACCTTTTCCATCGTCACGTTTTCCACGCCACTCGTCGACAACATGCGTTCAACATCTTTATAATCCAGCTTTGGAGGCTCCTCCTCCTCGTTGGACTCGATGACCCGATGAATTTCCTCGTACACATGAGCGATCGTAGCGGCATCCAGTTGATCACCCACCACTTCTTTCACGATGTCTTCAAAAATGGCTCTTTCTTCTAACGCCGTCACGGTCTTCTCGGCATTTAAGACTTGCTCGATGAAATGCCAGTTCGGTTCATTCGCTCTCCCCGAGCAATACAGAATGCGATTCACGTCGGAATAGTTGTCCGTCACACTAGGGTAGAAAAAACCTTGTTCCGGCGTGTTCAATTTGATGATGGGATCTACGAAGACATTATACTTAAATTCTCTCTCCACATAGTCAAACATGAGTGTTTTCTTCTGTTGTTCCGTAGAATTCACGCTGCACAGAATGAATAGATTCGCGAACATCTCGTTCTTTTCGCTCTCCATGGCATCTTCGTTCCTACTCTTGGTCGGCCGCGAATATTGTCCGCGAACGAAAGTGATCACTGTATCCTGCTCGTATTTGGTATCCACCAACATTTTCTCTACCAACAAAAGCATCAGATCTTGCCATTCTTCCGCATTACCGGTCACCAAACCTTGATGGAGAAGCACCTGTGAAGGCTGATCCGCCTCCTCCTGAAACTTTAACTCGTACATCTTCTGATCTAATTCGCCGGTCAGCAGTTTTTTGAAATTAGCCATATATAATTCCTGCTTCTCCCTATCCACTAGGGCGAACGGTTGGCGCTCATAATGGTAGATCTCGTTGCTTTCCTTCATGATATACACGTTAAAAATATCGTGAATTTTAAGCATTTCGTTATCTAATCTAAAGTGCTTGCGAATATGCGCGATTTCTTTCTTTATCATGATCCGACAGTCAACTCCTACGAAGTGAAATAGCCTTACTAGAAATACTTTAGTACAAAAAAATGTAACGGATGATCTGCCTTCCTTAGCGTTCACGTCAAAACAAAAGCCCTTCATAAGAAGGGCTTACACCATTACTTCCCTTTATTACGCGTCAAACTAAACTTGGATGAAGTACTTCCTGTATATTAATTCATAATTATAGATTTCTCAACAATTTTGAGAATCTATATTCGGTTTAAAGCAGGAAGATCCATTTGACATTCTTAGTTTCATGGTCCTCTAGGACAAATTCCTTGTTTGTGGATTTGAGTTCGAACTTATCCTCATTCTTACTACAACTATCAGGGATTCGGCTATCCAGCCATTTAGAAACTTTCTATATACTAGGGAAAATAATATTAATTACAGGCGCAAACAGTGGGCTTGGACTTGAAGCATCGACTATATTAAGTGCAAAGGTGCAAAAATTATCATGGCAGTTCGTAATCTTAAAAAGGGAAAAGACGCAGTTTCAAATATAATAAATAAAAATGCTCATTGAAAAAAGCCCAAAGGTCATTTTCTCCTTTGGGCCTTTACTCCTTTATAACCAGCAACTTTCTCAAAAAAATTCACACCGCCAACCTGCCCGCCCTTGAGTACAAGCTCCAGACCGTCAAACTGCGGGTCATTAGAATATGCACGACAGAGCGGTCCGCCTGGATCCAAAACAGACAGACATTCTAAAGCATAGATCCCAAGCTCCCTCGTCACATACCCCGAAGTGTCTCCACCTGCAATTAAAAGACGTGAAATTCCAAGCTGCTGGACTAGTTCTTTCGTGAGAGAGCCAAGAGCCATGCCCAACAGACGGCTACTGTCTGTTGATTTCATTTCCTGAGCTGCCAGCACCTTACGAGTATACGCTATGCTTTCATCGTTTGGCCCCGTTGCCGTGTAGATAATGACACTTTTCCCGCTTGCCAGCCATTGCTGTGCCTCTTGTTTCAGAGCAGCTCTAGCAACCTCTTGAGTTTCAGCTAGTATCAGCTCATCCACAGGAGCCCGAATGCCTACAAATCCGGCCCTCAGCGCATGTTGAATCTGCCCTTCAGTAACCGGCGAACAACTGCCTGAAATGACTAATAGTGGCGATGGCGATACCTCCGAGACTGCCATCATCTCCAATTCTACTTCGGCCAATCCGCCCGCAGTTGTACCCGCTTCTTTGCGCCAAACTTCACCAAGCGCATATTCAATACCAGACGATCCAATGACAAATAACCCGTCATGCGATTGTGCTTCCTCCCAAATCATTCTGCCTGCCGTTTCTAACCGTTCTTTATCCAAGACGTCAAAAAGAAGCAGGTCGGGGTGTTCCTGACGAATAACCGACTCTAATCGCTCGCGCACCTCAGCATCCGAGCCTTCGAGCGCCAAAATATCAAGCAAAGAGGTTTTCAGCGTGGTTTGCTTCTCTAAATGCTGACGAAGATCAGCTTCCGCCATCGGCGTAACCGGGTGCTTGGCCATCGTCGGATGACGATCTAGCCGATGCACAGCGCGTCCCGCTCCGCCAGCTGCAAAATGGTTGCCGAAAACTGTATATCGGCCTAGATAAGGGACTCCCACAAGCAGTGGAATATATCTGCCTCCAAACACCTCTCGCCCGATTTCCGCCGCTTTGCCGATAGAACCCATACTAGCTGAGGAGTCGAAGGTTGAGCATATTTTATAGTGCACAACTGCAGCTCCAGCCGCTTTTAACATCGTAAAGATCGGGCGCAGCTCCCTCTCCATCTCTTCAGGCGTTAAAGAGCGTCCCACGCCAGCCACGCCAAAACAGTCAACGTCTTGAAAACGCGCCTGCAGCAATTCAGGCTCAGGAGGGTCCAGAAATAGGACGGTTTGAAGCCCCGCCTGAAATAATGATTCCAGCACATCCGTTGAGCCTGTAAAGTCATCACCATAGTAACAGAGAGGTCGCCTAGTGACTTGACGATCGGCAAGTTCGCGCCCACCTTGTGCAGGGATATCGTCCATCTGTTTTCAACCCTTCCCGTATTTCTCAATTGCCTTTTGCAAAGAAGGATGCTGAGCCGCATAAATGTCCAAAGGTATTCCCTGAACCGCTGCCTCCCAGCCAAGTTTCATGCTCTCAAAGCCTGCTGCAGGGCCATCGGGATGAGCCAACATGCCACCTCCGGCCAAATGCATCACGTCAACCGTCCCCGTTGCCGTATAAGTAGCCGGCGCTGTCCCTGCCCACTGGGCTGAGGAAACAACAGGCATCGTGTTATAACCGCCGAGCAGCGGCTCCGAACAAGCTGCAATAGAGCGAACCACAGACTCGTTATCCTCGTAAAATTTACTGTTTAATCCATTAACATGCAGATGATCCGCCCCAGCCAAACGGCAAAGCTTCTGATAAGCCGTAAATTCAACGCCAAGCAGTGGCGAACGCGTCAACATCCCCCATTGATTGCGATGCCCATGGATGGGAACCTCACTGTATTGGTTCAAATGCGTAAGACCCGATAACCCGATACTGAGGATACTGACCATCACACATGTGCCGCCCGCTTTAACAACCAAATCATGATTTCGGCGCAATTCATCGTAATCTCCTGTGATGTTAAAGGCATACATCAACTTCTTGCCGGTCGCATCCGCAGCCCGTTCAACCGCCGCCATGACAGCCTCTACTTTACCCGCCAAAGGAGCATAAGGGGGATTCGCATTTAATTCATCATCTTTGATGAAATCCATCCCTGCTCTCGCCAGCTTTTCCACCAAGGCTGATAATTCCTCCATCGATAAACCTACACTGGGCTTCACAATCGTCCCAAGTATTGGCCTATTGTATACCCCTGTCAGCTTTCGAGTTCCTTCTACGCCAAACTTCGGACCAGGATAGCGCTCTGCAAATGCATCAGGCAGCTGCAAATCCAGCAATCGGAGTCCAGACAATTCCTGTAATTCATATAAATTGCCAGCAACAGCAGACATTAAATTGGGAATGGAAGGTCCAAAATTATGCAAGGGAAACGACACCGTCACTCGCCCACGTCGATACTTGCCGTCATGATTCGGCGGTTTCTTTGCCCCTGGAAGGGACGGCATATCCGTCTCTTCTAAAGGTTCAATGCTCTCTAGGATAGCGCCATGTCGTTTTTTTAGCGCATCAGTCTCTCCGGGAACAGCCGTGAACGTTCCTGTTGACTGCTCTCCTGCGATAGAAGCGGCAGCCTGTTCCAACGAATATGCCGTCTCGACCAAATAAACAGCTGTTACACGATCTTGCTTCATCCTATCCGCTCCTCCTTCTGCGTTCTAAATTCGTGTTAGGATCCTTTTTTCACATCTCTAGCTGCCTCTAGAATGGCCTTCACTTGCTCAACACCTGATCTCGGCGATGAAAGCACAGGCTTCCCTGTCGCCTCCGCCAGCTTTTCCTCCATACGTGCCATTGAGCCTTGCGCCAAAACTAACACATCGGCAGTTTCCGCAACCCTCTTCGCCGTTTCCAGCAATAAACGGTCATGCTCTTCAGGCTTGCCGCTGATCAAAGCGTCAAAAGCGCCTTCAGCGAGTCCGCTCACAAGCTGCACCTGTCTTCCTGCTTCATCTGCCTTACGGCTAACTAATCGCAATGTCGGTTCCAATGTGGATGGTAATGTCGCCAATACCCCAATCCGCGAATAGCTAGCTACTGCCTTATCAGCCATCCACTCATCGATTCGTACAATCGGCACACCGATTCGCTCACGAGCTTCATCCGCCACATCACCAACGGAAGAGCAGGTATTGAGAATGACATCCGCCCCAAGCTCTTCTGCATGCCGGTAGTACTGAACTAAATGACGACTCACGACCTCTGGAATGTGCCCTGCACGCACGACATCACCGATGAGGCTATCATCGATAATATTCACAAGCCGTACCTGGGGCAGCAGCTCTTGAAACACCTTTTTCAAAGGATCGGCAAGACCCTGACCTGTATAAATCGCAACAACGGTTTGCATTGACATCGAAATCCTCCTTAGAGCCTCCCGGATGAGAAGCTAAGTATCTTAAGAATTACCATACAAATTCCTTATTTAGTCGACGATACTCCCCTTCACGCATAGGAGACTGATCAAAAACTTGACGCCCGCTGTACAAAGGCTTCTTCGTGCCTTTTGGCGTAATGTTTACAACATCATCACCGCGCCATTCCGTCTCGAAGGTTTGCCCCACCGCATTCTCCAGTGTTCTACGGAAACTTAATGGGAAGGTAATCGTAATTTTCTCACCTGCGACTGCGGAGCCAAGTAAGAGAAAATGCTTGTTGACCCAGCTGCTCGCCTCACTTCCTTTGCCTTCGATCACTTCACCATTACGTTCACGTACATACTTGATTTTCGTAAAGCCTGCCCACTCTGGAATTCGAATCTGCAGACGAGAAATATCCGTATGAATATCGAGCACTACCTTGCCTTCATGTGGCAAGTAAGAGCTGACGTCCAGCCATTTAGAGCCGCGGTTTAAAAGGAAATTAACGCTGATCGTTCCTTTCTTCTCGGTGATCGTGTGACTCCAGCCCATGAAGAGACCTCGTGTTCCCGAGCCCAGGCAGCAAATTTGTAAATCGTTCGTATGACCGCGCCCCTCATTCACATCACAAACGAAATCGTTTGGTGCCGAGTAACCGGCAAAAGAGCCCCGTGTGCGCTCCGCTACTTTATAGAAGCTTTTGTTCGCAGGAATGTCATCTGACTTGTCGTCAGATTCTTCCACCCAATCCAAATCCAGCAGCTGCGATTCCGCCAGATGATTGCGCAAAAAACGTTCCACAGTTCCCCAATATTCCACATATCCGCTGCTTGCCAAAGTAATCCCTGTTGCAATCAAATCGACCAAAGAGCACGTTTCATGCTCATAGGCTTGTTCGTGCAGATCACCTGGCGTCCAGCCAAAGTTCGTACATTTGGTCAGCGCCCAGTCGTAGCTTTTTTTGACCCAAGCTAGCATTGCTGCATCGCCCGTGAAAACACCGAATCTTGCGATAGCATCAAGTGTGCCGATTCGCGTATGGAAATGCCCACTCCGATAAGCAAGTGCATCATTAAAGCTGCCGTCTTGATTGAATACGCCGCTGCGCTCCGTAATAAGTGCTGTGAAGAATTGGCAAAGTTCAAAGGCATCTGGATTGCCTGTCAGCTCATGATATTTCAATAGAGGCATGACCAAGCGACCGCAGAAAGCTGCGGGATCAGGCGCCAAACGCAGTTGTATCGCATTACTCGAAGGCCAACCGGTTTCTTTGTATTCCGATGCTGGATAATACCAAATATCGCGCTCTTTGATCGCGATTCGCTTAAGTGCCGCCACGTGGCGGTCTGCCGCTTCTTTAACCTTCGGATCCCCGGATTCCATGTACCATGTCGTGAGAGATAAAATAACCGCCCGTTGATCAATCAGGTTCGCATTCGGCTCCCAGTCACGTGTTGGATTGATCTGTCTGTAGCTCATCCCATCTTCTTTGAAGAACGAGAGCAGGTTTGCCCGGTAGCGCTCCTCAACCTCTTTGCCAAACTCTTCTCCGGACATATGGCGGGCAAGAATTAAGCCGTCAATCATTCGTCCATGAGATGAACCATAGTCCCAATCACCGTGCGTCATGAAGGCAGGTTTATGCATCAGATCCGCAGCAAAAAACGGGATATAGTTATGGTCGCGATCCGCCATGCCAATCATGGCATTGATGGCATGAGCCGCACGTTCTTCGAGCATAAGCGTATCGGGAATTAAATGTTTTGACATCACATGTTTCTCTCCTTAGTGGTCCGCCTGTCCGATGACTTTGCGGTATTCACCGATGGTCATGCCGACTTTTCGTTTGAAAATCTGGCTAAAATATCGGTAATCCTCATAGCCAACCTTTTGCGCGACTTCATAATTTTTATATTTTGATTTATTCATCAGTTCTTTGGCTTTATGCATGCGGATATCGGTTAAATAGTCAACAAAATTCTTCCCTGTCACCTTTTTGAAAATACGACTTAAATAATCAGGATTTAAATAATAGCTGCTGGCAATTTGATGCAAGGAAAAGGATTGGTCGTAATTACTTTCCATCCATTTTTTCAACTCGCCTACAACCTTTTCCCCTTGTTTTTCACCGGAATGGCTGTAAAAGCTAAGCACGGCGGGAAGCAGATCCTCGCGAAATAGCTTCTTCACAGTGCTCAAATCATTGCGTTGGTGAATCAATTCGGAATACATCAGCGTATTTTTACCACAGATATCTTCAACACGTACATCCTTTGCCTGAAGCTGCTTCTCTATCGCATGAAGAAGCAGATCCGCGCACCACTGCAAATGCCCTACTGTCGTAGAGTCACTTACGAATGACGCGAACAATCGTTCAAACTCTTGCTCCACATCCTGCGTATTTCCTGATTGGAGCACCCATAAGAACGAATTTTCTTTATCCTGCGGATAATTCCCAGATAAGTGCATACCAGTCTTCTCTGCAAAAAGCAAGGTGCTTACGATCGCCAAAGGTTTGCTTGATAAAGCTTTTCTTGCTTCGTTGTAAGCCTCCTCCAGCATGGCAATCTCCAGCTTTCCCATGCTCAAACCAAAGCTGAAGCTCACGCTCCCTACCTGTTTCAAGGCATTTTGCAAAGTCGCGTGCAGTTTACTAAAATCTTTGGTATCTAGCACGGCTCCCCTAATGGCAATGATCATTTCACGGCTGCCTTCCTGAAGCGTCATAAGCTCATATTCCCAGTGCCCCCCGAAAAGGAATGGCTTCATTCGGTTTAATTGCTCATGAATAGCCGGCAGCAGACATGCTAGATCACAATATTCATGAAAGGTGTCCGTGCGGCCAACAAGCAACGCATATTCACCAGTCTGCCAGCTGGACGGAACGAAAGATTCCTTCCTTTCCCCCCCTTGCAAAAGCTGCCTCAACCAATCCTCTCCTTGGACACGTGACGTCTTAAGCTTCTCTGCTTCGCGTCGATCCAGCTCAAGGAGCGCCTTTTCTACCACCGCAGCAAGCTCATCTTTTTTTACCGGCTTCAGCAGGTAGTCAAAAGCTTTATGGCGAATGGCTTCCTTTGTATACTCGAAATCCGAATACCCACTAATGACGATCGTTAACAGATCCGGCACCTCTTGGCTCAGCATGGCAAGCAGCTGTTTCCCGTCGAGACCCGGCATACGCATATCGAGGAAGAGTAGATCTGGCTTTTTAATGAGGGCCATTTCATATCCTTCTGCCCCATCACTTGCTTCGCCTACAAGCTCTAAGCCCCATTCGTTCCAGGAAATGGACTGAATCAATCCTCTGCGTATCCACTTTTCATCGTCAACAATCATGACTCTTCGCATTTCCTGTACCTCCTCCAAGCTTCAGATTTGGATTGCATTAGCCTTTCATGGAACCCGCCGTCAGACCGTCAATAATATATCTTTGCAGCAGTAAGTAAATGAGCAGAATGGGTGAGATCACAATCACCATGAAGGCAAACACAACGCCCCAATTCGTGCTGTACATCGTGACGAAATTAAAAATTTGCAGAACAATCGTCCATTTCGTGCTGTCTGTCATCAGATAGAACGGACCGAAAAAATCGTTCCAAACCGAAACCATCACGACAATGGAGACGGTCACGAGCACGGTTAGCAGCAACGGTAAAATGATTTGCCAGTATAACCGGAAATACCCACAGCCTTCCAGCAAAGCCGCTTCATCTAATTCTCTCGGGATCGATTTCATGAAGCCCACGAGCAGAAACACTGCAAATGGCAACAGCACGGCCGTGTAATACATAATCAGACTGAAATAAGTACCACGAATATGAAGATCTCCAAGCAGCTTAATCGTAGGCACGATGGACACCGGAACAATAAGTCCCATAATAAAGGTGTAATAAGCCCCTTGTAAAAATCGGTTATCTCTTCGTTGAATGATAAAAGCAGCCATGGAGGCAAATACATTCACACAGACGACAACTAAACCTGAAATCAGAATACTATTTTTGAATCCCCGGAGAATGTTAGCCTGATGAAAAACTTCCTTATAATTGGTAAACTGCCATTCGGAAGGAAGGGATAACCCGAATAGCGCTGATTCTCGAATTCCTTTAAAGGAGTTGATCACAATCATTAGAAAGGGAATCAGAATCAGGCAGGCCAAGCATACCGCGACGATTTCCAGTATCCAGAGTGTCCACTTTTTTCTCATTACATCTCGACCTCTCGCTTCTTCATCGCCATCAGTACAGGAACGCCAATAATGGTGACAAGGATGAATAACACCACGTTAACCGCCGTCGCATAGCCGAATAACCCCGTGCTGAACATACCGCGGATATACGTGTAAAATACTTCTGTGGTGTAACCCGGTCCTCCTTCTGTCAGTACCATTACCATTTCAAATACCTTCATGGAACCAATCATAGAAAGGAGTACATTCACAGTTAAGGCAGGAGCTAATAGAGGGAATATAATAGAACGGAATCGCTGCCAATATTGCGCACCATCCATGGATGAACTCTCGATCAGATCCTTTGGAATGAATTGCAATCCGGCCAAATAGACAACCATCGAGAAGCCTGCAACCCGCCAAAGATCAGTGACAATAATGGAGATCAAGGCATACTTAGGATCGTTCAACCAATCATGTACCATGAAATGAAGCCCTACTTTGTCTAGCATTGTGTTCATTATGCCATGCTCAGGATGATAGATCGCACGAAAAATATATCCTATAACAATCGGCGCAATCACGTAAGGCATAAAAAAGATCATGCGCAGCAGATTTCGCAGTTTAAGTGCTTCATTCAAGATTAAGGCTAATCCTAAGCCTAGTAAATTTTGCATCAAGGTCACGACCGCCGCAAAAATGAGCGTATTGATCAAAGCCGTTTTCAAACGAGGTTCTTTGAAAAGCTCGATATAGTTCTCCAAGCCATTAAAGCGAATCTGGTCCGCATTAATATTCCAATCCGTAAAGCTGTAGTAAAACCCAATCAAAGTTGGGGTAATGAAAAACAATAGAAAAACGGCGAGGGCCGGGAATGAAAAATACAGCGGATATTTCATTTTTCCCATCTCGTCTCCCCTCCTTCGGCTATGAAATGTTCCGGCCAGAAGCTGTGTTCCGACCGGATAGATTTGGGTTCTAACAGCTTACTTAAATCCATCAAGCAACTTGGCTTTTCCGTCTTTTTCATAGTTCGCAGAGAATTCTTTCAGGGCTTTGTCGACATCTCCGTCAATGAAGAACGTTTGCAGTGTTTTTTGGAAATCAGCGAAAGTTGGCGTCAGACGATTCTGTACATTGATTTTTGCTTTATTTGCGTCAATCAAATCTTTCACAGTTTGCTGTACGGGGTACAAGCTGCTCTTAGCACTTTGGAAAATAGGGATTCCTGGGCTTGTTTGGTAGTAGAGGTCAACCATCTCAGGTGAAATCATGAATTTCACCAATTCAGCTGCCACATCCGCATTTTTCGCTTTGCTTGGAATCATTAACTGATTGGGTGGTGTAATCAAGGCTGTTCCTGCATCAGTAGCGGAAGGGAATGGGAAGAAGCCGATTTTATTGGTCACGAAATCTTTCCCGAATTTCTTTTCTAATTGCGGAATAATGCCGTCCAGCATAAACGCCATGCCGACTTTGCCTTCGCCCATTAGATTCTGCAGCTCATCGAATGTACCCGCGAGCGGATTAGATTGCAGCAGTCCCAGATCCTTCAACTCTTTTTGTTTAGTGAATAAATCTTTCAATGCCGGAATATCAGCCAGTTTGAGCGCATTCTTCTCTAAATTTTGAACACCTGCATCCCCGATTGCCGGATCTACATTCGAGACCCAACCTGTGAAGTAGAACACTTGCGGTGGCCAACCATCTTTGACCCCTTCATAAAAAGGTGTAACCCCTGCTGCCTTGATTTTCTTCGCACTCTCGATCATATCCGTATAGTTTTTCGGAGGCTGAACGCCCGCTTTAGCAAAAACATCCTTGTTATAATAAATGCCCATCATGCCTGTGGCACCGAAAGGAACACCATAAATTTTCTTATTCGCATCCGCCTGAAAGTCTTTCATCGTCGGAATAATGCGATCCCATACCGCTTTATCTCCCGACCATTCGCGAAGCGTCTCGGAGGCTCTCAGCTTGACGTACTGCTTTGGTCCAGGCTGCATGAGGAATAGATCCGGGAAGTCGCCTGTGGAAAAGCGAGTTTTCATCATGTTATCAAAATCTCCGCCAGGCAGCGCCTGTAATTCGACCTTATTGCCTGTCTTTGCTTCAAACTCTTTGAAAATTTTATTAAAAGGTGTGGCGTCAACCGTATTGGAGATCGCAAACGTAAGTGTTACTGGGTCTTTTTTGGTTGGAGCCGGTGTGGTTGCAGCCGTTGATGCACCAGGCGTCGCTGCAGCAGGCGTTGAGCTGCTGGAGTTAGTGCCCTCGCTCCCGCAAGCCGTTAATGCCATAATTGCCGCAATGGACGCTGATAGTGTTACCGTTTTCATATTCCTCATTTTCTGTACCCCTCCTTTAATATTGCTTACAGGATCAATTATATTGCAAACGCTTACTTATGGCCCATGCACGATAACGACTTTCTATGTTGAATATTCCTACATCATGTTATTAGCTCAATTGGGAGGCTAACTTCAAGGTTACCGCTGTCCCTACCCCTTTTCTGCTTTCAATACTGAATTGAAACTGCTCACCGTAACGAATCGTATACCTCGCGTATACGTTCTGGACGCCAATGCCACCGCTTGCGGCAGACAACTTGTACTCCTCCTGATAGAGCGGTTGTCTGAGCGACGTAAGGATTTGATCCAGCCTCTTCTCCGAGATACCGACGCCATCATCGTTAACTTGGATATATACCCATTCCTCTTCCTTCCATGCACGGAGGTGAATCGTGCCTTTGCCTCTTTTGCGTTCGATCCCGTGGAAAACCGCATTTTCAACTAATGGTTGGAGTGTCATTTTTAACATCGGATAATTGTAAAGATCTTCTTCAATTTCTAAGCGATACTCGATTTTGCCATCAAATCGAATGCTCTGGATGATGAGATAAGCATCAATTTGTACGAGTTCTTCCTGTAGTGTGACGATTTCATCTGTATTTTTGGTATTATAACGAAACATATCAGCTAAGGACTGCGCCATTTGGCCAATTTCCTCCACAGCATGATAGTCGGCCATCGCTTTAATACTATCCAGCGTGTTGTATAAGAAATGCGGGTTAATCTGAGAGTAGAGCATCGCCAATTCCATCTGCTGCAGCTTAATTTGATACACATACTTTGTTTCTATCTGCTTCTGCAGCTCATCCTGCATGGCGTTGAAATTCATGGCAATTCGCCCGATTTCATCTTTGCGCTTCATATCCACCCTGACGGAGAAATCGCCACGTTTAATATGGTTAACGGTTTTGTAGAGATTAAGAATCGGATTGGTAATACTCCGTCCGAACAGCAGCGATAAGATCCCAGAAACGAAAAAGGCGATCAAAGCCGTCCAGATTGCTGTTGTTTTGATTTGATTAAGAGAAGCAAAAATTTCTTTTTTCGGCATAATTAAGACGGTTTTCCAGTTGGAATATTGGGAACGCGTGTACGAAACAAGCATGGTCTTATCACCGTTACCCGTCCAGAACTTTCCGCTGGCCCCTTTGATCTGGGCTAATGTTTGTACATCGATGTCGGTTGCAAGTCCATCCGAAGAGTCGAATATTGGATTATTACTATCATTCAAAATGAGAAACCGGCTGTTTGCCGTCAAATCCGCACGCTGTCCCATTCCTTTAAATAGACCGAAATTGTAATCAGCGCGCACGACGATAAACCCGATCGGATTGGAAAAATCGCGAATGAGCATCGAGGTGGAGAAAGCGGTTTTCCCCTCATCCTGACCACTTACTGGCGGGGAGCTGAAGAAGTTAACTAACCCATCCTTCGCAATCGTTTGTCGAAACCATTCGGCGTTCAGCACCTGACTTGCGTTACCGAAAGAGGTGTTGTCCGACGAATTGAGCAGCTCTCCATTGCTATAATAAATTTGAAATCGGATGAAATCCGGAATCGGCGTAATGTTAAAGCTTTTCGAAAATAAATCACCAAGTTTCTGGCGAAACAGAAATTTATTCTGGCTGTCCATTGTCGGGTATGCATTAATGTTGTCAATATATTCCTGGTTGTAATAAGGAGCGAGTAGTAGATTTCGTTTATTATGAAAATCGTTATCCATGTTAAACTCGATCTGCCTGACAATTTGAGCGCTAGCAGTTTCCACTCGTTCTGCCATGGAATTGTAGGAAATATAAAATGAAGCGGTACCTATCAATGAGATGCAGATGAGAATGATAATAAAATAACTCAATAATAGCATCGTACGAAATCTCGGAAATAGAGCCTCTAGCTTTTTCTTAATGCTTTCCATCCAACGCATCCTGTTGACCCGCCTCTCTTTCTATGCGAAAACAACCGAAACCGGTTAGAAGGCAGCATGTACGCTTCACCCTCTATCCGATTCCGGTATGTTTCAAAAGAACCTGCCTTTAGTTTAGCATAGAAACGCTTTCAAACACATAACTTCCTGATCCGACCTTGTGTACGGATGCCGCCAGATCTGGTAAATAAATGGTTGCCGTCGTATTGGCAGGAACCTCCACTTCGAGACGGAAATCGCCTTCCTTCGTTTGACTCCATGCTACCGCAATACGGCCATACAGCGATTCATAGCTTGCCTTCACCCAACTCAAGCCCCCACCCGGCTTCGGACTTATGATCACATGTTGAAAGCCAGGCGCCTTAGGATCTGCTTCAATACCAGCCATATACCGGAACATCCACTCTCCGACAGAGCCAAGGGAATAGTGATTAAATGAATTCATTGAAGGCGTTTGGAAACCTTGCTCCTCTGTCCATCCATCCCAACGCTCCCAGATTGTGGTTGCTCCATGCTTGATCGAGTACATCCAAGAAGGGAATGCTTCTTGCTTCAGCAATTTATAGGCAACATCCAAGCATCCATTGTCCGTCAGCGCCGGCAATAGGTAGCCAACGCCGAGAAATCCTGTCGACAATCGATCTCCACGCTCATGAATGTCCGCGACAAGATGATGCTGTGCTTGTTTCCGCTGTTCTTCCGTTAGGAGTCCAAATTGCAGCGCTAGGACGTAAACCGTTTGAGTATCACCTTGAATCCGCCCATCGATGGCGACGAACGCCTTGCGAAACGCTGCAGCGATATCGCTGAATAAAGCTTCATACTCAATTGCATCCTCTGGTTTCCCCAATACATCAGCAATGCGTGCAAGTAACTTCGTACTGTAGGCAAAATAAGCGGTCGCCAACACTTCGTTCGGCGTGTCAGCTCCAATCGACAGCCAATCGGCGTAATTGGCATAACCCGGACGAACCAGCTCATTCGTCGTGTTTTTTAAATAGCGAACCCATTTTACCATAGCTTCGTAATGCGTTTCGAGGATGCGTACATCCCCATACATCACATAGTTCGTCCATGGAATGATGACGCCGGCGTCTCCCCAACCGGAGTTGTCCGGGGCGAACCAGTTCAACCTCGTGTTCCAGTTTTTGTGCCGAATCCACCCTGCGTCCGGGGCAACATCTGTAAAAGCACCCGAAGGCTGCTGGCAATCCACCATATCCCAAACATATTTACTGAAAAATCGAGATACATCCATATTATAAGCGGCTGTGCGCGCAAAAATTTGCGCATCTCCGGTCCAGCCAAGCCGCTCATCCCGCTGCGGGCAGTCCGTCGGCACTGACAAGAAGTTGCCGCGCTGCCCCCATGTAATGTTGGAATAAAGTTGATTCACCATCACATCGGAAGTCTCAAGCTGCCCCGTGACAGGCATATCGGAATGAACGACTTTGCCTACGATCGTTTCCAGATCGGGCTCACTAGGATAACCCGTCAGCTCGACATAACGAAAGCCGTGAAACGTAAAGTGAGGCTCATAGCTCTCTTGTCCTTCCCCTTTCAGGATATAGTGATCCTGCTGGCAGGCTTCGCGCAAGTTATCCACATACAATGTGCCATCAGGATTCAGCATTTCCGCATGGCTTAACGTAATCCGTGTCCCACGCTCACCCTGAACCTTTACTTCTGTCCAGCCCACCATATTTTGACCCATATCATAAATGTAAGTACCAGCTTCTGTCTTCTTCACGCTGACCGGCCTTCTTGTTTGTGTAATGCGGATCGGCGGTTCTACTTCAGCTACAAGTAGACCGTTATAGCCGGAACGAACATCCGGTGCTTCCCAGGACGAATCATCATAACCGTGGAAATGCCATCCTGTTAATTCCTCTCGGGCATCGTAAGTTTCCCCTTTGATCATGTCAGAATATTGAATGGGACCTTTTTTCGTTTTCCACGAGCTATCCGTGATGACGTTTTCTTTCGTTCCATCCTCATAATCTATACTAACCTGCATAAGGAAAAAGGGTCTTTCTCCGTAAACCTTATTGCCGAGGAATCCTACGGTTCCCGCATACCAGCCATCTCCCAAGATCACGCCAAACGCATGATCTCCAATCTCTACGCCTTCTGTGATATCTACAGCCTGCACTTGTACGCGTGTATTATAGTCCGTCCATCCTGGGGCAAATCGATCACTAATCCGCTCTCCATTCAGATACAAATCATAAACACCTAATGCTGTCGCGTAAGCAATAGCTCGCCGCACCTTCTTTTTAATCTCAAACGGTTTACGTAAAAATGGAGAGGGCTGCATATGGACCTCAGGTTCGGCTTTGCGGCCGATCCACTGCGCTTTCCACTCGCCTCGCGATAAAATTCCCATCGTCCAATATGCCTTTTCACTCCAGGCAGATTGATCACCCACGCCGTCCCAGATGCGCACTTTCCAGTAATATTCCCCTTCAGTTTGAAGCGGTTTACCGTCATATGGTACCTGCGTTGAATCATTTGAACTCACTTTACCGCTATCCCACATATCCGCTTGTTCACGCTCAAGCTTATCACGAGAAGAAGCAACCATAATCTGATAAGCGCTCTGCACGACCCCCTTGTTATCAGAGTGCAATTGCCAGAAAAATCGGGGCTTCAAAACATCAAGGCCAATCGGGTTTATCCTATATTCGGTTTTACAGGCTACAACTTGTATCGTCATTAGGTATCCCTCCAATTTATGCTGTTGAATCTGAGATAGGTTTCAAGCGTATGACAAATCGCATCGGCTCAGCATGAATCAAGTACGTGTCTAGCGTAGGCGCATAGCCACAGCTATGATTACCTAATCCAGATTGGCGGGCATCCAAATTAACAATCGTTTGATCGACTTTGGTCAGTTGATGGACATGCTTTGCTGCAGTCAAATCGTCCGTCGTATAATGATGAACGCTCGTATCAAATATCGGCTGACCGGTGAATAGAAGCCCTATTCCTTGCTGATTCGTCAGGGATGACCAGCGTACCTCCGACTTGTTCCCATTCTCCTGCGGCTTAATATAAGGAACGAACTGTTCTTGAACCGTTCCTCTGTAAATCCCCAGTTTACCGCTCTCCTTGCGGTCCGAATAGCACTCATGAGGACCTCGGCCAAACCAGACAAGTTGGTTAAAGCTGTCTGGCATACTGATTTTCACCCCGAACCTAGGAAGCGAAGGCAATTCCGCTCTGGGTACAATGTGCACGTCCAAAGTCACTTCACCTTCGGCAGCAATTGCATAGATGATTTGCGAATCCAAAGCTATTTTCTCACCGCGTGCGCCGACGCTGGACTTTATCGTGATCTGACAGCCTCCCACTTCTGTCCCCTCAACCATAATCTCTCGCACATCGGAGACTAGCCGGTTGTATCCGGCTTTGATCCACGTTTTGGCGAGATGGACATCGTTATCCACCGGGGCCCGCCATAGATTGAGCTTGGGACCTTCCGTTAGCAAGGGAACGCCTTTATATACCCATGCAGTCAGCGCGCCAAGATTTTTGTTGAAGTGCATTGAGAAATCCTGGCCAATTATTGTAATAGCACTATTACTTTCTCGGATCGTCAAAGGGCTTGCCTTCTGGAGGGCATTCTCTGTATCAGGCGCCTCCGTAACAGTTGCCACTGGAATATCCGCCCAGGCAATTTCATGCCCTTTTTCAGCCCATATAACGGCATCCCTTAGTACAAATCGCAAGTGAAACCAATATTCACCCGTGAGACTCAACTTGCTGGCGTCCAAGGGGATGACCACATCTTGGAACTGTCCAGCAGGCGTATGCAGCGGCTTAAGGTCTCCCTCATCCACAACAATACCGTCCCGTAGCAATCTCCACTCCCCCTTCAAATGGGATAGTGACAGAACATCATAACGATTCTGTATCCGCAACTTTCCAAGCAGTGCCTCAATGACCTCAATCTTCACAGGTTCAATCGCCTTCTTATACTCTAGCAAGGAAGCTTTGATCGACCGATCTGGAAAAAGTAACCCATCCAGGCAAAAATGCCCGCTATGCGGCTCTTCGCCGAAATCGCCACCATAGGCATACCAAGATTCATCCGTTCCAGCGCTCTGTCTAATTCCTTGATCCGCCCATTCCCAAATCAAACCGCCAAGCAGACGAGGATACGTATAGATCGCATCCCAATACTCTTGCAAGTTCCCAACGGAATTGCCCATCGCATGACCGAATTCGCACATTAAATAGGGGCGATCATCTTCTTTACTTCCTTCTTGAATGACTGTTTCCACCGAAGGGTACATGGAACTGACAATATCAACAATAGGTGCATCGTAAGCGCGTTCATAATGGATCGGGCGAGTCGGATCAGCCTCTCTAATCCACGCCGCCATCGCATCGTGATTCCTACCGTAACCGGACTCATTACCAAGCGACCATATAAGGATGGACGGATGATTTTTATCTCTTTCTACCATTCGCTTCGCTCGTTGAACAAATGCTTCTTCCCACTGCGACAGTTGGGCCAATTGTCCTTCATTCCCATAGAAATGAAATCCATGCGTTTCAAGATCTGTTTCATCGATGACATATAGTCCAAAGCGATCACACAGCTCTAACCATCTTGAATCATTCGGATAGTGCGATAATCTTACTGAATTAATGTTGTGCTGCTTCATTAACGTAATGTCGTGTATCATTGTTTCCAGCGTTGTCACATAACCAAGATCAGGATGAAACTCGTTACGATTGACGCCTTTAATAATGATCGGGGAGCCGTTAACGAGAAGCCGTCCTTCTTCGATCCTAATTTCCCTGAAGCCGATTCCAAGCCTTTTAACCTCCAGTATGTGATGCTCACCATCGTACATCGTTAATAATAGCGTATATAAATAAGGCGATTCCGCCGTCCATAGCAGAGGAGATGACACCTCGTCTACCAGTTCCACCACAGATTCCTCCTGCTTCACCGTATGGTAGCGATCACTAACGATGTGATGATCCGCATCCAACAAAGTGACTCTTAAGAGAAAGGAACCAGACACGAAAGAAAGATCCTTTACTCCTGCAAAATCAACTTGAACCTCTAAGCTAGCTTTCGCATATCGCTCATCCAGATGAGTCCGAACTCTTGCGTCTCTCACAGACACAGGGGGAGAAGCAAGTAAATACACATCGCGAAATATCCCGCTCATGCGCCATTTATCCTGGCTTTCAAGATAGCTACCATCACACCATTGATACACTTGAACGGCAATCAGATTCTGCCCCTGCTGTAAGTAAGGGCTTACATGAAACTCAGAAGGAAAATGGCTCCCTTGGCTGTAGCCTACAAATTGTCCATTTATCCAAAGATGGAACGCAGCATCCACCCCTTCAAAAACAATATGGATGCGTCGATTCTTCCATTCCTCTTTAATCTGAAAATGGCTCCTATAGCAACCAACCGGATTTTGATTAGGCACATAAGGTGGATCGATCGGGAAAGGATACGGGCAGCTGCTGTAATGGGGGCTCCCATACCCATGCAATTGCCAATTAGATGGAACTGGTATCGTATTCCAACCACTCGAATCGAAGTTATCCGAAAAGAAATCAGCAGACACCTCAGACGGTGATTGCTCATATTGAAAATCCCATTCGCCATTCAACGATTGAACATACGGTGAACGTTCTCTTTCATTAGCCAGGGCATAAGCCCAATCGCCAAACGGTATCAAATGCGCATGCGGATGCTCTGTATTTCGCTCTAAAACACTTAGATTTTGCCAATCCGGAACATGTTCTCCAGGCTTCATGTTATTCGCCTCCATCATCAATCCTATTTAGCATAGTCGACGACTAGGGAGCATGAACATTCAGAAATCCGACCTCTTATGTTATTAAATCCGTTATAAACAAGTCGACATCAACGGAAGAAAGGCTGCCTCATTATCCGGCAGCCTTCCAGTACATGATGACTAATTTCCATTCTCGCTTTCCGTTAAAGGTTCATCGCTAGTGTGTCCTTGGTCGTGAGGCACTTTAATTATTGCTGTTGCGATTGTTTTATTCCCTGCCAGATCTGTAGCCGTGTACGTTATGGTATAAACCCTCCCAGAGCCTCCCCCATTTCTCTCTGCTCGAAGACTAAAGGACGTATCGAACATGCCGTAACGCGCATCCTGAATATCGTCATTCTGTAGCTTCTCATTGCTTGTTATTGAGGTCAGTACGATGCTGCTGATTTGGGATATCTCATCCCATGCATAAACATTGGCTGTAACGGAAACCAACTTTTTATTCGCAGGCCATAACGTAGTTTTATCCAACGAGACACTTAGTTGTGGAGCAACATTATCTAATTTCAGCGACAATGATTTTACGGCTTCTTCATTTCCTGCTTGATCCGTACTCTTGTACTCAAGCGTATGGACGCCATATACGGACAGTGTAACCGGCTGAGAGTAAGAAGACCACTCAGAACCATCGATACGATATACTGTTTGTGCAACGGAAATGTTATCCGATGCCGTGAGGTTCACTGTCGGGTTCGACTTATACCAACCGTTCATTCCATCAATCGGGCTTGCTTTTGCTGTGGTAACCGGTGCTTTAGAATCCAATTTAATGATCGTTGATTTTACTTTTCCGGGAATTCCTTGTGGATCAACACTTTTGTACTCAATCGTATGGGTTCCATCCGTGTTCACAAGAATTTCAGAAGTGTATGTTTTCCACTGCCCTTGATTGATACGGTATTGGATCACGTTGTTCTCAGGCAAGCCGTTCATAGCTTCGATGCTAACTGTCACAGGATGCACGTACCAACCATCTTGGCCGTCAGGCTGCTCAGGCGACACTTTTGACTCAAGCTCCACGATGGACGGTTCAACCGTAAATGTGGCAGTAGCGAGCGAGTCGGCATTCTGGCCGCCAACGGTTACTTGATACGTTCCCGTAACTTCTTGACTGATTTTATAAGTAAACTGATAAGTTCCGCCTGGACCGCTAATGCCTTGATTCAAATAATCGAGTTGATTCAACGGGTTTCTTACTTGAACACTTATGATGCGCCCTTCCTCAGAGCCTAATTGGCCTGAAATCGTTGCGATTCGGGTGATGTTGTCAAACGATGCGCTTACCGTCAAAGATGAAGCCATCGCGAGCGGAGCCATCATTCCGAAGCACAATAGGAGCGACAGTATGATTCTTGACCATCTTCTCAATCGTTTCCCCCCCTTTTAAGGACTTATGATGGTGTTGGAAATTGGCGTGCTATCGGATATTTTGTTAAGTGCATACACCTTTACTTTGTAACCAGTGACATCCTTTGGCATATTCACAATCGCTTTGATCTGTTTATCCCCTTCTCCGGGAACCAGCTGTTTGACGAAAGCGTATTTTACCTTCCGGTCTAGTGGATCATAAAGCGCGATGACAAATACACCGTTTTGGGCTACTTTGGAATTGTTATGGATGTTCACAGTCACCATCGTATCCTGCGAACCTTCTAAACCAGTAAGCGCGTTTCCGCTCAAATCATGAAATGCCAATCCGGAGAAAGCAAACAGTCCGCTGCCCCAATCTTGAACATAGGTTATTGCGTACGTATTTGTCGCATCTATTCCATACTCATCAACGGCATAAATGACAATTTCGTTCGGACCCTCCTTTAAAATTAACGGAACGTTAAACGGTTCGTTTGCCGGTTGAGCAGCTTGATCCAGCACCGTAGTTCCATTCATTTTGACCGTAACACTGGCGTTTCTGCTTACGCTTGCCAATAAGTTAAAGTTAGAAGCGTTAACCATCGCAGGTATTTCACTTGTTATGTCTACAGCGGATTTGTTGTAAGTTACCGTGATTGTTTTGGTATTTATTACATCACCCAGCGTGTCGCTACTTGCTGAGATTGTAATGATGTTTACACCATCGATAAGCTGAATCTTGTGCTCAAATTCCGTTCCGGCATCTGTATTTACAGCGTCTACGACAGTTGAGCCATTATTCGTTATCGTCAATTTGGCACCATCAATCATGGTTCCTTCTACGGTGTAGACAGGTATATTAACTGTTTCACTAACCGGGTTATTAATGGTAAATCCGGCAGATCGATGAAAACTCACATCTGAGAATGTTGCGGCCGTTAAATAATCAGAATTGCTTGTTGCTTTCCCTGCGTCAACTGCCATTCCGACGAAGACTTCATCCGGTAATGTGACATCTGCAGAGTCTACCAGCGCCCAACTATTTTTGTCCGTAGACACAAAACCAGAAACAACATTTTCATTTCTTACAATTTTTAACCAGAAAGGTGCTTTGAGCGTGCTTGATGTCACACTATTTGTGCGATAGCTCCCACCCGTATTGGTACGATTCATAAAGAGAGCTTTCCTTCCGCTCGTATCAATAGTTTCATCCGATTCCGGTGCTAAGACAACAGCTGCAGCGGGTGAATTAGCAGCTAAACTGCCGCGTATCATCAAACCAGCTTTAGCCGCATCATCAATTTCGGAATCAAAGTTGACATAGGCGAGCATCTCAAAGTTTCCGTGAACTGGCTGGTACACATAATGGAAAGAATCCGAACCGTTTCTCACTTCACCGGAACCTTTCACTGTGTATGTCATTCCATCCAAGCTAGCGCTCCCTTCAATTGCTATAGAGCCAATATCTTGTGATGTCCAAGGAGCAACGTTGTCAGGTCCATTTACATAAATTATGCTTACTGCGGATAATGTCATATAACCTGCGTTGTCTATGGCTTTTGAGTAAATGTAATGCTCGCCTTTCGGGGCTTTTTCCCAGTTGAAGGAAAATGGCGCTGTAAGGTCTTCACCAAGCTCCTGATCACCGGAATAAAACTTTACTTTAGCAATTCCCTCATTATCCGCTGCATCGGCAGTTATCAAAATCGGAGATCCAACTTCAAACGATGCTTGGTGCAAAGGGCTTGTTGTCGTAATTGCCGGATTATCGGAAACCGAAACCACCAGGGAATTGATATAGTTTTCCAAATAGGTGTACCCATTGCCTGCGATTCCTTTTCCATCTGATTGATCATTCGGATTTAGTGCATTGGCTGTTTCCCAAGCATCCGGTATCCCGTCGTGATCGTTGTCCTGCGGAGCAGATGCCGAATATAATTCAGGCAGTCCTCCATCGCTTTGGATCGTATTGGTAATTCTGCCGGATCCATTTCTGACATCATTCAGAATACGAGCATCCAACGAATCCCGTTTAGGCAATGAGGCGCCAGCGTCTTGCAGTACCTTCTCATAGGCGACTTGTGCAGTGTCAGTTGTAACGGGACCACCGATAGGATCCGCTGCGTCAGGTATCACCATTGGCTCATACTTGCGGAGCAAAGGTCCTTCTGGATTGATGGCTTTCCATGAACCATTACTGTTCGTCACCCAGTTATTTGCCGAAACATCGGCTGCGCCTTCAATGAAGTTGCCGTCAATATACCAGGTACCGCTAAAGCTTGCACCGGATGGAGCGACAATCCGATTTCTAACGTTATCGAACGTACTTGGGCCCGGTTTGTAGTAATTGTTAATCATGTTGATGCCCGTTGCCTGCTCGCCGCCGTACGCAGAGTTAGCCCCCCAGTTATAAACAACATTATTCCGATAGTCTATTTTCGTCGGATAATTGTCCGGATCGGTTTGCCGGTCAAAACGCGGGTTTCTGCTGTTATGATTGACAATCAGATTATGATGATAGGTCGCATTCGTTCCTCCCCATATTCCTCCGTAACCATGTGCTCCCTTACCGTGAATCGACTGATTCAAGCTATCACTAATGATGCTCCACTGGACTGTAAAGTTTTTACGATTTTTCACAGTGAACGTCTCATCTGAGCTCCAGCTGAAGGAGCAGTGATCGACGATAATATTGTTGCCCGTAATATCAGCCGAGTCACTTAACACGTTAATGCCATTTCGAAAACGAAGATAGCGGATAATCAAATCTGTTCCTACATCGTTATTTCCAAACTTGACCATATATCCGCTAATCGCAATACCGTCTCCCGGTGCTGTTTGTCCTGCAATCGTCAGATTCCCGGACGTAATATCCAATCCTCTCTTTAGGTTAATTGTACCGGATATTCGAAACACAACCGTCCGATTTCCCGTGCTCACGGCGTCGCGCAAAGATCCCGGTATTGCGGCTTCGCCCTTCGTCATGTCATAATCCAATAGGTTCGTTACTTCATAAACCTGTCCTCCACGGCCACCTTTGGCATACATGGCCGCTCCTTCAGCCCCGGGGAAAGCCGGTACTCTGGTTGCAGCTGTTGGATCGATTTCAACGCTTACATGTTTAACTGCACTTGCATTACCTGCTTTGTCAACATAACGATATTCGATCAGATTCTTACCGGGTTGACCGACTTCGAATTCTGCCATATATGCCGTCCAATTTCCACCGTTTATGCGATACTCAACCCGATTTTCTTCCGGAAGTCCACCGTCTTCTTCCATATAAATGACAACCGGTTTCGTATAAGCACCGTTAAGTCCGTCCGGCAGCGCAGGAGCAACTGCAGGTGTAATGGAGGGGAACAACTTGGGAATAATCACTGTTTTACTCGGATCCCATCCGTCAAACATACGTGGAATTGTCAGCGCGCTGGCTTCCTCGGCTGTCATTTGAGTTCCCATGACCCGAGTTTTTGGACTTGCACCCGGACCACTGCTGTTATACTCGCCGTAGAAGTACGGCGGAACTTGCATAGGTGTCCAGCCTTCCGTATGGATATGACTATCCATCCAGGTGTTAATGTAACGCGTCGACGGTTTATCCTGCCACGGACGGCCTAGATAGTGAAGGCCATTTGTGGAGCTGTCTCTCAACAGCCTTGAATTAATGAAAACAAGGCCAGGATCGGTTTCATTTTTTGTTGCAGCAGCCGTTACATAACCGCCCGAGTCCCCTGTATTGATACTGACCGCATCGACATGATCGAAGACGGCTGCGCTGGCTGGACCATAAATAAAGTCTGTACGTCCCCTTATCTCACTATTGTGATAATACTGTCTTCCAAGTCTTGGACTAGCTGTCCGGATACCCGCGTACAATGTATCCTGATAACCGACAAGCTTAACGTTCTCAAACACAGCTTTGTCCGCATTAACGGATAAGGCCAATGCCTGACCATCGCTCGGCTTGGAATCATTTTCTATCGTCAGATTAGCAGCAGTAAAATTGTCGCCGCTTACAGCTACCGTTGCGCCATTGACAGCTTGGTTAGGCATATCTGCGTTTGAAAGGTCGTAAACAATTTTCGTCTCATCCTGCCCAGCCCCTACAAGGCTTACAAAAGGAGCAGTTACGATTGATCTTTCCCGGTAGGTCCCCTTTTTCACATAAATGACAGTACGAGCATTATTGTTAAGAGGTATAGTTGCCAGCGCATCCGTAATGTTGGTGAAATCACCGCTTCCATCCTGTGCTACCGTAATAACTCTAGCTGGCGCTACAATAATTTCCTCCGTATTTTGACTCTCACCATTCGTATTGACAGCAGAAACGACATAATAATATTGCTTTCCGTTTGTAACGGATGAATCCCTGTATGTCGTTGAAGTTTGATTACTATTTACAATCGTATAGGCTCCGCCGCTCGTCTCACTTCTTTTTATCGTGTAAGAGCTCGTTCCCGGCACTGACGACCACGATAATTCTACACTTCCGTCGTTTGCTGTGGCTGAAAAATCCGCAGGCACCGCAGGTGCTCCTGGAATCGAAATATACGGAAGAGCTTTAGTCTGATTCGAGATCATACTCTCTAGAGTTGAACCGACTGCTGTTACGACATAATAGTATACCGTGCCGTTCATTACTGAAGTATCCGTAAAGGATATATTTGAAATATTGCTTGAGATTGTTTCATAAGGTCCACCGTTTACCAAACTCCGTTTTACTTTGTACGAAATAGCTCCTGATACTGAATTCCAAGATAAATCAACGCGATTATCGCCTGATACAGCCGTTAACCCGGTCGGATTCGTGAGTACCGATGTTGATTGTGCCGATGGAGCTGTCGTTGAAGTTTCAGCATGTATGATGAGCGGGAATACGTTTAATCCAAGCAAAAGGCACATCCCTATGCTTAGGGCTTTCTTCATGTTTTAACCTCCTTAGAGTTTTGCTTTTACAAAGCTTGCTTAACCGCGATGCTCCGTACGTTATTGAATGATCGATTCATCCGATAATGGCTTCATCCCATCCAAGCTGTCCCATATAAATGCTTTTAAACTGTAGCCGCTCACGTTTGTAGGAAGTAAAAAACCAGTGCTCAACGTTTTCGTTTCCCCAGAACCCAATACTTCAATTAGTGTCGAAAAATCCACCATTTTCTTGTTCGAGTCAAGCAGCACGACAAACAAGGTAATTTGCTTCGGATTCTGTGTTGCATTTGTGATTTGCTTCTGCGCAATCATATCTGTTGATGAAACTAACGTTGTCATCTGAATTTCGTTTAAATTGTAAAATTCAGGCTTTCCGGCCCAGAACGTGTATTCGATAGCGAAACTTTTCTTACTCTCATTACCGGCAACATCCATTGCGGAAATCTCAATCTGGTTCAATCCTTCTGCCAACTGTACTGGATAGGAAAAGGGTGTGTTACTTGGCGTGTAGACGAAATCTGCAACCGATGTTCCATTGTTCTTGATCGTTATTTGCGATTCCTCATCAACAATTCCTTGCACATTGAACAGAAAGTCTTTGACAGTTGCAGGTGGAACATTCATTTGAAGATCGGGGGCATCCGAATCCAGATGAACAACGCCGGAAATGTGATCTGAGTAAGAACTGCCAGCTCTTCTTGCGATTAGTTCAATGTTATTAACGCCAGTGGTCAGCGCAACATCCAAAGAAAATTCCGTTTGCTCAATCACGCTTTCATGAACAAGCGTTTGATTGTTATAGACTGCCAAAGTTACACCAGCTTCTTCTAAAGAACCGTGCAATGTGTAAGTGGAAGTATTCGTCCAATTTACAAATGGATCCGCTTTCAATCCGGTCGGAACCCGCTCAGCCATTACGAAGTAACCTGCGTTTTTGCCTGCATTATAATCGGTTGCCTGATTGAGACCCATGGTAACCGTTTCACCGGAGGCAAATTTCTTTTCGTAAATTTTAAATGAATACGTCAGTGCTGTGTCTGCTAATTGTATGGCATCGCCGGTATCTATCCATCCTGATGAAGACGATAGCCATTCTGGCGGTGCTTCCCTTTGGTCCATGGCCACGAAAACCGAAGCTCTATCGCGAACAGGGAAAGTAGCAATCTGCATCCCCGTTGCAGCTCCCGTATATTTCATGGTGTCTGCATGTGTTTTGATCCAGTCCATGTTGCTGTATGTTTCGGGAAGAGCGGTTATCTTGAGGGCAGCCGTTCGATCTGCAAAAGGCTCATCACCCACACGAAGTCCGGAATTGATCGACCACCGATTCGCGTTATAGTTGTTGTATGCCGTAACGGTACCAATCACGTTGTTGTCAGGCGTTTCGATCGGCGTAACCGCATAGGGGGTGGCCGTAAATTCGGCAATCTCACCCTCATAATCTATTTTTGCTGTTTCATCTCTCGTAATAACGGCTACACCTACGATGTACGTCTTACCATTGGTTAAGGCAACAGCCGTATTGGTCACAGGATCCCATACTTTACTTGCTGAAGGAGATGCAAAAGGAGGAATTGTCGTTGGAATTGACGTGTAAGTGGCTGTCGTATACCATGGATCTTCCGCTTTCTCCTTTATTTTAATGCTATACTTAGAAGCCCAAGCATCCGATTCTATCCACATCGCAATGGATTTATCCCGCCCAACCCAATAAGCGATTTTAGGCTTTGCCGGTAAATAATTCGGGGCCGTATGCGTTACTTTAATGCTTCGTACATAAAGCTCGCCATTGCCTGCCGGGGTGCCGATGGATATTTTTTTTACATCGATGGCATCGTTTGTATTTTTCCTGGCAGAAATAAGCGTCCCGTCAAACCACATGTTAAATCGCTTCGTCAATGTATTAAGTTCAACTTTAATGGTGTGCCAGGTATTTAATTGATAGGCTGTTTTCAGATCGACTGGCGCTGTATCAGGCCAGTAAACCACACCTTTCGAAGCATCCAATCCCGCAATGACCAGCGATTTGGTGCCTGCCCCATTCGTGAGGTAAATAAGTTGATCTTTGGCTTTGGAAGTGCCTGGCTGTAGAAAAGTTATCTCTGCTGTAACGGTACCGTTTTTGGATTCGCTGAACGTTTTATTAATCAAGAACTGACTAGTACCTGCACCGTTTACCTTAAGATGCATCGCTTTTTGGCTGGTTACGGGCTCAACCTCAACGACTGCGCTGCTCGTGGCGCCAGAAGGAAGTGTGGAATAATCGAACCCAAGCTGTGATGCCGATTGTCCTTCTACCGCGTTCGAGAAATCTTTGTCCAATAAAGTTGTTGGAGCAACTACTGAGTCTGCTGCAACTGTAGGAACGGTGTACCCCGGCAGTCCGCCTCCTGCAGACACGATCAATAACAATGTGAAGCAAAGGATTCGTTGTAACTGATTATGCAAATTTATACACCTCCGAATGTGAAAAAATAGGTTTTTGTTAAACCTTCAAATTGAGTTGCACGATAACTCTATGAATTCCAATGATGAATTCCAATGATTCCCCCTTTCTCGACAGCAATTTTGGTAGCGCTTGCATTTTCATGTAAATGAATGATTCCAATGGCAATTTTCTCGATGTTTTGTCTAAAATGTATACTAAAATAAATCCATCTTCATAGGGCATTAATTCCATGATTATAGGTTGTTTACTCTTTTACAAAAAAGCCGGTACACGTTAACTTACGAAATACCGGCTTTATCGTCTTCACCCATTCATCTTCAAATTCCCAAATCAATCTGGCTTATTCGTCTGCTAAGCTGATCTCTACAGGCCCATATAATCCCCCGGTAGGGAACCATTCCTGCCAACCTATTTCTTCCTCGCTCCGCTCTCGGTTCCAGTAGGTTATGTCAGGATTTCCACCTACCAGACTTGTTGGCTTTCCGATTTCGTAGTGTGTACCGAGTGTGTTAGTCACTCTGATCCTCAGCCGATGTTTGCCAGCAGGCTGGATTGGCAGTTTGAACCGATATGGCCTCCATAGCCGTACGCCTAATGGCACGCCGTCCACCCAAACTTCTGCGGTCCCTCTGACATGTCCCAAATCAAGCTCGGCATCGACGAGAGCTGAAGTCTCAATATCCGTTTCATACTCCACTGCTCCGCTATGATGTGGCAGACAAAGCGAAGTTCGCCAATCACCTAAAGTCCCTTGCACAGGCTCAGTCTCGAAGCGGATTGGCGCTAAAAGAACAGCAGCTTCTGTAAATGGTCCGTCGGGTTTTATTCTAACTGCTGCCAAGGCTCCAGCTTGCTGTGCCTTGAACGCTATATGGCTTCCGTTTGCTTCAACTTCAGTCCCGTTAATCCAGACACGCTTCTCCCCTACGCATTCGATCCGCATTCTATTCGCTCCTACGGGCAGTGGAAAACGCAGCCAAACGGGTCTTCCATGGCTTGAGGAATCCAAAGAGAAAGAAAGCGGTAACTGCTCGGGTACAGATTCAGGCATAAGCCAGCCTACCATCGGAAGCGGATGAGGCCTCGGTGAAATCCATAGTGACTCCGTTTCAGCAAATTGGAGAACAGAGAAATGATGGATACCCGGAACACCTCCTTGTTCGTCGGACCAATGTTCCCCAGTAAAGAAAGAGACAGATTCACCATTCTGCAGTTCGATGACGCCATCTACAAACACTTCCCCTTTCCCTTCGGGCAAAGCAACTCTGATTTCATTCCTGCCAAATTGCCACAGAGCCGTAACATCGACTTCTTCCTGGCCTTGCCTGATATAAGGATTGAAATCCCCGTGCTCTGTCACATTGACGCCGTTCACATAAAGCATGGCTCTCCCTCGAGCGGCAAACACGATTCGAACCCGCTTAAAGGGTTGATCATGCCTGCTTTCGATGTGATTCATCAAACTGGATTGTAAGTTAGGATTCTGGGAAAATAGCCATTTCGGAAGCGGCTGACGTGCGATCGTGTTAACTTCAATGCTTGCCCTTATGACACCGTTACCAATAGCTTGAGCCCTTAGAAGCAGCTCGTTACTCCCTTCCTGCAATTCAATCCATGCTGTCTGCTCCTCAGGTCCCCCGCTCCAAATAATCTCCGTTCCATTCATACGTCCCGTGATGTTGGAGTTACTTTCCGATCGAATCCAATAGCGTCCATTCGATGGCGCGATCACACATGTCTTTGCCCAAACATACTCTCTTTTTTTCAATACACCTAGATTCAGAAATCGTCGAGGAACCCGCCCCATCCTACCTGCCCAAGAACGCATGGATAGATCGCCAAACACATTACTGTACACTTTTTGAACGGAATGAAGTTCGTCGTACACTTCTCCATAGCAAACCTGCCAATAAGCGGATTCGCTCCATAGTCTCGGCAGCCAATTGGATTCATCTAACCCCGGTTTATGCCAATCAGCCTGCTCCCCCTCTGTCTCTTCCTTCTCTATGCGCACATTCATCATGCGGCGTTCGATTGACAGAAGTCCGTTATTTTCGCCATGCAAATCAAAGTCTCCATATCGATTGTCCAAAGTTGGCTCCACTTGAATACGCCAATCGTTGGATGGTAGCTCTAAACGGCTCCCACGCGTTTTCAGTGGACCAATTCGTGCAGGAAAAGGACGAACTGGGGAGTTTTCAGGCGTACTTATCGTAGTCGCAACAGCTGCTGTCGTCTTTGCGCATATGATCAATGCAGCAGGCCATGAAATGTATGGTGCGTGCACTTCAACCCATTCGCCTTCCCGTTTATACGGAATCGACTCCATAGATCCGTTGACCGGATCCCATAGCTGGGGCTCGTGATCCGTCTTTAATCGGTAAACGGCAGTCTCAGGTAGAACGGTATCCGGACAAGCAGGTTGATGCATGCTTAACAAAGCGCCGTTCTCCGGGAGCAGTAAGAAGATATCGGCATCGTTGATTTTACGATGCAAGGATTCACCCGGACCCACAACCCTTTTTGGAATACGGGTTTCCACGAGTGCAACAGCATCTTCTGCTGAATCAACATAGATAGCGCCAGTCAGATCCTGCTCATCTTCGGGTACAGCTACAGCAATCACGAAACCGCCTTTGTCCAACCAAGCTTCGGTTCGTATGCGTGCTTCCTCGTCCATGACGGTTGTTCCGCATAAAAGTAAAACAGAAAACCGCTCATCCGCGATTTTAAGTTTGCCATTTTCTGATGAAGCTTTCTGCAAGGCGCTATCATCGGCAATATCGAAATCCATTTGTGCTTTTCTTAGCGCACCTGGCTGCTTATGATCTCTGCGGCTCCAGCTGCCTGTTAATTTCTTATAGACGTTTTGGATATGGGCTACATAAGGGTTTGGATCACGGTTCGATACACCCATCGGATGTTCATTGGGTTTCCCATCCGACAAAGACAAGTGTCCGCATATGGCATAAGACGGATAATGCACAGCTACATCGCAGACATGTGTACCCTCGCTCAATAAATAACAAACACGGCTGATTGTATCGGCAAAAACCGGATAATGCTCGAAATAAGGCTGACGCCATCCGGTATCGGGCGGAGCCCACTCCCACCAACCGCCTCGGGTACTATAATATACAGCGTGGGGACTATAGACCGTTACTCCCGCTTGAAACCAGGGAATCAACCAATGCATGGTTTCTTCCAATGTTCCTCCCCAACCACTGGAATGGAAGGCTTCTAAGAATACGCGTGAACCGCCATGCAAATGCGTCATTGACGAATGCGGCTTAATCTCACCATCCATGTCGCTTCCCGAAGCGTTATACCATCGATGTGTCCTGAAATAATCCAAATAAAGCCGCTGTGCCCCATGCGGATCGGCTCTTCTCGCTGGACCTGCCTGATCACAGCAAATAAGCATTCCACGCTCTCGGTGCCATTCGCCGAGTGGAATAAAGAAGGATTGTTCGGCAAGTTCAGCAGCAAGACGGTATACTCGGCGACGCACTTGTTCATGTCCAGGTAGTTGATCGAACAATGCGGGTAACAGAGGCGTTAAATCTTCCTTATATCTTTCCTTGTAACGAGACGTCAACTCAGGTGTCCACAGTGGAAGCGGGGGAAGTTCATCCTGAAAGCTTCCCGCTATCGTCTTGCCGAGATCATTCGGGAAACGTCGCTCCATTTCACCGTGAATTCGGTTAAGTAATTGTCCCGTTGCATGAGGGTCGAGCCAATTGAAGCCTTGACGTACTGCAGCATAAACATACTCATTGGTCTCGTACAGGACTTCCGATAATTTGGGCATCTCCTCTCCATGGGTGAAACGACATAATTGATATCCAGCCATATCCGGCTGCTCCGTAACGATACGCGACGGCATGTTGGATCCGGAGAATCCAATTTGATCGTAAAACCACAGGAACATACCCAATCGCTCCGCTTCACGCAAAGCTACCTCGAACATGCACCACCAGTCTTCACTAGCATACACCGGAAGATCGCTCACCGATCCGTACTGCGGTCCTGTCGGTGCCAAATTAATAATGCCGATGTTTCGCAGCCCTCCCTCGCAAAACTTTTTCATCTGCCAGCGAATCCGTTCCGGCGTTACTTCTTCCGCACTCCACCACCAGAAGGGGACCGGTCCGAAACGCGGATCTGCCTGCGCAAATTTTTGTTGCAATTGAGATACATTCATTCGTTCTTCTTCCTCCTCGTATCTTCGAGAAAAAACTCCAGTCCTCAAACTGGAGTTTCAACGATCTTCATTTATTTGCTAGCTTTCTCTGTTAGAATACCTTTGGTTGTTTGTTCTTCGATCATCCGCAGCGCGGTCATCGAATCTTTGGATTCTCCAAAAATCAAAGGAGAGAATACATTATGGAGCGGCACATCAACATAGGTTAAGCCACTCGCACGTGCTGCTGGAGGCATCGCATTTTGACCGTAGAAGATCGACTTAACGTGTTTACCCTGCATTTGAGGCAGGTTTTTTCCAAACGCTTCTTGAACTGCTGGGGTCTGCAGCGAGCCGATAATGCCTTCTTTGGCTAAATTAACCTGCATTTCTTCGGAAAGCATGTATTGAATAACCTGGAACGCCTGATCCTTCTTCGTGGATTGCTGAGTAATAAACGCCGCATACATATTCGGCTGCGCTTTCGTATTAGGAGCATCGGAGAAAGACGGCATAGCGGCGATATCAAAATTCAGGTTTTTATTTTGCTCATACCACTGCACGATTTTTTCGGAAACGTGCACACTCATCGCCATTTTCCCTTTAGGGAAATCATCCACGGAAGTAAATTGATTGGCTGGAATTTCGTAGAAGCGTCTTAGGTTGTCAACTTCCTTCTTCCATCCATCTGTTGCCAGTACGGCCTTGTCCTCCGTCAAACTGAACGGTGATAACCCGAGTTGATTATACGTCATATACAAACCGGGATGCTGCTGATAGCCCTTATACGTATTTTCGCCTTCTACACGAGTCAGTTTTTTAGCCAATTCGTAAACTTCATCATAAGTCATGCCATCTTTGGGATAATCAACTCCGAATTTATCAAATATATCCTTGTTGTAGAAAAGCACGAAATCGCTTAATTGATATGGCAACCCGTATATTTTTCCTTCCGGCGTCTTATTTTTCATTTTCGCCATGGCGGCTGGATTTAATTTGGTGGTGTCAAAATTATATTTTTTGATCAAGTCAGTCATATCGTATTGTAGATCATTCTTAATTATGCTCTTTTCAAAATTTCCGCTCGAGTTCTCGATGATAATGTCTGGTATCGTACCAGCTGCAATCAAATCCTTATACTGTCTGCCCGGATTATCCCAGTGAACATGTTTAAAGGAGAGATCTGGAAACTTTTTCTTCAGATACTGCCCGATTTGCTTCTCGTAATTTTCTTCTTTGGCGTAGAAAGCTGGGTATACCGTATAAATGAAAATTTCGTTATCCGGTGCTTTTTTTGCAGTGTCTCCGCTCGGAGTTTGTTGTGCTGTAGGTTGTGATTCACAGCCAGCAATCACGGATATTGCTGTCACGATCAACAAGGATGCTTTAAGATACTTTTTCATACTTCTTTGAACCTCCTTAAAGTTGTGCTTTCGTGTAACTTTCAATAATCTTACTTTAATAGAAAATTGTAACGCTTTCATTGGGTGGTATTTCATATATATAGGCTCATCATACTTTCAACTTCTGCGTCAAAGGAGCTGCTCATCTCCCCCTCAATTCACAACATCACTTCCAACAAGTGTAGAATCACAAAGTTTGCCAGCCTCGGCAAGCCATCTATCCATATCAGGAAGATCAAAATATCGAAGCATTTGGGGTAAAATAAAGCTTAAGGAATCCGATTCATCGTAAAAAGGTTCCTTAATCCAATCGGAGATACTAGGCATTCGGTTTTCCATGCTAACCTGGCGGACCCGTTCATCAAGTAAAGCAGCCAATCCGGCGTAAATCGCATATCGTCCGTTTCCATATAATCGAATGTCCGAAGGATCGATATTGGCAGATTCACAAGCAAGCTCCACAGCTCGCAACACATCATAAGTTCGCAGTGCGGCCATGCTATCGCCCAACCACATCAATTCGTCGGTATATCTGTCCATCATCCCGAATCGTTTGAACGGTTTATCCGTCGGAGAATTCAGATGCGGAAGAAGCGGCCCAATCCCAGTTGGATTGAGTACCATCGCCAGCCGGCCGGAAGCGGTCGTTTCTTCAATCCACTTGGCATGCTGTTGAAGCTGGTTTGATCCGCCATCCCAAATGGCGATGGTAACAGGAAGTTTAGCACCCGCAAGCTTTGAATCGAAAAATTGCAAACCATGGTTTAATAATCCTGTCTGGCTCCACCAGATTTTACGAATTATCCACATATTCGCTATCTCTCCTCCGCCGGAAGGACGCGGGTTCAGGTCACATTGCTCTCTTCCCGAAAATACACGTTTTCGAAGCCATTCGATCGCTTGCTTTTTGCGCTCGTCCTCCTTCAATGCCTGACGTGATTGCTCAAATATCGCTAACCGGCCCCTATTCTCAACATGCGTACTTTGAGCATGCGTAAGCTCGCCGATGACCTGCCCGCTTTGTGTGCACCATAGCTGCTGAGCAGGGATCAACTTAATTTCTTCAGTAACATTTTCAGCAGTGCGTCCAAGCAAATGCTTGGAGAAAAACTGTGCCGCCGCACGTGCTAAGGGAATCGTAAATCGATGAACATTTTCATCTTCGAAAATGTCAAGATCTTCACTTTTGCCGTACATCTCCCAAAATCTTCGGTTTATAGCTACAGTATGTCTTGGTCCTTCTATAGGGACGGAGTCATACGTCGTAGCAAGAATTCGAACAGGCTTTGGTGCCATCGCCAAAACAATGTCTTCATGGTCAAATCCGAGTGCTGAGAAACCAGGCCATTTCTGTTCAGCATCCTGGGCTTTGCCAGTCAGCAGAAAGTAATGTCGGTTCATTATAAACCCGCCTGGCGCTGCTGCGGCAATACGATGATCGTACATCATAACCAGCGAAGTCTGCGTTCCGCCGCCTGAATGACCTGTCACACCTATACGTTTCGGATCAACCTCTGGCCGGGTGCATAAATAATCAATCGCCCTTACGGCGTCATGAAGCATGTAACGGGCTAAGCTATCCCCTAACGGCATACACTGCCGCCCGACATTTTCATGCTCGGTAACGCTGGTCATCGGAGCCAGTTTCGTTTCAGGATCATAAAATCCGAACCTCTCTCCCTGACCGACCGGATCTAACGACATGACGATTAGTCCGGAATGAACCATATAATGGCAAACCGTTTGATATTCGTCACAATGTTTAGCTTGTTCGCGATGACCACATAGAAGAAGCACTGCTCCACGAGGGTCTGTTACCCCATCGGGTATATATAAATTAGCAGTCGCATAGACATGTGGCCTTGGTTCGAAAATGATCTTTTCAACACGGAAGCCGTTCCCTATTACTGTTCCAGTAACTCTCGGATTTAACGGAGTATCCGAGGGAGGCATACCGCCGATGCAGCGTTCAAGACCAATACGGATATCTTGCTGCCTCAGCTTAAGTTCTGTCTTATTCTTGATGGCCGAGCGCGCCTCTACACCCTTCTCTGCTGCCCTCATTGCGGATTCGTAAACCCAGCGAGGGAGCTGGCTTTTTACATCAAAATGGGCGATTCCCACATTCTCTAATTTCTCATACACAGCATTAAGTTCCCCCTTATTTCTTACTACTTAATTCGATGAAACTAACAGGTCGGCAATGCGTACAGGCATGCCTGTTTGTACGGACTTCCATATGGCTTCACCTGTCAACACAGAAGCAGCTCCTGCTTCCGCTCCTGCCATAATCTCATAGGGACGGAGCGGATCTGCTCCTAAGAACAGGTCTTCCAAAATGAGAGGATCCCCGCCTCCATGCCCGCCTGGACGAGGTACCACATGGATCGTTTCTTTCCCGCCAAACAGTGGAAAATAATCAATGGTTTGTTCAGATACCTGATTCGTTGACCGCTTGGAGAGGACTTCTTGCGTTTCGATTCTCCCCTTTGTCCCGTTAATAGCCAGTCGATATCCTTCATATGGCAGCGAAAAGTTAACGGAATAACTCATCATTGCACCTTTGTTATACTTAATGGCTGCAACGTAAGTATCCTCAATATCGATGTCCGAATCGAATATACAGCTATCCGCACGGTAGCCTATGTTACTGCCTGGTTCAAAAACCATATTCGTCAAATGATCGTCTTCAGGCACAACCTCTTTGCTCCGAGTAGACCATCGCATGAAATAAGCGCAATTCTGTTTGACTTGGCATGTACCGCAATACCTGCCATCTTCTTTGCGTGGGTTGAGCTCGCCCTCTGGACCGAAATAATTCAATGCTCCGTAGGCAAAAGCCTCCACGGGCTTTTGATCAATCCACCAATTGACAAGATCAATATGGTGGGTGCTTTTATGTACCGATAATCCGCCGGAATTGTCTCTTTTACGATTCCATCTTTTAAAATAACTGGCACCATGATAGGTATCGAGATACCAATTTAAATCGATCGAAGTAACCCTCCCGACTCTGCCTTCAAGAATCAGTTCCTTAATTCTCGTATGAATCGGAGCGTAGCGGTAATTAAATGTCACGAACAGCTTTCCCCTGCTATTGTTCTGCGCATCAAGCACACGCTTGCAATCCGCCCCATTAGTAACCATCGGTTTTTCCGAAATGACATCAAGATGGTGTTCCAATCCTTTTACAATGTAATCCGCGTGGGTATGGTCCGCGCCTGCAACAATAACGACATCCGGGCTCGTTTCCAGGATCATTTGTTCGAATTGATCGGGCTGGTAAACCGGCAATCCGTTCAACTTCGGGAACTTCTTGAAACAATTCGTAAAACGTCCGGGGTCTGCATCAAGCAATCCAACAATTTCACAATGCGACTGAAAGGTTTCCAGCATGTGCTTGATGAACATACCGTTCGCTCTTGTACTAACGCCGCAGATGACATATCTTTTTCTTGCCAAAGTTTTCGCCCTCCAATCTTAGGTTAAGTATACAAAGATGCGTTGGTCAAAGAATTAGTAAATACGATCTTGATTATAGGTCAATCCTGTCGAAGGAGTGTGTTGGAGCAGTATGATAATACGCGTCACTAAGCCATTATTTCTTATGTCCCATGTAAAAGAAGTCCCTGCCGAATTAACCGACAGGGACTTCCTTATGAACAAGTTAAGATTATTGCAGATTCACTACAAACGATTTGGAATACGTTCCTGCAACGACATAAATGGTAAATTGCTTCATGTTGCTTGCGCTTCCTTTTTGGGTGTATGTTAAAGTAAAATCGGGATTGACAGTGATCGAATCCTGCTGAGCAGTCGTCGTACCGTCAGCATAAACTTGGTCGCTGATGAAAGCCTGAACCCCTGCAAAACCAAGTAAATAAGTAGCTGTATGCAGATTAACAGTACCATAATTCGTAGTGGACTGTAATTTGCCCAATAGGCTGGAATCCCAGATGTACTTACCGTTCAGCTTAGTCAACGGATCACCTGTAATCGTAGTTGGCGTGCCATTTGTCTTTATCTCAGTAATAATAAGTGTATCCGCATTGGCCCCTTTTGCTATTGTGAGCTTCTGTATTCCTCCAAGCGGAGAATCATACCAAACCGTCAAGTTGGTTTTACCAGTATCGAGACCAATAATTTTATTTCCTCTGGCACCGATAACTTTTGGGTTATCAGAAGTAACCGCCTTTGGAGTAATGGAAAAGGCATCTACACTTGATCCATCTTTAACTTTAATAACAGCGGTTTGGGTAAACATCGAATAGTCAGTCATTAAGTACGTTATATCCGTAACAGTGGCGGCTACTGCGTTGTCGTATAGCGTTCTTTGAATCGCGAAGAGATCGCCGCTGCTAGACATTTCAACAGAGTAGGTCAAGTTCGCATTTGTTATGTTCTTGACGTCAACCGTTACCGAATCGGTGCTCAAAGTCTCCAGAGCTTGCCCACCCGAGTCTACTTGAACAACCGAAGCTGTCAATTTGTAACTCCCCGACAGGGTTTTTGATGGGTTGAATGTGATGCCTGTTGTGCTTATCTCCCCAACCCCTTTTAGTGCCGTCGGACTCGCATCTGAAAGCGATACAGCTCCAGTAGTATTTATAATCGCCCCCGTATCACCGCTGATTTTCTCGAGTTTCAATTGTACCTTATAATCGGTTCTGTTCGTTTTGTATTCTGTACCTGTCTGATCGTAAATAATGAATTGCGCTTTGGCCGTCGTCGTCGTTGCTCCACTACTTGAAAACTTAGGGTTTATCCCATTAAGCGCCAAAACGTTCGGAGCAGAGCTATTAAGATCAACCTTAATGGAATCGGGCTTGCGGGCAGCCATGATATTGATTGGAAATGATATCGTTTGATCGAGCCCATTAATTCGCACATTAATAGACGCTGGACCTGCCCCCGTTGCCTGTTGAACGATAATTGATCCCGTAGAATTAATTACCGGATTAGCTAATACGAGCCCTCCTGAGGCGTAAATCATAATTTTACCTGTCGTTAGGAGATCTGCTCTTTCGGTCGCAGTCAACTCATAATTAGCTGAATCGACGACTTTCAAATTAATTGAGATATTCGTGTCGCCTTCCGTCATGGGATTGGTTAATGGACCGATCTTGATCGTACTAGGCGTCTTCGGCGTCTTTATAGTAATTGTCTGGGAGACCTTCTGACCTTCACAGAATAATGTGACGATCACTTCCTTATCACTGTCCAAATTCGGATAAGCTATCAATTGCAATTCAGGATATCCATCGTTCTCAAAATCGATGAAATCATTTATCCCTTCATTTCTAAGCACATTTCCAAAAGCTCCGGTAAAGGACCTGCCGATTCCCATATTCAAATAAAGGGGATCAATGATACGATTTCCATACTGGTCAAATGCTTTGAAAGATAGGTAAGCTTTCTCTCCAGCTTTAAAAGATAATTGTCCAATAGGGAGTTTCAAATTGTTTTTCGTATCACCCAAATCGATTTTCTTCACTAACGGAGGATCTCCAACAGTAAACGTTTTACTAACGGATGTATAACCGCTCCTTTCGAGTATTACAACGGTTATTGTGCTATCTGAAGCTATATCGCTCAAATCGAGACCGATAATACTGTTGCTCGAAAATACGGCCGGCGTGACTTTCTTTTGTCCAGAAACGATGATATTCGCATTGCTTGCTGATAATAGCATCTTCTCGCCATATTGATTCGTAGCTTTATACTCAATAAGCGTTTTGGATTTTGAAAGTTTTTCAGTCGCAGTTACGATCTCCAGTTTGGTTACCCGTTCATTATCTGGAGAAAAGTTTATTTCCCCATCTGAGACATCAACACCAGATAGTGTAACTAGATAAGTACCGAATGTGAATGGATCGTCCATATCGAGTTTTGCAGTCGTATTGTCATCAGTCCAGTCGGTGCCTCCAGTAAATATCACGGGCTTATTATCGGAATCTAAAGCTCCTTCTTTCGTAACAGTCAGAACCGCCTTATTAATATCGACATCTCGATTCAGTCTTACGGTCATTTTATTTTTACCAATCACTTTTAATTCGGCAATGGAAGCTTTTTCAGGCTTCGCTGTTGTTAAGTGCAGTTGCAAGGCCGCATAAGCAATTAGAGCAAACTCTTTTTTTGTAACAGGAACGTTTCCGCCGAATTTGCCATCAACCTGGTTCGTCATCAATTTTTGCTGAACCGCGTAGGCAACGTAGCTCTTGTATGTATTGTCTACCGTTTCATCCTTGGTAGGAGTCGCTTGCTTCACCTTTTCATCCAATCCAAGTCCTTTGAGCAGCAGCTTGGCAAGTTCTTGGCGGGACATTTGCCCGGTTGGTAGAAACTTATCTCCCGCATCGTAGGTTAGACCTGAGTTCTTCAAAGCCTCGATATAAACACGTGCAAGATCATCCGATTTAACGTCAGAGAAACTCGATGTAGTATGCGTATTATCAATACGCAATCCTAAAATAATAGCAACCGCTTTCGCTACTTGTGCGCGAGTAATCTGTTGGTTAGCACCAAAAGAATCTGCCGATGCTGTTTCGATCGCTTCGATTTTCAACAAAGAAGTAATCTTTTTCTTGTCATCCTTCGTGCTGCTTTTCAAGTCTGCGAGCTGGTCAGCCAGATACGTATCAGAAGTAACTGTCGCTGAAGGAGCTGTCGTTGTAGTCGAGGTCGCAGGTGTAGTCGCTGTAGATGGCGTCGCTGTTGTTTTTGCGTTTTGCGATGAGGCTTCTTCTGCATAAGCCAATGGCGTTAAGCAATAGCAGAAGAGTAAAAGCGATAAGAATAGTGCAAGTTGTTTATTCATTTGATACGTGCACCTCCCGATAAGTAAATCCTCTCACAAAACTAAAACGCTTACATTTTTGGTAAAACACTGAATTATCTCTGGACACATCAACCCACTCTCCCCTCTCAAATTTACTAGCATAACCTTACTATATGGCAAAAATGAGAACTTTCCATAGGGGCGTTTATGCATCTTTATAGGTTGTTTATTTCATCCTGCTGCTGGAGGTAGAAGGACGATTCTTCCCTCTTCCAACGTTACCTGAACCTTATTCGTGTTCTTCACCCCGATAGAATCTAAGTAACCCGGAGGAATTTGCAGCCGACCTGCTTGGTCTAACACGGCATATTCGACATGGGACTCTTCTTCCTGCTCTTCGAACCCGCTTTCCGAATCCAGCAGTTCTTGGTCGAATGATTTACGCCTCAAGATTTCCGAAGACGTTTTCCCGTCTCGAATGGCAACTACACGATCCACTTTTTTGGCAATCATCGGATCGTGCGTGACAATAACGATTGTCAGTCCTAGACTCCGGGTTAAATGCCGGAACAAATCAAGAATTTGGTTGGCCATGTTCGTATCGACGGAGCCGGTTGGCTCATCTGCAAGCAAAAGCTTCGGATGGTTTGCCAATGCTATCGCGATAGCAACCCGCTGCTGTTCACCGCCCGAAAGCTGATTCAATTTGTTTTTTAGCCGGTGGCTAAGGCCTACGGCTTCCAGAAGTTCCTTAGCTCGTTCTTGCTTGCGCTTGCCCTGTAGTAAAATGGGCAATTCCACATTTTCCTGTGCGGTCAAATAAGGAATTAAATTCCGCGCATTGTTCTGCCATACGAATCCAACAGTCTCTCGTTTGTAACTCACAATGTCTTTCTCTGACATGCTTAATAAATCTTTACCATTCACACTTAATTTGCCTGCGGAGGGGCGATCAAGCCCCCCAAGCATATTCAACAAGGTTGATTTGCCGCTTCCGCTGTTGCCGATAATCGCCATTAATTCACCGGCCTCTACGTGCAAATCTAAACCTTGTAAAGCAACTACCTCCAAATCAGCCATTTTATAAATTTTAACCAAATTTTCACAATGAATCATATTAGTCCTCCCCCAGTTTAACCGCTTGATGAATGCGAATTCGGGATACGAAAGATCCGAGCACACCCAACCCTATCGAGATCATCACCGTGACAATCCAGTACAGCCGGACTTGATCACGAGGGTCAAAGGTAACTTCGAATGGCGGAACCTGCGTTTTCGGATCGAACGATAACTCAAATAAAGGAACGAACAAATGACTCGCTACGTTACCTGTCAGAATGCCAATAAAGATTGCAGCACCCGAAACCAAGATTTGCTCGCCAGCAAGCATCCATATTAACTGGTATAAGGAAATGCCCATCGCTCTTAAAATGCCAAACTGCAGCGTCCGTGCGAATAAGGATAGCACCCAATATAACAAGAACCCAAAAAAACAAATGAAAACCGAAATCAGAAACCCAAGCGTCATCACACCATTAATGGCCATTTGGAAAGGATCTTTGATCGACTTGATCTGTTCCTGGTTGGCATCTCTCAAAGATTCGATCTCATAGCCGTGATCAACGATGGCTTGATAAACCGTTTGGCTGCTTGCCCCTGGCTTTAGCTTCAGCCAAACCTCATAGGGCTCTAGTGCCAGATTGTTTTGAATATACGGTAGTTGGCCGATCACAAGCTTTGGTTTTTTAATTTTCGTGGTGGAGCCCGTCTTTGTCGTGGTTGTTACCGTATCATTAACCCCTGGATTTGGATTCCAAGACGGCCAATAATCAATTACACCATACACAGTAAATTGGGCTCCTTCCACTCCATCCCAGCCTAAAGTTATGGTGTCGCCGGCTTTCAGGCTATATTCTTCAGCCATTGATTTCGATATTAGAACAGCAGAAGGGTTGCGAGCGATCAAGTTTAAATAGTCATTGAGATGATGGTCAAGTAATCGATCTCGCAGCCAAGCAGTTTCACCAAATTGTTTGCTTTCGATTCCCATAAGCTGAATCTGTTCTGTTGTCTTACCTCGCAAATAAGTCGCATCCTTTTTATTAAACACCTTTGCGGCTTGCTCTACACCATTTAGCTGTGTAAATGGTAAGAATGAGGGCTCCGTATACTGGGTCTTTACTGGAGCTTCGGATCCCGCCTCGGAATCGGACTTCTCCTCTTCCGACTCTTCCATTAAACCGGTTAAAATAGCAGGAGGGGCGTCATTTTCCCAACGGATTTGCATCGTAATATCGGCACCAGCGGAATAAAGGATTTTATCAGCAGTATTCTTGTTGATAGTTCGGGTTGCACTGGCGCTGAATAAGCCTGTGGCAATGGTGATAATTAGAAAAACCATAATAAATTGATATTGGATGGTTGAACGGCTGACTTGTATAAATGTGCTGTATAGAGAAGGAGGCCACCATCGTCTGCCAACCTGAAATACCAATCGCATAAACCATGGATAGATTCGAAGAATGAGCAGACCCATCCCCAATATAAACAGTGCGGGAATGAGAAATAGCAGTGGATCAACCTTCAAATCGCCGGATTTTAAACCGAGCGACAGCAGCTCTTTTATTCGTGTTTTATAATTATTCAAGCCGTAAAGGGCTACCCCAATCAACACGACATCGATGAAATAAGTATGCCAAAAAGACTTTTTCTCCTGTCTAGCCGACTGCTGTTTTTGCCCAACAATCGTAACTCGCATGGCAAGGAATACCGGAATCAACGTCATCACAAGTGAGCTTGCGACAGCAATCAACCCATATAGGAAAGCATCCCGATTCACTTCAACTTCAAGCTTGGCCCTCTGTACGAATTCAAGAAATCCGCTGGAAGCCCCTAATATTTTTGTCAAAAGAGCGCCAAAATACGGTCCAATCAAGAACGCAATCGTACCAAGGACTAATCCCTCCACAACATAACTGAGAATGATTTGCAATCGACTGGCACCACGACTGCGTAATACAGCGATCTCCGTTTTCTGACGTTCCGTAATCAAGTTTGCAACCATATATAAGTAAAAGGCGAGCATAAGCATAACAGGCACATTCAACGACCAGAGCATGAGCCTTAGATTGGTTTCTTTCACATAATAGGCACCAAGCGTTTGTAAGGCTGGCGCATTCATATTATGAGTTTCATATCGTTGATCCATATGGGTCGTGATTGTACGATGGGCATCAATGAAAGTGTTCGTGGATTCCAACGACATTTTGCTGTAATCAAGGGCCAAGTACCAATAACTAGACTGAAGATTAAGCTTGCTGCCTGCTGTGAATTCTTTTTCAAATAAATCAAAATCGATCAGAAAGCTGTTCTTATAGCTGCTTGGGATGTTATACCAGAATAAATCCTCGTAATCCTTACGATCAAATACACCTACAGGCTTAATGTAAACGGGTTGTTTCAGTTTCTCATCTTGAATCGTAAACACGGTGTTAAGCACCATGCCGAGCTCTGTCAAAGCTTCCTTTACAACAAGCGCTTCATACACCCCATTCACCGCTTCTTTCTCCGGTAGCCGTCCGTCTAACAACCGCAGGTGTTCCTCCATGCCATCAATGGCAGAGAGATCCGCCGATCGCTGTCTGTTAATATCGACTTTGTCTGGTTCAGCCGGAGTAAGACCATATCGCTGTGTTGATCTTTCACGAACAAGCTGCTGAACAGGGATACCGAAGTTATTGCTTGCTTTGTTCAGAAATACATCGGTTTCAGAGATCTTTTCGTTCTTTTGCTGATCTTCAGGCGCCACAGTTGCTGACAACCAGTAGATGCCGGGATACTGACTGCTGGTGGTTTGCAATTGCTGCAGCTCTTTAATCAATAATCTTTGCAAGATAGCATTCGTGTATATCGGCATTGTACTTGCAAGAGCTACAGATAACACCAATCCGAATAGCAGGCTAAGCTCCAGCCATTTATTATTGATCATTTTGCGCAAGATCATGATAAATAATGCCAATTTCTTAACCTCCTAATTATTTAGAATAATCTTCTGCCCCTCAGTTATACCTTTGCGTATTTCCACTTCTCTTGCTGCGACAATCCCTTTCTCTACATCAATTTCTTTCCTGCTTTCACCTTCCATGACCTGTACATAGTCACGCCCCATGTAGCTTCGAAGCCCCGATCTAGGAATAACCAGCACATTCTCTCTCTGTTCCGTCACAATGGTGATATCTGCTTGGGAACCGATCGACACTTCTGCCGGAAGTCCCGGAACGTTAATAAAAAGAGACTTTGAATTTTTATCTTGAACCGTTTTATTATCGCTAATCGGAGCGGTCATTGGCGTTTGAACAACTTTCCCTACATAAGACTTGTCTTTTATTTTGACATTGACATCCATGTTGATTTCTACGCCGACCAAATCATTCTGACTGGAGGCTGTATACACAAGCTTCATACTTTTGGGGTCTGAGATCGTCACTAGCTGTTTGTAAGCCGATACTTGATCGCCCAGTTTCATCGGTTCAATGTAAGTTATGATGCCGTCGACCGTTGCAACGAGCGTCGTTCTCTCCAATTGGCTTTGCAGCGACTTTAACTGGATCTGGGCGCTTTCATAATCCAGCATTTTCAAACGAACCGCAGGATCATCGCCACTCTTACCGGCTAATTCTTGTGCCGTTGAAATTTTGATCTTTTCGATCGCTATTTCCTGCAGACGAATTTTCATTTTCAAATCGCCCGTCTCTGTTGAAGCAACGACATCGCCTGCATGGACTTTGTCTCCCAATTTCACATTGAATGACGTCAATCTACCGCTGGATTCTTTGTAAAATAAGTAATCCATTTGATCGGATGCAAACGTCGCAACTCCCGTAATTTGCTTAGCTATATTAGCTTTCTTCGCTTCAAAAAGTGTTAATGATTCCGTGAGAGGTTGAACAAGCGGCGGTTTCAATTCTGGTTCTTCAATTGGGAGCAAAGAGCATCCTGCCAAGGTTCCTGCCAAACAACATACGCCTAACATCGGAAAAAGTACTTTGCTAATCTTATTTGACAATTTGACCATCCTCCAATGTGTATACATGATCGGCAACGCGCATGATTGAGGGATCATGAGTCGTCATTATGATGGTCATCCCCTCCTGTTGAACCAAATCTTTGAATACTTTCATCACCTGCAGGCCCATCTTACTGTCCAGTTCTGCTGTCGGCTCGTCTGCCAGAATCAATGAAGGCTTGTGAGCAATCGCTCTGGCTATCGCTACGCGCTGCTGCTCTCCGCCTGACAACTCATAAGGTCGATGCTTCATTCTCGTTTTCAACCCAACGAAATCAAGCGCCCTTTCCGTATATTCCTTATAATGTACGGACGGAATGCCCGCAATTCGTAATCCGAACTCCACATTCTCGTAAGCCGTCATCAGGGGAATCAGCGCAAAGGATTGGAATATCAATCCCATATGTACACGTCTCAATTCATTGCGTTTCTTTTCTGAAAATCCACTGATTTCGTTATTTTGAAAGTACACTTTGCCTTCTGTTGGTCTGTCAAGCGCACCCAGCATATTCATTAACGTCGTTTTACCGGAACCAGACCGGCCTTTGAGAGCAACTAATTGATGTGGCGCGATCGCCAAATCGGCTCCTTTCAGTGCGTGAACGGCGGTAGAGCCGCGTCCGAATACCCTGGTTATGCCCTCTGTTTTTATAAGATCTTCGGTATTTTGTCGTTGTTGTTCAATGATCACGGAATTTTCACACTCCTATAAGTACAGGTTAGGCCATAAAACGTTTATATGGTTTAGAAAAAAACTCCAGCCCGAAAACTGGAGTTTAAACATATGAGATTATCCGTTTTGCAACGTCCATAAAACGAGTGCATCTAGAAGCTTCCATGCGTCATCAGTCATTTTTTCATAATTACCCGTCTGAAAGTAGAACGAAAGACGTGCTTTTACTTCATACCCGCTATCGGAGTGGGAACCCTTATTATAATAGTACATGGTTGCTTCATTGCTTTTGCCAGGAATGGTGGCAACCTTAACTGCTTCCTTGCCCGGAAGACCGTAACCTATTGCATATTTAGGGTTAGATTCTGTATACACTTGTACATCGCCGGAGAATCCAGCTGCAGCTTTTAATTTAGGGTCTGCAATGGTGATTGATTTGAGGTTAAATTCATTCGTATTTTCCTCTTGTGATGAAAGGCCGAGATAGTACATGCCGTGGTTTTTGGCATAAACGGTTGGAATCGCAATATCTTTTAAAATTCCACCTTTCAGATACTTGGAATTCAACGTATTGCTGATATAGAGCAAATCATATCCTTCCGTTTTTTCAACTGTGAATTTTCTATCGACAATATTGGTAACTCTAAAACCAAGCGCCCTCAAACGATCTTGAACAAAAACATCCTCTGCAGGGATACTGGATGCATCCCTTCCTACATATAGCACTCTTTTACCTTGAGCGGAGATTTCACCAGTAGGTGCAGCTGGTGTATCCGTTGCCGGCGTCCCCGGCTCAACAGCAGTTCCATCTGCATCAATCAAATTCTTCGCTTCATAGCTTGCGAGCGCTAACATTTTACGAGTAGCAGATTTCGAACCGCCAAACGTACCGTCCTCTTGGTTTGTCATCAGATTCTTTTCGAGCGCAAGCGCGACATAACCTTTCGCCCAAGCGTCTACGGAACTATCTGAGACTGGTGTTACGTTTTTAGCATCTTCCTCTAAGCCTAAACCCCTGATCAGGAACGCCGCGAGTTCTTGTCTGGACACTGCACCAGACGGTTTGTACGTTTTCCCCTCTGCGTCATATCCGTTTGTTAGTCCTGCCTTCTTCAGCGCCTCAATATAGGGAAGTGCATAGGAATTTGCTGGATCATCAGAGCGAACATCTGTAAAACTAGAGCTTGTAAGCGTTTCATCAATTGTCAATTTAAAAATGATGCCAGCGACTTTGGCGAACTGCGCACGATTCATTTGGGCATCCAAACCGAATGTATCGTCCGTTAATCCATTAAACACGCCGCTTTGGATCAGCGAATTAAATTTGTCTTTTACATCTTGTGGAAGATCCTTCAAATCTGTAAAATCATCTGCTGATTTTGCGGAAGCTGAATCCGTACCTTCTGCAAAAGCCAATGGAAGCAAAGAGAAAGATAATAGAAAAACGATTAATAACGATGATATAAGTTTTTTCATAGAGATCTCCTTTTAATGTTAGATTCTCAAAGAAACAAGCATGTGTCAGTAAAAAAGTAAAACAATCGCCGAGAAGAGTTACACCTCCCTTACAAAGACATTAAAACACTATCCTTACCTTAATATGAATTTATGAATCTATTATAGGGGCTTTTACTCATGTTTATAGGTCTTTAAGTGGTTGATTATTTCTTAGCAGCTTTATCAACAGCAGATTTTTCAGCCTTTTTCGTTTCAATTGCTTTTGTCGATTGTTCTTCTATCATGCGCAGTGCCGTAACCGAATCTTTGGACTCTTTAAAAATCAAAGGATCGAACACATTCTGCATCGGGACATCGATATAAGTTAGGCCTGTTGCACGCGCTGCAGGTGGCATAGCTGTTTTGCCGTGGAAAATAGCCTTCGTGTTCTTCCCTTTCATTTGCAGCAAGTTTTGTCCGAATACTTCCTGGACTGCTTTGGTTTCCAACGGTACAATGACGCCTTCTTTTGCCAAATCGACTTGATGTTCTTCAGAGAGAATAGCAGCCATGACTTGAAAAGCTTTATCCTTTTTTGTGGATTGTTTCGAGATATACATAGCGTAAAGGTTCGGTTGATACCTCGTATCTGGAACATCGCTAAAAGAAGGGACCGAAACAACGTCGAAGTTCAAGTTTTTGTTTTGCTCATGAAACGAAACGATATGGTCCACTGTCGCCACAGCCATAGCGATATTCCCTTTCGTTGCGAAAGTTTCAACAGTGTCAAATTGATTGGCCGGAATATCATAGAAACGTCTTAAGTTATCCACGGCCTTTTTCCATTCCGGCGTGTTCAAGCTCGCCTTGTCTTCCGCTAGACTAAGCGGCGAGAGTGAAAGCTGATTGTAGTTCATGTAATGACCTGGATTTTGAGAAAATCCTTTATACGTGATTTCGCCCTCCACGCGGGTCAGCCTTTTAGCCATTTCGTAAGCTTCATCATAAGTCATACCATCCTTCGGATAATCAACGCCGAATTTGTCAAAAATGTCCTTATTATAAAAGAGTACAAAATCATTATTGTTGAATGGTAGACCATAAATTTTCCCATCGGGTGTCATATTTCTCATTTGGGCCATATGAGCCGGATTCAATTGGTTCGTATCGAAGTTGTACTTCTTGATCAAATCGCTGATATCGTATTGAAGGTCATTATCAATAATGTATCTTTGCGCGTTCATTCGGGTATTATCGAGGATAATGTCCGGTATGGTGCCCGCCGCAATCAAGTCCTGATACTGTCTGCCCGGATTATCCCAATGCACATGCTTAATCGTCAAATCTGGAAACTTCTTTTTCAGAAATTGACCGATCTGTTTGTCGAAATTTTCTTCTTTTGCATAAAAGGAAGGCCAGACCGTGTAAATAAACAATTCATTCTCTGGATTTGAGTTCACTGGTTTATTCGCAGTAGCGACAGCACCTGAATCTAGACTGCTTTCACAGCCAGTTAAAAGTGTGAGCAAGGATACGATTACAAAGGTGCTCTTTGCATATTTTTTCATGGTTATAAGCAACTCCTTCGAAGAATAATTGCTCAAGCTGAATGCTTCAATATCCATTAGCCATTTTGCAAAGTCCATAGGACGATATTATCCCAAAGCTTCCACCCTTCATTCGTGGAATTATCCTGCATGCCGTTGCTCCAATAGTAGAAAGACACCCGCGCTTTAACCGTGTAACCGTTATCAGCTTTCGAGCCTTTATCGTAATAAAAGAGCGCAGCCTTCGACGAATCTCCTGGGATCTTTGCAATCACTTTCGCTTCCTTGCCAACGACACCATAGCTAACCCCATAACCGTTTCCAGCTTCTTTATACACATCAATGGTGCCCGATAATCCGCCAGCTACCTTATGTTTGCTGTCTACGATTTCAATCGATTTAATATTTTTAACCGTGGCTCCTTCCTCGAGCGATGACAAGCCTAGATAGAACATGCCGTGGCTTTTCACATAGACAGTTGGAATTGCAATATCTTTCATGACGCCATCTTTCAGAAACTTAGAGTTTACTGTTTGACTGAAATAGAGCAAATCATACCCTTTGGTTTCATCGGCAGTGAAATCTTTATCACCAAGCCTCGTAACAACGAAGCCCATGCCCTTCAAACGATCAGCCATAACAACATCTTCCGCAGGAACAGGAACTTGTTCCCGTCCGACAAAGAGTACTTTTTTACCTTTTGGTGAAATGTCAGGTTGAGGAGTTGGCTCGGGTTTCGTCTCGGGCTTAGCAGAAGCCGGTTCTGACGACACGATTGCCTTAGGAGAATCCTTAGGTACAGTCGTTGCAGAAGCTTTGGTTGAATCAGTAGATGCAGGAGTCACAGTAGCTGTAGAAGATTCCGTAGGTGCAACCGTTGCAGAAACAACTGTAGAAGCACTTGGAGTAGGTGAAGAAACATTAGGTGATTCCGTAGGCACTGTAGTTAACGTAGGAACTGGCGATATTACAGTTGCTGCGGATTCGGTAACTTTAGGCGAGACACTCGTCTCCGGTTTTGTTTCCGATGAAGAGCAGGCGATCATGGTTATCGTCATCAAAGCGATAATAAGCAGTACGAGAAAACGTTTCATTGAACTAATTCCCCCTCAATTGTTGATTAATTCCCAGCAGACACGTTTGGCACTCCTTTATATCATTACTTTATTACGAACTAAATGCGCTTACATTAGGGGAGGAGTTCTATTTTATAGGTTGTTTGTTGCATCTTTCCGTTTGTTGAAAACAAAAAAAGGCCATCCGAAGCGGAGAGGCCTAATCAATTTATCTTAATAAATGAAGGATCACTTGCTGCCGATCGCCCATTTTACGGCTGCATCGAAGAGCTTCCAGCCATCGTCGGTTTGGTTTATTTCTTCTCCGCTTACCAAATAAAAGTATACTTGGCGTGCCGGTACAGGCTCGTTATTCAAGTTTTTCATACCTTTCTCAAACGCGCAAATAACGGCTCTTTGGTCATCATCAGGAGCTGACGCAACAATGACAGCCTCCTTACTTGGCAAAACAAAACCGATCTTCCCGTCCAGATTATAAATATCCACATTGCCTTTTAGCCCGGCTGCCATCGGATGTTCGGAGTTTTTGATCGTTATCGTCTTCCCGGTGAAATCACCGTTATCCGTATCCGTTTCTTTACCCGACAAAGCCACATCACCTATATTTTGAGATTCAGCATAAATGACGGGAATCGGAGAAGCTATCAATTTGTTGCTAACTCGGCCGGAGTTTACCGTTGAGCTGACAAATACCAAAGAATATTTCAATGCTTCGGCGGCTGTAAGTTCTTTATCTGTAATCACTGAGACCTCGAATCCAAGTGCTTTCAGATGCTTAATTGAAATTCCATCACCACCGCTCTCCCTGCCTACAAAAAGTGCCTTCTTGACTTTTCCGGACAGCTTAGGAGCATTCCCCCCCTGACTCGCATCAGGATTTACCTGAGTTGTTGCTGTGCATGCTGTAGCGAAAATCAGAGTTAAGGCAATAATGATGAGCAGGCTCAATAATCGCTTCATGAAATCTCCTCCCTATAAGTCAAAGCTACTTATTTATTACCTGCTGCCCATTTAATTGCAGCATCAAAGAGCTTCCAGCCATCGTCGGTTTGGTTTATCTCTTCACCATTGAACAAATAGAAAAACACTTCGCGTACGAGTACAGGATCACCCTTTGCGTTTTTCACGCCCTTCTCATAAGCGAAAATAGTTGCTTTTTCCTCGTTATTCGGAACCGTAGCCACAACGATAGCTTCGGCACCCGGGGTAGCGTAGCCCATTTTCCCATCAGCTTTATAGACATCCACCAGATTCTGCAACCCAGCTGCAAGTTGATGCTTACTGTCTTTCATTTGAATCGTTTTTGCCACGTTTCCTGCATCCAATTTCCCGTATCCCTCGTTAACCGTCATGCCTGTATCCGAAGTTGATTGCGGCTCGGCATAAATAACGGGTACCCCAGTTTTTAAGAAATTATCTCGAATTTTACCGGAATTGACGGATTCGCTTACATAAATTAGCGTATACCCCTTTGCTTTCTCGGGACTTACTTCTTTGTCTGTGATTATTGTGACTTCATACCCAAGTATTTCTTTTAGCCGTTTGGTCACAATCGCATCCCCGCCGCTGTCTCTTCCAACAAAAAGAACTTTTTTCCCATTACTTTGTGTCTTGCTCTGAGCTGTAGGTTGATTGGTAACGCCATCCAATTGGACCGGTGTAGCTGTACAAGCCATCAGCACCGTAAACAGCAGTAAAACGGTCATCATGTTCAGTATACGTTTCATGAATCAAATCCCCTTTACTCAAATAGTAGTAAACGCTTAAAATTACTTTTTCCCATTTTGCGCAGCCCATTGGATCGAGGCGTCGAAAAGCTTCCATCCGTCATCCGTCTGATTCATTTCTTGCCCGGACGGTAAATAGAAAAACACCTGACGAGCCGGAATGAGCTCATTATTTATATTTTTCGTTCCCTTTTCATAACCGAAAATGACGGCTTTCTTATCGTCGCCTTGAGCCGTCGCTATAATGACCGCTTCTTTCCCTGGAATGGCGTACCCCATATTACCAGTGTTGTTATAAACCGTTACCTGATCCTTCAATCCGGCTGCAAGTGGATGTTTACTGTCTTTCATTTGCACGGTTTTCACATCATTCAGTTGTCCATAATCCAGAATTCCCGTCATACCGGCAACGCTAATCGACTGTGTTTTGGCATAGACAACAGGTACAGTGGAAGTCTTCAACTGAGCATCTAACTTCGAGGAGTTGACAGAATCGCTGATAAATACCACGCCATAGCCTTTCGCTGCATCCACTTTAAAGACGCTGTCCGTTGTATCCATAACTTGATAGCCCAGTTTCTTCAAATGACTCATGATAACAGGATCGTTGGTGCCTTCGTTCTTTTTAACATAAAGCAATTTATTCGCATTTGTAGGTGCAGTGACTGTTTCCGTCGATGAACATGCCATCAAAGAAACCACAACTCCGGTAGTGATGCAAAGTGCAAGAAACCGTTTCATTTCCGTTCTCCTCCAATTCTCACATGACCCTATTCCACTAATCCAGTTCTTTCTACACCTTCTACGAACCAGCGCTGCGTAAACGTATACAGAAGCATCGGCGGAATGATCATCATGAATGTGGTAGCCATTCTAATCGCTTCATCATTAACGGAAGGCCCGTATTGTTCGGCTTGCTGCCGGAGTGCTGAGGCTATGCGTGAAATACCCATGGACAGCGGCGCGGTTTCGATATCTGACAAATACATGCTCGGTAAATAGAAATCATTCCAGGTCCAAACAAAGGAAAACAAAAATACAACCAGAATGGCAGGCTTGGCGAGCGGCATCATAACCTTGTAAAAGATCTTAAACACATTGGCGCCGTCAATTCTGGCTGCTTCCTCCAATTCCTTCGGTTGTGTTGAGAAAAATTGACGATAAATGATGACGAATAGCGCTCCCTTTAAGCCAAGACCGAAAAATGCGGGAACAATTATTGGGTAAATCGTATTTAGAAGCCCCAATTCTCTCGCATAAATGATGTTCGGCAGGATAGTTACTTGCATCGGCACAATAAATGTCAGCAGCAAAAGGAAAAACATCAATCCCTTAAAAGGGACTTTCAATCTTGCGAAGGCATATCCGGTCACTGCACAGGACAACGTTTGCAAGATAGCCACAGATAGAGAGAGCGTCAAGCTGATGCTGAAAGCTTTGGGATATTTCAACCAATCCCAAGCTTCCTGAAGATTTCCAAGATAAAGTGTTCGCGGAAACCAGTTAACAGAAGGATCTAGTAGGTCATCCGCGTCTTTGACCATCGTGGTGATCATGTGAAGGATAGGCTTTAGATAAATATAAGCCGTATCCAGCAAGATCAAATAGATAAAAAATTTAAACAGCAATCCTTTATCAGCTTCTCTACCAATGATCGTGTAGCGGGCTTTATTTAACCAAAGCAGAAATGATTGTGAATGTTCTTTCTTGATTTTTAATCCGATCATAGCCTCACCCCTGCCTAAGTTTTTTGGGTTATCTGTTAAACCGTCTCTCTTTGTGACTTTGTTACTCTGTTGAAAATGATGAAAATAATTGCCAGGAAAAAGCTAATGATCAAGAAATAAATCCATATCAACGCGCTGTACGACCCATATTCACTTTCTCTCACTTTTCCTAATATCGGATTTGTCGGGAACGTAAACAAGTCGACGACCGTGTAGATCAGATTTAGAAAAATAAATGGTGTCATCGCTGGAAGCGTAATTTTCCAAAACGTCTCCCACGGACCCGCACCGTCTATTCGAGCTGCTTCATAAGCCGAATTAGATATCGTCTGCCTGCCTCCGAGGAAGATCAGGATCTGTACCCCTGAATACCAGAGAATTAACACAAACGAGTCGAGAATCTTAATGAGCGGCCCGGACCATGTTGACGATAAATTAGCAGTAATGAGGCCGGACACGTTGTACTTGGACATAAAGCCCAAGTCACCCTCGCCTTGCGTCAGGAATTCTGCAACAACTTGACCTGTTGCCAAGATGACGGGAAGAAAGAATATCGCGCGGAAAAACGTTCGACCTGCAAATTTTTGATTCAGAATGATGGCAATCATCAAAGCGAATAGGACGATGATCGGGATCATAAACAAGGCTTGCCGGAGAAACGGCAATAAATCGTTGTACAACAATTGTCCGTTCTCGAAAAGAATATACCGGTAATTTGTCCAAGCAATATACTCAGTAGTCGTTTTCGTTGCCGTTATCGTCACTTTTTGAAAGCTCATATACAAGGAAAAGCCAATTGGGAACGCCATGAAAATGAGAAAGCCAATAAACCAAGGAGCAATAAAGATCGCGCCTTCCAAATATTCGACAAGGGATGAATTTAATCTGAACTTTCGTTTCAACGTTTTTCCCCTCCTCGAAACACAACGAAGTTTTGTGCAGGTACATCAAGATCCCCGCTGCGGTAGGGCTCCAAATTATAGTTCACGATAATCCGAGTACCATTCTCATAGGTTGTTTCCTTTACATTTGGAGCTAGGGTCTTGTGATTAGCAATAAATTGATCCTGTACGTTTCCGAGAGCCTCATTGTATCGCTTATACTGCTCCACAGCGAATGTCTCCCAGTAGGGAAAATAAGTGTTGTAGTACCGTATACCGAACGAATTCACATATTTTTTCGACTCCGCCTGTGTGAATACAAAAGATGGCTCAGCACCATATTCAATATCACGCAAAAAGTCGTGTACATCCTCTTGCCGGTTATTCACATATTCCGAAGAATAAGCGACTAGTCCATGCGTAGCAATCTGAACGAAGGGAACTGCCTCATCCGTAAATAAATCGTAAGAATGATCATATACCAGCGACTGAATATAATTCATATGTGGCAGAGCATACAAATTGGCAGATTTCCCTTGTACGCCGCCTAATGAATCTTTGATCATTTTTAAAATTTGCTCCTGAACATCCCGAGCATCATCTCTGGTCGAACCGAATCCCGAATTATAGTCACTGAACAGTCTTTGACCGATTATATTGACTGTAATTCCGTCGACACCCATGGTTTTATAATTAGTCAAGTCTTTCTTAACCATTTCTTCTGCAAATTTATAGCTTACCGCTGGCGTTTGCTCTCTGTTAAACAACGTACTCACCGATTGATTGCGCCCAGCCAAATTTACGATGGCATTATATTTCTCATCGAAACCCGATGCCCCCGTGTTGTTCAATGCATATTCAGCCTCCAGATACACTGGTAAACCGTGACTGTGGGCATTGTCGATAAATGTTTTCATTCCTTTATCCCCGCCGAGACGGGAATCAACCGGAAACGTTTTCCCAAAGGCGCTGTAGCCCCCCTTTTGCCACCCCTTAAAGGTAAGAGACATATTGGTTATGCCTTTCTCAAGCAACGTATTGACCATATGCGTAGCATCGTCCGTGGTGGTCAAATTGAGATATCGCGACGTAACCAAGCCGTCTTCCTGATCCGCTCCGATAAAGTTTACATGCATCGGTATATTTGGATTTTTGACAGCGACGGGCTTCGCTCCCTTTTCTTTCATCAGATATTGCCGGTAGGTTTGAGCCATGCCCACATAATCTGATTTTTGGCTGTCTAACAGGTAATATCGCACAATTCGATCACTGCCGAACACTTCATCTCGGTTGTAATCAATAAACCCCCATGAATCGGGGACATTCGTATTTCGCGTTGTAAACTGCAGGAAGCTAGATCGGAAATTCATCTGACTCGTCACCCAGTTATAGTTGCTTAGAACACCTGCTGGGGCTGCAACGATGTTGGCGTATTCATCTCCGTCGTGAACGATGGCCACAAAACCTTTGGAACCCGTCTTCATACCGAATACCGGCATCACAATTTTGTTGCGGTTATTACTAAGTCCTGCGAATGTGTTATCTTGACCGTAAACTGCTTCGTCGTATATTTTATTGACGTTAAGTTGATTATCCTTAAACCTCACCAATGCTCCAGCGCCGTCTGGTATGAATAGATAACCATCCTGCCCAGCAGCCGTATATTCGGCACCGAAGAATGGAAACAACCTGACCCACACGAGACCCATGATCGCTTCCTTCACGCCTTCGCGTATAATCTTCGTCTCCACATAATCGTTTTCAATTTTCACCTCAATCGGGATCGTGAATCCGGTTGCAGGCAGTTCATACACCAATGAGAACCCGCCGGGAATTATCTTTACCTCTTTGACTCGTCCCCCATCCGCTGCCAAGTTTGTTTCCTTCGCTTGCAGGATATTTTTCGAGAAATCGACGTATTGTACCATCAACGGTGAGGCCAAATGCTTTTTCCAGGTCTCTGAAATTTTTTCCTTATCCCACGATTCTGGATTTGGAAAAGATCGGTAAACATTTGCATTCCGTTTATCTTCCACAATAAAATGACCGGTTTTTTCATCCATTTTTAAACGCAATAGATCGGTTTCGGCAACTTGTTTAAAGTCACTCTCTTTAGGCAATTGTGAAACGGCGCTACTCACCGCAGAAGCACTAGTTCCCGTCTCCGCCGGCACAATAACGCGATTTTCCGTAGCTTTGAACGTTACTTTGATATTCGTAACTGCCAAATAAATGGCGACCAAGAGCAGGATGCTTATGACTGCTGCGGTTTTACCACGTTTGATTATCCCTATCATCTCAAGATCGCCTCCTGATACATTTCAAAGATTAACGATGCCAAATCATTGGTCAGTCCTGCTGTAAGAAAGAGGAGAACGCCAATAACCAGCATGGTACAAAGGGTAAACAGGACATTTAACAGGGTTTCTCCTACACTGTAATTATGAATCCATTGGATTTTCCAAAAGATCAAAAACCCGATCCATACAATCATCCCTTGTTCTACATAATGATAAATAGTGGATTCTGACGTGGTCATAACGTTCGAAATAAAGGCAATGGGTATGCCAATAATGATGTACGGTATGAGGGCATACGCGCTGGCGATAAAAATATCTCTAAATCTTCCCTCTCCTCGATAAATGGAGCTAACGAGATAATTCGAAATGACCCACGCAATCCATACTGTGAAAAACTGTGTAAATATCGAGTAAATATCAACATGAGTCGAAGCGTTAAATGAAAAACTGGTGACAAGCCGCTTGATCACTAGAGACGCATATACGCAAGCTAAGATGATAATCGCACTCAAATAGCTTCCTTTACCTTCATACCTTATCGCGATAAAACCATCAATCGGATGTTTCATCATGTAAAATACATGCTTAAAATTCATAAGAAAGCTAGTTTGAATCCGCTGCCTATTGCGCCATTTATCTCGAAGACTGGTTGTAAAGGTCCATTTACTAAGCAACACGTATAAAAGTCCACTGAAAAAGAGTAAGCTCGCAATCCAAGAAAAGTTCTGTTGCAGCCATTTCATTCTTATTTGCCAAAAGGCGTCCGAGTACCCCTCTTGGTTTCCTGCCTCTTTAAATAGTTTTAATGCATCAGCATACTGTTCCTTTGTAAATGCCGCCTGGGCTAAGCCCATGATGGCCGGCGTAAATTGCGAATTCATTCGAAGGACTTCCTGCCAAGATTTTTCACTATCCTGATATAAACCTGCAAGCGTCTGTTGGTTCGCTTGATCTACCTTTTGACCAAATTCCGATAAGCGAAATACTTGAACGATATTCTCCTGATCGTCCAATACGTATAATTCATTCCTGCTGTTCACATCAAGCGCAACAGGACTTTTCAAGAGGCCTACTTGAGACGATCCGACTGCTGAAGCGCCGCCCCAAAAGTACAACAAGTGGCCCGAAGCATCATAATGACTGATATATTTGAATTGTTGATCCACTACGATCATGTTGCCGCTTTGGTCAACGGCCACATCAATCAGCTGCGGACCTGAGGTTACCGTTCCAATCGGCTCAACGCCGGGAACGACTTCCCCGAAATTTTTATTGCCGCTGCGAAGTAAATTGTTCCCTTTAATATTTAATTTCTTTAACTGGTCGCTTTTGGCCATACCGCCGGTGACCGTATAGATATAGCCATTTTTATCCGTAGCAACACTGTTAATCGTCTCTGGTCTCTTTGCAATTTCATTGGCATACATTTTTTTGGTGTACAACATACGCTTTAGAGCATCTAGCGGAGAAAGTGCCGTTTTGTTTGCTCCGAAAAAGCCCTGAAACTTGCCCTTCGGATCAAGCAGGACGATCCCTTCGTAACCGCCATGCACCACGATATACAGGAATCCTCTTTCATCTACCATCACTTTGGCTGGATCGTAGACGAATGTCGCCGGGATGTATTTAGATTCCGGGCGTTTGAATTCCGTTAGCAGCTTTCCGTTTTTGTCCAGCTTAACAACTCTTTTGTTTCCCGTGTCTGCAATGTAGATATCGCCTTCCTTGGTGACAAATATGCCTTCTGGCTTATTGAACGGACTTTCCTGTAGCGTCAAATACCGAATCAGTTTTCCTGTTTCCGTTAGATGAACGATCCGGTTGTTCCCTGTATCAACAACGTAGACTTCGTTCTTCGCATCAATAAAGATGTCTTTCGGATTACGAAGCGGTGAGGAGATTTTAACGGTAGGTTGCTTAGGATCCGTTGTATATAAATCCTCTCCGATCACATCGAGCGGAAAGTAGGCCGGTTGAAGCCATATTTGATTGTTGTAACTATCCTTCGTATAGGTTGAATATTTCACTTCGGCGTGCGTAGTTGTTGGCAACAGCGCAGTGCACAAGATGATCAAGGATAGGAATAGCCTCCACCTGTGGCATCTTATTTTCATGCTCAAACCTCCATTTCTGTCTCTTCATTCCATCAGATACGGTACAGCTTGATCTGGCTAAACAAACCGTATGAATGCAGCTTGTATTCCGGTGTGTAACCGTCGCCTTCTTTGCGGAAAGAGGCCCAATTGGTCGTCGATGTTTCACCGGACATTTGATGAAATGGGCCGAGCATGTTGCGCGGGCTTCCCATCACTTCAATATCGATTTGGTTGTCTCCCTCGTTGAGAAACGCCGTCAAATCAATTCGGTTGGCAGCCCGCCAAGGCACGTGCCCCGCCGTTTGCCCGTTTGCCCGAACTTCAATCGTTACCGCGGAGTACTCACCAAGCTCCAACATCGTCCGTGTCATCGAATGTTTATCCAAGGTGACATCGAAATGGTAGATTATGCTGCCGCAATAATGAGAATATCCTTGCGTGCACCAGTCACCGAAAATCAACCTTTCAGGTTCTGCCACAACGGTCCTGTCGGCATCAACACCGAAATGACCGATCAGGTACAAATCCTCCACTTCCATACGGTTATGGTACTTACAGGATAAAATCAGCTCATTCTCACCTTGCTTCAGTCGAGGAAGAAGCACCTTATCAAACGTTCGATCGAGAAACCAGCCTGCAGGAAGATTGGAAACCGTTTCACCATTGAGCGAAATAGCGTAATAAGCAGCAGATTCTACAACGAGATATACATCATGACTTGGCACGATCGACACTTGAAAGGTGAATCGGAATGCTGCCGATGTCCCGTTCTGCGGATGAGGATCATCAATCCATTTGTACCTTTGCTCAAGGCCGTTATAATAAATTTGTCTCATATCTAAAGCTTCACGAATTGCCCTTTGAGCTTGCCATACACCGGTTTCTTCCGACCAACCGCCATTCCTTAATCGATATGAGCAGGTGTCCAGCGTCAATACGTTAGGCATCGTTCGTGTAAAACGGCAAATCGGTCCAAGCTCAAGAACCGTCGAGGAAGTCTCATCCGCCCTGCACCGAGACTCTTCCGTTATTAGAACAACTTCCGATTTCGTTGTATTCATGATGAACAGCTTGGAATCTGCCGGACCAAACACAGCCTCGAAATGAGCGTACCCATTACGAATGACGACTTCTACATCCTTAACCTCACCTGTCAGCGGATGCCATTCTTCCACACATCCTTCGCCTTCCATGCGAATGGTTATTCGATGTGTGTCTGCACGGTCGTTATTCACGACAAACAAGGCTCGGCACTCGCCAATGTCCCTTAACATATATAACATTTCAGGCGCTTCTTTCGAATGCCTGTTCGTCAAGCTGACTCGCCGTGGCAGAATGCCCTCTAGCGCCGTAATTGTATCTTCAACGTCATCTACGACGGTCATATTCTTATGATCGTATAGTTGAGAGAGCAGATCTGATTGTCTGCCCTCGATCATCGTCGGAGGTGATCCGACGGCAATCACTTTTCCCCCTGCCTCCAGGAACGCTGACAGAAGACGAAAGGTGCTGCTTAACATCGTCCGTATAACCGGAATGACGACGATACGATAGTTCACTAGATTCACAGCTAGGTTATCATCGTGTATTTCCCCTGTTTCCGCCAAAATCGTCTCATCGCCGAGATCGAAATCATAGTGCGCCCAGAGTAATTTGCCGAGAAAAGCGTTAAATTCATGACCAAATGTATTCGTTGCGGAGACATCTCTATCTTTCCCGCGAGCAGGGAAGCCGTACGGACCTGTCCCAACCATACTCCAAGCGGTGGAAGAAGGATGCAGGACAAGCACATCGCGAATTGGCCTGCCTTCCGTCAAAACTGAAGCCAATCTGGCAAAATAATTCTCCATAACATGATTGTATTTCCACCAGCTCGTATTGTAGTTAAACACGGGGGGATAATCCCTCTTCCTGCACCCTTTGATCGAATAAAGCGCCAAATGCTGCGACCTCATATTGACACCGAGCACATATTGAAAATCTCCCACCCATTTTTGTCCCTCGAAGGTGAACGCCCAACCGGTGCATCCATACGTTTCGGAGAGAACGAATTTTCTGCCGTATTGATTCGCTACGCTTGTGCATTGCTTAACCGTGATGTATTCGTTCGTCTGCTCGTTTAACATATCGATTCCCGGAACCTGCTGATACCTGTAGTTAGGCATAATGGCTCCACAAACGCGGGTGGCAGTACCCATATTATTTTCCCATAGAAAATGGCCGGTGAAGTCGATACCGTTATTCTCGCACCATTCACCTAGCTGCTTGGAGTACGACTCGCTGAACCGTTCGGTAAGCGTCCACCAGTAATCATGACGCGCTTGCGAGGAATACTCACCATTGAAGTACATGTAGGGGATTACATCCAAGAGATCATAACCCCGTCTTTCTCGAAAAAAGTCAGGAAATGTTAGGCTCCACGGGAGCCAACCGCGGCCAGCAGTGAACTTGCAGTGGCTGTCGTGCACGCTAGGTTCATCCGTGAATACGCCGCGAATGGTTTTGCCAAAATGGTCCCCTACCTCTTTCTTGTAGGCTTCATAAGTGATGTCAATAAAAGCCTGCACCGTCTCCGGATTCAAGTTGTCAGGCGGCGCTTCGTTGTTGAACCAAGCACTGCGCTCAGAAATTTCTACGCGAAAGACCAGTAAGACTTCATCCTCATTCAACGCGATATATTCGCCATCATGCAGTCTTTCGCAGCGAACCAAGTTTCTTTCGTCGATGACGGCCTTAAACAGCGCCACACTGTCTGTCAAATCGTGCGAACCAATCTGCCCGCATACCTCCAATGTCAGACCTTTAGCACGGAAAGCGTCCCCGCCTCTGTCCTGCACAAGACCGCCGGCAAATCCGGATGGCCAGCGGTCCTCGTCGTACAACCACACCTGCATGCCGAGATCATCGGCTGTTTCCACGGTCTTCCGGGTGAGTGCCATCCACTCGCGACCCATGTAAACGGTTTCCAATCCATCGCGGGAATGGATGAAAAATCCGCCCATTCCCTGTTCCTTCATCTGATTTACTTGGCGGACCAGCTCATCTTCTTGCAATTCATCATTCCAAGCCCAGAATGGCACCGACCTGTATTCGACCGATGGATGGTCGAATTTTTGGCGTAACTGTTCGCTTACTTCCATCGGCATCCGCCTCCTTCTCTGAAACCACCTCTGTACCATGGTCATCTACTAGTCATTTTACGCCTGCAGGATCAGGATACTCTTGGGCTCTAGCTCAATCTCACCGCTGATCCTTAGATCGCTCAGCAGCTCCTTCTGCACACTGCTGCCTACATTCATTTTTTGATTTTGTTCGGTGTGGTTCATTATAAAAGTAAAGCGATCTCCGTCTTTCTCGCGCTGCGTAACCTCAACTCCCGGCGGTGCGTCGTACAATTGGGAAATTCCTTTCCGTTCGCATAAAGCCTTGATCCATTGCTGCATAAATTCTCGACTTGGGTCTGTAGCTGCATACCATGCCTCGCCCTTACCGAAGTGATGAAAGGTCACGCACGGTGATCCACGGTAGAAATCACGGTCGAATTCTGCTAACGATTCCGCTCCTTCCAGATGAACAATTTCGCATACTAAACCGCATTCATACGATGCTTGAAGCTGTCCAAACTCCTGTTTCATGACCATACCATTTCTTTGGTCCGGAAAAAGAGGATCGATTTCTTCTACCCAGATGCCCAGAAGCTTACGGAGCTCCCCTGGATAACCACCGGGTGTAACCAAATCGATTTCGTTCACAATCCCGCTGTAAAACGAGGTCACAAATGTCCCGCCATTCTCAACAAAATGTTTCAGCTTTTGTGCGTACCCAGGTTTTACCATATAGAGCAAAGGGGCCAGTACCAAATCGTATTGACTTAAATCCGTATCTACATGGATGAAATCGACTTGAATATGATTCTCATAAAACGCATCATAATATTTTTGAATTTGATCTAAGTACTTGATATGAGCGGATGGTCCACCACCAAGTTCAACAGCCCACCAATTCTCCCAATCAAACAGGATGCCAATTCTGCTCTTTACTCGAGAGTCCAGCAGACGATCGCCTATTTGCTGTAATTCCTTTCCGAGCTCCGCACACTCCTTGAAGACTCGCGTATTCTCGTGACCCGCGTGATCAATGACAGCTCCATGGAATTTCTCATACGCGCCAAGAGAGCGCCGTAATTGAAAGAACATAATGGACTCCGCACCACGGGCAACCGCTTGATAACTTCTGAGCCGCATGACATCTGGGCGTTTGACGGGATTCACGGTTTTCCAGTTAATCACACTAGGACTTTGCTCCATTAACATGAAGGGAGCGCCGTCTTTCAGGCCGCGCATGAGATCGTATCGGAATGCCATATAGCTTTCCGGAGTATGGTTCTCGGTATAGATGTCCAGCGCCGCAATGTCTAAGTGGGGCGCCCATTTGAAATAATCCAGCGGCTTGTAAGTCCCGTTTCCTTGGAAATTAGTCGTTACAATCGCATCGGGTATTTCAGCTTTGATGGCATGGTATTCGATCAGATAACAATCTAGCCAGCTATCGGAGTTAAATCGGTAATAATCGAGCGTAATGCCTTGAAAAGCCGTTTGATCGGAATTTCCTCCTGACAAACCTTCACTTAACGCGCTGGGGAGTACAATTTCATCCCAATCATAAAATGTATGGCCCCAGAAGCGGGTATACCATGCTTGATTTAACTGCTCCAAGGTGCCGTAACGTTTTTTCAACCAATCTCGAAACGCTTTCTCGCAATTATTGCAGTAGCAGCGATTACCAATTTCATTGTTTACGTGCCAGAGTAGCAAAGCCGGATGATTTTTGTATCTTTCGGCCAGCTTCCGTGCCATGATTCCGGCAAAATGACGGAAGGTCGGGCTGTTCGGACAAGAATTATGTCGTCTGCCGTAACTTCTTTTTTTTCCATCAGAGGTCACGGTCAGAACATCCGGATATTTCCTCGCCATCCAAGCTGGATGTGCAGCCGTACTTGTTCCCATGCATACTTGAACGCCATTTGCATGCAGCATATCCATCACTTCATCCAACCAATCGAATCGGTAAGTCTCTTCATCCGGCTGATTCAAGGACCAAGAAAAAACATTGAGCGTTGCGATGTCGATACCGGCTAATTGAAACAGCCGCATATCTTCCTCCCATATTTCCTTCGGAAACTGTTCGGGATTATAATCACCGCCGAATACTATTTTAGGGAACTTGCGGCTGATCATAGGCTTACCTCCAGTTTCGAAATCCGCATAGATTGCTCAGTGGCTTCCGCTTGAAAGGGCTCAGGTTGTTGTTTACTCATTTTCATTGGAGACCGATCTCTTGTTGAAAAAGGCTTAAGTCGGACTGAGAACTCCGTCTCCACAGGATGAAGTAGATACGTATCTAGCGGTGGAACTTCCCCACAGCTATGATTGCCAATCGGAGCTTGCCTGCAATCCAAGTTCACAATCGTTTCGTTCAGTCGGACTAAATCAAAAGTATGCTTCGCTTTGCTCAAATTGTCCGTGGAATAATGACTCACACTGACATCCAGCTTCGGCAATCCGCCAATAAATAACCCCGTTCCCAGCGAGTTCGTGACTGCCGCCCAACGTACATCCACTTTATTGCCGTTTTCCTGCGGCTTAATATACGGGACGAACTGTTCCTCTACGCTTCCGCTGTAAACACCAAGACGCCCACTCTCTTTTCGGTCAATGTAACACTCGTGCGGGCCTAGACCAAACCACTTAAATTGATCAAAACCATCAGGCATAGCCATCTGCAGTCCCAATCGCGGAAGTGGAGGAAGTCCTTCCCGCGGTACAATTCGGGTGTGGATGATGACATCTCCAGATCCATAGATCGTATAGGTCATCCAAGTTGTGAAACAGTTACCCAGACCAGCCGCGCCAAGCGTCGACTTCACCGTGATTTGCGCGGCATGGTTTTGGAGCTGAATCGACATATCGGCTACGCGGTGTTGTAATTGATCAAATCCCGCTTTCTTCCACTCTTTCGACTGACGGGAATCGTTATCAATCATTGCCCGCCAAATATGTATGTGGGGTCCGGTAGTTATAAGCGGAATACCGTTATATTCAAAAACGGATAATTCACCGCGGGCCTTATTCCATTCCATGGTAAAATCATTGCCTTTAAGTTGAAGGACTTTCTCTGTTTCTGTAGCATGTAAGCTGGGCATCGCGTCCAACTTAATGGAAGATATGGCTTGCCGTGTGACGGGAATCGGCAGATCGGCCCAAGCAATTTCATGCCCTTGCGGCGACCAATGTGAAGCTTCCCGCAAAGTAAACCGGATATGGAGCCAGTACTCGCCATTTAATTGTTCGAACACTGTTTTCCAGGGGATAAAGACAGTAGCCTCTCCTCGCGCCGGAACATCAAGTTCAGGCAGCTCTCCTTGTTCCACGATTTCGCCATCGTACAAGATGGTCCATGAGCCGGCAAGATGTTCCAGGGACATAAAGTCATAGCGATTTTGAATGTTCACGACTCCTGCAGCCACATCTACTGGCTCTACTTTCACCGGTTCAATCACCTTTTTAAACTCAATGAGTGAAGCCTTTATTTTCCTGTCAGGAAATAATAATCCGTCTATACAGAAATGCCCGCTGTTCGGTTGATCATTGAAATCTCCGCCGTAAGCGTACCACTCTTCCCCTGTATCAAGCTTTTGTCGGATCCCTAGATCTGCCCACTCCCAGATCAGACCACCCATCAAGCGCGGGTATTTGTATATGGCATCCCAATACTCCTTCAAATTACCGACGGAATTGCCCATAGCATGAGCGAATTCGCACATCAGAAAAGGTCGGGGATCTGTTTTTTCGCCTTCTTCGATCAAAGCATCCAAGGAAGGATACATGCAGCTGACAATATCGACAACCGCAGCATCCTTCGCTCGTTCATAATGAATGGGGCGTGTGGGATCAGCTTGACGCACCCATTCGGCCATGGCATCATGATTGGGGCCGTAGCCCGATTCGTTTCCAAGCGACCAAATGATAATGGATGGATGATTTTTATCTCTTTCCACCATCCGTATGGCACGATCGAGAAACGGCTTTTTCCACTGAGGGTCCTCAGCCAAATGGCTCTCGTTATCGATAAAATGGCAGCCGTGTGTTTCCAGATCCGCTTCATCGATCACATAGAGCCCGTAACGATCGCAAAGATCTAGCCAACGTGTATCGTTTGGATAATGGGATGAGCGAACCGCGTTCATATTGTGTTGTTTCATCAAACGTATATCTTCGATCATGGATTCATAGGGAATGGCAAATCCGGATTCAGGATGAAATTCGTTGCGATTAACCCCTTTCAAGATCACCGTCTTACCATTGATGTAAAGCTGTCCTTCCCGGATAACGATGTCTCGAAATCCTACAGCCACACTCCCTGCCTCCAATAGATTCCCCTGCTCATCCTCCAACTTCAAAGAAAGTGTGTATAAATTAGGTTCCTCTGCCGTCCATTTATATGGAGCTGTTACAGCAATTTCTAAATGAAGCACGTTCTCCTCATTCGCTTTCAGCAATAAAGAAGAACATACGGTTTCTTTGTTAACGGATTGTCGGGCTTCGTTTAAAATCGAAATACGTAATGTATGTTTACCGGAATCTAAGTCCGAATAGTTTTTAAGGTTAAGTTGCAGAGCGATCACGGCATCTTTGAGATTTTCACAAAAACGGGTTTGCACCTTTAGATCACGGATATGGACATGAGGGGTTGTTTTGACATAATCATCTCTAAAGATGCCGCTCAACCGCCACTTGTCCTGATCCTCCAAATAACTGCCGTCACTCCATTGGTATACCTGGACGGCAACTATGTTTTCCCCCGGCTGAATCAGTGAGGTGACTCGAAACTCCGAATGCATGTGACTACCCTGTCCATACCCCACGAATTGTCCGTTCACCCAAACATGAAAGGCGGAATCGACTCCTTCGAAGACAAGAAATACTTGCCGGTCATCCCCTGAGTCCGGAATCATAAAACTTCTGCGGTAGCACCCAACGGGATTATCATTCGGCACATAAGGCGGGTCGATCGGAAAAGGATAGTAGCTGCTGGAGTAATGCGGATGGCCATATCCCTGCATTTGCCAATTGCTCGGCACAGGAATCGTATCCCAGTCATTTGCCGAGAAGGACGAATCGTAAAATCGTTCAGGAGCCTGAGAAGGGCTCTCTGCGTAATAAAATTTCCAATTGCCGTTTAATGATTGGTAAAAGGGCGACGCAGCCCGTTCATTGTCGAGCGCTGACTCCATATCGTCATACGGAATGAATCCCGCATGCGGAGGCTCTGTATTCCGCCCAAGAATCTCTAGATTTTCCCAATCTGGAATAGCTCTATCTATCACGTGATTGTCCCCCATTCTTCCTTATCATTGCCCCACATCTTGGAACCGCAAGCCATTGTGCAGGACAAGCGCAGTCACCCAGGATGGGTTCCATTTGTTGCTATGTCCCCTATGATGCCAGTAGGTTTGGAAAAACCCTTCTCCTTGTTCACCAACAATGGTAAAATTCCATTCTCCTGGCTTCGTACATATTCCCTGTCCGATTGCATTGAACACCATTCGTCCTAATTGCTCATATTTCGTTTTCCCGGTTAACTGACCGAAATGCCAAAATTCGAAGGTAGGAAAAAAAACGTCAAGATGATGATTTTGTACACTTACTCCAGGCCAGCCTGTGGCAGTAAATTCCATGTTCCTGAACTGTGATCCCCGATCAAACACCGGGTTCCACATATAAACAAAAGTAAGCAGCCAATCCGCCGATATTTCGGCCCATTCACAGTAACGCTCATGATTGGTTATGACATACAATTCATAAGCGGCCAGAAAGAAGTACATGCCAGCTTCCTTATCCTCGCAGCTCGCATCAAGCGTAGAACGAGCAAATGGTCGTTCAAATGTCATGACGTGCTGCTCGTAATAACGCTGCATCATCTCTTCAGCTGCATTCAAATACTTGATTTTACCTGTAACCCGGTAAGCCTTCACGACAGCAATCAGGCAAGGCAGCCCTGCTGCTGTAACCGTGTCTTCCGCCGAATGGCCATCGGGCAGCCAGGCTGCCGGATAAATACCTGACGGCAGGGCGGCGGTAAGGAAGAAATCACTCGATTCTTCAAGAGCCTCCACCCAGGAATCCGGCACTTCCCTGCCCATTTCCCGGAACAGAAGGATGATTTCCGCCAAATCGGCTATGCTTTCCCCGAGAGCTCGGCTGGAGACGACAGTCTGCTTATTCCAGTTGAAGTCATCCCATTGCCCATCTCCTAGTCGGTATGAACTGTGTCTTATTCCGGGAATCTCAGTCCGGCTTCCGCGCAAATAAAAATGGGTGGCCTGCTCACAACGTGAGATTCGGTCTTCCTCTTTGTGCATGAACCCTATCTTGGCGTCGCACCATGCCAGCTTCAAGCATTGTCCTGTCCACCCGTACATATAGTGCAGCGGACGTTTGGAGACGTTACCGAACTCATTCGAATCCGTAAATTTTACATAACCCGCGGCACCAAGTGTATTTGTCCTCCATCTATCGTCCATAGCATTCTTCTTCAGCTGGATTATCTCTTCGATCGAGTGCGGATTTGCCCCTTTTGGCGCATACAGCTCCAAGCCTTTGCGAACAATTTCGCGGAAACCATGACCAGGATGAGCGACAGATCCCCAATCAAGCGCGTATTCTTTCGTTAATGAAAACCCGGAAATGAAGTCCAAATAACCGCCGTGGTAAGGTGCCGTTTTGTTTTTACCGACATAATTCATGTCTTTCTCACCATTAAACATCAGAACACCGCTCATGGCAGCCAGAAGCGTTCTCTGTTCCTCTTGAATCGCTCCAAGTGAACCGTAGTGCACAACTCCATCCCCTGTTTCCTTGTACGTAGGTACCGAAAATAAAGAGAAAAAGCGAGCTTCTGCAGCTTCATTCCACGCCACATTCACACAAGGGATCGGTAATCGATGTTCCTCGCATATCAAACCTTTATCCTTACCTAATCCAAGTCGTGGAACAACTCGGCTCGGATCTGCTGAAGGATTGTTGTTGTAAATGATATGAGGAATTGTCATCATTTCATTGCTCATCTTTGGCAGTGTGAATTGAAGTCCTATCGCGACATCACGCAGGATCACATGCGTCTGATTTTCCCAAGTCACATTCATTTTCAATAAATGATGCTCATCGAAGGCTAACTCCATCGTGAAAGTTAACGCTTTCAATGTTCCGCGAAACCGAATCAAGTCGGGTCCGGCAGTGATTTGTACACCCACTAACCCTACAAAATCTGAACGCCACGGTCTTCCAGTAGAAAAGCTTAGCATCTCATTCAAATATCCAGAGAAATGAGGGGACTGTTCACCTTTATTTTGCAAAATAAGCTGAATGCCTTTAGGCGTACCCTTTATGGCTGCCCGTTTGTGCTTATCTCGGCTAACAATGGTATACATGTGTCGTCCCCTCCTCTCTCGTTTAATATGGAAATCAAGAATCGATCCAGTGTAGGGTTGAAACCGACTCTACCTGTAAGCGGCAAACAAACAAAGTAAATATGCCCTTTACCAAGCGATTTCACTCCAATTACGGGCAGCTTTTGTTTGCCGTTCGGTTCACCATGAGACTCATAGGCGAAAGCAATTGGATCGAAACCTTCTCCTTGCAAATAACAGTTAGTTAGTCCATCGATCCTGTCGTTCGTCAAATGATAAAAATAAGAGAAATCGTCCACTTTCATCCACTGCAAATGCGGATTCTCGGTTTGAACGGCTAACGTGTACAATCCGCGTAATTTATGTGTTCGAACTTGCGTGTTTTCAATCTCCCAAGGTTCACTGTCCGGACCGCGCAGCAGCAAAACGGCAGTGGCTCCATGTCGGACCTTCTCAAGGATGGATGCCTGGTGACGATGAAATGCTGCTTTGGAAGAAACAATAAGCGAACCCTCTTGCTGTGTATCTCCGACATACGATTTGCCTTCTATGTTTAGCAGGGAGCAAATCAGTTCGGATTCGGCATCTAGATAAGCAATCTGCTGCGAATTCGGATTTTTCGGTTTTGCAAACGCCTCAAAGGTAAATCTTTCCTGATTGATTAATTCCCCGTTTTCATCCAGCAATACGACGTCCAAAAACAAGTTCTTCCGATCTGGTACCGAAGGTACTGAAAAACTTATTGTTCCTGCATACTTGGAAATCGCCATAGGCACAGAGCCTGTCATTTCGTAATTGCCGTAATCCCGCATATCGTCCCGAAGCGTAGCAATGAACCGGCACCGGTCATAATCTTTCGCTGTATCATTCAATAACCAGGCTTCGATTTCCAGCGTTTCCCCTTCATACACCTTCCAACGGTCGCACCTTAGATGGATCCGTACCGGTTCCAAACATTCCTTATAGGTGAAGTAGGCTGGTTTTGGAATACGATCGACACCAACGAGGGCTTTCATCCAGCCTGCAGGCCATGCGTCAATGAGCAGATGAATGGCGGTTGAAACCACCAAATCGGCCCTTCTTCGCCATGCGTCTGTCATCAGCTTCGTTGCCAGACATTGGTGCTTCTGACTCGCATCCACCCATTCTTGCATCGTAGACTGTTCAGCAAACCAATCCCCATGCAGACCATAGGTTTGAGCTCCAGTGATTTTATTTGGCAGCCAATGCTCCTTCTCTGAGGAGGGAAGCCATTCTCTCGGGTAACGGTTCATCATTAATTGGACATGATCTAACCCTTCCGTGCCATATTCTCCACATCCGGCTTTCCATCCCGTCCGAATCGAAGGAAGGAAACCTTTATACATTTTACCGACAGATATCGTATTATTCGTATACCACATGTTATAACAATGAAAATCGGGCAGTCCTTCATGGGTGGGAGGATTGTAATCCCCGTCCGCGTTCTTGACTACACGATCCGGATTTTCAATGAAAATTGCCTGTCTAGCGGCAACGAAAAATGCTTCCAGTTCGTTCCGGTGCAAATGACGGTGGCCTTTACGCCTTTTCTCCGTTCGGGAAGGTTCATTAATCAATGAAACCATGACCGACGATGGGTGACTGCGGATCAGTCTCTCCATTTCCGCTGCTTGTCGGACCCCCTCCACAAATTGATTGCGGCGGATAAATCCAAACGTTGGAAGATCACATTGATGCATCATGCCAAGCATATCGAAATAGTCATATATTTCTTCCTGAACAGGACGCTGTGTAATGCGGTAAAAGTTCAAATGAGCATACTTTGCGATCAAAATATCATTCATAAGCTGTTCGAAATCGTTGTTCATGACACATTGCTGTAAGTGCCCCATTTCATTGGCGCCTCTCAAAATAATCGGTTGGTTATTGAGATACAACGTTCCTTTTGGTGTGTCCGTTTCGTCCATATGAAATTTGCGCATCCCGAAGGTACGGTCTTGGGTATCCAAGCATTCTGTACTGTTCTTTATTTGTACTCGAGCCATATATAAAAATGGTGTTTCCGGTTCCCACATCCAGAATGACGGAAAATCTACCTTGTAGCGGTAGTAATTAAGACCCGGACCTGCGTAAGCAGCTTGAAAAGAGATCGGCCCTAATCCTTCACCGATAAAATTTTTGGGTATGATCTCAAGAATCAATTCGAAGTTTTCATTAAGCTTATTCGTCGTATTAACGACATCAATCCATACTTCCACAAAGCTGTCATCGATGTTCGGCCGAACAAAAATGTCCTGAATAAATAGCATTGACCGCTCTTCCAAATACACAGAGTTATATATACCGGCACCTGACGGACAATGGCTCCATCCGCTGGATGAATCATCCCATCCGGGCCCAGTTGCTGCATACATTTTATCTCCGTCCAGCTTCGTGCCGCCTACCCCCATCATCGGATAGTCGTTTACCACTTCAACCACCAGAGTGTTAAGGTCCTGCAACAAGTCCGTCACGTCGAATTCAAAAGGTGCAAAGAGCCCCTCATGGCTGCCTATACACTTATGATTGAGATATACGGTCGCTTTATAGTCAACCCCTTTGAATACAAGGTAGACTCTCTTCCCTTCAGGAACGGCTGAATAGGAAAACTCACTGCGGTAAAAACCCGTCCATTTACCGTTTTCACCCGTCGGCCCGCGGAAATCAGGAACCATCACATTTTCCCAATCCCCAGTCCCTTCCAGCACATTCGTAAAATTAGTATCCTCCGTTGCTTGATACCGAAATTGAAATTCCTTACATAATTGCCGTTTGCGTTTCATTGTGGAGGATGGAGCCAAATTTCTCATAAAAGGGCTGTACTTCTCACGCAGCAGCTTCAAACCCTCATTGAAATTCGCGATTTGTTCCTCATAGGAGAGAACATCAACGTTCTTCGCTTTTTCCGTACCCGGCGTGAAATATTTTTTCTCATAAGCCACGGGAGGAATCTCCCGCAATCCGTCTTTATTTCCGGGATGTTCGCGGAACGCAATCTCCGCAAACGGATCCTGATGTTTGATTGGCTCCAAACTTATCTCCCCTTCTGCGGAACCCATACCGCTTAGATTCAACTCATACAGCTGCGATTTCAAAATCGAGTGTGTACCCATTCTTGTCCTTAGGATACATTCTTACTTCCGTCGTTCCAAAGCGCTGTATCCAGCAGCGTTCTTCACCCAAAAAGGGTTCAACGATCTCTTGTATGCGTTCATCTAAAAAATTGTTCGTGACGTTCCATGTTCCGAAGCCCATTTTCCCGCTCTTTCTTAGTTCTGCCGGACAATCAGATGGCAAAAGCCATTCGGCGATCACAACGACGCCTCCATTTTCAGCTCTTTTGACTACCGCCAGCAATGTTTCGATGGAGAGAGACGAGCCTCCCACCATAATCAACTTCGGACTTCCCAGCTGCTCTGCGCTCACTTGTTCGTCAAAGACAATCACATTTCGAACAGGATAAAATAACGGATGAACCCTGCTTCCATCGCTGGAAACATACCCTTGTTCTAATGGAAATTGTTCGTATGCTACTTTACTTTTCAATTCGTGTCTCGGAAAGTCGTAGCCTGGGATATGCATGCAGCTGCCGTGAGCAGGTATTGCTCCTCGGCTTAGTAAATGCCAGATGTGAAACACGCTCTGGGAACCGCCCAAATCAGTGAGTGTCCGATTGCCGAACAATCTTTCGTTTTGACCGTAATTGCTGTCATCTGAATGAATGATTACGATATCCGGATTTACTTGTGAATGGTGCCAAGACAATGTATGTACAGGTATGAATTTATGAACGAACTCTTTCCATACATCACCGAATTCGGTTGTTTCAAAACCCAAATGGCTATGTCTCATCAAGACATCGATATTTTCAACGAACATATGGGAGGGTCCCATCAAGTAGCCCAACCTTAATGCTGACGCGAATTCCTGCGGAGAATGGCCAGGGAATCCTTGAAAACGGGTGAACCACTCTCCCGTATCCGGCCCCCACAAATCAGCACATATCCATAGCGCTCTGCCATATTGTTTAGCCGCTCCCAACGCGGTGGACAGCTGCAAGGATTGAAACGATTCCTTCATGATCTTAGGGCAAATGTCCATCCCCGCTCTGGCAAACGTATGAAACATAGTTGGAAATACATGCTCCGCTATCAACGGCATGGATGTGCGGGATGCTCCGCCTTGCTCTAAGACGTTCTGTACATGCTGGACATGTGACTGAACCGACCGCTCAACCTTGGCGCGCGACTCTCCCAAATTCCTGTCATCCGTGCTGCCCCAATGTGGAAACCAGCCGTCATGCCGATATTGTCCGGCGTTTATTTGTAAATGCTCAGGTTCATCATATAGGAGCCCGATACACCGTCCCGAACTTGCAGCCTGCACAATCTCCTTATCGGGCAGGTCGTACCGGTTCGTTCCTTCCGTCCAGGGCCCGTTTATATTTCCGTATTCATTGCCGAGGCAGATGTCTAATCCCGCCTCCGCGATATCCGTCAAGAGTTCTGAATACCCTTTCATTTCTGGAATCACATGATGAACATAAAAGTCCGCATCTAGCTCTTTTAGGGCTTGAAGAAATTGATCAGGCTCAGGCTTTGGATCTTGAGACGGACAGACACTCCCCGTTCCAGTCCTCATTATATGCTCAGAAGCATCTCCTGCCCACGAATCCTGCCATGCAACAACAGGACCCTGTATTCCTAATTTCGGTTTATGCGTCATAGACATTCTTCACGTCCTAACTGCGCTCTCAAAGGATTTGCGGATTATATCCAAACATTCCGCTACTTCTTCTGGCTTTGCATGCTCCAGAATCAACGGGACATCCGGCAATCGAGTGGCAAGCAACGCTGCATACACATGCCAGTCCGCTTGCCCCGTCCCTACCCGAGGAGTCGTAAATACGCCTTCATGGTAAAGCGTGTCTTTGGCATGTGCAATCGGAGAATAGGGAGCAATGCAGTCAAAAATATTCGACATAGCCGCTTCCTGTCGGCTCAAATCTTCTTGCGTCAAATAATTGAAAGGATCCATAATGAGCGCCAACCCTTCGGTCCCGAGCTGTTCCATCAATCGGACACCCTGCTCAGGACTCGCCAGCACATTAAGCGCAAATCCTTCGATGAGTAAGACAGCATCTTTCTTCACTGCCCTATTCCGTAAAAGGTCAATAATTTTCAGCAGCTCATCCCAGGCTTCAGGTGTCCGATTACCTTCAAAATCACGCCAAGCATTCGTAGGGTGAAGACTTCCCGTTTCCGTCGCAATATACCGTGTTCCATAAGCCGAACATAGGTCGATCATCTTCTCAAGCTGTTTTTGCTTAGCTTCCCGTTTCTGAAGGTTTGGATTCAGTAGATTGGTATATCCCGACAACCCTACGATGGAAATTCCTTTTTTCTCAAAGATAGCTCGAATTTTTTCAGCACGTCTCAGTGAAAATGGTTCATCATCCATAACCTGCATAGCCTGCTTGGGATCGATTTGTACATAAGTAAACCCATGTTTGCAAGCGTCTTCGGCGATTGCTTCCGCGCTCCAGCCTAGGTATATATAACTCATAAAACCGAGTTTGTTCATGATCCATCGCTTCCTTTCAACACGTCACTTCTTTCCACTACACAGCCTTCTTGACTGGAAATAACCATGGATGTTGTCATAGCAACCGTTTGTAAGTTATCTTCCGGAGTAACCGGTGGACGCTTACCTTCCTCTATGGCAGTCATGAATGCAAGCATGGAGCCTGCAAAGGCGTCCGGGAACCAGGTTCCTTTCAGCTTAATCTCATGCACAACATTTTTGTGCTTATTTAGCGCCATATAGAGCGTTTCTTGCGTACACCAAAGGCTCCCTTCCGTCCCGTCAATCCACCATGTGTTGCTATGAGAACGGTTTGCTTTGGCAATATTGTTAAAAAGCAGCGAAGCCATGAGTGGGTTTCGTCCCCCTTTTGGACCAAACTCGACATTAGCTGAATAGATCAGCGGGTCAATCGCGTTTTGCTGCTTCAATTGAGCTGTTGTGCAGTGTACCCGAGACCACTCTTCTTCCGGGTTAGGGTTGAAATATCGGCATAAATCCACATAGTGGACACCGTGATCGACAATATTGAAATTTTTCATTTTCGTCCACCACTTACCGGCTTGATCTTGAAACGAACGCATTTCATGGTGAATGCTGTATACTTCACCGATGAGATCCTGCTCAAGAACCATTTTCAGCGCTTTGTGAGCCGGAGCCCAACGAGCCTGCTGGTTCACGCCTAGTACGATACCAAGTCGGTTTACTTCTTGACTAAGCACTTGTGCGTGCTCTAAATTCAGGGCTAATGGCTTTTGGCATAGCACAGGCCGAGGAGCCTTGCCGATCAGTTTCAGCACTTCAAGTCTTGGTTCTGGATGGATCGCTAAATCTATGAGACCAACTTCATCATTTTGCAATAATTCATTAACATCAGTCGTCCAATACGGAATATCAAATTTTTGCGCCGTCATGCGAGCCGCTTCCTCATTGACGTCGCAGACAGCCGCAATATGCAAGCCATATTTACGATAGGCGGGCAAATGCGCTGTATTCGCTATGGTACCGCAGCCGATCAAGCCGATTCCGTATTTCTTCAAGTCCGGAATATGCTGCTTTCTTGGCAAATAATCCTCTGGTCTAATGAATTCCATGGTATCACCTCTTAATTACTACATTACATCACAACGAAAAAACATTTATAGGCTGTTCATGCTTTTTTTAGGGAGCATTCAACCACATCGATAGGATCGTTTGCTCGCCAAATATCATCCTATGATTCCATGATAAATAACACAGTGGCGCAGGTGTAGGCAGGAAAAAACCACCGAACGCTATGCGTAAGGTGGTCTACTCATTTTAATAATTGGATGGAACCTCAACTGTGCAACTGCGTTTAAAATCATGAATGACGAACCAATTTCCCTATTTGCGCTTTGCTTTGCTTCTCCGCAATCAGCAAGTATGTCTTCCCTGCAACCGCATTAAACTTTGTTAGAAACTCCGAGGTAATGGTTTCAACCGGTTTTCCATCCGTTTCCACAATAAGAGCCGATTGCGGACGTCTGCACGTTACTGTGCATAATTGGTTTTTCGTCGCTTTAATGACGCAGTGGGTTAGTTCGCCATCCTCCCACTCCATCTCAATCTCGAAGCCGCCACGGGCGCGAAAACCACTGATTCTACCGCGCTGCCAAGCCTTTGGCAATGACGGTAGCAGCGCAATCTCCCCACGGTGCGATTGCAGGAGCATCTCGGCAATTCCCGCTGTAGCACCGAAATTCCCATCAATCTGAAACGGCGGATGATTGTCAAATAAATTCGGCAGTGTCGAGAGTGAAAGCAGTAAGCGAAGATGCTCATAGGATTGTTCCCCATCCTCCAAACGAGCAAAAAAATTAATGATCCAAGCTCGGCTCCATCCTGTTTGTCCGCCCCCATTCTCCAACCGGCGCTCCAGTGTCCGTTTGGCCGCTTGCGCCCACTCCGGCGTATGCCTTGGATGAATGATTTCTCCTGGATGGAGCGCGAATAAATGAGATATGTGGCGATGACCTGGATGAACTTCATTCCAATCCTCCACCCACTCCTGCAGCTGTCCGTGCTTGCCGATTTGCGGCTGCGGCAGCTTGCGTAGCGTAAGTTCCCATTTCTGCCGAATCGTCTCGTCCGTTTCAAGTATGCCCGCAGCTTCCACACACGAACTGAGCAATGTATAGATGATTTGGGTATCCATCGAAGGACCTATACTCAGACATCCTACGCTTCCGTCAGGACCGATAAATTTATTTTCAGGAGAAGTGGAAGGCCCGGTAACGAGACGCCCCTTTTCGTCTTCAAATAAATAGTCCAGGAAGAATTCAGCCGCTTCCTTCATCACCGGATACGCCCGTTCACGAAGAAATTGTTCATCCAAGCCGAACCGGTAATGCTCCCAGAGATGCAGGGATAACCAAGCGGCACCCATTGGCCAAATGGAACCTGGAATATGATTCCCTTCAATTTGCGTGGATCCCCACATATCGGTATTATGGTGAGCGACGAATCCATTACAACCGTATACCTTCTGCGCTGTTTTTCTACCATGTGGCCGCATACGATCGATCAAATCAAACAACGGCTCATGGCATTCGGACAAATTACAAACTTCCGCAGGCCAGTAATTCATCTCCGTGTTAATATTGATTGTGTATTTTGATTCCCATGGCGGTGTAAAACTTTCATTCCATATGCCCTGTAAATTCGCAGGATTTGAACCTGGGCGGGAACTAGCCATAAGCAAATAACGGCCATATTGGAAAAACAGAGAAATAAGCCCCGGATCTTCGCCACCGTCTTTGTATCGTTGAAGTCTGACATCAGTTGGCAGTACTTCGATTTCACTTGCATCTTTAGGACGTCCTAACTCCAGCTTTAGACGACCAAATTTGGAAGTATGATCCGAAATGTGATCCTGTTTGACCCGTTCGTATCCCTTACTTGCCGCATGAACCAACTGTTGAATACACTCGGCTTGTGGGTCCTCATGACGGAAGGTTGTTGCTGCCGAAAGATAAATGGTAACAGCTTCCGCCTGTTGAACAGTGAGGAAATCACCGATTACTTCCACCGTTCCGCCTTCCGGTACGGCTTTCACTGCCGTGCAGTATGTCACTCCGTTTTTCCCGCTTTCACCACTCATCACCAAAGTATCGTTGTCGATTCTATGCGTACCTTCGTCAAAAGGTCTGCGACTCAAATGCATTCGGAGATTCAAGGTTGCAGGTCGATTGCAGGTGATCCTGAGCACCAACACCTGATCGACCGCACTGCTGAACAATTCCCTTTCATGTAAAACATCGTTTAGACAATAGTTTACATGGGCGATACCCTGCTCAATGTCCAGATCCCTATAATAATTGGAAATCATCTTTTTCTCCCCGTCGTGATAGAAGTGCAAATCACCTAACGGCTGATACGGACGCAAGGACTTGGGATTGGACATGAGTCCCATTTGTGCCAGTTCTTCTGCTTCTATTTGTTTCCCTTTTAATAACAAACGGCGTACTTCCGGAAAATATTTTCGACCGTCAGGATTATCTCCGTTAACCGGTCCGCCGTACCAAACGGAGTCTTCGTTCAGCTGCAGCCGTTCTTGATTCACTTTCCCGAATACCATCGCACCCAGACGCCCATTTCCAATAGGCAATGCATCATTCCATGTTTTTGCCGGTTTTTCATACCATAGCTTTGAAGCACCCGTTGATTTCCGAAATTTTTCCAATGACATCTCTCCCTTATGAAGCTATTTATAAGACGATTCGGTCATCTTGCGAATACGCAGCGCGTAATAAAGCTTTGCAGGCAAATCGATTCGGAATCGACCTTCAAATGTCCCGCTAAGAGGTGTGATGGTCATGTTCCATGTATCGATCAGATCTACTTCATATTTACCATCCGGCAGTGAAAATTCGCGATATGCAAATCGATGTGGGCCAAAGTACTGTAAATAATATTCACCCCTCACCTCCAACGTTGCAGCATCAAGTCGATCGCTGCTGTATGTCATATGAGGAGGTGCTTTTTCTAGTATTTCGCGCATAAACTCGATTCTTCGAACACTTCGTCCTTGTAGTTCCCCTCCATGAGACAGCCAGAGTACATGCTCCGCATTCAAATACGTTTCTCCGTGTGTCACATAGCCTCCACGACAATTCCCTTCCCACATTCGGCAAACTAACTCTTCAGGCGTCAAACTGCCCCAACTTGTATCCAGATTTCCTTCAAATCCACATTCATCGATGATAACCGGCTTTCCGAATTGTTTGGTGCATTCCGATGCAACTCTTACGTCCGTGGATTTGATACTTGCATGAGTCACCCACGGGACGCCAAAATCGTAGCAAACTCGACCATTATGAATGGAGCGTAAATGTCTTCCATAATCGCATTCCTGAACAAGTCGAAATAGGTGCTTCCAATTCTCATTATTTTTATGTGTCATGAAATCATAGTCATTAGCGAGTGACCACCACACATTGTGTTGTGCCCCAAGCCGTGCGATGACATATCGCAGATAACGGTCATCCTCATCCGGAGACATTTCATCGAAGCCCCAACGGCCATTGTCATATGGATGCCACAAAATGAGCTCCGCTTGTACGCCGATTTCAGCTAAATCCTTCACCCTTTTCTCCAAATGAGAAAAATATTCCGGACGAAGACGGCTATAATCGAATCCTCGTTCTGGCGTACCTTCAAACGGGTAGTTATTTGGCTCTGCATCACGAAACTCATCGTTTTTCGGAAACACGCTCATGCGGATTTTGTTAAATGGCGAATGCTGCAGCGTAAGCAGCGTTTGCTCCTGAAGCTCCTCGCTTTGCATATGCCACCCATAAGAAGTTGTGCCAATCGGAGTGAATCGCTTTCCATCCGCGTATTGAAAATGAACAGCACCATTCACCCGAACCGGTCCGTGTTTTCCTGATGTTGGCATGGTACACGCGAACTCTCCTGTTATCCCATCCAGAATCGAACAATTGCTTGACGTTGAATACGTCCACACACCTTCTTCTTCAGGCATAAACCGGATCCGATAGTTCCCGTGACCGTCGTAAAATCCTTCAGCTTCCGCATAGGTTAGTTCTTTCTTAAAAACGGCGCAGAGACGTATGTCTGTGAACGGGTTTCCATGGGTGGGACCTTCGAGCGTCAATTCAAACACACCCCAACGCTCCACTTCTTTGATTACTTTCAGAGAGACCTCCTCCTTCCCATTCATGGTTCAAAGCTTCCAAATTCGCAATGCAAGATTAGGTTTTCCGGGGAGGTCAACCTTGGTTCGTCCGCAAAACGTGCCTTTAACCGGCGTTATGGTCATGTCCCAAGTATCGATGATCTCTAGACGGTAGGAGGCATTGTCCGAAAGCTCAACGTAGGTATAAGCATGTTGATGATGGCCGAAATATTGAAGCCCATAATCTCCTCGCTGCCAAGCTTTTATCCAATCTGAAGGACCTTCCTCCATCAATTTACGCAAAAAAGCGATTCTCTTTGTACTCTCTCCATACAATTTTCCCCCGGAAGAAATCCAGGCCCTTGTCTCCTTGTCGATAAACGATTCCCCATGCCCGACAAACCCGCCTCGAGACATGGCTTCCCAAAACCGGTGGGTCATTTCCTCACCTGAAATATTTCCCCAACGTCTGGAGCTGTTTCCTTCATAAGATATTTCGTCAATGACGACCGGTTTTGCGTTTGCTTCCCGCCAGCTTGTCGTAAGCTCTGCATCCCAGTGCTGTATGCTTTGATGCGTGATCCAGGGTTTTGAAAAATCGTACACCCAGGAGGATTTGTACATCTTCGTTCCGTTATGGATCGAACGTAGATGTTGATAGGGGTCATGATGCTGTACGAATTGGATCAGTCGATCCCAGTCCTCAACCGTTTTGAATGTGTTAAAATCGTACTCATTGCAAAGCGACCACCATACATTTCGAAAAGAGGAGAGTCGCGCGATCACGTAGCGTAAGTAAAAAGTATCGGATACTGCGTCCATGTTATCGACGCCCCAAAACCCTTTATCATAAGGATGAAATAAGACCAGATCAGCTTCTATGCCGAGATCCATCAAATCGGCGATCCGCTTTTCAAAATGGTTGAAAAAATCAGGATTAAACCGCGTTTTATCCACATCTTCCGGACACGAACCATCGAAAACCAATCGAAGAGGTGCTTTCATATCTCTCGTTGGCAAAAGACACATCCGTACTTTATTAAACGGAGATTCTTTCAAGGATTCGAGTGTAAGCTCCTCAAGCCGCTCATCTCCGTGATGGGTCCAGTGATAGCAAGTAGTGCCGAACGGCATATACGGCTTACCGTCCTCATAAGCGAACACATACTGATCCTTTACCCTTACAGGTCCATGGTTTTCACGTGAAGCCTCCACACACACGAATTCGCCGTGTTGACCATCAAGATCACTGTGATTGCAGTGCGTAACATAAGTCCAGACACCGACTCTGTCAGGCATGAAGCGGATCCGGTACGTACCGTTTCCATCGTAAAAGCCATCTGGTTGAACAATGTAGTTTTTGTATTGAAATCGGGCGGTTAACTGAACCTCTTTGAATGGATTTCCATCCGACGGTCCTTGTAACGTTAACTCAAACCGTCCCCATTTCTCTACGACTTGCTCATTATGTTGAAAGCCCATCGTTACGTTATCCCCCTCATCCGTTATGTTACTTACTTGATGCCGGAATGCGCCATTGTCGCAATGACCTTACTTTGGAAGGTTAAAAACATGATGAAGTTCGGCAGAAACAGAATCATTGCAGCAGCTGCAGCAGCACCTTGCCTTGACACACTATTCGCCAAGCCGGAAGTTAAGGTTTGTACATAGAACTGAAATGTTTTCAATTCCTCATCTTGAATAAAATTTTCCGATGCTTCTGTGCTAAGCCATGTCGAGTTAAATGCAATGATACTAACCGTCATGATCGCAGGCATAACGACAGGAATGACAATTCTTAAAAAAAGTGTAAACTCTTTGGCTCCATCCATCCTAGCGGAATCGAGTAATTCATCCGGAAGTTGATCAATGAACTGCTTCATTAGAAAGACACCTGTCGGTACCGCTACAAGCGGAAGAACATGCGCCCAATAGGTATTAAATATGCCCAATTGGCTGATGATCAAATATCTCGGGATCGAAACTGTTTCAGGAACGAACAGCAGGGTTAACAGAATCGTCGCGAATATAAACTTGTGTCCTGGAAACTTATGCTTGGATATCGGATACGCGCACATTGCACTTGCAATTACGATGGCTACAACGCCTAGTGTTGTGGCAATTACACTGTTAAATAAGTACCGCGTGATCGGGACCGCCGTCCCCTTCGTGATTGATGCTAATTCTAAAAAGCTTTGAATAGTAGGATGCCTCACGAAGATATTCGGCGGATAAATGAACAATTCCTCATAGGGTTTAAAAGCATGATTAAATATATAGATCAGAGGCAGCAGTAAAAAAATACTCATCAATATAAGAATAAAAATCGATATTTTTTCCATGGGACTGAATCTGCGCAGCCGTTTGCGCTGACGCCATGAATTGAATTTTCGAAGAGTTCCAGCGACGTTCATTTACTCGCCCTCCTTCGTGCCAAACAGCCTCTCACATAGCTTATTGGCAAAGTAAATAAAAATAAGGAGAAGTACGGATAACGCCGTCGAGTAACCGAGCTCAAAACGGGTGTATCCATAGTCATGCATGTGTGTCAAGAGAACATGACCCGAATATTGCGGCGTTGGATTCATCCCCGAAAGCGTCTGACCTATTTCTCCGGATTGAATCGCGCCGACAATTGCCATAACAGCTCCGAACAACATTTGGGGCTTCGTGGAAGGGATGGTAATGTACCAGATTTCTTCCAGCCTGCTTCGAATGCCATCTATCCTACCTGCTTCGTAAAGCTCCGGATTGACATTCAGAATACCGGCCAGCATAGCTAAGAAGCCGATTCCCATACTTTTCCACAACGTGACAAAGACCATTGAGATCATCAAATGTTCTTTACTTGTAGCCCACAAGATCGGTTCGGGGATGATCCCGAATTTCAGTAGAACACTATTTAAATACCCTATTCGATCACTGGATAACATGGGGACCCAAATAATACCAATTGCAATCGTGCCCGCCAAGGAAGGCGTATACATGGCGAGCGTAAACCATTTACGATAGATGCCGGGTAAGATCGAAATCAACCACGCTAATAAGAAAGCGGCCATATATCCACCCGGTCCTACAAGTAATGCAAATGTTATGGTATTAGGCAGCGCGTATTTAAGCAGAATCAAATCCTGCGACACCATGTAACGGAAATTGTCCCATCCGACGAATCGGGGAGGTTCAATGGAATTGTAATACGTAAAACTGAGTACGATCGCAGAAAGCACTGGAAGGAAGATAAAAAGAATGAAACAGATCATAAATGGCGCTATAAACAAATAGGATACACGGTATGACCAAATTGTTTGCAGCAGGGTACGATCTCTTTTCTTCACTCGTTTTGTGGACGCATACGATTTAGGAAGCGTAATCGGCTCACTTTTTAACATACTTATCCACCCCTTCCCACGGCTTTGTAATAACTGGCAAGTCCAATGAACGTACCATTTTTCCATTTTGGTCAACAAAATTGAATTCTTGTAATTTACGTTGAACTTCGCGGTCCAATTCTTTCGCAGACAGTTCAAGCGAAGTCCTGTAGTTCATCCCGTCAATCACAGTTCGGTTCCATGCATTTTTCATTTCGCGCTCCATTAAATAGCTGCCGCCTGGCACGTTCGGAACTTCCCTGTACCATCTCCACTGTTCCAAAATCGATTGCAGATCATCTTCCTTCCACGGAAGCTGCGTGAACGCTTCCATATTGGAAGTAAACCATCGAAATGTAACACCGTTGAGTGTTTCCAAATCAGTACCGAACCTGCTCTGTACGTCCGCCGAAGTCCACCATTTCAAAAACTCCCAGCTTTCGTTCGGATGTTTAGCGTTTTTCATAATCATCGAAGAGTACATGTTTCCGCCCATCCAGCGAGCTACCGTTCCATCCTCCTGACGTTCACCGGGAACCGGAGCTACTCCCCACAAACCATTCAGTTCAGGAGCTGCTACATTTAGTTGCAAATACGTATTTAAATCAGCTATACCGAGGGGATACGATCCTTCTCTAAAGTGCTGGTAAAAGCTATCCATCTGTTGGTCAATGGCATATTTGTTTTGTAGTTCGGTCCATTGTTTGAACGCATTGAAGCTTTTCTCCGAAGTTAGTCCCGTCTTCGACCCATCTTGCAAATAGTACTCTAACCCATGCATCTGCAGGAATATACCGTGGTCGTTAACCGGCGTGAAGTTCATTCCGTTCTGCTGCAGTACAGGGAGCATCTTGTAAAGATCGTCCCATGTGTCAGGTACTTTCAAGTCTAGTCTTTGTAAAATATCTTTCCGATAGTACATGACCCGGAACTCTTGAGTTTCCGGCACCGCGTAATAACCGCCATTATAATAAAAAGCTGGCCACGTACCTGGAGAAAATTGCTTAGCATACTCATCGAAATCCGGAAATTGCTTCAGATTATAGACGCCGCCCCGAATCGCGTAATCGAACGGAATTGACTGCTGCAAGCCTAGCGCAACGTCAGGCGCAATTCCTGCTGCATTCATCATAACAAGCAGCTTCTCATCTTTTAGCAGATTGACCCTAACTTTAATGCCAGTTTTGGGGGTAAACATTTCATCTGCCAATCCTTGCAGCATGTTAACGTAATCTCTTCCTCGCAGCATCCAGACGTCAAGCACCATCTCATCCTTATTTGTTTTTCTTTTTGATTTAAAGGAATCGATGAAATTGATAATAGCACCTTCCCATTTTTCATACAAAGTCGGTAACATCTTCGGGAGAGGCTGTTCAGCGGGCACGACATATATGCGATCCAACTGAAGGGGTTGATAGGTAAGCTGTTTGATTTGTTCAGCCACCCTGCCTTGCAGCCTGTTCAGAATGCTTGCATTATAGGGAATTTCATCCGGATTTTTCAGCAAGTCTTCCATATCCTTCTGCACGGTGACAAGTGCTTGCGTTATGGCATCCGCACGACCATTGATAGCTGCCATCCGTTCACGTACCCCGTTCAAATCATCATGTACACCTTGTAGTTGTTCGATAAAAGTGGGAAGGTCTTGCTTGAAATCCCATGTACGGTTTTTGTCGTCAACACCGCCTGTTAATGTTCTTAGATCAGCAGATAACTTAGACAATTCACCGATGGTATGATCCAAACTTGATGAAATCGAACTCAATGGAGCCCAAGTGGTACGCATGGAAATCGTATTACTTCCTTTTTCCAAGTAAAATTCGTATGGCGTGTTCTGCTCATCGGACAATGTAATGCTTTTCCAGCCGGATGCGTACATAAATCGATATGCTTTCAGTTCAGCAAACGGCACTTTGCCGTTTATCATGATCTGCCGGAATGACGAGCGGTTAGATACAAAAGACTGTTCAGCGCGCATTGCAATTTTGTAGTATCCGGATTCCGGAACGTCAAAGTTCCAACTTATCTCTTGATTATTCGAAGACCACCGTGCACCGTCTATTACATTGTAAGTAATATGTCCGCGTACACTGGGTGTTGTCGCAATATCGTTATCATATGCCAGTGAAATAGATGAATCGTTCTTCCATTGCATCTGTTCTGCTTCAATCGCGATCGGGTCCGACTTTACTGGAGGCGTACCTGTTGGCCATTCGCCTTTCACAGTTTTATAGTCGGCTGTTTGATGCGGCGCTTTTAACGTTATGGATTCGAGCGCAAATGGATCGCTGCCTGCCAACCGGATTCTGTGCTTACCTGGTTTCAAATACCAAGTCAGCGGATCCACATATCCGCCTGACAAATCGCGAAGTTCCCAAGATAACCAGCCGGATTTGTCATCCGCCGATGGACGAATCTCATCGCCTTTGTCGTCTTGACGAATCGGAAACTTATCCTTCCAATGTCTGTATAACTCTACTGATTTCGATTCCAAATATGGACTTGAACCATCAACGGTCAGATTCAGCGCAATCGGCTTTCGATATTTCGTACCAACGAAAGGATTATAGGTCATGTCAATGGTATACAATCCGCCTTGCGCCACATCCACCTCATATTCAATCCATTCATCCCTTGAGGCGCTCCAGATTAAAACGTCATTTTTTCCATTATAGGTCCCTGTAGAAATATTAGCGTTAGCTGACTGGTTGACGAGTTTCGACCCGGAGATAGTCAATTCCCCATTATGATCGATCGAAGCGCCCTCCTTCTTCCACTGTTCCAACTTCTCTGAATAAGAAGGGTCCAGCTGCTTGGATGAATTCGTTTGCTCTTCAATATTCGTTGTCTTTGATTCTGTTCCCAATGAAAGACTTGTATCCGCTAAACTGGGAAGCGTTTGACTGAGCATACAGAAGAGCGCCAGCATCGTTGAAATCCATACCCGGGCTCGAAAAAAAACCTTCAACTTCATCCCTCCGCTGTCTATTTAATACATCAGATTTTCCTTTGAATCTTTATCGAAAAATAGTACTTTCTGCATATCAAGAGATAGAACAAGCTTCTCATTTTCTTCGAAATTGTGATCGGCACGAGTTCGAACGATTAGGAGATTAGGCGCACCAATGTCCATATACAGATACATATCTGCCCCCATCAATTCATTAATCTTTTGTACCCCGCTAATTTGTGCATGCTGGCCAGCATCTGTCGATGTATGATTTACATGAATATTCTCACATCGAATTCCTAAAAAAACGGATCTATTTAATTTGTTTTTCTGTTTTAAAATACTCGACTGCTGTGAGGGGATTTCCAAATAATATCGATTGGTATGAAACTCTAATTTGCCGTTCGCACCTTCTATAATTTTCCCTTCAATTAGATTGATCGGCGGCGTACCGATAAATCCAGCGACGAACATATTTCTCGGATTATTGTAAATCTGTTGAGGTGTATCTACCTGCTGAATAACGCCGTCTTTCATGACAACGATGCGATGTCCCATGGTCATTGCTTCTACTTGATCATGCGTCACGTAAACCATTGTTACGCCGAGCTGTTTATGAAGCTTAATGATCTCTGTTCTCATTTGAACTCTCAGTTTTGCATCCAAATTTGATAGAGGCTCATCCATTAAAAAAACCTGGGGATCACGGACAATGGCTCTGCCTAAAGCTACGCGTTGACGCTGACCGCCAGAGAGCTGCTTAGGCTTCCTATCGAGAAACGGCTCAATTTCCAGTATTCTTGATGATTTTTTGACCGCTTGGTCGATCTCATGTTTGGGCATCTTTCGCAAGCGTAAACCGAATGCGATATTTTCGTACACGCTCATGTTCGGGTATAAGGCGTAATTTTGAAATACCATTGCAATATCCCGATCCTTCGGCGGCAAATCATTGACCAGCTGGTCTCCGATATAAAGTTCTCCTGATGTGATATCCTCTAAGCCAGCAATCATCCTGAGTGTTGTTGATTTCCCGCAGCCAGACGGACCTACCATGACAAGAAATTCTCCGTCGTGTATTTCCAAATGGAAATCTTTAACTGCATATCCGCCATCTTTGCCATAACGTTTTTCTACGTGATTCAAAAGAATGCGCCCCATTGTGGCACCTCCTATAGTCTGTTTCAATCATCCCGATGATAACGGTTTCAGTTCATTATACATCCATCAACTTTTTCACTTATAGGTGATGATGGCTTACTCTATAGGTGAATCATGCTTTCAACTGCGCGGCTAACCAATCGTAGGACAGTCTCCCAGATACTTCATGTTTCCCAGGAAAAAGATCAACTTCTAAATTCGGAGCGAATCCTTCGGAATGATAAATCTCCTTAAGTTTGACCACAGCTTCCTGAACGGAAGCAACTGGGAATAGCGGGTCCTCCATGCCTGATTCGATAAATAGTGCCCTCGGTGCGATCAATCCAATAAGTTCCGGAAGCTCCGCAAAAGGAAGAATCGAAGGCATGTAATTGTCAATGCAATGATTCATGGCTAATAAGCTTCCGCTAAACGTGCTTGTAAACGCACAAATAACAGTAGCCTGAATGCGTTCGTCCAAAGCGGAAGAAAGCGAAGCTATCAGGCCGCCTCCAGAAAAACCCATACATCCGATCCGATGAGGATCAATATCCGTACGGGTTAATGCATAATCTACCGATCTTATTGCTTCATAAATCCTCAGCCCGGCTAAGGTTTTACCATAAAGCAGCAAGCGAGATGTTAGCGCTACACAGGAACTGTTTCTCTTAGGATCCTTCCCCTTGTCAACCGTCAGCCTACGATCACCAAACCCAATGATTTCCGGCGCTATGACAATCATCCCTCTTCTTACAAGATTCAGTGCAAAATGTTGATGAATGCCGGGAGGATCTTCATCCGTGGTTCCGTCTGGCCGTAATCCGACAATTTCCCTGCTCCCATATCCGTGTCCGTGCCAAGCAATTACGGCTGGAGCCCTGCCCGTGAGCCCTTTCGGAATCAGCACGAAGGCAGCTATCTGAAGGGTTACATCTGTTGTGTAGATGACACGCTCTAAATAATGATCCCCTTTATCGATCCTCTCGCCTACAACAGGGTTCAATTCACTTGACCCTCTGGGGAAATCCCCCAAACTTGCAAGCAGTTTTGTCCGCACATCCTCTTTTCGATCTCTCCATGGTTGTATTCGAGCATGACTAGACGTTTTATTCAAATCGCTGTATAACTGTTCTAAATAATCATCCGGATTTAACATTCCATATCCCTCCCATTTAATAAATAAAAAAAAAAGCTGCTCCATTGCGATGGTCAGCCCTAAAACTATTAATATGTTAATGCTTTATCTTCAAATTCTTGGAAGTTTTGTCGATATTGTCGAGGGGTTACCCCCGTTTTTTTACGAAATAACGCATGGAAAAATTTCATGTCCTGATAACCGACCTGATTGGCAATTTGGTAGATCGGAATATCTGATGACTTCAGTAGTTCACAGCATTTTTGAATACGCACGTTCTGTAAGTATTGCGTGAATGATAAGCCCGTTGATTTTTTAAACAACCGTTGAAAATGGCTGGCACTTAAAAAAAAGTAATCCGCCACATGCTGAACCGTAAGGTTGTCGGTGTAATGGGCTTTGATGAAATGAACAACTTCCTCTAGCATCCGAAAAGGAACCGCTTCCGTTTCATTTTTCAATTCAAAACGCTGCAGCATCACCAACATTTGAATCAGTAATGCTGTCAAAATAGTCTCAAAGCCATTGCTTCGTTTCAAATATTCTCGATACATCGCGTTAACAATCGTTGAAAACGTATCATGTTTATCTTGGAAATGCAGCCAGCGCTCGGGGCACTTGCAGGGGAGTGTGATGGAATTGTAGGTCAGGCATTCTTCCTGAAGCAAATGCATCCAGTTTTCTAATAACTCTACTCTAAAAATACAGTTATAAATGACGAGCATTTTATCCTGCGTCGGAGAGGACGGCCGAAACACATGTGATGTTCCAATCGGAATCACAAACAGATCTCCCTGTTTAATGGGAATCACTTGATCTTCTATGTAATGATAACCGCTTCCTTCCCCTACATAACTGATTTCAACAAAATCATGGGTATGTTGGGTAGTTGTAAACGATTCCAATTCGCGATTTATGAAAATATTCATCTTACCGTCAAAAAACATATCTCCGCTTAAATGTCCAATTCTACCATTCATGACCATCACCTCCGACGTATGATATTAACCCTCACTCACCCATTCTTCCGTTAGACAAACATGTTTGATTCCTTTGCGTAAATAAGAAAAAGCAATATGTATCTTGCCATCACGCGTGGAGATAATCGAGGGATAGGAATACCCGATCTCACTTTCTTTGTATTCCAAATCCGCCATCTGTATATTTCTGTAGTATGGCCATGTTTTTCCTTCGTCTTCCGAAATGGCTAAGGTAAGTGGTGTACGAAGCGGTTTTTTGCGGAATTCGCCCTTCCTTTGAACCCACCTGAATTGGTCCCGTTCCATGGAGGAATTGTTATATATCAAGGCCAGATGCCCGTTATGCAGCTTAATGAACTGCATCGAGGAATTATTGTTGGGCAATTCACTCTTGACTGGAACCGTCCAATTTCTCCCGTTATCTTGAGAGATACTTGTATAAATGCGGTCCGCCTGGCGGCTTCTAAACATGGCATAAAGCGTACCATCATTTCGTTCAACAACATTCATTTGAACCCGGTGCGTGCTGCCCTGCACTTCGTATTCCTTCCATGTTTTCCCTTGATCCGAGCTGATTTGCACAACGCTGTAATGCCCGTCAAGTTTACAATAATACGTTGGAAGCAGCCAATCGCCATTTGCGAGCACGAGCAGAGGATGCCTTAGAAATATGCCCAAACCATCAAATAAGACTTCAGTTGGACCCCATGTATAGCCTTGGTCATCCGAAATGCGGTAAACAATCCTCGATGTTTTTTGATTGTGGGGCTCGTTGGACGTATGGAACAGCCAAAGTTTTCCATCAGGTGCCTGATGAAGGATCGGATTTTGTTCGGATCGTTCGATATCACCTGACAGCTGTACAGGAGAAGTCCATACATTGGATCCGGCAGGTAATCTTGACATCAACACGTTGGTATCGGGATTGCCTTCCCCACTGCCCGAAAACCAGACACAGAGAAGATCACCATTGTCTAGTTCCAGTAAATTAGCGGCATGGTTGTCATTCGGATACGGAATAGGAAGGTATGCTTCCCGTAATTGCGGATCCGTTTCCGACTGAACAATAACTCCGTTGAAACGTTTCAATAGAATACACTCCTCGTCACTATGGTAGTACAATTTACGATATGGTCATTTCTTCCCAAGTTAACTCTGTTCGACAAAGCGTTGGATTGGAGAAAATAAGTTTGTCGTTTACATATAAACGGTAGCCTTGTTCAATGTTGGCAGAATCCGCTGACACATTGGGTTTCCGATAGGAGATCCGTATATCCATGCCCGCTACCTTTACGTGATCCAGACAAAAATAATCTAATTCCACATTCAGAGGATCCAGAACAATCCCCTCTTTTTCAATCGATAATCCTGCCACATGTGAAATTAACAAATCGATATAGTACGAATGATTATATTCCTGTTCGTCACTTAAAGGTTCACCCGTTGCGCTGTTGTAATGCTCAACAAGACCGGGTTGGTTTAAATCTCGTTGCATAAAATGGAGAAACGAATACTCGCGGAGATAGTAGGCAAATTGACGATCAAATTGATGATTTCTCCGCTTGCTTTCCTTGGCAAGCGCATCAAGCGCGATCGAATTGGTATATGGCCAGGTTGGACCGTCCCAAACGCAGCCGTTCCGACCTTTGACAAAGTGTCCCATCCAACCGCCTTCTTGCGAATAGGCAGGGCAATCGGCGGAAACAGACGGGAACGGGCATTTCGTACGAAATTCCTGTTCATTGAACAGATGCTCGATCATCCCATTGAATTGATCATCCAGGATTTCTGCCCACCCGGGATAGATCCCGACAATATTTTTGACAAACGCCTTTTCATCTGTTTGATAATGTAGATCATAGAAGAACTTTGTATCTTCATTCCACATTTTCCCAAGTATATCCTGCTTGATTTCTTCAGCTTGCCAAAAAAATTCTTTCGCTTCCGGATCGCCCGTTGCCTCGCAAAGCTTAGCAACGCCTAGCGTGTTCAAGTAGTGATAAACAGCGCGATCCACCCTCTTAAGATGGGTATAGGTAGCTTTGTCCTTCGGATTCTTCGGAAATTGGTGAAAATACCAATAACTTGGCTGATATTCTTTTCCCGTCCGTGTATGTTTGTGTTCGATCATCAAATGATCCTGATCATTACCGTTCACACGTTTCCATGCGGAAATATTCGATTTCATGGCAGGCAGTAGATCAGTTATCATTTCGGTATTTCGATGCACGAGAAAGAGCTTATATGCGGCCCAGCAAGAGAAGTTGGCAAAGGAATGCAGGATGGAATCTACCGTCAAGCAGCTAAACATACCGTCTTCGCCGGGAGCGCTCTTCATGTTTCGAAGCGGACCCTCACTATATACTGGATCGTGATACCATCTAGCATCCATAATATGTAAAGGAACGGACAGATTAATTAGCTTGCTGAACTCCCATCCGCCCTTACTAAAAGGCTTTTTACTTTTTTTATGAGATCTTCCCTCGTAAAACAATGGATAGAACAAGTGACCGTACTGCGGATCGGCCAAATTGTGCCGCAGCAGAAACCAACGATAGGTCCAAGTCTTGTTTAACACAGGGTCACTGCTGGCGAATGTAGGTGTTTTCTCAAACCAGATTTGATACTCATTACTCTGATTTACTACGAGTTGATCAACTGTGTAACCGCTTTCCGCATAGCTCGATGCCCGTTCCTTCAGCAAGGCGATCTCATCCTGACCGGAAATTCCGAATGCTGCAGCGACAATAATTGCTTTGGTTTCACCTGGTTTCAACCGTAGCTCTTCGAATATAGTGGGATCACTTACGGCAATAGCACCTGAGACGTTAAAGCTGTAATGCTCGATATTGAACGATCCATACAGATAATTCTCTATGCGCTCTGAGAATGAATCGCCATAGGTCTCCATACGAAGGATTAGCTCCTCATTGCTGAGATTGGTCCAAGTTTGACACGAAACCGCACAATCATTCCAAGTTATGAATTTGCGTTCTTCCAATGAAAGACGGTTACCTGTATAGGCCATGAGCAAGTGACTTGGAAACCATTCCGTCTGACATGGCTCTAAGCTTTCTGCCAAATTGTTCGTTATCTTAAACAACAAAGGAATATTCACTTTGTGAATAAAATCGAACCTTCCAGAAAAACCAGGTACGGGATCCAAATAATCGGCCCACAACCGCGCTCCGGTCGAACCGAGCAAGAGTACACCGGGGAGCGTGCGAAGTGCTTTTTTTCCCGCGCGCAATGTTTCGTCCAATCGGCTGCCAGCTGGCATGGATGACCTCCCATCCCACATATACTTATGGGTGTATAATATTACCATAATTATTATACCGAATTCATTTGATACTTGAATGGTGGTTATCGTCTCAATCTATAGGTCAATCATGCTAAATCGGAAAGCGTTATTTTCCAGAAGGCAATGCGTTCGCGCTTCCAGGTATAGGTCACATATAGGTTTAGTCCACCTGCAACAATAGCAGGGTAGGAATATTGCTTTTCTCCTTCATCTAACAGAAATTCATTTTCCCAAGTAATTCCGTTGTCATGCGAAAGTCGAATGACAAGCGGCGTTCTCGGCCCCTTTTTCTTCCCTTCTTCCGGACGTGTGGGATTATAAATAAGCGCGATTGTGCCGTTATCCAGCTTCACCAGATCGATTCCGCTGTTATTGTTGGGTAAATCAGTGGGATATGCTGTACACCACGATTTCCCCCCGTCCTTTGAGTCGCTGCGATATATATGCCCTTCGCTGCTTCGAGTGAACATGTGCACATTTCCAGGGGTAGATTCCCATAAGGAAGGCTGGATAATGCCTGAGCCTTTCATTACGCTGCGGTCCAATGGAACGATTTCACTGCGAGTCCAGGTCTCGCCTCCGTCGCTCGAGAGGTCAACGAATACATCCCAGGCTGGTTCCAATGAGGCAGGAGCTGCTATCGTACCGTCATACAGAACTATAGGCTTGTTTTTGACAGGACCCCTTCCTCCCTTATCCCCCTTAACCAAGGGAAGCGGAGACGTCCATGTGTGTCCATCGTCCGTTGAGCGAATAACCATCGTTTCCCATTCGGCAATCGTGGTTCCGACTTTGTAATAAAGAAATAGATTACCGTCATTGGTACGGAAAAGGACGGGATTCCAATGCGGAATATCCGCTTGATCCGCTACTTTAAGGGGCGGCGTCCACCCCGTGACTCCCCTCCGTGATAGCCAAATAGCAACATCTCCGGCTTTCTCACGTGTTCCGCCAAACCATGCGGCTATAACTTCGCCGCTCGGCAGCAATTCCAATGTGGATGCGTGACAGCTAAGGAACGGTCTATCATCCTCAAAAATAAATTCCTTCATGGTGTTAACGTATTTCATCTCCAACCTCCGATACAGGAACAATTTCGTAACAGAATCCCACGTCAGTCTCAAATATGGATTCGACTCCTGTTGAACAAATGAGTTGTCCATTCAGGTGAACTTGAACCGGCTGAGCGCTCAATAACCGGCACTTCTTTCCGGCAATCGACCTGATCCAGGCACGTGTAAGTTTACCATCGTTCCAGTCCATATCGATTTCAAATCCGCCACGAGCTCTCAATCCCTTCAAGCTTCCGCGCTCCCACTCAGGCGGTAAGGTTGGCAGAAGTTGGATCATTCCAGCGTGACTCTGCAGCAGCATTTCCGCAATGCCTGACAAGCCGGCAAAATTACCGTCAATTTGAAAAATATTCATCTTCACCTTCGGATGCCGGTGAGCATTCATCATGTTGGGGTGCAGACCTGCCAGCAAGTCATTTAAAAATCTATTGGCGTCTATTGGGTTTCCTAGCCGTGCCCAAAAGTTAACCGTCCAAGCGCAGCTCCAGCCCGTGTGCGCTCCGCCGTGAGCAAGACGGCGTTCGAGTGTTTTTTTGCAGGCTTCAAAAAGTTCGGGCTGTCCATGACGTGTCACTAGGTCCAACGGATGAAGAGCAACTAAATGCCCAATGTGTCGGTGGCCCGGTTCTAACTCCTCGAAGTCTTCGTCCCATTCCTGCAGCTGACCGTATTTCCCAATACGGAACGGTGGTAACTGGCTCAATGCCGTTTCCAGTTGACCCCTAAATGTGTCATCTTGGTTTAGAATGAGGCTAGCTTCTATACAGTGGGCAAACAAACTTTTGATCAACGCCAAATCCATCGTCGTTCCTTTGGTTACACTGCTTGGCTTCCCCTCAGGGGTAATGAAAAAATTTTCAGGGGAAGTGGATGGGCAAGTAACCAAATATCCGTCAGGATCCTCGATAAGCCAATCCAAACAAAACAGCGCCGCCTCTTTCAATGCAGGATACGCTTGTTTGAGAAATTGTTCATCCTGGCTAAACGCGTAATGCTCCCATATATGTTGGCATAACCAAGCGCCGGCCATCGGCCAAAAGGCCCAACTTGGCGAGCCGCCGACAGGCGTCGCGGTACGCCACAAATCGATGTTGTGATGTGCGGTCCACCCCCTGCTTCGGTAATGGACACTGGCTACTTTCCGGCCTGTAATTCGTAAATCTTCAATCAAATCAAACATCGGTCGGTGGCATTCCGCAAGATTGCCCACTTCCGCAGGCCAATAGTTCATTTCAATATTAATGTTTGTCGTCCAGCTGCTGCACCAAGGAGGTTGAGTTTTGTCATTCCAAATGCCCTGCAAATTGGCAGGCTGTGTACCGGGACGAGAGCTTGATATCAGCAAATATCTCCCGTACTGAAAGAACAACGCAGCTAGACCAGGATCATCAGATCCATTTTTGACTGCCTGGATGCGGACATCCGTAGGTAGAATGCTTTTGTCTTCACCTCTACCGCCAATGTCAATTGAAACTCTGTTGAACAGTGCGGCGTAATCACTCATATGCCGCTCTTTCACATGATCGTAACCCAGCCGAATGGCATTCGAAAGCGCTGCCGCACACATGTCTGTTGGATTTCTGCCTAGAACAGCCGGATCTTTTTCGAAACCGTTATAGCTTGTAGCAGCGGTCAGCAGTAAGGTTACCGCCCCTTTCCCGCTTACGTGAATGCGCCCACCGCTGACTTCCACTTTACCGCATTCTGCCTTCGCTTGAAGGTGGATTTCAAATCCTATGCCTTTCCCCTCGGCATAGCGAACAGGTTCAACGGATTTGACTGTGTTAGGCAAAACATGATACGGGCAGCGGCCAGTAAGCGTTATCCGGTCTACACCTGTTTTGCGGACGGAAAACTGCAGTGGACTTTGAAGAGTGGCGGTAAAACTGGATTTCCTCTCGCTATTTAAACGGATCGCCATCACTTGATCAACAGCGGATACGAACACTTCACGCGTGTAAACAGCGCCATTTTGATTGTAACGAACCCTTACAACACCTGCTTCGAGATCCAATTCCCTGCAATAATCCGAAATTTCGCCCTCTTCATCGTAGATAAGCTCCAAATCCCCAAGCGGTAGGAAGGATTCAATATCCGGACCTCCCATGTACTGCTCGATCATCTGCTCGGCTTCCGCATATTTCTTCGAAAATATCAATTCACGCACGGGTCCGAGATACCGCTCCGCATCATAGCGGACTGTTTCTCGGGGTTCCCCCGACCAAAGTGTGTCTTCGTTTAATTGAATATGCTCTCTGTTTGTACCGCCATACACCATCCCTCCAAACCGGCCGTTGCCAATGGGAAGCGCTTCAAACCAATTCTTGGCCGGATGGGCATACCAGAGCGTGGATTTCTTATCAGTCATAGACTCTCTCCCCATCTGTCGCTTGCTTACTCGTACAGCCAATCCAGCGTGTTGATGCCATCATTTTTGTGCTCGACATTTCTTGGTCGAATTTCGTGATTAGCAGGTATGACGCCCAAAATCAAGTAAGCTCCCTTGCCCAAATCAAGCGAATGCCGCCCTGCTTCATATCGAAACGTATGAACATTGACAGATGGATACGCATACAGACGTAATCCTTTTTGCAATACTGGCGCATATCCGCCCAAGTCATCTGCATGTGTATTCTCTTCCAAGCTCGGGACTTGAAGCCACTGCTCATCTTTCGAATTGAAATAGCCAATTAACACTTTGGAGGGGTGATTCAATTCAATATCGATCGTTACTCCGCTTAGACCCGCTTCCATTTGGCTGAATCGGATACCGGTCAAACCATCGAGTTCCTCCGCACATCCGACGATGTGAATATCCCCATCCACAAACACTTGCGCTTCCTTCTCAACTCGGTATGTTTCCGCGTTTCCGGACAGTAAAGTGAACGGTACCTCTCCGTATGGAACAATGGGATCTTTCATATTCTTCAGCGCCTCAGGCAATGTACCTGACTTTAACTCATTAAGATGGAACTGAAAATGTTCCAACTCTAACTCGTAAACTGGCAAACAGGCCGTCCAATGCTTGTATTCAAGACCGTTTCGAATCGGTACTTTCCGCTGCGGTGTTTGCATACTGTTGGCGAATAAATAGGTCTTTTCCGTCAAAGACGTCAATGCGCGGTAGCTTTTCAAGGAGCTCTCAAGATGCCCAGCGGCCTCTTCCAACAATGCCAACTGTGTGAAATACTCCCCTTGAGCCCTGCCTTTGTAAGTCAAAATGAGCAATGCCGCTTGAACTTTATGCACAAACACATTGACCATGAGACGAATGGCCTGCATGTCATCGAATAAGCGATCAAATTCATCCCAGTTTCGTTTCACCAATTTGCGCGCCTTCTCGATCGCATGCACCGCGTCTGCCGCATGCCGACTGACATCTGCGATAATTTCCGGAGGCGTTTCTCCGACGTGCGGTTCGCCTTTCAACTCGCGGATCACATAGTCCTCCAGCCTTTCCCCCTGAGGAGATTGGGATTCCCATAAATCAGGCCACGGCATGTGCCGATCCGGATTCGTCAATTGACTCATCGTCATTCCCAGGCTCATCGTTTGACGATTGCCTTCGGTAATGCCGAAACGCCGCAGCAATTTGGGCGCACATTCGCCGGACGCTTCGTACGCATCCAATATCGCTTCACCTGCTTCTGGACTGCCGAACCTTTGGCCAAGCACATCGATCCAGTGATTCCGTTCTGCGGCCGGATCGCGGTCCGGATTCCAAGCGTAACGGAACCAAGCTGCGAACCATATCCAATCGCGATCCAGTTGTTTAAGTCTTGGCTCAGCCAAATCCGGGGAAAACGGCCAATCCCAGAAAAACAACGGATACAGATGAAGCCCGTTCGCTTTCAGCCGATATTTGGCGGCCTGCATGCATTTTTGGATAAACGAAGGTGCCCCGTAACGAAAAGGCTCTAGGTTAGCAAGAATATGTACATTCACGATATGAATCGTCTTTAGTGAGCCGAGACGGTTGTGAATGTCCAGCCATTTGCCTCGTGGTGTATACGTGGTCAATGATTCTCCGTTATATTTGGCCTCGGTATACAAATTGGGATATAGAGGCAGCGCCGCCTCAATGACCTTTTGCGGTTCAATCGCATGGGATCTCAGAATGATTGGCGGCTTTTCCTTCACATTTGAATCCTTAAGCCCTTCCAGCAAGCCCGCTAGAATCGTTTCGTTAAACCATTCCACTCCGTATATTTGTCCTTGCAGCGCTTCCCCAAGGCAGACCATCAACCCCACGTTAGGGAATGAACGTACAAAGGAGGCAATCGACTTTTTATAGTAATCACTGGTTAACGGAAGTGGTTTCGGTTGATGCAGCTTCAATCCGTGCTTCTCTGCAAATGGCAGCGGAATATGAATGTTGTAAAACTTCAATACGAGCCATATGCCTCGACGATCCGCTTCTTGTGCCACCCAGCTGAACGTTTCAACGTTCAGCGCGAACTCTTCTTCTGTAACTTCAAGCGCCTCCGGGTAATCCGCCAATTTCACTAAAGAGGAAAAGGGATGCCCAGACCACAAATAGACGATATTGCACCTCTGTTCCAGCAGCATATCTAGAAATTCCTGCCACAATGTCCGGTCGTAAAACCAAGGGAAGCGTGTTGGGGTAATCGGATATTCATACGTTTGGCGAGGCGGTTCGACGGTTGTTTTCTGCAATCCGATCGCCGGTCCTCTCAGTGAAAAACGTGGAGCGTCTCCATAGGCGATATCTTCAGGCAAAAAACCCTCGGCGCGGACACGCCCAGCAAGCTCCAGACAGCCATAGAGTACGCCAGAATCGCTGCCTCCGGAAACGGATGCCAGATTTCCAGGGCAAGTAGCTATGTAAAATCCTTCTCCTTCCGGAGCTTGTGTGTGATACAGCAGGACGTCTCGTTCTTCCAGCTGCTGCAGCAAATCAGATTCTTTGCGGTTTCCCACAAAGATTTTTCTTCCCTGTACGGACCGGTAGCTGTCCCACGTCCAGGACACTTCTTCCGCATTTACCTCATAGCCACAATCCAGCAGCGCTTGTTTTAGCAACCTTATGCCATTTTCAACCCGCGGGGCAGGATTGGGCGCGTATCCAAGGGTAACAGTTTTCATCGTTTTGATCCAACCTCCATTCGATTCGTTTATTTCAAAAATAGTTCGATGACCGGAACGGTCACATTCGGTTTCTTGACAGGCAGCGATAGCGTCACGGTATGCTCATCTCGACCTTCTTTGAAAGCTCCGTTTTCAATGCCGCTCGGAACAAAACCTTGCTTAAATCTGATTTCGGACGCATCGTTTAAGAATTGTGCATACTCTACTTTTCCAGCGAAGCCGTGAAGATGGATATTTTTGAACGGCCAACTATATACATGTACGTACATGCGATTCAATTCCGGATTGTAAGTTAACCGACAATCGTCGGGGCAAACGAATGTTTCCGGTGCTTGTGTGCATCCGTAGATGGAGCGGTTGTGCCGCTTCATCCATTCACCCATTCCCTTCAACCGATCTATGGCACGCTCATCGAATTCACCGCGTCCAGTTGGGCCGACATTCAATAATAGATTGCCACCCTTGCTGACAGTATCAATCATCATTTTGATCAGCAAATCGACACTCTTCCATGACTCTTCTTCCCGGTGATAGCCCCACGAACCGCTAAAAGTGTGACAAGTTTCCCAAACGACACGCTTTCCGTTTACCTGTACCCATTTGGTCGGCATATATTGTTCAGGGGTTGTGATATCCCCTCCCACCTGCAAGCGGTCGTTCAATAAAATGTTCGGCTGTAAGGTGCGGATCATTTTGACCAGCTCTTCACTGCCCCAATCGTCCTTGCCTTTGCCCGCCAAACCGTTTTCTTCTGGGAACGAAAAGTCATAAAATAACAGATCTACTTGACCGAAATCCGTCAGCAATTCCTTCGTTTGTCCATACAAATAGTTTCGGTAGTTAGTGAAGTCTAGTTGGTTATTCCCAGCGATATGATTGGGATCAAAACGAAGTGGATGTTTAGGATCAACCGTATAATGAGGATGATGCCAGTCGAGCAAGGAATAATATAAACCTACCTTCATATTACGTTTACGAAAAGCATCTACCATAGGTCTTAGCACATCACGCCCTGCGGGAGAATTCGTTGCTTTATAATCGGTAAGCTTACTGTCCCATAAGCAAAAGCCCTCATGATGCTTTGTTGTCGTCACGAAGTACTTCATCCCCGCATCGGATGCGAGCTGAGCCCAAAGCTCGGGATCGTATAAATCCGGATCAAATCGTTTGAAATATTTATTACTGTACTGTTCCCCGCTCAATTTTTCGCGGGATTGCAGCCATTCATGTCTAGCTGCTAATGAATATAATCCCCAATGGATAAACATGCCGAAACGGTCATGGGTGAACCATTCACTGTTTCCTGTGGTTTTCTCAACTTCAAATGTCATCGTCTCTCTCCTTTGTTCGGAATAACCGTCCACCGGGAAATGAATGTATAGCTTCCTGAACCGGCGCTGTAAACGGATTGATTGGTTGATGTTCCTATTTCTTGCAGTCCATTTGTTACGTGCCCTTCCTTATTCAGGACGGTACCCGGCACATAGATCGTGGCAGTTGTGTTCACAGGAATTTGGACTTTCATAACGAACAAAGACCGTTCCCATGTCCACTCTACGCCAATCCTGCCATAGACAGAATGAAATTCACCTTTAGCAAAACGGAGCTCGCCGCCAGGACGGGGATGGATCACGATATGCTTGTATCCCGGTCTGTCCTCATCGGAGTTGATCCCCAAAATATGCTGATACATCCACTCACCGACTGAACCCAATGAGTAGTGATTAAACGAATTCATACCCGGATTTTGGAATCCATCCGTTTCAGTCCAGGCATCCCATCGTTCCCAGATTGTCGTAGCTCCATGTTTGATGGAATAAAGCCAGGAAGGGAACGTGTCTTGATTGAGTAAAGTGTAAGCAAGATCTTCTCTTCCCCCTTCGGTTAATGCGGGAAGCAGATACCCAACACCGAGAAATCCTGTTGTTAAATGATTGCCGTGGAGCTGAATATTTTCCGCCAAATAGTGAACCGCAAGTTTGCGTTGCTCATCTGTCAGCAGGTTCATCTTAAGGGCAAGCACGTAAACGGTCTGGGTGTCACCTTTGATTCGTCCTGACTGATCCACAAATGCTTCTGAAAATGCTTGTTTGATCCTGTCAAACAAATCCGTGTATTTACGGGCATCTTCTTCATGGCCGAGCGCCTTCGCTGATTTGGAAAGCACTGAGGTACTGTATGCAAAGTAAGCGGTATCAAGCACGTCCTTTGGCGTATCCGCATGGATAGACAGCCAATCGCCATAATTCGAATAACCCGGTCGAATCAAGTTCACCGTGTTCGCTTGTAAATAATTCACCCATCTGACCATCGCCGGATAACAATCTTCCAAATTTCTGAGATCGCCATAAACCTGGTAAACGGTCCAAGGAATAATAACCCCTGCATCGCCCCAACCGCCGTTATCCGGAGCATGCCAGTTCAATTCCGTTTGGTTGATCTTAAACTCTTCCCATCCGGAATCCGGCGCGACATCAGGAAAAGCTCCTGAAGGACGCTGAGCATCGATAACATCGATCATATACTTATTGAAAAAGCGTCCGACATCCATATTGTAACTGGCTGTCCGAGCAAAGATTTGTGCGTCACCCGTCCATCCAAGCCGTTCATCACGCTGCGGGCAGTCCGTCGGCACGCTGAGAAAATTACCGCGTTGCCCCCACTCGATATTGCTTAGAAGCTTATTCAACATGACGTTTGAAGTTTCTAACCAACCTGTTTGCGGTGTTGCCGAATGCACCACTCTGCCAATGACTGTTTGAAGCGTCGGCGAACTCGTCAATCCCGTTACTTCCACATATCTGAAACCATGAAAAGTAAAATGAGGCTCCAAACATTCTACTCTATCGCCTCTCAAGATGTAGGTCTCCTGCTGAACGGCTTCACGAAGGTTTATCGTGTATAAGGTATTGTCTTCATTCAACATTTCTGCGCAGCTGACGGTAACGAGTTGACCCTCTTGTCCATCTTCGATCTGAAGACGCGCCCAGCCGACCATATTTTGTCCCATATCAAACAGGTAAGATCCGCGCGATGTTTTCTTCATGCTGACCGGCAGCAGCTCCTTCATGACTTGAACAGGAGGATCTACTTGTGCGGTCAGAACCCCTTCATATCTTTCTAAGATACTAGGGGACTCCCACGCATCATCGTCAAAGCCTGGCAAGCTCCATCCCTTTGGCTCCAAACGAGCATCAAAGCTTTCGCCTTTAAGTAAATCCGAATACAAGATTGGACCTGCCATTGTCTTCCATGACTCGTCGGTCACAACGATTTGAGAGGAACCGTCTTCATATTCGATATGCAGTTCAAGGAGTAAATAGGGATTATCGCCATATCTGTTTGGGCCAAACATACCTACGTTGCCGGCGTACCATCCAGTACCTAGGATTGCACCTAGAGTCATAGTTCCGTTACCCAGATACGATGTTACATCGTAGGTCTGAACTTGTACTCTGATCTTGTAATCCGTCCATCCGGGGGCAAAATAATCTCTGCCTACCCTTTCACCATTGATATGCAATTCGTACAGACCTAATGCGCTTGCATAAATGAAAGCCTGATGTACCGGCTTATCAATTTGAAATGTTTTCCTCAGATAGGGAGAGGGTAAAAGCTCCGAATGCTGCGGTTTTGTTCTGCCAACCCAACGTGCTTGCCATTCGTTCTTATTGAAAGGACCCATCGACCAGTGAGCTGGGCCGCTCCAGTCAGACACTATATCGTTTTTATCCCACACCCTGACCTGCCAATAATAAACCCGTCTTGCTTCTAAAGGTTTTCCTCCGTAAGCGACATGGATCGATTGATCCGACTTAACCTTACCGCTGTCCCACAAATCACCTTTATTTTTATTCAAAAGCTCCATACTGGATGCAACCAATACTTGGAACGCCGATTGAAACTGAAAGTATTCTTCCGATTTCAGGATCCAACTTAAACGTGGAACGGTCGTTACTATGCCTAACGGATTTTCGGAGTATTCCGTTTTCAGATCAGAAACTTTCAAAAACCTCATCTCCTATGGACAGATTCCCTTCACCGGGATACTTGAGTCAAGTGTATCTAAAATTGAACTTTCGGTTATAGGGCGAATTCACCTATTTTATAGGCGACGCCCTCCACCTCACCGCGGTTTTCTTGAAGAATGTCATAAAAAAGACTGCAACCATGATGAATGGCATGCAGTCTGAAATTTGAATAATCGTTTGCACTAATTCCTATTAGGAATACCAGTAACCGCCTTCAGCCAAGTTGTAGCCATCAACATATCCCCAAGCGTGTTCATATGAACGCCGTCCGTCGTTAAATCCTGGCCTGTTTCACATTGCAAGAAATTCAGAAAGGCTTCATGTGTCGGCACAAGGACGCCATTGAACTCTTCTGTCAGTCGATTGACAATATCAACATAAGGCTTAAGTAAACGGGTTCCTGTAGAATCAGGATACTCCTTGATGACTGTAGGCTGCATGAGGATCACACGACAATTAGGTAATTGTTTCGTTTGCTCTAATAGGCTGCGATACACGGCTTCGAACTTGTCAGGGTATACTTGCTCCGCATCTGGCGAATCCAACTGCCGCCAAACATCATTGATCCCGATAGAAACTGAAATCCACTGTGGCTGATGATCCAAGACATCCATTCTCCATCTTTTTTCTAAATCAATCACTCGGTTTCCTGATACGCCTTCATTGATTATCTTTAACGACAACTTAGGGTATAACGCTGTGAGATAATCATGCAGCAGCCGAACATAGCCAGAGCCTAGTTTTAAGGGGTCTTTTTTTCTGCCTTTGTCCGTTATGCTGTCACCTATAAATACGATTTTGTCCTTCGTTTTAAATGGCACTGTAGCATCTCCTTTTTTTGATCAAACCGTTACATTTTGTTTTGTCAGTAACTGCTGCTTAAATAGTTGATACAGCCCATCGAGCTGCTTCACTTCCGATTTTTGGTTTTCTCTGAAAGCACCTGCATCTCTGGTGCGGCAGTGCATCGCTAGGGATAAACCTAATCTTTGCAGATGATATTTCGCATTAACAGGATACATCTGAAGTTCGATTAATGACGCAGGTCCGATAAATGCCTGAATCATTTCTGCGGTTTCAGACTGAAAGTCCCCGCACTCCGAAAGACGCACATACAAGTCAGGGTGAAAATTGGCCATCACGCCGCTAAAGCCGGCCACCCCTAAACGTAACGATGCTAGTAAGGTAGCGGAATTCGCATTGAATATTTTCAACGGACTTCCTTTTACAGCATCGATCTTCTCAGCAATCTGTTTAATATCGCAGCTCGTGTCCTTGAGAAATCCAAACCTGCCTGTATCCGCACACCATTTAAGCAGTTTCGGGCTCATCAGCCTTTTATACGGATAAGGGCATTCGTAAATACCAAACAGCACATCTGGCACTCGATTGAGCAGCTGTTCTGCACGGTTCAACCATACCTCGTCCGATTCTTCCGGACCGGCAAATCGATTGCTAACCAGCACGACAGCATCAACCCCGGTGTCAGCCATCCGCTGAAGCTCAATCACTTGCTCTTCGAATCCGTCTGATATATGGCCAGAAGCGATGACAGGTACACGGCCATTTGACTTTTCCTTGACGAACTGTGCGATCCTCACTCTCTCCTCTAAAGTTAAGTAGAACATTTCACTCGATTGACAGACCGCAAATAGGCCGTGAACACCTTGTTCAATGTACCATTCGACCAGCTCCCCTAATGCTTCAAAGTCCACTTCTTTGGAATTCGTGAAAGGGGTTAGCATCGTTGGCCATACGCCGTTCGGAATGTTAACTTCCATTATCAACAACACCTCTTCCTGATCATTTAATGACGCCTGCGCTCACATATGGATCCATCACGATTTTCAGCTCCGCTTTAGCAGTCGGAGAGAGAGGTTGAACCGGCAGTCGAGGGTCTCCCGCAGGCAAACCGAGCATGTTCAAAACCTCCTTCAACACGGAAGGCAGTGTTCCCATCGAGAATGCACTGCGCAACGCGCGCAGCTTACGCTGTGACAATTCGGCTTCTTCTGGTTTCCCTTGCAGCCATAAATCGTAAATGGACCTGACGACTTCCGGGAATACGTTGGCCGTAGCTGCGATAGCCCCATGACCGCCTGCCATCAATGTCGGCAATATGAGTGAGTCTGTCCCTGCCAGTACGGCGAAATCCGGATCACACTGCTCCAGAACTTGCAAGATGTTATCAAAGCTTCCGCTGCTGTCCTTAATACCGACAATGTTAGGTACTTTGCTTAACTCCATGACCGTCTTGGGTAAGAGGGTATTGCCGGTTCGCGCCGGAATGTTATACAGGAGAATAGGCAGTTTCGTCGCTTCCGCAACTGTTCGGAAATGTCCAATCAACTCTTGCTGTGTAAATGTTAAAAAATACGGTGTAATGATGGATAAAGCGTCGGCGCCCATTTGTTCAAGACGTGCAGCTAACTGAGCCGTTTCCTGCGTTCCTACGCACCCTGCGCCTACATAAATTGGAACGCGTCCCTGAGCTTCCTCGATGACAATTTCGGCAACTCGTAGCTTTTCCTCCATTGTCAGCGTAAAGAACTCTCCATTGGTACCGAGGCAAAACAGACCATGGACGTTAGCGGTGATGAACCTGCGAACGAATAGACGCAATGCCGATTCGTTGATGTTTTGATTGTCATCAAAAGGCGTAATCATAGCGGGGATAATGCCTGCTGGCTTTAACATCGTAACTCTCCTTGTATGGAACGGATTTTAAATTGCTACATTATCTGCCTCAGGAAAGGTTATCTATCGGTTTAGGAGCAAGCTCAACCGCAGCGTGGATCGCGGCCAACATACTTCTTTCATCCGCTATTCCTCTACCTGCAATATCGAAGGCTGTCCCATGATCGACAGAGGTGCGAATGATTCCTCCATTCAAACCGATCGTGATGTTCACGCCGGCTTCAATACCAAGCACTTTGATCGGTATATGTCCTTGGTCATGATAACAAGCGACCACAATGTCAAAGTCCCCCTTTACAGCTCGATAAAACAGCGTATCAGCTGGATAAGGACCGGTAACGTTAATACCTTCTTCAGCTGCTAATCTGATACCAGGAATCAGTTTTTGTTCTTCCTCTCCATTACCGAATAGACCATTCTCTCCCGCATGCGGATTAATCCCGCAAACAGCAATACGAGGTTTGTCGTTTCCAGCCCTCTGTAACGTTTCATATGCCAGCTTGATTACCTTGTACGTCCGCTCCGGATTGATCAACTCAATGGCCTGAATCAGTCCGACATGTGTGGTTAAATGTATGACCTTCAGCTTTGGAGCTGTGAGCATCATGCTATAATCTTCGGTATGTGTGAGTCCGGCTAATATTTCCGTATGACCCGGATAAAGATGGCCTCCCTTATGCAGAGCCTCTTTATTTAAAGGGGCGGTGCATATGGCGTCAATTTGCCTAGCTAAAGCCAATTCCACTGCTTTCTCAACAAACACGTAAGCAGCGTGTCCCGCTTCGGCGGATACTTTACCGAATGAAAGGTCAGGACCGAGCATGCGCAAATCCAAACAATCAATGCTGCCGTATTCGTAACGCCCGTGCTGAGGACTCGATATGATATGAATGGAAGCTGTACCTTTCACGATTTGAAGTGCACGTTCTAACATGACCGGGTCTCCAATCACTAGCGGACGGCAGCGTTCGTATACTTGAGAATGGTGCAGCGCTTTCACAATGACTTCAGGCCCGATGCCTGATGCATCGCCCATTGTGATTCCTATTATTGGTTTCATTTCGTACTCAATCCTCCATTCAACAATTCCAACGCTCGCAGCAGTACTTGGTCAGATCCGAATCCCCCTGCTTTGGTTACGGCAGGAAGATGTTCATCTGAAACAAGGCATCCAATCGGCACACCGCTTTCCACCTCGTCAAGCACTCGAAATTCGTTTACTTGCAGAAATGAACATACTTGTCTTGCTGTATCGCCACCGGTCAATATGACGCCTCCAATCCTGCTGCGATTCATCAAACGGAACACGGATTCTCCCAAAGCACGAGATATCGTATCGCTAACTTCTTGTGCAGACATGCCATTTAGGGCGCCGGTATTCTGGGCGAGTCGTATAGCTTCCACGTCACCAGACGAATATAACACTGTATGAAAGTTTGCATTTATGGCCTGTGCTGCTTCTTCCACTACACTCACCAATTCGTGCTCTGTTTCGACTTTACCAGATACGAGGCGATAAGCCTCCATCCGGATGCCCCGCACATTCGGTTGGCTAAGAAGGACGTCCAATTGACGGCGTGACCGAGAACTGACACTGCCAATCACAGCAAGTATCGGACAGTTTGGATGATTTAATTTCTTTGGCGATGGCTGCGCTAAGGATTCATATTGAACTGCCAGTTGTTGTGCCAAACCTGCTGAACCAACCCAAACAACCGAATACGATGTCTCCCCGAACAGGGAAACGATACATTTCAAATCATCATCATTGTCAGAATCTACAAGCAAATAACAAATACCTCGGGATAGACAATTTTGCAATACGAGCTCCAACGCGCTTCTCCCCTCCGCTAATATCTCGGAAGGGATGACCTCGACAGGTTGCTTCGTCTGATGACGCAATAATTCTGGGATAAAGGATTCGGTAATCGGTGTTTTCGGATCGCTTGCGAACTCGGTTTCATGCAGCGGCGTTCCATGAACATACAATCTGCCCTCGCGAACCAGACGTCCAGCTTCGGGATAAGCAGGAGCGATGACTACGAAATCGGGACGATAGGTGTCGTAAACGGCATCCATTTCCGACCCCAGATTTCCACGCAAGGTGGAATCAATTTTTTTGAACACAACATCCGCTTCGAAAGCTTGAGCGCACCTCGATGCCTCAACAGCTTTCTGGTAAGCGGCTTCGGCATTCAGGGATCGGCTGTCGGTATCCAGCACAAGCACATCCTGCTCTGACACCGCTTCCATTCCCGCATTGAACTGTAAAAGTACAGTTACATGCAGCCCGTGCTTGGCAAACTGTACGCCTGTATCCCCCGCTCCCGTAAGATCATCGGCAATAACGGCAACTTTCAATTGCGGTAACCTCCTTAGCGATTTGATTAGTAACACGTGCTTCGAACACGCCTAACCAGGCAGACACACTCTCTTTATCAAGGGAACAGTTTCCGATACACTGTTTTAATCGACGCCAAGTCCATCGGCTTCGGATTATTAGTTAAAAGCCTGGTAACCTTGGATGCAGCGATCGCCAGGTCATCCACATCTCCTTCCGAAATGCCAAATTCGCGCAAGTTTTGCGGGATACACATCTCTGAAGTCCATTCGAAAATCTGCTTGATCACCATATCGGAGGACTCCGTCCTTCCCATCTTCCCAACGTGCAGACCCATGGCCCCAGCAACATTTCTAAGCCGATCTGCTATGGCATCCTGATTAAAGGCCATAACATGAGGCAGCAGCATCGAATTGGCAACTCCGTGCGAAATATTGAACTTGCCTCCGAGTGGATATGCAAGCGCATGAACGGCCGCTGTGCCGGCTGCGCTCAACGCCATACCGCCGTACATGGACCCGAGCAGCATTTTCCCCCTCGCTTCAAGATCCGAACCGTTATGATAAGCAAGAACCAGACTTTCTGCAATCAAGCGGATTGATTCCAAGGCAAACATATCGCTTATCGGATTAGCCTTGTTAGATATATACGATTCCAAGGCATGCGTAAACGCATCCATTCCCGTTGCAGCCGTGATCGATTTCGGTAAGCTTATCGTCAAAACAGGGTCAATGAGGACCAGCTTGGGCAGCAAGTGCCTGCTGATAATGCCAACTTTTAACTCTTCTTCCGGAACGCTTACAATGGCATTCGGCGTTACTTCCGAACCTGTCCCAGAAGTCGTCGGTACAAGAACCATCGGAATGCCAGATTGCGAAACAAGATCGGTCCCAATCAGACTCTGCACGTCAACTGGATTCGTCAGCAAAACGGAAAATATTTTTGCAGCGTCGAGAACACTTCCCCCTCCTATACCAATCAGTAAATCTACAGGTTCGGCAGAAATGCTACTGAATACGGAGCGAATATTGTCTACCGTCGGTTCCGGTTTCACCTCCGTTATACAACGACTGGATATACCGGCTTGTTTTAGCTCTCCTAGAATTTGTTCAATTACCCCCATCTTTATGATCGAAGGTTGTGTTACGATCACAGCGTGCCGAAATTCGCCGAGCAACTTGATGCGCGGAATCAACTGGTCGATGACATTACGACCGACGACAATGCTGCCGGACGTCTGAAACATGAACGGATTGGATGCATAACCGTCTTTCACAGGAGTCCCCCCTTCCGAACAAAATTTCCACAATTTTCCCTCATCCTACGCCCGCTTACATTCGATGTCAATGCAGCTGTAGTTTGAAGATGCAATCGACCTATATATCGGATTCAATCCCCCCCTCAGTAGGAATAGGTGTGATAGTAATCTTACAATATGTGGCATCTGTCGCAAGTTCTACAAACCGATAAGGAGATTGAAAACCATGAATATTGAGCCCTATGTAACGCCTTATAAATTGGGTAAACCGGTGCTTATCGGATCCGGCATCCCCGGGCACTTTGATGAACGTGCCGTTGATTGCCCCTTCGTCTTTCAACATAATGATAAGTTTTACATGATGTACGTAGGATTTGACGGTACGGGTTATCAAACAGCCTTGGCCACCAGCAAAGACCTGTTAAACTGGGAGCACCTTAGTGTCATTTTACGGCGAAATGAAGGTTCAGTCTGGGACTCGAAAAATATAGCAGGTACATGGATTTTGAAGGAAAATAGTATCGATGCTCCTCCCGTGCTTAAGAAATGGAACAACAAATACTGGCTGCTCTATCACGCCTACCCTAATTTCGGGTACGAAGAAGGTTCGGCGAAAATCGGAATCGCATGGTCGGAAGATGAACAACTACTGGAGTGGCACAGATACGTTGATCCCATTCTAACCCCGGAAGAAGGCGCAGATTGGGAAAAAGGCGGTTTATACAAGGAATGCCTTGTTGAACATGAAGGTACGTTCTACTTGTTTTATAATGCCAAAAACACGAATAAGGGCAAATGGCTCGAACAAACGGGAGTTGCTTTCTCAACTGACCTCATCGCGTGGCAGCGATACGAGCATAACCCGATTCTACGTGTCTCTCCGGAAAGATGGGACTCCGGTTTTGTTAGCGACCCTTGTGTTTTACAGGATAAAGATCAATGGATCATGTATTTCTTTGGCTATAATTACAAGCAAGCACAAGAAGGAATTGCCTTATCGAAAGATCTTTTACACTGGGATAAATATCCGGAGCCGATCATTCGCGTAGGCGAAGAAGGAACGATTGACTCTATTTTTGCGCATAAGCCGTCTATCATTACGCATCATGGCGTGCTTTATCACTTCTATTGCTCCTGCCGACCTTATAAGGAAGGTGATGCGACAAAAAACTGGGGAAAAGAGTTCCGTACGATCAGTGTGGCTGCCTCGCATGATGTTTTCAAAGGAGACCCTACCCATGCAACTGGATGAAATGTTTGTGGAAGGAAAAAGATGTCCAATCGGGATCGATGTGACACGCCCTGCTTTCAGCTGGAGTTACAAATCCAGTCTTACTCGCTCGCAAATGCAAACTGCCTACCGGATCACAGTGTCAACCGCTGAAGAAAATGTGCAGCACATCGTATGGGACAGCAGTAAAATAGCAAGCAGGAAAAACGTGCATATTTTATATGAAGGTCCTCCGCTTCAATCTCGCATTCGCTATTATTGGAAGCTTCAATTTTGGAATCAAGACGATCAGATGGAAGAAAGCCCGGCTTCGTTTTGGGAAATGGGACTTATTCATGAGTCTGATTGGGCAGCTCGCTGGATTGGAGAACCTATTGGAGAGTCGCTCAAACGTATGGCGCTTCCGCTGTTCCGATATGAATTCAAACTAGTGAAAAGGGTGAGAAGAGCAAGAGCTTACATCTGCGGTTTGGGACAATACGAGCTTCGCTTAAACGGAAACAAAGTCAGCGATCATGTGCTAACACCGGGGTGGACAAACTTTGACAATACCTGCCTATACAACGTCTACGATGTGACGGATTTAATGAATACAGGCACCAATGCGGTTGGTGTTATGCTCGGTAATGGATTTTTCAATGTCACGGGTGGCCGTTACACGAAATTCAAACGTTCCTTCGGTACCCCCAAATGCTTGGTACAGCTTGAAATCACCTATACCGACGGTTCAACGGTTGCAATAACCAGTAATCAGGACTGGCGTATCGCAGAAGGACCTATCACCTTTTCATGCATCTATGGGGGTGAGGACTATGATGCTCGCCGTAATCAATCGGGTTGGGATCTGCCCGGTTACACGGAAAGCGATGATTGGAGATACGCAGCCGAAGTTGTTCCTCCTCTTGGGAAGCTTAAATCGGAAGCACTTTCTCCAATGAAAGTAATGCAGTCCTTTAAACCATTGAGCATAACGCAACCTAGTCCAGGCGTATACGTGGCGGATTTCGGGCAAAACTTTGCAGGATGGGTTGAAATATCAATCAGGGGTCAGAAGGATTCTAAGGTAACTCTATCTCCGGCAGAACTGTTGAAGGAAGACGGTACCGCCAATCAAAAGTGGACTGGATCCCCTTACAGGTTTTCCTATATCCTAAATGGAGAGGGAGAGGAAATCTGGTCGCCTCGTTTCAGCTATTACGGTTTTCGTTATGTACAAATCGAAGGCGCTATTCCTGTCGATTCGTCCACTCCCCTCTCAGAGATTCCTTCACTGATCCGCTTGGAGGGACAAATGATCTATCCAGATACGGGATTATCAGGTCATTTCGAATGCTCGGATGTTATGTTGAACCGGACGCACGAAATGATTAATCAAGCGATTCTGAGCAATATGAAAAGTCTTTTTACGGATTGTCCGCATCGAGAAAAGCTCGGATGGTTGGAGCAAATCCATTTGATGGGTCCCTCTGTGGCATTCAATTATCAGGTAGAAGCCTTGTTAACGAAAGTAATGGAAGATATCAGAGATACCCAACTGCCGAACGGAATGGTGCCGACGACGGCACCTGAATATGTTGTATTTTCCGATAAATGGCGCTGCTTCCGTGATTCTGTTTCTTGGGGTGGTGCGTACGTGTTGACAGGCTGGAACCTGTTTCGACTGTACGGCAATACTCGGATCTTAACCGAGCATTACGACGGTATGAAAGTGTACATCGATTATGTGACGGAGAGCTCCGATCATTTAATCGTCCATCAAGGGCTTGGAGATTGGTATGATGTTGGGGAAAATGGACCTGGTTTCGCCCAAAACACACCTGTCCCCCACACGGAAACAGCCATGTATTATCATATCGTTGATGTTTTTGTGCAAATAGCAAACTTGTTAAACAACAAGCAGGACGTCATCAACTACATTAACTTACGGGATAAGATCAAATCGGCGTTTAATAACGCATTTTACAACCGGGAAACTTCCCGATATGCCACTGGCAGTCAAACCTCCAACGCCATGCCGCTTTCATTTGGACTTGTGGATGATCCCTTTAAGGAAACCGTACTCACTCATTTAATCGAAGACATACGTCTACATGGTTATCATACAACTGCTGGTGATGTGGGGCATCGTTATGTGCTGCTTGCCCTCGCGCAGAATGGCCGTTCGGACATCATTTACAAAATGACTCGACAAACGGATCATCCAAGCTACGGCTATCAAATCGTACATGGCGCAACGACATTAACGGAAGCCTGGGACGGTCCAACTGTCGGCAAATCACAAAACCATTTTATGCTCGGTCATTTGGAAGAATGGTTTTACGCCGGCTTAGCCGGAATCGATTATCGATATGACCCCGATTTCCAAAGCTTTAAGTTGACGATTAAACCGTCGATACCTGGTGGCTTGGATGAAGTCAAGGTTGAGCACCGGTTGCCTGTCGGATCTATGGGTGTTGAATGGAAACGCTATAATCAAACTCAGTTGGCGTTAAACGTGAGTATTCCTGCAAACTGTACGGCTGATGTCTATGTCCCTGCATTTGCCATGGATATGATTACAGAAAACGGTTCAAGGATTGAAGCAGCCTCAGGCATCGAAATCATCGGTTATGAAGCTGGATATGCCGTACTTCGCGTTACTTCAGGACATTACCAATTTGTAAGCGAAGTCGCAGACCTACCCTCTGAGCGAAGTTAGTCCAACAAAAAAGAGCTGTCGTCACATGTATTACTACATGGTGAGCAGCTCTTTTTCTATACGCATTTATGGATGGATCGACTCAATCTCATAAGCCATACCTGAATTTGTGTTAAACACGACCACTTGATCGTTTATCGATACATCTTTCAAGGGTTCAACCCCAACTATACGAACTTCGTCACTGGTCCTAAGACGACAAATACCTCCAAGCAGCGAACGTACCGCTGCACTTTCGAGTTTTCCGCTCTTCCACTTGATATCTACCTCAAAGCCCCCACGTGCCCTTAATCCCTTCACTTCTCCGTCAGACCATGCCACCGGCAGCGCCGGCAGCAAGTGAAGCTCACCCGTATGACTTTGCAGCAGCATTTCCACGATGCCGGCAGTTCCCCCGAAGTTGCCGTCAATTTGAAACGGCGGGTGGTTATCCAGCAGGTTCGGCAGCGTCGATTTGCTTAACAACGCCATGATGTTCTCGTAGGCTGCTTCGCCGTCTTCCAAACGAGCCCAGAAATTAATGATCCACGCTCGACTCCAACCAGTATGCCCGCCTCCGTTCGCAAGTCGGCGCTCCAGTGTTTTGCGCGCAGCCTCAGCCAGATCAGGTGTCCCCCTGACAGTCACTTGATTGCCAGGATGAAGGGCGAACAAATGAGAGATATGCCGATGCCCAGCCTTCTTCTCTTCGTAGTCCTCCAGCCATTCTTGAAGTTGACCGTAACGGCCGATTTTCGGTTCTGGAAGCCGGCTGCGGACATATATCCATTCTTCCCGCAGGGAATCTTCTGTTTCCAACAATTCGCTTGCCCGAATACAAGCTGAGAATAAAGCATGTAGAATTTGATTATCCATTGACGGTCCCATCGTGAGACAGCCTCTTTCCCCACCCGGCATCACGTAGGTATTTTCCGGAGAAGCAGATGGACAGGTCACCAGCTTGCCGTCCGGCGTTTCCATTAAGTAGTCGAGGAAGAATAACGCCGATTCTTTCATCGTTTCATAAGCGCGCTGTAAGAATTCGAGGTCGCCGCTAAATTCGAAATGCTCCCACAGGTGCAAACACAGCCATGCTGCTCCCATCGGCCAGTACGTTGCTGGGATATAGATGTCCTGCGGTGCGGTATCTCCCCAAATATCTGTATTGTGATGTGCGACGAACCCTCTGCAGCCATACATGGTTTGCGCAGTTTTCCTTCCGCGCTCCCGCATTCGTTCAATAAGATCGAACAACGGCTCGTGGCACTCCGACAAATTACACGTTTCTGCTGGCCAATAGTTCATCTGTGCATTTATATTTATCGTATATTTGCTGTCCCATGGCGGCTCTATTTTATCATTCCATATCCCCTGTAAATTGGCGGGCAAGGAGCCAGGGCGGCTGCTGGAAATGAGCAAATACCGGCCATATTGAAAATAGAGCGGAATGATCCCGAAATCTTCGCTGCCTTCCCGAATTCGCTCCAACCTCTTGTCCGTCGGTAAATCAACTGCCTCTCCCACTCCGGATTGCAGCTTGAATGAAACTCGGTCATACAGACGTCCGAAGTCTTCTAGATGATCAACTTTCAACTGCGCGTACGTTTTCCCAGATGCTTCCTCCACCTGTCTTACGCATTGCGCCTTCGGATCATCGTAACGAAATGAGGTCGCTGCCGCCAAGTAAAGTGTCACACTGTCAGCTTGATCAATAATCAAATGCTCGCCGATCACACGGACGACACCTCCATGAGCTTCCGCGTGCAGCACTGCACAAAATTCGGAGCCGCCGCCGCCGCAATTGCCGCGAATCGCAATAGCGTGATCGGACAGCTTGCCAATTTGTTCCGCATACTTGTTTTTCTCGCCCCGCATAAGACGGGCGGTCAAGGATAATGCGCCGGGCGTATCTGCTTCTAGCCGAACCGTCAATACCTGATCGACGTGACTGGACAGCATCTCGCGTTGATAACGAATACCGCCCGTCTGGTAGGTTACGGAGGCTATCCCCGTACTTAAGTCAAGTTCACGGTGGTACTCTTCGATCACTCCGGAGTGCCCATCGAAGGCCATCGTCAAATCGGCAAGCGGCATATAATGGCGCTGCCCCTCTGGGACGCCGGAAAGTGCCATCACCGCAAGCTGCTCGGCATCGCGAATTCGCCCTTCCGTAATCCATTGGCGAATTTGCGGAAGATGCTCAAGAGCATCCGGATTGTTGCGTTCCTTCGGTCCTCCATACCAGACCGAATCCTCGTTCAGTTGAATCTTTTCCTTGGCAGCCTTGCCAAAAACCATACCTCCGAGCCTGCCGTTCCCAATTGGCAGTGCTTCGTTCCACTCGGAAGCCGGCTGCTGAAACCAAATTTTATCCATGAATTCGGTCCACCTCCCGCAGTACTTCGTCATGTATCTCTGTCAGCTCCACAAGATCTGTAATAAAGAGGCATAGGGGGACAGAGTCATTTGTTAACTTTTTCATGAAGAATTCTCCTCTCTAATGAAATTGTTGGCGACCGAAACGAAGTTCAGGCCTAATGAATTCCCTACTTTTCAAATCCTGGGAGCAATTTGGATTTACCGTCTTTCTCATAGTTCGCAGAGAGTTCTTGTATCGTCTTATCCACATCGCCGCTGATGAAGAAATTTTGCAGTAATTTTTGGAAATCTGCAAATGTTGGCGTCAGACGGTTTTGCACATTGATCTTTGCCTTCCCGGCATCGATCATGTTTTTTACTGTCTGCTGCGCGGGATAAAGTTCACTCTTCGCATCAACAAAGATTGGAATACTGGGCTGTATTTGGTAGTACACGTTCACCATCTCAGGTGAGATCATAAATTTAATAAGGTCAACTGCTTCTGCCGCATGCTTTGCTTTCACCGGAACCATTAATTGGTTCGGAGGCGTAATCATCGCTGTCCCTACATCCGTTGCCGAGGGGAAAGGAAAGAAGCCGATGTGATCTGTTACAAATGACTTGCCAAATTTCTTCTCTAGCTGTGGAATTAAGCCATCGAGCATGAATGACATGGCGACTTTCCCTTCGCCTAATTTATTCTGCATGTCTTCATAGGTACCGGCAAGTACATTTTCTTGATATAAGCCGAGGTCCTTCAATTCTTTATGTTTCTCAAATAAATCTTTCATTTCTGGAATGTTAGTAAGCTTCAATTCATTCGTCTCTAATTTCTTAATACCCTCATCTTTGACGACGGGGTCAACATTGGTTACCCACCCTGTGAGATAAAAAATTTGAGCAGGCCAGCCATCTTTTACACCTTCATAAAAAGGAGTTACACCTGCCCCTTTAATCTTCTTAGCGATCGTTAACAAATCTGCATAGTTTTTCGGGGGCTCAACACCGACATCTTTAAACACATCTTTGTTGTAGAACACACCGTACATACCGGTTGCGCCGAAAGGTACGCCAAAGATTTTGCCGGATGCCGTTGTCTGTGACTCTTTCATTGATGGAATGATTCGCTTCCAAACGTCAGCATCGCCGGACCATTCGCGAAGTGTTTCTTCCGCTCTTAGCTTCACGTATTGCTTAGTGCCCGGTTGCATGAGAAAGAGATCAGGAAAATCGCCCGTTGAGAATCGTGTCTTAATCATATTATCAAAATCCCCGCCAGGCAAAGCTTGCAGTTCAACTTTATTGCCCGATTTGGCTTCATACGATTTAAAGATTTTATTGAAAGGAGTTGCATCTACTGTGTTGGCGATTACAAAAGTAAGTGTAACGGGACTTTTCGCTTTAACTAGTACGGGTGTACCACTTGCCGCAGTTGGCGACCTGTCTGTATTACTCATACTATTACCGCATCCCGCGACAGATAAAGTAATCAGACATGCCGCTGATACGCTTAGCACTGTTCTCGTTCTTCTCATTGCTTTTACCATCCTCTTATAAATCACTTACAAACTAATTTAATGACATCGCTTACAAGTATCCTATTATGTATTAACGATCACTGATGGGAGGCTCACCATCTAACCAATTCCATTCGTTGTTTACGATAAAGCGGCTGACAGATTCATGCGGTGTTATTCCCCAATCATGGAAGGAACGAATGCACTCGATGAATGCGCTTATCGTTTCCTTGTTCGGCATAGTCAGCATCGCATCTTGCAATTCCAAGTAAGATACTGGTTTGTCCTGTACCCTTTCCAACGTATTCATCATTGATTTATGGCATGGGAAGAGTATTCGGTTATAAGTAAGAATTAATCGTCCTGCAAATAACGCAACTTGACTAACAGCATGCGATAATAAATATGTGTTGTTCAATACTAACGCTCGATCGGCAAAATATCCCCCATACAACTCCACTTGAGCAAAAAAGTCCTTGAAGTTTCTCTCCCGACTATCTTCCGGATATACGGAAATACGACTAACAAGCTCATCCAAGTTGGGTATTCGAGAAAAGGCGACATAGGCTCCTTCAAATGAGGCACGAGTCGGCTCACTCCCCTTTTCTGCCGCCGCTTTCAGGAAATCATAATTGATAATTTTCCCGTCATAATAACCACCCTTGTAGTCACAACCCTCTTCTGCATAATAAAACAAATGATCCCGCTGTTTTCGGTCCTGGAAAGTCTCATCATTCACAACCAAATAACAATCAATATCTGAATCCTCGCGTGCGATTCCTTTAGCCACAGAGCCAGCAATAATCACAGCCAAGTACTCGGAATCCTGCCCAATCCGATTCACTAGATAGGTAATTGCTTTCTTGTGATGATCTCTGATTTCACTTTTCTGTACTTGCTCAGTCATGGAGAAACACCTCCCCAAAAAGATTGGTTATTCTTACCTTACATCATTTTCGTTGTTAGATTGGGTGGTATTCATGACATATCTATAGGTGGAAAATGACAAAAGCTGAATTGTTTCCAAAAATACCCACAAAAAGAATATCATGAATAGTTCATTAGGTCTATTTCGAAAATAACTCGCGCTTTGCTTTTATGGAAATAAAAAAAGTATCATCGAAATGATGATACCTCGAATTAATGTATAATACCTCCGAACAACCCGAAAATGATGGTTTGCACTGCCCACACTTTTCCTTCTCATATTCGCCCCCTTAACGCTTTAGAGTCGTGCTATACTCTATTTTTCTCCATCCATTCAACTGCCCAGTCGACTAACGGTTTTTGCTTCATAAATCTTACATCAGCATTCCCAACTTTATGAATCTTGATATTTTTTTCTTTATCATATCCATTTCCTAACTTTACAAAATCTACGTCATCTACTGCTTGAGTAGTGTAAGTAACCCACTCTCTCTTTCCATCTTTGATTATCGCACTACTTTCATCAATAAATCTTTTAGTAGGAAAGTTTGCTCTAGTCTCAGCTAAATGTAGCGATGTATTTTTATCATATCCGACTCCAATTAATAATACATATCCATCTAATTCATATAATTTATCTATTGGAGAGTTTTCACCAAAAATATTGCTTAAATCATGTTCTTTTGTAATATATTCAGCATGTTTTCCTACTACTGCTATTGACCTCGCCGGGTGATCTGTCCTTTTTACTCCTGGCCACTTTCTAAACATTTCAGCTACGATACCCATTCCAATTGCGGGGGTAATTTCTTTATCATATGCAGGCCAATTTTCACGAATTATAGGCCACCATTCTTGTGGTATTTCCCCATGAACTCCAATTGATGGATCAAGATTTTTCCACGTTTGAGACGGCATCATTAAAGTTCCTTCTACTCCCACTATTTCTAGGAGTAAGGTTATTAACGTTTCAGCGCCTCCTACAACATATCCCAGACTATTTAACGAAGTATGAACAAATATGGTCTGCCCTTCTGTTAAACCGCAGTTTTTAAACTGTGTGATTAAATCGTCTTTAGTTAATATCACTCTGGTTTCTATTTTTTCAGTCATTTTTATTCTCTCCACCTCGTTCGTGATATTTTGCAAAATAAATTGTCCAGACTTATGGGTACTAGGTGTACGAGTCTTATATATTTTAATATCTAGTTCGTCAAAATTGCACAACCAAATGCCGGAAGCTGCACAGTCAAACGTCTATCCGATTCGCTGACAGCGTAATCTACTTCATTAAGAACATCCGTAACCTGATTATTTGAGGCTGTCCATGGAACTGTAACCACCAATTCCTGCGGATTCGGGGAATGATGGATGATGACCGCGACGCGTTCACTGTCATACTCGCGCAGAAAGCCAAACGCGTTGCGTGCTTCATCAACGAACCATAGTCGAAAGCTGCCGCGTGTGAGTGCGACGTAACGCTTGCGAATCGCTATGAGTTTGCGATATAAATTCAGCATCTCTCCGTTCTGCGCTGAGCTCTCCCAGATCATTGGTTTCCGGCAATCCGGATCGGTTTCACCCGTCATTCCAACCTCATCACCATAATAGATCATCGGCATCCCAAGATAAGTGAATTGAAAACAAACTGCCAGTTTCATCCGAGCAACTGCCGTTTCTGTTTTATTCCAACCCCATCCCCCCTTCATACAGGCGGTGAGAAACCGTTCAGTATCATGGCTCCCCAGCAGTTGAAGCATAGCTGAATTCGCCTGATCCGTGTAATTCATCTGAATTTGAACGATTTCCTCCAGAAAACAGGTCGCACCTACCGTTTGGCGGGCAAAGAAATCAAGTACAGCTTCACGAAACAGATAGTTCATCACACTATCAAACTGATCCCCACGCAGCCAAGGTCCAGCTTGGTGCATAATTTCGCCAATTAAAGCAAGATCACTACTAATGCCCTTCACTTCTGTCCGTAGCCGACGCCAAAATTGTTGATCAACTTCATTCGCCACATCAAGCCGCCAACCGTCAATCCCGACCTCTTCTATCCAGTAGCGTGCCACCTTCAACAAGTAATCGACAAGCTCCGGATTGGATGTATTCAGCTTCGGCATGGTAGATTCAGCATGAGAGAATGTTTCATAGTTCGGTATCGGCTTCTGGACAATAGGAAAACTATGAACATGGTACCAGTCCTTGTACGGTGAAGCATCACCCCTTTTCAACACATCGCGAAATGCGAAAAATTGGTCTCCTGAGTGGTTAAATACAGCATCCAGAATCAGACGCATCCCTTGCTGCTTAGCTGTCCATTTCAGCAGTTTCAATAGTCCTATATCTCCGAAAGATGGATCAATCTTGTAATAATCCGATATATCATATTTGTGATTCGAAGGCGATTTGAAAATCGGTGTAAGATAAATCGTATTCACGCCGAGCTCAGCCAAATAAGGCAGTTTCTCGATGATACCCTGGATATCCCCCCCAAATAGAGAGTTGCTTTCCGGTTTAGCCTCTTGCGTCCAGGGCTGAGTACCTATTGGGTCGTTAGCCGGATCTCCATTGTGAAATCGGTCTGGAAATATTTGATAGACAATAGCTTCAGGCAACCACGATGGAACCTGAGGAATATCCGCATCACAAATATAGGAAAACTGGAAGTAACCTGCCTCCGTTCGGTGCATGGAAGCTCCACGTTCTCCGTACCAAACATCATTTCCTTCTCGTGTTCGAACCATAAACAAATACCGCAGCCTCCGCTTGGGAAGCTCTACCATCGTTTCATAGTAGTCAAAATGTCGGGTAAAACCAACTTTCTCCAGCTCCTGCGGCAGTTCTGTTCCCGGCGAATGGTAACGATCCGCATGTACGATACTGCAGGAGAGTGACGCATTTTTCTTCATCCGAATACGGACCTTCAGGTGGGTTTGATTTATGGCAAAAGCATAAGGAGCTTCGCTTGTATGATAAATAGACTCGAGCATTCCGTAATCTCCTTCTAGTTAGCATGACTTATCCTTTGGATGCACCGACCGTAAGACCGTCTATTAAGTATCGCTGCAGCCAAAAGTATAGAATAATAATCGGGACTGCCAAGAGTACGGCCCCAGCCGCAAACATCGTAAATTCCGTTGAGTTCTTTTGGCTGACCATTTCATAGAGCCCTACAGCTAATGTAATTTTTTCTTGTGATCTTAGAATAAGCCGAGCAAAAATGAAATCGACCCAGGCCCCTGAGAAAATAACAAGGCTAATGTAAGTCAGCATAGGTCTGGATAAGGGAAAAATAATTTTCCAGAATACGATGCTATGCGTTGCCCCATCGATTAAAGCCGCTTCCTCCAAGCTGCGCGGAATCGTATCATAAAACCCTTTTGCCACGAACATATTCATGACGAACGCACCCGAGCTGTATACCAAAATGAGCGCCCAGTGATTATTCAACAATTTGATTTGAGACAACAGGATGAAGATGGAAATCATCGCCATAAACCCGGGAAACATATTCAGGATAAGCAGCAGTATTAACCCCTGCTTCCTGCCGGGAAACCGGAAACGGGCCAAGGCGTAAGAACCAAGCATGGTCAGCAGGCTTCCAAATAACGTAGAGAAGAAGGCTACTTTCAGCGTGTTCATAAACCATATTGGGTAACGGTGTATCTGACTTGTAAACAAGTCTCTGTAATGATCAAGTGTGAGCGAATGTGGAATGAAGGTTTCACTGTATAAGCTGTTGCCTGATTTCAAGGAAGACATCACAATCCACAAAGCAGGATACACGCTCGCCAATGAAAGAACGGTTAGAATCAAATAGGTTACCACGAGGCGAATTTTCATTGAATGATGTCATCCTCCTTGTAGGATTGCGTTTTGCGATACTGATAAATAGAAATTCCAGCGACCAAAACGAAAATAATTAGCCCAATCACCGAAGCGAAGTTGTATTGGTTGTTCGTTAGCGTCAGCTTATACAGCCATGTCACAAGCAGATCCGTCGCTCCTGCATATTGGTAGTTGGATATAAGCGGATTGCCATCTGTGAGCATGAAGATAACGTTGAAATTATTAATGTTGGAGGCAAATTGCATAATGAGTACCGGAGCCGCAGAAAACATGACCATGGGCAGTGTGATTTGCCTAAATTTATCCCAAGCTCTGGCGCCATCTACTTCCGCTGACTCATATAAATCCCTTGGAATCGTCGTCAAAATACCCGAGACAAGTACCATGATTAAGGGCATACCCAGCCATAAATTCACGCTAAGCACGGTTACCTTAGCCCAAAAAGGGTCTGTCAACCAAGGTAATCCTTGCAGTCCAAACCATCTTAAGTACTGGTTAATTGGACCGAATTCGCTGTTGAGCAAGTTGCGAAAAACAAGCAATGAAACCAAATTAGGAATCGCGAAAGGAACAATGAGCAGCGTTCGCCACATTTTCTTTAGACGGACATCCTTCTGCGCAACCAGAACCGCTACCAATGTGCCTGCTACGTAGGTCGTTATCGTGGCTAAAACAGCCCATATCACCGTCCAAGTCAGTACACCATAAAAGGTTCTACTCCATGTCTTGAGTGTGAGCAGATTTTGGAATATGCGAAATCCTACCCAGTCCAAAAGGTTGGCCGGTGGCAGTACCGGGGCGGCGTAATTGGTAAAGGCAATCAAAATACTAAAGATAAGTGGCATCACATTCAGGAAAACAACGAAAATGGCAGGAATGGCGAGAATGAGATAAGGAAAATGCCGATACCGGATATGCTGAAGCGTCTGAGCGAAAGAGTGGGGCTGAGTCCCCCTCTCTCGCAATCCAGCCACCTTATACGCATCACGCACATTCAGGACATACACAAGTAGAATGAACATCACACCTAGCAAAGAAATGAGTCCCTCCACCATAAGAAATACCGAATGATCTCCTGCAACCGGCGTGTATACATCCCCCGATTTAACGATGGAACGCGGGGTATCTCCAAGTGTGATTAACCCAACAATGCGCCCGAATCCTTGGGAAACGATGAATACGACTCCCGCAAGGCCAAAGATAAACAATAGAAATCCTTTGAACAATTGCTTGTTGTACCATTGTCCGAAACCCATGAAGAAGATGGAGAGCCATACGGCTTTGCCGGTGTACTTATTCTGCATGTCGATTGCGCTTCTTTCCTTTTTATTTTTGGGCCGGAGCTGATGCGATTTGTTCTTTTATCGTTTTCACCGCTTCATCCAACTTCTTGCGTACATCAGCGTGATCGTTCCAAATGGCCGTAAAAGCCCCTTCCATCGGTGTCCATACATTGGCCGTTTGAGGAAGTGTTGGCATGGGCTGTGATTGCGCGAACTGCTTGATAAATCCACCTAACAGCGGATCATTCGCAATGATGGGATCCTTGGCTGCTTCAGCATTTGCGGGTAGAATTCCCGTTGCTTTAAAATTCTTTATAGCATTGTCCTTGTTGGTAATGAATTGGGCGAACAGCTTCGCCGCCTTTGGGTATTTCGTATAGGAATTCACATAGTAGGAGCGTACGCCTGAAAACGATATGGCTTTTTTCCCACCTGGGAAATCAGGCAGCGGCATGACCCCGAAGTTGACTTTATTTTTAAATGAACCGATTGACCATGGTCCGTCAATGTTATAGGCTAGTTTGCCGTCTTGAAACAACTGCGTTTTCACATCATAACTCAAATCCTCTACCTTAACTGGAAGAATATCATGCAAGCTTTGGTAATATTTCACGCCTTCCACAGCTGCATCGCTATTCAGACCGATATCGCCTGCATCCGTTCCATTTTTGCCGAACATATAACCGCCGAACGATGCCAGGAAAATGTAGTTGTAATACGTAATCTTCGTTTCCCACATGATGCCGTATTTTTTCTTGGCTTGATCATTGTACGTTTTAGAAAAAGCTATAATATCATCCCATGTCTTCGGCAAATCTTTAACTAGGTCTTTATTGTAAAAGAGGGCGTACGTTTCTACTGATTTTGGATACCCGTAAAGCTTCCCATTAAAAGAGGAGGCATCGATCGTTGTTTTGGCCATGACCGCTTCCGTTTCCTTTTGGAACGTATCATTGGGCAGCAACAGGCCAGCCGTTACTGCATTCCCAAGCTTATCATGAGCGAACATCACCACGTCCGCAGCAAGTCCTGCCGGTCCATCATTCGCAAGCCTTCCTGCTTGATCAGGTGCAGCGACAGACTCCACTTTCACATCGACATTATATTGTTGTTTGAAAGCAGCAGCCAATTCTTTAACAAAAGCAACTTCAGCACCATCCTCCCATACAAGCAGAGAGGCACCTGGTTCAGGTTTGATATTAGCATTCGTATTGGCAGCGTTATCATTTTTACCCTTATCTGTTCCTTCAGGCTGCTTGGCTGCCTCATTGGCAGGTTTCATGGAAGCAGTACTTGATGGATTATCACCCGCTCCTGATGAACATCCTGTGAGTGAACTCGCAACTAGCGTGGCAGTTAGCAGACCTAACATTTTCTTCTTCATACGCAGCATAACCCCTTCTATAATCGGATGAAAAGCGACAATACCATTCTGATTATTGATGTGCTATAGTGTAGAGAAAAATAAGCAACGAACCTCTAGGAAACCGGTTTCCTAGATTTAAAATAACATATTCGTTTTCGTAAATCAAACTATTTTTTTGAGCGTTGGGGGAACTATGAGTAAAATTACAATTAATGATATTGCCAAAGCTGCCAATGTCGCGAAATCTACCGTATCGAAAGTACTGAACGACTCTCCAACGATACCGGAAGCAACCAAAATTAAAATTAGGGATATCATGAAACAAATGAATTACATCCCGAGCAGTATTGCAACCCAATTGGCTAAACAAAGCAGCTTCAATATCGGCGTGCTGATTGATATGTCACGGAAACATGATTTCTTGAACCATTTCTTTTATACCATTATCGGTGGGATAGAAAATGTGATTGGCACACTAAATTATGAATTAACCATCTGCAATTCTCATGCCCAGAGCGAAAATAACTTTCTGGAACGACTCGTTTTGAATAAAAAAGTAGACGGTCTCATTATGGATAACACGATTCTAACCGCGTCGCTAGCTCAGCAATTGAATGATTTGCGATTCCCTTTCGTATCACTGGGTGGTTTAGCAGGTGTCGATTCGGTGAGTTGGGTAGATATCGATAATATGCAGGGCGCCGGGATGATCACCGAACATCTGTTACAACAGGGATACAGCAACTTCGCCTTTATTGGCGGTGAGATGCATAGTCCCCTCTTCAAAAACCGATACGAAGGAGTGAAGCGCACGCTTCAACGATTCGGTAAAACGATCCACAACGACCACCTTAAGACGGGTTTCGCTAACGAAGAGAACGGCTACCGCCTGATGCAGGAACTGCTGGCACTAGCCTCCCCGCCTGATGCGGTTGTTTGCATTAACAATTACACCGCCTTCGGTGTATTAAAGGCCATACGTGAGCATGGGCTGTCTGTACCAGATGAGATCGGAATTGTTACGTTCGACAATTACCCGCTTGCACCCTATACAACTCCACCACTCACTTGCCTCGATCTGGACACTTTCGAGCTGGGTGTCACCGCGGGGACCATGCTGACTCAACGGATTGCCGATCCTCATAAACCCGTGGAAACCAGATCAATTGAACCTAGTTTGATTATTCGTGAATCGACCCGTAGACAGTTAACATAAGTAAAAACGCTTTGAATACCTATTGATCTTGGATCCTATGTCAAGGACACTTACAGCGGGCGGTAACACAAATAAAAAAAAAAAATTGTGATATTCCATAAATAATTAGAAAACGGAGCCCGCAAACCCGCGGTGCTCCGTTTTTGTTGTTGCAGAATTCGTTAGAAAAAATATTTAGAAATAATATTTGACTTCAGCGCCTAATGCTTCACTGACAAGTCTAATAGGGACAAATGTACTTCCGTTTATTATTTGAACTTCTGTATCTAATTCCTTCACTTCTCCATTAATTTCCACTTCATTAGAACCTACCCGAAATGACAAATCTGATTTAGCTGCAATAACAGAACGAGTATCATTCTCCCATGTTACTTTTGCATGTAATGCCTCGAATATTTTCCTCATAGGAACATATATTGACCCTTTAATATTTTGAGGATCTTCTTCAGTCGAATATTCTTGAATTTTACCATCTATCGCTACATATATGTGATCACCATAAGAAGTAACCACGCCACCAACTTGTCTTGCTTTTAACCAATTCAAAGAATCTTTGCTGATAGGATTATTAGCTAGATATATTTCCCAAAGATTGCTTTGACTTTCTAAAATTGAAATATCCGATAGATCATTATTAATAAGTGATACCCTTCTCAGATCCGTTTGTGATCTTCTTCATGGATTACTACTACCCTTCAAAAAAAAAGCAGACACTGAAAATTCATCAGATACCTGCTTCTTTTTTGTATATTTATTCATTTAATTGTATAAAACCACATCTAAGTAATTCTGAAACAAAACGTCTACTACTAAGCTTTTCTGCAACAATTCCAATTAATTCTGTAATTTCACACCTGTGATATTTCATATTCAATTAGAAAACGGAGCCTGCAAAACCGCGTGGCTTCGTTTTTAAACTCTTGAGGTTGTGAACACGAAACAAGGTAAAAGTATCTAAACAGAATCAAGATCTACTCTCGCCATAGTCACAAATTTCGATACTAAGGTAACCGGCTAAATAGCACAGAAATTTTCAAATCTTCCTGCTCAAGTCCCCTATTTCAATTTAAGTTGAATATTTCCTTTGAAAGTATTGTTATTTTATCATCACTCAAAATAACGAATAAAAATTTATTATTTTTGAAACAGAAACTGTATCGATTCTAGTTATGACGCAGGATTATAATAGAATCACACTAAGAAAACGCTTACGTTGTTGTAGTCTAATAATTTGGTTTTTATAGGGTTTGTGGTACATATCCGTGGTACGGGAGGGAGAATCCCTCCCTCGTCAAATTCGAGAGGATGGTATACATGCTTAAACGTAAACTGATTCTAACAACTCTAATTTGCAATATGTGTTTAACTTTGGCTGCAGCAGCCCCTGCAAACGCTGCGGACAACGCCAAATTCGAGATGACTGAACCCGTTACCGAAGCAGAAAATGGCGAATTTACAGTTACGTTGAGAGGACAAAATATCCAGGATTTATTTGCATACGAAGTAAAGCTTGGCATCGATGCTAACAATGTCGAAGTTGTAAAAGCCACCACAGCAATTACTGGATTCTCCGTTCCACCCATACTGAAAAACAATGAAATTACTTTTGCTCATACGAAAGTTGGTAAAGTGACTGGTGAGATGGGCAACGTAGACATCGGCACCATCACTTTCAAGGCCAAAAAAGCAGGAACGACAATTATTAATTGGACAAACATTAAAATAGTAGATTCGAGTTTGGACAGCAAAACATTTTCGCCAAACGCATCTACAAATTTCATTAAAGTTTTTGGCGACCTTGCAGGCCATTGGGCTAAATCTGATATTATGCAGATGGTAGATAAAAAAATCGTAGAAGGTATGGACGATAATCATTTTGCGCCTAATATGAATGTAACAAGAGCTCAATTTGCAACACTGCTCTCTAAGGCACTAGACCTAAAGGATGATACGGAGAATTATCCTTTTGCCGATGTAGCATCTGGCTCCTGGTTTGAGAACAGCGTGAAAAAGGCTTATGCTGCCGGACTTATCAACGGCATAGCGGATGACGCGTTTGCGCCGGAGCAAAATATCACTCGCGAGGAAATGACAGCTATGCTATTGAGAGCTAAAGCACATGCAACAGGATCTAATATTGAAGATATGACCGTCAAAGAGTCCATCAAATTCAGCGACGAGTCATCAATCAACGACTGGGCTAAAAAAGCAGTAGCACTTGCGGTCGAATCTGGCTTGATGAACGGCAGAACAGAAAGTGAATTTGCTCCGAAGGAGCATGCCAGTCGAGCTGAATCCGTTGTCGTTCTGAAAAGGCTCTTAACAGAGTTGAATTAAAAAGCTTCCTTTCTAGCTAGTTGCTGTGGGAAGGGAAGCTTTTTTGAAATAAGAAGAAGGGATAAATTGCAAATAAAGCCACTCCTAGGGAGCGGCTTATTTGTTCAACTACTCGAAGATCATGGAGGCAATGTATGCAATATCAATAATATCAATAATATCAATTATATTATCTCCATTCATATCGGCTATCTTCGCTGTTGCCCAACCTGCACTTGTTGAGTCCTTGCCATAATGGTAAGCACCAATTGCAAGATCACCTACATCGAGGCTTCCATTCTTGTTCAGATCTGCAGAAACGACCTTAATGACCGCCGCTTTGAAAATAACTTCAGCACTGCCCAGCGTTTCTACCGCATTGTCAACTTGAATCTGGGTGGCATTTACGTTGTCCTTTATAGCTTTTGCTGCATTAATAGCTGCGCCGCAAGCATCTACCTTACCATCATTTCCGAGGTATGCTGTGTTGCTGGAATTCCAAGTAATTGTCGTTCCATTGTAATTGCTTGGCAGATTTATATCACTTGAAACGATGTTCTTACCAATGCTTAAATGCGATTTGGCCTCTGTTACAAGTTGCGAGGCATCTATGGAAGCATTACACAATTCATATACTTTATCAGGAGCCAATGCCGTGGAATAAATCCTAAAATCGTCCACTTGGCCTGCATAGTATGGATCAGCGTAGAAGGACTTCCCTATGTATCCTGAATAATCCTTAGTTGCATCATACAATTCTGAAGGTCCGGCTGTTACATTTTTATTTGTTGCCACGGCAACTCCGTCCAAATATAGGACACTTGTTTTAGTCGCCGAATCAATTGTCGTTACTACATGCTTCCAAACGCCCGTTTCGTTATTAATTGCTGATTGCAGTTTCCCGCTCCATAATTTTGGGGTTAGAAACTCATACTTGGTTGAATCGACTCCAAGGGCGTATAGCCATTGCTTGGAACTGCCGCCACTCCATTTTACCCATACTGCGATTGTAATATTGCCCATCCCGTTTAAAAACCATTAGGAATTTTCACATAAGACGCTGTCGTTGAATTGGAGGCCCCTCCTGCCATAACATAGCTTTTACCGTCCACACCGGTATCTCTAGTAATTGCGTTGATGTATGTACCATTGAAACCGTTGCCTGAAGCATCCTGCACTGTAGTCCCACTTGCCTCATCAAACTTGTACCAGAGTTTGAGATTTGTATCGGTTGCGGCTTTCACGGCAGGTGACACGCCTTTAAAATAACTGTTTATTCGAGTTCTGCCCTATCCCGATTATCGAGAGAGGGCAGAACTCTCATTTCAACTAGTTATTACTTCAATTATTCAAGTATCTTAGTTGCAACAAACGCAATATCCAGAATGTCGATCTTATTATCAGCATTCACATCCGCAGCTTTAGCAGTTGCCCAATCTGCGCTTGTTGAATCCTTGCCATAATGGTAAGCAACCATCGCCAAATCTCCCACATTGATGCTTCCGTCATTATTCATGTCTGCAGACTTCATCACCGCAGCCTTGAAGATTTCCACTGCACCGCCCAGTGCTGTTACGGCACTGTCAACCTGAGACTGTGTTGCACTTGCATTGTCATTTACAGCTTTTGCTGCGTTAATGGCAACGCCAAACGCATCTTTCGCAGCCTGCGGATATTGACCCGTTTGTGTTCCAACAACAACAGTGTCAAACAGGCTTTGTGCATTCGTAATCGCAGCTGTCAATGCGGACTTATCTACAACAATTTCCACGCTGCCTACCGCAATGTTCTTACTGCCTAGAGCTCCCTGAATCACGGTTCCTTCTGGACCTACGCCGAAGTTAGCCTGGGTAGTTGCAATCGCTCCCGTCGTATCATGAACACCAGCCTTAACCTTGAAGTTCACATTTAAGACCGGAGTGTTTGCTCCAGTAACCCCTCCAATATTAGCGGCAATAAGTCTTACTTTTCCAGCCGTCGACTTATCCTCTTTAACGATCTGGATATTGTTGTTTGCACCTGTCGCACTAACATAGTCAAATACGTTGGCATCATAAGACAATGTGATGTCATGGGCATAAACACTTTGGGCCAAGTTGTCTAGATTAACGGCAACTGTGAAGCTGCTACCTGGCTTCACACTGCTGTCCGCCGAAATTGCAGCAGTAGGTACTTTTTGTTCAGGCCAGATTGGATCAGTGGTTGCATTGCTTGTGGTTAACAAGATCCGGTCTATAATTAAACCAGATTCCCTTCCCCACAAATTTAATACATGCTCGCCAGCGGAAACATTTATCGTCGTACCGCCTGTCACTGCTGTACCGCCATTACTGAGATTAACCCATCTAAATTGACTATTACTCACATTCTGAATGCCATTGGAAGTGAATTTATATGAATTATCCAATCCTACGTGGATGGAGTCGGTTTGGAAATTTCGACTCTTGGCAAGTAACCAAACATTGTAGGTTCCCGAAGCTGGAAAGTTAATCTTATAATTAAGCCTAGAACCAGCAGCGAGGCTGGCCGCATCTGTGCCTGACGTTATTGCCGTAGCATCGTCTGGGCCAAATAACATGGCTTTCGTTGACTGTCCGTCAACCAGCGACCAAGTATGTCCGTTTATGGTGCCATATACGTAAGCATTAACTGTGTTTACTGCTGCAGTTTCTGCTTCGATGGCAACTACTGCAGGCGTATTGACACTTACATTAATTTGCGTTGTTACTGCGTCACCTATTGTTCCTTTATAACTTACAGTAACATTGCTTGTTCCACTGGTTTTGGCTGAAATTGTACCGTTTGCAACATCTGCAACGGCAGGACTCAAATTCGTATAAGTTACTGATTTCGTTACATCCTCCGTATGTCCATCCATATACTCTGCTGTTATTTTAAATGTGGCGGTTCTGCCAGCATCCAGTGCGAAAGAAGCATTATCAACGGTTATCTTCTTCACCGTCAGCTCACTGTTCAAGTCTTTTACTTGTAGATTGAGTGTATCTGTTTTACCGCCATAGCTTACGTTGATGGTTGCCGTACCATACCCAGTACCTGTTACTACTCCGTTGCTGACACTAACAATGCCGCTTGGCGATGATGTTGTAGTTGCTTGAGCAGTCACATCTTCACTGGTTCCATCGGAGTATACGGCTGTAACCTTCATAGTTGCCTGGTTCGTTCCGGAAACAATATCAATCTTTTGTTTATCGATCGATGCATTAATAGCAGCTAGTTCATGAGCAGCGCTCTTTTGCTCGAACTGCCAAGAATCCACCTTAAAGAGATTACCTGCTGATGCCCCCCTGTATACCATATAAACATCATGGATACCCGCAGCACCTGTAACATTTGTTGTTTCTGTTTTCCAAACGCTGTCTCCGCCTGTGTTGGAAATCGGAAGTGTCCCAATCAAGGCACCGTCGGCACTGTCAAGACGGAGTTCGATCGTGCCACCAGCCGAACCGTTTGCAACATTAGCCTTAAAGATTCCTGCTCCAACATCACCGAAGTCGACTTTGGAAACGGCTGTCCAGTCTCCATCACTAATGTTGCTCACAGCCAGATTTACACTACTTACCATTCCGCCAGGTTCGGTGGTGGTTTCCGTGGATATGCCTCCATTCCAACCGATGGTTTCAGCCTCAACCCTAGTATATGGATTGAAGTTTTTCAACTGCGGGACACCTTTGTAATCTCCAGTAATATTTTGAATGACTCCGTTAGCATCCATATTTACCTTATTGATGTGTGCGTTGCGGTATCCGTGTGGTTGCCCCCCCATTTGAGGTACCGTCCCACTTTCAGCTAATGCTTTCGCAAGGGTCTGAGCATGGTAGACGATATACCATTGGTTGTTGAATTCAAAGACGGCATGGTGATTGTTGCCTCCGACACCGAAAAAGCTCGCTGGATTAGGCAGTATGGTTTTAACATACGTAAATGGACCCATTGGATTATCACTCACCATATAAGCAATCGTTCCGGTTGGAATATCCGATGGATGTCCGCTTGAGAAATTTGTACAATAGGAATAATAGTATTTTCCATTGTATTTATGGATCCCTGAGTCTTCAAACAACCAAGGCGGATTGATACGTCCTAGTGTTCCGCCACTTGCTGTCAGATCCAAACTAATCATATCGGCTCCTAGCTTTGCCACACGTGCTGTCCCAGGGTCAGCCTCCTTACCAGTCGGTACACCGCCTCCAAAATAAATATACCCGCTTCCATCATCATCAACCAGCACTGCTGGATCAAACAGCCATGTAACGTCACTAGCTCCTGGAGTGTTTCTATTCACTAGCGCTTTGCCAATTGGATCTGTAAATGGACCGATCGGACTGTCCGCTGAGAGCACGCCTATTCCGTTTGCACTATCTGCAAAGTAAAGGAAAAATTTCTCCTTACCATCTATCGTTTTATGTGCGGCTGCTGGAGCCCAGGAATTACTTGCCCATTTGGCCGCACCTTGCGCACCAGCTACAGGTATTTCACCGTGGTCTGTCCAGTTGATCATATCGTCAGATGAAACAACCGTAATCTTATTAATCTTACTATATCCGTTATCCTTAATGGTCCCGTCTGCATTGTATTCAAATACATCATTGGTCATGTAAACATAGACTCTGCCGTTATATACCATGGCATACGGATCAGCACCAAACTTTTGCGTAAATAGCGGATTAGCGTTGCCAGGTGTTTTGGCGATTGCTGGCGTGACCGTAGTCGTCGCAGCCTCAACCCTCTCTGTAATTACTGGGCTTGATGTGAGGGCAACAGTTAGAGCCATTGACACCCCAAGTATTTTCTTCCACTTTTTCATAGAACAACCTCCACCATCATGAAATGATTTTTGTTACGTTAGACATCACATTTCTTATTGCACTCTACAACTCGCTTTTACCTAGACACCTCCTTTCACTCCATCTACATCACAAAAGTAAAGCGCTTTCACCGACACTGACACAGAATAATTTCCCTGTCCTTATCTGCTTCTTGGTACCGAAATATCTCTCATGACTACGTATGTCCTTTAAACTGATTTAATTATAACTTTGCGATTAGGAAATCACGATGTAATTTCTTTTTTTAAAAGTTGAAATTTTAGGTGGAAATTTCCATGAAGTAAATGTAAAAAATGAGTAATTTTAGGCGAATAAGGCGAGCTAATTGATTATTTTTTTTGGGAAAGCTCTATCCCATAATGAAATTACATGTTTAGGAATAGAGCTTACTAGCATTCAGTTTTTGTTAGCGTAATGACCTATTGAAGTATTTTGGATGCAACAAACGCAAGATCCGTAATATCGATTGTATTATCACTGTTCATATCAGCTTTCTTAGCTGCTGCCCAGTCTGTGCTTGAAGCATCCTTACCGTAATGGTAAGTAACCATTGCAAGATCACCTACATCGATACTTCCATCATTGTTGATGTCTGCGGACTTCGTAACAGCTGCTTTAAAGATATCTACAGCGTTGCTTAGTGCAGTTACAGCACCGTCAACTTGTGACTGCGTCGCACTTGTGCTGTCTTTTACAGCTTTGGCTGCGTTTATAGCAGCGCCGAGCGCATCTTTGGCCGACTGCGGGTATTGACCAGACTGAGTGCCGACGATTGCTGAATCATACAAACTTTGGGCATTCGTTATGGCCGTTATCAACGTATTTTTATCTACGACAACTTCAATACTGCTGATTAAAATGCTCTTACTGCTTAGAGCTGCTTGAACGACTATTCCATCCGGATCAGCCAGCTTAGCCTGGGTAACTGCAATCGTTCCAGTCGTATCATGAACACCAGATTTCACCTTAAAAGTAAGATTCAAAATTGGCGTGCTGCCTCCCGTTATCCCTCCGATATTGGCAGAAATGAGTCTAACTGTTCCGCTGGTTGCTTTATCCTCGCCAGCAATCACAATGTTCTCATTGGAGCCTGCCGCACTTACGTAATCAAAAACGTTGGAATCATAGGAAAGGGTAATGTCCTGAGCATAAGCCGTTTGTATCAGGTTGTTAAGGTTAAGTGCCACATTAAAACTGCTACTAGGCTTTACACTGCTGTCTGCTGTAATCGCAGCTGTAGGTACTTTCGGCTCAATAGTCGGCCAAACAGGATCTGTGGCTGAATTACTTGTGGTTAAATAGATTCGGTCAATAATTAAACCTGACTCCCTTCCCCATAAGTTGAGTTCGTGCTCGCCAGCGGAAATATTTAATGTTGTGCCGCCTGTCACAAGCGTACCGCCATTACTGAGATTAACCCATTTAAACTGGCTGTTACTCACATTCTGAATACCATTGGAAGTAAATTTGTACTGATTATCCAATCCGATGTGGATAGAGTCCGTTTGAAAACTATGACTCTTCGTAAGTAACCAAACATTGTAGCTTCCAGTGGTTGGAATGTTAATTTTGTAATTAAGTCTGGAACCTGCAGCAAGGCTTGCAGCATCAGTCCCTGGTGTAACAGAAGTGCCATCATCCGGACCAAATAACATTGCTTTCGTGGTTTGTCCGTCAATAAGCGTCCATGTATGGCCATTTGCGATACCTTGTACATAAGCATTTGCTGAGTTTTCTGCGGCCGTTTCCGCCTCAATGGTCACGATGGTTGGCGTATTAAAATTAATGGTATAGACTGCCTGCAGACCATCCTTGCTTACAGTCACTGTAGCCTTTCCTGGTAGAGCCATTGCTTGTGTAATCGTGACATTTGCGTCAGAGTCATTTGAAGCAGCTGTAACTTGCGGAGGTGCTGAACCTGCAGGAAGATCTACGGAGTAAGTATATACACTTGAATTGAATCCACTAAGTTGTACGCCATTCACTTGAAGCGATTTTAGATTCGTATCGAAATTTGATCCCGACAACTTGTCATCTAATTTAAAATAATCAAAATCAACATAACCGCCTGTTGTTTTTGTTGCGAAGTTAAATAATGCAAACCGGTAACCCATAAAATGCGGGAGTGTATACGACATTTGGAGTGTATTTCCTATAGAAGCCCAACGTTGACCATCAAGACTGAAATAGAAATAAGCTTTATCTGTCCTATTCTTAAAATCGAGTTCAGTCCTTAAGTAGACAGTATTTTGATTTAGAGGGATACTTGCTAATTCCACTGGCGATCCTGAACTGCCATTCACCATGATGACAGATTTCGTATTGCCAGACATTTTGACGCCAACATATCCATAGTTTTTTTGAAATGCAGCAATTCCAGCATAATCCCCGTCTTTCATATTGCTAACATCCAAAGCAATCGTTCCTGAACTTTCCGGCCCGAAGGTTCTCTGTGTAAGAGAGTTTCTTGCATTTAAAATATCAGTGCTCGTTTGTCCTGTCTTAAGTCTCAGATACCCGGGGCGATCAGTTAAAGACCAGAACCTATTATCGGGATTATGGTTCCATTGCCATACTAGTGAGAGGTTCGATCCATTATCGTCATTCTCACCACTCGCTACTGCTGTGTGATAAGCTGCGACCTTTTCTGTTCTCTGATCGAAATTATCTGATGAAACCCAGGACTTCGAAAGTGCCGCTGGAATCCCCGTATCATTGACATCACCGAATACAGGCCATCCATCCTGACTCCAAGTCATCGGTACAATGTAAGGAATACGACCGACTGAGCCATAATCTTGGAACAACACGCCATACCAATTCCCATCAGGGGACTGAACAACTCCCCCTTGCGCTACACCGGCACTGTTAGAATTACTACCGGATCTTAAAGCAATTTTCCCTTCGTATGTGCCATCTATCGTATCAGCTCTGTGTACTAATTCAGTACGAATACTCCCTGTAGGCCATGAAATGTTGAAAATATAATATTTACCATTAATTTTATAAATATGAGAGCCTTCAGCCCCAAGACCGCCAGAGCCTCCTGGAGCACTTGCATTTTGAATGATTGTTTTATTCATTCCACCTGCTTTGATTGCTGTGGCATCGTCTGTAAGCTCAATTATTTTAATCGTTCCATTTCCATAAACCATATATACACGTCCGTCATCATCAAACAGCAAGGACATGTCATGATAAACGCCACCAGCTAGTTCATACTTTTCCCACTGACCTTTTTCTATGTCCGTAGTCTGGAAAATATAGGTCTTACCGATATCATTGGAAGCAAACACCACATAAAACTTGCCGTTATTGTATCTAATGCTGCTTGCCCATGAGCCCTGTCCGTATATGTTCTGTCCATTTGAAAGCGTTTGCTTGTTATTAGCAGCTAGGATATCGTAAACATAATTGACGATTTCCCAATTTACGAGATCCTTAGACTTCATAATTGGTACTCCAGGATTCACGTGCATCGTAGTGCTGGTCATATAATAAGTATCGTTTACCCTAATGACATCAACATCCGGTACATCTGCCCAAATAATTGGATTTTTAGCAGTACTCTCTGCTGCGTGTGTCGTGTTGTTACCTGGTAAACAACTTACTACTAATGTAAAAACTAATAAGAATGCAAACATTTTTTTATACATGGATTTGAATTTCCTCCCATTCTGGCTCAAATTTAAAAGTTAGTTTTTAACCATTTGGACGAATGACTTGAATTCCCATGATTTCGAAAGCAGAAATTGATAGCGCTTTAAAATTTAGCTATAAGCCTCTCTCTCCTCCCTGGTTAATATTTCCTTTATTATAACTGTGTCAAATTAAAATCACGATGTAATTTCTTTTTTTAAAAGTTTACTTTTTTTAGGTAGGCGTATAAATGGCACACTGAAAGAACACTTAGCTTCTGTTGAACTAAAATTGTTATTGAATTGCAAAAATTAAAGGACACTGGTGGAATTTGATTCCGCAAGTGTCCTTACTATTTTCAAGCAAAATGAGTACATTCGTTTAGGTTCATGAGGTTGCGTAGACAGGATTAGTCATATTTATCGCATGATAATCTGTTCACTAGCATCACCACGCTCCATGACTAAGAGGGCGTTGTCTAAATTCCCATTTTTCTTAAATTCCGTGGTAGTCATCCCCGTTATTCGTTTAAACAGAGTTGAGAAATAATGAGAGTCGTTATAGCCAACGAGAAATGCAATTTCAAACGATTTGAACGATGTCGTCTTAAATAACTCCATCGCTTTACGTATGCGATAATGCGTCAAATACTCAATAAATGTACGACCTGTTTCCTGACTGAAAACTTTGCTTAGATGGCTGGAACTCACCTTGACATACTCCGCAGCATCTTGAAGTGAAAAGGTGTCATTATTGTAATTAGCATGTATATATTCCTTGACACTTCTGAGCATTTCACCATATCTGTCGTTAGTCTGAGAACGCCATGACCAGAATTGATTCGTAAGGATGGTCAAATATTGGACAGCCTCATCAGTGGAACGGACCGTTTTAAGAATTTGCTGTAACTGCTGGAGCGTTTCTTCAGGCGAATCCCAATGCCGGTACATGTCCTTAGCCGAACGGAAAACCTCCAAAGTTAAATCGTTAAGAATGTAATAGCCGATTGGAGCTGTGGACCAGTCAATTCCGCTCAATGCCGAGGCATACCCCTCAATAAACGATGACAATTGTGAAGAGGATCCAATTTTCAAGAAATTTACAAACAAAGTACGGTCCAAGAAGACGTACTGCTCCATAGGGCCTGAGATCGATTCCCACAGTGTGACCCGGTTTTGGCTTGACAGTCGCCGCCAGTGCATATCCTCAACGGCTTCCAGAAAGGAGAGGTGAATATTCATAAGTCGCTCCTGTACGTTGCCGATACCCAAAGCGATTGAAATCGAGGTAGCGGGGACCTGCTCGGTATTCATATTTAGTATTTCCTTGAATATTACCAGCTCATTCTTGATTTGTTCCAGTGTCTCTCCTTTGATCAGCCAGCAGATCTCGGTACGGCTTCGCTTGAAATGTAACAATTCCTTATGATCGAGCACTTGTTGAAATTTACTAAGCAAATCATTCTCTATTTGACTCACTACATCGAGATCTGATAATGGCTTGTCTTCAAAAGTACGAACTTCTGAGATGACGACAACATAATACCTCGCTTGCAAATCTAGCGACAACGACGTACCGAGTTGAATAGCTTCGACCGTTGTAACAAAACCGCTGCACAGATCATTGAGCAATTTCTCTCGCGAAATTTCCGTTTTCTCCATTTCACTTTGCCTCAACTTGTCAATGCTAGCCTTTATTTCGCGCTCCTTATCGATCAATTCGCTTGTGGAACGTAGTAGCTGGATGAGATCTGAGGGACAGATTGGCTTCAGACAGTAATCGTGGACCCCCATCCGCAATGCTGTTCTTGCATAACCGAAATCCTCATGTCCCGTCAAAATGATGATTTTCACTTCCGGATTCCGTTCTCGGACGATTGCGCTTAAATCCAGACCGTTCATAAAGGGCATCATAATGTCAGTAATGACGATGTCCGGACGTAATTGCTCGATTAAAGTCAGTGCCATTTCCCCATCGGGGGCGTCTCCGCAATAAATAAAGCCCTCTTGTTCCCATTGCGTGTTATCTCGTATCGTTTCCCGAATCAGAATTTCATCATCAACTAGCATGACCTTTTTCATTTCGTCTCACCTTTTTTCCATTTGAATGAGAAGGGCGACTAATTTACTTGATTGCGGCTTGTTGCTGATGTCAACACTGTAGTATCATTTCCCCTTGTGAATACTGACCCTTAAATATAAAACGCTTTCAATGTTTTGCAACAGTTCTCTTATTTACTATTCTATCAGTCTACACTCCAAATTTTAATGAACAAACTATGGATATTTTGTAATTATATCGAATTTTCGTAGTCCGAACTAATAACTCATGAAAAGGTTAACCAGATCATTCTGGTTAACCTATTTGTGAAAAATCCTCAATTTGTTCAGAAAATAATGAGTTATTGTTTGGTCACACCAATAATTCGATAATAAGATCATCTAATTCTTGTGACAATCTCAGCATCGCATCTGAACAAAGATCTTCACTTTTCCCAGCATAATTGAGCTCATTCCTTTTGGACTCGATCGCAATTTCGATCTCTAACACTTTATCCACCTCTTTGATAATGAAGGAACGGTAGTTTTCTCCATCTTATTCAAGTATATTGTTTGCAACATACGCAATGTCAATAATATCGATCTTACTATCGTTGTTCATATCTGCAATCCTAGCTGTTGCCCAGCCAGTGGCGGTAGAATCCTTACCGTAATAGTATGCTGCAATTGCAAGGTCACCTACATCGATGCTTCCGTCTTTATTGAGATCTGCAGACTTCATAACTGCTGCCTTGAAGATATCTACTGCACCACCCAGTGTTGTTACACTACTATCAACCTGGGACTGTGTCGCACTTGGGTTGTCTATGACAGATTTTGCTGTATTGATCGCAGCGCTTAATGTATCTTTGGCTGCCTGCTGGTATTGACCAGGCATTGTGCCGACTACTGCTGCGTCATAGAGGGTTTGTGCATTCGTAATGGCTGTTGTCAATGCTGTCTTATCTACACCCACTTCCAAACTGCTGATTGAAATACTCTTTCTACCAAGAGCCGCCTGAATTAAGACTCCATCAGAATCAGCAAGGTCTGCCTTGAATGCTTCAATCGCTCCGATCGTATTTTGAACACCACCCTTTACCTTAAAGTTCAGATTTAGAGCCAGTGTGCTCGCTCCCGTTATCCCTCCGATATTGGCGACAATGAGTCTAACTTGTCCAGCAGTTGTCTTGTCCTCCCCAACGATCTCGATGTTGTTGTTTGCCCCCGCCGAACTTACATATTCAAATTTATTGGTATCATAGGTCAAGGTAATATCTTCGGCATAAACAAGTTGTTCCACGTTGTTCAAACTGACAGCTAATGTAAAGCTGCTCCCAGGCTTCACACTGCTGTCTGCTGTGAGTGCAACTGTAGGTATTAGGTTGCCCGTATTAACATCGGCTACAAAGGTTGTAACGCTTTGGGCAGGTAGTTCGGCTGTAAATGAACTGTTCGACACATTGATGGACGCTCCTACTGCAAGATTCTTGCTACTGTCCGTTACCCATGAAGCTACTTTCGATGCTGACTCGTTCTGCAAAACAAACTTTTGACTCACTGCTGTATTACCTTTATTAACTGCGACAATAACCGCCTTATTGTCACCCTTATAAGCAGATGTATAAATCTGCGGTTCGGGATTTTTGGTAGCTTCAACCCTTACGTAGCCAGGACGAATAAATTTCGAGTAATGTGCCATCATGTATCCACGTTTGCTTATCGTGCCGTCCTCTTTCATGGGACCATATTGCCTGCGGATGTACCACCATACATATGTTTGAAAATTCCCTTCTACCATGGCATTATACATATGCTCTGCAACACCCAATGCCTCGGGCCAGCGATCTGCCGAATCGCTCTCACTATTCGGATAGTATACTTCTGTCATCCACAATTCTTTTCCCGCTCCCTTTTGTTCGAAAAGTGGGTAAGGGAAATCTTTATAATTAGTGCCATACGTGTGGGCACCGAGAATATCCATATTTGCAAGAGCCTTCGAATCGTTCAATATTGGGTCTGACATTCGTTTTACATAGGAAAATGACTCTGGTGCTATAACCCTATTATTTATGGATCCAGCATTTTCTTTCATAAACCGAAGCATTTCATCTGGGCTCCACCATGTCCAATCATGAGCATAATCAGGCTCATTTTGAACAGAAATCGCATACAGATTCACACCGTTGCTCTTCATATATGAATCGAATTCGTTCAGGTACTGCGCATATTCATCGTACATATCGTATTTAAGCCGTTTTGATGTTGAATCCTCTACATATGGGGAAACGTTGATATTATCAATATTCGGGCCTTCAGTACCAGTAGTTACTAGTTTTAAAGTATTGGTTCCGTTCTTCATGGATACCTGGATTGATGTTTCCCCCCAAGTTGTCCAACTGCCGGTTGCTGCAAAGGCCACATTGCTAAGCACTTTCGTCCCATTAACATATACATCCAGATTGTTTGGCCCATCCTGCAGCGCATACCGAACTCTTATATTTTTAGTCCCTGTACTGCCTATCATAATGTTATTCCACTGAACAGCCGCATTAGATGAAGCTTGAAAGTCGACATATCCGGTACTGCTATAGCCCGAATTTGTACTATCCACTGCGGAGCTGGTCAATGTTGTCCCCGTCTCAGCTTCATAAGTGGTGCCGCTGCCCGAGTTACTACCAAGACTGAAAGTTTCGAGCATCTCACTTGGAGGGTTCCAAGGTGAGGCAAACACGATTGCTCCGTGTTCTATCGCTTTTTTTGCAGTTTCCAATTCTCTTTTCCAGTTGTTTTTATCTGGGTCTATAAAAATTCTCAAAACAGAAAAGCCCAACTGATTCTCTTCGTTACCAAAAGCTGTTTCTCTTTGAGTTGGTGTTAAATCTCCAATCCATGCAGGGTGGTTCATGCCTCCAAAACCGCGAATTACTTGCTTTTCTGCCGATAAATCAACGATTACGTCGTTTGGTGATGACGCCGCTGAAACCTCAGTCAAAGCAGGTACAAAGAATAACGGCATCGCAGTTACACATGCCAAGAGTACGCTAACTGATTTTTTAATCCGTGGGACCATTGTTTTCATCTCCTTAATTGAAATCGCTCTCAATAAGATTTTAATAAAATAAAGATTGTAATTACATGGATTATTTTATTTAAAACCTTTAAATTTTTGGATTCCCTTCTATTTTCTTAAAAGGAGAATGAAACTCGGTTCCCCCATTGAGAGAGAACCGAGTTTCTTAGACAATATAGAATTATTTCTTGTAGGATTGTTGATACGCCTGTCTTCTTTCTTTCATAACGGCTTCGCCTCCAGCATCCTTCCATTCCTTAAGTTGCTGATCATAGATACTGTCGACTTCGTTAGACTTGGCAGTAATAATTTTTGCAAGCATCTGCTTGACCTTGTCATTCAGAATCTGCGAGTACTTAATTTCCGCCTGAATCGGAATGTCCACGCGCGGGCCTGTATACCCGTCACGTGCACCCGTCTTAATACTGCTGATGGTGAAGTCTTTAAATTGCGGGTCGGTCGCATTGGCTGCCATGTTCTTTTCTGGTGTGTCCGTGCTCACGTATTTACCATTCATAATCATGGCGTAATCTTGATTATTAAAGAGAATCTGATTGGCTTCAGGCGTTGTCAAAGCAAATGGAATGCCGTCGTCCCCTGTTTTGTAAGAAACGCCCTCTTGTCCGAATTGCAGCGCGATAAGATTCTTCGGTTCCGCCATCCAGTTCAAATATTTGATAACCGAATCAACGTTTTTACTTGCTGCTGGAACCATCAGATAAACACCGCTAGGAGAATACATCGGCTTAGGGTACTTGCCGTTCGACGCTTTGAACGGATCAATCGTCGCGAGAACAGCTTCAGGATTGTTTTTCTTCAGGTTTGCATAGTATCCACTGTAAATAGGATCGTTTGTGTTCGGTGTGGCAGACCCTGCAAGACCGCCTACGACTTGCTTGTTGAATGTCTGACTGAAGTCTGCCGCAAGCGGGAAGTCTTTATCGAGTAGGCCTTCGTTGTATAGTTTGTTTAGAAACTTGAAAGCTTCCTTGTTACCAGGCAATGTCCACCCGTCTGGATCAGCGAACAAATCCTCTTCGGTAATCTTATTCCAATCCCAGAACGAGTTGGTCAGCGGTTTAATATGGAACATATCTATCAACGTAAATGGAATGACTTTTCCGCCTGTATTACCTGGATCCTTCTCCTTAAACGCTTTCAATGTTTGATACCATTCATCCGTCGTCGTCGGCAAAGGCAGATTTAATTTATCCAACCAATCTTTACGGATGATACTTGTCGTTTGCGATTGGATGACCCGTAACGCTGGAATCGTAAATTGCTTGCCGTTAAAAACGCCGTCCTTCAGTGTTGGAGCAAGCACTTTCTTCAACTGAGGTCCGTATTTATCAATCGCTGGCCCAAGATCCGCAATTCCACCGCTTTGCACATAACTTTGAACAGTTGGCTTGTCGTACGTAAAGACGAGATCGGGCGCAGTTCCAGAAGCCATTAATACATTCAGCTTCTTGACTTCCTCGGAGCGAGGGATGGTGACAAACTTGATCGTAATATTGTTCGGATCTCCAAAGTTTTTCTGAACATACTGCGTCATGAAATTGTCAGTGATTGGCGGAGCGCCTGCTGGTGCATTACTTCGATCAAACAGCTCAACCGTCAAATTGATCGGTGGACCTTTCGGGGTCTCGCTCGCACCTGTTGAACTTCCCGGAGTAGCTGAGTTACTTGGGCTGTTTTGTGAGTTGCTGCAGCCTGCAAGCGCGATAGCAGACGTCGCTAAAACTGCCATTGCTACGTTAATGGTTTTGCGAAATTTTACTCGCATGCGTAATCCTCCCTTTAATCTATTAAGTGTATAGTGAATTCAACCGCTTGAAACGGTCGAGACAGCTATCAGCCTTTAACTGCACCTACAAGCATGCCAGAGATAAAATAACGTTGGAGCCAAGGGTATACGAGTAAAATTGGCACAGTTGCGAACATGATGCTTGCCGCCTGCAAGCTCTCTGGCACTGGAGAAGAACCTCCAAATCCTTCCTGGGCTGTGGCATCGTTCACCTGGCTGTTAATCACGATCTCATATAGCTTTTGTTGAATGGGATATAGGTGTGCGTCGTTAATATAGAACAGCGCATCCTGAAACATGTTCCATCGATCGACCGCAGAATACAAAGCCAATGTCGCTAGAATTGGTAATGACAACGGTAGCACTATTCGCATCAAATAGCGGAAATGACCACATCCGTCCATCCAGGCAGAATCTTCTAGTTCAACTGGGAGCTGTGTGAACGATGTTTTCAGGATAATTAACAAGAATGCGTTGATGAGCAGAGGTAAGACCAGCGACCATACGCTATTCAACATATGAAGCTCTTTAATCAACAAGTAGTTTGGTATAATCCCTGGATTAAAGAACATGGTTATGATGATCAGAGCGAACAGGATGTTCTTCCCCTTAAAATTCCGCCGGCTAAGTGGATATGCAGCTAGGATTGTGGCGATCAAGCTCACAATTGTGTAAATGACAACAAGCCAGATCGTAAAGAATAGCGAGCGGATCATGCTTAGATCACCAAATACGTTCTTATACGGTTCGAAATTTAAATCTATCGGCCATAATGTCACTTCGCCGGACATGATTGCCCGATTACCACTGAGCGATAACGAGAAAATATGGATCATGGGCACCACACAGAACAAACAAAAGATGCCCAGTAGAAGCATAATAACCGTATTGCCTATTTTCTCAGCCGGATTTTGAATCATATATGTACCCCCATTAAAAAATGCCCTGATTATTGATTTTTCTCGAAATGAACTCTGCCGACAGAAGAAGAATTAATCCGACTACTGACTGGAACAAACCGACAGCAGTTGCAAGTGCAAATCTTGCGGATTGAATCCCTACAGAATATACATAAGTGCTGATTACTTGAGCGTAATCCATCACATATGAGTTCTTCAGAACATAAGGTTGCTCGAAGCTGATATTGGCCATATTTCCGATCTGAAGAATGAACAAGACGACAATGGTCGGTTTAATGCCTGGTAAAGTAATATGCCAGATCTTGCGCATTCGGGTTGCACCATCTACTTCTACCGCTTCATACAATTCCTTATTGATTCCTGTAAGCGCTGCTAAATAAAGAATCGTTCCCCAACCGGCATTGCGCCAAACCCCTGCCCCAACATAAGTTGCAATCCATAGCGCCGGTTTTTCCAAGAATGGGATGGGTGAAGCACCTATCGCCATCAACATATGATTAATCGAACCATTATTGGTTGATAGCAACTCGATGGCCATCCCCCCTACGATGACCCACGAAATAAAATGGGGCAAATACATCAATGTCTGGCTAACCCTCTTGTACCATTGCACCCGAAGTTCATTTAGAAGAAGTGCTAACATAATGGGAACCGGAAAGGTAAGCAATCCGAGTACGTTCAACATCAAAGTGTTTCGAAGTGCCTTATAAAATTCGGGCATGGCGAAGATTTCCTTAAAGACTGCTAACCCTACCCATGGACTGGCCCAAACCCCTTTAAATATGTTGTAATCTTTGAAAGCAACCATAACGCCAGCCATCGGAATATACCTAAAAATGATGAAAAATGCTATTGGTACGACTATCATTGCGTATAGTGACCACTGTCTTTTCAAATAGGCAACGCCACCTCCTTTGACTGCAAGAATGGAGGTTGTAGTGCTAGCTTCTGTTTTCATTACATCGTTCCTCTCCATTTGGTGTACTCACCTATGTGTATTTTTCAACATAATGTTGCTCGCTTCAAATGCTTAGGAAATCAATCCAAATTTAAGCTCTCGTAGGCTACTATGATTCTTTCTTTTTATACTTAAATTGTAAATTTAAGCGTTTTCAAAATCCATGGACAAACTATATATCGTTTGTATAAATTATGGATAACATTTTAATTCGCTCATAACTGTGACAACAAAAAAAAGAACCTCCGAATAATCGAGAATTAGAGGTTCTCGTCATGTTAGAACAACACTATATTTTGTTCAGACTATTACTATCCTATTGCTCAGGGTTTCAAATTCCTGTCGATCAGACCTACTATTCTCTATCAAAATTCTGGATGGCGGAAAACCTTTTATTTTTTTGAATAACTTGCTGAAATAATAAATATCTTCAAAGCCGCATTTATAAGCTGCTTCCTGTACGGTAAACTCACCGCTAAGAAGAATATTCTCAGCATTATTGATTTTCATTCTGTTAATATATTCCTTAACGGATGCACCCATGTATTTCTTAAAAAGAGTTCCAAAATACGCAGTGGTCAAGCCAGCAAGGGATGCTAGCTCCTCAACTTCTATTTGATTTTGCAAGTTGCTTAAAATGTATCTAATGGATCTCTGTATTCGTTTGTCTATGTTCACATTTTTGTCTTTAAAGTACAAAGCCTTGAAATAGTAATGAAGGATCATAAGCAACAATGCGCGTGCTTTCAATTCATGACCTTTATTTTTCTTTAACCATTCAAATGTTAATTCATTGTACAATGAATGTAATTCTTCGGGCTCACCGATATGAGATATTAATGGAAACGGCAGATTAACATCTTTGCCTTCCATATCATAGAGTTGAATATTTAGCGCATAACTGGTCATTAGATTTGCAGAGTCAGTGGTTGCACTTCGGCGACTGCCCTTAGGGATACACAGGAGATCTCCTTGATTTACTTCATACACAATACCATTAATGCAGTAGTAAGCCCTTCCTTTGAAAATATATGTTAAATCGTAAAAATCTGTTGTCGCATCTTCAATAATCCAATTGGGTGTGGAGTGTCTATTAATGAATAATTCAATTTGAGGATTAATTTCGACATATTCCATAGAAATTATCCTTTCATCGTTGATGGCTGCTTGTAACCCAGCCTTGGATCCGACTGTATATAACCGTACTGGATGAAGGAAGTGACTTAAACTGTAACTGAAGTAGGTCGCCGCTTCCGCTCACCGTATTCTCCTGACCTTGAGAATAGGCTAGAATACGCACTTTGCCTGGCGCGACTTCATGTCTATCAACAACGGCAAAGCCTGTCTTTAATGACTGGACGCTTGCCAAACCATAGTTCACGTTAAAGGACTGGCCTGGAGTAACACTGCCAGTACCTGTTAATGTCGCCAAAACCGAATCTGAGTACCGTTTTGCGGGGTGATCGTTTTTAAACGGTATCTTCATTTCGACATTATAATTGGTTCCATCTACAACAGCCGCAGATACTAGGATTAAGATAGAAATAAAGAGCCAAGGCTCTCGCCATGGCTCTCGAGAGTTACAACTTTACAGCCCCAAGAAATTATAAATAACCTGAGAGGCCTCCGCTCTAGTTCCGACCCCTTGAGGTATAAATAAATTACCCTCTCGACCCTCGATAAGATGCAAAGCTCTCGCGTTTCTAACATAAGTCACGGCCCACGGTGATACAGCGTTCTCGTCATCAAAAGCAGATCCCGAATGCATGGCAGCATCACTGTGCTGCATTCCATAAGCCCGCATGAGCATGGCGACCATTTCTTCTCGTGTAATCGATGCCTGAGGCGCGAAGGCTGTTTCGCTCTTTCCTTCTACAATTCCTGACTTTACCGCAATGGAAACCTCAGGATAGAACCAGTCCGATACCGATACATCCGAGAAATGGATGTTTCCTTTGTCAGTTAAATGAAGAGCTCTCACCAGTAGGGCCGTGAATTCAGCCCGAGTAACCTTCCGCTCTGGCTCAAAATCCGAGTTGCTTGTTCCAGATAAAATATGTTTAGCAGCAAGTTCGGTAATAACATTCTTCGCCCAATGAACATTTGGAACATCCTCAAACGTTTTCGTATATTCTAAGGCTGCATATTTACTAAAATGATAGATGTCAGCTGAAACTTCACCGTTTGCGTAGGTCCCCCCTATAAACTCAAGCGTTCCGTCATCCGCTATGTAATAAATGGAGATCAACTTGGCATTTAAGGAAGGATCTACTTTTAATCGCAAAGTGATTGGCTTTGTGAAAGTTGTCAAGGAAGTGATCTGATTGTCACCTGTGATTAATTGCAAACTGAATTCGTATACGTTGCCAGACGATTTTAAACCAACGTTCTGGGATTGCTTGCCCAGGTCTATCAGAGTGTCGGCTTCACTGATAGACAGCGGATTCATAGTGAATACGAGCTTACTTTTATTTAATTGTTCCTCGGATAAATTTCCTCTTAGCTGAAGCAATACCTCGGGAGGAAGCTCCACACTAAGATTCTCCTTCTTGATCTCTAGACGGGTCTGGGGATCCGTACCAATCCGATTCACCGCTATATTCACTTTATTGGCAGTAGTCGGAAGCTCTACGGTTTTTTTGCCTTGACCATCGTCCGTAATCTTTATCGGTTCAGTGATAGGATCGGTATTACCGCTTGAGTTTGAGTTACCATTACCATTACCATTACCGTTACCGTTACCGTTACCATTACCATTACCATTACCATTACCATTACCATTACCATTACCATTACCATTACCGTTACCGTTACCGTTACCGTTACCGTTACCGCTATTCACAACGCTAATGCTTTTCTGAGCGCCACCAACTGCCTCGAAAGAATTCAATTGGGAATCCACTAAGATAATTTTGTCAAGCATGATGTCGGCTGTTCCAGCTGTTAGTCCTGTAAAGGTAAGTGTATATAGGCTACTATCCCCATCTAATCCACGATTAGCCCCTATGCTTGTACGCGCGAGCTGAAGCTGATTGCCTTTAATGATAGGGGGGACTGTAAAGCCTCCGGATACATCGCTTACGGCAGACATAAATTGAAGCTTTGTCGAATCATAAGTAAGGTTTAGCTCATAGGCATATAAATCATTCAGTTGCAATCCTTTGATACTAACCTTCAGTTCACTACCAACAGTAGTCGAATCGGAGGTTGTTGTTAATATAAATTGGGGTGAACCTTCAGCATGTGCAGGTGATAGGGGAAGCATACAAATTGTGTATAAGAACATGATTGCAAGAACTCTACCCATCAAACCTTGTCTTCTAAGCATACCTTCTTCATCCTCTCCGCCAAAATACCGGAAAGAAGGTAAATAGTTACCTTCTTCCGGAAATCATTGCTTGCTTTAGTAATTTAGGATAAGTCTTGCGATGTACGCAAAGTCGGAGATATCAATCCGCCCGTTATGATTATTATCGTAACGCTTAGAGATGCTCCAGTCCGGTGAATCGGAGGTTTTATTGTAATGTTTAGCCAGGAGTCCCAAATCACCGATTGTAGCTTGAGTATGAATCGAACTATTAAATGCTTGCAGCGCACTGCTAAGCTGCGAGACCGCCTGGTTTACCTGATCTTGCGTAGCTGAGGCATTCAACGCCATCGTTTGTGCATCGCTTACTACCGACTGCAAGACCGCTTTGGCGCCGTTTGGATATTGTCCCCACAGATTACCTTCCGTGGAATCATTAAGGCTTGCGACTGCCGTTTCAATAGTACTATTTAAAGCAGTTTTATCGATTATGTTTGCGGCTATGGTAACGTTATACGTGGAGCCGCTATTCACGGTCGAGACCGTTCCGTTGTCATCGGATACTTTAACATCTGTCAGGTATACGGAACTAGTGACCGTACTGGACGAAGGAAGTGCCTTAAACTGAAGCTGAAGAAGTTCCTCACTTCCGTACACCGCATTTGCCACACCTTGAGAGTAAGTCAAAACACGGACATGACCCGGTGCCACAACATGACTGTCAGCGACGGTAACTCCGGTCTTCAAGGATTGAATGCCTTGAAGCTCGAGCTGGGAGGCATTATAGTTTACGGTTATATCCTGCGCATATACGCTTTGTGTTACGTTTACCAAACCGTAGTTCACATTAAATGACTGGCCTGGAATAACATTACTTATACCCGTTAATGTCGCCGAAAACCCTGCCTGACCGATGATGGAAAGTGAATTGACACTTATACTTGCGTTTCCTTTAATAATACTCAGTACATATTGACCATTCTCATAGGAAATAGTACTGGTAACTCCAAGTGAAGTTAGCGTAGCGTTGTTAGCCAGTAATGCTACTGCTTTGGTTTTCAATGATTCTGCGTCATCACCTGTTGCATTCGGAACCGTAATCGTGTTGCCAATTAGATCTGCCGCTTGTTCTACAGCAAGCTGGTCTGCGTCGGCATCTCCAGTTTCCGCCAATGTCTTCACTAAGGTCACATTAGTGAAAGTCGCTTGCAGATCTGCTGTAGCACTTAAGTTTGTTGCATATAATTGTACTTTTGCATCCTTGAAGAAATCAGGAGTAAAGGTTGTCGGAACAGTAACACCTGGTTTACTACTCATAATCGTCCAAGTTGAACCACCATTCGTGGAAAAATACCCTTGTGCATCGTTTCCACTCTTCACAATGCGGAGATAATAGTCTGTGCCACTCAAGCTCGTTTGACCTGTTGTATTTGAATTTGGCGTCGTGCCTGAATTACCCGAACTATTAACTTTTATACTTGTACCAACTCTTATTGCATTGATTCTAAAGAACTCACCGCTTGAAGGTTTGCTGATACCAAATCCTACTTGTGTATTATCAGTGAAACTAGCATCACTGAGGGCTTTATTCACGCTAATCTTCGCTGTAAGTGTCCAGTTGCCATTTGCCGAACCCGGGAATTGCAGCATATTATGGCTATTCGGGTAATCGGTATCCGATTTGGTTGTGGTAACCGTTGCACTTCCTGCTGCATTATAGGTTACAGCATTCACTGTCGGATTGACTACCTCCCAACCTGCCGGAAGCCCGCTCGCAAAGTTAATGACCTCACTTGTGCTGAATGCTACTTTGTACGTCTTGATAACAGTTTGGCCTTTAATAAAACGTACAACAGCTGTACCTACATTACTGTCAGCCTGCGAAATACTTACTTTTACATCTTTATCATTTGTAGACGCCGTTACTTTTGGGATGGCATTACTTGTTACTGTATAAGCATAATCCGTCGTAGTGGCATCAAAATTTGCTGGTTGTGCGCCATCGATGAAAATATTATACGATGGTATCACTTCAGGTGTTAACGAAAGCTGATCTGCATAAAGGATGTTGGAATCCTTCGCATACATTGCCAAAACAACCTTGGCAGTACCAGCTGGTTCATTATAAGTGAATGGTTGGTTAGGTGTCTCATGCCAGTCAGCCACCTTTACATCTACAGGCTGGAAGGAAGTTAAACTGACTGGTCCTCCCTCAAGGATGCGACCAACAAGTTGGCCACTGGCGTTCCAGTAAGCAGGATCTCCGGCTTCACGAGCTGCATAAGGTTCAGGCATGTCACGTCCATTGATTCGGGTCATGCCCAGCTGATTTCCGGTGCTGTCGTAATAGACCAGTGCGACTTCCACGTCACCCGGGTTCTCGGCAGCTATGTCATAGCTCTCCGGACGACTCTTCATGGCAAGAAAGTACCCTTTGAAGTTGTACTTTTCACCCTTGGTCAACTTACTAGTGACATCCTGCCACAATCCATCATATTGGTCTTGGGCATTGATACGGTTGGCAATCTTACCAGAACCAGCCACCTTTGATGTAGAATTGTTTTTCAGATAACGGGAAAGGCCCGAATAGCTCTGAATGTTATCCGCTGTTAAAGCAGGTCCTGTGACGGATTGTTCAAATGTTCCCTTATTGTAACGACCCCCAGACCAATTGTTTGTATTGGAGGCAGTTGTCGTATCAAAATCGCCATTGAGCAGAATGTTGCCCGGAATGGACACCGTCGAGTTGTTCGCTGCCGTACTCCAGTCGGAGTCATTGGCTCCAAATAGGAAGCGGTCAACGGTAATTGAACCGTTAGTTACGATGTAGAGATCCTTATGGCCATATGCGCTTAAGTCGCCCGTGTCTACCATGTCCTGATATTTACCGTATCTATCATTGGCAGGCACATAGATATCAGCTACCTGTGTACCTTTGGATAAGATATCAGCTGTGCTGCTCACAGGTGTTCCTACCGGCAGGACATAGGCTTGAAGATTGCCGCCTTTTGCTGACTTCGTCTGTGCCGTCAGATTTAACAAGTGTCTGCGGACCACACCGCCGTTAGCGGAACCATCCGCAAAGTTAAGGTTTTTGTAAGCGAGGTATGTACCATCACCCAAGGTGACAGCCTCGTTGTCACGACCGGCAACTCCTGCTGCGTTACCAGGTACGCTGTTGTCATTTGCTTCCGCTTCAAGGGAGGAGAAAATATCGCGTTCGCCATCAAGACCGTTATAAGTGGCAAAAGTGCCTTGTGACGGTACAATGGTAACGATGCTAGCCGATGGGATGTCGATAACGAACTTGCCATTATTTACAGGTATCGTTGCCAGCTTCTTCTGATTCTCGCTGCCTGAGGTACGGAACACGGTTACACTCGTGGTACCTGCAGGGAAGTCCTTCAGCGTGAATTCCAAGGGCTGGATGCTGTCATCATTTTTGGCGTTGGAGACTGTCATCGCGAAATCATTATTCATTGGGTTCTTGAAACCGACCACATTGATATCAGTTACAGGTGCACGTGTTACATCAAAACGTACGTCGCCGGGCTTTATAAAGCGGGAGAAATGGCCATAGCCGTAAAAGCGTTTAAACAAACGGTATTCGCCAGTCAGCGTACTGGTATGTCCTGCCTTCTGCTGTGAATTGTTATTTACAAAGCGAATCAAATCAGAGCCGTCTGCACCGTTGTTATCCCACATACTCCACCATACGAAGCCGTTGAATCCTGGATTGCTGGTGAACATATTAGTTAGCAGGTTGGACCAACGCACGGCGTCATTAATGTTCTGATTGCCGTAACGCTGCGTATAAGCACCAGCTGATCCGTCACCGGTATCCTGATTCATGAACTCAGCCTGCCAGAGTTTATACCTTGTCAGATACTCCGGATACTTGGATCCATCCTTTGTATAATCCAACGGACTTTGGGAAAAGTCACCCGTATGGTACAGCTTCGTTTCATCCGTTCCAATACCGACTGTACCATACAAGTGAGTGGTAAACGTGTCGAGATACGGATTTTTATCTGATGCATTACCTGGGTCGGTTTCAGAAAATACCGTTCCGCCTCTGCTTAGAGATGCACTGAGGTTGGTACCATCTACAGCAGCTAGCTCCGGTATAAAATCAATAATCTTACCAGTTGGATTCTTAATATCGTAGAGCGCACCGCCTGGCTGCATAGATTTTTTCAGGGTAGGACCGATGTAGCTGTCAATAAGCTCTTGCACATATGCAGCGGTTCCGCCTGCAAGGTCAACCTCATTAAAGGGATTGATATCGGTAATGGGAATACCCCACTGCTCCCACATGCCTCGGATATAATTGACGAGATAATCGGCATAAGCCTGGTAGTAAATTTTTACTGGCTTACCGTCGATTGTAGCTACGTCCCCGCGAATGATTTTGTTAGGCGTATTGTTCGACGTATTACTCATCCAGTAAGGTACGGTCCACGTGCAGGCATAGAATTGCTTCACGCCATACTGCATAGCCTGAAGCATCGTCCATACCTGATCGTAGTCGAACAGCTCTTTTCTGGTCCGTGGCGTATTTTTGATCACTACAGGATCTTGCCCGGGTGCACTCAAGAGATTGGTTGGGCCTCCATCGTCATTTGCAAGCGGTTGATTCCAAGATGGGTAATCCCATACGAAACCCTCTACGGGCACCAGCGTACCTGGGTCATGTAACGGCTCGTTAGGCCAAATACTATCGGTATTGCCGTCGTAGAAACGGTCACTTGCTTCAATTTTATATCCGTACTGACCGGCTGTCCCCCTCATGGGAATGGGATTTCCCTGGATATCAAAGCCGGGTTTTGTGACATCTGCAGGTAAGCCTGTAACAGGGTTGAAACCTGGGCTAGTTGCTGTCGCGTTAGCGGTGGTGAGGCCGCCGTTATCGCCGATGATCACACGTACAATGTCGTGTCCAGTTCCGTCTTTTTCGCTGAATGTCAGATTCAGCAGATGCCTTACGGTGTCCTGATAGCCAGCTGAAGCTAGCTGCATCATCTGGACGGAATCCGTGTATGCATAGGCGGCACCTAAACCATCCATCGTCTGATATTGCGTGTACCAGTTAGCTGTTACTGGAGCAGCACTAACCGCTGCATGAACCGAGGTGGAAACCACCATAGGGGCAATGGCGGATAACATCAGGGCGCTAACCAAATTAATTGAAAGCGTCTTTCGCCAGTTATTTATATTCATTTTACATGTTCCTCCTTGTCGAATTGTATACGCTTTCATAGCAATGAGATATGTTCCGTACAAATCATTGATGCCATCAGGTAACGAAATAACAGCGCTAGTACTGCGAAGAGTTTTATACCGCGAGCTTGTTGTTATCGCAATAATTCTCCTCTCCTTCGAGTCTACGCTTATCACTGCATGCATGGTTAGGATGTTCTCACATCTCACAATGATTCGCTGGATGCTGATGGTGCGGTAGAAGGCGATTTACAGGAAGCGGGTTCTTTATCGCCTCTGCCACCACCAGCCAGCGATCCAACCAATGCAATTAATGTAGCCAATGTTCCCCCTCTTGTATTTCATTTATAATGTGTCCTACCTGTTACTATAGTACCAACTCGCAAGTAAGTTATATATATGAATGATCCACGAATTGTTATAAAATAGACCGAAAATGCATACAACCTACGGATTCCGCCGTTTTTTCCGACAGCAAATGCGATTTTTTGACTTCTAAATGAAACTGTTTTATTGCTTTCTGAGGTGAATAGTCCGCATTATTTAGCCCGCCCAATACGGTTTGGAAGTGGTTACTGTCTCACCCGTCATTATCGCCTTCTCGATCATCATACCCAAATAGTGGTCCTGGGAAGCCTCCGCCAAACTGTAAAATTCTGGGCCGCCGTTAATATATTCGGCCATCTTCGCCAGACAGCTGGCGATGGCAATTTCATCGTCATACAGCCTGGCTGGAGCAAACGGGTTCCGGTACAGCCATTGTTCCCCGCAAAGAATTCCTTGAAGGAAATAGCCTTCCGCATTTTCATACTCCCCTCGGTTAATTCGCTTCAAATCCATTTGCAATGGAACCGTGTTTTCCTGCTGAATCAGAATCCGATTATCGAAAATTTCTCCTCGCTCTCCCCTTATGGAAAGATGGTTGGAACGAATCCATGATCGATGCTGGTCTTTGGTAAAGTCATATATCCCCAGCCTGTCTCCGAAATCCAGCCACGCTAGATCCCTTTGCATGGGAATCATCCTGTCTTCTGATGGTGGACCACTCCGGGTCGGACCGCTGACCCATTTGGATTCGAAACGCATGGCTTTGATCTTAACCTCCTCAAATGTGATCCCCAGAATCCGGCGGATCAAGCTGACGGCATGGTACAGTTGGGAAATGGAAACCGTCGTTTCCGAAACAACTCCGAGTTTTCCCGAACGGATCATGGCCAACCGAGCTTCCTGAACTGGATGAAATTGGTATTGCTCGGCCACCTGCACCCGGGCACCAGTCAATGTCAGTTTGTCGTGTAGAAGTTCTAGTCCCTGCATATCTGGTGCAGGCGGCGTTTCTAGCAAAACCGGTATCCCTACCTCCGCTAACTTGAACAAATAGTCCATACTCTGAGAGCCACTTACACACAGCACGAAGAAATCCGGTTGGTCGTGCTTTAAAAGTGCTTCCAATGATTTGTAGGCTGGAACCCTCCATTTTTCTTCCATCGCTTTCGCTTTGGTTGAATCCCTCACGACCATGCTGCTGATTTGAAACCGTTCCGGTAACGCTTGGGCGATCCGTAAAAAGTACTGCGCTCGAAAGCCAGCTCCACCGATAATACTGATTCTCACTCCCATTTGACTTTCCCCCTAAATGATTTTAATTCGCCCCCCAAAAAAAGACGGAACACGTGTGCATGGACAAAGCAGGCCCTTCTCGGCAGTGTTGTTTACCAGGGTAACCAATTGAAAGCGTTACCGAAAACTGGCATAGACTTCGAGAAGGGCATCTGCGGCAGAGGAGTCACATTTTAATGAGGTCTGTCGGGTTCATTCCGGTCATTTTTTTGAAAAGTAGGCTGAAATAAGGGAAGTTTTTGTATCCGACGCTCTCTGCAACCTCATAGACCAGCATGTTCCGTTCCAAAAGCAGTTCCCGGGCTTTTTCGATCCTGACACGGGTCAGGTAGGTGTTGAAAGTTTCACCGGTCATATTTTTGAAAATGATAGACAGGTGATTCCGTGAAATAAACACTTTATCCGACAGTACGGCCAACGTTAAATCCTCCGCATAATGCTCGTGAATGTAGTGCGTAATGAAATCAACGACCTGACGGTGTTTGCTGCTGCCCTTCCATTGTCTACTGTCGCAGATAATGGAGATTTTCTCTGATAGCCACTTCTGCAGCTGATCTGGCTGAATTAAGCCCTTGATCTCCTTGACAATCTGGTCATTCGTGAAGAGATCATCCAGCACATGTCCCGCTTCATAAAGACAGTATGAAATAATTCCCCATAATTCACTTCCCAGCATCTGAACATATTCAGAGTCTATCCCCACATGGCTCTCCAGTTCTCTGATATAATCGGCAACCAGCTGCTGCGCCTTTGTTTCCTGAACAGCCTTCATGGCATTGGCCAGTTCGTATGAGAATTTTACTGGAAACAGGGCTACTTGCTCCTTCTCGGTCGCCACTTCTCCCTGATAAACAAAAAACTCAAAGGATGGGGCTGGGCGTAGTTGTCTCAAATCGATGGCTCGGAATGCTTCCTCTGTTGAATCTGGAATTTTGGTCCAGTCGGACTTGATGCTACCGCTTCCGACACGGCTCATCAATTTCAGATAGCTTGCAACGCTTTCAATGATCTGGATGCCCAAGACTTCAAGGGCCTTTTGGGTGTGTTCATTGTTATCTGCTTCTGGATGGATAATCAATACGGCTCGCGTGCTGTGAAGCTCTGTATACTCAACGGTAGGAAATACCCTGCGCGCCAGTTCGTAAACGATATTACTCACTGCGAATCGAAATAGGTTCCAGTCTGATACTGAAAATTTGCGGACTCGCTCATCGCGGATTAGCTCGATCCCGAGCACTGCATGGTTAGTATAGGACCAGAAGCGGTAAGGTTGAGGCAGAATTCCCCCATTTTGGTTAGCATTGTCCAATGTGCCTACTGCAGCTGACCGCACCCATTCCTTCTCAATAAATGGCTCGTACAACATCAGCTTGTGCTCTAGCTCTCCTTGCTTCATCCGCTTTTCTTCCTCATCCATCAACTCATGGATAACCTTGTTTAGGATCATCTTCAACGTCGGCACGCTAATAGGCTTGGACACATAATCACTGACGTTATGCCTCAGGGCCTGTCTGGCATGCTCAAAATCGGAATAACCACTCAAAATGATAATTTTTCCGAGGAATTCTTCTTTTCTTAATTGTTCAATCATGTCCAGGCCGTTCATTAGGGGCATATATATGTCTGTTATAACAATATCCGGCTGTGTAGTCCTGATCATATTTAGCCCGTCGATGCCGTTCGATGCTTCCCCAACCAACTTCGTTTCTAATTCCTCCCAAGGAATGTTACGCTTCATTCCTTGAAGTACTTGGCGTTCATCGTCTATAATGGCTATCTTCCACACCAAATTGTCCTCCTTTAGCTATTACAAATATCAGCATTCAAGAGTGATAAGCCTAATACGTATGCCTGGAACAAATAAATCCTTGACTGCTATAAAATTAATATTAACTACCTTTAAACAAAGTTTAAATAGGAATCATCCACAATTTATTATAAAATATCACGATTCCATCCCTGTGTGCATTTCATCCCTCAATATTCATTGATAGGCGGTTCCGTCAACAATGGAAGAAATATTTCAACTCGGGTTCCACCTTCTTCTCGTTCGGACAGTTCAACGCCGTAGATCTCGTGGAAATAACCAGCAATTCTTTCCCTAACATTGCGTACGCCGTAACCACCGGTATGGCGTTTCTTCTTATTTTCCACCACTTGCTGGAGACCGATGCCGTCATCATCGATTATGATTTGAAGCAAATTATCCTTACGGTTCATCTGGATATGGACATAACCGAATTGCCTTGTGTTAAACCCATGCACGATAGAATTTTCCACGAAGGGCTGCAATGTCAGCTTGGGGATATACAGACCCATGACATCTCTAGGCACATCAATGAAATAATTAAGGCCTTCGCCCCAACGGAGTTGTTGGATTTCCAGATAGCATTCGATATGCTCCAATTCACGCTCAATCGTAATGAAACTATCTCCGTTTGATAGGCCGATCCGAAACATTCGTCCCATCAGTTCCAGAATCTGACTTAGCTCGTCATGTCCGGCATCAATAGCCATCCAGTTCAACTGGTCCAGCATGTTGTAGAGAAAGTGTGGGTTAATATTTGCCTGAAGCGCTTCAATTTCAGCTTTGCGCTGCTGCTCATATCGACGTTGTAAAGACAAGTATAATTCCTCAATCCGCTCATTTTGCTTGCGGTAACCAGCAAATAAATAGCCAAACTCGTTCTGATAATCTCCTGGTAATTCCAAATTTTTACCCCCGATGGAATAGGAACTCATGGCAGTTACCAACATATGTATGGGCTTTGTAAATTGTCTACTTAAATAGAGTGTAAGTATTAACAACAGCAGGACGGCGGCAACACCAATGATACCAATAACCTCTGCTAAATGGATGCTGCTGGCTGTAATCTGGTTCCAGGGTGTCATTTCAACTAGTGTCCAATTGGAATTGGCCAACTTCGAATACACCAAGAGTGAATCTTCCATTTTGGAATTTCCGTGAATATGAACATAGCCGGACTGCTCGGTTTTCATATTCACCCATTGGCTCACATCCAACTGCTTCCACGTTTCTCCGACTTCCAAGAATTCCTGTCCATTACTGTCTGTCATGATTCGATTGGAATCGCTTGAACGGCCAGATAACAGGGACCGGATTTCTTTAGCTTTCACATGAATAACAACGACGCCCAAAAAAGTATTATTAAATAAAATTTTTCGCCCAAAGCTGAGAACTGGAACATCCCCCTGTAAGCTGGGGATTTCATACTCTCCTGTCCAAGCGAAATCATTTTTGTCCAAATACTTGTCCCACCCTTGCCTATTTAAATCCTTTATATCCCAGAATTGAATGTAGCTATTTTGCTCTTTCAGGAAAGGACGTTCCATATACAGATCGATACCTTGTATAAGAGGAATGGAATATGTCAGGTTTGCCATCGCATTCTGAACATTATCGGCTTTCTGGTGCCGGTCAAATTCATCCTGACTATTCCAAAGAAGTCTAATCAATTCGTTGTCACGAGAGGTGGACAAGGAAATCTGCTCAATCATTGTAAGTCGTGTCGAAATTTCATTATTTAGTTCATCCATTAATTGCTGTTGATAGTGGGAGGTGTTCTTCACCAGTGCTTTGGAGGAAATATTGTAGCTCGTCCAAACAATACAGGCGAGAACTACAACGATGAGAACAAAAAAGCTGCGGAAAAATAAGCTTTCAATTCGAAATTTCTTAAAAAGATTCGTCATTCGGGGCATCTCCTTACTTGGCTTTATGTTAAAGAAAACGGTAAAGCTACGAAGGAAATCCGTCTCTTTACCGTTTTCAAGTTGCTTATTCAAATTCATCTTAACCCTTAATCCCTGATGTCGCAATGCCCTCCACGAAATATCGTTGCAGAAACGTAAATACGATAGTGGCAGGGAGTATGGAAACCAGAGACATTGCCAGTAATTGTCCCCATTCTTGGGCGGACTGTGCGTCGTTGATCATACGCAACGCCAAACCTACGGTGTACTTATCAACTGAGTTCAGGTACAGCAGGTGACCAAGGAAGTCATCCCAGTTCCACAAGAAGCAGAAGATCATAATCGTTACGATAGCAGGCTGGGTCAGTGGCAGAACCACTCGCCAAAATATTCCGAACCATGAACAACCATCAATCTTGGCAGACTCATCAAGATCCTTCGGGATACCCCGGATAAACTGAATCAGCAGGAAGACAAAGAAACTTCCGCCCGCGCCACTGGCTACCAAGTGGGGAACAACAAAAGGGAGATAGGTGTTTACCCAGCCCAGTTGGTGGAACATAGCATACTGAGGAATAATCAATACTTGTGCAGGCATCATCAAGGTCATCATAAGAATGGAAAACCAGAGGTTCTTTAACGGGAAATCCAGACGTGCAAAGCCGAATGCGACCAAGGTTGTTGAAAACAGCGTTGCAATCAGAACCATTGCTTCAAGACTGAAGGTGTTCAAATAAAAGTCGGTGAAGGTGCGTCCGGGAATAGCATGCCATCCATCCGTATAGTTGCTCCATTTCGGTACGGAAGGGAAAATTCCAGGAGAACCAAGTTCTGCATTCGATTTCAGCGATGCGCCGACCCACCAGATCAAGGGATAAACCATTACAATACTGAACACGATCATGAGGGTATGGCGGATAGTAGAATTCCATTTTATAGTCATTTCCGTTTCTTTCCTCCTGTGTCCGTTTCGTAGAAGACCCAATACTTAGAGGTGCCCGCAATAATAGCCGCAACTATGACAATCATGATCAGCATGATCCAGGCCAATGCGGAAGCATATCCTAATTCATAGCGGCTGAAGGCCCTCTCATATAGGTATAGTGCGTATACATACGTAGAATTCATCGGTCCGCCATTGGTAATAACGAAAGCCGATGTAAACATTTGGAATGAGTTGATTACACCCATTATCAAGTTAAAGTAAATAATTGGTGAAAGCATTGGCAGCGTAATCTTGAAAAACTGTAAGACTTTGTTCGCGCCATCTACAGAAGACGCTTCATAAAGATCGTTCGGAATTTGCTTTAATCCTGCAAGGAAGATAACCATGGCTGAACCGAATTGCCAGACCGTCAGGAGAATTAGCGTCCATAACGCAGATCCTGGATTCGTGATCCAGCCTTTTCCTACAATACCGAAAATGGAAAGAATTTCGTTGAATATTCCGTCAACACCGAATATATTACGCCACAAAATAGATACAGCAATGCTTCCGCCAATGAGGGAGGGAAAATAAACCGCAGTGCGGTAAAATGAAATCCCTCTCATTGCTTTATTCAAGAGAGTTGCCACCAGTAAAGCTGCGACCAGTTTCAACGGAACTGATGCCAACACATATTGAAATGTTACGCTAACAGATTGGGTAAATCTCGGATCATCTGTAAATATGCGGAAATAGTTCCTAAGACCAATCCATTTGATTGGTTCCAGCAAAGTATAGTCGGTAAGCGAATAATACAGTGATAACAACATGGGATATGCCGTCAGCCCAAAGAATCCGATTAACCATGGAGAAATAAATAAATAGCCCGCAAACGGGGCATCCCATCTGCTGAAAAACCTGCGCTTCTTTTTCACTTCTGCGCCGCTTGGAGCAAAGATAGTAGAATTGTTCAAGTGTGATCACCTCTGTACTTTCCTTATAGTAGGTATTTTTATAATTTAATTATATAAGTCGCGCTTCTCAGGCTAAAGTAGGCAAATCATCGAATTATTATAAATTATAACGAAAAAAAGAAGAAGCTAGCCAGGCCGCTTCCTCGTTTTAGTTAGTAAAAATTAAAAGATTGTAACTTTTTCAGGCATGAATCAACCGTCCTGCTTGGTCGGCAATCCCGCTTTTTCTGTAGAAATACGTATTGATCCGGTCCCTCCATTCTTTGGCATGCTCCGCTTGCTCTTCAATACGCTTAGCGACTTGCTTATGCAGAACCTCATCCATGGTTCCAGCAAGACTATACCAAAGTGTTACTAGCTGCTGAGCCTTTTCTACACCTTCGAAATGGGTATCATAAATATGTTGAATAACGGTTTTGCCAGAATGAAGGACATGGGTATAGGGAACATGATGGAAGAACAACAGAAGTTCATCCGGGCAATCTGCGAGGGATTCATATCGCTCGAAATTAGGTGTGTTGTACTGGGATGTATATCCCGTCCCCGTTGCCACTGTCCGATCAACTCCGATTCCTTGCCAATCGGCATAATGATAAGTCCCCCATTTGGAGTATTCGTATCCGTCAACATCAGGGCCATAGTGAGTATGGGGAGTAACCATAAAACCTACGCCGAGCGGTGCCGTATAAGACTCATAAATGGCTGGCGAATTTAATAGTACGTTCTTGATAACCCTGATGATGTTTTCATTATCACCGAAAGTTAGTTTGATCCAATCATCAGCAATATCCTCAGAAGTCATGTCTGGATTCCAAACCAGTCTTCCATAGCCGTATAAGTTGGCTTGCGCTAGCAAATGGCCTGTCCAGTTAATGTCATTGCCGATATTGGAAACAGCAGCAATACCTGCCAACTGGTTACCATGAACGGTACCACTGGCAATCCGCTTGATGGTGGAGCCTTCACCTTTGGTGTAAGTTTCAAAGTCCAGGATTTCCTTCCAGTGTGGGATCAAATAAAATACGTGGCGTTGCTGTCCTGTATACTCCTGGGCAATTTGGAATTCGAGTACCTGATTTGTGGACGACATGGCTCCAAGTAGTGGAGAAATAGGCTCCCTGACTTGGAAGTCCATAGGACCGTTTTTGATCTGCAAAATGACGTTTTCCATAAATCGGCCGTCCAAGGGTTTGAAGTGATCGTAGGCTGCTCGTGCACGGTCGGTCTTTCTGTCGCGCCAGTCTTGCTTGCAATCATACACAAAGCAACGCCAAATCACGATACCGCCAAAAGGCTTCAATGCTTCAGCCAGCATGTTGGAGCCGTCAGCATGATCACGGCCATAAGTAAACGGCCCTGGACGGTTTTCCGAATCCGCTTTAACCAAATAACCGCCGAAATCTGGGATAGCCGCATATACTTCGGCAGTTTTTTCCTTCCACCATTGGCGGACTTCCGAGTCAAGGGGATCCGCAGTCTTTAGACCGCCGATTTCGATAGGGCTGGCATAATTGACGGATAGGAAGAGCTGGATTGCGTATTTACGGAAAATGGCAGCTAATTTAGCCACTTCAGGCAAAAATTCTGTAATAAGCTTGCTTTCTACTTTATGAACATTCACATTATTGATCACAATTGCATTCAGCCCTGTGGATGCAAGCATTCTTGCGTAATCCCGAATCCTGTCCAAATCTTCGGTAATCAGATTGTCCTTGAAAAAGATCGATTCGCCAGCATAACCCCGTTCTACACTGCCATCCATATTATCCCACTGGTTGATCATCCTTAGCATATTGATAGGATTTTCGACAATATCTATTTCATCTACAGAGGAGCCTGTGCTTAATAGACGTAGCAGGTGAAATGTGCCGTATAGCACGCCTTTAGCGGAAGATGCGCCAACAGCAATACAAGCGTATTCTTTATCAGATTTGATGACATAGCCTTCCGATCCGACCAATGCAATTTTCTCTGCTCCTAATACACGATCTACAAGAGGATGGTTGCCAAATGTTCCAAGTGCAATAACATGTCTCCCATAGTCCACAATTTCCGGCTGTACGCCCAAAATGCCCTCCAAACCCCGGGTTAATTCAGACACTGCGGTTTGGATAACCTCATTTTTTTCCGTGACTGCAATTCGGTTAAATTGCGCATATTGATTGTAGCGTTCACCTGAAACCAACTGGCGGTATCCCAGCCATGCTTGATAGCCGCTGCCGGCTTGAAAGTTAGATAATGTGCCCATGAATAAATAAATCCTCCTCATTTTTGCCTTCATTATTATCTCAGCGCTTGTAATCCCAAAGGTCACCTGAAAGACTTTCTATAATACATCCACTGGCCCAGGGCATTAGGCAAAACCATGTACTAGCCGGCGAACCATCGCTATATGTCTCCGTTACCAGCCCTTCAGAATGACAGAATCGCTCTGACATCCAACCCTTTTTCCCATAATCAAATTCTATATCGTACCGATTATAGGTCTGACATCCCCATTCGACAGTATCTATCATCCGATCACGAACATAATGATCGTTAGTGTTCTCCACGAAGTACAGCAGTTCATCAACAATGTTGCTGGACATAGGATGGATATGCGGATTCGCAGTAGAGGTGACACTGCCCCCACAGCTTGACCAGCCAATTTTGCTCAGAGGCGCTACTTTTACTGGCGAATTATAACAGAACTTGAAGGTGAATTCGTAGTCTATTGCATCCCTCATATGCTCCAAATATAGCTTATCTCCTGTAAGAGCATGCAGGTATCGAAGAGCCTTTATATATGCTAGAATCCCCTCCGAGTCTATTGCCTTGTCTGCATCGAGGGGAGCCCCGTAGCATTCCATCCGTTTTACATAGGTTTCATAATAATGTCTTTCACTTTTCCGCAAGCTTTCAAGATATGTCTTGTCGCCAGTCAGCCAGCTTCTATAAGCCATTGCCGCCATGCACCACGTTCCGCAGAAAGCATCATATTCTATGCCAGCGCCTGTTAATTCCGAAAGAATGTAAGGGTATTCGTCATCTGTATTTTTTGTTCCCTCCATTTTTACTAGAACCTTCGTTACAAAATCCAGCCAATCGTCATGGAGGCATTGCTTAAAACGTTTTTCATACTCATAAGCCTTCAAAATATAATACATGGCTTGCCCAATCAGGTAAGATGTATGCCCTGGTGTATGCATTCCGTCAAACCACCATCCGTTGTTTGACCAATTGTTATTGTCATAAGTTGCAAAGGGAAGCCCCGTAGCAGGGTTCAGGGATTGCTCAACCATATTTGTGATACATGAGAGAGCCTGATTTCGCATGGATTCATCTTCGAGCCGCAGGGCTGCCATCAAGACTGGTACTGCTACTGACAATCCATTTGTCCAAGTGAGAGAAAATATTTTATTGTATCGATATCCACCGTTGTCTTTGTCTTCAATAACAAAGCCCGAATAGCTCCTGTCTGCCGGAAGCCATGCATACTGATAAATTGCTTTTGATAAATCTGATACTGTTGTTCTCGGATCGCTGGCTTTTCTCGGGCGTTGATGATAGCGATAATAGACCTCTTGAATAGCAGTATTGATACCCAATTCTGATTCTGCCGCATATTCATATAGCTCCAATGTAAACGTCACAGATTCCCCTGCCGCCAGCTCAAAGCAATTCTCTTCAAGAGGTGCCCGATTTTTTACAAGTGTTGCCTTAATGAATAACCACGGCGCATTCTCATAACCGAGTGTGTAACCGACAGTTCCTTTGGAAAGGGAACAAGTATAGCCGCCGTACTGATAAAATTCCCCTTCGTTGTCAGGCTTCCACTGCTGCTTGATTCCTTGTTTATTGATAAAATAAGGGCTGGCACAAAGTCCATATATTTTTCCGTTGTCATATACAAATGCAACAGGATGAGATAGCCGGTCACTTCTTACCATCCACCAAGGTGAAGCTGGACGGGGCGGATTTCCGTCCCTCAATCTCGGAAACTCTTTGGGCACGTTCAGGGGAGCTTCCCCACGGTTCCTGCCATACATGAATGCGGGCAGGAAATAGCGAGGTTTTTTTTTCACAAAAGGCAATTCCACGTGGATGACCCCCGACCATGCAACGCTGCCTTCATTGCTTACCGAAATCTTTGCCTGAAATGGATCTTTGGGCCTACCGCATCCGCCTGTTATATCTAACGATGCGATCAAACCATGATCCTGCAGTTCGGAATAATCGGTTGTTTTCCCTAATTTACTTCTTGCTGTTAGTATCAGTCTTTCCATGATACCCTCCATTTTCTTTGGTTGCACTCTCCCATAAACTTCAAAAAATTAAAAGATACCCCGGAACATATTTTGTTCCAGGGCATCTAGCATTGACTACTTTTCGTAAGACTTCGATGCAGATTTCAACTGATCAAAAGCTTGTTGCGGGGTGATTTTGCCAAAGGTAAGTTGATCGCCAACCAACGTCCAATCCTTGTCAATAAAGTTGGTCCAGCCGCTTGTTGAATCCCAAGTTTGGCCGTCTTTCTCTGTTGCGCGAAGCAGGTCTAAACCGACTTTGTCTGCATCACTAAAGCTAGCTTGCAGAAGGGCGGAAATGTCTTTGTTTGCAGGCAATCCACGTACTGTTCCCAAAATTTTAGCTGCTTCAGCATCATTGACGAACCAATTTACAAACTTCTTGGCTTCTTCCTGCTTCTTGGAGCTTGCACTAACAGCCAAGTACATGGATGGCTTCAGCCAGCCGCCTGGAGCGGAGACGCGAGGCATAGTAACCAAGGCATAAGCGCCTTTTTTCAAGCTATCATACGTACCATAGCCATTAGAGAAGGCATAACGCACCAGAATTTTCCCTGAAACCATCAGGTCCAATTTAGGATCATTTTCTTTGTCAGAGGCGTTTACGTCAGCCGGAGGAACAAGTCCTTCCTTACGCAGTTCTTCGAATTTTTTAGTCCATTCAAGGTAAGTGGCTTGATCCACATTAAATTTGCCGTCAGGGGAGACTACCGCACCTTTTCCTTTAGCATACTGATAAGCGGAGTACACGAAGTAATTGCCGCCGTAATCCTTGGTGAAATAAGTTCCACTAGGTAGTTTGGCTTTGGATTCCTTGGCTAGAGCAAAGAAATCGTCCCAGTTCCAGCCATTTGCGGGATTCTTGATGCTTAGCTTATCCATCGCCGCCTTATCGTAGATCATACCAAAAGCAACAGAGCCAAGGGGAATAGCGTATTGTTTACCACCGGATTGCCCGCCTGCCATCAGCTTCCCATCGAATTTGCTTACATCCACAGCTGGAGTCAATTCAGCCAATTGCTTGCGTGCAGCCCAATCGGGAGTCCAGCCCGGATCAAGCTGTACGATATCCGGCGCGTTGTTGGCAGCCGCTTGAGTGGACAATTTGTCCAGATATCCGTCCATACCTGAGTATTCAGGTTCGAATGTTACGTTCGGGTTGTTTTTGGTGTACAATTCAAGTGCTTTCAATGTTGCGTCATGACGGTTCTGAGCACCCCACCACATAATGCGAAGCTTAACCGGCTCGGTGGATGCCTTTGTCGTCGGTGCAGCAGTTGGCGCTATAGTGCTTGTTGCTCCTTTGTCGCTAACACCACAAGCAGCCAGCGATCCAACCAATGCGGTTGTTGTAGCCAAAACAGCTAGAGAACGTTTCCATTTAAACATTGTTACCCCTCCTGTATTTCATGTATAATTTTTATTTCTATTACAATATTAACAACTCAGTAATTAGATTGATATATGGATGATCCACGATTTATTATAAAAAAGACCGATTATGCATACAGCAGAAACATAACCTAAAAAGCAATGATCTGGTGCATACATAGGGTCAGAAGCTATCAATAAGTGATAATTTATATCAAATTATAATGCTATCAACTTTCGATAAAATATACTTATAATGGTAATAGAAAGCGGATTCAATTAGGTATTAAATGCAACAAGGGGGAATTGGTGTGAAAAAGGGTGGATTGGGCAAGAAGCTTCGCAAGCTACATTCTGCTAATGCTTGGATTTCGCTGTTTCTGGCAGTAAGTGGTATTTTGCTTTATATACCGCCCATGCGGGCTTTGTTAGGAGAAGGCCGGGTTTGGGTGAAGCAACTGCACATCGCAGTTGGGCTGGTATCCTTGGCGGTTGTCATCCTCTACCTACCGTCCATCTTAAAACATCTCCGCCAGTTGTCTGGCCGCAGAGCCCAGCAAGGTAACCTCGTGGTAGTACTTGTACTGTTGGCAGGCTGGATCGGGTCTGGCATTATCTTATGGAGGTACCGGTCGTTTCCTCCGGCCTGGAACAACACAGCGTTACTAGTTCATGATTTGCTGACGTGGTTTGGTATTCCGTACGCTCTATACCACTCATTCACACGAAGCCGTTGGCTAATAAAGGCGGGCAGGGATGATGCTCGGAATGAGACTGCCCCCCCGAACAAACCTTTGAAGGTCATGGATCTCGGCTCCTACGAACCATCAACAGGAAGGGTATTCCGCCATATATCCCGGAGATCCTTCATCAAGGTGGGGGTGGGGGCGATTATGGCGGCTGCCGCCGTGCCCCCGTTTACCCGTTGGCTGACCTCCGTAGTCGGTGACTCAAACCTCCCCTCACTTCAGGAAGCGGAGTCCATGTCTGCGGGTTTTCTGAAGCTAACACCCTTGCCAGATTCGCTGCCTCCAAAGGGAGGTGGGGCGAAGGGCAACTTCAGAATCTATACCGTGACTGACATACCTAAGTTCGATCCAAATAACTGGACGTTTACTGTCGACGGTTTAGTGAATCGGCCTTTTCAATGGAACTGGACCGAAGTCCTGGCTTTCCCCCGCCAAGTGCAGATCAGCGATTTTCACTGTGTCACAGGCTGGTCGGTCAACAGCTGCACTTGGGAAGGCATTCCCCTGAACCAACTGTTAGAGCAAGTTGGTGTCAAGGATGGAGTGAAGCTCGTGAAGTTTTATTCAGCTGACGGCGAATATACAGACAACATCACAATAGAACAGACCTGGATGGAGGACGTGATGATCGTGCTTCTGCTGGACGGCAAGCCAATTCCCCGAGAAATGGGAGGCCCAGTCCGGTTGGTGGTGCCGCAAATGTACGCTTACAAGTCAGTGAAATGGCTGAACAGAATCGAGCTTATTGACACTGATCATATCGGTTACTGGGAGAAGCGCGGCTATGCCAAGGATGCCTGGATATGGGTTCCACCTATGTAAGCTTTTAGGAACCAAGATAATTTTATGCAAACACGCAATAATACCAGAGGTACTTTTATGTTTCTTCACAAACTCATACAAAAAAGTGAGATCTCCTAATATTCTGGGATCTCACTTTTTTATTTAATGCTTCTATATCTTAATACAATCCGAATTCTTTCACGATGTCCCAATACTACAAGTCCTTCAGTGGCCTCCATAAGTTAGTGAGCCATTTTCTATCCTCACTAACTAACCTCCCATTCGAAGAAAGGCAGATGACTTAGACTAATTCCTTTTCTTACCTTGAGAATTCAATAATTTGCCCCACATGCATTTGGATTAAAGGCTGTCATTACGGCAGTTTTTTTGTAATTGGGCTTGCTATTTTACGGATAGGGTATAACTAACGAATTAATTGATGGTGGTTGCGACATACGCAAGATCCCAGATATCAATTTTGTTATCGACGTTCATATCAGCAACCTTAGCTTTTGCCCAATCTGCGCTAGTGGAGTTCTTGCCATAGTGATAAGCTACAATCGCGAGGTCACCTACGTTGGTGTCGCCATCTCCGTTTATGTCTGCAGACTTATTAGCTGTTGCTTTAAATGTATCAATGGAGGTGTTGAGTGCTGCGAGAGCACTGTCAACTTGGGCTTGAGTTGCGCTTGCATTGTCTCTTACAGCAATTGCGGTGTTAATTGCTTCAAGGAGTGTGTCTTTAGCTGCTTGCGGATATTGGCCAGGTCGAGCACCTACAATAGCCGCGTTGTACAGTGATTGTGCACTCGTAATTGCTGCATTCAAAGCAGTTCTATCCAGTTGAATAGCACCAACGGATATAGTCTTGCTGCTCATTGCCGCAGTTGTTACGGTTCCATCAGGACCGCCAGTCTTCGCTTGAGAGACTGCAATGGTTCCAGTTGTATTCTGAACACCGGACTTTACCTTAAAGGTTATATTCAAAACAGGTGTGCTAGTTCCGGCTACCCCTCCGATATTAACGGAAATGATTCTCACTTTTCCAGGGGTAGCAGTATCTTCGCTAAGAACCTGAATATTACTGGTTGCACCCGCTGCACTGACATAATCGAATACGCTGGAATCATAGCTTAGCGTGATATCCTGTGCGTACACGCTTTGTGTCACGCTATCCAGGCTAACAGCTGCTGTGAAAGTACTTCCAGGTGTCACACTGTTGTTAGCTGCGATTGTTGCTGTAAGCGATTTGGCTTCTCCATTACCGGGTGTATAGATTCCAAGATCGCCAAGGTCAATTGCATAGCTGCTCTGAAGTTTCTCGTATTCGCCTGCAAAGAAATCATCCAGGTATGAATGTCCAAGAACGAATCTGTCCGGATTCACGGCGCCATAGTAGCCGGCATTGGCATTGCTCTGACTGTCAAACAGCACATAGCTTCCCTGCCATCCTGAACCGGCTACGCCCCAGCTGATGATGTGATCGATGTAAGGGGCGAACCTATTGAACAGTTTGTACATCAGTGCGTACTCATAACCAAGGGCGTCAGACTGTCTGACATTGAGCACTGCGGGAGCGACCGCGCCGCCGCCTGGAGTGTTAGTCGGCATCTTAAGGTCAAGTTCTGAGTAGGCAATACCGGAAAGAAGGCCTTCGTCAATGAGAGAAGCATAGAGGGCCATGGCATATTGGTTATCGCTTGCAAGGGTCTTTCCAATCGAATCGTGTCCCTGGATACCGATGTCTTCGATAAGTGGTCTTCCGTCATACAGCGGATCGGAGAGCCATGCGGTGTTCAGTGCGCGAACCATGTTGTATACAGTCCTCGCTTTGGTGCGATTAGAAATGTCGTAATCGTTATAGGTCAGTTTCGGAGGATCGTTAACGATATATGCGTTAATGCTGCCAACGTTGTCGTGTCCGTCGAGCTTCATGTACTCGGGAAGGTTAGCGTAGTTGGCTTTGTATGCCGCCGCCATCTTGGCGTTAGGGGCCGCGATGTGCGCGTTTTTGAAGAGTAAGTAAATGTAATGCTCGGAGATGTCGCCGCCAATTAGATCATCCGACATTGCAGAAAGCCAGTTGGTGTTTTTGAGTGTCTGTCTCCAGCTGTTCGGATCCGCGGGGATGGTTTCGCTGTGTCGGCTTTCGTGGACCTCTTCGTTGAGTACGTCCCATGAATTGATGGGGATTACTCCGCGGGATACACTTGAGCCATACTTCGTGTCTGTGGTCAGGAAGTGCCGCATCACATACATTGTGTGGTTAAACTGCACTCTTCTTGCCATTTCTTTGTCTACCTTAACCGTGGTTGTAACGCCGTTGCCCAATCCGTAGTAATCGGTTGTTCCATTATATCCCAATGAAAGGGTCGCGGGAATCATCTGTCTCATCCATGCAGGGGCCTGGTTGTACCATGCCAAAACATGGGCGTGAGACTTATACTGTCCAGGAGTTCCGGAATCCCTGATCGCTTGATAAGAGCTGGTCGGGAAACTGTATTCACCTATACCAGGGGTGGTGGTTGCGCCGCTCAGCGCCTCACCAGTAACGCTTTTCAGCCAGCTTGGGCCGCGGGGATGCGTTCCATCGGCCTTGAGATTGTTGCCGTCGACAAAGATTTCATAGTGATTGGCTCTGGTTCCGGTTACTGCTCCGGTTCCAATCGTACCGACCATGAACGTGCCATTTTGCTTGTTGTAAACATTCTTTAAAGGCGTTACGACACTCTGGTTTTCCTTGTTGACAACGTTCGGAAGCGCAACGCCGTTAGGGTCCGGTGCGGTTATTTTGATGTTGGCGACAAGAAGCATACCAGTTTCTGCGGGACGCCCATTCTCGCCATGGAGCTCAAGAATGAAGTTCGAGGAAGTGCCTGTTGTGGCGGTAATGCTGTGATGCTTTAACAACCAAGTTTCACCGTTGTAGCTGCCAATCCAGTCGGGGTTAAGGTTGTTGTAATCATATTCCCTGAGGTAAGTATCGATGTCAGAGCCGGCATTCCTGATTCTCCACCTCATGAATTTTCCCTGCGCGCTCTTGGGATAGAACACATCAAACTCAATAGTTGAGCCTGCGGGGACATCTACACTCGGCGACAACGGAGATTGAAGAGTCATTCCTCCGAAGGTGGTCTTTCCGTTATGGACGTAATTGATCTGGAGCACATCAGCCTTGCCTTGGGAATCTGCAAAAGGATACGGAATCATTTTGAATGTACCACCAGCAAAGTCGGCGGGGACACGGTTGTCAAGCGGGGTTCTTGAGGCCCAGACATTGGTGGGCGCGGTAATTTTTACAGGTATTTTACCAGGACCCGGATCAAGACGGAAATAGGGATTTGAACCGTCCGCTTTGATCTTTCCAGTGAAACTCACTATTGCGTTTTCAAGGCTGGCTATGGCTTCGCCGGCGGGAGTGAGCGCATTGCGCGCGAACTCAAGCGCGTTATTAAGATCTTTAAGTTCGTCAGCGTACACCCAAGGGAAAGCTTTGTTCACATCGGATCCAACGTCGGTCTGGCTAATCTGGAGCGGGAATTCCTCGTTGCCGGCTTTTAAAGCTTCGGCTTGTGCAATGAGGTCGTTCAGTTCATGTGTCAGTTCGCCTCCGGCCGCAGCGGCTGGGACGGGGGCAAACGCGAATAAAGAGAACAGCATGATGACTACGAGGATGCGGGAGACGTTGATTAAGGCTTTTTCACGGTTCATCTTCGTTTTACTCCTTTTCTTAAGGCAACCTCTAAAATCTCGTTTTAGAGTCGCCCAATTTTTAGATTTCGGAATTTTTTACAACTTTACCGATAAAAATGTTGTTTTTGTTAAAGATTTTGGATTTTTTGATGAATTGACCATCAAATATGCCTCCGTTTCTTACTGAGCACTTGTCCCTTGGGTTACGTCGTACGTGGCTTGACGATCAATATAAACACCTCCCTCTAATGTTGGTTGGCAGATTTTGAAATCGTTTTCATGAAAGCGAATACAAGGTCTCGACCTTCTACAGCCTTAACAGTTGAATGCAGCTCAGCTGTTTGTCACCGACGGTGTAGACTATCTTCTTATCTCTGCCACTCTGTATTGACTATTGATAATATGATATACAAACCTTACAATTAGCTCCATGGATGGATAATAGATCATTTGTATTTTTTTCGAAAGCGGTTACAACTTAGAGCCTGGTTCATGATTTCTGTTGGCCTTACTTTCATCAAGACCCCATTTCGTTTGGTCATGCGCTGTGCAACGCCCAACTCCTTCGGGAATGTCAAGGAATCACGGAGAATGCGATATTCGGATGGTGAGGTCAAAACGAAAATATCCGGCGCTTTTCGTACGTTGGCTGGTGCGCAACAGTTTGCTCGTATCCGCTCGATCATTTCCACGCTGATCAAGCAGAACCGTACCGTCCTCCAAATGCTCACGTCTGCTCTTTTTGGAGGTCTCCAATTCTAGATAATCAAGTAGTAACCAAAAATGAAGATTTTTATGGACTACAAGGAAATCAATCCGCAAATAGAATATTTCCTTAACAGGCGCTCTACTCCGAACTGGATTATCGAAGATGCAACAACGACCTTTATTGATTTATCCTATTTCTCAAGCGGGAAAGCCTTTTACAAAGTGAATGGCGAATATTATGAAGTCAATCAGGGCGATCTCATTTGTATTCCGAAAAGCAGCCGGCGGAGCGCAACTACGGATGCGAACAACCCGATGAAAATCTTTGCCATTAATTTTTCAGTTCTATAATATTAAAGGGAATGATGTTGAGCTTCCCTTTCCATTCATATCCCATATCGGCATCTCGGAAGAATTATTATCTTTATACAATGAACTGACACTTGTGTGGTTGAAAAAAAGTCCAGGGTTTGAAATAAAAGCTCGCCCATTGCTCTTGATGATTCTTCATCATTATTTCAAGCGCTTGTATTATAAAATTAACATTCAGAACATAGACAGCAGAATCCAGAAAACCATCAGATATATAAGTTTTAAATTGATACTGAAATTTATTTGGACTATCGAAATCATGATATCCATTTAGATAAGACAGTCTAACAATAAATCCTTCTAATGACTCATCCTCTATAATGCTAGGGTTAATTATTAATTGTTTATTCTTCATGGATTACTACTACAACCCTTCAAAAAAAGAAGCAGACAACTGAGAATTCATCAGATGTCTGCTTCTTTTTGTATATTCATTCATTTGATTGTATAAATATTCCGTCTAAGTAATTCTGAAACAAAACGTCTAAGCTTTTCTACAACAATTCTAATTGTTTCTGGAATTTCACAAAAAAAAAAAAAAAAAAAAAAAAAAAAAAAAAAAAAAATGTGATATTCCATAATTAATTAGAAAACGGAGCCCGCAAACCCGCGGCGCTCCGTTTTTGTTGTTTCAGAATTGTTTAGAATTTATAGAACTCTGCGGCGATGATGAGTATTTGTTGCAGAATTCGTTAGAAAAAATATTTTTACTTTTTTACCACGTATGCATAAATATGCATTCATGCCAAACGACTTTTAGTATTACATATTTTACTTCATTTTTCATTGTTCTCGAATATAGAAATAGCGTATCGAATGATGTCTTCACGGACAGTTTTTGGCATGCTGTAATTTTCATGCATATAGGCATAGGGGCTGACTTTTACTTCTTTACCATCTTTCTGTAATCTTGTAACTAACGTAGAAAGAGATTCCAACGGATTTGTAGGTGACCGTAGAAGCGATGCTTTAATTTCCGACAATATTTTACTACTCTCTTCAGTTTGAAACTGCAGTCTACCTCTTAAAATTTCAATTTGTGCTTCATATCGATCAAAGTTGTCGATTACCTTCCAATCCTGCCATTTCTCTTGAAGTCGTTGAACGATATTTGAAAAAACATCTGCATACCATATTTCGATCTGCTTATTTTTTATGTCTATATGAAATCCGGAAGAAGGAAAGTCTGATGCCCATTCTTCCATATGAAATTGTTTATAACCGAAAGATTTATTACAGTTTTGCAAGAGCTCCGGTCCATGAAGCAAATATCCTTCGATACCCCCGTCTAGAGGGAAAATTAGTGTTTCTTCATCTTCAAATTTTATGCTACCAATAGTATCAATCCAATCCATTGCACCTGGAGGTCTTAAGTTTACATTAGCTAAATCATCATCTTTACCAGAAAGAACTTTATCTCTCGAGACGCCAACGAATTCTGCAAGATCAACAATACCTTCATGTGCCCAGTGGATTTCCCAATCTCCCCAAACCCTCTGCATTAACTCTAAGAATAGCCTTCTATATGGGATATTAGATTGCATATCTTCGCCGCCGTAAAATAACAGTAATTTTTTAGCTTCATCAATGACAGCTCCACCTTCGGCCCATATATCATCTAACCAATCTGTCTGATCAACTTTCTTTTGAGCCTGGATAAATGAAATTGCATGTTCTGGACCCCAAAATAGATCACTAGGTAGCGTATTTGCACACCAATGATTGTAATAAAGATCGTAACCATCTTGCTGTACAATAACTAAGTTAGCTCGTTGCCCCATAGGAAATCACTACCTTTCTATAATAATTCAGGGAAACTCATAGTAAAAATACATAAAAAATAAGAGAAAATATAAATGAATAATATTAAATATAAAATGTGAAATTCCAGAATTAATTAGTAAACGGAGCCCGCAAACCCGCGGCGCTCCGTTATAGTTGTTTCAGAAATGTTTAAAATTAGAAGCGGACCGCGGCAAAATTAGCGGTTTGTAGCAGTATTCATTAGGAAAAATTATTTAGAAATAATTCTACATAGGCATATCATTAGAAACAATCATTGATCCTAAACATTTCCTTTATTATTGTTATTATTTTGTTGATATTATGACTGTCTTGTTCGAGGCATCCCATTTGACCTCAGCGCCTAATGCTTCACTGACGAGCCTAATTGGGACAAATGTGCTTCCGTTGATTATTTGAACTTCTGTATCTAGCTCTTTTACTGCTCCATTAATTTCCACCTTTTTAGAACCAACCTGAAGTTTTAAAGACAAATCTGATTTAGTCGCAACAATAGTACGAGTATCATTTTCCCATGTTACTTTTGCATGTAGCGCCTCGAATATTTTCCTCATTGGAACATATATGGACCCCTTAATATTTTGAGGATCTTCTTCAGTTGAATAATCTTGAAGTAACCCATCTATCGAAACAAATATGTGATCACCATACGAAGTAACCACACCGCCAGCTTGTCTTGCTATTAACCAATTCAAAGAATCTTCTCTGACAGGATTATTAGCTAAATATATTTCCCAAAGATTGCTTTGATTATCTAAAACTGAAATATCCGATAAATTATTATTAATAAGAGATACCCTTCTCAGGTCCGTTTGTGAGGACAACACTGACAGATTAGAAATACCATTTCCATCCAAATATAGTGATTGTAATTTATTAACTTTTTCTAACGGCAACAAATCAGTTATCCGATTATTTCGTAGTTCCAACGATGATAGTTTAGTTTGACCTTCAATTCCTTTGAGACTGGTGATCCTATTATCATTTAAGGAGAGTGAAGATAGTTGTGGAAGACTCCCTAAAAACTCAATTGAGTTTATTCCATTATTATTTAAATAAAGCGAATACAATTTAGGCATTTTAGTTAATGGATCTAAATTAATAATTGGGTTATGACTTAGATTTAGAAACCATATTTTTTTCAAATCACTGAGTGGTGTAATATCTGAAATTTTGTTGTTTTCTAGATAAAGTGTATCTAGTACATCTGAACCATATAATGGTGAAAGGTCTGAGATTTCATTTGATGATAAAATCAGAGTTCGGAGTTTCTTAAGCTTTTGTAGAACATGTATATCAGAAATTTGGTTATTAGTTAGATCGAGCCTATAAAGATTAGTCAGATTCTCAAGAAAACTAATATCTTTTAAATGTTGTGATCCTAAATTTAGATTCGCAAGATTTGTGAGTTGTTTTATTGCAGCCAAATCTTTAATCGGATTGTTCGACAGTTCTAAGCCACCTAAATGAGTAAGCCCATTTAACGAGTTAATATCTTTTATCATATTATCTTGAATACCCAAGTAGCTCAAATTTAGTAGATTTCTTAAAGGAGTTATATCCTCAATCTGATTATCCTTAAGGACAACATATTTTAAAGAATGAAGTTCCGACAATGGGGAAATATCGCTAATTTGATTATCATAGGCAGTAAAGCGTTCTAATTGTTTGAAATCTTTTAGAGGTGAAAGATCAGAAATTAGATTATCACTTAAATTTAATTCTTTTAGTTGTGAAGCTCCTTTAAGGAAACTAATATCTGTAATATTGCTCGCAGCTAAATCCAAAACTTCTAGTTGCTTCATTCTCCCTAATAATTCCATATTACTCAATTGGTTGTATCTTAGCGTTAATACTCTAAGATTTTTCAAGTCCAATAATGGACTAATATCTTTGATTTCATTTACTGCCAAGAATAAATTCCTTAAATTTGTTGCGTGCTCCAATCCACTTAAATTAGTAATTCCTTGCCAAGTTGTAGGCCCTAATGTAATCAACTGATCCATGTCATCTTGGGTTAATGGAGAATCGTCTTTTTTAAGTTGTTTACGAATAACCTTTTCAAGAGCTTGATCTTCAATAGTTACAACATTACTCACTTTTGCAACCGCACTAAAAGGAACAATAAGAACAGAAGTACAAATAAGACTTAGGATTACAACACTCAACAAGTATAACTTTCTCACTTAGTAAACCTCCTATTTAATTAGAAAAGTCATCTTCTAGGTCCATACCTTAATTGGTTTTAATATTAATTGTAGAAGTTGCATCGTCCCAATCCAAGGTAGCTCCTAAAGTTTCTGTTATGAATCGAAGCGGCACCATCGTTGTGTTTTGATACAATTGTGGTTTAACTTCAAAAAACATGTCTTCCTTATTAACAGTAACTTTTCTTGATCCAATAGAAAATTCAATCAAGTTTTTACCAATATTCGCAGTTACTTTATGGCTTGAGTCGTCCCAGACTACTGTTGCACCTAATAATTCAAAAATACTTCGCATAGGTACCATAGTTCGATCGTAAGACAGCGTTGGCTCAACTTCAAAGGTTTGAATTTTACCATTTACTTCAATATTACTTTTTGACATCAAATCTTCTGGAACAACAATTTCTACACCTCTTGCTTTTAAGTGGTTTATTACTTCATCTGCTCGATTATTTAAAGGTAAATTCTTAATGTATAAAGTTTTTAAACTCAGTATCTTTTCTAATGGGGTTAAATCAGTTATTTCTGTATCACAAATATTTAATGAATTGATAGGCTGATTTACTAATGGTGTAAGATCAGTAATAGAAGTGTTAGCCAAATCAAGTTTGTGGATATTTTGGACCTGAGTTAATGGGGAAATATCTTTTAAATAAGGATTACTTTCTAGTGACAAGCTTCCGAGCCTTAATCCCTTTAAAGCGCTAATGTCTACAATGTTGTTAAAATCCAAGCCTAAACTGCTGAGCCTCTTAAGATTGGAAATTGGTGATATATCACTAATTTCATTATGATTCAAACTTAAAAACCAAACATTTTTTAAATTTGCCAAAGGCTTAAGATCAGAGATTTGATTGTACTGTACTAAGAATTGACCTAGACTGGTGGCATTCTCCAGTCCCTTTAAGGATTTTATGTTATTATTCCTATAGATTAATAGATATTCCAAATCACGTATATTCTCTTTAGATAGTTCAGTGACCATTAGCTTATTTTTAATAGCAACTTCAAGATTTGAGTCCTCAATTAATTTTCCCTCAGCCTTTGATAAGGTGGGAATCATTAAACATGTCGATACGATTAGCGATGTAATTATCTTATTTTTCATCGTTGTACTGACCTCCATATTATCTACTAATCAATGCCTTTGAGAAATAAACTGATTCTCCATTTCTAATTACATTGTCTAATTTGATTTTAATGTGGAAATAACTAGATAGAAAACAATCCAAGGAGTTGGACTAATGGAAATTTTTCTATCTATTGTAACTATTATCTTCTTAGGGTTAGGATTGTACAAGTACTATCTAAAAGAGAAGGAACTCTCAACAATTCGTTCACTTTCTACCGCGTATTTAAAAACCAATCAGCAGATGTACAAAACTTTAGCCATGGGATTGTATTTCCGTTTTAAAAAAGAAGAAGAAGACGCTTAGTAAACAAAGCTACTCTAGCAATTTTATTAATAATATTCCATACGAATTTGAGTATTTTGTAGCTGAAATACTAGAGGGGGTATACGGAGGGACAACATTTGTTACCCGAACTTCTGGTGATTATGGCGTAGATGTCGAGCATCAAAGAGGTGATGGCCTTTTTCTTGTTCAAACGAAATGCAAAAAGGACGATGTTGCGTTTGATCCCATTGCAATTATCCATTCTCAAGTGGTAAAACAGAATGCAAATGGAGGCCTAGTTATCACAACAAGCGGATTCACTTCCAACGCACAGAAGTATGCGCAAGAAGTCGGCGTGGAACTAATAGACGGAGTCCAGCTTGTACATTACTGGTCGATTTATTTGCAAAAGCAAGCCCATGGACTAGAACATTCTACTCTCAGCAATAATAACAAGGATAGCGATTTGAAACCAGCGTGAAACAAATAATATCATGCCTGTTTTATTTTATAAAAAAAATTAATTAAATAAATAAATATATAAATAAATAAAAGAAAATTATAAAAAAAAAAAAAAACAACTCCAGGGCCCCCGCCCTGGAGTTTTCATCAATTACATCTGCTATATCCGCAGTTGACGCAATTCTTACACCCTTCGCTGTTCACCAGCGAAGCGGAACCGCACGACGTGCACAGGTCCATCGCCGCGACATTCGTCGCGCTCGGAGCTGCGTGCCCGCCAAGACCTGCAGCGCCAGCCGCAGGCGCTGCCTCAAGCACCTCGCTGGTCGCGGTCACGTAGTTCCGCGCGTCGTCAGGCTCGCTCATCACTTCGTCGTGCTGCTCGAGCGCTTTGGCAACCGCGTCTGCGATCGACTCGACGCGATTGTTGCCGAAGCCAATGGCACCGGAGCCGCCAATGCCCTTCAAGTGCTTCACGAGCAGCTTCACTTTGTCACCGTGATCGCCATAACGCAAGAACAAGGAGCACACACGGCCGAGTGCTTCGGACATTGCGAACACGTCTGATCCCGCTTTACCTACGTTAAGGAAAATCTCACTTGGTGTTCCATTCATATCATTGATGGTAATATACGCCATACCGAATGGGGTATTCACTTTATAGGTAGCGCCACGCAAGATTTGCGGACGGCGTTTGTATTGCTTATCGAAGACTTGTTCCGTCTTGGCATCCACGTTCACTGCAAGTTTTCCAGAAATGGCAGCAAAACTTTCCTTCTCCACAACAGCCTCTGCTGCGACAGCCACTGGAGCTACATCCGGCTGAGCCTCAACTTTCACTTCTTCCTTCTTATCCGAGCTCGTACTCAGTACCTGTACATCACGGCTGCCATCACGGTAGATCGTCACGCCTTTACAACCCAGATCATAGGCCAATTCATAGAGTCGTTTCGTTTCTTCAACCGTGAAATCAGCTGGACAGTTAGCTGTCTTCGAAATCGAGCTATCCACCCACGTCTGAATGGCTGCTTGTGCGCGAATATGGTCCTCAGCGGACAAGCTCATTGAGGTAACGAAATAATCCGGCAGATCTTGATCTGGATTCGCGTCTTTCCAATTCTGCGCAATCGGCACATACTGTTTATCGAAGCCTAGGCGACTTTGACGATAGTACTCGAATGCGAAGTAGGGTTCGATCCCTGTCGATGTGCCAACCATCGTCCCGGTACTTCCCGTAGGTGCTTGGGTAATTACTGTCACGTTACGCATACCATTCTGATGAATGGCCGCTCCAACCTCAGGATATACCTCTGTCATTTTGCGCATAAAGCCGCTTTCCATAAATTTATCCTCGATAAAGGCTTGGAAGGATCCCTTCTCGCCTGCAATCTCAGATGAAGCTAGATACGCTTCCCTCGCCATGAACCCATAAATCTTGTCCAAGAACTCGAGTGATTCAGGGCTGCCGTACCGTATTTTCAAAAGAATCATAAGCTCCGCCAGACCCATCGTACCTAGTCCTACCCGGCGCTCATTTTGCTGATTCACCCGATTTTCTTCAAAATGATACGGTGTTTTGTCAATGACATTATCCAGAAAACGCGTTGAATAGCGCACGACGGTAGCAAGCTCTTTCCAATCGACGTCGTGCTTCTCTGCATCATAGAACTTCGATAGATTGATCGCTGATAAATTACAAACACCCCAAGCCGGAAGCCCCTGTTCCCCACATGGATTCGTACAAATGATTGGATTAAAGTACCAGCTATTGGACATCTGATTGTAATATTCCAAGAAAACTACGCCAGGCTCAGCGGATTTCCATGCCGACTCAATAATCGAATGCCAAACATCACGCGCGCGAACCGTGCGATAAGGCTTAACCGCCTTGCCTAATTTCTTCCACGCATCTAAGTTACCATCCCATAGCTCATTGTACTCTGGATCTGTCGTATCCGGGAACACCAGTTCCCACTCCAAATCTTCCTTCACTGCTTTCATGAAGCCATTGCTGACACACACGGATAAGTTAGCGTTCGTAATCTGCCCCATGGTGGACTTTACTGTAATGAAATCCTCCAAATCCGGATGCCAATCATTAATCATCAGCATTAACGCCCCACGACGGCTGCCACCTTGCTCGATCAATCCTGTCGTATAACTAAATAATCCGCCCCAAGAGACAGCACCGCTGGACGATCCATTTACACCTTTCACCACAGAACGTCTTGGACGAAGCGAAGACAGATTGATCCCAACGCCACCACCGCGTGACATAATTTCCGTCATTTCGGTCAACGTGTTCATAATCCCACCGCGACTATCCTTCGGTGAAGGAATAACGTAGCAATTGAACAAAGTCAATTCATCACTCGCATCCGCGCCTGCTGCAATACGGCCCCCAGGTACAAGCTTCCAATCGTTCAGAATATATCTGAACTTCTCCGTCCATTCCTGACGCTTCTCCGCTGTCTTCTCAACCGAAGCCATCGCGCCTGCCAAGCGATCCCACATTTCTTCCGGTGTTTTCTCCATATTTAACGTTAGCTTCTCAACTGCAGATTCCACGGTTTCCCCACTGCGCGTTCGAACTTTCACGGTATTTCCTTCACGACTAATAATTTCGCCAACCTCTTTAGCTGGGAATTTAGGATCATCCTTGGTCAAAACGAGGACAGTATCCCCCACCTTAGCATGACTCGTATCTGCGTTCTTAAGTGCGTAGCGATCCAAAAAGATTTTCTCACTTAATCCCGTTAACTTCTTGCTCTCATAAACATTCCCCATGCCATAAGCCTCCCAATAGACTACATATTCAGCTGCATTTAAGATAGTCGCTACAAGAGTTAGTAGCCCTTATTTCTCAATATATGGTAGTGCCAAATTATTATACTACACAACATATGGATGTACCATTGGCAAAAGAACCAAATTCACTCTAGTCACGAATATACTAGCTTTTGACGCGTCTCTCATCCTTTGTTAACCTATAAGTAGGATACCACATCAGGGCATTATTTAGAACATATGTTCCATAATTATTTTATTCCTAAGGAGTGCACCCACATGTATTTTTATAAAAATGAATTCGTACATAAACAAGACATTCAAATCTCACCTGATGATCGCGGCTATTACTTTGGTGATGGTATTTATGAAGTGTTTCGCGTCTACAATGGACAGATTTATGAAGGCCCCGCACATATGCAGCGACTCGAACGAACAGCTAGTGAAGTACGCCTTCCCTTACCGCATACGAGTGAAGAAATCCTATCTATATTAAACAAGCTCATTCATCATAACAACCTCATCGAAGGCACGGTTTATTTGCAAATCACTCGTGGAGAGGCTCCTCGCGCGCATCCTTTCCCGACGCAGGCTGAGCCGGTTTTACTAGCCTATTGTACTGAGGTCAAGCGTCCTTTAGCCACCATTCAGAATGGCATCAAAGCCGTTACACAACCTGATATTCGCTGGTTACGGTGCGATCTCAAGACTCTAAATTTGCTGCCAAATGTCCTAGCGAAGCAAGCTGCACTTGATCATGGTGTACAAGAAGTCGTGCTTCATCGAGAAGGAACGGTCACCGAATGCAGCGCATCGAATCTGATGATAGTGAAAGATCAAGTACTCTACACGCATCCTGCCAATCATTTAATTCTGCATGGTATTACACGTGCTGTCGTACTCCGAATTGCGCATGCCTTACAACTACCAGTCAAGGAAGAATCTTTCACAACGGAACAACTTCTACAGGCGGATGAAGCTTTCATCACAGGCACGACGGTAGAAATTACACCAATCCTTCAAATAGACGGCCAATCGATCGGTTCTGGTTCACCTGGTCCAACAACACAGAAACTTCAAGCTGAATTTGAACGAACCTTTCTTAACTAAAAACTTCCACTATCCGCAACATTACAAGGGCAGCCTTAGTCATCTCATTAGGCTTCTAAGGCTGTCCTCCTTATTGCGTACAAGCCTCCTCCCTTCATTCGCAACTCGTCATTCCCCTCCCGACAAATCTTTACAAATAAATCACAAATTCGGATAAAACAATTGACGGAAACCCCATGAGCCAATTAAACTATGGTTAATTATAAAAGTACTTGGACACCTCGCCTCTCACGCTTTGCTGAACGAAAGCGTTAAAGTGGTGGGAGAGCAATGCGTCCAAGCAACATCTGGGAACTTAGAGAGGGGTAATTTTGTTGAAAAAGAAAGCACTCACATCCATCGTATTATCAGCAGCTATTATGTTAGTCGCAGGTTGTGGTCAAAAAGCTGAGCCAACACCTGCAGCAGGTGGCGCAGCCTCAACTACTCCGGCAGCTACAGCAGCCGCATCCAAGACTTACAAGATCGCGATTTCACAAATTGTTGAACATCCATCTTTAGATGCAACACGCCAAGGATTCCTAGCAGCACTTAAAGATGCGGGCATCGTAGAAGGTACGAACTTGAAAGTTGACTTCAATAACGCACAAGGCGATCAACCCAATAACTTATCCATTGCTCAAAAAATTGCTTCCGCTGACAACGATCTTGTACTTGGTATTGCTACGCCATCTGCACAAGCAGTCGTACAGCAAGTGAAGAAGGCTCCGATTCTTTTCGCAGCTGTTACAGACCCTCTTGCAGCTAAAATCGTAACCAATGTGGACAAGCCAGGCGGCAATGTCTCTGGCGCATCTGATACGAATCCAATGGCAGTTGCCCAATTAATGGATTTCGTTGCAGCTAACATGCCGAAAGTGAAGACGGTTGGCCTTGTCCTCAATGAAGGTGAACCAAATGCGGTTATTATGGCTAAAAATGCGGAAGAATCTTTAACGAAGCACGGCATCAAGCTTGTTAAAGCGCCAGTTACAAATACTTCTGAAGTAAAACAAGCTGCGCAATCCCTTGTTGGGCGCGTAGATGCTTTCTTGATTACACTTGATAACACTGTGGTTAGCGGCGTGGATGGTATTATTCAAATTGCCAATGACAAGAAAATTCCTTTCTTCTCCAGTGACCGTGATACCGTTGAAAAAGGAGCTTTCGCAACAGTTGGCTTCAAATACTATGATCATGGCTACCAAGTAGGTCAAATGGCTGTCGACATTCTCAAGAATGGTAAGAAACCAGCTGACATGAAAGTAACGGTTCCAGACAAAATGGATCTTATCCTAAACCTAAAAGCAGCTAAAGCACAAGGCATCGAAGTAACGGATGCGATGAAAGCCGCAGTAAAAGATAAAGAGAAAAACATTATTCAGTAACAAGAAAGAAACTAAAGGGGTGAACGTCACTTTCGTTCACCTCTTTTTTCAAAGTAAGGGGGAATAATAATGATGGATTCAATGACTGGTGCCGTCGAGCTAGGTCTTCTCTATGCCTTGATGGCGCTAGGTGTTTATATTACGTTTCGTATTCTTGATTTCCCCGATCTAACAGTAGACGGGAGTTTTACAACTGGTGGTGCCATTGCTGCGATTCTGATCGCAAATGGCTACTCACCACTTCTTGCTTGTTTAGCCGCTTTTGCAGGTGGACTTGTGGCTGGTGCATGTACAGGATTGCTGCATACAAAAGGTAAGATTAACGGGCTTCTGTCTGGGATTCTCATGATGATTGCCCTCTATTCGATTAATATGCGCATCATGGGCAAGCCGAACATTTCTCTTCTTGGCGTAGACACCTTGTTTACTTCTATGTCGCCTATTGTGGTTGTTCTCATCATTGTGATTGTGTTCAAATTGCTGCTTGATGCGTTCCTGCATACCGATCTCGGTCTTTCGCTCCGAGCAACGGGGGACAACGCACGCATGATTCGCAGCTTCGGTGCAAATACGGACCAAACAACGATTCTTGGTTTGAGCTTATCGAACGGGTTAGTGGCGCTATCCGGTGCTCTTATCGCTCAACAATCAGGCTTTGCCGACATCTCTATGGGTATCGGGATGATCGTTGTCGGACTAGCTTCCGTTATTATTGGGGAAGCGATATTTGGCGCTCGTTCGGTTTTCCAAGCGACATTAGCTGCTGTACTCGGTTCCATCGTATACAGAATTGTTGTCGCATTGGCACTTCGAGTCGAGTGGCTGAAAGCATCCGACTTGAAGTTAATTACCGCGATTATCGTTATTATCGCGCTCGTTCTGCCATCCGTGCAACGAGCGGTTAAACAAAAAGCGAATGCGAAGAAGCGCTCCGCCGAGCTCCTCGAGCTTGCTCTGCAAATGAACAAAGGAGGTGAGCGTTAATGCTGCAGCTCTCGCAAGTTTCCAAGCTCTTTAATCCTGGTTCTGCCGATGAGAAAATTGCGCTCATCGGGATTAACTTAACCCTGAAGCCCGGTGACTTCGTCACGGTCATCGGCAGTAACGGCGCCGGTAAATCGACGCTGATGAACATCATCTCCGGCGTCATGACGCCGGATGCCGGAGAAGTGCGCATCGATGGTGAGGTTATCCACCATCTGCCAGAATACGAGCGCAGCCGCTGGATCGGCCGCGTCTTTCAAGATCCCATGGCGGGGACGGCTCCTCGAATGACCATCGAGGAGAATCTCGCCATGGCGTATGCCCGCGGCAAGAAGCGCGGGCTCAGCTTCGGCACCAACGCGCGTAAGCGCGCGCTGTTCCTGGAACAGCTGCAGCGCCTCGGCATCGGCCTGGAAGGACGTCTGCGCGCGAAGGTCGGTCTTCTCTCCGGCGGAGAGCGTCAAGCCCTCAGCTTGCTGATGGCAACGTTCACCAAGCCGCAGATTCTGCTGCTGGATGAGCACACAGCCGCGCTCGATCCCGCGCGGGCTGAACTCATCACACGATTGACCGAGGAAATCGTGCGCGAAATGAAGCTGACCACACTCATGGTCACGCACAATATGGAGCAAGCGATTCGTCTCGGCAATCGCCTGATAATGATGGATAAAGGCCGCATCATTCTAGATGTGAACGAAGAACGGAAGAAAAACCTCACGGTAGCGCAGCTGCTTGGTGAGTTTGAGCACATCAGCGGCAATAAGCTAGCAGATGACCGCGTAGTACTTGGTTAATTAAAGAAGGACAGTCCTTCGAGTAGATTCTACTTGAGGGCTGTCCTTTTTATTTGAATGAATACGGATGAAACAGCTAACTGGAAAAACTCCAGCTAAATTAGATGATTTTCGGTAAATTTCTGGAATAACTGGAAAATGCACAGCTAATCCAGCGAGTTTTGACCAAGTAGCCAAGATTGGCTGATATTACCTGTACTAAATCCATTTACTCCTAAAATGTCAGCCATTTCATCTAATTTAGCTACATAAAATCCATTTATTCTGCGTTGCCATCGTGCCAAGGCATTTCTACCTGGCCAACCTTTCTCAACAATTAACGCCGTAAATTCCACTCATCCGTGCCATATTTCTCTTTCACTAATCGCTCCGTAAGTTCAACCTCATAGTCCGTCAATGACGACTCGACGAGTTCAACACCAAGGCCTAGCGCGATTTCACGTCGGAATGCTTCCTCAACTTTGCCTAGAGTAACTTCCGCTTTGCCTTGCGCACGCAGTAATTCATTAATGGCCACCGCTTTCTTCAAAAAGCTTTGTTTCATGCGATCTGCCACCTTCTCATTCGAGAAGCGCAGCATCCGAAATAATTGATCTGTATCCATGTCGAGCAAAATCGAGCCATGCTGCAATACGACGTTTTTCTGCCGAACCTGCGCGCTGCCAGCGACTTTGCGACCTTCCACAACCAGCTCGTACCACGAAGGTGAATCGAAGCATGCCGCAGAACCAGCGGAGGCGTATTTCTCTTTTTCCTCATCGCTCGCCAGCTGCACCATTTCTGCTGCTAGGCCTAACGAACGAAAACCTTGCAATAACCCCTCACTCAACACACGATAAGCTTCCGTCACATTGCGGGGAATGCCTGGATAATCCTCAGCCACGATGATGCTATACGTCAGCTCTTTATCGTGCAGCACAGCTCTTCCGCCAGTGGGGCGTCTCACAAAGCCAATTCCCTCGTTCGCTACCGCTTCCTGGTCCACTTCTGCCGCCTTTTGAAAATAACCAATAGATAGCGTCGCAGGATTCCATCCGTAGAAACGCACCGTTGGCGGAACCTTCCCTTCACTGTGAGCAGTAAGTATCGCTTCATCTAATGCCATATTTTCAGCAGGAGAACGATCTCCTGTATGTATAAATCGCCAAGCTGTCATCTAGATTCATCTTCCTTTCTTGTAACAACGTCACCTTTTCCCAAAACTAACCTCTATCATAACATATTCAAGTTCAGCGTTCGAACTGTTAGAGCATCACCTAGTAAAACTCTTACATGGGAAAAGTTATGAAAGATTCTTCTCTGGACATACTAACAAGTATTCGACATTTACGAGGATCAGCGTAGAATCAGAACGTTTAGGAGGGCACTGCCATGCGTCAACATGATCAGCAAGAGAACATTCGCCCCATTCATAAACAGCTGGATATGCATTTTGAGAGGGACTGGTTTACCGAGCTGGACAATCGTGTACGTGGAGGAGGTCCTTGGGATGACTGGACCTTATATCAGCTTGCCTACGAATCGGAAGAATCGGGGCTTATTTCTACGTTTGATGATATGCAATGCCTTGCGCACCTAGGGACGCTAGAACCTATGGCGCATCAGATTGATACAGCGAAACGAGTGCTCAACGAGATGCGTGGACGGGCGATTTTGGCCGATGAGGTTGGACTTGGGAAGACGATTGAAGCTGGTTTAATTTTAAAAGAATACATGATCCGCGGGCTTGTCCGCAAAACGCTTATCCTTGTACCCGCTTCCCTAGTCCTTCAATGGGTTCGGGAATTGAATACCAAATTCGGCATCCCTGCCGTTGCACATAAGAAAGCCTACATGTGGCAGCAAGCGGATATTATTGTGGCCTCCATGGATACGGCAAAAAGAGATCCGCATCGCGAGATTGTGATGGGCCTTGAATACGATATGCTCATCGTCGATGAAGCGCACAAGCTGAAAAATAAGAAAACGACCAACTACACCTTCGTCAACGAGCTGCGTAAAAAATACTGCCTGCTCCTCACAGCTACGCCTGTGCAGAACGATCTCAAAGAGCTCTACAACCTGATTACGCTGCTGAAGCCAGGTCAGCTTGGCGGGCAGAACAGTTTCAAGAGCAACTTCGTAGTTGGCAAGCGTACGCCGAAGAATGAGATTCAGCTGCAGCAGGAGCTTTCTAAGGTGATGATCCGCAACCGTCGGGGAGACGGAGGTGTTCACTATACGAAGCGGATTGTGCGAAATATCCCTCTCACGCTCTCGGATGATGAGCAAGCCCTCTATGATGGGGTTACGAATTTCGTACGAACACGCTATTCCGAAAGTGGCGGCGACCTCAGCTCCATGCTTTCTATGATTACGCTCCAGCGTGAGGTGTGCAGTTCGCGAGACGCTGTTTTTATTACGCTAGTAAATTTATTTAAAAAGACAGCTGAGGACTCGCCTGTACGGCCCAAAATATGGGAGCTCGTCGAGCTTATTCGGAGCATTAAGTCCAATAGCAAAGCGGAAACCACGATGCGACTCATCCAAGACATCAATGATAAAGTCATTATTTTCACGGAGTATCGGGCATCGCAAGAGTATTTGTTGAACTATCTCAAGGAACATAAGATTACGGCAGTCCCTTATCGCGGCGGCATGAATCGCGGCAAAAAAGACTGGATGATGGATTTGTTCCGAAATCGGGTACAAGTTCTTATAGCCACCGAGGCCGGTGGCGAGGGCATTAATCTCCAATTTTGCCACAACATGATCAACTTCGATCTGCCTTGGAACCCTATGCGCGTGGAACAACGGATCGGCAGGGTCCATCGCCTTGGGCAAACGCATGATGTGAACATTTACAACTTATCCACAAGGAATACCATTGAAGAACATATCCTCTCGCTCTTACACGAGAAGATCAATATGTTCGAATTAGTTATTGGTCAGCTGGATACGATTCTGGAGAAAATCGAGAAACGAGGCTCGCTTGAGACATCCCTGTTCCGCATGGTAATGGAAGCTGGTTCTGGCGAGGAAATTCGTCGTAAAATCGATGAACTCGGACATTCCATCAGCGAAGTAAGAGAAGAGATTGAACAAAATCCGCAATATGGCGCCAAGTTCCAGGACATCCTTGATGCTGTAGGCGGTTCCCAAGGTGTGGAGGTGGGTCCATGAATAAACGAAACATTCACTCGTTCGTGATGCGTTTTCTAGAAGCCTACGACTGTACGATTCTAGAGAAAACCCCTGCCTCTGTGACGGTTAAGCTCTCTCCCGATGCAGATCGGGAAATGACGGGCCGGCCTTACTATTGGAGCTTCATTGAGCGAACTGGTGCTGCTGCGGAAACGATGACTTATAAATTCGTGTTCGATCCGGAGCAAATGAAACTCGAAACAAAGCCTAAACCCGCGGCCGTGACCGCTGTCCAAAGTCCTCCGTACACTGGCTACGGGCCACCAGGTACAGGCGGCGCTGTTGCTTCAACAGGTAGTGCGGCAGCAGGTAGTGCGCCGGACAGTATACTCGGCCGTTATTTCGGGTTCGTTCCAACGACCATCACGACACGCGTTCCACAAGATGATGTCACCTTCGGCAGCAGGCGACTTGACCAGATCTTCGGTATCGTTCGCGAGCGTGGACGCTTCATTCATTTATTCGAAGAGCCCTTCCCGACGGGGGCGACGTATCATGCTTCCCTCGTCTACAATACGTGGCTTTGTGTGAACTACAAGGTTGAGCTTCTCTGTGACCGTAAGCGGACAGAAATTCATTCCCTTGCGATTCAGCTGGGCACCGGTGAAATTCGCGAGCATTTTCATAAGCAAATGCTTACGAAAAGTCTGTCGCCGAAGCTCCCTGCGAATAGTCACATTTTACCGGACACGATTTCAATCCCCAAAGCAATCAATGCCTTGGAGATGACACTCGAGCGCAAAGTCAGCACCTACGACCACCGCTGGGCCGATGAAGCGAATGCCCGGCATCGCAGTGAAATCGATCGTGTGGAGAGCTATTACAACGGGCTTTTATTGGCAGCAGAACCTGACAAAAGAGATGAAATTGAAATTCAATGTCGGAATCGTTTGGAAGAGATCGATTGGCAGCATAAGCCACGGATCGCTGTATCCGTCATTAATGGCGGACTATTTCACTTAAATGCGAGTCGAATCGCATCCAGAAACTGACGCTAGTCGCTAAAACCTCGCAAATAACCCGCAACAGGTTCTAACATTCTTTTTAAGGCATACGCATTACAATAGTCACATACACTAAGAGGTTAGCGAGAGGCAGGTGAACGAAGATGAAGTCGTGGACCACTTGGACAGCCACTTGTATTATTTTGTGCAGTATTGGCTTCATGCCCTTACACACTTCAGCTGTTGACAACTTAGGCGGGACAAGCCCTACTCAGGCGCAAGTGAAGGAACCTAATAAAGCAGCAGCCTCAACATCGGACTTGACGAGTACATCATCATTCGATTCAACGATCAGTAAATGGCAATCGACGCTTGCGAAGGAAGATGGTTTTGAAAACTGGATGCACGCACGTTGGAACAGCTATCCACTTGGACCTGGCACCCATGGCTGGGTCGTCATCCTCACCGATCAAGGTCATGAAGTGGGCTACATGATTGTGCATGCCACCGATTCTGGCGGTTTCCGTTTGACCGAATATGGGACAGGCAAGTCTCCGCTATTTAGTTTAGCTACGTTGTATCGCTCTTTGATACAACAAGAACTCATTCCTTCTACAACCCTTTACGACGATTTTGTGCAAAATGAAACGATCATTGAAGACCGCTTATATATGGATACCCTTACTTCTGTTTGGAAAATCGTGCTGGATGACGAGACCTATTATCTCGACGCCAAATCAGGGGAATTGCTTCCGCTGACAGAGGATCCAACACCACGTATGGCGTATGATCTGAGTGTCTCCTCCGATTTATCGCATGGTACAGCTCAAACCCTGGTACGCCCCCCTTTTGATCCTTACGAGCGTTTGCCATGGATTACAGGCACACCGCTGCCGGTGACATCCTTGCCTGAGCTCCAGATTGCCCTGGAGCAGCAAGGAGATTTGACCTACGTCACAAAGCTGTATGATGATCAGGTGACGATGCCGTTAACTGTTTTAGGTTATCAACAATGGATATATGGGGATAACTATCTTATACTCGAGCACGATGGTCCTCGATATGTGCAATTGGATGCTTCGTTAGAGCTTGGGAAGATTTATCCATAGTCAGAGAGAACCAAGCTGTTATCTGGTTCACAATAAAAAGTGGCTGATCACAAGTAGAAGATTCTACAAGTGACCAGCCATTTTTCGCACATTTTACCACACTCATTTTCTCGACTTCGACCGCCCGAACAGCATCCGCGTCGCTAATGGAAGCATCCCAAACCAACGCGTTTGCCAACCCTCACGTTGTTCCTTCATCGACGCTTTGGCTTGTTGACGAACTTCCTTCGGCGTGTCGATATAGGTAACGACTTGTTGGGTTATGTACTTCACAAGATCATCGCTTTTTGCCATACGCCCACCTGCCTTTTACCCTTATTGTAACCAGAGCAACAGGGCTTTAAACTACACGAAGACAGGTGGCAGGCCGCTTACTCACTGGCATTCACCCTGGTTTTCCGCCGCTCTCCGCAATAATTTTATCAGCAAAGGATTTAATCGTACCGCAGCCTAACAGCATTGGCTTATTATCACATTGCAACAGCAAAGTTTGAGCATTCGTATCCCAGGCATATTGGAAGCCAACATTCATGCTGACGACTGAAATCGTAAATTTGCCTGATGCTGTGTTCGGAATAGCAAACCCCTGCCTCCTACCCACCTGCTGTAGTGCTCTGAATACGGAAGGCGAAATCCCTTTATACATCCATGTGCTACAAGTTGCCATAGGTTTTCTCACCTCTTTCAATTAGGATCATTAAATTGTATGAGGCAAGAGCTGAAATCGTGCTTATTTCCCTAAAAAGCCTATCGCCTGATCGTTACATTTGCTTCTAAACTCGTCCAACGAACATAAGCTAGAGTAACTAGAGAGAGAAAGAGGTGTTGGTTTGAATGTGGGAACTAATGCTTGCTACCGAGCAGCTTGACATTTATATGGATGAAGTCAATCTTAAACTCGAGATCCGAATTAAGTCAGATCGGGATTTAGTACCATTAGTAATTCGAATGAACCATACAGATTTAACCCAGTTAATCTATACCCTGCTGGAAATCAATCGGAGTTTTCGAGGAGATATTCCTTTTTTTCATACGAAAAAGCTGCCAGGCAAAGCCTAGCCAGACAGCAAAAAAAGCACGATGCACTCCCCCACTTTCCCGTGGTTCGGAGCCATCGTGCTTTTTTCCATCGAATGTTGACCCGATGTTTAGTTTCTGTTGATTCCCGCGATAGAAGCGATGAATCGCAAAATGTAAAGGAACAAGTTAATAAAATCAAGATAAATATTCAATGCGGCAAGCGGAACGGCTTCCGCTGCAACACCGTTACGATACTGAGCTACATCATAGAGCACCCAGCCACTGAAGATCAGAATCCCCACCATGGACCATACCAAATTCATCATGGATCCAAAGTGTAAGAACATACCGAGCACACTCATTAGTACAAGTCCAATCGTTCCTGCAAATAAGAATCCACCTAAGAAGCTAAAGTCACGTTGGGAGCGGTGAGCATAGAAGGCCAATGATCCAAAAATCGCTGCCGTTGCAAAAAAAGCACCCGACACCACGCTAGCCCCCAGTTGACCGCCGTACGCCATGATGACCGGATATAGCGTTACCCCCGAAATGGCTGTAAATGCGTAGAGAAAGCCGTAGCCGATATTTTTGCCGCGAATACGAATCACGATAGCTGCTACCAGCATCGCGACCTCTGCAATGACGAAAAGCATAACCATGGATGGCGGTACAACCATCGCTCCGATCAATGTTCCAAGAAATGAAACCAATAGGGAAATGGCAAACGTTTGAAGCACATGTGCAAAGCTGCCGGATTGTGTAATCGTAACGGTTCTATCCATCAAATTCAGCTCCTTTAGAAATAAAGAAATGTACAATCTATCCTATGTATTATACCTGTAATTCATGAAAACCGCTACAGGGGGGCGGTTGGACATCAAAACACCCTTTTCTGAGAGCCAGAAAAGGGTGTTTCATTGATGCGATCAAGAGGACTCGAACCTCCACGGGGGTAAGCCCACACGGACCTGAACCGTGCGCGTCTGCCAATTCCGCCATGATCGCGTTTACAAAATTAATATACCATGTGATGCAAAAGCTCGTCAATGAACTTTTGCTTCTTAGGTATAATTCGGTGACCACTTCCTAACCCTAATCCCAAAGGAGGTATGATCTATGGATAAAGAAGAAATCAAAGCATTAGAGCCGAAATATACAGGCAATCAGCGTCATTTAACCGAGGGTGAAGCACAAGCGATCGTTCATGATCCAAACTTCAAAAGCGAGGATGACGATGGCGAAATCTCTGAAATCGACGCGCTTGCTGCAGGCCTCGCCTACGGCGTGTTCCGCAGAACGTAGATAAGCATATTGCACAAACGAGGAGGGTTCCTAAAGCCATCAATATGGCTGGGGCCCTCTTTGCATTTTTTTAAAAGCGAAACGTGCTTCGGGCTTCGGTGACATGGTTATTCGACACTCCAGGACTCATCAATTTCGCACCAACTCGATCCTAAAGGTTGCACTTTTGCACGCATTCATCCGTGTTTAGCCCTTTAGCGCGCGGAGGCGCAGGCGATTCTGCTCCTTTCGCTACTGTAAGCGTGCTTTTCACCGTTACAGCGCCAAGCGCAGGCGATTCTGCCTATTCCGCAGCTGTAAGCGTGTTTCACGCACGTTACCCCTGCGAATGCGCCGCAGCGCGCCTGCTCATTTCAAGCTCATATAACTGTCCAGAAGCTAGGATAGCTTCATGAACCGTTCTGCCAATCAAGTACCCCAGCGTCGTCGCAGTACCTGCATAGCGGTATGTCGTTCCTCTGCCCGTTGCCGCAATCAACACAGCATCTGTCGACGTGCCTGTTGCGATTTGCCCATTAATGGTGATGTTCAAAGACTGAAGAGCGGCTGCTTTGGCTTCGGTGGCGGTAATAACCGCATTCACCATCGCAGCGTCGGTCAAGCTTCCCTCGATAACAACTATTGTGTTAATCGTACCTGGGTAGAGCGAGGTAGCTGGCAGTATGGCACCTGCTCGTGCTTTATTTCCCAGTCCGACGGTCACCCATGCGGCAACACGAAGTGATTCGTCCTCATTTACCGCGTCTATAGGCTGCACCCCACGCTCTTCCTCTGGAGGCCAAGCCAATTCGCTAAATCCAACATCCTTGACCCACGCCGCGGTAAGCATACCAGCCGTATCTTTCGGATCCATACCTTCTCGAGTAATGAAAGCCTCCATCTCCACCAGCGGGTCGGTCTCGTTATACGTCTTATCCACTTGTCGATTCATCAAAACCCGATGGTGACCAAATCCACCACCCCACGGAGAAGAATTCAATGTTCGCAAGGGATTTTCACTTGTAACCTGCATATACCGTCCGTGTGGCGAATGCACCTGCTTCATACTCACACCCGTTATTATGCTTCTCTTGAGATCTCCCTCACTCTGCATCATCGGACAGATCATCCGGCGCTATCGTTTCCTGAGGCAACATGAACGCTGGCGGCCTTTCGTTCTCATAGGGCTGATACACGTAACCGCGGGCAAGCTTGACGACTCTTCGGTTTTTTTTGCGAATAAGAACCGTCTCATCATCCCAAGCCACAACAATGCCGCGAACATCGTTCGCAGGGCTGACATCTCTAATGACACGCAGTAGTGTGCTATCTACGCGATATTGATCCAATTGTTCTTCAGTAATCATCTATTTAACCCTCCATCGTAAGTATTGAAAAAATATGTACGTAGATAGCATACACCAATTTGCGATTCGGTGAAACTTTACATAAATCCATTCATCTTCGGTTAACTTAACGAGGACGAGGCACAAGATAAGGCAATGGCTAACTCATGCCTACCGTAAGGGGGACATTTCAATGGAAAAGAGAACGTACTACATCAATGTAGGCACGGGAGAAGTACTCGAAGATAGCACAGCACTCGATTATGAATTTGAAATATCAGCAACAGAAGATGATATCGCCAAGCTTCAGGAGCTTTTTGAGGAAACCGACAATTCGTCTCAAGGCAGCTACGGGACTTCCTGGCTCCCCTGGAAAGTTTATTACTCCAATGAAACGAATCAGGAATATGATTACTATTTAACCGAGGTGTATCGTACGCTGCACCGACTTGGTTCTGAGCAGACCAAAAGGCATATCGAAACCATGAACGTGTTAGAAAATGGCATCTAGCTCTCCACTTGCAAAACATAAAAAGGCCAAGAATCCCTACGGAATTCATTGGCCTTTTGTCATATATGGTTTATTAACTAACATGCTCTTTCGAATCATTCGTTTCAAACCAGAAATCAAGGACTTTGCTTGACATCACACGTTTCTTAATATAATCCGATTGTGCAACAGAGAACTGCTGCTCCCACTCGATTGTTAGCTCCGTACAAAGCTTCACGATTGTTAACAACTCGGACCAGGCTACATAGCGCTTATACCAGAAAAATTGAGGGTGTTCAATCATATACGGATACAGGTCATCAAACTCTGTATGTTTACAATCAAGCGCACGTTCAAAGTGAGTCTTTGCTTCCCCTAGCTTTGTCATAAAATAGTCAATGGAACCATTTTCGATACCCATAGATGTCAGCCTCCTCTCTTACCTTGTAATCATTATAAAGGATAAATCCGTTTCAGGGAAGTCATTGTCATCATGTAAAATCAGTCAAAAGTGATCTGCCCATTAGCTAGTGAAGCAATACGAGCGAGTGACTCTACGCGAATACCACGTTCACGAATGGATTTACCGCCATTTTGAAAGGATTTCTCAACAACAATACCGACACCGACAAGCTCTGCTTCTGCTTTTTCCACAATGCGAATTAAGCCGCGTGCTGCATCCCCATTGGCGATAAAATCATCAATCAATAGGATACGCTCCCCTTTTTGAAGCAAATGTGACGATACCATAATATCAGTAACAATTCCTTTGGTAAAAGAAGGAACACGTTCACTATACGTATCTTGATCCATCGTCAACGTCTTTTTGCGACGAGCAAATACCATTGGCACTCCAAGTTGCAAAGCCGTCGTGTACGCAATAGGAATACCGGAAGATTCCACAGTCAACACTTTGTCTGGCTTTGTTTCTCTAAACAATCTTGCAAATTCTTTCCCCATCTCCATGATGAGTACAGGATCTACCTGGTGATTCAAAATGACATCAAGTTTAAGTACTTGATCAGAAGCAACGACGCCGACCTCTAAGATCCGCTGTTTTAATAACTCCATGAAATCGGCCCCCTATAGCTGTCTATTATGAGTAAGTTACCATATTGCTCCCGCCTCTTTCAAGTCCATTTAGAAAATAACAAAAAACACTGAAACTTTTTGGTCTTCTACGGTGTCTATATATATATGAGGATTTCATTCAAATGGAATTCGTTCTAGAATTGCTCACATTTGGGCACGAAGATGCATTGAAAACCTTCGATAAAACAGTATCATTAATCTTACTAATATTTTTCACTCAACTACTCCTCGGAGGAAAGGAAAGATGGCAATGAACAACCTAATTAGACCCATCCTTGTAGGCTGTATGCCTGTTGCAATTGCATCATTCTTGGTGACTGGATGCCAAGAATCATCTGCTCCTGCTCCAAAGGCTACCATAGACGTAACAACAACGTATGTACCTTCACAGGTACACCAGGAATCGTCGCCTCCGATTATCGTCGCAACCCCGACGGCAACACCTGCGGTAGACGAAAGCATTAAGCATGAAGCTCAAGTGGCTGGTATTACCAAAGTAGATCAAGGCGATACTTCCCCATCGCAAGTTTTCACAAGTCCGAAGCCGACCGCTAAGCCGAAGGTTAAAGCTGAGGATGCTTATCAGCAAGAAAAGCCGACCCTGATGGGATTAAAACTTGGCACTCCAAAAGCTGCAGTACTGGAACGTTTTGGGAAAGTGAAGAAGCAATTTGTCATGGAAGAAGACAACATTGAGGTTTATGATTTCACGGACTTTTCGGTTGGTTTCAATAGCAAAGGAACGCTTGAATTCGTCGATGTACATTCGGTTGATATTGACCCAGGATTGCACGGCTTACGCTTAGGACAAAGTCAACAGGATGCAATCGCCATCCTAGGCAAGCCTGATACGAACTCCACCTATGTGCTGTCTTATAAAGCGCAAGGTACCTTGCTCAAAATCGATATTGACCCGCATGACAATACGATCCAATCCATTAAGCTTTTTGCAAACTCTTAATTCCTACACAATCATTAAAACAAAAGACCATGAATTCAGCCTTAAAGGTTGAATTTCATGGTCTTTTTTTCGGCTTTCGTTTCAGTACAACAACGTGATGGTTGCGAAAACGAAGGTAGATCAATACCCCAATAGCAGCTAGTATGACCAATATGAATAATGAAATACCCATATAGGTATGAAACAAATGTAAGAAACTTTCAAAATTATTGCCGATAAATCGGCCCAACGTCACAAAGGTTGTACACCAGAGCAGCGCCCCGGTTCCCGCATACAAAATATACTTATAAAACTTCACACCGCTAACGCCAGACAAATAACAAGTGAAATGACGAACGCCAGGTACGAAATATCCGAAGAAAACCGTCCACAGACCGTATTTCTTAAACCAGCCTTCCGCCCTCTCGATTCGGCTCGGTGTCAGCTTCACCCATTTGCCATACCGATTCAGAAACGGTTTACCTACACGATGACCGATGAAATAACTAACTGTCATGCCCGTCATTGTCCCTGCATAAATAACGGCTAGTGTTGGGCCGAAGTCAAAAGGGCCTCCCCAAGCGGTCAAAGAGCCAATGAAGACCATTAAGGTCTCATCAGGAATTGGAACGCCAAGCATCCCAGCAGACAACAATAGATATAAGGCAACGTAGCCATATTGGCTAATAAAATCAAACAGGAATTCCTTCACAACCTACACTCTCCTGAGTTTAACTTCAACTGCCTCGTAGCTGCGCAATCAGACTTAAGCAGGGCTTGCCCTAAGTAACAGTCATGCAAGCTTATGTACAAACATACCTTGTACTATATCAAACGAAAGAAAGCGAGGCAATATATGCGAAATCGTGCACAGATTGTCCGTGTCGCCTTCACCTACATTGGAACTGTCGTTGGGGCTGGCTTTGCTTCCGGGCAAGAAATTCTTCAATTTTTCACTCGCTATGGCTCGCTGGCAACTTTAACGATTGCTTTATCTACCGTGTTGTTCATATGGATTGGCATACAACTTATGCTTATGGCACATGAAATGAAAGCAGAATCCTATGAGGATTTGAATAAAGTTCTTTTTGGAGAAAAAATCGGGAAATGGATCAGCTTGTTTATGATGGTTGTTCTTTTTGGCATTACAACCGTTATGTTAGCAGGTGCAGGCACGGTTTTTGAAGAGCAGCTCCATCTCTCCTACACGACAGGGCTTCTGGTCACGCTCGTACTCTCTTATGTCATTCTAACACGTGGAATCAAAGCTATTATGACCGTTAACTCCATTGTTGTCCCGATTATGCTGCTCTTCAGCTTCGTCATTGTCGTGTACACCTGGCATTCACCCGCGTCAGGCAATTGGCTGCGAATCTCTAGCGATGATTCACTTGTACGCGTTTGGTTTGCACCATTTCTATACACGGCATTTAATTTGGCCATGGCACAAGCAGTGCTCGTACCAATGGGAGGCTCCATTCGCGATCGCTCTGTGCTCTATTGGGGCGGGCTGATTGGCGGAGCAGGCATTGGACTGCTTCTGTTAGCTGCTCATTATGCCCTTTCCGCACAAATGCCAGGCATCGCTCAATTTGAAATTCCGATGGGAAATATCATGACGAAACTCGGTTATTTCCCTCAAGTCGCTTATTTGCTCGTTATTTACGGCGAAATCTTCACGACCTTTATTGGTGATGCCTATGGCTTATCCATGCAGCTCCAGCAACGAATCAAGATACCTCCCAAATTGCTGCTTATCGCCATTTTACTTCTTAGTTACGCCGTCAGCCACATCGGTTTTAAAACGCTATTAACCGCTTTATACCCGCTATTTGGCGTGGTTAGTGTCGTTTGGCTCGTGTTGATGATCTGGCGTAACCGCAGAAGTACGTTGTAGCGTATTCCCTGGCGGGAAGCTGAGTACAACAATCAAACGTATGAACAATAGCAGCATACCCATCGTAGAAAGGATAATACCTGTAAGCAAGTAAGCCCAATGGAAATTTGCGATTTCAGTATGATCTCGACCAACTGCCACAAGCTCTGCAATCATTAATAAAAGTCCTATAATAAATAAACCAACGACAGCGTAATCGATGATCGTCCATCTGGAGAAATAGGTAACTGCAATCTGGGCTTGGCCAATGGCTCTCGGCGAGGCAGCTTGCTGACGCCAGAGCTGGTGCACCGTCCATGCCGTATAGATGCCGGCACCCGTCACAAACAGACCGACCACCGCACCTAGAATAGCTAAAAACAAATTCATTCGCGGGCTCTCCTTTCGTCTTCCTAGGCTAGTGCTGACGCAAGCCGTAGATGAGACTTAACGTACAGACAAAGCTAATGACTGGAAGCGCATAAAGCAAGGGAAGGATTATCACAGGAGGAAGCTTCATCGCAGGAAACCAAATCAACTGCAGACGCTTCCTTTCCGTCTCCCCATCCTCTAGTTCTCCCTTATGAGCTCGAAGCGTGTCAGAGGCTCCCTCATTCCACTGAATCTTCCCTTTTTTCCATCCGACTTGATAGGAAATTTCGCGATGATCTTTCCTCTTCTCGTTTCCTTCCACGTTCCAAGCCTCCTATTCTATGCTTTCTATAAGTGAATATAAAGGTGACCAGGAATTACACGTGCTGCCGCATCGCGCACATGGCCATGACATGTAAATAACAGCACCTGATGACGCTGACTCAAATCAGCGAGGACACGTAAACAACTTTCCATCCGTTCCTCATCGAAATTCACGAGAATATCGTCCAAAACCAGCGGTAAAATAGCTTTGCCGCCATACTCTTCAACAAGCGCAAAACGCATGGATAAATACAATTGCTCGGCTGTCCCACGGCTAAGTTGATTCGTGTCAACTTGTTGTCCATTGGCTCTTACTGCTAGTAATCGTTGTTCGCCAAAGGGGGCTTTTACAGCTTCGAATGCCCCATTCGTCATCATTGCGAAATACGTAGAAGCACGCAGAAGCACGCCTGGCTGACGATCTTTTTCGTAAAGATCACGTGCCTTCTTCAATAAAAGCGCAGCGAACGAAGCCACCGCATATTGATTCACTTGCTGAGATAACGTCGTTCGAATACCTTCCGCCTGCAGTCGCAGATTTGCCGCTTCCGCACCCTGCTCCAGCTTCTCTATCTGCCCTGTAAGTTTGCCAATGATCTCTCTATGCTCATTCGTTTGCGTGATCGTCTCCGACAGCTCCTGTTGCAGCGAAGTAGCCAGAAGAGCGAGATCTTCTTCTCCTTGTGATTCCATCAGCTTCATAAAGCTTGCCATTAATGAACGGCTTACTAACGATTCAAAGGAGGCTTCAAGTACTCGGCTTTCATCTTCAAGCTTCTTGCGTTCCAGCTGTTCTCGTTCCAAAATTCGCAGGTGCTCACCATCTTGCGCAGTTGCTTCCTGTAAGAGTTGATGAAGTCGAGCTTGTGTCCGATCCATATGTTGCTGAGTTAGTAGAAGTGCTTGCTCCGTCTCTACGATCAGTTGTTCAGTTTGCCTGTGTTCCGCGATACGTACGTGCTGCTGCTGCTCATCTTCTTTCCATCGCTTCAATGCAAACAAATAATCTTGGTTGGAAGGAGGCAATTCAAGAAGTTTATGTACTGTTTCTTCAAAGGTATGAACGTTTTCGGTTAACATGTCTAGCTTGGAAGTCATTTTGTGAAGTTGACGCAGCCCATCTTGTGCCAACTCGATGACCTGAATCGTTTCTAGCAAGGCATCTGTCGATAGATGAGAGCCTACCCCTAGACTGTGCAACCATTCCTCCCAGGCAGTGCGTATCTGAAGACTTTCCGTTTTGACTTCTTCTGCATAACGGATACGCTGCTCAACTTGCTGCTGAAGCAGCTGCAAATTTTCTCGTGCATCCCTTAATTTCTCGAGCTTACGGAGCTGCTCACTATGTACATGCTTACCTTGATCTACCTCACGGAACCAAGCATCCAGATGCGGCTGAAGCTCTTGAATCGATACATTAGAAATTCGATAAGATCCATACTTGTTAAATTCAGTAGCAGCAGCCGCTTCTTGAAGGTTTGATTGTTGAAAGTGCACTTGTTCAAAATGGCGTAGCTGCTCCTGAATGCGGCGTTCTAGCTGCCCCAGTTCCTGCTCCAAACGATGATCTTGGACAATGGAGGAGGGCATGGTGCGAGACGCTCTACTCCCTTCCACTTGACGACCTGTAAGCCAAATATAGCAAGTCACTCCTGCGAAAATAAGGAAAATACATGCGGCTGCGAGCCAATTTCCCTGCCACCCGATAAATAACGGAGTAACAAGTGCTAGAACGCCTGCTGCTATCATCATACGTTGACGAAATGCACGCGCAGCATCTCTACTTGCTTTTGTCGCATCTTCAAGACCCTGGAGGTATATATTTTGTTCTGCTTGTCGTTCTTGAAGATGTGTAAATTGACTTGTTACTAACTGCCAACGCGCATAATCCGAAGACAATTTCTGTAATAAAATAAATGGATCGGAGTCAAGCGACTCCGCGCTTGCTTGTAATCCTTTGCATGCCGCTTCAAGAAGACCAACCTGCTCTTGTCCACGAACAACCTGCGTATGTAAACTCTCTAACTCTGCCTGGATGCGCAGATCAAGTTCTGCTCGATGACGGAATTGCTCTTTATAAGTTCGTACTTGTTCACGAAGTGAGATCGTCACAGCGAATGAAGCGACATCGGTCTCATCCCATTGCACATCCAAATTGGATAGCAGCCTATCTACTTGGGTGCGTTGGTGTGCAACCTCAACCTGAAGCTGCTCAATCTGGCGCTTATGCTCCTCATAGCTAGCCGCTTGCTCCAGCAAGTGGTTCAGCTCGATTTGGTGCGCGAGTACCTTCGGCTCCAGCAGGAGCGCATCCATATCTCTGCGCAAGCTCTGCACGCGCAGCAGCAGCTTGTCGCGCTCCGCTTGGAGGCGCTCCTGCTCGGCCTCGAGCGCCTCCAGCCTTGCCGTGGCCTGCTCCGGGAAGCCCGGCCGCGCTGGCAGGCCCTCCAGCTCGCGGCCGATCTGCCGCAAGCGGAGCCAGCCGCTGCGCGCCTTGCCGGCCAGGCTGAGCTTGTGCAGCTCCGCGCGCAGTGCCTCCTGCTGCCCCTCGAGGGCAGCAGCGCGCACCTCCGCGGCGCGGCGCTCTTCTTGCAGCCGATCGTAGTCGGCTGCTCCATCACGGCTGCGGCGCAGCGACTGCTCCAGACCCTCGAGCTCCTTCAGGAGACGGTTCATCTCCTGATTGCGTCCGCGGGGTCTGTACAGGCCGTCGGCCTGCGCCGTCAGCTTGCGCTCGGCCTCCATGATGGCCGAGCCGCTTACACCGAGCCCAGCGCTATATAGATAGCCGCTGAGCTCATCTGTCTGCAGGGTGCGAAGCTCCTGCAGCTCTGTTAAACCAAAAGCGAACAAGCTGCGATAGAGGTCGGCCGAGAGGCCGCCTAGCAGCGTGTTCAGCAGCTCTTCGCCGCCGGTGGTGCCATCGGCGAGCGTGACCTTGACGAGCCCCGCAGAGGCTCGTTTGCCGCCTATGGCGGGCGCGTCGTAGCGCTCGACGCGTATGCGCTGACCCTGCTCATCGAGCAGGGTTAGGGCTCCCCCGTGGGCGCCGCCGCCCAGCGGCTCGTAACGTTCCGACCGATTGGTTCGCGTCGGAAAGCCGAACAGCACCGCTCGGACGAAGCCCATGAGCGTGCTCTTGCCCGCTTCGTTGGCGCCGTAGAAAACGGCCAAATTACTATCCGTATGCAGCTGACGATCACGCAAGCTGCCAAATCCATCGACTTGGATGGCTATAATTCTCATCCAGGTCCCCCTCCATCCGCGGTAAGTAGATCCGCAACAAGTACTTCCGCTGAACGCAGCCATTCGCGCAGCTGTTCAGGCGTTGCTGCAGCTGGATTCCCAGCGGATTGAGGCATCCCCTGCAGCGCTGCAAGTGCCTCGCTTGCAAAGTTATCCAGAGATTCCTCATCACTTTGCAACGCCGCGGCATACCTTAACAGATCGCCTAAGAAGCTCTTCTCTTCCAGAACGACTGCCAGATCAAGCTCGCTAGCTGTTCGATCCTCGATCGATTCGATCCACACAAAGCTGCCCCGCTCCACTTCGTCTTCCCTTAATTCATCCATCAATTCCTGTAAGGCACGCCCTTTGCGCACCCGTTCATGCAATTCACTGCGTCCTTCCAATACGATGCGGACAATCCCATCTCTGCCATTAGCGTCGTGGCGAAGCCGATCCAATAGCTCACCTAAGCGATCTTTCAGTACTTGCTCCGATGGAATTGAGGTCACAGATAGTGTTTCTTGATACCAACGAACCGTGTCTAAGGCATGGAAAATAAGCTCGGCCCGTCCATTATCATCCATGTCTACGAGATAACAGCCGCGAGGCCCGGTTTCCCGAATACTTCTGCCTTGGATGTTGCCTGGATACACGATCGCTGGCTGTAAATTCATTACCTGTCTTGTATGTACATGTCCGAGTGCCCAGTAATGCATGCCTGCATCGATTAAATCCTGCTTGCTGCAAGGCGCATAATTATCATGATGGGGATCTCCATCGACATTCGTATGCAAGAGTCCAATCTGACACACTTGTGCTTGTCCTCTTTTAAATCTCAAAGCAAGATTCTCAGTTACCGCTGAGCTCCCATAGGATATCCCATGAATCTCGGCGATTATGCCGCGATCTTCCTTCATAACCTGTAAGGTCTCCACATGCTCAGACGCAAAAAAATGAACGTCTGCCGGCCAAACCAACTTTGCGGCACGTCCATCCTCGGGGTCATGATTACCATGTATAATATAAGCAGGAATGCCTTCAGTCGCCAAATGTTCCACTGCTTTTTGAAACCGAATTTGTGCCCGCAGTGAGCGATCCGATACGTCATAGACATCCCCGCTAATTAATACAAAATCCACTTGTTCTTGTATCGCAAGCGCCACAAGCTCCTTCAACGCGTCGAACGTCGATTCTCGAACTCGCTCTCGAACCCGTTCAGGAAGCGCCGACATGCCTTTAAATGGGCTATCTAAGTGCAAATCGGCAGCATGTATAAACCGTAGTCGTTTCATGGCTCTAACGCCTTCCTTTATGAACTTTATTCCTGTTGACCTTCTTCGTCATGACCTTTTTGCTCGGTTACTTGATAGCGTTCATACACACTTTTCAATTGACGGAGCACACGATTCAATGAGTAGGTTTTTTTCGCCTTTTCCCAAGCTGCTCGTGCTAAATTATATCGGAAGCTAGGATCTATGACGACTTTCTCCAAGGCATGGCTCAATGCCATCGCATCCCCGACAGGTACAAGCAATCCATTGTGACCATGCTCAATTTGCTCTGCGATCCCACCAACATTCGTACCGATCAAAGCTAACCAGCACAGCGCTGCTTCTGCGAATACAGACCCGAAAGCCTCGGCACGAGATGGCAGAACAAACACATCGAAGAATGGCATGAACTCTTCCGGGTGGAGCATATACCCATAAAAAATTGTATCTTCATAGATATTATGTTCGATGGCTAATTTCTCAAGTTCCTCACGGCTAGGACCATCGCCAATAATATGCAGAACAAAAGGATGTCCGCGTTTCTTCAACTCGCCGCAAGCAATAAGCAATGTATCCAAGCCTTTCGCGGGAACTAAGCGACAGACCGTAATAAATTGCGTGACTTGATTTTCATGTGAAATCGGACGGAATCGTTTCTCATCAAAACCATTTGGAATGACGCCAATGCGTTCACTGTCCTGCACATATTCAGCCATGTACTGTTTAAACGAATTTGAAACCGTAATAATTTGATCTACCTTCGCTTCTAACTCCCCATAAATCTGGGTTAGAAATTGATGCTCCACGCCATTCTCAGCAATGCGCCCATTTAAAATAAGCTCTCGCTCAAAACTGGAGTGAATGGTCAAAATGACAGGTGTATCTGGATAAATTTGTTTCATAACCAGTGCAGCAATCGGATGATGGGCATGTATAATATCAAATTTCTTAGAAATTCTGAGCTTTGTCCACCATACATAATCTTTATAGGTTTGAATGTATTTATCGATAATTGGGTTTCCGGCATACTTCCGCCAATCAAACGTAGCGAATGACACGTCCTCGGTTCCCTTGCCGCGAATACGCTTAGGCAGCGAAAACAGTTCCATTTCCCAACCTTTTTTATTAAATCGGTCCAAAATATAGGGAACCATGGATGATACCCCACCCGGTTGTTCCGGGGGGAAAAACAATGCTTGCAATATGTTCATTGCATGAGCCCCTCTCCCAAATCCTTGAGCTTACCAATTCCTATTGTAACTTGTGTCGGACGAATAGAAAAGAGAACACGACCTCAACAGCACAAATGTTCTATCCCTGATCTGCTTTTTCCTTTATAATAGAGTCTACTTCTGTGGAAAAATAGACCAACTTGGAGGAACTCATGGACATCATGGATCTACTTTTCGGTGAATTAGCTTCGTTTCTATCCCATGCCATGATCGTTGTCATGGTTGCGCTCATGTTCGTGATCTCACTGCGTTTGTTTCTAGACCGACGCAAAAAAGCGTATATGTCCATGACGATATCGCTCATTTTCGTCGGTATCCATTATTTGCTTCAAATATATTTCATGTTTAGCGATATCAACTCGAGCATCGCTGCTTACTCACAGATCATGCTCAAAATTATTTCATTTGTACTTATAAATATGGGAATTTATCAATTATATAATCGCACGAACCGCAAGCAATATATATTTTTCTACGGCTTAATCGTCATGGGATTTGTCGTTTCTACGCTACACTACATTGTTCCAAATATATACAGCGGGACAGAGCATCAAGTTCGTCTACTGCAGGATATTGGACTTGAGTTGTATGTATTCGTGCTCATCTTTCTCTGCTTCTATATGATTCCACCCTACATCGGTCAACAAATGAAATATCAACTGGCTTTGACGATTTACTTCTTCTTTCAGACGTCTCAGCTTCTTAATACGTATGTGTATGATAATGCACAGCATGTGCTTATCTTAGCTGTCAATCTCCTGCCCGTCATCTATTACTTTCTCTTGTTTATGATTCTATTTGAACGTGTCGTTGAGCTCATGCAAGCCATCTACAATTCATCGATTACAGACGGTCTGACTCGACTCTATAATCGCAAGTTTTTCTACAACCGCGTTACACAGCACGTGCAGCGCCACTTGCCTGTCTACATTTTGTTCAGCGATATCGATAATTTCAAAAAATTAAACGATACACAAGGACACCAAATGGGTGATAATGTGCTCAAGCAGGTTGCGCAAATCATGAAGGATGAAGCCGAAGAATGTGGGATTGCCGGCCGTTACGGCGGTGAAGAAATGGTTATCTTGGTATCCGATCCCCGCGTGAAAATGGATGCGTTCGCTGAGCGAATCCGCAGCCGCATTGAGAAAGAAACAATCGTAACCGCGAGTATCGGGTACAGCAAATACAAAAACGGTTTGAGTGCGGAAGATCTTATTAAACAAGCTGATGAAGCCATGTATCGCGCCAAAACAACAGGAAAGAACAAGGTTGTGAAGTTCGCCTAATTCGCTAAGATGTTAAGTACCGCACCTGGAGGTAAGTAACTCACTTGCTTTTCAGTTCTTATGTCTTCGCTCTCCATGCTTTATAATAGAAGTGTGCAGACAATTCCGTACAAATTACATGGTAGAGTAGGAGACGATGAAAAGCATGCAATATCGGAAACTTGGTAATAGCGGTCTGAAAGTAAGTGAAATCAGTCTAGGCAGTTGGCTTACCTATGGCGGCTATGTAGGGGAAGACCCTGCAGTGCGTTCCATTGAGCAAGCTTATGATCTGGGAGTTAACTTTTTCGATACAGCCAATGTGTATGAACGCGGTGAAGCCGAGCAAGTTATGGGTAAAGTCCTATCCGCATATCCTCGGGATTCCTTCGTTCTAGCGACGAAAGTTTTTGGTAAAATGGGCGAAGGTCCTAACGATCGTGGACTCTCCCGTAAGCATATTAGAGAACAAGCTGAAGCCAGCCTAAGACGCTTGAATGCGGACTACATTGACATTTATTATTGTCACCGTTTTGACACTGAAACACCGTTGGAAGAAACGTTGCGCGCTCTGGATGACCTAGTAACACAAGGAAAAGTGCTTTACATTGGTGTTAGTGAGTGGACGCCGGCTCAAATTGTGGAGGCATATGCGCTTGCTGATAAGTTATTACTCGATAAGCTAATCGTGAATCAGCCCGTGTACAATATGTTCAATCGTTACATTGAAAAAGATATCATTCCGCTCGGCGAAACGAAAGGCTTCGGTCAAGTGGTATTCTCACCTCTTGCTCAGGGCCTCCTGACTGGCAAATACCGTGCAGGGCAGCCAATCGCCGCCGATAGCCGGGCTAGCAGCAAAAACTGGGATGAAAAGCAGCTGAACGAAGCTTCTTTACATAAAGTAGCCCAACTGTCCAGTATTGCGGATGAACTTGGCATTAAGGTATCCCAACTGGCGATCGCTTGGATTCTGCGTCAAAACAACGTATCCAGCGCCCTTGTCGGTGCGAGCCGACCGGAGCAAGTCGTTGAGAATTGCAACGCAAGCGGCATTCGTTTGACGGATGATGTGCTTAGTAGCATTGAAACTATTCTTCAAGGGTAAGTGAGGCTACAGCTACTTTTGAAATAGGCGTGTAATGAGAAACCTGCCGTTGTGCAGGTTTTTTTTGTGCTGTTGGATTGGTTGATTTGGTTGGTTTGGTTGGTTTTTACACGAAAATATGAAATAACTGGAAAATATACAGCTATTCTAATCAAATAACCTTTGAAATTTGATTTAAATGGAAAATATGTAGTTATTTCCACCCAATTTGCTCAAATCCATGAAAACACCTGGAAATAACTGTAGAAATTCCAACTAATCCGGAATAAATGGGTAATCCTACAAAATTAACTGTAGAAAATACAGCTATTTTTATAGAGCACTCAACTAGTTAAAACCTAACTCTTACCGTACTCACGTAGCATTTAGTAGATGGTCTGCGATTTGCGATTTTGCGATCTGTGGTTTGTGGTTTGCCGTCTGCGGATTGCGGTTGATGAGTGATGGTTTGTCGGTAAGTGGTGGTCGATGGGTGCTGCGTGCTAGATGCTACGTGTTACGTTCTATATGCTTTGTAATGGTCGATAGTCTGTCGACAAAAAAAAGAGAAGCAACTACGCTCCTCTTCCCGCATCCTTATTCATTACCTTCCGAGTAATGCTCCTTACAGAACGCTTCCACGACGGCGACTTCATCGTCCTCTAAGTCGAAATCCAGATAAAGCTCGGTCGTTTTCTCGTACAACTCGTATTTCATAAGTGCTGATGTTTCTTCGGTCACATTGTAGATCGCTCGGATATATAGGCCGCTCTCGGAATATAGCTCATCATCCTCTTCAACTTCGATATCGATGATAAATTCATAACGTTGCCCCGTCAAAATCTTAAAAGGATCTCTAACCAATTCCACTGTGTAGGTTGTAATCGTAAACATAGTACCGCCCCTTTCTCTTCTGCACCTGTTAGTATAACCGAAATACGTGCAAAAGAAAAAAGGCAGCTCCATGTTGCTCCAAAATGAAAATGCCCCTATCGGTATTCCACAAGTTATATGCCTGCCTTTACTTCACACCTAAAGCATCCAAGTTACGCCCAATTTGCAGCAAATGCGTTTGCACATGACGAATAAAACCTTGAAACAAATCAGCGATGGAGATTTCTTTGCCGTTGTTATTCCCCTTACGTTCCCACTGCTCATCTGTCAAACGCCCGTAGAACAGCGCATTATAGGCAAGTATGGCATCAAACGCAAGTAGAATGTCACTCAGCTCCGTCTGGTTCGCTCGCGAGCTCGCAACCCATGCATCCTGATCATATAAGAGAAACTCTTTGCCATTTTCTGCAACAATTTTACGAATGCGGATGGCGTGAACGAAGCTGGCATCCACGAGATGAGCTACGACTTCTTTGATGCTCCACTTCTCAGGTGCAGGCTTCCATTCCAGATGTTCACGTGAAAGTTGGCTAACGCGTTGTTTAATTAATTCCGAAGTCGCAAGGTAAATATCAATATGAAGTCTTGTTGTCTCACTCACGATCTAAACACCCCATTCTTGAAAAATTTCTTCCGTGTGCTCACCTTTGAGAGGCGGCTTACGATAAATCTGAAACTCGTAGTCTGTTAGTTTAACTGGATAGCCTACGGTCGTAGTTTGCGTATGATTCGGGAGCGCTAGCTCGTGAATCAAACCACTTTCCTTCACCACAGGATCATGCAAAATGTCCTCAAACGTATTGATCGGCGCACACGGGACACCTCGTCCATCAAAAATGTCGAGCCATTCTGCAGCGGTTTTCAGGCTAAATGCTTCCTGCAGAAGCAATGCCAGTTCCTTCTGATGCTTCGCGCGCAGCGTCTGATTCTGAAAACGCGGATCGTCAGCTAGCGCTGGCAGCTCCACGGCATCCACTACCTCTCGCCACAGTTTCTCGTTGCCAGCTGCAATAACGAATGGCTTATCACTGCCATGATAACCTTGGTACGGCGCATTGCGTGGATGGGCGCTGCCCAACCGCTTGGGCGCCACGCCATTGCCGTAATACTCGCTAGTCTGCAAAGCGGATATGCCTAGCACACTAGCTAACATGGAGCAATCAATGTAGCTGCCTTTCCCGCTTCGCGAAGCTAGATGAATCGCCGCAACGACCGTATAGGCACCATAGAGGCCTGCCACGAAATCAGCCACAGGAACCCCGCATTTGACAGGTGCGCCATCCTCTTCACCCGTCACACTCATCAATCCGCTAATCGCTTGAATGGTCACATCGAAGGCGCCTTTTTGTGCGTAAGCACCCTTTTGCCCGTAGCCAGAAATGGAACAATACACGAGCTTCGGATTCACTTCCACTAATCGCTCATAGTTAAGCCCGAATTTCGCCAGTACACCTGGACGATAGTTTTCGACAATGACATCGGCATGCGCACATAGTTCGCGTAACCGCTCTAAGTCCGCAGGCGCTTTAAAATCAATAGCTATGCTGCGTTTATTTCGATTCAACGAACTGAAATTGGAGCTATAGCTCTCTCCTTCTTCGTTCGTGATAAATGGCGGCCATTCTCGCATACTGTCCCCCACATCAGGCCGCTCAACCTTGACCACATCCGCGCCCAGATCAGCGAACAACATTCCCGCGAAGGGACCTGCCGCTATTTGACCAAATTCAATGACTTTGATGCCTGCAAGAGGGCCGTGATTGTTCTTGCTCATATGCGCTTCGCTCCTCTTTGTTTGGTAGTAAGAGATGATTCCAGATCATTAGTTAAAAACTGGACTTATATTATCATGCTTCGTAATCACATCTCGAGCGTTCCCAGTGGCCACGTCATGGATATGCCTAGGCTGTTTCCCAATATCCGTCCCATAAATATGAATTGTAATGGCTGCCTCATCAAATGGATTCGCAACACCATGGATATCATAATCCGGTGGGTACACAAAAGAGATATCACCTTGGGTAGCTGTGACCTCCGAAACCTCACGAACTGTGTAGCGTGGCTCGGCAGATTCGCCATGATCTTCACGACGATAGCGTTTCTCCACAATTGACCCGCGGTAAACGCCAACTAGCCCCCAAACCAAATGGTCGTGAACTGGGGCAACTTGTCCCGCTCCCCAGACGAATGCGATGACGGCGAATGACTCATTCTCCGGCCTATACAGCAAATACTGCGCATATTTATTCGGCAGCGGCGCATGCAAGCTCGCAGGAAGCAACTGCTCATTGGTCAGCAATTCCTGCAAATGCGGCCGCACTTGATCAATGATTGTCCGATAATCCTGATGACTAGCTAAGATACCTGAAATATTCGCTTCCAACTGATGAAACGCTTGGTTCGCACTCATGGCCATCCCTCTTTCTATGATTGAACTACTGCACTTTTTATATAAGCACCGAAGTGTTGCTTCGCAAACAATGGATATATGCGTCTCAATTCATGACTTACCCCATAACGAAGTGTTGCTAGCTCGATAGTTGAAGGGGGGTCGAGGCTTGGAATCGATGTATCATCATCGTTGTTCAAACCTAGATCAAAACCAGTCCTCCCCTGTACCTCTGCTGGCTTCACGCCTGGAACGGTTGCAGCTAATCTTAATCTGCGCTCAGGTCCGATCGGTTTCATTACGCCTAGGGGTGTATACACACCAACTAATCCGTTTTGATGATAAACGCCTTTCCCCGATGAAGGTGTCGATGTGACGAAATCGAGCGTTTCAGGGAACCCTTTGAGTCCATGGTCCGTTTTAAATAGGAAAATGCGTTTGCATGTAAAATACACAACCCCTGAGCCCGCTCCTCCAGGAAGTCTCACTTTCGGCTTTCCATAATCGCCGATCGCATGCAGATTGATACGTCCGTAGCTGTCGATTTGAGCACCGCTCAGAAAGAACACATCCATACCGCCCCGCTGCATGAGATCAAAGAATTCTCGCGTTCCTTGAAAAGGCCAATCACACTGCCCGAGAATATAAACGGAGGCTTGCTTCGCATGCATCGCTTTGGCAAGTAATGCAGCCGCAGCAGGGATAGGTGAGTTATTCCCGACTCCAATAACCTCGTGATTGCGCAGCTCTCTAGCCAAATAACAAATCATGGCTTCCTCCATGGAATAGGAAGACAACCCATCCTGCTCCATACGACTCATACGGTACCTCCCTTCACTACGTGTTAATGAAGCTCTTCACATACATCTCAAAAGAAGCATCTGCTCTAGAAGCTTCCATATAAATGGAAATTGCCTCATCATCTACCTCATAGTAACCTGGACAAGCCGTAGGTAAAGCACCACCTGGTGCATGAATGACACCGTTGAGAAACAGCGATGGGATGAACGCTACGCCATGGTTAGATTCACTAAGCAACTCCTCAGGGGACACGATCTCCTCCACCGAAACAAATGCCTTCACGGAAGCTTGCGCGAGCAGTCGATTGTTCTGCGCTGGGTGAGCAATAACATTACCGAGTGTATCTGCCTTGTAGCCATGAAAAATCGCTACGTCTGGTCGAATCGCCGGCACGATGGCAATGTTCTCCTCCGCATTGTACGGATTCTTGATCTCTTGAAAATCGGGTCTAATTTGCATATAATCCGTCCCGAGCAGCCCTCGCACTGGCGTGAAGGGTATGCCTGAAGCACCAGCCCCAATTGCTGCAGTTAGTGTTGGACAAGCATGCTCCAATCCGACAATTGCACCTTGCTCGAATTTGCGCCGGAAGTTTAGTCCAAACCCGTACTCCCCCATCGAAATCTGTGAGAATTCAACGGTTGTGACTACGCCAGCTCCGATCAGGAGATCAGCATTCACTGCCGCAGCACCCGTACAAACAAGATATAATTCGCGCCTCTTAGCGCGGATGATTTCACGAATGAGGGACATCGGAGACATCTCCATATTGCCGCTTACAGCAAGCTTCGTACCATCCGGGATTTGTGCAACCGCTTCTTGGATGGATATTAATTTGGATGGCACATCCTTCACTCCTTCTTTCAAGAGGTTGTTCAACCTCCATCACTTACAATGGATAATGACAAGCCGCATAATGACCGGGTGCAATCGGCGCTAATTCAGGAACAACTTCACGGCATAGTGCCGTCGCAGCTGGGCAGCGCGTATGAAAGCGGCAGCCTGATGGCGGTCTTGCTGGCGATGGCATTTCGCCTTCCAATGGCACGAAGCTTCGCTTACGTTTGGGATCTGGCACTGGAATGGCAGACAGAAGCGCCTTCGTGTAGTGATGTGCAGGATGCCTAAACAGCTCATCAGTTGGTGCAATTTCAACTAGCTTACCTAAGTACATGACGCCTATACGATCCGAAATATAGCGAACAATATTAAGGCCATGTGCGATGAACAAATACGTTAAATTCATGCGTTGCTGTATGTCTTGCATCAGATTTACAATCTGTGATTGGACTGAAACGTCTAAGGCGGAAACTGCTTCATCAGCTAAGATAAACTTGGGATTCAGCGCAATGGCACGAGCAATCCCAATCCGTTGGCGCTGTCCGCCTGAGAATTCATGCGGCAACCGATCGTACCAGGACGGATTCAATCCCACGAGCTCCATAACGGACTCCACTTTGGCTCTTTTGGCGGACCCACGTAAAGACTCGTGCACCCAGAAGGGTTCACCGATAATATCTCCCACTTTCCAGCGAGGATTAATGGAGCCATACGGATCCTGAAACACGATTTGCATGTCCCGTCGTGTTTCCTTCCACCCTTGTGAGCCTGATTGAATGAGATCTCTGCCTTCAAAATGAATACTGCCCGCTGTCGCTTTCTCCAGCTGAAGAAGTACACGACCTAGCGTGGATTTACCGCATCCCGATTCTCCAACAAGGCCGAAAGTTTCCCCTTTGCGAATATCAAAGGAAACATCATCCACCGCCTTAATGGAGGTGCGGCCACGACCAAACCAACCTTGTCGAATCGGGAAATATTTCTTCACGTTCTTCACTTGGAGCAAAGGCGGCTCAGTCCCCAGCGCCCATGCATCATCACGAAGCCCATCGTTGACATGCAGCTCGGTAGGAGCGGTCGTTACCGCATCCCCGAAAAACTCGGCTGCCAAATGATCAATCCGCTCCGCATTCCAACACGCGACCTCACGGCCGTGAAGTTCCTGCAGAGGTGGATCTTCACTTAAACAGCGATCCGTTGCATAGGGGCAACGTGGATGGAAACGGCAGCCTGTCGGCAAATTGGACAAGCTGGGAATCGTGCCTTTGATCGTATACAGCTTCAAGCCACGCACATTATCCAGTGTGACAATGGAATGAAGAAGCCCCTGTGTATAGGGATGGGCTGGATTTTCGAATAACTGATGCACAGGCGATTGCTCAACAACCTTACCCGCATACATAACCACGACGCGGTCCGCCATTTCAGCGGCAATACCGAGATCATGGGTAATCAATAGAATCGACATCTGGAATTCATCTTTCAGCTCACGCAGCAAACTCAAGATTTGCGCTTGAATCGTAACATCCAACGCGGTTGTAGGTTCATCAGCGATGAGCAGCTCAGGTCCGCAAGCTAGTGCCATGGCGATCATTGCCCTTTGACGCATGCCTCCTGAAAGCTCATACGGATATTGCCCCATCCGAATTTCCGGTTCTGGTATGCCCACTCTGCGCAGTAAGGATATCGCCTTTTCCTTAGCTCCCAGCTTCGAAATTCGCTCATGACGAACAATGACTTCGATGATTTGGCTTCCAATTGTGAAGATGGGATCTAGCGCCGTCATCGGCTCTTGGAAAATCATCGCGATTTTCTTCCCACGCAGATCACTGATTTCCTTCTGTGACAGTCCCACTAAACTTTGCCCATCGAGCTTGATATCGCCATGTGAAATATAGCCGCCATCATAGTTAATAAGACGCATAATCGACAAAGAGGTAATCGTCTTTCCACTCCCTGACTCCCCAACCAAACACACAATTTCGCCAGTTCCGATGGTTAGACTAATATTGTTGATCGCATTGAGTGAACCGCTGGCTGTTTGAAAATCAACTGACAATGCATCTATTTCGAGTAATGGTTTCATTCGCTAAGCCCTCGATTTCTTTGGATCCATGCGATCACGAATTTCGTCACCAATGAGATTAACCACAATGACCAGCAAGGTAATAGCCAGCCCTGGGAACGTAGCTACCCACCAAGCTACCGTCATATAGCTGCGTCCTTGGGACAGCATATAGCCCCAATCCGGAATCTCTTTCACCACGCCCAGTCCAAGGAAACTTAGACCTGTACCTACTAGAATGGAGCTCCCTACACCGATCGTCATCATGACGAGCAGCGGAGAGAAGCAATTCGGCAAAATATGACGGATCATGATCTCGAGATGTGAAGTCCCCACCGCACGCGCAGCATCAATGAATGGCCGATTGCGAATAGAGATCACTTGGCTGCGCACAACTCTTGCTTTTCCAGGTATCGTAGCCACACTAATGGCCAATATCACGTTGAAGAAACTAGGACCAAGAGCAACCGAAATGGCTATCGCCAGTAGAATCCCCGGTATTGTCATCAAAATATCATTGAAACGCATAAACAAGGAATCGACAGTTCCGCCCCAATACCCCGCGATAAGTCCGAATAATGTTCCAATGCAGCCGCCAATCACGACGGAAACGACCCCCATAATGAGTGACTGCCTGCTGCCATAGATGACGAGAGTCCACACGTCACGACCGAATTGATCCGTACCAAGCGGATGCGAAAAGCTTGGCGATTTCAAGAGTTGATCCGTCAGCATCTCCGTTGGCGAGTAAGGAGCAATCCAAGAAGGAACGATGGCACACAAAACCAGAAAAGCTAAAATAAATAGAGACAGACTTAGCAATGCCTTGGATAAGTTAAGCTTTTTTAGCCGAATTCGGAAGCTTAACAGCTCCTGTCTCTTCCGCAGCAGCCTTTCTGTTGTTACCGTGTTGAACAGCATGAGAGTCAACTCCCTTCATAGTTATCCTGACTTACGAACACGCGGATCCACATAGGAATAGGACACATCCACCATCAAGTTGACCAAAATATTAAAAAGTCCTGTAATCAGAATCGCCGCCTGAATCACCGGAATATCTTTCTGATTGATCGCGTCTACCACTAATTTTCCTAAGCCTTGCCTAGAAAAGACAGTCTCGGTCACAACAGCTCCAGAGAGCATCTCCCCAACTAACAAACCAAGAATCGTAACCGCAGGCAGCAAAGCATTCCGCAGCACGTGCTTATAGAGCACGATTTTTTCGGACAACCCCTTCGCTCGCAGTGTCAGGACAAAGGGTTCATGAATGACTTCCAGCACGCTATTTCGCACCATCCGGGTTAGCATCCCAGCGCCTGTCACCCCTAAAGCGAACGACGGTAGAATCAACTGTTTGAAGCTGCCATTCCCAATCGCGGGCAAGAGCTGTAGATGCACCGAAAAGACGAGGATAAGCAGAATGCCGAGCCAAAACTTGGGCATGGAGACGCCTAACAAGCTAATGACACGCACGATATAGTCCAACACCCGATTCTTATACACAGCTGATAGCACGCCTAGAATGAACCCGACGATGATGGCAAAAATAGTGCTCAATAAGGCTAGAGAAAGCGTTGCGGGCAGTTGAGCCAGTAGCCGATCTATAACAGGTTGACTGTTAGCGAAGGAATGCCCGAAATCTCCCCGAATACTTTTCCATAAATACACGGCATATTGCTGCCAAAGCGGCTGATCTAAGCCAAATTGCTTTCTTAAATAGTCGATGCGCTCAGGTGAGGCGTCCTCACCTGCAATCATCTGGGCCGGATCACCGGGAAGCCAGTGAATGATTAAGAAAACAAGCGTCAACGAACCTAGAATGACTGGAATGGAGACGATGAGCCTGTTCAAGATATACTTCACCATCCGTGACTCCCCCTCGTGATCTTATTTTTGAATCCAAGCATCATAGAACACAGGCCATGCTGGCGAATCGAACGTAATCCCCTTCACTTCTTTCGTGGAAGCAACAGAATAGTTAAACACATAGGCTGGAATCCCGTAGACATTATCAATAATGTATTCTTGTGCGTTTTGATAAATCGTTTTCCGTTTCTCAGGGTCTGTTTCCAAGTAGCCTTGCTCCAAAAACTCATCTAATTTAGGATCATTCGTTTTCGCAATATTATTTGTCTTAGAAGGACCTTTGGTAGAGTAAAGTTGTCTGAGCACATCTGGATCCCCTGAGAATTGGCTGCCCGCGATCAGGTCATAATCACCTTTATTGCGGCGATCTGTGTATGTACCAGTAGGCAAAGAAATGACTTTCAGCTCGATCCCTACTTGTTTCAACTGCTGGGTGAATATCGCAATCAAATCAAGCCGCTTCTCGCGATTTCCTTGTGTATCAATGACTTCAACTGTGAGTCGTTTACCGTCCTTGGAACGGTAGCCATCCGTACCCTTGATCCAACCCGCTTCTTCCAGCGTTTGATTGGACTTGGCTGCATCTACCTTGTAGGCATTCTCCCTAGTCGGTGAATAGGCAAACTGCTGTGGAGAAAGCGGCGACCAGCCTTGCTTCGAGGTGCCTAAGTAAATCGTCTTCACGGCCGAGTCGATATCCAGCGCCGAGCGGAACGCTTGTCGTATTTTCAGATCATTCCAAGGCGCCCTCTGAATATTTAAATAGAGTGTATAGTTGGCTTGCAAAAGCTCTGTTTCCTGTACGTTAAAATTACGATCCGCCTTCAAAGCCACGAGATTCTGCGGAGGAATAATGTCCGCTACCTGTACCTGCTTACTTTGCAGAACGCTGACGCGCGTTGCTTCTTCTTCTACATATTTCACTGTTAATTTATCTAAGTACGCAGGGCCTTGATGCTTCGCATTGGAAGGGCCCCAGTTGTAGTCCGGATTTTTCTCAAGTTCAACTTGTGAGCTAGGTGTGATTTTCTTCAGCTTAAAAGGTCCCGTGCCTACTGGGTTTTGCGGGAATGCATCGCCATACTTCTTCACAGCTGTCGGAGAGACGAAGCCCAAATCGACTTTGGCTGCATTGCTCAGGAACGGCGCGAAGGTCGACTTAAAATTCACCTTGACGGTGAATTCATCGATGACTTCCGTTGACTGATACGAGCCAAGCTCGTTCAATGCGATGGACGCTTTGGTCGCTGGATCGATAATCCGATCAAAGTTAAATTTCACAGCCTCCGCATTAAACGGCGTGCCATCATGGAATTTCACATCCTTGCGCAGGTGGAACGTATAGCTCTTCTTATCCGAGGAAAGCTCCCAATCTGTCGCTAACCACGGCTTAATCGTGTGATCAGGAAGCTCCACAACTAAGCTGTCATAAATAGAGCGCATGACTCTAGTCGTTGGAGCGAAGCCCGCTTTATGCGCGTCTAAGCTGTCTGATGTCACCGTACCTGCGAGCGCCCACACAAGCTCACCGCCTGGCGTCACCGTACCTGCTTCTTGTGATGCACCGTCCTTGGATCCTCCATTCTTCGAGGCTTCCCCACAGCCTGTTACGATCAAAGTACTAATAAGTAAACCGCCAATAATGGATCCGATTCTCTTTTTCATATCATTTCTCCCTCTAAGCTTATGCTTGAGCTATTCTCTGTTTGGTATAGCGGTTTACTGGGATTTCAAGCCCTAAATTGCCTCGTAACGTATCACTTTCGTACTCTTCCCGATAAATGCCGCGCTCCTGAAGGATGGGTACAACCAGCTCAACGAAATCCTTAAGCACACTAGGTATGCCCGTATGAATAATAAAACCGTCGGCTGCGCCTTCTTCAAACCATTGTTGAACAGTATCTGCGATCTGCTCAGGCGTACCGACGAAGCTGCTTCTTGGCGTTGCAAATCGCAGTGCCGTTTGACGAAGGGTCAAATTTTCTTCCTTGGCAATTCGCTTAATCCGATCTGTTGAACTACGGTAGCTGTTGCTGCCAAGATCACCAAGATCCGGGAATGGCTCATCCAACGGATACTGTTTGAAATCGTGGTAAGTGAATGGACGACCCAGCTGATCAAGCGCATCCTCCAACGTCACTAACCCTGCAATTGCCTGATATTTGCTCTCTGCTTCTTCTGCCGTCCGTCCAATGATTGGACTGATGCCTGGGAACACGAGGATTTCCTCGCTCGCCCTGCCATAACTAGCCGCACGCGCTTTAATATCTTGATAAAATGCTTTTGCTTCCTTGATTGATTCGTGTCCTGTGAATATCGCATTCGCACTCTTCGCCGCTAAATTGCGACCATCGTCCGACCCGCCAGCTTGGAAAATCACAGGCTGACCTTGCTGCGAACGGGCAATGTTCAATGGCCCCTGCACGGAGAAATGCTTGCCTTTATGATTCAACGCATGCAGCTTGCTGGGATCAAAGAACTGACCGGTTGATTTATCTCGCGTGAATGCGTCATCTTCCCAAGAGTCCCATAGACCACGTACAACCTCCAAATGCTCCTCTGCGATCCGATAACGCTCATCATGGGCATAGTGCTCATCCCTGCTATAATTACGAGCTGCACCTTCAAGCCCCGTCGTCACAACGTTCCATCCTGCTCGCCCGCTACTAATGTGATCCAGTGAAGCAAACTGTCTTGCCACAGTGAATGGTTGCGTGAAAGACGCAGTTAGCGTCCCCACCAGACCAATCTTCGAGGTAACGGCTCCGAGTGCTGATAGAACTGTTAGAGGCTCCAGCCTGTTTAAATAATGAGGAGCTGATTTCTCCGTAATATAGGTGCTATCGACGATAAAAACAAAATCAAATTTGCCTTCCTCTGCTTGCAACGCTTGCCCGGCATAATAATCAAAATCAACACTGGCATCCCCCGGTATTTCTGGATTTCGCCATGTATATTTAGAAGTACCTACACCTGTAATTGTGGCACCTAGTTTAAGTTTTCTTTGTTTGGACATGTGTTTCTCCTCCTTATGAGTTCAGCACTTTGGCTTTGCTATTCCGGTTAATCGGTACTTCCAAACCTAAATGACCACGCAGTGTGTCATGTTCATATTCCGTTCGATATAAGCCGCGTTCTTGTAAAATCGGCACAACCAATTCCACGAAATCCTGCAATGCTCCCGGTATCCCCACACCAATAATGAATCCGTCAGACGCTCCTTCTTCCACCCATTGCTGAATCGTATCAGCGATCTTCTCCGGTGTGCCCACGAAATTCCCTTTTGGTGTTGCAAAACGTAGAGCCACTTGTCGCAATGTCAAATTGTGTTCTTTCGCTAATCGCTTGATCTTCGCTGAGCCGCCTTGTTGGCTGTTAGCCCCCAAATCTCCAAGATCTGGGAAAGGTTCATCCAACGGGTATACACTAAAATCAAAATCATTGAAGGGTCGACCCAACGCAATAATCGCTTTGTCGATGGATACGAGATTGACCGTTTCGAGGTACTTTCGCTCAGCTTCTTCTTCCGTGCGGCCAATGATTGGTCGAATGCCAGGAAGGATCGAAACATCATCAGCGTTGCGACCGAAGGAAACGACTCTGCGTTTAATATCCGCATAATACGCCTTGGCTTCCTCGATATTCTCATGTCCAACGAAGATGGCATCTGCATTTTTGGAAGCAAAATTACGGCCATCCTCGGAAGTTCCTGCCTGGAAAATGACAGGCTGCCCTTGCTTCGAACGGGCAATGTTCAGTGTACCCTGTACGGAGAAGAACTCACCTTTGTGATTCAAGGTATGCAGCTTCGCCGGGTTAAAAAACTGACCAGTCTCTTTATTCCGCGTGAATGCATCATCTTCCCATGAATCCCATAAGCCTTTCACCACATCCACATGCTCTTGCGCAATACGATAACGCTTCTCATGCGGGGGATGCTCATCCTTGCTATAATTGTTCGCACTGCCCGATAACCAAGAAGTGACTACGTTCCAACCCGCGCGCCCTTTGCTGATCAAGTCCAGTGAAGCGAATTGCCTAGCCACTGTGAAAGGCTCGCTATAGCTGACGGTTACTGTCGCAACAAGTCCGATCCGTTTCGTGACGGCTGCAAGTGCGGATAGAATCGTGAGCGGTTCGAAACGATTCAAGTAATGGGGACTTGATTTTTCAGTGATATGAACACTATCTGCGATGAACGCAAAATCAAATTTCCCCGCTTCCGCTGTTTGGGCTTGATGTTTATAAAATTGAAAATTCGTGCTTGCATCCGTGATTGCATCAGGATGTTTCCAATCTTCCCATCCTCCGCCTACACCATGAATCATTGCACCTAGTTTAATTTTCTTTGTCTTTGCCATTTGAATCAGCCTCCTATAAATTATATTTGATTATTCCGATGCACTTAATGGTATTTATCATAAAACAGGATCTTTCTGTTGTACAATTCAAAAAGATGAACGCTTGATTCATTTTTTATGAATATACAAGTAAACCACTTGGATTAATTAGAATTCATGTTATGATAGTTGTAAGACTTTGTAAAATTGAAAAATCCGATGGTATACTTCACAAATCATGAACCAAATCTTAGGAGAGGACAGGTGTTCCTATGGATATTCGCAATATCAAAACCTTTCAAACCATTATCAGGCTCGGTAGTTTTCAGCGTGCGGCCGAGGAGCTGCAATACGGCCAATCGACCGTAACCATGCATATACAGAAGCTCGAAAGTGATCTGGGGGTTAAGCTTTTAGAACGTGGGAAAAAGCTGACGCTAACGGAGGCTGGCAGATTGTTTCATCAGAATGCCGATCTGTTGCTGAAGGATTATGATTATCTGCAAGCTTCTATGGATGAACTCGTCAAAGGGGATGCAGGGATCATTCGTCTCGGGGTCATGGAACCCACAGCTAGCTATCGACTGCCACAGCTGCTTGGTCCCTTCCTGCGTCAGCATCCCAAAGTGAAGATCAGCATTCACATTGGCAACACGACAGTACTTGGCCAGATGCTCCATGAGGGAAGCATTGATATGGCTATTTGCTCGACGCCTAATACGGGATTAGACCATTCCTTCGAGCCTCTTTTCATCGAAAGACTCGCACTGCTCGTCCCAGAAACCCATTCGTTAGCTTCGAAATCATCTATTCGTTTAAGGGATTTACAGCATGAACACTTACTTATCACAAACTCGCAATGCCCTTATCGTCAAAAGCTAGAAAATGCCTTGCTCGAAAATGGCGGCAGCCCCTACTCCGGCATGGAGATCGGCAATATGGCTGCGCTCAAATACTATGTACAAGCCGATTTCGGCATTGCGGTTGTTCCTGTCATTTCAGCAACGCCTACTCCTCAAGGCACTGTACTTAAAGCGATTGATGATTTGGATTCCGGTTTAGTTACAGGCTTACTGCGCAAAATGAATGCCAGCACCTTCAGCTTAGCGACAGAGAGTCTCGTCAAGATTTTCCGTAAGGAGCTAAAAAGCCCGATATCTTCAGCCTCTTGAGGATCGAGATACAAAAAAAGCAGTATTCCTGAGTTAGGAATACTGCTTTTTCATTTGTCGTCTTGTTTGATGGAAACCTGATCTGGATTGTCTGGCACATTCTTTCGTTTCCAGTTTTTCGGGTTGAGGTAGCTTCTATATTTCTTGGCAACCTCTTTGCCTAATAAAATGCCGCCCGTCCAGAAGGTAACCTCACTGAAAATTAGAAGCCCCGCAATCCACTTGGCCATACCGCCTCCCGTATGTATGAAAAATGGTATCGTAAAAGCACTTAAAAAAGCGATTGTCGACAGAATTAACAAGCTGATGCCTAGTTTTTTGGCCACGTCATGTCCCCCTTATGTTTCAAATAAAACCTGTCCTGTTTGCGAGAGATCATAGCCCTGAATCGGACGCAGTTCATGATGGAATGCTTCTGACTGCAACACTTGTTTAGCAGCTTCAATCCATGCCAGATTATCCGGTTTCTTGAGCATGACAAGATCAACGCGCTCCCTAATCAGTGGGATGAATTCAACCCCCCCGACCATATAAGCCGCTTTCTCTATCCCTACGCCGAAGTCGGCTTCACCAAGTGCCACTTTGCCCGCGACACCCATATGGTTGGATTCTTCCTGATCGTACCCTTGTATCTGTTGCCACGGAATGCCGTGAAGCCTGAGCTGTTCATCTAAGAGAACGCGTGCCCCAGAGCCCTTCTCACGATTTGCAAGCAGTAGATGGGGTTGCTGGAGATCCGCCCAGCCGCGAAGTTGCTTGGGGTTCCCCTTTTGAACATATAAGCCTGCAGACCGAGAGACAAGATTTATGACGACATAAGAAGATCCGATCAGTAATTTCCGTATATAGGGAATGTTATATTCACCGGTGTCACCGTCTAATAAATGCGTACTGACAATGTCTGATTCACCTTTATACATCGCAATTAAGCTGTCCAAGCTGCCTACGTAGGAGCGGAGCGGTCTGATCTGCGGGGCTTTTCTCTCCAAATGTTTCGCCAAAATATCTAAACTAACATCCTGCCCTGTAATGACTACCGAAGGTTGGGATACGTTCTTTATTGTGACATGTTGCTGAATTGGAACGGTTTCCATAGGCTCGGTCTTAATCTCATGCCCTCGACCACTTTTGGCACGCATTTTATAGGCTTCAAGATCTGCTGCATCTACACGCATTTGCTTGCCAACTCGATAGGCCGGGAGATCCCCTTTTTTGATCAAATCATAAACCGTTAGCTTGGAGATTTTCAAAAGTTTGGAGATGTCTTCCGTCGTATAGGATATGTCGCTTGTCATCATTTTCCTCCAGGGGGTCGATGTCTCCTTCTATCATAAGCGCAGGAGCTAGGTAATTCAAACTTTAGTTATTTACGTATCAACGTTGTTCAACTATAATCATTTATATCTAAACCATACTATTTATATTTAAATAGATAGACATTTACTTGCGGAGGGGTTACTATGCTAAAAAATGTTATGTTCCGTTCTATATTATTTCTTCTAATTGTCGTTTGTACCGTAGTAACAGGATGCTCCAAGCTAGTGGAACAGTCCAATGTCGAACTAACCATTTCAGCGGCAGCAAGCTTAACGGATGCCATGAAAGAAATTCAAACCAGCTTCGAGAAGAAACATACGCACATTAAGCTTCAGTATAATTTCGGTGCCTCCGGCGCCCTGCAGCAGCAAATCGAACAAGGCGCTCCAGCTGATGTCTTCCTATCTGCAGCTAGCAAAAACATGAAAGAGCTCGTCGATAAATCGTTGATCGATGCTTCACAGCAAAGCAATTTGCTGCTCAATGGCTTGGTGGTCATCGTACCCGTAGATAGCAAATTGAATGTGCAAAAGCTTGAAGGTCTCTCTTCTGCTAGCGTCACACATATTGCTGTTGGCGAACCTCAAACCGTTCCTGCTGGCAGCTATGCCAAAGAAGCCTTAACGAACGCGAAGCTCTGGGACCCGCTGCAAGCCAAAATCGTGCAAGGCAAAGATGTCCGTCAAGTCCTCACCTATGTAGAGTCAGGTAATGCTGAGGCAGGCTTCGTGTATAAAACAGACGCGTTAACGTCTACGAAGGTGAAAATTGCCCTCACGGTCGATCCCCAATCATACAAACCGATCGAATATCCTGCTGGGATTGTCAAAGCGAGCAAACATAGCAAAGAAGCAACCGAATTTTACACCTATTTGAAAAGTAAAGAAGCACAGGACGTATTCGTGAAGTTCGGCTTCACGATTCCCCAATAGCTATGGACAACATCACATGGAGTGAGTTTGCTTCACCAATTATGCTATCTTTGAAAGTCGCATTGGTCGCTAGTGTCTTCGTTCTGTTGCTTGGCGGATATGCGGCATGGCAAATGACTCGGCGGAGCTTCCGCGGGAAATCCTTGGTCGAGACGGCCTTTATGCTGCCGCTGGTACTGCCGCCAACGGTAGTTGGATTTATCTTGCTCGTGATGCTCGGCAAGAAAAGCTGGATCGGCACTGTGATGGACACTCTGTTCCATCAATCGATTATTTTCACTTGGGGGGCGGCCGTGATCGCTTCGATCGTTGTCGCTTTCCCCCTCGTATATCAAACGATGAAGACCGGCTTCGCTTCGGTCAAAGCGGATCTAGAGAACGCCGCGCGATCCGCTGGAGCTAACGAGTGGCAGGTGCTGTGGTACATCACCCTGCCACTTGCGTGGCGCTCAGTCCGCTCGGCCTACATCCTCGGCTTTGCGCGAGGACTCGGTGAATTCGGTGCCACTCTGATGATCGCGGGCAATATTCCGCATCGCACCCAAACCTTGCCAACCGCCATCTACATCGCGGTTGAGGCGGGTAATCACACGCTCGCTTGGTGCTGGGCAGGCGCGATCATTGCCATTTCGTTCGGCTTCTTGCTGCTGGCGAATCGGAGGGGGCGGAATGAGGCGTGACACATGTCGGATTTCAAAGCCTGTAGTGATGAAAATCATCACTACAGGCTTTATCCATCTGAATCAAACTTCACTTGATTTCCCAGGAAATTAGATTTATTTTTCACAGATCATCTGTCGCCACCACACATACGACAAAAAGCCACCTATTCCCTAATGGAAAAGGTGGCTTTTCATTTCAACTACTTCGCATCCGCCGCGCATCGAAACCCGATGTTGCCGGTTGAGCTGTCTGGTGTATTTTTACTGCGTGCCGCAACACGATAGCGATTGCAATATGAACGGTGGCACAGGTATGAGCCGCCACGAAGTACTCGTGTGTCTCCAGATGGAGGGCCGACAGGGTTGTCCCTTTTGCCCTTCACATGGTAATTCGGGCTAAACCAATCAGAGCACCACTCCCACACGTTGCCTGCCACGTTATACAAGCCGTATGCATTGGGCTCGAACGCTTTGACGGGCGCAGTGCCTGCGTAGCCGTCACTTTGATTGTTTTTGTCAGGAAACTTTCCTTGCCAAATGTTACACATATGCCGTCCGCCTGGCTTAAGCTCGTCTCCCCAAGGATAACGCTTCTGGGCTAGCCCACCTCGAGCAGCATATTCCCATTCGGCTTCTGTTGGTAGACGTTTGCCTGCCCATTTGCAATAGGCCATCGCATCGCTCCATGAAACATGGATAGCCGGGTGATCCCAGCGATCTTCGACATGGGAATCGGGCCCCTCGGGATGCAACCAATCTGCCCCCTCAACCACCCACCACCATGGGGTCTGCTGTACTTTATTCTGCACACGTGCTGCTGTTGCTTCGGACACAAACAAGTGAAAAACAAATGACCAGCCAAAGGATTCGGCCTCTGTTTTGTAATTCGTCGCATCAACAAATTGCTTGAAATCAGCATTCGTTACCGCACAAGTGTCTATGTAGAAGGGTTTTAAATTAATCTCACGTACAGGACCTTCGCCATCCGCCGGGAATCCCTCGCGGTCATCCGTTCCCATTAGAAATTTCCCTCCAGGGATTAATACCATACCTTCTTTGCCAATTGGACCGGCTGCCATTGGTATCTCAACTGAAACTAACACTTCCGGATGTACCGATGGTTGATCGGATGACGCACGGCTGGCAGAACAGCAAGTTTTATTATTCGTATCCATAACTGTCGTCCTCTCATTTTCGTACTATCAGTTGTCTGCTATTAACTAAATATAGCAATTCCGACGAGAGCCGACAATACAATGGTTGCAAGTGGATGCCATTTGTACTTATGTACAACAATAAACACACCCGCCGCGATTCCAATAGTAAATAAAACCTGCCACGAAAATAGTTGCTGTGTACGGTCTGAGAAGCCAAAATGGATGGCCGCATAGACGATTAATCCTGTTACAATCGGTCTCAACCCATAAAAAGTGATATGCACCGCTCTACTTTGAACTATTTTATAAAAGAAAGAAGAAATGATAAGGACAATAACCAGCGACGGCAATACAATGCCAATCGTTGAAATAATAGCACCGAGAATGCCATCTGCTTTATAGCCAATTATTGTTGCTGTATTCGTTGCAATCGGCCCAGGCGCCATCCCTGCCACAGCCACACTCTGAGCAAAATGCTCTGTCGTCATCCATTCATGCTGCTCTACCTCATGTTGAATGATCGGAATCATCGCATAGCCGCCGCCGAATGACATGAATCCTATTTTCAAAAAAGTAATAAACAGCTCCCATAACAACATCTACATCCCCACCTTTCTCATATCCCATCCGCGATATAATAATCGTAGTAGGTGTACCCATTGTAGGATGTGTGTACAGGTTCTTTGCCTTTTTCCAAGCTAATTTGGAAGCCAAACGTTTCTTTCACTTTGACAAAAACAAATCCAATAAACAAACCGATGAGAATTATGAAAAGCGGATTGATTGGAAGCAGCAACAGAATCGCTACAGTGCCAATTGCCGTAACTAACGTAGTTTTATCAAAAATAGCCGAACGTGCCATATTGTATGCCGCTAATACGATGAGACCAATGATTGCTCCATGAATGCCTTTGAATGCGGCCACGACTTTCGGATCTGCCTGCATGAAAATCAAGAAAATGCTTAGTGTTAAGGCAATTAGAAATGTTGGTAAAGCAATGCCGATGACGGCTGCCGCTGCACCAGGTATACCCGCCAAACGATAGCCAATAAATGCCGATGCATTTACGCCGATCCCGCCAGGCGCAGAGCCTGCTATCGATACGATATTGGATATCTCGTCTTGTTTGATCCATTCTCGCTTTTCTACCACTTCCCTCTCAATGACAGGAATCATTGCATATCCCCCGCCAAACGTGGAAGGTCCGATCTTGAGAAATGTCCAGAATATATCCAAACAAAGATGTAATTGATGATTTCGCATATGGATTCCCCCTCTAGCCCATTTGTATGGTATCTTAATTATACCCCACTTAACTCCAAATTGGAATAAACAATTTAGAGATTCGGGCTTACTTGAAAAATGTTCACTAGTATAGTCACGAAATTAATTCCTTTAATCCGATCGTTTCACTTAGTTTAATTCAATATGATTTTAAGTTTTTATAATGGGAGAGCGCTAGACAAATAACACTCACGTAAGAAAAATGGCTAAATAGTTCAGCAGAATCAGACTATTGGCTTTTTATTACTAGTAATCTTTGTTTTAATTCAGAATTATCGGACTAATGCAGCTTCTCGCGAAGTCCTAGTATGATCAGCGGTGATGTAGTAAATATTAGTAGTTTGAGTCGCTGTACATTTACCCTGTAAAAGCACAAATAGCCAAGAGATGGATATCCATCTCTTGGCTTCACCTGTCACTTATCATTTATCACTTATCACCCTTCACCTGCCACAGCCATTTGTCCAGAGAAGATGGAAGGTCCCTGCAGCGCCTTCGATAAGAAACGGATCTTGCATCCAAGGTCTCCACGTCCCTAAGCCACTTGTTTATGAAAGACGAAGTTGGAGGCTTCCATGCTGACGACGATATCCAACGCGCATATTTGCTCATAGGCCGCAATTAGTTTCTCATGTTTTGGACATCGTAAGCTAAAAACCAAGTGCATGACCGGGCTTTCCCCGCCATTTCCTTTCGCTACTATTGGAGAAGGAGAATTCTCTGGCATCATCTTGAGATGAATCACCTGTATGCCCTGTTCCCCGAAGCGAGCGGTTAGCGAGCTGAGGAATCCAGGATGCTCATTAATCATAATTTCGACTTCATGAGTACGTCGGTGTCTGATGATATGCTTCTCTAACTTATTCAAGACATACAGACTGATGAGGACTAAAAAGGTACAGACCAGCGCTCCGGTAATAAAGCCTGCCCCGACGCTTAAACCGATGGCTGCAACCAGCCAGACGGAAGCAGCGGTCGTCAATCCTTTAATAACATTACCGTTTCGCAAAATGGCGCCAGCGCCTAGAAAGCCAATGCCGCTGACAACCTGGGCAGCTAACCGAGAGGGATCGATGCGGACATTGGCTTCATTGACAAAGTCAGAGAAGCCATACTCCGACAACAGCATGATGGTCGCCGAGCCCAAACAAACTAGAATATGCGTTCGAAAACCTGCCGCATGATTGTTCCATTCCCTTTCAAGACCGATCAAACCGCCAAGAATGACCGCTAACACCATCCGAATAATTAAATCCATATGGCTAATTTGCCACACACTATCGGCGGCAGCTATCATTGCTTAACCTCAAGCGGATCTGCCAGCCATTGGTTCAACTTCACGACTTCCGAACCAGCAAGCATCATAATGCCAACGCCATGATTGTCATTTTTAACGGTAAGCAGATCTTTTTTATAATAGTCAGCCGTAAACGCATATCTCGAGCCACTGCATACACCATGCACATTCCCTTGCGCATCGATTGCAATACGTGTCAGACCATCCCACGCTTTCAATGCTGCTTCAATGAACCGTTGCGGCTCTTTGAGCCAACCAAAGCGAACACCACGTGCAAATGAATAGGCGAACATCGCTGTACACGAAGCTTCCTCATACGCATCTGTATCGTTTAACACCTGATGCCATAGACCGCTATCTGCTTGAAGATCGGCATATCCCCCGCACAGGTCATTAAAGAAATCCACAAGCGCCGGTCGTGCTTCATGTGAAGCTGGCAATGCTTCCAACACCTCTGTTAACGAAAAGAGTGTCCAACCATTCCCACGCCCCCAAGGGATTCCCGTCGGCATGCCATATTTAAAATCAAATACATGCGACATAATGCGTTCTTCCGGCATATACAAGTACTTGCGGAATAGCAGAAATTGCTTTGCTGCTTCATCGAGTGCTTCAGTTACACCAGTGATCCGTGCATAACGGCACAGAAACGGTGTGCTCATGTAGAGATCATCTGCCCACATCGTATTTTCCGAATATTCATCCTGACATATCCGATAAAATGCACCGTCTTCCTTGCGTTCCAACCCGTGGAAGATGAAATTTGCGATTCGATTCGCAATGGCCATGAAGCCCTGATCCTCATCTTCCTGATACGCTTCCAACATCGCGGAGCCAAAGGAACCGCAGTTATCCAGCATTTTCATCATAACCAATTGTTGATTGATCGCTGGGAACCCATACTGCTCACGATCCCATAGGGAATACGAGAACATGTCTGTACAGCTTTGAACATGGTCCAGCGCATACTGGGTAATGTCCGATCGCTCTAATAAGCGGCCTGTTTGCAGGAGCCCATAAATCGTAACGCCGAGCGGATAATCCCAACGTGCATAATTCGTCACATTGCCAACTGTCCATTTATTGCTCAGCATGGCGTTCTCATAATAAGGGCGAATCCATGTGTCAGGACAATCTAAGCGCCAATAGGTTTTCTTCTCGGAATTCACATCGATCGTGTACACACGATCCGTCTGTACCAAATCCTCGTAAGATAAGGAAATGCTGGCAGACAGAGGGCCAAGATACATCCAAGGGCCTGCAGCGCCATGAATCTGCTTCGGTAAACAGAGTGGGACAACCTCTTCACCGATAAAAGCCTCAAGCGTGAACCCCCAAGTATTATTTCCACAAACACTTCGAACGAGAAGTTGATGTTGACCATAAGAAAGCAGCACTTCGACCTGAAAGTTGCCTTCCTCTGTAAGCTCCAGTACTTGCTTGCCATCCAACCATACGGTCAGCGCTCCAGCCGCATAGCCCTTGAACAGACAGGTTTCTCGGCCTCGCCTTACATTGTTCAACTGGGTCCAAGCATAAGCCTGTTTGCCAGGCTGTCTCCCAAATATTCGCTCGCAGGCAGGCAGTGAGAGCTCACTCTCATCCCATTCACGAATGGGCAGCCAACTCAAGCCATTGTTCTTTTCTGAGGATATGGCATCCGGTAATGAGCGCCCCTCGAAAATATCGTTGTCCATTGGAGCGGAAAACACCCAACCCGCTTGTCCTTTGCGTTCTGCAAACGGAGCTAGCACGTTCAGAATGCGTACCTTCGCCTCATCGGAACCGAATAAGCAGCCGAAACCGGCAGCTGTATGCTTCGCTTTAATAAAAAGACGATTCCAACCTTTCACGAAATCCAGATTTAACTTCACAGTGGCATCCGGCTTGATCTCGTCAATGACCGTTGATCGATAAGTCAGCTCATCGTTGAAATAAAACTGAATAGGTCCCAAACAGCCCAGCAATACATCCAGATTACGTTCGCCATCACTCCAAACTAAAGCATAAGCATAGGAGAACTGACCAGGTTTTGCCTCAGGAAATCTACGGCCTAAATCGAGATCAAACATCCCTTTTTCATTTTGCAAAACGCCTGCTCGACTGAATGCTCGAAACGCGAATGGTACAGGTGGATTCGCACCAATATAACGATCAGCAAGCACTTTCAATGTTTGTTTATTGTCATTCCCTAAACGGGTTTGTATACTCTCTTGTTCATTGAAATAGGTCGTCATAACGAACTTCCTTTCTACAGTAGACGGATCTTGAATGTCCGATCATAAGGTGTAACCAAGTTGACATGGACATATTGGCATCCTGATGGATGTTGATCTTCACGAACGCTAGGCAGGATATGTTCAAAGGCGCCGGAAGAAATTTCAATAACATCTCCCTCTGCTTCGTACTTCATAGAACCGCTTCGCAGGAAGGACTTGCCTTCTTCACCTGCGAGCAAATCATCGCCACTCACCACACCTTCATTTCCAAAAATGAAGGTCACTTGCGTGAACACATCCTCACGCTCGTCTGACACCACTCGGATCGTCCATTCCGAATCACCTGAAGTAATTTCTGCTTGCAGTCCTAGCGTTTGTAGATGGGTCATCGGCCGATGCTGATGCGGAAGCAAATACCACGGGCTGAGTGTCGAACCTTCCGTCCCAGCAGGCAGCAAATGACGCGGGATCGGCCCGTTGTAGCCTTTTTCCAACACCGTATCCAACTTATAACCGCCTTCGCTCGCTGCCAGATTCGTGAACTTCACAATACCTGGTGAGAACGATGTAGCAAGTTTGACACCAAGGAGCCTCGCTTTCCCATGGCGCAGCGAGAAGAAGGAAGGCGTCTGCGACATAATCGTTACACTTTGATCCAATTCACGGATCCGAACCAACGGAGCTCCGAAAGAGAGATGCATGCTGCTATGCTGAATGTGCATATGATGACCAACCTCATCAATTTGCTGCAAATGTTCCTTCATCGGATGCTGTGCATTAAACACTTTCACATAGCGATTAAGAAGCGGCGCTCTTTCCAACTGAGAAATATCTGCCTCTGGGTACACAAGCATATTCATCAGAGGATGGTTATTCACACCTTCGTGGAAGCCCGTTATGAAAGATCCTGCATAATCGGCCATTGCAGCAAAGTTCGGATCCTGATCATACGCCGCCATTAAGCGGTAAATCGGAAAGTAGTTCGCCATCGTAGCGATCTGACCGAAATCCTGACGTCCAGAGTAATCCGTTACCACTTCGCCGGACGGGTGAATCAAGTACATCATCATACGAAGATTACTTCGTACACATTCGATAAGTTCAGGTCGGTTCATCAAACGACCGGTATGATAAAGTGCGATATCGCTTACAGCGTTGTAGATCCCGTTGCTGCGCTCGGTCCATTCTCCATCTTCGGTGATATCCAAGCCTTCAGCCAACCAGTCTTCCGCTCGTGCCAAAAGCTCAGGCTGTGGAAAAATCTCATGTAACAACGAAAGAGCTGCGGTAATGACCCAACGATGATTCGGTGTGTGACAACCGCCAGTCAACATGGCTGGTATCGTTCGTTCCAGGAAGATCTTCAGCTTAGCTGTCACAGGCTCAAGTTCAGCCCAATCGTGCTTGTTAAGCAGCTGGTACATCTGTGTTACGCCACCGACTACGAACGCCGTATCTGGGGGAGAATTATAATTGGTTGAGCCCAATGAAACGGTACCGTCCGCATGTTGTCTGTTCAGCATAAACGCGACCGCTTTATCCAATGCATTCAATAAAAAGCTATCCTGATAGTAGCGAGAATCTGGATTAACCAAGGCTGACGCCCAACCCGCTATCATACGCGGCGTACTCATGTGGTTAGCTCGGGCAATGCCCGTTTCGTCCTGAATGCCTCCGTAATATTTGGATTGAGGATCAAGAATCTGCTGTAACAACGTAGCTTCCGTCAGTTCATCATTCAGGGTTACTAAACGATTATAAATAGCGTCCACGTAGGTCACCTACCCTTTCATAGCTGTAATTTTACTGGTGATAAAGTTGTGACTCTCATGAATTTCATTCGGTTTACACAGAGCTTTCAGCTCGTAGACTTTCACTTTCGCATAATCAATGGCTTCAAGGAAATGATCGAAATAGTGCAAATCCTTGCTGTGAACATAAGGACACCAGTGATCGGCAAGTTCCAGCGTTTCATGAATGTGTACACCATAAATATATTTCTTCACTTCTTGCAGTTCTTTGAGATTATCGTATAAGCCCATTCGGTCCATCATCATCGCATGGCCGATATCGTACCATAAATACACAGGGCTGCCTGCCAGGTTTTCGCAGATCGTCTTAGCTTCCATCAAGGAAGGCATCTGATACGATCTGGAGCGAGTTTCAATACCGATCGCGACATTCCAGCCTTTTTTGGCAGCATGCTCGCTTACAATCTCCAAACTTTCTTGAATTCTTTGCGTATACAGAGGACTTAACCGATCCCGTCTTTCGATCATGACACTCCATAATTTCTGATACTCCGGTGATTCCTTGCCGTGATCTCGATAAAGCTTTTTTAAATCTACATCAATATTATAGTCAAAAGGCACTTCACCTGGATGTACGACCACAGCTTTGGCCCCATACCGATTGGCATATTCCATAGAACGAATTAGTAATTCCACGGATCGCTTACGCTTCGCTTCATCATCGAAGCCCAGCATGACGGAATCCGTATCATAATCCTTATCATTGATAAAAGGGAACACGTTGTGTACGCTGGAGACGCCGATTTCGCCCGTTTCAATCATGGGTTCAATCGTTGTCATCATTTCTTCTGTGACGTTATAGTTAAGCTCGACATTGCGAAAGCCCAGCTCTTTTATTTCCTCAATCATGCCACGTCCTACTGTGTGCTGCTTAATGTTCCAACAGGTTGAAAAAGAATAATCCCCTTTATCGATCATGTCTCTTCCTCCTAAATGTTCTTCGTGTATAAGTATGAAAGAAAGGTCAGAATTCCCTTACTTCGATGAAGGGGATGCTCTGGCCTTTCCTTGGGGAAACTGTTTTATTCTGAAAGGTCAATCAGCTTCATAACAGCACCGTAACGTGCTGATAAGGTCGATGCTTCCATTAAACGGGTCAAATCAAAGGCAAGCTCAATGTTCTCTGTTGCTGTTGTTCCATGCTGAATATGGGATACCCATTGCTCGAAGGCAGACGGCAATTTAGGTAATTCAGTCACTTCTTGCCACCCTGTTGCGGCTTCACCTGACATTTTGGAGCTTCGGATGCGTAATTTATCATCCGTTCGGGCATACATAAGATTACCTTCTGTTCCTTGAATCTCCAGATCAAATTGCGAATAGCTGTTAACAAATCCAGCTTCAACAATGCCCAGCGCACCACTTGGATAACGCAATGTGACTACGGCACTATCTTCGACTTCACGATTGGTGATATAGCCAAAGCTTGCACTAACGCTTTCCGGTAATCCCAGAAACAATCGAGCTAAGTACATCGGATGACACCCTAGGTCCATCAGCGCTCCCCCACCGCATTGCTCCAAGTTGAAGAAATGGGATGGAAGTGCACCGTCTGGATGTTTCTCTGTTCGCAGCGCACCATTATGTGCAAGTCGAATGCGTACAGTCGTTATATCGCCTAGAAGACCTTCGCGGATACAAGTTAACGCTGCTTGTGCGAAGCCCATATAAAGACGCGGTAAGGACACGGTTAGCTTGACCCCGGTTTCCTCTACCACGGCAAGTATTTCTTTGCATTCTTTGGTGGTCGTAGCAACAACTTTTTCCGTAAAAATGTGCTTACCTGCTCTGGCAGCTGCGATAATGACCTCATGATGCCGATTTGTTGGAGTACCCACAATGACAGCGTCAATCTCAGAATTTCTCAGAAGTTCTTCCAAATTTCCGTAAAAGGGAACACCTAGTTCCTCAGCCTTTTCTTGGCCTCGCTCCTGGATTTCATCCCATACAGCAACAATTTCGGTATCCGTGTGTTCGGCAGCTAGACGTGCATAATCTTTGGCATGGACGTGCCAGAAGCTCAACATCGCTACTTTAATCATAGTTCCCTGTCTCTTTTCTGATGTATTAGTCAAAATAGACTGCTTTCCCTGTTCGATTCGATTCATAAATCGCTTCAAGAATCTCAGACACGACACAGGATTGTTCTGGTGTTACGACTGGCTCTGTATCGTTGATAATGGCATTAATCCATAAGCGGATTTCTTTATCCTGCATCGTCTCTTTCTTACCTTCGTAGAAATCCGCGCCTTTCGCTTCGAACTGCATTTGGTTCACATAGAGGCGGCTATGCTTTTCACCATTAATACGCAAACCATCTTGCATATCGGCTCCGCCTTCCGTACCGCAAAGCGTAGTTTTCGCTTCTTTGGTATCGAGGGTATTAAGTGCCCAGCTCGCTTCCACCATAATGGTTGCGCCATTCTTCATGACGATCATAGCAAAAGCTGAATCCTCAACCTTGAACTTCTCTGGATCCCACGGACCCCAAGAATTTGCTGCATTTTCCTTACGTGAAAGTTTATGATAAGCGGTGCCCAGCACCACCTTAGGTTCATAGTTATTCATTAACCAAAGCGTTAAATCGAGCGCATGCGTACCAATATCAATCAGCGGCCCGCCGCCTTGTTTCTCTTCATCCAAAAAAACACCCCAAGTGGGAACACCACGTCTGCGAACAGCATGTGCTTTTGCAAAATAAATCTCGCCCAAATCCCCATCTTCAATAACTCGTTTCAAATGTTGGCTATCAGCGCGGAAGCGATTGTTATAACCAATTGTTAATTTCTTACCTGTTCGTTTCGCTGCTTCAACCATACGGCGTGCATCTGAGGATGTTTTGGCCATCGGTTTCTCACACATCACATGCTTGCCTGCTTCCAGTGCAGCAATCGATATTTCCGCATGTGTATCATTCGGTGTACAAATGTGAACGACATCAATTGTTGGATCTGCGAGTAATTCGCGGTAATCATCATAAACTCTGGCTCCAGGAGCACCAAATTTCTCAGCTGCCTTATGTGCACTTGCCGGAAAAATATCAAAGAATCCGATAATTTCGACTTGCTCAATTTTGCTCAAGCTGGGTAAATGCTTCCCCGTTGCAATGCCGCCACAACCGATGATGGCTACTTTCACTTTGTTCACTGTTAGTTCCTCCCATGATGTAACGCTTATATCTACGTATTTAAAGAAGATGCTGGACATCGATGAGATACCTCAGCGTGCAGGCACTCCCCATCGAAATCCAGCTCTTCTAAGAAACGATTACTTCACAAACTCCATTTGTTGTTTGATGATGGCCATAGCATCCTTAGCCAAGAACGCTGTGTTTTTATTTTCTGCATACCATTTATTCATGAATTCTTCGAGTTTCTTGCCGTCTGCTTTATCCCAAGCTGCTTGTGCATCTTTAATCGCTTGTTCTGGCGTGTACTTAGCACCGCTAAGGATGGCTTTAACGAAAAGATCATCTTTTTCTTTCAAAATTGTTGTATTGATAACTTGAAGATCTGCTGGATACACTGGCATATGATCCCCTAGTGTGATTCCCGGATATTCTCTTGATGGATCGAAGTAAATACCTTGGATCACTTTATACATTTCCATGTTGATTTTTTGATCAGGCAGCACATCTGGGTTGCTAAGCCCACTCAACGTATAGTTACATTTGTCTATGCCTGCTGAGTAGAACATGGAATAGTCTAATGCGTAAGCAACTTCATTTTTGGACTTATCTGCATCAATAACTTGAGGACAGCCGTTTGCAGCTTTCTTCCAGTGGACTCCTTCATCCCCGTAAATCGTTTTCCGAGCATTGTCGGTCTGCATCATAAAGTCAAGATAGCGGCCAACTGCTTCAGGATCCTTCGCTTTCGCGTTTACAACAGTTGTCATTTGAACTGGGTTATCGATCGCGCCAGTAAATGTTCCCAATGGTGATTTCGGATAACCTAATGGTGTAATTTCAACACCAGGTACATTTTTCTTCAATGTAGGTAAGTCAAGACCACCTACGCTGCCAGAGAACTGAACATAAATCCCGATCTTTCCGTTAAGGAAATCCTGTTTCGCTTTATTGCCATCTTTATCGTTAATGTAGTCTTTGTCGATAATTCCGCCATCATAAAGTTTCTTCTTGAATGTCAGGGAAGCAAATTCTTTGTCCCATGCACGAACAACTTTGCCGTCCTTAATATCCCATGCCAGCAATGTCTTTGAAGAACTCTCACCGAAAATTTCATTAATTGCTTGCTCTGAATACGTACTCATGTTCATGCCGTACGTATCTTTCTTACCATTACCATCCGGGTCTTGATCAACAAACGCTTTCGCCACGTTATATAGTTCATCCGTTGTTGTCGGCATTTGCAAATTCAACTTTTTCAACCAATCGGTACGAATATAAAGAATATGCGCTGGAGTCGCTTCTTTTACCTTACCAATTTCGTAAATCTTGCCATCTGGTTTTGTTCCTGCTTTCTTCAGCTGAGGATACTTCTCTAATAGCTTTTGATATTCAGGCATATATTGCAAAATGTTGTCGATCGGCATCAATTGTTTTTGGTCATACAAACTGCCTCTGAACGGTGTATTATACTCGTTGACAATATCCGGAGCGGAACCGGAAGCAAACAGGACGTTTAATTTTTTCGTAGAGTCGCTGCGAAGAATTGGAACGAATTTTACATTGGCTGGTCCCTTTTGGTTAATAAACTTGGTCCAGCGATTTTCTTCATAGGTGCCTTCCGATGCCGGAACGCCACCGCGATCGTACATGGAAACTGTAACATCTCCACGTTTTGCTGGCGTTACTGCGGCAGACTTAGTTGCTTCTGCTGACTTTGTTGTTGCTTCTTCTTTCTTGTCACTGCTGCAGCCCGCTAATGTTGCCCCTAAAGCTACAACCCCTACCGTCATTCCAAGCCATAGTTTCTTGTTTTCCATATGCACGTTCCCCCTACAAGATTATATTATCGTTTTGTTAAACGGGATTACCTTCGTTGTTAACCTTTAACTGATCCTAACATAACTCCCTTGACAAAATACTTTTGCAAGAATGGATATACTAACAGCATCGGTACAACCATGACAACAACCCCTACGGATTTCACCATCTCTGTCGCAACCGTTTGCTGTTCCTCCAAATTGAGGGAAGGGGAGTTCAATAAATCATTTTTCTGCAGCATCCCTTGTACAACTACAGTTAAGTTCAACATCTCACTTTTATTGATGTACATGAGCACGTTCATAAACGAATTCCAGAAACCAATCCCATAGAATAACGCAAGCGTAGCGAGCATGGGAAGTGAGAGCGGTAAGATGATTCGAATAAGAAGTGAAGTATCATTACAGCCATCAATTCGCGCAGCTTCCTGTACTTCATAGGGAATGTTCTCGAAATAACTTTTCATAAGAAGCATGTTGTAGGTGCTGATGAATCCAGAAAGCCATAAAGCCCAATAGGAGTCAATAAGGTGCATGTTCTTAATCACGAGATATGTGGGAATCAATCCACCCGAGAAGAGCATGGTGAACACCATACCTAGAACTAGATAGCGTCTTCCAATCAGATAGGATCTAGACAACGGATAAGCAGCTAGTATGGTGCCCAATAAACTTAACACCACACCAATCACCGTGATAATCACACTATTTTTAAAAGCACTCCAAGCAGGGCTGGCGATGAAGAAAACTTTATAGGCTGTGAACTCTAAACCCACAGGCCAGAAGAAGACATGACCAGATTCAACAGCAGATCGCTCACTTAGAGATAGAGCGATGAGATGAATAAATGGCAGAATACAAGTTAAGGCGATTAATCCGAGAACTAAATAATTGATGGCATAAAATATTTTTTCTCCGTTTGTCGCTTTCATACAAATCCTCCTTCCACGGATGTTGAACTCGATGTATACAGGATGCTAGAAGAGTGCTTGATCGTATTTCTTAGCGATCCGATTAGCTATAAGTACAAGACTGCAACTAATGATGGATTCAAAAAATCCCATCGCTGTTGTTAAACTAAACTGTGCATTGCCCAAGCCAATTTTATAAATATAAGTACTTATGACTTCAGACACTTCCGAAACTCCAGCGTTCTGTAAGTTGTAGACTTGATCAAAGCCTACTTCCATAATCTTACCCATTGCTAAGATGAGTAATAAGATAATCGTGTGACGAATGCCTGGGATTGTTACGTGCCACATTTGCCGCCATTTCGTAGCTCCATCCATAGCTGCAGATTCGTATAGAGATGGATCAATGGTCGTAAGCGCTGCTAGATAAATGATGGTGCTGAAACCCATTTCCTTCCAAATTCCTGATCCAACAAAAATGGCTAGCCAAGATTTGGACTCATACAGGAAAGTAATCGGTTCAATTCCAAAAAGGGCGAGCACCTTATTAATTGAACCATAATCCGTTGCGAACAGAGACAATACGATTCCGGAAACAATAACCCATGAGAAGAAATGCGGTAAGTAGATGATCGTTTGTACCCATCTTTTAAACCACGAACGTCTCACTTCATTTAATAAAATAGCTAGAAAGATCGGCGTCGGAAATCCAAATACCAAGCTCAGAAAACTTAACCAAAATGTATTCCAAATAATTTGTAGCGTATTTGAACTAGAGAATAACACATGAAAATTTTTCAGTCCCACCCAAGGACTTCCTAAAATACCATCTGCAAAGTTATAATTCTTGAAAGCGATAACAAGTCCGCCCATAGGCCAATATTTGAATAAAATATAGTAAGCAACAACAGGAACCAGCATGATAAACAAAGGAATGTTCTGTTTCAGTCTTCTTCGTCGTTTTAGTCGCAAGGCATTTAACTCACTTTGAGTCATCTGGATGTTAGGAGTTTTAATAATATTCCCATTCATGTTTGCTTCACTCCTTTACTTTAATCTTATAACCCTATGATATAAGTTTTTATAGGAAAAACCCTTAAAATATTATAGAAGAAACTATAAATTCATTGGGTCATTACTAGCTGATAAAGCAGCTTTTACGATGGCTGACAAGCGCACAAAAGGCGAACTTCCCCCATACCTCATAGGGGGAGTTCGCCTTTGCCTCAAGCAAGTAAACCTCAGACAAACTGCTTCAATAATTGCAATTATTCTCAATCGTTGGAACCCGATTGCGGTACGATCTTGTACCTAGATCCAGCAAATGTTGTGAACGAAATGCAACCTGAGTGTTCCAATGAATAAAAAGTAACTTGTCGGCCCTCCTCATCCAACACCAGTACCGGTATTCGAGAATAAATCGTACACGGTTCGCCGTTCAAAGAATCGATCATCGCTTCGCTAAGACTGCCGCTGTCCCAGCGTAAATTGACCGTGAACCCTCCACGCGCCCGCAACCCGTTAATAGAACCGGAAATCCACGTTTCGGGAAGCGCTGGCAGCAAGTGGAGAAACCCTTTATGAGACTGCAGCAACAATTCCGATATGCCAGCTGTAGCAGCAAAATTGCCATCGATTTGAAATGGCGGGTGCGCACCAAACAAATTGGCATAAACGCCGCCCCTCTGTGATTTCCACTTGTCCGGCTTCACGAGCTGCAACATGTTATAGATAAGCCGCTCCGCGCGATTACCATCTTGGAAACGGGCCCATAAGCCTACTTTCCAACCGAGACTCCAGCCCGTCCCCTCGTCTCCGCGTCTATTTAATGATGTTCGTGCCGCCGCAAACAAATCGGGCGTAACCTCTCCATTAATTTGGCGTCCAGGATATACTCCGAACAAATGTGAGACGTGACGGTGATTCATGTCCTCCTCCTCGAAATCGCTATACCATTCCTGAAGTTGGCCGTACTGTCCAATTTTCAGCGGGAATAGCTTACTTCTCGCCATAGTGAGCTCGGATCTGAAATCCTCATCGACAAGCAGTACTTCAGCAGCCTCGAGGCAATTCGTAAACAAATCCCAGATCAATGATAAGTCCATCGTCGAAGCTACGCTTACAGCTGCTTTCTCACCGTCACTACTAATAAATTTATGTTCCGGCGACGTGGAAGGGGCTGTGACGAGATATCCTTCCTGATCCTCAATGAGCCAATCCAAACAAAACAGAGCGGCTTCTTTCATGATTGGATATGCTTTCTCATTTAGATACGCCTTGTCTCTGCCAAAGGCGTAATGCTCCCAGAGATGCTGACAAAGCCAAACACCGCCCATTGGCCAGTATGCCCAAACCGGGTCGCCATGTCCAAAATCGCCTACGGGTGCGCTCTGAGCCCAAATGTCTGAGTTGTGATGCGCTGTCCATCCACGGACACCGTAATTGATCTCTGCGGTACTCCTCCCGTTAACCGATAAATTCCCAATAAAATCGAGCAGCGGTTGATGGCATTCAGGTAGGTTGCAGGTTTCTGCGAGCCAATAGTTCATCTCCGTATTGATGTTCAATGTATAATTGCTGCTCCACGGCGGTCTTGTCTCCTTATTCCAAATGCCTTGCAGGTTAGCGGGCTGTGTCCCCTCGCGTGAGCTGGCGATCATCAAATATCGGCCATACTGAAATAATAGTTCTACTAAGCCCGGATCCTGAGCCCCAAACTCAGAAATCCGTTGGTCTGTCGGCATATCTGCAGGGCTGATCGTCTTCCCAAGTTGAATGTTGACTCTATCAAACAAGCTGCGATAGTCGTTGACATGACTATCTCGAAGCTCCGTATAAGAATACTGCATCGCCTCTGCCAGGTATGTTTCTGTGATCGCTAGTGGATCCTTACCTTCTCTGCCCGGGGAGCGATTAAAGCCATTAAAGCTTGTTGCCGCACTGAAGTAAAGCGTCACACTTGTGGCTCCTCGAACATGCAAACCTGCTTGGTCTGCATGCATGTAACCGTCTTCCAAAACAATCGCGAGTCGACCTACGAAAGACATCGCCTCTCCGTCCTCTTGATCTTCGTATACAATCGGTTGGTCAACATGATAATAGCTTGGCGCCACCTGCACCGGTGCCTTCCCACGAATGATCCATTGACCGTTCTCATGGACCATACTAACACGCAATAGGCTATCTAGACGTGCGGTAAAATGTAGCGATCCAGCTTGGCTGGACTGCAGACGAACAGCAATAACCTGACTGGGATTAGAAGCAAACAGCTCTCGCGTGTACAAAACATTACCAATCTGGTACTCCACGCGAGATACCCCTTCCTGCAAATCCAGCTCTCGTTTATACGAATGCGCGATATCCCCATGCTCAAATACAAGTGTGAGATCGCCAAACGGCAAATAGGATTGCGTGTACGGCCCTAACATCTCCTTACACATTCGGTCAGCATCCGCATATCTACCTTCCGCCAAGAGACGGCGCACCTCCGGCAGCACTTCCTTGGCACGAGGGTTATTACAATTTTTAGGCCCACCCGACCAGAGCGTATCTTCGTTTAATTGAATTTTTTCTACTTCGATTCCACCGAAAATCATGGCACCCATTCGACCGTTGCCAATTGGCAGCGCTTCAGTCCATTCCTTAGCAGGACTTTGAAATAAAAGCCTCATTTCTCCTCAACCCTTCAATTACATTTACTGTTCCTAGTTTGAATCATCGGTATTTTCACCTTATTAAATATATGATTTACCTACCAATTGTAAAATGAAGAAATGTGAATGGATATGTATATAAATACGATGTATTAGCACAATATTAAGCTATTTTCATGATGGGGAATTAGCGACAACTTTGATCGCCTTCAAATTATTTCCTAGTTAATCGCCATGCCCGGCACACTAAAAACTGCCTCCCCCTAAGGGAAAGCAGTCTTCGCTTCCTTATACGATCACTTTGCCGGAGCTGCTGTGGATTGCCTGATGATGAGTTCTGGACGCATAACAATGCGTTGCTTGGCTTGTGACTTCTTCTTCAACTCTAGAATAAGCAGATCGACAACTTGCTTGCCCATCGGCTCAATCGGCTGTGCAATTGTTGTTAGCGGTGGATCCGTTACAGAAGCTAGAATCGTATTATCGAAACCGATCACGGAAATATCTTCAGGAACACGCAGTTTTAATTGTTTTGCAGCCTGCAAAGCACCAATCGCGAGCATATCATTACAGCAGAAAAGTGCAGTCGGCCTCTCGGCTTCAGGCTTTTCAAGTAGTTCAATCGCTTCGCGTTTGCCGTCTTCTACGGTATAACTACAATTACGAACCCTCGCTTCGGGGAGCCCGATACCCGCTTCCGCAAGCGTGGTCACGAAACCTTTTACCCGTTCACGACTACTCGTAACCTTGGTGTGTTCGGCAAGGATCGCCATCCTAGTATGACCAAGCTCCAAGAGATGCTTAGCAGATAACGTGCCACCAACGAAATCGTCAACAACAACGGTATGTACAGCCAAATCCGGCATCTCCCGTGCGATCATGACTACGGGAATCGAACGCTCCATCAGTGGTGTAAGCATTTCCTTATTATCCATCCCGGTCCCGATAATCATACCATCCACACTTTTTTGCTGGAGTAAGGACAAGTATCTCTCTACACGTTCATCTTTATTATCCGTGCTGCAGATGACGAGACTGTATCCCAAATTATGACCTTGGTCCTCAACTGCTCTTGCAATTTCTGCAAAAAAAGGATTGGAGATATCAGGGACAAGCAGGCCTAATGTATATGTCTTCTTCCCCGTCAGCGCCGATGCGATGACACTCGGCTGATAATTGAGCTTTTCCATCACTTTCAGAATTTCAGTGCGCCGCTCTTCACTTATTTTCCCTTTACCGTTCATGACTTGCGAAACCGCTGCAATGGATACACCGGCTTCTCTCGCCACATCGTAAATGGTTGCCTTCATTCTACTACCCCATTTTTCTCGAAGAATACAGTTATTCCCCCATTATGACGGGGCTTCTGCGAACTTGCAACCGCCTTACGACTCGCTCGGCTTCGTCATGATCCAGGCATGGTCGGGGTCATTATGAAATTTCCATGTCCGCGTAGGTCCTGCCATGACATTCAAATAATACACATCATAGCCCGGAGGCGCTGATACAGGATGATAACCACGCGGAACTAGCACGGCTTCGCCGTTCTTAACAATTAACGTCTCATCAAGTGATCGATCATCCGTGTATACCCGTTGAATCGCGAAACCTCGCTCAGGCTGGACGCGGAAATAATACGTTTCTTCCAAAAAGGATTCATCGGGAAGGGCATCACGATCATGCTTGTGCGGCGGATAACTGGACCAATGGCCGTTCGGTGTAAATACTTCGACCACAAGCAAACTATCCGCTGGCTCGCTCTCTGGTAAAATATTATGAATGTAACGCTCGATATTCCCATACCCTCGCGTTTCAACGCCTACTTGCGTAGGAGCAATCAAGCGTGAACGATGGTTCCCAGCGCCAGGAGCTGAGCAAACAGCGAGCTGTAAGGAGGTTAACGCCGTCACTTCATAGCTATCGTTGCTAGTCACATAAACGGAATACGGTGGAATTTGCTCAAACACGCTCATGCGCTGACCAATCCCCTGCCATTGTTCTTCCTTCGTTTGAACATCAGCTCTGCCGCTCAACAGTACAAGGCAAACCTCTTGATCCGCGGTTTCACGTCTTAAGGTTTCTCCTTCTGCAAGCTGGACAACTTCGAATCCAACATACTGCCAACCTGCCGATTCCGGCGTTACTTGTAATAGGCTGCCTTCCTCATTCGGAGAAGAAGCAGGTGTTACAATTAATTTGGACATCGTAGCGTCTCCCTCTTTCCTTTAAACGACTGATGTTTGCTTAAGCAATTCCAAAGCTTCGCTTACTTTCACAGGTCTCCCCAAACGAGAAGATAATTTCGCAGCTAGCGCAATCCGTTCAGCTTGAACGCCATCATCCCCACTAACAGGTACACACTTATCATGCAAAATCGCATCAATAAACATTTGCGTCTCTTCAATGTAGGCTGCTTGATATCGCTCAAGGAAGAAATGCAGAGGCTTATCACTCACAATCGCGTCTGCCGTAGAAATCACAGCTGTATTCGGATGATCATTCGCAACGACGACACTGCCCTTGGAGCCAAACACTTCAACACGCTGGTCATAGCCATATACAGCTTGACGGCTGTTATCAATCACTCCAAGCGCACCATTTGCGAATCGCAGCGTCACAACCGCTGTATCCACATCGCCGTGCTGGGCAAAGTCCGGGTTGATCAGCACATTCCCAACCGCATACACTTCTTCAACCTCGCTGCCCGATACGAAGCGAGCCATATCAAAATCATGAATCATCATATCCATGAAGATGCCGCCTGAAACTTTGACATAATCAATATGAGGAGGATTAGGGTCACGGGAAGTGATTTTAATGATATGAGGATCACCGATCCCCCCGCCTTGCACGACTTCTTGAACGCGCTTGAAATTATGGTCAAATCGACGATTAAAGCCAATTTGCAGCTTCACGCCTGCTTTTTTCACTTCATCAATCGCTGATTCTGTTTTCGTGATATCCATCGAGATAGGTTTTTCACAGAAAATATGTTTACCTGCACGCGCAGCTTGCCCAATCAACGGAACGTGTGTATCTGTGGAAGAACAAATGAAAATAGCATCAATGTCAGAATGATGAATAAGTTCGTTACTATCCTTTGTCACAATAGCGATGTTGCGTTCTGCTGCCCATGCTTCTAGCTCAGGACCCGCAAACAGATCACTTACCGCCACAATCTCAACTTGCGGGTTCCGCAATAAATTGTCCGCGTGGATTTTACCAATACGGCCAGCGCCGATAATTCCGATTCTAATCTTCTTCATCCTACATTACCTCCCGCTTTACCTGAACTGCCGAATAGTTGAATCTTGGATCTCACCGATGCGATAATGGCTTCCCGAGCAGGAATTAAATAATTCCTAGGATCATAGGCATCCGGATGATCATTCAAAAAGGTACGAATCGTCGCTGTACAAGCGATCTGATTATCTGTATTCACGTTAATTTTAGCTGTACCGCACGCAATCGCTTGACGAATTTCGTCATCTGGCAGACCGCTTCCCCCATGAAGCACGAGCGGCAATCCTGTCAGATCTCTGATTTCAGCCATCCGGTCAAAACCAAGCTTTGGCTGTCCACGATAAGGACCATGGACCGATCCAAGCGCAGGCGCTAAGCAATCTATGCCTGTTTCCTGAACCATCTTCATGCAGTCCTCAGCCACCGCATACATCCCATCTGCATCATCAACAACCAAATCATCTTCACGTCCTGTGATTCGACCTAGCTCTGACTCCACCGAAACACCAAGCACATGCGCAGCTTGCGTCACTTGACGCGTAACTTCGATATTATGTTGGAGCGAATGATGGGAAGCATCGATCATCACCGAAGTAAATCCAGCGTGGATCGCTTTGATACATACTTCGTATGAGCTGCCATGGTCCAAATGAAGGGCAACTGGTACTGTAATGCCATAATGCTCGATCAATGCTTTCACCATGCCTGCGATGCAGGGAAGTCCTCCCATATAGGGGATGTAAGCCTCACTAACACCCAGAATCACAGGTGCTTGTTCGAGTTGGGCCGCTTGTAAGATCGCCTGTGTAAATTCAAGATTATTCAAATTAAATTGCCCAACAGCATATTTACCTTCTAATGCCGTCTGCAGCATGTCTTTCATTGAGACGAGTGCCATGAACTTCTCTCCTTTCTGGAAGAAACTCGCTGTTACCAGCGAGCGGTTACCATCTTTTTACGCGTATAGAATTCCACGCCATCTGTACCGTTGGCGTGCAAATCGCCGTAGAAAGATTTTTTCCAGCCTGAGAAAGGGAAGAAAGCCATCGGCGCAGGTACACCAAGATTAACCCCAAGCATCCCAGCATCAATCGTTTCACGGAATTGGCGAACGTTGCTGCCATCTTGGGTAAAGAGGCATGCCCCATTCGCAAATTCGGAACGGTTGGAAAGCTCAATCGCTTCTTCCAGTGTTTCAACACGAACGATGGAAAGCACAGGAGCAAAAATTTCGTCTTCCCAAATTTTCATCTCGCATTGTACTTGATCGAAGATCGTCGGTCCTACGAAGTAGCCAGCTTGCCCAGCCGCAGCGTCTTTACGACCATCGCGAACCATAATGGCCCCTTCATTTTCACCGATTTCAATATATTTCAATGTACGTTCTTTATGTCCGCCACGAATGACTGGACCTAAGAACACACCTTCATCATTTCCGTTACCAATCGTAATGTTATCCGCCGCTTCAAGCAGCTTGCTAACTAGCGTATCCGCAACATCCCCTACGGCTACTACAACGGAGCATGCCATACAACGCTCGCCCGCAGAACCGAATGCTGCGTTCGTGATTTCCTTCACGGCAATGGATAAGTTCGCATCAGGCATGACGATAGAGTGATTTTTCGCGCCGGCAAGTGCTTGAACGCGTTTCCCGTTTGCTGCAGCTGTTTTGTAAACATACTCTGCAACTGGTTGGGAACCAACGAACGAAATAGCTTTAATGTCTTTATGCTCAAGAAGACCATTCACCACATCATGCGCCCCATGAACGATGTTCAGCACACCCGCTGGTAATCCAGCTTCGTGGAACAATTCGGCAAGGCGATTAGCCAAGTGAGGCGTACGCTCCGATGGCTTCAATACGAACGTATTACCGCATGCGATCGCAAGTGGGAACATCCAGCAAGGCACCATCATCGGGAAGTTAAATGGTGTGATGCCACCAATAACGCCGATTGGGTAACGGTACATACCAGACTCAAGATTGGAAGCAATATCCGGAAGCTGTTTACCCATCATAAGTGTAGGTGCACCAGCGGCGAACTCCACACATTCGATACCGCGAAGTACTTCACCATAAGCTTCGGAGTAGCTTTTGCCGTTTTCTTTCGTCACGATGCGAGCCAGCTCTTCCCAATGATCAACGAGAAGCTGTTGGTATTTGAATAAGACTCTTGCTCTCTTCGGTACAGGTGTACGGCTCCATGATTGAAATGCTTCTTGCGAATTACGAACCGCTTGATCTACTTCTTCTTTTGTCGAAATTGGAATATACGCAAGAATCTCTTCCGTTGCAGGATTATAAACAGGCTCCGTTTGTGTTGCGGATGATGCGACCCATTCGCCGCCAATCCAGTTTTTCAATGTATGTGTCATATCGATTTCGCTCCTTTAGGTTGATAAGTCATTATGAGGCTGTGATTTCTCCGCGATTGCAACGTTCAATATAATCATCCACTGCAGCAGCAGTTGGCATAGCATCCGAACAGCTATGACTGGAAATTACGATACAAGCAGCAGCGCTTCCGTACTCCATACTTTTCTCCAGCGTCCAACCTTGCATAACACCATAGATAAAGCCAGCTGCATAAGAATCTCCCGCTCCGAATGTCTTCACTACCTTCGCTGGGAAGCTCTTTGCGCGATGACCAACACCATCAGGTGTATACGCGATAGAACCTTCTTTACCATGCTTGATAATGACAATTTTGGCTGAATAGTCGAACCATTTGGCAGCCGTGATATGGTCATCCTTTTCCGGATTATGCTCAAATTTCTCCATCATATCGAACTCTTCGCGCGTACCCAGAATGATATCGCATTTCTCAGCAGCTAGATTATAGTACACAGCCGTCTCTTCAGGAGATGTCCATGTGTATGGACGATAGTCCAGATCAAATACGATGACTGCCCCATGCTTCTTCGCATAATTCAGTGCTTGAAACACCGCTTCACGTGATGGACTTTGAGCAAGAGCCGTACCGGAAATCAGCAATACTTTCGCTCCTGCGATCAAAGATTCCTGAACTTCATCCGGGGTCAGTTTCAAATCAGCTACATTATCGCGATACATCAGGATGCTGCAATCTGTCGGGCTTTTGATTTCTGTAAAAGCCAACCCTGTCACAGCTCCCGTACGATCTGTTACAACATTACTTGTATCAATCGCGTTACGCTCTAGATAGGTAGCAATGAATCGGCCCATTTGATCATTCGCGATTTTGCCGACAAAAGCTGTCTTCATCCCTAATCGGGACATGCCGATCGTAATATTCGCTGGCGAACCGCCAACATATTTCGTGAATGTCATCGTCTCTTCCATTGGACGATGAATTTCGTTCGCGTTTAAATCGATACATAATCTGCCGATGGCTACAAAATCAAGCTCTTTCGATTCTGGGAACGTCACATAGGTCATGGTCGGATTACCTGCTTTCTTTGATTATTAGCGAATGGATGTAGTTCAGTGCGTTTTTCGCATATTCATAAGCATTATGAGTTGCAGGGTCTTGCTCGCCTTCGAGCATCGCCCATCCTGTATATTCACGAGCCAATAATTCTTTGAAAATCGGTGCAAAATCAAGGCAGCCATCCCCTGGTACGGTAAACACACCTTTGCGGATACACGTTACGAAATCAACTTGCTCTGCGCGTGCTTCATCAAGTACGGCTTGACGAATATCTTTCAAATGGATATAAGCAATTCGGTTGTAATGTTTGCGCAATACAGTCAACGGATCTCCACCACCGTAGTAGGTGTGTCCTGTATCAAACAGCAGGTAGACCAAGGAAGGATCGGTTAGCTCCATCAGTCGATCGATCTCTTCCGGTGATTCCACCACGGTTCCACCGTGATGGTGATAGGTCAGCTTCAGACCATATTCCTGCGCAATCGCACCAGCACGGTTCAGTCCTTCCGCTAAGCTCTGCCAGCCTGCTTCATCGAGGCGAATAACTTCTTTCTCGTTCGGCGTACGACGCGGGTCAAAATGGAGTGAGCCTCCAACTTCCGCCGTAGAAATAACCGTGCTGCCCATCTCTTTCAGAAATTGCGCATGCTTACGGTAGGCTTCCAGTTCAGCTTCTCTATAAGCAGGATCTGAGAACAAGACTGATTTCCATTGGGATACGAGACTGATGCCTCGGTCCGCTAGTTCTTTCTTGAGCACGTTGATATCAGTTGGATATTTGCGCCCCATCTCCGTCCCGGCCAATCCTAGCTTCTGAATCTCATCTACTATCTGTTCAAATGTGGTGTCAGCGCCATGTTCCTTGACGTCCTCTCCCACCCAGTTAATCGGATGTATGCCTAGCTTAAACGGTAGTTCTTCCATCGTTAGGTCACCTCTTCTTCGTTAAATGGGTTTAGCCGCTTGTATGTTTTTCTTCATCTCTTCATGGGCTGCTAACACTTTGGCACTCTCAGAAACCTCGGGTACGCCAACCTGCCACCAGGACTCATAGCCGCCCGTGTTCGTTCCAGGTACGACTGGAATTTCAATCAAGGTCGTCACCGTCTCTGCTTTCGCTTGCAGCAGCGCTGCCCTAAGCTCTTCTGGATTGGTCGCTTTGTATGACTTCGCTCCCAAGCTGCGAGCATGTGCCGCGAAGTCAATCGGCATATAGCTTCCTGTCAGCTTACGCGTACCCGCTTCCCGGTAACGGAATTCATTCCCGAAGCCTTCGCTTCCTTGACTGCGCTGCAAATTATGAATGCATTGGAAGCCATGATTATCGAACAGCAGAATCGTGAATTTCTGACCCTCTTGCAAGCTCGTCACTAATTCCGAGTGAAGCATTAAGTAACTGCCATCACCGACTATCGCATAAACCTCACGCCCCGGTTCTGCCAAAGCTGCACCGAAGGCACCGCTTACTTCATATCCCATACAAGAGAAACCGTATTCCATATGGTACGTTTTGGGCTCTGTTGAACGCCATAAACGGTGTAAATCACCAGGTAAACTTCCCGCAGCGCAGACGACAACGGAAGAGGAATCAATTGTTTCGTTGATAACACCGAGTGCGTTCGTCTGCGCAAAACCTTCAGCACACTCTGCCTGATATAAACGGTCCACTTCACGATCCCATTCGTCTTTCAATGCTGCTATGTAACCTGTCTCGTAGCTGCTCGTATACTCACTGGATGTCAACGTTTCACGCAGCACGTTTAGTGCTTCCTTCGCATCAGCTGTAATCGAAATACCGCCTAACTTCGATGAATCGAACCCGCTGATATTGATGTTGATGAATGCCACATTGTCATTTGCAAACGCCGATTTGGAGGCTGTGGTAAAGTCGGAATACCGCGTGCCCACACCGATAATCAAATCCGCTTGTTTCGCTAGCTTGTTCGCAGCAAGTGCTCCTGTCACGCCAATCGCGCCGACATGCAGCGGATGGTTCCAAGGCATCGAGCTTTTGCCTGCTTGCGTTTCTGCAACTGGAATGCCGAACGTTTCTGCGAACTCCGCTAGCTCCTTCGTTGCTTCCGCATAGAGAACGCCGCCGCCAGCAATTAGTAACGGACGCTTCTTTCCTAGGAGTAATGCAACAGCTCGATCTATCGCTTCCTTAGTCGCTGGACGACGATCGATATAATGAATCTTCTTCTCGAAAAAGGCTTCCGGATAGTCGTAGGCTTCAGCCTGCACATCTTGGGGGAGCGCTAAGGTTACCGCTCCTGTTTCCGCAGGATCCGTTAATACCCGCATCGCTTGGGTAGCAGCAATCATTAACTGTTCGGGACGAACGATCCGATCCCAGTATTTGCTCACGGACTTGAAAGGGTCCGTTGCAGAAATTGTGTAATCGCTAGTAATCTCAAGCTGCTGCAAGACTGGATCCGGCTGTCTCGAAGCAAAATTATCCCCCGGGAGCAGCAGAACCGGAATGCGGTTGACGGTCGCAGTGGCCGCAGCTGTTACCATATTTAGTGCGCCTGGACCAATCGAGGTTGTGCAGGCATAGATTTGTTGACGGTTCTTCTGCTTAGCGTAAGCGGTTGCAGCATGGACCATCCCCTGCTCATTTTTGCCTTGTATATACGTAAGGTCACCTGCGCTGTACTCCAACGCTTCTCCAATCCCAGTTACATTGCCATGTCCAAATATCCCCATGACACCTCGAACGAATTTTGTTTCCTGTCCATCGACGGAAATGTACTGTTGGTCTAGAAAGCGAAGTAGTGCTTGTGCCATTGTAAGTCGAATTGTACGCATGTAAATCTCCCTTCCATTCAGAGGTTAAGCGCTTAATCTTTTAAACTTAAACGCCAACCCTTCGGTACGGGTTAAGCGCTTAATTTGATCATACTGTATTTTTATTTTACTAGCAATACTTTTTTTTTCAATCTGAAACGTCTCACATACATCCCCTGTAAATCGGCCATTTATGGCGTTAACTTACTACTCCTATACTCCTTAGGTGACATCTGAAATTGCTGCTTGAATACATTCGTAAAATAATTCGGTTCGTCAAACCCTATGGCACAAGCTATTTCGAATATTTTCATATCGGTATTTCGAAGAAGTAAAGCCGCCTTATCCATACGGACACGGGTAACAAAGCGCGTGAAGCTTTCCCCTGTAGCCTTTTTGAAAACGACACTGAAATAGCTTGGGTTTAAATGAATATGCGTCGCAACATCTGTCAAACGACACTCCTCATTGTAGTGCTCCTCGATATATTTAATGGCTCGCTCGACCACATTATCACTTTTGGAGGCCTGCCATTGATTAAATTGGAGCAGAAAATACTTCACTTGCTCAGCTGCCCAATCCAGCACCTCCTTCGAGGTCCAATTGTTCTGTGGCATCTCGTTTGGAAGCCTTGCTAAGGCAGGAAGATCTGCCGGATCAAATTGCTTCTGAATCGTTCCGTGCATTGCAATAGAAAGCGACAACGCGCCAATTCTCATCTCCTCTGGCGATGCGAGACTCAGCTCCTCTAGAACCCGATTCAATAACACGTGTAAGCTATCCTCTTGACCAACTAGAATGGCTGACATGAGCCCAACTTCCATTTCTCTAACCCGTGCTTGATGTTGCGAAAGCAGAATACCGGATCCCGCCTCACCACCTGTGATGGCAGGGAGTTTAATGGGATCTGAGACGGCCTCTTTCGTTAACACATACAATTGAGCCAAATCAATGGCGGAAGGCGCGAGACCCATAGAAACCATACCTGTGTGAATTTTCAAGTATTCAAAGGAGGCCGTAGGAATGCTGCTTTGCAGACTTTCGTCTAGCTGATGAAATTCCGTTACTAATAAAAAGGTATCATGCTCCACTAATACGAGCCGCGCTTCCAGCCCTGCTCCCTTCACCAGCTCCTCGACAATATTGGAAAAAGCAAATTGCAGCAAGCTCACATCCCGTTTACCATTCGATTTATTCGCCAAATCTTCATTATTCAAGTGCAACAGCCACAATTCTTTACCCGCCAGAACACGATTCACGTCTGCTAACGTGCTCATTTCATAAGGAAGGTCCAGCAATACCGCACGAAGATCTTGATCTTGTTGCAGCTGCATTTGCAAGTGTTGTTTCTGCTGATGCGCATACTTCTCATAAAACCGTTCGGACGCTTTGTTCATGATCTGACGTACATCCTCTTCCGTGCACGGCTTAATCAAAATATCTAAGGCTCCTAGCCGCACAGCAGCTTGGGCATACTCGAAATTTTTGTATCCTGTCAGAATGATCACAATCATTTCGGGATAATTCTTACGCAGATGTCCAACGAATTCGATTCCATCCATGATGGGCATTCGGATATCCGTTAGAACTAGATCAGGCTGAAGCTCATCAAGCATCATCAAGGCATCCTGGCCATTGCCCGCCTCGCCGACCACTTGCCAACCCAGATCACCACCCTGCAGCATCTTAACTAGCCCTTTTCTAAAATTCAACTGATCTTCGACAATCAGAACTCTTCCGCTTCTCATTCTAGTGATCTCCTTTCATCATTCGTTAGAAGAGGCAGAATAAGACGCATGGTGGTTCCGCTTCCTACAAGACTTGTTATTTCCATTCGGAACGGCGGACCATACACCAACTCAATCCTTCTCACAACACTCCGTACCCCTAGACTCTCACGTCCATCCGTACGATAAGGCAAGGAAGAACCCTGAACTCCCAAGATTTGTGAAATAGCCTCTTCATCCATGCCACACCCATTATCCGTCACATCAATCTCTAGAAATCCATCGCGGCTGCTTGCCTTGAGGATCAATACTTTCTGTGAAACCATATTGCGAAAAGCATGCATGAATACATTTTCAACTAACGGTTGGAGCAGCGAACGCATCACCTGAACGTCCATCACATCCTCATCCACTTGAATGATGGTTTCCAAATCCGTCTCAAACAGTTCCTTCTGTATCTTCAAATAGTTACGGATCTGCTGGAATTCTTCCTTTACCGTCGTCAGCGTTCGAACAGGCATCAAGGAATATTTGAGCATCTCCGAAATGGCAGCGATCAAGGCGGCCGTCTCGGTTTCATCTTGCAAATAAAGCTTCCAATATATTTCATTGAACATGTTGTGCAGGAAATGAGGATTCAATTGCGCTTGTAAAGCTTTAAGCTCAGCCTCTTTCTCACTTAATTGCGTTAGGTATACTTCCTTAATTAGCCGTCCGACTTGTTCGGCCATTGCATTAAAGCTTTCTCCCATATAAGCTAACTCGTCATGGGTACGTATTTCGATTCGTGCATCGAAATCACCTGACCTCACCTTGCGGAGTCCTAGCATTAAATCCTTGAGCGGACGGAGTAAATTCCCTGTGGAAAGTACAATTAGAACACTAGCAAGCAGGATACTAACCAAACCAGAGTAAACAATCATCTTAAATAAATCTCGGCTTCTGGATTGAATCTCTGTTAGCGATGTCCCACTAACTAACTTAAAGTTAGTTACTTCAGATTCTCCCTCCACATACAAATGATGCTCCATTAATTGCGTTCGATTCATATTTTGAAGGAGAGCTAATTGATCTAAATGAACAGGCGAGTTGGTAAATAACAGTTCTCTATTTTTATTAAATAAGTAGACCTGGCCCTGACCTGCCTTCGTCAGCTCCTTAAGTGAGCCTGAGAAGAAGGATTCGTCAAAAGCCATGACGAGAACTCCGTAGGTCGTCAAACTACTATTTTTCATAAACCTTGCCACAATAATTGTATTTCTATAACCGCTAGGCTCAATAGAGGAGGCCATCGGTAGGCTAATCCAGACAAGGTCGCCAGAGGTGTCGCTAATTTTGGAACGAATCACCTTGAATACGTTCTCATCAGGTACATTAATGGCAGAAGTCGTATAGCTAAAATACGAAGGATTCCCATTTAAGTCATATAGATACATCCCCGTAATATAGGGAGCATCCGATTTGAGTTGGTAAATCTGATCTTCGATTTGCTTCTTATCATAATAGCGATTAAAAGCATCAGAGTCCTCGCTCAGATTAATGCGTGAAATCACTTTTTCAATGGATGGATTAAATACAACAGTTTGCGAAATACGAACAACTTCCTGCACCTTAAGGTCCAGCTTCGCTAACGCTTCTTCGTTCGTGCTGGAAAATTGCTTACTGATCTCTTCCTCGAACAACGTTAAGTTGTAACGATACGTTAAATATCCGGTCAAGCAAAATGCCAATAAAATAATGATGGATAAACTGAGAGTAAGTTTCACCCTGAAGCTGCGATTAATCATCAATACATTTCGAATCCAGGATAGCATCTCATTACCCCTTTGTTTACCACATAAGAATTTCTAAGTTTCCAGTACTCGGGTGAACAAATTCTTATTGGCGATAAAAATAACATTTAAAACGCGGTCGCACATCCTCGAAGTACTTCGATAGAAGTTTTTCTCATAAATGACCGAGTCTTAAACGATATTATAACAACAATAATCGGTTTCTCGCTATTTTTTTAATTTCAGAACCAAAACAAAGAAAAAACCGATGTTCCCAAGTTAAGGGGACACCGGTCTTTTATTAATCTAACTATTGCTTGAAAGTGGTCAACAACCGCTTAACGGATTCACCATATTCGTTCGTGAAAGTCTCAAATACTTTGACCTGAATCGGGAAATCAAGTTGGTTGGATCTCGCATTTAAATCTATCGTGTTTGTACCATTGTACAAACGGCCTTCACCTGACAATGCTTCAACTGATTTTCCCACTGGATTTCCAACATTATCAAATAATTCGAATGAGAGCATACTATTAAACTTATCCACTGTTACTTGCTTATCAGGTTTAATGTCCAGATCCAGCTTCAGTTTATAATCATAGGACATTGTAGCTTGGTAAATAGCTGAAATTGTCCAATCTTTGATGGTAATTGCATAGGGGTACACGTTTAGAATTTTGCTCGTTGGGTCGTTCTTTTGAACAGGTACCTTTGCCGTTGCAAGAAGTGATTTATATGTTGTTTCTCCATTCGCTTGTTGGCTATAGAGGTTCATTTTAAGACCTTCACCCGTCTCCGAAGCTGGAAGTGCATACGAATAACTAACGACATAGGAGGCTTTAGGAACAACACTTAGTGCCGCAGCTACCTGTCTTTTTCCTCCATAGGCATAACCATCTTTACTAACAAGCTCCGTTTGGATCGCCGGAATTGGGATCGGACGGTCACTATTGTTCGTCAATTTAAACTTTGCCACGGCCGTATTAAAACCATCGTCTTCATTACTTGTTACATGTAACTCAACCAAAGAAACATCGACATTAGACGGAACGAATTTATTCGTAGAATCCAGTTTAACTGGTGTACCTAAGACATATTCTGGGGCAGGGATGACTCCCTGCGTTGCAGCTCCTGTTGGGAGAAGAATATTGACACGTCCAACCCGATAAGTGTCATCGTGAAACTTACCATCTCCCGTCGCAACGGCAAAACTCTCTGGTGTCACTACATTCAAGCTGGTGAATTCCGTATCCAGATCTGTTGGAATGACGATATGGATATATTTCTTCTCACCTGGATCTAGGATAACCGAAGTTTCAGCACGACTACCGGAATAAACGTTACTTTCTGTCTTCCCATCGATCCCAAAGTTAGGTACGGTCTGACGTTCTTTGGTTGGATTTACAACTTGAATTTGAACAACCGTGGAAACGCCTTTGGCTGTAATTTCCTTATGAATGTCTACAGGAATGAATCCAAGGGTCGAGCGCAAAGAAGGTAAAGTAAATGCTTCTCCCCATTTAAGAATAGCCGATGAATTCGTTATTATACTGTCACTGCCGTTCCATACGATACCAGCGTCAACAGGTATCGAAAGCAGTGTCGTTTCTTCCTTCGGATACACTTCCATATCCACATCTATAAAGTTGAGGCTCGTTAGAGCAACATCGTCACTCCGTTCAACGATCGACAAGTAGCTGAGTTCCAACTGACTCTTGGGTTGAATAGATTTTGGGTTTTTGGCACTAGGCTGCAGTGTATATTCGATGCCATCTGCCATCAGAACCCGTAATTCAAAGTCAGGTACACGCGTGATTTTATCACTCGTATTTCTCATTCGAATGACGGCACCTAGCTTCGTTGAATCCGATTCGTGCTCATTGAGGATGCTTTTGATTTCAACTTCAATCTTATCCGAAAGTGTATAGCTTACATTCGTATTTACTGCCGTTGCTGCTGCCAAGTTCTGACCATCCGCAGCCCATGCAGGTAAAGAAGCTATAGTTAAAAATGCAGCTGATAGTACAAGAGTAGCCAGGGATCTCTTTATCGTCTTTTTCACTTATTTCTCCTCCTCCAAAATATTAGGTTAGTTACTCACTTTGACCGTGTCTTGATCTTTCAGTTGATGTTGCCCGGAGATTACTAGAATCTCTCCTTCTTTGACCCCAGAAATAACTTCCTGATTCGTCTCATTCAATCGACCAAGTTCAAGTTTACGCTTTTGTACTGTTTCGCCAATTACGACATAGACAAAGTTATTTCCGCCTTCACGAACGATGCTAAGGCTTGGAATGACAGGTACGTTTTGTTCATCATCTTTGGTTAGTTCCACTTGTGCCTTAGATCCTGGTTTCAGCTTGCCATCCGGATTCGGAACCTCCAATTCCAGATCATAAGCTTTGGATTGTCCATTAATGACATCCGATAAGTATGTTACTTTGGCTCCGGCTTTCGTCGTTACGCCAGGAATGTAGAAAGTCAATTCACTCTTACCTCTTACAAGGTTAGCCGACTCTTCGCTAAGTTGGGATTTGATTTTAACTGGGTTTGTCTGTTGAACTTCCCCTACGCGACCACCTGGCGCTAGGGTCTGACCGACCGTAACATTGAGATCCGTCAGCACACCAGAAGCTGGAGCTTTTACTTCAAGATTGCTAAGGGACCTCTCGATATTCTTGGCATTTACTTGCGCAGATTCCAAACTGGACTCCGCTTGTGCCAGCGAATTCGTCTCTTGCATGGTTTTCAGCGATCTACGTTCGCTGGCCAAATCTTTTTTAGAATTGTTTACCTTCGTTTCTATCTGTTCTAAATCGGATTTCGTTGCTGTTCCTAGATCGTATTCATTGTGAACCCTGCTGTAAGCTTTCTCTAGGTCACTAACCGCGGTCTCCATCTTAGAAACACGGTCTTTGGCATCCTCGATACCATTTGATGTATTTTGCTTAGCCGCTGTAAGTCCAGCCTGTGCTCCTTTGATACTTACTGCATTCAAATCCTTTTGTATCAGCACATCCGTCGGATCCAATCGAAAAAGCACTTCGCCCTTCTCAACGATATCTCCACGTTTTTTCAGGATTTCAATGACTTCACCACCAGACTTGGCGATAATATCTAATTGAATGGATGATACGACATCACCCACTTGTTCTACTGGTTCACCAATCTTTTGTTTCGTGATTTTTGCCGTTTTCACTACTTTAACCCCTTGCTGGGCAGCTGTTGTTGCTGCAGGGCTTACTGCTGGTGATGCGGAACATCCTACGGCAATCGCCGCGCTAAGCGCGAGGACACCGAATATCTTGGTACTCTGTTTTATCATAAACAACTGACGTTTCATATTCATTTTCCCCTTTTCCCCGATATAGATGATTAACGTGCAGATGCTACTTGCTCTGATTGAATGGAATTCGGCTTTCGTTTTCTCTTGAAGAAGCCGCCTTCTCTTTTCTTAAATAGGATCTCATACATAATTGGCACGATTACGAGCGTTAGTAGCGTTGAAGTCGTAAGACCGCCGATAACGACAACTGCTAAACCTTTGGAAATGATCGTTCCTTTGGATAATCCAAGTCCTAAGGGCATTAGTGCAAGTATAGTTGCACCTGCCGTCATGATAATAGGTCTTAACCTCGTAATTCCGGCTTCAATTAGTGCGTCACGAATCGAATAATCTTGCTCTCTTAGCTGCTGCACGCGGTCTACGAGTACAATCGCATTTGTTACAACGATACCGATCAGCATGAGGAAGCCGATGAGTGACGTTACATTGATCGATTCGCCCGTAATTAGTAGTCCTAAGAGACCCCCAATAGCTGCTAGCGGCAGTGAAAACAGAATGGCAAGCGGCGCCCTAGCGTTACCAAAGGCAATAACCATGACGATGTAAACAATGAAGATGGAAGCAATGATAGCCATAAACATTTGCATGAAGCTTTTTTGAATATCGTCGGATACACCCTTCACTTCACGAGTGACGCCAGAAGGCAGTTCTAACTTGGCCAGTTCTTCCGTAACTTTCTTGCTGACGCCGCCTTTATCCGTGGCATCAATTTTTGCTCTTACACTAACGATTTGTTCTTGATCTTCACGACTAATGCTATTTGGTGCTTCAATCTGTTCAACTCGAGCTACTTCATTTAACTGTATCGTTTGACCAGTAGGCGTCTTGATTAAAAAAGTACCCAGTTTATCCACAGAGTTTTTGTACACTGGATTCAACATAACTTTAGTCGCATAAGTAATGTTATTAAATTTCAAATCTCCCAGCTTCTCTTCTGCTATCCAGGCGTTGACAGATTGCAAAATTTGAGCACTTGAAAGTCCATACAATCGTGCTTTGTTCTGATTTACGATAATCTCGACTTCGGTTTTGGAATCACTCAAGCTGTCTTTAATGTCATTCAGCTCAGGGAATTCCTTCATTTTATCTTTAACCAATTGTGATGCTTGCTTCAGATAAAGCTGGTCATCCCCTTTAAGAGAGTATGAGAAATCAGCTCCAGTTGAGGTAGGAGGCCCTCCAGTAAACAATTGTATATTCACATCTGATCCTTGTGGCATCAGTTTCAACATATCTTCCTTATACTTTTTGACACCTTCAGTCGCATCGGTTTCAGCTGTTAGCTCGAAGAACATCATTGCTCGATACGCATATCGATCACTGCTTTGGTTATATCCAACAAGTGATTCAATGTACTTGAATGCAGGTTTGCCTGCTTTGTCTGTGTGTAATTTTAAATCTTTTTCAAGTTCTTTGGACATCTCATTCATCATCTCAATGGATGTTTCTCGCGGCATTTTAATCTCAATAACACCTTGTTTTACAGCTTCACTATTCGGCATAAAAGCCACCGCTAAATTTGGCACTGTAATGAAGATCGAGATAACAAGGGCAACGGCAGCCATCAATAAAGTTTTGATACGATTATTCAACGACCATACGAGCGCTTTCTTATATTTCACTCCCATTGGCCCCACGTGATTTTCATCGTGACTTGCAAGTTTCTTGCTTTTAAGCACCATAATCTTCGCCAACATTGGAATTACGGTTAATGCAACTATTAATGAGGACATTAAAGCAACGACAAGTGTTATAGCAAAAGGACGGAATACTTCACCAACTACCCCACTTACGAATCCAATGGGTCCAAATACACCCACTGTTGTAATTGTTGAGGAAGTAATCGCGCTTGAAACCTGTTTCGTTGCTAATTTAATAACAGATTCATTACGATCTTGAGCTTTTTGCAGCTGACTATAGATATTCTCAATAACGACGATACTGTCATCCACGACTCGCCCGACTGCAATGGCCATTCCACCTAATGTCATGATGTTTAGGGAAATACCTAGAGGACCCATAAATAGTAACGTAACAAGAATTGAGAGAGGAATCGACACGAGTACGATGATCGTCATACGTGCATTGCGAAGGAAAAGCAAGATCATTAATGAAGCAAGTACTGCGCCTAATCCGCCTTCTTGCACCATTCCGTGGATGGAATCTTTAATATCGTTGGCAGAATTGTAGATTTTGTGGAATTTCACGCCAGGCAGCGTTTGGCCCCAGTCTGTCATGAGTTTGTCAGCACTATCAGCAAATTCTACTGCATTCGCAGCTTTCGTTTTGTAAAGCAGTACGCCGATGGCTGGTAGCTCATCTAATCTTGCAATGAACTTAGACTCACTGATAGCTTCAACTTTGGCAATTTGTTTGAGAAGAAGTGTATCGCCTGTTTTTGTTGTGATTTTCAAATTATCCAAGTTATATATCGTATCCAGTTCACCTTTGACTCGAACCATCTGCGTGTTTCCATTGAAATCTACCGTACCTGCCGGGCTAGACACCAATGAGGCTTTGATCAAACTTGAAACTTCTGATGGTGTTAGTCCATAATTATTTATCGCAGGCGCATCAAGTTTAATGGTAAGTACAGCATCCTGATTACCAACAGAGTCTACATGATCGATTCCCTTGAGCCCATTGAAGCCGGGAAGAATCGTATCTTTGTAGGCTTTATCCAGCTCAGTTTGGTTCATCCCTGCCTCACCGTAAACCGCCAAATAATAGACAGGATCAGAAGCAAAGCCTGCAGTTAATACTTTGGGCTTCTCAGAGCCTTGAGGCAGCTTAACATTAGAAATCAAGCTCTCCACATCTTTCTTAACATCTTCAGGCTTCTTATCTTGGTCTAACTCCAGGATAATCTGTGAGTAATTGTCCTGTGATCCGGAGCTTAGGGTTTTGAGTCCATCCAACCCTGCAACAGCCTTCTCTAGTGGCTTAGTGATTTCATCAAGAACATCCTTCGGAGGCGCTACATATGTAGTGCTAATAATGACAACCGGAAATGTAATATCTGGCATACTTTCTACCTTCAGTGTGGTTGTAGAATATGTTCCTCCTACGACCAACAGCAGCATGACGATGAAAATCGCTGCCACATTTTTCATTGAAAACTCAGTTAACTTGGACATTCTCACTTCTCCCCTATCACCAGCTTTAATCCTTACATTCTTACTACTCACTCATTCATCATAACTTGGAATTAATTAACAATAAATATACTAAAATTGACAATTCCATGTTTTCTTGATCAGGATTTATTATAGCTTTTCATTTTGATAAAAACAGGTGAGTAAAGTCATATTCTAGTCATATTTTGGTAATACGAACAGCTAAAACGCTTGTGACTTCATGTGAAAAAAAGCATATATGTTCTTCTCTAGACAGGTGTTTTCCAACAAAACAAAACCGATGTTCCCCAAAATACGAGGGCATCGGTTTTCTGATTTTCAAACTATATGGATATGAACAAGCACCTCCAACTGGTGGCGAAGGCGGTTGTGATGTTCACTGGTATAGACTGACCCATCGCTATCGCAATCATCATTGCCATCTCAGTGCCATATTCAATTCTTCAGTTGCATCAATTAAAAAATAAAGGAAACGTAAAGGAAACGAATGCTGCCCACAGTCCGTAGACTGGCAAATACTTCGTAACGGTATCTTGGATAGCCAACGGTCCGGTTTTGTTTTGTAGAAATCGCAGATAGGAGAGCATAATCCAAATGAGATTAGCCCAAATTAGGATGTTTACGCCTAGAACTGCCAGTCTGTTAGGGGATATCCCGTATGAAGAAAGCCTGAACACAATAGCGGATAAAGCCACACTGTCAATGATCAGAGCAAGGACAATGAGGGCAAAATTAATATAATCCGAAATGTTCTTCTTCTCGTCTTTGCCGCTTTCGGTAATAGAGAATATGGTGACGGCCAATACAGCAAGAAGTACTCCGTTAAAAGACAGGAGAAAATCTCGATCCAAGAATGGATTTTTTCCGACCACAACAACCGTTATGAGATAAACCAATAAGGTTACCAGAACAAGCGGACTAAAAATTTTGGCAATATAGGGGGCTATATTTTTGGCAAGCTTAAGGTTTCTAGATACGAGGTATACAGCCACAAGTGAGAGCGCGGCAGCACCAAATATAACGACATTTTCAAAGTAAAATTCAGATATATCCATGCCTACAAATTTAAATAGCTGCATAGTTAAACCTGTTAACAGCATTCCGCTAATGGCCATGCAGGCGTAGAGTATAGCGAGTTCTCCATTAAATTTAAGATAGGCTAATCGTGCGCTGCCTCTGCCATACTCATTTCCTGTGAATGCAAGCCCAACGACTACCCATAAGAATATGGGAAGGTGTATATATGCCAGAATAATACTGTCAGTCCACTCTACTGGCAACAGATTCAGAAATACCCCGGAGATGAGGAAAGACGATGCAAGGGTGTAAAGAATCTTTTTATTCGGGACATTATTGGTTACAAAATACATAGCGATTAAGAGAAGTATGGCAAACACAATATTAATTGGGGCTATCGTATTATCATCGGCAAAATGAAAAAGGATTCTTGTAATGGTCCCGGCCAAAATGGCTAAAATGCCCATGGAAATGAAATCTTTCTGAAACAAGGAAGCTTTCTCGGTAGGTATCTTTTCCTTGAAATACAACCTTTGATACCACACGCCAAGTACCTGTGAATCAGGGTTCTGTTCCCACGCGTATGTGAATGACTTTTTAAATGCCTCGGGTTCTTCTCTAAACATTCTCTCCAGCTCTTGGGGGTTCGCGATATTGTCAATAATCAGATTGGTACTGTTCATAGTTATTCCTCCCCCCCAATTAAGGCAGACTTTCCTCTCGGTATTCTAAAATATCACCAGGCTGACAATCTAAAGCTTTACAAATCGCCTCTAACGTTGATAATCGAATTGCTTTTGCCTTTCCATTTTTCAATATAGATAGGTTAGCCATTGTAATTCCAACCTTCTCTGCAAGCTCTGTTACGCTCATTTTTCTCTTCGCCAACATCACATCAATATTAATAATTATCGCCATGTTATCACCTCAGACCGTCAAATCATTTTCAGATTTTATATCAATAGCCTCTTTTAAAAGCTTTTGGAGAACAGCAGCAAAAACAGCAATCACCATAGAAGCAAAAATCATGACCATGCCAATGACTATGATACCTGGGGCATCGTCTCTCTCCGCAAGGAGATAAAATAGTGGCATCCCTAACACATACAAGCCGCTGATCGTGATTGCACAGAGTTTAATTTTCTTTAAGACACTTACAGATAATTCCGAGAAAGCTTTATTCTTGTCAATATAGCCTAGAAGTTTAAAGGTTTGGTACAGAGCAATGTAAAAAGGTATCGCCGATGCATACAAATCAATCATAAAGAGATATTTCAAATACGAATGATCTGGATATAATTCTACTGCAAAATTCGCGATCTCAGGCACTGCAAATATACACAAAGCAAGCACGGGGATTCCCATAAGAATAACAGCTATCTTTAAAAAGAGTGTTGATCCACGTTCCATAAAAAAGCCCCTCACTTATCATTTAATTTTGATTTGAATTTATCACATAATTTATCGTTTTGCAATAAATAAATAATGATTTTCAGCTTATTATTGTTGTTAAATGTACACCACTCAAATACTTCGGACATAAAAAAACCAGTAAATAATTCTATGGATTTTGTAAAGATTTCTAGAAATATACAAAACCTTCACTTGAATTTGACATTGGTCAAATAAACAAGCGTTAGTCTAGTAACGAGCGTGTTTGTTTAATAATGTTCATGGAGGAGCTTGAAATGAATGCAATAGAAAGAGATTTACCCCAAGTAAGAAAATCACAAACTACTGTAAAAGCAGCGCATCCACGCAAAGTAACGCTCAGCCAGAGCTTGGCGGAGACGATCCTTGGTTATATCTTTTTGTTTCCATCTCTTTTGCTATTTGCCATCTTTTTGTTTTATCCTCTGATGCAAACCTTTTATCTCAGTTTACACGAAACTGATCCGCGAGGCAGAGTTGCGTCCTTCGTTGGACTCGATAATTTCACCGCGATATTCACTTCTGAACGATTCTATCAGAGCTTAGGCGTTACAGGCCTATTTACACTGCTAACAGTACCTACAGTTATCGTAATTGCACTCCTGCTCGCCGCATTTACGCACAATCAGCTCAAAGGTATGCGAATTTTCCAATTCATTTTTTCACTACCAGTTGTTCTATCTGTCGGAACTTCAGCCGTGATCTGGATGATGCTGTTTCACCCGAGTGTCGGCATGTTGAATTACTTACTGCAGTTAGTCGGTTTAGAGCCTGTGGCATGGCTGACTGACCCGAGATGGGCACTGCTTTCTGTTTCCCTGATGACGGTCTGGATGAACCTCGGCTTCACCTATATTGTCCTGTTGAGCGGTTTACAAGGAGTTCCGGATGAAATCTATGACAGCGCCAAAATCGATGGATCTGGCCCCATTCGTACCTTTGTGCAAATCGTCCTGCCCTTACTTTCACCAACGGTATTCTTCGTCACGATCGTGTCCATCATCGGCGCTTTTCAGTCTTTTGGACAAATTCATATTCTGACCAAAGGGGGACCAGTCAACTCCACGGATGTACTTGTCTACTCCTTGTATCAGGATGCTTTTATTAACTTCCGGTTCGGAACAGGCAGCGCGCAAGCACTTGTCCTTTTCACCATCATCCTTATTTTCACGGTCATTCAGTTTAAAGTGTTTGAAAGGAAGGTGCACTATCAGTGACCACTCGTTTGCAACAAACTTTTGTCTACATCCTATTGATTATCTGCGCTGCACTTGTTCTTTATCCCATCTTCTATACATTCTCATCTGCCTTGATGACGCCCGAGGAAGCTTCCGCCTATCCGCCTCACTTCTTGCCTGGCAGCTTTTATCTGGGTAGTATCATCGCCGTGTTCAAGCTTGTGCCCATCACTACATTTGTTACCAATAGTCTACTTGTATCTATCCTTATTACGCTGGGACAGCTGATTACATCGAGCATGGCCGCCTATGCCTTTACCAATATTCGCTTCATAGGCAAAGCCTTCATCTTTGCTCTCTTCATGGCTACCATGATGATTCCCTGGGAGGTCACCATTATTCCCAACTATTTGACGGTTAAAAAATGGGACTGGCTCGATAGCATGCAGGGGCTAACCGTTCCGTTCCTGGCGACGGCCTTTGGAACCTTCCTCCTGCGGCAATTCTTCTTACAGCTGCCCAAAGAGCTGTTCGAAGCGGCTCGCATCGATGGATGCGGACACTTTCGCATGTTCCTGCGAATCGTGCTTCCACTAGGACGTCCGGCCTTGGCAACGCTAGCTGTGTATGCCTTTTTAAATGCATGGAACATGTATCTATGGCCGCTGCTCATCACGAACAGCGAAGCCATGAGAACCGTGCAAATTGGCATCGCGATGCTGCAATTCGAAGAGTTGACCGTATGGAATTTGGTTCTGGCAGGTGTAAGCATCGTCTTGCTGCCATCCCTCTTATTGCTCGTCCTCGGTTTAAAGCAGCTCGTACGCGGACTTACGGCTGGTGCTGTGAAAGGTTAATCCATCTAGATGGTTGTTCTGTTCAGCAATTCGCTGAATCAGATTTCCATATATTAAAGAAAAGAGATAAGGGAGAGAAACGAAAACTATGAAAACTTTGCAAACGAAAAGCTCCATCCTTGCTATGACTGCAATTATGGTGCTGTTAACTAGTGCTTGCGGCAAGGCTGAAACAACGACTTCAGGGAGTACGGCAGAAAGCAAACCGGCGGCAAGTACGGCTGCAGCGGATGTCAAAAAACCAACAGAACCCGTTAAAGTGATCTGGTGGCACTCTATGAGTGGAGAGCTTGGCAAAGCTGTTGATAAATTAGTGGCAGATTTTAATAGCTCACAGAAGAATGTACAAGTTGAAGCTGTATTCCAAGGTACTTATGATGAAAGTATCAACAAAATGAAAGCATCGATGGATACCAAAAGCGGCCCTTCCCTCATTCAAGTTTACGAAATCGGCTCCCGCTTCATGATTGATTCCAAAGCCATCACGCCCGTACAAAAGTATGTCGATGCCGATAAATTCGATCTTTCCCAGCTCGAAGAGAACATTCTGAATTATTATAAAGTCGATGGCAAACTGAATTCCATGCCTTTCAACACCTCTAACCCGATCCTATATTACAACAAAGATATGTTCAAAGCCGCAGGACTCGACCCAGAGAAACCACCGACTACGTACGAAGAAATCACGAAAGCTGCTGGGGCGCTTAGTAAAGATGGGAAATCCGGCTCTTCCTTTGCCATCTACGGCTGGTTTATGGAGCAATTCTTTGCTAACCAAGGTGTTGAATACCTCAATAATGGGAATGGTCGTACCGCATCAGCAACGGAATCCATGGTCAACAACGAAGCCGGCGTCAAAACACTAACCTGGTGGAAAGAAATGGTCGACAGCAAAACGTCCGCCAACCTTGGCCGTAAAACAGATGACACGAAAAAAGCTTTCTTAGCTGGCCAAATCGCGATGACATTAGATTCGACAGCCTCACTTCGCGGTATTGTAAGCGGCGCTGAAGGCAAATTCCAAGTAGGTACAGGCCCGCTTCCTAAGCCATCCGATGCCAAAGACGGCGGTGTTGTCGTTGGTGGCGCGAGTCTTTACATCTTGAATAACAAGTCAGAAGCCGAGCAACAGGGGGCTTGGGAATTCATTAAATTTCTAACTACACCGCAAACGCAAGCATGGTGGAACGTGAACACAGGCTATTTCCCAATTACAAAGAAAGCGTATGATGAACAAATTCTCAAAGATAACCTTGCGAAATACCCGCAATTCCAAACGGCCATCGATCAATTACACAAAACGAAAGCGAACACCGCAACCCAAGGTGCCGTAATGGGCGTTTTCCCAGAAGCGCGTCAAATCGTCGAAACAGCGATCGAAGAGGCTTTGACTGGCAAAAAAGCGCCAAAAGAGGCGCTGGATAATGCAGCTAAGAGTATTACAGAGAAAATTGGTGCTTATAACAAAACAGTGAAATAGATAATCCAGGAAATAATGTTCGCTAATGCAAGATACCCATAGGCAGAACACCTTTTTTTCAAAGTGTCCCGTCTATGGGTATCTCTTTTACCTTTTTGAGGCCTGTCATTTGAACCATCCCTTCTCTTTGAAACGCATAATAGCCTCAATTCGGTTGCTGACATTGAGCTTATCGAGAATAACGGAAATGTAGTTGCGAACAGTGCCTCTTGTTATGAACATGTGATCAGCGATTTCCTTCGTATTTTTACCGTCGGCGATCAGATTTAGTACTTCCTTTTCCCTCTCGGTCAAAGGATTTTCTTCATTATAAGTCTCATCTACCAGCTCTGAGGCATAGATACGCCTGCCTGCCATCACACTCCGAATCGAGGTAGCCAGTTCCTCGCTTGGGCTATCTTTCAACAAATAACCGTTGGCACCAGCCTTCACGGCCCTTTCAAAATACCCGTAACGGGCAAATGTGGTCAATATAATGACTTTGCAACCCAAACCCTTTAGTTCCTCCGCCGCATCTAAACCGCTCATTATTGGCATCTCGATATCCATGACACAAATATCTGGCTTATGCAGTTTAACCAGCTTAACAGCGTCTTCGCCATTGCTAGCTTTACCAACGACCTGCATATCCTCTTCCAAATCAAGTAAGGATGCAAGTGCGCCCAACAGCATTCGTTGGTCCTCGGCAATCACAATTCGGATCATATCCGCACCTCCCTTTCTGGTGGTATGATAGCATTCGGCACTTTGATAACAATCATGGTTCCATTGTCTGAGACGATTTCCATACAACCGTTGACAAACTCAAGTCGCTCTTTCATGCCCCGTAATCCATTTCCAAGTAACACAAGACATTCTTTCGTCATGCCAATCCCATTGTCCCCGACCTTGATAACGAGATCGCTTGGTGATGGCTCAATGGAGATCGAACACGTAGTAGCACTACTATGTTTGATAATATTCGTAATCGATTCCTTCAAACACATGCTCAACACATTCTCATTGATCAGGGACGTGTTGGTTAACTTCGGATCTCCCTCCAGAACGAGCTCGATCTCTGCAGCCTTCAAAATCTGTTTGATTCGAAACATCTCTTCCACTAGTCTCGTTCCGCGCATTTGCGTTACGATTTCCCGAACTTCCTTTAACGCTATTCTAGCTGTCTGACGAACATCATTGATTTCGATTTGTGCTTGCGTTGGATTTTTGCTAATTAATTTCCCAGCCAAATCACTCTTCAAACCAATTAATGAGAGCTTTTGACCAAGTGTATCGTGTAAGTCGCGGGCGATTCTTTGACGCTCTTCTAGCTTTACCAACTCGGAAATTCGCTTATTTGCATCCTCTAGCTGCCCCTGGAGTTTTTCACTCCTATTTCGGTTAAACGTGGTGACTGGAATGAGAATAACGGCAATTACACTAATGATGATAAAAGGCAATTGCGTAAAATACACAGGATTTTGGGATACCAATCCATAGTTAATCGTGACAATCGTCGTTACTAGATGAATGCAGTACAACGTAATAAATCCTGCCCGACTTTTCATGGTGCCAATAAAAAATGCTAAAAACAGAGAGAAGTACACATAACTGAATACGATAGCCATGGTAATCGATATAATGATTTGTACACTAGTCCAAAAGTACACAATCCATCCTTTAGATACGAAGGACAGCACATAGCAACTAAAGAAAACCATAATCATGATTGTGCCTAATACAATTTGATATGTGGTAGAAGAACGAAATATGAAATAAAAAGGGAGGATATAGAAGACAACCCACACATACGGACTAAGACCGGTGTTTTTGTGAAAAATTTGATACCACTTTTGCATAGTCCGTTTAGCCTCTTTTTCTTCAACATAGATTTAATTTTATTTTAGCACAAACATGAAACGATGTATTTATTGCCCTTGTAAGCTCGATTTACGGACTTTTACTTTTAATTTGTTAGCCAAAGGATCATGCTCATCTTCCTTAAGGTGCACCTGTTTCATATTTTTATAACCGACAAACGTTTTGTTACGCTCATCCCATAGACGGAAACGTAGCGACTTCAAACTGGTGCCGATTGTAATGGTCGTTGCTTTTTGAAGCGGAGGCGTAGCATTATGAGCCTTTTCCAAATTATAATTTGGCACTTTCGGACTCAAATGATGGACATGATGAAACCCAATGTTGCCAGTAATCCATTGCAATAGCTTTGGCAGCTTATAATAGGAGCTTCCATCTACCGCGGCTTTCACATAACTCCACTCATCCTCATTCTCGAAGTAGGAGTCTTCGAACTGATGTTGCACATAAAAAAGCCAGATTCCCATCAAGCCAGCTACGAACATAATTGGAGCTTGAATCAGAACAAACGACTGCCATCCAATTATCCAGATCAGTCCCCCATATAAAGCAAGGATAGAGACATTTGTCATATACGTACTGATTCTTTCCTTACGTCTTGCACCTTTCGTATTAAAGCGGTTCGTAAATAGGAACAAAAAGATAGGACCCAGTCCGAACATAATAAATGGATTCCGATATAACCGATAAGCAATTCGAACCCATAGGGAAGACGCCGCATATTCGTCGACGGTAAGTACCCACATATCACCTACTCCACGTTTCTCGAGGTTGCTGCTCGTTGCATGATGGATAGAATGACTATTCTTCCATTGCTGATAGGGAAATAGTGTAAGGATACCCGTAATCGTACCGATGATTTCGTTTGCTCTACGGCTTTTGAAGAACGATTGATGACAACAATCATGGAAAATGATAAAAGTTCGTATCACGAAACCGGATGCGATGATCGTAATCGGTAGTGTGATCCAATAGGATAGAGATAGGCTTAGATACGCAGCAAACCATAGAAGGAATAAAGGTCCTAAGGTGTTAATTAGCTGTTTGATACTAGCCCTCGTATTTGATATTTCATAAGGGGCAACCTGTTTTTTTAAGTTTGTTAGTGTGGATTGTGTCATCGTATAGTTCCTCCTCGATATGGTGCGCAGGACATGTTAGCGAATATCAGTTGTCGTTTCCTATCTTCATTATAGATATCGCTTTCAATTCGTTGCAGTCATAAACATCATGTAGACGGTATGACATATGTCATATAGGAAAGGAATAACCATTATTAATTTGCTTATCAAACTTTTGTGTGCTATGATTGTTGTATAAACGGCTTTGACATAAACTCACATATTGAAAAAGTGATCATTTGTGTAATGGTACCTTTTTCAATGTGTGATTTTTTTTGTTTAAAAAAGCATGTTAATAACAATTTGGAGGTAATTATATTATGGAAACAGGAACAGTGAAATGGTTTAACGCAGAGAAAGGTTTTGGATTTATTGAAATGGAAGGCGGAAATGACGTATTCGTTCATTTCTCCGCAATTCAAGGAGATGGCTTCAAATCATTGGACGAAGGACAACGCGTAGAATTTAATGTTGCTCAAGGCAACCGTGGTCCTCAAGCCGAGAATGTTGTAAAACTGTAAATCACAATGAACTGTCCTTAACACGAGTTAAGGGCAGTTTTTTATTAGAAGGAGGAGTGTAGACCATGTATTTTCGAAGAAAATCGATTGAGGATCTCATTCAGGAAGACACGAAAGTCTGGGCATGTAATAATGAAGATTGTAAGGGTTGGATTCGGGACAATTTTTCCTTTGAATACGTACCAACTTGCCACCAATGCCTTTCTCCAATGATTAGCAGCTTGAAAATGCTCCCTATCATTTCTAACTCCAATAAAAATTTGAAGTCTCTTCATAAAGGCAGACTGATCTCCTAGTCATAGAACGTTCATATCACCCCTTTTCAATATCACCCCTTTTCAATACACAGCAAAACCGATGCTCCCAAAGTTAGGGGCATCGGTTTTCTTATTTTCAAGCTATGTGGATATGAAAAAGCTCTTCCAACTCCATCTCCAGCACTTCGCTTAATCGCTTCGCTGTTGATGGACCCACTGATTTAATCGACCGTTCCAGTAAACTTATGTACGCATGGCTCACACCTGAGTGCCGCGCTAGCTCTCGTTGCGAGTAGCCTTTCATGACCCTTGCCTTAATGAATGCATCTGTTTTGGCTTTAATTTGAATATGCATCGGCGTTGAATGTCAGTCCCCCATCCTCACTTCGTCCTATTTGAAGTATACCTTGTGCACGTTCACTAATGCAACAATAAAAGTTTACAATAGTGATCAAATGCACAAGCATCCATTATTTTATAGGTCCGTTAATCAAGGAAAATAAAGTTTATATTCCCTTGAACAAATCACTTTATTCCGTGTTTAGCAGTAAATAAGGTCCAGCCAACATGTCGTTATCACGTTGACTGGACCCCTGTACATATTTACCTAAAGCGTCAGCACTACATGGTGGATTTGACTATCGTCACGCAATCGGACGAAAGGACCATCCTCCGTGGCGTACTCGGCAAAGTCGACTTCCAGTCCATCGATCGATAGCATCGTTTGTCCGCTGGACTTGTGTGACGGATTCTTGACGGTGATTCGGTACTCTGCGTTCCCGAAACGGTAGTTGGCAGAAAACTCCGGCCATTCACTTGGCATACATGGACGGATGAACAATCGTTCTCCTCGGCGGCGCAGGCCGATAATCCATTCAACGCCTGCTTGATACATCCATCCTGATGCGCCTGTATACCAAGTCCAGCCGGCATGGCCTTTATGAGGCTCCTCTGTATACACGTCGGCAGACATAACATATGGTTCACCGACATATTTTCGCACTTCAGCAGACGTCTTCGTATGCATGATCGGGTTCAACATGTGGAACAACTCAAACGCTTTGTCCCCGTCCCCAAGCCCGCACCAAGCAATGATGCTCCAGAGGACGCCGTGTGTGTATTGGCCTCCGTTCTCGCGGATACCAGGAGGATAACCCTGAATGTAACCTGGACTTGGATCCGTTTGGTCAAACGGCGGATACAGAATATGTGCTACCGACAAGTTTCGATCCACAAGCTCACGATCGAATGAACGCATAGCCTGCAAAGCTTTGTCTGGCGGCGCCATGCCGGAAATGACGGACCATGACTGAGCGATAGCATCAATGCGACACTCCGCATTATGGATGGAACCGAGCCATTGTCCACTATCGGTAAATGCCCGTCTGTACCACTGACCGTCCCATCCCTTTTCATTGATTGAATCCGCAAGCTTCTCCTTTATACGCAAATAATTTTCTGCACGTTCATGGTCACTGCGATGTTCGCACAAATCAGCCATTCCTCGCAAAACTTCACCTAAGAACCAGCCGAGCCATACGCTTTCGCCACGCCCTTCAGCTCCTATACGGCTCATTCCGTCGTTCCAATCCCCGATACCGATCAGCGGCAGCCCATGCTCGCCAAAACGTAAACCGCGATCAAGCGCACGTAGGCAATGTTCTAGGATCGTACCACTTTGCTCGGACAATACGGTCGGCTCATAACGTTCATGCTCCTCTTCACTTAGAGGTTCACTGCGAAGAAACGGAACGGTCTCGTTTAATAGGCTCTCGTCTTCGGTATGTTCAATGTATCTGACCACGGCATAAGGAAGCCACAACAAATCATCGGAAAAGCGGGTGCGAATACCGCGGTGCGTCTCTTCATGCCACCAATGTTGGACATCGCCTTCTTCATACTGATGGGCAGCGTGTAGAAGAATTTGCTCGCGAGTGAGGTCGGGACGACAATGGAGTAAAGCCAGTGAATCCTGCAATTGATCGCGGAAACCGTAAGCCCCGCCCGCTTGATAAAAAGCGGAACGCGCCCACATCCGGCAGGAAAGCGTCTGGTAAAGCAGCCAGTTGTTCAGCATGACGTCCATCTCAGGGCATGGTGTCGAAACCGTAATCGTACTCATTGCACCGTCCCAAAACTTTATCACATCCTCGAATGCCTGCTCGCAAACATGGGTTTGACGATACTTGTGTGTAAGCTGAGCGACGGATTCACTGGAATCCTCACAGCCAAGCAGGATGTAGACGGTCAGTTCAGCGTTAGGCTCAATTACCAATTTGCTTTGCACCGCTCCACACCCTTCGTACGTTGGACCGGTTGCGCCTGACAAGTGAAGTCGGTTCATGGCAGCAGGATTTTCAAAAGTCCCGTTGCGGCCTATAAATTCCAAGCGATCCCCTGTACAAGTCATTTCCATATTCGGAGTCACAGTGGCTGTCTGATTGCTTCCTTTCGTCGATTCTACCGATTCTCCCATTTGCGGATGAATCGTTAGAAAAGCGGTCGCATCCCGGAAATTTTCTTGGTACGTGTTGCGTGCCGTAAGCACGGCATTCACCGGATCCCATTCCGTGACGATGTAAGAAGCGTTCCCTTCTCGGTGCACGCCAAGCACCCATTCTGCATAATAAGTGACGGATAATCTCCGCTGCTCGGACGTCGTGTTTTGCAGTCGTAATTTAATCACTTTGACAGGATCATCCAGCGGCACAAAAACGGTCATTTCTTGTTGAAGACCATGACTTTCATGATGATAACGCGTATACCCACGACCATACACCACCTTATATGTGGAGGTAACGTTCGTGCGGGCCGGGGCCAGCGTCCAATATTCTCCGCTATCCTCGTCCCGTAAGTAGCATACTTCCCCTGGTTGGTCGATTGCGGGATCGTTCGACCAGGGGGTTAATTTACATTCGCGACTGTTGCGCCACCATGAATACCCTGTGTACAGTTCCGATGTCAAACAGCCGAATTTCGAATTGGCCATCACGTTAATCCATGGTGCCGGCAGGTAGTTGCCGTTTTTCAGAATGATGTGGTACTCCCGGCCATCTGGTGTGAAGCCTCCCCAACCGTTGAAGAAAAGGAGATCATTCGTTTCGACTGCCATAGCAGGAACAAAGCGGTTCGGTGGGGCGGTTATCGGTAGCGGCTTATCAGATGTGCGGCTCGGTACTGATACTTTTAACTGCGCCTTCAGACTGGGGCCATCTGCTCGTAGTACAATACGGGATACCGCGAATAACAAAGACTTATCGCCATCTGATAAATGAGAGGCGGGCAGGATGTGTACGCCCCCTTGCTCTGAGCCGTGTCGTCCAACAATTTTCTCCAACATACGCCGAAGAGCTTCCTGTAAATCCTGCTGATACCCCTCTATCGATTCGTTCAAAATGACAAGATCTATAAATAACCTGTTATGGCGTAAATACTCATATCCGATGAGAAGCTTGTTAATAAAAGATAGATTCATCGTATCTGCGATCCGTATAATCACAATGGGTCGATCACCAGAAACGCCATACGCCCAGAGTCCCTGTTGTCCCTTTTGGTTAACAGCAATACTGCTCTCACGCTCAGGCCGCAGAGGAGCCGTATACAGCGTACGACCCGCTAGCAATTGAAAAACAGCCAAATCGGTAGAGGTTATATGTAAATGCTGTAATTCAATTTGACTCCTCGTCCAAGCAAGTTGAAATGTCCTCTCGATTTGTTGTTCCTGGGACAACTGATGAACGATGTCGATCGCTTGCTCCTTCGACTCTGCTACGCCTGTAACAGCAGTTAGGTGGACATGCTCACCAGGCAGGATGGTTAAACGACGTCGCATGATAAATGCAGGATCGGCCACAGAGCCAACGGTGCTGCCAAGTCGGGTTTCGATTCCCACGGGTCTGGATAATGTGTATCCCCTGCCAATAAATCGAGCCCGGTCTGTTTCAAATTCCACAGGTCCGAGAGGCCGGCCACCGGTTGTTAACGTATGGAACGCCCACACGGATTTCTCTCCGCCGTCCCGGGGACGTTTGCGGGCAAGCAGGCATTCCGCATCAGCATTAAATTGCGTTTCAACAAATAATTTAGTGAATGCCGGATGCGCTTTATCCGCCTCATGTGGCGCTAACGCGATTTCGAGAAACGTCGTCACCTCGATGATCCGTGCTTCCCCCCCCGTATTGGAAAGCGTTAACCGACGTACTTCCGCGTTCACTTCGGGCGAAACGCTGATTTCAAGAGTCGCATGTATATTGTCTTCCTCACACAGGAAAGTGGATCGCTCTTGCGAGAACTGCGCCCGCTGCTTGTCCGACCGCACGCGGCAAGGTTGGAAGGACGGAGACCACACCTTATCAGTTGCCACATCCCGAATATATATATAGCTTCCCCACTGGTCCGTCACTGGATCTTCCCGCCAGCGTGTTACATCCATGCCTTCGAACCGGATGAATCCGCTGCCGCTATTGGAGATCACCGTCGTGAACGCTCCGTTCGAATGTACATTCACTTCTGGAACCGAAGTATCGGCAGAGACATATTCCCGCAGTGGGGCAATCTGTGCTGGTTTCGGTTTTTCGATCCGCGACTGTCCAGATAATTCACGATTTATAATGGAATCCCGTGAAGGAATCCGTTCTTGTAATAATAGTTCCGCCGCCTGTACACGTTTATCGCGATGAAAGTGATCATACATTTTACTAGGCAGCAGTACATTGGCAAGCGTCAACAAGCTCATTCCTTGGTGATGCGCCATAAAACTGCGGATAATCTTGCAAGTCTCACCTTCAGGCATTCGCCCGGGGGTAAAGTCAATGGCCTCGTAAAAACCATATTGTCCGCGCGCCCCGAGTTTCTCCATTCGGAGTAAATCCTTCAAACCTTCACGCATCGCGAATGGAAGGGCCATGACCGTTGCATAAGGCGCCAGAACCAAATCTTGCTCAAGTCCGCGTTTGAAACCGAGGCCAGGAACTCCGAAAGCCCGGTATTGGTAATTCATCTGATAATCAAACGCGTAATAACCGGACTCCGAGATACCGAAGGGAACACCTCGTTCACGTGCGTATTCGATTTGCCGCTTCACAACGCCTCGATAGGTACTGTCCCAGATGGTGTTCCGATAAGTACGCATAATCAGCCATGGCATCAAGTATTCAAACATCGTCCCGGACCATGAAACCAAGGTAGTCTGGTCCCCTTGCCTTTTTACCGTCCGGCCGAGCGCCAGCCAGTGGGACACAGATACCTGCCCTAGTGCAATCGCAACAAAGCTTGTCTGTCTGGCTTCGGAAGCTAACAGGTCATAGAGAATGTTATCCCGCTCGCCGGATGCCGCATGGTACCCTAGAACGAATAATTTGGCTTTATGGTCATAAAGCGGCCTGAAATCGGTCTCCGTAATCAATGTCTCGAGACGGGCGATCAGATTGTAGCCGACCTCCATCCAATCCATAGAAGTCGCTTGAGTCGACGTGTATTTGTCTTCCGTCACCTTGTCAGAATGTTGCTCTCCCATCCCGATTAGAGTCATTTCTCCAGGATTCATTTGATCGAGCTCGACGGCAAACTCAACATTCAGGCCCTCATCTCTTCCGAATATTGTCTGATTTGGCTGCTTGCTCGTGGTGAAGTCGGTCTTTAGCCAATGCGCCAACCCTTGTTTGACCGTCATCAAACTGGCCACAAAATTACCCGAGTCCACGGTTGAGACATAGGCTGGCTGCAGTACACCTAGTGAGAGGGTATCATACCAGTTATAAAGATGTCCGTTCCATTTGTCTAAGCGTTCGATGGTCCCGACCGTACGCTCTACACGCTCCACTAGCTCCGGAGTATCGATAAACCCGAAATCCCTCGCGGCTAGAGCAGCGGTTAGCAAAAAACCGATATTGGTCGGCGAAGTACGATGCGCAACTCCGTTTGGAGGGTCAATTTGCACATTATCTGGTGGCAGAAAGTTTTCTTTAGGACCGGCATAATCCTCATAAAACGCCCATATTTGTTTGGCCAACACCCGCAATTCTTCCTCTTCCACAGAAGTGAGAAGCAGCTCTTCGCGTGCAACTGGCTGGTCCAGCCAGCGGACAGCGAGTGGAGCTAAAGCCCAAATCAAACTAAGCGTGAAGCCCATCCATCTTAGTCTCGGCTCCTGCCACATAGCTGCAGCTACTGCAATGAGGATAATCAATCCATATCCGCCGCGTACGCCAAGCAGCAACGTGTATTGGTTTCCCCTATTGATTCGTTCAATATGAGAAGAACTGGTCCATTCAAGCATCCGGCGTTTGCTGATCGACAGTCTGTATAAGGTTTTACCGATCGCATCGAGCAGAACCGCGCTTTGAAACGGTAAGGTCAAGATATTCATTAAGACATGTATAGCCGTAGACAACACCCTCCGGGGATGCCGAACAGCTGTCTTAGTGAGAAAAAGTTGTCGGATAATCGGCAAAAGCATGGTTGCGAGAATGATAACAAACCAACGCTCCGGGGATCCAGGCAGAACAGTTAAACCAAGTGCCAAGAGCACCAGATAAGAAATCGGTAATAGGCTGCGGCGCAAGTTGTCGATCATTTGCCAGCGCGTAATAGCGGACAGATCGACGGGTCTTAACGTTCCCCGACGGTCGCAAACACGGGGGAAAAGCCAGCAGAGCAGCTGCCAATCTCCTCGTACCCATCTGTGCATACGCTTCTGATAAGCGAGAAACTTAGACGGGTGGTCATCGATCAGTTCAACGTCCGATAGTAGAGCTGCCCGCAGAAACCCTCCTTCGAGCAAATCGTGGCTAAGCACCGTATTTTCAGGAATACGTTCGCATAAAACTTCCGCAAATACATCTACATCGAAAATACCTTTTCCCGTAAAAATCCCCTGCTCCATTGCGTCCTGATAAGGATCTGAGGCAGCAAACGCATATGGATCCAATCCCGGCTCCGAACAAAAGTAAGCAAGCCGTGACCGCATGGCGGACTCGTGGCTAGTTCCAATTCTCGGCTGCAGCACGCCATACCCTTCAACGACCCGGGTTCGCGCTTTATTTAAGCGCGGTCTGTTATAAGGAAGATGCAACGTACCGATCATCCTCTGAGCGCTCCCCATCGGAAGCTGTGTATCCGCATCCAATGTTATAATGTAGCGAATTAGCGGGAGATCAACCGTATCTCCTATCATAGTGTCGTAACTCGTCTCCTTGCTTCCTTTAAGCAGCTCGACAAATTCCACCAATTTTCCACGTTTGCGTTCCCAGCCCATGTATGCTTCCTCAGCGGGATTCCACTGTCTGCGGCGCTGGAAAAAATGAAAGTTCGCTCCACCTGAGCCAGCATACCTCTGGTTTAGTGTCCGGATTCTTTCTTTGGTGAAGGCAACGAGCGCTTCGTCTTCCGAAAGTGTTTCCTCTGGAGCATCGGTAAAATCCCCTAAAAGGGCGTAATGGATGTTTGGATCCCGATTGGCCAAATAATGGATTTCCAGACGATCCGCAAGCTCCTCCACTTCCTCAGGCGTAGACCAGATGGCAGGAATGACGACCATCGTGGTTGCATCCGAAGGCACACCGTTGGAAAAATCATAACGCAGCAAAGGCCGGGGGTGGAAAAAGCGCTCAATGCCAAAATGAAGCCATGTGATGACCCATTCACTTACAGGAAAGGAAAGCATAAGCAAAACGATTGCCCACCCTGCTGGCGTAAAGCCACGTCCACCGCCAATCCAAGCGGCAGAGACAATAAGTGCAACTGCGAACAACCCGATAAGCAAAGCAAAATAAGTGCTGGTTGCTCGCTGTAAAATACCGGTTCCCCGTACTTGACGGGGCTGGCTGCATGTTCGCAATGAAAGCTCTAACTTCTTGATTCCAGTCGGTTCAAATAAAAAGTAAGCCGCAAACGTCGGTCGTGGTAAGTCATCTACCTTCTCACGTTCCTCGCCCACTCGTTCTTTCTCTTCCTTCGCGAGAGCTACCGCTGTACTTGCGATCAAGTTTTCTGGCACACGCATACGGTGTGCTAATCCTTCAACACGTTTAAGAATCTCATTCCTGCTATAAGAATCAAGAAGAGAATAGACACCCGTACTTTCTTGACGAAGCTTCTGATCAAGTAAGCTAATCCGCTCGAACAGGGTATTCCAATCCAGACGCTCATTTTTGCGTAAACTGCTAATCAAATTGCCTGCCCTTACCTGAAACGCTGACTGAAGCCGATGCTCGTAAGATACGATGCGATCGAGGTCATCTGAACCGTTCTCCAATTTGCATATCAACCATTCGCGCACGGATGCGGAATCCTCTGCCCACTCGCGCAGGTGACTAATCAGATGGACGATCCATGGCCCAGATAGCGGAACAGTCTGCCCGGCTGCTTCCAATTCTGCGTTGATCGCTTCCGTATTTAACCTGGAAGGCTCTATCCGTGAAAGTAACCTTTCAACTTCCATGCAAACCTCTCGGCGATCCCGTACAAGTGACATCGTTTCGGATAGCCTTCCAATCAAGCTCACACGAAGGATGAGCGAGATAGAACAGGTCTCGGCAAGCGTCAATGCAGAAACTTCTTGATAAGCGTTCATATAGGAAACAATGGTTTCCTCATCCAACACTCCGTCAACCTGCTCCAAATAATCTTCGCAAAGAGATTGGATGCGCAATATGCCGTTTTTTTGAAGGCGCGGTAAGTAATCAAAGGAGCACTTGGAAAAATTAGTTTTCACCTCTAATGCCTGTTCCTCAATAAATTCAGCATTATCGAGCAGCCATTCTTCCGCTGGTAATACACAATTTGCTGAACTGTTTTGCAATGAGAGTACAAATTCCCTTAATCTCACTATGTCTTCATCGAATCGATTCAGTATGTTCTTTTGATGGTTTCGCACATCATTTGGCGTATACTGCAATGCAAGTTCTCGCGCTCTTTGACAAAGGTTTTCAGTATTATAAGCCATGGGACCTCCGGAGATCAGTTATTAACAATTTCAAATCGTACTGTCGTCCGGTAAAACGAAGGATTCCGGGACAATCAAATTATTCCCAGTTTTGCATGATTTAATTTGTGAAGTCGAATTTTCATACTCCAAAGGGATCCGGTGTTGTCAGAAATCACCTTTGTGGTTGAGGTACAAAGCTCTAAAATACATGACAACATGATTAAAAAGAAGTCATGGGACTGAGCAATTCAAATGTATTCGTCTCTTTTTGAGGCCGGCAATACTTCCTTTAGAACGAATGTGATAAAAAAAAACAAACGTTCACAAAAGTGAACATTTGCTAAAGAACTCTAATTTCCACTAACGCACTTTATTTTCTATTAACATTGATAACATAACGATTGTAATTACTTTAGTAAACTGTTAGTATTAAATCATTTACTAATGTTTACTTTATGGAGTGAGGATGAGCAGGTATGTACTTTTACGATAAATTACGAGATATGCGCAAAATGAAAGGCTTCACAATCCGCGAGCTAGCTGATCGCTCTGGTGTGTCCGCTGCCTACATCTCACAGCTCGAGAATGGAAACCGCGGAATTCCTTCTCCCGACGTCTTAATGAAATTATCCGAGGGGCTTAACACGTCTTACTCGGAGCTGATGGACATTGCCGGTTATCTCGAATCCTCACAAACGAACCAACAATTCCAAAGCGATCCTGTTAACTTACGGCGGTTCCTTCGTGAAAATGAGCTTATGTTCGATGGTTTTATTTTAACGCCTGAAGATAAAGAATGGGTGGAGCGCATGCTCACCGTCCTCTTCTGGAAAGAGCGTCAATCGAACAAAAGCACCGAAAGTTAACCCGCATCATGATGGCTCCATTCACTTGATTACAGCGTTATTTCTTGCCCTGGTGTCATTACTAAGCCTTTGATGCCTTCCTCTTTCAGGCTTGCGACAAATGCGTTCGGATCTTGTTCAATCACCGGGAACGTATTATAGTGCATTGGGACAACGGTTTTGGCTTTCAAATATTCCGCAGCAATCACGGCATCATCCGGTCCCATCGTGTAGTTATCCCCAATCGGCAGAAAGGCCAGATCAATATCGTTCATTTTGCCGATCAGCTTCATATCTTTAAATAGCCCCGTATCCCCTGCGTGATAGATCGTTTTCCCTTCTACTCTAAGCAAGAATCCACTCGCCATGCCTGTATAAATGTTCTCCTTCGTGCCTGGGGGATTATAGGAGGAATCGTGTAACGCTAACGTCAATTTCACCTTGCCAAAAGGAAACTCGAAAGCCCCACCGATTCCCATCCCGTGAGTTTTTGCCCCCTCGAAGCCTAAATATCTGGCCAGATCATTAGGAGCAATAACGGTTGCATCGTTGCGAGCTGCAATGGATAACGTGTCCCCAACATGATCCCCATGTCCATGGGTAACAAGGATGTAATCTGCCTTGATGTCGTCCGCTTTGACCGTTGCTTGCGGATTACCGGTTAAGAAAGGGTCGATAATCAAGGTGTGTTGCTTCAATTGAATTTCGACACAGCTTTGTCCATGGAAAATAATGTTCACTTATTTCAGCTCCTTTGCGTTTATATGTTCATTTTATCATAGGCGTTTTCGCAACTTAAAATTCTTCCAAATGAAACAAATATCCCCTCCCAGATAGTTCCGAAAGGGGACATTTATACAGCCTAATTGGCCAACACACTGTTCATTTTTTTCTCTAGTTGTGCGAGCCCTTCCTCTGGATCCAATCCTCCCATCACAATGCTTTGAAGATCTTCTGACAGAGTAGTAAACATCGTCGCATATTTATCCGTTTGTGGCGCAAATTTAACATGATGCTGCGCCTCAATGAAAAGCTTCCGATAAGGCAATTGCAAATATTCTTGACTTTGAAGTACGGCTCGATTAGCAGGCACATGTCCGGCTTGGCCCCATAGCATGGAACCTTCCTTTGAGAAATAGGACATGAATGTCATCGCAGCAAGTTGTTTGTCCTTCGTTACGTAAGTAGGAATGACGAGTGTATGCGAACTCCCCCACTGCTTCGAACTGCCAAATAAGGCTGGAAGAGGCATGATCCCCACCGGAAGGGAGGATTCACCTAAATGATAGCCTGCCTCCCAAACACCGCCCATCCAAAGCGCAGCTTTGCCATTATGAAAGGTATCCCACGGGGTCTTATCATTCACATCGGAGAGCTTACTTGCATAGATCTGTTGATAAAATTTCAATACACGAAGCGATTTGTCATTATCGATGTTAACTTTCGCCTTGCTATTATCCAATAATTCACCGCCCGCTTGATAATACATATTGAGGAATGGCTCTTGGAAATAAGGCGTGTTCACGGCAAAGGGCTCAACATTCGGTACTTTAGCTTGAATTTGTTTCAGCATTTGAATAAATGCCTCCGGCGTTGAGATGGCTAGCTTTGGCGTTTCATCCTCATTCAACAAGCCCGCTTTTTTCAAAATAGCCTTATTGTAATATAACATGTGAAAATGCGTGTCTAATGGCAGCGCGTATGGCTTGTTCGTGAAGCTCACACTTCGTACATTGCTCTCCTCTAAGTTCTTGAAATCAAATCCAACCTCACTCGCCAACTCGTCCAATGGCATAATTTGCTTGGCCTTTACGAATGGTGACATTCGATCAACATGAGCAACAGCCACATCCGGACCTTTCCCTGAAGAAAGAGCTGTGCTCAATTTCACATAATATTCGTTAGATTCCAATCGAAGCTGCTTCACGTACACGGCACTCTGCGACGTATTGAAATTTTGAACAATACGCTCCACGAACTCCCCTTCACCACCGCCGAATGGATTCCAGAACGAAATTTCAACGGGTGATGCTGCGCCTGCTGCCACGATTTTCTTGTTCTCAGGTACTTGCTTATGCGTATTGGACAGAATTGAGCATCCTGTAAGCATGAAAGTGAGCGTAACTATACATCCGATTCCAATACTTCGATTGATCTTTTTTCTATCTAACAATCCGATCCCCCCTTCCCCCTCATGCCTAACAATGAACAGCTCCTCGGTAAGCGTTTGCAATCAAGTGTAAGAAGACTTTTATGAGTTGTCTTCTTTTGCTCGAACACGATATTCCGACGGGGAAAGACCTGTTATTTTCTTAAATACTTTCGAGAAATATTTCGGATCAGGAATTCCTACCAAATGGCCAATATCCGCTGTCTTGAGCTCACTTGTTAATAAGGTCATGGCTTTCTCGATACGAATCCGCGTCAAATACTCCAGAAAACTTTCACCCATTTCCTTTTTGAACAGGTTGGCAAAATAGTTCTTACTTAAGTGCACTAGACTGCTGATGGATTGCAGTGAAATCTCTTGTTGATAGTACTGCCCAATATATTGCGCTGCCTTAATAATACCGTTGCGATCACTATTATACACACCGATCATATGCCGAACAAGTTCCTCAAAAGCTTGCAGGAACCAAGCTTTACTCATCTGGATCGTCTCTAATTTGGATAATTGCTCATAATACTGCTTCTTTAATTGGAGGATGCTTTGCTGATCACTGGCCACCTCCGACCATAGTGTCGTGAGCAGGATTAGCAGTTCCAGGGAAATAATTTCCACGAGATCATAATCTTTACGTGCTGTAAGCTGTTCGAAAATATCTTCCAAATAAGCTTGCAGCTCTTTCATTTGAAAAGCATACACCATCGAATGGATATGCGTTGTGCTCACTTTAATATTATCTGCCAGCTGACTTGGTAAGGGGACATAATCAACACCATACAGAATGGCTCGCTCGCGGCCAATGAACATTTTATATTTCGCTGCGGCTTTCGCTTGCTCGTAGGCTTGTTGCAGCCCTGACCAATTGAACGTACTCATACTAACACCTATTGTACACGACATTGCACAATGATCCTTGAGATAGTGAATGACAGACTGTATCCAAGTCTTCATCTCAGCCAAGCCCTCGGCAGTCATTTTCCTTGCAAAAAGAAGCACGTTCATTTCCCCTTGCCGATCTGGGAAAGCCTCATAAGCATCCTCGGAGGAAGTCGTCATCACCTCAGCAATCGCTTTGCGTATCAAGGCTTGCCCTTCCTCAACACCCTGCGCCCACTCATTCTTCACGATGTGAAGCACATACAAGGGAAGCTTAACGTCAGAGAGCCTCAAGCTATCTACGATTTGCCTACTGCGAGCGGGGTCCATTTCTTCAAGGAGCTCCAGCATCCGTTTTTCTTTGACAAGAGGCTCAATTTCACTTACCGAATGCTTCTGCTCATTACCTGGTGACGCCACAAGGATCGAATCCCTCACTCGCAGTAGCGTCTCCTCAAGGTCACGAGGCATTAAATCTGATTTGATCATATATTCGGAAACCCCATTGCGAATCGCCTCCTTCGCATATTGGAAATCCTCCAAATTGCTAAGAATGACTATTTTCATATGAGGATAACTTTTACGTACTTCCGTAATTAACGTGATGCCATCCATAACGGGCATTTTGATATCAGTGATGAGAATATCAGGTGGATTCTCGCGGATTAGCGCCAACGCTTCTTGCCCATTCGCTGCTTCACCATTCACTGATAAACCAAGCTTATCCCAATCAATCATCGAGCGAATTCCGAACCTCACGATATATTCATCTTCCACAATCACAACTCGAAACATGTCTTCACCTACTTCATTTCTGGAAGTCTGATACGAATGTGTGTACCTGCTCCTGGTTCACTTTGAATGTCTAAGCCATAAGCCTTTCCACAAATGAGTTTAATACGTTCATCTACATTGGCCAAGCCAATCCCGCTTACTTTATCAACGGATGGAGCCTCATGTCGATTAAGGCTTTGAACAAGGCTTGCATCCATGCCACGCCCATTATCCTCTACCTCGAAGCGTACGCCACCCTCCGGATGAACGCCGCACCGAATATGAATTTCGCCTGTTTCTCTATCCGTAAAAGCATGAAGTATGGCATTCTCCACAATGGGTTGTAGGATCAGCTTCGGCGTACGGTACGTACGCACTTCCTCGTCCAGATGAACAAACGTCTCGATATTAAAGTTGAATCGGAATTTTTGAATACCCAGATAGCACTGCACATGCTCGATTTCTTCTTCAATGGTAACCGTCTCTTCGCCTTTGCCCAAGCTAATCCGCAACAATCGGGATAGAAGACTGACCATTTCAGCCGCATGGTTGGCTTTCTGCAGGAGCGCCGTCCACTTAATAATATCCAGTGTATTATACAGGAAATGCGGATTAATTTGCGCTTGCAAAGCCTTCAATTCCGCTACGCGTTTATGATTCTGTTCTTCATACACAGTCTCCAAGAGACCATCAATCCGAGTAACCATGTAATTAAAGTTTTCGCCCAAAATATCGAATTCATCGTTGCGACGCTTCGCTTTGAATCGTACGGTCAGGTCACCTGACATGACTTGCCGCATCAGTCGAATCATTTTCAGAATCGGCTTAGAGATCGAATTTGCCAACAATATTGCCGTCAATATAGAGAATAAGATACAAATGAAAGCGATCACCAGTATAATTTGCAGCAACCGATTAGAATCTTTGTAGAGGGAAGCCTCCGAGATGACATTGACAACGATCCAGTCGTTTGTGTGCAGCTTTTTATAATTCACAATCAATCTTTCGCCTTGATATTTCAATGGAAAAACGGATTCGTCTGCGGCCCCACGAAACATTTCTGTGAAGCCATCTTCGCCCAGCACTTCTTTCACACTTTTCCCCAAAACGCGACTGTCCGGGTAAGAGATGATGTGCCCCGTGCCATCAACAACAAAGCTTTCAATATCCATATTACTCTTCGTTGTTCGAGCACCAATTTCTTTCAGCACATCTTCGCGAATGTCCAGTACGGCAATGATTCCAACAGGACTATCGTCCGACATTTTATATATTTGCTTGGCCAGTGAGAAGACGTGAACATTTTGCGTGTTTAGACTATCTACATAAGTCCCCAGCCGCGTGGAAAACCACCGAAAATTGCTCCCATCCTCCAAGGTTTGCAGGAATGGGGATACCTTCTCGATAGACCGATCGTTCCATCTATAAATCCCTTTGATAAAATGCCCCGGTGAAAGGAACGAAATCGACTGTATATCCTGATTAATCGCAATAATGGTCGATAGCTTCGTAGTCAGGGATAGACTATCTAGATCATATTGAGCCGGATCTGTGCGATCCAAAGTCCGTAGCATCGTGACAATTTCGTTGTTGTTGACGACCTGCATCATCATATCTTTGTAGATGCCAAGTCTAGTATCGATATTCTCCGCGGTCTGCTTCAAGAGCTGTTCCGAGTATTCCGTTACTTTATTGTTGATCGTTGACTTCGATATTGAATACGAAATAAACCCCAAGGCAAGCAGGGGCGTTAGCGAAAAAAGGAACAGCAACAGCATCCACTTATAGCGAATGCTGCTCGTCCATGTATACATCCATGAAGGAATTCGTTTGTGGCGTTGTCGCGTCTCAACATCTGATGCTTGGGTCATCGTTGTAGCAACCCTTTCTGGGAAGAGAATCGAACTGATAGAGATATAAGCCTATTAACCTTTAATCCCTGACATTGCCACCCCTTGCACAATTTGACGCTGCAGGACAGCAAATACCAGAATCGTTGGAATTGCCGCAATTGCACTTGCTGCCATGATCAGATTTAAGGACATCGTATTATTCGACAAAAAAGTCGGTAGTCCTGCTGATAAGATCATGTTCTCTTGCGAAGTAATGGAAAGATACGGCCACAAGAAATTGTTCCACGATAAAATAAAGTAGAAAATCCCGACAGAGAACATGGCAGATCTCGTAAGCGGCAAACAAATCCGATACCATAAACCAAAATTTCTACAACCGTCGATTTGTGCTGCCTCGATATAATCCTTCGGGACACCGTCCATAAACTGTTTTAAAAGTAGAATGCCAATTGGATTCGTAAGTCCTGGCAGAATGATTGCCCACATATTATCAATCAGCTTCAGATGCAGCGTCGTTTCGTAAAGTGGAATCAGAATTGCTTCCGTGGGAATTAACAACCCAGATACAATGACCATATAGAACAAACCTCTAGACTTGAAAGGCAGCTTAGAGAAGGAGAAAGCCGCTAAGGAGCTGAATATGAGCGAAATGATAGTCGTCAGTACACCGATAACTGCGCTGTTCCACGTCCATCGCAGAATCTGCGAATCTTTGATCACCTTCGTATAATTATGCAGATGTAAATCCGAGATATTCACCCAGTCACTCAGTGAGAAGACATTTACGCCATCCGGTTTCAGAGATACAATCAGCATCCAAATCAGTGGAAACATAAATAAGAGGGCCAGCATCACCGCGATGATGTTAATTGCGATACCTTTCATGTTCAACCTCCGTCAATCTTTTCTGTCTGTTAATTTGAACTGTACCACTGCGAGGAGCAGCATGATGACGCAGAATACGATGGACTGAGCCGAAGCAAGCCCGAACATATCCTTTTTGAACCCTGTGACATAAATGTAGCGAATCATTGTATTCGTGGAGTCCCCTGGACCTCCGCCTGTCATAATCTGAACTTGACCAAACAGCTTTAAACACGAGATGATTTGATAGAAAACTTGTATTTGCATGACTCTCGACAAACCTGGGAGCGTAATATGAATGAATTGCTTCCAAGCGCCAGCGCCATCTATTTTCGCAGCTTCATAATGATCCGTTGGAATTTCTTGCAAGCCAGCCAGGAATAGTACCATGACGAAGCCTACTGACCACCAATCGGTTGTTAGGGTAATGGCCCACCAAGCGAAATGTTTATCCGTCAGCCAGTGAATGTCACCAGGTAAACCAATGAGTTTCAAGAATGCGTTAATCGGGCCATACTTCGAGTCGAAAAGTCGGAGCCATATGAAACTGATGACCGAGACGGACAGTACATAAGGCAGGAAAAACATGGAACGGATGAGCGTTCGGAAGCGGAGATTCTGATTAATCAGCAGTGCTAAGATAAGGCCAAGTACGATAATTGTCGGTGTACAGATGATAACAAAGTAAATCGAGTGCCACACATACAGATAAAAATCCGAATCACTGAAAATCTTCTTATAATTCGCAAAACCAACATACTTCTGCATCCCCTGAATGCCCCAAACGTGCAAACTCATCCAGGCGCCTCGCCCCACCGGCCACAAATAGAAGATGGCAAAAGGGATCAGAAACGGCAGCAGATACAGCAATGCCTTCATTTCCAAAGCTATTCGTAACGGTTTACGTTCGCGGAGGACCCATGTCCGATCACGCTCACTCACTTTAGTCTCCATTGGCTCTTCTCCTTGTTTCTTTTCTGTATAAGAGCGGGTGGAGCCGCCGCTCGCTTTCACGGAAGCTTCACCCGATTTAGTAAAATTAATTGGTCAAAATATCATTGATTTGCTTATCCATGTTTTTCAAGCCATCTTCAGGAGATTGCTTACCGAATAGAATGTTTTGCAGAGACTCCGACACCGTTGTAATGATCGTCGTGTATTTATCTGTTTTCGGAGCAAATTTCACCGTTTTCTGAGCTTCGACAAAGAAATTACGGTATGGCAGCTTTTTGTACTCATCGCTTGTCGTTACTGCGCTGTTAGAAGGTACGTGTCCGGCTTGACCCCACGTTTTGCCACCTACCTCAGAGAAGTACTTCATGAATTTCGCTGAAGCTTCTTGCTTCTCTGTTGTTACATAAGATGGAACGACGAGCAGGTGGGAGCTTCCCCAGTGCGTTTGACTGCCGAAGATCGCAGGCAGCGGCATCGCGCCAATATTCAAAGCTTTATCGTTTAACAAGAGTCCCGCTTCCCACACGCCTCCGAACCATAGTGCAGCTTTCCCACTGTGGAAGGAATCCCAAGGCGTTTTATCATTGATATCACTGTATTTGTTTTTGTATAGATCCATATAAAACTTAAGGACACTTAACGCTTTCTCATTGTTGATCGCGGATTTCGTCATATCCCCATTCAAGATATCGCCACCTGCTTCATAATACAAATTCAGGAATGGCTCTTGGAAATAAGGTGTATTCACGGCTAACGCCTGCACACCAGGTACTTTCGCTTGAATTTGCGCTAATGTTTTCTTAAAACCATCTGGCGTCAAATCTCCCAATTTCGGCGTTCCATCGTCATTCAGCAGCTCGGCTTTCTTGAGTAGATCCTTGTTGTAGTAGAACATATGGAAATGTGTATCTAACGGAACAGCGTATGGCTTTCCATCATAGCTTACGCTTTTGATATTGGAATCTGAAACTTGTTTCATATCAAAGCCCACTTTACTAGCAAGACCGTCAATCGGCAAAATTTGCTTCGCTTTGACGAAAGGAGATATCCGATCCACGTGAGCTACTGCAACGTCCGGTCCTTTGGATGAAGAAAGTGCCGTGCTTAGCTTCGCATAGTATTCATTGGATTCTAGGCGCAGCTGTTTCACGATGACTTCCTTTTGAGAATCGTTATACCCTTTGACAATTTGATCCACGAAATCGCCTTCGCCACCGCCGAACATATTCCAGAAGGTGATCTCTACCGGACTCGCTGATTTGGTTGTTTCTGCGGCTTTCGCAGTCTGTGCTGCCGTGGCAGCTGCAGTTTTGGTATCGCTTTCTTTTGTGCTCGAGCAGCCTGTCGCTACCATAGCAAGCGCAATACTTGCGGTAAGTAAGCTAGTGAATTTCTTTTTCATTGTGATGAACAACCCTCTCTCATTCGGTTTATGTTAGATGCGAAAGCCCTTTCACTCGGATGTAAGGGCTTTCCTTGGTTCTAACTTTACATGGAATTGCTCCACGTCTAAACCGATAAAACCGTCAACTTTAGGGAACAAACGTAAGAAATCATCAGACTGCGTTTAGGTTAAAAGGTGACGATGTTACGATTGGAGGGGTAAATCGTCCACTGAACTACTCAAACACGTGAATTTCGAAGAAATTAACTGGAGGAAATCCATTTATTCAGCAAGTGAGCCCCAAAATAAACAAATTAGATACAGGAAATCCAGTTATTTCGTCGGAGCTACTGTTATAACTGGCTACTTCAACTACTACTCCCATCAACTCATCATCTCCTCCCCCCACATCAGCTCTAACAAACTCTATCTACTCAAGGGCAACGTCAATTCAACCATTGATCACATCCTAGGCCACTTTCCCACATCTGCAATAATCATTCATCCGCAAACAGAGGAGCGTAATTATCCACAAAAACAACAACACACCACAGCTCCCTTCGCATCCTGTTTACACAAAAAAAGAGCCCGAAGGCTCTTTGTCAATTTAGATTATTTACGTGCGAGCTAGTTAACCGAAATGTTGTCAAAACTCACACTATTTCCAAAGCCACCACGTACACCAATCGTGCCGTTTACAAACGTCGTATCCGTAAAGTTAATTTTCGGAGTTGCCATATCGCCTACGTACACCTTTATATTCCCCTCATTGACTACAACCTTCATGTGATACCAGGTGTTCGTGTTAATCGTTGTATTAACAAGACCAAGCTGCGTCCAGTTATTGTTAAATCGACCTAACCACACTTGCCCAGCCGAATCAATGCCCGCGCCATACCCTTTCAAACTGTCCGTCCCCGTTGCTGGATTTGTCACATTAAAAATAAGACTGCCCTGCCCCGCGTTGTTGAGCTTGATATCTCCTTCAAGGGTATAGTTTTGTTTAGACGGATAAGGAGTAAGTATCGATTTATCTCCACTCGCTGAAGTTACATTGTAGGTACCTCCGCTAATCGTCCAAGTTCCGCCATATCGAGCCCAACCCGTATCATTGGCTGCAAAATCATTCGAATACGTGCTCATCAACGTGCCAAACTTCACCTGCACATTATGACCACCGCCAGTTCGGTTAACCGAATCGACGAAAGCAATTTCGTTCGAAGCCGTTTGATACATCGCAGACCAGAAGGAGTTGCCGAATGCTGTGGTATCATTCGTATACCACGAATTCCCGTAGTCATTGGAGATGGAAAGTACATTGGCATTGGAGGTCAGTAAGATCCTCCCGTCTGTGAGAGAAAGCAGATAAGGTCCCCCTTGCTGACTTGGTACTTGCGTCCCTATACCGCTTGCCCATGTTTTGCCATCACTGCTTTTCTTTGTGAACACATTACAGCTTTGCGTACCACATACCTCAAAAGTCACGATATACTGGCCGTTGTTCATTTTTTGCCAAACGGGCATTCCTGGGCGTGCTGCTGCATTGCTCGGGTCCCAAGCAACATAAATCTCACTTCCCCAGCTTGCGCCGCCGTTCGTCGAAAGCTTCTCCGAAATAATTTGACTATACGATGGACTCTCCGTTACGTGCTTTTCGTTCGCATACATGACAGCCAGCGTGCCATCGCTTAAAATTTGCATATGTGGCTCATACACGCCCTTATCGGGATTGCCCAGTGTACCAGGAGCACCTGTTTTCTCATCGATCGTGCTTAGATAGCTCCAATTTGAACCGCCGTTCGTACTTTTGTACACTTTTAACTGATAAGACTCCTGCCAACGCACCGAGCGCATCGCGAGCAAAATATCGCCATTCGCCAGCTGCGCGAATTGTCCGTTATCAAGATCACGCCCATCTTCCCATAGTGTCGCCGCTAAAGACCACGTACGACAATTATCTGTGCTGAGAAATACCTGTAATCGCGTACCACCCCAGGATACTTTGGTATAGCCGTTATTATCATAAATGGCTGCAACCGCTAGCCAGTTACCATTAGCAAGCTTGATCATACGCGGGTATTCCGAGCCGAAGGTACCTGGACTAATGCCGCGTGCATCCGTTCCCGCATCTGTAAACGTATTGATATTCGTAATGGTGACTGAAGAGCCCCATGTAATCGGCCCATTTGCAGCGAAAGCTGGGAGTACGCCAAATATCATCATGATACAAGCCAGACTAAGTATCAAAGCTACGCTCTTTTTGAACATTTCAATTCCCTCCAATAGTGTAAGTAATAACGACCTTTTGATTACCTCGCGGTCTTTGCACGGTGTCCCTCCTTCTGACCATGTGATCCATCAACGAAATGTAAGGGCTTACTTTTTGAAGTATACCGATTCTTCACGAGCATCAACACCCACAATCTGACGAACTAAGGTGATTAATGTTACGATTTAAACCTATTCATAGGCTGAGGCCCTCCCTGGTGGAGTACAAAGTTACGATTGCTATTTTCAGCTTTTTAGCAGGAACGTCACTCCACATCTTACGATTTCCCTGAAAATCGCCAAATAGCGCATGGATGTTCCGCATCCAAACTGAGCGGAACATCCATGCGCTATTTAATTTCACTTTAGGCAGCTCTGCTCGCTATCCTTCTCGCAAGCCCGCGTCCAACCGCTCAAACGTCAACTTCAGCAGATCCTTCGGAATTTGCGCGAAAGCATCACCAATACTTACTTCGAACGAACAAATCCCCTCGTTTGATTCTCGCAGATAATGGATCAACCCTACGCTTGTCTCCGCATACAACCCGACTAGGATTGGCTCGAGCTTCTCTTTCGGCATCGCGATATGGACGTGGAACATATTCGTCACTGGTACCTGCGGCAAGGTAGTCACGAGATGACAACTATTATACAGCGAAGCAAACTCCAGCGCTTCCTCATAGTACTGACCCATCTTCGGCTCACGTTGCTTGAAATAATAGCTCGCGCTGAAGTAATACGGATATAGAGAGATCAAATCGCCGCCATGCCGCCTTTTCCACACCTTCGATTTCGTCGTAAACGCCTCATCACCTGCCAGAATAGCCCCAGCTAACCCGCCGATTCCCTTATAGAACGAGATATAGACACTATCGAAAAGCGCACACACCTCTGCCGCAGACTTCTGATAATATGGCAGCACCTCATACAATCTGGCACCATCTAGATGCAGCTTGATTCCATGGGCACGACAATGTGCCGAAATCGCAACAAGCTCCTCGAATGGCGGCAGCACTCCACCAATTTCTCTCTGTGGCAGCTCAATCAAGAGACACGCGATTTCTTCTTTTAGCTCAAGAATCTCATCCAAATGAATCAAGCGATCCTTCTCCCCAAGTAAAATCGATTCAATCTGGTGCAGCTCTTTCAAGCCATCCTCTTCATGGATTTCCAAATGGCTTAAAGGATGATACGCGACCTTGCGGATTCTCTTCTCATCACACCAAATTCGCAGGGCAATCTGCTGTGCCATCGTCCCGCTGGGAAAGAACACAGCCTTTTCTTTGCCAAGATATGCTGCCATCTCCGCCTGAAAGCCCTCTATACTTTCGCCTGTTCCATAAATATCACTCTCAAGCTTGCCATCTAGCCCGTCTATGACATCTTTTAAAATTTGAATATTTCTGCGGCCGTGCCCACCCACTGGATAAGAGGTTTGGCGAAAGGCAGCTGCTAATGAAGATAATGTACTCATGTGGATCGTGCTCCTTTGTTTTTACCATATGCTTAGAGATCTTTGCTGTCGTTTGGATTATAATGAAACTAATGAAGATATCCCTTGTGAAAAGGAGCAACTCCATGAATGAAATCCTGATTGGTTCTAAGGATCAGTTTACTGCAAACCCCACCGAAGTGAAAGTGAATGGCAAGCGTTTCTTCCTCACGGAGGCGGATGGTGTCTACACGTTGCTCTCCAGTCGATGCCCGCACGCCGGTTATGCGGTAGAACTTGAGAATGGCGGACTGGAATGTCCGCTGCATGGCTGGACCTTTGAAGTGCACACAGGCCGCTGCCACAATGTCCCTAATGCAAGGCTTCAACCCTTTGATGTCATCGAAAAAGAAGGTCTTCTATTCGCGCTGATGGACCTGTCCTAACTGTATATTTTACCAATGGACAAGCTATACTATGGGCTGTTGTTGTCAATTTCTCGTATACAGCTTAGGAGGCGGCATGTCCACAAAAGCAACCCCAACGAAGAACAGCACGATGGCGTGGTGGCAGCTATCCCTGCTCGGCGTCGCCTGCACGCTCGGAACTGGCTACTTTCTAGGCGTCGGTATCGGCCTAACCATGGGCGGCGCTTCCATGCTCGTCTTATTCATTTTAGCTGCATTAGGCACGTATTTCGTTCTTGACGCTTTGCTTCAAATGGCGGGAGAGCATCCCCAGCAAGGCTCCTTCCGCTCCTATGCCAAATTAGCTTATGGACACTGGGCCGGCTTTAGCAGCGGTTGGACTTACTGGGGCTCCCAGTTGATGATTATGGGGAGTCAATTAGCGGCTCTCTCCCTATTTACGCGATTCTGGTTTCCTACGGTACCCATGTGGTTGTTCGCCTTCCTCTATGCCAGTCTTGGCGTAGGTGTCATCTTGCTTGGTGCCCAAGCCTTCGAGCGTTCGGAGCATATTTTCGCACTCATCAAAGTATCTGCGCTGTTGATATTTCTCCTCCTTGCCGGTGCCGCGGTACTCGGATGGATCTCAGGAGGTCTTCACCCGCTCTCATTCCCTATTTCAAAAGACACCTTTCTGCCCTCAGGACTCAAGGGCTCTTGGTCATCCTTCATCTATGCGTTCTACGCCTTCGGCGGCACGGAAATGATGGGGCTTTTCGCCATGCGTCTAATGAAATCGAGCGAAGCTCATCAAGCAGGCTCCGTCATGATCCTCCTTTTAGCTATCCTCTACATGGTCTCGCTCTTCCTAGTCTTAACGCTGTTACCCTTGCACGCTCTTCATGACCAAAAAAGCCCCTTCCAGGTCAGCTTGGAAAGCTACCCATTGCCTTATGTTCCGCATGTGTTCAATGCGATCCTCATTATTGCTGCTTTCTCTACGATGGTGGCTTCCTTATTCGCCGTTACCTCCATTCTCGTCGCCATTGCGAAGGATCATGACGCGCCATTGATGTTCACCCGTACCACAAGTGGAAAGAGGCAGATTCCTTACCCTGCTCTTGCCTTAACTTCCGGTGGAATGGCTGCCGCTGTTATTCTTTCCTTGGTTCTACCCGATGAACTATACACGGTTATGTCAACGGCAGCGGGTCTCACCTTGCTTTTCATCTGGTTATTGATTTTGCTGTCTTCAGGACGATTATTAGTTCATACGCCTGCTAAAATGTTCAAACGATGGGCGGGGATGCTACTCATTCTTATCGCCATTTCTGGGGCTGCTTTTCACCCTACTACGCGTCCTGGCTTCTTCGTTAGTCTGTTATTCATCGTGCTGATTGGAATCATCACCTTCATCGTTCACTTTACCTGGACAAACAATTTCAAAAAAAGGTATTGACATTTACGCTACGTAAAGCTTTACAGTTAAGTTGTCAGGAGGTGAGCAGATGGAATACACGGTACAGCACTTAGGGAAGTTGGCTAGAATCAGCACCCGTACACTACGCTATTATGATGAGATTGAACTTCTTAAGCCGGCAAGAATCAACTCATCGGGATATCGCATTTATGGGCAAAATGAGGTGGATCGACTGCAGCAGATTTTATTTTATCGAGAGATGGGCATCCCTCTGGAGCAAATCAAAGACATCATGTCGTCCCCTACTTATGACGGAACCCGTGCACTGATGGACCATCGAGAGCAGCTCCTCGACAAGCGGAGGCAATTGGATATCCTCATTGCCAATGTTGAAAATACCATTGCTTCCAAAGAAGGGAGACTTACCATGTCGAATAAAGAGAAATTTGAAGGCTTCAAACAAAAGCTAATCGATGATAACGAGAAGAAATATGGGAAAGAGATTCGTGAGAAATACGGCGATGATAAAGTGAATAAGAGCAATCAGAAGCTTCAAAATATGACGCAGGAACAGCACGAAGAGGTTACTCGCTTGGCGGAGGAAGTAACCGAAACTTTAGCGGAGGCTTTCAAGTTAGGTGATCCCGCTAGTGAGCTTGCACAAAAAGCGGCTGCTTTGCACAAACAATGGCTTATGTCTTATTGGAGTGAGTACAGTAAAGAAGCACATGCAGGGCTTGCTCAAATGTATGTGGATGATGAACGATTCAAAGCCTATTATGATGTGAAGCAACCAGGTACGGCAGAGTTTCTAAGAGATGCGATCCACATCTATACAGGGGGACACTAGCACGTTTTCTATGATTCCCTGCAAACATCCAATTCTTTTACAAGAAACTGAATATAGTATGATTACCAGCCGCCAGCCAGCCACAACCTTCATGTCATCTTTTTCATAATACGAAAGAAGCCTAGAACTCTCTTAACGAGAGTTTTAGGCTTCTTCATTTAAGATTAAGCTGAAGTGACCATTGCTTCGCCACTTGGTTTAACTAGTGATTTACTTTGCCATACACGGCTTCGCCAACGCAGATACATCAGCAAACCTCTCACCCACTCATCAACTGTAAAAGCAACCCATACACCGAGTAGGCCCATCTCTAGATGAATTCCGAGATAGTAGGCTAATGGGACAGCAATTCCCCACATGGAGACAACCCCCATCATGACCGGGAATCTAGCATCTCCAGCAGCACGTAATGAATTAATAACAACCAAGTTAAACGTTCTACCAGGTTCCAGAATGATAGAAAGAAGTAGAATTGTCGATCCCATAGCAATGATATCGGGATTATCAGTAAATAGCCCGAGCAGTTCTTTACGGAAAATCGACGTAATGCCCACGATGACGAATGTCAGAACAAAAGTAATTTTCAAGCTTCGAATCAATTTATGATAAGCCGCCTGGAAAGCTCCGGCACCCACCATGTGCCCAATAATAATTTCCGTCCCCATGCCAATTGCCATCCCCAGGGCCATGAAATAATTGGTCACATTCATCACGTACACATGCGCACTTAGCGCTGTGGCCCCGATAATATTAATAAAGCTGAAAATCATCAAATATTGGGACTGCCATGAAACATGCTCTCCAGCGGATGGTAACCCAATGCTAAGAATTTGCTTCACAATCTTAGACTTGAAGCTCACATAATGCTTGAGAAGAATAGGAACCTGTAAGCGACGGTACAAGATGACCACAAGAACAATGAGTCCTAGAAGTCGACTTACAACCGTTGAAACAGCCGCCCCTGTAACCCCCCATTCAGGGAATCCCAAATTCCCGAAAATCAGGAGACTGTTACCCACAATGTGAATCACATTAACCCCCAAGGTAACGAACATCACGTCTCGGGTCTGACCATTGGAGCGTAATACCGAAGATATCGCATACGACAACGCTTCAATCCAAATAAATGCGGAGATGATCGTTAAGTATTTCTTGGCAATCGCAATTTGCTGAGGATCTAAATGCATCACATGCATTAACGGCTCACCAAACACAACTAACGCGATACTCACCATAATGCCGAAAATCAAATTAATCGTAATCGCTAATGCAGAAATCCGACTCGCTTCCTTCACCTTGCCTGCTCCCAGATGCTGAGCAACAGCCACACTCGTCCCGATACCCACAAAACCAAACATCAGAATACAGAACACGATGATTTCATTCGCTAAACCCACGGCTCCCGTTACTTCATCCGAAATTCGGCTTAACATGAAGACATCCGCAGTACCTAACATCATTCGTAAAACAGAGTCAATAAAAATCGGCCAAGTGACTGCGAATAGACGGAGCTTTTGCCACGATGCTGTTGAATCTATGTCTTTCATTCGTCTTCACCTCTAGTTATTGCAAATGCAATTAGCATAGAATACGAAAGCGATTGCAGTCAAATGAAAATAATTAACACACCGACTTGCTCGGAAATGGTTGCTTCAAGCATAACCAAAAAACCTTAGAAATCAGGAACGATTTCCAAGGTTTTTCACTGTCCTTTACTTCACTTCGACCCAAGCCCCTTGCTTGTCAGCCGATGCCATCTCAGCCACAGCAATTTCAATTGTTTCCCGTGTACTAGCAGGCGTTGCCGTTGTGACCGACTCCCCTGCGAGAAGCGTCTCCACGAAATATTTCAGCTCCAAGTAATAGCCCATCTCTGGTGACAGCTCCGGGCTGAACCCAGGCGCATCATTCAGGTTCACTTTTAGGCCGCTCGCGCCAAAAATAATGTTCGCTTTCTCGAAATTGACGCGGTACTGCATGTCAAAGCCATAATCACCTTCCAGTGTCCAATCGGCTTGCGCATTGATAACTTTGCCATCCCCGTACAAATAATTCGTAGACACGACATCATAGCCGCTGCCTGGAACTACATTTCGTGCTAAGCAGGAAACAGATTCAGGTTTTCCGAACAGCCAATTAACCATATCAATATCATGAACATGCATATCGAGTAAAGCGCCGCCACTCTTCTCTTTATCGATGAGCCATGGTCCCCAAGTGGGTGTAGCGCCGCCGCGGTAGAAATATCCGCTTGTTACTTTGCCGTAAGTCCCATTCTCAACAGCTTCTTTCAAGTACACATAGGCTGGCCAAAAGCGTAGACACTGTCCAATCATCAACTGTTTACCATTCGCTTCAGCAGCTTCAATCATCTCTGCACACTCTTGCGGATTCGAAGCCATTGGCTTCTCACACAACACGTGTAGACCTTTATTTAGACATTCTATCGTAATATCACGGTGAAGGTATGTCGGGAGAGCAAGATCCACGTAATCCAACTGTTCTTTCTCAATCATCTCGGACACACTTGTATATTTCGCATAAAGGTTGAAATCGATCGCCGAATCACCTGTATCAATATTTCCAGCAACCGCGTTGCCTTCTAGTTTCACCGGGTCAATATCACATAACGCGACAACTTTAATGGCAACACCTTCTGCTTCCAAGCGTACATAATTCTCCAAGTGTGTTCTTCCCATGAAGCCTAGTCCAACTAGTCCGATTCTTAGCATGATTACTTCCTCCCCAGAATAGCATCCATAGCGCCTGATGTGTTGTAAACAATCTGCTCACCGTGATGCGTATAGCCAGGGATCATTTCTGCGATCACATAATCTTCATAGCCGATGGTTTGAAGGGCTTTCATCACTTCTGGATAATTCACATCGCCTGCAAGCAGGTCAACGAAACCATGTAAACCGCCAGCTGCGCGGCGATAATCCTTGAAATGCACTTTTTTGATACGATGGCTCAAAATAGAAATCCAGTGCTCCGGATACCCAGAGAAAATCACATTCCCTACATCGAAATACGCGCCTACATAAGGCGAATTGACTTTATCAATGAAATCCCGCATTTCAAGTGGGGATAATAAGAATTTGTTCCACACATTTTCAATCCCAATCGAAACCTTCAATGACTCGGCAACCTTCGAAAGCTCTTGTATGGCTTCAAGGGAGTAATCATAGGCTTGGTCATACGGAACCACTTCAGAATCAGGGATGAAATCAACACCTACCGCACCAGGTACGACCAAAATCGTATCAACACCAAGTGCCGCGGCGTGCTCAAGCTGCTTCTTCACAATGTCCTTCGCTTTCTGACGCGTTTGCGGGGCACTGCTTGTCAAGGAATAGGACCAGAATAAGCCTGTTGCTAAGCTGCTTACCTCAATCCCTGTTTCGTCAGCATGCTTGCGGTACACACGCACTTCACTTTCCGTGCTTTCCAGACTTAGCTCACCTGTTTCGTTCAAAGCTAACTCAATGCCGTCAAATCCGGCTTTTTTCGCAGTTGTAATGCAATCTTTCACGCTCATGGAGCCTGGAAATGACCAAATATTAATCCCTTTTTTCATTGTTAATCCCCTCCGCTTCTTTCCTTTATTATAAAAGAGTGATGTCACATTGGATTTATCTATTAAGCCGAATTATTTGCACTTTAGCTAAATTGATTGTGGTAGAATAGGCTGTAATCGGGAAGAAAATCCCCTAGAGAGGACGGACAGCATGGATTTCCCAAGAATTTATTTACAGGAATCACTTTCGATCGAAGCACTCATTTCCTTTCACTATTTTGAATATGCCAAAGGCTTTGTTTTCGACGGTGAACAGCATGACTTTTGGGAAATACTCTACGTGGACAAGGGTGAAGTGGAAGTTCGCGCCGATGATGTCATCCATACCCTCCATCAGGGGAATATGATCTTCCACAAGCCCGAAGAGTTCCATACCGTTCACGTCAGACATGACCATAAACCGCCGAACCTCATCGTCATCGCCTTCGCCTGCCATTCGGAGGCAATGTCCCAGCTAGCTAATAAAGTCGTATCATTAGGCGATCGTGAACGCAATATACTTTCGATTATTACGCAAGAGGGATTTCATGCGTTCCTCCCTCCCTTCGACTCTCCTTCCGTTCATTTGTTAGAAAGAAACGAAGAGGCGTCGTTTGCAAGTGAGCAGCTCATCAAAGCTTATTTAGAGATCCTCTTCATCACCCTCATCCGTAAACTAACAGCTCGTGGAAGCGTTCAGGAAGCTCAGAAATGGAAACAATCCTCGTTGCAAAAGGAAAAAGCTGAGGTTGGGCTAGTCGGTCAGATTATGACCTATTTGAGTGATCATCTTGCTGATTCCTTTACCCTTGATGACCTTTGCCAAACCTTCCACCTTGGTAAAAGTCGAATGAAGGAGCTCTTTCAATCCCAGAAGGGAATGGGGATTATGGAAGCTTTCAAACTACTCAAAATCGAGCAAGCCAAAACCTATATGCGTGAAGGACCTTACAACATAACAGAAATTGCGAGCTTATTAGGCTATACAAGCATTCATTATTTTTCTAGGGATTTTAAGAAAACCGTCGGCATGTCACCCTCTGATTATGCGAAATCCGTGAAAGCCAGAGTACAGAATTAAACAAAATAACTTACAAAAGAAAGTAGCCTGCCAGTAGATGACTCTACCAGCAGGCTGCTTTTTCTGTACAATGCATGTGCAATTATTTCATTACTTTAATTAAACGCTTAGCGATTCCCGTTGGCGTATCAATGGCTTCATAGACATTAATCGTGAATGGGGAGCTAAATTGATCCAAATTGGCACCTGTAGCGTCGATGATTTGACTGCCACTAATTAACTTATTAGGCCCATTAAAAGATGCGTCTTTAGAACCTACGACACGTCCTAAGCTATCAACGATCTCAAATCTTAATTTGGAGAAATTGTTATCAACCACGACATTTGGAGCCTGTGTAATACTTAGATCCAATTTTATCTTATAGCTGTATGTCCCCATTGCATATTGCATATTAACGGTGATGTCTTTAAACGTCACATCAATCGGATACAAGGAAATAATATTATCCGTAGTTTCCTTTTGTAGATCCGTTTGCAGGGCAGCAATCGTCGTCGTATAAGGAGCTGCAGCCTGTGCATCTAATATTTTCAAAGCAAAGCTTTCACTATCTTCGGATTGTGGAACAATATAGGAATAGCTGACCACATAGCTGAGTCCAGGATTCATCATGCTAGTCACATTCGTTTGACGAACACCTTGGTAGGAGGCTCCTAGCTTACTTGTTAGCTCCGTCAAGAATGCTGGTGTTGCGGTTGGTGTTGTGCTTGTGTTCGTTAATTTGAATTTCGCAACTGCCGTCTTGTACCCTTCACCTGGGTTCTCATGCAAATGAAGTTCCATTAAGGATACTTCCGTAGACTTATCAATCACTTTGGCTTGTGCATGGAAAGGAATGGGTTGACCAATCTTATACTCGGCGGCTGCTACACTCGCCCCATCTACCGGCCAGTTGATAGCAAGTTTAGCTGTTGCCAATTCTGATGGCTGACCGCCATCTTTCGGGACAAATGTATCTGTCGATAGCACGACGATGTTCGTTAACGTCACTCCGCTCTCAACCGGGATCGCGTAATGGATGTAAGTATTTTCTCCTGCAGCCAAGACGACTGGCGCGACTTCTGTTCGTTTTCCTTCATAATTCTTCGACTCTGATTGTGCATCCACACGGAAAGCGGGTACCGTTTCACGACCTGCTCCTGGATTGTTTACAAGGACTGTCACAACCGCTACTCGACCTGTTTCTGTATTCTGAATGGAAGATTCAACAGTCTTATACGTAAGTCCTGAATTCACACCTGAAATAACAAAATCTTGCCCCCATTGTACACTAGCGATGCTTTCCAGCGCTGCATTGCCTGTACCACCATACCATACTTGATTCGTTGGCATTGAAAGCAGCGTAGTCTCTATCTTTGGATATGAATATAAATCAACGTTCACGAAGGAAATCCCTTCAATCTTGCCAATTTCCTTGGAATCAATGGCTGCGAAATAAACAAGCTCCGTAATTTCTTTCGGTTGCAAGGAAGCTTTATTACTTGCGCTTGGTTTCAGCGTGTAAGAGATCCCGCTCGATGTTTGCACGCGAAGCTCATGCTCTGGCACGCGATTTTGCGCTGTGCCACCATTGTATAAGCGAACTGTCACAGCAAGCTGTGAGCCAGTCGCTGTCGGTGTTTCAGCTACGCTTTTGATAGCAGCGCGAATATCCTTCGTTAAACCATAATTCACAGTTGGTGCGACAACAGTTGGCGTGAAAGGCTCCGCAGCCCACGCTGCGGTACCTCCTTGAACAATCATTGCTCCCAGCATAATGGCTGTTAGACTGGATTTCCATGGTCTTTTTTTCATCTATAACGTCTCCCTTGGTATGAATTTCAATGATGTTATTTGGCAGCTGGTGATGTAGTTGGTTGTGCGGATGCTGCTGGGCTTGTCACCTTTTGACCGTCTTTCAATGTGTTCTGCCCCGTGACGACCAGCTGCTCGCCTTCCTTCACGCCTTCCAATACTTCTTGGAACTCGCCGTTAATGCGTCCAAGCTTCACTTTCCGTTTCATATATTGGTCACCTTGTTGAACGAATACGAAGGTATCAGATTCTTCACGAATGACACTAAGTGTAGGCACGACAGCAACTTTCTCCTCTGTCTCCGTTGTCAATTGGACTAGATAACGTCCTCCTGGTTGAATCGTACGATCTGGATTCGGAATTTCTAATTCCAGCGTATAGGTTTTAGATGCAGCACTAATGATTGGCGCTAAGTAGCTAATCTTAGCTGTCCCTTTCTTATCAGGCGTATTCGGGTTGTAGTACACGAGCTCCTTCTTGTTTTTCACAAGTTGGTAGTTCGTTTCAGACAGCTCTGTTTTAATTTTGATAGGATCGATCTGTTGAACTTGACCAACCTTTCCCGCCGCTGCAGATGCTGTTTGACCAACCACGACGTTGAAATCTGTTAGAATACCGCTGCCAGGAGCTTTCACTTCGAAATTCTCCAAAGAGCGAGTAGCGTCCTCCAATGATAGACGTGCGGACTCCGCTTGCGTTTCAATGCTTGAGATGGAATCTGTATTATCGAAGGCAGATAGCTTATTTTGAGCGGCATCTAAGCCCATTTGAGCATTATCCAACGCTTGTTTAACTTGATCTACCTGGCGCTGTACCGCAACACCAGCTTCAAAATCATTTCTAATTTTGTTGTAATCTTGCTGTGCGTTATTCAAAGCCGTTTGTGTACGAGCTAAGTTATCAGCCAAATCTTTCCGAGTATTCACTTTGTTATCTCTAGCTTGCTGCAAGGAATCTTGTGCACTCTTCACTTGAAGCTCACTCTTCCGTTTAGCAGATAAGGCGTCTTTATTATCGATAACGAAGAGGACATCGCCTTTCGTCACATATTCGCCTCGTTTCTTCAGAACCTCCGTAACTTCACCATTCGCTTTCGCCATCACATCGAGCGTTGTTCCGGCAACAACATCTGCAACCTGTTCAATCGGATTACTTATCTTTTGAAGCTTGATCGCTTCCGTTTTGACCGCTTTAGGCGTTAACTGTACGGTTGCCGCATCCTTAGCTCCTGGTGCAGAGCAGGCTGTTGCCAACACCGTCGCTGCAGTTAACAGCGTGATGACCCCCATCCAGCGATATTTGCTATGCCCTCTTCGTGAACCTTCGTTAATCATCGATGTGCCTCCTTATACCTCTAACGAACTCGTTGTCATTTTTTCTTTACCTTTTTTCCGATTAAACATGTTGCTAATGCGGTTTTTCATACTTTCAATCAACTCATAAATAATAGGTACAACGACTAGCGTCAAGAGTGTTGAAGTAATCAATCCACCGATAACAACAACCCCAAGACCTTTACCGATCAATCCGCCTTCAGCAGAGATCCCGAGCGCTAATGGCACTAACGCCATAATGGTTGCCCCGGCTGTCATGATAATAGGACGAAGTCTGATTTTCCCTGCTTCAATAAGCGCATGACGAACGGTATAACCCTCTTCGCGCAGCTGTTGTGCACGGTCGATCAATACAATCGCATTCGTAACGACGATACCAATCAACATGAGGAACCCAATCATAGAAGTTACCGTTAAAGGCTCTCTTGCAATAACGAGACCTAAGAGCCCGCCAATGACAGCTAGAGGAAGTGAGAACAGAATCGCAAACGGTGCACTTGCATTTCCGAATGCCAATACCATGATTAAGTAGACTACGAAAATAGCAGCGGCCATCGCTACGAACAACTGAGTAAAGCTTTCGTTAACATCCTCGGATACGCCTGTAATTTTCGGTGTAACACCCTCTGGAAGCTCAAGCTCCTTCAGAGCCTTACTCAGCTTCGCACTTACTGCTGTTTTATTATCGGAATTAATTTTAGCCGAAACCTTCACGAGTTGTGCTTGTTCCTCCCTTGCAAGAGAGGCAGCGCCTTTCGTTTCATTGATTTTGGCAACTTCCTTCAAGAGAATGGTCGAGCCATTCTGAGCCGTTAACGGAATATTGCCCAGCTTCTCAAGGGAATCTTTGTCCGTTTTATCCAATGAAACAGTTGTTGTATATACAATATTATCGAATTTCATATCGCCTAGATTTTGCTTTTGAATCCATGTGCGTGCCGCATCCCGTACAGAAGCAGCGCTTAAGCCATAGGCTCTAGCCATTTTCTGATCAACAGCAATTTCAATTTCTGTTTTGGCATCACTCAAATTGTCTTCAACTTCGGCAAGCTCAGGGAATGTGTTCAATTTCTCTTTCACCATTCTAGCGGCTTTCTCTAATTGAAGCTGATCATCACCTTGGAGCGTGTAGGCAAAGTCTGTACTTGATACCCCGAAATCACCTTCCATGGATTTAGGCTCTACTTCAGAACCAGCCGGCAGCTCCGATAAAATATAAGCGGTCGTTTGCTCTTGCACTTTTACAGGATCCACATTCTCATTGACTTCAAGGAAAATTTGGGACGCATAAGGGGTTTGCTCATCATCATTACCTGCGTAACCAACAAGTGCTTCAACAAATTTAAAGACGGGCTCGCCTTTTGAATCCTTCAGGTCTAACAAGACCGTTTCGATTTCTTTCGTTTTGCTATCTGTCGCATCAAATGAAGTAGAATACGGCAATTTTAATTGGAAATACATGATATGTGATGCAGCTGAGGCAGGTAAAAAGGAAACCGATAAGAACGGAATCGTTCCAGCCATCGTCCCAACGAGCATAACTAAAGCGACTAGCAGCGTTTTAATTTTATTTTTCAAGCTCCACGTGAGCGCTTTTTCATAAAACATTGTCAGTTTCGTAGGCGCAGATTCATCATGCTGAACCTTACCTGGTTTACTGCGCAACACAAGTAATTTCGAAAGCATCGGAATAACCGTTAAAGCGACGATTAAGGATGAAAGAAGTGCACAAGCAATCGTTAATGCGAAAGGTCGGAAGAAACCACCTACAACCCCAGTTACCAAAGCAAGTGGAGCAAATACCCCAACGGTAGCCAATGTAGACGACGTAATCGCCATCGAAACTTGTTTCGTTGCTAAAGCAATAACGGATTCTTTACGTTCCTGCGCTTTTTCCAAGGAAGCATAAATGTTTTCAATAACTACAATCGAGTCGTCGACGACCCGTCCAACCGCGATAAATATACCGCCTAGTGTCATCGTATTGAGCGTGAGATCTAAAGTCGACATTAATAATAATGTGATCAAAATGGAGAGTGGAATCGAGACGAGCACGATGAGTGTCATACGAACATTCCGTAAGAACACTAGAATCATTAACGATGCTAAGACAGCACCAACAATTCCTTCACGGACAAGCCCTGAGATCGATTCTTTAATTTGATCAGCACTGTCATAAGTGCTTTTGAACTTGATGTTCGGTAACGTTTTTTCCCATCCCTTGATGTTCTTCTCAATGGCTTCGGAGAATTCAACCGCGTTCGCACTGCCAGCTTTATATAAAATCATCCCAATCGCTGGCTTACCATCTAATCGACCATTAAAATCAGATTCACTAATCGCTTTTATTTTGGAGACTTGATCCAAGGTAACAATGGCGCCTTGAGGTGTAGTAATCTCTACCTTTTGGAGATCAAACAAACTGGATAAATTGCCGGTAACTCGGGTCATTTTACTATTACCATCGATTTCAACAGAACCGATAGGCGTTTTCGTCGCGGCGGTATTAATGGCATTACTCACCATGCCTGGTGACAAACCATAGACATCTAGAGCCGCTGCATCTAGCTCAATATCGAGTGAGGTGTCTCTAGCACCGATAATGTCTATATGGTCGATCCCTTTAATACCTTCAAGACCTGGTTTAATCGTATCTTTGAACGATTTATCAAGCTCTGTTTGGCTGATTCCTTCATTCGCATATGCGACTAAATAATTCGAAGGAAAGGATGCCGCACCGAAGGTTGAAGCTTTAGGCGCAGCTGCTGTAGCTGGTAACGAAACGGTTGACAAGGCATCCTGTACAGCTTGCTTCTTTTTGTCGATATCGACATTTTGCTTGAACATAATAATAATCATGGAGAAATTATCGCTGGAAGTAGACTGCATGGAATCTAAATCTTCTAGATTCGCCAGCTTCTTCTCGATAGGTACCGTAATTTCATCCATAACGTCCTTAGGTGCACCTGTGTAGGTCGTTGTAACGGCCACAACAGGGAAGGAAACGTTCGGCATGTTCTCTTCCTTCAGCTGTGTCGCTGAATACAAACCGCCTACGAAAAGCATGATCATGATGATGAATAACGCGGAAACGTTTTTCATCGAAAAATGTGTGAGTCGATTCATTCCTGTACTCCCCTCAACTAATGATTGTGAGATAAAGAATACAGGTTCAATATGAACTCAATATGAACAAAACAAAAAAACTTGGTGAACACTCCCAAGTTTCTTTGTTCAACTCTTTTTAGTTGGCGAATGGGTCGTAGGTAATACAATAAGAAATAACGTGCCTTTGCCTACCTCACTTTGAACCTCAATCGATCCATCGTGCATATCAATGATTTTTCTCACAATTGCAAGCCCAAGACCACTCCCGCTATCGCGCTGTCTGGCTTGGTCCACCTTATAGAAACGGTCAAAAATACGAACTTGTTCATCGATGGGAATTCCGATCCCATTATCTTGGATCCATATTTGAACCCGGTCTCGCAGTGGAACAAGCTTGATATAAATATGTCCACCAGTTGATGTGAATTTGATTGCATTGCCAATCACATTTATCCACACTTGACTTAATTGATCGCTATCTGCAAAGATTTTCACACGTGGCAGGGCCAAATCCATATCCAGCTCTTTCATTGACCATTGAGGTTCATAGAAAACAACAATACGACGCAACTGCTCGTCCAAATCATAGATCGTAGGATGAAACGGGTGATGCTCCGATTCCAACGAAGCCAGTTTCAGTAAGTTTTCACTTAGACGAGACAGACGTTCACTCTCACGTTCAATGATCTCCAAGTACTTGACCCGATCAACTTCAGCGATATCCGCCCCCCTTAGAGCCTTGGAAAAGCCGCGGATCGAGGTCAGTGGGGATTGAATCTCATGTGAAACATTTGAGACAAAATCCTGACGCATCTGTTCCAGCTGCTTAAGCTCTCCAGCCATATGGTTGAAGCTCTCTGCGAGTTTGCCTAATTCGTCCTTATTATTCACATTCACATTGACATTAAAATTGCCTCGAGCCAGCTTCTCTGTCGCTAGGGTCAGCTTCTTCAAAGGATTCACTAAATATCGCGAAGCGATGAGAATAAGTATGCTCCCCACGATCAGGACGATGGCAAGAACAGATACGATCAAGGTCTGGAGTTGTCTGCGTGCAGCATCTGTGATATTCGTATGTATGAATAACGCGTAGCTCTGATCACCAACGATCAGCGGCACGCCGACTTTAATCGAGTTAATTCCACGTAAAGGTGCACTCAAATCCAGACTTTTATAAATATGCCCCTTCAAAACGTCAGCAACCTCGGAAGATTGAATGCGCGGCCTCCCTTTTACATTAGGAATTTGCCCTAACGGTTCACCATTGGAGTCAAATAATGTGAACAAATAATTTTCGTTCAGTCGATTGCTCCCAGCTACAAAGGAATACAGGTTCTTCGGCTGCACTTCATTGCTTAACGTGACAATTTGACGTCCAACGGCTAACATCTCGGATTGAAATTGTGTCGAAATCATATTGGTAAAAAAGTACATGGCCAAAGGAAAAGCCACAAGCACACTCGCCACTACGATCGCTAGAAAGGTTAAAACCACACGCAAATAAAGCGATTTGATCATACCTTCACCTCAAGCCTATACCCTAAACCACGAATGGTTGTAATTTGAAAGCCTTCGGAGTAGGGCTCAAAGCGTTCCCGCAAACGTTTGATATGGACATCAACCGTGCGTTCATCGCCTTCATAATCCATCCCCCAGATCTGTTCAATAAGCTGCGTTCGCGTGAAGATTTGCCCGGTGTGACTTGCGAATTTATAGAGAAGCTCAAATTCCTTCAATGGCAGCGTAATCCGCTGATCTTGATAGCGTACTTCATACGTTGTGCGATCAATGGTCATCCCCCCGATAAAGATTACTTGAGAAGAATGAATTCGGTATCGCTTGAGAAGTGCCTTGACTCTCATGACCAATTCTACCGGATCAAATGGCTTTACTAAATAATCGTCGGTACCGAGCTGGAAGCCTTTCACTTTATGTACAGATTCGCTTTTCGCGGTTACCATAAGCAAGGGGAGTTCCGGGTAATTCTTCCGCAATTCGCGGCACAGCTCCCAGCCATCCATCAAAGGCATCATGACATCCAGCACAACTAATTCAGCTGGCGTTGATTCCATGAGGCTAAGTGCCTCCCGCCCATCGCTGGCTTGCACAACCGTTAGGCCTTCCCCTGCCAAATAAACGCGAATCAACTCTCTGATATCTGCGTCATCATCAACAACCATAATACGAGTCATGCATGCACCGCCTTTCTAGAGCCCCTGCAGCTACCTACGTTAAATATGCGATCGGATCCTTTGAGCCTGCTTCTTCGAAGCCTTTCAAACGCAACCGACAGCTGTCACATTCGCCACAAGCTTCTGCTTTACCATTGTAGCATGATGTTGTCAGCTCATAAGGAACACCGATTTTCAAACCTTCTTCTACGATCTTCGCTTTCGTCCAGGAAATCAGAGGTGTTTCAATCGTAATTCCCTTGCCTTCGACTCCAACCTTTGTAGCTAGTGCTATAACCTCTTCAACTTTGTGGATGAATTCAGGTCGACAATCCGGGTAACCGCTGTAATCTAGCGCATTCACACCGATGTATATTGCCTGAGAGCCTGTTACTTCTGCGTAAGAGGTTGCAATGGAAAGAAATAAAAGATTGCGTCCAGGTACATAAGTTACAGGGATTTCTTCAACTTCTGCCCCCTCCATCACATTCGGAACATCTATCGAATCATCCGTGAGCGCACTACCACCGAAATCTCGTAGGAAATCCAATTTGATGATTTTGTGACGTGCTGCAACCCCATAATGCTCAGCAACTTGCTTGGCATTCTCGATTTCAATCTTATGACGCTGTCCATAGTCAAAAGAAATCGGAAACAAATCATAGCCTGCTTCCTTCGCTAGTCCCATACATGTCGTACTATCTAAACCGCCGCTAAGAATAATAACGGCTCTTTTTGTGTTTTCACTCATGCTTAGCACCTCTTTATTAGAATTTGAAAATGGCACTGCACACGTCGTGTACAATGCCTGCTAGCTAGACGCCTCGCATCGCTGGGTCCCAAATTATCTTATGCAACTGCATGTTCAGTTTCACTTTTGATAACCCCTCGGCCAGCATCAGGTCTACCAGCTTGCGCGGCGGCATCGTTTCCCACACGGGACTGAACATCGGCAGTGCCTTGGTTGGATACTTCTGAAGTACGCTGACTGCTGTTTGGAAATCGAGATCGCTTCCGATCACGAATTTCAGCTCATCCTGCTCGCGCAGCAGCTCGAAATTGCTGTAAATCATCTGATCCATTTCACCGGAATCAGGCAGCTTGAAGTCCATCACATAGCGTACCTTCGGTGATGTGACTTGCGAGATAAATGGCGCTAGGTCAATCGCACCGTTCGTCTCGATGTGCAGGTCATCGACCTGCTCCAGCTCGGCAAGTGCTTCGATCAGCGCGAGTGACTTGTCGCCGTATAGAAGCGGCTCACCGCCCGTGAGGCAAATATGTCGGGAGCGGAACGTCTGGACCTTGCTGATAATTTCAGCAATGGTCATGACGTTCTCGGCTTCCGCCGGCGGGTAGCTGTACGTGGTGTCACACCATGTGCAGCGCAGGTTGCAACCAAAAAGACGGACGAAGATCGTCGGGAACCCGGCACGGGTTCCCTCCCCTTCAACCGTCTCGAAGATCTCGACCATGGGGATGCGGATATCTCGCATTACAGATCCTCCTCCATCATCGAGCGTGTGATGGCTGCATAACTAGTCGGCGTTTCCCATAGGCGAATCTCGTCCAAAGAAATGGCTGGATACAGCTTCTCATCAAGCAATGCTTGATGAATTTCTTCATAGATCCAAACCACCATATTCTCAGCCGTCGTGTTCATCGGCGGCAATACGTCGTTCAGATAACGATGATCCAAGCGATCAATCACACGTTCTTTCGTAATTCGTTTGATATCTCCAAAATCAATTGCGATCCCTCGGCTATCCACTTTGCCCCGCATAATTACTTGCAGCTTATAAGTATGGCCATGTAGACTTTTACATTTTCCCTCATAACAATGCAGATGATGCGCACTGTCAAACGTAAATTCTTTGGAAATCAAAACGGATTTATGGTGATATTTCAATTGGTTCTCTTGGATGTCACGCCCCAACTCTTGCACATTTCTTGGGATTTCATAGCTCATTATTATCACCTCATATATTCAAAAAAAACAGTACTCTACATTATATCATAAATAGACAGATTGTCACCTTACGAGGGTGGCATGGAAGAATTTCGCTCCTTCTTTTGCATCCAATCTAAGTGTCCGCGGATCTCTTGCATGCGTTCATTCTCATCACGCAAGTCTGCTTCTATTAAAGCAGTCAGCCGCTCAATCTGGCGGGCAACAGAATCAGGAAGTTCTACTTCTTCAAGTGACTTCACAATATACAGTAAGCATTGCAGGGTTTCATCCATGAGGCTCTTCTTTCTCCCCGTCAATACGACTTCGCTCAAAAAAACAAGGTGATTCAACTCTTTTTGTGTTAATTTCAAGAGGAACAACCCCTTTCTTTTTCCATTATCCAACATTTTACGACAACGGGAAAGACTCTCTTGACAATCACAACTATAACATTTATGATTACAGTAAATTGTTACAAAGTTGTTTACAGTTCATCAATCGATTTCCAGACATTTACTCGCATGCTTTTGGGTGACTGAACAACACTATACAGAACTAATTCTAATCCTTGGAGGGATCCGTAATGAGCACACAAGTACAAAATGAAGTTTTGAAAGTAATCGAAGACCGCCATTCCGTTAAGCAATACCAAGCTGGGCACACGTTGCCAAAAGCTGATCTTGAACAAATTTTAACTTCCGCTTCCTTGGCACCCTCTTCTTGGAATCTGCAACATTGGAAACTTCTTGTTATCGACGACCAAGCACAAAAAGAGAAATTGCTTCCAATCGCTTACGGTCAAAAACAAATTGTTGAAAGCTCCGTTGTTATCGCCGTTCTTGGTGATCTTGAAGCGAACAAAAATGCGCAAGCTGTTTTCGGTCCAGCGGTTGCTGGCGGTTTCATTCCACAAGCTGTGATGGATACGCTAGTTGCACAAATCGAAGGTGCGTACCAATACCCACAAGTTGCTCGCGATGAAGCAATCCGTAATGGTTCCTTGGCAGCAATGAACTTGATGCTTGCAGCGAAAGCACTAGGCTATGACACTTGCCCAATGGGTGGTTATGATGCTGGTAAATTCGTAGAAGCTTTCAACGTTCCGGCACGTTATGTACCTGTTATGTTGATCAGCGTTGGTTTGGCTGCTACGCCTGCACGCGCGGCTGGTCGCTTTTCATTAGATCAAATCACAGTATCTAACTCATTCTAATAACAAATAAATTATGTAGGAAAAGGCATGCCTCTCATGTTAGGATGAGAGAACATGCCTTTTTTTTGCACGCATCACTTAGTGAAATTGTTCGGTTTCAAACATAATTTCGTCGATCAGCTTATTCCGATAAAGCATTGATAAATTAAAGGTTTCGTATTCCTTCTCTTTATCTAGCTCGTCTAATAATAAGGTGGCAATCAATTCTCGATCATTCGAATCCCCTGGTTCACGAAAATCAATAAATCCTGTGAGTTGCCGAGAGCTAATATCCACCGTCGCGGTTCCGATCGGTAAGCCACCATAAGATTGTTGGTAAATCTCATAAGATAACGTATCCAAATCATCTCTGACCAGAACAATGGAATAGTCGTCACTTGTTGGTATCCACATATCATCTTCAGATTGTATGTCATCCACCAAATCGAGCATATCAATATGCGTTAGTTCCACCGTATCAACGGTCTCCCCATTAAAGATCATATGGAACACGAACGAATCTGTTTGTTCTTCATTGAAATCTGCCACCATAAGTTCAGTGACAATGTCCATCTCTTCATCAAAAGGATCAAATTTCCAGGTAATATCCCCGATCACCTCGGATCCATAAATGTGCAAGACTGCTTCAGCGATCAAGTCTGCCTCCTTGTCATACACATGATACTCAACACTGCTCCTATTTTCGTTAACAATAACGAGTTCGTAGCCCTTTTCTTGCATGCGCTCCTCTAACATGTCTTGCTGCTCTAAAGGCAGTTCTGACTCCCGATCATCCAAACTAATATCTTCTCTTAACCACGAATAGTCCAGTTCATCATCATGCAGGAGATCTACACTTCCGATAAAATCCTCCTGAAACGTTGATGGCAGAACCGCATGCTCCGTCACAATGACAAAATCATAATCACTATAGCTAACCGTAACTTCACACTGGGTGATTCCAAGCGCATCAATCACATCCTGAATATAGGACTGAGCAAAATCATAGACCGCTTGCTTATTCACAATCGTGATGGATTGCTGCTCCAGATGAATCGCGCCTTTGAGACGATCCGATTCCCTGTAGACTAGCGTTAACGTACCGACAAACTCCCCATTGTACATAATATCGCAGACTTCGCCGCCTGCTGTTTTCAGGTCGGGTCTTAGCATAATATCGGCCACGACTTACTCGCCTCCTCTACAGATCTTGTGTCATTCTTCTGTAGCATGCCCATTATCGACCAAAATATGAGTAATCAGGGTAAACGTCTATACACTTGTGCCCCAACTTACATATCTTATCTTATAACACTCACCACGAAAGGAGGGAATGTCCATGTCAGGAGTAGGTACATCATCAGCTGCGGTTTTGGTTCTTTTTATCCTTCTTGTTATCATCACTAGCGCATTCGTTATTTAATAGTTGATGTAAAAACAAAAAGACGATCACCAGCTCATTGAGGCTTGGTGGTCGTCTTTCTCATTTGGGTTGATGCTCGGCCTGATTAAGCCGTTTCCGCTCTGTTTCAATGGCATTCAGTTTAGCTGATAGTATCTCCGTTGCACCTGGTTTATCCTTGTGCTGGGAGAAAATCTGCTTCGCCCTCGCAAGTTTCCCCGAACGCATGGCTAACTCGCCGAGCGACGTCGCTGCCTTCCACTCGCCAATGTGGTAATCAGCGCTAACACTGCCGCGGTAATTAGGCAAGCTAGTCACCGATTGCTTAATGCTCGCCTCCGCTAATCGCAGCAGCTCATCCGCCTGCCTCATTCGTACTTGCGCGAGCAAATAATGCGCGTCAGGGAAATCAGGCGTCTGAGCCAACGCTTTGTGGCAGTAGGCTTCTGCTTCGGAATAATTTTTGCGCTGCAGCATGATTTGTATTAGGAGCCGGTAGATCTCAGGCATACGGCCAAATAGTGGCGTTTGGATGCCTAAATGTTCCGCTTCAGTTAAGGCAGTGAATGCTTGCTCCTCAAGACCTAGTCCGAGCGATTCACGACCGTAGAATAACCAGTGACCTGGATTATCAGGCTCTTCTTCGATCATTAGCTTAAGTAAACGCAAATTACGTTCGAGCTTTCCCTTGCTTTGTAGGACAGCTGGTTCATAGCCATGATGATCCAATCTGATCTTAACGGCTCGCCGATATGTATCCAGCTGATAAATCCCTTTATCCGTGCCTATTTGTTCATGGATACGTCCATAGTAGCGAAGTCCTCTTTTTGCAGGGAACATCCGTACTTGAGAGAAATCATGCTGAACTGTACTCTTCACCTTGTTTAAATGCCAGACATGCAAGGCAGGTACGAGGTCAAGATGGTTAAAAACGCTGGCAGCCTCGCGAATCGCGTTGACATCCTCCGGAATCAACACCTCATCGGCATCGATCCATATGACCCAATCCGTTTGGACATGCTGTAGACCGATATTACGCGCGGCCCCAAAGTTGTCTTCCCACACGATCGGGACAACCCTTACCTTCGGGTACTGCACAGCTATCTTGCGAGTATCATCCGTCGACGAATCCACAAGCAGGATTTCATCCACTGCCCCTTGCAGGGCAATGATACACTTCGCAATATTCGCAGCTTCATTATGTGATAAAATCGCCGCGGTCACCGTGACCTTGGGAACATACAAGAGATCTTTGATATCGGGGCGCGACTCACCTTGAGGTACCTTCTGCATCGCTTTGTAGATGTGATTAACCCACTTGGCCTGCGGATCCAGCAACCAAGCGCGGTCAAAGACCCGCTTCGCGGCGCCAGCTTGCTTTTGTAGGAGCAACGTCTCACCCAGCATTACCCAGAGCTGCGCTTCCAAGGGTTTCTGGCGGATGGCTTGGAAGAGCTCCGCTTCGGCTTCTTGGAGTTTTTTGGATTGGATAAGGGTGATGATGTGGTTAATTGCTAACATTATGGTTTAATGAACGGAATTGTGAAGACACTGCTGCCGCCGCTCTGTTCACTATCTGCATCTGGGGGCGAAATTGTTAACAAAAGGCTAGTCGCAGCTCCTTCAGGAGCGAAGTTGTCCACTGTCACAATATACGAACCGGTATGCATCACATACCCATACGTCACATCAGCAACCGTAGGAAAGCTAACATACTCGTTGAAATGAGTCGTGAAATTCGCCCAATATTCTTCATTACCTTGATACCCTAGCAATTTAGTAAGATCGATGGATTGCGAAGTACCATTTGGTGCCGGTCGGTCAATTACATTGAACATAAGATCGTTTTGATACCAAACGATATCACTGTTCTCATTATAAGCTGAATAAACTTTCACTCTCGTCGATTCATCTGTTTGAGTACCAGCAACAAATGTAATATTTTCGGAAATCTCCGAATAATAAACTATCGATGAATTAGTAGGCGATGGATTAGGCACAGTCGTAGATACATCTATAATGCTCTCACTATCATCAATCCAATTTTGCGTTTCAGGATTTATTGTTAGGCTACTTAGACCAGCAGCATTCGATGGGAACAAGTTAATTTCTTCAGGTATAGACTCATTCAGAGGATAAAGATTTATCTCAATATTAACAGCCTGCTCTGTGGAAATATCCTCAGTTTCTTTAGCCTTTAAATTCGTAATGGTAACTGGATTCATTACCATACCTGCTCCAAGTAAAGGTTTAACATCCCCAATTGTCAAAGTACTATCAGGTAAAGAGACATGTGTCGTTCTTGCCGTACTGTCGCCCGATACATAATATTGCACATCTGCCTCATATTCAAGGTCATGATCTGTGGTATCGTAGAAAAGTTCATTCAAATCCAATTCTGACGTTGAAGATAGGTTGAGAATGTGTCCCTCTCCGGATAAGAACTCAGCAATTCTGCTAGGTTTTAACTCCGAATTAAATACTGGTGCTTCATTAACTGGAACGGTAACCGTAAATGGCTCCGATTCAGTCACACCACCAAGTCCGTCCCGAGCGACTACTCGAAATGTACTTGTACCTGAATAATAAGGATACAGCTTCCAGTTTGATCCGCCTTCACTCTGGTTATATGCACTTACAACTGGACCTTCCTGTTCAGTAGACGTCCAAACAAGTGTTGTCGAAATATCATCACCATCTATATCAGAAAATAATTGATTTAAATCCCCCAGTGTGTATGGTTCATGTCCTAGTCCTATTGTTATATCATCTATTTCTTCGACTAAACTAGGTGCATGATTTCCCCATTTTGTCCCTGAAGGTATCGCTTTACCAATCTTATCTAGAAGAGCCTTCACATCATCCTGTGACGAGTACTCAACAGGGAAGGAAGATATTTTTTTCACAGCATCAACAATATCAAATTTTTTCTCAGATGAAATCGTTGAATCTATCGTCACTTGAAATGTATCTTCGAATTCTACGCCGTCAGAAAAATAATGCACTGTAAATGTAGCAGTTCCTGGGGCGATAGGTTTAATTTTTAAAAGCCCTTCATACTCGTACCCTATTTCAGTATCAGCAACTTCAGGCTCATCACTATAAATAGTAAATTGTGAATAATAATCATAAGGATCCGTTCCATAAATCGAATTCAGATCAAGTAGGTCTGTTTGCCCTACTAATGGAACAATAGTATCTCCAAGTTTATCTATTAGTACTGGATCTGGCTTTGGCGAGTTCGTAGCATAGGTAACAGGTGAAGCATCCAACAAAAATGGCACTGATAGTAGAGCAGTACTAAGGATAACCGCGGCAGTCTTTTCCTTCTTCGAATAGAGTTTACTTTGTTTCTTCATTCCCATCTCACACCACCATCATCTATTAGTCTTTCTCTCATTCTATCATAGGAAATTTGTACTAAAAACCCCTAAAACGACAAAAAACCTCAAAAAACGAGGTTTTTGACCGATTTCTATTTAAAAACAATACTTCCGAATGGCTTCATGTACGCCTTCATTATTATTGGAAGATGTCACGGCATCTGCAGCCTCTTTCACATCATTCGGTGAATTCTCAACGGCAATCCCCAAACCAGCAAAATCCATCATTTCCAGATCATTAAAGTAGTTGCCAATTGCCATTATTTCTTGGGCTTCAATCTCTAAAGTAGCTGCCAATGCCTTCAAAGCGTTCCCCTTATTGGCAGTCGGATTCATCACATCAATGAACAAATCACCACTGCGAATCATCCTCAAATTACCATAAAGCTTCTGATCTTCCCACTCCAGTTGAACACGGTCCAACACCTCCGGTTGAGCAAAAAGCGTGAACTTAACGATCGGCACGCCGAGCTCTGAAACAGACGTAACAAGTTTAGGATTGATGAGAAACTTTTGGTACATCATCTTTTCATATTCACCGACACGTTCGATATACATATTGAATGCTGTGCACACATCGAAGTGAATCCCTTCACGGCGAGCATAAGCCAACATACTTTCAATTTCGCTAATTTCAAAAGAAAACTCATTCACCAACGACTGTCCTCGCTCATCGGCATGAACGGTTACCGCTCCATTATGAGTGATCATCGTTCCTTCCAAGCCCAATTGCTCTAGGATCGGCAACGTACTTGCCGGCGCTCTCCCCGTACAAAGTACAATATGACAGCCTTGATCATGAACCTCTTGTATAGTTTCAATCGTTCGATCCGTTAATTCGTGATGATCGTTAAGCAGTGTCCCATCTACATCTAGTGCAATTAATCGATAGTTCAAGGTATTCTCTCCTCGCTCTTTTCTTATCGACTAATTGTACCATAGGAGCAAATTCAGTTCACCGATTTTACAATAACAACACTGACTTTCCAAGATCTATTATTCGTTATTGCACCCGATGAACACCAACCGATTGCTGAGCATTCCCAATGATTTCGATGGGAATATTTTCCTTTTTGACAACACCATTACTGTACCTAATCTGAAAATGAATTGTCTGTGCACCTCGAGGTAGTCCCTCCGTTAGTGATTGGAATTGACTATTAAATAATTCGCCACTAAACATGGTAGAGTCACTGATCAGTGGTGTTAGCTTTTCAGAAACATATAAGGTCTGACCATTCAAACCAATCGTGTCGATCCAAGCGATGACCTCGTCAACCGAGGTGGCTGCGCTCCGACTTTTCACAATAAATATTTCCCCAGAATAAAATTGCTTAGGATTTACTAGTGTTTGGTGCCCCTTTTGATTATGCAAAACCAACCAATTATCCGTATAAGTCACAACAGACTTTATGGTCAAAGGCATCGCGTTAATCGTTTTGACTACCGTCGATGTAAGAAAACCATCCGTAGCGGTGAGTGTAACTTTGTAATTACCAGGCTCAGTGAATTTTTGAGTAAAATTTGTAGTTGTAAAAGCTTTAGTAACCCCGTCTGGCCCCTGAACGGTCCATAAGTATGTAAGCACATCGCCATCAGGATCAGTCGAAGTATTGGTGCTCCGCACCTCATCCCCCTCCCATACAGGCATAGGAGTCCAATCGAAATTAGCAACAGGAGGTAGATTGATAAATAACCAAGTTTGTGGTGAATAGTCTGACCAGATAACGCCATCGAACACCCTAACACGAACTCTCAATTTTTGCCCAGCCGGTAGATCTGTGTTTACTGTCCAACTGCCGATTAATGACGACGAGCCTTGATAATACTGGCCTGAGTCTGCAATCATTGTATCGTTGGCATCATTCGTGACTTGAATTTGAAAGTACGTAAACGTAGTACCTGGATCGGGATCTGTTTGATTCCATTTCAGCGTTGGCCGCAATGTACTAAATCGTGATGGAGAAGCTTGTGTGCCGCTAGGATCCAACATTATTGCTGTTGGTTGACGGTTTGTAATAAGCCACCCTATATTCGACCATGCTGACCAAGCAATTCCATCGAAAACCCTTACTTGAACTTGGTACTTTTGTCCCTGAGCTAGCGCTTGTGATGTCACCCATTCCTGCATAGTTGCAGAAGTTCCTTGAGGTTTGATACCACTGTCCATCACGATATTGCCTGATACTTCTTTGATTATCACTTGGAAAGCTGCAAAGGTTGTGCCTGCATCTGGATCTGTCTGATTCCAAGTAATCGTAGGCTGTAACGTATTCACATAACTAGGACTTGCTTGCGTCCCATCTGGGAATGTGAGTACTGCTGCAGGTGGTTGATTTGGCAATGGAATCGTAATATTGATCGTTTGTTCAACCCAGTCGGACCAAGCTCCGTATTCATCAGCCACGGCAGCTCTGACGGTATATAGCCCTGTTTCAGTAGGACGCGTGAGCTTTCCTAATTGGGTAACGCCACTTGGCGTTGTATAGCTGTACCTGTTGTTAAAAATACCTCTAGTGCTCTGATAGTTTTTCCCTGTCGCTTCTGTTGAATAGTTTGCCGCGCTAAGCCAGCGATCAGGGTCATAGCCTGTCTCCGTCCATTGAATCGTATGATCTGGATTCTCAGCAATCGTGAATTGTTCTATTGGTCTTCTATGAACAAGGATTGAATGGGTGGCAGGATCGGACATTTTTTGAAACATGGCAAAGACAGGCGATGGATATTTGAATCCAGCTGGCGCAGGATCATCTGGTTCTTCGAATTCAACCTTGAATACGCCTACCTTCGAAATACTAGGACTTGGGTTTTGAATAATGACGCCATTATAGCTGTTAGTTCCTATAGGATCGGAAGCACCATCCCCTGCATTAAGAAATTTTTTTGGCTCCATATTCGTAAATTTCCATGTTGCTAGATTAGGAATAGCAGGATCGTTCTCAGGATCAAGATAACTTGTGCTATAGGTAATTGGCATATTAACAATGGCTTGATTGGCAACTGCTGTATCACTACTCTCGTAAATCATAGCATTAAACCCTTGAAACTCTACATACGGGGATTCTGAGTAAAGACCATAAGATCCAGCAGTCACAAATGTATTATCATAAACATCGATGATCGGAATTCCAGCTGCATAGACAATAATGTGATTTGCTCTTACTTTGGCTCTAATATCTGTGTACTCCCCGAGCTTTGAATTATAATTTTTACTCATAATAGTAGATGAAATACCATTAACAATTTTGGTCAACTTGATGAGATTCGGCGTCATTTCTACTCTGTACATGTTTTTGTTATTTTGCACTCTAAAACCGATGCCTGCTGTGACGCTATCACTATACGTACTAAGATTAAATTTGGTTTTAACGCTGATATCACCATTATAAAAGCTAGCATCATTGTTGGAGAGGAAACCATAACTACTATTTCCAGTCGTGTTGTTTACATCTGTTTTTACAGATAATATCCATTCTCGCCTACTCTGACTACCGCCGAAATCCGAATATCCTTGATACACAGCTTTTATTGTGCCATCTTCTGTCAAATTAATGCTTTTTATACCCATCGTTGAAGTTCCATTGCCTGAATCGGAGTAATTAGAAAAACTCAATCCTGTTGGAATATCCACTTCTTTTGAACCTGTACTCATATCGTAAACCAATATGTTCGTTTCACCGCTACCTATAATTAATTTCCCGTCTGCGGATATTGTAGCTTTTGGAATAGGACTTCTATACTGGATGTCGCCATCATCTGGCCAATAATTGATTAAATATCCGTATGTTTTCACTCGATCTATCGTCGTAGTTTGACCCGTTCCGAGATCATAGAACATCAAATCCCATAATCCATTCTTGCCAACAGTGGTATAATAACCGCTCTCTACCGTCTGTTTGATATAAGCAATACGATTATTAAAAACACCTAAGTAGTAAATTAAATTGTTATGGGGATCGGCAGCATTCCCACCACCTACTAGATCTAGCAAAACAGCACCCGTATTTGCATTTAAAACATATTTTTTGGCACCATATCTAATAACAATTTTAGAATCATTATCGGATATGTATTCTATAATGATGTTTTGCATAAAATTTGCGATGGGATTACTATATTCCCATATCACAACTCCACTACTGTTATACTTTACTAGGGTACACGATTGTGAGTAATTATCATAATAGCCCCAGTAACACTTATTCTTGTAGACGTTACCACTCGAATCCTTATTGAAAGTCGAGCTAAACTGAGTGGTTCCACGCTGAACAACATAGCCGTCCCAATCATAACCCCAATTTAGCGAGTCCATGAGAACCCCATCTGTAACTTTAGGATTCGGGCCAGTAAACATGGATGGATATGTAGTTGGTTCTGGTGGTGGACAAGTTAGAGAATCAGACCACGCAGACCCACATGTTAATGTTTTGGTACCCGTATATGCGGGACTTACCGTCTGATTCATCCCGTTCTTGGTAAAATTCAAAATGTCTGTGATTCTGGTTACATACTCATTATAAGTACTATTTTGCCAATATGAGTTATAACCTCCTTGTCTTTGAAATATCATATCCGAATTAAATTGCGTCATGCTAGAAGGAGAATAAATTAATCTTGGTATTACTTCCTCCCCCCAACCGCCATTGTTGGAAAATTCCGGCGCGGGATTATACGTCGATCCATAGGCAATTTGAGGATTGTCTTCATTATAAAAGTAGATGGCTTCGCTATTTTGTTCTGATTTCCACAGGTGCTTGGCAATTCTGTTTTCTTTGTTAAAATTAGCATAATAACCATTCAAATTACCTGTATTACCACAATCACGACAATAACTTTTGAATGTGCTAAACCATTTTGTTACCACATTTGAACTAGTAATTGATTTGTACGGCTCGTAATTCGTTACATTCCTCGTACTAATTGAGTTATCGCCTGCATTATAATTATACAGTTTTGGTGCTGAAACGCTTGTTGGAGAAGAGGCTGTCCATGTTGCTGAATTAACCAATGTATTAGCTGTTGGCGTAACTGACGTTATATTAGCGGGTTCAGGTTGAACACCAAAAGCTGAGAAATCAACTTCGGGTATTTGGTTGACCACTTCGAATGAAAAATCTTTGTCCGTTGATTTCTTTAGACCAAGACCTTCTTTTAGATGAATGTGAACATTACAAGTCTTCGCTACTTGGGTAGGTGTGTATGTAAAGTTCCCACTTCCATCAGGAGTGATCGTAATTAGTGTTTCATCTGCTAAAGATCCGTTATTATTTTTGTCGCAAGCTAAAGAAATCGTGTGTTCCGATATTGGGTCATTATCTGGGCTGAAGGACTTGTCATGGAAAGAAATAGGAACATTTCTAATCCCGATATCGTTATAGTCTAATCGTGCGACAGGTGGAAAGTCTTCTAAGACGCTCAAATTAGAATGTGCTGTGTAAAGGGACCGCAATCCAGCGCTATCTGTTACGTCCAGTTGAATGTCGTAATCACCGAAAGCTGGATAAATAGGCAGCTTAGTCCCGTGCCAGTCACAATTTGATATTGTCCTAGATTTATACGGACTGTAACTATTGGTACAGCTAATATCTGACGTATAGGATCTACCTTCCACTACTTTTGGCGGTAATGTGATAATAGGGACTGGGTTCGGAGGCACAACGCTCATACTTGCCGAAGTTTGTGACTGATTACCACATTTATCCGTTGCTGTTACCTTGATACTGTGATTACCAAGAACGTTTGCATTGAAATTGTACGTCCATCCGTTAGGTTCGTGATCCCATAAATCGTAATCGGTTTCGAGTTGTCGTACCCATGAACTCGAGCTCCCACGGAAATCCCATGTAAGAAAGTAAGGATCTCCATCAGGATCATATGGTTCGTCATGATCTCCTGGATAAATCGCTGGCTTTTGGATGACTCTCAGCCAAACGCGTTCATCTACAGCAAACATACTTTCTGGCGAAAAGCTTGCGCCGTCGTATGCTTGGAACCAGCCCACATGTACCACTGGCGGGTTATTAGATGGTGAGCAAGATGCTGGCGAAACAACTTGGAAAGTTTTTGGCCCTGCAATAGCTTCTCCACCACACGTGGACGTGACTTTAAGTGAGACACTGACTGATCCGATTGTCATCCAACCAGGGTTTGGTGGTAAGCCACCAACATTGAATGAAAAAGCACCTGTATTTGAATAGACCTTTGAGTTTCCATTTTGTGACACCGTATATGCAACCTGTTGAATTCCACAACCATTGCCACCAGTAACGGTAATACCATCGGCTATAACACCGTTGTAACTCCCGAACTCAATTGAGGGTTTTTCGATTTTAAAATTGGCTGTAATTACTTCTGTAGAAGGGGATATGGAGCAGGTAGATTGGGGAGTGATTGTAATTGATTTGTTATTGTCGGAGGTGTTCGTCTCATCTGTTATAGAATCAATGACGATAGAGACTCCGTATGGGGAAGTTCCTGTGAAGGACTTGCTGAATGTTTCGGTTTTTTGTTGACCAGCATTTAGTCCAGAGTAATTAAATGTCTGGAAAGTTGAACCATCACTTAAGACTTTCACATTAAATGGAGTTGTTATGTTAGTGCCACCTGTGTTGCTTATAGTAAATGTGAAGGCTGTAGAGGTATTAACTTGTACGCAAGAAGGGCTACTAATGGAACCAGCTACTAGGTTAGCTGCTCCTGCGGGGGTTTCGTACTCTACGTCGACTGTTGACTTATACTCGTATGTAGATCCTTGTACATCGACTATAAATGCTGCGAACCATACCTTAACCATTGCTCCGGTCCCAGGATCTGGAGTTTGTTGAGAGTCAAAGGGTGGTACAAAATCAGTAAACCTCTGGTTATAAATAACCCTAAACTTACTGGCGTCAGAAGAATCTGATTTTACCCTAACGACATCTATTGTCTCCGCCCTCGCCTTACCTGGACCAGTTGGTCCTGGAATGCCAACAAGCTCATTAACTACCGCAGCACCCGAAGAAACGTCCGGAACTACTGCAGCATAAGGAATTGAAGAGTTATCTAAAGTACTCTTATAGGATTGTTCTATAATTGAGTCTAATCCTAGATTGTCGACACCTTGTGCTACGAAAGCACTTTCGTTAGATGCGCAGTATGGAACGGTTGGTAACGAATGACCGTTTACGGATTCCGTAGGGGCACTGATTGTTTGATAATGAATACCATCAGATGTGCCCAACGAGGGTCCACAATTTATTCGGTATGTAGCGCCGTCTCCATCTTTAACATCTGCATACCAATTATATTTGTGTGGGTCGGTCGGAATGTACCTAAACCATGCATAATACCCCTGTGTCCCTAAAGCGTTATTTCTTGAGACTACAGGAACTGCAGACCCAATGGCATGAATATCATTTAAAGGTCCCTTATAATTATTGACTCCAATTGCCGAGGGAGGTGTGACATCATCACCATCATGAAAAATCCTTTTAATTGTTTTCCCTGAGGGTACTGTTATATCAACCTTAGCTCCAGACATATAATCATATTTCGAGTAATGCTTACCATTAGCATCCGCACCCGTCCCGTTATAATCAATTGGAGCCGTCATACTATTTACCGGAGGTGCGGCGAATGCTTTACTACGCCATTCTCCTAAATATTGAGATGGTAGTAATTCAAATAGTAAAAGACCTAACATGATAATACTAAAAATCTTATTGCTCTTCCTATACTTTGATAGTCTCAATGGAATCACCACCTAGTTTGTTTTCGTAGGTGAAGTGATATCCACGATAGTTCTACCGTAGTTTTGTTGAGGTGGAATAGCAGGGGCGGAGATATTTATCTGAATACCCCCATCTGTAGTGTACCCGGACTTAGGTATCACGAACATACTTACATCACCAATGTTGTTGATATATACCTCACCTAAAGTATTCAACGTACCACTCTTAAGGGCTGTACTATCAGGGCTTCTAAATCCGTAGAATGCTATGAACGGAGTAGTGTCTTTGGCATATAAAGATGTATCCTTATTGAACTCCAAATGGGATTTAATAACGATCATGTAATAATTTTTTAAATCAGAAACCATAAATTTTGAACGAACTCCGGGGGCTAACCATTTCATTTGACTTATATCCCCAACCACTGATCTATTAGGATCATTAGGATTATCCATATCTACTGCAATAATTTGATCTACTTGCGCTTTATACTTCCCATCAGGTGTTTCCATAATAAGTTTTCCAGGATTATAAGGAGTTAGACCAAAGTGTTCATCGCTATTCTGTTTACCACTAAATGCTGAAATCATTGAAAATATATTCGTATTCTTTAAAGATAACTCTGCTTGTCCAATTGCAAATTTATCCGTCTGTAAAGTACCACCGTTATTAACGGTCAGAATACGTTCGATAATCGTCACAGACTGAGCACGCGTTGTACTAGCCTCAGGTGCCAATTCTCCACCAGACAAACCTTGAATTAATCCCGTTTTAGCAGAGTTATACATGATAGAATCATTATCTATTTGAATCGCTTTGTTCTGTAAAGTCACATCAGTAGCCCGCAATGAAATACGCGACATTTCTAACCGAGTAATCGGTTCATTTAATTTATCTATCGAGAAATCCGATTCTCTAAGAATACCTTTGTTTATGGCAGCAGCAATATAGGGTGTAGACCAATCCGCTCCTGTTGAAACACTTATTACACGTTCCTTTATCGCTGTTATGACCATTTTGATAAACTCAGCACGAGAAACATTATTTTCAGGTTTAAATGTGGAGTCCTCGTATCCGTCAACATAACCTTTTTTCACAGCGCCTTCTATAGCAGACATGGCCCAGTGATCAGAAACGTCCTTTAATTTTATCGCAGTGACCGGGCTCGGAGTTGGTATTGGTGAATCTGCGGCTGAGGTCGAGGATTGACAAGCAGTAAATAAAAATAAAGCTGAAAGCAGAATTAATGATTTTTTCAAATTGAACTCCCCCTGTTTGTATATACCCAATTATTGGTAGTATCTCATTTCACAATTGTAAATGTCTACCTATTTTCGACATATTTCCACTAAAACAGCAAAACCGCCTAGCATTGCTAAAAATCAGCAATAACTAGGCGGTTCTTCCGCACAAATAAATTTCACTATCAAGAAAATACCATATTATAGTATTTTTGTATAGTTAATTTTGATTCTCGTTGGCATTTCGTAAAGAAGAGAGCTCTTCAACACTCAATTCTCTGACTTGGCCTAAGGCCAAATCAGGATCTAGGACCAGCGGACCCATTGAAATTCTTTTCAGAAAAACTACTTGCTTACCAACGGCTTGGAACATTCGTTTCACCTGGTGGAATTTCCCTTCCATAATCGTTAGTTCAATTTCAGAAGGGATTCCCGCGGCTTCATTTCCGGTCTGTAATATTTTCAAATCACCTGGCAACGTCTCATAGCCATCATCTAAGGTTACACCTTGACTAAAAGCTTCTCGATCCGCATCGTTAACCTCCCACTCAACTTTGGCGTAGTAGGTTTTCGGAACGTGCTTACGAGGTGAGAGCAGGTTATGGGCCAGTTTGCCATCATTTGTGAGCAAAAGGAAGCCCTCTGTATCCTTGTCCAAACGGCCTACAGGAAACACCTCGAACGGAGCATATTCTTCGTCCAAAAGATCCACAACCGTACGATCCCGATTATCTTCGGTTGCCGAGACAACCCCTTGCGGTTTGTTCATCATAAGATAAACAAACTCGCGGTAAGTGACGACTTCTCCATTCACGGTAATGGTGTCCTTATCGGGGTTCACCTGCATTCCGCTGTCCTTGACCTTCACACCGTTGACGTAAATTGCGCCTTCTTTGGCAAGGCGCTTAAGTTCAGAACGTGTACCAACGCCCACATGGGCGAGTATTTTATCGAGTCGTTGAGTTTGTTTCATGACCTTTTAGGTCCACCTCCAGCCGGGCGGATATTCGTTCTTCAGCATCCCGTCGAGCCATTTGCCCCAGCCGACGGGATGGTCGTCAATGCAGACCAGGCAGTAGCCTTTGGCTGCCTTGGTCTCTTCCGGATCGCGGAGTATCTCGCTCTCCGCGACTTCGAGCGTCTCGCCCTTCAGGTACCGAAGGGCTCGCTCGTCGCTCGAAGCCAAGCTCAGCGCTCGCTTGGCCTCGCGCAAACGCAGTCCCATGGCTAGCGCATGGGACGGTTCGAATCGGCCGCGGTGCAGCGCGCCGATGTACCAGCCCGGCCGCACGACTTTTAGTCCGTGCAGCTCAGGCAAGCCCGCCGGCGACGCATACGCGTGGTCGCCGTAACAGACAAGCCGCCTAAGGGCGAAAGGCTCGCTGCGCAGCAGCTCACCGGAGAACGCCTCCAGCGGCTCCAAGCTCACCCCCGTGCTAGGCGGTGCCTCAGCACGGCCCTTCCCGCGTAGCGCGGGACGGCCGCTACGCTTCCCCGCTGCCGCCACAAAGTCGGCAGCCCCCGCACTTGCACTCGCACTCCCACCATCCCCAACACTACCCAAAACCGCCAAAAAATGCCCCTCACCCCGCAACTTATGCGGCCACAACCTCGCCGTCCCTGCCACAGCATCTTTTGCTTTGGAACTATACACCTCAGCCTCACACCACGGTTCTCTCAGCCAATCCGGCCGCCCAGGACTAAATCCTTCAATCGGCACAACATCAAACGCAGGATGCTTGTCCAAAAACTCCGCAATCTGCGCCTCATTCTCTTCTGGCGAGAACGTACAAGTCGAGTATACTATCCTGCCTCCAGGAGCCAGCATCACCGCAGCTTGCGCCAACAATTCTCGCTGCATCGCAGCAAATTCCTGGACAGAATGGCGCTCCCATTGTCCCATCATTTCTTCTTCCTTGCGAAACATTCCTTCACCTGAACAAGGCGCATCAATCAAAATTTTATCAAAATACCCTTGGAAAGCAGTCAACATCCGCTCTGGTTTTTCATTCAAAACAACGGCATTTCGCACGCCGAGCAGCTCTAAATTTTTAACCAAAGCTTTGACCCGATCTGAATGGATATCGTTAACAACTAACACACCTTCACCTTGCAGCTTCGCGGCGATTTGCGTCGATTTCCCACCTGGGGCTGCGCACAAATCCAGAACCCGCTCCCCTGGTTTTACACCAAGCAGCTCCACCGGTGCCATCGCACTCGGCTCTTGGATGTAGTAAAGTCCAGCATGGTAATACGGATGTTTACCTGGACGTTCCCCTTCTTCATAATAAAACCCCTCAGGTACCCATGGTATAGCCGTCAGATGAAATGGACTCTTCTCCAAAAATTCAGAGCGCTCCACTTTTCCTGTGTTTACTCTTAATCCATACACTCTCGGCTCCTCATAAGAAGCAAGAAACTGCTCAAACTCCTTTTCACCCAGTAAATCAATCATCTTCTCCCTAAAAAGGGGCGGTAGCTGCTTCGCCATTCGACATCTTCGCTTTCTATATAAAATCCCTATAAAATCCCTAATGATCAGGCAGTTTCTTCTTTACATGTATCGGTGTAACGGTATTATAGCTGACTTGTCACGAAACAGCCAATAATATTCCGATTTTGGACAGGATATGCTATACTTTTTATAGAAGATAGTAGAAAGTACACATTATAAAGAGGTGCATACATGAAGAAGTTGCTTATTTATTTAGGCATAGTTGTTATTCTATTCGGTGGTTTATACTTTGTAAATCAGCAATCTACCAAGTCTTCGGACAAAGCCAATGCTGGTAATCCCTATGGTGTTGCCGCTTCCAAGCTCAATCCAGAGACTGTGAAACAGTTAAACGATCCGAACTACCAGAACTTAATTTTACCTGCGGATTTAGATACCAAATTGAAGAACAAAGAATCATTCTTCCAATACTATTATGCGTCAACTTGCCCTCATTGCAAAGTGACAACACCGGTTCTAGTTCCCATACAGAAAGAGCTTAATCTTGATGTAAAGCAATTCAATTTGGAAGAGTTCAAAGATGGTTGGAACAAGTACAAGATTGAATCCACACCTACCTTAGTTTATTACAAAAATGGTGTAGAAGTAGATCGCATTGTTGGCGGAGTTCCAGAAGCTGGATCTACAGCTGGCAATACCCCAGAAGTATTCAAAGCCTTTTTTAATAAGTATAAAGGTTAATGTCATTAATTAATGCAAACCTACAAAAGGACTTCTTCACCCAATGGTGAGAAGTCCTTTCTCATTTCACTCATGCTCACTGCCGACCGGTGGATCCAATCTCAAATCTTCCAGAAGATCCTCAAGCTCTTCATCCAGAATCATAATATCCAAATCATAGGGAAGAAACGGCTCCTCTTTCAACCTCAACAGCTTCCCCAGATAAACCTTACTATCCTTCACCAATAAACCTAGATCAATGCCTAACGTATGTTCAGGATAAGGTGCCAGCTTGTCTAACCCCGCACTAAAAAGTTTAATAGAACCGCTCGGATTGCCATTTAAATGATGATAAAGGCCTACTGCAATTTGCAGCAGACCTTGGTATAACGGATTTCGGCCTTCCTCCAGCCAAAGCTCCTCCATCACTTCATGACATTCGAAATAATCCCGCTGATCGTTAAAATAATACAGAAAAGCGACATACAATCGGTCATATTCGCTCATGGATTAGTTATTTTCTCCTTTTTTGGCTCTCGAAATGGCAGCCTCAATATCGGCAGATAAATCACTAAGTCCTTCTTCTGTTTCCCAAATCTCATTGAACCGTAATTGAAATTGAGCGGCTTCTCGTACACGATGGTAGAAATATAGTTCTTGGATGTTGCTAAGCACACGGTTGACTAGATTGGAGTTATCCTCAAACATCCGTTGAGAAGCCATAATCTCACCACGAATACTCGACATTTCCTGATCTAGTAGATAAGCCGCTTCCGCCGCTTTACTTAACCGCGCCCGAACCACATCAGGTAACTGCTCTTTATATTTATAATTCAAGGAATGCTCAATCGTCGCCCAGAAGTTCATTGCCAGGGTCCGAATCTGCACTTCTGCTAATATTTTCTTCATACCGAGAGCAGTTTGAACGGGATATTCGATAATAATATGAAAACTTCGGTATCCGCTCGGCTTTTTATTTGTAATGTAATCCTTCTCATACACAACACTCATATCTTGTCTGCTGCGGATAAGTTCAGCAAGCACTTCGGTATCTTCTACGAATTGGCACATGATGCGAATGCCAGCGATATCTTCAATGCCTGACTCTAACTGATCCATCGGTACGCTCAAACGCTTCGCTTTCTCTAACACGCTTGATATTTTTTTGACACGTCCTGTTACAAATTCAATCGGTGCGTACTCTTCACGACTTTTAAGTTCGCCACGTAATGTTTTGAACTTTACTTTCAATTCCTCTACCGCTTGTTCATAAGGCAGTAGAAACTTCTTCCAGTCTCGTCCATCCATCCATGTATCCTCCATTCTGAATGAAGTTAGTGCGAATCTACGCCTATTGCCTGGGAAATATGTGTGAAACCATCTTTCTTTAACAGTTCTTGAAGCCCTTTATTTATACGCCCAAGTAGACCTGGTCCCTCATAAATTAATGCGGTATAAACTTCAACAAGACTTGCTCCAGCCCGGATTTTGTCATAAGCATCTTGCGCGGTGAAAATCCCGCCAGCCCCAATAATCGGCAGCTTGCCATCTGTTAATTGATACACACGTCGAATAACATCTGTTGAGCGCTTCGTTAATGGCAATCCGCTTAACCCGCCAGCTTGCTCGCGATTAGCATGTCTTAAGCCTTCTCTGCTTAGCGTGGTATTCGTTGCGATAATCCCAGATACTCCGCTTTCCTTAATGATTTGTACAGTAAGAACAAGCTCATCATCCGTTAGATCTGGTGCAATTTTGACAAGAACCGGTTTCGCGGCACCACCATGCTTCTTATGCTGCACTTGCATTTCATCCCGAACCGTAGACAACAAGCGTTTCAATTCATCGCCATGTTGTAAATTACGCAAATCAGGTGTGTTTGGTGAGCTTATGTTAACAACAAAGAAATCTCCATATGTATATAACGCTCCAATACAAGCACGATAATCCTCTTCGGCCTGCTCGTTTGGTGTTAATTTATTTTTCCCTATGTTTACAGCAACTGGAATCACATGTTTCCCTGTTTTCTCTAGGTTGTGTGCCATCTCAGCTGTGCCTACATTATTGAATCCCATGCGGTTAATGAGTGCTTTGTCTTCAGGAAGACGGAACAAACGAGGGAGCTCATTACCTGGTTGTGGTTTTGGAGTAATCGTACCGACTTCCATAAATCCAAACCCCATTTGTGAAAATCCTTTGACCGCTTTCGCGTTCTTATCTAGCCCTGCAGCAAGGCCAACTGGGTTACCGAAGTGCAATCCCCATAACTCCTGTGTTAATTGCGGGGATTCTGGGACCCCATACATGGATTTAAGCAATTGCTTGCTCCCAGGTAAATTCCCAACAGCACTGAGGCCGTCAATGATTAAATGATGCGCCTTTTCCGGATCCATTCGGAACAAAACGGGCTTGGCTAATTTCTTATACAGCATGTCCTATGCACTCCGTTCTCTCTAAGTACTCTAACAGTCAGTTTAGCTGACAATGTAGAAATATGCAATCCACTTGAGATCTTAAACCTCGTATTCAGACAAAAAATCCCTGCTCCACAAAGGTTGCAAGGGAATGCTCTAACTTATTTATTTTCACCTATACTTCTGTACGTTGCAGCAAGCGCTCCAAATGCATCGTTAAGTATCCCGTCTCATCGTCAGGCACTTCTAATTGCAGTGAATCACTTAACATTAACGATAAAACCTTTGCCTTCACGTACGTGTCGCCGTATTCTTCTTTAATTTTGGAAAGGAGTGAGTTTTGAAGAGTTTTCTTTTGCTTAACCCGTTCAATTACACCTTTTAAATGACTGATAAACCGAAGTGTTGAGAACGAATCATCGAAATTAAAGCCAAGTTCCTTCGCAGATTCGATCGTTTGTGAGACCACTCTAACAACCGCAAGAGAATCAGATGCTTGCTCTTTCTTACGCGCACTGTTGAAATGCATCGTCAAGAATGCAACCTCATCCTCAGGTAATTTCACATCTAGATGTTCATTCAAGAATTCAACAGATTTCTTAGCAACCTTATATTCCTCAGGGTACATGTATCCAATTTCATAGGCAAATGGATTCGTAATGAAGATTCCGCGCTTCTGCCGCTCAACCGCAAAGTTAATATGATCTACAAGTGAAGCATGGATCGTTTCTGAGAAATCGCCTTCCAGCATGCTTTGAGCATAGGCAATGACTTCTTCGGTTATCCCGATGATTTTAACATCGACTGCATTTAGGATTTGTTCATAGTTTTTCAGTACTTCTGATGTATGCAACAGGAACTCTTGTGTAATTTCTGCTTCATTAATCATCATACCTGGTGTTTTCTTGAATCCGATCCCCTTACCAAATGCGATGGAATTTTTCCCTGAGCTTAAATGCGCCATCACCACGTTATGGGATAGAACATGTATGATCGTCCGATCAATCATAAGACACCTCCGCGTTCTTAGGCTTGTCCTGATTATTTCTCATTTTGTACCTAGCAAAGGTTTAATGCTTTCACGAATTTGTTCCGACTCTGTCCCAAAAACAACGTGAACATTGCCTTTTCCTAACCGAATGACACCAATAGCACCTAATTCCTTAAGCTCGCTATCTTTCACAAGTCCCTCTTCTTTAACGAGAAGCCGAAGTCGTGTAATACAAGCATCGATGGAAATAATATTAGAAGCTCCGCCAATTTGGTTGAGAATACGTGTTGGCCGATCTATCAGAGATGGTTTTTCATCAGCAGCTTCTATCTCAACACTTTGCTCAATCTCATCCTTATTTGATACTTTCATCGGAAAGAAATGTAGATAAGCTCGGAAAGTTATAAAATATAAAATGAAGTAGACGACTCCAATAAGTAATATCCAATATGGATTCGTAGCCAAGTGCCAATTCAGCACGAAATCAATAAAGCCTGCAGAGAAACCAAAACCCATTTTCACTTGAAGCATATTCATAATGAGCATCGAGAAGCCCGTAAGTACTGAATGAATCACATAAAGACCAGGAGCTACGAACATAAACGCAAATTCGATTGGCTCTGTAATACCTGTAAGAAAACTTGTCAGCGCAGCAGTTAACATGACTGGAGCTACAAATTTCCTAGTAGAGGAAGATGAGCTTCTCACGACAGCAAGAGCGGCTGCTGGCAAGCCAAACATAATAACGGGATAGAAACCTGTCATAAACATGCCTGCTGTCGGATCACCCGCGAAGAAGCGTGAAATATCCCCATGTACCATTTTGCCTGCTGGCGTAACGAAATCCCCTATTTGAAACCAAGCGATATTATTAATGACATGATGAAGACCTGTAGGAATGAGCAAGCGATTCATTACGCCGTATATGAAAACCCCAATGTTCCCGTTATCAACAATCCATAATCCGATTTCACTTATCCCTCGCTGCACAGGAGGCCAGATGACCCCAACCAATACACCAAGGAAAACCATAACTAGGGATGTCAAGAGTGGAACAAACCGTTTACCGCCGAAGAATCCAAGCGACTTAGGTAACTGAATATGACTGAATCGATTGAAGAAAGTGGCAGAAAGCATCCCCACCATCATCCCACCGAGCACGCCAGTATCCAATGGCTCTGAGCTGCCTGAAACGATTTGAAAATGTTTAAGGACGTTATCAAAAACCAAATATCCAACGGCAGCCGCTAAGGCAGCAATGCCATCTCCTGAAGTTAATCCAATCGCAATTCCTATTGCGAAAATGAGAGGCAAATTATCAAAAATCGCACTACCACCGAGCTCGAAAATTTGAGCCACATGAACAAGGAATGGATCATTAAAAGACATTTTACCAATTCGAAGAAGAATGGATGCTGCCGGCAGCACCGCAATAGGGATCATCAGTGATCTCCCCATCTTCTGAAACGCATACATTACACTCATCAGATTCACCTATAGCCCACAAGTTTGGCCGTTCCTTGTTTGCTTTTACCTATCCCCATTATAGTAGAAAGAACACCCCCCCGAAAGGATAAATTCCTCTAGGTTAAGGTGTTTTTTCTATGCATTGCCATATACCGTTATTTCACAGCTCCTGCCGTAATCCCACTTGCAATCTGGCGTTGATATATCATATATACGATTAAAGTTGGCAATGTTGTGATCAGCAATCCTGCGAATAATGGACCCCATTCTACACGATATTGCATCTCAGCTTGCATAACAGCCAAACCAATCGGAAGCGTGTACTTGGTAGGCTCATTCGTTAGAACAACCCCTAGGAAGTACTCATTCCAGTTATTCAGCATGTTTGTAATCATAACCGTAATCAGACCTGGCTGTGACAATGGTAACATAACCCGGAAGAACGTGCCATAGTGAGAAGTTCCATCAATAATCGCAGCTTCTTCAATTTCTTTCGGCAGCGATTTGTAAAACCCAACAAGCAAGAAGATCCCGAATGGTAAATTGAGTGCCGCGTAGACGAGGATTAGCCCCAACCAAGTATTGATGAGGTGCAAATCATTCAACAAGAAGAACAATGGGATCAAAGCAAGCGCAAACGGAATCATCATCGAAGAGATATAGATCGTTAGAAGAACTTTGTTCCCTTTAAAATCGTATCTTGCCAGGATATAAGCCGTCATCGCTGCAAGGATCATACCCAGTAGCGTACTTCCTACCGTCACCACAATGGAGTTCAGGAAGTATGTACTAAAGTTATATTTACTCCACACATACGAGAAGTTCGACCAAAGTAATGGGAATTTAGGCAATGCCCATGGGGCATTTAAGAAAAATTGTTCATTATTTTTGAGCGCATCGAGCAATGTCCACACCAGTGGATAAAGCACGGCTACACTCCATATGATTAGAATGATCCAAACTAACATTTTCGCTAATGGATTTTTGATAGCCATACGATGGTTTCCCTCCCTCAGTATCTTTGTCTATGATGACTTTAGTGCATTTCGATGGTTTCTTGGCGCATGATACGTTGCAAGATCAGTGTTGTGATAAGTGACACGATCAGAATCATGACACCAATGGCTGCTCCATAACCGAAATGATACTGTTGAAAAGCCATCCGATACAGATAAGAACCCATAACTTGCGTCGTATTATCGGGCTGCCCGCCATTGGTCATGAGCTGAACAATAACGAAGGATCCGTTGAGTGTAGTAATAACGATGTTAACGATGGAAACCTTAATCTGCTCCCAGATGAGCGGCATGGTGATATGGCGGAATTGCGACCATTGACCGGCTCCGTCTATATTAGCTGCCTCATAATAAGAAGCAGGAATATTCACGATTGCAGCAATCATTAGGATCATGTAGAAGCCGATACCTGCCCAAATTGTAGGGGGTAGAAGCATCCAGATCGTGTGCTGAGGAAATCCTAGCCAAGTAATATCAACTTTCGTTTCCGTAAAGAGAGACAAGAAAGCATTCAAGAAACCGATTTGCGGATTGTAAATGAAATTCCAAAGTACGCCGATAACAACGACTGAAATGACATTCGGGATAAAGAAGATGGCTCGGAAGAAACCAGAACCCTTCAGGTTAAATCTTGTTAACGCTACGGCGAAAAAAGTCGCCAGAAACATAATCCCAATCACTTTACCGACTACGAGAAAGTAGTCATTTCCAATGGCTCTAAGTACAATCGGATCTTTGAAAAGTTCAACGAAGTTATCAAAACCAATGAACTCGCTATTTTCAGACATTCCTGACCAATCATAGAAAGACTTCTGTAACGCCTGTATAACGGGATATATCGTAAATACGCAGAAGAATAGAAAAGTCGGAATGATGAATGAAGCGATGAATAAATTCCGTTTCAGCTTTTTCCCGTTGGTCTTCATTCTATCGTCACCGTCCTATCATTAAAATGGCGGAGAACGCCTTAGGCAGCTATGCCTTTGTTGTTCTCCGCACTGCTTCATTCAGTTCCTATTTCTTTTGTTTCGCAACAACATCGGATACACGAGTCACCCATTGTTCAGGTGTAATTGTTCCGATTGTCAAGGCAACTGTTGCATCTTGCATAGCTTTATCTACGTCAGCAGCAAAGGAAACAGTTGGTACTACGACAGTGTCAGGGGAAGACAAGAATTTCGCAGCGTCCTTAACGAAGTTAGGAGCTTTGGAAGAAGAAATATCACCTTTAACGTTGGAAGGAGCACCACTTAGCTCAGCCCATTGGGAAGCTTGTGTTTTGGAGAATACGAATTGCATAAATGCTTTTGCAGCATCTTTATTTTTCGCTTTTTTCGCGATACCAAAAGTAGCTGTGGACGTGTTAGCAACAACTTTTCCACCTTTATCTTGTGTAATGGATGGAATGAAACCGAAGTCAAAGCCACCTGGAACGTCTTTCGCCATTTCGTTTGGTAACCATAGACCGTTCGGGATGAATGCGTCTTTGTGTTGTAGGAACAAGGATTGGGAATCCGTGTGGTTGATTTGTACGGATGCTTTGTCGATGTAGCCTTTATCACGCATTTGAACGATTTTGTTTAGACCTTTGATGATTGCAGGATTTTTCCAAGCCTCAAGATTGTTTGTGGACATATCTTGCAGCAATTTGTAGTCATTGTTGTTCGCAGATACGATCGCTGGAAACAATACGCCACCGTTGATGTAGTACGGATATTTACCAGTGTGGATGAATGGATTGATGCCAGCACCTTTAATTTTCTCACTTACAGCCAAGAACTCTTCGAAGTCTTTCGGCTCAGCCCAACCTTTGTCTTTGAAAAGAGCTTTATCATAGAAAATTCCCCATGAGCTCATTACGAAAGGAATGTTGTACGTTTTACCATCAAATAGTTGAGGCTTTTGAGCAAGCAAATCAATGATTTTCTCGCCATCAACGTTTTTAGCGTCTTTGATCCAGTCAGTCAAATCTTCCAGTTGTCCGTCTGTAACCATTTGGCGGTCGAACAACTCAGGTCCATCGATGTATACGAAATCAGGTGGGTTACCAGCGATCCAACGGGGTTTCATTTGCTCGTTGATTTTTGGTCCCGCACTTTCTTTAATTTTCAAATCAGGGTTTTTCGCTTGGAAATCAGCAATAACTTTTTTCCACCATTTGTCGCCGTATCCGCCAACAAAGTATTGGATTTCAAAATCACCAGTAAGTTTAGTTGAAGCTGCTGCAGTAGGAGCTGCGGAAGCTGCCGCTGTTGGAGCTACAGATGCTGCTGGTTTTGTTGTTTCTACTGGCGTGGATTTACCGCAACCTGCAGCTACGAGTGCCATTGACGTTGCCAAACCAATTGTTGACCATTTTTTCATGTTCATGTGATCATCTTCTCCCTTTTTTAATTCATCTAATTATTTATTGGTGAAGCGTGTACCCGATAGTAATATTTCGTTTTAGTTTGCACGATCAACCCCTTTCATGCTTCAAAATTTGGCAAAATAAAAAGGGCATAGTTATAGAAGAAGACTTGCATTTCTTCTAATAACTAATGCCCTCGCGGTAACATGTTATTAAAACTGACATATTCAATTGTTTTAGGTATTCCGTGTGATTAAATCTTACAATAAAATGACATGAACGTCAATACTCTTTTTCAAAACGCTCATTTTTCTTATTCGTTGAATGTGCATTCTTATGATATGATAGAATCATCTCGTTTAATCCTAATGGAAAAGGTGATTCTTATGGCCAAACGCAAACCAGTAACCGCTTCGCGCAGACAGAAAAACGAAGTAAATATGAAAGCGATTTACTGGACAGGATCGATTTTCTTAGTTGTCATATTGCTCATGACTTTACTGCTCATTTTAAACAAATGAATTCGTTAAAGTGATTGAAAACTTCACATTTCGAATTGTAATCGCTTTCTCAATGATTGTCAAGAAGAAAACTTGCAATAGCTACATACATCAATTCAATGCGTGATAACCCAAAAAGGAGAGGCAAGTTTCAAACTTGCACCTCCTTTTTCAATCCAGCCATTTATATACCTTATTTGGATTATTATCCTTCGTCTCTAGTGGCAAACTGATCGCTTGCTGAGGAATTCCACGACCAGCGCCTATTCCTTCAGCTCCCTCAGAAATAGGTAACACACCCTTGCCAATCGTCACCTTCGTTTGCCCAGGAACCATGTTATACAATTCTTCCACATCCTGCTGCAGCATACGAATACATCCATGAGACTCATCCTTACCTATGCTCTTTGGTTTATTCGTCCCATGTATGGCATAAAGCGAATTAGACAAAGTCATCCCGCGGCTGCCGAACTCACCATTCGATCTGCCATTCGGATTTCGTACTTTCTCACTGATCATAAAATCACCTTGCGGCGTTTTAATTCCACCTAGCCCTACTGGATAACGCCTCAAGATGAAATCCCCACTCACAACAGCCAGCTGATGCTGTTCAGTATCAATAATAATCCTTAGCGGCTCTATAAATGGATCTGGCGAGGCAACAGGCTGCGAACTACTCGCTGCTAGAGCCTTCTCTTCAATCGTTTTCGGAGGTTGCTCTCCAGCAGCACCTCCTGTTTGGTTAGGCACTTGAGCTGCCTTCCCACTCGAAAGCTCAGCCACATTTTGCAAGGCAGCAGGAAAAGACTCTTTCATTTGCGGTGTCAGTCCTGGCAACAGATTATCTGGATACGGCATCGTCAATTGTTGTGGCTTATCCGGTAAACCACCCGTCTTTATTTGATAAGCCTGAATTGCACTTTGCAAAACAATAGCTTCCTCACGATCATGCATCCAAGCACGAATGACCAGCACTAGCTTTGAGCTATCTACCACCTGACAGGAGCAAATTTGTGCCTGATAATACTTTAGCACAGCTTGATTTCCACCCGCTCCTGAATGTTCCACGCTAAGCAAGGGACTAACCGACCGATGCCATTCTTTCCATTGGCCATCCTTACTTGGAGGCGCATCCATGATCAAAGATTCTCCCGTTCCTCTGACAGGGGGTTGTAAAATCTGTTGCAGCTTCTTCCCCCAATCCCCATTAGAGAAATACAGCTTTAATCCGGGATTATCCACTTGAATTTCTGAAAGTGATGCAACCTTGCTACCCACCACAGGCTGCTCTGTCGCAACCGCCACACGCTCCATCCCATTCGATTTAGCTAGATCTATTCCCGCAGGTAGCGCCAGTAAAACGAACATCACAAAATATGCTAGCCATTTCCGTCTTCCACGTGCCTGGGCTTGACGATCTACAGCTACTGCCCCTTCTTTGATTTGCCTCGATTCCTCCTTGCTTGGGGGTAGCGGCTCATCCAACACTATTTTTTGCTGCTCAAAAGCTTCATATATTTCTCCAGCCTGTGCAAAGCAGTATGCCGCTTTACCAGCTTTCCCTTGAGCCGTATACTCTCTGCCTAGTAAATACCAAGCCATTTTATGATCTGGATGCTCTTTGACATATTTCTTGAGATACTGAGGATCCTCGATCGGATTATGTTGGAAGAATTTCGTCAATTGATCGTTTCGATTATTCGGCTTCAAGCTTTCTTGCCCCCAGTCCGATTTCCACTATTCTCCGTTTTTATCGGCAATCGAGGCACAAAGCTGAAGTCCAAATGAGAAAAAGGCTTGGTCAGGGAATCCCCTTTCCAAACCTTTTCTAACAACAAGTCTATTTAATAAAAGTTTTCACACGTAAAATTGCAGTTTGAACCGCCGCCTGCCACTGCACATCCAATCCAATCTGTTCCGCGAAGAAGCGAATAGGCACATAAGTACGATCTTGCTTCACATAAGGCGCTACATCTGTATCTACTTTCAAATCTGGCAGACCAGTTTGCTTACGAATGATCCCCGTTTCACCAATGGTTAACTCTACCGTCAAATCGCCTTTGGAGAGCTGTACAATTGATTTACCAGCCCGTTCAACATAAGTCACCTTATACCCAAACGTTTCACTAATCGCACGAACTGGCACCATAGTACGCCCATCTTGAATTTCAGGTTGAGCATCAAAGGAAATGAGCTTATTACCGTTAACTACCTTCACTTGTCCATCATTCGAAACAGTCTCTGGCAATTGATACGGCGTAATTTTTCGGATTTTGTTATTGGATGCATCCGCTACAACCAGATTACCTTGTGTCGTTACCCATACATCCGAAGGATTATAAAACGCTGCAGATTGTTCAACGCCGTCCGCTTCCCCCGTTTGAAGCGTACCTGTTAGCGTAGTAACTTGGCCATTCAACAGGTATCGAACTGAATGATTCAAGCTATCCGCGATGAGAAGACCACCCTCTGAGGTCACAGACAGACCCTTCGGGAAGTCAAACTTCGCTTTCAAAGCTTCTCCATCTGCAAAATCACCTGCTGCATATAACTCATTCTTTCCATAGATCGCCGAAGTCCCAACCGTTGGTGTAGAACCAGCGATTGTCGATACAATCCTTGATGAGAGATCAATATAACGGATACGCTGATTCCCAGTATCACTGACGTAGAGATTCCCTTTGCCATCCAAAGCAAGTCCAGAAGGCTCATTAAATGTCGCCGTAGAAAGGCTGCCATCGTGATATTCCCCCGCGAATGAAGCTTCACCTGGACGAACCTGAATAACACGTGTAACAGGCGCAGAGAGCGTCGTAACGCTACCATCTGCAGCGATTTTACGAATAACATGATTGAGTGAATCAGCCACATAGACGGTGCCGTCAGCACCAACCGCAATATCACTCGGATGATTGAAGCTTGCGTCTGCTCCCTTGCCATCTTTATTTCCTGGCACACCGTTTCCTGCAATTGTCGAAACCATCCCAGTCACATCAATCTTGCGAATTGCATTATTTCCGGCATCCGCAACATAGACGTTCCCTTTTGCATCAAGCGCTAGTCCTGTTGGCTCATTAAAGAAAGCTTCTGAAGCTTTCCCATCAAGAAGACCTCCAGTCGGGAAGCCTTGTGCATTTTTCAAAACTGTAAGAGCAGGTCCTGCAAATGTGGTCACTTGACCACCGGTTACTTTACGAATAACGTGATTACGTGTATCCGCAATAAGGATACTACCGTCTGCAAGCTGTACAACGCTTCCTGGTGCACGGAAGGCTGCCTGTAAGGCAGGGCCGTCTATATCTTCGAATTCACCAATCCCGGCAAGGGTCGACACGTCTGATAGAATTTGCCCAGCGCTTGACTTCAAACCGTCCGCATCTAAGCTAGCGGCCCAAGCCGATGATCCACCAAGCAATGTTGCAACGATTATACTTGAAACAAATATCTGTTGTAATGGTTTCATTGGGATCTCCTTTTTTATCTAGTGAACATTATTCTTAATCATTCGACGGTCCTACAACGCTTAACGGCGCAATATCAGCCATGTTAACTATTTTCTCAACGGTCGTGCCGTTCTTACGAACGATCACAATTTTACCTACACGAATCGTATCACTTCCAAATGTCACCATCGGGATACTTACAAGTTTCGTAGGCCCAGAGACAGAAATGTTTTTCACATTGCCAAATTTAGTTACAGCATAAATGAGTTCATTTATGTCTTCACTACTCTGATTCAACTCATATGCCTTGATATTATCTGCGCTCGTTTCGCTTTCTGCTGCTGTGAAGAAAATGTCTTTGTTAATTAGTTGAGAATCGTCATAATAACGCGTATTAGCACCGTATAGTAAATGAATTTCAACAGCATAGATATCATTATTATAGGTTTCGATAAAGTTAGCTAAATTTACATTTAAATAATAATAAGGAGAAATTGGAGTTGCACTTGACCCACCTTCATTACTAAGCGTTAGCGGTGCCAAAATAGTTTCTTTACTCAAAGTAACAGTAGGCGTTGGAGCTGGAGTTGGATTTGTATCCGAATCCGAACCACTTCCTGTGCCTGAGTTATCAGCTGGGGAATCCTTCTTCGGCTCAGCAACTGCATCATATTCCCGCTTCTCTTGCTCCGTCATCCCCGCCTTCAATTTCGCTTCAGCCTCGGCTTTCGCCTTCGCTTCAGCAGCTAACTTCTCTTCGGCAATCTTTTTCTTTTCATCCTCTAACTTTTTCAAAGCATCAGCAAGCTTTTGTTTTGCAGCATCTTCTGCCTTTTCCTTCTCAAGCTTACTCTTCAACTTTGCTTCTTCAAGCTTCTTAAGCTCTTCTTGCTTCTTTTTCTCTAGTTCTGGATCAACACCCGCAGTTTTATCAAGCGGCTTCACTTTAGTTAAATCTAGCTTTTTATCAGCTGAATCAATTTTTTTATTGGCATCAGCAATAATCGCGTCTACCGTTTTTTGATCTAACTTCTTGTCCGCAATCGCTTGCTTCGCGATGTTACCGATCAAATTTTCTAAGTTTTGTTTTACTTTATCGAGGTCAGTTTGACTTTTAATACTCAAAGAAGTTTGATCATTCGTAAGCGTACCAGCTGCAATTTCCTTCTGCTTTTTCTCGATAAATTCATCGTTTTCTTTATCAATCTCTGCTTTGTTTAGAATTAACTCTTTAATAATTTCTGGTGAAGCATTTTTAATAAAATCTTCTAAATCGAAGAATTCCACCTTCAAGTCTAGATCAGTGGTTTCATCTCTTGAATCCAAGGAAATTTCTTGCGTTGGGTTCACATAAGTAATCGTCGTCTTTTGATTGTCATCTGAATCCGTTGTTACAGTCGAAGCGGAAACTCTGCCTGAACCTACAGCCATTTTGGTTTTACCAGAAACAGGATCGACGGAAACAAAGAATTGCGTTCCACGTACACCCATTACCGCCGTTGGCGTTTCAACCTCAAATTCATCATCTGCACCGGCCAATGATTTAACTTTGACCCACATGGAACCCGCCCAAACTTTCAGCTTGGATTTCTTATTTCCATTCGAAGAGTTGAGATCTGATACGTTAAGTTCAGCATTGTCCCCTAATGTGACATCCGCATCACCACTTGCTAAGTTAAGTGTTACCGAGGAGCTGTCCCCTGTATAAACGGTATCCCCTTGATTTAAGCTCATACTCTCATATGCATCATACGTTTTAGAACCGCCACCTTTTTTAATCGTGACGTCTCCAGACAATGCTGAAATAATGGCAACCCGGACCGTTTTCGCATCTACTGGTTTCACCAACAGCACAGACACCAAACTAAACACTAAGCTAAAACTTAATAACATGGATATAAATGATTTCTTTGTCATTCCCACTCCGCATGCCTCCCAGCAACTCTATTTATGTAAATGTCCAATAACTTCATACACAGCAACCGGTTTTTCTTTCCCTTTTACTTTGATTTCACCAATCGACTCGATCTCAAATAGTCCTTTGACACGCTCATACGTCTGTTCACTGATCAAAATTTGCCCTGGTTTGGCATTAGATTCTAGTCGTGCTGATAAGTTAACGGTATCTCCAATGGCTGTATAATCCAACCTCAGATCCTCAGAGCCGATGTTACCAACAACCGCAGGACCACTATTAATACCTAATCCGAATTTCACACCAATACCATAGTTCTTAATCAATTTCTGCTCGAGAATATCTGCTTGAGACTTCATCTCGATCGCAGCACGCACGGCCATTTCAGGGTGATTCTCATATTCAATCGGTGCGCCAAACATCGCCATAACGCCATCACCAATGAATTTATCTAACGTACCATTGAACTTAAAGATGGCTTTCGTACAGACATCTAGATATTCATTTAACACCTGAATCACCTGCTCAGGCTCTAGACGTTCCGACATCGGTGTAAATCCGCGAATATCAACAAAAATTAATGAAATGTCTTTACGGCTTCCGCCAAGTTTCACATCTTCACCCGACTGTAATAGCTCGTCCACAACGGTTTTGGAAACGAATCGACCGAAAATACCAGTAACCCGATTCCGTTCTTTTCGTTCTTCTAAATAATGGCTGACTAATGACCATACATAGATCGTTACTAGCGCAAATTGTGGATACACCAACGGTAAGAACGTAGAACCGATACTATAGAATCCTAACCATACAAGACCATAAACTACGAAGATCCCTATGAAAATGAACAGTGCAGTCTTCCCACTGAACTTTTCAAATAAAAAGATAGCCAACAATGATATAAGCAAAATAATTGCGATCCCCGCTGATTTCGATACATCTTTAAAGAACACGCTCTCTAACAAGGTTTGAATCATATTGGCATGGATTTCAATCCCGAACATCTTGACCGAGGAGATCGGTGTAGGGTATTCATCCTGCATAGCTGTCACAAATGGACCCACAAGCACAATGCTACCCTTGAGGGGCAGTGCTTTGGTACTATTAAGTACATCAACAAAGGAGAGCAATTCATAACCTGTTGTCGCATCAACCTTTTGTCTAGGCTGTGTGAAGAATTCAGTTGTCACTTGATTTCTATCGTTCGTTGGTATGACTTCATTCCCGCGCTTCCATTCTCCGATTGCCCCATCACGCTTTACTTTTTCATTTTCATCCAGAACTAAATTCGCTAGAGCGACACTGAATGCGGGTATGTAAGCACCTTTCTCATCAGGCAAACCGACGGGCAGTTTACGTGCTTTGCCATCTTTATCAACAAATACATTGATATGGGCCATTTGATCTCTTTTGGTCGTTAGGGTTGAGGAGGGATAATCAATTCTCTCAGGAACTAGTTCGCCTGCTGACTGTTGTTTGGAGGGATAATTAATTTGTACAGGCAAAATAATATTAGAATACTTCGCTAGTACATCAGCTAATGCTTTATCGTCTGCGGGGTTCTTCGATGGCTCAGCAAGCACAACGTCTATCCCAATAGCAGCTGCACCTGATTGCTCTAACTTCTCAATGACTTGCGCATATGTACTTCGATCCCATGGAAACTTCCCGATGGCAGAAAGTGATTTTTCATCAATTTTAACAATCTTGATCCGATCATCCGGCTGTCGCTCATCCACCGACTTTGCGCCACGCAAAATATCCTGGAGAGGACCCTCGACAAAGTAAAATAAACCGCTAGAGTTCACTGTGTAGAAATATGTCGAAAATACCATTAATAAGAGTCCTACTACTAAAGTCTTAATCCATTTCTTCTTACCCATATAATCCTCCCCGAGTTTACTAGCTTCATTGTAAGATGCTATCTACAAATTGGCAATAAATTGTTACAAATTTCACATTAATTCATCAAAAAAAGAGCCCGTTCCTTCTCAGGAAACGAGCTCTTTCGACATTTCGTGATTTTCCCACAAAATGATTCTTTAATTATGATTAGCTAAAAGGTGAATCCGCAACTTTAATGGAGTCTGTTGGGCAGCCATCTTGAGCATCTTGTAGATCATCAAATAGATCCTCAGGAATTTCAGTAACCCCTTTGTTTCCATCACCATCAAAAATTACTTCTGCCAAACCTTCATCATCGTAATCATAGATATCTGGAGCTGTAGCTCCGCAAGCGCCGCAAGCGATGCACGTATCTTTATCAACAAATGTATACTTTGCCATGTTTTCTACTCCTCCTCTAATTATCCTCATTGTAAAATATAATATAAATACGGACAAAGTTCAAACCTTAAAATTGACAATTCATGAAATACTGCTCAATAAAGTCTGCAATTCCACGGATATCATTCAAATTGAACTGTGGAATTGCGAAATCATCTTCTAGATTAGATAGATCTGTCGCAACTGCAATTAGGCTTGGCGCCAATCCTTTAAGTAATTCTCTTTGTTCTATTGTACGATAAACCCCAATCTTTGGATGCTTTTCCCTCTTGAACCCTTCAATAAAAATATAATCAAGATGGGCATATGCTACTAATTGTTCTTCCAGACTCGGTGTTTCCTTCTTCTCATAGACGTGTATGGCATTCGGAGAAAGTGTAACCACAACATCGGCACCTGTCTCAACAAAAACGGTGGAGTCAGCCCCTTTCGCTTCTTTATAATGTCCATGGGCATCATGTTTCATTACCGCAATTCGATGGCCGCGATGTTTCATTTCAACAATAAGCTTAGCTGCCAACGTTGTTTTCCCACTATTGGAAAATCCCGCGAAGCCCAAACAATGAGCCATATTCATCACTCTCCTGTATCTTTATGAAGAGGATTATTTCGCAAATGATCCATTTGCAAGGACGTCCCTCTTACTTTGTGATTTCGAATTAAGGAAGATGGGTCGTCACTCATCATCCCTGCTGTAAGAATTACACCTTCTCCAAATTTATCACGTAGACCATCCATGACTCGATTTAGGTTTTCCCTGCGAGGCTGTTTCTCGTAATCGAATAAATCTAGTTGTACATAGGATTCTTCCTTGGCAATCAGATTCTGCAGCGTGATTCCGAGTAGTCGAACGGGATTTCCGTCTTCCCATTGATGATCATATAGCTGACAGGAGGTTCGATAAATATCATCCATATGCTCAGTCGGCGTTGGCAAGGTAAGTGATCTCGTAATCGTCCTCATCTCAGGATCTCGGATCGTAATCTGAATCGTCGAAGTCATGAGCTCCTGCTTACGAAGCCTCCTCGCTACTTGATCCGCTAAATTAAGCAGGACACGATGGATTTCGATACGATCCGTATAATCACGCGGCAAAGTCGTCGTGTGGCCAATGGACTTGCTCTGCTCTTGCTCTGGATTCACAACTGAGGGATCAATCCCGTTGGCTGAGCGCTTCAAGTGCGCACCCATGACTCCGAAGTGCTTACTTAACAGCGCTTCATCAGCAATAGCCAACTGCCCTAAGGTTAGGATACCAAGCCTTGTAAGCTTCTCCGCTGTTTTTTTCCCAATTCCATATAAATACTGACACGGTTTATCCCAGAATACGGTCGGCACATCACGAAGTCGCAACACCGTAATCCCATTAGGCTTCTTCATATCAGATCCCATTTTAGCTAGCAGCTTATTCGGTGCGACACCAATGGAACATGGTAATTTCAACTCTTGCATAATTCTACTTTGGATACTATTTGCGATGTCAAGTGGCGTTCCAAATTGCTTGGAACCTGTAATATCTACAAAACATTCATCAATTGACATAGATTCTACCATCGGTGAATATCCATAGACTATCTGCATAAATCGCCTCGAGAAATTTCGATAGAGATCGAAGTCAGGTTTGATTAAAATGAGATCTGGACATATTTTCAACGCTTGCCTAACTTGCATGCCCGTCTTGATCCCCAGCTTGCGCGCTGCATATGATGAAGTAACGACGATCCCCTTACGCAGCTCCACACTCCCAGCAACAGCAAGAGGCTTCCCCTTATATAAGTCAGGCTCTACGGCTTCATGAACCGAACAATAGAATGCATTCATGTCAATATGTAAAATGACTCTGCCTTGCTTGGGATAATGATGCTCTACGGACACCATATTCATTACCTCCCAGTATGATTGAATCAGATTTCAGAGCCGTCTTCTCGAGTGAAACATAACCAACCTGAGATGTCAAAAAAATAATCATTCAAGCAGACGCGATTTTACGTTATGATGTCTTTACCTGTACATTTATGTTATAATCGTAAATTATACATTAGCGCTTTAAAGCAAGCGAAACTACTCACATCAATTTCACCGAAGTCACTTTGCTAGCTTTTGAAGGAGGAACCCATGCCAACATCAGTCAAAATCTTCGACACCACCCTACGAGACGGAACCCAAGGAGAAGGTATCTCCCTATCCGTTGAGGATAAAATCAAAATTGCCCGTAAGCTCGATGAGCTCGGGGTTCATTATATTGAAGGCGGATGGCCGGGCAGCAACAGCAAAGACATTGAATTCTTTGAGCGGGCACGCACGATGACTTTCACGAATGCCAAAATCACCGCATTCGGAAGCACAAGACGGAAAGATTCGCTTGCTTCAGATGACATTAACCTAAATAGACTTGTAGAATCCGGCGCACAAGTCGCCACGATTTTCGGTAAGTCATGGGACTTCCACGTAACGACAGCTATTCAAACAACGCTTGAAGAGAACTTGAACATGATTTATGACTCCGTTCTCTTTTTGAAAAGCAGCGGAATGGAAGTCATTTATGATGCCGAGCATTTCTTCGATGGCTACAAGAATAATCCAGAATATGCGCTGCAAACAATTAAAAAGGCTCAAGACGCTGGAGCTGATTGGATTACGCTTTGTGATACGAATGGCGGATCCTTACCTAATGAAATCACAGCGATCGTAACAACAGTTACGCAACACGTCTCTACACCAGTAGGCATACACGCCCACAATGATTGTGAACTAGGCGTTGCGAACTCTTTAGCTGCCGTACAAGCTGGCGCTAGACAAGTCCAAGGAACTATTAACGGCTATGGGGAGCGTTGCGGAAATGCTAACCTAAGCTCGATTATCCCTAACTTACAATTGAAACTGGATTATGATGTTATCTCTTATGATCAATTGAAGTCACTTACGTCCGTTTCGAGATATATCAGTGAAATCGCCAACATGCATATGCCTGTTAACCAGCCTTATGTTGGCAATGCGGCTTTCGCACACAAAGGAGGCATTCACGTTTCCGCCATTCTCAAGGATGCCAGCACGTACGAGCATACGAAACCTGAGTATGTAGGAAATAAACAACGCGTGCTTGTTTCCGAGCTAGCCGGTCAAAGCAACGTACTGGTCAAGGCACAAGAACTTAACTTAGATTTCAATAAAGAGCATCAGAAGACCAAAGAGATCATCGAGAAAATTAAAGACATGGAACACCAAGGCTATCAATTCGAAGGTGCGGATGCTACGCTTGAACTCCTGTTGCGTGAGGCTTTTGAAGGTCTTGAAGAAATTTTCACCTTAGAATCATTTAAGATGCTCGTTGAGAAAACAGCCAATCATTCTGTTGTCTCAGAAGCTATCGTCAAGGTGAAAGTACATGGCGAAACAATCTACACCGCGGCTGAAGGTAATGGTCCTGTCAATGCACTTGATAATGCCTTACGTAAAGCTCTCATTCAATACTATCCAGACATAAAGAATGTTCATCTTTCAGATTATAAAGTACGTGTACTGGACGAGAAAGATGCAACAGCCGGTAAGGTTCGCGTGCTCATGGAATCCACAGATTTTAACACCACATGGAACACACTCGGTGTATCTAGTAATATTATTGAAGCTAGTTGGTATGCACTTGTTGACAGCTTACGTTATGCCCTCATCAGCAGACAACGCGTGGAGCCAGCTAACAAAGAGCAACAAGAACGTTTAGGCTTAGTGAATCATTGATCCTTATATAAAAAAGCTGCAAGAGCATGAAATGCTCTCTTGCAGCTTTTTTAGTATTAACTCAATCTTCCTTCAGAAGACTCGCCATCTTCTTGTCGAGCTCCTTCGGGGAAAGCACATGAATGATTTCCCTGATCACGCCATTTTTATCAATAAGAAAGCTTGTAGGAATAGCAATAACGTTATAGGTATCAGCATTCGTCCCTTGTTTATCGAGCAACACGGGGAACGGATACTGATAGGTGTCCACGAATTTTTTAATATTGTCCATTTTATCCCCAGGCGTTACATTCACCGCATAAAGATCAAATTTCCCCTCATATTTTTTATACAAATTCACCAGATCAGGCGCTTCTTCCTCACAAGGCCCACACCAGGATGCCCAGAAGTTCACAAACATCGGCTTTTCACGAGGCCCGCCAACGGAATAGTCCTTCCCATCCAACCCTTGTAATGTAAACGAAGGCGCTAAGAAATTCACCTTTGCCGCTTGCTCGCTTGGCATGAGGGTTTGTTTATCTTCATTCCGTACATTCTGATATATCGCAAAGCCCGCCAATAGAACGACGAAAGCGATCACGATGAGATTCTTCTTCACAGTATCAACCTCCACTCCCTCTATATTATCTCCAAATTAGCGAAAATTCCAACATCATGATCCTTAAGTATGCTTTTATCTTATTAGGGAAAAGTAAACCTACTCTTTGCGATGAAAGGAACCGCTGAAATGAAACAAGCTGCAGCGAAAACGAGAGGCAAAGCCCCGCTCAATACAATAAGAATTTACGAGCATGAAGAAGATGACGCCTCCAATACTAAAAAGACGGACACGAGCGAGAAAGGAAGTGTTTGGCAATACCTCGCACTTGCCTCCATCCCGTTGGTGCTTGTCCTTGGCAATTCCATGCTTGTCCCGATTCTGCCAGATTTGCAAGATAAAATGAATATCTCGCGCTTTCAAAGTTCACTCATCATCACCTTATTTTCACTGACAGCAGGCCTCATCATTCCGATATCCGGTTATTTATCTGATCGCTTCACACGTAAGGGTGTTATCATCCCCTCGCTTATCGTATACGGAGCTGCCGGGGTCCTAGCAGGGCTTGGAGCCGTCTGGAACTCCTATCCTATACTTATAGCTTCTCGAGCTATACAAGGCCTTGGAGCCGCGGGTACAGCCTCTATTGCCATGGCTCTTGTTGGCGATATTTACAAGGGTCCCACAGCCAGCAAAGCCCTCGGACTCATCGAAGCCTCCAACGGAATCGGCAAGGTTGTGAGTCCCATTCTAGGTTCTCTTTTAGCGCTAATTATTTGGTTTGCGCCTTTTTTTGCTTTTCCACTTTTTTGTTTACTCGCTCTGCTCGCTGTTATTTTCATGATCAAAGAGCCTGCCAAAGAGAAAGAAGCCGAACCACTCAAGCTCTATTTAAAGCAAATCAAAACCATCATGAAAAGTAAAGGCCATTGGCTAATACCCGCCTTCATAGCTGGTTCGATCACCTTATTCATCTTATTCGGCGTACTTTTCTACCTCTCACAGATTTTAGAAGAAAAGCCCTACAGCATTGAAGGCGTACAGAAAGGTCTTATCCTTGCGATCCCTTTGCTCTGCCTCGTTATTACCTCTTATACCACAGGGGCGAAAATCAAACAAAATGGCAAACTCATGCGCTGGCTCATGAATATCGGGCTTATGACCATGGTTGTATCCCTTACCTTGGCTACATTCCTAAATGGGAACCTGTATGTCTTCATAGGCTTATTATCGCTCAGTGGGATCGGGACTGGACTGCTGCTCCCATGCCTAAACACGCTCATTACCGGATCGGTAGAGCGCGAGCAACGCGGGATGATTACTTCCCTCTATAATAGCTTACGATTTATTGGGGTCGCCTTCGGTCCTCCACTATTCGGTTGGCTCATGAGCATCTCACATAAGACACTCTTCATCACGGTGGCCTCATTATCACTTATAATGTTAGCTTTGGTGTTTTTCTTCATTAAACCCAAAGCAGAATTGAAAGAACAAACATGATATACTAACCTCATGTCCAAGCAGTGTGAGGGAGGGAGTGCAAGTGAGCATCCATTTATCTAGACAATTATATGACGAAATGGTCGCTCATAGTAGGCACTCACTCCCCAATGAAGCATGTGGCCTCCTTATTAGGGAGGCTTCTTTCTCACCGTCAGATGAGCTGCACATCCACTCATTTATCCCTCTTCGAAATTACGCGGCACATCCAACACGGCAATTCACCATCAATCCCATCGATATGCTTCCCTACCTAACGGATATACGTAGTACGATCGTCGGGATTTTTCATTCACACCCTACTGCCGCACCAATACCCTCTGCCGAGGACCTCTTAACACTCTGGCACACCATTCCAACCTACTGGATCCTTTCCCTGCAACACGAGGAGAATCCCGACCTCCAGGTCTATTCCCTAAAAAAAACCACCACTACCGCATATCACAAACTTTCGTTTGTCATCGGTCAATGATGGCTTAATAAAGCATATAAATCACCTAGTGTGTCTACATCTCTTGCTCTTATTTCTTCCATAAATCTGGACCATAATTGCGCTGTCATCAATGCATCCTCAAGAGCATGATGTCTCACTGTAATCGGGATGTCATAAGCATGTAGAAGAGAGTCTAAACCTAGATTTTTCCGCTTGGGCATGAGCCATTTCGCTATCATCATAATATCTAAAACACGATGAGATAAGCTTACTTTTGACGTACGCCACAGGGCTGAGTTCAAAAAACTTTTATCATGACCAATGGCATGAGCGACTAAAATTTTCTGCTGTACAAATTCTAAAAAATCACTTAATACACCGATTAGATCAGGTGCATCGCTAGCCATTTCGTTCGTAATACCCGTTAACTTTACGATTTCATCTGGAATTTTACGTTTTGGGTTCACCATTTTATAAAAGGTATCTTGCGTCTGCACTTCACCACCAATAACAGAGACAGCGCCGAATGAGATAATTTCGTCTCCATTATAAGGAGAGAAGCCCGTCGTTTCAAGATCAAACACCACGATTTCCATCGCGTGCAGAGGAATTTCAAACAAAGAATCCTTCCGTTGCTCTTTCAACATCGACCGAATAAAGGCCATTTGCTGCGCACTTTGTGCATCAAACATCGAAGTTAAAGCTGGAGTTAATCCACCCATCTTATATAAATGCCACATACGACCTGCCGGACGCATATCCTTCACGTGATTCACTCTCCCTACCCATTGAAACGTGATTTCCGATTCCGATATATTTAACCTTTTTCTCTCTCTATGTGTGATCCTATGGATTTACCAACATACTTCTGCAACTGAATTCCCGTACGTAGACATTGCTTTAATTGCACGCGAATCTCTTTGTTAAGTTGATCTGCCGTAAGTTTACCTCTAGTCGTATATTTCTCTCCATCTAACTGGAACGGTGTACTATCTCTTAGCTTTAATGCGATGGAAAAAGCCATTTCCCAATCCTTGGCTAGCTGCTCGGATACAATCCCCTTCACATTTAACTGCTTAATTCGTTCAATCGTAGAAGTGGCTGTAATTCCAGCTTGAATAGCAAGCAGCCGAATCCCATTTACAATCGGAATATAAGCGCCATATTTGATATCAAATCCACCAGCATCCTCGCCGTAGCGTTCTGTAATTAAGTGACTAAATATACCTAACGAAATTTTGTGATGCAATGTGTTTGACAACAAATATTTCAAGAGTCCCGGATGTTCCTGAACATAGTCAAGAAACGATTGTTTCAACTTCCCTACCAATGCCTCTGAACCATAAATACAACGCATATCCGCCAAAATGAGCAGGTATCGCACATTTTCCCAATCCGGTTCCATAAACCAGCCAACCATCATCTCCGTATATCCTTGCAGCGACTTACGCCATTGCGGATTGCTGGATATGACATTCCCTTCACAAGGGGGATAACCCAATACATCCAAACCGCGAATGATATACGAGGCAAGCTTATCAAAATAACAATCTAATTCATCTTGCGTATGCGTTTCACTATCTCCATAAATGAGTCCGTTATCCTGATCACTCCACAGCGTCTGTTCTCTCCTGCCACCACTGCCCAATAAGATAAAAGCATACGCAACAGGTGGCTTTCCGTAACCTTCATCTTCAAGTAAATGTTCAGCAATCTGTGTCGTTCTTTGAATCAACGCATCATGCACTTGATTGATTTGCTGTCCCAATTCAGATGTATAGGAAAAAAGGAGATGCTCCCGAAACATCTCATGCACCTGATCTCTGGTTATTCGCATCTCTTCGAATTGCTCCGACTGATAAATGCGTTCCAGGATCCGTTCCATTGAGAGATGATTCATGTTGCATCCCCTTTGCTCTAGTAGAAAGTATATGTGTTATTAAACGGACATGCCGTTTTGAGCTGCTTTTTTCATTTGTTCAGGATATCCGTATGAACCATGCTCGGAAAGATCCAGACCAATGATTTCTTCTTCTTCAGTAACACGAAGACCAATTGTAGCTTTAAGAATACCTAGGATAATGAAGGAAAGAACAAGTACGAATGCTAGTGCCCCAGCAAGACCAAGTGCTTGAATTCCTAATTGGTGGAAACCACCACCGTAGAATAAACCTGCACCACCGATACCAACCTTCGCTGAAAGCTCAGGTGTTGCGAACAAACCAGTGGAAAGTGTACCCCAGATACCAGCGATACCGTGTACAGAGAAAGCATAGATTGGATCATCGATTCCAGCTCTTTCGAACCATTGTGCGGTGAAGAATGTTACGATACCCGCTACTGCACCAATCACGATTGCAGCCCAAGCGTCTACGAACGCACATGCTGCAGTGATCGCAACAAGCGCAGCCAGAACACCATTCAACATGCTAGGAATATCCGCTTTACCGAAGTACATCCAAGAGATAATCAATGCAGCAACAGCACCCGCTGCAGCAGCCATATTCGTTGTCAATGCGATATAACCGAAGAATCCGTCACCCATTGCACTAAGCGTACTACCTGGGTTGAAACCGAACCAACCGATCCATAGGATGATTACACCAAGAACAGACAATACTTGGTTATGACCTGGAATCAAGTTAGGGGTTTTATCTTTATTATATTTGCCAATACGTGGTTTAAGCAAGATGGTTGCTACTAACGCTGCAGTCGCACCTTGTAAATGAACAACAGTTGAACCCGCGAAATCTTGCATACCCAATTTGCTCAACCAGCCGCCGCCCCATACCCAGTGCGCTACGATTGGATAGATAATAACTGTGTAAAGAATACCGAAAATGAAGTAAACCGGAAGTTTCGCTCTTTCCGCAAAACCGCCCCATGCGATCGCAAGGGATACACCAGCGAATGCTAGTTGGAACAAGAATTTGATACCGATTGGCACATCGGAGAAGGAAAGAGATCCGAATGCTGCAGCAGCTTGATCTTCTAAACCTGTTACGAAGAAGCCCGTTTCTCCGAAGAATGCATTTCCATCACCGAAGGCGAAACCAAATCCTACGGCCCAGAATGCAATGGCACATATTCCGAAAGTTAAAATCGTTTTACCGGCTACGTGACCGGCATTTTTCATTCTAGTTGACCCCGCTTCTAAAAGTGCAAAACCAGCTTGCATGAAAATGACTAAGATTGCTGCTAACATTACCCATACTGCATCAATTGCGCTCTGTAGTTGTGGTGCTGTCGCCTCATCCGCTGCAAATGCGAGTGTAGGGAACAGTAATGACATAACGCCGAAAGCTAACAACAACTTCTTAACCATACGACCACTTCCTTTAATGTTAGATTAAGTAACATGTAATGAAACTCTTAATGTCATTATATACAGGTTAATTGGGTTTGACAATAGGATTTTCGTTAAAATATTGAAAAAAGCGAAAAATAACCTAACATCAAACAGGCATAATTCGTGTTTCGGCTCTTAGCTGTTCACAAATTATCTTTTTTACACCAATATTCAATGTCAGCTTTTCGAAGCATCACGTTTGACTGTACGGTTTATTATCAGTTATCATGTTTATATAGAAGAAAGAAATTCAAACCATTGGAGTAGAGGTGAATTTAGCATGGGGAATGAGAAGCTTTATAAAATCGGAGAGCTCGCCAAGCTTGCTGATGTCAGCCCTCGTACCATTGATTACTACACCAAGCTGAGCTTAATCGAACCTGAAAGAAGATCCGATACGAACTACCGTCTGTACAGTGATGAAACTTTGCATCGACTAAGGCGTATTGAATCAATGAAGAACGAGAAATATACCTTAGAGGAAATCAAAGTAAACTTAAAACAATGGAGTAAAGTGACCTCCGACGATACAGTGACAGATAAGCTTACATCCCTTCAATTGCATCTAGAACAATTAATGAAGGAAGCCAAAGAGCTTAGCCCACTTGTTCAGCAATTGAAGCCTAAGCAATTGAAAAAGCTGTATCATATTCTGACACAACCAACCGCCGCTTGTATCGAAGCACTTATTGTCCTTCTAGGTAAAAATCCGTTCTCATAATTGAAATACGGAGGAATGCCCTATGTTTTTTCACCCGATGGATTTTCTAATTATTATTGCATTCGGCCTTTCCATGTGGGCTTCATTCCGAGTGCGAGGAACCTTTAACAAATGGTCGGGCGTACCTGTCTACTCACGCATGACTGGGGCCGAAGCCGCAAGACGAATGTTAGATGCTAACGGTCTTTACGATGTTCCTGTCGAAGCTGTGCCTGGAACATTAACAGACCACTACGATCCAATGGCTCGAACCGTACGTTTGTCGGAGCCCGTCTACTTCCAGAGTTCCATCTCAGCTGTATCTGTTGCTTGTCACGAAGTGGGTCACGCTATCCAGCATCAAGTACATTACCCTATGCTCGTCGCTAGACACAAGATGTTCCCTGTTGTTAACTTTGCTTCCGGCGTGGCACCTATACTCATCCTTGCGGGTTTCTTTTTTCAGAGTATCCCTTGGTTACTAGAAATCGGCATTATCTTCTTCGCCGTAGCCGTAGCTTTTCAATTAGTTACGTTACCGGTTGAATTTAATGCCAGCAACCGAGCACGCAATGAAATGGTGGCACAAGGCTTCATCTCTAATGAAGAAGAACGTGGCGTAGCTAAGGTTTTGAATGCTGCCGCATTAACCTACGTGGCAGCCGCATTAATCTCTGTGCTTGAGCTTCTGAAGTACATTATGATTTTCAATGGTCGCAACAACGACGATTAAACACAAAAGCTCTCCCATTCAGGTGCTTCTAGACCTGTACGGAGAGCTTTTCTCATTTAAAATAATCATATAAGAATCGCCGAAACACTTCAGCCACCAAAGGCAGCTTCACATCCTTGCGACAAATTAAACCAACCGTTCTAGTAACATGAGGATCTGTAACTCGTATCTTGACTGGCTGTGTTTGCCCACTTTCCAATAAAGCCATCGCTGGAAGTAAGCTGACACCCATACCCGCGGCAACAAGACCACGAATCGTATCCGTCTCTTCACCTTCGAACTCAATCTTAGGTACAAAGCCTGCCTTCTGACAAGCATCCATCACGATCGTACGAAGCGTATATTCCTCACTAAACATAACAAAAGGTTCATTCTTCAACTGCTCAAGCCGAATTGACGTATAGTCTGCCAGAATATGATTAGAAGGGATGATAGCATACAGCTCTTCTGTCAATAAAATCTCACCTGTCACGTGCTCGTGGGATTCAGGAAAGGGTGAAATAAACGCGAGATCAATCTCCCCCCTCGAAACATCACGAATTAACGATGTGTATGTACCTTGACGCAGTCTAAACTTCACATTCGGATGATTTTTTTTAAATGCTGCAACAACAGCAGGTAGTAAATTGATGACCAAACTATGGGGAAAACCAATACGAATCTCGCCAGCTTCCGGATCAAGAAACTCATGGATTTCACCCACCGCACGTTCTAAATCCGTAAGAATACCTTCAACTCGGCTTAGAAATAAATGCCCCACAGAGGTCAAATGTAAATTACGCCCCTTTTGAACAAATAAATCAACGCCGAGTTCCTCTTCCAGCAAATGAATTTGCCGACTAACCGCAGACTGCGCTACATGCAGCTCTTCCGCCGCCTGTGTCACGTGCTGCTTCCTAGCAACCTTCACAAAATATTGCAATTGTCTTAATTCCACGTGAGTAAATCCCCCGACTTAACTACTTGATGAAGAAACAAAACTCGTTCTTTGACTCCGATTATAGCTCGATAGCAACGATTGGACAACTTATCTGCAAAAAGCTTATAATAAGTGAGTTGTTATTTAGCATGGATAATAAAGGAGGAAATCATTCAATGGCACAAGAACGTACTGGTGTTGCTACCCTGAAAAGCAATCCAATCACTTTGGTAGGACCCGAAATTAAAGTAGGTGACAAAGCACCTGATTTCAAAGTTAACAAAGATTTGATGACGCAGGTCTCACTTGCTGATTACGCAGGTAAAGTGAAATTGATCTCTGTAGTTCCTTCCTTAGATACAGGCGTTTGTGATGCACAAACACGTCGTTTCAATGAAGAAGCAGCTGGCCTAGGCGACAATGTTGCTGTTCTTACAATCAGCGTTGATCTTCCTTTCGCACAAGCTCGCTGGTGTGGCGCTGCAGGCATCGACAAAGTGATCACATTATCCGATTACAAAACTAAATCCTTTGGCGAAGCTTACGGCGTATTGATCAAAGAAATTCAATTGGATATGCGCGCTATTTTCGTTATCGACGCTAATGACACTGTTCAATACGTTGAGTACCTTGGCGAAATGACAGCTCACCCGAACTATGAAGCAGCTGTAGAAGCTGTTAAAAAATTAGTTTAATACACACAAATAAAACAGCAAGGAGGCCTAGCTTCCCTGCTGTTTTTATTATCCATCAATTTTATATGAAGCAAGCTTACGGTCTAATTGTTTATAAATATCTAAGATCGTACGATAATTGGATCCAAGATCCCCCATAGAACCACGTGAAGCTGAATAGATATCAACAGCCGTTTTCACAGGATTAATGGCAAATAAGGTCAATGTTACGTCTTGTGTTCTACCAGTAACCGTTTTGCGCTCAGCAAGGATTTCTCCTACATTCGGGACCTCATGTAATAGCTTGTAACCTGGTGTTTTCTTCAGTACAGCCGTTACCTCTTCCCAAACTTGCTCCTTCGGCAGCTTAAAATATCTAGTTTTAAGTAAAGGATCTCTAGCTTTTTCCCCTGTCGTTTCATGACTACGTACTAATCCGATTAAAGTTCTCTTTAGCAAAAGCCCTTTCCCCCTTCAATGAAGTGCATGTAGACCACTTGCCATTTCAACACTATTCTCTATAATACCATTGATTAGGCTTTAGAAAAAGAGGTAAATAAAAAATCGAGAGATTTCTCCCCCGATTTGATCTTAGAATCGATTCCATTATCCCAAAAATGTACTATATAGCAGATAAGCGTTTAATCCTGCGATTAAAATGGCTACAAACCAACTCAATACCGCCATCCATTTCGGGATCACGAGCTCACCCATTTTTTTACGATCTGAAGTAAAGGTAACTAGCGGGATCACAGCAAAGGATAATTGCAAGGACAAAATAACCTGACTGAGAATGAGCAAATCCGTTGCTCCGCTTTCCCCATAGATACCGATCACGATGACCGCAGGTATGATCGCAATTAACCGAGTGATCAATCGGCGCAGCCAAGGTGTTAACCGAATGTTCAGAAAACCTTCCATGACGATCTGTCCGGCAAGTGTACCGGTAAGCGTTGAGTTCTGACCGGATGCTAAGAGTGCAACGGCGAACAATATACTTGCTGCACCTGTACCTAACATGGGTCCAAGGAGATGATAGGCATCTTGAATTTCCGCAACCTCTTTCCCCGCTGAATGAAAAGCTGCAGCCGAAAGAATGAGAATTGCCGCGTTTACGAAAAGAGCTAGCATTAAGGCAACCGTGGTGTCAATGGTCGAGAATTTGATCGCTTCGCGTTTAGCTTCAATCGTAGGTTCAATTTTACGCGTCTGAACGATGGATGAGTGCAAATATAAATTATGTGGCATGACCGTCGCACCTAGAATTCCTAGGGCAATATATAACATGGCTGGATTCGTTACAATTTCAGTTGTTGGAATGAAGCCTGCAGCTACAGCTGCAAATTCAGGTTGGGAGAATATAAGCTCCATAATAAAGCACACCATAATAAGTGCAATTAAGCTAATTACCATCGCTTCAATATAGCGAAAGCCTCGTTTCTGCAGCATAAGCACCAGAATAACATCTAATGCCGTCAGAATCACACCATATATGAGCGGCAACCCGAACAGTAACTGCAAAGCAATCGCGGCACCAATGACTTCAGCTAGATCACAAGCAGCAATCGCAAGCTCACATAGAAACCAAAGCACATAAGAAACGGGTTTACTATAATGATCACGGCACGCTTGCGCCAAATCTCGACCTGTCACGATACCTAATCGACCAGATAAAGCCTGCAAGAGAATAGCCATTAGATTAGAAATTAAAATGACCGAAAGCAGTGTATATCCAAATTGGGAACCGCCAGCCAAATCTGTCGCCCAGTTTCCTGGATCCATGTAGCCGACAGCTACAAGATAGCCAGGTCCCACGAAGGCTAGTAGCTTTCGGAAAAAGCCAGCTTTCTTAGGTACTTTCATACTATGATGAACTTCAGGTAGACTTGGCGCGGAGGAATCTTTACGCCATCCACTCTGTTCCTGATCCGGTTTTTTCATCGCAAAATCCATAACTAACCCTTCTTTCACAAGACCAATAATGTTGTTCAAGGGAAACTTTTATATGTAGTATACTACATAACCTCATCTTATGCTACAGGTAAACAATTATGTTCCACTGAAATTATTTTTCCCTAGGGAAAATTTTAAGACAAGTTTTACCACCTTTATCAGAAAGCATCTATTAAAGTACTTCGAGGATGAATCGACCGACCACGTAAATAAATTAGCGATCACTCATCCTTGCATGGCTTAGTAAAGTGGTTTCTCATAAGCATGCCCCTCTCAGCAAAAATTCATAGGAATAATCGAGTGAAAAAGAAGGATATTCGAAAGCATGGGCGAATACATTGAATAAGTTATCTTTGTATATTCAATAAACAAACAAAGAATATCGAAGCAATAACCATAATTTATTATAAAGGGTGATCTCATGACTTTTTTTATGGGTTTAGATTTAGGTACTTCTGCCATTAAATGCATTCTAGTGGATGAAGCCGGTACGGTTATCGGCTCACATTCTGCCCAATATCCACTGCAACAACCACATCCAGGTTGGGCTGAGCAGCATCCTGAAGATTGGTGGAATGCCACCGTTGCAGGCATACAAGGGCTCTTGGCTAGCACTGGGGTTTCGGGTGATGCTGTAGCAGGAGTTGGCTTCTCCGGCCAAATGCACGGGTCAGTCTTTCTCGACGAGGCGCAGCAGGTCATCCGGCCTGCGCTGCTCTGGTGTGATCAGCGCACCGCGGAGCAGTGCGCTTACATCGAGGCGACCGTCGGCGAAGCTGAGCTCGGCCGCCTCACAGGCAATCGGGCGCTGACCGGCTTCACCGCGCCCAAGCTCCTTTGGCTCCGGCAGCATGAGCCAGAGCACTACGCCCGCGTTCGGCATCTGCTGCTGCCGAAGGACTACGTCAGGCTGCGCCTGACGGGTGCATTCGGCATGGACATGGCCGACGCCAGCGGCACGCTGCTGCTCGATGTAGCCAATCGCAGCTGGTCTCAAACCGTTGCGGAGCGGTTAGAGATCCCGCTCGAGTGGCTGCCGCCGCTCTATGAGTCCGGCGACATTGCCGGGCACCTGCTGCCTGAGGCAGCGGCGCTCACCGGCTTAGCCCCAGGCACGCCGATCGTTGTCGGCGGCGGTGACCAAGCTTGCGGCGCCGTTGGGGTTGGCGTCGTCCGCCAAGGCATCGCCTCGGTGGCGCTCGGCACTTCCGGTGTCGTCTTCGTTCACGACGACACCTACCAAGTGGATGAAGCGTATCGGCTTCATTCCTTCTGTCACGGCGTGCCAGGCAAGTGGCACCGCATGGGTGTTATGCTCGCGGCTGGCGGCTCATTCCAGTGGTGGCGTAATCACTTTGCCAGTGAAGAGCTTGCTCGCGCTGAACAAGAAGGCAAAGATGTGTACGAAATACTGACAGCAGCAGCTGCTACAGCGCCACTTGGAAGTGAAGGTTTATTGTTCCTTCCTTATTTATCTGGGGAACGTACACCACATCCTGATCCGAAAGCACGCGGTGCCTTCATCGGACTTAATCTAAGACACGAGAAAGCGCATTTAACCCGTGCTGTACTCGAAGGTATCACCTTTGGTCTTCGAGATTCCATGGAATTGATTCGTGAATCCGGGATCGAAGTTACGGAGCTTCGTGTTAACGGGGGCGGAGCTAGAAGTCCTTTCTGGCGTCAAATGATCGCAGATATCTTCGGAATTCCAGTCGTGACGGTCAATTCAACCGATGGCCCTGCTTATGGCGCAGCAATCATGGCTGCCTCCGGTGTACTCCAAGTCGATATCACGAAATTATGCGAAGATTGGATTGAAGTCACAGATCGCGTAGAACCTAATCCAGCTAACCAACTTAAATATGAAGCGTACTATAAAGTGTATCGCAGCCTTTACCCTACATTACAAAGCACGTTCCATCAATTGACTGATTTAGCAGATACAATCAACTAAGCCGCCCTCCTTGGACGGACTCGTTTAGCTTGAACGAGTATCAAAATGATGCTGAGCAAGTGATTGCATCAATCTTTATATCCAATAAACCACCCTCGGGTGGTCTTTTTTTATGTGAGTAGCGAGCTATTTTCATGTCATTTCCTATCAAGCCACTCACTTTTGCTCCCTACATTGGATAAATCCAGTAGAGCCGCTTGATTCAGGCCTAAAATATTGAATAACCGAAAATTTGAATGGAATTATCCAATCAAATCGATAATTTAACTTGTTTAACGGGCTTTTCCCTGGATTTATCCATTGGACAGATTGAGAGACGGGTTCGGGGTTTGGGGTAGGAGTCTGGTCCGGGTTCGAGTTCAAGGTACGGGGGTGGAGTTCGGGGTCGTGCTCGACGAGTTCGGCTCCGGATTCAGCCCCCTGGTCCAGCTTTCCCCCTCCTCCCGAAACAATAAAAAAAAGGTTGAGCAGGGCATATCCCTGTTCAACCTCTTTTTTATTCGAAGAAACCCGCCTATGCCGTCCGGTTTTGGTGCTTCAAACCCGCTCTCGCAGGTGGGTGTCCGCAGACGTGTATTTGAGGTCCCCTTTCGAGGGCATGTCAGCCACACTTCAATATAGGTCTCCCTAGAAACAGTCATTGGTTTAAAACAACTTAAAACCGTTACGAGCATCGCAGATTTCTTCTGTTTTCTTATTATAGATCCAACCTCGCTGATAATCAACTGGTAGGATTAATCTCTAGTCTTGTCATTCTCATCTTTTTTATGCAAGCTAATCGTAGAATCATTATCTACTCGTTCACTCGTATCATCATTTCCTTCTTCAGCCGCTGCGGCTTCAGCAAGTCGCTGCTGTTCCTTCTCTTCCAGCTCCTGTTGTTTCGTCTGAAGCTTCGTAAAGCTTCGGTTAAACTGCCAGAAGGAAAACGTAGCTACAATAGCACCCATAAAGAACACAACTAAGAAGAAATTGAACTTCGTTAAACAAATATAAACAATAACACCATTACAAATGAGCAAAACAATCGAATTGATGGGATTGCCAATTGTAATTAAAATTGAATTTTTAACAATTTGAAAAATCTTCATGTGCAAATGAACGATAATGGAGAAGAAATTAAACAAAGCAATAATCATGATCACGGTGAAAGCAATAAAAAGAACGGCTAGTACTTTCAACGAGCTGCCTTGCTTCAAATAGAAGAAATAGTTCACAGCAATAATAACGAAGATTAGTACAAAGAATATACCGCCAAGCATACTTTGCAAATAGTTTTCTTTGTATCCACGGAAAAATGTTTTTAACAACGGAACATCTTCTTCTCCAGTCACCCATTTCCTAGCAACCGCAAACATAGCTGTTGTCGCAGGAAATAAAGTAAACGGTGCCAAAATTGCAAGAATCGGCAGCGTAGCTTTCAAAGCGTCCGGCGTTTGACTCACTAACCCCATAAAGAGGAAAAAGAATACCGGAATCGAACAAAGCATCCAAAGCAAATTGATAACGGATAACCGCATAATCCACTCCGATATTCTGTACAGTCCTCCCATAACTCCCTTAAACTCCAAAACTGCTTCCTCCTTAGCGTTTCCATCTGGAAACTTTCTACGTTGTTAACTGCTGACATGACGATAGCATGTCTTTTTTGTATATGTTCTTAATTATAGCCTATTTTTCATGATATAGGTAGCTGTCTAGTCGTTATAGGTTCTTTTACATAATATAGTATTGTCTAATCGTACCACCAATCATTATTCAGGAGGTTGATACTATGTCTCATGCAGTTGGAACATCCGCAGGTGCTATTTTGGTGCTTTTCATTTTGTTAGTTATCATCACTAGCTCATTTGTAATTTAAACCATATACAACTTGAAAAAGGCGGAGATCCTTAGGATCTCCGCCTTTTTAGTGCTGTAACTTATTTATTTACAAGTGTATCTTCACTTTTGCGCGGCGCTCTGGAACGATCACGATTTCCGGAGTTATTGCTTCCGTATTCACGATTTCTCGAAGTTGAGCTGCTTCCGCCTTCTCTGTTTGAACCGTAGTCTCTGCTATCCTTACGTGGGTAACGTGAGCCACCACTTGAGGAATTGCCTGAACCTGATCCACCATAACCGCCGCCACCTTGACGACGATCGCTTGAACCTGATCCTGAACCGTATCCACCGCCAACACGTCTACCTGAGCTGCGAACATCGAATTTTTTCTTTCTTGCACGAATCGGATCTTCTGGTGTCAATTCGATATTTAGATCTTTCTTGTCACCTGTAAGAAGCTTCATCGCTGCTGCAAGCAAGTTAACGGAATCGTATTGCTCAAGCATTTGAATAGCTAGGCCTTTAAATTCGGAATGCTCTTCTTTTTGAAGCATATCCAAAATACGCTCAGCTGTCATTTTTTGCTTACCTTCTACCGCTTCTGCTACGCTTGGCAAAGGTTTTTTGTTGATTTTATGGCGTGTAACCTTCTCAATAAAGTGAAGGTGATCGATTTCTCGTGGCGTCACGAAAGTCCAAGCAGTACCTTCTTTACCTGCACGACCTGTACGGCCGATACGGTGAACGTAGCTCTCTGGATCTTGCGGAAGGTCAAAGTTGATAACATGAGTAACACCAGATACATCTAGCCCACGTGCAGCAACGTCAGTTGCTACAAGAACATCAATACTACCATCACGGAATTTTCTCATTACGTTATCACGTTGATTTTGGGATAAGTCACCATGAAGTCCCTCAGCAGCATAACCTCTTTTTTGAAGAGCTTCTGCCAACTCATCTACCCGACGCTTTGTGCGTCCGAAGATAATTGCTAGGTCTGGTGCTTCCATGTCGATCAAACGGCTAAGCGCCTCAAACTTTTGTTTTTCATGCAATTCAATGTAAGCTTGCTCGATCAAAGGAGCGCTCACTTGTTTCGGGATTACCGAAACGTGCTCTGGATTTGTAAGGAATTGTTGAGCCAATTTCTGAATGTTCGTCGGCATAGTTGCAGAGAACAACATCGTGTGACGTTCTGCTGGAACTAGTTTAAGAATAGATTGAATATCATCCATGAAGCCCATATCAAGCATTTCATCAGCTTCATCCAAAATAACCGTTTGAACATCATCAAGCTTGATCGTTTTGCGGTTAATATGGTCTAGAAGACGTCCTGGCGTTCCGATAATAATTTGTGGTTTCTTTTTCAAAGCGCGGATTTGTTTCACGATATCCTGTCCACCGTAAATTGGCAAAGAACGAATGCCTTTGAAACGACCGAGTTTTTCAATCTCTTCCGCAACCTGAATGGCAAGTTCCCGTGTTGGACACATGATTAAAGCCGAAATGCGCTCTTCTTTTACATTGATTTTATTAACTAGTGGAATACCAAACGCTGCCGTTTTCCCAGTACCTGTTTGTGCTTGCCCGATCAAATCACGGCCTTCCATGGCCAATGGTATTGTTTTCTCTTGAATTGGTGTGGACTCTTCAAAGCCCATCTCTGTAATCGCGCGTAATACCGATGCGTCTAAACCAAACTCCTGAAATGTTTTCAAATAAATTCAATCTCCTTTTGTACAGGGCAGGCTAATGCCTTGTATCTTTTTTACCCTTAAGTACGACTTCCTATCCGTCTCTATAGTTTCTTGGTGGAATACACTTTCGATTCGTCATCTTCCATGATCCAACTGGCCGCCCTTAAGAACATCTAAAATATTATAGCACAGGTGATACCCACATTGCCAGTGGCTACTTTTAACGATTCGAACGAAACCGAATGAATAAGTAACTCGTATTAAAGGGGAGAACAATAAAACGGAATCGTACAGAGGAGAGTTTCTTATGTCCCTATTTAAGCGTGTTAGCAACATTCTTCGCAGTCAGAAGCAACCACCTACAACAGCAGCCGTCGGCAATCCACTTGAAGATGCGCGTGTTGGCGATATTGTAAATGTAGACTTAGAGGAATATGTAATCTCCGGTAAAGTCGTTTATTTTGACCGTGGATTTGCTCCACATCGCTATGCTTATTATCTACAAAGCGGTAAAAATATTCAGTGCTTGATTGTGGAAAAAGGGAGAACCTATGATTGCTTCTTATGCAGCTTTATTGAAGGAGCACTAGATGACCCCAATGATGTGCCTACTCGATTAGAGTTAGATGGAGATGTCACTTTCGATTTGGAATTTCATCGCAATGACGTCTCACGGACAGAAGGCAACACTGATTTCCGCAGCGGCGATGATATCATCTTCTGGCGATATTTCGGACCTGACCAGCGCTTCTTTTTCCTTCAATGGCAGGATGGCAAATTTGTTGCCCTAGAAGGCGAGCGCACACCTGGCAATCAAATTAAATTTTTGAGAAATTTTTGAAATCGACACTGATGACGACGAAGCTATGTTATCATGGAAGCATGTTTCGGAAACACCCTGAAAGGAGGACTACCAGAAAATGAAGAGATGGACTTCATGGCTTTCCTTCATAGTAATAATCGCTCTTCTTACCGCATGTGGTGCAGATGCCGGACGTTATATCAAGGATGAATACCCGTTAGTAAGCGTAGATGGCAAGGGAACCACGATGTCCAAAGTTTACGCTGTTGAAGGCAAGAATGTACCAACAGTTGCGAATGAACTGGCTGCCAAAGAAACGCCTAAAGAGAAGAGTAAGGAATCTGACGATCAGATGTTCCTTGTGTATAAGGACAAGGTTATCAATATCCAGAAAGATCCAAGTGATAATAAAAATACATTAGTACAGCTCGATAGTATTGAATATGCCAAGAGCCATTATGATTCCTCCTTCTTACAAGGCTATTTAACCGCCTCGCTGCTTCAATCTATATTCGGTGGCGGCTGGAATAACAATAGAGGATCTTCTTATGACTACCGCGGCTACACAAAGACGCCGAATTACAAGGCAACAACACCAACTACAGGGTCCACCAAGGAAACGAAGCCCACTACGTCCGATCGAACGGGTGGTTTCACAAGTGGTGCAGCAAATCCTAGCTCTGGAAGCTCCTCAACAACACGTAAGAATGATGGTTCGACTCCTAATAAAGTAACAAAGCCAACAACAAGTAAGCCAAGTACCACTAAGAAAACAGGCTCCTTCAAGCGCCGATAATTTCCAATTTCAAGCTGCTCTCCATCTTTTGGACGCAGCTTTTTTTATGCATTTCGAATTAATTGTCCACTGTCTAAATAATGATTGCAGTTTTATAAGAATGAATTATACTTGCAATATGCTGCATACTATTTTAGAGGTGATTTGTTTTGAAAAAGGCGCTAGATGTTCTAATCATTCTAGTTGGCGCACTGCTTGTCGCAGTTGGCTTCAATATGTTTCTCATCCCCCATCAACTCCTTAGCGGTGGGGTTTCGGGTATTGCCATGATTATAGGTTATTTTACAGATTATAATATCGGATTTCTTTACTTATTGTTTAACATGCCACTCATGATTTGGGGACTCGTATCCATTGGTAAACGTTTCATCATGATCAGCGTTGCATCTGTCGTTTTAACCACTTGGATGATGCAAATTATTCCGACCAGCTTCGTTGCCAATGATTCCATGTTAGGTGCTGTTTTTGGCGGCGTCCTTATTGGTATCGGTAGCGGAATCACGCTTCGCATCGGCGGATCCAGCGGCGGGTTTGACATTGTCGGCCTGATTTTAACCCGGAAATATGACTTCCCTCTTGGCACCATTTTATCCTCGATGAATGGTATTGTTATCGTCGCACTCGGCTATTTCAAAGATAATTGGGACCTTGCATTGTTCTCAATGTTAGCTATTTTCATTAGCGGAAAAACTGTCGATATGATACATATCCGTCATATTAAAGTAACCGCGTTCATTGTTACTAAACATAAGGATGCCATTATTAATAAGCTGCTTATGATCCCCAGAGGTGTTACCCTTATTAAAACGGAAGGTGCCTATACGAAGCAGCAGCATGATATGTTGATGACGGTTACGACACGATATGAACTCGTGGAATTAAAGCGAATTATTAAGGAGATTGACCCGAAAGCGTTCGTGAATATTGTGGAAACTGTCGGTGTTGTTGGGGAATTCCGAAAGCCCAAGTGAGAAATAAGCCACCTGCCCCTTTATTCCCTTTTGAATTGTGTTATAATGAATATAATTTCATATAGTTCTGGTTTTCATCGATGGTAGGTTCAGGCGTAGTTCTTATTCTAATCTTCTGATTGGAAGGGTGATGCTTGTGGAGACAGTCAAATTATCCAGGATTGTAATGAAATTAACGCCCGAGTTGTATCCCTCTTTAACCAGCAATGAGTTGGAATCCGAGATCGTGCTACGGTTCGGTATAGAGGCACTCGCAGCGGAAGATGTCATGGAAATTATTCAATTTAGCATTTCGGAACATCATAAGGACACCCTGTACCATTGAGGGTGTCTTTTTTTGCAGCTATTTTACGCATCGTGTTATTAAAATTGTAATAAATAGGCTATATGGGTTATGATAAGTCCATGATATAATAGAGCTAACATAAATATTACTGGAGGTGTCTGGAATGGGAGCTTTATCTCCTTGGCACATCATTCTAATTGCGATCGTTGCCCTGCTTTTATTTGGGCCTAATAAACTGCCTGAGCTTGGTCGAGGTTTTGGCAAAATGTTCCGCGAGTTCAAAGATGCAACAAATGGAAACGGCAGCAACTCATCAACGGATGATCAACCTACGATTGCACGGAAAGAAATTAACCCTGAAGTATCGAAGAGTGAATCAAATAAGTAAGTCCAAGCACCTGGAGGCCAAGCTTCTAGGTGTTTTTGTTTATTCCTACTTAAGGACTGTATACCTCATGTGCCAAATTACTCATACAAGCTTCTACAAAAGCCTACAAATTTCCTCTGTGCGTAGTTTCCCGCTTGGCTTATAATGAAAGCTAGAAACAAGGATTGGAGTGGACTTATTCATCATGGAAATATTACTCGCCTCACTTGCCCTCATTTGGGGTAATGTTACGGCCGCAAACCCCGAAGCAAGCTTTGAACAGCTTGTGCAGGCTTCGCTAGATGCGAAGAACGCTGTTGCTATCGTTCAACCAGTAACGCCTACATCACCTACGGAAGTAACGGATCCACTCGCACCTATCAACAAAGTAGATCCACAGAAAGATGCCCCTGTCGTTAAAGGGATCTACTCCACTGCTCACAGTGCTGGCGGCTCTCGACTCAATACGCTTGTAAAATTACTTGATGATACCGATTTAAATTCGATGGTTATCGATGTGAAAGATGACTGGGGCTACATTACTTGGGAAACTGGGAATGCCGAGCTCGATGCGATGGGAACAACTCAGAAAATTATTAGCAATATGCCAGGACTCATGACAACGTTACAAGAACATAACATTTATCCCATTGCCCGTATCGTCGTATTCAAAGACACGGTTCTTGCCAAGAAGAAACCGGAATTATCCTTCATTAATCCAGATGGCACACTGTGGGGGAATGGCAAGAACCCGCCTGACAGCTTCGTTAATCCATACAACAAAGAAGTGTGGGACTACAACATTGCCGTTGCCAAAGAAGCTGTCAAAGCAGGCTTCAAAGAAATTCAGTTCGATTATGTCCGCTTCCCAGAAGGCTTCGAGAAACGAGCAGACATTCTCAAATATACCAAAGATGAGCGTTCACGGATTGATGCTGTCTCCTCTTTCGTAAAATATGCGAGAGAGCAATTATCACCTCTTGGCGTTCGCGTCTCTGTCGACATTTTCGGTTATGCAGCGTCTGTTCCGGCTGCCGAAGGTATCGGTCAAGATTTCGAGAAAATCTCACAGAATGTCGATGTCATTGCTCCAATGATTTATCCAAGCCATTACAGCACGGGTTGGTTCGGATCCAAAGTACCTGATGCTGCACCGTATGCCACAATTAATGGTGCTTCCAAGGATACCAATAAAAAGCTTGAAGCCATTGATCAGAAAGGCTGGAAGCCTGTTATCCGCCCTTGGATACAAGACTTTACTGCTTCTTGGGTTCCAGGCTATATTAAATACGGCAAGCATGAGTTAGATGAGCAGATTCGAGCCTTGAAAGACAACGGAATTAATGAGTATTTATTGTGGAATGCCAACAATAACTATACGGCTAATGTAAGCTATTAAAAGTCAAATTTATCAGTACCCTGAGAGCATAAGTATGCTCCCGGGGTATTTTGCATGCGGTCCGTGTTTACTTTCGGTTTCCATTTCATATATCATTGTAGTATTCATTTCGATAATCAAAAAGGATGTGATGATATGCTGAAAATAGTAGCTATAACAGGCATGAATTTAACTTCTATGCAAGAGCAAATGCCTAAAGACTTGAAGGAGCGCATCCAGTTTCATTGGTTTTCCTCTTCTAAGGATGCAGGTGATATGCTCCCTGATGCTGATGTGATCATCTCAGCAGGTCGATTACACCCAGACATCGTCAGTCGAGCCCAGAAGTTGAAATGGGTGCAAACCTTATCCGCAGGCGTTGATAAACTGCCTCTTGCGGAACTCGATCAACGTCAAGTGATTGTCACGAATGCTAGAGGTGTTCACACCATTCAAATGAGTGAATTTGCGCTGAGTCTCATGCTGCAATGGGTTCGGAAAGCTAATTTACTTCATGATAACCAACAGCAGCATGTGTGGGACAATCAAGTCCGCTTTGGAGAGCTGCACGGCAAGACGATAGGCATTATCGGGGCTGGGGCCATCGGCGAAGCGGTTGCTCGCAAGGCCAAAGCGTTTGATATGTCGGTCATCGGCCTGAATCGTTCAGGGATACCACAAGCCGCTTTCGATACAACCGTTCACGGTGAGGATGGTCTTCAGTTGCTGCTGTCCCAAAGTGATTTCATCGTCGTTCTGCTTCCAAGTACAGTGAAAACGCGGGGATTCTTACGTAAAGAGCATCTAGCGCTTATGAAGCCGAGCGCTTTTTTCATTAATTTAGCTCGCGGAGATGTGCTGGATGAAATTGCTTTGATTCAAGCCTTACAGGAAGGCAAACTAGCCGGTGCAGCCTTAGATGTTTTTGAGCAAGAGCCACTACCTGCTACTTCCCCACTTTGGGTCATGAAGAATGTCATCCTAACCCCTCATATTGCTGGATCATCTGAACATTATACGGATCGCGTATCCACCATTTTCTATCACAATTTGCGCGCGATGCTGGATGGCGGAGATATGATCAATGTTGTAGACTTGGCTGAAGGTTATTAAGTCGTAAGGCGGTGGCACCTGCAAACTCTAACGGACACGATGATCGTTATTTCTACACAACTAGGGATTTTGTTGATCTAACGGACATGATGGACCGTATTGTGGCAATTCACTCAAATAAAGATCATATTTAGCTGAATAGCATCAGCCGTGGCCGTTAGAGTTTTAAACCGTCATATTTAGACCAAATAGCGTCACCTATGTCCGTTAACCTATAAGTTGGGGAGTTGGGGAGTTGGGGAGCTGGGAACTTAGGAACTTAGGAACTTAGGAACTTAGGAACTTGGGAACTTGGGAACTTGGGAACTTGGGAACTTGGGAACTTGGGAACTTGGGAACTTGGGAACTTGGGAACTTAGGAGTTGGTGACCTCGGAAACTCCTACGTCCCTAAGTCACTAATCCTTCGCTTCTTAGTCAATTCCAAAACGCCGCTTCCAACAAAAAGCCCCTTATCCTATTGAAACACTTAGGATAAGGGGCTTTCTATTATTAAACGCTAATGGCTTCCAGTCCTCGCATATACGGTCGCAACGCAGGGGGGATATAAATCGAGCCATCTGCCTGTTGGTGATTTTCAAGCAATGGAATAAGGATCCGCGGCGATGCAACAGCTGTATTATTCAGTGTGTAGCAATAGCGTAACACACCTTCCTGATCCCGATAGCGCAAATTACTGCGTCTAGCTTGGAAATCCAGCAGGCTCGACGACGAATGCGTTTCGCCGTATGCCCCTCGGCTAGGCATCCATGTTTCAATGTCGAATTGTTTGTAGTTTTTAGCCCCCATGTCCCCCGAACACACCGCTACAACACGATAAGGTAATTCTAGACATGCGAGTAAATCTTCAGCATTTTGTGTGATCAACTGCAGCATGCGATCTGCTTCATCCGTATTATTTTCACAGAGGATCACTTGCTCAACCTTCGCGAATTGATGGACACGATATAAGCCCCTGACATCTCTTCCCGCTGAGCCCGTTTCTTTCCGGAAGCAATTCGACACGGCTGCTAACTGAATTGGTCCCTCCGATAAATCGACGATCTCTCCCGCATAGTACGAAACTAATGGGCCTTCCGAAGTACCGACTAACCATGTGTTGTCCTCAGGAAGCTCATACGTTTGATCTTTACCTGTTGGAAAGAAAGCCGCATTCAGCAGAGTTTCCTCCCGCACCATGAGCGGCACATCCATGACGGTGAAGCCACGATCCGTTAACAGGTCTACGGCTAGTTGTTGGACAGCCCTGTGCAAATAAAGTCCCATTCCTTTGAGATAATAATTGCGGCTGCCTGCAATCTTAACTCCTCTAGCAACATCGATCATATTTAGTGCTTCACCAAGCTGAAGGTGATCTCTCATCTCGAATTCAAAAGTTGGCTTATCGCCAACGACCTTCACCTCAATGTTCTCTTGATCGCTCGCACCTATTGGTGTATCCGGCGAGGCTATATTCGGTATCTTCAGCATGAGCTCCTTGAACCTTTGTTCACACACCGCTAATTCCTCTTCCAGAGTCGACAATCGCTGATTCCAGCCGCGAACTTGATCCTTCAAGCTTTCTGCCTCAGCGGTCTTCCTCTGCGTCATTAGTGACGCTATTTGCTCCGAAGCACGATTGCGATCTGCTCGCAGCAGATCGACTTGGCCCAGCAATTCCCTTTTCTTCTCATCGACTACGAGCACTTCCTCAACGTGGCATTCTACACCTTTTAGAATAGCTGCTGCTTTTACGTGATCTGGGTTATTTCGAATCCATTTGATATCCAGCATGTTCCGTCACCGCTTCCTCTTCGTATATGTGAAAAAGACAAAAAACGCCCTCAGTCCGATTGGGACGAGGAGCGTTCTGCTCGCGGTGCCACCCAACTTGATGATGACATGAATGGTCATCATCCGCTTGGTTCCGCGATAACGGGCGGTGCCGGTTTATTTAGAGAAGGACCTTACATCCTTCCGATCATGAACGTCTCCGAGTTGGAAGCTCTTCATTGACATGATGTCGATTTATACGTTGTTCGCTATTATAGCCGAAATGCAAATGAAGATCAACATCTATTCACAAAATCAGGCTTACTGGGACAACCGACTAGCCAATTCATAAAGCTCCATGTTAAAGGTACGTTTCGTGTTCACAACAAGATCGATATCCGTTGCCACAAGCTCACCTTTGATAATACCGCAAGCTTTGGAAGAATCACCCTCCATCAGTTTGCGAACAGCAAAATCACCTAGACGACTTGCCAAAATACGGTCATTATGCGTTGGCGCACCACCGCGTTGAATATGACCAAGAACGGTCACACGAGGTTCAATCCCGTTGGTTTCTGTGATCTGCTTCGCAATTCCTTCACCAGTTCCTGCTCCTTCAGCAACAAGGATAATACTGTGACGCTTGCCATGGTTGAAGTTATCCTTCATCCGATTAGCTACCTCTGTAACATCCACATCCACCTCTGGCACAATAATGGTTTCAGCACCGCTGGCAAGTCCCGCATACAAGGCAATTTCACCACAATGACGTCCCATAACCTCGACAACTGATGAACGTTCATGAGATGTCATCGTATCCCGCAGCTTATTAATCGCATCTACGACGATACTAACAGCTGTATCGAATCCAATTGTAAAATCAGTGAATGGGATGTCATTGTCGATCGTGCCCGGTAGGCCCATCGTTTTGATACCCAGCTTGCTAAGCTTGTTCGCTCCTTGATAGGAACCATCTCCACCAATAACAACTAAGCCGTCAATCCCGCGTTTCCGCAAGTTGTCTGCACCGATTTGTTGTCCTTCAGGAGTCATAAATTCTTTACAACGAGCCGTTTGGAGAATCGTTCCTCCACGTTGAATGATGTCACCTACGCTGCGCAAATCCATTTTACGGATATCATCGTTAATAAGACCTTGATACCCGCGCTGAACGGCATACACTTCGAGCCCATGGTATAATGCACTTCGAACAACCGCTCGAACTGCTGCATTCATCCCCTGAGAATCTCCTCCACTGGTTAAAACGGCAATTGATTTTACTGCTGACATGTTAAATTTCCTCCTTCATAATTCTTGTGAATGACATTCATGATGTCGTACGGATGTACATGCTATTTATCCAGAAAAAAAGCCTGGTTAAAGGACTGTTTTTCATCAGACGCTTTGAGATTTTCTTCACTTGGTGTTGACTGTTGACCTTAGGGTCAGATAAATAAAGAGCAAGCAAACCTTCGATTATCATACGATGAAATCTCGGATGTTCCAAGAACAAAATTTTACTTCTCGCCTCTTGGACAATGAAAGCGATACGCTCTACGGTTGTATCTAACGAATCGTAGTAGGTACAGAAATTCAGGTCTCCACCTTCAATATCTTCTTCTTGATCAATTAAATAATCGAGTAAGATATGAAGTCCACACACATAAGGAAAATAAGCTTCCCGAATGGATTCCACCTGCTTGTCCGTCAGTATCGGATCACACGCAGCTAAAAATAACATAAACATACCCAAGGTTGAGCCCGTTGCAGCCGCAAACTCATTCCAATCGATCTGGCTATACTTATGGTGGTAATAATCCCACCATTGATGCAGCTGTGGCTCGCGTAAATCCTTACGAATATGCTTGTACACCTGTAAATCACAGTATAAGCCAACAAACTCTTTTACCTGATCAGCCACTTTCAAGTACGATGGCATCTGGCTAATCGAAGTCTGGCATTGCTGAACAAGATCTCTTAAATAGCCGCCGTCTTCTTTCTCATCTCTGAACGCATAGTAGTCATGCAGAGGCTTCGCAGGATCAACCGCATCTAGCATGGATTGATGCAATTGCCGAAAATCCTTAGGATCAAGCGACGTACTTCGATCACATAAATTATCCAAGTAGTCACTGATCGACTGGAATGCAACGATAAGTGGAATAAGCACATGGCGCATCGATAAATGAGCAGCTGCATACACAGCTCCTCCTTGACAATGGAACTGCTTCGTTGCAATGCTTGCTAGCGCTTGGGTACGAAGCTCTTCATCGGGAATATTCGCCGCTTTACTTTTCCAGAAGATCAATTGCTCATTGACACCGGGTAAAATATAACGATATACACTGATCATTAATCGGATGGGCCCCTGCGGTACCTTCGCATGGCTTCTTAATCTACTTTTGTCCAATTGCTTCAAGTAAACTTCCTCCACAACTTTGTTCATAGCAGAATTGAAGTAACAATTGCATTTCAGATCGCTGTATTTGGCGTAACCAACTATCAACTGTAGGATTCTGAACAAGCGATACCTGAATTTCAATCACATCAATAAATACATATGGATTCCAAACTGGCGATGTTACAAGTACTTCAAGCTTATGTCGAAGAGCTTCATTTTCCAATTCCATGAAGTCTTTGAGCGATAGATTATCTCTTACACATTGGATTAGATTAGAAAAGATAGGATGATGACCAACATCGTTAAACCAGTATTTCGCATTACTATAGTCGCCTTCCATCCGATGCATAAGGGCATGCCAGTAACTTCCGGTTGGATTCGTAATTTCCTGCGATATATCATGAGATTTATCCAGGCTTTCATTTAGAAGAAACAGGCCTGCTTTAATGGCTAACCCATAGGGCTGCTGTTCAGGACTTCCTTCCGTAATCAACGCCGTAGAGAGTTCTTCGATCCGTGCATCCATCGCAACGTCCCACTCTTCAATTGGATAAAGCGCAGGGAGATGTTCCAGAAGTGGTTTCGCTATCGTTCCTAGCCAGTTATTCCCATCCTTATTGCTATGCATGCAGTCATTCTCCCTTCATTGACAACCATTAATGGTGGGTTTTTGATTCCAAATCCTGATTAGTTCGAAACCAGAGATGAAGATCATTTATGATTGAAGCCAAGTCAGCAATATCGGAATTCAAACGGCAGGAGGTTACAAAATCGTCTTCCTTATCGAGTTTATTTTGCTTTTCAATGATTTGTGCTTCCAATTTCATGATACGATCCGGAATAACGCCTCGAATTTGTTCCCACTGTAATAAAAGATTTATGCGAACTGCAGCATCATACATATCCCACTCCAATTCCAAAACGGGAATCTCAATGCCGAGTCTCTCATCATACTGAAAATAGCTGTTCATTCCTATGTACCTCCTTGCAGGCAAAGCTGTCAGTCATGTTCAAGAAACATTCTACCTTTAAATGTATCACTTCAAACCTTCGGTTTCCAGTTAAAATTGTATGTTATCCTGAATTCATTTTCTGATATACTTAAGAAATGTTTTGCAAAACGCGAAGGAGTGCGATTTGGATGAATGCTAAGTCACTAAAGGAAACCATCACATGGAAACAGCTCATCTCCTTTTTCCTCCCCCTCGGACTTTCTGCAACGCTTGTAACCCTCTCGCATGTTATTATTAATAGCACATTGGCAAGGGCTGATAATCCCGAGCTCGTCATCGCCAGCTATGCCATCCCCCTAAGTCTACTAGGACTGACTGAAAGACCCGTTGTATTGCTACGACAAGCCTGCTCTGCACTCGTCAGGGATCGGGTTTCGTTCCGCGCCATGGGCGTTGTCAGCTCATATGTCTTTGCCTGTATCATCCTGCTTGGTCTCATTCTCTGTTATACACCGGTTGGAGAATGGGTGTTTCTTTATTTTTTCGGCGTAGAACGTGAAATGCTTGCTGCTACATTAAGTGTTTACCGTATCCTCATGTACGTAAGCATCTTCTCTGGTCTGCGTTGTTTATTTCACGGGATTATCATTTTCAATATGCGTACCAAATGGCTCACCATCGGCATGGGCGTACGGATTATCGCGATGTATTTCTTATCTTTATATTTCATTACAACGGATAACGTCTCTAGCGGTAAAGTGGGTGCCATAATCTTCCTTGTTGGCATGGTCATTGAAGCAGCTGTTGCAATTTGGGAGGGTACAAGCTTACTCAAGCATGTTATTCCGGAGAAAGCGCCTAATCATCCGATTGAGACGAAGCAGCAAATTTTCAGTTTTTATAAGCCGCTATTATATTCATCAGTTATCGCAGTCATTATTGGACCATCTATTAATGCCATGTTAGGCAAAACAACACATATCCATCTAGCCATCTCGTCCTTTGCGATCGCTGGATCCTTAACTCAGTTAGTGATGAGTTTCTTCTCATACATACATCAAATCGTCTTGAATTTCTATCGTAAAGATGCTGCGCGAGTCAAAAAATTCATTCTCCTGCTCAGCTTCATTCCAGGAACACTAATAGCCATACTGGCTTATACACCGATCGGTCCTTGGTTTATGACTCATGTCATGGGTGTAAATGCGGAGCTGCGGCAAGCCAGTCTGAGTGCAATGCGAATTTTCATGATCATGACGATTGTATTCCCATGGCTTGATTATATGAATGGAATTATTATGCTGCGCGGCCAAACAAAAATCATGGTTTTCTCGCAATCTGCGAATGCTACTATAACGGTATTCACTTTATTCGTTGCCATTGCAACGGTTCCAGACTGGAATGGGATGATTGGGGCGCTGGCACAATCAGTGGGCATGTTGGCAGAACTGCTTGTCGTCATCTATGTGCTCAAACGAACTAATGATGTGCAACAACCTAATCAACCTCAAGAAAATATGTAACGAAATGGTGATGATTACGCTTGTCAAATTCAAATGCGATTGATAGAAATGATCGATTGCTCAAAATGTTTACTTTTTCTTTTTTTATGACGATGGGGATTGTTGTGACTTTTTTCCCGCTTTATTTCGATTATAAAGGCTATTCTAAGATCCAAATCGGCTTGCTCTACGCCATTGGACCACTGATCGGCATTGCAACCAACCTGTTGTGGGGATTTCTGAGCGACCGATTTCAAACGGTAAAAAAGATCATGATTATTCTGATCCTCGGTCAGCTCGTCACTGCCGTCTTAGTATCTACCGCAGGCTGGTTTTCCCTGCTCTACGTCTGTTTGGCAGCGTTTTTCTTCTTCCAACAGCCAGTGAACTCCTTAAATGACAGTCAAGTCATGCTGCATATTCGATCTAGTGGGAAAAGCTATGCTTCCTTCCGCGTCTATGGCTCCATTGGCTTCGCACTTTCAGCTGGAGGCTTCGGTCTAATCTTACGAGCATATGGAACGGGACTTACACCTCTCTTGCTTTTTATAACGATAGGCTGTACATTAATCATTCTTTTTCTGCTGAAAGATACACGTTCAGGCGGCAAAAAAATGGCCTTTGGCGGCATGGTGAACATTATCCGTTCCAAAAAATTCATCTGGTTCCTTATACTTGTGATCATCATGTCGGTTTCACATCGGTTTAATGATGGCTTCTTAGCCCTGTATATGCGTCAGCTCGGCGCCTCAGATTCACTCATCGGTTACGCGTGGATGACATCAGCACTCAGTGAAATTCCTGTCTTTTTCTTTCTGAGCAAGCATGGGCATCGCTTCAAGGAATTGCCCTTACTTGCCTTTGCTGGTGTGATTTACGCTTTCCGCTTCGTCATGATGAGTTTCATCCAAGATCCAATTTGGATCATCGGCATTCAGCTTCTCCATAGCTTAACTTTCGGTGTTTTCCTTTTTACCGCGAATCGTTATTTGAGTCAAATTATTCCGGATGAGTACCGCTCTTCAGGTCAAGCCATATTCGCTGTGGCCTGGTCTAGTATAGCTGGTTTGATAAGCGGCACGGCTGGTGGATGGATCTATAACGAAGCTGGCGGAAGTACCGTTTATCTCATTGCAGCGTGCTTATCCACAACGTCTGCCATAGGCTTTCTGTGCACGTATTTGTTTCAAAAGAATGAGGAAGCTCTTCCTAGTCGATGATAAGAGAATCGTTATTTCCTTATAGTTTGAGCATATTGGGAGTAACGGCAGTTGTACTCCTTGTAGATCTCCCCTATAATAAGGATATAGTCTTAGTACCAAGTAATAAACCAAGATGAACATTATGAGCAGCAAAGGTAGGTACACATTTATTATGATGTATGAAGATTTCAAAACCATCGTTCTTGATCGACGCAGCATTCGCAACTTTACCGAGCAAACAGTCGCAGTTGAAGATATTCGCGAAATCATCGACTGTGCTCGTTATGCTCCCAGTGATACGAACTCACAAACATGGAAATTTATCGCCATTCGAAATACAGAGAAGATCAAACATATCGAGCAATTGACTTGGGACCAGTTGCATCTACGTGCCGCGGCTGCCGAGGAGAAAGGGCTATCTAGAGAAGCACGCATGCTGGTAAGATCCTTCGGACCTTATGCAACGGCCTTCTCGGACGCCCCTGTTCTCATCATTTGCTTGGCGACACCTTATGAATCCAAATTCCGTGATCGCATCTTTGACCCGATTCAATTGGTCGATGATCATGTTTGGGCCGAAGAAGGCATCAAGAGCTCTTGCCTAGCTTCGCAGAACCTTATGCTTGCTGCGCATGCTAGAGGGCTCGCTACTTGCCCTATGACAGGCCCTGTGCTGTTAGCACAGGATCAAATTCGAGCTTACCTGGAGATTCCAGCAGAGTACCAAATTAACATGGTCATTTCCCTTGGCTATCCGAAGGATAAACCTGGTAAAATGGCGCGTAAAGAAATTGACGATATTCTTGAAATCATCGACTAAAAGTAGAAGGAGCTGTCCGCGATTGCGGATAGCTCCTTTTTCCATACTTAATTCTTAGAACCAGACGCGAGTCGCGTCCGCTTCACTTCACTTGGCCAGAACACCGCATCTCCAAGCAGCATGGTGATGGACGGGACAAGGAACGGCCTTACGATGAAGGTATCTAATATAACACCGATGGCACAAATGACACCGAATTGCACAAGTACTTGAATCGGCAGCGAGGCTAATACTGCAAAAGTGCCTGCTAGAATCAAACCTGCCGATGTGATAACACTGCTTGTTGAGCTTACACCTAAACGAATCGCATCCTTTAGTTTCAATCGATCCTTTGCCTGCCAAATACTCGAAATCATGAAAATATTATAATCCTCACCTAACGCTACAAGGAATACGAATGCATACAGCGGAATTAATCCTTGGATTGCTGCTGTATCCATGAAATAGTGCAATATTAGCCACCCAGCACCTAGTGCAGAGTAATAGGAAAGCAGTACCGTTGCAATCAGATAGACGGTTGCAACAATGGAACGTAAATACACGAGTAAGAGGATCGCGATAACGGTGATAACCACAGGGATAACAATTTTCGTATCCCGCTCTACAACGGTTTTGGTGTCAAATTGGGTGGCAGTCTCTCCTCCAACCCACACCTGCGGGTTCGCTATCCCCGCTTCAATTAGCTTCTGTTCCAATGTACTTCGAATCTCAGGAATGCGATTGATGATATCCAAGTCGTACGGGTCTTGCTTAAAAATCAACTCATACGCCTTATAATTAGCATCCTTCTTACTATCCTCTGGTTTGCTCACCGATTCCACATAAGGTAACTTAGCAAGCGTTCCTTGAACATCCGCTGTCTTCCCTTCCGTATTAACAACCACTTTAACTGGCGCCAGGGATCCTGGTGAAACATGGTCTGATAACAAGCTAAAGCCTTCTCGTGACGGCATTGTGGAAGGGAACGATTCCAAAATATTATACGTAAACTTAATTTGTGGGGCAAAAGCTGCCAAGGCAATAAGAATGAATAATGAAATAGCGAGCACGCTTTTGGGTCTTTCCGTTACCACTCGCCCAAGCGCAGCATTCATGGCACCAATAGGCTTGTGCTCGCGTATGCGTTTCCCTTTGCGCGCTTCTTTCTCCGCTCGCATTTCTGCTGTCAAAGGAATGAACGGGTAGAAAGAAACACGTCCAATAATGGCAAGAAGCGCTGGGACAAGAGTCAGACTCGCAATGGCCATAATGAAGATTGCTACACTAAACGGAATCGCAAACCGATGATTGGAGCCATAATGAGCAAATAGTAAGCCCAGTAAGGAAACAATTACGGTGAGTCCACTCATCCCGATCGCCCCTGTTGAACCACCGAATGAAACACGAAGTGCGGAATATTTATCTTTCTCAATCAATAGTGCTTGTCGGTAGCGAGCCACGAAGAAGAGGCAATAATCCGTTCCTGCTCCGAACAATAGGACGGTCATAATGGAGATCGACTGCGCGTCTATCGTGATCCAACCTTGCTTGGCCATGAATCCAAGAATAGGTGAAATAACGCCATAAGCAAATCCTACGCCAATCAGTGGAATAATAGCCAGGATCGGCGAGCGATATAGTAAAATGAGAAGAACAAGAACAAGCAGCACCGTTGCTAACAACAGTGTAAAATCGGCTCCTTTGAATAGCGCCGTTGCATCCGTCTGAATGCCTACAGGGCCTGTAATTCGCGCATGCAAGCCATCTTCCTCTATTTTAGCTTCAAAGGGGTCACTGCCTAATTGACTTACGGTTATCTCCTCCAGCTTCTTCATTCCTTCCTGGAGGACTTCCGTTTCCGTCCCTTCGTTAAACGAAATCGGCAGGACGAGTATTTTGCCATCCTTGGATACCATGCCTTTTAGTGTAGGAGCTGGTATCTGATGCAAAGGGGGCAATCCCTTTTGAGCAGCTAACGGTGTATCTGTGAGCTGTTTCGTAACCTTTTGAACAGCTGCCAAATCTTGATCCGTCAGTCCTGATCCCCGATACCAAACAACGAGCGCTGGCACACCCTCATTACTTGGGAATTGTTCTTTCATCAACGCTGCTGCTTCGAGCGACCAAGAATCGGATGGCAGTTGCCTAGCAGCATTATTTTCTTGTGAATTGACGTTAGGTAAAAAGACAGATAATATGCCTGTAAGTAAAATCCAAATGGCCAATGTTACCCATTTACTGCGGCGACCGGCGACAATACCTCCTATTTTACTGAAAAAAGGATTTTCATGCATGACGTAGCCTCTCTCCTATAAAATGAAATAGTGATATAATTAATCTTGTAACAGAATTAATTATATATACTATATAGTTAATTAATCAAGTTATATTTAGAATCCTCTCAGGAGTGACACTTATGGAAAAAAAATCAAAGCCTCTCGGCAGACCACGCGTCTCCCAGGGAGACATGCCTCTTAATCAGAAAATTTTAATGACGGCTATTCCGTTGTTTTTGTCTCGGGGCTTCGAATCCGTCTCTATGGACGATATCGCCAAAGAATGCAAGGTAACGAAAGCATCTGTGTATTACTATTTCCCTTCCAAGTCCGACCTTCTTACAGCCTCCATGATTCAATTGATGGATAACGTAAGACGTGTAACCATTAAACGTTTAAGCGAGCCTGCTCCGCTTCGCGAAAGGCTTCTCGGTATTACAGAGGGACATCTGAAAGCGGTCGATTTCGACCTGCATTCGTTCATGCGCAAGATGGAAGCCACACTTTCCGAGGAGCAAATGAAAGCCATGCGCAAATCCGAACAAGGCATATTGGATGCGCTCGAAACAGAATTCCAAAAGTCGATTGACTCCGGGGAAATTGGTCCAGTCAATCCACGTGTGATAGCTCGTGCGTATACCTCACTCCTCATGATGGGACATGCGACTGATGGCGACGGTAATAAAATGTTTCCACATGAGGGGGAAGCCGCAACGCAAATTATCGACATTCTATGGCACGGCTTATACCCGCCGAAATAAGAAATTGATTAGGCAGCATCATTTGTCGTGATCTTCGAAGCAAACAAAAAAGACAGCCCCGAGTGAACTCGAGAACTGTCTTTATTGCTTGTGCTATGACACTATTTATAAGTAGGGAGTCCCAGAATCTTATAATTTGGTGACGTTAGCTGCTTGAGGACCACGGTTACCTTGAGTAATATCAAACTCAACGGATTGGCCTTCTTCTAATGTTTTGAATCCTTCGCCCTGAATTGCGGAGAAGTGAACGAATACATCGTCGCCTCCATCAACAGAAATAAAACCGTACCCTTTTTCTGCGTTAAACCATTTCACTGTACCCTTCAAATGAACAACCTCCTAAAAATATCGCCATCTATGGCGAATAAGGAAATTATACCATTTGAGTGGTGAAAAATCAACGGAAATTCCGAGGTGGATAAGCTGAAATTTGTTGATGTACCAAGGTTTTCCACTATGCAGAGGGCTACTTTTTTATGCTTAAAAATTGATGAGAATTAGGTAGAAAAGGTAGACTAGCCTCTCGCTTTTGAAGGGTAAATCCAGCCAACTCGAACTCATTGATTAGATCATGGAGACGAGAATATTCCTCTGTGCGGAAACTCATCAGCGGGTATATTCTTACCTCGCCACCTGGCTTGCAAACGCGAAGCAGCTCACGAACAGCTGCCAAATGAAACGCATAATCAAACTGCTCTTCATATAAAAAGAGAAAGTGACTGCACATCACGAGATCAAAGCTCTCCGCTTCGAATGGTAATGAAGGTAAAGCAGCTATATGATATCTGGCTGATCCTTCTGCGCTTGAGAAATCCTCAACAAAACGCTGAAGTGCATGAATACGTCCTGCCCGATGTTGCTCGACAGATCCGTAGAACGTCCAATCGTACACATCAGTTAATTTCGCCATCTTCGCTGCTACAAGCTCAATCTCTTGCATCCCATGCTCTGCAATGGCACTTGGCGACTTCGCATATAACGGATCAACCGCCTCTGCTTCAATCCCAAGCTGCCTAGCCTCTGCCGTAAACGAAGATGCGCCTCCGGCGACATCCAACACCCGTTTCCCAACCAGATCTGCCCTCTGCAACATAAACATTTTCTCATATTCCACATACGATCTCGAGGTCATTGCAACCCCAACTTGCTCATAAACACGCTTCTGTTCCATGCTCATCTCTCCTCGACTCGGCTCATAACCCCTTCCCTCTGGAAAGGATTAGGAGAATTCTATCACGAGAGATTCCCCAGCGCAACAAGAAAATAACGAAAAAACGATCCGCCTGTTTGGAAATAAAGGCATTTTATGATACCATTGTTTACATCTATAAGCTTATTACAGAAACGAGGAAAACAGCCATGTCGCATCAACCCTTCAAAAGACATACGATTTATAAAAAAGATAAATGGAACATGCTCAATGTCGAGGTGCAAGGCACCAAAATCGTCTTAACCGAGATTTCCGATCAATGGGGCGAAGAGTGCCACACCTTTATTGGTCGACCTGCCATGCTCCACTGGGCCAGCGAGCGTTTTGCTAAGGATAAATTCGATGGCACAGAAGAAGAATTGCAAGCTATTATGGATGCTTTTAAAAACGTATGAGAAAAACTTCTATCGAAGTCATTCGAAGATGAGCGACCGCGTTTTAAATGTAGTTTTTATCGCCAATAAGAATTTGTTCATCCTAGTACCGGAAACTTATAAATTCTTATGTGGTAAAAAAAATGAGGACTATTTTGAAACGTACCGCATATAATAAACGTATAATCTCATAGTAACACTCCAAAGGGGAGTAGCTGATACAGTAAAGTCGTCAATTCGGATCCTCATCAGATCCCGGCTTTATTGGCAACGACAACGTTGTTAGCAAGACCTTTGCCATGTTCATTGGTGAAGGTCTTTTTTGATGAATTAGAGCCTTCATCGGTCAAACGGTGCTGGGCTCTTTTTGCATCCAAAAAACCTTGAAGGAGTGTGTTCGCGTATGGATTGGTTGTCAACGGGCTTTTTCGTCTCTCTGCTAAGTATTATTCTGATTGACCTGGTGCTTGCTGGTGATAACGCGATTGTAATTGGGATGGCTGCACGTAATTTGAAAAAGGAAACACAAAAGAAGGTTATTCTCTGGGGCACGGTTGGCGCGATTATTATTCGTGCATTAGCTACACTTATTGTTGTAACGCTTCTTAAAATACCTGGACTGCTGCTTATCGGTGGTATCTTGCTGATATGGATTTCGTATAAGCTTCTGAGCGAAAAGAAAAATCATGAAAATATGCAAGTGAAAGACAGCATGTGGGCAGCTATTCGGACCATCATCATCGCAGATGCGGTCATGGGTTTAGATAATGTTATCGCGGTCGCTGGCGCGGCACACGGGAATTTCCTTCTCGTCATTATTGGTCTACTTGTCAGTGTTCCTATCGTGGTCTGGGGAAGCACCTTATTCATTAAATGGATTGAAAAGTACCCATCGATTATTTATATCGGAGCTGGCGTACTTGCACTTACCGCAGGAAAGATGATTACTGGCGAGAAATTCCTAGCCCCTTTCTTCGAATCCAACCCGTTAGGGAAATGGTTATTCATTGGCTTACTCGTCGTCCTCGTGCTTGGTGCAGGTAAATGGTCAAAGATGATTGGCTATCAGGTAAGTGTCGGGGATAGCGGGCAATTAACACTTCCCAAAGAACTTAGTGAAGAGGCACAAATTTCCCCTGAGGATCGTTATACGGTCAAAATGGATTCTCGCGGTAAGTTCATTCTTGTGAAAGAGGAAGATGATGAGACGACCCGAGATTCCATGCAGCATGCCGGTTGAAAAAGGAGTTTGACCCTGCGTAGCGAAAATTAGTATGATATGGAACAAGTATCATACTCTATAGGAAAAAGGATGATTTTCGATGACCGATTCTGGATCTATACTCACATTTGTAATTGTATCCTTTTGCCTGGCAATCATTTTGATTATGAAAAAAGACAGCCTTCCGGCACAAATGAAACGTTATCTGGCTTTGCTGGCGATTGTTATGGTTTCCATATCCTTCGTTCTCATCTTGCTTAGCTTCTTCCGAGCAGGAACTTGAAAATACTTCCATACGCGCTCGTCCATCGTGGACGGCAGAGTCGTTTGTTTTGTATAATAATAATTGAACAGGCAAACGGTCATACTAGGTGAAAACCATGGATTGGGATTTCAGTTAGAACATCCCTCATGGGAATATGCCGGGAGCGTGACTGCAATGCGCCTTCTTTATGTAACAGCTGTAATGGGCATTCTGCTTAGCACCATCCCCATAGCTGATTTACACGCAAAGGATACCAGCTTACCCCAATCTCAAAACAAGAACAGGAGGGCTCCGATGACTCAATTATTGGAACGCAAGCAAGTACCGGCCGAGCACCGTTGGCAATTGGAGGATTTATTTGCCGATCAGAAGGCTTGGGATCGGGAATTTCAAGAGGTAAAAAGCTCGCTTAGCAAAGTCAGTGCCTTCCAAGGAAAACTTAATGATGCGCCTTCCGTTAAGCAAATTTTCCAATTGGAAGATGAGCTTTCTGTGAAAATGGAAAGATTATACGTCTACGCTAACATGAAGCATCATGAAGATACAGCTGAACCTGTTTATCAGGCCTTATCCGAAAAAGCAAAAAAACTCAGTGTTGAAGTTGGGGAAGCAGCTTCCTTCATTTCTCCTGAAATTTTAAGCCTTTCAGATGAAAAGCTTCAGCAGCTTGTGAGTGATCCTTCCTTATCTTTTTATAAAGATACGCTTGAAGAAATGATTCGTCAGAAGCCACATACATTATCTAAAGAACAAGAAGCACTTCTTGCTCAAGCAGGTACGATGGCGGGGGCACCAAGTACGATTTTCGGCATGTTGAACAATGCAGACTTGAAATTTCCAAAGGTGAAGAATGAAAAAGGTGAGGAAGTTGAGCTTACCCACGGCAGCTATATTCAGTTCCTAGAGAGCCGTGACCCTGAGGTTCGGAAGAATGCTTTCAAAGCGGTTTATGAAACATACCGCAATAATCGAAATACGATTGGTGCGACTCTAAGCGCGAATATTAACAAAAACATTTTCTACGCCAAAGCGCGTCATTACCCTTCTGTTCTTGAATCCAGCCTATTCGGTGACAATATCAAGAAAGAAGTGTATACGAACTTAATTTCCACCATTCATGAATCCTTGCCGCAGCTGCAACGGTATCTCAAACTGCGTAAAAAGCTGCTCAAGGTCGATGAGTTACATATGTACGACCTATTTGCACCGCTCGTTGAAGAGTTTAAAATGGATATTACATATCAGCAAGCAAAAGAAGAAATCAAGAGAAGCTTGGCACCGCTAGGCGAAAATTACTTAAAAATTCTTCAAGACGGTTTCGACAACCACTGGATCGATGTATACGAGAACAAAAATAAGCGCAATGGTGCTTATAGCTGGGGTGCTTACGGCACACATCCGTACGTATTGTTGAATCATAAAGACAATTTGAACAGCATGTTTACGTTGACGCATGAGATGGGTCACGCGATTCATTCTTATTTGTCGGATGAGAACCAAGAGTATCGTTATGCGCAATACACCATTTTCTTAGCTGAAGTTGCTTCTACACTAAATGAGGCCCTTCTCATGGATTACCTTTTGAAACGTGTAACGGATCCGAAGGAAAAAATGTACTTGCTCACGTACTACGCAGATCAGTTCCGTACGACGGTTTTCCGTCAAACGATGTTTGCAGAATTTGAAATGATCACGCATGAGAAAGCTGAAGAAGGCGAATCCCTGACACCACAAGAGTTCAGCGAAATCTACTATGGCTTGAATAAGCTCTACCATGGCAATGACATGGTTGTGGATCAAGATATCGAGATGGAATGGGCACGTATTCCTCACTTCTACAACAGTTTCTATGTTTATAAATATGCGACAGGCTTCTCTGCTGCTACTTCCTTTGCGAAGCAGATTTTGGATGAAGGCCAGCCAGCGGTAGACCGTTACCTCGGCTTCCTCAAAAGCGGCGGCAGTGACTACTCGCTGAACATTCTCAAGAAGGCTGGCGTGGATATGTCTACACCTGAGCCGATTAAACAAGCGATGAGCGTATTCAGCTCATTACTGGATCAAATGGAAGAGCTTACGAAGTAAACAATTCCGAGATTACACCCGCCCTCCGGTTGCTAACGAGAGCGGATAGCAGGAAAATAAAAAGGTTGAAAGCAGCGGCTTTCAACCTTTTTATTAATGGAGAGGATGATGGCTATATGAAGATGCAATGGATCCTAATCAGTGCTTTAGTGTTTGCTCTAATCACAGCGGTTTTCGCTGTCGTCAATGTAGAACCGGTACAAGTAAACTTCGTGTTCGTCACGACGTCCACACCTTTGATTCTCGTCATTTTAACCTCAACCTTATTAGGTGGTCTAATTGTGGGTCTGTTCGGCATGGTACGTCAATATAAGCTGCAGCGTAAAGTTAAACAGCTAGAGAAACAACTTCACGAAACGCTACATCCATCAACCGTATCCTCCACTGTTTCCAACCTAGAACAGAACGAGCCAAGTGTATAGACGTACTGAAAAACAACCATCAGAGAGGTAAGGTGCTCAGGTAGAAGCATATTACCCCTCCGATTAATGAGGAAGCTGCGTTTACCACATCATTATTCATCCCTCGTAGACCTCGAATTTGCTTAGCTTTCTGAGAGCAATGCTCCTGCTTCTCAATCGTTTTACCGCAAACCTCACAATGAAACATCACCTGCAGCGTCGCCCCGAGCCAAGAATCCACGAGAGATCCACCTAAGCCGGCAATTGCACCAAGCGAGACTAAAATAATGATTGAACTATTGAACTCATGTGTCACCCCAATTTGATTGAAAATGCCCCCTACAAGTCCGATAAACGCCCCGCCCAGCAAGGAAGCTACTAACCCTAAGCCTGTAATTCCCCCTGAAGTTCCCGCAGCAACCCGCTTCCCATTCACGATAGACCGAGGGATCGACTTACTCAACCCGCCAATTTCTGTTGCCCACGTATCGGCATTCACTGTTGCCATAACACCTATGTAAATATACCACCAGACAGGATCTGGCCAGATCGCATTTCCGATACAAAGTAACAAACCTAGTCCCCCATTAGCGGCAACTTGGCCTGCATCACGTCTACTACCTTTGGCATAGCCACTTTCAGCTGCAGCCTTACGCTGATGCTTAAGCTTCGATAGCAAGCTAGATGAGATGAAGAACGCGATAAGTGTACCGAACCACACTAGACTCCCACACGCATACATCGTCGTTCCCAGCAGTACCGCTGCCATTAGACCAGTTATAGATAAGGATTTCTTCCAGTAAGCTGCGCCTGCAATCATCACGCTTCCTATGAATCCATAGACTATCGGCATAATCAGCATATATAGGATTCTCCCTTTTCATTTCAATTTCTGAGCCCAATTTTAATATGTATATTGTATCACATTCTACCAAGACGCTTTATTATTGTTGCGATTTGTAAAATTAATTCGACATTTTTCGGTTGTTTCTGCAAATTGTTAACCATAAATAGCCTATTTTATGATACTATAAAAGTGATAAGCGATAGGAGGCTGACATGGAGCAAGATCACTTCACTACCAATTCCCGTTTCAAAAGAGACCTAGAACCCGAAGAAATGCTGCGTGTCATTTTCGACTATGCTTCCAAGATTGCGAACGAACGGCTTCTTGATAACGTACTTATGCTGATGGCGGATATGGGTCGTGAGATGATTGTCTCCGATCGTTGTACCGTCTGGCTGCTCGATACACAAAAGAATGAGCTATGGTCTAAAGTTGCTCATGGTCTTGATGAAATTAGGATCCCAAGCACTGCTGGTCTAGTCGGCTATGCTGTGACGAATGATCAAGCTGTCTTTATTCATGATGCTTATACCAATGAGGAATACAAATCTTATCTGGAAAATGGCGCCATCCGTACGGATCAACAAACGGGTTATCGCACGAAAGCCTTAATGGTAATTCCCTTTCGTAATAGCCAAGGTGAGATCATGGGGGCTTATCAAGCTATTAATAAGCTAACGGCTAGTGAGCAATTCTCCGACAAAGATATGGAATATTTAACATTGGCCTCCTCGTATGCTGGAAAATCACTGGAGTCTGCTCTCCTAACAATGGAAATTGAGGAAACGCAGAAAGAAATTATTTTCCGAATGGGGGAAATTGGAGAAAGTCGTTCTAAGGAAACTGGTAATCACGTGAAGCGTGTTGCTGAGTATTCTTATTTACTAGCGCTTGAGTTGGGTATGAGTCAAGATGAGGCTGAACTGTTGAAAATGGCATCACCCATGCATGATATTGGCAAGGTAGCGATCCCTGATGCGGTTCTTAATAAGCCTGGCAAGCTAACCGAAGACGAGTTCAAACTCATGCAAAATCATACGCTGATCGGCTATAATTTGCTTCGAAATTCGACCCGCCATATTCTCAAAACCGCCGCGGTTGTTGCTTATGAGCATCATGAGAAATGGAATGGTCGCGGGTACCCGCGCGGTATTAAAGGTGAGGAAATCCATATTTACGGTCGCATAACAGCCATAGCTGATGTCTTCGATGCACTTGGCAGTGATCGCGTCTACAAGAAGGCTTGGGAGCTCGATCGTATTCTCCAATTGTTTCAGGAGGAACACGGAGAGCATTTCGACCCTGATGTGGTTGATGCCTTCTTCAAACAATTACCCGCTATTCTCCGTGTAAGAGAGCAATACTCGGATGAAGCCTTAGCCAGTCCAACGAATACATAGAATACCGATGAAAAAGGGCAGTTCTCTAAGGTCGACGTGACCTTGGAGACTGCCCTTTTATGCTATAAGTGAATGGAAAAAGCTCCAAATTGTTCTTCTCCCCAGTGCAGCTCTAATCGGTCGCCGTCTTGGACTGGGCCCACGCCTTCAGGCGTCCCTGTGAATATGATGTCGCCAGGGCCTAACCCATAATGCTTCGCAATATATTCGATAATGGTTTGAAGATCGAAAATCATAAGAGAAATGTTCCCGTCCTGAACCATTTGCCCGTTCTGACGTAGCTGGAAGTTCGATTTCGTTAATTCGGATACCCCAGGAAAAGGTCGGAAAGCTGTGATTGGCGCTGACTTCAGGAACCCTTTGGCAGGCAGCCATGGCTGCCCTTTTTTCTTAATCACGTTCTGCACATCACGGAGAGTAAAATCAATCCCAAGCGCATATTGATCAACGATCTCATCGACTTTCATGCCCTCCGTGTACGGCTTCGCAATATGTAAGACAAGTTCCGCTTCATAATGGATCTCACCTTGATCACTAGGGAGTGAGAGTTCGCCTCCATCCATATGTACTAACGCATGAGTAGGCTTCGTGAAAATCATCGGTTGATCAGGGACGTCGTTCCCAAGTTCTGCAGCATGTGCGCGATAGTTTCGTCCAACGCAATATATATTTCGGATCGTTGCTGTCATGTTAGATGAACTCCTCTTCTATTTCTTATTCACATTGCCTTGCTGATCCACTTGCGCACCTATTGAAATTTTGCTTAATCGTTGAAATAGTTTAGCTCCATCTTCCTCATTCATCGGAGTAGGCAAGGCTGATTTGGTCAAAATCGGCACCAGATGAATATTGCAGGATTTGTCCTTCGTACAAGCCGCTTCCAAGATGACGGTTTCCCACGTTTTCGGGGTGTCATTCGTCGTGAAGATGAAGTTGCCTAAACTATAGGCTATCCATTTGCCTTTGTATTGTTCAAAGCCTTGCAGGACATGCGGATGTCCGCCTATAACAAGATCTGCCCCAGCATCAATGTAACGATGTGCGAGCTCCTTCTGATTTTTATCCGGATTGTCATCGCGTTCTACGCCCCAATGAGCCACAACTACAACTAGATCAGCTGCTGCTTTGGCTTTCTCAATGGCTTCAACAGGCGGCTTATAGTTATACGTTTCGGCAACGCCAGGATGACCAGGTGCAGCTTTCCAAGAAGCTTCTGGAACGACACGACTGAAACCAAAAACAGCAATCTTCATGCCATCTTTTTCAACGATTAGTGGTTGGTAGGCTTCTGAATTATCCTTACCGGCTCCCACTCGCTTAATTCCCTCTTGATCCAACGCTTGCATCGTATCTAACAAGCCTTCTGATCCATAATCCATGATGTGGTTATTGGCTAGGTTAACAATGTCAACACCTGCTTGCTTAAGCGGGGGCAATGCCTCAGGCGCAGAACGATACACGTACTCTTTGCTCTGAACGCTGCCTCTAGTCGTTATCGGCGATTCCAAATTTGCAATTGTAAAATCAGCTTTGGTTAAGAAGTCTTTCACTTGCGTGTACGGGTAATCATAGCCTTTTTGCTTAAGAATATCTTCCACTTTGGAGGCCATAATTACATCACCCACAAAAGTTAACTTCACTTGTGTGCCAGTTCCTACTTGCTGTACCGCTGTTGCATTAGCTGTTGGTGTTGGTGTCGGGGTAACGACGGTAGAAGCTCTGGGACTTACCTGCACAGTCGAATTTCCATTCGAAGTAGAGGTCGATGGTTTAGGTGAAATAACAGCCATTGGTGTTGAAGCCGCTCCCTCTTCTTCCCCATTATTATTATTGGAGGACAAATAAGAAGCCCCGATTCCAATGGCAAAACAAGCAATCGCTGCAACTGTGAAGCCACCTAAAACTTTAAGTGAAGGCTTTTTGCTCGGATTTGATTCTTTTTTCGATTTACCGTGACGTTCTTGTCTGGATTCCAATTCAAACATTCCCCTTTCCCCCTACAAATTATAACAGAAGTCGACAGCGTTGGGTAATAGGGAGTGACTCACATTTTCAGATTGTCTAGCTTGTGGTATAACAGAAGCATTACATTGGAACAGAAAGGAAACAGGTTACTTGGAGAAAATCGCCATTATTTCAGATATTCATGGAAACCTACCTGCTTTAGAAGCTGTACTTCACGATATTGCGCGCAGAGGCATCACACGTATCTTCTGTCTAGGCGATCTTGTTGGCAAGGGGCCAAGCTCGGCAGAGGTTGTCGACCTTATCGAGCAAACCTGTGAAGCCGTCGTGCAAGGCAACTGGGATCTCGGCATTACGATGCTGCAGGAACTTCCCGCAGGTATCTGGCAGCAGCAATCGCTTGGTGATGAGCGGCTAGCCTATTTGAAGCAGCTCCCCTTCTCGATCGATGTAATGCTCAGCGGGAAGCATATACGATTGTTCCACGCATCAGCTCAGAGCGTCTTTCACCGATTGAAGCGCGAAGCTTCTAAGAAGGAGCGATTAGCGATGTTTGAACATACAGATATGACTGGAATCCCCTCCGATGGGACTGAGCCGGATATTGTCGGTTATGGGGATATTCATATCCCTTATATGTTGACGCTTAGCAATCCCTCGGAGAAGAGTGGAAGTGTGGGGGTGCGGAGTGTGTGCGAAGGAGCGCAGAGTGCGGGCGATGAGAAGCGGAGTGCGGGGCTGGGGAAGCAGAGCACAAGTACGGGGGAGCAGCAAGCGAGTGATGGGGAGCGCAGCGGGCTGATACTGTTCAATGTGGGCAGTGTGGGCGTTCCCTACGACGGCATACCTCAGGCGTGCTACTGCGTGATCGAGGGAGAAGCTGATCCTGCGGTTCAAGCTGGGTTTGCGCTGCAATTCGTACGAGTGCCTTATGATATTAAGCGAGCTGTACAGATGGCGTACGAGGCTCAGATGCCAGATACCCGACGGTACGAGTTGGAAATCACGACGGGATTGGTGCATTTGAGTGATTAAGTTAGTGCTCCCACCTAGACCTCTCTCCCCACCTCCCAACAAGATAAATGGAAAATATCTAGTTATATCAGTTCAAAACACACATTTGCTCAAATAACTGGATTTTAAGTAGCTAATTTTGAGTCATTCATTCTTTTTCTCGGAAAATGGGGAATTTACATGTGCTTTTTCCATCTAATCTAAACAATCCGCAAAAATCCCGAAAATTTGATGGATGTTTTTTCCATTTATTCGACAAACCTAGCGAATACGAAAAGATTTTACCCATGGATAAAACTTATGGAAATTAATTCCACTACATGCTAATATAGGTGTATGATGGAAAGTGAGGCTTATCTGAATGAAGCTAAATTGGCGTAAAATCATACTGATTATCATTTGTGCCGAATGTTTGTTTATCTACTGGAACAGCCTAAGCACAATGAGTTTCAAGAAACAACGTACAACAACTCACCTCGCCCCTGCCAAGCAACCTCAGACACCATTAACTCAAATTCAACCACAAATGAAAGATACGAAAAGGATCGATTCTGATTTACATACGAAGGATAAAGCGTCCTAACATGACGAAAGAGCGATCAGCTGCTAGCAGCGAATCGCTCTTTTTCTCATTTGTTCTATTTCACGCGAGCTAAAGCCAATCCATCATACGCCGGAAGTATTGTGCTTTCCAGCCTCTCATCCGTCGCAATCCGCTGATTAAACGTTCGCATCGCTTGAACCGATGCCTTCGTTTGCTTCTCATCAACAACTTTGCCGCGCATCAGCGTGTTATCACCAGCAATGATTGCGCCTGGATTCGCCAGCTTGATCGCGAGCTCCAAATAGTTCGGATAATTCACTTTATCCGCGTCAATAAAGAAGAAATCGAAGCGCTCGCCCCGCTCCAGCAGCTCATTCAAGTGATCAAGTGCTTCGCCAATCCGATACTCCACGAAATCGCCAAGACCGGCGTCGGTCACGTTGCGTTTCGCCACATCCGCGAAATCTTGTTTCAGCTCTAGCGAAATGAGCTTGCCGCCATCTTTTAACCCTCTCGCTAAACAAATGCCACTGTACCCGCCTAACGCACCAATTTCCAATACTCGCTTTGCACCAATCATCGTAACCAGCATTGTTAACAATCTGCCATATCCTGGAGCGATCGAAATCTCAGGCATGTTGTGAGAAACAATGACTTCTTTCACTCGTGTTAATACGGCATCTTCTTCATATAGACCTTCCATATAGCTTTCCGCAGTGACCGTTTCCATGTATTTGTCCTCCTAAATTCGCATCATTCGCAGGTTCTTTGCAATACCCGTTTGTAAGTGTAACCTATTTGTCCTATACTTGTTAATTGTATGAGTTTTCTGAGCGTTGTACAACCCGGATGGAAGGACTATACCTATGCCACAAAAAATTGAACTAATCGCCACTTGTCCAATGGGACTTGAGGCTATCGTTGCCCGCGAAATCCGTGATCTCGGCTATGAGGAATTGACCGTCGAGAATGGACGGGTCCGTTTCTTTGGTGACGAATTGGCCATCTGTCGCACCAATCTTTGGCTGCGTACAGCAGATCGCGTCCTCGTACTAATGGGGCAATTCAAAGCAACAACCTTCGATGAACTTTTCGAAGGCACCAAAGCTCTCGCTTGGCCAGACTGGATCCCGAACGATGCCGAATTCCCTGTCGAGGGGCGTTCCCATAAGTCACAATTATCCAGCGTCCCCGCTTGCCAAGGGATCGCCAAGAAAGCTGTTGTTGAGAAGCTGAAACAACGATACGGTACCGAATGGTTCCCCGAGAACGGAGCGCGCTACGTGATTGAAGTCGCGCTTCTGAACGATATCGCTACGCTAACGATTGACACGACCGGACCAAGCTTGCACAAGCGCGGCTACCGCAAACTCGTGACCGAAGCGCCGCTGAAGGAAACCATGGCGGCAGCTATGATCCTGCTAAGCCGCTGGAACGTCGACCGGCCGCTCTACGACCCGTTCTGCGGGTCGGGAACCATCCCGATCGAAGCCGCGATGATCGGTTGGAACATCGCGCCAGGCCTGCGGCGCAGCTTCCCAAGTGAAGCTTGGGGGAACATTCCCCGCAAGCTGTGGGACAAAGCCCGCGACGAAGCCTTCGACGCGGTGAAAGACAACGTGCCGCTGCACATCGTCGGCAGCGATATCGATCCTGCTGCCATCGAAGTGGCAGAGGCGGCCGCCAAGGCAGCTGGACTGACGAAGCAGTTCCAGCTGAAGGTCGAGCCCATCGCCAAAGCGCGCCCGCGCGGCGACTATGGCTGCTTGATCACCAACCCGCCGTATGGCGAGCGTCTTGGTGAAGCACCGGATGTCGAGCTTGCGCTGCGCGAACTCGGCGCACTTACGCGGCCGATGCCTTCGTGGAGCTTGTTCATCCTAAGCCCGAGCACACAGCTCGAGCATTATATGAACCGCCGCGCCGACAAGAAGCGTAAGCTTTTTAACGGTCGGATCGAATGTAATTTGTTCCAGTATCTAGGTCCTCTGCCTCCACGCAGATAAGACACATAGCACACAGATAAATGAAACAGCGGCAGCGAGACTTTACGTCTTGCCTGCCGCTGTTTTTGGATTGCTCACACGTAGGTTTCCCGTTTCCCAATACCAAGCTAACGGTCACATAAGCCCTTATTCGGCGAAACATCGCCGGTTCAGAATGCTAACGGACACCAGTGTAGCTATTCCCCGATTCGGGAGGGTATTTGCCCCCGAAATGGACAAATAAGATCTCTGATGTCCGTTAGACACGAAACGACGCGAATATATGGGCAATAGCAGCGCTGTTGTCCGTTAGCGCTGTTTTCTTCGCAATAGTTACGCCATCTCTGCAATACCAGCACCCAAATAGACAAGAGCGCTTATTAAAAATACGCTATTAAGCGATCAGAATCTTTCGTTCTATTGCCGCTATCTAATTGCACGCCATCCATTCGAATAATCGCTCTGCGGTTTGTAATAGGAGAATTTTTCTTATTTCTTATTTCAACTATTCAACAATCTCCACCAATTCCAACGGCAGTCCATCAGGATCCGCGAAAAACGTGTAAAGATTCCCCGTAATCGGATCAATCCGCACCGGCTCAACTGTAATTCCTTTGCTTTCTAACTCTTGTACACTTTGCTCCATACTAGCAACAACGAAGGCTAGATGACGTAGCCCCCTCGCTTCAGGTTGATTCACACGTAGTGGTGGGTTTGGAAAAGAAAACAATTCAATTTCCTGCGCGGTATCCCCAATTCGTAAATCCAATTTGTACGAGTCTCTTTCAGCGCGATATGTCTCATGAATGACGGTGAGTCCGAGTAAATCAACATAGAAATGCTTCGATAGCTCGTAATTCGAACAAATAATTGCAACATGATGCATCTGTTTTAATTCCATTGAATACGACCTCCTTACAAAGAAAAACCGCACGCTGGGCTGCTCCCCTGCTGCGGCTTGTCCTCTTATTTTACCCTGCTGCTTGCATCGTTTCAACGATTTTGTGCAAAATCTCGTCGGCTTGTGCATAGTCTACTTGGCAAGTCCCTGCAGCATGATGCCCGCCTCCACCATTTTGAAGCATCAAATCGCCAATGTTTGTTTGTGCGGTGCGATTGACGATGCTGTGCCCACAAGCGAATACGCAGTTTTGTTTATTTCGACCGTCAACAATCCAAATGGAGGTGTTTTGCTCCGGATAGAGAGCATAGACCATGAAACGATTCCCTGGATAGATGGTCTCCACATCGCGAAGATCCGTAATGACGACATTCCCCTCTACCCGTGTATAGGTTTGCAACATGTCTCGGTATAGCGCATCCAGTTCAAAGTAACGAACTACACGCTCTTTCACATCGGGCAGCTCCATGATTTCGCTGACGGATTTCGTTGCACAATGCTCAACTAGATCCTCCATCAACTGATAGTTGCTAATTCGATAATCCCGATATCGACCTAACCCTGTTCGAGCGTCCATGATAAACGAAAGCAAATCCCAACCGCTCGGATTCAAAATATCCTCTTTGCTAAATTGCGCAGAGTCCGCCTTATCTACACCTAGCATAATATCGTCGATATCGCCGAAGGTTTCTTTTCCACCATAGTAATCATAGACAACCCGCGCAGCGCTTGGGGCAAGCCGAGTTTCTCCTTTAAACGTTACTTCTTCCCCCATCCGTGTGAGTTCACTGGAGTGATGATCGAACCATAAACCACATCCTGCGACATAGGGCACATTAGCCAGAATATCATTCTCAGTAACCTCAATTAAGCCGTCCTGCATATCCTTGGGATGAACAAATTTCATTTCATCCACCATGTTTAATTGTTTGAAGAGCATCGCGCATACTAAACCATCGAAATCGGAACGTGTGATCAATCTCATGCCATGCATCCCCTTTAATATAGTCCTTAAGAACTACGAATGTGATGGTCATATTATATCAGCTAGTGTCAATTGGTGACAATGAGCGAATGCGAAAAAAAAGAGCGATTCACCTAGATAGGGTGAACCACTCTCAATTTGGAGGATAGACATTGGAAAAGTCTTGTGACAAACCCTTCGATTTGAGCCATTGGAGGCATTTTCACGGAAAGCTTGACTTCGCCTTTCCAGTAGAAAATCAGAATGCTATTGTTTCTTCCGTGAAACATCTCAACATCCCAACACGCTTCGTTTAATGCATATTCTTCTCGGTTAATCATAAGCTTAGGTCCATCCGTGGATGGCACCAAACGTGCAACATGGTTACCACATAACGATGTTGCTTTCTGTTCCTCCTGCAATTTAACTTCCGATTTCATGCCGCTATGGCCTCCTTAGTACGTATCATTCCATTTCATTCATTTGCTTCGCTATGACAGAGAAAAAACCCCACCGTAGTGAACCGACTAGAGGGGTTCTGAAGTGAATTCCCAATCGTTCGGCGGCTGGCTGGCTGCTTGTCCTTTTCAGGAGAAGTAAGGCCCCTGTAGCTTTGCGTCACTGACTTTCGCCAGCTTTGCCTTTGTCGAGATGAAGTGCACAATCTTTTAGTTGAAGCTTTCGAAACAATACTTGTTATACTCTCAAGGATAAGGGATGGCGATTTGAAATCGAATAGTTCCGAGGAACTATTTTTACGGAATTCATCAAAATATTTGCATTTTCGACGATATTTTCACAGTATTTTGACGTTTCGTGCCTCTCCAATAGAAAATAGATCCAATCATGGATAAAATTGCTATACCGAGAAAGAGCATACTGCCGCCATAGGAAACCAATATAAAGCCGCCAATCCATGGCCCCATAAAGTGACCGATGTTTGTTAACGTTTGAGCACCATAGTACGTTCCACGCATATGCTCTGGAGCAAGCTTATCTATCAACATATTCGCGGCTGGATAGTTCAGAATCTCACCAAACGTGAAAATCCCCATTGAAATAATCAACCATGTCAAAGAGTGTGAAAATGCAAATCCTATATCACCTAATGCGAACATTAAGTTTCCAACAATTATAGCTGTTAGAGGTGAATACTTTTCAGCCCATTTCCCCAAAGGGATCTGCATTGCAATGACGACAATGGCATTGGCGCTCATGAGAATTGCAAACATTTTGACCCCATTAGCAAAATCCCTTTGTAGGTATTGAGACAACGTCACCATAACCTGTGAATAACCAATTGCCCCAATAATCCCCCCGATAATGTATAAACGGAAGGTCATATCCTTATGAATAACGCCTAACGCAGAACGGAAAGTAATGATTGCTTTCTTCTCACCTTCAATTTTCTTAATCCCGAACTTAATGAGAAGGCTGTAGAGTGTACTACCATAGATTAAATAAATGATTCCTGTGAGCAGAAATGGCAAGGCTCCGTTCATTGTCGCAAAGAACGCTCCCAGCAGTGGACCGACTGCTACGCCGACGTTAATCGCCATGTATCGAAGTGAAAATACCTGCCGCCTTTTGGAGGGCTCTGTTAGATCTGCCATTAAGGCTTGCGAAACGGGCTCATAGAAGGATCGGCAAAGTCCATTCAGCATGTTGAGCAGCATAAACAGAACTGGTAGTTTGACGATTCCAAAGCCAAGGAAGACAAAGCCCCACCCGAAAAGTGCTGCGAGCATAATCACTCGACGTCCAAATCGGTCTGATAAAGTGCCGCCGATAAAACCGCCGAACGTTCCAGCTAATGCACCCATTCCAATCACAATACCAATGAGCCCTGGGCTCATATCTGAGTGCTTCGCCAAATAGATGGCTAGGAACGGTAAACTCATGGAAGAAGCAGCTCGAGCCATGACCGTACCTAAGATAAGCGTATGTACGATAGGATGATAGGCTTGAAAAAATTGACGTATACGTTTCATAGACGCTGACTCCTCTCGCTGACACACGAATTACCCTATGGTTAATTAACAACTGAATTCCAATTATACACGAAAATAGCGAATTGTGTCGTTATTTCAGACTGAGATATTTACCTTTCTCTACCGTTTTCTCTCAGATGGTATTTATTGGGTGAGGAATTTATAATAAGCATATGGAGGTGCTTGAATATGAAAATAGCGATCACAGGCGGCAGCGGGTTTATTGGAAAACGATTAATTACTTACTGGTTGGGACAAGGTCACGAACTCATTAATATATCACGCTCATCTTCAAAGCAGATGCATGGTGTTAGAACGTTAACTTGGGATGAGTTGGAGGCAAATTCTAATCTTCTTCAGGGACCTGATGCCATTGTAAATTTGGCGGGAGAATCCATCAGTCAACGCTGGACGCCTGCGGCTAAGATTCGAATTGTACAATCCCGATTGCAAGCGGCTGAACGTGTAGCCCAGCTAGTCGCGAAAATAGACCCAAAGCCTAAGGTTGTTGTGAATGCTTCTGGCATGTCGTATTACGGTATTTCGGAGACGGATACTTTTGACGAGACGAGTCCTTATCGACAGACTGACTTCTTAGCAAGCGTAGTCAAGCAATGGGAAGCTGCAGCTGATCTTATCCAAGGAACACGTATCGTAAAGGTGCGGGTTGGACTTGTGTTGGATAATAAAGAAGGTGCGTTCCCCAAGATGGCACTTCCTTATAAGCTTGGTGTAGGCGGCACAGTGGGCAGTGGCAAGCAGTGGCACTCGTGGATTCACATCGATGATATGGTGAGAATGATTGATTTTTGCGTTCAAAATGACGCGATTGTTGGTCCCGTAAACGCCACAGCTCCAAATCCGGTAACGAACAAGCAATTGGGACGCGAGATTGCGTCTGCCATGCGAAGACCCAATCTCTTCCCCGTTCCCGCATTTATGATGAAGTTGATTTTTGGCGAGCTTTCTGTACTGCTTCTGGAAGGTCAAAAGGTAATCCCTAGAGTATTGCAAGAGCATGGTTTTGAGTGGCGCTTTCCTTGGCTCACAGGTGCGTTAGAAGATTTGGTAAAAAAATAGCTTTTCATCCCAATTAAAATTGTGTACAATTAAATTGCGAGAAATATTAGTTGCGGAAGGTAGTGTCACTATGAGTGTGCATCAATTTCAAGTGAAGACGATTCGCGGTGAGGACAAATCACTTACCGATTACAAGAACCAAGTCCTGCTCATTGTAAATACAGCAACGAAATGTGGATTAGCTCCTCAATTCAAAGGGCTTCAAGAGTTACACGACACCTATAAAGATCAAGGCTTTAGTGTACTGGGTTTCCCTTGCAACCAATTCAAGGATCAAGAGCCAGGCGATAACACACAAGTGGAACAGGCGTGCCAGCTTAATTTCGGTGTTAATTTCCCGCTATTCGCCAAGATCGATGTGAATGGCGCCGAAGCCCATCCGTTGTATCGTTATTTGAAGAGCAAGGCGTCTGGCCTATTCGGATCCGGCATCAAGTGGAATTTCACGAAATTCCTCATAGATCAAGATGGGAATGTGATCAAACGCTTCTCTCCGACTACGAAGCCACATAAGATCGATCATGCAATTCGTAAGCTGCTAGAGAAATCAGCAGTTCACGCCTAATTCCAGCTCATATATGCTAAAAAAGCATCCTGTCCATTGGACGGATGCTTTTTATCATTTCACGTATTTTTTTGCTTTCTCGATAGCTTCGTCTTCCGTTGCGCCCGTAATGTAACGGCCATTAATAAAGATGAATGCGAATCTCGAACATGGGCCGCAATACGATTTGCACGCAACTTTGACTTCCGTGTCCGGTGCAATGGCACTTATTTTGGCAAGCGCCGTTTTCACCTTCATGTGTTTGCATTTATCACAAATGCGAATATCATTCCGCATTAGTGGTCTCCGTGGTTCCCCTTACTTGGGTTAGTAATCATGAAGCCTTCCTCTGGTGTGTAGAAGTAGTCAATTCGAATACCGTCTAGAAGCGGCTCTGATTGATCTAACAAAACATCGATTCCTTTGTCCGTGTTAACCACGACATCATTTGCTGTTTTATCATCAAGACCCAAACCATAGTGAGCATGATCACCATGCTTATGCGTCACTTGTACGCGAACCAACAAACCTTGGTTTTCTTCTTTATTAAGCTCCAATTGAAGTACCTTTGCTGCATTGCGAGAAATTTTGACATTCATATGTACACATCTCCTGAAACAATAAATTTTAATTTTAACTCTATTGTAAAGAATCTAGAGCATGAAATCAACTTTGTCCTATTCTGCCCTTCTATTGCCAAATTCCATAGGGAACTTTAAAATACATAGTAGTATGAGTAATAATCCCTTATTACAAAATGTTAACTTACTAACCTTGAAGTAAGTACCCTACACGATTTTGATGAAAGGAAGCGATCTCATGTCAACTCTTGAAAATGAAAAAGTCGCTCCACTTAGCAATTATGTTCCCAAAATCCCCAAAGAAATCGAGTGTTCCGTCGAACGAACCTTGGAGGTTATTGGCGGTAAATGGGCATTTCTTGTCCTTCGCGAATTATTTTGTGGAACGAAGCGTTTCGGAGAGCTTCAGCGCCAAATTACGGGCATCAGTCCCAAATCCCTTACGGATATTTTGCGCCATCTAGAAGAACATGGGGTTCTCGAGCGTATGGCGTTCCCTACAGTTCCTGTTACTGTTGAGTATACCTTGACACCAAAAGGGCAGGATCTGCATCAAATTATTAGAGAGATGAAGCTTTGGTCAGCAAAATGGACATAATGAACAATTAGGGATACACGAAGAGGAGAGGAACTTGATGATTACGATTAAATCCAAAGAACAGATTGAAGCCATGGGGAAAGCTGGCCGAATCCTTGCCGATTGCCATAAAGAAATCGCGAAAATGATTCGCCCAGGCATTACTTCGTGGGAAATCGACCAATTCGTCGAAGGCTTTCTTGCCAAACATGGTGCTACTCCTGAGCAAAAAGGGTATCACGGCTACCCTTACGCAACCTGCGCATCGGTTAATGACGTCATCTGCCATGGTTTCCCGAAAAAAGAGCCACTGAATGATGGTGACATCGTTACGATTGACATGGTTGTTCGGATCGATGGGTGGTTAGCAGATTCCGCGTGGTCTTACGCGGTTGGCAATATTTCACCTGTTGCTGAGAAACTCCTGAAAGTTACCAAGGAGTCCTTATATAAAGGTATTGAAAAAGCTGTCGTCGGTAATCGGATCGGCGATGTCGCCAATGCCATTCAAGTTTATGCCGAGTCGCAAGGCTTCTCCGTTGTTAGAGATTTCATCGGTCACGGAATTGGCTCCGAGATGCATGAAGAGCCTCAAGTGCCGCATTATGGACCTGCAGGCAAAGGGCCGCGAATCAAGGAAGGCATGGTTTTCACCATTGAACCGATGCTTAATGTTGGTAAATATCACTCCAAAGTTGACCAGGATGGGTGGACAGCTAGAACGTACGATGGCAGCCTATCTGCACAATACGAGCACACAATTGCGATCACAAGTAACGGACCGATTATTTTAACTGAACAATAACGATCTGGGGGAAAAGGGATGCTTTCTTTTTACAAGAAATATTGGCGAACGGTTTTTGACATCGGACTCATCGCATTAACCGTCTACTTATTCATGCTGTTATTCAGTTATTTGTACGCCATTGCCACGCCAATCTTCTTGGCCTTGATTATTTTCATGATGATTGAGCCATTGGCTCGATTCTTGAATCGCAAAGGGATGAGCAAATCATTAGCCTCCGCCATTTCCACCTTGGTTTTCGTCTTGATCATCCTAGGTGCGTTGGCTGGGGCAGTCGTCATTTTCACTAGTCAGATCATGAGCCTTGTGGATAAAATCGATGACTATGCAGCGGTTTTCAATGAACAGATTATTCATCGGATTGCTGAGTTAAATGATCGATTCCAAGCCCTGCCCGAGGATGTGACTGGCAAAGCCAAAGATTATGCAGGCCAATTTGCCGGCAAGGCTTCTACGTTCCTCGTCGCCTTTTTATCAGGCTTGGTTGCTTCCCTGACCTCCTTCTCCACGTTCATGTTCAATTTCATCGTCGGCATCATTCTCGCGTACTTCTTAAGCATCGAAATTGAATCTTGGAAACGTATTGCAAGTGAGCAAACACCGAATACGTTCAAATCCGCCTTCTTTTTTCTAAAAGAAAATGTCGTGAAGGGGATCGTATCTTACATAAAAGCGCAAGCCAAGCTCATCACATTAACTTTCATAGTAGTCTTTATTGCCTTGCTCGTACTTAATGTGAATAATGCATTCTCTATTGCGCTTTTGTCAGCGATTTTCGATGTCCTTCCATTGCTCGGTGTTTCCACTTTATTCATCCCGTGGATTATTTACTTGTTTATCGTTGGCAATACGACGCTGGCGATATGGCTAAGTGCACTGCTCCTAGTCGTGATTCTCGTCAGACAAATTATGGAACCTAAAATCACAGGTGAATCTTTAGGGGTATCCGCATTTACAACCTTAGCGTTTATGATTATTTCACTGTCCCTGTTTGGGGTCGCCGGTGTGATCCTCTCGCCAGTGCTGATCATCTTGATCAAAGCCTTACATACGCAAGGATATTTACAGCGTTGGATCCGCAAGCCTGAGAACGAATATACCGAAGGAAAGCTGCCGTATACGGGCAATTAAAAGAGGAGCTAAGCGGATTAATTCGCTTAGCTCCTTTGCTTTTGGCCGTCAGCCGTTATACCCGATGCATGCTGCGATAGATGGAGGGCGCAATGCCGATTTTGCTGGTAAACACACGACTCAAATAAAAACCATTTTCATACCCGCATTGGGACGCGATCACGTCCAACGTGAATGTCGTACTTTCTAATAGATGCCTCGCTCGTGTTAACCGCAAATCATTAATAAATTCTGTAGGTGTTTGGCCGAAGGCTTTTCGAAACCTACGGGTAAATTGAACAGGCGTCAGAGCTAGTTTCTGAGCCAAATTCAACATCGAAAGATTGCCGTAAGCATGATCGGCGAGGAAACTCCGTGCTTGGTCCATCTGTTCATCCATGATGATTTCAGGGGGACTCTCCTGGATCAACCTATTCATTTGTACCATTCGCAAGAGATCATTCACAAGGTACAGCTTATGCTGTGTGCTCTCTTCATCCCACCCTTGCAAAGTTCGCAAATAGCGAAAACTAGATGTTAAGCGAGGCAGATCAAGTAATGACAGCTTTCCCTGCCACTTAGGATCATGTTCGATACGGGCCTCCCCAATAAACTGTATAAAGTGGAAGCTCAGCGGCTCCAGCGTTTTTCTACGAAACACGGTACGAGGGGGGCAAAGCACAAGATCTCCGAACTTAGCCTCACCCTGCTCCTCTCCAATTTCATAGAAGAAGCTCCCCTCCTCCACTGCAAAAATAGTCCAGCAAGAATAGTTATCACGCTCGAACATAAACTCTTTTTTCTGATGCCAAAACACATGTGATAAAAGCTTCAAGGCAGGATCACTATATACCATGTCACAGGCTCCGTTATTATGAAATAAAGTGTATGCTTATTGTAACTCACTGTATGTTAAAAGGATATCACGTGTTCTAAAATGCATGGTAGAGATATTCTATTATTAGTGAGGTGCTCAAATATGAAACATGAAATCGTTACATCTGATATCACTGTCGTTGGCGGGGGCTTGGCTGGTGTTTGCGCAGCGGTTGCTGCAGCTCGATTAGGTCAAACTGTTTCACTAGTCCAAAATCGCCCTGTTCTTGGCGGAAATGCAAGCAGTGAAATACGTGTGTGGGTATGTGGTGCTACCTCCCATGGTGTCCATCGCAATGCCCGCGAAACCGGTATCATGGGGGAACTTTTCGTAGAGAATCAATATCGAAATATCGATGGCAACCCTTATATCTGGGATTTGGTTGTCCTTGAGAAGGTGAAAGCTGAGCCTAATATTACGCTGTTCCTCAACACCGATGTGCACGAAGTTGATGCATCAGGAGATGAAAATAATCGTACCATTCAAGCTGTCACAGGTTGGATGATGGGCTCGGAGCGAAGAATTCGTTTCGAAAGTCGTGTTTTCCTCGATTGTACGGGGGACGGCCTAGTTGGCTTCCTTGCAGGTGCTAAGTTCCGTATCGGGCGTGAAGCACAGCATGAATTTAATGAAGAATGGGCGCCTCTCGTGCCGGATGATATCACACTGGGAAGCACGCTGCTTTTCTACACCAAAGATGCTGGGCGCCCCGTGAAATATATCGCTCCAAGCTTTGCGAAAGACATTACACAAACGTCTATACCAATGAAGCGAGTCATTCGCAGCGGCGATAATGGGTGCGCTTACTGGTGGATTGAATGGGGCGGTGAACATGACACCGTCCATGATAATGAGCGAATTCGCGATGAGCTTTCCTCCGTTATCTATGGAATTTGGGACTATATCAAAAATTCAGGGAAATTTGACAGCGCCAATTTAACCCTGGAATGGATCGGGTCGATTCCAGGGAAAAGGGAATATCGCCGTTTCGTAGGGGATTACGTCCTGAACCAAAATGACGTGATTGCCCAGGAGCTGTTCGAGGACCGCGTCGCTTTCGGCGGCTGGTCGATTGATTTACATCCGCCGCAAGGCATGTATTCAACTGCCAGTGGCTCCAAGCATATGCATATGGATGGTTCTTACCATATTCCTTTCCGTTCCCTCTATTCGACCAATGTGTCGAATATGCTCATGGGTGGACGCAATATCAGCGCGTCCCACGTCGCTTTCGGGACAACACGTGTCATGGCGACATGTGCTGTCATTGGCGAAGCTGCGGGTACGGGTGCAGCCCTGTGCGCAGCCAAAGGGATCTCACCGCGAGAGCTGCACAGCGAGCACTTGAACGAGCTGCAGCAGACGCTGCTGCGGCAGGATGCGTCGATTCTCGGCGTGGTGAATACCGACGAGGCTGATCTTGTTCGCAGCGCGACGCTGACGGCCTCCAGCACGCTGACAGAGCTGGCTTTGGAGCAGTCGGTTGGTGTTTACCCTTTGGAGACGCCTGCAGGGCTTCTAGTGCCCGTAGATCCGTTTATTAATGGCTTAGAGCTATTAATCGATGCGACTGCTGCTACAGAGCTTACTGTCGAACTATGGGACACAGGCAAGCCTCAGAATTACGTGCCTCATACGCTTATTGCGTCAGTTGTCGTTCCTGTAGCTGAGGGAATGAAGCAGTGGGTTACAGCTGCGTTGCAATGGGAGCCTGAGCATGCTCAGAATGCGTTCATCATTCTCAAAAGCAACCCATCTCTGTCTGTTCATTTATCGGATCGTCCGCAATCGGGTGTACTTTCATTTAAGAAAAATGCAGTCACGACAAGTACCGCTGACTTCGGAGACATGCACCATCATCAGCCTGTGATCGACTGGAGTCCGTATAGCTTTAAACGGAAGCCATTCTGTTTCCGACTTCTCTCACCTACTTCCGCCTTTGCGGCTGAGAAAGCGGCTGATGGACACAAGCGGCCTTATGGCAGTCCACATCTGTGGTCTTCCGCGGGAGACAGTGGTGCTGAGGAATGGCTCGAAGCCAGCTGGACGGAAACTCATAACATCGGGGAAGTGCATGTAACTTTCAACGATGACGTCAATGAGGATCTCATTAATTTGCATCATCATCGTACTGAATTCGAAATCATCCCTGAGCTAGTTAAGGATTATCAAGTGCAAGCTTGGGTTGGTGAATCGTGGACAACGGTTGTTGAGGCGACTAACAATCATACTCGGCATCATGTTCATGTCTTAGACAACGCCGTATCAACGAACCGTCTGCGTGTCGTTGTTGCGTCAACGAATGGCTCTGCATATGCCGAAATCGTGGAATTACGTTGTTACCGTTAAAATAATGCGAATGAAAGAACCGATATCGCCATGTGCTTCATGGTTGAGATCGGTTCTTTTTTGTGCATACTTGCAGATGAACGGTGATGGTTTTCCCCACTCTGATTGTTCGCGTAGGTGCTAATTCGCTCGGACAAGCCCCTTTAATTATTTTAAAAATAGGTTCGCTTTGCTCTTGTTTAACCTTACATGATGTGTTATATTAAAAGTGCGTAGAATTAAGGTTTTCGCTTTTAAAAGCTGACATAGGAGTGATGAAAATGTTACAAATTCCGCATGGCGAAGAAATTATTCGTGTTGAAATGACAGTCAAGGAAGCGCTTGCATTAACTGGAACGAAATTTGCCCAAAGCAACAAACTTGAGACAGATGCAATGAAGAAGCTCAAACAATCTTTAGCAGATAAACTACTCACACCACATCATTAATTCATACACATAATGGCCCCGCGAGAATAATCTCGTGGGGCTTTTTATTTACCACATAAGCATTTATAACTTTGCGATTCATGAAAGAAATGCCTATTGGCGTTGGCTACATTCAAAACACGGCCGCGCATTCTCGAAGAATATCGATAAAAGTTTTTCTCCTGTTCAGGAGGGATCTACGGGGATCAGAAGAGCAAACATCTGGCTAGCTCGTAGTTGCTGGTCGTTGCAGCATAATTAACTGGAAATTCTACAGCTATTTTGGAGAAATCCACCCGCGAATTCAATTTAGCTGGAAAATAGGTAGTTAATTTAGCCTCATCCGATCATCTCTGCAATAACGTAGCTAATTAGCTGTACAAAATCCATTTATTCGTGATTTCAGTCGAAATTCTAGCTAATTAGCTACATATAATCCATCTAATCGTGGCTAGCGGCGTGTTACAAGGAGTTCCGGAGGTGGTTGCGGGGGCTGTGGGGGCTGCGGGTGTTGTGGGTGTTGTGGGTGTTGTTGATGTTGTTGGTGTTGTGTGTGCTGCGGGTGTTGCGGGCGTTGCGGTGGCTTCAGGTGTTACAGGTGTTGTGGATGTTGCTTGTGTTGTGGGGGGCTTCAGGTGTTGCGCAGGAAGTCGCAGGAGCTGGGGTTGTTGTGACTAGTTAAAAACAAAAAAAATCCACCCCCTCCAAGGGGCGGATCATGGTTAGTTAATTTTCCTACGTGTCAAAATACACGGAACACCTCTGCCGACAGCCCCAGGCTGTGACATCATATCTAGATAGCGCATTCCCCTTGCACAAGGTGTTTTGCACACCGAACAAGTGGCAGATTCAACTATCCTCATCGTGTATTGTGCACGAGATGAAAGTTCCTTTTTCTTCTTAACAACTTTGCCTTTACCTTTAGGTGGTGCCATGTTCACGCCTCCCCAACAGCTTCCTTTCCTCAGTATATGAAGTCTGGGCAAAGTCGGTTCGTGGCGAACGCAAGCAAGTTGAAGTGACTTGTCTTAAGATTATAATTCGAGGGCAGTCAATAAAATAGGGACTACCTCCTCATAAAGTAAAGCAAACGTTTCAACAGGCAGCGGATTTACACCTAACCCCACCTCGACTGTAAAGCCTGGTCGCCGAAAGTGTTGAATGAACCAATCCTTATATCCCGCGTCACTGCCCGTAAGCTTCACAGCCTCGTAATTACTGGCTAATGCCAATCTCTCTGCAAGTGCCTCAGCTTCAGCTGGTTCATAGTCGCGGTAATTCCAGTAAATTTCTCTCCCCTGTGTATGTAAGGCAATGACAAGCTCGAAGTCATGACTCTCGGTGAACCCGGCTAATGCCGCGGCTTCCGGTTCGGATAGCGGAGCTTCACCGCCGTAATCACGCTCACCTGGTCCATCGTGTTCTCTTCGCAGCTTCTCTTCTTCCCAATGGGCAGGGAATTGATCATTGAGGTCTACTCCGCGTATATTCGCCTTCCAATTAATAAACGATAAGGAGCCTTTATTCCATGCCAACAATGCTTCACGATGCGGATGTTCCTCGGGAAGTCCATATAAAACAAGCTCAACTCCGTCAGGATTGACCATAGGCACGACCCATAAGGCATACTCTGACAAAATACGTCTAACATTACGTCCCTGCCATGCCGTCCCTCTTGCATAAGCACATGCCAGGTCTTCAACAAATTGCATCAGCAAGGGAGCCGTTATCCATTCATTCGCATGCATAGCTGCATTGAAATGGATCTCCTTCGTACCGTGCCCGATACGCAGCGCATGGATATCCCTTCCCATCGTACTTTGACCGATACACACCGTTTGCAAAAAAGGATATATTTTGCCTAAACGATTCAACTCCTCAACCAATGTCTCATAGCCATATCCTAACACACAACCACCTCACAGCCTTTTACTTCTTTCGTATGGCTAATCTTATGATTAGGTTGCTGGAATCATGCGGTATCTCAGTTGCGCGAGATGAAATAAAAATAGACCCATAAGGGTCTATTTGCATTGCTTAAATAATAGTCGGCACCTGCCACACGACAGGCATGAACGCAATATATTCCTTGAGCCAGTTCTCCGCAATCTGCCGGAAAACAGTTGGCGTACCACTGCAGAAAAACTGGTGAATCGGAATTTCTTGGGATTTCGTTTGTATGCCTCTCTGAGAAAGGATCGTACTTATATCTCTGGCTGTCTCCTCCGCCGAAGAAATTAATGTCACTTTAGGACCCATAACTTGAGAAATGGATTCCATCAAAAATGGGTAATGGGTACATCCCAAAATTAAACAATCGATCGGCTTATCTTTTAAGGGACTCAGGGATTGCTCCACGATTGTATGCGCACGATCACTACTAAAAAGTCCACTTTCAACAAATGGAGCTAATAACGGACACGCCTCACTATAGACATGGATATCAGGCGAAATCTGCTTCAACGCCGTTTCATATGCTTGACTGCGAATCGTTCCATCCGTGCCGATGACACCGATCATACCGCTTCGAGTCATTTTGATTGCTGCTCTTGCTCCTGGTGAAATCACACCTACCACAGGAATCGAGACACGCGCACGTATGTCTTCTATCGCGACCGCAGTCGCCGTATTACAGGCGATCACAATCATTTTGGGATTAAACTGAAGTAAGTAGTCTACGATTTGACGTGTAAAGTGACGAACTTCATTAGCAGGACGAGGGCCGTATGGGCTCCTAGCCGTATCTCCAAAATAAATGACTTTTTCATGCGGCAGCTGTCTCATGACTTCTTTTACAACAGTTAATCCTCCGACTCCGGAGTCCAGTACGGCTATCGCTTGCTGCACACATATCCGCTTCCTTTGCCGGTTGATAAATTCATATAAACCACATGGTTAGGATATGTGAGGCCAAGCTTAAAGGTACCAAGAGTACTACACAGTTTTCGACCAAATCTTCTTTACTTTTTAGGCTGAAGCTCTGTCACAAGTCCGAATTCATACCCTTTCTTCTTGATTTCTTTACAAATACGATCCAGCGCCTGCATGTTCTCAACAGAACCCTGATGCATCAAAATCACGTTACCCTCATGTAGATTATTCATAATATCGTTGTACGGATCCTCAGCGCCATTCGCTCTAGGTTCCCAGTCACGCATAGCCGTAGACCAGAATACAGAGGTATAGCCCATTTCCGATACCAAGCTTAAATTATGAGAATTATAGTGCCCGTAAGGGAAACGGAAGTAGTTTCCGACCTCTTTACCGGTAATTTGCTTATACACGACTTCAAAATCCTTAATTTCCTTGCGTATCTGATCATCGGTCAAGTCATTAAAATCCGTATGTGTCATCGTATGGTTTGCTACAAAATGACCGTCTGCCACAATTCTTTTCAAATATTCCGGGTTCTTCTTGATGTTGTTTCCAGTGATAAAAAAGTTCGCTTTAACATTGTTCTCTTTGAGTGATTTCAGCATGAGATCAACCTCAATGAGAGGTCCTCCTGCATCAATGGTTAAATAAACCTTTTTCCCCGTCCCTACCCAGACCGCTTTCTGATCACTGGTAAAGGATTTGGTTTCATGCGGGAAATCAGGAACTTGACCTGTTTTCTTCTTCATATAGTACCAGGAATACGGCGTTCGATCTGCTGGTAAAGGCTTCGTTTTAGCAGGATCAGTTGTGGCTTTAGGTGTTGCGCTTGGCGACGGTGTCGCTGATGATGGGCTTGGCGTCGCGCTCGGTAATGTCGTTGTCTGCGGTGTTGTCATAGGTGTCGTTGTTGGCGATGGCTTAACCATTTGCGCAGGAGAAGGTGTTGGCGAAAATTTAGGGGAGATTACAGGTGAAGCTTTGGAAGCCGCTTCCTTGCCGCCAGGGGCAGATAGGCTTATGTCTGCACAACCGACCAACGTAACACTCAGTACGATCAGCAGTGCAGCTTTATGGGTAAGTTTAGTCATGAGTTACACCTCGGGTAGGGAATGGATTCTTCTTCCATGCCTATTCGACAGTGACTGACAAATTACCTGCCTAACTTTAGATTTCTGGGGTTATTTCGTAGCTCGATAAGTCAAATATTGTAAAACGGTAATGAGGATAAACGCTGTTCCTGCCAGCATCGGAATGGTGATAAATCCAAGCCAGTTTAAGTAATCGGTATCACAAGCAATAGGACCGCAGCCTGTACCTGTTTCTTTGAAAACACCATTTTGCAATAATACGTGATAGATCGAGATGCAGGCTCCCCATATGGTTAAAGGCAGCACATAAATAGTTAACTTGTAATCTCTGCGGACTGCTGCGATACCTAGAATAATAACCAATGGGTACATAAGTATACGCTGATACCAGCACAGTTTACACGGTGCTAAATGCATGATTTCCGAAAAATATAAGCTTCCTAGCGTCGCAACTAAGGCAACTAGCCAGGAAAGATGCATGCCGTTGTCTCTCAGCCATTTGTTTGACATGATGAAATCGTCCCCTCTCTTCTACCCTATTATAAAAAAATAGAAGAAAGAAGTCACGGTTTTGATTCTCGCGACCTACTAAATTCGCATATTGCTTACGAATACTATAAGATGTTCACATTCCGCTCAGGTAATTAGTACCAATAAGTGCTAGAAACGTTTCAATTTTGCGCCAATTCAATTACAATTAACATATGGAGGGATTCCTATGATGAAGCAATTTGAAGGATTCGGTAAATTTTTGGAGAGCTTACGAGGAAAGATGTCCTTACGTGAAGCTGCAAACAAGAGTGGCCTGTCCCATGCCTATATTCGAGATTTAGAATTAGAGCGTAACCGTTCGACGAATGAAAAGATTAAGCCATCCCCTGTCACGTTAAAGAAACTGTCGGATGCCTATAAGTTTTCGTATACAGATCTTATGGAGAAAGCTGGATATCTTGAAAAAGGTAACCAAGACAGTCAATCGACACCTTTGACTCTTCCCCTGGCGGACATCCTTTTTATAGAACTTGGTTCCACCGAAATGACTTATCATACGCGGATCGGTAATCGCACGATTCCAATGCAATCACTATTAGATTTCAGTCATTTCCTAGATCAGCTAGAAGATCAAGGCTTTAAGAAAATGGATACGGATCTATTCGTCAATCTGTCTCACGTTAAGAAATATGATGCCCAAGCAGGTAAGCTTTATTTCGATCCGCTTGGTGTGAGTCTGAGCGTGACGATTGCTGCTTTGCGCCAAAAGAAATACCATGATCTTATCTTACGCAGTGTCGCCTATCATGCCGGGAACGATCTTGAATTTCATTGGGATACAAACACGACAAAAGGCTCTCTACTTTCCTCACTTCAACGACAAAATTAAGCATTTTACAAAAAAAGGAGAAAATTTTCAGGAAATTCTGAAACTTATTCTCCTTTCTTTTCGTCTTACTAGTTGACAGCGAGGACCTGATTAGCGTTAGAGAGGATAGATGCCTAACTATGGCTGTTCAACAAACAACCGCCCAACAGACTACCCTGCATACCCGCGTAAAGCACAAACGATCTGCAGGAATACGCTTTTTGTCGTATACAATCCTTACGATTACAATTCTTGCAATCTTAGGTTTAAGTTGGTTTTTCCTGACAGCTTCGGGCTCGAGCCTACGTTTCATGATGGCAGATACCATCATCACCACACAGCATCGGGATTGGGCCAAATATTTAATTGGCACATCCGAGTTGCAGAAACGTGTAGCCGCATATACGAAAAGTTTTGACGAAATGGGTACGGAGAAGGATTTAGGACTTGTTGAAATCGCACCTCTGCCGTCCTATACGCCTTCTGAAGTAGTAACCCCAATAAAGAAAGATTTAGTAACGATCGAGAACATCTCGGGTCCCAATTTCAAAGGTAAGCTAGTAACCATTTCAGACCCTACCAAGCTTCGCATAGCAGTGCCAGAGAAAGCAGGTAAAGGTGAGAAAGTGTCCTCCATGGTCAAACGTACCGGGGCGATCCTCGGTGTGAATGGCGGTGGATTTATTGACCCGAACTGGGAAGGCAATGGCTTTCAACCAGAAGGCGTTGTGATCTCAGGAGGCAAAATCTTCTACAACGACAAAGGTATGAACGGTACTGTACAGATCGTTGGGATTGATAAGCAAGGCCGAATGATTTCAGGAAAATACAAAGTATCTGAACTGCTCGAAATGGGCGTCCAAGAAGCTGTTTCCTTCAGCCCTCGGTTCATCGTAAATGGTGTTGGCCAAGTCAAAAGTCAAGCAGATGGCTGGGGCATCGCACCACGAACGTGTATGGCTCAAACGAAGGACGGAGCGATTCTATTTGCCATCATTGATGGCAGACAAACGCACAGTATCGGTGCAACGCTCTATGATGTTCAGGAAATTTTCTTAGCGCATGGCGCGATTACCGCGGCGAACCTGGATGGGGGCGCTTCAACCGTGTTGGTTCACAATAATGCTATTATTAATAAACCTTCTAGTGAATACGGAGAGCGATATCTCCCTACTGCATGGCTGCTTTTTGATCATCCAGAGACCGCTGATATTAAGAATGTATGGGAAGGGCTGGATATTAGTAAAATTGATCCTTCCAAATGGTAACAACAAAGAAGCAGAGCAATCCTAGAAGGAGCGCTCTGCTTCTTTGTTTAGAAATCTAGCGGCCTACGATGACCAAATCTTCTGCGGCTTCCGATGCTGCGATCTCGTCTTGGATGTCATCCTCAGATTGCGAATCCTTCCAAGAGCGAACTGTCTCGACTACGCTTGCTGCTGTGTCCTTGGCTTTACCTACGAGATCCGTAGTTGTTGTACTCACTGTTTTGGCAGCTGCTTGTGTTTTTTGACTAACCGTACTGGCTAGTTGCACGGTTTTGTCACTAACTACGGTAGCTCCCTCTGCAATATCACTCCGTAGTTCACGACCTGATTTCGGTGCGAACAGCAGCGCTGCTGCCGCCCCAACTAAACCGCCTACGACTGCACCGATGAGAAGATCTTTTCCTTTTTTTCCATTGGACATGTGATATCCACTCCTTAATGATCTGATTTCGCACTCCGCTGCGCCTGCCATCTCTGCCATAGCTCATACCCTGTGGTTGCCCATTCCATGATGTCGTAAATACGCTTCTGGTGCGTATGTACGACCTTTTCCGCACCTAGTAAGGAATCGTTCATCATGCGTGAGGCTTTGCTTAGTAGGGAAGCGACTTCCCCAACTGCCTTCCCTGCCTTTTCAACCGATTGCATACTTGGCTCTAAGGCAAGGACTTGCAAATGTACCTCTTCCGTAAGCTGCCCTAATTGCTTCATTAGATTCTCCGCATGCTCTGTCGTATGGACAACCTGCTGCTTAACTTCAATAACCGTGTCCCCTAACAAGCGAAGCGCTCGCGTAGCTGTAATGAGCATTCGAACGATAAACACAATGAGCACTAAACAAGCAACTGCCAAGCTGACGATACTGATCTCACTCCATGTCATGTAGGTCACCTCCTGTGAGCTGAAAGCTGTGAGGGTTGATGAGGCTTCTAGACGAATGCCTATGAATTACTACAGTATAGGTAAGTAGGGCTTGTTTTGACACAAACGGATTGGAAAAATTTCTGGAACCTGTCATAATGAATACCAAATGCATCGTATTTGAGTTGGGGGAATCGAGAAATGAACCGAGAACAAGGCTTACAAGAAATTGAGCGTACACGTATCATGGCAATCGTCCGTGGCGTACAAGAGACACACATACTCTCTGTTGCTGAAGCACTCCACCAAGGTGGGATCACCGTTATGGAAGTAACCCTAAACACACCTGGTGCTCTCACCATGATTACCAACCTTCAGAAACAATGGGGAGAGCAAATGTTCATCGGAGCCGGTACTGTGCTGGATTTGGAGGACGCCAAGCGAGCTGTTGCTGCTGGAGCTGCATTCCTGGTTACACCGAATTTGGATGAGGATGTCATCCGTTGGTCCAAGCAGGAAGGGATCCCAATCTTCCCAGGGGCTATGACGCCGACCGAAGTTGTGAAAGCATGGAAAGCCGGTGCTACGGCCGTTAAAATATTCCCAAGTGCAAGTTTAGGTTTGCCTTACATCAAAGAATTGATGGGGCCATTGGATACAATCCCAATGATGGCTGTCGGTGGCGTAACCGAAGGAAACATCAAGCAATTTCTGAACATCGGCTGTTATGGCTTAGGTATTGGCGGCTCGCTCATTAATTTGAAAGAAATTGAAGCCGGCAATTTCGGCTGGATCACGGATAAGGCTGTTCAATTGCTCGCGGCGTCGCGCGCATGATTATGAGAAAACGGAGCCCGCGAATGATCGCTGCTCCGTTTTTATTTAGGCATCTTCGTGGACTGTTTAACCTTGATAAGCCGCGACTGCGTTTTTATCTCCAACTTCTACGGAAATGTCCTTCGTTTGACCATCGCGCGAAATCTTCACCTTCAAAGCATCCCCAACTGCCGCGGCTTGGACCGCTTTCGTCAGTTCCTCTGTATTCGCAATTCCTTTACTGTTCACTTCCGTAATGACATCATACTGGCGAATTCCTGCTTTGAAAGCTGGAGAACCTTGCTGCACTTCAGCAACTACCACACCATTAGTGCTGCTTATTTTCAAATCCTGCAGCATGTCATCGGTAATATTTTGCAATGCTACACCAATGTAGGGTGCTGGATCTTTCGGGATGGTTTCGTTGTTTTTTAATTTATCTACAACCAAGCTAATGGTGCTTGCCGGGATGGCAAAGCCCATTCCCTGTGCTTCGGCGTTGACAGCCGTATTAATCCCAATGACTTCACCATTCAAATTCAATAACGGACCACCGGAGTTTCCAGGGTTTATGGCCGTATCCGTTTGTAACAAATGCTTGTAATTACGTGTCCCTTGCTCATCATCAATGCTGATTTCGCGTTCCTTGGCGCTTAAAACACCTGTTGTAACAGAGTAATCAAAGTCATACGGATTACCAATCGCAACAACCCACTCGCCTACTTCTGCAGCATCCGAATCCCCGATTTTTAGCGCTGGAAAAGCTTTGTCCCCTTGAATTTTGAGTACAGCCAAATCTAAATCATAGCTGCTCCCAAGCAGCGTCGCTGTAAATGGGGTATCATAGCCTTGTACGTAAACATCGATTTCGTCTGCGCCTTCAATCACATGCTCGTTCGTTAATATATAGCCGCTATCTTCAAAAATAAAGCCAGATCCGATTCCGTTCTCAATCGTATCTCCACTTTGCGATCCTTGCTGCTGCGAATTTCTTCGAGTGCTAGGTGTACTTGTTTGCTTGACTTTCGTTTCAATTTTGACAATGGCCGGACTCGACGCCTTCGTAATTTGTGAAATGCTATTGGTCCCTAAATTGTTCAGCGACGCAGTTTGGACACCGGCTGCTGCTGTGTTCACTGCTGCAGCCGCGGTTGCGTTGGACTGCACCGTTTGAGTATCATAGCCAAAAAGGTTCAATTTGTCTGAAGTAAACATCAACCCACCAACGACAACTGCCCCCGCCATAAAAGCTGCAAAAATTGGCTTGACTCTAGAGCTGCTTGGTTTGTTTACAACTTTTATGTCATTCAAGTTCACGTTATTGTTCATATCTTCATTCATACGATTACCGCCTCTCGATTGCTATCATTTTGTTATCTTGCTGATAGATCAAGTATAGACCGCCAACCTGAAGTGTTACTTAAATTAGGCTGATAGCTGTATGAATGCTAGCTGAAAGTATGCTGAAGGGTTGGCGGGCACCTGTAAGTCGATTTTTTCGACTTACACAGCTCCAATTGTCTCTAGGCGCACGTGTTAAGTAGATAATTAAAAAACCTGATCTTGGGACACATTTGTCCACAGAATCAGGTCTTTTTTCGAAAAATATTAATTAATGGATCCGGCTTTACTTAGGAAACGTGGAGTTAGTCGGTTTCATCGACTAACTTCTCTTACAATTGCCTCTGCCGCTTTCGAGTTAGTCGGTTTCATCGACTAACTCCTCTCCATTTCCCACTGGCGTGCTCGAGTTAGTCGGTTTCATCGACTAACTCCTCTCCATTTGCCTCTGGCGCGCTCGAGTTAGTCGGTTTCATCGACTAACTTCTCTACAATTGCCTCTGACGCGCTCGAGTTAGTCGGTTTCATCGACTAACTCCTCTCCATTTCCCACTGGCGCTCTCCCATCGGGGCTATTTTGCCGAAAACTTATACTTTCCTATGTGATAAAAAAAAGATAAGCAGACACTGTCTGCTTATCTCCTTCAAAGCTATTTATTTTGACGTATGATATACACACATTTGTTAGCACCTTTGGCGAGACACTCAGTACGTTCTACTTGGGCATCTAGCAAATTACGGAACAACGATAATTCACACTGACATGCCTGCTGAAACGTATTGGCCACCTTAGCAATGGGACAGTTGTGCTCATTGAAGATATAAGCATCGTCACCTTGCGCGTACCAATCAACCATATAGCCATTCTCATTCTGAATGTGCGCTAATTCAGCCACGCGATCTTCTAAGCTTTTGGCTTGCATCCTTGACTGATAGCGAGCTTCGAGCTTCCCCTGTCTGCCTTCAAAGAGCCGTTCGATTTTATCTTGACCTTCGTCTTCTAACAACTCGTCTAATAAATCCAACGTTAACTGTGAATATTTCTTGGGAAATAATTCATCCGCCTGAGGCGCTAAGGTATACACGCTTGTAGGACGTCCCATTGCTTGCCTTACGAGCTTAGCTTCGAGCAAATCATCCTTCTCCATCGAATGAATATGTCGTCTTACGGCCATCTCTGTGATCCCGAGTTGTTTGGCCATATCTTGAACACTTAACGGTCCTTGCGTTTTGAGCATGGAAAGAATCACTTTACGCGTCGATGTTTCTAGTGTTTGATTCATGCTCTCACCTGCCTTCGGACCTCATTTAGGTCTCATTTTACAGCATCACAGGCAATAAGTAAATTATGAAACACTTATGTATGTTATGCCAATTCACTCTTAATAAATGCGCGAACAGATGCCGCGAATTCCTCAAAAGCCGCTGGGAGTTTAGGTATTAATGGATGCAAGTCTTGTCGATGCCATTCCACAAAATCTTGTACAAGCGGTTTACGCAACTTCACTAATTGTAGCAACGTCTCTGTCAAAGACTCTGAATAAGCGCCTTCTCCATGTACGATTTCTACAATATCCTCATAGCTGCTTGCATCTCTTAATATAAAAGCATCAATGAGCAAGCTCCCAATATCCGTCACGGTTTCTATCGCCAAATGAAGTACTCTTTCTTGCGAAAACTGCCAAGTCAGATCCTTCTTACCTTGTGCCCACTGCGCCTCTAATTGCTGACTCGCCTCAGCTAGTACTGACAGAAACTGAATGCGCCCATCAATTTGTTCATGATTAATAAAATACATGGTCTATCTCCGTCCTCTTTTTCGCCATTTCGTCCATACCAACATTGCAAAAAAAGTGATAATAACCAAAAATATGAGCAAAACCGCCTGCATCAAATATTCATAACTCACGTTCATTCACCCTCTTGATTGATCTCTTTACATGCTATCAACAGTTTATCTCGGGTAGGTGAGAGCGTCAAGCCACGCGGGCTTTCATTCCTAAAAGCATTGTCCTCCTATAGGGATCATGTTACAGTGAAACGAGAGAAAAAAGGAGAATTTACCGGATGCTATCTAAGCCCAAACTGTCAGAAATCGACATCGTACGCGCGCTTGCCATCTTTGCCGTCGTACTCATTCATGGTACCTCTGGCGCCACTCAACTTCCTGTTCGAACAGGCTCGCAGGCTTTTTTTTTCATCCTGAACAAAGCTAGTTTGTTTACCGTTCCTTTGTTCATCTGGATTAGCGGTCTTGTCTTGTTTTATTCGTATTATGACCGTTGGGAGCCCAAGATGGCACGTGTTTTTTGGATAAAAAGACTGCAAAAGATATTAATCCCTTATGTCATTTGGTCCATCTTCTATTATTTGTATAATCAAATCATGTTTCATGGCACGATACAGGTCGATGCGTTTCATTTAATTAAATTGCTCCTTTCGGGCAATGCGAGCTATCATCTCTATTACATCGTCATAATTGTTCAGTTCTATGCGCTATTCCCCTTGATGATTGCTGCGATAAAACGTTATGCGTGGCTGCGTCGCGGCCTGATTCCTCTAGGTATCGGCATTCAAGCGGCTTCCTATACCTTTCATCATTGGGTAATCCCGTTTCCTGAATATGCCACGTTGTGCTTAAGCTATACGGCTACGTTCTGCTTCGGTGCCTTCATGGGCATCTATTATCCAGCGGTAGTGACTTGGGCGATTCGTTACAAAAGGTGGATATGGAGCGCCGTCTATGTAACTGGTGGCGCTTATGTAGGCATGCTCCTGCTTCAGCAATATGGTCTCGCTATGATCGAAAATACTTGGTTCGAGCTGGCGCTGCTCGCTTACTGCCTGACCATCCCACTCGTCTGTGTGCCGTGGGCGCGCAAACAGCTCGCGCGCGGCTCACGCTTCAGCGCCTTCTTATCTGCCTTAGGCGCAGCCTCCTTCGGCATCTATCTCGTGCATCCCGCGATTCTCACCCTGTGGGATCGCGTTACGCCAGAGCCAGTGCCTGGGAGCATCTGGCTCTATGATGTGCACACCGCAGCAGCCGTACTTATCGGGCTGCTAGGCGCTTTGCTGCTCGCGCGCGGCTACGCTCGCGCAGTCCAAAAAGGTTCCGCTCGCAGATGAGCGGAACCTTTCTATTTCATGCGCGCTAGCCAGGCCCAGCGCCGCTGCTGTCTGCGGCTGTAGCGTGGCAAGCCGCGGTAAATGTCCAGCGCTTCGCGGTACGCGCGCTTGGCGTCTTCCTGGCGGCCGAGCTGCTGATACAGCTGGCCGAGTCGGTAGTAAGCCTCGACCGACGAGGAGTGCAGGTCGCGGAAATGTTCAATAAACTGCGCCGCCCGCTCCGGTGCAAGGGGAGCCAAAGCCTCGCCGAGGCGCAGGTAGGCTTCGCCATATTTTACACGAGGATTGAGTTCAATCGCTTTCAGCATAAAGGTTTCACCCTCGGCTATTCGACCTAGTTTCAGCAGACAAAGTCCAATTTCGTAATGAACATCGGCAGATTCCTGCATGATCGGCAGCGTTTGCTCCAGGTAAGGCAGTGCTTCTTGATATTTTTTGCGTTCAATTAGAATTCGCGCTAGGTCCAGCTTCGCCGAGGTATTGTGCGGGTTCGCATGAAGATCAATTCGCAGACGAGATGCTTTCCGTCTTAGCTGAAACGGCCTCCAAATATTCGGCAGGATGCCAACGTATCTTCTATCCAATACGTATAGAATAATGAGTAAAATGAGCAGCGCTAGAAACGGATTACCAACGATCCTCCAGAGTAATCCAAATAGTAGTATTTTGATAAGCATGGTGTATTCCCCCTTTTCAACTTCCTTATACTACCATATTATGCTGATTTTGTTCACCCCTCCCCTAAGAAAAAAAGGTTGTTAAGGCAAGGAGCTTCTACCATTCGAGATTTTTCACCAGCAGTGCTATACTAGAAAGAAAAAAGGGAGCTTTGACATGAAAGATTCGCATAAAGCTACATGGCTTAAGAGAAAGAAACTAGGTCGTTCTAGATATTTAATTATGTTCGGGATCGTGCCTTGGGGAATCGGAGCAGCGCTCCTCACAACCTTGCTTGAATATATAAGCTTCCAATCCATTAATTCCGCTTGGATTCCTATTCGATTAATCGTATTCGCATTCATCGGCTTTTTCGTTGCGAATGGGCGCTGGGTAGCGATGGAACACCACTTTGAGGCACCTGCTCCTAGACGACCGTAAGGTCGTTTTTTTCATACTCAAACACTTGGCGTAAACCAAATTTGCCGGAAATCAATCCAGCCTAAATCGTTGATCGTTACCCCTTTAATCGAGTCATGATACGTCGTTTGTTGAGAGCGATGAAGTACGAAAAGAAACGACTTTTCCTCCTGAAGCTCGGCAATCAGCTGATGTAATTCACAAATACGCTCATCCAGGTTAGGATTACTCAGAATCCCCTCCATTTTCGAATCCACCCACGCCAACCGCTCTTTATTCAAATGTGCACGTACATAGCTGTTGCTTTGTTTCAATGTTTGAATAATATGAAGGTCATAATTGCTTTCCATGCAAATGTGATAAAAAATAAGATCAGCTTCGTCAATCGTATCCATCTGCGTCATGTCGGACTCACTCCGAATCGTGATCTCGATGGGAATCCCAATCAGAGCGCACTGCCGGCAAATCCACATGGCATCCTCATTGTTATTCCGATAGACATACATATGTAACGTCTCGCCGTTGTAGCCCATTTCATTTAGCAAACGCTTTGCTTCCGCAATATCCGTCTTAGACCTCACTAAAGGCTCCATCGTCGGGATAAAACTGCTTGCTGGTGCTTCTCGAAAACCGCCAAGCTCTCCAATCATACGCTCACGATCTATGACTAAATCAACCGCCTCACGAAAGTTACGATGGTACTGCGGCCCTCTCTTCTTGCGATTAAAGGTTAATAAACTGCACCCCATAATGGTTTGTTCAATTTGATGCCATTCCGAATCTTTATCAATCGCGCCTACTGGCTTACTCGAATTCGATTGCCCGCGATACACTTGGACCTTATCCCAGCTTGGTGTTGATTCTTGCAGATCCGATGGCAGCAGCCAGAATTCGATAAGATCCATATGCGGCCTAACACCAAAATAACTATCAAACGCACGCAGCTTGCAAATGAAATCATCGTTTCTCTCCAGCCTGAACGGCCCCGTCCCAATGGGCATTCGCCCAAAAATCGATTCATTATCCCGGCAAATTTCCTCGGGAACAATAGCCATCGAGGTATGTGCCAGCTGTTGAAGGAACAGCACATTCGGCTGGCTTAATTCGATGGCAATAGCGCTTCGATTAAGCACGGTAATCGCCTCAATGCTTTCGGTCATCCATCCTTGCGTAGCAGACTGACCAAGCTTCTTTAATCGGAACAAAGAGTAACTTACATCATGCGCTGTCATCTCTCTGCCATGATGAAAAAGCACACCTTTCCGCAAATAAAAAGTATAATGTAAGCCATCCTCGCTGATTTCCCAGTAGTGAGCCAGATGCGGCTCGATCACCTGCGTCTGCGGATTATAGCGTATGAGGGTATCGAAAATTTGACTCACTAGATGGAAATCAAAAGCAAAAAAAGTGTGAGCAGGATCCAGCGTCACCAACCATTTGTAAACAGGCACACGCAATGTATCCTTAAACCGCTCCTCATGCTCAACCGCCCGGTAGCCAAAAAAGCTGAACAACCACTCGATAAAGGAATCCTGAAGTGCTTCTCCCTTGCCTAGTTGATGAATCAGCTCAATCGTGCCTAAATAATCGCCTCGATTCGCAAGCGCCACCGCTTGTTTCGAGATCATGTCTTCCGAAGAGACCAAAAATGTAAGCTCTGAAATGTTCCCTCTGCCCCGTCCGGGTTTCCAGGAAATCCAGTTGTGGTCACTCATTTTTTTCAATAAAATCTTCACATTCCGTGTCGAGCAATATAATCTTTCCGCTAATTCTTCTAGCGTAATGGGCTGTGGTTTATGCTCAACACCATGTTCAAAACCCGCGCGTAGCTCCAGAAAATGAGTGAGTAGCTGCATCTTCAACGTCCTTTCTATGAGAAAACTTCTATCGAAGCATTTCAAAGTTGAGCGACCGCTATTCTACCCCACAAAGTGAAGCTAACCTTCGAAGCTAATTCCGATTACATTGTGGGGACCCCAGGAGAGGTAAGTTTTATCGCCAAATTGAAAGACGTTTTCGGGTACCGAAAACTTAAACTTTCTATTGTGGTAAAAGGGGAAATCATTGAAGTGAATTATACTCTTTTTGTTCCCCTTATTCTAGCGTAAACTAAGCGTATCAGGAAAAGAAAGGAAAGTGACCCTCATATGCAACCAACAGACCTCTATGTATCAGAGAAATTAATGGAGTGGCAACAGCACGATTTGGAAAGCCAGTCCCGCGAGCATTGGAAATGGCAATCCGTTAGAAAAAGAAAAGTCTATGTCCTTCTAACTAGCTTATTCTTCTGGATTTAATTCGATTCCGTATCGTAACTACTAACACAATCAGAATGAGCGCACACAGAATACCAACTCCGTCGACGACTACATCGATGCCGTGCCCCGTTCGGTCCTTCACGAACGATTGATGCCATTCATCCGACATTGCGTAGAGCAATGAGATTAGGAAGGAGCTGAACAAAGCTATGTTCATTCTGACAGGTTTCGCAAGTAAAGCTATTGACCAAAGCAGGGCAAGCACAGCGTATTCGCTAACGTGCCCTGCTTTTCTTATGAAAAATTCAATCAAATTAATGGGGTCTTGCCATGATATCACCTGATGATCATAAGTAAATTTCACTTTGGGGATATGCTCTTTCAATTTATCAGTGGAAAATTTCGATTCCAAGTATGGCTTTAAGCTCTGCTGCTGGTATGGCTCGGAAGACTTCATATAGATGAAAGCCATCCATAGAATGGCTGCCACTAGGAACACGTAGAATACCGTCTTCGATCCTGTTAACTTCGGCATAACGGCCCCTTTCTCTCTCTTACGGATTCATTTTTTTACGAATACTGAATAAAGCAAAGAATTCAATAACCATTAAATTCACTGCGGATACGCCATAGAACGCCATCCCAAACATCATCTGAAACTGATCTGTCGTTACGGACTTCCACCACAAAGCTGCAAGGCCCGTCAACACAATATTTAACGCCGTCGTAATCCAAAACGAGAATCCTAAACGGTTCGTTTTTCGCATCAAAAGAACACCAATCACAAACGGCACAACGAAAGCGATACCCAAGTAAATCCAATACAACACTGCGTTTGACACTTCTACGTCACTCCCAAACGATCAACTAGTTTATACTACTAGGTTAGCATGAAAATACGCATGAAAACAACGTTCGGCCTCCCTTTGCAACAGAATCGACATACAGCATCTAAGATACACATTTGCTAGAAAAATCCTGAATGACAGGTATTGCCTGCTGCGATATATTCATGTATAATACAAAAAGTCGACGCTTCTTGTAAGCGACATCACGGGGCCTTAGCTCAGCTGGGAGAGCGCATCGCTGGCAGCGATGAGGTCAGGGGTTCGATCCCCCTAGGCTCCATACCGAAAAACCCTTGAGGAATCAGGGGTTTTTCTTATTTTTACTATCATGAATTTGGTGCCTGAAATCAAATTGGTGCCATATTGGTGCCCGTTAGTCCACTAAAGCATAATTTGGTGCCATTCTTGGAACAAAAAAAAGAGAAGGGTTATCCCCTCCTCTATCTTATCTATGCACCTTGCAGCCACTTCTTAAATATCTCTTTATCCACGAAAACTCTTCTACCGACCTGGACGACATGAAACTTTCCCGACTTGAGAAGGTTATAAGATTGATCTCGGCCAATCCCTAAAAACTCTTTAATATGATCCGCGCTTAATACTTCTGGATACTCTTCAAGACTTTTCTTGGGTTCACTCATTCTCATTACTCCTCTCTCGAACGTTTGCTTACTTATATCTAATGCAATCACCAGCTTGTATGATTACTTCTCTTTACTCGTCTTCTTCTCCACCACTACGCTAGCCTTATAAACCTCAATATCCAGCGCCAGCGCAATCTTATAAAACGCCTTATTCCGAATCTTTCTGTAGAACGTCTCACCGATCGGCGGACTGAACTCATGGCAGTAAACTTGATAGTCCGTATGATAATCAGTTTCATCGGTCAGATAACGTTTCTCCATCAAAAACCGTTCAAGCCTCGGCAACTTTCTAACTGCTGCTTCTAACCTTTCACAGTGCTTCTTCCTTCTAACCGGTTCATCGACATTGTAGATCGCGATATTGGCGGTTTGATCAGTTGTCACGTTCGAGCGCTGGCTCTCGCTAACACCATCGCCATAGGCTGCTGTCATTGTTGCCTCGCGCTCTTCAAAAACAATGTGCTTATACATCCGGTATTCTGCCAAATACCGCTCAACTGCCTTTTGTGTCAACTCTCTATCGATGTCCTTCAGAAAGTCATCACCCAAACTCAACTGTGCCAATTCAAGGGTCACTCCTTTGCTGGGGAGCTATTCTCCGTTACATTTACTTGCGTCGATGCTATTTTTCGTTACCTTGTGGGCAGACTAAGCCCTCAATACATCAACCTTCGACTCAATCCATTGCTCGATGCGCTCAACATCCTTCATGAGCTCCAGAAGTGTTTCTGCAGTGCTCTGCTTGATCTTCAAGTTCATGAGGAATTTACAGCAACCTTTACCCGTCATGAAGTTGCCTATTGTTGTTGATAGCTCAATTTCTTTCTTCGTCTTATCGTCGATCCGTGTTCCATTGTACAGTTTCACTTGATATCCCAATGAGTCAGACTCGATTACCAGCTTACCTTTTACCTCATCATCAATGATTAGTTCCTCGTTGAATACTTTCATTTACATCATCCTTCCCACATATTGGATAAGTCCGTACAATCTCTATAATCTCTTTCAACGACTCTTCACTGGACAAGTCAGGATCATAAACATAACCCTCGATATATTTGCGTAGCTTCTTGATGAGAAAATCTTCTGTTTCGTGGTTTTCCATTGCCCCAGCTCCTACCAGCCAGTATTAACTTTCCTGCTTAATGTTCCCGACTGGCGTGATAATCGTTGTATATGCGTCGATCTCGATTACTGCTTCTTTCTCAATGCTGTAGTACTCGGTCACTGTTCCACTCTTGCCAGCTAAGGCGCCTTTGAGGATTGTAGCGGGTTCATTTAAGGTTGGTTTCATCGTATCCTCCTTTATTGATCATTCCGGCAGGTGCACTCAGACCATACTTCTCAATTGCACTCAGCAGAAGCTTGCGGCTACATTGCCCGATCCGTTGATGACCTTGTGCATCGCGCTCGCTTTTCCGATAATATACTTGCTCACCTTCGATGGATATAATTTCGCGCTGCACCACGGGGCTATCTGCATATTGCCGAAGTTGAATCACCTGACCAACTTGTAAATCACTCACCAGTACCACACTCCTAAGATCCTCCGTATTCAAGACGTTGGTTATTTCTCATGAATTTCTCATGAATTTCTAATGAATTTTTTGCCACACCTTAACATATAGCCTTGGACCAATGGATATAAATTGAGTAAAAGGAGGCGAAGGCGCCCAATCATGACGAAACAGTATCAAATGACAACTCAGCAGGAGCTTATTGAAATCGTTCAAGCTTGTGTTGAGCAAAGACAATGGAGTGCTGCAATGAAGTTAATCGAACTTCTTCAGAATATGGAGCATGAAAACAAAAATTCTGTGTTAATAGAGGTAAAATCAGCACCTTAGTCTAGAACTAAATGGAAATATTTAGAATATATTGATATTAGCTCCTTTGTTCTGCACTATCTTTTCTAAACACCTCTATCCTGTCGGGGGTGTTTTTTTTATGTTCCTCAATATTTCAAACGGTTCGTATAAAACCGAATCAATTGCAAATAATACCTCCATTGGGGGTTACTTTATGGATAAAAAAGACATTGTCAAACTCATAGATGAAAACACCGAACAAATTCAATCTTTAATTCAAGTAAAAGTACATAATTGGCAAGCATATGTCCTTTTTTCAGGTTTATGGTGGTTTGGCGTCATTTTATCTGTAGTTCCTTGGATAATTTGGTTCTTTGTAAGAAAGAAACATAGCACCGATCGCATTTTGTATGTCGGTTTTTTTGTAATGGTCATTTCACTTGTACTCGATATACTTGGCGATCAATTTGGTTTCTGGCATTATAGGTTTAATGTTATTCCAATTCTTCCAACATATTTTCCATGGGATATAACGCTAATGCCTTTAACAATAATGTTCCTTATCCAAGTTAAACCAAAAGCGAATCCTTTTTTTAAAGCAATACTGTTTGCTCTACTTACTTCATATGTTGGAGAACCGTTAATAAAATGGATGATGATTTACAACCCTCTAAAGTGGAAGTATACCTTTTCTGTTCCGATTCAATTTGCAATTTATTTGATTGCTCACTATATAAGCAAAAGGGATAAGTTTCAAAAAATAACTTAATATAGACCGATGTATTTCAGTATTCAAACTTGTCCGTCGGTTTCCTAAGTTCAATTCGGCTCATGAGGGTTACGCCATTCTGTTGGAAGAGGTTGACGAAGCGTGGGTTGATCATCGTCAATGTTTGTATGATACGCAAGACGTGGTGCACTGTTCTCACTACTACAAGGAATTGCTGTACCACTCCAATCTCTCAAAAACAATATTCGGATTGATTATGGGATATCTGTATTGAATCGTTCAGCTATCAACTTATACAGATTTTACTATATCTCATCAAGCAACAAGTATGCTTCCATCGCTGTATCGAAAACTACCCATCCATACAAGGATCCAATGACGAAGTGTTGCCATGATTGCAGCTCAAGTCTATCGAAGTCACCCTGTGAAGGTTTACAGAATTGCTCGATGTACGTTACTGGACGGTAGCCTTTTTCCTCATCAAACACGTAAGGGAAGCCCTTAGTATCCTGCCGCTTCAAGTCGTTTAGATGGCGTTCGCAAGCTTGATAAACCTTTTTCGATGTGACTATTAAGTGAGCAACGACTGCTCTGGCGTAATCTGTGGTTTGGAGTCTAGAATTTTTCGAAGTCGTCTCGCTTGTCTTTATCGCCATCACTGTCGCCACCTTCCAACTTAACAAGGCCTGCGACCTTCCGATCTGATGCCGGTGTAAGCTTCAGTTCAGCTTGTAATTTTCGCTGCTGCTCAACGATCTTCAGTACAGCATCAACAGATTTATTGGATCTGTACATCTCTTGAGTGCCGTTTTTGAACAATTCTACCGAGCCACGCTTCCGGATATCCTCAATATGAGCCCGTTTCAATTGCTCGAGTAGCACCATATTATCAACCAGCATGATCGTTCGTTCACTCAGATTGTTGTCTATTTCAAGCTCTCTGACAAGAATCTTGAATAACTCTCTCGCTGCAACCGTCGTTATTATTGCTTTGTGTTTAAACATTGACCCCCCCCCCTCTCATATGAATTTTTGGTCTGCGCCGAAAACGAAGGGCCCAGCCGGTCCTTTGGCTCTCCAAACCTCAGAATCGAGGGTAGGGGGGAATGTCCTGACTGTGACGACTATTCGATCACCCGGACCTCTCAACGCCTCATAAGGTTTTAGGAAAAATGAAAAAAATAGGGCATACCGACTTATTAATTACAGTCAAATTTGCCCTATTTTATACTTTGAAGTCAAATATTGCTTATCAAGTTACTGTGTATTAATTAATACAGTATTTGTATTTCCATCCCAAGAAACTTTAGCTCCAAATGATTCGCTTATGAATCTAACTGGAACCATTGTTTTATCTTGGATTATAACAGGAGCTTGATTTAAAATTATTTGTTTTCCATTAACTGTCGCATCAGTGGAGTTAATTTTTAATGTAATTGTTGTATCAGCTTTTGTTGCTGTAATGGTTTTCGTCAAATCATTCCAAACAACCTTTGCTCCTAATTCTTCGAAAATTTCCCGCAAAGGGACAATTGTAGAATCATTCTTGATCAATGGTGGTTGATCTAATAAAATTTCTTTTCCGTTTAGATTTAAATGAATACTTGAATCAATAGTGAATATTTTACCATCAGATTCAATTATATATATTTTATCTTCAGGCGAAAGTGAATAACTCATTACTCCTGAACTCTTCAAACTCCAGTTCACTTCACCGTTTTCTGTGGTGAGTGATTTTATTTCGTAGCTATCTTCGGATTCCACCGATACAAAAATTTGTTTTCTGTCTTTGGATGGAATGAAATTGGAAACATCAAAACTCCATTTCTCATTCCCCGACTGATCTAATAGATGGAGTCTCTGGTGATAATAAAGAGAGTTGTCTTTTCTGCGCATATTTTGAATAGGCTCATTAAATAGAATTGAAGAGTTAGCTAATACTATGGGATACCCATATCCATTATCTGAATCTTTCTTCCAAACTAGAGTTCCATCGGATGTTAACTTATTAATCCTATTGAAATTCATAAAATACAAGTTTCCGTATAAATCAAATTGGATACCGCTATAATACCCCCATTGATCATCAATAAAATCCCACTTTATATTTCCAGTTTCGGTGTCAATTGCTAATACTCTAGTTAGGAATGTAGCTCCGCTGTTCTGCGTAAGATCCTCAACACGGTATACGGTTTTATCTTGGGGGAAATTAGGTGATAACGTTACATTCGTGGCTCTACTATCGCTTCTTTTATCTTGGGATAATCTATATGAAAAGTCAATTTGCCACAACTCTTCACCATTAGGAGAGACTGAAATGAATTTTTTTTCATGACCAAAATTGTCTTCGAGATTTTTTATTAAAAATAAGTCTCCTTGTTCATTGATACTTCTAAACTCAAATTTACCAGCTATATTCCATTTTTCTATCCCATTTGTACCAAGTGAGATTAGTTTTGAGTTAGTGTTAAACACACCAGTAGAATCAGATTGTGAAAAGTAAATTGTACCTTCTTTTGCAACATTAAGAAGATAAATTCTTGTTTTTTCTTCTTCAGGTCTGTACGTCCACAAGATATTACCATTTAGATCTATCTTATTTAGCACATTGTTCTTTTGTGTAACATAAGAATCGTCGCTCGGTGACCAGTAAATGAGATCAGGGTTATTGAGGAATCCTAATATTTCTTCTCCTTGATTATTCAGTACTATTAATCTATTATCTCTTGTACTAAAACCTACATCGCGGAATGATGCTTTTAAAAAGATATCCTTTGTATTTGGAAAATGCAGGTTAATAAATTGATCTTCAAGTTTATTTACATTATGGAAAGGTACTTTCCTCGCAGGTTGAATATCGCTTGCTGTAGCCTCTAATGAATACGATAACGCTAAAAAACTGAAGCCAATTGAGAGCAAAATTTTCTTGAATTTTTTCAACGAAAGTTCCCCCTAATTACTTAATAATTGAAATTTAACAATGCACAAATTTAGGAAGAATGAAAGTATATTGATTTCCTGAATTTGTAACACCAGTTAATTATATCAATTCCAATTATTTCCGTCAGCAATTATTTAGGACTTTTGGCTCACTAATTTACTAGTAAAAGTCCAAATACAACCACTTAGCTCATAGATTGGTGTACTTCACACATATTTGGTTACTCAAACGAATCACCACCTCTCTGCATTCGCTTCAGACTTCACAACGACCGCCTTACGCTTCGACTGTTCCTTCTTCTTGCCTCCCCCACCCTTCTCAGGATGTTCCTTGTTATGGCACGAAGCACATACACTCTCAAGGTTGTCAGGTTCAAGCGCGAGCTCTAGGAATTCTTCGAAGGGGTTGATATGATGCACAATCGTTGCAGGTGTGAGTCTCTTCTTTCGCAAGCACGGTTGGCATAGGTGGTTGTCTCGGGTCAAAGCAAATACTCTACATTTCAACCATGCTGAGCTTTTATAGAATGGATTGACTTGCTTCTTTGAGAAGTCTCTAGCCATTACAGACCGCCATTAGACTTAAGATAGTCCATCCAAAAGAAGCAACAAAATATGATTGCGCAGATGAATAGTATCGTTAGCTCTTGCAAGATATCTCACCAACCTTTCCCCGAAATAGAAAAAGCCTATTCTCGAAAGAACAGGCTTCGTTATCGTATGTAGTTTATTTAGAGCATTAAAGCAGCGCCGCCAAGCGGTGACGTATGAGATAAGAGACCGTGGAACTCACCGTCGTTCCACACCTCCACTCGACCATTTCATGGCCGTTATGTTTTTCAATCTTTTTAATGACTGGTAAGTCTATAGGTCAAGAGCACACAATTGCTTCGCTCTGTGTTTAAGATCCTTGTACTTAGTAACTTAAGAGAAGAGAAGGACAAGGTCATTATACTCATAATGTTCTACCTCGCAAAATTCGATTTAAGGTCAAATTCAGCCGTTTTTGGCATGTTGGAGATACTCGATCTCACGAATACTTGTTCTTACGAACATTCATTCCACTTCATCACATTTTTATTTTTTGTGCTAGAATAAATAACAGCTAATAAATCATATATTGCGAGGGTGAAGATTAACGTGACATTTTCCCAGAGAAACGGTTTTTCAAACATCAGAACACAACTGCAGCTAAATCAGATTGATGGTCCTTTAAGAAACTCAATCTGGAATGTACTAGTCTCTTGCTTTTGGCCTAGAATTCTCCCCCAAGCTTATGAATACAATAATCAAACTCTAGATCTATTTATTAGAAGCCTATGGCGAGATTTCTATAAGATTCCTGTTGATTCTATCCCTAGAGATCTCTACCAAGCTGTTCAAATTGTAAGGAATGCTTACTTTGATGAAAAGTTGACTGAATGGTTCGTAATATACGATCTTCTCGAGTTTTGTGCTGCTCACCTTTCAAAACCTAGCTATCATACTTTTACAGTTACACAAGAGGCTTTCATTAGTATTTGTAACGACGTGTTTATAAGAGAGAAGTCTGGCTATAGATTCGTCGGAGATCTCATTACACCTTTAACCTCATCTCATGAAATTGAAGAAATAGAACGTAGCATAGAAGGCCCGTTTGCCGGCACATCTTCGCATATTAAACAAGCATTGAATTTACTTTCTAACAGAATTAATCCCGATTTTAGAAATTCTATCAAGGAATCAATCAGCGCAGTTGAGTCTACATGCAAAGTAATCACGAATAATCCAAGTGCAACTCTTGGAGAAGGACTTAAAAAACTGGAAGAGAATGATGTGAAATTACATCCAGCACTAAAAGACTCATTCAACAAGCTTTATGGCTACACGAGCGATGAGAAAGGAATCAGACACGGATTAGTTGATGACGATAATCAACTAAATTTCGATGACGCTAAATTCATGTTAGTATCCTGTTCAGCGTTCTGTAATTATTTAATTTCAAAAGTTTCCAAAAAAACTAACCACTAGCCCCCGCTGGTGGTTTTTTCTTTTTCTTTATATTCCGCCATTGAAACTTTCAAGTCACCAAGACCAAGATCAAAAGATTGTTTAATCTCTTTAAACTCAATATCTTGATACTTAATTGTTGATGTCATGATTTTGTTGGCGTACTTCTTTTGAAGATGGGCTGTCCAACTAAAATCAGCTCGTTCTTCTTCTCCAACATAGGTTGCGATTTCTAATTCTTTAAATTCCCCAGCTTTTAAAAAAATAATTCTATCTGCCTTGTATACAATAGGTAAATTAGGATCTAAGTGCAACGGTTCAAAATCAATATTTAATGCTGTCCCGTTACCGATATTAGTTACTCGGATTTTAAACTTTCCTATTTCAGGTGTAGGTTCTATTGCCAATAGAGGCTTAATCAATAATTCTGAATCTCTACGTTGTAGTTCTGAACTTTGCCTCTGTCGTTCAGAATCTTTTCGTTGAAGATTTACTGTGAAGATGAGCCCGGCAAAAGCTAAACCTGAGAACAATGCATTGACTGCCCCGAACATATCACCGAATGTCCCTCTTTCTGTCACATCTTTTAGTGAGTACCAAGCAAACAACCACAACAAAACTACTACTACCATAGGAATAATTAAATTCTTATAATGTTTCACAACTCTTGCCTCATCTCTTATTTAGTCGAAATTGGTTAATTCGACCTAGAATTGAGTAACCCTCTTTTAAGGATTCAACAACCTTTCGAGAAGAGCTTTGTCAGTGATAAGATTGTTCTTTTCACTCTCCAACCGCACAATCTCCTTCTGCTGATACTGAACACAATCAATCAATTCCTCGATAATCATTAACCGCCAATCAAACTTATCATCTGGACAATCATCGAGAGTGTGACCATACTTCTTCACACCTTTCTCCGTCTGCTTGTTGAAATAGTCGAAGATGCGGCCTTTTATGGTTTTTTTGTTGTATGTGTTGATCCTAATGTTTGCTATTGCGTCAGCAAGCGGCCTTATCGTCTTAGCAAAATCAGAATCAAGAGGTACGATACTTTCCCGTGAACCTTGACCTTCACCAATCCTTGTGAGGTTATCGGAACTTACAATTCCGCCAGCCGCCAAGGATAGCTCTTTCATTCTCTGTTCTCTGTATAATCTGTCCTCATTATCCCAATCTTGAGCCATTACTCATCCACCTCTCATTCCATCCTCTAAGCCCCTCAACGCCTTGTACAGCCATTTCCTAGCTACAGAAAGCTTTATACAACAAGGAGCCCGAGATGGATAAAATAGATCACTTGGAAAAACTCAACAATTGGATTAGAATCATCAGCCATAATTACATACTAATTATTGTTGCAGCAATTATATTCTTTGCTTGCAAATCACTGATCGGCTATCTGACCTACAGAAAATTTATGCGAGAATTAAAGGAAATCAAGCAACTCATTGAAGATAAGAGGTAATAATTTTCAGTTAAGCTCCTCAGTGTTCACTTGTAATGAATGCTTTGCATAAATTATTATGCAAGTACTCGTTCAGGGAAGTGGTCATTTGCAGCTATACTATTTAGCCTCCAAGCAAGACGTTATTGAACTCATCCGCGAATGCATTGATCGGGCAAACTACAATGCTGCCATTTATTTGCTCGAGATTATTCAGCAGATGGAGGAGGAAAACCGAGCCTCAGTACTTATTACAGTAGAAAATCATGACAACTCAAAGTGATTCTCTCCCAAGTCCCTCAATATTCACGAATGTTCAATATTCTTTGTCGTACCAAGTTACGTAATCACGGACTTGTTGCCATACCCATTGCTCAAATTCTTTATTAATTTCCGCATCGGTTACATCTAAAGGGTTTTTAAGTTCTTCTGAGTAATTGAAAGTAACAACTCCCTTAGCTGGCAGCGATGAGGTCAGGTTTCGCCCGTGCGGAAGATATTGACAATACAGCAGTTTAACCATATTATTAAAAACATGTTAGTTAGCACTAACTACAATTCATTAAACGAGCCGGGAAGGTAATTATGGAGAATAAGATGATCTTGGACAATAGAGCCAAATTGATGCAAGCAGCAATAGACCTAATGGCTGAAAAAGGCTATAAAGGCGTATCTACGAAGGAGATTGCAGCAGCAGCAGGCGTCAGTGAGATGACATTGTTCCGTAATTTCGGCAGCAAGCAAAACCTGCTCGATAAAGCAGTTGACCATTATCATTATTCGATTGAAATGACCAAAATTTTTAACGAGAAAGTAATATGGGACCTTGGATCAGACTTGCTCATGATTAGCCAAATGTATCATGAATTAATGGTTCGTAACCGAAAATTGTTCCTCATTGTATTGAGCGATAATGAATTGGCTGAAATCCGCGAAAAAGCACAAAAGCATCCTCGGAAACTATTGGAGTTATTGACGAATTATTTCATGGACATGCAGAGAAAGAACAAATTGGTTTCAACCGATGCGGAGATGCAAGCGATTACTTTCATGTGGATGAATTACGGGGCATTCATTTCACAGTTGTTTGTCAGTTCTGAGATTACAACAAAATCCAAGCAAGATATTATGAGATCAAGTATCGATTTGTTCGTCAGGGCGTTAAGCCCTTAATTTTTCGAGCAAAAGATAGTGAGTGCTAACAAACATTTTGACGGAGGTGTTACTATTAAACATCAGAATATTGAATCGCGCAAGCTTGTTGGTCAAACGATATCTGCAGGTTTCCAAGTCGGTGTTAGGAGGACGTTTCCAATCTCGCCAGAACAGGTATGGTCGTTTCTAACCTCTCCCGAAGGGATAAAATTGTGGCTTGGAAACGTATCACCTCTTGCATTTAACGAGGGAGAGATTTTTACCTCCGATGAGGGGATTTCGGGTCAGCTACGGATAGTAAAGCCTTTCAAGCAGCTTCGCTTAAAGTGGGGCAAGAAGGATTGGGAGAAGCCGTCAACGCTGCAAATCCGGCTTTTATCTAATCAACCTAGTCGAACAACGATCAGCTTCCATCAAGAGAAATTGGATCATCCGAACACGCGGGAACAAATGAAGCTGTATTGGGAAAACGTTCTGAGTGCCATCTGGAAGCAAACGAGCACTGTAAATTATGAGGAGGAAATGGATAATTATGAATAAGTTCAGTCATATTCTTGTGAGATGATGCATTGTATCCTTTTTATAAGTGCTTCAAGTTATAAATAGTGCATCGTTATCTCACTTCTGACAAAAAATCTAGCATTAATACCCGTCTGCCCAATTCCCTTAGATATGTAGTAAGCCCCATATTGATTTTTATGTAGACCCTTATATATCCCCATTCGAGGCAATTTACCCGCGTCTTTCATTCTAAACAAAAATGGAATATTAAATTGTTTGCCATGTAGATGTCCAGCCATTAAATATTCATAGTACTTGTTCAAATGTAGAACGATGTTAGGATCGTGCGTAATAATAACTTTAGTTCTAGTTTGATCAACATTTTGAAACGATGTTTCTATGTTGCTCTTACCTGAATCAAAATCATCAATTCCAATTAATTCAATTTGATCTAAGTGTACCGATTCATTTCTTAATACATGTAATCCATACTTCCTTAATAGATTTATTAAATCCATGACATTTTTTTGCTGATAATCATGGTTGCCGAGTACACAATAAATAGGTACATTACCAATAGTCATAGCTCTTAGATACTTTTCTAGTTTAGAGAGCCTTTTACGATGTTTTGTAAAATCACCTGTAATAAAAATAAGGTTTGGTTTTTCATCATTGATAATTGTGGCTATTTTTGTAGGACTTATTCTTAATCGTTCTACATGTAAGTCACTAATCTGTAGGATTTTTAAATTTAAATCCAGAGGATATGTAATCCGTTCAATTTTTAGCCATTGTGTAGGTAAGATAAAATTAAGATAAAAGAAGAAGAATATTAGAATCACTATGTATAAATAGATCACTTCACCATTCTCCTCACATAACAGACTCATTTTGTTGAATTCATATTTATTCTAGATAAATCTGGAAATTCCCTTTTATTATTCCACCCAAGTCCCCTGATATGTTCACCGACAAACCTCCAACCCGCTTGAGATGAGCGTAGTTGGAGGTTTTCTCATGTCCAAAAATCCAAAAAAATCCAATCGTAGAGGTTTTTGTAATACACAGTACACCTGCTGATACTTGGAAATTTAATATTTCATATAATAATCCCATGTAAATTATTCAGTCGATACTGCAGTCTGTTATTCAGCTACCCCGAAGGAGAGTGACAATTTTGGATGATCAATATCATTTGGCTGAATCGAAATTGAAGTCCTTTTCCCCGACCAACCAATATAAGGAAGGTGAGAACCTTCATGTTTGATATCCCCTTTCTACGGCCCAAGCTTGTAGTGAAAGAAGAATATATAGACTATTTGAAGCAGATTGATGATTCTAGATCCTATACCAATTACGGAGCCTTGAATACAAGCTTTGAACAGCAATTAATTCATGATTTATTTCAAGACGAAGGGTATGCCGTAACTGTCAATAACGCAACAACAGGACTTATCCTAGCTATCTCTCAGATCAAACGTCCAGGTAAATATGCGCTGATGCCTAGTTTCACGTTCGCTGCAACACCATTAGCCGCAATGTGGTGCGGATTGGAGCCATATTTTATAGATGTAAACGAACGAGATTGGTGCATGAATGAAGAGCTACTGGAGCAAGTGATCCATCGATTAGGGGATGAGGTTGCTGTTGTGGTCCCCTATGCAACCTTCGGAACGAATATGGATACAAGCTATTATGAAGCCCTGCAAGAACGTAATATCCCCGTAGTTATTGATGCTGCGGCAAGCATTGGGTCTAGGTTGAATCAGCATTTTGGTCAAGGTTTTTCAGGCGCTGTTGTGTTCAGCTTTCATGCAACGAAGGGCTTTGGAATTGGGGAAGGCGGGCTCATATACAGTAGTGATAAAGAGATGATCAATAGGGTGCGACAAGCGTCTAACTTCGGATTTAACGAAGATCGAGAATCCATGCAAACGGGTCTTAATGGGAAAGTATCGGAATACGCTGCTGCAATCGGACTCGCCACACTCCATGTATTCCATCAGAAAAAGCAAAAGCGCGAGCAGATTTTTGACTGGTATATGGAGGAGCTTGAGCAAACGGGGCTCCTTGATCTTGGCTGGCAACTGCAAGAAGTACAGGGGAGCGTTGCCTATTCATTCTTTTCTTTGTTATGCCCTGAAAAAAGCAGTAATGCCTATTTCGTTCAAAAGCTAGCCAAACATGGCATTCAAGCCCGTACTTATTTTACCCCATCCTGTCATATACAGACTGCTTTTCAGTCTTATCCTCGCACATCTCTTCATATAACGGAACAAATTGGAAGGCGGATCATCAATTTGCCGTTGTGGGAAGACATGGACCAAGGCCATGTGCAAAAGATTTTGCGAGTGCTCTCACATGAAGGATAGCAAGCTTGTCATTTGGGGCTGCGGAGGGATGGGCCGTGAGGTTAACCATTTGTGTGAACTATTGAATATTGAGGTTGTAGGTTTTCTTGATGAACGGTCGGAGATGCGCGGACAGATGATTGATGAAATACCAGTACTCGGTGACTTGTCAGATATTATTCACCTTCGTGATCAAATAAAGGTCGTTTGCGCTGGCGTCGGGAGCCCTCAATTAAAGAAACGGCTCGTTCAGAAAACGAGTGACTTCGGTTTTTCGTTTGCAGATAGTCTTGTTCATCCCGCTGTACAACTATCAAGAAAGATTCATATGGGAATCGGATCTATTATTGGTGCAGGCACCATCATAACAATCAATGTTCACATTGGTCACTTTGTTATAGTTAACAGCAGCGTAACGATCGCCCATGATGTCAGAATATCTGACTATGTTACCCTATCCCCTGGCGTTAACTTAAGTGGAAATGTCACAGTGGAGGAAGGGGTTTTTATAGGGACTGGATCTGCTGTTCGTGAGAAAATTACTATAGGCCCTTGGTCGATGATAGGCGGAGGAGCTTTTGTAAAGGATCAAGTGCCCGGAGGGGTATTGTATGCTGGTGTCCCAGCCGTATTTAAAAAGAATCTGTCATAGTGTAGTAAAGGTTATTATAAATTACCCATCATATGCTTTAATTTTGAACGAACAATATTTTTCACATCAAAACGTTCGTTTATTGTTTCTGCTCCATGAGTTCCTATGTTCAAAGCTTCCTTAAAGTTTGCTTTAATCCACAACAACGTATTAGCAATGGCTTGTGCGTCTGCTGCTACCTCAATATAATCGACCCCCGATTGAAGCACAAGCCTATCGTTTCGAGGATTCGTAGACACTAAAATACAGCCCGTAGACATGGCATCGACAGCCGCTGTAGTGGGAAAGCCGTCTAGAGCAAATTGATCTTGCGAACTGCAGTTTACAAACACATGAGTTCTCTTATAGATGGAGCGCAAGCTTTCAGGTTCTAAGAGCCCATGAAACGAATAATGGCTGTTCGTTAACAAGTGCAAATGATCCTGCCAATCACCTACAATGTTTAGATGAAAATCCTCAGGAAGCATATTAAATGCCTGTATCAACAAGGGAAAGCCTTTTCTTGGGTAATTAAAAGCACAAAAGGTTACCTCAATCGGCAAAGTTGCATGCTTAGGTGAGTAGGCAAACAAGTCGGTATTTATAACAACTGGGTAGTATAGGCTAGAAGGAATAGAGCCCAGCACTTCATCAATATTCGTGAAAATAGTTGAGCAATGTGTGGCTGCGTAGTTCAAAAATTCAATAGAAGTCCCTGGTTCTAGACCGCCTCCAGGATATAATGTACTATGAAGCTTAATTTTTCGATCTTCCAAAAAGGCTCTAATATTCCATCCCAAATTGGATCCAGGCATATGGCTTCCATCGGGAAGACTGCATAAGCCAAGCAAGCTCAAGGTGAGGTTCAAAAATACACAATAAACATCCGTGATTCCATGGGATATGGCTATATGTTGAAACTCGGAAAAAGGATAAACGGTTGTTGGAAATGTATCATGGTAAGGATGAGTAGCAAAAAATATGGTGTCAGGTCTTTGAGCATGTATTTGCCTATTTTCCCAATAGCGGAAACCACTCAATTTCCAAGGGAATTGTGTATCGATTACCGCAAGCCTGCGATGAGGTAATGGAGTTGATTCTAATTCTGTGTTAGATGACATGTTTGCATGCCTCCTATTGTAGCATTGTTGGATATACTCACCCATGTATGCTGAAAAATTACGATAATTATATTGTATGCGGAAGTCCTGCACCGAATAACCTTATGTACCTCAATATTAAGTCGTATTCATCAACTACGAATAAAACCGAATTATTTGCAAATAATACCTCCATTGGGGGGTATTTTTTTGGATAAAATAGACATTGCCAAACTCATAGATGAAAACACCGAACAAATTCAATCTTTAATTCAAGTAAAAGTACATTATTGGCAAACATATGTCCTTTTTTCAGGCTTATGGTGGTTTGGCGTCATTTCAACTATAGTTCCTTGGATAATTTGGTTCTTTGTAAGAAAGAAAAATAGCACCGATCGCATTTTGTATGTCGGTTTTTTTGTTATGATCATTTCTCTTATGCTCGACATACTTGGCGATCAATTAGGGTTCTGGCACTATAGGTTTAATGTGATTCCTGTTCTTCCCACATATTTTCCATGGGATATAACTCTAATGCCTTTAACTATAATGTTTCTTATCCAAGTTAAACCAAAAGCGAATCCTTTTTTTAAAGCAATACTGTTTGCACTGCTTGCTTCGTATGTTGGAGAACCGTTAATAAAATGGATGATGATTTACAACCCTATAAGGTGGAAGTATACCTTCTCTGTTCCGATTCAATTTACAATTTATTTAATTAGTCACTATTTAAGTAAAAGGAATATGTTCCAAAAATTAACATAAAGACTCCTTGCTCGCCGCTTTTGTATCTGTGGCTAACATTCTTTCACCATATAACTTATCAAGTGCGCCCTCCGATTGGAGGGCTTTTTCATGCCGTTTACTGATCCGCATCCACTACTGGAGAAGATTTCCACCAAATAAATCCAAATATTCGCTTTACAGGACACCATATGGTGTTATATCCTGAAATAGGACACCATTAAGTGTCGTATATTAAAATAAAAGAAAAGAGGAATTTCACATGCACATACTAACCATCATTTTTCACAGTTGGCTGCTTTTCTCCATGGCATTCTTTGGTGGAAGCAAGATTGCAGGAGCCAAGCATCAAGTAGATCTCTTTGATTCGATTAAACTGCCTCAATGGTTCCGCGTCCAATCTGTTTGGTTAAGTTCCACTAACCTTTTATGGGAAAATTCTTAAAATAAAATTCTAGACTCCTTTTTCTTTAATGATTAACACCCACTAGTTATGACCATAATTTAATTTAGTAAATAATTAGGGGACTATTAACATTGGATACGATGATTCTTTACTTCGTTTGGATCGTTACGACTATTCTCTTGGTAATTTTCATCAAAAGAAAGGATTTATTGAGAGCGCAATTAAGTTTCATGTTCATGCAAGTCCCCACTTGGTTATTCGGTACATTAGTTGTTAAGGGAAGATTCATAGAATATCCTGTTGGTTTTCTTAGCGTTGTCTATAAAGCAAGTTTTACCTTTGAGTACTTCGTTTTCCCAGCTATAAGTGCCATTTTCAACGTACATTTTCCTCGTGAGAAATCATGGTTGATTAAAACGATGTATACACTTAGCTTTCCATCCATCATGACCTTATGCGAGGTTTTACTAGAAAAATACACCGATTTGATCAAATATATAAATTGGTCTTGGTATTTGAGTTTTATCACGTTAACCATTACACTATTACTGTCCTATTGGTATTACCTATGGTTTTGTAAGAAAACAATGAAAATGAACGTCGAAGATCAATAACGTCTTCCTTAAGGAGGTTGATAATGATTAAGCGTTATCGTCTTGCATTTATGAGCCTAATCTTTCTACTTATATTACCCGCATGCTTTTGGTCAAAAGATTCAGAACCTTCCACCACGACATCGAACCGCATTTCGCTAACTACTATTTTCGAGCCAAACAACTTCGATCATCCCGTAGGACTTGAGCATCGTGTTAACTCACCGCAACTTTTGTATATCGTTGAGCAGCCTGGTAGGATCATCAGCATGAACCTAGATAAGCCGAAGGAAAAGCCCTCTCTTATTCTCGATATTACTGATCGCGTCAACGATAGTGGAAACGAACAAGGGTTACTAGGACTAGCCTTCCATCCGAAGGATCCAACGTTGGCATACGTGAACTACACGACGGAGACCCATACGGTTATCGCTCGCTACAACACGCTTCCTAACAATCCTGCTCTTCTGGATCCAAATAGTGAGCAAGTGCTCCTTACTTTTAAGCAGCCCTACCCGAATCACAATGGCGGGCAACTCGCCTTCGGCCCAGATGGTTACTTGTACATTGCTACGGGAGACGGTGGCAGCAGCGGTGATCCTCAGAACAATAGCCAAAACCTACAGTCCCTGCTAGGCAAAATACTTCGTATCGACGTAGACAAGCAAGACGGTGGGCTTCTCTATGCAATCCCTGCTAACAATCCTTTTATTAGCAAAGGGGCAAAGGAAATCTATGCCTACGGACTGCGGAATCCATGGAGATTCAGTTTCGATACCGTTACAGGAAAGCTCTGGGCAGTCGATGTTGGCCAGAATAGATTCGAAGAAATTAATCTCGTGGAAAAAGGTAAAAACTATGGGTGGCGCATTCAAGAAGGATTTGAATGCTACGAACCAAAAGTAGGTTGCAATAAGACTGGCTTAGAGCAACCGCTGTTTACCTATGGTCGTGATCAAGGCGTATCGATTACCGGAGGCTATGTGTATAGGGGCACGAAGCTCCCTGAACTTTACGGCTGGTACGTGTACGCAGATTATGGTACGGGGAAGATTTGGGCATTATCTCAACAAAGTGACGGAACGATCAAGAACCGAACCTTACTGGAATCAGGCTTGAATATTACATCCTTCGGTACGGACGCGGCAGGCGAGCTTTACCTGTGCACACAAGATGGAAAGATATTGAAAATCGTTTAGCTGTATTGACTATTAGGGGATGCCAGTTTGATGGCATCTCTCTATTTATATCATGAGGACAGCCCTATTTCAGATACGAAAATTGACATTGACGATTGGTTAAATTTGCTATATGATCGTTTTGTACCGATAAGTACAGAAAGAGTGATCACGACTATGGTTCGACCGCGGGAGTTTGATGAACAGCATGCATTGGCTGCAGCCATGCAAGTATTTTGGGAAAAAGGCTTTGAAGCGACTTCAATGAGTGATCTGACCTCTCGAATGGGCATTCAGCGTCCAAGTCTTTATGCGGCATTTGGGGGAAAGAAAGAATTGTTCGAAACCGTGCTTAATAAGTACGTAGGCATGAGTCTCTCTTTTATTCACAACAGGATGCAGAACGCCGTTTCAGTAAAAGAAGCGCTGCGCATGTATTTCCAAGGGATTATTGAAGGGGTTGGCGAGAGTAAACCTGATTTGGGTTGCTTATGCATCAACACGATGGTTGAGCTTGCCCCTCACGACGAGAGCTTATCTCAAATTACGAAGAACTACCAGTTGAAGCTTACCGAATTGATCCAACAAACGCTTGAAACGGGCATTCGTACAGGGGAACTCTCACATTCGTTGAATGCGGCTGCCTTATCACGCTTACTGACGATCTCAGCCATTGGACTTTCTGTTACGATGAAAACACAGCCAGAACGATCTTACGTCGATAGTGCGGTAACTGAGATACTTACTTTGCTCGAATGAGCATTTTTTCACCCATTTTGTACCGATCAGTATAAAACATAATTTATAGGAGGTAATCTTGATATGACTAAGAAAATCGCATTGATAACAGGAGCTAATAAAGGAATAGGGTTAGAAATTGGCCGGCAGCTAGGACAGCAAGGTATCCTTGTTCTCCTCGGAGCCCGTGATATGCATAAGGCAGAGAACGCTGCTAAGCAGCTGCGAGATGAAGAAATCGAAGCTTATCCAATTGAATTAGATGTGACGGATCCTGGGCACATTCAACAGGTTGTCGCGAAGATTGGGCAGGAATATGGAAAGCTAGACATTCTCGTTAACAATGCGGGGATATATTTGGATCATGAAGGTAATAACACGGATGTCATGCGCCGTACGTTTGACGTCAATATATTTGGGGCTCATGCGTTAACAGAAGCTCTTCTACCTCTTTTAAAAGCAAGCCCTGAAGGACGAATTGTTAATCAATCCAGCATTCTCGGTTCAATTACGACCATTCTAACCAATGACATGTATGCAGGTGGTGCCGTTCCAGCTTACACGGTCTCGAAAGCGGCGCTGAATGCGTGGACAGCACAGCTATCCATTACACTCAGGGGTTCAAACTTAAAGGTGAATGCCTGTCACCCTGGATGGGTAAAAACAGACATGGGTGGACAAAACGCCCTCATGGAAATCCAAGAAGGCGCTGAGACTGCTGTCTATTTGGCTACTCTTCCTAATGACGGTCCATCTGGGGGATTCTTTCATAAATCGGAGCCCCTACCTTGGTAAAACTACTGTGGAGCGACTGTTACAGCCGTTCAAAGTTCAAGTCTTTGAATTCAATTTTCCAGCAGAAAGCAAAATGATACCTAACTTAACGGACACCAGTAGCGTTATCTCTTCATTTATGTCTCTGTGCAGAAGTTAACGGACACATTCGACGTTAAACGCTCTTGATCGGCTGATACATAAATGAAATCCGCTCAATAGCGCCTTCTGTGTCCGTTAGCCAAATTGAATGCCTGATTTCAGGCAAATAATGTCTCCTGTGTCCGTTAGTGATAAGGATTTAGGAGTGCTCATGGAATCAGGGCAGTAGTGAAGCTTGCTGCCTCCCAGCATCCCACTGTGGCCCTGGAGCCTTGGTAAACCTCGGAGCAAGAAGAAGATCCCTCCCCTCTTGCCGAGCTCCACCTCACATACATCCTAACCCTTAGTCAATTTACTAAAAATGACACTCTCATAGCCGTCTAGCCACAGCTCAGATGAGCCTTCCGCAAACTGGCGATTGTCCGGCCCTGTTTGATAGATCACGTTTTTCCAATTATTGATATCATCATCGCTAACCTCGTTATTGTCAAACCGCACAAATACGGCATCTGGCGATAAATTGACAACAATCAAATATGCATCACTCTCATAATGCCTCGTATACGACAAAACCATGTCACCCGAATTACGGATAAACGTCAAATCCCCCTTCCAAAACGCTGGATTGCTCGTGCGAAGCTGAATGAGAAAGGCATAATGTTCAAACATTTCCCTATCAAATTGCTGCCAATTCAATTGATATTCATCGAATAACGATGTCCATGTTGCCAAAGTCGGCTCATTGAACTCCTGCCCCATCATCAAGCATGGAACACCTTCTAACGTAAGCAAAATCGTTGCTGCGGGTCCAGCAAGCTTTTCGCCAAAATAGGAAGCTATTCTTGACTGTTCTTTCTCCTCGAGCCAACTCATTCTAAGCGCATGTCGAGGGAAGCTGTACTTGTAAGAGTTATAAATGGCCATGAACTCCTGTTGCGAGATCGTTCTATCGATCCAATCGCGAATTAGTATGCGAAGCTTGCCATCGTAGGTCAAATCGCAGGATTCAAGATGATGATACTCATCGTAGGACTGTGAAATTAAGATGAGGTCAGCTTTCACCATTTGCAGATTTTGCTTGATTTCTGTTAGAAAATCGTACGGGGTAATGTCCGAATCATCCAATCGAATTCCGTCGAAATCAAACTCAACAACCCAATATTTCATGGCCTCAATGACATAGCTTCGCATTTCGCGATTATCGAACTGTAACCCTGCGAAATAGGATCGATTGGGCACATCGTAAAATAGCTCATTTTGTTCCGTCCGCGTGAAAAATTCCGGATGACTTCTAGTCATGATATGATCCACACTCGTTCTGTTCAGAACCCAATCCAGAATGACCCTCATCCCGTTCTCATGAGCTAAACGAATGAATGCCGCTAGTTCCTCTTTCGTTCCAAAGCTTGGATCAATACGATAAAAATCCTTCACAGCATACGGATCACCATACTTACCAATCCTACCTTCAAGCCCAACTTCGTTGAATGGCATTAGCCACAGCGTGTTTACCCCGAGTTTTTTGAAATAGTTGATTTGATTTACCAATCCATTAAAACCGTTTTTAGTAAATGCTCGAATATGAAGTTCGTAAATGACAGCTTTCTTAATCCATTCAGGACTTGGGAGAGCCGTATAATTTTCATACATATAACCAGGCTGTTCTTCTGATATGTCATTTGTTCTAATCAGAACATCGCCATGCTCAGTCACCGTGATCGCTGAATTATTTTGCCCATCTTCCGATACACTTGGATTCATGGGATCTAATATCCAAGCTTCCCCATTCACGACGAATTTATAGAGATGCCTCCCCTTCGGGATCGGAAGTTCAAGCTCCCAGACGTTCTCCCCCTCCGTTTTACGCATGAAGTCCCTATCGCCATTCCAATTGTTAAAAGTCCCTGCAACCGCAACACTTTCTACCTGGCTATCCGTCGCAAACATGAACCGGACACCTTGTGACCCTTTTGTTGGAAAATGAGACATGGATGTGAATCTCCTTTTTGTGTGAAATATGCGATCGCTTACTCCTCCTTATATCGTAGCGGTTATGGAATAACCTGCCAATGTCCGTTTCTACTCCGTTATGATGCGATTATGTTCCATTAATCCGACCATCCTGTATATGTAAATGACTTTGATGCAAACTAAGATGTCTTGCCTAACCCAAACAAACTTGGAGGAGTGATGTTCATGCGCGAGGGATTGATTCCTGCTGTTCTTGGAACTGTCGTTTCTGCATCTGGTGCTACTATGCTAAAAAGCAAGTATAAGCTTCTTGGTATTGGTGTGCTTGGCTTTGGTGTTGCTCATGTGATTCTAGGAGCAATCGATTTGGTGGAACATCGTTAGGGTTTGTAAGATCAAAAGGGAGATCCTTAGGGACCTCCCTCTTTGCTTTACCCGCTTATGATTTCGATAGTTTAGGCCGTTTAACTAAGCTAACTTCGTTCCAAGTTGCTTTACTTTCTTTAACCAATGAGCTCGTTTCTCTGGTGAAGATGGCTTAATCGGCCCAATCTCGGTAAGACGTACAGGAGTTATCCCGCAGAATTGCAAAATATTATGCTTCATCACGCGATATCCCGCATGCTTATAGATCCATCGACTATACCACGCAGGGGTATCCGTGGTTACAATGAGATGTGCAGATTTACCGACTAGCAGCTTATCCCAAAGCACAGACTTCTCCCGATATTTGAAAGCGAAGCCAGGTAAGAAGACTCGATCAATGAACCCCTTCATCATCGCTGGCATCGCTCCCCACCAGGTGGGATAGACGAAGACAAGATGATCTGCCCAGCGGATAAGCTCCTGTGCATGCAGCAAATCTTCCTCGAGCTCTGTACGCTTACGATAACCAAACTGCAGATTCGGATCAAACGTTAATGTATGAATATCAATCCTCTGAATTTCAACCTTGCTGTCTGAAACCCCTTCGATATAAGCATTAGTTAGGGCTGCACAATAGCTCTGCGGATCCGGATGTCCGTTAATGACGAGAATATTCGATTTCAAGATGATTTCCTCCTTATTTGCGACTATAATCAGCATAGAATGAATGTAGTTAGATTTGAATGATGAAACACGCAAACCAATTGCTGATTCACGCAAAGGAGGGAATATCAACTTGAAAAGCCAAGGTGTTGCCATTTCTATGGTGTACCCCATAATGAAAACGATTGTGCAAAAAGGCTTTGATTCAGAGCAATTTTGCAGATATGCTTCCTTCGACGCGCGTCTTCTCCAGGATGTAGAGGCACGCATTTCAGGCGAGGAATTGGAGCGATTAACGATAGCCGCGGCCCATTTTACGCAGGATACGCATTTCGGCTTACATCAAGGACAGATCATGGAATTCGCCGATATGGGCATCCTTGGCTATGTCATGATGCATTCCCAATCCGTCGTCGATGCGTTAACTGCTTATCAACGATATAACGTGCTGCTATGCAGTGGATTTAATTTGGACTGGGACGTGGAGGGTGATGATGTTCAGATATCCATGTTTCTACAACATCCCGGTCAGGGACAGATGTCCCGTCATTGTATAGAAGATATGGCCAGCTCATTATACCGTTTAATCGGTAGACTAAGTAACCGTGCAATCCCTCTGTTGGAGGTAGCTTTTCGTCACGAAGCACCGGCAGATTTAACTCCTTATCAATCCGTATTTGGGCGAATCCCCCGCTTCGCCGCGAATAGCAATTACTTGCGATTGAGTAAGGATGTGTTGCATTACCCCATCCTCTATTCCGATGCTAAGTTACTGAGCATATTTGAGAATATCGCACAAGAAACTAGACAAGAGCTTACGCAAACTAGCCGATTTACTGAGCAAGTTGTCCAGTGGATACGCACATGCATGCCTTCCTATTTCCCAACCTTGCAGCAAACCGCAGAATTCCTCCAAATGAGCTCACGTACACTTCAGCATAAATTGAAAGAAGAGAATACGTCGTACAACGATCTCTCCATTCAGGTCCGCAAAGAATTAGCCATGGGCTACCTTCGCAAATGGGAGTTCTCTGTTGGGGACATCGCTTATGTGCTGCATTTTTCCGAACCCAGTGCATTTCAAAATGCATTTAAGAAATGGACTGGCTTAACGCCTGGTCAGTATCGAGCCACGGTCCAAAGTGGACAAATGCGCGTGAATGGATGAGCAATGATGTTAATGTTGAGACAAATGTTGGGCACTTCGACGCTTGATGTTCATACAAATGCATGGCAACGACGCTGATAGGAGTCTGACTCTTGTGGCGTCTTTTGTTTCTGGCTATTTACAAACCGATGGTCTGTTTATATAATGAGATTACAAGGATTAATTTCCTATAGACGGAGGATTGGCCTATGAAGAATGAGGAACGCAGAGAAATCACCATACGTAAGCTCCTTGAAGCGACGAAAGCGCTGCTGAAGGATAAAGGCTGCCACGCCATCACGATGAAGGATATCATGGACCAATCATCGCTCTCGAAAGGAGCTATCTTTCATTATGTGAAGAGTAAGGACGAAATTTATGCGTGGGTGCTGCATGAGCGACTCGAAGAAACGAATGCGAAATTCATGCAGGAAACGGAACATGCTCCCAAGACCTTTGATGGACCGATGCAAAGCATCCGTCATAATCTTATTGCGCTAGAAGATCCCCAAGATATCACCAACAAAGTGCTCAAATACTTACTTGGCAAGGAAGATGATCCGACCGTAGCGGATGTGCTGCAGCATTTCTATGAGCGATCCGTGTCATTTGCTAAGAACTGGATCTCACTTGGTCAGCTCCATGGCGTCATTATGGAAAGCGTTGACCCCGACCAAACAGCTGAAATGTTCGTCCTGCTATCCCTGGGATTACGTGTCCGTTCCTCTTTTGCCTCGACAACCGCTCAGATTTCCACTGAGGTGTCGACATTTATGTCCACAATTTTGAAAAACCAATCCAAATAAGAACTTCAGGAGGTATTCGTATGGCACCTTTCATTGCGCTGATGTTATCTTTTCTACTTTTATGGGGAATGGGTTCTCTGGGATGGTCATATTTCGATGATTGGCACGCCGCGTTGCAAGGCGCAGTCGCTGTCATGTTTCTGCTTACAGCCTCCGCACATTGGGGTAAAAGACGTCCAGATCTGATTCGGATGGTCCCTCCTGCTTTCCCAAGACCCGCCTCAGTCGTAACGATTACGGGCTATTTAGAAATCGCCGGTGCCATCGGGATACTGATTCCTATGTTGTCACTGGCTGCATCCATCGGACTATTGCTCATGCTGATCGCAATGTTCCCTGCTAACGTCTTCGCTTCACGCAAGAAGTTGACGATTGACGGCAGGCCTGTGCCTCGATTGGCAGTTCGGATTGTGCTGCAGCTCGTTTTCATTGGAGCTGTTGTGTTGGCATCGCCATGGTTTGGGGATTAGATGCATTGCGCATGATTTCATCAACATTTGTGATACAATACCTAATAAAAGGAGCTGCTGACATGCAAAAAATCTCTCCATTCTTATGGTTCGACGGCAATGCCGAAGAAGCAATGAACTTCTACACGTCCATATTCAGCGATTCCCGAATTGAAAGTATCAATCGCTCTGGGCCTGAGGGCAAAGTTATTTCAGGAACATTTTTGCTGAATGGGATGCGGTATATGGCCTTAAATGGCGGGCCTCATTTCAAATTCACCCCTGCCCTTTCGTTGTTCGTCAACTGCGAGTCGCAGGAAGAAGTCGACACCTTGTGGGAGAAGCTGTCTGAAGGTGGCCAGCCTCAGCGCTGCGGTTGGGTACAAGATAAATTCGGCCTATCCTGGCAGATTATCCCGACCACTTTGGGGGAACTGCTCAACGCCACGGATCGCGTGAAAGCGGCTCGTGTGATGAACGCGATGCTGGGCATGCAAAAGATTGATATTGCCGCGCTCAAGCAAGCTTACGAGGGATAAGAACGAAAACTTTAGCATGTAATGGAAAAGGAGCTAAGAAGCGTGTTTGTGCTTAGCTCCTCCTTTTTTTTGCAAAAGCTGCAGCGGTGCGAATAGGGCAGAGTCACATGTCTCTCCGCGCTGTAACGATGAAAAACATCGTTACAGCAGCTGAATGGACCTGTTTTACTTGCTCCCCCACGCTGAATAGACCATTCAAAGCGTAAATGCCCCAAAGATGCAAAAGAACACGCATTTCCGGGAAAAAAGGTTACACGTCGATAAATGTGTGCGAAAGCTCTTTGCATTTTGCATGCTTTAAAGCTTCTCTATTCGCAACACAATCAAGGTGATTTGAAAAAATGTCGTCTGGTTGTATCGCACTTACGTGTCACAATGCAACGGTTTCCCCAGGTTCAAAAAACTGCAAGAGGGTCCCCCGCCACACCTATGTGGCTTTCCGGGGAACCCTCTTTTTCGCATAGTTTGGCCTACTTGCGCTGAGCTTCAAACCCGTCGACTAACACCTTGAGCCCGAACAGGAACTCATCATCCCAATTTACTGCCGTCGTATAGGGTAACAGCCGAACAAAATGGGGATACTGATCCGCGGGCAGCGATTGCATACGTGTTACCGGGGTCTCTCCGATTTTTTCTGAAGGCTCAACAGATTCCGCTCTTGCCATTAAGCGATTTTCTTCATCGACGAAACTATAGATATAGTTCTTAATCATGCTGGCAAACCATGGAACGTGCGGATCACTGAAGCCTGATTGGGCAAATAATCGGTATAGAAACTCAATATGCGCCAGACGCTTGGGACTCCCCGCCATCGTTGCGCTCATGATGGAAATGGCATCTCGATATCGATGGAGAACAAGTCGGAAGTGGATCGCCCACTCGCGAAGCTGCTCCTGCCAATCGAGGCTTTCATCTGGAAAGCTCACGTCGGAACTAATTTGCTCGGCGAGCAGATGCATTAATTGCTCTTTATCTTTGACATGATAATACAGGGAAGCAGCTTTAACCCCGAGGGAATCTGCAATTTTACGCATGCTGATGGATCCTAACCCCTCATCTCGCAGCAGCGTGAGGACAGCTTGAATAATACGTTCACGATCTAGTGGGGTATGTACATCGGATGCCCCTCGTTCTTCTTCGGCCCCCTCCGTTAGAAGGGGATGAATTCGTCTACGTGCCATATTCGACCTCCAATTTCTCTTGACAATTATACCACAACACATTAATCTAACATCATTAAATTATTATTCTAACATCGTTAGATAAACGCCTTAAGGAGATGTTCCTTCATGACTAACACCCAAATCGACCATTTATTCAGAAAAGCAGAAAAACAGCTATCCGATACATGGAAATCGGTCTTAGAAAGTAAGCAAACTGAACTCATTCAAATGTTTAATACCTATGGAGATCGTGCATATGGTGTCTGGATTCAAGACTTCATGGCACTCGTTATTGAACCTTTCCAACAAGAAGGCTATCAGGTTAAAGCTGGTTTTAATCGTCACAATTCGGTCGAGAACTGGGGCCCTCCTGAAGAGCGTGAGCGCTGCGCTTGGTACTTCATTCATAATCACGAAGGTGCGCCCATTGGTACCTTGGTGCTTCAGATTTATCATTCGCATCGTTCCTTTTTCGTGCCGCGGGCACCACAGCTTCTTTTTCTACAAGTCACGGAACGAGAAGATATCTTAACTGCTTTATCTCAATCCACTACACGTGTACGATGGGATCGTAAAGAAGAACGCACACACACACTAGAAGCCCAATCGATAACGCAATGGGAATACGCGACTGATGTCTCCTTAGCCGATTGTCTAGGAAGATCAGAATCCGAACATAGCAGCTGGTCACTGGATGAAGCGTTATCCCATTGGGGACGTTACGGGTGGGAGCTCGTATCTGTGACGCCAGTGGACAGGAAAATGATTGCCTATTTTAAACGTCCTATTCGATCCAACTAGATTCCGTCGCATTTCAATAGCCGAGAAGAAGTACATGCACTTGTTATAAAGCACTTGCTGCTGGAGGCTGTGAATCAATAATCATTCATGAGGTGGTGTGAGAATCTCACGCCTCTTTTTATGCCTATCTGCTATCTGGTATCTGCCTATTTACCTAAACCTATTTCCCCCTTCGCTTCATCCTCCTGCCCAACAATTACCATGCATATTCTTTGTTTTATTCGGCATATTCTTTGAAATACTACGCTTCCCCCTACTCTCTCTAGCAGGATATGAGTCATCGTTGTATGATAGAAGAGATTCCTAATCCTAGAAGATAAGGGCATGGTGTGACATCCACAATGAAACTTCGCAGTCCAATAAAGACATTGCGTGGAAAGATTCTGATCTCCTTATTTTTCCTGATTATACTTCCAGTTGTGACCATTCTATACCGATTCTATAAGTCTTCTGAAGATATTGTACAAATTCAGCTCAACCAATCCAATCAAACCGCCGTTTCGCAGAAAGCCGCAGCCATGAACGAGATGGCCGTTCGCATGATCACCGCTTCTAGTCTGATTATTAATGATCCAGAGACGGAGAAATTTCTGAAAGAGCCTGCGGATTGGTCGAATAATTACCTCTCCTTCATTAAGCTCACGAGCCTGCAAAAGAAAATGTCCAACGTCAAGGATCTCCTTCTCGACAGTACAACGCAGCTTGGATTATACGACAATAGAGGGTTTACACATACGACATGGTCGGCCGTCACACCAACGAGTGTCCAATCTTTCTATAAGGAAAGCTGGTATGAACCTACACTGGGGCGCAATGGCTTCCCCTACTGGACGGTTCCCTACTCACTTCCTTCATCCAATAATAAGCAAGATCTGATCGTCATGACGAGACAAATTAATGGCGAATATACGAGTAACTATGGTGTCTTTTTTATCAGTGTACCGATCCAAGTTTTCTTCTATCCGAACGCCGAGATACAGCAGCAACAAGCTTCAGGCATAACTTCAGTCCTCGTCGATGAAGACCAAAATCTCTTAATCGGAGATCGTGCAGCTGCAGATTTATTGGCTAATCATGCCCTTCAAAACGTTCGTACCAATGTAAATGGCATTCAAGAAGTAAAGATCAAAGACCACGTCTATTTTATGAACGACGCTCATGTACCTCAGCTCGGATGGCGGCTAGTTCAATTCATGAATCAGAAGGATTTCGCCACACAGCTCAGTCGGGAGAAAGACAAATCCATCACCTGGGTTGTCGCCTGGTTCCTTCTTTTTGCTATCGCCTTCATTGTTCTCATGCTTCGTGTAACGAGTCCTTTTAAACAATTGGCCAAATCCATGACCAAGGTTGGTAAAGGGGAATTTAATACCCTTGTCACGATAAAAGGGGAAGACGAGATTGCCATGCTTGGCAATTACTTCAATCGCATGGTACTGCATCTGCAGGATCTCATCTCCGATTTATATGATGAGCAGCGACGCAAGCAGAAAGCACAATTCCAAGCCCTGCAAGCGCAAATTAATCCGCATTTTCTGCTGAATACGCTCAATTCGATTAAATGGATGGCGCTGCTCTCTGGGGCTGATCATATTAGTGAAATGATTACCAAGCTGGGGAAGCTGCTGAATTTCACCATGCGAAATGAACAAGAATTCGTCACATTACAAGAAGAACTGGACTATTTACAGGTCTACCTCTCTCTTCAGGAAATTCGTTATCATGATCAGATCACGTTTACCTATCGCATTCCTGAAGCGCTTCTCGACTGTGAAGTGTTAAAATTCACGCTGCAGCCTGCCGTAGAAAACAGTATTATTCATGGTAATCGCTTCCCTCTTCTTATCGAGCTTCAAGCTGAAGAAGTCAATGGGAATCTGCATATTGTGATGCAAGATAACGGGGTAGGCATGAGTATGGAAATGATTGGGCAGGTCGAATCTTCCCTGAACCAGCCTCACGCGAAGTTCAGCGGTATCGGTATACGCAATGTTAACGAACGAATCAAGCTCCACTTTGGTATGCAGTACGGCATGCAAATCTCAAGTGTGGAGGGCGAAGGCGTCCGACTACTATTGGTGCTGCCTTTAAAAAGGAGGAATGCAGATGCTGAGAATTCTGATCGTTGATGATGAAATCCTTGTGCGTATTGGCTTAAAGACGATCATTCCAAGAGATAACGAGGAGTTCCAGGTCATTGGTGAAGCGGCTAATGGATTGGAAGCGTTGAAAATATTAGAATCGCAGGCCTGTGACGTCGTACTTACGGATATTCGTATGCCGGAAATGGACGGACTTGAATTATTGAGACAGATCCGTGAACGCTGGCCGGCGATCAAATGTCTTATTTTATCCAATCATAACGACTTCAACTATGTCCAACAGGCATTACGGCTAGGTGCTATCGAATATGTTACGAAATTAGAAATTAATCCCTCCGAGCTGATGGAGAAGCTGCGCGCAATCCAGGATCAATTACAAATTGAGAAGCAAGGCCAGAATGCGAGAACTCAGCTTGAGCAGAAGGTTAATCAATATAGCAACGAAGTAAAAGAAAAACGGTTGCGCGAGCTCCTCCAAGGCCATGTTTCCCGTGGGGAAATCGAACAAGTATGGCGAGAATTCCAGCTGGAGCTATTCACTGCCCCCTTATCAGCAGCGGTGATCCAGATCGATTCCTATGAGGAATTAACGCAGAATAACCGTTTCCAGAGCGATCGTCTTTTGACATACACGGTGAAAAATGTCCTCAATGAGATTCTCAAGAAGTATGGCAATGGGGAGCTAGTTGAGATGGCCGTTGGAAAGTTTTGTGTCCTTACAGGCCAAATCAACGCGAACATGTTGGTCGAAATGCAGAATGCCGTACAAGTTTTCCTGAAAATTTCGCTGGCTATCGGTGTGTCCCCTTCCTACGAGGATACATTTGCACTCCATCCAGCCTATGAAAAAGCAGATCATGCCTTAAGCTACCGATTCTACTACGGGGGCTCATGCATCGTTTACTATGATCATTTACATGTTTCACCTCCCACGCTATCTGAGCCATGGCAGGAAGAAGAATGGATGAAACGTATCGAAGAAGGTGACGAAGTCGGCTTGCGAGAGAAGATTCTTGCCTGGACAGAGGAGCTTTGCCGCAATAAGAATATTCCTCCTGCCCTATTGCGAGAGCAGTGGCTTCGGCTGCTTCATATTTTCGCGCGCTGCTTGAAGGCGGAAGGCGGAGACATTTACTCCGTCACCCTGCATGAGCAGCAATATCCATACCATGTCATTCGAAATGCTGAAACTTTGCAGGCGTTATCCAACTGGTTCATTGGATGGCTGCCCGTCTTTCTGGCGTATAAGCGTGAGCATGGGAAAGAGAAACTCCGACCGGAAATTCAAATGGTGATCCGTCAAATTATGGAGAAGTATAATTTACCCCTCAAAGTAGCTGACTTAGCCAGTACCGTTGGTTATACAGAGAATTATTTGAGTATTTTGTTCAAAAAAGAAACAGGCAAAACGATCACCGATTATATGACGAATGTTCGGATGAAAAACGCCCGCGAGCTGCTCAAGAATCCGGATTATAAAATTTTCGAAATTTCTGAGCTCATTGGGTATGCCGATCCCAACCATTTCAGCCGCAGCTTTAAGCAAATGGAAGGCATGTACCCGACAGAGTTTCGCAAACTCGTCTTTGGTCATCGAACATCGTAGAATAATGCTTACTTCGTAAAGAATACTCCGTGTCTTTTTGGGAAAATTTGCATTACGATTTAACTACCAAAAGAAAAGGGGATGAACAAATGAAAAAAATATTAGGCATGGGAGCTTCAATTGCTCTTGCTGTAAGCGTTCTGGTAACCGGCTGCTCCAAAACACCTGAAGCCTCACCTTCCGCAGCCGCGTCTGTCGCGCCTGCTGCCACGGCAGCAGCGGCTACACCTACACCTGAAGCACAGAAACCAGTTACCCTTAAATTCTGGGGAGGCGTTCCGCCAGAAAGCGGACCACAAGATGCCGTCGACGCTTGGAATAAAGCGAATCCGACGATTAAAGTGGAATATACACGTTATGTCAATGACGACCCGGGCAACCTGAAGCTCGAAACAGCCCTGCTCTCCAATACGGATGCTCCGGATATTTATATGAACTATGGTGATGCCTATATGACGAAACGCCAAGCTGCTGGCATGGCAGAGCCATTGGACGATCTGATCGCCAAAGCAGGCTTCGATGTGGAGGGCATTATCGGGGCAGCGAACATTAAGAAATTTGCAGACGGCAAATATTATTATTTACCTGCGAACAAGAACTTGGGAGCCGTACTTTTCAATATGAAAGCTTTAGATGCAGCCGGCGAGAAACTCCCAACTGCCTGGACATGGGACGATTTCAGTGCAATGGCCACCAAGCTTAACAAAGGAGCTATGAAGGGTACAATGCTAGATCCAGCTTTGGGTTGGTTTGGTGATACGGTTCTGCAAACGGCCAAACCTCAAGACTGGGTTATCGCTGCAGACGGCACATCCAACTTCAATAGCCCAGCTATGAAGAAAGGCTTGGAAATGCAGAAGAGCTTGGAAGACAAGGGCGTTATGATGAAATACTCCGAAGCTGTTGCCGGTAAAATTACTGTGCAAAATGAGCTTCTGACAGGTAAAGCTGCTATGATGGCTTCCCAAATTTACATCATCCGTTATATCAAGGATATCAAGAGCTTCCCACATGATTTCAAAGTCGCATTCGCTCCTTATCCGCAATTCACAGCAGGCAGCAACATTAATCCAGGCGGCGGTATGGGCGACTATATGTCCATTAATAAAAACAGTAAAAACAAAGAAACTGCTTTTAAATTCATCTCTTGGTATTTACAAGAAGGTAATATGGCGATGGTACCAGGCGGCCGGATCCCAACGAATAAGAAAGCCGATGCAGGTAAAATCGCTTCAATCCTTATTGGTGACGCGAAAGATCTGATCGATGAAGCTTCCTTGAAGGCACTTTTAGCTGGCAATTATACATTCCCTACGTCCTACAATGTACCCGTACCAACAGAGCTAAGAGCCATCTTTAAAGATGAGATGGAGAAATACCTGCTGGGTGCACAGCCAATCGACAAGGCTTTGGAAACCATGAAAACGCGTGCTGATACGACGATCAAGGGTGCCAAAAAATAAATTCATACGAGTTTCATGTAAACCTCCGGCATCTTCTAGCTGGAGGTTTTTTCAATTAAACTACAGAAAAGATCACGTTCACGCTATGGGAATTCGCTCTTTCGCTTGATAAAGTTAATTTAACACAAGAATTCGAAAGGGTGGCTTACGAATGAAACGACATTTCTGGCATAACGCCAAATTCAGGGAAAACCTTGCAGGCTACCTGTTCATTTTGCCCAACTTCTCCGGGTACCTCATCTTTATATTGCTGCCCATCGTATTCAGTCTGTACCTCGTATTCGTGGATTGGGAATATCTCAAAGGGTTCGCAGGGATCGAATGGGTTGGCTTAGATAATTTCAAAGCGCTTGGCAGTGATCCGAAATTCGTGAAAGCGCTCAAAAATAACTTGATCTTCACCCTGGTCAGCGTTCCCGCTTCCATCATTATAGGACTCCTGTTTGCTGTCGTACTGAATAAGTATGTGTTTTTCAAACAAACGCTGCGAACTCTGATTTTTCTTCCGTATGTTAGCTCACTGGTTGCTGTATCTGTCATCTGGAGCATCATGTATCGCGCTTCTGATGGTCCGATCAACCAGTTGCTCAAGTCTGTTGGCATTGATCATCCACCAGGCTGGCTGTCCAGCCCGAATTCTGCTCTTTTCGCTATTATCATCATGCAGGTATGGGTAACGATTGGATACTCGATGGTCATTTACTTGGCCGGACTGCAAGGGATTTCCAAAGACTTGTACGAGGCTTCCGATATTGATGGGGCTTCGAAAATACGTCAGTTTTTCCAAATTACGATACCGATGCTCACGCCAACTACCTTTCTCGTGGCCATTACACTCATTATCGGGTCATTCCAGATATTCGGACCGGTCAACATTATGACACAGGGCGGCCCCATTGATTCGACGATGGTACTCTCCTATCACATTTACTTACTCGCATTTCGATTCTACAAAATGGGCTATGCCGCTACCGTCTCATGGGTGCTATTCGCCATCATCTTCGTCGTCACAATCATTCAATGGCAGAGCCAGAAACGTTGGCAGCAGCACTTCTAATTGGAAAGGAGATTACCCCCATGGAAACTATCGTACCTACCCAAGCTACACGGAAAACATCCATCGCCAAAATCAGAAGGGGCAGCCTTTGGCTTAAGGTCCTCCTTACCATCATCTTGGGAGCGATCTCTATCGTTATGATTCTGCCTTTTATATGGATGATCTCTACTTCCTTCAAAATTAATGGCGAGGTATTCAAATATCCAATCGAATGGATTCCGAATACGTGGCATTTTGAGAATTATAAGAAAGTCTGGGCCGGAACTGACCCTTTCTATTTATTTTATTGGAACTCCATCAAAATCACAGGCATTACGGTTGTAGGCAACCTCTTATCAAGTGCCATGGCTGGATATGCCTTCGCCAAAATACGCTTCAAAGGACGGAACTTCCTGTTTCTGCTCTATCTATCAACGATGATGATTCCTGGGCAGGTTTTGCTTGTTCCCCGCTTCATCTTGTTCGATCAGCTGCAGCTGATTAATACACATGCTTCCATTATTTTACCAGGATTGTTCACGGTATTCGGCACCTTCTTGATGCGTCAGTTCTTCATTAGCCTTCCGAACGAACTGCTGGAGGCAGGGCGCGTTGATGGATCGGGCTACTGGCGAACCTTCTGGCAAATTTGTTTGCCATTGATCAAGCCTGCGTTAGTCACACTATTAATTCTCTCATTTACTTGGCATTGGAACGAATACGAAACCCCGCTCATTATGCTTCGCGAGAAAGCATTGTACACGATTCCTCTTGGTTTAACGAGTTATGTTGAAGAGTTTGGTACGAATTATGTCCTCACCATGGCAGCATCAGTCTCAGGGCTTGTTCCTCTGCTCATCGTCGTGGTTGTCTGTCAAAAATGGTTCGTAGAGGGGATTGCAAACTCGGGATTGAAAGGCTAGCTCTTCATATGAAAAGGCTATCTCTAGTAGATATTCTACTTGGGACAGCCTTCTTTTTGTTATTTAGGGTAATGAGAAAACCTCTATCGAAGCCATTCAAAGATGAGCGACCGCGTTTATCGGAATGTTTTATCGCCAAATAGAAAGATGTTTTCGGGATCCGAAAACTTTACTTTCTATTGTGGTAGGAAAATCCCGGATATTTCACGACTGGCCACTTTTCTTTGCGCAACGCATCTAATAGTTCGGGTCCAACATGTAGATTAGTACTAACCAAGTCTCGAGGGGTAAGGGCCATCCATTGGTTTAACGACACATCCTCAAACCGGTCACTCTTAAACATCTCAAGAAACCATAGCGATTGAGTCCCTGTATTCTGTACATAATGCCCAGTTGCAAATGGCACATAACCAACATCGCCAGCTCTATAATCAAATGTACGAGCGTTACCATTCCCAGCGAAAACAGTCATGCGTCCCTGCCCGGTGAGGTAATACTGCCATTCATCGTTATTCGGATGCCAATGCAGTTCCCTCATACCGCCAGGTTCTATTTCAACTAGCGCCGCTGCAATATTTTTGGAAATAGGAAAATTAGTCGAGTCTACGATTCGTACGCTGCCACCAGGCGTTTTAACTGGGGGTTGCGCGAGCAATTGATGCTTAAAACTTAAAGGAATGGTTCCATAGGGAGACTGCACCTTCTGGCTTTCGATTGGACCAGGAACCTGATCTTGATAGATATAAACTTGCTCTGTAGGAATGTTATTGAAGGCACTCATGGGTACACCGAAATTGGCGGAAAGTACGTCTTTAGGCGTTCGAGAAAACCAATCGGAGATGGATAGCGTGTTCAAATCAGAAAAGTTGCCATCATCGAAAACAAGCAAAAATTCGCAATGCTCTAACCCCTGAATGGAGTGTGGTAGTCCAGGCGGAAAGTACCATAGATCACCTGGCCCCACATCCGCGATAAAATTTCGTCCCTCTTGATCAATTGAAGTAATTCGCGCTCGACCTACAATCATATAGGACCATTCAGCTTGTTGATGCCAATGCAATTCTCGAACACCACCAGGCGTCAAACTCATATTGACACCCGCAAGTGTGGTCGCAATGGGTAACTCTCTGGCGGTTATTTCCCGTGACCAGCCCCCGAAATTTAATTTCATCGATGTATCTGAAAAAGAAAACTTCAAATTAGGAAGCAAACCAGAATCCGTTATAGGCGGAACTAACATATCAGGGTTTTCCATATCCCGCATGATATCCCGCGGACCCGTATCCATCCCGCCTGCCCCATCCGGTCGGATCGGCTGTGGCACATTGCCATACACGCCCTGATTCCTTTTCGGATTATCCATGTGGTCGTCTCCTCTCCAATTAAGTGAAATACGTTGGTATCTCATCCTAATTGATATATGAGACTATTTCGGCGTTCATTACTTTTGAATCAACGGATGTCCCTCATACAGGGATCTGAATTATTCGGAAAGTAGTTCACATATTTTTCCTGAAAATTGGAATAATAAACCTGTGCAACCAACAACTAATAGAAGGAATTTTTTATGGATATACAAAAGTTATTTAGAAAAAGTAAATCATCAATACCAACTCCGGTGCCAAACACTAACGTTCCTTCCTCTTCAGTGGAATCTCCTCTGGCATTAACCCTAGCGGAGAATAGAAAATGGATCGAACAACAACTCGCGAATTGTTCCGATATTTGCTATCTACCTAGATTTTTTGGCGCGGATTTACAATACGGGGCACTTGTTGTTTATTGCGATTCACTTATAAATGATAAAGACTTGATTTATCTAAAAGATGTGCTGCAGGATCTTGTTTTTCAAGAAGCCGGCTTTGAAGCAGCAACCATTGATCTTAATAAGTTGAAGTCATTCTTCGAAAATCAAGGTGTCTCTTCCCGGAATGTGACGATTATTGACCAATTACCAATTGCAGAACATAACATCCTGCTTGGTCAAGTTGTGATTTTTTTCGAACAATGGAATAAGGCACTGAGCTTTAATGCGCTAAATTTGGAAACAAGACAAATTACCGCTCCAACGAATGAACCTGTCGTTAGAGGACCTCAAGAAGCTACAGTTGAGAATCTGAAAATCAACCTGGGGTTGCTGCGGAATCGTTTGAAAAGTGCCAATTTCAAGATTGAAAAGTTCGTTGCAAGCGGAGAAACACAGACCGAGATTGCCATCGGTTATTTAGATGGAGCCGTGAACCCAAAAACATTAACCGAATTTAAAAAACGCTTTGATAAAGCCATACAAGAAGAAATTTTGGAAGTCGCGTATATCGAAGAATTGATTGAAGACTCTACGTACTCCCCTTTTCCACAATATCGACATACGGAACGTACGGATACGGCTGTTGCTGCGCTTCTTGATGGGAAAATCATTGTTATCACCTCGGGTTCTCCTTCCATTATGATCTGTCCCGGCCTCTTTATCGAGTTTTTCCAATCAAGTGAGGACTATTACATACGTTCACTGTATTCCTCACTCATTCGATTACTTCGACTATTTGCTTTTATTATGGCTCTTACATTACCGAGTCTATATATCGCTATCTCAACTTTTCACTCTGAGCTCATTCCCACAGTATTGCTGTTAGCCATTCTGGATACCCGTGAAGGCATTCCTTTCCCTGCATTTATCGAAGCTTTGTTGATGGAATTTTTCTTTGAAATCATGCGCGAAGCCGGTATCCGTCTTCCTAAACCCGTAGGTTCAGCAGTAAGTATCGTCGGAGCTCTTGTGATTGGGCAAGCTGCCATTGAAGCGAAAATCGCTTCACCCATCATGGTCATCATCGTGGCACTTACAGGAATCGCTTCCTTTTCACTACCCAATTACAATATGGCAATCTCTCTACGCATCTTGCGCTTCCCCCTAATGATTCTTGCTGCAACCATTGGAGGATTCGGTTTCATGATCGGTTTTCTGTTTATTTTCCTTCATTTAGTTAGCCTACGATCTTTAGGACAGCCATATCTGACTCCATGGGCTCCTCTGAAAATGAGTCAATTGAAAGATGGATTCATACGAGCTCCATTAAAATTTCTCCTCCGCTCACCGCGCAACCGACATCGGCATAACAGTTACAAAAAGTAACTGCATGACAGAGAAAGAAGGAAATACAACATGAGATGGTTAATGGTGACGACATTATCTGGACTGTTATTATTTTCTTTAACAGGCTGTTGGAACAAAGCCGAACTGGTCGAATATGCCTTTGTACAAGCTGTTTCTGTGGATCTATCCGACAAAGGCAATATCAAATTAACCACACTTTTCTATAAGCCAAGCGGCAGCAGTGCACTGTCAAAAGGAACAGGTACGAAATCCTCGTTCACGATTAAGACGGAGGGCGAAAATGTTTTTGATGCTATTCGGGATATCACCATTCATCTAGGTCGAAAAGCCAAATGGGATCACATGCGTGCCATTCTGGTTAGTGATGAGGTTCTTAAGACACATGAATTAGGCACTATTCTTGACTTTTTTAGGCGAGATCATGAACCAAGACCTACCAATTTACTCTTAGTTACACAAGGGAATGCAGGAGAGTATTTGAATATAGAGCCGTTTATTGAATATACGTTGGGGCAACAATTGCGATCTATGAATGAAGGCTCCTCGCGATTTGCCGCTAAGTCAATGAATCAGAATATCCTGAAAGTTATGATTCAAATGAAAAGCGAAACAGGCGTTGCGGAGATTCCTTACTTATATTTGGATAAAAAACGTGGGAATGTTCCTAATATTGCTGGAGTCGTTCTAATCAACAAGCAAAAGATAGCCGAAATTATTCCACCAACCGAATTAAAAGCCTTTCTTTTGCTTACTCATCAATTTCATGGCAGTATTATCGTTACGTCTTGCGATGGGCATAATGGTGACAACAGCCACTCACTACAGGAATCATTTGAGGTTTCCCATGGGAGTACGAAGGTCACCACCTCACTTAAGAATAATGCGGTGACCGTGAATATCAAGGCAAAGTTGATCGGGGCAGCTGGGGAGTTAAGTTGTACTGCCATAAACACAGATAAAGAAGAACAAGTTTACAAAACCAATTTAGAAAACCAAATCAAGAAAGAGATACTTACATTTATTCATCATTTACAATCCAAAAGACTAGATGCCATTGGCATTGGCAACATGATCTATGCCAAAAATCCCCGTTTATGGCTGGCATGGAAAGAGGATTGGGGAGATCGATTTGCAGACGTTCAATTTCACATTCAAGTTGATGTGACGGTTACTAACTCAGGAATGAGCGGTGGTAAGCCTCTAACTAAATAAGTAACTGCATACGTCAACGAGAGGACAAGATTACCTATGATCCTAAAGCTAGTAATTCTATTAATCATTTGTGTCCCGTTACTGTTATTCGATATGGTCAACTTAAAGAATGAAAAACCCCGCGCCAAATTTATTTATGCCTTCTTAGTTTTGGTATCGATCTATCTTAGCAGTATTTTCGTTTTTGAATTACGTTGGCCGATCCTCTTTGATGCAGCTGATTTCTTGCTTGGAACACCTGCCCGTCTAATCGTTGAGTTCTTACATGTCACCCCTCAATAGCAACAGAAAGTCTAGGGAAAGGTGGGGGCTACACAATGAGAATTGGAGAAGAAATTAGTTCGGGCCAAATGTCCGTCTTATTTTTCATCTACTTAACAGGCTCTTCGATCATCAATATTCCACAACCCTTAATTAGCTTCGCCAACAACGGAGCCTGGCTATCGCTTATCCTCTCCTATCTATTAAGTCTTAGTTTTCTTGGTTGTATCTTGTATATGCACGGAAAATATCCTGACTTGACCTTTATTGAATATAGCAAGAAAACCGTTGGTACATGGATGACGATTCTACTCGCTATCCCCTTCATTTCTTTTCAGTTCCACATGGCGACAGGTATAGTCATTGATATTGGCTTATTCATGACCACAACTTTAATGCGAGAGACACCTATCTATGTGTTTAACTCTCTCATATTTTCACTGATTTATGTGACTGTAAGAATGGGAATTGACGTCATGGCACGCATGTTTGTTTTACTTACAGCAATGGTCATGGTTTATGTAATTCTCATATTAGCATTGGCAAGTTTCAATTATCATCCATCTTACCTGTTGCCTGTCATTCCTTTTGGCGTTAAACCTATCTTGCTAGGAAGTTATTTTTCATACGGGTTTCCGTATGTTGAAATCTTTCTTTTCAGCATGATTCTTCCCTTTGTCTCCATAAACCAAAATAAACCACTGAAACGTGGTTTATTTCTAGCTCTTTCTATCAACGCTTTAAGCTTGATTACTGTCACACTATGCACAATTATGACATATGGACCTATCGCTGGCGATCGCAAGTATTCGATGTTTCAGTTAGCTCGAACCATTGAATTTTACGAATTATTTCAACGTATTGAATCACTCATCGGTATTTCATTAATTGTAGCTTCCTATATGAAAGCCACAATCGTTATATTCGCCTTAAATTTGACCTTTACCCACTTGTTTAATTTGCAAAATAGTCGCTTACTCATTTTACCTTTAACATTGATTTGCTGTTTGTTATCTTTTACTACACATGTGAAAGGTGAAGCTTTCTGGGGCAACTTAGTATCCTTTATACATCCATTATTGGGAACCATCGGTTATCTATTTCCTATTACTATTGTGATCCTTATACATGTTGTGAAGCGGAAGAGCAAATCTGCTCTAACCTCAAATGATTAAACACGCTCATCGTAAAATGCTTTCCCTACCCATAAACCCGTACCTCAACCACCTCAGCACACGGGCAGCCGTTCGTCGCCTCCACGACAAGTCGCAACCGATCGGTCTTAATGGCTGCCTCCAACTGCAACCTCCTTGTACGTTTGCGGTTGTTCGTTACACGCTGCAGTATCGCCCAATCGCCATCGACCCAAGCCTCCAAGCGGTAGTCCTTCACCAACTCAGGTCTGACTTCCTCACTCGTCCTGAATGCGTGAAGATTAATTAAATCCTCGTGCACGTTATCATTAAAGGTTACTTGTAGATATCTCAGAATTTGGGCTTCGTCCCAACTAAGCTCCAGCCACTCCTCTTTCGTTGGCACCATTGGCTCCGACATCCATTGATGTGGCGCGCCATAAGGACGCAAATACCCATTAGTCACCTTATCCGCTGAGAACGCGCTCGTCTCTGAAGGGAGTCGGAAGCAGATTGGCTTGCGATCCACACCATTTTTCATACTCCACTGAACGACTGGCTGATCAGGCTGATGATTCTCCAACTTCGGATCCACAATTGGCTTCGCGCCTCGTACAAAAGCAATCGCTCCGGTGTGCTGTTGATCAGAATGGTACACAACTACGTGATCATTCGCTTTGATAATGACAAAAGCGTTCTGCGTCTCATCAGGCTGCCAACGCAGAGGAAAGCTGATCCACTGCTGTTCCCCAGCTTGTACTGCAGTCTCCGTCTGCATGATCCGCCCCTTCGGCACATAGTTCTCCGCTCTGCCTGTGTCCCACAGTTCTACCTGTATAGTCGTCGCTTTGCTCACATCAACAAGCAGCTCAAATCCATTCAGCTGCGGTGCGACGGGGAACAATACGGCGACAGCGTTGCTCAATCGCCTAGGCTCCACAGCATGCGACACACTCAGCCGTGTTAACGTAGAGGACGCCTTCAACCTCGCCAGTCGCCCAAGATCCAGTTCATCTTCATTGCGAATGCCAATTAAGGAGGCATCCTGCTTTAGCAGCACCTGCTGGAGCTCCTTACCATGCTTCTGAACCAGCTCACGCGGTGTCACATGCTTCTGAACGCATAGCGACGCACCGGTTCCTGCGGCCTCCCCAATAACCGCGCAGGTCGCCATAACTCGCGTCGTGCCGAAGGCAACATGAGATGCGCTTATATTTCGTCCCGCCATCAGCATATTGGACACATTAACGGAGTACAAGCTCCGAAACGGTATATGATAAATGCCATCCGCATGCAAATGCTTCGAACCGCTCTCCGTTGAATACATCCCCTGCGGTGGATGCAAATCGATGGACCAACCGCCGAAGGCGACGGTGTCCTCGAACCTCGTCTGAGCCAGAATGTCATTCTGGTTCAGCATATAGTCCCCGATGAAACGGCGGTATTCTCTTTTGCCAGGTAAAGCCCCCACCCACTCAAGCGTCATATTCGCTGAATCAAATTGACCTGAATTTTTGATATAATCCCATATTCCATAAATAACCGACCATAATTCATCCCGAATGCGCTCGTTCTCATGCACAGTATCCAGCTCGCCGCCCCACTCAATCCACCAATAATGACAGCCCGAATCGCCGCTTCGAATCACACGTTTGATCGGAATGGAGGTCGTAGTAATATCTTTGGCAAAGCTCGGCGGATGGTACTTAACAGGGTGACCCACGTCTTTGGTATAAAATAAAATCGTACTCCCGAGTGTAATGTCATCTGCGATCTCAGGCGCCCACTCCTCCTGAAACTCTTCTCTTGCCTCCCGGCCGATACGAAACTTAGCCCCCGCCAAGAATCCAATTAGGCCATCCCCTGTACAATCTAGAAACACTTCACTCTCGAAACGAATGCGCCTCTCCGAACCCATCATCCACCCCGTAACAGAGCGAATCACTCGATTGTCTTCATCCCCATCCGCTTCGACCTCATGTACGTCTGTGTTAAGGTAAAGTTGAATATTCGCTTCAGCACGTACAGCTTCCAGGACGATAAGATCCCATAGATACGGATTCCCGTCTGGATTCTGGAACTGATTCTCTACAAACAACTCACCCATAATGCCAGTTTCACGGGCGTACCGATTAATGCCATGCGCAGTTGCTCCGCAAACCCACACACGGACCTCACTTGACGAATTCCCCCCGAGTACGGGTCGATTTTGAATCAGTGCCACCGTCTGACCTAATCTCGCAGCAGCTATGGCAGCACACACGCCTGAAAGTCCGCCACCGATGACCGTGATATCTTTTTTTACCCATTCTTCTCTCATTGGATAACCTCCATGAAATCTGTTCTTATCCCTTATTTTATAGGATAAGCAGCGCTTTAAACCATGCACGCTTTTAACTTAAACTTATACAATATTTCAATACTAGACTTTCTTCTGCCAGGCTAATCCACTATGATGAAATTAGATATTTCATGCCAAAGTTGATTCGGAATGAGAGAGGATAGGTACGCATGATGCAACTGCAAGATGCAGATCAGACACAGCCAAAATTGCTCAGTCACATGTATTGGAGGGAGAAATCGGCCTTTCAACTTCACGAAGATTCGAATGAATTTTGGGTGCTGTTTGCTGTAGAAAATGGGAGTTTCTCCTACCAGATTCAAGAACACGAAGGGACAGCTGTTTTCGGAGATTTGGTGCTATGTCCACCGGGGGTTATTTTTCGAAGAGCAGTCATTCAGCCTTTATCCTTTCACGTCATGTTGCTGCAATGGGTCGATGTAACAGGGCATCCACTGGCTGTAGAAACCCATATCCCTTCAGGGAAAATCTCTATCCAAGATCTCAATCGACTGTCATCTAATTATGCCTACTTGAAAAAATGGTTCCGTCATGAGGGACTCGTTGCCTCCTCCCTACGTCAACATGTACTCACAGACCTATGGATGCTGGTTGTGGAAGAGGCTTATTCGGCAAGCCCAGAGTCGGCATCTCCTTGGACAACAGGTATTACGAACAATAAGGATGCCCTAATTCATGAGGCTACTCAGAGAATGCATGAATTAGCGTCATCCACTTGCATCATGAAAGACATTGCCATGGAACTTGGTTTGACACAGGTACAGTTTACCCGCAGATTCAAAAAATCGACCGGCATGCTGCCGATCGATTACTTAGTAACGTTACGTCTGCAGAAGGTACAGCAGCTATTGCTGGATAGCGATATGACCTTGCAGCAGATCGCTGGTCAGTGCGGCTTTGAGAATGAATTTTATTTGAGCCGTGTATTCAAAAAACGTATGCATGTAACGCCTTCCTCCTATCGCAAGCTTCACCGCCTATGAGGGGAGGCCATAGACAGACAAGTGCACGCGTGCCACTTCATTGACGATTGCGGGTATTTTTCAAATATCAGGAAAAGCTTAAATTGAGTCTTGCTCTCTTCATTTATTTACGAAAGGTGGTACTCTATCTATGAACGTTCTCATCTTTGGAGCAACGGGAATGGTCGGACAAAGCGTATTGCGTGAATGTTTGCTCGATTCTCAGGTTAACCAAGTACTTTCTATTGGCCGGACGGCTTCCACTCAATCTCATCAGAAATTCCATGAGCATGTCCTCAAGGATATCACCGATCTATCTGCATTAACGGATGAGCTTTCTAGCATCGATGCTTGTTTCTTCTGCCTCGGCGTTTCATCAGTAGGTATGAGCGAGGAGAAGTACCATGCGATCACTTACGATCTGACCATGAACATTGCCACCACGTTAGTCAACATCCAGCCCAAGATGACCTTCGTCTATGTGACAGGTGCCAGTACGGATAGCACGGAGAAAGGCAGCAGCATGTGGGCACGTGTAAAAGGCAAAACGGAAAATGCGCTCCTCAAGCTGCCTTTCAAGTCAGCCTTTATGTTCCGACCTGGCGCTATACTGCCGAAGAATGGCGTCAAATCCAAAACCAAGCTATACCAGACCTTCATTGTCATCTTGAGTCCGATTTTCCCTCTATTACAGAAATGGTTCCCGAATGCCGTCATTGACTCCGAGCAGATTGGCCGTGCCATGATCTCAGTCGCACGAGCTGGATATCCGAAAGCCATTCTGGAGAGCACGGATATTCGTGATGCTTCGGGGCGATAGGGGAAGTTCTAGCTATTGGCGCGCGATCTACTTGATGAGTTGAGTGCAATATGTGGTTCGGACTCTCAAGTTTGCATAAACACCAACTAATTAGACTCACTTTTGAAATAAATGGATTTTCTGTCGTTAATTTCTCCGAAATCAGCTGATCGTGGGCAATAGCTGTATTTCCTACAGTTAATTTCACCCATCCCACACCACAGGGATCAAACCAGTTGAATTAACTGTATATTTTACAGGTAATCGGCGAAAAGGAGGAAAATCGCTAGATTTAACCGTATATTTTACAGCTATTCGTTGAATTGCGCTGCTTCGAGCATTCGTGCACCACCCTAGAGGAATCTAGCCTGCCCTAGAATGCAAATGAGCCTCCCATTACGGGAGGCTTCTCTCGTTTTGGCCACTTTCATGGCCAATCTTTCTTTACAACGAGTCACTAGCACGACGTCTAGCACCAACCCTTACTACCCCACCACAAATGGATGCTCACTCGCCGCATGAGCATCGCCGCGGCAGGCCAACCATTGTCCATGGAAACCTGGAACCAGCGCGTTAACGTACGATAGAATGGGAACACTGTAAGAATCCTCCAGTCACCGTACATGCTGCATAACTTTTTGGGTTCCCTCTTAACTGTTCGCGCCTCTAAGCTTCTTCTCGGAGGACTGATATTTTTTCAGGCAAATGTAGGCGATGAGCAGAATCAGAACTGGCAATCCCCCAATGAGGAATCGGAAGCCATGTAACGCGCTGGTGACCTGAACTTCTTTATCCGCATCAAAGCCGCTCGTCGCAAAGAAAATACCCATAATGCCATACTGAATGGACATCCCGATACGAATAATAAAGCCATTCACGCCATAATACATCCCTTCACGTCGACGACCTGTTTGCTGTGCATCGAAATCAACAACATCGGAAAGTAGAACATGCAAGGACAGCATGAAGCCTGAGACCGGAATACCCAATAGGGCACCAATAATAATCACCATGACGGCCGAATCGGCAAAAAGGAAGCCGAGCGAGATGATTGCGTATAACACGGAAGATATCATCGCGACCCGAACCGTCGATAGACGCACGCCGCTTTTTGCCCAAATGAATGACATCGGGATGGCCACGATAAACACGGCGCCTAAGAAAATCGAATTTTGAGTTCCATTTAATACAACCACGTATTTCGTGTAAAAAGCCGTTAACGACACGAACATCGTCGTCGTCAATTGAATCAATAAATTCGCTACGACGTAGGAATTGAACAGCTTATTTTTGAACGTTTTAACCGTTGCTTCCTTGGAATGAAGGGGTTCTGACTTACTCCCAGCCGGATTCTCGAAGGAACCGTACAGGGACACATACAAGGAAATGACCGCAATGATCGCAAATATCCCTGCCATAAGGCCCCAACCTAAAGAGAGTCCTAACGATTTGGCAAGCGCGATACCGATGATCATCCCGATGATGCTGAACATTTGCTGGAACGCCGACACTTGATAACGATCCTTCTTGGTTTGATACATTTCCGGAAATAACGCACCTGTGTTTAGTCCAATGAACGAGTAGATCAAATCGAAGAAGAACGTTAACGTGAAAAAGTAAATTAACAGCATCGTCGTGCTGCCCGCAGGCGGATTAAAGAGGAAGAAAAAAAGCACACCAAACGGCAAACTTCCGAACAGAATATACGGAATCCGTCTGCCAAAGCGTGTTTTCGTACGGTCACTCACATAACCAGCAACCAAATTAAATAGGGCATTCAAGAAACCGTAAATGATCATTCCGATGGAAATTGATGTGCCGGAAACATTCAACACCGTAACATAATAAAACACAGCAATGGCACTAAACGCTTGCCACAAGACGCTAAGTCCGATTTGATTCGAGCTGTAAGCGAGTTTCTTAGATAGAGAAACCATTGGACTTGCCTCCTCAATAATAGGTGCAGGTTAGCTGTATAGTGCGGATGGGAAAAAGTGCAGCTGATGGGACGTAAGTAATTTAAAAGCTTCCGCATAACCTTTGGCTTCTGGATCTTGCTTCAACTTGCTGTACAATTGCACGGCTTGATAGTCAAAATACCCCTTAACCAAGGGCCAATTAACGTTATCAAATTGACTCTTATGGGCCAATATGGACGCTATTTTCGTTTCCCAATGGGCCGAAACATCAATGAAGGTGTTCGGATGCGACGTCGCATAGAACGCGATTTGCGGGACATCATGCGGCTTGGATCCAGGGAACAGGATTTCATTTGACGAGAAGAGCATTGCCGAAGCGACGGCTTTCCCTGTTTTGATATGATCCGGATGGGCTTCGTACGGCATCCATGGATCTACGGTCATCAGCAAGTCCGGCTTCTCTTCGCGAATAATCGGAATCAACTTGGCTAGCAGTTCTTCTTCGGTATAACTACCCATGTCCGGGTAATCAAGCGCAATATGCTTGGACACACCTACAATGTCCCCAGCGGCCAACCGCTCTGAACGGCGAATCGCTGCGATCGCTTCTGGCTCCACCTCGCCAGTTGAACCACTGCCACTTCCATCCGTTATTGTAATGTAAACGATTTCACAACCGCGCTGCGCAAGTTCATATAAAGTTCCAGCAGCACCAACTTCGTTATCATCAGGGTGAGGTTGAACGCATACGACTTTTTTGACATCTAACAACTCAGGAAGACCTAATATTCGTCTAATATCCATGTGATATCCCTCCGATATGTCACATTCTAACATAAAAAGTGGAGAATTATCGAAAGTGTTCCCTCGTGAAATTAGGGGATTTCCTTTATACTTATTGGTAAGAGACGAAGAACGTCCCTGTCCATTTTTTATGAATGGCACAGGGACGTTTTTCTCATTTTAAGGAGGAGAATAACACATGAATTTCGAGCACATGCATGCTTTATGGATGCAAAGCCATCTAAACCAGAGAACCGGAGAACGCAGAGGCCGCTTGGAGCGAGGACATCGGGAGGCGGAAAGACTATTTTGTCACCAAGTCTGGTGGGAGCTCCGAGGAAATTTCGATGAGTTGCACCCAGAATTCGAAGTATTGGATTGGCGTGGACGTTCGTATTTCTGCGATTTCGCCTGGCTCACGAAATTTATGAAATTGATCATCGAGATTAAAGGATACGGCTCGCAAGTGCGGGATATGGACAGACAAAAATACTGTAATGAGTTAAACCGTGAAACCTTTTTAGCTGCAATGGGCTATCAGGTGATTTCATTTTCATATGACGATGTGGCGAATCGCCCTGACCTATGTATCACACTGCTACGGATGTTGATTAGTCGTTTCAGATTACTTCGATTACCCCCGCCCCCCATGCGCCATCCATTATCACAACTTTTCATCCGTACAACGTGGCTTCTAACGCCATCACAAATGATAACTCCCCGCAACATCACATAAATTCTCTCCATGCCAATTGACATTAAATTTCAGGGATGTTATAAAGTTAGTATATAGCACTCACAGTGTGCGAGTGCTAATTATATAAACCTGTTACATATCGAAAGGAGATCTATCCGTGGAAAAGAAACAGTTTCAAGCCGAATCCAAGCGTCTTTTGGAAATGATGATCAATTCGATTTACACACAACGTGAAATCTTTCTAAGAGAGCTTATCTCCAATTCCAGCGATGCGATTGACAAAATTTACTACAAGGCACTTACGGACGACTCGCTCGTTTTTGACAAAGATAGCTACTTCATCAAAATTACGGCCGATAAAGAAAATCGCATCTTAACGATTCGTGATACGGGTATCGGGATGACGAAAGAAGATCTTGAGAACAACTTGGGGATTATCGCGAAGAGCGGATCTCTTGCTTTCAAGAAAGAGAACGAAGCCAAAGACGGCCACAACATTATTGGCCAATTCGGGGTAGGCTTCTATTCCGCGTTCATGGTCGCTGACCACATCGCAGTAACAAGTAAAGCTCTTGGCAGCGATACAGCTTACAAATGGGAATCCGATGGCGCAGACGGGTACACGATTGCCCCAGCAGAGAAGGATTCGATTGGTACGGAGATTGTCCTATCAATCAAAGCGAATACCGAAGATGACAACTACGACGAATATCTGGACGAGTATCGCCTGAAAGCAATTATTAAGAAATATTCCGATTTCATCCGTTACCCAATTAAAATGGATATTACAGGTAAGCGTCTGAAAGAAGGCAGTGAGAGCGAGTTCGAGGACTATCAAGAAGAGCAACATGTGAACAGCATGGTGCCGATCTGGAGAAAAAACAAAAGCGAGCTTACACCTGAGGATTATGAGAAGTTCTACCATGAGAAACACTACGGTTTCGACAAGCCGCTTAAGCATATTCATGTGAGTGCGGATGGCGCGGTAGTCTACCAAGCGATCCTCTTTATCCCTGAAAACATGCCTTATGACTACTATTCCAAAGAATACGAGAAAGGCCTTGAGCTCTACGCGAACGGCGTTCTCATTATGAATAAATGTGCGGACCTGCTTCCTGACTATTTCAGCTTCGTTAAGGGTATGGTCGATTCCGAAAGCTTATCGCTAAATATCTCACGTGAGATGCTGCAGCACGATCGTCAGCTCAAATTAATCGCAAAAAATATCTCCAGCAAAATCAAAGGACAGCTGCAAAGCCTCCTGAAGGACGAGAGAGAGAAATACGAGCAATTCTACAAGTCCTTCGGCAGACAGCTTAAATTCGGTGTTTACAGCGACTACGGCACGCATAAAGAGCTTCTACAAGATCTATTGATGTTCTCCTCCTCCAAGGAGAAAAAACTTGTCACGTTGGACGAGTATGTAGCGAGAATGCCAGAAGATCAGAAGTACATTTACTATGCTTCCGGTGAGTCGATGGAAAGAATCGATAAGCTTCCGCAAACGGAGCTTGTGACCGATAAAGGGTACGAAATTCTATACTTCACAGATGATATTGATGAGTTCGCAATCAAAATGATTATGACCTACAAAGAGAAGGAATTCAGATCGGTGTCAAGCGGGGATCTTGGTATTGATGTAGAAGATAACCAAAACGATTCTGAGTCTGATAAAAAAGAAAATCAAGATCTATTCGACTACATGAATGGCTTATTGGCTGGCAAAGTAACAAGCGTAAAAGCTTCCAAACGCCTGAGAAAGCATCCAGTATGCTTATCCACAGATGGCGATGTCACCATCGAAATGGAAAAAATCTTGAACGCAATGCCGAACAACCCGAACGTTAAGGCAGAGAAAGTATTAGAGATCAACGTTAATCATGACGTGTTCGCTTCCTTGAAGGATGCTTTTGAGAAGGATAAAGAGAAATTGAACCTGTACACAGCGCTATTGTACAATCAAGCTCTTCTTATCGAAGGTCTGCCGCTGCAAGATCCAGTTGAATTCACGAACGATATTTGTAAAATCATGGTTTAATTCCATGCATTCAGGCACTGCAACTTTCTTGTTGCGGTGCTTTTTTATTTACGGTTAAGAAGGATCCGAAGCAGCTGCTGGCTCATCTAGCACATAGGCGTGAATAGCTTCTAATCGATCATAGACATAAGCGAGTAAACGTGCTTGATCTAGACCAAGCGCCTCCGCTACCTTAACAATATCCAATTCATGAATAATTTTACTGGATTTTGGGCTATTGACGGACATATTCTTCAACCATCCTTCGAATTAATGTAATTAATAGCACGTTAAACCTAACCTGTGATATAGTTTTCATATAAGACGTTATCGGTATGATAAGGGCAAAACCGCTGAAAAGTGGTGACGCAAAGCTAAAGGGACTAAATTGGCAATTATGTCTACTGTCCAATATGTCAGCCAGCTACCGCCTCCATCCGATAATGGCAGTTCTACAAAGGAGGAATCAACATCAATAATAAAATGGTAATTGACGGCAATATGAGCTTAGACGTAAAGCATTTAATCGATAACTTGCATCTACCTGATGATGATATTTTGGACATGTTCTCCTTTTCATTTAGCGGCAACCTATTAACCTCTGATGAAGCCATCCGATTTATTCACTTTCTTCGAAGTGAACTGGACAAACGCACTCAATAATCGAATTATGCCTTATCGCTCTCAAAAATACAGTCGGTTGATGTCAACAGAATTTTTTTTTTTCAAAAGCTCATGAGGGCGCGTCGTAATTGACTTTTCTCTTTTGAAACAACAAAAGACAGCGCACTTGCCGCTGTCTTTTATTTATTTTTTGTCACATTTCGAAAAAAAACAGATCAATTCGTGTCACCTCTGATTTCCCCAAGCAAACTAGCTGTTTCTAACATAACATATAACAAATACTAGAATAGGCCCCCTCCACCTCAACAACGAACAATTTGGTAGTCACAACAACTATTCATATGAATTAGCTAAAAAATAAGTAAAGCCGCGTCGTCTCATGAAACCATTCATGAGACGACGCGGCTTTTACTTAGAGCTGCGCTACTTATTTATCTCGGAGTAGCCCGACGTCATGCTTTCCCAATATTTGCGTTAACTCCTTCAAAAACATGTTAATGTCTTTGAACTGCCTATATACAGAGGCGAAGCGAATGTAGGCCACTTCATCGACGGGGTACAATTGCTCCATCACAATTTCACCAATGTTAAGGCTATCGACTTCAGCATGTGCCGTCGTACGAAGCTGCATTTCGACTTCGGAGACGAGCATCTCTAGCCGCTCCATGGAAACCGGTCTTTTTTCACAAGCACGAATTAAGCCCCGTAATATTTTCTCACGACTAAATTCTTCCCGACTTCCATCTTTTTTAATCACAATTAGAGGTGTTTCTTCTACCATTTCAAAGGTCGTGAATCTTCTCGCGCATTTCTCGCATTCACGGCGCCGACGGATGGATTTATTCTCATTGGCAGACCTGGAATCAAGCACTTTCGTACCAGAATGGTCACAGAACGGGCATTTCATTCGCTTTCATCTCCTTTCTCTCTTGGAAATATCATTACCATATGTTACATGTCTTGAAGCTTGGAGTTCTGCACACAATAGATTTACCAACCGACAAGGAGGTGAACAGACATGAGCTCAAGCAACACTTTAGTCGTTCCACAAGCTAATGCAGCCTTGGATCAGTTGAAGTACGAGGTAGCTCAGGAGCTAGGTATTGCTATCCCACAAGATGGCTACTATGGCAACATGACTTCTCGTGACACTGGCTCTATTGGTGGTAGCATTACTCGTCGCCTGGTGCAAATCGCAGAACAATCTCTAGCAGGTCAATTCAAGTAATCTTGAATAATACACGCTTTTGACTCTGCAAAACAGGAAGTATTGGACTTTACGTTCCACTAGGAGCTAGTCCAATGCTTCTTTGTTTTGTGTAGCTAGCTAACCTAAGCATCAGAACCCTGCCATTGCTCCGTGTAAAGCTTCGTATACTTCTCATAGTAATAAAGAACGCGCTGTACATAATGACGGGTTTCACCGAATGGAATATCACGAATGTTGTCTTCGGAACCATCCCAAACGTTATTGTTTTTCCACTTATTCACATTACCTTGACCTGCATTATACGCTGCTATGGCGTAGACCAAATTCCCATTATAATGCTTGATCAACCAATTCAGATACCATGACCCTAAATAAATATTAATATCGACTCGAAGCAAATCTTCTTGTGTATGAGGCCCTAAATTCGAGGATTCAACAATCCAATCAGCGGTATCAGGCATAAGCTGCATGAGCCCTAATGCCCCTTTGCTTGATTCTAAATGATATTTATAATTCGTTTCGACGCGAATAATGGCTGCAATTAGAAACGGGTCTATATTGTGTTTCGCCGCGCTTTGCTTAATCTCCTGCTGAAAGTAGATCGGATATAGCTTTCTACCTATAATTGCGCTATTCATGAAGAGAATCATGACAAATGCGATAAGCAGAAGAGCAAACATTCGTTTTTTCCGAAAGAACGTCATGCCAATCCCTTCCCTACCCAGAACAGCTCCACCCTCATGTTGGTTTCTTCCCAAGTTCCGCTATTATCAATCACGATATCGGCTAGCTTTCGTTTCTCCTCAATCGACATCTGTGCATCAAGTCGAAGCTGAGCATTCTCGGCTGACAAGCCATCTCGCTGCATCAAGCGCTCCAATTGCAAGTGACGCGGAATATAAACAACCATGATCTCCTCAAACATCGAGACCAGATTCGATTCTATGAGTAAAGGAACATCGACCACCACCAGCTTGGTGGGGAAGTCCCGTTCATACAAAGTCATTTGTTCACGCATCTTTGCCCGAATAGGGGGATGCAACAAGCCATCTAGCTGCTTTCTAGCTTCAGGCGATCCAAAGATAATTTCACCAAGCTTCTTACGTTGCAGAGATCCATCGGGTCCAATCACAGCTTGTCCAAAATGCGCAGCAACCTGTTCGAGAACAGGGCTGCCAGGCTCGACGACATCACGAGCGATCTGATCGGCGTCGATTAAAAGTGCGCCACGGCTAACGAGCATGCGGCTAACCGTACTTTTTCCACAAGCAATACCTCCAGTTAAGCCGATATTCATAAGCGATTCTCTCCTAAAGGTTCATTGTTAGTGAACTATAGCATTTTCAAAAGTCCCATGACAATAAGTACACAGCCTGGGAGAATAGACAGCTTCTTCATCCAGTTCATTTCTGCATATCGGAAACCAATCCGCAAGCCGACTGCAAGTAAGGAGCCGCTTGAAATTGAAATGACTGAAGCCGTTAATAACGGCACAAAGCCAATAAGCGCAGCACCGATTCCCGCTCCGAAGGCATCCAAAGATAGCGCTAAGCCGAGTAACGTAGCCTCAGAGGCTGAAATATTGCCTGATTTATCTACATCCGCTATGGAAGGCGTTCGTAAAATTTGAATCACTAGCCCAAAACGTTTCAGCTCAATACTGAGAATCTCTTTGGTCCGCTGTAACGTATCAAACGTCACCGGCTCCACGTAACCAGAGTTGCGAATCTCTCCATAAGGCATGCTGCTAACCATCGCTTGATCTGCCGTAGCAGCTGTTTGCTCTTGTTGCGTTTGGTTTTTCTGTCCTTGTCTCATTTGAATAAGAGCCCACACGCCAATACCGATTAAGATGATCGCCCCAATACGCTTCGCAATCCCAGGGGACATGAAGGAAGACATCAAAACGCCGATCTGCATCGAGGTAAAAATAATGATACCAGACCAAAGCGATATAATTCCAATAGAGATAAGTGGTATTCGGATTTTCCGTAACCCATACATCACACCAACACCGAAACCGTCTAATGAAACTGCGAATGCCAAAATGAGCAGAGATATGACAGGAAGCATACAAACCCTCCTAAGCGTTTTACCCAAATAACAGACCTCATGGGCTGTTACCTAGGCTAAGTACTCCATATCATATGGGGAGGGTACGCTTCTCGTGCCTATTTCTCAGACTTCTTTCGTGACCGCTTGGGCTTTAAAGGTTGGCAAGTGAGACAAATGTGTGTCCCTCTGCCTCCCACGACGGTTTTCACAATCTCCTGCCCGCACGTTTTGCACGGCTGTGATTGTCTGCCATAAATGTTCAATTGGTGCTGGAAAAGGCCGATTTCACCTTGTCCATTCACATAGGATTTAATGGACGATCCGCCTACCTCAACTGAATCCTGGAGGGTACGAATAATCGCCTCGTGCAACAAACCAAGCTCGCTCTTGCTCAACGAGGAAGCTTCCCGTTCGGGGTGGATGCCCGCCAAGAAGAGGGACTCGTCTACATAAATATTCCCGATGCCCACGATATATGCTTGATTGAGCAGCAGCGGCTTGATCTTCGTAGCTCGATGGCCAATCACCCCTCGAAATACTTCGAGGGTGAACGCCTCATCAAGCGGCTCAAGTCCTAGCTTGACCAACGGCGGCTGCGTAAGCTCATCGCCCTTCGGGAACAGATGCATCGTGCCGAATTGCCGCACATCCTTGTACCGCAGCTCACTGTCATCCGTAAAACGGAACAATACATGCGTATGCGGCTCAAGTGGATCATCACCTGCATACAAGCCATAGCGGCCTTCCATGCGCAAGTGGGAAACCATCACATAATCCGTAAGCACGAAGCGAAGAAACTTCCCTCTTCGTTCAATCGTTTCAACGGTTTGTCCTTGCAGCAGCGTCTCAAACTGCTGAATATCGTCCGGCTTCTGAATAATTCGAGGCAGCCTGACCTGGACATGAGCGATTGTTTTTCCTGTAATTAACTCATTTAAAGTTCGTTTGACGGTTTCGACCTCGGGTAGCTCAGGCAAGGTGTTCACCTCCTTCTCGGTGTTGGGGGCAGTTCACACAAGGAATCAGCCTACTTCGCATCATACCAAGTTAGACCGAAATCAACGTCCGCACGCAAAGGAACGTCCAGCTTCAGCGCAGCTGCCATGACTTCAGGCACAAGCTGCTTCATCGTTTCCAGCTCATCGGCTGGCACTTCGAAGACAAGCTCATCGTGTACTTGAAGCAGCATACGGCTCTTCAGCCCTTCTTTCACTAAGCGATCGGCCATTTGAACCATGGCAAGCTTGATGATATCTGCCGCTGTCCCTTGGATCGGCGTATTCATCGCAGTACGCTCTGCGAATGATCGTATATTAAAGTTTGAATGCGTAATTTCAGGTAATAAACGTCGACGCTGTAGCAAAGTGGTTACGTATCCGTCCCTGCGAGCATCCTTAACGATTTCATCCATATATCGGCGAACCCCTTGGAACACCGCGAAATATTGTTCAATGAACTGAGCGGCTTCCCGACGGGTGATATCTAAGTTCTGTGACAAACCATAATCGCTGATTCCGTATACGATACCGAAGTTAACGGCTTTTGCTTGGCGGCGCATATTGCTGTCAACGGCGCTTTCTTCCACGCCGAAGACGTCCATCGCTGTCTTCGTGTGAATGTCCATATTCTGAAGGAACGCTTCCTTCAGCTTCTCATCCTGCGAGATGTGCGCTAGCACGCGCAGCTCGATCTGCGAGTAATCCGCAGCGAGAATATACCATCCAGGCTCGGATGGGACGAAGACCTTGCGGATCTTACGCCCCTCCTCCAGACGAATCGGAATGTTCTGGAGATTCGGGAATTGGCTGCTGAGACGTCCCGTCGCGGCAATCGTCTGCCGGTAATAAGTATGCACCTTACCGGTTTCAGGCCGCACCTCTTTGAGCAGCCCCTCGACGTACGTCGATTGCAGCTTCGCTAGCGAGCGATAGTGCAGGATCTGCCCGACAACTTCGTTGTAGGGCGCCAGACGTTCCAGCACCTCGGCATCCGTTGAGTAGCCGGTTTTGGTCTTCTTCGAAGCTGGGAGCCCCAGCTTCTCGAACAGAATCTCACCGAGCTGCTTCGGTGAGTTGATGTTGAACTCGACGCCGGCAAGCTTGTAAATGCTGGACATGATCGTGTCCAGCTGCTTACCAAGCTCCACGCCGAGCGTTTTAAGCCCCTCGGCATCCACAGCGATGCCACGCATCTCCATCTCTGCGAGAACGCCGGAGAGGGGCAGTTCAAGCTCGTAGAAGAGTTGATGCATTTCACTCTTCTCTAATTCATCGCGCAGCACGGGAACCATGCGCGCCATCGCCATTGCTTTGCGACCCACATGGTCGCTAAGCGCAGCGAGTTCCGGCAGGCGAAACTTCGCGCCTTTGCCGAACACATCCTCGTCTGCCTTCACAGATGGCAGACCGTATTTCACAGACAGGCCGCTCAAGCTGAGATTCGACTCCGTCGGATCGAGGAGGTAAGCGGCCAGCAGCACGTCGAAATCCACCCCTGCGAGGTGGATGCCCTGCCAAGCCAGCGCCAGCTGCGCTCGGTGCAGGTCGAAGAGCTGCTTCTTCTTGGAAGCATCACTGAGCCAATCGCGCAGCGGCTTGCCAGCATCGCTTTGCAGCAGGGCAAACGGCACATAGTACGAGGTGTTGCTCGCACCATCGTCAATAAACCAGACAACCCCAACCATGACGGCTTGATGCGGATTTTCCCCAACAGCTTCCACATGGATAGCCGCATGATCATCTAATTTGGCAATCAACATACCTACATTGGCTTCTGTCACCGCAACAGCTTCCAGACTCTCGACGACGAGATCTTCAGCCTCCACGTTGGAAGCCCCGAAATCCATTTTCTCCAGCAGCGATTTAAACTCAAGCTTTCGGAACATACCAGACAACGCTTGTCCATCAAAGCCGTCATAACGGAACGAATCCCAAGCTGTTTCCATCGGCACTTCACGGAAGATGGTGGCTAGCTCTTTGCTCATGAGGGCACTCTTGGCATGCTCTTCCACTTTCTCTTTCATTTTGCCTTTCAGACTTGCTGTGTTCGCCAACACTTCTTCAACAGTGCCAAAGTCATGCAGCATTTTGAGCGCCGTCTTCTCACCTACGCCGGGAATACCCGGAATATTATCGGATGTATCGCCCATGAGCCCTTTCAAATCAATGATTTGATTCGGCGTTAGCCCGTATTTCTCTTTGATGGCTTCAGGATCGAAGCGATCCATCTCACTGATTCCCTTGCGGGTAATCGCAACCGTAACTTGCTCAGAAGCAAGTTGGAGCATATCTTTATCCCCAGACACGAGGAGAACTTTCTCCCCTCTCGCATCCGCTTCTTTCGTCAACGTTCCGATAATATCATCCGCTTCATAACCGGATAGCTCGAATTGCGGGATTTTGAAAGCCTTCAGCAATTCTTTAATTAATGGAAATTGTTCGGACAGCTCTGTCGGCGTTTTCGCACGACCGCCTTTATACTCGGTATATTCTTTATGCCGAAACGTAATTTTCCCCGCGTCGAAAGCAACGAGAAAATGGGTTGGCTTTTCTTCTTCAATCAATTTCAGGAGCATGGTCGTAAAGCCATAAACCGCATTGGTATGTAAACCACTTGAATTGCTCAGTAACGGTAACGCATAGAAGGCACGAAACGCGATTGAGTTCCCATCAATAATAATAAGCTTATCCATAAGTTCCACCCCAATTTTAGACATACTTCCTTCATCATAGCATACGAAATTAAAATAAAAAAACGGTTCCCTACATAAACATGTAAGGAGCCGAAATTTTACAAGTTAGGACGGTCAGGTCTTCAGAGGGAGGTTCTCCGTATGAGTCCTTTTTTCTCACCCACACGTAAAAAGGTTATATTTTTTGATATGAATAACACGATTCTTGATCGCAGACAATGCTTCGACTCCGCTTTTCTTGAAGTTATGCAGGATTTCACGGCACGGTGGGAAACGGAAGATTCGAAACTGACCGCGCAAGAGGCACTGCTTAGCTATAAGTCCGAGTGGAGCCGCCATCGCAAAACACCTATCCGAAGCCCAATCTCACCAGACGAGCTGCGGCATATTTGTTTAATCAAAGCACTTCATCCTTTTCCGATGCAGGTGAATACAGCGTTTACGCGAACTTTTTTCAATCAAATCGAAGAGAAAGAGGACAATTTCGTCGCTTTATTCCCAGGGGTAGAAGACACACTAGAGATGCTGTCACGTCAATATAAGCTGGCGATTATCAGTAATGGGAATCGCAATCGACTACAACGTAATTTGGAGAAAATGAAGCTGACTTCATGGTTCGATCAGGAGCGTTTGTTTACAACGGAGAATGATGGACCGCGAAAGCCGCATCCCGCGATTTTTGAGCAAGCCCTGAGATCGATGAACGCGGCTGCGGGCCAAAGTGTGATGGTTGGAAATTCGTGGCGAAACGATGTGGTAGGCGCGGCTTCTACTGGAATGGATGCGGTTTGGATTCACCCGGCCAATATTAAGAAAATCTCAGAAAGGCGGATCGGGAAGCAGAAAGTTATCATCGTACGTTCATTCAAACAATTGATCTATACGTTCTGAAACATTCTTAGGCACAGGTTAGCCAATCGTTTGAAAACAATAAATACTGCCTTGATGCGCCTTCGCTTTCTTTTTGAGCTGAGCCGCTGTTTGAGAAATATAGTCTAGTGAAATAGGGGACTCACAGCTGCAGATGACTAAGGATAAGGACACCGTGACCCCTTCGCTTTTCACTTGTTTGCCCCCCCGATCCACCACATACTCCCAATCTTCGCCTTCATAGAACATACGGACACCAGTTTCGAACCGATTGATGATTTCCTGACACAAGAGTTTCGGTGATAATGAGGTGGATATCGCAATAAAATCATCCCCGCCGACATGTCCGACAAAATCGCTTGGTGTTCCATAGAAAGCGATCGCTTGCTGCATTAAGTCCGCCATATATTGAATTAATTGATCCCCTTTTTGAAAACCAAAACGATCATTGTACCATTTAAAATAATCCAAATCGGCATAGATCACATGGAAAGGAGCTCTCGCAGTTAGTCGTTTATTCAATTCCCGATTAATTTGCAAATTCCCTGGAAGACCCGTTAGGGGATTCGCAACGCGAGCTGACTCCATTTTCACATTCGTAATACTCTCTAATATCGTTCGTATGGAAGCTGAGCCCGCCATTTTTCCCTGACTTGTAATGATGACCAGGTCGTATAAATGATGAATCGCACGTGAAGTTGCCAGTTGGGACACTTGCTCCACAGGCGTTAGCTCATCTACGATCAAAGGAGAAGCATCCATCACGCTATCAATCGTGCGATTCCAATACAGAGAGTAAGCATATTGTCCGGCCAAATGCTGGAATAAGCGATCTCGCATCATAAGGCCACGCGGCTCATCATCATGCACAATGACAACCCCGACTGCCTCTTGATTTTTTTTGAAAAACTCCGCGATTTCGGAAATTTGCACTTTCGTATGGAATACACCAACTGGTGTTTTTAGCTCGCCAATATGCCAAGTCATCGTGCCGCCTTGTACGTTGCGATGCTGCCAAATGGTCATTTTATGCGTATCTTGAACCGTCGCAATCGATGTAGAAGGTCTTCCGAGTAAAAAACCTTGCGCATAATGCACACCCATTTGAGTTAATTTAGCTAGCTCCTCTACTTGTTCAATGCCCTCAGCGATCAATGAAATGTTCATTTTCTGAGCAAATGTAACAAAGGTTTCGAGAATATACGCTTTCACTTTATTCAAATGAATATTTTCAATCAGTGAACGATCGATTTTAATAAAATCAGGCTGAAGCTCGGCAATCGCTTGGAGAGAAGAATATCCTGCCCCCGCGTCATCAATCGCAATGCGGTAACCCTGTGTCCGATAATGGGCTAGAATTTTCTTAGCCAAAGTGAAGTCCTCGATCGAGCTTCTTTCCGTAATCTCGAACACGACATTGCTCGGACGAAGTCCATACTTCTGCAAGATCTCAAGCGTCTTACCTGGGATAAAACCAGGGTCCTCTAGAACGTGAGACGAGATATTAATAAATAACAATTGCTGTTCGTGTTCCAAAATGGAGCCTTGGATAGCCTTCTCACGTGCTAGCCTCTCTAGACGATATAACTCACCTTGCTGCTCCGCATATTGAAACATCGCGAGTGGCGAATGAAACGGGCCATCCACCGGGCCGCGAGTTAAAGCTTCATACCCCATCACTAGTCCATCTTGCAAGGATACAATTGGTTGATATACGGAAGAAATATGTTGTTCTTCTATCAATTTATGAAACTGTATCGCGACTTCTGACTGAGTAAGCATGTCCATCATCCCCATCTATTTCTGCATGTATCCCAAGTCTATCAGATCAAATGATAGGTAAGATTAACCATATGTAAAATGTATGTAAAGACTTTCAGAAAAAAAGAGGGAATTACACTTTTTCCTCGAAAAGGTGAGATATGGATTGTAGGGCGTATAGCAGATCTTGTGCGGAAAGGACAACCGATGGAACAACAAGTAAAAATCTTGGCGGTAGATGATCGCTATGAAAACTTGCTGGCTCTGAATAGCATTCTGGCCTCTTCTTCCTATGATGTTATTTCTTTACAATCAGGGGAGGAAGCACTTCGCTATTTATTAAAAGAACCTGCTGATCATATTGCAGTTATTTTGATGGATGTGCAGATGCCAGGGCTTAGCGGTTTTGAAACCGTAGAATTAATAAAACAACGGAAAGCCTGTCAAGATATTCCGATTATTTTCTTAACAGCCTTAAGCACCTCGATTGAGCATGTATTACGAGGTTATCATGTGGGTTCGATTGATTACTTATTTAAACCTGTACATCCCAAAATGCTGCGCATGAAGGTGGATGGTTTCGTTAATATGCATCTGAACCATCAGAAACTGAAGGCTCAGAGTGAGCTTTTACATAAACGCACATTAGATCTAGAAGAAACGAATCGCAAGCTTGCGGAAGCTGAGGAGAAATTAAAAGAGCAAAACTTACTTCTCGAAAATTGGGTTGAAGAACGTACGTCAGAACTGGTCGATGCCCATGAGAAGCTTATTAACTCCCAAGAGCATTTCAAAAAAATGTTCATCCTCTCACCTTCCTTAATGGCAATCCGCCGACTTCCCGATCTTACCTATCTGGATGTTAATGAAAGTTGGAAGCAGCATACAGGCTATGGTGACGAGGTTATTGGTACAACCTTTAATCTGATGCGTGACGATTCCAATAATCCAGCGAAATATGGCGATATTGTACGTAATGAGAAGGTTCGTTACGTCACCAAATCTGGCGATATTCGGACTGCCCTCCTATCCACAGAGATTATCGATATCGAGGATGAAAATTGCTTGCTGCATGTCGCAGTTGATATTACGGAAAGTCTTCGATTTGAAACCGAAATGGCACGCCTTGCTCAATTAAACCTAGTGGGCGAAATGGCCGCAGGTATTGCGCATGAAATTCGAAATCCGATGACGACCATCCGTGGCTTCCTTCAACTCTTTCAAGAAAATGATCGCCATATGCAAAAAGAATATATCCCCATCATGTTGGAAGAATTGGATAGAGCAAACGATATTATCACGGAATATCTTTCTCTTGCCAAAAATAAGCAATCCTATCAACGTCCTGAGAGTATTAACCGCATTATTGAAAGCTTATTGCCTCTGATTCAAGCAGAAGCTGTCATGTCAGGTAAGCATGTTAATGGTCAATTTGGCTACTGTCCAGAGATACAGCTCGACGACAAAGAAATGCGACAGCTTATTCTGAACATGTGTATGAATGGTCTTGAAGCCATGAGCATAGGTGGAACGCTAACGATCGCAACCTATCAGGAGCCTGAACACGTTGTTCTATTAATTGCTGACCAAGGCAGCGGCATTAAGACAGAGCATTTGGAGAAGCTAGGTCGCCCCTTCTTCACAACAAAGGATGAAGGAACTGGGCTCGGTTTAGCCATTTGCTATAGTATTGCTGCTAGACATCACGCTGCGATTGAAGTGAGCTCCAGCACGAATGGGACAACCTTCTTAATTCGCTTCCCGCTTCATGCCAAATGAGAAAAAGGGCCATCCCCAGAAGTAGATTTGATCTACTTTTGGAGATGGCCCTTCTCTATGTCGCTTACACGTTCAGATCTTTCCGTTTCCCCGTAACCATGTAGATGACGCCTTCGCCAATATTCGTTGTATGATCCGCCACTCGCTCCAAAAAGTGCGCGACAAACAACAGATGGGTCAGTTGACGATTCCGGTGATAATCCGTTCCCATCATCCCCATCAGTTCCTGCATCACCGTACTGTATAGCTTATCTACACGGTCATCCTTCTCGGCCAGCGATGCTGCTCTATGTACATCGCGTTCCGTATAGGATAGAAGGCTCTCGTGCAACATTTCGATAGCAATCTCAGCCATTTGTGGAATGACTTCAAGAGGCTTCACCAGCTCTTCTCCTGCGAAACGAATCGTTATCTTCGCAATATCAACAGCATGATCTGCGATACGTTCCAAGTCAGTCGCAATCTTCAGCGCCGTTCCAATAATTCGCAGATCACTGGCCATGGGTTGTTGAAGAGCGATTAATCGCAGGCATAGTTCATCAATGGTTGTTAAATAGTCATCAATGAGATCATCCTTCTGGATGACTTGCTGTGCGGCTTTCTCATCCAGCTTGGCAAGGGACTCCACGGACGTGTAAATTAAGTCCTCTACACTTTCTCCCATTTGCTGTAATTCCTTCTGCAGTAGTGCCAACGATTGATGAAACCCTGGTCTTGCGTCCATGTGTATCTCTCCCTTTATGTGTTTTAACCGAATCGTCCGGTAATATAATCTTCTGTACGTTGATCATTCGGGTTCGTGAAGATCTTATCGGTTTGGTCGGTTTCGACTAAATAACCGTTCAGGAAGAAAGAGGTTCTATCTGAAATTCTCGCTGCTTGTTGCATATTATGTGTCACAATGATGATCGTATATTTCTCTTTTAACGTTTGTGTTAGTTCTTCTACCTTCAATGTTGAAATTGGATCTAATGCCGAGGTCGGCTCATCCATCAGCAGTACATCTGGCTCTACAGCGAGTAGTCGCGCGATACATAAACGTTGCTGTTGTCCACCGGATAATCCCATCGCAGACTTATTCAGTCGATCCTTGACTTCGTCCCAAAGCGCAGCTTGTTTGAGACTGCGTTCTACAATTTCATCTAGCACGGCCTTCTTCTTGATGCCATGAATACGTGGCCCATAGGCGATATTGTCATAGATGCTCATTGGGAATGGATTCGGACGTTGAAATACCATACCCACACGCTTACGCAGCGAAACGACATCGGAATCCGAGCCATAAATATTGTGTCCGTCCACGGCTACATTCCCAGTGATCCGCACGCTATCAATAAGATCATTCATGCGGTTTAAGGTACGTAGGAAGGTCGATTTCCCACAACCGGAAGGTCCAATCAACGCGGCAATGGTTCCTGTTTCAATACTTAAATCTACGTCGTGAAGCGCCTGATTATCTCCATAAAATAAATTTAATTTTTCTGCTTTAATCTTATACTTCGTCGCAATAGCCATGTGTTATTTCCCCCCGGAAAGTCTTTTTTGTAAGATTCGACTTGGTATCGAAACCAGCAGATTAAAGATTAAGACAACGATTAACAGTAGTGCAGCACTGCCTTTAGCGATTTCTTTCGCATCTGGAACAAGTGATTCTGCACCGATGTACCAAAGATGAACGGAGAGCGTCTCTCCCATTTTGAGCGGATTGAAATCAGGAAAAAAGCGTGAAACGGACAACCCAGCTGTGTAAATGAGAATCGCTGATTCACCAAGTGCACGACCGGCAATTAAAGTGATCCCTGTAATTAAATTAGGTAAAGCGGCTGGAATAAGCACCTTACGGATCGCTTGCCATTTCGTTGAGCCTAGTGCCAAACTAGCTTCCCAATAAGAGTCTGGCACAGTCCGAATGGCTTCCTCTGTAACCCGCACCATGACGGGTAGATTCAACAGTGCAACGGTGGCCGCGCCACCAATGATTGAGAATTTGAGCCCTAGTAAATTAGCGAATAATAGAAATCCGAAAAGACCAAAAACGATGGATGGTACAGAAGAAAGTGCCTCAACAGATATTCTGACAAGGTCAGTGAACCAATTCTTTTGCGCATAAATAGCTAAGTATATGCCTGAAAATAAGCCAATAGGAATCGAAATCACGAGAGACAAGAATAACACATAGAACGAGTTGAAAAGCTGTGGTCCTACCCCGCCGCCAGCTTTGATTTCTTCCGGCTTACCGAAAATGAAATGCCAGGATAGGTGAGGTATACCATCACCTAGTATACGAACGAGAAACCATGCGAGAATCCCGATAATAATAATACCTGATGACCAAAAGTATATGGTTGCGATTCGATCCGTTGTTTTACTTGTCATTTGAGTTCACTCCTCTTAGCTACAATTCGAATGATGAGAATAAGAGATAAGGAGATGACAAGTAGAAGCAGCGCCATTAAATAGAGCGCATTGTTCCAAGTTGACCCGTAATTCGTATTCCCCATATCTTTCACGATCGCTGTTGTTAATACCGTTGTAGAATCAAGAAGCGATTTTGGCATTTGAGGTGAGTTCCCGATAACCATGAATACCGCCATCGTTTCGCCAATCGCGCGGCCCATCCCAAGGATGATGGCTGTCAGAATACCAGGTCGCGCCGCTGGCAAAAGTACACGCCACATCGTTTGCCACCGTGTTGCTCCCAATGCCAGGGAGGCTTCTTCTAATCGACCAGGAAGTGAACGAATCGCATCTTCGGAAATAGACAGGATAGTAGGAAGGATCATAATAGCTAAGATGATAGCCGCCGGTAAAATTCCGTAGCCCACCCCACCTGTAATTTTACCAAGCGCAGGTACAATGACGGTCATCCCGATCAATCCATATACAACAGATGGAATTCCGACAAATAAATCTGTAGCAGGACGCATGATCTCACGCATCCATTTAGGCGCAATTTTCGCCATAAACAAGGCACCTGATAAGGCTAGCGGAACCGAGATGACGACAGCTACAAGTGTCATGAGCAGCGTGCTGTATAGAAAAGGAAACGCTCCGAATTTATTTTGACCAGGTGTCCAATCTGTTGAGAAGAAAAACTCGATAGGACTAACACCTTGAAAGGTCTTGATACCTTGCATACCTACGAAAACAATGATAGAGAAAATGATGGCAGAAACTAAAGCAGCACTGCCTACAAATATCCATCTCATTATTTTATCTTGTCTATGCTGTCCTTGGGTCCATTTGGTGATGACTGGACGATTCTTCTCGTCCGATTTAGCGCTGGTTAGTTGATCTACTATGGAATTCACTGCGTGATTCCCCTTTCTCTTCAGTACACAAGACTTAGTATTATCATAGAATACGAATGTCATTGGATCGTAAATGAATTGTTAAGGGAATGTAAAAGTTTTTGCTTTTTGAACAATAAAAAAACGCTCCATTGATAGCGAGCGTTCTTAGTATGATCTATTTGTTAATTATTTTTTCAACAAATCAGCTGGTAAGAATTTCAACTCACGAACTTGTTTCGCTTGGAATTCTTTGCTTTGGATATAAGCAATGAATGCTTTCGCAGGATCTTTAGCTTCGCCTTTTGTGTACATATGCTCAACACCGAACAATTTGTAAGTACCGTTCTTAATGTTGTCTTCTGTGAAAGCTACGCCATCAATTTTCAATGCTTTTACAGTGTCATCGATATATGGTGTATCAACGTAACCGATGGAACCGGATTGACCAACAACTGCCGTTTTCATAGCACCGCTATTTTCTTGGGTAATACCGTCTTTCGTGAATTCTTTACCGTCCAAAATAATTTGTTTAACTAGTGTACGGGAACCGGAGCTGTCAGGACGGTGAACTAGAACGATTTTCGCGTCATTGCCGCCAACTTCTTTCCAGTTTGTAATTTTACCTGTGTAGATATCCGCTGCTTGTTGTTTCGTTACGTTATCCACTTTCACATCTTTGTTCACGATTAAAGCGAAAGGTGCGATAGCTACTTGGTGATCCACAAGGCCTTTATCTTTATATTCAGCAGCAGGCTCTACGTCGGAGTTACCGATATCAGATGTACCGTCTGCTACGTTTTTAATTCCTGTACCTGAACCACCAGCAGTAACGTTAACGGTTACCTTCGGGTTCTTTTCCATAAACTCAGTTGCCGCTTGTTTCACTAATGGAAGAAGTGCGCTGGACCCGGAAGCTGTAACCGTTCCGCTCAATTCTGTTTTTGGTGTTTCACTAGGCTTTACAGAAGCAGCTGCAGTTGCAGCAGGTGATGCGGAAGCAGCATCTTTAGTTTCTGTTTTAGCGCCGCAACCAACTAAGGACCCCATCATTAGTACCGCTGAAAGTGTAAATGTAATTCCTTTTTTCGACATGAACTTAAACATAGTTAGCATGTCCTCCTTTGAGTTTATGTTTCTGGATTGTTCGATCCCCATCTACTTGTGTGTCGAACGACCTTACTTCCATATGGTAACAAGCGAATGTAAATTACAAACCCACGAAACGTTAACGTAATGTAAAACTTTTAATTTACAATTCGTTTACATAGTTCGACGTTTTAGTTAATAGAAACCCACTATATTAATAAGTAGTTAGGCGGAAAAATGTCTAAGCTTGTCTATTTATAGGAGGTATACATATGCATATTATGTCTTTGTCCAACTTTTCTATGCGTGCAAAATTAATCGCAAGCTTCAGCGGCGTATTGCTCATTTTCTTGGCCGTGGCCCTGTTCAATCTTAATCAGGTGACGCAAATTAAGCACCATATGAACGATCAGAATGATAAAGTAGATCTTAAAGTGATGGCGCTTGAGCTGAAAAATTTGGTTCAGGAGATGAATATCATCGCTTCTGGTCTTGAAATTTCGAAGAAACCGGAATTTATTGAGAAATACAATAGTAAACGTAAACCCTACAACGATTTCATTCAAAAGATAGGCGATACCGCCAGTACCCCCGATCAACAAAAATGGCGAAGCCAGTTAATCCAAGCCTCGGTTGATTACATTAACAATTTCGATACAGCAGCTAAAATGGTTCAGGACACCAGCATCAAGCCAACCGATCTTCAGATTAATTTGTTGTACTTATATAGTGAATCGCAAGAGTTGAAGGATAACATCTTTGGATTAGTCGATAAGTTTTATATCACTTATGCGGATGGGGCTGAGCAGGCGATTGCCAGATCCTCCAAGGCTCTCAATGATAGCCGCGCGATCATGCTCGTTGCTTCGGCCTTTGTCTTCTTTCTGACCCTGGTTATTGCGTTTCTCATAATAACGTCGTTCACACGTCCGATCTCCGTTTTGCAAAGAGCCGTCGCTCGCATTGCCTCTGGAGATTTAACCCACACCATTAACTCCACTGCTACTGATGAGCTTGGGCAATTAAGCAATAGCTTTGACCAGATGATTAAACAGGTTAGGCTCATGCTCGGAGCAACCAAGGGCATTGCTTCTTCCTTATCTGCCCATTCGCATGAATTTCATCGCTTCTCACAGCTGACGGCTTCAGCTAATTCAGATATCCTCAAAGCGATCCACGAGATCTCGACAGGCGCGGATGAACAAGCGATGAAAACAGAGAGCAGCTCCTTGCTCATTGCCGAGCTTGAAGATGAGATCCGCGATATCAGCGCGTATACCCATGAAATGAAACGCAGCAGCGACGAGGCTGCTGTCGATACGCAGCAAGGTACTGCGTCCGTGCAGGCGCTCAAAGCATCGACTGCGCAGTCGCAGCTCCTTCTGCAGAAGGTAGATGCGGCGATGCAGACGCTCAGCGCCAGCTCGAAGCAGATCGGCGCCATCGTGCGCTCGATCATGGATATTTCAACGCAGACGAATGTCCTTGCGTTGAATGCCGCGATCGAAGCGGCCAGAGCCGGTGTGCACGGACGCGGCTTCTCTGTGATCGCGGACGAAGTACGCGAGCTTTCCCTGCAAACGAACGGATCGTCGAAGACGATCAGCGGTATAATCGGGACGCTGCAGGGACAGATTCAGGAGCTGCAGCTTTCACTTGCCGATGCGCGTGAATCTGCGCTAACGCAAAGCAATCACGTGGAGGAGACCTTCGGTTCCTTTAGCAGAATTGAGCAATCAACGTTAGTCATCCGTGAGCAGATTGTGCAGATACATCAGAAAATCGAGCAAGCCCAATCGAAAAACGATCACCTTGTCGATTCCGTTCAGTTTGTTGCCGCAATAGCGCAAGAAACAGCGGCAGGTGTTGAAGAGGTAAACTCAACCAGCATCCAACAGGACGCTTCAATTCGGCGTATTGCCGAAGAGTCAGATGATATTCTTGAGCTGGCTCAGCAGCTTTTCGCAGAAATTAGCAAGTTTCAGATTGCTGCGGTTGTAAGTAGGGACGAGACAATAGAAGTCAATGCAGCTGGAGATCTAATCGTGGAACAAATTGTGGAACAAATCGCAGCGATTGAAGAGGAATTGAACGTAGATCCCGTATTTGAACAGCGTCGTGAAGTGCCTCAACAGAAGGTAATCAAGGACGAGGAGCAGCTTCAAGTAAAGAAAGAATTGGTCGAGATCAAGTAACGAATACATTCGAAGAAGCTGCCTCAAAGGTAGAACAGTTGCCCGTTTCTTTCGGACCCGAGTTAGAGTTAGTCGGTTTTTCCGACTAACTTCCGCTTGCACACAATCAAAAGAGCTAAGCGCATTTTAAGCCGCTTAGCTCTTATTAATTTCCGAGAATCGTTTTATTTCGCAATCTCATCCGTTGCTTTGATGTTACGGAGAATGCTCACTTCCACTCGGCGGTTTTTGGCCCGGCCTTCGGTTGTCGCATTCTCAGCAATTGGGCGATACTCGCCATAGCCAACTGAGGAGTAAGACGCCGGCTGAATCTTGGTGTTAACGAGCAGCAATTTCATAAAGTTCACGGCGCGCTTGGCACTTAAATCCCAATTCGTTTCAAAATCTGCCCGGTGAATGGGTATATTATCCGTATGTCCAGCCACTTCGACCTCATAGCCAGGGTATTGCCCCAGTAAATTCGACATCGATGTGGCTAGCTTTTGGGACTCCTGCTTGATAGTAGCAGATCCGGAGTCGAACAGTGCTCGATCACTTATCGTAATCGTCAACTTTTCATTATCCAACTTGGTGGTTAATTGTTCACTCATGCTATTTTCTTTAATGAACGCATCCATACTCTTCTTTAGTTCTTCCAGATCCTTCTCTTCCTTCTGAAGCTTAGTAGCCAGCTGGCTCTCGATTTTGTTCTCTTCTTTGGAAGGTGGATTTTGGTTCTTAAAATTATTTTTCGTCGAGTTTGCTGCATCATCAATTGGAATTAAATTCGACATGGCGAAGGGTGCTTCTCCACCTGTGAAAGCATTATTTAACGATCGCATAATGGAGTCGTATTTCTTCGAGTCAAGTTGACTTGATGCAAATAGAATGATAAAAAGGGCCAGTAGTAAGGTCAATAAATCAGCATAGGGAATCAGCCATGTTTCATCAATATGTTCTTCATGATCCTCATGCTTCTTTTTTTTACTCACTGTACAGATGCCCCCCCTTCATTTCCTTCTTCATATTCCACACGATCTTTATTAGCAACAAAAATCATCATCTTCTGTTTCACGGAATTGGCAGACACACCAGATTGGATGGAAAGTAGGCCTTCTACGACCATCAGCTTAATTTCAACCTCTTTCTTGGACTTCTGCTTAAGTTTGTTTGCAAAAGGGTGAAAAATAACATAGCCCAAGAAAATACCGAACATGGTAGCAACGAATGCTGCTGAAATCAAGTGACCCAATTTCTCCACTTCACTCAAATTACCAAGTGCGGCGATAAGTCCGACGACGGCACCAAGTACCCCTAATGTAGGCGCATACGTACCTGCTTGTGTAAAGATGCTCGCAAATTTCTTATGTCTCGTTTCCATTTCAGCAATATCTTCAAGAAGAACATCACGTACGAAGTCAGGGTCATTCCCATCGATAATCAGTCGCATGCCACTTTTCATGAAAGGATCAGAAAGCTCTTCAGCTTGCTTCTCCAAAGAAAGCAGTCCCTCACGACGCGTAATACTCACCCAGTTAATGAACGTCTCGATCAATTCTTTCTTGGGCATTAATTTCTGTTCGGTAAAAATAATTTTTAATAAGACCGGGATTTTCTTGATCTCATCCAGCGAGAAGGCTATGAGAAGCGCAGAAGCTGTTCCTCCGAAAATGATTAAAGCAGCCGCAGGATTTAATAAGGCCGCTAGACTTGCACCTTTTAGCACCATACCAAAGCCAATGGATACTGCAGCCAGTACAATACCAATAATTGATGATTTTTCCATCCTCAAAGCACCTCTTCAAGATCGATTTATGTATTTCAACTTGTTCAACCAAGCTTTCGACAAGAACTGAGTCCTATATTAATAATAAGTTTAATTGCGCTTTACCACAATCCTTTTCCATAAAAATTTTAGGTCTTAAGACCCATCTGTTCATGATTTCGAACTATTTAGGTCGAATCCTGACGAAGATCCGCTAGCATTTAAATTATATAGAGATGTATTGGATTCCTGCTTGTTTCGCTCTCTTATGGAATTCCCCCTATGTGTAGTGAGAAAACCTCTATTGATGCCATTTTCTTATGTGGTAAAATTGGTATGTCTTGGTAGTCATTTTGGGCACGATAGGATAGTATCACTTCAGGATGCCATTGTAGGAGGAATGATTGGATTGGAGAATAGAGCTTTTGGCCAGGCAGGTGCAAATTTCCCACTATTAAGCTTTGGTGCTCAGCGTATTGTGGATGAACATCAATGTACAGAGGAACAAGCCATTCAAATTGTGAACCGTGCGATTGATGAGGGAATTACTTATTTTGATACAGCGCCTAGCTACTCTAAGGGGCAATCGGAAGAGCGGTTGGGTAAAGCACTAGCCCTGCATAATCGCAGGGACAACGTATGGATTGCAACCAAGACCCATGACCGTACGCGGGACGGTTCCCTGCGACTTCTCGAAGACAGCTTAAAGCGTCTGCAGACGGATCACGTCGAGGAGTGGCGCCTACATAATATTATGAAAATGGAAGAGCTGGAACAATGTTTTGCCAAAGGTGGAGCACTTGAGGCCCTGATCGAAGCGAAAGAACAAGGTATGATCAAGCATATCTCGATCAGTGGACATACGAATCCTCAGGTCCAGTTGGAAGCAATTGACCGCTATCCGTTCGATAGTGCGCTTGTCGCACTGTCCGCTGCCGATCACCTTGTTTATAGCTTCGCTCATGAGTTCCTACCGAAGGCCAATGAGAAAGGCATCGCAATCATTGGCATGAAGGTCATGGCATTAGGCAAATTGGCTCCGTGGTATGAGAAAGCTTTGCGTTACACACTGTCTTTGCCGATTTCTACGGCTATCGTTGGCATGGAGTCAATGGAACAGCTCGAGCAAAATTTGGCCATTGCTAACAACTTCACCCCCATGACCGATCTCGAACAGCTCGATTTCCTGAAGGAGATTATGCATCTGGCGAACCCGGATGTACTGAAGTGGAAATCGACGGATTGGGTGTCCGGCGAGTGGTATGTACGGTAAAACAGGAAAGCCCGATTAGCTCAGATGAGCCAATCGGGCTTATGTCTTACTAGGTAACTATTGATTCACAGCAGTCTATTGTTTGGAATCGAAGAAGAAATGCTCGGCCTTCCATTGCTCCCCTAATTGGAGAATGCCATACGAGTAGCGAGGTTGTCTTCTTTTATCCGTAGGTGAACCTGGATTGAACATGATCGTTCCTTGTACATTTTGTAGATATGGGATATGTGAGTGTCCAAAAATCACCATATCAGGCCGCTCGGCTTCGAATGCCTCACGCGCTCTTTCTTCTGTCGTTTTCCGGAGGCCATCCCCATGGATAAGCCCTATTCGGAAATTACCAAAGGTTAATAGTTTCTTTTTCCCAAATCTCTCCACAATGTCATCACCATCATTATTACCCGCTACAGACTCACACGGCGCAATCTGCTCGACAAGCTCGATGACATGCTCACTCACCCAATCACCGGCATGAATGATAAGATCGACACCTTGTAAACCAGCTATAAGCGCATCGGGCAGCTTCTGTGCACGGTAGGATAAATGAGTATCTGCTATAACACCTATTCGCATCGCTTTTACTCCTTCCAACATCAACTAGTCATTAAGGATATACTAGTCAGGATAAAGTAGGAATGCAAATACGTTTTTGTGATCAGTGAGTCAACCTACAAACAGCCGCCCCATTGAACATGGGGCGGCTGTTAAATGACGACTGCTAATTTAATCCAATTGGCGGACATGCACGCCTTTTTCGCGAATACGCGCAAGCGCATCCCTACTAGTGAGCCGATCCGTAATCACATGTTGAATATCCGACCAGTCTGCGACTTGCGTTAAGTCCTGCATGCCAAATTTACTATGGTCAGCCAGCAGATAGGTTTCGTCTGCGATGCTGATCATTTTGCGCTTAATCAATGCTTGTAACTCATTGGATTCGCTGATCCCTCGCTGCACGTGAACCCCTTTGCATGAGAGGAACAGCTTATGCGCATGGTACATATCCAAGGATCGCTCCGATAATGGACCTACGTAGGATAAAGACTTCGGAGAAAGCAAGCCGCCGGTGGATATGACTTGAATTTTCTCTTTGCCGCTTACCTCAAGTGCAACCTTCATCGAATTGGTGATGATGGTAATCGCCATGTCTGGAATCATTTTCGCCATATACCAAGCCGTGGTACTCGCATCGAGAATGATGCGGTCCCCCTCCTGAATATGTGAAACAGCTTCCTTCGCAATGCTATTCTTGAAATCCGCGTGAGCCGTCTCCCGCTCCATGAAAGGAACTTCGGTCTGCGCTTCCTTCACACTCACCGCACCGCCATGGCTGCGCATGAGCTTGCCTTCGGCTTCTAAGCGATCCAAGTCACGTCGAATTGTTTCTTCCGTGACCTGACATAGCTCGCTTAACTCGGTTACTCGAATGCTTCCTCTTTCATTAACCAATTGAACGATTCTCTGCCATCTTTCTGCTACCAGCATCGTTACCCCTCATTTCACCGTCGATCGGGAGGCCACTTGACAAAAACTTGCATACGCCGCCTGCCAACCCGCCTCATCCTGAGGATGATACGTCTTGACTGGGAACGAATTCCGAATCAGCTTCCTGGCTTCGCGCAAATTCGCGATATACCCTAGTGCTATCCATTGTACTACAAGGTTTCCTAAGGCACTACCCTCTACCGGCCCTGCCCATACTTCACGCTGTGTAGCGCTCGCTGTGAACTGACAAAGCAGCTCATTCTGAATGCCGCCACCTACGATATGTAGACCGCGGTATGACTTGCCTGAAAGCTGCTCTGTACGCTCCAAGATAAAGCGATATTTCAGCGCTAAGCTTTCCAGGATACAGCGCACGATTTCACCATCGGTTTGAGGTACAGCCTGCTGGGTGTCACGACAGTATTGCTGAATTTGCTTCGGCATATGAGCAGGGTTAAGGAACATATCGTCATCTGGATCGATGAAGAATTGGAAAGGCTTCACGGATTCCGCTTGCTTTACAAGTTCAGCGAAGCTAGCTGCTTTGCCTTCTTTTTCCCACGTCCGCTTACATTCTTGAATGAGCCATAGCCCCATGATGTTCTTCAATAAGCGATTCGTTCCATACACGCCGCCTTCATTCGTGAAATTCCACGCTAAAGCTTGTTCCGTGAGCACTGGAGCGCTCGTTTCAGTTCCAAGCAACGACCACGTCCCGCAACTTAGGAAAGCGAAGTCATCATCAAGCGCAGGAACGGCAACGACAGCAGATGCTGTATCATGCTCGCCAACGGCGATGACAGGAATGGAAGGAACATCCAGTTCCTCGCACACAGATAGACTTAGTGATCCAACTCGAGAGCCAGAAGCGACTGGCGGTAAGAAGATCTGAGCCGGCAGGCCTAGCTGATCAATCAGCTCAGCATCCCATGTGAAGCTCGTTGCATTAAACAACTGCGACGTTGTAGCATTCGTGAATTCGCTATGCTTTTCACCTGTTAGGAAGTAGCGAAGCAAGTCTGGAATCATCAGAAACGTTGCCGCCCGGCTAAGTAATTCCGGATTGTTTTGCTGGAGTGCGTACAGTTGGAAAATGGAATTGAATTGCAAAAACTGCAGCCCTGTTAGCGCATACAGCTTTTCACGACCTACAATATCCATTACTTCGCACATGATGCCGTCCGTATGGTGATCCCGGTAATGATACGGATTTCCTAATAGCTCGCCATTTGCAGCTAATAGACCGAAATCCACTGCCCATGAATCAATTGCCAAGCTTTCAATATTTGAGTAGCCCAGATGCTTCGTTTGTAAAATGCCTTGCTTCAGCTCATGAAGCAGCCGCAAAATGTCCCAGTGAAGGTGGTTGCCCACCTGCACTGGATCATTGGAGAAGCGGTGAATTTCCTCGATCGTAATCCGGCCCGCATCAGAATCAAGACGTCCGACGATCGCTCTGCCGCTGCTTGCTCCCAAATCAAAGGCTAGAACTGTCGAAGAGGTACTCACCAGCTTGCACCGCCTTTGCCACGCGCGTTAATCTTCTCGTCATAGCCGCTTGCCAAGTAAGCCTTCATCGGATCAACTGGCACGCCGATTTCTTCACGAACCGCTTGTAGTAGAGGCGTTACATCAAATTCAAATGCTTTACGAACCGCATCTTCAGCACCAAGAACGTCTTGGTTTGCTTGCGCAGCACGAACCTCTTCAAGGTTAATCAAAAGTGCTTTCGCATATTGCGTTTGTACGTTAAGTACGGAACGCAACATTGCTGGGATTTTACGCTCAATGTTATGACTTTGGTCGATCATATACGCAATGTTGTCTGCAGCTTGACGAATCTGTGGATTCTTGTCGTTGGCAGCATCAATGATTTGGTAGAAAATCAAGAACAATTCATACGGATTCACAGATCCAACGATCAAATCATCATCACCGTATTTACGGGAATTGAAGTGGAAACCGCCTAATTTATTTTCATCCAACAAGTACGTCACGATGTGCTCGATGTTCGTTCCTTGCGGGTGATGTCCTGTATCTACGAGGACTTCGGCTTGTGGACCCAATTTGTTAGCCAAATTGAATGCCATACCCCAGTCAGCTAGATCTGTGTGGTAGAAAGCAGGCTCGTAGAACTTGTATTCGATCAACATACGCATGCTTGGTGTCATCGCGTTGTACATTTCTTTGAGTGACTCGTACATCCACGCTTTACGAGCGCGAATATCCACTTGACCTGGGTAGTTGGAGCCGTCTGCGAACCATAAGCTCAACACATCAGAGCCCACTGTTTTGGCGATATCTACGCACTCCAACAGGTGGTCAGTTGCTTTGCGGCGAATCGCTGCGTTTGAGTTCGTTACACTTCCGAAGATGTAATCATCTTCTTGGAAAAGGTTCGGGTTCACCGCACCGATGGAAACGCCTAGATCAGAAGCATGCTGCTTCAGCTTTGCGTAATCGTCTACTTTGTCCCAAGGAATGTGGATCGCAACCGACGGGCAAACACCCGTCAGTTTGTGCACTTGTGCAGCATCTTCGAATTTCTCAAAGGGATTACGCGGTACACCTGTTTGTTGGTAAACTTTGAAGCGTGTTCCTGAATCCCCGTAGCCCCATGATGGCGTCTCAACTTTTAGGGCTTTCAGCTTCGCTTTGACAGCTGCTATATCAATGCCTCTCAGGGCTTGTTGCTCTTCGAATAATGCGTAGGCTTTGTCGCTCATCGGTTTGTTGCCTCCTAGTAAATGAATTAGCGTGTGAAGGCAGCAGGAACGCCACCATCAACTGTGATCATGCAACCTGTTGTTTTAGCTGCTTTTGATGAAGCGAAGTACACGATAGCTTCTGCAACATCTTTCGGGAAAATGTTAACAAGCAACGTCGTTCTTTTACGGTAGTGCTCTTCCAGTTGATCCGGTTCAATCCCGTATGCCGCAGCACGTTCATTGCGCCAGCCGGAGTTCCAAATTGCGGAGCCTTGAAGAATCGCATCTGGCAATACGGAGTTCACGCGAATTCCGAATTCGCCGCCTTCTGCCGCAATACAACGCGCCAAGTGAATCTCTGCCGCTTTTGCAGTGGAGTAAGCTGAAGCATTTTTACCAGCAAATACGGAGTTCTTGGAGCCTACAAATACCATGCTGCCGCCGATCGTTTGCTTTTTCATAATTTTAAACGCTTCTCTTGCTACAAGGAAATACCCTGTGCTAAGCACGTTCATGTTCAAGTTCCACTCTTTAAGAGATGTTTCGTCAAAAGGACTGGAAGTCGCTAGACCTGCATTATTCACAATAATATCGATGCCGCCGTAGCTAAGAATGGATTCACGGAACGCTGCTTCAACTTCTTCTTCCTTCGTAACGTCCATGCGAACAGCAATCGCTCTGTTTTCGCCATATTGTTCGTTTAATTCAGTTGCAAGCTTCTGTGCACCTTCAAGGTTAAGGTCAGCTAGCACTACGTGTGCACCATCTTTCAAGAACTGACGAGCTGTTACACTTCCGATTCCGCCCGCGCCGCCTGTGATGAAAGCAACTTGACGGGAGAATTCAGCTTCAGCAGGAGCTAGTGTTAATTTATAAAGTTCAAGAGGCCAGTACTCGACATTGAAAGATTCATTTTCACTTAGGGATACGAATGTTCCAAGCGCTGTAGCGCCTCTCATAACGGAGATTGCACGGTGGTAAAGCGCGCCGCTAATCTGTGCCATAGCCCAGCTTTTCCCTGTGTTGATCATCCCGATTCCTGGAATAAGGATAACACGTGGAGCTGCTTCATTGATAACGTCGCCTTCATTTTTGTTACGGTCAAAATAAGCTTTGTACTCTTCTTTGTAAGCTTCGATGCCGGACTTAAGTGCTTCAGTTAAGGAAGCCGCGTCACCTGTTGTTGGGTTCCAATCGATATATAAAGGCTTCATTTTTGTATGAACAAGGTGATCTGGGCAAGCTGCACCTACTTGGGATAACGTTGCTGCATCACGGCTATTTACAAATTGAAGCACATCATCAGCACTGTCAATTGTCAAAATCATTTTTTTCTCGTTGCTTACTGCACCGCGTACGACTGGCAGAACCTGAGCCAATAGTTCCTTGCGAGCATCAGCGCTAAGTGTTTCGTATTTGGAGCCGCCATATAGGTTGGCTTCGTTCACGCGAGCTTCGATGAAGCTTGCTGCTTCATTAATGATAGCAATAGTTTTGAGATAACTCTCTTCGGACGTTTCGCCCCAAGTAACTAGACCATGTTTCTCCATAAGAACAAGCTCAGCTTTTGGATTGTTGCGAACGCCATCAGCGATCATTTTGGAAAGTGTAAAACCAGGACGTACATAAGGTACCCATACGAAACGATCGCCATAAATTTCTTTTGCAAGCTCACGTCCATTGTGTGCGCAGCAAAGCGAGATTATCGCATCTGGATGCGTGTGGTCAACGTTTTTGAATGGTAAGAAAGCATGTAAAAGCGTCTCAATGGAAGCACGCGGGTGCTTGCTGTCGATCATACAGTTCGCAAGGTAAGCAACCATTTCTTCGTCAGACATTTCGTCACGCTCGATCAAAGGACGAATATCTTCCATGCGAAGACCTGTGAAATTCTTTGCTTTCATCGTTCCAAGGTCAGAACCGCTGCCTTTGACCCACATCACTTCAACATCGCGACCACGGAAATCTTTCTCGATCGTTTTGTAAGAAGTGTTGCCGCCGCCCCAGTTACAAACAGCACGATCTGTTCCTAATAAATTAGAACGATAAACAATTTCCTCTACACCTTTCGATACCGCATTCGCTTTTGAAGCTTCCCATAAATTCGCAACCATTTAAGTACCCTCCTAAGTTTTACTTCCCATGAGTATGTGTTTGTTTTTGATGGTTTCATCATAACACATCTTTGTTTGTTTTTGAATAATTATTTTTGTGTTTGTTTTTAGCGAAGAGAAACACAAATTACTCCGTGTTTTGTGTATAGAATGATTGGATTGACTGGATTATTAGGGACGATTCGATGATAACAAAAGATTTGGGGATATGTGATGCTATGTTAATCTGCGATTGTGTGGGATTATTTCTGAATTAGGCATTGAATCTGTCTTTGAATTCGACTACGACACTCCAGCTGAGCAATAACCGGAAAAACTACAGCTAATTCTAGGGAAATTATCTCATTCAGCACATTAACTGGATAACCTACAGCTATTTTCAACTGAAATCGCTGATTGAGCTAAAAACCTAATTTAATAACTACAATTTTTCCATTTAATTCGATTTTTTAACCTAAAACACTGAATTTAACTGTATGTTTTCCATTTATTTGGAAGGGTGTATGCTGGGGGAGTCCTTCGGTGTCCATCCGAGTAACAAAGGGTGAGTGGCAAGTTTGATGTTAAAAAAGTAGCTACGGTGCAGGGGTGTATGTTTGATGTATGTTGAGTAGCTATGGTGCAAGGGGGCAAGTTTGATGTATGTTGAGTAGCTACGGTATACGGAGGCAAGTTTGATGGTTATTGAGTAGCTATGGTATACGGAGGCAAGTTTGGTGGTTGTTGATTAGCTATGGTATACGAAGGCAAGTTTGGTGGTTGTATGTGATTACTCCTGAATTAGACTTTGAATCTGTCTTTGAACTCAACAAAGTCGTTCCAGCTGAGCACTAACTGGAAAAACTACAGCTAATTTTGGGGAAATCACCTCTTCCAGGACATTAACTGGATAACCTACAGCTATTTTCAGCTAGAATCGCTGATTCAGATTAAAACCTAACTATTAGCTACATTTTTTCCATTTAATTTAATTTTTCCACCTATAACACTGAATTTAACTGTATGTTTTCCATTTATTCGGTAGGGAGGCTAGATGCCGGGGGAATCAGTCAGCCTAAATGTCATCATCAAAATGCCACTTATCTCCTCCACTAACTGAATCCCCAGACATGTCATCCTGCATATCTCCGCCGTAATCCCCGATCTCGTCCTCGGCCACATTTTGCAAATCAAAAGCGTTGATCGTTATGATCGGATATGTATGGTGCGCGGCGATTTGAGCAGCCTGCAATTTCATAAACTTCGGTGAGCCCTCTGTCTCTTCATCATAGACCAGCAGAATACCGTCAGAGTTTCGTAGGAGGAACTTGTCTCTCTCCTTGAACTGCCAAGGCCCCTCGTATTTGGTCTTCGTTATACTGTTCACGTAATTGGCCCGCTGCATTACGCTAGCGTAGCACCCCTTTTTATCGTCGCTCCACTTCTCTTCTTGCTCCAAAAATGGCGTGATCACTGCAAGTTTCAGGTCGGGATGGGTACGTTCTCTCAGCTCTAACACAGCTTCTGCCGCCCACAATTCTACCCCCCATTGACCACTCACAACAACCCATTCGAGCCCGTCATCTAGCAAGGCGATGAGTCGCTTTTGAATTGCTTTTTTGATAATCGGAATGCCAGGATGCTTCAATGAGAAAATGCCAAGTTCATTCGCTTTGTACCCCGTAATCAGCACGCGTTTCAAACGAACTCACCTCCTTGTTAATCATCCTAACAGGTTAGCACAGTTGCTTATAATTAGGAAGTAGCTCTTCTCTGTGCACTTGCAACAGGAACTACAGGAAGAAGAATTAGTGAGGCAGCAAAGCTGGAAGTAATTCGACTACGCTCGGGTCCATTTGGAGGGGATCAGCAGATTGGCACCATGATCGCCATGGATGACATTGACTTGCTAATTTTTTTCGTGATCCGATCTCAGCATTGGGTCATGAACCCGATATTACAGCTTTCCTTCGCCTCTGTGATGTGCAGCAGATCCCTCTTACAACCAATCTTGCAACCGCAGAAATGCTGATTAGAGCTATGGAAAACGGCTTCCTCTCTTGGCGCGAAGAAATTCGTAAACTCAGCCATACCATTCCAATAAATCCGCTGAAATTTGCATAGTTCTAGCCGCTCGACCAAGCCAGTCCACTATGTATTGCATACTTTAATATCATCTCTTCTCGAAAGGATGATTATAACAATGGCAAGAATCAAACAAGGATCTGGCGGGCCCGTACAATTCAGACATCGCATGGAGGGCTTAACGTCACGAGTAGAAAATCATCGTCATTCATTCGGCAATTTAACAGATATTGTGATCCCGGAGGATGGCAGACACCGTCACACCTTCCAAGGTATTACGACAACAGCTGATGGACATCGTCATTCCTATTCTGGTCGCACTGGCCTTAACATCGGTACAGGGCCAAACCATTTTCATCGTTTTCAAATCTTAACAAACATTGCAGATGGACACCGCCACATCATTTCCGGTAGAACAACTGGTGTCATTCGACTGGGAGTCGTGGTTGGACACAAATTGATTATTGAGAGTATCGTCCGTAAAAAAGTGTAGTAAGTTTTACATCGAGAATCTTCAGTCTTATATCTTCATTCAAAAAACAAAAAAACAAAAGACTACTGAAAGATTTCAGTAGTCTTTTTGTGCTTTTATTTGCGTCCATTTACGTTTCCACTTACCTCTTTAAAACCTCCACCAACCACGGATATGCCTGGCTCCCATTCACTTCGTGAACACCTTCATAGAGATGTACACCCAGTTGATCTGGCGCACCTGCCAACGCATACTCTCGCTCCAAGTAGGAAACGGCTGTTTCCACGCCATCAACGGGAAAAATCGGATCCTGTCTTCCTGATGCAATGAACAACGGGCGCGGAGCAAGCAAACCGATTAATTCAGGAAGCTCCGCAAAGTCGAGTGCGCCAGGCAGATAGTTATCAATGCAATGCCGCACGCCCATGATGCTGCGCTTGAACGTATTGGTGAACGCACACAGGACGGTAGCCTGAATGCGTTCATCTAATACTGCCGTGTATGCTGCGAGCAAGCCGCCGCCCGAAAATCCAAAACAACCGATTCGACTCGCATCTACTTCTTCGCGTGACACGAGGTAATCGAGCGCCCGCATAGCTTCTTGCACACGAACACCAGCTAGAGAGACGCCATATAGCATCAGATGAGAAGCAAGCGTCTGACAGGAAGAATTGCCCACTTGACCATCCTTCTGGTCGACTTCCAATCGCCGATCACCGAAACCTAGGATTTCAGGGACAACAACGACGAAGCCTCGCCTTACCATTTCCAAGGCATAGTTGCCATGAAGATCCCATTCCCCCGTATTCTCTGTCCCATCTGCATGCAAGCCCACGATCTGCCTGCTCCCGTAACCATGACCATGCAGAGCTAGTACGGCAGCACGCTTATGGGAATCGCCTTTTGGCAACAGCACATACACAGGGACCCGAAAGCCCCAAAACGTACCGATTTCAATTCTCTCTCGGATATGATCCTCAAGCTCAACACGATCAAGAAGAACAGGACGAAGATCGTCCTGTTCTTCCATGGTCACAGCTAAGGAGTCAGCCAAGCGCTTTTTCATATGAGCTTTTGAATGTTCAGCCCATTCCGTACGACTCTGCTCGCGTTTCAACTCGAAAGCGCGATAGAGCTGTTCCATACTCGCGTCAGGACTCCACATCTAGATCAACCTCCGTCATAGGTTAAAATTTCACAAGTTTATCTACAGTAACTGGTTGCCCCGTACGCAATGAAATATTGCCAGCAATACCTGTAAGAATGGACATCGCTCCATCCACATGGGATGCCGCGCGGTTGAATCTATCGTCGGATGGCTTGTCGAAAATATCCTTCAGCAACACAGGATCTCCGCCGCCGTGACCACCAACACCTTCTTCGATTTCTACTTGATAAGGTGCCGCGAACATCGGGAATACTTTGATCGATTTCCCCTTCAATGCGCCCTCATCTGCTTTTTCCCCGCCCGAATTGACATAGGATTTCTCAACAACGCTCATTTCAATTCGGCCCTTGCTGCCATTGATATTCACATTGAAGCCTTCCCAAGGTAAATACGCATTCAAGGAATAAGTAAGAATCGCTTTGTTCTTGTAGCGAACCATCACGCCCATCGTGTCTTCAATGGAGATCCCATCGCCAAATACGCTCTGATCCCGTTGATAACCATCCTCATGCTCTGCATCCAAATATAACCCTTTCAGACTCGGTTTTTTATCCAAATGCAAGGCAAACGGGTCATCTTTAGCATTCGCATTCCCAGTTGCACGTTGATAAAACTTTGTTTCCCCACGCTTCTCTGCATTCGCTTTTCCATAGAACATCAGATCACCCATTGCGAAAACCGTCTCTGGTTGCGTTCCTAACCAGAAGTTAACGAGATCGAAATGGTGGGTTGACTTATGAACAAGCAAGCCGCCGCCATTACGTTTATCACGGTGCCATCTGCGGAAATAGTCCGCACCATGCTCCGTATTAAGCAACCATTCAAAATGTACCGAATGGACATCGCCAATCGTTCCATCCATAATTAACTCACGAATTTTCGTATTGTGCGGCGCGTAACGGTAGTTAAAGGTCACGCGAAGCTGGCGTCCTGTTCGTTTAATCGCATCAAGAATCTCTTGGCATTTCTCTTCATCAACCGTCATCGGTTTCTCTGAAATAACATCACAACCGAGCTCCATCGCTTTGATAATATACGTATGATGTGTACGGTCTACAGTTGTAACGATGATCACATCCGGCTTTTCTTGGCGAATCATTTCCTCAAATTGGTCAGCTTTATACGTAGGAACAGCATGATATTCATACTTCTTAGCAAGCCTGTCATTCGTATAATTCATGCGTGTTTGATTAATATCACAAATCGCAACAAGTTCCGATGTATCTCGAAATTCCTTCACCATGGAGCCATAGAAGAATTCAGCTCGTCCTCCTGTACCTACAATCGCATAACGTGTTTTCATCAGTTATTGCCCCTCTCGATTTACAAAGAATTTCATCTCTTATTGCAAGATTAATACAATATTTGTTGTGTTTCTAATCAAATATTACCCCATGCCTTTATTTCCTTGCATATATTGCTGTAAAATAGAGAGGCAGAACCTAACTTAGAGAGGTGTCTATGTTGTTTCATTACGAGATTGAAAGAATTCGCAGAGAGCAGCCCTATACAATGCTTGTGAATCATTTCCATGACCATTACGAAATTTATTACTTACTCAACGGTAAACGCAATTATTTCATTCAAGACCGCGTCTATGCTATGCAAGAGGGTGATCTTGTATTTATAGATAAACATACACTTCACAAAACGTTAGATGCCAATGATCGTCCGCACGAACGCATCCTAATCAATTTCGAAGAACGCTGGCTCGCTATGAAAGAAGATGAGACTTATTCGATTGCGCTATCTCCTTTTCGTCCAAAGCATTATATCGTCTCACTTTCCGGCGCAAATCGCACGCTCGTTGAGAATTTGCTCTTCAGCTTATTGCGGGAAAAGCAGCAAGAGCAGCTTGGTTGGGAGCTAAATAGCAAAGCATTGCTTACACAGTTGCTTATATTCTGTTCGAGACTTATGAGCCAGTCAGAGACGTCCGAAGAGCATCCACAGGCCTATAATCCGAAGATATTCGAGATCGTAACCTATATCAATGAGCATTTCAATGAACGACTGACACTGGCGCTAATCTCCGAAAAGTTCCATATTAGTCCGAGTTACTTCTGTCGCTCGTTCAAGGATACGATTGGCTTCTCGTTCGTCGAATATTTGAACAACCTGCGCATCCGCGAGGCGCAGCGCTTATTAAGGGAAACGAAGCTTAAAGTGATCCACATTGCCGAGCAAGCTGGCTTTGACAGCGTCGCTCACTTCGGACGTGTATTCAAGCAGGTCACTTCGCAGACCCCGTTGCAATGCCGGAAGATGACGCATCTGGGGCTCTGATCAATTTACGATAATCGGACGGCGTCATCTGTTTGAGCGCTTTGAATGTCTTAATAAAGTAACTCGGACTCTCGAATCCAACCTCACTAGCAACATCAATGATTTTGATCCTTGGATCTTCCAGACACTTCATCGCTTTCTCGACTCTATAGAAGTTGAGGTATTCGACGGGTGTCTTTTTGACGATCGCTTTGAAAAATCGACAGAAATGTCCCTCACTCATCGCTATCAAAGCTGCGAGCTCTTGAATCATAATCCGCTCTTTATAATGCTCATGCATAAATTGAAGCGCAGGCTTAATTCTCTCAATTTTGCTTGATTGCGTTAAGCTTCGAGGCAGATCAGAGGATTGCTCGCCATGTGGCAGCAGTTCAGCGAATATCCCCAGCAGATCCGCTTTTATTTTTAGTTCATAACCCAGCGGCTTTTCCTCGTATTGCTTAATCATGTCCACAAGCATCAGGCGTACTTGCTGTTCCCACGAGTCCTTCGAGCGGAAAACCCCCGGCAGGATCAATCGCTGTTCCATCCACGGCTGTATATATTTACTTTGGATGACATCGTAAGCGCTGCTGCTGAGTAATTCGGAATCGAATACAATGGCATGAAAATAGGCCGGTAGTTCGCCAGCTGGATAACATGCATGTAATTGCCCGCTTGGAATGAGCAGTGCCTCACCTTGCTGAAGCTCAGTCATAGACGAACCTATATAGAAGCTTGCGCTTCCTTCGGTCATATAAATAAATTCTATTTCCTCATGCCAGTGGTAGTTGAAGAAAACATCATTGACTTTCTCAACTTGGTATACACTTAGCGGGAACATGAGATCGCCGTGAATTCGACCTTCATGCAAGGCATCCAAATTCATAACGTCGCCCCCCTTTTATCAAAATTGTTATATATCTGTATCAGCATTATGCAAGACAATCATACCATAAAGCGATTACACTTTTAATCAACAACACTTTTCTATATCAATATAGTTATACAATTTAGACATAAGGAGCTGACTGCTTTGAAATTTAGTGATGGTCAATGGATGACCCGCAAGGAATACCAAATTATTAGTCCTGTTGAAGTACATGATGCGTATACAACAGATCGTTCTCTTACCCTTTTCGGCCCGCCTAAACCGATCATTGACCGTGCTGGTGAATTAGACACTCCTTTAATTGAAGTCAAATTATCCTCTCCCTTGAAGGATGTTATTCGTGTTCAAATTTATCATCATAAAGGTAAAAAACAAGTTGGTCCCTACTTTTCGCTCAACACAGATGAGGGCCACGCCCTTCAGATTGAGTCAAATAAACTGGAAGCAAGCTTAACTAGCGGCAACCTAAGGGCCAGCATACGAAGAGATCAACCTTGGCATCTGGCATTTGATTACAAGGGGCGTAAACTCACTTCAAGCGGTTTCAAAGGCATCGGATACGTAATCTCTGATAACGCTGCAACTTATGTAAGAGATCAGTTAGACCTAGGGGTTGGTGAGAGCGTTTACGGGCTCGGTGAGCGATTTACCTCATTTGTCAAAAACGGGCAAAGCGTTGATATCTGGAATCGTGACGGAGGAACAAACTCCGAACAATCGTATAAAAATATTCCTTTCTACATTACCAATAAAGGATATGGTGTATTCGTCAATCATCCCGAGAATGTTTCCTTTGAGGTTGCCTCCGAGAAAGTTTCCAAGGTGCAATTCAGTGTAGAAGGTGAATACCTCGACTATTTCCTGATTGGCGGAGCCAATTTGAAGGAAGTACTTGGAAACTACACGACGCTAACAGGAAAGCCTGCCCTGCCGCCAGCTTGGACTTTCGGTCTTTGGCTGACAACTTCATTCACAACCAATTATGACGAATCCACTGTGACTAGCTTCATTGATGGCATGGCTGAGCGTGAACTACCGCTGCACGTGTTCCACTTCGATTGCTTCTGGATGCGGGAATTCCATTGGTGTGATTTCGAGTGGGATACTCGGATCTTCCCAGAGCCAGAGAAGATGCTGCAGCGCCTCAAGAACAAAGGCTTGAAAATTTGCGTGTGGATTAATCCTTATATCGCGCAGCGTTCTCCGATGTTTGAAGAAGGTATGCAAGGTGGATATTTGCTGCAAAGACCAAACGGGGATGTCTGGCAGTGGGATATGTGGCAGCCAGGCATGGGCATCGTCGACTTTACGAATCCAGCTGCGTGTGAATGGTATGCAGCGAAGCTAAGAAAGCTTGTCGATATGGGTGTGGACTCTTTCAAGACTGATTTCGGCGAACGCATTCCAACGGATGTCGTCTATTATGATGGTTCTGATCCTTTCAAAATGCACAATTATTATACCCAGCTGTATAACAAAGTGGTATTCGATGTGCTAGAGGAGAAGCTTGGTAAAGGGGAGGCTGCCTTATTCGCACGTTCCGCGACAGCGGGTGGACAACAATTCCCTGTTCATTGGGGCGGTGATTGTACCGCAACCTACGAATCGATGGCTGAAAGCTTACGAGGCGGATTGTCGCTTGGACTTTCTGGTTTTGGGTTCTGGAGTCACGATATTGGAGGATTTGAAAGTACATCCAGCGCGGACCTTTATAAACGTTGGGCTGCATTCGGACTGCTTTCCAGTCACAGCCGTCTGCATGGCAGCCGTTCTTATCGTGTGCCGTGGATGTACGATGACGAAGCGGTTGATGTATTGCGCTTTTTCACGAAGCTCAAAAGCAGATTGATGCCTTATATATTCCAAACGGCTGTTGACGCCTCCAAGCTCGGATTACCGCTGATGCGTGCAATGGTACTGGAATTCGGCAGCGACCCTACTTGTGATAACTTAGACCGCCAATATATGATCGGGGAATCGCTTCTCGTCGCACCTATCTTTGACGAATCGGGTATCGTGTCCTACTACCTGCCTGCCGAAACTTGGACACATTTCTTGACCGGGGAGAAAGTCGAAGGCAATCGTTGGTTCAAGGAGCATCATGATTACATGAGCATCCCACTTCTAGTGCGATCAAACACACTACTAGCGGTCGGGACGGTAGATGATAAGCCAGACTATGACTACACAGCGAACAGCGAGTTTCATCTCTTTGAGTTGGAGGACGGTCGTGTTGCCGTTTCCCGCGTGTATCATCCGACAACGAAGGCTGAGCTTACACTCACTGTTACACGAAACGGCAACGTCCTTCAGGCAGCAGTTTCTGGTGATGCTGCTGCGGGTGGCCATTCATGGAGCATCGTACTTAGAGGCGCATCCTCGACACCTCAAGTGGAAAATGGCACGGTAGCATCGCATGAATTTGGCGTACGAATCACCGCGGACAACGCAAGTTCAGCTGTCAGCATAACTTTCTAATATGACTTATACAGACTTCCCCTTCACTTCTTTCTCGTTGTGAGGGGGGAGTTTTATCCTATTTGAACCCTGCAAGCAAGGAGAATGACTTCACATGGAACGTATTTTCCGACATATAAGATTTTTTAACGGACGGCTTCGCAGTAAGCTGATCATCGTATTTTCGCTGATTGTCGTCTTGATTGTGATCCTACTCTCCTATCTTTCGTATCGGCAATCTTCCTTGATGAATGAAGAAAATTTCATTGACAGCAACCAGAAAATCATGGGGTTGGTCAATCAAAATCTAGATAATTACATCAGCAAGATTGATGAGTTTACGCTTTCTCCACGGAAAGATGCTGTTTTCATGGATGCCGTTATTTCAAACGAGTATTTGTCTCAATTTAATATCCAAAACCAAATTAAAAATATGTTTTACTCTCGCGAAGATATTGAAGAAATGACCATCTACACGCCAATTAACCACACCCAGTACCGACTCTCGCGTTCTACCGTCAATTTGACGCAGAGTTCTGATTACCAGACCGAGCAAGAAGCTTGGTATAAAGAAGCAGCGGAAACACCTAAATTCCGCAGTATGGAGCCTGCGTCTAAGAGGCAACAATTTCTCGTGTTTCACCGTATTTTGATTAATATTGCAGACAAAAGGCCGTTAGCCGTTATTTCCATTACATTGAACTACCGTGAGTTGAATCGCATTTTTGGGGATCTATCGAACAAATCAGGTGAGGTTGTCGGGCTATTTAACAACGCAAACCAGCCATTTTATTTAAACAAAGAAGGCATATCCCAGCTTCAATGGCAAGATGTATTAGCCTACTTGGATACGCAGACTAGCGAGTCGGGTTCTACGGATCAGCGATTCGGACATGAGTCTTATCTAACCATTTACAATATTTCAGCGCAAAATAAGTGGAAGCTTGTTAAATTAACGCCCATTGCAGAGCTGAATAAAGCCGCAGCGAACGCAAGATCGATTAATTTAGTTGTGGGCAGTACGTTTGTGATGTTCTTCATTATCGTCGTTATCTTCGTTTCTAATGCCATAACACGTAGATTGAAGGAATTCTCTCGACGAATTGAGCAGCTTGGCGAAGGGAATTTTGAACTCGACTATGAATTCAAAGGGAAAGACGAAATCGCCCATCTGTCCAGGAAGTTCAACCAAATGGTGGTTAGAATCAACGATCTCATCGCCGAGCGTTACGAAATTAAGCTGAATGAACGCAATGCCCGGTTGAAAGCGCTCGAAGCACAAATTAATCCCCATTTTCTCTATAATTCACTCCAAGCCATTTCGACAGAAGCGATTATTCATGAGGTCGATTCTATTCAGCAGATGGTCGATGCGCTTGCTTCCACCATGCGATATTGCATTAAAGATGGCGAAACCGTCAGCTTGCAGGATGAGCTGGATCATATTCAGAACTACTTGATTTTACAAAAAGCAAGATTTGCGGAACGTCTGCAAGTAACCATTGATGTACCGGAAGAAACCATGGCTATCCTCATCCCGAAAATGACGCTTCAGATTCTATTGGAAAATGCCATCGAGCATGCACTCGAGCAAATATCTGAAGCCATTTATATCGAAATAAGAGCTGACTTTGATGGTATGTGGCTCATCCTGCATGTGGCGGATGACGGCCCCGGTATGACCGCTCAGCGGCTTGAACAAGTAACGACAAGTATGAATGAGAATTACATGGAGGTTCAGGAAGAAATCGGGTTGAAGAACTTGTATTCCCGCATTAAGCTCATGTTCGGCAGTGATGCCTATATGCGTTTAAGAAGCCAACCTAATCAAGGCACGGAGATTGAAATCGGACTCCCTATCCTTAAATGCCAGGAGGATTCGCATGTACACAGCGCTAATCATTGATGACGAAGAGCCGGCAAGACGTGCGATTCACGCCCTTGGGGCGTGGCAAGAGCACAGGATTACTTCCATTGTGGAAGCGAAAGATGGACTAGAAGGATTGAACCTACTCGCCTCCCTTCAACCCGATTTGATTTTCGTAGACATGCGTATGCCCTTCATAGGCGGAGTCGAGTTTTTGCAAAAAGCGAAGTCATTGTCCTCTGGTAAAAGCATTGTGGTGAGCGGATATGATGACTTTGCCTTTGCCCGTGGCGCCATTACATCAGGTGCTTTGGATTATTTGTTAAAGCCGATTAAGAAGCTTGAATTGAATGCGGCGATTGCTGGTGCGATTTCTCAGCTTGATCAAGAGCGGGCAGAAAGAAATAGTCAGGTATCCGAGGCGATTTTACAAAACATATCGATGCCCCTGGTAAAAGAGAAGATATTCGCATCCATTATCGAGCAGAACGGTAAATTCCATAAAATCAAAGAGCTCGAAGTGCTAATCGATGCCAAGCCGACAGACCAGTTTCAGGTGATGATCATCACGATTATGAATTTGGCCACAGTTTGTCAAATGAAGTTCCGCGGAGATACACATGCTTGTAATTATGCGCTTACGAATGCGCTTAGTGAGCTCTTATCAGCAGCAGGCCAGACCTTCAGCTTTAAAAGCAGCAAAGAAGAACAGGAATTCATCGTCGTGCTTTCTCCAGATGAATCCATGTCGGCTAGGATGCTTAGCCATGTTGAAGAGACGGTTTTACGTTTGAAGGAAACCTTCGGAATCGAATGCATGGTCGCTATTGGCGAACGGGCTGATCGCTTGGATCAGCTGGATGCCTCCTATCAGACGGCTAAGAGTTACTTGCAGCAAGCGAATCTTCTTGCCTCCCAAACGGTCCATACGAGCTCGTTGACGAGTTCTATCAATCGCATATCCATTGTGGCCAAGAAGGATTTATTGCTTCATGCGCTGGATACCGGCAGCGTGGTGTATGCGAGTAGTATCCTCAAAGAATACTTCGAAGAGATTAGACGACTAAGCTATTTCAGTATCGAGATGATGCTCCAGTCCAATAAGGAATTCCGCGTTATTGCCGAGCAGCTAGTTCCGACAGGAAACGTATTGTCACCTGAACAAGCATCTCATCTCGAGCGGTTTGGGCTTCTTTTTGACAACCAAATTATGAACTTCGATCGGTATATGGATGCGATTACGTCGTTTCTTGAGGAATGGTTTGTCCTCCTGCTGCAAAGCCATAAATCTGCCGATAAGCTAGGCATCGAACACATTAAAACCTATATTGATCATCATTATTTCGAAGATATATCCATTTCTTTATTTACGGAAAAACATTTTATCTCCAAAGAACATCTGCTCCGTTTGTTTAAACAAAAATACGGCTGCGGTATTTATGAATATACGCTGCAAGTTCGTATGGATAAGGCCAAAGAACTGCTGCAGGATCCGGAGCTGAAAATCCAAACCGTAAGTGAAAAGATCGGGTACAATGATACGAACTACTTTAGTAAAGCGTTCAAAAAGCATTTTGGTGTGTCACCCTTGGCATTCAGAAGGCAATCTACCCTCATTCTTGATTAAGACGTTTATGACATTTTTTTACCCTAAGGAAGGCACCATTTTACGTATATCCTACCTTTGAAATTTAGTTTAATAGAGATAAGAAAGATGCTTACAAACAAAGGGAGGCAGCATTACATGTCAAAAAGATCCTTAACTATACTCGGAACCTCGGTACTTACCATGTCGTTATTGGCAGGTTGTGCAAGCGAGGCCAAGCCAGAAGCAGCGAAAGAGACTGCAGCGGGAGCCGCAACACCTGCAAGCACCAAACCAGTGACGTTAAACATCCTGCAATATGCACCAGAAATGACTGATGCAATGCACCACTTAGCAGATGAGTACCATAAGCAAAACCCGAACGTAACCATTGATATCACGATCCATCAAGACGATTACCCGACGCTATTAAAAACGAGAATCAACTCGGGCGACATCCCTGACATCTTTATGTCCGGTGCTTATAACGACAATAAAACCTATAAAGACTACGCTTATGATTTGTCCAAAGAAGATTTCATGAAAAATATCGCTGACTCAGCGAAAACAGGGGTTACGTTGGACGGTAAAGTCATTGGCTATCCGTTGATTCTTCAATCCCACTCCTTCATTTACAACAAAAAACTGTTTGCTGACGCAGGTATTACCGAGCTGCCAAAAACATACAGCCAATTGGAAGAAGCCGCGAAAAAGCTGCAAGCCAAAGGGATAATCCCCTTCTCTAACGGTTACAAGGAGTGGTGGGTTCTCGAGCAAACCTTCACACAAGTCATGGCTTCCATGGGTGGTGACTATGCAGCAAGTTTCGCCGAGGTTTCCGCAGGCAAGAAGAAATTAAGCGATATCCCTTCCGTGAAGAACATTTTTGGCTTGCTGGATATTACGTTGAAGTATGGTAATCCAAAGCCGCTTGAAACGGACTTCAATGCACAAGTAAATCTGTTCGCGCAAGGCAAAGCAGCTATCATGCACCAAGGTACTTGGGCGGAAGAATCGATTCGCAAAATCAATAAAGATTTGGACATCGGCTTCATGCCAGGTCCTGTAGGGGAAGATGCTTCTAAAGCTGGTCTTATGGTCGATTCCAACATCGTGTACCGCATTAACAAAGATTCCAAAAACCTGAAAGAAGTATTGAAATTCTTCAATTGGCTGACGACATCTGATTACGGAAAGAAATTCGTACCAGGTGAGACCAAACAAATTTCCACCATCAAAGATGCTCCGTTCCCGGAAGCACAGCTGGCGAAATCAACGTCAGAGTTCGTAAAAAGCGGTGTCACTTATCCGTGGGTGAAAGGCTATTGGCCAGACGGTTATGAGCAAAAAGCCGGCGAAATTTTGCAAAAGTATGTTGGCGGCGCAGCAACGAGCGATCAAGTGAAAGATGAATTAGATAAAATGTGGACTAAATTAGCCAAAGCTGCTGAGTAAAGTCAAATCAACTGTCGAGCCAGAAGGGAGTTCTCTTCTGGCTTGATATTTAAGAATTCCTAAGTACCGGAGTGAAAATAATGAATACAATCCATAAAAAAGCCAGAAGCTACACGGAATTTTTCGTCTTTGTTTCGCCGGCAATGATTTTCATTTTGCTTGCAGCCATCATCCCCTTCTGTATGTCCCTGTATTACTCGTTGACCAAATGGAACGGTGTAGGGAAAAACATTAAATTTATCGGCTTCGATAATTTTGTTGAGCTTTTTACAACGGATACAGGCACCTTGAAATCCCTGTTATTTACGTTGTTGTACGGTATCATGAATGTGATTTTGACGAATGTGATCGCCATCACGCTTGCCGTTATTTTAACTAAAGGATTGAAATCGAAAGCTGTGCTTCGCGCCGCTTTTTTCATCCCGAACATTATAAGCTTGGTTATTATCGGTTTTATTTGGAAGTTTATGTTCACGCGGGTTTTCGATGCTTTATATGAACTGACTCATTGGTCTGTGTTTCAGTGGAGCTGGCTAGGTAATCAGCATTTGGCTTTTATCTCCATTTTACTAGTCAGTGTTTGGCAGTCTGTTGGATTCTATATGATGATTTATATTACAGGTCTCCAATCCATTCCTTCGGAGTTGAATGAAGCAGCTTCCATTGATGGCGTAGTCGGTTTGAAGCGTTTTTTCACCATTACACTGCCCTTATTGATGCCTTCCTTAACTGTTGCCTTCTTTTTGACAATTGCGAACTCTCTTAAGGTGTTCGATATTATTTATACGTTAACCTTCGGCGGTCCTGGCGGCTCGACGACGAGTATCACAATGGACATATACAACGAAGCCTTCGTGAATAATCGCTTCGGGTATGCAACTGCTAAATCACTGCTATTCGTAGTTCTGATCCTGCTCATTACCATTTTACAGGTGAAATTCTTCAAAAGTAAGGAAGTGGAAGCATGACCAAGCGCAGCCGTAGAAATTTGATACTGCTAGAGATTGTCACGATTTTATTAACTTGTGCCTTTCTTTACCCACTTTTCCTAGTCGTCATCAATACTTTCAAGGACTATAAGGAAGTCGTAACCAATGTGGTTAGCTTGCCCCGCACATCCAGCTTTGAGAATTACGTTCAGGTTTGGGATTTGATGAAATATCCGAGGTTATTTTGGAACACTTTGTTTATAACAGGCGTTAGCGTTATCGGGATTCTCCTCTTCGGTTCGATGGCTGGCTATAAATTATCCCGTACCAAGTCGAGACTCAGCGCTTTCTTGTTCTTCCTGGCCATTTCACCCATGATGCTGCCGTTCCAATCTTTCATGATTACGTTGACGAAGCTATCCAAAGAATTGCATCTCATTAACAGCTTGGGCGGACTGAATGTGATTTACTGGGGTCTGGGCTGTCCGCTTGCGATATTCATGTTCCACGGGTTCGTGAAACAGATACCGATGGAGCTGGAAGAGTGCGCGGCCATTGACGGGTGCTCGTCTTACCGCATTTTTTATGGGATCGTATTTCCGATCATGGTTCCCGTCATCAGCACGGTTGCCATCCTAAATGTCATGTGGATTTGGAACGACTTCTTGCTGCCGCTCATTATGCTAAACGGCAAAGAAGCCACGTTGCAGCTTGCGTCCTACAAGTTCTTCGGCCAATATAAAAGCGAGTGGAACTACGCGTTGACCGCGGTAGTCTTCACGACAACGCCTCCGATTCTATTTTTCTTGTTTATGCAGCGATTTATCATCAAGGGAATGGTTGCCGGTGCTGTTAAAGGATAGCTGCCCAACCATCAGAAGCTAAAAAGTCTGCCAAGCGGTAATTGTACCCGCCAGGCAGACTTTTTCTTCATTTGTCAGAAACGCTAGCTTGCTTAGCGTTTTTTCTTTTTTAAGACATATAGCGCTCCCCCGATGGGAGACATTTAGCTCCTCCAGCGATGCAATTTCCTCAGGACTTAACGTAATCGAAAGACCAGCACCATTGGGAAGCTATCGCTCGCACGGAGGTTTTCACTTAAAATCCGAAATATTGCTTCGCATTATTGTACGAAATGCCTTGAACCAATTGCTTCAACAACTGCTCATCATTCGGGAATTCGCCCGCTTCAACCCACTCACCAATCATGTTGCATAGAATGCGACGGAAGTAGTCATGACGTGTGTAGGACAAGAAGCTGCGCGAATCCGTTAGCATCCCAACGAAACGGCCGAGCAATCCGAAGTTGCCGAGGGATTTCATTTGGGAGATCATGCCGTCGCGTGTATCATTGAACCACCATGCGGCGCCTAATTGGATTTTGCCAGCGATGCCGTCGCCTTGGAAGCTGCCCATCAAGGAAGCAAGAATTTCGTTATCCCGCGCGTTCAAGGAATACAGAATAGTACGCGGCAAGGAATCCGCTACAGCTAGTGCGGACAATAGGCCTGTTAACGCTCCCGCAACAGGACTATCACCTATGGAGTCAAATCCTGTATCTGGACCTAGCTTAGCGAACGCCTGTCCATTGTTGTTACGCGAAGCATTGATATGATATTGCATCGCCCAATCCAATTTCTTGTAGATGCCGCCAAGGAAAATAAGCGTGAATGCTTTATACTTCTTCTCGTCTTCCAGACTTACCGCTTGACCAGCAAGTCCTGCTGCGAAGATTGCGTCAACTTCTTCTTTGGTCGCTGCCGCGAATGGTACATAATCCAATGCATGGTCAGACACTTTACAGCCGACAGAGTCAAAGAAGACAGCGCGGCTTTCTAGACCAGCCAATAAATCATCATACGTGCGAATCGGCGTACCTACCGCTTTTTCAAGCTGAGCAATCCACGGAAGGAACGTAGCGCGATTGATTTCCAGCGCCTTGTCCGGACGGTAGGAAGGCAATACTTGCGTATCGAATCCTTCAATGTCTTTGATTTTGATGTGGTATTCCAAGGTATCCACAGGATCGTCAGTCGTACAAATGACCGTTACTTTGGAGTTTGTGATCAGGTCTCTGGCGCGGGATCCCCCCTCAGCCAACTTCGCATTCACTTTTCCCCAAATTGCTGGTGCATTCTGCTCATTAATGATATCGTACACACCGAAATAGGTTTGAAGCTCCATATGGGACCAGTGGTACAAAGGATTGCCAATCGCCATAGGAAGTGTGGAAGCCCATGCTACAAAGCGATCATAATCACTAGCTTCACCCGTAATCTTGGACTCGTCGATACCGTTGGCACGCATCATCCGCCATTTGTAGTGGTCACCGTATAACCAAGCTTCGGTTATGTTGTTAAATTGTTTATTTTCATAAATTTCCTTAGGACTTAAATGGCAGTGATAATCAATAATCGGCAGTTCTTTGGCATATTCATGAAAAAGATGTACGGCAGTTTCATTGTTAAGTAAGAAATTTTCGTCTAAAAACGTTTTCATAAAGCGATTTCCACCCTTCTCAAGCTGAATGATCTGCCATCTATATTAGCAAAAAATCAGCTCAGAAATCTTGCGATTTCGTGCTTTTATTTCATAAAATATGCATATCTTGACCTCAAGAAGGGTGTATAGCGGCTAATGGTGCGCATTTTTTACATTAGAATTCGTTTCAATTTCCTCTGGAATCGCTTCTGTAGCACCAGGAACATGACGGGATTTGACATTAATCTGGTCCGAAGAAGAAATGCTAATATGGACAGAACCAGGCAATACATGCGCGCGAATTAATATAGGCTGATTATAATCATTTCTAAAACTAAAATCAGGCCCGCCCCAATTCACGGTAGCATCTCTTCCATGGGGCACATAAGGCACAGATCGACTGTGGGAGTATCTTTCAATAATCGTGAGACCTGCACGGTCAACCGCATTAAATAGTGTTGAAGATATTTGACAAATACCGCCGCCGATTCCCTCGGAGAATTCCCCTCTTACAATCACCTTAGCTGACATATACCCCCTGCTCGGTGTTCGAACGCCAACTACGCGATTGAAAGAAAACGTCTCATTCGGCTGCACAACATAATTGTTGATCGCCTGTGCAGCTAATTTGAGATTCGTAACACGGTGATTATTACGGGAATTAAAATAGGTAACATAATAGCCTATTGGACGGACTCGAATGCTGGCAAGCAGTTCACTATCTACTTTGGGATACAGGGTTTGCAGCGGTAACACCACATTCATGGGTCCCTCTGAATAAAATTGACCATAGAACTGATTGAGAAAAGCGCCTCGATTCAGTCTAACGCCTGCAATCTCTTTCACAATGCCCCCACTGTCACTAATTGTAGCGTTAAGCGGCTTTCGGTAAATCGATTTGTCAATTTGCTCGGCAAGCCGGTTTAATTTCTGCGTATCTACTAGCGGAACATCCAAGAGATGGGTCGTATACGGCTCTCGACTAATCTGAGCCATCTTCTCGCCATTCGGGTTATCTGATAGTTGAAAAGGCAATTCTTTGGGCTGGGCAAGCAGCAACAGGCCCAATAGCCATTCATAGCGCATGAACGTAATTCACCTCCTGCCACTAGTGTAAACAAATGTCAAAATTCCATGCAATGACAACTCAGATACATTTTGAAAAAGGAATTCCTCAGACGGTAAAATTTATTTGACAGTCAGCGAACAGAGCGATAAACTTCAAGCAAGACGAAGTAAAAGGAGGATTTTTCTAATGACGTTTGAACACAATCTTGAGAAATATGCGGAGCTGACTGTTCGAGTAGCACTCAACATTCAAGCTGGTCAATCGCTTTGGATTAATGCGCCAATTGGGCACCCCGAATTCGTAAGACTCATCACGCGTAAAGCATACGAAGCTGGTGCTAAGCATGTACATATTGAATGGCAGGATGAAATCTGCACCCAAATCCGCTATACGCACGCGCCCGACGAATCATTCAATGAGTACCCAGCTTGGCGTGCGCAAGCACTAACCGAGTTAGCCGAAAGAAACGGCGCATACCTATGGATCGACGCGGACAACCCGGAGCTGCTGAAGGATGTGGATCCTGCTCGCATCTCAGCGAATGCGAAAGCCGCAGGGCCCCTGCTGGTCAAATGGCGTGAATACATGTCCTCTTACAAAATGACATGGTCCATCATTGCTGCCCCTTCTCTAGCTTGGGCACAAAAGGTATTTCCTGATCTCGAAGAACAGGCTGCGGTCACTGCCCTATGGGATGCGATCTTTGAAGCTACCCGCGTAGATCAAGAAAATCCTGTACAAACGTGGCAGGATCACAACGCTACTCTCCGCAGCAAACGGGAACAATTGAATGAGATGCAATTTCATAAAATCCATTACCGCGCTCCTGGAACTGAGCTTACTGTTGAGCTTCCACCTCAGCACATATGGCGAGGCGGTTCCGCGACGAACGAAACAGGCGGCTTCGATTTCAACCCGAACATCCCGACAGAGGAAGTGTTCATTTCACCGAACCGTTTGGGAACGCATGGAACGGTCCGAAGTACGAAGCCACTGAGCTATCAAGGCAGCTTGATCGATAATTTCTCGATCACTTTCGAGCAAGGCCGCGTCACGAAGTATTCAGCAGAGCAAGGCTTTGAGTCCCTGCAAGCCATGATCGAAATGGATGAAGGCGCACACTTCCTAGGCGAAATCGCCCTTGTACCGCATGTGTCGCCGATTTCGAACACGAACCTGATCTTTTTCAATACGCTCTATGATGAAAATGCTTCAAATCATCTGGCACTCGGTCGTGCCTTCCCGACTTGTATTGAAGGCGGCACGAAGATGACCAAAGAGGAACAGCTGCAAGCAGGACTGAATGACAGTCTCATTCACGTCGACTTTATGATCGGCTCTGCCGAGATGGATATTGACGGTGAACACGCAGATGGCACAATCGTGCCGATCTTCCGCAAAGGAAATTGGGCGTTTTAAATAGAAAAGAGGGTGTCCCTGAAAAAAGCCATTTTTGGCCAGGGAACCCTCTTTTTGCGTATGGTTGACCTAATTTTTAATAAGCTCAATTTTTCGAATTCGATTCGTGTCTCTTTCACGTACAATGAATGTCCAATCCTGATACTGCCATTGCTCACCTATTTTCAATTCTGACTGCTTACTGTACAGCCATCCACCTATAGAATCCACATTCTCGTCATGAATGTCAATTCCCAATCTAGCATTTAACTCGATGATCAAGGCATTACCGTCGACTACGTAGTGTCCTTCCGCTAACTTGTCAATTTCTTTCAGTTCATCTTTATCAAATTCATCACGAATCTCACCGACAATTTCCTCCAGAATATCTTCAATCGTAATCAATCCTGACGTTCCGCCGTACTCATCCATAAGCAGAGCGATATGTACGTTTTCACGCTGCATCTTTTTGAGCAGGGACTTCACAGGCATTCCTTCGGGAATCGTCATGATCGGTTGAAGTAAACCTTTAAAATTAAAATCAGGATTCGAGATGTAACTTAAGAAAAATTGCTTCGTATTGACGAATCCAATGATATGATCTTTGCTCTCTTTTGCTACGGGAAAACGCGTGTATTGTTCTTTGATTATAATGTTCATGTTCTCTTCAAGTGATTTATCCGCATAGAGACAGATCATATCCGTACGTGGAACCATGATTTCACGCGCCAACAATTCATCGAATGAAAAGATGCGATTCACATATCCGTACTCTGTCTTATTTATTTTTCCACTCTCGAAGCTGTCTGATAAAATAATTCGTATTTCCTCTTCGGAATGAGCTTCTTCGTGTTCGCTTGCAGGCTTGACGCCAAATATTCGAACAAGCTGCGTTGCTGAACCATTTAATATCCATATGAAGGGGTACATCATTTTATAAAAAAAGATAATGAACGGAGCTGTTAGTATGGAAATCGCTTCCGCTTTCTGGATGGCTAACGTTTTGGGAGCTAGTTCCCCAAGAACAACATGGATATAGGTAATGGATAAAAAAGCGATACCGAACGATAAAATATGTGAAAGTGTTTCACCTACACCAAGTCCAACGAACAAGGGACCGAGGAGCTTTTCGACCGTGGGCTCACCTAACCAACCAAGACCTAGAGCAGTAATCGTAATGCCGAGTTGACATGCGGATAAGTAGCCATCCAGATTGGAGGTAACGGTTTGAACAGCTAGTGAATTTTTCTTGCCTTCCGCAACCATTTGGTCTACGCGGCTTGGACGAATTCGAATAACTGCAAATTCTGTCGCGACAAAAAAAGCGGTAAGTACAATCAGGACTGCGATTAAAACCAAATTGATTAACATGGTAACCTACCTTTAGCGTTTAGTTTGTCTATATTAGTTTAACTTTCTTGGATTAACTTATCAATGTTAGCAACCCCCATCAATCAAGGAAATGTAATAAGGCTCGGATTGTAGTTATTCAACTACGATCCGAGCCTATTCATTTCTACTTTCTAAACTGCCAGGTTCTCTACTCTTACGTTCACTTTCAGAACGCGAAGTCCTGTCAAATTTTCCACTTCTTCCCTAACGTTTTGTTGAAGCTCATGACATACGTTATGAATCATCATGCCGTAATTGATGATGACACGTAAATGGATGACGACATCCGACTCCATGACCTCGACTAATACGCCTTTTTTGGCACTTTTTCCACTCAAGCGCTTCGTCAGTTCCTCAGAGAGGCCGCCCGACATGGAATCAATACCAGGTGTATGTAGGGTAGCGAATGCAGCTATGGTAGAAATAACATCGTCTGATATACGTATGACGCCAGATGCTAATTTCTCGAACACAAGGATCACCTCCCATTATCGATGCTTTTGAGAATTTGTTTAAACGCATGAAAGTAGCAATATATAATTCATCGCCAACTAACATTTAGACCAGATCCTTATTTTCAAATAACAATATATTTGATTTTTTGAATATTACAATTATACTATAACTGAAAAGTAATCAATAACGCAAAGGCTTTTAACACTTGCTTCCAAACATTCCGGTTTATGTTATGATATTCTATATATTCAAATGTTCGAATATTGATAGTAGAGGAGAACGTTATGTATCAAGAAATACAGCATTTTAAAGCCGATTTTTTCAAGGCATTAGCACACCCTTTACGTATAAGAATCCTTGAAGTTTTAGTGGATGGCGATAAAAACGTGAATGAGATACAAACGATATTGGGCAGTGAAGGTTCTGCCGTATCACAACAGTTAGCCGTATTAAGAAATAAAAACGTTGTCCGTGGGATCAAAGACGGAACTTCTGTGATCTACTCCCTGACAGATCCTTTAATTAAAGATCTGCTTATTGTTGCCAAGCAAATATTTGATAACCATCTTGTGAATGCGATTTCCATGTTAGAAAACATAAAGAATCAGTAACTGCTTCTATTTTCACAAAAAGGAGTGAATCGGGTCCACTGTTCTCGATTTACCTCCTTTTTTTTTGTGATTTCTTAGCAGAAATATCAAATTGACATCTCTTTGTTTTATATATATGATTTTATATATATTTAAATAATCAAATATTTAAGTTGGTGGGATTCGATATGAAACTTTCTTTTAGAGGCAGATTCCAAGGTTACAATAGAAAAAAAATTCAAAAAGACTTGGTTTCAGGTCTGATTGTCGGAATTGTCGCCATTCCATTAGGAATGGCGTTTGCAATTGCTTCAGGCGTAAAGCCTGAGTACGGGTTATACACGACTTTTGTAGCGGGCATCCTCATTTCTTTATTCGGTGGTTCCAAGTTTCAAATTGGCGGTCCGACAGGCGCATTTATCCCCATCCTCTTCGCGATCGTCATGCAATATGGGTATGAAAACTTGCTTATCGCAGGTTTTATGGCTGGTGTTATTTTGTTATTCATGGGGATTTTCAAATTAGGCGGAGTCATTAAATTTATTCCACGTCCTGTCACGATCGGTTTTACCACAGGAATTGCTGTTACCATCTTTACAGGACAAATCGCCAATTTTCTTGGGCTGCATGATCTTCAAAAACATCAAGAATTTCTTTTCAATATGAAGGAATTAATCATTCACATTTCAACAATCAATATGTACAGCATCCTAACTGCTGTGATTTGTCTGGTGCTTATTCTTCTCACACCACGCGTGTCCTCTAAAATTCCTGGTTCCTTAGTGGGATTGTTGATTTCAGCGGTTATCGCCTCCCTCTTCTATCCTGACAAGGTTGCAACCATCGGGTCAACTTACGGCGCAATTCCGAATAGCTTGCCAAGTATTCACTTCCCTGAACTTAGCATGGAACGTATGCAATTTCTAATAAAACCTGCTCTTGTCATCGCGATGTTAGGCGGCATCGAATCCTTGCTCTCTGCTGTCGTTGCTGACGGGATGTCAAAAACACAGCATAACAGCAACCGGGAATTGATTGGTCAAGGTATAGCCAATATGATAACGCCGTTGTTTGGCGGCATACCTGCAACCGGGGCTATTGCCCGAACGGCAACCAATATAAAGAGCGGTGCGGAATCTCCTTTCTCCGGCATCTTCCACGGCATTGTGGTTCTGCTAGTTTTGCTCATATTCGCTCCCTATGCTTCAAGCATTCCGCTTGCAAGTATGGCGCCGATCTTAATGGTCGTTGCTTGGAATATGAGTGAACGCAAAGAGTTCGCTCACGTCTTAAAAACTAAAACTGCGGAGTCCGTCGTTTTGCTTATTACCTTTCTTCTTACTGTGCTTACGGATCTGACAACCGCAGTCGAAGTTGGGTTGCTTTTGTCTGGCATCATTTTTGTGAAACATATGAGCGACTTACTCCGTACTACCAAGGTTTTGCCTAACCCTTCTGATAAGCATGAACACGTAACCGCACATATCGTTACTGAGCAGCATAATTGTCCTCAAATTAGTATCTATACCGTGGAAGGCGCTTTATTCTTTGGGGTTGCCAGTGCATTTGAGCAATCCATTATGGCAGAAATCCATACCAACCCCAAAGTATTACTGCTGAAAATGGGGAATGTCCCCTATATGGACACAACAGGAACAGCCCATTTATCACGGATTATCAGACACTTTGACCATCACGGTTGCAATGTAATCATTTCTGAAGTACAAAACCAACCACGCCGCATGTTGCGAAAAACAAGATTGGACGACTGGATTGGGCAGGAGCACTTTTTCGATAAAACAGGGGATGCCCTTAACTTCGCCTTAACGAAACTTAACCACGCGCAATGTCTGGGGTGCAAGCGCTTTGCCTTCCGCGAATGCAAACATTTGTCTGACCCGAGAGTGATTAACGTTCGAACGCCGTTTGATTGACGAAGAGGTTTTACTATCAAAAACAAGCTGGGCGCTATTTAATGTGTCCCGGCTTGTTTTGTTTTTACCTCACATAAAAAAGGAATTAACGAGCGAACAAAGAAAATATAGCTTCATATAGTATAGAAGGATGGTTACATGTAGATTGGGAATGTTAGTCAAAGGAGTGCAACCCGAGGATTTATTGTTAAGTCATCCCATCAGAAGGAGTTGATCCGATGAGTATCAAACCGAACATCGCGGCTATCAGTGTCAACTTTGATCTTGGGGCAGGCCGCCGAGGTGCGAGCCATGGGCCTAAAGCCATTTTTGAAGCTGGATTACTTCCCGCTTTACACCAAATGGGTTATACCGTTGATCATGTTTCAGATCTGCACCTGAATGAGAAGGTAACTCCCTTAGATGATCAAGTGGATACCACAAATCTCAAGTATTTTGCTGAAGTCATTGATATAAACACACGACTAGCCGAGCAAATTTCTAACGTCGTGACTCAAGATAATTTCCCACTCGTTATCGGTGGCGACCATAGTATTGCTATTGGCACAATTGCGGGACTAGCAAGTCATTATCAGCAATTAGGGGTCATTTGGATTGATGCACATTCGGACTTAAATTCACCAGAAACTAGCCCTTCTGGAAACATACACGGGATGTCGCTCGCCGTCAGCCTTGGGATCGGGCATCCCTTATTGACCCAGATCAGTGGGATTTCCCCCAAGGTGAAGCCTGAAAATATCGTACTTATTGGCGCACGTTCGTTGGATGAAGGAGAGAAGAAGCTGATTCGTTCGCTCGGCATCAAATGTTATACGATGTACGATATTGACCGCAAAGGGATGGCCCAAGTGATGCAAGAAGCCATCGATTATATTAAAATAAGAACAGATGGCGTTCATCTTAGTTATGATGTCGATTCCGTGGATCCCATAGAGGCACCTGGGACAGGAACAACTGTCAAAGGTGGGCTACAATTCCGCGAAGCTCATCTCGCTGTAGAAATGCTGCATGAAGCCGGCATTGTGACGTCTGCTGAATTCGTTGAGGTCAATCCGCTACTGGATGAGAGTAACAAAACCTCCGAATTAGCAGTAAGCCTTATCAGTTCTTTCTTCGGTGATCAAATTTTATAATTGACTGTGTAGGAGGGGAATCTGATACCGAGCATTTCTCGACCCGACATCCATAAAACACCTTGGGACACCCGCGAAGTCGCGGTGATTGATCCTTTTAGTAACCGAATTATCTTATTCGAAAGACATGCAAAGTAACAAACAAAATACCCCCGATCTCATCGCTTGAGATGGGGGTATTGTTATTTGAGAACTCGCCTTAATCTGCGGGGCGAAGCAGTCTGTCTCCAGCTATGCCAGGCGTGGTCATCTGAATCGGATTCAGAATTTCCTCAATCTCCTCTGTTGTGAGAAGTCCTCTTTCTAAAATGAGTTCCTTCAAGGTAAGACCCGTGCGCACCGCCTCTTTGACCAGCTGCGCGGCAACCTCGTAGCCCAGATGTGGATTTAATGCGGTTACGATACCGAAGCTTTGCTCCACATAATTCTTACACCGTTCGCGATCGGCTTCCAAGCCTTCTATAGCGAAACGTTCGAATACACTTGCTGCATTTCGCAATATTTTAAGGGATTGCAAGAGATTAAAAGCAAGAACCGGCCCCATCACGTTAAGCTCAAACTGCCCTGCTTCACAGGCCAAACAAATCGTATGATCATTTCCTATGACCTGGAAGGCCACTTGATTCACAACCTCGGGCATCACCGGATTTACTTTACCCGGCATAATGGACGAACCTGGCTGTCTTGGCGGTAGCTTGAGCTCGCCTAACCCCGCGCGAGGTCCAGAAGCCATCATCCGAATATCATTGCATATTTTCGAGAGGTTCACCGCACATACTTTAAGCGATGCAGATAACTCGGTGTAAGCATCCATGTTTTGTGTGCCGTCGACTAAATGCTCCGAGATCTCAACCGGAATACCAGCTGCTGCTTTCAAATGAAACATAACTCGCTCCACGTATTCAGGCTTGGCATTAAGCCCTGTACCTACGGCCGTTGCTCCCATATTGACAATCAGAAGTCCCCGCATCGCTTGCTTGATTCGATTAATATCACGCATCAACACACGAGCATAGGCGCCAAACTCTTGACCCATACGGATCGGCACGGCATCTTGGAGGTGGGTTCTCCCCATTTTGATCACATCATCAAATTCAATTTCTTTCCGTGCGAAAGCACTTTGTAAGGAAATTAAAGCTTCTATTAATTGCTCCGACAAGCGGTAGGCAGCTATTTTGATCGCTGTTGGAATCACGTCATTCGTCGATTGTGACATATTCACATGATTATTCGGGTTACAATGGAAGTAGCTTCCTTTTTCCTCTCCTAAAAGCTCTAAGGACCGATTGGCCAGCACTTCATTCATATTCATATTGATGGAGGTACCTGCTCCGCCTTGAATGGAATCGACGATAAATTCTTCTAAGAGCTGTCCTTTACTCACTTCTTCAGCAGCTTTTACTAGGGCTTCTCCAATTTTCTTAGGCAGCATATGTGTATCCATATTCGCTTGTGCCGCAGCACGCTTCACTTCCGCCAACGCTGTAATAAGCTCACCATGAATGGTAACACCTGTGATTGGAAAATTTTCAATTGCTCTCATCGTTTGAATGCCATAATAGGCATGAGACGGGACTTGCTTTTCTCCTAAAAAGTCTTTCTCGATGCGATAAGTCATCCGACTACCATCCTTTTTCACTTCATATTTCATTCCCAAAGCTTGATTGAACCCTGAACAACCTGAACAAGCCAGAACATCAGAAAATCAGAACAACCCTGAACGACAATAAGTTCTTTAACATGGTTATTTTTAGCTTAAAAGTGAGGGATATGCACGGGGGAGCTAAGATTGCAAATCCTCGCCTATTTTTCAATTATATACTCAGGAAGTCATCGTACGCTAATAATAGAATACAATGAAGTACAACCTGAAGGTGCTTTGATCTATGATAGGGGGAGGAAAACTAATGCCTACACAAAGTTCTAAGATTATTGAACAAACTGAGAAATATGGTGCACGTAATTACAACCCGCTGCCGCTGGTGATATCAAAAGCCGAAGGTGTTTGGGTTGAAAACCCCGAAGGTCAACGATATATGGACATGCTGAGCGCGTATTCAGCTCTGAATCAGGGACATCGTCATCCACATATAATTCATGCATTAGTTGAACAAGCAGGCAAGGTTACTTTGACTTCAAGAGCCTTTCATAGCGAAATACTTGGACAGTTCTATGAGAAATTGGCGCTATATACAGGTAAACCCATGATATTACCTATGAATACGGGGGCCGAAGCGGTTGAAACTGCTGTCAAAGCCGTCCGTCGTTGGGGTTACGATGTGAAAGGAATTCCGGAGAATCAGGCGGAGATTATTGTCTGTGAGGGTAATTTCCACGGTCGTACCGTGACGGTCACATCCTTCTCCTCGTCTCCGGAATACAAACGGGGTTTCGGGCCTTTCACGCCGGGCTTCCGGATGATTCCATACGGCGATGTTCATACGTTGCGTGAGGCGATTGGGCCGAATACAGCAGGGTTTATTGTGGAGCCCATTCAGGGCGAAGCCGGCATTGTGATCCCGCAGGAAGGTTTTCTGCGGGAAAGCTATGAGCTATGTAAGGCGAATCAGGTGTTGTTCGTCGCGGACGAAATCCAGACGGGATTCGGCCGCACGGGCCGCCGCTTTGCCTGCGACTGGGAAGGCGTCACGCCGAACCTGTATGTGCTTGGCAAGGCACTTGGCGGCGGTGTTTTTCCGATCTCCGCCGTGGCCGGAGATCGTGAGGTACTTGAGGTTTTCGAGCCGGGCTCGCATGGCTCGACGTTCGGAGGCAACCCGCTCGGCTGCGCCGTCGGGATTGCTGCACTTGAGGTGTTGGAGCAGGAACAGCTCGCAGAGCGTTCCGACGCGCTTGGGGCCTATTTCCTGAAGCGGCTTCAGGAAATCGAGAATCCGCTCATCCAGGAGATTCGCGGCCGCGGCTTATTCATCGGGATCGATTTGACGGTCCCGGCCCGGCCATTCTGCGAAGCATTGAAGGATAAAGGCCTGCTGTGCAAGGAAACACATGAGCATATCATTCGCTTGGCGCCTCCCCTTGTCATCACCAAGGATGAGCTGGATTGGGCCTGGCAGCAGCTACACGAAGTGTTGCGAGTGGAGTGAGTCGCGGCGGTGGAAGTTTCTAAGTCGATTTTTTCGTCTTACAGAGGCGTAGCTTAGCTTTGGGACGTCTCTAAGTCGATTTTTTCGGGATTGGCAGGTAAGAGTAGCTTGTTGGAGAGGGATGGTAGGTAGGTGGATAGTCAGAGAAGAATTTGGTATACACGGCAGTCTGTGTAGTCCGATATCTCCGAACTAAATCGAGAATTCCTTGCTACAAATGGCCCAATAGTCCGATTTCACCGACTTATTCACCCTTCTTCCCCGTCTGAGCGGTGTTTAGGTCAATTTAGTTAGGCTATTTCGGACTATTACCATTGTAAGGATGCGAATAGTGAGATTAATTCGGCATTTTCGGACTAGGTACGGTGTACAAAGAGAAGTCATTCGTTTCGAAAAGTATCTTTCCATGAACAGGAGTCTTTCTTCATTCCTTAACAAACACAAGCTCCCCAAACTGCTGAGGAATATGGAAATTGACCTTCCCCGTAGGCGACCAAGCTGAATAATGCCGAACGCCATCGCGATCATCATCAATACGGAATACATTCCAATGCCAGACCGTTCCAGAATGAGGCACACCTGCCTCATCTAAATCCGCAAATGGGATTCGCACATCATAGACGAACCAGCCTTTATCCGTACCCTGCGTGACTTCTGCTTGGAATCCCTCCGCGATCCATGAAGTAACGACATCCTTGTTTCCATCCAACCTATTATGGATCAACGCATCGAACAATACGCCACGTGGGCTTACTTCAAACTCGTAGTAAGTCGTGCCGCCGCCGAATGGGTCCAGGAACACCTCTACAACGTCTTCCTCATAAAGAGGATCGTCACGCTGCGTCATCGTCGACACTACATAGTCATCCTCACATTCGTATCGGATGTGCAGACTGTCCATCGTCCAGCATGCTTGAAAGCGAGTCTCCAGCCTCGGAGCATCCGCAGACACCACCTCACGCAAGTAGCCCACTTGCGTATCTCCCCATTTCACATCACTAATTTCATCTATGTATCGACAAATGTATCTCATCTGAATCCGTTGCTCCCCCGCTCTTCCAAATCAATTCTTATAGACTATATTAATATCATGCTCCTTGGAAAGGAAGCTCGAAATTTGATCTCTTGCCTCTGACTTCACATCTTTCAACCACGAAGCCTCCAATCGTTCAATAGCTTCTATACGTAAATCTTCATATTTACTCTTCGCCTTCTCAGTTTCACGCGACTGATTAGAGGCATACAGAAAAAGTGAAATACATGCGAGCAACAAGCCGCATAACAGTTTATTCGAAATGAGTAAATCCAATATCATGATTGCGTTACCGCCCGAACGGACGATGACTTGCCGATATAACAAATAAATGACGATAAGTAAGATGGCTCCTGTCATGATCGATAAGATCGGTTGGATCTGCTTGAGCTTATCCCATTTCTGTTTACGTTCCTGCAGCTCTTTCAGCATGACTTCTGTATCATCACTTACATTTATCTTTGGTCCAATCACAGCATCTCCCCCTCGTTACCATGCTATGCTTGTCTATGGCTATTCTTTCCATAAAAAAAAGACCAAGAGCATCACTCTTCACGCTTTGCTGAAGATGCTCTCGATCTTGACCTATTATTTAGTAGAAACTTTTCAATAATTCCGATTAAAACCTTTTCTTTCCTACAAGAAACTTTTTATTTCCTTTTTTAGCTGCTACCGGTACATGCTTGTAGCTGCGTACCATCTGTGTTTTACAAAGCGGGCAAGTTGGTAAAGCTTCCGTCACGAATTCTTTACGAACCCAAGCTTTACATTCCGTTGCTTTACATTTCCAAATCTCAATCTGTTCAACTTCTGGTTTCTGTTCTTCCGTTACAATACTCGTTGTTGTAGACATTTCAATTATGTGCTCCCTGCTTCGTAGATTAGACTACTTATTATTATACAGATCGGATCGAATATCAAGTCTTTCCCGTGTTCAAAAGTATTTACCAGTGGTAGAATAGACAAAGCGATTGCAATTTAGACACAAAATACAAAGGCAGGAACATCGCATGATCAATCTACTACGTGAATGGAAGCTTCAACTCGAAGGCTATAGCCGAAATATTAAGCTATTTTTCTGGTTCAATTTTGTTTGGAATTTAGGCATTAGCATGTTTGGGCTCGTGTACAACCTCTATGTAAGAAGCTTAGGTTACGAGCAAACGATGGTAGGCAGCATCGTAGGGATGACAGCTTTGGCAGCTGCCATCATCCTCATCCCGGCAGGCATCATGAATGATCGATTTGGTCCCAAACGCGTCATTTCTTTCGGTCTCATTTTTACAATTGCAGCACTGACCGCACGTTCACTCATTCATCTGCATGAAGGTATGCTGATTTCCGCTTTCTTAGGTGGTATGGCGCTAGCTGTCGTCTCCGCGACGATTCTTCCCTTCATGGCCAATAACTCAACACCTCAGCAGCGGGTTCATCTCTTCTCTCTCAATATGGCTTTGGTTATGCTGGCTAATGTCATTGGAATTGCAATCGGAGGTGTGCTGTGTGATTTCTTTCAATTCATGATTGGCTTAGATGAAATACATAGCTTACGGTATACCTTGCTCATTGGCGTCGCCATCGCAGCACTCGGTGTCATTCCGATGTCTCTATTTGAAAAAAGTGATCTTGAGAAGGAAGAAGATGCTCCACACCGCGAATCTTTGAGCTGGAAAGCCACTTGGCGTGAGCACAAAACGTCGATCCAAGTTATCGCCATATTTTGTTTGCTAGGTCTACTCTCCTCACTCGGCGGTGGGATGATCGTCCCCTATCTCAATGTCTATTTTGAGGATCGCTTTGAAGCATCGAAATCCGCAATCGGCATCATCGTTGCCTTAGGACAAGCAGCTACTGGAGTAGCCTTCTTAATAGGACCTATGATTGCCAAGCGTTATGGTGAAGTGAAGTCAGTCGTCTATCTGCAGCTGAGTTCCATTCCTTTTCTGCTCATCACCGCTTTTTCAGCTAACCTTTATTTATCATCAGGTGGCTATCTGTTCCGCCAGGCGCTTATGAACGCTGCTAATCCTTTTTACAATTCGATCAAAATGAGTTATGTCCATCGCTCGCTTCGCGGGCTTGCCTCAAGTTCTGGAGAGGCTGTATTCAACCTAGGTTGGTTTATCGCTTCTCCAATTAGTACAGGCCTTGTATTCCGATACGGAAGTTATTTCGGTTATGCGTACGCCTTTTGCATCACAGCTGTCGTATATTCGGTTATTTCATTTTTATTTTATTTTTTCTTTGGCAAGCAGCGTTTTAAAACCCTAGAATAAACCCACCGAAAAAAGCCCCTTTCCCTCGTTGACGTAGACGAAGGAAAGGAAATACAATAGGATGAGAGCGCATTCATAACTACTTCTCAGTGCTCAAATGACAAGTAGAATGCCAAGGGGGCCTTACCTATGCGGAAAAAGCTCATTTTTAATGGACAAAGTATCGTCTTAACCTGGTTAATTTCCTATATTGTTATCCTCCTACTTCCTGTCGTGATCGGCCTCTTACTATATGTAGAGTCCAACCGTACGTTAAAGGAAGAAATTCAACAAGCGAATGATTCCTTGCTCAAACAAGTCCGCGAAGTCATGGACAACCAATTCAAAGCTATGGAACAGCTCAATTTTGAAATCACATGGAATGTTAATGTACAAGAGCTGCTCTATTCGAACAAATATGAAACCTATCCGAAAGATCTTCCTTATGATACCTATCAGATTGCAAAGAGCTTCTCTTTGTACAAAAACTCCTATCCGTTGATCGACTCTTTTTATGTGTACTTGAACAAGAATCAGTCTGTCATTCTCCCGACGACCGTTCGTTCGAAAGATTTTGCGTACGAAACGCTGCATAAAAGCAATGATTTCTCCTTCACTTCCTGGCAATCGATAATAACACGCAGCAATTTCAAAGGTTTCATCCCAATGTACCGTATTGGCGACGATAATAGCCTTCGGAAAACAGTTGCGTATATTAGCACTTATCCCTTTGAACACGACCAACCACTCGCAACGAATGTCATCATGATTGATCAATCGCGCATTCTTGGTGCCATTCAGAACATGGAAATCTTTAATAAAGGCCACGTCCTTATTCTTAATGAACAGAATCAAGTGTTAGCTTCCAGTTCTTCAAGCACGATGCCTGACGATTTCCCATATCCGAAATTGGATCAAGCTACGAACTTCTATTTTAAAAGCAAGGACGGCGAGAAATATGAAGTGTTTAATATTCAATCGCCGCGTTCCAAGCTCAAATACGTCTCCATCATGCCTAGCACGACTTATTGGCAGAAGGCCTCACATATACGCAACCTGACCTACCTTAGTATGCTGATTAGTTTGCTAGGCGGAGGTCTACTGACATTCTTTTTCCTTAGAAGAAATTACAACCCTGTTCGGCGCTTGGTACACGCTTTTTCCAAGAAGCAGTCCATGGAATCCGGCAAAACCTATAATGAATTTCATTTTATTCAGGAAGCCTTGGATAGTACGTTAATTGAGATGGCTGATTTCAAAAGCAAAGTCGAGCAACACCGGCATATCGTGCGGTCTCATTTTGTAGAAAAGCTCTTAAAAGGTAAACTTGACGGTAAAATACCTATCGCTGAAGCCTTAACGACATTTGATATGAAGCTGGATCGAAAAGAATTTGCCGTCATGCTCTTCGTCACTGATAAAAGTGAATCTTTCTTCGAACGTATTACGAATACGCCTGAAGAGGAGAAGTGGAAGCTGCTTCAATTTATCGTAAGTAATGTGGTTGAAGAACTCGTCTCACAGCAGCATCGCGGCTACGTCGCAGAAATTGATGATACACTTGCGTGCTTAGTTAATCTGTCCATGGAGGATGGCCGCAGCGCCAAAGAGGAGTTACTACGCATTGCAGATGAGGCGCAAACGTTCCTTGCTTCCACCTATGATATTCATCTTACTATCGCAATAAGTAACGTTAATGAGCACATTTCAAGTGTTCCGCAAGCTTTCTTGGAAGCATTGGATGCGATGACTTACAAGCTTGTCATGGGCGGGCACGAAATTCTCTCCTACAATGATCTCAAGCCGCATACCCACTGTGATAATCCTTCTGGTTATTATTATCCAATGGGCGTGGAACAACAATTCCTCAATGCATTGAAGTTCGGAGAACTGGCAGACGCGCGCCAAATTCTTCGTGAGGTTATGGAGAAAAATTATGAAGGCTCAGGTATATCCGTCTCTTTAACCAAATGTTTAATGATGGGCTTAGTGACGACGATGATGAAAAGTCTTAACGATACTGGCGGAATGCAGGAGAGCTTCTTCATTCGCAATCCGAAGCAGCTGGACCGCCTCTTGAACGCGAAAACCGTCCAAGATATGGAGCTCCAACTAGGTGAAATGCTTACACAAGTCTGTGCGTATACCGCTGCTAAGCGGCAACATGCGAATTCGATAACGAAACAGAAGGCGCTGCAACAGCTCGTGGAGCAAGTAAATACCTATATTGAGCACAATTATACCGATGTGAACTTGAATGTTACGATGATTGGCAGCCATTTTGATCGTAAAGCCACGTATTTATCCAAACTCTTCAAGGATTACGTCGGAGAAGGTTTACTAGATCGGATCAATAAAGTAAGGATTGAGAAATCCAAACAGCTGCTCAAAGGGAAAGAACAATCCGTTGGAGATGCCGCATACGGTGTCGGCTTTAATGATATTAACGCTTTTATTCGTGTATTTAAGAAGGTCGAAGGCATTACGCCAGGTAAATATAAGGAAATGCTCGAGAAATGAACGAAGGAAATAAGTACGTGACGGATTGAGATAAGAGCGGGCAACCGCTCTTATTTTCATGAAATAAGGACTTTTCACCACAAAATTGGCTTTTTTCATGAAGGAATTGGACATTTTGTAGATTCTTTCACTATTTATCAAGACGAAATTGGATAAATTCGAGATTTCAATGATGTAAGCGTTATCATATAGTTAGGGTATAGCACAGGCAACAACAATCTAAGACTTCCGAAGCCTGTTTTTCTGGTCAATTTCTCAGCTCAGCTGCCAGCTAGTTTGGCGAATCACCAGTCGCGCTTTCGTTGCCATTAGGTATGGCGAAAAACTTTGAGGAGGTCAACACATGAAAAGAAACAGTAAAAAAATGTTCACCATGTTGGTTACCACATCTTTAATGGGAAGCTTAGTTGTTGCCTGTTCATCCAATTCTTCTACGACAAGCACGCCGAGTCCAGCAGCTTCAGGTGCGACAAAGGCATCAACAGCACCTGCCGCCGGTGGAGCCGTTACGTATCCGCTCAAAACGGACAAAACCTTGACCTATTGGGGAGAGGTTACTGGGAACTTGACAGGGGTAAAGGGTACACATGCCGATACACCATTCTTCCAAAATTGGCAAAAAGTCACTGGTGTTCCTATGAAGTTTACGGCACCGCCGACCAACCAAGCGGATCAAGCCATCAACGTCATGTTAGCAACTGGTGATTTACCGGATATGATTGAATATGATTTCCAAGGTAAATTCCCAGGCGGACCTGAAAAAGCAATCAAAGATGGTTATATTCTCAAATTGAATGATACGATTGATAAATTTGCACCGAACCTTAAGAAATATCTGAAAGAACATCCGGAAATTGATAAGCAAGTGAAAACAGACAATGGCAGTTATTATGTATTCCCATTCATCCGTGGCGACGATTTGCTGCGCGTTTTCCAAGGACCTATCGTACGTAAGGACTGGTTGGATGAGTTAGGACTTCCTGTTCCTCAAACGATTGACGAGTGGTATACCACACTCAAAGCCTTCAAAGAGAAGAAAGGTGCCACAGCTTCTTTCTCCGTCGTTAGTGTTCCTAGACCCTTCAACGAATTAGCCAACGGTGCATTTGCGAGTGCTTTCGGAGTAACACGTGATTTCTTCATGGATGATAAAGGCGCAATCAAGTTCGGTCCTGCTGAGAAAGGCTACAAAGACTTCCTGGCTACCTTCCACAAATGGTATGCGGAAGGTTTGATCGATAAGAACTTTGCAACTGCTGACAGCAAAGCCTTAGATGCGAACATTGCGTCTGGAGCTACTGGTGTAACTGTAGGGAATGCAGGTGGCGGGATTGGCAAATGGCAACCGCTTATTTCAGCCAAAGATCCTAAAGGCGTTCTGATCGCAGCCCCATACCCGGTTCTCAAAAAAGGCGACATCGCCATGTACAGTCAAAAAGACCCTGCGAATGCACCAGGCGGATCTGTAGCGATTACAGCTACATCCAAAAACATCGAAACTGTTGCTAAATTGCTTGATTATGGTTATTCGACCGAAGGCGGTCTATTCTTCAACTTCGGAACTCCTGGCGTTTCATATAATATGGAAGGGAACTATCCGAAATACACAGATTTGCTTATGAAAAATCCGGATAAATTGGCTCCAGCACAAGCAATGTCCATGTATATCCGCGGTAACTACAATGGTCCTTTCATCCAGGATAAACGCTATATCGAACAATATTTGGCTTTGCAAACACAACGAGACGCTTTAACCACGTGGTCCAAAACCGACGTGGATAAGCACAAATTGCCGCCAATTACAGCAACACCAGAAGAAAGTACAGAGCTTGCTAAAATCATGACAGATCTGAACACCATTGTGGATGAAATGACATTGAAAATCATCTTGGGAACTGAGCCTGTTGAAAGCTTTGACAAGTATATGGAGAAATTCAATTCCGTAAAATTGAACCGTGCAATCGAAATCAAGAAAGCATCCTTAGATCGTTATAACAAACGTTAGAATCTAACATGGGGATGGGGAGCACAAGCTCCTCCTCTCCATGGATTCATTTTCCTCGGCGAAAGGAGAGATATGATGCGTAAAACAGCGGAGGCTAGCTTTTCTGTACGCTTCAAACGCGATTTTCTATTGAATAAATACTTATACCTGATGATGGTTCCCGTCCTGGCTTACTACTTTATCTTCCACTATGCGCCGATGTATGGAGCTATTATTGCGTTCAAAGAGTATACCCCGATCAAAGGGATACTAGGTAGCCCATGGATCGGATTCCAAAACTTTCATGACTTCTTCACCAGTTATTATTTCTGGCGCATCCTTAAAAATACAGTTCTGATTTCACTCTATACGTTATGTTTTGAATTTCCTGCCCCGATTATTTTAGCTATTCTAATTAATGAGTTGGCGAATAAAAGATTCCAACGTTTTGTGCAAACGGTTACTTATATGCCTTACTTTATCTCGCTAGTCGTCATTGCCGGAATGATTAAAGATTTTACGAATAATGGCGGCGTAGTGAATACGTTATTGACTTATTTTGGCGCGAATGATACGGCGATGCTGCAGAAGCCTGAGCTGTTTCGAACCATATACGTGTTATCTGAAATTTGGCAAAAAATTGGCTGGGAATCCATCATTTATTTAGCAGCACTCATGGGCATTGATCAAGAGCAATACGAAGCCGCGAAAATGGATGGAGCCTCACGACTCAAATCCATTTGGCACATTACCCTGCCGGGTATTCTACCTACCATTTCGATTATGTTCATTCTACGAATGGGGAATTTGCTCAACGTAGGCTTTGAGAAAATTATCTTACTCTACAACCCAAGTACCTACGATACGGCTGATGTTATCTCTTCCTTCGTTTACCGCAAAGGCTTGCTCGAATTTGGTTGGAGCTATAGTGCGGCAGTTGGTTTATTCAATTCCGTGATCAATTTAGCTTTGCTCATTACAGCCAACAAAATAAGTAAACGAATTAGTGAAAATAGCTTATGGTAGTGAAGGAGGGGATACGATGAGAACCAGCTATTCAGACCGCGTATTTTACGCATTTAACCATGTCCTATTAATTTTGTTAGTGATTGTTACACTTTATCCGCTCATCTATGTCACTTTCGCTTCCATCAGCGACGGCGCCCAACTTATCACCCATAAAGGCTTGCTCTATCGCCCACTGGGCTTCAGTTTGGAAGCTTATCAAAATGTATTTAAAAACCCTTCGATATTAAAAGGTTACCGCAACACCCTATTTATTCTCGTCTTCGGTGTTACGACCAACCTTATTGTCACGGCGTTAGGAGCGTATGTGCTCTCGCGTAAAAATGTCATGTGGAACAAAGTGTTTATTTTCGTCGTGATTCTCACGATGTTTTTCAGCGGTGGACTTGTTCCGATGTACCTTGTCGTGAAGGGCGTCGGACTAATCGACTCCTTATGGGCAACGATTTTACCATTCGCAGTCAACACGTTTAACTTAATCATTATGCGCACAGCCTTTATGGCGGTTCCGGAGAGTCTCGAAGAATCAGCGAAAATGGACGGTGCCAATCATTTCACCATCTTGTTTAAAATCATTATCCCGCTTTCCATGCCAGTAATCGCGGTCATGATCTTGTATTATGCCGTTGAGAAATGGAACGGATGGTTCTGGGCTTCAATCTTCCTTAAGGATCGAGAATTGTACCCGCTCCAGCTCACCCTTCGGGAAATCTTAATCGCCAATAACACAGACATGATGTCTTCTGGCGCCAATGCCGCTGATCAATTCCAGATCGGGGAAACGATTAAGTATGCGACCATTATGGTTGCCTCTGTACCGATTCTCATCCTCTATCCGTTCGTTCAAAAGTATTTCGTGAAAGGCGTCATGATTGGTGCTGTCAAAGGGTAAAAAAACGCCGTCGACTCCATTGGAGCAGACGGCGTTACTATGTGTTCCATTAATTTCGATCATTAATCGCTTTGATGATCTCCACAGGGATTTTCGGCTTGCGATCATAGGTGAGCAACCCATTAATCTCCTGTTCAACATCCGTCAATTGCGTATAACAGTAGCCTTGCACAACACCTGAGTTCAGGAGTGGATGAATGACGGCGCGCAGCTTTTGCTCATAGTCCTCGTCATTATCTGCACCGGAGTAGCCCCAACCTTCCCATTCACTCTTCTTGTACGCAATCCCGCCAAATTCGGTTACAAGGATCGGCTGATCTTGATAAGGGAAACCTTCTACAAACAAACGTCGATTCGCCGGCATCGCATGAACGGCCTTTTCCTTGGAGCTGTAGCGCTCGGTCAGGACCTCTTCCCGCCATTCATAATCATGAATAGCGAATAAATCCGTCGTCACCAGTTCCCATCCATCATTTGAGATAACTGGGCGCATTGGATCTAGCGATTTGCTCAAATGATACATCGTTAAAGCATGCTGCTGCTGCAGTTTATCAATTTGAATGTTCGGGACACCCCAGCTTTCATTCAGCGGTACCCAAGCAATAATAGACGGGTGATTATAATCCCGCTCCATCGAAGCGATCCATTCTTTGGTAAATTGACCTACGTATTTATCCGAATATTCATAGGCATTCGCTGCTTCACTCCAGACTACAAGCCCAAGGACATCACACCAATACAGGAATCTTGGATCCTCAAGCTTCTGATGCTTCCGAGCCCCATTGAATCCCATCGCTTTGGTAAGCTCAACATCTTGTTTAATCGCATCGTCGCTCGGCGGCGTCAAATTCCCATCTGGGAAATAGCCTTGATCCAGCACCATTTTCAGAAAATAAGGTCGATTATTCAAGCACAATTTGCCATCCTCGATCGAAACCTTGCGCATACCGAAGTAGCTTCCTACAACATCCTCAACCTCATTATCTACCAGCAGTGTGAACGTAACATCGTATAAGTTCGGTTTCTCTGGTGTCCACCAACCGCCAAGCCCATGATCATTAAAGTCATTCAAACGTATCTTCCGTGTACCTGTCCCGCTTCTAATACCATAAACATCCTCCGAAACTAGCTCGCCTTTAAAAGAAATATCAACCTTCAGTTGGTACTTGGACGTCGAATGTGCGTCGATTCCTTCGATTGCGTAGCTGATTTCAATTTGCTTCGTATCAATGTCAGGCGTCATCTTCACCTTATCTAAGTAGGCGTTCGCAGAAACAGCCTCTAACCACACTGTTTGCCAAATCCCTGTTGTTCTTGTGTAAAAAATACTTGCGGAATCCGCTTTCCAATACTGCTTCCCTCTAGGTAGTGTAACATCTTTGCTAAAATCCACTGCCTTCACAACGAGCATATTCGTCCCCGCTTGAAGCGCTTCCGTAATATCCGCATGGAATGGCGTATGACCGCCTTCGTGAGTCGCTACAAGAATGCCATTCACCCAAACCGATGCTAGGTAATCCACCGCACCAAAATGAAGCAGAATTCGTTTATCGGCAAACGACTGTGGAATCTCGAGCTCACGGCGGTACCAAACGATATCGTGGAATTCATTACTGCCAATTCCGCTTAATTGACTTTGAAAAGCAAAAGGAACTTGAATCGTCTGCGAGAACGCCTTTTCACCTTTATGCCATTTTTGTTTCGTTCCTACACAGGCATCATCGAACTCGAATTGCCATTCACCGTTCAGATTAATCCAGCTATCTCGTACAAATTGCGGTCTAGGATATTCAGCTCTCGGTTGGTTGCTCATTGTAAAGAAAACCTCCAAATAGATAATTTATAAGTTAATTAAATAACGTAATAATTCCTAAATTCATTATGCAATCGCCCGAATACAATGTCAATACATGTTATTCAATTAACTTTTAAGTTACTCTAATGTTTCCCACCTACCTCCCGCTCCAATATGCTGCTCTTTCCTCCCTCCCCTACTCTCAGACACGTTTAACTGGAAAAACTACATCTATTTCAGCGTTTTTCCTTTAAAATTCACAATTAACTGGAAAATGTACATCTAATTCCCTTCATTTCTCGATTTACAATATTTATTTGGCGTTGTTAGCCGTGTAAGCAGATGTGGAACCTACTCCTTAAAAAATAAAAGGACCCCCACATAGAAATTCTCTACGTGAGGGTCCTCAAATCATGATTTAGTCGATGTAGCCAGCCATGCCATTTTTCATTAAGTACTCCATCTCGGCTTCCAGAATCGTATCCACCGCAAGCTCACTAAGCTTCACGTCTGGACGACCCAGAATATGATCGATTAGATCATCGCTGTCGATATCTACAGCACCTTTCGAGCCTTGTTCCGCTTTGGCTATGTAGGCTTTCTCATGCTTCAAAACTAACTCAATCTGCTTCGGATCTGCCTTCGTCTTGCTAATAATGAATTGTAAAAGCTCCTGCTCATTCACGCTTGCAGTCATTCTTCTCACTCCTATTCAATGTATGCTCCTTATTGTACCACAGATGGACAAAAAGAGACCCACAGCAACGGGCTGCGGGTCTAAAGGTTTATATTTTAAAAGGGGGTCGTCTTTTATTATAACCGACTAACATGTATGGCAGATGACTACTTTATTTCTTTTATATTACAAATTTACATGAATCACGTATGGAACGATGAAAACTTCGTTATTTTGCTGAAACTGGCCCCAAATTTTGTAGATCCCTTTCGAAGGGAATACAATTTTAAAAGCCGCGGTAGGCCCAGATGTTGCTCCAGGATCGGTCGGATGCACATGGACAAAATCGTTCCCATCCTCGCTAATGGCAACAACATGTCCTACACTCCCCAGATAGGGCTGCAGATTCGTTACAGGTGTTTTGGCAGCTCCCTGCTTAAACGTGAACACCATATCCAGCTCCATGCCTGCCATGAGATGATCGAAGGCTAGGGTGACTTCCTTGTCACCGACTTGTTTCGTTAAGCTTTTGTCCGGTTGCAGCTTAACAGGCTTCGGCGCTTTCCCATTAATGGTCAACCAATGGGACTGCACACTATCCCCTAAGCCCGTTGGCGTGAAATCTGCAATTAGCTGATAGTAGCCTCCTGCTGGGAACGAGGTTTGGACATCGAATCGCCCAGCGCCTGCATAGGTTGGATGCAAGTGTTCGAAGTAGGACAAATCCTTACTAACTACAATAAGGTGCATGAGCTTCTCGTGTATCACATCGAACTTCTCGATGGGACGATTCCATTTATTTTGAACCAGAATCGTTATGTTGGATAATTCCTTCGGTAAATAACGAGGTGAATCCACCGAAAAATGAGCAATTGCATCGCTCGTATGCTGATGTGTAACAGATGACGATGACATCGTCATACCCGACATGCCGGACACATCGGACATATCAATTGTCGTCGTGGCTGACGAACCGCATGCGGATAGGAATACAGCTAAGCAACATAAGGGCAATAGCTTCTTTAATCTCATTCGCTTTTGACTGACGAAACTGGCGCTGCAAGAATACTTAAACCAAGTGAGGACAGTGCACATAGGAAGATCGAGCCACCCCATAGCTCTGGAGACCAGTTCAACGTTTCAAATAATTTCAAATGTGCAAAATATAATCCCCAGACCAAGACAGGGAGTACAAAGAAGACAGCTTTATACCGCCAGTCTGCTGCGTCCCGCTCTTTGATCTCTCGAAATAATACATCACCGATCACACCGCTTATAAGCAAAATGATTATCGAGCTGTAGTCTCTAAATCCGTCCAACACCGCTAAAAAGATCGACTCAAATAGAAAGAAGAAAGTTACCGTACCGTACGGAAGCTTCCATCTCCGCAGGACAAACATCAATGGAATCACAAGAATCATCGTCGTAATGAGGAAATCCACCACAGCTCTGCCAATGGCATCCTCACCTCTGGCCATCCATAGATTCTGACGGAAGGACCATGCATACATGAGGAAGAAGGCGAACACCGTAAAGGTAAGCCCTATCGAAGTTAACGCCGGTAACAATTGGCGAAACGTCGGCGCAGCTCCCTTTTCAGCAGCGCTGATTGCACGGTAGGGACTTGTCAGAATCATTAAGGCACCCGACAGCAGCAGAAGATGCGTAGGACTTAGCAGGGCTTCGATATTTTTTTCAATACCAAACACCGTATGCCAGTACATATCACCAAGTCCACCTACAAAGAAGAGAATGACGCCCGCAACACCAAGCTTGTAGCCAACGGGAATCGCTGCGAACCAAGAGGTTGATTGACTGTTGATTTTGTTCGAACGAATCATCATAAAGATCCACACTGCACAAGCCAAATAGCCAGAGTAAAGAATCGCGTGCCACGGTGTAAAAAAAGTTTCTACTGCACCATGGTTATGGGCGAAACCATCAATAAACAAACCAATGATAAGCCACATGCCCATGATCATCGTGATCGAATGCTTGGACGTCGTCGTGGTTGCTCGCGCCTTACTCACCTCTACTTGGACAGACACAACAATCAGCTCCTTATGAAATGGGTAAATTTAATTCTTCCGGGGTACTCAGTCCATCATATAATGCCTGCTGACGCAATACCACATATAACTCTGCTTTCGTAGAATTATAATATGGTAATACGAACAACACACCTACGCCAAGCGCAATGGTACCGAGGAGAAACCACCCAATAAACGACAGATCCAGAACAAACATCCGCCATTTATGGCCTCGCGTCATCTGATTGCTGAGTTGAACGGCTCTTTTTCGACCAATCGTCGGATTATCACCAAGGAGATACGGAACCATACTGTAAGCATAGGACTTCACGATGCCTGGAATGATGAGCAATAAATACCACAAGAAATTAAGTAATGCACTCCAAAACATGCTAGCAACCGTGCCCAGATATCTCCCTTTGCCAAATACGTAAAGCAGATAGTGCATGTCGACATCGCCTTGAGAGGCTTGTTTAAAATATTGCTGCGCATTCACCTTAAACGGATTAAGCACGAAGATGCTGAATGCTACCGCTGTCAAACCAGCTAGAATCGCAACAATCACGATGAGAATAATAATGAGTGCACCTACACCACTCGAGATATCCCCCATCCCTAGATCCATGTTACCTAAGTTAAAGGACGATGATGTGCCACTGTCTGAATTCCATGAGCAACTTGGAACCCCGCCACCAACGACGGCAAGCAGCAAGCTGACCAGAAATGCCTTCCAATACGATGTGCGCAGTACATGTTTCGCCCTACTCTTCAACTCTTTACGTGACCAATCCACGCAATCCCTCCTCAGGTGAATCCATATATACCATCTTATTTTATCTCCGAATGTCATAGAACAGTACCTATTTTTACCAAATTCATTCTCTCCGCAAAATAAAAAACACGATACCCCGAATAGGGAACGTGTTTCTCCTATTTATTATTTAGAACCTCAATGGAACATCCGTTCCATTTACCCCCTCCGCTGGGCGCACACGAAAAAGCAGGTTGCATATGCAACCTGCTTTTCCCCTCTTATTGCAAAACTATAGTGCTCCATAGATGACCGAACGCAGACGCGGGTGAATATATGGTTCCAAACTCGGCAGCATCTGCTGCATATACACAACGGTCAGTTGTTCTTGCGGATCGATCATGACCCATGATCCAGCTAGACCTGCCCAACCAAATTCGCCTACCGAGCCGTTACAGCCGCCTGCTGCAGGATCAATCAAAACCCGGACGCCTAACCCATACCCGTAGCCTTTCTGCTGCGGCCAATTGTAATCTTGGAGCTGTTGTGGTCCTAAGTGATTAGTAGCCATCAATTGCACTGTCTTCCGGCTAAGAATCCGCACGCCATCCAACTCGCCACCTCTCGCCAGTGCTTGCGTAAACCGGCTGTAATCCCCAATAGTCGATAGCAGTCCGCCCCCTCCGCTTTCATACTTGCATCCAGGCTGATAAGGGACATCCGCAGTAATATTGAGGGTCAGCGCCCCGTCATCTGCACGATTATACATCTTGCATAGCCGATCACGTTTCTCTTCGGTAATACGGAATGAAGTGTCGGTCATCCCTAACGGATCAAAGATTTCCTTCTTCAGAAATTCCCCTAATGTTTCACCAGAGATTACCTCAATCAACGCGGCAAGAACATCATGGCTATATCCATACTTCCAATGTGTGCCAGGATCGAAGGCGAGCGGAATCTCCGCAAGAGCTTTCGATAAGGTGCGCATATTCATTGTTTCAGCGGCATTTCCCATTTCCTTAGCGGTCAACCGTTCGGTTTCTAAGCCGTCCCCGCCGTATGTGAGCCCCGAAGTCATGGTGAACAAATCTTTGATTAAGATCGGAGATGTTGCCGGAGATACTGATCTTACACCGAATTCATTATGCTGGTGCACCATAGAATTTTTAAACTCCGGTAAATAATCTTCGAGCGGATCGTTTAGAAGAAACAGTCCCTTCTCGTATAGCTTTAATGCAGCTACGCAGGTAATCACCTTGGTCATCGAATAAATGCGGAAGATGGTGTCCGGTTCAATCTTCTTTTTAAGTTCAACATCTGCATATCCAAAGCTCTCCTGATACACAACTTCACCATTTCGAATCACTGTGCAGGCACATCCAGGAGGTCCTTTTTCGATCCATTCCTTCAGTAACGGCGTTAAACGCTCTTGCAATCGTTCCACGAAGTTCTTCACCCTTCCTATATGAGTACCAAGAAATGATTGAGGTTCATAGGTGATCGTTTCTTGATCACTACTATTTCCTTATTTATCCTTTAACTCCTTCGTGCCCTGCACTTTTTTCTTTCACCCATTTTCGTTATCTCTATACTCATTCATAGAAACATCTCATCCAGATATCTTGCTCGTAATTCCCAAATCCTTTACCAAAAAGCGTTAAACCCCCACGTCCACGCTTGGTATCCTTCGCGCTAATTCGAAATACCCAGTACTTCGGATCAACTCGCAGATCCATGATGTTGATATCTGAAAGACGTTGACCATCCATATACGTACCGTTGTCCGTAATACGAAGCACCTTCAGCAACCCATACTGATTCACGTCCGAGTGCCACCACTCAGGGGTCAGCTTCCCTCTCGTCTCACCATAGTCGCCAGGGCTTGTCCATGTACCCAGCTGTGCCCCATTCAGTGTAAAACAAATATCTGAGGGCCAGTTTTCATTCACTTGAGGAGCTTCCGATCCAATTTCCAGCGAAATTTCTATTTCCTTTAAACTGTCATCTTTTAACAAGTAATTGGGCACTTTATACTCGACGTATCCTTTCGCAAACCAAAGAATACCTGCATCTACCCTTTCCGGATCCATAAAATAGGTCGGATTATCATAGTGGCCAATGATCTTCTCGGTAGTGGCAAGTCCACATGTCGGCCATGCTTCATAATCAGTATAATGACCTATCGGCACGGACACTTCCTTATATTTGTGCAACGATGTTCTTTCTGGAGAGAGCTTGATCTGCAAAAATGACGTATTCACGAAGCAAAACTTATAGGTTCCACCGTTAACTCGCTTCATCTTGCTCCCTACAAGACCTGCTTGCTCGAGTTTGTTCACATGGCTGCTCACAATCGCATTACTGAGATAAAGCTCGGCAGCGAGTTCTTTAATATGCATTTCTTTGATGAATAGTTTATCTATGATTTTCAGGCGAACTTCGCTCGCCAATGCTTCGTACACCTGTAGAGACGCAGCATCCGTCTTTAGATACATCCGTTAGCACCCCTTAGAATATGCAATTTTATTAATCCTACAAAATAGGTATTGAACATTTACTCCATTATGATCCATAATGTAAGAGAAATCAATGATTTTAGAATTCATAAATAAGCTAATTCTTAATATAAGGAGCGATAACTCATGTCTTTACGTTCACAAATGCTCATCGACAAAAATTTTATTAAAGCCCAAATTGACCCTCGTCTATATGGATCCTTTATCGAACACCTGGGACGGGCTGTTTATGGCGGTATTTATGAACCTGGTCACCCTACCGCAGATGCGAACGGCTTCAGGCAAGATGCAATTGAAGCCATCCGTGCATTGCAAGTTCCGATTATTCGCTATCCAGGAGGCAACTTTGTTTCCGGATATAATTGGGAGGATGGGGTTGGACCTAAGAAAGACCGTAAGCGATTGCTAGAGCTCGCTTGGTGGACAACGGAGACGAATGAAGTCGGTACCAATGAATTCGCGGATTGGGCGAAATTAGTTGGTTCCGAGGTTATGATGGCGGTCAATCTCGGCACACGCGGCATTGACGATGCCAGAAATCTGATCGAGTACTGTAATCATCCGTCCGGCTCTTACTATAGTGATCTGCGCATTTCCCATGGCTACAAGGAACCTCATCGTTTCAAAACCTGGTGCCTTGGCAATGAAATGGACGGGCCTTGGCAAATCGGCACGAAGACAGCTGTTGAGTATGGTCGCCTCGCGAATGAAACCGCAAAAGTAATGCGTTGGGTAGATCCTTCCATCGAGTTAGTTGCTTGTGGCAGCTCGTCAAGCGGCATGAGTACATTTGCAGATTGGGAAGCTACCGTTCTGGATTTGACTTATGAGAATGTTGATTATTTGTCGCTGCATGCCTATTACAATAATAACAACAACGATACAGCGAACTTCCTTGCCTCATCACTTAATCTAGATCAGTTCATTAGCAGTGTCGCATCCATTTGTGATTATGTGAAAGCCAAGAAGCGCAGTAAGAAAAAGCTTATGCTCTCCTTGGATGAATGGAATGTGTGGAACACCATTGGAACCAGTCGCGCAACAGAACGCTGGCAGATTGCTCCACCAGAATTTGAAGATGTGTATACCCATGCAGATGCACTAGCCGTTGGCTGCTTCCTTATAACGTTGCTCAAACATGCTGATCGTGTCAAAATGGCTTGTATGGCGCAATTGATTAACGTTATCGCACCGATTACGACAGAAACAGGTGGTCCTCTGTGGCTGCAAACGACTTATTATCCATTCCTTCATGCTTCCATTTATGGCAGAGGAACAGTGCTTCATACCGTCAATTCTTCACCCAAATATGATTCCAAAGATTATACGGATGTCCCTTATCTGGAATCGATTTGCGTATATGACGAGGAGCAGGGTCATATTACGGTATTTGCCGTCAATCGTCATCTCTCAGAAGCCATGGAACTGGATCTCGACATCCGCAGCTTCGGCGATGTTAGCTTGATCGAGCACATCGTGCTTGAACACGAAGACCTGAAAGCGGTGAACACGAAGGCTAACCCACATCATGTTACGCCACATCGTGGCGGTCTATCCGTTCTTGACAATGGACACGTCAAAAGCAACCTTGCCAAAGCATCTTGGAACGTTATCCGTCTTCAAGCCAAAAAAGGATAAGTCAGTTTCTAGGTATAATAAACGAGGGTTTCCCAAAAGCCATGCATGTGGCGGTGGGGACCCTCGTTTTAATTTACGCGGACAGGAGGTTATGCTCCATTGACCGACTCTCAGGTTTGGGCATACAATTATGAGGAATCCCCTTTGAGAGGAACCTGTATCATGCGAAATAAAGTTGCCTGGGGGCTTACAGCCCTTCTCGGCTTGGCGAGCTGTATCGCGCTTCCCTTACTTGTAATGAAGACCGACGGCGATACGCACGAGCCAAAATCACTTGATGCCGTTGCCAGGCTGGATAATCCTCCTGCCGCTGCCCCTCCTTTACGACCTAAGCAGCCAGATATATTAACCTTTTGGGTCAACCAAGAGAAGAAATCCGAGCAAGCTGGACATACAGAGACCGCCGCAGAATATCGCAATCGGATCGATGTATACGCAGCCGGACTTCCTTCGGTGCCTCCGTTTACGCCTAATTGGCCTAATATCAAGACACCTTCAACAGATATGGAACTCTATCTCCGCGTTCCGATGCCAGCTCAATCCGTTCAGTCCGTTCAATCCCTTAAACCAACAGAATCAGCGATCCCTGCAACTTCCAAGCTAGCCAAACATGAGCCTGCATCGGGGGTTTATATCGGTATGCTCGGCGCAGATCGCAGAGTCGGCTACGATGTTACGAAGATTGAAGATGTCTACGGTCGCAAGCACGCGCTGTATTTGTCTTACGTTGGCTGGCGTAAAGTACAAACCGATACCAATACTTACTTCCCCACGCGAACAGCAGAAAGAGTGAAGGAACTTGACGGTGCACTTCAGATCGGTTGGGAACCGCGGTTTGGCTTAGACGATGTGCAGGATGATGAATATGTTCGTCGTTTCGCACGTGAAGCCAAAGCCTCCGGCATACCCATTTTCCTGCGTTATGCTTCAGAGATGAACGGAGCTTGGGTGCCATGGCACGGCGAGCCCCAGAAATATATTCAGAAATTCCGTCTTATTCACGACATTATGGCCGAAGAAGCGCCTAATGTCGCCATGGTGTGGTCACCTAACTTCTGGCCGCCGGATACGATCGACAGCTACTATCCAGGTGACAACTACGTGGATTGGGTTGGTTTCTCGTTATACAGCACCCCTTTCTCAGCAGAAAAAGAGCAGCTAAAGGGCACCGTGATCGATACCTTCGCTCCTCTTTATAAACGATATAGCCATAAACCTATTATGATTTCTGAGGGTGCTGTTGCTCATACGTATTTGCCAACTAACCAGGCTTACTGGAGCTGGGCAGAAAGCCAGTTAGGTTACATGTATGGTCTGCTTCCGCGATTATTTCCTCAAGTTAAAGCCATCACCTACTTTAATTTCAGCAAAGCTCAGGTGATTCGAACCAACGGAAGTTATGTCTATGACATCGGGGAAAATCCATTTATGGACGGGTATTATCAAAGACTGATCGCATCTGATTGGTTTCTAAGCAAGGTAGAGCCAGGGGCAGATCCCATTCAATACCGCTATACACCAGTCATAGAACGTTCTCTGCCTACTGGTCAACAGACCGTCCTTGTCTATCCCAAGCTTGCGAATGAACAGGGGAAACCACCCTTTGCAATCGCCATTTACCAAGGCAATCAATTCCTTGGCGTCAGTTATGAAGCTCCATGGGAAATCGACATTGGGGTTCAAGCTGAATCAGCATCTTGGTACGTGGTGGCTTATAATGACAAAATGGAAGTGACTGCTGTCAATTCGGGCGTTGAGCCTATCACTCAAACAAATTCAATCACGCCTTAGCTGCCGAAATGATAGGATGGAATAATGCGCATATCCTTATCCAAATTAGCTAGCATCATGAAATTACGATTGAAAGTAAAAATGCGTTTTACCTGGTAATACGACATGGTCACAGCCGTAAGGGCTTCGCTGAGAGAGAATCGGAGCTCTGGCCTGTCCATTAATAATCTGCGCGATTCCCCCTCAAATTCAGGGCCGCTTGAGATGACCGCCAATTTGCCTTTACTTACTGCTTTTTCAATCGCCTTCAGAAAATATTCCGCCTGCTCGTAGCTGTATTCATTACGAAGCCATTCGTGGAGATCGAATACAATGGAGTTCGTCGTCATGTAATTACGTTCAAGATCATGTAAATCTAGGAACATGGAACGTGCTTTAGCATAGCGTGGGTCTTCAGGGTTCATTAAAGCGGCTAGAGCTGTTTCATCCAGAAAAATAGCATCCTGAATATTCAAGTGATTATCCATAGATCAAACCTCCTTAATCCTCTTGTTTGCAAATACCATCCAAATACAGAAGCGGATTTGCTTCCTTTTGATCCACAGAGATGGGGGTTAATTCGTAAGAGGCGCTTGCTAGATATTGAGCAATGAGTCCATTGACGATTGCTTGTACGGTTGTATGCTGCAGATCAGCGATTTCTTTCAGCTGATCAACATATCGTGGGTCGAGCTCAAGCATGTTTTCTTCTTGTTCCACACTTCTTGAAGAAATGAACTCGGATGCGGTAGACTTCGCTTTTTCGAATTGATGATGAATGAAGCGTTTGTAATTGTTCGCCATCGTGATTCACTCCTTATGCAATAACTTGTATACAAATTCGTCGAAATTCGTCGATTTCAGGGGGTACTTAGGCTCTCAACAATCTCACTTACGCAATGTTCAATATTCTTACTCGTGCAATCAAGCGTTACATCACAATACTTCATGTATAGAGGAATTCTTTCATCATAAACATCCTTAAGACTATTCCCATTCTTCTTTACAATGCCCCTGGTTGTAATATTCGTTAGTCTCCGTTCAATTTTTTCATATGGAACATGCAAATAAATAATCCGCCCACTTTGTCGAAGGACTTTCATAGTTTTGTCTGAATATATAACACTGCCACCTGTAGAAATAATAGAATTTTCCAGTTGTAGTCCCGACACGATTCTTTCTTCGACTTCCATAAATGCATCGATTCCATCGGAATCAATTATTTCTTGTAACAACCTACCTTCCTGTTGCTGTATCACTATATCTGTATCCACGAAATTCATGCCTAAAGCTTTAGCTAATAATACACCTAGCGTGCTTTTCCCAGCGCCTGACATACCGATAAGTACGATATTCCTAGCATTTTTCACTATAAAATGCCTCCAATCTTTCCCTGATAGTTGAAAAAGGCAACCGAACCACGAGGTCCGCTGCCTTCTCACACGCTTCTATTTAGCTAAGTCGAATGCCAAAATACGTTAGCAAAGCTTCTTTATACGCTTCATTCGTTTGAGGCGTGAAGGTTCTTACGTCTGTAGCGCTGAATATGCGGAACTCCTTGTCAGCAAGTGTATGCCTTCCCTCTGGCGTGCGTATCGCAACGATCGGGTACTTGTTGAAAATCGAATCTGGGGCTTTTTCACACCAGAAACTCGCGAATAGGTAGTCTTTCGGCAGTTGAGGCTCCTCAGTGAAAGAGTAGATGCGATGCCATGCTTCCTTCTTCTGTTCGCAAAGCACCCAGCCATCCTGGGGATCTCTCTCAAGGCGGTAGCTCTCATCGCCTTGTTGCTGTACAAGATCTTCGATAAAAGAAAGGGGCCTGCGGGGTACAATCCCGCCAACCCCAACATCGCAGAGGTAGTGGGCGCCTTCGGCTTCTACCTTCAAGACGTGATGACGCCTTTTGGGCGGTAGATTCGGCTCATCACGCCAAAATCTGGCGACCAAATCCGTCACCGTGTAGCCGAGTTCACGAAGCAGCCAACCGAATAAGGCATTGGTTTCAAAACAATACCCACCACGCTGGCGTATAACAATCTTCTGATACAGTTCCTGCGGATCAAGAGATAAAGCTCTCCCTTCGAGAATATCCAAATTCTCATAGGGAACCGTGTGCAGATGTCGTTCCTGCAGGTCAGCTAATGTCTTTGCGCTGCCATCGAGCGAACCATGAAAACCGATGCGATCCAGATACTTCTCAATTTGAGTGTTTAAATTCATTAGAGTGAAGACACCGTCCTTATTTGAGTTACTCGCTCGTATGGAAATGGATAAGGATAAGTTTTACCCTTGCATGTGGATTCTACTGGAAAGCTCCTGTGCATCCAACTCGCGCATTGAGAGCTTAGCTCCGATGGATCTAAAGCTGCCAATAACGTCCTCATAGCCGCGCTCGATGTGCTCAACACCAGTTAGAAACGTGCTGCCCTCCGCCGTGAAACCAGCCATCAGCAGACAAATACCTGCGCGCACATCTGTCGCATGCACCCAACCGCCTCGCAAGGGGAGTCCGCCGCGAATAAATGCAGATTCTTGCCGTATCTCTATGTCAGCGCCAAGCCTTCTCAACTGCGCCACATGAGCGAACCGTTTTGGATACACGCGATCGGTCACGATACTCTTGCCCTCGGCCTGCAATAGAAGCGCAGTCATAGGTTGCTGTAAATCGGTGGCGAAGCTTGGATACATGCCTGTGCGAATTCGCGTTGCTTTCAGAGAACCTGAACCGTAAGCCGTGATTCGATTTTCACCGCATTCCACTTGCAGTCCGACTTCCTCCAGCTTAGCTAGACAGGAACCAAGATGCTCTGGAATCACATCCATGACCGTCACTTGTCCCCCGTTGAGCCCAGCCGCCATCAGAAAAGCACCAGCGATCAACCTATCTGGAATTACCGTGTGGATGCCTCCATTCAAGTAAGGGACACCTTCAATCCGAATACGATCCGTACCAGCTCCATAAATCCGGGCTCCGAGTTGATTCAGGAATCTTGCTGTATCGCATACCTCCGGATCCACAGCCGCGTTATGCAACTGCGTACGTCCTTTTGCCAACACAGCCATCATCATCGCATTCATCGTCGCACCTGAGGTAATGGTATCGAAATAAATGTCCGCTCCCTTCAACTCTGCGGCTTCGACTTCGTAGTAGTCCTTGAAGAGCCGCACCTGAGCTCCAAGTGCTTTGAACACCTTGATATGCTGATCGATCGGTCTTGAAACAAAATCGTCACCACCAGGTAATCCGATCGTGACTCTGCCGAATTTGGACAGCAACGCGCCTACAAAATAATAAGACGCTCGGTAGCTCGATGCTTTGCCGGGATCAATGACGGAGCTGTGGATCCAGCGTGGGTCAATAGTGACTTGACCGCCTGCTTGTGAGAGCTTCAGGCCGATATCTCGGCCAATATCCGCGATAAGACGGACATCATCTATGTGTGGAATACCCTCTAATGTTACGATATTATCTGCCAAACAAGCAGCTGCAAGTATGGCAAGAGAACTATTTTTTGCTCCTGGTATGTGTACGGTTCCGTTTAGTGGGCCTGAGTACTCCGCTTGTATATACTTCATGAAGGTATCCCAACTTTCGTTATGACGATTTCAATTCGGATTCGAGCATATAACCGCCGCCGCGCACGGCACTAATGAGAAAGGTATCTTTTCCGTATTTTTTGCGCACCCGATAGACAAGGGCGTTCAGTTCGTCGAGAGTCACATCCGAGAAGCCTTCTGCTCCCGGTGATCTTTCTGGCCATACCTTGGATTTAATTTCCTCAAGCGGGACGAGTCGGTTTGTATGCTCATGCAGCATACGGATCAATAGATATTCTTTTTCTGACATAGGGATTCGCCTGCCCTCCACCACACACTCCCTTTTCTCCCAACTTATTTCTAAAGGGAGTTTGGGGATTTCTAGCTGTCTGGTGATGCTGAGCGGTTCGATTTCAAGAGTTTGATCAGCAAACATATATGAAAAATGGATGACGCTCATCCCTTTGGCAAGCCTAATAATATCAAAATTGTTCAACGGATACGGGGTGTGCGGCGTTAGTCGTACGCCGTTAATCTCTGTGCCGTGGCGACTACCCAAATCATAGAGCACCGCCTTGTCTTGCTCCTTGCGAATGATGATATGCTTTCGGGAAATAAAAGCGTTCGTGAAAGCCAAATCCGGCGTTAATTCATTGGATACCCGGCCAACCATTGTTTCATCCTCGCTCAAATTCACGCAAGTGCCCGCTCGATAGGGCTCACCGCGTACGACATATAAGCATGCAAAGTTTTCCAGTTATGTCCCCTCCGTTTGCTAATGCAGCTTACCAACTATCTTGGGAAATAGCCCCATTACTTATCGTAACTCAAACTGTAGGTGAATAAAACCCCTTCACACTGACGGATCGCTCACATTTCAGTCATAATTATCTTTATTTATTAACCCTCTACCTCATATAAATTCGGATTCAGTGACTGGACAAATGGTGTCCACTCTCCTGTCGTATAGAGTAGCAGCCGGTGCATCGCGCGCGTACAAGCCGTATAAAATAGCTTACGTTCGCTCTCTCGATTATACACTTGTGATGAGGCATCATAAATCAATACCGCGTCGAACTCGACCCCTTTGGCGAGGTATGCGGGTATGATCATCGTCCCTTTCTCAAAAGTTGATGTTTCCTTCGTAATGAGTCGCAGCGCCCCAGCGCCGTGTGATACCAAAGCTTCATACGCCTCCTGGCTCTCCGCTGCGGTCTTCGTAATAACGCCAATCGACTCGAAGCCCTCTGCCTTTAGTTCAGCGAGATGCTCGATAATTCGTTCCGCTCTACTCACATTATTGCTAACCTTAATGAGGTGCGGCTTCTGGTCACTCCGCTCAAAAGGCACGATTTCTACGCTAGGCAGCAATGCCTTCGTAAACTCCACAATCTCGCGAGTGGAGCGATAGCTTCGAACAAGGCGAATCAGATTCGTTTCATGTTGGCCATATAGCCGAATTAATGGCGAATCCACCTCGGATAGATTGGTCGCCTGTGGGAAGATCGCTTGGCTAAAATCTCCGAGCACGGTCATGTTGGCGCGGGGAAACAGCTGCTTGAGGAAGTAGAATTGGAAGGGTGAATAATCCTGTCCTTCATCGACAAATACATGCCGCACACTCGTGTTCCTCCGAGTCCCCTCTACGAATTCTTTCAAACACAAGAACGGCGCTGCATCCTCATAAAATAGTTCGTGTCTACTCAGCTTTTCCTTCGTTTGCCTGCAAATTTCCGTCCAATGTTCCGGCACCTCATGCTCGTTCGTCATGCTCCGATATATGGCCTCATCACTGAACAACTGATCGTACAAACCGATGATATCTATAAACTTAAATCGCTTTACGTCATTTCTCAAAGGCTTATAATGCTCACTCACGATCATTTTCCGAAGCAGCTCTTCGATTTCCTGCATGGCAAAATCAACATCATGCTCTTCGTCCTGCTCCTTGCCAAGAAACTGTCCATAATCATCCAGAAGCTGCTCATTCATATGGAGGACTACTTCCTCTTCTTGCTTATACTTCTTGAGCAACTCTCTGTAGGCTTCGGCATATTGCTCGTTGTCGAGGTAATCGAGTTCATCTTGAACCCAATGCGCTTTTTGTTCTTTACGCTCGAGCGTTGTCAGCCTTTGCAGGATCCATTCCTGTAAAAGAAGGACTCGATTCGCCAGACGGATGGTAGGGTCAAAGCTATAAAATTGTAATTGAATCTGTTCCGCGGTAATTAACTCACGATCCTGGAATTGGATGCCGCGGAACAGCATGCCTTCTTTCCCCAGCCATAACGCGTATTGCTGCAGGGCATGGAGAAAAGCTTCAGATGCTTTATAGTGAATCCCACTTCGTCGTGCTTCATACTCGTGAGAAGATGATGACGTAAGTATATATTCGATCTGCTCGAACGGGCTCTCCAGCTGTAACGTGGATCCAAGCCAATAGACCAGATATTCTTGAATGGTCGTCTGCTGCATGTTCTCTTCACCGAGCTCAGGAAGAACCGTTGAAACATAACTGTTGAACATGGGATTCGGGGAAAAAAGTACTATCTGGTCCGCTTTAAGCTTATCGCGGTGCTTATATAATAAGTATGCGGCTCGCTGCAAAGCTGCTGACGTCTTGCCACTGCCGGCCGCTCCCTGTACAATAAGCATTCGAGTTTTATCGTTGCGAATGATGGCATTTTGCTCCTTCTGAATGGTCGCCACAATGCTCTTCATTTGCGAATCTGCACCTTGCGCAAGCACTTGTTGGAGCAATTCATCGCCGATGGTTACACTCGTGTCGAATACACGCTTTAACTGACCGTCTCCGATGTGATATTGCCGCTTCAGCGTCATCTCCCCTGCAACTCGACCCCCTGGCGTTTCATAGGCAGAAGCCCCTGGGGAATAGTCGTAGTACATACTGGCAATGGGTGTTCGCCAGTCATACACCAGGAAGCTTAAGCCGTCAACATCCACGAAAGACGAAACGCCGATATAAATTTGCTCGCTAAAGCTAAGGCCATCTTCTTGAAAATCAATACGCCCGAAATATGGCGACGGCAGCAACCGCTTCATGCTCTTCAACCGTTGCATCCGCTGCTGGTGACTCCGCTCCCGCTCCGATAACAACGTTTCTTGCTGTCTTATACTATAAAATGCTTCCTCGAAATCTTCATGCGTGCTCGTGTTGATCGACACTTCTTCCCAAAAACGCTTACGGAAGTCCGTTACCTGATCGCGCAACCCGACAACTTCAGGTTCAATTTCTGCGATTGTAGATTGTAATTTTTCCGTAACTATATCTAATCGCTCTTGTTCTTGCTGCCATTCGTTCGCCTTAATCATCTTCACGAACACGCTCCTTTTGGGTCTTGTGTGAAAAAAGCAAAATAATGTTTGACAACCTGCCGTTCTTCATGCTAAAATTTAATTAAAGATAAAATGTTATAACTATGCTCAAAATAAATAGAAGACAGCAATGGTCTTTGTATTCTAACATAAAGCCACGTTGTCTGTAAATATATGATTTAGCAAGAAGAACCGGCATTTCTGCCGGTTCTTCTTTTTTTGCACCTAACTCCGTTGTTTTCCCACACCTATAACTTAATTGAAATGAACTTCAACTCCGTCAATTCCTCAACCGCATATCGGATACCTTCCCGTCCGAATCCACTTTCCTTCACACCCCCATAGGGCATGTTATCCACGCGGAACGTAGGGAAATCATTAATCATCACACCGCCTACTTCCAACTGCTCAGCAGCACGCATCGCGGTACGGATGTCATTCGTATAAATGCCTGCTTGTAGTCCATAGCGAGAATGGTTAACTTCCTTAATAGCTTGATCCAGCGAGTTGAAAGAGGAAACCGTAACGATCGGTCCAAACACCTCTTCACAGGAAACAGGCTCATCAGCAGCTACGTGCGTTAAAATGGTTGGTGGGTATATCCGAGAATTCAGCTCTTTGCCGCCCGTGATCACAACAGCTCCATTGGAGACCGCACTGTCTACCCAATCCTGCATCCGACGAACTTCTTTCTCACTAATCAGCGCAGATACATCCGTTGTCTCTTCTAGCGGGTCACCAATTACCAATTTCTCCACTTGCGATTTAAATCTATTTAAAAAGTCATCATGATGAAGCTCATGGACGAAAATCCGCTGAATTGAAATACATACTTGACCACTATATGAAAATGCACCGAGCACACATCGGCCGATTAACTCATCTGTAATCTCGTAGGCTTTGTCTATCAGTAAAGCTGAATTCGAACCTAACTCTAAGGTAACTCGCTTTAAGCCGGCTTTGTTTTTCATAGCAATCCCGACGGCAGGACTACCTGTGAAGGTAACAGCCTTCACCCGTGGATCGCTCACGAGCTTCTCTCCCACAACCGCACCGGGTCCAGGTATAACATTCAGTGCCCCCTTCGGAAGTCCAGCTTCTCGAAAAATTTCTGCAAGTACCAAGGAAGAGAGTGGCGTTTGCCCTGCAGGTTTGAGTACAATCGTGTTCCCCGCCGCGATCGCAGGGCCAACTTTATGTGCTACCAAATTAAAAGGGAAGTTAAATGGCGTTATTGCCGCGATCACACCCAGCGGTTTGCGCATCGTAAAGGCAATGCGTCCCTCTCCGCCAGGAGCTGCATCCAGAGGGACCGTTTCTCCATGAATTCGACTTGCTTCCATCGCAGCGAATTTATACGTTTGAATCGTCCGAGCAAGTTCACCTCGCGCGGTCTTGAGCGGCTTAGCTGCTTCCATAGCCACGAGACGGGAGAGCTCCTCTTTCCGCTTTTCTATTATTTCAGCGACTTTATTCAAAATAGTCGTACGTTCGTGCGCAGGCATCTGGGCCATGACCGGTGCAGCTGCTTGCGCAGCTTGGATCGCTTCATCCGTTTCTGCTTCATTCGCATACCCCACGTCTGCAATCCATTCACCTGAAAAAGGTGAGTAAAGTGCTTCATAACGAGCAGCTTCTTTCCATTGTCCGTTAATAAACAAATGCCTTATCATCTGCACTCCTACTTTCTATCTTGGGCATATTGGTCACGAATAACATGTTGGATGATATCAAGACCTTCAGCAAGTTCTTCATCCGTAATTACGAGTGGAGTCAGAAAACGAATCACATTACTCTGCACCCCAGCGCTTAATAGGATGACCCCTGCTTCATAGCAGCCTTTTTGAATCGCAGCTGTATTCGCTTTATCAGGTTCTTTCGTATCGGGATGTACGAATTCGATTGCACACATCGCACCTAATCCTCGCACCTCGGCAATATGCGGGATTGTCTTCTGTAAGTCCGTAAAGAATCCACGGATCGTCTCACCGATAACACGTGATCGTTCTACGAGATTCTCGCGTTCCATCTTCTCGATAACCGCCAAAGCCGCCACACATCCCAGTGGACTTCCACCATAGGTCCCACCGATTTCGCCAGGTGCAGGCGCATCCATAATCTCCGAACGTCCCGTAACTGCCGATATCGGCAAGCCTGCCGCAATGGATTTGGACATCGTCATCAAATCGGGCTCAATCCCAAAATGTGTCGAAGCGAACATTTCTCCCGTACGTCCGAAACCTGTTTGAATTTCATCGGCAATAAACAGAATTTGTTTATTTTTGCAAATCTCATATATACCTTGAACGAATTCCTTTGGAGGAACGATGAAGCCACCTTCACCTTGGATCGGCTCCATGATGACCGCTGCTAACTCCTCCGGTGCAACCTCGGTAAGGAGGAAATCCTGAAATTGCTGAACACAATAAAGCGCATAATCTGTCTCCGACATGCTTGGCGGACGATTCAACGGATACGGAAATTGTGCTTTGTAGGTGGCCGGAGCAAACGGACCCATCTGGAACTTATAGGGTCTGACCTTGCTTGTAAGCGACATGCCCAAGAGTGTCCGACCATGAAATCCTCTTGAAAAGGAGACGATACCTGATTTCCCTGTAAATTTCCTAGCAATTTTCACTGCATTTTCAACCGCTTCTGCACCGCTATTTAGAAAGATGGTTTTCTTCGGGAAGCTGCCTGGCGTAATTTGCGCCAATTTCTCAGCAAGTTCTAGATAGGGTTCATACATAGCGACATGAAAGCAAGGATGAATGTATTTTTCAAGTTGCTCTTGAACAGCTTTGACAACTTCTGGCGGGCAATGGCCCACATTCAGCGTTCCGATGGCACCGGCAAAGTCAATGAACACATTACCATCCACATCATAAATCAAAGCCCCTTCTGCCTTTTCAACAAAAATGGGTGTATTATTGCCAACACCTCTGGGTACGAATGCTTGTCTTTTATCCATGAGTTCTTGGGTGCGGCCACCCTGTAACTTGGAGGGTACTGAAGCAAATTTACGTGCGATTTGCATGTTCATCTTCCCCTTTACATTCATATTTTAATTTTCTTTATTTGTAGGGTGACTACAACTACTTTCTCCTTCATTTTATGACAGTAAAGATAGGAATACGATTGTGTAAAAGATAATAAATAGGGAGATCTCCGTCAAATCAAGTTATCCTCAGGTTTAACCAAAGTGACGTTTATACGCAAGTGTTGAATTTATGCCGTGTACGCGTAGTGGTAAAATAACGAAATTATCAAAGATGGATCGTCAAAGATGCTCTTTTGCATTTTTCCATAAATGCATCCATACACCACCCATGCCATGATGACGGACCCCTAGCGTGGCCGCCTAACAAAAAAAGAGCAGTTCCCCATTCAAGGTGAACTGCTCTTCTTGCTATTTCTTATTCAATTTATCATAAATAGCTTTGCCTTCTTTGGTAAACCAATCCTGCGATGCTTTGATAACATCTTGTCTGCCGGCAGCATCCGCCTTTTTAAAATACTCATCCAATGCTGTAAGCGGTAATGCACCGTTGATGATTTTGGCAACGTACTCATTTCTCAGGTCGATCAACGCTCTCCCCTTGGCAAGCTCGACTTCCGTCTGCGGTCTGTACTGGTTGATATTGAATGCCGTCAGCTGGGCACCCGCTTGGGCAAAGCTTTTCATAGCTGGCTCATATCCGCCAAGTAATGCGTTAGGCAGCCAAATGTCCGGTGTATTCCACATTCTGTAATACAGTTTATAGATGATCTGATCATAAGCAGGCTTCTTCGGACTCAGCGCGCCGTTTACCATGTCATAGTGAACGCCTTCTTTGCCGAAATTCACAAACTTCTGCAGATCTTTATCTTTCAAATAAGTGTTCAGTAAATCCACAGCTTCATTCGCATTTTTCGAACTTTTAGGAATGATATAGAAGTTGGATACAGGAGCAGGCATTGCATAGCCTTTTTGTCCGTCTTTTCCTTCTACTGTAGGCAAGAAGCTTAACTTCGCATTAGCATCTGTTTTACTTAAACCTGCCTGGTAGGTAGCAGGATCCCAGTAGCCTGCGTACACGGCTGCTGCTTTCCCCGACGACATTTTTTCGGTCACTTGCTGTGTTTTGTTGAATAGGTACTCATTGTCAATCAAGCCTTCTTTGTAGAGTTTATTCAGGTAGGTCAGCAAATCCTTCAGATTCACATCTTGTGCATCAACCAACTTGCCATCCTTAACAATGAAAGGGACAGCGAGGTTATTTATGCCGGACATTCCAAAAGCGGCGGTAATGACATCTAGCCCATCAAGTGGATTCCCGTTATTGCCAGCTGCTGCTACGTAAGGGATGGTTCCCTTTCCGCTTGGATCTTTGTCCTTCATGGTTTTTAAGAAGGTATATAACTCGTCGAGGTTTTTAGGCGCCTTCAGTCCTAGTTTATCCATCCAATCTTGTCTAGCTAGAAATCCTGCACCTAGATCTACATTTTCAAATTTCTGAAAAGGAGGGACAGGGATGGCATATTTCTTTCCTTCCAGCGATACGGCCGTCCATGCATTCTCGGTCACTAATTTATCGACCTCGCTGCCGAATTGCTTGATCGCATCGTCCACTGGCAGGAGAGCTCCCTGTGCGCTGAAACGTTTGAAAATATTCAAATCATTCGTATAAATCAGATCATACACATCACCAGAGGCAAACATCAAATTGTACGTATCCAATTGATTCGCAGTCGGAATGACATTCCATTCTATATTCGTGTAACCAGTCTTCTCTTTGATCATGTTCAAAAATTGGTTATCGTTTGCGCTTGCTCCTTGCTCGTATCCCTTGACTCCGGCATTATCGGGAACGGCGATTCTGATTTTGGCCGCCTTATTCAGTTTTGGGCCTTGGGTAGCAGTCGCCTCTTTCGTTTCCTTGCTTTCTGGCTTCGCTTCATTACTGCAACCTGCAAGAGATACCGAGGCTGCAAGTGCTACTAGTAATGTTGTCGTGGACCATTTGTTTAATCTTTTCCGCATCTTTATTTCCCCCTTCAAATATGTAGCTATTGTTTAACAGCACCTAGCGTTAAGCCTGTGACAAAATACTTTTGTAGAAAAGGATAAACGAGCAGGATCGGTATCGAAGAAACGAAGATGGCTGCGGCTCTAAATGTCTCCGATGCGATATTAGCCAATTGCTCGGGATTTTCCAAACCGTTCTTATTGGCTGCGGCCACTACGTTTTGCAAAAATAAAGGTAGAACTTGAACCTCTTTTTTCGTTAAATACATTAAAGGGTCCATATAGTTGTTCCAAATCCCTACTGCGCTGAAAATCGCAATTGTCGCAAGCAAAGGCTTGGAGATCGGAAGCATGATGCGGAATAAGATGGTAAGATTGCCAGCTCCATCAATTCTCGCAGATTCCTCAAGGCTATAAGGCAGAGACTCAAAGTAATTTCGCACCAGAATCAAATTGAAAGCGCTCACCATCCCGGGGATAATAAGCACCCACAGATGGTTAATTAATCCGGTATTTTTGATGACCATATAGGTAGGGATCATTCCCCCGTTGAACAGCATCGTGAACACATACAGAATATTGATCGCTTTGCGGCCTACCAAATCCCTTTTTGCAATGGCATACCCCACACAAGCTGTAAAAAACACTTGAATGGCTGTACCCAACACGGCGACGAACAAGCTATTCGTAAAAGCAGTACGAAAATCAATGCCCGATAATAACACTTGATAAGCTTTTAACTGAAAGCCCATTGGCCATAAGCTAACCTGACCGCTGACGACATAAGCTTCCTCACTAACCGATTTCGCTAATAGTGTGATAAACGGTAGGACGCAAATGAGACCTACTGTTATCAACAAAGTGTAATTCACAACCGTAAATACCTTTTCCCCGGTCTTCATCCTCTTGTCGAACAAAGCTATTTGCTCCTCTCTGCTGATTATTTACCATATCCCTCGGTTCGAATACTTGCGACTAATCTTATTGGCCGTAACCATTAAGGTAAATCCAATAACGGATACAAACAAACCGACTGCGGTTGTATAGCTGTAACTACCGTTCTGAATCCCTTCGCGGTATACATAGGTTCCGATGACATCCCCAACATTGTATACAAGGGGATTGTACAGCAGTAGCACCTGTTCTGTATCGCTGCCCAATAAGGTAGACACCCTTAGAATAATAATGAAGACGATCGTGCTGGATATGCCAGGGAGCGTAATATGCCACGTTTGTCTGAGCTTACCTGCACCGTCAACGCTGGACGCAGCGTACAGATCGGGATCGATTGACGTTAAAGCAGCCAAGTAAATGATGGCGCTCCAACCGGTTTCTTTCCAAGCCGTTGATGCGACGAGAACACTTCGGAAGTAGCTATCATCGCCAAGAAATGAAATCGGCGAAATGTCGAATGCCTTCAGGATGCCATTGATAATGCCTGTACTTGGGGACAGGATATCCACAAAAATCCCTGCAATAACGACCCACGATAGAAAATGTGGCAGATAGGTAAGCGTTTGCGTCATGCGTTTAACCAAACCCGACCTGACTTCATTTAATAGCAGTGCCAAGATAATGGGCAGAGGAAACTGAAAAATAAATTTGAACAGATTGATCAGCATCGTATTGCTCAACACGCTAAAAAATTTAGGATCGGTCAACAATGTTCGAAAATGAGCCAGCCCTACCCACTTGCTATCCAGTATGCCGTCGAATACCCGATAGTTCTTAAATGCGATGACGATCCCCAGCATTGGGACGTAGCTGTAAATCAAAAGCACCAGTAAGGGGATCGAAATAATCAGATATAAGTCTAGATTATGTACGATTCTTGCCTTCAGGCGATTTTTTGTCTTGGGGATCACACCTGCGTCTAGAGATTTGATCGCATGGGAGGGTGTAATCTTTGCCATTTCATCACCTCAACTCCTTGTTGTATAGCTTTATTTTACGTAAATTGACCTATAAGCCACAACAGGACAGAAGTAAGATATCACTGACAAAAATACGGATTATACGCTCCCCGAAGTCTTTAACTTTGCAACTGCACGGCAGCCATTGCCAGGTTCACTGTAAAACTGCAAGCCGCATTCCTCACCATAATAGACTTGTATACGCTGATGTACGTTCTTCACGCCGTACCCTCTGCTCTCCGTTTCAAACAGTTCCTGAAGCCTCTCTACCGTTATCCCGACGCCATCATCGATAACCTCCAAATACATATAGACGCCTTCCTGATAAGCACGGACCATAATTGTCCCAGCTTTCCCTTTTTTGGGCCTGATGCCATGAATAACTGCGTTTTCAACGAGTGGCTGTAAAATCATTTTGATCATGATCTTCTCTTCCAGCCCCTCTTCGACGTCCGTTATGAACTGGATGGCTCCTCGATAGCGGTAATTGATGATCTGCATATACTTGCTGACCTCCATAACCTCTTCAGCAACGGAGATATGCTCCTTGCCTTCGTTCAAACTTAACCTCAAAAACTTAGCAAGTGATTCCGTCAATTCTGCGATTTCCTTCGCGTCTATTCGTAGGGCGCTCCATTGAATAATATCTAGGGTGTTATACAAAAAGTGCGGGTTTATTTGCGCATACAGCAGTTTCATTTCCGCCTCTTGTTTGCTAATTTGTGCCTGGTACACCTCTTCGATAAGAGCTTTAATTCGCGTGCTCATCTTGTTAAAAGAGCGCTGCAGCCGAGCATATTCATCATTTCCTCGAATATTGTCTTCTGTCTCAAAGCTCCCTTTTTCTGCATGTTTAATAAGCTTCACTAGCTTTTTCAACCTTTTGGTAATGCTTCCTGAAATAATGAAGGCAGTAATGATCGCGATAATCGAGACTATCCCCGCCAAGCCGAGCATGAAGTTCTGAATCCACCTACTGTTCATCCCAAGATGCTTCTCCGTCATGAGCAGTGCAATTTGCCAATCCAGACCTTTCGCCTTGCTGAAGACAGCATAATTGGTTCTCTCCGCAGGTCCGAAACTGACAATCCCCTCTTCCTCTTCCGGCAAAGACTTCAAAAAGAGGTCGCTTACACCGCTACCCCCTGCTAGTAATTGTGTATGTCCTATCCGCTTGTTAGGGGACATGACAAGCGTTTCCGCTCCATCTGGAAGCCGAATATCATTCAGAATAGACCAAATAAATTTGGCATCCAGCTCCACCATCAAATAGCCAAGAACATGCTGAAATCGGTTGATATCCTTGATCTCTTTTATAAAGAGAACCTCATCCCCTTGAACGATGCTTAGATGTTCCACGTCACTTGCATAGAACCACTTTTCTTTGATTTTGCCTTCCAAAAGTGGCTGTAGACCAGCTTCAAGTTGAAGCTGATCTATACCAAAAAAATTAGGGCTAGCCGAAACGAAGGTTGGGTTTCCTTTCATAAAATAGCTAACCTTAAGCACATTGCTCTTGCCCACGTAATTGCTCACATTTTTGTTAAGCAGATTGAAAAAATCAATCACTTCCCCCGAAGTCAAAGCTCGTTCAGATACCGTTCTTAGAATGAGTTGAATATCATAATTGCTTTGCGTCAGATCGGCAATGTTATAGGCAGTTTCAATGCCGAAGGCAATGTTTTTCTCGGCCTGCTTCAGGGTTTCCAAATAAGCCTTGCCTGTCTGTTCAACCACAGATTTATGAATCGTAATATAGGAGAAATAGACCAATACCATAACCGGAATAATAATTAGAATTAAATAAGAAATAACCAGCTTGGTCCGCAAATTGATGTTATAGTACATGCCACTGAGCTTGTTTAGCACTTTTCTCATAACATTTTCTCCCGATATTCCATAGGGTTGACGCCCACCACTTTTTTAAAAATTTTGGTAAAATAGTGCGTGTCCTGATAGCCGACCTGATTGGCTACTTCATATATTTTGATTGAGGCGTCCTTGAGCAGCTCCTGCGCCTTCTTTAATCGTACATGCGTGATATAATCGTTAATCGTGTGCCCTGTTTCTTTTTTGAATAACGTTTGAAGATGCCCTGGAGACATGAATACCTCTGCCGCCAGCTGCCCAATGGTCAGATTCTGATAGTAAATCTTATGAATAATCCCCTCAACATCTCGAATAATTCGTCGGGACTTGCTGTTTCGCAACTCATTGGAAGCCATCTCCAAATAGATCAGCTTTTCGAGCACAAACAGCTCGATTTGCTGAGGGCTCTGCATCGTTCTGAATTGGTGCAAGGACTCTTTCACCTCTTGCGCAATGGCAGAATCTACAAGCACGGATGCTTTTCTTATCGCTTTAATCAGCAGCTCACTGCATATGGTCGTTAGGAACAGCATGCTTTCCATTTTCAATTGTCGAATCGTAATAAAGAGCTGCTGGACCTCAGTCGTTAGTGCGTCTGTTTGCCCTGTGCTGCACAATCCTACGATCTTCTCTATGGAATCCACAATCACCGGCAACCCCGTAGATGAGATGCTGCCTGAATAATATTGGCTAACATCGTCCTTTAATTGCTTCTCGGCTCTTTCTTTATCCAACTTGGCGACAACTTTGGCTACTACCTGCTTTAATTCCTCTCGATTAAAAGGTTTCAATATATAATCAATCGCATCCAATTTAATTGAAGCCTTCACATACTGAATGTCTTGATGAGCGCTTATCATGATCACCATTACCGCAGGCTGCTCATGTTTCAACTTGTCTACAAATTGAATGCCGTCCATCACTGGCATCACAACATCCGTAATCACGATATTTGGCCGCAGGTCGCGGGCAACGAGCAGAGCTTCCGCCCCATCTTCCGCTTCCCCCGTAATCTCGATACCCAGACTATCCCAATCGATGAGATCTCGCAGGCCTTCCCTCGAAATATAATCGTCGTCGACAAGCATCATTGTATACATGGGCAGGGACCTCCTTGGCAATTTGAGAGCGTTCTCTTAATTGTATCTTACTGCGATAGATTTGCTCAATCAGAATGTAGAGTAATCGTAGGGTAAGAGACTTCTTGTGAAAATTAAACTTTCTCAATCATGAACGAAAGCTACGTGAAGAAAAAGTGGGAAATGAGAAAACGGAGCCCGCAAAAAAACAAGCACGGCTCCGTTTCTGTTGTTCAAAATCTACATGAACAGTCACTCATGCGGCGGAGGAAGCTTTTCCGTGGTCTGGTTATAAGAGTGATTCTCTCTGTCATTTACCATAATCCCCTTTGCTCCGATTCACATTAATCTACCTGAAATATTAAGGCCCTAAATACGCCAGTTTCACGTTATCGATGATGATAGTTCCAGGTTGGCTGCCGTATATCCCAAAGCCGACGACCGCATTATTCAGTACGCTCGAGAAGCTCAGGGTCGCGCCGTTCGGAACCGTCAAGGTCGTACCCGTTCTCGAAGCCTCCGTTCGTCACATTCAGCGTCGCTGCCGATCCTGCTGTAGGTAATGCGAGTAATAGACCCAGCACCAACAAGCCCCAGAGCCACACCGATTTTTTCATGATCATCAATTCTCCCCATTCATTTAGGATTTGGATTAGGGCAGCCCTGAATCGCCAAGTTGACGAACCAAGGCTGCCGTAAACGTTAATATACGATTATCGGTTATGAGGAACGCTGAACGCCGTCCCCCGCCTTGCAGATATTTGCGACGATAATTCGACTTCCGACAACCATTGAACGGCTTCTTATCTTATTGATTTCCTGATTGATTATTGTTGCCATTACCGGATTGATCATGAGGCACTGTGACGGTTGTAGTTGTCACCGTTTTATTGCCCGCTTTATCGGTTGCCGTATACGTGATGGTGTAGGTGCGCGATTTCTCTGCACGCAAGCTGAAGGAAGTGTCGGCTGTACCAAAATCGGCGTTCTGAATGTCGCCTTGACCGCTATCCGGTTTATTGCTCGTGATAGACGTTAACACCACGGATTCAACGCCCGATGTTGCATCGCTCGAATTTAGCACAGCATTCACCGTGACCATTTTATGATTCGCCGGCCAAATCGTCGTTTTATCGAGCTGGACGGAAAGCGCTGGCGCTGTCTTGTCAACCTTAAACTCGACGGTTTTGAGGTGTTCGACATTGCCTGCCTGATCCTTGCTGCGGTAACCGAGCTTATACGTTCCTTCCCCGAAGGCAGGAATGGATCCGGTATAGCTGGTCCAGGCACCGTCATTCACTTGATACTCCGTTGTCACCGTTCCTCCGTATACGCTCGCGTAGACGGAGAAGCTTACCGAAACATCTGTCGTATACCAGCTGTTCTTGCCGTTAGGCGCAGCAGGGCTTAACGTTGCCGTGGTGATAGGGGCAATCTTGTAAATGTTGTTAACCGTAATACTTGTTACGTTCGAGACGTTGCCTACGGCATCCGTTCCTCTCGCATACACCGTGTCATTGTCAGCAACAACAATCGGGGCGGTGTATGCTGTCCATCCGCCGCTTGCGCCCACTTTGTATTCCTTCACCGCTGCGTCGTCAGGATAGCTGATTGTTACCGTTACGCCTTGGTTGGTCGGCGCTGTCGTATCGATAGCCAAGGTGGCATCGGCCGGAGCAATATGATCGATATTGCCCACCACATAACTCGTTACATTCGAGACATTGCCCGCTGCATCCGTTCCTCTTCCATACAAAGTAGCATTTTCGGAAACAACCACGGGTGCCCCGTAAACTGTCCATGTGCTGCTTATGCCCAGCTTATATTCTTTTACCGCTACATCTTCAGGATAGTTAATCGTTACAGTCACATCGGCGTTGGTCGGCGTTGTAATGTCGGCCGACAACGCAGCGTCTGCTGGCGGCGTATTGTCGACCTGCACGGTCGTCCCCGCTGCCACCGTCCTGTTCCCAAGTGTGACACTCACCGTCAGGTTTACGGTTCCCTCCCCTGCGCTGGTCGCCGTTACCACACCCATCGTATCGACCGAAGCTGCAGCGCTGTCGCTGGAGTAGGCGACGACCGCTTTGCTAAGATCGGCCTGTGTCCCGTCGGTCAGGAAACCGGCGACGCTCAAAGCGGCCTGGTCTCCGCTCTTAAGAATGGATTTATTCGCGCTTACGGTGACATGATCCAGCTCAACGACGTTCACCTGTAGCCGCCCTTGGATCCCGGTGCCGTCGGTCGCCGTTGCAATTACGTTAACGGTTCCGGTCACCAAGCCCGTCAGCACGCCCGTAACCGTATCGATCGTCGCCTGGCCGGTGCCGTTCGCGACGCTCCAGACGACCACCGGATTCGCCGCATTAGACGGTGCGACGACCGTTTTAAGCGTCAACGTGTCGCCCTTGGGCACGGTGGCGGACGTGTTCCCGGCAATGACGGCGATGCTCTCGACCGGCACATACGGACCGGTGCGGACGAAGCGAATACCGTCCGCCAGGATGAAGTTGCCCGTCAGGTTACCGTTCGTGATAACGACGTTCCCTGTCGAACCCGGCAGGAACGGGAACGTACCGATCTTGTTCCACTTGATGCCGTTCTTCGATTGGTCGACGGCAACTTTCGCTAAGCCCGTCGCGTAACGGATCGTGAAGGGTGCGTCCGTCGGGCCGGCTGTCGAATGATGCCACTCGTACACATCGTACACCCCGGCTTCCGGAATGGCGGGCGTATAGGTCGCACTCGATTTGCCTCCCTTGGTCGTGTTAAGGGCGAATCCCCCGTTATAAGCTCCCGCATTAACCCCCGCGTTGCTCCATGTCGCGTCGGAGAACATCACGCCGGACGTATCCTTGTTATCCATGATGATCTCCACGTTATCCGGCACTAAGGTGAAGGCGACATTGTCAAAGACGACTTTACCCGCTCCAGACAACATGCCGATTTTGACGGTAACCTCCATCCTCTGCGGTACCGTGAACGTCGACGCATAGTACGCATATTTGTCGGTCAGCGCAACCGATCCCATTGCATGATCGATTGTACCGTCCCCTATGCTAAGCTCTGGTTGAACGTCCGATCCACCTTCCACCTTCTTGATGTAGGCCGACAGCGAATAGGTGCCTGAATCAAGCACGGTGAACTTCTGCGTCAGCTCGCTATGGCCACTGGGTACCCCCGCCGAGCTAAACTCAACTGCGTTTGTTCCTTGGTACGGACTTGTTTGGTTGACATAAACGTTCGTCCCGTAAGTGCCCGCGCCCATGCTCCAATTGCTGAGTACGAGCGGGTTGCCGGTCGCGCTCTCAAAATCGCCGTTCGCGAACAGCGATGGGATGTCGCCCGTTCGGACGAACTTGATGCCGTCTGCCAGCATGAAGTTCCCTGTTCCGCTCGCGAAGCCGTTCGAGATAACGAGGCTGCCCGCAGATCCAGCGTTGAACGGATAGCTGCCGATTTTGTTCCACTTGCCTCCGTAGGTATTCGACTGATTGACCAGCACTTGAGCAGTGCCTCGCGCATGGTTGATCGTGAATGGCGCTGCGGTCGTGGAATCCGTGATGTGATGCCACTCATACACATCGTACATGCCGGACAGAGGAACGGACGGGGTGAACGTTGCACTGGCCAGACCGTCACGGCTCGTATTCAACGCAAAATTACCCTTATTCGCCGATGCGTTGAGTTTCGAGTTGTCCCAAGCGTTGCTCGTTGTGGTGCTCAAAAATTTCACACCGGTTGCATCCGAATTGTCCATCTCGATCGTAACGTTGTCCGGTACGAGCTCGAACGAAACATTGTCGAACGCCACTTTCCCGACACCCGAGAGAATCCCGATATTGACGGTGATGTCCATCGGCTGCGAAACGTCGAAAGACTTCGTATAGTACCCGTACTGGTTGCTTAGCGTCACGGGCGCCAGCTGATGGTCGGTATTCCCAGCCCAAATGTTCAGCTCGGGTTGAACGTCCGATCCGCCTTCCACCTTCTTGATATAGGCGGACAGCACGTACCGGCCTGACTTCGTGATGCTGAACGACTGATTCATAAAAGTCCGGTTACCCGGTGCGCCCGAGGAGTTGAATTCTACGACGTTAGCTCCTTGGTACGGACTCGTTTTGTTCACGTAAGCATTCGTACCGTAAACACCCGAGATCATCGTCCAATTATCGATTGTGACGGCAGACGGCCCGCCCATCGGGTCCCCCGACAGCTTTTCGAAGTCGCCATTGCGGATCGTAGTCAGCAGGACGTTACCAGTCACGCTGTCAATCCAGAGCGGCTCGTTGCTGACGATGAACACCGTGTCCTTCTTGTAGACGGTACCGCCCGGCTGAACCGGAACAACGTTCCCGTAGTTATCTTCCACGCGGACGATTTTGTCCGAATTTTGGATGTTGATATTCAGTGGCTGCCTGTCGGCCGACAGGATGCTGAGGTATTTGCCATCGGTCCGGCGCATGTAGTGATTAATGGTCAGATATGCTTCATTCGTAAAGCCGGTGTACGAACCGATATACTGGTCGACCTTGCGAATCTGATTCTGCATGACCGCCGTCGTCTGGAACACCTCGGTCGGAGACACTGTATGGCGGGTAGCAAATGTGTCGTCTCCCGGGCTGCCGAAACCGAAATATTTGTCCGTACCGTTCGATAGGAAATCGAGATACTTGTCCACAGTGCCGTACAATTTGGCAGGAATATTGGTCGAATACAGGTCGTTTAGCGGGCCGAATTCGCCCTGCCACAGCTTCAAGTTCGGGTGCGTTATCTGCGCTGCCTTGAAGGCCGGAAGAACATCGTCCTTAATCGTTTTCGTCCCACTGTAGCCGTGGATGTTATAAATGTCGTAGTAACCGACGTACGGCTCCTTCAGCACATCGATGGCCATCTGCCTATCGGCGGACGATCCCGCGACGGAGGTGAAGCCGCTGGACGAGATGTAGAGCTCCAGGTCTTGGCCTGTTTCCGCTTTGTATTCAGTCTTCACTCGCTGTGCCTGCTCGTGGGCGATTTTCAGCATGAGGAAATATTCATCCGCTGTGCCCGAAAAGCTGGCCGGCAAATACGGCGGGTGGAAGTTCACCTCGTTGACGATTTCGTAGTACTTGACCTTGCCCGCATAACGCTTCATCGTCTGGTAAACGTAGTTCGTCCAGCGGTCTCCGGATCCGGGCACACCGTCATGATACTGAATGTCCTTGGAAACATATCGGTCAGGCTGATATTGATAAGTGGACTTGTACCCTTCGGCCGGAATGCCGCTGACCGGCGGCCGCGTCGAGTTCCAGTTCGAGGGGTATCCGAGTACAGCCAACACGTCCATTCCGGCGGCATTTGCGGAGCTTACGTACTGGTCGCTGTGCTCCCATGTAAAATGCCCGCTCGTAGGCTCGATATTATACCACAAGAACACCTTCGCATCCTCCCACCCGCGAGTGGTATCGGTGTTGATCTTCTTCCACGAGGACATGGAATCTTTGTAGTCGACATGCGTGCCGTAGTAGCTCGCATATTTGCCATCAGGGACGGCGGTGTCGTTTAACGGTACTTTGGAAATGGCGCTATTGTAGGTGACGACATCTGACGCCGAAGAGCTGGCGGTCGTCTCCAGGTACCAGAATCCGACCTTGTTGTCCAGCTCCGGCAGCGGCAGCTCCTGGATGCGATACGTGCCGTCCGCCGGGACGTCAACGGGAATCGATCTGGTAAATGCAGTATCCCCGTTCGGATATTTCACTTTAATATTGACGTTATACGTCTTTTGGGCGGAGCCGTAGTTGACGGTCATCATCGGGAAAACTGCATCCTCGTTCTGGACAAACACCTGCTTGTCGCTGCGGAAAGCTGGCTTGACAACGCTGTATCCAGACGAGGCATGCCATGGTGTGACGAACTTCTGGGTTTGCACCGGCTGCCCAAGCGCAATGTCGGCGAGCAGTGAAGTATCCGTGCCGCGTGTAAAAGCGGACGTCGAATGTTCAAGCTCCGCAGCGTCGAGCGAGCGGGTCGAGACTTTCAGGTTGGTCACGTTGTAAGGAGCGCCTCGCTCGACCATGAACTCGTACGGAATGTACTTCTCTTGGACCGGATCGATCGAGGTCGACGTTCTGGCGAGCTGGACGCCGTCTTTATAGATAGCCACGTATCCGCTGGGACCGAGCTTCCAGGTGAAGGCTAGGTTGAACGGCTGGCCGATCGTGTAGTTCAGATCGGCCGGCTGCGCGTAAGCGAACGCACCGGTCGTCCCGTTGCCGTTCTTCACGAAGAAGGTCAGCGGTTGATCGTACGTCGAGCCAGTCGGCTTAGACGTCGGCGGGGACATATGGACGCTGTATAGCGTGTTGCCCGGACCGCTCTGCCCGGGTATAAGGCGGAACATGAAGTCGTACCAGGCACCGAAGTCCGAGTAGGGTTTGTCGAAGCGAACGGTCATTTCAACTGTCCCTTCGTTCGGACTGATGATACCGGGTGCGAAATCGCGGTACCACGTCGCGTTGTCGACGAAGTAGGGCGTATCATCGACGGCCGCTTCGGACTTCGCCGGGAGAACCGTTGCAACCGGAATAACAGTCGCCACCAGGAGCAGCAGGCAAAGTGTAAAGCGAATTAGGCGGCTTGTTCGTGTATGGACCGGAACAGGTTGTTTTGGCATGTCATCTTCCTCCGTTTCATGACTGGATTAGCGATTTACATATTTATGTAATCGCTTACAAATTGAATCTTAGCGATTTCCGCTGCGTTCATGTTGCGCAGCTCGCCCGACGTGGCACGTAGCTTGGCGTAGCTCAAAATTGTCAGCATTTTTTGCAGCATCGCAATCATGACCAGTGCTATGACCTTTTTAACAACACGACTTTCCCGTACCCTTGTCATCTTCTTCAACATTTCGAGACACACCTCCATGATTATGATCACACCAGTAATAAGACTTCAGTCACCTCAGATCTTATGGGTATGATCTTATTCTAAGAAATGGATGGATGCGTTCACAACAGGACAGAAGTAAGATATCTATGACAAAAGGACGGACTATTTCAACGCTTGCCAATATCAGAATTCATCGCCATAAACTGGCTGGGCATAACTCCGACCGTAGCCTTAAAAGATCGGCTGAATAAATAAATGCTTGAAAAGCCCACCAGCTCAGCAATAGCGGTTAAAGTTTGCGTCCCTTCGATCATTCTTATTTTGGATTGCTCGATTCGAATATGCGTCAAATATTTATGAATCGTAATGCCAAGCTGATCTTTAAATAAAAACGATAAATGATTGGTCGATATACCGACATGCTCACTTATCGTATGATTATCCAGTTCTGGGTCCCAATATCTTTCATTAATAAATGTGATGGTGTTTTCAATGAACACCCAGCCCTTCGTCAGCTTTCCTTCTCTAACGTTATGACCCACTTGTCCCTTCATAAAAAGGACTAATAACTCCAAACAATTGCCTTTGAGGATCAACGAATAACCCGATCTCCGATCCAGAAACTCCTTCTGCATGATCAGAAATCTTTTCTTTAACTCGATCTGGTCCGGCAATTGCAAATGGGAAATGGGGCTCGTAGAGGCTAGTTGCATCTCTTTTTCTATAATCGCTTTACGCTCTTCCGTAATCACTTGGTCCTTCCAAGAGCTTCGCTCTTCGTCATAAAACAAGTCAAAATGGACGATATATTGGATCAAAGGCACCTCTGACGTAGAGCGAATAATATGCGCCATGAAGGGATGCATAAGGAGAATATCCCCTTCCTTCACCTCATATTTGACTCCGTTCAAAAAAAACTCTGCTTCACCTTGCTCAATATAGGTAAACACATGGTCATAATCCATCCATTCACCCGCCAGAGAGAAGGATTTATGAATTTTGACCACTCTAACGAAAGGCGTTATGCTGTTCATCCAAGTCTCCACGTACTTCCCTCCTGCAGAATGATTGATGATTGCGTCAATAGGTAACTTTAATCCGTGCTCCCTTAGACGCCGACTTTGCAATCGCATCTAGCACCACTTGATTCCGATACCCATCCTCGAAACTTGGGGACGGATTCACATTTGTTGAAATTCCTTGCATAAACGCATGCATCAGATTAATAAACGTGTGTTCATAGCCAATACCGTGTCCAGCAGGCCAATAAGCACCCGCATACGGGTGTACGCTCTCTGTACAATGTATCGTTCTAAAACCTTGCATACCTACTGCATTATTGTCCAAGTATAACTGAAGGCTATTCATATTTTCCATATCCCAGCGCAAAGATCCTTTGGAGCCATTGATTTCAAGGCGATTCCCATTGCGATTTCCTTTGCCATATCGCGAAGCTTCAAATACGCCAAAGGCTCCATTTTCAAACTTAGCCAGGGCCGCAACAGCATCATCTACATCTACGTCTGCCATGGATTGCTCACCTTCTACAGGCCTCTTCTTGATAAATGTTTCCATCATGCCAGTAACTTCCTTAATTTCACCTACCAGAAATCGAGCCAAATCAATAGAATGAGCCATAAGGTCACCTAAGGTACCTGAGCCACAGATCTCTTTTTTCAGACGCCAAACTAGAGGGAAATCCGCATCCATGAGCCAATCTTGCAAGTATTGCGCTCTCACATGATAAATGTCCCCTATAACCCCATCTGCAATTAGCTTTTTGGCATACTGAATAGCAGGTGCGAATCGGTAGTTATGTGAAGTCATGTGGATCACATTCGCCTTCTGAGCGGCTTTCCACATGGTGAAGGCTTGTTCTTTATGCATGGCAAGTGGCTTTTCGCAAATGATATGCTTACCCGCTTGAGCCGCTGCTATGGCAATTTCAGCATGGGTATGATTCGGGGTACCGATGTCAATGACATCAATATCATCCCTCTCGATCAGACGACGCCAATCCGTGTCATAGGATAACCAACCGAATTGATCAGCCGCTCGTTTAACATTAGCTTCATCGCGACCAACGATTGTTTGAAGGATCGGTTCGATATCTGTGTCAAAATAGAAAGGTAAATCACGGTACGCATGACTATGTGCTTTGCCCATAAATTTGTAACCTATCATACCGATGCGAACTTTTCTTTTCAGACTCATGCCTCGCTCCAGTCAAATAAAACACCGCTGTACTGATCCTTATTCATTCGAAGACCCTCATAAGCTTTCTTGGCTTCCTCTGGCTTCAACACATGGCTAATTAAAGGGTCGATCTGCAACCGTTTCTGCTTCATCATCTCGAAAATAATGCTCGAGTTCCTGACCAACGAATGTTTCACAAACTCATTAGGTTCAATTGGGTACCGCCATTCATGCGCTCCCTTGAATGTAATGCAGCCCCTGCCATACAGATGACAGTAATTCAGAACATCCGTTACATCCGTGTTATACTCACCGCGAGGACTACCTAAGAAAATGATTTCACCTAATTTGCCGATATAGGGGAGGCTCTGAATCGCTACTTGCGGGACCCCCGTAGCTTCAATATGGGTAGAAACTCCTTTTCCATGGGTGATATCGGCGATTTGTTCTTTCACACTGTCTTGTCTACCATTCAAACCATAGATAACACCACACTGCTCGGCTATTCGAAGTCGTTCCACAGATAAATCAATACCAATCACCGTAGCGCCCTGAGCCTGCGCCAGTTGAGCGGCCATATTTCCGATTAGTCCAAGCCCCGTTACGCTAACATAATCACCAAATTCAATGTTCGAAATACGAATTGCCGTTGTTGCGACGGTTGCCATGCGAGTAAACGGAACCCATTTCAAATCCAGATTCTCCGGAACTTTAAGAAAGGTCCCCCTTATTGAAACAACCTCATACTTGGAGTGAGTCCCGTAATGAAAAACAACATCACCGGATGTAAACCCCGTCACGCCCTCCCCCACTTCCACGATCTCACTTACGGCTGCATATCCTGGAATACCAGGCATCTGGAACCAAGCTTCGTTCCCCGACAACATGGCCAGTTCAGTTCCCGGACTGATTAAGGTATTTATCTTCTTAACCAGTACCTCCTCTACGCCAATTTGCCCGGAGAAGTTCTCTTCCACCGTTTCAACCTGCCACGGATTTAGAAATATTACTTTTTTGTTGATCATTGCTTCGATACACTCCTTTATATGGATCTCATTTTCAATATAAATGTTTTTACCTAGAGCGTCTTTGACGTAAAAAATGATTTTTTATCAAAAAACACGAAACTCTATATTGGGTTCCGTGTTCTTGTTCTTTTACTTGTTCTTACGACCTCAATGGTCAAAAATGCGAAAGAGCAGACTCCGCGAAGGAGTCTCCTCTTTATCTACTTATGTATGAAGGTAAAACGACAATCCCTACCGCCCCTGTTGCTCGATTCTTTCAAGCCTTTGATCCAACCTATCCAGCATGGCCTTGAGCTCCATATTTTCCTGCTCCGCACGGTAATTAATGGCGAAGTCAAGGATCGCCTCCTGCTTATCTTTAGAAGCTTGTCGATTCTGACTCATGAGAATGACTGGAGCTTGGAAGGCTGAAATACAAGAGAGGATAAGATTAAGCAGGATGAACGGGGGTTTATCGAAGGCGAAGCTCATGAAATTAATCGTCATCCATATGACTAAAAACAAGCTGAAAAGTAGAATGAACGCCCAACTTCCACCGAACTTTGCAATGTTATCAGCAAGCCGATCTGCCCAAGAGGTCTTCTTCTCCTGCTGCTCAATTAAATGGGACTTAATGTTCCCTTTATACGCATTTACTATGGAGGCTATGCGTTCTAATTGGTCATTATCCAGTTTTAAGTCTGGTTCGTTATCTAATTCATGAAACAACTTCTCCGGTGTGTAATCACCTGCGGCTTGAACCCCTTCCATTTCTTTTCCCATATCCTTGTCCCTTCTTCCCTAAGCCAATCTTACTCCAATGTGGCAAGGAGCTTGTCTTCAAACTCCTTGTCCGATTCCGGATAAGTTAATTCCATGCTTTCTAACGCTGCCACGGCAATTTGTAGAACTGCCCAATCCCGATACCAGCGATGATTGGCAGGGACAATATACCAAGGTGCTGAATCCGTACTGCACTGTTTAATTAAATCCTCATAAGCCGCTTGATATTCGTCCCAAGATTCACGTTCAACCAGGTCATTCTTATCAAATTTCCAACGCTTTGTTGGATCCTTGAGTCGATTCCTAAGCTTGGCTAGCTGGAAATCTTGCGAAATATGCAAGAAAATCTTTACAATTTTCACACCACTGCTCTCCAGCAGTTTCTCAAAATGTTTGATATGCTTGAACCGTTGTTTGACATCCGAATCGTCAATTAAACGATGTACACGGGTGATCAGCACATCTTCATAGTAGGATCGGATGAAAGCCCCAATCATGCCTTTGGCAGGCGTTGCCTTGTGTGCACGCCACAAAAAATCATGGGATGCCTCTTCTTCTGTTGGCGCTCGGAAACTCGTTACTTGGAATCCTTGCGGATGCAGGCATCCGAGCGCATGCTTCACGACACCATCTTTTCCACTGCAATCCATGCCTTGAATGACGAACAGAACAGACCGCTTTTTTTCTGCATAAAGCATATTTTGAAGAGCTTCCAATCGTTCCTTTAAACGTGCCATATTCGGTTCGATTTCATCTCTTTCGTGATGAGCATTTGTATCGTTTGGATCTAATCCCGATAAAAGTACTTTTTTACCGTGTTCCCATCGGAAATCGTTGCTAGTCATACTTGACCTCCTCCACCTTGTTGTTATTGGCTGAAATCACACCACAATGGGGTGAGCGAACTGCCCGCGCCAGATAGCCCCTTGTTCCACAACAACTTGTTTATCCAGAATAACATGTTCCAAATAGGCGTTTGCTTCGATGGCACACTGATGCATCACGATACTGTTTTTGATGCTAGCGCCTCGATTCACCTTCACACCGGGAAACAAAATACTATTTTCCACATAGCCTTCAATACTGCAGCCATGAGCTATGAATGAGTTACGAATTAATGCGTTGTCATGACAAGCCGTTTCCTGTTCCTCCTCTTGCCTTGTATACACAGATTCATGATTAATCATGAATTGATGCCACCCTTGCGGTTGCAGGAGGTGCATACTGTGCGCATAGTAACTATCTATCGAATCCATAATCGCCACGTACCCATGATTGGCGTATCCTTGGACATCAATATCAGCTAAGTGGCTCCAGATGATTTCTTTTAGATACCTCTCACTACCACGCTTCACACTGTTCTCGATCAGCTCAATGAGCAGACTCCGTTTGATCACCATCGTATCCAAATCGATATTTTGCGGTGTTAAGCTTGGTAAAGCATGGTAGGTTGGTGTGACGTTGATGACTCTGCCCTGATCGTTCATTTCCAGGCTATAAGCATGACCTATATGCGCATGACGATCCATCTCCGTTAAATGCTTATAGAGAATTGTAATTTCAGCGCCATTGCTAAGATGGTAATCGACCATATTTTCAAAATTCAAATGGTAAATCACACCGCTGGGTGCAAGCAGCAAATACGTTTCGGTGCAGTTTTTCAACATATCAATATGACTGTATAGATGAAATAGATCCCCACGCATATCTTTGGCGAGATGGCAAGGAGGGAGAACCGTTACGCCGCCTTCCGTGGTCGTATCTAAGCCCCAATGATGCCCATCACCCACATGTTCGAGCAGGGAGTCCGCTTTGTCATTCGCCAAAAACATAACCTTCTGAATACCCGAATTACTCATATTGGAGAGCGCAAAGTCGACCATCCGATAACGACCGGCAAAAGGCACGGCACCCACACATCGATTGCGTGTAAGCGTAGATAAGTCATCTTGTTCATTCATCAAATTGATCATCCCAAGAACATCTTTCATCATACACTCCTCCTTGGATTACCCGAAATACACCTGATTGGTCAGCTTGGCCGGAATAACAGCTGGATATTGACGCCTTACCGTTGTTCTCTCAGCAATTGTTGTAATCTCTAAGCTATCTAACTGGCCTACAACAGCTCCATCTTTAATGATAGCGCCTTCTCCGATAATCGCATTACTTATGAGTGCATTTTTTCCAATTTGCACACCTGGCATGATGACGCTATTGAATACTCTGCTATTTTCCCCAACCCGTACGTTATCGAATAACACGGAATGACTGATATTTCCATAAACCCTCGAGCCGTCCCCGATTACCGCATTATTTACTCTGGCCGTCAAGGCAACGTGAGTTTGTGAGAGATTCCTTGTTTGGGTCAGTACAGGCCAAGTTTCCTGTTCCAATTGCAACTTAGGCGTATATCCAAGTAAATCCATATGGGATTCCCAAAGGCTCTGAATCGTACCGACGTCTTTCCAATATCCCTGAAACGGATAAGCCGATAAGTGGGCACCTCTGGCCAGCAGTCCTGGAATGATATTTTGTCCAAAATCATGGCTCGAAGCCTGATCTTCCGCATCTTCTTCTAACGAAGACCTAAGAACATCCCAATTGAACAAATACACACCCATGGAGGCGAGATTACTATCGGGTCTCTGTGGTTTCTCTGCAAAAGCTGTGACACGGTGATCTTCATCCGTGCTCATAATGCCAAAACGATTCGCTTCCTCCCATTGAACAGGAGTCACTGATATGGTAACATCCGCGCCAGAAACCTTGTGATGCTCGAGCATCGCTCGGTAATCCATGCTGTATATATGATCGCTGGAAATTATTAAAACGTAGCTTGGCTTCTGTTCCCGGAGAAAAGCCAAATTCTGATAAATGGCATCCGCTGTCCCCGAGTAAGCATTGGGTGCACCTACTTGTCTTTCAAACAGAGAGATACCCCCTCTCTCACTCTTCATCCCCCACGCTTCCCCGCTTCCGATATGAGCATGCAGAACTGCAGGTTTGTACTGCGTCATCACGCCTACCGTCTCAATGCCCGAATGACGGCAATTGCTCAATGCAAAGTCAATAATTCTATATTTTCCACCAAAATGAACAGCTGGCTTTGCAATATTTTTCGTCAACGGACTAAGTCTACTGCCTTCACCGCCTGCTAATAGCATGGCTACGCATTCCTGTTTCTTCACCCTGATCTCATCCTTCCATAGGGATATATTTGACGATAACCGCTGCAAGCGGCGGTATGTTAACCAAAATACTTTGAGCATAACCCTGACAAGGCCATTCCTCGGTTTCCAACATGTTCTCATTCGTTATTCCTGATCCGCCAAACTCCAACTTATCGCTGTTAAAAACCTCCTGATAGCGCCCAGCCTCCATGACCCCAAGGCGATAACCCTCATGCGTTTCAGGCTTAAAATTGCTAATTATAATAAGCTGTTCATTGTTTGTCTTCGATTTTCGCAAGAGCGTCACCAGACCATCCTCTTTATCATCCGCAACCAGTGAGGCAAATCCGTTCGACTCGAAATCAAGTTCCCACAAAGCTTTTTCTTCTATGTAAAAATGATTCATCTGTTTCACAAATTCCGCAAAGTGCTGATGCTCTTCAATCCTCAACAACCCCCATGCCAAGGTGCCCTCTGAATTCCAATCGTCCATTTGTCCGAATTCAGTGCCCATAAAAAGCAGCTTTTTACCCGGATGTCCCATCATATAGGTATAAAACACGCGCAAATTAGCAAAGCGCTGCCAATTGTCTTCCCCAGACATTTTACCTAGCAGGGATTTGGTCGGATAGACCATTTCATCATGAGAAAAAGGCAAGACATAATTCTCATCCATCATCCCCAGCAGTGACCGGGTTAACCGATCTTCCTGTCCGCTGCGTTCGCTTTGATTTTTCTTCATAAATTCTAGCGTATCCCAGGTAAAGGCTAAATTCCATTTGTAATTAAATCCTAGTCCGCCATACTCAACCGGTGTAGTTACACCCGGATACGCGCTGGAGTCTTCTGCAATCATGAGCACACCCGGATACCTGGAAAATACGACCGCATTTAATTTCTGTAGGAACGCAATCCCTTCCAGATTCTCCTCTCCACCCTGTTCATTCCGAATGCATTCCACTTCTGCCCGATTAAAATTCAACGTTAACAGACTATAAACGGCATCGATTCTTAGTCCATCCACATGATACTTATCCATCCAGAACAGAGCATTCGAAATTAAAAAGCTGACGACTTCTGGCTTACCATAATCGAATATATACGTCCCCCAAGTCGGATTCTCACCTCTGCGACTATCCGCATACTCATAGAGGGGGGAGCCATCGAATCGGGATAAGCCTTGGGCATCTTTGCAAAAATGAGCAGGGACCCAGTCCATAATCACGCCTATTCCCTTTTGATGACAACGATCAACAAAGTACATAAAGTCTTTCGGTGATCCATAACGGCTTGTCACCGAATAGTAACTGGTTACCTGATATCCCCACGAGGAGTCAAGCGGGTGTTCTGCTAAGGGCATTAGCTCAATATGGGTATAACCCCGCTCGTGAACGTAATCGACGAGTTCATCTGCTAATTCCACATAACTGTAAAATCCGCCGTCCTCCTTGCGTTTCCAACTGCCCAAATGCACCTCATAAATGAGAAGCGGCTGCTGTAAGCGTTGGTTCGACTTATTATTCTCCAACCAGTCTTTATCCTGCCATTCATAATTTTCAAGCGAAGCAATAATGGAAGCGGTTTCCGGTCGAAGCTCCGTATGAAACGCGTATGGATCCGCCTTCAGATAACGATCCCCGTCCATCGTAACGATTTCATATTTGTATAAGGTGCCTTCATCAAGCTCGGGAATGAACAGTGTCCAAATGCCTTCCTGCATGGCCATCGCATGATGACTGCCATCCCAACCGTTAAAGCTGCCGGATACGTTCACCTGCTTGGCATTCGGCGCCCAAACAGCGAAGTTGACTCCTTTGCGGCCATCGCGTTCTTCAAAGTGAGCCCCAAGAAATTGATAGCTTTGATACTGTGTGCCCTCATGCAGCAAATAGATAGCGTCCGTGTTTGATTTCGAGGCAATCGTTGTCATTCCATTTCCTCCCCGCTTGTTGTATCTAATCCTAATTACACACATCCTGGTGGATTGAAACAGCAAACAAAAAACACGATACCCTTTATTGGGTTTCGTGTTTTTGTTTTGAATTATAACAGCGATTCAGCGCCGTCAATGAACAGTTCTGTGCCAGTGATATGGTTAGAAACGTCTGAAGCAAGGAAAGCTACCAGATCGGCAACTTGCTCAGGCTGTCCAGGCGCGTGTTCCAATGGTTGGTTACCCTTCGGGTACTTAATCGGAATTTTAATTTTCTCTAGCTCCGCTGTCGGCTGCGTATTTTCTCCAATATTCGTCTTAATTGCCCCCGGGCAGATGGCGTTGACGCGTATTTTGTACTGTGCCAATTCTAACGCGGCCATTTTTGCAAATGCAACTTGCCCTGCCTTTGATGTGCTATAAGCCGTCATCCCGAACCCCGAGAAGGTGCGATTTCCGTTAATGGAACTCGTGATGACTATACTGCCGCCTTCTTCTTTCATATGTGGAATCGCATGTTTAACACAAAGGAACGTTCCTTTTAGATTGACGGAAAGTGTACGATCCCAATCCTCTGGCTTCATATCTTCGATTGGCGCCAAAACACCATTGATGCCGGCATTGGCAAAGACAAAATTAAGCCGCCCCCAGGTCTTTGTCGTTTGCTCGAACGCCTGTTTAACTTTGTTCGGATCGGAGATGTCGATGTCGACTGTTATAACCTGGCCGCCTGCTAATTCTATATCTTGTTTCGTCTGCTCTAGCCGATCGTCATTTAAATCCACAAGGCATACTTTCATGCCTTGCTGCGCCAGCAGCACGGCGGCAGCCCGTCCAATACCGGATCCTGCTCCGGTAATCAATGCAACCTTGTCTTTTAAATCCGGCAGTACCATCATAGGTTTCTGTAAGGTTTGAACGCTCGTGGGTTACCACTCCTAACCTGCATGGGTAGTTTGAAAGAAATCCTTCTTGGTTTACCCATTACGTGCAATAAACATGTAAAAATAACAAATAATTCTATAATATTAGGGAAAAATCAAACTAAATAGCTCTTCTGTTCATGAACCGACCAAGTCGCCATTACTTCTTTGGACGCGTCTAGAAGCCATGAAATGCTGCAGCGCTCCAAGAAAGACGAAAACTGCCATTACGCCGGCCGAATATCTGTACATCACCGAGTAGTTGGTTACTGATGAGATTGCGCCAAGCAGAATTGCGCCGAGCGCAACGCCGAAATCCGTTGAATTGTAGAACATGCTGTTCGCCATGCCATACTGCTCCGGATTCGATAATCGCAGCATCCAAGCTTGAATCGTAGGCTGAATGGCACCGAATCCTACGCCATAGAGCAGCGCGGACACGATCAACATCGGCATGGCATGCGTAATTGACAGCACCGCCATGCTGGCCATGACGAACAATCCTGCGGGAATCAGTACCGAAGCATGCCCGAAGCGGTCGAAGATTCGTCCCGAAAACGGACGAACGAGAATAATCGTGACGGCGTTAAACATGAAGAATAAGCCGACCTGTTCGATATGTACATAATCGCCGAATAAGGCAAGGAAACTAAGCAAACCGCTGTACGTGATAGAGAGAAAAAAGTTCAGCAACGCGGGAAACAATAGTTTCCTATTGAATCTGGGTTTTGCTGCGGCTCTGGGTAGAACGACTTGACCAACAGGCTTCGTTTGCTCCTTAGAGGCTTGATCCCGCTTCGAACGTGACAGCCATAAGACTGGAAAGATAGCCACGGATGTAATCAATCCTATCATCGTCAAATGCATGAAACTGTCTTGTTTCATGACATTCAAGCCGATAGACGGACCGATCGACATGGCTAGACTGGTCGACAACCCGAAATAACCGATGCCCTCCCCCATACGTCGTAATGGGATAATACGGGATACGAGTGTCGGCAGAATCGTGCTCGCCATTCCGAAGCCGATGCCATAGCCAATACGCAACGATAATAGCGTAGCGACAGAGCCCGCAGCCGAGTACAGCGCCGTAGTAGCCGCAGCGACAATGAGACCCGCGAGCAGAAGCTTCATCCGCGAAACGCGTTGCATGAGCGCAGCTGTCGCGAAACGCGATAGGATGGCTGCCAGCGCGAATACAGACGTCACAAGGCTTACCTGTATGTTCCCTGCATGAAATTCACTTTTCACGTAGGCTGGGAAGGACGAAAGGAGCATTTGCAAACTTAGAAATAACAGAAAAAAACAGATTGTTAAAGCAATGAATGGCCTCGTCCATAATGGAGTTTGTTGTTCTTGCTGCATTTTAGCATCATCTCCAATCAAATCTCATCAAATATTATTAGTCTTCTACCAGCTCCGTATGCCCTAGTTTCCCGCCGATATGCAGTTGAATGCGCAGCAACAGCTCCATCATGATATCGTATTCCTCTTCCGAAATGCAGGCTTTTACTTCCGCCGTCACACTGTCTTCGATCGGTGTCGTTTCGCGAATGATCGCTTGCCCGAGCTCAGTGCTATATACAAGAAAAGACCGCCGGTCCCGATTGCCCGCTTTCTTATAGATAAGCCCCTTCTTCTCCAAAATATCCAAAATCCGCGTCGTCGTCGGCTTGTCCTTGCCGGTCCGTTCGGCGATTTCACGCTGGATCAAACCTTGAGCGCGATCGATTTGATTCAGCGCAGACCACTGCTCGGGCGTAATGCCATGCGCACTTAGCCGTTGCTGAAACAAGGCCGTCAGCTTTCTGTGCGTAACGCCCATCGCGAATCCGATCGGCAGCATTCGGGGTTCGATTGACATATACGTTGCCCCTTTCAAATTGTTGTTTAAACAACTATATGTTAGACAACATGTTTTGTCAATGTTGCCAAGGGCTTTTTTCCTATGATAAGAAGGGGTTTAAGAAATGCCGCCCACGCAAAAAAAGGCATCCACTCAATGAGTGAATGCCTTCTATTACCTCGTCCTAATCATTATTTTTCTCATAGATTTAACTCTTTCACCGGTATAACTTCGAGCCATTCCATGCGTACTATGTTTACCATGGATGTAAGTACAATGCGATGTAATCCAGGACTAAGCTGGAATTCGTCATTCAAACGCAGTGTACTCCATGAATTCCCAGCAATCTCTACTATACCCATTACTTTATCATCGACTGAAACAGTCATCTGCGCTCTTTCATAAGGTGTAAAAGCATGTAAATCAACCGTATAAAGCGAGGCTTTGGAATCATGACCCACTGTGAATTCATAAGCAAACCAATCTTCAGCTGTTAATTGAACGCATAATCGTTCATCCGCTTGCCAAAGTTCCCCTTTGCCATGTTGAAAATTAGGTGTCGTTCTAGATCCTTCTATAAAGCGGATATCTGTTCTGTCATTCATCCGAAATCCCATGTTTTCAACCTTACGGTTCTTGGTCCCGTAGCTAATCCCTTCTCCCCTGTACCCATAGAAAATAGCGGGTATACGAGTCGAAGGTCTGCGAAAAAGGGAATCTGTTACTTCTTTTTGATACAAACATTGCTCAAAAGAAAGGTTGTGCAGGTATTCCCATAAAATGTGTTCGGCAGATTCTTTATCTGGTTTAACTCCACCTTCTAAGTAGTCAATCAACTGCTGCCAACCTGCTGGCTTGATCACAGTGCATGGCGAATTATTTTTGTCCATTTTTTTCCAAGTCCAAAAATTCCACGAAATGTCATGATCCTCAAATAATCGAAATGCGCCTGCATACCATTCCTTATTATTCTCACCGCCTTCGCCCATAAAGATCGGCACGTTCCATTCTTCACGCTTATCCAGATAAATCTGAATACTCTCCGTATCTGGGTTATTCCAGTATTTATGAAATTGAAGCATAAGATTATCATCAAATTTATCATCGAAAATCGACCAATCTGTGGCCCAGTGCACACCTTCCAAAATGATCATATGACGGTCATCGACTTCGCGAATAGCCTTAGTAATTTTCTTATAAAGCGGCATTACTTGATCATTATAAGCTGAAAACCATTCTGGCAGCGGCTCGTTCAAAAGATCATAACCTGCTACAATCCACTCATCTTTATAACGCTCAGCCAGCATTCGCCATAACGCGACTGTGATCTCTTGATTCCGTTCGTTCGTAAACAGCTCAGGTTTATCGAACTCCGAATCGTCGATATTCGTTCCTGTCTGTCCTCCTGTAGCACCATGCAGATCAAGAATTACATACAGTCTATGCTCACGACACCAATCAATGACGTTGTCCAAGATCTTCAAATGAGCTTGAATATAGCGAACAACCTCACCATCACTATCCTCTATCAAAAATCTGGCAAGAATCGGTACACGAACGGAATTGTAACCATCCGCAGCGATTTGCCGAATATCCGACTCGGATGTATATCGATTATAATAAATCTCCCAGAATTGCTCAGCCTTCTCTTCGCCAACCAAATCCTTCACCATCTGTTCGATTCGTCTTGGTCGATCCCCTTGATCAGGAAAAAGCCACATGTACCCTTCAGGAAGCATCCAACTACCAAATCCAACGCCGCGAAGCAGAATCTCCTGTCCTTCACCGTTTATCAGCTTTTTGCCTTTGGCCTTTAAAAACCCAGTTACTTCATGCCCTCCAGTTACCAAAACAAGATTCCTCCTCTCCATTCCAATTGATGGTATTATCCTTTGATCGCACCCTCAGCAATTCCATTTAGAATATATTTTTGCAGAAATAGATAAAAGATAATGACAGGCAGCATAGCCAGCAATAAGGCAGCTAAAATATTGGACCAGTCATTGCTATATTCACCAAATAACATATTCGTTGATAAGAGCAGTGTATATCGATCTGAATCGGTTAATATTAACAGTGGCAACAGAAAATCATTCCATATCCATAGTAAATTCAAAATCGCAATGGTAGCTGTGACAGGTAGAAGTAGCGGAAAAATCACAGTAAAGAACAATTTAAACTCTCCACAGCCGTCGATAACGGCAGCTTCATCCAAATCTCGAGGTATGGATTTGACAAAACCATGATATAGAAAAATGGCCATGGACACACCTAACCCGATATAGATTAAGCCAAGTCCATAAATTGAACCTTGGATGTGTAGTTCTCTAGATATTTTCACGAGGGTGATCATGACCGAGTGAAAAGGGATTAACATCGAAAGAATGAAAAGTCCAAACAAAAAAGCACTCAATTTCCCTTTCGTTCTGGACAGCTTGTATCCAGCCAAAGAAGCACAACCAATAATCCCAAATAAACCAACAACAGCAATTTGAATCGTATTCGATAGACTTCTTAAAAAGTGTATTTTTTCAAAGGCGCTCGAATAATTGGCAAATTGAAAATCAGCAGGAAAGGAAAGAATATTCGTCAGCATCTCGCTTTGCGTTTTCACAGAATTCAATAACCCCATATAGATTGGAAATAACATCACAACCGTTCCGATGAACAGGAAGAGAAAAATAAGAGATGAGCCAGCACGACGACTCACTAGGCTAAGTCCAACACGTGCATCTTGACTACTCATGCCTCCACCTCTTTTCTTTTCATGATCCACAATTGAACGAGTGTGACGATAAAGACAATCAAGAATAGAATCATTGCCTTAGCGCTAGCATAACCATATCGACTACTCAGACTAAATGCTTCTTCATAAATATTAAGCGCGATAACCTGTGTAGCCCGCCCGGGTCCACCGCCAGTCAAAGCAAAAACCGCATCAAAGACTTTAAAGGAACCGTTTAAAGTCACAAAAAGTCCAATGGTCAAAGCTGGATAGATCATGGGGAGAGTCACATTTCGAAATGTTTGCATCGCATTTGCCCCATCTATAGCAGCAGCTTCTTTCATCTGTTGCGGCACCCCTTGAAGTGCTGCAATGTATATCACCATTAAGTATCCTACTCCACTCCAGAGGGAAAGTATTAAGAGTGTATAAAAGGAGAATCTTGGATCCCCTATCCAGGATTGGTCTAAAAAGTGAAAGATCGTATGTTCAGCTATATAGGGTAAAACTTTAGTGAAAATAAACATCCACATAAACCCGCCGATAATTAGGCTAATCATATTCGGCATAAAGAAGATCGTCCGAAACCAAACCTTACTTCGTTTTTGTGATTCTATTAACACTGCCAAAAGGATAGCTAAAAAATTTGATAATACGACCATGAAAATAACGTATTTGAGTGTAAACCAAATGGCATCCAGAAAGTATGGATCATCTGTGAGCGCTTCGATATAGTTGCTAAATCCCACCATATTATAGGTGGGATTTAGCCCATTCCAATCCGTCAGGCTGTACCATATCCCCCCAAAAGAGGGGGCGAGTACAAAGACGGAATAGAATAGTATTGCGGGAAAAACGAAGGCTAACAGGATGACGTTTTGCTTCCTATTCCTAGTAAAAATCATTTTGTATCACTCCTAGTTAACCGTTACTCAGCTTTTACTTAGCAGCTTTAACTGCTGCTGCCCATGTTTTATCCATTGTTTTAATAAATTGATCTTTGGTTATGTTTTTAGCATAATAGCTTTGCAATAATTTAGCTTGCTCGTCTGTAACACCGTTTGGCAGCTTCAAATCCTGATACGCTTTCCCCTTTTCTACATATGCGGAGGATTCCTTAACCCACGGATTCACTTCAAATTTATGAACGGTTGAGATGGGATTGAATTTCAATTGTTTAAATAGCGCGGAAGAATCTTTCTCATCTAGCATATAGTTCAATAAATCAAGTGCTACTTCTTTGTTTTTAGTTGTTGGCGATACAGCTAAGGAAGTAGAGGTTGAAAGATTAATCATGGTATCTTTGGAATCATTGCTTACAGGTAGTGCTGCAACGCCCATTTCAAAACTTGGATTAACTTTCAGAATGGCATCCGCATTCCAAGGGCCTTGTACCCACATAGCGGATTTTCCATTGGCAAATTCAGCGGCACCAGCTTCATTACCAACCTCGAATGGTTTTTTCGTGCCGTTTGCGTTAATGAGATCGATAATATCAAAAATGGCTGCTACGTCACTATATGAAGCCTGACCTGCACTCATCTTTTCAATCCAATCCGGATGCTTCGAGGAAACAATACCACCAAGCGATTGCGCAGTCATAAGTTGTGGAACCCATGACTCTTGAAAAGCCAGTTCAAATGGTGCAATATTCGCTGCTGTTATTTTTGCGATAACAGCTTTCATTTCATCCAATGTGTTTGGAGGTGTAATGCTCAAATCCTTGAATATTTTTTTATTGTACAAGTATCCCCATGTTGTGCTTTCAAAAGGCAGCACGACGATTTTACCATCGATCGTAACGGTTTTCTTCACGGGTTCATACAAGCTTTTAATGGCTGTTTGACTAGATAAATCACTTAGGTAACCTGCTTTGTAATAAGCCGGAATATCATTTGCATGAATGGTAAACAAATCCGGTGCGTCATTCGATGCTAGCCGAGTTTGTAAGATCTGCTTGGCTTGATCCGAATTAGGCATTTCCGTTTTAATCGTGACATCTACATTTTTCTCGGCCAACTCTTTTGCTTTAAATTGCTCGAAGTATTTTTCAAATTGTTCTTTATACTGGGGATAGCTCATAAATACATTTAGTTCTACTTTTTTCGGAGTTGCAGCCGCCTTTGTACTGACTGGTGTGCTTGCAGGTGCTGCACTACTAGCGTCTGTATTCGTCTTATTTGTGCTAGTGCCGCATCCTGCAGCTAATATTAAGCCTAGGATAATACTCATATTAAGCGTTTTCTTCATGGATCGTTCCCCCCTCTGATTTAACTGCTCCTTCAGTATAGTGGAAGCGTTTTCTATATTCATTTCAGGATATTAACATCTTCTATTGCACAATATTGATGCGACTTGGAAAAACACGCCAATTATTTCCGTAATTCTCCTGGGGCAATTCCATAATGTTTTTTAAACACCCTGTAGAAGTAGGCAAGGTCTGGATACCCTGTCATTTCAGCAGCGTGCTTAATAGATAACTTATGATCCACAATGAGTTCTTTGGCTTTTTCCATGCGTTTGAGATGAATATAATCGGTTATCGTTTCTCCGGTGAATGTTTTGAATGCCCGACTTAAGTGCTCCTTACTTATATAAAAATAAGCGGCGAGTGACTCCAAAGTAATCGATTCGTTATAATGCCTATTGATGTACGCGATCACCTCTCGCAAATCCAGCTTATTTCTATTTTTCCGTGCCTCCAATAGTAAAGCAATAGCCTGATTATACATGCGTTCAATCTGTCCAATGGTCTCTTTCACAGAATTCCAACCCATTTGATCGGACGGCTGTTGTTCCAATTCAGATATGATATGGTTCCATTCCAGCTCACTAGTCGAAACAAACTCTTCGAGCATTAAGGTAAAGTCATGACCGATTTTATTCAGAATACTGCCATCGAATTGTTCAGCGTGCATCGGCTCCATAAATTCCCCTAATGACTTCAACGTTTGAATGACACCTGATGCGTTTAAATCCAACATATAACCATAAATCAATTGACGATATTCCAAATACTTATCGAGTGAACCCGCATCGGCAAATACAAGCGGTGTTTTCCAAGATACATCTGAAATTTGCTTGGCTTGCTGCAGTTCACGAACACATTGCGCTAAAGCAGCATTCAGCTCTTCGGGGTCCACCGGTTTTAATAAGTATTCCTTCGCTTGGGATCGAATAGCTTGCTTTAAATATACAAAATCATCATATCCACTCATCACAATGATCTTAAGCAAAGGATGTTTATCATTCAGCGCCTTTAAGAGCTCGACGCCATCAAGACCCGGCATTCTCATATCTGTTACCACGATATCAGGTGCTAGCTCTGCGATCATTCGCAATCCTTGTGTTCCGTCCTCTGCTTCACCTATTATCGTTAATTGGAGCTTGTGCCATTCTCCAAGCTGCTTGATCACTTTTCTTGACCAGGGCTCATCGTCAACAATCATCACTTTATACATCCTCAAACTCCTCCTTTTCCAGTACCGGCAATACGAATAAAACGATCGTTCCCTTCCCTAGCTTGCTGAAAATACGTATACCATATCTTTCGCCAAAATGCAGCTTCAACCGGGAATCAACATTTTTTAAACCAATGCCTTTTCTTATCCCGCTTTGCTCATCTTCAGAGAATTTCGAAATATTTTCATTGCCAGACCTTAACCCTATTCGGATATATCCCAGCTTCTCTTCGTCTAGACCTACGCCATCATCTTGAACAGCAATTAGAATATGATTACGGATTCGTTTGATTCTTACCTCTACGAGCCAGTTGCCTTCTTTTTTATGCAGTCCATGTTCAAATGCATTTTCTACAATAGGCTGAAGTGTGAATTTGGGAAGCCGGCACTCCGAAGGCAAATCATCTTTCTCAACCACCACTTGACATCGCCCAGTAAACCGCTGCTCCTGAATAAAGATATAGTTCTGCATATGCTTGAGCTCATCTCTAAACGTAACTAAATCGCTACCCGTACTGATTGAATATCTTAATAAATCTCCGATCACCCGTGTAACTCGATATATCTCAGGCGCATCCTTCTCTAAAGCCATCCCTCCGATTAGATGAAGGGTATTGTTGAGAAAATGCGGGTTGATTTGAGCTTGTAATGTCCTCAGTTGCGCAGTCTTAATGTCTATTTTCCCTTGGTATTCTACTTCAATTAACTCTTTAATGCGTTGCATCATTGAGTTGTAACCATGCTCTAGCAGACCAAGTTCATCACTGTTTTTGACAGATTTTAATTCAAAACTTTGAATTTCCGCTCTTCTCATGGTTCGTGCTAGACTAATAATCGGCTTACTAATACGAAGCGAAAAAAGGATAGAGAGAATAATCGAGGCAGCGACAAATAAGCTCCCAGTGACAATACCGGCATTAATCGTAGCTTGAGCGCTGCGATTTATCGTTTCAAGCGGTATGGCTTTTATCAGTGTTAATTTACCATTGCTAACTTTCTGCATAAAGAAATAATACTTATTGGTTTTCTGAATTCCAAGACCACTATCAGGTACAGCAAGACTTTTTAATAGAATAGAAATATCTCCTAATGCCTGTTCATTCTTAGACCCCGATAATAATTCCCCTTCATCGTTGCTCAAGAAAATGGAGCTGTCTGGTTCAGATCCAAGAATACTGCCGACCTCATCCCAAACCTTGCGGTTGATCTTAACGGAGAGCCCCCCCAATAGCTTACGATCTTCAAATCGATTCATACTGTGAAACGCATAAACCCCATTTAGTTCCTGTTTAAAATAAATATTAGTCGGTGTATCTAACATCCGGCTCCATGGTCCAGTCCGGATATCCATAAAAGAAATTAAACGGGCAACATAACTTACGGATAATGCCTGTTTGTTTTCATGAATATAAAGTGTAAAATCATCAATTTTACGGGAATTGGAATGTAATAATGAGGTTAGGGTATCACCAACATATTTTTGCGTTTGATATTGTACATTTAAATTCGGATTAGCTACTTGTTGCAGATTTCCCATTAATTCCGAATTGATCTGCACGGTATAAAATAAAATGTTCATCTGCTCAATAAGCTCATTCAAATATTGATTAGCCCATTCCATACGGGAGTTATTGGCACTAATCATTTCCTGTTCCACCGAATGTCGTGTATTGTTGCTAGCAAGCCAGGTTACAGTCACAACAGGTAATGTAGTTAAACAAATCATCAATACCATCAATCTAAACCGGATTCCTATTTTTCTTTTCAGAAGTATCCCCTCATTTCACTTCCTATTCCAAAAGCCGCTACACAATCATATAAGAAACAATTCGTGTGCGATACCGTTAATCCTCTAAGGTCGCGTCGATTAAAAAAAGTAAAAAAACACGGAACCCAATTCGGATTCTCGTGTTTTCTTGTTTTTGAATCTATTCAATTCAAATGACGTATTTCAAATAGTCTCGCAGTGAACTCCCTACTGCGATAGCCTAATTTATTGTAATATTATCAATCTCAGCGTATCCTGTACTTCCTTTGGTCAACCTGATAATGTTATCTCCGGCTGTTAGGTTAACGTTCACATTCACGGTACCAAATTGCCCCCAGCCTGCTGTAGCTGGGTATGTAACTGTTGAGAATGCTCCACCGTTATAAGCTAAGCTTTGTGTTGAATTAGATCCAGTGCCGTTCGCATATCGGATCGTCATGGTATAAGACTTTGTAGTGGGTACTTTCACATAGAAATCAATATAACTATCACTATAATCCATTTGTGCCACATATTTGCTACCCGAAGCATTGGAGCCAGTTGCAATATTAGCATGGTTTACAGCTGCGTTTTCTGCTTCGTATACGTTAGCAGCCTGACCATATGGCGTAATATAAATTCGATATCCATCATTATTATATAAACCAGTCATCGGCACAGAAATCTGATTATTTGCAATTGTGTAGTCCCCTTCAAGCAATGTATTTGTCGTGTTAACCGCAGTCCCCCTATTCACAAAAGGTGTCCAGTCTACACGCACATGCACTTTGCTACCATTTGTTCCGAAAAACGAAGGAAAATTCTTTATAGTTGCATTGATGGAACCATCTGTAACGCCACCAAATAGTACGCTTGCATATTGCCTAGTTGAATCTACATTCGCGAAAGCATCAAGAGCAAGCATATCATTCACGTTTGGAGGCGTGGTGGTTACCATGTTGCCTGACATGTCGCCATACCATTTGTAGAACCACCATCCACCGTTTCTTTGGGTAGCGCTTGAAAGCAGGGTTCCTAATCGCCCAGGATTCGGAACATCCCAATAACTTTGCATAGCGGTATCGACTTTAAGTCTCTCAAACTTGGCAATCAAAGGTGCGGTCACTCCTGGTTTCCCTTCGTCATCCAACCAAGCAGCACCGCTGTACTCATTAATCGAAATCGGCCTTGCTGTTAGCCCTAACGAAGTTTCAATCAACCTGTAATCATTAAAGTTGGCGGTAAAATTCTCATTCCCAAGCTGATGCCAAGATGCAATATCTGGAACTGTATTTTGGGACTTCTGGTATGCCATAAAGTCTTGCATAGCATTATGACCGTACCCAGCGAACGAGGGTCCAATTGCTTTGGCTGTAGAATCTAGCTGTTTAAGCTTGGCATAGGTTTGACTGAAGAATTCGCGAAAAGTCAAGTTCCCAGATGCATTTGACGAAGTATAGCCACTATTATAGATAGTGCTATTACTTATTACAGCATTTTCAGCTTCATATCTTACAGGGCTTCCACCCGTGATATCTATATAGTCGATTTCGGCATATCCTGTAGTACCTTTAGCTAATCGAATCGTGTTGCTTCCCGCGTTTAAATTAACAGTCGTTGTGAGTGAGCCTGGGCTGCTGTTAAACCAACCTCCCGTATTCGGATATGTTATTGCTGCAGCGCTGCCTCCATTGACACTCATATTATGTGTTGAAGCAGCTCCTGTACCATTGGCATACCGAATATTTATCGTATAAGCCTTAGTTGTAGGTACCGTTACTGTGAATTGCACATAGCTACTACTCGTATCAATTCCACCAACATATTTTCCTTTCCATGTACCGTCTGGTTCATTCCATAATTCATATCCATAAACATTCGTAAGACCTGCCGCTTTCACATCATTTACCGTCGTGGTCAACTTATTAAACCAGTCCGTCAAATTGGTGTAATCATACCAACCGGTAAACCAGTCAGCAAGACGGATAGACATTTGGCTGCCAGAAGGGGCGATTCTTTGTGCAACCGGGATAGCAGCTCCCCACGGCTGTTGATAGCCAGAGACTGCAGGGTTGTTATATGCCTTAGCGTGAAGTGGAATGAATAGATTATTATCTGGTTGATTTTCTATGATGCCGAATAAGGAACCTGCCGCCCCATGAGTTACCGGTCCGATCACACTCGATAAATCGACGGTCAGAGCACTTGCTGCATAGGCTGGAACTACTGCTGATAAACTAAACATCATCATCAATGAACTTAAGATTGCTGCTTTTTTCACATTAAACCCTCCATTAAGTTGGTGTTGGCCTGCCTACAACATGATTATTGCTTGATTATCTAACTCGACTATATTCATCATGCCTCCTTCATTTAAATCAGATATTGAAAACGCTTGCAAATATGAGGTACTTCTTAATAGTAGAGCTAAAAGCTTACTAAAGTAATTCCAATTTTCTAAGATAAGTCGAGGAATTTAATGTAATTATCCCTAAATAAAGAAAAAAGACTCCGAATGGAGCCTTTTTATCATCCAGCCTACTATTCCACTTATTACTCATCAGACCCGAAGCTTTTGAAACTCTCCAGGAGTTAGACCTGTTGCCTCTTTGAACACTTTAGAAAAGTACTTCGCATCCGGGTAACCAACTTGTTCCGCCACTTCATAGGACTTCAATGATGTGTTAATCAAAAGTTCCTTAGCTTTCTTCATTCGAATATCTTTCATATAAGCCGTATAAGACATGCCTAATTCCTTCTGAAAAAGTGAGCTCAAATACTCAGGTGTAATATTAAAATGGCTAGCCAGTTCATCTAATGAAATCCCCGTTTGATAACGCTCCTGGATAAGTTTCGAAGCTTTATGAATGATCAAACCGAAAGACTTATCTTCCTGTCCAACATGTTTACAAGCATAGTCAGCTGCTAGTCTCATAGCATGTTTTAACTCCATTGGTGTTTGAGCAGCTGACAACAAATTGAACAGCTCATTGCGATCCCTCGTCATCGTTACATTACCACTTAACACCTCTGCCAAGTGAAGCATATTGGAGGCGAACCGGACACAAGCTCCGGTAACTTCTTTTGGATGTACAGCCTGATTTCGACATGCCGCGATCATTGGCTCTATATAAGAATAGATCTTCTCTTTATCACGATTAGAAACAGCTTCTTTCATTCTCAATTCCATATCGGTAGGATACTGAAATTTGCTTCCCGCCCTTTCAATGAACTCCTCTTTTAGAAATGTTCGCTGATTTCCATACGTAAGTGACCACTTGTGAATCTCCCTTAAGCTTAAGATTTCGACTTTTAAATCTCTGAGATGAGGAAGGGAGGTCCAGCTAATAACAAAGTCTGACTCTTCAAGGGTGATTAATTGAGCAATCACTGATTTCCAAAACTCTTCTATTTCGAGCAAATCTGTCTTTTGCAGTAAAATAACAATTTCATGGCGCTCTTGAAGCTCTATCAGACAAAAGTTAGGTATCTGTATGTCATTCTCAATAAGAAGTCGAATTTTATCTTTCAATAGGGATACGCTTTTATTGTCAGAAGCCCCTAAATAAACAGATGCAGCCTGAAATTCCAAGCCAGCATCGAATCCGAGGAATTCATGGATATGCAAGTGGAATAGTTCATGATCGATATCCGATTGTTCTAGATATCGCCCCAGCAATTGCTCAGGGCTAGCAATGGGCGCTTTCTCATCTATGCCATTTAGCAAATTAGACATCCGTGTTTTCTCCGCTTCTTGAAGTACACGACACAAGTCGTCAGCCGTAATAGGCTTCAGGAGATATTCGCTGACGATCCCTGTCTGCAGAGCCCTACGTGCAAAATCAAACTCGGAATGCCCGCTAAGTATGACTGATTTGGTTATAATACCTTTCTTTTTTAGGCTTTCTAGCATTTCTAAACCATCCGTGCCAGGCATTCGTATATCGGTAATCACTAAATCAGGCCTCAGTTCCTCAATTAGCGCTGCCCCCTCCAAGCCGTTATCGCTTTCACCAACCACCTGGTACGTATCACTAAACTTATTGATCAATCGGATGATACCTTTTCTCGTTTTCTCTTCATCCTCAACGACAATAATTTTCATTGTAACTCTCCCTTCGAGACATCGATTTCATTCACACTTGGCAAGATAAGGCTTACCTCAGTGCCTTCCCCAATCGTACTCGTCATAAAGAATTTCGCTTTGTCACCATAATACAAAGCCAATCGGTCGATCACATTACGCACCCCGATACCAGAACCCGTTGACTGAACACGTTCATAGTGGCCGTCCATGATATTCTTAACAATAGCTTCATCCATCCCGCAGCCATTATCATTAAGTTTTACACAGAGTGAATTTTCATATCCAGAATAGAAATGAATCTTGATTAAGCCTCCACTCTTCTTCCCTGAAAATGCATGAAGGATGACATTCTCTACAAAGGGTTGTAGCAATAATTTATAGATCCGAGCCCTCTTCACACCAGATTCCATGATAATCTCATATTGGAACGAATTATTAAATCGATTCTGCTGTAGGAACAAATAATGCTCTAGCCACTCAATTTCTTCAGAAAGTGAGACTAATTTATTACTGTGACTAATGCTGTATCGAAGAATATGGGCAAGTCCTTTTAACATACGGCTAATTTCATGTTCATCTTTTTCAATCGCCATCCAGTTAATAGAATCCAATGTATTATAGAGAAAATGCGGGTTGATTTGCGCTTCTAACGAACGAATTTCCGATTCTTTCTGTTTCTGCACAGCCTGCCGCGTTTCTTCCATCAGTTCATTGATAGTGATCATCATTTTATTATAATTGGAAACGATTACAGAAAACTCATCACTTGAATCATGAGCAATTTGAACAGTGAAATTACCACGTTGTGACAATCTCATAGCATTCACAATCTTGCGCACTGATTTGGTCAAGAAACCTGAGAAATAAATAATAAGAAATGTTGTGAGCGCTATACTCGCAGCTCCCGCAAGTATATTGATCTTTTGCATGTCATACATTTCTGAGAATAAATCTGACTCGTTAGTCACGTTGACAATCGTCCAACCTGTCTTTTCATTAGGAAAATAGTTAATGATCGAAGCTTTTTTTAGTAACTTCGCATGTGTAGGAAGCTCGTTCTTCAGAGATTGCTTATCAGCAATAATGTCGGAGAGATTGAGACCTATTTTTTCTTTGTCGGAAAAGGAAATGAGATTACGTTTCTCATCCATTAAGAAGTTAGATGAGTTTATTTTTCCTGTTTGAGTATCATTCGTTGTGAAATTTACCGCATCGGAGAGCACTGACTCGTCCAAACTAACAATAATATAACCCATATCTTCTGGTGTACCATTCGAAAGCCCTGTTAACTTACGAGCAATGTGGAAGACGAACTGCCCAGCATCCTCGGATCCACCGACTTTCTCCGTAACCGTTACAATCGAGCCTTGTTGATTATTTTTGAGATTCTGCATCAGGTTTAATCGAGAATCATCTTTAAGCTGGTTCCACAACGTATCAATAGAAGAACCCGTCGCACGATCAAAAGATACGATTGTTCCATTATTATTAAAAAAAGAAAGACTGCGAATACCTTCCTTCGAGTATGTATAGCTCGCTAATAGCGTACGAAGCCTGCTGGCATACAACAAACTTTCTGATTCATTACCATGAAGGATGTAGTACACAGAACTGATGACGTCCTCATCTGAAAATACTTGATACAAAATATCGGCATAACCAGACAAAGCCGTATTCAGATTCTTATTCGTTTGGATTAAATTATAATTAACAAGCTCGTTAATTTTCGTAGTCATCGTATGTGTAGAATTGTAGTAAGTAAAATACTGCATGAGAATAGCAGGAAGAAATGTTACCATGAAAAAAGTAATAATCAGTTTATTTTTAAAACTAATCTCGGATTTAAAAAAATTCAATAATGCCATAGAACCACCTTTATGTGTAGGTTTTCTATTAATATTAAGTTGTCTCAATCAATAAAGCTATAGCTATAATAGGAAAAAAGGACAGATAGTTGCCTAGCCCCTATCTATCCTTTCCCTCATTAATCTCTAACCCAAACCACCATTTCACCTGCACCACGGTTCGCCCAAGCATAATAAGGAATGTATTCAACTGTGATCGGTTCTTGTTGCAATGTCTCATCGGATTTATAAAGTTCTGTACCCCATGTATCATCCATCTCACGATAGGCTGGCACTTGTAAAATTTGAATTCCCCCAAGACGATCAGGAACCATTCTCGTTTTTACTTGTGCTTGTCTTTGCAAGCGAACTTGATGCAAGTGTTTGCCATTATCTGCTTCTTCCATACAATACACCAAAGGCCCACGTTGCAGGGCAACCTTTCCTATCGTTTCCCGAAGCAATGGATGACCCTTCATTCGTAAAATTGGCATAGATAGCATCCATTCCACACGATCATCCGATTTCCATATACGCTCAATCATAGCGTACCCGTTTACAAGTGTGGATTTCCATTCAACGGCTTGCCCGTTGATAACTAATTCAGCTTGATCGTTCCAATTCGGTACTCTCAAAGCCAACGTAAACGCAATATCTTCCTCGGATTCGATGGAGAAATGAACATTACCTTCCCAAGGAAAGTTGGAACGCTGCTTCAAGGTAAACGGCTTGCCTTTCACTTCAAGCTTAGTATCCCCGCCAACATATAAATGGGTATAGACGCAGTCGTTCTTAATCGTATATACATATTGTCCAAGAGATGCTAATAATCGAGCGATATTAGGAGGGCAACAGGCACAACCAAACCAACCTTGTCTGACAGGCTTCACATGGTCGTAATTATGATTAACCCCGCAGGCATCTGGCCATACTTCAAGTGGGTTTACGTAGAAGAATTGCTTCCCGTCCTGAGACATTCCAGCGACCACAGTGTTAAAAAGTGCACGCTCCATAATATCCGCATATTCACTCTTCGCTTCGATTTGCAGCATGCGCTGCGCGAAAAAAATTAAACCTATGGATGCACAAGTTTCTGCATAGACCGTATCATTAGGAAGGTCATAATCTACGGTAAACGCCTCACCGAATGCCATAGAACCAATACCGCCAGTGATATACATCCGTTTCGTGACCATATTGTTCCACAACTTACGGCATGCATCCAGCATCCCTTGATCACCGGTTTCAACGGCTACATCGGCAATACCAGCAGCCATATACACAGCGCGCACGGCATGTCCTTCTGCTGAGTTCTGTTCACGAATTGGCAAATGCGTCTGGCTGTATTTTTTATCATTGATCATGTCCGCATTATACCAGTGTCTCGTTTTGCCGCGTTTCTCGTACTCCTCTAAATAAAAGTCACCCTGCCCACGTTCCTCTAGGAAGAACTTGCTTAGGTTTAAATATACTTCGTTTCCTGTCGTCCGATATAGTTTCACAAGGGCCAATTCAATTTCCTGATGACCATCATAACCCTTGATTTGCGTGGGTCCATGTCCAAATACGGTATTGATATAATCTGCAAATCGACATACAATGTCGAGAATTTTCTTTTTCCCTGTGGCGTTGTAATAAGAAACCGCCGCTTCGATAAAGTGCCCGGCAGTATACAACTCATGGCACTCACACAAATTCGTCCATTCTTGACCAGGCTCTTTGAGCGTGTAATAGGTATTTAAATACCCATCTTCCCGCTGAGCTCTGCCTATCAAGTCGATGACATCATCGGCAAGCTTTTCTAATTCGGGATCCTCGCCCGTTTCCAACAAATAGCCAACAGCCTCGAGCCATTTCGCGACATCGCTGTCTTGGAACACCATGCCGTAGAATTCGCCTTGCTCATCTCCAGCAGCAATTTTTAAATTAAGAATGGCGTGACTCGGTTCCGCTTCTGGAATCCGATCATTTAACGCTTCCCATTGATAAGGCATGACAACTTCTCGAATCAACTTCACATAAGGGCTCCAAAACGAATCCTGAATTCGAACATCCTTTATAGGTAATGCTTTCGCAACTTGCCATTTAAGTGATTGCATCTATGTCTCTACTCCTTTATCCGCTCTCTCTAACCTTTAACTGCACCATTCGTTAAGCCGCTTACAATATATTTTTGAATAAAGATAAAAATTAGAATGACAGGTAAAACGGAAACGACACCGAATGCCATGATGTTATTCCATGAAATCCCTTGATAGCCAAGGAAGTTATATATGCCCGCTGTCACAGGTCTCATTTCAGGTTTACTTGTAAACGTAAGTGCATAGATAAGGTCCCCCCATGCATATAAAAACGAAAATACGGCAGCAACGACAACGCCAGGAATCGCTATTGGGAGCATGATACGCAAGAAAGTGGTGAATGTGTTACATCCGTCAATCTTTGCAGAGTCCTCTAATTCCTTCGGTAAGGAAATAAAGTATGTCCGAAGGATCATGACAGAGAATGGAATTCCAATCGTTGCATCGGCAAGAATCGGTGCCCAGTATGTATTTAAAATGTGTAAATTTTTAAATTGAATAAATAATGGTGTTAAAATTAAGGAAGATGGCAACATTTGTGTAACAAGAAATAAAAGAATAAAAACTTTTTTCCAAGGTGTCTTGAATCTTGCCAAACCATAGGCTGCTGGAATCGCAAGCACCGTAGATATGATCATCGTTGCGACCGAAATGATTGCGCTATTCATAAAAGATCGCAAGATATTATTATCTGCCCCGAAGAGCTGATTCGTATAGGATTCCCATTGAAAATGCTCAGGCAAAAACGTGGGATGCGCTAAAAAAATATCTGACTCAGGCTTCAAAGACGTCACGATCATCCAATAGAGTGGGAAGAGGAATACACAGGTAAACAGCAGTGCAGCTAGATTCAGAGTTCGATTCGTTCTTCGCTCTGCTGGGGTATGAAATTGCACGCTACATCACCTCTTCCTTACTGACCAATCTTAGATAACCTAGGCTTACAATAAATAGAATGACAAACAAAACATTGGCAACCGTAGCGCCTTGACTGAACTTGTACTCAACAAAAGAGAGCTTATAGGAAAAAGTCGACAACATTTCCGTCGCATTGATTGGACCACCATTTGTCATAATCACAATAAGATCAAACACTTTGAAGGTATAAATAAAACCTAGAATAAGTAATGAAGTAATGGCGGGTTTCAATAAAGGCAATGTAATTTTGAAAAACTTATTAAAAGCATTCGCACCATCAATCGAAGCACTCTCATAGATATCCTTCGGAATCGTGGTTAAACCCGTGGTAATCAATATCATATTGAAGGGAACACCGATCCACGTATTCGCAATAATAACAGCCCACAAGGAATTAGAAGGATTGACAAGCCACTCCACTGGTTGCTTGATCACATGCATATTCAACAATATTTCATTTAGGATTCCGCCGTTTAATCCGAAAATAAATTTAAACATTAACCCCGTTACTGTAATCGGCATGAGCCAACTAATCATAACTAACCCTCGAAGACGTTCGGCCATTGAAAATTTTTGACTGAACAAGAGCGCTAATGCAAAACCGATAATAAATTGGAAAAGAATACAAAGCACAGTATAGACTAGCGTATTATACGTGGACTTTAGAAATATAGGGTCTTTAATAATAAGCTTGTAGTTAGCGAATCCAATAAATGAAGGTGAACTTGCGATATTCATAACGTTAACATCATAAAAACTTAAACGAATATTTTCGAACATCGGATATCCAACCATCACAAGCAGATAAATAAGCGCTGGTAAAATAAAGGCATTGCTATAAAACCGATCTGTTAATTTCATTGATGTGACCCACCACCTTTCTAAAAAATTGTTGGAGCACAAATTTACTTTGTACTCCAACAATAAAGAGTTAACCTATTTTAATGCCGCACTAATTTTATCCTGCGCTTCTTTTGCTGCAACTTCTGGCGTTTTGTTCAACGTCAACGTTTGCTGAAGAGCGGAAGAAAGAGCATTGGATATTTCCGGCCATTTCGCATGCGGGCCGCGAGGTTGCGCATACTGCATTTCTTCATTAAATACTTTGAGAACAGGATCCTCCGTCCAGAACTTATCTGTAGCGACATCTTTACGTGATGGGAAGTAACCGAAACTTTGAGCAAATGGCTTGATGACATCTGGGCTTGCCACATACTTAATGAATTTCACAGCATCATCCACATTCTTACCATTGACAACCCCTAAGTTCTCGCCGCCAAGAACGGAAGCGTTCTTTTCGCCTTTTGGAAGAAGAACAACTCCGTACTTCAGATCTGGCGCACTCGTTTTCAACTCAGGGATTTGCCAAGGTCCATTGACCATCATGGCAACTTTACCAGCTGCGAATTGCTTCATAACATCTGCCTGTGTCCAGTTGAGTACTTCTTTACTAACCGATTGATCTTTCACTAAGTCTGCTAAGAAGCTGTAAGCTTTAATGCCTTGTGGACTATCGACTTTATCAAAAGAAGCACCTGCAGCAAGCAGCCATGGAAGGAATTGGAACGTACCTTCTTCATTACCTAAGCCACTGAATCCTAACCCTTTCACGTCACCTTTTGAAAGCTTTTTGGAAGCATCACGTAACTCATCCCACGTTTTTGGCGGCTGAACGCCTGCACCATCTAGCATCGTTTTGTTATAGTACAAAGCCAAGTTGTTACTGCCTAATGGGATTCCATAAACTTTGCCGTTCAGTGTAGCTGATTTCCATGGTCCTTCATAAAATTGGTCTTTATCCGGCCAATCTTTAATCTTGTCCGTGATGTCAGCGAATAGTCCCATTGCAGCATATGCGGCATGATCTGGATTATCAATCACCACGATATCTGGGAGATCCTGCGCTGCTAATCCAACAGACAGACGTTTCTTAAATTCAGCGAATGGGATGAACTCAGGCACGACTTCCACATTCGGATCTACCTTTGCATAGCCTTGAGTCAATGTTGAAATTTTGTCGAAACGTTCTTTTCCTTCAAAATAGAACCAAAGTTTTAGTTTTTTCTTTGTAGCTGCCGGAGCCGTTGTTGCAGAGCTTTTTTCTGATGCTACAGGAGCTGTCGTTCCTGTAGTATTTTTGGTTTCGCTACTCGTGGATGAACACCCCACTGCAGAAGCTAGCAAAACTGATGACATAACTACCGTTGTTAACGCTTTCTTCATTGTATATGACCTCCATTTTGATGTGCTTTATGTTTACACCCTTATCATAAAACAATGTAAGCGTTATGATAATTCCAATAATCTAAGAAAAGTAGACGATTATAAGATGATTTTTCTTTTACAGTACCATCCATAGTATTACAAATCATTATATATAAATTTGATGAATAACGTCGGAAGATGTGCTCACCATTTTATTTCATAGCAAAATAGACCCACAGTAATAACTGGGGTCTAACTTTTGATCGAATTATCATACATTCACACCTTTGGGAATCTCTATCGATATCATGCTTCCATCATTAAATCATTGAATTCGTTTGAGCGATGCTTCCCAAATATTGCGCGCTCTTTTTCACTTTCCGTTCCTGCGTATTCCGATCTACCGCGATCAGTCCGAACTTCATGCCGTAACCGGAATTCCATTCGAAGTTGTCAAAGGTCGACCAGTGCAAATACCCTCTCACATCGATCCCTTCTTCGATACAGGAATGTAGCCCTTGCAGTCCCTTGCGAATAAACTCGACGCGCCTGTCGTCGTCATCCGTCGCAACGCCGTGCTCTGTTACAAAAATAGGGAGCGACAGTGTTCGTGCAACTTTGCGTACAACCTGCCCCAATGCTTCCGGGTAATATTCGTATTTCATCTGTGTCAACTCGGCGCTTTCGGCAGGTCTAACTTGACCCTCAGGTCCGTAGACTTCTCTCGTATAATTCTGAAGGCCGAAGAAATCGTCCCCTTCTACCATGGACACGAATTGACCAAAGACGAGCTGCCATTTCGCTTCGGCCATGCCTTCTCCGCCCGGAATCGACTGCACATCAGACAAGGCCATCGATAGGCCAACCTTGGTAGCAGGCGAAAGACGCTTAATCGTTTCCCTTGCCATGCTGTGTGTTTCCTTAAGGAGCCCGATCGTCACCTCATCCGAAATCATATGGAAAGTCACGTATTGATTCGGCGCCGCTCCACACAACAAGGCAGCTGATTCTCTCCATTTGGGCGCCGCCCAAGCCGCGGCGTCAATCCCGACTGGCGGGACGATTCCGATCTTCGAGAAGATTTCGCGCAGCATGGTGGGCAAATTGATTTCATTAAACGTTAACACGTACGGAATCAACGATCCCAATTCTTGGAACACAAACTCGCAATACCGGGAGAACAATTGTGGGATTTCTGGGCTGGCCCACCCACCTAGTCTCATTATCCATTGAGGTGATGAGAAATGATGCATAGCAACCACCGGCACCAAACCATGCTCGTAGCAAGCTGCAAGCACATCTCGATAATGCGCGATCGCTGAATTGGAGTATTGTCCTGGTGCAGGCTCTACTCTTGCCCATTCGATGGAGAACCGGTAAGCCTTGAGCCCCAAGCTTGCCATTAAAGCGATATCTTCTCTATAAAGACGATAATGATCGATGGCATCCCCTGATTTATCAGCATACGGAGACCCTTCTGCCTGTTCCTCAGCCCAGAAATCACTGTTTACGTTATTACCCTCAACCTGATAGGCTGCAGTAGCCGATCCAAAAATAAAGTCTTTCGGAAACACGAGTTCCATTGAACAACACTCCTATCGACATTGATTTTTTGATGAAAAAATAATTATTTCTCTTTATTGGACGCTTAACTTAATCTGCTGCAGCTTCGGCCCCATTGCTTCGATCGTCTCGGCAGTCAGTTTAAGGAAGGGCATGTGAATCAGCTCTGGCATAGACTTTATTCCCAAATTAGGTGAAATATCGGCAAGGTGAGGATACACGTTCGTAATAACTGCTCGAGCCTCATCCTGCTTCAGTAAATCATTTAAGGGCATGTCAACACTGCATCGCTTGATATAATCTACACTCGGCGTATACTCGAATTCATAAGTACCGCTTGTAAGACGTACATGTACCGCCGACCCATCCTGCTCCGAGGGTAGACCCGCATCCTTCAAAGACTTGCCGTTAGCCGCTACATTCTCTATTATCGCATCCGGCAATTCCACCGTCGCTGTCGCATCGAAAGGAATCGCAAAGCGGAACCAAAGTCCTCCGTCTTCCTTCAGCCTCCATTCGCTTTCATACCGTCCCGCGGCCGAGTTCAAGCTCGCTTTGACGAACTCCAAGCGATAATCGGGCTGAGGAGCCATCCGAACCTGCTTGAAGCCCGGTTGTTCCTCAATCGGATTGATTCCAGCCATGTGCCGGTACATCCACTCCAGAATGGAACCATATGCGTAGTGGTTCAGCGAATTCATATGCGAGCCGCTAATCCGTCCGTCCGGCAGAACGGAGTTCCACCGTTCCCAGATGGTCGTGGCGCCCAGTTTAACCGCATACAGCCAGCTTGGGTAATCCTTGTTTAGAAGCAACGTGTAGGCCAGGTCATGATGGCCGGAATCGGACAGCACTCTGCACAGATACGGTGTGCCGACAAAGCCGGTCTTGAGATGGTTATTGTCCTTCCTCAGTCGATCTCTCAGATCCTTCGCCACCCGCCTCCTGTCCCGCTCCGGTGCCAGGTCCATGAAGAGAGCAAGGACCAGAGCAGTCTGGTTATTCAGTGCAAGCCTTCCGGTAGGTGTGAAATACTCCATCCGGATAGCTTCCCTCACTTGGTTGGACAGCGCCTCGTAGTCCTTCGCCAATTCCTCCTTGCCGAGTACCCTAGCGGCCTTTGCAACGATACCAGAAGAATAACAGTAATAAGCTGAGGCGATAAACGCGGTGTCCGTGCCGCCAGACGGCATGCTCGGATCTTCCCCGTCCAAAGCCAGCCAATCGCCAAAATGGAAGCCCACCGTCCACAGCCGCCTGGATCCCGACTCGTCGTCTGCTTTCTTGATATAGTCCACCCATGACTTCATGCTGTCGAACTGTTGCTCAAGGATCGCCTTATCTCCATAATGCAGGTAGACCGTCCATGGAATAATGGTAGCGGCGTCTCCCCATGCGCTGGAACCACCACCTTTTAAATTGAAGGCCGGCACCACCATTGGAACCCGTCCATCAGCGGCTTCCTGTTCTTTCCAAAGATCATAGCCGTATTTACTAAAGAACGCGTACGTATCCATATTGAAGGAGGCTGTACCCGCAAATACTTGGGCATCCCCTGTCCAGCCCATTCGCTCGTCTCGCTGCGGACAGTCTGTCGGCACGTCAAGGAAGTTCCCCTTCTGTCCCCACATCGCATTCTGGAACAAACGGTTCACTAAGGGATTGCTGGTTTCGATGTTGCCTGTAACCTCTATGTCTGAATAAAGTACGCAGCCCGTGAAATCCTCCGAATCCAGATCTCCGCACCAGCCAGAAACTTTAACGTATCGGAAGCCGTAGAACGTAAAGTGCGGTCTCACCATACTCACGGACCCGTTCGAAATATATCGGTATTCCGCCTTCGCGGTACCCAGATTGTCACGGTAGAAATTTCCGTCTTGCAGCAGTTCCCCATACTGCAGCACAATCTCCGTTCCTTGAGGAGCGCGATTCGTGAATTCGATCCAGCCGACCATATTTTGACCGAGATCCAATACCGTTTCGCCTGCCGGCGTTTTGATCACTTCCACTGGCTTTAGTCGCTCTTGGATGACCACTGGCGGACTTAGACGAGACTTCAACTTGTCATATCCAAGATCCGCCACGGTTACCCCATTCCGGGACATGTCCTCGAACGTTGCATCGAAAACTTCTCCGTCATATAAACTGCTGGCCATAATGGAGCTCCGCCGAGCTTGCCAAGTCTCGTCGGTTAGAACAGTTGTAATTGTACCGTCCATATAGGTGATCACGATCTCACATAGCGCGGCGTAACGATCGCCATAGAAATTGCTCTCTCCGCCATCAAAGCCAAACCGCCCCTTATACAAACCGTTGCCTAAGGTTAACTCCACCAGATTGGGGCCAAGTTCAATCAAATCCGTTAGATCGTAGGTTTGAACCTGAAGCCACTTATCATAGGCATTAAAATTTGGGGTCAAGAACTCGTTTCCAGCCTTCCGACCGTTAAGTTCCATTTCATACAAACCCAAACCGCATACATAAGCCCTAGCGCTCCTCACCTCACTGTCGACGGAGAAATTCTTGGACAAAATGGGATGAATGTCCGGCTCCAACTCAGGCGTGATCCACGTCGCTTTCCATTTCTCCTCCAGCTTCCCTGTTTCGAACCATACTGTTTCGCTAGTCGCAGTTTCGCCATTATCCGCCCATACCGTTACGCGCCAATAATAGCGCGTTCTCGGCTTCAGCAGGATGGGCAACTCAAAGGCGAGGCTGTCGATCTGTTCGCTTCGGCCCGTATCAAATATGAGCTGTTCGCCTTTTTCATCCGAAAAAACTTGTATTTGAGCAGCTGCTTGCTTGGTCGCCACTGTTTCAATTACCTTATAAGACAATCTCGGTTTCCCTAGATCAAACCCCAACGGATTATCTATCCGGTTCGTCTTCATCTGCGTGATTTTCATCGTCTTAGTCTCCTTTTAGGTCATAAACCGTTCGTTTGTGCGATCTCACCTATTAATTTGCCGCTCATTTTTACATGCCGTTCCATGGTTGTTCGATCTACGCCGATGATGCCAAAGCGGCTGGAATAACCGAAGATCCATTCAAAGTTATCAAAGGTTGACCAGTACAAGTAGCCCTCAACCGAGATGCCGTCCGAAATTGCAGCATGAAGACCTTCCAATCCACGCCGGATATAGTGACACCTCTGCAAATCATCCTCCGTGGCGATCCCATGCTCCGTAATGATGATTGGCCGTTTCCAATCGATTGCTGCCTTACGGACGGCACCTTCTAGTCCCTCCGGATAAAATTCCGAACCCATAGAGGTTAGCTCGGCTCCATCCGGCGGCTTCATCTGCCCATCTGGTCCATAACGCTCCCTCGTATAATTCTGAATCCCCAAATAATCATCTTCCTGAAGAATCGGGAGAAACTGGCGGTAGTAAGAATGCCAGACCTTTTCTGCGTTCTCTTCTCCTCCCGCAATCGCCTGCACATCCGGCAGCGCCAGTGACAATCCGACTTTAGTCGAAGGGCTGCATCGTCGTATGACCTCACGAGCCTTCACATGCGAATCCTTCACATGCTGCAGAGACTCTTCATCGGAGGCCATGTGGAACGTAAAGTAGTGCTCGATATCCGCTCCGCACATTCGTGCTGCCGATTCCCGCCAGCCGGGAGCGGTCCATGACTTAGCATCGATGCCGATCGGAGGCATGAAATCAAAGTTAATGAACATCTCTCGAAGCATGATAGGAAGGTTAACTTCGTTCAAAGTAAGGGCGTAAGGGATCAGATCTCCCAACTCCTGAAACACATATTCGCAATATCGTGCGAACAGACCAGACACCTCTGGATTGGACCATCCTCCGTCTCGCATCAGCCAGCGTGGCGAGGTGAAGTGATGCATAGTAACCATGGGAGTAATCCCATATTCGTAGCATGCATACAGCACATCTCGGTAATGCTCCAGTTCGGATCGGGAGAAGAAACCCTTCTCCGGTTCTATCCGCGCCCATTCGATACTAAATCGGTACGCCTTCAATCCTAACTTGGCCATCAAGGCAATATCCGTGCGATACTGACGGTAATGATCCACGCCATCACCCGATTTGTCCGCGTAAGGCGAGCCGTCTGCATATTCTTCCGACCACACGTCAGAATTGATATTGTTGCCCTCCACTTGGTGCGCTGATGTAGCCGATCCCCACAGGAATCGTTCTGGAAACTTCAACATATAATTTCCTCCTTAGCTCTTAAAAATTAACCTTTCACGGCTCCTACAGCGATTCCCTTCACGAAGTAGCGCTGGAAGAACGGATACGCAACCAGAATCGGAATAATGCCGATAACAGCGATAGCCATACGTACCGTTTCACCAGGAAGATCCACAATTCTGGCAGATCCGTAAGCAGTGTTGGAATTTTTAAGCGCGTCAATATTTTGCATAATCTGGTTTAACAGGTTCTGAATGCTGTATAACTTCGGATTTGTGATGTAAATTAAGCCGTTGTTCCAGTCGTTCCAGTAGAAAATTCCCACAGTTAAGCCGATTGTCGCCATTATAGGCAAGGAGAGCGGCAATACGATCTGGAAGAAGGTTCGGTATTCCCCCGCCCCGTCTATCTTGGCAGACTCTAGAACAGGAGCTGGAACCGTCATGATGAAGTAGGAACGGGCGAGCAAAACATTGAATCCGTTCATGAGCAGACCGGGTACGATTAATGCCCAAATTGTATTTTTGATCATGAAGACCTGGGTGTAAATCAGATAGGTCGGCACTAGTCCTCCGTTGAAAAGCAAGGTGAAAAAGACGATGAAAGAAAAAATCTTATGACCTGGCATGTCTTTCTTAGATAATGCATACCCAAGCATAGCTGTCATGAACAAGCTGACAGTTGTTCCGATTACCGTGACCAAGACTGTGATGCCGTATGCCCGGCCGATCAAAGCCAGATTGCCTGACAGATAACGATACGCGTCAAGACTAAAATATCTTGGAAAGAAGGAATAGCCGTCCTTCAGAATGGTGTCCTCAGATGTAAAGGACGCTATGATCAGGAGCAGAAAGGGAATGAGACACAAGATGCAGAAGAGTGACAGAGCGATATGGGAAATCCATTGCCCTAACTTTTTATCATTATTCACGGGATTCACCTCGTCTTAGAATAGGGCGTTGTCTTTGCTGAACTTACGGACTGCATAGTTGGCCAGAACTACCAAGATAAGTCCGACCACCGACTGATAGAATCCAGCTGCGGATGACATGGCAATATCGTTGCTCTGCAGCAATCCTCTGAATACATAAGTGTCGATGACGTTCGTGGTGTCATAAAGCATTCCCGAATTCATAGGCACCTGGTAGAACAAACCGAAATCGGAATAGAAAATCCTTCCCACCGCCATTAGCGTCATGATGATGATTATGGGTGTGAGTAAGGGTAGAGTGATGGTTCGGATCTGCTGCCATTTGTTTGCCCCATCTAAGGTTGCCGCTTCATAATATTCCGGGTCGATTCCTATAATAGTTGCCAAATAAATGATACAGCTGTAGCCTACGGTCTTCCATATGTTCACGAGAGTCAGGATATATGGCCAATATTTCGGGTCCTGATAGAAGGATATCGTATCCAAGCCGAGCATCGGTAGCAGCGTCTTGTTAATGTAGCCTTGTGTATCGCCCAAGAAAGCGAACACTAGATAACTTACAATGACCATAGATATCAGAAATGGCAGCAGTACAATACTCTGATATAGTCTGGACATGAACCGGTTCTTAACTTCATTCAACAGAATGGCGAGGCCTACGGAGAAGATCATGCCAAGAATGATAAAGACACCGTTATACAGCAGGGTGTTACGTGTAATGATGTAAGCGTCTGACGTTTGGAACAGAAACTTAAAGTTGGTCAGTCCATTCCAGTCACTGCCCAGAATACCCTTGGAGTAGTCGATATTTTTGAAAGCAATCACTAGGCCGAACATGGGCAAATAGTTATTGATCAGCAGATAAATCATGCCTGGCATCATCATGACCAGAATTGGGAGATAAGGCCTTAAGCTTCTGCGTGTTCTGCGCGCTGCATGCGGCTTTTCGCCCACAGGCGATGTGAGAGATTTGGACGTCATAAGGGAACTCCTTTCGGGATGTACGTAGTGTGATCGCTTGATCTATCCTTATCATAAAATTTAACGGCGTCCCTCACTACCGCGGGTTCGACTTGGTAACAACATATTTTCGACTCGTTCTGATTGGATGAACGAAAAAAGAACTGACTCCATGGAGTCAGTTCACTTGAAGTTTTGGATTATTTCGGGTTCGCGGCTACCCAGGCATCGAGTTGCTTCTGCTTCTCGGCAATGATTTTATCCAAGCCGGCTGCTTTTAGTTTCTGGTTGAATTGCGGAAGTGTATTGTCCGGATCTACACTTCCGGTTTCTAGCGCCACTTTATATTGCGTAATCACGTTTTTGACTGCAGAAACCTCCGACTTGAGAGATTCCATGTTCGGGATGAAGCCCAGCGCCTTGGATTTTACCATCCCAGCCGCAAATGCCTTTTCATCATCCCGGCCTTTCGTACTATCGCCTTCCAGTAGATAGGTCAGATGCGGATCACCAAACATAAAGCTTTGGCGTACCACGTATCCGTTATCACCAGACACAGGCGCGATGACATTGTCGCTTTTCTTCGTGTAATGCTTGCCTTCAACGCCGTAGTTGATCAAATTAATAATATCTTTGTCCGAATAGGTCAGGTTCAGGAACTCCATTGCTTTCTTCGGATTTTTGGAATTGTTCGCCGGAATGGCCCACATTAAGCCCAGCACATTCTGAGTTGTGAACATAGGCTTCTGAAGGGAGACCTTGACCATTGGGGTACCCGAATTTGCCGTTTCCTTGTCCTCCGCAGTTGGACCATCCCCCGTAATGGAGGAAAATGCCTTCCCCGATCTCAGCATATCGTTCGGTAACGTTTTCGTCGTTGCAGCGTCCTTCGGCAAATAACCGGCATTATACCATTCGCGTATTTTTTTGAGTGCGTCCTTATATGGAGTCGTTTCATAAAGATTGACAACTTTCATCGCGCTGTCTCCGGTCATTAGAACCCCCAAACCATCGGTTAGTGAGTCATATTCCAGCGAATCGATCAGCGCTGTCATCGGCATGCCATCTGGATTATTGGAAGCGGCCAGTGGAACAATGTCTGGAGCTTTCTCTTTCACGGTTTGAAAGACTCGATCCAAATCATTTGTCGTTTTAACTTTGCTAAGATCGATGCCGAGCTTATCCACCATATCCTTGCGCATTACAATCGCTGTACCGCCTTCGGTAAATCCGTTAGCTGGCGTCGCGTAAACTTTTCCGTTAATTTTGGCGGCTTGCAGTTTATCGCCTAGGGACGCTTTGATTCCGCCTCCGTATTGATCCAACAGATCGTTCATATCCAGATATTGCTTCTTGGCCACAGCAGCGCTGTAGCTTGCGAAATCTGTCAACATCAAATCAAGCTTTTCGTTACTTGCAAGTGTCAAGTTGGCTTGCTGACTCCACTGACCGAACGGGATGGCCATCAGCTTCACCGTTGCGTTTATTTTCGGTAAGGTGATCTTGTTAATAGCCGCTTCTACTTCTCCGATGTCTTTAGGTACATTACCCAGCATAGGAAAACCCATCACCAATTCATACGCTTTTTCGGAACCCGTTTGTGTTGCAGGCGAATTGGACGCCGTAGTGTTGCCAGTGTTCTTGTTGTCAGCAGCATTATTGGAGCCGCAAGCGGATACCATTAATGTAGTCGCAGCAATAACAATCCCCGCTAATTTTCTTCGTTTACTCATTTACCATACCCCCATAAACAATTAGTATTGTTTCTGATCCCATCATACAGCGCTTACATCCGGTAGACCGCTCGAACTTCGACTAATGGACAACACTTTTTCGACTTACCGATCTTCGTTGTCCATTCTCTGCTTACGGTATTCGTTTGGATTCATGCCGATATGGTTACGGAATATTTTGGCAAAATGAGATAGATTCGTATATCCGATGTTGGCTGCAACCGTAGTTACGGGTAGCTCCGTTTTCACCAGCAACTCCGTGGCTAGAAACATCCGCTCTTTAAGCAGATACTCCGTCATGGATAGGCCAGTCTCCTTCTTGAACATACGGTTAATGTAGTCGGGATGGAGGAAGAACTGGCTCGCGATACTTTCCCGATTCAGCTCCTGTTCCAAATTTTTTGAAATATATGATTTGACTTTGTTGACTATGGAGCCTCCGTCTTCCAGCTCCGCTACATAGCCAAGTGCTTTACAAATCAAATGATGGGTCCATTCCTTTAGATCCGTCACACTGCCGATAGCGCGTTCCGATAATTCAATGGAGGTCGAGTCCTGGAACAGCTCATGAGCCTGTATACCCTTATCATGGAGGATGGAATATACGATCTGGTGGAAATTCTGTACGAACTGATGCAATGCCCGAGCCGATAGCCCGGACGTAGAATTCAACTTCTCCAGATAGTCATCAACCTCGCGAAGAAGCTTATTCTGAAGGCCTTCCTGAATCATGAACTGCCAGACCTTCATATCAGGAAGTTGCAGCTCCCGTCGGGTAGGACCGTTATCCTGCAAGAGGAGGACCTGGTTATCGGAGGCAATATTATTCATAGCTAATTCGGACAGACGCTTTTTGATCTCTGGAAGTTCGTATAGAGGAGCAGAAATTCCGATATAACAGGTCATGTCGCAATAAAAGAATTTACGGCATGCCGCGATATAGGACTCCATAGCCGCTTTAATGGACTTATTGTCCGCCTTCACCTCCGAAAGAATGGCAAGCAATTGCCCCTGCTCTACAGGAACGGTTCCCACATTATTGCCGCAGCCTTCAACCGTCTCTCTGAAAGCATTCATTAGTGCAAATTCCATGATTTTCTCGTCACGGTGACTGAGAGGCTTATGCCAACGACGTACTTGAATCAGTACCGGAAGCACCTGCATATCCTCCGGAATGTAGATATTTCTCTCCACTGCCGCGGATTTGATTGCAGAAGAAGCGGAAGGGATGGTTCGAGTAAGAATATCAGACCAGAACCTCTCAATGAACAGTGGGTGGTGCTTTACCCACGATTGACTCTGTTGCTGGAGCTCATGCACCGCCGTTATTTGCTGGACAGCCTTGCGTATAGCTGCCTCCAATTCTTCCGGAGGAATCGGCTTGAGCAGATAATCTAGGCTCCCCAACTGGATCGCCTTCTTCGCAAAGGAGAAATCGGCATGACAGGTCAGGAAGATCGATTCCGTGGTCGGCGAATGCTCCCGAACCCAAGCAAGCAGTTCGATGCCGTTCTCGTGCGGCATCTCAATGTCGCAGAGCATGACGTCAATGACGTGCTTTGCATAGATATCCTTCGCTTGATTCGCATTGTTTGCGGTGAACACCTCGGTGATCCCGATGCTCTTCCAATCGACGGAATTGATAACACTTCGAATGGCCAGCGGTTCATCGTCCACGATCAAAAGTTGTTTCACTAGGCTTACCTCCCTCTAATTATTTGTTCGTATGAAGAGGAATCTTAAGACGTACCAAGGCTCCATGCGGTACTTCGTTCGAGAAGACAATGGACGCCTCGCTACCGTACAAAAGACGCAGACGATGCCAGCTATTCCAAATCCCGATATGCTCGCCTTGTTCATCCACGATTCGTTCACCAGCGTTAAGAAGTTCAAGCACATCATCCTTGAAACCAATTCCTTCATCCTTAACGGATATCAACATATAAGGGATGGCTTCGGATTCATCCACACATACCTGAACCTCAAGGACAGGAGCCGTTTCCGAGACGGTATAAGCATGTTTAAGAGTGTTCGCCACAAAGGATTGAATCAAGAGCGGTGGAACAGGGACCTGCATAAGCTGGTCAGGCGCTTCAATTTGGCAGTCCAGTTTCTGCTGATATCTCAATTCATGAATTCCGATGTAGTTACGGACGTGCTCCAACTCGTCCTTCAGCGGCACAAAGGTTAAATTGCTACGGAACATATAGCGGAAATAACGGACCAGACGAAGGGTCATTTCCTTGATCAATTCGTAATCTTTGTCCAAGGCTAGGCTATAAATTAAGTTCAAGGTATTCATGAAGAAATGCGGATTGATCTGCAATTGGAGATGCTCGAGTTCCGCCTTCTGCTTTTTTAACTGCTCTTCGTACACATGGATCTTCAGCTCCTCCATCTGTTCCATCATCCGGTTGAAGGTGGAGTGTACGATCATGAATTCAACCGAGGTCCGATATGGTTCAATCCGCGAATGCACATTGCCGTCTCCAATTCGCTTCATGGCAGACAGAATCCGATTGAGCGGCGTCAGCACGACCTTCCGAAGGAACAGAAAAAAAACGGGCAGCAGCAGAATGCTGATTATCGTAATGATAATGACAATACGGTTCAGGTATGGAAGATTCTGCAGGACCGTTGCGACCGGAATCATCGCAGCCAGACTGAAATTCCCTTTGGAGGAATGCTGCAAAACCACCAAATATTTCTCATCCGTACCGACCAGTTCTGTCTCCTGTTGCTGCGAGTTCAACTCAATTCCGTGTGACTCGAGATAATTCACATCCGATAGCGGTCGATTACTGTCGTCCAGGAACATGGAAGTCCCTTCGACTCCGAGATGAACGAGAGTTAATGGTGTCTTCAACGTAATGAGATTTACCCAAGCGCCGACCCAGGCATTCTCGGCACGATAGATTCGAAACAGATAATGGTTCCCTTCAATATCCCTGACAAACCATCCCTCGGTTAATTCTCTTTCTGGCGGGATGGCAAACAACTCATCCCGAATATACCTGGATACCCTTGTATACTCCTGATCACTTACCCCCACAATTGCATCGGTTACCTCCTTGCGGGAGAGGGAATAAACAAACATGGAATTGGCTACAGTTTTATACATAAGCAAATCTGTGTTTAATTTATTGCTCAGCCAAATCTGTGTTAGACGATATTCATCATCTGAAGCTGAGTCTCCCAGAATCCGGACGTCATCATTGGATGTTGCCAAACTAAGCAGGTATTGATCGACGGTGTCCAGTCCCTTGTCAATTTGGTTCATATACAAGGAGATCATGTTATGGTTGGAGATGGACACCTGATTTTGAACCAAACGAACAGTATAATAATTATAATAATGAAGAAGTGCGATGAGTGGTCCGGCGAGTAATAGGACGCCAAACACCAGTTTGATTCGTATGGAGTTTCTTCCAGTCCAAGGGTAAATGAGCCATTTCACCACTGGGCATGTCCTCCTTTATTTGAAAAAGACCGCCTACAGTGAAGGCGGTTCTTCAATCTAGTCAAAAGCAAAAGAACTAAATACGACGCTGAGACTCCGGATTGTATCGAAACCAGTCAAAGAGGGCAGGAGCGGAGCACTTCCTTCCATTTCCCGTTGCATACAGCCCAAAATAGACACCGGTAAACCCGCCAGCCACTTCAGTCGACAACAAACTGCACTCCCCACTGCCGTAGGCTGTTTGTGTCCTACCAGGTCTGGTATAGGAGAATATATATCTGGAAGGATCCGCGTCAATACTTAGAATGATCCCGTCAGGTCCGTCGTACTCCTCTTCCCGTTCCAGTTTCCATAATGAACCTACACGCCTTCGAAAAATGACTTTACGTTTCCCTTCCCGGTAGCTCAAAGCGATCTCGTAATGAAACTTCTCGTTCATATATACAGTTAATCCAGCCTCTTCTCCCTCTAACGTAGGATTAAAGGAAAGAGAAGTTGAAACGGCGCAACAGAAATGCTGCTGTCTCCGACCGATGAAAGCAACAGAATCCGCATCATCCAGAGTTACCGCCGAGCCCTTCAGCATGAGTTGACCCGGATTCTCCGTCAGGGACCAGCTACCTTCCTCAGGGTTTCGCAAGAAGTTCCAACTGAAATCTAATTGATTCAAATTAAATTCGTCCTCGAGCAAATAAGAAATAGGTTCCGCAGTGACAGGAAGAGATCTGGCATCCATCATTTCCGATACTCTCCCACGTTCACCGATAACAGGCCAGCCTTCCGTTGACCATGTGACTGGTGCCAGGAACGTTTCTCTGCCTAAGTGATGATGTAATCCTCCAAATTGGACTGGTGCAGGACGTATGCCAAGAAAAACCGCCCACCAGCTTCCGTCTTCCAGTTCTACCAAATCTGCATGTCCAGTAGCTTGAATGGGACTGTCGATGCTGCGATGGGTTAGGATCGGATTGAACGGATGACTCTCATACGGTCCGTAGGGATGATCACTTCGGGCTATTGTAACCATATGCCCATATTCCGTCCCACCTTCTGCAATTAACAAGTAGTATTTCCCATGTATTTTGTAAAGATGCGGACCTTCTGGTGCTTTAGCCCCCGTTCCCGCCCAAATGAACCGTCGTTCGGATAAGAGACTTCCAGTTTCGGGGTTGATCTCCGCCTGATAAATACCTAATGCCTCGTCACCGAGAAAGCCCCCGTTCCCCGTAATATACACGCGTCCGTCTTCATCGAAGAACAATGATGGGTCGATCCCAGGCCAATCCAGCCATACTGGCTCGGACCACGGCCCCTCGGGCTGCTTCGCCCACACATAGAAATTTCGAAAGCCATTCGTATTGGTTGTGATCATATAAAAGAGACCCTTGTGGAAACGCAACGTCGGGGCAAAGATGCCGAGTGAGCTTTTGCATCCATCCAGGTTCAATTGGCTCCTACTCGTTAAGCAATGCCCGATCTGCCGCCAATGAACAAGATCCCGGCTGTGGAAGATAGGTACACCAGGAAAATAATGAAATGAGCTAGTCACCAGATAAAAATCGGCTCCAACTCGGCAAACGCTTGGGTCTGGATAGAAGCCCGGTAGAATTGGATTTGAATATTTGGACGAGAGTGGTGCGAACATTGTCATTCCTCCTTATACTCGCAGCTGCAACAATCTTTTACTAAGTACGTATATCCTAAAGCCATTGTAGGAAACAGGATTAACATCCGCCACCTCATCTTCGACCTGACGACAACAGTATTTCGACTGTTTGCTTTTCTATATCCTCCTTATTCAGAACATAAAAAAAAGGCCAACCAGATATTTCTGGCTAACCTGATAATTCGAACATTCGAACAAATACCTTATTTCATTGGCTGGTAAGAAACACGATATATATTTCCTGCCTCAATAATTACTTCATAGGAACCGTTACCGACATCCCGTACCTCGCCTTCGTTACATACGGGACTCTCCGCACTGCTAAACGTAAGAACCCCTGTACCCGTCGTACTTTCGACACTAATTGTGCTCAAGCTCATCTCCACCGAAACTTGCCCCGCTCCAGTTGGTACCGTCCCCTTCATATGCGCGAGACCGCCGAGATTGGGAGCGATTCGGTATGTCTCATAGCCCGGTGAAGTCGGCGTGACGCCAAGAAAGTATTTGCCGAGTATGTAAATCGGACCAGCCCCCCAGGCATGGCACAAGCTCTTCCCGAATTTCACGTCATACATACCAAAGTGCTCATCGTCCGCCAATGAAGGATCGTACTCCTCCCAGAACGTCGTCGCGCCAAGCTCGATCATTCCTCCCCAGTATGAAAGTATCTCCCTACGAACCAAATCGTGTGCCCCGCTTTCGCACAGAACTGCCAACTCGTGGAACCGCATATATGGCGTGCGAATCTTCGGTACGTCAGGGTTTAACATGACATTGCGGACAACTGAATCTCGTTGTTCTTGCGACAAGTAGCCATAAGTCATCGCAAACATACTTGCATGTTTGGTCAACGTCGGCTTAGTTTCACCTTCGACCCGATGATGAAGCAATCCGCCTTTTTCCTCATCCCAGAAAATCCGGAGCGTCTTGGATATCGTCTCTTTCGCCAAGTCACCGTAATTACCGGCAGCTGCCTCGTCTCCCATTAAAGAAGCAAACCTCGACATAGCCTCCAGACCACGCACGAGCAAAATCTGTTCCGTGCTGACGGCGCCATCGTTTTGGAAGTCCGCCCAATCCACGAACACCCAATCTTGCGGTCTGCCTTCCACCATGCCCTCTTCGTTTCGCTGCTTCAAGCAGAAGTCCATTAGACTCACGGCTCGATCATAATACTGTTGAATGAATTCGAAATCGCCGGTATACAAATAGTAGTCATACAACGAGATAAACCAGTACAACGAATAGTCCAATATCGTGTTAATGTGCATGGTGAGCGGGTCTTTGCCCCGCAGCGCAACCAACGTTCTACGCGTCACATCAAGATCAAAGAAGCTGTAATAGTTCATCAAGAACGCTTGGTATGCATCTCCCGACCACACCCAGCGGTCTCGTTTGATCCCGTCCAGAAAAAATTCTCTCGTGTTCAAATGCAACGTATACAGCGACATCTCGTAGATTTTGTTCATCATCGGATCCGAGCATTGGAAGGAGCTGCGGTACGTTACCGGTACATACTCGTATAACATACTTATGCGTTCCCAACCAACGCCCTGATCCGCATGAATCCACACATAACGGTAAGCTTTCGCCTCTTTAAACGTATAGATGCCATTTTCGCTGTTGTCTGTAGCTTCAAGTGCTTCAAATCGATCCAGCGTGACGCATTCGTCTGGAGAAAGTGCCTCCGCCATCGACTCACCGTAATATACACGTACCGTTCCTGTGCCCGTAACGTTGTGGAACTGCAAATAACCAAACGTTTCACGGCCAAAGTCGAGCAGAGGGTAACCGTCCCGCATCGTTAAAGTCGCGGGCTCCAGCGGGGTCGTCGGCAGTCGGAACTGCGAAGGCGGATATTCCATGGTGTCAAACGTCCATGATCCCGCTTGCATCCAGTCGTTCTGGTAAGAGGTGACCTCCCAGGACGAATCGGTTCGCACCGTAGGGCCATCGATAAATAACGCAGGTGCTTCAACATCATTGAAGACACTAACGCTAATCACGTGCCGGCCGGCTGGCAATGTGATGACTGCGTCTGCAGAGCGGTAGTTATCCTTACCGTCCAAGTAAAATGAGAACCTTCCCTCCGCCGTTATGTGAATTTGCTCCTCTTTCGCCAAATCGTACGTATATCGAAACTTTATGTTCGAATAACAGCGATCTAATCTCCAATAAGCCGGATACATGACGCCTCGAGCCCGTCGTACGACCGACATCTTCTCATGTAATCGAATTTCGAAATCGCCGGGATACCAAATCCAGGTTGCTGTTTGTCTATTCATCTTTTGTTCCATATCGAAGCTATCCCCTTTCGGTTCTTATAAAAATGATTGTATACTATGTAAAAAGGCTGAAACACAGGGAGAAGTGACAATCATGCATGGTGAATATGCCAAAAATAAGAATGAACTCACAAAGTCCCCAGCCCGATCCTTTGTCCATCATTCTAATATTTCGGAGCATTTTAGAGACGAATTTCCGCTCTTCCTAAATAGATGGGAGGAAGGATTCGAATTGAGGGAACACGATCACGCCTATATCGAAATTGTGTATGTTATGGCAGGCGAAGGCTACCACTATGTCGGTGATCTCGTCGAGCGGACGTATAAGGGGTGCTTGTACGTGCTGCCGATCGGGACCTCGCACGTATTTCGACCGAGCGGAGTATCGAACAAAAACAAACTCGTTGTTTACAACCTTTGTATCCGGCCAGAATTCTTGGATGATCTTACGGTGTGGCTGTTGCGATATGATGGTTCCGGGAACCAAACGTTCTCAATTTTCATGGGCAAACCCGGTAGCCACGTCGCGCTTGTCGACAAAACCATGGAACTGGTGAGCTTGTTCGAGCATATGTATAGAGAGTTTTCAGAGCATCAATCCAGTTTTGCAACGTCCATTATTGGGAGTCTTATGCAACTCTCCGTACGCATATCCCGCCTTTGGCATCGAGAGGCGTTAGAGGAAGTCGTTGAACCTGTCCACCTTAGTTCGATTCTGTCGAGTATTTTGGATTATGTACAACTCCATTTTACTGAGAGGTTATCCGTTGAAAAACTATCCGCCATGTTTGGCATTAGTAACCGTCATTTCATTCGATTATTTCAATCGGCAACAGGAACAGGGTTTTCGGAGTTTCTCCAACACAAACGGATCGAATATGCCTGTCGATTATTAGTAGAAACGAATAACAAGATCTCTTATATCGCAGAAAGCGTTGGTTATCGGGACACAGGGCACTTTAACGACTTGTTCCGTAAGGTTGTCGGAACCAGTCCGAGCGTGTATCGAAAAACAAGCAAGCTTCCAAAGTAAAATGATTGCTTCATTCAGAGAATAAAGAAAAGCCTCCCCCGATATTCGGAAGAGACTTTCCTTTAGACACTAATTTCATTTTACTTCTTCACGCTATTATACGAAGTGGCGCTTTATTCGTCAGCACGATGTCCGACTCCTGTATGAGTTTCCTTTATGAGCTCTGGCGGCGTTCGATCAAGCTTCACCCATACCGTTTATATCAGTAAACGCCTTCACCCTCCACCACTTGCTTGCATAATCGTGATGGAACATAGGAAGATGGATTCCTGCCTGCATGAGACGATCACCTCCGAAAGATTCCTCCAAGCCTTCCACCTGATAATCAAGCTCTGGGTTCAGGCCCTTCAAGGCTAATCTTTGTAAAGGCGCATTCGGTACAGCGAGCACTTGAAAGTAAAAGACCAAAGCTTCCTCACGGTTTTCGGAAACGAACATCCAAGCTGTTTCGTTCCCTTTTCCTACGAAAGGGTCTCTCAGACGATAGAAATCACCCTTTTGTACCAAGGAACGGATCTCTTTGTAATCAGCGACCTGCTTCCGCACAATTGCCTTTTCTTCCTCTGAGAATTTGGTCAGGTCCATTTCATAACCAAAATTGCCTGACATCGCTACATCACCGCGAGTCGTAAGTGGCGTAATACGCCCCACCTGATGATTCGGCACTGCGGACACATGGGCGCCCATTGTGCTGATTGGGTAGACAATCGATGTCCCGTACTGGATCTTCAATCGCTCCACGGCATCCGTGTTATCACTAGTCCAGGTCTGTGGCATGTAATAGAGCATCCCAGGATCGAAGCGGCCTCCGCCGCCGGAACAGCTCTCAAAGAGAACCTCCGGAAATTGGGATGTTAGGCGCTCCAGCAGCTCATAGAGTCCCAAAATATAGCGGTGGGCCGTCTCCTGTTGATGCCCTGGGTCTGCCTCCGCCGAACCGATTTCCGTCATGTTTCGGTTCATATCCCACTTGACGTAAGAGATCTGTGAAGAGGACAGAATGCGGCTCAAAGCATCAAACAGATAATCCCGGACATCCTTTCGCGATATATCCAGAATCAGCTGGTCCCGCGCTTCCGTCCTTCTCCGACCCGGTACGTGCAGGCACCAATCCGGGTGCGACCTGTATAGCTCGCTGTCGGGAGAGACCATCTCAGGCTCAAACCAGAGACCGAACTGTAAGCCCTTCTCGTTCACTCGGCGCACCAAATTCTCCAATCCGTTCGGCAGCTTATTAAGATCTACGGTCCAATCCCCAAGAGAGCTGTTGTCGCTGTCCCGTTTGCCGAACCAACCGTCATCCAGAACGAACAACTCGATGCCTAGATCAGCCGCGGTTTCGGCGATGGCTTCAATTTTTTCCGCGTTAAAGTTAAAATATGTCGCTTCCCAGTTGTTGACCAGAATCGGACGCTCTAGTTCCCTATGGACACCCCTGCAGAGACGGGTACGATACAATTTGTGGTAGGTCCGTGACATACCGCCCAATCCTTCGGAAGAGTAGACCATTATAGCTTCCGGCGTTTGGAAGGTTTCACCTGGATTCAAGTTCCAGGAGAAGTCAAAGGGATTAATCCCTATAGAGACCCGGACTGTATTGAACTGGTCCACTTCTGCTTGAATGGCAAAATTCCCGCTGTATACGAGACTGAAGCCAAAGACCTCCCCGTGATCCTCGTCACAATTTGGGCGAAGTAAGGCAGCGAAGGGATTCATCTGGTGGCTGCTTGAGCCCCGTCTGCTCTCAGCGATTGTGCCACCGTGACCCAGAGGCTTTCTATCCATTTGGCGTTCCCGAACATGCGAGCCGTGCAGCTGCAGCCATTCGTAATCCGCGTCCTGGAAATCCACACTGGCGCTTAATGCTTTAATTAGTTTAACCGGACTTTCGCCTTTATGAACGAAACGGGTAGAGCGAGCAATCACATTAAATGCCCCGAATACCGTATAGGAAAGAATCACAGAAAGACCAGAATAGCTGTCGCTCAACTCTAATTCTAAAGTTTGCGCATCATCTCCCTCCTCCGTGTAAATGGCGGGCAAACCTGCAAGAGCTGGTTTTCCTTGCATAATCCGATGGGTCAGGTACTTCAGCTCCGTAATCCGCGTCCCATCCTTCAATTGAACCTGATACGCCGGGTTCCGGAAGTCGCCGCTCCCATACTGGGGATACTCTTGAGGTAAAGTATCCAGCGAGATACTTTTGTCCATAGACACCGAATTCGGAATAAAGGAACAACGCTCTACAAAACGGAGGAGTCCAGACAAATTCCCTTCGGAACGTAATTTTTTCCCCCAGTAGACATGAGCCGGATACCCGTTAGCCAGTTGGATCACGTAACTCATGTCCTTGGACTGAAGATGGAACACGCCTTCTTGCTCATGATAGAAAATCGACATGCTGATTTCTCTCCTTCTCTTTCTCTCTCTATGCTGATCTATATTCTTACTTCACTGCACCGCGAGTAACACCGTTAATAATCCATTTTTGAGCTAATAAATAGACAATTAACATCGGAGCCATAGCCATTAAGTAGGATGCAAACGCAAAGTTGGTATCCTGCCCGAATTTGGATTGAAAAATAAACTGAGCAAGAGGCAGCGTTGCTTGTGACTCTTGATCCAACATGATAAGCGGAAGCATAAAATCATTCCATGCCCAAACCGTTGTAATGATAGCCACCGTCGCGTTAATAGGAGCCAGCAGCGGGAAAATAACCTTCCAGAACGTTTGCCAGATCGAGGCACCGTCAACAACAGCCGCTTCTTCAAGTTCCTGTGGCAAGCTTCTTAAATAACCAACATACAACAGGACATTAAAGGATAGTCCGTACACGATATACAGCACGATGAGACCATACAAATTATCCAAACCAAACTTTGCCGTCACCTTCACCACAGGGAGCATGATGATCGGAAACGGAACAAACATCGCGCTAACAAAATAAAAATACAACCCCTTAAAAAACTTAAGGTCAAAGTTTCTCTTGATGGCGTACGCTACAAACGAATTTGTCAGCAATGTAAGCGAAACGGTAAGTACCGTAATAATTGAACTGTTACGAAATTTTTGCCAGTAATTCACCTTCTCCGCTGCAATGCGGAAATTATCCAGCTTCCACACTTCAGGAAAGGCGAGCACGCTCTTTGCAATTTCTTCTGTGCTTTTTAACGACAGCATGATGGTCATATACAAGGGAAACAAAAGAAATATGGAGCCTACGGCTAAGAAGATGGTTGCAAACCAATTGGTCCGATTTAACCTCATTACAAATTCATCTCCCTCTTCTGCAGATATCGAAGCTGGATTAACGAGATTGCTACAATGATGACAAAGTAGACAACGGCATTCGCCGACTGGAACGCAAACTCATTACCGGAAAAACCGTTTTTGTAAATTAAAAGGGCTATCGAGCGAGTTACACCGAAAGGCCCGCCGCCTGTAAGGGCAAGAATCTGATCGAAAACCTGTAGAAACCCCTTAAGCGAAAGAACCATATTTATCGTAAAAAATGGAGCAATAAGCGGAAATGTTATGCCCCAAAATTCTTGCCATTTGTTTGCGCCATCCAAGGAGGAAGCCTCATAAAGATCTTCCGGAATGGTCTGCAGTCCTGCCAGGTATAAGACCGTGTTAAAGGCTGCAGACTGCCAAACCGTAACGAAAACAATGGCCAGCCATGCGCCTTTGGAGTTACCTAGTGGATTAACCATCCATTTTTCAATCCCAAGGTAGCTCATGATATCAATCCAGAAATTCGCAAAGAAATAGTTGAAAATGTAAGCAACGATCAACATGCTTAAAATGTACGGCATAAAATAAAGACCTTTAAAAAAGTTTTTAAACTTGATTCTGCTGTTCAGCGCCAGCGCGATGGATAAGCTTACAATATTCACAATAATCGTAGTCACAATGGCGAACTTGAACGTAAACCAATAAGCGTCCAAAACATCTTTATCTTTAAACACATTCAAATAATTTTTTAAGCCGACAATTTCAAAGCTTGGCCGAAGGCCGTTCCAATCCGTAAAGCTATAAAATATTCCCATTAATGCAGGCGTTGTATGAAAAATAAAAAACAGTATGGATGCGGGCAAGACCATGAACAGATAGGTGCCCATATTTTTTCTTTTCAACCTGACCCCTCCTTCTCCCAATAAAATAGAGAGAAGAAAAGCGATAACGATGCTTTTCCTCCCTTAATGGCATGCTACTATGTCTTAGCGTTTCGCTAATTTGTCGTACTCGGCGTCCATTTTTTTCAGCGCTTCATCTAAATTCTTCTTCTGCATCAATTCTTGAACGATGACATCAAGTGCCATGCCATTAATATAGTGATCCGGGAAGTCCGCTACACGGCCTTCTTCGAACGCGGCTTTAAGATCGGAATACGCTTCATCTTTTTGGAAAATATTTTTGATAGTTGAGAATGCTTTTTGCTCATCAATATATTTCTGAGCGTTATCCGATTGCATCAGGAAATCGATGAATTTTGTAGCTTCTGCCGATGCCTTGGATTTGGCAGAAAGAGCAAACAGTACATCTACACCGGAAACGAGCAAGTTCTTGGATTTATCATTGGTCAACGGGTAAGGGAAAACACCAAGTTTGATATTCGGATTTGCTTTTACAATTTCAGGAATAGCCCATACGCCTTGCAGATACATCACAGAAGAACCTTTGGCGAACTTCGTATTTCCATCCCCATACGAATCAGCGAAGCGATCTCCAGGCTGGCCGTTTTGCATAAAGTCAACATACTGCTTCAACATGTCTTTATGGCTGGCTGCGAAGGTTGTTTTGCCTGCTTTACGGTCCGCGTAAAAGCCCGCAGGCTGCAGATCTGCCGCAAATACGTTCCAAGCTGGAAGAGCCGTCCAAGCATCTTTGAAAGCAAAATGGAATGGAACTTTACCCGCAGCTTTAATGGCAGCGATCACTTTATCCATTTCATCTTTCGTAGTTGGAACTGTTAAGCCTAGTGCTTTGAATTCATCTTTGTTATAGATAATACCGTTAGCATTCGCAGCGTAAGGAACTCCGTAAAGCTTGTCGGAGCCTGTAACCGATTGTAGGGTTTTCTTGTAGCCATCAATGATGTTAGCTTGGCCAGGGTAATTGGTCATATCGGCTAAAACACCGTTTTTAGCAAGATCCTCGAACTGGGCGTCGCCGCCTACGGAGATAATATCAGGTACTTCACCTTTTGCTACGCGTGTTTTCAGAACCGTCCCTGCTTCAGGAACGTTCGTTTGAACGATGTCGATATTAGGATTTGCCGCTTCGAATTTAGCAATTAAAGCATCATATGTAGCAACAGCTTCGGATTTATATTGAAAAAACTCAACTTTAACTTTGTTCCCGTTGCCTGTAGCTGATTCTTTTGCTCCGCAAGCGCTAAGAACGGATGCTACTAATGCCACCGCAACAGTAATTGATAATGCCTTTTTCATAGAGTACCCCCTAAAATAGTAGTTGAACGGATTCTTTACTTTCGGTACAATAATATTGATAGTTTTTCAAACCTGCTCAGTCATTGCCGTGACTGGGCGTTTTTATTTCAATTCGCTTTGTAATTCATCCATCACCCCCCGAACAGAATGTACGTCTAAGTGCTCAGAACGCTACCCCCGCAGCTCTCTCTTACGACTAGCTCCGTTTCAATCTCAACATGGATTGCCGTTTCCCTGCCTTCCATACGCTCCAGAAGCAGTTGCACAGCCGTTTTACCTATTTGCTCCGGAAATACCCTTACACTCGTCAATCTAGGGTTTATGAATGCCGATACCTCAATATCATCAAATCCTACGATGGCCATCTCCTCCGGTACATTCACCTTTTGCTCGTGTAGTGCCCGCAGGGCACCGATGGCCATCGGATCGCTTGCAATAAAACACGCTCGCGGACGAGTCGGCTTTCTGAGCAATTCCTTCATTTGCTCATAACCGCTCATCGTTGTCCAATCCCCATTTACCATAAACTCCTGCTTTAAGAGTCCTTTTTTGTTCATGATTTCCTCAAAATGAATTTGACGATTATCCACGAAAGCGCGCCCTTTGTTATTAGGACCCAACTTATACAGGTAATCCTGGCCTCCGATCATGCCAATCTCCGAATATCCATGATTAATAAAGTGATCGATAACATCTTCGACTGCCTGCTTAAAATTGATTTTCACGGAATCGAAGCCTCTTACGTCAAGAGAATGGTTTACCAAGACAATCGATTTATGATCAGGGAATATTTTCTTAACATCCTCCGCATCGATTGACCCCACAACAATTAAACCGTCCATTCCATGAAAAGCGTTCAAGTCTACATTATTTCCTCTAATAACTCTTCCAATGTTGATACCAAGCTCGTCACATCTTTTCTCAACACTAATGCGAATTTCAGAGAAATAGGGGTCTTCCTTCTCATCATCTGTAGATAACCATAAAAGCAGCCCTACCTGCTTGTTCGCTAATTCACTTTCTTGTTTCATACGTTTAATGCGGTTTGGTTTATACTGCATCTTCTCTGCAATAAGAAAAATACGTTCTCTCGTTTCCTCACTAACGGAGAGGGTAGCATCATTGTTTATTACACGGGAAACTGTAGCCGCTGATACATTCGCTTGTAAGGCAATATCTTTAATTGTGGCCATTCGGCTCAACACCTTTAGTTAATTTTTTTACCAACAAAGTAATTTTATCACTTGAAATAACCAAATGCAAGCCTTTTCATTGTTTTATTTTTATAGAAAAGCTTAACTTATGGCAATATATTTAGTTAATAATTTTACTTAATAATCGGCTTTTCTTTCCGAAAATCCAGTCTCAACAACTCTGAAAAATTCCTCAAGTAGCCTTCGTGCATTTTATCCTAAAACAAAAAAAGGATCACGATAGCCCATTGGGTTCGTGTTCCTTTTTTTTGAATCTATATTTATTTAAGCAATCAGATATTAATGTAGGCTATCATGAAGATAGCTTTTCAATAAGGCATCATATTCGGCCCTCGTCAGATTCAAGATAGATCCGTGCCTTTTCATTGTATTGCCAAGGAAATATTCATCTGAATTCAAAACACGGAAATGACCACTTGATAAATCTTCTGTGACCAAGGGCAGATAACCCTTATGGGTTGCAAATTGATCGACCATCAGACACCACTCGTCCCGGTCATTGAATTTGAATATAATAGGTCCTTCAACCCCGAGCATGCTATCTAAAACGGGAGCTTCTAGATCATGGAACGTTTGGCTTAACAAAGATCGACTTTGCTCAAGAATAATGCACTTCTTCGTTTCGTCTTTAGAAAAGCGATAGTAGCTCTCCCCCTCCTTGATGATTGAAGTATCTATGACATGATTTTCGCGCTCAATATAGAGTCCTGGCTTCGTAAAGCTCTTAAAATCCTTGGTTCTGGAGCTGTAAATGATTTGTTTAGACTCCTCCCCCTCCCTAATCATCATGGATGCCCAGAATATAACATGTTCCTCTAATTCCTCGTCATAAATAGACTCGGGAGCCCATACACACCCCGCATCGGGGAGATCAATATCGAAGCTACTCTCCTTCGACCAATGAACCAAATCTGTCGATTCCCAGATGATGATTGAGCGGCTTCCATTATATTGCGCGACATCCCAGCCTTTATTGTTCGCAATGCGCAAATCTGTTGCAATGATGTAGAACTTTCCATCCAAAGGAGAACGGAGGATAAAAGGGTCACGCACGCCCATTTCCCCGATATTGGATTTCAATACAGGCCTGCCGTTATTTAAGTCTTTCCAGTTCAAGCCGTCTTGGCTTAGTGAGAAATAAACTTGCTCTCCTTCTTCAAACTCACCAGTAAAATAAACAAATAGATAACCTTCATACGGTTGATCTTTCACACAATAAGATGACATGCTTCTTCCTCCTTGTTCATTCTTATAAAATCAGAATACACCCAATCCTTGTAAGAGGATCTGGTGTATTTATCTGATCTTATTTGGCTTTACTTAAAAATTCACCTGTTTGTTTTTCCACTTCTGCCTTTACCTTGTCAATTCCTGCTGCTTTCATTTTATCAGTAAGTGTATTGAATGAATCATCTACACTTTTCACAGCCCCAATATACAATGGATTCGCATATTGTGTTGAAACATTAGCCAGGTTGGCTAATTCTGTTTTCACCTTTTCTGGATTAAAGGAAAAGGAACCGTAAGTGACAGGAATTAAATAATCCTTTACTTTGTTGTAATGTGTAACATAGGAATTTGTCCAGTCACCCATTGGTTTAAACAAATCTTTATTAACGAACCAGAACCCCGCTGCATCGGCCGGATACGTATTCGTTTCGGAAGTCACGCCATCTGGAAGCCCTATTTTACCATCAGTGACTTTATAATTCTTTCCTTCAATACCAAAGTACGTAAGATAAACATAGGCAGGATCTTCCATGATGAGGTCAAGCGCTTGAAGTGCTCTCGCTGAATTCTTCGAACCTGCAGCGATGGCCATTCCGTTATTCAACCAAGAGTTCTGCGGTGCGTGACCTTGATAATTAACAGAGGCAACAACCTCAGTTTCAATTCCTTTCGCTTTACACGCTGTCATTACTGATGCAACGTCAATTGTATTACCCAGAGCCACACCCGATTTACCTTCACAGAAGTTATCTTTTGAACGGATTTTATTGGCATAAGGATTTTTATTTATATAACCTTTATCGTACCAATCTTTCATAATGTTTGCTGCATACTTCTGAGCCGTAAACAAAGGTCCATCTTCAACCATCGAATATACTTTACCTGATTTATCCTCATAATCATAAGCAGTACCTTGTGCCAACGGATCACCAGAATCAAGAGGAGCCCCAGCATATCCTACTTTATCTTGCATCAAGTATTGATATGGGGTAGGTAGGTCAAACTGACTATCCAAATTCAACGGAACCATTTCGGGATAATTCTTTTTAACCGCTTCCATATATGGTCCTATCTCTGAAAAACGTTTGATTTCTGCTAAACCCGCTTTTTCTCTAATATCCTTTCGGATCAGAGCAACGCTTACTTTACGATCAGGTGTTGAAGTCGGAATCATATAGGATTTCCCATTTACCTGTGTTGCTTTCAACGCCGATGGATCTAACTTCGCCGCATGTTTTGGCATATAAGTCTTCAGCATATCTTCCGTGATCGGCAAAAAGGCAGACTTTGTTGATTCTTGCACATAGAAGTTCCAATCTGCTGCAAAAATCATATCCACATCCTCACCAGATGCAAGCACCAATGGGTATTTGGATTTGACATCACTCCAACCGATATATCTAAGATCAATTGTGGCATTAATGTCCTTCTTAAGCTTTTCGTTTAAAGCCTTCAAAACTTCAGGCATTCCTTTAGGTGCATCACCCAATAGATAAGTAACCAATTTAACTTCTTTCGAATTATCAACTTTCGCTGAAGCCGACGCAGCTGGGCTAGCACCGCTTGAAGAGACAGGACTTGGACTAGCCTCGTTCTTGCTGCTTGAACATCCTGCCAGGAGTGTACCTACCGAGAGAACGGTAGCAAGTGTGACAACCATACTTTTTCTAATTTTCCCCAAAAAGACAACCTCCCTATTCTCATCTACCTTGTGGTTTCTATGTGAATCCTTACAGGATTGCATAGCGAGTTTTAGCCTTTGACAGCTCCAATTGTAACACCGCTTACAAAGTACTTCTGAACGAAGGGGAACAGTATGACAATAGGTCCTGTTGCAATAACGGTTAAGGCCAACTTAAATGTCTCTTTGGGCTGATCCAGGTTGGACACGTGCTGCGACATCGAAGAAGATAAGTTAATGGAAGATAGCATTTTATAAAGCAAATACTGGAGTGGAACTAAATTCGCTTTATCAATGAACATAAGTGCCGTCCACCAGTCATTCCAATACCCCAGGGCTGTGAACATGCCAATCGAGGCGAGTGCTGGCTTACAAAGCGGAAGCACCAACTGAACAAAAATTCGAAAGTCTCCAGCACCGTCAATCTTCGCCGACTCAATCAATGCCTCTGGAATAGAGCTACGAATAAAACTTCGCAGAATTAGAATGTATAATACGTTAAATAGCGGGACCAAAATCAGTACTAACATCGTGTTTTTCAAATGCATGTACTTCGTAATCATAATGTAGTACGGCGCAAGTCCACCGTTAAACAACGTCGTAAAGAAAAGAAAGAAGGCAAGTGCGTTACGATATTTGACTTCTTTACGATATAACACATAAGCAGCCATCGAGGACAAGAAAAGCGAGACCACCGTACCAACCACTGTCACGATTAGTGACACACGGTAGGCCGACACAACATCTTGCGGATACCTGAAAATGAATGCGTAAGCATCAAGCGAAAAATCTTTGGGTAGCAGCGAATATCCTGATTTCAGAATGACACTCTCTGATGACATTGAACCTGATAACAAAACAATGAATGGAATGACACATACGAGAGCAATGATCGCAATAGCTATATAAGAAATAGCTCGAAACACCGGTGCTGCATTTAATTTATTCTGTTCCATATTTCTTTCTTCCCTCCATTTCTCTTCTACTAAAAGAGTGCTTGTTCTTTGTCATATCGTCTTACCGCCCAGTTAGCTAAAAGAATAATGACAAGTGTCAAGACCGATTGATAGAATCCGACAGAAGAAGCCATTCCAAAATCTTGTGTGCCTACTAGTGAACGAAATACCAAAGTATCAATAATGTCTGTGGCATCCATAAGTGTTCCATTATTGCCAATCAACTGATAGAACATATCAAACTCTCCACGCATAATGCGACCAAGTCCTAATAATAGCAAGATAATCATCGTCGGTTTCAACAACGGCAGCGTTATTCGAGTAATTCGTTGGAAGCGAGAAGCCCCATCAATTGTAGCTGCTTCATATATTTCCTGATCGATCCCGACTATAGCTGCCAGATAAAGGACACATCCATAACCAACCCATTTCCAAACGTATAAGAATGGAAGCAATACAAACCAGTAGGACGGATTCGCGTAAATATCCAATGCCTCGAAACCAATTTTTTTCAGGAGTACATTCACGATTCCGTATTCGTAGTTTAGAAAATTATATACAAATGCAGATACCGTTACCCATGAAATGAAGTAAGGAAGAAACATGAACGTCTGCGCCAGCCTCTTGAACCATTTGTTATAAATTTCGGATAGAAAGATTGCAGCGGCAATAGAAAATACCGTATACGTCCCCAGAAAAACAAGGTTGTACATGATCGTGTTTTTCGTAACTAGCCAAGCCTTACCTGAAACGAAAAAGTAATGAAAATTGTCTAACCCATTCCATGGACTAAAGAAAATACCTTGACGGTAATTGAAATCTTTAAACGCCATTACAATGCCTGCCATTGGAAAGTAAGCAAAAATTATGAAGTAAATGGCCACAGGGATGAACATGATGTAAAGAACCCCGTGCTTTCTCATCTCTTGCAGAAACATAGCTAATCTTGAAGCCTTTATGCTTTGTCCCTGTGTGTTAATCTGTTGTACTGCAGGTGCCTTTGCACGCAATTCCCTCACCTCGTTGTCTCGTTCTTTATATCTTAATTATAAAGAACGATAAACAAAGCATATACGTGACAAAGTTACGATTACCTTTGAAAAACTGTTATTGAGGATACCTTTAGCTTCCTTTATTCCGGCAATCTCAAGATGGCCATGGTACCGCGACCTACCTCACTCTCGTAATGCAGGCCGTATTTATTTCCATAGGTTAATTGAATTCGTTCAATAATATTCCGTACACCGAATCCGCCAGTTCGTTTGCTTAGTTGACCTACCATAATCTTCTTGATTTGCTCCTCCGTTAAGCCAACACCATCATCCTCTACGATAATGACAATCTCGTTGTCTGACCTTTCCGCTCTTATGGTGATCTTTCCTTGCTCGGAATCCTTCTCCAGAATGCCATGAAGAATAGCATTCTCAACGAGAGGTTGCAAAATAATTTTAGGAACCTCTAGTTCATATAGATCAACTGGCACATCAATGACAAACATGATCTTATTTCCAAAACGCATATTCTGAATATGGACATACGCCTCGACATGCATCACTTCATTCTTTAACGTGACCATTTCTTTCCCATTCGATAAGCTGAGCTTATAAAAAACGGCCAATTCATCCACGACAGTCGAAATGTCTTTGGCACCTGACTCAATGGCCATAATATTGATTAAATCCAGCGTATTGTATAAAAAGTGCGGATTAATTTGCGCCTGAAGCGCCTTTAATTCCTTGTTCTTGACTTCGCGCCCAAGCTTATATGTTTCATCCATTAATTCGGAAACATTTTGTACCATTTTATTGAAATTGTGAGCTAGCTCCCCTATTTCGTCCTCACTGACAGGTAGCGGTGCCACCCCGAAATCGCCGTTTCTCACCTTACGGATATGAACAATTAAATTTCTAATACGTTTGGTAGCTGAGCCCGCAACAAAAAATGATAAGGGTAGCATAAGTGGTATGATCATTAGAAAAATAGAAATTAGTCGATTCCGCGCCTTCGTACTGGAATTCAAAATATCAGAATAAGGAACGAGTATGGCGATCTGAAGATCTGTGGCCGGAATCTCCTTAATACCGAGAAGCAATCGCTTGCCACCTGTCACAAAATTTTCATTCCAATAATCCTTCTTATTCGAAACTATACCGGATTGCCTTATGTGATTTACCACATCATCAATATTCTGAAAATTACTCGAAGAGCTCAGCAAGTCGCCTCTGTCATTGAACAAGAGAGCAGCAGCTGTCGGTGTTATAGAAGCATGGTCCAATACCTCATGAATCGCTTTCTGAGAAATTTCCGCTCGAACGAGGCCATTAAACTGTTGAATATTATGGGAATTCGGGATTTTCCTCAAGATTGAAACCATATCCTTGCCCATACTCTGGCCAAGAGAAGCGGATGGAAGCCAAGTAAATGCGACCTTAGAGGCACTATAAGTTTGATACCATTCAAAGTTTTGCAATTTATCAAGCGGTAAATAATCCGTGTTCTCAGTCGCTTCAGCCAAACCTTCTTTCATGTATATCTGGATCGCACTAATATCCTCGTTATAGCGTGACTGAAGCAAGATTTTGGATAGTTTGTTGGCGTCTGTTCCCCACAAGTTTACATCTTCATATTGTTTAGGTTCTTCAATGACTAAAGATTGCACCTGCTCGTTGAAGGCAATAAAATTCAGCACTTCTGTTATAGACTCAGCCTTGTATTCCAAATACGACTTCGTTTCTTCCAGTACCTTATGAGCTGCGAAGAGCGTTTGTTCTTCCGATTCCTTCGTCGTCATATTCAGATGAATGAATAGAAGCAGCAAGAAGGGCAACGTGATCACACATAGAAAAGCAGCAAACAACTTGTTTCTAATACTCAATTTGGCATATTTACCAAAGTGTATTTTTCTCATTTGCTATGTTTCTCCCGATACTCGGAGGGTGTACACCCGACATATTTTTTGAAAAAGGTTGTGAAATAGTTGGCATCTGTAAATCCGAGGCGAGTCGCTAGATCATACAGTTTAATATCATGCTCTCGAAGCAGCTCCATCGCCTTATCCGCCCTTACTTGCGTAATATATTCCTTAATCGTTTGGCCTTTCTGCTTCTTGAAGTAGGAACATAGATAGGTCTCACTTAGATGAATATGATCCGCAATAGCCTGAATCGTAAAGCCCCTTTCATGAAAGTGGGCATGAATATAACGAATCGCTTCCTTTAACTTACCTGTGCCTCCGTTTATACCATTGGTTTCCTTGTTGAAAGGCTCCAAAAATGAGAGAACATACGACTTAAGAAGGCTCAATGTAGGAATTCTATCTAACTCTTTCCATATATAACGATTCTCCACATCCTCGGTCTGCTCCATGAGCCCTTGAATAGCTGCAATCTCCAGCGTGACAAGCAGCAATTGAAAGTAAGCATCTTTCACCCTAATGATGTCCAGGTCTTTTTTTAGAAAAGCGACTTTCGTCCAATTCTCTATAATACCACTAGCCTCACTCAGCTCGCCCCTTCGCAGGAACTCACGATATTGGCGGAGCTGCTCTCGTTCTGTCTCGAAAGGCTCATTCTGCCCTATGGCATCACCGAATAGGATCGGACTGCCCTCCTTATAAAAATGCATATTCCCCGCTTCAAATGCCGTTTTATAGGAACGATGAATCCCCTCGAGCCCTTTCACAGGCTCACCTACACCTACTTGTAGTTTAATTTGCGGGTCAATCATCGCTCTTAACTCGCTGTACAGCTGTTCCAACACATCCCGGCTATCTCGGTATGCGCTTCCATAAGATTCGGGCAAAATGAGGATGAGCCAATTGATCGCATCGAATCCGCAAAGTCCGCCTAGTGTCATCAGAAGTGGATGTTCATTCAGTTGATGAAGCAGTTTCTCTTGAATGAGACCAGGATCTTCCGGCAGACTTGAGGGTACCCAGTACAAGGAAACAGCCATTACCGTGAAAACACCGTCAATTTGATAGGGTAAGGAATGCTGATAACGAAGTAAATTAACCATTTCTTGTGAAGTTCCTTCGGATATCAGTCTACGGACGATATCTTGTTTGAGAAATGGCAGACTGCGCTCATATCCCGCTTCTAAATGCTTTTCTCTCTTGATCCGATCATCCTCCTCTATTCGCTGTGATACAGCCGCTTCTACAGCACTTCGAACGATTTTCATATTGATAGGCTTTTCTATATAGTCTGCTGCCTTTAATTGAATTGCTGACAAGAGATAGTCTTTATCGGAATACCCACTCAAGAAAATGATTTTGCACAGTGCATCCGTCCATCGAAGACGCTTCGCGAATTCAATTCCATCCATCTTCGGCATCCGAACATCGCAAAGGATAATATCAGGCCGCCACCCGGCACAAATCTGAAGCGCATCTTGGCCATTACGAGCCGTTTGAACTTCCGTAATCCCTATCTCTTCCCAAGCAATATGTTTACGAAGCAGCTCTCTTGTTCTTTCCTCATCATCTACAATCATTAACCTCATACAGATTCCTCCTCGGCGCAAAAAGAAAACAAATAACAGAAAGCAGGCCGCCTACGCGGTCTGCTACAATGTTCACTATCATGTTAGTTATTCATCATTATATACCGTATCTCATGGTAACTGATATTCTAAATTCGATTAGATATCTGCAATTACCTCATATACCGGTACTGCACGAATGGATTGAAGATCAGCAATGAGTTCTGTTGCTTGCTCACTCCAACCAGCCATCGTTGTATTACTGTTTACGAACGATCCCTTTCTGACTGGAGAAATGTAGATGTACATTCCTTTCTCCAGCAAACGTTCTTGGAACTGTTTCAAACCAACCTCCCATGTAACTCCATTTCCGAAGTTGTCATTGATGAGATCACCGTCAATGAAGGCATATCCGATATCACCTGAATAATCCACACGCAACAAGACTTGTTTAACGTTATCGAAAGCATCTTTAGCAAACTGAAGCTCCGCTTTATCCGTATTAACTTGCGAACATGTAAAAGAAATCTCTTTGCGCTCGACCCTCAAATTATAAGTTGTAAATAAGCCATTCTGCTCTTTACCCCTAAGTTCGGCTTTACCTTGCAAGTGGAACTGCTTCAAATCCGGGAAAATAGAAAATGAAATTTCTTCCTCGTTCGTGGACTCAAACTTTAACTGATCATTCATTACAAGCAGATTGGCACGAGTTAGAATGACTCGCTCCAGTCCCTGTATATCAGCCTTCCAGAAATCGAGACTACGCTCATCCGAAAAGGTTATGACATGAACATCGGCTCCTGAATCTGACACCATTTGGAATGCAGCCATATCTGCTGCTACTGGCGTCACAATAGTCAGATCCCCTTGCTGACGAACTGAGCCATGGTCTATCGTTACTTCACCTTGCAAAGTACTTGATCTCAGAGCGAACTCTCCACGCATACCCTCTGGCACAACAAAGAAATAATAGCTTTCGCCTTGAACATCCAGTTTCGTGATTAGTTGAGCGGTAGCATATTGCAAGTGTATACCGCCAAGGTTAAATTGAAAAGGCAGCATACATTGACTGTTCTTACCAATTTGGAGCGCACCATCTGCAGGAAAACGTACCGTTTCTCCTCCCTGCAGTTCGATTTCAATGCTGAAATCTGTCATATCCTTCGTCTCGACATGATCCTGGAAATTATTGATAAACAACAGCCCGGATCCCTCGCTTGCACGAACGGCGTAACGAAGTGCATCGACATCACAAGGATCAATAGCTTCGCTGCCGGGAGGTAGAATAGTCTTCGTACGACAGAGCCAATCTTCAAACTGTGAAAAGAAATAATGCTGTAGTTTGGTTCTCCGATAAGATTCCCTCACCTGACCAAATTCGCCAATCATGGCATTAAAATCATAGGAAATTTTAGGCGTAGCCAAATCATTTAAGTACAAATCTCGCTTACCTTTCGGGTTGGAACCGCCATGGTACATGTAATAACCGATCATGTTGCAGCCTTCTGCGACTTTCATGCTCGTCATAGCGGGAACGCTTTTGTACTCAAAATTAAAGCGGTACCGATAAAATGGCGTCATGCCTCCACCCATTTCGCAGCACATATACGGATAATCTTCGGGCTTGTATAACGGTTCAAAGTTGTAGGTCTTCGGAAGGGTATTGTTGTGCTTGTCCCGGAATATGTACTCGGGTGTAGCCGGATGTTCTTTCACTTCACCAAAGCGGTCATGTTCATAATAAATCCATGGCCAGTAGGCATATCCGCCCCATAACGGCATCATCTCTTCGGTAGGCGTCGTCGCCCCTCCCCATGCCGTACATGTATAAATTGGCGTCTCAATCCCTGCCTCAATGGCCATTTGCTTCAGTTTCAACATGTGGCTATTCCCATCGCTGCCCTTGTTTAACCACATATTACTAATACCTGTTGTCAGCGCCCATTGGGCAGCTGAATGATTGTGCTCATTCTCGATTTGCGTACCGATGATCGGACCACCTTGTTTGTATAGCAAGCCATTGACTTGACGGCTTATCTCCGCGTACAGCACCTTGACATAAGCCAAATACCCCTCGTCATTGGAACGAACTTCAAACGGGCGTCCGAATAACCAATCCGGCATCCCGCCGTTACGAACCTCGCCATGGCAGAACGGACCTATCCGAATAATGACGTATAAATCATGTTTTCCACACAATTCCACAAACTTCCGTACATTCTTGTTGCCTTCCCATTCAAAAACGCCTTGCGTTTCCTCATGCATATTCCAAAACAGGTAGGTCGCGATCACATTGACGCCGCCCATCTTCATTTTAACAATTTCATCTTCCCATAAAGACTCATTATATCTAGAAAAGTGGATTTCACCGCATATGCAAAAAAAAGGTTTGCCGTTACGTTCCATATAGTAATTTGTGAAACTGAGATGCTCACCAGATGGATTCGAACCCCCTTGGCGAATATGTCCAGAGAAAATGTTCTTCTTATCATCACGCGCGTCAATTCGATATTGTATCATGCTGACATCCCCCTAGATCTATTTCCATATAGTATAAATTGAATAAGAAGCCATGTATCGCTGCTAAAGTTACGAAATCCTTTGAAAACTTAAGCTCCCAATTGGCTTACTGTGCCCTTGAACTCCGCAGCATTTCTGCCATCTACCTGCCATCCATAAAAAAGACTGAAGAGTTTTCCTCCAGCCTAATCCTAAGTTATTCAACTATCCAACTCGGTCTTCTGAATCTCTATCGGTTTCTGTAGTCTCCAACGGATAACAAAAACCGGCATCCGCACAATTTCGTCCAACAACATGGCTAGGAAGACCCCGATCATGCCAAAACCCGATACAAATCCTAAGCCATAAGCACCGCCAGCTTGTATGACCCACATACCGAATACGGTCATTACTGCAACGATCCTGCCTTCCCCTATAACATTCAAAGCTGTGGAAGCACAGTAACCAATCGTCCTTAAGGGCCGCCAAATGATAAAAAGGGCCAGAATCGGCAACGAAATCCGTATAACTTCCTTGTCCACTGTAAACAGCGTTCACAGCGAAAACGGTTAGTCCCGCTATAATCACTGCTGAAACGGCTGGATCTCCCATCCGGCTTACCATCAGTGTTTCTTCATTTTGCCTGTCGTTTTAACAGCTCAATCCCATTAACAGCCAACTCGATGGCACCTTCTACAGTTTCATTCCATTCCAAGCGTGAGTAGCTTTCGTTATCAAGGGAAACACTGATTGATTTTCCGCTAAAATTCATAATAAATATATAATCAGTCACACCGTCCGTTCGTACCTGGGCAGTTACACCCTTTGGAAGAACCGTATCCATTGCTCGTACAACTCCGATTTGTTCAATTAGCTTTTTGTAAAATGCATGGAGAAAATTTGACTTCAGCCGCGTCGCCATATGATAGGCTTGACCTTTGCCCAATCGGTTCACCGTAAGAGCTGGTTGACCTGCATAAAAGCTGTCTGTGTAGACACCCAATACTTCAGCGCCCTCCGAATGGATAATTTCACAAATCTCATGCGACTCGAAAGTTCCCGTTAGTCCAAGTGAATTATTAGCCGACATTAATAAGCCATTTCGGTCATGGTCATATAATCCCTCAATTTCCTCGGCCCAAATGCCGAGCGTTTTGCGAAGTGGACCAGGGAAACCACCCAAGTGGCATAAGTCATGCTCGTCAACAACGCCGGACCAGTACGTTGTTACCAGAGTTCCACCTTGCTCAACAAATTTTTCTAGCTTACGACCCGTTTCTTCACGGCAAAGATACAACATAGGCGCAACAACCAGCTTGTATGTAGAAAAATCATCTTCCGAGCCAATGATGTCAATCGGAACGCCTTCCTCCCAGAACGCTCGGTGATGGGCAAGTACGGTTTTCTCATAGTGTATACCCATATTGCGCGGGCCTTGGGCGTCTTTGATCGCCCAGCGGTTATCCCAATCGAACAGAATCGCAGTTTCCACTGGCGTAGTTGTGCCTGCCACCTCTGAGACGTTCAATAAGGTTTGTCCCAGCTCCGAGACATCCTTAAACACGCGCGTATGCTCATGTCCTACATGGTCAACGACCGCACCGTGGAATTTCTCGCTGGAGCCCCGGCTTTTACGCCATTGGAAATATTGCACGGAATCCGATCCATGCGCTACAGCTTGAAGGGATGACAGTTTGTGCATGGCTGGCATCTTCAGCTTGCTAACTGGCTGCCAGTTCGTTAAACTTGGCGTGCTTTCCATGAGTAGGAATGGCTTCTGTTTCAATGAGCGAAACAGATCATGGTAGAAGGCAACGGAAGCTCCCAACTCGCTGTCATCGAGATGTTCATGCCAAGTAGGATAGGCATCCCACGAAACAACGTCCAATATATCGGCAAATTTGCGGTAATCCAAGCCTTCGATCATATGCATGTTGGTCGTAACTGGAAGGTCGGGATTCGCCCCCCTAACCGCATCGATCTCATGCTTGCAAAAATCGACCGTTTGATCCGTAACAAATCGGCGCCAATCCAGGTTATGTCCGTGTACGCCATTCTCACCATGCGGTGCCGGGGATTCGACCTGTTTCCAATCCGTGTAGGTATGCGCCCAGAAGGAGGTCCACCAAGCCGCGTTCAGCGCATCCAACGTACCGTATTTCTTTTGCAGCCATGCACGGAAAGCGTCTTGGCAATACGCACAGTGGCAATCTCCGCCAAATTCGTTGGAAATGTGCCAGCCAATGACCGCCGGATGCCCCCCATAGCGTTCAGCAAGTTTATCATTTATGATCGCTATCTTCTCCCTATACACAGGGCTTGTGTAGCAATGATTGTGCCTACTACCATGCAAATTGCGTACGCGGTTCGCTTCTACTCTTCTAACTTCTGGATAACGTTCCGACATCCAAGCAGGACGCGCACCACTCGGTGTTGCTAGCCAAGCGTAGATACCATTCTCTTCAAATGTATCAAGCAGACTGTCCATCCACTCAAAAGTAAAGGTTCCCTCTGTCGGCTCCAATGCTGCCCAAGCAAAAATGCCAATAGCCATCACATTGCATCCTGCTAGCTTCATTAACCGGATGTCTTCCTCCAAAATCTGTGGATCGTGCAGCCATTGGTCAGGATTATAATCAGCGCCGTGCATCAAGACTGGCAGTTTATGGCTTATAGGCGGAATTTTCCGTGTCATCGTCATTCTCTCCTCATAATATATCGTCGTATTCTCTTATCTATTTTGATTATAAGACACATTCCGCCTATACTAGTAGAACAGATGAAATAAAAAATCGTACAATATGAACATTGGTGGTGAGGACAACATGATGCCATTCCTTTTAGCTGAATTAGTAACGCTTGAGAACATAGTACCGCTCTATGTGTATTGTCTTGGTAGCCATGAACAAAAACATCTTCTCAGGCCTGATGGCTATCCGGCTCATCAGCTCTTCTTATGTCGAAACGGTAGGGGAATTTTTCGTATGTCCAATGGACTTGATATGGTGATGACCCCAGGAACCATGCTCGTCCTTCCCGCCGGTGTCTCTCATGAATATTTCCCTGTGCAAGGCGAGGATGCATGGGAGCTAGGCTTCGTGGCATTTAGCGGCTCCGCTGCCGATCCCATGCTGAAGCAACTGGGCTGTCAAAAGCCCACTCCATTAATGGAAGCTCAGTTTCATGCGCTTTGGGATAAGCTTGAAGCCTTATGGCAGCTTATCAGCTTGAACGGAGAAAGCGGCTATTGGGAAGCGTCGCGACGTATGTATGACTTGCTCCTGTCAGTTCTTGAAAAACTGTCGAGTCAAGAAGTAAAGCAAAGTGTCCACTTAGCGGGGCAGTCTAATGGCGCTCTTCAAAAAGCAGTCAAACTTATACATACTCACTATAACGAACGCTTGCATTTGTCCAACTTGGCTAGAGCCGTCGGTTACTCAGTTCAACATTTTCACCGGTTGTTCCTGGGTAGCTATGGTATTACGCCACAGCAATATATTCAGCAGATCCGGATGCGTCAATCCATCCAACTCTTGCAAGAGAATGATATCACCATTGAAAAAGTGGCGCAGCAACTGGGCATGGAGACCAGCTATTTTATCCGTATTTTTAAACGAACCTATGGCCAAACGCCTAAACAATTTATGAAACTGTGATAAAAGCTGAAAAAGAGGACACACCAAGGTGCATCCTCTTTCCCGTTTTGCATAGCCTTAGCCTTATACCTTGTCGTTCACATCACGCCAATCTCCTACACCGATGGATAGCTCTAAATACCATTCAAAAGATGTGTTTCCCGGTATTATTTGTGCTGACCCATTACTTACCGCCATATCAAGGGAATCATAATAGCCAATACTAGGCTCCAAAGCACAAGTCACTCGATCATTGAACATCCCTTCATCCATCCAAACCCCTAAATAAGAAACATTCTCTTTGGGAACAGACACGATCAGGAAGTTTTCACTTTCCTGACCGAATAAGCCAGACCAACTTACGGGTACTTGCCCCTTATAATAAAACTTTCTTCCATCCCCAGTCACCGCGGGGGAAATCAGAGAGACATCATCCCAAGCATACGTTTCCCCATTCTTCAGCATATGACCTTCGTACACGCAAAGCATTTCCGCCATGGATTCTGGGAGAAGAATACGAGTTGGTTCCGTAACTGCAAATTGCGGGTGAGGCACCCACAAGAACGGCATGGGCTGGTCGCTCGTATTATCAACACGGTAATTCATCCTTACCTTTTTCCCAGATTGGAAGGATATGCTTCTTGTGAACTGATATGAGAGCAATGGACTTTTTACAGAACAAGCAACCTCGTTCTCTTCCACCTTATAAGTCCAAGGAAGTGCCCAAATCTCACCATGATCGGGCAGATTAATGCGTTTATCCATTTCCCATGGACAAGCATTAATTGTAGGAAAACATTCATCCCAACCGCTCATATCCCATTCACCAAAGTTGGAACCGTATTCAGGCTGTCTTAATGGTCTTTCTCCTGAATCAATCAGCCACTCCTTACCACTAGGTTTATAAATGAGTGAAACCAACTTCCCACCGAGATCCGGTACGATCTCCATACGGATTTGCTCATTTTCAATGGTGATGGATAAGAATCCTTTATAGATTCCCGTTGTTATGCTTGTCGTAGTCTCTTTCATCAATGACACATACCTCGATGAATACGTGCTCCTGCATGATTAGCCTCTAGATCCAGAGCTTTATCGAACTGTTCTCTAGCCATTGCCATGTTACCCAGACCGAGGTGGCCCAGTCCCATCATATATAGACAGTGAACTTCATTGCGTACATTCAAATTGTCCTCGAATACCAAGAAGTCTGGTAGAGAAACTGCGAAGTAGTCAAATTTCACATCGTCGAACACGTGCTTCTCAGCGTAATCAATCAGCTTATTGAAACGGCGCTTCGCTTCCTTTTCGTTACCCAGAGCAAGCCATGCCATTCCTTGATAGAAAATCATATCAGGCGGTTGATCGTTGTAATACATGGCACTAGCTGGCTCCTCCAATCCCTGTGAAGCGATTTCGAAACATTCCTGTGCTTGCTTCGTTTGCTTTAAACCTTCATGAGCGAGTCCAAGATAATAATACACATTATTTTCTTGCGCACCAGATAGCTTGCCTTCACCTAGATTCTCCGGATATATAAGTGCTTCTTGTAAAAATGATACTGCTGCTTCAAAGCGATTTTCGGCTAATGCAGCCTTCGCAAGCTCGACATGGGCAAATACATGCTGACCCGTTATTTTGCCCTCGCCACCTTCCCAAGGATGGAAGTTGCGTGCTTGAATAGCTTGAACAGCTTTGTCATGATAACCTTGCGCATTCAGAAGAGTAACATACTCCACGTATAGATCGTCGCGTTTGTTCACTAAATCTTGGTGTTCCTCTAGCTTAGCGCAACGAATCTCAGCGGTGTAACTAAGCTTCTTATACAATTGATCCAGTTCATAGAAGACGCGTGCATCATCCTTCCTGCAAGCAAAAGCTTTCTCCATGGCGATAAGAGCCGATGCGGAATCCCCTCTTTTGTTGAAATATGCGAGAGACAAATTGCGATGTACCGTTGCGAAATCTTCTCTGATCGAACGTGAGGCTTCCCAGTGTATGATGGCATCTTCGTGCCTTTTTTTGTCATAACACCAATTGCCAAGATAATAATGTGCTTTATCATCGTCCTCCGTATCCGCCGAAATAACACTTGTCAGTACTTGCAAATCAAATAAATTATTCGGGAAACAGTAATCTGAAGTTGCGGTATTCCCCCCATGCCTATGAATACTAGCTAGTTCCGAATGACCTGCTTTCTCATAGAGATAGCTAAGCGTGTAATGGACCATCGGATTCACTTTGGAAGCGTCATGACCTTGCACAATTCTCCCTAACACTTCAATGGCTTCCTCGAACAACCCGCAATTCGCGTAATCCGATGCCAAGTTCAAATAATTATGCGCATCCCCGCGCATGAGGCGAGTCAGCTCCAATAATGCCTCATTAGCAAGATCCTGCTCACCTTGGCTTGAAAGCGTAAGGTATCGTTCGTTGGCCGCTCCAAAATCAGCGATATCAAGAGCCAGTGTCTCCTGTGAGAAGACAACTGCTTCCTGTAATTGTCCCAACTTCCGAAGAAGTGCAGCTTTCAGGTGACGTGCTTTGTAATTGCGTGAATTGCGAACCTGTGAACGCTCAACCAATTCCAACGCTTCACTATACGAACCCTTCTCACAAGCAATTTGTGCCAAAGTGAAGAACCCCGCATCTTGCCAATTCGCCGACCATGTCGCTTTGTAGAGAGCAGCGAATGCTTCTTCCTTACGTCCCTGCTCTTTAAGTGCTACGCCTAATTGATAGAGAGCTTCACTATCATATGGATTTGGATTGCGCCAAGTAAGAGACTTGATCGCCGTCCGGAAGTGTTCTTCTGCGCGGGAGGATAGCCCACGACGCAGCAAGAGTGTACCGTATGCGACGTTAATACGGCTATCGCTTGGGTCGCGCTTTAAGCCTTCTAAATAGTAATCCTCCGGTTCGAATGTAGCATGGCGATATTGCTCTAAATGCAGACCGGCTAAATATAGCTGCTCATTCGTTTTCAACTCCGCAGGCTCTACCAGTGGCTTAGCAGCATCCGGTACTTGCTCAATGGAAGGCTTTGCAGGCTGATAAGCAATGAGCAGTGTCCCCTTTGCATCCCTGACAGTCAGTTTCACATCGTGTGCTTGGTCGTTTTCGTCCAGTGTAAGGATTGATTTGAACGTGTCAGTTGGAGAAAGCTTCACAAACTCCCTCAGATACGTTCGGTTGCGGCCTTTCAACTCAATAACAGCACCATCAAATACGGACGTTGCATAGGCAAATACGACAGCTTCGCGCGTCTTTTCATCAACTTCTAAGTTGACCGCAGCATCGATCGAAGCATTTTTTACGACTCCGATATTTTTGTAAGGCATGAAATATTGCTTGAACGATTTTTCTTCATAAGGCTGCAGCCACGTGAAGTCGGGTTGGTTATCTGTGTAAACACCCGTCATGAGCTCAATGTAAGGTCCGTCCTCATCCGTCAAGTTGCGATCCCACGCTTGCCCGAATTCACCGTTCCCCCACGTCCATTGTTTCTTACCTGGTGAAACATGATGGTTCGCTACGTGCAGCAAACCTGCTTGTACACCATGATCATAGCCTCCGACAAAGTTATAATCGGATTTGTAGGCCATATACGAAGTAGGAACAGGAATGTTTTTGTAGCGTGAGATATCTACGCCAGCGGAATAATCCATTTTGTAGTACGTTCCTGTTGCAATTGGAAACCTAGAGACGTCCCGTTTCCCATGGTCAAAGACAGCCGTTACATCTGGCGGAAATACGGATTGCGTATGATCATTTACCGCAACCGCGGGGTTCGCCCACCACAAGAACGTTTGTGGTTCCGATGTCCGATTATATAACTGCGCAGAAATTTCTAGGAAGGCTTTGCCCGGATACAAAGTGAAACCTGCCGTCACTTTCGTCCCGTACATGCGGTCGATCTCACTCACCCATACGGTAGCGCTTCCGTCTTCTTGTTCGGTGAGTTTATATTCAACCGGACCATACGTATTCGGACGATGATGCTGCGGCCAGTTGAATTCAATGCCACCGGAAATCCATGGTCCGGCAAGGCCAACCAATGCTGGTTTAATGACACGATTATAATAAACGAAGTCATAGTCATTCGTTTTGTCCAACGCACGATAAATGCGTCCGCCAAGTTCGGGCATAATCTCGATACGAACATATTCATTTTCCAATATCACCATACGATACGACTGGGGCTTCTTTTCATCTTCAATTTTATCGATAACTGGATGGGGATATACCTTACCAGAGCTTCCTTGGTAAACACGTTTCTCTAGAAACATTGGATTGCGATCCGGCTCACCAATGGCATACGTCGGGATCGACGTTTCTTCTTCCCAAATGCGAACTTTCTGACTCAACATCATCACTCCCTTATCTGATTATCTCTACTTTACCTTGGATGCTGGCAACAGCCAATTGACAAAATGCTTAATGTAATGGATTATATTCTTATTGTCAAAGGGAGGCCTTACAAATGGATATGACCAGAAAGCCTGAAGTGTTTGAAGAAGAGAAATTGTTCATCCTTCCTGAATATATGCAGACGGAACTCTCCCGCTCCGAGCTGACGCGAGATTTATTCGTAAGTGATATTGGCTTCTTCCCGTCCGCCCGTCATCATTATCGGGAACGTCCTGAGGGCAGTAACTCCCATATTTTCATCTTTTGCTCCGAAGGAGAAGGTTGGATTGAACTGGGGCAACAACATCCGATCACATTGACCCCAAATCACCTAGCCGTCATTCCTGCCCATACACCACATCGATACGGTGCATCTATCCATGCACCATGGAGTATTTACTGGTTTCATCTTAAGGGCGACCATACAACGGCTTTTATACAAATGTACGGGATGGATACGGCCCCGCTACATTTACCCATCGGCGCTATGACCGAATACAAAGATGTTTTTGATAAATGTTATTACCTTTTATCCGATAAAACCTATTCGTTACCCATCCACACACACGTTTCCCAATCTATCCGGCAACTAATTAGCAGCATCGGTATTAGCGCGGGAGGTACAGCCAGGGACAAAAAAAGAGAGCAGTATATAGAAGTGGCCATTCAATACATGAATGATCATTTAGAAGATACCATCAAACTTCCTGAATTGGCTAACCACATAGGTTTGTCTAGACAGCATTTAATTTTATTATTTAACGAAGCAACAGGAATTCCGCCGATTGAATACTTTTTGCGGATGAAAATTCAAAAAGCAGCCCAAATGCTCAGTTTAACGGGTCTATCTATCAAGGAAGTTGCCGCAAACATTGGTATTTCTGATCCCTACTATTTCTCAAGATTATTTAAGAAAATAACCGGTTCTGCACCTAGCGCTTTTCGAAACGTTCCGAAAGGGTAACGATTGGAGGAAACTAAAATAAAATACGCGTTCACCCAATGGAGTGAACGCAGTTGTTAATTAAGGACATATATCCTGTATATCTTGGTACTATCAAACATAAAAATATTAAATTATTTTCCTCACAACATGGGATCTTACATGATCATCATTATTTCTAAATATCAATCGACTAAAATTGTAAGCACCGTTATTCCAAACATGGAAATCATGATAACCATTCTTAATCCGAATTTGATAAAATTGATTAAGATAATTCCCCGATTGCTGTATAAGCCCATCAATAGATTTTATATAACTGCCATTTGCTACTCCGTCTGCATCGCCACAGGTGGTATATAGCAGATGAAGGTTATGGACGCATGATGCGAGACTGTCTCCAAGAGTTTTGCCATCACTCGACGTAGGAGCATTTGAAAAAGCTCCGACATTAGCAAACAAATCTATCATGCCTGGCGCGAGCACAGTCTTATCCAACCCGTTGTTCCAAGGACTCTCGGTGCCAGTGATTCGCGTCGAATCATGTCGGTAACCGCCGAGTATCAGATTCAAGGCTTGCATTCCCCCCATCGAAAGCCCGGCGATCGCTCTGCGGCTGCGGTTATATATGATTCCCTCATGTGAAGTGACTGTTATATCTGCGTAGGTTTTGTAGTTTGATTCTATAAATGGAATCAGATCGTATCTCAACTCATAATCGAAGTAATAGAATCCCAGCATATTGGTTCCTTCAGAATTGAAGGAGCTATCCGTCCAGTCGTACGCGCTTCTTCCGTTGGGAAATACGACGATCAGCGGATCGATATCGCCGTTTACAATAAGATTGTCAAATATATTGCAAATGATAAATCGTCCGTCAGCCTTACCGTTACTACTTAACCATTCATATTGATCCCCACCTACTCCATGAAGCAAATACAATACATTATATCTAACAGTAGTGTCGTTTGGGTCATAACCCGCAGGCAAGTAGACGTTGCATTTCTTCAATATGGCATCTCCTGCAACGGTTTCTCTTCCTGCTTCACTGGTATCAATGCTCCTATCTGTTACAAGCTGTCGAGACAAATGAATATAGTTGCCTACCTTATAGGAAACCTCCTGAACCGTGCCTTGATACTCTTCATTAACTGACCTAAGATATTCGGCAGGCACTGACGTCACATTTAAGCTTCTCATCGATCATTATTGTCCCTTCGGATATAATTTTCCCACAAAGCTGCCGCACATGAAATCCACGTGCGGACAGCCTTCTTTCGATTCCTTGCTGGCGTTATTGTACCTGTCGAGCATCCAAAATCCTACTGATAATAACCACCGCTTCTGCGCGGGTGCTGAAAGCCTTCGGCTTCAGCGTACCGTCTTCGTAGCCGTTTAGCACACCATTGGCGGTCAAAGCCACAAGCATTCCTTGGGCCCAGGCGGAGACGTCGCCGCTGTCCTTATATTCCAATCCACTGTCAGCAGGTGCTAAATGTGCGGCACGTGCAAGGATTACAGCCATTTGTTCCCGAGTAATGTTGTCATCCGGGCCGAAGTTTCCGACCTCATAGCCATCCACGATCCCCAACGTGGATGCAGTTGCAATCGCTTCCTTCGCCCAATGGCTGCCGGTATCGGTAAAACCGGAACCTCCAGTTGCCGTTAAGTGGAAAGCTTTAACGATCATAGATACGAACTCGGCTCTCTTTACAGCTGCTTCAGGTTGGAATGAACCGTCTTGGTAGCCGTCGATCACACCGGCCTTCACTAGAGCTTGGATGCCTGCTTCCGCCCAGTGTCCTTTAATATCAGTTAAGGCCAGAACCTTGATAGGTGCGGACTTATCTGCCGCTAATACCGCAAACTTAGTGAAGTGTGTCACACTGCCGGAAACGGTGCCCTTCTCCTGGTTGACCTTAATGTCGTCCAGTTTGACCCACTTGCCGATTTCTTCATTGTACCAGTACAGTGCCACCTCATGCTCGTTATCCAACAAGCTAGTGTTGAACGGAAGGGTAATAGTGACTGATTTCTGGAACGGTCCTGCTACGTCCTTGGTAATCTCGTACACATCTCCGGCCAGCTTCAAATTCGGGTCGGTATTCAGATGCGAGGAATCGCTTAGCTTTTTGACGACCACGATAATGTCTTTGCCACTTGCTCCTGCCGGCAAATCAATGATCGCCCCATTTTGTTCGACCTTGCCTCCCTTTTGGTCTTCCACTTTATTGATCCCGTCCGGTATGGAGGTCGAGGTAGAACCGGTCTGGGACGGTGCAGGCTTTGGCTCAAACGTCAGAACGCCGAATCTCGAGGTATTCTGATAGGATTGACCTGCCGGGTCGTTCCAAGTAAAGACGCTGTCCCGGCTTCCACGGTCCTGAGCATTGTTGACTTGGAAGTCAAATCCGATCATGGTTCCGGTTTTAGGAACTATCGTATCCAGCGCGATAGCCGCTTCTACAACATACCCTCCGTCAATTAATTTGGTGGCTGATGTATAGTTATTTTGTTTTGCATGGCCACCGACAGTCTTTACGTTCTTGAAGTTGATCCGGTATTGGCCGTCGTCATCTTGGTAGTTCTGCGTTTTTCCATTGTTCTGGTCAACGAAAATTTCCACCGAATCCTGCTCCCATGTATTGACGTTGGCATCGTTCAATACACTATCCTTCACAACGGCATAGACATAAAGGTTATTCTCATCCCATATCGAACGGAATTGAGCTTTGGCGACTGCGTTGTTTTGTTGCTCTACCCTTACATCGGTCGTATAAACCGGAGCGTTTGCCCATATACTGTCCATTTCACCGTCGATAGTGGGGGTTCCGTAAAGAACACTTGCCGCTTTGGTGGCATCGATATAAGTCAAGACCCCGTAACCAAGGCTGTCATTGTCCTGAACGTTCCGAGGATCGCTCCAGGAAACGATGACACCATTGCTGCCATGCTCCGTACCGTCATTAATCCCCATGTCGGTCACTCTTACGTCAAACTTCACTTGCTTGCCTAAGGTACCTGCCAACGGGATCGATGCTTGCAGCACATAACCGTCGCTACCTTCCGTAATTTGAGCATCATTTCGTGCAAAAGTATATTTCTTGATTCCATTGTCATCCACGAAGAGATCGATTTTATCCGTTGCGGTTTTGGTAATGTCTTTGACCGCTACGTGGGCATAGAGATTATGTTCGTCCCACAAGGTTTTCACTTGAGCTTGCAGCGTACCTGACTGTGGGGTCTTGATTGTCGGAATCGTATTCCAAACCGAATCCGAAGCATTTGCAGGTGTGCCTTGAGCCGTAATTGCTGTTTGTGGAGTTATGGGAAGATGGGTAGGTGTCAGTGTCTCTACTGCCTCAATCATTCCCCAATAAGCATATTTGGCTTGAAACTGAACGTCGAACGGAAGAGGAGCATCTTTACGGATTAAATTATTGATGTTATCTAGCCAAGTATGGTCGTCTGCAATCCCCCATATCGTAACATTGCTGATCCATCCGTCAGAATGATAAGCCGGAGTGTTATGGGCAGCATTTTTACCCTCATTATCTAGCCGAACTAGCTCTTGGAACAATTGCTTGTAACGGTAGCCTTGTTTCACAAGCATGGAATCATCATAGCTGGTGGAATTGTCCGTATAAACTGAAACGTCAAGCTCCGTTATCTGATTGTCGAATCCGGCTTCTCCAAATTTCCGGATGGATTCGGAGATTTGATCCATAGAGGGACCGCCAAGACTGATGTGCGTTTGATGGCCCACACCGTCAATTGGGACTCCCTCGTCTCTCAGTTGCGTTACCAAATCAAACAAGAAATCGCGTTTGACCGGATCCTGCGTCCCATAATCGTTGATATACAGCTTTGTGTTCGGGAACTCTTGCCGAGCAACATTAAAGGCTGTACGAATGAAGTCCAGGCCGGTCAGATTATACCAATCGCTCTTCCGCATACCGTCCGATTGTCCCGGATCGATGACTTCGTTTACAACGTCAATGGCATTGATCGGTACTTCCATGTCAGTGAAGTGACGCGCTACCGTTTGAATATAAGTCGTGAGACGGTTCAGCACCAGCTGTTTATTCTCCGGTGTTGCTGCAAGCGGCTGGCCCTGGGCATCCTTAAACATCCATTCCGCAGCTTGTGAATGCCAAGCAAGCGTATGCAGCCGGAAATTCATATTGTGATCCTTGGCATACTGTGCAATTTTGTCTGCTTCCGTCCAGTTCCATTGCCCTTCTGTCGGTTCTAGAGAGCCCGGCTTTGTGGCGTTCTCGGCGACGATGGAACTGTAGTGATAATCCAGAAGTGTGTGCACATCGGAAGTAAGTTGGTCGCCAGCCACCGCAGCACCGATCTTGAAGTTATCCGCATAGACGTCCTTCAAATGATCAATATCCGTTTGAATCGGAAGTGGTCCGGCTACTTGACCCACATTGGACAAATCGAAATCGTCCATATAGAAAGATCTTGCATCACTATACTGGTCGGCTACTTCCACGTATGCATTCAAAACAGTCGGAGTGCTTGTTAATGTGAACGTGCCGGTCAACTGCACCCATTGATCAGATGTCACCGTCACGTTAGAAGAAACATTGGCATAAGAACTGTCACCGCTTTGTACAGAAAGTCGCAATACTGTGGGAGACTGCCCTGAAACCATTTTTACCCATGCGGACAAATTGTATTTGTTGCCCGCAGACATCTCCCCCAGGACGTTAAGCAATGGTCCGTCATATTGCTCTGTTACCATGGTCAGCAAACTCGTGGAGCCGCCGATGGTGTGATTGTCAACCGACGATACGCCGGTATTGCCGGATCCGTTCCTACGTACCCATTCCCCCTGCCCGTCTTCAAAAGTAGATTGGATTCCCTGGATCGCCGGTTGATCAATCGACGTGACGTCCGTTAGTGACACTTCATCGATATAGAGATCCTCCGTTGTGGTGGAATTAGTCGACTCAACCCATATTTTGAACCCCGTGGTATCGCTCGGGAGCTGGTATCCCTTCAATTCAAAGGAGGTCCATTCTGTGGAATTAACCGATTTATCCACTACCAGCCAAGGATATTGGTTAGTCAGCGAAGCGGCGGCGACATTAGAAGCGATATGAAAGGTGTCGGTTCCTGCTCCGAGTTTAAGCTTCAGCGATAAATCGTACGTATGGCCGGGTTTCGTTAACGAAGTCAAATCCAAGAACGGGCTGCTGTTACTTGCAGCACGGTTCGTCATCGCCAAGGACTTGGATCCTTCGGAATAGGTTGTCGATGATATGGCAACGCTTCCGTCCCCCATCCAAGGCACCTTTACCCAGCCACCTGTTTGGCCATCTTCAAAGCTTTGGGACAAAACCACCGATCCGCTGGCTGCTGCCTCCAAAGGCGCTAGCAGTTGGGGGATGATCATCCCAAAAAGCAGCACGATTGCCATCCATACATTAATTTTCTTCCTCACAAGCATCCTCCTCTTTATTGAAATCGCTTACAATTTTATTTCAATTTCATTTTACAACTTAGGTAATTGGCTTCACATAATCAAAATAAAGAATAACCCCCCCTCAATTATGCCCGAATACACGCCTGAATGCTTTTTTGGTCTGAAATTCCCGTCTAATATTTCCAGTCATACTCATAGCAAAAAGACGTGTATCTCTTACTAAAGAAATACACGTCCTTCGTAGAAGCGGCCCATACTATAGGATTCACTCCCTATTCTATTAGGCTTTGCTTAATTGCCTATACACGGCGGGTTTATCGGACACACGTTTTTCAAACTCTTTAAGGAAATGATGATAATGAGTGTATCCGATCTGCTCCGCGATCACGCGAATCGTTTCATCCGATTCACACAGCATTCGCTTCGCCTCATGAATACGCAGGTCATGAATATACTCAGTCATTCCTACGCCACACCTCTTCATGAACGCTTGCCCTAAGTAAACCGGGTTCATGAAGAACCGTTCTCCGATATCTTTAATCGTTAGCGTTTCCCGATAATGTTCTTGGATATAACGCTCAATAACCCGAAGAGGATGGCCCGAGAATTTGTCTTTATGCTGCTTCAACTGGCTCAAATACTGCTGTATATATACCTGGAGGGAGTCCTCCACTTCTTTTAAGGAACGATGCTCCCTTCTCAAAAAATCACGAGCACGAGGCAGTGCCTCTGAATCGATGCCCATTTCCCGCATGACGGCAGCGCTCTTCAGAACAATGCGGATGACCAACAAATGGACGACTTCCCGAGCAGTTTTGTTAGCTGACAGCATCACAAACATTTGTTTAATCAGCTCCTCGACCCGTTTCTCCTGAATCGCCTCGATCGCACTGTGAATGTCGTCTACGATAGAAACCGCATTGAGATCATAGCTAATTTGCCTGTGATGAATCGTTTCGTATTCGAGTGGACCGCCTGATACATGAAAGAAATGATGCACGGATGTCTCTAGAGCACCTGCATACGAATCGGCAATATGAAGGAGGGAATCCACCCGTGGTCCTATCGAAAGACAGCATTCGATACCCCGCTGACGAAGATCTTCATATACTTGTTGAGCCCACTCCTTGATTTCAGGGACAGAAGGCATGACGAGCCCCTCCTGATTCCCAAACAAATCGATAGGATGAGCTTTTTGCGAAAGGAAGTAACGCGCATCCAGTTCCTGTTCTAGGCTACCAAGCCATTCGAAATGGATATACCTCCAGCCCTCATCTCCTACTACCAAAGGATCCAGTATCTCACCTACGTTCTCATCCGTTGCCGAAATTTCTCCCCGAAGTATCTGAGCAAGCAAAGTCGGTACAAGACGATTAGCAACAAGGTCATTTCGTACCTTTTGCTGTTCTCGGTGCTGCAGCTCCTGAATAACAAGTTGAATGATAGCATCCCATTCCCTATCTAAAGCCGGTTTAAGCAGATAATGCTTAACACCGTACCTCAGGGCAGATCGAGCGTATTCGAAATCGTTGTACCCGCTTAAAATAATGAATACCGGATCAGCGCCTGCCTTTTGCACCCTTTCAATCAATTCTAATCCGTCAATCACAGGCATCCGAATATCTGTTACCACGAGATCGGGCTTGCAGGCTTCAATACAAGCCAATGCTTCTTCGCCATTCTCGCACATTCCCACAACTTCAAAGCCAAGCTCTTCCCACTCCATCATGAGACTTATTCCTTCCAAGGCGAAAGGCTCGTCATCAGCAAAAATAACCTTATACATGTTCACGGGCCTCCTCCTGGTTCTTGATTAAACTCAGAGGGATTTGTATTGTAACACTTGTCTTCTCGAAGGGGATGCTTTCAATATGGAATAGAGAACGTTCTGCGTAAAACAGATTTAAGCGGCGGTACACATTGCGAAGTCCGATGTTCTTGCCGTTGTCTTCTCCCTTAAATAGACTCTGAACAATCTCATCCAGCTTCGCACTGTTCATACCGATGCCGTTATCTTCGACCTTCATGAGCAAGTTCATTCCTGCTCTCTCTACAGATATTCGAATCCTGCGATTCCCTTTAACCGATTGAAGACCATGCTTGCAAGAGTTCTCTACGAGCGATTGAATACTCATCTTTGGGATCCGATACGCGAGAACAGATTCGTCAACGGATAATTCATAGTGAAACCGATCTTGGAATCGGAATTTCTCGATCTGAAGATACATTTCGGTAAAGCTTAACTCTTCTTCTACGGTTACCAAGTCCTCCTTCCAGCTTAGCAGCCTTCTCAGAATTTGGGACAAGTTTTGTATGATTTCCGTCACATGCTCATAGCGATATTTCTTACAGACGACGAGAATCGCGTTTAACGTATTGAACAGGAAATGAGGATCTACCTGACTCTGCAAATAATTCAGCTCTGCCTGCACGCGTTCGAGCTCCAAATCTTTTTTTTGAATTTCGAGCTTGTACACGTCATTGATTAAATTGCGTATTTTCCCTGTCATCAGATTAAAACTGCGAAGAAGATTACCGATCTCATCTTTCCCTTCATACATCGTGATGGGTTCAAACCTCTCGTTTTTCACCAATTGCATATGTTTGGAGAGCTTTCTTACCCGGAAATTAAAGGAATGCATAATGATATAAATCAATATCGTCGGAATAATCGTAGAGATGAGTGTCAGCCATATAAAAAAGTGGATAACCCCTTTCCTCTCCTCCGCGATTCGACTTCCCTCCGGAATCCCGACCAGCCGCCAGTTAACTACGTAACTGGCGGTACTGAGAGGACTGACGAAGCTATTTCCAGGTAAGCCTGCCAACTGATTTTTGTCAGATACCGGCAGGATCTGCAACAGAGGGTCAACACCTTTAAACGTACCTGCTGATTCTAGAACAAGCTGATTTTCCTCATCCACAAGCTTGATTTGTAAGTAATTGTGTTCTTTATCAAACAGCTCCAGCAGCTTATCCATCCGAATATCGATGCGCAGATATTTGGAGAATTGCATGAGGTCAGGGAAGTTGTCCAGCTTCCGAATGATGCTGAAGTATACCATTTTCTCTCCTGGATTCATAGGATTCGTATCCAAATAAGCGGTCACTGTCACCTTATCTTTCTGTTTGTTCATCTTCTGGTACCATTCACTCTTCAGATCATTAGGCTTAAGCATAAAGTAACTCCCACCATTGGATAGCGTCGGATTAGAGGTATACACGCCAATCCAAGATATGTATGGGTAAATATTCGGATACTGACCTAATTTATCTCGAAGGTAACGATCGTATTCTTCGTAATAGGCGACATTATCAGAGTACGTATATTCTAGCATTTCATTAAAGACACGGTCAGCGGATACGGCGTTGCCAATCACGACACTTTCGTTCACCATTTGCATAATTTCATTTCCGACTCGATCCAGGGAAATTCGCAAGTTGTCCATCTCTCTGCGTTCCGTGTTTTTGCTATCCTGCATGTAAAATAAACCGTTTATACACAAAATGGGAAGCAGCACACACATCAAGTAAATGATCAGAAACTTGAATTTCAGCGGAATATCATTAACTAAACTTAACAGATTCCATCTCCGACTCATATGCGATCTCCTTGTCAGTTGTAGGTCAGCCTTTTTTGTAAGCAGATGGTAACAGGCCGGTAAGTGCCTTGAACTTGGTTACGAACTGTTCCGAATCCGAGTAGCCGACACGATCGGCGACATCGGATATTTTCAGTTCTTCACGACGAAGTAACTTTTTGGCCTCTTCAATTCGTACGACATGTAAATATTCATTAAAGGTGAGGCCAACTTGTTTCTTAAACCTCTGGCCAAAGTAGGCCGGATTCAGCCGAAAATGCTCTGCGACATGCTGGAGTTGCAGCTTCTCGCTGTAATGCGATTTAACGTAGTCTTCCGCAGCAGATATGACGGCATCTTGCCCTATGCCTTTCTTCTGGCCAATCCACTCTGCAGCTTGCAGGAATTCCCGCATGACCTTGCGTTCCAAGAGGCCAAGATCTGTAGGCGCGTATGAAGCACACCAATTCGGCGCCAACACATCTTCACCTCCGGCTTGGGTAACAATCTTAACAATTTCAAGCTTAATGTTGCCTAAATAAGCGCTCAGCCAAGATCCAGAGACGGACTGCCTCGAAAGAGCAATGAATAGGTGGTGCACGTGATCTCGCACCATTTCTGGACGCCCACTCCCGACGGCAGCTAGGATGGATTCCGTCACTCCAACAAAGGCAGGCAGCGTCTCCGCTGACCGTTCTCCTTGATAGATGTAAATCCCCTCAGTTCCAGAAGGGAACTTGCACATTTCGGCCAAAAGTCCCTCACGGAATGCTTCTTTTAACGCATGCGGTCCCTTGTGTACGCCGCTTACCGAAAACGAGAGCGCACTGCCCCAGTTATTTCGGACACTGACAATTAACTCTGTAATTATTGCTGGAGAAAGATCGCACTCCTCGGTTCCCGAGACCAGCAAGAATCCATGTCGTTCTTTGCCCACGCCAAATGGAAGCATAGTCACTTGAGGAAGTTTGATCCTATCCACAATAACCTGTATCAGGTCCGATTGGACATGAGCCTGAACGTCAGGTTCAAGTAAGATGCAGCGGAAGCTGGAACATTCATGAAGATCCAACAAGGCGTTCGCCTGCTCAATCCATTTCTGCCTGGTTTCTCCCTGCAATAACCTTGAAATCGTTTCCAATCGTAAGCAATCCAAGGCAGCACTTTCGTACTGGCTGTGAGCTTCACGCTCCTGAATCGTATTTGCGACCGCTTCCACCGCAGCTACAAGCTCCGCTTCAATCAAAGGCTTCATCATATAATTAGCCACACCATGTCGCATAGCTCTTTTGGCATATTCGAAATCTGCGTATCCACTCAAAATAATAAATTTCACCCCAGGGTGTAGGTAGGAAGCTTGTTCAATCAATTCCAATCCATCAATGACTGGCATTCGAACATCCGTCAGCACCAAATGAGGCAGGGTCGACGCCATCATGGCTAACGCATCTTCACCATCCAACGCTTCCCCGCACACTTCAAAGCCTAGCTTATTCCAATCAATCATTGACCGCAGTCCCTCTAGCATGTAGGGCTCGTCATCAACAAACATGACCTTTAACATGGGAAACCACCCTTCAGGGAGTAGATATGGCTATTATACAGGAAAGGATTGATTTGAATAAAGCAAAAACCGTCCCAGCTCCGAGCTGAAACGGGAAATGAATATCATCATGGTTAATTTCTTCTTACTCTTTGACGCTTCCAAGATTCATGCCGACGATAAAATACCTTTGCAGGAAAGGATATACGAATAAAATTGGAACCGCCGCCACAATCGTGATCGCCGCACGTATGGAAGAAGGCGTAACCATGGCCTTCGTTTGATTTGTGTTTGCCCCAGCCATCAGACCGGGATCGTTGTTGCTGCTCATCGTTGATCCAAGCAACTTCATCATTTCGTACTGAAGTGTACTCAGCTTCAAATCAGACGAAGCATACAGGAACGTGTCGAACCAGGTATTCCAAGATCCTACCGCAATAAACAAGGAAATGGTCGCTAGAACAGGCGTACACAATGGGAGGATAATTCTCAAAAATATGGTGAAATCACCGGCTCCGTCCATTTTCGCAGACTCGACCAAGCCTGATGGAAGCGTTCGAATATACGTCCGAATGACAATGAGATTAAACGCATTCACCATTCCTGGAAGCACATACACCCAGAAGTTGTTCAAGAGTCCCAGGCTTTTGATCAGAAAGTAGTTAGGAATTAATCCTGCATTAAAATACATCGTTAACACAAAAATTAATCCGATGATTTTACGAAAAAGATAGTGGGGCTGTGCTACTGTATACGCTAACATGGCGGTAAGGAATACACCTATCACTGTCGTTGTAATCGTACGAGCGACTGAAATCCACGCCGCATGGTAAATCGTACCTGAAAGGAAAATCGCCTTATAATTTTGCAATGACCATGAACGAGGCCATATATAGATGCCTCCCCGAAGCGCATCATTGCCCTCATTGAATGAAATCGTTAGTGTATGAAGGAACGGATATAATGTTACTATAGCAAGAACGAGCATGAAGATGCCGTTAATCGTATGGAACAGAATCGGCTCTATCCGAATTCTGCGCGCAGTCGTTGTTCCCATCGTCATCTCTCCTTTATATCAACCGCTCTTCACCAAGGCGCTTGGCGGTAGAATTTGCAATTAGAATAAGGATTATGCTTACAACTGTTTTGAAAATACCTGCCGCAGTGGCCAGCGAATAGTTGCCTTGAGCAATCCCGTACTTGAGAACGAAAATATCAATCGTTTGCGACCAGTCGACGATCAATCCATTGCCGAGCAGGTACTGAATTTCAAAGCCGGCATCCAGAATATGTCCGATGTTCATGATTAATAGAATGATAAATGTTGACTTGATCCCAGGCAGTGTGACGTGCAGGATCTTCTGGTAACGGTTTGCACCGTCGATTCCGGCAGACTCATAAAGCGACGGATCAATCGAGGTGATAGCTGCAAGGTAAATGATGGTATTCCATCCCACCTCTTTCCATACATTAGACAAGCCCACAATCCCCCAAAAATACTTACCTTGACTAAGCCACATCACAGGTTCCTTAATGAAGTGCAGCTTCATCAACAGCTGATTAACGATACCATCATCAACGGATAGGGAAGTCGCTACAATACCCGCAGCAATGATCCACGACAGAAAATGAGGCAGATAAGAAATCGTTTGGATGGACCGTTTCCAGAAACGAACTTTAATTTCATTCAGTAAAAGAGCTAAAATAATGGCTGTTGAAAAGCTAAGAACCAAATTGATCATACTCATGGCAAGCGTGTTGCGAAGCACTGTCAAGAACGTATCATCTTGAAAGAGAAATTTAAAATGCTTCAGCCCCACCCACTGCTGTTTGGAAAATTTCAAAGCCGGACGATAATTCTGGAACGCCATCAACCAGCCCCAAATCGGTACATAATTGAAAATTAGAATATAAATCACGATGGGAAACGACATCAGCATTAACTGCTTCTGGTTTTTGATCGTCTTCCAACTTAAACCGACGCCGATTTCCGGATCAATTTTTTGCTTTTTCGTTGGTCTTTTGGATAGTATGGTCTCGGCCATCGACATTCCCTCCTAGGAAGTAAAGCAGAGAAGACCCTGAGTCTCCCCCACTCTACTACATTTCTATTCTCTTATTTGCTGCTCCAATTCTTAATACGCCAGTTAATTTGTTCATTGATACGATCTTCGATGGCTTTGAAATTACTTTTGGAAATCTGATCCACATATTCCTTCCATACACCATCAAATTCATCCGGTTTGACCATAATTGCTTTCGGCAAATATTTGACGGCAAGGTCTTCCATCTTCTGATTGGCCACTTTTGCTGGTGAACCATCCACGAGATCAATACTCCAAGCTGGGTAGTATATTGGATTTTCCACAGGTGATTTGAAGAACTCTGCCCATGTCTTATGGTTGTATGCCTTCAGCACTTCCTGATCCTGCGGCTTCAAGCTGTCGAAGAATTCCTGTGGCTGTGATCCCGCATCAGTTGCATTTCCGTCACTATACGTCCCTTGCATCTTAGGCAGGCCACCAAAGAACCCATCCGCTTTATTCGCTAGCTTCCATGTATTATCGTCTGCTTTCGCGCGCTGTTCAGGCGTACGGTAGAACTTACCATCCTTTACCTCATAATCCTCGCCTTGAATACCCCATTGGAGTGTCTTCTGCCAATCTTCGGTCATTAGTGAGTCAAGGAATTTGATGATTTGAACCGGATCCTTGGCTTTCGTCGAAATCCCGTATCCGCGGTTGATGTTCAAAACTGGACGGTCACGGTAGTGCTCTGTGGCGCCTGGATATAAGAGCGGGAACCCTACGTATGTGCTGCCGAATTTACCTTGTGATTTCAAAGAATTTTCTCCATCGCCAAAGTTCCAGTGCTGGTCGAACATCCCAATGACACGACCACTGGCAATTTTAGCTAAGTATTGATCGTAGTTCTGTACCAGTGCTTCCTTATCCATCAAGCCTTGCGCATTGATCTCATTCAGCTTCTTGTAATAGGTCTTGGCAATATCCTTGTCCGCAAAAATTTGCGCTTTCCCGTTATCGACGATAACACCACCGTCATTTGGGTAACCAGCTAAATGCTCTGGCGGATTAAGCAGCGGGAATTTTCTCCAGTCGAAGCTCAACGTCTCGAACCCGATCATATCTGGATGTTTCGCTTTGTATTTCGCAATGATATCGAAATATTCGTCCAACGTTTTAGGAGTTGGATACCCCATTTCCTTCAGGACATCCTTTTGCAGGTAAAAGCCTGGTCCTTCATACGTAGTATCGTTAACTTGACCAGTGAACACGCCGTAAGCTGGCAGAACATAAAGGTGACCGCTTGCAGGATCCTTTGCCTGATTCAGCACGGATGCATAGTGCTTCTTCAGATTCGGCGCGTATTTGTCAATCAGGTCCTCGAGGGGAATAAAAGCACCGGCCGCAATTAGTTTATCATCCCCGGTCATAATATCCGCATAATCGCCGCCGGCAATCATAACGCCCATCTTCTGCTGCAGGTCACCGACCAGAAACTCCATTTTTAGGCTAACGCCAGTTTTATCTTTAATCATCTTGTAGATCTTGTTGTCAGGAGTCGGCTGTTGACCAGGACCACCAATGAAAACAGATAATGTAACTGGCTTGATCGCGTCGTTTTTCGCCGCTTCAGGACTTGTCTGACTACCGACAGGTGAAGCGGTGCTGCTTGCCGCATCCTTCGAGTCGGTGCATCCTGTCAACGTTAATCCTAGAGCCAGAACAGGTACCAAAGTTGCTAAAACAGGACGTTTTATTTTCTTAACCATTTTTCTAATCCTCCCTTATTGTCTCCATGAAGATGCGTGATCCTATAGGCCAATCATTTAATTGCTTACACAATTTATTATACCTTTTAAGAATGCGCTTACAATTCACAAACTAAAGGTCTTACCCCTACGAATTACAGTCAGGTAATTTAATGTTCGACTAAATAAGTCAACCATGCTATTGGCAGTTTACTTCAACCAAGGTTGTCCATATTGTCTCAATAAATATACGCGGTAGAGTGAAGGTCGGAACCGTATATGTTCCTTCAATTGTGCCCCATTCACCTTTGGTCATGACACCTGATCCAAGAATCTTGATCGTCGTCCAATCTCCGTCTTGGATATCGAAATTGAATTGCTTCGTAGCAGGACCTGAGTTATATTTCACTTTCGCGGAAAATTTATAGGTAGCCCCCGTTTTTATTTTTCCAGTAACAGATTGTTGCACACCAGCACCAGTAGCTCCCCTGCCGCTAATATATAAACTATTGGTTCCGCTAAAATGCTCATCCGTTGATACCGCAACCGATGCAGTATCATGTTTCTCCCATGGCGTTAACCCGTTCTCCATCCCACTTTTCACAAAAAGTTCTGTTCCCTCGTTTAGTGGCAATGGTGTCACAGGTGTTGTCACTGTCGATGATGTGGTTGAAGTAGTAGATGTATTGATAACGGTATGCGAAGCCCCAATTTTTTTGGAGCTTTGATAGAGTTCATCAGAAGCTACCAAATTGTTCTTAGATGCTACACCACTAACGGGAATAGCCATACTTTGTGGAACCGTACCGTTAATACCGAATACTGGCCAACCATCATTCCATGTAACTGGCACTAGATAAGGTAGTAACTTCCCTGCCGTAAGTTGAAACTGATATAACTTCCAGTTTTGTTTTACCATTGGTGCTTTTTGAATCATGATTTAACATATCACCTACGGTAATATCCTCGAAAGCGCGTCCTTCTATCGTCCAGAGCTCTTCCCATAAGTATTGTACTCTTCCAACAATAAACGATTCAATTCCATTCATCCCTCAGTTTCCTTCCGTGAGATAGGTTATCGTACCTCTTTACATAGAGAAGGCAACCAGTTTCTTCTCATATTGTACTTGGCTGAGATCCGGACGCTAACTCTAATCATCAACCTATTGCAGACAGTAAATCATCCTTGTCGTCTTTTTTCAAAAGAGTCACATTGCTTTGTGTAACCTTAAATTTCCAAAAGCTACTCACTCTTATATCATTCACCTTATAGTTCAAATCTTTAATAAGGGTAACTTCGTATGTTTCATTATCAATCAATTTAACACTCGTTGTTAACTTTAAATTGGTTGTATTTCCATACATACCACCTATCGTGACCTTCATATTTCTGATTCCATTTCGTTTTGGAAAATCAACATATAAATGAGGGTCATTTAACTCATGTATCTTGGCTAAAGTATATTTTACGGCATCCGATTCACTAAACGAGTTACTGCAAGCTGCTAATACAAATAAACTAATAATAGTAATAATATACAACGCAATTTTCATTTAGTTCATCCCTGTCCATACATTTTCGCTTTTCTATATGTATGGACAGGACACTTTTTTTAACACATTTGCATGGAATATTCACTTTCTTCAAAGATGTATTATTTAACTATCCTCCCGTTAGATTAATGGTCATGTGATTAATCCATTAGTAAATCCAATTTTTCGTCATACACTCGGAGTTTTTTATGCAGTGTATACACAAAAAATCCCGATTCCGTGCGATCATCACAAATTCGGCGTTTGAATTCTAGTGCACACAAGCAAATGATCAACGTACCCCGATTTTGCCAACGGGCACCTCAAATTGTGCTTCGGGGATCCATCTCTTCCGGTAAAAGTCGCGGCCTTTTATCTTTACCTTGTCTTGATATACCTCGACGTATAGTCCTTGACTTTCTTCTGGCTCCATTTCCAATTCTCCCCCGCTACCGTTATCAGTCCAGAGTTGTTCGATAGAAGCCGAATTTACCATTGTGTAAGTGTCACGTACGAATGTATCCGGCAGCTTAAGCTCCCAATGTGTATGGCCGGAAAAGAATATAATCTGCGGATATTGTAAAAGAATCTTACGAAGCTCCTGGTGCTGAATGACAGCCCGGTTGTTCGTGCAACAAAAAAGCGTACCCGCCACTGTATTCGGCAGAGGCTGATGCAAAAATAGGAAAATCGGCTTCTCCCCATCCGCTTCGGCTCTCAGCCTCAGCTTGGCCTGCAGCCAGTCCAGCTGCTCTTTGGATAGATACGCATCCTCTAAGTTCGCTGGATCCGATTGCCGATAATGCTCCATCCCTAGAAATAAAAACGTGTAACCGTTGATCTCACGGTTATAAAAGACATGCTGTTCTCCCGTCAACTGGAGGAAGCGTTCAATCGAGGCTTGTTCTGTCTCGCCGTTCGGAAATGTCTTCGAGCTCCAGGCCCAATTATCGTCAAACCAGGCCCTATAAAACTCATGATTGCCAATCGAGTATTCTACCCTGTCCGGGTGGGGATTCGCTTTCATTATCTGAGCTAATTTTCTATAATCCTCAGGCATACCGTTCGTTAAATCGCCGTTGATCACGAGCGTATCCGAATGCGGGTTAATTTGATCCAAATCCTGCAGTGCGGCCTCGAACTTCCGCTGGGATCGTATGTCCCAGGACTGCACATGAATGTCGCTGAGCACTGGGAAGCTGAGTAAGGGCTGGCTCTTCCCACTTTTGTTCAAGGAATTGGCATCATGAGATGGAAGCTGAGCAACGTTTTCCAAGTCGTAAGAGGAGTTGTTTTCTGCAACATCGTTAATGATGACGGAATCCCCATACTGTGAAACCGTCGCGGCCGATGAGGAATACACGCTAACCGCCATCATCAAAACCGATAATACCAAAGTCTGCCATCCTGTTTCCAAATGGACCACACTCCTTAATCAACAGTAGTAAAAACTCTCATGAATTACCATAACTGTTGATTGTAAACTGAATGTTCGAGCCATTTTAAACTTATATAAACTCCCCAGACTCCCTAAACAATTTCTTTAGGTATTTAACATGATGTGACTTGATACGACGAAAATTATGCTCATTGGCTGCAGTGTGTTTTAGGAATTAATCATGAAGCTCTTATTTCTATGAATAGCTACCCTTCAAATATTGTTTTTACTCTTACCACAGTAGGACCTGATAAACTACAATGCTTACCTATTTGATGGCCAATACCCCACAAAGTACCTAATGGACAAGTATCAATATATATTGAAAGCATTCTGCAATACTGTGCTAAACTTCAAACATAAAAGAATGGATTTTCTCAACATTTATATCTTTAGGTATAACAGTATCCAAAATTAATTCTCCCTCAAAAAACTCTGGACCCAGATCCTTATAGTGTTCTTTCAGCTCTGATAAATTAGTTATTATTTGGTTAGGTAATGGATTGATACTTCGTTTAGCAAGTCGTTTTGACCAGGTTGTCTCATCACCGCAGACACAATGTATTGTTTTTAATTCCCCACCTCTTTCTGTAATCCACCTTTCCAATTTCTTTACATCCTCATTATTATTTAGACCGAAATCGAGTATAATGGTGGCATTTGAATCGATTACGTTCTCTAAGAAGCGATAAAGAAATTCGAAGCAAATCTTGTTTCTTGAACTGTGCTCTGGAACGAAACCAGCAACAGAATCATAAATATCATCCTTATGCAACACGGGTACATTGAGTCTCTTAGCTAGTTCGTTGGATAATGTCGATTTACCAGTGCCAGCTCTTCCTCTAAATAAAATGATTTTAGGCATATAATCTCTCCATAACTTGCAATCTTCTGCTAAGGTTACAGGCAACTCAGAGGCAATAAAAAATTCCAATGAACGCTAGCTTAGAGCGAACATCTCTTCTCTAGCTTCGATAAGCCACGGGTGTACTAATTTTAGCTTATCTCTCTGTTCCCATACATGATTTAAGTAAATAAGTACGGCTCCATTCAAATCTAATAACTCAATTTTTTCTCTCATTTTTTCTTGGTATGGATGATCTCCAGGAAGATTCCATGAAATCTTATCAGAAACAAATAGAACCTTGTCCAATAGGCTTGATCTTGCTTTTAAGGTTGTATGGCATTCAATAGCATTTAGTACAATTTCATTCGTACATCCAAATATCTTTTTTGCCATGTCTTTAGAAAGTTTCTGATGAATGATCCGATGATAGCTGTACTCTTCCTCCAATATATCAATACCTGAACTCTCAGCTATACTCATCATGCTGGTTTTAGGAATCACGTTACTTATATCATGAAGAAAAGCCGCTTGGGATGCGAGATCGTTATCTAAGTTGAACATATTTGCTATTCGAACTGCTTCATCAGCTACAGAAATAGTATGCTGGTATGTATCATACTCATTATGATTAACAAGAAATCGTTCAATATCTTTCTTAATCTCTCCTGTAAAAGATATGCCCTCGGTGAACCTTCCATATAATATGCTCATACAAGTCCCCCCCCCCCCCCCCCGAGTTTTTAATCATTTGACTATTTTAGTTATCTTCAAAAAGACTCCAGAAAGAGGAAAGAAGTTCAAATCTGATTATTACTAAACTTCCCGTTAGTTGAGAAAACGAAGTCCTTATGTCGGCTGCCGTTTCTTCAGTTTATTTAAATATCGTTTTGCAGTAAAAAAGGTACTGCCTATTATGTGTCATTTATCATTTGCTTTCATTCTTCGGCGTCTTTTGAAATAGAATACAATCACCAGAAGGCACACTATCAACATGCCACCCAAGATCAATAGATCATAGTCTTTAACCGTCATAAACCACATTTTATATTCCACATTCACCTGATTTATTGGAGTAATTCCCTCACCAAATTGCTTGTCTATCTGGTTAAGTGACTGTATTTCTTTAACTGGAGCACAAGGACTATTCACTAACTCTCCGTCGAGATTTTTTCTATATAGTATTAGGTTTGTGATTAGTTGTCATGTGGGCAAGCCAATCAAAAAAACCGTACTCTAATGAGTACAGGTTCAGGTTTAAGGCTCTTCGAGTACATTTATTAAACCATGTTTCACCAAGGACACTATAGTCTCTTTTATCAGCCCGATTCCTCTTGCAAAAAAACATTAAATCTATAATGCTGGGTTCAAGAGGCGTAGTCAGTATAATCTTAAGATCGTTAGCAGAATCCCGACCTTGTGTCGAGCATGCTGCTTGTCGAATCAATTAGAATGAATGGCGGCTGCCTCACTAGGAGCCATCCAGTTCAATACGTTTTCTAGCATAGTTTTCAAATGCTCAGCCTTGTGAAGTTCTGGCTTGCCCTTTACCAATATAAATTCATTTCGGATATACTGGATAAAATCGATTTGTAATCGCTCAAGTTGCTCTCCAGTTAAAATATATGTATATTCTAGAACGGATTCGTACGTATAATACCACTCCCTGTCTTCAAGGAACGTAAAGGATGAATGTTGATACCACTCTTTCACATAAGCTTTTAATGCGGTTGTAATAAGCTCATTGTTTCCTGACATTGAGTACAGTCGATTCGAAGAAATCAGGTTTCTAAAGCTGATCATATTACCTGCAGAATGCGTATAGGGAAGCCCGCAAAACCGTATGAGATGATCCAGTATCTCGATATATGCTTCCTCTCCAGCACGCTCGGGATTAAACTGGCACCTAACCGCCGCATGTGCGATGCCTTTGAGCAGTGAAAGCGCTTCTGCTACTTCTTTTTTGTCGGCATTATCTTCAAAAAACAAGCTCTGCTTGCCTGGTCGAATTTCTGCCCGATCTATTGCATCGTGGAGTTCATCCTCGAATTGATCTCTGCTATACGGCGCCCATTGGTTAATATGATTGGCGATCTCCGATCGCATACCAAATTCTCTGCGGATGATACTAATGATGTTGATCCCGCCGCTACCACTAACAGTAAGAAATATTTCATGTAGAAACCTTTCCAGGTGCTTTGCCTTTTTAACAGCGCCCATGATCTCACTTGGAATAGTGTAAACGGTCTCTGCCTCGTTCCGTTTAAGTACAGCGATAAGCTGCGTTAGCTCTGAGAGTAGTGTATGCTGCATCGTTAGTCCAACCTTCCATTCATTTCGCTTCGCCCAACCATTAGCCCTTGTTTTATTGAACAAAGGAATCGTTTCTTAGCCAAGACCCGCCTTCATCAGTTCTTCGGTAACACATCGTTGCAGATTGTAGTGCCCCCCTTGCTGCTTCATCTACTGTGGTAAAAGGGTTTTCCATTGCAACTGAAGGACCAGCATTGTCTGCGCCTCTGTAACAATGACTGAGTTCATAAAAGTAATTGCCTTCCCGATTCTTAAGGATGTGAATTCCAATATAGAAGCCATCGATTCTAGCCTTTAAACATTGGACGACCTCGTGAACGGTTTCAATATCCGTATGAACATTTTCGAGTTCGGATAAATTTAACATGCTCTATGCCTCCACGTCATTTTATTAATTATTTCATTTTTTATGTTTCACTCTAAAATTTCAAGATGAATCTCACGGTCGCGACCAAGTTACTATAACCAAAAATCATGAATAATATGTAAGAAATTGGATTACTATGAGAATTACATTGCTCAGTGAAACTGCCCGTTAGCTTAACAAAACTGTGGTATGAACGCGAAGTTGCAGATCATGGCACGGGCAGAATGTAAGGATTCGGGGGAAAAGCGTGAGGACGATATTCTCGGTAATCCATCGGCAAACGCAATGATGTTTTCCTTTTCGAGAAAGCGGCTAATGCTTCGTTAAGATACGATTAAAATAATTGCAACAAAACAGCAGCACTATATCCGCCGCAATTAAAAGATAAATATCCCAAATATATGTAAATGTAAAGATGTGGAGAGCCATCGATAAAAGATAGCTCCCCCCCATCAAAACCGGAACCAAAGCTTGCAGCGTCCAACGGAACTTGTAAAAACAAACAAGAGCAGTTAACAGCCCTCGTATATAAAAGTAAATAATAATAACCGAAAGTGCAGTCCTCTCAGGACTATCATACCAATATACTGGATAATGAAAATGATCGGATAATAGTGCATACATGATAAGGTGTGCATAGACAATATAGTTAATCCCAGACAGCGTGATAAAACGAATCAATGGCGAAGTAGCATGTAACAGCATGCCATACCATTTTTTAGCAATCCAAAAATAGAGTAGGATTCCCGCGAAAGTATATACAGGATTCCACCATATGAGCTTATAAATGCCCAATTTTAAGAATATGATTTCAATGCATGCAAACATAGCAGCTAAGGCCACAATCCAGCCATATCCAAGATTAAAAGCAGCGATAAACAAGGCTACCGAAGTGACATAAAACTGTTGGGATAAGTACGCTCCCAAAGTCATGTCGTAATACGGGTTTTTCAACATATGGGGGTAATATTCGTAGCTTGGAAACCAAACAAAAATCACATTTTCTAAACAGGCCGCAGCTGAACCTATAAAAAAATACAATGCCAGAAGTTTCGAATCCCTTTTTTTCCAAAAAATAATAATAAGTAGAACGAAACTCAATACAGCAAGAATGATAAACCATCTAGCATTATGATTCATGAATAGAGCCCCGACTTGCTGTAGCATCTGTTGGATCCGCATGTTTACTCCTATACGAGTTCGTTGAATATAAATCATTATAGGCGAATCCATATTCGTATAAACGTCTAGCTTTCCCTCCAGCCATTCCCCTTAACTAAATTGTTCCGCCTGCTTAACCAGCGCTGCCGCGAAGCAAGCCCCCCAACTATTGTTACCCGTTAGTGTAACGCCAACTCGACAGTACTATATAAGATTAGTACTTATAGTAAGAGAACCTGAATTTATATACTGAGTTTAATGAATTAATGATAAGTGTGGTTTGCATAGGTATCACTTTCACCTGACGGCTCTTTTTTTATCGGCAAGCGAATGAAAATAACCCTATTTACTTTTTTCCTAAGGTATGATACTTTTATTTCGACAGATATAGAAATAATGACAATAAGCAAAGGTGAGGTAACGATGATCGAGGATAACGCGGAGGTACGGCAAGCCGTCAAAGTATACAAAGCACTAGGGGAACCGACCCGGCTTAAAATTGCCCTCTTGCTTACCGAAGAGAGGAATTTGTGCTGCTCCGATATCGGAAGCAAGCTGGAATCCATCGCTGGCTCGACACTATCCCATCACCTGAAGCAATTGACGGATTGCGGCCTGCTCGATCTCCGTAAGGATGGAACGTACATCTACTACAGCGTGAACCGCGAAATAGCACAAAAGTATGCACCGTATTTGCTGGGATAATTTTTTGTCATTATTTCTATATTTCTAGAAATATAGAAGATCGGACAGAGAGAGGAGTAAGAAAATCATGTCATACGCTTGGAAAATTTACATGTTGGCCGCCGTCAGTTTTCTTGTCGGAACGTCGGAGTTTATCATCGCAGGCATTTTGGATAAAGTTGCGGAGGATATCGGTGTCTCGGTGTCCGCTGCAGGACAGCTCATTACCGTTTTCTCGCTCGCTTACGCTTTCGGGACCCCTATCCTTATGGCCGTTACTGCCCGCTTGGAGCGACGGAAGCTGCTGCTTTACTCACTCGGCCTTTTCGTAATAGGAAACGGAATCACCTTTATTTTGCCGGGATATGAATCTATAATCGGATCTCGGATCATCTTGGCACTCAGTACCGGGGTGTTTGTCGTTACGGCCATGACCGTAGCCTCCAAGATGGCTCCGCCTGAAAAGCAAGGCAGCGCCATAGCGACACTCGTTATGGGCTTCAGTACTTCGCTGATCATCGGCGTTCCACTTGGAAGGGTTGTCGCTTCCGCCTACGATTGGAAAACAATTTTCGGGGGAATCGGTGTACTCGGGCTGTTCGCTATGCTTGTTATTGCCTTCACGATTCCGCAAACGGATGGCGAAGAACCAGTGCCGCTTCGCAAACAGTTGGCGCTGTTGAAGGAACGAAAAATCGTTTTGGCCTTGTCTGTAACCTTCTTCTGGATCGGTGGATATTCGATTGCCTATACGTACATTTCGCCGTTTCTACTTACCGTTACGGGAATGAGCGAAAAATGGGTGAGCATCGGATTGTTCGCTTTCGGCATCGCAAGCTTGATCGGCTCTAAGCTCGGAGGCTATAGCACAGACAAATGGGGATTCCCCCGCACGCTGGTCGGCGGCATGCTGCTGCACGCAGTAGCTCTAATCCTGTTATCGCTGGCAGCTCTATCCCCTGCTCTCGTGTTCCCGCTTCTCATGCTCTGGTCGTTCTCGGCCTGGTCGTCGGGTCCAACGCAGCAGGTTCATTTAATCACGCTTGCTCCGAAAGCTTCCGGCATTATGCTTAGCCTAAACATGTCGGTCGTGCAGCTTGCCATGGCCGCCGGAGCGGGGATCGGGGGCATCGTCATAGAGCAAGCGTCGTTGCCGGCCATCAGTTGGATTGGGGCGGCGGGAGTTACCATCGCCGCGGGGACAGCCGCCGCATCGCTCGGACTATCTCGCTCCCATTCGCGCAGGAAGTTGGAAGAGCGAAACTTGAGGGAAGCGGAAGCCTGATTGAACAAATAGGAAGCCAAATTTCACGATAGCTCTTCACTGTTCCGCAGAAGGCTGCCGATCACCCGGTAGCCTTCTCTTCTTGATGGCCTATACATTCGGAAAGATATGCTTGAGGTGTTCGTCGTAACACTCATCATTGCGTTCCTGTGTGACTGGTTGCATCAGCTATTTATTAGCTCTTGTTCCTCATTAGCTTAGTTGATGATATGTCCACGTACCCATTCACTTATTTGAATAGCCACTTCTTTTACCACTGTTTTAGTAGTATCGACGGTCGGCATTGGTGGTGTGTATGCTTTGTCAGCATTTTCAAGCAACCACTTTGCAAAAGATTTATGCTCCTGAATCAAATCCTCTGACCAATTTCTTGCCCGTAATCGTAATTCACGTGTTTCATCGTCACAATGTAAGTTTAAAAAGTAAATATTATCCTTAAAGTATTGATAATCCTCACACTTTTCAGCATCCTATGGCATCATCGTTCCGCATATTATAGATATTCGTCCACTCGCAGCTACATTTCTAGCAACACGAAACCAAATATTCTCAATTTTTCTCCAGTCGTCATCCCCTACAATTCTATGAATGAAATCCAGTTCGAAAACATCAACATCTGGTAATAATTTTCTCAGTTCCTTAGAAACTGTTGTCTTCCCTGTACCACTTGCACCTGTCACTATAAACAACGGTATTTTTTCGTCCATGGTTCTTCCCCCCTAGTAAAATTATTTTATTCTCTACTTTTTGAGTAAACCCAAATTTTGTAAAGTTAAAATTGTGAATATAGCATAACTGCCCTTTAGCTGTTGGTAATCGGAGAATTTCTTGTGATGATACAAACATGAACATCGAACTCCTATAAAGTAGGTGGATTTGTGTCGCAAGACTACAATGTTGGGATTGAACTTCGCTCTAGTAAAAAAAATTGAAAATAATACCTTATGATGCCTCAAATGCCTACATTAATGACACAAATCTACCTACATTGTTTTTAGCGCGTAAGTTGTCGTTATCTAACCCGCTATAATTTTTGATATAATAGTCCAAGCAATTTTTGCACGGTCCACATAAAATAATTCTATCAATCTATCAATCTCGTAGAAATAGGAGGGGCTATGATGGGAACCATGTGGGGTGGATATACAGTTGATCTTAACTTGATCGGATCCGGAGCTTTAGGCAAGGTCTATAAAGCTTATGATTCGAAAGGACGCCAGCTGGCAATCAAAGAGACTTCCAACCGTGAGGCGGCAAGACGCGAAGCGCGGATTATGCAGAGTTACCGGGTCGGTGAGTTTTTGCCACGCTATTATGATTATTTTGAGATCGGGGAAAAAGGCTATTTGGTTACTGAGTATATCCGGGGGTCGACTTTGGGCAATGACTTTCATAATACCTTCACCAATAAGCGTGATCAGGACTTAAGTGTAGAGATTACAATCAACATCCTCAAGGGGCTTAGACAACTCCACAAAACGGGGTATATCCATAATGATGTGCTGCCCAAAAATGTAATGATACTTCACAATAAGCCTGAGACGGTCAAAGTAATAGACTTCAACATTGCCAAAGAGATTGTGAGTCCCGCTGTCATGAATAAGGAGTTACAGGCTGTGTGCAAAATATGCGCTTTCCTCATGAACGGGACGCTAGCGGATATCCATAAAGCGGAAATTCGCGATAAAGATCTTAGGCGTGTGTTATTAAATCCCTTTGACGTAAACAATAAGGACAGGTATCCATCGGCTGACGCACTCATTGCCGCATTGCGGCCTTTTTGCTAAGGCACCAGATTGGACTATAAACTATCGTTTCCCGTTAATTTATTCAACTTTTTTATGTTGAGAATTGAGATATATCACGAACAATACAAGCCCTGCGATACAGAGAATTATACTAATAATAAGCGTGTAGTTTACTAAATTCCAAATATCAGTGGGTGTTAAATTCTCCGCCCGTCAACACAGAAGGCTGCACGAGGCAGCCTTCTTAGGTTTGTTAAACTATCGTTTCCCGTTAATTCAATATCTCTATTGTAATTCCTTTTCTCTAAGTAGCTTTTTTTTATAGTTCGCTTTAAGCATAAAGTAACAAATGGGCATTAGTAGTAGCAATCCAAGTAATCCGTACATAATTTGAAGTAATTTCATGTTATGGAGGTTTTGGAATGCTCATAAGAACGATAGATCAATTCACGAATAACACCTTTGTATCTCCGAATGAAATTGGATTTACGGACGATGTTTTCCCGTGTTGGGATGAGCTCAGGATGAAATGTCGTGAGCGCGATATACATGCTGGGTAGTAAGAGTGCGATAAAAAATGCAAAAATGCGCAACAACCGGATTAAACTCGATAGGACAGTCCGTTGGTAATAATCTTCGCTTGATTGGAACAATTCGATAAATAAGCCCGGGCATAACATCATCGTGCCGGTTCCATCTACCATCACAACTATCTTTCCTTCCAGAAGTCCAGCAACTACTACATCTGGACGTTCGGTGAATCGCACTTGCGGGAACGGAGAATAGATATTATCCTCCACCAATTCTTCGACATAAGATGTCTCGAGAATTTCCAACTCGGGGATGCAGCTTATTTTCTCAACGAAAGCATTCAGTAAAGGCTTGCTTACACGGCTATTTAAATACCCGTATACGAGATTGGTCTTCGATTCGCCGCCTCCTACCAAAAAAATCATTTTAAGTTCAGGGGTTCGCAACCTTTTTCGGATCAATCCCACATTAGTCTAAAGATCTTACAGAACAGCACTTTTTGTAGATGCACCATGGTTTTCAAAAAATGAGGTAAATGCTTCCAATGTCACGTCTATGGTAGTTCCGTTTTCAGGCTTAAGCAGATCTTGAAGCGCTTTTTTCAAGTAATTGGTTTCTTTTTCCTTGGAAAGTGTTTAAAGTAAATCGAACAGGCAGAAATGGAGAAATCCTTACCAAAACACCATTCTTGAACCACTAGATCATTTGCACATTCAAATATTTGATTCAATATAGTCAAATTATCATGGATCGATACTGACAAGCTTTACACAATGTCCATCTAATGAGATGTCGCTATCAACATGTTCACCTCTTCCCAGGTCATGGTTACGTGTGTGCTTATTCTGTCCAAGATATACATATCTATCCATAATTAGTGTTCAAAAAATGCTTAGTACTTTTCTCACCGATCAGAAATGGAATGCCATCCCCACCTCAAGCAATGGCCAAACAAGTTGGGGCCTTGTAAGAGAGGAGCCTGTAGTCCATGTAAAACAAGAGCGTCCTGCTAAATTATCAGGGCGCTCTTTGGCGAACACTAGCACGAAGCAGTAGGAAAAGAACAGCTATTGTAGTAGCACATGCCATGCTAAGAATCGCTTATTATCTGCTGACAAGAAAAAAGTGTATCTAGATTTAGGTAAAAAAAATTAATGAACTGCGCTTAAGATAAAGTTTCACTGCACTTGGGGATCTTCGATAATACCCGCTTAAAATAATAACAGCAGAACTGAACCACGATATCCGATAATGCAAATAACAAAATACCCCATATGTACTTGTACATGAATATATGTTGTTTAATTAAAATAAGATAACTTGCCCACATCAAAATCGGAATCAACACCACGATTACTGGGCGGAACTTATAAAAACAAACAGTTGCAATTACGGCACTGCGTATTAACATGGTAACAACAATAACCGTCACGGTATCTCTCGCGGGATTATCAAACCAACCGCCAACGAAATGATAATGATTACTAAAAAGAGGGATCGCAATAAGATCTCCATAGATTATGTAGTTTAAGCAAAACAAAGTGAACCATCGAATAAAGCGTGATGAATCACGCAACAGAACCGTGTACCACTTTTTGGATATCCAAAAATAAATGAGTAAGCCTACTCCGGTATAACCGGTATGCCACCAGTGGAGCTTGTAGATACCTAACGCTAAAAATAAGTACTCAATGCCTACAAACATGGCCGAAAAAAATAACATCCAACCATACCTGAGATTAAAAGCAGCGATAAACAAAGCAACTGATGACACGTAATACACTTGGGAGAGGTATGTCCCTAATATCAAATCGTAATACGGGTCTTCCAATATTTTGGGATAGTATTCATAGCTTTGAAACCAAATGCAAATTACATTTTCCAAATAGCCTGCAATTGCACCCAAACCTAAATATAACGCCAAAAGCTTTATATCTCTTTTCCTTCAAAAGATAAAGACGATAAGAAGAAGGCTAAGAACAGCTAGTATTATAAACCAGATAGCATTCCCAAAGATGATCGGTACTCTTAGTTGCAGTATTTGAGGATGCAAGACATTTCCCTCCTTCGATACATTTGTTCCAAAACTAAAACTGGAATTATCTATTTGATATTGTGGCTGTTTACTATGGGGATATACATCTACACTGTTACGCTTCAGGGTCTTTACTCCTAAATAGCTGATGAACTAGCCCAATATTTGTGATTGAACTATATTTCTGCGTTAAGAGTGGTTTCTTAATAGAACTTCTTTTTTTTATTACTTGCTATATTTGCTTTCCAGTTTACTTGTTCATCGTTTAATTGCAATAATACAGACAGTATTCTTTCTTGAATTTCTACTAATTTATTTATAAGTAATTCTTTAATTTCTTCATACATCTTTTACATCCCCTGTTAGTTAGGTTATATAGCTGTCTTCAAGTCTTTATAAAAAGTTGTGATGTTTTTGACGACGAACATGTCTCCTGCATATCCTAAGAAAAAACTCATCCTGGGTCTTAAAGGAGAAATACATTTGGATATTGCAGGTAAAAGAAATGAAAGCTGATATTGCATCTAACGTATTTTATGATTTGTTTCCTCAGATCACCTGTCTCAAACAGGCTGCCACCGGATTTATTTTTACCGAGGGTCCAGCTTGGGATAAAACGGACGGCTCGCTTGTATTCAGCGATATTAAGGCAAACACGATTTATCGCTTGAAGGAGCAGGACCATCTCTCCGTAGTGCGGCGTCCAAGTGGAATGTCGAACGGACTGGCGTTTGACGCCGAACAGCGGCTCATTGCTTGCGAACATGCTGGTCGAAGGCTCTCTTTATATTCCCTGTATGATCCGATTGGACCGATCGTTACGCTGGCTGACCACTATGAGGGAAAACGCTTGAACAGTCCGAACGATGTGATTGTAGCTTCGGACCGCTCCATTTACTTCACAGACCCGAATTACGGTTTAGTGAATGAATTGAATGCACCGAAAGCGCAAGAGCAGTTTTTTCAGGGAGTCTACAGGTTATCTCCGTCAGGCAAACTGACACTACTGATCAATGACTTTGCTGGCCCTAACGGTTTAGCGTTATCGCCTGATGAACGAAAGCTGTATGTCAGCGACACGGAACGTCAGCATATCAGAGTGTTCGATCTTGATGAGCAAGGCCGATTGGTGTACGGCAGACTGTTCGCCAAGCTGGACGTGAGCAAGGGAGAGGGCGTCGCCGATGGCTTGAAGGTGGACGCAGAGGGGCACGTGTACTGCGCAGGACCGGGAGGCGTATGGGTGTTTGAACCAGACGGAAGCGTTATCGGATTGTTGAAGATTCCTGAAATAACTACCAATTTAACGTGGGGAGGAGTATCAGGACGGACCATGTATATCACCGCCACTTCCTCCGTATACAAGATACCCGTTGGGGTGACTAAAGCAGGATTTTGATCCGAAGCGAATAAGGAGAAGCTAGTACCCTTTCGAACCTGACGATTCCGTTAGTTAAGCTAACTACGCAATAACTTCCCATTCTGCTTTTACTTCAATGAAAAAAGAGGAGCTGCATCGCTGCAAACTCCTCCACTATCGTTGTCCGTTAGCTCAATTATGTTCTTTTCTAGTATTACCCCACCATTTCACTTAACAATAGGCAGCTTTCCCCCGGACAGTAAATCCTCAAAGAATTGCATGTGGTCCGGAAAGCAATGACTCATTGGAAGTACGCAATTCACCTTCAAATTCCTTACAAACAAACATAATCTGGACTAATGATGTTTGGTCTCCATTTCCGAAAACTTTTTCAGTGTTTGAATATATGCCAAACAACTCCATCTTGCCAATTCGTATTCCAGTTTCCTCAAAGACTTCTCTTCTTGCTGTATCTTCAACTTTCTCACCAAGTTCCATAAAACCACCTGGAAGTCCCCAATATCCATTGTCTGAACGACGATGTAATAATAAATGTTTTTTTTCATTAAAAACAAAAGCCCCTGCTACCACCATAATTACTTTCGTATGACCAACTAAACGCCGTAAATCTTGAATTCACTATATCCCTCGAATTGCGATATGCTATGTATACAGGTTGCCTCCCTATATCGTTCCAAAGTCGAACTATGGTGCCTTAGAGCCCATCCTTTAGTCTGACTTGAGCTTTTTACTAGAAATCCAAAAGATCGTTACAATGATTGTTAGTACAATCCATATAAGTACCATTAAAACATTCCATATTACGTTGGGGTTGACTGCTCCTGTAATTAATACTTCCATGGCATGTTTACTCATACTTGCGGGATTCATAAAATCTGGAAGATTAGGAAAACCAAGTACAATTCTACAGCCTAGTAGGAATACAATTGAAATTAATGCAATAATACCTTGGCTATTAAAAATAGTACTTATCATCGTAGTGAAGGTTACCATAAACAGAACCCATAACAAATAGAACAAAGAGGCTATTATCGCGTCCACAAAATTTACATTTGTAAACAACAATTTAACATACACATACGAAATCAAGTAACCTAATACTACAGAACAAGCAACAAATATGAAATTGGCAATTATTTTACCACCTATGTACGATACTATAGTGACCGGTCTCGTAAGAATAAAAGCCAACATACCGTTGACTTTATCTGTCTGTAAGACCCCCATCATAGAAATTGCAATAATTATAACCCCCAACTGATCAAATTGAGCAGCTAAAGTAGTTGCGAGTACTTCTCCACCTTGTTGAGCAGCCATGTTAGGATCAATTGTGATACCTTGTGCTCCACCGAGTGTTTTTAATATGGAGGGTAAATAATGGCTAACAACTGGTTGAGTTACTCCTAAAAATATAAATACAAGAGGTAGCCAAATAACTTTAAATTCACGTACCATTTGAACAAATTCTTTTTTCATTAGCACATTAAAATTATTCATTTTTCCACCACCAATTTTATGAATATCTCTTCTAATGTATCGTTGGTGATTTCAAACTTTACGAGATCAACCCGATGCTCCAAAGCACTTCTTATTAACATGTTTTTATTCAAACCTATATGTTCAACTTCAATTTTTATTTTATTTCCTACTGCTTCTACATACTTTACATAGTTCAAATTTTTCAAAACTTCCATCCATTCTTGATCGATAGACGTAACTTCAAAAATCATTTTATTTTCGCGATTGCTGTTTAACAATTCGGAGATAGTTGTATCTTCAATTTTTTGCCCATTTTTGATTATAATAAATCTTTCACATATTTCTTCTGCATCGCTTAATATATGCGTCGACAATAAAATCGTAGTCTCTCTCTTGATTTCTTCAATTAGATTCAGTACTTCTCTTCGACCAATTGGGTCTAATGCCGATACCGGCTCATCCATTACAATCAATGATGGTTTGTGTAACAACGCCTGTGCAATGCCAAGCCTCTGTTTCATTCCACCTGAAAATGTTCCAACTTTTGAATTCTCTTCCCCGCTTAACCCTACTTTCGATAAAATTTCTGGGATAGCCTTTGTTAATTCTTCTTTTCTTAATCCTGATAGTTCCCCCATAAAAGCAAGAGTTTCTTGTGCAGTCATCCAATGATAAAAGTTAGGGTACTGTGGTAAGTAGCCAATTTCCTTTTTCATTTGCGAAATTTTCTTCCCGTTAAGCAATATTTCTCCCATTGTAGGATTAATAATATCTGAAATAATTTTGATGAGTGTCGATTTACCAGCCCCATTCGGCCCTATCAATCCCACACATTCTCCAGATTGCAGAACCATTGAAAAGTTATTTACAGCCGTTTTTTCTTTATATGTTTTAGTAACATTTTTGACTTCTAATTTCATATTCTTTCATTGTCCTTTCTGCCAATAACAAAGTATAGAATCGGACCAAACGTGTTTAGAAAAATAATAATGAGACTCCACAGCAAAACATTTTTCCTCGTTTTTCTGTGCTTGAATAAATCCATTAATGCTATTAGGATCAAAATCATCCCTACAGCAAAGACCGGTAAAATAACCGGCAATACAGACATGAAATCAATATCTTTTAATTCGTTCCACCCGTAATGCATTTGCAAATTAATCACTTCCTAAGTCATTATTATTCAATATGTTATCATTATCGATAATGATAACATATGAATCGAAATGTTACACTTATTTTTTCTTTAAAGAATATTGTTTTAATTCTTATTGTTATTTACAATGATAATATTATCATTATAGATAATAACGGGATATTTTTTTGATTGAGGAGAGAAAAAAATGGCTAATAAAGCTGAAATTATCCTGCACCCAGTAAGGATGAAGATTTCTCAAGCTTTAATGAGAAACAAAGAAAATGGACTGACTTCACTTGAAATGGTAAAAATCATTAAAGATGTGCCTCAGGCAACTTTATATAGACATATACAAGTTTTATTAGATGCTGGAGTTATCCGCATTATGAAAGAAAAAAAAGTGAGATCCATTTCCGAAAAATACTACATTTTAAATGAAGAAGAAGCCCGACTTAGTGCAGATGAGTGGAAAAAGTCTTCTAGTAAGGAAAAGCTGAATTATATTTCGTATTACCAATTATCGCTTATGACTCAATATCAAAACTATCTTACCAAATTAGAAGAGCAAGATTGCTCAGATGATGGTTCTACTTTTTCACTTGTAGAATTAAAGCTTGATGATGAAAATTTTATTAAGTTTCAAAATGAATTAAACGACCTAATGATAAAATACTACAACACTACTAACAAAATTAATGATCTGGATGCACCAATTCGTACTATTGCCTTTACCATTATTCCAGAATCCTAAAACAGACATTCAAAAAAACATGATGCTGCTCCACAAGGAAACCATCCCACTGGATTGTGTGTTATGTTTGATTCGAATGCCAAACATTATTTTGTATAAAATAAAATTTCAAGAATATAGTTGTTTGTAATTATATTGAAAAAGCAACAGCGGCGAACTAGGACTTGAAAAAACAAAGTCTTAAGCTGCCGCCGTTGCTGTTTATTGAACTAACGTTCTGCGTTAACCTAATGAATATGTCGATAAAATCAGTATTCCTCTTGCTCATCCCCAAGGAGTCGAGCATTTAATTTAGTTGATATAGACTTTAACTTTTCGATATATCGAGGTAATGCAGCTCCTGCGCTATAGTTATCCGTTACTCGCAATCTCTATTTTCCCATACATCAAATAAGTTTCCATCTAAGTCCTCAAAGACAAAAAACTTACCGTAGATACCTTCATCACAGATATTCTTTACAGTAACTCCTTCTAAAGATAATCTATTATGTAATGATCAATTAAAACAAGTATTGGGCGGTTTTCCTTGAATAAACTTAAATCAGTACCTCTATCATTTCTAATATTAAAACCAAAATGTTTTACAAACCATTCTCCTGATTTTTTGACATCCGATACAGGAACGACATTATATGCAATACCCATAATTTTTCCACTCTCCATTTAATTCACTCCTTATAATAAAATTGCTTTTTTATGACTTCGCTTCATTCCCTGTTTTTTTCCTTTTTTGTTCCACTAAACTGCCCGTTAACTATCGTTCACCGTTTAATATAAAAGCTTTGCGTTTGAATGCTTGGTTCCAGTTCCTCCTGCTCTCACCGGCGAGAACGGCTACCTCTTTGCAGCATAGACCCGAAGTACGGAGCCGTTTGGAATCAATCGGTAACCCAACGTCTTGCGTGATGAGACATTTGCATCAGATACTTACTACATTAATCATTTCTTGCGTTTTCCATCTTGCTGGCTGTAACGTATACTGTAAATAAATAATCTATACAAGGTGTGATGTCATGTCTCCTCGTACAAAGAAACAGAACGAGTTCATTCGTCAGCAACGTAAACAAGAGATTTTGCAGGCGGCCATTCACGTATATGTGAATAAGGGCTATTCGGCTACAACATTAAGTGATGTTGCAGATCAGGCGGGCCTTGCACATGGACTGGTTTTTTACTACTTCAAGAATAAAAAGATGCTTTTTCGGGAGCTTTACGAATACATGATGGATCAATCCCTTCACTACACAACGGTGTATTTTGAACAGGAAGCACCAGTGCTCGAGCAATTCAAGAACTATGCCATGCTCATCTGTGAACGTGTCATCAAGGATCCCCAGACCCAGCGTTTCTATATGCGAATCAGCCTGGATCTGCATCATTTATATGAGCCCGGAGAATTGTCACCCTTTGAATGGATGAAGAGCTTTATCAAGCCGATGGCACATGCCATTGACAAAGGAACTCAACAAGGTGTCCTCCGTCAGGGAGACGCAAACCTTATGGCCATGCAATTTTGGGGAGCAATTTCCCAAGGAATGAGTTATCTGGATCAGCTGCCTCAGGATTTAGCCGCTCAAGGCTTAAAGGAGTCGGAAATTCACAACGCAATGAGCGATAGATTCAAACAGATTACCGAATCGGCAATTTCGTTTTTCAAGCCAGATTAAATTTACACTTTATCATTGACTGAGTACTCAATCAAAAATATAATGAGCTCAAGGAGCGTGATCATTTGCCAACGATTCACAGGGAGATATTAATTGATGCTTCGCCCGAACAGGTATGGGAAGCGGTCAGCGACGTAGGTGCTGTCCATCATCGTCTAGTCCCCGGCTATACCGAGAACACTATTATTGACGGTTACGAAAGAACACTCATCCTGCCAAAAGGCGGCATGGTACGCGAGTTCATCGTTTCCATCGATGATAAGGAACGTCGAATGGCGTACGCGGTAAAAGAAGGACGCATGCCGCTGCTGCATCATCATGCATCCTTCCAAGTCTTTCCCCATGGCGACAGCGGTGCCAAGCTCGTCTGGATAACCGATTTCCTTCCGGAGCTTCTCACTCCCGAGATTCAAGCACGTGTAAATCGCGGAGCAGAGGTTATGAAAGAGACCATCGAGGCCGAAGCAAAGGGAGGAGATCGATGAGAATTCTGGTCATTGCGGCACATCCGAACATCGAAAAGTCACGCATAAATAAACGCTGGTTGGCTGAATTGCGTGAATACCCCGATCAAATAACGGTTAATGAACTATATAAGGTTTACCCAGATTATGCAATCAATCCGGAGAATGAACAAGATCTCGTTGCCAGGCACGATCGTATCGTATTGCAATTTCCAATCCAGTGGTATAGTATGCCGGCTTTACTCAAGCAATGGATCGATGACGTATTTACGACATCCTGGCTGTTTGGAGCCGGCGGGAAAGCCGTTACGGGTAAAGAACTTGTCCTTGCAATGTCGATTGGAGGCGATGAATCGTCCTACCAATCTGGTGGCTTAATTGGCTATACAATCAGTGAACTGATCCGACCCTTTCAAGCGTTTGCCAATCAGATCGGCATGACCTTCCTGCCGCATTATAAATTTTATGGTGCGGTCAAGGCGAAGGATGACATAATAGAAAATAGTGCCTCACATTATGTGGAGCACATCTCCTCTCCCGATCTCAACCCCATAATCGTTCGAAAACGTATGCTCGATGAAATGAGTAAGGCTAGTTCAAATCCCTTATAAGTGAAAATATTATAAAAACCTACTACGAAAGAGTTCTTTTGTTGGCTTTTATAACGAGTATGAAGAAACTGCTCAACGCAAAGACCCTCCTGTAGATTTCATTGTGTTAAACTGCACGTTCGTAACAGAGAAAAGAGGAGTTGCGATTACGCACTCCTCTTCCGCTAATGTTATCCTGTTAAATCAATAGTATCATTTTTAATATGGCTTATTGGGATATCCATAAGTACGCCTATAATTTTTCCTTTCCTCTGTAAAATCCCACCACTTCTTGTCACAACCATGATGATTGGCAAAAAATACGATAAATCTAAATTGATCCTCTACACATGGATCTATTCTCTCCATGTATAGTTCTTCCAATTTATCGAATAATCTTGCCCCATCTTTTGCTTTTAACTCATTCAATTCATAATAACCCAACTTAATTAAGTCTTTTGCAAATGCGGGTCCAATAGAAGGCACACTTTGAAATTCGGATAATGCCTTTAATTCTTTGGCTCTTAATTCAGATACTTTTAAGGTTACACATAGATCATTCACTGATATATTGTGAATATCACTTAAAAGTATTTTATTTTTTCTTAGTTCTTTTCGTTCTTGAACGTCTAATTCTAACTTCGGGGTTTTATTTACTCTCATTTTATACTCCTACGATCTTCATACATACAAACTCGATACCTTCTTCCGAGAAATCTGGAGCGTTCCCCTTTAGATACAGGGAGAAATTGATATTCGCCAATTACCATATTACTATTCAAGATATCTCCACGTTATCCTGCCCGTTCGTTGAGCGCCGCCACCTGAGTCTAATATTTTATTTTTCAGTCTACAACTTAATTTACCGAGTCTAATACTAAGAAGCCGTAATTTTCATAAGGATTGAGAATATCCGTAAATTTAATTCTGTATTATTATTCACTATAATGCATATACAAAATGAGGTTTACCCTGAGTAAAGGTATAACTTATTTGCTTTCCGTCCAATCTTAAAACAAAAAAACACGGTACCCCTAACTGGGATCCGTGTTTTTTTGTTTTTTTCATTTCTTTTATTTAAGCACTCAGGCTATACTCATCCCTTTACGGCCCCGCTGCTCAGCCCCCCTATCACTTTTTCCTGCATCAGCAAGTAGACTGCGATCATTGGCAAGATTGCAATGACAATAGCGGCAAAAATCGGGCCCATTTCGACACTTCTTTCACCTACAAAAGATAGCATGGAGAGCGAGATGGTATACATTTCTTTTTTAGTTAAGAACAAGACAGCGAAAATCAATTCATTGTAAGTGAATAAAAACGTCAGAATCGCAGTTGTGGAAATAATCGGCATGCAAATCGGGATTACAAAAGAAAATAGATAACGCACTGGACCACATCCGTCCACCAAAGCGGATTCATCGATTTCCTTGTTCAAGCCTCGGATATACCCGGTAATTAGAAAAACTGCAAAGGGGATATGAAATGTCGAGTATATGACAACAATTGTCGAGTAACTGTTGTACCCATTCACCGACGCCACAAATTTAACCAATGGTATTAGTGTCGAGTGGAAGGGTATCATAATGCCTACGATCACATATAAGTAAAGAATGCCGTATCTTTCCATTCGCTTTGGCCAAGTAAAAGGATGCCATCGATGCCAGCATGACGATCAAAAAAGTACTCATACTTGAAATAAAGAATGAATTGAAGAGCGTTTTTACTCATTTTATTTCGACCTTTGATCCCGATACCAATCATTAACTTCTTGAGTTATCTTATCTCCCCCATATGCAAACCATTTGTTTACAAATGAATCGAAGTCGCTTTTAGGGTCACTATTGAACAGGAACTCTTGAAAAGTCTGCTGTTCCAGTTTTTGAAGAAGTTCCCATTTTGATTTCATGGTTGTAGTAGGTGGCCCTGTAAATGCTTCTTTCATGGAAGCTCCTCCTGGAGAGAACAACTCGGGCGCAATATCCTTAGGAATTGCATCTACTACTTTCGATGGAATTCGCGCTCCGTCAAAAGTCAACGTATAGGATGCCACTCGAACGGCCCCCGCCGGAATTAAAGCAGGATCAGAAGAAGGAACTCCATTGACTTCCGTCCAATCGTAGTCCCTAGCAAGCCCCTGTGTGAATTCTCCTGTTGAAGTGGCATAATAATCAAATAAGTAGTTTTGGTACTTAAAGAAGATTTCGGGATCCTTCATCTTTTTATTGATAAGAATGGCTCCGTTAACGGGCAACGTACCTCTTCTCCCGACGAAGCCGCTCGGACCATTGGGTATGGGAATCGCTTTAATTACAACTTTAGGGTCGTTTTTCAGCAGATCAGATAACGGCCATCCAGACATCCAGTAAGGTCCCGCAATAATGCCTGCCTTGCCGGCAAGGAACAAATCAGCCGCTTTTGTCTCATTGTACCATTCACTTTCTTTTGAAACATAACCTTTCTGTATCCACTTTTTCAGCACCTGTAGCGCATCCTTTGCACCGGGCTGAACCGATCCGTACTTTATTTTGCCGTCTTCAACTAAATTCCACTGTTTAGGTATTGTCCCGAATGCGCCAAAAATCCAACTGGAATCAGCCATCCATGTGCTGGGGCCGTTTCTTAATCCGATCGTCAATCCGAATGTATCCTTTTTGCCATTACCGTCGGGATCCTCATTCGTGAATGCTTCCATCACCGCTTCTAGATCTTCTATCGTTCTTGGGACAGGAAGCTTTAACTTATCTAACCAATCCTGACGAATCCAAAGAACAGGATCGGTAGAATATTGATAGTCAAGAATCGGAATTGCATATTTTTTTCCGTCACGCACAAAAGAATCCCATACGGCCGGGTCTTCCTTCATGGCACTTTTCCAGACAGGAGAGGCGTATTTTTCAAATACATCACCGATTTCCCTGAATTGCCCCGAGTCTATTAATTCTTGTATTACATCTCGTTCCCTGGTGGTAACAATGTCAGGCATATTCCCCTTAGCAAGTTCAATACGAAGCTTGTTGGCATAGGCACCATTGGAATCGGGGATTGTCCAAAAATACCGGATTCGGATGCCCAATCGTTCCTCAGCCCATTTGGTATGTATATTATTCTCCAAATTCTCACCATTTTTAAATTTCATATCAGGGTTTATGGAGCCAACTGTGTACATGGTAACTGGGGGAACATACTTTCCTAGTTTCGCGTCGTAATGTATCGAATCTTGCATTTGGTCGGTAGTGTTGTTGGCAATTTTTCCAGTGTTAGTTTCGTTGCACCCAGAACAAATAATCAGCACTAATACGATCAGTAAACGCGACCATATCTTTCTCACCTGAAGACCCCCTTCCAAACAGTTTCATAGTATATTCATCTTATCATAAAGTTTTAAGGTCGTCCTATCAGAACAGAACAATCGTCTATATGGTATAATCAATATGGTATACTTTCATTAACTAAATTGTTTCGCAGTAAAGGATGGGGCCCTTGCGATTGCGTGCTAATCTATTCGTCAAAATAACCGTATTACTGTTCACGATCATATCTATCACCTTGTTGCTATATGGATTATCCTACAAAAAGGATGTCGAAGTCATCACAGAACAAATCAAAACCTCCGATTTGAATCATTTAGATTTTTTTACAAAACAAATGGACAATAACGTTAATCAGTTAGCCGGTTTGGCTTATACCTTACAACGCGACTCGACGATCAGAGAATATGAGCATATCCAAGATCTCCAACATCTTATTGATCCCAACAAAACCACACTGACAGTTCTTGAAAAGTTGGCTCTGCAAACCAGTTCAAGTACATGGGAGAATCAGATTAACATTTACAATATACAAAAACGGGAGGCTCTGTCTTCAGATGCTTCGGTTGTTTTCGAAGAGTCACTGCTGAAAAAACCTTTAGAAAAAGGCTGGAATTATGATCCGTCGATGAAAATGAATAGTTCAGATAGCGGATTTCGCATGCTGCTCGCCGATCCTGTGAACTTCGCAGAAACGCCTGAGTTGTCAAATATGATCATTGAAGTCCGTTTCCCAGTATCCAATTTGATAAAAATGATCGGGGAATATAAGTATAACGGTGATACATTCCTTTATCATCCAAAACTCGGTCTTATAAAAAATCAGAATTTGGATACAAATCTAGCAACCGGGATTATGAACAACTTACAGAACATTCAAGCTGAGCAGCAGTTTTCAACCACAGTCTATCTTCAAGGCAAGCAATACTTGGTCAGTATGATTCGTTCGACATCGTTAGGATGGTATATGATTCATTATTCACCGCTTGAACAAATATTGCATCCAATTAGAACCAGCAGGGTTTCATTTATCACCGCTTCTTTTGTATTGCTTGCTCTCAGTACTTTGTTTTCTCTAATCATGTTCCGTCAGGTACAGCGCCCTATCGGTATTTTACTCAGAGCGGTAAACAAGATGAAAGAAGGTTATTGGTCCACACGAATTCGGACGAAAGCAAATAACGAATTCTCCATTTTAAATCAAGGGTTTAACGAAATGGCTCAGAAGGTTCAGGAACTGATCGAACGTGTCTATCTCGAGCAACTACGTGCCAAGGATGCTTATCTGAAGCAATTGCAAGCGCAGATTAATCCTCACTTTCTTTATAACTGCCTTTTTTTCATGAAAAGCAAGGCAAGAGTAGGCGATACAGCCTCTGTTGAAGCAATGGCGCTTAACCTTGGCGAGTATTATCGCTACATAACACGAATGGATCATTCATTAACAACGATCAGAGATGAAATAAAATTAGTGGAAAACTATTTATCGATTCAAAATCTGCGTAAACAACGTATTGATTATTCCATAAATATCACGGACGCTTTACTTACAGAACCCATTCCTAAATTGTTAATTCAGCCCATCGTTGAGAACAGTATTATCCATGGAATTGAAAAGAAATTGGGTGGCGGCCGGATCATGATCTATGGAGAAACTAAATTTGACATGTTGATCATTTCTGTCGAAGACAATGGGGCAGGAATGGCTCCCCGCCAAATGGATGAGCTCTACGCCGTATTAGACGCGCCAAACCGCGAGGATGGCGGATGTGGGCTTTGGAATGTTCAGCAGCGTTTGAAACACCAGTATGGCGGCTTGTCCGGTTTACTCATTGAACCTTCTGAACTTGGAGGGGTCAAAGTCACACTTCGCATCCAAAAGAAAGGATTGAATCATGTTACAAATACTACTCGTTGACGACGAACCATACGTTGTAGATGACTTGTCTATCACAATACCTTGGGCGGATTTGCAGTTTGATCAAGTCCATAAAGCCTACTCAGGACAAGAAGCGTTAGAAATCCTTATGCGCAATCCTATTGATATCGTCATAACGGATATCAGCATGCCTGAAATGTCCGGCCTGCAGCTGATCGAGGAAATTCGCAGCGGGTGGAAGCATATCAAATGTGTGCTACTTACCGGTTATGCAGAATTTGAATATGCCAAGAAAGCTATCCAGAACCAAGCAAGCGCTTATTTGCTAAAGCCAATCGGGGATGAGCAATTGATCGAAGTGCTTCAACAACTGCATCTTGAGATTCAACGTGAATGGGAGACATTATCTTCCTTCCAGAATACGATGCAGACGTTTCGTGAGCATTTGCCGTTGCTGCGAGACCGGCTCCTTAATGAAACTCTTCAAGGACGACGATTCACTAATGAGCAACTTTCAGAACATATGCATAAATACCAACTGTCTCCGATGATTGACGAGCATGTAGCGATTATGATCGTGCGGCTTGAAGATTACTTTCAGAGGCAAGACATGAACAGTATAACTTTGTTTGAATACGCTATTGTCAATATTGCAAATGAGTTGTTTCATGAACAGTTCGATATTTGGTCATGTAAAGATGCACATGAATATTTAGTCTTTCTTCTCAAGCCAAAATCACCGGACGTCCGCTCTTATTCTTTAACTCAAACCGCCTTTCAACTACAAAAAAACGTTAGCTTGTACCTCAAAGGAGATATTTCAGTAGCAACTACATCATGGGGAATATTCCCATACAAAGTGCGCGAGCTATATCAATCTGCGGTTGCCTTGATCAGGCAGAGAATCGGACAAGAAACTGGAATCTTCTTGACCGTAGATCAACAGATCGGGAATCACGACATCCAAATTATGCAATCGCTTTATGAACCTCCGACCTTTCTTCATTTGTTCGAAGCGAACCGTTGGGATGCCATTGAAGAAAAACTCCATGCTGTTTTTCAAGAATTAAAAGGCAGTGGAGAACACTCTCAGGAGCATATAGAGGTGACCAGAAATTATTTGAAGACAGCATTTTATTATTTTGCACATAAAAACAATAAGTTGCTCAGAGATATCCTCGCCCCCTCGATGAATGAAAGCAGAAAGTTCCACTCTCCCGATATGCTGAAGGATTGGGCAATGAAACTCATCGTACAATTAAGAGCATATTTTGATTTGGAGCATCAAAACCAGCGTTCAATTCTTATTAAAGATGTGCATGACTTTGTAGATAGTAATATCGGTTATGTCTCCCTTCAGTCCATTGCAGATCATGTACAGCTACATCCCGTATATCTCTCTAAAGTTTACAAATCCGAAACCGGAAAAAGCATCAGCGATTATTTTTTTCAGGTCAAAATGGAAAAAGCGGCCCACTTACTGACTAACAGCCAGCTTAAAATTTATGAGATTTCAACTCTGCTTGGTTATTCCACTGCACACTATTTTATTAAGCTGTTCAAAGAGTACAGTCATATGACTCCCCAGGAATTCAGAGAACGGTCAAATTGAGAGGATTATTGAAAATCCAAAAACGCGGAGCATCGTTGCGACACTCCGCGTTTTTATAATAGTTATATGGTAAATTATGCTATGAGGTTCCTCAGCATTTGATAGGAGACCTAAATCTACAAATCAAATCCGCCTTTGTGAATAACTTCCTTATACCAGAAAAAACTGTTCTTTCGCGTTCGGGTTAACGTTTGAAAATCGACATGTATGAGTCCAAATCGTTTGCCGTATCCTTCTGCCCATTCAAAATTATCCAGCAATGACCAGGTGAGATAACCGATCAGATTCACACCGCTCTCCAAACAACGATTCAATTGGACCAAATGCTGCTTTAGATATTGAATTCGCCTCGTATCGTTTACGCGCCCCTCCTCCACCTCATCGTTATAACAAGCGCCATTTTCTGTAATTAGAAGCGGGAAATTCCCGTACTTTTGCGTAATATAGCACAGCACATTATAGAATCCATCGGGACAAATAAACCAGTCAAAATCTGTCTTAGCATATCCGGTATCGACATCCTCATAATCGAATAAGCCTTCATCCTGCTTGAATCTGCCCACATTGCCCGTATAATAATTAATCCCCACATAATCAATTGGATAGTGAATATCTTTCATATCGCCTTCCTTTATTTCCAGAAAGACTCCCTTAGAGGCAAACCAGTCGAGCATAAATTGCGGATACTTCCCTAATAAAACCGGATCCATAAACCATTCCAAAAAGAAAGCGACGCCTCTGCGGCATGCATCCACATCTTCCTTGCGATTGGAATACGGCTCCAACCAGGTCACATTAGGAGCAATACCTATTTGTCCTGAGATCCCCAACTCCCTGAATCGTTTCACGGCTCGGCCATGAGCAATCAGGAGATGATGTGAAATCGTAACGGCGAGTTGCAAGTCCCGATTCCCAGGCGCATGAATACCCATATAATTGGAGAGAAATGAAATGCACCATGGTTCGTTTATAGTTATCCAATACTTGATTCTTCCTACAAATTTACGAAAAATGACTTCCGAATAGGCAACAAACGCATCAATTGTATCTCTGTTTTCCCATCCGCCCCGATCCTCCAACGCTTGCGGCAAATCCCAATGATATAACGTACATACAGGTTCGATTCCAGCAGCTAAAAGTTCATCCACCAGATTTGAATAATATTCGAGGCCTTTCAAATTTATCTCTCCAGTGCCGCTCGGAATTATCCTGGGCCATGCAATTGAGAAACGGTACATCGTAATTCCCAAATCTTTCATAAGTGCGACATCTTCTTTGTATCGATAGTAGCTATCGCATGCTATATCGCCATTATCGCCATTCTTCACTTTACCAGACGTATGCGAAAATGTGTCCCATATAGAAGGTCCTCGCCCGTCATCTTTCCAGGCCCCTTCTATTTGATAAGCAGCAGTCGCCGCTCCCCAATGAAAATCATGTGGGAATCGTATTTGTGCCATTGATCATTTCCCTCTCTGTATATCGATCATGATTTATTTGGTCAAATTCTAAATTGTTGTAATACTTCTTGCGCTTACACCATCAAAGGTTTTATTAAGATTTAACTGCTCCCGTCATGGCGCCTTCAATAATATATCGCTGCAAGAAAATGTACAAGATGACCATCGGACTCGCCACGATGACAAGTGCTGCAGCTAATAAAGTCCATTGGTTGCTGAATTGGCCGTAGAATTTGAATAACCCTAGAACAATTGGAAATAATTTCTTATCAGAAAGGTATACGGTCGCCCCTATTACGTTATTCCAGACACCTATTGCCTGCAAAATCGCGCTTGTCGCCAATACGGGTTTTATTAATGGCAAAATCATCGTCATCACATATCTGGAATAACTGCAGCCATCGATGCTAGCCGCTTCATCCAATTCTCTTGGAACCGCCTTTATATAACCCGTCATGAGCATAAACCCCAATCCAATGCCTGTGTTTACCAAAATATACCCCATTCTTGTATTATACAAACCTAGCGAATGGATTAAATTCCACTGCGGAATCATATTGTTCGGCAAAAAAATCGATATCATAAAAAATATGTACACAAAGTTGCTCCATCTGATATAACCACGGGATACAGGGAAAGCGGCCAGAGCAGAAATCAGAACCGACGCCCCAACCGATAGAACGGTGTAAAATATACTGTTCCAAATGTACGTGCTAAAATCCCCCTGTTTCCATGCATTCACATAGTTTTCAGGTTGAAAATTCTTGACGATGCCTACCGGATCCAGAATAAATTCCACGTCCGGCTTAAAGGAAACATTAAACAGATATAAAAGAGGGTACAAGTAAATTATCACCATGATCAGCATGATGAGATAGCCGAGAGGTCTGGGTACCAAATGCATCTTCATTACAATTGCACCTCTCTTCGCCTTAAATAATATTGAGCAATTACTGCTATAACTAAGACAATGCCGAATTGAATTACGGCTACCGCTGAAGCAAATCCTTGTCGAAGTCCTAAAGCACCAGGCGTACCTCCGAATGCGGCACGATATATTTCATAACCAAGTACACTTGTATTAAAGTTGCCTTGAGTCAGAACAAAAACGACATCATATGTTTGCAACGACCCAATAATGGCCAAAAGTAAATTCACAGTAGCCGTTGAAGCCAACATCGGCCAAGTGATATGTACAAAAGTTTGCCATGCTCTAGCGCCATCAATGTGACCTGCTTCATAAAGATCACCTGGGATTGCTTGCAATCCCGCAAGAAAGATAACTACCGTATACCCTAACGAGCCCCAAATTTGTATAAAGATAACGATGTAGAACGCCAAATCGTAAGATCCCAAAAAAGTTGAAGAGCTGCCAAACATTCCCCACAGCTTCTGAACCGGACCATCCATCGGATTAAACATGAGCGACCAAACCAAGCCGAAGACGGTAACTCCCAACACGACTGGCATAAAGATAAGTGATCTGTAAAACAAATGGCCTTTTAATTTCGAATTAATAATGATAGCGAGAAAAAGCCCGAGAGCTGTCTGCAAGATCGTGACACTAAATGAAAAAATGACAGTTCTCTTGGCCGAAGCCAAATAAGCCGCTGTTCTGCCTGAATGAAAAAATTCTTTGTAATTGTCGAGACCGATAAAATGCCACTTCACTCCTGCAACTCCCGAAATATCGGTAAATGAGTATATAACGCTAGCCATTGAGGGTCCAAACGAAAATACAATGTAAATAATTAAGGCAGGTAACAGAAACCCATAAGGAGTCCATTTATGCCATTTTTTACCGAACGGATACATCTTCACAACTCCTGTCTAATGGTGAAAAATGGAGGTAGGTGCGAAAGCAGGACTACCCCCATGTGTTTGTCTTCAATTATTTAGCGTTTTTCATTTCGACATCCCATTCTTTTTGCATCTTTTGCATAATTTCTTCAGGAGTTTCCTTACCTGCCGGTTTTAGAAACTGAACAGGAGTTGGACTGCCCGTGTAATCGCCAGCTCCTTGTGGCGCTTGCCAAATAATATCCATAGCCAGTTTCAAACTGCTTGCAAGCGGAGCAACTTCCTGCATAAACGGATTCGTGAATTTGACATTTGGCTGAGTGGGCAAGAAACCAACTGTATTAATAAATTCGTTATAGATATCCGGTTGAGAGATAAATTCGAGATACTTTAATGCGGCATCTTTATTGGCCGATTTTGCGGCGACTAATAGAGACATGTCATATTTACCGAAGAAATTTTTATTATTCTCCGCTTTGTCGCTGGCTGGCATCGGGAAGTATCCAAATTTCAGATTCGGATTCGCTTTCTCGATAGCACCTGAATTCCAAATCCCGTCAGGCATCATAGCCGCTTTACCCGTTGCGAACCGTCCAACGACCGAAGCATAGTCGATACCCATAAAATCCTTCTCGGTATAGTTCAACATTTGTTGATATTTAGTAAATATCTCCGAGAATACCGGATCGGTAAACTTAGTTTCACCAGACCATAACTTCTTGTCTAATTGTTCAACATTAGGCTCAATAGCCTGAATAAATCCATTAGCTACCATTCCAAGCGGCCACACATCTTTGCCTGCGAGTGTGAACGGAGCAACTCCGCTATCTTTAAGCTTCTTAGAGATGTCCATCATCTCAGGCCAAGTTGTTGGTACCTTTAAGCCATTTTTCTCAAACAATTCCTTGTTGTAAAATACGCCTGTGTAAGTAACGGTCCCGATATCGACACCCCAAACTTTATCCTTGTATGTAGTGGCATTTTTCAAAGCTTCTGGGAAGTAATTATTCAAGTAAGGTTTTCCCGTCAAATCCTCAATCAAGCCGGCATCGATGTATTGCTGCAGCGGAGGAACGGCTGCGCCTTTATGCCAATCTTTTTTCGGGTTGATCGCGAAATCCGTTATGATATCCGCATCGTTAGCGTTTAAGCGGGTTTGCAGTAATGTTTGATATGCGGCGTCCGGTTTTGAAGTATCTAACGTAATTGTAATGTTTGGATATTTCGCATGAAACTTTTCGTTGACTTTCGTCAAAGCCGCAATGTTCGTTGGCTGTTCCCATGTAGCCAGTTTCAACGTGATCGGTTTTTCTGCTTTTGCTGTTTGCGCAGAAGTGGTGCTTTGATTATCTTTTGGTTTACTGTCTGTCGTTGCCGTATTGCCGCCGCATGCCGTGAAAACAAGTGCCATTGAACAGGTAGTCAATACAGTTAATCCTTTTTTGCCAAGCAGACGCATTGATAGTCCCCCTAAATAAGTAGTTGTATGTAACCGGTACCGTTGTTACTCCTTTATTATAAATTTGAGAGAATAGGCCTTAAATAACAAATCGACAGCATTGATAACAAAAAAGCAATATACGAGCTATTCACTACAAAATTAGTATCGGATTGGGTCGGAAATAATGAGTTTATGATATAAAAAAACGGGGAGAGTCCCCCGGTTCGCGAATATATAGTACAAGCATTCACGTGACCTTCCATACTCTCTCCCGCTTTTAACAAATCAAGGGGTAATCGCGCCGTCATTGACTAAGATAATGTCGTCGATAAATACGCTTAAGTCCCCGGCATTGCCTCCGGCAATATTCCCAAGCTCAAAGCTCACTCGTCCTTTATCCGTAGTATCCTTGTCATCAATAAAGGTAAACGTATATGTCTGATCGGTCGTACCCAAATCAATGATTTTACTGCCATAACCATGCCATTCGTAGTTATGGGCGGCATCATCCGACCAACCGATACTGATGTTCATCTTACGCGGTGTTGTCGAATGCGCCTTGAATGACAGCGTGTATTGGTTGCCATTTTTATAACCGACTCCCTCATAGTAAACTTGGCGCTGCCAGGATTCTGTCCCGACAGTTCCGACATCGGCCCTCAGCGAACCGTTATCATTGGAGATGGCAAGCTGGCCACTATCTTGCGAGAATAATGTCCAACCCGATAAGCCCGAAGCAAAATCGCCATTGGGAATCAAATTCGCCTTTTGTGACATTACCTGCACCAGAGAAACATTGTCCAGATAAACGGAATGAGTGACAGAAATATCGCCGAGTTTGCCTACACTAAATAGAAGTACTGCGTCCGGATCATCGGCTGTCATCGTGAATACTTTCTCGAAATGCTGCTTATTGCCAGTTAAACTTACTGTTTGATCCATATAAGGCGTATATGGAGCCTCTTTTAACTGTACGATTCCTTTCATATCCCTCGAAACTGACGCTGAAGCATCAAAACTGAAACGATACGTCTTTCCGTTCGCAAGCGCCTTATTTGCTGTTTGTTTAACTTGGATATCGTATTCGTTCGCGCCAGGTCCATCAATATCCACGCTTAATTCCCCATTGGCTGCAGAAATTGCGGTGGACTGCACGCCAGCGTCTCCTGAATTTTTCAAAAGTGTCCATCCACTTGTATCGTTGCTGCTGAAATCCCCGTTTTGAATCATTTCCCGAGAGAAGTCGATCCATACGGTGTTATAATCCTGCCCTGCCAAACGCAAGTAATAGGTTCCTGCTTGCAGATCAAACTGTTCGATATAAATCGTTTTATACGATTGCCCGCCCCCAGTATTGCCAACGGCAACTGAGGTCGATTTCACTTCATGCAAGGATTCGTCCAGAACCGTAAAGTTCAATGCGGAGTCGTCTTTAACGCTTGAGACCCTTACTGAAGGCACAAAACGTCCTGGCTGCACGATGCTGATTTTGTAATCGGCGTAATTGCCTTGGGCCATTCCTGTAACGTCTTTACCGCCCTCTCCACTTGCTTCTAACGTTGTTCCTCGCGTTTCCCAATATTGGTCTGCCGAAATATGAACATAATCATTCACTGTGGAGGGATCATTACGTTTAATCAAACGTACATTATCCAATACAATTGTTCCCGTGTCGCCGCCTAAAAGAAACTTCAGGTTAGAATCAGTTTGTGTATCAATTACCGTAAAATGTTTGGTATAAGTATTCATGGTATCAGTCAGATTCACGGTCGATCCTCCCGTATAGGTTACACCGCCACTCACACCTGTATCGAGACCGACTGCGATAGAACGGTTGTGATCTGCCTTAGCATCAAACGTTAACGTATACGTAGCCCCTTTGGCTAGCACAAGCCCTGATTGCGACAAATAAACACTCTCAGGAGTAGTACCAGCATTTGCTGCGGTTACATTAAGCTTACGATCCATCATGTAGGTAGAAGGTACAAGATCATTGCTTACCGAAGCCGATGCAACTGCCCCTACAGCTTTTGTAATATTCCAGAACGCCATTCTGTCACTGCCTTGATCGAATCCGCCGTTAAAGACCAGATTGCCGTCGCTAAGCGGCTGTCTTACCTTTGGCGGCTCCGGAATCCACGGAATCTCAACCACCCTTACGTTTGTAAAATAAACGGTCGCAGTAGACGACTTACCGAGATTGAACTCGAAACGGGTATTGTTATCAGTCTTACTCTTCATATTGAAGGAGTACTCGTAGGACTGCCATTGATCGGTAAGTTGTGCAGTCACTTCTCCCGAATAAGGCGTCCAACTTCCCTGATATTGCGACACCTTCGACATGATCGAACGAGGCGCATCCGCCTTGGCATCGTAAGTGACCTTATATGCCTTACCTTGTTCCAACATGAGAGGCATTTGCGTTAGTTGAATCGAATAAAGTTGGTCGCCTGCATTCGTAACAGTGACTTTCGCTACATTTCCTTTGACTGGATCTTGGACGATACTAACATTCCCATCACCATTGACGTTCTTAAGGAACTGCCATTTGTGAGGAACGCCATTATCGTCAATCTCCCCATCGAATTTGTAGTTCCAAATTTGATTCCCGTCCGGCATCGGATCACGTTGCGGCACATTGATACTTGATGATTCTGGGCGCTTTCCAGTCACGTCAGGCAATTTATCCAAATCTTTGTACTTATAGGCACGGACATAATCGACATACATTTTATCGGACTTGAAATCGCCCTTCGGATTTCCCGGCATATCGCCACCGACAGCCAGATTCAGAATCATGTAGAAAGGCCGATCGAAAGGCGCAGGATACGTATAATTTTCTGCCTGCCCGTCACCCCTTGAACCCCAATCACTGGTTTCATGGAACTTATGTCCGTCCACAAACCAACTGATTTTCCCAGGCAGCCATTCCACCGAAAACACGTGATAATCGTCGGCAAACGTCTGTCCTTGCGGCAGTAAATAATGATTATATTGCTGCTCGTGAGGATTACCGTAGTGAATGGTGCCTTGTACCTTCCTCGGGTACACATCCGCATTAGTGGGATCAGAGGCTAATGGCCCCGTAAGCTCCATCATGTCAATTTCTCCGGAGCCTGGCCATGGTCCATATTGCTTGAGATCATCTGTAGGCATCATCCAAATGGCAGGCCACATGCCTTGCTGAATAGGCAATTTGGCGCGAACTTCGAACTTTCCATACGTCCAATCGCCTTTCATTTGGGAGGTCAGCTTACCCGACGTAAAGTCACGGCCCGAGTGAGATTCTTTTTTTGCTTCTAGAACAAGTACGTTTTCGTTACCGTCATTCTCAATGCTTGCATTGTTAGGACTATAATATTCCAACTCATTATTGTAGACTGTTCCAGTATCCTGAACGTTCCATTTGCTCGTATCGATTGTATTGCCGTTAAACTCGTCATTCCAAATCAATTGCCAAGGATTTTCTTGCGAAGAATTACTTGAATTGCTTGAATTGCTTGATGAACTGGTTGGCGTACCAGGCTTAACTCCTGAATTTTCGGGCAAATTAAGATCGTCGCCTTTGCTCACCGGTTTATCGTTAACCGTAACACCGTTAGCTCCTACTTCCAGACGCTCGATTGTTCCTTTATTTACGATCTTGGAGCCGTGCGCCTCTTCCCCAAGCCGCACTCCCTTCACTGTGGAACCAGAAGACAGCTCCACAATAGCTGGGTGATTGACCTCGACGAATTTAGCCGAGGAATTGTCATTTAAAGCAAACCTTACCAGATTATTCTTCTTATTCAGGACCACGAGAGACAGATTCGACTTATTAAATATGACGGAATGTGTGCCGCCTCCATTAATAAATGTGTCGCCTGCAACCGTAATGTTGCTGAACGTTACCTCTCCATCGCCTACTCCTTCTGTAACATAAAGATTGCCGTCGATTTTCACATCTAGCAGTGACGTTCCAGGCTTATTGACGATTACATTTCCTTTAATTTCCTTTGTCTTGGTATCACCAAAATCCGGGCTCATCCAGACAATCATGCGACCCAGCAACTCGACGGTTTCAGCACGCGTCATTGCACGTTTTGGCTGCAAATTCAGCCCGTTGTCCCCTGTTAAATATCCCTCCGAGATTAGACTGCTCATAGCGGACTTGGCATAATCATCGATTTCTGCAGCATCATGGAAACGTGATATCGAATCATTGGTACGACTGCTAATTTGAAATGCCCGGGTTAACAAAAGTACGGCATCCTGGCGCTGAATCTGCTCATTTGGAAGAAACCTTCCGTCCGGATACCCTTGGATCAGTCCAGCATTCGTCGCTTTGGAAACGGCTTCCTTATACCAATCAGAAGATTTTACATCCGTAAACGATGACGGTCCATCACTCTCATATCGGAAAACGCGGTTAAGGAACGTAACAAATTCAGCGCGCGTTACCGGCTCGTCCGGATGAAACTCTTGATCCTCGTAACCGGTTACAATACCAGCCTGAGCAAATTTAGCAACAGCAAGATTCGCCCAGTGGCCATTCATGTCCTCGAAATTAACAGCCATTGAGGATGGCTTTTCTTCTGCAGAAGCAGCCACTACAGGCGCTGCCGAAGAGAAGAACGGGACAACAAGACTAAGGCTTAAAAGTGTAGAACATACTTTCCGATACACGTTGACTCCTCCTATTAACGATAGTTGGTAAAGCGGGCTACGATGGGCTGTTTTCATTATAGGCTTGGCCCTTGCCGCCAGAAATACCAAATCATTAATATGGATAACAAATATTAAATGTGGAGTCGACTACTAACTTTTTTTGACACTTCAAAAAGGAATTTTTAAACAAATTGGCTCTAACCATTTTCTAAATGAAGAACGTTAGTGATTCAAATTATTATTCGAGGCTCCCAGCTGCACTTTTCCGTGAATTTACGATTTCATGGAGACAGCTCGGGGGGGGGAGCAGATCACCGAGGAAGTGAACCGGTGGTACGACGGGTGAAATAAATGCGAATGGCTGCCGATGAATTAGATCATCGGCAGCCATTCTGTTGTACGCCCGGCATAATGGGTCATCTAATGAAAGTCCGGCGGATACTCGCAAGCGCTTACAAAAAGCTGGCAGGATGGATGACTTTTTCAGCGATAAGTCAATATTAATTACTCGTATACTTTACCCAATCGTAGTAAGCAGATAGAGGATTTTTACCGTCATAAGTCCCGAGCCAGGAATCCACTCCCGTGCCATTCCATATATTCATCATGATCTTGCCCGGTGTCTGTGGAATGTTGGAGGTGGCTGTATGCTTCAAAACGCCATCCACATACCATTTAATAGAGCCTGCCTGCCAATCGAATGCGTACGTATGAAATCCTTGAGAAGCATCGAAGCCGAGGTCAACGACCTTCTCATGGCCGCCCACACCATTCGTGTAGTAATTAAACTGCACTTTCGTTGTATCCTTGCCAATGAATTCGATGTCGATCTCATCCCACTGTGTACCATCGCTCGGACCGGTATAAGTGAAGAATGAGGAGACAATACCCACATTCTTAGCAGGCTTCATGTTGACCTCATATTTACCATAGCCATATTTGTTCGTGGAACGGTATTCGCCACAGTCGAATTTGTTGTAAGATGGACTGGTGATCTTTAGTTCCAATTGTCCGCTGCTAGTGAAATTGGCATTATTTCCTCTCCATGTACAATTAAACATGGAACCGTTGGAGTAATTATTTGCTTTTTCCCAAGTGCTTGGATTGTGATAAGTGAGCGGTTCCCAGAACTCCCACGCTGCTGATGCGGACGTTACCAGACTAAGCGATAAAATCACTCCGATATGTGCAAGCATCCATTTCTTCTTCATAAACCTACCTCCTGCTTTATAGTTTGTTTGTTACGTCTCTATGTTATCAGGCACCCCAAATGTAAGCGATACCAATTAATTAATATTAATACCAAGATGATAACCATTTTACTTAAATTGAGTGAGCTGATAGACGCTATCGTCCACCAACTGAGTAAGCGAAATATTCAAGTGATTGGCCGTCGACTAGAAAAATCGTCCGTTCAGGCATAGCGTTTAACTATGATCCTCTATCTGCTCTCAGCCGTTTGATTCTCACTTCAAGTCATACTTGGTACGCCTTGTTCCCGATTACTCGCCTCGACACACACGAAAACCTTGATCAGGGCCAAAACCACTTGCCTCGAACTTGCCTCGAAAAGATAACTGGCTGTTGCTGACATCGCCAATCCAACCGCCGCCCTTCGCAACCCGGTAAGACCCGCTATTACTATCCAAGTCTCCGTACCAGTTCCAGCTCCATTCCCTTACATTACCTGACATATCGTAAAGTCCTAACTCGTTGGGTTTCTTGTCACCGATAGATTTTGTTTTATTATGGTTACTTTCTATCGCAGGCCAGTTCCAATCACCTGATAAGTATTTATCTCCAGCGTTTTTCCAATACCATGCTACTTCATCTGCATTATTGCTTCCGCTGTAAGTGTAACTCTTGCTCATTTGACCTCCACCTGCAGCATATTCCCACTCCGCTTCTGTCGGCAATCGGTAACCATTAGCTTCCGCATTAATCGTTACTGTCCATTTTATATTATCGTTATCACTCTTATTATTCGAGTCAATTTTATTCTTGTCTATATTGTAATACAGTTTTAAGCCCTCTTTTATACTTCTTTTATTACAGTACTCAACAACGTCATACCAGCTTACCATTTCTACCGGCAAATTGTTGCCTTTGAATTCGGAGGGATTACTTCCCATTACCTCAATCCACTCTTTTTGAGTTACCTCATATTTGCCGATATAAAAGTCCGATATTTTTACACTTTTTCCATAGTAGTTGGACTTTGTGTTCATAAAAGTCCCGCCTTTGACGAGTATAAAGTTATCATTCTTTTCAGATTTTTCTTGCGAACAAGCGCTGACAACAACCAACATTCCCATTAAAAAGAAAATTAATAGCTTTCTCATAGATATATCTCCTTTAAACTGATAGGAAAAAGGGGTCGGTTCCCTCCATAATAAATATGGTTTCAGATAAGCTCAAAACCCGCTTATCCGCGAAGACGTTCCCGTCCGCGCCCCTTCACTCTTCTGAAAGGTAATATTCAAGTAGTATGTAGGTTAGACATATATAAGGCCGCCGGCTGTGAGACCGGCCGACCTTAGCAATATCAAATGATTAAAAGACTTTCTCAATATTCTAAAAACCGTCAGGCGCCCGTCAGTTGCCCTGCTTGCTGGTGAGCTGTTACCACACCGTTACGTTCGAGCTCCCACTACTTTGATATCCCTCTGTCGCTAATACCTGGTAAGCCCAACTACTCCCCAGATTCATTCCTTTACTCTGCCATGCGTTAACGTGGTTACTAAAAGTGATAGCGACGTTGCTACCGGTCGCTCTTTTCGATTGTCGGACACTCCAGAACTGGGTGAAAGTTTGTGTGCCGTCAATGGAAGGTGCGTTGGTTCGCGTAGTCGTATATATGTCATAAGTGCCCCCATCACTGGTCACAGTGCCTTTATACGTTCCAGTAGGTCTATATGTACCCCAGCTATCAACGACGTAATATTCTATGAGTGAGTTCCTCGTCCACCCATAGAGTGTCAAATACCCATTGCCGGACGGTGCCCAGACGCCAGCATTATAGTTAATTGTCCTAGTTGCTGATCCGATATTCCAGCCTTTACCGACAACAAAATTTCCTGAATTTGTCCAGTTAACGCTGTAATTACCACCAGATCCATTGACAGCGTTTACAGTTCCACCGCCATCGGTCCAATTTTGCCAGTAGTCTGTCGCTGCACTTGCGGTTGCTGCAAACAAGCTGGTACAACCTACTGTAGCAGTAAGAACTAACGTCAAGAACTTCTTTTTAAACTTTAACATTGTCTACCTCCTAAAATATTTTTATTTGTCACAACGTACCTACATACTACTTGAGTATTACCCTTTGTAAATTACCTCCTCCCTAAGTAAATCATAGTACGTAAGCGCATACATTACCATTTAACAAATTAAAGCATATACCCCCTGTTTTTACTAATTTTCAAAATGTATAAAGCTGCTCAACTAATCTGAATTGAATGAATAAATGAAGCCACCAGAAATAACTGGTGGCTGTTGAATTTACACTGATTGTAAAGGCCGTACAGTGAATTTCCACTATAAGTGGTTATTTTCTTGTAGCTTCTCTTTAGACATCTTAGAACTGCCAACCGGAGATCGTAACGAAGAATCTGTATGTGTTGATCGCCAACACATTAGCGAATACCAGCCGTTGAAGACTTCCCACAGTGTGCCTATTACTCTTACTTCAAAATAGCACCTGCAGTCAATGCATTTTCAATCTTTTCATTACCTATCATATATACAATAATCATAGGCAAACTCGAGAGCACCATCGTTGCACCAATAAGTCCCCAGTCTGAAACCCCGACGCTAACGAAGAAGCTTAGCAAGCCGACAGTTAACGGCCGAAATTGATCTTTAGAAGCTATAATGAAAGCAAGCGGGAACTCATTCCAAATACGCATGAACAATAGTACGCATTGTGTCATTAGCGCTGGCGTGACAATCGGAAAAATAATTCTGAAGAATGTCTGATAAACGTTCGTCCCATCTATACAAGCAGCTTCCTCCAATTCCTTAGGAAGTGAACGGAGAAAGGCAAATAACATCAGCACACAAGAAGCGATTGCGAATCCGGAATACGGCAATATGAGTCCCCAATAACTATCCTTAAGATGTAACCATTTTATTAATTGAAATAATGGAATTAATACAACTTCAATAGGCACGATCAACCCTAAGGACACATAGAGTAATGCCGCCGAATTGAATCTCCATTGCATTCGGCTCAGACAATACGCAAGCATACTCCCCGTCGTCAGTGTGATTGCAATTGTCCCTATGGTATAAATCAAACTGTTCTCGAAGTAAACAAAGAAATGATATTTTGACAACGCTTCACTATAGTTTATCCAATCCCATGAATAGGGAATGCCGAATTGATTATTATAAGCTTCACTTTTGGACTTAAGTGACATCGTAATCATCCAGTATAAGGGAAACAGAAATGTACAGCCTATCGCTAGCCAAAATACACGGCTTAAGTATTTCATGATGGTCTCCTCCTTAAAACTCCAGTTTTTCTCTGGCGACGAACCGTTGAATCAGAAAGGAGATGAATAGGCACTCTAGAATAAATACAACCGCAATAGCCGTTCCTTTACCAAATTCTGACGTTTCGAATGCCACATAATACATTTGGTAAATAACCGTCCTGGACAAATCTCCCGGACCTCCGGCTGTCATGACGCGGACTTGCGAATAGAATGCCATGGAACCTAACGTAGACAAGATTAATACGTATTTCGTTACATCTTGAAGCAGTGGAATCGTAATTCGTAAGCAGACTTGGGTAAAACTAGCACCATCAATTAAAGCAGCTTCGTAATAATTTTTGGGGATCGTCTTGATTCCCGTATAGAATAGCATGGCGTTCAGCCCAATGTATTGCCATAGAAATGTCAATCCGATGCTTGGCATCACAGTGTTCTTTTCAGTAAGCCAGGAATGAGTCCAAGCTTCAAGACCTACAGATCTCAGAATACTGTTAAATAACCCATAGGTTGGTTCATAGAAGGATATCCACATTTCTGCGACGACCGTAACTGACAAAATTGCGGGAAGCATGGCAGACGTTTTAAAAAAACGACGCAACTTTAGAGTTTGAACATCCATAAAAAGAGCAAACATTAAGGAAAGCGGTAAACCCAGAAAGACGGAAATTCCTACAATTAGATACGTATTCTTATGAGCAGTCCAGAAAGAAGCAGAAGCTAGGATTTCCTTATAATTATCTAAACCAACAAACCCTAAAGTTCGAAAACCATCATGATTATTCAAACTCATCCAAATTTCAGGCAAGAGTGGATAAACACAGAAAACGGTAAACAGAATCAACGCAGGTGCGGAAAATACAAATATGGACAATTTGGTGCTGTAGTACTTGTTCATGGCTCTCTCCACCGTCTGATTTGATTTAGAATCCCCCCGGAACTCAATGTTCCAAGGGGGACTCAGTTTATGAATTGAACTTATATAATTTACTTTTTAAACCACGTATTTTCACTCCAGATCTTGCCCATCTCCGTACTAAACTTATCAGCTGGATATTGTCCCGTCAGCAATTTCGCCCCTTGTGTCGCAAGCTCTGCCGATGTTTTTGCATCCAACGAGTTAAGTGCGAGTGAAGCAATTTTGGTAGGGATAGGATTGTACCAGTTAATGAATTTTTTCATTAACGGCTTAGGTTCCGCCACTGTATTCCCTGTCTTCAAGGCAATTGGGGCACCCGTAGATTCAAAATATTGAGCGTCTGCCATAGCTAGAAATTCCGCCAACTTTACTGCCTCTTCAGGAAACTTGGTTTTTGCGCTAACTGCATATCCGTTCAATGGAGATCCCCAGAACTGAACATGCTTAGTTGGGTCGTATTTGTCGCTAGCACTTGGGAACGGGAAGAAATCGACTGTATCATCTTTCGCCAAATTCGGAAGCTCCCAAGTAAACATCATGTACATAGCTGCCTTCTTAGCTGTAAACATTTCGTTGGCTGGACCGTAATCTAGATTAGCAATACCTTCCGGAAAGACACCTTCCTTAACCATCTTCTCAATGCGAGACACCCCCGCCTTGACCGCCGGATTACTGAAGTCTGTCTTATTGCTCACAAGATCTGCCATCGCTTGCGGATCGCCGATTTGGATCATCTGCTGAAGCAGGAAAAGCTTTGGTCCCCATCCATCTTTGCCAGGAGTAACCGCTGGTACCATGCCCTTACTTTTTAATTTCTTCGATACTTCGATAAATTCGTCGAATGTTTTCGGTACTTGCACCCCTGCTTGCTCGAACATGTCCTTATGGTAGAAAATGACCGGGGTGAAATACGTATCCGCTCCGGAAGACAAGCTGTAAATCTTTCCGTCAACATGTTTCAATGCATCAGGAACAGCGAATTTGTTCAAAAACCCGTCCTTGGTGATCGGTGAGGTTAAATCCATAATACTGCCGGTATTGTTCAATGGAGTAAAGTAACCTGCGTCGTTCCAGAATACATCAGGCATATCACCTGCAGCGTTAAACGTTTTCAGTTTATTCGCCATATCTTCGCCGCCGCCACCTGGCTCAAATTCAATTTCTACGTTCGGAAACGCCTTGGCAACGTTCGGTTTAATATGCTTTTCCATGATATTATTGCGATTCTCGTCCGTAGTGATAGTTACAACTCTTAGCTTTACCTTCTTATCACTCCCAGCCTTGTTTTCTGTCGTTGCCGCCGGGGTTGGTGAATTTCCGGTGGTTGCGGAAGGTTGGGCTTCATTCTTCGTACTACAACCTGCTGAAACGAGAAGCATACCTGCCATCAGAGAAGTGCCGAGTACCTTTACTGTTCTTACCATTTGTTGACCTCCTAAGTTTGATCAAAGTAAATTGTATCTATTTGGTTGATCCCTCAATGGAAGCGGTATCATCCTTAATTTCATTCTACGGATTCCATATAAATAATTACAGAGACTATTCTCGGACAGAAAGGAAAATTGTTTGCAATTGCAAAAAAAAGACGCAATGAGACATTATCGATAAATGCCTCATTGTGCCGTATTCTTAAAAGTACTTTATTGGACATTGTTCACGTACTTACTAGGAGTAATTCCAATATACTTCTTAAAGCATTTACCGAAATAATTGGCATCAGCGTACCCAACTTGACTTGCGACGTATTGAACAATCTTCTCTCCTTGATCGAAAAGTCCCTTTGCTTTCGTGATGCGTATTTCGGTCAAATAGTCGTTAATTGTAATGGAGGTTTCTTTTTTAAACACATAACAGAGATGATTGTAGTTCATATGGACACTCTTCGCGAGATCTACGATACGTAGTTCTTCATTTCCATAATGACTTTGAATATACGCTTTTACCTCGTCCACGACTTTAGCCGCTCTATTTTGCTTTCTGCCATGTACATGTGCAATCACTTTGAGAATCAGGTTACTAATCCATCTCTCCAGTTCGCCAAAAGAGTTCATCTGTTGAATGAACTGAAAAATATCAGTTTGAGCCGTATCCTGAAATACATGTTCGAAGCTTTGAGACATCTCATCCAAAAATTCCAAACAAGTGGATACGATTTCAAGTGCGGCAACAAACAGCATTTCAGTGGAAGCGTTCTTGGTACGAGCATCCTGGAAAAAAGTCGTGAGCCACTCTTCTGCCTCAGAGAGATTACCTATTCGCATACTCATCAACAGTCCGATTCTCCTTTCTACGGAGAATAAACTGACCTTCATACCCGATTCGGCAATCATGGAATGAAGTATAACTTGATTGCCGCCTAAAACAAACCGATGTTTCAAAGCAAATAACGCTTCTTGGTAGGACACGGATATCGATTCAAAGGCAGGGTATCCATTGCCAACGCCGATCGTTACCGTACATCCCAAAGTCGCCTGAACCGATTTCCTAATCGCTTCACTAATCGCTTCCATTCTGTCGTAAGAAGCCTTAGGAACGCCAATTATCATAACAACCCGATCGTTGGTATCGTGGCAACTCGCAAACGAGTATGTGTTTCGAATAAATTCTTGAGCTATATCTTGAACAGCCAGCTTGCGAATGTGCATATCTTCTTTGGTAACATGATCATCTTGTGAATCAATATCGACTACGACCACCATATGAAATGGAGCATCCAGATTGATACCCAAATACTGCAACCGTTCTGAAGAAGATGAGGGGTCTATAACTCTACTACCCTGCAGCCATTCATTCAATAATCGCTCCTTCAACATCGGCATATGCTCTTTTGCCTGCTTCTTTAAGTGTTCATAATCCAGTTTTACGGCGTGCTCCTTGTCAATCAGATTTTTAATCTCAAGTAGGGAGCTTTTAAGTTCATCTTCGTCAATCGGTTTGAGCACATAATTAAAAACCCCAAGCTGCACGGCCATTTTGGCATATACAAACTCGCTTTGACCTGTTAACATGATAAATTTTGTTTCCTGATCAGATTGTTTAGCTTTCTGAATAAATGCCATGCCGTCCATAATGGGCATATTAATATCTACCAAGACGATATCCGGTTCAATTTCAGACATCAATGAGAGAGCTTCCTCTCCATTCTTCGCTTCGCCGGCGATCTGGAAACCCAACTCTTCCCAAGGCAATGAAATTTTCAACGCTTGTCTAAAGTAATATTCATCATCGACAATGAGTACCTTTAACATCTCATACCTCCCGCAATGGTTTGAACGGCAAACGGATGGTAACTCTGGTATATAAGCCTACTTCGCTTTCTACCTCTAATCCGTATCTGTCCCCATACAGCATTCTAATCCGATTATGGACACTTCTAACTCCGAAGCCAGTTCTTTCACTGGTGTCCGAAACTTCCCTCAACAATCCCTTTATTTGCGATTCTTCGATTCCCACGCCGTTATCATAAATTTCAATACGCACCTCGTCACCCACGCGGCGCCCAGTGATCCTCAATAAGCCTTTTTCCATTTTCCTCTTAAGTCCATGATAGATAGCATTTTCCACGATCGGCTGCAACGTTAACTTCGAAATTAAACACGACATAATTTCCTCGTCAATATCCATTGAATATTCCATATACTCCACATAGCGCAATTGCTGGATTTCCAAATAACTCTCAGATAGTTGCATTTCTTCTCTAAGCGAAATAATATCGTTACCTTTGCTTAACGAAATTTTATAGAAATTGGCCATATATTTCGCTGCTGTAATGGCTTCTGTTTTCATATTCAACTTAATAAGGGATATGATCGTTTCAAGGGTATTATACAAAAAATGGGGTTGCACCTGCGTTTGCAGCAATTTGAATTCAATCTCGGCCTTCGTCTTCTGTTCCTCAACATTTTCGGCCATTAGTTCTTCGATACGATCCATCAAATTATTAAAAACATCGTTTAAATAACCGATTTCATCCGATGATTGGTACGAGCTTCTGACCGTCAAATGGCCAGTCCGAATGTCTCTCATCGTTCTGGAAAGTTGGAAGATTGGCCTGGTGATCGATCGGGACAATAAATAGGAGATAATAAATGCGAACAATAGACATAATGAGCCGATCCAAATAATTAATTTGTTAATTTCTTTGCGCTCCACCGTAATTTCATCAATTGGAATAACACTTACAATCGACCATTCTAATGGTTCCAATCGGTGAGTAGATACCAGCACCTTCTCGCTCCCGTTTCCTTGAAAGAAACCTGATTCTACTTGTGTCGAATTAGGAATTGATATCGAGGTTGCCTCTTTGAAATCCAGGTACAAATTAGCTTTATTCTGGGAGGAGATGATTTTCCCATATTGATCAAGAATATAGAAATTTCCTCCCTTGTAATTCATTTTCCTTTCATAAATAGAGGCGATAACCGTTTCTTTTACATATAAAACAACCAATCCAACCGTTTTTCCAGTATCTTTATGGATCACAGTTTTGGAAACAGCAAATACGTTATCATCTCCTTCATAGCGGAATTTGAACTTCATTAACCCTGTCAAGACAGGCTCAAAGGAATGATCAGTGGCTTCTGGACCGGATCCGAATATGCGGGACGCAAACTCATTATCCGCAAAGCCGACATCGACCCATTGATGATTCGAGGTGAGAACACTTACCGCTTTGATATTGGTATTGGGTTCAACAATGTTGCTAATGACTTCAGAGAGTGTCTTCTTCATCGATAAATTATCTAATCCCCCCACATGTTGAGAGGCGGATGAGTTATTATTTTCTAAAAAATCGCTATATAGTTCGTTTTGTAACCTATAATCGGTTGCCAATATTTTTGAATAATCTTCAACTGTAGTGATTAATGTCTGCAGGTTATTGTCGATAAGAACGAGTTCCCTTGATGAATTTTTGACTGCTTTCTCGATAATTGCTTTTTGAGAGACGATGTTGGCGAAAAGTGCAATAATTGAAATCGAAATAATAATAATTAAAATATTTGTGCTGAAGATTTTGTTTTTAATGGAGATTCCACTGAAATATTTCGTAAACCATTTCATGTTGGTGCCACCTCACCTTTCAACCAAAGCAGATAAACTGTAATGTAAGCGTTTACTAATGAGCCAGCTCATCCCATTCCCACCATTATATAAGCAAGAAATTAACAATACAATATTCATTCTTGTAAGAATTTTGGCATGAAAAGCCCAATAAGCACATGTCATCTTGAAAGAGACATACAGCTTATTGGGCATTAATCTAGCGAAACCCGCATTACGAATCCTGACATACGAACCACCGTTCACTCTTACAACAGTTCACGGCAGCCGGCCAATACTCTCTTAGTGTTTGGATAACAAATACCGGGCATCCCTGAGCAAGTAGCCTGAAGCTTGCGCAGAGATATGCTTGCCGCTTTGCGCCTGAACTTCACTCACGAAATCGGCCAGACTGTTTGCAGTGAGCTTGCTCTGCAAGCTGTTCGCAATGCCTGCGTTATCGATCCATCCGGCATTCTTAAAGCGTGAGACCAGAGTTTGCAAGGATTGGATACTGGCAGTCGTCTGGAACGCGATCGTCCGGCTACTCGTATTCCCTGCCAGATCGCTTGCCGTCACGATCAGCATGTGCGAACCGAGAGGCAGCGTATAGAGTGGAATCGTCGCTCCTTGCTGTACGCCATTTGTATCCAGCATGATCGTTGTTTTGCTGCTGTCCACTCCGGACAAGTTATCGCTGAGCGTCAGGATTGGCGTGATATCCATGGAATCACTGTACGAGCCGTATACTAGGCCGGATACCGTAATCGTCGGAGCGGCCTGATCCAGGTTGAAGCTGATCGTTCTCGCTGCTTCCACATTGCCGGCATTGTCCGTCGAACGGTAACTCACGGTATATTTGTTGTCTTGGCTAAGCGTTACCGGAGCCGTATAGGTTAACCATGTGCTGCCGCCGTCCAGGCTGTACTCCGTCTTGGCCGCACCTGAGAGATTATCGGCTGCGCTAAAGCTTACCGTTACAGCTTCTGCATACCAGCCATTGCTGCCGTTAGGAGCTTCGGGATTAACAGATAAGTCTGTAACAGGTGCCTCCATGTCAATGTTCACTGAAGCTGTATGCGACTGTTCCACATTGCCAGCGTTATCCACGCTCCAATAAACGAGGGAATGAGTGCCTTCGCCGACAATGTACACTGTCGTTCCTGCCTGTTGAACTCCGCCATCTATCGTGTAATACGTCTCTCCGACGCCAGACCCGCTATCAGTTGCCGTCAGATTGACCACTGCATCATGATTAACCCAATAGATCGGTGCATCATCGGCCGTTGTCGGTGGAGTCGTATCGCCCTCTTGACCGCTGATTGAGACCAGCGCGCTGCCGCTCAAACTGGACCCGTTGGCTATCGCCGTTACTTTCACGACGCCGTTCTTTTTGGCCGACAGCAATCCTGTCTCGCTGATGATCGCCGCATTTGTCTCCGAACCGTCTTCTGCGGTTACCGACCATACGACGGGCACTCCCGCCAACATTTGCAGCGTGCCGGCTTTCGTCGTGATGGAGGTCGCTCCAGCAGCGCCGGTAACCACCGGCGGCTTGCCCACAAGTGTAACCACACCCCATTGTGAACCGTTAGCATAGGACTGTCCGGTCACGTCGTGCCACATGATAATGTCCTGACGGCCACCCGTTGCTTTCGCGTCATTGATCTGCAAATCAAATCCAATTACACGATCAACCGTAGGAAGGACAGCTTTAAAGGGGATCTTCGTTTCAATGTAATAACCGCCATCCACGACTTTGGCAAAAGACTCAAAACCCGCACTGATACTGCCTGGATTAAAGCTTTTCGAATTAAGATAGTTAATACGGTATTGTCCCATACCTGTGCCGTAGGAGGTTTGTTTACTATTGGTCTCATCCACAAAGATCTCGACCGAGTCCTGCTCCCACGCGTTGCTGCTGCTGTTGTTCAGCTCAGGGGATTTTACACGCACCAGAACATACAGGTTAGTATCGTCCCATAGCACTTTAGCGGAGCCATCCGTCGGACCGTTCACCATTGTCAGATGCTTAAATATCGGCAGCGTGGCGGTCTTATCCCAGAGCAGGTCGAGCACGGCCCCGCCGAGAACAGGCGTACCGTATATGGCAGTCGCAACTCCGCTGGGTACCAGTTGAAGCGCTTTGCTCGCGTTACGGAGCGCGTAATATGAATTGTCCACTGCTGCCTGCCCGATCTCACCATTTGAGAGCGCTGTTTTGGCCTCACTTAATGCGCTTGCAAAAGCGTTCCATGAATTGCTTGTATAAATGGTAGCTTCCTTGTTATTGGCGGCCTCTATCAAGGCAGTCAGCAGGTTTTTGTCGACCGCGGAGACAATTGGGTTCGCGGGTCCACCACGGCCCGCTTTGACATTGTTAAAATATGTTTCTACTTTCGTAATTTCATCCGTTGTCAGCACCCTGTTGTAGATGAGAATCTGCGAGACCCTACCCAGGAAGCGGTAAGGGGTTGCAGCCGCCATCGTGTAACCTACGCCCAGATCCGAGCTGTTCCCTAAAAGTGCCTTAGCGTTGGTTCCAGTTCCGATGACATTGTTATTAACAAAAACGGCTCTATTGGTTCCGTTTAGCTGCGCCCGAACGCTGGCCAGACCGTCAGTGGCTGTTGTTGTAATTTGTTGCCCGCCTCCCGATACGCTGCCATCCGTGTTACCAAAGCGGACGTTAACTCTGTTTGTTCCTACACCTAGATTAATACCGCTCCAACCGCTGTTGGCCGCCCAAGTTTGGTAAGACTCGTTCAATCCGAAATAAACAAGACCATTTTGGTCACTCGAGTTGTTGGCTGTGGTTGTTGGTCTAACCAGCGCGTATATCGTCATCTGCGTACTGCCGTTATAATTTTTAAAGCCTGCAGCTTTTAGCGGCCTTGACATCGCTGCGAAATCTACATAGTCGTATCCATCGTTCTTTAGCGTGGGGTTGCCATTTGGTGTTCCAAGATTATCGCCACCGCTACCGGGGACGTTCGCTGGGACAAGCTTCGCCGGGACGCTTCCCATATTTGTCCATCCAATCACATTGCCACTGCTATCTTTTTCCACGCCCTCATCAGCCTTGAGCCATAAGTCAAGACCATTTCTAGGAATATCGACAGGCGTCATATCGCGCACCACAACACGAGCGTGAGACTGGCTGAGTACATCGCCTTCTTTCGACCGTACATAAATAATGTATGGACCGGGCAACTTTGGCGCGGTTATTTCTATCATGTTGCCGGAGGCCATTGTTTCTTTGTCGCTTTCAATAAAATTTCCATCGCTCGATGAGGAAATCCATATCTGTTTTGTGGCGTCGTCCAAATCGTACGCAAACCTGACTTTCCCGCCGGGGGCTACTGACACGTCAGCCGGGAGCAGCCTATTCGCCACCGATACTGTGGTGGTAAAGTTGAGGGTTATGGCAGGCGTCGAAGTGCTGCCTACCAAGGTCCAGCTTCCTTCGGTGCGGATTTCGTACCCATTCGCCACGGGCTTGCCGTTAAGCGTAAAGGTGTAATCAGTACTCAAAGTCAGTTTAAGCGGCCGTACCGCTGAAACTTCGTAGCTTTTCCCATTTTCCACATTGGTTGCTGAACCGCTCGCATCGACGTATACCGTATACTTGGAAGTCGCCGTTTCTCTGCCGTCTCCATATTTGATATATAGTTTGTATTCTCCTGCGGCAGACGGAGCGTTGATTGACTTAACGTCGCCGGCAGCTTTTGTCATCGTATTGCCTTCATTAAAGACAGTTGTGTTCGCGGGCGCGAGCCAGACAGTGTCTTCAGCCTTTAGCAGACCCCTGCGGTTCAGTTTTTCACCTTTACCCATAATGACGTTGGAAGCCAGCTCAAACTCCGTATCGGCAATGAGGCTTCTTGGGATCATCTTCGTATATTCGTTAGTAAGGCCCGAATTCAAAACGATTTCGTTGCCTTTAAGTGGCCAAATGCGGCTTGTGCTTTTGTAATTGTCAAAAGTAGTCCTAGGGGCGCCATTCTGGTTGTTGTCCCCGTCCACATAACCTTGGACCATAATCATATCGCTTTTGCGCTTCCAGTTATTAAACTCAATAAGACGGCTCTGTCCAGGGGCATAGGAGAGCTTTGCCTGCACGACGTTGCCTATCATCTTAATGAACGTGCTGCCTTCGTCGGGATGGAACCCGTTCATCCAGTTGTTGGAGCTCGTGGGTTTATCCGTTGGATTTGGGTTAAGGAAGTTGTAGTTCATCTCGGTGAAATTCGTCCAGTTGTCAGAATTCCAGTTACTATTCTTGTTAGTGACGGGATCGTTTGTCAAAGGATAGACGGTGTTGATGGTGTCCCATGTCCCTCCACCTGGCAAATTACCCGGATCACCCTGCCGTCCCAGTGAGTAAATGGCTCCGGAGTCGTTAACTACCGTGCAAATTTCCTCTACCCGGTTATAGTTTATTTTGTTATTCCTGGAAGTCGTAGATATTGCTGGAGACCTTGCGATGCTCGTTTCACTCGTACCATTGTAAGGGCCACCGGTCTTGTTGGTCCCTTGGGCGGTAAAGCCGAACCCGTCATACTCGTCCCAACCCCATCCGATGCTCATGGCGCCGTAAGTGGTGTCATAGATGTAGTTGTGCAGTACCTGCATATTCGTTGTGTAGAAAGAAGCCAGTGCGTTGGCGCCCGGGAATCCGTAGCAGGTCCTGTACAAAAAGTTATTTGTAATATAAATATTCTCCGGCACGGCTTCCGTACCCGCCGTAAATTTCTCCTTATCAACGCCAGCCCAGTTCCTTATTGGCGTGCCTGAGACCGAAACACTAGATTCATGCGTAATCGCTACATCGTTTTCATAGATATGCTGCGGATGTCCGATTACAATGCCGGAAGCGAGCGTATCTACGATATAGTTGCCCGAGATTTCGATATCCTTGGCATCGTTTTCTACATGGATGCCATTAAATCCAGTTAGTCCAATCTCACCGTTCAGCACTTTGATGTTCCTCGCCGCGTTGATCATTACCGCTGCTGGCGGTATGTCATACCCCCGGTAGAAAGTCTCATGCCAGTTTATGCTGCTGGGGAAGTAAACTTTGTTCACGATAGAGCCCTGAACGGACGCATAGCCGCGGGAACTTGTTGTTACCGGACCGGACCCGTCGCTATATGTATAGGTGCCCGTCAGTTCAGTCAGTTTGTAGTCGGTATGGGCAAACTTCAGCCCGTTGAAAGTTATGTTTTTGACACGACCATCGTCCGAGCCCGCAACAGGGTTCAACCGATCTCCTACAGGGATCCCTCTAATGTCGAGGACCGTCTCAAGCCTTGGAATGACCACGTCGGCAGTGTTGATATCTTCGCCTGCAAGCGGGATGTAGTAAAGCGTGCTTTCCGCCTGGTCGAAATAAAAATCTCCGCGTTTGTTGAAGAACTCGAAAGCGTTGCGGATTACTTGATTGTTACCAGGATTGTATTGCGTGTTATTACCCAAAGACTGTGAAATGAACCCATACGGCATCTGGAACCGGAACATGATACCGCCGGGCTTGTTGCTGGCTGCCGGCGCCTGTTCGATCGATGCGAAGGTGATAAAAGGCCTCGCCCATCTGGCTGTGGAGCCGCCCGTGCTTTCGGCTTCGATGTTTTGGGGGTTTTTCGTTGCCGTCGTCAGTCCTACGCTGGCATCGAATACGATACCCGCCCGGATGTTGGTGCCGTTTTGCCACGCCCAAGGGTTATTGGCAGCGGTAAAGCTGGCTGTAGGGGTGCCGGTAACGGTTCTGTTGGCCGAAGCTATTTCCGAGCTCTTCGTCATGGTGGCGCCCTTATCGTTTACATAGAGTGCGCGCAGCTTATCGCTCCGGTTAAGGGTCGTTTTATACGCCTTTAAGCCGCCAGTCTGGGTAAGGCCAACAGCTTCTGTCCATACGCCTTTTTCCAACATTTCACCAGCGCTGATTACCGGCTTCGCACCCGGCGCCGCCTCATAGCGAATCGTGCTGCTTGCACTTCCGGAATCATCTTTGTCAAAAACTAGGGTTTCATCAAGCGGATAATATCCATCCGCAATTTGAACGATGATATCACCGCCCGTCTTAGGCAGAGTCCTTACTACTGTTTTTGCCTTGGCAAGCGTTTTGTACGGCTTTGCTTGTGTTCCGTCGCCTGTGTTATCATTGCCATTTGTAGCAACATAGATCGTTGCGCTTGGCACACTGGTAGCCGCAACTACCGACCCTGAAAATGGTAACATGGAAAATAGCATTACCAAAGTCATAATCCAAATGAATGCTCTGTTTCTCACTTTCATAAAACCTCCTTGGAATAGCAATTTATAAACTGTTCTGGTTAGCACGACAGTAGGAGTTTTGTTCGAATCACCCCCTTCCATTCCGAACTTAACAGTGTTATGTAAGCGATATCATTTCTGAGTTCATTGTAGTTTTTCACGACTCTTTCGTACAGAGACAATCATACGGACAGAAGGAATTTTGTAGGAACATTGATTGGACATCGTATAAGAATGCCAAGGTAAGACAAGGAAAAGCTCAAGTACCATTTGGTAACGTACTCAAGCTATATCTTGGCTATCTCCCCTTACAAGTCTTTTAGCGTGATTTCTATGTAGTTTCCTGTGTAGTGAATTTGCGTTTTCTTCTCTGCCTCCTTGAGAGATCCATCACCATCATTAACACCATAAAATGTTAGATTAAATGACTGATTTATGCTCATCCCGAGATAAGTGCCTTCCCGCTCTTTGATAATGAAAGTTCGGTTCTCCTCATCCCACACCATAGGAATTAGCGCGTAAGCACCCTTTTCATAGTTATAATTGTCGCCTTCGTCTTCATAGTAATCGAATGTGCCGTGCTGCCCCGTGTAGACACGAATGTGTCTATTATCATCCGTACGTTGTTCAGCAAACTGAATACTTCCGCCCATAGGCACGATCGATCCAGCCTTCACATATAGCGGTATACGGTCAAGAGGAGCCTCAGCTTCTATCATTTGCCCACCATCAAAGATGCGACTGGTCCAGAAATCGTACCACGCCGTTCCTGTTGGCAAATACACATCTCTGGTTTTCTTCACACCTTCTAGCACTTCAGAATTACTATTGTAGTACATGGGCTCAGTGACTGGATTTACTAAAAATGCAGGACCAAACATAAACTGATCTCCAATGTTATATGTGTTCGGATCATGCCTGAAGTCAAATGATAACGCTCGCATGAACGTATAATCATAGTGATGAACGTGGGCAGATAAGGAATAGATGTATGGCATTAATTCGTATCGAAGACGGAGGAATTTAACAATGGCATCATAGACAGGCTCACCTGGCTCACCAAATCGCCATACCTCCCTGGGAGTATCCGTTCCATGAGAACGAAACATCGGAAGAAACGAACCATACTGGAACCAGCGAGCATACAATTCCCGGTAACCCATATCCTGGATGCCTGTGTCGTAATCGCCATTCCAAAACCATAGTTCAGGTTTGTTTTGAACAAAGAAAGCTCCGATATCTAACGTCCAATATGGCGATCCTGTTGCGCAAAAATTCAATCCAGCTGGGATTTGCTTCCGCAGCGTCTCCCAATTTGCTGCAATGTCCCCCGACCATGTTACCGTCCCGTAACGATGCTGCCCTGCATAAGCTGAACGGGTCAGGTTCACGACGCGTTTGCTCTCCGTGGTTTGGCGTTGCCCTTCATAAATGCCTTTGGAATGCAGCAAGGAATACGCGTTAATGAACTCCGGATCAAGATAAAGCTTCGCTTCTTCTGTGTTAATTTGCATCCGTTGTTCGGGTTCAGGCTTAATAGATCCATGCCAATCTGCTTCGAAAGGCTCTGTGCAATCACACCACCAAGCATCAATACCATGTACAAAAAGACCCTCGTTTGCCTGTTTCCAGTACAATTGTCTGCCTTTTTCCTGGAAAGCGTCATACGTTGCTTGATTGCCAAGCAAGCAACCATTTTCATTCATTTCCTTATTGTTGTCGCTCTGAGGATTCATAATGGGCCAGATAGAAACCATCAATCGTGCATTCATCCCGTGAAGCTCTTCCACCATAGCTTTCGGATCTGGAAACCGCTCAGGATCGAGCGTTTTCTGACCCCAAAGTTCTCCAGTCCAGGACTTCCAATCCAGCACAATGCAATCAAGCGGCAGTCCTCGTTCACGGTACTCGCGAACAACGGCTATCAATTCTTCTTGCGACGTATAACGTTCTTTGGATTGGACATAACCGTATGACCACTTGGGCAGCATCGGCGCTTTTCCAGTTAATTCACGGATCCCATGCACAATACTGTCCATCTCCGGACCAAGAATGAAATAATAATCCATTTCATCGTCTACTTCTGTCCATATATAGGAACCAAAAGCATCATCTCGAAACGTCATCATGGAATAGCTGTCCACTACAATGCCATATCCACGCGTAGATACAAGGACGGGAACAACCGCCTTCATATTTTGTTGATACAAGTATTGATGCGTTCCCCGCAAATTCATTACGCCTTCTTCGTGCGAACCCAAGCCGTATAATGCCTCATCTTCCATCCATTCAAACTCAAGCTTTGTATGAAATGCCTTTCGATCTCTCACTTTGGTCACGTTGTCAGCCCGGACACGCAGGCCATCGGCTCCCTGTCCAGCTTCAATATTGGCGGATTCATCAAATACGGATTTCATAACATCCATAGGAACCAGCGTTTTGCCTCTACGATCCGGCTCTTTCGTTAGTACAGCTCCTGATGCATCCAGATAAGTAAAAGCCCCCGTCTTCTTGAGGATACGGATTGTCAGTTCTGCCGTTGAAAATACTAGATGACTTTGGAGATCTTCTACGGTGAAGGAAATCTTCGAATCAGGCAAACCTGTTATCATTAGACTTTTCTGCGTACTAAATTCAGCTTCCAATGTATAGCGAATCCTAATGATCTTGTTGGAATATGGGGCAAGCATGATTCTCCCGCTTGTCGTTTCTAGCAGCAGACGATCCTTCTGCACAATATGTCGAATGATTTGCATCATGATTCTCCTTGTCAAAGAAATATGAAACCACTACCCTTTTACCGAGCCAGATGTCATACCAGAAATAATGTATCGCTGACCTAATAAATACAAAATAACTGCAGGCAGACAGGTCATTACAATATCAGCACTCACTAAATTCCAGTCCATTTGATATTGGCCGAAGAAATTATAAACAGATAACGTCATGGGCCACTGTTTGGCATTGTTTAAGAAGTAGAGCGGAAGTAAGAATTCATTCCATGAATTAATGAAAGCTAGAATAAATGTGGTCACTACAGCAGGCATTAATAAGGGAAATATGATGGAGAAGAATAGCTTTAGTGGGCCGCAACCATCAATAATACCGGATTCGTCGAGTTCTTTGGGAACAGTTCCCACAAATCCATATAAAATAAATACACTGAATGGAATTTGCACGACTGCGTACAGAATAATAATTCCGATTTGCGTATTCATCAAATGAGTCATTTGCATCATCTTGGTTAATGTAAAATAATTGATGGGCAAGGCAATGCCTAAAATTAAGAAAAAGTAAAGGAAACGATTCAATCTTGAACGATTTCTAGAGTAGATGTAGGCTGCCATAGCGGATAATAAAATACATAGAATTGTAGAAGCTCCGGTATAAAATAAACTGTTCAAAAGCGAACGTAGTAATTTCCCTTTTTCAATAACGACCAGGAAGTTTTCGAAATGTAGTTGTTTAGGCAAATCAAAACCCATCGAGCTAGCCTGCGTTTTATCCTTTAAAGAATTAATCACAATTAACAGGAGTGGAGCTAGCGTGATCATGCTCACGATCCAGGCAGCCATATTTTTCAAACCATTCTTTACCATGCTCAGCTTCATTTGCCCACCTCATCTTCTTTGCTCATCCATTTGACTGCAAAAAAGCCAATCACGATCATAACGAGAAACATGACTGTAGACAAAGCAGTACCTACACCATAACGACCGAGGGAAAATTCCTTAAACACACCCGTATACAGTACTTCTGTCTCGTAGCCTGGTCCTCCATTCGTAAGCGCGTACACAATATCAAACACTTTGAATCCATAGATAAAATTAAGAACTGTTGTAACTGTAAGCGCCGGCATCAATAGTGGAACAATGATATGCTTGAATTTATTCCAAAAGTTAGCTCCATCCATTTCCGCAGCCTCATAGTACATATCCGGAATGGCCTGTAGACCTGCCAGTAGAATGACCATGATATAACCGACCCCTTTCCAGGTATCGACAGCAATAATGGATTTAAAGGCCAAATGGATATCCGTCAGCCAACTTTTAGCCAAAAATTCCAAACCGATGGATCTTAGGAACTCATTGACTAATCCAACTTCAGGATGCAATACGGACTTGAAAATTAATCCTACAATTAATGTAGGAACGATAACTGGCATAAAGATAACCACACGATGAAAGTTTTTACCTTTAATGCCATGATTTAATATCAGAGCAAGGAAGAGCCCGATTCCCGTTTTCAATATGGCCGTTGTTATCGTGAACGTAACTGTATGATTTAAATATGATACGTATTTCTCATTCCCTGAGAAGATCGTTCGAAAATTATCAAGTCCAATGAATTCAATTCCTTCGCTATAACTGTTCCAGTCTGTAAAAGAAAAGTAAATTCCCATAAATCCTGGAATTACAAAAAACAGCAGATACAGTACCAATGCGCCAATTGAAAAATAAAAGGGATATATGCTTTTGTTCATTGTAGGACTCTCCGCTCCATATTATCTTCAGTAACAACCCAGCAAGAGGTATTATCCTATCCACTGGGCTGTTCTGATTTATACTTTGGTTAAACTATTGTGCCCAAGCAGGGTCTTTGGCTGCTTTTGCCGCATCGCTTCTTCTTTTGTCGATGCTTTTCAAAATATCCTTAGGCTGCATTTTCCCTGAAAACATCGCTGAAATGTCTTTCCCCATATCCATCCATTGCGGATTTAGGTAACTAATGGATGTTTGATACACGGTGCCTTGTTTTTTGCCATACGTATCGAAGAATGCCTTTTGATCAGGTGTATAACGGTTCTTAATATCTTTGAAATTCAAAGCTAAGAACTTCGGCTCGTTATCCAAAAAGAATTGCAAGTTTTCTGGCTTCGTCAGATACTGAAAATATTTCTTTGCCAAATCAATATGTTTGGATCCTGAATAAATAAATTTACTTGGCGCAGCAGGATTCACATTTAATATCTGATTGTCAGCAAGCGGCATCAAGAAATAGCCAAATGTATCCGCTTTAACCTCTGGGAACGCTTTTTCGATTTGCGCCGGCAGCCCAAGATTATACACCGTCATAGCATATTTGCCGCTTGCCATGTTCTTTTCTGTATCGGCGTACGTATTTGAAAAGTAGTTATCTCCCATGTAACCCGACTTCGCAAGTTCATTGAGTTGCGTAAGTGCCTGCTCCATAATCGGTACGTTCGCGAATTGCTCCTTATTACTATTTAGCTTATCCGTTAATCCAGGATTGACTTCTTCGAATTTAGGCCCAAGCTCAGGAAACCAAAGCACATGATGCCAGCCATCAGACACGGGTTCATAAATAGGCGTCGTGCCTGCAGACTTGATCTTCTCTGATACCGCTTTAAAATCAGCATAAGTAGTCGGTACTTTGAGGTTTAGCTTTTCATATATTTTTTTGTTATATACGATAACCCAGTCATAACTTGGATCCCAAATGGTCAGTGCATACACCTTTTTATTATAGGATCCTTGTTCTACAAAAAGAGGGTCTTCTCGTTTTACCCATTCTTCACCACTTAAATCAACCGCATTTTTTTCGACCCCGTACAAATTGTTCAAATCAAGCTGTCCGTCCTGTCCACCGAAAATATCCGGGGCTTCCTTCGCATTGAGTTTCGTCTTCAAAATATTCTGGTACTGATCTGATGGAACGATTTGGTAATCAATATGAATGCCTGTCTCCGCTTCAAACTTCTTTGCGAGCTGCATTTCGGAATCCTTTATCCAATCTTGGCTAGCCATGTAGGTCAGTGTAACTTTTTCTTTAGGCTTTTCTGTAGGTTTCGCACTATTGGTAGCACTGCTTGAAGCTGCTGGTGTTACGGTCTCCACTTTACTTCCACATCCTGCTAACATAGACGCCATAATCCCAATCGACATAATCACCGTAAATGTTTTTTTCATTGGTCTCGTTTCCCCTTTTCACTTGTGGTCGATAATGTTTACGCTTTCATTATATATGCAATTCATTTCCATCTTCCATGGATTTACAGTGCTTTATAACTGGACATTCTTTACCTCGTCAAATTTCTTTTGACAATTCACTATAAACACCGCAAACTAAACATAAAAAATCTTATTCATGTATTCAGTAGGAGACTATGGTCATTCACAAACGTACCATTCGATTCGTTCTTTTTCAGACCTATTCCTTAATCATCATAGTGGTACTATCGTTAGTGGTTGTACCTTTTTATATGTGGTCATCCGATTTATTAAAGAAAAAGGCTGTTGAATCTCTTGATAATCTCTCACAATCCATGCAGGACAAATTAGACCTAGAAATAAGAAGAATTGACGCTGTATCCTTAAATATCTTGTATTCCAATCTAGTGAAAGACAGATTCCTCAAATTCACTGAGGGATCTGGCGACTCGATCAATAACAATAAAGATCTAGCAGACATTTTAGTTGCAGCAAATGGACCTGCTCTCCCCGTTAATCAAATTAATTTATATGATTTAGGAGGAAACATGTTTGGATCCGGCATCGACAACCGGAGAACGAAAGTAAACTTGCCTAATAAACTTTGGTATGAAGAGGTGCTCGCAAATACCAACGGCAAATACATCACAATTCCGGAGAAGGATGATGAGCTTTCACTATTCCTATCCTCCAAGGATGCGTATTCCATCTCACTGGTTCGGTTGTTTTTTGATGCTAATAATACCCCAGAAGGTATCGTAGAAGTCAAGCAAGATGCAGACAAATTATTTACCAACATTAATGATTACATGAAGCACAACTACGGGCAAAAGGTTATTGTATATAATGATATTGGGGACATTATATATCCCATTGACCCCAAAGCTAAGGAACTAATTTCTTACTTTACCCTTCTGCAAACCAATTCCCATTCAGCTATCAGTAACATCCGTAACTCTATCACAAATGAGAAAGAAATTTATAGTATCGCTCATTCCGAGTACACAGGTTGGAACATTGCTCTCATTGTCTCCGAACAGCAATTATTAGGCCCCTTAAATGATTTTACCAAGAAAATCGCCATGGTTAGTTTCGCCATTCTACTACTTGCTATTTCCCTTTCTTACCTTGCAGCTAAACGAATCACAAAGCCCATAGCAAGAATGCATGCCACTATGAAATCCACAAATTTAGTAGGTATCACCTCTCATACACATTTGGAACTAAACAGCGGTTTAAACGAGCTTGATCGCTTGCAGTTCGCTTTTAACAAGATGAGTGAACGACTGAAAGAATCGATGGACCAATTGTTAATGTCCCAGTTACAGGAACTTCAAGCCAAAATGTTAGCGCTTCAATCGCAGATGAATCCACATTTTTTATACAATACATTAACTACGATTTCCATCATGGCCGAAGAGAATATGAACGAACAAATTGTAATCATGATTGAGAATTTATCCATGATGTTAAGATACATATCCGCTGATAATTCATCTCTTGTTCCTTTAGAAACTGAACTAGCCTATACCGAAAAGTATCTGGAATGCATTAAAATCAGACATAAACAAAACGTTATGTATACATTTGAAATGGCAGAGAATATGCAGAATATTCCCGTTCCAAGATTAATTATTCAACCGCTTGTTGAGAATTCACTAAAGTACTCATCCAAACTGTTACCTCCATGGACAATTAAGGTGAGAGGGTATCAGGAGAACGACCACTGGTTCGTAGAAGTTACCGATAACGGACCTGGATTTGATCAGAGAGCCATCGCTGAATTTAATAATAGGATTCAGGAAATCGAACAGACCGGGATTATTCCTGGCCTACAGCTTGATGGAATGGGGCTACTGAATATTTATCTCAGGCTGAAAATTTCTTACAGTACAAATATGTATATGCAAACCGTTAACCTACCTGATGGCGGGGCAAAGGTTATCGTTGGAGGAAAATGTTGAAGGGGTGCGTCGAAGTGGAGCATACAACACAGATTCGCGTTGTAGTCGTTGAGGATGAAGAATTGATTTTGAATAATATCGTTAAGAAAATTCAATCTCTAGATACTTCCTTTGTTATCATTGGTACTGCTCAAGACGGTTTGTCCGCGCTGAAGGTTCTTGAAAATAATACTGTCGATGTTTTATTTACGGATATTCAAATGCCTGCCATTGATGGATTAGAGCTCTTAAAGCAAGTGTCACTTCAATTTCCCCATATAGAAAAGGTAATCATCAGTGGTTTCAACAATTTCGATTATGCGCGTCAAGCTATTAAATTCAACGTAAACGAATATTTGTTGAAACCGATCATAACTAGCGATTTGGAACAAGTCCTAATCAAGATCAAGATGTCGATTGAAAACAAAAGGCAGTTACCTAAGTCACTGCCTTCCTCCGAGAAAAATATGCGTGCACCTGAAGAAATTGTGAAGATGATTCAACTATATTTAAAAGAAAACTTTTATGAAGAAATTACACTGGAATCAATCTCCAGGCACTTTAATTTTCATCCTTCTTATCTTAGTAAAATTTTCATCAAACATTCAGGGGGACCACCTTCCAAATACTTAACAACAGTGCGAATAAATCACGCCAAATATTTGCTTACAAAGGAAAAGAATCTCTCTATCAGAGAAATCTCTCAGCGTGTAGGCTATCCAGATCCTTATTATTTCAGTAGAATTTTTAAACAAGTTGCAGAAAGAACCCCAACGGAGTATCGAAATTTGTTTGAGTGAATGAGTAGGCAACGAGAATTCCGCAGGCAACTTCCATTCGCCCGAATCCAAATCCTTCGTCTCCAGCGGTATATATCCTCTTAATCCATACTCATCAATAAATAAGTACCATTTGTCCTCCACATTAGATTTAAATAGGATAGGACCTTCACCGCTCTTCATCCATTTGTTTCCGATATTCTCGCCGATCAGGGTAAAATAAAAAAAAAAAACTCCTAGACTACCCCACACCCTACGTGGTATCTTATTGGTATTACATTGATTCAAAATGGTATCAGCGAATGGTGGTTTAGTCACATGCAGAAATCTCCACTTATTAAAGAAAGACTGGTCGAACAGCTTCGTGTGCAAATTCAATCCTTGCAGAAGGATCAACTCGTCAAGATCCCGTCCGAACGGGATTTGTCCGAGAACTTTGAAGCGAGCCGGGTTAGTGTAAGGGCAGCGATCAAAACTTTGGTACAGGAAGGCCTTCTCGTCCAATTACGAGGCAAAGGAACATATATCGTTCCAGCTGTACTTTTGGACACGTTATATGTCATGTGTTCATCCGATATCAAAGGAAATGACCCCTACTACACGAATTTTCTTGTCGAAATTACGAATTTAGCTGCCAAGCAAGCCATCAAAATTTCCATGGTTCACCCTGATCTGCCACGCGAAGCTGCACCTACAAGTCCGCTCATTCTAATCGGGCAGATGGATGACGAGCAATTGGATCGGCTCAAGACGACCGGCCAGCTTTTCTCCATTCAGCGCTATGCTCATCGTGAAGATATCATCCAAATATATTTCGATGATTTTCGGATCGGGAGCAAAGCAGCCAAAACGTTATACGATGCAGGACATCGCTCGTTCACCCTGCTAGCAGGGCCAGACAAGTACGATTCATCCAGGCTTCGTAAGCAAGGCTTCCTTGCTTATTGCCAGTCGAAAGACACGCAAGTCCAGATCATTACGGAGAAAATGAACTGGGAAGGCGGCCGCCGAGCAGCGGACCTTCTGCTTACAGCCGAGCTGCCAAATGCTATCTTCGCTGTGAATGATTGGATGGCTGCTGGTTGCATGCAAGGCCTTCGAGAAAATGGCCGCGCCATTCCGGAAGAAGTATCCATCATTGGCTGTGATGATATTCCGCTGGCTGCTCAAATATCACCAAGACTGACGACATTTAGCTTGGATGCCAAGCATCTCGTCGAGGAACTACTTTCTGCCATTCACCGCCACCACGAACAAACGTCTATTTCACAGGAACAAATCATACTTTCGGCTGCTCTGATCAGTCGGGAGTCGGTTTCCAATATGAAACACTAAGGAGCAGATACTTTCATGGCTAAGCTGACTATTCACGCGGATTCACCGCTGCAAACGATTAATCGAAATATTTACGGTCATTTCTCTGAGCATTTAGGTCGATGTATCTATGAGGGCATCTGGGTTGGACACGACTCCCCCATCCCTAACACAGAAGGTATGCGTAACGATGTACTTGAAGCTCTCAAAAAGCTGCAAATTCCAGTTCTTCGCTGGCCTGGCGGCTGCTTTGCAGACGAATATCACTGGAAAGATGGTGTCGGTCCAGCCGAGAAACGCAAACGAATGATCAATACGCACTGGGGCGGTGTTCTCGAGAATAACCATTTCGGTACGCATGAGTTTCTTCGTTTATGCGAAATAATCGGGGCTGAACCCTATATTAGTGGTAATGTTGGAAGCGGTACCGTGGCGGAAATGTCGGAATGGGTAGAATATATGACCTTCGACGGCGAGTCCCCGATGGCGAACTGGCGTCAAGAAAATGGCCGTGAGAAGCCATGGAAGCTCACTTATTTTGGCGTGGGGAACGAGAACTGGGGCTGCGGTGGTGACATGCGTCCTGAATACTACGCTGATTTGTATCGTAGATATGCTTGCTATGTAAGGAACTATGGGGATAATAAAATTTTCAAAATCGCCTGTGGCGCCAATAGCGCTGATTACAATTGGACTGAAGTCTTGATGCGTGAAGCAACGAAATACATGGATGGCATCAGTCTTCATTACTATACCCTCCCTACGGGAGTCTGGAAAGACAAAGGATCCGCAACAGATTTCAATGAACAAGACTGGTTCAACACCCTAGAGAAAACCTTATACATGGATGAACTTATTACCCGTCATTCGGCCATAATGAACACCTATGATCCTGACAAAAGAGTCGCCTTAATCGTGGATGAATGGGGCACTTGGTACAATGTAGAGCCTGGCACGAACCCTGGCTTTCTCTATCAGCAGAATACTATCCGTGATGCGCTCGTCGCTGGCATTAATTTAAACCTTTTCCATCATCACAGTGATCGTGTACGTATGGCCAATATTGCGCAAGTTGTCAATGTATTGCAAGCGGTCATCCTTACAGAGGGTGCAGATATGCTGCTTACACCGACTTATCATGTGTTCGATATGTATAAGGTGCATCAAGATGCGAGCTATATCGCTACGGAAGCGGTGAGCCCTTCCTATGAAATGGATGGCAAACAAATCGATCAACTTAGCGCATCCGCTTCATTAAATGCAGACAACCAACTACATATTTCCCTTTGTAATTTGCACCATGCCGAATCGCTTGAAGTCCAATGTGACATCAAGGGACACTTTGGTGGAACGATCTCAGGTTTGGTTATCACTTCGGATACGATGGATGCGCACAATACGTTCGATGAGCCCAATGCTGTGAACTCACAACCTTTTACCGATTATCGAGTCGAAAATGACGTTCTGCTCGTTACCCTTCCTGCCCGCTCTGTGGTCACACTTTGTCTTGCATAGGAGCCAATTCATATGGATACCTCAAGTGGAATTAGAACAGAAACCGGTTCGGATTGCAAAGGGTGTACCGCCTCTGTTCACGTAACACCCGAAGAAATCGCTAAGCTTTTCGGTGAAACGCTACGTGTGCGTAACCTGAAGCTGACTACGGAGGCTGAATATGACCGCCGCATCGCGGTCTGCACGAGCTGCAGCGACTATCACTACGGCACAACTTGCCGCCACTGCGGCTGCTTGATGGGCGTGAAAGCAAAACTTAGCAGTGCCCGTTGTCCTTCTCCACATGGCAGCAAATGGTAACCCTCAACACTAAAATAAAAAGATCGCTTCCTCACTTTTACAGTGGGCAAGCGATCTTCTTATTTATTTACGGCTATATAACAATGGATTCAGCTCAGAGGCTGCCAGCTCCCCCGGCTGCAAGCCAGGGAACCACCTGTTCAAATCACTCTCACGCGCTTTACTATCCGGTTCAGCAATCCGCAAGCCATCCGCATAATAAATGACGGTCATAACTTTGCGCATCGTATCCGTCGGATTGCCAGGTGCGCTATGCAGCGTCCATCCAGCATGGAACGTAGCATCCCCTGCTGCCATCGCGCCATGAGACTTTGTCTCAAAGCCCTTACCCTCGATATATCCTGCCAAAGTACGATGGGATTCATCGGAAATAACCATTTTATTAATGTAGCCAATGAGATGGGATTCCGAAGCAAATGTCATGGACCCTACTGCCTCTGAAATCGGCACAAGCGGCATCCACATCGTAATCGTTTTATCGGTATCCAGCGGCCAATAAATTTGATCTTGATGCCAAGGGGTATGACCGCCATGCGGTTCCTTGTACAACGCTTGATCATGATACATGCGAACGCCGTCAACGCCCATTAAGTCAGCAGCAATCTTGGCAAAACGCTTAGCAAAAACGAAACGTCGGATCGCTTCACTTTGCTCCCATAAATTCGAAATTTGAATAAACGCCTTCCCATACGTATCACGTTGATCTAGTGGTTTATCTTGGTTGTTCAACGTTTTCACCAAGTTGGATATGATCGGCTCATACACATGGATCTCAGCTTCGCTCGCTACGCCTCGAAGAGCGATATGACCATCTCGTTGATAGCATTCCTGCTGTTCCTTCGACAACGTATAACAGTCTTCTAATAACGGCAATGCATGGATTGGATTAGCTTCAAGATTACTCATGCGCTATGCACCTCAATTTGTCTATTTATAGCTTTATTATACGACCCAACTGCCTTATAATCTTTGTCAAACAAGGTTATTGATTTGTCAAAAACAACTGGATTTCAGTATGCCACCTGCACTAGAATAAGAGTAGCGTACAGCACCTATCGTCCGAAAAACTTGGGAATTTATATGAAAAGAGGTCTTCCATGCTGCAACAATTACTAGATTCCCCACCTATTGTCCCTTACATCAGAGAATGTGACTTTGCCGTACGCAGACCATGGAACTATCCAGAACGTAGACTCTTGGATTATTTATTGGTATACATCCAAGAGGGTACTTGCTGTTTCTGGGTCGATCATCAGAAATATATGTTCTATTCAGGTCAATTCTGCCTCGTCCAACCAGGCAGCCTGCTTTCTTTAGAGGGACTAACGAACACGGTCACACCTTTTCTCCATTTTGACATCGCCTATAATCCCGAGCGAGCAGATAGCTTTCCCACCCGACCAGGGCAAATTGATCTTTCTGCCTACAGCCATCTGATGCAGCCAACCCTTCAAGACCTGTTCATGACTCAAGTTCCCGTACATGTCCAGCCACAGGACCCCTTTCTTCTCAAAGAAAAATTGCTGCAAACCATTGAGCTTTTCCATATGCCTAATTCGTTTACCCAACTGAGAACACAGCAGTTGATGCTAGACATCATTCTTTCTATTTTGGAACCCTATCAACGTGATGTCCCTTCATTAGCTCCATCCTTAAACTGGATCACCTCTTATTTCTCTAATCATTTAAGTGATCCCATTTCAGTCCAGGACATGGCGAGTCGCGCCAATCTATCTGTTTCTAGGTTCAGCTTTCTTTTCAAGCAACGTTATGGCACGTCTCCGCACCAATATTTATTGCAGATGCGCATTCACCATGCGAAGGAATTACTTACGAATACAGAGCACAGTCTTGAATCCATCTCCGACTATTGCGGCTTTGCTGATTTACATCATTTTTCTAAAATATTCAAACAACGCACAGGCACGACGCCTGGCGAGCATCGAAAAACAACAAAAAATCCCTCCAACCGATAGTAGAATCGGAAGAAGGGATTTTTCGCATCATTAACCATTTCCCAGGAAATAGAACTAGTCGAAGTAAACAGCCTTACCTGTTTTCGCTGACTCATAAATGGCTTCTAAAATCTCAGACACAACACACGCTTGTTCTGGTGTAACAACTGGATCCGTGTCGTTCTCTATCGCTTGAATCCACAATCTCATTTCTAGATCTGAGGCAACTTCTGCCTTTCCATCATAAAAAGCAACCCCGCCCGCTTGCAATTCCACGTCTGTCGTGAATAAGCGACTGTGCTTCTCACCGTTGATGCGCAGACCACCTTTCATATCAGCGCCGCCTTCCGTTCCGGAAAGTGTACATTTCGCTTCATCGACTTCAAGCGTATTCAACGCCCAGCTTGATTCAAGAATAATCGTAGCGCCATTTTTCATCGTAATCATGCCAAATGCGGAATCTTCCACTGTGAACTTAGCTGGATCCCAAGGACCCCAAGCATTCGCCGCGTTCTCACGCTGGGATAACTTGTGATAGGACGTCCCTAAAACAACCGCTGGCTCATAGTTGTTCATCATCCACAACGTCAAATCTAAGGCATGCGTACCGATATCGATCAACGGGCCTCCGCCTTGTTTTTCTTCATCGAGGAACACGCCCCATGTAGGCACCGCGCGGCGACGAATCGCATGTGCCTTCGCGAAATAAATTTCACCAAGCTCGCCTTCGGAACAAAGCTTATGTAAATGTTGGCTATCACCACGGAAACGATTGTTGTAGCCGACTGTTAGCTTTTTACCAGTACGTTTAGCCGCTTCAACCATACGTCTTGCGTCAGCTGCTGTTTTCGCCATAGGCTTCTCTGACATAACATGCTTGCCAGCTTCCAATGCAGCAATCGTAATTTCCGCATGGGAATCATTCGGCGTACACACATGAACGATATCGATAGAGCTATCTTGTAATACCTCACGATAATCTTCATAAACACGAGCTTCTCCCTTGCCAAATTTCGCAGCAGCTTCCTGTGCTTTCTCCGAAACGATATCACAGAATGCTACCATTTCTACATTGTCCAATTTGCTTAGACTAGGCATGTGTTTGCCAGTGGCAATCCCTCCACACCCAATAATTGCGATCCGATACGTCGTTGACATGATGTTCCTCCTCTATAATGATCCTGCAAATTTTCAAAATGACAGTACTCGTATGTATATACTAATTATACCCAATACCACCGTTAATAAAATTCCCGATTTTGCGATGATTGTATGCAATTGTGTTATCACATTAAAAAAAAAGCACGGCCACTGACTAATCAGCATCCATGCTACTTACTTTTTAATCATCGTGGCTACAAGCTTGTACCCCACGCCGCGTATCGAATCAATCTGTACAGATTGCTGATTCATTTCCAGCTTCTTGCGTAGAGAGCTCACATGCACATCAACTGTACGCTGCCCCCCGATATAGTCGAAGCCCCACACGATATTCATGAGATCATCTCGAGTAACAACTACACCTGGTCGCTGGACCAGATACAGCAGAACTTCAAATTCCTTAGGACGCAACGGAATCGACTCGCCATTTAGCACAACTTCATATTTCTCTGGATAAATACGAAGCTCACCCGCCTGAATGACTTTCTCATTCGACTTGGCTATATCCGCAGCTGCTTCATCCGATTGTGTACGCCGCAAGACAGCAGCCACACGCGCAAGCAGCTCGGCGACCCCAAATGGCTTCGTGATATAATCATCTGCCCCATGCTTCAAGCCCTGTACGACTTCATCTTCTGCGTTACGAGCCGTGAGGATAATGACAGGCGTTCGATTTCCTTTCTGCCTAAGCTTTGCCAACACCTCAAAGCCACTAAGTCCCGGTAGCATAATATCCAAAATGATCAAATCATACGACTGCTGAAGCGCCTCCTGCAAGCCATCTCCACCATGATCAATCACCTTCGTATCATAGGCTTCCTGCGAAAGGTTATAAGATAACAACCGAGCCAATGTCGGCTCATCTTCAATAACTAGTATCTTTTGTGCCATGGGATCCCCCGCATTTACAGTTTATTAACAATGCACAACCCCAGTGTATCACACAAATGTAAAGGCATTGTAAAGCCTTCGTCATCGCGGTGTAAATCCGCAACAAATTATCAGCCTATTTTAATGAATCACAGGCAACTCAATAATAAATTTCGTGCCTACACCCACTTCACTTTCAACGCGAATCGTTCCTTTATGCATTTCCACTAGATGCTTAACGATGGATAACCCCAGTCCTGTACCGCCTGAGCTTCGGGATCGCGCTTTATCTACCCGATAAAACCGTTCAAAAATACGCGGCAAATCCTTCTTCGGTATCCCCATTCCCGTATCCGAAACAATGATGCGCAGTCGCTCATAATCCCCGTCAACATTAGTCTCCAAGGGTTCTACACGAAGCCTGACTTTCCCGCCATCTTGCGTATAGGCAATGCCATTGGACAGCAAATTGATGATGATTTGTCGCAATCGATCCTCATCCGCTTCAATATACATATCATCCTCTACCATCATGCTGAGCTCGATATGCTTCTTCTCTGCTTCTTTCCGTAATACACTAAGCGATCTCTCTAGAAATTCAGGCAAATAAACAGGTGAGAAATTCATCGGAATCCGCTTCGATTCAATCTTCGAGAGCTCCAAAATATCCCCAATTAATCGGTTCAACCGTTCACTCTCATCAAAAATGATTTGCAGAAACGATACCGCCGTTTCCTTATCGTTCAACGCGCCTGCCAGCAGCGTCTCCGCGAAGCCCTTAACTGCCGCAATCGGCGTCTTCAGCTCATGGGAGACATTCGCCACGAATTCACTGCGCATTCGCTCTAATCTGCGAACCGCCGTGATATCGTGGAGCACGATAAGCACGCCTGACCATTCTTCATCCTCATGTGCGATAGGGCTCAAATGAATATCCAGAATACGTTCAGCCGGGTAATAGAACATCATCTCGTCCGAAATCGGTTCCTGAAGCTCAATGCATTCTTGAATCATTTTGGTAAAATCATACTGCTGCTTCGCTTCATTATATTTCTTCCCTAATAACTCCTGGGAAGAAAAGCCCAGAATCGCTTCAGCCGAAGGATTGAGCAGCATAATCCGCTCTTCACGGTCAATCATCATAATGCCGCTCATCATGTTTTCCATGACGCCTTGCAGTCTGCGTTCATTCTCTTGAATGCGCGCCATTTGCCCTTGCAAGCTTTCGGACATACGATTAATCGCTTGCCCAAGCTCCCCCACCTCATCATTCCGATAAGCAGGAACACGAGATTCATAGTTCAAATTCGTTATTTGCTGCGCGACTTTCGTCATTCTCTCAATCGGTCGTGTTATCCCTTTGGCGATCCGATAGCTGACAATACCTGCAACGACAAAGAGGATTGCCAGTCCTGAAATAAGGAAATACCAGAGACTGCGAATGGATTTATCTACTTGGGCTAAGCTCAATGAAATTCGTAAATACCCGATTGTCACTTTGGCTTCATTTTTAACCGGAATAGCGGCATATAACATATTCTCTTTCAGCGTGTCACTATAACGCGTCGTATATCCAATTCCATCCTTAGCGGCTGCTGTAATTTCCGGTCTTGTTAAATGGTTGTCCATCTGTTCTGGCAGTTGATCGGAGTCACCGAGTACCTTGCCGTCAGCACGTACATACGTTAACCGCTCCGTTGTCGCGTCTTTGAGCCGGTGGGCCTGCGCCGTATAATACTTAATCAACTCCGCGTCCGTCCCTTGATAATCCCATACACCACTGGAAGCAATCACATGAAGCTCTCGCTCCATATTTTCTTGTAATGAATTCACATGTGAACTCTCGAGAACCTTTGCCATGAAAATACCGGCAACCAACATCGAGCATCCAATTAATAAGATTAAAATCAGGGTTAGCTTTGCACGAAATTTGGTCATGGATGCATGAACCTCCAACAGGGTTGTGTGCCGATGTAGTCTATAACATATAGAAAAAGGGCTACTCTAAATAGTAACCCTAATTTCTACAGCTAATCCAGTATTTTTTTTGTAAAGGTAAAGATCATCATAAGGAAATTATTATTTGAATACCGGCTCTTTCAGTGCTGCCAGTTTTTCTAATGAATTCTTCTCTACATCTGCATGCAAACTGTTGCCGTGTGAATCCATTGTTACAATCGCAGCGAAGCCTTCTGTTTCCAGATGCCACATCGCTTCTGGAATACCGAATTCCAGATAGTCAACACCCTCAACCTTTTTGAAGCATTGTGCGTAGTACTGTGCAGCACCACCGATGGCATTCAAGTACACGCCGCCGTGATCTTTCAACGCTGCTAGCGTTTTTGGACCCATGCCGCCTTTACCAATCACCGCGCGAATGCCGAACTTTTTAATAATATCGCCTTGGTAAGGCTCCTCACGAATACTCGTTGTCGGCCCAGCAGCCTTCACGTGCCACTCACCTGCATCATCCTTGGCCATAACCGGGCCGCAGTGATAGATTGCTGCACCATTTAGATCGATTGGGGCATCGTGATCCATCAAATATTTGTGCAAGGCATCGCGTCCAGTATGCATCGTTCCATTAATAACGACCACATCACCGACCTTCAAGCTGCGAATTTGCTCTTCCGAAATCGGAGTTGTCAATACGATCTCGCGACGCTCTTCTTGCGGCGTGTTTCTAGCTTCTTCCGCACTTGCTTCGAAAGCCTCTTGGAAGGAAACCTCAACACCTCTCGGATAAGACCAGCCATTGATTTCGCCTGTTTCCGCATTTAGAATCACGCCTTGACGACGGAACGCCCAACAGTTATACGCCACAGAAACGAAGAAGCTAGCTGGCAAACGGTTCATAACGCCCACTTTACAACCAAGCAAAGTGACTTGACCACCAAAACCCATCGTGCCAATCCCTAGCGTATTCGCGTGCTCCATCACGTACTCCTCAACTTTACGAAGGTCTGGATGTGGGTTTACATCGTCTACATGGCGGAACAATTGATGCTTCGCAAGCTCGTAACCGCTCGTCCGATCGCCGCCGATGCCAACACCGATAAAGCCTGCGCTGCAGCCTTGACCCTGAGCTTGATACACGGCGTGCATAACACACTTGCGAATCCCGTCGAGGTCACGGCCTGCTTTGCCTACGCCTTCCAGATCAGCTGGGAGGCTGTATTGAATATTTTTGTTCTCGCAGCCGCCGCCTTTGAGAATGAGCTTCACTTCCACATCGTCGCGTTCCCATTGTTCAAAATGAATAACTGGTGTTCCTGGTCCGAGGTTATCCCCGCTATTAGCACCCGTAAGCGAATCTACGGAATTCGTCCGAAGTTTGGAAGCTTTCGTCGCATTCGCAACCGCTTCAAGAATATGTTTCTTCATAACAATTTGGTTTGCCCCAACTGGACAGTGTATAATAAACGTTGGCATTCCTGTATCCTGACAAATCGGGGATACATTCGTCTCCGCCATATGGATGTTATCGGCAATTCGGGATAGCGACAATGCGGAACGCGTGCCATTATCCTCTTTTATTTGCGCGGCTTGTACCGCACGACGAACATCACCAGGAAGATTCGTGGATGTTTCTACAATCAAATCATAAACACTTTGATAAAAATGTTGCATAACGATTTCTAGCTCCTCTCAATTACCCGCATAATCTTAAAGAATATAAACCATTATACCATACCTCATAGGAACAGTTCGACGGTTCTTGTGAGCAAAACAAGGAGATTCGCCGACATGTATAAAAGGATTACGATTTCGGTTCTCGTCAGTCTACTAGGGTTAACGCTTTTGCTAACCCCCTTGCAGGCTGAACGTTCCGAGACCATTTACTACCAAGATCAGGTTGCCGTTCTGATGTATCATCACATCCATGACACAGATACGAGCTCAAGCACAATCACAAGTGCTCTGTTTCAGAATCAGCTAACATCACTGCTCAGCAAAGGCTATCATTTTATTTCATTAGATGAGTTCAAAATGTACATGGCAGGCGCAACGGTACCCTCAAACGCGGTGCTGGTCACTTTTGATGACGGGTATCAGAGCTTTTTTACAGGGGCTTATCCAATTCTCAAAAGCTTGCGCATACCCGCTGTCAACTTCGTCATTACAACCGATTTAGCGAACCCCTTGGCCTCCTATATTCCGTCGATGTCCAAGGAACAGATTAGTGAAATGACGCATGCCACGAATTTCATTGACATCGGATGCCACACAGACAACCTACACCACAAAGTCCCAAGTGGGGAAGCCGCGCTTGTGGGCAGGGTCGAAGGCGACACCGCCGATACTCTCCAGCAGCGCGTGTTTACGGATGCACAAGCCTGCATCGGCAAGCTAGCACCGCTTACTGATAATAAGCCGCTCGACGCGATGGCTTACCCGTTCGGCATCACGTCGCCTGCGGCGACGGAGCAAGTAAAGAAGGCGGGCATCCGCTACGCCTTCACGATCTCGCCCGAGATGGCGACGCGCAGCGCCGATCTCATGTTGATCCCGCGGATCAACGCGGGCAGCCCCGGCATCACGCCGGAGCTGCTGCACCGCTCGATCCAGCGCCGGGTTACGGCGCTGCCGGGCAGCGCGCCGCTGCGCGTGGACGCGGCCGCTGCTGCCGCTCAGCTCGGCGGCAGCGCAACGGCGGAAGGCGGAGAGCTGCGCCTCCGCCTCGGGCAAGCGGCATTCACCCTGGGGGTGAATGCCACAACCGCGACGCGCGGCGACGGCGCGCGCGTCCGGCTGCGGCAGCCCGTGCTGCGCGAGCACGGGCAGGTCACGATCGCGCTTGACGATCTGCAAGCGCTGATCGGGCAGTCGCTCGTCTACACCCCGGCCACCGGTAAGGTGGCTGTTCGGGTGGCGCCGAGCGTGAAGTAGCCCTTGGCGGGAGCGAGCCTCCCGCACATCCGAACATGAAGGAGCTCAACCCCATGAATCATCACTTTTTTGCTTACTTATATCGTCTCAAATATATCGACCGCTGGAGCCTCATGTGGAACACGCGCCGCGAGAACGTAGCCGAGCATTCCTTCTACGTAGCTTCAATTGCGCATATGCTGTGCACCATTTCCAACGAAGTCTATGGCGGGAATGTACCGACCGACCGCGTCGTCTCTATCGCCTTGTTCCACGATGCCTCCGAAGTGCTGACGGGTGACATCCCGCAGCCCGTAAAGCACAACAACGAGCAAATTCTGCGAAATTTCCGCGAGATCGAAGACGTCGCCGTAGAACGGCTGATCGGCACGATACCACCTGCGCTTAGCAGCATCTATCGCGGCCTCATTCAAGATCCTGACCCTGAGCTCTACCGCTGGGTGAAGGCCGCTGATCTGATCGAAGCCTACATCAAATGTTTAACTGAGCTCTCCACCGGCAATCGTGAGTTTGTCGTTGCCAAGCAGCAAGTTCTCGAAAGCTTGAAAAAGATGAACATGCCGGAAGTCGATTACTTCTTGGAGCACATGAGTGCCTCCTTCGAGAAAACACTGGATGAGATCACACTGGATATTGCAGATCCGAAATAATCTCAGCCTCAGACTAGACTAACTGGAAAACCTCCAGCTATTTTCTCAATTTCCACCTTTAATTCTGATTTACATGGATTTCATGCAGCTAATTTGGTCATTAGGCCGATAAGACTGAAATTAGCTGTACAAAATCCATCTATATCAAAAAACTCCTCAAATTCTGCAGAATTAGCTGTACAAAATCCATCTATTCAGCAGATCCGGCAACTAGCTGGGCTGAGAGTCCATCGAACAAACACCAAAGAACCTCCTTTCCACTTACTCATGGAAAGGAGGTTCTTCACACCACTCTAAAACTAAGCCAAAATTTGAGGGTTTGTCATAATCACAATAGCTAGGATAACCGCTACAAAAGCGATCCAGCTGAATGTTTTAATTTTCGCAGCATCCGCTGATGTACTTTTCCCTGCTGCACTGTTCGCTCTCAACTTCTTGATGCGGCCACCGATCATTCCTGTAACTGCCCCCACAATTACGAGTAAAATGATAGCGAGCGCCATCCACAAACCAGAGAAACTACCTTCGCTGACCATCGCTCCTCCAGAGATGAAGGTAACAATCAAGGAAAACTGACCAATTCGGTTGAGCGTAGACAGTAGTCCCATGAAGCTTTCTTGTCCTGCGCCGGATAAGCCAGCAGCTCGTCCTACAATGAAAGGGAAAACAACATAAGATCCAAGCAATAAAGCACTAATTACGTGTAAAAAAAGCATAACATGTTGCACTGATTCTGGCATTAAGTCAACCTCCGCAATTTTAATTAGAATCGTTCTCTTTTAGTATACAGAATCAGATTGTGGGTAACAAGAAAGCGATGTCAAAATCCCTACAAATTCACCATATCTCCATAAAACTGTGACTAAATAAGCAGAAAACAACCCCTGTTCTCCCTGCGGGGAGCCTTCTAGCATTGACATTGAATGACCTTTCGATCCTTCTGTTGTCAAATCGTGCGAAGGCTTCCATACAGGAACAAGGGTTGTTCTAAAATAATGGTAGTCCCTAAGGCAGCGGTTCTGCTGCTACATTCGCAATCGTTACAGCTTCCGTGAACTTATTCGTTGTATTCTGTCTAATCCGCATGCTCGCTGCTCCAGATGCTGTCGTATTGATTTGGACATTCACAATCTTTTCTGCGTGCCCGCTCGCATTCGCTGTCATCGAGAAGCTCGTGCTATATCCATACGCAGCTGGCCATGAGCCATCACTATTCTGTACCTTCGCCACTTGCGTTCCAGAGCTGTTGTAAATACCTATATTATAGCCAGTGGTTGTGGAGTTAGCTCCTAACCCATTCATAATAATCTTTACTTGGAATACGTAATGATTCGGCAGCTGAGCTTGATGAACGAAAGCAAATGGATCCGTTGTATTCGTAGAAGTAGGAATTCCATATGACCCTACTTTAAAAGTCGTCGGATCATACCACTTATATCCTGCTGCTGGTGCTGCCCATGGCTCCGCTTGCGGCTCCGTCGTGTTGGCCGGCTGTTCCCATGTGAATAGTGTGGTCGTCGTGTCTAAAGTCAATCCAGACACCTGAGTCAAACTCGTGTAGCTCTCTTTGGTGGCTAACCAATTGACCATATTGACGAGCAAGGTTGCGTCATTCTGCTCCTGGAAACCGGCATAGGTCGTTTTCACACCACCTGTTTCTTCCCTCTTATATTTTGGCGTCGCATCCTCAACAGGGGAGGAGTCACCGATGAAGCCTGCTTTACCAGCGCTTACCTTCGCTACAGCCACATACGGTCCTTCCGCTACGCCTCCACCATTGTATACCCCTTGATCCACAGCACTCGCCCATTTCGTCGTTGTGGATGGTACATACACAATACCTTTCGCTTTGTTAGGATTTGTAATAGCTAACGTCGAACCCGCATGCATAGCAACTGTGGAAACACCACTTGTAATGCCAAACGCCTGCGCACCGCTCACAATATTGTTCGCCGTTATATCTCCTAGCGCATTGTATCGAAAACGTACCCCGAAGTTCGTAGATAACCAATCCGAGCTTGCTACGCCTGTCATCGCTGCTGATGCAGCCTCTTCGGTACTCATCCCTAATGCAGGATTCGTCCAAGCGCCATGACGATAGCCATTGAATACCTCGGATGAATCCCAACGGTTCTTATTCCGATCCGCATTGTAATGATCACCAATGAAGAAAATACTTCCGCCTGCTTGCACATATTGCAGCATGGCGCTCTGTTCTGTGGTTTTATAAGGAATATTAGCTTCCCCTATGACGAAAACATCATAAGCAGATAAGTCCGAGAGTGTAAGTGTTGTACTTTTACGTAACTCCTTCACATAGTAACCGGCGTTTCCTAGCGCATTTGCGAAATCAGAGAAAGCCCCGTCAATCACCCAATCTGCCGCTCCTGCGGTTTGACCATGGGTATTATCAAACAATACCTTTTTTCCATTGGGGGATGCAGGAGTAATCGTTGGTGCTGGATCATTCGGTCCTTCTGCCCATGCTTGCGGTACGACGCTTACCAATGTACTAAATATTGCTCCGGTAACCAACAATCTTCGCCAGCTTTTCTTGCGCAACCAAGTTCTTCTCAACATCAATTCCCACCATCCTATGGAATAATTAACCAATGTAATTTGGCTATACATATCGTATCATAGGCCATGCTCATGGGATAGCTTCTGGAAATTAATTTACAAAAACAACAACTTTTTGTGCATCACCACAAAAAAAAGTGTCGACCTCTTAGTTCACTGTTATCCTCAGCACGAATGTCCGATCATAAACGTTTCGGATTAAGAAAATTTGATTATCCCTACTGAATGTAAGAACACGCAAACGATGAGTACGGGTGCTACTACACGAAGCAAGAACATCCAGGCTTTATACCAGAAGCCCTTCAACCCTGCTTCTTCTCCAGCCTTTTTCCATGCGTATCCCGTAAACAAGGTTACAACTAATCCACCGAATGGCATCAGAACGTAGGAAGTAATAAAGTCCATCCAATCAAAAATACTTTTACCTCCGGGATGGAAGTCCCCCAGCACTCCCCCGACTGAAAGTCCAGAAGGAACACCTACCAAGAAGCAAACAATGGATAAAATAATCGCTGATTTTTTGCGGTTCCATTGCCATTTATGCATGGCATAAGCGACTGGTACTTCCAAGATGGAAATGGCAGAAGTCAACGCAGCAATGGCTAGCAATAAGAAGAACAAACCACCAAAGAAAAAACCAAATGGCATTTGAGAGAATGCTGCCGGCAGCGCCATGAACGCCAAGCCTACGCCTTCACTAGGCTGAAGCCCATAAGAAAACACCGTAGGGAAAATGACAAGACCTGCGATGAATGCATACACCAAATCACCGAAACCGATGGCGAGCGTCGCAGTACCGAGCGATTGTCTTTTTTCCACATATGAACCATAAGTTAACATACATCCCATCCCGAGCGATAATGAAAAAAACGCATGTCCCAAAGCAACTAGCGCAGACTCCGCATCCAGCTTGGAGAAGTCCGGTTTTAAGAAAAAGGACACCCCTGCTGCTGCCCCTGGCAGTGTAAGCGAACGAACCATAAGAATCAGCAGGATGATGAGAAAACCGGGAATCAAAACTTTATTGAATTTCTCAATACCACCGGAGACCCCTTTGGCGAGAATCCAGCCCGTAGTCAGCATAACAACAGCCTGCCAGAAGATAGGCCAGTAGCCCGAAGCGAACGATAGAAACTTGGTTTTATAGTCGGATCCCTCTTGAAATAAAAAGCCGCTAAACGACTCTACCGTATAATGGAGCGTCCATCCCGCGACTACTGCATAGTAGGACATGATCATGAAAGCGGTTAGGATGGATAGCAATCCGAACGCACCCCAGTACTTTTTACCTGTAAGATTAAAAAAGGATACCGAAGCATTGCCTCTGCCTCCGCGGCCAATCGTCATCTCAGCAAGCAAAATGGGTAAGCCTACAATAATTAAACAAATGATGAACAACAGGAAAAAGGCAGCCCCGCCATGTTTACCTGTTATGTAGGGAAACTTCCACATGTTACCGAGCCCTACTGAACTGCCAATCGCGGCCAAAATAAAACCACTAGACGTAAACCGCTCAACCGTTCCTTTTTTCTTACTTGTTGCTTGTCCTGATGTCTGATCGTTGCACATGATGATGATTAACTCCTAACGTAATTTTGATGCAATACGGATAAATCCGTCTATAGAATTTTGCTAAGAAATGCTTGGGTACGTTCGTGTTTGGGTGAATCGAATAATTCTGAAGGTGTTCCTTCTTCTACGATATACCCCCCATCCATGAAAATGACACGGTCTGCCACTTCGCGAGCGAAGCCCATTTCATGCGTGACGACAATCATGGTGATTCCTTCATGGGCCAAATCCTTCATCACCTGCAGCACTTCGCCGACCATCTCGGGGTCTAACGCCGAAGTTGGTTCATCGAATAACATGACACGCGGATTCATAGCCAACGCACGGGCAATCGCTACACGCTGCTGTTGTCCACCCGACAACTGGTCAGGATAAGCATCCCGCTTTGCAGCCAGACCCACTTTACTTAGCAGTTCCATGGCTTTTTGTTCATTTTGCTGCTTATCTATTTTTTTAATGTGTTTCGGAGCCAGCATAATATTTTCCAATACGGTTAAGTGAGGAAATAAGTTAAAAAGTTGGAACACCATGCCTACATTTTCGCGTAATTGATCGATATTCGTGTTCGGAGAATTGACCTCTACATCGCCAATGACTACTTTTCCAGATGTCACATCCTCAAGAAGATTCAGACATCGCAGGAATGTACTTTTACCTGAACCCGAGGGTCCGATAACGCAAACCACTTCTTTTTCCTGTATCTTTGTCGAAATATCTTTCAGTACCTCGTTCGTACCGAATCTCTTTTTCAGGTTTTTTACGACGATCATTGGGATGCATACCTCCTCTCTAATACGCGAGATAAGAGGGATAAAACATAGATGATAATGAAGTAGATGATACCCACGACTCCCCATATCTCAAAAGCACGATAGTTCGCAGAGATTATGATTTCCCCGCGCTGTGTCAACTCGTTAATTCCAATAACGGACAATAGAGAAGTGTCCTTTATACTTACAATGAATTGATTAACAAAAGCAGGCACCATCCGGCGAATCGCTTGTGGTAAAATGACCAATCGCATTGTTAACCATTTACTTAATCCCAATGAGCGTGCCGCTTCCATCTGTCCTTTATTAATAGAGATAATACCACCACGGAAAATCTCCGATATATAGGCGCCCGCATTTAAACTGATGGCAATAATACCTGCGGTCTCTGCTGGTATTCGAATATCGAAGAAAGCAGGTATACCAAAATATTCAAAGAAGACCTGCACTAATAGCGGTGTTCCACGAATGATATCAACATAAAAAGTAGCTATAGTTCGCAAGATTCTACTGGAAGAAACATTCATCAAACCCGTAATTAAACCTATAACAAAAGCAATCGGTAAAGAAATGACAACAATTTTAAAAGTAATTAAAGAGCCTTTTAACAACATGGGTAGTGCATCTAAAATAACTTGCAGTGAGGAAGTCACCTGACCCCACCCCTTCCTTAAGTTGAATTCATAATAGTGCTAACCTTCTGAAAACCATCCAACATGGGATAACAAAAGGTTAGCATTTGTGTTATTTATTTTGTGGATTTTCCCATATACGTATTGAGAATTTCATCATATTTTCCGTTATCTTTTAGCTTCTTAAGTCCATCATTGATTTTTTTCAACAATTCCTCATTATCTTTACTGACCGCAATACCGTAAAAATCGCTATTCAAACGATCGCCAACGATTTTCAGCTTGGAATTTGGATCAACAGCAATCTTATAGGAGATCACCGGAAAGTCTTCCACCGTTACATCTGCGTTTTTATTTGCGACTTCCTGATACATCGAGGGGCTATCATCGAAATATTTAACCTGCGCACCATATGTTTTAGCATATTCATCTGCAAGCTTAGCTCCGGAAGTTCCCTTTTTAATGGCAATAACTTTCCCTTTCAAATCTTCCGGGGTTTTGATCGTAGTATTATCTTCTCGAACGATTAGCGAAAGTCCCGCTTGGTAATACGGATCCGAAAGACCAACTACCTGTTTCCGTTCATCCGTAATACTGATACCAGCCAAAGCGCCATCCAATTGTTTTGCCGTGATTGCGGGTATAATTCCTTTAAAATTCATAGGTTTTAAATCAACTTCAAATCCCTCTTCTTTGGCGATTGCGTTGATTAAATCAATGTCTATTCCAATGTATTTCCCCTCTTTTTGAAACTCAAAAGGGGGATATGTCGCATCCGTACCGAACGAGTATTTCTTAACTGTCGTTGTTTTTGCTGGCTGAGTAGTCTCCGTAGTCTTATTCGTAGTTGCACCATTTCCACAAGCACTAAGCGATAAAGCGATAACCGTTCCCAGTACGATTGATAAACCTTTTTTCATATAAATACCCCTTTCCCTCGATAAAATGTTTGATCGACTGATGCGATCTCTTTATGATTAAATCCTATCTGATGCTCTACAGTAACTTACAGAATCCTACAAAATTAATTACAACACATGAAAATAAAGTTCACATGATTCACAATCACTTCCAGCTTGTAAATTTTGTATCCGATTACATTCTAAATAGACATCTACTTCATGTGATGATACATCACAGTGATTAAAAAAAAAGAAATTCAAACCTCCAGTCCTTACAAAATCCAGACTTAAGAGGTTGAATTCCCTATTCAACTATTAAATTTTTCAAGTGTCTCCATATAAAAAACTTGCAAAAACTTTTTGATATTTACTTTTCCTTTTTCGGGAACTTGTTCTTCATCCATGACTTTCATTTTCATACGAACATCCTGGAAATCAAAGTAAAGCGGTGCATAATATTCAAACTTAGGATTGCTATAATCGGTTAAACCAATGGAAGCCATATTATTTAAAGCAGCCATGATCGTCCGCCGAATGCGTTGTTCTATCGCCTTACTTTCTTTCTCAACATCTTTCTGACTTTGTTTATAGGTGTGGGCCACAGCCTCATACAATTCTTTTAAAGGGGGGAAACTAGTTACCTGTCTCTGTTCGATCGCATACTCCATTAAAGCCACAATATCTTTACTGCCAATCTCACCGATGATCCCCAAATCCATTAGAATCGTCTTTACAACATCACGAACTTTTCGTTCTTTCCGAACCGTTGATGGTTCTACGATATCCAATCTTGCTAAAGACTGCTTTATCTCAGAAACATAGCGCTCATATTTCCACTGCTCATTGACTTTACTCAATACGTGTTCTACTTCCACACGATTAATCGGCTTATGAATAAAAAACTCGATTCCTTTTTGATAGGCTTCTCCTACCATGTCCTTATTTTCGATTTGAGAAATCATAATAAATTTCCCATGATAACCACTGTTTTTTAATTGTGTGATGGTCTCAATACCATCCTGATCGGGCATCAATAAATCGATCAACACAACATCCGGTTTCGATTTAAGAATCATTCGGGAACCCTCATTTCCACCTTCCGCAGTCCCCATGACCTCGCCAATGCCGGATTCATCAATAATATCTTGCAGCATACTTCTGCAGACAGCATCATCATCAACGATTATTATTGAAAGTGCCAACGACTCCACCCTCTTGAATTAGACTTTTTTTGGGGAGACGAGCAACAAACTGAGTTTCGATTGCTTTCTCTGATGTTCCTACAGCGATACTTCCCCCTAAGGAATGAATAATATCGCGTACATGAGAAAGACCGATGCCGGTTGCCGCTATCCCTTCTTCATTGTATTTCGTTGTATAACCTGGTTCAAATATGATCTCCTTCTTATGATCAGGAATTCCTTTTCCGGAGTCTGTAACGATAAAACATACATCTTCTTCTTTTTCATAAACCCGAATATGGATGGTTCCGCTCTTTTCTATAGCTTCTACCGCATTTGCCACCAAGTTATTCATGATCGTCAGTAAAGGCACATAGTGCGAAGTCTGGAGATCAAATGTCCGTTCTTTTGCAATGCGAATCTTTTTCTTCAGCATTTCACTATAGGTTTGATTTCCCTTTACAACAAAATGCAGGATCTCCGAAAGGCTCATGTTCACGACAACTTCGCTATCGAATAATTTGAATAACCCTGCCAAAATACGTTGGGAATCCTTCTTTACTTCATGAATTTGTTGGGCGATTCCTAACGTACGCAGACTGTAATCTTGGAGATTATCCCCCTTTAATTCCCGATAGAGATCATAGCTATCCCCGGTAATATTCTCTATTGTATCCATCGCTTTTTTCAAATAAAAGGCTTCTCCATATAAACCCGAGTTGATGTTCAGCATCTGCTCCATCCTCTTTTCCTGCTCAACATGAAGAAATCGCATCTGACTTATAACAATGCTGTTGTACAGACCGATTACAAAATAACTTCGTACTAACGCTATGACTATAATAAGGAACCATTCTCCAAAATAAAAGGTATTCGTGCCAAGGAATATCCCACGTAAGATGATCTCCGTCTCGTTAGCAACGAAATCAATTAATGCTATATATCCCCCTAAGATCAAGGGATGGAATTCATTCATTCTTTTTTGAAACTTGCTCATTCCAAAAGCAAATACAATATAGTAACAACCGGCTGCAACATTATTCTGTAAGCTCTCCATAACAGTAAATGAGTGGACATGAGTAATCCAATCTACGGACTGAACGATTATGCTTACAATCCCAGTAAGAATGCCCGTTTTCACATAAGATAGATGCGGCATGAGCAATAAAAAAAACAAAAAGATACTGACACCAAGACCAATGCGAAAAAAATCATTGCTAAAGGGATTTATCTTGAATTGTTCACCAATGGCCGTAGCTATGGCGATAACGATCATTTGTAAACTTTCGTTTTTGACTACATTCTTCATCCTTCGATTTGCACCTACTATGGGCTTTATTTACTAACCATGAACTAAAACTCTAATGCTTAATAGTAACATACCTCTTAGGAACTTCAAAGATTGTAAGCCATTCTGCAAAAAAAGGGCCAGCCTCCTAGTTCAATAGGAAGTTGGCCCTTCATTATAAGTAGATTAACCCGCTACAACTTTAATGACGTTACGTACGGATTCAGCTGTTTTGTCCAAAGCTGATCTCTCAGCTTCTGTCAATTCGATGTCCATAATTTTCTCGATGCCGTTAGCACCCAGAACCGTCAGAACACCCATGAACAGGTTATTATAGCCGTACTCGCCTTCAAGTAGCGCGATTGTAGGAATGATTCGCTTTTTATCTTTTAGGATAGCTTCCGTCATTTGCACAAGGGAAGCCGCTGGTGCGTAGTATGCACTACCGTTACCAAGCAGGTTAACGATTTCGCCGCCGCCAGTACGTGTACGTTGAACGATGGCTTCGATGCGATCAGCTGATATCAGCTTCTCAATAGGCACGCCGCCAGCATATGTGTAACGCACGAGTGGTACCATGTCATCACCGTGTCCGCCGATAACAACCCCCTTCACATCCTCAACGGATACGTTCAACTCTTGCGAGATAAACGTTAGATAACGGGCTGTATCAAGTACACCGGATTGACCGATAACGCGGTTTTTCGGGAAACCAAGCGCCTGGTAAGCGACGTAAGTCATCGCATCAACAGGGTTACTCAAAATGATCACGATAGAATCAGGAGCAACTTCCTTCACGTTCTCACAAACGGATTTCACGATACCCGCATTTGTGTTAACAAGATCGTCGCGGCTCATTCCCGGTTTTCGAGCGATCCCTGCTGTGATGATGACAATGTCAGAGCCAGCTGCATCCGCATAACTGGATGTACCTGTGATTTGAGCGTCATAGCCTTGCACAGGACCTGCCTCAAGCATGTCAAGTGCTTTCCCCTTTGTAGGGTTTTCTAATTGCGGAATATCGAGTAGAACAACGTCCCCAAGTTCTTTTTGAGCTAGCATTAGAGCAGTAGTAGCACCTGTGAAACCCGCGCCAACAACGGTAATTTTATTACGACGAATAGCCATTTAAAATATACCTCCTCATATTCTTTTGTCTAACTCAACTATAGGTACGAATTAAGCCATGTTTTTGATGATTTCGTTCGCGAACTCAGAGCACTTAATTTCTTTCGCGCCTTCCATCAAGCGTGCGAAGTCATAAGTAACTGTTTTGTTGTTGATGGATGTTTCCAAGCCTTTGTAGATCAGCTCAGCAGCTTCCAACCAGCCAAGGTGCTCAAGCAACATTACGCCGGAAAGAATAACAGAACCTGGGTTAACAACATCAAGACCAGCGTATTTAGGAGCTGTACCGTGAGTTGCTTCGAAGATTGCGTGACCAGTCAAGTAGTTGATGTTAGCTCCTGGAGCGATACCGATACCACCAACTTGTGCAGCTAGTGCATCAGATAGGTAGTCACCGTTCAAGTTCAAAGTAGCGATAACGTCGAAATCAGTAGGACGCGTCAATACTTGTTGAAGCGCGATGTCAGCGATCGCATCTTTTACGATGATTTTGCCAGCAGCTTCAGCGTCTTTTTGTGCTTTGTTTGCAGCTTCTGCGCCTTCTGCTTCTTTGATACGATCGTATTGTGCCCATGTAAATGTTTTATCAGCATATTCACGCTCAGCCAACTCATAACCCCAGTTTTTGAACGCGCCTTCTGTGAACTTCATGATGTTACCTTTGTGTACCAATGTTAACGTTTTGCGGCCATGTTTGATTGCGTACTCGATAGCAGCGCGAACCAAACGCTCTGTACCTTCGGAGGATACTGGTTTAACACCGATACCTGAAGTTTCTGGGAAACGGATTTTGTTAACGCCCATTTCATTTTGCAAGAAGGAGATCACTTTTTTAACAGCTTCGGAACCAGCTTCCCACTCGATACCTGCATAGATATCTTCTGTGTTTTCACGGAAAATAACCATGTCAACCAACTCAGGACGTTTAACTGGGGATGGAACACCATTGAAGTAACGAACTGGACGGGAACATACGTAAAGATCTAGCTCTTGACGAAGTGCCACGTTCAGGGAACGGATACCGCCACCGATTGGTGTAGTTAGAGGTCCTTTGATGGACACGATGTATTCACGCATAGCTGTTAATGTATCATTCGGCAACCAGTTGTTGAATTTGTTGAATGCTTTCTCACCAGCAAATACTTCGTACCAAGCGATTTTCTTCTCGCCTTTATATGCTTTCTCAACAGCAGCATCTAGAACACGCACGGAAGCTGCCCAGATGTCAGGACCAGTACCGTCACCCTCGATGAAAGGGATAATTGGGTTATTAGGGACTTGAAGTACACCGTTTTCGATTGTGATTTTTTGTCCTTCTGTTGGTAGCTCGTAAGTTTCGAATTGTGGCATGTGAATAGTTCCTCCTCAAATTTGTATGAAAATGATTTCTTATCTATATGTTGTGCATAGCTAGGCACACAAAAAGTGACGGGAGTCGCAGTACTCCCCCAGATGACCTGGGGATGGGTACTGAACTGCCCGCACCTTGAGCTTAAATAACTTACAATTAGCGTTGGCCAATTGGGATATATTTTTGGTTAACTGGACCTGTGTACTCTGCACGAGGACGGATCAAGCGGTTGTTCTCGTACTGCTCAAGAATATGAGCTGCCCAACCGGAAGTACGGCTGATCGCGAAGATCGGCGTGAACAAGTCACGTGGGATTTCTAGCGTCGTGTATACGGATGCCGAGTAGAAATCTACGTTAGGTTTCAAACCTTTAAGACCTGTTACCAACTCGTCTGCTTTAATGGACATTTCGTACCATTTCAGGTTGCCCGTCAATTTACCAAGCTCATAAGACATTTTTTGCAAGTGCTTTGCACGAGGATCGCCGTTTTTATATACGCGGTGACCAAAGCCCATGATTTTGTCCTTGCGCTCTAATTTATCGTTAATGTAAGGAACAACGTTCTCAACAGTACCGATCTCTTCAAGCATAACCATTACCGCTTCGTTAGCACCACCGTGAAGAGGTCCTTTGAGTGTGCCGATTGCGGAAGTAATACCGGAGTAGATATCTGTCAGTGTTGCAACAGTTACACGCGCAGCGAATGTCGATGCATTCAACTCGTGGTCAGCATGCAGTACTAATGCTTTGTCCAACGCTTCGATTGCAACTTTATCCGGCTCTTTACCCGTTAGTTGGAACAAGAAGTTAGCAGCAACAGAAGAATATCCTGGGGAAGCTACTGGCTCTTTGCCTTCACGAATACGTGCGAAAGCTGCGATAATACTTGGAATTTGTGCTTGCAGCTTGATCGCTTTACGTACATTGGATTCCGAACTCGAATCGTTTGCTTCGTCATCATACAGCGCAAGTGCAGAAACAGCTGTACGAAGAGCAGCCATCGAATTTACATCTTTCGGGAATGTACGAATAAGGTCAATTACCGCATCTGGTACTTTGCTGTATGCGTTCAGGTCGCTTTGCAATTTCTCAAGCTCAGCTTGAGTAGGCAATTTGCCGAACCAAAGTAAGTAAATAACTTCTTCAAAAGTCGCATTTTCTGCGAGGTCATCAATATCAATCCCGCGATACGTAAGCACGCCATCTACAATGGAGCTGATCGACGAGGTTGTGGCTACAATTCCTTCTAAACCTTTGGTTGCAGACATGGGAATCTCTCCTTAGCTACTCTATTAGCATAATATTGCTGTTTTCTTCTTTTAATAATAAAGTATTTTACTCGTTAAGTGAACAAAAGGGGTCATAGAAGTTCATTATCACTATCATAAGTTTTCTTTTTGGCGGAATTTTCACACCATTTTTCGTACACAGGTTCCAAACACACGATACAAGTTTTTGTTAATTTCCCCGAATTATGCAGTGTGCACGGAAAAATTTGTAGACCTAGTGCGAGATTGATACAATGTAACCAATGAATCCGTGAATTGAGTTAAAAAGGAGCGACACTATGAGCAACCTTGCAACTAGGATTGGCATCATCGATATCGGATCCAACTCCATCCGACTTGTCATTTATGAAATAAATGCCCATGGAGCTTATCGCGTCGTGAGTGAGCATAAAGATTCCGCAAGACTTAGCGAACGCATGGGTCCTGATGGCATCTTACATAACAAAGATATTATTTCAATCGTTCCTATCTTAACCCACTATGCCAGGTTATGCCAGTCTCAATTTGTTACAACCGTTCGTGCCGTTGCAACTGCAGCTGTTCGGAACGCTGCCAACACGTCAGAAATCGTACGTATTCTCGAGGAACAAACGGGTCTGACTATTGAGGTTTTGAGCGGCTTTGAGGAAGCCCGTTATGGATATTTAGGCGTCATTAACTCCATGGATTTCCGCAATGGCATGATTATTGATATTGGTGGCGGAAGCACGGAGGTCTCTTTCGTAAAGGATCGGGAGTTAGTACAAAGTGTCTCTTTTCCTTTCGGAGCCGTGAATACCACGCGACAATTTATGAAAGGCGCTAATCTAACTGATCAAGAGATGGCTGATATTCGCAAAATGGTACATGAAGCCTTAGCTTCTCAGCCATGGATTATGAATTCCCCCAATCTTCCTATGGTCGGACTAGGCGGGACGATCCGGACACTCGGGAAAATGAGCCGTAAGCGAAATAAATACCCGCTTCAGTTGGCTCATAATTACGTTATGAAGCCAGGTGAGCTTCAGGAATTCTCGTTGCTTTTATCCACATTGTCTATTGAGAAAAGGAAGAAGATCGACGGCCTCGCCAAAGAACGAGCTGATATAATGGTGCCTGGTCTGCTTATTCTAGAGACGATCTTCGAAGCAGCGAAATCCTCATCTTGTCTCATCAGCGGGTCTGGCTTGCGCGACGGTCTATTCTTTGAAACCAATAATCCGAAACAACCCGTGAAAGCTAATGTATTGGAAGCCAGCATCCAGAATATTTTGACACTTCACTCGAATGCAGCTGTCACGCATGTCCGGCATATTGATACCTTAGCGATGCAAATCTACGATGCGCTAGCGCCATCGACAGATTTAGAAGCACGCGGCAGGCTGTTGCTGCACACTGCAGCTCTTTTGTACCGTATTGGTGTGAGCGTCCATTACTATCAGTACCTTAAGCACACTGAGTATATGATTCAAGAAGCTCATATTGACGGCCTAAGTCATCGGGAGATTGTCCTTGCTTCTCTAATCGCAACATTCAAAACAAAAAATCGGACCCAGCAGCAGGCACTTGTGTACAAGGACCTCTTACTGGAATCCGATGTTACCTTAATCATCAAGCTTGGAGCCGTCCTTAAGATTGCCATGGCCATGGATGCTAGCGAGACACAGCCCATTCAAGCGGTCATCAGTATCCAGCGCAATGACACTTCAATGAATCTCAATCTGCTTTGCGCTCACAATCCTTATTTGGAGCTCAAGGAGCTTAACGCATTCACCAAAGATTTCGAAAAAATCTGGGGACTTAAGCTCACGATTCAAGCCGAAGTTTTTTCCATGAAGTAATTCGCATCGCCTCGAACTGGCTCCGATAGGGGGTCAGTTCATTTTTTATGCGCGTATACATCCCATTGGACATGAGCTCTCTTGCTTTGACATTATCATGAAGTGACACGTTTAGAATTTGAATCATCATTTTCTTCATTTCTCGGTCCAAAACCGGGCACATCAACTCAATTCGTCGAGTTAAATTACGCGTCATCCAATCTGCCGAAGACAGATAGACATCGACATGCCCCCCATTTTCGAAATAGTAAATCCGTGAATGTTCCAGGAATCGGTCTACAATACTCCGAACGGTAATATTCTCACTTAGACCAGGCACACCAGGCCTTAAGCAGCATACACCTCGAATGATGAGTTCGATCTTCACGCCAGCTTGTGACGCCGCGTATAACGCATCCACCATTTCTTGATTCGATAGCGAGTTCATTTTCGCAATAATCTGAGCTGGCCGACCTGCTCTAGCATGCGCTGATTCACGTGCGATGAGCTCGAACAACTTATCTTTCAAGTCTGTTGGCGCGACAGCAAAGGATTGCCAATCATGAGGTGCAGAATATCCCGTAATTTCGTTGAAAAGTGCAGAAGCATCTTCGCCAATAACACTGTTCGACGTGAACAAACCTACATCCGTATAGAGTCGCGCCGTACTATCATTGTAGTTACCTGTTCCGACATGAACATAACGACGAAGCGTATGCTCCTCCTGCCTTACGACAAGCGTGATTTTGGCATGCGTTTTGAGTCCTACTAGCCCGTAAACCACGTGACAGCCCGACTTCTCCAGCATTCTCGCCCAAGCAATATTCCGCTCTTCATCGAACCTAGCCTTCAGCTCGACAACCACCGTTACTTGCTTACCGGATTCAGCCGCTCTTGCCAATGCCTGAATAATCGGTGATTTGCCACTCGCCCTGTAAAGGGTCATCTTGATGGCTAATACGTGCGGATCGTAGGCGGCATGGACAATAAAGTCCGTCACTGCGTCAAATGTCTCATACGGATGATGAACGAGGACATCTTTCATTTTAAGAATATTGAAAAAGTCTGCCGAATCTGCAGTATCTTCAAACTCAACGGGATATTTGGCAACAATGCGCGGATAACGAAGATTATCGAACCCATTCAATGTGTTGGCAAGCTTCATAAAATACGTGATGTCTAAGGGGCCGTCGATCTCAAATATTTGTTCCTCTATCTCAAATTCATCCTGTAATTGTGCTAAAGCGTAAGGATGGATACCTTCTTGGACCTCCAGCCTCACAGGAGAGCCCCAGCGTCTGCGCCTAAGCTCCTTTTCGATCTCTTCCAGTAAATCCTCCGCGCCTTCTTCATTGAGCGTTAAATCCGCATTTCGCGTCACTCGGAAGCCATGCACAGAAATAGGTATGTAACCACTGAATAGGGACTGAATGTGATGCTCGATTAACTCTTCAAGTAGAATAAACTCGGTCTTTTTACTATTGGAACGTGTAGGAACAGGAATACAACGAGATAAATTGCTAGGAATTTGTACAATGGCGAAAAAAGGTTCTTCATCCAAATCCTCACCCTCACGAACAAGCAACACGGCCAGATATAAGGATTGATTATGTACGAGTGGAAATGGGCGGCTCTGATCGACAGCCATCGGCGTGAGCACTGGAAAAATAATATCATGGTAGTACGCGTCCATGGCTTTCTTCTGAGACGTATTCAGGTCTTCATATTCCGTGAAAACGATGCCTTCCTTCACTAAGTGTCGCGTCACTTCTCGATACGTCTTGTACTGCTCTGTCACCATTTTCGCCGTGCGCTTCATAATACGTTTAATGAGTCCTGCCGGTGTGTAGCCGGTGAAATCCTTTTTGGTATAGCCAGCCTTTATCTGATCCTTGAGTCCTGCGACACGAACACTCATGAATTCATCGAGGTTGCTCGATACGATCGACAGAAATTTCACACGCTCTAGCAGTGGTGTACTCGCATCCTGCGCTTCCTCAAGCACACGCCAATTGAACTCGATCCAGCTCAAATCACGATTTAAGTACTTGGTTGAAATCGAAATCTCTCTGACTTCTTTGAGTTCTTTAATATCCTTCAGTTCTGGTTCGCGCGCAATACTCATAAATCCTCCAGTATTTTTCCATTTTAGTGATCTAATATCTCCATTGTACTATGCGTCTGAGGGGGGCGACAATCCAATTCCCCGTATTTCAATATATTAAGATTTTGTAAAGATCATGATATTTCCGTATTTATCCATGTTCATGTTACAATATAAATGACTTGAAACAAGGAGTGATTCCTACCATGGGTATCCTAAATCCGCGACTCGTTCATCAAATTTTCAGAGGCATATGGGTGGCCATAATTCTCTTCCTAGTAGCCATTGCCTTTTACTATATCGTTCCACTCATTTACCCTTTTATTTTCGGTTGGATTATCGCACTTATGCTCAATCCGCTTGTTAATTTCTTTCAATTCAAATTAAAATTACCCAGATGGCTATCTGTCTCGTTATCTATGCTCATATTCTTAGGTGCGATGGTTACGATCATCACATTGCTTGTAGCTAATATTGTCGTGGAACTTGGCTCCCTTGCGGATACGATTCAACTCCAGATCAACCGATGGGTCGAGGAATTTAATGTGTTCATTAATTCGGTCACCTTCCAGCAATGGATTGAACGCGTGAATGAGTTTTTTGAAAATAATCCGAAATATCAGGAGACGGTTAACACCAATCTCTCCTCTACAGCAGGTTCTATCGCGGACGTTAGTAAATTGGTCATCACCTATATTTTTGCCGCACTCAAAGCTTTCCTGACCTCTCTGCCTAATATCGCGACGATCACGATCATTGTCATGTTGGCCACCTTTTTCATCAGTAAGGATTGGTACGGGCTAATCAAACGCTATAAAGGCATCTTCTCGGACATGATTGTTAAAACGACAAAGTTAATCCGAACGGATTTACAGAAAGCCTTGTTCGGCTATTTAAGAGCACAGTTGATTCTGGTTTCACTCACAGCACTCGTCGTGATCATCGGCTTGCTTGTTCTCCGAGTTGATTATGCGATCACCATCGGCCTATTAACTGGCTTAGCGGACTTGATGCCGTATCTGGGAACAGGCGCAGTCATGGTGCCATGGATCCTCTACGTTTTCTTCGCGCAAGGTAATATCGTGCTTGGTATTGGACTCAGTGTCCTGTATGGGGTTATTGTTATCGCGCGGCAAATTATGGAGCCAAAGGTATTAGCCTCCTCAGTCGGCTTAGATCCACTCGCTACACTTATTGCGATGTTCGTAGGGTTAAAGCTATTCGGGCTATTAGGACTTATCATTGGTCCTGTATCCCTGATCCTAATTACCGCCTTCTATCGTGCGAAAATTTTTCATGATATCGCAGCTTACATACACAAAGGCTCGGCACCTCCTGAGTAGGAGGATGACCGAGCCTTTAGTTTATTAACAATAACTGCTTATCTGCGATTGATGATGTGCATGTTGCCTTTGCCAATTTGCTTGCGAATGATGGCCAGCAGAAGTACCTTGAATATCGGTCTTGTGTACGGAAAAACGAGCAGGAAACCTAGAATATCCGTTATGAATCCCGGTGTAATGAGCAAAATGCCTCCAAGGAAAATACAGATCCCATCGAGGATTTGCTGCGCTGGCAGCTGGCCTTGCGACCACTCAAACTTCGCATACTCCATCACCTTGCGTCCCTCTCGCTTCGCAAAGTAAGCACCTAAGAAGCCGCTCGCTATGATTAACAGGAAGGTCATCCAACCTCCGACCAGATGTCCAAGCATGATCAACATTGTAATTTCTACCGCAGGTACGAGAATAAAAATAGCTATAATCCATCGAAACATAGGTTCAGCCTCCGTCTTCAGTATACTTCCCAATGAGCTGCCACAATTCTGGCGCTTCCTTCTCTATACGTACTGGCCTCCAAGAAGGATTCACCCAAACATGACCAGATGTTCCGGTTACTAGTAATTCTTCGGTGAGATCGTCATGTATTCTCCGTATTTCATACGCAAATTGCAGCCGAACGCTGCTCATTTGTGACACTCGTGTATAGATTCCCACAAGATCATCGTATCGCGCTGGTTTTTTGAATTTGAGATCAGCTTCTGTAACGGGAAGCAAGAGTCCCTTTTCCTCTATTTTACGATAGGGATAACCTAGGGATCGTATAAGCTCTGTACGGCCGATTTCAAACCAAGTCAAATAATTGGCATGGTACACGACCCCCATTTGATCCGTCTCCTGATAACGCACACGCAGCTGTTGTTGATGCCACCGTTCCTGAGTCATGCTGAACCTCCCGATATACATGGTGATTTTATTATACCATAGGTGGTGCGTGAGTCTTAAATGCTGCTGTGAGGCGCGTTTGGGTTCCATTATTCCTTTTTCAGTTAGTTTCATTGGATAAATACATTAAATACTCTATTTGAGTCCCATCTTTTAAGCTAAACTGATGCGGCAAGAAAAATACTAAATAATGTTTAGAAAAATTAAAAAGCCAACAACGCAAAAAAGAGTGAAGCGATATCGTACTCTCGCTTCACTCTTCGTTATCACTTCACTTACAGAACGCTCGCTTGACCTGAGTAGATAACGCCTACTTCTGGGTAAATGGAAACTTCTGTACCGTCTTTAATTAATTCAACTGCATTTTCCACGCCTACGATAACTGGAATTCCAAGGCTAAGTGCAACAACTGCCGCGTGAGACGTGATGCCGCCTACTTCGGTAATCAAAGCAGATGCTCTTTGAACAGCTGGCATGTACTCTTTATCTGTTGAAACTGTTACAAGCACAGCTCCGTCTACCATTTTCGCATTAGCTTCTTCAGGTGTGCGTGCCGTTACGACAGTCCCTGTCGCCGTTTGCATGCCGATGCCTGTCCCTTTGGCAATCATCTCACCAACGTGATGAACTTTGATTAGGTTCGTTGTTCCAGAGCGGCCAACTGGCACGCCAGCTGTGATGACAACGATATCGCCAAGGGAAACGATACCTGTTTTGATGGAGCTGTCCACCGCTAGGTTAAATAGCTCATCTGTTGTTTTCGCTTGTGTACCCAACACAGGAATAACACCCCAAACGAGGGATAAACGGCGAATCACTTGCTCACTTGGTGTAACAGCGATAATCGGGGATTTCGGACGGTATTTGGATACCATACGCGCTGTGTAGCCACTTTCCGTTGCTGTCAGAATTGCTTTCGCACCAAGCTCCAATGCGGAGTTCGCTACCGCTTGGGAGATCGCCTCTGTTACGGTTACTTGTTGCGCTTGAGCTTGACGAAGGAAAATTTCTTTATATTCCAAGGCAGCTTCTGCACGCTCAGCAATACGAGCCATTGTTTCAACAGATTCAACTGGGTATTTCCCAGCAGCTGTCTCGCCGGACAACATCACTGCATCCGTTCCGTCGAATACCGCATTCGCTACGTCACTTGCTTCTGCACGTGTAGGACGCGGGTTACGTTGCATAGAATCCAGCATCATTGTAGCCGTAATAACCGGTTTACCTACAATGTTACATTTTTTGATCATTTGCTTTTGAACAACCGGCACGTCCTCAGCAGGAATCTCAACACCAAGATCTCCACGAGCAACCATCAAACCATCGGAAACTTCAAGAATTTCGTCAAGGTTGTCAACGCCTTCTTGGTTTTCGATTTTGGAGATGATTTGGATATGCGAAGCGTTGTGACGCTCCAACAATTCACGGATTTCCATGACGTCACTTGCTTTACGCACGAAAGAAGCTGCGATGAAATCTACACCTTGTTCGATACCGAACACGATATCATTCGCATCTTTTTCTGTGATACCTGGAAGGCTGATTTTCACGCCTGGTACGTTAACGCCTTTTTTACTTTTGATCGTTCCGCCATTGACGATACGGCACTCGATTTCAGTTCCACGAATATCAACAACCGTAAGACCAATCAAACCATCATCGATCAGAATCGTCGATCCGACTTTAACGTCACGCGGCAGATCTGAGTACGTAACTGAGATACGGTCTGTATCCCCTAGAATTTCTTCGGTTGTCAAAATAATATGCTTGTCCTGAACAAGCTCAATTGGCTCTTCTTTTAGCTTGCCTGTACGGATTTCCGGTCCTTTGGTATCAAGCAAAATAGCAGCTATTTTACCTGTCTCGGCGGATGCAGCGCGAAGGTTGCGGATACGTGCGCCGTGCTCTTCAAAATCTCCGTGGGAGAAATTAAGACGAGCTACGTTCATGCCCGCTTCTAGAAGCTTTTTAAGATTTTCTTGTGATTCGCTTGCTGGTCCAATCGTACAGACAATTTTCGTTTTACGCATGGTTACTGTTACCCTCCTGAGTGAATGTGAACCGACCGATATCTCTAAATTTACGGTAACGGTCCTCGAGCAGCTCCTGTTCGTTCAAACTTAGCAGTTGCTGAAGCTGTTCCCAGATCGCTGATTTAATATGTTCGGCTTGTGTTGCTAAATCCCGGTGAGCGCCGCCCTTCGGCTCCGGTATGATCCCATCGATGACGCCTAGCTCAAGGATGTGATCAGCCGTAATTTTCATAGCTTCTGCCGCGTGTAATGCTTTAGAAGCATCTTTATAAAGAATCGAAGCCGCGCCTTCGGGACTAATAACCGAATAAATCGCGTTCTCCAACATTAACACCTTATTGCCTAAACCTAATGCAAGAGCGCCGCCACTGCCGCCCTCTCCGATAACGATACAGATGATCGGCACACGAAAAGAGGCCATTTCCAGTAGATTTCTGGCAATCGCTTCTCCTTGACCGCGTTCTTCCGCAGCATTCCCAGGGAATGCCCCTTTTGTATCAATAAATGTCACAATGGGACGCTTAAATTTGTTAGCTTGACGCATCAAGCGCAGCGCTTTACGGAACCCTTCTGGGTGCGGACATCCGAAATTACGTGCGATATTGTCCTTCGTATCTTTCCCTTTTTGGTGACCAACTACCGTCACGGGTACCCCGTTTAACTTCGCTAGTCCACCAACGATGGCTAGATCATCACCATATAAGCGATCACCATGAAACTCGATGAAATCCGTAAAAATCGTGTTAATATAATCGATCGTCGTCGGTCTTTGCGGATGGCGTGCTAATTGCATTTTCTCCGCAGACGTCATCGTTGTATACAATTCGTCTTCTAGTTGAGCATATCTTTCTTCCAAACGGCGAATTTCTTCTGAAAAGTCGATTTGCTTCTCTGCCCCAAATTTACGCAGCTCGGCAATTTTGCTTTTTAGTTCCGCCAGTGGCTGTTCAAACGGCATTTCACCCGCCATATGTCGCCTCCTCCTTCGTTCCGTGCATGTCGAGCAGCTTAATTAACGTCGGTCTCATATCCTTGCGGCAGACGACCTTGTCGAGCTGACCATGCTCGAGATTGAATTCAGATGTTTGGAAATTATCAGGCAGCTTCTGTTTAATCGTTTGCTCGATAACACGGCGGCCCGTAAATCCAAATGATGCAGCCGGCTCTGCAATAATAATATCACCAAGCATCGCAAAGCTCGCCGAAACCCCGCCGAAAGTCGGATCGGTAATTATCGATATGAATAATCCGCCATCTTCGCTAAGCTTGGACAATGCTGCACTAGTTTTGGCCATTTGCATTAGGCTAAGAATACTTTCTTGCATACGTGCGCCACCAGATGTGGAATAAATGAGAATCGGAAGCTTTTTCTCAATCGCAATTTCGACGGCTCTCGTCATTTTCTCACCAACAACGGAACCTAGCGAGCCTCCCATAAAATCAAAGCTCATCGCAGCAACGATAACCGGATATCCGCCAATTGTTCCTTGACCCGTCATAATCGCATCTTGAAGCTTCGTTGCGTTCTTGGCTTTGTCCAATTTCTCGACATAATCAGGAAACTGCAATGGATCTTCGGAGATCATATCCGCATCAAATTCTACAAATTGACCTTCATCGAGCGTAAGTTGGATTCGTTCGGATGCGCTTAAACGATAATGATAACCGCAAGACGTACACACTTTTAGATTCTTCTCAAGCTCTTTGCTTGTTTGAATCGTGCCACACTTCGGACATTTATTCATTAAACCCTCAGGAATCTCCCTTTTCGTTCTCTCGGAAGGAATCGTTGCATATTTTCGCTTTTGAAATAAATCCTTTAGCACATTTCCACCTCTACTTGGCTATGATCTATATTTCCTGACAAGCCACGTTTCTTAGTTCTACTTTAACTATCTATGTAAAATAGAATTGAGCACTTCTTGTACTTCTTCCAGCTCCCCTTCGGGAACAACAATTTCAAACTGATTTTTGGATAAAGAGATGCCTCGTACCTGAACCAGAAAACCTTCTTCCGTCAGTCTCTGTTTAATCCGCTCTGCAATTTTCGCAGTAGGAGCTATATAGATCACCGTCCACATTAATAAACCTCCTATGACGTGCAACTACAACCACTAAAGCAACTAAGCAATGACGATAATAACATCCTTTATACGCATAGGAACACACAATGCAATAATGATAGCATAATTCCACTTTTGCCCGCAACAGAGCACATCGATATAAAAAGTAAAGCCTGAACTATTTAGGCTTAGTCCAGACGGTGTTTAGAGCTATAATCAGGCGCATGCTCATTTTGGTGAGCGATTCTGGCTGAGGCTGCTGCCGCTAATCCGCAAACTAAATCATCTAGAAACACATGAACAGCGCTGCGATCATCGTTCAGAGCGCGAATGATTCCTATTTTTTCCTTATCCAAGTAGCCGAAGCTGGTTAAACCAATCATCCCATACACATGAACAATCCCAAGAGCTAACGTCTCGTCTACCCCATAGAGAGGTTCATCCACCTCAAGAATCGATTGCAGCGGCTCTGGCAGCATTTTCTTCTCGGCTAATTCATCCAATGCAATCCCTGTATAGAGGGTATATTGCACTTCGCGCTTGGAAAGTACTGCCATCACACTGTCTACACATTCTTCAATCGTGAGTTGATCATTATACGGCTTCTGCAGCTTGTATACGATTTCTGATACTTGATCCACGGACACGCCGCGTTTCTGGAGTAGCTGGATCATGTGTTGTTCGGTCATAAATCCTCCTCCTAGCAATGGGATGCTTATATAAAAAGAAAAGCCGGGTTCCTATTCATATGCGGAGGAAGTCATATTTACCACTAGCGAACAACCACGATTGAGATTTCTTCATTTCACTCGGACAGAATCTTTGCCCATAATCGTCTCAATCATGCGCGTCAGATCCTTGGTCGGATCGACCCGGTACTGGTCGCTCAAGGCCAGGAGCTTGTTGCTGCTTTCATAGAAAAGCGCAACCGCAAGCTGGCCCTTATGCAGCTTCAGCAGCGCTTTCAGCTGCAAGAGCTTATCCGGCTGCTCGCAGTCAGCCGTGATCTTGACGAACACACGCTGCGGCTTCGCCTCCGCAGCGACGGGCTGTGGGCGGCCCGCTGCCGGGGCTGCCTGCGGTGCTGGAGCGGCGCTGCGCGCGCCGCTCTGTGGGGCAGCCGAGCGCGGTGCACGATCCCTGACGTCGTCAGGGGATCGTCTGCCCGCAGGCTGCCGGCGAAGCCGCTGGACGGCCTCCGGGTCGTCCAGCGCGGCAAGCTGCTCCGCGAGCAGCTTGGGCGGGTCCTCGTCCTGAAGCTGCAGCTTCGCACGGACGAGGACGAGTCTGCCCTTCTGCACGAGCGGAGCCGACTTCTTCCAGGTCTCGGGGAACAAGACCACCTCGACCTTATCAATGCGATCCTCAAGCTCCATGAACGCCATCGGGTCACCTTTTTTGGTGACAATCGTCTTGTTCGAGAGGATCATCCCGGCAACCAGAACATCGCTATGATCTGGTTGCTCTGTTAACTGATGCAGCATCACGGCATCCAACTCTGCCAGCTGTTCTGCATAGGCATCCAGCGGATGACCAGAGATGTACATGCCGAGCAGCTCTTTCTCAAGCTCGAGCTGCTTGGATTGCGGCATCGGAGGAATATTCGGCACCTCCACCTCCCAATTCGGTTCTTCGACGAATCCGAACAGGTGAAGCTGCAGATCGTCCCGTTCCTTGCGCCATTTGGTAGCGGAAGCGATGGTTTCATCTAGGATAGCTAGATGCTGGGCACGATGACCGCCGAGCGAATCGAAAGCTCCGCCTTGAATAAGCGATTCAACCACCCGTTTATTACATACACGAAGGTCAACCCTGCGACAGAAATCAAGCAAACTCTCAAACGGAGCTTTCTTTCTCTCGCTAAGAATGGCATCTATGGCTTGTGTTCCTACATTTTTGATAGCAGCTAGTCCAAAACGGATCGCTCCAGCACGCGAATCCGGCGTAAACACGGTTCCGCTGCCATTCACATCTGGTGGCAGGACAGCTAACTTCACGCGTCTACATTCGTCCACATACTCAGCAACCTTGCGATGATTCCCCATAACCGCGGTTAGCATCGAAGCCATGAAATAGATCGGATAATGCGCTTTAAGATAAGCCGTTTGGAAAGCAAGAACCCCATAAGCCGTCGCATGCGCCCGCGGGAAGCCGTAATCGGCAAAACGCACGATCATATCATACACATGGTTCGCCTCATCCGCGTTAAAACCTTGACGTAAACTTCCCGAAACGAAATGCGTCCGTTCTTCATCGAGTACTTCCCGCTTCTTTTTGGAAACGGCTCTACGCAATAGATCCGCTTCACCTAAGCTAAAGCCTGCCATGGAGGAGGCAATTTGCATGATTTGCTCTTGGTATACGATGATGCCGTAAGTGTCCCGTAGAATGGGCTCAAGCGTTGGATGCGGATAAACAACTTCCACTTGTCCGTGCTTACCGGCAATATATTTGGGAATAAACTCCATCGGACCTGGACGATACAAGGCTAAGACGGAAATAATATCTTCGAATTCTGATGGCTTCAAGTCCTTGAGGACCTTGCGACAGCCTGTTGACTCCAATTGGAATACGCCTGTTGTTTCCCCTCTGCTGAGCATCTCATAGGTGATATCATCTGAATCCATATTAAGGAGATCGAAGTTAATGTGAACCTCTTCCATTTGGGAAAGCCAATCGACAGTTCGTTCAATAATGGAAAGAGTCCGTAAACCCAGAAAATCCATCTTGAGGAGTCCGATCGCCTCTAAATGCTCCATCGTATATTGAGTGAGCGCCGTCTGTGTCGTTCCTTCTTGTAAAGGCACGTAATGTGTCAGCGGCTCTCGCGAAATGACAACACCAGCTGCATGCGTTGAAGCATGGCGCGGCATCCCCTCAACTCGCATAGCCATCTCTAATAGTTCTGCGGTCTTCGGTTGTCTGGCTACCATCCCTTTCAAATCTGTGCTAACCTGAAGTGCTTCCTTCAAAGTCATCCCAAGTTGATTCGGAATTGCTTTAGCTGCACGATCCACATCTCCATAGGGCACATTGAGGACACGCCCTACATCCCGAACTGCGGCTTTGGCCGCCATCGTTCCGAAGGTAATAATTTGGGCAACGTGTTCATGACCATATTTGGCAACGACATAATCAATAACTTCATCCCGACGTTCGTCGCTAAAATCGATATCAATATCAGGCATCGTTATCCGTTCCGGATTCAAAAACCGCTCGAATAGCAGCTTATATTGCAGCGGATCGACATTCGTAATGCGCAGCACATACGCTACTAAGCTTCCCGCAGAGGATCCCCGCCCTGGCCCTGTCATGATCCGTTTCTCATGCGCGAATCGAATAAAGTCCCACACGATTAAAAAGTAATCCGAGAAGCCCATGTTCGCTATGACACCAAGCTCGTAAGAGAGTCGTTCTTCGGCTTGTTTTCTCAAAGGATGGCTCGCATCGTGCCACTCAGGCTTGCTGCCATAACGCTGTTCTAGCCCTAATCTGCACAGCTCCTGCAAATAAGCCCCTGCTGTTAAATGCTCAGGGATCGGACTAAAACTTGGCAAAATCGACTTACCGAACGTCAGTTCTAATTCACAGCGCGAGGCAACCACAGCAGTATTCGCAAGCGCTTCAGGCACATGGACGAATAAACGCCGCATCTCCTCATCGCTTTTCAAATACATCTGACTCGTTCCCATCTTGAGCCGATCTGTATCCTCTACCGTTTTGCCAGTGCCTATACAAATAAGAATATCTTGCATCACATGATCTGGCTCAGTTACATAATGCACATCATTCGTTGCGATTAAAGGAATGCCGGTTTCTTTGCTCAATTCAATCATGGAAACCATCACTTTTTTCTGCTCAATCATGCCATGATCTTGAATCTCCAGAAAGAAATCGTCGCCGAATATGTCGCGATAACGCTCTGCCGCTTTGCGAGCCTCATCATATCGGTTATGCAGCAAATGCTGGGAAACCTCACTCCCTAAGCAGGAACTGAGGCAAATTAGCCCTTCCGAGTGCTGGGACAAATGTTCTAAATCAATACGCGGTTTATAGTGAAAGCCCTGTAGATGTGCAATCGACGTGAGCTTCATTAGGTTTTGATAGCCTTTGAAATTTTTGGCAAGCAAAATAAGGTGATAAATCGGCTGTTCCTGCCGTGTCCCTTTTTCACGAATGGAACTCGAAGTGAAGTAAACCTCACAGCCAATAATTGGTTTGATGCCCCGCTGTTTGCAAGCTTTGTAGAATGCGATCGCCCCGTACATGACGCCATGATCTGTCAACGCCAGAGAGGTCATGCCCAGATTAGCCGCTTGTGAAACAAGCTCCTCCATCCGTGCCGCACCGTCTAATAAGCTATATTCACTATGCACATGCAGATGTACAAACGAACTCATCCGCTGGTTCCCCCCTTCTTTTTGATTTATTTCCATGCATTTTATCATATTGGAGCTAGCCAGTCCCATACAGTAGTAGAGAGAGATTGTCCTCCAACTCAGTAGAAAGGAAGCGATTGGCACATGGCTGGCTTTTGGGCAAGTATTATCATGTATTTCTGTATTGCGTTTGGGGTTGTATTCGGAGGCAGTATGCTGAGCGGCATCGCAGCCGTATTAACATTGCAATCTCCAACGGAGAAAATGCTGACCATTTCGGAAAATATCAAGATTTGGGCGATGGTTGCTGCGGTTGGCGGTACCATTGATCCAATCCGTTATATTGAAAGTCATGTGGCCATCGGCCATCTCAATCCGGCAATCAAGCAGATTGTCTATATCGTCGTTGCTTTTACAGGGGCACAATTCGGAACTGCGCTTATTCAAATGATCTGCAAAGGTGGGCATCAGCCTTGAGAATCCCTCCTTTTGCAAGATACCAACGACTGCTGGCGAGCTTTGGACTGCTGTTGTCGGGAGCGATCATTGGGAGTGCCGTGTACATGAGTATTCATCAACACACATACAACGAGTTATATGTGCAATTGCATAAAGTTTTGCAGGAAAATAGTGATCTCGAAGATGATATCGCTAGCTTGAAAAAAACCAAAAATAATCAAACCTTAGTCAATGTTATTAATGTTCATTTGCTGCCCAAAAATCAAGATGATCTGATCAGCGAGGATATTCAAAAGGAAATCGAAGGTGATGTGAAAGCTGAACTCAAGCTCGTCATTGGCCAAAAGGCAACCTTCGTAAGGGATTCTCAGCCCCTCTACGAGCGTCTTATTACACAAAGAACGTATTTTCTGCATGATAAAAAATATGTCGTCGAGGTCAAATCCATCGTTCTCATTCAAACCGAATTAACCCTTTGGATTACAGCGCAAGAGAAAAAAACATAACGTGAAATGGTCGCTCATCTTGCAATCCCCCCTTAAAATCGCTAAAGTTAATTGTAAATTCAACGAAAAGGGACGGATTATTATTATGCACGCCATACAATTGACGCTCTTTATTCTTATTTGCCTCTTCCTTGGGCTTACCTTGTTCTATAGCATTCGCTCACGTCGCGAGCCAGATGCCGCCAAACGAGGCTTGTATACAGCACGCATGAACATTTGCATGGGCTTGATGCTCGTACTCATTGCAATTACGCAGATCTTCTTCTTCAGCGAATCCAGTTTCCGCCGCATCTTCGGTACCGTACTTGTATTGATCGGAGTGTTCAATGTATTCGTTGGTATCCGCAATCACGGTCACTTTGATCGCCAGCTCCGCTAGATCACTTGAGCGGTTAGCATCGCTTTGGAAACCAGAGCTCCTGCATGATAAATTTCTACATCGATCTTGCCAAATTTACGGCTCACCTCAATGATGGTGGGTCGTATTTCTATTTTGGAATCAATCTGAAGCGGCTTCAGAAAATAGGTCGACATATTATCCATGACGAGATCTCCCTTCTTATGCTCCTGCACAATACGGTAAGCCGCCTGCGTCATAAGTGTCGTGAGAACCCCTTCCGAAACCGTCCCCAAATGATTCGTCATCTGCGGGGTAATTACGCCATGAAATTGCAGTTTGCCCTTCTCATCTCTGACCTCTTCCATCCCGGACCAGATCAAATCTTCAAATGTTTCGCCGTTCTGCGGCTGTTTCTGGATAGATTGCATGGCTTTCAAGATATCGCTGCGGTTCAGCACACCGACGATTTTGCGATTGGTATCCACAACTGGCAAAAGCTCAATGCCTTCCCACACCATCATGTGTGCGGCTGATGCGACCGATGTCTGAGGTGAAACAGTTAATGGATTGCGTGTCATTAATTTATCAACAGATTGTTGGATGCTCGCGCCAACCATATCTTTGGAGGTTACAACACCAATAATCCGATTCCATTCGTCGACAACAGGAAAGCGGCTGTAGCCCGTATCCTCGGACATGCGCTGCCAATCCTTCAATGTACTGTTCGCCTTCAAGGCGAAGAGCGCTGCGCCAGAAGCGAGAATATCTTCCACGAGCATGATTTTCTTTTTGATCAAACGATCGTAGATAGCTCGGTTAATCATGGACGCGACGGTAAAGGTGTCATAGCTGCTTGAAATAATCGGCAGTTCCAGCTCATCCGCTAGCACTTTGACCTCTGGGCTCGTGTTAAATCCACCTGTAATGAGAACGCCGGCGCCTTGCTCTAGGGCACACAAGTGGGCTTTATTCCGGTTACCTACAATAAGTAAGCTGCCTGCCTCGATGTAGCGCATCATGGCATCTTGCTCCATAGCGCCGATGACGAACTTATGCAGCGTTTTATGCAGCCCCTTCGCTCCGCCAAGCACCTGACCATCGACCATGTTCACAACCTCGGCAAACGTCAGCTTATCGATGTTCTGACGAAGCTTCTTCTCCACACGAACGGTTCCGATCCTCTCTTTCGTTGAAACAAGTCCTTGATTCTCCGCCTCTTTAATTGCGCGATAGGCAGTGCCTTCGCTGACTTCCATATTTTTGGCGATTTTGCGTACAGAAATCCGACTGCCTAGCTTCAGGTCCTCAATATGCCGCAAAATCTGCTCATGCTTCGTTAATGTATCGACGGAATGTGTATCCAACTGTTACACCTCATTATTAATTCCTGTATTAGTCTGTACTACTAGTATAATCGTTCTAATGGGTAAGAACAATGAGGCATTGGAAGATGGAAAAGCATCCAACCCTATTGGATTGGATGCTTCATATTCATTATACCAAACATATGTTCGAAGTCAAAGTTTAGCTCATTCTTCGCTTACTTGCGGAATTGAAGAAGCTTCCGTCTGCCTTGTACAAGCTGTTCCATTTGCCATTTCTTCATCCGGTTAATTCGGAGTTGTTGCTTACGTTTCTCTTCATCTACACCAAGGATTTGATGCAAATGCGCGGCGATGATGAGCAAAGCCATCACAAGCCAGATGACACTAAAAATCATCGGCAAAGAACCAACCTCACGAAATTGCAATTGTGGAATGGAATAAAATAACATGCCGACTGCCAAACTCATGTACACGACATTTTTGAAACCTTTCAACCGAATCACACGCCTTTCGTTCATAATAACCTCGAACCTAGCTCTACCTACTTCCATTGTATGAGACAAGTAGTCGAAATATGAATGCGTGGGGCGCAGTACGGCCAGTTTATTCCACTTCGTAGCCTTGACTGCTCAGAAAGGCTTTCATATGCTTCCTTGGACGCTGCGCTTTCGCAGCCATTTCCTTGGTCCAGGTCGTATCGACTTTACCGCCGGTACGCACATTCATGTAGTCGCGGATCGTCTCGTCGTACGACTCGACCGCGCTGCTGTTTGGTGTATACCGATTCTCGTGGTATACAGCTTCAAGCGGGAGCCGCGGGCGGTGCAGCGGCTCTTGATCCGGCATGCCGATGCACATGCCAAAGATCGGGTACACGAGCTGGGGCAAGCCCAGCAGCTCGGATACTTCCGCGGGCTTATTGCGCAGCCCGCCGATGTAGCAGACGCCGAGGCCGAGTGACTCGGCGGCGATCGCTGCATTTTGCGCAGCTAATGCAGCCTCGACCGTGGCAATGATGAGATTCTCAGCATTGCCTGTGACCGGCGTGTCCACGTGTTGGTGGACCGCCTCCGCGTAGCGGTGCAGGTCTGCGCACCACACGAGGAAAAGCGGGCACTCGCTGACGTAAGCTTGATTGCCAGCTAGCTCGGCTAGCTGGCCCTTCAGGTCAGCATCTGTTACATGGATGATGCTGTAAGCTTGCATATTACTCGAGGTGGAGGCAGCTTGAGCCGCCTGGATAATCGCTTCGCGTTGCTCGATGCTAATGGGCTCATTTGTAAATTTACGAATGGAGCGATGGCTTTTTAGTAGATCAATGATTGCATTCATGAATGGAGTCCACTCCTCTATCTCTTTTCTCTCAGTATCCTTGAAAATGGAGCGATTTTCAAATCCATCTAAACGGAGGAAGTAGGAAAGGCGGCGAGGATAGGTGCGTGGTTACTGGTGGTGGGAGTGAGAGGGATTGTGGAGCTGGCGGAACTGATGGGGCTGGTGGGATTGGTGGATCTGGTGAGAATAGTGGCGGTTGCCCTCCATTAAGAACTCCAAAAGTACTTATTCATCCAAATGGCCGTACATTTAGCCAAATAAGACAACGAAGCTTATTTGCGGAGTTTATTAATGGCATTCTCAGTAAATTCAAAATCCGAGTAGCTGGCTCCCTCTACTGAACGCTAAAAATAAAAAAGAGACCCAGCGAACCAAGTCTCCCTCTACTCACTTCAACAGAACTTTTCTTCCCTTCCGATACAGCAATGTCAATATCCAAGGGATAGCCACAATCAAAACAATCACGATGCCATTGTACACATTAAATAGTAGAATCGAGCCCGGCATGTGAACCTTATATTTCCATAAGGACAGTAAGGCTGGATGCATGAGGTAAACACCGAAGGAGACCATCCCCAGCGAGACGAAAAAGCTCGCCACGCGCTTCCACCTCAATAGGAGCTCCTTAGCCATCCAGATCATGCTCACGCCGATGCCAAGATTGTACATCAGCCAGGTAATCTCGAACCAAGTATTTTCAAAGGAATACCCTCTTGATGCTAATAAATATAGCCCCGTGTACACCAAACCACTCATGATCGAGGATGGAATAACCCACCCTTTGTTGCGATCCAGCCACGCGCGGAAATTGCCATAATTCATCCCGATGGCTCCGCCAACGAGGAAGTAACCGAAATAGGTGATACATAGCTCAGGTTTATGACTGATAGGACCGATCCAGTGACTATAGATGTACACACCAGCCTGAATGGCTAACCCCCAAAACGCAAGCGTTTTGCGAAACCATGCTGCATTCCTGACAGCCCAAACGAGCAAAGGAAACAGCAGGTAAAACTGTACAATAATAATCATAAAATATAAGTGATAGCCCGAATCTGCCCATTTTAACTGCTCGAGAAATACGCTCAGATCTACTTTAATTGGATGCTCAGGCGTCCACAGCCAAGGATTATATATATAGTAGAAAAATGACCAAACAATATAGGGGACGAGCACTTGCCGAACACGTTTCCAGTAGAATATGCCTGCTTGCTTAGCACTCCAATTATCCGCATAAATATAGAACAGCACGATGCCGCTCAAAAAGATAAAGACGGGTACAGCAAAATAACTTATTTTGTTCAGAAATAAAATAAACAGCTGCGTGCTGCTGCCTTTCAACGCTGGATCCACGGTCCAGTCTGCCGTTACATGAATCAGAACTACAGCCAAGATGGAAATGGCTCTGACAATATCAAGCTCCGTAATCTTTGCTTTTGCCATGTCGGTTTACTATCCTCATTTCATAATAAATACCCTTTAACTATAGACATTTTCGACATGTTTCGCAACAAAGGAATAAGCAAAAGAGTCCCAATCGCATGGATTGGAACTCTGAATCATACTTGTTTCGTTTGACCCACCTTAACTTGACGTTTACGTGACGACAATTGAAATCTAAGCAGCGTTAAACTAACAAGGATAATTGCTGTTGCGATGTACATCATGGCTGCCCACCCTTGGTTACTATCTGTCCCTAGGAAGATGCCATGCAACAGGGACAATACAAATATCGGATAAGACAACATATGAAGAGCAAGCCATACCTTTCTTTTCAACTTATGTCGAATATCCGTTGTGAACAGTACAAGTAGTAAACCATACATAGCGATAGTTCCCAAGCCGTTCAGTACTGGATTATTTTTAGCTGAAAAAGGGATTAACAGTTCCGCCCAGTCGAAAGGCATAAAAGTATCTATAATGAGAAGAACCGTATGCAGGAAGGCGAAGCAGGTTCCTGTTAAATTCGCATAGGTGTGCCAGCGGAGCAATAAGCCTTTCTTGTGCCCTTTGATCTGAGGAAAGCTGTAAGTGATGCCGATCGCCATGCCAACGAACAATGTTAGGTAGGAAAGAATACCAAAGGTTCGAATGAGCAGCCAAGTAGGTAGTTCAATTAAAAAATGAATCATAGGGTTCTTTCTCCTTTCAACCCGGTCCAGGTCAGCTCCATGCTGCCGAGAAGCGGTTTCACCTGTAACACATCACCAACGGAGGTATATAACAGTGCTTCCATGCCATGTGATCTATGTTGGAAGAGGGGGACGCCTTCCTCAACCCCGAGCATGCACAACACTTTTGCCCAGACTTCACAGGCTATCAAATCTTGGCCGACAACCGTGCACTGCACAACAGATGACAGGCTTGGCCGCATCGTGCGTGTATCCATAAGGTGATGCATCTCCCCTGCGTTCGTTAGCCAACGTCTACGCAATATGCTGGAAGTAGCGACAGCACCTGTTCGTAGTTGAAGCGTAACTTCCATGGACGGATCCGCTTCGAAGGGATTGGCAATCCCAATGCACCAAGGCTCCTTCTCAGTCGCACCTCCCCACACCTTCACATCGCCGCCGGCATTAATGAAGCCTCTACGAACTCGCCAATCTGCCTGCAGACGATTCGCAACATGCTGTGCTGTCCAGCTTTTCACAATCCCACCGAAATCCACTTTGTGGCCGGCCAATAAGCGAACCGATTTCATCCAAGGATCCACTTGCAACGCCATACCAGAGTGTGGAGGAAAAGCCTGTTGCTCAAGCTCCATCATTCGTTCCTGTATACTTTCAAATGATTGTCTATATCCAGCCTGCTCCATTGCATGTCCTACACAAATATCAAAAGCACCATTCGTTTGTTCCTGATAATGCCTTGCTAGTTCAAGGACTTCGAGCATGCTGTCAGAAACAAAACTTAGCTGCCCACTTCTCGCATTGAGATTTGAGCATTCACTTGTCGGAAGAAACCGGCTAAACCGTTGCTCTGCAGAAGCAAATCCATCCAACACAGGGATTTCAAGCTCAGCGGTTGACTTTTCCGATTCCAGTAAGACTTGAATGTGTGAATTCATCGCACGAAATGTAAAATCGCGAAACATGTAGCCATCCTCTCCTGACCAGACTCGACGCTAGGATGCGTGACTTCTTGTGTGGGTCTGCGCATTCTTTTGCGTTTGCGATTGTGGGAGTGATTGCGCGTAAGAATCATCTGTCCGATTAAGCTGGTCTCGACTACTCCCACTGCGCTCCATCCTATTATTTGGCTTGCGACTGAACGTTTCTGTCGATGGCATATCTAGCTTTTTCTGTGCAATCACCGGTGTCGTATTCAGCTCAGAATTCGATGCTTCTCGAACAGCCGCAAGAAATTCTGGGCTCTCTTTGACTTCCTGAAACAAATAGACAACAATCATCGCGCTAACCAATCCGATCTGCCATTTGGTCCATTTCGAGGATGCTTTCATACCTAACCCATCCCATCTCTATGAATAAGAATCTAAGCTCATTATACGTGGTTAAAGACCTAAAATCCTGAGTAAACCCTAAAAATTAGCTGAATACTCCCTGAAGTTATGTTTGAAGAATGGGCGCTTTCCTTCAGAAGCCTAGGCACAAAGGGAAATATGTCCTCATATGATGGAGTAGTTTACTTTGCATAAACAGTAATACCGCCATGACCAGATAAGAAAGTATTCGCTTTCGGTTAACGAAACAGCTTTCTTGTTGGAGATAAAATCTACCAGATATAGGGATCTTTGGTCGGATACCAAAGTCTCTCCTTTCCCGGGGCCCCCACAAAGTAATGTAGAAACGCATATCGAAGAAAGCCGAAGATGACTGACCGGCAGTAAGTGGAAAGTTTAAATGCCGACCGAGTTCTCACTTGGTACAGACGGACTTTGCTTCGAAGATTCTCGTCACTTTGTAGGGGAGAATAGCGGTCGATCATCCTTGAATGGCCTCGATAGGGATTTTCTCATGCTGGAAGGAGTGTTCACTATTGACCAGATCGAAAGTTGGCGTAACCATTCAAAGCACCAGCATCTTTTTGGATGATCGGACCGTTGTTCTAAGTGAATCCATTGCAAGAAAATGGAAAGTTCCATCCAATCAAATGATTAACATGCGATTCGGCTCATATCAGCAGGATGTTAAAGTGGTCACAGCTGCTGTACCGAATAGCCTCCGTGTCGACCCTGCGCTTGCAGCTAAGATAGGTCTTCATCAAGGGGCTCGGCTTACCATCAACTATAAGCCAACTTCGAATACAATGTCGATTGGACCCTTAATTGGTGTCATGATTAGCCGCGTTAACGCGAGTTCCCCCAACCGCCCTTTTGGTCCTATCACCACTTTTTGTAAAGAATTGACCGATGCATGTGATCAGATGGGGGCTAGCGTGTGTTTCTTCCCACCTAAAGAAATGCACGCCAATCCACAGTCACTTTCTGCTTATTCTTATGCCAATGGTTCTTGGAGTAAAAGAACGTTCCCGATTCCGAATGTCATCTACAATCGTCTCACCTCACGCAAGTACGAGAATATGTCCAATGTACAACAGTTCATGAAGGACGTTAAGTCCCGATATGGCACTGAAATCTTTAACGAGAAATATTTGAACAAAACAGAGGTTTTCGAAGCTTTGCGAAAAGATAGCACGTTGCATAGCTACTTACCTGAGTCTTATCTTTTCAAAAACTTTCAAATGCTGAAATCTATGGCCGCTCGCCATGGTGTCCTATTCCTCAAACCAATTACTGGAAGTCTTGGGAATGGCATTATTCGCATTCGCAAAGAAAGCCTTGGCGAAGCGTATACGGCTCATTCAACTAGCCTTGCAGGAGTCCGCAGACAAACGTTCCCTTCACTGCTTGCCGTGTTCCAGTCTATTTCCGGGAAGCTCAAGACTCAGCGCTATCAAATACAACAAGGACTTGATCTCATATCATCCGAGGGGAATCCAATTGACTTCCGAGCACTTGTGCAACGAGGAGAAAAGGGAGAATGGGAAATCACTTCAATTGTAGGTCGAATTGCAGGCTCTCAGCACTTTGTTTCTAACCTGGCACGAGGTGGATCCTTATCAACTGTACCGGCTGCGCTCGCCAAAGCCTCTTTCTCCACAACTGCAGCTCGCGCTTCGATTATTCGTCGTTTACGCAAGGCTTCTTTGGATATCGCCAAAGGGATAGAAACCCAAATACACAGTCATTTCGGTGAATTAGGGATTGATCTTGCTGTTGATCGATCAGGCAGAGTGTGGCTGCTCGAAGTTAACTCCAAGCCGTCTAAGGATGATAATACAGCACTCAACACCGACAATACTAAAAATAAAATCAGACCTTCTGTAAGAACTTTAGTAAAATATGCTCGTTTTCTAGCGAAGCATTGAGGTGAAATATGCGATTGCGAACACAACGACCCTTGTTAGGCATCATGGTTACCGAACTGAACCGCGCCCTCCCCTTTGCAAGCTCGAATTTTTATCAGAGTCTGACGGCACATGGTGCTAGCAAAGGGATCGATGTGTTTGTTTTCTCGCCAAATCGCATCGATTGGATGCAAGAGATGGTAAGAGGCTATATGTACGATCGGATACAGTTAGCATGGATTACCAAGCTGTTTCCCCTTCCTTCTCTCATTTATGATCGTTGCTTCTTCAGCAATAAACATAGTTATCTCACCTATCAATATCATGTACGCAAGCTGCGTGAGATCCCTACGATTCGATTCCTTGGCTACGGTCTTGGCGGAAAGTGGGAAGTGGGGCTGATTCTGCAGAAAGATTCTGCCTTACTGCCCTACTTGCCAGAGACCAGCAGACTCCGAAGCGGACATCAACTTGAAAGTTGGTTACAGAGCCATTCAGACGCATTCTTAAAGCCTCAAGGCGGGAGTCAAGGCAGAGGTGCGATTCACATTCACAAAGAGGGCTCCCTGTTTCGGCTGCAAGGACGAGATGGACGTAATCATCCCGTCTTAGGAGAGTTTCGGGAGTGGTCAGTTTGCTGGCAGTGGCTGAAAAGCCTGATTGGCTCACGTCCTTACCTCCTGCAACAATATTTACAGCTCCACTCGATGAACGGAATGTCCTATGATGTACGATCCCTAGTCCAGAAAAATGGTCGAGGAAACTGGGAACATACGGGCATGGCCGTTCGCGTTGGAAAGCCTGGAAGCATCACTTCCAATCTGCATGGCGGAGGCACTGCCGAAGATGTGAGTGAGTATCTAACTCGAGAGTTCGGGGAAATGAAGTCCGATCAACTGATTGACACCATCGCCATACTCTCTAAACATATCCCATCTGTACTTGAGTCCTATCATGGTCGATTAGCCGAGCTAGGCATTGATTTCGGCATTGATACCAGCGGACGTGTATGGATTCTAGAAGTGAATTCAAAGCCGGGTCGAACGATTTTCGCCCGTTTGCATAATGAGCGAGCACGTTCGAAATCAATTGCAAATCCGATCCACTATGCTGGATTTTTGTTAAACAAACAGCTGAGCTGAAGTTAGCTAAGCTTTGTTTGAACGTGCTCATGGGGGCAGAACGTCATATCTGCTTGGTTTGACACGGAAAGCCCCGTAGGGCAACAAGTTTAGGAGGGTAACCTAATGAGTTTGACATCGTGTATGCTCCACGCCGTACAACGAACAGATAGATCGGTCTACTTGACGAGTGATCTCGCCAAAGCTTTACGGTTAACCGGAATCAAATCCATTACTGTAAAGGTTGGGGGTAAAGGGACTTCGTTACCGATCCGTTTGATCAAAAAAAGTGGTCAGCATATGTACATCCCGCTTTCCCTAATGGCCTCCTTACGTATTCCTCGCACAGGGAATGTGTTAGTAGCTAACACCAATAATAAAGAGCTTCGCATCGGTCCACTTATCGGCGTTTTAACGAATGTGGAGAGCGGTACATCGCCCTTCGGCTCCAAAACAGGCTTCATTCGCCAAGTCATCAATACAGGTTCGCATCGTTCGTTCAGCTTCGCTTTCAGTCCCAAGAGTGTGAACTGGATTCAAGAAACGGTGTCTGGCCTGGTCCCGAAAGAAGGCGGAGGTTGGATGCGTAAAACCTTCCCGCTTCCGGATGTTATCTACAACCGTCTATCCAGCCGCAAAGCGGAGAAGTCCGCAGGTATGGAGGGATTTAAAAATCGTTTCGTGCAAAGAGGTGTGCCGATCTTTAACTGGAGCTTCTTTGATAAGTGGGATGTTTACAAAATGTTAGACGGTGACGATGCCTTTCGCTTCGTGCCCGAATCCCGAATTAATCCCACTGCCGAACAAATCAAAGAAATGCTTGATAAACATAAATTTATTTACTTAAAACCAACAGCAGGCAGCCTTGGCATCGGCATATATCGTGTTACCTATAATCCGAAGCGTGGTTATTTCGTCCGCTTCCGGAAAGGGAATAAAAATGTTCTGATTCGTTATGCCAAATTCGAAGGTTTGATGCAAATGCTGGGAACAGGACGCGGCCGTTTAGCAAGCTATGTCGCCCAACAAGGGATTCGACTCATCGAAATTGATAATTGTCCGATTGACTTCCGCTTCCACTTGACGAAAAACGGCAGTAACCAATGGGTTGTCGCGGCGATTGGGGCTAAGAAATCAGGAAAAGGCAGTGTCACAACGCATATCCGAAACGGTGGTCAGCTCATGACACCTGAGCAGGTTCTTCGTCTAGTTTATGGGGCACGCGGGGAACAAATACTTGAAAATGCCAAGGAAACAGCGATTAAACTCGCGCAAGGCATCGAAAATAATTATAATCATTTGCTCGGTGAGTTAGGCTTCGATATCGGTATTGATCAAAATGAAAATGTATGGATGTTTGAAGCGAATGCGAAGCCTGGTCGATCCATTTTCAAGCATCCCTCACTGAAAGACGGAGACACTGCCACCATACAAAGTGTGTATGAACATTGTCTTTATTTGAGCCGTTTCCGCTCAAGGAGGGAAAACTAATGGGTTTTACCCTTCACGAGAAAGCTCCTAAACCTAGATTAGCAATCCTCACAGTGAAAGACAGTTCCCGTGTATTTCGCGGTAATTTAGATAACTTTCTGGACCTGATTAAAACTGGCGAGCGCTTTGGTCTGGACGTTTATGTCGTGACGACCAAGGACTTCAGTATTTCGAACTCTGAAATGTACGGTTATCGCTTTCGTCCTGGTGACAATAAATGGAGCAGGGAACTCGTTCCCTCTCCTCAAGTTGTTTACAACCGCATCCCTTACCGGAAAATGGAAATGCGACCAGAAGTCCAGCAAACCATTCAGGCTTGTAAACGCAGCACCAGCATTCATTTGTTCAATCCTTCCTTTTTTAACAAATGGACATTATTCAGTTGGTTAAATAACGCCAAAGAAAGTAAGCCCTTCATGCCGGATACACTGCAAATGAACGAAGTATCCGATCTCGCTCAGTTATTACAGAAGCACCCCGTGCTCTACTTGAAGCCTGTTAAAGGTAAAGCAGGAATGGGCATTATGCGTATAGATCGCATGAGCTCCAAGGGAAGCAATGGGCAATATCGTCTAAGTCGCCTTCAAGACAAGAAAATGGTCTATAGTTATCATAACGGCTCAGAGGACATCTGGCAGGAATGGGAACATCATAGCGGTGGCCAAGATTATATCGTCCAACAAGGGATTGCGCTAACCCGATTCAAAGAACGTGCTTATGATCTGCGTGCACTAGTCCAGAAAACAGCTAGAGGAGAATGGAGTGTCTCTGGGATTGGAGCCCGAGTAGCAGGCAAAGCAAGCATAACAACACACGTTCCGCGCGGAGGCTCGATTGACGAACCACGCAAGCTGCTTGCTTATGTTTTTGGAGCCAAAGAAGCTAAAAATATTCTAAAACGGGTTCGACTTGCGGTTATTACTCTGGCTACACAAATAGAGAAATCATCCGGCAATCCGCTTGGTGAAATGTCCATGGATATCGGTGTCGACACGTCTGGACACATTTGGTTTTTTGAAGCGAATTCGAAACCCATGAAATTCGATGAACCTCGAATCCGCCAGAAATCACTTGAACGGATTATTCAATACAGTCTTCATTTGATCAATAATCGGAGAAGAAGGTGATTATGCTTGGCTCAAGAACGACTAGGCGTACTCGCTATTTATTTAAACAACTCACGACTTGAGGAACTGGCTTACTTCAAGCGGCTTAGCAAGGAAGGCCAACGGCTTGGCGTTCAAGTCGAGGTGTTTACTCCGGCGGATGTACAGGGAAATGCAGTGCGAACTCTCACATTTGATTCCAGTCGAGGAAGATGGCTTCGGAAGTACACAACGTTACCTCCCATTATCTATGATCGTTGCCGCTATAGAGCCGCCGCGAATTATCATATGCTTCAAGCTTTTCGCAACCGCCATGCCAAGCTCATTTATTTGAGCAAACCGCTGGCCAATAAATGGGCGATGCATCAAACCCTCTCCCAAAGCAGTGCCATTCGCCCTTATCTACCATCAACTGTTCGCTACAGCACCATCCATGAGTTGATGAAGTTTCTGAAGAAACATAAGCTCATCTATGTAAAACCGAAGAATGGCACCGGAGGAAGAGGAATTCTTCGGATTGAACAGATTTCCTCTGATCTCTACTTGTTACAAGGCAGAAATCAATTCCGGTCGATCATCGCTCCCTTCAGAGCGAATGAAAGACAGCTGGCCATCAAACTGCATACACTGAATTTAAGCCCCGACTATGTCGTTCAGCAAGGTATCCATCTGACACTGAATGATGGTCGTGTTCATGACTATCGGCTGCTTATTCAGAAAAATGGTCAAGGCGCATGGGAAGTGACGGGGTGCGCAGGAAGAATTGGACCTCATCGCAGTATTACCTCCAATCTTCACGGTGGCGGCACGGCTGTATCGCAAGATCGCTTATTAGGATATCGTTTCTCATCGCAAGAGAAAATTGCAGGCATCAAAGACGAGATGAACGATTTTGCTTATAAGCTGGCCGACTATTTGGAGGTCAAATTCGGCAAGCTGTGTGAATTGGGAATGGACATCGCTGTAGATCCCAAAGGCAGTGTATGGCTTCTCGAAGTGAATCCGAAACCATCACGAGAAGTATTTCGCAGGATCGGGCAGCACGCAACCTACCATAAGGCCGTAACACGGCCATTGGAATATGCGCTTTGGATGCTTCGGCAAAAAAAAGGCACGGATGATAAGACGGAGTAACACATCACAAAAATAACAAGCGAATCACCTTGCTGGGTGAACGCTTGTTATTTTTGTTTACTTGGCCTTATTCGTGTCCTAAATGCCCCATCGTTTGAACAAAAATTTGCTCAATGTGCTCGTCATCCAGTGAGTAATATACGGTCTTGCCTTCTTTGCGTCTTTTGACAATATGGAGATCTCGCAAATATCTAAGTTGATGGGATACAGCAGACTGCTCCATCCCAATTCGCATTCCCAGATCGTGAACACAAAGCTCCTTATTCAATAGGATGTAGATGATTTTAACGCGTGTAGGATCTCCTAAGGCTTTGAAAATCTCAGCAATACCAGTCGCTTGCTCATCGGTTAGCTCGTTCTCTCGCTCCGCTTGCGTTATAGCCGCATGCTCACAGCTACAATCATCGGTTACATTCCTCGCTTCTAGTAATCCCTTATCCATAGGAACTCCTCCTGTCATCGTCACTTATTTTATACCGGGAGAGCTTGATGGCTGATCGTTGATTTCTCGATTTGTATGGTCGCGTGCGTAATGCCAAACCGCTTCTCAATGACGGTAATTCCTTGCTGCAGAATATCTTGGCTATCCACATCATCCTTAATCAGCAAATGACAACTCATGGCTTCTATGCCCGAAGTAATCGTCCACACATGCAAGTCATGAACGTCAATGACACCTTCGATACCTTCTAGTACTGTTTTAACAGAATCAATAGAAATCGCACTTGGTGTTCCTTCCATTAAGATGTGAAGAGTTGATTTCAGGACGCCCCAGGCACCTCTTAAAATAAGTAGAGACACAATGATGCTAATGATAGGATCTGCCGCATACCACCCGAAAAGCAGCATCACGGCTCCGGCAATGATCGCGCCTACAGAACCTAACGCATCACCTAAGATATGCAGATAAGCGCTGCGTAAATTCAGATTACCATGTACATCGCCCTTACGCATGAGCGACCAAGCGCTTAATAAATTGGCGATTAGTCCTATGCACGCTATGAACATCATGGACCCGCTAGCAACGACAGCAGGATGTAGGAAGCGTTCAATCGCTTCCCATATAATGAGTCCAGCAATGACGAATAACGTCACCGCATTAAAAAGTGCTGCTAATATTTCAATACGGTGAAATCCAAAGGACAAACGAGCTGAGCTAGGCTTCGCTGTAAACCATAGCGCTAGGAGGCTCAAAGCTAGCGCACCAGCATCGCTTAGCATATGACCAGAATCAGACAGCAGTGCCAGACTATTCGTCCAGAGACCGCCAACAAATTCAAGCACAATGATACCTGCTGTTATGCCTAGCGCGATCAGCAGCCCTTGTTTATTTCCTGAGTGCCCATGATGATGGCCATGCCCGTGATGATGATCGTGGTGATGACCGTGATGCTTAGCTTCATGGTGAGCTTGGCCCTCATGGTCATGATGCTTATGACCTTTATCTTCTCCGTGGTCATGTCCACATGCGTGTTCCTTTTTCGAATCATGCTGATGCATGGCATTCCCTCCCCAGTTGCTCACTACTTACGAACTTAGGTCAAAACATTTATATATGAGTGATTGTTCATATGTTAATAATAAATAAGCATGCTTGCCCGTGTCAATAGGCTTCTCCAAAAAGAAAAGACCGATTCATCTCGCCACGCATGGTGAGCTTGAATCGGTCAACTTCATAGGCAACTAGAATCACTTAGGTCCCCGTTGCTGTCTTATTCGCCCCTGCATCAATCACATCAGGGTCTAAGGTAATTGTCGCACTGAATACGGTCGTAGAAATCGAGAAGTCCCCCGTGATTCCTCCGCCAGCACCTGTGTATGATTTGGAGGCACTCGTCGGGGCAATGATACACGTATCTCCGTTAATCAGGTTTCCTTCATTCCTTATAATATTGAATATCCCTACAAAAGAAGGCATTCTGATCAGCACCTCTATCTCTCAATGTGCTACAGTGTATGCCCAAGGCTCCCGCTTTGCGACAGACCTGCGAGAATTAGGAAATGTAGTCCAGCAGCTCAGCAAATCGTCCAATTCGGATATGCGCACCCTCAAGTTCACCTGCTTCTCGAAAGCCTGCATAATCACAAGCCGCAACTTTAAGATTATTGCGAAGTCCTGCTTCTACATCTGACGAGCGATCTCCAACCATCCAAGCGGACTGAATGCCGTGTTTTTCGAGCAAAATTTTGACTAAATCTACTTTGGATCGCGTTTTGTATTCTCCTGCACTGTATAAACCTTCAAAAAGATGCGCTAGCCCCATCTCCGTGATGACTTGTTTGACGTAATCTTCTAGCCCATTGCTGGCTACAAATAAACGGACGCCTTTGGCATGCAAGGTCTGCAAGGTTTCTGCCACACCCTCGTACAATACCCCGCGGCCCTCCTGAAGTCCCTCGACCTGGTACTTAATCAATAACTTATCAGCCTCCTGATGTACGGCAACAGGCGACTCTGGCATAACACGCATCCAAATTTGTTCAAGGAGCATGCCTAACGCACCGAGAATGCGTTCTTCAGGCGGTGTCTCTCCCTCATATATTCCTTTGGCTCGAAGCTCGTCGAAGGTCGCATGGTACGCTGGTAATAGTAAAGTTTCCGTCTGAAATAACGTCCCATCCAAATCAAAAAGCATCGCATCTGGCAGTTGTCCCCGAGTAGTCATGTTCTTACTCCTTTATATGTCTAAAATAGTAGTAATGATCTATGTTAAGAATGGCAAACATACCCATGTAAGTCAATGTAGAATCGTTGAAAATGGTTATTGCCGATCTCAAAAATTTCAGTTATGATTGAAATGAGAATAATTTTATCAAAAAATGAAATTTTCATGCAAAATAAAACTAAATCTTACTAAATAGTAAACTGAACCTTACTTATCCCCCTTACCACTTACTTCCATGAAAGCGAGGAATAATGAATATGAATCTTCATATTTTCCAGAATCAACAAGAACTTAACGAAGCAGGTGCAGGTATTATAACTTCCCTGGTTCAAATGCAGCCAAAAGCTGTTCTCGGCTTAGCCACAGGCGGCACACCCGTTGGTATTTACGAAGAGCTCGTGAAAGCCTACGAGAAAGGCCGCGTTAGTTTTAAACAAGTTACGACTTTTAATCTGGATGAGTACGTTGGCTTACCAGTCGACCATCCTGAAAGCTATCATGCTTATATGCAGCAGCATTTATTTGCGCATATTGATCTTCCTGCAGATTCCGCTCATATCCCGAATGGTAATGCAGCTGATTTGGAAGCAGAGTGTGAGCGATTCAATCAACTTTTGGATGATGCCAAGCAAATTGATCTGCAAATTCTAGGCCTCGGCCATAACGGTCATATCGGCTTTAATGAGCCTGACGATTCCTTGATTAGTGGTACGCACCGTGTTGAATTAAAAGAAGAAACACGTGAAGCGAATGCGCGGTATTTCGATTCGATCCAAGATGTGCCTACGCACGCCTTGACGATGGGCGTTGGTACTATTCTGAAAGCCAAAACGATTCTATTAATCGTACGCGGCGCCGATAAAGCCGAAATCGTACATCGGGCTCTAACAGGACCTATTACAACCGAAGTTCCCGCCACACTGCTGCAGACTCATCCTCACCTAGTTGTTCTGCTTGACGCTGAGGCTGGGAGGCTGTTCGAATGAGGGATCTTCTCATCTCAGGTGCCAGGGTAGTCACGGAACATGGCATAATTGAAAATGGATTGGTTCATGTGGTTGATGGCAAATTGGCTTACGTAGGTGAATCATCTGGTTGGCAGGACACAGCTAGTCCAAGTGTGGTTCGCATAGAAGCAGTAGGTAAATGGTTGCTGCCTGGCTTCATTGACGTTCATGTGCATGGCGGTTACGGCGCTGATTTCATGGATGCGAATACGGAGACACTGGATACGATTACACGTTACCATGCTGCCCACGGCACAACTGCCATGCTGGCAACGACGATGACAGCTACGCGTGAAGCGATTGATCGTGTACTTGTTGAAGTTCACAGCTATATGGAGCAGGGCATGCCTTATGCTCAGCTGCTTGGTGTGCACTTGGAAGGCCCTTTCATTTCGCCGAAGTGGGCAGGCGCTCAAGATCCGAAGCTCATGGTTACGCCTCAGCTGCCATGGTTGATCGATTGGCATGAGCGGTTCCCGCAGCTCATGAAGCAGTTGACGTTGGCCCCCGAGCGCGAGGGGGGCCATGAGATGATCGCGTGGCTGCGCGATCATGGCATCGTTGCCGCATGCGGCCACACAGACGCCTCTTACGCCGACATCGAGTCGGCGGTGGCTGCGGGGCTCTCGCACGCGGTGCATACCTTCAACGCGATGAAGCCGCTGCATCATCGCGAGCCAGGGACCGTCGGTGCCGTCCTCACCGACGCACGCATCAGCGGCGAAGTGATCGCCGATGGGATCCATGTGCACCCAGCAGCGATTAAGCTGCTGACGATGGTGAAGCAGCCGCATGGCTTGCTGCTGATCACGGACGCCATGTCCGCCGCCGGGCTCGGCGACGGGCAGTACGACCTAGGCGGCCAAGCCGTCACCGTGCAGGCAGGCGTTGCCCGACTGACGGAGGGCGGCGCGCTCGCCGGCAGTACGCTGACGATGATCGATGCGCTCCGGTTTATGGTGCGCGAGGTCGGTGTCAGCGTCGCAGACGCAAGCCGCTATGCGAGCGGCAATCCGGCGAGGCTGCTCGGCCTCGAAGCGACGCACGGCTCGATTGCCGAAGGCAAGCACGCCGACTTGTTGCTGATCAGCTCGGAGCTTGAGCTCGAGCAGGTTTGGGTGCACGGCGCGGCGATGAAAGAAGCTTAATTGTAGTTGTCTAATTAGATAAATGGAATAAGAAAAAGTGGTCGCTCCTTCGTTATTCAACGATGAGCGACCACTTTTTATCTCGACTAATTCGGGACGGATCACTCCCTCAGCAACCTATTAGTCCGAAATTGCCGAACTAATCTCATTATCTGCATCCTTTGATCTTAATTAGTCCTAAATAGCCTAACTAAATCAACCAAAACAACTCTCACATAGGGAAAATGAGTAATTAATTCGGCAAAAGCGAACTAATGGTCATTTTTACAAGTAATCCTTATTTTAGTTCCGATAAATCGGACTTACACAGCTTCCTCCCTAAAATATCTTCTTCTCCACACGATCATCCTTCAGTATTTCGACAGCCTCCCTAAATCGAAGCGAATGTACAATCTCCCTTTCCCTGAGAAATTTCAAGCTGTCTTGTAAATCCACATCATCCGTTACGTCAATGAGCCATTGGTAAGTCGCTCTCGCCTTCTCTTCTGCTGCTATGTCCTCGTAAAGGTCGGCGATAGGGTCTCCTTTCGCTTGTATGTAGGTTGCGGTCCAGGGGACGCCTCCTGCGCTCTGATAGAAGAGCCCTCGATCATGGGCTACGTAGTGATCATCCAATCCAGCCGCCTTCATCTGCTCCAGCGTGGCGTCTTTCGTGAGTTTATACACCATAGTCGCAATCATCTCGAGATGAGCAAACTCTTCCGTACCTATGTCCGTCAGCAATCCGACAACCTTATCCGGAATCGAATAGCGTTGGTTCAAATACCGAAGTGCCGCAGCAAGTTCCCCATCTGCTCCCCCATACTGCTCAAGAAGCAGTTTGGCCATCCGCGGATCACATTTGCTTACCTTGACTGGGTATTGCAGCTTTTTCTCATAAATCCACATTGGCTATCCTCCTTCTTAAACTTGCCACGGCCAAGGTGTTTCCTTCCACTGCCATGGCGCCTTCGTGAAGCTATGACCGTAAGACATCAAAGGACCGAATTCAAATTCAAACTGCTGAACCATGTGCAACCGCTTGTGAGCAAATTGATTATATTGTTGAATCACGCTCAGATCGTCAGGGTGCGTATCCAAATATAGGGTCAACTCCACCAATACAAAATCCACGGCTTGCAAATCACGAAGTTGCTTGTAATAGGCTTCAGGCAGCACTTGCTCGCTCATGTAGATTGGCCTCCTTCATCACCTCTTGTCTCCTGTAACGGATTCGGATAGGGCCCATAAAGTGCTGGCCAGAGTGTCCCTATTTTCAAAGCATCATAGGGGCTATACTGTGGCAATCCTGGTGGTTGAAAATTCATATATAATTGCGGCGGCGTATTATACCATTTCACTCGAATCGGTGGACAGGGGTCACACGGTCCGATATACGGGTACCAACTTTTAAATTGTGTGTACATACGTCTCCTCCTTTTCAGAACCTATATGACTCGTTATATGCGGTATAACTTGACCAAAATCACTGATTTTCCATCTTTTTCGAGGAGAAAATCACTTCAGCTCCTTTCCCGAACCTTTCGCCCCGCAAAACACAAAAAAACCCTCACCGATTGCACCCGCGCAATTCGAAAAGGGATTTCTTTTAGCTCATCTTTAATCTAATTTAATATTCAAATTCAACACGCCTGCTTTGCGCAATGCTTGATAAATTATGACGACCAAAGGTCCGAGGAACAAGCCGGCAAAGCCTAGCCATTCAAAGCCAATGTACAAGGAAATTAAAGCCGCTAACGAGTTGATCCCAACAGCATCACTAAGCACTTTGGGCTCAACAATCCGGCGGAGGATGATGAGTACCAAGAAGAGCACGAACAATCCAATTCCCATACCCGTATATCCGAGCAGCAACTGATAAATGATCCATGGGATGAAAATAATTCCGGTCCCAATCACGGGCACGAATTCCATCACCATAACTAGCAGTGAAATTGCGAGTGGGTACTCTGCCCGCAGTACGAGCAGTCCAATGAAAGTTAACAAATACGTAAATATCGCCATGATCAGCTGCGCGCGAATAAAGCCAAAAATAGCCTCTCGCAAATAAGTCAACACATTTTCCATTTTATCCTTGGTTTTCGTTTCAAACATCGAGAGAAAAGCAACCTTCAAATTGGGTAAGTTGTACATGCACAAATACAGGGTGATCACATAGATGATCAATAGCATGAATAAATTAGGGATCTTCCCAGCCATATTGAGGAAAAATCCTGAAATACCACTCAAAATACTCGTCAATGCTCCCGTTAACGTCTCTGTACTCCGTTCTACCCACGTCTGTACTTGCGCTGCCATCTCTGGGGATAAAGAATCATAGAATACTTGGGTTCGCACCACAGCTTGATCCACGTATTTATTGACATCCTCCATGTAATTAGGCGCTTTACGACCAAGGTCAATTAACTCGGTAACGACATTCATCCCAATAAAATAGATTAATGCCACCATCAGTAAAGTGAATGCTGTACTAACGATCGTTGCAGCGACAAATCGGCTCATTTTCGAGACACGCATCAAGAGCGTTGTAAGTGGGTCTAAAAAAATAGCTGTCACCAGCGCTAGAAGAAATGGCAGCCCTACGGTGAACAAACCGTATAACACCAATATTCCTAACGCCATGAGTATTGCTGTCTTAGGTGACATAGAGACTCCTCCGATTATTCATTTCCCGGTTTAACAGTGTCGATATTCGTTATATGTATACGAACAATACGTAATCGATCTACCTCGGTCACTTCGAAAACATGATTGGCATAAGGTACTTTCTTCCCTTTGACAGGAGCGCCTTCCACCTTCTTAAACAGCCAGCCGCCAATCGAATCCACATCATCGTCTTCAATTTGAAGGTCCAGCATGTCGTTCAGGTCTTCCAGCAATACACGACCATCGACAGAGGTGTATTTGTCTTTCACTTCCACGCCAGGCCGTTCATTCACATCAAATTCGTCATGCAATTCTCCCACGATTTCCTCGATGATATCTTCCAAAGCTAAGAGCCCCGCAGTTCCCCCGTACTCATCAACAACGATCGCGAGTTGGGAGTGCTTTTTCTGCATAAGCTTGAGTACGCGGCTAACTTCCATCGACTCCGGTACATTCAAAATAGGACGAATGAAGTTCTTAAGCTCCTGCTCGACATCAGGATCCGCTGTCAGTAAGTCAGCAATATGTACAAAACCTACGATGTTATCTTTATGCCCATCAGCTACAGGGTAGCGTGTGTGCTTGGTTTCGTGAACGAACCGCAAATTATCGATAAAGCTTGTTTCCAGAAACAGACAATCCATATCTGTCCGAGGCAGCATCACTTCACGGGCGATGAGATCGGAAAATTCAAAAATGTTATCGAAAAGCGTCATCTCGTCTTCATTGATATGACCGCTTTTGACACTCTCATCCATCAGGATTCGAATTTCTTCCTCGGTATGCGCTGCTTCATGCTCGCTGGCTGGCTCTACGCCAATCATCGAAAGGAATTTGTTCGCTGCGCCATTAAGTACCCAAATAATCGGGCGAAATAGTCTGTAGAAAAACAATAGCGGAGCTGAGAGCCACAAGGAAGTCAGTTCAGGTTTTTGGATCGCAAACGATTTAGGAGCCAATTCCCCCAGCACAATGTGCATAAACGTAATAAATCCGAAAGCAATTATAAAAGACATAGTCGTTGTATACACGGATTCCCCTAAGCCAAAAGTATGAAATAGAGGCTCCATAATCAGATCATGAATCGCAGGTTCTCCTATCCAACCCAGTCCCAAGGAGGCAAGTGTAATGCCAAGCTGTGTAGCTGATAAATACCTATCCAGTTGTGACGTTACGATACTCGCATATTTGGCTTTTCCGCTGCCTTCATTAACCAGCTGCTGAATGCGAGACTGCCGTACCTTCACAAGAGCAAACTCAGCTGCTACGAAAAATCCATTTAACAGGACGAGTAGGATAACCAGGAAAAGATTGAGTGCGATGGAACCGAAATCAAACGACGTATGTGGCAAAATGTATTTCTCCTTCAGAAAGATGATTAGATAATAGCTTTACGGCTTTTGAAATCCACAGTGCGATAGTACGAGTCAGCTACAAGCAGGTTGGGTCCGCAACAAGAAGCGGTACTACAGAAACAATTCACCCGCTGGTTCAGCGCATTGTTCTCCCAACGTGCAAAGATATCATCAAGCCCATCATCATGTATATTTCCAAGCGGAGGCTCATTAGCAAAATCGGTGACGAAAACCTCGCCAGTAAACGTACTGACATTCAATCGGTTCCGCCCATCAGGGTCGTTACGAACCGTAACATTTTGCTCCTCACGTAGACGCTTAACTAATGTACGATCCGCTTCCAGTTCATTACATGCGAAGAAAGGCAGCGTTCCGAATAGCATCCACATTTCTGGATTGCGATAATCTAACAAGCGATGAATACTCGTGCGCAATTCGTCCAGTGTAACCATTGGAAGATGTGAAGCGAAAGAACTCGCATACATCGGATGTACCTCGTGACGCTTGCATCCCATTTCATTAATGAGCTGATGGATCTCAGGCAATTTCAAATGGGTCCGCGTGTTAATCATCGACTCCGCGGAAATGTACAAACCGCCTTTACTAAGCGCGATCGTATTATTTACCATTCGCTCATACATCCCTAATGCCGCCCCTTGCCCCACTGGACGCTCTGAGTTCACAAATCCTACTTGATGGAAATCATCTGCATTCAAATAATTAAACGAAATATGCATCACATCGAGATAAGGCGCAAGCAGCTCATAACGCTCCAAATCTAACGTTAAATTCGAGTTAATTTGAGTGCGAATCCCCCGCTCCCGCGCATACTTCAGGATGGGTAGCATGTAGTCCTTCACGATCTTGATGTGGTAGGACGGCTCGCCGCCTGTTAAACTGATCGTTTCCAAATGTTCAATTTCATCCAGCTTTTGTAATATGACTGGCAACGGAATACGGGGTCCTTCTGACATCGTAAGTGAATCTCCAACTGCACAATGCTCACAACGCATATTACACAGATTGGTGATGGTAAGCTCAATGCTGGTTAATACATGTTTCCCGTATTTCCGATACGACCGAATGGGGTCCCAAGGATCATATTGGGGAGTTAACTCCGGTAAGATGGAGTGTGTTACGTTCCTATTCATGCTGTTTACACCTGACCTATCATTTCCTATTCAAGAACATGTTACTACCTATTATGCCTATACCTATGCCCTTTATTGTAACTTATGATTCACAAAAAAGGAAACAGAGACAGGAAGTGCAGATGGCGCTACCGCTTCTCCACTTTTGCCTGGGGCTTCACACGGAGCCACCTTGGTGCCCACCAATTTGCATCACCGAGCAGTTTCATAAGCGCAGGAACAAGCATAACCCTTACGATTGTGGCGTCAATCAATACCGCAAGTCCGAGACCTAGTCCCAGAGCCTTCATAATTTCAATATCCGTGAAAATAAAAGATCCAACTACGACTACAAGGATGAAAGCTGCACTTGTAATCAAGCTCCCTGTTTTTTTCAACCCTTCAGCTGTACTCTGATCATTGTCTCCGCTTGCCTCATACTCTTCCATAATACGTGAAATGAGGAACACTTCGTAATCCATTGAGATACCAAAAACGACGCAGAAGATGATGACAGGCAGTGTTGCACTCACATATCCGATTGACGTAATGTGCAGTATATCCGCCATAATGCCATGTTGGAAAACTAAAACAACGATGCCTAAACTAGCGCCTAAACTAAGCATATTCATAAGCACAGCTTTAAGTGGGAGCAGGACCGAGCGAAAAGCCAGCAAGAGAACGAGATAGGTAATTCCCATGACGAAAATAAGAACTTCAGGAATTTCCTTTTGAATGCGATCAATGATGTCCAATCGGTAGGCAGGTCCACCTGTAACGGCAGTCTCTAATCCTTCTTTATTCAACTTGCGGAGCTCGTGAACTAACGCATCCGTCGCAGGATCATCCGTATCCTTCTCTGGAATAACTACCATCAAAGCGGTATGGCCTTTGGCTAATTGCGCGTCTTCTAACTGCTTTTGAACATCAGGCTTTGTAAACATCCCTGCAAGCTCTGCATCCGAATGCTGCCCTAAGACGGTTAGATAGCTCTGCACTTCTTTTACGCCAGCGACTGCCCTGACCCGTTCTCCGTAGGCTTGAATCTCGCCGATCGAGGCTGATGACCAAATCTCATCTTTCGATTGTATTACAATTTGAATGGGTCCTGTCATGCGAGGGTCATAGGCGGTTTTGAGCAGCTCCGCTCCATATCGTGATTCATAGCTTGGAGGAAGGACCTCCGCATTAGGCACACCTAATTTCATATGCCAGATGGGCGTCATACTGTAGATCAATACACCACCTACTAGCACAACTAAAACGACTGGACGTTTCATTACCGCATAAGCGATTTTCTCCCAGAACTTCGATGTTTCTTGCTTACGGAATCGTTTAGGAACGACCTGCAAGGAGTTAATGCGATGACCCAATATACCAAGAAGAGCTAACAGCACCGTATTGGCCACAACTACGGAAATAGATACAACGATAACCCCTCCGAGACAGAGAGACCGGAAGAAGGTCAAATCCACAAACAGCATACCCAACAAACCAATGAGTACAGCGATTCCAGAGAAGAAAATTGATCGTCCTGCTGTTTGGCATGTCATGGCTACGGCAGCAGCTACATTACCTTGCACTTTGAGCTCTTCACGAAAGCGGCTTACCAGAAAGAGCGCATAGTCAATCCCGACAGCAAGCCCTAGCATCGTAACCATATTCGGCAAAAAATTCGATAAAGATTGATGCTGCGCGATAAAATAGGTAACTCCCAGTGTGAGCGTCACACTCATTAATCCCACGATCATGGGTAAAAGTGCTGCAACGAATGTACCGAAGACAATTAGCAACACTAGAAGTGCAATAGGTAAACCAATCGCTTCCGACTTGGCAATATCATGTTTGCTGGCAACTTGCATGTCATACAGAATCGCGGGCCCTCCCGTTACATACACGTCCATACCTGCAGGCGGATGTACAAGCGACTTAAGCTCCGGGTATACCTCTAATGCTGGATCTGTATCCAACGTGAGCGATACACTAACAGCCTGTATATCTACATGTCCCTCATTACGAGGCGTAGTTACAAATTTCACATCCTCCACATAAGACAGTTCTTTCACCTTCGTAAGTGAGGCCATAATCGCATCTTGCTGATCTTTCACCGTTATATCAAGCCCATTGTGCCCCGTATAAACGAAATTAAGCTGTGTTCGAGGCACACCAAGCTCATCCCGCATTTGAATCAATCCCAGATCGGATTCGCTCCCTTTGGGAGTAAACCCGTTGTCTTTCAACATACCTGGCGCTTTTTGAGCGAAAATAGCAAAGATAAGCATTAAGCTAATGCCAATCGTGAGCACTAGCCATCGGAACCGAAACATGGCGTGCCCCCATTTCCAAAACACACCTTTTTCCATGGACTCCCGCATCGTGCTTCCTCCTTAATCTACAAAAAGAACCTGGTTTCCCAGGTTCTTTTTCCAATATGTGCTATATCTATTCTAAAGAAGTGTAGGCATATTTGAATCTAATTCCGATTCGCTTACTTTAATTTCCCCAATTTCGGAAATTAAAGTCGATAGCTTGCTTGAAAGATCAATTTCATAGGGTTCCTTAAGTACAGTACCTGCTTCATCTTGAAGCACGCGAATAGTTGGTCTTTGCGGAACAGCCATGTTCAACTTCGATACGATACCATATTCGCCTGTATTCAACCGTACTGTAATCCCTAGTGGGTAGATGGCAATTTTGTCTCGAAACAAAGCAATCTGACTTTGATCATACATCGTGCCAGAGCCCGCGAATAACTGCTCCATCGCTTCATGTGGCAATAAAGGTCTGCGATACACCCGTGTAGTCGTCATAGCGTCATAGGAATCGACGAGTCCAATCCATCTGGAGAACTCATTTATCTCATTCCCTTGAATTCCCCGCGGATATCCGCTGCCATTAATCCGTTCATGATGCTGCAAGGCACAATGAGCAGAAAGAAGTGGGATATTCGGCTCGTCCTTCAATAGATTGAAGCCATAGGTCGTATGATTTTTCATTTCCTTGAACTCGTCCGGAGTTAGCTGAGAAGGCTTGCGCAGAATGCCTAATGGCACTTTCGTTTTCCCAATATCATGCAATAACGCACCTAAACCAAGTGTCTCGAGTTTATCTCGACTATACCCATAACTGATTCCAAGCATGATCGCATAAATGCTTACGTTAACTGAGTGCTGAAATAAGTAATTATCTTTCACATTCATATTATTGAGCATGACCATAGCACCCTCATGAGCACTAAGATCATCAATAATCATCTTCATGACATCACGAAAATTACGACCAATGTCGTAATAATTCACAGCTCCGCGTTTATTCGAATCTTCCATTACCTTCTTGAAAGTATTGCGAATTTCGGTGACCGCTTTGCTTCTTGTTTCATCCTGAATGACATCTGGTTGAATAATGTCATTTGTTCTTGCATCTTCTATGTAAATATAATCAATTCCATAGCTAAACAAGCGATCGAGTAGTCTCTGTGTAAGCTCAACATTAACGGCCAAAAGGACCATACCATCATCGTTGTATATATTCTTAGCCAGCCTCATCCCAGGTTGACACATGTTGATCGGCATAAACAGCATTTCAGGACCCCCGCATAGGTGAGCATTACGTTCTATTTAAATGTAATAGATTTCAAAGAAAAGTTCAATACAAAAAACCGCGTCTTTCGACGCGATTCGCTAATGTTACTTAAATATTTTACTTTAAAAACATATAAAGCGCGAAAATAATCGCGATGGCAAAACGATAATATGCAAAGTAAGTGAGCTTCATCTTTTGTACAAACTTAATGAAGGATACGACGGCCAGTAAAGCCACAACGAAAGCCACTAGAAATCCTACAATAAAAAAGGCCAAATCGTCGGATGACAATGCTTCATAATTTTTCAAAAAGTAGACACCTGAAGCACCGAACATAATCGGAATCGCCATAATGAAGGTGAAATCAGCTGAAGCCGCACGGCTTACACCTGAAAGCATACCACCGGCAATCGTGGAACCAGATCGAGAAAAGCCAGGCCAAATCGAAACGAGCTGCCACAATCCGATAGCGAAAGCTTGTCGATACGTCAAATCATCAAGTACGGTCGTTTTGGGTTGTTCCTTTTTCTTCTCGGCAATGATCAATAAAATACCACCGAGCACGAGTCCAATTAAGACGGTTGTTGTATTAAATAGCTTCTCATCCACAACATCATTAAATAAAACACCAATCACACCAGCAGGTATAATACCAATTAAAATGTGAATTAAATTCAGCTTTTTCCCTGTTTTACTTTCGCTTTTCCGATTCACAAGTCCAAATAAGGAAAGGATTCGCTTCCAATAGATAATGACAACCGCCATAATAGCGCCTAATTGAATCACGAAATCGAACGTTTTCATGACTTCGTCATTTTGTGTGTTTAGTAAGCTTTGTGCCAAAATCATATGCCCTGTCGAGGATACGGGTAAAAACTCCGTCAAGCCTTCAACGATCCCAATAATGATCGCCTCAAAAATTGTATGCATAATTGCCCCCTATATTCTGATAACTTTTATTGCGTTTTCAAAAAGTCCGGTTTTCAGCATCGAGAAGATTGAAAGAAGCTAGGAAATGAGGAGCGGAGCGTAGTAGTGAAAGCTACGTGAGCACCGGAAGTTCCGGCTGAATTCAATATTCGATGTCGAATACCCTTCATGGAATACTTCATGATCAAAAGTGGACTTTTTGAACAACCTCTATCTTGCTTCAATTTCTTATTCTACCTGTTTTGGACTGGGTCTGACAACATCTGTGAACCGAAGGTGGTGGCTGCCTGCAATCGCAGACTCATCTTGGAGTTGATCAGCTAGCACATCACGGATAAATTCCGGCAGCATGTAAACGATCTGCTTGCCTCGGCTCAGCGATAAATAGCCGGAGCCGAACGTAAACATATCAATCGTGCCCACTAGGTAGGAACGTTCTGGATCTAGCAATTCCTCGCCGACATACACGGCGACGATTCGCTCGTAGGGAGGGCGCGTGGCATTCACTTGGACGGTTATCCCGTCCACACAGAGGACGCCTAGCACCTCCCCGCGGAAGCCGTAGCCGCGTATCGGCTTCTCCATGAATTCGTCAAGCAGCGACTCTTCGAGCGCTTGACGAATATCCGCGCCGCTGAGCAGCATGCGGCAGGGATTGATCGGGCCGGGGCAGATTTCCAGCAGCCGGCCTCGGGTCAAGCCCCCCTCCTTCAGTCCCTGAAGGAGCTGCCCGCTATTGACCAGCCCGATCTCGGCGCTGGTCCAGCGGCGAATACCCGCGGCAAGCAAGTTGCCGAGCGGGGATTCGCCGTACCAATCCAGGCGCAGCGGCTGCCGCAGCTGCGCCACCTCCACCGCCAGCGAGGCGCTGCTGGCGATGCGGTAGTGCTCCAGCAGCGTGATGACGCTGCTGTCTTCCTCGCTCGCGTCCGTCATCGGGACGACGCGGCCTTGCAGCTCTACGATCCGGCGCTGCGCCGGGTCGTAGGCAAGCTCAATATGGCCGGCATATTGTCCGAACTTGCCGGCCGCACCAATATAAGTGCCGCTGAGCAGAAGCGGCTCTTCGAGTAAATGATGGGTGTGACCGCCAAGGATGAGATCGATGCCATCCAGCTCCTCAGCCATCCGTTGATCCGTTCTAAGGCCTAAATGCGACATGACGATTAGAATATCCACGTTCGGACGTAATAGGCTCACATGGGCGCTTACAGCCTTCATGGGATCTGTTACATGCCAGCCGAGCAGCTCATAGTAATCTTGATAAGCGGCTGTGACCCCAATCAGACCAATACGAAGTCCTGATTTCTCAACAGTTAGTGATGGCAGCATCCAATCTGGCGTTTCCTTCGTGTTGATATCCGTAATATTGCTGCCAATAATCGGAAATTGTGCATGCTCCAGCACAACAGCTCTAAGCCAATCCGGTGTGAAGGTTAATCCTTCATTATTACCTAGAACCATGGCTTCATAGCCTGTGGCATTCATGATTTCTAAATTGGCGATCGCATTCGTTCCTTCTGTCTCTGGAAACATCCGATCCATATGATCGCCAATATCAAGTGTCAATACTTGATCTTGCGGCCAGAGCCGGCGGACACGATCAAAATAGGCGCTGATTTTGGGCATCTGTTCGAAATGGCTATGAATATCATTCGTATGTAAAATAACTAGTCGTTGCAAGGGGGCCGACATCCCGTTCACCTCTCTTCATAGACAACTAAATCCTAGCATGTCTCTATGTTATGCAAGTATCCTCTTCCTCATTTCTTGAATTTGAGCTCATCGAGGGTTACTTTGTTCTTGAACCCATAAGTTGCTTCTTCACCTAAAGCTGGATCATTCAGAAACCAGACTTTTACAATACTTTTTACATTCAGACATTCACTGCTTCCGTCTGGCACGTATAGTCGAATCGGATAGCCTTTCTTCAGCGGTTGTCCCTCTTGTGCATACAGGAATAGAGCTTGATCCGCTTGCCCCCACGGTATCAACGCTTGGAACTCATCTACCGCTTCCACCCTCACATGAGTAGGCTCTTCAGCTGCACTCTTCTTCCCCTTGTTGCTCCAATTTCGGTACCACGATTTGAGATCAAATGCCTCCCCCTCCACCGACGGAACGCGATCTTGACTGTTCAACCGCAGTTCCGCTAACGCAACCATTTCATCAACGGTAAAAGCTTCTTTGTTCTTATGTAAGTCAGACACTTCTATGAGTGAATTCATTTGCATGCTTATAACTCCTCCGTTAATTCAAATTCCATGTCCTGCCAAGGGATCACTCCATTATACCATTTTTAGGGCAAAATATGATATGCTGTAAGGGATTCTAACATCTAACGCAAGGAGAAACAAATTGAACTTACACATCCAACTCTTCGCAGGTCTTGTAGACCTATTCGGTACTGCTGTTCTAACGATTTCAGTCGATCAAGAATCGATTACCATTGCACAATTGAAGGATAAAATCATCACTGACTATCCTGCTGCCTCTGCGCAGCTTCCTATTTGCTTTTTCGCCAAAAATCAAGCTTACGCCGGTGATCAGGATACGGTTTCCGCCTCCGACGAGCTCGCACTCATACCACCTGTTTCAGGTGGACAGCCTTCACTTTATGAAATTACCGATTCAACGATTGATGTCGTATCCGTGACCTCAAAGGTGAATCATCCCAACCATGGCGCTTCACTAGCCTTCATTGGCACTACGCGAGAAATGACATATGGACAGCGAACGGTCCTATTGGAGTATGAGGCTTATGTCCCTATGGCCTTGAAAACGATGGCGAGCATCGGTGAAGAAATCGATTCCAAGTGGCCAGGCACGCTATGTGCCATCACACATCGATTGGGTAAGGTAGCGATTGCAGAAGCGAGTGTCGTGATCGCTGTTTCCTCCCCTCACCGCGCTGATTGCTATGACGCTAGTCGGTATGCCATTGAGCGTTTGAAACAAATTGTACCCATTTGGAAAAAAGAAATCTGGGAGGATGGGTCCGAATGGAAAGGCAATCAAACAGGCCCCTGGAACCCGCTGCAAACACCGAAGGCTGATAACTGATTTGAACGGAGATGACTTAACTTGGATCCACTTTTATATACAGAAAATGCGGTTGACCCCCGCTATTCGAGACAAATTCTCTTCCCCCCTATTGGCATGGAAGGTCAGCGCAAACTTAGTCTTGGTCGTGTTGCTATTGTTGGCATGGGAGCTTTAGGCACTGTTCTTGCCAATCATATGGTGCGAGCAGGCGTTGGATATGTCCGGATCATAGATCGTGATTTTGTTGATAAGAGCAATCTCCAAAGACAAATGCTGTACGATGAAGAGGACGCTTCTGCGACGATTCCAAAGTCAATCGCCGCTGCGAAACGTCTTCAACTAGTGAATTCCACTGTCGTCATTGATCCTCATGTCTGTGATCTTAATGCTACGAATGCCGAACAATTACTTCATGATGTCGATGTGATTCTCGATGGAACTGATAACTTTGCCGTTCGTTTTCTGCTCAACGATGTCAGCATGAAATTAGGGATCCCTTGGATCTATGGCGGTGCCGTGGCTTCGCGAGGTGTCTCACTGACGATTATTCCTGAACGAACGCCTTGTTTGCGCTGCCTCTTCCCACAAGCTCCAGCTGCGGGTACCACGGATACTTGTGACACTGCAGGCGTCATTGGAGGGATCATCCATGTTGTCGCTTCATTTCAAGCTACAGAGGCTCTTAAGTTGCTCGTAGGCGCTACCGAGCAGCTCAATCTCAGCATGCAGCAATGGGACTTATGGTTCAATCAGAACTCCGCGATACGGGTATCTGGGGCTAAGAAGCCGGATTGTCCCGCTTGTGCGCTTAAGCAATATGAGTACTTAGATGCCCATCTTGAAAGTGATACCATACAGTCTTTATGCGGACGCAATTCGGTTCAAATTCATCCAGTTATTCCAAGCACACAACCTCTGGAATACTGGGAGGAACGGCTGCAACCGCTTGGTCTGGTTGAGAAAAACCGTTTTCTTTTAAAATTTCACGCTTCTGAGGATATTCAAATTATTCTATTCCCTGGCGGGCGTGTTCTCATCCAAGGGACTGAGGATTTAATTCAAGCCAAAAGTCTTTACAGTCGTTATATTGGGATGTAGTATTACAATATACCTACCAGATATTAGGACTTGGAGAGGAGCTTCTATGCGTGTACATGTGCTTCAACTTATCGTTGGTGACAAATTAATTTCCGATTCCTACAATGAAGTAGGCCTTCATCTTTTATCCTCAGGCACTGTTCTCGATGCTGGAGACATTTCGATGCTCAATCGCCACAGTGTGGATTATGTTGATATAGCTCCAAGACGCAGTGAAATCGAGAAAGTCGTAGAGGAAGCGCCATCCAAACAAGCTAACATGTTACAGGTTACCTCATTTAACAATGCTATCCAGGGTATCAAAGAACTCTTTGAAGTTTTGCAAGACGGAGGTTCTATTCGCAATGACACTGTAGAATCCGCTTTCAATCCGATGATTGATAGCATTCAAGAGGAGAAGGATGTTGTTTCTCTACTCCTTTCTTTGCACAGTCAAGATGACTACACCCTTCAGCATAGTGTTCAAGTTGGGATGCTATCCTATTATCTAGCCAAATGGATGAATAAATCCGAGAAGGATGCTCTAATTGTCGGAAAAGCAGGCTATTTGCACGATATTGGTAAATGTAGAATTCATCCGGATATTTTGAATAAACCAGGCAAGCTAACGAAGGAAGAGTTCGAGGAAGTTCAGAAGCACACCATTCATGGCTATGATATCATACGCAAATCATTAAAGGATGAAACGCTCGCACTCGTCGCCCTTCAGCATCACGAGCGTATGGATGGTACAGGCTATCCTCTACGGAAAAACGGTACGGACATCCATTCTTACTCGCGCATAGTCGCGGTCGCAGATGTCTATAGCGCCATGATATCCAACAGAGTGTATCAACAGCGACGTGATCTTCTTCATGTGCTTAAAGAGCTTCATCGCATGAGCTTTGGCGAACTGGATCCCAAAATCACTCAAGTATTCATACGTAACATGATTCCTAATTTTATAGGTAAAAAAGTGTCTTTGAGCGACGGACGTGAAGGTACCATCATCATGACGAACCCTACTGATTTCTTCCGACCGCTCATCAACATCAACAATCAGTTCTTGGATTTATCGCAGCTCGCGAATGTAGAAATAACGAAAATTGCGATCTAATACATAGATATGTTAAATAATTAGACTGCTTATTGAAAGCGCTATACCAATATAAACTGCTGCAAGTAGGGTACCAATTGCCACATTTCCTTGCTTTAGCTGGTCTGATAGCTTCACACCTGGGGTTAGCCAATCAAAAACCCAATATGAGGCTATTAAGCATACGTACCCTACCGCAAACCATAAGCTCATATGCCAGATGGAGGAATTCGTATAGGCAGCAATGCCGAGAATGATAGCCGTAGCTATGAACTTGCCTCCCATAGATACCCACAGCCACATTGCCGTTATTTATTTCTTCCATATCACGATAGGGTGTCATTAAACTAAAGATGTACATCCCTGCAAACTGTAACAGGACAATGACGAATAAACTTATGATAAGATCTACAACGATCACTCTACCCACCCCCGAAATTTAGCCATCGATTGATCAAAATCTGTATAATCATGCACTTCTTCTAGGACTACGCTTACTTCTTTTTTATCCCTGAAGATTTTATATCTTTCTTCTGGAATCGGCTGCTTAACCTTTTGTCCGGTTGGCAATTCGATAACGGCGAAGTACCTAAACTTGCTATCTAGCTCTGTTTTATATACCCCGATCAATTTCACATCTGTCTTTATTTCCACTTTCAACTCCGTTAGATCTTTGTCTGCTTCTTCTTTTGTTTTGAATGACTTTATCGGTTTCCATTGCGACAAAGTGACATCGTTCTTCCCTTGACTGTCCACTTTCATCGTTGCTTGCATGAAACTCAATACCCAGATGCTATCCCCAGTCGCAAAATTCTGATCGTTGGAAATTCGCTCATTGTTCGGCAACAACACCATATCACCATCAATGAGATCACCAACCTTGACTTGCTGGACTTGATAGTCCCACGGCACGTCACCAGGCGCATAATTCGATGTCGTCGCTGCGTTGCCTGATGTCGTTTGGCTTAGAACAGATGGCTTCTTATCGAATGCCGTACTGATGATCCATATGATGACAATGACGCCGATAAGTCCTATTGCCAATCCAATAAATCTTCCTTGTTTCAAGGCGCTTTCACTCCAATCGCCACAAATTGACTTGCATTCCCCGTTATAATGCCGCCTGCTCTACCTAGAAGCCCGCAAGGCGTACCATTCAATACGAATAGGCCAGTTAATAAATATCCTTGACCATGCTCAAAGGTTAGCCGCGGCAGGTCAGCCCTTTCTTGATACACACGTTTAAAAAACACGCTCGTATCAAAGCCCGCTTCATCCTTGAACTCCAACTCTCCATGCTCGTTGTATAGTTCTACAGATCCGCCTTCGCGGCCAAACATCGATTTGGATACAAAGTTACCTTCGAGAACAGGATCCATATACGTTGGCAGCATGTAGGTCTTAATCATTTCATGTTCCTCTTGCGTAAATAGGTCTGACTGTCTGGCATGAAGATCCCAGATTAATGCTTGCAAGCCTTTGGATTGTAAAATCACAGCATGCAAGGGGTTGAACAAATGAACGAATTGCTCCTCGATCGCATACGACAGCGCTTCTCCCCCGTCGTCAACCCCCATCCACTCTTTCGGATATAAGGCAAACATACGCCCAATGGTCTGATCAGTACCAACCTTGACGACGCCTTCATCGATCCATAAGTCCAAACAATCCACGCATGTCATTTTTCTCCCACTATGGGCAACAAGTGCATTTATCGTACCCGTGTCTTCCGCATGCACTCCGTAGGCTATACAGGCCGCGTAATCAGGTGCCTCAATTTCCCAGGCTGCCCTTAGAAGCTCCTTCATCCTACGATTCGGTGATTCCAAACCAAATTGCTCACAAAGCCACGGAGTCGCAATGGAGGCTTCGACATAACCCGTAGGCGTATCTGCGTTTAGTTCTAGTAGTTTAATGTTCCCTGTTTGATCGACAGTAAAATCAAATCTCGCATAGCGGCTTATGAAGCCTTTGCCATTCGGCTCAAGTCGATCCAGCCCATCCCATAGCACTTCCGGTATCGATAAGTCTGCATAAAGCTCCCTTTTACCGAGAACATAACGAACGGCTTTATCAAACACCTGCCAAAGTTCAGCAGCTGCATGAATAAGGTCCTGATAAACCTCATTTGGCATAACCACAAGTTGATCAATCCAGTACTCTTCGTTATCCAAATTAGCCCATGTAAACCCCAGATCAGCTAATTGCTGAACACGAGAATTTCTGTCAAGGGCTGGTATTCCAATTACTTCAAATCCCATTCGATTAACCCCCAGAGCTTGAGCTGGAGGAGGAGCTAAAACCGCTTGATTTACCACCTATGCTGCCTGAAGAGGTTGATGTTGACTTGGAGCCGCTGGTCGATGTACTGCCACTCGCGTTTGAACCACTAACCGAAGAACCTGTTGTACCTTTGGTGGTAGTTGACGATTTATTCGAGTTCGAAGTAAAGGTCCCACTTCCGCTAGAGGTTGTTGGTGTCTTCGTGGTAGACCGATTCGTAAACGAACTGGGTTGATACGTTTTATTGACATAGGGCGTATTGGATCGATAATAATAAGAGCGGTGATTGTTCCCCCAGCTGCTAGATGAATAAGGGCTTACGGTATTGAAAATCAGATGATACAGCAGCAGATCATCCCATCCAAAGCCATTACCCGAAACTTGATTCACAATGATAGGAGCATTGCTGCTACCAGTTGTGCTCGGCGTTGGCGATGGTGATGGTGATGGTGCAGCTAAGCTTTTATCAGGCGGAATAGGCAAGCTCCAATCCACTTGTGGATCGTAATACGCTTTGACATCTTCATTCGACCATTCTACTAATTTAGATGAACTCGTGCTCGGACTAGGTGTCTCTGCAGCCTGAGCCGATACCCAAAGCATTTGACTAAACAGAATCAGACTGAGTGAAGCTGATAGTACTTTAAGCGGTCGTTTCACTCCTTGCTCCCTCCCCCTTCTGAGCCGGCTTTAACGAGCAGCAATTCGAAAACATGGAGATCTAAATTCAATCGCCCCTCAATCATTTCATATTCCTTCCCGCCAACGAGAATAAAATTAGCCACATTTAAGGCTTGAATAAGCTGATCATCCCATGCACGTTCACCGAGTCGGAGCAGCTGCCCCTCGGGCAATTTTTCATAAAGTACAATTGTCATTCTTCCATGCCTCCTCCACAAAAAAACTTCCTACACATTTAAACGCAGAAGGGATTCAATTGTTTCAAAATAAACAAAAATAAAAGCCTATCCTTGGGATAGGCTTTTACCACTAATTCCATTAATAAGCAATTCGCTTTGCTTTTAAAAACGTTTTTTTCCAATAGGGTTTATCAATATTTGTAATTTGTACCCCATTCTTCGGTTTAGGGGATGCATGCAGCATCTTATTGTTTCCGATGTAAATCCCTACATGACCAACCGTTCTATTCGTTTTGAAACGCCCCGGCACGTAGAAAAACATCAAATCACCTTTGCGCAACGACTTACGTGATACCAAGTTACCTTTAGCACCTTGTTGCCGAGCTACCCGCGGCAGACTAATATTGTATTTCCCAAAAATATATTGGGTAAATGTAGAGCAATCAAATCGTCCTGTTTTGGGATATGAGCCTGTACCAAATTTATATTTGACTCCTAAATAGTTCTTTCCTTTATTGATCATGGCATTGATATCGATATTTTTCAAAACTGGCATGACCTCGTCCGGATTGTTTGCCGACCACACTGGTAGATCACCATTCGTTTGATTAGACATCCATGCAGGATTTACTCCTGCTCCATCGCCTTTGAATGGATCAGACGGATCATCCCCGAAATTCAACTCTGGCGAGTTATCATTCGCGCTTACAGGATCATCCTCATTTTCGATGATCGCAATAGGTGAAGCGTGAATAATAACATTACTATTCCTAACTTCATACGACATATCGTCTTGAAATAAATCCGCCAAATCAGAGACAGGTAAATACGCCGTCGCGCCTTCCTTCACTACAGGCTGGCTTAGTTGAATATCTGCGCCTTCCTTACTGGCTTTAGTCGAGTTCATGGTCAATTCAAAGTTGGCATCATTATCCCCTAAAATTAGCTTGCCTCCCGAATCTTCCCAATCTGATTGGAAATTCAATGTTTTAATGAGGTCTTGGGCAGATACATAATTGACATTCCCGATTTGTTTCATCGGAAGGACTGCATCATCATTGGTTGCAAGCCCAATGATATCTTTGCCCGTTTGCGATAGACTCTTCGTCACTGAATTGCCAGTCCCAGTTAGACCAGATGGACTTTGAGTTGGTGTTACACTTTGTGGGCTTAGATTATCCTTCCCACAAGCTGCTGTCGAAATCGCCAGCACAACGACCATACTACCTATTGCTGGTGTCTTTAGCTTTTTCCACATGAATTTCTCTCTCCTTCAGGAACACATTTAATCCTTTATAGAGTGAGACAAGTGGCAGTCAATTATGCAATTCAGGCGTACAAACGGACTTGGCGTTTGTTGGAAGCAACGGATACAGTCAGCGGAGAACGCCGTATAGATGTGGAATTGAGACATATATTTGTTCAAGGAGGAGTGATGATAGTGGGTATTTTTAGTGGTTTACTAGGAAATTTATCAGAAGTTTCTGTTGAGGAGCTTACGAGGCAGTATGGAACGTATCTGATGCCAAATGAAGTCATCACAACAGGCTTTAAACTTGTTCGAGATTCTTTCGTAATCACCGACGAGCGCATTATCCTGATTGATCATCAAGGTGTCACTGGCAAGAAAACGAAGGTCTCCACGATTGATCTAGATTCGATCTATGAAGTATCGATGGAATCTGGTGGTACAGGGTTTGATGACAGCGAGCTCACCATCCATTACATAACCTCACCTTATTACAAAGCCAATAACATTACGACGGCGGCTTATCGTTTTGAATTCAAGAAGAAGTTCAATATTCAATCATTATATGTGGCTCTCCAATCAGCCGCGACACAGAATCGTAAGCGAATCAACGGTTAACATGCGAAAAAGCGTGCCAGAGAATGTTCTCTGACACGCTTTTTATTAGGAGATTAACCGATAGATCCTTCCATCTCGAACTTGATGAGACGGTTCATTTCTACGGCATATTCCATCGGAAGTTCTTTGGTGAATGGCTCGATGAAGCCCATAACGATCATTTGCGTCGCTTCTGCTTCTGTAAGACCACGGCTCATGAGGTAGAACAATTGATCCTCAGATACCTTGGATACTGTCGCTTCATGCTCCAGCGTAATGTTGTCGTTCAAGATTTCATTGTAAGGAATTGTATCTGAAGTCGATTCGTTATCCAAGATCAACGTATCGCACTTGATGTTAGCTTTGGAACCTTGGGAGTTGCGTCCAAAGGAAGCTAATCCACGGTAAGTTACTTTACCGCCATGCTTGGAGATCGACTTGGAAACAATCGTCGATGTTGTATCTGGTGCCAAATGCGTCATTTTCGCGCCCGCATCTTGATGTTGACCTTTGCCCGCAACAGCGATGGAAAGAACCATCCCTTTAGCGCCGCGGCCTTTAAGTACAACTGCTGGGTACTTCATTGTCAGCTTGGAACCGATGTTACCATCAACCCACTCCATCGTAGCTCCTTCTTCTGCAACCGCACGTTTGGTAACGAGGTTGTAGATGTTAGGTGCCCAGTTTTGGATCGTTGTGTAACGAGCACGGGAGTTTTTCAAACATACGATTTCTACTACTGCACTATGAAGCGAGTTCGTGCTATAGATTGGAGCTGTACAGCCCTCAACGTAATGCACAAAGCTATCTTCGTCAGTAATAATTAATGTACGCTCAAATTGGCCCATGTTCTCGGAGTTAATACGGAAGTAAGCCTGCAAAGGCACTTCACATTTAACACCTTTTGGTACGTAGATGAAGGATCCACCAGACCAAACTGCGCTGTTTAATGCAGCAAATTTGTTGTCAGCTGGCGGAATGATTGTTCCGAAATATTGTCTGAACAACTCCGGGTATTCACGAAGAGCTGTGTCTGTATCTGTGAAGATAACACCTTGATCTTCAAGCTCTTTTTGCATGCTGTGGTAAACAACCTCGGATTCATACTGTGCAGATACACCAGCAAGGAACTTTTGCTCTGCTTCAGGGATACCAAGCTTGTCAAACGTTTCTTTAATTTCCGTAGGAACTTCTTCCCACGTTTTACCTTGCTTCTCGGATGGACGAACATAGTATTGGATATCATCGAAATCCAAATCATCCATGTTTCCGCCCCAACGCGGCATAGGCATTTTGAAGAATTGCTCAAGGGATTTCAGACGGAATTCCAGCATCCATTCTGGTTCGCCTTTAATTCTTGAGATTTCTTCAACGATTTCACGAGTTAAGCCTTTACCGGATTGGAAAATGGATTTGTGCTCATCTCTAAAACCGTATTTGTAATCCTCTAAATCTGGCATTTGTTTAGCCATGGTTGATTCCTCCTTAACGTTCTCTTTGTTCCATATCTTTAACCTATTCCATCGCAAATGCGTTAGTTATCGGTTTTGTGAGAATGTTCAATCCCTTTGCGTAGTGCGTTCCACGCCAGAGTTGCGCATTTAATCCTCGCGGGGAATTTGTTAACGCCCGACAGGGCCTCAATGTCTTCATATTCAAATTCTACGGATTCACCCTTCATCAAGCCAGAGAAATCATCAGCCATCTTCAGTGCTTCTTCGATTGTTTTGCCTTTGACCGCATCCGTCATCATGGATGCAGAAGATAAGCTAATCGAGCAGCCTTCACCTGTGAATTTCGCCATTTTCACGATACCCTCTTCAACCTGCATCTGCAGTGAAATTTTATCCCCACAGGTTGGGTTGTTAAGATCGATCGTAACGGACTCGCCGGACTCAAATTTCCCACGGTTGCGAGGAGTTTTATAGTGATCCATAATTACTCTACGGTATAAATCATCCAATTGCATCGCCGAAGTACTCCTTTGTTTTCAGTAAAGCCGTCACAAGACGGTCTACATCATCTTCCGTATTATATAGATAAAAGCTTGCACGAGCTGTGCTGCTTTGTTCTAACCATCTCATAAGTGGTTGGCAGCAGTGGTGACCAGCACGAACTGCAATGCCCATTGAATCCAACACGGTTGCTACGTCATGAGGATGAACATCCCCAAGGTTGAACGTTACAAGTCCTGCACGATTCGTAGTAGGCCCATACACAGCTAAGTCTGGTATCTGCATCATACGATTCAACGCATAATTGGTGAGCTTTACATCATGTTTATATATGTTATCCATCCCAACTTCCGTTAAGAAGTCGATGGCCGCTCCAAGACCAACTGCTCCTGCAATCATAGGCGTTCCGCCTTCGAATTTCCACGGAAGTTCCTTCCAAGTCGACTCATAAAGATCGACATGATCGATCATTTCGCCGCCAAACTCAACAGGTTCCATGTTATTCAATAAAGACTTCTTCCCATACAATGCCCCGATTCCGGTAGGCCCACACATCTTATGTCCGGATAATGCATAAAAGTCACAATCCAAATCTTGCACATCCACTTTCATGTGAGGCGTACTTTGCGCACCATCGACCATGATTTTGGCACCATGCTTGTGGGCAATAGCGGCAATTTCTTTGATCGGGTTGATGACGCCGAGCACGTTAGACACATACACAATCGAAACAATCTTGGTACGATCAGTAATGGTGTTCTCTACATCTGCAATGGATATGGATCCGTCTGGCTGAAGCGGAATATATTTTAAAGTGGCGCCTGATTTCTTAGCAGCTTGCTGCCAAGGGATCAGGTTGCTGTGATGCTCCATCGGTGTAAGGACGATTTCATCGCCCTCACGAAGTACCGATTCGGCAAAGCTAGCTGCCACAATATTGATAGCGGTTGTTGTGCCTCTAGTGAAAATAATTTCCTGCTCACTGGCTGCGCCGATGAACTTAGCCACTTTGGCTCTTGCTCCTTCATACGCATCCGTTGCCCGGGAACCTAGGGTATGAACCCCGCGATGAACGTTAGCATTATCCCACTCGTAGTAATGCTTCAGTGCCTCAATCACCTGAATAGGCTTCTGGGAAGTAGCAGCACTATCCAAGTAAACCAAAGGATGACCGTTCACTTCTTGCTTCAGAATGGGAAAAAGTTCACGTATCTCGGCAGATATCATTGTCCTAGCTTCCTCTCCACTAAGCTTTGCAGCTGTTCTTCAACGCTCTTAACTGGAATTTCGGAAACGACTGGTGCCAAGAATCCGTAAATGATTAAGCGTTGAGCTTCTTCCTTTGTAATCCCACGGGACATTAGGTAGTGAACTTGTTCTGCATTCACTTGCCCAACACTCGCCGCATGACCTGCTTTAACATCATCTTCGTCGATTAGAAGAATCGGATTCGCGTCTCCGCGCGCTTTCGGGCTAAGCATCAAGACTTTCTCGGTTTGTTGACCGTTACAGCCTTGTGCGCCTTTTTCGATCTTTGTGATCCCGTTAATGATCGCAGTTGAACTATCACGCATTACCGCACGTGTAATCATATCGCTTGTCGACGCTTTGCCCCAATGTACAGCGCGAGTCGTCAAGTTTAGTTTTTGTTCATGCGTACCCACACAGATGACTTTCGCATCGGAGTCGGAGCCTTTCCCTTTGAGAATAGATGTCGTATCGGACATCGAATTCCCGTAGTTCAACTCACCGACAACCCATCCAATACGGGAGTCATCTTCAAGGATCGCACGACGATATGTGAGATCTGTTACAGATGCTTCCAAGCTGTGAATGGAGGAATAGCTAACGCGTGAGCCTGGTTTTGCAAATACTTCAACGATTCCATTCTGTACAAGCGCTGCGTCTCCAACGGAGGACACAAAGTTATCAACATACGTAACGGAACTGAATTGTTCAGCAACAATCAGGACATGCGGAGCAAATGTAGCTTCAGCATCATCTGCAACAAACAAAGCTTGAAGTGGGATATCAACAACGACGTTTTTCGGAACGTAGATGAAAATACCGCCATTCCACAATGCTGCATGCAGAGCTGTAAGTTGATTTTCATTCGCTTGAACTGCCTTCATGAAATAAGGCTTAACCAAATCCCCATGCTCACGAACAGCCGTTTCAAGATCTGTGAAAATAACGCCTTGCTTTTTCAATTCTTCGGATACTTGATTGAACACAATACCGGAATTGCGTTGAACAATTAGGTTATCGGAATTCGTTAATCCCTTGGTCACTTCAGGCAAAGCATCAAGTGAACTCAAAGCTGCTTGCTCTTTATAGGAACCGTAGGCGGAAATGCTCCAACGGTCGATTCTTGTTTTTTCTAGTATAGGTAATTCCAACGAATTCGCTAATGCTACCCCTTCAGTACGAAGGGCTGTCATCCACTCCGGCTCTTGCTTGCTGCGGGAGAGCTCAGTAACAGCATTAGTATCGATGGAAAGTGTTGTTTTAGTGCTCATGATTTCCTCCATTTATAAGTATCTTTGATCCTAAGATCAAAGTCTCTCATCTCCTAGTACTTCGGCCCTGGTGTGTTCATAGGAACTTTGAATTCTTCCTCGTCTTGACCAACCGTTTCATCAACGATGCCAAGTTCTTCTTTAATCCAATCGTAACCTTCCGCTTCCAAACGCTCAGCGAGCTCAGGACCACCGGATTTCACGATGCGACCTTGCATCATAACATGTACAAAATCAGGTTTAACGTAGTTCAACAAACGTTGGTAATGCGTAATGATCAAGAATCCGCGCTCTTCACTGCGCATCGCGTTAACACCTTCAGCAACGATACGCAAAGCATCGATATCTAGACCGGAGTCGATTTCATCTAGGATAACGAATTTAGGCTCAAGCAAAAGCATTTGAAGAATTTCATTACGCTTTTTCTCACCGCCGGAGAAACCTTCATTCAAGTAACGGTGCATGAACTCAGGATTCATTTCCAGTTGCTTCATTTTCGCTTCCATTTGACGAATGAATTTGATCAAAGAAATTTCGTTACCTTCACCGCGGCGAACGTTCATTGCACTGCGCAAGAAGTCAGCATTCGTTACACCAGTGATTTCGCTTGGGTATTGCATAGCCAAGAACAAACCAGCGCGTGCTCTTTCGTCAACAGCCATCTCAAGAACATCTTCGCCATCTAAAGTGACAGAACCCTCTGTAACTTCATACTTCGGATGACCCATCAACGCGGATGCCAATGTACTTTTACCCGTACCGTTCGGCCCCATGATCGCGTGAATTTCGCCGCCTTTGATTTCTAGGCTAAGACCTTTCAAAATTTCCTTTCCTTCGATGGTCGCTTTCAGACCCTCTATTGTAAATGTTGATGAATTTGCCATTTTCATTAAGCCTCCATAATGTTTGAGTGTACTAGATAGATGACAATCCTGTGTAGTGATTATCACTGATTCTCATTAGAATAATTCTATTATAACTTACTGTAACAAATCAAGAAAGGGCAATTCCATGAAAAAGGAGAGCGATTTGTGAAATACTACGTAAATTTTACGCCAAAGTACGTTTTATTTCAGCAACTTGTGCGTTAAATTCTTTCTCATTCAACACGGGGGTCATTTCGGAATCATTCGGTACCAATGCCCCAAGCTGTATCCATGATTTGCAGCCAATATAGGCCTGTTCGATCTCAATTTGGATCGGTTCGTTCAACGTAAATACCCTTAAAATCATTATATGCAGCGGGTTTTTACGTTTCCACTTCAATCGCTCTTCTGTGAAATTTTCTGTCCAAATATGAAAGGGAAACAACTGATTGAGCTTTTCCTGGTCGCTGACCTCGATATCTTCCACCATTCGGGCAAAGGAGTTGATGGTTACATGTTTATCTTGTGCACTCCAGTTGACCAACGTTTCATCGATAATCCCGCGGTATTGCTCCTTCAGTAGTTCTTTTCGCTGATGCTCATATGTTGGATATAGAAAGAAATCATTCGATTCCACCTGAAAGTCTCTTGTTTCTTCGACAATACCTCCCTTGCGCATAATAAAAATTTGCGAACCCGCTTCTAACGCTTTGACAGCAGATGCCCATTCCTTTAAAGCTTTCCCATGCCCCATGTCGCAACCCCTCGTTCTCCTCATTAATCTATCTATTATAAATAAACTTTGTAAGCAAAACAAATGCAGATTGACATTTTTCAGGAAAAATAAAAAGGAACAGCCCTAAAAATCGGCCATTCCTTTAATTCTCTGGATCTTTGTTATACGTAACCTGCATTCGGGTAAACTGATCTTGATTATGTTTCATTGGATTCGGTTCATGAGTGCTGTCAGGTGCTTCTGCCTGGTACGCAAAGAATAAGAAAATGGTGCCTACAGCAATGGCAAATATGACATTCAGAATTTTCATCCATTTCACATCCTTTGAAATCCTTTATCTCTAGGATAATGGAATTTCATCTCGTGAATGTTTGATTGAATTAAAGATTGTGTAAATTTCTCATCCCAGGAATGATTGCAGCATCCAGCGATGCTTTTCCAAAGAAGTTTGGATCGCCAAAAGCATATCCGAAGTGGTATCGTCACTCGCTTCCTCACAGATCTGCATGCCTGCTTTCAGTTCTTGTGTAAGGATCGTGAAATCTTCAATAATTGCTTCAACCATTTTCGTAGCTGTTTCTGTGCCAGAAGCTTCCTTAAGTGAAGAAATTTCTAAGTAAGCTTTCATCGTTGCGGCAGGTTGACCGCCAATCGCCAATAATCGTTCAGCCAACTCATCCACATGCAGCCCAGCCTCATTGTATAGCTCCTCAAATTTTACATGAAGCGTAAAAAATTGATTCCCTTTAACATACCAATGAAAATTATGAAGCTTTACGAACAGTAAATTCCAGTTTGCAATTTGCTTATTAAGAACAGTTTGAATTGATTGCGTTGAAACGAATGTTGCGCTCGTCATTCAAATCCTCCTTTATTTTGCCTAAAATCGTCCTTGTACACGCTAATTTACGTATATCACGCGGATTTTATGTAAAATAAACGACATTTCTGAAAAGTGTATTTCATGCGGAAACAATTTGTCTTATACTAGGTAAAGAATATTAATACTCAGTAAATTAGTTGGAATTAATTCCAATCACTTAAGAGCACGCTTACGAAGTCAGTTTTCTGACGAAAACTTTTAGGAGGTTCATTCATGTCCACTTATCATCCGTTATCGGAAGCGCAAGCCATCGAATACGCACGCCGTATTCCGCAATTATTTCAAACAGGTTCTGATCTGGCCAGCCAAGAAATTGGGGATGGGAATTTAAACCTCGTATTTCGTATAACAGAAGCTGCTACAGGAAAAAGTATTATTTTGAAGCAAGCTCTTCCTTATGCCAAAGTTGTTGGGGAATCCTGGCCGCTGACGCTTGATCGTGCGCGCATTGAGAGTGAAGCGTTGATCATTGAAGAGGGGCTCGTGCCAGACTTAGTCCCCCATGTGTACGCCTATGATGCAGACCTAGCGCTTACAGTTATGGAAGATTTGAGTGATCACGTGATCATGCGGAGAGGGTTGATTGAGGGCAACCAATACCCCCTATTTGCGGAGCATATTGGGCGCTTTCTAGCTAAGACGCTATTCTTCACGTCAGATTTAGGCAAAAATCAACAAGAGAAAAAGATTCAGCTGGGACGCTTCATCAACCCTGAACTTTGCAAAATTACGGAAGATTTGATCTTCGATGATCCATATCGTGATGCCGAAACGAACAATATTGAAGCGCCTATCCGTGATGCAGCAGAACAGCTGTGGGCAGACAAAGAGCTTCACTTCGAAGTTGCGATTCTGCGGAACAAGTTCTTAACACAAGCACAAGCCCTGCTCCATGGCGATTTGCATACTGGCAGTATTTTCATCAAGCCCGATTCGACAAAAGTCATTGACCCAGAATTCGCTTATTATGGACCGATGGGCTTCGATATTGGTGCTGTTCTAGCCAATCTCCTACTCAACTTTGCTGCGCAAGAAGGTTGGAGTAAGGATGAAGAAAGCCGTTCCGCTTACCGTGCATATTTAACACAAACCATTAAGGATGTATGGACGCACTTTGAAGAAAACTTCCGTGCCCTATGGAATGAGCAAGGTGTTGACCGTGTATTTACCGCTCCAGGATACCAAGATTATTTCATGTTAAACTTGTTGCGCGATACGGTCGGATTCACTGGCGCCAAAATGGTACGTCGCATAGTTGGTCTTGCCCACGTTGCAGATATTGATAAAATCGAAAATGCTGCAGCGCGAGAACGCGCTCAGCGCATGGCCTTAACGATCGGAACAGCATGCATTCGAGCTAACCGTCAGGTAGCAACGATTGATGAACTACTTGCAATTGCAACACGAGCAGCAGAAAGAGGTTATGTCATATGACGACTACGAACAATGTAAAAGATGAAGTGCAAGGCGCATTGCAATCCTTGCGCTGGAACGGCCAGCAGCTGGATTTGCTGGATCAACGACTGCTGCCGGAGGAGATTGTGTACTTGCCGCTGGAGACACCGATTGAGGTGTGGGAAGCGATTCGGCACCTGAAAGTTCGCGGCGCACCTGCGATTGGCATCGCCGCCGCGTATGGGGTGTATCTCGGCATCCGCGGCGTGGATGCTGCGGTTGATGGGCTTCTGGCGGAAGTCCAGAAGCAAGCGGATTACCTGGCGACGTCACGTCCGACAGCGGTGAACTTGTTCTGGGCGCTCGATCGCATGCGCGCGAGAGCGGGTGCTTTGGCAGCCGATGGCGTGAGCCCGGATGCTTTCAAGGCTGCGCTTCTTGCAGAAGCGCAGGTCATTCAGGCGGAGGACGAAGACACCAACCGCCGTATCGGCGAACATGCGCTCACGCTGTTCGAGGATGGGTTTGGCGTGCTGACGCATTGCAACGCCGGCGGTTTGGCTACCGCTAAGTACGGCACGGCGCTAGCGCCGTTCTACTTGGCGAAGGAACAAGGGCTGAACATCAAAGTGTTCGCCGATGAAACACGGCCCGTGCTGCAAGGCGCGCGGCTCACGGCTTTTGAACTGCAGCAGGCTGGCGTAGACGTCACGCTGATCTGTGACAACATGGCCGGCGCAGTCATGGCAAAGGGCTGGATTCAAGCGGTCATCGTCGGAACAGACCGCGTTGCGGCGAACGGCGATGTAGCCAACAAAATCGGCACGTACAGCGTAGCTGTGCTGGCGAAGGCGCATGGCATCCCGTTCTATGTGGCAAGTCCGCTGTCAACCATTGACTTGAACACGCCAACTGGCGGCGATATTCCGATCGAGGAGCGCCATGAGGACGAGATCACGCAAGGTTTTGGCAAGCGCACAGCGCCTGTTGGCGTGAAAGTTTTCAATCCAGCGTTCGATGTGACGCCGAATGAGTATGTAACCGCGATTATCACGGAAAAAGGCATCGTTCAAGCTCCATATGGCGTAAATCTGCGGAAGCTTTTCGAATAGGACCTTAATTGAGATGAAAGGTTGCGTTTAACTGGAAAAACTAAACTCCAGTTAAATTCATCAACTTCAGCTAAAATATAAGTTTAGATGGAAAAACTCCAGTTAAATTCCGGCTATCTGCTTCTTTTGTGGAGAAAGCCTGAAAATAGCTGGAGTTTTTCCAGTTATTCGGATAAAATCGCGAAATTGGCTCGAAATAGCTGTATGTTTTCCAGTTAGTAGGGGGGCTGGTGTGTGGCTGGCTGGTGTACGGTGTGCTGGATGCTGATTTGTGTGGTTGGAGTAGCTAAGGGTTTCGATGTGATTGAGGTGCTTGATGTTAGTTTGCTGGTGCGCTGACTGCTGATTTGTGTGGTTGGAGTAGCTAAAGGTTTCGATATGATTGAGATGCTAGGGCGTAACTAAAACAGAGCTGTCCACAAGTAGATTCTCTACTTTTAGACAGCTCTGTTTTTTGGTTTACATCGTGCTCGCGTGTTGGAGCACTGTATTTTCGCGGTAGGCATTAGGCGTTGTGCCATGCGCTTTCTTGAATACGTAATGCAAGTAATTGCTGGACGTGAAGCCGCTGCGCTCTGCTATTTTCTCCAGCGTCAGCGTGGTTTGCAGCAGCTCGCTGCATACGAATTTGAGGCGAATTTGCTCCAAGTATTCGCTGAAGGAAACATTTGCCTTCTCCTTGAAGATCCGTTGCAGCTGCCTAGAGCTGATCTGCACGCGTTCTGCTACCCCCTCCAAGGTTAGGGGACGACGGAAATTGTCCGAAATGAACTGAACCGCCATCTGATAGCGATAGTTCTTCATATCACGGGCTGGCAGATTAACTCCCTGCTGTTCCGGTTTATAAGCACTAACTGTTCTTAACAGCATCTGAATGATGGACTGTTTAATCACCGTGTATTGACCTAGCTGGTTGTTCCGCCACGCTTCATAAGCGACGAGGAAGCATTTCATCGCTTCATGGCGATCCACCGCCGGAATATGGGGCACCTCACAGAGCTGTCCAATACACGCTTCAGCTTCTGCCATCTCCCATTCCTCTCCCCAACCAGAGGAGGACATCGCGGAGGCTCCTGCTTCTTCCTTATCCGATAGTTTCACAATATCCACGTGGAGACATAGTTCGCCCATCGCTTCATGCTCATCCGCTTCTTGCCGATGAATGACACCAGGTGCTGTGACGTAGAGCAGTCCTTCATGGAGTGGGTGCGTAATCCCATCCAGAATAACTCGCCCTTTGCCGCAGGGGATATAGTGAATCTCGTACTCGGAATGCTGATGATAATTTACGATGGCTCCCGCTGGAAAGGAAGTCAGATGACAACGCAATACTCGAATTCCGTAAGCTCCCCAACGGAAGCTTAGTTCCAGGCGATCTAAAGCCATCGGATTTTCTAGCATAGGTTCGAAGTAAAAGGGTTGACTCATAGGGAAACACCGCTTCCTTTCCAGTTGGTGACGATTAGTTTGCCAAGGAATCCAATCGTACTTGGCTTTTGCTAGCAACGGATAGATTGGAAGCTTCCATTAGCTTCGTCAAGTCTACAGCCAAGCCGATATTTTCGGCGGCTTTGGTGCCATTTTGAATATGTGCTACCCATTGATCAAACGCAGTTGGCTTGGCCTCTGGTATTGAGTCGTAAGCCACCCATTGTCCTGTCGCTTCTTCCAGCTTGTTCGTACGCAGCATGACTCGGCCATCTTGCTCAGAATATAATACACTGCCTGCTGTGCCATGTACTTCAATAACGAAAGGTGAGAAGGCATTTACAAATCCCGCTTCCACGATGCCCAAAGCACCATTCTCATATTGGAGCAGCGATACGGCATTATCTTCAACTTCTCTTCCTGTCACATAGCCATAAGAAGCGCTTACAGCAACAGGTAAGCCTAGTAGTAGTCGGTTCAGATACATGGGATGACAACCAAGATCGATGAGTGCTCCGCCACCACATTGCTCGGCATTATAGAAATGCTGCGGCAGCCAACCATTCGGATTCGCCGTAGTCGAAATTCCGCCATTATGAGAGAGTCGCGTACGCACAAGTGTGATTTGACCTAATAACTCCTTGGCAACTATATCTTGAATAGCTAATGTTGATGGTGAATTCAAACGCGGTAAGGAGACCGTTAAAGTCACACCTGCTTCCTCAACTGCTGCAAGGATCTCATTCACTTCATGAAGCGTAGGAGCAATGACTTTCTCTGTAAAAATATGTTTACCTGCCCGTGCGGCAGCGATGATTACATCTCGGTGAAGGTTGGTTGGTGTATCTACAACAACGGCTTCGATTTCTGGATTGGCTAATAACTCTTCAAGACTTGCGTAGAAAGCCACACCTCGTACTTCGGCTTCTTGCTGACCTCTTTCTACAATCTCGTCCCAAATGGCAACGATTTCTGTATCCGGGTGCTCGTTTACCTGTTTCGCATAATCCTTTGCATGTACATGCCAGAAACTCAACATTGCTACTTTCATCCTGAATGACCTCCAAATAAGTGACTTGGGTTCATTGTATCACGGCTATGAATGCGGATAAATTTCGAATTGGTGACAGATGAAGGTGCAAAATTACGACATGCATATATTTATTCTCCTACACGAAGATTAGGATAGAATGTCTAGAACGTCAAGCATTTTCAATACGAAATTTAAATTTGATAATTCCAACAGGAATAGTATACAATGGAACAATTATTTCTATTACCTCTAAGGAGTTGATTGTGCATGTTATTTACGCCCTACACTATTGCCGGCATAACTTTGAAGAATCGTATCGTGATGTCACCTATGTGTATGTATGCTTCTGATGAATCCGGTGAAGTCAAGGATTGGCATCATATTCATTACGCTACACGGGCCGTCGGCCAAGTGGGACTACTTATATTTGAAGCAACAGCAGTTACTGCGCAAGGACGGATTTCCACGCGGGATTTAGGGATCTGGGAGGACGCTCATATCGATGGCTTAAAGCGTGTAGTCTCGTCCATCCATAATCATGGCTCTCATGCAGGCATTCAGCTTGCCCACGCGGGCAGAAAAGCCGTCCTAGATACTCCGATTATTGCCCCGTCAGCCATCCCATTCTCAGATACGTTCAAAACACCTGAAGAAGCTACACTTACAGACATTCAGGATACAATCAAAGCCTTCGCTGATGCAGCTGATCGTGCCAAGCAAGCTGGTTTTGACGTTATTGAAATACATGCGGCGCATGGCTATCTCATCAATGAATTCTTATCACCGCTTTCGAATCATCGTCAAGATGCGTATGGTGGTGATCAAGAGGGACGGTTCCGCTTCTTACGTGAAACGGTTCAGGCTATTCAAACCCGGTGGGATGGTCCCCTATTTGTCCGTATTTCGGCTCATGAATATGTGGAAGGAGGACTTACGCCGAAGGATCATGTCTATTTCGCGACTCAGCTCAAAGAACTTGGCGTCCATCTGATCGATGTCAGTTCCGGCGGCAATGCACCGATCGTTCCACACTTTTTCCCAGGCTACCAAGTGCCTTTCGCCGAAGAAATTCGTACCCATGCTGATATCCCTGTCGGTGCTGTCGGACTGATTACAGAACCGCAGCAAGCGGAAGAGATTCTTCAGAATAATCGTGCCGATCTCATTTTTCTAGGCAGAGTGCTATTGCGTGATCCTTATTGGGCAAGATCAGCTGCTCGTGACTTACGAATCGAGCTCGCTCCACCAGGGCCTTATCAACGAGGATGGTAAAATCAAAGCCCAAAAAACCCCTCTTGGACTTCAAACGTCCGAGCGGGGTTTTTGGCATACGTTTATTTCGAAACTGGTACGGTATTGTAATACTCTTCCATCGTCAAGTTCTTCGACTGGATTTCCTTCGCAATGTCGGCTCCAACATATCGCAAATGCCATGGCTCATATTGATAGCCCGTAATGGCTGCTTTTCCCTGAGGGTAGCGGATAATAAAACCATACTCATTCGCGTGCTTCTCTAACCAAACCGCTTCTTTCGTTCCACCAAAGCAATCCGCTGCTGCACATTTCCCATTGCTGCCCGAGACATCGATGGCAAGCCCTGTTTCATGTTCACTAGTTCCAGGAACTGCGCTGTATGTTTTGGCTTTTTCTTCGCCGTCTTTTTTCACATAACTTTCAAATAGCGCTTTCTGTGTGGCATACGAACGATATGCAGATACGCCCGCAAGCTGGATGCCATCCTTTGCCGCGCCCGCGAATAACTTCTCGATAGCCGTAGCGGCAACTTGTCGCATTTTACGTTTATCATTTTTTTCGGTAAAAGTAAATGCAATGTTCGGATAGACAAGATCCGTCGGCTCATAGCTGGAAGGCAGCGCGTTCTGCTTATTAACCAGAACCGTAATACTTTCCGGTTTAGCTATCACCTGAATTGCGCCATTCTTAGTCGGCGGCGTATTGCTTGCCGCAGGTGAAGTCGCTGGACTAGACGATGGTTTCGATGTAGGTGTAGCCGCTGACGAAGCGGTCGCTGAAGTCGTCGGTGTCGCTGCAACGCTTGGCGAAGCCGTTGGGGTTGATGTTGCACTAACTGCTGTTGTTGGCAAAGGCGAAATCGTAGACACGACATCACTTTTATTGCCGCAACCTGCCACAATAGTTAAAGCCAGCAATATGGCGATGGATATTTTCATTTTAGTTGTCATTTTGTTATGCATGTTGGCTTTCCATTTCCCCTTCATTTCTTGTCTTCATGCCTCCTAGAAGTTCTATAAGCTTTTCAAAGTAATAGACCGCTAATTAATTGAAAAAGTTTCATACTTCATGCATTTTTTTCAAATGAATGAGAAAAAAAGGCTGGATTTAGGTTGAGCTCCTAAATCGCAGCCTTCTCATATTTTATGCGGAACGGGTTAACGTTTCAAGTTTACTTTTGACTAGCGACGATGGCTTGTTCCAAATCATAAATAATATCCTCAATCGCTTCTGTTCCAACGGATAGACGGATAAGTCCAGGAGATACACCAGCAGATACTTGTTCCTGCTCATTTAATTGCGAATGTGTGGTACTTGCAGGATGAATAATTAAGGATTTGGAATCTCCCACATTGGCCAAATGAGAGAATAGCTCTACAGCGTGTATCAGCTTTTTGCCCGCTTCGATGCCGCCTTTAATACCAAAACTTAGAATCGCGCCCTGTCCTTTCGGCAAATACTTCTTAGCTAATGAATAGGACGGGTGACTTTCAAGTCCCGCATAGCTTACCCACTCCACGGACTCATGTGCTTCTAAATATTGAGCTACTTTCAACGCATTGGAGCTGTGACGTTCAAGACGAAGATGCAGCGTTTCTAAGCCTTGTAATAATAAGAATGAACTATTCGGGGACAGGGATGCTCCCAAGTCTCGCAATAATTGCACGCGTGCCTTGATGATATAGGCAATTGGACCGACGGCTTCTGTGTAAACAACACCATTATAACTCGGGTCTGGCGTCGTCAAACCTGGGAATTTGCCGCTTGCCGCCCAATCAAACTTCCCTCCGTCTACAATAACGCCACCGATGGTCGTACCGTGACCTCCAATAAACTTGGTCGCAGAGTGTACCACAATATCAGCGCCATGCTCGATTGGTCTGAGCAGATAGGGACTTGGGAACGTATTATCTACGATAAGCGGAATCCCATGTTCATGCGCAATCGCCGCTACGGCTTCAATATCCAGGACATCCCCTTTGGGATTACCAATGGATTCAGCATAGATGGCTTTCGTTTTCTCCGTAATCGCAGCACTGAAATTATCTGGATTACTAGCATCTACGAATTTCACCTTAATCCCTAATTTAGGCAATGTATTTGCAAATAAATTATATGTACCACCATATAATGCGGAAGCTGATACGATTTCATCACCAACTTCGGCAATGTTCAGAATCGAAAACGTGATGGCTGCTTGACCGGATGCCACCGCAAGCGCGGCAGGCGCACCTTCCAGTGCAGCAATACGTTGTTCAAATACATCTGTCGTCGGATTCATAATCCGTGTATAGATATTGCCAAACTCTTTAAGTGCAAATAAATTCGCAGCATGCTCGGTGTCGTTGAACACATAGGATGTCGTTTGATAAATAGGAACCGCTCTTGAATTAGTCGCGGGGTCAACCTTTTGACCTGCATGAATCGCTAGTGTTTCTGGTAAATGTTTACGTTCAGAATTTGACATGAGCTTGCCTCCTAGAATAATAGATACATTGATATAACGATAAAAAGCTAATTTCTATAATTCCCACTGGAATAGTACACTTTAATTTTAGTGGGAAATTATACCTATTGTCAATATATCACATGAAATATGCATTTTGGGAGAAAACCTGAATAATTTCGAGGTATCAAACATAGAAAAATAGCCTGGATTATAAATAAACCAGGCTTCTCAAACCAATTAAAATCATTTCACATTTTTGAAATCGAATATACGTTAAGATTGGCGTATTCCGCTATGAGAGGAGCCATCTGACGAAAGCCGATCTTTCCTCCGCACAGGGGCTTCCCGAAAGCTTTTCCGTCATCAACCCAATGAAAAATGGTCAGGTCATTAATAACGAATAAGATTTCACGCTCCCATTTTAATAATTTCATTCGGTATGGACCCTTTGCATCCGCAACAGACGGGATTGGATCTCCACCCTGCGAAACCAAATGAAAGCCATAGCTTTTGCGCAGATTGCACGTATGAAAACTCCGCTCATTTTCTTCCTTGCGTCTGAAGTACGAAACATGAAAAGCATCAATATCTCCATGGTGATATTGGTCATACGTGCCGGTTCTTACAGAAAGCCGAGTGTCAAACAAATCTTCAGCACCGATTCCTTTTGCGGCGAAAAACAAAATGCAAAGGCCGGGCTCGCGAATCGGCCAAAAATCCCACGTGATTGCGATGTTGTCCGGAAATTCAACCGAACACCAATAAACGAAATTAGATTTTTGCCCCATTCTGGGGTCAAGCTTATTTTCCATTCGCATTCGATTCAGCGGAAAACTGACAACGGCTTCTCCTTCCATTTTGAAATCCCGTACATCCTGTTCATCCGCCAAAGGATTATGATAAATAAGCTTCTCTAGTGAGAAGATTTCATTCCAATTCATGTTCTACACGCCTCCTCCCAATAAGCGGATAAGCTTGCTCCAATCCCCACCCAGCTCTTTCCAAAACCATGAGCGCTGCTGTTCGGGAAGCAACGATGGCGGAATTCTGGAATCCCAAGGCATTCGCGAAAACGGCCTTGGATTAAATTTGGCTGCTTGAGGCTGAAATGGCATCACCTTCAACTTACATCCTGTTTCATCGAGTGCAATTTCAGGATTTCCATAATCGATAACCCAACGAATAGCTTCCTCTTGATGCTCTTTTATTACATGCTGAAAGTCGGGATCCTTCGCCAAATCAACAAGTTCATGCGGATCGCTCAGGAGATCATACAGTTCCTCATAACCACCGTTCTGATAAAAGAGATATTTCCACTCTTTGCTGCGAACATGGAGCATATAGTTGGGTGCCACATAAAATTCGGAACAGACTACATTTCGGCGAACCGAGGAAGGTTCCGTGAGCAGTTCCAATAGATCCAAACCAGATCTGCCTTCGTACTTGCCCTTTTCACTTGTCCGATTGACGAGAGTAGGAAAAATATCGAGCAGGGTAGTCAATTCTTCACAGCGGGTACCCGGATGAATAACACCAGGCCACCACGCTAACATCGGGATGTGCAAACTGCCTTCGTACCCTAAGTTTTTATACCATAACCGATGGTCGCCAAGCAGTTCCCCGTGATCGGAAGTGAAAATAACGAGCGTATTGCCCACCAGCCCCTCTTCCTCCAACGTTTGCATAATCCGACCAATTTGTTCATCAATAAACGTTATATTGGCATAATAATAAGCCCTGTTTGTTAGAATAGCTTGTTCCGAGTATAGATCAGCTTCCATCGCTTGACGATGCGACCCCAAATAAGGATTTTTTGATGTTCCATCCTTTTCAGACACCCAAGGCCTAGGCATTTCTTCCGGCGCATACAAATCCGTCAAGTGTGAAGGACAATCGAACGGAGCATGAGGTTTGACGAACGATGTCCATAAGAAAAAGGGCTTGTTAGAAGGTCTTTCCGTTTTAAGCCATTCTACGGTTCGATCCCCACACCATTGTGTAATATGAAGCTCTTTGGGCAGGCCGTTCACGAGCGGCTTAAGCTCGTTATAACCAATCTCGGGAGGTTTCTCCCATCCCCAGGCATCATGCTCCATGAGGTAGCGGTCATAATCATCAAACCGAATATCCTCTAAGCTTCCAGCCGTACGTACACCTCTCATTTCTTCAGATAAAATAAGATGATCCATCCCATATGTTTGCTCATCCGGTGTAAAATGCATCTTCCCGATCGCCTGATTGTGATACCCGGCTTTGGACAAATAAGCAGCAATTGATTCATCGGCAGCAGTTACAGGATTGGATTCGTTATTGAACACATTCGTCTTTCCGGCAGCAAACCCCGTCATCGTACATGCTCTGGCAGGAGCACATAGCGGATACGGGGTAATCGCGTTTTCGAAAACGGCTCCTTCCTGCGCCAACCGATCCAAATGCGGCGTTTGAATCGTTTCGTTTCCGTAAGCCCCTAACGTATCCCATCGCTGCTGGTCCGTAAAGATGAGAAGTAGATTTGGTTGTGTCTTCATGTAACTGGCATCTCAGGTAAAGATTCGAATGCTGGCACGTCGACCATGTACAAGTTACCATATCCCGACATATCACTCGTAAACAGTACATGCTTGCCGTCAGGGCTTAGTCTCGGATGGACGTGAAGATTTTGCGAATGGAAACTTCCTCGGTGCTTACATAATATACGCGGACCTTTAAATCCTGCCCCATCATTGCGCCATACCTGAATCGTATCTTGAAATTGCTGCCCATGATAGGCGCTCGTTTGCTGACCGTCACCGATAACAAGGGATAAATCATTAGAATGAACATGCATATTTTGAAAAGGAAACTCGTACTGTTCGACATGACTGTTATCAAACAGGACAGCTCCGATAATTTTCCCGGTATGATCCTCAAGAGAATTAGTAAAACCGTGGTAACCGATATGAATGCCGTCTGACAGCCAATATTCGTGGCCAACATATTCATTCGGTATCTTATCCTTTACCTTCCAAACTTGCCCGGAAGCGATATCCAGCACCCAAATTCGATGATCAATCTGTTCCCAAGGCCCTTCATGGCAAAATGTTAACAGATGAGCTTGCGTTGGAGACGTATTGACGTGGCCAATCCACAGCTGGTCTTCATGAAACTTTTTCACTTTCCCGTCGATAGGGGAAACTCCCATAATCATAGAGTGCGGCTTCGCACGGAAATACTCCTCAAAACCCAAGTAACCATTCTTGGTATCCATTGCGATACTTTGTGTTAAATCCTTGTTCAGACCAAAGCATAACCACTGCCCATCTGCGGTGCAGCTCAAGCTGCCGAATTTATAGTTCTCAGGAATCGTATAGAGAATCCGTTCTTCCATCGTTCCCAAGTTGATTGCCATGATCGCATTGTCATAGTAGAAATAGGCCTCATGTCCGTCTGGATGAAGAAAGGTCCCTTGAATCCGAGATTCACGGCCACGTTCCAAATCCGTTAATTGGGTTATTACACCATCGCGCAGATCCATGCTGTACAAATTGGTAACATTCTCACGATCTGATCCAAAGATCAACTTCCCATCTCCGTAGAATCCATTATTTGTAAAATAAATATGATGACTATGCGAACAATGATTCGTTAACTGAGTTACGGTTACGCCTGTAATCCGGTCAGTATAACTGCGTCGTTCCGAAGGCCAAACCGTTCCTTTACCGCCTCTAGATCTTGCCGTTGTCATCGCAATCGCTCCCTTAGTAAAAACGTAATAAATTCCATCCGGAACCCTTAGGATAAGGTCCAGTCCTATGGAGCGACTGGACCTTATCCGCTAAGAGTAGTTCTACTCCGTTACCTTATTTAGTTTTGCTTGCAGCGAAGGCTTCGCTTATTTCTTTCGTATAGTCATCGCCACCGCTCTTTTTCCACAAATCCATTTCGGCTTTATAGCCGGCTTCATCAATTTTGCCAACAATAAATTTAATTCTTGCGTCTTCCACCATTTGATCCAATTGCGCGCCTTTTTGTGTATAGGTTGCAGTTGTAAATGGTTCTCCTGGATTTGTAACAATAATTTTCTCATTGGCCTTTTGCACTTCGACCGATTTCGTGCGAAGCGGTGTAGACGGTTTGAACATGTCAGGTATAATGTACGGAATCGAAGATAAGATCTGGTTCATATTCTTATTATTAATATCAGGAGCCATTGGGTCAGTCGGAACGATTAGAATAACCTGTTTGCCATCTTCCACTTTATAATGAACACCTTCAATACCAAAGTTGAGTAGCGCTTGCATCTCTTTATCGTTGGTCTTATCCAAGAAAGTAAGTACTTTCTTCAAATCAGCTTCTGTTTTAACGCTCGATTTCGAGATGAGGAACATACCGTTATGCCCAGCTGTCGGTTGATTATGAAGGCCGGTAGGACCGCTTACAGCACCAATTAAATCTATACTGCCCTTCGGATTGACTTGTTTCATTTTCTCTTCAATTTGATAGGAACGTTCTGTCACGTCAACCGCTACACCCGCTTGTCCGTTAATAATCGGATCATTCCATTTCGCTGAATCATAAACTGCAAAATCTTGATTGATTAACTTCTCATCATACAGCTTTTTGAAAAATTTGAGTGCCTCCATATATTCTGGAGTCAAATGGGCCGGTATTAGCTTACCGTCTTTCTCAGCCCACTTATTCGGAGCCCCGAACCAAGTTTGCATAATATCAAAAGGGCCCGCATATTTGGTTACAACCATGCCATACGTATCGTTTTTGCCGTTTTGATCCGGATCCTTGGTGGCGAATGCCTTTAACATCGCGTAAAATTCATCGATCGTCTTCGGTTCCTTCATGCCTAAGTTATCAAGCCAATCCTTGCGGTAGCTGATCCCCATTCGTCCGATCGGGCGGGATACAAAGAGGCCATAGTATTTACCGTTTACCGACGTATTGTTAAGAACGGTTGGGTTCGCTTGTTTAAGATTTGGATAATCTTTGAGATAAGGGCCTATTTCCCAGAATGCGCCTCCTTTGATCGCGTTGGCTACAGCAGGCAATTTCGCATTATTTACAAATAGAAGAGAAGGAATCGAACCGGAAGCTAGTGTTATGTTCAGTTTATCGTTATAGCTTGCATCAGGAACAAATTGAAAATCCAGCTTCGTGTTTGTATATTCTTCTACTTTTTTCCATACTTTACTTTCCGGGGTAGCTGTATCATTGTAATAGCTCTTCAGCATAATACTGATTGGTAATGGCTTTTCTACTGCTGCCGTCGTCGCTCCTGCGGTTGCCTTAGCTGTGTCTGTCGGTTTAGACACGTCAGTACCCGAACTGCACCCTGCAATAACTGTAACTGCTAATAACACGCTAGTCGTTGCGTACAATGGTTTTTTCTTTTTGTCCCAATTCATATTCTTTTGCCTCCCTTTGTCATATCAAACATGGTTTTGTATATGTTGAAGCAAGCACCTGTCGTCAATACCTTACCAGTCTTGAACCGATGCTGCGACAATCCGAAAATAATCCCTTTACATCGAAAACGATTAACCTTTTACAGCACCAATTAAGACCCCTTTAGCAAAATACTTTTGAATAAATGGGTAAACCAACAAAATCGGTAATGTCCCCACGACGATGATTGCCATTTTAATCGATTGATCCGGAGGTTTTACGTAAGTAGGATCGTAAGTTCCCATTTCTAGCGAGCCCGTTGCCATTAGTACAATTTGCCGCAATAGCACCTGCATCGGCCACTTCTTGGCGTCTGATAAATAGATCAGCGCATTAAAGAAATCGTTCCAATGTGCAACTGCGTAGAAAAGAGCGAATGTTGCGATAACTGGTTTAGAAAGCGGAAGAATAATACGCCACAGCACACCAATATCATTACACCCATCAATTCGTGCCGATTCAATCAATTCGTTAGGAATTTCCTGAAAAAATGATTTTATAACAATCAAGTTAAAGGCGTTGATCGCAACAGGCAGCATAACAGCCCAGTAGGTGTTCAACAGTCCTAAGCTTTTAACAACCAGGTAAGTAGGAATAATTCCACCGCTAAACACCATGGTGAAGATGATCAGGTTCATGAAGACATTTCGGCCAATCATATGGCTCCGCGATAAAGCATAGGCCATCGTAAAGGTAAAGAAAAGATTTACAAGAGTACCCCCAATGGTTATAAATACAGATACTCCCAAACTTCTCGGTAACGTATTATCTTTAAAAACAAATTTATAGGCATCAAATGTGATGTCTTTGGGAATAAGGAAAAAGGATCTGCTCCCTATCTCGAGATCGCTTGCGAACGATCCCGCCACGATATACATGACCGGAAGGATCATGGCCAGGGCAACGATAGCAAGAAACAAATAATTGGCGATATCAAACAATTTTTCGCCTACAGACAAATGGCGTGTGTTCATCGTACTCTCCTCCTAAGCGTTTTGCGAATGCAAAACTGACTTCGTAATCATGTGCAAAAATCAGAATATACCGGAATGTCCAGCCCTTTTAGCTAAATAATTCGTTGTAAAAACGAGAACGACACCGATAATGGCTTTAAATAGCCCTACTGCCGCGCTGTAGCTGAAAGCGCCCTGAATGATCCCCGCTGTATAAACATACGTATCAAACACCTCAGCAACCGATCTGTTTAACGGATTAATCATTAATAATACTTGTTCAAATCCACGGTCCATAAAGTGACCCATTCGCAAAATCAGCACGACAATGATCGTTCCCTGAATAGCTGGCAGTGTAATGTGCCACAGCTGGCGAAATCGATTTGCTCCATCGACGATGGCCGCTTCATATTGCTCTTGATCTACCCCCGCAAGCGCTGCGAGAAAAATGATCGTTCCCCAACCCATCTCTTTCCAAATACTCTGTGTGATAATCATGGAACGAAACCAGTTTTCGCTAGTTAGAAAGTCGATTTTATGCCCGAATACCTTCAGCATCAATTCATTAATGACACCACCTTCTGTCGTCAAAAGAAGATAGGAAATACTTGCAACGATAACCATCGAAATAAAATGCGGGATATAAATCAGCGATTGAATGAAACGTTTGTAAAAAGATTTGCGAACTTCGTTTAGTAAGATAGCCAGTATGATTGGTGCTGGGAAGAAAAACACCATATCGTACAAGCCAAGCAAAAGCGTGTTGCGTATCAATTTGAAGAAGACAGGATCTTGAAAAAATTGCTTAAAATTATCAAGTCCGACCCACTCGCTTTTCATAAAACCGACATAAGGTTGATAATTTTTGAAGGCTAGCAGGACCCCCCACATCGGAACATATTTAAAAATAATAAAGTAGGCTAATCCCGGCAGCACCAGCAGCAGCAAATATTTATCTCTTACTATTTTTGCTATTAACGTGCTTCGCTTGGAAGTTCTAACGTCTGGGACAGGCACGATGTGCTGTTCAGTATTTGAAGTTTTGATCATGTTTTCACTCCTTCGCAATTAAAATTTTAACTTGTGGCTCTGTAAGTCCCACACTATAAGATTCATAAATTTCTGACAATAACACTTTTTTAAAAAATCGCTTTCTTCAAAATAGTATGAATCCAGAAAAAAAGTATTAGCAACAAAATAAGGCCCAGCACAAAGGTATTCTTGTTTGAACTACTCAGAAAAAATGTGTTATCACAGGAAAGCGTCTGCATGGCAGCCGCTTTCCTGTGGAAATATAAATGAGTTGAACAATAGCTTTATTCCATTTGGGAAATGTCCTTTACCCATTTGTACGTAAGAAGCGAAGATAGGAATACCAATGCCAGGCCCTGTCCCCAACCTTGTATTCGCTGATGGGCAACCCCTATATAGCCGTCAGCATCTTTCATCACAGCCGTTCCTGCCGATACGTCCATTACTGTACCGTTATTCGATATTTTCGATAATATGGCAGGCACCGCCTTCTGAATGTATGTATTGTACATAGGGGCGCCGATGGCTTCGTTATATCGAATTAATCCGGCAGCAAGACCCGCTGAACCTGATGTTTCCTCATAAGCGGTCGGATCGTTCAATACGGTATGCCAGAGACCGTGAATGGTTTGAAGCCGAACGATGCTGCTAAGCTGATCACGCAGTGAATCGTACATTTTCATATAAGACGGATGTGTGACTTCTACAATATGAAGAGCTTCCGCCATCGTGTATGCCGCCCATGCATTTCCTCGAGCCCAATAAACCGCGGACATGTTGTTCTGCGCGATATGATCCCAACCGTGAACATACAGATTCGTTTCAGGGTCCTGCAAAAAGCGCTCGTGTGCATGATACTGCAGTAGGCCATCGTCCAGCCAATCGTTTCTACGAAGCAAAGTACCGATGCGGATGAGAAAATATCCGGCCATAAACATCGTATCGACCCAAGCCTGTTGCGGGAAATCGTAGTTTTGCGATACGGTATGCTGAAACACCCCACCCCCGAATCGAACTGCATCGGTTCGCAAGAATTCCGCCATTTGGACGGCTACATCCAGATACCTTTCCTCTTTGGTTTGTTCGTACAGGGTTAGCAGAGTATGACCGATGGATACCGCGTTGACGGTTAAAGTAGGTATACCATCCTCCAGCTGCTCATCGATCCACATTTGCAATTGTTCCAAATACTTCGCTTCACCTGTAGCCAGATAAGCTTGACCTACTCCGTAGAATGCGACACCAGCGGGCCAATCCCATGTCATATCCATCTGAAAGGTTCTTGTTACAACCCGATCGATAGCTTGTTTAATATCCGTTTCATTGATCCTTACATATTTCAAAAAAAATTCCTCCCCGAACATTAAACATGGAATGTTTAGACTGCACTGCACTTACTTGTTGAGCAAATTCATAAATTCAGCATTCAGCTCCGTCGGAAGTTCGTTCCCGATCAGCTCAAGGCACATTATCGCATTCAATGACCATTGTGATGTTACGTTTGTCGTGATGGTCGGCTGCTCTTGAATCGGCCTTACATACGCCAGCTCCGGCACTTGATAGGTTCGCAACGCGTCCTCACTTTCTCCAGGCAGTCGATTCTCCAGCAGAATGCGCCATGTCTTCGCAGCCAACTCCGCATTATTACGCCTATTGGCTGCATAGGCCGCCATCGTTGCCGCAAACATCGGCCAACTGAATTGATCTTGAGAAATGACCCCATTCGTACGTGCTAACTTTTCCTCGGATTCTAAGTAGTAGAAGTTGCCAAATTCCACAAGCATGTCATCCCATTCAGGATCAGAGAGCAGCTGCGAAAGCTCAATCCACACCTGCGGTGCGCCGAAGGATATGACCATATGAAATCCGTAATTCCCATCACTGATATGGGTAAGAATCCCAGTATTCGGATCGTATCCGAATGTAGTGCCTGATAAGAGCCGGAATGGTGCAGCCTTCAAGTTCTTAATTCCTTGCAGGATCTTATCTCGATATTTCGTATACTCAAAGCGTTCCCATTGCGACATCCAATTCGAGCTGAAAGCCGCCCAGTCCGGTCCACTCCTCACGTGGGTTGGATGCTCATCCTTTGGGAAATAGGCTCGCATCGGATCGATTCCGACGGTGGCGAAATCAGCATCGGCCACTTCCGCCAAAATATCTCCAATACGTTCATCTGCAGTCAAGAAATAAAAGTAACGGTGTAAACCCGCCATTGCGATACGCGCTTCCTTGCATCCGCACCCCCAGTGAACCACATTATGACGAGATCCGAGCCCTGCATATTCACCTAAATGATAGACATCGACTTCACTCGTATGACGCGTCATAGCCTCCGCCATGCGGAACAAATCTGCTCGCCCCGATCGCAAAAACGAGAGCCACAGCCAGATGTTCGGTACAAGCTCGGTGTTCTGCCAGGCAAAACCGCCTACGTCGTATCTCCATTCATGTCTTACTTCATCGTATGTATGCATGAAATCTCCATAATTCCAGAAACCGTACCAACGCCTTTGTTCAACCTCTTGCTGGTAAAAGCTCAAACAGGCATCGAGTTGATCTTCGATCCAAACTTTTGCAGGCGTGCTGCGGTCAGGCAGGCTCCAGATGCCGAATACGTTCGTATCATGATAACGTGTAGGTTCACATACGAGCTGCGGCGGGGCTTGCACATTCCCAGTCATGTTGGCAAGATCGGCAGCAGCAGGTGTCCCATCGCAGCACCACAGCATAAGCTCGTTCGTATTTCCGATTCCATAGGGTGTACTGCGTAGCTCTTCTGCCCCTTCATAGCCGCTTTCTACATACGTTGTCGTATCGTAATGACGCATATCCATCGCTGCCGTATCTGGCGACCAGAACCAGATTGTTAGCTTGGCCTCATCCGTCGTCATACCTTTTACTTCCAAAGACGAAGGGTGTTTCTGCCAAAAATTACGTAGACCTACTGCAAGTCCGCCGTGAGTGTCTCCTGCGTATACGAGCCCATTCGCACGGTTACCGCTGATGGCCTTCACTGGGCTGCATTCTTCATGTGTTTGCTTGACGACAGAATAGGAGTCGGCCGAAAGCTGCGTTAATTTATAGCTGTCCCACGCAGCGGAATTGTCAAGCAGTGCCTTGAATTTCGCATCCTTCTCAGGATCGAATGCAATCGCTTCTCCAGCTTGCTGCTGCCTGAACATTTCTGTGTAGACACCCTTCGTTCGCCATGTGGACAGATGCCGGGGGGATTCGCTGAAAAAGCCGGTATCGCCCGCAAAACGAACATACCTGTTGTAAAGAGGAGCTCTTAGCGGTAAACCAAAGGAGATACCAAGCCCTTTCACAAAGTCCTCCTGCGGATCTCCGTTAAACAATGACGTGTGGACCATCCGAATCGATGCTTGGTTGGCATAGAAATATAGACGCAACCGAAACGGGAGCCAAGAATGATCGCCTTCCTTGGAAATATGCTCGCCTTCCACTAGCAGTACGACCCGTGAGGATCCCTCCTGTTCGATCGTTACGGATTTGACCTCACCATAAAACGATTCTTCCTGGTAAAGACGGCCACGCGATGTCGTCCGTCGTTCTTCACGCATACAGACGAGTGAACCTTCCTTGCCAAGCTGTTTCTCCCCGTGATATAAAGCCCGGATGAGTGACTTTCCTTGCTTTCCGACGATACACCGGATGACACCTGTGTCGACAATCACTTCATCAGCCGATTGTGTAACCTTCAAGAGAGATCTCGCAAGGACCGCTGGAGACTGTTCATAAGCGGATATAAGTGAATAGCCTTCGCTTTCAGGCTTATCAAACGACGCAGCGTGCGCTGTCCATTTCACGCTGCCGTCAGGCCAATAGGCGGTTGGCCAGCTCTGAAGCTCAAATGCGTCTCCGGATGGACCAATCAGGTTGAAAGCGCCGGCTTGCGACCGATTCAATTCACCTATGTGCCAAGGTACTCCCCATGTAACGCCGCTAGAGCTTGGTGGTGCTTCTTCCAACCAACGCACACGTAGATGCTTTTTCTGTCCCATTTCATCTTTACCCCTCTACAAATTCATTTTGTGTCTTGGTTCAAGACTAATATCTGCTGAAATTTCCTTCAACAACACTTTTTAATTTCATCTATGACGGGAGCTTTCACTTTTTTAAAGGAATAAGACTTTTTTTCAATCGCAAAAAAAACAAACCGCCATTACAGGCGGTTTGTGGCCATCATGCTATTAATTTCGGTATAAATCCCGATATTGGCTTGGTGTAATACTTTCTTGTTTCTTAAAGATCCGATTAAAATAACTTGGCTGATATCCAACCTTCTCGGCGATGTCATTGATTTTCAAATCCGTGTCACGCAAGAGATCCTTCGCTTTTTCAATGCGCAGCTCGGTTAAATAGTCGATGAAATTTTTACCTTTGACCTGTTTGAACGCTTTGCTTAACGCAACCGTATTCGTGCCTGCTTGATCGGCGCAGCTTTCTAGAGATATTTCCTTCATATAATTGTTCTGCAAATAAATCATCACAGTTTCTACGGTCTTTTTCACTTGCGAGTCGGAGCGTGATTCCAGTTCCAGCATGCACGGACTCACTACTTTGTCGTGAAACCAGGCGATCATTTTTTGTGGGTCTCCAATTTGCATGAGTTGTTCGTACAAATTAGCCGATTTGAATATACGGTTTGGATCCAGACCCGCAAGTCGAATAGCATGCAAGATACTACCAAGCAGTTGAAGCGCTCCCTGGTGAATGTCAATTATTTTAGCACCGCGTTCAATCAGCTCTTCCAGGAAAGTCTGAATAAGCTGTTTCGCCTCATCTTTCTGGGCTGTACGAAGCGCTTGAATGATCTCTCTTTCGAGTGCGAAAGGATAATGAATCTCCTGGTTCTCTTTATCGTACTCATCCATAGATTCCAAATCGATAATTTGGTTCCGGCTCTCGAAGCGGCGTCTGCTAGATGCCTGCATCGCTTCCTCAAATCGGGAGGGCACATGAATGACAGATAAAGCGAGACTGCCGATCGTAACCGAGACGTACACGTTGAGCACATGATGAATAGCCTGGGTCAGTTCTTGACTAAAGGTTCTGAATGCTTCTTTCAGTTCCGTTTCGGTTTCGTCAGGAACGATAAGGAGAAGACCCACTGACAAATCGTGGAAATTCATTACTTCCGCTTGCTCGAAACGGCTTGAGGCGAGCTCCTTCGTAATATTCGCAGCAACGAAAGTGACGAGACCTTCATCGCCAGACGAGAAGCGTCCTTCCAAGTTTTCAAATCCGCTCAAATGGATGTACAGCACGGCGTAATGCCGATTGTCCACCGACCAGCCGAAATTACGCATCCTCTCAAGAAGAGCCTGCTCGGAGTATGAATAGAGATACCCTTGAACAAGTTGAAGCAGGAAGCCCTCCTTGAGATGAGGAAGTTGCTGTTCCAGCTTATTCTGAAGCGTCATGCTCTCTCTAGTCAGGTGCAGCCATTCTTTCTCAATTATTTTAAAATCATCATGATGTTCGTTCCCTAACCCCGTTAATGCAGTATTTCCCGTCAGCATCCTAACTAACTGGGCGATAGGCGAATAGATGCGTCGTGAAGCAAGCCAAGATAAAACGAATGCGAGCAGCAGCATCGCGATGCTTAATGTCAAAACCAGTTGAGAAATAAAAACGACCGGCTTTGTAATCGTGCTGATCGGAGAAGCAGTAACGTACTTCCAATCGGTACCAATGCGTGACATCGTCCCAAAGGATACGGTGTAGGTCGTTTGATTCCAATCAAACAGAAATGAGCCTGATTTAGTCTTGCTGGCAAGAACCTCTCTCTTAATGGCTTCTTCCAGCTGCGACGCTGATTCTTGCCCTGAGCTAGATAGCAGTTGCTCGCCATTCTCGTCCAACAGGAACGTCCCCCCGTCGTCATAAGGGGCCAACGTTTGCAGTAGTTTGACGACCCTCGTCGTTTCGATAGTGACCGCAATGATACCGAAAGGCTTCTCATCGGTTTCAGGTATTTTTACCATTAAAGATAATGGGTTATCACTTGGAGAATCCGATTCGGAAGTAATCTGTGACCAGAACACGTTCTTATCATGCGCGAGCAATTGCCTGTATCCGTCGATCTGCGCAGCATCCGTTAATGCCTCGTATTGCGGATGAAATCGCACGGGGGCTGACCCTTCCAAGAACAACTCTGCTTCAATAGCCAGTGGATTGGCACCTTTCATATTGGCTAAAGTCTGTGTAATGTTGCGAGCAATCTCAAAATCGCGCGATAGACTTAAACTCGCTAATGAATAACTGAAATTCGGATCGAATGCCCAATGCATTACCGATGTTTCCAAGTATGAGAACTGTTCGTCGATATTGGCCGCTCTCAGTTGAATCTGTTTATTGTGCATCTGAAGCAGCTCGTTTTCTAGGCGTCCTCCTGCCAACCAATTCATTAATCCTCCGAAGATAAGTCCAGGAATACTGGAAATAAGCAGAATAATAATCCAATTATTTCGAAACCGCTTACTTTTAAACACGAACTCACTTCCCCCTTTATGAAACCTACCTTTCATTATGATAACGTTCTTTCCTTAGATATGTCCATCAACTAGTTCACCTGCATGACCTTCTACCGTTGAAATTAGCTTTCAATAAAAAAAAGGCCGCGCTAAGCGCGAGCCTCATTGTAATTGATCTATAGCACTTTGGACAAAAACGATTTCGTACGTTCCTGGGTAGGTGCCTCAAAAATTTGTTGCGGGCTGCCTTCCTCAACAATAACACCTTGCTCCATGAACATGACACGATCGCCTACTTCACGCGCGAAGCCCATTTCATGCGTCACGACAACCATTGTCATGCCTTCTTGGGCCAATTGCTTCATAACATTCAGCACTTCGCCAACCATTTCGGGATCCAGCGCAGAGGTTGGTTCATCGAATAACATGATTTTTGGCTCCATCGCAAGTGCACGTGCAATCGCAACACGCTGTGCCTGACCACCGGATAAAGAATCCGGAAGCGCGTTAGCTTTATCCGCCAGTCCGACCTTGGCCAAAAGCTCCAGGGCTTTCTTCCGCGCTTTATCCTCTGGCCATTTCCGCACCTGGATAGGCGCAAGCATAATATTATCAACAACCTTCATATGCGGGAATAAGTGAAACCGCTGAAAAACCATACCCAGTTCCATGCGGATCTCATTAATTTTGTTTGTAGGGTCCATGAGATTACGACCATCAATCGTAATTGTTCCACCATTGGGCTCTTCTAGTAGGTTCAAACAACGTAAGAACGTAGATTTCCCTGAACCTGAGGGACCAATCACAACCAGCACCTCTTGGTGCTTAATTTTCGTGCTAATGTCACGAAGAACAACGTTATCTCCGAACGCTTTTTTCAAGTTCTTTACTTCTATTAAAGCTGTCATATTATACTCTCCTTTCGATATAGCCAAGAAGCTTGCTAAGAGAGTAAGTAAGAATAAAATAAATAAGTGCAGCTGTCAAATACGGCTCCCATACTTTGAAATATTGGCTGCGCATGGCATTGGACCAATACATAAGCTCTGGTGCCGCGATGATTGCAAACAAGGAGGAATCCTTAATCAAAACGATAAATTCATTACCAAATGGCGGAATCATCCGTTTGATCGCTTGCGGTAAAATGACCGATTTCATCGTTTGGAAATGCGTCATGCCCAGGGAATGCGCGGCTTCAGTCTGGCCTTTATCGATCGATTGGATACCTGCACGGAAAATCTCCGCCATATACCCCGCTGAATTCAAAGACAATGCCACAATAGATGCGATGATCGGGTTCGTCGACCCTAAGAATAAAGGGACAACCCCGAAGTGAACAAGCAATATTTGAACCAGCAACGGTGTGCCACGGAAAAAGTTAACATAGATACTCGTCGGCCATCTCAAATAGCCGCGGTGTGACATTTTACCTAAACCAACTGCCAGCCCCAATACAGACCCGAAACAGATGGAGAGAATGGAAATACCAATCGTCCATAGCGTACCTTTCAGCAGCAAGGGGACATAATCAAGTATGATATCAAAACGAAAATCCATTCCACACTTCCTTTCCATTAATTATTCTGCTACTCACAGAAGAAAAGCATGCGTAAGGTTAAATCACGCATGCTTTTGAACTTTTATTTTTGATCGAGCAATTTCTTCGTATCTGGCTCTTGACCGAACCATTTTTTGTACACTGTTGCATAAGTGCCGTTCTCAATTACCTTTTTAATTGCTGGATCCAGCTTCGCTTTGAGGTCGCTGCCTTTAGGAAGCAAGATACCGTAGTACTCGGATTCGAAGTTTTTCGCGTCCGCGATCGAAACGAATTTTTTGTTTGGATTGTTTTTAACATACTCACGAATAATAGCAATATCTGCAACAACCGCGTCTACACCGTTACTCTCAAGCTCCATCAATGCAAGTGTGTTATTATCCATACGTTTTAGCGACTTGTTATCAGCACCCATGATTTTCGTCATAAGCGTATCAGCCGTAGTAGAGATTTGAACCGCTACTTTCTTATCTTTCAAATCAACTGCACTTTTGATCGGGCTGCCTTCTTTAACAAGAATCATGTTCGTTGACTCGAAATAAGGAGCTGTATAATCGTACGTTTGTTTACGCTCGTCAGTAATAGATACGCTGGAAATACCTGCTTGATACTCTTTACCTTGTTGAACACTCGTCAACATCGTATCCCAGCCCGTATTGGTAACACTATAAGATAGACCGGCTTCTTTCATAACTTCAGCAAGGAAGTCAATATCAAAACCAGCCACCTTGTCTTTATCCATATATTCCATCGGTGCATATGCTGCATCTGTTGCAAATTTAACTTTCGTACCACCACTATCTTTCGAGCCACAACCTGCCATTGTTAAAACTAAAGCTGCTGCTACCACAGAAATCATTAATTTTTTCATCATTTTTCCCCCGTTCTATGTAATGGACGAATCATATATTAACACTTGGTTAATAAAATGACAACACCTCTATGCATAAAAAAGGAAAGGAAATTGCAGGAAGTGTGAATTTTTATTCATTTTCAGTTTCATGCACAGATGTTCTACACGGCTTTGTCATCTTGCATGATACAAAAAAACGCTTAGGTCTTAGTGACCGAAGCGCTCGAGCTTGCCGATTAATCTGTCTTACATCATTTTAAGTATAGCTTCTCGTCCTGTCATCCCAGCGACAATACCTAGGTCTTCCGCCGTATAGGTTACTGATTCAAGCGGTGCTTCCAAAAGCTCCTCGATCGTTCGAACCCCGGTAGCTCGCGCCGCTACAATATTCCTGTCACTTAATCGCTCGTTGAGCAGCGCCACATCGAGTGCGCCGCACATAATGTAACCTTTATCCGTTGTCACCACTAGCAATGTCGTTTTCGGCAATTTAACCTCTATCGCGATTGCTGTATGTCCTTCAAGAAGAATGGGTTCTACGCGCATCATGCTCTGCACAGCTCCTCTTCGCAGTCTTACGGTAGTATATGCGCCTGCGGCTAGTACGGTGTGAGGTCACTGTAAAGATTCTGTGTGTTTTTCCATTTTATTGTGAGATCGTGAAAAAAGGCTAATTCATAACCTCATTAAAGCTCTCCGCTCGGCTTGAGGTCTACATACCGGACAAACACCAACAACTCTTCCTTGTTCGTCTGAATAGAAGCTCAGCCTCTTATCCTTTTTGCGACAAAACGAGCACGTTTGCTTGTTCACTTTGGAAACTTTCTTTCCGCGTAAGGACATCTGAATAATCTTCGTCGTCTCAACCTTATCTCTAATTTTATAAGTAAGTTTATAAACAAAAAGTAGCACACTCAATAGGAGGATACTGAGCACGATCCATGTCATAACGCAACCTTCCTTCATGCCAAATTCTTTCAAGATTACTGGAGATGGAAATGGGATGTTGCTTTAATCATTCGAATTTTTTCTTTCTGTTCTTTAATAATGTCTTCATACATTTTTAATTGCCTTACAAATAAATCATATTCTTCTTCTGCTTCTTTGAGAATGGCTTCTGCCTCTATCAATTTTAATCTCAGATCTTCTCTCGCTGTATAATCATCCAATGTGGTACCTCCAAAACAACCATTTATTTTTTCTACTCGAAATTACTCGGGAAAGAGCCATATATGAAAACGAGGCTACATTTGATTATGATATCATGATATAGTTAAGACAAGTGCGATTTCAGTGCAGTTAGGAGGCAATGATGAACCCACGGGATTCAAACACAAGTCCGAAGAATGGACATTTATTCACCGTAGAGATTTTAATTGAAGATCAAACCAATGGCCTTGCAATGGAAAAGCTCCTGCATTTGTTAAATGTAGACACGATCAGAGATTATAAAATCCTCCAAGGTATCCAGCTTGGTCAACTTATTGAATTGAACACGAAACAAGGAAGTCCCGCTTCCTTATATACAAATAAAAAGCCTGTCATTCCTACACCAACAGCAGCAAGCAGAACGAATCATTCTGAAGCTGCGAAACACATTGTTGAGCAATTAGAGAGTTTCAAGACGAACAATACCTTGATCCGTTTGACGGTAGTCAAAGCACAAGGTATTAAACTGAGTCTCCCTTGTCGAATCCTCAATTTTGACGCGAGCAGCCAGAATGTGACTGTCTATCATGTTGATGAGAAGAAGGTATATCTATTTAAGTTAAATGAAATCGATGATTACGTGGCAACAAATTGAAAAGAAAGGTACCCTGGCTAAATATCCGCAAGGGTACCTTTTTCTATTCACCTGACGCAGTTGCAACAGCAATTCCATGGCGCAGCATATGCTCAAGCTCCACGCGATCCACAGGAGGACTAAACCAATAGCCCTGAACCTCGTTGCATCGATTCTGATATAAGAATTTCAATTGATCTTCTGTTTCTACACCTTCCGCGATAACCTTCAGATTCAAATGGTGCGTCATGGCTATAATGGTCGCAACAATGGCTGCGTCATTCGGATCTACCATAATATCTCGTACGAAGGAGCGGTCAATCTTCAGCTTATCAATCGGAAATTTCTTCAAATAATAAAGCGAGCTATAGCCTGTACCGAAATCGTCGATACTCACATTCACACCAAGCTCTTTCAATTCAAGAAGTGATTGAATGGCATGATCCACATCCATCGTCATACTTTCGGTAATTTCCAACTCCAAATATTTCGGATCCAGCTCGGTCTGATCAAGAACATGGCTTATTTTCCCTTTAAGATTATGCTGAAAGAACTGTCTCATCGATAAATTCACTGAGATCGGAATAGGGGCATACCCATCAGACTGCCATGTTTTATTTTGCTTACAAGCCGCGCGGAGCACCCACTCACCAATCGGTACGATCAATCCACTTTCTTCCGCTAACGGAATAAACTGATTAGGCATAACCATCCCCTTATCTGGGTGATTCCACCGAATTAATGCTTCTACACCAACAATACGCCCCGATCCTATATCCACCTGAGGTTGGTAGTAAAGTATGAATTCTTCATTGACTAACGCTCTGCGCAGCTCATTCTCCAGCCTCAAACGATTAATCGAAACCGATTTCATGTCCGAATTGAATATCTGAAAATCGTTTCTCCCCTTCTCTTTGGCCCTGGCTAATGCAATATCTGCATATTTCATCAATACGTCAGCCTCATCTGTATCTTCCGAGGAAATGGCGACACCAATGCTTGCCGTGACATGCAGCTCATATTGTTCAAGGAGGAAGGGCTTCTCCAAGACACGATTGATCTCCGCAATGACGGTCATCACATCATTCCCATCTTCAACGTTGGAATAGAAAAAGGCAAATTCGTCACCTTCCGTATGTGCTAGGAAATCCTCAGCGGTCAAACATCGTGTGAACCGCTCCGCTAATTGGAGCAGCAGCATATTGCCATAGTCATATCCAAAGCTATCATTAACAAGTTTGAAGCGATCAATATCCAAATAGAACACTGCAACTTTATGACCTTCTTCTTTACATAGACGAAGTCGTTCGTTCAAATGATCTTTAAATAACCGTCGATTCGGAAGCCCCGTCATATCATCGTAATAGGCCATATAACGGACTTGCTCATCGCCGCGTTTACGTTCCGTAACATCCTGACAAATCAGAATATTCCCTTTCGTATGGTGATGGATATCGACAGGAACAGCTGTTACATGCAAATCGACGCGATAACCGCGCTGATGCTGCACAGACGTATCAAAGGTATAAGGAAGTCCGTTGCGACTTTGTTGCAATTGACGCTCTGTGAACTCCAATTGTTCATCCGTTACAATATCCGTAAAAGGTTGATGCATGAGGTCTGTGACCGAGTATCCCAGAATCGATTCTGCCGCTTGATTCATTCGAATGAATTTGCCTTCATCATTAAAGATCCCGATCGCATTGGGATTATGTTCAAATAGAGAATCCAGTACACTAAGATACGCATGATCTCTAGGAAGTTCCTTGGGTATCTGCGGTTGTCGCAGCGATTTCTTAGCACGCAGTACGTAAAGCAATGCGAGCCCGCCCAAGAGACAAATCCATGGGGCGTACGGCTTTACGAAAATGCTAACGCATATGGCTACGACGACATATACGACAATATAGAGCCGATTGTTCACGAATTCGCCTCCTTCTTTGGTTCTATCTTCAATAGGGAAACCTTTATTGATATCCGATCTAGCTCCCAAATGCTGTAAAGTAATCTCGCTCACATTTCTAATCATTGTTTACTTTCTACAAAGGTAGTGCCATTTCCTGCTAACTCGACATGAAATGCGAAAAAGAGCCAGATTTCTCCGGCTCAATTTGCTAATTTAATTTAAACGCTGCTATGGCTAACAGGATCCAACCGACAAGAAAGCTTAATCCACCTAGTGGAGTTATGGGCCCAAAGGCCTTAATACCTGTCAAGCTTAATCCATACAAACTGCCAGAGAACAAGATAATTCCGATGAAGATTGCCCACCCTGAGGCATTCACCAAGGAAGTATTTCCAAGCTTGTCCGAGAGCAGTGCGATCACGAGTAAAGCAATAGCGTGTATCATGTGATAATGAACGCCTGTTTGAAACACATCGATCTTATCAGGAATTTTCGTTTTTAAATAGTGGGCGCCAAACGCACCCAATGCGACAGACAGGAAAGCATTCAAGCTTCCAAAAATCATAAACAATTTCATCATAAGACTTTATTTCCTTTCACTGCTGTAATGAACTACTCGACTTCCCCAATATCATGTTGGCCCACAATCAAGCGAACAGGCTCCAAGAATACACGTGTTACAGTTGGCTGCTCAATTAAATTCACTTCAATATCTTCGATCTTATAACGGATCGTCTTTCCCTCACGCTTGTCATAGACAACGTCGAACTGCTTCAAACCTAGCTGATGAATCAGAACGGAAGAACCAATTGTGACTGCATTTGATTCAAATTCCCCGTGTTCAAATAGCACCTCAGACAAAATCTCATCATTCATATCGACAATCGTGACGTACTGGCAAAATTGGTATCTCATCGTAAGAAATCCCCCTTGAATTGGATGTATTTAGGTATATATACCCATTCGCCGAAAATTGTCGATATTCCTGCTAGTTTCATAATTCCCCACAATGTTCAAATAAAATCCAACAAATATATGACAATGGGTATCGTAAACATGCTAAATAGTGTCGATGTAAAGACAGCCTGTGAAGAAAACTCGGCCTCATTCTCATACTCAATGGCAAGGAGTACACTACTTAATGAAGTAGGAACTGCGCAGGACAGAATTAATGCCTTCGCAGTCAACCCTTCAATCCCCAACATCCAAACAACAAGAGCGCCTAACAGCGGACCTATTGCCAAGCGCAGCATATTCGACAACAATACATTCGAGAACTGAAATGTCCATTTCATGGCGCCAAGTTGTACGCCTAACGTCAATAGCGCTGTTGCCATAAAGGCATTTGCGATGTAGTTCAATGGGATGTTGATCGAAGATGGCACAGGCACATGGTAATAACGCAATAAGAGTGCTATCGGAATGGCATAAATGACAGGTAACGATAGAATCGTTTTCAAGGTCGCTTTCCAAGTAGCCTTATGTGCATTTAACGTGTAAATCCCATAGGTATTAGGGATGAGCGTCTGCATAATCATAATAACGATCTGGATAGCTAATGTATAGGCATTGCCCCCGAATACGGTTTGATTGAGTGGCAGCGCATAATTAGCACTATTGTAGAAAATAACACTATTTCGCATGGCAATCCGCATGCCGCGCTGCAGTTTCTGTATGCGGATAATCACTTCAATGATCGCGAAAAGGAGGCTGAAGAAAATGACAAAAAATAAGAGCACCTGCATGAGGATCGAAAGACTCATTTCGGATTCATACAGTTTCACAAAAACTAGCGCTGGCGAAAATACGTAGAAATTAAGCTTCGAGAGTGTTCGAATGTCAATCTGAAAGGCGCGATACATGGTCACGCCAATCGCGATCATGATACAAATCGGAACAATATTATTGATTAGAATATACACGAAATAATTCATTACATAGCCTCAATTCATCAAGAATCCCCATGATGCTCCTTACATGGAGGCATTAACGCTTGTGATAATTCGTTTCAACTGCGCATTGAAATTCGTAATTTCTTCCGGTGACAAACCACTCGAAGCGAACAGCGTCTGCGGAATGCATAGCGCCTGATCATAAAGGGCTAGTCCAGCCTCTGTGATGCGAATGAGGACTACCCGCTCATCTTCCTGTGAACGGTTCCGAACGAGCAGCTTCTGCGCCTCCATTCGTTTGAGCATCGGGGTCAGTGTTCCTGAATCCAGATCAAGCTTCTCACTAAGCTCTTTCACCGTGCTTTCCTTTTGTTCCCAAAGCACAAGCAGAACCAAGTATTGCGGATACGTGATACCGAGCTCCTCGAGAAAAGGGCGGTACATACGCGTAATCGCTCTGGAGCTCGCATATAGGCTAAAACAAAGCTGATTCTCCAGCTTCAAAAATTCACTGCTGCTCATTGTCGTTTCCTTTCCCTCCGTCGTATTGTGAACAATCGTTTTGCTTCCAATTTAAACAAAAAGCGCCCGACTGTCAATACAAAACGCGGATGAGCACCCATCCATCGGGCACACATCCGCGTTTTTCAAATTTACTTATTTAATATTTTGACTTTTCACATACTCCAACCATTGTTTCTTGTATTCTGCTTGGATTTTATCAAGCCCTGCAACTTTGGCTTTTTCCATAAATGTTTTCAATCCGCCTTCAACATCCGCAACGAGACCTGCTTCCAGTGGATACAGATATTGTTTCTCCACTTGCTCTAATGCCGCTCTTTCAGCTTGATAGCTTGTGTAGTCTTCTGCAAAGCCTGTGTATTTATCAGGTGTTGCAATTTTATCCAGATCAGCGAAAATCTTTTTCACGCCATCGTAGCCTTTATCGAATAACATAAACTCAGGATTTCTCCAAGCCCAGCCCTGCATAGCTTCTCTAGGGAAACCATTGCTGTTCGTATCACCGATCATGGTGTAGTAGCCATTATCAACCGTATAGTTTTTGCCTAAGATACCGTACTCAGTCAATTGATTGTAAGTTTTGTCCGTTACCATTTTTTCGTAGAAGGCAAGTGCACGCTCGGCGTTTTTACTGCTTTTTGGTATCGCGAAGCCATTATGGATCGGGTGAACCGGCTCTGCATGGCCTTTAATCATTGGCGCTGGGTAGTACTCAAGCTTCCAGTCTGGGTGTGTAGAAGCAATTTTCAGCTTTTGGTCATTGAAGCGGCTAGGATTATCTCCTAGGTTCGCTGCTGCTTTACCGCTTGTAATCAAATCAGTCATAGCATCCTTCGTATTCAGGACGTTCTTCGTAATGTAGCCGGCATCCTGCCATTTTTTCATCGTTTTCAGCTCATTCAAATGCTCTGGGGAGCCCCAATACAAGCCAACCTCAGTTGGCGTTTTATAACCAATGTTCAACCCATAAGGAACAGCTCCAATTGGATCGATTGTCAGGTTTTTGTACTGATCAGAGAGGCTGCCCTTTACATCACTATTCGCTGCTAATGGTACCATATCAGGCACATTTTTCTTGATTCCAGCTAGATATGCTTCGAAATTAGCAAGTGAATCCGGTTTCGGCAAATTGAATTTCTCTCTGAGGTCTTCACGCCAGATGAAGCCTGTCGTTACATACTCTTTATATGTGGCAGGAACGGTATAGATTTTGCCATCAATTTTGACAGCTTCCCACATATCTTTCGGTACGAAGCTATTCAATTTAGGTGCGACTTTCGGCAGCAACTCATCAAGCGCCAGGAAGGCTCCTTTTTTAGCATAGGACTGGTATTGTGTCCATTCTGCTGTGAAGATCAAATCCACCGCTTGACCAGAAGATAATAATAGCTTATATTTCTGATCCCAATCCGTCCACGTTGTGAAATTGAATTTAACGGTCGCGTTCAAATCCTTCAAGGCTAGTTTGTTAATTTCTTCTTCAATGACCGGAAGATCCTTCGGTGCAGGTCCTAACATGTAGAATTGCAATTCCACTTTCTTCGATGTATCTAAACCTGCTGGCTTAGCTGTAGCCGCTGCTGCTGTAGCTTCGGGTGCTTTCGTTGCTGCTGCTGCAGAAGGACTTGGAGAACTTGTGGATGTGGAACTGCTACACCCTGCTACAACGGAACCGGCAAGTGCTAAAGCCATTGACACACTGTACATCTTCTTCGCATTTCTTTTCATGTAAATCCTCCCTTTATTTGTACTCATTTAATTGGATGAAACCATCTATGTTAGCTGACGGAATGATTCCGTTACAGTTCTAACCTTTCACAGCGCCTATCGTTAGGCCTTTAACGAAAAATCGTTGAACGAATGGATACAGGAATAGAATCGGCCCCGTCACGATAATAGCCATTGCTAGTTTGGTAGATTCCGACGGAATGTCCTGGCTCATCGTTACTCCCGTGCTGACACCGAGTTGTGAAACCGCAGCTGCCGTGTTAATGATGTTATACAAGAAATACTGCAGCTCGTATTTGTTCTGATCATTAATAAAGAGCGATGTCGAAAACCAGCTGTTCCAATAATGTAAAGCCAGGAATAATCCAACAGTGGCAATCCCAGGCATAGCCAGTGGAAGAACTACACGGTAATAAATCGTGAAATCATTCGCACCGTCAATCTTCGAAGACTCTGTTAACTCTTCTGGAATAGATGACTTAATGAAGCTGCGCATTAATATAATAAGGAAGGGAGACATAAGCCCAGGGAAAATAAGTGCTGCGTACGTATCTGTTAACTGCAGATATTTCGTCATCATGATGTACCAAGGGACAAGGCCACCACCGAAAAGCGTGGTAAAGTAAATATAGAAGGAAAGCTTATTTCGATACTTAAAATCTTTCCTTTGCAGCACGTAGCCGGCCATCGTCATCATGAACAGCCCTAGAGCCGTCCCTACCACCGTTACAAAGATCGTAACCCCGTAAGCTGTTAATACTTTTTCAGGGAAAGTTAGAACCGCCTTGTAAGCTGTCAATGAAAAGACACTCGGTATAAGGTGATACCCATCTCGTATAATGGATTCATTATCCGTTAAGGAACCAGAAATGATGAGAAGGAAGGGAAACAAACAAATCACAGAAAACGCGATAATAACAAGATAGGCAATAATATTGAATGTAACGGAATCAATTCCTCTGGTACGCAAGTGCAGTCACCTCCTAGAAAAGTGCATATTCATCATTTGATTTTTTAATCAGATAGTTCACTGTCATAATGAGTACAAAACCGAAGATCGACTGGAACAATCCAGCTGAAGTCGCCATCCCGATGTCAAACGTAACCTTCAATGAGCGGAAAACATAAGTATCCAAGATGTCCGTCGCATTGTACAAGATACCGTTATTACCAATTAATTGGTAGAAGAGGTCGAATTGACCTTTCATAATGCTGCCCAGTGCGAACAAAAGCAATATAATGAAGGTTGGCTTCAGCATCGGAATTGTTATGTACCAAATTCGCTGGAAGATGTTCGCTCCGTCAATCGTAGCAGCTTCGTAATACTCATCACTAATGCCAGTTATCGTGGCGAGATAGATCACCATGGTGTAACCCACATTCTTCCATACATAGAACATAATCAGCAGAAAAACCCATGAAGATGGTGTGTTATAGATGTCAACCGGGTTAGAACCCCAGGATTTAAGCGTCGTATTCACAAAGCCAGTGTCATAATTAAACATGTTGTAAGCGATTGCGTTCAGGAGAACAAATGAAATAAAATAAGGCAAGAACATCACGGATTGCGTAAGTTTCTTAAAGAACTTTCCAGTCATTTCACTTAATAGGATGGCGCAAAAGATGGCTGTCGCATTTAAGAACACGATAAATGCCAGGTTGTAGGCCACCGTATTCCGCGTTAGCGTCCATAACACGCCTGATTTCCATAAGAATTCGAAATTCTCTAATCCTACAAACGGACTTCCGAAAAGTCCCCCATTAAAATCAAACCGGGTAAATGCGAAGTAGATCCCAACCATCGGTACGTACGAATTAATAAAGAAGAAGATCAATGTTGGCGCTATCATGAGAAACAACAATTTATTTTTGTTTAACTCATAGAAAAATCCTTTCTTCCGGATCATGCTGTAAAACCTCCCTGCGTTAATATGTCCTGTTTATCTTGTCGGTTGCCATACTCGAATTATAGACAGAATTGTTCCGTCAAGGATACTGAAGATCTCCTAACATTTATGAACGAACCTACCCAAAACGGCCTAATCTGCATATGCACAATGTAAACTTTCATGGAAAAATCGGCGTTTCTAGTGCTTTTTCAGCCCCTGGACTATCCGATTCCATTGCAAGCCGTATAAAGTTGGGATATACTTTTTTTACCTAAGGGGGGGACGGATAGCATGATACTTCGAAATCAAGAGAGCAAATTTATGTATCGCAACATACTTCTCAGTATTGTTTTATCCATTGTAATTACTTTGCTTGTCTCCTCTACGATTCTTTACGTTAACTTCGACAATATTGCGCTGAAGCAAGTATATGAATCCGACTCCAACTCCTTGCTCCAAACAAGTCAAGAAATTCGGACCATCACGGAGACCGCAACATCCCTGTCCTTTCAAATTTATCGTGATTTCGTCATCAGTAAATTGTTGTTTTACGATAAACCAGATATCTATGATGTCCAAGGCAGTATGGCACAATTGAATTTATATCGGCTAGCGATGCCGTTTATCGATTCCATATATGTGTATAACGGAACCTCAGAGCTTTTCTATGTCAGCTCAAACAACTTTCAGAGCGGCATCCAAACAAAAGCTAACTTAGGCGATCCTGGTATGGTCGATATCCTCGATCATTTTCGCGATTATATTCCTTTTTTGCCGATTCCAAGAACCTTCAAGTCAACCGATGTAAGTACACTTCAAACAACAACTGTTGGGATCTATTCCTATTTGTGCTATGATGCCATCAATTTGAATAATTCCTTGAATTCTGCCGTTGTCGTCAATATCTCAGAATCATTCTTCAATAAATCATTGAAAAAAATCGCAAACAATCGGGCAAGCAACGAATTTATAATTAATAAAGAAGGCGTTCTGATCTCAACCGATGGATCAAATCCTGTACTTTCCAATTACGCGGATAAAAGCTACATCCAGAAAATTATTGCTAATGCTTCTTCACCAGGTTATTTGGTCGACACCGTGAATGAGAATAAGTCTTTAATTTCGTATACAGCTCCTGATTCCCTAGGATGGCGTTACGTCCGCACAACCCCTTACACAATTATCACGAAAGAGATCAGGGACATGCGTCTCAAAACGATTTATATCTCGCTTAGTATTCTTCTAGTCGGGCTGCTTATTTCGTTCTTCATGTCCAAACGATTATTCGGTCCTATTGATAAGGTCATTCGAAGCTTAAAAACATTAGAAATCGAAAAGCGCGATAACCTTCAAATTTTACGACAAAATTTCCTGAGAAATATTATGTTGGGCAGAGATGCCTATCACCCACAATCCCTGAAATCGAAATTAACGTATTTCGGCTCCAAAATCACTATTGATCATCCGTCTTTACTTCTCATGGTTAAGATTGATAAATATGAAGAAAACATTCGAACCTATAAGGATCAACTTACTTTGCTTCGCTATGCGATCATGAATATCGGTACCGAAATCAGCTCCTCCACCTTTCACGCGGAAGGCATCGATATGGGAGATGATCATATCCTTTTACTTCTCTCTTCGAAAGAAGCCCATTTCCAATGGGAGCCTGCTGCTTTCACTGAGTTGCTTCAAAATATGCAAACATCTATTTCTTCCTTCATTAAGTTATCCGTTTCGATTACAGTAAGCCCTTTGCAGGACGAAGCCATACCGTGCTTCCAACTCTATAAGCAGTTGCTGGAGGCCTCTTATCATCGTTTGTTTAGAGGACATGGCTGTATCATTTGGTCTGACGAAATCATTGCGTATCGCACCAAAGAGTACAAGTTTCCATCTCAGAAGGAAAAACAGTTGGTCGATTGCCTTATGACTGGCGACTCGGAAGAGGCCGAACTGCTTTATACCGACATTGTGAATGAAACATCGCTATATCCTTACACAGTCGTCCATTTGGCCATTTCCCATCTGACGTTAACTGTCAATAATGTACTTACGACGATCAATAAGAATAACGCGCTTGCTTTCCCACTTTACTTGGATGCTGCTGTCGCTTCGCTGACACATGTTGACACCATTGAAGAAATTAACGCACAATTCATTGACGTATTCAGGCAACTACAGAAAAAACTAGATGAAAAGCGGAGCTCTAAGCATGTGGAACTGATCAAGAAAATGAACGACATCATTGATCGGGATTATGCGAATCAGAACTTGTCTCTTAACTCGATTGCAGATGAGCTCGCAATGTCTTCCATTTATATCAGCCGTTTGTACAAACAGCACACGATGGCTGCCATTACCGATGTGATTCAAGATGTGCGCATGAGCAAATCCAAGGATCTGCTTTTAAACACATCGCTATCCGTTGCTGAAATTGCGGAGAAGACAGGCTTCACGAGCGACTCTTATTTCTATCGCTTATTTAAAAAGTATAATGGGATCACACCGAACGATTTCCGCAAACAACTCAAATATGAAAATACGCTTCATCAGAAAGGGATTGAAGAACGATGAATTGGCTAAATGCTCATAAGAATCAATTAACTCTTATTTTTGCAGAAGCAAAGGAAGCTGTACGCCAATTCCCGTCTCCATTGGACCAGCTAGGACTTACCTATTTAGCTAAGTTTGACCCAACCCAAGAGAGCAGTAGCAAAAATTATATTTGTTATCTTCTTCCATATTGGATGAAAGACATCAGCCAGCTGTCTGCGGAGTCGTTTAACAAGCTTTCCCTTGCGAATGTCTTCGTCATGCTGTATTACTTCATACAAGACGATATTATGGATGCTAGCAAGGGTGAACATACAAGCAAGCTGCCGCTCGCAAACTTATTTCATATCCAATTTCTGTCCATTTATCGGGAGCTATTCCCATCTAATTCCCCTTTCTGGGACTATTACGAAATCTATATCTTAGAATGGTCGAAGAGTGTCACGAACGAACTTCAATCCGATTATTTCCACGAGGACAAATTTCAAATTGCCAAGAAAGCTAGCCCAGTTAAAAATGCCAGCACGGGTGCTCTACTCCTTGCCAACCAAGATGATCTCATCCCTGTAGTTACCAATGCCGTCGAACAAACCCTTGTAACACTTCAAATGTTGGATGACTGGTCTGACTGGGAAGAGGATCTAGCAGATGGATCGTATAATTGCTTATTGGCATCTATCCGCAAGCAATTGCAGCTTTCGACAGCCGATACCCTTACACCTGAAATGGTCAAGCAGCAGCTTTATGTCCATGATTTCTTCGCGGATTATGGTAAGACCGCTGATTCCCATCACGAGCATCTACTAAACCTTTCTGTTGGTATGGAGCAGCTGCTAGCCTTCCATGATTCTCTAGTGCAAAATATCCATCGTGTTGCCCACGAAATCAAAGAACGAAGAGCGTCTTTAGTCTCTGGTGGATTCTACTATTTTTTGTCTAATTCTGATAGATTTTGATAGATTAATAGAAATATCCATGGTATACTTTTACTTGTAGGAAAAATTACCCAAATGACTAGGAGTGATTACAAATGTCCACAAATGATAGCGTAAAAGCAAAAATTATTCAAAAAGCTTGGGAAGATGAAGCCTTTAAACAACAACTTCTAGCCAACCCTAAAGCAGCGCTGAAACAAGCATTTAACATTACACTTCCTGATGACATCAAGGTTAAAGCTGTTGAAGAAACTTCGACAGAATTTGTTCTAGTAATCCCTACAAATCCAGCTAAGATTCTTGTTACATCTAATGCGGTAGAAGCAGTTTGGTAAAATAATAAGGTGTCCCGCTCAATTAGCGGAACACCTTTTCTTAATTTATTGTCACATATGGGAAACGTATAATCACTTCTGTACCTAAGAATCTTTGACTTTTAAACTCGATATGCCCCTTCATAATCTCGATCAACCGAAACGTCACCATTAACCCTAGTCCCGTCCCCTTCGTCTTCGTGGAATAGTAAGGCTCACCTAATTTCCTCAGCTGCATAGGCTCAATTCCTTCACCATTATCCTTAATATGTATGAAAACCTCTTCATTCTTTTCGTAAGCCCATATATGTATTTGTCCATCGACTTGAAACGCTTCGATACTATTCTTAATAATGTTGATCAAGATTTGCTTAAGCTTCGATGAATTCCCGCAAATGTGTAAATCAGAAGGAACATTGACTATAATTCGCCCGCCATTCAACGTTGCTAATGGGACTATAATACCTTCAATTTGACTAATTTCCTTGCTTACATTCAATTCCACTAATTCGTCGAGCTGTGGCTTCGCAAATGTCAAAAAATCTGTAATAATGACCGAAGCCCGATCCAATTCTTCGATGGCAATCGTCATATATTCCTTGTTCTTATCATCCGTTCTAGCGGCTACAAGCTGCAGAAACCCTCGAGTAACCTGCAATGGATTCCTCACCTCATGGGCGACCGAAGCCGCTAAGGAGCTAATCATCTCCATCTTCTCGGAAAGCTGCAGCTGATGATTATAAAATTCCAGTTCCTTCGAATAGTTCGACATCTGCTCCTGATTGATTGCGAAACGCCTGCCTAAGATCACGATGAGTGCAATAATAAATCCAACCACACCAAATTTCCATAGGAAGAACTGATATTTTTGATTATTCGTGTAGTAAAGAATGAGATCAAAGGTCCCCATCAAGGCAAATATGGCGAAGCCCGAAGAGAAAATAACAGCCTCTCGGTTGCCTCGAATGACAAAAACGATTGACAAACTAATAATTAAAATAAATTGGAAAATCATAATTATACTTAACATGGTTAGTGTGAAAAACAAATATATTTTGATAAACTGATAGTGATTGAGTTGATTAAATACCATTAAAATAAGGCAAAAAGCTGAATAGCCTATCTGAAATTTCCGAAAAATACGAATCCATTTAAATTTGCCATTATCAAATATTTTCTCAAAAAAATAAATAAGTGATGGCAAAAATACAGCTAAAGAAACGTCAAAAGTATTCAGGATTAAAGCACCAAATGGAGTGAAATTAGCATAAAGAAAAGGGGAGTAGGTAAGAAAGATCGTACCTAATGTAAGTATGATTAGACTAAGTGAAATCCAGCTTGCCCGTTGTTTCTGTTTGAGACAGAAGGAACAAATTAGCATAATTACAGCAATGAAAAGAAATGCAAATCCGAGAATGATATTCTGTAAATCGCGAAATATGAATGTATGTGTCAGGGAGGTATAATGATCCAATCGGATCTCGGAATGTATGCCCAATCGGTCCATGCTTGTCTGAAGCTTTAAATATACACTCCCCCCTCCGTCCTCCGCACTTATAGGCAGCAAGCTCCGCTGCTCATCGTAAGGAAAGTCAAATATTACCTCATTAAGTAATCTATCACCTATATAAACTGATACCTGTTGTGCATATATTCCATCAATATACATGCCGTAGTCCTTCGGAAGTTGATCTGGTAGTTGGATACGGACCCAAGCAGTAGAAACATCTTTTGGTTTATCCGGCATTTCCGCTCCACTTTCGATCGTCATCCATCGATCTTCAAGTGACGATGCTATGATATCTTGAATCTTATCATCGGCCCTCCCCCACTTTATTTCCCAGTTCGGAATCGCTTCCACACCATTAGGTTGCTCCGCCATCACATGATTAGCCATAAATAATAAGCCAATGATGATAACCAACCCTATTTTCCACCGCAAAAGATGTTTTTGAAGCCATTGTTGCATGTATTCACCTTCCCCCAGATGCCTGTAAGTAATTTACATTAATTGAATTCGACGGGGTTATGTGCTTTCCTTCTTAACAAGGTAAACATTCTACAAACAAAATCAAACACTCGCCCCATTCCAACAGGCGAGCGCTCCTTAATTGTCAGTGAACCAAAACGTTTTGGCTGGCAAGGTTTCGGTAATAAGTTGACCCTGACTAACGACATTACGACACGTAGGTTGCCTGCGAATAAGATCCATTGCCGTCTCACCAGGAAGCATAATGAAACTAGCAGGCAGACCTAATTCAATACCGTAATCCTTAAGTTGTAATGTTTTGGCAGCTCGTATAGTAATCATCCGAACGAGCTCAGCTAGTTCCTCGCGCCCCGTCATATGGGCTAAATGTGCAGCCATATGTGCTGCTTGCAGCATATTCCCCGTACCCAGAGGGTAGAAGGGCGTCCGAATATCATCATGAGCGATACTGACATTGATGCCGGCCAGCCACATCTCCTTGATGCGAGCAATACCGCGACCTTTGGGACTACTGTCGAATCGCCCTTGCATGGCACTATTGATCAGCGGACAGCATACGATATGAATCCCCGACCTGGCCACGATGCCCAGTACTTTCTGAAAATACGCTTCACTATAGTAAGCTGTCGCATTCACATGTGCGGCAGTTACTCGTTCTCTTAAGCCCGAACGAATGGCTAAATGTGCAACATTTTCTAAAAATGTGGCGTGTGGATCATCCATTTCATCACAGAATACGTGAACGAAGCATCCATACTTCTCCGCTATCCGGAAGCAGATTTCCAAGGAGGCTTCGCCTTCCGACCGCGTAAGCTCCAAATGCGGGACTGCACTTATCCCGTCTGCACCTAGCTCTAAGGCAAGCTCGAGCCTTCGTTCGTTATCGGGACAGGCACGAATCCCATCCTGCGGAAAGGCGATAACCTGCACATGCATGTAAGGCTTCACATGCTCTCGAAGCGCTAGTATCGCTCTTAATGCAGTCAAACTTGGATCTGAAATATCCACCATCGTCCGTACATGAAGGACTCCCGATGAGATTTGCATCCGAAGCACTTTCTCCGCCCGCGCCATGACGTCATCATATGTTAGTGTCAGCTTTCGTTTCTGCCAAAGACCAATGCCTTCGAACAGCGTACCACTCTCATTCCAAACAGGCTCCCCCGCAGTTAACACGGTATCTAAATGAATGTGTGACTCCACGAAAGGTGACAGTAACAAATGCCCCGTCCCGTCAACCTCTCGCTCGCCGTGATTGGCAACTTCACCCATCGCGACGATTTTACCATTTGCCACGCCGATGTCTATAGGACCTTGGAAGGTGGGATCACCGAGTAAACGCACTTGACGATAGACCATATCAAGCAAGACAATCACCTCTTAACTATCGCTACGCGATTAATTATCACGTTTCATTTCTGATTCATGCCATGAGCTTAGGAGCCATTTGGCAAAGGCATTCACTAACAGGAAGAAAACAATCCCCAGCGCGGAAGCAGATAACCCGCATGCGAACAAGTAAGGCGTTTTTAATCGCGCAGCTGCATATGTGATGGCATAGCCTAATCCACCTTGCCCGCCGCCAATTCCGGCAATATATTCCCCGACAATGGCACCAACAACAGATAAGGTACAAGAAATTTTCAAGCCAGCCACAATATAAGGAAGTGCGGCCGGAATTCGAAGCTTCCACATCGTTTGAAAGCCATTGGCATTATAGAGATAGAATAAATTGCTCATATTTTGATCCGTCGAATTGAGTCCGATTAAGGTATTTGATAGCATGGGGAAGAACCCGATTAAGAACGTAATGATCACGATCGCATTCATACCTGCATCGAACCAGATCACGATCAATGGTGCGATCGCAACAATGGGAATCGTTTGTAATATAATTGCGTATGGATACACGCTTTTCTCAATCCACTTCGAGCTGGCAAGCAGAATAGCTCCCGCTATTCCTAGAATAATACTGAGAATAAAACCAAGAACAGCTTCGAAGGTTGTCGTTCGCACGGATACCCAAAGCCCGCTCTTGTTCTCAATGGCGGCTTTCACAATATCCGATGGTTTAGGAACAAGATATACTGGCGCATGCGTCAAGGCTGCGATCAGCTCCCATCCGCCAATAAAGACGACGAAAGCAACTAATGGCGGCACAAGCTGTTTGAGCAACATCAGCAAGCGGCGACTAAATGACACGCCCTCCTCCATGCGACTCATCCAAGCCGCACGCTCACGAGCGGGAAATATTTCATCAGGCAGTATTTGTAGGTACTTCGAATCGACAGCCATTGCACATCTCCCCCTTCTTTATGACTTACAAATGATTTTGCCAGGATTGAGAAGTCCCTTCGGATCATTCTCCCGTTTCTTACGTTCCATACCGCCTACTTCGCCACGACCACCTTGGTCGAGCACCCAGGTATGTGGATCAAATATTTTGACACCAACAGATTCAAAAAAGTCGATGATTTCATATAAGCGTTCTTCCGTTGTAAACCTTACAACAGGGAGTGCCGATGGCGTCACGGCCCCGCCACTGCGCACCCATTCGACATGCAGATACACTTCATCGCCGAACTTGGATTTGATTTGCCTGATCTGCTCCAAGTAGCTATCCGTCTTAAAGCCCGCTTGCAGATACGTCATCGATGCGTCCGTTTTCATCGCCCACAAAGTCGTGTGGTTCCATGTAAAGTCAGATACACCTATGGTTTTACGGTAGTTTTTGGCCTCGATCACATGACCGACATGACCTCCAAACCGCTTCGCAAGCATATCTATTAACCGCAGTGTTTCTTCAGCAAACTCCAACATAACAGCAGCCATTTCTGGCATAATTACTTTACTAAAGGGTACAAAATAGGAAGGAATCGGCCATTCCATCGGTGCAATGAGACGTTTGGGAATCGCTTCTTCACGAGCGAGAGCCTCACCAAACTGCATCGCCTGCTCAAAAGTAGGGAATTGGGCAATGGCTTGTGTCCATTCAGTCCGCGGTGAAAGTGGAATGGTGACCTCAGTCAAAATACCGGTAGTCCCATAATTGTGAATATAGTTAAACAATTCAGAACCTGTAACAACGAGGCGCTGTGGTGTTTCTTCCATTGTATAGATCACAGCCTCATGGACGTTGCCATCCCACAGATTGCCATGCATGATTGAACCAATACCGCCAGAACCACCGCTCACGAAGCCTCCAACCGTCGCTTTCACATACGTACTAGGGTAGATGCGAATTTCTTGCCCAACTTCACGTGCTTTCTTATCAATTACGCCTAGACGAACTCCGCATTGCAGACGGGCAAAGCCAAGTCCAATCTCGAGGATTTCATCCATGCGGCTTAGATCCAGAACGATCCCTTTCTGTAAGGGAACGGCCTGACCGTAGTTTCCAGTCCCAGCACCGCGTACCGTCACGGGAATGCCATGGCGATATCCAAAAACCAAAACCTTGGCCACTTCATCTTCACTACGAGGCAGCACGACTACATCAGCCGATGCTATCCCCTGCAACTGGCGATTAAGTACAGGAGAGTACCAGAAATAATCCTTGGAGAGCTTATCTCGTGTTTCTTGATCGATGGATACGATTTCTTTCCCTAGCTGCTCTTCGATCTCATGAACCCATTTAACTTCCGCATCCGTGGACATGCTGTCATCACCCTCTCGTCTTAATGGTCCAAAGCATCATTCACGATGCGCACTATATCGCTGAATTGCGTTGTTGTTCGATACGTTTCATCTCTTGGAAAAGGAACAGGTATATCAATACGTGCTGAGATTTTACCTGGTCGAGGTGTCATCACAACTACACTTGTTGATAAGAACACCGATTCGAACACATTATGTGTCACGAACAGCACGGTCATCGATTTATCCTGCTGCCAAATAGTTAGTAGCTCCATTTGCAACGTTTGACGCGTAATTTCGTCTAATGCACCGAACGGCTCATCCATCAGCAGCAGCTTCGGCCTAGAAATGAGCGCTCGCGCGATGGATACGCGCATTTTCATACCGCCTGAAAGCTGCCTAGGCAGCACTTTCATGTAATCCTTCAATCCAACAAGCTCAAGCACTCGCTCCGCTTCTTGTTGTTGGGTCTTCTTATCCACTCCGCGTAATTCTAGCGGGAGCTTCACATTCGCTTCAACCGTCGACCAGGGTAACAGCGTATGATCTTGAAACACAAAAGCGATGTCACTTTGCTTGCGCGCTTCTTTCGGTGTTGTTCCAAAGACATCTAATGAGCCTTTGCTCGGCTTGGATAAGCCTGTGATGATTTTAAAAATCGTCGATTTCCCGCATCCCGATGGACCTACAAAGCATAAAAATTCACCTTCTTGAATGGTCAGATTGACATCCTGCAAGGCAATCGTTCCGTTAGGATAGGTCTTAGAGAGATTCGTCATACTTACGAAAGTAGATCCTGAGGTTTGGGGGCTAGCTGTATCCATTAGAGAAGAATGTTTCGACATGCTTGTCATCTCCTATACGTGTTAGTGGCTTACCAGATCTACTTGCTGATTTTGAGCGATTGCATATCGAATGCTTGAAATTCAAGCAGCGCCTCTGCGATATAAGTCCCAAACTTATCCGTCATAGCCTTGCCTTTGGCCATTGTTGCCGTTGTTGCATCTCCAGAGACGCCGGTATGTGAAAGATCATCCATCACCCAAGCGAAGGCGCGATTCCGAAGTGCCAGATAACGAGATTCGGGGTAACTCGGATACTCTGTTGGTGCTACATCCATGTCCACCCAATGCGGCATCGCCGCCATGACGATGGATGTCTCCATATCACCTGCATGAATGCCCGCCTGTTTCTCTAGCGGTGTTATCCATTCATCTGCGCCGCCGAGCCCACCGGGATCTAAGCGAAACACAGCTAAACCTGTTTCGATGCGAATTTCCCTACCCATCATGTTCAACAAATCCGTATTCCCACCATGCGAGTTAACGAGAACGAGCTTCTGAAAGCCGCTTCGCCGCAGGCTTTTGGCAATATCCATCACGACAGCCATTAACGTTGTTGCCGATAAGGTGATCGTACCTGCATGGCCTAGATGCTCTGTGCTCTTTCCGTAGGGGATCGCTGGAAGCAGCCATATATTCGCATCGTCAGGAAGCTGCTCGAAAGCTTCTGTCAACAGCACTTCCGAGATTAATGTGTCGGTAAACACCGGCATATGTGGACCGTGCTGCTCAACAGCTCCGACTGGCAGCACGATTAATGCATTTTCTTTAGGAATCTCAGCTACTTGAAGTTTACTAAGGCTTGGAAAGAAGCACTTATCCCAGGCTTTCCCTTGATATCGATTGAATGTCATGCTGAGCACCTCCTATAAGATTGATCATCTATTTGCGAAAAAAGAACCAAACTCTTCAAGAGGGGTTCTTTCTACTTTCGAATTTAAAGTGTTAAGCGCCCTAGCTCTTCTTGATTTGAAACTGCTTGATAGCCGCCGCAATGTCCGCTACTCGCTCACCTAATCGCGCTGCCATCAGCAGCTCTCTAGGATCTGGCGAAAGGGAACTGTCCGGTCCCGCTAAGGTAGATGCCCCATAAGGCGAGCAGCCGATTGCATCAGCGGTTAAGTACTCCGGATTTTCCGAATACGGCAATCCCACAAAAATCATACCGAAATGAAAAAAAGGTACCATTGCGGTTAATATTGCTGCTTCATGCCCCGTATGGATGGATGCTGTACTATTAAATATGCCGGTCGGTTTGCCCTCAAGGGCACCCTCGATGCAAAGATCTCCAGCCATCTCAAGGAACAATTTAACTTGCGCCGGCATAGAGCCGTAATACGTCGGGAACCCCCAGAGGATCCCATCAGCCCAGCGCAGATCATCATTTGTTGCGATTGGAATTTCTATTTGCAGCGTTTGTGTAGCTTCATACTTCTGATACCGATCCGTTAAACGAAATTGCTTTGATAACGTAGTGGAGCTAGTTGTCTTCTCCTGCATGGCAGGACGTCTGTCTTTATCAGGTGTGATCACACGATTCACATTCGCAGCCATTTCGGGTATACGCACAATTCTTACAGGATGCGCACCTGATTGACTGGCACCATCTGCAACGGCTTGCGCCATCTGATATACGTGACCAAAGGCGCTGTAATAAATGACCAACAGATTAGCCATCTTGATGGTTCACCCCTTCACGAATTCGGGCTTTTGGAACGATACGGCTTCACTTGCCTCTTGCCAGAACTGGGCTAACGTATTGTGGTTCCACGCCGCTTTCGTACCAGGTGATCTGACGAAGCGTCCGTGGCTGTACACCCACCTGCGCTCAGGAAGCATGGTAAATACTTCTTCGATTGAATGACCATCGACGATAACGAAGTTGGCTGGACGACCTTCTGTAATCCCATAGGCCGCAAGTCCAAGAACATTAGCGGGAGCTTCCGTAATCATCCGCAGCAATGTGCGTAGATCTGCGGGTCTGCCCATATGTGCAGCATAGGAGGAGATCAGTGCGATTTGAAGTAAATCCCCTCGCCCGAAGGGGTGAAAAGGATCATGAATGTTGTCCGATGCAACCGCGATTGGAATGCCTCTCTCGTGAATTTGCTTCAAGCGAGTAACGCCTCTTCTCACAGGGTTTGAATCATGTCTGCCTTGCAAATACAAGTTAACCGCAGGCAAAGAAACTGCCTTGAGCTTGGCCTCTGCCATTTTGTCAATGATACTGCCTGCATCCTCATCGCCCATCGAGGCTAGTGCACACAAGTGGTCGACGGTCACTCTGCCCTCGTAGCCTGCCTCTTTCGTACGCGCTGCCACATATTCAACAGTTCGCATCTGTGGATTATCGGTTTCATCACAGTGCAGATCAATCGGTACATCATATTTCTCTGCCATTTTGAAAATAAAATCAATATCTTCCTTCGGTGTTAACGATAAATGCGGTGCGCCACCAATGCCATCCACACCCATTCGTAAGGCTTCCTCAATGGCTTCATTATCCAGCGACATGAAATTATAGGGACACATTGGGAAAAGTTGCAAAGTCATGTAAGGCGCTAAGGCTGCTTTGGCTTCCAGTGCGGCTTCAATTGTGCGTAAAGCGATGTCACGTGAAAATCGAAGATTGAAATCCAGATGCGTGCGAATATGCGTGGTTCCAAAAGACAGAGCCTGCAGCGCAGATCGCATCATTCTGGCTTTGATCTCGTCTTTCGAGAACGTAGGCGATGCCGCTGAGTAGTTGCGAACAGCCTCTTCCAGCGTACCGCTGATATTCTCAACTGTTGTTAACGAGAACGCTTTGTCAAGATGCATATGCGAATCCACAAAGCCTGGCAGTAGGATTTTACCCTGAAGATCCAGTGTTGTGATGCTCGACGTTTCTAGCTGTTGGTCAGGATTCCAAGACTCAAGCATCGTTGAAATGGGAGCAGCGGCATCTGCTTCTTGTATGCGAATATGCATCCAATGACCATCGCGAATCGAGAGACAATATAATTCCACTTCATTTAATAATGGCAATCTGACGTTACATAGATCGATGTTGTTGTTAGAAGCCAATGCCGCCACCTCCCAAAGTTTTGTTTATTTTTTAGGCAAGAATTGTGTTGTGAACACTTTATCAATATTCTCAGCAGTCTTCAGTACGCCCACTTCAACTAATTGCTTCTGCACTTCTTCCCATCTCTCTTTGGTCATAATGCCTGTGCCTTTAGTCGCTGCATCGCCACCGAATACAAAGTCCATTTCCTTCGCTGCGCTGTATTTCATCATGTCGAGGCCCATATCCGGGTTCTTCGTTTGAATGCTTGGGTTAATCTCATCGGAATGATCTTTGTAGTAATCCCAGCCCTTCACCGTCGCTTCAACGAAAGCTTTAACTTGATCGGGATGCTCCGCAATCATCTTCTCCGTTGTGAAGTACACGCCAGCATAAATTTTATAACCAGAATCGGCAACGAGCAGCGTACCGTAGTCAACCTTTTGTTGATCCATCGTGAATGGCTCTGAGGTCACATAGCCTTGCGTTAGTGCCGTTTTGTCACTCACAAAGTTCACTAATTGTCCTGTATATTTCATTTCTTGTGCGTTTGTTAATTTGTATTTGTTTTTGATAAATTGCCAGAAGCTCGCGGTTGATGCTACATACACTTTATGCGTATTTAAATCTCCGAAATCTTTCACACCGGCATCTTTATGATAAAACAAAGCTTGTGGACTCTTCTGCATCGAGGTTGCAATAGCTACTACAGGTATTCCTTCTTGTCTGGCTACCAAAATGTCATCACCATTCGCCATCCCGAATTGGGCTTTACCAGAAGCTACGATTTGTGTTGAGGATACGGAAGGACCACCTGGCATCAATGTCATATCGAAACCTGCATCCTTGTAATACCCTTTCGCTAATGCTGCGAAATTCCCGCCATGCTCAGGTTCCGCGAACCAGTTCAACACCACCGTTGCTGGAACAATCGGTTTGGCGGCTGGTGCCGCCGATGCTGCAGGAGAGGCCGCCGCCGCTGCCGCTTGCGCTGGTGTTGGCGCTGACGAGGAAACGGGAGTACTGGAACTTCCACATGCGGCTAGCAAACTAGAAATCATCACTAAACTTAGGGATACAGCTCCTGGGCGTTTCATTGCAAGTGCAAGAGTACGTTGAAATCGTTTCATGGTTAACTTCCCCTCCATATTTGGTTTTCTATGTCTCTACATCGTAGTAACCTTGAGTCAAATATACGTTTCACGGCTTGTTTTCGTCAACGAATAGACTGACGTTTTGTATTTATTCACTATAAAAGTACGCCTTTTCATCACTTTTACAACTGTATATTTATTGTAAAGTGAATAATAACACTTAAAACCGAACATTAAGATGCAATTAAATCGTCCCAACCACCACACCTAATTCTTTCAGCCAACGACGATATGCTATCGAGAAGCGATCCACTTTATGATTCAGCTCGACTTGAAGATCTAGAGGCAGCAGCTCAGGCTTCTGCGTCTCAATCACTCTGGCATCCTGTTCAAACACGATGTCTTGGAATTTAATAAAGTTCGCATCATCAACGTCGTACGCGTAGTTACGAGAAACCATCATGAAGACGACACATTCTTCAGCAGCTACAGGCAGTATGGTAAGCATAATCCATAACGTTTGACCATTACTCGGATCCGCCTTCGATAACCTAGCAGACAGTGGCCGATATACTTCCTTCCTATAGACATATGTGGTGCCCTCGCTTTTATCTGAACCAGAATGCGCAACAGGCTGGAAAATTGGAATATTTTCGATATAGATACGATCCTCTTCCTTCACAACCTGGAAATCAGGAAGCTCGGCATAATCTGGGTGACCTAGTAAATCCTGATGCACGAACATTAAGTGAGCGAAGTCTGTGAAATTTTCAATCACACGTGTTCCAGCTGCGGCAACCTTATACGGTCCGCAAGGAAGTGGATGGTACTCCGGATTCGCAAACTCCTCAAAATGTGGAATAGGAGCTGCTGGTTCACCGATACACACCCAGATGAGGCCATATTTCTCTTCACATGAATACGTAACAGCTTTCGCCCGAAGTGGGATTTTCTCCCCTTTAGGCTGTGCAGGAATACAAACACATTGTCCAGAGGAGTCGTACTGCCAACCATGATACGGACAGACCAGCACATCATCCTTGACCCACCCTTTGGATAACATCGCTCCGCGATGGACGCATAGATCTTGCATGGCGTGAACGCCTCGGCTTGAGCGATAAAGAGCTACTCTTTCTCCTAAAATGATGACACCTACCGGTTGATCTTTCAGCTCAGATGCAAGGTACACCGCATGCCAATCATTTTCAAGAACGGGATCATGTAGACGTTGTAATGCCATAGAATTCATCCTCCTCTAATTGGACCTACATTTGATTCGCAAAAATAGGATACTGCCCCGCTAACTTGCTTCTAAGTACGTCAACTCTGGCTTGCGCTCTTCTCAAAATCTCCTGCTCATCGATCCATGTGCTCTTCCCATGTTCCACAACTACTTGCCCGCCTACCATCACCAAATCGACGTCATTGCCGTTGGCGTTATAGACAAGTGCCGAAGATGCGCGATGCACGGGGCTGATATGGGCTTTCATCATATCTACTGTGACTAGATCTGCTTTCTTCCCTGGTTCTAAGCTGCCTAGATCTTGGCTTCGGCCAACTGCCTTTGCCCCATTCACGGTCGCCATTCGCAGCACGTCCATCGGGGGCAGCAATGTGGCATCCAGCTCATTCACTTTGTGCAAGCACGCAGTAAACTTCAACACTTCGAGATTATCTTGGCAGTTGTTGCTGCCAGGTCCATCTGTTCCTAGGGCTACATTGATGCCCATTCGCAACATCTCAGGTACCCGAGCAACGCCGGAAGCTAGGTACATATTGGAAACGGGACAATGGATGACGGATGCTTGTTTATCTTTAATTAGCTCAAGCTCCCCATCATCCAGCCAAACACCGTGGACAACCTGTGTCTGATCGCCGAGTAAGCCGACTTCATTTAGTAGCTCCAAATTTCTAAGGCCATATCGCGTCATCGTAGTATCGATTTGTTCACTTGTTTCTGCGACATGTACATGAGAAATGAGCCTGCGATCTCGACTGAACACGGCTGCACGTTCGAGGTATTCTCGGGAACAACCATATAAGTTGAGTGGTCCTAGCGCTATTCGGATGCGACCGTTCGCTGCACCTTCCCACTGATCAAGTAATGCGTCAGTGGCATTGAAAATCTGCTCACCGGTCTCTCGCAGGCGAACTTCCCCAGCTAAGTCGGAGCCTCCTCGTGCCAAATGTCCACGAATTCCCGAATCGACCATTGCCCTTAGCACGCTGGCATCATTCTCTGGGTACGTGTGGATATAGTGATGATCCATCATATACGTAGCCCCTGATTTCAGATTCTCAATACAACCAATCAATGCGGCCAGATAGAAATCCTCCGGCTCCATCGCGAGACTCATGGGCCAAATTATCTCTTTCAGCCATTGAGCTAAGGGAGAGTGATCCGATACGCCACGCATAAACGTTTGGAACAGATGTGTATGACCATTCACGATTCCGGGGATCACTACTTTTCCCTCTGCGTTGTAACGGTATGACGCCTCTTGGAGAAGATGATCTAATCTGCCATCGGACTTCCATTCGCCAACTTCACAAATCACATCATGCTCCATGTACACATAGCCTGGTTTGAACATTTGGTTCGTAGCATTCATCGTCAGGACGGTTCCGTTGTAGATGAGTTTTTTGGACATATGACAGCCCCTCGCGTTATATTTTCTAACACTTAACTTGTTGTATTTTATTTGTGTTATATTAATTAACATGATTATATGTACACTTCCGAATATGGTCAACACCATGTGTAAATGCACATCACAAAAATAGTTTCGTTTTTTCAAAAATATCATGATAATCGATTAACATTCGTTGTATTTTTGACGTTTTTAGCGACATATTTTGAGAAGATCAAGGAATACTGAGCAATTGTATATATTTTCAGATTATGATGAGGAGTGAGGTTCATGTTAGATTTGCACGATTTAGACCCAGTCGATCAAGAAATTATTAAGTTGCTACACGAGAACAGTAGAATGTCCTATGCGAAAATAGGTGAGATTTTGAATCTATCGCGTGTCGCGATTCAAAAACGTGTTGAAAACCTTATCGACAATCAAATTATCGAGAATTTTACGATTCGTTTGAATGCAACGAAGCTAGGGAAGGTGGTTAGTGCTTTCTTCGAAGTGGAAGTGGAGCCGCGCTACGCGGAGGAAGTTGGAAACTCGCTTTCGGCGGACCCGAATGTGGTGTCGATCTACCAAATGACAGGAACCAGCTCCCTGCATATGCATGCCTTATTGAAGGATGATGCTGCATTAGAGGAATTCCTCTATAAAAACATCTACAAGTTGAACGGCGTTGTGCGCGTGAACACCCAAATGGTGATTAAAAGGTTCAAACAAGGAACGGGTTTGGAGCTTTGATTTGGACTATCGGAGGCGACTAGCTGGCTTGGATTGTCTGCAGCAATTAGCTGGAAGAACTCCAGCTATTTCGTCAGTTTCAGTTGAAATTTAGAGTTTAGATGGAGAACGTACATCTAATTCTCTGGATTCGGTTGATTTCGGCGGTTTCGACTGAAAATAGCTGTATTTTTTACAGTTATTTCAAATAAAGCTAAGAATAACATGAAATTAACTACATATTTTCCATCTATTAACTTTTAAATGAGCGCCTAGGCTGGGTCGCGGCTGCGGGTGCGGGTGCGGCTGCGGGTGCGGCTGCGGGTGCGGGTTGCCCCACAAGCTATCCCCCAAACACAAAAAGCTGTTCCCAAGTAGATCCCTCTACTTGGGAACAGCTTCCACCGCTAGCTTACAGCTTCAAGCGATACATCGCTTTGTTTTCTAACCCGCGGATCATCGGCGTCCAAGACTCGGACTCCGGTGTGATGAGCAGCGTGTCCTCGACCATTTGCAGCTTCGCATCCATCGAGTCGATGTAATGAAGTGCGACTGCCTCCGGTAGCTGCGGCAGTACAGGACTTCCCCACTCCGGCAAGTTATGGTGGGAAAGGACAATATGCTGCAATCCAATAACGGGGTCGGATTGAAGATCTAGCCCAAGGTGCAGAGCAGCCTCCGTAATCCAATTGGACGCCATGGAGATATGACCCAGCAGCTTCCCTTGCACGCTATAGTCGGAAACGATGCCGAGCTGCGCGATCATTTCTTCTGGCTTCGCGATATCATGAAGGATAATGCCTGCTTTGATCAAGTCCGCATTGAGAAATGGACGCTGTTTGCAAATAAATTCACCAAGCTCCAGCATTCGCACGATGTGATAGGCAAGCCCTGCGAAATACGCATGGTGATGCGTCTTAGCCGCTGGATAATGGTCCAGCTTATCCCCGACCTTCGCCACACAAAACGATACGATAGACTGAATAGTTGGATTCGTAATACTCGCCAACACGCCATTCATCGTATGAATCAGATCAGCTGGACTGATCGGCGCAGAGCGGATAAAATCAGTGATTTGCACACCATCTTCCGGCAGTGCTTTGCGAATCTTCCCAATCTTCACTTGCAAGCGTTCGCGGTACAATTGAACCAGTCCCTGTACCTTCACTAAGGTCATTGGGAAAAAGGTCTCTTTATCCGCAGCGCTGACGTCCCACATTTTTGCGGATACCTGTCCACTCGCATCACAGAGTACAATATCCATGAAATCTTTGGCAGGTGTTGTATTCGTCTGTTTAATTTCCAACTCTTTAATTAAGTAAAAGCCCGTAAATTCATCTGGTGCTTGTAAATGTTTAATTAATGTCATGTATGTGCCTCCAATAATCAATAGGAACATTATACTACGAAATACGCCTAATTGATTAGTGGCATACCTAGAAATTTATACCGATTCCTTCTCGGCATCCGTTTCCATGTCCATTTCCTCTTCTGCCGGGAAGGTAATGTCAATCACCGTGCCGTACCCAACCTTACTCCGAATGTGAAAACGATGCTTATCCCCGAACATGAGTTGAAGCCGTTTGCTCGTATTAAAGAGGCCTATGTGCTCGACTTGTTCCTCCGCTTTTAATGTTCCCTTGAGCTCCAACAGCTTCGCTCTGCTCATTCCAACGCCTGTGTCCAATATCGTAATCGCAATAACGGGCCCGCGAGCTCTCATTCGGATTCGGATGTAGCCGAAGCTTTCACTTTCTTTAATCCCATGATAAATAGCATTCTCTACAAGTGGCTGCAGCATAAGCTTCATAACCTTATGATGTGTGATCGCCTCGTCGTATTCCCAAATGATTTGAAACTTCGATTTATAGCGAATTTTGAGAATTTCAATATAATTGCTCGTATGATAAATCTCCTCGGCCAAGGTTACCATTTTATTCCCCTGACTAATCGAATACTGCACAACCTCCGACAAATAGTCGATCATCTGACTCACTTCGTTATGACCACCGGTCAAGCCCATTGATTTCCAGAATATAGTTCGCAGCGTATTCGCCAAAAAGTGGGGATTAATATTGGATTGGAGCGCCATCATTTCCATCGCTTGCAGCCTATATTTCTTCTCTGACAGCTGAACTTTCAAATAGCTTTGTTCAATGAAGGATTTAATCATATTTTGCAGGATAAAGCTGTACTCATCTGTTACCTTAACCGTCAACTCTGGAATCGGCAGTCCCCGCTCTGCCTTGTCAATCGTCAGTAAGATCGTTACGAGATTGTTATAATTTTTCCGCGACACATAGTACGCAAGCACGAATCCTAGGATGAGGGAGACAATGAGCAGTGTAAACGTCACATACATGAGCTTAATGGGCAGCTGATAGAAATACTTTTCCTGCGATACGGTCACATACGTCATTGGGTATTGGGTAGAAGCAATACTTGATATGATGTATCTTTCATTCGAAGTGGTCTTCTCGTAAATGTCGGAAGGAAGCTGGCCCGCGTCCAGCAAATTACTGACATCCAGCTCCTCTTCATTCGAGCTCGCAATAACCTCACCGCCGGCATTCAGAAGAAAAATGGCTTGATGAGGAAGATATAAGAAATCCTTCATCACTTTCTCTATATCTTCCTTTTTAATGTTCATCACAAGGCAGCCATCAGGCTTCGTTGAGCCTGGCGCATATATTTTTTTGTATATCGTCACGACCGGTGTTTCGGTTTTATCAAAGGAGAATCTCTTTATCGTTCTATTTTGGATAACAAGATTACTTTCACTCGTCATAGCACTCGCCGTCCGGAACCATGACGTATCATAGAACTGGGTAATACTCGTAATCCCTTCATTGGAGGCAAGGAAGTTCCCTTTGTCATTAGAAAAGTACAGATAGATCGAATGAATATAGGGTTTAATGTTCGCTGGAGAATTCATCATGCTCATGAACGTTCCATAAGCCTCAATGTCATAAGGATTCAATTCTTCATTCCGCAATACAGACTTCAGCTTTTGAATCAATCGAGCGTTGTAATTAAAGGTATAATGCAGCGATTCCTGCTCATCAAAAAGCAATTCAATTGTACTTTTCGTTTGTTCAAGCGTTTTGTAATTGGACGTATTGACTTCTTTTTTGATATAGCGCTGCGTCGTAATAATGGAAAATGCCCCCAGAATAATCAATGGAATCAATAAAGGAATAATTAAGCGGATTAGGCTTTTGATAAAAAACTTCTTCCTCATTTCAACTCCTTCTTATTGCGATAATCCCTCGGGTTCATGCCATAGTAGTTCTTGAACGCCCTCGTGAAATTAAAAGCATTGCTATAGCCGACCATTTCGCTGATTTCATACGTTTTATATTGAATATCATCCAGAAACTGTGCTGCTCGCTGCATGCGAACCTGCGTTAAGTATTCAGAGAAAAGAATGCCTGCGTGTTTTTTGAAAAACTTACTCAAATAATCTGGGTTCAAATTCACGATTCGCGCCAGATCCTCCAAGGTCACATGCTGATAATTCTGCTCCACGTGTTCTTTAATTGTATGGATCATTTTCTCGGCAAAATTAGATAGATCTTCCGGCTGACTCCTCGCTTGCAATGGGGTTGCTGTTTGGTTCAGGCTATCCAGTTCTGTCTTAATCGTCGTGAAAACACGAACCAGTTCATTGAAATTTGTGGATTTCAAAATATACCGTTTCACACCAACCTCAATTGCCTTTTGAGCATAATCGAAATCTTTGTAAGCACTAAAGAAGATAATATTAATTTTGGGATAATGGACACTAAGCTCTGCAGCTAGATCAACCCCCGACATGATGGGCATTTTGATATCACATAAGACAACGTCTACTGGATTATTTTGGATAAACATATAAGCTTCTTTCCCATTCTCCGCATCACCTACGACCTGAAATCCAATAGAGTCCCATGGGAAATATTTGCATAGTCCATTTCTTATTTCAAAATCATCATCCACGATTAGTAATCTGTACATAGCAACCTCCATACCTAGCCCGTCATTTCTTACTTCTCCTTAATTTAAGCGCTTCCAAAACTGTAAATATCCCCCTACTATATGCCACACATGCCGAACATCGCCATTGCAAAAACTATACAGCACGCCTTCCCCTCTCGTCCATATCCTCAATAGACATGATAATACGCATCATCCGACATCCCCTGCAAAGCGCTCTACATTTGATAGTTTATATCTAACCAAATGAATTTTGTAATCGCGAAAGTACTGCTATCATTGTTGCATATCATTTCCATCCTATCTAGGTGAAGGGGTTGCCACCATGCAAACGTACTTTGAATTCCAAGAAAGTATTCACTACCGACAAGGCCATCATGTTCCTACAATCATCGAAACGATTGCCAATAAGTATATTAGCGCGAACCCGCCTAGCGGCTTTACCTTCCGAACGATCCATCCAGATACAATCATGCAAATGGAGGATGGACGCAGTGATTTGAATTTGAATACGAGCTTTCCAGAAAGCCCCCTTGGCAGCTACGGTCATGCGTATGCCATGGTGTATAGCAACCAAAAAACCTTAACTGAACTGTCGTTAAGTTGTTACGGACCAACTAGAATCTTCGTTAACGGCAGTTTATTTTACCGCTCGACGATGGCCGACGATGTGAATGTGAATCATCATAAACTTTTGAATGTCCCGTTAAAAAGAGGTTGGAATGCCTTTTTCATCACGCTAATCAAAACTTCATCCGGATTCGGCTGCCGATTCGGCTCCAGCAATAGCAAATGGTTTCCGATCCATTTCCTCTCTCCTTTTCAAGAACGAACCGGCATGGGCGGCTGGGTATACGCCTTAGCTAATGTGCCCCACGACTATACGGATGGGACTGTGCCTGCTGTAGATAGCCTAGAAGCGGAAACGGGTCTGGATTGGCTCCCACGTTTGCAGGAATCGACGCCTAGCAGCTCCCTCGCTACGTTATTTGGCGCACAATCTGTGAAACTAGCGTATGCGTGGAGCTCCGTCTACTTGGATGAGGATAACGATGACCCGTTACATCTGCTAGGTACTTCCGCCGGCAATATCCGCATGTGGGTGGATCAAGAGCCTGTCGTTACATCAGACCATGGCGCTTTCGAAGTTACGCTCACGCTCTCTGCTGGCAAGCATGATATTATAATCGAATCCACATGTTCCGAGAAGGCATGGAACTATCAAGTATTCGCTGAAATAAATGGTACCTCGCGTGACTTTCGCTTACCCGTAGATATCAAGGGAACGAGATCACCGTGGCTTTATCTAGGTCCTCTAGATGAACCAATCGAGAAACCTGAGAGCATTCGAACTCTCTATCGCTTCGAACCGCATGAGAATGCTTATTGGAAATCAGCGGAAGGTTACGGCGTACGGCCCTATTTGGAAAATGAACTGTTCGCCAAATGGAACTACCCACTTGGCGTGACCTTATACGGACTGCTCCAGGCAGGCCGGGAGCTTGGGCGAGCGGATATCCTCACCTATGTAACCCGTCATATCGATGCGTGTACTCAGCTCTATGCGTATGCCAAATGGGATAGAGATACCTACGGTTACCCTGCTATTAATCATCAACTCGTCGAATTGAACATGCTCGATGATTGCGGTTCATTCGGTTCAGCTATGCTAGAAGCTTATGAAACCAACAAAAACCCCATCTATTTAACTATTGCACATACCATCGCAGATTACATCATGAATACCCAAGAAAGAAAGGAGAATGGTGCCTTTTATCGCCAACGAGATGGTGAATACCAGACCAACACCTTGTGGGCCGATGATTTGTACATGAGCACACCTTTCTTAACCCGTTACTATAAACAAACTGGTGACATCCGCTGTGTCGACGAAGCTGCCAGACAGTTTCTCTTGTTCAAGCCCTATTTGTACATACCAGAGTTACAAGCTATGTCACACGTGTATGACTTCAAATATGAAACCGCCACTTATGTACCATGGGGACGTGGGAATGGATGGGTCATTTTCTCACTATCCGAGCTGCTCGCTGTACTCCCGCAGGATCATAGTAAGCGACCAGAGCTCATTCAGTTTTTCCGACAGCTGGCTGAAGGATACCTGAAGCTGCAAGGCGTTAATGGACTTTGGCATCAGGTGCTGACAGATCCCACCTCCTATGAAGAGACCTCATGCACCGCTATGTTCACCTACGCCTTTAGCCGAGGTATTCGATACGGTTGGCTGGACGACATCGCACCTTACAAGAAGGCCATCACCCTCGGTTGGGAAGCACTCACCAAGATCGCCATCGATGCCACCGGCAATATTTATGGCGTATGCAGAGGCTCCGGTTATTCCTTTACACCCGCTTATTACAAGGAGGAGCTAGGCTGGATTCTCAATGACACACACGGTATCGGGATCGTGATGCTTTGTGGCATTGAATATGTGAAATTGCTGACGGGAAATTCCCAGAGTAAGGTAACTGTTAGTTGAACGGAAAGAAGTGAAAAACCTGCAGAATCTGCAGGTTTTTCTTCTAGTATAGTAAACATCCCCTGTTCTTTGAAACACCAGAATAACCAGAAAAGGTTCAATATATCCAGATTCTCATGTAGCTGCGCATACAAGTGCAGACCTTGATTTCCCTCGAGTTAGTCGATTATATCGACTAACTCCACCATGTAGAATAAGGGATGCTGCGCCGAGTAAGTTAATCTCACTTGGCGCAGCATCCCTTTAATCCAAACCTTAACCCTTCAAACCGGTTGTCGCGATGCCTTCCACGAAGTATTTTTGAGCAAAGAAGAAAATCATCACACAAGGTACAATGGCCACAATGGACATCGCCATCACTTCATTCCACATTGCGGCTGAGCTGACATCCAGCGACATGCGGAGCCCGAGCGCCAGTGTAAACTTTTTCACACTATTGATGTAAATCAAAGAATTGAAGAAATCATTCCATGTCCAGATGAACTGAAATATCGCTGCCGAAAATAACGCCGGTTTACATAACGGTAGTAGAATTCGGGTCAAAATAGAGAACGAATTACACCCGTCAATCGTTGCGGACTCGTCTAACTCCCTCGGCAAGCCTCTGAAAAATTGCACAAGCATGAAGATAAAAAACGGATAACAAGCGAATAATGCCGGGATCGTAAAAGGTAGATAGCTATTCAACCAGCCAAACTCCTTAAACAAAATATAGCGCGGAATAATGATAACCGCATTGGGAAGCATGAGCGTTGAGATCATGATCGCGAACAACACGTTCTTCAGTGGAAAGGTGAATCGTGCGAAGCCATAGGCAACAACTGTGCTGGATAGCAGTGTAAACAGTACGACAGGGACAACCATTTTGATCGTATTGAATAGAAACACACCGAACGTAAATTGCCCACTTCCCTGCCAACCTTTCGCATATGAGTTCCAGACGACATGTTTAGGAAAAAGATTAAGCGTCCCGAAAATCTCATTATTCGCTTTGAACGAGGCAAAAAACAGCCAAATGAGCGGATACACCATGATCAATCCAAAAATCGTGAGGAATGCAATATTGAAAACACGCTTCATCCTTACGCCTGCTAATGTCATTTGCGGTCACCCCCATCCTCGTAATACGTCCAGCGCTTGGAGGACTTGAACGTTATCAACGTCACGACCAAAATGATAATGAATAGTATCCATGAGAGCGCTGATGCGTACCCCATTTTATAAAACTTAAAGCCTTCGTCATACAGCTTGAGCGCAAACAAATACGTTGAATTCATTGGCCCGCCATTGGTTACGACAAATGCTCCTGTGAAATCCTGGAAAGCATTGACCATTTGCATGATGACATTAAAGAAAATAATTGGCGAGATGAGCGGCAGCGTTATCGTGAAAAACATTCTAACTTTGGAAGCACCATCCACCCTGCAAGCTTCATAGAGTTCATTCGGAACTTGCTTTAAGCCTGCTAGAAAGAGAACCATGGAGGAACCAAACTGCCAAACGGACAACAAACTCAAGGTAAATAGCGCCATATTGGGACTTCCAAGCCAATCAACAGGTGGGATATGCATCGCTTTCAGGATGCCATTCACCATCCCTTCCTTCATGAACAAATATCGCCACAGGATGGAGACAGCCACACTTCCGCCAAGAATGGATGGTAGATAATAGACAGTCCGATAAAAGTTAATGAATTTCATATTCGTGTTCAACATTAGGGCCACAAGCAAGGCAAAAACCAACTTCATCGGAACAGAAATAACGACATACAGAAGTGTGATGATCAAGGAATGATAGAAGGCCGTATCCTTCGTAAACATCGTGATATAGTTCTTGAATCCAACAAAGCTGGGGGTATTCGTAATGCTGTAATCCGTGAAGGAATAGATGAAGGACGAGGCAAAAGGATACAGCTGAAAGATCAAGAAACCAATTAACCAAGGTGCGATATAGACGAGACCGATATTCTTTTTAGTCAATTTAAGTAAGCTACTCATTCCGATTTCACCTGACTTTATGTGGAATAGAATAGGGTGATGTCTCGACTGGCACATCACCCTATCGGTTTATTTCAAGTCTTTGAATTTATCTTGTACACGTTGAATGAGCTGATCCGCACCCTTGTCAGGGGTAAGGCTGCCATAGACAACCTTCTCACAAATATCACGGATGATGTCGGCAACCTCAGGATTGTTTTGAACAATCGGCGGTGGTGATGTCGGATTTTTCAGTGCATTATCCACCATTTTCGCAACATTCGGATCGATTTTGTTCGCCTCGACCAATGTTTTCTTGGCGATTTCGGAGGTCGGCACAGAACGTGTATCCAACAGGATGAGTGCGGCTTCTTTGCTGTTTAACAGCCAGTTGCTGAACTTCACAGCTTCTGCTGCGTTCGCTGATTTTTTGTTCACGGAGAGAATCATCGAAGGCTTCGTCTTCACGCCTTGAGCCTTGCCGTCTTTGGCAAATATCGGCATACCTACCGCGAATTTACCTTCGCCCGCAGCCGTTTTATACTTACCAACTGTTGAAGACCAATCTAAGGTCATCCCAATTTCAGCGTTGACCCATTTCGGATTTTGTTCCATTTTACCGCTGAACAGAGCTGCATCTCCCAATGGCTGCGCAGCGCCGCTGTCGAATACCTTTTTCATCATCGTCAATGCCTCGGAGATATCTTCTTTGGATGCCGTGATTGCAGGTTTATCGGAAACCCAGTATGTACCATTTTTGGAATATAAGTATTCACCTAAAATAAACTCACCTAGCCCACCCGTTGTCGTACCTGGCTCCAGCGCGAAAAGATAGTTCCCCTTGTTGGTCTGACTAATTTTCTGCCCTGCTTCGATGAGTTTATCCCACGTCCATACCGTGTCAGTGGAAAGACCATTTTTATCAAAGAAGGCTTTATTAATCATCGTCCCAAATCCGTTGGTACCCATAGGCAAGGAAACGAGCTTGCCATTCACCGAATCATATTCATCCAAAATTTTCTTCGGAAATTGGCTGAGATCAATTGCAGATTCTTTGCTCAAATCTACGAAAATATCACCTTGCGCGGATAAGCTGGGCAGCCACGGGTAATCCAACTGCATCAGATCTGGTGCCGAATTACCAGCAATTTGCGTCATAATCTTCTGTTGGTAGCCGTCGTAGCCTTGATACTCGCCTTCGATTTTCACATTTGGATTCAATTTCGTGTACGATTCAATAGCCGCCAACGTGGCTTTATGTCTGGCATCGGAGCCCCACCAGGCAAACCGTAGGGTGACAGGCTTTGCTTGTGCTTTAGGTGTCTCTGTACTTTGCGCCGGCTTCGTCGTCTCTACCGCTGCCTTCTCACTACTACATCCAACAACTGCGGAGACAAGTACCGTCATGATCCCTACACTGCCGAGCATTTTACCCCATTTTTTCTTCATATACACTGCCTCCTGAATGGTTTGATCTGATCTATGTGCGCTTCGTTCTTTCCTATTAAGAGAATATCATCCTGCATGAGGGAAATATATGACGCTGCCTTGATAAAAACTATCACAAATGAAGCGTTTGCAAAAGCACATCCATTATTGATAGGAAGGAACGCTGAAGGAGATAGGTTTCCCGATGAGGGAAATTGACACGGCTGGGCTTGTCTATCTGTCAAGCAGCCAAGCACCTCATGATCCTGCAAACACAGAGATCGAGGCACCCACCAACGCTTATCCAATCACATGACATACTCACGAAATACCTCATTCACATACACATATTTACTCGTTGGATATTTGAACCCGAGGAAGAAGCCAGAGAAATCAATCCGAACAGAAACAAGTCTCCGACTCGTTACTGTACTTCGTATCAATTGATTCAACAAGGTCTCATTCTGTGTATTGATTGCCTTCACCAGCAGCGCCGCATAACTCGGATTGCAGATAATTTCCCGATATAGGGGAATGACTGCCTTCGCGATCGCGCGATTAATCGTGGAACTGAACGTGAACTGTACTTGACCTGGACGAATCGTCGTCCCATTCGTGATCACAAGAAGCGGTTTCGGCAGCGGAAAATCGACGAACCACCCCACGCCATTCGACGCCAGTGCCGAAAGTGGCTCTGAACCGATGACTGAGCGCAGCAGTTTATTCATCCGTGCAATATCGGTCTCCCGCACGGCCTTCGCCCATTGGACGGAGAACGTACGGCTAATCGCCAACTTACGATAGAAAGGTAACATAACTGTAGCGACCTTACGAATGGCATACACGCGTTGTTGGATTGGCTTTGCCACGTGCAAGCTAGCTTTTCTTTTGATTTTGACGAGTCGCTGACCCGTTCCGTATATATCCATCTGTATACACGCTCCCCAATCACCATATAAATTAGACTATTGCTTATGGCAGGGGATGGTGTGGGCATGGGGAAACATTGGCAACTAAAAAATCTGCCCCCTCTCCATTGGAGAAGCGCAGATTTTTTTCTGAAGCACGATTAGTATGAAAACCATATTCCGAGCATTTCTAGCGCTCGACATTGCGCTTTTGAGGAAAGAACCAGTTAGGGTCACTATCTACTTGTGGTGCTCCCAGTAATTTCAATGCTTCATCGGCCGGTAGAGGTCTGCTAAAGAAATAGCCTTGTCCTTCATTACATTTTCGGGAAGTCAGGAATGTGTATTGATCTTTCGTTTCGACGCCTTCTGCAACTACCTTTAATTGAAGTCTCCGACCGAGAGCAATAATCGTCTTGATGATAGCGATATCTTTAGGGGATTCCGGAACATCCCTGATAAAGGAGCGATCGATTTTCAGAGTGTCAATGGGGAAGTGCTTTAAATAGCTTAGTGAGGAAAACCCGGTGCCAAAATCATCGATGGAGATATGAACCCCAACCTCTTTCAATTCATTCAATTTATTAATGCTCTTTGTCACATTATTCATGACAATACTCTCTGTCAGCTCTAACTCTAGCCATTTGGGTTCCAATGAAGATTCGTACAAGGCCCGCTTCACGACATCCACAAATCCATCCCGGTGGAACTGGACAGCTGAGATGTTGACTGAAATTCGGATGGGATCTATACCGCTATTCTGCCATTGTTTATTTTGGTTGCAAGCCATCCTGAGTATCCATTCCCCAAGCGGGACGATCAAGCCAATTTCTTCAGCGAGAGGAACAAACTCCGCCGGTGATACAAGTCCTGATTCAGGACGCTCCCAACGTACTAGCGCTTCCATCCCCGAAATTGTTCTGTCTGATAAGGTAATACGCGGTTGGTAGTGAATAATAAACTCATTTCGTTCGAGTGCTCTTCGCAGATTTACCTCCATACGCAATCGTTCTTCTGACAGTGCATTCATTTTACTGCTGTAGATCTGAGAATTATTCCTGCCTTCACCTTTTGCATAATACATCGCCGTGTCTGCGTTTTTTATCAAACTCTCAGGACTTTTCCCATCGAACGGATACAAGCTGATGCCAATACTAACGGAAACAACAAGTTCATGTCCGTTTATCACTACCGGCTCGGAAAAGCGATTAATAATTTTCTCAGCTGTCATACTGACAGTGTCGGCCCCATTAATCCTAGGAATAATCAGTAAAAACTCATCCCCACCTATCCGTGAAATCGTATCCTCTACCCTCAAGCACGCCTTCAATCGATCTGCAACCGTTTTTAATAACAGATCACCTACATCGTGTCCTAAGGTATCGTTAATACTTTTGAAGCGGTCCAAATCTAGAAACATTACGGCAAACATATGACGACATCTTTCGGCTGTTGCTAGAGTCAATTCGAGTCTCTCGCTAAATAAGACGCGGTTTGGCAGTCCAGTTAATGCATCGTAGAACGCGAGCCGTTCAATTTGCTTTTCATGACGTGTACGTTCAGATATCATCCCATCGAAAGCGTCGATCATCTTATTGAAGGCCATCGATACTTGGCCCAATTCATCCTTGGAATCAACGTCTAGTCGCGCGGTCAAATCTCCCCCCACAATACGTATGGCAGCTTTCTTTAGCGCTAGAACGGTTTGAAGTACGGAAACATTAAACGCGATAAAAAGATAGAGCAGCAACACGATGATGATGCACGAAAAAAGGGTTATATAATCTTTTTTTACATTCAGCCGATGCATACGTTCTTGAAGTAACCGGTCAAGCACTGGGGATTCTGAATCGTAGAGTCTAAATCCAGAATCGATTACCTTCGTTGCCCTATTAAAAAATTCGGAGGGTTGTACATTAATTCGGGTCGTATCCATAATTTGATTGCTAAGATATTTTAAAAACAAGGTTGTTTCCAAGACGTTTTCCTGGATATGCGTATTAAGCTCTTCGTTCAGCTTGGAATTTTCAAAATCAAAGGGTATATCAGATAATCCGCTCAGCGACGAACGGATGATGCCAGACAGAATAATGAGTTGTGTCTTTTCCTCTTCTGTTATGGCTTGTTTTGCAGCTATGCCTACTCCGATACCTCTTGTCTGTCCTACCGTTTCTATGATGGAGGGAAGCTTGGTGATGAGGGTATCCATAAGATAATAGCTGTTACGTTCGGGGTCAACTTTCAAGCCGGACCAATCCTTAATATTTCCAATTACAGCAAGTAAGTTCGATACAATTGAAGTATGTAATTCGAAGCTCTCTTTAATCATGTCGCTGTTTAAAGCGAAACTTTCATTCGGTTGCAAGTGTGATAAGCTGCTTTTTAATATAAACCACTTCTCCTTAATGGCCTTCCATTGTGTTGTTGTATGAAAACTACTGCCTAGTTTTTGATCAACCTTGTCGATTTCGATGATCGTTTCCTCAATTTTGGTCTGCTGCCGAACGATATTATCCTGAAACGAACTATCTCCGGACAAGAAAGCGTTAACGATCCCCCTGTGCTGCTGAAGAGCTTCCAGAAGCGTACGAATATGATTGGTATATTCAATTCCTAATCTCTCATTCTGAACGAAACGAATGTCCTTCGCGATACCGGAAAAAAGTAAATATTCCGTCTGTATGATCGGCAATGAAAACAGCGTGCCGATCAATAAAAACTTTTGCCAATATTTTAACCGCTTCATGATGTTAACTGCCGAAAAAAGATTTCCGCTCATTTATATATCTCCCCGCAAAAAAAGAATTCTCGCTCCCGCTTCTGCTCCTGTGAAGAGAATCATGGACATATCCTATTTTCATTGCGCATCGGAATATACGATGGGTTATCCCTCTTCCATCCACTCGGTCACTAAGTCCATCGTCTTCTTAAAGCAGATTCTCCCTTTGGTAATTAAAGATTGCTTCGCGTTATCATATTTCCCTTCCAACATCCAATTCGCATTTTGGTCTTTAATGTCACCAAATTCTTTCCAAGCTGCACACAACGCCTCAAAATAATGACGATCCTTTTCTGTTTTCACTTTTGCTGAAATATTAGTAAAGCAAACCTCTAAATGAGCCTCATTCGTCTCCTTTTTTCGATGCCATGCTTTTATCTTCTCAATCTCACGCGATTCGATCATGGAAACCATCACAGCACGAATAGCCATAGCACATTCAATCCAACGATTCATTTCAATTTGAAGGGGATGACTGTCATGCCCCGAGGGTAGTCTGAATTGGGAAACCGATGAACGGAGTGACAAGCTTTTTAGAGCCGATTCCTGAATGTTTTCATTAATATCCAATAGGTTTTGTTGTTGAATTTCAACGGATGCCAATACTTCTTCACTACCGGCAGCTACTTGCTGGATCATCGCGGAAGTTTGATTGACAGAATCCGTAATCGATAACGTGCTGCCAGTTATCCCCTCTAGTCTTCCGTCAACTTCTCTCATTTCGCCAACGATTTGCACGAGAAACGTTTCTACCTTTTTATATTTGTCAACAGCAGTTTCCAGCGTTTGTACACCGGCTCCAATCGTAACATCTATCTTATTGATAGACTCTCCCAATACATCAGCACTTTGGGTCACAGTCCCAATTAGTTCTTGGATGCCTAAAGTCTCCTGTTTGGTTTGAACCGCTAACTTGGTAATCTCCTTAGCGACAACCGCAAATCCCTTCCCTTGTTCCCCTGCACGAGCAGCTTCAATATTCGCATTTAATGCGAGCAATTGGGTTTGACTGCTGATTTCTTCAATCAACCTTGTAATATCAGCGATCTTCTCAATTGCCTTACCAAGACGATTCATCCGTTCTTGCACCTGAACGCTTTCACCGGAAATATAGCGCATTTGTTCCATTGCGGAGGACATTTCCCTTTTTCCTAAAGAAACATCTTCTGACAATCCTTCCGACGAATCCACAATAGATCCATTCTTTCCTTTAACTTCTTGAAGAAAGTAATGAATTCGATTCATTTCATCTGCAATGTCAGAAACATGCTCCGATGCGTCCTGCATGCCAACTGCAATTTCGCGGATCGTAGAGGTAACTCCTTCCACTTGTTCAGAAATCATCGCAGATTTGTCGCTCGTATCCTCCATCTTTATATGGAGTTCTCTGGAAGAATGGTCAACCACCCGTACGAGTGATTTTAAACTGCGGATCGTTCTCTTCAAGATAGGCATCATGGTAGATCTCTCTTTGACAGCCACTCCGTCACTATTCACACGGAAGTCGCCGTCCGCCAATTTGCTTAGACTGCTTTCAATCTGATTATACTCGGCTAAGTGCAATAGCTTGATCATGGGCTAAACCTCCATTAATTATTTATTCATTTATTCGTAATTGTGAAAACACAAAAAGCCACAAGGCACCTGTTTGAAATGAGATGTCAGCGCGGCTTCTTTGCCGATTTAGCACGATAATGTGCTAGAGAAGATTACAATCACACTCCTGTGATAGTAAGAACATTATAGTCGACACTTGAATTTTATGTCAACATATGTAACATTATATCAGTTTATTTGTCATTTATTTTCTATTTAGATTGAAAATAGTCATTTAATGTTAATTTATATAACATATAAAAATACTCGGTTCCATAGGTGTTTCAGAAATAAAGAAAAACCGTCAGGAAAGTTCATCCTGACGGTCCTTTTTAGATTGATCTTTTCCCTTTCTCATAAACGCCTCACGATTACCTCGTCACGAGCCTCATTCCAATCCCAATGGTAGCCTAGTTCTTCCGCAAGTTTCGCCCAGCTTACGAGTACGAAATTGTTCAGCACTTGCACATCTGCCGAAGGAATCGTTCCCGTCCTTCCCATAAACGTGTATTGAATGCGTTTATTTTCTTCATCATACGTAGCATCACCTTGGCCTAGTTTCTCGAACGTTTGACTAAGTGGCACCCAGGGGATGTCTCCAATGACAATTGGCTTGATCCCGTTGTAAGTGACAGCTTGACCTTCAAGTCTGATTCGGATAAAAGGCAAATGATGCGCGACTTTATTGCCTTTCAGCAGTGTAATCCTTCCTCTGTCCAACTCAGCTCGCTCCCCCTCTGAGAGATGAGCAATTTTGTCCTTCGCAACCTGATCATGCAGCTTGATCTGATAGGTATGCTCCATCCGCTTATGAAGTCGAGTAATTTCCTCTGGGGTCGTCGCCTTCAGGCTTCTTCCCTTCATCTGCGCCATTAATACGCCTATAGTCTCCCCAGCCATTGCCCCGTTCGGCTGAATTCTAGCGCTTCCGTAAGCCACTGCGGTTGCACCAACCAGCTTCCCCGCGGTGACGACATTGTCATAATCATGCAGCAAGTAGCTTCGCAGAGGCATCCCATATTTATCCGGTCGCCCGATTGCTAGTCCTTCCCGATTGGAGCGTGAGCCTTGAATGTCCATGAAATACCCACCGATGCTGACATTATCCCAGAACATCCGGCCGCTCATTAAATCCGATGCCTGCAGCACATATTCTGTTGGGTAATGGTTATACTCGCGGACGTAGAGATTATTCGGCTCTCCGCCTAGTTCCAACTTCTCGAAGCCAGCCATATGTTTGCGTAGATGATCGCGTATGAAAGGCATTTCTTCCTTCGCGAGCTGCATCCCCCGTTCGATCGTTTCCTCCCGGCTTGGATCGATGCCATATACCTGAAGCGCGTTAATCATGATCTCTCCGTTACCTTGATTAAGAATGTTCAATCCTCGGAGATTAAGCTCGTTTTTGTTGTGCAGTTCATAGGCAGATACGATTGGCGGAAACCCATAAGCAATGTGCGAATTCACATAGCTTTCGGGTCCGAATGTATGCGCTCGCTCGACCTTCGTCATTTTCCAAAACTGAGTTTGAAACTTGTCCCAGTCGACTCCCTTAAATTTCATCATGTACGTGCCACTCATATATTCGCGTTCCTTGCTCCCATATAGCGCTTCCAACCCAGGAAGCGGCTGCACATCGAGCTTGCGAATCAACGCAGCGTCATCCGAATTATCAACAAAATAAGAAGGCTTCACCATTCGCCTTTTTCCATCACCGTCGGTATAGGCAAGAGAACTGACCTTATTGCCTGTCACTCTCAAGTCGTCAAGCACGATATTTTTCTCAACAGGAATGCCTTCTATAAGCTTGTGAAAATAATGAGCAAAATCCGTCTTCGTGCGGATACTTCCTTGTGTGTACTGTTGAAAAAGCTCCTTCATTCCGCCTTGCATGAGCAGAGTGCCTTCATCATCGTAGGTTCCATCGAGATAGAGCATTTCTCCCTGAATGAGTTGTCCGCCTAATCTCTCTTTCGTTTCGAGGATTAATACGTCGAGTCCTTCTTTCTTCGCCTTTTGGGCAAGATACATGCCTTCTAGTTCTGTTCCCATGACAACCACATCTGGTTGAAAGGTCGAATGCGTATGTAAGGTAAATCCTCCATCGCTGTCTCGGAGCAGTCCGAAGTAGCCCAACATCCCGCCAGCTATCACGATAAGTACGAGTATGCCGAAGAAGATTGTCGATTTCATATTACTGGCTAACCCATTTTTCAAAAGTTCATCACCCTGCTGCATCGAATAAGTGCTTTCCCCTATTGTATGCATATTAAAGAAAAAAACCAACAGAAAAGTGACAAAAAATGGACCACCCGATTTCGCTAACGAAATTGGGATGATCCATTTTTGTCAGTGGCTCATTCTTCTAAGCCAACCCCTGCCTGAAGTAATCGCATAATTGTCTGCTGTAACAATTCGGGTTCATTGGCATAATTGTAAATGCCAAGAAAAGCCTGCGATGCTTCGGAATTACTGCCTATTAATTGATTTACCAACGACTGTTCCGTTGTAACGGGTGTATTCTTCGTCGTTTGGCATGCCAGATGATAACGAGACATCATTTTCGACTCCAAAGCAGTCTGGTATTTATCAGCCATTTGGCTCCAATTGGTTTCCCAATCTCTTGTTTCTGATAAAGTGTCCCTCAATAAGCGCGCTCCATAGATCGCATCATGCATACCTTGCCCAACCGCAGGATCCTTGAATGAAAGGCTATCCCCAACGAGAGCCCATCCAGGACCCATACCTTGGAACCAATCATTATCATAACCGAGCAGCCCTTTAATTGGCTCTTCTAGCGAGGCATCTCGAAGCCGCTCCGGGAAATTCGTGCTGTCGAACCCCTTATCTACCAGCTCACGCAACCCCGCTTCTGGATTATTTCGGAATTTCTCGCTCCATTCTTTATTTTGCAAAGGAAACATAATCCCGATTACAAAAAGATCATCGCTTGTTGGAAAAACAATAGCTATATTGTCTTTGATTTTATAAAATTCCACACAGGGCTCGCCCTCTTGGCGGAAATTAGAAAAGTACCCCACATACGAGGCGAAATCCGTTGGAACCGCCATTTTCCTTTCACTGTTCACCAATCTTCGTAACGTAGAATTACGGCCGTCGGCACCGACAACAAGCTTGGCCGTAAACTGCTCCGCCCTGCCATCGCGATTCATGCCAGTAATCCCCGACACCGTATCTTGATGATACAGCAACTCCGTGACCCGAAATCCCTCTAGAGCGGTAACACGCTCCTGAGCACAAGCATGCTGGAATAGAACTTGATCCAAATACTTTCGTCGCACGCATAAACAGTGCGTTTCCCCGTCTACCTCGGGAAAAGCTCCATCCACGACCATTTCGTCCATTTGAATAAAAGCCCGTTTATACATGGGAGTGCCCGTCTGAAGCAATGCCTCCAATACCCCCATCTCGCGGAGCATGGCTACTGAATTGTTAAAGAAATTATGCGTAGACAGGATATCACTTGGAAACGTACTTCGATCCACAATCAGCACCTCGTAACCGACCTTCGATAACTCATAGGCTAGCGTTGAACCGGCAACTCGCGCACCGATTATTATAACATCATAATTTTTCGCTGACATTCCCTTCCTCCTTACCCCTGAATGCTATTAGCTTATCAGAAGTAAAGGAGGGAGCCATCCAACGAAGGATATATACGATGGTTATATCTTGTGCTCAAAGTAACCGATGTTGATTTGCTTTCTGAATCGCTTGCGTTCTCCCGCTTACTTGGAGCTTACTGTACACCCGATGAAGATGAAGCTTTACCGTACCTTGCGCAAGTACTAATTTCTCAGCAATGTCCTTGTTGGACAATCCCTCTACTAGAAGCTGCAAGACCTCTTTTTCACGAACAGTCAACATAAACACGGAAGATGCTTCGCGATGGTTTCCTCGTTCAGTTTGTCTTCTCTCCATGGAAAGAGATAGAACGACTTGAAGATAGTGGATGGAAACCCCATCTGCTTGTACTTCAACCATGTACTTGTTCTTCCGCACATCCGCATATTGACGCAACAAATGTTCAATATCCCTATCGATAAAAATGCGAAGATAGCCCTCCCTTTCACCCAGGATTAGAGCTTGATGGAGATGAAGCATACAGGTATGAGGGTTGTTCATTCTCCCATGTATCTGCGAGAGTACTAATAGAACTTCTAGCTCCGTCATGATTCGGTTGGAGGTTCTCGCTTTCTTTAGGAGCTGCTCACACCAAGAAAGTGCTTCTGCCCAGTTTTCTTTGGCTAGTAATGCCTGTATATAGACCAGAAGTTCAAAGTCTTGGTCGCCATTAATCTCAATTCGCCTACTCCACGGCGACGTTCTCATCCAGTGATCCACCGCCTTCATCTCTTCGTTCTCAAGTCGACATCGAGTCAGGAAAGCATGCAATAAACCGTGCCAATGTGAATGATGAAGATGGGTCAATTTAAGATGATCCAACGCATCGTGAATGATGGCTATCGCCTCTTCTTTATCCTCTCTCTCCCACAGTATTTTCGACTGTATAATGATTGCGGGAACATAAGCCCCGATTACGTTATTCCGTTTAGCGATGCGGATGGCATCCTCAGCTAGACGTAAAGCTACCGGTAATTGATTTTTTTCATAACAAACCTCACATAGAGCTGCCCGCTGATAAGCCGTGAACGGAAACTCATAAAACCCGTTCTTATCAATAAACTCACCATAAAATCGGTGATATCGTTCTGCCTTCTTGATTTGTCCGTTAAAGCCATAATAACTTCGGATGAATGGAATTGTCCCGTCATTCAGCTCCATACCTAATCCAAATAGCATCGGCAACCCTTCAATATTGGGGAGATTCTCATCATCATACATCTCTTGCAACATGGCATAACATTGCTTAAAATCACCATGCAGCATCGCCTGAAAGTTTTTAACAACCTTCATATCTTCCCGTATGCCAATGTAAAGCGAATCCTTCCTACTAGTGGGTGCGTCAAGCTCCTTTTGCAAAGTTTTCACGTGCTTATCCATCTGCTCTTGGTGACCCATGAACAGCTCCGTCCATATTTGAATGATCAGTATGGCCGGGCGTTCTCGGATGGGAACAGGTAATTGAAGCAACCAACGATGCAATGTGGTTAGTTCCCTTCTTTTCAACAACTCAGTCGCAATCGTTAGTATGATCTCAGAGGCTTTATCGAATGCACCTGCTGCCAAGGCATGTTCAATGGCTTCATCTAAGTAATTGTGCTTTTCGAACCATTCGCAAGCTGCTAAGTGCAAGGAAATAACTTCTTCGGCATGATGCTGTTTTAGACGGCAGCGTAAAAAATCGGCAAATAAGTGATGATATCGGAACCATTTACCTTCAGCGTCCAAAGGAATGACAAACAAGTTGGATTTCTCCATTTCTTGCAATCGTCCTTTGTAAGCAGGTTCCCCCGTCAACACCGCGCAGAGCTCTGCATTCATCCTCTCCAACAGGGACGTTCTTAATAAAAATGAACGAGTTCCCTCGGGTAAGTGCTCAAAAACTTCCTCCATTAAATAATCGACAACATAGCGATGGTCACCCTTAAATTGATGCAAGGCATCCTGTTGACCTGATAAATGGGATAATACAGCTAGTTGGAGGCCGGCTACCCATCCTTCCGTACGTTCAGACAACAGTTGAAGTGATGTTTCATTAGGTAAGACACCTGTTTGCCGATGCCAGAATGCTGCTATTTCCTGTTCCGTAAATCTTAATTCCGAGAGGTTGATTTCATTGAGTTGACCCTTAACACGTAATTGGCCAAGAGCGATTGGAGGTTGTTTACGACTGAGTATACACAAGTGTATCTGAGTGGGCATTCGCTCAACAAAAAAAGCGACTAAACGATGTACCTCATCTGATTCAATCAAATGATAATCATCTAATACAAGCAGGATTGGATCCGGGATGTTAAATAAATCGTTGATTAGCCAAGAAATCATTTGTTCAGGTGAAAACGACATTGTCTTCAGTAAAGAAAACGATTTATGACCAACACTGGGACAAATCCGATTAATTGCAGCAATGACATACGTCCAAAATCGAAGCAAATCATTCTCGCCTTGATCTAACGAGACCCAACTTACAGGTATTTGCCCTTGTAGAATCCATTGACTTACCATCGTCGTCTTTCCGAAACCTGGAGGAGAAGTGACCACAGTCACTTTGCAATCCATCGCCCTAGACATCTTCTCCATCAAGTGTTCTCTGGCAACAAAATAAGAAGGCTGATGCGGAATATATAATTTCGTGGTAAGCAGGGGATAGTCGTCGAATAAAGACTTACTCAATTCATCATTTGGTTCCTGACCTCGCACACACAGGTCCTCCTTTGGAAGTAACTAAAAAGTCTACCTTATCTCAACTACGTAGCCGCGGGAGATTAGAGACAGACTTTTGGGAAACTGTTGTAACCGTTCCAGTGGACGTGTATGAGTGCGTTATTTCGCAACAATTCTAGCAACTGCCGCTTCAGCGAATTGAACTCGCAATTGCTCTTTGCGCTCTTCCCGCTCTTGCGGTTTCATCCGGGGACACGTATAGCAATATTGCCCGCCTTCCGTTCGGTAGTACATACAACAGGCCGTCTTCATTTTAATTTTCGTGTCGGGCTCGCCGGGATTACCAGGGTAATCTAAAGTCACAACCTTGACATACAAGGGGTTCCGGAGTCGGCCGAATACCTCACCTTTCAACTCTTTCGTAACGAATAGATAGTCCTCTTCATAACGAGCATGCCATTCTTCTGATGTATTCGCTTCTTTCCATTGTCCAAAAATAAACCGAAGGCGCATAGGTATAATTTTCCACAAATGATTAATATCTATATCAACAGCGACGGCGATCGCTTCGGCAATTGGCCGGATCGTCCCAGCATACCAGTGGGATAAGTGCTCTTCACGCCATTCACTTCGAAGTCCGCACGGCGGACCGTTAAGCTTTCTTAATTCTTGAAGTACAATGCGGAACTCAATGAACCCCTTCTCACTTCGATACATTTGCAGCGACCATAACTCAGGAGAAAGATCAAATAATTCATCATGTGTAATCATGTACTGCATCGCTGCATTCAGACCTCCGAGACGGCTGATCAAATAGGCTCCAGCAGCTGCGGGTTCGAGTGCTTTCATCAGCGGCGAGTAAGCAGTTATGAGCTCTTGCATCCCTTTTTCCGTTAAAAGAAGCTGCCCTGCCATCGTGAAAAGCGGATCTGTATGGGACTCCAGCATAACTCCGTAATTCTCAGCTATATAAGCCTGAACCGATGTGCTCATGTACCTCTCCTTGTCGTTAGCGTATTTCACCCAGCGAATTCTCTTAGGAACTAGTATATCATTTCCTTCCATCTTTGAAGTATCTAAAAAGTCTGCTTGCTCTCCGAAGCGTAGCCACAGGAGATTAAGCAGACTTTTTGTAAAACAATGGACTATAAAGCCAACCCATGCCTAACGGACACAGCGAACGTTATTAAGCGACAAAGTAGCCATTACAAATTCTAACTGACAACATGGCCGTTATTCCCCTGTTTGGGGCATAATTTTGCCTCCAAAACAGTAAATAACGTCGCTGGAGTCCGTTACACGAGGAGACTGTCTGCTTTTTTAGAAATAGCGTCGTTCATGTCCATTAAACGGGGAAATACAGCATACAATCCCGCCTTGTTCACGAAGTAAAGCCCACCCTAAATAAATAACTCCATCTGCGTAACATCACCTATACGCTCTAACGCAATCGGCGCATGATCACGAAAATAAGCTTGATTAATTTCCTTTTCTTTCGTCATGACCAGCTTGTTACCATTTGCCGCTTGTCTAAGTCTACAGCTAAAGACAACTGGGAAATAATCTTTGAGAAATTTTCCTTCTGCATGCGCAGTTAGCGCGATAATTTGAAAGCCAAGTTGCTCAGCGATAAAAAATACAGGACTTAATACATGATCACTCGATGCCTTACCGAAGGGATTATCGAGAATTACGGTGCGATGTCGCTTCATGTTCGCTTGAATATGTTGGCGTTTTTCAGCGACATAGTTGAGCAGACCTAAGAATAACGTCATATTTTTGCTCCATTTTTCCCCGCCAGACCAATTATTAGACTGTTCCCAAGAGAAGGAAGCCTTCGTTACGTTGTTCTCATTGGTTACTTTACGGCAAGATACTTTCATCACTTTTTCTTGCAGAACAATCTGCAGAAGCTGCTTGGTATCTAACCATTTTTCGATCTCTTTGCGAACCGTTGATTTCACTTCTTGATCGTTATCATCGCGGTAATGTCCTTTTTCCAGTTCGCTCAAAATCCATTCCAGATGCTTACGCAGATGATCTTTAGCCTCAAGTTCATCCCATTCTGGAATCAGAAATGAGTAAATGAACTTCCACTGGTCTTCGACCTTGACCCTCGTTTTATTCGGAATATCTCGTAGTTCTGATGCGATCAACTTCAAATGGCTGTGCACATGAATAATATACTGTTCGAGCTGTTGATTATGTGTACGCATTGTCTCTTCAGCTACATGATTGACACGTTCGATTCGGCTGTGCATTTTCTGCTGAAATTGCGTTAGTTCCTGATAGTTATCCTTTTTCTCGACACCTTGCTCAGCCATGTCTCTCATTTTGACATCCTTGATTTGTTTCCGGCAAAAATCAATAAAATGCAGTCTGGCCTTTTTCACAGACGACTCTTCTGCTTCCAATTCTTTCATCAGGGCAGTTAGCGACGTCACGGATTTCCGTACCGATTTCATTCTGTCATTGGGAAATTCCGCTTTCTGCTCCTGCGTGATAATAGCTGCCTGAATGAGTGGATTTTCAAACCCGTGCAAGATTTTGTATTGATTTAAGTAATCGATCACTTCTCCGATTTTACTTAATTGCGCTTGGATTTGCGTGTGTTGCTGCTGTAAGCCCAACTTCTGCTGTTGCAGACGTGCATCCTCACTCTGGACTTGGGCATCCACTACGCTCAGCGACTCTGTAAAGGTGAAAGGCCGTTCTTCCGCATGCGTGCCTCTATACTGCTCGATCAGTAACTTAATCCTCGTTGTTAGTTCATCAAATCGTTTCTCAACCCGCACGAATTCTTCCTTATCGCGAGCCAATCTTGATTCGTGTTCCTTGAGCTCTGACAATAGCTGCGACATCTGATCTTCACCCGTCACAGAGAAGGCAAGCTCCTCATTCAAATTCAAGTCAGCTTGTTCCAATCGAAGCTTGCTCATATCCCTCTCCAACGTTATTCTGCTTGCTTTGGCATGGCTTAACTCCGTTTCAAGCTGCTGCCGCCCTTGGGAAATATGATTGAGCTTGAGATGCAAATCTTTTCTTTCTGTTTTCAACCAATCTAAGCTATGATTCGCTTCAATGGGCTGCACATCCCCTAATTCGATATACAGATCCTGACTTTGAAGACTCGCTTTCTCCGTTTTCACAACGCCCATTCTGCTTTTCACAACATCACACTGCAGCTTCACTTGCTCCATCGAGCGCCTTCTGCTTTCCAGCTTATTTTGTTGATCGTCAGACTGCTCTATAAGCTGGTCAATGGCCACATTCAAAGTAACGATTTCTTTGCCCAGAGCGATATATTTTTGTCCTTTTTCAATCCATTGTTGGAGCTGTACCATTTCCACTTTTTGCTCGTCCAGTACGGCATTATGCTGCTGAATCGTCTGTTCTACCTGACTTATGGACTTCTTAATGGCCTCCTCTTGGCCCTCTAGCTCACGTACAGAATCGCGTGTAATTCCTACTCGCCTTTCCATTTCTTGTACAACCTCAAGTGGATATACCAACAGGAATCGGCCAAAAGCGGCTTGAAGATCAGAAGTACGCTGCAGATCACTTTCCTTCTCTTTGCGCGCTGCCCGAACTTCTTCACCTTTTTGGGAGATCGTATGCTTCCAGTTGATGAATTCCATATCCTCCACATTATCACGCCAATGCTGTGGTTCAACCCACGCGCTATGCTCTGCGGCTACCGGTGTATCACTATTAGCCAAACACGCCGCTTCCCGAGAAGAGATCACTTGAATCGGGAACTGCATATCTTCGGCATATTGCCGCAGCTTGCTTGTGACTAGTCCAACCTCGCCTTCCGTCGTAATCAACGTTACGGACCAGAGGGGGTGAGTCATCGCCCGCTCAGTTAACTTCAAACTCTGCAAATATTGAATACCTGTCTCCAATAACGCGAACTGATTTCTCCACTTGTCCACCAAACCTGCCACATAAACATCCGCAAAAAATGTAGGCTGGGCGCTGTAATCATCGATATAGCGGAAAGCTAGACGCTCTTTCAGCAAGTAAGCTTCCTTCTCAAGCAGCAGCTTTTCAGTATCCTCTCTAAGTCGTTCTTCAATCGAACTTTGCTTCTCATAAACGGAGGAGAGTCTCCCCCATGAAGACTTGTACGAAGCGATTTCTTCAAGCATGGATTGATGCACTTTTTTAAATGCTTCGAGGTTGTGCTCTGCACTGGCACGTTCCACGTAGGCGATCTTAAGACTTTCACTCACACCTACTAGTTGACTCTCACTTTCCTTTTTACCGAATGCCAAATCCTTATTCTTCTGCACCAACTGCACATTGCCCTCATCCAACTTCTGGTATCGCTGAATCCATTCCGTCATGCTGCCTTCCATGCTCTCCACGGCCGGATTGGCCAGAACATTGACTCTCAGCTCGTCTTTATCTTTCTCACGTGCTTGCACAATGGATCTATGTTCAATTAGCTGTTTGTTTAATAGCTCTAGTTCACTTGAAAGCTCATTCAGAACCGTTTCCTCTAGGTTCAACCTATTCTGATGAGCAGCTACTTCCTGACTGAGTTTCTCTTCTTCAGCTTGCCATTCCTGTTCCATCTTGCTGTAAATACTGCGAATTTGCCCGCCATTCTGGATCCATGCTTTCCGCAAAACATCCTCTTCTTGGGTATTACCGAATTGTGCAAGTTCGCGCTGCACATAGTTCATGCGCTCCTCGGCAGAGGTCCACTGCTGCCTGTAATCGGCCAAACGCAAAGAATAATAGCTCTCTTTAGCACTCCGTACAAGCTTTTCTTTAAACTCAACGTCCTCCTCAACCAATCTGAGTTTTGTTTCCAACACGGATTGTTCCTGCTTTTGCTTCGCAATATGAAGCGATTCCTTCTTCCGTGCCAATCCCAGCAATTGCTGGTCACATGCTGACATCATCTGATGCCACTGCGAGAGCTTGGTAGTTTCCTCATTTTTCTGTTCATTCACGAGCAACCAATAAGCCTTCGTTTCAGCTTGAGCGGCTTCATACGCCATCTGCTTCGTATCCATATTGGCAAAACGAAGAACATACTGGTCCAATTCAACGAGAATTTTTTTATTTTCTTCGATTTTTTCTTTTAATTCTTTATATTTTTTGAAGCTGTCCCTGTGCATTTCAAAATTATTCGCGAATTCGCCTTGTTCGTATCCAGCCATGGCATCTTCAACCGTCGGGATCAACAAGCGATCAAACAACTGGCTCATCGTTTTACATTCATCAAAAAAGCTTTCCACACCGCCCTCTGAGCTATTGATCTTCGCGATACGTTCCCATTCTGAGGCAATAATGTGGTAATCATTTTCCAATATTTTTTTGTATTCTTTCATCGTGGGAGGCAGTTTCGCGTTCATTCTTTTTAACGTCATCTGGTGGTAATAATCATGAATTTCGCCTCTATCTGCTGCTCGAAGATGGCCGGCGCTTTCCTTAACAAAAGGAATCCGATCAATGGCATCCGGATCAAGCACCGGATAGTCATAGACATACCGATACGAATCAATTCCTGTTGCTGTCAAAAATAAACTGATGCATGTCACTACATATCGCCGAGGCCGTTCGCTTAAAATCCACTCGATCGCAATATGCGCAGGACCATTTTCGAGACTTAAGGTGTCTTTTATTTTACGTCCGGCAAGCTCCTCATGCGGTAGGATGGCTTGAATGGCAGACTGGATGAAAACTGTCTTGCCTCCTCCATTTTCCAGCAGGATCGCACCGTTATGCCCATCGAAATGAAATAATTCGTCGTTGTAGCGCTTGTTTCCGTCCTCATAGACCACATTCGTAAAACGTATTTTAGAGATCGCTGGCATGTTCGCTTCCCTCCCCCTCAAACGTATCGTTTTGATATAAAAACTCCAAAATGCCGCGGTTATATTCCAACTCCATAAAATAGCGCTGCACAACCACTTTGGCCTTTTCGGTCAACGTAATTTCCTGATTACCAATGTCAGTCACCAGTTCTTGCGTGATGAGAAACTTACGGACAGAATCCATAAAGCTGACCCTGCTGATCGTATTCCCACTTTGCCTTGCAGCCGTCTCCTTGATATCGTCCATGGCATCCCATTTTTCAATCAAAGATATCCAGTTATAGGAGAACTCCTTCTCCATCTCTTTTAATTCCGCTTCCGGATGTGTCTTCAATAAGGCAATTCGCTCATTCACAAGCGCTGTCCACTCTTCGATCCCGATAAAACTTCTCGTTGGCTCCATCGTTTGGTAGCTATCATAGAAGGCGCCAATGAGCACAATAATGCTGACATACATCAGATAAAGATCCGCGTTCACGGCGTTCGCGCGTAGATAAGTTCGTTTAATCACTTCGTTATTCATATGAAAAGGCGATAGCCGTGTCTCCGGAATCATATACAACTGTTCGCCGGCAATGATCGTTACGCAATCGACTTCTCGCGCGAATTGATCCACAAGACCGCGTATCACATCATCCGCCATGTATTCTTGGAGCCACTCTTTCCCTACCTCGTTATCACGAGCGAGCAAGGTATAGATTCGAAAAGCTTTCATTACTGTTCCATTTTCAAGTCCGATTGTCATCCTGTTCTCCCCACGAAATCAACATATTCTGTATGCTAAACCTATCATTCACTTGAATGATTTCCTTTTGTTCAATAACGACCAAACAGCGATTCCCCAGAAGTGCATACATATCTTCCAGTAACGTTCCCTGCTCTTCATTTTGCTGTTTATCCTGATCCAACGCCCGAAGGGGGCTTCTTTGATGCAGAAAAATCCAAAAATCATAGAAAGCTCTCTCGCCCAGCAATCTTGCACTTTCTCTCTCTTCGAACCGTTGGATAAAAGATTTCAACTCGACGCAGCCCTGCTCTTCCATCAATTGCAAAAGCTGCTCCATCAGAAGTTTGTACAACTTTTTCTGCATCGTCTGGTACCGGTATTCTTCGCTGTCTCCACCAATTTCCAGAAACGTATCATCCCGCTCCTGTCCGCTGCTGTCTTCCAGCAAGTTTTGCTCGGCCCACACCGTCAAAAGCGACCACATCTTGGTCTCCTGAACCGGTAAGAACGGGGCTATCACACCTTTCATCGTCTCCGGAGGCAGTGGCGTACTAAAGATAAGAGATGCAATATCCTGATCGAAATTAAAGGAATCGAGTCCCGTATAATACAAGGATTCTTGCGCTGCACCTAAGGCATGTGATTTCAACACCATACTCTGATGGAAAAGAACGGAATGCTCGCCATGTACCTTCTCCAGCTCATTGGATATCCGTAAAATTAACTCATAAGGTCGTTGATCCACCTGTCTAACGGTCTGTGCCTGAACGCGATCCTTGGTCTCTTTCACGAATTGTCGTAATTCCTCAAACTCCTCATTCTCCATTTGCAATCGCAAATATATATCTTCTAGCAGACCTTTATATCGTCCAAATGTTTCTTCCGACACAATATTTCTTTTCAGCTCATGTTCCAGCTTGACCATCCGCTCCTGTAGTGCTTCCACGTCGATCCGCATTTCATTAATTTGCCGCAGGGCGCCTTCGAACTCGCCCTTCTCCAACTGTTTGCGCAATACTAACTGATGAATTGACAATTGGAATTCGGTATAGAATTCCTTGGTCGCAAAAATAAGCTCCAATCCATCCTCGTCGAGCGTGTAGTACTGCGTATTCGTTTTTAAGTCGAAGGCATTCGCTTTCAGAATCGATATATAAATATGCTCCGCCACCCCAGATTCCCAGTTCATAAACGTGAAATCCCGTTTTTTCCCTGTCGTTGGGCGAAACACTTGCGTGATCTGCCTAGCTAAGTCCTCAAATCCAGCTTCATCCAAATCAATGAAGATCCCCGTCACTTTCAAAAGAAACTCGGCTAAGTCCTTGACGCCAGCCTTGTTATTTCGCATCAACTTCTGCTCGAAGAAGTACAGCAGCGTTAACAACCCAAGTTCCATGAAATCAATCGGTTTATTTTGTCGATCTGTTTGCCGCTTTCTCTGAAGCTCATAAAGCGGATCAAAAAGTGCCAGCTTGGTCATACGTTCCCGAAACCCGGAAATCACTTGACCAATTTCTACGTAGTCCATGCTGTGTGCCTCCAAATCCTGCAAAGCTCGTGTGTTGGTACTATTTCTTGAGGAAAATAACCGCCCTCTGCTAAACAAAGGTTAATTAATTTGTGTTCCTCCTCCGTAAAATGAGACAGAAAATCTTGCAGAGCCTGCTCATTGCCACGTTGGTTCTCTTTCCCATAAGCAAACTCTCGGCTCAAACATGCTCTGTAAAAGGGAAGTGCCAGACAAGCCGGTTTGCCAAAAAGGGCAAGCACCCTCTCATTGAATAGATGCCATATGGAAATTCCTTCTCTATCGATATCGCCAAAATAGTAGAATTCATGCGCAGCTTCCTTAAGCGGAAGCTGCATAGACAGCATCTCGATACTTTTCGTTACACGATATCCGCCACCAAAAATTAAGGTAGTGAACGGAACATCCGGCAACGCCTGAAGTAGTGCTTGATAGGTTGTTTTATTTTCAACGATCAGATGCTTATGTACTGCTTTAGTTAAGCTATATGGATTCACAGCAAACATCAAGGGATCTTCCACGGGAATAATAAGAAACTTGTCCCACAAACCGATTCGCATCAGCAACTCTTTCCCTTGCTTCTCTGTTATCCATTTCTCATCTGCGACCAGCTCAAAACTTCTTTCCGGTGCTGGTACTGGGATGCTCGGAAACATCTCCCTCTTTAAATAGGCATCGATCCGTTCAATAAAGGGCCTGTCTTGCTCCCAAATCCCAGCTCCTGAAGAATAATAGCTATCCAGTTGAATAGAAGGATGTAGAAGCAATCTGGCCTGGTGGATATCCTTATGTGTATCTTCCTTTAAACGATTCTTCTGCACTCTATATTGATAAGCAAGGGATGGTAGTTTACCCGTTCTCCCTTTGCTCTGAACCATCTCTATTAGTTCCTCAGCTTCAAGCTCCAGTACAGACTGCGAGAATTGTTCATAGGTACATGGCTGACCTAGAAAAAGGCGTTCTAAATCATGAAGAGAAACTGTGGCTTTCTTTACTGATTGTAAGTACGTGCGTATCTGATTGCTGGGGTCCATTATATCATTACTCCTACTTGAGTGAGATTGTTCTATTATATCAGAAATTAACTTCTAAACAGTTCAACTAAGGTTACTGAAAATATTACCTTCTTTTTTAGATAAATTCCCACAGCAATTCACCACATATCCCCCGCACACTTGAATATATTTAATAACAAGCTTTATTTCCCTATGTCTGATTAGCGTTCTGCTTATCATAAACGCCAAGGAGGTGTCCCCATGACAGAGCCCTTATTTATCGTTTCCAAAGAGGATTGGTCACTCCACCGCAAAGGATACCAAGATCAAACCAGACATCAAGAGAAGGTCAAAGATGCCATTAAACAGAACCTTCCTGATCTCGTTACAGACGAAAGCATTGTCATGTCCAATGGAAAACAAGTCGTGAAGGTACCGATAAAAAGCTTAGACGAATACCGTTTCCGCTACAACTTCAACAAAGGCAAGCATGTCGGTCAAGGCGACGGCGATTCGCAGGTAGGCGATGTACTGGGAACAGACCCGCAGCCTGCACAAGGTCCAGGTAAAGGCGAAGGCGCGGGCGATCAAGCCGGCGATGATTATTACGAAGCCGAAGTGAGTATGGAAGAGCTGCAAGCGATGCTATTCTCCGAGCTCGAGCTGCCGAATTTGCAGCAAAAAGAGAAGCGGAACATGACATCCACCGAAGTTATTTTCAACGATATTCGTAAAAAAGGGATCATGTCCAACATCGACAAGAAACGGACGATCCTCGAAAATATGCGCCGCAATTCGCGAGGCAGCTCACCGGGTATTCATCATATCTCACCAGATGATCTGCGTTTCAAAACATGGGAGGAAATCGAGAAACCGCATTCGAATGCGCTTATTATTGCCATGATGGATACCTCTGGTTCCATGGGCTCCTTTGAGAAGTACATAGCCCGCAGCTTCTTCTTCTGGATGACCCGCTTCTTGCGCACGAAATATGAGAACGTTGAAATCGTGTTTATCGCCCATCATACCGAGGCTAAAGAGGTTACAGAAGAAGAGTTTTTCACGAAAGGCGAGAGCGGGGGCACGATCTGTTCTTCGGCCTATCAAACGGCGATTGATATTATTGATAAAAGATACCCTCCTTCTCAGTTCAACATTTATCCATTCCATTTCTCGGACGGCGATAATTTAACCTCCGATAACGAGCGATGCGTAAAGCTGATCACACAATTAATGGAGCGCTCAAACATGTTTGGCTACGGGGAAGTGAATCAATATAACCGCAGCTCTACGCTGATGTCCGCTTTCCGCCATATTAACAATCCGAAATTCCTGCATTACGTCATCCGTGAAAAAGGTGAAGTGTACAAAGCGTTAAAAACCTTTTTTACCAAAAAGGAAGGAGTGCCTGCACAGTGAGTAAATCCGAAATCCAAAAGCTAGAATATGCCATTGATGAAATTACGGAGATCGCGAAAGGCTTTGGGCTCGACTTCTTTCCCATGCGGTACGAAATCTGTCCGGCAGAAATTATTTACACCTTCGGTGCCTACGGGATGCCGACGCGCTATAGCCACTGGAGCTTCGGTAAAAATTTCCATCGCATGAAAACGCAGTACGATTTTGGACTTAGTAAAATTTACGAATTGGTCATCAATTCGGACCCGTGCTACGCCTTCCTTTTAGACGGAAATTCGCTGATTCAAAATAAACTGATCGTCGCGCACGTGCTTGCCCACTGCGACTTTTTCAAAAATAACGCACGCTTCTCCAAAACGAATCGCAATATGGTCGAGAGCATGTCCGCTACCGCTGAACGCATTCGCCAATATGAAATCGAGCATGGGATCGATGAGGTTGAACAATTCATTGATGCCGTGCTTGCTATACAAGAGCACATTGACCCTGTATTAACGCTAACTTATGGCCAAACTCGCAAACGCCAAGAAAATAACAAAGCAGCTACACCAGCGGTACGCTCGGAAGCCACCTACGGGTATGAAGATTTATGGGACTTAGATAGCCGAAACAAGGCTGCTGACTCCTTGGATAAAGAAGATACGAAACGTTTTCCACCGAAGCCTGAAAAGGACCTTCTTCTATTTATCGAAGAAAATGCGCCTTACATGGAAGAATGGCAACGGGATATCCTGACCATGCTGCGCGATGAAATGCTCTACTTCTGGCCGCAGCTTGAGACCAAAATCATGAACGAAGGCTGGGCTTCGTACTGGCATCAACACATCCTGCGCGAATTGGATTTGACCGAGGAAGAAACGATCGAGTACTCCAAGCTGAACTCCTCCGTCGTCGTTCCCTCTCGCCATTCTTTGAATCCTTATTATCTGGGCGTCAAAATATTTGAGGACATTGAAAAGCACTGGGATGCGCCGACGGAAGAAGAAATCCGCAGATTCGGACGGAAGCCTGGGCAAGGCAGGAAAAAGATATTCGAAGTTCGCGAATACGAGTCTGATACCTCGTTTATCCGCAACTATTTGAATAAACCACTGGTTGAAGAGTTAGATCTGTACGTGTTTGAGAAGAAAGGACCCGAGTGGAAAATCACAGACAAAACGTGGGAAAATACGCGAGATCAGCTCATTTACTCCAGAGTGAATGGTGGTTTCCCTTACATCGTGGTGGAAGATGGCGACTATCAGCGCAACGGGGAGTTGTATCTAAAGCATGCTTTTGAAGGCGTGGAGCTGGATCTGAAGTATGTGGAGCGGACACTGCCGTATATTTATAAACTGTGGGGTAAGACCATTCATATGCATACGATGGTCGAGGATAAGCCGGTGTTGTTTAGTTTTGATGGGAAGAAGCATCATCGACGGTTTTTGTAAGAGAAAGCCCAACCCTTGAAGGGTTGGGCTTTTGGGTGTGCATTTATTCTAAATTAAATAACTTATCTAACGGCACCTGTAAATCTTTGAATATGAAAGACTGGATCGTATTTTGTTCCGGTTCCGTATACAGTTGACGAACCTGGTAGCTGCCATCCTGCAGCGAATATACGTGAACCGTTCGGTTCCCTGGATCGACAATCCAATACTCCTGTACCCCATATTTCTGATATAAATTAAACTTCTCATTAAAGTCTTTCAATGCGGTAGAAGGGGATAGACCTTCAATGATTATTGTTGGAGCACCCTGACAGCCACTTTTTGAAATTTACTCCTTCGAGCAAACCACTGAGAGATCAGGTTGGGCCTCCTTCTGATTTTACTTTGACATTTACTAATTGTAGCACGATCAAGTAAGTCGTTGCCAACTTTTACACCCGCGGCTCCCTTATAAGTGAGCAATTGCCAATAGATGTTATATCCATGTATAAACCAACGAACTATGACTAACATTAACGAAGTTACATTACCTCAATTCCAAAGGAGACTTCGTTATGCAACAGGAAATGCAGCCCAATTATCAAACGCAAACTACGCCTAATACAAACCACGGTGGTCATGAGCTTTTCGATTTACATGAGGTGTTGGCTTGTACCATTAATGTGCTGGACCAATTCATGATGTTTAGACAGTTTGTACAAGATAGCGAGCTGCTGGACATTCTGGATCGTCAATACCAGTTCACACTTGCCCAGTACAATTTAACCGCTGAGTGTTTCACAACCGGACAAAAGCCAAGCCAAGAAACGTCCACGTATATGATTAAGCAATTATCGGAGCCGATTTACGGCATTAAGCCAACCCAACCGAAAAAGCCAAACCAATCGCTCGCTGATGTCAAGGATGCGGGAATAAGCGGGCATATGATAGGTCTGATCAAAACGCATGCGTCTTTACTAACCATGACAGCCGTGGAAGTGACGAATCCCGTCGTTCGGCGTGTATTAGCCTCTCAGGTACAAAATTTCATAGAAATGGCTTATGAAATCTTCCTTTATCAAAATAGACTTGCCTACTACCAGGTGCCTCAATTAGAAGCTTCCGATATGCAAAGCATGCTGACAGCATTCGTCCCAGCAACCGGGGCGCCACAAATGCCGCCTAATAACAAAGCAGCAGCGTCTGTGCACTAGCTAGCAGCTTGTGAAGCCCAGCATCAGCCTAAAGGCTGCTGTTTGGGCTTTCTCCTATTAACCAGGGATATGGAGGTCAATGACGGATGGTGACATTGCGGCATACGAACAGTGACAACAACACGAACAAGCTATCCTGGTGGCAGTTAGCTTTATTCGGAATTGGCTGCACAATAGGAACAGGTTTCTTCCTTGGTTCCAGCATCGCCATTCAGAAGAGTGGGTTTGTGGTTGTTTTTATTTTTTTATTGGCAGCACTAGCCACCTTATTTGTATATGAAGCCTTAGCACAGATGACGGCTGCCAACCCAGAAAAAGGGTCTTTTCGAAATTATGTTAGGGAAGCATATGGCCGCTGGGCAGGATTTGGCGTGGGATGGTTGTATTGGTCCTCGGAAATGCTCATTTTAGGTAGTTCCTTAACGGCAATTGGAATTTTCACGCAATTTTGGCTTCCTAATCTGCCACTCTGGTTGTTGACTGCTTTCTACTCGTTCCTTGCCCTTCTTGTTATTATTCTTGGCTCCAAAGGAATTAACAAAACGGAGAATATATGCGCTATCGTTAAAATGGGGGCAGTGTTCCTATTCATCGCCATCGCAGGAATTGCTTTCATCAAAGGAACCCATGGCATAAACGCGATTCAGGGCAGTACGGCTCATTGGATTGGTTCAGGTTGGACAGGCGCATGGAAAGGACTTTTGTATGCGTTTTATGCGTTTAGCGGCATAGAGGTCATGGGCTTTATGGCCATCCATTTGCGAAATCCCAAAGAGGCTTATAAAGCTGGGAGGCTTATGCTGCTTACGATCACCGTGCTCTATGTGTTATCTATTAGTTTAGCGCTTCTTTTTATCACCAAGGAGCAATTAACATCTGATAAAAGTCCGCTGCTTCTCTCTCTAGGCATTATGGGGTTACCTGTGCTAGTGCATATGATGAATGGGGTCCTAATTATTGCAGGGTTTTCTATCCTCGTTGCCTCGCTATACGGCGTATCTACGATGCTAGTTGCTTTAGCAGAAGGCGGTGATGCTCCGCCATGGCTGGCCGATAGGAAAGGCAAGAAGCAGTTACCTCTTTATGCACTAGGTGTGAATACAATGGGGTTATGTGTTTCTATCGTCCTTGCACTAGTGATGCCAAGCCATATCTTTGAGCATATGACCACGGCAGGGGGATTGGTTCTCCTATATACGTGGTTGCTTATCGTTGCATCGTATCTCAAACAACTTCGCCCAAATCTTAGCGGACAACTGAAATCTTGGACCGCGATCCTTCTTATCATGGCAGCAGCAACAGGACCACTCCTGGAGATAAGCGGTAGACCTGGGTTTTGGACAAGCCTTCTTATCGTCATGGTGATTGTCATAATCACGTTGTGGATGAAGCATAAATCGGCACGAAGAGAGCCTGCGTAACCTTATTCTATTTATGGAATAGCACGCCCACGGCTTTTAGTTTATTTTTCATATACGTGTAGGGACATTTAGAAGGGATGCTTTCGTCATCACGCAAGAAGTATTGCTTCCATTCTTGGTTATCCTCTTGTCCGTACCATTTCAGAGAAGGATGTGCAGGGACACCGTCGTACGCCACTAATTTTTGGCGAATACGTCTTTTCATATTGCGTCCAAAAGGGGTAGAATCGTTGATTTCTTCAAACACCCATCGCGGTTGGAATGCAATGAGGAAATGTGAAAACATTCGGCTTTTTCTAACCACATGGGCAGGAGTTCCGCAAAAGGAGAAATACGGCTGCCCATCACAACAAAATTCCCATGAATGGTGCGAAGGATCCTTTGAAATATTTGCAGGCCATGGCGCTTCATCTTTGGCGCTGACTCGGCTTAGAACAGACCAAAAAAGCCGCTCGTAATCTTCTACAGAGAAGCTATTCAGCATGTCTACAGGTGTTTGGAAAAATATAACCAGAGAGGCAAATTTCCCTGTTTCCCGTGAGCATCGGCCATATGACTGCAAGAGTTCCACTGTGTCAAGGGCAGCTTGCTCTGATCTTGGATCTGCTGCAAAGCCAAAGCGCAGGTTGTTGGTAAGGAAGCCTTGACGGCCAGGTATACAAGGATACGTATTTCCTGGATCTGCAATCATATTGCCGAATTGACGGAAGGCATCCTGCTGCCATGCGCCAAGAGTGGTCATATGTGCATCAAGCCAGTCTTTGGCATATAGATCAGCCATGTGGTAATAACCTCCTTCGTAAGTACGAAGCATACTATGCGAAGGAGAATAGATGGGTGAGTATCCCGGTCAAGAGGTACAACTGACCGTTCAAACCTCTGGCTAACCCGTTAGCTGCTTATAAGCTTGATAGCCAAAGTAAATTCCGAAGCCAATGAGAGAAAGGCCAGCTGCTACAGAAATCATTTGCAGAGTAGTACGATTCCCGAACTTGTGGAAGGTGCTGGCGAACGAGGCCATGGCAACATCCCATAGAAGGATGCCCGCAAAGATACCTGAGCTATGCCAAAGCACTTGGTTAAGACCATAATTCTGCACACTTTCGGCTAAAATGGAGCCATAAATACCGAGCCAAAACAAGATATTTAGCGGATTGGTAAGTGCCATAATAAATCCGGAACGGAAGGATCTTACGCTGGATTGGACCTCACGAGGGCTGGCTTCCTGGGTTATCTTCACGTTTCTTAGCGTATCAACGCCCGTGTAGATAAGTACAAAACAGCCAAACAACCAGAGAAATGTTTTCATAAACGGGGTGGTTAAGAAATGGGCTAAACCAAAATAAATAAGCAGCATATACAGCAAGTCGGCACACATCGCGCCCAATCCGATCAACCATGCTTGCGTAAAGCCAAATCTGGCTCCCTTATCGAGTTGAGCAGCGTTTATAGGACCGATGGGAGCCGATAACGAAATTCCAAGAAACAGATAAGTGACAAAATCATGCATAACTTCGCCCCCTGAATATCAACTAACTTGTACAAGTTATTGTATGTCGGGTGCTATTTCATTAGAAGATCAGATGATGTCAACGCGAATAGGTGTACACTTGTATCCATTGCAGAGACTTTCTTCGCAGGGACAAGCAGAAATAGCCACAATCAGATCCATTTCTGCACGAAGCTCGATATAATCTCCTGCTTTGGATAGAGGCTTCTCTATACGGATTTGTCCGGATGCCTGAATGATGGTGTTCATGAATAGATTAAAGGGATAATGCTGATCTGGGGCGGGGATCTCAAATGGTGCCAGTGCTTCATTTAAGTTCATATAGCAGCTGGTGTGGTCTCGCTTATTGTACAGCAACTCGTACATTTCAGGCCGACAGGCCGAATTAATCCAATCGTGCTGTCCTACCGTATCCCTAATGATAGTGAGCATAGGCGTATATTTATTGGAGTAGATGATATCGCCGGGCTTCACTTTCATCGCATGTAAAGCGTCCATCGTAACACTAGGGTCAAGTCGCTCACTGATATCATCCCCACGATAGGCCACAAAGTCGGCAACTTGTTCTCCCTCTACATCCGTAACCCGAATCACTTGACCCATCTTGAGCTGGAGACCGAGACCCTCTGTAGCCGGGATTAGCCATTGCTGTTTACTCATTCAAATCCTCCTAATTGTAGGTAAGTTACCCTTACAGTATGGCTTATCGTTCGTGAATATATGATAACTGTGAGCAGAGTACCTATAGGGCTATGAGCGCGCTTCGCCTAGACCGAAGCCATAACTCCAGTCTAAAAAGCCCAACCTCTGAGAGATTGGGCTTTCAGTTTGCTCTGAGGTCCCTTACCTGTGGTAAAGCCACCATAACGGATCATTAGAAACAGTACGTCCGAGTCTCTCGTTTAGTAACACGAGCCTACTCCCATTTAAACGTAAACGTAGCCACGATGAACGATACGACCAACCAAATGGCCAACATCAGCCCTTCCTGCCACAGATCCCCAATGCCAGCACCCACATTCATAATCTGCCGAAGGGCCGTGCTGAGCTGAGTAATCGGGATCGATTTCACGATCGGCTGCAAGAACTCCGGCATGCTGGAAACGGAGAAGAATACGCCGCCCAAGAACATGAGCGGGAACGAGATTAGTCCGGAAATTGGCCCGGCACTCTCCGGGGTTTTGGCCACACCAGCGATGATAAAACCGATGGACATGAACGTCAATGTACCCATGACGATAAACAACAGAAGCAGCCACCAGGAGCCATTCACCTGCGTGCCGAAAATCAAAGCACCGACAAGCAGTACGATTAAGGCTTGCGCCGTGTTCATCACAAGGCGTGCAGTAATTTGCGCGGCGATGAACGTCGATGCCTTCAGCGGTGTACTTTGCATGCGTCGCAGCACACCCCGCTCCCGCCATGAAGCGATTTGTCCCGAGACGCCATTTAAATTGTTGGTCATGATCATCATCGCCAGAATGCCCGGTACAAGGAAATCGATGTAGCGAAGCTGTAAAGCTTGCACGCCCACCGGATCTATACGAACAATCGGGATGTAGTTGGAGATTTGTTTGGAAACACTATCCGCTACCTGCCCGACAGTTTGCAATCCGATCTGCGCACTCTGCTGGTTCGTTTGATCATAATACACCTGCAAGAAGCTTGCCTTGGTGCTATCTGCACCTTTTAGACCTACCGCATGCCCGTAATTTTTCTGAATAACGACGACTAACTTCTGATCGCCATGCTTCAGCTGCTCAAGCGACTTATCCATGTCATCTGCAGGTTTTAGCTTCAAAATACTATTCGCTTGGAGCGCCTCCACCATGACCCTGGATTCTGCAGTTTGATCCTGATCAATGACGACGCCATCGACGATAATATCATTTCCCTTCCCGAGAAAGGAACCGAGCATAATCATGAAGAAAAGCGGCATGAACAAGGTGAATACAAGCACTTGTCGATTACGGACAAAAAAACGAAGCTGGCTTAAGGTCAATTGGATATAAGCATTCATTCTTCTTTCAAGCTCCTTCCGGTCATGGAAATAAACACATCTTCCAGCGTAGCCGTTCGTGTCTGCAAGTCAGCCAATTGCCATCTGCCACCAGCGCTTTTCTCCACGAGATCAATGAGCGATTCCTGAAGCTTATCTGTATAAAGGACGAACACATCCTTTCGCACATCGATGCCCTTGACTTCACGAATATCGCGAAGCTCCTCTACAACCAATTCCTTGTCAGCTTCTACCAAGTCTTGCAATCTAAACTCGATCGCACTATCCGATTGCAAGCTGCTCACTAGATTACGAGGTGTATCCAATGCGACAACTTTCCCTTGATCCATTAAACAAATACGATCGCAAAGCACGTGCGCTTCCTCCATATAATGCGTGGACAGCACGATCGTTTTGCCTCGCTCCTTTAGCTTTAAAATAATCTCCCACAGTGTTCGTCTTGCTGTTGGATCTAACCCTGTTGTAGGCTCATCCAAGAAGATGACCTTGGGATCATTCAAAAGCGCAAGACCAATGGCAAGCCGCTGCTTTTGCCCACCGGATAGATGCTTTACGCGGCCGTTCCTTTTATCAACCAACGTCATATCTTCTAATAGCGGGCCAATCGGAACAGAGCTCGGATAGAAACTGGCATACATCCTCATTATTTCCTCTACCGTCAACAACTCGAATAACGAAGTTGATTGCAATTGAACACCGATGACTTCCTTGACCTTACCCAAATCCTTCTGCGTATCAAATCCTGCTACAATCGCACGTCCGCCGTCTGGCTTCCGCAGCCCTTCGATCATCTCCATCGTTGTCGTTTTCCCGGCACCATTGGGACCTAGCAAACCGAAAACTTCGCCTTGATAGACCTGGAAATTAACGCCCCGCACAGCCTGGAAGGACCCATAATTTTTAATTAAACCATCCGCTTCAATAACAATATGTGAAGACTCCATAATGCTAGCCCCCTTCGCTTCCAAATTTTACGTAACTCACCCTATCATACAAAATAAACGGCTACGCCGTCCATTAAAGGACGGGAGCGATTATGGATAAAACCACCATGAAATATCTACTGACAGAACTAGTGGAATTCCGACAACGCCAATCGACGAACTTATTGAGAAAGGTATGATAATCTTAATATCTACTTAACAAACAAAATCAGAAGGAGATGTGTTGAAGTGAGAATGAATATTTTATTTAATAAGAAGCCGATTTCCGTTAATTTCGTCGGCACGGACCATAAGTTAATTCCCTCTTTGATCAACGCACTTCGCCATAACAAATTCACCACCATGAATTTAGTTAATTCGTTAGAGCGAGTAGATTTATTCAGCTCAGAAGCGATTTTATATGCCACAGATGGGAATAAGGCACGCATACCGATTTTCTAATTCTTTTCGTTACATAGATGTTTCGTGACCAACGCCTACGAATGGTAGATTCCTTCGTAAGCGTTTTTTTTCGTAGATAAATAGGCATATCCCTCCTACTCTTTTCATAGACTAATAGAAATGAATGAGACCACTACAGCTGGGATGGAGAAATCTATGTACCTTATCCGCCTTTTCAAAGCGCATGCTGCTCAGCTACTAATCTATCTACTTATCGTGATTATCAGTTTCGTATGGACCTTAATTTGGGGCCTTCATTCCACCACACAACCGCCCCCAAAGGCAAGTGCCGAGTATAGCATTAAACCCGCAACGAATGGCGTTCTCCTTCACGTTATCCAAACGTCACCTGAAAACATAGGACTCAAAGCGATTACTGCAAATGTGACCGAACGGCAGGACAATGGGATTAATGGCGGATTTTTCTGGCAGGGGTATTTGCTAAGCATCGCAGTGACCAATGATCAGCCTGTGAAGGGTCAACCTGGCGACTACGGCTCGGGCTGGTACAATACGGATCGGAAACGAGGGACACTTGTGTGGGATGAGAAGGCGCAAACCTTTACCGTCCAAGTTGTCGAAAATGCGAGTGAGTTACAGGTGCTGGATCGCAGCCGTTATTGGGCGCAGGGAGGCGTAAGCATGGGGCTTACGAATCCATTGGGTTGGGCTGAACAAGCCATTTCGGAAGAAATGCCTGTCATTAACGAGAAGCGCATGCGGTCTGGTATTGTGTATGATCGAATGAACAACGTGTATTTGGTAGTTGCGCCTACCCCTTGTACCGGTGAAGAGTTCCGTACAGCGGTACAAGAGCAGGTAGGGGAGAAACAGCTGGTCGATGGGCTTTTTCTTGACGGCGATGGTTCTTCTCAGCTGAAGGTCGCGAATTTCTTACTGCCAGGTGACCACCGCGAGGTGTATCAGATGATAGCTTTGTTGAAATAAGCGGAGGGAGGCCGCACCTAGTCGGCGCTGACTCATGATCAACTAAAAAAGAGGAAACCCCGTACAAACGGGCGTTTCCTCTTTGGAGTTGGAAAAAGTAACTAGAACGTCACATGATCCGGGTCCGGGCCAATACGCTTGTTGATATTCAAAGCATCCACCAAAGCCATATCCTCAGCGCTCAGCTCAAAATCGAAAATGTCCGCATTCTCACGAATACGATGCTCCGTCACAGACTTCGGAATCGTCACGACACCATGCTGGATATCCCAACGCAGTACAATTTGTGCTGCTGATTTGCCGTATTTAGCCGCTAGCTGCGCCAATTCAGGCTGATTCAGCCTTCCCTGCATAAGTGGGCTCCACGCTTCCAATTGGATGCCATGTTCACGGGTATACGTGAGCAACTCTTTTTGTGACAGCTCCGGATGATACTCCACTTGATTAACCGCAGGCACGATACCGGTATCTTCGATGACATGCTCCAAATGAGAGATTTGGAAATTACTCACGCCAATCGCACGTACATGCCCTTCTTTGTACAGGTGGACCAGCGCTTTCCACGTTTCTCGGTACGTTGCGGAGACGGCCCAATGCACCAAGTAAAGATCAATCGTTTCCAAACCAAGCCGTTTGCGACTTGCTTCAAACGCTTGCAGCGTAGACTCGTAACCTTGATCTGCGTTCCACACTTTCGTGGTTACGAAAATCTCCTCACGCGGCACGCCACTTTGGCGAAGACCCTGACCAACGCCTTCTTCGTTGCGATATACCGCAGCCGTATCGATGCTTCTATAGCCTAATTGCAAAGCGGTTTGAACCGCTCCGATAACCTCTTGACCTTCTTTGCTTTTATAAACGCCGAGACCCAGCCAAGGCATATGTACACCATTGTTGAGCGTAACCCCAGTTGTCAATGCTTGATTCGCTTTCGTAGACATTAGCAATAACCTCCATCGGAATAAGATTAGAATGAGCGCATCTTTACCGTGTAGCTCACATTAATCATACCACCTAAGTCGGATATTCCAAAATCTTGCGTGTGCTGGCACCAAGACTAGCTAGTCTTGGTGCGCATGAATCAAATCCATTTTCAGCTGCCACAAGGCAGTGCTCAAATTAACGCGATACACCTCAGGATTCAGCATCCGCAAATATTGCGGCCAAACAGTCTGCATTTGCTCAGCATGGTAGTCGCGAATGCTCTCCAAGGTAGGAAGCTCATACACCAAGTTACCGCCTTCAAAAATCGGTTTCAACAGCGGAACCGCCTCATAATTCTCGATATATTTGAACAGATACGGGTGGATGGGGTCGAATAACTTAATTCGCTGACCTTCCCGAATATCCACCTCATCCTGTAACGCCAAATAGTCAGCTTCCGCTTTGCCCGTCGCCAAGTTCATAATCCGGTAGGCTTCCTTGAAGCCAGGATTCGTCACCTTCTCCGGGTTGCCCGAAATCTTAATGACCGGCACGAGCGCTCCGTCCTTCTCTCGGGCAACAAGCTTATACACCCCGCCCAGCGCCGGCTGGTCGGCCGCTGTAATCAGCTGGGTGCCGATGCCCCAGCTGTCGATCTTAGCCCCCTGGGCTTTCAGCCCGGCGATGATGTGCTCATCCAAGTCATTGGATGCCACAATCTTCACCTCCGGAAAGCCCGCCTCATCCAGCATGCGCCGCGCCTGCTGGGATAGATACGCCAAATCGCCGCTGTCGAGGCGAATGGCGTTCAAGCGCTTGCCGCGGCTCGCGAGCTGCCGCGCCGTCGCAATGGCGTTCGGCACGCCGCTGCGCAGCGTGTCGTAGGTGTCCACGAGCAGCGTGACCTGCTCGGGCAGGGCCTCGGCATACGCACGGAAGGCGTCCTCTTCCGTGTCGTGGGCCTGCACCCACGCATGCGCGTGTGTGCCTTTGGTCGGGATGCCGAACAGCATTCCGGCTCTTAGGTTCGATGTCGCGTGGAACCCCGCGATATACGCGGCTCTAGCCCCCCAGATGGCGGCGTCAGCTTCTTGGGCGCGGCGTGTGCCGAACTCCAGCAGCACATCGTGCGGAGCAACGCCTTTCATGCGCGAGGCTTTGGTCGCGATGAGCGTCTGGAAGTTCACGAAGTTGAGAATCGCCGTCTCAACCAACTGCGCTTCGAATATGCTTCCAATAACCCGTACAAGCGGCACATTCGGGAAGACAAGCGTTCCCTCAGGTACGGCTTGGATATCGCCTTTGAACGTAAAGGCACGAAGCGCATCAAGGAACTCTTCCTTATAATTCTCCTCTTGCTCACGCAAATAAGCGATTTCTTCCTCACCAAAATGCAGATTTTGCACATAATGAATCACTCGCTCAAGCCCCGCGAAGACCGCATATCCCCCATCAAAAGGCAGCTTGCGGAAATACACCTCAAAGACTGCTCTCTCCGTATGCGTCCCCTGTAACCAATGGGCGTACATCATATTAATTTGGTATTTATCTGTGTGCAGCGTTAAGTTATTCATCCCATCCATCGTGTGCCAGCTCATCCCATTCATCCTCCCCATCATACATCAACTCATCTTCCACAATATTATTTCCCTTAATTTTTCCAATCCCGAACAACTTTAGCCCCTAACGTCTTTTCAAAATGCCGCAATGCCCATGCATGGCCTTCCGCATCAAAACTGGCAACCGCATCCTCATGAATCACGAGGGAGAAACCTTTATTATACGCATCCACCGCTGTATGTAAGACACAAATATCTGTACACACACCCGCTAGATGAAGCTCCTGAATACCTCTAGCTCTAAGCTGCAGTTCAAGATCTGTTCCGCAGAATGCACTGTATCTCGTTTTGTCCATCCAATAGATGGCAGCTCTGTGAGCTTCATGCACTTCTTTGAGGCGACCATAGAGCTCCCTCCCCGCCGTATCACGTATATTATGGGGTGGAAACAAGGTCGTCTCAGGATGGAAGGGATCTCCTTCCTCATGCAAATCTACAGCCATCACAACCAAGTCCATCTCTGTAACAAAACTTTTGGTTAGCTCACACAGCCGAGCTTCTATGGCAATAGCTGGATCCCCGCAAGGCAGCTTGCCTACTACGAAATCCACCGTATAATCAATAAGAATGAAGGCTTTCATGTTCACCACTCCTTATATTGTATATCTAATATTATTATAACGACTTTATCAATTAACAAAAAGAGAAGCCTAACTGTATATGCACAGCTGAGGCACGTTATCATACATGTGTGCTTCCACTTCATATTGTCAATTTGATAATTTCATCATGACATAATTAAATTCATTTTACAACAGGCACTAGCAAAATTATTGCGAATCTGGGTACAGATTGGCGTAATTAATGAGAATCGTCATAAAACCAAGCGCAACGAAGGAGAAGAACGCCATAAATGAAAGGTGATACACATTTGGGAATACGATAAAAACAATACCACTCCCGACACAAACCCAGTTCTGCCACATATGCTTCCCCGTTTTCCCTAAAGCTAACATAGAACTTACGAATTGAAGACTTCCGAACAGTGCACAGGTGAAAAGCGCATTGGTTACATCTCCAAATCCAAACACCCAAGGAGTCATCAGAAACCAAAGACCCATGAGCGCTGACAAACTATTTTTGAGATACATACCGATCACACCTCCTAAATGCGGGATATTCTAGTATATGCAAACGCTTACAATAACGTGTTAGTTGAAAAGCCTTCAGATCACCTGAATCGGCAACTGAAGGCTTATTTTCACTCATGACACATGATTTTCCACCATTATTGTTCGATATGAATGCCTTTTGAATCAATTGCCACATCAGCCTTTAGAATGTCTGACACAAATTTAGTAGGCACATAAAGGGTATCGTTCAGAATGACCGGAGCCGCTCCTAGCGCAACTGGTGCCATTTTGGCAAAGAAATAGCTATCTTTCCCCACACTCACACTCGTCCACTGCGCACCTTTCGATAGTTCAGCAGCATACGTATCTTGATTCCATTTCACATTGTAGCCCAAACCTTCTGCTACTTTACGGAAAGGAACAAGTGAAACGCCATCCTCATTCTGTTCGACGTCAACTGGTGCCAAATCCACTTTCACTTTGTCGGTACCAGGCTGTGGAGTAGGATTCGGTTTAATGGTCACATCCTTAGACAAGATGAAGCGAAATTCTGGACTTCCAGCAACGCCAGCTGCAATCGCATATTTGGGGAACACAACAACCGCTGCCCCTTTTTCTACATAAAAACCTTGCTCCGAAGTGATTCCTTTAAATTGATCTTTAAAGAAATATTGCGGCTCCTCATTCATTTTGGCAATAACACCTGCATCGATCGTGGCCTTATAGTCTGCACCAAGCAGATCCTGTAACGTTACACGCTGAGCCGCTGCCGCATTCAGTACATTATACGTATCCACTCTCGGCATGCCGGTGCCACCCGTTTCTCCGTACGTAGTAACAGTAAGGGAAACAACTCCTGAAGGATTTCCTGTGCCATCCGATTTCAATGTGTAGACAATCGTAAGGCCATAAGGACGATACGTATATCCCTTATCTTTGGCTGCTGCTGCAGCCTCCGCAGCATCCTTTTCCCAGCTTGCTAAATCTTTGTTCGCATGCGATAGAATAATGTCATTCAGTTCATCTTGATATTTCGTATCCAACATACCGGTCAACTGAGGTACTTTGATGTTCGTCGTTAAGTCTGTACTTTTGGATGTAAGCACCACTTCTTTAATGACAACTGGTACTGATGATGTAGGTGCTGAGATAGCTACAACGGTATCCGCTGAAGCAACGCTTGCAACTGGCAGTACCGAAGCACTCACACCTACCAAAACTGCACAACCAACAACACCCATTTTCAACATGTTCCACGGATTCTTTTTCATTTCCTATTCACTCCTTCTGAGTTATCGTGTTTTTGTCACTTGTTTAACCTTCACGATAACTAGACGCACCAGCTTTAGGAAAAGTCTGACCGACACCATTTGTTCACAATTAAATTTTTATGTAAGACGGAAAGTACCTACCACTTGATTTAAATTTGTAGCAATTCCAGCAAGGTTTTTGGCTGACTCCGTAATTTCTTCGGCTGATGCCAGCTGTTCCTCGGTAACTGCAGCTACGGATTGCGCTGTACCTGAAGTTTGCTGTGCAACGAAGCCAACTTGAGCAACTGTAGCCGCTACTTCTTCCGAGCTAGCTGCCATCTGCTCTGCTGCTGCTGCTGTTTCTTGAATTTTACTCGCTACTTCTTGCGAGGCTTGTACGATTTGACCGAACGCTTTCTCGGCAAATTTGAACAAGTGTGTATACGTAACTGATCTGTTGGATATATCATAAATTGAAATCATTAAATATGTTCCACTCTAATCTTGATGAAACTATGAGATTATCTAACAATTACATGGCTTTTTGGAGGAAAAAAATGTCATCATCCTTGCGTTTTAAACTCGTCGCCTGGTTAGTCCTTATCACCTCGATCTCACTTGCGGTCGTAGGGATTACCAACTATACACTCTCTCGCAATAAGCTGTTACAGCAGATGAATGAGCAATCATTGACCTCCGTATCGAATTCTGCGCGAAACATGTATGACTTCTTGTCCATCCGTTTAGCGGAGATTGAGCTCATTAGTCGGGTAAGTATTATGAAACAAGGCACACAAGCGGATCGTTTAAATTTCCTAGCCCATGAATTACAAGCGGATGGTAATCAATATTACAGCATGGGTATTGTTGATTTGGACGGTACCCTTCATTTTACTACGGGGAATACACTCTCCATTTCGAACGAGCCCCGATTCCAGGAAGCCCTGAAAGGGAAAAGCTATATTTCTGACCCCTATATAAGCAGAATAAGAGGCTTCTATGTGATCTCCATTACGGCTCCTATCTTTGACGATCAACATAAAGTGATTAGTATCGTCAATGCTTCACTCGAAGCTGCACCCTTGTTTCAAGAACATTTGCTTGCTCCGCTCGACAATGGAGAATTACTGATCATCAATCGAGATGGTCTCGCCCTCTATGCTACCGATGCACCTACCATTCTGAAGTTGAATATTTTCACCGAATATCCCGAACTTGGACCTGCTTTTCAAAAGGCATTACGAGAAGGCAGCGGCTTTATTGACGAATCCTTTCTAACGGGTCACAAGACAAGGTGGTTCTATGCGCGAATCCCTCAATTAGACTGGTTTCTCACCTATTCCATACCAATCAGGGCCATCGAAGCTCCCACAAGTCCTCTCCTTTGGTCAACTGTGGGGATCATTCTGATGACAGTACTTTCCATATTTTTCTTAATTCATCTCACTACGAATCATCTGATTATCAAAAGAATTAAACAAATCCTCCAAGTAACCGAGGCGGTTGCAGCCGGTAATTTCCACACGAAACCCATCGTATTTACAAGTAAAGACGAATTAGGTGCGCTTGCCCTATCAGTCAATGGCATGATGGAGAATATACGTGAGCTTTTCGAGCCCTTTGAAGCTTTCATTCGTCATAATCAATACGCCATGATCGTGATGGATCCGAACTTTATGATTAACCATCTCAACAGCAGAGCGACGCAGATGCTAGGGTATTCTTTTGCAGACGTACACAAAATCACTTCTCCTTTAATCTGGTTAGATCAAAAACAACTGAATGAACGAGCAGCGCAGTATTCTGCTGAACTCGGCGAGACAATTCCCGCAGACTGCACAACACTTGTCATTCGTTCCTTGCGTCATCTTAAAGAGGATTTAGAGTGGACCTGGTATCACAAAGACGGCACCCGGATCTATGTGCAAACGAGTGTTAGCTGCATCACGCATCCGAATGGCGATTTAAAAGGATACGTCCTCATTGCACGTGATATCAGTGACATTAAGGCGAGTAATGAAACAAAAGAACGGCTGTTAACGATTGTTGAGAGTGCCCGAGACGCCATTCTCACCTTCGATCAAGCCGGTAACATCTTCTATATCAATCCCGCTGGCATCCATTCCATGGAATTAGCTGGGACAGATTATACACGTACACGTTTTCATGAGTTTGTTGAAATCTTGAATGACATTAATTTTGAGGAAGGGCTTCAAACGGCGATCCGAGATGGCTTCTGGGAATTCGAAGCGGAAGTCATAACCAAGAAACAACAACGTATCATCGCATCGCTTATCATCGTCCCTCACTTCCCTCTTGATAATGGCGAGCTGTACTTCTCAGCGATAACGAGAGATATCACGGATCAAATCCATGCTAAGGAGCAGCTTATTCTAGCTAAACAAGAGGCGGATGATGCCAATTTGGCCAAAGGCGTATTCCTTGCCCGGATGAGCCATGAGATACGTACTCCGCTTAACGGGATCGTTGGACTTTCCCACCTGCTTGAGAAAACAGCAATGACTGAACTTCAGACGGATTACATACGGAAAATCTCACGTTCCTCCCTCTCTCTTTCACATATCATCAACGATATTCTGGACTTTTCTAAACTGGAAGTAGATAAGCTCGTGATTGAACATCACCCTTTTCAGCTAGATGAGACCATTGAACGTGTGTGTGAAACGCTGAGTGTGCTGCTAGGTCATAAGCCTGTTGATTTCATTTGTGATATACCTGAGGGAGTGCCTGGTGGACTGATCGGTGATTCTTTGCGGCTCTATCAGGTACTTCTGAATCTCTCCAGCAATGCGATTAAATTCACGGAGCAAGGGACCGTCACACTTCGTGTTGGCGTAGATCAGATGCATGAGAATGAGGTAACTCTCCGATTCAGCGTCACAGATACGGGGATCGGCATGGACGAGAAACAGTTGGCCAATTTATTCCAACCCTTTATCCAAGGTGACGAGGTGACGAGCCGCAAATACGGGGGAACGGGTCTTGGGCTTGTTATTTCCAAAAATATTATCGAAAATATGGGCGGCTCGATCTCCGTCACTAGCATGCAAGGTATAGGGAGCGAATTTCTGGTCACCCTTACCTTCACGCTCTACCTGCCAAGCAATATAGCAATCGTTCCCTTGCCGCTCGCTATGCTCGTCGTAGAAGATCATCCTACCCTTAATAGGGTGCTTGTCCAAAACCTGCAGTCCATGTGCAGCGATGCTGCGGGTGTGTATGCGTGGAAGGAAGCCCTTCAGGTCATTGATCACATCCCTCTTGACTTCCTTTTGCTCGATATGGAGGCAGATGATATGTATGGGGAGGATGTGTGGCTGACCATGCTGGCAGCTTGCCAGCAAAAGGGGATTAGAACGATTATTTACACTTCGTTATCAGGAAGAGATGCACTTGAACAGCTTCCCACAGAAGCATCGCCAGATGCTGTTCTGGTCAAGCCGATCTCTCGAAGTCTCTTGTACAGGACGCTCGTTTCACTGCATGCTGAAAGGGAGATCGCTCATACCCATTTGACAGATACCATTGCGCAAGACAGGGAGAAGGACTGGGCGCTCTTCCCTTTAAACAGCCTGAGTAATGATCCGCTCCGAATTCTGGTTGTGGAGGATAATGAAATTAACCAAACGGTGGCGCGTTCTCTTTTGGAAAGTATGATGAACTGTCACATTCAATTGGCTGGTAACGGTTTCGAGGCGCTGAACGATTTGGCAAATCATACCTATGATTTGATCCTCATGGATATTCACTTACCCGAGCTCGATGGGATCGAAACGACCAAGCGCATTCGTCTTGAACCGAAATGGGCACATATTCCGATCATTGCCTTAACAGCGGATTCAACGCTCGACAATCGGGTGGCCTGCATGGAGGCGGGGATGAGTGAAATGATCTCCAAGCCCATCATACCCGAACGGCTGAGAGCTGCTATTGAATCCACACTTCATCTACAAGTGGAGAATCAGACAACACCTGGACTCGATATCGAGGAAGCACTCCAACGCATGGGCGGAAAAACAGACATTTATCGTGAGATGCTCCGTAAATTTCAAGACCAAACCAACCCGCTTATGGTGCAATTGAAAGGTGACATCCACGCGGGCAACTTTGAGGAGGCCCTTCGTTTGCTTCATGGTATACGCGGTTCTTCTAGCAACCTTTCGGCTAATCGTGTATTTGCCGCGGCAAGCGAGTTGGAGGATTCTTTGAAGGAGCAAAAGAAGCTGCAAGCAGCGGAACGAGATCTCACTGGTGTGTTCCATTTGCTTCAAGCTTTAGAGCTCGAGCTGCAGTTTGTATATCAACTTATCCAAAAATTGCTGCTTGATTGAAAAAAACATGAATTTATGTCACTATATGCGTATACTCCATCTTGATGGAGTGTGTCATTTTATACGTATAGGTGGTTATTGTTATGACTGAACATGGCGCTCCATACCGCATCTTGTTGTATTATAAATTCGTCGCCGTGGCTGATCACGAAGCATTGGCGCGCGAACATTTGGCTTATTGCAAAAAGCTCGGTGTAAAAGGACGCATTCTGATTGCTCCTGAGGGCATTAACGGCACCCTTTCTGGGACTGTAGAGCAAACGGAAGCCTACATGGCGATGATGAACCTCATGCCATTGTTTAAAGATATGGTTTACAAGATTGATGAGCATGAAGGACATGCCTTCAAGAAGCTATTTGTCCGTCCGAAAAAGGAGCTCGTCACCTTCCGTCTTGAAGAAGACGTGAATCCGAATGAGCTCACGGGAACGCATTTGAAGCCGAAGGAATTTTATGAGAAGCTCAAAAATGAAGATGTCATCGTGCTCGATGGCCGTAATCACTATGAGTATGATATCGGTCATTTCCGTGGCGCCATTCGTCCTGAGGTCGAAACGACCAAGGAATTCCCTGAGTGGATTCGCAACAATCTGCAGGATTTCAAGGATAAGCCAATCCTTACCTACTGCACAGGCGGTATCCGTTGCGAGAAATTATCAGGCTTTCTTATTAACGAAGGCTTCAAAGAGGTCTATCAATTGGACGGCGGAATCGTCACTTATGGCAAAGACGAAGACGTGCAAGGTCGCCTCTTTGACGGGAAATGCTATGTGTTCGATGAGCGCATCTCCGTACCGATTAACCGCACAGATGAAGATATCGTTGTAGGCAAATGCTACCACTGCGGAACCGCAGAGGATCGCTATATTAACTGTGCCAACGATCTCTGCCACTTGAAGCATATTTGCTGCGAAGCTTGTGAAGAGGAGCATGACAGCTTCTGTTCCAAAGAGTGCGAAGAGAAAACGTTAAGCACGTTGGAGGCTTAGGGTTGTTGTGTGCCTGGGTTGCCTGCTGCTGGTGGGGTGCAAGTCAGATCATAGCCCGGGCTGGTACAATTCTAGGCATCATGAGGATTGGTGAGCAACTTCAGGCCCTTTTTTCGCAGCTCAGGCCGCGATTTGATGGAAAAACTACATCTAAATTGGCTCGATTCAGCTGATTCTACCATTTAGATGGAAAAACTCCAGTTAGATTTCACCATTTTCGCGAAAAGCGAGTAAATGGCTGAAATTAGCTGGAGTTTTTCCAGTTATACACACAAATCAGGCGAAGTGGCCTGATTTAGATGTAGGTTTTCCAGTTATTGCGGTGGAGTGGCGCTTCTAGTGCTCGCAGACTCCTCGATCTGGTCCATAATCCGATTAATTAAAGGATAGACAAGCTCCTCCTCCAACGTGAAGTGCTTGAGCAGAATGAGGCACGCTGTCAATAGCTCGGAGGCCATCACATGGACGAAGTCCATGTCGACCGGCACGCTCATGGCATTGACACCGTTGACGTATGACTGTACGACTCTTTTGGCCAAATCATGATCCTGCTCCAACACATGCATGGACCGTGAAACTGAAATGGCCATCGTCGGATGTAAATATGTTTGCAGACTTGGGAATAAAACTTGTTCTTCCCATTCCGAATGCTGCTCCAACTCCTCCACCAAGGATAGAATGCCGTCCTGAAGTTCGATCAGACGACACATCCCAATTGAGCAATCATCAAGGGTGTACAAAGCTGCAGCTAGCGTTCGAATGTCGGAGAGCTGCTCACGCATTTGCACATGCTCCTCCTTCAAACGCTGGGCTAGCATTCTAAATTCACTAGGATTCACATTATCTGCCCGATTCGTTTGAATGCTCAAACGGTCACTCATTTGACATCCTCCTCCGAGTTTTCGTAAGAAAACTTGCTTCGTATGTAACCAAATGCATCTGGTAGGTCATGTGAACCTAAATACCCCATACCGCATTATCATTGTATGCGGCATGGGGTTGTTAACATGCGAAAGAAAGTCTAATAATAACCTTTTAACGAATACGGCTCTCCGTCAAATGAAACTGATTCACAAGCAACAGCATAGAGTGTGTTATTGCACCTACATCACCTGTCGTTTGACGCACATGATGCATGTCCTGCAGAAGCTCTTTCACGGTATGCTCAACCTCCGCTGAGATCTGACGGTTCTCTTTGCTTACCGCTGCAATTTTCTCCATTAATGCCACAACTTCCTCTACGACCTGTGTTTTCATGGTATCGTGAGCGTTCGCCGTGCTAAGAATCTCAGACGCCGCAGCAACAATCTGCGTCCCTTCTAGAACAACCTTCGTGCCTTCTTCCATGGAGATGAATGCTTCATTCGCATGTCGTTCTATTTGCTCGATCGTCGCATTAATTTCCGTGGTTGATTTCTTGGTCAAATCCGCCAACTTGCGAATCTCTCCAGCAACAACGGCAAATCCTTTACCATGCTCACCTACACGCGCCGCCTCAATGGAAGCATTCAATGACAGCAGATTCGTCTGTGCAGAGATTTCTTCAATTACTTTAAGCAGCTTCGGAATTTCTTGCGTCGTTTGCAGGAAGGTTTGAATGGTTTGATTCGTTTCCTCAACTTTCGCTGAAATGTCAGTCATCTTCTGACCAATACGTTCAACCTCATCCTGCGCAACGGCAATCTGCCCTGAAGCCTTCTGTTCTAATTCGCGCAAAGTTCCGCTCATATTTTGCGTAACATCCTTCGCGACATCAATATCCTTCAGCTGTCCACGCAGCGAGCGAATCATATCATGGATTTTGGTACTCATGCGTCCCGTTGATTGCTCCGTAGATCCTGTTGAGTCATTCATCCGTTCTTGGCTCACCTGCACCTCAGCAGCCGCTTGCTTCACTTGCAGCATGATGCCTTCCAAGGAATCGATCATATTATTGATCCATTTGGCCAAATCCCGCGTCTCATCGCCAGCGAACTCATCTACCTTCAGACGCTGCGTCAAATCCCCTTTACCTTCTGCATTAATTCGGATAAACTTATTAATTTGCGCAAGCTGTCTAGCAATCGGTTTACTTCCTTGGCGTCTAATTAATCTTGCACCGATCCCCCCGAAGAATAGATTGACACTCGCCATGATTGCTGCACCTACACCATTAGAAACGTGTCCATTTAAGAACCAGAAGCTACCCGCGGAAACAAACAGCATGAGAGTAATAAACCGCATTTGCAGACTGAACATCTTCCAATCGATCGAACGAATTCGATAGACCTCTTCCAAATCCCCTTCACACATCATTCCCCACACATCCGGGCAATGCGGCAGCTGGAAGGTTACACCTTTTCCAATAACAGAAATATGGCGATAATCGGAATATCCAGGGTATTCCACGAATAAATTATTTCCCTTAGCAATTGTTCCCGCTACGCCTGGATGCAGCTGCCCCGTCGCAGGATCCGTGAAAACGAGCTCCAACTCCGTATGCTCCTTGACGCCAACGATGCCATAATCGGTGCGAACGCCGTCTTTTAAATTATCGCCATGCGTAAAGGTCAAATCTTCGAATCGGCTTCGCGATAAAGCTGTTCCAGGAACGATTTGCTTGTTTAACCCAGGCTTCGCCATAAATAAATAGTTATCACCAGAATCGGGATATACATGTCCTGACTCGCGCTGGATCAAATCTCCGAGCACATCATTTGGCACGCGTCCACAAACGGCTCCTTTCCATTGCCCCCCTACCATAATAGGTGAAATGAAAGCAATCGTCATCGCATCATGAAATGGTGAAGTGCTTGGACCGATTTGGAGCGTAAGCGGGTCCGAGAAGGGTCCGAATAAGCATTTCACACCTTTGCGCGTTTCTTCCAACCCTTTCCCCAGCACGCCTCCCGCCGCATAAGATCTTCCCACATGAGCGTTGTGTGTGGAGTATACGACAGAGGCCTTTTCATTCAAAATAAATACTTCCGAGAAATCGGCTCCACTCTTCATTGTTGCTGTCAGGAGCTTTTCTACCATTGTTGCGTCCTTCGACGCGGGCTCCTTCAACGCTTCAGTTCCTGTTAACTGTTCAAGCAATCGATCCAAATTGGACCAGTAGGCGAGGGCCCAGCCACGTAAAATTTCCGTTCTTGTGTGCGCAATTCCTTCGAAAATATGCTCAACATCTTCCTTGATATGACGATTCAGGCGGTAAGACCACCACAAAGGCAGACCCTTTCTAAACCCCAGCCAATCAAACATACCAACACACCCCTTTTATCACATTTAATGTGACTTTTTTTAACATTCACCTTATTCGACAATATTATAGTGATTTTTCATGCAAATCAAGCTAAATTACTGAATTTTTCATGAATTTTCCGAACATTAACAAAAAATTAATGAGAAATGTCGGTATTTTCACATGTTAGTTATATTGACATAATTTTCTGAAAAATTTACAATATAAGAAAACCACACGCCATCATTTCATGTGTTATATAATCTAACACAATTTAAGAACTTAGATCAGAAAGGAGGCCTGGTTTCTGCTTCGGGCCCTAGCTTCATGTAGCTTCCGAATGCATATTGATGAAACCAGGGAGCTGCGATGTCCAAACCTGAGAATCTGGTCACTACCCCTTATGATCCTCGTCCTTTTTTTGATGAAATGTTTATGAACGCATACTCGGTTCGCCCTCATTATCAAAGTACCTTCCTTCAATTCATGTCGATGAAGACAGGTAACTTAAACAAGCGCCAAACTGCTACGATGAAAAAGATGATGGAAGAAGGCATTACCTTCACTCTCTATAGTCCCGATCAGACAGAGGCCCTAGAACGCACACTTCCCTTCGATCCTATCCCTAGGATTATCCCGCAGGAAGAGTGGTTGAAACTCGAACGAGGACTCAAGCAGCGCGTAAAGGCACTTAATCTGTTTCTCAAAGATATTTATCATGAGCAGGCCATTCTGAAAGATGGGATTATTCCTAGAAAAATGGTGCTTTCCAATTGTTATTTCCGACCCGAAATGATGCGACTTTCGATTCCAAACGATGTGTATGTTACGGCCTCTGGGATTGATTTAATACGAGATGAGCAGGGTGAATATTTCGTTCTTGAGGATAATCTCCGTTCCCCCTCTGGCTTCTCTTACCTATATAAAAGCAGATCAATCATGACGCACTTATTCCCTGAACTTGTGTTCAGCCATTCCATTCAAGATATTGAGCATAGTTTGAATGTATTTCTAACCGCGCTACGCAAGCTGAGTCCCTCAGGTAAGCCGGATCCTGTCATTGGACTTTTGACACCTGGCTGCTATAACTCCGCGTATTTCGAGCACACGTTCCTCGCTCAGCAAATGGGATTAGAGTTAGTTGAAGGACACGATCTCGTCGTCATTGATCACAAAGTGTACATTCGCGGTATCAAAGGACTTCGCCAAATCGATGTTCTCTACCGCCGAATCGATGATGATTTCTTAGATCCACTCGCTTTCGATCCGAACTCAATGCTTGGGGTCGCTGGCATTATGAACGCCTATCGCGCAGGCAATATCAACATTGTGAACGCACCAGGTACAGGTGTAGCTGATGACAAAGCCATCTATGCCTACGTGCCCGATATGATTCGATATTACTTGAATGAAGAACCTATTTTAAACAACGTACCGACGTATATTCTTTCGCGGCCTGATGAGCGAGCGCATGTCCTAGCGCATTTGCATGAAATGGTTGTGAAGGAAACTTCGCTATCCGGCGGCTACGGCATGCTAATTGGGCCAACGGCTTCAGAGAGCGAAATTGCTGATTTCCGGCTCAAAATACTAGCCAACCCTGATCGCTATATCGCGCAACCTACGATTCAACTATCTAGAGCACCTGTCATGGTCGATGGTCAAATGGCAGCTAGGCACATTGATTTGCGAGCTTTTGTCATCGCAGGTGAAGACATTCAAGTGATTCCTGGCGGACTCACGCGTGTTGCTTTGAAAGAAGGCTCCCTCGTTGTGAATTCTTCGCAAGGCGGGGGATGTAAAGATACGTGGGTTGTTCGCTAAACGCAACCTACAATTCGAATGGAGGCCAAGGGATATGGTAATGATGGGACGAACAGCGGAAGCTTTATTCTGGATCGGTAGATATTCGGAAAGAACAGAGAATCACGCTAGGCTGATCGATGTGTATTATCATATCCGTGAGGACATGGAAGGCAGCAGTAAGCAATCCTGGAGCCGACTCATCGATACAATCGGGGACCGTGCTGTTTTCCTTGAACAGTACGGCAGCTTCACCGAACAGCATGTACTTCAATACATTACGCTAGATAAAAATAATGCCAACTCCCTACTTGCCTGCACGAACCATGCACGTGCTAATCTACGAAATATTCGGGAGAAAATGCCTTCCGAGCTATGGGATATTTTGAATGGACTCTATTTATGGCTAAAAGAAAAAGAAGTCCGCGATATCACGAATGATTCGCCTCATTTATTCTATCGCTTTATCCGGGATACGCTATCTATGTTTCAAGGTGCGGCAACTTCCGTCATGCCTCGTCAGAACGAATGGCATTTCGTTGAAGCTGGGCGTTATCTAGAACGTGCTGAGAATCTGCTGCGATTAATTCAATCGCTTTGTTCGGAATATGCCAAAGAGGACTTTTCATCCTATCCGCTCATGCTTGCGGTTTTGAAATCGGTTAGTGGATACGAATCGTATCGAAAAGAATATGCAGATACGGTCAATTTGAACAGCATCATCAAATTTTTGTTGTTAAATGAGACCTTTCCGCGTTCGGTCGCCTTCTCCATTCAATCTTTGGAGCGATCGTTTAAGGGCATTCAATTAGATGATCCTGAACTCACCAACGCCGTGCATAAGCTGGCTAAATTAGCAGGGAAAGTGAAAGCGAATTTGGCCTGCATGGATGAAGATGATCTGAGATCAGGTAAATTAGAAGCAACATTACAAACACTCCTCGACTCCTGTAATGGGATGGGGGTAAGGATGTCCAAAGTCTTTTTTCCCTCTCGGGAGGAGGTTATCGCATGAAGAAGCTGGAGATCACCCACATTACTCGTTATTCCTACACCGATACCGCACAAGACAGTGTCAATGAAATTCGGCTAACTCCATTAACGGACAATCGTCAGTCCTGTTATCACCATGCGATCACAACCGAACCTGTATCGGCTTTCTTCACCTATTCAGACTATTTCCACAACCGGGTACACGCCTTTACGGTCAACAAACTCCATCGCGAACTCACGATTAAGATGGTCTCCACTGTTGTCACCCATGAAAATAATAACAATCCTGTCTCCGTCCCTTCACTCTATGAAGACAAAACTTTAAGATCCGGAGATGAGTTCCAGAATGAATACGCTGAATACTTATTACCAACCAGCTATACCGGGCTTACGCCTGAGTTAAAAGCTTATTCCGACGCCATTCTCGATGATGGCGTACCCTTATATGATCTACTTCAAACGATCTATACCACCATTAATCGCGATTTCACTTACGACGTTTCCGCAACATCCGTGCAGACAACGGTAGGCGAGATGTTGAAGCTGCGGCGTGGTGTTTGTCAGGACTACTCTCATTTCATGATCACCATTTGCCGCGAAAAAAGTATTCCAGCCCGTTACGTGAGTGGTTACCACTTCGTTGGTGATTTGCAAGGAGGCAGCGCGGATTTCACGCAAGCCTCCCACGCATGGGTGGAATGTCTCATCCCCGGCTCTGGCTGGTTCGGGTATGACCCAACGAACAATTGCGAAGTGAACTGGCGCTATATCAAGCTTGGGCATGGACGAGACTATAATGATATCGTTCCTGTCAAAGGTGTCTATCGCGGCTCGGGCACACAGGACCTGGAAGTTATTGTGGATGTTAAGCTAGTGGAATAGAGTTGCGGTGGCAGGAAGTGGCTTGAGCACCGAGATTCCGAGTCCGCATTCTGTACGTCCATACCGTGTACTCACCTTGCCCGAGGTTTGAACGATTGCTCCAGAGACATTTGCATTAACTGGAAAATATCCAGTTATTTATGTGAAATTCCCTCGAAAACTCGATTTAACTGTAAAACATGTAGTTAAAACTGCCTCTTTTGTTCAGATCGGGTAAAATGGTTAAAATTAACTGTAGGTTATCCATCTATTCAGCGTCTGAGCGAAAAAAAACTAAATTTAACTGGAGAAAATCCATCTATTTGAATAGAGCGTAGGAGATTTACCAAACTTTCATCCTACTTTCTCACAATTCTGACTCAGCAATCCAAATTCATACCTCTACATCTATATCTACGCTTATTTCTACAACCAGTCCCACTCTACTCGCAACCCGTATGTCACTCATCATCACGCCCTATTAAATAGGGGAAGCTTCGCTTACCCTCATGCCTAAAAGGCACGGATCTCGGATCCGTGCCTTTTCTCATTTAAAAGAAATCCGTCAGATACGTTGTGCGCTCCGGAATAAATCGTTCCAATCTGGAGATCTCACCTGCGTCACCTTGCAGACGGCCAATGCGATGCAGCAACGATGCTCGTTTGTAACCCATGAGCAGCGCGGTTAATGTTTGAATATCACACGAAATGACATGCCGTTCTTCCTCTTTTTCGCTGCCTCCCCCACTAACGAACACTCGTTCCTCATTTATGTTAACAACTTCATTCCCCTCACCATGTCCTGGTTGAATTCGGAATATCCCGTTATTCCACTCAGCGTGTCCATCACGAAGTTGAAGATACAATGGCTTGTCATCGCCAACACCTTCCATAACCGTATGAAATGAATACCCTCGAAGAAACGCCGCAGCATCAACAATACGTGCCATAAAATAGGGAACGATCTCTTGCTTGATCCGGGGATCCGCTAACAAAAAAGGCAGCGGGTCGCCAAGCGGTGCCTGGCATACCACTTTGTCAATCATCGAGTCATGATTGGAGATCAATCGCAATAGCCCACGATTCGCTTCTTCCGTTAGTGCAATCAACTCATGCACAGTGAGCACCTTTTCCTTCACTTGATAAATGATGTACCCTTCCGGTTCTCCAGCAGGATTCAGATATAGGGTTACGATTCCTTTCTTCTTGTTGAAATCTCTCTTACGCCACCAATCCTCCGTCCGAACGAGCATACCGTTAAAGCGTTTCGCATATGCCTCGTAGATCGGATTCAGCACCGCCGGTTCCGCTTCAATCCGTTGGAGCGTGCTGCCAGCTGCCACCTCTGGCTTCGGTAGCTGATGCGTTGCAATTTCATATCGCATGTATTCGATATAGGCCTCCCACCCATATTTGCGATAGAAGGCAAAAGCAAACGGCGCTAGGAAAGATACAGTCTGCCCGGATTCTTTCATCATTTCCAGCGATTTAGACAATAGTTGGCCAACCATTCCCTGTCGACGATACTCTGGCCATGTCGCTACAGCCGCAATGCCACCCATCTCAAAAGCTTTGCCATTTATCCACGTTTCCAGCTCCAGAATCGTTAGTTTGGCTGCTAGCTGATCTTTGGCGAAATAGCCCCATGACTGTTGGGACGCCATTCCAGCCAGACGTTCATCTCGTTCCTCCGGCAAAACCGTATATTGAAAAGCAAACTCCGACAAGGCAAGACTGTCATGTAAATCATCCTGTTTCAACAATCTGATCTGATCCATAATGCCTCCTTCTGATCCATTTTCTTCTATTCTAACATGTAGATTTCAACATAATCCATATAACCCGATTTCCATCAACATTCTTAAAAAGTGATAACCCTGCACACCCTCATAGACGTATTTAGGGCTATTTTCCAAAAATCAGACGATAGTTCGCCTGGCATTACGCCACTACAATGAAGAAGCGCAACGATCAGTATGGGAATTCCTGCACTGGTTCCTATCCCGGTCCGCTGCCGCCATTAAGGAGAAAAAATCTGAAACCGACGTCATGACCAAGTTCGTTATGGAGTATGTGGAGTCCAATTTCGGAGATGACCTGTCACTGGAAGCCATCTCAGCCAAGTTGGGAATTACCGGTCCGTATCAATCGACCTACTTCAAAGAAAAGACGGGAACGAATTTCAGCGACTATATTTTCACCGTCCGAATGAATAAATCGATTGAAATGCTGCGAGATACCGACCTGAAAGTGCAGGAAATTGCTTCGCTCGTTGGTTACTTCACAGCTGCTTCTTTCAACCGTGTTTTCAAGCGACATACCGGGATTACACCTAGTGAGTTCAGAAGGCTTAATAATAAGAATTAATTGAAAAAGGGAGCAGATACACCCGGATGGCGTATTTGCTCCCTTTTGTTTCCCTTAATTTAGATCCTTGGCATATCTCGCATAGCATTTCCAACTCTGATAGCCCAACTTTCCGTAGAAATCTACGAAAGGTGTCGTATCAATGACCACATGGCGAACATCACGCTGCAACAGGTAATGAATCGCCGCTTGTACAATCGAGATACCGTACTTATGTCCTCGGAAGCTCTCGTCGATGCCAAGCGGCCCGATTCCCCCTAGTTCTCCCTCGAAAAGTGGTGACCAATAAATGTTCTGAGCTAACAAAGGAGACTGAGCATCGTTCATCCTGCAAAACCCAATGATCGAGCCCTGTTTCTCTAACAGAACGAACTCTCTACCCGTCCCCCCGCGTTCCCAATAGTCGCGATGCTGATAATCCCACGCGCCAGGAAAGCAGCGGGTCATGAACGCTGTTAAGCCTTCTCGATCACCCCGATTCGCTACTCGGAATGTCGCCTCATGGACAGCTGGCAATGATACGTTCTGATCGTCCTTGTAAGCGTTCAATAGATCGAATGATTTCTCCAGGAAGGCGTAATCCCTCTTCTCAAACCACGTTTTCGTTTCCTCGAGCTGATCCGGAATCCCTGGAAAAAGACGGCCGTGCAGATCATTACCCAGCATGATCCGCCGTGCTCCGGCATTCTGCAGGGCTTCTTCGGCTTTGTAAAGCAAATAACTCCCGATTCCCTTGTTTCTATGCTGCGGGTCTACCATCAGGGCCTGGATCCACCCCATATCCCCGCGAATGCCTAAACGCGTAGTAACTTCACTCGCCATCTTGGCGATGACGAATCCAACAACACGCCCGGAAGATTGCTCTAGCGCCACCCAGGATCCTTCTCTTAACCAAAGTCGGTCACCTACGACATTCTGCTCCAGCAATCGAAGCCTCATCGGAAACAACTCTAATAAATCCTTATCCCAAAGCGCCACCAGATCACTCAGATGCGATTCATCCATTTGTTCGAAATTCCAGTTCATGCTGCTCCTCCTCTTCGTCACCATCATTCCGCACACGTAACTTACGGCAATTGGCATAGCCTTACTGAGAAATATAGGACATCGTGGCGATCTCGCATATAAGCAAATCTTTCACTTATTGGTAGATGATAAGGATCACCTATGAAATGAAGCCAGTTATTTCGACATCGCAGCTAATTTCCGATTAGTGCCGCTGTAGCCACTTGCCCACCATTCGCTCACATACTCACTCACTAGCCACTTACCCAACACTCGTTCACATACACATTCACTAGCCACTTTCCCAACACTCGCTCACACACACTCACTAGCCACTTGCCCGCCACTCGCCGACAACTAACTGTATAAAGTACATCTATTTTTTGGAAAATCATCAACATTTCTCGATTAAATGTAAAAAGTACAGCTAATGTAGCCCAATTCAACCATTCCCATCAAATTGCGTTCAATTAGCTGTAGGAAATACATTTATTCCTTGAAAATGGAGAAAAGGTGCAACATTAGCTGTATGAAATCCATTTATTTCAATGAATACCCCCTTGCAAACCTAAATAAACGTACGAAATAAATGGCTTCGCCGCCCTCTCAGCACGAAATATCTCAAAAAGCCCCTCCCCCACCTGAATAGCGAGATCGGAGCTTTGCCTTTAATGCTTATTCCGCATAAATGTGAGGATTTTGGCGTTGACATTCCTCGATAACCCACAGCTGCCTGCGCACCTGCTGAGGCGTAATCTCCAGCTCTTTCCCCTCGGTTAGGGTATCATACAACATCAGGTACAGCTTCTCCGTCATATGCTCAAAAGCCGTCTTCCCACCTGGAATCGCCACCTCCCAGCTTTCCGTTTGCCAAGGCAGCTTCTCACTGCAATAGGCAGGCTTCCCATCTGCTGAAAATAAAGGCTCACGGATCAGCTTCTGCTCAGACGCTTCCTCAGGTTTAAAATATTTCCACTCCAGCTTATCCCCCGTCCCATGGAGGCCCCCATTCGTTCCTTGAATGTTGAACTGCTCATGTGGAAATGCAGAACTGGATGAAATTTCCATATCTATCGTAGGTCTACCTTTTCCACGCAAAAGGAGCTTCACATAATCCTCCGCATCACCAAAAGTATTCGTTCTATCCATGATACACATGACCTCCGGCTGTGTATCCGCACCGAACAGCTGCAATGCTTGATCCAGTGGATGTGGCCCCGTATTCATCAAGCTCCCGCCATTATTGCTTTGCAACGTTTGCCAATCCCAACGGCGGGCAAAGCCATTCAGGCTGAAGTCGATCTGCACGATGCGACCCAGCACGCCGGATTCGATCACTTTACGCAGCTGAACGAAGGCCGGCTGATAACGGGATTGCTGGAATACCGCCAATATAGCACCGTTTCGCTCAGATGCCTCGATTAGCTGGTCAACCTCCTCCGTTGTCTTTGCCAACGGCTTTTCGCACAACACATGCAGTCCGCGGTTAAGCAGCTCCAGCGTAATCGGAAAATGCTGATGGCTCGGCGAAGCATTCACGATCAAATCCAGCTCCTCATGGGCCACCATCTCGTCCCAGGACGCGTATGCTTGGCATCCGTATTCTTGTTTCGCCAGCTCTTGACGTTCTGGAATGGAGTCCGCAACCGCCGTAATCCGGTAATGCTCAGGCAGCTGAACGAGCAAATTACCGTGGATATCGCGCCCGCTGCGTCCCTGTCCAATAATACCTACCTTTACAATTCTCTTGGTCATCGCAACTACCTCTTTCTTTCATGGGTTTAGGGGGTCTTGCCAAACGTTTTCTTATATTCAGTAGGCGTGATGCCTGTTCGTTTCTTGAATGTTCGGATGAAATGACTGAGATGATGAAACCCAACCTGAAAGCCAATTTGTGTAATCGTATGCATGTTGCGCTGAATCAACTCCATCGCCCTTTCAATACGTACCTCATTTACATAATCGACGAAGTTCTGCCCTGTCTCTTTCTTAAAAACCGTACTAAAGTAAGCAGGCGCCATATTCGCTAAGAAAGCCCCTTGCTCCAGCGGAATATCCTGACTGTAGTTGTCGTGAATATATCGTTTTACTTCTTCGATTGGATGCTGGCTCGTTGAGGTTGATTGTACATGTTGCTTCCGCCTTGCACGCCGGTATTCGCGATCCATAATGATGAGAAGCTTGACGAGGCTCGTACAAATGGCATATTCATAACCCGCTTCGCGATGCTCAAATTCATCCTGAATATCTTGCAGCAGTTGCTCGACTAGAAGCTGCTTCGACTTTGCGATATGCAACCACGGCAGCGGTAAGGAAGACAGATCGGGTAATTCGTCTGCATTTTGAAGTAAAGGCTGCAAGGTATCCGAGAAAGGCTTCAACTGCTCCTTCACCAGATACGGAAGGAAATCAACCAGCACCACTTCGAACTCGCGCTCCTCAATAGCGCTCAAGCTATGCTCCACCCCTGGGGTGATGATGAACATATCCCCTCTGCTGACATTCAGCGACTTGCCGCGCAGCTGATGGTTGCACACACCCTTGAGCACATAAGCAATCTGCGTATATTCGTGGATATGCAAAGGCTGCTTCAGCGTGAGGCTGGAGTAGCGGAATATTTTAAAAGGAAATTCCTTTTTCAGTGTGGATTTACTTTGAAAATAGGACATTCCCTTCCCCATGCTCATACGATTACCACCTGTCCGAAGCCATATTTCCTTCAAGCATATGCCAATTGGCGGAATAGAACAACCTTTCTGTGCAGTCGCGTGACAAGACGCATGGCTTAGATCTTGCGGCCTCCATCATAGACGAGCTTGCCAGCTTTGTACGTCTGTTGCAAGGGGATGCGGCCGTCCGCTTGAACCCCGCCCAGGAGCACGAAGTCGGCAGGAGCTCCCGCCGATAACCCCTCCGCAACGGGCAATCCCATCAAGCGAGCCGGGCGTGTCGAGGCCATTTCCCACGCTGATGAGAACTCGGCGATACCCCGTCGGTTCAGATGCTCAATGCCCCACAGCAACATTTGAGCCGAGCCTGCAAGAAGCCGGGGGTCAAAAGCCAAATGAAGCTTGCCTTCTGAGGTAAGTACAACATCTCCACCGATGTGTGTCTTGTAGACGCCTGGTTCAAGACCGCTGATGGCTACGGCATCACTGACTAGCAGCGCTTGCTCCCCTTTCACTTTCAGCACGACTTTCAACACTTGGTCCGGCAAATGAAATCCATCCGCGATGACACAGCTCCACAAGTTCTCCTGTGCCAATTGCTCCCACAGGTAATTCGGATGGCGTGGCAGCATCAGGTGTGCCCCGTTACCCAGATGCGTCGACATCCGAGCGCCTGCCGCGACAGCTTCCTGAATCTGCGAAGCGTCTGCAGCGGTGTGGCCGATGGACACGATCACGCCACTATCGGCGCAGCGCTTGATGAATGTGGCACTGTCCAGCCATTCCGGCGATAGTGTCACAATCTTGATGCGGCCGCCCGCTGCTTCCTGCCAACGGCAGAAGAGGTCCCAATCCGGTGGCATTACGGCATCCAGGCGGTGAGCGCCGCGCGCTCCGTCATCCGGTGAAATGAACGGGCCTTCGAGATGAATGCCCGCAATGCCTTGTTCCGTCGCCGGGTCCGTCGCGCAGGCGCTTGCAATACTGCCGAGCGCACTTTCGATCGCATCGGGCGTGTTCGTAATAACGGTGGGGTAACTGGAGGTGACCCCTTCCCGCCACAGCTTGCGGATGATTTGACTAACCGTTTCCGCTTGCAGCGGAAGCTGGTTGAAGTCTAATCCCGCATAGCCATTGATCTGCAAATCGACCAAGCCGGGGGCGACGATCGGCAATCCATCTGATTCTTCTACCTGAATCATTTCACTAAACCGTCCATCGCGGACGGTAATCGCGACAGGTGCTCCTGTAGCATAATGACGTGCGCGCATGACGCTCGTTTTATTGGCCATAGGAATCGCAATCCAAGTACATCGTGCAGTCCGGATGCTGGCGGAGAATCGTCGATGGACACTCGGTCGAGATGGCCCCGTTCAATGTACGCTTCACTGCCTGATGCTTCGTAACACCGGGTACGGAGCAGAACAGATGTGCACCCGACATCAGCGCTGGAATGGTTAGGGTTAATGCATGTGTCGGCACGTCTGCTAAGCTAGCAAAACATCCGTCATTCACCTGCTGCTGCCGGCAAACGTCATCCAACTCCACAGGCTTAATCAACGCCGGATCAGCGAAATCGGCAACAGGCGGGTCATTGAAGGCGATGTGACCATTCTCACCAATACCAAGGCAGACAATATCAATCGGCGCTTCTTCAAGAAGTGCGCTATACCGTCTGCACTCTTCTTCTGCCTGGTTCTGACTATTAATCAGATGCACCGTGCCTGGCTTTACCTGATCGAACAATCGATCGTTTAAAAAGCGCCCAAATCTCTGCGGCGCATCCTCTCTCAGCCCGATGTATTCATCCATGTGAAACACAGTGATCCGCGACCAGTCGATGGCTTTATCTTGAGCCAGCGTTTCGAGCATTTCATTTTGCGAAGGCGCTGCCGCGAAAATAATACGGATAGCCGCTTTCTCAGCAAGCAGCGACTTGATTTGGTTGGCTGCATCTAGCCCAGCCGCTTGCCCCAACGCTATCCGATTCTGATACACATTAACCTGCAAAGCATCGATTCGTGCCTGCCAGATTGGCTGCACCTGTAATTGTGGCTCGCTCATAGGATCGTTCCTCCATTATCAAAAAGTCAGCTGCCGACCTTCAGCAGCGCTCTTATAAATCTGTTCAACTAGCTGCACCGCGCGCAGCCCAGATTCACCCGTAACCAGCGGTTCATCGCCCGCTTCGATAGAAGCCATGACGTCCAGAAGCTGGCTTTGATGGAAATCCGACACAATGCTGCGCGGATCCGTAATGCCGCCATAGGCACCCGCCTGCGCCCAAGTTGGTTCGCTTCGCCCCGGCACCGTCCAATGGACAATCGTCGAGCCTTCCAGCTTGATCGAGCCTTTTTCCCCGTACAAATTAATCGTCGCTGCAAAGCCCGGAGCAATGCTGGTCGAGGCCATGATTGTACCGAAAGTCCCATTTTTAAATTGCAAAATAGCTAATCCTAAATCCTCGGCTTCCATCTCGTGCGTCTGAGTAGCCACTTTGCCAAAGACGGTGTGAACGTCTCCTGCGAACCACAGCAGCAGATCTAAGCAATGAATCCCTTGGTTCATTAAGGCCCCACCATCCTCAGCGATCGTTCCGCGCCATTCCGCGCTATCATAATAAGACTGGGATCGATGGAAGGGCAGCGATACCTCGACTAGCAGAAGTTTTCCGAGTGCGCCTTCATCCAACACCCGTTTAATGGCTTGATTCTGAGCCTCAAACCGCCTCTGTGAAATGACAGAGAGTGTAACATTCTTCGCTCTTGCCGCTTGCACAAGCCGCTCCGCGTCGTTCACATTCATACTGATTGGTTTCTCTATAATCAGATGCTTGCCTGCATTCACGACTGCAAGCCCGATGGCCGCGTGACTACCGCTTGAAGTCGTGACACAGACGATATCCACATCGGACCTGGCAAGGAGCTCGTGATAGTCCGTCGTCCAGGAGCAGCCTTCACGATCTGCAACCGCTTGCGCCTTCTCTTCCGTTCGGCTAGATACCACAACCAGACTTGCCTCTTCGATATGACGGATGGCCTCGATATGAAAATCAGCGACCGATCCACAACCGATAATGCCGAACCTCCAGTTAGCCAACCCTATACCTCCTCAAGCAGAGCTCGAAGCGCATCCAGCGTCATTCGCGTACCTGTCAGCTGACTGCCGCCTTCCGGAACAAAATGCGTTTCAATTGTATACAACCCCTCATACCCATCCGCTTCAAGCGCCTTTATCTGAGCCACCACAGCTACATTGCCAGAACCGAGAGGCACACATTTCGGTGTTCCATCTTGACGAATGTAAGCATCCTTCAGATGGACATGTGCCAAAGCATCCTTCATGTACTGGTACCCGCTCGGGAATGCCTCTCTGGCGCCATAAGCTTCGTTGCCTGGATCCCAAAGGCCCCGAACCGCTGGAGAATCGACGGCGGATACAAGTGCCGCCACTTCCTCCGCAAAGCCTCCATTACAGGAAGGCTCATTCTCTAAGAGCAGGACCACGCCTTCCCTCGCTGCGATGTCGCCTGCCCTTTTTATATAATGAACAATCTCATCACGATGCCGCTGTGGGTCCATTTCCCGCCAAAACGAGAAAATACGAATGCGTGTCGTCCCCAGCAGCTTAGCAATTTCGATCACTCTATCCAGTTTCTTAAAATGTTCTTCTATACTCTGTTCCTTCTGACCAAACGTGTCCCCCGATTCAACCAATCGCTTCGGATCCAACGCGCATTTAAACAAAGGAGATGCAATGGCAGAGACATATAACCCACGCTCTTCGACCATTTTGCGAATGCCAACGATCTGATCGTCATCTAATACGGATACATTGATGCCATTCACAACTCTTACTTCGACATGTTGTAAACCCTGTTCTGCAGCCCAATTCAACGCTGTCTCGAAATCCGGAGATACTTCATCCGTCAGTACGCCTAATCGATTCCAAATCAATGAATAACCTCCAACTTCGCTTAAGAATGCGATTCTGATTTCTTCTTATTTTCCTAACTATACCAAGATTGTCTGGGGCAAAGTTGACGTTTCTATTGAAGTAAGTTTACATTTTTTTCGCTTTCACTCGGCAGTGAACATCTTGCCCACTCCATGAAAATCATAACTAGTAAATAAAAGGAATTTGAGTGCATATGTGGAATAGATGTATATACAGAATATGAGTCTTTGTAACTAGTAGAAGTAGTTCTTTCGTTCATGAAAAAAGGAGGTAAATGTATGAAATCGACGGGAATTGTAAGAAAAGTAGACGAATTGGGACGGATCGTTTTACCTATTGAGTTGCGTCGGACACTCCATATTGAGATCGGTGACGCCATCGAGGTCTATGTGGACCCTGAGCGTATTACGCTCAAGAAGTATATGCCTGCTTGTGTGTTCTGTGGTAATTTCGAGGACATGACCTATTTCAAAGGGAAGCTCGTTTGCGGCAACTGTATTGATGAGATAAAATAACGATTGCAATAATTAGAAATAAAGTGTAGATTAAATACCTAAGTGCATAATCACGGGAGCTTGGTGAGACCAGGCTGAGAGGATAGTTATAACTATCGACCGTTAAACCTGATCTGGATAATGCCAGCGGAGGAACACAAGATCTCTTTGTATACCAAGAGACCGCCTCTATTTATAGATGCGGTCTTTTTTTCGCAGCATGAATCCTCCGCTTGATTAAAATCAACTATTAGGAGGCAAGGTAAATGTCAATGGAAACTAGTAATGAAAAGGTCGCTTCTTCAACATCCGCTTTTCCGGGAAGCAAAAAAGTTTATGTCGAGGGCTCACGAAAGGACATCAGGGTCCCCATGCGTGAAATCAAATTGAGTCCTACTACTGGGGCTTACGGAGAGCAGGAAAACGCCCCTGTTCGTGTGTACGATACGAGTGGTGCTTATACAGATGAGGAAATCCAAACCGATATTCGTGCAGGTATTGCGCCTAATCGTTTGAATTGGATTGTAGAACGCGGCGATGTTGAAATATATGAAGGAAGAACGATTAAACCGGAAGATAACGGATATACCAAGGAAGAGAACGTTACCGAAGTTTTTCCAGGCTTACATCGTCACCCGATGAGAGCGAAAACAGGTCGTAACGTAACCCAGATGCATTATGCACGTCAAGGTATCATCACGTCCGAAATGGAATATATCGCGATTCGCGAAAATGTATCTCCGGAATTTGTGAAAGACGAAGTCGCTCGTGGTAGAGCGATTATCCCCGCCAATATTAATCACCCTGAAAGTGAGCCTATGATTATTGGACGAAACTTTCTTGTTAAGATCAACGCGAATATTGGGAATTCAGCTGTATCGTCTTCCATTGAAGAAGAAGTGGAAAAAATGAGATGGGCTACTCGCTGGGGCGCTGATAATATTATGGATCTCTCAACGGGTAAAAACATTCATACCACCCGGGAATGGATTATTCGTAATTCCCCTGTTCCTATTGGTACCGTACCTATTTATCAAGCACTAGAGAAAGTGAATGGAAAAGCAGAAGATTTGACGTGGGAAGTGTACCGTGACACGCTAATTGAACAAGCTGAGCAAGGTGTCGATTACTTTACGATTCATGCTGGTGTTCTGCTGCGTTATGTTCCTCTTACGGCCAAACGAGTGACAGGTATTGTTTCACGAGGCGGCTCCATCATGGCAGCCTGGTGTCTCGCCCACCATCAGGAAAACTTTCTGTATACCCATTTTGAAGAGATTTGTGAAATCATGAAAACCTATGATGTATCCTTTTCATTAGGAGACGGTTTACGCCCAGGATCCATTGCAGATGCGAATGATGAAGCCCAGTTTGCAGAACTAGAAACATTAGGTGAACTCACCAAAATCGCTTGGAAACATGATGTACAAGTCATGGTAGAAGGTCCTGGTCACGTACCCATGCATTTAATCAAAGAAAATATGGATAAACAACTTGAAATCTGTGACGAAGCTCCATTTTACACATTAGGACCCTTGACTACGGATATTGCGCCAGGCTATGACCATATCACTTCTGCCATTGGAGCAGCGATGATTGGCTGGTTTGGCACTGCCATGCTCTGTTATGTAACGCCCAAAGAGCATTTGGGCTTGCCCAATAAAAACGACGTTCGTGAAGGGGTTATCACTTATAAAATTGCTGCTCATGCCGCTGATTTAGCCAAAGGACACAAAGGTGCCATGGACCGCGATAATGCATTATCCAAGGCACGTTTTGAATTCCGCTGGCATGATCAATTCAACTTATCCTTGGATCCAGAAAGAGCCATTGAATACCATGATGAGACACTTCCTGCAGAAGGTGCCAAGGTCGCTCATTTTTGTTCGATGTGCGGTCCTAAATTCTGCTCCATGCGAATTTCCCAAGATATCCGAGACTTCGCTAAACAACAAGGCCTTGAGGAAGCTCAAGCCATTGAAAAAGGGATGAGTGAAAAGTCAGAGGAGTTTAAGAAAGCGGGCCACGCCCTATATACGTAAGTAATGGCATAGAAAAAAAAGGGTTGCTGCGGCAACCCTTTTACTTTTCTAACCTTCAGCCGACGCTCGGATCATAAGAAGATCGTAACTAGCAACGACGCCTCCCTGTATGCCGAACTTATCCTCGTATTCCTGGTACATCTTGGCGAACAGGCGTCGCGTGCTGATGCCATGCAAAGCAACAGCTTCTGATGTGCTAGCTCCCATTCCTTTTACCGAAAAGAGGAAATCTCTTACGGAAGCATACGTTTCCTTTCGAACCTCACGCTCAAATTGGATATTTGAAAATCCAGCCTCCTTAAGCCACTCCTTCCACTGATCAGTCGATTGAAAGGATAAGCCATGCCTCTGCGGCTCCATGCCGCTAGCTCGATAAACTTCATGAAATGACTTGTGCAGTTCATGGAACGTATCAGGTCCGAAGGTAGTGAACACCAGCATACCTCCAGGACGTAGCAGCCGTCGAAGATGGCCTAGCGTTGACCCTTGATTGCTCAGCCATTGAAAACAGGCGTTAGAAACGATGAGATCAAATGAGTTCGAAGGAGCATCTAGCGCCCACACCTCAACATCAGCATGAAGAAATTGCAAGCGAGCCGATAGGCTTTTGTAGGACTCCGAATCGTTTACCGCACTAGAAAGGACTCGCTGTTCAGCCGCTTTGATCATCTCAGGTGCGATATCAAGTGCAGTAATAGATACAGAGGATAACTCCTTCAGCAAAATTTCAGTCAGAGCACCCGTGCCGCAGCCGATCTCAAGTAGGTTGAGTCCGTCTGCGTCACGATCGCCCACCCATCCTGTGAGTGACTGAGCAAGCCGGTCTGCCATACTACGCTGCACACGAGAATGACGGTCATACGAACCTGACGAACTACGGTTAAATTGACGCTGAATCGCAGTTATCCTAGTGCTCATGCCACCATCTCCTCAGTGTATCAACTGTGGCCGCTTCCCTATCCAAAAACGGTACATGCCCACAATAAGGAATGGTAAGTAACTCTGCTTGAGGCAATCCTGCAACAAGCTCTAACGCAGCGTTGTAAGGACAAATCTTATCCTCAGTGCCGTGAACAACAAGAACGGGACAATCGATCATCGGCAACTTAGACAAGACTTCCTCACTTCGTAAAATCTGGAGGCCCGAGATGAGTCCCGCTGTTGTCCAGCACCCGGAATACGGGAGATTCCTCCCGTGACCCGTTCCTATTTTAGCTTCCGTAAATAGGTTCTGTCGAAATTTGGTTTCAACGTCTTGCGGGTTCTGCTTGAGCTCGATAATCATCTGTCTAATGGCAGCAACGGACCATCCGAGGCCCGTCTCTTCCTTTGTCCTGGTGAAACGAGCATTTGCCGCAAACAACACAAGCCCATCCCCGTAGCCTTTGGCCGCTAATCTCAGTGCCAATAGTCCGCCGAGCGACCATCCGCAGATCAGAAGCCTGCTACGATCCTCCTTCGTTTGAGGAGCTAATCCATTCAAAGACAGGATATTCTCGGCGGCCGTTTCAGTCAGGAGCAGCATTTCCTCAGGAGAACCAGCCTCACTGTAATCGACTGAAATATGATGAAAATCTGGCAATAACTCACGCATGGGATCAAATATCTCATCGGACATGCTCCAGCCTGTCAGCCACATGATGGTGGTACTTCTCACTTTCGGAGTCTTTACTTCGTGAATCTCTGATGTCATCATAGCTAAATCACTCCTAGTCGTAGTCCAATGTTACGAATTCGTACAGCAGCATCTCTCAGTTCATTTTCCGTGTGAGCCGCCGACAAGGAAAAGCGAATACGAGAAGTGCCATCAGGGACCGTCGGTGGACGTATGGCTACTGCTGCGATACCTTCATCTTCAAGAGCACTGCTGAAGCGTAAGGTCATATCGTTATCGCCGATGATCAGGGGCACAATCGGAGAGTTACCCACACCGATTGTGAAACCAGATGACCCCAGCAAGGACCGAAATAAAATGCATAACGCGAATAGCTTTTCTCGCCTCCAGGGCTCGCCCTGTACCACAACTAATGCCTCTGAAACACCAGCTACAATAGAGGGAGGTAAAGCAGTCGAGTAGATGAGTGGCCCCGCTTTGTTCACCAGCCATCGAATGAGCGTACGACTGCCGCAGATATATGCGCCGTAGACACCGAACGATTTGCTGAACGTCCCCAAATGAATATCCACATCATCCTGGACTGCAAGCTCATGGCATAAGCCCTCTCCACGCTTCCCGTAAATCCCACCACTGTGCGCCTCATCTACCATCAGCATGGCTCCGAACTCGCGTTTGAGCGCGACCAATTCACGCAATGGCGCCTGATCGCCATCCATCGAGAAGACAGCGTCTGTTACGATCAGCTTTCGTCGTTTATCTCGGTACTTATTCAATAACACTCGCAAATGTGCCATATCATTATGCCGGTACCGAGCGTGCTCCGCTCGACTCAGAATAATACCATCTGCAATGCTTGCATGATTCCATTGATCGCTGAAAACAACATCGCCTCTGCCAACTAACGCTGCAATAACACCGGAATTAGCCATATAGCCGTTTGCAAAAACAAGTGCTGCTTCACATTTCTGCCAATAGGCTAACTCTTCTTCAAGACGATCATACGGGGGCCGATTGCCCGTCACAAGCCTTGAAGCACCTGAACCTGCTCCTTCTGTGAGCAGCTTCTCGCGCATCACTTCAATAATGGCAGGATGCTTCGCAAGTCCCAGATAATCATTGGAGGACAAGTTGAGCAGCCTTCGTTCCCCACGCAATGTGTAGCCTGGAGCTTCACATACAGGACTACATGTACGCAAGGAGCGCTCCAAAGAGGCGTCTGCCAGTAACTCAAGTTCTTTTTCTATCCAATCCATGGTTGTCACAACCTTAAAGGGCGTTTAATTCAATTTCAAATCCCAAATCTTCAATAATTTGATGATCAGCCGAAACGTCTTGGCCTGCTGTTGTTAAATAGTCACCTACAAAGAGTGAATTTGCAGCGTACAGCGACAGAGGCTGTAGGGAACGAAGGTTGACCTCGCGCCCACCCGCTACGCGGATTTCTTTGGATGGACAAATGAAACGGAACAGGGCCAGTACCTTCAACGCTTTCATCGAAGGCGTGCGGCCTGCGTGTTCTAGCGGAGTTCCCGGAATCGCATTCAGGAAATTAATCGGAATCGAATCCACATCGAGTTCGCGTAATGCATAAGCCATTTCAACAATCTCTTGATCGCTCTCACCCATACCGATAATGACACCGGAACAGGGGGACATGCCTTGAGTCTTTACTTTATCCACGGTTTCAACCCGTTGGTCATAAGTATGCGTCGTGGTGATGGATGCGTAATTGGCTTTACTGGTGTTCAAGTTATGGTTGTAGCGATGCACGCCCGCTTCTGCAAGACGTTCAGCTTGATCGCCCTTCAGAATACCCAGACATGCGCAAATTTTGAGCGGCATCATTTCACGAATCTCTTTAACTGCGTCTACGACTTGATCTAATTCCTTGTCTGTAGGGCCTTTCCCAGCTGCTACGATGCAATAGGTTCCAGCTTTGCGTACCAACGCTTCACGCGCCCCGGCAAGCAATGTATCTTTATCAAGCAGGGTGTACTTGGCAACCGGCGCCGTCGAAACAATGGATTGCGAGCAGTAGCCGCAGTCCTCGGGACAAAGGCCGCTTTTGGCATTGATGATCATGTTTAGCTTCACTTTTTTACCATAAAAATGTTTTCTCACTTGAAAGGCAGCCTGCAGCAGAAGCAGCACCTCATCATTGTCGGCTTCAAGTACAGCGAGCCCTTCTTCTAGGGTTATACACTCCCCATGTAACGCTTTTTGAGCTATTGATTGCCATTTCAAATCAACAGTAATTGTTTTCATTTCAATAATCCCCCTAATGCCTGTCTGATTGGCCCCAATTGTATGGTTTGGCGAACGGTATGTATCCACATTTCTGAATTGAAATCGGCGTGCAAGCGGGGAAACCTACCCAGGACCTTAAGACCACTGTACTGTTCGATTAACTCCGCATTGGTAGCTATGCTCGGGTCTTCAGTCGGCTCGGTCCATTCGCCGTCATTCATGATAATGCCTGTAATTGGAACTCCGCGACTCTTCAGGAATGACACAGTCAGGAGCGTGTGGTTAATCGTACCGAGGCTGGAACGGGCTATAATCAGCGCAGGGATCCGAAGCTCTGAGATCAAGTCCACCACCATAAGGTCGTCGTTGGTAAGCGGTACAGCGACACCGCCTGCACCTTCGATGAGCAGCGTGTCGTAACGTTTCGTAAGGGGTATCCCTGCTGCAATCAGCTCCTTGAGCGTAAGGGCCACACCCGCTTGTTTAGCGGCTAGCAGCGGCGTAAGCGGAGCTTCGAATGTAAATGGCGCCACAGCCTCTGGTCGCTCATCGATTCCCGTAATCTGCAGCAACCTCTCGCTATCTGTCAATCCGATGCCCAGCCGTGCACCGGATTGAACAGGCTTCCAGACACCCACATTCAGCCCTTCAGCGCGAAGAGCAGTGGTAATAGCCGCAGTGACAATTGTCTTCCCGACACTAGTGTCTGTCCCTGTCACAAATAAACCTCGTATGGATTCATCTCTCACTCTGCTCATGTCATGGAACCGCCTTCTGTAACGCTAATGATGGATTCTATTAAAATATCAGTCATAGCATCAAGCTCAGCTTCATTACTAGCAAGCGGAGGGATAAAAACAATCACATTACCAAGCGGTCTTGTTAGCATTCCTAGTTCTCTTGCACGCAGACTTGTGCGTATGCCGATTCGTTCTGACCATTCATACGGCTCGCGTGAAGCCTTATCGCGTACAAGCTCGATTCCGATCATCAGTCCCTTCTGCCTGATTTCACCGACGTGCGGTCGAGCCTTCAGCGCTGCGAGCTTACGCTCGACAAATGCTGCCTTTGCTCTTACACCTTCAACCATGTTGCGCTCCTCCATCAGCTTCAAACTAGCTAAAGCAACAGCACACCCAAGCGGGTTGCCCGTGTAAGAATGACCGTGAAAAAATGTCTTCTGCTCTTGGTAATCCGCATAAAATGCCTTGTAGATCTCATCTGTCGCAAGTGTTGCAGCCACTGGCAAATAGCCGCCTGTAAGCCCCTTCCCTATCACCATCAAGTCAGGTGTAACCTCTTCAAGATCACAAGCGAACATGGCACCCGTCCGACCGAAGCCAGTCGCCACCTCGTCAGCGATAAACAGTACGTCGTGTTTCCGGCATAGCAATGACATTTCGCGCAGACAGCCCGGCGGCATGACAACGATGCCTCCTGCCCCTTGCACAATGGGCTCCACAATGAGCGCCGCAATCTCATCCGCCTTCGTCTCAAGCAATTTACGAAGAGTAGTTAACGTAGCTTCCAGTACCTTCTTCTCATCGCCATCATGGCGATAAGCGTAGGGATATGGAATGATGTGAGAAGGAAATAACACGGGGCGGAACACCTCATGATAGAGAGGAATTGCCCCAACACTTACCGCACCAATGGTATCTCCGTGGTACGCTTGATTCATCGTGATAAACCTCGTTTTACACCGCGTTCCCTGGTTATACCAGTATTGAAATGCCATTTTGATCGCGATCTCGACAGCAGTCGCTCCTGAATCAGAGTAGAACACTTTGTTTAACCCTTTCGGCGAAATCCCCACCAACTTCTCTGCAAGCTCGATCGCTGGTATATTGGCCATTCCGAGCAGAGTGGAATGGGCGACGCGACCCAACTGATCAGTAATCGCTTGATTTAACTCAGGTACGTTGTGTCCATGTACGTTAAGCCAAACAGAGGAAAAACCGTCAAAATAAGCTCGGCCATGGACATCATACAGCCTTATGCCTTCGCCACGTTCAATAATGAGAGGATCAGCGTTATTGTAGTCTTTCATTTGAGTAAAAGGATGCCATAAGTGATCCTTATTCAAGGTAGCAAGCCGTTCATAATCCGTTAACATCATGTATCACCATCCGTAATTCATTTGATTGTCAACCAAAATAAACTATTTTCGGTTGACAATCAATCGTGGCAATTTTAACAAACGGGGAGAATCCTGTAAAGAAAATTTTACAAGTAAGCATGAAAAGCTGAAAACCAAAAACCCCTGCAGGAGAAGCATAAGCTTCTCTTCCACAGGGGCTCTTCTATATTTCATTCAGCTGCTACTACTTCACCTCGACCTGCACCTGATCAGGTCGATACACTGCCAACAACTCGCCCGCAGAATTCGCGGCGAACATCACGGTACGCTCGGCTTCCAGCTCGAACGCGTAACTCCGGCCCGTTGCCGGATCGGTCACTTCAATCTGCGTGTCCACGCCGAACTCCGAGACGAAGATAAACAACGCGCCAGCATCGAAGCTCAACTTCCGTCCATACACGCCCGGCAGCTGCCCGCCTTTCGCCCACGTCAACTCCGCCTCAACACCGGCTGCCTTCATCGCATACGCGTACAGCTTCTCAAGTACATCGCCGCGCTCACCAAGCTCCACTGGGAGTGGACACCAGATCAGCCGCCCTTTACCCAGCTCGTAGCTACGAACGACGCCATGCTGCGAATTCCATTTTCCATCATCAGAAAGTGGAACCTCTTTATTCAGCTGAGCGATCCGCGATCCTCCAAAGGACACAGGAAGCATTTCGCCATCCAAAACCATCGCTTCTTCCCGCACGATGTTACTGAGCACCGTTTCACCTACAATATCGGTCAAGCGAGCAACTGGTGCCCAGTACTCATTTAAACCAAGCGGCCCCGTAAACAATAGCGTTCCGCCATTCTCACGGACATGCGTCGTCAATTTCGTAAGCGCGGCATCACTGAAGTTATGTGCACTTGGCACGATAATTAGTTTCGGCTGATCCGTCGCCAAAGCTTCCAAATGATACTCGCTCAACCCGCGGAACGGTACATTCATCCCATAAGCTAGTGTTCGAGTCAGCTTCGCTGTTGCGTCACCGGCTACTTTGCGCGTGGAAAAATCATTTGAATACGGGAACACAGCCACGACATCCTCTAATTTGCGTCCAACGAAGAGATCACGAATCGCGCCCATGAATGCCCCGAAATCGTAGGAAACATCAGCCTCCGGCTTCTCAGTCCCATCTGCCCGAAGCGCACCAATATGCGACTCATTGATATTGTTCATATAGAAGTTGATATTCCAAATCCACTGAACAGCCCCCGCCCCACCTGTCGAGAAGGCATAGGCATATTTGCGCTCCAAAATATTTCTCAACTCATATTCCGAACGCTTCGCGCGCCCATCCGCAGTCTCTACATACATAATGCCCGTTTCTTGAATCAAGCTTGGCTTCGTCGGCGCCTTGGAGAAAATCCCGTCCCACACCAACTGATCCATCAACCACCACGTATGAACCGTCGTATAATCCACAGCTTCCGCGTAAAAGAATGGCGATGGCCGCTGTGCGCCTAATCCCTCATCCTGTCCCACAGTCGCTAACTGTGCGGGATTGATACTGCGAATTGTCGCGATCAATTCCTTCGCCCAACGATTATGCATATCCATGGTGAAAAGGGTGTAGTCCAGCCATGGCCCGCCTTTTTTCTCCATCGTTTCCGTGGTACTCATGTTCACCTCAGAAGGATCGAGCAATCGGACACTAGCAAAACTCGGCAGCTCCGCAGGAGACATATTCCACCGCTCTTGCAGCTTGCGAATATCCCCATGACGCTCCTCCAGCCAAGCTACGTATGCTTCGTGTTCGAAAGCATCATGTGCCGACTGCGGCCCCGCAAAAGGTTTGCTCGGATTGAACATCGACGGCTCATTGATCAGATCCCAATGCACATTCGTTGTTTCCTTATGTCTAGACACCACCGAGGATATAAACCGCTTCTGCGCTTCCACGCTGCGCGGATCCAAATACGGATTCACGCCCTCCCACAGCTCTGGTGTAAAAGAGAAGAAATTGAATGTGACTTCGATCCCATGTCTTTTGCAAGTCAAAATAAATGCATCAATGCTGCGCAGTACTTCCTCATAGGGGTGTCCGTCTACGAACATGATTTGACGCCATGCCGACCAAACGCCAGTACGCAGCAGATTGATTCCCGCTTTGACCATTTGCGCAATATCTCGATCCCACACGGAAACGTTCGGTAAGAACAAAAACTTCCTCGCCACATCACTCGTCATATACGTCATCCCAACGATCGGAAGCGGACGTCCGTCCTTCCAGAAGTAGTCGCGATCACAGGACATCGGCGTCCCTTCGCGAAGCAGCTCAGCATCATACCCCCAGAAGCCTTGGTTAAACGTGCGCGTTTCCCCCGTATTCGCTACCGCTTTACAAACCGCTGTATAGTAACCCGCTTCGATATCGATAGGCATATTTACCTTTTTAAAGGAGAGCTCACGTGACGCGTTCATCGCGAATTCCGTCGTCCAGATCGGTGTTGCATCACCGTCCTTGGATACTTGCACATGGAATTTCCATGACACATTCTCGGAGCTTACTTCCGTACGATTCGCAAGTGTCTGCAATTGAACCGTCAAGGATGCACGGTCGCCTGGATCATAACAAGCGTAGTTCGGCTTGAACCAAATCTCCGTAACGCCTCGTCTTGTATACGCTGCTAACTCCTCGACTAATGCGCCTCCCCCGTTACCCCAGAAGGTTTCATCCGTGACTACATTGGCGAAAATCCACCGGCCCCCCGCGAATGCCCCCTTCGTATTCTCAAGAAGCACGATCGGCGCTGCCACTTCACGTCCCTCCTTAGAAATTCCTTTCAGAAGAGGAGTGAAATGCGCGTCCATCGGACCGCTAGAGCCAATTTGACCTGGATGATCATCGGTCCGTGTCACATGCAGCGCGAATCCAACCGTTGGTTGAATGGCGAACAGATTTTCCTTACCTGCCAGCAACGGCAAATCGGCATTCGCGGTATAGCTTGCGATGGGAGCGTCGTCTACGGAAAGAATTTCATGAATTTGAAGCTGCTGATGGTAAGCAGTCTGCTCGATTTCTAGTTCCCAGCCCTCTGGGCCTAGGTAGGCCGGTACTCGAAAAGGTGCGCTGCCCAGATGTACGAATCCTTTGCCCTTACGCGCATGAGTCAAGATTGCATGCCATGCTGACTTCGGAAAGTAACGTCCGTGGAGATGGATGAAGCTATCTGCCCCCTGCTGCAGCGCTGCTTCTAGCCCCTCCGCTCCAACCACTCTTCCTATCTCTCCAAGCTGTGCAACAGCCTTGTCATCGGGCCGAATTCCTTCATATGGAAATGTGGGATCGTAAAATATGATCGTTGTAAGCATGCTCTCATCCTCCAAATGGGTATATGGTTAAACCGCCACCCCATATTCATTTTGTTATTTTTGTTAGGCTAACAACTCTTAATTATGAACATAATTTACTCACTTTCTAAGTTGCGGTCAATCTTTTTTTTTGCACAGACCCTTTATATAAGCGTATATTGACATTTCCCCCCTGATCAGGAACAATAGATTTGTTAGGTTCGATTTGAAAACGCAACGTATGTATAACATAGAAGGATGTCACTCATGAGCCCAAAAGTATCCATGCAGCAAATTGCTGACCGACTAGGTATGTCCAAATATACCGTTTCTCAAGCTTTGTCAGGTAAATCAGGCGTTAGTGAAGAAAACCGTCTTCGTATTCAGGAGACTGCGAAAGCGATGGGCTATACGCTCCAGCAGAAGCACCCGCAACGTTCTACAACTAGTAATCAAGCTGCCAGCCACACAGGTATTGAAAGTGCGCACATGACGACCGAAATCTCTCCCTATATCCTGGTCTGGATTCAGTCTACCTATTTAGAGGACAACCCTTTCTGGGGAAAGGTTCTCACCGGCATTGCCGCTGCCAGCAAAGAGCTCAGTTATGAGCATCTCATCGTTCCCATCGCGCCTCACCATCAACTGGGACTGCAAATGCCTTCCTATCTCGATCCGTCGCATTGCATTGGGCAGCTGCTAGCAGGTACCTTTCCTGCGCAGTCCGTTATTTCGTTGAAACAGAGCGGGATTCCACTCGTCCTCATCGACCATAATGAACCCCTCATCGAAGTCGATAGTGTGCTCAATAATAATTTGGACGCTGGCAAAATGGCCTGTCAACGCTTGCTCTCCGCTGGCGCGAAGCGTGTTATTTTCATAGGCGATGATCAATTCGCCGTTAGTTTCAAAGAGCGATGGTGGGGCTGCCGCATGGCTCTCGAGGATATGGCCGGACCCTCTGAGCACTACCATTTGAAGAAATGGCAAATCACCTACTCCGGGACACATATGCTTCACCAATTGGAGCGCAAAGTAGCGGCATTGACTCCGGAAACTATGCCCGATGGTTTTGTTTGCGCCAATGATCACCTCGCGCTAGCGTTGTTGCCTATTCTGAAGCGCTGCGGCCTCGACGTACCTAATCAAGTTAAAGTCATCGGGCTGGACAATATCGAAGCAGCCGCTTACGCGACCCCAACGCTGAGCACAATTGAGCTCGGCAAGGAAGCTTTAGGCATTCGAGCTGTAGAAACACTGCTGTATCGATTGCAGCACCCGGGCAGACAGGTGGAGAAAGTGGTGTTATCTGCTTGTTTCATCGCGCGGGATTCTGGGTAGTATCGAGTTTGTTAGCCATAGACAAATAAACACGCCGAATTCGGCGTGTTTGTTTGCTGTTACGATTCGTTCAATCTTCCCACCATCTGCATATCCAAACTGAAATGGATTCGTACAAAGAAAGTGGATTTAATGGGAAAAACGTTAATCAGTTCACCTATGACGGATTACACCCAAACGACCTTGGGATTCGAAAAAATGAGCTACCAAATTGCTTAGTTTTTTGAACAGTATGGTTAAGTAAACCTTTAGCAAATTTTTCAGGATGTTTATAGGACGCAGCAAACGAAGTTCACTTGCCAACTAACTTGATTGTTGATAGGATTAGTTATAATTTTGGGAAATCAATCAAGTCCAAAAGGTTGGAGGCTTTATTAGTGAATTGGATAGAGGAAAGCGAATGGAATAATATCCAGCAATTGTTGCCAATAGTTTGTGTAGACATTCTTCCAATAAATGTATCCGAGAAAGGAGAAATATTGCGAGTTGGTCTCATACTACGCAATACTCCTCATGAAGGAAAAAAGTGGTGTACAGTAGGTGGGCGATTATTATATGGGGAATCAATCCAGAATGGCATACTCAGACAATTGAAAGAAACACTTGGAAATAATATTCAGATTAAAGGTGAGCTTGAAAGCCAACCTCTTTATGTAGCGCAGTACTCCCCAACTATTGAACTTCATGAGGAATTTGATGCTGTTGACCCTAGGAAACATGCAATTGGTCTTACATATAGTCTGGAATTGGACGGATGTGTTGAACCACAAAACGAAGCAATTGATTTTCAATGGTTTTCTATCTCAGAATTACGCATTAAACAAGATATTGGGTTTCATCAAGACAAAGTAATTTCTTCTTGCATGGAGCTATTAAATGCCCGCGGACTTTTTTAAAATATTCGTTTTTATTTTAACTAACGATTTTCAATAACTTCACAATTGGATCATTATACGCAGTAGAGGTGACTAAAATGAAATAATGGCCGACTAAGTATACGGTTTCCAATCCCTCTCAGGCAAAACAGGCGTCAGTGAAGAGAATCGCTTCGTATTCAGGAGACAGCGAACGCCCTGAGCTATATGGCCAGCAAACTCATGCTCAACGCTTGCAGGAGAGCTCTAAGCAGCCATTTTGTTTTATCCGCTCGTTTCATCGCGCGGGATTCCGGCTAGCCGCCTACCAAAAAAAAAAAAGCGTACAGCACTCATCATGAACATGAGCAGCTATACGCTTTATTTCAACTACCTATTTGATAAATAACTTAACCCTATAGAGATCAGCATGCCGGCTAGCGCAATCCAAAATAAGTAAGAGCGCCCGATTCGTTTCAGACTTTTATCTTGTCGATCCATAACGGATTTCTTCCGAGAGCTGCTCGTCTTCGTTTCTTCCTCTAGCTCACTGGTCACCTGCGATTTCCAATTCACGAATTGGAAGCCTACCCCGCTGATGACAACGGCTACCATCATTAAAATTAAAGAACCCATAAAAACCTTGTCCGCAATGGACGCCATGCTGCACTCGACCTCACTGTCTACCTGTAGTGTACCCATTATACTTCAAATGAGGGCACGATTACGAATACAAGAAAAAGCCCCAACCGACCACATGTCGATTAGGACTCCTTGGCTTACAACGTGCGATCGCCTGGCTTCCAGTTCGCTGGGCAAAGACCGCCAGCTTGCAGTGCTTGAAGCACACGAAGTGTCTCGTCAACGGAACGACCTACATTCATGTCCGTGACCACTTGATAGCGAAGTACGCCATCCGGATCAATAATGAACAAGCCACGGTGCGCAGCACCTGTCTCATCATCTAGTACGCCATAGGCACGTGCTGTTTCTTTGGAGAAGTCACTGACCAACGGAAACTTCACAGGGCCAATACCGCTTTGATCGCGCGGTGTTTGTGTCCACGCACGATGCGTGTAGACGCTGTCTACAGAAGCTCCTACGATATCACAATCGAGATCAAGGAACTGCTCGTAATGGTCACTGAATGCGGTGATTTCCGTCGGGCATACGAATGTGAAGTCGAACGGCCAGAAGAAGAATACGAGCCATCTGCCGCGGTAGTCTTCGAGCGAGATTTTTTCCTCGAGCGTGTCCATATTTTTCGTGGAGAGCAAGGAGAAGCTCGGTGCTGGCAGCCCTATTTTAGCAAAAGTAGCATTGGATTGAACGGTTAGTTGTTGTGTCATGATGTAATCTCCTTTGGGGTTATGGATTAGATTAGCTAGCGATTTCGGCTAGTGCTTTTTTGAGTTTAGTGACGTTGAGACCAAGAATTTTGTGCTCACCGATGACGGTGACAGGCAGTGACATTAAGCCCATATCGTGCAGCTCTTGTCCGAATTGGTCATTCAGATCGATGTTTCTTTCTTCAAATCCGACTTGCTGATCTGTTAAATATTTTTTCAATTGGACGCAATAAGGGCAGTTGGTACTGGAATATACGATTACATTAGACATAGTGGTCATCTCCTAAATAAGTTTGAATTATTTGTATTGCGGGATCAATTGAGCCCGTTTATTAATAAATTTATCAACCGCCATAGCGGCAATCGCACCATCCGCAGCGGCTACAACCGCTTGTTTGACCGGGGTACGTCTCACTTCTCCTGCACCAAACACACCCGCAACCGACGACTGCATCGAGCTGTCCAAGACCATAAAGCCATCCTCATCAAGAGGAACTTGCCCCTGCAAGAAGTCTGTACCTGGCTTACTGCCAGATAGGAAAACGAAGACACCATCCACATCCAGCACTTCCTCGCTGCCGGAGCTTGTACGAATTTTGAGACCTTGTACTTGCTTGTCTCCAAGTATTTCGAGCGGCTTCGTCTTGTAGAAGATGTTAGTGCCTTTCAAATCTGGAATGTGATGAACACCTTGCAGCTCAGGCCGAGGCACAACGAAATGGATGGATTTAGTGAACTTGCTGAGCGCCTGGGCTTCTTCCAGCGCCTCTTCCGAATCTCCGATCACTGCCACCGTTTTCCCTTCGAAAAAAGCACCATCACACGTCGCACAAGTACTCACGCCGCGTCCCGTCAGATTTTCCTCACCGGGCAGCATGCGGTTACGTCCCTTAGAGCCCGTTGCAATGATGATCGACTTGCCTTCAAACATCCCGTCAGCGGTAAAAACATATTTCGTTTCACCTTCCACATCTACATCCGTAATCGTTGTTTGGATGAACTCAGCTCCAAAGCCTTTGGCTTGGTCGCGCATCGTATCCAGCAGATCCTTACCTGACATTTCGCCAATGACACCGGGGTAATTCGCAATTTTATGCGTAATGGCTAGTGCTCCTGTATTCGGTGCTTTATCGATAACTAACGTCTTCAAATTCCCTCTTGCAGTATAAATCGCCGCAGAAGCTCCAGCGGGACCAGCTCCAACAATAATGACATCATACATTGGTGATGCACTCCTTCCATACGGCCTTATGTTTTTCGTTGATAATCGATATCAGATAATAATTATTATAAATAATATAAAAATAAAGTCAACCTTATTTATAATAATTCTAAACAAAAGAAAAAGAGGAGAGTCTAATAACGACAAGAATTATACAGAAAAAAGGTACAGTCTCTTCAAAAAATGAGGGTATCTGTACCTTGCTTTTATTAAAACTATTTATTTTCTGCCGGAAAATCGGCTTACCAACAACTCGTACTGCTGAATCAGCTCCTCGGAAGGACGAATGCCAAGCTCTAGGCTGAGAAGCCGAGCATAACCGGTATACAGTGCGGTCAATCCTTTTCTGTCCCCGGTCTGCTCGCATATCATCATAAGATGACATATGACAGATTCGTCAAACGGATTGCGTTCTTTCAGCTTGAGCAGCAGCTTGGAGGCAGCGGTCATATCCCGCAAAGAAATAAGTGCTGTGGCAAGCTTTATTGAAAATGAAGCGTACAACTTTGCATAGCGCTCCATTTCGTCAGTTGCCCACAAATAGGATTTGTCTCCAAACAGATCTCCGGTATACAGCCGCTCAATCTGCACTGCTCTATCCACATTCCCAACGTCAATGGATTGCAGCTTCTCAACTTGTTTTTCGAATTCAACATAATCGATAAAAGGATCCTTCAATTCGAGCGCGTAGCCATCGTTCTCCGAGCGTATGATTCCGCGCATGCCGAGAGGTTCCAAAGAATTGCGCAATTGATACACAGTCGTATTCAGATAATTCTCCGCACCCTTTTGGTCCATGCCTCCATAAATATCTGCAATGAGTCTCGAACGAGGAATACGTCTGCCACGATAAAGAACCAGGTAAGCAAACAGCTCCGTGCACTTGCGAGAGATCCACTTTACGCGGCCTGCTTCATTTCTGACAGCGAAGTCTCCGAGCGCCGTTATGACGACCTGCCCCACATCCTGGGAAGCCGGATCTTGCAGAGGCCGTGATCGTAAAAGCTGCCAGTTCGAGAGCGCGCGATTTACCGTCCGCTGCAGCCTCTCCTTGGAAACCGGCTTGACCAAGTAATCCAAGACGGACAGTTCGTAAGCTTCCAGGGCGAAATCCTTGTGAGACGTGACGAAGACGATTTGCGTGGCAGAAGCAGATTCTTCCATCTTGGCGGCGAATTCCATCCCATTCTCACCCTTCATCGAGATGTCTACAAAAGCTAGGCCGATATCGTTGTTCTCGCTTAAGAAGGAGGCTGCGGACAGCGCATCTGTAAAAGCACCCGCAACATGAACACCGGGCAGCTTATCCAGCATTTTGTGCAAAATCAAATGCATCGCCGGCTCATCGTCCACTAAAATCACTTTCATGCGTCTTCACTACCATTCCATTGTAGAATACTTCCTTCCACCAACCGGTCCGGGCAAGGTGAAGGAGAAGGTCGTCCCAACTCCAGGTGCGCTGTCAAACCAAAGGCTGCCGCCATGAATCTTAACAAATTGACTGGCTAGCACCAGTCCGAATCTCATATTCCCAGGATCGTCTCCAGTGACCGGCATTTTGAAGAACTGTTCGTTCAGACTCAACATTTCCGTGGTCTTCTCATCAATTCCCTCTCCATTATCGCAGACGGACACGACGATCTGATCGCCTTCCAGTACGGCTCCGATCTCAATTACCCCGCCGAATCCCGTAAATTTGATGGCATTCGAGAGTAAATTTCGCAGAATGAGATCCAGCATCTCTTTATCCGCGCTAACCGCAAGCTTCTCGTCGATTCGTTCCGTCATCCGAATCTGCTTCATGCCTGCCCTCGCTCCGGCAAGCGACAGAGACTGACGAACGACCTGCTGCAAATTCCAGTCTAGCGGTCGAAATACGACTCTCCCTTTCTGGCTGCGATACCAGTCGAGCAAATTCTCAACAAGATGGAACGTGCCCTGCACTTGTCCTTGGAGCTCTCGGAACACTTCGGCATGCTGGGCTTCGGTGGCAGTAAGCTCTTCACCAAGTAGTTCGGTTAGACTGACGAGGAGAGCAATCGGATCGCGAATGTCATGCGCGACGACGGTGAACATCTTGTCCTTGAACGTGTTCAACTCTGATAGCTGTCTGGCATTCTCACGCAATCGAGTCTCGTTGTCCTTCAACTCCGTAATATCAATGAACATCAATATTTTTCCGATCGGAGCGCCCGAATCGTAGATGAACGCTAAATTGCAGTGATAATGCTTACTGTGGTTTGCATGGAATCTTTGGAACGGAAAGCGTTCGTCTCCAGTGCTAGCAGCGCGAATGCGCTCAACCAGTTCTGGACTGGAAGGCAGAACCTCACCAACGTAAGCGGGGTAATGCTTGGTCAAACCGAGTTCGGGAAGTACCTCTTCGGCTGCGCTGTTGTAACTGACGATTTGATCCTCGTAATCGAGCAGGATGACCCCATCCCGAATTGTATCAAACACTTGAGTCAACGCAAGCGGGGTAAACTTAAGCAGATTAAACCGCAAAATCCCCCACACATAGACGACGCCCGACACGGTGAAACCGAACGGCGTCAAATCGACGACCACCCCGAACCATAATAACATATTGAACATCAAGGGCACGGCAGCACCCATACTGAGAACGATGACTTGCTTGCGCACGATCCGAGAAGACCGCCAATACATGGGGATAAACAGAAAAAATCCGCACAATATAACGAAATAATTATAGAGGGTGTGTACTTCATACCCAAGGCCTTTATCCGTCTTGTACAAAGGAACCGAAGCTCCCTCATTCAAGTTATAGCTCTTGTAGATCAGGTGATGCCAATCGTTCGTCAAATGGAGAATAAAAATAGTCGCTGGGATAACGAATAAGACCAGTGCAAGGCGTTTTCGATATCGAGCCGCTGTCCCGGTAAATTGAATGACCTGAAAGACCCATAGCGTAGAGACGAAAGGAATACCCAAATATTCAATTTGAAGCGCCAGCTTTACTTCGTACAGATTTCGGCTAAGCAATTCGAACGCATAGCCTGTTGCGTAGCAAGCCGCTCCCACCATGATTAGAATCATCGTTTTAGCGATGGGTAGATGACGTTTCTGATAAGAAAGGAAAGCGACGTACACCATTAGCGCCGCTGCGAGAAAAAGCAGTACTGACATCCATTGTATTTTATCCACGCTGTCTCCTATATCACCTTAACTCTCAGACAATATCTGATGAATAGCGTAACGTGAAATCAAGCTATTATCAAGCGCATTTCGTTTATGAATCTTCGGTTTAGTGATCGTATTTTCAACTTAACTGCTGACTAACTAAGTAATAATAAAGACCCTGAGCCTGGGTAAGCTCGGCATGGGAGCCGGACTCCACGATCGCTCCGCGATCCATAACGAGAATGAGATCTGCTTTTTGCACCGTGCTCAATCTATGAGCGATGATTAGAGCGGTGCGTCCTTTCATCATCGAATCCATATTTTGCTGAATAATCCGTTCCGACTCCGAATCAAGCGCACTTGTAGCCTCATCGAATATAAGAATGCTCGGCTCGCCCAGCAGCGCCCTTGCAATGGCTATCCTCTGTAGCTGCCCCCCGGATAAGCTTAATCCGCCCTCGCCAATCATCGTCTTGAAACCGAGCGGCAAAGCGGTAACAAATTCGTAAGCTCCTGCCAACTTGGCGGCTGCTTCGACTTCTTCAAGTGTAGCGGACGGAAAACGAATCGCGATGTTGTCCTGAATCGTGGTACGGAACACGCGACTTTCTTGCTGGACGATACCGATTTTACGGCGCAAGGAAGCGGCATGAATTTGCCTGAGGTCGTGTCCGTCAAGACGGATCGTCCCGCTTGTCGGCGTAAATAGCTTCGTGAGCAAATTGGCAAAAGTCGATTTGCCCGATCCGCTTCTTCCGACGATCGCAACAGTTTGCCCGGGTAGTATGCGGATACTAATTTGCTGCAAAATATTGGGGCCGTCCTTTTCATAACGAAACGTCACATTGTCGAACTGAATGTGCCCCTTCAGCGCTGCCAGCCTTCGCATATTTTGCGATTCACGCTCTTCCGGATGGGCCTGAAAGACATCGTCGATCCGTTCCATCGATACTCGCACTTCCATTATTTCGTTCAGCATCTCCAACATGCTAGTTATCGACTGTGTAACTGTAAAGTAGACCGACAAGAAGGCAACAAATTGCCCGACCGTCAATTGACCGTGCATAACGAAAACCGCTCCACCGTACAGCACCAGGGCGTTGCCGATCGTTTTAATGCTGTTCGTAATCGTTTCAGATGCTACATGTAATTGAATGGCCTTCATCCGCTGCTTCAAAGCAAGCTGCAGGTTATCCATCAGCTTCCATCTTATGGCCGATTCAGCGGCAAGGGCTTTGACGGTCGAGATCAATTTGATAGCTTCGACTATCGTCGTTTGGGACTCCGCCTCCGCTTCGAATTGCTTGCGGCTGTTTTTGCGCATGAGCGGCGAAAAGAGCAGCACTAGCGCGATATAGCACGGAATAATGGCAAACGCGATAAACGACAACTTCATATGATAGACGAACATAAGCGTCCCGTAGATGAATATCGTCAATACGTCAAGCAGCATTTGCACGGCCCCGGTTGTCAGCATTCTACGTATTTTCTGGTTTTCGCCCACCCGACTTGTCAAATCGCCGATCGTGCGTGCCAAAAAAAACGATAAAGGCAAGCTGAGCAAATGCTTGTAGAAATCTCCTAGCATGGTGATGTCGATACGCAGTGCGATTCGAGCTGCTAAAAAATTTCGGAACGAATTGACTACGATATAACAAACAGAGAGCCCAAGCATACCGATCAACAGCATTTGTAGAAGATCCGTCTGCTTATCTACGAGCACCATGTCTACAATGACTTGCGTAATGATCGGTATCGCAAGGGCGATCAATTGCACGAGCAATGACGTGACTAGGAGTGATAGCAGTGCTTTTTTGTTCGGCATCACATATGCGATAAACCGAGTTATCGGATTGCGAATACGCTCATGAGATGCTAGTCGCTCCGTTGGCGTGAGCGTTAAGATCGCTCCGCTCCAACCAGCCTGAAAATCTTCTCTGCTCTTTTTTTCCAAACCATAAGCCGGATCACCAACAGTAACATGACTTTTGGTCACTTCATACACGACGATAAAGTGCTCGCCCTTCCAATGCGCAATCACAGGCAGCTTCATATCGGCAAGTTCATCGAGCTGTGTTGTGAAGCCTTGCGCAGCCAGACCGAGTGATTCCGCCGTCTCTGTCAAGCCGTACAATGAGCTTCCGGAACGCGACATTTCCGTTTGCTCCCGAATCCGATTCAGATGAATGCGCGAGCCGTAGTATGCCATCACCATGGCAAGACAAGTAGGACCGCAATCCATTTCATTTTGCTGCATGAGAATCGGATATTTACGCAGCTTGAATCGTCGTTTTGCAGGCTTCACTTCAGCCGTTTGCCAGAGAGTTGGTTTGCCTGGAGCAGCCTCCAAATCCATCGTAAAATCCATCGTATCGTCTTCCCCATACTTGGATGCGCTTGATACATAATTGGCGGAAATGCTCTCGATCGCCGTTTTCAGAGCAGGGTGCTCCACAATCATTTGATCGAAATCATCCTTGCTTAACCGAAACAACTGAGTATCCTCGCTGGCTACAACCGTAGCTTTACGCTGCGCCCCTGTAAGCAGCGCTAATTCTCCGAAAAAATCGCCCGGAATAAGACGGTTTATTATGGTTCCGTCTTCTTCCTTGATTACCTCACAATGCCCGGAGTGAACGATGTAAAATGCATCTCCTTCGTCTCCCTGACGCACGATCGGCTGCCCTTTCTCCGCTTTGGTCACAGTCATCCGTTCCAGAAATGTCCTAATGGCTTGATGATCATCGAAAGATAGCAAAGTCGTCCGTTTTAAAAACATGGAGACGGCGCGAGATGACATGTAGGTCGTAAGCAGATGCTCAAGTCCGGGATTTTGCAGCAGTACTTCACGAAGCTTCTCTGTTGGAATGACTAGCAGTCTTACATTCCCTGCAGCGCTGTAGGTGATGGGTGTGCTCGGTTGCTCCATCTCGGTACCCCACCCAAAGCTGTCCCCTCCCGACAATAGACCAAGGCTAATCTCCTTCCCGTTCGACTGCTCTTCGATCATCCGGACTTCTCCCGATACAACACAGTAAAGAGACTCCGATAAGTCGCCCTTTTCATGGATCGTCTGTCCGATGGAAAATTGCACGATCTCAGCATATTGGGACAACCCTTTTATTTCATCCGAACGAAGCACGCTAAACAAAGATATTTTTTCCATATAGGTGAACTGTTTATTGGTCTCCATCTCTCACCTTATCTCCAATGACCTGATCTTATCCATAAAGCGGAATATGTACGCTTGCTTGCCTACGTCTGGAAGAAAGCCACTCCTCGAACAAGATCTGTTCAATTCTCGAACGAGTGTCAGCATTCAGTTCCGCTGGATAAACTTCTTCAACCTTAATCACGTAAAATTGTTTGTCGATTTCAAGAGGTCCGATAACCGTTCCGGAAACCGACCCGAATGCTTGCGCTGCAACCGCTCGGGGTAGCTGCATTCTTTCCCGGCGACCTACAAACCCTCCCGCAAGCCTTGATTGCTCATCCGTCGAATATTCGCGTGCAAGTAAGAAAAACTCGGCTCCCTCCTGTGCCTTAAATGTAAGCTCACGTGCGATCCCTCGTTCGTTTACGACGATTTGCGCGAAAGCCACCGCATCGAACTCAGAACGTTGTTCGGTGAAGTATCTCTCTACTTTGCCGACTGCCACGTGCTCGCAGACGAGGTCCTTCACTATCTTCATTCGGGCATAGTCAGCCAAGTCGGAAGTCGAAAGCGAGCGTTCCGCTAACCACTCTTTTACTTCCGAGGCTTGATAGAGCTCGTTCTCCGCTCTCCAATCATCGACAGCCTTCTGGAGCTCCTCCGGACTGACTGTGAGTTGATGCTCTTGCGCGTAGGCGGCGATAAGTACATGTGATGCATAATCCTCAATCGCGCTGAAACGCCCACGCATATTGGCGCAGCGCAGAACAGTCGCTAATGAATAGCTAGATCCTTCTATGTGAAGGGCAATAACCTGATCGAGTGATATCATGGCAACCCCTTTATTTTCGTCCTATTTCTAGATAAAAGCGCGGGGAATCCCCCCGCGCCCTGATTAATATGAAGCACGTGATTGATACTTATATGGATCTTTAACTCCGCCGGTCACGTTCTTTGATTCTTCCTCAGACAACTTCTTAGGCAAGTTGTCAAGCTTGATTTCGGCAGCATTGTTTGTTTCTACCGATTCTTTGCTCACTTCCGCTTTCTTGTTCTGTTCCATTTTTTTCACCTCCTTCAGGATTCATAATGCAAGTTTACTACAGCCAAATAAAAGAATAATGAAAGAATTCGGCCATAAAATAGGAGAAACCGCGTAGCAACAAGCCTTCGCGGTTTTTTATTGATGTAATTATTTAATTTCTGTCGGGAAAAATCTGCCTTCAGCAGTTCGAATTTTTACTTACTGATAATGTCGTCCAAAGGTAGTTAAATGCTTTTTAAGCAATTATTTTGAATTTCCTTACTACATGTGTATAGCCTCATTTGAAACTCTAATTGCTTATATTCGAGGGACTTTCTTGTCGTTAGTAAGTTATTTTCATGTCGTTAGACTAAGAAGAAAAGAAAGAATGAATGAAATGAATAAAGAAGAGAGAAGAGCCGCTAATGCAATAGAGCTGCCTTTGCAAGCAGGGGATTACTACTTGTTAGGCAGCTCTGATTCTTATACTATTATGATTGTTGATCATCCCTTATCACGGGATACGGCGGATATGGTGGATATTGCTGATAGTATGGCGGATATGGATATGGGTATGGATATGGGTATGGGTAATACGGTGGATAGTACGGTTGCGTCGCTGCACCGTATAACAATGGAGCCACTACCCATGGCAGCAAATTGTTAAAACCGCCGCCATGGTGGGGAAAGTGCCCGGGTCCTCCTGGAAAGTGACCTGGACCGCCGGGGCCTCCCGGGAAGTGACCAGGTCCGCCAGGGAAATGTCCTGGACCACCAGGTCCACCAGGGAAGTGTCCTGGTCCTCCGGGGCCTCCTGGGCCGTGGCCAATACCTCCACCAGGTCCATGGCCAATACCGCCGCCATGCCCTCCGAGTGGCGGACGAAATTCTTGATCTTCACGCTTTGTCATATCGGAATCACTCACAATCTCTGTATAGTTTGATTATCTACTATACTGTATGTGTGCGATAGCCTACTCGGTGAACGAAAGCCCAAAAATGGGCGGATTACTTATTTATCTTAGCCATTTCATCTTCCTTCATTTGCTCAAATTGATCTTTGTAGGTATCTGTAATGGAAGTATCATAACCGTTCTCACTTAATTTTGCTTTCGTGTCACTATTAATTTGATCAAATTGATTATTAATTTGATCGACTTTCGCAAAACCTTCCGCGATTAAACTTGGGCTTGGATTTTCTTTATATTGATCATATAGCTCTTGTAACGCGGCTTTAGCATCTGCTTTTAGCTGGGCCATTTTAGCCTCAGCCTCAGCCTTAATCGAAGCTTCAGATGGTTTAGAACTAGGAGCTCCGCCCCCTCCGCCGCCAATAGGCCCAGGTGTCTCTGGTTTCGTTTCAGGCAATTTAACCTCTGGCTTCTTCTCTTCCTTCGTATCCGCGGCCACCGTGTACGTTTCTGGATCCCAGTTAATCGTTTTGCCAACGGACTCCGAAAAGAAACGAATAGGTACAAACAAACTGCCGTCAACAATATACCCAGGCAATTCATCAGATGGTTTTTTTGCAACGCCGTCGAAAACATAATTAATTTTCTCTTTGTATACTTTCAAATTGCTTGGAGCCAATTTCGATTTATTGAACTTTTCCGTACTTTTCGAATAAATCTGTGTGTTTAATTTATATTCACTAATATTTATTTTATCTGCTGCCTTAGGCTCTGCAATCGTCACCGTGTAGGTATTCGGGTCCCAGTTGACCGCTTTATCCAGCGAGTAAGAGATGAATCGGATGGGAACATATGTCGTACCTTCATAAATAAAACCCTGCTGACCTTCTGGCGGCGCATATTCCTTCCCGTCAAACGTAAAATGCATCGGAACCTGATACACATCCACATCCAATGGTGCTTGTGCTGCTGATGCTTGCGCAGAAATCCCCATCATCACGGCTAGGGATAAACCTGTTATTGCTTTCATTCGTTGACTTGCTTTCACTACCTAAACACCTCTTCTATGTATTATTGGGAAGAAACCACTTTCTGTACTGCAGCAATTTCTGCCGATGTAAACTTCGTATATGCGATCTTCTTCAGTTCCGTTTTCTCCTCAGCTGTCAATCCGCCGCTCGCTATTTGCCTAAGCTTGTTGAGTTCTGATGCCGAAAAACGGCTCATCACGAACTTCACAGCTTCCTGTTTACCGCCAAATGACAGAGCATCCTTCTTCTCCGTTGCAGTTTGTTTCTCTTGCTCATTGACCGCAACTTGCTGAGTTTGCTTGCTCTGAACAGACTTCGATTCTGCCTGTCCCTGATCCGAATTAACGGCATTGGAGTTACCCACCAGCTTGTCTGCCAAACCTGGCTCAGAAGACGGGACAGATGCTTCAGAAGATGCAACTTCTTTGGTTTCAGTTATTACAGGCAAATCAATGTTCTCAAACATTTGTTGATTACTCTCAGCTTCAATAACGAGCCGATCTGCGATTTTGTTCCCTATCACATTCATAGCATAGGTATAGGCCGAATAGCCGCCCGCACCTATAATGCCTATACTAACCAAAACCAGAATGAGTCGTTTTCGTTTTCTCACAAAATCCCCTCTGCCTATATGAAATCTGAGATTACTTCTGCGTGTCTTTATAAGATTTTCCCTGGCTCAATCCATATTTCGCCGCGATCCCAATCAACTGGTTATATTCATTCTCCGATAACTTCTGTAAAATGATTTCCTTAGCATTCTTCTTCTCTTCCATAGATAAGCCATTCCCAGCCATTTTCGCAAAAAGTTGAAGATCTGAAGCACTCAATTTTTTCAACAGGACTGAAGTTACCGCTGCCTTCTCCTTAAGCGTGATCGCGTCTTGGACTGCTTTCGCTTTCTCCGTTGAAACTTGAGCCTGATAACCTAAACTATGCATTGTCGCCTGTGGTTTTGGAGGAGCAGTATGCCCATCTCGTATAGTTACACTAGGTTCACTGACGGCACTAGAACCGGAGACTACGGCTTCGCTACTCTTAAAAGTTCCAATAGGAGCAGTAGTAGACTGACTACCTAGGGAGTTCGCTTCCCCCTGCGTAACATTAGAAACCGAAGATTTTGCCGCTTTATCTGTTGGCACTACACCACTTTCAGCTTCCTCACTAATACCTATCGAACCTGTTATTTGACTATCACTCTCTAAAGCTTGTCCGCTAATTTCAATAGGAACCTGCGGAATCATCGATTGTAGTACATACGACATAGCTATATTCATGCCAAAATACCCAATAGCAAGCAGAACAACCAGACTGCTTCCTACCCATAATAATCGCTTCTTCCATTTCTTCTTTAACATTTCATCACCACCCAAGTCACAAACTGGATAATTCCTATTATAAACTTTTTGAGCCTTGAAGTCACATCTTGTCGGGGGATAAAGCAAAAAAAACACCCTGAGGGGTGCTTTTAACGCAAAAAATAAATCATTCATAATTGAATGACAAATTTCGACGTACTTTTCAGAAGCCAGCAGTTATAGTTATGTAAGCTACATCAAACAGGAGGCGAAGCAATGCCTAATTACTACTTTACAGAGGTTTGGACGCCATTTAAATTAGTAGGTATTAAGCTCTTCAAAGACGATGAAGGAATGATTTGGATAAAATACTGGGGTTTTAGGCGCAGACGACTCTAATATTATACAATAATAAACCATGAAATCACAAATGGTGAGTGACTAAAGACAGGGTCGATAGTCCTATTTCACACGATCAATCTGCTACACTTTCCCATTTCTAGCAAAAGAAAAAAGCACCTGGTCTAGGTGCCTTCGCTTATGTATGCAATTTCGTTCGGTGATAAATAATTTTATCAAAAATCTTCGTTCGCTCAATATCACAGATACAACTCTCCAGGATCACTTCGTTAAACCGCAGCCAGAAAGAATGCCAATACTTATCCATGCTAATTCCTCCTCGATTTCACATAAACCCACGGCGGAGGCACGATGATTCGGAAGCTGGCTGACATATTGGATTGACCCACCTTAGTCCCTGTAGCTTTGCGTCACTGATTTTCACCAGTTTTGCCATTATCGTCCGATTTATGTGATTGACTTATACACCTATTGTAGCAAATGCATAACTTGCGGCAATGGTCTTTTCGTCGTGTTAATTCTGGAAGATGGGATGTCTAAAGTACTAATTTGTTATGATAACACCACGTTCTAGCGGATGATCCTGCAACTTGCTGCGCTTTAAGGTACCCGGAGAAACCTTGTTCTCCCACTCCAGTAGCTCAATGATTTGACGAATTCTCCTCCCCGGTTTTAATATCATTTTATTCTGTCCTCAAGGAACTACAAAAAGGCTTCCCACAGTCATGTTCAGACTGATGGGAAGCCTTTCTTATTGAACAGCCTACTTCATTTTCACGAACCTCGGTTCAATTTGGCGAAGTAAGTACATCACGTCGTTCGAATCAAAACCGTTTCCGTCGACATCAAATTGTTCGAGCACCAGCTTAGACACGTCATCGATAGAGATGAAGCCGTCATGATTAGTGTCTAGAATGTCCTTCGATGGCTCAGGGCTCCGCACAATTTGGAGACTGTACGTTTTAGCCGTTCCGTCTTGCGCCGTAACGATAATCGGGTATATGTTCTGGCTTGCGTCAAAACTAAGATCTGGAATATGGATAACATTCATGTCGTAGGTCGCACCCGTAACGGTCATTTGAGCGGTCGGATCCGATAAGCTCACGAGAACATTTACGGTTGCCATGTCCCATCCCACATTCAGCATAAATGTATTGCCTGATTGCAGGAGCGGCTCATCTCCATATCGAATGCCACTGATATCCGCGTTGCCGGAGCCCAGCCTGTTGACGTTCAACGTGTACTCTTGCCGATCCCCGTTCTCAGCTGTAACCAATATAAGAATCGGATTCACGCCAACATTCAAGTAAACAGCGTTGCTTACCGTTACCGGAAGTCCATCCTTCAATATGCTTACATGCGCTCCAGAGTGCTCCGCAAATGCATTTACGTACACCGAGTCTACAACATTGGATACTGTAGCAGCATATACGGTGGTTCCAGCCGAACCGTCTGGAGTTACAGCGAGCAAATTCGAGAATGAACTGTCTGTGCTTGCCAGTATGCCGCTCAGCTTGGCGTTGTCGCTTAGAGCCGAAATCGTGTAAGTGAAGGTTTGCACAATACTGTCGATCATTCCGTCCTTCTGCACGATAGCTTTTACAATCAGACCGTTTCCGGCACTGGCAGTTGGTATGTGAGCGGAATCGTACAGAGTGCTTGCCGATGCAGGCTCAGACCCGTCGGTCGTATAGCGAATTTCCGCACCGCCGGTTGCTGTCGTTAGTGTAATAGACATACCTGCTTGCAATATCGAACCGCTTGCTGGATTCGCAATGGGAGCTGACGCTTGATCGGCTATAAAGACGCCGTACGTGGAAAAATGAGTCACAAAAGCCGAAACATGGCCATTGGCATCTATATTCGTCCGTTGGTACTCCCATTTCCCCGTCATCTCGTCGAAATAAAAAATACCGACTTTCGATAAATCCGTCCCTGGAGCGATAGGAAACTGTAGTTTAACCGGCGCCTCAAGCTGGCCGGTCTGCATCCCCTGGAATCTGAACTCGACGACAGGACCAACTTGCTGCAGCGAAGTACCAGTTAAAACCGGACTCACAGAATTAGCGGTTACTGTAGTACCTGCAGGTACTACTATGCCCTGCAAATCAATCACTATGCCGTCCGCGAAAATGAGCGGTTCGTCAGCGTTGACTACAGTAGGCGTGCCATTCGGAATCGGATCCTTACTTAGTACCGTTATTTCAAAAACGACGTTTAGCTCCGCGCTTCCCTTAGTTAAGGTTGCCGTCAAATTTACGATCGCTTTTCCGGTTGCAGTAGTCGGTCTAGTGACCGTGCCATCCGGCGAGATCACAGAGTTGTCACTCGACCACACGATGGCGGAACCGAACGTTCCTGTCGTCGGCAGTACTAGGTTCGTCGTGACGTGGCCTTCGTCCGCGTTGCTTCCTAGGATCGAAGCCAGCGTCAGCGCTTCCTTGTCTGCGGCCACAATCTCGGCTTCCGAGATCGCGTTCGCCTTCACCACTAGTGTGAAGCTTACCGATTCGCTTGCCGTTCCCTTGCTTACGGTTGCGGTCAATTGCACCGTCCGGTCGCCTTCTGTATGCGAGCCACGGGTGACTTTGCCGTCAGGTGTGATCGCTGCGTTGTTACTAGTCCACTCGATGGCGGAACCGAGCGTTCCTGTCGTCGGCAGTACTAGGTTCGTCATTACGTGACTTGCGTCCGCGTTGCTTCCTATGATCGAAGCCAGCGTCAACGTTTCCTTGTCTGCTGCCACAATCTCGGCTTCCGAGATCGCGTTCGCCTTCACCACTAGCGTGAAGATTACCGATTCGCTTGCCGTATCCTTGGTTAAGGTTGCGGTCAATTGCACCGTCCGGTCGCCTTCTGCGTACGTGCCGCGAGTCACCGTGCCGTTCGGCGCGATCGCCGCGTTGTTACTCGTCCACTTGATGGCGGAACCGAGCGTTCCTGTCGTCGGCAGTACTAGGTTCGTCGTGATGTTGCTTTCGTCCACGTTGCTTCCTAGGATCGAAGCCAGCGTCAGCGCCGACTTGTCTGCGGCCACAATCTCAGCTTCCGAGATCGCGATCGCTTTTACTACAAGCGTGAAGACTACCGATTCGCTTGCCGTACCCTTGCTTAAGGTTGCGGTCAATTGCACCGTCCGGTCGCCTTCTGCGTGCGTGCCACGGGTGACTGTGCCATCCGGTGCGATCGCTGCGTTGTTACTCGTCCACGCGATGGCGGAACCGAGCGTTCCTGTCGTCGGCAGTACTAGGTTCGTCATTACGTGACTTTCGTCCGCGTTGCTTCCTATGATCGAAGCCAGCGTCAACACTATCTTGTCTCCAGCCACGATCTCAGCTTCCGAGATCGCGTTCGCTTTTACTACAAGCGTGAAGACTACCGATTCGCTGGCCGTACCCTTGCTTACGGTTGCTGTTAATCGCACCGTCTGGTCGCCTTCTGTGTACGTATCGCGAGTCACTGTTCCATCCGGCGCGATCACCGTGTTGTCACTCGTCCACTCAATTGTGGAACCGAGCGCACCCGCCGTTGGCAAGAAAAGATTCGTCGTAACTTGACTCTCATCCACGTTGCTTCCTAGGATCGAAGCCAACGTTAGCGCTGATTTGTCTCCAGCCACTATCTCGGCTTCAGTGATTGGATTCCCTTTTACCACCAGCGTGAAGCTCACGTTACGGGTCGACATATTTTTGCTCACGACAGCCGATAATTCAACTTCAGTATCGGGCTGCCCAGGCAGAGGCTTCTTAACTACGCCTGTCAACGGATCAATAACATTCGGTTGATTCGAGCTCCACTGAATTGCTACACCAGCAGCATCCTCGAGAGGCAATGTTAACCTCTCCGCATATACCACATTTGTCACGGAATCGATCCCTGGATTGATTCCACGGAACCAATCAGACAATATAGCTGTTGTAAGGGAAATCTGGTGCTCGTCCGTGTCTGGTGTGAGCATAAACGGATCTTCATCCGATCCACTGCCTGCAGCCTGTACAAGGTCTGTCCTTAAATAAATGACCGGCCTTATGTGTTTGTAAGCTCTGGGAGCAGCAATACTCAAATTGCCGTAATCATTGACTTGATACAATCCCTGATCAGTAGTCCCAATCTCGGTACCAATAAAGGTAGCAGGTGTCAATGTCCAAACATCTCTAAGATGATCAAGCATACCACTTCCGCCTGGATAGACGGTTCCGTATTGCAAGTATTCATTTGCGGAAAGCAGACCCACTTTGGTGGATACCGAACCGGTTCCGTTCCAAATACGGCCGTCTAAGCCGCTTACGTCCCATGCATGCTCTTGGACCCAATCTGAGTTTTCAAGAGACATCAAGAAGGAATGATTCAGCTGATAAGCAAGAGAACCCTCTGTATTAGGATTAAAAGTATTGGATCCATCCTCGCTCCACTGAGAAGTACCGATCTCATTGGATGAGATCATTTTGCCGGAATCATGATCCAGCATGATCCACTTTTGTCCGCCATATGAGACAATGCTGCCGTTTGGAACGGTAGCACCCAAAGAAGTACTCACCTTCAGCCCTTCGGCTATATGTAGGCTTTGTTCTAGCCTATTCAACTGAGTCTCACGCTTGGCTTCGGTGGCAGCCGGATCTTCGTTAACCTGCCGAGCGGTTTCGTACGCGCTTTGCAGCATGTTGCGAACGCCGTATCTGTATTGCCCTGGAAGCTGGCCTTCTAGAGCGACAGCGAGTGTCTTGTCTGCCGTAAGCAGCGCAGTTTTAAGTGCTTTTTTCACGACATACACTGCGACATCATCCACGTAGATACCAGGTTCGTTTACCCATCCGTCGGTAGTTAAATGAAAACGGATCTGCAAATCCGGTACAGCGTAGCTCGGGTCCAATTCAAAGATAAGCTTCTTCCAATCGGTTGAAACCGGAGGATAGTAAACTTCCCCTTCACCCTCACCTTCACCTTCATAAGAATGGTTCCCGCCAGTAAACTCATGCAAGGTTTGCCAGGATTGCCCGCCATCCTTGCTGACATCGATGTAGCTATAGTCGTAATTATTTTCTGTTTGTTCCCACACGTAGGCGGAAACGACTACCTTCTTAATGCTATTTCCGGATGCGTCGATGGGGCCCGAGATGAGATAACTGTTCTCTTCATCATTATAATTGCCGGTTAAGTTCGTCCCCCAAACCGCTGTCCCCGAATGCGCGCCCTCAGGTCCTTTGCTGTAATCCGGTGTCCCATAAGCCCAAGTGGAATTCGCACCTTCCGTATGAAAGCCGCCATCATTGTTCTCAAAATCCGCAAAGAACGCGGGTGACGGGAGAATGGAAGCATTCTGAAAGCTTGCGATACTATCCAGTAAGTTACCAAACTCAGTATCTACTAGTTCTTGACCCGCACGGACATTCATCATGACAGCTTTCGCCACATCATACGCCGCTTGAAGCGATTCAAACGCCGAAGGAGGTGTATTCCCGGGATCTGTGCCCTGAACAGTTTGCTTTAGGAGTTGTGAAGCTTGCAAAAGCGACGAAGCCAACGCAACCTTTTCGGCATAAGGAATTTGCTCATATGGCATATATGACAGCTGTTCACTTAATTGCCAGGCCGCATTGTCAACTGAACTTTGACTGCTTCCGATTTCGCTATAAACCATGTTAGCGTCTTGAAGTAAGGTATGGAGGCTTTCTATCACACTAACGGGATATTGCCCGACCTCCGTACCTCCTACTGCCATATCCAGAAAAGACTGGGCTTCGTCGATAGCTGTTTTCAACGCATCCTTATTAATCGGGATGGCTTTCAATTCAACCGAATAAGATCTAGCATACCTGCCGTCCGGCGTTTGCACTGTCAACCCAATCGTCTTCGATGTCGTGCCAGCCGGCCATTCGACGTTAATCGTGTCTCCGCTGCCATGTACCGCACCTTCAACCGTCAATTTCATATCGGGGTTCTCCAAATATGGAACGACCGCCACCGATGAACTGCTGCCATCTACTTCGAAGCTGATCACATCAGCCACTTGAGGATTGGCCACCGTCACCGGAACCGTCTTCTCCTCGAAGCCGACCTGTATGTAAGACAACCTCAGATTCGGACCGGACCACTTTTTGTAAAATGCTTTGCCGTCCGGTGTGGATCCTGAAGTCATATAACCGCCATCCAACGTCCGTGCTGCATGCAGCCACTCTCTACCACCGGAATCGGACACATGCCAAATCTCGTATCCATCCTTACTGAATACCGTCATGCCGGACATACCGTCGCGCATTCCCGCCGCTGCATAGCCGCCTTCCGCCAAGGGGATCAAAGATTTCACAGAGGCAGGCCCATTGCTCTCTGTGTATGTATCCCATACCAAATTCAAGGAAGAATCGAGCTTCAAAAGCCATATACCTGGCAGGATGGTATTATCCCTGTCGGAAGCGGACGTTCCGGTGATCACATAACCGCCATCCCCTGTATGAACAATGCTTTGTCCTTCTTGAACTACATCACGCTGAAAAGACTTCACATTGTCCATCGTGCCATCACTTGCCAAATGGACTGCCAGCAAAGATGGCGAATCAGCTCCAACGGATAATGTCCCTGTTACGACATAGCCTCCGGCTCCATCCTCCGTGACATCATTGATGACGTCCGGGAAGTCTTCGCTAACGACGAATCCAGTTTCCATCACTTTGTGCCAGGATGAATCCAGCTTCACGATATACGGCATAGTCCATCCAGACGATGCCTGCGTCGCTTTACCGATGATAATAACCCCGCCGTCAGATGACGGTTTAGCCTTCAAAGCTGTTTTGCCAGTCCATGTTACGTCATCCACAACAAGAACCGTGCTCGGTGTCAGCAGATTCAAATCTGGATCCATCTGGACAAGTTCGATACCGTTCGAGACGTTGCTCACGAGAGCAAAATTACCGCTCAGGTCCGACAGCGGGTAAACTGCTACCGTCTTATGGTTAGAGAAATGGAGAACTTTCAATATCTCGCCATTATACTTGCTGCGGATGATTTGCGAGTCGGACGTTGGTAAGCGTTGAATCCCAATACTACCCCCATCGGGGAGATTCACAGACTGCGTCATCGCAGAATTATCGTCGTCAAGCCGAATTTCCCAGTCATTAGTCGGAATATCCGCGCCGGAGCCTACATGTAACTTCACACTGTACAATTCTTTGGAAACCCCATCGGGAGCCGTGATCTCAATCCCTACCACATTCGATCCTGCTTGCAAAGCAACCGTAGCAGAGCCGTCGCCGCCGACTGGAGCATGATTGACCGAAACAACAGAAGCCAGATCCGAAGGCTCAGCAATAATCGTCACCGAAGCTGTTCCGGAATCGGCATTCACCTCATACTGCTTTATATCAGGCATAAAGCCACTTAAAGCCTCGCCGTTCAGTGATAAAGTCCTGAGGCTTGCGTCCGCGGATGGAGCCAGTTGAAACGGAGCTCCCTCGACAGTTACGGCAACAGGAACCTTACTAGCGTTAGCCGATTCACCTTCTCCCGGGGTGCCTATTCCTAATTGTCCATTTTGATTGCTGCCCCAACTCCACAGCGTTCCGTCTTTTCGGATCACATACGCCGTGTTGTTTCCTCCACTGAGATACATGGCATCGGTAAGATACCCTTCCCCGTTCGGCCCCTTTACTTGTGCTTGATCACTTTGATAGCCAACATCCGGATTTCCCAGAATAAAAGTCGACCAGGAGTAATCATCCGTACCGTTGACTCCTTTGGTCCAAACCTTTCCAGAAGCCGTTAACGCAGCTATCGAATTGCCGCCCATAACGACTTGTTTAGCATCCGTAACAGGTGGGATTGAATAATAGGTATCCCCGGTAAACACTTGGCTATTACTAACGAAAGGGAGCGCAGTCGCCCATACCTTGCCGCTCTTAAGTACCGCTCCAAGTCCGTAAGCGCCAGAATCTAAATCGACAACAGGTTCGGGGAAAGCCGTAATTAGGGTTGGTACACTGACCATCCAATCGTTCTCGGTGTAGCTAGCTAATGCCAAAGGATTCGAGTAATTATTCCCCCATCCGTATAACCTACCGTCCCCAGTTAAGGCAGCTGCAAAACTATCGGATGAAATAAGCTTTACGACATCGGTAAGATAACCTATTCCATAGGGACCTACCACTTGCACTGGCGTATTATAAAATGTTTCAGCTACGCCGCTAGCGCCAGCAGCCAGTTGCCCCCAATTATTTTGGCCCCAGCCCCAAACGGTTCCGTCTTCTAATAAAGCCAAGCAGAAGAACCCGCCTGTTGCCATGTCCTTCACTGAATTAGGGAGTGTCACTTGCCGCGGGGAGAGAATATCTTCCACATTGTTGTCAGACCGGACCCAGTCACCCCATTCCCACAATGTGCCATCGCTTCTCAAAGCCATAGAATGATTTTCACCTGCGACTACTTTGATAAAGTCGGTTAATGGTTCATCATTACTATACTTCACCTGCCTCGGGCTGGGCTGTTGCCCTTCCGAGGTACCGTCGCCCAATTGTCCGTTCGTATTGTCACCCCAGGCCCAAACCGTGCCGTCCGACTTCAAAGCTAGTGCATGGTTATATCCGCCGGATACCATCGCCTTCACATTCGTCGAAGCGGATGCCACTGGAATAAAAAATGAAAGATTGCCCAAACCAAAGCTGGAAAGCAACAACAGGAACGCAAGTATAATGGAAAAACTTCTTTTTTGTCGAATAATATTCGTTTTTAATTCTCCTTTCTTTTGTTTATTCGTGATTGATAGGACCTAACGCCTATATTACCAAATTATACAGCTTTCTGTATATTGCATATTTTGTGTTATTATGACGTTTCTCGCTTTCTTATGGCATACTGAAAGGTCGAGTAGACCGGGAAGCGAACTGGATGAGCGGTTCTGGGGGGAAATGGATGGACTAAGTGAGTCGTATATTTCCAACCATTAACGAACGAATGGAACGACATTCGGTCGCGAGAAATGGATATATGAAGGCCTACTAGGGTCAATTATTCACGAATCGCTATAAATTCCCTCTTCTTTCAAAAGAAAAAAGCACCTGTCTAGGTGCTTTCGCTTATGTATGTAGTTTCGTTCGGTGATAACTAATTTTATCAAAAATCTTCGTTCGCTCAATATCATAGATACAACTATCCAAGATCACTTCATTAAACCGCAACCAGAAAGAATGCCAATACTTATCCATTCTAATTCCTCCTCGATTTCACATAAACCCACGGCGGAGGCACGATGATTCGGAAGCTGGCTGACATACTGGATTGAACCACCTTAGTCCCTATAGCTTTGCGTCACTGATTTTCACCAGTTTTGCCTTTATAGTCCGATTTATGTGATTTCATATATAGTAATATATTAGCAAATACAAATATTACTGCAACGGTCAAAGGTATTATTTTTAAGAAGCTGGATTTTGTACAGACTTGATAACGTTTTGAAATAAAGAGTAAAGCAATAATGCGATTACAGCCCCCGCTGAATCTATAAGACAATAATAAATAATCAGAAGAATGTGCAATGCCATCACCACCTACAAAGGCTTTTGTCTAACTATATAAGAGCGCTTACAAAAACTTGATAAATAAATAGATCACTAATATCCAGCAAGGGACGGTAATCAGTATTCCCCATAAACATCCTTTAAACATAAAAATACGATTATTTTCATTATTATTCATGCTATCCGACAATAGTATCACCTCTTTTTTGACACAGTCTTGGAATTACATGTAGTACCATGAACTGAAACTAAACATATACATTTTGGAAATGTTCGCCTTCAAGGCGAGAAACAACGATTATCTATTAGGTTAATCTATTCTCAGAAGTGAACTGGACAATCATAATCATAGCCAATAAAGACATTATGCATTAATTGAGACGAAAATACAGTCGGTTATTGTCTACAAATTTAAATTTCTTAATTTTAACAACTTTGAATTTATAGCTGTATACCCGTTCTGCATTCTTGTTCACAGATGCTTTTGGTAGACTCAGTTCGTAGTCTAGCAAAGCGAGATGGGAACAAATGAAAGATAAGCAGAAGGCGGAAAAGATCGCCGCACGGCATGTGCAGTTGTTGTCACCACTACTGCCAGAATGGCAAAATCCCGCCAGCAAAGCGCTAAAAGTACAGATTTGATAGCAAACAAGCCTATCGGGGAGGACGCTAAGCCACTATTTAGAGCGAGGGCTTCCATGTATTGAAGCCCATGAGCAAGGGAAAACAAACAACTGACGCCGTTATTGCAGGACCTCTTATGAAGCAAGCTATTCTGCTATGTCGAATTGTGCCAGGTCGCAGTGTGGCTCTAATCATTTACTGGAATGGGAAAGCAGCATTGCACCAGGTGAGATTAAAAGCGCAACACGCCGCATAAAAACTCACACAGCGCAGTTACAGCAGTCGCCATATACGTAAGTATGCAGAGTAGGATGTGGCTGCAGGGAGGTTTCAGCATCGCTATCATAATCGGTTGTTGCATTCGAACATCAAGTTCGTCCCGTATTTGCCCACCGCCACAGGTGGAGCGATGAAGCAAGTGTTTCTGGTTACTTTTTCGTGGATGATGCTACGCGTTTTGTGCCGCATAGTAAGTTCTCCCCCGTCATGGACAAGTCCATCATTGAGGACTGATTCCGCAGGGCTATTCAGAAATTCGGCTTCCTTTTATTCGAAAAAAGTTGGTATTATTATCCCCCTTAAATAGACACTCAGAAAAAACTTTTGGTACAATAATGAAACGAGTACAACTTGGAGGGGATTTTTCAATGGCTAAAAAGGGCAAATATTTAATCAGTATATAGAGTAATTTAAGTTAGCTGCCGTTCAGGAGTGCAAGAAGAGATCATCCAGTTATAAAAAGAGAGCTGAAAAGTTAGACATTAGAACATTACTCAATCGAAGGTATGCGTGAAGAAATGGCTACACGGAGAGACTTTTAAGGTACGATCAGAGAAGACTACCACACCTCATATAGGACGTCCTCGCAGGATCTTCAAAACAGAAGAAAAAGAGGAAGAGGAAGAACGGGATTTCCTGAAAGCACAGGTAGATTACTTAAAAAAGCGGTATCCACATCTAACAAAGGATAAGCCCCGAGTCAGCGAGATAATTATGAAATAGTCGAGGAGCTACGTCTTTTGCACGGCATTACAAGTTTGTTTAGCCATTGCAGGTATTCCTAGAGCCACTTACTACAAATGGCAAGCCTAAGCGTGCTTCTAAACAAGATCTTGATCATGAGTTGAAAAAGCACATGATGTCTATCCATTTTCCGCATCCCTACTTTGGGTATATACGAATGGTGACTGAATTAGAGAGGGGGTCATCTCGTCAATCACATGAAAGCATGGCGGCTCATGAAGGAACTAGGAATGCAGTCGATTATTCAAATGAAGCGTTGGAACTTGTGTTGATACTGTTGAACAGTGGAAAAGAAAAATAGATATGTAGCGGGAGCTGTTCTCCATTCAGATCAAGGCTTACAGTATACTTCTCAGGCGTACAACACGCGATTAGAAGCACCCGGCGTTAAAGGCAGCTACTCTCGCAAACCCACCTGCCTAGATAACGCATACATCGAATCCATTTTTTGCGTCCTCAAGACAGAGAAGTTGTATCTACTCCAATGTAAATCAGGAACTGACATACATCAAACCATGTAAGATTATATTTACTGTTAAAACTACCAACGGTTTCAATCCAAACTGAAAAAACCACACCGTTTGAGTATCGGTACGCACTGGCTGCGTAGCTTTATTCTTCTGTCTACTTTACAGGTGTATGACCAGTACAAGAAAATCCAACTACCCACTTAAATAAGCCAAAACTTGAAAAAAGCTTCCTATTTAGTTAACAGTAGAAGAGTGTTTTAAATATATTGACGTAGTACAAAAGTCAATAAATAAATAAATAAATAAATAAATAAATAAATAAATAACCAGCACAATTATCTCGCTATTTCTAAATACTTTGAATGCGTCTATCTGAACTTACGGGATTGGATATTAATAAAACGATGTCCCAACAAACGTAGGTTTGGTGAAGTAATCATCCATCGTTAGTATCAAGCAGCAATCAGAACTACTGACGCTACGGTATGGTACTAGTGTGTCTCTCCCTGATGAGACATCCCAACTTAAGAAAATGTACAGTTGATGAACCGAATCAAGGCAATCTATGAAGCACCCTTTTTTTCGGCTACCGATGAATGACAAAGTCACTTCAAGTTCAGGGCCTATGGGTAAACCCCGGAATTGTGTGAGGCGTCTTATAGAATTAATGGGTCTGGATACTATCTATCAAAAGCAACACTAGAGTAATCGCCTGCATGCCACCCACTTTCGTCCTTACCTGATACGAGGACTCGTTATCGATCGTCCTAAACACGTGTGGGGTATCGACATCAGTTATATCAGATAGGTAAAGGTTATATGTACCTATTCAACATCATGGACAGGCAATCGCAAGGTCATCGATTATGAGTTATCCAACACGTTCGAGTATGGCTTTGTTTCCAACCTGCCATTTCGGAATCGCATTTTCACGGGAAATATTAAATTATCCACAAACCTTAAACTTTAATAATAGCAGGTGGTTCTTCAATATAACCGTTAGGATTATTTAGTTGCCAACGCCATGCATCAGAACACATCTCTTCGATTCCTCTCTCCGCAACCCAACCTAATTCTCTTTTTGCCTTAGATGGATCAGCATAACATACTGCAACATCACCTGGCCTACGACCTATAATATTATAAGCAATCTTCTTAGCTGACACTTTTTCAAAAGCTTGAACCATTTCTAATACACTATATCCCCTACCCGTACCAAGGTTATAGGCCTCAACGCCAATGGTAGACTTAACCTTTTCTATTGCCTTTAAATGCCCTAGCGCAAGGTCAACTACATGGATGTAATCTCTTACTCCTGTCCCATCTGGGGTCGGATAATCATTACCAAAGACCCGAAGCTCCTTTAACTTGCCAACAGCTACTTGGGTAATATAAGGCATTAAATTATTAGGTATACCATTTGGGTCTTCTCCGATGCGACCACTTGGATGAGCACCAATCGGATTAAAATATCGTAATAAGCAAATACTCCAATTGTTATCTGATGCATAAAGATCACGAAAGATTTCTTCGACCATCAATTTAGAACGCCCATATGGATTAGTGGCCCCGAGATGAAACTCCTCACAGATTGGCTCGTCTCCCCTAACACTATACACTGTTGCTGAAGAACTGAATACCATCCTCTTCACATTGAACTTTTGCATTACCTGGCAGAGAATAAGTGTTCCAGTAACATTGTTATGATAATAACAGAGGGGCATCTCAACCGACTCGCCGACCGCCTTATAACCAGCAAAATGGACAACCACATCAATCTTGTTTTCTAAAAAAATATCTTCAAGTCTATCCCTATTGAGTAAATCTACATTATAAAATTTTATTTGGTTACCAGTCAATTCATGAATTCGATGCAAGGATATAATATTACCATTGGAGAGGTTATCCATAACTATAACTTCATAACCATTATTCAACAATTCAACACAGGTATGACTACCGATATAACCAATTCCCCCAGTTACTAGTATTGCCATCTGACTTAACTCCTCCTAAGACTCATACATATTCCCTTTATTTAAAAAACTGTGATCGATTTATTTTACTTTTCCAGAAACAATAACTAATTCCAACACTGCTATCTTCTAATATGATAACTATTCATTCGGCATTTTGCAGTGATGGCTCTTTCATATAGCGCATCATACATATTCATAATTTACTTAAACATTGATCTTGAATATCTTCCCAGGTCATTAATAGTCGGGTAATATCTTCTTCGATCAATTCACTTCCATTTTGAATTTCAATAAATTCAAGATCGGTAATTGCACGAACTGCATGCTTAGCCCCAACGGGGATCTGCCAAACATCTCCTGCCTTAACAGGAATAATTCTATCATTAATGACAATTTCACCTTCTCCCTTGGTAAACGTCCATACTTCACTACGTTTGTAATGAATCTGGTAACTTGAATTTTTCCCTTGAAGAACACATATTCTTTTGGTTAGTACCTCTTGACATTGATCATGACGAGTATAGTCCAATACTCTATACCACCCCCAACGTCTCTCCTCATACATTGGCCTTTCAACATAATCACCAAGTACCTCTTTAATCCTTTGACTAGCGCTCTTCTCAGTTACTAGAATTCCATCTGCACTTGCTGCAATTACTATATTAGAAAGCCCAAGAACGGTTACAGGTATATCTAATTCATTGACAATATGCGTATTTCTGGAATCACTACTAATGATGCCCTTTCCCATAATATTAGTTGACATCTCTTCAGTTAAAGTATTCCAAGTACCAAGATCCTTCCAATAGCCTTCATACGGTACAGCTATAATATGCTTTGTCTTTTCAGCAACTTCATAATCAAAACTTATTTTAGGCAACCTGTCGTATTGTTTAAGCAGTTCTTCATAATGCGTTGGCAACCCCTTTTCAATGAGCAAAGAAATTATATAGTTAAGTTTAAAAGCAAATACACCACAATTCCATAAAGCTTGGTTATTATCTATTAAATATTTAGCATGATCTTCTGTGGGTTTTTCAATAAAGTGATTAACCTTAAAGGACGTATTTTGCTCCGACATTTCTTCTGGAATAATATATCCATATTTAGCTGATGGATATGTTGGTTGTACGCCAATAAGTGCTAAATCAGCACTTGAAGACAACAGAGCGGTCTCCAACTGTTTAACTTTTTCAAAAAATGGATCTTCAACATAGGGGTCGACAGGTAATACAGCGACTATTTCATTTAGACTTACCCCTCGTACAGAATATAGAAAACTCGATGCTAAAGCTATAGCAGGGAATGTATCACGTCTTTGCGGTTCTACGATTAATGGAACATTATAACCTAATTGGTTTTGAATCATATCTACTTGTGATTTACTTGTGGTAACAATTGATGAATTAATAAGATCCATCGACTTTAGTTGTCTCCATACACGTTGAACCATTGATTCTTGGTGGCCATCATTATTATCCAAAACCTTTAAAAATTGTTTAGAACGAGCATCATTAGATAATGGCCATAAACGCTTTCCTGATCCTCCTGATAAAAGTATCAGTTTCATTCTTATACACATCCTTAACCTCTATTTAATAAATTAAATTTATAGAAATATCTTCAATAATCTGTTTAGTTTGTACTCAAAAATGAGACTAATTAAATATATGTCTCTTATTTAGTCTTTGAAATAAAATATAATAATTTATTAACTTTTAAATATCTTTAACAGTCTAATTTTCTTAATGAATGCAACTTTCACAGTATAACTATCTGCTATAGTCCTACCAATTTGAATAAATGGTAATTCTATATATTTATAAAGAATAAATGCAATTAACAAGCTCATTATAAGACTAATAACCCAGCACAAAATTATAGAATGATTATACTGATAAAGAAAAGATGTAATACTAATTAATATTGGTAAATGTATCAAATAAAAACTGTAAGATATATTACCAATAAATCTAAAAATATTGTTAGATAATAAATTAGAAATTTTATTAATACTAAATCCAATGTAAATGAAAATTGAACATCCTATACCAATGAGATAGTTAATTACTGTATCATCCATTTTTAAATTCGGTATACAATACCTAACACTATATAAGATTAAACCAATAAAAAATAAGATAGTGAGCGAAAATTTAGATAGGGTGCGAAAATAATTAGTAATATTCACATAATACTTTGCCATTAAAGCACCTAGTATAAACAAAGGAATAAAGCTAACAAAGTTAATTTGTTTGAGGGAATAACAAATAATAATTGATACTAGCAATAAAGATAGTGATCCATATACTGTCCTAGTTTTAGTTACTAAGTATGCAATAAAAGGAAATATAATTGATATTTTCATTTCAACAGCTAACGACCAAATTACTGGATTTAATAAATTAGGGTTTAAAGGACCAATTAATAAAATATGTTTAAAAATGTCAGTAAAATAAACTGGTTGATTCCAAAAGGAATTAATCCACATTGATAAAGTATTCAAACCATTAACATTAAAAAAAAGATTTTTCAAAAATATTGTTATAAATATAACTACCCAGTATGCTGGATATATTCTGAATATCCTTTTCAAAATAAAAATCACATTTTCTGAAAAGTTAAATTCCTTACGGATAAAAGGGAGTACCAAGCAATAACCGCTTAAAACAAAAAAAAGAATAACTGAAGCAGTCCCATCCCAAAAAACATGCAAAATACTATGATTAATTAAATCTAGAGAATTATTTAATGGGATTATCCCTACTGCATGCGAAAGAAACACAATTAGAGCTGCCAGACCTCGAATACTATCTAATTCATGATGCCTTTGTTTCTGCTTCAAATTCCTGTTCTCCTTTTCGTTCCATATTCAAGAATTCCCAAAATGAAGGTGATAGAAAAAGTGCTATCCAGAAACTCAATTGAAAAAATGAAAATGTATCAACTTGAAGTAAATTGTATAATAACAACACAGAAACAAATTTATTGAAATTATGTTTTGAGTATTTTGCTAATTTGAAGAATATTAAGATAAAGATAAAAACCCCTACAATTCCGGTTTCGGTTAAAATTCTTCCGTACATATTGTAACAATGTAAATAAAAATTCTGAAGATAATAATCGGTAACCAATTCGTAATTATCTCCAAAACTTTCATCTACATATGATATATTATTTTTAAAAGCATCCAAGAAATTACCTAGTCCATACCCCATCAATTGATGATCCTTTATAGCTATTAAAGAAATTATAGATAGATCACTTCTAACTCTACCCGAAGAATCTTCGTAAAGTCCATTTTGAAACCTACTAAAGAGATCTGTATAGTTTAGCAAATAGAAACCACCTATTAATGTGACTATAGACAATAAACCAAGCAACTTAAACTTTGTTGTTGTCAACCTTTCTTTATATAAAAAAATGTAAGCAAGAATAAATACTAAAAAATCTAAGATAAACTTTCCAGATAGGCTTATAAAGGATAGCAATAAAAATATGCAAGTATTAAATTTTAATAACTTACCTATCTTATATCCCTTAAAATTTAATAATAGAATTATCGGGAAAACTACTAAAAACAGATGAAATCCAATAAATGAAGGTTCTCCAAAAGAGAATTGAATCCGGTGTCCAGAATATAAATATCCATAAAATCGAGGTGAAAGGAACAATTGCAGAAAACTTATTATTACATCACTTTTAGCGATATAAATATATACAAATTCAATTATTCCAAAAATCGACGCAAGGATATAAGATCCTAATATTATTTTAAACATTTTTAATAGAGCTTTTTCATCCTTTATATCAGCATAAGCCTTAAAAGACAGATATGTAATTACTCCTCCTAAAAATTCATTTAGTACTTTATACTGATTATCTATGGAATTGTATCTTAAATATGAAATATAAAAGCTACATATTATAAGGAAAAGAATGCACGAGAATATTATTAACTCTGTGTTTTTGTATCTTAATCTTAATAACACTGGGATATTTAAAATAAGAAATAATAGAAATATATATAAAGACAATGGTTTATTTACACCAAATCCATAAACTCCAAATGGAAATTCATCAAAAGGCAAACAAATTAAAGCTAAATAGAAAATAATAACGAATTTAATTTTCATCAAATTCTCCTTGTGTTATTTTGTAATTTATTATATTGTGCTATGATCTCTTTATTCATTCTATCGCTAGTAAAATTTTCAATAAAATATTTATACCCATTTTCACCTAGTATTTTAAGTTGCTCTTTTTCGAGTCCTGCAATAATTTTAACTAGCTCAATTGTGTTATCCAAACTAAAACTGTATCCATTATAGTTATCAATAACTAATTCTGGTAGAGCTCCTCTATTACTCGCAATTACACATTTTTTATTTTTCATTGCTTCAATAGCAACCAGACCAAATCCCTCCCACCTAGATGGTATAACTACGGCATCAAACCGCCTATAGTAAGAATCAATGGAGTTATTTGGTATCCATCCAAGTTGATATACATTTTTTGGTAAATCTAGCTCTTGTGTATTATTTAAAACACTAGTACCTGCTAAATAAAGGTCTATATTATTAAAATTATTTTTAATAAAAATATCGATTAATATATCTAACCCCTTTTGCTTGTCGAATCTCCCAACAAATAAAAGGTTTATTTTTGCTTCATTTACTATTAAATCAATATCATTATTAGAAGTCTCTCTTTTAACTCCATTATAAATTATTACGGATTTAACTGGAGATAACCCAAGTTTTAATGAATTTTCCTGTTCGTGTTTTGAAATGTTTATTATAATATCGGTTTTTATTTCCAAAAACCTTTCAATATATAAATATAATAACTTTTTCGGTTTTGGCACATCCATTAAGAATGACCAACCATGGGGACAGTAAATTATCTTGATTTTCTTTCTTTTGAAAAAGTATAGTATTCTTACGAAAAAACCAGCAAATGAACAATGAACATGTATTACATCAGGATTAATTAGCTTAATTTGCTCATTAATCTTCATTATTGCTTTTGGTATACTAGTAATTTTTCTCTCATATGGGTAAGTTTTAATTTTTAAAGGATTAATATTAAAATTCTTATCCGAACAATTTTCACTTAACAAAACATAAACATCTTCGATATTTGTACTTTCGGCTTGGTATGAAAGTACTTCATCCATATAGGTCGAAATGCCACCTTTTACATATTCTAAAATGTGAAGTACTCTCAATTATTATTCCTCCATAATATTACTAAACTTTACGTCCTACTACTTTAGATTGTTTTTCTAATGCATTTATTAACCTCTTACTTAACTTAGAAGAGGGAATTTCAACTAAATAATAAGAAAAAGATGATATAATACATGTTATTAGTATTGTTAAAATCCAAATTAATAAGATATTCAAACGACCATAAAGAATATTGATAAGAGTAAACAAGATAATCAGATGGTACAGATACGTGCTATAAGATATTTTCCCTAAATAAATAATAGGTTTAAATGTTAGGAATGTTTTTGCGATATTGGATGATATTGATATTAATAAGAATATGGCCGCTCCAGCGCATGCAACCCACTCGTTAAAATAATTATTAGTGCAGATTTTCACATAAATTTGAGAGCTACTTAATAGTAAAACAGGCAAATGGGGAAAACTGTATAATAGTAAACCCATCAATAATATAGCGCACTTTTTAATTCGCTTTAATTTATATAGAGTTTCTACTAAATACATCCTATGTTTTGCAAGTAATGCCCCTATAATAAACATAAATGTATAATGAACAGTTAATAGAATGTTATTATTTTCTGTAGGATATAAATACTCAAAAGTAAAACTAATCAAAGATAAAGAGAGGCCGATTAGTAAGCTATATTTCCAATTAAATCTTAATATAAACAACATAAGAAAAGGAAAAATTAAAGATATTCTCATTTCATGAACTAGTGACCAAATTACAGGATTAAAAGCATCACTGTCATACTTACCCAAGAAAACAAGTGAAAAGTGATTAAACAGTAATTTATTAGTTGTAGAGGTTCCCCATAGGCCATTGAACCAATCACTCAAATCTGTAATTTCACTTCTTTTAAAAAGATCTCTACAAAGGATCCCAACTATTAGAGCAAAAAAATAAGGAGAATAGATTCTAAAAAACCTTTTAATTAAATAATTTAAATAACTAGTTTTAATACCATTAAAATATGGAAGTGATAAGACAAATCCACTCAAAATAAAGAAAAGTAAAACAGCTTCATGCCCCGACCATAAAGTATGAAGTGGTGAATACTTCAAAATATTTATAAAAAATAATTTTTTTTCTTTTCCAGTATCCAATAACATAATAGGTAATACCGCTAATAAGTGACCAAATACAACAGTTAAAGCTGATAAGCCTCTTAAAGAATCTAATTGTTCGAATCGACTGTTCATTATTTAAATCACCTTATTCTTTCACTAATCAATGAGTTCTCTATATAAATTTAACAACTTAGGAGCTGTACTTTTGGTAAACAAATACTTTGTTCGTTCCTCCTTATTAAGCGAGATAAGAGGAAGTTTCGATGAATATATATCAAGTAAAATATTTACTAATTGTTCTACATTTTCTGCATTAAACATGTACCCATTCTGATTTGGTTCTATAACATGATTCACACCGAGAATATTTGAAGCTATTAACGTATGGTTCCTTACGATTGCTTCCATTGCAACTAAAGCACCTTGTTCCCACAGTGAAGGCATCACTATAATAGGTATTTTAGAAACTACTTTCCAAGGGTCTTTTTGAAATCCCCTGAAAAATATATTTTTTTCTAAATTCTTAGATATAACGGTTTTTTCTAATGTATCTCTAAGTTCTCCATCGCCTATTATCTGAAGATTAACATCTATACCTTTAGTAACTAATTGTTCTATAGATTGGATTAATATAGGAACACCCTTTTGTTGAGTTAATCTTCCGATAAAAGCTAATTCTAATCGAGAACTATTCCCTTCCGGAATAAAGCAAACTTCATCATCTGGAGGTTCCTCAACTCCATTTCCAATTAATACAACGTTAGAATGTTTAGAAGCATTCTCCAAGTAAGAACGTGATTGTTCGGTTAACGCTATATATCTGTTTGGTAGGGAACAAAATTTTGCGGCTAATTTATCATAATTCCTATTTGGTCCTCCGTGTCCCGTATGGACAATGGGGTATGAAAATTTGGTTTGTTTTTTTAAAATATATACTAATATCAGTGAATATAAGGAATGTGTATGTATAATATCTGGTCTAAATGATTTTATACATTTATATATTTCTCTTAAATTACTCATTATATAAAGTTTATTTGTAAATTTGGGGATATTATATATATTCACTCCTTTACTTTCAAAAAGATCTTTTCTACGTCCGGTAGTTGTACAAATTGCAACTTCACACTTTAGTTCGTCGATTAGATAACTAGATATATTTAATATTACTTTTTCTGTTCCTCCAATATCTAAAACAGGGAAAATGTGTAAAACCTTCAAAGTATTCATATTAATAATTGATTCCTTTCCTAATTTAATCTGCTACTGGGACTTTATATTTTTCGTACCACTTTCTAAACAACCCGTATTTCAATAACTGATCACCAATTGATTTCTTTACACATGAACTAACAAAATAATATAAAGCAGAAATTTTGCCACAACCAAATTCTTCTTTTATTTTCTTTGCTTCTTTAAACCCTTTTACATAATTTGCTGATGCTCCGCCTTCTCTCATATTTGTCAGTACTTTATCAACATAAATGAACTTTTTATTTTTTTTAATTAGTCTTAGAATGAACTCATAATCGCTTGATATTTTATAGTATTTATTGTATAACCCCTCTTCTAAATAACACTTTTTTGTTATAAAAGTTGCTGGGTGACATACTGGCATAGTTATAAATCTCTCTTTAACCAAGTTAGACCTGGGAGATGTAATAAACATTTTATTAGAGAAATCATTCACTATCCTCATGTTACCATGTATTACATCAACCTCAGGGGACTTTAAATATATTTTAACCACGTCATCTAATGCATAAGATTCAAGATAATCATCTGAATTTACGATTCCTATAATCTCTCCAGTAGCCATACTTATTCCTTTATTAAAAGCATCATAGATCCCATTATCAGGTTCACTAATCCACCTAGTTATATAACTTTGATATTTCTTGATAATATCCACTGTTCCATCTGTTGAGTTACCATCAATAATAATATACTCTATATTTGTGTATGTTTGAGTTAATACACTATTAATTGTATCTTCTATTGTTTCCTTACTATTAAAACTTACGGTTATAATACTTACCTTTGGTAAGTTTTCAATCAACATAATTAAAATACACCTTCAATCGTCTATTTATTATTGAGATATTAACTCGTTATATAAGAAACCATATTTATTTGCAACAATATCTAGTGAAAAGTTTGATTCTACTTTTTTTCTTGATTGGATAGATAATTGCTTATATTGCGAAATATCGTCCAATACCCACATAATTCCATTAGCCAGATCTTCACTGTCAAATGGCTTAGCAAGAAATCCATTTTTTTGATGATCTATTAGATCTGGTATACCACCAATTTTGAAAGCAACTGCTGGAGTACCACATGATAAAGATTCTAGTATTGTATTCGGAAAATTTTCCTGTAAAGATGGAGCAACAAAAACATCCGCTGCGTTGTAAAGAACTAAAAGGCTAATGGCATCATTAAGCATTCCTACATAATTTGTCTTAAGTCCCAAATCTGGAGCTGATGCGGGCTCATTAGAACCGAACACAATTAATTCTAGATCATTATAATGCCCATGGCTCTTAATATATTGAAGAGCAGGTTGCAACAAATGGAACCCTTTATTATAATCGCTAGTGCTATTTACAGCACCAAATAAAATATACTTCTTATTTTCAGACAGTCCGAGAATATTACGAGCAAGTTTCTTATCGATTGGTTTGAAGACATCTGTGTTAATTCCATTTGGTATAACCTCAACCCTAAAGTCTTTAAATATTAAACTTGAACTCGCAGCATTTGCTAACCAGTGACTTGGTGTAACTAGAGTCAAATTCAAACTTTGCCATGATTGTATTTTTCTCTTTAATATCCAGCTTGATAAATCCTTGTTATTATTGCTCTGCAAAGCGGGACATTTACCACAACCAGTCTGATATCTATTACAATCGAATGGTATATGACATCCACCAGTAAAGCCCCAACTATCGTGAAGTGTCCATAACATGGGCTTTTTTATTTTTTCAAGTTGCTCGATTCGAATAAATCCACCATTAATCCAGTGTAGATGTATTAACGATGGATTAAGTTTAAATATTTTTTTATTAATATTATTGGATAACACGGATGCAGAAAATGGAGTGTTTCTTCGTTTAGAATAAATATTTACTAATAACTTATCTATTTCAGACGAAGTATAAGCAATAACTCTCTCAATTGAATTTGGTTTTATTACCGTTGGTTCATCTACTGAACGAGCTCCAACTAGGACATTAGAATTTATCCCGATAGATCTTAGTCCTTGATGTAAACGATATCCTGCACTCTGAGTTGAAAAACTAGTGGATAAATGTAGTATTTTCATTGTTTCTCATCCTTTAATATGAAGTACATCTTGTAGTGTCTTCTTTAATTGCTTGGAATAATTGGATATATTAAATATGTCTTTCGCGTAGTTATAAACTTTAACATGCTCATCAGCTATTATTTCATCTGGTAATCTAGAACAATCCTTAATAAAATCCTTTAAGTATTCTACTCTATAATCATGAAGATAAAATCCACTGTCGATTAGATCAATTCCAGTTTCTTTGGTAATAATCGGTATTAATCCATGATTCATACAAGTTAATACTGAAGTAGCCATACCTTCAGAGCATGAGGGTAATATCACAAAACTACATGTATTAATCAGTTCTAAAAAAGCATCTGACTGAATATTAACAAATCCTAAATCTATGATGTTATGACCTTTTAAATTAATGAATCTCTTCTCATTTTCATGCAATCCGCCAATATACAAATTGCAATCAGGAATCTCTCTAAAAGCTTCAACTATAACATCAAGCCCCTTGTGTATTGCACCACTTGATCCAAACCATAGAAAATTTTTTTTGGTAGAGTTATAATTTCTTTCCCCATTAATATATTTTCTATTTCTCATTCCTGTAGGTGTAATAGTAAAAATATCTTTTGTATAATTAAATTGACGATATGTTTGTAATGTAAATTTATTTCCAATTAATATCCCTATATCTGCAATATTAATGTAATCGTTCTTTAAATATGCATTTGATCTTACATGTTTTAATCTTTTTTTATTTCGCTCATAATAGTAATCCATTCTTTCTGTTTCTTGTTTTAAAGAAAATTCAGGGTGTGACTCTGTGAGGTATATAATTTTTTTTGCATCTAGATTTTGTTTAGATATTTCATAGAAGGGTCTTCCTAAACCAAATACAACATCGTATTTCCGATTAATAATTGAATTCAGACCCTTATGATCTTCGCAATGGATCAAATCTATTATATAGTCCATTTCAATAAAACAACGGATAATCTGTGAACATTCCGCAATATTTGTGTGTGTATACCAAGTATTTTGATCTCTACTAATTGGATCTGTTATATAGGAAATCAAAACCCTCTTCTGATTTAATAAAGTTTCATCGAGATTAATATTTTGGAATAAATAATATTTTTTAACATATTTCATCAGTATTCTTGTTAAATTTATTGGTAAATACCTCTTAATAATTTTTTTCATTATAACCCCTAACCATCTAGAATAATGATCTCATATTGATAAAAGGAATTTTGAGGTTTAACATTTATTTTCATTTTAATTATTCATATATACTCTTGAGATAATAACATATGCCGTTTATTGCATAAGCATATAAACGGCATAATATCTAAGCTTAATTAACTACATATTTATGTCTTCCTAATCAATAAATTTATACATTCTTTTATAAATGATTTCTCTTTAACTGCAAGTAACATAATGAAACAACTAGCACCGCAAACGACTAATATTATTAGTGTAGATAAACCAGATAAAAAGAGCCCATTTTTTATTAGAGTAAGTAAAATTACCATACCTAAAGTAGAAATAACTATCCAACTAATATTTCTAACTACTGGTTTTAAATCAATGTCAAAATATCGTTTACCAAGAACTATATTAATTGGGATTACTAATAGTACAATAAAAATACGAGTCCATAAAACGGCTTGCATTCCGTAATCTTGAATCAAAAAGAGAGTAGGTAAATACAAAATTATACGAAAAATCATAAGTTTAGTATTAATATCTGCTCGGCCTATGGCCCTATATGCTTCTTCATTCGCTCCTACAATCCATGATATTCCGTTTGCTAAACCCAAGAACGCAATTACTTGGGAAACACCAGTCCAATTTTCACCAAAAACAACAAATGATATATTATCCGCAGTTAAAAATAATCCTGCACCTATTGGAATTGAAATCAGAGAGGCAAATTTGCTAACTTTATGCAATTTTTCTTTAAATTCTTCTGGATTATCTTGTAAGCGTGAAAACATACTAAATAACACTGGTAAAATCGGACTTAAAAGAAGTCCAAAAATCATTGATACAAAAGTATTTCCAGTACGATATACACCCAAATCATGAGTATTAAAATAAGTACCTACGACAAAAGAATCAATCCAAGAAAAAAACCAGGTTAACAGTCCTTCTAACGTTATCCAAATTCCATAATTAGTCAAATGCTTTAACAATTTCGTTTCAAACCTTAACTTTGGCTTCCAAGAACTCAAGTTCCACATGATAATACTTTGTAATACCGAACCCACTAAAGTTCCATAAACTAGAGACCAGTATCCCATACCAAACAATGATAAAGAGAGTGAGACTATACCAGGAATAATTATACTTACAATTCGAATAATAGTTAATGGTTTATAATTAAACTCACGTTGAAATATTGCACTTTGTATAGAACTAAACGAAGAAAATACCACTTGAATACCTTGCATACGAAGTACATCTTTTATCCTATAATCATGAAACCATTGAGAAAATAAATCGGCTGAAAAAAAGATAAAAATATAGATAACAATCCCTAATATGATATTCACCCAAAATATCACATTAGCAATTTTATCAATTCCTTCCTCAGACTTATACTGTATTATTATACGACTAAAACCAGTATCCCAAAAAATTTGAGAAAAAGTTATTACCATCGCAGCAATTGACACAACCCCATAGTCCTCAGGTGTTAGTATCCTAGCAAGTATTACAAAAATTAGAGGGGTAAATGCTTTGGTTCCTAGTTCTGATAGCATCGACCATTTGGAAGCAGCAATAACTTTTGATCCTAAAGAACTTTTACCCATTATCGAGTAGACTCCATCTTAAGTACCTTTTTTTAGAAATCTCTTAAAATTATATTATTACTTTCCATTTCTGCCTTAACTCTTTTTATATCTGCATCAACCATCATCTTGACTAGACCTTCAAAAGTCACTTCTAACTCCCAACCAAGTTTATCCTTGGCTTTTTTACAATCTCCTAAGAGCAAATCAACTTCTGCAGGTCTAGCAAATTTAGGATCAATTACAACATGGTCTTCATAATTTAATCCGACATAAGAGAATGCAATCTCTAATAATCTTCTTACTGTATGTGTTTCTCCAGTTGAAATTACGTAATCATCTGGAACTTCTTGCTGTAGCATTAACCACATTGCCTTTACATAATCACCAGCAAACCCCCAATCTCGTTTTGCATCCAGATTCCCCATTCGCAACTCTTTTTGAATCCCTAATTTTATTCTAGCCACTGCATCGGATACTTTGCGTGTAACAAACTCAAGCCCCCTACGCGGAGATTCATGATTAAACAATATCCCTGAGCAAGCAAACATGTTAAAACTTTCTCGATAGTTTACTGTAATCCAATGACCATATACCTTAGCTACACCATAGGGACTACGAGGATAAAAAGGAGTTGTTTCTCGTTGAGGTACTTCAACAACTTTCCCAAACATTTCACTGCTAGAGGCCTGATAAAATCGCGCATTGGGTTTGATTATACGTACTGCTTCTAGCATATTGGTTACACCAAGGCCTGTAATTTGTCCCGTTGCTAAAGGTTGTGGCCAAGATGTTGCTACAAACGATTGAGCTGCTAAATTATAGACCTCATCAGGTTTTGAAATGGTTACTGCATGCACTAAAGAAGCTAGATCCGTTAAATCACCATCTATCCACTCAATATCATCTTTAATTTGTTCTACATTAATATAATTTGGAGTACTAGTACGTCGTCTTAAAGCGTACACTTTGTAGCCCTTTTTAAGTAAAAACTCTGCTAAATAGGATCCATCTTGTCCAGTAACACCAGTAATTAATGCGTTTTTCATGTTCCCTCCACTAATTAAATTCCATTTTTCAAAAAATTAATATTATATAGTTGGATTTTAGAGTTGGTTATCCATAAACCATTTATACGCCTGCTTTATACCCTGTTCTAAAGAAGTTTCTGCTTTCCAGCCTAATTTATTTAACTTGGTTACGTCAACTAGCTTCCTTGGTGTTCCATCAGGTTTCGATGAATCAAACCTTATAGCGCCTTTAAAACCAACTATATCTTTTATTAACCTCGCTAAATCTCCGATAGAAATATCTTCACCTACACCTATGTTTACAATTTCATTTTCTTCATAATGATTCATTATGAAAACGCAGGCATCTGCTAATTCATCCACATAGAGAAATTCTCGTTTTGGATTACCAGTTCCCCATACTTCTACAAAAGATGATTCATTTTCTTTCGCTTCATGAAACTTGCGAATCAATGCTGGCATAACGTGTGATGTCTCTAAATCAAAATTATCATATGGTCCATATAGGTTAGTAGGCATTACCGATATATATTTTGTACCATACTGTCGATTATAGGATTGGCACATTTTTATACCTGCAATCTTAGCGATTGCATACGGTTCGTTGGTTGGTTCTAATTCACCAGTCAATAAGTACTCTTCTTTCATCGGTTGCGGAGCAAATTTCGGGTAAATACATGTGCTACCTAAAAACAATAACTTTTTGACTCCAAACTTATAAGAGGCATCTATAATATTATTTTGTATCATCAAATTATCACGTATGAAATCAGCAGGGTATGTATTATTTGCAATAATCCCTCCAACTTTTGCAGCAGCCAAAAAAACAAACTCTGGTTCTTCAGATTTAAAAAACTCTAATACTTCTTGTTGATTTCTTAAATCCATTTCTGAACTTGCCCGATATAATAAATTAGAATAACCTTGATTTTCAAGGTTTCTTAATATAGCCGAACCAACTAATCCCCTATGACCAGCAATAAATATTTTCTCTTGTTTCTCCATTAGTTTCACCCTTGCTTATTTTCTAGTAAGCATTTTTCCCAAATAATACACTGAACGTTTTAAGGATTATCTTGACATCCCAATAGACTGTTCTTGATTTAATATACTTCAAATCAAGTTCTACCATTTCAGTAAAACTGAGACTATTCCTACCACTAACTTGCCATAATCCAGTACATCCAGGGGTAACTAGCAACCTCTGTTTATCATAGCTTGTATACTCAGCAACCTCACGGGGTAGGGGGGGTCTCGGGCCTACTAAACTCATTTCACCTTTCAATACATTCAATAATTGAGGAAGCTCATCAATACTTGTTTTTCTAATAAAACGTCCAATCTTAGTTATGCGAGGATCCTTCTTCATTTTAAACATAGCACCTTTAATTTCATTTTCCTCTAAAAGTTCTTTTAACAATTCCTCTGCATTAGAAACCATAGAACGAAATTTATACATATTAAAATCTTCTTCATATTTCCCTACTCTGACTTGTTTAAAGAATACAGGTCCACTAGGATCTTCAAGTTTAATTATTAATGCTACCAATACAAATACAGGTGAGAGAATAAATAATCCACATAATGATCCCGTTATATCTATTAACCTTTTTATTAGTAAATAACTTCTATTATCGGAGACACTAAAATGATTCGAACTTTCTTCTTTGATCAGCATATTTAAACCACTACCCGTATTATACGATGACATGTAATCTCTCCCCATAATCACTGAGAATGTTTTACTAAATTCACTAACGTTGAATAAAACTTATTAGGTACAGTAGTCGGAAAACTCCGAACAATCTTTTTTGAATCATTTCGCCAAATAATCGATCTTATCTACAGGTAGCCTGTTCATTTGGTGATTTATGTAATAATTAGCCATCGATTACGTCAACTAATCTTATTAACTTTGCTTTGTCTTCCTGCAGTTGATTAACTTGACATGAAATGAATCTGTACCATCCAATTCAATGCAAAATAACATAACAAGACCTTCAGCCAGCGATAAAGACCTAGAAGACTTTGTTTGGTGCCCGCAGCCATCTTAATGAGCACAAGCAGGCAAAGCCAATAAGCGCCAGCCATACCTGGTTCATAACCACCGCTTGTTCACTTGTTCCGTGAAAATTTTTAATCCGAACTAGTTGCCTCTTCCATTTAAAGAAGGTCTCTATCGCAATCGCTATCTGTAAATCTGACTGATTTCATACACACTCAAATCAAACCTGTTGGTTAGAATGGTAACTTGCTTGACTTCGGAATCAACGGTGTGGATGAGACGCAACACGTTTTTTTCGTTCGGGCAACAAAGAGAGCGCCGCGATCACAATATTCGTCGAACCTGGCGTAGTCGATGTAACCTCAGTCGTACACATAAGTGAGACCGACTTCATCGACTAACGCATCCAACTGACCCCGGTCATATTCTTAGCTGGCATCAGGATAATCTTCTCAGGCACAACAGTCTCATCGTTCATGTACACCAGCTTTTGTGCCATTTACGGTAGTAAAACGGAAAATAATGAAGATTCAGAGAAAATTGATTTAAAACTAGAGGAACTAAATTTATGATTTTTGATATTTTAGTAATTCTTCTAGGTATTCTAATACGGAATATCTTAAATCTTCCTTCATTAAGGCGAACTCAATTGTTGTCTTAATAAAGCCAAATTTCTCACCAACATCATAGCGTGTACCTTCAAAATCATAGGAATATACGCCTTCGATTTCATTTAGCTTTTGAATAGCATCTGTTAGTTGAATTTCTCCCCCTGCTCCTTTTTCCTGTCTGTCAAGGAATTCAAAGATTTGAGGAGTAAGAATATACCGTCCCATTATTGCTAAATTGGAGGGAGCTTCTCCTTTCTTAGGTTTCTCAACGAGATTTCTAACTTTATATAGTCGACCGTAATTTTCATATGGATCGATAATTCCATAGCGATTGGTTTCATTATCCGGGACAGTTTGAACCCCAATAACAGAAGCTTGTACCTCTTCATATCGATTCATAAGTTGCTTTAAGCAAGGGGTATCAGCTTGAACAATATCATCTCCCAATAATACTGCAAATGGCTCGTCCCCGATAAACTTTCGAGCGCACCACACTGCATGCCCTAATCCCTTAGGTTCCTTTTGACGAATATAATGAATATCAACACTTGATGTGCGTTTAACTACCTCTAAAAGTTCAAGTTTTTGATTCTCTAAAAGATTTTGTTCCAACTCAAAATGATTGTCAAAATGATCTTCTATAGCTCTTTTTCCTTTTCCCGTAACAATGATAATATCTTCTATACCGGATTCCACTGCTTCTTCCACTATGTATTGAATGGTTGGCTTATCTACAATCGGCAGCATTTCTTTCGGCATAGCTTTAGTAGCAGGCAAAAATCTTGTCCCTAAACCAGCTGCAGGAATAATCGCTTTTCTTACTTTTTTCATTACTTACTCTCCCTTGATAGCCTAATTAACATCTGCCACACCAAATCAACATTTGGTTTGTTTTTATTTTTACATCATATGAGCTCATTTTAATAAAAGACTCATTTCAAAATTCGTGATATTAACTGATTAAAATTTTCAAATCAGCCCATTATTTTGAATAAGCTCATACTGGAAAACATGAAAAGCTTAATTAATGGGCATCTAACGCTCCATCACATCAATCCATCAATCGACAAAAAATGTCTAAGGTGACCACCAACAGCTTGACTGAGTACCTACAGTGATACAGGTTTAGTAGACATTACCTTGAGAGATAATCATAGTTATAGCTAAGTATACTGTGATTTCGATATTGCCCCTTGTTCACAAAACTACTAATTCGGTGCCACATACTCACTCGATGCAAATTTCGAATAATAAATTCAGCAATTGTCTTTTTTGCGCCTGTAATGCTTGTATTACCGAATAAGTAGTCGTTAATGTTCTATGTCTCTGTGGATCTTCTTATTGATTTTCACCGTAGTAATAGTAATAGTAAGCATCTTTATTATTACGATCTACATTATTGAGAACAACACCGAGTATTCTTGCACGTACGTTATCCATGTTCTGCTTCGCTTTGAGCACTACTTCTCTTTTCGTCTTGTCTGAATTAACAACAATTATGACACCATCTGAGCGAGTAGCTATGATCTGAGCATCAGTTACGGCAATTGCCGGGGGAGCATCGATAAGAATAATATCGAATTGCTGCTTTAACTCATCGAGTACACTCAACATCTTTTTGGAAGAGAGAATTTCAGATGGGTTAGGTGGAATCGGTCCCGAAGTGATAATTTGCAAATTGGGAACAAATGAGCTCTGCAATACGTCAGCAATTGTAAGTTGATTCGTTAATAGATTAGTTAGACCCGAGCGATTAGATACATGTAAAGCATGGTGCATGGTAGGTTTCCTCAGATCCCCATCAATAACTAATACTTTCTTGTCCGTTTGCGCATAGGCGACTGCTAGGTTGATCAACGTCGTTGATTTCCCTTCCCCGGGCCCTGCCGATGTCACCATAATAACTCTCAACTCTTCATCGATTGAAGAAAATTGGATGTTCGTTCTCAGCGTCCGATATGCCTCAGAAATTGGAGATTTGGGATTCTGATGTGTAATAATAGGTCTCTTATTGACTGAGTTTAACATTTGATTGTTCCCCTACCCTTTGTTCTTTCTGTTGCTTGCTATGATGTTGAAAATCTTCTGGTTTCATCTTCATGATCATGGTTAAGGTCGGTAAACCTAGGTACTGTTCGACTTCTTCCTCAGTCTTTAATTTATCATTTAGATACTCCAGCAAAAATGCAATTCCTAATGCAATCATGAGAGACACAACGAAACTGACGGCAACATTTAGCGTTTTATTCGGTTTAACAGGGACTGGAAGTTCGATATCCTTGGCCTCATTCAATAAGGAGATATTATCCACTTTCATAATCTTGGGGATCTCACTTTGGAAGACAATAGACACGGCATTCACAATGCTCGCTGCTCGCTCATACGAGGGATCTTGTACGACAAGGGTCATAACTTGTGTATTGTTAACCGAGCTGACTTTGACCGTATTGACTAATTGCTCGGCACTAATTTTCAATTCTGGGTAATCTGCAACAACTTTATCCATGATTCTTGGCGTCTTGATGATCTCTTTGTAAGTGTCAATTAATCTGATGTTCAAGTTAACCGAATTGATATCCACTTGACTTACGCCCACTTGGTCATTTGATTTATTGACAATAAGTTTTGTTGAAGCTTCATACACGGGCTGCATAAAAAAGTAACTGATAATTCCTGTTGTCACTGTCGCCAGTACAACAATTGCGATAATCATCCACACCCTTTTTTGCAATATTTTCAAGTAATCCTTTAATTCGAGTTCCATTACTTTCCCTCCGCAGCTATGATGTCGAATATCGTCATCGATTGTTTAATTGTTCATCTTAGACAATACAAGGAATCCCCCCCTTATGAAGAGAGGAGGATTCCTCCTAATTTAAATCTATATTATTTATTCAATAAGCGATAAATCACAACAGCTGCTTGAGCGCGAGTGGAGTTAGCATTAGGATTGAAAAGATTGCCATCTTCACCAACGATGATACCTTCGCTTGCTGCGAGAGCAACACCATTTTTCAATGAAGAATTAATTGTATCTACATCTTTGAAGCCTTTAAGAACATCATCAATCTTACTTACTTCAAGGGATGCACCTTTAAGCGCCAATGCTCTTGAAGACATAACTGCCATCTCAGCACGTGTAATTTGTCCATTCGGATCAAATTTGTCATCGGACTTCCCGTTAACGATTCCGCTTTTCACAGCTGCTGCTACATAGGATTTGAACCAATCCGAATCATTGACGTCGCTGAAGCTTTCTGTTGCACTTGCATTTTCCAAGTTGAACGTTTTAACAATCAATTTAGCAAATTCAGCGCGTGTTACTAATCCATTCGGTTCGAAGACTTGATCAGCTCGACCTTCAAGAATACCTTTCGCCGCTGCTACTTCGATCTGTCTTCCAGCCCATGCTTTAACAGAAGCTGTATCGCTGAAGGATACTTTGTTTTCAACAACGGTGTAAGTTGAGAAGGAGTTACGAACACCATTCAACACACCATCTTCGAATTTACCACCGTAGAACTCTAATTTTCCGTCAACAATTTTGGCAAGTGTAAGTAACTCTGTATCGAAGTTTTTGCCGTTTGGAACTGGGATGCTTACTTCAACAGGTGTATCGAAGCTTTCAACTTTGTTACCACCCGAAGTGAACTCAAATTCATATACCCCCGATGCTACAGCAAGTGTAGTTACGCTCGTTGCAACTGTTGCATCTTGACTTGTTACTTTAAGTGTTGCATCAGCACCAAATTCAGCTGGATCTACAGCAAGTGTAAGCCCATTTAAGCCAACTGCAATTTTATCAACGCCAGCGGCAATTGCAGCGGCAAGCAAATCTTTCGGGAACGGAATTTCTGTTGATTTCGCACTGATTGTGCCAAAGTTGAGTGTAAGTGTAACTTCTTCTGTTTTTGCATTTGGATTCAATGCTTTCAATTTATCGTTAAGTAATTTAGCCTGTGCTGCGATATCTTTAACTTTGCTAACTAATCCAGCAACATCAAGCTTCGGTTTAGCAGTTCCATTTTCTACAGTAACTAATGAAGCAAGATCCAGGGTAGACAGTTTTGCGATTGCTTCATTGACTTTCTCTTGAGCTTCTTTGAGAATCGCATCTTTCTTCTCTGCAGATGCTCCAGCGATGTCTTTGAAAAGATCCGTAATTTCTGAGATTGCTTTGTCAGCATCGCTTTGAACGCCGCCAGGGCCGCCGCTAGGACCACCTGTAGATGTCTGTGTTAATGTTAGTGGGCTGGAGATGTATAGAAGAAGTCCAAATTTATTGTCACGTGCTTGAATAATACCTGATCCCGTAGTTGATCCACTGTTAAGTGAGAGTACAGCACTAGCACCACTACTCATGGAAACGTTTGTTCCACTTTGCAACGTCCAAGTAACATAGTTATTGACCGATTGTGTGAAAACTTTAAGTCCTGGTTGTAGGGAAGTCGTTGTACTAGATACGGGTACAGGCTGAATCTCACCTGCAAGCAGGTATCTTACTCCGGCAGATTCGATGGCAGATCTAGCTGCTTTAGCTTTTAGACCGGCTGGTGCGTCTACTCGTGCAATTTCATTAGCTACATTGTTTTGGAAAGCATTCAGATCGCCTAAGGTTATGTCATAGAGATTTAAGAAGTTGCTAATCAAAAGAGCAGGATTCGTCTTATCAACAGCCTGATTCAACACTTTATTCGCAACGATATTATTTACTGCATCTTTGATAACTTGTGAATTGCTGCCGTCGCTTAGAAATGCAGTAGCGATTGCTATTTTAAGCGCTGTTTTGCTATCCGTTTGTTGCAAGGCTGCAAGAGCAGCTTGTTGGAAATCAATGACTTTCTGTTTAGTTAATCCTTGCGGATCATCAATTCCAGGCAAACCTACTTTTAGAAACAAATCATTAATAACAGTTCTATTAGCAGGAGCATTAATTAATTCATCAACCATTGCGCCTGACTCGTCATAGAACAACTCTAATCCATTGAAAAGTGTAAATACTGGATTTAAATTAATTGGAGTCGTTGATTTCGCACTAATTTTCGTCCAAATATTTCCAAGAAGCTCTATCTTCTTAGCATCATTAAATGTTGTCGTATCGGTATTATTCTTAATATAATCTCTAGTCGCTCTTACATCAGCAATTCCTTGTGTATCTCTTGCAAGTTCGGTGCGTAGGCCATTCAATTGATCTTGAACAGTTGCTGCAGATGCCACACCGGCTGTAACTCCTAATTTGCTAGCCAAACCTTTCTCGCTTAATGGAAGTCCTGCAATGGATGCAAACAGCATACTTGCCGCTAGCGTTGTTACGGTTAATTTCTTTTTCATCGTCATGCTAACTTTCACCTCTTCAAATTAGTTGTCTTGCTTTATTTAGATTTCCAAAACTGAAACCATTTCGGCTTCATCCAGACAGGGAATTGCGTTTCGATAGATAGGTTATGTATAACCCTGTTGGCATTGTTTTGAAAGGTAATCACATATGGATCGCCTAGCTCCGTTCGCAAAACATCATAGGCTTCGGAAAGAGCGAACCCTCTATTCGTCGTGTTGTGTGCATCTGACGATACAAAGTGGGCGAGGTTATTCCTACATAGATCCAACGTAAATGACTGTATGGATTTACCAAAATGACTTAGCAACGAATGAGCTGTTACTTGTGTCAGAGCCCCGAGTTGCACTAACTCGAGTAGTTTCATCGGATTAGCGATGATCTCACGATTACGCTCAGGATGTGCAATAATCGGCACTAGCTTCATAAGTTGTAATTCATACACAATTTCATTTATACCTTTAGGTATTTGGTCAGACGGGAATTCCAATAGTATGTAACGAGAACCACCTAAGGTGGTTGAACGTTTTGTTTCCACATCTTCAATTAAATCTCGGTACACTCGGATCTCTTGACCAGCATGTATGTGTAGAGGGATATTCCTTCTATTCAGTTCCTCTTGAAACGCTTTAACCTGCAGCTCTACGCTGCCTGCGTCATTCGTAAATCTACCATTCTCATGATGTGGGGTGGCAATAACCGTATGTATACCCTGTTCCACAGCTTCCCTTGCCATAAGAACAGCTTGCTCCAAATTAGATGCCCCGTCATCTAAATCTGGTAGTATATGACTATGTATTTCAATCATTCTGAAACCCCAATCACTCGGACTACTTTGTAATATTGCGACAAAAAATAAGTAATTTCGGCAATTTACCGCACTAAAGCCTTACGAAAGTATAGCATAAATGTCATTTCTTGCCTACCTCTAAAACTAGGAAAATAGCACTACATCATCTTTTTTGTGGAATTTTTATGAAAATTACATCTTTGTAATTGTTCCGAATTTTTATACAATTCATGACTAAAGTTACGACTCATTTCGTATATTTATATTTACTACCAAGACCCCCTCTAGTTCGACATTATACGACAAAAAACGCGTGATTTCGACAAGGATTTTCAAGTAGAATAGCCGGTTGAATTTTCTGTAAATTGTAGCATACAGTTTAATCAGTCTTTTTTCTAGAAAAGAAGCCTCCTATGCACTTTTTCTACAAATGAGGCTAGAACGAATTCGTCTTTATTACTATAATCCCGATTATTTCTTGAATTTCATCAAATCGCACAGCCCTACGAAGAAAACAACAATGGTAGTGAGTACGATTAGTCTGAAATCCCAAGCATTCGGAAACTCATTCATTTTGGTATCTGTCACACGTAGAATGAGAACAAAAAACAATAAAACCAAATCGAAAAACATGCAATAAGCCATTCTTGCTGAGAGTTTATGAAGTGGGAGTTTGTCCATCATTTTGCCGAATCCAAATAAATCACTCCACTTCCCGGATTCAGACTTCGACTTCTGGGGGGTTTTGTCAATATCCTCTTGTTTATCAGCGATCGGCTTTGGCTCGGTTGTCATTTTCCGTGCCAACTCCTTGCATTGACTCGACGGCATCCTGCCACATCAGAACGGCCCCTACGAAGCTTACACCTGCAATGAAAATCCCCCCCAATGGTGACAATAGCTTCAATTCCAATGTCAAGATAATCGATAGAAAGCTTACTACGATTAAAATACAAGCGCCTGTTATTTTTATTGAGTTCCCTGCCATGATCTTCTACACCTCCTCTATTATGAAGCTAAAGTAGTATATGAGAGATTAATAGATTACGTGTTAGGCAACAATCGGCATCCTCAGCACAGGAAAAAAGACCTAAGGGGTCGTCACCCACTCAGGTCTTTGGCTTCAAGCATGTTAGCCTATCTATTCAATAAGCTTCCTACATACCGCAGTAATTCATTCGCACAAACCGGGCAATATCCGTGCTCATCGATGAGCTGCTTCGTCACATCATTAATTTTCTTCAGCTGCTTCTCATCTGGCGTTTTCGTTGAGGTCGTAATCTTCACGATGTCCTTCAGATCAGCGAATAGCTTCTTCTCAATCGCCTCACGCAGCCGTTCGTGACTGCTATAGTCGAATCTTCTGCCTTTGCGTGAGTAAGAGGAGATACGGATTAATATTTCTTCGCGGAATGCTTTTTTCGCATTCTCCGAAATACCAATTTGCTCTTCAATGGAACGCATGAGGCGCTCATCTGGATCCATCTCCTCACCGGTCAACGGATCCTTAATTTTCCCCCAGTTGCAATAAGCCTCAATATTATCCAAGTAGTTATCGAAAATGGTTCTAGCCGACTCCTCGAAGGAGTAGACGAACGCTTTCTGCACTTCTTTCTTGGCAATATCGTCGTATTCCTTACGGGCAACCGAGATGAAATTGAGGAATCGCTCCCGCTCATCCTTAGTAATCGATGGATGCTGATCCAGACCGTCTTTCAAAGCTCGCAGCACATCTAGGGCATTAATACACTGGAGATCCTGGCGGATCAAGGCACTAGAGATTCGGTTAATAACATAACGCGGATCAATTCCACTCATGCCTTCTTCTTGATATTCATTTTGCATTTCCTTCAGATCTGCCTCTTTGTAGCCCTCGACAACTTCACCGTCGTACATCCGCATTTTCTTGATCAAATCCATACCTTGCTTCTTCGTTTCCTTCAAACGCGTGAGAATCGAGAAGATCGCGGCCACACGAAGTGCATGCGGTGCAATATGGATGTGTGACATATCGCTCTGTCCAATAAGTTTGTAGTAAATTTTCTCTTCATCGGATACACGCAAATTATAAGGGATCGGCATAACAATCATACGAGACTGCAAGGCCTCATTTTTCTTATTCGCGATAAAAGACTTATACTCTGTTTCATTCGTGTGCGCGATGATTAACTCATCCGCACTAATTAGGGCGAAGCGACCCGCTTTGAAATTCCCCTCTTGCGTAAGTGAAAGTAGATTCCAGAGGAATTTCTCATCACATTTCAGCATTTCCTGGAACTCCATGATCCCCCTGTTCGCCTTATTCAGTTCGCCATCGAAGCGATAAGCCCGCGGATCCGACTCAGAACCAAACTCTGTAATCGTTGAAAAGTCAATGCTTCCCGTTAGGTCCGCGATATCCTGCGATTTGGGATCGGAAGGACTGAAGGTACCAATCCCCACCCGGCCTTCTTCGGAGACAAAAACACGCTCCACATGCACATCTTCAATACAACCATTGTACTCCGTTTTCAAACGCATTTGGCACGATGGGCATAAGCTGCCTTCGATTTTCACATTCAACTCGCGCTCAATCTCTGGTCGCAGCTCCATCGGAATTAAATGAAGCGGCTCTTCGTGCATCGGACACCCTTTGATCGCATAGACTGCCCCTAAATCCGTTTTGGCGAACTGCTCTAATCCGCGTTTCAGCATGGTCACAATTGTGGATTTCCCACCGCTTACAGGACCCATTAGCAACAAAATACGTTTACGAACATCCAATCGACGGGCTGCGGAATGGAAATATTCTTCCACTAGCTTCTCAACGGCACGATCCAGGCCAAAGATCTCTTGGTTGAAAAATTTGTAAGATTTGTGGCCAACTTGATCGTTGATCCCTTGCGAAGCAATCATGTCATAGACCCTTGAATGCGCAGTTCTCGCGAGTCCAGGATTACTGCGAAGCAATTCTATGTACTCCGCGAACGTACCGGTCCAGCTCAATGAATCCTTCTCCGTACGATGCTCTGAAATTCTTTTGAATATGTCCATGGGTACCTCCTTTCACTGCTGCCTTTACTGGCAATAGGTCAGCTCGTGATGGTGAATTGTGTACTACAATCCTATGCACCCAAGAAGGATAACTTGCCCGAAATTTTAAAATGTCACGGATTTCTCTCTTATCGATTTATGAAAATGGAAATGACTAGGATATCAAATCAATGTTCCCTATTTTCTGAAAATGTCATACCTGCAGCCCGCTTCAACACGAAATTCGATAACCGAATGATCCCTGTTCACAAGTATGTCCTCTCCTCCACAGCGTACCAGAACTGCTTCGCGAGTACGGACTCTGCATGAGCCAGACTCGGCTGAACGGATAACCGCTTCCGATAATTGGCCATCGGACCACGTAAGATCAATCACATATCCATTACGTCCTCTCAGGCCGCTCACAGCCCCCTGTCGCCACGCAGAAGGAAGAGCTGGCAGCAAAGATAGCTCACCGGCATGTGACTGCAGCAGCATCTCCACGATACCAGCTGTCGCTCCGAAATTGCCGTCAATCTGAAAGGGGGGATGCGCATCAAAGAGGTTGGGATACGTTGATTTCCGCAGCATATGACTCAGATGCGCATGCGACTGTTCACCATCTTCAAGTCTCGCATACATATTGACTATCCAGGCGCTGCTCCAGCCCGTATGCCCGCCTCCATTTTCCAATCTGCGCTGAAGGGTCGCTGCTGCGGCCTTGGCCAATTCCGGCGTGCGGTGCGGGCTTATTTGCGTTCCCGGATGCAGGGCAAACAACTGTGAAATATGACGATGACCAGGATCCTCCTCCGCATAGTCCTCCAACCATTCCATGATCTGACCGTGTCTGCCAATCTGAGGCTTAGGCAGCCGTTCTAGAAGCGCTTTGAGCTGATCTCGCAGCTCACGATCCACCTGTAGCTGATCGATGCTCTGGATACATGCTGTGAACAACTCATGGATGATCTGCGAATCCATAGCAGGCCCCATAGTCAATGCCCCTCTAGTTCCATCCACCAATACATACAGGTTTTCTGGTGAGACAGAGGGGCCTGTCACAAGCTGCCCATTCGGCGATTCCACCAAATAATCGGAGAAAAAAGCCGCGGCTTCCTTCAAGATCGGATAGGCTCTCCCCCGTAAAAAATCCTTATCTGCCGTAAACAGAAATTGTTCCCAAAGATGCAAGCTCAGCCATGCTGCTCCCATTGGCCAAATCACACAAGTCGGAAACAAGCCCTCTGGTCGTGTTTCTCCCCATAGGTTTGTGTTGTGGTGAGCGACAAAGCCGGAGCATCCGTACAGCTCCCTTGCTGTTTGCCGACCGCTAACTTGCATGCGTTCTATGTGATCAAACAGAGGTTCATGACACTCGGATAGTCCGCATACCTCCGCTGGCCAATAATTCATTTGCGTATTGATATTAATCGTGTATTTGGACTCCCATGGCGGAGTAAAGCTGTCATTCCATATGCCCTGAAGATTGGCTGGTAAGCATCCAGGGCGGGAGCTGGCGATAAGCAAATACCGGCCGTAGTGAAAGTAAAGCTCCGTCAATCCAATGTCCCCATTCGAATGTGACTCTTGCAGCAGCTTTAATCGCTCATCGGTTGCCAAGTCATCTAACGGATCATGTTCCGTCAGTTGCAAACTTACCCGGTCGTACAACGTTTGATAATCGTGGATATGCCGGCTCTCCAGTTCTTCCGCATTAAACTGCCCCGCGGCCTCGATATGCAGCTGACATGCAGCTAATGGATCCGACTCTCGAAATGTGCTGGCTGCGGCAAGCAGCAGCGTCACGGAACTAGCCCCTTCCACAGACAGGAAATCGCCAATGACGGAGACACTACCATCCTCAGCTTTCGCCTTCAACACACAGGCATATTCGACACCGTGTTTCCCGCATTCGCCGCTCATCCAGATGCTGTCAGCCGATAACTTGCCCGTTTCCCCCTCGTAAGGTCTGCGATTGAGATTTGCCGAGAAATTCAGCTGCCCTGGCTGATCACACGTAAGTCGCATGACGATCACTTGATCGGGATAGCTGGCATACATCGTACGATGATAGGTGACTCCGCCTGCCTTATAGCTCGTCCGAGCTATGGCATTCTTGACATCCAACTCTCGCCGATATCCTTCAACTTCACCCTTGTGACCATGAAAATAAAGCCGCAGGTCTCCCAAAGGTTGATAGGGATTATAATATTTAGGCGTGGAGAAAAGAGCCAAACGCGTCAATCGCGTGGCCTCCTCCACCTTCCCGCCAAATAACAGTTCCCGAATTTGTGCCAAATAACGAGGCCCATCAGGGTTCAGTCCATCCTTAGGACCTCCGTACCAGATGGAATCTTCATTGAGCTGAATTCGTTCCTCCTGGACATGACCGAAGATCATCCCGCCCAACCGACCGTTCCCGATCGGAAGCGCCTCCACCCACTCCTTAGCAGGTTGCAGATACCACAGTTTCTCACGATTATTCAAGAATACGCCCCCTATCCAACATTTGGTTTATCACCCTGTTTAGACGATGCTGGCATCACCATGATCATTTTGGTACCCTGCTCAGCCACACTTTCAATCCTTAAGCCGTAGCTCTCCCCATAGACCATTTGAATACGGCGATGGACGTTCAGCACGCCAATGCCGCCCTTTTTGCCCGCTTCATCCGTTTCCGCATCAGCCAGCCGGTTGGCGCTCAATTTCTCTTGGAGCTGTGCTAATTTTGCCTCCGTCATCCCTGAACCATTATCCTCAACACTGATCCAGAAAATCCCGTCAACAATGCCTCCGTCAATGCGAACGAAGTGATAATCTTCCAACCCATCTGGAAAGGCATGCTGGAACACATTTTCGACTAAAGGCTGGAGGGTCAAACGAACCATGACATGAAGCAGGTACTCCGGCTTTATTGCAACATCAATCTCGAATTCGCGTCCAATTCTATGCTTCAGAACAACAATATAATACAAAACATGCTTCAATTCGTTCGCTACCGTTATTTCCTCAAGATTGGTTTGAACCGAGTATCGCAGCATGTAGGCCAAAGCCTTCACAATTTCCGATATCTCCTCTGATTCTTGGATCGTGGCATAGCAAACAATCGTCTCGAGTGTGTTGTACATAAAATGAGGATTGATCTGCAGCTGCAGAGATTGAAACTCCGCTTGCTGACGCTCCATCCGAATCTCAGAGTTGCTGATTTCAACCTGCACTACGCGGTCAACGGCTTCGGATAGCCGATTAACCATCAAATTGTAGCGCACCATGAGCTCAACGATCTCATCCTTGTGAGGGGGTAACGGAATCGTCGCCCAATTCCCTTTCTCCGTCTCTCTCATCCCATTTTTCAACACTTGAATCGGCTTCGTAATCGACTTGCCGAATCGGTATGCAAGTAAAATCGCCAGCACCAATGTAAATAAACCGACAATTAAGGTTGTCGAGCGAATGTTAGTCAATGGTTTACGCAGTTCATGCAGCGGCATAGATACGACAAGCTGCCAATCCGAATAATCGGACCTCCGACTCACATACATCCGTTCATCCCCCTCACTGCTGTCGATGAAGGAAGAAGTGCCTGCCTTTTCCATCTTCTCTACAAACTCATTTGGGACATCGGACCCTACTTTCTCCCCATCTGGATGATAGATGTATCGGCCTTTATTATCAATGATAAATAGGTACCCATATTTGCCTAAATCAATCCCTTTCCATAGGGCGGACAGATCAGCTGATCGCATCTCGATGGCGAGGATGCCACTCAATTCAGGTGAGGTGAATCCTCGAAAACGGCGAACTAACGTAAGCATTTGATTATTTTGACCTTCAATGATTGTATGGTTCAAAATACTTAATTTGCCATCAGCCGCTGTATTGGCAAGAAAATATTCGCGCTGCTTCCGCTTATCCTCCAAATTGAAAGATTGCTCGTTCACACCATTATAGTAATAAACCGCATTCAGCTTATCACTGAGCAAATAGACAGAAGCCAACTTCGGATTACGAATAAATAACGGATCGACACTTAGTTCGAGAATCGTTTTCCGAGCAATATAATAGTCATATTCCTCTCGATCGGCCTTCAAGTCAATAAACTCCATGACCTGTCTGTTCGTCAAAAGCGATACAATGGAGCGTTCATAATCTTTCAAATACAGATCGGTATGATGAACCGCATTTCCGACGATCTGGTTCATTTGATTCTCAACCATTTCCGTTAATTCACCGGAAGAAGTCATGTAGGAGAAAATACCAACACTGCTAAGTGAAAGAATGATAACGATCAAAAAATAAACAAATATCTTCTTCGTTAACCCTCTAATTTTCATTTGATACCAAGTCCTGCACGATATTCAGAAGGCGATACGCCTACAATTTTTTTAAAGGTTTTCGTAAAATGCGGGTAATCGTCGTACCCGACATCTGCAGCTACATCCACGATTCGAACATAAGGAATGGCCAACATTTCCTTCGCCTTCATCATTCTTTTGTTAATCCGATACTGAACAAAGGTCTCATGCGTGACTTTTTTAAAAAGCGAGCTGAAGTACGTCGGTGTCAATCCGACCATGGCAGCAACTTGATCTAACGAAATGTCTTCCGATAATCTGCTGTCAATATAACTTTTGGCCTCTTCCATCGGATCTTTGAAGCTTCCGGTTCGAACAGCTTGCAGTCCCTTGGCCATTTGAATCAAACCTCTATTAAACATGTCTAAGGCTTCCTTCACACTATCTGCCTTCCTATAGGCTTGCGTGATAGACGGTGAGTAGTTGCGGGCTTGGAAGCGCTTGACTAACAGGGCATGGCAATCATCCAATAGTTCTTTAAGTCCAGCCAGCGATACATTCACTGAGAGACAATAGTCTCGCCAACGATCGATTAAGCTGCCAAGCTCCTCCATTTGCAAAGCCCATATTTGCTGCTCCATTTGATCGATCCACTCAATGTAACGGGAGGGCGGCATGTAGCCGCGTGAAGACTCTTTAATTAACTGATTCAGCATGTCATGTACATCTGCTGTCGTGACTGGTTTCAACATATAATGACGAACACCATAATTCACACTTTTTTGCGCATATTCAAAATCACTGTATCCGGATATTACGACCGTTTTGATTTGCGGGAATTCCTCATGAATGATTCTGCAGAGCTCTAATCCGTCCATTTTCGGCATACGAACGTCTACCAGCACAAGATCAGGCTCGCAGGCACGAATTCGTTCTAACGCATCCAGGCCATTCTCAGCCGTCTGAATGCGTGAGAAAGCAGGTTGGTACATTTCCGCCATCTTTACGATCCCTCTGCGTATGACAGGTTCATCGTCGACAATTAATACATGCATGTCCAGTCCTCCTTGCCATGTCTCAGAATCAATATCCAATTATGATAACTCACCGTGATAGGTTCTTCAACGGAAGGAACTACAAACGCGTTTGTGCGAAGCACCATGTGACAGCACTGTAGGCTTGCGGCTTATCAGCCGGTCCAGTAAGCTGCCCCACATAGGAGCCATCTATTTGTTGGGTGACAGATGCTCTCCACAAGCCGCATTTACCCGCTTCATAGTCAAAAGTTTCCCCGTCATCGTCATACAAATTCCCTTCACCTGCTGCATCACCGAAATGAACAATCTCAAGCGGGACTTGTGTACCCATGCGTGGGACATACGATAACGCAGGCATCATCGGAATGACAGCTCCGTTCCTAACAAATACGGGAATGCGTTCCAAACCGCAATGAATCCGAATGATGCATCCACCTTCGTATCGTTCCCCAGTCTCTAATCCATACCAGATTCCCGGGGGGAGTAGGACTTCTCGCTCAGATTCGCCTTCGACAAGAGGGGCTACTAACAGGGCATCGCCGACCATGTATTGGTCATCCCATTCTCTCACCTTTTTCTTGCCATATGCGCCATCTGTCGTGTTCAAGGTTTGTTCAGCCAATTCGTTTGCCCTTGCCTCGGCTGCAGCGATTTCTGCTGGGGACATTACGAATGGCATGGCACGGAAAGGAGGAATTCCTATCTCTCGGTAAGCTGCGAAAGCCGTATACAAATAAGGTAGCAGTCTCATCCGCAACTTGATATAATGGCGAACAGTGTCCTCAACCTCTGGGAAAGACCACGGTTTCGTTCCATCTCCCCAAGCATTAAGCATCGCGAGTGGCGAAAAGATAACCGTTTGCATCCGTCTAACCCAGTCTTCGGCATTTCTGGCTCTTCGCACTTCTGGCGTCCACAGCAGCCCGCTGAAAGAGGCGCTGCATATCCCGCGAATAAATTGCTTGTGATCATACAGATCCGAATACAAGACATACGGCATGGAGGAAGCCGCGGCATTCGAAGCCCTGACAAGCCCATACGTTCTCCGATTTTTGCTGCGGAATAGCTCCGTCGTCATCTTTTGGAACATTAACCCATACATTTGTCTCATCTGCTCACCGTCCAGACCGGATGGAAACTGAGCATGTCCTGGAAACATCCACGAGTTGTTGGTCAAATCACTGCCATCACATTCATCCAGCTTGTAACCAGCTACCCCGATATTGACATGCTGCTCTTCATGCTGCTTCTTATAAAGCGCCACTGCTTCAGGCAGCGAATAATCAGGAGCAAGCCCTCCCCATACCGAGTGACTCCCCGATAGCGGCTTCAATTCCTCATATAATTCACTCTTCGGGGATACAAAAGGATGCTCCCAGAGGTTCACACGAAAGCCTTTACGATCCAGTGCTTTTACGAATTGTTCAGGTTCAGGGAAACGGCTGTTTTCCCATTCATAACTGACCGGGTAACTCTGACTATGCCAACCAGGTTCGAGTCCGATCACATCACAGGGCATATCGTGCTGACGGAACTGCTCTGCTTCTTCGAGCACTTGCCCATCCGTATATAGCGTTGGAACACGGTGCCAGAAGCCAAGTCCCCACTTCGGAGGCAAAGTTCCTCCACCGCAAAATAAATTATATCTAGCAACTACATCCGAGAGGGTTGGTCCGCTAAACAAGTAAATATCTGCACCTTCACTAGGTATCTTAATCTCTACACGCGATGCGACTAAAGTCGCTTTCCATCCCTTATCGTTGTTTCGATCACGTATATCCTCGCTTACCGTTTCTTCTTGTCTCACGGTTGAACCGAGATACATGGTAACGATTCGCGAAGTATCCACCAACACGCCATACCCGAGATCGCTTATGTAGAAAGGCACTGGCGCATGCGTCTCTCCTGTATCCTGTTTGGGATCGCTATTCACCCGCAAATAACGATTTCTTCCGCGTTGATTCATTCTTAATAATTGAAGGCCTGTCCCATACAGTTTTTCCGTACGATTAAGCGGTATAGATAGAATGCGATAATCACCTAGATCCTCGATTTCAATGCTTTCCCTTGAAAAGGGAGGATTCACTTGTGGCAGCTGTTCTAGTGCCTCTGATTTCGGTGAAACGCCCATCAAAGAGAGTGGCGTCATCCCCTGCGGATCTCCTATCGTAAGGCGCCACACGCCTGGTGCCGACTGTTGCCAATTCGTTGTCTGCATTTTAATTTCCCCATTCATTTATATTGTTGGAACCTCAATGGACATCGTTCTGCCGGACTTATTAGCCAGCTTCGTGTAATGAACAAGTGCTTGGGTTTTTAAATAATCCCTTCCGCTCGTTTCCGCTTCGCGTCCCTCACGGAGTGATGCCAGAAATTCAGCCAATGTATCTGTTTCATCTATACCGCTTCTATCATCAACGACCACGACTTTGCCGTCACGAATGAGGCGAATTTCTTTATCGATGACTTCTATTGCACCTTCCGTTCCTTCAATTCGCCAATTGCCGCTCCAAGGCGTTTCCGTCCCTCTTGCAGAGATAGATGCGTTGTAGGCCGCTGTGATGCCGCCCTCCATTTCAATGAAAGCATAGGCATTAATAAGCGCTCCTTCCTCTTGCCAAGCGCCAATTGGATTGTACAGCTTCGATTGAACCAACTTCCCTTCTCTTCCAGTAAAATAGCGGATCATATCTAAGTGATGTACCCCGATGTCATCCAGAATACTAACGGTATATCTCCGCTCTACATGGTGATATCTGTAGAACTGAATATCCATTGACGAAATACTGCCGATGACACCTTCGTCCAAAAGCTGTTTCATTTTACGAATATAAGGCATCCTGCGGTAATTCTCTGCGATCATAAAGGGGATCTTTTCCCTAGCCGCTCGAGCGACGACATCAATGGATTCCTCATAATCAAAGGAAATCGGTTTCTCGCACAATACGGCTAACTTATGGTCAAACGCCGCATGGTTCACCACGGTGTGCATCATAGGCGAAGTCACGTTTACTAGAAAATCAGCCTGTTCGTTCTGCAGAGCATCTTCCAATGAGGTGTAAAAGGGGAACGGATCATCCTGCATCTTCTCTTTCATCGTTATATCAACTTCAACAACAGCTGCTAATAATCCTTGATCTCTCAGACGTTTATACCAGCTGAACCCAGCTGAACCTAAACCAACCAATATCGCTTTCATATGTTCGACCTCCCAAAGGCTTCAATGGATTTCATTATAGGGGAATATTCATCCAAGCAGAACGGACTAAATTAAGACCACATGTGTTTTTTTACGATTTCGGCAGATGAAAGGCATCCCTCCGCAGATTCTTCTGCATGTGGGATGCCTCTTTGGAAAGACTGTTTATTTCTTTATGTCAATCATAATCGCGCCTTGCTTCTTGTTCCAACGATCAGTCGCTTCTTTAATAATTTCGTTGCCGCCTTTGGCTTTATACTCTTCGATCACCTTCGGCCAATCCGTGATTGGTTCTTTGCCATAAATCATTTTGATCATGTGATCAATGACGATTTTCGGGCCTACGTCAGGCTGCGGAGCTGCAAGATCCGGGAATTTAGCAAAGCTGCTCAAATCCGGATAAAATCCGATACCAGGCAAACCTTCTTTAGCGAGAACGTCATCGAATGCTTTCAGCGTTGCTTTTCCATCTTCGTTCAGCAGCAATCTAGGTTTATTATAGGTGGAGTCATGCACAGCCCACATCGTTCCGCTACGGAACCCCTCTTCATCCGTCTGTTCCTTTGTCGTCGGGAATTTATATGTGATTTTCCCGCTGCTATCCTTCGTATAGGTATCCCCTTCGATCCCAAAGGTGAAGAATGTCTCAGCTTCTGGCGAAACCATCCAATCAAACATTTTAATAATACCTGCAGCCGTATCTGGTTTCACATTTTTATTAACAAAGAAGGAACGAATGACAGGTGAATAATAGAAATATCCGCCTTTTCCTTCAGGTCCTTTAGGTGATGGAATGATATCAACTTTTGACCCTGCAGCAGCTTGTTGGATCTTCGTACGGTAACCAGGTAATCCCGAAGCATTTTGCGACCAGATGCCCGCTTTGCCTGATTCAATACTTTTCGTGAAATCGGTAGAACTGATGGTTGCGAATTCCTTAACAATCAAACCTTCATCATACATCGTTTTATACGTGGTAAGTGCCTTTTGAACATTTTCTACATCAAAAAATTTCGGTACGACTTGACCATTTACTAACTCAAATTGATCCTTATACGGCAATACATCGAAAGCTCCTAGAATAATGTCCGCATACTTGAAGTTTTCTCTCATTTGATACGGACTCTCTACACCCATCTTCTTAAAAGCTCGCAGCACATTCAGAAACTCGTCAACTGTTTTAGGTGCTTGCAGCCCTGCCTTTTCCAGCAAATCTGTACGAATATACGTCGAACGGCGGGATGGATTGCTCAAAAATTCGGGAACGCCATAAATCTTCCCTTCATACGAAACACTATCCCACGCCGATTTGGGTACCACTTTTAACAAATTAGGCCCATTTTGCTTCAGAAGATCATCCAACGGCATGAAAACACCGTTCTCTACAGAGCCGGACATTGACTTACTCCCAGGACCTCCGATACTTCCAACAACATCGGGAATATCATTACTTGCGAACATAACTCCGAATTTGGCATCCTCCACAACCTTGACGTCCAAATCCGTATTGGTCAGCTCCTCAAGCTTCAGTATCCACTTATCCTTGTTCAAATCTGGAACGAGGGTATGGTATCCCGTGCTGACCGTCGTTGGATACAGCATCGAAAACTTGACTGGTGCTTTCTTCACATTCCCTGATGGCTGCGGAGAAGCATTTCCATCTACTTTCCCATCAGATGAACATGCCGTTAAAGCGGAAGCCGCCAGAACGACAGCCAGACTAAGACTAATTGTTTTTTTCATGAAACTCCCCTTCTTTCCCTACAGAGTGCAAGCGATTTCATAATTCTGTATGTATCATAACGAATATTCATTATTACCAGTATGTATAAATTTAAGCTGACTTGTCATTTTATACGATTAGGATTTGACGTTCTCGCGCCTCAAATTTAGCATGAAATATCAAAAAATAAAAACCACCCACACACAAGAAGACACTGAAGAACTTGTCGTTTTTCAGTACCTCCGCATCCGGGGCAGTTTCTTATTGATTACTATTTCTTACCTAGGAATAGAACTCCCTTTTTACTGTTGTAGCGGTCGGTCGCTTCCTTAATGATCTCGTTGCCGCCTTTGGTTTTATACTCTTCAATAACTTTTGGCCAATCCGAAATCGGTTCCTTGCCATAAATCATTTTAATCATATGATCCATAATAATTTTCGGAGCAGCATCCGAACCTGGTGAAGCGGCATCCGGATATTTGGCATTGGCCTCCAAATCAGGCGCAAAGCCGATTCCTGATAAACCTTCTTTAGCCAGAATATTGTCAAATGCATTCAGAATGTACGGTCCATTAGGATCCGTTTGCATTTTCAGACGGTTCACGGTACTTTCATGAGCAGAGTGCAGCGTACCACGGTGATCCTGCTCTTCTTGCTCCTCTTTGTTAGTCGGTTCCTTATACTTAATTTTACCGTCTACAACCGTATATGTATCTCCTTCAATACCGAAAGTGAAGAATTTATAGGCTTCTTCTGACGACATCCAATCAAAATACTTGACGATATCAACAGCTGTTTCAGGTTTCACGTTTTTATTAATATAATGCGCGCTTGTTACTGGCAAATACATCAGGTAACCGCTCATGCCATCAGGGCCCTTCGGAGAAGAGATGACATCGATCTTTGCGTCCTTCACCGCGTTTGGAATGTTTGTCCGGAAGTCATTCAAGCTAACCAAGTTGGAGGACCAGATACCAACCTCACCTGAACGTATATTTTTCAACCAATCCGTTGACGATGTTGTCGCGAACTCCTTCGCCATCAAGCCTTCATCAAACATGGTTTTATATACGGTTAGGGCTTTGGTCATATTCTCCACATCAAAAAATTTCGGTACCACTTGACCGTTCACCAATTCGAATTGTTCTTTATAAGGGAGCACATCGAAGGCGCCAAGAATCGTATCGGCATATTTCAAGGTTTCACGGCCGCCGTAAGGATATTTGACACCCATATCTTTAAACTTTCTGAGTACGTTCAGAAATTCATCGACTGTTTTAGGCGCTTGCAGACCGGCTTTCTCCAGCAAATCCGTACGAATAAAAGTTGCACGTCTGGAAGGATTGTTTAGCCAGTTCGGAATCCCGTAAATCTTCCCATTATAGGATACCGAATCCCAGGCTTCCTTGGGGACATTCTTCATTAAATACGGTGCATTCTGCTTCAGCAGATCATCGAGTGGCATGAAAACGCCCGCTTCTATGGAGCCTGACATCGCTTTATCTGTCGCTGTACCCAAGCTTCCAACTACATCGGGAATATCGTTGCTCGCGAACATGACGCCCATCTTGCTTACTTCCGTTACTTTAAGCGTCAGGTCTGTGTTGGTCAGCTCCTCTAGTTTCTTCACCCATTTGTCATTATTAATGTCAACTCGAGTATGGTATCCAGTATTCGTCGTGGTCGGATAAGAGATAGAGAACTTGGTCGCTGGCTTTTTTACTGCTGGTGTGGCTGTGGTGGACGTTGCTTGCTGTGGATCAGTTCCTGTTGAACAACCCGCTAGTGTACCGACAGACAATACAGCGATGAGTGCGACATTTGCAACTTTTTTCAAAAGAACCCCTTCTTTCCTAAATGTTATGAATGACTTACCATTCACAGCATACACAGGATACAAAAATTTGAAGATTGGTAAATTTATGATGTGCTGTCGTTTTTTGTGATTTTAAAAGAAAATCTGAACGAGGCCATTCCGAAATGAGCGCCAGCGTTCAGATGTAGGTTTTTAAGATTTCACCGATCCAACCATCATACCTTGGATAAAGTGTTTTTGCAGAAACGGATATACACATAGGATTGGAATCGTAGCTACGACAATGACCGCCATCTTGATCCCTTCCGGTGATATAAATTGCATTAATTCCGATGATACGTCCGATTGCCCCAGCTGATCGGTAAATACAATTTCCCTCAGCCGCACTTGCAGCGGAATCCATTGACGATGGTCGATATAAAAGACGGCCTCAGCATAACGGTTCCAGTGACCCACGGCATACATAATGCCCATCGTAGCCATCGCAGGTTTAGATAAAGGCAATACAATATTCCAAAGGATCCGGAATTCTCCGCAGCCGTCAATTCGCGCCGAATCGAGCAGCTCCGATGGCAGGTTAAGGAAAAATGAACGCATAACGAATAAATTAAAAGCGCTTATCGCCATTGGCAGCATTAAAGCCCAGAGGGTATTCAGCAACCCTAATTGCTTGATTAACAAATAGTTGGGAATTAATGGTGCGCTGAAAATTAACGTAAACAGCACCAATAGCAGAACCGATTTACGGTACAAATACTCGGGTCTGGACAAGGAATAAGCAAGTGTTGTTGTCATAAACAAATTAATGAACGTACCAAATACGGTAATGATGACACTATTCCGAAACCCAATCCATATCGTCGGATCCTTTAAAATAAGCTTATAGCTTCCCAATGTGAAGCCTACTGGCCAGAACGATACATCACCTGCATTAATCGCCGTGTTATTACTTAAGGACTGAGCAATAATGTGAATCAAGGGCAGCACCATACTCAATCCGAGTGCCCCTAACAATAGAATGTTGAATACATTAAAAATTTTATGACCTCTTGTCATAATCATAGCAATTCACCTCCGGTCTCCTTCCGAATCAGTACAAGCCTTCTCCAGTCATTTTTTTACTAAATGTATTACTGATCATAATCAGGATAAGACCCACTACCGACTTGAATAACCCAATCGCAGTCGTGTAGCTGTATTGTCGATCAACAAGCCCTGCCCGGTACACAAACGTATCAATAATCTCCCCATTCTCATTATTAAGCGGGTTAAGAAATACGAAGACGCGTTCGAAACCGAAATCGAGAAAATTACCAATTTGAAGCAGAAACAAAATGACGATGGTTGGCAGGATACTAGGAATCGTGATAGAAAATACTTGTCGAATGCGACTGGCTCCATCAATTTGTGCAGCTTCGTACAGATCAGGATTAATGCCTGCAATCGCTGCCAAATAGATGATCGTCCCCCATCCGCTATCCTTCCAAATCCCTGAACTAATGAGAATGGTCCGAATATAGCTGCTTTCCCCTAAGAAATATATCGGCTCAACACCAAACAAGGAGAGTAAATGATTGACGATTCCCGTAGAAGGCGACAATACCCCAACAACAACGCCACCGACGATGACCCATGACAGGAAGTGAGGCATATAAACCACGGTTTGTACAATCCGTTTGTAAGCCATGATGCGAACTTCATTAATGAGAAGCGCCAACAGGATTGGTACTGGAAAAGCGAAACAGATATCGTAAATGCCGATGATGATCGTATTTTTTAAAATCTGCAGAAAATCGGTATAGGCAAACATTCGTTGGAAATGCTCTAAACCTACCCAGTTACTTCCTTTAATTCCTTTGAAAATGTTGTAGTTTTGAAACGCGATGACCGAACCGAATAATGGGATATATTTAAAAAGTAAGAAATAAATAATTCCCGGTAATGAGATCACATAAATTGGCCAATGTTTTCGCATAAAAGCCCATTTCTGACTCTGCGATGTGAAATTATACATGGTTTGATCGGATGGCTGTATTTTGCTGGCCATGTTGTCCTCCCCCTCTTGCCTGCTGCATCGTTTTGACTTCTTCATCTTACTAGGGTTGTTCCAAAGTGGCGATGGTGAAACTTATAGCGCTTTGTGTTTTTTTACGATTGAGCAGCCCCGTACCGCTTCGCTGCACTTTGGTACAACCAATTCTCCGCAACATAGATGGCTGTATCGTAATCAATCCAACCTGCCTCGATTTGCCCCCACAGGAAATCGCTCACTAGCTTTTTGACAAGCACGATCTTGCCGTAACTCCACTCCATACATCTGGCGTCAGAAACAATGAGTGAGCTTTTGATCGCCGGCAGCGCCTCTAACCGGTACTGCATACTATCGCGATAGGTACTCGCACGGAAGTTAAACCACCAATGTCCACCAACATGAACGTTCGGGAAGTTCCATGCGGCTTGCACAATATCTAAATTGTTGAGCTCCGAGGCCACCACGAGCTCGAAGGTACAGGCATATGTTTCAAACAAGGCTGAAAGCTTTAGGATGCGACCCGGGTCATTGACTGGCGTGGCTGTTCCACACCAAGAACGTTCCACGCCGAGAAACAACTGTATGAGAAGACCCCTTTGCTCAGCAGCGGCTCCTAATTCGTGCAGAAGCATCATTAAAATCTCATCCTTGGTGCTGCCTTGCCCGACCACAACCCTGCGGTTCGCTCTGGCTTCATAGCTCGGCAATGTGGTCATAATGCCCGCGTAACCCGCTTCCTTATAGGTATCCATAAGCTGAGCCAGTTTCTCACGCACTTGTGCAAATGCTTCAGCCGGGTTATGTGACATCTCAATTTCTTTGACCCACCCGCCCAATTTACCATCAATTCGCGGGATCAGAATGGCATTCTCACGCATGCCTTGGAAATCTGCGTGCTCAGGTATATTCACAACGAATCTACTAACGTTCAATCGGTCTGCTACCTCTTGGGCCCACGTTGCACGCCCAGCACTCTGTTTAACGGCGGCATCAGCTTCCCTTACCGAGGCGGCGTCACGGATGACAATGCCGTACAAATCTCGGAAAATGTGCGTCATCGCCACATTCATCATCGTATTTCTCGACCCATGGTAAGCTTCCAAGAAGGCAGCGATCCGTTCGTCCTCAGGAAGCTCCATGGCATTCGCTGGGTAACCAGCAGCCTGCAGTTCACGAAACAACCAGAAATAGTGGGCAATCTCCCAGAAGTCACCTGCACAGAGTCGATCCCCCACAAGGTGAGTATGCGTATCCACAACGGGCAGCTGCATAATCTTCGCCTCAAAATCTTCCTTCCCCTGGTTCATCTGACTATTCATTCCTCTTCCTCCTTCTACACGCCGTATGTCCTGATGGTACATGGATTGCCTGATCTGTTACATGGGATAACTTCCACTGGGTTGTGATTTTTTATGATGTCCCTTGACTACTCTTTATTCATAACAAAAAAACCACCAACAAAATGGTGGTTTAGCCATTATTAAACTAGCAAAGGGCCACACATGCGGCTTGTGCTACTGCACAGGCAATTACGCAAGGTGGGAAAATTACTGAGCAAGCGGCCAGAAAGGCAGCTCCTGCGGCAATATGGGAGTTTATTCCATAATATGCTATTTGACCTCGCAATCAATCATGACGTGAATGGTATCTCCCTTATGTTCATTCCTCAATTGGAATGCCCTGGCGACTTCCGCGAGGGGAACGACGTGAGTAATCATTTCCTCGGTGTTAACTAATCCGTCAAGAACCAACCGCAGCCCTTCATCGAAGTAGCGTCGATTGTCGATGTCCCTCTTAGGTTCCGTTGAAAGGATATCCAACCTTTTTTTGTGAACCTTGAAGAAATCAACCGGTTTATGACAGGTGCCGATGCAGCCGTACATGACAATACGTCCGTTCTGCGCTGCTGCGTTAATAGCGTCTACCATCCCTGCTCCTTCCAGAAGACAAGGAATGACCACGTCAAACCCATCCGGGAAGTCTGCTCCAACGATATCCATGGTATCCGCATGTTCATGAGGGATTTTATACGTATGGGTGGCGCCATATTTGCGTGCTAACGCCAGTTTTTCGTCAAACAAATCCGTTACGACCAAATTTCTCGGGCTAAACATATTGATGACTTGGGTCATCACTAAACCACTGACGCCTTGCCCAGTGATCAGTACGTTCTTATTAGGGGAAATGTCCCCGAGCTCTGCTGCATGGATGATGCCCGGAAGCACTTCAATCAGTGAACCCTCGATTAACGGCAGGTCTTTGGGCAAAACCTTAAGGGAAAAAGGCGTGCAGCATACATATTCGGCAAACGCGCCCCAAACATACCGCAAAGCAACATGGTCGCCTTCCTTGACGCCAATCACATTAGTGCCGACCTTATCAATAACCCCTGCCACTTCATGTCCCAGCCTGGTAGGGTACGAAATAAACTCAGGCTCGCGCGCACCACGGAACACCTCAACGTCACTTCCACAAATACCAACCCACTTGACCTTGACACGTACTTCGCCTTCCTTAGGTTCCGGAATCAAAGCCCGTCTGACACTAATCTCTCCGATAGCGTCCATAACCGCGCACATCTGCGTACCGGGACCATCATAGTCTACCAATTCCATAGGAGGAACGGACATTTTTCTAACCATCTAAGTATTTCTCCTTCCGATATAAAAGGACTCTGCGACCTGTTAGGCCATAACTTCCCACATTTTCTCGTTTACTTCATACGTCGTTTTTTCTTCCCGCAGGCTTCTGATGATGTCTTTGACCACTTCCTCCATCAGCGCAAGATGGCCTTGTACAGAAGCTCCGGCAATATGGGGAGATAGAAGGACATTCGGCAGCGACCGGATAGGATGATCCACAGCGAGAGGCTCCTTCTCGAACACATCAAGTGCGGCAAAGAATCGTCCGCTTTGAAGTCCTTCCATAAAGGCCTGCTCATCTACCACAGGGCCTCTGGAAGAGTTAATGAAGACCGCACCATCCGGAATAAGTGCCAACAATTCACGGGTTAGCATTCTTTCGGTAGCGGGAAGCTTTGGTGCATGCACCGAAATGATAGGGCAGCCCATTACTTCCTCTAGTGTAGCCCTCTTAGCATTCAACCGGGCTGCTGCTGCTTCCGTCAAATAGGGATCGTAAATGAGAACATTGACTTGAAACGGTGCAAGCAACTTGATAAAAGCGCGAGCCGTAGAGCTAGCTGAAATGATGCCGACCGTGCTGCCGGTAAGCTCCCTACCCTTCAACCCGGCAATCTTCCATTTCCCTTCCCGCATCGTAGAATCGAAGGCAGGCAAATACCGCAGTGATGTAAGAAGTGCCGCCAAGCAATATTCCCCTACGCTTTGTGCGATCCTCGGAGCTGCAGAGAATACTTTGACTCCTCGAGAGAAAATCTGCTTCGGAACAAGGTTCTTCACGGTTCCGGCCGCATGGCCAATGGCGCGAAGCTTGACGGCCTTCTCTAGCATTTCGTCGGTCAGGCTGGGGGATCCCCAACTGGTAATAATCACTTCCGCATCCGCAACCAGCGCTGATAGCTCTTCTTGTGAATAGTCGCGTCCTGTCTCATTCCACACTGGTTCGAAATGTTCATTTATTCTCGCACGGCACGCCTCCGAACATACTTCGTCCAAACGAGATTGCGGTGAAAGCACCAAGGCTTTTAACTTCATTGCAAAAGTCCTCCTTCGTTTTCCCCTCAAGGATTAAAGCTGTACAACTTGACCGGTACGCATCGACTCGAAGCAACCATCAATGACTTTCATCACCTGGATGATTTCTCGGCCTGAAGCCAGAGGCTGACGTCCTTCTCGTATAGCGCCCACAAATTCCTCTAGCTGCCATGTGAAATTAGCGAAAGTGGTTTCACAGGTTTCCAGCTTCTCTCCATTCAAACTAAGCTCGTATTCATCTTTCAAGTGCAGCAAGCCGTTCGAGCCAATTAAATATCGGTCGTAAATGCTATTCTGCGTGGACCATATACGCTTTCCTGTAAGACCCTCTTCATCCGTCGGGCGGCAGCCTGCATTGAACGACATTAACACATTCGCCATCCGGCCTTCGCCAAAATTCATGGAAATGGCGACTTCATCCTCCCCCGTCCAATTCGGGTTATTGGAATGTCCTTGCGCGTAAACTGACAGGGGGGCTCTGCCGTAAGCCCACAGCATATAGTCTAGAATATGGCTGCCCCAAAGCGGAATAATAAATCCGCCGATTTTCGATTCGTCCTTCCACCAATCCGCTGCCGGCTTATCCATATGCGCCAGAAGCAGCGCGTTGATATTGATCAAATCGCCGATAGCTTTCTCTCTCACCTGACGGATCGATTCCATTACCGGTTTATAAAAACGACGGCTTTGCCCGATCATTAAGGTGACGTTATTTGCTTCCGCAGCCTCTGCCATCTCCTCTGCTTCCTGCACATTCATCGCCATAGGCTTTTCGACCAGCACATGCTTGCCGGCACGAAGCGCTTTAATCGAATATTCCGCGTGAATATCATGCGGCAGAAGCAGCAGGAAAGCGTCGATATCCGGATCATCGACCGCGTCATCATAGGAAGTATAGGTTTTCACCCCTTCCCACTTTTCGGCTTCCGACCGCAATTTACCCTCATCGCGAGATATAAGGGCAACCAATTCAATTTGTTCAGCAAGCTCCCGTACTGCCGGAAGATGGGACTTCGATACGCGTCCCAATCCGACAACGGCCAATCGCAATTTTTGCAGCATGGACTCTCGACTCCTTTTCTCTATTTATTTACCGCTTTTTCTGTCCTGATAGGCCTTGTTGAACTCATCGATCATCTTCATGTAATTGGCGTCTGCCTTGAACGTTTTAACCATAGCATCCCATGATTCGATCGGCTCTTTACCCATGATCACTTTAACTTTCATATCGTCCATCTTCTTCTTATAGTCCGGTCCCATTTTCAAATCGACGTCGGACAAAAGGCCGATCGATACATCTGGAACGCCGTAATTTGAACGATCGTCAACGATTTTCTTGTTGCGCTCGAAGGTTGCTTTCGGCATACCTACGCGGTAGGCCCAAAGGTACGGATCGAATCTTTCGAAAATTTTACCAAACGAGCTTTGCGAAACACTGTCTTTGACAGCTTGCTCTGTAGCTGTTTTGAAGCCATCAACCACCTTAAAGTGGATATCCTTGAGGCCGTAGCAGGCCAATTCAAAGCCTTCCTCGGATGCGCCGTAATCCATCAAAGCCAGGATTTTCTTCATTTTGGCTTCAGGGACTTTTTTCGGGATCACGTATAACCCGGCAAATCCGGAACCCGTATGAACCATTTTACCGGCCGTGCTTTCAAGATAAGTCATCGCCACAAAATCGGCTTTCGGATCCAGCTTTTGTGCACCTTCCGTAGAACGGAAAACACCTTCCGTGGTATCCATTTGGACACCGACTTTGCCCGCTTTCGCCATGTTCTCAAAGTCGGTTGTTTTCATAGCAATGAAATCTTCCGGCATTATTTTATCCTTGTACATCTTATTTAGATAAATAAGTCCGTCTCTTGTTCCCTGTTCCAGATCGGTGTCAACCAGCTTGCCGCCCGCGTCTTTCCATTTGCCGTTACTTTTGTTGAAAATATCGATCACTTTTTCCCAGTTTTTGCCGTTATAACCATACGTGTCAGCCTTGCCGTTCTTGTCGGGATCTTTATCAACGAATGCTTTTAATGCTGTATAGAACTCATCCATGGTATGCGGCATCTTCAACCCTACGTTATCCAGCCAATCTTGGCGAATATTGAAGAAGCTGCTTCCATGGAGCGGACGTACCGACGGCAGGATATATTGTTTGCCATTCACTTTGACACTGTCCATAATTTCTTTCGGATAAGCCGACAAATTTTTATAATCCTTCAGATAAGGCGTCAAATCCCAAAACGCGCCTTGCTTAATCATGGTGATCGCCTGCGTTTGTTTCATGTCCTTGATCTTCATCAAATCAGGCATATCGCCCGAAGCCAACATAACGTTTTGCTTCTCTTCCCATGCGTTTGGAGATGCCCAAGTAATATTCAGCTTGGTATTCGTGCGCTTCTCGAATTCCTTCGTAACTGGATTATCAGCTGCTGGAGGTTCCGGAGTGCTAAACTCTGTGAAAATGCTGATTTCCGTTGGTTTACCGCTGTCAGCCGTAGCGGCTGTACCTGTAGTTGAAACTGGCGCTGAACTGCTGGAACAAGCCGACAGGACCGATGTTACCATGATGAATGCTAGAGATGCTGGCGCCGCTTTAAATGTAATAACTCTTCCTATTACTTTCATACTAACCCTCCTCATTCATTTTAAAAAGATTATCCTTTCACCGAACCCAGCATGACGCCTTTGGCAAAATGGTTTTGTAGGAACGGATAAACACACAGGATTGGAAGCGTCGCTATAACGACTGCAGCCATTTTTAAAGTTTCGGTAGGGATACTTTGTTCTGCCATCATCTCTGCTGCTGCCGATCCCCCCGCTTGAGTAGATGAGTCAATCAACATATTGCGCAGCACGAGCTGAAGCGGCCATTTCGCATGATCATTGATGTATAATACAGCACTAAAGAATGTGTTCCAGTAAGCCACTGCGTAAAATAATCCGAATGCGGCAAGTGCGGGAAGCGACAATGGAAGGACAATCCGGAAGAAAACGCCGATATCGGTTGATCCGTCGATGATAGCGGATTCCTCCAACTCAACCGGAATGCTGTCGAAGAAGCTTTTCATCAGGATGACGTACCACCCGCTGGTCAGCACTGGCAAAATCAATGACCAAATGCTGTTAATCAATCCCAAATCGCGAACCAACAAGTAAGGCGGGATCAATCCCGGACTGAACAAAAGTGTGATAAGAATCAATAGCATGATTAGTCTTCTACCCTGCAAGCGCTTACGGGATAACCCATATGCGAGTGCAGCCGTTATCACCAGGCTTAGTGCGGTTCCAACAGTAGCTAGAAAACCACTGATCATCGTTGCGCTTTGAAAAGCCGACGTAGACAACAAATATTTGTAAGAATCTAATGTCCATTTTTCTGGAAATAAGATGTATCCTTGCTTCTGGATGTACTCTGCTGGATCCGTAAAAGAAACGACAAATACATAATAAAGCGGAAAAAGCGTAATGATCGCTATAATGCCAAGCACAATGATATTCGCTGTATCAAAAATGCGGTCGCCTATGCTTCGTTTCATTATTCTCACCCCGTTTCTGATAGTTAGCGGTGATTAATAAACGCCTTCTTCGCCAAAACGTTTTGCCAACTTATTGGCTGCAATAACCAGAATCAATCCAACCACCGATTTGAACAAACCGACGGCGGTACTGAAACTGAATTGTCCCTGCTGAATACCCAGACGAAAAACGTAAGTTTCAAATACATCCGCGACATTAGACACTGCACCGTTCATCATCAAAAATACTTGTTCGAAACCTACGTCCATAATATGGCCGAGCTTCAAAATGAACAAAACGACAATGACACTGCGGATCGCAGGCAGCGTTACGTGCCAGGCTTGCCGAATGCGGTTGGCTCCATCCATTTTAGCCGCTTCATACTGCTGAGGATCCACGCCCGCAATAGCAGCTAAGAAAATGATCGTTCCCCATCCAGCTTCTTTCCAGACGTTTTGTACGGTAAGCAGTACCCAGAAATTATTCTCATTCGTTAAAAAGTCATATTTGGCTACCCCTAAACTGACTAGCATTTTATTAACAATGCCCGACGACTGCGACAATAACAAGAAGGTAATCCCTGCGATAATAACCCACGAAAGAAAGTGCGGCATATATACGATCGATTGGATCCATTTTTTGTAGATGGCATTGCGCAGTTCGTTCAATAAAAGGGAAAGTAAGATCGGCAGCGGGAAAAAGAACACCAGGCTCAGCAAGCTGATAGCCATCGTATTTCGAAATAGAAGATAGAAGTCTTGGTTTGAAAAAAAACGGATAAAGTGCTCAAAGCCAACCCACTGACTTCCCGTTACACCTAGGTATGGCGAGTAATCTTGGAAAGCGATGACGACTCCCCACATAGGAACATATTTGAATATCAGAAAAAACAACACACCGGGAGCAATCAACAAATATAGAAATTTGTCTCGTCTAAGTCCGTGCATCACATGCTTCCATCTGCTTTGCGGTGCGGTTTTTGCGAGACTGCCCACATACAATTCACTCTGAGCTGCCATGGTACTGCACCTCCTTTTTACTTAAAAAGCGTCTTCGCGTAAGCAAGATCTTCGGCGATGTAGCGGTCTTTATTGGCCAGATCCGTGTACTCCGCAGTCAAACAAACAATACCAGCATAATTTCGTTCTTTCACATAGTTAGCAATCCGTGGCCAGTGGGCCATACCGTGCCGTCCGGTCGTAAAATGACGCTTCCATTCGGCTGTTTCGGCTTCGGGTCCGTTGCTTCGAATAATAAAACCGTTCTTCAAATTCACCATAGCAAGGTGGGACCAAACAATGTCCAATCCATATTCGGGCTGCTGTCCCGCGAATGCGTCGTGTGCCGCATCCCAAACTACACCGACATGGCCCGGGCTGAGGTTATCCATCAACCGCATAATGCCATTGGAATCGATGATAAAGTTTCCATAATGTTGCTGGACGCCGACCTTCACGCCGTACTTCTCGCAAAGCGGAACAAGCTTTTCCAACATCCTCTTGGCTCGTTCTTCCGTCGCCTTATAGCCGTCCTGATCTATGTTGACCATGATCCGGATGAGCGGTACTCCAGCCTCCGCACATGCGGCGAAAACCGCTTCATCGGTAGAAGCGGCAACGCTGTAAATTTTGACCCCTTGTTCACCGAGCTGCTTAGCGAATGCCGGAAGCGATTTCTGGGCGGTTTCAGGCTCAACCTGAAACCCGGCACGCACGGGAAGCTCGATGCCGTCAAAGCCGATATCGCTTACAAAACGGGCCAGCTCTGGAGCTGGTTTATCTTTCCAATGCTTGACAAAGAGTGAAAAAGAAAATGGCTTTTCTGAATTTTCCACAGCAGCGCTACACTCCCTCGTCGAACTTTTTATACGTTGACATTAGATTTTGTGATACTTAGCAATTGCTGCACATCCTTGTAACATTGCTGCGCCAACACGGTATGCACGGGAAGATCGGAGCCAGGCTTGCTAACACTTTCAACAGTGAGGTAGCCGCTGTACCCGATTTGCTCCAACCCCCGGAACACTTCGTACCAATCGATGCCGCCCTGATTAATGAGCCGGTGACAAAAATATTGTTCTTCCTGTTTGCCCTGTTTAGGTATGACCCGGTGGTATCGGCCGATATGCGGCACATAATCACTGTATTCGAAAGCCCAAGGATACTCGTTTCCTTTCAATGCCACGATGTCTTTGATATGAACATTGAAGAGATATGGTTTTAAGCGTTTAATGGTTTCTATCCCATAATCAGTCGGTACCTGATACAAGTTGACCGGATCCATGATCAGCCCTACATTACTGCGCCCTACCGCTTCAACAAAAGCGATTGACGAATCCACAGTATCACATAGTGTTCCATGGTGCATCTCAATAACCGCCCGGATATTGCGTTTGCTTGCAGCATCAGCGCAGTGTTGAAACCACTTCACAGCTTTCGCAAAATCATCCTTGGAAACCTCATCGGAATGTTGGAATCCTGGATTCAATCTCATCATGCCGCATCCGATCGTAGATGAAAAATTGAGATAGCGCTCCCATTTCAGAGCCTCAGCATTATTTTCCTCCTCTGTATTACAAGCGAAATTCCCTACAAACAGTGACAGATTGATAGGAGTTAGACGATAGCCTTCAAGCAAATCTTTAATTTGCTCCGCCCGTTCTTGCGGAATATGACCGTCTTTCAACTCACCAACCCCACGAATCTCAACACCCTCATAACCAATCGCAGCCGCATCTTTCAAAAAGTGCTCGATTGTAGAATCATCATACATATTACCGCCTAAAACGATCATCGCTTTCATCCTTCCCCCTCCTTAATAGCGCTTTCATTATTATGAGGATATCATAATCCAAAAACGACACTTACGTCAATATTCAAATTAAGTATTAAAATAAAATGTAAATAATAGCGAAATACGCCTATTAAACTTAATTACTCCTTGAACTTTGTTCTATTTTTTATTAAAGTGAGTACATTACCATTATAACTATAGGTTCAGGTATAATCGATTTAATGACATAATGATATAGCGACGGTGAAGTTCATGATAATTCCTAACAAAAGTGATCAAAAGGGCAGCAAAACCAGTATCATTCAAGCCTTGCGCATGCACGGATCCATGCCTCGGATTAAATTGACCAAAGTTACGGAGTTGAGCAGGGCTACCATCTCTTCAACGATTTCTGAGCTCATGGATTGGAATCTTGTCAAAGAAACGGAAAAAGCCCCATCTACGGGGGGGCGTCCTGCTATTTCTCTAGAGCTTGTCCCAGGATCCCATGGCATTATGGGTGCCGATTTGGATAATCAAGTATGGACGCTAGGCGTGTTTGACTTACTTGGCAATGTCCTGCATATGACGAAAATACCCGTCAGCTCTTCCCAACCCGAGACAGCGATCCAGGAGTTGACTGATCAAACCTCAAAGTTTGTTAAGGAATTGGACATAGAAGTCATCAAATTGTTCGGTCTGGGGGTACCCGGTCTTGTCGATACGAGACGAGGTATTATTAGGAGCGCATCCGATTTGGGCTGGTCTAACGTGGACATTGAGGACATGGTAAGCAAAAAGCTTGGTTGGCCCACCGTGGCCATAAACAGGCATCGCGCCCGCGGGCTTGCCGAATGCCGATTCGGTTCAGGAAGCGACTACAAGCATATGATTTATGTCGGAGTAGGCTCCGGCATAGCTGCCGGAATTTTTCATGATCGGCAGTTGATGTCCGGTTCGTTCGGCGGAGCTGGTGAGCTCGGGCATATTACGGTTGAACCTGACGGTCCCGTATGTCCGTGTGGGAATAACGGTTGTTTGCACCTCTATTCTACGGCTTCAGCAATCGAACAGGAAGCCCGCAGACAGCTTCGCTCCGGACAAGAGGAAAGTTTGCTTAACGGTGTAGTACAAGGAAGAGACCTCCAACTTCTCCAGGCAAGGGATGTTTGCTTGGCCGCAGATCAGGGCGATGAATTGGCGATACGCGTCGTTAATCATGCCGCTACTTATCTCGGCATTGCTTTGGCTAATCTGGTTAATTTGCTGAATCCCGAGGCAATCATTCTTGGAGGATCCATACCTAGCATGTGCAGTACTTATGTACAAACTGCCACTAAAGTTATGAAGCAGCGGTCCATGTTGGCCCTCTCAGCCGGAATAGCGGTAGACACCGCCGTACTGCCTGAAATTGGCGGAGCACTCGGTGCAATCAATTTTGCGCTAGACCGGCATTTTTCTTTTACAATGATTCAGTAATAAGCCTAATGAAAACAAGCCTTCAGCCCCACTTTTGCAGTGGTTCTGAAGGCTTATTCTCATTAGGCTACCTTGGCTGTATGACTGTTCAAACCATACCTTTTAGCCAAACGCTGCCCGTATAAAGCCGCTAGGATTTGTTGAAACAGCATACCTGCGACAACTGGAAGCGCAACAGGCGGCGGAAAAAAGCTGATAGCGAGTACTGCACCCGCACTCAAGTTTCGCATCCCCGAATTGAAGGTGAGGGCAATTGTGACTTCACGGTCCCATCTCATCATCCGGGACACAAGCCATCCTGCCAAATAACCGATGGTTGCACATGCGAAAGAAACAGCAATGATTTTCACCAACTGACCGTTCATGTCTTTCAAATAGGGAGCTATCACCGATGAATTAATCGCGACAACCACAAAAAGTCCAATTTTTGAAAAAGGCGCCAACCGCGGCCCCCAGGTTGTTTTAATTCTGCCTTTCGTCCATTGATTAAGCAGCATGCCAATCAATGAAGGGATCACAACCATTAAGAATAGCCCACTCATAATATCCCATGGATCCATATGCACCTTAGCTCCAACGAAGAGAGAGAGACTAAGCGGCACAATCAATGGAGATAGCAGCGTGTCAAGTAAGATGAGCGCCAAAGTGAGCGCAATATTCCCCCCGTATATGGTAACCCACACCAAGCTGACAACTCCCGTAGGAATAACGAACAGGAGCACAAATCCAGTTTGTGTCAAATCATCCCCCGGGAAAAATATCGAACCTGCCCCCCATCCCAGTATCGGCATCGCAAGATGCAGAATGATAAAGTTGGCTATAATCGGGAGCGGATGCATCATCACCCTGCGTAAATCCTTAAAATTAGATCCAATGCTTCCAGCAAACGTCATTGCAGCAAATATCCATGGCACTAGAAAGCTAAGATGATGCAGCCAAGCTGAGCAAATTAATCCAACAATAACAGCAGATGGCGTTATAAACGGCATCGCTTTTTCGAGTATTTTATTCAATCGGATTAACATACACACAACCCTCTTCTGCCTTTGAAAATGAGGCTTTTCCATAGCTCTATATACTTCGCATCGTTATTTCGAATGAGACCGGCCACCGTCTCATCAATCAAGCTGTAGACATTCCTCCTGCCGGGGTCGACTTCCGCTTTCTCCATAATTTCATTCTCCATCATAGCTGTTGTCTTGTTACGTATAATCCATCCGGTGAGTAGAGGCAGTGTTAAAAATAAAATGTTGGGAACTATCAGCCTGAAGAATACGTAGTGCCTTCCCTTTAATCCTTTATATTTCATATAAAGCATCTCTAACCTCCGAGTTTACGATTAATAGCGCTTTCTTTATTCTAAAGGAATACAACTGTATTGAGAAGTTAAGCCGACAAAGATAATAACGAAAAAGCCCGAAGATTGAGTCCGAAGTCCCTGAAAAAGTCATATCCACTTTTTTCATGCAAATGACCGTTTTCAGCCAATAAAATGGCATTAAACGGTCATTTTGCTATTTTTCTATTTAAATCGAAACTTCAAACTTCAATCCCCAAGAATTTGATCGATACGGTCCAATTCTTCCTGAGTGAAAGTAGGCTGCTTCAAGGCTGCCACATTATCGTCAAGTTGACTCACTTTACTTGCCCCAATTAATGCGGAGGTAACATGCCCCTTGCGAAGAACCCAAGCTAATGCCATCTGGGCAAGGCTTTGCCCGCGCTCCTGAGCTAGTTTATTCAGAAGACGAGACTTAGCAATCTTTTCCTCAGTAATATCCTCAGGTCTTAGGAACACACTGCCGCCTGCAGCACGGGAATCCGCCGGAATGTTTTCCAAATAACGATCCGTCAGCAGTCCCCTAGCGAGAGGACTATAGGCGATGGACCCCACACCTTCTCTTGCCAAAATATCTTGCAGCCCCTGCTCCAATCGTCTTTCAAACATCGAATAATGTACTTGATGGATGATAAACGGAGTGCCAAGACCTTTCAAAATTGCTGCGGCTTGCTCCGTTTGCTCCGCATTATAGTTGGACACTCCGACATACAGCGCTTTTCCCTGACGTACAGCCTGATCCAAAGCGCTCATCGTTTCTTCCAGAGGCGTCTCTGCATCGAAACGGTGCGAATAATAAATATCCACATAATCCATGCCTAGTCGCTTCAGGCTTTGATCAAGGCTAGCGAGCATGCTTTTGCGGGAGCCACGCTCCCCATAGGGACCGTCCCACATACGGTAGCCTGCTTTCGTAGCAATAATCAGCTCGTCACGATACGGCTGCAAATCCTTTTTCAAAATTTGCCCGAACACTTCTTCCGCTGAGCCAGTCGGTGGACCATAATTATTCGCAAGATCGAAATGCGTAATCCCCAGATCAAAGGCATGACGCGCTAATGCTCTGCTATTCTCGAATAGATCGACACCACCAAAATTGTGCCACAATCCAAACGAAATCGGCGGCAGCTTTAAGCCGCTCTTTCCACTTCGATTGTACGGCATATCTGCATATCTTCCTTCATTTGCTGCATAGTTCATCTCTGATCCCCCTAAATATGACTACCGTCTTTCTATTCCTTATAAAATGGAGATGGTCGCAAGCCCTGACGCCGGAATCGCAAGCTTATGCATACCTGATCTCAATTCGACAGAACGCTCCTCCGTGATTTCACCACAGCAATTGCGAATCGTCACTTTCGCTATCCCTATCTCACCTATAACCTCTACATAGAGTCCATCCTGTCTTCTTCCGTTCACAACGATCCATTGAGACACCGACGCTGCTGCATCGATAGGCACAATTTGCTCCTGATAAGCGACGATAATCCCGCGATCCTCATGAACCGCTCGGACTAGCGGATATAACAATTCCGGATTCATAGGCGCAATAGAGCCGTCCAGCAGCAGCGTGCGGTTCTCTTTCCAGAAGGCAAGCCAATAGGTAAGCATTTTCAAATGATCAGAAGGCAGTTTATCCAAAAGGACAGATACCTGCGGTACCGCGAACAAGCAGTTAATCAACTGTAAGGCGGAGCTTTCAACAGGTTCCGCTGGATGCCACATGATCATATCCGCATGAGCCGCTGTATTCCCACTAATCAGCCTAAGATCCAGCGTACGTACGCGATTTTGGATGCTGTCGTTCGGGCAATCAGAAGCGCGGAACATGTTGCCGTATTTACGCATCGCAGGACCGATATACATTTGTCGGAACTCAATCATAATGTCAGGATTTAGTTCTCTCAATCTACCGATAGAGTCCGTCAGTAGACGGTCAACAGCAGCGGGTATCGACTCATAATCCTTACCTTCCACTGTGGAAGGCAGCTGCAGCTCAGGCGAATAGAACGTATCAATGAAATCCAGCTTGAAGCCGTCTAAGCCCCACTCTTTGACCGCTTTCTCATACGTATTGATAATATATTCCCTGACATCTGGATATCTCGGATCCAGCACAGCGGCTCCGTGACCTTCATTAAATCGGAGAATTTTATCTTTAAACCGATCCCACACCAGACTATATTTGCCGATAAAAGGAACTGAGTACCAGAGGATAAACTTCATGCCTAACGCATGAACCACATCCACATGCCGCTTCATATCGGGGAATTTGCCCTCATAGGTCTCCCAATCCCCGCAATAGGCATACCCTCTGCGGTTATCTGCCGTCTGCCAGCCATCATCTACGATTACAGCTTCCATTCCCAACTTCTTAGCGATACGGCACTGTTCTTCGATATCGGCGTCTGTTACATTCTGATGCATGCTATACCAAGTTGAGTACATCGGTTCCTTGGCAGCCTCAGGGACGAATGCTGGCTGATATTCCGGCATCTCACTCCACCACGCTTGAACGCCATCAAGACTTTCATAGTAAGGAACATCTCTCGTATCTACGAGAAGCTTGGCTTCATACGATTGGAAAGGCGCCGTTGTCTCTGTAAACAATTGTACGCAGCAATGAAAATCAGCCGTTTCTTCACTGATACCTCCCGAGTAGTGTACCGTGTTAAGTGCATCCGAATAGGCAAATGTTAACCTATTACGACCCACACTATTAAACAAAGCATAGACAGGAGCCGATGCAGCAGCATTGGAGCGCAAAGTTCGCATCCAATCGGCCTTAAAGCTTTTATTCCTGTCCTGTGCCGGATGCCAGCTGCCTTGAATATCGCAGGCGGGATGGGACCAACGAAGTGTGAAGACGGGAGGCGTTACTGCCTCCTCTGATTCCAGTCGCAATGTGATGAGATCAATGCCCTTCTGGAGCTTTGTCGTATTCAATGTGACGGTAAACCCATGATCCTCACTCGATAACTGAAAGGAATGGATATCCGTGTTTATAATTTTGTTCATCCAGCGTCCTCCTGCTGTTGATTCTTATGACGATTCGCACCTGCATGGCACCACACAGTGACAATTGGGTCGTCCTCACTGGAATTGAGATGATGGTCCTCTCCTGGTTCAATAATCACGATATCTCCCGTCGTAACCGGGAAATGCTCCCCATTCATCTCCATCGTTCCAGTTCCCTGCAAAATAATGAACGCTTCACAATCACCGTGAACATGATAGTCTCTTCCTTCAGGACCATCATTCGTATGGCTGCGTTCGCCCCGTTTCGCGAAAGACAGGCCGCCTGACGATAAATAAGCACCTGGTAATACATCTTGCAAAATGTGGCCATTCCTTATATCCTGCAAATCACTCAAACGCAGCTTCTTCATCTTGTCATTCCTCCATTTTCAAGCGGTAAAGGCGGCTTCGGAAATCGCCTTTCCAGATCGGCAAATTAAGTCCTACGTGCATGAGTTCGTCTCCTCCAAATATTTCCACATGCTGATCCTGATCTCCCGCATCACAAAGCAAATAATTACTCTCCTCCGCTAATCCCTTCAATCGCAATTTCCTAAGAGGAGCGTTCGGTTCCGAGAGCACTTGAAAAAAAGCGACCAAGGCTTCCTTCTTATCCTCGGAAACGAACATCCATGCCGCGCTAGTGTGTTCAAAAGGGTTGATCAGTCGGTAAAATTCTCCGAACTGAATCAGAGGCCGCAATTGTTTATAAAGCGCGACTTGCTTCTTCACGGCTTCCTTATCCGCTTCTGTAAAAGTGGTCAAATCAAGCTCGTAGCCGAAATTCCCCGACATCGCCACATGCCCACGCATATCAAGCGGTGTCGTCCGATGCACTTGATGGTTAGGAACTGCGGAAACGTGAGCGCCCATCGTGCTGATTGGATACACGATGCTCGTTCCATATTGAATTTTTAGCCGTTCAACGGCGTCGGTATTATCGCTCGTCCATGTCTGCGGCATGTAGTAGAGCATCCCTGGATCAAACCTTCCCCCACCGCCAGAACAGCTTTCGAACAAGACGTTCGGAAATGCCGAAGTTATCCGTTCCATCACTTCGTAAAGCCCTAGCATATAGCGATGTGCCGTTTCTCGCTGGCGCTCTGGCGGGAGCTGGGCAGATCCAATTTCCGTCATATTGCGGTTCATATCCCATTTCACATACGTGATGGGACTGCTCGCAAGTATAGCTGTGATGACTTTCACGATGTAGTCTCTGACATCTTGACGCGAATAGTCGAGAATCAACTGCTGCCGTGCTTCTGTCCTTCGTCGGCCTGGCACATGCAGACACCAGTCGGGATGTGCCCGATACAGGTCACTGTCCGGGGATACCATCTCAGGCTCAAACCATAGACCGAACTCTAGTCCTTGTTGTTTCACACGCTTTACCAAGTCTGGCATGCCTTGTGGGAGCTTGTTTCGATCAACGAACCAATCGCCGAGTGAGCTTTTATCATTGTCACGCTTGCCGAACCAACCATCGTCCAGTACAAGAAGCTCTAAACCGAGCTCCTTACCTACTTGCGCAAGCTCTTCAATTTTATCCGCGTTGAAATTGAAATAAGTGGCTTCCCAGTTGTTAATGAGAACCGGCCTGTGACGATCACGGTATTGCCCACGACATAAACGTGTGCGGTACAGCTTATGATAGTTTCGCGACATCCCGCCAATGCCTTCCGCAGAATAAACGAGAACCGCTTCGGGCGTCTGGAAGGATTGCCCAGGCTCCAAGAGCCACGAAAAATCAAATGAATTGATGCCCATCACGACACGCGTCGTTCCATAAGGGTCCACTTCGGCTTGAGCAACAAAGTTTCCGCTGTAAACAAGACTGAAACCATAGACTTCTCCGTGATCCTCATCCGCTTGCTTTGAAAGCAGCGCCATGAATGGGTTAAGCGAATGGCTGCTAGCCCCCCGATGGCTCTCAATCACAGACCCGCCTGTGGCAAGAGGGCGTCTTTCAATATGACGCTCACGCGCCCATGTGCCAGATAAATGGAGCATATCGAAATCACTGTGAGATATATCGATACCGAAGCTCAGTGCTCGCAGCAGCTTAATGGACTGATGACTCTCATTCACGAATCGAACAGACCTGGTAATAGCATCTAAATCACGAAAAACAGTGTACGTGAGAATAGCCTTTAATCCGATGATCGGATCTGCCAATACAATGTCAATGCTCTCCGCTTCGCTCTCATCCTCCGTATAGGTCGATGGAAGTCCCTCTAGCAGTGCTTTTCCTGCGTAAATCCGGTGGGACTCATAGACGAGTTCACTGACTGTCGTGCCGTCTTCCATTTGAACCTGATAGGCCGGAACTCGAAAATCACTCCCTCCATATCCCGGAAATTCCTGCGGCAATGTGTCCAAAGACAGCGTAAGATCATCCGGATCCGTGGATGGAGAGAAAGAACAGCGTCGTCTCCTAGCGAGCAATCCTCCCAGATTGCTGCCACGCACTTGTCGCCCCCAATGAACGTGGGCTACATAGTTGGAATTGACCAGCTGCATGATATAGCTCGATGACTTCCCTTGAAGATGGAAGGTTTGCGAATTCGAATCGTATACAATTCCCATTTTGACGCGTCCCCTCTGTGCGTATTAAACCTTGAGATGCTTCCAAGCCCCGCGTTTAAACCTCAAATAAATTAGATTAGATCTAAGAAATTGATCACTTGCAACCGCACTCCATAAACCGATCATGCCCCAATGGAAGACATATACAAACAAGTAACTCAGTACAACCCTGATTCCCCATACGCCAATGAATGTCGAATATAACGGATAGCGGGTATCTCCTGCTCCTCGTAACGCTCCTCCAAGTACAAATTGCGATATTTGTGATACTTGGATAAATCCAACAATTCGAAGGGCCCACGCACCTTCACGAATAATCGTCTCGTCATTCGTATACAGCCTGAGAATATGCGGAGCCAACAGGATGAAAATCGTTCCCATGAAACCGGCCACAAGCATACCGTACTTTCGGACTTGCCACACGTATCGTTCAGCGAGATCGGGTTTACTTACACCAAGGGTTTGCCCAACTAGCGTTGAAGCTGCTATGGCAAAGGCAGCCCCTGGCATAAACGAGATACCAATGATGCTCGTTACAATTTGCGATGCCGCGATGGCAACAGTCCCCAATCCGGCACAAATTTTCACAAACGTCATAATCCCTAAGCGCATGATCAACTGCTCCAGACTGCTCGGTATACCAATCCTCAACATTCGACTAATCATGGCTTTATCCAAACGACTGATCTCTGACCATCCGATGCGAACCGTAAATCTTCCGCTGAACATGACAGCGATAAGACAAATCATGGCTCCAGACTGAACTGCCAAAGTAGCGATTGCTGCACCTGTAATACCCATTTGAGGTAAACCGAGATGACCATAAATCAGTACAAACCCAAGGGTCACATTCACGCAGCCTGCCAGCACATTGATTTTCATAGGTGTTCGGGTGTCTCCCGAGCCTCGCAGAATAGCAGATAAAGCCGACGAGATGGAAGAAAAACCGATGGAGAAAAACATGATTTTCGCATAAGGTAGTCCAACTTGAACAACCTCTTTACTAGCGCCCATCAATTGAAGTAAGCTCTCCGCAAAGGTGACTCCAAGTGCAACAATAACGACAGACAGGGCTGTACCAAGCATAAGTGATTGCCCTGCCGCCAAATTCGCATCTTCCATCTTCCCCGCTCCAGTGGAGCGAGCAACGATAACGGTTGTACCCGAATTCAGCGCTGCAAACAGTACGCCCAATAATAAATACGGTTGGCTTGTTAAGCCAACAGCTGCCACGGCAACAGCCCCGAGGTGTCCGACTAAGATCATCATGACCATTTGGGTTACGTTCATGAGCAGCATTTCCGTCAAAGATGGACCTGCTAGTTTGAAAATCATCCGTCGAACAGCTTTATCATCCTGCGGATTTATAGAGGCGGATTCGCTGTATTTCGCTGCATCTGCACTCATGGCTGACCCGCCATCAGATGTTCCAACCAGGCAAATATGCTTTCGTATTGTGCAGCATCTGATCGAACAATACTTCCGCATCGTGGATATCAATATTCACTAGCGGATCGTTAATAAACGCTTTGAAGGCTAAGTCTTTGTCCTTTTGAAGAGCAGCCTTCAGAATAAGCTCCTGATTCATCGTATGCTGCAGGACCAGATTATTAACTTCCATCGGAAGCTCGCCTGCGTAGACCGGACGCAAGCTATTCGCAGAGAACACCGCATTCGTTTCTACGACTGCTCCCAGCGGAATACCTTTCATTTGGCCAACGTTAGGAACGTTAATATTGGTTACAAATTGCTCAAGTCCGATCAGACCTTTTAACTGTCTAACTTCTTCTTCGCCTGATGTCTTGAGCGGCAGTTTCTCCTCGCCACTTAGCAGCTTCCCGTAAAACTGCTCGGTTGAAGCATGCTTCTCGACACGACTTTTGACCGTCGTTAAACCGAACTTCCATGAGCGAACCGTCTCCGGATCTTTCAAATACCAAGGAGGCATGAATTCCGCCAAGTGGCGGTCACCTGCCGCTGCAATAACCCCATAACGCCGAAACAAATCAAACTTCACACGGTTGGCCGCCGTATACGTGTTCGTAACCCAGGCATCTTTGTTATGTTCAAATCCGGATTCATAATATTTATCAACAAACTTGCGATACATCGGAAGTAAATCCATATTGTGATACGTCGCTTGATCGATCCAAGTAAAATGGTTAATCCCCAGCACATTCACTTTCACTTGATCGCGATGTACACCTTCAATCCCTTCCATATCGCGAAGCATGCGAATCAATAGTCCTTGCACACCGAAAATTTCATGGCAGCAGCCAATGGCTTTTATTTTGGGAAATACTTCGTAAAGCGTCCGTGTGCAGAGTGTCATTGGGTTCGTATAGTTGAACACCCAGGCATCCGGCGAAAAGCGCTCAATGGCTTGGGCAATTTCTACGTACATGGGAATGGTGCGCAACGCTCTGACCAACCCCCCAGGTCCAGTTGTATCGCCAACCGCTTGATAAATACCGTATTTTTCCGGTGCATGGACGTCGGATTCCATTTCCTCGAAGGTGCCTGGAAGAATCGAGATAAAAACAAAATCGCATCCATTCAGCGCCTCTTGGAGCGTCGGATACGCCTTGTACGTCCATTTAGATTTCGTCTCTGGATAATCAGCAACCGAATTGCCCAGCTTTTCATTATTTTTGGCTTTCCCATAGTCAAGATCATATAAGCGAATCGTCCCCGATAATTGACCATCCAGCGCCAAATCGGCAATCAGATTTTTAGCCCAATACATCGAGCCGCCGCCAATATAAGCGATTTGAATATCGCTGACTTTCTCATTAGCAAATTTCATGTTGCGCCTCCTTATGTTCTTCCCTTGTCTCAATCAAGTAGGAATCGTCCTACATTAGCTACAAGTATAAAAAACAATTCCGCATTGCGGGATGGCAAAAATTAAGTGAGGTTGTGATTTTTTACACTTTTACTATCGAAAAAACGGCAGCCCTCATCTAGAGGACTGCCGTTTGGATCATGCCATTAATGCGGAACCACCACTTGTGTCGAGGCTTTTGCTACGTTGCCGGCCGTATCAGTTACCGTATACGTGATCGTATAGATGCGGTCGTTTCCTTTACCAGAACGCTCTGCGCGGAGGCTAAACGATTTATCGAATGTTCCGAACGCCGCGTCTTGGATGTCGTTAACCGTATTGCCGTCGCCTTGCCCGTTATCCTGCTCGTTCGAGACGATCGACGTCAACACGACGGATGCAATATCGGAGCCGGTCCCATCCGCATACACGCTCGCAGTGACCGTCACCATCTTGTGGTTCGGAGGGTTAAGCACTGGCTTGTCGACCGATAGCGTAAGCTTTGGAGCGATCTTGTCGATATTCGCAACCGCTGCCGTTGCCGTACCTTTATTGCCTGCTGCATCGACGAACTCAAACGTGAAGCTTCCGTTGTCGCTGAACGTATGGCTGAGCGAGCCGTCGTTATTCGTGACCGTAACTGACTCGCTCGGCGTAATCGTAGCAATCACGTTCCCATTGGTCGGCGAAGCGGTGCTATATGCAACGGCAGCTGTCGGAGCTGTCTGATCCGCCAAAGTTGTTACATGAAGCGTCAGTCCACCTAGTGTCGAGTATTCAGAACTATTCACAGCTTCACTGACAGCTTTAACCCTGAATGTATACTCCGTATTTGGCGCAAGACCGATAGCAGTATATGTAGAAACGTTAGCTGCCACGGTTGCTAGCTTCGTATTTCCATTATAAATCTGATAGCTTGAAGCCGGGATTGACGTATTGGAACCGGACCAGCTAAGTGAAATACTGGTATCTGTTTTCGCAGCAGCCGTTAAGGCAGAATTCGGGACAAAGGATATAGGTCCAAAAGCCTTAACTTCATTTACGTTAATATCACCATCAACTTCATCAACCGTAAATTTAATAAATCTTGCATTTACAGGCGCAGCAAGTGTAATCCTCTCTGCAATTTTAGTAATGGCGGGATTGCCATATTTACCTTGTCCCACACGGTCGTCGGTAAGTATCTTAATCCATTTATTACTGTTTGGATTCGTGAATGCTTCACCCTCCGTTGCATAATAGAAAGAAACTTTTTTCAACTTGTTCTGATAGCTATAGTATTCAAGCACACTAACAGGGGTTGTTTCTCCAATATCAGCCATCATCCATGCCGATGTGGAACCTTTGAGAGAAACCCATCGGGAACCATCCGCATCATTATCAAGTGCCTTATTAGCTCCATAGCTGCTTGTATCATCGTTCCAGACTCTCGGATACTGTACTTCCTTATTAAATAAAAGATTATCGGAACCGTTCTTTATACCGGAGGTTGTAACTTGGTCCTCTGCCGCTGCAGCAGACAATGTACCTCTTCTTATGGCGTAAACCTTTACTTGATACGACGTTCCAGGGGAAAGATCTTTCACCGTATAGGATGTACCCTGATAATCATCCAGCACTACTCTCTCAACAGCGTCAGTAACCAGTGCCACTCTATAACTCTGAGCATCAGTTACTGCATCCCAGACCATGTTTATGGATTTATCCGATGCGGCTGTCGCTGTCACTGATGATGGAGGATTGGGAACAATTGGATTGCCATCGGTCTGTAATAGTTTAACTTCACTTTCTGCTGAAAGCATCGGCTTGAAAGAATATGGATCTGTATATACGGTTTTCACAGAAAGATTGTAAATTGCCCCGGGGTCTAACTGTGTTAGGTTATAACTATTTGAACCAGCATGATCTACAAGTAACTTTCCGTTATCATAAATAACGAAATGATCAGCAGGAACACGATCCCAAGAAATAGTTGCTTCTGAACCGCCAGAGTAACTGATTGTCACATTTTTAGGTTTTTGAGGTGCATTGTAAATCTCAAGCTCCGTCACACGTGGCGGACCCGTCATTGTAAATGTGGAAGCATTCGTCGTGTTGGAGCCTGAACCGTTTTCAAAAAATAATTTCACATATCGGGAACTATACGTTCCTCCCAAATCTATGAGATATTCTTTATCTACGGTATCATCGCCGGTGTTAGGACCCGAATAGATAAATGATGGAATTGAACTAAATACGATGTTGTCAACATCTGTACGATCATTTTCTTCATTTGAGACATACATGTTAACGGTTTTTAATCTTGAAGTTTCAGCAAAGAGCTTAATTTGACTAAAGTCCATTTTCTTTCCTAAATCGATAATAACATTACCCTTTTTGGAGCTTTCTGTACCTATCCAGTTCAAAATGCCAAGTGCGGAGTAGTTGTTCTGGGGTACTGTCGTCGAATAAGTAACAGGGTCTTTTTGTACACCATCGGTTAGTCTTTCTGCCTTAGCGTTAGCTATTTGGAACGCATTACCAGTTGTAGCGCCAACATTGTAAGCTTTTTTACCGTAAGCAAGGTTAACTGGAGAAACACCTACCGCAGACTTATAAAGCGTCATATCTGAAAGGTAAATTTTGGCATCCTTGACATTTGGATTCGACTTATCAGCCTTACGGTAAATCCCCCATTTAGGGCGGTTAATCATATCGTCAACTGCAGGATACGGCCCCTCAAACGTCGTTTCGTTATATTTCACCTCAGGGCGTCTCCAGATATCAAGAACTCTGTTAGGATCGTTGTATTCCATCAAAATTTGCCCGGTTTCATTGTCTTTCATCGTCATTGTGACCCAACCAGACTCAGAGTTAAGAATTTTGACAGTAATATCAACCCATTTGTCCTTAATGGCATTCAGTGGGTAACTAGCAAGCGTCTCTTGCCCCGCATCCGTACCAATATCAGCATAACGGAACTCCAAATTTTGCGTAGCTGATGACGAAACCGTAAACGTAAGTATCGGATTTCCATCCTCAGCGCTAGAGAAGTTCGGATATTTAACTGCGTCATGAAGTGGTAATGTGCTTCCAACTAGACCATAAGAGTTGTACGCCTTGTATTGGAATATATGAAAGAAACCATCAGGCTTTGTAAGCTCTTTATCTATCTTTAGCTTCCAGTGATAGGCTGTAATATCATTTTCCAATCCTATCCGATCTCTGCTTTCTTCAGGTGGTCTAATTTCAATTCTTTGTCTGTCGTCGTTACCACCGATAAAAGTGCCGGTAGCGCTGTCATAAGTCGTATTATGCAAATAACAGGAATAGCAATCGCTTCCATTCACTTCTACCTTAAAAACGTCTTTACCTAAAGTTTGATCATAGAAATTGGCAACATGTCTTTCCGCTTCTTCCCCGAGGATGTCTCTTGCCGTTTTTGTAGCACCCTCGACAGGATTATCCGTGCCAAAAGCTTCGCCAAAGACTGCGTATGGTGACTTGTTTGGATCGGCATTTATGGAAACAGAATTGCCGCCATGGCTATTCATAAAACCCGGATCAAGTACATCAATAGGGGATGAACTAGCTGCTGACAAAACTGAAACTGGCCATATTCCCATATCAGAGACAAATAATAATGCTAATAACAATGCTGAAATTTTCCTAAAACGCTTTAAAAAATTCATTGTAGTTGACCCCTTTCATTGAATAAAAAATGAGAAGGCAAGACTAACCTTGCCACCTCATTTCTTGCTATGCCACTAAGTGATTTAATTTACTTTTGGGACACCACGTTGACAGAGATTATTCAGTAATTTGGAAGTTGGCGAACTGAATTTTGGCTTCTGGCATACCGGAGTAGATTTTGCGATAAATGCCCCATTTCGGACGGTTGATCGATGCTCCTTCTCTCCAGTTATCCTTAGTGCCGCTATAGGACATCAATACGGTGCCATCGAGTTTCTTGAGAGTCATATTAATGGAACCGCTATCTGTATGCTTCACTGTAATTGATGCTTCTACCCATTGACCGTCAATGTTAGAGAATGCAGTTTGGGCTAGCGTTTCCACTTCATCCATCGTAGCCCCAATCGGGCTATGTCTAAATTTTAGGTAACCGTCATCTAACGAGAAAGTTAGTATCGGGGCACCGTCATCCCCGTCCTGTGCTTTCAATTGAAAAATATGGTGGAAATTTCCTGTCGGCGACATCGGATATGGGCTTACCGCTCTAAACTGCCATTTGTAAGTAGTCGTTTGTCCGTTAGTTGCCGTTACATTGCTCGGTGAGCTCTTGTAGGCTTTTACTTCAAGCCGTTGGCGGTCGGTATTGCTGCCGTCCAATGCTGCGGTATCCGAAGAGGTGCCTACTTTGAATTGGAATACGTTGCCAACATGAGTAGAGGTGGATTCGTATAGATGGCTTGAATCGGTTGGCCCGTCGATCGGGTCTGAACCCAGATACTGCTGGAAGATTTCGAATGCAGTCTTTCCAGTATTCGGACCATCAGAATTTATCGTTACGGTAGCTGCATATACGGTAGCTGCAATTGCAATCGTGGATACGAGCGTTAAGCTGGAAATAATCAATTTAAACTTTTTTTTCATTACATTTTCGCCTCCATAACTGATTGATATTTCTGAGAAACGGTTAGCTAAACTGTGTTGATTTGATCGTTAACAGATAAAGTCACACGTTCGTTCCACTTTAAGAGCCGCCATCCTCCTCTCGATAGTACCTAGGCCGTATCAAGGCTTTTATTATGTTTGCGCTTACATTTCCTTGAATGTTAATATCATAATCCCTATTAGAATTAAGCTGTATGAAGTAATTTACGATAGGAATGTATTTTTTTAACATTTTGGCCACTTTGTCTAAAATAGCCTGAGGTTCAGTATGAAAAAATCCTCCCGACAATAGGGAGGATTGGGACATGCAGCTATAGAAGATGCTTACAGCAGCCGCTGTAAGCGTAAAATCGTAAACCGGTTGCGCACGAACAGCGCATCCTGCAGCGACGCCTCCACCAGCGCTGGCTCGACGCCAAGCTGGTCCGGCGTCACCGGCCCCTGCACCGCCGCGAGCCACGCAGCAAGCAGCGAAGGCGCCGGAACCCCGCGGGCGATGTGCTGCACATCGCCCCAAGTAGCAGCGATGCGCGCTTGCAGCGCACACGTATCAACCCCCATCGCCGACGCATTCTCGGCGATGATGGCCTCGGCCATGGCCCCGTAGGCCGCCCGGATGCGTTCCGCATCCGTCTGCGCACTCGGAGCCTGTCGCCCCGCTAGGCGCGCAGCGGCTTCGCCCTCCGTGAGCGTGAGCAGCGCCTGATAGCGCTGCGCCATGAGCACGGTCGCGACGCCGACCTTCGCGCCGTGCAGCAGTGCCCGGCGGCGCTGCTGCAGAAGCACCATCTCCCAATAATGGGAGAGATGGTGCTCAGCCCCGGAGGCCGGCCGCGAGTGGCCGACCAAGAGCATGGAAAGGCCGGATAGGATCAGGCCTTCCATCAATCGACGCATGCCCAGCTCGGTGCGCTGCGCAATCTCTTCCAGATGAGCGGTGCACAGCTCCACCGCCTCCAACGTCAGACGAGCGCTGAGCTCGCAGTAGTGCTCGTCCAGTAGCACGCGGCCGAGCGCCCAGTCCGCGAGGGAAGTATGCTTGCCGAGCATATCGCCTACGCCAGCCGCAATCATCGCCTGCGGCGCCGCAGCGAGGATGCCCAGATCGGCGAAAATCGCCTCGGGCGCCGAGCAAGGAATCGTCTGCTTGAAGCCGCGAACGATGAGCGGCGCGCCCACAGAAGCAAACCCGTCAACGGACGGCGCTGTCGGCACCGATAGGAAAGGCCGATTCGTTCGATGACTTACGAATCGTACAATGTCATGGATCGTTCCCGTACCCACGGCGATCAACACTTGTGAAGTAGTCGACGTATCCAACATCAACTGTACGATAGCTTCCTCATCAGCAGCTACTTCCCCCATCCCGTTCTCACGGATCACGCTCAAGCCAACGCTCACCTGCGATTCTTCCAACAACGAGCGAAGCTTTTCACCAGCTACTGCATATGTATTCGTGTCTGCAACAAGCGTTACGTGCTCATAACCATTTTCTTTCACATAGCCGACAACATCACCTAACGCACTTCTTTCAATCACAATTCGGCGAATCGGAATTTCATGTTGCTGTCCACAGGCACATTTGAAGCTTTTGCCCAACCAATCATTCAACAATTCACTCACATCTCTCAACTCCCTACATGTACATCTCCACCCCAATTCTAGCTCAACATATGCTATAATAAAAGCCATTCTATCAGACTTTTGAATGAAAAGAGGAGAATAGACCCTCATGCCGATCCAAACTGAAACCGAGCTCTATGCACCGATAAAACAGTTCTTCGAGCAGCGTGGCTACACCGTCCGCGGGGAAGTAAAGCACTGTGACTTAGTGGCCATTCGTGGTGATGAGCCTCCAGTTATTGTTGAATTGAAGAAAGGCTTTAATATCCCGCTTCTCGTTCAAGGCATTGAACGCTTGAAGCTTACGCAAGACGTATATGTCGCCTTCGAGCTTCCTAACAAAGGAAAAGCCCCCCACCGCTTACAATGGGAGGATATCCGTCGACTTTGTCGCATGCTGGGACTTGGCGTCCTTACTGTTCAATTCTACAAACGCAAACAGCCCACAGTCGACCTCGTCTGTGAGCCTACACCCTATACACTGCGCCCGAACAAACGAGCTTCGGGCAAGCTGATGACCGAATTCTATGAGCGCAGCGGCGACTACAATGTCGGCGGCAGCTCCCAGCAGAAGCTCATGACAGCGTACCGTGAGAAATCCTTGCACTGCGCCTATCTCATGCAGCAGCACGGTCCACTCAGTCCACGCAAGCTGCGTGAATTAACCAACAATATGAACGTCAGCTCGCTTCTACAGCAAAACTACTATCGTTGGTTTGTGAGACAAAGCCGCGGCATCTATCATCTTACACCTAACGGCGAGAAAGCTTTACAAGAGTATGCTCACGTAGTAGTGGCTTTCCCTGTCGTCTCTAGCACTTAATCTTTCCTATGTCTAACGCTTAAGCAATCCCGTTTCTGTCTCATCATCTATCCCGCTCGTTATCCATGATATCTAAGACCGAATAACAACCCGGTGCACATTCGCTTCCTCATTCATCCGCAGCAGCGCTTTGTTCATCCAAATCGCCGCCTGTGAGCCTTCCCCCATCGCGATCGTCACTTGCTCCGCATGAACGCCAACATCGCCTGCAGCCCAGACGAACGGGATACTCGTCATTTTACTCCGGGGATCGGTCATGATATGCCGATTCTCCATCCGTTCAGCGCCAAGCTGTCGCGCCAAATCTGACTTCACTTCATTACCCCCGAATGCTATGAAACCTCGCTCTGCTTGCAGGATCCCGCCATCGCTCAGCAGGACTCCCTTGAATCGTCCAGGCGAATCCACCACAACCTCATTGAGATCTTCCGTCACATAAGTGATGCCCTTATTTTTCATTTCCAACAGTAACTCGCTTTTCACAGCTCGATTTTGGTGATTCACATAAATCATCTTATCCGTGCGATGGCGAAGCTTAATCGCCATCGCTGCTCCTGCATCACCTGAGCCCATCACGAGCGTACTTCGATCCTTAATCTCATACCCATCACAATCCGGGCACACATATACCGTAAGCCCCAAGCATTCCTTCAAATTCGGCAATTCAGGCATACGATCCATTAAGCCCGTTGCTAACAGAAGCGTCCTTGCCTCATAGCCGCGACCACTTTTTCCCCATAGCTCGAAGCCATCACCAATTCTTCCTTTGGCGACAGCCTGTACAACTTCATCTTGAACAAAAGCAACACCTAGCTTCTCAGCTTGCATTCTGCCTAATCGACGTAGTTCCTCGCCAGACACCCCATCTGGCCAACCTAAAATATTATGATAGCTTCTGCATAGGGTAGAACGGCCATAACCAGCGTCAATCACAAGTACTTTATGCTCATATCTGCCTAACTGAATCGCCGCTTGGAGTCCGGCAATGCCTCCTCCGACAATAATACTGTCTACTTTCTCCATTTGCATAATGTCCCTCTTCTCCAATTCACTACCAACTAGGATAACCGAATTGAGGGACAATCATCCTTATATAGGTTGTTCAAAAAGTCCACTTTAGCTTTCACTACGCTCCGCTCCTCACTTCCTAGCTTCTTTCAATCTTCTCGGTGCTGAAAACCGGACTTTTTGAACTCTCACTTACATGCCTATCGATTCTTAATCGACCAAATCAAGCCAAACTGCGTCAAAGCGGCTAGCAGCAGGATCCATGGAATAAGACCGCTATCCATATCGCTCCCAAAGGTAATGAGAACGAGAATGGAAATAACCCGCCCCACATTTAAGAAAAATTCCCGAACAACCACGCTTTCTACCTTTAACTCCCCCTTAAGAGGGAGTCTCGCAATGAGGCTATAATAGAACCCCGTCATGGTGTTCCCTTGCAGCGGCGCAAAGATGGAGTACAGAATCATAAAGCCGACTACAGACCACACATTTAAACTTCCTATAATACAGGAGACCCCAACAAGGTAACCCACTGTCGAAATGGTCAAATACATCCTTGCCCTACCCGCGTTCGCGTACTTCGATATAAAGATCCCCATGACGATACTTAGACTCGAATAGAGGACACCGAGATAACCGACCAAATCTTCCCGCGGCAGTACTTTGAATAAAAGAATATTAGGTAGAAATAACATCGTACCTTGCAGTAAGCCCATACCGAAGAAACCAAACAGCGCTTTCGACCACTCCTGCTTTTTCTTCATAATTAGCCCCGTGTATTTCAAATAATACACACGGTGATGCCCGCTTGATGCCTTAATTTTCAAAGAAATGATCGCGGCCAATAGAAACATGAAGAAAGCAATGGAGAAGACGATGGTGTATCCGCTTAACCCTTCTTTCAATCGAATGATGAAACCAGCAAGTGCTGGCCCTGCAAGCGTAGCCGCTGTGAAAAACATCATATTGAAAGCGAGATAGCGAATCCGATTCTGCTCCGTCGACACATCGTACATCAAGGTTAAATAACCGACCCAGTAGAAACTTCCAGCGAGTCCATTAAATATGGCAAAAAGCACATAATAATCGACCAAACGCTCCCCAGCAATACTCACACTTAAATAGAAGAGACCAATCAGTACAATACCTAGCCGGTACGCTACCATCCGATCCTTCTTCTTAATCATATAACCGCCAATGGCGAACCCAATCGGTGTTAAGATGTACACGATCATGCTGTAGGTTCCATTCACGACAACACTATGCGTTAACCGCCACAAGTATAAATTGAGAAACACCCCTGACATGGAAGCTCCGAATTGAAAAACGGAATGAATAAGTAAAGAAATGATCGCCTCGCGTGATAGCCTTTTTTCTAGTGAAAGCGTATTCCCTTTACTTTGCAGCCAAGCTCTGATTTTAAGATTCATGGTAAACCTCCAGTCCTCTTCATTGTAACAGCCATTGCAACATCTGTTAAACAGCAAAAAGCCTCAGCATTGGCGCTGAGGCTTTACGTACGTCTAGATTCGGGTTACTTCTTAAGGCTATCCCATGTTTTCTGGAATTCTTCCAACATTTGATCCTTCGTATACTTCTTAGCAACATAACCTTGCATGATATCGCCGAATTTCTTACTGGATGCTTCTCCACCTGGGAATTTGAACCAGTTCCAGCTCAATGTTTTACCAGCTTTGCTGTAAGCAATGATGTCTGCTGCTAATGGTCCAAGTACTTTCTCGTCAGCAGGAATGGATTTGAAAGCAGGGATAAACTTGAATTCATCTGTGATATATTTCTTACCGATATCGGAGCTAACCATCCAGTTCAAGAATTTCTTAGCTTCGTCTTTAACTGCAGAGTTCTTGTTGATAACCCAGTTATTCGGTACGCCTACGAACAATTTGTCGTTTGTTGCTGCATCATCGCTGATCGGCATTGGCAAGAAGCCAATTTTGATGTCTGGGTTTGTTTTCGTAATTTGAACTTGTGTCCAGTTACCTTGTTGCGTCATAGCAGCTTTACCCGTTGCGAAATCCGTTACTTGTGTATTGTAGTCGGTTTGCAGAGGGTTTTTGTTGCCATATTGCAGTTGAAGGTCGAACAATTTCGCCCATTGGTTGAACACTTCGTTGCCAGTAATTTTCGCTGTACCTTTGTTCAAGCCATCGATGAACGCATTCGGATCCTTTTGATAAGCAAATGGAAGGTTCACGAAATGGTTTCCAAGTACCCACCACTCGGCATAGCCTGTTTCAAATGGAGTGATACCCGCGTCTTTCAATTTTTTAGCCGCTGCTTCTAATTGAGAGAATGTTTTTGGAAGTTCTGTGATGCCCGCTTTTGCAAACAGATCTTTATTGTATTGGAAGCCATAACCTTCAAGGTTAAGTGGTTGACCGTATAGCTTTCCACCCTTAGTCATAGGCTCTTTCGCAACGTCTACAAGATCTTTCACCCATGGTTGATCGGATAGATCTTCCAAGTTCTCGATCCATTTATCTAGGTCTGTGAATCCACCGTTGTTGAAGATATCCGGTTTGTCACCTGCGTTAAACTTCGCAAGAAGTGCTGCACCGTAGTCAGCTCCACCGCCGACTGTGTCGACTTGAATTTTGACATTTGGATTCAGCTTCTGATATTCTTGCACCATTTTACCAAGCTGATCTGCAATCTCTACTTTGAATTGGAACATTTTAATGGTAACTGGCTTACCGCTAGCAGCAGGCGTTGCTGTCGCTGTTGATGCACCCGTTGTTGGAGCTGGACTTGCTGTCTCTTCTTTTTTCCCGCAACCAGCTGCTAGTACGGATAAGGATAATACTGCTGCCATTGAAACCATTGTTAATTTTTTCATTTAGGTAATGCCTCCCTTTATCTTGTATCCTCGTTTAAACTCACTTGCTTGTTCTTGCTTGGCTTCCTTACATGATTCATTGTAAACACTTACATCCTGGCTTAACACCGAGTATATTGAACATAAAGGTGGAAAATCTTGAACTTATTTGCAATTCTGTCACCCTTTTACTGAACCCGCTGTAATCCCTTCTACGATGTGCTTCTGTAAGAACAAGAAGAAAATTACGATCGGCAATACGCTTAAGGTTAACCCTGCAAGAGCTAAATCCCATTGTTTCGTATATTGTCCAAAGAAGGAGAAGGTGGCTAGCGGAATTGTCCGCAGCTCCGGATTGCCCAACACAAGAGATGGAAGCAAATAGTCATTCCATATCCATAAGCTGTTCAAGATAATGATAGTAATCGACATTGGCTTGAGCAGTGGGAATACAATTTTCCAAAACACGCCGTACGCAGAACTGCCATCTACTTTGGCTGACTCCTCAATTTCCAGTGGAATGGATTTGATGAAGCCATGATACAAGAACACATTCAACGAAACGCCAAATCCATAGTAACAAGCAACCAATCCCAGCTTACTATCCATAATGCCAATTTGACTTGCGACTCGAACAAGCGGAATCATGATCGACTGGAATGGAATAACCATGGCAGCGACGAAAGCTAAGAAAACAAGATTATTGAATTTAGAAGCTCTTCTCACCATGCGATACGCCGCCATTGAGGAGATGATCACGAGTCCTACATTACTCAAAACGGTAATGAATAAGGAGTTGAAGAACGCCTTCGGGAACTTCATAATGCTCCACACTTTGGTGTAGTTATCTAGGTAAAGAGAGCTTGGCAGCTTCGCTGTATTCGCCGCTAATTCGGGAAACGTCTTTAAAGAATTCGCGATGACGAAGTAGAACGGAACTAAGAACAGTAAGGCAACTAGAATGCCAAGAACTTCAAGAGCAAATAATCGGCCCGTATATTTTTTGATGGAAGCCATTAGACCTCAACCTCCTTGCGCTTGGTGTACATCACTTGGATGGTTGAAATGATGGCAACCACGATGAAGAATACGAGAGCTTTGGCCGTACCTAAACCATACCGATTATTACGGAAAGCTTCTTGATAAATATTGATGGACACCGACTCTGTGGAATTGAACGGTCCGCCTTTCGTTAAGGAGAAGTTCAAGTCGAAGATTTTGAATGACCACGAAATCGTCAAGAACAAGCACACGGTAACGGCTGGCATAATAAGTGGCACGATGATGCTTCGCAGTACTTGCAAGCGGGATGCGCCATCAATATACGCTGCCTCGAGCATATCCTTCGGTACATTCGACAAGGCGGCTATGTAAATAATCATCAGATATCCAGCACCCTGCCACACACTGACGATAACGATCGCCCAGAAAGCTGTCGGTGAATCACCTAACCAAGGCAGTTCGAAAAAGCCGATATGCGTGAGATTGCCTAGGGTCGCAAACCCTTTAACAAAGATAAACTGCCAGATAAAACCTAGCAATAAACCACCAATTACGTTAGGCATAAAAAAGATTGTGCGCAACACATTCCTCGTTTTCAGCGCTTGCGTGAGTAGTAAGGCAAGCAAGAAGCCAACAAGGTTCGTCAAAATGACGTTCGTCACGGTCAAGCGTGATGTAAAGTTAAAAGCATTACGATAATCCTGATCATGGAATAGAATTTGCTTGAAATTCTCCAGTCCATTGAAGTTTACTTTGGTTGTTACACCATTCCATTCGGTAAACGAGTAATAGATGCTCATCAGAAATGGAATCAAGACCACGATGCTAAAAAAGATTAACGCAGGTCCGATAAATACCCATTGCTGAAGCCATCCGGAAAGCATTCTTTTTGTTTTCACTGGGAAGTCCCCCTTACCATTCTGCTACTATACCCCAAGTATAGAGTGCCGCAGTACCCCAAAACACAGACGATGGTGACGCATTAGGTGGAATTTGTTGACCTCTCCTGCTACAATGTAGGGGAAAATCCCAATACAGAAACCGAGTTGATGAAGTGTGATTCGACATAGTATTCGTAATAAATTGATCTTATTTCTGCTGATTGCCACTCTCGTGCCCTTCCTTACCTCCCTTGGCGTCTCCTATTTCTTCACCAAACAGAAGGTGACAGAAGATACGCTGACCAACAATTCCGCCCTACTTTCACAAGGTAAAACGAATCTCGTGAACTATCTGGATGGGGTGGTTCAAGCTTCCTCCACCATTTATACAGGCAGGAATATTGCTGAGCTCGGCCAATTTTATGAGATCATTCAAACGCAGCCCGAGATTAACTATCAGAGCGATAAAGTGATCAAAAGCGGTCTACAGGTCATGTCACATTCGGTTAAAGAAATCAAACAAATTTACCTGTATGCCTCCGTTAGCAACAGTTCTTTTCTCACCCACAATGACATTCAAGTAAGCATGGCTGGTAAATATAAGGGACTGCAGCCGTTCCCTGCGGGCAAGCTTGTGTATTTCGAAATCAAACATCAGAACAATTTGTATGGCATGTCACTCTCTGCATATTCTAACCCAACGCCAGTTATTTCTATGCACCGTAACATCATGTACTCACCTAGCAATCAATCGATTGGCGAGCTTATCATTGATTTGAATTTGGACCTAGTATCTGATATTTCACAAGGATTATTCACCCATGATCAAGAGGAACTCTACATATTAGATGAAACGGGACATATCGTATTCGGTCCAGATCCAAGCAAGTGGGGGCTTCAATTAGACGGCGATTGGGGTGATGAAGCTGTTCACAGTACCCTTGACAAAGGTAGCTATGAATGGTCGAAAGGTGCTTTTGCGGGAATTAATATGTATGAGAAAATGCGTACAGACTATCTGAACTGGACGATTGTAAAGCGTCTTCCATATGAGCAGCTCACCAAGAACGCTCGACAGTTGACCTTCATTAACGCTCTTATCCTTTCCTTCTCAATGCTGATCGTCATGGCTGGCACGGTGTATATTAGCATTCGTTTCACAGCCCCTATTAAGCAATTAATTCGTTACATTACACGCATTCAAACTGGACAAGCTGGACTAGGTGATCATCAGAGCGACATTGAGTTAGCCCGAGTTGACGAAATGGGGATATTAGCGAACCGCTTCCATGGGCTTATGCAGGATTTGGATCAAATGGTCATGCGCGAATATCGGTTAGAGCTAGCGAACAAATCGAATCAACTCATGGCGCTGCAGGCCCAAATTAATCCGCATTTCCTGAATAATGCCTTGCAATCGATCGGAACATTGGCACTGCAGCATGAAGCACCTAAGATCTACACCCTCATTAACTCGCTGGCAAAAATGATGCATTACAGTATGAACACGAACGAATCTGTCGTTCCTCTTCGGAAAGAAATCGATCATATTAAAGCGTATTTGGAGCTGCAGAAGCAGCGTTTTGAACACCAATTTAATATTGTTTATGCGATTGAAGAAGGGACTGGGACCTTTTCTATTCCTAAAATGATTCTTCAACCGCTTGTCGAAAATTATTTCAAGCATGGTTTTAAACCTAGCCAATCGCAAGACGTCGGTCTGTTGCACATCGAATCTGAGAAGCTGACTACCGCTGAGGGAGACTTCTTGAAGCTTACCGTGGCGGATAATGGCATCGGGATGACCGATCAACGACTCCATGAAGTCCGTAGTCGATTGAAAGCAGCATCTGTCGCGGATGATTCCTATATCGGTTTACGCAACGTTTTGACGCGCATCCAGCTCTATTTCAATGATGATGCAACCTTGGAGATTGATCATGTCCATCCCCAAGGCGTGCGGATTGTCATTCATATTCCGATGAAAAAGGGAGTTACCTGATATGAAAGTACTACTCGTAGATGACGAGAAGCATGTGCGCGATGCCATCCGATTACTTGTGAATTGGAAGCATTATGGGATCGATACGATCCTGGAAGCACCTGATGGGGAAGCCGCGATTGCTTTAGTGAACAGTGAGCATCCGGAGATTATTATGACCGATATGATGATGCCCATCATGAACGGCGTCAAGCTGCTTGAATGGCTGCATCGCCATGCGCCTGATGCCAAGACCATCGTCATCAGCGGTCACGACGACTTCTCTTTACTGCGGCACACCGTGAAGTATGGTGGAACGGATTATATTTTGAAGCCGATTGACCCGGATCAGTTGAACGAAGCTTTAGACAAAGCGATTCAAACTTGGCTCAAAGATGAGGAACAGAGGCATGCCAATCGCGAGTTGAATATCGAGGTTAACCAATTTAAACCTATTTACTGGGATAAGCTGCTATCCGCATTGATTGCCGAGCCTGGCAGCTATGAACCAGTGGCTGACCAGTTGGAGCGCGAGCTTCATTTATCTAGAAGCGTTGCAACCTGTCGTGTTGCCATTCTATCCTTAGACACGATGGAAGCTAGTATTAAAAATAAATTCAGTCAAAATATTGATCTTCTCCTCTTCTCGCTGATTAATATTTGCAATGAATTTCTTGTTCCGCATAAGCGCGGCTATGCCTTCCGGCACTTGCATAATTTGAATGAAATTGTCCTCTTCTTATGGTCTGCTCCATCCATGGCAGAAGAACTGTTGGCGACGATTAATGATGGTATACGTACCGCCTTGCATGCCCGTGTAGATTTCGGGATTGGAAGTGCTCACAGCTTCCCTAATCACTTGAAGCTATCCTATCAAGAGGCGCGAGACGCACTGCGGCAGCGTAATCTGACAACCAAAGAAACGTGGATTCATACGAACTGGATCCCGAGCAAGGGATCCCAGCAAACACTGACTTTTCACCAATTTGAAGAACAAATTCATCTAGCCCTGCGCAGTGGAAATGTCGAGCAGATCCAGGATATTGTTCAGATCTGGATTGATGCCATCAAGAACTGTGATGTTATTACGCCTGCTCAGCTGGAGCATTGGTGGGGAGAATATCGGGTTATGATGCGTCGTTGGATCCAGCAATTGATACCGGATATCCGTGAGGAAGACATACAGCCGTTACTTCTTGAGGATAACGCAGCCTCGATTATTACGCTTGATGAGAAAGGCATATTGTCCCTATCTCTCTGGCAGCAAGAGCTGACCCGCAGCCTTATTCAAGTATCCAAGCTCCATCTGGAGAGCCAACATAAAGATAACAATGTGATTTTTGAAATCGCCGGCTTTCTAGAAAAGCATTATCACGAGGATATTTCACTTGCGGATATCGCCAGTCGTTTTTATCTCAGCCGCGAGTACATCTCCCGCAAGTTTAAACAGGAGTTTACCGTCAATCTCTCTGATTATTTAGGTCAAATTCGGATGAGCAAAGCCAAGGTGCTGCTCTGCAATCCAAATCTTCGCATTTCTCAGGTTGCTGAGATGGTTGGTTATCAAGATGAGAAATATTTCAGCAAGGTATTCAAAAAAATGTCGGGCATGACCCCCGGTGAATATCGAAAAACAGCGAATTCTATCTAAAGTTCCGAGAAAATAATGGAATATGCTATACTAGTAGTAAGAGGTGATTTTCATGAGTATGCCCATTGAGAGCGCAACGGCGAATTCTTTTCCCCGCACGTCGAAAGCAACCAGGGTCAAGAAGAAAACGTATGTCTTCCTATTCGTGGGTTGGGTCATGCTGATCGCAGTCGGAGTAACAGCTACGATGATGTACACTGAACATCTGAGGCAACAAATATCAACCGATATCGCACAGCAAACCCAGCAGCAATTACAAGTCATTCAACAAGATTATCAGAACCAAGTCTCTCAATTGAAGGATAGTGTATCTTCCGATATGAAGACTTTGCAGGCCAAGGTAGATTCATTGAATGAATTACTGGCTTTCACCAAAGATAGCGCTAACAGCAAGACCGATAATAGTAATCAACTTTATACGCAGCTCGCTGACGTCAAGAAGAAGCTGGATGAGCTGACCAAAAATCTGGATGTGTTGAAATAATGACAGCGAATTCGATTCAGCAAGTCAATCGTGTTATGTTGCTGGCCTGCGCACCTTTTCTAGGTATGCTGATTTGGCTGCTCTTCGTCTCCCTGCATATTTCCATCCCAGTGAAGTCGCCGGTTGCTTTGACACCGATCAATCTTGCGCAAGAGACAACCACTTTAAACAGCCTGTTGACCCAAGCGAATAATGATGCGGTCCAAACGAAAACCGTCATTCAGCAGTATTTCCAGCTGTACGAGAAGAGTACCGCAGAAGTAACAGCCATGCTCCAAAGCGCGGCTTCCACAATCGCCAAACCCGGACTTATCTATGATGCACGGATTACAGCTAAGCTCGGCAGTCCGATCCGCCAAGCCACTTCTGGCAATATCGACATTCAGTTGTTCGCTTTGAATGAAAAACATTATTCAGGTTATGCTCTTAAAGTGAACCTCAAAAGCGATAAAGCGATCAAGCTCGTATTGGGGAATGATAAGCTCGGCTCCAGTGAAACGACTTTAGCCGCAGCTTCGCGCTATGGCGCCGTTGTTGGCATTAACGCTGGCGGCTTCGCGGACGATAATCGAGGAAGACGTTACCCACTTGACACTACAGTTATGAACGGGAAATATGTCAACGGCTTCTTCCCCACCAACAATGACACAGCTTTCATTGGCTTGAACAAAGACCGCAAACTGATCGGAGGCAAGTTCAGCTCCCAATCAGAGCTCGATAAGCTAAACCCACTGATGGGTTCGACCTTCGTCCCCGTGCTGATGAAAAATGGCAGTAAAACGTCCATTCCGTATCAATGGCAAAGCTCACCAGCAAGAGCAGCGCGAACCGTGATGGCCAACTATAAGCATGACCAGCTCTTATTCCTTGTCACAGATGGCTACGATGAGAGCGGCAATTCAGGTGCTACGCTTGCTGAGCTGCAGGATAAAATGCAGCAACTTGGCGTCGTGGATGCTTATAACTTGGATGGCGGTGGCTCGACTACGCTCGTCTGGGGAGGCAGCGTGATCAATCGCCCGTCGGATGGAAGACTCCGACCTCTTGCTACGAACTTCTTGTTTTTCAAATAATCCAAATTATTCACACAATATTCGTTTCTTTTTTGGGGATGGTTGGGTATAATAAGCCTTAACTATGCAAAATAAACGCCTACGCCGTCCTAAAAGGACGAGTATGTTTATGGGGAAATATAGCCGACTTATTATGTGAAACAAATAAAAATGCTTATATTTTGCAAAAACGTTCTTTAACCCTATAGGGGATGCTTACGAAGTCAGTTTTCTGCCGAAAACTTTTAGGAGGTGCAGCAATGTTCGGTTTATCCACTACATTTTGGCTCGTTAATTCCGTTTTTCTATTATTCATCGTCGCTATGTTGACGGCTTCCTATAACGAGGACAAAACAAAAGGTCTTTAAGCCAAGAAAAAAAGCATCGCCTTCTCCCAATAGAGAAAGCGATGCTTTTTCTTTTTTTAACTACTAGGCTCTCGCCTTAAGCAGGTTCATTTCAGTTACACAAACGCCGCAAATATAACGCTCTTTAAATTCACTGACACTTTCCATGCTACCGCAGAACACGCATTTCGGACGATATCTCTCGAGAATGATATGGTCACCCTGTACCAGAATTTCTACAGGATCTCCCTCGTTCATTTGATATCGCTTTCTTAATGATTTAGGTAATACGATTCGTCCCAATTGATCGACTTTACGTACGACTCCAGCTGGCTTCATCATAGGACTTCACCTCTCTTTTCCCAGACGTTTTCTACACTTCCGGCAATTTCACATCGACCAACATTTCCATATCGAGCTTACCGATACTATTCGCCGTGAATCATGAAATTCCTTCTGCGAAAGCCCTAAAAACTTTCTTTTCTTGTCAAAAATGTCGGTTTTGCACCAAAAAACATAGGACGTAAGCCCCCCTACTCAAGACCCACAAACCCTGTTTGGCGTAATCCCTCATATAAAATAATAGCCGCTGAGTTGGAAAGATTTAATGATCTTACCGCGTCGGACATTGGCAACCGGATTAACGTATCTGGATGTTGATGCAGCAGCTCCTCTGGCAGTCCTTTGGTCTCTTTACCAAACACGAAGAAATCGCCATCTTGGAAGGCAAAATCCGAATAACGTTTGCTTGCTTTCGTCGATGCAAAGAAGAATCTATGGCCTTCATACGCTGCCATCACTTCATCGAAAGAATCGTGGTAGTGAATCTTCACCGAATGCCAATAATCTAAGCCAGCGCGCTTCAGCGTCTTATCATCGGTGTCAAAGCCAAGGGGTCTTACCAAATGAAGATGAGCGCCTGTTGCGGCACATGTGCGAGAAATATTGCCTGTGTTCGCTGGAATCTCGGGTTCTACTAATACAATATGAAAAGCCATCTTTATACATTCACCTCATTCTCTATCCTATTATAACCTGTGCCCGATTGCAATTTAACACTGGGTTAACTTTATCTTAATATCGCGATGATAGAGGTACGTCATACTAGAGGTATCCTTCATTAAAAGGAGCCTAGCTAACGATGAAAAAGAAAATATTAATTGTTGATGACGAACCTTCCATCTCCATGCTCATTGAATTCAACCTGAAGCTTGCCGGCTTCGAGGTACACTGTGTGTTCGACGGGGAAGCTGTTTTCGGTGCGATTCAATCGTTTCGCCCTGATCTCATTGTTCTCGATCTCATGCTGCCCAAGATGGACGGCTTACAGGTATGCCGCAAGTTGAGAAGCCAGAATAACCTCGTTCCCATTATTATGTTGACGGCCATGCAGGATCTTACTGATAAAATCGCCGGTCTAGACAATGGCGCAGATGATTACATGACGAAGCCTTTCTCACCGCTCGAGCTCGTCTCTCGCATTCAAGCGATTCATCGCCGCATCCAGACCCTGCCTTCTACGACGGAAGAAGCACCGATTGCGATCGGCCAAATCTCTGTTAAGGCAGAGCAACGCGAAGTGACGATGAATGGCGCACCTATCGAGCTGACGCCGAAGGAATTTGAGCTGCTTCTTTTCCTCTGCAAGCATCGTGGGAAAGTGCTTAGTCGGCAACAACTGCTTCACGGCGTGTGGGACTATCACTTCCTCGGCGATACACGAATCGTTGACGTCCATATCTCTCATCTCCGTGACAAAATAGAGCAAAATGCACGTCACCCTGAATATATCATGACCATCCGCAATGTCGGATATAAATTGACTGAGCCAGTTATTAAGGAGTCTTACGCTTAATTAGAAAAGGTTTAGCTCTCTATTTTTGCAAAAAAATAGCCTCATTCACGTAGGAATCCTACATGGATGAGGCTTCTTTCTATTGAGCTTTCAATTCTGCTGCAGCTTGCTCAGCTTGCTTATGCTCTAATGATTCGGTCAAGCGCTCTTTACTCATGAGAACCGCTGCTACGACAGCCAAAGCTGTTGGAATCAGTGCCCACATGAATGTATATGAAATCGAAGATGATAACCCTGCTGTAATTTTATCTAGTACAGGTGTAGGGATTTGGGCACGCATTTCAGGTGCCAGAAGCACCCTAGGATCACTAAACGCAGGATTATCTGCCATGTTCCCTTGCCCGCTTCCAGCGAAAATCTCCTTAAGCTTCGTAGTGAAATCATTCCGTTGAATGATTCCGAATAGCGTAATTCCTAATGTCATACCTAGGGAACGAATGAAAGAGACGGTTGCATTCACTGAACCACGCTGCGACGGATCGAAGTGATGAATCGCCGAGTTGGAAAGAACGGAGAAACTCGCACCGATCCCTACACCGACGACGATCATGCACATTGTCACATACAAGCGGCTTGTATCTGGGTCAAGCTGTGTCAGCATGAACATACCTGCTGCTAGAATCACAACAAAGATCATCATAATGTTACGGTATGGCATCTTATTCATTAAGAAACCACCGCCTACCGCAGAGAAAACGGAGCCCACCATCATCGGCAATAGAACGAGACCAGAATTGGTAGCTGTTCCGCCAAGTACACCTTGAATATAAATCGGAATGTAGACAGAAGCCGTGATAAAGCCCATCCCGCTCAATAAACCAAGCGCATTACTCGTTGTAAACAAACGTATCTTAAACATCGGGAATGAGATAATCGGTTCGATGACTTTTCTCTCAATAAAGATAAAACTAATTGTAAGAACCGCGAAAGCTGCAAACAGTCCGATAATTAAGCTGGAATCCCACGCATATTTATTCCCACCGAGCTCAAGGGCAAACATCATGCTGACAACGGCACCAACAAGCGTAACGGCACCCCACCAGTCGATCTTTTGCTTCGTATGAATCGGTGATTCTTTATAAAACATCGCAATGAAGATAAGTGACAAGACACCTAGTGGAATATTCACATAAAATACCCAGTGCCAGTTAATATAATCGGTAATATACGCACCGAGTAAAGGACCAAAAATACTTGATAAACCAAACACCGCACCGAACAATCCGCCAAGCTTCCCACGTTGCTCAACAGGTACAGTATCAAACATGATCGTAAATGCAATTGGAATCAGCGCACCGCCGCCAATCCCTTGAAGAGCACGGTAAATACTCAACTGTACAATGCTTTCGGCTGTACCACATAACATGGAAGCACACAAAAATACGATTAATCCAAAAATGAAAAACCGTTTACGCCCGAACATATCGGACAACTTACCAAAAATTGGCATACCCGCCATTTCAGCGACCATATAGGCCGATGTTACCCAAACAAACTTATCCAATCCACCGAGATCTCCTACAATGGTTCCCATCGCTGTGGCAACAATTGTATTATCCATTGACGCCATTAACATGGCCAAGAGTAGACCTGCTAAGACGAAGCCTACTTTATTATTTGAACTCGTCATTCGTACACATTCCTTTACAATTTGTTTTCGCCTTACACCCTGAACTTACAGACATATTACAACTTGCGTGACTCTTTCACAATGGCACCCTTCTTCTTCTCTAAGTGTACCTTGTATTCTACCAGATCAACTTCACAACCAGGACCGATGACAACTTGGTTGCCGCGAACAACTTTCGCTCTCGTGTGCTCCACGTAGATATCATCCCCTTCAATAACCGATACCGTTACCTTGGCATGCGGTGAGGGTCTGAAGAACAAGCTAAACGGATGAAGCAAACTCGCTTTGCGAATTCTAATTTTCTCTCCGCCAATCTCTTTCGCCGTTGAATCTTGGAAAAGCCTAATGTCGATCTCTCCTGCGTTCAGGAGTCCCCCAACATCAAACATTCCCTTTAGATGAAACACATCGACTTCGCAATCCCCTCCTGCAGCGATATGCCCTTTAAGTGCGATCTTATTGCCTTGCATATGGCCTTTCACTTCAATCGTCCCTGAACCAGCAAGTGACCCGATTTCCGCATCACCGCTGATACTCACCGTTCCCGAATTTTTCATTGTATCGCTTCGAACATTCCCCGTCAATGAAAAAGTGCCCACAATGCCCGCTTCGCCTGCCTGCAAATTACCTTCCATCTCTAGTGTTCCGATGCATTTCAGAAACCGGCATCTCGTATCGCCTTCAATAATGCCTTCTCCAACAATTTTCATTCGATCATACTGGCCCCCTGCCGCGGTAGAGCTGCCCGTAATCTTCAAATTACTAGTAAGCGAACGTTTGTTTGTATCTAGACCCATTGTACCTCAAACCCTCCTCTCTACGCTACACTTTTTCACTGCGTTTCACCTTAGATTGCTTATCTTGCTCGAGCTTTGCCGTATATTCGATGAGTCCAATCTCACAACCAGGTCCAATTGTAATATCCGCTCCTCTTACGACATCAGCCGTTGTATATTCCAAGTAAATATGGTCGCCTTCGACGGTTTGAACCGTCAAATGATTACCAATCCCCAGAGGCAGAATCTTCAACCAACTTGCCAAGCCAATGCCTCGCTGCTTACGTATTTGGATTCGTTCTCCGCCGATCTCTGAAATTTTACTATGCCCATGCAAGGTAACAAGGACTGTATCTGCATTAAGCGTGCCCACCTGCAGCTTACCATTGGCATTAAACTTCTCCGCCTCACAGTTGCCTGTTATTATTGAAGAGCCATTAATTTCAAGGCTCTCACCCGCATAATTGCCCTCAATCTTGACTTTGCCATGAATTCGGGTACTTTTGGCCTTCAGATTCCCCTGAATCGTTAGCGTTCCATGCAATTCTGCCGTTTCAGATGTAATACTACCATTAACTTCTGCACGCCCATTTAGCGTAAAATCGGAGCATATAACGTCCCCTTCCAGACGCCCAATACCGTCGATTTTAACTGTACGGAAGCTCCCGCCATTAGAAGATCCTATTCCGGAAATCATCAATTTACGCTTCAATTCTGCTGTATGCATAGTGTCACCTCCTCACGTTGTTGTTATTTTCAGCTTCAGTTCTTCAATCTTCTTCGCCACCTGCACACGGAGCACAACCTTCACACCTTGCTCGAAGAATAATTCACTGCCTGTCGTAACGAGTAGAAATAAAGTTAAGCCCATCTTACGTATAAATATCAGATCACAAGGCTTACCTTCAAATTTGGCATATTGCTCTTTCATGGTTAGAAGCAAGTATTTCCCTTCATCGAGGCTTATTTCACCGGATTGTAAGCAATCCTCTAATAGAAACAGAAACAACGTTTCTTCAAAGCTGTATACCGCTGTCGTTCCCAAAAATGGGGATGCATAATCTATTGTTTGCTGAGAAACAATGTTTCGTTTAATTAGCTCTAATTTGTCTATTTTCATGTCATTTGGCACGATTGAAAACACATCCGCTAATTCATCTAGCGATAAATCATCTTTCATATTTACAATCTTATCGATACGCGCCAACATCTGCCCCTTCGGAAAGAACGTTTCCTGCCCCGTAAACGCTGATTTTCGTATAAACCATTCCTCTGGAACTAAGTTTTTGCGTTTCCAGCGGTAAAGTTGCCCATAAGATATGCCTGTTAGCTCGAGTAGCTCTTTCTTCGATATCAAATCTTCATCCAATGTACATCCCTCCTTTGCCATTTCAATGTAACATAACAATGTTACGCAGTAAATCAGCCTTGAGACTGAACTAGACTCAAACAAAAAAACCACCCAGTCATCCTAGGTGGTTTATCTTTCATCTATTTTACTTAAAATACAAAATCATCGTCCGTCAAAGCCTCGACGTGAATCGTGCGCACATATCCATTGCCTTTTTTGGAGAAAAAGTCATGCTGCTTCGTCTTCGTGCTCAGTCCGTTCAAGACAATCGGGTTGATATCCTCTTCCGGGAACATCGGTTCAACGCCCAAGTTCATAAACGCCTTATTCGCGTTGTAGCGTAGGAATGCTTTCACTTCGTCCGCCAGACCCAGCGGTCCATATAGACTATCCGTGTAGCCTTCTTCATTCGCATGAAGCTCTTTCAGCAGCGCACACAATGTCGCGTACGCCTCATCTTGCTCAGCAGGGCTTAGCTCCGCGTAGACCTCTTGTGCCAACACGCCGATGTACAACCCGTGGATGCTCTCATCGCGCAGAATCAAGTCAATGATTTCGCCGCTGCTCGTCATTTTACCTTGGCCAGCTAAGTACAACGGATAGTAGAAACCGCTATAGAATAAATAGCTTTCTAGCAGAACTGACGAAGCCATCGCTAGATACAGCTCTTTGGTCGTATTAATATTTTCATAATAATGTGAAATCTTATTCGCTTTAAACTGCAAGTGTGGATTACGCTCCACCCATTGGAACAGCTCGTTGATCTCTTCTGTCGTAGACAACGTAGTGAAAATCGAGCTGTAAGACTTCGCATGAATCTGCTCCATCATCCCCATGAAGCTAAGCACAGCTTTGCGCTGCAGCCCATCCACATGCTCAAGAATCTTCGGCATCCCTACTCCACCTTGCATCGTATCAAGCAATGTCAGACCGCCAAGCACCTTCATATATAGCTCACGTTCAACGTTGCTGAGTGTAATCCAGGACATTTTATCATCAGACAATGGAATTTCTTCATCTGTCCAGAATTGCATAATATTTTGATTCCAGAACGTAATCGTAAAATCATCATCAGGCCGGTTCCAATTCACCGCTTTTTTGACGATGGGTTTATTGATCGTTGGTGCACTTGTCATGAATGGTAGTCCCCTTCCTAATTATACCGAGCAGCTTACACATTCCTCAACGGATAGCTGATTGGTTCGTGTGTAGTAGAGCGATTTAAGTCCTTTGTGTGCCGCATACAGGTATAATCTAGCAAGTTGTCTTGTTGAAACATCACTGTTTACGTGTAAAATGGTCGAGATCCCTTGATCCACATGCGTTTGAATCTCCGAGATGAGGTCAAGAATCTTGAATTGATCCATTTGATAAGCGGATTTATAGTAGAAGAAATTGTCACGTGCCATGAATGGCATCGGATAATACGTTGTCGAGTTCGCATACGTACGTGTCTCAATTGGTTCAACAATTGGCATAACGCTGGATGTTGAATTTTGGATATACGAGATACTTTGTGTTGGCGCTACAGCCAAACGGTAAGCGTGATACAGACCGTGCTTCTGAACGTCAGCTTGCAACGCTTTCCAATCGCTAGGCGACGGAATCGGCATACCTTCGAATAAAGCTTTCACTTTATCCGACAGCGGACGGTAATCTATTTCTGTATAACGGGTAAAATAGTTCCCATTCGCATATTCCGATAGCTCAAAGCCTTCGAAAGTTTGGCCGGATTCTTTGGCAATCTCCATACTTTTTTCAATGGAATAGAAATTCATCGCTGCAAAGAAGGTGCGAACGAAATCCTTTGCTTCAGCACTCTCGTAAGCAATTTTGTTCTTGGACAAATAGCCGTGCAAATTCATAACACCAAGACCAACAGAATGCAGTTCACGATTCGCTTTGGCAACACCTGGCGCATTGTGGATCGTCGTCATATCACTCACAGAAGTTAGGGCAATCATGCCTTCGTGCACGGTTTCGCGCAGCTTCTTACGATCCATCACATTGGCAATATTCATCGAAGCAAGATTACAGCTGATATCGCGAAGAATGGTGTCTTCTTGACCGTAATCATTGATTTCGGACGTTTCTTGCAATTGGAAAATCTCTGTACAAAGATTGGACATCTTGATCGTCCCAATCCCCTTCAGGGCATGATCCTTATTCGCATTCGTACGATTCATCATATATGGATAACCGGATTCCAGTTGAGTTGTCGCAATTTTGGTCAGCATATCACGTGCATTCATGATTGCTTTCTTCTTAACTTTAGGGTTCGCTAGAAGTTCATCATACATTTCATCCATATCCAGATCATCCATATGCTTGCCATAAGCTTGCAGAACGGTGTAAGGAGCGAAAATATGTAGAGGCTTGTTCTCCTCCGCCAACTTATAAAACTTATTCGGTACAATAAGTCCGATGGAGAGTGTTTTCAAACGGGATTTCTCATCCGCATTAATTTTCTTACTATCTAGGAACTCCATAACGTCCCAGCCGAAAATGTTGTAATACGCCGCACCTGAGCCCTTGCGTTGACCCATTTGATCCGCATAGGAGAACGCATCCTCCATTAGCTTAAGTACAGGAATAATACCTTTCGCCGCACCCTCAACGCCTTTAATCGTTTCACCGCGCCCACGAAGCTTTGATAAGTTCACGGCTACACCGCCGCCAATTTTGGACAACTGCATACATGTTGCTAATACATAGTTGATGGAATTTAAGGAATCATCCATTTCTAATAAGAAACAAGACACCAATTCACCGCGACGGCTCTTGCCTGCGTTCAAGAACGTAGGTGTCGCTGGCTGCAAGCGCTGCTCCATCATGGATAGGGCCAGCACTCGTGCTGTCTCTGCGTTTCCGCGACCCAAGTACAGGGCTACGATCGCTACGCGATCAGGGAAATGCTCCAGATATAACGTCTTATCATCACTGCGCAAAGCGTAATCTGTATAAAATTTCGAAGCTGCCATATATGATGCGAACTCGAATTGATTGTCGTGTGCCACTTGATACACGCTGTTAACTTCATCTTCGGTGTATTTGTCATAAACGTTCTCGTAGAAGTTATTGTCGATCATATAACGAACCTTCGAAGAGGTATCGGGGAATGTGAGGCTTCGGCTGTGGACTTCTTGTATGAACACCTTAACAGCTTCTTTATCCTTCTCTAATTGGAAAAAACCATCCGTACCGCGTTGCATTAATTCATTATTAAGTTCAATGTGCCGCAATTGCTTGTACCCCCTGAACAAATCGTTCTACATCATTTTTAGTACCGGATAATTCAAATTTGGTTAATACGGGAACATCATAAAGTGCTGAGATCGTATCTGCGCTTTTGGCGAAGCCGTCTCCCCAGTTGCGATTACCGCTTGCTGCAACGCCTTGAAGACGAGAGGAATTGCTTTCTAGGAAAGAAGCTACCTTGGGAGGAATTTGTCCAAAGCCAGTTGTATACGTCACGAGTACGAATGGCTCGTCCATTGTCATCGCTTCCTCTATTTGAACCGCGGGCATCTGGAGCTTCGCAATAAAACGGCGAACATTTCCAGTCTTCGAATCGTAAGCAATCAACATAGCTTCCGTCTCCTATCATTTTCAATTCTCTCTATCTTGTGCCATCACTTGCGAGCAACCTATATGTAGTAAAGATTCCAATTCTATCGTCTGTCATTCGCGAGTTTAACTACTCATGAATCGACAGAATCTGCATTTCTTAACGACTCCGTTAACGGTCAAAAAAGCTTGAAACCTGCGGTTTCACTTGATTTCCGACTCGATATGAGCCTTCCGCTAGCAATCTCGCAATGCGCTTTTTATCACGACATCTAGTTGATAGATTCAAATTTATATCAATATATTGTGTTTGTCAACGAGCAAAACGGCCTATTTACTTTTAGAAAACACCTAATCCTAGACGGGGCGTGGCTCGATGGGTTTAGAAAAAATATTTTCATATTTTACTTGATTTTTTCGGATATGTCGAAATGACTAGGACGATTATCCTCTACTAGATCTAGTTCCAACTCTCCTTCCAGTTGCCGTCTTTAAACCTGCTCAGAGAGCCTCTACAGGCTTCCAAACCCTTCGGTCGAAACTACATGCCTCAAGACAAAAAAAGCTATTCACGCGCACACGAGGGTGCCATGAATAGCTTAAATCATTTTCTAGCTGTTGCGTTGTTGGAAATCCGTCATGAAATCAGCGAGTGCTTTACATGATGCATAAGGTACTGCGTTATACGTGGAAGCACGTAAACCACCGACACTGCGATGACCTTTCAATCCAACGAACCCTTGCTGCTCGGTTTCCTTAATGAACTTCTTCTCCAGCTCTTCATCTTGCAAGCGGAACGTAATGTTCATCGTAGAACGGCTTCCTAGATCCACTGGTCCACGGTAGAAGCCATTGCTGCTATCGATTGCGCTATAAATAAGGCCTGACTTTTCGATATTATTTTTCTCAATAACGGTTAATCCACCTTGCTCCTCAATCCATTTCAATACGAGATTCACCATATAAATGGAATAGGCCGGCGGTGTATTGTACAAGGAATTGTTTTTGCTATGCGTTTCATAACGCATCATGGTTGGGATTGTTTTTGGCAAATCAGTTAGTAAATCGTCTTTAATAATCGCAACTGTCACACCAGATGGTCCAAGGTTCTTCTGTGCTCCCGCATAGATCATGCTGAACTTCGAAACGTCGACTGGGCGGCTCAAGATATCACTAGACATGTCACCGATCAAAGGAATGTTGCCTGTTTCCGGAAAGCTTTGGAATTGTGCACCTTCAATCGTCTCATTGGACGTGATGTGCAGGTAAGCTGAATTCGGATCTAGGTTAATGTCACTCAATGCAGGAATTTTCATAAATTTCTGTTCTTTCGAACTAGCTGCAAGAGAAACTTCTCCGAATAGTGCTGCTTCTTGCACAGCCTTCTCGGCCCAAGCGCCTGTCAGCACATAGCTGCCAACCTTGCCTGGCTTCAAGAAATTCATAGGGATCATGGAGAACTGAGAGCTTGCTCCACCTGTCAAGAAGAGAATTTGGTACCCGTCCGGAATACCAAAAATACGCTTCAATAACGCTTGTGTTTCATTGTGCACTTGCTCATATTCCGAACTACGGTGAGAAATTTCCATGATGGACATGCCAATGCCTTTAAAATCAACAAACTCTTCTTGTGCTCTCTGAAGTACTTCGAGAGGTAAAGCCGCAGGCCCTGCGTTAAAGTTATAGGCCCTGTTTCCCATGAGTGACCACACCTTTGCTTTTGTATTATGGCTATGATAGCAATATTCTGTGCAAGCATCAAGTAAAACCTCAAACAGGCTCTACAAGACTTGTCAGAATTCCTCGATAAATCGCTACCATATCTTCCAGCTTCATACGCACAAGTCCGCTAGAAGACGGACACACATAATCAATAACGCCTTCTACAATCGGATGCGGTTGACTTCCCCAGGAGATGCCTCTGCGGCAGCTATACTGCTCGTAGACACCCTTCCCCACGAAACAAACGACCTTTGGTCGATAGCTCTCAATTTTCTCTCTCAGAATATGTCTGCCCTCACGGTACTCGTCTGCCGTAATTTCCGCTGCCGTCAATGAAGGACGTGCCACGATATTCGTGAAGCCATAACCGATTTCAAGCAGATCGCCATCCTCTTGCGGCTTGTAGAGCCTTGGAGTTAAGCCCGCCTGTAACAAGATGCGATAAAATCGATTACTCGGATTCGCATAGTGATGTCCCGTTTCTCCTGATCGGATACTAGGGTTATAGCCAACGAAGAGAATTCGCAAACCCTCCGCAATATGATCTGAAATTGCCGCTAGTTCCAACCGCGCACCTCACCTTAAATGAATTTTAAATTTTCATACGTTTTACCTAGCACTGTTGCTGTATCCCCATTTAACCACGAGTCAATTAATGTACTATATACAGAACGGAAATCAACCTCATATTTCAAATCCCCATTGTCTAAGTTACTCAAGCTCGGATAGGCGCCGTATAGACCACCCTTCACCTTGCCGCCAATGACAAACATCGGTGCCGCTGTTCCGTGGTCTGTTCCACCGCTGCCGTTCTCTCTAACACGACGTCCAAACTCGGAGAACACCATAACAGCGACGCGATCCTGCAGCCCCTGTGCCTGCAAATCCTGATAGAACGCGGTTAGCCCTTCATCGACCTGCGTCAGCATTTGTGCATGCTGCAGCTTCTCATCCGCATGATCGTCGAATCCACCTACTTCTACATTGAAGAGTCGCGTCCCGGACTTTCCAACCAACAGTTTCGTTACAAGTTGTAAGTCCCGCGCAAAATTCGTGTTTGGATACTCAATTTTCTTCGTATAAGTGGCAGCAAGCGCTTGGATCGCTTCGACACTTTTATAGGCTTCCGATCCTCGAGAAGAAATGACCCGCAGTTGGTTGGACGGATTCGATGCCCCATACATATCCAAGAACGCTTTGGTTATTCTATTCTTGTCCATCAACGCTGTCTTGGGATCGAATACATGATAGGACTCTAAGGATTGAATCACTGGAAAGCTTGATTGATCAGAGGCGAAGGCTTTGCTCCCTGAACCGCCAATTTGAATCACTTTTAACGGATTCGGATTCCTCTGTAAGGAAGCTTCCGCGTACCGTGCCAGCCAACCGCTGCGGCTCATTTTCGCGGGCTCTGCGGTTTGCCAAATTTCCATAGAACGAAAGTGAGAATGATTAGGCTCCGGATATCCAACACCTTGTATAATAGCCATTTTGCCTAACTTATACAACGCTGCCAATCCTGTGAGAATAGGATGTAAGCCAACGTGAGAATCGAGCGCCAGTACGTCCTTCTGTTCATATGCAAGCGTAGGCCGTGAATCATAATAGAGGCCCTGTCCATATGGAATCAATGTATTGATCCCGTCATTACCGCCGCTTAACTGCACAACAACTAACACTGGGTCCTCCACGCTAGATTCGGAGCTCCCTGCCCATAGAGATTTACCCGTTTCTGTGAAAAGTGCACCACCAAGCCCAAGGGTTGCGAATAACGCCGTTCCTTTGATTAGAAATTCTCTTCTCGTTAATTTCACAAAGTTCCCTCCTATTTCATCTGAGCTTCAGGACTAATCAAAACGAGCTGCAAGAGACCGCGTAGGCCTGTTATTTTTTGCTTGGTTTGGGTTGTATGTACAATGGTATCATCTGCGTATGCACGCAAACTCGCTTGTGTTTGCTCGGATAAGTCCGAGATACCCATGAGCTCTGCATAGTGCTTCGCCCATTCTATAGGCGACTCGACCTGATTGGGTTGGAACGCTGACGAGTTCAGCTGTTGTCCGTTCATTTGCTTCGCGATTCCCTCAGCGAACTGAAACCTGGCCAACAAACAGTTCGTTGTGAGCCAAGAGGCGCCCCCTCTCCAGCCCGCAACATCAGGTGGGACGAATAGTTCCTGCCCCATCTTCCGCATCGCTTGTGCATGCCCTTTGGCGACGGAGAGCTTGCAGCATTTCAGGATACCCGCTACATAATCTGCTGGTGTTTTAATGAGTGCCATCCGATTGGTATCGGCATAGAATTCATCGGAAAGGAATAGCACCTGAAGCACTTCCCCCAGGGTATACTTCTTCATGATTAATCCCGCTATATTCTGAATCCAGCGATCGGAAGGTGTCTCGGTTGCAAAATAGTTCAATAACTTCGTCGCTAGAAACGTTGGCAATGCTTCTTGATGAAATAAAATATCAATCACATCGTCTGCATCTAGCTTACCGCTTTCCCCGAGCAGTGTTTTGGCATCATTATCGTGCTGTTTGGCATTGTAGTTGACCTTATGATCATTCTTATTGTACGTCCAACCTGTAAATGCGCGCGCTGATTCCTTCACATCCATCTCGGTGTAATGACCGATGCCAAGTGTAAATAGCTCCATCACCTCACGGGCATAATTCTCATTCGGCTTGCCCTTCTTATTCTGATTCACATCCAGCCAAATCATCATGGCAGGGTCCTTGCCGATTTCGGTGAGCAGCTCTTTGAAATTCCCCAGGGCGTATTGACGGAACAGTTCATTTTGCCTCACCATGAGCGCTGCATCTTTCACCTTATAATTCGCCGTCGCGAAATGTCCATGCCAAAATAACGTCATCTTCTCGATGAGCGGCGCCTGTGAGTTCACCATCTGGTAAAGCCAATACATCTGTTGATCTACTAGTAAGAGCGGGTCCAAGGCATTCTTCCCGTCCGCATGAAACTCGTCAAAGGAGGCAAGCTTCGTGACCTTATCGATCAACGCTTCACCCGTTACTAAGCGTCGAACCGTTTCTTCCTTTCCTAGCTCCAAGCAAGCAGCAACTTCTTCCTTCGCCACACCAAATCCCGCACGCAGTAAAAGATGAACAACTTCCTTGTTGGTCCACTGGACTCCCATGATCTCCCCACCGTTCATTTTTTTACCATACTGTACTATATAAATGTGTCAAAAGTATGTAGAAATACAAAGAACCAAGTCTAGTGACTTGGTTGCCTGAATTCGATTGAACATGTAATTCTATACGTTACAATTTCGCTGGTCCCACGAGCTGTTCGGCCAGCTGTAGGAAGGATCCAACAACACGTCGAACTCGCTTATCAACATCTGGATGAATGTCTTCGAAGAGGGCGTCTCCGCGGAAGCTCTTGCGTTGATCGCCACCAATCGAAATCCATTCCGGACTGTTAATCCCGTGTAGATTACGGACGGTCGTCTGCATCTGTGTCAGCGAGCTGACAGCAACCGCTCCGCCTGAGGAGCTGACAGACAGTACAGCTTTGTTATGGAAATGATCCTGTCCAACATGATCAAGCGCATTTTTTAACACACCGGACATTCCACTATGATACTCAGGCGTTGCCAGAACAATTGCATCGGCGGACAACATCGCCAGTTTAAACGCCTCTAGTGCTTGGTTATCGTCGCCATCATCTTCAGGTGTATAGAAAGGTAATGGCGTCTTATATAGATCTATCAGTGTTACCTCATGTTGTTCTTGTGTTATCAGATGTTTGATATATTCGGCAAGACGCGTGCTTGTCGCTGCGCTTTGGTTGCTTCCTGCAACAATTGCAATATTCATCGTTAATTCATCCTTCCTAAACAAGAGATTTTGGGAATATTATACCTGACATTTCATTATCAAACTAGAAGGATTTAACAAAATTAACCCCGTTGCCATCTCACGATGGCGAACGAGGTTAGTTGATAAACTATTAGAAGTCATTCTTATTTTCATTTCCAACTTGATAAGCTCTCCAAAGCATCGCGGCAGCTTGCGCTCTCGTAACAGGCTGTTGAGCTTTAAACGTCTCGTCTGGAAAACCGGATACCAAATTGTTCTCAACGGCTAATGCCACATAATCCTTGGCGAATTCCGAGATCCCTTGGTAATCAAGAAACATGCCTTGAATAATACTCCTGTCAGCAAGCTTCGTTTTGTCATATCCTTTTAGCTTAACAATAGCGACTGCAATGTCTTCCCGGAGTGCTGGCGCTTCAGGATCAAAAATCAATTTACCACTTGGCGATGTATATCCGTTTAGATATTCTTTGGCAGACTCTATGAATGGAGTAAACCAATCTGTCGGCTTAATGTCTGAGAACGAAGTAGTTTCAACTTTAGTTGGGGTTAGCCCCGCAGCTAATACCATTATTTTCGCAAACTCTGCTCTCGTAACAACGCGATCAGGCCTGAACTTACCATCCGGATAGCCAGTTAGCACTTTTCTTGTCGATAAATCGAGAATTGCGCTGTAAGCCCAGTTTTGAGTTTCGATATCGGAAAATGGAGAAGCTTTTGTTTGATTATAGTTGGGGTCAATATCGCTTCCGTATGGATTCGATTGCCCCTGACTTGAGTATGTGTTCACTATATCTTCCCGATAGGCAAGTGCATGTTGATCATCATCATACAGGATTGTAAGTACATACCATAGACCAGCTTCTCTTACAGAACTACTATAACCTATTTCCTTAAATTTTTGTGAGAAGTCCGTGTATCGTTCAAGACCACCTTCTTCTTTGATGTTTAATGGCCTCTCCGATGTCATCACTCTGATCCTAGTAAAATTCTTTGCATTTTGCGGTACTAGGCTCCTGTTTACTGTCGTTCTGAATGTTGTTAATGAATCGGGTCTGTGTACCACACCATTTTGAATATAAGGAACTTCGCCAGCTGTATGACCGCCTGGTATCGGCTGCGATATGAATACATCGGGACTAACTATCCATTTGTAGGAAGTGCTTATTGAAGGCGCAAGAAGACGATATTGAACACCTGGGACAACGTTGCCTACAATCGAAAACTTAAAGCCTGATTCCCTAGCCGCTGTACTAAATCCCCCATTAATAGTTGCCTGTATATCCGCATACCCATCTGCTCTTAAAATAAATTCTTTACCTGCTAGATCGATAAATCCCATATCTTCGCCATGTATAATTTGAGATGTGAATACCATAAAGTCAAAAGTAACTCTTCGAATGTCTTCCGGAATGCCAGGATCACCACTCCAGAGACCTTTTTCAATATTAACCGTCGTCAAATAACTACTAGCAGCAAACACAGGACTTACTGAAAAAATGGAAAGCATGAATAAGAGCGTTAAAACGGTGAAGCATTTCCTGGTTCTCACATACATAGGTTTTCCTTCACTCCTTTTCAAATCTATGGACGGTATGTAGTGCCAGTCACCGTAGTCGGGGCAGGAGGAAGTTCGACCTTCGTGTACGTTTCAATCTTGTTGTCATTTCCTTGTTGGTAGGCTCTCCATAGCATGGCGGCTGCCTGAGCCCTCGTCACAGGTTGCTGAGGCTTGAACGTTTCGTCGGGAAAGCCAGATACCAAATTATTATCAACCGCTAAGGCGACATAATTCTTGGCAAAATCAGAGATTCCATCGAAATCTGTAAACATAGCTTGGATAATGCTTTGGTCAACAAGCCTAGTTTTGTTGTATCCTTTCAATTTCACAAGAGCCACGGTAATATCTTCACGAAGTGCAGGTGCGTCAGGATCATAAACCAAGCTACCGTCTGAGCGTGTATACCCATTCAAATAATCCTTAGCGGCTTCTACATATGGCGTCGCCCAATCATTAGCTTTGAGATCTGTGAATGTCGAAACACTAGTTTTAGAAGGCTCAAGACCTGCCGCAAGCACCATGATTTTAGCTAATTCAGCACGAGTTACTACGCGGTCAGGTCTGAACTTTCCATCAGGGTAGCCACTAAGCACTTGCCTATTATTTAAATCTTTAATCGCGTTATAGGCCCAGTATTCTGACGTAATATCCGCAAAGATGCTTGTGCTCGCTTTATTGTAATTGGGGTCAATGTCACTGCCATATTGATTAACCGCGTTCTGATTAGATTGTACCGTTTCAGCGTGAACAAACGGGTTACTGGTAAGCAACACAGCACAAGATAGCACAAAAATGGATGTTTTTAATTTTTTCAATGATTCTCGACTCCCTTGAATAAAGTTTTGGAATATACGTACGACAAGCTGCCTATTTGGTTATAACACACTTTCTCGAATATGGGAATATTTCCAAATAAAAAGTGAAGTACATACAAAAAGAAAACTGCTCCTCCATAGCGTCCTATGAAGGGGCAGTTCCTATGATCATATCGTATAAGTGCTAAAGATTAGCAATCGAAGTAAAGGTTGTACTCGTGTGGGTGAATACGAATTGCAACTTGTTTCGCTTCGCCACGTTTCAAGTCAATGTAGTTATCGATGAAATCTTGTGTGAATACGCCGCCTTCAAGCAAGAAGTCGGAATCAGCTGCAAGAGCATCCAAAGCTTCGTCTAATGTACCAGGAACGCTGCGGATCTCAGCTTTCTCAGCATCTGACATTTCATAGATGTTTGTATCGAAAGGACCGTATCCAAGAGCACGCGGATCGATTTTCTTTTTGATACCGTCAAGACCAGCCATCAACATTGCTGCGAAAGCAAGGTATGGGTTAGCTGTGCTGTCCGGTGTACGGAACTCAATACGACAACCCTTAGGTGTCACAGCTGCGATTGGAATACGAACTGCTGCGGAACGGTTACCTTTGGAGAATACAAGGTTTACCGGAGCTTCGTAACCAGGAACTAGACGTTTGAAGGAGTTTGTACTTGGGTTCGTGATCGCGATCAACGCTGGAGCGTGATACAGGATACCACCGATGTAGTTGATAGCCATTTCGGAAAGGTTCGCGTAAGAGCCTTTTTCGTAGAACAATGGGTTACCTTCGTTGAAGATGGACATATGAACGTGCATCCCGCTACCGTTGTCGCCAAATAGTGGTTTCGGCATGAAAGTTGCTACTTTACCATATTCTCTCGCTGTGTTAGCAACGATATACTTGTATTTAAGCAGGTTGTCTGCTGTTTTAGTCAATGTGTCAAAACGGAAGTTGATTTCAGCTTGACCAGCTGTTGCCACTTCATGGTGATGACGCTCAATGCGAAGACCTGCGTCAGCAAGCTTATTACACATTTCGGAACGGATATCTTGTTGGGAATCGATTGGAGCTACCGGAACGTAACCGCCTTTAACTGGAACTTTATAAGCAAGGTTGCCGCCTTCTTCTTTACGGCCAGTGTTCCAACCAGCTTCTTCGGAATCAACTTCGAAGTAGGATTTGTTCATACCGTTCTCGAAACGAACATCATCAAAGATGAAGAATTCGGATTCAGGAGCGAAGTATGCAGTTGTACCTACACCAGTTGTTTGCAAATATTCTTCAGCCTTTTGAGCGATGCTACGTGGATCACGGTCATAACGGTCGCCTTCAGGTGTATGGATGTTGCTCATAATTACTAGTGTTGGGTGTGCTGTGAAAGGATCCACATAAGCAGTTTCCGTATCTGGCATCATTACCATGTCAGATTGTTCAATACCACGGAATCCTGGGATGGATGAACCGTCAAAAGCTACGCCATTTACGAATGTTTCTTCATCTACTTCTGTTGATGGTAAAGAAATATGCTGTGCTTTACCGGAGAGACCAACGAAACGAAAATCTACCCACTCAATATTTTTTTCCTTGATAAGGTTCAACACGTTTTGAACTGACATTTAAAAAACCCTCCCATTTCCGTACATTCAACGTACTTTGCATGATTAATGTTCAACTTTTGCTTGTTTTCTTTCACATATTATATAGCGATTCCTCTAAGACAGTCAATACTTATGTCAGGTATTTTTTAAAGGAGTGTAAGCTATTCTTACACTATTTTCCCACAATTGCCATAAATACAAAAATAGGAAAAAGGTTTCTCCATTTCTGAAGAAACCCTCCCTATAAAAACCGTATATTACGCCAGAATGGCTTCTTTCTTCGTATCGAATTTCTTACCCAGTAGTGGAGCAAGCTTCTCAAGATCAGATAGCAAATGAGCGAATTGATCTGGGAACAAGGATTGTACGCCGTCACCTGTCATTGAATTGTCTGGATCTGTATGCATTTCGATGATTAATCCGTCAGCTCCAGCTGCAACAGATGCCTTCGTCATTGGAACTACTAGCTCTCTGCGCCCTGTTCCGTGACTTGGATCTGAGATAACCGGCAAGTGACTCAATGATTTAAGTACTGGAATCGCTGATAAGTCTAACGTATTTCGTGTGTAGGTCTCGAATGTACGGATTCCGCGTTCACAAAGCATAACGTTCGGATTGCCACCAGCGAGAATGTACTCAGCAGCATTCAAGAATTCATCATACGTAGAGCTAAATCCACGTTTGAGCAAGACTGGCGTTTGAATCGTTCCTAATTTGCGAAGGAGATCAAAGTTTTGCATATTACGCGTACCTACTTGCAAAATGTCCGCGTATTCCGCACATACATCAACATACTCCGGTGTCATGACTTCAGTAATGGTAAGAAGACCATGTTTCTTACCCGCTTCAGCCATCATGATCAGACCTTCTACACCAACACCTTGGAAGCTGTATGGGCCTGTTCTTGGTTTAAAAGCACCACCGCGGAGCACCTGTCCGCCAGCCGCTTTCACCAAACGAGCGATCTCATCGATTTGCTCTGGTGTTTCTACTGCGCAAGGTCCACCCATGACGACAAGTTGTTCACCACCGATTTCAACACCTTTAATAGAAATAACGGTATCAGCAGGATGGAAATCACGACTAGCTAGCTTGTAGGACTTCGAGATTTTCACAACTTGCTCAACGCCTGACATTTGGCGAAGCTGTTCCGCTAATTTCGGATCCGCTTGACCAATGATCCCAATTACCGTACGATCCTCGCCTTTGGAAACATGCGCTTGAACCCCTTGCTTTTCGATAAATTGCACAATTTCCTGAATACGCTCATCCGAAGTTTTGTTTGATGTAATTGCGATCATGTGATCCACGCTCCTAATTCATTTATTATGGAATAATTGATTATTATTTCGCTTACACGCTTCAACGCTTGTTCGCTTCTACGCTTTTATGCTTTTAACCACTAAAGTAAATATACAACGCTTGACGAGAATCCGTCAAGCGCTAATTTATTTACTATTCTTTTGAATCCGCAGGAGCTAACTGATCTTTACGTATTCTACGTTTTTCTTTACGGCGATTCGTGTGGTACTTGAGCAGGAGCACGACCGGGAAATATGCGATAATACCTAGGAATAGACCAACGACCATCCCACCGACAATTAAATCCAAACCGCTTCGAATAATATTAGAGAGGAGATGCGGTAGATGGTGGATCAGGTAGATCTTAAAATGCTTCGGCACTAAAGCTTCCCCAACCTGCTTATTAAGAATGGAAAAAGGTATATAGATGACTTTACCGAACACAAAGCCAATTAAAGCCGCAGGCAGGTTCGCTCTCAATAGATAAACCAATGGAAAGATAAGAACAAACGCAAATCCTGCAGTCGGTAATGTGAACATCTCAACGAATAAACCAATCGAAAAGCCTCTTGCTACCATGGAAGGACCGCCCTTGGCACGTAAAAGAAGTAAATATTTGAATCTAAACCAACGTTTAGTACTTTTCCAATCGTAGCGAGCTTTCATCATTTTCACCTTCTGAGTACTTTGCATGCTAGTTTCAATCCCGTCGAGTGGAATAAGCAGGAATTACACGGTACTTGCTGCTTTGGATTTAACAGGGGGAATTAGTTTCTTCATATTAATAGTACGTTTTATTTCCCAACTGGTTTCATCTTTCGCATCGTAATTTTCCAAAAAGGTAATTACCTCTTTGGTTATCGGTGTTGGTGTGGAAGCCCCAGAGGTTACCCCCACTTTCCGAACATTTGCTAACCATTCTATGTTCAATTCTGAGACGTCTGAAATTCGGTACGCCATGACACCAGCGATCTCTTGTGAAACCTGAGCCAAACGGTTCGAATTGTTGCTTTTGGGATCCCCAACGACAATGACAAGATCAACTTCTTTGGCTTGCTCCGCGACAGCTTCTTGACGAACCTGCGTTGCCAAGCAAATTTCATTATGAATTTCAGCTTTTGGGAAAAGCGTTAATAGCCGATTCATAATATGTTTAATATCCCATTGACTCATCGTGGTTTGATTCGTAATGATGATTCGATTGGACTTCAGATTAAGGTGCTCGGCTTCCTCCAGCTTCTCAATCAAGTGCACATGATCTGGTGCTACGCCAATAGCACCTTCTGGCTCTGGATGTCCCTTTTTTCCGATATAAATAATGTCATAACCGTCTGCTACTTTTTCGCGAATTAGATCATGCGTCTTGGTTACATCTGGACATGTTGCATCCACAACAGTAAGTCCTTTGTCGCGCGCCAAACGTCTTACCTCAGGAGAAACTCCGTGCGCTGTGAAAATAACAGTCCCTGTCTCAACTTGTTCCAAAATCTCAAGGCGATTCTCGCCATCCAGCGTAATGACTCCTTCCTCTTTGAAGAAATCTGTCACATGCGCATTATGAACAATCATGCCTAAGATATATATAGGTCTGGGAAGATTTAAATTTTTAGCAGTTTGCATGGCGAGCGCCATAGCATCAACAACCCCATAGCAGTAACCTCTGGGGGATATTCGAACAACTTCCATCTGTTCCACCTACCTAAACCGTTGTATTTCTTCTAATTATATCTGATTATATGGCATGAGGGAAGTTTGCTGGCAGCCAGATTAAAAAGTTACTTCCTTCGTCCTTCCGAGTGGTGACTTCCACAGATCCGTCATGCTCATCAATGATCCATTTGGCAATAGATAAACCAAGCCCTGTACCGGTCGTAACCCCTCTGGATAAATCCGCGCGATAGAACCGATCGAAAATATGAGGGATATCCTCTTTATCCATCCCTATGCCTGTATCCGAGATCCGTATGCCAATAAAGCTGTTTCTGCGTATCGCCTCAATGGTTACCGTGCCCGTTGGTGTATATTTAAAAGCATTTTCAATAAAGATAAACAACAACTGCTGCAAGTAATCACGGTTTCCTTGAACAATGGCATCCTCGAGCGCATCAAGATCACCTACTAGCCATTCAGCCGTATGCTCGAGCAGCTGCGCCCTCCTTGCGACTTCGTGAACTAGCGGCTTGAACTCAATTGGATGTTTCTCCATGAGAACACCAGCATCAGCCCTCGCAAGCGCGAGTAAATCATTGACTAACCTGCTCATCCGCTGCGCTTCCCCGGCAATGTCGTGCATAGCTTCCAAAGACATTTGAACCTGGTCTGGCGTAGCTAATTCTTTGGTCCCCGACGTCTGCTTCCACATTTTCTCCAACAAATCCACATTACCACGAATCGTCGTTAGAGGTGTTCTAAGCTCATGAGATGCATCCGATACGAACCGTCGCTGTGCGCGGTAGGCTTCATCTAACTCCACATACGTAATTTGAATACGGGACAGCATGCCATTAATCGTATTCGTCAACCGGCCTATTTCATCTAGAGGTCCATCGTAGTGTATGCGCTTCTCTAAATCGTCTCCACTTTCGATTTGATTCGCGGCATCTATCACACGCTCAATTGGTTTCAATGCCTTACGTGCCAAGAACCAACCTAGGGAGGCAGCGACGATAATGGTTAAAATGGCCCAAATGACAAGTGTATAACGCAGCATGACGGCCGTTCTCTCGTAGCTACCGATCGGCACAGCTGATTGCAGAATGCCAATGAGCTTTGATTTGTTATCGGTTATACCTAGATGGTAGATCAGAAAATCCTGATTAAGAATTTTCATTTTCTCAAAATAGCCAATCTCGTCTTCCAGTTTGTCAACCTGACGTTGCAGTTTATCAATTGTCGATTGGCCAATAGGCAGCGTTTGATCATAATATTGTAAATTTGCTGATCGGTTATAGCTCTTTAGCGCAATATTATATAATTGTAAAAAGGTATTGGTGGAGTAGAAGTCTCTGCTTTCTAATTCAAGATCAACGACAAGGCCCTTCTGAGAAAGCGCAATGCTTTTCTGAATACGAGTGGAGCTGTTGACGGCCTCTCTTTTCACATCCTGACGAATTTGATCATAAAGGAAATAGTTCAAGAAGAAATAGAGAACAATGCCAAAAAGTAGCATCGTGATGGCCAATATGCCTGAATACCATAGCGTAAGCCGCAGGCGAAGCGACATTTTAATTTTCCCCTCTCAATACATAGCCTGCTCCTCGGACCGTTTGAATCAAACGTTTATGGCCAAATTCTTCTGTTTTCTGGCGTAACAATGCTATGTAAACCTCTAAGACGTTGGACTCACCGCTGTAATCGTAGCCCCATATCTTCTCCATAATGATATCTCTCGACAGAACTCGCTTCGGATTCTGCATAAATAAATGCAATAAATCAAACTCTTTCGTCGTTAATTCAATCAGCTTCTCACCGCGGAAAACCTCACGTGTATCTAAATCCAAGATCGCATCTTCAAAACTGAGCCGATTGTTCATCTGTTCAGGTCGTTCCGTTCTTCGACGTAGTAATACTCGCACTCTCGCAAGCAGCTCTTCCAAAGCAAAGGGCTTGACCAAATAATCATCAGCACCCAAATCCAAACCTTTGACACGATCACTAATATCGTCCTTCGCAGTCAGCATGAGAATCGGCACTTCGCTGCCGCTTTCACGAATTCGACGAACAACTTCCCACCCATCGATGTGCGGCATCATGACGTCCAAAATAATAAGCTGCGGTTCTGTCACCAACATTTGCTTGAGACCTTCTAAACCGTTAGCTGCTGTCGTAACCAAATAGCCTTCAAATGCCAGTCCACGTCTCAGCATGGATGTGATTTTCTCATCATCATCAATAACCATAATATTCTCTCTCATTGGTCCGCCCCCATTCTACCTTCTATTGTAGCAAAATTACCGCCTAGCAAAAAGAAGCAGAGCCTGCAAGCTTGAGGCCGCGGACTCTACTTCCCTTCAATTAAGTGCTTAGGGCTTACTGAGCTGGTGTCTCAGCAAGTGTATTTTTATCTCCTACCGTAACTGGGACTTCTGTACGCTTGCCATCACGAATAATGCCCAGCGTTACTTTGTCGCCAACTTTCGTTCCTTGAACCTTCGTAATCAACTCTTGTGAGTTCTTAATTTTGGTACCATTCAAATCTACGATCACATCATATTGACGCAAGCCTGCTGTGAATGCTGGGCTCTTACGTTGAACACTGCCAACCAAAGCGCCATCTGTGTTAGGAAGCTTCAATTCACTCACCCAATCTTGACCGATATCTTGCAGACCAACACCAAGGTAAGGAACAGGCTCTTTCGGAATCGTAACATTATTCTTCAAGTTATCTAGTACAGAAGAAATTGTGCTAGTCGGAATCGCAAAACCGATCCCTTGCGCTTGTGAGCTTACTGCTGTATTGATCCCAATAACTTCACCGTTAAGGTTCAAGAGTGGACCACCTGAGTTACCAGGGTTAATGGAAGCATCTGTTTGTAGTAAATGTTTATATTCACGCGTCCCTTTCTCATCAGGGATACTAATTGGACGTTCTTTCGCACTAAGTACACCAACGGTTACTGTGTGGTCGAATCCGTAAGGGTTACCAATTGCAACAACCCAATCACCTACGTTTACGTCATCCGCCTTACCAAGTGGAAGGATCGGGAAATCTTTCTCGCCCTCAATTTTGAGTACGGCCAAATCTAAATCATAGCTGTTACCCAGCAATTTCGCTTTAAAAGGCTTCTCATAGCCTTCTACAGTAATTTGAATTTCATCCGCGCCGTCAACCACATGCTCGTTCGTTAGGATATAACCTGTTTTCTCGAAAATAAAGCCAGTTCCCATACCCGCTGGTTGCAACTGTCCGCTTCCTGTGTCATTTTGACCACTCTTAGGGGTAGTTTGGCCACCGCCATTATCGCCAAAGAACTGACGGAAGAATGGATCATCGAACAGTGAGTTTCCACCATTGCTGCGACTCGATGTCTTCGGCTTCACGAGTGATTCAACCTTCACGATCGCAGGTCCTGCATTTTGTGCAATCGCCGCGATGTTACCAGGGCGAACAACATCAAGCGCAGCGTTCTTCACTTCACCGCCATTACTATTGGAGCTGCTTGCCACAGTTGTCGCTGAACTTGAACCCGAAGCTAGCGGTTGATTACGTGAAAACATATTCGTTTTATCTGCGGTAAACATCAATGCACTGACAACGAGCGCTCCTGCCATGAATGCTGCAAAAATGCTTTTTACGGAAGAACGCTTCTTAGCATTAGGATCCCATGCCGCTGGACCTTGAGGTGCATTCTCAGAACCAAAGCTGAAAGGACGCAGCGTCTTAGGAGGTGTTACTTCTACATTTGAAGTACCTTCTGAACTTGTGGAAGAAGTCGTTAGGGATTGACCTTCACTTTCTTCATTAAAAGCAGATTTGTAAGGCCCATAGGAATAGTAGTAAGAAGGTCTTTCTTTGTTCGGCTCTTGCCCTTCGTTCGCTCGATACTGCCCTTGTGTAGTTTCCTCGTTGTTATCATTATTCTGCGGCTTGAAAAAGTCGCTGTAGTCTTTTTTATTTTCATCCATGGGTCTTACCTCCATAATTAAAGTTATAAGTGCATGTTCATCTGAAGGATCTTGTTGTTCTCTATGTGTCTATCATGCACTCACAACCTTAAACGAATATTAAAAATCAATAAAATGGAGGTAAAAATAGGACATAAATTAATGAATCCATGCTTTTTCAACTGATTTTAATACGTTTGCAGCTTCTTTTACCCATTTATCCTCAATCCCAGCATCCGAATCCAGCGGTGTTTGGAACTGATCGATCAAAGCTCCCGCTGTCTCCACGTCAGCTTCAGGATCCAATCCTTCATTATAGACATGTTTCAGAACAAAAGGAGTACCGACCTCAACGACGGCATCCGTCGCTTCCACATCGCCTTCAATTCTGCCAGTGACGACTTGAACGGGAATTCGCAACCAAACTTTATTCGCCTCATCCAGCGAACGATCGAAGTAGCCATGGTCATAATCCCAACCGCCACCTAAGTTAAAATCAAATTGTTCTAGCTGGGCACGCACCTTATCAAATGTTTCCTGTACCTGCTCCAGTGAGGAAGTTAGTGGTTTCATAGAGATTGGACACTCCTTAAGCGCTCATATTATTTTTCTTACGCATAGAATGTGCCAAAATGACGTTTTTATGTGTGATCTCCCTCTATTTGTTCGTGCTGTTAAACCCATCCTTTTCGATGAGCGAATATCGCTAATTGTGTCCGATCGTCAAGCTCACACTTCATCAACAGATTGCTAACGTGTGTTTTAACCGTTTTGATACTAATAAAGAGCTCTTCGGAAATATCCTTATTGCTTTTCCCTTCGGCAATCAAAAGAAGCACTTCACGTTCCCTCGCTGTTAGCCCTTCTTGCTCCGGCAATTCACTCCGCTGTCTAATGCCCCTAGTCAATGCTTGCGACACTTCAGCATTCATGACTGGCATGCCGCGGTATGCACTCTGAATCGCGTGAATCAATTGATCAGAAGAAACAGTCTTCAACATATAACTAATAGCTCCCGATTCAACAGCTTCCAGCACCTTGGCTTCCTCCAGAAACGAGGTCAGCATGATCACTTTTATCTGTGGGAACTTATCACAAATTAGCTTTGTCGCACCAATTCCATCCAACACCGGCATCGTCAAATCCATTAGAATGACATCAGGCAGTGATGTAAGACTTACTTCCTTCAACTGATCAAAAGCAGCTTGGCCATTGGGCGCCTCCCCCACTACTTCTAAACCAGGTTCCAATGAAATGTAAGTACGCAAACCCACTCGTACCATGTCATGATCGTCAACAATCATAACTTTAATGTTCGGATTCATTCTTGTTTTCCCCCTGAATGCCCTGAAAATCGCGGAATACGAACGCGCACGCGAGTTCCTGAGCCTAATTTGCTATCAATCTCCACTTCTCCGCCTAGTTTTTGTGCTCGTTCTCTCATGGTTGACAGGCCGTGGGAAGCAGATGGAATATCCCTACGTTCAAAACCTTGACCATCATCCTGCAATTGCAACACATACTGATGCTCTCTTTCATAGATCGCCAATCGAACTTGCTTGGCAGAGGCATGCTTAATGACATTAGCAAGACCCTCTTGGATAATGAGAAAAAACTGATGTTCAATCGCCTCCGAAATAATTTCAGGCAGCGAAACATCAAGTTGACCCTGAAGTTCATGGGTCCGGCAATATTCCGGGAACCATTTCTCCAGGGCTTCTTGTAAGCTCATATCTTTTAATTCGATCGGTCTTAGTTGTGAAATGAGGCCACGCATCTGCTTCTGGGCATGATGGGACATCTCAATGAGCTGGTTCATTAGCGTTGGTGCAGCCGCTGGGTTTCTTTCTAATATTTTGGGAAGTGAGGAAGCCGACATATGGATCGCGAATAGCTCCTGGCTCACAGTATCATGGAGATCTCTGGCAAGTCGGCGTCTCTCTTCCATCACAGCGTTCTCTGTCAACTCCTGATCCCGAATCGCTTCGGCTTCCCCTAACTTTTGCATCAGCTGTACGCGTTCTTCAATAGAAGTTGCCATGCTGTTAAAAGCATCATATAAGTATAAGAACGGCTCAACTGGCTCCATATCGATTCGAACAGTGAAATTACCTTTCGACAATTCCAGCATGGCGACATGAAGCTCGTCTACCTTGCGCTGCCACCTTCTAGTTGCAATGAAACCTACGGTCAAGCTCACTACAAGAATCGCGAAAACGAACCACAATCGGAACTCCCAAGAACTCAGTTCCTTCTCGTAATATTCAAGTACGATATAAATACCTGAAACCGTTACTACGCTCGAGATTAGGAAGTAATTCAGCAGCTGCCACTTCATATTGAACATTCGCAATTTGTACATGCTCCATCCTTAACCTATCTTTTTAATGGTAATATCGCCTATAAACATGCTTGTTGTCACGACGATTTTATGTTCCGCCTCTTCATAATGAGAGGTTTGCGTTCTGATGTTGCGAAGAAAACCACTTTCACGCCGATCAAGAACCTTCATATCTCCAATAAAGGAGCTTGCCATGACACGAACCTCAACATCCATATCGTTCGGAATGAAAATCTTCACATCACCAATAAATGCAGTGACGTGAATCGTTGTTTCCCCCCGCGGAATTGATGCACGTGTTAGATCAATAACAGAATCGCCAATAAAGTGAGAGATCTGAACAGGCTTTAATTCCCAAGCCTCTTGGCCAAGGTGAACATCGCCAATAAAACCATGACGGTGCAGAACATTGCCTGAATCAAAATTACGAACGAAGCCATCATATTTGTGTTGGTGTTGGTTTTGGTGATCCGTCCATTCACCATGCTCCTCGTCCTTTGGATATGTGCCGTGTATATCCTTAAGTACTTCCTTTTCTTCATCAGTAAGGCCATGTTTCCTATTACTTGCTGAAGTGTGATCCATGTGATCTTTCGAATTGCCGGAGAGATCGCCAGACGTGTTCCAATTTCCAGACTCCCATTGCTTCTTATGTTGTGAATGGCGCAATCGGTTCGCTTCTCGCCGAGCTTGTCTTTCTTCATCTCTTGCTTTCTTAATAGAAGGCCACTCAGGCGACTCTTTCTTGCTCGGTTTGAATATCACATTTAAACCAAAAAGTATTAAAGCAACCGGAGCAAGAAATTTAAACATTTCTCCAATAGAAAGGTCGGTTACATCTAGATTTTTCAAAAGAAATATAGTTCCAACGCCGCACATCATCAAGCTGCCTATGGATCCACCCCAATGGTACTTTCGCTGTGACACAAATCCAATGAGCCCATAAAAAATCAGAATCGCAGGCCAATACGTGGACACCAGATAGCCGATATCAATTTGAATAAATCCTAATTGATTTAGTAAAAAGAGCGTGCCCGCGGATACGAGAACTAGCCCCCAAATCATTCTTTGAAACATATGCGGATTCATACGTTCTTCCTCCATTTGTGTAAAGCGTTGTTAAGATAACTCTAGTTTATAAGATACAAGGTGGAATGAAAAGAGACGTTAGATTGAAGGCGATCTCCGCCTCGAGACCGATATTTCAAACGCCTCAACAAGAAAACCTAACATGAATGTCGTATAAGGCGAACAATCAGCTTCAGATGTTATGTATTCTTACGTATTCCGTTGACATGTTTATCATCAGAACCGTATAATTGGTGCTGAGAACGCAAGTATTATAAGGAGAGATTACAGGAATGGATCAAATCCAACAACTTACTTCTGGCCTTGACACAATTTGGGTCGTATTGACTGCTGCCATGATTTTATTAATGGAAGGCGGGTTCGCCTTACTAGAAGCAGGGTTTGTCAGACAAAAGAATGCCGTAAGTATTATCATGAAAGTATTTGTCGATATCTCTTTCGGTGCGCTTATTTTTTACTTTTTTGGATTTGCACTTATGTACGGTAAAGACATAGGAGGCATCATTGGTACAACTGGCTTTTTCATGGGTGGAGATTTGACACACATCACGTTGACAATCTCACATGATACCTATTGGTTATTCCAATGCGCTTTTGTTATCGCCGTTATTTCAATTGTATCTGGAGCTGTAGCAGAACGCATCAATTTCCGCGCTTATATTCTTTATACGATAGCCATGACCGGATTAATCTATCCCATTGCTGGCCATTGGGTATGGAGTGTTGGCGGTTGGCTCGGCAAGCTTGGGATGGTTGACTTTGCTGGATCCGCTGTCATCCACGGACTTGGCGGTTTCTCCGCACTCGCTGCAGCAATAATCATTGGTCCGCGAATTGGTAAATTTTCTGCCGATGGTAAAGCTAACATCGTTCCCCCGTCTAATTTGCCACTAGCCTCTGTAGGCGCATTTATCTTGTGGTTCGGTTGGTTTGGTTTTAACTCTGGGAGTACATTAAGCGCTACCAATACTTCGATCGGGCACATCGCGGTCACCACGATGCTATCCGCCGCAGCTGGCTGTGCGGCCTGCATTCTGTTCACTATGTTGCGTTATCGCAAAGCGGACCCGCCCATGGTCATTAATGGCGCACTCGCTGGACTCGTCGGAATTACGGCAGGCTGCGCATTCGTCAGTGACGCAGCAGCGATCTGCATTGGTGCGATCTGCGGGATTGCCATGGTCTACGCAACGGAAATGCTGGAAGCTAGACAGATAGATGATCCCGTTGGCGCCTTTCCCGTACATGGGATCAGCGGAAGCATCGGTACCCTGGCTGTAGGTTTCTGTGCGAAGCCGGATGCGATTCGCGAAGGAACTGCTGGATTATTCTATGGCGGAGGGTTCCACCTCTTAGGCGTTCAAGCACTTGGTCTTGTCACCGTCTGTGCGTGGGGTTTCTTCATCACTTGGGTTTTCTTGAAGCTCATTAAGCTTATCGTTCCCTTACGTGTGAGTCGCGACGAAGAGTTGATTGGCCTAGATGTTGGATCGCATGGGGTTCCTGCATATAGCCAAGAAGAAGGATTCTTGGACTTACAACATTTGAAGAATAACCAATGAATAGAAGAAGAGGACACCGCACACGCAGTGTCCTCTTCTTTATTTTATGACGAGAATATGTCTTCAAATTCCTCTGGGAACGTAATATCGTCGCCAGGCTTAGAATCATTCATTATTTGTCTAGCTTGCTCGATTTCGGCACGGAGCTTTCTTACTTGCTCCATAGGTTTCTTCACATAATGAATATATTCAACAGCAAGATGATGATCAGGCTTCTTACCGGATAACATGCGTCGAAAAGATGACATGGTTTGATAAGCCCGTTCTTCTTTCATTCTCTTCACTTCATATCGCTCAACAACCTGCTCAATTTCCCGAGCTTGCTGCTCTTTCCGCGTAATAAAAGCCTCTAAGAAGGGAAGTACCTCCGCAGCTTTCCTGGTCGTTCTTAAAGGCATACCATCCGATCGTAATGCTTGCAACATGTTCCATCACCTATCTCTCCGTGTCAAGATTTATAACAGTAATCTTATTTTACACTAAAATGATTGGTTTGAGAACTATTAATTTAACACTAAATCAATTCCAACGACACCAATGGGCGTTCCCATGTCATCTATAACGGATTTCGACAACGTGATGCATGGTTTTTTCGTAATAGCTGACACGTACTCGTCCGAAATAAAGAGCTCACCTGCCATTGCACGCTTCCACCACTCTCTCCCCTTAGCATTCACTAAGCCTGCCTCTGGCTGAGAGTAGATGAAGGTGCCATCCCCGCGATTCGACCATATCGCTTCAATCCCTGCTGTTTTCTTCAAAATCCCATGTAAATGCGAGGCATGCTTATCTTCCACCAGGGATTTGATGTCAGGTACGCGAACAAGCGCATTCAACAATTGCTTCATTTCTTCAATGTTGACATGAATGGTTCCCTGCTTACTCTTCATGCCAACAGCTTGTATGGCCGTGATCAGCTCTGCGGATGAGCGATCTAAATTCTGATTAATATGTTGCAATCTCGATACCTCGTGCCGCTGCTTCTTCATTTGACCCAGCGTATGCTCAACACTCGACATCGTCTCATTCATCAAATCTACGACTTCCCCTAGGGAAGTCCTTGTCCCAGTAACCAAAGAGGATTGGTGCTTCGTTGAACTCGTGGTACTTGCAACTAGGCTGTTCACATGAAGGATCAATGAAAAGATCGTATCGATCTTGCCTTTCATCACCTTCATTTCATCAATCCCATGCGTCACTGAAGCTTTCTCTTCTGCGACTGCAGCGACAACTTGCGAAACACCATTTTCAATATCAGCAAGAAGCTCAGATGACTTCTGAACAGCTTCATGGCTTTGCGCAGCTAGCTTCTTAATCTCTTGTGCTACCACGGAGAAGCCTCTTCCATGCTCACCGGCTCTAGCCGCTTCAATGGATGCATTTAAAGCTAATAATGACGTTTGGGCAACGACTTCGGTTATGAACGTATTAATCTCTTCAATTTTCGACGTATGCTCGGTTAAATCTTGAATTTTCTTCTGCATCGTATCATTGTTCACGTGTAAATCGTTCATTACATCATCTGTTGCATTCAAGGAGCGACAGACATCCACTACCGTATCTTTGGTTTGTTCACTTTCACGATGCATATGTAACGACGAATCCAGAATCTGATCGGCAGCTGCAGCCACTTGCTGAATCGCAGCAAAGGCTTCTTGGAGCTGTCCTGCGGCATGTTGGCTTCGCCCCTTCAATTCCTCTTCTCCTTGAATGGAAGCATCAGCAATTTGGAGAAGATGTCCGATGGAACGATTGACCTCTTCTACTGCCGCTGCTAATCGATCCGCAACGACCTGAGATTCTTGAATAAATGTAAGGAATTGTTCTTCGTGATCAAGTGCCCCTTGCTCTCGCTCTTTACCTGATGCTCTTGAACTCAGTAATGCACCTACACCCATTAAGAGAAAAACAGCGACACTAACTACGGTAATCCATTTCGAAGCAGAAAATAGAGCAAATACATTTACAAGCATACCAATAAGTACAAAACCGTAGAACCAAGCTCTCTGCTTTGAATCCGTCCACATGCGCAACCGGAACTCCTCCCAAAAGGAACAAAATGTTAGTTTTTGTTACATTATATCGAATATAGGAGGGCTTGAAAAGAAATAAAAAACGGAGACCCTCTAGGGATCTCCGTCTTTCCAACAAAGCTATTTGTTATTTATTTTGGTTTTGTGTGTTGTTTTGTTGCTGCTTATTAGGTACCGCTACTTCAGTAGCAAATTCCGTGTCTTGCGCTGCTTTCTTGTTGTTCTTGTTCTTTGCCATGTCAATCACCTCCTGTATGAGTATCTTTTCCCAAACAGGTTTTTTTATGAATTTCTTTCTTTACAAAAATAAACATTACAATGCTTTGGCCGGAGCCAGAATTTCATCCTTAAGCTGCTTCCAAATAACCTCTGTGACTTTTCCATTCCCTTTTTTCACCACAAACACCTTGACCGTCTTTTTACCCCATTCTTTATATACCTGATCCTTCGTGTTGAAATACAGATCAATTTTCTTCCCTTTAATCGCACTTCCTGTATCTGCAACAACCCCGTAACCGTAGCCTGGAATAAACAGTACAGTACCTAACGGGAATACCCTGGTGTCTGCCGCGATTGTCGATAACGCCTTATCATCACGCATGACTTTAATACCAGAATACGTGATTCCATAAGTAGGATGGTCCGGACTCTTTCCTGTTGATTCTTTGCCTGCAGAATACCCGGTCGCTGTCACTTCAACAGCCGTGTACTTGGATAAATCAGAATCCAAATTGGGTATAAAGCGGTAACTTGCTTGTTGTTGATGCTCCTGTGCAACAGGGCGTGCAACAGGAATCACCGCGCCTGCTTGATTACCTCGCTGATTTCGTATATGGGTATCGGTGTTTGCCGCCCTATAGTTACCTTGATTACTAGCCTCTTCTCCGAAAAGCACGACCATAACGGTAAGTACCATCCATGCCAAAATCCATTTGGATTGTTTCGAAGTATCGGTTATTTTCATTGTTTTAAGCCTCCCCCTACTAATGTAGGCTTTCCATTTCCTTTCATAACTAAACCTCCACATACAGACTCACTGTATAACATGTCCTTCTTTTAACTGCTTATTCACATCGAAAAGGAATTTTTGGGAACGCAAAAAAGCAGAGAAGTGACTAGCACTTCTCTGCTTCTTATAGGGGCAAATGGGAGTTACAGTTTGTTTTTGATTTCTTCTTGAATCATGTTGATGACTTGATCAATCGGCTGTGTACCTAGATCCCCTTGACCCCGTTTACGGATGGACAAGCTGTCATTCTTCACTTCGTTTTCACCAACGACAAGCATGAAAGGGATTTTCTCCAGCTGGGCTTCCCTGATTTTGTAACCTAGCTTCTCATTCCGATTATCCGCTTCAACGCGAATACCAGCTTCTCTTAGTCGGTCTGTCACCTGATTGGAGAATTCTTCAAATGCAGGCGATACTGGAATAACTTTCGCTTGCGTCGGCATTAACCATGTTGGTAAAGCGCCAGCGAAATTCTCTAACAAGAAGGCTGTCATACGCTCCATTGTGGAGATGATCCCTCTATGGATCACGACTGGGCGGTGTTTCTGACCGTCTTCCCCTGTGTATTCTAGCTGGAAGCGTTCAGGCAGCAAGAAGTCAATTTGTGCAGTCGAAAGAGTCTCTTCCTTCTTCAACGCTGTCTTGATTTGAACATCTAATTTAGGACCATAGAATGCTGCTTCACCTTCCGCTTCAAAGAAAGGCAAACCAAGCTCTTCAACAACCTCACGAAGCATACGTTGAGAAGTTTCCCACATCTCATCATCCTGGAAGTACTTCTCTGTATCCTTCGGATCACGATAGGAAAGACGGAAACGATAGTCAGTAATTCCGAAATCCGCGTACACTTGACGGATCAGTGTAACAACGCGGGAGAACTCTTCTTTAATTTGATCCAAACGGCAGAAGATGTGGGCGTCATTCAATGTCATTGCACGAACGCGGTGCAAACCAGTCAAAGCGCCTGACATTTCATACCGGTGCATCGTGCCCAGCTCAGCAATCCGAACAGGAAGATCACGGTAGCTGCGCATATCACTCTTATAAACCATCATATGGTGAGGACAGTTCATCGGACGAAGGACAAGTTCTTCATTGTCCATGACCATTTTCGGGAACATATCTTCACTGTAGTGATCCCAGTGTCCGGAAGTTTTGTATAACTCAACATTAGCAAGTACAGGTGTGTATACGTGTTGGTAGCCTAGACGCTCTTCCAAATCAACGATATAGCGCTCCATTGTACGTCTTAGTTTCGCGCCGTTTGGCAGCCAAAGCGGTAGACCTTGACCAACTTCACGTGAGAATGCGAACATTTTGAGTTCACGGCCTAGTTTACGGTGGTCACGCTTCTTCGCTTCTTCAAGCAAGTGCAAATGTTCATCCAGTTGCGCTTTCTTAGGGAACGCAGTCCCGTAGATACGCTGCAGCATTTTGTTTTTCGCATCTCCGCGCCAGTATGCACCAGCAACACTTAATAATTTGAATGCTTTAATGCGTCCAGTTGACGGCAAATGCGGTCCGCGGCAGAGGTCAAAGAATTCACCTTGGTCATAGATCGTAAGAACGGAATCTTCCGGTAAATCACGGATCAATTCTAGCTTGAACGGATCTTCCATCTCTGTGAAAATGCGAATCGCTTCCTCACGGGAAACAACACGGCGTGTAATCGCCAAATTTTCATTTGAGATGCGCTCCATTTCCTTCTCGATTTTGATCAAATCTTCGGGGTTCAGCGGTGTTTCCAAATCGATATCATAGTAGAAGCCGTCCTCAATCACAGGACCGATTCCTAACTTAACGGCTTTGTTGCCATAAATACGCTTGATCGCTTGTGCCATCAAATGAGCTGTGCTATGACGGTACATTTCTAGTCCTGCTTCGCTATCCAGCGTTAAGATTTCAACATCAGCATCATGGTCCAAAGCGAAAGATAAATCTACGGATTTCCCGTTTACTTTACCACCCACTGCATTTTTCTTCAGACCGGATGAAATGGACTCTGCCACTTGTTCAATAGTCGTCCCCACTGCATACTCTCTCACTGCGCCATCTGGTAATTTTACTTGTACAACCATCTTTCCTGCCTCCTAATTGTGTAAGTGAATAGTGAATTGAACGCAAAAAAGCACACTTCATCCCATAAAGGGACGAGTGTGCTCAGCTCGTGGTTCCACCCTAGTTCGATTCGCTCTAACCCAAAGGGTAAGTCGAATCCTCATCAGCATTCGTTAACGGGAATGATTCCGGTACTGTATAGTATCGCACCTGCAAGTCAGGTCGAATTCCACAATACGGCTACAAAGGGGTAAACGATCCGATTCGCTGAAGGAGATTGCAGCCTGGTCTCCTCTCTCTGAGCAGTTCATACAGAAAGTTCTTGTCTTTGATACTAACGCCTTCGATCACTATTATAAATGGCGAGAGGGGCAAGGTCAAGGGGATAGTTGATCCTGCTTTTTGGCATCTCCGAGATAAAGGTCGCACGTGCGGCAATAACTGCACACCGATGTTCGGTCTTCAAAGATTTGCCCTATCGTCTTAATAATCGTTAATTCGGGATCTCGTGTATGAATGTAAATGTTGGCGGGCGAGACTGTGATCAGTGTACTTACGATCATATCCTCAAAATTGATATCCTTCTCCAACATTTCCATTCGAAAACTGGCATCGAATTCATTTGCATCAATGGGTTCCATTCGATCATTCAGAATGACGAACTCATGTCCGCCTTTGTGAATGAGATGCGCTGCGGGTATTTTGGCCTCTTGAATGTAGACGAAATATTGTAGAAGCGAAATGAATTCCTGATATTGACGGTCCATCATAAACTCATCAATCGCATATTCGGCAATTTCCCTTAGTTCTTCCTTATACTCCTGAATTCGGAATTTGAGGAAGCCATCTAAGCTGATCTGCGGATTTTCCTCAAGCAGTGCGTTTATCTGCTCCTTGAGCAGCCCAATACGACGAAGCCGACTTGGGCTGCTATTCATCAGCGGCAGCCCTTCCAGCTCACTCTCTTGGATCAAGGTTTGCTTACAGTAACCTTCGATGGCCTCGATGTCTGTCTGCTTTTCATATTTAAAATCCTTGGTGATCAAGTTTCGTAAAATGCTGGATTCCTTGTCCGCTACAATGTGGCTCGCCAACACTTCAGCTAGGCAAGCTCGTACTTCAGCTTCATGAATATGTGGATCGTGGATGACACTTCCCGCTTCCACTTCCACATAAATAAAAGCACGTGTTTCACTCCAAGTGTAAGTAGCCGTTAACCCATTTTGGGCGATATGTAAATGCTGCAGCGCTTGCTTCACCTGTGCGCTCAGCGAACGTACATAGGATTCCTCGACATTGATTAGGGCAATTGCAAACAGTTCCATGTTGCTCACTCCTTCCATCTATGCATCCTCCTCTTAAGAGTATATGGTCGATGCGAGGGAGATATACAACGAACAATTTGCCATTTGCGGAAGAAGGAAAAATGCAAAAAAGGAGCAGCACATGGCTGCCCCTCTCAACAATAAGGATGGCGTTTTACAACTGCTCTAGCAGAGTCTTAACCAGTAAGAATGGGAGAGCACCAATAGAGATGAAAGCAAAAAGGAATCCTTGTACAAAGCTTTTAAGCAGTTTCACAAAAATCACTCCGATCTTCAATCTCGAATTTGTGGTGTTCCCCCATTGTACTCTTATTGACCCGCGGTTACCTGAAGCATAGATTAATTTTCGCTTAAAATGATGAAGAAACTGGTGAATAGATTGATGATTTTGAGCTATTCATCTTGTAGACATCGACTATCTCATGGCTGTTGAGCTCGACGACAAAAAACGCTTATCCATACAAATCCCACTTGTGGATTTCATAGAAGATAAGCGTTGTCCTTCATACCTAGTACATGTTTAGTTCTGCATCACAAAATCACGATCAATCTTCTCATTCACATCGTCAAACACACGCAGAATCTGATACTTCGTGTTCCGCTGCGCAGGGATTTTGCCTGCTTGACGGATGATGTCTAGCGTCGAGGATACGTTGACTTTGTGCGTAGTGCCCGCCGCGGATACAACGTTCTCTTCGATCATTGTGCTGCCGAAATCGTTACAGCCGTAGCTCAACGTCTGCTTGCCAACTTCTGGTCCCATTGTGACCCATGAGGATTGGAAATTCGGAACGTTGTCCAGCATGATGCGGCTAATCGCCAACGTTTTCAAATACTCTTCAGGCGTAACTTTCTCCGCCTTCATATTCGTGTTGTCCGGTTGGAACGTCCACGGAATGAATGCCAGGAAGCCTGGTGTATTCAGCTTCTGCAGCAGCACATCGTCTTGCGCATCACGGATACGCAGCATATGCAGAGCACGCTCTTCCATAGATTCGCCGAAGCCGATAACCATCGTTCCCGTCGTGTGCATGCCAAGCTTGTGAGCCGTCTGCATGACATCCATCCAATCGCGCCACGAACCTTTCAGCTTGGAAATCTTGCGACGCGTGCGGTCATCGAGGATTTCCGCTCCGCCGCCTGGCAAGGAATCAAGTCCCGCTTCATGCAATTGACGGACAATTTCCTCCAGTGATAAGCCGCCAGAAACGTCTTTCATTTTCATAATTTCAGCGGGTGAAAAAGAATGCATCGTGATATCAAAACGCTTCTTAATTTCGCGCAGAATATTTGTATAGTAACTGAATGGCAGATTCGGATTCGTACCACCTTGCATAAGAATCTCAGTTCCATCCACATCTAAGGTCTCTTGAATCTTCTGGAAGATCGTTTCATCCGGCAATACATACCCTTCTGCCGAACCTGGTGGACGGTAGAACGCGCAGAATCGGCAATACACATCGCAAATGTTCGTGTAGTTGATATTCCGCCCAATCACGAAGGTCGTGATCGGGTCTGGGTGCCATTTTTTCATAATCTGATTAGCGGTGTCGCCAATTTTCTCTATTTGATCGGACTCGAATAGTGTAATACATTCTTCTACATCAATCCGTCCGCCTGCTTGTGCTTTATTTAAAATGCGATCGATCGGTTTCATTTCAACTCACTCCTTTTAGGGCTCGTATTCCATGTAATCGTACCATACTCATGCCAAAAAAGCAGCACAGGGCTGCTATTTCCGGTCGTTATTCCTAGGCAAATATGAATAATTTCTGAATACCGCGGCGCTTAACCGCGCAGAGCTTGTTCCAAATCTTCAATGATATCTTCGATATCTTCTAGCCCCACCGAATATCTCACGAGACCGTCCGTAATGCCGCGCAATAAGCGAACTTCCTTCGGCATGGCAGCATGTGACATCATGGCCGGATAGGACAAGATACTCTCTACAGCACCCAAACTCACAGCTACGAGCGGGATCTTAACTTTACTAAGCAACTTCTTGGCTTTCTCGCCAGAGCCAACATCAAATGAGACGACAGCTCCATAACCAAGCGATTGCTTCTCATGTATTTCTCTCCCTGGGTGGTTAGGTAGACCAGGGTAGTAAACCACGTCAATATCCGGCTGCTCTGTCAACCATTGGGCTAACCTGCGGGCGCTCTTCTCGGACATTTCCATACGTGCTTGCAACGTTTTCATACCGCGAATGAGCAGCCATGAATCTTGAATGCCAAGCACATTCCCCATGCCGTTTTGAATTTGCTTCATTCGACGGCCGAGGCCGTCATTCGCTACAACAGCTAGACCCGCTAGCACATCACTGTGCCCGCCAAGGAATTTCGTTGCGCTATGAAGCACGATGTCAATGCCTAGCTCAATTGGACGTTGATGATAAGGTGTCATGAACGTATTATCCAGCATCGTAAGCAGGTCATGCTCTTTTGCAAAAGCGGCAATCTCCCCAATGTCCGTAATTCGAAGCGTTGGATTCGAAGGTGTCTCGATGAATACAGCTCTCGTATTGGAACGAAGGGCCGCTCTCACCTCTGCGATGTTCGTCATATCTACAAACGTAGATTCCACGCCCATACGATTCATAATCGTAGTCAGCAAACGATAGGTGCCGCCGTATACATCCTCCGTGCAGATCACATGATCTCCCTGCGATAACAACATCAACGCAGAAGAGATTGCTGCCATCCCAGATGCGAACGCAAAGCCACGCGTACCGCCTTCCAGCAAAGCGATGTAGTCCTCTAACGCTTGACGCGTCGGGTTACCAGACCGTGTGTAGTCGTACTCTTGGTTCGCTTCCAAATCCGCCTGATGAAAGGTAGAAGCTTGATACAACGGCACGCTGGAAGCCCCTGTCGCCTCATCAATTTCAGCGCCAAAATGGATCAGTCTTGTGGCAAATTTGCCATGTGCTTTGCGTTTCTCTTTGTCCGATGGGGAATGGCTCATGATTGCAAAGCTCCTTCCAGCTCGGCCTGCGCCGAATCTAGGGCATTCGACAAATCAGCGATCAGATCATCAATATGCTCGATCCCAACAGAGAAGCGAAGCAGACGGTCATCGACACCAATTTGCTGTCTAATTTCAAGTGGAATGTCCGCGTGTGTTTGTACAGCTGGGTAGGTCATCAAGGATTCAACCCCGCCTAAGCTTTCTGCAAAAGCAATTAGCTTGATATGACGAAGAATCGGTTCAACTAAGCGAGCATCCTTCACCTTGAAGGAGAATATCCCTGTGTTACCGCTCGATTGTTTATTTTGAATCGCATAGCCAGGGTGTGATTCAAGCGCTGGATAGTACACATCTGAAATCAATTGGTGCTCAAGCAAGAAATTCGCAATTGCCGTAGCATTCTGTTCATGACGCTCCATACGGAGGGCGAGAGTTTTCATTCCTCTCATGAGAAGCCAGCTGTCTTGTGGTCCAAGCACAGCGCCAATGGAGTTATGAAGAATAGCCATTTGCTCAGAAAGCTCTTTCCCTTTTGTAACAATCAGACCCGCTAGCACGTCATTATGTCCACCCAAATATTTCGTCGCACTATGGATAACGATATCGGCGCCTAGCTCAATTGGGCGTTGCAGATATGGTGTAAGCAGCGTGTTGTCGACGATGGAGACGATACCCTTTTTACGGGCCCATGTACATACAAGTTCAAGATCCGTAATCATCATCAAAGGATTCGTTGGTGTTTCAATAACGAGGCCCTTCGTATTGGACTGATACGCACCTTCGAGTGCATCCAAATCATTCGTATCTACATACGTAGCCGTTACACCAAAACGGGACATGATTCTTTCTAATAGACGATACGTCCCCCCATATAAATCTAAGGAAACAATCAAGTGATCCCCTTGGCTGAAATATGCGAAAATCGTTTGCAATGCCGCCATGCCTGAGGAACATGCAAAGCCTGCATCTCCGGACTCTAACTGAGCAATAGCGTCTTCTAGTACTTTACGCGTTGGACTTTTCGTACGCGCATAATCAAATCCAGTGCTCTGCCCCAGCTTAGGGTGGCGAAACGCAGTTGATTGATAAATAGGAAAGCTAACAGCACCTGTAACAGGTTCTTCAATAGAGCCAATTTGAGCGAGACGACTTTCGATTTTCAACAAGGGAATTTCCTCCTCAGGATGTGGGTTCGATTTATTTATAGTTGCGAACTTGCCCAGCTTTCATTAATGTTAACCGTCAATTCAAAAGGTGTTTCTTGATATACATAATAGTTCAGCCAGTTTGAGAACAGCAAATTCGCATGCGCTCTCCAAGTGTTGTAAGGCAGTCTACTCGGATCGTTTTTCGGGTAATAATTGTTCGGGATATCGATCGGCAGCCCTTTGGCCACATCGCGGTCATACTCCCACTTCAAGGAACAAGCGTCATATTCTGAATGTCCTGTAACGAAAATATGCTTGCCATCGCGCGTTGCGACGATATATACACCAGACTCATCGGATTCTGATAAAATTTCTAAATCCGGACATCGCTCAATATCTTCACGATAAATATCGGTGTGACGTGATTGCGGAACATTGAATACCTCATCAAAGCCGCGCAACAGCTTCGTGTTTGGAACACTGACCGTATGTGGGAATACACCAAATGTCTTCTTCTCCAGCGCATATTTCCGTACGCCGAAATGATGGTATAAGCCTGCTTGAGCCGCCCAGCAAATATGCAGGGTGGAAGTGACATTCCGCTTGCTCCATTCAAGAATCTGCGTTAGCTCTTCCCAGTAATTCACATCTTCGAAATCCATTTGTTCAACAGGCGCACCGGTAATAATCATACCATCCAGCTTATCGTCTTTGATATCATCAAAAGTTTTATAAAACATATCTAAATGTTCATGGGACGTATTTTTGGAAGTGTGAGTTTTGGGATGTAACAGCACGAACTCCACTTGCAGCGGCGTGTTCCCGATCAAGCGCAACAGCTGCGTCTCCGTCGTCTCTTTGGTCGGCATTAAGTTAAGCAGGGCAATGCGAAGTGGACGTATATCTTGGTGATACGCGACAGATTCGTCCATGGTGAAGATGTTCTCTTGGTTTAAAATTTCTTTGGCAGGCAGGTTGTCAGGAATCTTGATCGGCATCCTGTTCACTCCTCTTCTTTAGTTTGAGTTAGTTAAAACATGTATAAACGCAAAAATGACCTTCCCTGGAATCAGAGAAAGGCCATGAAAAATCAAAGTCAATGTCCTTCTCTTATCTCCCAGATTCGCTATAAATAGCGTTTCCGCAAGAATTAGCACCGTGCTCCCCTTTTTGCAAAGGTTTGTCGGTTGCCGGGTGTCATAGGGCTAGTCCCTCCACCTACTCTTGATAAGAAAATAAAACGTATGCGATTAGCACTATCATACTATAAAATAAACGAAAGTCAATATGGTTAGACCTTTACGATTTCAATGATCGTAATAAATTAGTATTTGTAGCCAAGTAATCATAAAAATGATACAATTTGTATTGTGGCAAGCTGTTTAAGTTTAGGTACTTGAGGTTATTACTAAGGATTAACTTTTCACAGCAGATGTTTCTAAACGAATAAGAATTTTTGAAGAAATGAGGGCTATGATGTCAACCCAAACATCGGATAACTTCTCTGCATTCGCTTCCTTACATCGTTATTTTGCCTTAATTGAAACCGACAAACCTACACTAGAGCAAGCCCAAATCGCCGTCTCACAGCTTCACCTTGTTTATGGAGCTGAAAGCGAAGAGGACCTAATGAAGCGCGGCGGACCTGAGATCATTCAAATGTATACCGACGTCAAAAATAAGATTTTAAATGCCGCCAAGTAAGTTTTGGCGGTTTTATTTTTTTGGCACAGACTTTGCCTATTCTCCATAAGCTAACTTATCGACAATTCCCCTTATTACATCAAACTTTTTGGCTTGAAACAGGGTATATGAACGGGTATACTAGACAAGTATTCGACACGGACGGAAAAGGAGGGCATACGCTTGGACGGAGAACCGAGGAGTAGAACCTGCAAGGCGAATAAACAATTTCAAAGTGTAGGAATGAAGTCGGTTAATCCAGCATCCAGGGCAATGCTCTTCTAGATGTACTAACCGGCTGATTCCATTCAAAGGGGTGGGCAGATGAAAACACGGTTGGTTCAAAATGGTATTTTTACGTTAGTTGATGATGTTACTGCTGCGCTGACACCGCCAAGCCAAGGCTTTTACTGGATTGATGCGGGCATCGAGGATTTGGAGTTACTTCAACCTCTTTTCCATTTGCATGATTTGGCCGTAGAAGATTGTCTAAGTGAGGAAGAACAGCGCCCTAAGATTGAATTTTATGATTCCCATTATTTCATTGTTATTAATAGTATTCGTTTCGATGATGAAGAAATTTTCTTACGTGCACTTAATTTATTTCTTAGCAAACATGTGATCATAACTGTAACGCGGCAAAAAATTAATGAACTGCGCGCACTTAAGCCCTTCCTTTGGGAGGAAGAAGTCAACAGTGCCGATCGATTCTTATATCATTTGGTCGATCTCGTCGTCGATAACTATGTGGCGGTCGGTGACCGAATTGAAGCGAAGATTGAAAAGCTGGAAGAAGATATTCTGATGGCGACGAAGAAGTCGCATTTGAATGAGATTATCGGTCTTCGTTCTGAAATTTTATGGCTGAAAAAAGTGCTCGTGCCTCAACGTGACGTTATTGGGACGCTCGGTAAAAAAGAGCTCCGATTGATCGATCATCAGCTTCAGAAGTATTTCGGCGACATTTATGAGAATGCCGTCAAAATCGTCGATACATTCGACACGCTCCGCGATCTTATGGGGAACTTACGAGAAGCTTATCAATCCAGCCTCGCGAACCGCGCCAATGATATCATGCGCGTGTTTACCGCGTTGACGACGATCTTCATGCCCTTGACATTCATTACCGGTGTTTTCGGGATGAATTTCGATAATATTCTCGGACTGCATCTAACCCCTCATGGGGATGAAATCGTGCTAGCCTTTATGGGCGTCCTCGGCATTGCCATGTATGTGCTGTTCCGCAAGAAAGAATGGCTGTGATCAACTCGGATCGATGTATAGATAAAGGGTGACTTCTAGCAGAAACGTAGGAATATTGCCTAGAAGTCACCCTTTTTGGCATTTAACTTAGGATAGCTTGATTCTAACAAATTTCCGTTTCCCGACTTGCAGAATATCGCCATCCACTGGAGTGATTTGCGCATGAATATCAGTCAACTTTTGTTCGTTGAGTTTCACAGCTCCTTGCTCCACACTCCGCCTTGCTTCCCCATTCGACGTTTGCAAAGCTAAATGGACTAAGAGCTTAATGATCGAGATCCGCCGTCCTTCATCCAAATGCTCGAAGCTCAGGCTTACTTCCTCAATTTCATCTGGCAAAGCGCGTTTTTGAAAAACAGTAATAAAATGCTGCTCCGCCTCCTCGGCCGCTTCCACACCATGGTACATCTCAACATACAATTTCGCCAGCCTTAGCTTGGCATCTCTGGGATGGATCGTACCCGCTTCAAGTCCTTGCCGCAGCTCTTCGGTTTTCTCATTCGACAAGGCTGTCGTTAACTCGAAATATTTGAGCATGAGCGTATCGGGGATGGACATGGTTTTACCGAAAATGTCATTCGGATGCTCATCGATACCGATGTAGTTGCGCAGGCTTTTACTCATCTTCTGAACGCCATCCAGTCCCTCGAGCAACGGCATCAGGATGGCCACCTGACCCTCTTTGATCTCATATGCCCCTTGAAGCGTACGTCCCATCAAGATATTAAAAGTCTGATCGGTTCCACCTAGCTCAATATCACTTTCTAAAGAAACCGAGTCGTAACCTTGCATCAGCGGGTAGAAAAATTCGTGCACATGTATCGGCTGATTCGCCGCATACCGCTTTGCAAAGTCATCTCTTTCTAGCATGCGAGCAACCGTCACTTTACCAGCAAGTCTTAGCACATCGTCAAAGCGCAGTTCACCTAACCAAGTGGAGTTATAGTAGAAGGATGTTTTGTTTAGATCCAACACCTTGGCTAGCTGCGTCTGGTATGTTTGAGCGTTATGCTTCACATCCTCCTCCGAAAGCTGTTTACGTGTCTCGGATTTCCCTGTCGGATCGCCGATGCGACCCGTGAAATCACCGATAATAAGCTGCACCTCATGTCCTAAATCTTGAAATTGACGAAGCTTGTGCAGGACGACCGTATGTCCGATGTGGATATCAGGTGCAGAGGGGTCCAGTCCTAGCTTTACTTTCAGCGGTGTCCCTGTTACAACCGCCTTCATAATCTTCATCTTCAGCGCTTCTTCCGGCACGATTTCAGCTGCGCCGCGTTTGAGGATACGCAATTGATGCTCAACTTGTTGCTGCTGCTCCGATGTAAGCTTATCCCATAAAAACATACGATCCCTCCATTCGTTTGGTTAAAAAGAAACAAAAAAGACAACCTCAACGTCCACAAAGGGACGAGAAGGTTGTCTCGCGGTACCACCCTAATTAAAGAGATTGGTTGCACGCCTACAGGCACGCCACTTCTCTTTCACTTAGAAAATTAACGACAAATAGTTTGCCGGGTGTAAGCTACTAGTACTCGATAGAGCATGTTCCCTCCACCAACTCAGAACTGTAATTCGGACAATATGCTTGCATCGGTTTGCACCTTCCACCGACTCTCTGCAGCAGCGGCATTTCTCCTACTTCGGGCTTCGCCCATGTTCGTCATCGCTTTGACGGATATTAGATTATTGACCATTTAATCATATCCCGCAGGCCTTTGTCAACGCACATTAACTAGCTGCTTGGATCGCATTTCTTTCCTTCTCTCTACGAAAACGTAACCGAAGCAGACGCAGCCATTCATAGGCACGGTCGAGCTCTTTCCCCTTCAGTTCTTCATTCCCGATGAGACTCTTAAGAACAGGCTTTAAATAGCGATCTCCTTCGGATTCATACGCATTCCACGCTTTAATCTGCTCTTCCTCAGGAATCGAAGCAAGTTCAGCTTCCACGAGAGGATCCATATCGTAGCCTTCACGGTCCATATCTTCCACCCACAACAGCAATTCTCTCCGCGGCATCGTCAGATTCGTCTGAAGATCGGCTAAGCTGCCGCCTCCAGCAACGATTTCTAACAGCTTGCGCTTACTAATCTCACGATCAAGCTCAATTCGCAGTTTCTGCTCCTTCTGTGCGAGTAGCCAACCCTCGAACTTCATCGTATCCACATAGTTGGCAACCCAATCCAACGGAAATCCGTTTGTGCGTGTGCACTCGCCAATTCGACTAAGCAATTGATCAGCGTACTGCGCTGTTTTCTGCTCACCAAACCCAGGAATTTGCTGAAGCTCTTCCTTGGATTGCGGCAAGAACACTGAAATCATCCGTAGGACACGGTTCGTTGCGAGGATATATGGCGCCTTCTTCTCACGAGCAGCCTGCTCACGACGCCATGCACGCAGTGATTCGAACACCTCTTCATTCGGATTCTCCTCACAGTAATACGTTAGCATTTGTGTCATTTTCGCTTTACCTGATAGTCCTTGCGTAAGATCCAATTCCGTGTGTACCAACGGCCGGAAACCACTTCGAATTTTCTCACGTAAGCCTTGACGGAACGCAAATAGCATCTCATCCCAACTAATGCCTTGGAACCATTCATCCTGCTCCAACTTCCCCACCAAGTCAGGTTCACTCCAATACACACTCCAAATCCCTTGTTCTTCAACAATGGAAACCTGCGCGGAAATCACTTGCTGATCCCCCAAATTCTTCTCTAACGTGTTCAAAAATACAATGTTCATCCCTTTCCATGCCTCCAGACGTTGATATGAAATAAGTTTAAGAAAAACGAAAAAGCACCTTTTCCGCCCGAGGGCAGAAAAGGTGCTTCCTTTTTCTAATATCCAAATCATACCATGTTTGTCAGTTTGGCGCAAGAACCGTTTTGTTCAGGAGTACTTATCGGTTATAATAGGTTCATACTAGAAAGAGAATGGAGGGCCCTCATGTCTGATTATGACTTTTTATATGATCATCAGGAAGAAACAACAACACGCTTTGTCTGTTTCGTAGGCAATGCTTTACACCGCTTTGACCTCGCTATCATGACCACTACCCGTTATTATGGCAAAAAGCTAGTCATCGATTTGCAATCGGGACGCAGCGCAGTCATTGGTCCAGATGATTTAGCCGAAGAAGGCTATCTGGAGCATGTCTTCAAGATAAATGAGGAACAAGCCCAAGAGCTTAATGAATTCCTATCACAAATTATCGGTTCGATTCATTTTACGGATATTTAAGGGATTGTCGGGGGACACTGGAAAAAGCAAAACCTGAAAAGGAGGCTTATCCATGCGTAAGAAGTCACCACATACCAACAATGTAGAGGGATTAGGCTTCCTCTCAGAAGACCGCCTCGCTGCGTATACGGACCTCAAGACCGTAGAGTCTCAGCGTAACGACATGATCCCCGAGGAGTTTCCGGAAGGGCCCTATGGCACAAGTATGATGTCAGAATCCCTTGGGAAAAGCACCCCTTGGCGAGAGGATCAACGCCCTACCAACCGTTTTGCTTATGAGAATCGTGAGCTTCACGAAGGTATTACGAGAGACTATCCTGGAGCAGATGATGCAATAGGAGAGTCTACTGAGGGCTTGTCCTAGGTAAGTGAGAAACGCCACGAACACCCGTTAAAGGGATGTTCGTGGCGTTTTTAGTTGTTGATTATTTGCCCAGCAACTCCAAGTGTCTGCCAATATGATGACGAAGTCCTTCAGCAAAGGTATCTTCTTGATCAGCCAATGTTTGGAAGAACTCATCCGCAAATGTGCGGCTTCCGTCTTCATTTTTCGCTTGAAGAAGCAAACCATACGTGATGTGCAGCAATTGACGTGCATTATTTTCTTCCATGTAATCAGGCAGCTGCGCATCCGTTACATCGCTAAGTGGAGCGATTGCGCTGATGTCTGTCGTTACGTGGTAGTACGCTGTCGCTTCAACAAAGTGATCAAGTGCATATTGGTGCATGCGGCGATAGAGCGTAGGATTCACTTTCGCTACAACACGTACCGCTTCGAGCCAATTTGTACCGGCTGTTTTGATATGGAACAGGCCATTCGTGTATTGCCCGATCAATGGGAACACACTGAATTTATCACTGCCGGAATGGATGCTTAGCTTGTATTCAAAATGAACAGCAATCGCCGCATGACTAGCTAGCTCACGCTCAAATTGCGCAATATCTCCGATGTAGTCGATCCCTTTTTGGAATTCACCACAGAAGCGTGGCGCCATACTGAAGATCGTAACACCACGGTCACGTAGTTCATTGGCTACCAAGTAATGTGCCTCAGGGGAAGTAGGCGTCGCAGTTTCATCAATGGAAATTTCGAAATCAACCGCACGATCAAGTGTAACGATATACTTGCGATAGATAGCTTCCATGAAATTAATGGCAGCATCATAAATCAAGACATCTTTCTTCAAAGCTTCTGCTGTATATGCAAGAGTTGCTCCCGGTACATTCGGTGCTGTTTGCAGATAGCGCTCTTCATAGCGGCTGCGCAAGCTAGCAGGGAGTTGCTCGTATTTCGCTGCGATTTCTGCTGCGGACATGGATTCAATCGTATTGTCGATATTCTCGGAGCAATCGAGCGTCAGCATCGTGAAACCAAGGCGCAACGCGTACTCGATGTCCTCTTCTTTCTTCAAGTGGTCGCCGTCAGCGCCATACCCGTCCTTGTAGCCCTCTTGCAGAACCGCATAAGCCGCTGCATCCAAAACATCCTCATACGTGCGGCCTGTCAAAGCAAGCTCACGAATACTTTGTTGCGCCAAGACAGGACGAATATCTTTGCCGCGGATCGTTTGGATATGGCCAGGACTTGCAATACCAAGTCGATCGCCTAAACCCATCGTCGCTACTTGTGTTCCGAAGGCTTGTGGCGCTGTGTATGGTAAAAACTGATTAATAATCAAGCGATTTTCATGTGTTAGTGGAGCTACTTTCTCGCCATCTACGACTTTACCTTGCAGTTGGTCGAACAAATCTCCTGAGCCCACGACGATTAGTCGCTTCCCTTCAGTTGTGCGTACCATAAGCAATGTTGTATCTCCCACTTGGGTTAGGGAAGACGCATACACTTTAATAACCTCGGATGAGAACTCGTTTACTTTCCCTGCGCGTACTGCTTCTATAAGTGCGTTCATGTTCAATTTCCTCCTAATTTGCAAGCGTTTGCTATTCCATCTATACATTCATTTTATCGCAAGTAAGGAGCGTTTTCTCTTCATCTATTCCTATTTTCTACGAAAACTGTTCATATTTTTCACTTCATTTTATGATATACTTCAGTTACCTCATTTCCAAACAAGGAGCAGCGCCTATGTCACGTACCGTCACTTTCGGCAATGAAGATGAAGGCCCTTTCTACATCCAGCATATTCATCGCTCTGGCCCTTTCGAGAGAACCCAGCACATGCATGATATGTACGAGCTCTATTATTTATACGAAGGAGAACGCATGTATTTCATTCGTGATCGTTCCTATCTCATTCTTCCAGGAGATTTGGTCCTCATCAATCGACGTGAGCTGCATGCTACTTCCGATTCAGATAAACTCGGTCATGCGAGGGTCGTCATTAATTTTAGTGACAGCATTTTGGAAAACACGAAAGAATCGGCACCTTTCTTACTGGATGCTTTCACGCATGATACGCCTGTATTGCGGCTCGATCTGCCTACTCGGCGGCTTGTTGAAGACATGCTAGGCAAGTTAATTCATGAAGCTAAGGAGCCTGCGATGGGGCAAACTTTTGCCATGACACACTTTTTAATTGAGTTGTTACTATTCACGGCACGTTTCGTTCGCATACATCCCGTCACTTCGCCAGAACACGTTTCTCCCCTCCACCGGAAAATATCCACCATCGTGAGGTTTATCAACACCCATTTCGCTGAACCAATGCGACTGGAAGAGCTTGCAGAGCGATTCGAAATCAGCTCCGCATACTTAAGCCGGATGTTCAAGGAAATCACCGGGTTTTCACTGGTTGAATATGTAAATCTCGTTCGTGTGCAAGAAGCTCAGAGGCTGCTGGCAACAACGAAGCTAAAAGTCATCGTTATCGCCGAGCAAGTTGGCTTCGGCTCGCTTGTGCAATTCGGGCGTGTGTTCCGCCAGATGACGAAAATGACGCCGCTGCGATATCGGCAGTCGGCTGTTTTGCAATAGGTAGGTAGATCACCTCTGAAGTGGCGGATTACACAAAACAAGTACCCACCGTCTAACACTTTTGAAAGTGTCAACGATGAGTACCTGTTACTAGAATCACCTATTACTTTTTGTTTTTCTCCAAAATGACTGTTGCATCTTTCCGGAAAGCGGCAGCCGCTTCTTGCACGGTAATTTTCTTATACAAAATTTTCTCCCCTGTATCTTTTAGCAGCTTCTCAATCTCAATGGAGCCCACTGGATTCGGAGGATCCATAGGTGAACTGTTTTTCTCAGCCCATGCGACATAGTCAAATACTTTGATTTCATTCGGGCTCAAAAGCGGTTTCAAAGCTTCTTTCACTTTGGAAGCTACAGGTACGCCGCGCTCGCCTTTAATAATTTTATTCGCTTCAATATCATTAATCCAGAAATCAATAAATTTAGCGGCTTCTTCTTGTACTTTGGAACTGCTTGAGACAGACCAGTACATACTTGGTTTCAAGAACAACCCTTTGTTCGCATCTGGACCTGGCATTGGCTGCAGAACAAGATCACGTTTAGCTGCATTAGCTAGACCAATGTATTGATTTGACCAACCATTGGAGGAAATGGAATTCCCCAAAGTCATTTCATCATCCTCTGGTGTACCTTTCTTTTGTGCAGCTTTATCAAGTGGCAGCAAGACGCCAGCATCATACCATTTTTGAATACGATTGAAATAATCGATAAACATCTTATCGTCGGTATAGCCTAGCGCTGTACCTTCCGCGTTATACATTTTTTGACCAAGTGTACGCAAATAGTAAGGGAAGAAAACGTCATCCCGGAAGCCGCCCATGATTTTACCCGCAGCTTTCGCTTTCGTAGCCAACGCGTCCATATCATTCCATGTCCAGTTTTTCTCAGGAGGCGTGATGCCTGCTTTTTTCAACATCTCAATGTCCATCATGCTGGTTAAAGCATTAACCCCTAAGTTCATAGCTACGAGCTTCCCGCCCACTTGACCACCTGATAAGGCATTCGGACTCACATCGTCCACATTAAGAACTTTGTTCTTCGTAAAAGGCGTCAAATCCGCCAGTTGGTTTCTTCCACCGTATTGTGTCAAATAAGAGATGTCCATTTGTATAATATCTGGCAGTTGGTTCGCAGCTGCTTGCGGAGCAAGCTTCTTCCAATAATCATCGAAAGCCGCATATTCTGCTTCAATTTTCACATTCGGATGTGCTTTCTCATACATTTCAATAACTTTCAGCGTATAATCGTGGCGCGCTTGACCGCCCCACCAAGCCATACGAAGCTTTACAGGGTCCTTACTTGCACTTACTGTTGCACTAGGAGTCGTTGTTGTTGTTGGCGCTGTTGTAGCTCCTCCACTTTGGTTACTAGAAGTACCCGAAGAACAAGCTGTTGCTGTGAAAATCATGGATAATGACATTAATGTGAATACTGCCTTTTTCATGGTTTTTCTCCCCTTTGTACGTACATTTCGGAAACCGTAATCGCTTACATTTCTATTATCTGCTATAAGTTAACATTCGGTAATCAAAAAAACCGTCTTCTTTGTTCAAATTTCAGTTTCCACTACGCGTTACAAAGACATGGGGACAGTACCCAGAAGCAGGCACTGTCCCCCATTTGATGTCTTATCCGATCAATCTGATTAATCCTTTATACGCAATTTCATCGAATTTGCTAATGACCTTCTCCCGATCCATCGCCCACAAGCAATCTTCAAGCGCACAAGCAACCGGTGCATCCAAGCGAATCGTTGCTAGATCAAGCGAAAGATGCAGCATATCCAGCTCAGCCTCGATCTTCGCACGTACGCCCTTTGGAAGTGCAGCTAAGTTTTCGAGGATACCCGCAATATTCTCGTACTCATTGAGCAGCTTGGTTGCTGTTTTCTCCCCAATCCCTTTGACCCCTGGATAATTATCTGCGGTATCACCCGTTAACCCCTTCAGATCAATGATTTGAGCTGGGGTTAGGCTTTTCTCTTCCATGAGTGTTTCTAACGTGTACACCATGTAGTTGGATTGCCCTTTTTTCATAATAATAACTTCGGTATTCTCATCCACAAGCTGGAGCATATCATGATCCCCGGTTAAGATCTGGACTTTCATGTAGGGGCTGTAGGAACGAGCCAAGGTCCCGATACAATCATCTGCTTCATAACCTACAACGCCGACATTCGGAATACTAAAGCTAGCTGTCACTTCTTTGACCAGATCGAATTGCGGGATTAACTCCTCTGGAGCAGGTCCACGATTTGCTTTATAGGATTCAAATTTCTCTGTACGGAAGGTCTTGCTTCCCATATCCCAACAGCACACAACGTGAGTCGGTTTGAAGGTGCCTATAGCATCGAGCAAATATTTCAAAAATCCGTATACACCGTTGATCGGCACACCGTTATCGGTTCTCATGATATAACCACTAGATGATGTAGCATAAAAACCGCGAAATAATAAGGCCATGCCGTCTACAAGCAGCACAGATTCAGATGAATTTTGTGACATTTATATTTGCTCCCATTCTATGTATATATGAATTCGATATGAGTAGTATAGCATGGGAGAAGGGTTCCCGACACGCAAAAACCCGCCATCAGCAAAAGTTACCAATGACGAGTTTGTGTGTGCTATGTGTTTAGCGGCTCGTATGCCATTTGATTTCCTGAATGAATTCCGTTACGGATTCCTTCAAACGGGACGTGATTTCATCATCGAGAATCGCCTGTCCCTGTTCGCCCCATGTCACTTGTTTATCAAGCACATACACGCCTTGTAAAATGTTCTGTGCACCTAGGACAGACAATACCGGTTTGAGTGCATAATCGATTGCGAGCAAGTGCGCGTAGGTTCCTCCAACCGCTAATGGAAGTACGATTTTACGCTCGAGTCCTTTTTGCGGCAGCAGATCCAAGAAAGCTTTTAACACGCCTGTGTAGGAAGCTTTGTATACAGGTGTAGCTACGAAAACAGCGTCGGCCTCAGCCACACGCTTACTCGCGTCAACAATGGCTTCGCTGTCGAACTTAGCATATAACAAATCCTCAGCAGGCAGGTCGCGAACCTTGATCCAATCTACTTCTAACCCCGCTTGCAGAAGCTCGCTCTTAGCAACTTCGATTACACCATGTAATCGGGAGGTTGGGGTTGGACTTCCTGAAATAATTACTACTTTAGCCATTTGATTCACGCTCCATTAGCATTTTGTGGTGAGAAAAAGAGACTCCGCCTCCATGTTTTCGGGTACATAGTGGGAGAGTCTCCTGTTGTTCGGTCGACTTATTTCAATTCATAGTATTTCACTTGGAATTATATTACCATGGCTTCTAAGAGACGTCAATCCGTCATCTCAAAAGAAATTCCAGCCCGGCATCCATCGTAAAAAGAACGAGTATTTCGCCGGTATAATCATCCCCGATAGAATCGGATAAAACAGTGCGAATAGCACGAAAACGGCGGCTAAGTAACCGTAAACCCATCTTCTTCGGTGCAGCGGCCCTTGCTCCAAATAGTCTTTGATGTAGTAAGTTAAAATCAGAACTAGGAACGGTACCATAGCAAAATAGTGATAAATAAATGTTAGTCGCGGTACCAACATCCACGGCAAGTACTGTGAGCAGTACGCAATGAGCAGCATGCGCAGCAATTTATCCTTGCGTTTGAACGCGAGATAAAAGGACATCAGCACAGCAATAAATCCTGGCCACCACACTAGCGGATTACCGAATGAAACGATGCTCGAAAGCATGCCCTGCGGCATCAGCTTCGCTTGGTAATACCAGATCGGGCGTATCATCATCGGCCATTCCCACCAAGGTGAGGAGAACGGATGCGTAGCGACGAGATCCTTATGGTATTTGTACATATGTACCTGATAGGTCACAACATCCTTCAACTGATGTCCAGGACCTGGAACCATCATGAAAGGGATATAGGATAAGGTGTAGACTCCTAACGGTACGATAACAAACATCAGTACGCACCAAAGTATAGTAAGCAGGGTGTTTCGTACGAAAATCTTTTGTACACGTAGAAGCTTCGTAGATTCCTCTTCTGAGAGAAGATCTTCATAAACTCCCACGCTCTCCTCCATTTCTGGCTCTTCCCGACTGTTCTCCCTCAATACTCGCTTGGCAAATTGATACTCTCTGTACCGCTCCCATAGCGAGATGGCTAATAGGACGGCCAAGCCAGCACCGCCGTATATGACGATCCATTTGGAAGCAGCACCGATCCCGAAGAACAGACCTGAAAGTCCCAGTGGGATCAGTGTGGTCCAAAGCTTTTCACGGAAGAAGCTCAACGTTGTATACCGATACATGAAATAGAACATCAGCATAATGAAAAACACACCATACACATCAATCGTGGAAATTCTTGTTTGGGCAAAATGCATGAAATCAAAGCTGAGTAAAAAGGCAGCAATAAGGGCATATTCGGAACGGCCAAACATCCGCTTCGCGAACACATACATAATAGGAATCATGCCAACACCGAATAGCGTACCGATAATACGCCATCCAAACGGATTTAAACCGAACACATAAATACCGATGGATATGAATATTTTGCCCAGCGGCGGATGTGTACTTTCATACGGCTCGATCTTGTGGAGATGCTCATAAGCCGTTCTTGCATGATAAATCTCATCGAAATACGTGCCATTCATATAGGTAGGTGTATATGGGACAACACTTGCCTCATCAAATAAATGAGCTGTTTTCCCCTCGTCAGAGGCGTTGACATCTATCTCCTTCACATTGGCAATCGGTAATGGGGTCGTCCCTCCATCTCCGAAAATCCCAATTTCATGAAGATGCAGCTTCGCACTCTCTTGCGCATCAATCACAATTTTTACATATCGAGCTTCTTTATTAGCTTCTACCGTATGCCAGGTGAACACCTTCGTATGGTCAGATTTAACCGCCATAGCATCCTGCCACTGTTCACCATCTTTCGAAAACCAGTAGGAGTAGGCGCCTTCCCCAACTCCAGCAAAACTATTAATACGTGTAATCTGATGCGTGCTGCCGAGATCAGCAATGACCGTTTCTCCTCCACGAGATGGCTGCCAGAAAGTCGTGGGATCCTTATGTCCGCCGAGATGGAACAGCGCAATGATCGTATAAACGACCATAAGAGCGCCTAGATACAGGGCATCTTTACGCGAGAAAAAGCGCCCGCGTTTCCCTCTTTCTATATGATCCTCTGCCCTATGGAAAAGTGCCTTCCACAGTGAGGTCTCTCTTAAATTCGTTGCTTTTTCTTGCAGGTCATCTTCCTCTGGAAGCACTTCAACCTTATTGTCTACTAGAGGTATAGTCTCCTCCACATCCTCATCCTGATCTGATTTCACGAAAAGCCTCCATCCCAACATACAAGCATAGATAAACATCATAACATTGATCCCCGAAACCGCCAGCATCATAGGATTGTAGCGCGGAATGTGATAATCCTGATGGAAGCTTCGCAGGAGCACATCGCCGATATTGATAAAATGCGTGATACTGAAGCCGATAAACAGCCATAGAATCCGGCGATCCTTCAAGTAAATGAAGCTCGTTAAAGCTAACAATAAGCCATAGTGTAAATAGCGCTCATGCATTTTAGTCATACACATAAACATAGCCGTGATAAATAAGAACGATATGTACAATACGGCACCGCGCCGATTCTTACCGAGCCAATAAAGTAGACAAACATATAGGATGGACAGAACCATTAAAACGATTCCAATCCATTGATAAGACAAATGCCAGAATCCACTATTGATGTCCACGAAGTTCCCGCCAAGAAGTGCGAACAGGTTAAACGCGTTGAGCGATGCATACGGATATGAAGCTAACGTGCCCGAATACAATTCGATCATCCAGCCATAGCCTCTGCCAACTGCGAAAGGAAGTGAAAGAACAGCCATTGTGGCTACGCCTGTCAGCACGCTTAATAGCCAGACCATCACATTACGTGCCCGTATCACATCGATTAATAGGAAGATGCCAAACAGCAGCGCCTGAGGTTTAAGCAAAAGAGCAAGTGCAATAAAGAAGGCGGCTTGTGGCAGTTTGCCCTTCATCTGCATCAACAATGTCGCAACAATAAACAGCATAAAGAAAGAATCTACCTGTCCCCATACCGCGGAATTCGCCCAAATGGCTGGGTTGAAGGCAAATAGGGCAGCAATCCAGAGCGCCTGCTTCCAAGTACGTGCACCTTCGTGCTTGCTGATCGCTAGTCGAAATAACAGATAAACCGTTCCAAGATCTGCAAGGATTGCGGGAAGCTTAAGAATGAGTAAGGAGCTCCCACTTTGCCAAGGAATAGACAGTTTATGGTGTACAAAGCCCACAACGTATAGGACATACATGTAGCCAGGTGGATAATCTAGAAAATAATCTTTGGCATTCGTATATAAGTCCTTCAATCCTACCGTATAAGCTCGATCTGCCCACGCCATGAACGTTCGCACGTCCGTATCATAGCCTACCCATGTGGGGGCCAACACAAGTCTAAGTATGAGGGCAATCAGAAGCATGAATCCTAAAAGAAAGAATGTATAGGGAGCTACTCCCCGTTGCTTGAACCAGCTGACCATGCGACATCTCCTTAGCTTTGAACTATCCTCATTATACCTGTCCACACTCTTGCAGAAAAGGAAAAAAGCACCGACGTTTAGTCAGTGCTTGGGTTCAATCTTTTCGATACGCTCACAAATGTCATGCAACCACTCATAATCCTCTGTCAAGGAGGCGCATAGCGATAAATTTTCTAGTTTTAATCGGTTCCATACATAAGTCGCATTCGCTTCCATGCATAGCATTAATTCCTCTTGCTCGCCTCGAGTTAGCTCTCGGGCTCTGCGTAGTGTCCATAATTCCGCCATACGTTGATGAACGGCTAACATCGTTCTTAGCCCCCTGCCGGGTGGATTCGCTTTCATTAGCTAGTATGGACAAAGTAAGGAGACTCGAAACAGGAATTTATCAAAGTCTACCTGAGTGTCCTACTCTACTTGTCGGTATTGTAATCTATGTGAATGGGAAGAAAACAAGAGAGCTTGTCCGGCTCTCTTGTTCTTTTATTACTTTCAATTGGGTACGAATATTAAGGAATATGAACCACAGCAATTTTATCAATTGGGAAATAAAATACTGTACCAGCAGCATTTGCAATGACAACATTACCATTTTGGATACCTAGAAATCTACCTTGATGATTTGGTGTAGTACCTGCATGAATCGTAATAACCGTACCAAGTCCAACATGAGCCAAAGTAGCATATACGGAGCAACTCATTGTGTTTTCCTCCCTTCAAACTTTATATGATATCGTATGCTAGTTCTTTATTTTTGATATAGACAAATGAATACTAGGATGCGTATATTTTGAGATTAGCGATCTTCGTAAAATGAAAATAACCCCTTCAATCTCAATTCTCATTGAGATCGAAAGGGTTATTGGGGTTCTAACTAGGCAGAGGATACTTCTTCGGAATCACTAGCGGAATCCGTGCCTTCTAAGAAGAATTGCACGAGTTTCACATGTTTTTTCAACGATTTCTCGTGAATGAGGTTGATTTTGCCATTGTCCAACGAGCCAAATACATAGATTAACTCTTCATTGTCATGAGACCAATCGAAGCCCTCTAGCAATTGTAAGGACTGCGTCCACTCATCATTATATTCGCCATTTGGGAATAAGAAACGATTCGCATACAGAGCAATACTTTCCTGAATCACACGGTTCGCGGAGGTATATTGCGCCAATCCCGGCTGCTCTGGCATCATTGGCAAGATGGTGTTAAAAAATTGATGCAAGATTTCAACATACGTCGATGGATCATGTCGAATTTTACGTTGCAGTTCATAAGAAGGCTGCATTCTACCTGAGAACAGCATCGTCGCCGTAGCATACAACCAGCTGAAGCATGTAAAGTTACGGTTAAAGGAGGTCAAGTTACTGCGTCTCTCCACACCCGCTGCCTTCAGATACACATTGTGGTCCACGACTTGCTGAATAACCAGATTAAGCGGATCAATGGAATCAAAGGAATGTCCGAGTTCCTTACTAACTAGCTGCACTTTGGAGTTGATGTCGCCAAATAGCTGCTGCTCTTCTTCCTCCGTTAAGCCGATATAAATTTGCACAGCAAGCTGTGTTTCCATCAGGTCCAAACGTCTACCCTCAAGTTGATTAATCGTGCCTTCTGTTTCTTCAACCTCTTGCTTGATTTCCGCATCGTCACTAAACTTCCGTTGCTTAATTTTCAGCAGAGCCAGCTTTTTCTCGTAACGTCTTACTTCTTTTTGCATCTGATCATTCACATAACCAAGTGCTAGAATCCGATGCTGCCCATCAAGAATGGATAGCTTCGAGCCATGTCGCAAGAGGAACTCCTTCGCTCCCTTGGAGAGTTGGTTCACTTCGCGAAGCGATAAGGTTACAGGACCGAAGAAAACATGGTCTAGTTCGCGTTCTTGCAAATAAGTCGAAATCTTCCGGCGCTGCATATTGCTCAGCTTCCGTTGAACCATTGGATCGATCATCGTGTAGTTCAGCAGGTCCTGAACGCGCAAGGCAACAGTCGCGAGACCGAACCTTTCGCAGAAAGGATGGATAGTCATTTTCAGGCGTAATCCTTCCATTAGCTCACGTCCTCCTTGTTCGCAAAACTAGCTTTATAGTCTTCTGCATCACTGATTAGGAATGCATTCTGATCTTGATAGAAGCTCTTAATATGGTTATAAGCTTTCATGATACGTGTACGTCTAGGTAGACGATCTTTCTCTTCCCCAGCATAAATACTATTCCAGTTGACATGCGGTAATATTTTCAAAGCATGCTCAAGTGCATAGCGATTAAAGCTGCCTGTTTTCGTCGCTTCTTCATGCATGAAGAGGGCTAACGCAATTTGGATATTCTCAGACCACACGATTTCACCCTTGGTCGGTGATGGCAAGTGCGTCAATAATCCGTTAAAGTAGCCGCCTGCTAGCGAAATAAGCTCCTGCAAATCTTTATCCGCATATTGATAGTTGTTATTGCGAGCAGCAGATTTCATTCGCCCTTCAAACAATCCCACTAGAATTTCAATTAACAAGTGGTAGGAGAATAAATACTCCGGCGATTTACCACGCTCTGAGAACATATCGACAGTCAGCTTCTGCATCGCAGGCGCTTTCGCTGCTAGCTCCGTAGCTGCCACATGATAGAACCGGCGTTGATCACGAAGGACAGCCAAGTTGCCTCCAAGCTTACGAGGAAGCTTGTTAATGTCGGAGAACAATTGACGTTCCTGACGCGCATTAATGTCTAGATATGTCATTGTTGAGATTGGGAATGCATATAGACGACGCAGCTTTTCCGTAATCTCATCCATTTTGTCATATTCACGACGATCTTTGGCACGTGCCATCTGACTTTGCAGCGTTTCCATAATCCGTTGGAATGCCGCTAAGCGATGCTGGCCGTCGACGACATACAATTTCTCAATTGGCTGTAAGCGAAGGGCTTGGTGGTCCTCATCATAATGTCCTGCGCCTCTTGCTGAGAAAATGATGCCTGGGAAATAGATAGGCTGGCGATCTTCTAAATATAAATTCACATAGTCAATTAATTTAGAGAGGTTCCGCGGAATGATCGCACGTTGTACTTCTAAATCCACCTCAAAAATAGAAAATAGTTTGCTAATAGGTAATGTAGCAGCGATTGTCGCTTGACCGAACGTCTGTCCTAAAATCCCGGGAATCTCTACGTACGATGACGGCTTCTGCTCAGCTAACAGCTCCGATAGTGAAGAAATAGCATCCATATACTTACCCCTTTCAACGTATAAATTTTCGTCCTTGCCATACATCTAATATGTCTCTCATTCTCCTATTTTTACCAAAATCTCTAACTTTCATTCTAAGGACCGAAGCCAATCTCCTATTCGCCTTGCTGCCTCAAGTAATCGAGCTTCTTCTTGCACTAAAGCAATACGGACAAATCCTTCTCCCTCAGCGCCAAATGCATCGCCAGGAATGACAACAACGCCTGTCTGAAATAACATTTCCCGGGAAATTTGTCGAGACGTCCACCCCTTAGGTATTGGAGCCCAAATAAACATCGTTGCTTTCGGTGGTGGAATGATCCAACCCGCATCATTTAATGCCGAAATAAATGAATTTCGTCTTTTCTCATACATACTTGAGACAGAATGATCGCTTTCCATATCTTCTTCTAATGCTGCAATACCTGCTGCTTGTATAGCCCCAAATACCCCGTAATCAATATTCGATTTCAGCGTCTTTAGCGCCTTAACTGCATCTGCATGACCAGTTAGAAATGCGATGCGACAGCCTGCCATATTAAAGCTTTTCGATAAAGAATGGAATTCAATAGCAACCTCCTTAGCACCTTCAATCTCCAAAATACTCATGGGCTTATAGCCATCAAAAGCCATTTCGGAATAGGCAAGATCATGTACTACAAGCAAATCCTGCTTCTTCGCATATGAAATCAAATGCTCAAAGAAAGCACGATCTGCAACAGCAGACAACGGATTGCTTGGATAGTTAAGCAAGATGAATTTCGCCTTAGCAGCCACGTCATCTGGAATGTCCTCTAGTTGGGGTAAGAAATCATTTGCTGCACGCAGCGGTAGTAAATAGGGGTCAACCCCTGCCAAGACAAGACTTGCCGAATATATGGGATAACCTGGATCAGGGACAATTGCCATATCCCCAGGATCACAGAGTGAAAGCGCTAAGTGAGCAAGCCCATCTTGTGAGCCCATTAAGGTTAAGATTTCCGTTTCAGCATCGAGCTGGACACCGAATCGATAGTCATACCATTTGGCTACTGCTTCACGAAAGGCCAAACTTCCTTCGGATGTTGGGTAACCGTAATGTGCAGGATTACGAACAGCCTCTGCCATTGCTTCCAAAATTCGCTCAGAGGGAGGCTGATCAGGACTTCCTATACCTAAATCTATGACGTCAACCCCTTGGTTCATAACCTCTCTCTTCCATTCAGCTACTTCCGAAAAAATAGCCGAGCCTAACTGCTGCAGCCGTCTGGATCCTTTAAATGTCATAAATAGCTTCCTCATTATGTGAAATGTGATGTTAGGAAATGATGCCGACCTGATGAACGAGTCTTATCATATAGAGCAAAAATAAAATTAATACCAAATACGAGATCCCAAACTTCCAGCGTGTCTTAACGGGTACGTCATAATAGCTCTCTTGCATCCCTAATGGGGAGTATTCCACTTGAACCTGGAGACCTAGGTGCAAGCCATCCTCTTTATTCATACGTTCTGCTTTTACCAATTGCACTCTCTTAACAATCGCCTGAACAGGTAAATAGGCATGCCCTTCGAATCCAATAGCTTGCCATGACATATTCAAGGTTTGTCGACCAGCGCCTGGTCCTTGCAGTTCCGAGTAGGTGATATAGTCCAAGTCACGCGTATGACTCTCACCTGGGATCATATAGCCTTGCTGCAGCAAATGATTGGCTGGAAATTCGAATCGTGTAGCGACGGTTACACGCTCTTCTTTATGGCGATACCGCACATATTTCTTGTACAAATCCCATGCAAACATCGCCCAAATGATCAAGAAAATAATCTTACTCGAGAAATAACTATCGAGATACACAATGAGGATGAGTCCGCCAACTAAACCAACCAACCATAACCAGCGTGTTACGGCTGTTGAGATTCGTCCGCCGTCCAAGGGATGTATAGGCAGTAAATTGATCAGATTCAGATAAAAAGCAGCGTAAGCAACGGAAACGATCACTTCTGAATCAAAATACACGCCTACACCAAAAGCGGCAACGCCTCCGAGGGTACCTAGAATTGGACCCCCGATGCCTATGAAGGCTTCAGTTGCTGCATCAGTTGGATTCTTTTTCATCGTGATCAATGCACCAAGAAATGGGATGAAGACCGGTGCAGAGACGGGTAACCCCTTCATCTTCGCTGCAAGCACATGTCCTAACTCGTGAATGAGGATCATAAGTACCAGACCAATTGCAAACGGCAATGGCGCCAAGTAAGCGTAAGCCCAAATCGTGATGAACATTGAGATGACAGCGCCGCCAATTTTCCCAAACTTCAAAGCGGCAAGCAGCAGCTTGCCTTGTGACAAGAGGACTGCAATGAATCCGCCAATGGCTAGTGGTGACTTCTTGCGTGCTGGTTTCTGGTTGTCTCCCACGTCCCTATCACCCTTTCGCCCAAACGTCCTCAAACACATCTTCTTTGAAGCCTACGGTCACCTTATGCCCATCCGTTACAATAGGTCGCTTAATTAATCGCCCATTCGAGGCTAGCAAATCAAGCATTTGTTGTTGTGACATCCCCGGCAGCTTGTCTTTCAAATTCATTTCTTTGTAGACTTCACCTGATGTATTAAAAAACTTCTTGATCTCAAAACCACTTAGCTGCAGCAAATCCGCTAGTTCCTTCGCTGAAGGCGGAGTTTCAAATAAAGCGACCTGATCTGTAATATCAATTTCGTGTGCTTTCAGCCACTTTACAGTACTTCGGCATGTCCCACATTTATCGTAACCATACACTTTAACTCCCACGTTGTAATAACTCCTTTATGTCGTATGATGATCAAATAGAACTACTTAAAATTTTGGGCTAATTACCAAGGAAAGTCAAGTAATTGCAAAGAAAAACCATCCAGAAATTGGAGTGGTTTTCGTTTTTTTACCTTTTATCGCCTAACCATTGCTCAAGTTCGGATAAATCGGCAGGTAATGGCGCGTTAAATTCGGTCCATACCCTTGTACCTGGGTGCACAAAGCCGAGTTTAAACGCATGCAGCGCTTGACGATGTAACCGATTGCTGGCTTCAAGTTCAGCTGCATCATCCCTGTACTGTTCTAGTTGGTACATTTTATCCCCTAACAACGGATGGCCCAAGTGGCGCATATGTACACGAATTTGATGCGTACGCCCCGTTTCCAGCCAAATCCGAACGAGTGCAGCTTTCTCGAATTGTTTCACGACCTCATAATGCGTCACAGCAGCATAACCATCTGGCCTAACAATGCGTACATGAGGCTGCTCGTCATCACGATCTATAGGCTCATTGATCGTCCCCGAAGGTGAGGCAACCGTGCCCCAGACGAATGCGAGGTACTCTTTTTTCACGAGATGCTGAATCATTTGTTCCGAAATTTGTTGATGTACATAGGGTGTTTTCGCAATAGCCAAGACGCCTGAGGTTTCTTGATCCAGTCGATGCACCGGGCGAAAACGGCACGTAATCCCTGCTTGCTGCCAATGGTACACAACCCCATTCGCAATTGTATTCACGTAGTGACCATGCGTTGGATGTACGATGATACCTGCATCCTTAGCTAAAATTAGCAGATGCTCATCTTCGTGAAGAATATGCAGCGGAAGATCTTGAGGCAGAATATCCTCGGATTGTTCTTCTTCCATCCGAATTTCTACACGATCGCCAGCCTTCACTTTGATATTGATGTACTGCCTTTCCCCGTTCACCGTAATCCCACGCTCGGTAAGCTTAATGCGGGATAACAATTTCCGTGAGACCATCAATCTTTTTTGCAGCACCGTTTTGAGAATGAAGCCTTCTTCCTCTGGCGGGACAATGTATACTAGTGGTTCATAATAGCTCATGATTTACGTTTAAACACCTCAGCACTGCGTATATATTCTACATCAGCAATTCCCTCACGGAAGTTCGCGGTGCGAGCAATCGTGAAGAAAAAGTCCGACAACCGGTTTAAATATCTGCGCACCTCGGGATTAATTTCCTGTGTGCGGGCTAGTGTTACGACTAGACGTTCAGCTCTACGGCAAACCGTACGACATACATGTAAAGTAGAGGATACGGTCCCACCTCCAGGCAAAATAAAGCGAGTGATATCTGGCGTCTCGGCATCATATTTATCAATCCAAGCTTCTAACGCATCCACCATGTCTGCCGTAACTTTATAGGGACGCAAATCCTGCTTCAGCAGCGCAAGATCTGCCCCGCAATCAAACAGTTCATGCTGAACCTGCAGCAAATCTGGCAATAAATCCGGGTATTTTTGCGGATCCATGAAGCTCATCGCTTGACCTAGGAAGCTATTCAGCTCATCCGTCGTTCCATAGGCCTCGACTCGATCATCATCTTTGTCTACACGACCACCAATCACACCGGTTTGGCCAGCATCTCCCGTACGCGTATATATTTTCATCTTAAAACCCCTCCCGTTTCGTAGGATGTGTTATTTCCATCATCTCATAAACTCGCTTCATATCCAAGTGAGCTCGTACATGCTCAGCTAATCGATCAAACGCCGCTTCTCGGCGCTCCTTATAACGAAGTCCTTGCGCGATAGGCGTTAGACCTTTATGTAAACGGATCTGGTTTAACCAAGCTCTACGGAAATCATCATTGTGCAAAATACCATGGATATAGGTTCCCCACACACGACCATCTAGCGAAACCGCTCCGTCATGATGAAGTGGAGTTTCTAGTTGTGCGGCTGAGTCTGTACTCGTTTGAGGAGCTATGTGAAAAGGAGGCACGATTTCATGCACATATTGCGTCCTGCCCATGTGGATTTCATAGCCATCAATAACAAAATTCGCTGCGAATAGCGTGCTGACACCTTGTACCCTTACAGTTCGTTTATCCGGCGTGAACACCGTTTCTGTCGGAAGCAGCCCTAAACCTCCAAGCTCAGCATGCTCTGATTCGTACCCATCAGGATCCGAAAGTGTGACACCCAGCATCTGATAACCCGCACAGATACCAACGATCCAACCTTTTTCCTCGTGAGCAAAAGTGACTAATCGCGCAGCCAGGCCTGACTTCTTCAGATAGTGTAAGTCTTCCATCGTATTCTTGCTTCCCGGAAGCAAAACGACGTCAGGCTCCCCCCATTCAGCTAACGAATCAATATATCGGAAATGAACGTCGGCTTCTTCTTGCAGCGGATCAAAATCTGTAAAGTTCGAAAGACGAGGCAAGCGAATTACGGCGACGTCCAATTGATCTGCTTGTTTTCCTAGACTGCTCGGAGATCTTCTGGTTTGAGCACGTTTGGAATCAAGTGAAGCTGAGTCTTCGTCCTCAATACCCAACTGCTGTAAATAGGGAATAACACCGAGAACTGGCTTCCCTGTACGCTCCTCCAGCCAATCCAAGCCTGGCTTCAGCAGACTGACATCCCCGCGAAATTTATTAATAATAAAGCCTTGCACCCGATCTCGTTCTTCTGGGGTCAGAATTTCAAGCGTACCCACAATCGAAGCGAACACCCCGCCACGATCAATATCAGCAACCAGAAGAACCGGTGAATCTGCCCAACCAGCCAATCTCATATTGACGATGTCTCGATCCTTGAGATTAACCTCAGCTGGACTTCCTGCCCCTTCCAGAACGACAATGTCATGCCCACTGCGCAGACGTTCTAAAGCATCTTTCACAATGACTTCCGCTTGTGGCAAATAGGATTCCCTATACGTCCTTGCATCCAAATCGGCATAAGGCTTACCATGAACAACAACTTGAGCGACCATGTCTTGCTTAGGCTTGAGCAGAATCGGGTTCATATCCGTCGTAGCGATAATTCGGCAAGCATCTGCTTGCACACCTTGCGCCCTGCCTATTTCTTTGCCATCGAAAGTGATGTAAGAATTGAGTGACATATTTTGCGATTTAAAGGGCGCTGTCTGCCAGCCGTCCTGTACGAAAATACGGCACAAGGCCGCCGTAAGAATACTTTTGCCAACATCGGAAGCTGTGCCTTGAATCATGAGAACCGCTGACTTTGATTCACACATGGCCTGTACCTCCACTCTTAGTTAAATCGTTCATCACGCTGCGCAAACCTTGTAGTAAACGCTCGTTATCCTCACGTAGACGAATGGCTACGCGACAATAGCGTTCATTTAGACCCTCAAATAACGAAGCATCCCGAATCAGAATCCCTTGGTGGCCCATAACCTGTTGAGCCTGTTTTACGGTAATTCCACTAGACACAGGAAATGAAAACAACAAGAAGTTCACATCACTAGGCACAACTTCCAAGCCCATATGGCGCAGCTGCTCTATAAGCCAAGGCTTCTCGACGCGCAGCCACTCTCTAGTGGATTGTTCAAACGCTTCATCTTCCAGAACCGCAACCCCCATACGTTGAGCGAGGTAGTTCACACTCCATTGTACCTGCTGCTGTCGCAGATGCTGGATGAGATCAGGGTGAGTCACCATAAAACCTAAACGAATGCCTGGGATCGAATAAAACTTCGTCATCGAACGGATCACAATCAGGTCATGGCTTGTTGAGGCAAGCTTCAGCAGCGAATGCTCTGACTCCTGAGGAACAAAATCCATAAAGGCCTCATCGAGCACAAGCTTACGCTGACTCTGGAGTAGATTGCTAAGCACGTTGCTTGAAAGCAGTTTGCCTGTCGGATTATTGGGATGCCCAAGGAAAAACAAATCAACAGCTGGCAGCACCGCTTCGACATCCTGCCATTGTAGTTCGAACTGATGCCGAGGGCTTAATGGGATATTGGTTATCCTGCCTCGCGTTTTGTGAACCGCTTCCTCATATTCGCTAAAAGACGGCCTAGCAAGCCCCGTCGTGCTTGGCTTCAACACACGGATGATCAAATCGATCAGCTCTGCGGCACCATTTCCAACTAAAATACTCTCAGGATCAATCCCGTATTTCTGAGCTAGCTTTCGGCGAAGCTCACGCACAGCAGGATCTGGATATTTGACGATATCGTACCAGCTCGCTGTTAGAATCTCTTTGATCACCTCAGGAGGCCCTAGAGGGTTCATATTCGAGCTGTAGTCCAGAAACTGCTCCTTCGGTCGATGAAAAGCTTCCTCCGCTGACCACAGATCCCCTCCGTGTCCGTAACGCTCTAACATCATAGTCATTCCTTTCACGAAAAGATTACAGTCCCTATCCTATAGGCCAATGATGATGATGACGGCTAGCAACAGCACGCTCTCCAGCAGCTCATTTAAAGCGCCATACGTATCTCCGGTAAGTCCACCTAGCTTGGAGCTGATATAAGCTGCAATCCCGCTTCCAACTATCGTGGTGATTGCCATAAAGCTTAGGACGATGCTCCAACTCGGTAACTTAGTTGTGTTACTAATGCAAATACATAACGTAGTAGTTAATAGGGCTACTAAAAGAGATACCGTAACATGCTTGCTATTAACACCACGGAACAGACTGCCTAACCCCGAATTCGGCCTTGCGTAAGGCCACATTCTAATGGCCGCAACCATGAACCAACGACTCCAGATCGGTACGATGGCCAGTAGGAGAAGCAGACTTCCTTGTCCCCCTGCTCGGTTGGTGTCCAGCATGGTATAGAGCAAGGAAAATTTTAGCAATAGATGCAGGACACACACAATAACGCCCATTGCGCCGACACGGCTATCCTTCATAATCTCGAGCATTTGCTCACGGGGGCGGTGACTGAGAATCCCATCTGCGGTATCCATTAGGCCATCAAGATGCAGTCCGCCTGTGAGAATTACCCAGATCGTTAGGAGTAGGACAGCTGCTGGCATGGTTAGCAACACGTGGGAGAGCCCTTCTCCTGCCAACAGGAGAAGCAGTCCAATTACGAAGCCAACAAGCGGATAAAAGACAGAGCTGCGCTGAAACACGCGATCGGTATAGTCAATCTGCACCGGAATCGGCAGACGTGTTAGGAATTGAAAGGCGGCTAGACAGGCTCTCAGCCAGTCTACCAAAGCATGAATACGACGCACAGGAGTCCTCCCATCACTACAAAACTGACGCCGTATAGCATGCTCACGGCGTTCACGATATCTCGCTGCGTTCGCGGACGCAGCGGCCAGCCCAGGCGGGCACGCTCACTTGCCGCGCCGCCATAGACGTTCAGCCCGCCGAGCTCGATCCCGAGTGCCCCGGCTACCGCCGACTCTGGGATCCCGCTGTTCGGGCTGGGGTGTAGATGCGCGAAGCGGCGAATCGCCGCCGCCGCGCGTGGAGCTGAGAGGCCCGGCTTCGCCAGGGCCACGAGGATCAGCAGGATCCCGGTGAGCCGCGCCGGGATCCAGTTCAGGGCGTCGTCCCAGCGGGCCGACGCGGTGCCGAAATGACGGTATCTGTCATTTCGGTAACCGACCATCGAATCTAGCGTATTCGATGCACGATATAGCATCGCCAGCGGCGCACCGCCGATGAGCGCATAGAACAAGGGCGCGATGACCGCGTCCACGATGTTCTCCGCGACCGTCTCCACGACGGCTCGCGTGAGCTCCTCCTCGTGGAGCGCATCCGTATCCCGGCCTACGATGTAGCCGGTGTACTTGCGAGCATCCGCGAGATTGCCTGCGCGCAGCGGATTGTAGACTAGATACGCGGCATCCTTTAAGCCTTTGATCGCCACCGTCGTGGAGATAAGCCAGGTTGAAACGGCGTACCCTAGCCAAGGATGAATATCGTTTGCGAAATGTACCAGCACAAGTACCACAATAAAGCTTAGCGTGATTGTGGTAAGCATGAGTAGGACACCTTTCATTCGCAGCCATCTTGAGTGCTTATCTACTGGAATAGTCGTTGTCACTTCTCTAGGATGCAGTCTATCCTCTACCCAACGGATCCAGCGTCCAATGATAATAACTGGATGCGTGGGCCATTTCGGGTCACCAATCATCCAGTCCAATGCAATCGCAGCAGCCGTCATCCAGACGAGTTCCTGCCATGTATATATCCACATAAGGGCTTCACCATTCCGTACTTACTTCTCTATTAGTCTAACATATAAGCTCTACTTTTTAATTCGATCGGGATACCAACCGTAACCAGAAAAACCTGCTGACAAACTTCAGCCACACGCTGATTCATGCGTCCAGCCAAATCTCTGAATTGACGGCCTAGGGGGTATTCTGGCACAATACCGTCGCCAACTTCATTCGTAACTAAGATGAGTTGTCCACTGTAGGAGGACACGACGTCCACGAGCTCGTCAATTTGCTTTATCACGAGTTGCGCTGCATCGCTCATGCCTTCGTAGTGGAGCAGCCAGTTCGTCAGCCATAGCGTCAGACAGTCCACTAACACTACAGCACCTTCGCTGCTCTCATGAAGCTGCTCGAGACAGTCTCGCAGCGCATAAGGCTCCTCCCGGGTTTCCCAAGGGAATCCCGATTGAAGCCTTTGCTGCTGGTGCAGCCCCACCCGCTCCCTCATTTCCTCATCGTAGATGTGGGAGGTCGCAATGTAAATCCCCTGCTTGCCGCGATGCATCGCCAGCTTCTCGGCGAAGGAGCTCTTGCCGCTGCGCGCCCCGCCAGTTACCAGAACCGCCATCGTGTTCGCCTCCGTCTCTCTGCTTCTTCCATGCTGCTCCACGTACTCGCCGCTATTATCTTTATTCCCTCGAAACGCCTGCGCTTTCGAAGGTCGCCATTTCCTTCATGATCTTGCCTGCGGCATCGATCAAGTTGAACACAAGCACTGCACCTGTGCCTTCACCAAGTCGCATATCCATTTGCAGCATCGCTGCGAGGCCAACCGACTCGAGCAGCTTCGTATGTCCCTGCTCCTGTGACAAGTGCGAGGCGAGCATGTAGGACGCGCTTAGCGGAGCTAATCGGCTCGCCACGAGCGCCGCGGTCGACGAGATGAACCCGTCGACAACAACCGGGCAGCGATGCTTCGCTGCGCCCAGGATCACCCCAACGAGACCGGCGATCTCCAATCCGCCGACCTTACTCAACACCTCAAGCGCATACTCACCGCTTAAGCCTGCACTTGCATCTGCACTTGCCTCTGCTCCTGTCCCCCGTACACGCAGCCCATTCACGTCCAGCGCCTTATTCACAACCGACTGCTTATGCAGCCAAGTCGCATCGTCAATGCCCGTTCCACGACCTACAGCAAGGCCAGCGTCTAAACCCGTCAATGCACATAAGATCGCTGCACTCGCTGTCGTATTCCCGATCCCCATTTCGCCAGTGGCGAAAAGTCGATACCCTTTTGCCACCAAATCATCCACAATTTCACTACCTGCAAGAATCGCTTCAATGGTCTCCTCCAGGGTAAGAGCCGCTTCCTTCGCCATGTTGCGCGTGCCTTTTCTAACTTTGCGCGAGACGAGACTAGGATGCTCCAAATCCGCATTAACCCCCATATCCACACAAACCACATCAGCTCCAGCATGTCTAGCTAGGACATTAACAGCAGCCCCGCCATACAGGAAATTGAGCACCATTTGCGGTGTCACTGCCGCTGGAAACGCACTGATGCCTTCCTCACAAACACCATGATCACCAGCCATGACGATAACGGCTTTTTTCTCAAAAGTCGGCATCACCTCACCTGTAATCCCTGCGACTTGGCGTGCGATATCCTCCAGCTTCCCTAAGCTTCCTTGCGGTTTCGTCAATTGGTTCAGATGGTCATTGGCTTGAAGAGCCACTTCATGATGGATCGGTTCAATCGCGTTAATCAAGTTATGTAAATTGTTCATTATCGTCTTCCTCCGAACTTTCATTATTTCCCAGGTTGTAATAAAATCTGCGGTACTTCACTAACAGGATGCTTGAGTACAATCGGCTCTGTTCCGTATACTTCTGCTATTTGCGTACTCGTAATAATTTCTGCAGGCGTTCCAATGGCGGTTACCCGCCCCTCGTGTACGATCATCAATCTTGTGCAATATTGCGCAGCCAAATTCAAATCATGCAGAACAGCTACAACTGTTAATTCCGACTCTTGCTGCCAGGAACGAATATAATCCATCATCTGTATTTGATAGCCGATATCTAGAAAGGTAGTGGGCTCATCGAGCATGAGCAAGCTTGGTTGCTGGGCCATCACCTTAGCCAGTGCAACACGTTGCCGCTCCCCACCACTTAGTCGCTCAATCGTTCGATCTACAAGCCCTTCCAGCTCAAGCTTTGTGATAATGGCATCAATAAGTCCATCCGATTCAGCCATATCTTCCCCAAGCCAATTTTGGAACGGATAGCGTCCCATCTCCACGACTTCACGAACCGTGAAGCCAACAGGAGGCAAAGCATCTTGCTGAAGAACAGCGAGCCATTTAGCAAGCTCCTTTCGCGAATACGAAGATACCGGTTTTCCCTTTACACACACTTTCCCATGCAAGACAGGATCCACGCCTGAGAGAAGTCGAAGCAGGGTAGATTTCCCGCTGCCATTAGGGCCAATGATCCCAAAAAACTCCCCCTGCCCGACCTCAAAGCTCATATTATTTAGCACTTGTTGTTCTCGAAAGCTCTGAAAGAGCTGCTCCACTTGAATCATCGTGATCAACCTCTTAACGTTTTCTTATCTTTATGGAGCAGATAGGCAAAAAATGGTGCACCTAGAAACGCTGTAATTACCCCGAGTGGAATTTCTGTAGGACTAAGCAATGTTCGAGCCAAGGTATCTGCCCATAACACATAAATTCCACCTCCGATCGCGGATAACGGAATGATCAGACGATAATCCGGACCTACCAGAAGTCGCACCAAGTGCGGCACGATTAATCCAACGAAACCGATAACCCCCGCCACAGATACAGCAGCTGCCGTGATCAAAGTGGAAGCGATCAGTACGATCAGTTTCGTACGCTCGACATGAACACCGAGATGTGCAGCCTGACGCTCTCCTAATGCCAACAGATTTAATGATCTCGCATAGCTTAACAGAATCACGAGACCAATCAATAGATAGGGTGAAATCATATAGGTATATGACCATCCACGCATCGCTAGACTGCCCATGAGCCAGAAAATAATTTCATTTATCGTTTGATTCGAAATCGAAACTAAGAACGACACGAATGCGCCCAGAAAGGCTTGCATCACCACGCCGGATAAAATCAGCGTCTCCATCTTTAGCTTCCCTTCAATCATGGCCAGCTTCAAAACCAAGAACAGGGAAATAAGCCCCGTCACGAAAGCCACTATGGGGATCGACCATTGCCCGAACAGGGCGAATTGCAGCCCGAAATAAATAAGAAAAGCAGCCCCTACAGAAGCTCCTGAAGATACGCCAAGGGAGTAAGGGTCAGCGAGCGGATTGCGTAGAACCCCTTGAAAACCAGCACCTGCTATGGAGAGCACGGCCCCCACCAAAATCCCTAGTAATAAGCGTGGAATTCTTACTCTATTTATGATTTGTTCTGAAGATTGTGGCCAGTTCACCTCGATGTGACTTCCTATCCAAGGAAGATGCTTCGCTAGAATCCCCACGATATGTGAGAGAGGAAGCTGAGCTGACCCGATGGATAAACTCACCACAATAGAAAGAAGAAGGAGTATAACTCCTACTCCTCCCCCAAGCATCAATTTTCTTTTCATTATTTCACCAATTCAGGATAAATCCCTTTCGCCATTTCCAGTAATCCATCCGTCAATCTCGGACCTGGGCGACTTACGGAGTTTTGGTCGAGCCCTATCACGCGTTTATTTTTCACGGCGTCAATCGCATCCCACCCGCCGCGCGTACGAATAATTTCTTCTAATGGCTTCTTGCTCTTGATATCGACGATCCCATTTGCGAATAAGATCACGTTCGGGTTCTGTTGAATGATTTTCTCTTCACTGATCTCATACCAGCCCGCTTTATCCGCAGCAACGTTAATCCCGCCAGAGAGGGTAATCAATTCGTCCATGAACACGCCGCTTCCCACGGTCCAACCTGGGGCAAACTCGATGTATACTTTTTTCTTATTTTCTTGCTTCACGTCTTTCACAGCATCTACAACCTTCTGACGATCCGCTTTCATTTTGGCGACAACTTTCTCCGCTTGCTCTTGATGATCGGTAATAAGTCCGAACGTTTGAATATTGTTCATCGCATCATCTAGCGTTTTGGGATCTACTTTAAAGACGTTAATGTTCATCGCACGTAGTTCATCAACTGTTTTAGCATTCATGGAAACACCAGTGAAAACAATATTTGCGTTGGTAGCAATGACCGCCTCCATGTTGGGCTTCGTAATGCTGCCTAACTTCGGCTTCGATTTAGCGCTATCTGGATAATCATCGAAATCCGATACACCCACAATATTCGCCTCTAGTCCAATGGCAAAAAGCGCTTCTGTTTCTGCAGGAGAGACGGATGCGATTCGTTCTGGCGCTTTGTCGAACGTAAACTCTTTACCTGTAGCGTCTTTCACTTTCAGAGGATAGGTTGTTTTCTTCGTAGCGGCAGGAGTTGCCGATGTTACTGGAGCCTTTGTCCCCACGCCACCTAGTTTCGATGGATCTGTAATTTCAGTTTCCTTCTTCGCACAAGCAGTTAACGAGATCGCGGTCGCAACCGCTAATGTAAGAATAAGACCCTTTTTGAAATTGCTCTGTTTCATCACTTAAACCCTCTTTTCATTATTTTTAATTCACGGCCAAAAAAAAGTCCCCTTGTTCACTAGGAACGAAGGAGACGATAAATCGCGGTATTGGGCAACGTACTGACGTGCGCTGCTTCCTGATTTAACGCGATCCTTTTCCTCGAAGGATGTTGTATCGGCACCATAGGCAGGTATCCTGACTCTTCAGACTTTCGCAAGACTGAATTACAGTGGCGGGACCGTGCCGGATTTGAACCGGCTTCCCCTTAACTAATAATGTTCCAATTCGAACATTACCAGTACCTATAGTTGCAAATTATACATTCTAACTATTTGTCGATTATAGATGTTCTCTTATTTTTGCGCAATAATTTGGATGACTTTCAACGCCTCGTCCATCTTCGGAGCATTCTGAGGAATGAACGCAAATAAGCCTTTACCTTCAAACCCTTGCTCTTTCATCCATTTGTTGCCGGTAAGTGGAATGCCGTACAAATGCTTTTCCGCCGCTTTGCCTTCTTCTTTGATTTCGATAACCCCATCCGGATAATCCTTCGGGTTGATTATGTTATCCAATGAAACAAATCCCGCTTGGTTGCTCAACCCTTTGAACTGCTCTTCTCCCAAGATGAAAATGCCATTACCACCAGCAGCTAGCTCAACAATCATTTTTTCTAATGAAAAAATAGGTGATGTATTCAGCTTCACAGTAGGAATTTCTCCTACCTTGGATTTCAAGGATACTTCCAACTTCTCCGCCGCTTCACTTGGAAACCCGTTAGGTCCCATCATAAATACCGATACATCTGCCTTCGGTCCACCACAAGCAGTAAGCATCAATATCATTCCTAGCATGAGAACGAATAACCATTTTGCCTTCATGTATGTAATTCCCTCCGTCAAGTACTCTCTCTTTATCGATAGTCGTCAGAAAAGTCGGTTTTCACCGACTTTTCTTTCCAGATGTCATATATTCATTTATTTTTTGATCCAGCATCGTGCTTAATTCAACAACTGCATCAGATGTCATTTCTCGACCTTCCATGACCATCTGTTCCATTTTACGTCTCAACGTATGGATCTCTTCTTCAAGTAGTGCTAGGGAATTTTGCTTCTTGGCATTTCTGGTCAGCCAACGCTGTCCGAACTCTTGCTCGCGAATTTGAAATTGCTTATGAAAGTTAGTAAGCTGATATTCCATAAAAGCCATGCTCATCCCTCCTTACTCTAAGAATACCAGTTTTCGTCTCCTATGAACATATGAATTTATAAAGAATATTATAATTTCCTTAAGAAATTACCGATTCTCTCTAATGCTTCATTCAGTTGGGAAACACTATAGGCATAAGAGCACCGCAAAAATCCTTCTCCACCTAATCCAAAGACATCACCAGGCACTGCGGCAACCTTAGACTCATACAAGAGTCGTTGTGCGAATTCATCGGAGGTTAGTCCTGTAGCCACAATACTTGGGAACGCATAGAACGCGCCTTGTGGTTCATGGCATTCAAGTCCGACTTCACGGAATCCTTTGACAACCAATCGTCTCCGTTGATTATAGGATTCAATCATCCGATCTTTCTCTTCCAGCCCATTCGTCAATGCTTCATGTGCGGCTACTTGCCCCATGACAGGCGCACACATGACCGTATATTGGTGAATCTTGGTCATAGCCGAGATTAGCTCTCTGTGACCACAAGCATACCCCATCCGCCAGCCTGTCATTGCAAACGCTTTTGAGAAACCGCTGACCAGAATCGTCCGGTCCTGCATCCCCGGTACAGCCGCGAAACTTACATGCTTCTGACCATACGTCAATTCCGCATAAATTTCATCGGAAATGACAATTAGATCATGCTCTTCAACAACTTTGGCGATCGGCAGCCAATCTTCATAGTTCATGATGCCGCCCGTCGGATTGCTTGGGTAACAAAGAATTAGAATTTTGGAACGTGGCGTAATCGCATCACGTAGCGCCTTTTCCGTCAGCTTGAATTGATCCTTGGCGAACGTTTCGATACCTACTGGTACACCACCACTAATAGCTGTAATTGGCGAGTAAGAAATATAACAAGGCTCAGGAATCAGAATCTCATCCCCAGGTGTAATTAGTGAACGCAGCGCTAGATCAATTGCTTCACTGCCTCCTACCGTTACAAGTACCTCGTTCGATGGCTCATATTTCACTTTAAAGGATGTATACAAATAGTTCGCAATCGCTTCGCGAAGCTCAGGGATACCAGAGTTTGGCGTATATTTCGTTCTGCCGCGCTCCAAGGAATGTACAGCTGCTTCACGAACGTGCCATGGTGTTGAAAAGTCAGGTTCACCCACACCTAGCGAGATGATGTCCTCTTTACTATTGCTTACGAGATCAAAAAACTTCCGAATGCCAGACGGCTTCATTTCACGTACCGCAGGAGCGAGGTAGTCTTTCATTGATTTTTTGCTTGATTGAATCGTAGTCTCATCCTTGATCATAGCGCTACCTCTCCCTTACGGCGAAACAAGCATTCGATGATCATCTTCCTGATCTTCGAAAATAATGCCGTCTTGTTTGTATTTTTTCAAAATAAAATTCGTTTTCGTAGAAAGCACACGGTCAATTGGCGAGAGCTTGTTAGAAACGAAAGAAGCCACCTGTTTGAGCGAGCTCCCCTCAATCTCAACGAGCAAATCATATGCTCCAGACATGAGATAAACCGATTTGACTTCCGGATATAAATAGATCCGTTCCGCAATCGCATCAAACCCGCGCCCGCGCTCCGGCGTAATTTGCACTTCAATTAGGGCGGTAACCTTTTCGTCATCTACTTTGCTCCAGTTCACGACTGTTGCGTATTTGACGATGACCTTATCCGCTTCCATCTCGCTTATCGCTCGCGCAACTTCGGCCTCCGCCGTTCCTAACATGGTGGCGATCAGATCCGCGCTCCTGCGGGCGTCTTCCTTTAGTAAATCGAGAATTTTAAGCTTCAAAGTATCCATGGTTAAACCTACCTTTCTGAGATATGTTTCATTCATCCATTCATCTTACAATGAATTGCAGTCCTAATTCAATTACTGATCGCGGAAGAAAGGCAGAATATTTATATATATTTGAAAATTCCACTAGGATTGGCAAAATAAAAAGCCACTGGATAACCATCCGAGTGGCTCTAAGCTCTCTTTTATGTACCTCGTACAAGGTTAAAAGAGATCCATACTTAAATATCGCTCACCTGTATCTGGTGCAATACAAAGCACTCGCTTTCCTGCCCCGAGCTTTCTTGCAACCTGCATCCCTGTCCATACCGAGGCTCCAGCAGAAGGACCGACTAGGATGCCTTCCTTACTCGCCAAATCCTTCATCGTTTGGATAGCATCCTCATCCGCCACCTGTACAATCTCATCATAGATGCTTGTGTTCAAAATAGCCGGAACAAAGCCAGGACTTGTCCCTACGAGTTTATGTGGCCCAGGGCTTCCACCAGAAAGTACAGGTGACCCCTTCGGCTCTACCACATAGATCTGGATGTTCGGCAAATGCTCCCGAAGCACTTCACCAGTCCCCGTAATCGTGCCGCCCGTTCCCGAAGTTGCGACAAATGCATCTAACCGCCCCTCCATTTGCTGCAAAATTTCAGGTGCAGTCGTTATTCGATGAATGCTTGGATTCGCTGGATTCTCAAACTGCTGCGGGATAAAGCTGCCGGGGATTTGATCCCGTAACTCCACAGCTTTCGCAATTGCACCTGGCATCCGTAAAGCAGCTGGTGTTAGAACGACTTCGGCCCCATAGGCTTTCAGGATATTTATGCGTTCCTTGCTCATATTATCCGGCATAATCAAGATGGCCTTATAACCCTTGGCAGCCGCGTTCATCGCGAGTCCGATCCCCGTATTTCCACTAGTAGGCTCAATAATCGTAGCGCCTAGAGCAAGTTGTCCTGACTTCTCAGCCTGATCAATGAGATTCCATGCAGCCCGGTCTTTCACGCTTCCGCTCGGATTGAAATACTCTAATTTCACATATAGCTCAGCAGCTTCCGGTTCCAATAAGCGATTTACGCGCACCGCGGGGGTATCTCCGATCAGCTCTGTGATGCTATTCACCATTTTTGGCGGCATTGGTGCCCCCTCCTCATCCCATACTCATGCTACTCACATTTTCATGCGGAAACCTAGCCGTTGTCAAGACTTGGCTGCAGGTAACTGGTTTCTAATGAACACCCAAGAGAAGAATGTTGAGCTTCCGATGACGAGTAACAGCACATTGATGACAAGCGGCTCTTTACTCCAAGAAATAACACATATAAATAAAAGTACGCCGCATACGCGCCCTACATTCAGTGATAACTCACGCAGGACAATGTACTCTTCCCGTTGTTTTGCACTTTCATCATTCGATCCAATCAAATCAAAGACAACCGAAACCATAGGTATGGAGTACATAGGGAAAAAGAGTGCAGACCCTATCCCAAACATCAACAAGGTGCTGTACGTTACCTTCCAAAAGAACGGCAAAATAACGAGAACAACCATAACCGAGCCGATGAACATACTCATTTTGCGGAATGACGGTCGAATGAAGCGCCCTGCAGCCCAGAAGCTAACTAACGCTACTGATGAAGTAATTAGAGCGAAATTACCTAAACTTGCTTCACTTGAAGTCGATATGTACACGAGCAATCCAATCATGAATCCAAATACACCCTCACGCACGCCTTGAAAAAGTAAAGCCATACTTACTCGCTTCCAAGGCGTTTTAGGTTGACTAAGAATTCGCAGAGGCAAGAGCCATTCGTAGGTGCCACTCAATTTTCTTTTCTTCAGAAAAAAACTAACCACAACACCTAATAGAAATATGCCTAACGAAATGGAGAAGATGAGGCGATACCCGGATCCATCTCCCAAAGTAACAATGAGTAAACCCGAAATCCATGGAGCAATAATACCAGCACACGCCCCCAATAAGCCAACCCAACCATTGAATCGATCCCGATTATCCGGATCCGTCACTTCAAAGTAAACGACATTGAAAGCAATCCAGAACAAGCCTACAGAGATCCCTTGGACCATGCCTAACCAAACGAAGTAGTGGACACTGCTAGTCCCCATCCAGAGCACCAGCATGTAGAAACACGCTGATATGGATACACCAATACGTAAGCAATTCATTTTATTGTGTTCTTTCACCCACTTTCCGGCTAACCAAAAGGTAATGGCCATCGTCAAATGGGTCGTTAAGGTGAACCAGCCGATTAATGTAAAGTCGTTTTTGGCTTTCCATAAATAAACGCCGACGAATGTACCCGATAAGGCATTTGCTCCGCCGAATAGTGCATGAACGACAAGCAAAAGGATCGCTTGAGCATCCAGCCTCCCTTTGCTTTTTACATTCATTTGATTCTTTTGCATACTCCTCCTCCTATCTAAGACCGAATATGGGCTCTTGTTAAGCTTCCCCTTTGGAGTGAAAATATGAGGCAAATGCATGCAAAAAAAACCGAATCCACGAGGGAGTCGGTTCCATTATTAACGATCTTATTCCGATTTGATGCGTTCAACCATCAGTAAACGGTCCGTATCTGAGAGTATCTTTTCAACCCTGAAGCAAGAAGGACATACATATACATCCGTCGTGAACGGGCCCGTTAAGAACGCACTCCCCAACGTTTTGGGAATACTAGGTGTGAAGGAAGCTCCGCTTGTCACTTCGGTTCCAGCAAGGAGCATGAATTCATGGCAATTCGAGCACTCAGGCGCTTCTTCCTGCTCATCTGTTAATTGTTGGACCTTTTCGCCATACTTATCAAGCGGCTCATCGGAATCATCCCAAGCTAATGATAAATCCTCATCAGATTCAGCATATTCTTGCTCATTGAAACGAAGCTTCTGCCCTGTCTGCTTAACCTTCAGATCAATGCTGCGGTAATCATTCAATTCATTAAAACAATGTGGACACTCATCCTCTGGCCCAATCTCGGGATCCCAGACAATCTCCGTTTGGCACCATGGACATATGACTTCTTCGTTGCTACTCATTGCGAAATCCTCCAGCTAATTGCATCTATGCATATTTCCATACATAATAAACCCCTGCCGCTACAAACACAAGCGCGATAGCAAACAAGGTTCCCCACAGGTATTTCATTGTTCAAGCCTCCAAGACTATGTATGATACTAAGTTACACATGCTCCAACCACATAGGATAAGGAGACAGACAATGTTAAGGATAAGAAACCTACCGCACGATTATCCTTCTTAATTTCCTCATCAATTTTGAAATAAGGCGTTAGGAACTCAAAGATAAAGTATGCAACCAATAACAGCACGAAGCCATATCCGGCCCAAACGAGAGAGTGAATCATGGTGTCGTTGTTTAAAATAGCGAAGCGGAACAAGTTGCAAATCCCAAAAATTTTCCCACCAGTAGCCATGGCGACCGATAGATTACCTTTTTTAATTTCAGCCCAATCATCATACTTCGTAACCATTTCGAAGATGGTAAGGAAAACAACAAGCGCGACCACTGCTACAGCAAAAAAAGCAAGCGTTGCTAAATACGGATTACTTAACAAGATATCCACCTCTTCGTTCATATCATCTCCTGCCTTCCTTTACACAAGTAGAGAGACTTTAACGAAATCCCTTATTCCCTATATATGGTAGTAGAGACTGAGTATGACTCAGTCTCTCGCAGGTACAACTAGTATATCATTAGGATTGTTTTTTTTCAGCAAGCTTAGCTTTCATTGCAGCCAATTCATCATTGATTTCACTACTGCTTCCACCCAATCCTGCCAACTCATCATCTAAGCTGCGGTTTTTGGAGCGAATTTCTCCGCTTGCTTGCGCTTCAGCTTCCATTTGGAGAACCTTTTCGCTCATACGATCAAAACCTTTAGCCGCATTGTCTGTACCAAACCCAGACATTGCTTGGTTGATTTGTTTTTGTGCTTTCGCTGTTTCTGCGCGAGCAATTAACAAATCTTTTTTGTTTTTCATTTTGTTAAACTCGTCTTTCATCTCCGCCAACTGCCCACGAAGCTGATCCGCATTTGTTTTGGCTAGCTCGTATTGACGTTTCAATTCATCATAACGACCTTGGTGCTCTTTCTTATCTTCCAGTGCGCGGCGAGCCAAATCTTCATTCCCTGCTTCTAGGGCTTTCATAGCCTGCTCTGTACGTTTTGTAACCATCTCTTCGGACTCTTCAAATTGCAGTTTAAATTTCTTTTCAATAGCAATTTGTTTCGCAACTGCCGTTTCCGCTTCCAAAATATCTTCTTCCATATCGCGTAAAAACTGATTTAACATTTTGACAGGATCTTCTGCCTTATCCAATAAATCATTAATTGAAGCCATAGTCATATCACGAAGTCTTTTGAAAATTCCCATCTAAAATTCCTCCTAAGGTTTAATACTCTTTTATATCTATTTCATACGCATCACCGAAGAATGAGTTTCAAAAAGGATCAAAAATTTATAAGTTATTTCAATTCGACAACCGTAACCCCTGCTCCACCTTCATTGTAATTACCCATCCGATAGCTTTTCACGTGTCTATGTCGACGCAAATATTCTTGCATCCCCGTTCTAAGCACACCTGTGCCCTTACCATGAATTAAATACACTTGGCCAAAATTACTCAAGAAGGATTCATCTAAGAAGCGGTCTGCTTCAATCAAAGCTTCTTCCATATTCATGCCGCGCATATCCAATTCCATTTTGACATTATCATCGCGAGTACGCTTTAGTGTCGTGGCCACTTTCTGCGGTTGCTTTGACTGTGGCGCATTGCCAGTTTTCTCAAGGTTGGATAATTGAACCTTCATTTTCATTATACCCAATTGAACATTGGCTTCGGTTGTTCCCACAAGCTCAACAACGTGTCCTTTTTGGCCGAGTGAAATGACCCGGACTTCATCTCCTGCTTCAATGCGATCAGGACGCTTCTTCAAAGCACGCACTTGCTTGCTGCGCAGTTCGGGTGTCGCTTGATCCAGACGTCGCTTCGCCTCAACTAGCTTGTGGTCCTTGACTCCTCCGGCTTCTTCCAGTGCCATGCGGCGTAGATCCGCAATGACCTCATCGGCCTCGCGGCGAGCTTTGAGAACAGCTTCGCGCGCATCGCGCTCCGCTTTTTCGAGCAGCTTATCACGCTGCTCGTCGAATTTGAGCTGTTGAGCCTCCAGCGATTTACGCATCGCTTCAGCTTCTTTACGCAGCTCTTCGGCAGCATAACGCTCAGATTCTGCGATCAGTCGATTCTCCTCGAGCGAAGCAATCATTGACTCAACGCGCTGATCTTCTTCTCCTACCTGTGTGCGAGCATGTTCAATAATGCGACGAGACAATCCAAGTCGCTCAGCAATCGCGAACGCATTACTTCGTCCTGGCACACCTACTAACAACCGATAAGTCGGACTAAGCGTTTGGATATCAAACTCCATGCTAGCGTTAATCGTACCTTGTTTTTGATAAGCATACGCCTTCAATTCCGAATAATGCGTTGTTGCGATAATGCGGCAGCCAATTTGATGAATATAGTCCAAAATTGAAATCGCAAGGGCGGATCCTTCAGCAGGATCGGTACCCGCGCCCAACTCATCCAGTAGTACTAAGCTTTTCGGCGTCATATCGCGTAAAATACTTATGATATTCGTCATATGACTGGAAAACGTACTTAAGTTTTGCTCAATACTTTGTTCATCGCCAATATCCGCATAAATGGCATCAAATACGCAGAGTTGCGTGCCTTCTTCTGCGGGAACAAACAGTCCAGACATCGCCATCAGACTCAGAAGTCCAACGGTTTTAAGAGAAACCGTCTTACCTCCTGTATTCGGGCCTGTGACGATAATTTGAGAGTAATCGTTGCCCAACTCCAAATCAAGCGGTACAACGGCATCCGCCGCGATCAGTGGATGTCTTCCTCTTTTAATCTTAATAAAGCCTCTATCGTTCAATCTAGGCATGGTTGCCTTTAATTCCCTAGCTAAACCCGCTTTGGCAAAAGTAAAGTCAAGTTCTGCCAGCTGATCCACATCCAAAACAAGCACTTCTACTTGTTCAGCAACTAGCTCAGTCAATGCCCGCAGAATCTTCTCAATCTCAGCTTCTTCTTTAAATTTAAGTTCACGTATTTTATTATTCAATTGCACGATGGCATCTGGTTCTATATATAGCGTCGCACCTGATGCCGACTGATCATGAATCATACCGCCAAAGCTCGAACGATACTCCGATTTCACAGGAATAACGAAACGGTCATTCCGAATCGTAATGAGCACATCCTGAAGCATCTTCTGGACAGATGAATTACGAATCATTTGTTCCAATCTTTCACGTACTCTACCTTCTCCTGTGCGAAGCTCACTTCGAACACGCCCAAGTTCAGGGCTTGCCCCATCAACAACTACTGCATTTTCATCAATGCAGCTATTGATCTTATCTTCTAGTTGTTTATTTTCTGTCAACAACTCCACTTGCGACTTTAACATTGGAATCGCATATTCCTCATGGGCAGCAAGTACAAATCGCTTCAATCTACGCGATCCAAACATCGTTGTTGAAATTTCCAGCAGCTCCGTTGGATTTAGTATTCCACCAATTCTAGCTCTGTGCAGAGGCGCACGAATATCTCGGATTCCTCCGAAAGGTGCATTCCCTTTTAACCTCTCTACATTTACCGCCTCATCAGTAGCTTGTAAGCGAAGCTTAACGAGTTCGAAATCCCCTTTAGGCTCCAGCTTCTCTGCTGTATCTTTACCTAATGATGTCGAAGCATGATGAGCTACTTTATGTAAAATTTTCTGATATTCTAATGTTTTTATTATTTTTGGATTCAATGTTCCAACCTCTTTTCTCTACCCTATATTATAAACCAAATAGATCCTGATTAGCTACGGAGACAATGATTATATGGAAGATACTGTCCCCCATAATTATTACAAAGTTGGATACACTAAGTCGTGCATCTAATCCTCTGCCAAAGGAATTGCAAATCTTCACAATCAAAGCATTTTTCAAAAAATCGTTTTTTTGTCAATGGTCCTATTCCATGACAGAAAGAAGGAGGTTCACGACATGCATCTTCTTGGACATCTGGTAAGGTTTATTGTTTCAGCTTTGGTTTTATTGTTTGTAAGCTGGTTAGTTCCAGGGTTCTCAGTCGGCGGATTTTGGAGTGCATTTTTCTTGGCACTGGTCATCGCGATCGCGGCTTGGATCATTGAAGGCGTCTTCGGCAAACAGATCACTCCTTTTGGCAGAGGCATCGTAGGGTTTATAGTGAGCGCACTAGTCATTTGGGCCGCTCAGTTCATCGTGACCAATGTATCTACGAGTATGATAGGTGCTATTTTAGCTGCTTTAGTCATTGGGATCATCGACCTATTCATTCCAGTGAAAACCCCTTTCGAACAAGGGATCACCGGCAGAGAAGATCGTCGATAAACTTGTCAGTTTCCATAACTGATAGCTAAGGCAAAGCCAAAAAAAAGATCGGCCTGCAGCGTTCTCACTCGCCGGGCCGATCTTTTCTTTGTGGTTTCACCAGTTTGTCACTGTATTTTGGAAATAGGTCGTGTACAATAATGAGGATATCATTATGTATACGGAGGGGTACCCATGAAAAAACTTACAATTCTTATGATGGGACTAGCAGTAGTTATTGCCATCACTGCATGTGGAAACAAAGACTCCAAAACAACAACAGAAGCTTCAGTAACACCAGCAGCATCTGCACAAACTACTACAACACCAGCTGCTACTACGAAAGCTGCAACTGGTGGACAACAAGTTGTCTTAAAAGCTACAAATTTTCAATTTGATAAGACTGAATATCGCATCAAAAAGGGTGAGTCTGTCACTATAACACTCGACAATTCTCAAGGCGTCCATGGAGCATCCATTAAAGAGTTTAACATTAACCTCAACAATGGCAATAAAACAGTTACTTTTACACCAGATAAAACAGGTTCTTTCCCAATCACTTGCTCCATCATGTGCGGATCTGGTCATGCGAGTATGAAAACAACTCTTATCGTTGAATAATTACTAGTTATTGTTAAATTAAACCTTTTCACGAATTCTGTGATAAGGTTTTTCTTTTTTCATACGACTTGAAATGCATCCATTTTTTAAACATATCTTGTTCTGCGTATTTAATCTTTCTAGAAGTCCTAAACAGGAACCTTGCTAAAATACTCGTATTCTTATTGGCTCTGATACTTTTCTCTTCACTCTTTCGTTGCTCAGTATTGCCTATTAAGGACTCTTCGGTTAGATTTTCTGTCTTTTGCTTCCCCATACGGGCGTATTGCTTGTATAAGGCTAATTGAATTTTTTCAAGTATCAACTTCGCAGTCCGATAGTTCACACTAAGCAAGCTTGCAAACGCTGGAATAGAGTAGACCATCTCATCTTGGATCAATATCCGAATGGCTTTGAACCAGATTAATAAAGGTAACTTAGATTTATGCATGACGGTACCAACAGTAATAGATATTTGAGTCCGGCACTCCTTACATTCGAGTAAACCGTGTGTCTTCACTTTATAAAATGAATTATGATCACATCTTGGACAAGAGAACCCATTTCCCCAGCGACTTCTCATTAAGAACTGCTCACACTCTTCCTCTGATTGGAAAGCATTATCCATTGAACCTATTTAGATGCATTTCCATTACCAGATTCCCCCCATTAGTAGAACTTGTGTTCCTGTACTTATTATATAGAACATTTGTTTCCATATAAAGAAAAAAATGTTTATTTTGGTAGGAGTACTTCGGAGTTTTAAGTTTTCTGAGATATCTACAATTCCTTCAGTCAACATTGTTTAAACGTAATTTCTTTCCGTTTTGAAAATGAAAGTGTTATCTATTCGGGTGAATATGACTAATTCGAAGTTGTAGATACTTCAGAAAAAATGTTTTGCGATATGGTTGCCCCTGCCGACTCCCTCTCCATCTCAAATCCTCATCCCTCATCCCCTCTAGCATTATGGTGTCTCCCCACAAAATAAATAGAAACTACCGCTTTTTTTCAAAAGACAGTAGTTTCTAAAGGGAGATTCCTTGTTTCCACAGGTCATGGAGTTTACCCGCTACCTGCGGCAACTCGTTAATCAAATAAGGAGCTATAGATGAGCTTGCTAGAAGCTTCTGGGGGCCATCTGATGGAATGATGGTCATAACATTTACAGCAATTACAATGATGAGCAGCGCTTCTGCTAACCCCAGCAATGCGCCGCTCCAACGGTTAATTGTGCTCAGCCCCGGGGTTTTGGCAAGAACGTTCAATGCTCTGCCAATGATCATAAGTGCAAGTTTAACACCAAAAAATAGAAGCGCAAAGGCAATGGCATTTAGAATATAAGTATCTAAATTGAGTCCTTTTACGATGAATTCATATTTTTGATAATTTTGATATGTTGGTAACGAGATCGTACTCTTGAGGAACGGAGCAAGATCCTTGTAAAAATAAAAAGCAACAAGATATGCGAGGATCATACCCGAAATAGAAACGATTTGAGAGATAAATCCTCTAAAGTAACCAATCAACAGTCCTAAGGCAATGACCGACATTAAGACGTAATCAAGTAGATTCACTGTCACTTTGGGCTACCCAATTGGACTATCAGCTTCTACAAGCTCAATCCATTCGTTGTATTCGATTTGAAGCTTAGCATATTCTTCACGCAATTTCCGGTATTCCTCTTTGACCGCGTGAAGTTCTTCTTGTTGAGCTTCGTCATTCATACTCAGCTGTAGAAGCTCTTCCTTTTCCTGCTGAGCTTGAGCCCAAATAAGTTCTTTTTCTTCTTCAAACTCTTGAGCTCGTGTATCTCGTTCTGTCTGCATTTGTGCAAGTAATTCTTCAATTTTCCCTTGATAATGTTGAATGATCGTTGCCTTCTGCTCCTCAAGCTGCTGTTGGAACGATGCTTGTTGTTTTTGATAGTGACCTTCTAGATCACCCTTCGCCTCTTCAAACCGTCGAGCTTTAGCCTCTTCTTCTTCCTGATATAACAACGCGAGCGAGTCGATATCCTCTTGATGAGTGCTTACTGCAACTTCTAACTCAGCTTGATGTTTCTGTTTTATCACATGAATCTCAGCATGATGGCCACGTACGATGGCTGCTATTTCGTTATGATTTTTGGTATTGTTCGACGATAATTCATCTCGGTGTTGCTTAGAGAGCGATTCCAATTCATTTTGATGTTTCTCTGATATTGAACTCAACTCATTTTGGTGTAGCTCCGAAATTGCATGCAGTTCATTTTGATGGTTCTCAGAAATTGCTTTCAGTTCGATTTGGTGTTGATTTGTGAGAGAAGCAATCTCATTTTGATGATTTTCTGTCAAAGAAGCAATCTCGAAATGGTGCTCATCAATTTGATTTGCTAATTCACTTTGCAGTTTATCAGTAATTGCTGTTAACTCCGATTGGTATTCTTCTGAAATTGTTTCAATTTCATTGAGATGACTATCTGAAATAGCTACTAATTCTGCTTGATGAGCTTCTGTCATAAGTGCGATTGCTTCCTGTTGTTCTTCAGTCAAGATCGCGATTGCAATTTGTTGTTCCTCTGACAAAAGTGCTATTGCAGCTTGATGCCCGTCTGTAATTGTCTCCATAGCGAATTGATGCTCTTGTCTCAAAGCCGCAAGTTGGGATTGATGTTCTCGTACCATGGAAGCTTGTACTTCCTGGTGCTGCGCGGTTATAGATTCGATTTGTGCTTGGTACTGCTTATGGATGCCGTCGATATCAGAACCGCTTTGCATGGATATTAATGCCAATGCATCTTGATGCTGAAGTTCTGCGTTTTCTTTATCTTGCAGATGTAGCTGGATAAGTGATTGCTTCTCTTCCTGAAGCTGTTGGTGCAGACTTTCAATTTCTTTGCGATGCGTGTCCGCAATGGCAGCCAACTCAATTTTATGCTGTTCAGCTAACTTAAGAAGTTGTTGCGATTTATGCTGCTGCGCTTGCTCAAGCTGTTGCTTGCTTTGTTGATGGAGCTGTTTTTCTTCCTCAAGCAGTTGGTTCAGACTTTCATTTTCTTTGCGATGCGTGTCCGCGATGGCAGCCAACTCAACTTTATGCTGTTCAGTTAATTTCAGAAGCTGTTGCGATTTATGCTGCTGTGCTTGCTCAAGCTGTTGCTTGCTTTGTTGATGGAGCTGTTTTTCTTGCTCAAGCTGCTGTTTAACTTGTACGCTTTGGCGCTTCTCCTGATCAAGCTGTTGCTTGATTTGATCTATTTGTTTATTAACTTGCTCTTGTTGTTGTTTCGCTTGATCAATCTGTAGTTTCGCTTGATCGTATTGTTGTTTAGTTTGATCAATCTGTTGCTTAGCTTGAACCTGCTGTTGTTTCGTTTGTTCGAGTTGCAGCTTGGCTTGGTCTAACTGCTGCTTCCCAAGTTCATACTTCTGTTTCATTTGCAGCATTTGCTGATTCGATTGTTCTTGTTCTTGTTTTACTTTTATAATTTCTTGTTTATGTTGCTTTTCAAGTTCTGAGATTTGTTCCAGCTTCCCGTTTTGCTCAGCAAGTAAGGCTTGGTTTCTGTCATCTTCTTGCTTCAATTCATGATACCGTGTTGTAAGTTTCTCGTAGGCGATTTTAGTCGCTTCCTGCTCTTTCTGCACTTTGCTAAGCTCTTCCAAAATTTCATTCATTCGGAAGCACTCATCAGCCATGTTTACTGCGGCCAAAACAGCGATCCGTTGCGAATCCAAACGAGGATAACCTTTGGCAATACGAAACATTTGGTCATTTACATATTCCGCCACTCGCTTCATATGATTGGTGCTTGTATCAGCTTTGAGCTTATATTGGTGTCCATATATATCAACAGTAATTCTTGTTTTATCTTCAATAGTCAATTTAAATCCTCCCTTAAGATGAAAGGCTGGCCCTATCGAGAATAATTTCGATAAGACCAGCCTATATTCCTGCAAACTATAAGGAAAGTTACACTATTTTCTTAACTCTGCCTCAAATTGTTGTTCAAGTGTTGTCACAACTTTGGCGTGGAGTTCAGTTACTTCTTCATCAAGCAGAGTTCTGTCTGCATGACGGTACACAAGTGCGATTGCTACGCTTTTACGATTAGCACCAAGGCGCTCTCCCGTATAGATATCAAATACCTGGATAGACTCCAACAATTCACCTGCAACCTCGGAGATCGCTTGCTCCATAAGTCCAACTGGGACGCTTGCATTCACTACAACTGCAATATCACGCCCGATTGACGGATAGCGAGGTAGCAACTTATAAACAATCTCTTCGCCTGCCGCTTCCAAGATAGGTAATAGTTCAACTTCAAGCACATAAGTGTCGTCCAGATCACGCTGTTGTTGCGCAGTCGGATGTAGTTGACCTACACGACCAATGACTTTCGGACCTTCAGCGGAAACAATTGAGATCTCTGCTGTGCGACCTGGGTGGAAGCCTTCTGGTGCTGCTGACGTGTATGTCAGTCCCTTAATTCCAAGGTACCCAACTAAACGATCGAAAATCCCTTTGATGTCGTAAAAATCAACAGCTTCTGACTTCTGAGCCCAGTGCGCTTGGCGACGTTTGCCTGTCAGTACGATAGACAGTAACAGCTTTTCTTGCGGCAGAGCCGTAAGTGCTGCTTCGTCAGTAATGAATGCTTTGCCAATTTCGAAAATGGCGACATCATCCATCGTACGATTACGATTATAGCTAACAACATCAAGCAAATGTGGAACTAAGCTAGTACGCAGCTGACTACGGTCTTCGCTCATCGGCATCGCTAGTGAAATTGGCTTCGCAGTCGGGTATAGACCAGGAATAGCATCTACTTGCGCTTGTGGATTCACTTCTGCACCTGCGCCACCGTGTGAACGCGGGTTTGTGAAGGAATACGTAATCACTTCATTCAATCCGCTTTGCGTCAAGATATTCCGTGTAATCCGGCGGATGGATTGCTCTTTGGATAGTGACCCTGGCGTCGTAACACCGGTCATCAAGGTTGTTGGGATGTTATCGTAACCAAAGAGGCGTGCGACCTCTTCGATCAAATCGACATCACGCGTAATGTCTCCGCGGCGGCTCGGCACATGCACGAGCAGCTTGCCTTCGCCAGCTTGCTCGAATGTGAAGTGCAAGCGCGAAAGGATTTGCCCCATCTCGGTCAAGGAAAGCGCTGTGCCGAGATAGTTGTTCACGCGGTCAGCTGCAAGCTCGATGCTGACCGACTCGTGGGTTCCGCTAACGGCTTCTACGATGCCGTCAGCGACTTTACCACCTGCGTATTGCGCAATCAGCGCAGCAGCACGGTTTAGTGCCGGAATCACCGATTCCGGGTTCACTTCTTTCTCGAAGCGAAGGCTCGCTTCGGAACGCAGACCTAGCTGGCGCGATGTGCGGCGCACAGAGCTGCCAGCGAACTTTGCGGATTCAAGCAGGATCCGCGAAGTTCCGTCAGTCACTTCGGAGTTGGCTCCGCCCATAACTCCAGCGATTGCAACAGGCTTGGTGCCGTCCGTGACGAGCAGCATGTGCGGTTCAAGGGTACGTTCCACATCGTCAAGCGTAACGAGCTTCTCGCCAGCTTCAGCGAGTCGTACATCGATGTGTCCGTTATTCAGCTGCTCCAAGTCGAACGCGTGAAGCGGCTGGCCGTATTCCAACATCACGAAGTTCGTGATGTCGACGATGTTGTTGATAGGGCGGATGCCCGCAGCCATCAAGCGGTTCTGGATCCACAGCGGAGAAGTGCCCACGCGCACGCCTTCGATCAGGCGAGCTGCGTAGTGCGTACACTGCTCAGTCGCTGTGATTTTCACGCTGATGCGGTCCGCAGCCTTCACGCCGGCAGCTCCTGCCGTTTGCAGCGCAGCTTCCGCATCAGGCAGCTTAACTTCGCGGCCAAGGATCGCCGCGATCTCGTAAGCAGCCCCGAGCATGCTCAAGCAATCGGAGCGGTTTGGCGTCAAGTCAAGCTCCATGACTTTATCGCTAATCGCCAATACATCTAGAATTGATTGGCCAATTTCCGTATCCTCAGGCAACACCAAGATGCCTTCTTGAATTTCTTTTGGAAGCAATTTGTCGTTAAGCCCTAGCTCTTTCGCGGAACAAATCATACCTTGTGATTCCACGCCACGCAGCTTAGCGCGTTTGATTTCCAGTCCGCCTGGAAGGACAGCGCCGATCATCGCGACAGGAACCTTTTGTCCAGCATCAATATTTTTGGCACCACACACGATTTGCAAGTCTTCCCCTTGCCCTGCATCGATCACGCAAACGCTAAGTTTGTCGGCATCAGGGTGCTTTTCACGGGATTTTACAAACCCGACAACAACGTTAGATACACCTTTATTGCGATCCTCGACGATATCCACTTCGATACCGCTGCGGGTTAATTTTTCAGCTAATTCTTCGGCTGTGAAACCTGATACGTCAACATATTCCGATAACCATTGATAAGAAACTTTCATGCTTGATACCCTCCTTTTCCTAATGCTTACACATGTAAAAATTGCTTTAAGAAACGCAAATCATTCGTATAGAAATGACGAATATCTTCGATGCCATATTTCAACATAGCGATACGCTCAACACCCATACCGAATGCGAAGCCTGTGTATTCCTTCGGATCATAGCCACCCATTTCAAGAACTCGCGGATGAACCATTCCCGCTCCGAGAATTTCCAACCAACCTGTTTGCTTACACGTACGGCAGCCTTCGCCGCCACACATCGCACAACTCACATCGACCTCAACACTCGGCTCTGTGAAGGGGAAAAAGCTTGGGCGCATACGAATTTTCGTCGTTGGTCCATACATTTCTTGTACGAATTGAAGCAATGTCCCTTTGAGATCACTCATCCGCACAGTGCGGTCAATGACCAGACCTTCAATTTGTTGAAACATGTGAGAGTGAGTCGCATCGTCGTCATCGCGGCGGTAGACTTTGCCTGGACAAATGATTTTGATCGGAACTTCACCTTTACGCTTCTCCATTGTTCTTACTTGAACAGGGGATGTCTGCGTGCGCATCAAAATTTCTTCTGTAATATAGAACGAATCCTGCATATCACGAGCCGGATGATCCTTCGGCAGGTTCAACGCTTCGAAGTTGTAATAGTCTTGCTCAACCTCTGGACCCTCCGCAACGGTGTAACCCATCCCTATGAAAATGTCTTCAATTTCTTGAATGACTTTGCTTAGAGGATGCACAGCACCTTGCTGTGAAGGACGTCCTGGCAATGTAACGTCGATCATTTCCGCACGAAGTCTATTCTCTGTTTCTTGCTTCGTGTAAGCTGCTTGTTTCTCTTCAATAACAGCCTCAATCGCTGCACGCACATCATTCGCCACTTGGCCGATGACCGGTCTTTCTTCTGCGCTTAAAGCGCCCATGCCACGAAGAACCTCGGTTAATGGTCCTTTTTTACCTAAATATTTAACTCTTAAATCGTTCAGCTCCTGCTGACTTCCTACGCCGCTTAGCTCCTGCAGCGCTTCCTGCTTCAAAGCTTCTAACCGCTCTTTCATCGAAATCCCTCCTGAATTAGGCCTCTGAACCGCCCTTTATGAAAACACAAAAAAGACTTTCCGCTCCCTCGCAAGGGACGAAAAGCCGTGGTACCACCCTAATTAGATTCGTCTATGTCCAGTTGACAAATAAACGAGTCTCACTTCATTCCAGATAACGGACGATGTGTCCGGTTCCCTCTACTGAGAAGCCGCTTCGCGCTTCTGTTCAAAGGACTGCTCGGGAGTGAACTTCCACAGCCTGATTCTCGGGGCCAGCTCTCAATCATCGGCTTTCCCTCCCTGTCAAGAAGCACTGCGTACTCTTCTCCGTCAAAGCATTTCCACGTATATGTACCAGTTATTATATGCAAGATACAAAGGATATGCAAGTACATCACTCCTTGGTTTTCTGAAATTTTCAGAAACACCCTATTGACTTCATCCATTGACAGGTTTATATTTTACTTAAACAATTTAAATATTATTTGATTTAATTATTATATTGTTTAATTATTAGACAATTCTAACAATTTGCAAGGAGGTTATCACTTGGAAGATGAATTGACTGACTATACCAATCGCTTCCGCACAACATTTGAACTGGCTCATCGCAAAATAACGCAAAGAGTCCTCTCAGAATTGAATTCGGAGTTAACAGCTCCTCAATTATTCATGTTAGCGATGATTTCGAAGGAACAGACACCAAAACAATCTCATCTGGCCGATAAATTGGGCGTTAAACCAAGTGCGATTACGGTCATGATTGACCGGCTTGTTCAAAGTGGACACGTTATACGTAAGCATCATGAGACGGATCGCCGAATTGTTCTGGTTGAAAATACGGCAGAAGGCAGCGCAGTCCTCGCTCAAGCTAACGATGTCCAGAAGAAAGTGATTGCACGCGGCTTATCACAGCTTCCCTCAGATGAACTTCATGTCTTCGTAAGTGCGTTCGAAAAATTCACCTCATCGTATTAATTTTATTACATCAAAGGAGTGATACAGATGGTAAGTATTCAAAAAGCAGATCCAAAGGATCTCTCGGAAGAAGCTGCACCTGAGCTCAAAAATAGGGGACTCCTCCTCACCGGCTTGATCATTGCTATGCTCTTCGGGGCTTTGGACGGTACGATCGTAGGAACAGCAATGCCGCGTATCGTCGGTGAATTCGGCGGACTTGGGCTGATGACTTGGTTAACGACAGCTTACATGCTGACTTCCACCGTTATCGTACCTATCGCTGGTAAACTGGCTGATTTAATGGGCCGCCGCGTCATCTATGTAACAGGACTTATTATCTTCATCGTTGCTTCAGCGCTTTGCGGAATGTCTCAGAATATGACTGAACTTATTTTGTTCCGCGGTTTGCAAGGTCTTGGCGGTGGTATCATGATGCCGATGGCCATGATTATTATTGGGGATTTATTCACTGGTAAACAGCGTGCCAAATGGCAAGGTGTTTTCGGAGCGATCTTCGGTTTATCCTCCGTTATCGGGCCGCAAGTCGGTGGCTGGATCGTAGATGCTTGGGACTGGCGTTGGGTGTTTTACATTAACCTGCCTGTTGGTATTCTAGCTGTTATTCTGATTTCTATTGCTTTACCGAAGCATAAATCAGTAGGGAAAGTTAAGTTTGATATCCCAGGTATCGTCACGATGATTGTCGGTGTAGTGAGTTTACTTCTTGCTCTCACGTTTGGCGGTAGTGAGTATGCTTGGGGCTCATGGCAGATTATTGGTCTGTTCGCACTAGCTGTCGTGTCATTAGTTTCCTTCGTATTCATTGAAAGTAAAGCACAAGAGCCAATCCTTCCTGTTCGTTTGTTCAAAAATAGAACCTTCTCCACCATTAACGGCGTAGGCTTCCTGATGGCGGTAGGAATGTTCGGTGCTATTATGTTCGTTCCTCTCTTCATGCAAGGGATTGTCGGTATTAGCGCGTCAGCTTCTGGAACCGTCATGACACCGCTCATGATTACAATGATTGCTGCCAGCGTCGTTTCAGGCCAATTAATTGATAAGATTGGTGTTCGTAGACAAATGCTCATCGGTATGATTGTTATGGCTGTTGGCTTTGTTTTCCTTAGCACAATGGGTATTTCTACGACGAAGTTGATAGCATCCAGCTACATGGTTCTACTTGGTTTAGGAATGGGTCTTGTCATGCCAATTCTGACACTCGCTTTACAAGAAAGCTTCCCGAAATCAGAGCTTGGTGTGGTAACGTCTTCCAGCCAATTTTTCCGTCAAATCGGTGGTACCTTCGGGATGACGATTCTCGGCGCTATTATGAATCATAAATCAACAGTTTTGCTTGAACAAAACCTAGAGCCAGTAGTGAAACAGTTTCCCGCGGAAGTAGGGAGTCCATTAATTGATATGATCCATAAGAACCCGCAAACTCTCTATTCCTCCCTGTTAAGTCCAGAGGCAATGGCCAAATTGCCAAAAGAATTAGTGGAGAAATTGCCAATCATTAAAGATGCGCTTGTCTCCTCTCTTCATCAAGTGTTTATCTACGGACTGGTATTCGTGCTACTCGGCGCGGTCCTTACGCTATTCGTTGGGAACATCAAACTTTCCGAGCGCAAGAAGAAAAATAAAGGCGACGCTGAAGAGAACCAAGTATCACCTCATCTCGCTTAATGCAAGAAAAAGCTCCCTTCCTCTAAATGAGGTCGGGAGCTTCTTTTAATGTTATTCAATTGTCCCCATTTGACTAAGCGGGAAAATGCGAAATACGGCTTTGCCGATAATATCCTTTTCAGCTACAAAAGGTGTCACTGGCCACAAATGAGAATCATAGCTGTCATTGCGATTGTCGCCTAAGAAGAAATACTTCCCTTCAGGCACAGTTACTTGATGAAAAGTATATGTCATAGGTGCTTGGATATAAGGCTCGTCTACCTTGGCTCCGTTCCTGTAAAGAGCACCATTTTTGATCTCGATCGTATCGCCAGGCAGTCCGATCAGACGCTTCACATAGCGGTCCTCATTCCCCTCAATTGGCGGCCAAAACACAACAATATCACCGAATTCAAAGTCGGTTAATGGCTTCATTTTCTCAACAATCAGCTCGTCTTGTAATTGAATAGTTGGCAGCATGGATCCTGTTGGAACAGTCATCGCTTGCGCAACATACGTATTAACTACAAGCGCAATAATAATAGCAAATGCTATAGTAGGCACCCATTCTTTCAATAGGCTTAGCACATATTTTTTGATCAATAGAACCAACATCCTTTCGCCTTAAATTATTTCTATTTACACCGTAACCCATTTATGGAAAGCTTACATTAAGATAAAATAAATAAAATGTTGTTGTATAATGAATTTGGATAACCTAATAAGGAGAGTGCTCGACATGAAATATCGTAGACTTGGCAAAACAGACCTGAAAGTTTCCATCGTTGGTGTTGGCACTTGGCAATTCGGCGGTGAGTGGGGATTAACCTATACACAAGCAGAAGCGGACGCTATTCTGGATCAAGCAGCAGAGCTTGGTATCAACTTAATTGATACGGCAGAATGCTATGGTGATCACCTCTCCGAGTCATTTATCGGTAATTATTTATCCCGCCGCGATCGCGATAAGTGGGTTGTAGCGACGAAATTCGGCCATCATTTCCATGATTTATTCACACGAACTGATGAGTTTAGCGCCGAAGCCGTCATTAAGCAACTTGACGCATCTCTACAAGCTTTACATACGGACTATATTGACTTATACCAATTCCATTCTGGACCTGATGCTTTATTCGATAATGATGATCTATGGACGACCCTTGATAAACAAGTGCAAGCTGGCAAAATCCGTCACCTTGGCACCTCGATCGGCAGCAATGCCAATATTCATCAGACCGCGGCTTCAAGCAAAGTGAATGCCAAAGCGATTCAAGTTGTCTACAATCGACTGGACCGCGCGCCGGAAGATCAGGTATTCCAATCTTGTATCGATCAAGACCTTGGTGTACTCGCACGTGTACCTCTTGCCAGCGGCTATTTAAGCGGTAAATATAAGCCAGGCGCTGTATTTAGTAACACGGACGTTCGTCATCGTCACGATGCGGAAAGTGTCAAACAGAAGCTGGAAGACGTTCAGCGCATTCAGCAAAATGAAGTGCCTGAAGGCATGGACATGGCGAAATGGGCATTGGCTTGGTGCTTAAAGCATGATGCAGTAACTTCTGTTATTCCAGGCTGTAAAAACCCAGAACAAGTAATTGCAAATGCAGCAGCAACAGAGCTCATCAGCGACAATCATCCGCAAGCTTGGAAAGCCTAGAGAAGAGGAAGGACTGACTTCACCATGTCTCACCAACAGCACGATGAAACCTGGAAGGAGCTTCACACTCACATCGACGAATGGGTTGCTGTTAGCAAAACGCATACGTCGGATGGTCATGTCGCTTCCTACATCCCTGAGCTAGCTAACGCTTCTGGAGATATTCTCGGTATATGCATTATGGATAGCGAAGGGAAAACCATCATGTCAGGTGATTCTGACTTTCGCTTCACCTTACAAAGTATTTCGAAAGTTTTTTCACTTATACTTGCACTTATGGATAATGGCGAAGACGTTGTATTCTCCAAAGTTGGGATGGAGCCGACTGGCGATGACTTCAACTCGATGCTGAAGCTCGAGCTTATCGAGCCAGGCATCCCTTTCAATCCGCTAATTAATGCAGGAGCGATTGCGATCTCTTCTTTAATTGCAGGGAATAACACGGATGAACAGGTCGATCGTATTCTTCATTTCTTCAGGGATATTGCGGATAATCCTTCGCTTTCCATTAATCAAAACGTGTTCAAATCCGAGTCGGATACCGCTCATCGCAATCGTTCCTTAGCTTATTTCCTTAAAGATAACGGTGTCTTGGATAAAGAAGTAGACGAAGTCCTTCGTGTCTACTTCAGCCACTGCTCCATCGAGGTGAATTGCACGGATCTTGCCAGAATGGCCCTCGTACTCGCTCATAACGGCGTAGATCCGATTCGCAAACAACGCCTTATTCCGCGGCGCTTCGTACAAATCGCCAAGACCTTCATGTTTACCTGTGGGATGTACAATGCCTCCGGTGAATTTGCCATGAATGTCGGGCTGCCTGCGAAGAGCGGCGTGTCCGGCGGCATCCTGACGATGGTGCCAGGACAATACGGTATCGGCATCGTTGGACCCTCACTGAACCGTAAAGGCAACAGCACTGCTGGTGTACATCTGCTTGGCATCCTTTCGCAGGAGTTCGACTGGAGCTTGTTTTAACGCGACTACCTACATGCAAACAAAAAGAACCTTCCCTTTCCGACTTTCGTTCAGTCTCGGGGGAAGGTTCTTTCTTAACCATTTACCATCATTGCATCGATTGCTTGATGCGTTGGAGGGCTTCTATCAACTCATCCACTTCTTGCTCATTCAGTCGAATCGTCACATAGTTCGGTGAAATGCCGCCGTCATTGACTTCAATTAGAGCGGAATCATCTTTGTCATCGAGTTTAACGGAAAGATGGTCTTTATCTAGAATTTGAACCCAAGCCATCGTCATCCTCCTCGCTTATCTAATCTGCCTTCTCAGGCTTAATACACAATGAAGTCTTTGGTATACACCGTCTCATTATCTTCGGTATCCATGACGCGCATTTCTAGCTCCCAATTGCCTCTAAATGGCAGATATGGCCCTTCCGATTTATAACTAAATTTAGCAAAACCGTAGGACTCCTCTTCCTTCGTATCTTTATAGATCGTTAACGGAATAGAGATCGGTGCAATCTGCTCATCATCCTTATTATGCAAAATCAAGAGAACCTGCTTAGGTTGACCTGATTTTTCAGGCAGCCATACCTTAGCGACGAAGCTGTTATTGCCCGGAATTTTAGGTGTAATATCGACCGAAACATGGACCTTCTCTCCCATCTGATGCCACTGAAGCGGCTCATTAGAAGGAATGGGTGCCATATACGTAAGCAGTCCGACAAGCACAACAATGATGACCATAAGGGATAGATCTAGTTTCACCCAGACGATCGATTGATTCACTTGCTTTTTGCGAAGGAAGAGTCGAATTACGAACCCCAACACGGCGACAAGCACCACCACGCCTACTTTCACAAGCAAGAGGATCCCCCAAGTTGTGTACGTTAAATAACGCAGATTCGGTAAAAATAGCAAGACAGAAAGGATCCCTGAAACGGTTAAAACAAGGATCGAAATCAATGCGAATTTGGAAAACTTTTGCATATAACTACCGAGCCCCGTCTTGTTATGACGCCATTTCGCATACAGCAAAATTAATCCGCCAACCCAACAAGCTGCGGCTACGAGATGAATAAAATCGAGCCCAATCGTCGCCCACAGAGGTGAGAAGGAAGCTGCGTGGCCGCTGAAGCTTTTGACTGCCAAAAGGGCCAAGGCCCAAGCCACATCCAACCATGCCGCCCTGCCCAGCAAAACAAAACCTAGGAATGATAATACGAGAAGCAGTACCCAAGAAATTCCAATATTCGTCGCGCTTAGCAGCTGCCATATTTCATCCACACCGCCGCCGCCCAAAAGATCCTCTATATGAGTGAAAATGAGCAGCAATAAGGCAACAATATGTCCGCGTTGAAGATTGAGCGACCAGGTAGAGACCGATTTCTGAGCTTCTTCACCTTGGGTTCTCACCAATCTTAACCAGAATGCCCAACCAGTCAAGGCCAACAGCATAAGAAACCATAAACCACGGGAGGCGTATTGCAGCAACCCCTTGGTCGTCAGCGGCCCTGCACTGTGATCGTGTCCCGTATGAGCGGATGGTACATCGAGCAAATCCTCCTGAGGCGGGTTCCCGACCGTGATCGGATAACTTCCACCCACAGGATGACCATCTGCTGAAATGACGTGATAACTAATCAAATACACGCCTTCTGCCAGCTTCGGCAAATCCAGCTTGATCCCCATCTGATCCTTATTCATTATCGCTTTGCGATTCGTTATCTCAGCTCCGCTATGATCATATACCTTAATATAAAAGAGTCCGCTGTCTAATTGTTCATTAAACGTGACGGACACCACAGCAGGCGAGCTTTCAAGCTTGGCTCCCGCTTCTGGTGTCGCTTCAACTAATGAGGCATGTGCAGAGACTGATTGGGGCGCAAGGAGAGCACTCATAAACATGATCGCTAACACAGCAATTAAGCCTACTGGCAGTCGCAGGAACCACATTTTAGTTCGTTGTTGTAGTAATAATCTCGTCATTAATATCCCTCTAATCCGCTATCGGTCTACGGCCAGCAAACCCATCTTGCTCTCCGTGATAATAACGAATCTGATCCTCTCCTTGCTTCCAACAAAGCAACACTTCTTGTCCATTCATGACTGCTGGGAAATCAACAAGTCCCGTATCGATATCTTTTAGCTCAATGCCTGTCTTTTGAAAGCTTTGAATGAGTCCACGCGCTTCAATTTGAAGAAATTCCAACGCTGCTTCCATGACGAAAAAGGGATCCTTTTCCGAGCTGGGCATCGAAGCGTATTCATTCTTCTTATGGCGTAACTCCATATATTTGTCCTCAAATTCACGCTTCAAGGCTTGCATCTTCTTCAGTTCTTGATCAACAAATGGCAATAAATAATTGGCTTCTTCCAAAGAGAACCATCTCTTCTCTGACATAACGCACCTCCATATCCTTTATTTTAGCAAAAATACAAACGAACTACGAATTCCACTAATCCGTCTCAGCCTTATCGTGAACGTGATGATGCCCATGATGATGGCTGTGTCCATGACTTTGACCATGCTCGTCCACATGTGTAACAGACAGCTCTGCGTAGGCAACACCTTTTAACACTTGTATGCGTTGCTGCAGCTCTCGAAGCTTCTGCACTTCACCGCGAACGACGAGTATTTCCAAGCATTGCTTATGGTTTAAATGGATATGCATCGTTGAAATAATGGCATGATGGTAGTCGTGCTGAAGATCCATTAGCGTGATCGGTAAATCACGGCTATCGTGGTCATATACCATGACAATTGTACCGGCAACCATTTCAGTTGGCTCCATACTGCTTGAGGTCAAAAGCGCCTTGCGCGCCAGATCACGAATCGCCTCCGAGCGATTATCATACCCTTGTAAGGCAATCAACCGATCAAATTGCTCGATTAGAGACTGCGGCATTGAAATTCCAAAACGTACCAGATTGTCTTTATCCGACATTCATCTTGCTCCTTCATGTGTATCTTCGTATATCATTCTACTGTATCAGAAAGTGCTGGAGTCGCAAACCTCCTTCAAGGTAAATTGAACCACAGACAACTTTCTTAAGGGAGCAAAAACAAAAAAAGGAGAGGACATAGCCCCTCCTTTCCTAGACAAGTTTCATTAACTGTTTGACGCGATTCTCCAACTCCACGAGTGAGAATGGCTTCGTCATATAATCATCGGCTCCCATTTGCAGACCTTTCGCCACATCCGCTTCCTTCTTCTTACCAGAAAGCATCAGTATCTTCAAATCTTTGGAGAGCGCATTCGCATCCGTCTTGATCTTCTCCAAGATGGTAAATCCATCAAGTCCAGGCAAGATGCCATCCAAAATACAAGCATCGAAGGCTTGATCACACAGCAGTTGCCATGCTGCTTCACCATCAGAAACCTGCGTAATAACAATCGGCAAGTGCTCCAATTGCGAGATCAGAATCGCTCTCAGAATCGGATCATCATCAACGATCAAGAGCTTTTTCTTCTGCAGCTGGGCATTCGCATGGGCAACCAGCTTCGTAAATTGTGCACCCTCATCTTCTAAGTCGGCCAGAACAACGCGATTCTTGCCTTGCTGCTTCGCTTGGTACATCGCATCGTCCGCTTTCGCTACCCACTCCGCAACCGTCATCCCTACCTGCCATTCAGCTACTCCAGCTGAGAACGTAATGGAGAACGTTTGACCCTCATTCTGTGCAACGGGCTTCACTCGAACTTTATCTAAAATATCTTGCATGATAGACCTAGCTTGATCCACAGTCGTATTCGGAAGTGCGATTACAAACTCTTCGCCGCCAAAACGAGCCAATAAATCTGTCGAACGCAGATTGACCTGCATCAGATGAGCCAAGCCTTGGAGCACCAAATCACCTACGTGATGTCCATACGTATCATTAACACTTTTGAAGCTGTCAATATCGATAAACACGAGAGAAATTGGCGCTGGGTAGCGCTCAATGCGCTGCAGCTCTAATCCAATCTGCAGATCAAAATAGCGGCGATTAAACACACCTGTCAGCGGGTCGCGGAAAGCCAGCTGTTCAAAATTTCGGGTCCTCTTGAGCAGACCGTAGATGCGCGCAGCCAATTCCTCATATTGGAATGGCTTGGTCACATAATCATCGGCCCCTAAATGGAAACAACGAACTTTATCGCTGATATCATCACGTCCAGATAACACGATAAGCGGCAGCCATTTCAGAGTAGGATCTTCTTTTAGAAAATCAAATAGCTCATAGCCAGACTGTGGGTGCATCATAAGATCTAGCGTAACAAGATCATATGTATGCTCACGCAGTATTTTTTTTGCTGACTCTACATCAGCGGCTTCATCAACGATACAATCATCCAGTTGCAATCGTCTAGTTAAATAAGAGCGAAGCGCATCGTCATCATCTACTAGTAAAATACGACTTTTGAGAGTTCGAAGCATCGAGCCTGTAACAGGATCGTTCTCCTCATCCATCTGAATTTCCGTTAAGCCGATATCCAGCTCCATTTTCAATTCAAGCAATAATTCAACCGTTCGTTCAATGCTTTCATATACCGGGCTCGTCGACAAGAGCGACTCATGATCCTGCTTCTCAATGGCTAGAGTCCATTCCCATTTCCGCACCATGTCTTCCGCCAGTTTACCAATTCTCATATAACCAAAGACAGGCGCACTACCTTTGAATGTATGTGCAATCCGATAGCATTGTTGCAAATCCTCTAGATTTGGCTGCACCTGAACCGCTGTCAGCAAGGACTGCAACTGCTGCAGTTGCTTGTCAAATTCACGAATAAACAGCTTTCTTCCTTGTTTAAGGATTCTTGCATCTCGATCGGATTCTGAAGCTGAATCTTTGGATCTCTCTATATTCCTATGGCTCATAGCAGACAATCACCCTTTATAAGCTTAATCTAACTGATCCTAGTGCATCCTTATTCAACCTGGCGTTGCAATAGCTGCCCGATGGTATCTAATAATTGAAGTGGACTGAAGGGCTTTACAATGTATGTCGTGACACCCGCAGCCTTCGCTTTCTCTTTATCTTTCTCCAGCGCTTTGGCTGTCAGTAGAATAACTGGCAAGTCCTTATTCACATTATCACTTTGTCTCAACCAAGAGCAAACCTCTACGCCCGTGCGTTCCGGCATCATATAATCCAGAATAATTAAATCGTAGGCTTCCTTGCTGAGCTGCTCGATCGCTTGTTGACCATCCTCAACCTCCGTGATGACGTATCCCTCATCAGATAACGTCTCCGTCAGAAGAAAGCGAAGTGCCAATTCATCGTCGGCTAGCAAAATTTTGTAAGCTGACATGTTCTCTCTCCTCGAGTCCATAAATTAGTATTAATTATAGCATCATATCTGAGGCCAAGATAGGAGAATGTCGGAAAAACTCGAATAAAATCACGCCTTCTTATTGTGCAGATGAGATTTCCAAGAGGAGCCTTGAATAACTGGAAGTCCACGCGGATCAGGATAGCAATATACCCAACCTTCTTTCTCTCCGATGGCATCTTTTACCCAAATTCGCTCGTATTCATTATCCGTATGACCTGGACTGTAGTACGTTTCCAAAATGTCCATGGCAGCCAACCCCTCTTCGGTAACTTCAATCCACTCTCCCTCAACCACATATTCATCATCTGTACGAACTAACGCAGGGTAAGGTCCTACATCATATAAACGTCCATGGATCGCGCCAGGTTGCACTTCCAATAAATACGGAGAGACCACAAAATGATTGCTTTCCCCCACCAGTAACGTGCCATATACAAATACAGATATCATCTCTCTATTCCTCCTAAACATTTACATCCGCTGTATGAATGATTTCGGCATGGAAACTAGGATTTCCTACAAAAAAAAAAAAGCAGCATCACGATGGATGCTGCTGCTATGCCTGATTGGCTGTTAATTCACGTGTTTTAACAATAATTTTGCGGATACTGTCTTCGGACAAATGAAACACCTTGATCAGCTCCAACACTGTCGAACCCGTCTGATACAACCGGAAAATCTCACGATTTCTCCGCTCAATAATGATGCGAGTGCCGTTATTTTCTCCCCAGCCTGCACGTTTCTGCTCTTTCTTAGGGATATACACGATCTCGCCTTGGATATATTCTTGTAATTGTTTTAATAGGTTAGGGGGAAGAACATCTTTCCCGTTCTTATAACTCATGGATGAAAACCTCCTCAAATTGTGCAAAGCTTAACTTTGACTGATTTGCAGAGAGTATCTTCATCGCCCCTTAACCTCCTACCATTCTCAAAAATGGAATAAAAAAAACACGATCATAATCGTGCCTGTCGGTTGTATATGCAATTATACAATTCAGGTGAACGGTTATTCCACGAATGATATTCAGTTAGGAGACGAGTACCTCTGCGGCGGCCGCAACATTCATCGCTACTGTCATTGTCATTGTGTTCATTAAAAAGCACTCCCTTCACCGTAGTTTATTGTTGTGTTCACTTTGTGTTCACAATTCTCATTATATGTAAAAAGCTTCTCGCTGTCTACTCGTTCGTAAAAATTATGCGAGGGCCTAGTGGCCCCCGCTTGGAACAGTGATCTCTGCTTACGCAGAGATCACCTCTGTTTGCGTTGTAATCACCTTGATCACTCCTTTCCGAAGGCATGGAAGCCGGCCGGCTACATATCTATTTACTCATATTGCTGAGCAGGTCTCAAGTGAAAGAATAGTTATAGGGATTCTTTCCTTGTGAGGGGTCAAGTTTGGGGGATAAGTAAAAAAAGACCTAGTGAATTCGCTAGGTCTCCAGCGGCATCACTGCGATGCCGCCTCGCTCTAACAGCGCGCGGATATCGCGCGCGAACTCCACGGCGTGCAACCCATCGCCGTGGATACAGATCGTGTCCGCGCGCATGCTCAGTTCCTCTCCCGTGATGGAGAGAACCTTCCCTTCGCGGACAAGCCGCTCCACCTGCGTCGCAGCCTCGGCGGCGCTCTCAAGCAGCGCCCCCGCCTGATCGCGGGGCGTTAAAGAGCCGTCCCGCTGGTAGCTGCGGTCCGCGAAAGCCTCGCTCGCGGTCCGCAGCCCCGCGGCGGTGCCCGCCCGCAGCAGCTCGCTGCCGGGCGGGCCATACAGCGTCAGCTCCGTGCTGACGCTGGCCGTTGCAGCCGCAATCGCGGCGGCTATCTCATGGCGCTTCGCGGCCATGTGGTAGAGCGCGCCATGCGGCTTGACGTGCTGCAGGCGTCCGCCTTCGGCGTGGACGAACGCCTGCAGCGCTCCGAGCTGATACAATGTCAGCTCGTAAGCCTCTGCCGGCGTGATCGCGATCTCGCGCCGGCCGAAGCCCTGCAGATCGGGGAGGCCCGGATGGGCCCCGATCGCAACGCCCTTGCGCAAGCACAGCTGAACTGTGCTGCGCATGGTTGCGGGGTCGCCTGCGTGGAACCCGCAGGCGATGTTGGCGGAGCTGACGTAGTCGAGCAGCTCCGCATCACGGCCGAGGCGATAGGCGCCGAAGCCTTCGCCCATGTCACAATTCAAGTCAATGCGCAGCATGACGATTTCACTCCCCACTTAGATGAATACCACTCCGGCATCATCATTCATTCATTTTTACTCATTTGATTCTTTACTCATTTGATTCTTTACTCATTTATCTCATTACTCATTTATCTCATTACTCATTTCACTCTTTACTCATTTCATTCTTCTCTCATTACTCAATCCATTCTTCTTCTCTCATCACGCAGTTCATTCTTCTCTCAACTTATTCTCTCTGGATTGAATAGGGAAACTGCTGAGTGAAGAGTGGGATAAGCGTATTTGTGCAATTTCACGAAATAACTGCATTTTCGGCTAGGCCCCCTTAATTTGGAGTCTTAGCCTACAGTAATTGTGCATTCTTAGAAAAGCTCACTATTTCGAGCGTTTACATGGAATTATGAAATGCCGAAGAGTCTTCCAGTGTCTTTACCCATTCTGAAAACTTGCTTGGAGGCATTAATCTCAAACTACCGTGCATTTTACGATTATTGTAAAAATCCATATAGTCATCGAGTTTCTTGTACGCTTCATCAAAGGTCATAAAATCTCTTTGACTGAAGAGATCACGTTCTAAGAGGCTATGGAAAGACTCGATGAATGCATTAAGGTTCGGAGTCTTTGGCGGTATGCGTTCATGTACCAAATCGAGGCTCTCACAGGTGTCTTGAAATAACTTACTAATGAATTGAGGCCCGTTGTCCGTTCGAACGACTGGTAATTCCTCACTAGCCGTTATACGGCTCTGTATTGCGTTCCATAATGTTTGGACGGCATGTTTGGCTTCACAAATCGGACCTTTGTATTGCCCAACAACGACGCGGTCAAACACATCAATAATACTGAGTACATAGAAGAAACGTTCCAGTCCAATGACATAGCCATACTTAATATCCATTTGCCAGAGCTGGTTGTGCCCTGTTATGGATCTATTTTTCGCTAATCTACGGGGATGTGTCTGAATTCGTTTGCGTTGTTTTTGAAGGATCCCTAGCTCTTTACACAAGCGATACGACTTCTTTTTGTTCAGTCTCACGCCATGTTGGTTGCGAATGCATTGTGCTAGAAGTTTATAGCCGTAGACATGTTCCTCGCCTTCAAGAAGCTCTAGAAGCCACTCTTTGATTTGTTCATCACTAACCTTATTACCTGTTTCTGTATGCGAGTAACCAGGCACGGGGCGTCCCATTACAGCATTTGTCGGGCATATCGGCCTAGATTGTGCAGATCGCTTTTTCCGATCATAGTATGTGGATTCAGACAATCCAAGTATGCGCAGAACCTTTGCAGTTGAATTTCCCCGCTTAATAAATAGATCTGCTACTTCAAATTTTTCAGATAAGCGGGGTTCTTCTTTTTTAGCAGCTCACGTAAAATCTCAATTTCTAGTTCCTTTTCACCAAGCACCTTACAGGCCTTTTCATAGCGCTCTTCAACTTCTTGTAGCCTTTGAAGCTCTTGCAAATGCTCGTCCGCCATAGGTATTTCTTCTTGTGGAATGGAGTCACGGTGCTCCCTAACCCACTCGCGAATGGTCTCAGGATGAATGTCGTACATACGAGCTAACACCCCAACCTTAACTCCAGCCAATGCTTCTTTAACAATTTTCAGACGTTCTTCTTGCTTCAATCTTTTTCCCATACCGGATCATCTCCCTTATCCCTATTTTAATAAAATGGGTAGGAAGACTCCAGTTTCATTAGGGGGCCTAAGAGTTTTCTCCAGCTAATTAAGGAGCATTTCGGTAAATTTATAAGATAACTGTATTTCCTCCAGTTAATTTCGGTCATTTCCTTCCCAAGGAGGGATTTAAGCGAAATTAACTGGGGTTTTTCCATTTAAATACCAAAAACAATCAAAATCCCCAAAAATAGCTGGAGTTTTTCCAGTTAAAGTTGCTGTGGGGGGGAGATGTTGGAGAGCTGAGGGGGGAGCCGGTGGGATTCATTTCATTTCCGCTCATCCCAACCCCCTTAACCAAGCCTTCACCCCCACCCCCAGCAGCTTAAGATCCATCGCCTGAAGCAACAACTGTTCTTGTGCTTCTAGATGCGTAACCTCCTGAAAGCGCAGCTGTCCACCTGGCTTCACCTGCGCCACCAGCGGTAGATCTGCCGTGATCACGTGACCGATGCGCGGGTATCCGCCAGTTGTTTGGCAATCCGCCATCAGGAGAATAGGTTGTCCACTTGAGGGAACCTGGATCGTGCCTGCGACGACAGCTTCGGAGATCATTTCGTAGGATAAGCCAGCTTCGAGCTCAAGCTTGGGATTACTTGACAACCGATACCCCATTCGATCCGATTGCGAAGTTACGAGAAAGCTTTGAGAAAGCAATCTAGTCCAGCTGTTGGGTGTAAATAAGGAGGCTTCCTTACCTCTCACGATCCGTATTGTCGGATTGTCGCGATAATCAGGACGAATCATTGAACTCACGAACTTGCTTCGTAATTCAACCTCGTTCACAATCTCAGAGGCCAACCCATCCATCTCTACTTCTAGTACATCCCCGGTACGTAGTGCTCTTCCCTCATATCCACCAATGGCAGCTCTCTGATAGGTGCTGTGGCTTCCTAGCACGTAATTGGCCTTGAACCCACCATGCACAGCAAGATACGCTCTACACCCATGGGCTGCATAACGAAGATGCAACTCATTCCCTGAAAGAAGTATAAATGGCTGCCATAAGGGCGCTGCAACACCATCTACTTCTGCCCCCATGTCTGCTCCGCAAATGGCAACCAGCATATCTTTCTGTGCAACTAAGATTGGCCCCTGAAGTGTCATTTCCAAGGCTGCCGCTTCCGAGCCATTACCAACCAACATATTGGCTGCTCGGTGAGCAAATCGATCCATCGGTCCTGCCACAATGACACCATGTTTTCGAAAACCATTGCGCCCCTCATCCTGTATAGTGGATAATAGCCCAGGTTTAATGACCTTAAAGCTCATGACTCGCATTCCCTTCCTCTAACGCATGAAACTCCTCCGATGTGATCGCCACAAATCTCACTTGATCGCCAACCTTGAGCAAGGATGGGGGAACGATATCCGGACGGAACAATCGAAGTGGCGTTCGACCGATAAGCTGCCAGCCGCCTGGGGTTTCAAAAGGATATATGCCCGTCTGCGCCCCGCCAATACCCACAGAACCAGCTGGAATTTGCGTGCGCGGCACTGATTTGCGCGGTGTAGCAAGTCTCTCATCCATACCGCCTAAATAAGGAAAACCAGGTGCGAAACCGATCATGTACACAGGGTACACACGAGAAGTATGCCAAGACACGATTTCTTCCATGCTCACCTGATGATAATCCGCTACTTCTGCCAGATCGAGTCCATATGCCGCCTCATAGCAGACTGGAATCTCAATGATAGCTCCTAACTGCCCGGCTAATCCTTCACTATCGTCCACTAAATACGCATCTAATAGCTGCTCAATATGTTGCAGGACATAGTCATATGGAAGCCAATCAACCGTCCTATGGGATCGCCCACTTTTTAACACAGCTTCGGAAGAATAGTTATATATGCGGAATGCATCATAATAAATTGTAATGGTTGTATAAGCGGCGACTAGCTCAATGAAGCCATCCCACCAGTTATTTTCTAAATAATTCACTACCTGCCTGACCTTATGCAGATTCGTTAACGAAATGTCCGCACCAAAGCGAATCACAATCGCTGAGTCGCCAAGCGGATGGCATTCGTAGGCAAGCTTGGTCATGCGAAATGCTGCTTTTTCAACCAATTCGCACAAACCTCAGGCCAGATATACGCTTCCGGATGATCATCTGCAATGCCAATTCCGTGACGTCCCGACTCGAAAACATGCAGGTCAAAAGGAACTTTATTGCGGCTTAGCGCACTAGCAAAAAGCAGGCTATTTTCAACCGAAACCGCTGCATCATCCGCTGTATGCCACAGGAAGGTTGGCGGCGTATCAGTCGTAACCTGAAGTTCATTGCTCAAATCGTTGACTAACTCTTCACTAGCATCTTCGCCTATCAAATTAATCCGTGAACCTTGGTGCGCGTTCACACCAAATGAAATAACCGGATAACATAGCACCATGAGATCCGGACGAGAGCTATGATGCTCAATCGGGTCCGCGGAGGTCTGATCTCCGGCATCGTAGTGCGTACCTGCTGTTGCTGTCAAATGTCCACCTGCAGAAAAACCAAGAATACCAATGCGGTTAGCATCGACTCCCCACGCCTCGGCATGATGTCTCACGGTTCGAATAGCCCGCTGCGCATCTTGCAACGGAACAGGATGTTTATATGGCGCTACGCGGTAGTTCAACACATACGCGGATATGCCTAACCCATTCAGCCACTTTGCAATAGGCTCGCCTTCATGAGGGGCACGTCTGCCGTAACCGCCTCCTGGACATACAATAACTGCTGCACGCAAGCCATCTCCCTCTGCTGGATATAAGGTTAAGCTTGGGCAGCCTTGGTTCTCCTCACCTTGACTGTCTTGTGTAGCTCCTGGCCATAATTCAATCGTTGTCCCTGTTTTCAATGTGAAACCCCCTCATGCGATTAACGTACTAAGTTAATAATAGCCAATCCTTATCCAGTAGAAAAGCATCTATTTTAACAATAAAGGAGCGATTCAATATGATTGTAGTTACAACAGAAAACATTGCCGGTTATGAGGTTACAGAAGTTTTAGGCAGTACCTTTGGCGTCGTCGTGCGGGCCAGAGGCATTGGCGGGGATATTATGGCCTCGCTGAAAGGGTTAATTGGCGGAGAAGTCACGCAATATACGCAAATGGTGGAAGATGGCCGCAGGCAAGCCATGGACCGACTGGTCAAGAATGCGGCTGCCATGGGCGGAGATGCGATTGTCATGATGCGGTTCGACAGCGGGGATATTGGTCAAAATATGAGCGAAATCGTCGCGTATGGCACAGCCGTTCGGACGCGAAGGCTATGAGCGGGAACTTCTCTATTTTGCTCGTATACGGCTTGTGGATAGTAGGCTTCCTTGTTTTACTTCTCCTAGGTTATCTTGTTTATGACAAACGCTACAAAACAGAGGGGGCCGCGACACCCCAATCGCCTCCAAACGGCTTTGTATTTACATCTGAAGTTTTCATAGATCCCAAAGACGGGTTCACCTATCGGGTCTACTACAATCCTCGAACGGGAGATCGTGCTTATATTCGTGAGAAATAACCTTCTCGCAACCAAAAAGCCTTACAAAAGCTGAGAACACGACAGTTCTCCTCCTATTGTAAGGCTTTTCTCATGGCAGAACGATCTACGTCCAAATCACTTTCCAGTTATGGTTTACGCTCGCCTCGATGGTACCTCGTTCCATAATATACCCTGCCAGCAGCTCAGCTACATCTGTTGGAATATCTTTGACAACTGGCTTATTCTGAAACATGGCATAGTTGCCTCCGCCAGCAGCCCGATAATTGTTCATGACCACATCGAAAGTGGCTTCGAGCTTAATCGGTTCCCCCTCATAATCCAGCTGCACAACCCGATCCCCGACTGGACGAGAAACATTTAAGGTGTAGGAGATTCCCTCCCACATATCGTAATTATAATGGGCAGGCTTCGGTTCCATGAAGGACTTGCTTACGTGAAGCTCTCCATTTTCCGCCAATTCAAAATACTCCGCCGACTGCTCCAAAGCATCCTTAATATCTTGACCTGAGATTCGAATGACTTTGAGCGTGTTCGGGTAAATATAGTTGGAAACGATATCCCGCATGGTAATATCCGATGGAAATCCAGGTGAAAAGTTATCGAATAACGCTGTGTTTGAAATCTGGGCACCCGATAGCTCCATCTGGACCTTGTTTATAAACTCAATCAGCGCATTGTCCTCTGTACGAATGTGCATCGGATTTGTCACGAGCATGTCCCCCGTAAGCTTCCCGATTGGTTGATCCAGCCACAGTTGTGTCTTCGCCTCGTAAGAACTGATCTGCGCGATCAGCACCGTGTCTGGCTCCACATTCGCAACAGATAAAAGCTCCGATTGCTTGGAAGCAATGCGCCACTTACCTTCTACCTGCTCTAGCACGATGTCCACCTTTCCAAGCGTTACGCCAGCTGTGCCTGGTTGAACGATGGTTACACCATTAATTTGGGCGCCTGCAATACTTCGATGCTGATGACCTGTGAGTAGAACGTCTATCCCTTCTACTTCCATGCACAACTGATACCCTTGATTCTCGCCCGTCAAAGGTTCCGTAGGCTCACCAGTCGCGATATCTCTTTCGAATCCACCATGGTAGGAAACAACAATGACATCTACCTGTTCCTGCTCCTTGAGGAATTGTATCCACGTACGAGCTGCTGCAATAGGATCTTCAAAACGCAAGCCGACAATATGCTTCGGGTCTTCCCAATTCGGAATATAGGGAGTAGTTAAGCCAAGAATCCCTACACGCACACCATCCGCAAGTTCCTTAATCAGATACGGCTTGCCAAAGAAAGGCTCTCCCGTCTCTTCATTCACAATATTGGCACTTAACCAAGGGAAATCAGATTCTCGGACTGCTTTCTGGAGCACGTCCATGCCATAATTGAATTCATGATTCCCTAGTACGGCCCCATCATATTTCAAATAGTTCAGACCTAACACCATGGGATTCATAGGTTCATTGTCCAAGCGTGCATGGTGATAGGCAAGTGGTGTACCTTGAATCAGGTCTCCATTATCCAACACAATGACATGCGCTTCCTTGGCTCGTTCCTGTGTAATTAGGGTAGCGATTTTCGTCAATCCTACATCATTGGGATGATTATTTGCATAATGTATGGGAAGCATATTCCCATGGAGGTCACTCGTTTCTAAAATCGAAATGTGACTTGTTCGTGCCTGTCCATTCTGCGTCAAACGGTTCACTCCAATCCATAATTATTGTAAAGTTTTACATATCAGTTGTCAGATTAACAAATACTTCACACTATCTTCCATATCTCTTATGATAATGTTATAGTACAACATAGATAAAAAGTAAATATTTAAACGGAGGTCAAAAAAAACATGAAAAAATTAACAGTACTCAGTTTGTCCATGGTTGTAGCTGCAGGTGCACTTGTTGGCTGCGCGAAAAAAGACGAAACTCCGGCTGCTTCATCAACTGCTAAAGCTACTGCAGCAGCAACAGCAGCAGCAACGGCTACTCCAGCAGCAGCGGCAGGTTTCATTCCTAAAGAACTTAAAGTACAATTCGTACCCTCCCAAAATGCAGAGACACTTGAAGCAAAAGCTAAACCGCTTGAAAAATTGCTTGGAGATAAACTAGGAATCCCAGTAAAGGTTTCCGTTTCCACAGATTACAACGTTGTTATCGAAGCTATGTCCTCCAAACAAGTTGATGTTGGTTTCTTGCCACCAAGTAACTATGTTGTTGCCCACGATAACCGTAAAGCTGCTGATCTTCTTGTACAAGCACAACGTTTTGGCGTTGATGATGCAACGGGTCAACCAACGAAAGAACTGGTTGATTTCTACAAATCCGAAATTCTTGTTAAAGCCGATTCACCAATCAAATCCGTTGCTGATTTGAAAGGCAAGAAAATGGGTTGGCAAGGTGTTACTTCCGCAGCTGGTTATGTTTACCCAGGTCTTGTATTAAAGCAAGCTGGTGTTGATCCAGTGAAAGATGTAACAGGCGTTCAATTCCAAGGGCATGACAAAGCGGTTATCGCACTTCTTAACGGCCAAGTTGATGCTGTAGGCGTGTTCCAAGATATCCGTACTAATATGCTGAAAGATTACCCAGATATCTTTAAACAAACGAAAGTTCTTTCTTTCTCCGACAAAATTCCAAACGATACAATCGCTGTTCGTTCCGATATGGATGCGGCTTGGAAGAAGAAAATTCAAGATGCTTTCATCGCGATCGGTAACGATCCAGAAGGTAAAAAAGTAATTATCGATGTATACACACACCAAGGTTATGTAGCTACAACTGATGATAAATTCAACATCGTTCGTGAAGCTAACAAAGCAATGGGCTTGAAATAATTTCAAAATACTTTAAAATCAAATTACACACTACACAACAAACCACCGCAGCATGTGTCTAACATCCATGACGCGGTGGTTTTTCCCTTCTAAAATTTACATTCTATACCAGACTTTCCTTGCATATTATGAATGTGGTACGCCCGTCCAAGCTCATCGTTTACTATCATCTATCAAACGTTTACTAAGTCGGTCGTGTCATAACTCATTGTGGGGTGAAAAACGGGATGTACGAAATGCTGATCATGCGTAAAACAGAAGTTATTATTCGGTGCGGCACCGATGAAGTCCGAGGCGTCATTGCGCAGTATTACCCAGAATTTCAGCTATTAAAAATAAACAACATTATGATCCCGATCAACTTAATTGAACAAATTGAAATTATAGGGCCGGATGAACCTCTCACACAAGCATCGCATCGTCTTCGTGAGCCTCGTATCCTCCATTTAGTTGCGCAAGGCGGGGTCATCAGTAAGTAAACGGCTCTTAACTAAAAAAGGCAGTTCTTGAAGGTTACAACCTTCAGGAACTGCCTTTTTTGTATGAACACGTGATTCGATTTTATACGATTCGTTTTCGTAATGATCCCGAGATATAGTCAATGATAGAGACGGTGACGATAATCCCAATCAAGATAATTCCTACTCGCGGCCACTGCCTTGCATTCAGTGCGAAGATCAACGGTGTCCCGATCCCCCCAGCACCAATGACGCCAAGTAAGGTCGCCGAACGGACATTGATTTCAAAACGGTACAACGTATACGAAATGAAATCTGGTATGACCTGTGGAATGACAGCGAATGACATCCGCTGCCAGAAGTTGGCTCCAACGGCCGTCATAGCCTCTGTAGGCCCCATATCCATATTTTCGATGGCCTCGGCATATAGTTTGCCCAGCATCCCCACAGAATGCAAGCCAAGAGCCATTACGCCCGCATAGGCGTTCGGTCCGACTGCTTTAATAAAGATCAAAGCCATAATAATTTCCGGAATCGTACGAACGACGCTAAGGAATAGCTTCCCTGTACCAGAAACAGCACGGTACTTGCTCATATTCGCCGCTGCCCAGAAAGCAAAAGGAAGACAAACGATCGCTGAAACGAAGTTTCCTAAATAAGAAATCGACAAGGTTTCAAGCAGGGAACGCAGTAAATCTTCTCCTTCAGGGATATACACATACGCCCAGTCTGGATGGAATAATCCACTGATCATCGCTTTTGTAAGAATCCAAGTGGTTGGTTGGAAGCCTGTTAATTCCAAGCCAGTTAATGCCCATACAAGTAGACCAATCACAGCTACTGCGCCAATAATTTTATACGTGTTAGCTTGTGTTTCAGACATCGGCTTGGCACTGCCTTTTAGCAAATACGTACGGAATCGCGTGCTCACCAAATCAATGATGACGACGATCAGCAACGTATAAATAACAATGGCACAAGACTGATCATAACGGAACAGATCGAGTGTATTTTTGAGCAATAAGCCGATACCCCCCGCGCCAACCAGACCGAGAATGGCGGAAGCACGAATGCTCACTTCAAACGTGTACAGAAAATGCGCTAGGTACGTAGGAGCAACTTGTGGCAGAACCCCGAAGCGGATCAGCTTCAACTTATTTGCTCCAACTGCCGTCATCGCCTCAAGCGGACCCGGATCGATGGCTTCCGTTGATTCATAAGAAAGCTTTGAAATAATACCAAAAGTAAAGAAAATTAGTGCTAACGTACCTGCTGTTGGACCAAAGCCTACTAAAACTGCAAATAGGGCCGCATAGAGCAAATCAGGAATGGTACGAACAAAATTCATTATAAATCGAGCTGGATAGGACAACCATGGCGTCGAAGTAACGTTACGAGCAGCCAACAGCGCCATTGGGAATGCGAATAACGCGCCAACAATCGTGCCCAGGATGGACATTTGTATGGTTTGCGCCATCGGCTTCCAAATATCAGCGAAGAACAGCCAATCTGGCGGAAACATTTCTGCGATGAATTTCAAAATCTCCGGTGTACCTGTAGCTAATCTTGTCAGCGTCGCATCTGTCTGATAGATGCTGCCGATCAAGAATAGCACCATGATCGCGATGATCATATAGAACTTTGTGCGCGGAGGCTTTTTGACGGTTGCTGCACTCATCCCTCCTGCACCCCCAGCAGCTCATCTTTCTTGATGGCGCGGCCGTAGATCTCGGAGAACACATCATCTGTCGCATCAGCAACAGGTCCATCGTACACGACCTTCCCTGCACGAAGTCCGATAATGCGTGTCGCGTACTCGCGAGCCAAATCGATAAAGTGAAGGTTGACGACGGTTGTAATCCCGAGGTCCTTGTTGATCCGTTTCAGGTCATCCATAACCTGACGTGTCGTGAGCGGATCCAATGACGCAACGGGCTCGTCCGCCAGGATGATTTTGGCTTCCTGTGCGAGCGCTCTGGCAATGGAAACGCGCTGCTGTTGACCGCCGGACAATTCATCGGCGCGCGAATACGCTTTTTCACGAATGTTAACCCGCTCCAGTGCTTTGAGCGAAAGCTCAAGGTCCGCTTTAGGGAACAAACCAAACATCGTGCGAAGTGTGGAATGGTACCCAACGCGACCGGAAAGGACGTTACGAATAACCGTGGATCTTTTGACTAGATTAAAGGTTTGGAAAATCATCCCGATGTCTCTACGCATCCGACGCAGCTGTGCGCCATTCGCCTTAGTAATGGATTTCCCATCGATTAAAATTTCACCGCTAGTCGTCTCATGCAGACGATTAATCGAACGAAGCAGCGTGGATTTACCAGCACCTGATAAACCAACGATTACAACGAACTCCCCTGGGTGTATGGTAAGGTTAATGTCATTTAGGCCAACAGTACCATTTGGATATACTTTAGAAAGATGTTTAAACTCAATCATGATTCGTCCTACTTTCTTTTACACAATTTCAAGTGCTAGACAGACTACTTTCAACGAATAATTGAAAAATCCTTTTTTCTATCATTACCTTTAGAAAAAATTCATATTCCATTGTTCACCATTACAAAAAAAGAGCCTCTTTTGCTTACGCAGAGGCCCTTTTTACTATGGATTGTACTTTGTGCCCCAGCGCTCCTCAATCTTCATGCCTCTCCAGACAGCAATCGAAACGATCCACGCGATGACGAACATCCCAACCAAAATAAAGCCTAACGTACCGAAATCAATCTCTTGCAACCACGTCCAGAACGTACCTTCCATGCTGAATTCTTCGGAAAGCACCTGTCCGAGCTCGATCACGCCAATAATTAACGCCGCTACAACCGCAAGTGCGGTAACGGTCAGATTGTAATACAGCTTGCGCACTGGCGTATGAAAAGCCCATTTGTACGCTTTCGTCATAAACATACCATCTGCCGTATCGAATAGGCTCATCCCAGCTGCGAACAAGAGCGGCAGCGAAATGACACCTATGAACGGAATCGCATCCTTAGCCGCATGTGCGGATATAGCCAATAAGGCGATTTCACTTGCCGTATCAAAGCCTAAACCAAAAAGGAAACCTAACGGATACACATGCCAGCTTTTGGTGATGAACGAGAATAGCGGTTTAATGAGTCGCGCAATGAACCCACGTGATTCTAAAAGCTCTTCAAACTCGTTGTTGTCGTATTTGCCGCCACGAAACTTCAGAAACATTTTATAGAGACTAATAAGGATTAACAGATTGATGATACCAATGATGACCAGGAATAATCCAGACACAGAAGCGCCGATCACACCGCCAAAACGCTGCATCCATGGGAGTTCACGAGCTGCCCACTGCACGGAGAAGGCCGTTACAATCGCCATGACGAACACGACGGACGAGTGCCCCAATGAAAAGTAAAAACCGACGCCAAGTGGATTTTTCTTCTGTTGCACTAGCTTCCGCACCGTATTGTCGATGGCCGCAATATGATCAACATCGAACGCATGACGCATCCCTAACGTGTACGCCAGAAGTCCAATCCCCCAGAACGCAGGAGATGATTGGGCAACGGTATATAAACCGATCAGCCCCAAGACATGAAGGAGGATAATAAAGCCAACGTATCCAGCCCAGCTTTTCCTCTCCTGCAGTAAAGATTTCCACATAGTAATTCAACCACACCTTTCCCATCCGTGTTACGATTTATTAATAATGTAGCACACGTGTGCAGGAATTGAGAAGTACCGCGTCTATTTTTTGTGAAGAATTCTAAATCAAAGATGCTATAATAGAAACCGTTCCAATCTTACACCTACTTATCTTAAGAAACTTTCCCTTGCTTTTTACTTTGAAAAGGAGCTGATCCCTTGCATGTCTATGCGTAAATACAAGCTTTTTACAGTGCTGGTGCCCGTCTTTATTATTGGCGGATTTGAATATATTCGTCATGAATTTTTACTGCGCTATTTGACGATGGAAGCCGGCAATTTCACAATTACAGTGATTACGTTGCTCCTGTCGTATCTCTTCGCATCCTGGATGTTTACCAGCATGGAACGCAGCAATGAGAAAATCCTCCTCAGCGAAGCTCGCAGAGCGGTCTTCGAGGAGCGAGAGCGTCTGGCTCGAGAGCTGCATGACGATTTGGCACAAACCCTCTTCTTCTTGAATGTGAAGCTGCGTCAAGGCGATATCGAAGAAGCGAAAGCGGCTGTTTCCGAGATCGACAATTCACTTCGTCAGGCTATTTTCAATCTGCGCACACCGCCAGAAGAAGGCACTTCCTTTGGGCAGCGCATTCATACCTATTTAGATAATTGGCGTTTGGTCACGGGCATTGAACTTCAGGAGACCGTGAAAATCACCGAAAACAGCTTCTCACCTAATGAAGAAATCCTCCTCTTCGGCATTATGCAGGAGGCTTTCACCAACATTCGTAAACATTCGATGGCAACAGATGCTACCTTCCATTTGGAAGCTGACAACAATCACTGGCGGATGGATATCACGGACAATGGGTGCGGACTGCAGCCTAATACGCAGACTACTGCTAAAAGCACGACTTACGGCATCGATCTCATGCGAAAACGGGCTTCCGAGCTCGGGGCTACGCTTGAGCTTCTGAGTGAGAAAGACGCTGGCACGGAACTGATCGTTCAAGCTGAAAGAAAGGTGAACAGCTAATGCCCGAACTTATGCCATTTCGCGTTCTAATTGTTGATGATCATCCCTTAGCACGCAAAGCGATCCGAAGCATGCTTGCGCCATGCGCAGATTTCTTCATCGTTGGAGAAGCCAGTACAGGAGAAGATGCCATTCGTCTTTGTGGAGAACTTGCTCCAGACGTCGTCTTAATGGATATTCATATGTCACCCATGGACGGATTACAGGCTACACGGCACATTAAACAAGCCTATGGCGGGATACGCATCGTTATGCTCACAGTTTCGGATGATGTTGCAGATCTCTTCACGGCTTTGCAATTCGGCGCACAAGGGTATTTACTCAAAAACATGGATCCCGATGAATGGCTCAGCTATTTGCGTGCCTTGCTTGACGATAATTCAGAGGTGGCCCGCGGTATGGCGGACAAGCTATTCGGACGTTTCCGCTCACCAGTTGGCGCGCACACGGAAGGCCCGAGCCCTCACATGCTTACATCACGTGAACAAGAAATCACCGCTTATGTCGCACAAGGGGATAATAATCGGGTTATTGCCGAGAAGCTGCTGATCTCCGAGCATACTGTGAAAAATCACATGAAAAATATACTCGTGAAGCTATCCTTAGAGAATCGCGTGCAGCTCACAGCTTTCGCTATTAAGCATGGGTTGACACGAAAAGGACAAAACTAGTCGAAAAAATAGCCCAGTCGAGTCATACTCTTATGCTTGTCTATCAGGTAAGATGGACAACATGGTAAGAGTTGAAATCGAAAGGGGAAATAAATTCCATGTTTAAAAAGCTCATGTTAACCGCAAGCTCGATGATGATCGCGTCCATGCTTCTCGTGGGGATCGCAAGTGCTCACGTCGTTGTATATCCGAAAGAAGCCACGCAAGGCAGCTATGAAGTTTTCACCGTACGTGTACCTTCTGAGAAGGAAAGTGCTACTGTTAAAGTCGAGGTCAAATTCCCTCTTGATTCGGTAGCTGTTTCTCGTTTTGAACCTAAAGCAGGTTGGAAGTACGACATTGCAAAGGACGCTGCCGGGAAAATTACTGGCGTTACTTGGACAGCAACGGGTGATGGACTAGGGGCAACTGAATTCGGTGATTTCAGCATGCAAGGTAAAGTAGCTGATACCGCTACTCAGATCATCTGGAAAGCCTACCAAACATACAAGGACGGCACTGTCGTGGAATGGGTTGGGGCGAATGGCTCAGACAAACCCGCTTCAGTCACTACCGTTAAAGCGAAAGCTGCCGCTGGAGCGACTACGGACAGTCACGGGAATATAACGGCAGGCACAGCATCTGCTGGAAATAGTTCCGAATCGAACACGTCACTATACCTGTCCATTGCTGCCGTGGTGCTTGGCGCGTTAGCGTTGATCGTATCGTTGGTTCGAAAACGTAAATAAAGTGCGTGAAGTCTCTACAATAGAAGAAAGCCTTGAGCGCCATCTGTGCGAAACAGTGGGAGTGCTCAAGGCTTTTTTGTCAGACGATCTAATTCCGTTCGTAAATCCGGAAATAGTACTCATACGGATTCTTCTCGTTGCGCTCACCTTGCTCAGACGATACCAGAGTCCAAGTGGACAAGTCGAGGTCGGACATAAAGGTATCCGCTTCGAACTCATCCTCGATGTAAGTGATGTACATACGATTCACATGCGAAGCAAATAGTTTGAAAATCTCTGCTCCGCCGATGACGAATAACTCCTGATCACGGAACGCGTCGATCGCTTCGTCTACCGAGTGAATAACTTCGCAGCCCTCGGCTTGGTACGCGGTATTTTGCGTGAGAATGACGTTTCGTCTCCCGGGAAGCGGCTTGCCGATGGACTCGTACGTTTTGCGTCCCATCAGGATGGGGTGCCCCATCGTCACGTTTTTGAAAAATTTCAAATCGCCTGGCAGATGCCAAGGTAGCTTATTATTGACGCCAATGGCTCGGTTACGATCCATGGCAAAAATAAATGAAATACTCATACGGCGAACACTCCTTTCGTTACAACAACTTCCTTAGATCGCAATCGGAGCCTTGATGCCCGGCAGCGGTGTATAGTTAAGAAATTCAAAATCATCGAATTGGTAATCGAAGATGGAAGCTGGCTTCCTTTTGATATGAAGCGTTGGCAGCTCTTGTGGGTCTCTCACTAACTGTTTATTCACTTGTTCAACATGATTCTGATAAATGTGTACATCGCCGCCGTTCCAGATCAGATCGCCTACTTCCAAATCACACTGCTGAGCAATCATATGGGTTAACAGAGCGTACGATGCCAGATTAAAAGGCAGACCCAAGAACGTGTCCACGGATCTCATTTGAAACATACACGATAAACGACCGTTCGCTACATAGAATTGAAACGCATAGTGGCAAGGCGGCAAGGCCATATGATCCACTTCCGCAGGGTTCCAAGCGCTCACTAAGTGTCTGCGTGAATCAGGATTCGTCTTGATTTGGTGAATCAGCTTCTCAATTTGATCGATAACTTGCCCATTTGGCGCAAGCCATGTACGCCACTGTGCACCGTATACGCGGCCAAGATTTCCGTTTTCGTCAGCCCACTCATCCCAGATCGTAACACCATTATCGCGCAAATATTGGACATTCGTGCTGCCGCTTATGAACCACAGCAGTTCATGAACAATGGATTTGATATGCAGCTTCTTTGTTGTTAGAAGTGGGAAGCCTTCCCTCAGGTTGATTCGCATCTGACGGCCAAAAACAGAAATCGTTCCTGTTCCCGTGCGATCTCCCTTTTCTACACCTTGATCTAAGACATCCTTAAGCAGTTCTAAATAAGCTTTCATAATTCAACTATTCACCTCATAGATTAGCTCTCATGATAATTTATTTATCTATTATAAACATTATCCTTGGTAATGAACATCATTATTGAATATCCCATTCGACAATTCATCTCAAATTCCACCCGTTTACAAGAAAACGAGGTTTGTTCATAATTATATATGAATTACCATCTATTACCAAGGAGTGATCTTGTGTCCAAAAGGATCTTATTTCTAACGGGTGATGCTGTAGAGGTTTTGGAAGTGTACTATCCCTATTACCGTGTACTAGAGGAGGGCTATGAGGCGGTTATCGCGTCTCCTACGAAGAAAGTACTTCGTACAGTCGTCCACGATTTTGTTGAAGATTGGGAAACATACACCGAAAAACCAGGACATCTTCTCCCCTCCCACGTCGCTTTCGCCGATGTAGATCCCAGCCAGTTCGATGGGCTCATCATTCCTGGCGGCAGAGCTCCAGAATACATTCGTTCAAGTGAAGATGTGCCACGCATCCTTCGTCATTTCCTTGAAGCGGATAAGCCGATCGGTGCCATCTGCCATGGTGCACAAGTATTCGCCGCTCTGAAAGACAGTTCCCTCTTTGAGGGGCGCACGTTGACGGCGTATAACGCATGTCGCTTAGATGTTGAAGCACTTGGCGCGACCTATACAACGGATACGCTTCATGTCGATGGGAAACTTGTCAGCGGTCATGCATGGCCGGATTTACCAGGTTTTATGCGTGAATTTTTGAAATTATTGGCCTAATCTAATTACATACATGACAAAAAGAAACGAGGCCGACTCGTAAGTAGTTACTCTACTTGTGAGACGGCCCCTTTTGTTCAAAAGTCACTTACATTCATTTTGTTCAGATATTGCTTAGGTGTACAGCCATTGAACCGTTTGAACAACTCATAGAAATGCGCCATATTCCCTATACCAACAGTCTCTGCGATTTCGTTCACACTGCGTTTTTCAGTAACGAGCAGCCGCTCCGCTTTTGAAATACGCTTCTGGTTGACATAGTCGATAAATGAGGCTCCCATCTTTTTCTTAAAATATTTCGAAAAATACGAATAACTCATACCGGCGATTCGACTGACCGCCCCCATATCGATCTTCTCCGTCAAATGCTCGTCCACATAGACAACAAGTGACCGAATGATATCCGCATCCCCATCCACATTGCCATGTGTCGTTAACAACCCCCGATTGTCATAGCGAAGCAGCATTAAGAGCAGATGCTTGATATGCATGCTGACTGCAATTTCATAGCCCTTCTTAGTTCCCATAACTTCATCATGGGTATCCGTAATAATCCTGGCAATTTCTTTCTTCACATGCTCGTTTTCTTGGAAAATGTAATTAAGCGCTTCTAACGGATGAAATATCTCCAGAAAATCTCGGTAATACCTCATCATAGCCCGATCGAAATAAGGCTCGAGGTCAATATGAAGTACGATATAGACGAGGTCCTTATCGCTTATTTTGCGTCCTCTATGCAATTGGGAAGAGCCGATCAGCAGCACATCCCCGGCTTTGAGCGAGTAGACATGATTCGGTGTTTGAATTTCGTGGATACCCTGCTCAACTAAAATGAATTCAATCTCTTTATGATAATGCCAGGTGTTACCGTACTCCCCTTCTGCCCCCGATTGGGCGAAACGCCATACTTTCATGCATAATGATGGGTTTTGATAGGGGATTGGTTCTTTATAAATGTCCATGTCTTTCAAACACCACGCTTCCACTAATAACAAATTTGGATATAAACTGAATAAATGTCCGCATATACGCTATTGGACAATACCTATATCATATTACTTAGTTACTATTTTTCATACGATAAAGTGAGGAGTGAATTTGCATGAAAGTTGCGATCATTGGTTGCGGGGGAATGGGGAACGTACACGCCCTCAGCTATGCAAACATGCCTGATATAGAGATAACAGGCGTATGTGATCTGGATCTCGAGCTAGCACAAGCACTTTCCCTTACGACAGGGGCACCTGCTTTTACATCTTTTGAAGACATGCTGAACAAGGCTGATTTCGATGTCATCAGTGTGACACTGCCAAGCTACTTACATAAGGAATATACGTTAAAAGCGGCACAAGCCGGCAAACATGTGATATGTGAGAAACCACTTGCCCTTAACTTAGAAGATGCGGCAGCCATGATTCAAGGTTGCGACCACTACGGCGTCCGCTTATTTGTCGGACATGTCGTTCGTTTTTTCCCCGAATATGTACAAATGAAGCAAGCCATTGATGAGGGCAAGTTAGGACGAGTCGGCGTCATTCATGCCAAACGAATCGGTTCACACCCTGGTGATGTCAGACCATGGTTCAAAGATTTCAATAAAAGCGGAGGCGTCATTACCGATCTCATGATCCACGATATTGATTTTCTACGTTGGGCCGTCGGAGAAGTGAAGTCTGTATATGGCTTGAACCAACGCGTCAATGACATTGATTATGCGCTAGTTACTCTTCTTTTTGAAAATGGAGCCGTTGCCAATGTGGAAGCCTTCTGGGGGTACCAAGGGCCGTTCCAAACCGCCGTGGAAATTGCAGGAAGCAGAGGCATTGTCCGCAGCGACAGCCAAAAGAGCAGTTCCCTGCACATCTGCAAAGCCCCTTCCGATTCAGAAGGCAGACGTTTCGCAGAAGTTCCGCAAAGTCCCGGATACGCAAGTCCCTATGATTTGGAGATTGCCCATTTCATTCAGTGTATCCGAGACGGAAGTGAGCCCATCGTTACGGCAAACGATGCCTATCAAGCACTAGAAATTACGATGGCTGCCTTGGATTCGGTTCGCACAGGGAAATCTGTCCTATTGAAGCCAAGCTCAACGTCTGGGGAGGAAACAGTATGAAAAAATTAAAAGTAGGTATGATCAGCTTCGCGCACGGCCATGCACACTCTTATTTGGATTCACTACGAGCGATCTCGCAGGTGGAGGTCACGGGTATTGCAGATGACAATCACAGACGCGTGGAAAAAGTAATCGCCAAGTATGAATTGCCCTACTATGAACATTATCAGGATTTACTTGCCACGGATTTGGATGCTGTCGTCATTTGTTCCGAGAACGTGCATCATGCAGAAATCACGATCGCAGCGGCGAAAGCTGGCAAGCACGTGCTTTGTGAAAAGCCGCTTGGCGTTTCGCTCTCGGAAATGGAAGCGATGATTGCCGCGTGTAAAGAAAACGGCGTTCAGCTGATGACGGCATTCCCATGCCGCTATTTAGCCTCAGTGGTTAAAGCTAAAGAGGCTATCGAGCAGGGCGAAATTGGTGAGATCGTAGCCATCAAGGGAACCAATCGCGGTTCGCTCCCTTCAGGCTGGTTCCTCCAATCCGAGCTATCCGGCGGCGGTGCCTTATTAGATCATACCGTACACGTCATGGACTTGATGAATTGGATGACCCAATCCGAAGTGAAAGAAGTCTACGCTTATGCTGCAACGTTATTCAATGAAGAGTTAGCGATCGATGATGCGGGTATGATCCATGTCAAATTCGCGAATGGCGTCGTCGGCGTCTTAGACACAAGCTGGTCGCGGAATGCCGCTTTCCCTACTTGGGGAGATGTGACGATGACGATTGTGGGTACGAAAGGAACGCTATCCCTCGATGCTTTTGCTCAAAAAAACGAGCTATATAGCTTAGATAATGGGAAAGGCCAATGGAATTTCTGGGGCGACTCCATGGATGCTTACTTAGTGAAAGCATTTGTTCAAGCGTTGCTGAATGGCGAACAGGTGCCGATCACGGGGGAAGATGGGTTACGTTCAACCGTTGTCGCCTTAGCGGGTTACAAATCCGTGGCACTGGGACAACCCGTTTCGCTGTAAGCGTGTGCTAGACGACCTACACAAGTCTGTAATAATTGCCACCTCGCTGCAAGGTGCTTTTTCCTGCGGAGTATGATACATTTTGTACAGAATAAGAAGAGGTTCGAAAACTCCCTCTCTAAAAAACTATGAAATGAGGATTTACCCATGGCAGGAAGAAGTAATGAAGACTTGAAAGAGATTACCCTTTTGGGCAATCAAGGCACGAAGTATGTGTTCAATTATGACCCTACACTCTTAGAAGCATTTGATAATAAACACCCGGATCGGGCTTATTTCGTCAAATTTAACTTCCCTGAGTTCACTAGCCTTTGCCCTGTAACTGGACAACCGGATTTCGCTACCCTCTACATTTCGTATATTCCTACGATCAAAATGGTGGAGAGCAAGTCCTTGAAACTTTATCTATTCAGCTTCCGCAATCACGGTGATTTCCACGAGGATTGTGTCAATATTATTATGAATGATCTCATCGAATTGATGAATCCGCGTTATATCGAGGTATGGGGCAAGTTCACACCTCGCGGCGGCATCTCCATTGATCCTTACTGTAACTGGGGTCAACCAGGTACGAAGTACGAAGCCATGGCTGAGCATCGCTTGATGAATCATGATCTGTACCCAGAGAAAATTGATAATCGCTAGGATACCAGCAGAAATAGAAAAGCTTGATCAATTCCCAGTAGTGAACTGGGCTTGATCAAGCTTTTTTCAATCTTATATATCCATGTCTTTGTCCTTGCCACGGATTACCGTCAAGAGATAAGACTTCATCGACGAATCTTCTGCGGTAACGACAATAGCAATTTCATTCGCACCAGGATGCAATTTGATTGTTTTAGAAGGAAAGCCACTTACAACAGTTTCTCCGTCTACGGTCACAGTAGCTGTGCTATCTGATGTGGTTGGTGTTACTTGTATTTTAGAATTCCCAGTAGATACATTCGCCGTTTGGGTTGTAAGCATAGGGTTAAATACAAACGTACCCGCGTCAATAGTTAGGTTACTTAAATTCGCATTGTCTGAGAGTAAACGCGTTACCACTAGTCGATAAGTCTTCGTCGTTGTATCTTCTGCGGTAACGACAAGTACTATGACATTTTCACCAACCTGCAGTTGAATGGCATTGGAAGGTGATCCACTAACAACTGGAGCACCGTTTACGGTCATTGTAGCCTCGCCGCTTCCTGTCGTTGGTGTAATGAAAAGCTCAGACGTGCTTTTTGGAACAGAAGACACATACTCCGTCACTGCTGGATCAAATGCCGGGCTTAATGTACCAGCATTTACCTCCAAACCACTTAACGTACTGTCCGTAGATGGCCATACCTCTGTCGCAGTAACTCCAGCTTCCTTATCATAATTGGTGCCCAAATTGTTCAAGCGATTTTTATTTACCAAAATGTTAGCGCCAGCTTGTAATTGAATGCCATTTGCATTTCCAGTAAGGACATTTCCTTCAATTTGCACATTCTGAGGATCACCAGCGCCGATAAAGTTAGCATTCTGATCCCCTCTATCATGCTCCAGCAAAATGCCCCAGTAATTAGACGCCGTATTATTTCGAATAATGTTATTAACAATACGAGTTCCCGGCCCATTTAGAATATTGATACCTACTGCATTTTCGACCGATGTTGTATTTTCGATAATATTGTTCTCAATCAACGTTTCTGGCGTACCCATCGTGACAACAATGCCTTCTCGCGAATTACGGATCACATTGTCATGAATGTGGTTATTGGGGCCGGATTTACTATGATTAGAAGGAGCTGTTCCTCCTGTATTCCCAAGGCCTACGCCTCCGCCAGTCAAAATATTCTCGATGGTGTTGCCGTACACCTCATTTAAATATTCTAACTCACCGTGAAGATCAATGGCGTCTAATTTGGTATTCATATAATGATTGTTACGCAAAACGTTATTGTGCGCGACATTTTGGATTAGGGAACCATGACGTAAATACGGTCCTTCAAACGTTGAATCTTCAACAACATTCCAATACGTATCATTGTCGAAACCAAGTCGATCCACCTTCGGCATACCTTGAATGGAAGTTCCGTAACCTGCTCCGCCTCCACCTAGATCTGTTGCATTTCGGAATGTGCTGTGGCGAACAACCACATCATGACTGTTCTCAATACGGATAGCCATCCGTCTAAAACGTTCCACCGTAACATGATCAATCGTCACATTATAGGATGGAATTTCTCCATAGTTAGCGATAGCAATGCTGCTATCGGGACCACCTGCATCGGGATTGTTCGTCGCATGCTCGAGAGAGAATGAGCGATTCCAAGTCGATGTGATCGTCAAGTTTGAAACCTTAATATCGTGTTGACTTGATGACTTCACAACGGAACTATTTTTAATATCATCGATGCTGGATTTCAAGATAGTGCCACTTTCACTTTCACCACGTAAATTCACGCCGGACTTCAACTTCAAATTCACAAAGCCATCTGGCGAAGTGATTAGGTTATACACACCGTTTGGCAGGTAAACTTCGTCTCCTGGAGAAGCAGCATTAATGGCATTTTGAATCGCAACACGGTCATCATTCGCATTATCTGCAGGATCCGCACCATAACTTGTTACATTAAGGGTTGTTCCTGTGACAAGGTTCGGTGTATGCAGTGCATGTACAGTGCCATCTGGATTCGTTAATCCTGCTTTGGTGAAAGGAACTGTCCCTGGAGGAGCAGTTGGTGTAATGTTCGGTACTATGGCAACTGGAGTGTCGCCTTTTAAATAGGGTGCATAGATCATGACATCCGTTAAGCTGGTAAACGTGCTGCCATCTGAGTTCCCATGTCCTATGATACGCACGAAACGAGCATCCATATCTGGAATATCAAAAGCTTGCATATTTGCTGTGGTCGCACGGCTGTTTCCACTCCATACATTTGTCCATGCTATAGCATCATTAGAAGTCTCAATATCGATTCGAGTGGAGCGCAGATCACCTTTATAAAATGCGATACCTACATAGCCGATTCGTTTGGTTTGACCTAAATCAAACATGATATACTGACCATCACCTGATGCTGACCAGCGACTGTATAAGTTATTATCTAATGTATTGCTTTCCACATTCCCGTCACTGCTGCTCGCATTTACATCGACAATCGGAATCGGCGTAACTGGCGCTGACAAGGTTGTTGTGTTGTAGGTCAAAGGTTCAGTAGAGTAGTTTCCAGCTACGTCTCCAGCATAGACGGCATAAGATACACTAGTATTCGGTGTCAGGCCTTGAGCCGTATACGTGTTACTGCCCGCAATGGTCGCTGTAAGTGCGCCATCTTGGTAAAGCTTATAGTTTGCTACGGAGCTATCATCTGTTGCTGCTGGCCAAACAAGCTGCACAAAGTCTGTACCTAGATTAATTGACTTTAAGGCAGCACCTGCAGGCCATTGTGGCGGCGTAGTATCGCTTTGCACAATGCGCTTCACAAGAAGCTGCGTTTCCGGATTAGAGACGGAGGTATTATCTTTGGAATAGATGTTGACTGATTTCCCTGATGACAGCGAATCTGCAACCACAAAGGATACAATGCCATCCGCTAAATGTTGTCTCACATAGTCAGAGACATCAATGTCATGATAAATTGGCTTAGCGCCATTTAAGGTAGTAATCGTAAATTGACCGACCTGCTCCATTTGCTGAAGATCTTTTTGAAGGGCAGAAGCATTGTTCCATGTAAACGTATTTTCCTGCCACGAATTGTCGTTTAATCCGAAAACCTGAAAATCCGCTGTCGTCAGGTTGGTTCCTAATTTAGCAGATACTTGCAAAATAAATTTATAGCTCGGATCTGAAGCTGCCGTCACATCAAATTTAAAATACATGTATTTCTTTTGGGTACTCGTTGAAGAGATACTGAAGAGTCCGTCCGTTGTACCATTCCTTCTATCGTAATTCGTATCCGCGAGTGTTGGCGTAGCCGTATCCCCGCTCTTCCACGCGATCGCTGCATCCGCCGCAGGGGGAAGTTTCACAACCTCAACCTCAATATCTGCTGCCATTCCTGCTACAGGAAGGAGCAACGACAATATCATTGAAAACATAAGCATGATTGCAAACTTTTTTTGGACATTATGAAATTTCATTGCAGCAAAACTCCTTATCCTTAAAATGATATAATTGTAAGCGTATACATAAATGATGATACATGCTTTCCGCTCGATTTAATTGTCATTTATTTAGGTTCGGGAGTGACTAAATTCGGATTTCCACAAAAAAACCGATCCCAAAAGGATCGGTTCAAGTTCATTCATTCACGTTATCTTAGTACAAAGGCTGTGGTGTATACGACTGTGGACATTGCGGGTACGGCAAAATATCTCTCACTTGATTAAACGTATAGTGTTTCGTAGCGAATTGCGTATGGTATAAATACTCAATGACGTAGATCGAGCCTCCTTGTACACTGCACAGAATGCCGGATACCCCGGTACCATCCATGAGGGAAATACCAACGGGCCTTCCAATTAAGGCGTAAGCTTTTTGCTGAATAGGCATAAGTCATCATCTCCTGATGTACCCTATGCCGCCCAGCGCCCAAAGGTTAGAGCTCAAGTTAACTTTTCCACGCCTACCCGTCCAGAGAAAAAGGTAGCCCCACCGCCCATATCCGCCACGCGATCTGGCGTCAGGACATTCACGCGAGTTTTGCTGCCTGGGCTATCTGCCCAAAGCCCTTGACTGACAACTACCCCGCGCACCACATCACTGCCTGCCATAACGACCAGTTCACACTCGCCGCGCTCGTTCCACACACGTGCGAGATCGCCGCTGGCCAAGCCTAAAGCCGATGCATCGTCTTCATGCATATGCAGCTTCGGAATTTTCTCCATGCGGACATGCTTCTCGTTATGCGCAAAGGTTGAATTCAAGAAGTTATGATTTGGTGCTGGAATGAACATAAAGGGCAAATCACTGTCCTCGGCAAGCGGCACATACATAGGAAGAGCTGGAAAACCCTTGCTCGCCATGTCGGCCGAGTATAGTTCAATTTTGCCGCTAGGTGTCCTAAGTTTCCCAGGAAATAAGGGTTGGGTCGCTGCCTTCATGAATCCCGATTCCAGCAACGCATCATAGGTAATTTCAGCTATAGCCGGATTACCAGGATGATTCAAAGCCTGACGAACCATGTCCTCATCACTGTCCCGAAGCGCTTCATCCTCGTAGCCCATCTTCTCCGCAAGCAGTCGGAATACGTCCACATTCGCTTTGCTCTCGCCATAAGGCGCAATCACAGGGAGTTGAAGATGCACATAGTGATGCCAATAGGAGCGATAGAAGTCTGTGTTTTCAAAAGAGGACGTAGCTGGCAGCACAATATCCGCATACTTGGCTGTTTCCGTTAGGAACAGATCATGCACGACAGTGAATAAATCCTCTCGCTCCAGCCCTTCTTTTACTTTATTCGCATGTGGCGCGACCAACGCTGGGTTGGAATTATACACGTATAACGCATGGATTGGCGGATCTAGCTCGAGCAAAGCGCTGCCAAGCAAGTTCATATTGATTTGTCGAGCTTCCTTCGTACGCAAATCAGGCCGCTGCAAAGCTGGCAAATTATGCTCCAAATAGGCGCCATTCCCTTTGATTGCACCGCCGCCTTGATGCAGCCACTGTCCTGTTAGAGCTGGCAAGCAAGCGATAGTCCGCACGCACATGCCGCCGTTATCATGATGCTGAATCCCGTTCCCTATACGAATAAAGGAAGGGGATGTCTCACCATATAAACGAGCAAGGCGATAAATGTCCTCGACAGGCACGCCTGTAATCTCGGATACGCTGGCAGGATCATATGACTTCACATGCTCCCTAAGCTCCTCATACCCTAGCGTGTATTGCTCTAGGAAAGCCTGATCCGTCAGATTCTCAGCGAACAGAATGTGCATCATGCCAAGTGCCAGAGCCGCGTCCGTTCCCGGCAAAATGGGAATGAACCAGTCCGCCCAGCGGCCTGTTTGGTTTTTATGCGCATCAATGACGATGATTTGCGCGCCCTGTTTGCGGGCTTTCTCAGCCAGCATAACCTGATGCATATTCGTGCTGACCGCATTGATGCCCCACATGATGATCAGCTTCGCATGCACCGTATCCTCGGGATCGGTCCCATAGCTGCCGCCCATCGTATATTTGTAGCCCTCGGTGCCGGCAGATTCGCAAATGGCATACAGCAGACGGCTGGCTCCCATCCGATGGAAGAAGCGACGATCCATACCTTCCGTCCCAATCCGTCCCATATTGCCATAGAAACTATAAGGCAATATGGCTTCTGGGCCTTCCGAGGCAATCAATTCTTTCCAGCGACTCGTGATGGTATCCAATGCCTCATCCCAGGATATTCGCCTAAAAGAAGCCTCTTCCCCTTTGGGGCCGACTCGTTTCATGGGATACTGCAGCCTTTTATCATCATAAATACGTGCCGTCATGTTGCGAACTTTGTTGCATATGGCTCCCTGTGTCACGGGGTGATCAGGGTCTCCTTCTATTTTAACAATCTTCCCGTCTTCTTTATGAAGCAGTAAACCGCACTGATCTGGACAGTCCAGTGGGCAAACGGCTGGAAAGATACCTTGTTGTTCTTCCGTCATCGTGGTCGTCATTGTTGTGCGCATGATCTTCTTTCGTAGCTCCCTTCCACATACATCATTTCTTTACTATATACCGAAATGGAATGGAAGTGAAACCGCGCACTTTTAGTACAATTGTTCAGCTGACCAATCTCCCTCTAAGGGATGACCACTCAAATGAGGTAGCTTTAAAGCCTTAATCGCTTGCTGTAAATAGTCACCATTCCAACGAGTGTCCTGTAATTTGGATAATGTGGACGTGTGAACAGCGCCATTCTCTTGATACAACTGTGCGAGCGAATTCATATCTTTTGTATAAAATGAAGCGTCCCATCTGACTTTGGTCATAATGGCAACGGCAATCTCCACGGGGATCCCTTTAATTCGGGAAATCAGCTCTGCCGCTGCATCGGGATCATTGCGAATAAAGGCGTGTACTCGGAGATGTGCTTTCAAATAAGCGATGGTATCTCCTTCATGATGATGAACCCACCTCTCGTCTGCGACGACACCCGTAAGGTAATCTTCCCCAATTCCTTCTTGAAAAAGCACATTGCCGACTCCGTGATAGTTAACCAAAGAGATATAAGGCTCCCACATGGCACATCCTGCAATTTTCCTTTTTACAATCCCCGCCATACTCTCATCCATTTCTTTGTGAATGACCTGATCTCCGCCCCCTCCCAGTGATTGGAGCAGCTTCGATAACCGTCTACCTGCACTCGATTGTGCGGCCGACGTGAGTGACCAACCACAAATCTCCGAAATATCACTGGGCTCCAGCCCTTTGCGTAAAATGAGCGAAATCCCTTGTCCACCGGAGGTTTTACCATCAAAAGCAATTAGAACAGGTTTAAAAGCCGGGAACGTCTGACACAGCGAAGCACCTAGGACAATCGGATAGTCTCCCAACGACGCAATCTGAATGCTGCCGCCTACCATCCCTTGCAGAAGCACCGCACCGTTAGCACCATCGAACCATTTCACCTGTACCACACGACTTGGATTGGCTGCGGCCAGCTCTTCTTCCAACCAGCCCAGCTCTTTCATGATGAGAGATGTCCACATATGAGCTGTTCCACTCTGATAACCAACCGTTAATGTTGGGCTTTCTTGTGTAGATACGGTAGACGATGCTCCTGCTGTAAATACAGGATTTTGTAGACTAACCGCATGGAGACGTACCCATTGCTCTAATTCTTTCTTATCAATTAAGATCTCTTTGCCAATTTTCACAAAAGGAAGTTGCTTTAATTTACGCCACCGATCAAAGGTCGAACGGCTAACACCGAGTAAATCAATCGCTTCCTGCAAGGGTATCAGATTGAATCGCTGCATGGACATCAAAGTCACCTCGATTGGGTTCATAATGGTCATTCATCGTCATTCCTGTTCATGTGTCGCCAATTTATTGACAGAAAATGGGTGTAATCGTATATTTCATTATATAAACCAATACACAGTAAGTCTATAGGAATTATAAGTTTAAGGATTGGAAATTATCGTAAGGGGGAATTGGATTATGACCATACCATTGAAAAGAAGTTATGTGACAGCCTTATCTTTCGTTCTTGCCTCATCCTTCGTCGTATCCGCTTGTGGCAACAAAGATCAAACCGTTTCAGCAAAAGGCCAGACGCCAGAAGTTTCTGAGCTTCGCTATCAAGGTAGCGTCGGTTCCGTTACATATCCCGAATTAGCTGAAGATTTGGGCTACCTCGCCCCCTTGAAGTTAAAGTTTATCGGCAATACCATTAGCGGTCCGCAAGATATTCAAGCAGTCGTAACCGGTGATACGGATTTTGGCGGAGCCTTCAATGGTGCCATTGTGAAGCTGATCGCTGCGAAGGCACCAATTAAGCCCGTTATTTCTTACTATGGTGTCGATGATAATACGTGGACTGGATATTACGTGCTAGATGGCAGTCCGATTAAAACAGCAAAGGATCTTATCGGCAAAAAAATTGCGGTAAATACGTTAGGTGCACACCATGAATTCGTCATTAAAGAATATTTGCACAGAGCGGGTCTTACAGCCGAGGAAATTAAGCAAGTCACCTTGGTTGTCGTTCCACCGGTGACATCAGAGCAAACACTGCGTGCTGCACAAATTGATGTAGCCGCACTTGGAGGCACCCTTCGTGATAAAGCGCTGGAACGCGGCGGCATTCAGCCTTTATTCAAAGATAAAGATTTATTTGGCAATTTTAGTGCTGGAAGCTATGTACTGACTGACAAATTCATCAAGAACAATCCCAATGCCTCACATAAATTTGTTGAAGCGACAGCCAAAGCCATTGAATGGGCTCGCACAACACCTCAGACCGAAGTCGTGGCTCGTTATGAAAAAATCATCAACGCACGCGATCGCAAAGAAGACACCTCTACCGTTAAGTTCTGGAAAAGTACGGGCATTGCAGGTAAAGGAGGGCTCATTTCTGACAAAGAATTCGACACCTGGATCCATTGGCTTGTCAACGAAGGTGTGATTAAAGAGGGACAGTTGAGTGTCAAAGGCCTATATACGAATGAATTTAACCCTTTTGTCAATGAGAAAAAGTAAACATCATCTAAAGAAAACGTGAAGGAGGCAAGTCAATGACAGCTAAAATTAGCATTCAGCATGTGCAGAAATCGTTTCGTATTCAGCGAAACTTAGGGCACCTGAAAGAAGATTCACAGCCCATCTCCGCCTTACAGGATATTAACTTGGACGTCAAACAGGGAGAATTCATGGTCATTGTTGGGCCTAGCGGCTGCGGTAAATCCACACTTCTGGACCTCCTTGCAGGGTTAACGAAGCCTAGCAGCGGACAAATTCTACTAGATGGGAAGCCCATCACAGGGCCTAATCTTGATCGTGGGATTGTGTTCCAGCAATATGCCTTATTCCCTTGGAAAACAACACTTGCCAATGTGGAATTTGGCTTGGAGGCTAAGGGCGTGCCTCGTAAGGAACGACGCAAAATTGCCTTAGAGTTTATTCAGTTAGTGGGCCTATCCGGTTTTGAAAATAGATATCCCCACGAAATTTCCGGCGGCATGAAGCAGCGTGTTGCGATCGCAAGGAGCTTAGCTTATGACCCTGAAGTGCTGCTGATGGATGAGCCTTTTGCAGCACTTGATGCACAAACACGAGAAACACTGCAAAGCGAATTATTGCGCATCTGGGAAGCCACGAAGAAAACGATTATTTTTATCACGCACGGTATCGAAGAAGCGGTTTATTTGGGGCAAAGAGTGGCTGTGATGACCTCGCGTCCTGGGCGAATTAAGACGGTGCTTGATATTCCTTTTGAATCGAGGAGAAGTGAAGAAGATTTGAGATCCAACCCAGATTTCGTCAAGCTGCGGCATGAAGTATGGGATTTACTCAAAGATGAAGTAAGCAGAGCGCAAGAACAAGAGAAAAGTAAGACCTTGGATAGCTTTGAGCCTAGTAAATCAGTGATAAAAGGAGGCGTTATCAATGGCTAGTGTAAATGCAGGTAAAGCCCTGATCTTGGGTAGAAAGGAAAGCTTTGATGCCATCGGTTGGATCGTAACAAAGCTGCGAAAAGCATTTAAAAACAGCATTGTGATTATCGCCTTGCTGCTCTTATGGGAATTTGCCCCGCGCCTCGGGCTCGTCGATGCCACATTCTTCCCTCCGATCTCCGAAATCGCTACGTCCTGGTGGCAACTTCTGCTCTCCGGTGATCTAGCTGAGCATACGACTGCAAGCTTATCGCGCTCTCTCGGCGGATTCTTGTTAGCCATATTGCTCAGTATTCCCCTAGGACTTGCGATAGGCTGGTGGAAGCCCGTCTCCGAATATCTCAATCCTCTGCTTGAGTTGCTTCGGAATACAGCAGCGCTGGCCATTCTACCCGTATTCATCCTCTTATTGGGGCTAGGTGAAACCTCTAAGGTAGCCATCGTGCTCTATGCTTGCGCCTTCCCGCTCCTACTGAACACCATCAGCGGTGTGAAAAATGTGGAACCCCTTTTAATTAAATCGGCCCGTTCAATGGGCTTGTCTTCTATTCAACTATTTCGCAAGGTTATCATCCCTGCTGCAATTCCCACGATTTTCGTAGGCATTCGGCAGGCAGGTGCAAGCTCTATACTCGTACTTGTCGCGGCTGAAATGGTCGGAGCCAAATCTGGCCTGGGTTACTTAATTCAATACACACAATTCAGCTTCCAGATTACGAACATGTACGCAGGTATTATTTCGATTTCCGTAATTGGTGTCATTATTAATTTCCTGCTTGTTACGCTTGAGAAAAGATTGACCGGCTGGAAGCAAACTTACAGCGAATAAATGAAAAAGGTGGCGTGAATGACTATGAGTCAATCCAAAAGACAACTACATTTAAATGTTTTTCTCATGAATACTGGACATCACGAAGCTTCATGGAGGCATCAGAATACAGAGCCTGAGAACATAACCGATATTCGATATTTTCAACGGATCGCTCAAATTGCGGAAAAGGCGAAGTTCGACTCTCTGTTTCTCGCAGATGGGTTGGCCGTAAGTCAAAATATTAAGCATGGCGCGTTTGTTGGCCTCGAGCCTTTTACTCTACTATCGGCGTTAGCCGCTGTTACGGAGCATATTGGACTGATTGGTACCGTCTCCACGACGTATAACGAACCGTTTCATGTTGCCCGTAAATTTGCTTCGCTGGATCATATCAGCAAAGGTCGCGCTGGATGGAATATTGTTACGTCGGGCAGCTCTTTTGAAGCCAGTAATTTCAGCAAAGATACCCATTTAGAGCACAGCAAGCGCTATGAGCGAGCGAAAGAATTCTTAGATGTCACAACCAGCTTGTGGGATAGCTGGGAAGATGAAGCTCTCATCATCGATCGGGAGTCTGGCACCTTCGCGGATCGGAGTAAAGTCCGAGAGATCAATCATGTCGGCGACACGTTCAAAGTTCGCGGTCCCTTGAATATTCCTAGATCCCCGCAAGGGTATCCTGTGCTCGTTCAAGCCGGTTCTTCTGAAGATGGCAAAGAATTCGCTGCGCAATACGCTGAGGCGATATTTACTGCACAGCAAACCCTCATCGAAGCCCAGCAATTTTACTCCGATGTCAAAGCTCGATTAGTGAAGTATGGCCGCTCTCCTGAGCAGTTGAAAATACTGCCTGGCATCTGCCCCATCATCGGTAGGACCGAATCTGAGGCGAAAGAGAAAGAGCAACAATTAAACGAATTAACTGTTCCTGAATATGGTCTCAATCAGCTGTCAAATATGCTGGGCGTCGATTTGCACTCCTATCCCTTGGATGGTCCGTTACCGGAGCTTCCTAGCTTGTCCGACATCAACGGCAATAAAAGCCGCTTTCAGCTAGTCGTTGACCTCGCACAACGCGAGAACTTAACCATTCGCGCGCTGCTTCACCGTCTAGCTGGCGGTCGTGGGCATCGCACATTCGCTGGCACCCCTATCCAAATTGCCGATCAACTCGAAGAATGGTTCCTTCATGGGGGCAGTGATGGCTTTAATGTGATGCCGCCGTATTTACCTGCAGGGATCGAAGAATTCGCAGAGTTTGTCATTCCAGAACTGCAGCGCAGAGGCTTGTTCCGAACTGAGTATTCCGGCTCCACACTTCGGGGGCATTTGGGACTTGCAAGACCCCTTAACCAGTATGCGACTGTTGCCGTAGAAGGCGCATAAAACTATAATATTGGAGGCCAAGACGATGAGTACAAATGAGCAAGTTAAGCAAACAGCTGGGGACATTGAGGTATTGCCGATTGCTGGAAGAATTGGCGCAGAAATTAAAGGAGTAAGCCTTCATGCTGAATTGGACACTCACTCGGTTTCAGCGATCCGAGAAGCCTTATTGCAGCATAAAGTGCTTTTCTTTCGTGGACAGCACCAGCTGGATGACGCTGGTCAAGAAGCATTCGCCCGCTTGTTAGGTGCTCCTGTCGCTCATCCTACGGTTCCTATTAAACAGGGTACCGACTATGTGCTAGAGCTAGACTCCAATCATGGGGGAAGAGCTGATTCCTGGCACACAGACGTAACTTTCGTGGAAGCTTATCCACAAGCATCTGTCCTCCGTGCCGTCGTTGTGCCGCTCTCTGGCGGAGATACCGTCTGGGCGAATACAGCTGCTGCGTATGAGCACCTACCAGCCGAACTTCGCAACCTGGTTGATCAGCTCTGGGCGCTGCATAGTAATGATTACGACTATGCTGCACATCGTCCGCAAGTATCAGACTCGGCGAAGCAGCACCATCGGGAGGTGTTTGCCTCAACCGTGTATGAAACGGAACATCCTCTCGTTCGTGTACATCCAGAAACGGGTGAGCGCACTTTGGTGCTTGGGCATTTTGCCAAGAAAATACTTGGCCTTTCTTCTGCGGATTCCGCGCAATTAATTGCACTTCTTCAATCCCATATCACCAAGCTGGAAAATACCGTTCGTTGGCGCTGGTCAGCTGGCGATGTCGTGATTTGGGATAATCGGGCAACTCAGCATTATGCGATTAATGATTATGGCGATCAACATCGCATTGTGCGCCGAGTTACTGTAGATGGGGATATCCCCGTTAGCATTGATGGTCGACAAAGCGTTACACGAAAAAAGCAGCCTAATGCATCTTAGTAAATGACAATAACCGCCCCCTTATGATTGAGGTGGCGGTTATTTGCATAGCTGCTATTGCTTCCTATTCAGGTTCAGTTCCTTCATAATTTTGCGCCCAGTCGGTGTCTGCGCTAAGCCGCCTTTGGCTGTTTCCCGATGTTTCTCCGGCATGGCGGTGCCCACTTCGTACATGACATGGACGACCTCGTCCGAAGGAATGACCGATCTGACACCGGCCAATGCCATATCGGCTGCCGCCATCGCATTAACTGCTCCGAAACCGTTGCGAACGATGCAAGGGATTTCCACCAGTCCGCCGACAGGATCGCAGATTAGTCCAAGCGTATTCTTGAGCGCAAGCCCTACCGCATGCATCGCTTGTTCTGGGGTGCCGCCGCGCAGCTCAACGAGTGCGCCTGCCGCCATCCCGATCGCAGAGCCAACTTCGGCCTGACATCCGCCTTCCGCACCAGAAACGAAAGAATTGTTGGCGATCACATACCCAATCGCACCCGCACATAGCAGCCCCTTCACCAGATGATCATCCTCCCAGCCAAAACGCTGCTGAGAACTAATAAATACACCTGGAATGATCCCACACGAGCCAGCTGTCGGCGTGGCAATGATTCGGCCCATAGATGCGTTAACCTCCGAAACTGCTAGCGCATAAGCCATCGCCTTGCAAGCCTCTTCTCCGAGCGATGCCTCCGTCGTCGTGAGATAAGAGGCGACACGCTGCGCATCCCTCCCCGTTAACCCGCTTCGCGATGTCGTGTCCTCGGTCAGGCCTTTGGTCACGGCCTCTTTCATGATTTGATAGTACGCTCGCATCTTATCAAACACATACTCGGGCGGTTTTCCTGATTCTTGACTTTGATCAGCCAGCATTACTTCTGCTATCGTCAAGCCTTCCGCTGCGCATACCTCAGCAAGTTGCTTTAATGTCCGGAATCTCATGCGTCGCTCCTTTCTGCAAGGTCCACTTTTCTAACGTCGGTGATCATGTTCAACCGCAGCATTTGTTCAACTAAAGTAGCTGGAATCGATGCATCCGTCTCAATGACCGTCATCGCTTCGCGGTTACGCCCTTTCCGATCCAAATCCATAAATCCAATATTGATTAAATTGCTTCCTAGCAGTGTCGTAATATCTGCAATCATTCCTGGCCGATCATGATGTGAAATAACCAATGTGGGATAATTCGCTGTGAATTTCACATCAAATTGATCAACGTTAATTATTTCTACATTGCCTCCACCGATCGAGGCCCCTCTCATGCTGACTTTCCGCGATTCTGAGGTAAGTACAATACCCACCGTGTTCGGATGGTCGGCCTTATCTTTACTAATATGAAAAGCTACAGTGACGCCTAACGCTTCCGCTTCATCTGCCGCTTGAGGAATACGTGGATCATCCGTCTCAAAATCCAAAATCCCGCCGACCAGCGCGAGATCCGTACCATGACCTCGATACGTATCCGCGAAGGATCCGTATAACGTGATCTCTGCTTTGAGCGGCTGCTCGCCTAGCAGCTGCCTGGCGACGCGTCCCAAACGAATCGCACCCGCGGTATGCGAGGAGGAGGGACCGATCATCGAGGGGCCGATGATGGAAAACACATCTTTAAAACGCATCACACAGCGCTCCAATCCTAAGGTGTTACTTACTATCTTCTCCTATTGTATGAAAGGGGACATATAAAAGACAAGTCTTTAAATTGACTATATAGAGAAATTTATGTATTAACTTAGTGCCTTGGCTGCGTCGCCCTATGTAGAACATTGGATCGCTACTTTGCGGCATTTTTGGGGCGCGAGTCGGTGGATTGCTACGCTAACGGACACCATGGACGTTATTCATTGCTTAGTGGCTCTTTTGGGGAGCTAACGGACACCACAGGCGTTATTATGGCATAAAGTGCTGTTTGCTGCCTGATTTCAGGCGGATAGAGGCTGCTGTGTCCATTAGAAGTTTAAAAACTTCGATTACTCACGAATAACGTCCCCTGTGTCCGTTAGCTGGGAGAGGGGTTCGGGTTCGGGTTCGGGTTCGGGTGCGAGCTGGATGAATAGAACGTTCAAAAAACCAGTGCCTATCTAGGCACTGGTTTTTGTCAACTCGTTGGAGCCGAATGTCATCTTAGGTTAGTGGTGAGCCTGCCGCCCAGAAGCCCGCAGAACGGATCCACTTCCCATAAGCCTCCGATTGAAAGGATGGCGGGTGATGGCCAGGCATCAGGTAAACGACCCTGCCCAACCCATAGGTGCGCGTCCAAGCTGCAGGCCATTCTTTGCCTTCATGTGTGTACGTCAAGAGGAGCTCGATCGGCGCGAACGGGTCTAGTTCGAAGCGGTATGGCTCTTCGTCCATCTCAAACGGCTCGAGTCCCTTCGTCAAGGGATGATTGCTCTCCGTCATCGTGAAGGGGAGTGTGGTATAAGCCGGGTGCCCCGTGAATCGAGCTCCAATCAACTGACTTAGCTCTGGGCTGCCCTGGATCGAGATGCCGTTATGGATGACGAGCAGTCCACCGCCGCCAGCAACATATTGGAGGAGGCCCGCTGTTTCTTCAGCCTCAGGTACTTTTTTCCAAATATCTAAGTAGGAAACGACTAACGGATAAGACTGGAGGACGTCCAATTTCAGGTGAGAGGTACCTTCTACCGCTGTCACTTGAAAAGACGCTCCAAGGTTATCGATAATAAGCTCCTGCACCGCACGCAGTATATGGTACGGCGCATCGTCGTTATTGCCAAGCAGCAAGGTTGGAATACTTGCCATACGAATCCATCTCCTTTTTACGTCATGTCGCCATGTCTTACCACGGCCATTGTCCCCCTTGGTAATCGGTCAGTGCCAGCGCCTGATCCGGCCAATCGGGGCCGAGACGCTGCTCGAGGAGGCCGAGAATGTGCTGAGCAGATTGCTCTGGCGACAACTTGGCAGACGCATCAAGCTCGCCCTTCATGTAGGACTGCACATGCCCGGGATGCACAACCAGCACTTTGCCGCCTTGCAGAGAAATTTGGTTATGAACGAGCTGAGATTGCATATTGAGCGCAGACTTGGACATGCAGTAGGCATACCAAGCTGTTCTCTTACAGGCCCCGACGCTCCCGGCTTCGGACGAGATGTTCACAATGATCTTGTCGGTGCTTTTTAAAATAAGATCAATCAGTCCATTCGTCATACGCAATGCGCCAAGTGTGTTGACGCGGAACACCTGCTCGATATCTTCAAAATCCAGCTCATCTTGAATCGTGGAGGTAATGTTCCCCAGGATGGCTCCATTATTTATAAGCAGATCTAGCTGCTCTGTCTCAGCAGCCACCATACGCAGCGCTTCCGCCACGCTCTTCGCATCGCTGATATCCAGACGAATAGGACGTAACCGCTTACCATAGGCTGCCTCCAATTCCTGCAATGCCTGACATTCCTCTGCGTACTGCCCTGCCCATACGTCATAACCTCGTGCCAACAGTCCTTTGACCAAGGCGAGGCCAAGCCCCCGATCTGCTCCGGTGACCAGGGCCCAACGATTGATATTCATAGCTGCAGCTCCTTTATCTTATCTATATATGTAATAGTAACAGACTTTCGTCAACGTGATGTGACTTTACCGAGCATAAGCCTGACGAGCTTCTCCGCGTACCTTTGTCAGCTGAAAGCGCATTGCCGCCAAGAAGTTAATTTTATTACAAAATTAGATAAATGGAAATCGGTTACACCCGAAAATCCCCTTATTTCATGCGATCGGGAGCTGGAAATTCGACAGTGCTTTAACAAACTGTTTGATGCGAACCAGCAGTATTACAGCAAGCCTTAGCAGCTGACTTCGGCGTTGTATACCTTCCTAACCGTGTTGCTGGAGTCCACGCACAATGAGCCTACATACTTGAAGAACATGACCATGAAGGACTTGTGTTTGGCGCCGGCCATCTCTTTTATGAAAAAATAACCACATCAGCCCCAAGGCTAACGTGGTTATTTCCCTTACTTCAGTACACCTCAACCTCAGCAAACGCCATCCGATACCGATTCGCATCACTCGGATTTGGACGCAGGCTCGTTCCCTCCACTTTCACATAACGCGCTGTCGCAGCGGTGAACGTGAAGCTTTGCACCGCATTTCCTGGCTGCGCATAGCCCGTTCTCGTCACGACTGTCGTCCAATTCACATTATCCGTAGACGTCTGAATCGTAAAATCAATCGGGAAATTCTGACCGATATTTCCCGCATCATTACGCGGATACAGGTCCACCTTCGCCATGCTGCGATTGGAGCCCATATCCAGCGTCATGGATTCGGTATGGTTCGCAGTTAAGCTGTTGTTGCTGGTCCAGCCCATTGAACCCGTAACGGAATTGCGCCCGCCGTCATTCACTTTGTTCGTGGAGTAATTGGTGTTTTCCAATGAGCTGCTCGCTGACACAATGGCCCCAGCTGCTTGATTAGACGCATAGATTTCCACCTCTGGAAAGGCCATCCGATACCGATTCGCATCACTTGGGTTCGGGCGTAGATTTGTCCCTTCGATCTTCACATATCTTGCAGATACCGCAGAAAACGCAAAGCTTTGAACAGCATTCCCCGGCTGCGCATAGCCCGTACGTGTCACCACTGTCGACCAATTCACATTATCCGTCGAAGTCTTAATCGTGAAGTCAATCGGAAAGTTCTGACCGATATTGCCAACGTCATTTCGTGGATACAGATCTACTTTCGAAATCGTCTTGTTCGAACCCATATCGAATGTCACCGACTCTGTATGATTCGTTGTTAAGCTGTTGTTACTGGTCCACCCCATAGAACCGGATACCGCGTTACGTTGTCCGTCATTGATTTTAGCTGTCGAAAAATTCGCATTCTCTACGGAACTAGTCGCCGAAACACCTGCCCCAATGGCTAAGTTGCCTACGGTTCCGTTCACTTCAAACTCCCATAACGAATAGCCATACACTGAGCCTCGCAGCGTCCCATTCATTTTCACATATCTCGCCAAAGTCGGTGTGAAGCTAATGTCATCGATACCGCCATCCCCTGTCGTCGTGGTAAATACATTCGTCCAGTTGACCCCATCACTCGACACTTGAATCTGATAATTCTTCCCATATGCAGCTTCCCAGTAGAGCTTTACGGCATCAACATTCACCGGGGAGCCTAGATCCACATAAATCCACTCGGCATCTGTATAGCTGGAACCCCATCTCGTACCAAAGTTACCATCAAAAGAAAGACTCGGCGCAGCAGCGGAAGATGAGGCTGTAGCTGGTTTATTCAACGCTAAATTCGGTCGTTGCACAGGTTCTGCAATTTGCGTTGGCAGGATAGTCACAGGTGTATGATAAGCTCGATTGAGTATGTTCATTTGAGCTAAATTTTGCGCAGGTGTCGCACTGCCCGGCATGACAATGTTATTAAACGTAATATTACTGATGTCTTTGGTGCTGCTGTAGCCTTTCAATGTCCCTAAAGTCGTTCCAGCATCGCGGACTAGAATGTTTTTGACATTCAATGTATTAATCGTGCCGCCACCGAAACTATCAGCGTTCCGAATGATAAAAAAGGCCCAAGTTCGCGTGCTATCGTTGGTATAGGTTATTTTCTCAATATCGATATTATCAAAGGTAACATTCGTAAGCGCACCCACACCGTATTTATGATCGACACCGATACCGACAGATGCATCGTAAACCACACTATTTTTGAAAGTCACATCACTTTGATTTTGTCTCATCCCTTGACCTACTTTATATCCGAAGCATACCGTCCAGGAAATGAGATCATCAAACACGACATTACTGACAGGCTCGGGACTTCCCGGCCAGCTTAGACTAATATCCACTGACTGATCCCACGTTTTCGTTGTGTAAGGATCATCCAATCCAATTCCGATGCTATGCTGCACAAGCACATTCTGAGATTCATTCACATCGATGCCGTCATTCTCACCCATGTCAAAACGGTTAAAGATCTTCATATTTTTGAATGTAAGATCGTTCGACCTTGCTGGCGTTACAGCCCACGACCCAGAATCGCGAATCAACGGTCCATCGAAGGTAAAATTGGTAGTCCCAATCGGCACGATAATATTACTGGCAAAATTGTTCGTCGTTGTCGCGTACTTGCCATTACCGTCGATGGTACCCCGACCGTATATCTTCACATTGTCTGCGCCGGTCGGTGTGTATAACCACCAAGTGACGTCACGACTCTGAGAATCCTTGTGCCAATTCACGGTATAGTCACTCGCAACCCCAGTAAAACGAAGCACGGCGCCGCCTTCTAAATATAAAGCAACGTCGCTTTTCAGCTCGAGATTCCCCGCTTTATAGATCCCCGCAGGCACATAGACAATTCCTTGCCCGCCTGTGTAGTTGGCAGCATCATTAATCGCATTCTGAATGGCTGTCGTCGCCATACCTGCACCTGTGCTATCCGCGTTGTATGGCGAGGATTTCACATTATAAATTCCCGTCCCCGACGAGGCAGGTTTGTTCGTCTCCGCAGGGTCAGCAGCGATGACCAGCGCGCGTTGCCCATTGATTTTGACAATCAGATATTCGTCGCCACTGACTGTAAAAGTCAGCTTATTACCACTCGTTGTTCCCGTCAAATTAAGCTTCTTGGGGGAGATGGAGTAGGACGTAATGTTCGCTTGCCCTATGGCCGTAATCTCAATGGTTGCTGCGCCCGACATGGAGAAATGGGCATAATCGTAATCGCCTGTGTAACTAACAACTGGAATCGTTGTTGCATCTACCTTGAGGCCATACACCGTGGATGCGGCGTAGATCGAAGGCAATGCGTAAGACGAGATGGTCGCCGCATGAACCTGAACTGGCACAGCACCTAAACTCCCAAGGATAAAAATAAATGAAAATAATCCGATCAGCCAAGCCTTCATTTTGCGCAAATAAATTCCCTCCTTCAGATGTCCTCGCCTAAACGAGATAGTAAAACGCTTACAATTATAATTGTAATAAATCTGCCCTCAGCCCCGTAATGCGGGGACTTACATATCAAGGGCAGCTTTCTATACTAATTAGCTGCAATGGACATCTCAGCTATTTCTCCTATTCAGCTCCGCCTTCTCTCCTCTCAACTGCACATCATACGTGATCTGCGATCCAACTCGATTCCACACGACTTGTAGGTTGCTATTCGACAGCATAACAACCTCAAGATGACCCTGTGCCTTCACTTCCCTACTTCGGTCGACGTGCAGCAGCTGCACAAAAATCGCACATTGTTCCACAGCAGCGGTTGTAATGAAAGACGTTCGTTGCCCGCTCGGCGGATTGTCTGGGGTCAGTGCTGTATATGTCGTTGTTGGCTGCGAACACCAAACGTGTTGTTCCAACATGCCTTCACTCATGCGGTATTCGAAGGCCGATACGTCCTGCACCAGCTTCCGTTTCTCCTTGAACCATTGCTGATCCAGTCGGCCAAGTTGATCTTCCGACGTAGACCATTTGGCAGCATCATCCTTGCCTAGCAGCGTGCCGCTAAAATGATTCGTTACATGGACCACCCGTGGGACTGGGACGGTAACTTGAACGATATCTAGCAGATGATCCTCTGCTAGCAAGTTAATTCTCCGAATTTGAACACCTTCGGAGGCGTCAATGTCCCAAGGATTGAGCTCAGCAGGCAGGATAATACGATCTTTCATCAAATAATCTTCAGCCAACCAATCCACAGCGGTTTCCAACCACACACCCCATGCTTTTTCGTGCATTTGAATCAATCGCCCATCCCGTGGCGGCTGGTCTGCCCCGTCGATACTCACGGTATTATGCGAATACGTATGCTTAAACCACCCGTAATGAACTGGAATCCCGTATGCCGTGGTGCCCGGATCGACGAGTAACGGGACATTGCCGTGCATAATGGACAAGCCAAGTCGGTCCATATGATCATGCTCGCCACCGAACCGGCTGTGCTTCACGATCACATGCCAGCCATCTTGGTTCACTAACTTGGTTAGCCCGCTTCCAGGTAAAGAGCGTGTCCGCTGCACCTCTTCCCCAAGCTTGTCTGACTCCTCTACATGTCCGATCAAGTCCTGACCAAACATCAAGGCATAAATCGAATCTCGCTTTGTTCGATTTACTTCTTTCATGCGCCGATCTGCATCATCTGTGCCATAGGCCGTATTCAAAAGCGAGCAATACTTGCCATCTCCGTAGATATCGTAGGCAATCTCGTAATATGGCGCATATGTGCCTATATGATGGCCAAGCCCTGCATCATTGAGCGTCGGCATCACGCCGTTAGGTAATACCAACTGTAGTGGATAATCGAACATCGCTTTCAGCGCTTTCTTTTGCCAGACATCCCACGGTGTTCCTTCCGCTATTAAGGCGTAGTGCAGCAACGATTGAAACGCATAGAAGTGATACTGCACGTTCCCCTCGTACCATAAGCCGTCCTCAAAAATCCCACGTTCAAGCTGGTCATCCAAACCATATTCCCCTGCTAAGCCTGCATCAAGCACGTTTCTATCATTTAGCAAAAGCCCAAGCGCGGCAATCGCCGATGTAATCAAAACCGAATGATTATGGATTTGCTTTTCTTTATGCGCAATGAGAAACCGAGCACAGGGCTCCAGCAAACCTACCCGAATATGCGCAACCTCAGCTGGAGTCAGATGCTCCTGTATCACATCAAAGCCAAGTGCCAGATCTGTGATCCAATGGGCTTCATCTAAGGTTTGAGCAAATAATTTCCCGGGCCCATTATAAGGAATATCACCATGAATCGCGTACGTTTCATAGTGGTCGGCATACGCCATCAGATAGGATTTAACGTTATGCAGCCGGCCTGCATCAGGTTCCACCGCATACAATAAAGCAATGTGATACACAGCACGACCGATCTGACTATGCGCAAATGACGTCCAGCCCCCATCAAGCAGCTTACTTCGTCTCTCCTTGCCACAGGTCGAACAGAGATGAAGAAAGGGCTCGTTCCACTGGAAAGTGAGCCGAGTCCCATCTTCATCGCAATAATAATAGTGCATCCATTCGCCTTGCTCATGGGAGCGAATGGCGAAGGTGATCTTCGCCGCTTCTTCCGCATCCCGTCGTAACAGCGCCATTGCTGATTGAAATTCTGATCTTCCTGCGTTCCAACGCAGTCTTTCTAAACGCTTGATGTCCATGGTCAGAAGTCCTCCTAGCCTTTCAATGAACCCGCCGTCATTTGCATAAACGAACGATTCGCAATCATATAAACCAGCAGCAACGGAAGAATCGATAAGCACGCTCCAGCTAGCATATAATGCGTTTGAACCGCAGCTGTTGTCCCGTACCGCAAATAAGATAACCCAACGGTCAACGTTTGCAGCTTTGGATTCGTCATCGTGAATACTAACGGTCGCAAGTACTCATTCCACGCCCCGCAAAAAGTAAACAAGGCCCCAACCCCGAGTCCTGGTCGCATGAGAGGCAAAATAATTCGCCAGAAAATACCTCCGTTGGAACAGCCGTCAATTCGCGCGGCTTCGTCTAATTCCCGGGAAATACCCTGCAGAAAACTTAGTAGAATAAAGAAAATATACGCGTGTCCGCTAACCAGAATGAGAACAACGCCCCATAAACTCGTATTCAGGTGCAGCTTCACCATCAGCTCGAACTGCGGTCTAATGACGACTGCTCCAATGGAGATAAACATCGTGGAGGCTTGAATCGCCACATAGATCGCTTTTCCAGGGAATTTAATACGGTCAACCACATAAGCTGCCATGGAAGCTACGGTCAGCACGCCGATCGTCGTTGCTCCACTCAGGAACAAGCTATTCCAAGTAAATCTCGCAAAGTTGGCCTGTACCCAGGCTTCCTTATAATTCTCAATATGCCAGGAAGACGGGAATATCTTGCCCCCCTTGGTAATCTCCAAATTTGACATAAAGGAGCCTAAAAAAGTCACAACGACTGGGAAAACGATGAGCAAGGCGGTTACTAGTAAAAACAACCAGAGCAGCGCTCTTCCCCCCCATCTCCCCGCTGAGAAGGAATGCGTTTGTTTCTTTATATGAACAGCAGATATCGCTTCTGTCACTTCCATGGTTCTTAAGTCTCCTCCCTATTGTAGTTTGTTTAGGCGTTTCGACATCAGATGATACACAAGCGTGATGATGCCGACAATGACAGCGGTCATGAAACCAACAGCACTACCGTAGCCAAATTGTTGATCCGTAAAAGATCCTGATGGTGTTGGGAAAAAGAGCTTGTAAACATAGAGATACATAACTTCCGTTTTCCCTACCGGTCCGCCTTCGGTAAGAACCATAATGCTTTCATACCCTTTGAGGGAATTGATAATCGCGAGCATGATCACGATCTGCAGCACGGGACCTAGCATTGGAATCGTTAAATACCAGAACTGCTGCCATTTATTCGCGCCGTCCAAGGATGAGCTTTCGTACACATCATTCGGGATATTTTGAAGACCAGCTAGAAATAACAGCATGTAGTTCCCTACCGCCCCCCATACCGCAATGATGATCGTTGTCAGCATCGCATGCTTGGGACCGAGCCAATCGATTCTTTCAGAGATGATATGAAACTTTAATAAATACTGATTAAGAATACCGTTGTACGAGTTGAAAATGATAAAGAATACGACAGCCATGACAGCTGAGCTAATAATCGTAGGCATGAAATAGATTGCTCTTAACCAGTTGCGTCCGCGCAGCTTGGAGTTCAATATAACGGCAAGTGCTAAGCATAACGGAAGTGTTATGATGAGCTTTCCACCTGCATAGACGAATGTATTTACGACAGAATGCCAGTACTCCGTATCCCGGAAAAGTCGACTGAAGTTATCGAATCCAATAAACGTTGGAGCCGCGTAGCCCTTGTACTCATAAAACATGTATCGAATCGCCCAAGCAATCGGATAGACACCCAGCACCATGGTCAGTAGAAAGCTTGGAAACAAAAATAAGTATGAAAACCCGATCTGGCGTGTTCTGTTCATCCCATTCCCTCTCCTTCACGCTAAGTAGAGAGCGAGAGTGGAGTTTAACCTCCACTCTCGCTGTATGCCTCTTCAATTAGCTCTTATTTCATCATTAATTTCATTGGATCGAAACTTGGATTCGGCGCTACTTTGACATCGCCTTTCGCGACTGCTTTATCCAACGCATCGTTATAACGTTTGCTCAAATCTTGAATAATCTGATCCAAATTACCACCACTGATCATATATTTGAAGAAGGCATCATTATATTTCATACCTTCAACCGTAACGGTTGGTTGAAGCGGCCATGTACCGTCATTTCCACTAGGCAAGAAGCCTTCAATGCCTTTGATCTCTGGTTTTTTGGCAACAGAGGATACAGATGGTACCATCGACAAGCCAAAGCCTTTTTCGTGATACGTTTTCAAGACTTCATCTTCATACATGAACTGCATGAACTTCCAAGCTTGATCGGCGTTTTTGGTCGTGTTACTGATGGATAGCCATTGACCACCAAGGAATGAACTTGCGCCTTTGATCGTGCCATCAATGGTAGGAACAGGTGCTGCAGCCCATTCAATCTTCGCTGGGAATTGGTTCGCATATACGCCTGGCTCGGAAGAGAAGGAGATGTACATACCGATTTTACCTTCCGCGAATTGTGCACGAAGTGGATCAATATCCAAGGATTCCATACCTGGCAATGTGCTGCCGTCGTCAACCATTTGCTTGAAGGATTGAATGATATCTTTGTACCCTGCGAAATCAAACTTCGCTGTTTTGAAATCATAACCAAAGCCGCCGTAGCCGCTTGCTTCTGCAATTACTCTTGCTGAACGACCAAGGGCACTGTCCGGGCTCTTGAAGTTCTGCGCGAAGCCGTAGGAGCCATTCGCTTTACCAACTGCGGTAATTTTCTTCGCATCTTCAACCATTTCTTTCAATGTTTTCGGAGGTGCCGTGATTCCAGCTTTAGCAAAAAGCTCTTTGTTGTAAACGAGACGAATCGTCGATCCGTAGTTTGGAAGGCTGTACATTTTGCCACCAATGCGATTGAAATCATCAATGACTGGGAATTTCTTCTTAATCGCATCCGTTACATACGAATCAATAGGTTTCAGATACCCTTTCGCTGCAAAAGGTTGAATCGTATTTTCTTTGACACGAATGATGTCAGGCGCCTGTCCGGAAGCAAAAGCCAGATCAATCGCTTGGTTAAAGTCTTCCGTCTTTACAACCATTTCAACTTCAATATTATCGCCATTCGTTTCGTTGAATTTCTGAACAACACTCTTGATATAATCCATATCATGACGGTCACCCGTCCAATAAGAGAGCTTCGTTTTGGCCTTGGAAGGAGCTGTGCTCGCCGGCCCACTGGATGCTTTCGCCGATGCTGCAGGGCTTGCTGCAGTTTCGGTTTTGGTGGAGCTGCAAGCTGCTAAGCTACCTGCCAGTGCGACTGTTAATGTGACCGTCCCTATTTTCTTAATCATGTGTAAGCCTCCCTTAAATCTGTTGTTTACATTTCTAATATTAAAAGATTTCCCTTGTGCTGATAATGTGGTCAACTCTTGAATGAGGGCAGATATTTCTATATGTTTCCCTTCCCCATGGTAATAAAACAGGCAAGTCCTCACGGCTTGGAGGGCTTGCCTAGCGACATTTCTTTGAATTCCGTCGGCGTTAGACCGGTCTGTTTTTTAAATACCTCGCTGAAATAACGCCGATGCTCGTAGCCCAGCTGCTGCGCAATTTCCTGTACCTGATAATCCTCGATCAGCATCGACTTCGCCCTCTCCATCTTGGCTTGCGTAACGAACTGTTGGAACGTCGACCCGGTTACTTTTTTGAACAAATTCGAATAGTAGCCCCAGCTTAAGTTCACCTGCTTCGCACAGTGCTCCAAGGTCAAATCCATATTCAGATTCGCTTTGATGTACTCCGCTGAACGATGGATAATTTTCTGCGACTCGCTGGCCCGTTCTTGATGGATCAGTCGACAGCCTATTTCACACAGCTCGATGAACCATGCGCGATACTCCAGAATAGCAGCCCCGCTGTCTCTTATTTCCTGATTTTTCGTTTCAAATTCAGCTAAGCTATGGCGAGGGAATTTCTCCATGAGCACACGCAGCATGCGAAGTACAAGACCTTGCAATAAACGCTCTACGACGCCAGGCTCAGGGAGAATCGACACTTTCCCCATCTCCGTGAAAACCGTCATCGCCCACTCGACACAGGCGTCCCGATTACCCGAGCGAAAAGCGAACAGAAACTCATTCTCGCTATCCTCCGTGTAAATCCACTCCACAGGCAGTGCTGCTGCGTCCGTGTTATATCTGAATGCCCCATTACCTCCTGTGTAGAAATGATACGATAATGCGCTAAGTGACTGCTGATAACTCTTGGGCAGCTCTTGCACGGTCTCTACACTATTTCCAATGCCAATGGAGATCGTAAATTTCGTATGTCGCGCAATATTCGCGCAGCACTGGTCTGCAATTGCAATCGGCATCTCATGATTCCCCACATGGAGAATACAAATATACCGATTGAAACCTTCCCTGAACACAACCGCTGGCCCGCTTAAGGCAATCGTCTCTTCTACAATATTTTGCAAGGAAAAACGAACTAGCTCTAGTTCTTTCACCGGCACTTCGCCATATTTATCGGTAAATTGATCAATTTGGATCGTCATTACCGCAAACGGAGGCTTAAGCTCATTAATGTCCAGAAAGTCGGATAAACGCGCCAGTTCCGCTTCATTAGTCTGATGGTAGACGAGTAGGGATAAGTACTCCTGCCGGAGAGCCGGCATGCTTTCCTTAATTTTCTGTTGGAGACCGATCAGCTGCGTGCGGCTCAGGTTTTCTTGCTCCCAAACCTCCTTCGCCTTTACGACCGCTTTCACAATCTGTTCAATGGAAAAAGGCTTCTTCACATAATCTAATGCTCCGTATTGGATCGCTTTTTGGGCATAATCGAAGTCGGTATACGCGCTTAAAATAACAACTTTACTCGTAGGCAGGATCTCCATAATATTGCGGGTCATTTCTAAACCATCCATTTTGGGCATACGAATGTCGGTTAGAATCAGATCTGGCCGTGTTTCACGAATTACCGCAAAGCCTTCCTCGCCATTGGTCGCACTTCCTACGATTTCGATCCCATGATCTTCCCATGGAATCTTCTTCGTAATCATATCCACGACACTTCGAATATCATCCACCACACATAGCTTAATTAGTCGGTCCATGGAAATCCTCCTCTTTCTCATACCGTGGCAGCCACAAGTCGATTTGAGCTCCGCCAAATGCATTCATCCCGATCTCCATCCGTTGTTCAGTCCCATAGTACAGCTGCAGACGCGTATAAATATTGCGCAGGGCATAGCCATGCTTCGAGGTCATCGGGTGCATCATACTTTGAAGAAGGCGTTCGGGAACGAGACCATGTCCGTTATCCTCCACCGTGATATGCAGCCACTCATCTTCGGTTCGAGCTCTGAGCTGAATTTCACCACCGGAGGTCATATCCTTGAAGCCATGCAAAATGCTATTTTCAATCAATGGCTGGATCATGATTTTAGGTACAAGGCAAGCTAGCAGCTCTGGCTCGACCTCCATTTGGAAGACGAATAAATTCTCATACGACCTTTGCTGAATCGCCAAATATTGACGAACATGATCGAGCTCATCTGCGAGTGGAATCAAATCCCTGCCCCCACTTAAGCTCAATTGGAACATATTCGATAAGGCCAAAATCATTTCATTCACATCTTCGTTTTCACCCAGGACTGATTTGCAATAAATCGTATTGAGTGTGTTATAGAAAAAATGCGGATCCATTTGCGCCGTCAACGCCTTAATCTCTGCTTTCCTTTTATCACGTTCCCGATTGGTGACGTCCGCAATAAGCTGCTTAATCTCGTCCAACATCCGGTTGAAGCGGAAACCGACCTGAGAAACTTCATCCTTATACTCGCTTTCAAAACGTACTTCCAGATCATTCTCTTCTACGCGCTTCATCAGTTTCTGCAGTCGGAACAACGGTTTGAGCAGCAGGAGCGTTAAATTATTCGTGATAAAAAGGGAAACGAGGACAAAGCCGATGGTCACTAATGTCGTAGCTTGCTTGATGCCATTCAATTTGGCTAACAATTTATCTTTGGCTTGGACACTGACAATCATCCAATCATCTTTGACGTCTAAGCGCGCATAGTTAACAAGGTAGTTATTACGATCCTTATCCTTGAAAAAGAACGATCCTTTACTATCATTGGTAAGTTGATGCACAAAATCGGGACGTTGAATGAAGGCTTTATCCTGAATACGATCGGCGTAGTTAATATCTTCCCCTTGTGAGTCTACGAAGTAGTAGTGCTTATTGGGATCCGACAAATTATCCATAAAGAGTTCACGCAAATCATCTTCCTTCACATTGATGACCACATACACATTGGTTGGCTCGTTAAGCATGATCGAATCTTCACTTACACCCTCTGCGACAAGCGAGATGACCCGCTGTTTCCCCGTAAAAAACGGATCCACATGCCCTGTGCTCCAAAAGCCGCGCTTCAAAAGCTTAAATTGCTTAAACATGTCCGATTCATAAAATGAGTTCGAAATATTACGTGCACTTGAGGTCGGATAGAAATCCCCAATTGGCGTGGCTATTAATATACTTTCGATCATGGAATCATTAAACTTCACTTGATTGAAGACGTACTGCAAAGCCGTCAATGACTTATAGTAGCTAGTACTATCTTTATTCTGAACATCTTTCATCAGCTGCTTGAAGGCGTCGCTGAACATGAGAGCCCGCACAGCGGTTCCGATATTTTTCAGTCTTTCATTGACGATTTGCGCAGATTGATTCACGGTATCCTGACTAGACTGCATCGCATTGCGCTGAATTTCCTTGGACGCGATGAGGTAGGCGATGCTCCCTGTTGCCACCATACCTACGGTAATTAATATGACAAAGGTAAACCATATGCGTTGTTTGAGTGAGAAGGAATGGAACAGGCGTGACAGCCACGACCATATAGCAAGCTTATTCATAGGCGACGATAGCACCTTTCCTGTGTGTGAGAAGATAGTCTTTATCTACTATATTATAGTATAGGTCACTTTCCGAGAGCATGGGGGAAATTCGAGATCGAGGGCAACTATTTCGCTATATCGTCCAATAACTAGAACGTATGTTCTTTATTTTTTCGGGGAAATGTGGTAATAATAAGAGGTAGACTTTTTACCTTTCAACTACTTCAATTTGAGGAGCTGTTTATTGATGTCCGTTCGTTTAACTCCGTATCTAGTATTGCCTGGTACTGCTGGTGAAGCAATTGCCTTCTATGAGAAAGCGCTGGATGCTCAAGTCCTATTTAAACAGACCTTTGGTGAAATGCCTGCCAGCCCTGATTACCCGCTTGCCGATGAACAAAAAGGGCTTATTGCCCATGCCATGCTGCAAGTCGGCGAAAGTCAACTGATGTTCTCGGACTCCGACCCAGGTAAACCCGTTCAACAGGGAGATCATGTGACGATTTGTATTACTACGAAGGATGCCAGCCTATCGAAGCAATATTTCGAAGGGCTCAAAGATGGCGGCACGGTTATTATGGAGTTGCATGAGGCATTTTTCAGCCCGGCATACGGACAAGTCAAGGATAAATTCGGGGTGACTTTCCACCTATTCACAGAAGGCGCATCGATGAATTAAACGTGAAAACGTGAAAACGGCTCTGTTCGCATGATTGCGACAGGGCCTATTTCTTTGGGGCTGGGCAGGTTGCGCTGACTGGCAGACTAACTGGCCGCAGGACCGGTTCACGGACTGGCCGACTATTCGATTACACGACCGACTCACCGACTAGCCGCAGTAGTGATTAAATGGAAATTATCCATCTATTTCGGCCCATTTAACCTAAATGTGCTGAATAGATGGATTTCTGCACTTAGAATAAAAAGTGGACGTCTCTTAGTGTAGAAGTAATAATAAGCTTAACAATTAACTAAGAGGTGTCTCTCCATGAGCGAATCAAGACAACGATATAATGAAACTTTTAAACGTGAAGCTGTAAAGTATGTGCAAGAGCAGACTAAATCCTTAGAGCATATCGCGGACGAGTTGAATGTTAATCCTGGTACTCTTCGAAATTGGCTGGGGAAATACCGTGAGTTTGATCATGAGCCTGTGAACAAAGTGGAAAACCTCCGCGAGCAGTCTCAACTCATTGATGATCAGAAACGGGAAATCGAAGATCTCAAGGAAGAGATCGCAATTCTAAAAAAGGCCATGCACATCTTCAGCAAAGAAAGGAACTGAGATTTCAGTTTATTGAAGATCACCGCTCTGAGTTTCGATTGGAGAAGATGTGCAACGTTTTAAAAGTGTCCAAGAGCGGATATTACAAATGGAAAACAGCTGACGTCTCTGAGCAGTGCAAGCGTAAAGAGGAACTAACAGATCGTATTAAATACTATTTTCAACTGAAGCATGAAATCTATGGCAGCCCACGTATACACAAAGAACTTCTAAAGGAAGGCTTGTGCGTATCGGAACGGACGGTCGGCCTTATTATGCGTGAACAAGGGTTACGCTCCTGCATGGCACGTAAATTCAGAGTGCAAACAACGGATTCTAACCACGACCAGCCGATTGCGCCCAATCTCCTTCAGCAAGATTTTGCTGCAACGAAGCCAAATGAAAAATGGGTAGCAGATATTACTTACATTCCATGCCGTCAAGGAAAGCTCTACCTTGCAAGCATATTAGATCTTTACACAAAGCAAATTGTTGGATGGAAACTGTGTGACCGAATGACAACGGATCTCGTCTTAGATGCACTTAAGAAGGCTTATAGCGTGAAGAAGCCTAGAGAAGACCTGATTCACCATTCCGACCGAGGTTCTCAATATGCGTCCAAAGAGTACCGCAAACAGCTCGAAAACTACGGGATAACACCAAGTATGAGTCGAAAAGGAAACTGTTATGACAATGCCTGTATTGAGGCATTTCATAGCATTTTGAAGCGTGAATTCATCTATAGCAACCCAAAATTCAAGACCAAACAAGAAGCTCAGCAGAAGCTGTATCGGTATCTTGAGTTCTTTTACAACAGGACAAGGTCGAATAGCACAATTGGTTACATGTCACCTGAGCAATTTGAGCAGCTATACTACCAGCAGGTCGCATAACTTAGTGACGTCCACTTTCTTGACAGAAGAGCATTCCTACAGTTATTATTCCCACTTTTCGCCAACTCATTGGATTTCCTCAAAATTAGCTACATAAAATCCATCTAAACCAACTTCCTAGCTGATTTCGCTCAAATTAACATCAGAATATCCATCTATTTTGTGGATGGCATGGGAATGTGCCTGCAGGTAGGGCAGATATTTGATGGTTGAGCAGTTCTGGGAGGTGCTGCAAGTTTTAGAGCTGCCTGAATATGGTACAAACGCGACAGCAAGTAACCGCGCAAAACATCCTTAGCTTCGACGCGTTTAAGTAAGCTGCTCTGCACCCGCATACCAGAACAGCGCGTATTCCGTCATGACCGAAGCATGACCCATTTGGCGCAGCATAGCCGTGACATTCCCCCGATGATATGTAGCGTGATTCACGACTTGGAGAACCATCTCAGTCAAACTGGTTTCCCTTACTCCTGCATGTGGATTATCGACCGTGATTTTCTTTTCCAAATCAGGCTGTTCCTTCAAAAATGCTTTAAATCGCAGCGACAATTCGTTATACATACCCTCTAGCTCATCCAAGCTCTTGCTCTCTGTTGCTTCCGTTATCTGCCAAGAGGCTGACATAGCCGCCTGCATATCCCGACCTCCAAGTATATCTAACCACACGCGATCTGTAAGGTAGATATGAGCAATCACTTTCGATACCGTCGGAAACACACTCTGAATCTCTTGACGGTACACCTCCTGTGGAAGTTCCTTCAACCTGTTTATCAGCGTTTGATTCGCCCATACATGATAGTCATACATACGTTCAGCCGTTTGTGTCATTCAACATACACTCCTTCAATTGGTTTTATCGTTATTCCCAGTTATACCCTTATTATAAAGTAAATACCCTGACAACTATCTGTCAGGGTATCTCAAGAAATTTATTATTTTCCTAACTTATTCATGTAGTCCACGTATTCTTTCTCGGCATCCGCTGTAGCTGGATACCATTCTTTCTCCAAAAAGTCCTTAAACTGTTGGAGCGTAAGTGTGCCCATCAAGTATTTCAATTCTTGATCGTCTTTTTTCTTAACTAGATCCGGAATTGCTGTATTCAGGTTCAAGATTTTAGGTGAGCGAACGGCAGGCACGTTGACTACAGTCATTTGCTTCATCGCCACATCCAATTGCGCTTTGTACGTATTCAATCTGTCTACTGTATCCGCGCCCTCGATAATAGCTGGGTTGCCATCAATTGCGTTCGCAAGCGTCATATACGTGCTCGTTGTGGAAGCAAGTTTGGTTGCTTGGTCGGCTGTACGGGAAATGTTTTTCGTAGCAGGATCATAGCTGTCAAACGTTAATCCTTTCATACCTAGTTGGAACAAGGTATTCGCTTCAGTCGTATTACCCCAATCCAGGAATTTCAATACGCCATCCACATTTTTGGACGATTTCGGAATCATCCAACCGCCCCACACTGCCGGCGTAACGAGATCCATGGCTACACCCTTAGTATCTTTTAAGACAGGTTGATACGAGTACTTTTTGTCAGATTCCTTATCCTTGGCTAAGTTGGCCATAACTGCGTACTGATGAGAATAAATGATACCTACGCGATTCTGATTCAGCTTCTCTTGATCCACATAAATCTTGTTAATCAGGTACTCGGGATCGATGAGTTTTTGTTCGTTTAGCCCTTTCAAATACGTCAGGAAAGGAATATAGCCAGACATTTTCTCTCTGATTTTATAAGCACCATCGGTATCTTTGACGCCATTGATAATCGGAAGATTAAAAGCAGAAGCCAAGAAGAAGGTGGAATTCCACACCGTATTGCTGCCAAGGCTAGGATTGGACAAGCTCAGACAGTAGGTATCGGCTTTACCGTTACCATCTGGATCATTATTGGTAAAAGCTTTACACACATTCGTAAACTCATCCAATGTTGTAGGTGCTTTCAAATTCAACTTGTTCAGCCATTGCTGGTTGACCATATAGCCCCAGTGATTCACAACGTTCGTTCTCGGGATTAGATAAATTTTACCATCGTTAATAGATTTAACGGCGTCCCACATTTCTTTCGTAATGTTTTTCGTCAAATTCGGATACTTCGCAATCTTGTCATCCAGCGGCGTCAGTAGACCGTCCTTGGACCATTTCTCCAGATTCGCGTCAGCCCCGCCCCAGTTGTATACGAGATCTGGCAGATCACCGGATGCCATCATCACCTGAAGTTTCTCGACATAGTTGTTAATTGGAGGCGCTTCTACGGATAGCTTTACATTGGCCAGCTTCTCAGCTTCAGCAATGACGGGATTGTTATCAATGACCACGTTCGCATTGACCCGGTTAAACATTTTAATACTGACAGGTGCTGTTTTGGCTGGTGCTGTTGACGCTGTGCTTGTACTCGGTGCTGTCGTAGCAGCTGTGGTTGCCGTATTATCTGTGTTAGAACTACAAGCCATAACGATAGAAGACAGTAACCCGATGCAAATTAGACTGCTTGCGATGCTTTTGACTGACCCTTTCAATACCAACAACTCCTTTATGATTGCTATTATTAAACTGCGGGATGGCAGATTTAATCGAGGCTAACCGTGTGAAATGATGAAATTACCCTTTAATCGAACCTACCAGTACACCCTTCATGAAATACTTTTGCAGGAAAGGATACACAAGCAGGATCGGCAGCGTAGCAAAGATGATGATCGCCATCTTGATGGTAAACACCGTTATCCCACTGTTATTCATATCCATAGCATCTTTGGCAATGCCGCCATCATCGACAACCATCTCCCGCAAAATCAACATCAATGGCCACAGACTTCGCTTGGAGGTGTAAATAATTGCTGAGAAGAACGTGTTCCACTGCGTCACCGCATGAAAAATAACGAAGGTCGCAATAGCCGGCTTAGAAAGTGGCACGATAATTTTATATAAAACCTTGATTTCATTGGCCCCGTCGATAAACGCCGATTCCTCCAAGCTCGCTGGTATAGCGCTTACAAAGTTCTTCATTAAGATCAAATTGTAGGCACCCAAGACGCCGGGCAGGATCATTGCCCATAGCGTGTTGTATATATGCAACGTTTTGATTAAGTAAAAGTTAGGAATCAAGCCGCCATTGAAGAACATCGTAAATGTAATGAGAATCATAATAACATTTCTGCCCTTTAAGTCCGTTTTGGAGAGCGGATAGGCTGAAATCAGGAGCAGGAATATATTGAGTGCTACGCCTATAATCGTGATGAGCAGCGTATTCTTATACCCGGTCCACATGAGCGGCATCTGCAGAATCTGCTTATACGCCGCTAACTCAATGTGATAGGGAATGAGCTTCAAAGGATTCGCCAAATACTCGGAGTACGGAGTAATCGAGAACGCTGCCACATAGAAGAATGGAAATAAGCAAACGATTGCAAACAGCGTCACAATGCCATAATTCAAACCATCAAAAACTTTATCGCCAAACGATCGAATGCCCACAACTGTAACCTCCTCTTACCAAATCCCATCTTCTTTCATCCACTTTGCGATCTGATTGCTCGCTAGCAGGAATATTAACCCAATTACAGAGGTGAACAGCCCAACGGTTGTACCGAAAGAGAACCTTCCGCCAATCAAACCGACGCGGTACACATAGGTCTCAAACACTTCGGAAACACTGAGGTTCAACGGATTTTGCAATACAAAAATCTGTTCAAAGCCATTGCCCATAATATGACCCAGCCTTAGTATCAGCAGGATAATAATCGTCGATTTGATCCCTGGCAGCGTGACGTATAGGATTCTTTGGAAGCGGTTCGCGCCATCGATACTAGCGGCCTCATATAGTTCTGTATTGATCCCTACCATCGCGGCTAAGTACAAGATGCTTTCCCAACCCGATTCCTTCCACATGCTGCTGAGGATTACCAAAGGTCGAAAGTAATTCGTATCCGCTAAGAAGAACACAGGCTCGAAGCCAAACTGCTTCAAGAAAATATTCACAACGCCCCATGACGGGGACAGGAAATTGACCAGAATCCCCCCAATGACAACCCAAGAAATAAAATGCGGTAGATAGATGATTGTCTGGGTAATGCGTTGGTAGGTACGGTTACCCATCTCATTGAGCAGCAATGCCAGTAGAATTGGGAACGGAAACCCAAATACAAGTCGCAGAAAACTTAAGTACAACGAGTTCCAGAACACCGTGTAGAAATCACTCAGCCCGAACATGTACCGGAAATTCTCAAAGCCAATCCACGGACTTCCGACAATCCCTTTGGAGAAATTGAAATCCTTAAAAGCAATGATAATGCCGTACATCGGCACATAATTGAAAATGAGAAAGTACACAACAGCAGGAATCAACAGGATGTACAAATATTTCTTCTTATTGATGTAGCGCAATGCAAGCTGCGTCTTACTCCTAGCCATCTCAGATGCCATACCGATTCGTCACCACCTAACTGAGTGTCAGGTGCGCCTCTCATTTGTTCTGAAGCGCACGTTGTTGCTTGAAAATATCATAAATATCTTTGCTCAAAATAATCGTATCCTTGTCCTTCTCATAAAAGGCTTTATACCAAGCGTCCACTTGTGCGCCACCCGCCTTCTCCCAAACTGCAATGGCATCCTTCTTCGCTTGCTCTGGCGAATAATTCGGTGTCAATATGGCCTTCATCCAAATGTCGCCATCGCCTACATCCACTTGCTTCATCGTGTCTGTAAGAATCTGCTGAAGATCTTTCGACAGCTGCGGCATTTGCTCGGAATGCGTAGGTCCTGCCATCTGCAAATTAAAATCGATAAAGGAAGAGTTCGCTTCGAACATCTTCTTAACTTCCTGCTGCAAGGGGTCTTTCGTATCCATTTTCTCCACACCGAAATAGCATTTACCGGCAAGTGTTGGTGAGGCTAACATCCCGAAATCGCCAGACGCATAGTTGAATTCCTTCTGCCATTTGTTCAAATCCGTCACCTGAGGGCATTCACCTGGCAGTGTCTTACTGTGCACACCTTCGAACCCGTAGTACATCGTTTTCATAAACGTCTCCGAAGCTGCGAAATCCACATATTTCATTACCGCTTCTGGATCTTTCGTTTCGGCATTTACGACACCTGTCATTTGAATCGGGTTGACGAAAATCGGATTAAATCGTCCCACAGGGGTTGTCGGATAGGGCATAATAGCCAGCTCGGCATCTGGCACACTCTTTTTCAGACCCACATAGAAGTCATTATAGAAGGTGATCGGAACATTGAACTGGTCCATATAAATGCCGATTTTCCCATTCAAGAAATCTCGCTTGGCCTTAGCCCCGTACTTATCGATATAAAATTCCTTGTCAACCAATCCCTCATTGTACAGTCTCTTCTTGAACGCTGTTACTGCCTGCATATTGTCCCATCCATGAATGAGCTCGTTGCCCTGAACGACGAAATTCGGATTGTTCAGCTTCTGATCAGATTGCGTCCTTGGTAAAGGAATGAAGGTGACATCCACGGGACCTGCTTGGTTAATCCATTTTGTCATGAGATTATTTTCAACCGTTCCTTGGCCCGAAGGAATGTTGCCACGATCATAAATCGTGACGGTAACCTTGCCACGTTTCGCAGACTTCTGTGCGTCGGTCTCTTGTGCATTCTTAGAATGGGTAGAGCAGCCCGTCATAATGGATATGATCACCACAGTGGTCATCAGTTTTGGAAGGCAAGCTCGTTGGAATGGATTACGCAGAGTGCTTCCCCCTCTCGTTGTCATTGTGTTTATCATACCATTATGTAGTTAATTGTAAGAAAATTGGGCCCATGCAACATCTACGATTTATGGGAAAACGGATACGATTTTTAGATTCTAACTGGAAATGTACAGCTTTCCATACGCCAAATGTCGCGCGCACAAAAAATCCCCCAGCGTCTCAGATAGACAATGGGGGATGCTAATGATACTACAGAGAACTTATCAATTCCTCACGTTGCTAATCGCATCAGGTCGAACCATCTTGCGATAATCCTTCGGCGACAGGCCTGTTGTTTGCTTGAATAGTTTGGCAAAATAGTTCGGCAAATCGTACCCAACTACGCCCGACACCTCGGTAATTTTCATATCCGTGTTAGCCAGTAGTCCCTTCGCTTTCTCCATCCGCAGTTCAATTAAATAATCAACAAAGCTGCGTCCTGTTTCTTTTTTGAACAGATGACTGAAATAGGTCGCATTCAAATGCACCTGCGAGGCCACCATTTGAAGTGGCAACTGCTCCGCATAATGCTCCTCCATGTATCGTGCCGCCTTCCACACGACATTCTCGCTATATTTCTCCTGCCACGCCGTGAAGTTGCTCATGAAGCGGTCCAATTCCATGCCCGTCCAATTAGACACCTCGTCATTCGTGCCACAGGCGTGCAGCAGCGCGATGCGCTCTGTCAATAACTGTGGTTCATACGCCATCTCAAACTGCTTGCGTGCAGTTTCCTGTAAAGCAAAGCTGAACGACAAAGCCTCCACTTTCCCATTTTCCACGGACAATCCATAGATGTCCTTCATCAATTGGGCTAGATATAGCTTCATCGGCTCAATTTGTCCTGCTAAGATAAACGCAATCGTCTGCGTACTAATGAGCTGCTGCTGGGCTCGATTCGTCGATAATTGTTTATCGACCTGTGCATCGTTTTTGTCCTGCGCCGCAACCATAGTTGCGCCTAACATGCTACGCCCTGCCTCATATAGATCAGCAAGATCCTGAACGCCAGCTGCTGCCCCTACACAATAAGAAGACATTTGTAAGCCAAGTAACCGTTCCACGGTTTCACAAGCCGCTTCACAAACAAGCTTTTCCTCGAACGAATCCTGACAAAGCAAGGCAAACTGCCCATTTTCGATCAATAACAGCTTCCCATCCATGTGATACATATCGAGCAATTCGCCGATCATATTTAGCACCGCAAACTGCAGTAACGGCATATCCCGCTTCGTATACTTTTTGTGTGAAGGCATGAAGTCCGTGATCTGGAATAAGACCAGTTTGCAGTCAGCTAAACTCATCTCTAATTCCGCTGCTAATTCTGCACGATAGGAGAAGCGCAACAAGAGCCCTCTTAACGTGTTCTCCAGCAATAAGGCGTGCTCCGTTTCCGCTTTGCGCAGATTCGCTTGCTTCTCCAATACCCGAACCTCAGCTTTATCTAACGCATCATAAATATCTTGCTTACCACACGGTTTGATTAGCAAATCCATGGCACCGTACCGCAATGCGGCTTGCGCATATTGGAAATCCTGAAATCCCGTTATGACGATGAACTCGATATGCGGGAACTTGAGCTTACTCCGTTTCAGCAGCTCTAAGCCATCCATTAATGGCATGCGAATGTCCGTAATGACGAGGTCCGGCAGCCTCTCAGCTATAAGGATTTCTGCTTCCTGCCCGTTCTCGGCCTCACCGCAGACATGCCAGTTGGTTTCAGATCCCGTAATCATTTTGGCAAGCCCTTTGCGAAATAATGGCTCATCCTCAACTAATAAGATGTGGTTCATCCACCTTTCCCCCTTCGAAAGACATCATCTGTTCACACGGCAAAATCAAGCGCATCCGCGTGCCCTGCGGCAAGCGTTCGATTTCTAAGCGATAGGGATCGCCATAGACCAAGTAAATACGACGTACAACATTCCGAACACCAATACTCTCCCGTTCCCTCTGATGATCATACACCGACTGTTCTTCCGTCAGACGTACAAATGTCTCCTCATCGATGCCGCTCCCATTATCCTCGATTTCAATCTGTAAATCAGCGCCTTGGCGGAAAGCTCGAATCCATAACCACTTGTTGTCCGGCTGATCACGAAATGCGTGAACGAAGACATTCTCAACTAACGGCTGAAGAATCAGCCTCTGCATCCCACAGGCCAGAAGCTCATCCTCTGCTTCGATGGAAACATGCAGCCCTTCACCGTGCCGAGCCTCTTGGATCGTCATATAATTTCGAATTTGCTTAAGCTCCTCTTGCAAAGTACTTGGCGCAGAGACCGATTCCAATGAATAACGCAATAAATCAGATAAACTTGTCACCAAGGAAGCCGTCTCTACATCGTCGTACAGGAGCATGATTTTCCAATAAATCGAATTCAGTGCGTTGTATAAAAAATGCGGATTCAACTGAGCCTGCAGCGCTTTAAGCTCCGCTTCCTGTTCACTCAGCTTGCTGACGTACACTTCCTTAATTAACGATTGAATATTCTCGACCATTCGATTGAAGCTTTCCGCCAGAAAAGCAAACTCATCATTAGACGTTTTGGGAATTTCAACCTCCAAATTACCTCTGCGCAATTGATGCATGGCGGACACTAATCCGTGTAAAGGCTTCAACATTCTACCGCTGAAAATCGAGACACAGACCGCCATCAGCAGAACACTGACGAGACCAGAAATGACAGCAACCTGATACACCATCCTGCCCTTTTCCTCAATATCCGCTAGGGAAATACCACTAACAAGCTTGAAAGAACGGGCTTCGTAGGTGCTTTTTACAAACAAATAATCCTCATTTTCATTCCGCTCGATAAATGACCTCTCCTGATTTTCCCATGCAGGAATAATCCCAGCCCTGCCCTGCGGCACTCGACTATACAACAATTTATTATATTGGTCGAAAATATACGCTCCTGTCGTTCTGCCAGCCATTAGTTTGTCTAGGGGACTTGTCAGAAAAGACTCATCAATAATCATGACCAGCGTCCCGTAAACAGCTTGCTGTTTCGTCGATTTGAGCAGGCGAGTTGCGACCAGATTGCTTTTCTCCCCGGAAGGATCAGAGGAATCAGGAATGCTTAATCGCTGCCATACAATCTCCGCTGATGTCTGGTTCACCCCCGTCTTCACCTTATTGTAAAAATCAGGAAACGTAATCTGCATGGACGGGTTCGTATGACTGAAGTAGTAATTATTCCCTTCCAGATCAACAATATATAACGCACGTATTTGCGGCGTTTCATTCTTCAATGGCAGCAGAATTTCCGACAATTCACGTTCCAAAATAAATCTACGATAGGCTTTGGTCTCACCATCTGGCGGCTCCGCACGGATTCCTTGCACAATTTGCTCAACGCGGGGGTGAAAAATAATAAAATCGGTAATCCGATACATATCTTGGATTTTGAAACCAATCTGCTCGATCGTCTGCTCACTGGTCGTTAGATACTGCTTACTGATCTCACTTTCAAACAAATTTAAATAAATACGATACGAAATGTACCCAGTAATGAGGGAACAAAGAATGATGATGATCGACAGTGTCATAATTAATTTCACTTTAAAATGCTGATTAATATACTGTAGCACTTGCCGATGCTTCATCTACAGATGGCCTCCTGAATTGTGCCAAGTCTTTCCTGCGTAATAATACCTACTAGTGTAATACATCCCCTTACTTGCTGACATCTATTTATTATCGAAAAACGGATACGATCTTTAGGTATACGAAAAAACGAAAAAAAACGCCCATGCGTATCGCATCGACGGTCAGTCAGTCTTATTAAAATTGACGGTATACAACAGACTCATAATCGAGTCGCTTTTTATCAAGTTCACGTTGTTCACGGTGTACCTGAAGCCAAGAACTGATACATACGACAACAATACTAGCAAAGAGTAGAAAACCCAGCGCCTTCCACCAAAAACTGCCTACGACAGAAGGATTGACCCCCATGATCAAAATGAGGACTGGAAGAAACCACATTAGATTTCCAATATATATCCGAATCACTTTTCGTTTTAACAAGCGTCTCTATCCCCTAAAATGGATTCGCGTTCCGTATATCCTTCGCAGCACCCTATCCCTTTAGGACCGTCAACTACGGCGCAAAATTCGTCCAATTTATGGAAGTTAATGAGCAGCAATTATATCGTATTATTCGGCGTATCCACGAGGTCAGGATCGACCGTATTATTGCTCCCATTTAGCACATTCTGAACACTTCCAAAGCTATCCCCTGGCGAAAACGAGTTGGCTCCCGCAAAGATTTTGGAGCTGCTGGTAAGGTTAATTACCAAGGTATCGCCAATCTGGACATTGGAGCCCTGAGTGACATTGAGGATTTTGATTCCACCGTTAATAATTGCAGGCATGCTCTGGCCACTCCCTTCCAACTCTTAACCATTGTATGTGCTCATGTGCCTATTGGTCACTTGAAGGTTGGATGGGTAGCTCTATGAATAGCATGAAGAACAGGTCCTAATGAACCTGTTCTTCTTTTGTGGAACATTCATACTCGATGACAACCATCTGGTGGCACTCCAGCCTAGGTACTGTGTAGAAAACCGTCTGGTCTTCGTGCCTAAAGGTGAGCGTTGTCATCTGCGGTGCCATATATACGTTCTTCACGTGTTTGGAAGTACGAACGGAAACCTGGACGTCATATAGGGGAACAATATCCTCGATTACTTCGATGGTTTTCCCTCGGCGGATTGGGGTTGCGTACAGCAAATGATTAACCAGACGATTCTCTTCTGGTTGATCCTGCAGCGTGATGACGCCTTGCGCTGGGAGATTTGTTTGCAGCGTCTTCTTAGGGAGCAGTCGATTCAACGCATGTATGACCGCTTCCTTTAACACAAGGCTGCCTTTGGTCGCATAATCTTCAAATATGTTCCACGCTATATACATACCTCTTTCGCTTTCCACCATACCCGGTCCTCCATATTCATAGCTGCTTGGCGTATGCTGGTGCGAGCAGAACGTAAACAGATCGCGGTTAAAATATGGGTTTTCACGGTGTGCAAGCTCTGTTCCGCCCGCAAGCTCGATTTTCTGTCCCTGTGAATAGAAAATGTAAGAGGCTTCTCTACAGCTTCCAAGATTGAACAGAGGGCGGAAATAGTCGGGGCGGTATGGATTTGTTCCTACATACCGCACCCCGAGGTCGATTGTAAATCCGGTGCCCTCTGGATCAAGGCAGGACCAGCCCGTTGCAAGAATTTTGCCACCCTGTAGTAAGAAATGGTCCAATTTACTCTGAAGTTTATCATCCACCGCTACGTAATCCGGTAGTATTAGCACTTTGTATGCAGTAAAATCATTCTCCAGATCAATGACATCGAACAGGAATTTGCCCTCAAGCAGCATGCGTACAGCCCCTGCGTCGGAATCCGACTTGGACACATTGGCCTTCGGATGCAAGCCGGTTGCTTCCAATGTTAGCAGCGCCACATCTGCAACATTCGTCGCCTTAACGCACCATGCCTCCTTGGCCTCGACTTCGCGATAAGCCGCGCCAATCAGTGCATAGGTCGCTTCATCCATATAGCCGTCAGGATGAAGCTGATCGCCAATCGAGCAGCGGGCACCATTAGCCATACTGAGTGCCGTTTCGTAACGGAGCGCGTTAGGGTGCTTATAGCCGCCGAATTCTCCCCAAGACGTATGGAATTTTCCTGTCATACCGAGAAAATCGACGCCAAGCGTTTGCGCGTACCTAGCTGACAGCGGGAAGTGGTCATAGCCCCAACCACCCGTAGGCAGTGATTCCAGTTCTAGATGTGTGTTCATACCAATCAGATCGCGACGGCCTCGTGTAATGTGTCCGCCATTGTGGAAGATTGGCAGTCCTGACTTGATCGATTCCACCGTTTCCTTCAACCTCGATTTATAGTTCGCGTAGGTTTTCTCCCAAAGTATTCGCATAGCCTTCTCATCCCGTGGATCCTGGCCTTGTTGGCGCACACTCTCTACACAGCTGTGACAGTAGCACTTGCGTATTCCTACTATGTCCAAAAACAGGCCGTCCAGCTCATATCGGGACACAACTTCCCGGATCTGCTCGATCAGAATGTCCAAATAGGGAGAGTTTAAGCAAAACTGGTGATAGCCAGGCAGCATAAAGCCTTTGACCCAATTTGTTTGGTCGTTCTCATCACGGATGAGCCATTCTGGGTGTCGTCTTGCTAGTTTTTCATCCAAACCTGCCGAGAGGTATACGGGTGTTTTCACACCAATGTCATGTGCAGCCTCAATCATGGCGGCAAGCAAATCGAAGCTCAGCCCAGGGTGGATTTCGTTCGCCTCCGACGGATGGTAAGCCCAGCCATGATGGCATTTGGAGAAAATCGTAATTGAATCCACATGGCCAAGCTTAAGCATTTCCTGAAACTGCCCCTTATCAAAACGTGCTCCAATCGACGCTATGGCTTCCGAAGTGTGAAAATCAAGATGTACCTGACGAAATCGCATGCGGTCTCTTCCTTTCCATTTTATACTATCAATATATTTAAGTTCCCTCTTGTTTAAACGGGTTCAGTGTATAAAAATCTGCGAAAGACTAAAGAGGAACAGGCTCACGCCTGGCCCTCTCCGTGCTCTTCATGCAAGTCACTCGCAACCTTAAGGAGTATCTGCGCAGCAGCTGATGTGATATGCTTGCCCCTTTGTGCTTCCACTTCGTGAAGAAATGCATTCAACTTGCTATGCTGAAGCTTTTCTACCAGACTGTTCGCGATTCCCTTATTATCAATCCATGACATGGCCGTAAACTGACTAATTAGCGACTGCAGCGAATGGATGTCAGCATAGGTTTGGAACGTGACGGTGAGACTCCGTTCGTTCCCGACTGCATCAACCCCCTTCACGAGGAGCGCATGCATCCCAAGAGGGAGCGTATACAGTGGAATCTGATCCCCCTCATGGACTTGCTGATCGTCAAGCCATAACTTCGTCTGAGACTGATCTACACCGGACAAGGAATCGGTAAGCGTAAATTGAGGTATAAGCACTTCACTGGCACTCAACGCCTGATTCGCGCTCGGCGTAGAAACCGCGATAATCGGAGCCGACATATCTAGTTGAACACCTACCGTTTGAACAGCCTCCTCGTTCCCTGCTTGATCGATAGAACGATAAGAAAAAGAGTGGATACCATCTGTATGGATGACAATCGGAGTCAGATAGGGCTGCCAAGTCGCTCCTCCATTTTCACTATACACCGTACTCGTCACACCGGAAGTCGTATCAGACGCTGTCAGTGTCACAGTAACCGGATGGACGTACCATCCGTTCGGTCCGTCCGGCTGCGCCGGTGACAGTATAGACGTTGTTGTTGGCGCAACCTGGTCAAGATGAAGCGTGATCGCTTTCGCTGTCTCCATATTTGCTGCCAGATCGGTTGAACGGTAACGAAAGTCAATCGCCTCGTTATCCTGGTCGAGCGTGATCGGCGATGTATACACGTTCCAATTCGCTCCGCCGTCCAGACTGTAGTTGGTTTGTGCCAGAGTGGACGAACGTTCGCCTCGACCTAACTGAATCGTAATCGGATGCACGTACCAGTTATTTGCTCCATCCGGCTGGGTAGGAGCGATGGTTGCTTCCGTTATCGGTTGGCGAAGCTGCGTGACCACGATGTCGTCAAACTGCAGATTATCGAAACCACCTGCGTAGAACCCAATCGTTCCGGTCAAATTGTGCGCAGGATCAGACGCTTTTAACTTGAGCGCCCCATTGACAAATAGCGAAATATCCGCGCCATTCACGTTCAGTTCAAAGGTATACTCCGTATTCGGAGCCAAATCCTCATAATTCAGGTTGGACTGTTTCACAGTCGCCCATGAACCGTTATAAAGAATCCATTGCGACGCTCCGTCTACCGTCTTCCGGTACCCGATTCGGTCGCCGCTGCCGGAAACCAAACGATCAAATATATAAAACGTCGCCGCGCTCGGGATCGTGGCCGGTGTCTTCAGTTTGAAAGTCAAATCGTAATTCGTGAACGAACGCGGAGATGTGGCTGACGCCCCTTTCAAAAGCCGGTACTTATGGTTGCCATTTACCGTAATGATGCTCCGATTCGGATCCACCGGCCAGCCGCCTCCGCCGGATTCAAAATCCGTCTTCATCAGAACATCCGACACGATGATGTGGCTAGTTGCTGACGCTTCAGGCGTCTCGACCGACGTTACGGTGATGTCCGTCTCACCTGATCCGACGGCGGTAACCAAGCCGTTAGCATCAACAACGGCTACGTCTGGATTGCTCGATGTCCAAGTAACATTGTGATTAACGCTATCTGAAGGATCAAAGCTCACCTGCAGCTTCAGCTTTTCATCCGCCCCGATATTCGCGCTGGTTCGATCCAGCAGCAGCCCTGCAACCTTCGTGGTCGGCACCGACAGCTTGATGTCATCGAATAGCAGATAGTCGAAGCCACCTGCATAAAAGCCGACCGTACCGGATGGATTGTACGTCGAATCCGTCGCCTTCAGCTTCAGCACGCCACCCACATAGAGGCTGATGTCAGCACCTTTTACCAGTAGCTTGACGCTGTACTCGGTATCCGGCGCCAAATCGGAGTATGGCAGATTCACTTCCTTAACGGTCGCCCAAGCCTTATTATAGAGAAGCCATTTGGACGTGCCGTCCTCCAGCTTGCGGTAGCCGATGCGGCCTCCGCCGTTCGAGCCTAGCCTGTCGAAGAAATAAATGGTGCCTAGACTCGGCATGGTTGGCGGCGTCTTCATCTTAAATGTTAATTCGTAGTTGGTGTATTCGTTCGGCGAAACCGCCGTCGCGCCTTTCAGCACTTTATACATATGATTGCCACCCATATCTATGACGGATCGGTTCGGATCCACCGGCCAGCTATTTCGCCCCGTCTCAAAATCGGTATATTCGTAAATACCGTCTCCGATCTCGACATTAATCATGACTTCATCCTGAAGCAGCGGATTTTCTGCTGAAGTGACTGTGATGACTGCTTGACCGATACCCACCCCCTTAAGCGTTCCTTTGCTGTCTACTTTGACAACACTCGGATCACTGGATGTATATAGCAGCTTTGTATTCGTCGCGTCCCATGGTAACACAGCCGTATGCAGCTCATACGCTTTGCCGATGCCAATCGTTACATTTGTATCGTAGGTCCGAACACCTTGCACTGGAATGGTATCTGGCGCCAGATACGGCCCTGCTTTTCCGATAATCCCTATGTTGTTAAATGGAATCGGGTGGAAGCCGGGAATTTGCTGGAAAACTGCAGCATCGCTTTTCAAATTGAGATCACCAGCCGCTAGATTTACAAAACCAGGATCGCTGTTCGTCACCCAGTTATTCGCATACTGCAGCAAATTAAACTTATCGTACGCCCCTTGTGCGTTAGTGATGCTGCTGCGTGCTCGGGTAGGGTTGTATATCACATTGTTCTGTAAGGTATTCGTTGTCGGATAATACCGATTTTCCGTAAAGAAGTCAGCGAGCTCGGGATATTTGACCAAATAAGGCGTCCCTACAAAATTATTGTTTTGGGCAAACAACGTCTGCCATTTCGGCATGTAATTCTTCGGGATCTGCTTGTCAGGTGCATCGCCTAAATAGATGTCGGCATAATCATAGGGTACTTCGCTATCGATAAACAGATTATTCCGAGTCTTGATGTGCGCCCCACCGTTATTTTTAATTGCGGAATTACCCATTTTGTAGAAAATATTATCTTCAATCGTCAGCCCCATCGTGAAATTGTCTGGATAAACACCCTCTACCCCAGCTTTGGATTCACCAATGTTGTGGAAATAATTTCCCCTAATGACGGTCCCCCGCTGTTGCGGTGTCTCGCCTGCGTTCATATAGATGGCTCCGAGGTCGGAGAACATCTTGCATACATCATATATATTGTTGTACTCCACGGAGTGATCGTTGCCAAAGATCAGAATGCCGGGATGCGGCGCATCGTGAATTTCGTTGTGAGACACACGGTTGCCGACACCTGTCAGAATGACGCTCGGATTGTACGCCTTGTGATAATAAGCGAAATCGTGAATATGAGAGTTTTCCACATAGTTGTTACCAGGCTCCAGCGTAACACGGCTTCCTCCGTTCAAAGTGACCGCCGTCCCGCCGATATGATGGATGTGACTGCTCGTTATTCCGTGATTCACCCCCGTTGCTGTTGCAAAATCATTGTATAACCACCGGCTTGGCGTATTAATCTGCACACCGCCGTTTGTAAAGTTGCGGATTTCGCAGTGGGATAGCAGCACGTGATCGCCACCCATAATCACCACAGCCGAATCGCGCCCATTCTCCAAAGTCAGATCCTCGAACGTGGCATAGGAAGCTCCGACCGAATTAATCATCGGTGTTTTCAGCATCGTCACGGTAATCTCGGGATGTTCCGCTTCAAACGATGCTGTTGGCATGAAATACAAGACGCCCTGCGTACGGTCAATGTAATATTCCCCGGGCATATCGATCTCCTCGAGCAAATTTTGCGCGAAATGGAAATCCGGATACCAGTTCTTGAACAAGCCGCTCATTTCGCCATAGCGCAATGTAATCTGCTTATTCAACGTATCGATTGAAGCGATCTTGTTGTACGACCATTCCCAGCTGTATCCAAAAATCCCATCCAGCCAAATGTCGTCGGCATTCGTCCAGTATTGCGGACGGTCGTACGTGTAACTGAACGTCCCTCCTCGGTCCTGCAGATCCGTATCCTTACGTGTCGGACCAGCATCAATGATGTCGCCCATTTGCACCGTACCATTATTTGGCCAGCGCGCAAGCGTCATACCCTCGCCTGCCACGTACAGTTCCATGGGGGGAACCTGACTGACATCGTTTGCCTTATAGTAACCGTGCCGGCTCATCACGCCGTAATCCGAAATGCCGTGACTACTTAGATCAACCTGCAGCACCTTGGTACGCGCATCAGTACTAATGATTCGCTGCAGGATCGCCGGGTCCGTAACTGGCGCGAACCAATTCTTATCAAGCGATTGTCCGCCGGAAAGTCTTACATTCTCGTTAGGATAGGCTTTGTATGTGATCGGACTATCAGCCGTTCCGGAATCCTGCTGCTCGATCTGGAAGCTGGCTGTTCGATTATACATACCGCCACGCAAATAAACGGTCACACCGCCAGCTGGCAAGCCAGAAGCGCTCTTCAGCTGACGAACCGCATCGCGTGCCTTCTCCAGCGTTTGAAAAGGGGCATCCATTCCACCTGAATTGGAATCGCTTCCATCAGTTGCCACATAGAAGGCCGTTTCCGGTAATCCGGATTCGGCCTGAGCGGCAGGTAAAACAAACAGATTCAACAAAATTGCAGTGATCGCGAGAATAATTGCTTTATTTCTAAGCATATCTCTACATCCCTTCGCAAATAAAATTTTACTTGTCACTAGAGAGACGTAATTAGGACTGCGCTACCCCTTCACCCTTTTACCGAACCAATCATTGTACCTTTCTCAAAATAACGAAGCAGGAAAGGATACATAACCAATACTGGAAGCGCGGAAACGATGACTGCTGCCATCTTCAAGCTCTCTGGCGCAGGGGGAATCTCATTCACAGCCGTCGTAAACGGATCGAGCCTGTTCTCAATCAGAATTTGCCGGACAATCTGTTGTAACACGAATTTGGATTGATCTGTCACATACAACAAATTGTCCATAAACGCATTAATGTGATACACAAGCGACCAGAGGCCAATCGTAACCAAAACAGGGACCGACAGTGGCAAAATAATGCGAGTAAGAATACGCAGATCACGTGCTCCGTCAATCCGTGCCGCTTCAATTAGCGCATCCGGAATCGAGCGGAAGAACGAAATCATGACTAGCACTTGAAACGCGTTCGCCGCATGCGGCAGCACGTAAACCCACCGCGTATTCAGCAAATGCAGCTCCTTTATAAGGAGATAGTTCGGCACGATCCCACCATCGAAGATCATTGTGAAAAGCAGAAGCATTACCAGTACCCGCTTCCATGGCATTTCATTGCGAGACAGCGGATAGGCTGCACAAACGGTAACGATTAGGGTAAGCGCTGTGCCGACAACCATGCGGAACAACGTATTGCCGTACCCTTTCCAGATGAACGGATAAGTCAGTAATTCCTTGTAAGGTGTCAAGGTCAGATCCCTCGGAAACCAGTGAAAGCCATTGCGGAGTGCCTCTCCCCTCCCGCTTAGCGATACTGAAAGCACGTGAATAAAGGGGTAGACGACAATAATGGCGAGCACGCCAAGTACGATATAAATGATGCTGACGCTTAAGCGATCCTGCCAGTTTCTATTTCTCATGTTGCGAATCCTCCTACCATAAGCCGCTCTCTCCCTTGCTCAATCTGCGCACTGTGAAGTTAGCCCCCAGAATCAGCAGCAATCCTACCAGCGACTTGAACAACCCAATCGCAGCCGTATAACTGTATTGAAATTGCTGTAGTCCTACGCGATAGACGTAAGTATCAATTACATCGCCTGTATCAAAAGTGACAGGATTGAGCAAGTTGATAATTTGTTCAAAGTTCGCGCTCAAGAAGCCACCTAGGCTGAGAATGAACATAATCGCAATCGTTGGCATAATGGACGGAATATTAATATGAAACAAACGCTGCCAGCGATTCGCCCCATCCATGATTGCCGACTCATGCAGTTCCGGATTAATGCCCGACAGTGCAGCAAAGTAAATAATGGAGCCCCAGCCGATATCCTTCAAAATGGCAGAACCTACCACAATGGAGCGAAAATATTCCTTATGGCCCATGTAAAATACCGGTTTCCCACCGAACCAACCGACGATCTCAGCCACGACGCCCGTTGTCGGCGACAGGAAATAGATGACGAGACCGGACATGATGACCCACGAAACGAAATGCGGCAAATACATCGTCATCTGCACGAAGCGCTGAAAAAAGCGGGATCTGATCTCATTAAGCAGAAGCGCCAGCACGATCGGTGCGGGAAAGGCGAACAGCAGCAAGTACAGATTCAGCAGCAGCGTATTACTCAGCAACCGATAGAAATCGGCTGAATGAAACAGCGCCTCGAAATGCTTAAAACCTACCCAAGGACTGCCCCATATCCCATCGATAACGCGAAAATCCTTGAATGCAATGAGTACCCCGTAGATCGGGCCATATTTGAATACGAGAAAAAAGGCAAAAGCAAACAGATAGAGCGCAAATAGCTCCCTATTCTTCAAAATCATCTTCATGTCTTTGCACTTCCTCAGGGCCAGTTGCGTCTCCTCCCCCGGCAGCGGCAAACGGCTTGCTTACCGGGGATGCGGATTCGCTTCTCAAGCTGATTATTTTTTAAACTGCTTCTGGTACATATCGTTGGCTTCCTTGGTCAGCTCGTCTCCGCCCTTCGCTTTCCACTCCGCCACATACTTATCGAAATCGCTAAGCTGCAATTCTCCGCTGATGATTTGGGCAAAATATTTTTGCGTCAGCGCCGTCAAATCCTTCTTATACTTGCCATCTGACGGAAGCGCAGCGAACAGCAGCGCATCGGTCTGGTTCGGTGCGGAAGAATACGTACGAACTGCTTCGTTCAGCTGTGGATTCGAATATTTATCCCGATAGGTCCGAGTCGTGATATTGCCGAGTGAGAACAATCGGATACCAACGGCATCACGTTGTTCCTGCTTTTCGAAGCCCGTTAAGACTTTCGTTGCACCAGAAGTCGCTCCGCTAGCTACAAAATCCCATTGCGTTCCTTTGACACCCAAGCTCGTCATATTGATCGTTTCTTCGTCACTGCTCTCTGCTCGCAGTATTTCAAAAATTTTGTTCAGCTTAGCTGGGTCATTCTTCACCTTGTTGCCAAGCACAATGTAATTACTTTTCACTCCCCAATCCCAGCTGCCGCTGCCGCCAGGTCCTTTCGGATTTTTACCCAGTTGGAGCTTGGCATTCGGATTGATGTCTTTCATCGCTATAATTGTTGCACCATCAGCCAGCGCTGCTTTTCCGACTTGCTCCTCAATCACACCGATCCGACTGTTATACAGCTTCTTGCGGTACGAATCTTGTGTATCCGTAATATATTCAGGATCGATCACGCCGTCTGCATACCATTTGCGCAATTTCTCAAGAGCAGCCTTTGCTTCTGGCATAACGGAACCGTTCATAATCTGTCCTTGTTTTTCATGCCACATGGTTGGTTGTACACCAAAAGCGCCAAATATGGAGTAAAAGCCCGTTGACCAAGTCGAAGTCGCCGTACCGGTCAAGCCATAGGTGTCATTCTTGCCGTTGCCATCTGGGTCTTTCTTCGCGAAAGCATAAGCCGCCTGCTCGAATTCATCCAGTGTCTCTGGAAGCTTCGTGATACCGACTTTGTCGAGCCAGTCTTTGCGCCATAACATGGTAAGGTCATAAGGTTTCAAATCGATAAACATCGGGACTGCCCATAGCTTGTCGCTAAACGTTACCGTCTGGAACAGCGCCTTCGACTGTTCAACATCTTTATAGTATTCAGGCATTTTCTCTTTCACCATGCCCGGATCCAGGTCCATCAGAACACCTTGTGCTTGATAGGCAGAGACATTGGATGGATCACCCAGCATGAACACATCCGGTACGTCACCCGAAGCAATACTGGCATCGGTCACTTTGACAGGTTTGATTTTGATATTGAATTTCTGTTCAAGCCACTTCTGTACTGGCGTATCGGCAACGACTGCCGGCGCTTGGAATTGAATGCCCCACGTAATTTCAATTGGCTTTGCAGCAGCAGTACTACTCGGTTGACTCGATTCGGAAGTTGTTTTCTTTTCTGCGGAACATCCGCTAAGTACGCTTGCGGCCATGCTAGCTGCTAAGACGGTGAGTGCGACTGGTTTCATTTTATAGATAGGCAATATAATCTCCCCCTGCTTCACATCATGAATTCTGTTCCTTAACACGCTCTGCCCCGGCCGGGAATTGGGAACGGTTACATCATTTACGATATCCGTTGGCACATAACTACACAATCATCTCATTCGATTTTTGTTATGTTATTCCTTTCTGGGGCTATTTTTATAGCGTTATGTTATTCGATTTTTCGTATGTTTTTCGCCTCACGGCTTCCACCTACTTCATTCTGTGCTATAATTTTCTTCGTGCCGAGCACGTCATCCATCTGAAATTGAAAACGCTAACACTACGAAAGGAGGGTCTGGATGCCTAGTCTTCAAGTGATTCGCAACCGATCTCTCTTCGTCAAACTGCTGTTATCTATGACAGCAATTATCATTGTCACGGTCATCCTTATTTCCTCGATCACCTATACGATTTCGGCCGATACCAGCATTCAGAATTCGATTGAATATAATCAATCCATCATGGAGCAGCAACGGGAACTGATCCATAAAGAACTTCATGCGATACAGAATATCGCCTCGAGCATGGTCATGACCCAATCCTACTTGTATCATAAAATAAACGATAAACTGAGTGTGTCTTCCCTCATTGACTTGACACGATTTCTGGAAGAACAGCAGAAACTGAACCCTTATATTGACTCCATTTATCTCGTATACAATAAACTCGATCTCGTACTGACCTCCCGTTCCGATATGAAAATGTCCCCGTTATCTTCCTTCACCGATCGTTCTTGGCTGACGGTCATGAATGAAGAAACCGCGAATCGAACGGTATGGCTTACCAATCGTCCTGGCAGTGCTGTAAAAGGACTTCTTGCTACCAGTTTAATGCAGAAAATGCCACTCATCGGTCCGGTAGATGGGGCCATCGTCATCAATTTGAAGCTTGATCTGCTCTTTAAAGAATATTTGAGTCATTTTCATAATAAGAAGGGGCTGACGCTTGTCCTCGGGCCCCAAGGAGAACCGCTCTACAGTGAAACGGAAGAAGCAGCAGCCCTGATCGGGAAGTTTGATCCTAGTGTGCTATCCGCCCCGGGAAGCGGCTCCTACGTCGACGATCGACGGTGGATCGTGACCTACACCACTTCTAATGTGACAGGCTGGAAGTTTGTCAATTTTACCAAGCGATCCGTCCTGCTGGAGGGCTTAGGCCGTATTAAACTGATCGTAGCAGCCGTCTCAGCTCTTTACGTCACTGTTGCCATTGTGCTACTGTTCTTCATCTCACAGAGACTATACCGGCCGCTCAAAAGCGTTCTCGCTTATATTAGCGGCAGTGAAAGAGCTAACCCTGAAGCCTCCCTGCCTGCCGCCGACGAAGCTAGCTTCATTCAGCAGGCATTCGAACGGCTTCGTCATAGCCGGGAGACGATCCTTAGCGAGAAGGAACGGGTAGAAACGTTGCTTGGCGACAACCGTTCAGCGATCAAGGAGAAATATTTAAGCGACCTCATTAAGGGGCGGGCGATTTCACAGCAAAGCAGTGAGCAGGAGAATGCAGCGGAGCTTTTGGGATTAAAGTTGAATTTTGAACGATTTGCCATCTTGACGATCGAGTTGGAGGAACAATCACTGCTGAATGACTCGACCGGCAATCTTCATTATCATCTATTTCAATATGGCTTAATTGAAGAGCTTGGTCCCGAAATCGACGGCGAAATCTTCGCGAGGGACGATGAACGCATCATCATCATTCTTGCTGTCCCAGCCAATCAAGACGATTTTCCAATTGAGCTAGCAAGAAAACTACAACGTAATATGGAGAGCCGCTACAGGATCATAGCAACGATTGGCCTTAGCCGCATCCACACAGGTGTGTATTCGGTTCAATCTGCCTATGAAGAGTCGGTCGAAGCGCTCAGCCTGAAAATGTATGTCGGCAAAGGTGAAATCGTGCCCTATACGATCGTTAGCTCATGGAAGCAGGATGAACAGACCTATTTTTACCCCTATGAGCTAGAGACCAAGCTGCTTCAGGCGCTGCTTCAGCTGAACGAGGAGGAATGTGCAGAGACAATCAGCCGTATTACGAAAGAAGTGACCGCCCGCAGGCTGGGGAAAGCCAACGTGCAGCAACTCTTCTTTCAATTAAGCGGGGAGATTGTAAAATCATTGGTGCAAACGGGAGGAGATATGACCGCCGTACTCGGTGATCGACCGTTCGTGCTGTCTGGTATCCAGACCCTTCGCGATATGGAGGCACGCTTGATGGAGATGTGCGCCCAAATCATTGCGCACAATCGGGAGAAGCGGTTGAAGCTGAATGATCTAACACTTCAGCTTGCTACCGAATTTATGGAGAAGAACTACAATAACAACATCACGATCGAGACAGTTGCCGTGCATGTGCAGCGAAGTACGTCCTTTTTGAGCCGTATTTTCAAGGAAACAACAGGCACAACGATTAACGACCATTTGATACATCTTCGAATCAAACGGGCCTGTGAACTGCTGCGGCAGCCAAAATATTCGCTGGAGGACATCTGCCGTGAAATCGGCTATGCCAACGTCAGTTACTTCAGCAAGCTGTTCAAATCCCGGATGGGGACTACGCCTGGACAATACCGCTTACTGCAGACAGTAGACCAGATCCCAGCGGGAGGTCTGGAGGAATAAGAATCGTGAGACCATACAAAGAAGAGGCTGTCCCAAAAGTCCGTTCAGACTTTTTGAAACAGCCTCTTTTTGTTAATAACGGATGAGTTAATAAACCTGCCTCCGCAATCTAACTGGATTTTCTCCATCTATTTGAAGCGGATTTCTCGAATTTGAAAGATTAACTGTATTTCCTGTAGTAATATTTCTTCGATTTGCTCGATTCTTCAAATTACATACAAATTAAATGTATTTTTTCCATTTAATCAAGAAAATACTTCAAATTCGAGCAAATTAGCTGTAGTTTATACATCTAACACGAATCGGCAGTCACCTTGCGTTCGCAAGCCACAAACCAGCTACAATCCTACGCCGTATCCTCGTTTCCTTTTCTCAGGGTTGTCTTTTGGGACAGCCCCTTTTTAATCACAATATTAAAAGGACAGGATGGTGTCCATTGTTTCCCACACGACGGGTCCCTGCTCACTCTCCGACCAGGGGATAAAATGTGGCTGCATGATGTCATGCCAATTATCTGGCGTAATCGGTGCAGGCCATTTCCTTCGCGTCTGTCCGTGTTCGAACGCGGGCGACGGATGTTCATGAAAGGAGAAAATCAATTCTTCGTGCGCGCCGATCATATAAGTCGGATTAAAGCAGCTCGGTTTCTCCTCCTGCAAAGCATAATGATAGAAGATATAGCTGCTGTACTTCGACGGTTTCAATTGTGCTAGACTGCCGACTCGCTCACGGTCGGATTGTTGCCTGGATTCCCTCATTTCCGGCTCACCATCGTGATAAATATCGAGCATCGGAACAGCATATCGCTGCACGCCTCCAATACCGCCCGGCCATGCCTCCAGCAACTGCCTGCATGTGATTGGCCATTCCCATTCGCAGCTTTCGCTCGTCGTTTCAAAATAAAGAAATACACCGCTCCCCTTCGCGAAAATCGAGCAGCTCACAATCCCCTGTTCGCGAAGCTCGCGCTGCCAACTTGCGGCTGCTTCAGCAAGCACGAGAGCGAAGTTCGCTTCGCAGCTTCCCTTCACTTGCGCCCTATACATCCATCTCATCATGTCAGTATCATCGGGTAGAATCGGCTGGCGTTGCCCGCGCGAATCATTCCCTTCTCCTCCTCTGCAAGTTTATCCGGCAGTACCGCCTCGAACAAGTCGATGACGTCCCTATAGCCACCTGCCTGCAAAGCGACAGGCCAATCGCTGCCAAACAGCAGCCGTTCGCTGCCGAACAACTGAAGCAACAGATCGGTGTAATCACGAAGCTTTTCAGGATGAAATCCGCCTGCCATCGTGATCATACCGGACAGTTTAACTGCCACAAGGGGAAGCCGGGCTAGCCGCTTCATACCTGTTAGCCACGGTTCCTGACGCTGCTCCCGAATGTTTGGACAGCCCAGATGGTTAACAACCGACTTGAGCTGGGGCGTCTCCTCCAAATACGATGCAACAGCTGAAAGGTCTCCGGGCTGTACGAGCAGATCCAGCGTGAGATCAGCCTGCATCAGCGCAGCGAGCGCCGACCGCAGCTTGTTCCGGTCGGCCTCGGACCGTTCAGAGCGAAATGCGCTGCCGCTTAATCGAATGCCGGTAAAGCGCGGATTGGCTTTTAATAACTCAAGCTGCTCGTGAAAAAGATCCGCGAACGGATCGAGCCCTCCGCTCACACCGGATATAACCGGCCATGTCTGCGCCAGCTCCAGCAGGAATACTGCTTCCTCCGCACTAACGGCAGCCTGTACGGCTACAAGCCCCTTAACACCGAAAGCGCCCAGCTCAGGAAGAAGCTGCTCTGGCAGGTAGTCCTTATAGAGCAGCTCATTCTCAGGCTTCAACCAACCATAATCACCACGCGATGGCTTCCAAAAATGAACGTGGCAATCTATGTACATGCCGCTTCCCCTTCCTCTCCTCTACGCCCTACCAGCAGATCAGCGGCATAAGGGTTCGGCCACGGCATATCATAATTCGGCGAGTTGACGTAACGGTTCATGCCTAGCCTCAGCCTAATGCCTGAACCTCGCTTTAGATTTACCGCCAGCCATTTACCTTGGAGCTCCATGTGCGAGCCTTGCGGATATCCGTCTGCGTCTATTCGCTGGGCGCTAGTGAACTCGTGTTCTCCAAAGCCTCCTGCTTGAATGACGACTTCGCGTTCATCAAACAAGCTCGTGTTGCAGAGCTGCAGCGTCACGCTCTCCGGTGTAAGCGCCTCTACAAGGGCAGATACGCCAAGTGGAAGACCTGGCCGTCTCTCCTGCGAATCAAAATAGCGCACCCGCGCATGCTGCAGACCGCCGTGAGAGATATGCATCGGTCCTCCCAGTGTCAGCTGTACAAGCGACTCAAAATATAGCGGGCACATTTCTTGCCAGATATGAATATTTGAGAAGTCACCGTCTGCAAAGTCGCTTTTCCACCCGTGCGGGTCGCCTTGGTCTGAGCGCATTTTCTCCAGCTGCCGACCGACCAGCTCCATATTGGCGGCCAATATCCGCTTCGGATAGTCCGGGTTGAACCCCCGAATGTACTGGAACCAAGGCTCTGTATTCCCGATATAGTGCTTCGTTTCCTTACCTGTCCGGCTGTCTCTTCCTGATACAACAGGCACAGTTATTTCATTCCAATCATGATCCTTCGGAATACGCTCTAGCCGCTCTAGATCCTCGTCAGCCATGGACATCGTCCACAAATAGACAGGATATTTCGGCAGCGCCTTCCGCCAATCGTACCAGCCATTATCCCCGTGTTTATTCGGCACGAGTACCTGGCCGTTCTCTTCCCGCCGCAGCGCCCAGTTGGCATCTAGCTGGGAACGGGCTAACTCAAGCTGGTTCATGTCTCCCGTAAGTAAAACGGCGTTCATACACGCGTTCGTCAGTGGCTCAATGATGGTCATAAAGCCGTGAGGCCATCTCCATCCGTAGTAGCCTCCCCACCATTTGCCCTCGTTGTACTCGCCGATTAAGCCAGACAGTCCGACATTGTCGGGAATAACTCCTCCGTTAGTATGGGTACGTTCTTCCCATGCTGCGAGATAATCGACCACCCAATCGCGAAGGGCTGCGTCTCCAGTATGCATGAAGGCGTGCGTAATCAATCCGGTTGCATTCAAATTCAGAGGGACGTCTCCCCGGTTCATTCGCTCATTCATCATCGCAATCATCTTCTGATAGACATCATCGTTGGACCAAGGGCATTTGCCGCTCGCAAAATCAACACCAGGAATATCTTCATACGGTGCAGGATAGTGGTCGAGAATGCTGCGATGCGTGACCCAATCCTCTTCCGACACCGTGAACCGCGGACCCTTACTTCCGTTCAATGGTGATCGGATAAGCTTTTGCTCTTTATCATAATTGGGAGCATCTGGGTCGTCTCCCGTATACATGTTGGCAAAGCGTACTGCTCTCTGCTTGTCCTTGCTTGTAACAGGACCAGCAAGTCCGAGAAAGTACAGAAATAAATAACCTTCACCATGATGCATCCAATCATAGTAAGCATCGAATTCTCGGGAAATTTGTCCATACTCGGTCCATTGCCAAGTAATCCCTTCCCAAATCTTACGGGATACATCATAAAGCTCACGACTGCCCCCTAATACGTAGAGCAGCGCTAGATTCATGAACCCTTCATAGGGGTCATCCGAACCGTCCATACCTGGCCATTCCTTCTGCCAAATCAGACTTCCATCCGGCTGTGTGTAGCGCTCTACAAACTCCTTCGCCGCCTGATTCAGCGTAGCAAATAACCACTGTTCCTGCAGCGCCCACTCTGGTGGAGCCATTCGCTCTTCCGCTACAATCCTTGGCAACATGCTCTCTTGTGTGTTCATTTCTATTCCTCCTTCTCAGCCGGAAATAAACTTTTGCCCTGAAATAAAGCATATACCTGTTGCAGCTCATCTGGATCCAGTCCATGCCCATCACAAAATGCCAAGTTCGTGCGCAGGACATCCGGTGTGGCGGCTCCCGTCAAGGTAACATGAATACCTGGATTCGACAGACTAAAACGCATAGCTGGCTCGACGAGACCGTGCGGCGCTGTTTTGCGTAAAAACCTGAGCTGCTCCATTCGTGTCGCTGCCTCATCGATGAGGTTAGGCCTCAAAAACGGTGCCGGCGTATCGGCAAGCAAGCCGAGTCCAAGTACACTGCCGTTAATAACACCAATTTCCTTCTCTGTTGCGAGCGGGAGCAGTTCGTCCTTTGCCGTATGATCAATCAGCATATATCTCGCATAAAACTGGATGCTGTCAAATCGATTTAGCCAAACATATCGCTGCAGAAGTGACAAAATTCTTGTCGAAACGCCGATATAGCGAATCTTTCCATCATCCCGCAGCTTCTCCAGGGCAGGAAGCGTCTCGTTCACAATCGTTTCATACGGAACCTGCTCCACATCGTGAATTTGCAGCAGATCAATCCAATCGGTTTGAAGCCGTTCCAAACTATGCTCAACGGAGCGAATCGTTGTCGCATAATTGAACGATTCTCCCGGACCTACTGCCTTCGATGCCAACATAACCTCGTTTCTTCTTCCACCGTTCAGCGCCTTGCCGATTCGACGTTCCGACTCACCTCTGCCGTAGCTCGGTGCCGTGTCGATAAAATTGATGCCACTATCCAACGCCTCATGGATCATCTTCTCGACGTCACGTTCATCTGCAGGTCCAAAAACCCCTCCAAGGGGTGCGCCGCCTAGCCCGAGTTTCGATACACGAAGACCGGTGCGGCCGAATGTAGTATACTCCATTTGTCTATCCCTCCTACTGTAAATTGTAGTGTTCATCCTTTATAATCAAAATAGCCAGAGTTCCCCATCTCATGGCATATCTTCTCTATTTGAGGAAGAGGCGAAAGCACACGTGGAATTTATTTATACAGAACCGATTGGTTTAACCGATCTGGCGGTGCTCGAGGTCGGCACGCAAAGTTGCCTGCCAGACATGTCATTCGGGCCCAGCGTAAGAGATATGTACATTCTTCATTACATTCACAGCGGATATGGTACTTACTCGACTGGCGGCCGAACGGAACGGATCGGTCCTGGCGAACTGTTCCTCGTTATGCCAGACACCGTCCACTCGTATTGTGCCGATTCGGATGAGCCCTGGAGCTACTCTTGGTTCGGCTTTGTCGGGACGTTGGCCACCCGTCTGGTCGAACTGGCTGGATTTACTGCCCTGTCTCCTGTCCGAACTGCTGACTCGACATTGCCAATTGAATCTCTTTTTGGCAATTTAATGAGGCTGCGCAAAGAACCGGCCAAGGAGCTCCTTCTGACCGCTCTGCTGTACCAGATATTCGGTACGCTGGCCATACCGGACGATGCGCCCCCGTTAAGAGCAGATGTCGGACACCACGTTCGGAATGCTGTTTCCTATATGAACGCCCGCTATGCTGATCGCATCGGTCTAAACGAAATCGCTGAGCATGTAGGACTGGACACCAAATACTTGTGCCGTCTCTTCCAGCAGCGCCTATCCATGTCCCCCTACCGATATTTGACCGATGTTCGGATGAGAAAAGCTTGCCGTCTTCTCCGCAGGCAGCTTCTCAGCATCGCCGAAATTGCTCTTTCCGTGGGCTACCAAGACCCCCTGATGTTTTCGCGAATGTTCAAACGGACAATTGGTATTTCCCCAACAGCATATAGAGAGAAGGCCAAATTGGAGAGCGGAAATACATCCTATGAAACTTCCTGATTATTCCTAAAAATGAAAATAAGCCTATCGATGACAGGCTTCAAATGGTATATAGTAACTAACCTATATGAAAAGAAAATAACCCCACTCAGGTTAGCGCCATAGGGTAGGGGTTATTCATTTCCGGTATGTCACTCGGAGTGTCTCCATCCAAGTGTTGTGCAGGAGACGGACCGCGAATCCGTCTCTTTTGTTATATTTACTCTAACATACTCAATTCATATTCATACCCGCAAATAATTATTAATTGCCACTTAAGTTTTTGAATCGCTAATCAAAATCGTAGCGTTCTTCTTTCCATGGATTTCCGTACATATGATATCCATTCCGCTCCCAGAACCCTGGCTTATCCTTCGCCATGAACTCGATACCTCGCAGCCATTTGGCGCTCTTCCAGAAATAGAGATGCGGAACTACCATCCTTACAGGTGCTCCGTGGTCAGGTGTTAGCAGCACACCATTATGTCGGATGCCTAGAAAAGACGTCTCCATCAGGAAATCTTCCAGTGGAAGATTCGTCGTCCATCCATGCTCCGCGTGCAGCATTACATGGGTTGCTTCTGGCTTCAGCTTCACTTTGCTTATCAGCTCCGACACAGCAATGCCTTCCCACACATTGTCCAACTTGGACCACGTAGTCACACAGTGGATGTCATTCTTAAATTCCTTGCGTGGCAGCGCCATGAAATCCTTGTACGTAATGGTGAACTCTTCCTCCACCAAACCGAACAGACGCAAATCCCATTTGCTCATGTCGTTGTAGTAGGGCACGGACCCATAGTGCAGCACAGGCCAGCCTTGTGTCAGCGTTTGCCCAGGAGGAACACGATCATTCGGATCCTGCGGCAGCTTTTGCCCAAATTGCATGGAACACCCTCCATCCATCCATTTCGCCTAAATCGAAGCAAAAACTAGTCGTTACCGATATAGGAGCTGTATTCGGCAGCGCTCAATAAGCCTTCCAATGCTTCCGGTCCAGAAATTTCAACCTCAACCATCCAGCCTTCTCCGAAGGATGCATTGTTAACTAACTCTGGCGAGCCTTCCAACGTGCTGTTCACAGCTGTCACTTTGCCAGATACCGGGCAGAAAATATCCGAAACCGTTTTGACCGATTCCACACTTCCAATGCTCTCATTCGCTGTTACGGAAGCGCCAACTTTCGGAAGCTCCACGAATACAATATCACCCAATTGATCTTGTGCAAAATCGGTAATCCCTATGCGAACCACCGTATCCGATAGCTTCTCTACCCACTCGTGCTCTTTGGTGTATAACAAATTGGCTTGTACATTGCTCATCAGTCCACGCCTCACTTACTTACAAATTTTGCTTTTAGCTTAATCTACTGTGAACATCAAAGTCAAGATGGCTGTCCGAGATGCAGGGAAACGAGCATGCAGACCCTCTACTGACCTTCAAGCACAAAAGTTACTGTTGACAATCTACACCAATTTAGGCACATAATGAAGATAAGTAGGCTAATTAAATATTGGCGAATGAGGATACAGGGAGAGACTGCAGAGCACGTTGGCAGCGCCGAAGGAGTAAGCCCATAGTGGTGAATCTCTCAGGCAAAAGGACCTGTATCGGACGCGACTCTGGAGAGCTTCGAGGAATCAGCAAGCACGATGAATCGAACACCCAAGGGGAAACTTAACGGTTGAGCGTATAGGTTCATCCGTTCTAGGCAACTCTCAGGTACAAAGGACAGGGGCAAAAGGTATGTTTGTGTTGCATACCTTTTGCTCTTTTTTGGCATTTCCGGAAATACTACCAACGGAAAATCACTCGATGGAAGGTGAGGTTATACGCATGCTGAAACGAACACCGCTTTTCCCGATTTACGCGGAGTATGGCGCGCGAATCATTGATTTTGGCGGCTGGGAGCTGCCCGTACAGTTCACTGGCATTCAAAAGGAGCATGATGCTGTCAGGGGGCAAGCGGGTCTTTTTGATGTGTCGCATATGGGCGAAGTTCGTATTCAGGGCCCGGATGCTTTCGCTTTTTTACAACGAGTTACGACGAATGATGTGTCTAAACTGGTGGAAGGGCAATGCCAATACAGCCTCCTGTGCTACCCGAGTGGCGGAGTGGTTGATGATCTGCTAGTTTACAAGCTGAGCGAAGATGACTACATGCTGGTTATCAATGCCTCCAACATTGAGAAAGATATCGCTTGGCTGCAGCAGCATCTGACAGGTCAGGTCGAGCTGATCAACATTTCTGATGAGACTGCCTTGCTAGCGCTGCAAGGACCTCGTGCAGTTGATATTGTAGCAAAATTGACCGACGCACCAATTCAGTCGTTGAAAACTTTCCATTTCCTCACCGATGTGAAGGTAGGCGGTGTAACCACGTTGCTATCCCGCACGGGGTACACAGGTGAAGATGGTTTTGAACTATATGTCGATCAGAAGGATGCTATCGCATTGTGGCGGGAACTGCTGGAGGCTGGTGCCGAGCATGGGCTCATCCCGACAGGTCTAGGAGCTCGGGATACACTTCGCTTTGAAGCGCGACTTCCCCTATACGGACAGGAGCTGTCCCCCGAAATTTCGCCGCTTGAGGCGGGACTTTCCTATTTTGTGAAGCTGGATAAAGGTGATTTCATAGGGCGGGATGCCCTGCTCGAGCAAAAAACAAACGGAGTGCCACGTAAACTTGTTGGCATTGAAATGCAAGAACGCGGCATTCCGCGTCCTCATTATGCCGTATACGCTGAAGGTAAACAGATTGGTGAGGTAACAACAGGTACGCAGTCTCCAACGTACAAAACGAATGTTGGCTTAGCTCTGATTGATTCCGCGTTTAGCGCCCTAGGTACGGAAGTCTTTGTAGAGATTAGAGGCGCGCAAGTGAAAGCTTCAGTCGTTACTACCCCTTTTCACAAAAAGAAATAATTCCCGAATCCGGGTTGGAAGGAGCATCCCTTGACATGAAACATCGTTATTTACCTATTACGGAGCAGGATCAAAAGGAAATGCTGGAAACCATCGGCATCTCCTCCATGGAAGAGATGTTTAGCGATATCCCGCAGCAGGTGCGGTTTCAGGGTGAACTGCAAGTGGGGAATGCCCTCAGTGAGCAGGGATTACTCCGATATATGCGCGAGTTGGCAGGGCGCAACGCGGATTTCCAGCGCTACGCCAGCTTCCTCGGCGCTGGCATCTACGATCATCACCTTCCGGTGGTGATCAATCATGTCATTTCGCGGTCCGAATTCTACACCGCGTACACGCCTTATCAACCGGAGATTAGCCAGGGGGAATTGCAGGCGATTTTTGAATTTCAGTCGTACATCTGTGAGCTCACCGGCATGGCCGTGGCGAACGCCTCGATGTACGATGGGGCAACAGCGCTGGCCGAAGCCGGCGCGCTAGCCAGCGGCGCGACGAAGCGCAGCCGTCTGCTCGTGTCCCGCGCGGTGCACCCGGAGGCGCGCGCTGTCTTGCGCACGTCCGCCCGCGGGCTGAACTTGGACGTCGTCGAGATCGCGGTTACACCCGAAGGTGTAACCGATCTGGACGATCTCGCGTCCAAGCTCGAGAGCGACGCAGCCTCCGTCATCCTCCAATCACCGAATTTCTTCGGCTGCTTGGAGGATATCGCGGCTGTAGAACCGCTCGCGCACGGCGCGGGCGCACTGCTCGTCGTGAGCGCTAATCCGCTCACGCTCGGGCTGCTCGAAGCGCCGGGCAAGCTCGGCGCTGACATCGTCGTCGGCGATTGCCAGCCGCTCGGCATCCCAGCTGCGCTGGGAGGGCCGAGCTGCGGCTACTTCGCCGTCGCGGAGAGCTGGATGCGCCGCATGCCGGGGCGCATCGTGGGCCAAACCGTGGACCGCGATGGCAAGCGCGGTTTCGTGCTTACGCTGCAAGCGCGGGAGCAGCATATACGACGTGAGAAAGCTACGTCGAACATCTGCTCAAACCAAGCGCTTCTAGCGCTTTGCGCATCCGTGTACTTGTCCACGATGGGCAAGCAAGGGATCCAAGACGTCGGCACGCTGAACGTCCGCAAAGCCCATTACGCGGCGAATCGCCTTGCCGCGTCAACCAAACTCGCGCTGCCGTTCACAGGCAGCTACTTCAATGAATTTGCCGTCAAGCTGCCGGACGGCACAAACATTGAGGAGCTGAATCGTCAGCTTCTTCAGCGGAACATCATCGGCGGCTACGATCTCGGCCGCGACTATCCAGAGCTAGCCGGCCATATGTTAATCGCCGTCACCGAACAACGTACACGCGAAGACATTGATAGCTTTGCAGCCGCATTGGAGGAACTCGTATGAACAACGAAAAAGCACTCATTTTTGAAATGAGCCATCCTGGACGCGTCGCGTATTCCTTACCCGAATCGGATGTTCCCGACGTGAATATCGATGAACTTCTTCCTGCCAAATTTCGGCGGCAGCTAGAGCCAGACCTACCCGAGGTATACGAAGTCGATGTCATCCGCCACTACACGGCGCTTTCTCGTCGCAACTTCGGTGTAGATAATGGTTTCTATCCGCTAGGCTCGTGTACGATGAAATATAATCCCAAAATCAACGAAGACGTCGCCCGCTTCCCCGGCTTTGCTCATATTCATCCGTATCAGCCGGAGGAATCGATACAAGGCGCCATGGAGCTGTTGTACAATCTCCAGCATGATCTCGAAGCGATCACAGGCATGGATCGCGTAACCTTGCAGCCTGCGGCTGGCGCACATGGCGAATGGACGGGGCTCATGATGATCCGCGCATATCACGAAAGCCGCGGCGAACACCGTACCAAGGTCATTTGTCCGGATTCCGCGCATGGCACGAATCCAGCCAGTGCAACGGTTGCTGGCTTCCAAACCGTGACGATCAAATCCGATGAGCGCGGCCTCGTGAATATCGACGAATTGCGCCGTGCCGTTGGTTCCGATACTGCCGCTCTTATGCTCACGAACCCAAACACGCTCGGCTTGTTCGAAGAACAAATCGTCGAGATCGCCGAAATCGTGCATGCCGCAGGCGGCCTGCTCTACTATGATGGCGCGAACGCGAATGCCATTATGGGCATCACGCGGCCAGGGGACATGGGCTTCGATGTGGTCCATCTCAACCTGCACAAAACCATGAGCACTCCGCACGGCGGAGGCGGTCCAGGCGCGGGTCCCGTTGGAGTCAAAGAACGGCTGATTCCTTTTCTGCCGACGCCGCTTGTAGCCCAACGTGAGGATAACAGCTTCTATTTCGACTACAACTATCCACAGTCCATCGGTCGCGTCAAAGGCTACTACGGCAACTTCGGCATCCTTGTTCGTGCATACACGTATATTCGTACACTGGGTCCGGAGGGCTTGCGCAAAGTATCTGAGTACGCCGTCCTTAACGCAAACTATATGCTAGCTCGATTAACACCTTATTTCGATGTTCCACATCCTCGTTTCTGTAAGCACGAATTCGTGCTATCTGGGAATCGCCAGAAGAAGCTGGGCGTACGTACACTCGATATCGCCAAAAGGTTGCTCGACTTCGGCTACCACCCGCCAACGATCTACTTCCCGCTCAGCGTGGAAGAATGCATCATGATCGAGCCAACGGAAACGGAAAGTAAGCAAACTTTGGATAGCTTCATCGATACGATGATCGTCATCGCCAAAGAAGCAGAAGAGACGCCAGAGTTGGTTAAAAATGCCCCATACACGACCGTCGTCAGTCGAATGGATGAAGCGTTGGCAGCTCGGAAGCCGGTTCTGAATTGTACCTGCGGGTAAAACGTACATCTGACTCACGCTACGACATGTGAAAAGGCTGATTCCAGAAGTAGAATACTACTTTTGGGATCAGCCTTTATTTGGTGTTACGACCTCACTTTAAGATTAACTCCTATTTTCACTGAGATGACCATTTCACAATCAAATTATTTGCATCCGCAAGAAAGATAGCTTTTACTCCGCTGTTATCAATATCTTTCCCAATTTCTGCTTTATTCAGATGCTTCACAAAGTCCTCCATATGCTTTGCAGCCTGATCCGGTCGATTCACATCCATTTTATGCTGCGCCTGCTTGAGGGCGTTGCTCAACTGAGATGTTAATGAATGGCTTAAAGAAGCACTATAGCGAGTAAGCAGCTGATCCATGGCTTCTATGCTGGTTGTCACATGGATTTGGACATTTTTAAGCAATTTATTTCCAGCTATATCTTCAACCATGATAGATACATGATTACTTCCAACTTTTCCCGCTAAATCAATAACTACGCTTGAGCTCCTTGTCAGATCTAACGCATAGACCGAGCCGCTAACCGTGATCTGTGCAGATGCTAATCCAGATAGATTATCGGACACTTGGAAGGTTAGAGGCAGATGATCATCAAACGAGTCTCCTTCCCTTAACTCATTGCCATTGATCAAAAACTTATAGCTAGGCAGTGTTACATCAACATGTACGGTCTGCTGTTTCACTTCTTCCACATTGCCTGCCTTATCCACGGAGTGGTACTGGATTGAATAAGAACCGTCTTGCGGTAGTGTAAACGGTCCCGAATACTCCGTCCAATTCGTCGAATCACCAAGTGTGTATTCCGTCTTGGCTACTCCAGATAAATCATCAGCAGCATGTAACGATACGACATTCGACGTGTACCAGCCGCTGTTAGCCGCTCCTGCCAAAGCAAATTCGGTAACTGGCTTTGTTTGATCTAAAAGGATCGAGACTGAATCTGACATTGGCGATTCGACAGATACGCTGGTAGACGTAACCTTATAGTAATAACGTACTGCAGGATCAACTCCACTGTCCGTAAAGCTTGCTGCTCCTCCCTGATAAATAGGCGCATAGGTGCCACCTGCACTGGTTGATCTGTACAGTGTATAGGAGGTTGCCCCGATCGCTTTGTTCCAGGAAAGCTCCGCAGAATGGGATGTTGTCGAATCAACCTGAAGTCCCCTTAAAGGATCATGTGTCTGTGTTTGATCAACAATCATCAGCCAGTTGATCAACGGATCCTGTGAAGCCGTATTTCTCACCGTAACCGTGATCGTGCCATCCGTCACATCAACAGAATTTCCATAGACTGTATTGGAAATATAAGTGATCGCATTCTTTTTAACCCCATTGATATATAAGTCAGCTTTCCTGGAGGCATTATTCCATATATCGTTGAAGCCTGTGTAGACTGTGTAGGAACCATTCTTCACATTGAACTTGTAGGTCAGGTCCGTACCCGCAGGGGAATTACTAACATTGCCGCCATTCAGATATCGGAGTGTTGAGAAAATATCTCCACTTGCTGAACCTGCTGAATTCGAATTCGTTCCTACATAGCCCCAAGGAGCCGGATCGGCAGCGTTATACGCCTGTTCAACTACGTCCTTATTAACAAGTGTATCTTGAAGATATGAGGTTAACTGGCTGTAATCACTTGTCGCATAACCACCGCTGTTTACGAAATAGATGGTCTTATCAGGAACGGCGTATATTTTAAAACGTAACGCTTTATTATTAAACTGTGGAAGAACAGCCTGTAAGGTATACACACCTGGAAGTGCAAATGTATTCGCCGTTATAGGCTGTGAATTGACTGACCATGTTACTGCGGTTGTCGTTGCAACCGTTGCACCACTTGGGAGTACTGCTACCTGAGTCGGTAAATTCAGTACTGCTCCCGTAGCAACAACTTCAGGCAATTTCAGATTAATGTCCATTTTGCCCATACTGTTCAATACATCTTTATTCCAAGTGCTATACCATCTTATCGAGATATCCGTACCTTGCCCAAATTCAATTGGCAGCCATATATATTTGGCACCGCCATTTGTCGTAAACTGTCCGCCATTCCAATCGTCCCCCACATAAATGAATTTTCCTTTCGCGGGGTCAACTGGGATCACAAATGTCGATTGCGATTTAAATGCTGTCATGGGGTCTGGATCTGATGTCGATGTCCTTACAAATGGATTCACCGGCGTTGACCATGGACCAAACATAGAATCTGCAACACTGAATTTATTCTCATTCGGAGACCATCCAGTTGCACCAGAAGTGATCATGTAGTACTTTCCATTCGATTTAAATATAGCTGGAGCTTCACGCTGAGTACCAGGAAATACTCTTACGTAATCTGTGCCGTAAACAGCCTTATAGCTTGTATCGCGGACAGGTTTGCCATTAGCATCTACATGGCCATCTGTGTGCCAGCCAGTCACGTCAGAGTAATCATCCAACAGCTTGGAAATATAGATCGTTAGATTTTCTTCACTGGAATAGATGAGATATCCCGTACCATCATCATCTTTAAACAAATTCATATCGCGCGCCATGCCAGGGTTGCCAGGCTGATAATCGATCTGCCCCGTTGGTGCTTGATCCATGCGGTAGCTCTTCTGGTAGATAAACGGTCCTATAGGTGAATCGCTTATGGCATAACCGGCTTGCGCTTTGCCATAGTTCGCGTTGTTATTATACGGATCTTTATCTCCATCAATATGAGCCCACATGACATATTTTTTTGTTTTATCATTATAGATAACTTTGGGTCTTTCAATAATTCGGCCCGTTCGAATATCTGCCCAGATGTTTATCGTATCCGTTCTACCGGCATAGAGCGCGGAAATGAAAGGATCGTTCGTAAAATCATCCATCGATTTGACCATGGTGAGTGCCATACCTTCATCTGTCCAATTATACAGATCCGTGGAAGAATAAACTCTCACTCCAGCTGCAGGCCAAGCGCCTTTATGGTATTCACCGTACCAATAGTATTTCTGCGCTTTCTGATCATACATGATACCTGCTCCATGGGCATCAATCGGGTTCCCACTGAGATCTGACCATATCGTACCAGGTGTAAAAGCTGTCCTCACTGTGCCTACGCCAAGCGGATCTGATAAGGCTGATGAGATCCCATCTATGACGGCAACTATTTTATAAAAGTATCCTGTGCCTTGCGTTAAGCCTGTATCGATATACACCGTATTCGGACCGCTGTATATCTGACTATACGTTCCAGTCGCACTTGAGGATCTGCTTATTTGGTACGTTACGGTTGTTCCTTGCAGGGCGTCCCAGGTTAGTGCAGCTGTTGTATCTGTAACTGAAGCTGCTTGGAAATTTCCAGGGGCATCATAGCGATACGTAGAAGCCTGTACAGATGCTGCTGGAGATTCACCAATCGTGTTATAAGCTGTGATTTGATACTTATAGGCTGTGTTAGGATTTAACCCAGTATCTACGTAGTTCAAGGCCGTTCCGTCATATACCGGAGTGAATGTGTTTCCCGCATCAGCAGATCGATACACCCGATATCCGGTTGCCTTAACTGCCGCTGTCCAACTCAAATTGATTTTCGAGGCGTTTACGGCTGTTGCAGTCTGTCCCGTAGGTGCTGCAGGTGGTGCTGGCGTAGTCCGAACACTTATTTCAGAAGACCATTGCGATTCCGTCAGTCCGCCATAGAGAAAGGCTACTTTATAATAATACGCGGTATCAGAAAGTAACCCCGTATCCACAAAGCTGTTGGTTGCGCTAGTGGATACAAAGGTATAACCGCTATTTGCCGTCGTTGAGCGATAAATATTGTAACTTGTTGCCCCGTCTACTTGCGGCCAATTCAGGGATATCGTGGAGTTGGTTTGGGTGTTGGATTGAACCACTGATGTGTTGACAGCCGGTGCGTCTGTTACTTTCACATCATCCAAATAAATGGCTTGCCATTTATTCCGAATTCCGATTTTCCCACTTGGAAATGTCGTGTCGGACTCATCAAAAATTAGTTTATCAACGCCATTGTTAACGATATAGCATCTAATGGAATTGCCGACCGTAACCATTTTTAGCGTATACCATGTGTTTTTGTTCATGGGATAACTGAAGCTTCTTATCGTTGTATCCGCACCGTTGATTCTTTTAGAAAGAACCAAGGTAGTGGTCGTTTGCATTTGAAAATAATAAAAGTTTCTATAGTCTTGTACTCGCGCCAGAATACCCGGATAAGCTCCACCGGCACCTGTATAGAAACGCATGGTAACGGTAGAATTCGTCCATGTAGAATCTCCCGCGGTAATGATACCTTCACCAGCGTCCGTCTGATTTAACATTTTATTAATGGCATCTGTGGGGTCTGTATTCACTTTCCATGCTCCAGAGGTTGCTGTCCATACAGGATTAGTCGTATAATCGCCGTCCGAGAAATCATCCTGTAAATAGGTCGTGGGTAGCGCAGGAGCCGCTGAAGCTTCTGGTTGTTTGGTGAGATTAAGAGATGTAATGGCTATCAACAGCAAAAACCATCCTAACAGTTTGTGCTTTCTATGCATCATGCTCCGTCTCCTTTTGTGGTTGAGATGAGGTGGGTTGAGTGATGAGTAAAGTAACCTCCCGTACATCAAATTTCGCTTTGCGATTTCATCACCTCTGTCTATATGGTAGAACCATAACCCGTATCTGTGTAGTCTACATACCGTCTAACACTGAACAATCCTTCCATTCGCAGCATGAACAAAAGCAACTTATATGAACTCTCGCGTCTTCCAGCTGCTTGTAAACATGGATTCTATCATTGGACTTTTTTGCATGTTATAAAAATGGAAAAAGCCCTCATCTTGTCTGAACAAGATGAGGGCTTCAAGATTAGATTAAGATCCGGAACCCGGTTCGGGTCCCCTTCACACAGACAGCTTCTCCACCAGCTCGTGCGAAGCCAACACCAGATCCCCCCGAATGCCGCAAGCATTCGGATCATCCAGTGAGTCCAAGAAATGCTGGACGACACCAGCGAAGCCTCTACGCTCCAGCACTGTGTCCCAACTGCCGAAGGTGCGCAGACGTGGAGCGGCATTTTTATCATAAAAGACCGCTGACTCCAAGTTCGTCACCTCGACGGATCTTCCGCTGCCGTGCAGCTCCACCTTTTCCAAATCAACGCCAGCGAGTCTGACCATACTGTAGGAGCCTATTGCGGAACCAAAACCTAGCGTGCCTGAGGCATGCAGCAGCTTGCCGCTATCATCCACCTGTTGATGGGAGGCACTAACCTCATAAGCGCTATCTCCTAACCAAAGTAACGTGTCCAGCATGTGGATCAGATCGTCATACAGCGTTTCTTTGGCACTATGTCCTTGCAGCTTGGTACGGTGTTTAACAGCTGAGGCCACATCGAATCCGCCCGCTTCCTGCAACCACGTCTTCGCCTCGATATAGAGCGGTGCATAGCGACGATTGAAGCCAGCAGCAAGCAGCACACCTTTGCGCTCCGCATAGGAAGCCATTTCCACGGACTCTGCCCACGCATACGACAGCGGCTTATCTACATATACCGCAACGCCATGCGCCATACATTTCATTGCAATATCAAAATGCGTCGACGTCGGACTATGCACGAAAACAGCATCCAGCCCCAGCGCTAACAATTCATCCAACTGTGTCGTCCCGAACGGAACCCTGTACTTGCTCTTCATGCGTTCCACGGTTGCTAGGGTAGAGCTCATTATTCCTACAAGGTCCACCCGTTCATTGACGGAAAGCAGCGGTAAGTATACTTTTTGCGCAATATCGCCTAAGCCGATGAGGCCAATTCTTTTTTTTGACATGCTAAACGCCACTCCTTATCTCTGTTCGTAATACATACCGTCCTACCCACAATCCTAATATGAGCAAAATTGCACCAACCAGCGTAGACACGCCATATACCTGCACCCACATCGGTTGATCCGTAATCATGGCGTAAATCTTCCCTCCTGCAACAGGCCCTAAGAACGCCGTAAAGCCCGTAATCGCTGAGTAAGTAGCAATATACATTGGACGTTCACTCTTCGGCGTATCCCCTATCGTAAAAGCGAAAACCATTTGATTGAAGCCTCCCAAGCCAATCCCGAGCACAATATGAACCAAGAACAGCACAACAACAGCTGGAATGAAGGCGATCGCTCCCCATAACAAACAGGCTAATGCAATGATGGGCAAGGACCATAATAGCAGGGTTTGTGCCGAGAATCGCGTATTCAAATTTCCCCATACATAATAGCTAGCCATCATGACTAAGGTATGTACCACTGTAATATAGGAAACAGTTCCATAGGAAATGTTCATCAACTTCAGCATAACATAGGAGAAAAGAGGTACGGTCAATCCTTGCACGAAGAGGAAGGCAGCCAGGAAAATAATCGCTTTTAGAAACGCGCGATCCATTAAGGGCTTCCGAATCATACCAACTGGATTGGATGCCGTTGAAGGCTCGAAAGGCGGATTCGGGTACAAAAAGTAGGCAATCACGTTAAGAACCACACATACACTTACGATCATGAAAATATAATTGAAACCCGTCTCACCCGGATACTTATCAAGAATCTGACCACCGACGAATAGCGCCAGCGAGCTCACGCCACCCAGAATGGTGTTGCGCAGCCCAAAATATCGCCCACGAATCGGTCCAGGTACCGCATCACTGATTAACGAGGTCCACACAATTCCCCCAGCAGCATTCCCCAAATGCGCAGCCGTATACAGAATCATATAGGAGATCACCCAATACTCTTGCGGCAAGACAAAAGGAATTAAACCTACACAAGCCCATAATATACGATGTGTAGATCCGAATATAATCAGCATGCGCTTGCGATTTCGAAATTTCTGCATGATGACTGCCATCGCAATTTGTATAATGTTCACAACGGTCGTGATCGCTAGAATGAAGCCAATCTCGGTCGAGCTTGCGCCCAAGTAAATCAAGTAACCCGTTAAGAACGGTCCGCCGAGCAGCTGAAAAATAATAACAGCCGGGAAGCCCTCAAATGTCGCGACTAATAAGCTTTTACGATAGGTGGACATTTTTTTCTTCGGCTTACGCGCGTTCATATCGAATAATTTCATAGGCATAAACCTCCTTTTGTGTGTCTAGCAAGGTTAGCAGGATCTAATAGTTTACAACCTATGGGTCGCTTATGTTAAAATAGTAGTGACTACCTAATCTATCATGTCAGGCGGGATCATTGTAAACTTATGAAACCTAAATTGTGGGGTTTGCTCGCAACCTTGTTGCTCTTTTTGATTTTCATTGTACTCTCTATGAAATTTGAGTCAACTACTTATTTGTATATCGCTAGTGTATGCCCGATTCTTGTAGTGCCTTTTCTACCAGATATCCGCTCGAATCAATATATTAAGCCCAAAGCGAACGGCGCTGTACGCCTCATTTCGATGGAAAACAAGGACGGCGGAGAATCTGATTTTCTCGTGATCCTTTTTGATCCAGGTTATGTCAAATGGAATGGTGGCAAGCTTTTCTTCAATTTGGCAGATAACATGAAAGATGTGTATGTAAAGCCAGATCCTTTTGCGGCAACGCTTACCGTACTCAAATACGATCTGTTCAAGCATCGCCGTAAGAAAAATTGGGTCGGCATTTCCTTATCCCAGCTCGAGCAGCGCACCGAACAGCTCTCTTATACAACCAATGAAGTAAACCGTCTCATTATTCGTATTTCTGATATTGAAGAATTGCTGCAAACCAACGTTAAACAACCTGCCTCTGTTGGGCAACAGGTTGGCGCCTAATAGCCGCAAAACATAAAATCACCCAACGCTTGAGATCTCAGCCTACATGCACAGGTAGGTCGGAGAAGTCTTAAGCGTGGGTGATTTTTTAATTTTATGAAAAAGATTAACCGAGCTGCTCGCCGCACAAATACGCCGCTAACGTACGGACCATAACACCTGTTGCCCCTTTGGGCTCAATGCCTTTGGCCGACCAAAGCCAAGCTGTGCCGCCGGTATCCAAATGGATCCACGGTGTTCCCTCGGCAAAGTATCCGATGAACAGACCTGCCGTAATCGCACCTGCCCAGCGGTCGGAGGAGGTCGCGTTCTTGATATCGGCTACATCACTTTTCAACATCGCACGATATTCGGGATAATTAGGAAGCTGCCATACTTTTTCACCAGCATCCCCAGCCGCTTGCAGAAATGGCTTCAAGAACCCGTCATCATTCGTTACGGCCCCTGTAGCGATATCTGCAAAGGAGATCAAAATCGCGCCCGTTAATGTCGCTACGTCGATCAGACGGTTGGCCCCTTGCGCTTTCGCGTAGGTAATTCCCTCAGCCAAAATAATACGGCCCTCCGCATCGGTATTCAGAACCTCCACGGAATGCCCGCTGAGCATCGTGACGATATCCCCAGGACGGTACGCCGTACCAGACGTCATATTCTCTGCTGCGGGAATGACCACAACCAGATTCACCTTCGGCTTCAATTGACCGACAACATGCAGAGCACCGAGCAGTGTGGCGGCTCCGCCCATATCACTGATCATTTCCTCCATGCCGTCGGGCTTTTTCATCGAGATACCGCCGGTATCGAAGGTCACGCCCTTGCCGACGAGGCCCAGCACGTCGGCGTTGCCTGGATCACCCGTGTAACGCAGGGTGATCATGCGTGGCGGGTGGACGCTGCCCGCGCCCACCGCCGTGAGGCCGCCCATCCCGCGGGCGGTGATCTCGTGCTCATCCAGCACTTCTATGGCGAAGCCATAGTGCTGGGCGAGTTTGATGGCTTCCTCTGCGAGGGAAGCCGGCACAAGCTTGTTGCCCGGGAGGTTCGTGAGATCCCGGGCATAGTTCGTGCCCTCCGCAACCGCCTCTGCGGCTGCGATCACTTGTTTCAGAAGCGCTGCATCCGCAGCCGCTTCTGTGAGCAACACCGCCTGCCGCAGCTCCGCGCGCACAGGCTCGTTCTTGCGGTACGCCGCGATGCGGTACGTACCGAGGAGCAGCCCTTCGGTCAGCGCCGAGGCGGCTGACCTGGTCTCTATGCCGCTTGGCAGCTTCAGCGCCAAGCGTTCGAACTGCAGCGCGAGCATCTTGCGCGCTGCAAAAACCGCGGCTGCGCGCAGCGTATCGCGCGTGGCTACGGGGCCGAGCCCCGCAACCAGCACGTACGCGTACGGCAGCAGCCCGTGGGTCGGCAGCGCCTCGAGCTCGCCTGAGGCGCCCGTGAATAGGCCCTTTGCGCGCATGCGCTCAAGGGCCTGGTCGAGCTGCGGCTGGCCGAGGACGCCGTCCTGGCGCAGCTCCGCTTCTGTGAGGCAGACGAGAATCGCGTCTGCCCCGTCTGTATTTTCCAACAACGAGGTGTAAACACGCGTTGTGATGTCTGTTATTTTAGTAAACATAGGAAATGATCCCTACCCTCATCCATATTTCAATTCTAGCTTTATTCTTCCCACTGATCGCTCTCAACACGATTCCTGTTTTCCATATCTTGATTCTTGATACCCAATTCAGGTTCCCCCGCCAATTAACTGTAAAAACTCCCGCTAATTCCTTCACATCTCACCGAAAAATCCATTTAACTGGAAAAACTCCAGTTATTTTCAGCATATCTGCCATTTTCAAGCCAAACCAGGTAAAATCTCTTAGGCCCCCTAATGAAACTGGAGTCTTCCTACCCATTTTATTAAAATAGGGATAAGGGAGATGATCCGGTATGGGAAAAAGATTGAAGCAAGAAGAACGTCTGAAAATTGTTAAAGAAGCATTGGCTGGAGTTAAGGTTGGGGTGTTAGCTCGTATGTACGACATTCATCCTGAGACCATTCGCGAGTGGGTTAGGGAGCACCGTGACTCCATTCCACAAGAAGAAATACCTATGGCGGACGAGCATTTGCAAGAGCTTCAAAGGCTACAAGAAGTTGAAGAGCGCTATGAAAAGGCCTGTAAGGTGCTTGGTGAAAAGGAACTAGAAATTGAGATTTTACGTGAGCTGCTAAAAAAGAAGAACCCCGCTTATCTGAAAAATTTGAAGTAGCAGATCTATTTATTAAGCGGGGAAATTCAACTGCAAAGGTTCTGCGCATACTTGGATTGTCTGAATCCACATACTATGATCGGAAAAAGCGATCTGCACAATCTAGGCCGATATGCCCGACAAATGCTGTAATGGGACGCCCCGTGCCTGGTTACTCGCATACAGAAACAGGTAATAAGGTTAGTGATGAACAAATCAAAGAGTGGCTTCTAGAGCTTCTTGAAGGCGAGGAACATGTCTACGGCTATAAACTTCTAGCACAATGCATTCGCAACCAACATGGCGTGAGACTGAACAAAAAGAAGTCGTATCGCTTGTGTAAAGAGCTAGGGATCCTTCAAAAACAACGCAAACGAATTCAGACACATCCCCGTAGATTAGCGAAAAATAGATCCATAACAGGGCACAACCAGCTCTGGCAAATGGATATTAAGTATGGCTATGTCATTGGACTGGAACGTTTCTTCTATGTACTCAGTATTATTGATGTGTTTGACCGCGTCGTTGTTGGGCAATACAAAGGTCCGATTTGTGAAGCCAAACATGCCGTCCAAACATTATGGAACGCAATACAGAGCCGTATAACGGCTAGTGAGGAATTACCAGTCGTTCGAACGGACAACGGGCCTCAATTCATTAGTAAGTTATTTCAAGACACCTGTGAGAGCCTCGATTTGGTACATGAACGCATACCGCCAAAGACTCCGAACCTTAATGCATTCATCGAGTCTTTCCATAGCCTCTTAGAACGTGATCTCTTCAGTCAAAGAGATTTTATGACCTTTGATGAAGCGTACAAGAAACTCGATGACTATATGGATTTTTACAATAATCGTAAAATGCACGGTAGTTTGAGATTAATGCCTCCAAGCAAGTTTTCAGAATGGGTAAAGACACTGGAAGACTCTTCGGCATTTCATAATTCCATGTAAACGCTCGAAATAGTGAGCTTTTCTAAGAATGCACAATTACTGTAGGCTAAGACTCCAAATTAAGGGGGCCTAGCCGAAATAACTACATAAAATCCATCTATTCCGCTAAATCAATGTATGTAGTCGAAATTAGATGGACTTTTTCAAGTTATTCGCCTGAGCTGGCAGGTTGGAGGGTCCATTCCGCTTGGTTCTTCTCCCCCGCAACCTTTCCACTAACTCCCCTAATAAAATGAAGCTGCCTTCTGCACAACCGACGACATCGGCAGTTGGTACGGGCACTTCGCTTCACACAGTGGGACTACTTTACAAGGATCATGGTCTGCACAGCTTGTTATTTTTTCCTGATGTCGCTTGAAAAATCCATCCCCTTTCGGCAGCAGGCCAAACTTCTCCCTAAACTTACTCGCGATCATCACGTCGGGGATCGGGATTTCTAGAGGACAAGAGCAATAATTACACCGTCTGCAATCGTGCTCACCTAATTCAAGTGCAAGCTGTTCTAATTCACGGCGCTCCTCTGGGCCAACTTCCGTCCGTTGTGCATCCAAATTCTCTTGTACTTCCTTAACGCTAACCATCCCTGAGATCGTTACATGCACATCTTGACTATACGGATAGCGGATCGCTCGATCCACCGGTTGAATGAATCCGCCTGACAAAGGCTTCATCGCTACCCGCATCAAATCCATTTCAGCCGCTTTAGGAATTAGCTCATCCAGGGCGAAGGGCTGTGCCAAATTCAGATGAAATAAGATTTGCGAGAATTGCCCTTTCGCAATCCATTTGACAAGTAGATCTGGTCGATGTCCGGAAATGCCGATAAATCGTACTTTCCCCTCGCGCTGAGCCTCTAACGCAGCCTCGTAGGCGCCACCGACTTCCATCGCTTTCTTGTATTCCGTTACATTATTCACATAGTGAATTTGCAGTAAATCAACATGATCGGTCTTCATGCGTACCAGGCTTCGCTCAATTTCAGCTTTCGCAGTAGCGTAATCACGTGCGCCTGTTTTCGTTGCCAGGAAATAATCCTGTCTTCGATGCGAGATACACTCTCCAATAATTTCCTCGCTGTTCCTGTAGGCAGCTGCCGTATCTATGTAATTAATGCCATGATCCAAAGCATAATTAAGCGCTTCTCTCGCTTGTTCCAAGGGTACGCTAGGCAGATTCATGGCGCCAAACCCTAAAGACGACACTTTATAACCTGACTTCCCAAATGTTGAATATTTCAAGCCTTATTCCCCCTCAGGTTTGCTGGTTCGTTATTAAATTAACTTGGAAATCCTCATGCTCTCCCGCAAGAGCTTCCTTCTTCACTTCAATATTGTAATACAAGTCAGTTCCACTTTCCATGCTGGGCAACATGTGGCCTACATACAAAAACACCTGAGACAATTGCCTCAGGTGCTTTTCTTTCATCTTTTTCCCTCATTTTGATTACTGTTATCGTCCCGATCGTTGCTTCCCCAGCCCCAATTGACACTTGGGAATCTCCCGTTGTCATCCTTAGATTGCTGGAATGGGTTCACCGTAGGTCTACTTGAGCTTGTTGGTTTCACTGTAGGCTTCGCAGTTACCTTAGGTGTTGGAGTTGCCTTTGGCGTTGAAGTTGGTTTCTTCGTTACAGTTGGTTTATTCCCATCGTCGTCATCATCCTTACGATCCGGCTTTGGGGTCGGTTTATTATCGTTATCGTCCTTATCATTGCCGTTGTTCTTACCATTGTTACTATTGTTATTATTATTGCTATTATTGTTATTATTTCTACCAGTATTGTCATTCTTGTCTCTATCGTTCTTTGATGTTGGCGTCGGCGTTGGTTTATTCGTCACTCTGCCTGGGGTATTCCCTGCGTTGTTACCTTTGCCGTTGTTATTTTTATTGTTTTTATCGTCATCTTTATTAGATGAATTACCCGCACCGGATTTTGCAGCAACAGAAGTTTGTTGTGCTCGTTCACTGAGCTTTCCGGACTTTTCGTCAGCAAGTAATCTTTGCAAAGAAGACTTATCAATCGGTTTATCTGGTTTAACGAACGTTTGAATACCACCGTTGTCCTTCGCAAGTTGATGAATGGAAGTCGTTTTGATGTCATCCAGCGATACTTGCGCACCATTATCAATGGCATTTAGATAGATCGCATATTTCCCTGCAGATACGCCGCTTGCTTTCGCTTCCTGTCTTATCTCTTGTGGAGCAGCGAAGGCTTGCACTTCATAGTTCTTCACTTGGTCCGGATGACTGTCCTCGATGTGTTTGTTGACCTGAGCTTTCAGCTTCGTTGCAATGGCTTCGTCGCTGACCGTTGTTTTGGCTCCTACAACCGTTGAGGAAATAATAATATCTCCTTCACCCTTCGCCAATGCCCCTTGTTCAGCTTTATCGAGAATATCAGACGTTACATCCTCTAAAGATTTACCTTCAAACACTAAGGCTTGAATCAAATCCTCACCATCTGTATTGAGTCCATGCAGGTCACGAACAATCTCATTGTTATCGATTCCAATTTCAACACTTGGATTAATATCAATGGTTACGTACGCAACAACACTATTGCCGGGCACGCCACCAGACAAAGTTGTAACCAGAACGAAGCATACAACAATTGCAGCAGCTAATGCTGAAACGACAGCCATTTGCGGTACTTGTAACCGACGCTTCACAGGTGAGTAGAGAATCTCTTCACCTAACTCGCAGCTGCGCGTCCCCCTTGGTAACTTATCAAAACGCCCCTCTGAATTCATTACAATAATGGAGCTTTCGCTTAATTCCATTACGATCCCCTTGTTCATGCGCTGTTCTTCCTTTCATTCAACTTTCTTCATCACGAATATGTAAGTAATCCCGTAAATATGGATAAGGACCGTTAAAAATAAGTGCAATGGCAATGATGTACTTACGATTTCGTTCCAAGGTTTTTCTAGATACTTGAACTTGCTCGAGCAGCTCTTTAATTGGCAGCTGTCGTTTCGTCAACAGAGTGCGCATAAGCTCTGAATCCTGTGCAAGTGTGCGTCCTATACCGAACAACATCTGCCTTGAGTCGTCATGCTTGGGGGAGGCATCCGTCAATTCTGAGAAACTAATGTCAAAATCACTTAAGCAGCGATTAAAATCAATAATTTCACTTCGCCTTTCTTCTAAACCCTTCTGCTTCTCATAGGCTTCGATTGCTTGATGAACCTCAATTGGATTCATTAAGTTGTCTTCATCATCTTCTTGGTCAAACGAACTATAAGGGATTTGCCCTTTAAAGCGTTGCTCCTTGCGAATAAAATCAATGAGCCTTCGCCTAATAACCGTTTCTGCAAAACCTAGAAATGATCTTCCCATAACCGAAGAGTATTGATTAATAGCTTCATTAAAAGCTGCTAAAGCAATGCTAAACTCATCATCTCTTGCGGGATCAATAAATCTTTTGCAAAACCTGCTCGTTACTTTCGCTACATAGGGCTGATAATCTGCAATAAATTGATTCCTTAGTCGTAGGTCTCCGTTTTGAATCTGATGTATGGTTACCTCAAGTGAAGAGGCTTGCGGTTCATTTTTTCCATGGGACTCATTCTTTCCCAGAAACTTTTTGAATAGTACCAGTAGCACCTTTCCACCTCACAGTATAGTAGTTTCGTCCTTATATATAACAATTCGGGGGGTACGTATGATGAAATTTATAAATAATTTGCTGATTCATTATAACACAGATCTCTAAATGAGCACCTACTGGCAAATAAACCCTTGTTTACGGTTTCAATTGCTTTATCAATCCTTTATAATATTAAGAAAACCTCTATCGCGATGCCATCTCAGATGAGCCATGTTGAATAGAGGAGGTACGACAGGGAGGTGTTTCATATGGAAGCAAGCAATCACTTCGGTAAGTTTCTTGAAACGTTACGAGGCAAAGCTTCATTGCGTAAAGCAGCTAATAAGAGTGGCCTATCTCATGCATATATTCGAGATCTGGAACTGGGTCGTAATCGAACAACCAATGATGTTATTAAACCATCTCCCGAGACCTTGAGAAAGTTGGCACAAGCTTATCAATATCCGTATACTGATTTACTTAAAAAGGCAGGATATCTAGAAGAAACTTCCACTTGGTCGAAGCCGGCGCAAGCAAATTTGGATACTATTTGGTATGTAGAATTCGGAATCCAATCGATTATCTACTATTCAGAAGACGGAATGCGAGAAGAACAGGTCGAATCTTTGGTGGCCTTCACACACTTTATTGAAACATTAACAGAGCATCATTTTGTGAAAATGGATATGCATCTTTTCGTAAATCTGAACAAAATAAAAAAGTATGCCTCCTCAGAAGGCAAACTTTATTTTGATACATATGAAAATGCACCCTTCATCATTGCCGCAGCAATTCCGCAGAAGAAGTATCATCAAACTATTCTTGATTATGTCGCATTTAATAATGGACACGCTCTGGAATTATTGGGTAATCAATGTCCCTCATCTTTGAAAGCCAAGTTCTTTACTTAGCATGACATATAGGAAGAGAATCGTTGCCATACTCAACAGCTGAATGGGCATCACCACACTGAATACATTATCACTTAAAGCATGACGGTAGATCATGCCTATAATAACAACGATCATGTATAAATAAACTCCGACATTTTCTCGATTGAACGGAATTCTCGTATAATGCGATAGGAAGGTAAATCCTAATCTCCCCTTGTATAGCGTCATGAGGAATGTCAATTTGCCCAACAAAATAAAGAAACCCGTCACATACGTAATGGTAAGATCGTTCTTGATCACGTTATAGGCTTCGTCTTGTGTGATATTGATGCAAACAATGACCGTCGTAGATATTAGGACTGGCATAATGTAGCCCGAAAGTGCTATGAGTAAAGCAGGTACAAACCGATATTTCCATACACACATAAGTAAAATGCATATGATACAGACCAATATTAGAGGCGAATTATTAATCAATGAGAGCAGTGAACCCACCAACACGGCTAGCGATATTTGTTTCCAATATGGCTTTATCCGAATCCGAAATAGCAGTAAGGAGAATAAGAGCATGGGAACAAAATGAATAATGGCTAGTATCAATTTTACCCATGTGAACAATTGCACTTTCCCTCATTTCTAAGCGACGAAATCATGCTATAAGCAACTTGACAATTTATCTAATTACATTTAATAGTATACAAGATATTCGTACTTTTGCCTTCAAAGTGGACTAAGTTGGCTGTTTTAGCGTATAAGATGACATAGTTCCTGCTATTGTCTTTGAAAGGATTGGAGTGAGATCAGTAAATGAAGCACGGCTTTACAGTCGCCATCGTAGAAGATAATTACTGGGTAGGTCAATTACTTGAAAACTATTGTCAGCAATGCGGATTACAGGTTATTTCGATCGTATCGGACGGGGAACAATTTCTACGGGATTACGATAAGCTGCAACCTGATATACTTCTCATGGATATTGGGCTTGAAGGTAAATTAGATGGCATCAGCGTTGTGCAAGCCTTACGCCTTTCAGGGTACCAAATGAAGGTCATTATGGTTAGTGGAACCACGAATACCGAGCATATCTTGACGGCCTTTCATGAGCTTGATTCTGTCTACTTTCTCTCCAAACCTGTCATGCTGCCGAAATTTCAAGCTGCGATCCGCAAAACGATTGCTGAAATTCAATTAGAGCGAAGCCGCAATTCGCAAGAACCACAGCCTGCCTCAGCAACGTGGATTACAGTTAAAAATCAAAAATCACAGCTCCCTATTTCCGAAGATGCCATTCTCTTTGTGGAAAAGGAAGACAAGCGACTCTCCAGAATTCATCTGGTGAACGGTGCTCAAATGGAATCCAGTTCGAATTTATCGGATATTTTGGCTCAAAGCACGCCCCACATGTTTAGCCCCTTTAAGGGCTATCTAGTGAATCTGCGGCATGTCGTTTCGTTTGTGAAAGAAAGCGGGTTCCCCACTTCTCGGAGATTTATCATTCATTTGAGGCATACCACCGTCAAGATTCCTCTCAGCCGTGATTTGCAAAAGGAATTCGCAAAGCTGCTTCAGGAAGTCAAGTGAGTACGGATGTGTAACTTAGGCTAAATGTTAAATGAGCCGCGCTGCCAGTAGCAGTGCGGCTCTCATTTTTATTTTCCTGCCAACAGTAAAAACTAGTTGTATTGGAAGAAGCACCTATGATTGAAAATAATACAACCCGTTATTATTGCTAAAATTCCTCCTCTAAGCTAAATAACAGGAAAACCTCCAGCTATTCTCTGTAATTTGCTTCGAAATTAGCAAAAACCAGAAAATTAACGGGAGGTTCTCCATTTAATCGGAATTTTCATTTAGATCTCTAGGAATTCTTAGAGGTCTTTTTATTTTTCAGCTTGTCGCGGCGTGCGCTAAGCATTTTCAATCGCTTCATAAGTTGCTCTTCCCATTCCTGATCCTCAATCGTTTTGGCGAATCCTAACAGATCTAACGCCATGTCAATTTGACAGCGAACGATATCGAGCGGTTCTTCACCTTCGTGATTTACACAATTGTCGTGTAACAGATGATCTTTGCCATCTACGTATTCAATAAAATCGACTTCAGCAGCGCCATCCCCATGGGCATATTCGGCGAGGATTTCATATTCGTTCTCCACCAAATAGTGAACCTCAATATGGTGACATACCGGGCAGAAGAGGATGGGCACATTGTGAATTTGTGTACGTATGTGCTTCAAAGTACCTTTTGTTCCAATCATACTCGCTCCACAGCAAAAACTCATGGGAATTCCCTCCTAATCGTCGAACCCGGATTAATTTAATATATTCGTTACAAATGTGTGAAATTCCTTTTTCATAAGAGAGCTAGCTTATGTCAAATCATTCTAAATGTGTTTGTTTAAGCATAATTATAGTAATGATCGATCCATTACGGGTTTTCCGAATTCTTAAGATGAAGGGGAGAGCGGCGTGAACATGATTCCGAGTGTTTCCAGACAGATAGCCTTTGTGCAGTATGACGATCAATCCTCCAGCATGACAGTCCAGTATCATACCGGATTCAGAGCCTCCTACACCAATGTAAAACAAGATGAGTATCTCTTGGTTTTCACATCGGCGAATCGATATGATTCTCTAATGAGACTTACGGAGAGTAGGTACATGGAAGAAAACATTTCAACCAAGTAAGTCCCAAGATCACCTTTACCCTCGGCCAATCATGATGAGCGAACGCAAGTGGTACACAAGCAATCTCCCCCCTTTCTTATGGGGTGGAGATTTTTGGTTTATATGGCGCATATGCTACAATAAAACATAGGATTAGTGCAAGTTCAAAAATCTGGTTTTCAGCACCGAGAAGATTGAAAGAAGCTAGGAAATGAGGAGCGGAGCTTAGTGATAGCTAAGTGAGCACCAGAAGTTCCGGCTGAATTCAATATTCGATGTCGAATACGCTTCATGGACTACTTCGTGATCAAAAGTGGACTTTTTGAACAACCTCTATGAACACAATTGCTCCTTCTTACAACATAAGCAAGCAGAAAAGGTGAGTCTGATCTCTATTCAAGCACGCCACTTTGCCTTTGATCGTGATTCGCTTTATTTACTATCACAATCTCCTACCGTCCAGTTTATTTATTGGCAGCTTTCTTCCAGTAAGCAGATGCTTCTTCAAGAGCATTTCGAGAAGGACTGGCGCTCTTTAACTCCAACACTACGGTTTCAAGAAGTAGTCGATCCATCTCCCAGCACGTCTTACAGCAAGCTGCAGCAACCCGCGAATAGGGTCTCAGAGCTTATGCTTCCCCCTGGAGATTCCTGCTTTCTCAGCGGTTTAGCCTCTGGCCGATGGTATTTGGCAACACTAGGTATCCGGAATGAGCAAGGATGTTTTATTCCGCTTCTGCATTCCAATATCATTCAAATCCCAGCGATAAGCCTGCCTAGCAATCATCATACAGTCGAATCAGATCATCCGTTTATTTACCAGCTAACGTCTCTTCTTTTACCGCAAGTAACGCCCGATGAACATGCGTATTTCTCTGCCTATTCGGTGTATGTCCCGAAGAACACTTACCTTGTAGATATGGAATCTGGAGGCGATACTGATTGAGCACTAACGTACAAGGCTATGTTGCTTTGCTCTTGCATGCCCATATCCCTTATGTTCGCCACAATGCATCTGAAATTACGTTAGAAGAACGCTGGTTTTTCGAAGCGGTTGTCGATACGTATCTGCCTCTCATCGACATGATGGAGAAGCTTATGGAAGATGAGGTGCCGTTCCGCCTTACACTTTCTTTGTCTCCGCCACTGCTTGCCATGCTAGAAGATTCCCGCATGCATCTGCGACTTCGCAAGCACCTCTCCTCCCTATGTGAGTTGGGGCAGCGTGAAGTTATTCGCCTCTGGGGCGATGAAGCCTTCGGCCCGCTGGCTAAGCTGTACGCGGATCGGTATCACCGGCTCAGCCTTCTATACGATCGCCTCCACGGCGATCTCATTGCCAAGTTCCGCAGCCTCAGCAGCACAGGCTGCTTAGAATTAATTACCTGCGCCGCGACACATGCGTTTTTACCCTTAGTAAAGAACGATGGTACGTTACGTGCGCAGCTCGAGTCGGCGGTACAGGAATTCCGTCGGCATTTCGGGGTCGCGCCTGCAGGCATCTGGCTGCCAGAGTGCGGCTATTCGCCTGCGCTTGAGCCGCACCTGCAAGCGTTAGATCTACGTTACTTCATCGTAGATACGCATGCGCACACCTTAGCCCGCCGCGAGGGTGCCTCAGACAAGGACACGGCTGGTCTGCCGCTGCGCACACCAGGCGGCGCCTGTGCGTTCGCCCGGGATCCCGAGGCCGGCGCCCATGTCTGGAGCGCCGAGGCTGGGTACCCCGGCGACCCTGACTATCGCGAATATTATCGCGATATCGGGCATGACCTCGGCCGCGATGGCGGGGCCGAGTGGGCCTACTTGAAGCCCTACGTGCTGCCGGACGGCGCACGCATCAATACGGGCTTCAAGTATTACAGCGTCACCGGCGATGGTGACGCCAAAGTGCCCTACGACCCGGCGCGCGCCGCTCAGAAAGCTCAGCAGCATGCTGAGCACTTCATCGCTAGCCGGGTGGCGCAGGTGCGCCGCCTCGCGGAGCGGCGCCTGGCGTTAGGCGCAGAGGCTGCGTCTGCGCCTGAAGAGCCCTATGTCATCGTATGCCCCTACGATGCCGAACTGCTTGGGCACTGGTGGTACGAAGGCCACCAGTGGCTTGAATCCGTGCTGCGCGGCCTTGCCGCGCGCAGCGATGATAGCGTAGTCGTGCAGACGACTACGCTTGGCGGCTACGCCGCCGCCCATGCGCCAACCACTGTAGCGGAGCTTCCGGTGTCGAGCTGGGGCCGCGGCGGCTATGCCGAGGTCTGGCTGCAGCCGCGCAGCCAGTGGGTTACGCCGCGACTGCACGCGGCGGAGGATCGCATGATGCTGGCTGCGCAGAAGCACCAGGACCCGGCAGCGCTTAGCAGCCTGCAGCTGCGGGCGCTGAATCAAGCAGCGCGGGAGCTGATGCTCGCGCAGAGCAGCGACTGGACGTTTATTCTGGACGCGGATACGGTCACCTCATATGCGAAGAAGCGTATTGAAACCCATTTATCCCAATTCCATAACCTTATGAATACATTAGACAAAACCGCCTCAGACAAAGAGCTGTCCATGTTAGTTCACGCATTGGAGCGGAAAACTCCTTTCTTACCAGAGCTTCATTATCGACTTTTTCAGCCATCTTCCTCTAAACATGACCTGCTACGCTCTTCATCCAGTGTAGATACCGTAATACCATTAAACGAAGTTGCCGTTGACTCGAACAAAGAGGCTAATCAACAGAGCCATCCGTCCAAACTGCGCATTCTCATGCTGGCTTGGGAGTACCCGCCTCATGTCATTGGTGGTCTGGCAAGAGCGGTTTACGATTTATCCAGACAGCTTGCTGCCGACGGACATTCCGTTCATGTCATCACCTGTCAGTCTCCGGGGTGTCTTCCTTATGAAGTTTCAGAGGGCGTCCATATTCATAGAGCGGAAGTACTCCCTACAACAGACTCCTTACACTTCCTAGATCGCGTATTCCAAATGAATATGGCGTTCACGGATCTTATGTTAGGCATCGTACGGCAGGGCCTCGTGTTCGATCTGGTGCATGCGCATGACTGGCTTGTTTACTACACAGCACATGTCGCCAAGCATCAAGTACACCTCCCTCTTCTAGCAACGATTCACGCTACGGAAACAGGACGTAATCTTGGAAAGCTCGAGTCACCGCTTCAGAAGCGGATTCATACCCTAGAAGGTAAATTAACAGAAGCGGCCGATCATCTCATCGTTTGCAGTCTATCCATGCAGCAGGAAATTAAGGCGCTCTTTCATATTCCTATTCACCAAATAACAGCAATCCCTAACAGTATTTCTCCCTTGCGTAAACCAGATCCAGCGTTTTTCACGATGAATCCACTGCTTGCTACCGCCATTTCTCCTAGCGAGGTGCCGCAGCGCGTCCTTGCTTTTCTAGGCCGTCTTGTGTATGAAAAAGGCGTACACACCCTTTTGGCCGCGATGCCGCAAGTGCTCGCGCAGTGCCCGGACGCCAAACTCATCATCGCCGGAACGGGTCCTGAGCGCGATACGTTAGAGAAAATCGCTCTAAGCCTTGGAGATCGGGTAAGCTTCACTGGCTTTCTCGATGAGGCTGACAAAAGCTTGCTTTTACAAACAGCCGAAATTTGTATTTTCCCAAGCCTCTACGAGCCCTTCGGATTAGTCGCATTGGAAGCGATGGCCAGCGGGACGCCGCTCATCGTTTCAGATACGGGTGGCCTTGCGGAGATTGTCAGCCACGGGGTTAACGGATGTACATGTCCTCCAGGCGACAGGGGTGCGTTGGCCTCACAAATCATTCAGCTTTTGGAACAACCGCAGTATGCATCTAAGCTTGCTGCTACCGCCTTACGTACCGTTCATAGCGAATATAACTGGAAGAAAATTGGATCTTTGACAACTCACGTTTACGAGGCAGTGATTTCGAATCTTGCTGCTTCAACCAGTCATTCCCCCCATCAAAAGGAAATAATCAAGTAATATGGATATCCATACCAAATGAAAGCGTGACCAGCAAGAATTTTCAGAATTTTTTCAAAGAATCATTGATTCCTTTGTCAGAATTAGGTAACCTAATTGCAAGACTTGTGCTCCATCGTTCAGTCCTCCTGGCCTGATCTGAATGCGCGATCAAACAAAAGAGTGGGGAAGTGATTGTATTGCCAAGACATCTGGTCATCGGAAATGGAAAATTCCTTATTAACCTCGATCAGCATTCCTACATGCGAGATCTGTACTATCCTTTCGTAGGCCAGCTTAACCATATTGGCGGTTATCAGTGCCGTGTTGGTGTATGGGTAGATGGTGACTTCGCATGGCTGAATGCCCCTGAGTGGCAATTCAAGCTTGCGTATGTGGAGGATTCCCTAGTCACTGAAGTGACAGCTACACATCCCGGCCTCGGTGTAACTCTGCTTATGAATGACGGTGTTCACCAGCGTGAGGATATTTATTTGAAACGAATTCACATTACCAATCACACGAATACGGTTCGTGAAGTACGTATGTTCTTCAACCAGGACTTACTCATTAATGAGACGGAAGTTGGCGATACAGCTGCGTACTACCCTTCAACGAATACCGTCTTTCATTATAAAAAAGATCGTTACTTCATGTTTAACGGCAGTACTGGCACGGAAGGGATTTATCAATATTCCACTGGTGTCAAAAGGTTCTATAACGCCGAAGGCACATGGCGTGATGCTGAAGATGGTCATCTGATGGGCAATGCCATTGCACAGGGCTCGGTCGATAGTACGATCTCTTTCCGACTGTTCGTCCCTCCTAACGGAAATCAAACGCTCTACTACTGGATGGGCGCAGGCAAGAATCTGGAGGAAGTTAAGAAGCTTGACTCCTATGTTAAAGACAGCCACCCAGGCAAGCTGCTTGACCGTGTTACGGTGTATTGGCAGCGTTGGGCGAACAAAATCGATCGCGACTACTTCGATCTCACACCTGAAGTACAACGTCTCTTCAAACAAAGCTTGCTGCTCGTCCGCACGCAAACCGATGTGAACGGGGCTATTATTGCGGCGAACGATTCTGACATCATGCAGAGCAACCGAGATCATTACAGCTACATGTGGCCGCGCGATGGTGCGTTAATCGCTTATTCCATGTCCATGGCTGGTTACCAAGGGATGATCATTCCGTTCTTTAACTTCTGTGCGAATGTGCTGTCGCCAGAAGGTTACTTGCATCACAAATATAATCCTGACGGCACCGTAGGCTCCAGCTGGCATCCCTACATTCATTCCGGCCGTGTACAGCTTCCTATTCAGGAAGATGAAACGGCGCTTGTCTTATTTGCACTTTGGCAGGATTTTCAGAAAAATGGAAGTTTGGAGTTTGCTCAATCTTTATATCGCAATCTCATTCGCAGAGCGGCGAGATTCATGTCCACTTACATTGATCAAGAACTGAATCTACCGAAGCCGAGTTACGATCTGTGGGAAGAACGCTACGGGATCTACACCTTTACAGCATCTGCTGTGTACGGGGGATTGATCGCTGCTTCGAACTTCAGCAACCTGTTTGGAGATGAGGAGCGCAGCAATCGCTACAAACATACGGCGGAGAAAATAAAATCCGGTATCCTGAAGCATCTATGGGACGAAGGTGAACAACGATTCGTTCGCGGCTTATATATGGAAGACGGCCAATGGGTTAAGGATATGACGTTGGAAAGCTCTGTGTACGGCATTTTTGAGTTTGGCGTACTGCCTGCTGACGATCCACGTGTAGTAAGCACGATGCAAGCGAATAAAGAAGGTCTCATGATCAAAACGGAAGTCGGTGGCTCCGCCCGTTATCATCATGATTATTACTTCCAACGCTCCACCGATATTGAGAAAGTGCCGGGCAATCCTTGGATCATTTGTACCCTCTGGATTGCGGAATGGGAAATCGAGTATGCCAAAACGATTGCCGACCTAGAGGCTCCGCGCAAAACACTCGAGTGGGTCGTCAAACATGCCATGGAAAGTGGCGTGTTGTCCGAGCAATTAGATCCTTTCTCCGGCGAGCCTGTATCTGTTGCTCCACTTACTTGGTCTCATGCGACCTATGTGCTCACTGTGGTTAAGTATCTGAACAAGTACAAACAACTTACCAAATAATTATCCAAGTATGTCGGCCGTTCTCTATGGGGGACGGCTTTTTTCGGCTGAGGCAAGTCCCACTAGTAGTGACCACCATGCCATCTCTCATCATAAATGGAAAATATACATTTATTTTTTGTAAATTTATCCGTATTAGTTGATTTGATGGGTTTTCTACAGTTAAATTTAGTGAATCTGTCGGTTGTGAGGTAAATATCGTGGATTAGATGTAGAAAATACAGTTATTCGTTAAACTTGCTTAGAATAATCAGAATTAGCGGGAGAAAATCCAGTTATTTCATCGAGGAGGCCTGTATATGGGTACTTTCATCACCATTTTCATTTTCGTAATTGCCATTCTATTTCTTTTTTCTGCTTTCTCCCACGAGTCTCAGCGCAGGCGACAGCGAAGACGTCGACATGACAACCATGACGCCAGCTATAGCGGCTTTGCTAGCGACTCTTCTCTGTATGAGGATCATCGCCATCATGGTGGCCATGGGCATCATGGCGGTCATAGTGATCACGGGCACTCCCACGACAGTGGCGGGGATAGTGGAGGCGGCGATTCTGGTGGTGGCGATGGTGGCGGTGGCGGTGACTAAGCCAACGCTAATCGAAACAACCAGCCCTTGTCATAAGGCGACTCATATAGCAGCATGGTAGTACGGTCTACCAACATATTCACCGCAAGCACTTTTCCTGACACGGGCGAAAATAAATCAAATTCTTCAACAGCGGTTTCGAGTGTACTCATGAACTCCCCTTTCGTTAACTCGGCCCCCTTCTCTGGCAGCTCGATGAACAGAATCATCCCCCATTTCTCTAAGGCATGCTCAGTGAAACCAATAACCGCTTCATTACCTTCTTTACGTATCCAATATAAATCTTCGGTCGTTATACTATCCATCGTCTGTTCTCCTTAAGAAGAAAGACCCCTCCGCCCGCATTCGCATGCTAACCGAGGGGCCTTCCTATGTAATTAATACTTATTTAACAACCAAGTTTTTGTCGCCTGGTTTCCAGTTCATTGGGCACAATCCGCCGGATTGAAGCGCTTGAAGCACACGAAGTGTTTCTTCTACGCTGCGGCCTACGTCGTTGTGGTTAACAACTTCGTATTTCAATTCGCCTTCTGGATCGATGATGAATAGACCGCGAAGCGCGATACCTTCTTCTTCGATTAGAACGCCGTAGTCACGTGCAACGGATTTCGTAATGTCAGCAGCAAGTGGGAATGCCAATTTCCCAAGACCGTTATCGTTAACCGGTGTGTTGATCCACGCTTTGTGTGTGTGGATGCTGTCGATGGAAACACCAAGAATTTCAGTGTCCAATGCTTTGAATTGGTCAGCAGCATAGCTAAGTGCTGTGATTTCAGTCGGACATACAAATGTGAAGTCCAATGGGTAGAAGAAAAGAACTAACCATTTTCCTTTGTAATCGGACAAAGATGCTTTACCAAATGCTGTACCGTCACCTGTAGCTGTCTCCATTGTAAAATCAGGAGCTTGTTTACCAACTAAACGTTCTGCCATGGGTATAATTCCTCCTCAAAATCTATCTAAATTCTATATTATCCGTATAAAATGGTATCATCCCCCTACTTGAAAGTCAATAATTAGATCGTATATTAGATAATAATTATTTTAATTCAAGGGTCAACTCCCTTGTGAACGCATTCATTCCCCTGCATACGTTTTTGGAACAAAAAAAGCCCGCATTCCCGAAGCAAATCTGCTTCGAAAGTGCGAGCTTATTTGTATGATTATTTGCGCATTGCGTCAACAATCAATTGACCCATTGCCAGCGTACCGATCGCTGTGCTCTTATCCACTGCGATGTCGCCTGTGCGGTGACCAGCGTCTAAGACTTCTTTCACAGCGCGCTCGATGGAATCCGCAGCTTCGTGGTAACCGAACGTCAAACGGAACATCAAAGCAACGGAAAGGATTGTTGCGATTGGGTTGGAGATACCTTGACCTGCGATATCAGGTGCAGAACCGTGTACCGGCTCGTACAAGCCGAATGCGCCTTCGCCAAGGGAAGCAGATGCTAGCATCCCGATGGAGCCTGTAAGCATCGCTGCTTCGTCGCTCAAGATGTCGCCGAACATGTTCTCTGTTACGATAACATCGAAGCTGGACGGACGGCGAAGCAATTGCATCGCACAGTTATCAACCAATACGTGCTCAAGCTCAACATCTGGGTAGTCAACCGCGATACGGTTAACTGTTTCACGCCATAGGCGAGATGTTTCAAGAACGTTCGCTTTGTCAACGGAAGCAAGCTTCTTACGACGTGTTTGTGCAATTTCAAACGCTTGACGCGCGATACGCTCGATTTCAGTTACGTTATATGCACAAGTATCAACCGCTTCTTGACCGTTAGCTGTTTCACGACGGAATTTCTCACCGAAGTAAATACCGCCAGTCAACTCACGAACAACGATCAAATCTGTGCCTTCAAGAACCTCTGGTTTCAATGTGGAAGCTTCTTTCAAGCAGTCGAAAATGAACGCAGGACGGATGTTGGAGAACAAGCCAAGCGCTTTGCGAATACCTAGAAGACCTGTTTCAGGACGAAGTTCTTTGGAATTGTTGTCCCATTTCGGACCACCAACTGCTCCAAGAAGTACAGCATCTGCGGATTGACAAACTTTCAATGTTTCTTCCGGAAGTGGTGTACCTTTCTCATCGATTGCAATACCGCCGAAAAGCGCGTGTTCTGTTTCAAATTGATATCCGAATAATTCTTCGGTACGTTTCAATACTTTTTCTGCTTCTGCAACGACTTCTGGACCAATACCGTCTCCAGCGATTACCGCAATTTTTTTCACATCAGCCATGACAATCATTCACTCCTTATTTTAGCAAACCTAGTTTGTTAACATCCCTATCGGTATAACCTGCTATCATTGTATCATAAGCAGACTCTCCTCTTTAGATATAAAAGCTATCGCATTTATAGGTTTCACCTATTAACATAGTTCAATTACTATTCTAATACCCCAATACTTTTGATGCTCACTTCAGGTGAAACATTTACTGTTGCTTCAGATAACGCTTTTCCCCAATTATCCTCTACCTTCTTCCAGTTTTTATAGTGATATGCGCGTACATGGACGCCAAATTGAAAGGGATCTGTTTGATATTTTTGAGCTTTCTTGATTAGAGCCGCGCATTCTTCTTTCAAATTTTTTTCAATGGCTTGTTCTAACTGTTTTTTCTTCTCCTCTACGTCTAGTTCAAACAGTCTCTCCGTCAAATCGATCTTTACCTTCATCTCAATATCTATCGTCAAATGATCATCTTCGAATTTCGCCTTAATCTTAGGCTTTCCTTTTTTGATATTAAAGCTCACATAGGACATTTCTTTGTTCGTATGGAACAATTCAGGAGAAAGTTGAAACGTTAACGGAATGCTATTTTTCGTATTACCCTGCAATAAAATAAGCAGAGAACTCTCTTGATGATTCAAAGAGGTCGCGAAAGTACCGTCTTTATGTAAAAGAACAGTACCTGAAATGATGAGTTCATTTTTCACAGGTTTCATTTCAGTTAAAGCAGGCGTCATTCCTTTATCCTTTATTTGTTGATGAAATTGTTGTAGTGAGGTTTGCACGGTGACTCTGCTCTTATAAGTGCTTTCTACAAGATCTTTGATCACGGTGGCAATTCGGCCTTTATCACTCATGTTCGTATACATCACATCTTTAACTGTCCCTTCAACCACAATCACATTCGCATTAATCTCATTGCGGGAATCACGGAAGAGAACATCTAAATAGGGATATGGGTTTCTTTGCTGCAGCAGTTTTTTTCCTATGAGAACATTTTGAGATTTTCCGTAAGCCAGGATGCCGCTGGTCTTACTGTTAATTTGCCCTTTTGATTTGCGCATCGTATTAGACCTTGCGAATGTGATTTTATATCGATCCTTGGCTTCTTTCGTGAAAACAGGAGTTGACGTGTACACGACAAGCTTATTATTCTCATCAAAATCAATTGCCTCTGTAAGAACAAACTGTTGATTCTCTATATAGACGGCTTTACCGCACCCTGATACGATCATTAAAACGACCAATATCAACGAAATAGGTTTGAATTTCTTCATGATTTCGCTTCCTTTTTCATGAAATAATGAAAAATCCATCCATACATCCAAAGAAAAATTGGTAATACGTAAGCACTATATATCCCTATTATCCCCCAGGCTTGGCCCATTTGAGTGATTTGGGAAGAAGTAGGGATAAAGAAGAATGACGATAAGACCCATAGGAATAGGAGTATGCGTAAACCATTTCGATGATCTTGCTTGCCTAATAATTGACTAATTCCGAGAGTGGCCGCGTAGAGATACGGAATTATCGTCATAAATATCATAAACAAATAAAAGCTCAGGCAGATGATCTCCAGCCGTTCTATAAAAGGCAATTGGATCACCTTCAATAAATTAAGCATGGGATAAACGTAATCTGCGACCTCAGTCTGAGAGAATCTAATAAAACAGACGATTGTCGTTACTAGATACACAATCATTGTTAATGAATTGGCAATCACAATTCCTTTGGAAGCTGATTTCTTGTCCTTAAGAAAAGGATAAAGAATGAAAGCAAGTTCAAATCCAAGGAAAGAATAAATGGTTGATTTTACGGCAGACAGAATGGGATACACGCCAACTTTTCCTATTGGAAAAAGGTACATCCATTGGATATCTTTTAGTGCAAATAGCAATAAGAAAGGTAACCACAAAGTGATAAATAAAACAAGCTCAGCGAAGAGTCCAATCATCCTTATCCCATGCTTCGTAATGATATAGATGGGTATGGTAAAAAGGATCATTAAGATGACGTTCCTTGTATCCTGAACGATCCATATTTTCATGATATGAATCGTTGAAAACATAACGGTACTTACTCCACATACGACAACCACAATCCATACTACCGTTAAGCCTTTACCCACCCACTTACCAAAGTATGTAGTTAAAAGTTCGAATATGGTATGCTCGGGATTCTTCTTCATAATTCGAATGATGACTAAGCTTAGCAGCGTAGACACCATCCAGCCTAATATTATTGATATCCATCCGTCGGTACCTGCCCTCTTAGCTAAATCGCTTGGCAGGGATAGGACCCCAATCCCGACTTGGGCTTCAAAAATAATAAGGATATATTGTATCAAGGAGATTTGATTGAACGAATATTTGTTCATGGTTAATCCTCTCCTTTTCGTTGGCTTTTCTTTATTCGGAAACACCGGTACTTTTGATGGAAACTTTAGGAGAAACATTAACAGTTGCATCAGATAGTGTTTCTACCCAATTATCCTCTACCTTCTTCCAGTTTTTATAATCGTGCGCTCTCACATAAATCCCAAAACCAAAGGGGTCCACTTCATGCTTTTGAGCTTTCTTGATTACAGCCTGGCACTCTTTTTTTAGTTCATCTTCAACCGCTTGTTCCAGCTGTTTGCTCTGTTTCTCCATGTCTAAAGTAAACATGCGTTCCATTAAATCAATCTGAACCTTCATCTGGATATCGATTGTAAGATGATTTTCTTCAAATTTTGACTTAAAGTTAACCTTTACTTTGTTAATATTGAAACTCACATAAGACATTTCTTCTTCCGAATGAAATATTTCAGGAGGAATGTGAAAAGTTAGCGGTATGGGATTATTCGTATTTCGCTGCAATAATAGCAATAACGAACTTTCTTGAATATTCAAAGAAGTTGCATAGGTACCATCTTTATGTAAAAGGGTGGTCCCTGAAATAACAAGATCATCCTTCTCTACTCTCATTTCAGTTATACTTGGCGTTATTGTATTATCCATCAGTTGTTGATGGAATTTCTGAAGGGTTGTCAGTACTGAAATTCTGCCTTTATATGTACTTTCAATCATTAGTTTGATCACGCTACCCAATTGGCCTTTATCACGCATATCTGCATACATAACCTCCTTAACAGGCCCATCAACCACAATCATATTGGCATTAATTTCATTTTTAGGATCGCGAAAGAAGACATCTAAGTAGGGTAATACATTGGTTTGCTGCAGCAGGTTTTTTCCTATAAGCATACTTTGCAACTTGCCAGGCCCAAAACTGCCGTTTATTTGCGACTCGAGTTGTTTCTTACCAATACGTATCGTATCCGCAGTTGTCGAAGTGATTTTATATCTATCCTTTGCTTCTCTACTGAAGACAGGACTGGCTGTGTAGATGACCAATTTCTTATCTTCATCAAAATCGATACCCTCAGCAACCATAAACCGTTGATTTTCTATATATACTTCCTTACCACACCCTGTTAAACAACATAATAAGGCTGCCCACGATACAAGAATGCCCCACCGTGTCTTCATTGCTTTTGTTCCTTTCTAGCAGGATGAAACAGCCATCCATAGATCCACAGTATAATGGGAAGCACATAAGCGAAATAAGTACCTGCCATCCCCCACGATTTGCCCATATCATTTATTTGGGAACCAGAAGGAAGAAAGAAGAAGGGTAAGATGAACCAGAGGCACATGACAACTCGTAACATAGTTCGATGATCCTGCTTACCGAATAATTGACTTGCACCAAGAACAGCTGCATACAAGTAGGGAATGATCGTCATAAACAGCGTAAATAAATAAACGCAAAGAAAGATGATTTCCAACCTCTCTAAAAATGGCAGTTGAATGAGCTTCAGTAAATTGAGCGTAGGATAGACGTAATCATTGATCTCATCTGGAGAAAATCTAACAAAACTGATTACGGTTACCATAACGAATATCATCATGGATAAAGAGTTCGCAATCACTATTCCTTTGGACGCGGATTTTTTATCTTTTAGAAACGGGTATAGGATAAAAGCCATTTCAAAACCAAGGAAAGAAAGAATTGTTGATTTTACGGTGGAGAGAATGGGGTACAGGCCATCTTTACCGATTGGAAGAAGAAACAACCAATGAGTATCTTTTAAGGCATACAACAATAAAAAAGGCATCCACAAGGAGATAAGGAGAACGAATTCAGCAAAGAGTCCGATCACCCTAATTCCATGCTTCGTGATGATATAGATGGGAATGATAAACAGAAGCATCAAGATAACTTCCCGCATACCAGGTACGATCCATAACTTTACGAGATAGACTGTTGAAAACATGACCACGCTTGCCGCATAGGCCGCATACAGAATCCAAAAAACAGATAAACCTTTCCCCACCCACTTGCCAAAGTATTGAGTTAAAAGTTCAAATATGGTGGATTCGGGGTTCTTATTCATGACTTGAATGACAACTAAACTTACTAGGATGGATAAAATCCACCCCAGTACAATGGATATCCACCCATCCGAACCCCCGGTTTTGGCCAAATCGCGAGGAAGGGACAGGACACCGATCCCAACTTGAGTTTCAAATATGATTAAAATGTATTGGTACAAAGAAATTTGATTAAACGTATATTTCATACTTGATCTTCACCTTCTCTGTTTGCCCCCTGTCTTATAAGTTGAGTTGGATCGGTCGAGACTGGGCGTTTTTTCATTTTCCACATCGGGAGTCGAATCCATACGTCCTTCCAATCAGACAGTCGGATTGGAGCAATCGGACTTCCATAGGAGATTCCGAACGATTCCATTGAAATAAGTTGCGCACCTATAATCATCAATCCAATCACAATACCCACCATACCGAAAACAGCGGCTAGAAGCATCATTGGAAAGCGAAGCAACCTCAGCGAGGAGGACATATCATAATCAGGGATAATAAAGGAGGAAATTGCCGTGATGGCAACAATGATAACCATAATATTACTCACAATTCCCGCTTGGACGGCCGCCTGACCGATGACAATACCCCCGACAACACCTATCGTTTGTCCGATAGGACCTGGTAGACGCAACCCCGCTTCCCTTAACATCTCTAGTGCCAATTCCATAAGAAACGCCTCAACAATCGGAGGAAAAGGTACTTTTGCTCTGGATTCTCCAATCGATACCAACAGAGCCAAAGGAAGTACTTCATAATGAAACGAAACAATGGCTATATATATCGCCGATAAAGAGATTGTTGTAATTAAGGCTAGAAAGCGCAATAAACGCAGGAAAGTGGCTATGAGCCAACGATTGCTGTAATCATCAACACTTTGAAAGAACGCCGAAAAGGTTACAGGAGCCACGATTACGCTGGGGGAGTGGTCGACAACGACAACTATTCTTCCTTGCAAAATATGGGCTGCAGCCGCATCGGGACGTTCCGTCATAATTAACTGCGGAAACAAACTTATTGGATGATCTTCAATATACTCCGCTAATTCTCCCGTATTCAAAATGGCATCTACATTAATTTGTGATAATCGATCTTCCATTTCCTTCACAATATTAGGTTGTATGACATCTTCGAGATACATGATAGATACTCTCGTATTCCCCCGAGAACCGACACTATATTCTTTTATTTTTAGTTCGCGATTAGGAAGATAGCGCCTGATCATAGCAATATTCTGTCCTGAAGTCTCGACAAAACCTTGATGTGACCCCTTTAGCGTCGATTCGATTTGCGGCTCTTTAATTGCTCTTTGAGGCCAGCCTTGTGTATGTAAAATAAGTGAACGCTTCTGCCCCTCAATAATTAGGATGCTTTTACCTTCAAAAATCGCGCTTTCACCATCTGCCCATAAGGTGATCATTTCTGTTTTTGCAATCGTAATGGAAGAGTTCCAAATATCGTCAATCGACTCGAGTTCATACATAAGCGGGTATAAGATGTTATTATTGACCGCTGATTTATCAATGAGCCCTTCCAAATAGACAAGAACGGCATTGTCCCCTGTTCTTAATTGAAACCGACGTGTAACGAGATCTGGAGCAAATGTAAAAAATGTTTGCAAGGTAGTAAGGTCATTTTCAATGACTCCTGTAATCGTTTGATGTAGAGGAAGGGATGATTGCTTACTTGGATCTGAATTCATTCCTTTTAACCATCTCCGAATCGATACCATCTTTGCACCACCATTCCTCTATAACATGTACAGCATATTTTCCCACTTTTAGGTAAAATTATTCCCCAGTTGGTGATTCATTCCAAATTTGATCATAAAAAAACACCCAGAGCCATGCCTCTGAGTGTTGGTTACCAATCTTAATTCGTTTTGCAAATGCGATTCCATCGCCTTCGCGAGATTCTTCAAACTAAATGCCCATCGCTTGATATTAGCTTGGTTTGATGATCATAAAAATAAACAAAATGACACCTACGGTAGATGCCGCATAGAAATAGTTACGAGCCTTGGCCCATAGCAGCAGCTGCTCACCAGGGAGTGAGGTCGCTTTCTGATTGGAAGGATCCAACACCCAGCCTCCGAGTTTTTTCTGATTAGGCGTAGCGAAGCCGATGGCAATAATTTGAATGATCACATAAGCCACAAGCGAGCCGATCAACCAAATTTGCATGATGGAGCCGTAATCACCCAACCAAATCAATAACAATCCAGTTAGCACGGCAATCGTACCTCCGATTTTCGGGAAGATCTCCAACCGACTTCCGACGCGCAAGGACATCCGCAATTCCTCTAGCGTTTGTTTTTTTCTTAACAGCACATGCGCAAAAAACGTTGGACCAACCCCGATAATGGCAGACAAAACATGAATAAGTACAAGAAACTTCATGCCAAATTCACCTCTCGCTATGTAATATATAAACAACACAGTTTATAAGATACAATCTAGAGGTAGAATTTTCTATGTGTGCCGACACCATTAGTGTATATTTTTACCATATACCCGATTAAAATTTCATCAATTATTATCGCCATCTCCAGCTGTCAGCAAAGGTTCGTACATCATAATGGCATGGTTATCCGTCACCCATTCATCCCTAACGAGCTACCCTTCTCGATTCATCACCTTCCGGTGAATTTGATTATGCCGGACATATCCACCCCAGTATTCTCTTGTAATTCTGTGGCTCTTCTCATAAATTTCGTAGCTATGAAGATTGGGACTAAGTGCGCGCCATTCGCCAACTAAATGGGTATCCGAAACCTGGATCTTCAGCTGATACGGTTCTTGTGTCTCGTTCCGAATTTGCAAATCCAAGTAATTATAGTAACAGGTTGCCCCGCTCCCAAAAGGCTGCGATCTCCCTGCATCTGGAAATACATCATAGCTGTGACGATACCTTTCCGTTACCGTAAGCGACGTATGCAGCGTCATCCAATAGATCAAATTCGAAAGCTGACACAAACCGCCTCCAACACCCGTCTTCACCTTTCCGTGAAAGAGCACCCTTGCTCACGCAGCTAACTCTGTGAAATAATCCCATTGCTTGATTTTTCCCACATGCCCATGGTAAAGTGTTAAAAAATGGTAGTGAAGCACACGCCGCTTCTCTAGTTCAGCTTTTGCTGATGCTAGGGAGCGGCTTCTTTATTTTCTTTTCTAATAAAAAAGGGGGGAAGTTTGGGTTATGACATTATTCGATACATCTTATAAGGCATTCATTCAGGAGCATTCCAGCAAACGAAAAGGTGAAAGATTGCGCAGATTAATGGAAGGGCATGGTCATGCCGAGCGATTATTTTTGAAACAAGTGTGGTGGAGAGCATTGGGTGAGTTTCTATATTTGCATCCAGAATTTGAGGTTAAGGATTTCCGTGATGGCATCCGTTATATCGATTTTGCTTACATTAGGCAAGGACTGAAACTTGCTATCGAAATTGATGGGTACACCACACACGCCAGCCAGATCAGTCGCACACAATTCTCTGATGGACTCATACGCCAAAATCATTTGATAATCGACGGATGGAAAGTATTACGTTTTTCCTATGATGATGTGCAGAATCATCCTCGTATGTGCGAGCAGATTATTCTGCAATTTATTGGTAAGTATTTCAGCGAACAGCATGGTGATCAGGAACAATATGGGGAGTTAAATATCGTCGAAAAAGCGATCTGTCGGCTAGCACTCTCACAAGGAAAAGCGATCTCTCCTCGTCATGTATCTGAACTTTTTCAATTCGGAATTAAGAAATCAAGGAACATCCTCCACCAGTTGAAAGAGAAGCAGATTCTCGTCCCCGTGGTTGAAGGGCAGCAACGGATTAGATTCTATCAACTACACCCGACCGTTGCCAGCCAGATGGTTAGGTGAGGGGCTGCGGCCATGCGGGTGGGCGCAGACGGCGTGCACCGCTTAAGGCCCTTTTCGGGCCTTATCTGCGCCCACGTGCGCCGCGATCTCTGTAATAGCGCCCAACAGGGGCGCTATTCCTTCCGTTCCCGCTCGGCGCAGCCGGCGCGCTACGCTTTAAGGCCCTTTTCGGGCCTTATCTGCGCCCACGTGCGCCGCGATCTCTGTAATAGCGCCCAACAGGGGCGCTATTCCTTCCGTTCCCGCTCGGCGCAGCCGGCGCGCTGCGCTTTAAGGCCCTTTTCGGGTCTTACCTGCGACCACGAGCGCCGCGAGCACTTCAATAGCGCCCAACAGGGGCGCTATTCCTTCCGTTCCCGCTCGGCGCAGCCGGCGCGCTACGCTTTAAGGCCCTTTTCGGGCCTTATCTGCGCCCACGTGCGCCGCGATCTCTGTAATAGCGCCCAACAGGGGCGCTATTCCTCACGTTCCCGCTCGGCGCAGCCGGCGCGCTACGCTTTAAGGCCCTTTTCGGGCCTTATCTGCGACCACGAGCGCCGCGACCACCTCAATAGCGCCCAAAAAGGGCGCTATCCCTTCCGTTCCCGCTCGGCACAGCCGGCGCGCCTATTCCCCCATCCCCGCCCAGCGTAGCATGCTGCGCACTTCGCCACGCAAAAAAAACACCCAAAGCCAACGGCCTTGGGTGCTTCTTCTCTTAAGCATTTTGCAAATATGATTCCATCGCCTTCGCGAGCTTCTTCATCCCCAGAATCGTTGTTTCACGATCGGTGTGTGTGTAGTTCAAGCGCATCGTGTTGTACTGTGGATTCTCGGCGTAAAACGTAGCGCCCGGAACAAAAGCGACGCCTTCTTTGACCGCTATTTTCAACAAATCCGCTGCGTTAATTTGCTCAGGAAGCTCGACCCAAATGAACATGCCGCCCTTTGGCTCTTCCCATTTCAGACCTGGCCAGTTCAGCTCCTTGAGCAGTCCTGACATGAACTTCATCCGATCCAAATACTGTTCACGGATTAAGGAAATATGAGCGTCCAGATCAAAATGCTCAAGCAAATGATACAACGTTTGCTGATCAATCGTACTGGAGTGCAAATCGGCGGATTGCTTGAAGCGTGCAACTTGACGAATCAGCGACTCGTCCCCCATCACCCAACCTGTACGGAAAGCAGGAGCTACGGTTTTGGAGAAAGTGCTTGTGTATACGACGTTACCACCCTCAGCTTTGCCACCAAGCGAGTAAACAGTCGGGTAGCTTTCGCTCTCGTCAAACTGGATTTCCCCATACGGGTCATCTTCCAGAATAAGCACGTCGGCACCGCGGCAAATATCCAGTAAGCCTTGACGACGCTCCAAGCTCCATGCACGCCCCGCAGGGTTCGAGAAGGTTGGAATCACGTAAACCATTTTCGGATTATGCTTCGCAATTTTAGCTGACAAATCATCAAGTATCATGCCGTCGCTATCGCTGTCAACGGAGTAGATCTTTGCGCCTTTGGCTTGGAACACTTGGATCGCTGCCAAATACGTCGGGCTTTCAACGAGAATAACATCGCCTTCATCAATATATACACGTGTCAAAAGGTCAATCGCTTGCTGCGACCCTGTCGTCAACAGCATCTCGTCCGGTGTAACCAGCATGTTCTTCGCTGCCATCCGCTTGCATAAGGATTCGCGCAAAGGCTTGTAGCCTTCAGTCAAACCGTATTGCAACGCAGACTTCCCGCCGCCAACAACTCTTGTGAACGCTTCACTAACCGCGTCCAATGGAAAAAACTCTTCAGCAGGCAATCCGCCAGCAAAGGAAATAATCGAGCTCCCTTGTGTCAGCTTAAGAATTTCTCTTACAGCAGACGATGAGAAGCCTTCCAACGATTTAGAAAATCGATATTTCATACAGGGACGCATCCTTTCGCATTTGTAGAAAGCACCTCTCCTCGATTCGTTGAGGTGAGGTGCTAATCCGGGTTGCCATGAAAGCTAAGAGATTATATTAACGTTACGTTGCTTCTGTTACTTGTTGGGTTTTTGCGTTTCTCAATCAGTCTGTTCACAGCGTCTAGGTAAGCCTTCGCGCTAGCTTCCAGAATATCGGTCGAAATCCCGCGTCCTTGAACAGACATGGAATCTTGCTTTAACACAACGTGAACTTCACCAAGCGCATCTTTTCCGTGGGAAACGGATTTGATTGAGTAGTCATCAAGCTCTACGTTTTCCTTCGTCGCTTTATCAATCGCGTTATAAATCGCGTCAACCGAACCGTTTCCTACCGCGCTTTCAGCCACTTCACTGCCATCTTGGAAGCGTACGTGAACCGTTGCGGTTGGCGTCATTTGGTTGCCGTAAGCAACTTGAAGCGTGCCTAAAGCGAAAATTTCCGGTGTCTCGATCAATTTTTCTTCGATCAAAGCACGAATATCTTCATCTTCTACCTGCTTCTTGCGATCTGCCAAATCCTTGAATTTGGCAAAAGCTACGTTTACTTGCTCGTCGCCGAGCTCGTAGCCGAGATCAATGAGCTTCTCACGGAACGCATGGCGTCCGGAGTGTTTGCCCATCACGAGCTTACTTTCCTTCACGCCGATCGTTTCAGGAGACATAATCTCGTATGTGGTTTTCTCTTTGAGCATCCCATCCTGATGGATACCGGACTCATGCGCGAAGGCGTTAGCGCCAACAATCGCCTTGTTGCCAGGCACCACCATGCCAGTCAGCTTGCTGACTAGACGGCTGGTGCGGTAGATCTCGTTCAACACAAGCGAAGTCTTCGCTTGGTAGAAGTCTTGGCGTGTTTCCAGCGCCATAACGACTTCCTCGATCGAGGTGTTCCCTGCTCGCTCGCCAATCCCGTTGATGGTACCTTCGATTTGATCAGCACCATTAAGAACAGCTGCAAGCGCGTTCGCAGTCGCCATGCCTAAATCGTCATGGCAGTGCGCGCTCAATTGAATCTTCTCAATGCCTGGGACTGTTTCCTTCAGCATTTTGAAAATATTACCGTAATCATACGGTGTCATATACCCAACCGTATCTGGAATATTCACGACAGAAGCGCCAGCACGAATCGCCATGCTTGTTACTTCAGCGATAAAGTCCAGCTCCGTACGTCCAGCATCTTCAAGTGAGAACTCGATTTTGCTGAAATACTTCTTCGCATATTTAATCGCCGCTTCAGCCGTTTCCAGCACTTGGTGCTTCTCCATCCGCAGCTTATGCTGACGGTGAATCGGAGATGTAGCAAGGAAAAGATGAATACATGGATCTTGTGCACCTTGAAGGGCTTCACGCACAGCCTCGATATCATTCTCTCTCGCACGGGACAAGCCGATTACAGAAGCGTTCTTAATCGCTCTAGCGACCGCATTCACACCCGCCAAGTCCCCTGGGGATGCCGCAGGAAAACCAGCTTCCATACGATCTACTCCAAGCTTCTCTAGCTGCAAGGCGATCTCAACCTTCTCCTGTGTGTTCAGGTTCACGCCTGGTGACTGCTCACCATCACGAAGGGTTGTATCAAAAATGTAAATTTTACGCACCATGTCACCTCCTAAAAGTTTTCGATAGAAAACCTACTTCGTAAGCATTGCTAAGATATTTTTTCTAAGTCTGTATAGTATTCACAGGGAGCAATTGGGAAATTCTCCTCAATCACTCCCTGTGGAATGTACAGCTATAAAATTCAATAATGACGAATGATTATTTTTTGATCCAGTGCATCATTTCACGCAATTGAGCACCAGTAACCTCGATTGGGTGTTGAGCTTCGTTACGACGCGTTGCGTTCATGAATGCGAAGTTGGATTGGTTTTCCAAGATGAAATCGCGAGCGAATTTACCTTGTTGGATGTCGGAAAGAACTTCTTTCATCGCTTTTTTCGTTTCAGCTGTGATGATACGAGGACCCGTTACATAGTCACCGTACTCAGCTGTGTTGGAGATGGAACTACGCATGGAAGCAAGTCCACCTTCGTACATCATATCAACGATCAATTTCAATTCGTGCAAACACTCGAAGTATGCCATCTCTGGTGCATAACCAGCTTCAACCAATGTTTCGAAACCAGCTTTAACTAGCTCAGAAGCACCGCCACAAAGAACAGCTTGCTCACCGAACAAATCAGTTTCTGTTTCTTCACGGAAAGAAGTTTCGATAACGCCTGCACGTGTACAGCCGATACCTTTTGCATAAGCAAGACCGATTGCTTTTGCATTGCCAGTCGCATCTTTCTCGATTGCGATCAAGCCAGGTACACCAAAGCCTTCAACGTACGTACGACGTACCATGTGACCAGGGGATTTAGGAGCTACCAAGAATACATCTGTACCTTCAGGAGCAACGATTTGTCCGAAATGGATGTTAAATCCGTGGGAGAACATGATAGCTGCGCCTTTTTTCATGTTCGGTAGAATGGACTCTTTGTATACGCGAGCTTGCGTTTCATCCGGCATCAAAATTTGGATAACATCAGCGCGACGTGCTGCTTCTTCTACAGATACAACTTCAAAACCGTCGTTTTTAGCTGCGTTCCATGAACGGCCTTCACGAAGTCCGATAATAACGTTCAACCCGCTGTCACGCAAGTTTTGTGCTTGTGCGTGTCCTTGGGAACCATAACCAACAACCGCAATCGTTTTACCTTTAAGTACCGCTAAGTCTGCATCTTTTTCATAGTAAGTAGTAACTGCCATTCGAATAAATCCTCCTTTGATATAATGAATCCGTTTTGTCTACCCCTTGAGTGGGTGTTTCAACGATTTACCGTGGTACTTCGCTGAAACACCCACTCAAAGAGAGCTTACTTTTCATTGAAACTATGTGTTTCTATTTTATTTCACCGAACCGCGAATCATCGCAGTAACGCCCGTACGGGAAAGCTCACGAATGCCATAAGGACGAAGCAATTCGACCATAGCATCTATTTTATCTGAATCTCCAACAACTTGCACGATCAATGAAGCAGGACCGATATCCACAACTGCCGCGCGGAACGTTTCAACGATACCCAGAATTTCTGGACGCATAATGGGTTCAGCATTTACTTTAATAAGTGCGAGTTCTCTGGCTACCATTGGATTGGAGCTCAAATCAACAACCTTGATAACGTCAATCAACTTGTACAATTGTTTGGAGATTTGCTCCAATGTGTTATCATCACCCGTGGTCACGATAACCATCCGAGAAAGTCCGATTTCCTCGGACTCTCCTACGGTGATGCTTTCGATGTTAAAGCCGCGGCGTCCAAACAAACCAGAAACGCGTTGCAGGACACCAGGCTGATTGTTTACGAGTACGGAAACTGTATGTTTAGTTGTCATTCCGAATCCCCCATTAACATGTCACTAATTGTATCGCCCGCTTTAACCATTGGGAACACGTTCTCGCCCTTCGGTACGACGAAATCAATAACGACAGGCCCCGGTGTATCGAGGGCTTCCTGCCATACTCTTCTCGCTTCTTCTTTCGTCGTCGCGCGCAAACCTTTCACGCCGTAAGCTTCTGCAAGCTTCACGAAATCAGGGCTTCCTGCCAAGTCAATGTGACTATAACGATTTTCATAAATGATCTCTTGCCATTGACGAACCATCCCAAGCACTTGGTTGTTGATAATAACAACTTTAACCGGAATGTTGTTGATCGCACAGATCGCAAGCTCTTGCGCACACATCTGAACGCCGCCGTCTCCATTGATGGAAACAACCAGTTTATCCGGGTTCCCCATTTGAGCGCCGATCGCCGATGGGAATCCGAAGCCCATTGTTCCAAGTCCACCTGATGTTACCAGGGAGCGAGGATTTTTGAATTTATAGAACTGCGCGGCCCACATTTGATGCTGACCAACGTCAGTTGTAATGATTGCTTCACCTTTGGTTGTTTCGCTGATCATTTCAATAACGTATTGCGGCTTAAGCTCAGTTTCAGTTTCGCCGTATTTCAACGGGAACTTCTCTTTGCTTTCTTGCAGCTCAGCGATCCACGCTGCGTTATTCGCAGACTTCGCTTTCGTATTCGCATAGGTCAGAACGGCTTTCACATCACCAACGCATGGGATATCCGTCTTCACGTTCTTGCCGATTTCAGCTGGATCTACGTCGATATGAGCGATCACTTTTACCTTTGGAGCGAAACCATTCAAATTCATCGTCACCCGATCATCAAATCGGGAACCGATAGAAATCAATAGATCTGCATTCTGGATCGCTGTATTCGCTGTAAACGTTCCGTGCATCCCTGGCATACCGAGCCATAGCTCATGTGCACTTGGGAAGCCGCTTAAGCCAAGCAAAGTCGTGGCTACTGGGATCTGTGTTTTATTAACAAATTCGATCAATTCATTGGAAGCATCCGCATAAACAACGCCGCCACCTGCTATGATAACTGGACGCTCAGCCTCTTCGATGGCTTTGATCAGCTTATCAACTTGCAGTTTATTCGGTTGCACCGTAGGGTTGTAACCACGAATGCTTACATCCTTTGCAGGCTTAAATATCGTTTTATGAGCGGAGACATCCTTTGGTATGTCAATGAGAACCGGGCCCTTACGTCCTGAGTTCGCAATATGGAATGCTTCGTGAATGATACGCGGCAGGTCATTAACGTCTCTTACTAAGTAGCTGTGCTTCGTAATCGGCATTGTAATACCTGTAATGTCAGCCTCTTGGAAAGCATCCGTACCGATGAAGTTCGTCGCAACGTTACCTGTAATAACAACTAGAGGAACAGAATCCATATATGCTGTAGCAATACCTGTGACTAGATTCGTAGCCCCCGGTCCGGAAGTTGCGATACATACGCCAACTTTGCCAGTTGAACGAGCGTAGCCATCAGCTGCGTGAATAGCTCCTTGCTCATGTCTAGTCAACAAGTGATTGAAATCATCAAAACCATGCATCGCATCATAGATGTACAATACAGCGCCGCCTGGATATCCAAAGACGCAGTCTACACCCTCCAGCAATAAGCTTCTTAGCAAAATCTCGGAGCCTGTAATCAGGTCTGGCTGCGTCAGCTTCTCAATTAGTTCTTCTTTAGAGCGTTTTGGTTCAGTTTGAACATTCATTGTGATCCTCCTCTCGAAAAGTCAATTCGTGTTATCGTCTACCATGCCATGAAAATAAGAAAAACCCCTATCATCCCGGACACGCACAAAACGTGTTCAACGGGACGAAAGGGGTTTAAGCTTCCGTGGTACCACCCAAATTTGCTATATGCCTCACAGCACATAACCTTAGCAGGAATGTTCAAAAACGAACATTACCCTCAGCACGATAACGTGTGCTCTTCCGGTTCTCCCTACTACGTGCGGATAATCCACATGTTTCAGGAAAACAGCTCCGAGGTGACTTCGTACTTAAGGGATTAAGGCGATGGTTTCAGCAAGTCCAACGCTCTCTGCGCATAAGTGCCCTTATTACTTCTTCCTCTTCATAGCGATTCATTCGTATGCTTCACCATATCAAATATGATTAAAGATTATTATATGCATCTGAAAGCCAATAGTCAATAGGTAAGATCGAATAAAACAATGTTAAGTGAGAGAAGATAATACCAATTCTATGGAAAGTTCTGAGGAGGCCTACAATGAAAACGTCTCTGCAAGTCCCTTTCCCCATGTCTACATCGCTACAAGACAATGTCAACTGGGTTCAGCAAAAATTAGGAAAAAGCCCCGATATCCATTATCGTCCGCTCGAAATCGGCATTTATCCTGATACGAACAACATAGCTTTATTTTACATAGAAGGACTTGCCAATTATGACATCTTAAATGAACATATCTCCAAGCCGCTTCAATCGACTCATGAGAACGAATCCTTCTGGCAGCAGGATGTATGCTTCCATGATTTGCTGTGTCAAGCGATCACGATTAGTGATCTATCTTTTAGCTCAGAAGGCAATGATGTCATCGCAGCACTACTCGCTGGCAACACAGTACTCATCGCAGACGGTTATAACGAAGCCATTATTGCAGGTACTGCAGGTTGGGAAAAAAGGTCCATCGAGGAGCCGCAAACACAAACCGTTGTCCGGGGTCCTAAAGAAGGCTTCACGGAAGACATACGAACGAATACTTCTTTATTACGAAGGAAAATTAGATCACCTGATCTGCGGTTCATTTCCATGCGTATCGGCCGATACACCCAAACGGAAGTCATAGTTACTTACTTGGAGGGAATTGCTAACCCAGATGTCGTTAAAGAAGCTCTGCAACGGTTAGAGCGGATCGACACCGATAGTATTCTGGAGAGCGGCTACATCGAGGAATACATCGAAGATGTGACCTACTCTCCTTTTCCTACCATCATGAACTCAGAAAGACCAGATGCGGTAGCAGCGGGCCTCTTGGAGGGACAAATAGCGATACTCGTTGACGGGACACCTTTTGTTTTGCAAGCACCGGTCACATTTTTTAGATTTTTACAATCGAGTGAGGATTACTATCAACGTTTTGACATTGCTAGTTTCATCCGTTTCATTCGGTATTTGTCCTTCTTCGTTTCCATGCTATTGCCGTCTCTGTATATCGCAATCACAACATTTCACCAGGAAATGCTGCCGACTACACTGCTCATCAGCTTAGCTGCGCAGCGAGAGGGCGTTCCTTTTCCTGCGATTGTTGAGGCTTTTCTGATGGAAATCACGTTCGAGGTGCTTCGTGAAGCTGGTGTCCGCATGCCCCGTGTCATCGGGTCCGCGATTTCCATTGTAGGGGCTCTCGTACTAGGACAAGCCTCAGTGCAAGCTGGCTTGGTATCCGCAGCAATGGTCATCATCGTATCTTTTACCGCAATCTCTAACTTCGTGACACCCGCGGTGAATATGGCTGTAGCCGCACGATTGATACGATTTGGCTTGATGCTTTTGGCAGGTACGTTCGGCTTATTCGGCATTTTGACAGGCTGTATGGCTGTCCTCATTCATTTGGTCTCGCTACGCTCCTTTGGTGTCCCCTATTTAACACCAGTGGCACCATTGGTTCTGAGTAGACTAAATGATACCTTCATTCGCATCCCAAGATGGTTAACGTTCATGCGGCCGCTTAGCAAAGGAAATAGAATGAGGCAAACCCGTTATGACAAGCCTTCTCCGCCTAAGGAAGATCGGTAGTAAGGAGAAAGATATCCTGTGGGAGGTTATCGACGTGCGTAAACGTATTCTGCGATGTGTGATTCTTATCTCCCACTGTTTGCTGCTGACGGGCTGCTGGGATCGGACAGAATTGAATCAATTGGCCATTACCTCCGCAACCGCCATTGACTGGGACGGAAAGGAATGGACGGTTTCCTATCAGGTTGTTATTCCTCAATCTATCGCAAACCCTAACACGGGTGGCAGTCCTGGGCAGCAGGCACCTGTTATGGTTTTCTCGACGAGAGGGGGGACGATTCGAGGTGCGGTGCAGAAATCTAGTCGGGAAATGCCGCGTTCTCTTTTTTTCGCACACAATCGAGTCGTTGTCATCGGTGAACAAGCCGCAAAACATGGCATTTCACAATTATTGGATGTCTATTTACGCAACTCAGATTCACGTGAAACGGTAAGCGTCCTAGTCACTGGCGGCGAAGGAAGGACTATTATTGAACAAATCATCCCATTGGAAAAAGTACCTGGAGCCGCTATCAAGAACATGATACGCAATGAAGCGAATAACAGCTCGAATTACAATCAACTCATGCTTTATCAAATGATGATGAGCATGAACAGCGACTCCCCTTATACGCTTATTCCTGAAATCATCATCTCCGGGAAAGGCGAGAATACCTCGATAGCGGAGCTTAAGAATACCTCCTTCACCAACAAGCTACGGCTGGGGAGAATGGCCATCTTCAAAAAAGACAAACTCGTTGGCTGGTTTACACCTGACGAAGAATATGGAATTAGCTGGATTAGAAATTCGATTAACCAAACCACTTTGTATTTTGGGTGTCAAAAGGGCAGTGAGGACGTCAAGGCAGCTCTCCGCATTAATAAAAGTAAGAGTAAGATGAAGCCCATTCTATCCAATGATGGACATTTAATTATGCATGTGGATGTCCATGCGACTGGCACCCTCGAGGAAAATAGCTGTCCGAATGATCCCACACAGCCCGTAGATTTACGCACGTTGGAGCAAGCCGCTAGTGCAGAAATTACGAAACTGATCACCGATGCTGTCCATTCCGCTGTTCAGAAAAAAGCAGATGTCTTCTTACTCGCAGATACGACGCACAAGCATAACTCGAAGATCTGGAATCAGGTCAAATCCAACTGGGACGAACAGTTTGCTAACCTTCAATTGGAGGCTAAAGTGCAGGTGAAAATCGCCAGAATTGGCATGAGTGGCAAGTCCTTTATGGAGATAACCAAAGGCAGTAGTGAGTGAATTTAAGAGAAAAGGGGATTCGCCAATGCCGGTTCAGATTTCGAAATATCAGCTTTTTGTAATGATTATTCTCTTCGAAATCGGGAGCACACCGCTTTTTGCATTAGGCAGCTCGGCGAAACAGGACTCCTGGCTTGCTATGTTGGCTGCTGCGATAGCTGGCTTCTTTCTCTTGCTTTTATTTCTTGCGATCCAAAGAAGGGCACCCGACCAAGATTTAATGGGACTGCTGAAGCTCAGTTTCGGAAAATGGATTGGCACCTGTGTAGGCGTCACCTTTGTCATTTATTTTGCCTATGAGTCCATGAGAAATGTACGTGATTTCGGTGAAATTTCGAACCTCACCTTATTAAACACAACACCTAAATACGTGACCATGTTCATCATCCTCCTATTAGCTTTTTATGCCATCATCATGGGCGTGGATACGCTATTCCGAGTGACGGAAGCACTTCTGCCCATTGTCGCCATTAGCTACGGCTTCCTTATTTTTCTCATTTGCATCGCAGGCCTGATCCATATCGACAACATGCTTCCTGTTCTGGAGAATGGCTTATCCCCGGTCCTGAAGACCGCATTTCCTGATATCGTGTCTTTTCCTTTTGGACAGACGATTATCTTCTTTATGATTTGGCATCTATTTCCGGACCAACAAAAATTAAAGAAACTCAGTCTCATCGCATATTCCACAGTAGCCCTATTTCTAGTTGCGATGAACGTACTCAACATTACCATTTTAGGTACGACACTTGTCGCCAACAGTACGTTACCTTTTTTACAAACGGTACAACTCATCGAGGTAGGAGACATCTTAGAACGCTTAGACGTTATGGTCACTTTACTGCTGTTTCTAGGCTTATTTGTGAAAATGACGACATTCTATTGGGGAGCTGTGTATGCACTTACACATTTGTTTCCATCTGTAAATAAGCGACAGTGGCTCATCCTGGTGGGTATTCTGATCTTCATCACGGCGTTTCTTGAACCTAACTATTCCATTCATGTTTGGCTAGGGCTTAAGTTTAGCGTGAAAATTTATCCTTTATTTCAAGTCATTATCCCAATTCTCATGTTCATTTCGATGCTATTTCGTAAGATTACCGCACAGCAAACCCCATCATCGGACATTTAAGCAAAACAAAAAGAGCCTGCCCCCTGACGGGGACAAGCTCATAGGCGCGAAGCTAAGCTTACGCGTTTACTTTCGCTTTTGCAGCTGTTGCCAAATCGTTGAACGCTTTGGAATCATTCACAGCTAGATCAGCCAAGATTTTACGGTTAACTTCGATACCAGCCAATTTAAGGCCGTGCATCAATTTGCTGTAGCTCAAGCCGTTTTGACGAGCGCCTGCATTGATACGAGTAATCCAAAGTCTACGGAAGTTACGTTTTGTTTGACGACGGTCACGGTATGCATATACCAATGACTTCATTACTTGCTCTTTAGCTGTTTTAAATAAACGGTGTTTGGAACCGAAATAACCTTTTGCTAATTTCAAAATTTTCTTACGACGGTGAGCGCGAATAAATCCGCCCTTGACTCTTGCCATTGTGAACTACCTCCTGGGATATATAAATGATGTTCGATTGTTATGCTGAGTAACGATTAGCCTTTGATAAGGGACAATTGTTGTTGCAAACGACGTACATCGCCAGGAGCCATTGTTGGGTTCGTGGACAATACGCGTTTTTGCTTGGATGATTTACCAGAAAGCAAGTGGTTCTTACCTTGTTTGTATCTCATCACTTTGCCTGTGCCAGTGATTTTGAAACGGCCTTTCAGGCTGCTGTGTGTTTTCATTTTCGGCATGTTGTTGTTCCTCCTAATTTAGTATACTCGCCTAAGTTGTCGCTTTTGGCGTTAAGATCATGATCATGCTTCTTCCCTCAAGCTTTGGAGCACGCTCCTGTGAGGAGATCTCAGCAGTTTCTGTAGCAAGGCGCTCAAGCACTTTGCGACCAATCTCCGAGTGCGCAATTTCACGACCACGGAAACGAACGCTAGCTTTGACTTTATCGCCTTCACCAAGAAACTTAACTGCATTGCGAAGCTTTGTTTGGAAGTCATGTTCATCGATCGTCGCACTCAGGCGAATTTCTTTGATATCCACAATCTTCTGATTCTTACGTGCTTCTTTTTCTTTCTTCTGCGTTTCATAACGGAACTTGCCGTAATCCATAATGCGGCAGACAGGCGGCTTCGCCGTCGGTGCAACGTTTACTAAATCAAGGTTCGCGTCAAGTGCAATTTGAAGAGCTTCGCGAATTGGCGTTATGCCAAGTTGTTCTCCATCCGCCCCAATAAGGCGTACTTCCTTCACACGAATCTCGTCATTAATCATATGGTCTTTGCTAATCGTGTTCCACCTCCATAAAGTATGTAACTCTCTTCCAAATATAAAAAAGATGCGGGCACAGTGGGCCCACATCTTCATCAATAACAGGTTTAAGACAAACCTATTGAATGTACATGATGATTCATTCAAACCAGCCAACGTTACGTTAGTCAGGTGAGAAGCGGGCGCTTCTGCTTTACTCGAAATATAATATCATCTCATTCTAGAAAAGTCAACTCACTTGTTTACTTTTCATTTCATCCAACCGGATTACACGCGTATGCTCAGTGTGACTCCATTGTTTGTTGTTTTGCGTGAAGAACGCATAGAACGTAATTGGCCACCAAGACAGCATGAAAATCGGGTATAGCAATAAATATTTGTACGTCTTCTTGTGTGCCTTCTCAATCAGCATAGACATCGGAAGCAACACGTAGATGGCCAAGCTAAGTGAATTGATAACAACCGGATTGACATGAACCAGAGCTGAGTCAGCCGTTCCGTGCGACGTCATGGATTGGATCCATAGCATAACTGTTAATATGGCGCCAAAGAAGAAATTGTATACATTCGCCGAATAGATCGCCGCGTCAATTTTCATCCAGCTTCCTGTTTTAATTCCTTGCCATAGCAATGGGAAGAAGAAGCGTTTGGCTACTTCAAAGTGACCTTGCATCCAGCGTAGACGCTGCTTAGCAGAAGCGTTGAAGGATAGCGGCTTCTCATCGTAAACCCGCGTATCGTAGTTGAACGTTGGTTTGATCCCCATTTGAATACATCTCATCGAAAATTCAAGATCCTCAACCAAGCTAGTTGCCCGCCACCCAATTTCTTTGAGCAAATTGGAGTCGAAACACATGCCCGTACCGCCAAGGTAATTAGCAAGTCCCAGGTTGGATCTAGGCGTTTGGACAAAGCGATTCGCGTAGAAGTATGAGATGGCGAAAGACCCGGTAATCCATGAATCATTCGGATTTTTCGTATCTAGATAAGCTTGAATGACACGGGAACCTGAACAGAGATCGTTATTCATGTGGATCAAATAATCAGGACTCACCAGATTATCAGCATCGAACATGACAACGCCGTCGTATTGACGCTCACGTTTCCATAACTCTTTGAGCATCCATTCAATCGCGTAGCCTTTGCCTCTGAGGTTCGGATTCCGGCGTTCCATTGCGTACACACCATGGTGGCGCGCAATGTCAGCTGTGTTATCTGTACAGTTGTCACAGATCACGAAGATATCAAATAACTCTTTCGGATAATCCAATGTCTTTAAATTCTCAATCAAGGCCCCGACGACTTGTTCCTCGTTATGAGCGGCAACCAATACAGCAAACGATTTCTGTGGAGCAAACATTTTTTTATTTTTGGGGCGATACCAACCAAAAAACGTTAAAAACAACTGATACGCACCGATCAAAGCCAAGAAAACCTGAACGGTAAGCATAATCTTGTCTAGCATGAAGCAAAATCCCCCTTTTTTTGTGCACGTCAGCTATCTTTTTGTATGCCTAGTGCGTTTATGTACAGGTCATTCATGTTAACAGACTAACGGTGAAACAATCGTTTCTGATTCTCCTCTCTTTCTCCCTGTTTGTCAAAGTCTGCAAACTTCGAAAAAGCGTCAGTTCTTTGAAATTTGGGAGGTTCGCACACACCGAATAGAGCATGCGCTTGAAATCGGGTCGAAAATGTCTTGTTTTCATCGTTTTTCATATATTGTGTACCAAAAGTTCACCATTTAGACGAACACTACCTTTTCTAAGCGGTGACGTCCTTATTATAAATTACTCAACCATTCGCTGACAACTTTTGCTTAATTACCCTGTTAATGGATAGCTCTCTCCATCTTAACAACATTCGCTTAACAAAGACCGTAAGAGTCCGTCGTTCACAATTAGGACATATCAGCCTTAGCTGTGGCGGGATATCCGCTCCAAATTTAGGAAACACTAACAAGATATACTATGAATTTGGCAGAACCGAGTCGAAGATAATTGCCATCCTATCACACAAATGTTAACGCCAGATTAGTGCAACATTAAATTGAATTTATGAATATTTATCATTCATTTAATCCCCCTCTAATAAACCCTTCGTACAATAAAGATAACGAGCAATTCCAAGTTAGAAGGAGGCGGTTACTCATGAGCAGCAAAGTTGTCCATTGGCTTCAGGATCATGAAACACGTCTATTCCACTTTGTCAATCAACGGATCCAACATCATTTCCTCGATCAATTTTTTACGAAGATCACCCATTTGGGCGGTGCGACGTCATCCATTATGATCTCTTTATGTTTGGCCTGTTTTGGGCAAGGATCGCTGCGTATTGCTGGGCTTCAAGCGCTGTTGGCTTTAACCATCAGCCATATTCCTGTTGCCATTATGAAAAAAAGATACCCTAGACTTCGGCCCTATCTTGTCCATCCTCAAACGATTACACATAAAAACCCTCTGACGGATCACTCCTTCCCCTCTGGACATACCACGGCTATTTTCTCGGTTATCGTCCCTTTCGTTTATGCTTTACCCATTCTAGGACTCGTACTGATCCCGCTTGCATTGGTTGTCGGCCTTTCACGGATTTACTTGGGACTTCATTATCCATCGGATTGTATCGTAGGTTGCTTGATTGGAACAACGGCATCACTAGTGACAGTCGCATTCTGGGGGTAAATCATGGAACATGTATCGCGAAAAAGAAGAGTGCTCATCCTATCGGAAGGCTTCGGTGCCGGCCATACGCAAGCCGCATTCGCACTTGCCAGCAGCTTAGAGCAGCGCTGCTCTACGATCGAAACCCGTGTTGTGGAGCTCGGCTCTTTTCTCCATCCAACGTTGGCACCCTGGATTCTCGGGGCTTATAAGAAAACCATTGCTGCCCAGCCTAAATTATATGGTCGCTTGTACCGTGCTCAATATCAAAAATCACTTAATCCGCTGACGCAACTCGCCCTTCATCGCATTTTCTATGCACAAACGGCAGCTATGATCAGGCACTGGGCCCCGCAAGCCATCGTATGTACGCATCCTTTTCCAAGCGTCGTTGTTTCTCGATTGAAAAGAGCAGGCTTGCATATCCCTCTATGCACGGTTATCACCGACTACGATGTTCATGGAACATGGGTCAGCCAGGAGGTGAATAAATACATGGTGTCTTCCGAGGATGTGAAACATAAGCTCATTGTACATGGCATTGCGGCAGCACATGTCGAAATTACGGGGATCCCGGTGCATCCTAGCTTCCGAGAAGTCCATGATAGGGCATTGATTCGACAGCAATTCAATCTCTCATCGAGGCCTACGGTATTGGTCATGGGCGGAGGTTGGGGACTCATCCGCGGCGATTCATTGAGTGAGCATTTACTGACGTGGAGGGACCGAATTCAGTTTATTTTTTGCTTAGGGCATAATCACAAAGCCATTTCGAAGCTAGCGGCAGATCCGCGGTATCAACATCCACATATTCACCTGCTTGGATTTACACAAGAGATTGGCAAGTTGATGGAAGTCTCCGACCTGCTCGTTACGAAACCAGGGGGAATGACGTGCTCGGAAGGACTAGCTAAATCGATTCCCATGTTATTCTATGATCCTATTCCAGGCCAAGAGGAAGAAAACGTGCATTATTTTACTAGACACGGCTTCGGAGAATCAATCCAGTCTGCAGATACGATCTCTCACTGGTTGTCTATGCTGGCTAGCCGCTATGCGGATGTGCAGGCCCAACGCATTTCCAATCAACATAGAAAGAGTCACTTGCCCGCAGGCGATGGTTCAGAAGTCATTCTCCAACTGTTAGGATGAAAAAAAACAGACTATCCTTGCTGCACATTGGCAACATGGATAAGTCTGTTGGTTGTAGAGCTTATTCAGCTGATTCTTTCGATTCAGCAGCTAGGGCGGATGCAGCGGCTTGCTTCAACTGCTCTTGATGTGTGGACAATGCTTCTTGTCCAATCACAACTTCTAGGCGATGAATATTCATGCCTTGCCCCGCGAATTTCGTTTCGTACTCGGTCATCACATGATCTGGATGAATGCCGTCCACATGAAGATTCAGCGAAATATTGCGCATTCTTAGACTCATGTCAGCAAACGAATTCAATGAAAACTCGAACAAAGATTGGGAATCGGTTTTCAAATGAATTTCGCCCTTAGCGTTCAAAATTTGTTGATATTTAGCAACAAACCCCGGATGCGTTAGACGTCTGCGCGCATGCTTCTTCTTCGGCCATGGATCACTAAAATTCAAATACACGCGCTCTAGCTCACCATCAGCAAATGCCTCTTCAATATGCTCGATATTGAACAACATCAACCTTAGGTTCGGAATGCTAAGCACCGCATCTTCTTCCTTGTCCGCGGTAATTTCATGAGCAATCTTAGCTTTCTCACTTGCCTTGCGAATCAATTCATCATACATATCCACACCAATGAAATTGATGTTCGGATATTTTTTGCTCATTTCACTAATAAAGCGCCCTTTGCCCATCCCTAGCTCGGCATGAATCGGGTTATTGTTTCCGAACAACTCGGACCATTTGCCCTTATAATCCTTGGCATTTAATACAACGAGTTCTTTTTGACGTTCTATATCTTCTCTGATACCTTTTCTGCCCCGTAAACGCATTATTCATTTGCCTCCTACACGTACATGCTTTCGAATACAAATCATAGACGATTCTATAAAAAAAATCAAAACTTTCCTCTAGTAGATGAATGGAAGAATGAAAGAAAACACCCTCCGAAATGGAAGGTGCTTCGCTCTTAGAAGATGTTTATTTATAGCTTTCGTCTCTTCTTTTATTATTACTTCGTAGACCTGCTAAGCCCAATAACCCCACGAGACCAAGCCAGCCCCAGTCCATATCATTGTCATTATCCGTTGTTGCATAAGCTCGATAAGAAGAAGTACCATAAGTGCTTGGTGGCGTTGTTGCAATGCTTTTTGTACTCATTCTATCAACCATGTTTGCGCTGCGATCGACACCACGCTCAATCGCATTAGCTCCGCGTTCGACACCTCTCTCAACCGCGTTAGCCCCTCTCTCAACCGGATTCGTTCCATAACCATTTATATGGTCCGTAACTCCTGTGCCTCTTCCAGTTGTTCCATAGCCAGAATACGTATTTGGGGTCGTTAAACTCCCATTATAAATGCCATTCGTTCCATTTCCACTAAAATTTTGTGAACTGACGCCCGTCCCAAGCCCCACTCCTGGTGAAGTGGCATCATAGTTGCTGCCTGTATAACCCGTTGATGTCGTAGTCCCCGTTGTCCCTGTCCCCAATGTCCCAATTGGTGATCCCGTTCCGACCGCATTTCCCGTATCCATATTTCTAGCTTGAGCACCCACTGCCCCCATACTTAAAGCTGCTGTCAATGCTACCGCCAAAGTTATTGTACGAAACTTTTTCATGTAGTCGAATTCCCCTCTCAGCTCGAAATTGTGGTGCAAGGTTATCATGCTCGCTTATGAGAGGTTTTATTGGGGGGACTTGTTGGAAAGGCAGGGGTCGCTTTCATGCGTAAATTTCGCTACAATATAGGTTGAAACAAAATAAACGACAACGCTGTTCTCCAAGGACGTAAGCGTTATGGAGAAATATATAGCGATATTATTAGGTGAAACAATATATTCTCATATTTGAAGCGGAGCAACAGAAAGAAAGGATACTGTCCTATGTCTACAATGATCCAGGAATCACCTCAGCTTTGGGGCGATAAACGTTTCCATACATGGAATTATGAAATGCGCGAAAATCTAGGCGGTAAAGTATTCAAAGTCATGCTGGATGCTGGTTTTACATGTCCTAATCGCGATGGCAAAATTGCAACAGGCGGGTGCACCTTCTGCAGTGCGCGTGGATCAGGAGATTTCGCTGGAAGTCGCCGCGACGATCTTGTCACACAATTCAACAAGATTCGTGATCTACAGCATCAAAAGTGGCCCGAAGCCAACTATATTGGCTATTTCCAGGCTTATACGAATACCTATGCGCCCGTTGAAGAGCTGCGGGAATATTATGAAGAGATTTTGAAACAGCCTGGTGTCGTCGGCTTGTCTATCGCTACGCGGCCCGATTGCTTGCCCGATGATGTCATTGAATATCTGGCTGAATTGAATCAGCGCACCTATTTATGGGTGGAAATGGGTCTACAAACCGTGCATGAATCCACCTCAGTGCTGATCAATCGCGCTCATGATACCCAATGTTATCTGGATGCTGTAGCTAAACTGCGCAAACATAATATTCGCGTATGTGCGCACATTATTTATGGCTTGCCTGGAGAAACCCATGACATGATGCTGGATACAGGGAAAGCTGTCGCTCAAATGGATGTGCAAGGCATCAAGATTCACCTCTTACATCTCATGCGTAAAACCCCGATGGTTAAGCAGTACGAAGCTGGTTTACTGCAATTCTTGGAGAAAGATGAGTACGTGAAGCTGATCGTGGATACTTTGGAAATTTTGCCGCCAGAGATGATCGTTCATCGACTCACTGGTGATGCCCCGCGGGATTTACTGATCGGCCCGATGTGGAGTCTCAAGAAGTGGGAAGTGTTGAACGCTTTTGATAAATTGCTCACAGAGCGGAATACGTGGCAAGGGAAGTATTGGGCAGGGAAAGAAAACGTGCCAGAATCAAGATTATCTCTGGAATAGCGGAACTACATTCCGTATTTCCTGGGAAATTGGCGAGACATGCGTTAGCAAGCAATCATTGGAGGCACTCTACACATGGGATTCGTTTCAGTTCTGAGTTATGTACACCAGTTAATCGGGCAGCGCGTCCAACCTGGTGATACCGTTATTGACGCCACGCTCGGCACAGGCGTGGACGCTTTGTACATGGCGAAGCTCGTCGGCACTCGCGGCAGCGTATACGGCTTCGATATCCAGCAGGCCGCGCTGGATCAAACCGAGCAGCGTCTGGCGAAGGAGCAACCAGACGCCCAAGTGCACATGAGCTTATGCAGCCATGCGCTCATGGAAGCGGCGGTGCCGCAAGACCGCCACGGCAAGGTCGCCGCGGTCACCTTCAATCTCGGCTACCTGCCAGGAGCCGATACAGCCATTATCACGGAGCAGGCATCGACGATTCCTGCTCTTGAAGCTGCGCTCCGCCTGCTGCGCAAAGGCGGAATCGTAACCATCGTGCTGTATAGCGGCCACGATGGCGGGTCGGAAGAAGCCGCAGCGGTAGAACGCTGGGCAGAGAGCTTGCCGCTCGCAGCGTTTCAAGTGCTACGGTATCAATTTGCCAATCGCAGCGCCTCTGCGCCGTATCTCTTAGCTCTAGAAAAAAGATAGTCGCATGATATAATGCTAGAGTGTAATAAATGACAGATTGCTAGAATAGACTAGGGGAAAGTAGGGATTGTTTTTGAAATCATACCCATTGCAATTTCAACCTGAAATGAAAGAACGTGTTTGGGGAGGCAGAACCCTCGAACGATTTGGCTTTACATTGCCGGAAGGCGCGATCGGTGAAGGTTGGATGATCGGCGATCATCCGAACGGAACAACGAAGGTTATCAATGGCGAACTAGCTGGCTTAGGTCTGGATGAAATTCGCGAGAAGTATGGCAAAACATTGTTCGGCACCAAAGGATTTTCCGAGAAAAATGGCCGTTTTCCACTATTAATTAAATTGCTAGATTGTGAAGACGATCTATCTGTTCAGGTTCATCCCAATGATCACTACGAGAACCTCGCGGCAGGTGAACTTGGCAAAACAGAAATGTGGTATATTCTCGATGCTAAGCCAGGCGCCAAAATTATATATGGCATGAAAGAAGGCGTAACACGGGAAAGCCTTGCAGAAGCGATTGCGGAGAATCGCATTATGGACTGCTTGCAAGAAGTTCCTGTCGAAGCTGGAGATTCCTTCTACATACCTGCTGGTACAGTCCACGCACTAGGTGCAGGTGTACTGGTAGCAGAAATTCAACAAAACTCAGATACAACGTATCGTTTGTATGATTACAACCGTCCAGGCTTGGATGGGAAAATGCGTGAGCTGCATATCGAAGACTCGCTTAATGTCATCGCGTATGAAGGATCAGGCTCCACGCGCATGAAGACTGATTTGACGGAAGCCGGCACATGGCTGACGCTTGCTTCTTCTCCTTTTTTCACCGTGGAAAAAGGCCTGGTTGGCCCGCAATGGGAGCTCACTACAACGCCAGATAGCTTCGTTATTCTTGTCATCGCGGATGGCAACGGGACGTTGCAATGGGCAGACGGCCAAATCGCGACGAAGCCTGGTGACTGTTTCTTGCTTCCTGCTGATTTGGGCAGCTACTCACTTGAGGGTAACATGACAGTGATTCGCAGTTATTTGCCATAAAAAATAGTAATTAAAATGAAAAAAGCTCTCTGATAGCAGCCGCGGTTAACGGGCACTGTCAGAGAGCTTTTTATTTATCGCTGCTAACCTTCTTCCGAAAGGCTGCTTTCTTTGAGGATTACGTCGTGCGCTCCGCCTTCAACTAATGATGTCGCGGAAACTAGTGCAATTCTCGCATTAGCTTTCAGCTCGTCCAACGTCAAGGAACCGCAGTTACACATTGTGGATTTGATTTTACCCAGCGTCTTGTCCAAGTTTTCTTGTAAACTTCCCGCATAAGGAACGTAAGAATCCACGCCTTCTTCGAACAAAAGCTTGCTCTTGCCGCCTGTGTCATAACGCTGCCAGTTACGTGCACGATTGGAGCCTTCGCCCCAGTATTCTTTCACGAAGTTGTTACCCACTTTAAGTTTTCTAGTTGGGCTCTCATCGAAACGTGCAAAATATCTGCCTAGCATAACGAAGTCAGCACCCATCGCCAAAGCAAGCGTTACGTGGTAGTCGTGTACGATACCACCATCAGAACAGATCGGAATATACGTACCGGTTTCTCTAAAGTATTCATCTCTCGCTTCAACAACCTCCATCACAGAGGAAGCTTGGCCGCGGCCAATACCTTTTTGTTCCCGCGTGATACAGATGGAACCGCCCCCGATCCCCACTTTAATAAAGTCAGCACCTGACTCTACCAAATAGCGGAAGCCTTCACGATCAACAACATTACCCGCACCAATTTTCACATCAAAATTCTGTTTCACATACTGTACCGTCTCATGCTGCCATTCGCTGTAACCGTCAGAGGAATCGATTACGAGAATGTCTACGCCCGCTTCAACAAGCGCAGGTACTCTCTCCGTATAATCCTTCGTGTTGATCCCAGCGCCGACAATGTAGCTCTTGTTCTTATCAAGCAGTTCCATCGGGTTCTCTTTGTGCTCATCGTAATCTTTGCGGAAAACAAGCGTATCCAGATTCCCATTGTCATCTACAATCGGCAAGCAGTTTAGCTTATGATCCCAGATTAGGTTGTTAGCTTCCGAGAGTGCAATACCGGATTTACCGTAAATTAATTTCTCAAAAGGTGTCATGAACTCCGAAATTTTACGATCTAGCGGATCGCGGCTCTTGCGGTAGTCACGACCAGTTACGATCCCCAGCAATTTTCCGTTCGCTGTGCCATCATCGGTGATCGCAACGGTCGAGTGCCCTGTCTCTTCTTTCAAAGCTAACACATCACTAAGCGATTGCTCAGGTTTCAGGTTGGAGCGGCTTACGACGAAACCAGCCTTGTACCCTTTTACCTTACGCACCATCAGTGCTTGCTCTTCAATCGACTGAGAGCCGAAAATAAACGAAATCCCGCCACTACGCGCCAATGCAATAGCCATTCCATCATCGGATACTGCTTGCATGACAGCAGAAGAAAACGGGATATTCAGTGAGATCGCTGGCTCCTCACCCTTATTAAACTTGACTAGCGGGGTCTTCAGCTTAACATTTGCCGGTGTACAATCCTTCGTCGTTAGATTAGGAATCAACAAAAACTCACTAAACGTACGAGACGGTTCCATATAATACGTAGCCACTTTACATTTTCCTCCTCATATAGGGATCTTTGAGCGTAGCTCAAAGTCTCTTATTTGATTGATCCATAGGTAAATTTTTATAATCTTATCACTGAACCTTGCCTATGGTCAATGGATTTTTTAGGGAAATGTTCAGTAGGCAACGGATCGGTGTTATTTCTTCCAGATCTGTGGTTCGGAACCACGACTCGAATATTCAATATAGTAGGGGGAAATGTCCATCACGACATAGTTAGGATCATGAGGCCCGTCAAACCATTGCTTCATATCATCGCTCCACAGCTTCTCGCGAAGGGCATTGTCCGAAGAGATTGTAGCTGTAGCTTGTATTTGCAAAATGTTCGGCGTAGACTTGCCGTCATACCCCACTAAAATGTGCACATGAGGATTCTCTTGGAGTTCCTCAACTTTATCTGTTTTCTTACTCGTCGTTAAATAAATCTCCAACCCATCGTGAAACAAAGCCATATAGCGAACTTTAGGCTTGTTACCGTCAATCGTCGCAAAGGAGCACACCTGATTGGCGTTCAGCACTTGAATGATTTGTTCTTCGAGTTGTGTGTTTTTCGTTTCGATCATAGTTAGCTCTCCTCTCAGTCTCAATCTGCTTTAACTACCCTAGATTACCCATTTGGGCGCTTGTTCAATCGTTTTATCCGAAAAAAAATCCCCCTCACGCCAGGCGTGAAGGGGATTTAAGGTTAGATCGTTGCCAGCTGCTGCAGCGGCATTGTGTAGTAGGACGCCGGCTTCTGCGCGTCCGGCGGGAAGTGAACGACAAGCAGCTCCGTGCTGCTTTCGTCGATAAGGCCGCTTTGCAAATACGTCTGCAAAGCGAATGGCAATACCTCAAGCATGGCATGCTTGTGGAGGTCTTTCTCATTGATGCGGAGACTCTGGAAGTCTCCGCTGACGAGCTCAGGCTGCTCCGCAACCAGCTTGAGGTATGCATTCTGTTCGGACTTCTCCAAGGTGAAGTCCCACCAGATTTTGCGCGGCTTATATTTGTGGCCAAGGAAGTAATCGAGCTTCATCAAGCCTTCGATGATGTGCATGTTGGTAGTTCCGCGATGAAGCAGGAACTCGCGCAAGCGAGTGAACAGATCCTCGAGCTGATGCCCGATCTTCTGCCAGCCGCGGCCTTCCCAGAAGTCGCCGAATTCTTGGAAGAAGTCGAACGCCGATGGGAACTCATTGGCGATCAAATGCTTCACCGTATGATCCATGCGGTGAGCGTTCCAATATTTCTCAAGCACATCCTCTACGCGCTTGATGCGAATCAAGTCGGTGAACGGCAGGATGTCGTTGCCGAGAATCTCGTAAGGGGCATGGTCCATATAAATATAGCCATATTTATGGGCATCGTTACGCATGCCTGTGCCGCGCAGCATTTTGAGGAAACCGAGTTGCAGCTCTTCCGGTCCTAGCTCGAAAACGTCGTTAAACGTCTTACGGAACGAGTTGTAATCCTCTTCGGGCAGTCCAGCGATGAGATCGAGATGCTGATCGATTTTGAGACTATTTTTCACCTTAGACACAGTACGGCTCAGCTTGAAGAAATTCTGTCTGCGCTGCACGAGGTCATTCGTCGTGTCATTCGTCGATTGCACACCGATTTCAAAACGGAACGTGCCCGGAGGGGCATTTTCGGCTAAATAGTCAAGAACTTCTGGCCGCATAATATCAGCCGTAATCTCGAATTGGAACACAGTGCCGCGGTGATTTTGGATAAGGAATTCAAAGATTTCCATCGCATAGTCCCGCTTAATGTTAAACGTCCGATCCACGAATTTGATCAGCTTCGCGCCCGAATCAATGAGGTACAGCAGATCCGACTTCGTTCGCTCCATATCAAAATACCGCACCCCCACCTCAATACTCGATAGGCAGAATTGGCAAGAGAATGGACAGCCACGGCTGGTCTCAAAATATACGACACGATTGGCTAGGCTCGGAAGATCTTCCTTGAAGCGATGCGGCGACGGAATATCATCCAGCTTCAGCTTCGGTCTGCCCGGCATCAGAATCACTTCTTGCTCTTTGCGGTAAGCGACGCCATAGACGAAGTGGTATTTGCGCGTTGTTGAGATCTCGGTAAGCAGCTGATGGAACGTTTCTTCCCCTTCCCCCATGACGATGAAATCAACCTCAGGTATGCGGTCCATCCAGTAATCCGTATCATAAGAAACCTCGGGTCCACCAAGGACGATGAGGATTTCAGGTCTGATTTTTTTGATCATTTTGATAATGTGAATCGTCTCTTCGATGTTCCATATGTAACAGGAAAAGCCCAGTACGTCCGGCGCCTTCTGATAGATGTCAGAGACGACATTCATGACGGGATCTTTAATCGTATATTCGGATATCTCAACATCAAAATCCTTCTCGCAGAACGCTTTCAAGTAGCGCAAAGCCAAGGAGGTATGAATGAATTTGGCGTTCAGTGTGGATACAAGTACTTTCATATGAAAAAAACCTCGTTCTATTCTGGGTTATCGTGCCTTCTAATTCGTGTTCAAAAAGTCCGGTTTTCAGCACCGAGAAGATTGAAAGAAGCTAGGAAATGAGGAGCGGAGCGTAGTGAGAGCTACGTGAGCACCGGAAGTTCCGGCTGAATTCAATGTTCGATGTCGAATAAGCTTCTTGGACTACTTCGTGATCAAAAGTTGACTTTTTGAACTACCTCTACTAATTCTACACGAAAACGGTTGAAATACAAAGGAAAGCCCTCCCATACGGGACGACTTTGGCAGCCTTTCGGGTAAATAGAGGGCAGTTAACAAACCCGTTAGGACACACAGAGAGCTGTTACAGAACCCATTCAGGCAAACAGGAGACCGTTAAAGAACCATGTCATCGTCCAAATGGGGGACTTCATAGGGGAACTGGAGGTAGGAGGCTTCTTCGATAGCGTTTTTCCAGCGTTCAGCGTGGGAATAAAGCTGCTGCTCGACTTCTTGGATTCTCTGACTGATTTCGCCGGCTGATTCTACCGGTTCACGTTGCAGCGCTTGTTGTAAGGTGCTGCGTTCTTCGAACCATTGCGTTAATTGGTATAAAAGCATAGGAAACCGCCTCTCACACGTAGGATATATAAGTGCTAGTGTTCCCTGATTTGCGGGGGCGTATTCTGGCGAGGCGGGGCAGCATGTTATTGTGCATACACCACTGGATAAATACAGTGAAACCCACAAATAGAGAGCTTACCATGCCCTATACATTGGATTTATCCAATGAGGAGCGGTGTGAGGACAGTTTGTGGTTAGTGAGTTGGTGGGTTGGGGGGTTGGGGGAACTCACATCGAAAACCCCCAGCGTCACATGGCACTGGGGGTCTCTACTATATCTACTTCAACAATGCGCCGTCCTGCTCAAGGACAGCCTGCAGCTCGGCGACGTTAATCTCCGCTGGCAGCACGCCGTGCTTCACAGCGAGCCCAGCTGCCGAGCCTGCTGCTTGGCCAGTAGCCATGCAGCTTGGCGTGAGGCGCGTTGTTGCCAGCGCTTCATGCGTTGTCGAGATGCAGCGACCTGCGGTGAGCAGGTTTTCGATTTTTTGCGGCAGCAGGCAGCGGTATGGGATGTCGTAGGCGCCGTCCCCTTTGACCCAAGCTGCGGTTACGCCTTTGCCGGACGGATCGTGGATGTCGATCGGGTAGCCGCTGCGTGCGATAACGTCATCAAAGTGACGGCCCTGCACGACATCATCCACCTGCAACGCATATTGACCATCGATACGACGCGTTTCACGAATACCAATTTGTGTGCCAACGTTAGAGATTGAGGCTTTTTCGAAGCCTGGCAAATTATTGCGCATAAATTCAGCGACCATGAGCACCTGTTTGCGACCAAGCTCCTCAGCTTCTGTCAAGTCCTCTACATTGGTGCCATCCAGCCCCTGCACACGCGTAGTATTGACCAGTACTTCGTCGTCCTCTGGACCTGTGAAGAACAGCACTTGATCGCGATTAATCGGAAGATTCGCTTCCTTCCAGTGTTTGAAATAGCCGAGTACACCGGAAAGAGGGAGATCAGCGAGCTCGGAGAAAGGCGTCTTTTTATAAAACTCATCCGGGTGGTCAATCATGTATTGTTTCACGGCAGGCAGATTTACTCCGCGCATTCTGAATTTCATCGTCATTGGCTGTGTTGCTTTATCCCCATCACGCCCTTTGAGGCACGGCGCACCAGACAGATACGCGAGATCAGCGTCACCTGTTGTATCGATAAATACTTTGCCACTTACATCAATTCGGCCGGATTTGGACGTCAATTGCACCGATTGAATGCGATTGTTCACTGTTTCCACATGATCGACAAAGCTATGGAAAAGCAGCTTAACACCCGCTTCTTTGAGCATATCGACGGCAAGAACTTTATATATTTCTGGGTGGTAAGGTGTGATCGTATTCACGAATCCGACCGTATCCCGAAGGTGTCCCGGGGATGCATTCATCGCCATAAGGCGGTCAATAATTTCTTGCGCGAGCCCTGCAATGACTTGTTTGCCATCCGTTGTATGAAACGTCATCCAAGGATACACCAATGCAGCCGTCGACATGCCGCCAATAAAGCCGTATTTCTCTATCAAAACGGTTTTAGCCCCGCTTCTCCCTGCTGCAATCGCCGCATTAACACCTGCTGGACCTCCACCTACTACAACCACGTCTGCTTCTATCTGTTTAATCATCTGACTTCTCTCCCTTAGCTTAATTGTTTGGTGTCTCACTTGCCTCTTCCATGCCTTGCTTCTCTTTTAGTGTAGTTTAAAATTAACTTTCTTTTTAGTTTAAATTTAGTTTAAAATTAGAGATACAGAAGGCATGTGAAAAGGAGCATCTCAGACGTATGCGCAAACGAATTACACTCCACGATTTGGCCGCTCAGCTCGGTTTAACGATACAAACAGTATCCAAAGCGCTGCGCGGACTACCTGGTATGTCAGAGCAGACACGAAGTGAAGTATTCAAGCTCGCACGCGAGCTTGGCTATATGACCAAAGATCAGAAACAAACCTTACAACAAGATCTCATTTCACCGTATCCCGTCGTGCAGCGCAGGTTCGTGCTCGTCCAGAACAAACAATCTTTGAACTTCAACCGCTTGCTGCTGCAAGGCTTGCATGAACGCTTCATGGAGTTTGGCCATACGGTTCAGCCACTCCTTATTCCGCCTAAGTTGAAGCCGTCACAATTTGACGACTGGGCCGAGGAGGAAGGATTGTTATATGCCGAGGGGGTGTTTATAGCACCACGGATGAATTGGGATTTGTTAGAGCAAAAACTGTTAGAGCTGCAACTTCCAAGGATTTTGCTGAATTTTCCGCCGCCGGAGTCCAAGGTTGATAGTGTCATTTGGGATGTGTATGAGGCTGTATATCAGGCTGTGCGAAGACTGGTGCGCATGGGCCACAGGAACATTCTTTATGTAGGAGATACGAAGGATCAACGCGGATTCGTCATCCGTTGGCAGGCCTTCGCTGAAGCGATGAAAGAGGCTGGCATGACTGTGGATCCTAGTGAGCACGCGATAGACCGGGATGGTTCGGAGAGGTGGTTGGTAGATTTTCAGCAAAAATATCAGCTGCGTCAGCCAACGGCAGTCATTTGTGGCATTGATGAAGAAGCCGCGCCTGTATATCACACGCTTCGGCGATTAGGCGTTAACGTGCCGCAGCAATGCTCGTTGGTTGCCCTGCTCAATGAGCAAAGCGACACGCTGCCGCTCTGCTCTCGCCCCCAGCTGCCGATTCGAGAGGCCGGCTATCGCGCAGCAGATCGCATGCTATGGCGGATTGCGAATCCGCATTTACCTTTTGAGCATGTTCGGCTGCAGGGGGATTTTTTCACTGGGAGTACGATTCAGAAGCTGCAAGGTTAACAGAAGGCATGACTAGTTAGATAGGAAGTAAATCATGGCTATTATAGCAAGAATGAACAAGATAAAAATGCCAGCTGCGATGCCAATACCCACAAACAGCTTTTTCCAAATAGTCTTCGGCGTAATATGTTGCTTCAGGGCATACTCGGATGGCACACCTACTGAACTGATCGGACTCTCCTCAATAACACAATAGGGCCGCAGTCGCTCTACGAGACCTTCATAATTTTCCAAATAACTTGGAATAAACACATGGTTACTAGGTGTTCTAGTTTCCACAGAAAGGCCACCAGCTACTTGTACGATCCTGGAGATGTCATTCAAATATAATGTCATATCCGGCACTTTATTTTGCTTTTTAATCAATGATTGCTCGGACAGCACGATGCGAAAAGTGAACCAGTCCTTTCTTACCTTCCCTAAGTTTCTGATCGCTTTTACGAGATAATAAAGGAACATACAGGCAAATAATACTTTCAAAAAGCCAGTCATGGCCAGTGTTTCTCCTGATGTAAGTGCATAATAAATGGCAACCGGAATCAGCAGTGTGATGATCGACATTAGAACTGACCTTCGCAACACTTCAGTAAACTTTTCTTTCTTAAGTACGTATTCTACCATCGACCATAGCGCCCCTTAAACAAAGTGAATGCAAAGCTCGTTTTATCATAACATGGGAATACTTGGGAAATCACGTGTAAATATTAAAGGCCTATCATTTCATTTGCTTTTATGAACGTGGTATATTGGAGGTCGAATGATCTGACCGGAAGGTAAGCCATCGTAATAGGAGGTATTCCATGTATGCAAAAGAAACAAGGTTCACGTTCAAAATCTAACCCCAGCCATAAACCCAAATTCAGTACGCATAAAGCGCAAAGCCATTCATTGCAAGCAGGAACAGCTAAGGGTGGTCAGGAGTCGAGTACTCGCCAGTATACGGTGAAAGAACCTATAGAGCTTCTACCCTTTTTGTTGGAAAAGCTATCAAGCCTAGGCCGGAATGCTGTCAAAGCTATCCTAGCTCGTGGACAAGTGGCCGTGAATGGCAAAGCGGTAACGGCTTATAATTACCCCTTACAGCCAGAGATGACAGTTACGATCAACAAGGATAAAGTCGTGGAGGATATCCCGCTGGCAGGCATGACGATTTTGCACGAAGATAACGACGTCATTGTCATTCAAAAGGATGCAGGACTGCTATCCATTGCGACGGATACACAAGAAAATCAAATTACGGCCTACCGCCAACTTACGGCGCATGTGCGAAATCATGATCCGAAGGCGCGGATTTTTGTCGTTCATCGCCTAGATCGGGACACATCCGGTGTAATGATGTTTGCCAAAAACGAACAGGCGCAGCAGCACCTGCAAAACACGTGGCAAGAGAGCGTCAAGGAACGGACGTACGTTGCGCTAGTGGAAGGCATGGTGCGCAAGCCAGAGGGAACGATCTCTTCATGGCTCAAGGAGCACGCGAAATCGCTCAAGATGTTCTCCACACCGTACCCGAACGACGGACAGCATGCGGTCACGCATTACAAAACGCTGCAAGCGAACAAGAGCTTCTCCCTGCTTGAGGTGAATTTGGAGACGGGTCGTAAAAACCAGATTCGCGTTCATATGCAGGATATCGGGCATCCCGTTGCTGGTGATAAAAAGTATGGCTCCAAATCGAAGGAGATCAATCGACTTGGTCTTCATGCGCGTGTGCTAGCCTTTTTGCACCCGACGACAGGTAAGTTAATGCGTTTCGAAACGCATATTCCGAAGGTGTTTTTGAACCCTTTTAAAGAGCCTGGTGTGAAGAAGTAAAGGAGAACTCAACATGAACATTGTTGTACTTGATGGGTATACATTAAATCCAGGTGATTTGGACTGGAATGGTTTACAAGCGCTTGGCGAATTGACGGTCTATGAACGTACGTCTGAGTCCGAGATTGTAGAACGCGCCGCACAGGCAGACATGGTGCTGACGAACAAAACGCCTCTCTCCGCACAAACACTGGAGCAGCTGCCTAAACTGAGATATGTCGGTGTTTTAGCGACTGGCTACAATATTGTAGATGTCCAAGCCGCGAAGGAGAAAGGCATTCTCGTTACAAATGTACCAGCGTACAGCACGTATTCGGTGGCTCAGTTGGTTTTTGCATTGGTGTTAGCGTTCTGCCATCGGGTGCAGCGCCATAGTGACAGTGTGCTTCAAGGAGATTGGGCTGGATCGGTTGATTTCAGCTACAGTGTCTCCCCGCTCGTAGAATTAAACGGCCAAACGATGGGACTGATCGGGTTCGGTCAGATCGGCAAGCAAACAGCTCTGATCGCCCAGGCGATGGGTATGAAGGTCATTGCGACAGGCAGTGGACGAAGTGTGCCACAGCCAGTGGATGGTATTGAATGGGTATCGCTTGAAGAGCTGCTGCAGCGCGCTGATGTGATTAGTCTGCACTGTCCGCTGACCCCAGCTACGAATGAGCTGATCAATGCGGAGCGGATCGCTTTGATGAAATCGTCGGCAATTCTGATTAATACAGCCAGAGGTGGATTACTTAACGAAGCGGATGTTGCGCAAGCTTTGAACGAAGGCCGCCTCGCTGGTGCAGGGCTTGACGTACTGACGGTTGAACCGCCAAAGCCAGATAACCCCTTGCTGCATGCGCAGAACGTGATTATTACGCCGCATATTGCTTGGGCAACGAAAGAAGCTAGAGCTAGGTTGATGTCCGTTGCGAGCAGTAATGCGCGGAGTTTTGTAGAGGGTCAGCCGGTGAATGTGATCGGGTAGGATCTCTCTCCCAAGCCGAAGCTGGGGTATGATAAATAAAAAAGATGACAAAAAGGCTGTCTTCCTAGTAGATTTCATCTACTGGAAGACAGCCTTTTGTACTATATTGGTGTATTTTGGATACTCCAATGCTATTTCAATAATGCCGCATAATCCATCTGCGGCACAAGACCTGTCTCAGCAGCACGCTGGAGCAAGGTTAAGACAGCGCCATAGCCGCTCTCGCCGAGATCAGCGGTGAACTCGTTGACGTACAGGTCGATGTGCTGCTGCGCGACCTGCGGGTCCATCTCCTGCGCATGCTGCATGACGTAGTCACGAGAAGCTTCCGGATGCGCCCACGCGTATTCCACCGAGGCGCGAGCCCAACCTGCGAGTGCCTTCAAATCCATGGTGCGCCGAGCAATGATGGCGCCCAGTGGGATTGGCAGCCCGGTGTCTTGCTCCCACCAGCTGCCCAAATCTGTTAGAAGCGCTAACCCGTACGACGGGTAAGTGAACCGCGCTTCATGAATGACGAGGCCGGCATCGATGAGGCCGTCCCGCACGGCGGGCATGATCTCGTGAAACGGCATGACCACGATTTCGCCAACGCCGCCAGGCACGTTCTGTTCTGCCCATAGGCGGAACAGTAAGTACGCCGTCGAGCGCTCGCTTGGCACGGCTACTCGGCGTCCGCTAAGGGCAGCCGGGTCAGCCGCACCTTCGCTTGGCTGCGTCAGCACAAGCGGGCCGCAGCCTCTGCCCAAGGCGCCGCCGCAGGGCAGCAGGGCGTAATCCTGCAGCACCCAAGGGAGTGCTGCATAGGAGATTTTGAGCACGTCAGGGCCTGCGCCTTCGGCGGCCAGACGGTTCGTTATATCAATGTCCGCGTAGAGGACATCGAGCTCTGGTGCGCCTGGGATTAAGCCATGCGCCCAGGCATGGAAAACAAAGGTATCGTTTGGACAAGGTGAGAACGCTATTTTCATTTTAAAGCACCTCCGCTAAGACTGAACCTGCTGCTTCTAAAGCCTTCAAGGCATCACCGATCCGCCAAGCGTCTCGGTCTCGCGGCCCGACCGCGTTGGAGATCGCGCGGATCTCCAGCACGGGCACCCCGCGCTGCTGCGCAGCTGTCGCTATGCCGAAGCCTTCCATGGCTTCGGCGGCAGCGCCAGGCACGCGCGCAGCCAGCGCAGCGGCGGTTGCCGCAGTTCCGGTGGCCGTGGCCACCGTCAGCACCGGCGCCGCTTGGGCCTGCAGGCCGGCGGCTTGCAGCGCCGCCGTCACACGCTGGGCTAAGTCGGCCGCAACGCTGATGCGCGTTGAGCCGAAGCCCAGCTCGTCCAAGCTGCTGAAGCCATCCAGTAGCTCGACGCCAAGATCGGCGGCGATGATTTCGCTCGCAACAACAAGCGAGCCAACGTCCGCTTGACCCACGAAACCGCCTGCAATACCTGCGATAAGCAATAGGTCATAATCGGCCTTGGCAAGCTCAAGGGTCCCATTCACTGCCGCCGCAGCAAGCCCCACACCGGCTAAAGCATATTCAAATCTGCTATCCTGACCTAGACCGCGCTGTATGGCATCTCGTTCAGGAGCGACTGCTGTCATGACGAGTATTCGCATTGTTCTTCCCCTTTAAACTTTGACTTCTATACTCATATTTTACATGACCGTTGTCCAGAAGGAAACTTTCACGCTTGACACGTTCATCTAATTTAATTATCATCTAATTAGATTAGTGTTTAATTAGATTCTTAGGAGATGCTTCCGTATGCAATTGGATAAAATCATTACCTATCACAAAGCAATGTCGGATCCTACGCGTATTCGTATGCTTATTTTGTTAGCGGACGGCGAATCCAATGGGCAAACTCTTGCTGAAAAGCTGAGCGTAACTCCCGCGACCGTTACCCACCATGCCTCAAAACTTCGCGAAGCCAACTTGATTCATGAGCGTCGTGATAAAAACACGATTTATTTCACCTTGAACGACGCCTTCATTCGTAGCCACGCTCAGGCGACTGCTGACCTGATTTTCAAAAGTAAAAAGGAGGTACCCGCATCCATGGAAACGGAAGAGAAAAATTCAAATCTTCAGAAGTCTGTTTTACGGAACTTTTTCACGTTGGATGGTAAGCTCAAACATATTCCAGCCCAACTCAAGAAAAAACTGATTGTCCTCGAGCACCTAGTTACTGAACTTGAAAAAGGCCGCTCCTACGCAGAGAAAGAACTTAACCTCTACCTCAAAAACTTTCATCCGGATTTCGCTACCTTGCGCCGAGAGTTGATTATGCACCAGTTTATGTTTCGGGAAAGTGAAGTTTACGAGCTGAACCCAAGGGAAATGTGGGCAAAATGGGAAACTTTATCTTAATTCGTAACATACTGTTCCCCCTCCACTCCATTCCCCCTGCAACTTTAACTGTAAAAACTCCAGCTATTTTCGACACTATTCCATGTTTTTGGAATTTAAATGGAAAAACTCCAGTTAATTTCACCTATTCCTCTCCTGTAGAAGGAAATGGTCAATATTAACTGGAGAAAATACAGTTACTTCACATATTTGCCCATATTCGCCGAGATTAGATGGAGGAAATCCAGTTATTTTCCTAAGAGACCACCTGAAGGCAAGCGTTTCTGCAAACTCCGATGGATCGAAGGGGGCGGGTTATCGGTATGCCCTAATCTGGCGATTGCGAAAGTTGTATAGCTACCATTCCGAAGCCGTGTCACTTGATCTACTGAATCGATTACATCGCTTGTGTTCGCTGTGCCCCTATCTGGTGTATCGATTACGTCGCTTTTGTCCTCTGTGCCCCTTATATCTGCTGTATTGATTGCGTCCGCTGTGTCGGTATGTATCTATTAATCAACTCATCAACCATCACCGAACCTCCCCAAGCCCCAACAACCACTTCTTATACACCGTCGGTGTAACGCCGAGACATCTCTTAAATTCCTTGGAAAAATGCGCATAATCATGATAGCCGAACTGGCCCATGCAGCTCGCGATATCAATCGTCGGATTGAAGAAAATCTGCAGTCGAGCCAGGTTAAAACGAGACACGGAGTTTAATCTTTTAGGTGACATCCCTGCGAGTTCTGAACAAATCCGCTCAAAATGCCGCTGTGAATATCCGCTTTCGGCTACGCTAATCGGAACATCCTGTTCCATCGGTGTGCGATATAGTTTAGACAATATATTAATCATCGCGGCATGCTTGGTTTCTGGTTGGAAATGTCGATACAAATAAGCCGTCAGCAAAGAGATACCCTCGTCTACATCAGCCTCTGCCAGCTGCGGAACTAGCTCGGCAAGTTCATGCACGGGAAATAAATCAGCGAGCGGAAGAAACTTATCAATCAACGAACGATGATCCATCTCTTTGAAGGCGCGCAACCCCCAGGGAAGCAATCGCACGCCGAATAAACGGATGGGACCTTCTGCAGTAAGCGGATGATAGCGTGAAAGTGCTCCGATAAAAAATGCTCTTGGCAGAACTTGCCCACCAATAGAATAATCGGCTCCATAATGAAAGATCAGCTCTTGGCAGCCATCTGGCCACAGGGTTTCGCCCTCTTCCGCCGCGCTGTAATCCCGCTCCAAATACCAATAACACTTAATATACCGCTGCAATGTCTCATCCGGCTGACGTTCCTCGTAACGCATGCGTCTCATTACCTCCTTTCTCGAACATCACTATCATGTTTGCAGCTCCCCTTACGCTCTCCCAATTTAGGTACTCATCCCCCTACAAGTCCCACAAAATGGACACGTTGCCCAATTATTTATTCCGCATGCGGGTCATTCATCCATACCTCCTATAGTTGGATGACATATAGTAATTTTGTGAAGGGAGGGATTGACATGAGTAGTTGTGGTTGCGGTACTGGTTCTAGCACTGCTGTTGTCCTCGTTCTATACGTCCTCTTGGTTATCGTTCTTAGTACGTTTGGGTTTGGCTGGTAATTAAATGCTATAGCGGCTGGGACGGTGATTTCCGTTCCGGCCGCTTACTTTTTCTAGACCTTTTTTGCTATAATGAAAGCTTAAGCATGAATTTCATCTATTCCCTATTTAGGACGGAGACGAGGTACTGTGTCTAAACCGATTTTGACCATTGTGGTCCCTTGTTATAACGAAGAAGAGGTTCTCCCCGAAACTGTGTTTCAGCTCAGTGAGGTCTTAGATTCTCTCATTACAGATCAATTGGTTGCTCCCAATAGTACGGTATTATTTGTAGATGATGGCAGTAAAGATGCAACATGGTCGCTAATTGAGCGATTCCACCTCTCCAATCCATTCGTTACGGGGCTTAAGCTGGCCAAAAATGCCGGTCATCAAAGCGCCTTACTCGCTGGACTTCTGAAAGCGAAAGCGTATTCTGACTGCGTCGTATCCATCGATGCGGACCTCCAGGATGATACTTCTGTCATTCGTGAATTTCTCGTTAAATTCCATGAAGGCTTCGATATTGTTTATGGCATTCGTCAAGATCGCTCAGCCGATACCTTTTTCAAGCGAGCTACAGCGCAAGGCTTTTATAAACTCATGACTTCTCTAGGTGTGAAAATTCATTACAATCATGCGGATTTCCGCTTAATGAGCAAGCGTTCTCTCGATAATTTGGAGAAATTTCAAGAGGTTAATTTATTCCTCCGTGGCTTAGTCCCACTGCTAGGTTTTCCCTCCACACAAGTCTATTATGACCGCAAGGAACGATTTGCTGGTGAATCCAAATATCCGCTGCGCAAAATGCTCGCTTTTGCCTTCGATGGCATTACATCATTCAGTGTAACACCCATTCGATTGGTCACGGTGATGGGCTTTCTGCTCTTCGCACTTAGCGTAGTTGCGGCTATTTATGCGATTGTAGGCAAACTTCTAGGAGTAAACGTAACAGGTTGGACTTCACTTGTTCTATCTGTTTGGTTCATCGGCGGTGTACAGCTCCTTGCCATCGGTTTGATCGGGGAATACATAGGTAAAATTTATAAAGAAGTGAAGCAGCGCCCGCTTTTCGTTATCGAAAAGGAATTAAGAGAGCAGGCTCAGGATCATGAACCCCTCACTCCGCAGGCGAGCCAACCTGCCACTGCAAGGCGGTAATTGGATGACCACCACTTCACTCAAATCCTTGCTAACAGGCAGCTTTGCGCGTTTCTTACTCGTCGGTGTGTTGAATACGCTGGTGGGTTTGTCCGCCAGTTTTGCTCTTTTTAACCTACTAGATCTTAATTATTGGTTATCGACTTTTGGCGGAAATACGATTGGTGCGGTAGTGAGTTATCTGCTTAACCGTAAGTTCACCTTTCGCTCGAATGCCAGCATCGGCAGCAGTTGGTGGAAATTCGGAATGGTCATTCTCATCTGCTACGGATTCTCCTACGGGGTCAGCTGGCTGCTTGCCGAAGCGCTCAGTTCCTATGTGCCAAATGCCAGTTCGAGCTGGCTCCATAATGGCGCCATACTAGTAGGAAACGGCTTGTACACGATTGGCAATTATGTCGGGCATAAATTTTTCACCTTTCGTACTCATGATCCGAAAAGAGGCAGGGCATCCTAACACCTAAGAGGTGATAGACGATGTCACGAAGAAGAAGAAACCGGGCTATGGTGCCCGGATCCGAACATGGCTTAGGGCTGCTCAAAGCTCACGTTATGCAAAATCAAGGGTATGCCGTTAATCCGCAGCGACCTGACCTTGTCAAATACGAGGTCGCACGCACGCTTGGTGTACCCTTGCAGCAAGGCTATAATGGGCACCTCAGCTCGGAAGAAGCCGGCAAAGTCGGCGGTCCAATTGGAGGCGCAATGGTGAAAGAGCTCGTACGCATGGCGCAGCAGCAGCTAGCGAATGGGCGGCCTCCGCAACAGTAAGCATCTCTCACGTTTAGATGTCAGCCATAATCCGACGTATCCCCACATAAACTAGTAGCAAGCTGCTTGCAGCTCTACTTTTAATGGTGAAGTCAGGTGATGATGGCAGATGAATCCTCCAGGCAATCGTTCGTCAAAACCCGATTGGAAGGGACTGTCGGCGCAAGCCGGCGATGTGCTAGGCCCCGAGTTCTGGCAGGACATTGCCAGTATTATTCCGCTAACCGGACCCAGAGTTGATATGTATGAAACGCCGCAGGAGCTCGTTGTGGTCGCTGAGGTTCCAGGACTGTCGTCCCCTGAGAACATCCAGCTATCCTTCCGCGACCAGTCCCTCTTAATCCGAGGGATGCTCGTTCGTCCTTATCAGGTCAGTGATGAGCAAATGCGGCTGTCTGAGCGCTATTTTGGCACATTTGAGCGAGTGATCCGCTTGCCTGGCAGGGCTTTGACCGATCAGATGCGAGCACAGTATCATAATGGTTTGCTTATCATTCGTATTCCGCTTGCTCCACCAGATGGCGAAAAAGTTATCCCCATACAGTTTACTTAAGACAACGGTGAAGAAAGATTGCCGACTCCCTTTCATGAGAGAGCCACGGTGATCTTTTTGTTTTGCAAAAAAAGAAATGATTCTTCGTTTGTCCCCATATAAATAAAGGGAGAACTTTGCGAAATTGAGGATTTGGAGGGAATGACCATGGTTCGGATCCAATTTCAATCCATTCATATTGATGACATAACGGAAAACTCTAGCGTTAACAAAGGCAGCAATCGGATCAGCGGCAGAAGACATTCTGTCAAGACGAATCAAGGACTTGGGGCAATAAATGGTGAACGTAATGTGGTGTTAGGCGGGAAGCATACGGTCCTGGATAATGATACATTTGATGTTAAGCCGAATACACGAAAGAGCTGACCTAATCTATGTGGTTTCAAAAAAAGAAAGCGTCGCCGCCTCCAACCGGACCCTCTAACGCCATTCCCAAACCGCCATCCTCTTTGAGAACAGAGGCAGTTCCGTCATCCGTACACGCGCAAACCGTTCACTTATTGGAACAGCGGCTGCGAAGACTGGAAGAACAGTTGGCTGACCTCTCTGCCAAGCATCCGCGCATTCATATCGATAACCTTCACGTTCATCAGCCTGTTCTCGAAAACTTAACGTTTCGACTCGATCAGCTCGATATTAAGGAGCTTAGCGGTTCATTGAATTTGGGCAACAATTTCGGCGCTAAGCCGAATGGGAAAGCGCAGGATGAGGCCATGGATAAGGCATTCCAGCGTTCTCAAGTAACCAAAGAACCGCAACAAGAGCGATCGTCAGACGGTCTCTCGCATTCGGCACCCGCACATGATGGTTCAGGTCCTGAACGAACCTCAACTGGCTATCGCTATACCCCTCCCCAGACTAAAGCATAGAGATGAGGTGATTGACTGTGTCATCATTCATGTCCCCAACCTTTATCATCGGTTCGATCCGGATTGGATCCGTGGAAAGTGCATCCTGCATCAACATGGGAAATAATTGGCCAACTGATTTTCAAAGCAATCAAAAAACGGTTCAAGGCTTTGGCGCCGTCGAAGGCGATCATAATCAATTGGTCGGTACCCGTTCTATGCTGAACGATTCCGACTTCCTCGACATGCTCAATGTCGGCGATAACGATACGCCGGAGTGGCTGCAAGAGATGATAACTGTGCAAGCACAAGCGTCGGGCTTCACCACAGCCACAGCAGCTGCACCCTCTCCACCTCAAGCAGATGCAACAACGAAAGCTCCGCAAACGGCCGAGTAAGGCTGCCCGCGGAGCTTTATTTTTCAAACACGGCCAATGATCAAATCACCCTTGGTATACGGCGCATCAATGATATCGTTATCGTAAACGGTGTTTATATTGTTCCACACCATATTATGTTCACCACTCACTTCACCAAGGCCACTATTGCTTTTACCGCTCGTTGACCAATTTACTTGTGCGTTCGTACCAATAAATATGCCAGAAGCATCAGCGATCGAATTGACATGAATCGAATCAAATTGAATCAATGGCGGGTCTAACGGTCCGGGCAAATTCAGCATCGGTACAACCACCCTTCATTTAAACTTGATTCGTTATGGCTGGTTTAAAGTCCTGATCATTAATTGGGGCATCAATAAAATCATTATCATAGATGAAGTTCACAATGTTGCACGTGACAGAATTACCGATGAATTCACCGGTTCCGTAATTATTTTTGCTATGAGAATCCCAGCTGGATTGTGCATTCTCTCCGATCCCGATCGTTGCATTCGTATTCTGATTATTAATATTGATCATGTTAAACACGATGGAACTCGGCATGCTGCTCACTCCCTGTACGCGGTTGGTTCCAGAGCTTCTCCCCCGATGTACGGGGCATCATCTGTAAACCTGTATGTTAGCCTATTCAGGGGGATACAGATTGGTGCGGGCCTCTTTATACTGTTTCTAAGGCAACAAAAAACTCTTCCCCTGAAGGAAAGAGTTTTCCATTTTGGTCATTCTCAGAACCAAAGTCCTGGACCACCGAAGCCAAAGCCACCGCCATACGGATAGCCACCAAAGCCACCGCCAAAGCCATAACCACCAAATCCACCATATGCATAAGGTGCAGTACCAATCGCCAACAGATCAAATAGTACCAATGGGATAATCGCTTTAACTTGCACTTTTTTGCCATTTTGTGGAGCAACAATCAACGTGTTACCGCTGATCCGCACCAATTTACCAGTTACCTGTGTACCATCTTTCTTAACAGCCAAAATGTCTTTCCCGATCAATTTACGAACTTCTTCTTTACGAATTCTGGATGCCACGAACGTCCACCTCCTTCACGTGAGCAGAGATACATTGCTCTACAGTGTATGGCTTATGGGGTAACATCGCATGGATAGCTGTCCATTTTTATGCAAAAATACGCTCATGTCCTGAGGGGGTAAGTTACTCTACTGTCAGTTTGGTTAGTGCCTTTTTCGCAGGTCCTTCAATCACATCACCTTGAAAGGAATATCTAGAGCCATGGCATGGGCAGTCCCATGTTCGCTCCGCATCGTTCCATTCCACTTCACACCCCAAATGGGTACAAGTCGTATCCACCACGTGCAGTTCTCCATTCGGTTCTCGGTAAGCACCAGCTCTCTTCCCCTTCACGCGGACGACAGACCCTTCATCAGGCGACAGTTCTTCGGGTTGCTTATGGAGCAAATCAAACTTGCCAGCAACAAACTCTTTCGCAACGTTAGCATTCTGCATGACAAATGTTTTGATGCTAGGATCGGCATGGAAACGATGCGGTGTGAATACGTCTTCGTAGGGGCTCTTCTCCCCTAGAATGATTTTCGAATTCAACAGCGCGGCTGCCATGCTGGTCGTCATTCCCCATTTGCGAAAGCCTGTCGCCATGAGGAGATGAGGAGCATCGGAAAACTGCTGTCCTATATAGGGCATTTTATCCAGCGTGAACACATCTTGGGCCGACCAACGATACAAAATCTCACGGAGTCCGAATCTCTCCTCGCCGAACTTCTGTAGATTTTCATAATACTGATGCGTACATAGTCCTTGCCCTGTCTTATGCCCCTCACCGCCGATAAGAACCGCAGGCTCCCCATGAATGGTGACTGCTCTGAGAGACCGGGTTGGTTGCTCCACGTTGATGTACATCCCGCCAGGGAAAGCTTTCTCCGTGCGCACTGCAATGACATACGACTTCTCCGCATGCAAACGAGTGAAATAGGCGCCTTTGATGTCGTTGAACGGAAAGTGGGATGCTGTGACCACATAATTACAAGTAACTTGATGCCCTTGCTTTGTTTTGACAATGGACGGCTGCTCATGGGTCGCACCGACGACTGTTGTTCCTTCATAAATTTGACCACCCAGCTGGGAAATCTCCTGGATGAGTCTGATCAGGTAAGGCACAGGATTGAATCTAGCTTGCCCCTTTATTCGGATGGCTGCTTTCGTCGCAAAAGGCAGAGGAGTGGATTCCAGATAATCCCCGCCAATTTGCAGCTGCCCATATGCCATATATTCGTCTTGTAGTTGTTTTAAATATGCCTCATCACTCGTATATAGATAAGCGTCTTCATCCGTAAGCTGACATTCGATGCCTAGCTCAGTAATCGTTTGTTTGATGAGCGTAAGCGCTTCTTGATTAGCCTCATAATAAAGACGAGTCTTCTCCTCTCCAAAATGGGAAAGAAACTCATGATAAATAAGTCCATGCTGTACTGTAATTTTAGCCGTCGTATGCCCAGTTGTTCCTTCTAGGATAGGTCCTGCATTCAGAACAACAACCTTCACGCCTCGCTTGGCGAGTAAATACGCCGTAGTGATACCAGTAATACCTGCGCCAATGACAACTACATCGGTCTTCAAATCGGCTGTTAGCGTGGGGAACTGAGGGAGCTTATCTACAGAATCTAGCCAGAATGACTTGGGGAATTGCGGTAAGGTAACGGCAGAAGCCTCTCCATGTTGCGTCAATTTTTGTTCTCCTTATGTGCCAATTTCTACCTATTTTGTCCTTGGTGGGGGAATTGTATGTATGTGATGATGATTACAATTTGCCACGGAACATATGTTCCGATATGATAAAATTAACATCAGAACCAAAAATGAATTTACAATAAGCTAGGAGTGAGTAAATGTCAGAAAACGTGAACGGCACACTGGTTAATATCGTACCTTGGTCCGAATCGGACCTCGAACTTCTTCGACTCATCAATGCACCTGACATGATGGAACATCTGGGTGGCCCGGAAACAGATGAGCAGCTTCGGATTCGCCACAAACGATATCTCGAAATCAGCGAAAAAGGCAAGGGGCACATGTTTAGCATCGTACTGCTGCCTACTCGTGAAGTCGTGGGTAGTATTGGGTACTGGGACAGCCATTGGCATGGGGAAAACGTTTACGAAGTCGGTTGGAGTGTACTGCCAGGCTTTCAAGGGCGAGGGCTAGCCAGTTCGGCCTTGCAGGCAGCTATTTCCCATGCAAGCTCTGAGGCCAAATTTCGGTGTATGCATGCTTTTCCCTCGATTCACAACCCAGCTTCGAATGCCGTGTGTCGCAAGCTTAATTTTACACAGATAAGCGAGTGTGAATTCGAGTATCCACCAGGACATTTCATGCAATGTAACGATTGGCGCTTGGAGCTTGATGGGATTTAATTGCTATACCTAGCATTTGGCGGTCACCAGCATCGCTGAAAGTAAGCCAGCCTCAGTTGGAACTCGCGCTGGTTCCATGCGGGGGCTGCCTCGAGGGATTAACTGGATTACCTACAGCTAATTTCGGAGAAATCTAGCATTGTTGGCGTTTAACTGGAATTTGTACAGCTAATTTTGCCCAAAATGACCAGATTGATATAGTCGACTGAAATTAACGGGAGAAAATCCAGTTATTTTCCAAACACTGGTGATTTAGCTTGAATTAGATGCAGAAAATCCAGTTAATCACCCGATCTGGATGACTAGCAGCCAGCAGGGGGTTCGGGAGTTGAGCTCGGGGTTCGTGTTCGGGTTTGGGTTCGGGTTCGGGTTCGGGTTCGGGTTTAGGTTCGGGTTCAGGTTCGCGGTTCAGGATTGGTGAATAGTTAGTTGGGTGGTAGTAGTCTGCTTCTGCTTCTGCTCCAGCTCCACCACCTCGAGTTATACCATACTGCACGCCGATCGCAACAAAAAACCGCTCTTCCAACACAAGGTCAGAAACAGCGGCATGCTTATGGGGTGAGTATTCGTGTATTATGCTTTGCGAATTTTCCCAAGCTCTGTTGTAATTGCATCAATCTCACTAATGCTGAAGCGATCCTTGCTCGTGACCATATCATAAAGATCCTTCAAATCCTCGTATTTTTCTTCTTTCACGTTGGAGGCTTTAATGGATCCTCCTGTTGCCATGCGCAGCTTTCTCGTAATACCTTCAAACATAAATTCAACGTTTGCTTCCGACCATATATTCAAATCCAATGTAATCATCCTTCCATCGCTGTCTTTTCATCATTTTAAAGCACATACAGGGTAATGTAAAATACAGTTTGTCTCCTTATGCAAAAAAAGAAGCTAAGACAGATCGTCTCGCTCCCTTATTTCTTCTATATCACGATTGATTTAAGTACATTCGGCCCAACCATTTTGACTAGCGGACGTTGCAATTCAGCTGAATCGACATCGAGGCTAACGCAGATAAGGCGAATATGCTCGTCAGCCAATTTACGTGCATCCTCGTATGATAGCTTAAACTGAATACAATAGGAAATAAAGCCATGTAAAGACATAAACAAATTCCACGGAAGTGTAAACTTCCTACTCTCAGCTCCTGGCTGATCTGCCATCACTTCACGAATCACAATGGCAAACATGTCCAAGCACTGCGCTTGTTCGGTACGCGAGTACTGCTGTAGTTCTGGCTCGTTAATCATAAACATCATTTCGTAGTGATTTGGATTGCTTAAACCAAACCAGACGAATTCCATCATTAACTTTTGAAGCAAATTCACGCTAAACCCATGCTCACGAACAATCATTTCCCGCTGACGCTGCAGCAGTAAGGCAAAATCGTCTTTAATTAGTGCATAAAATAATTCAGCTTTTTCATTAAAATGGTAATATAACGCACCATGACTGTACCCCATTGCTTTAGCAATGCTTCGCATCGTTAAAGCGCGATAGCCGAAAGTAGCGAATAATTCCCGCGCCTCTGTAAGAATTCGTTCTCTGCTAAGCTCTTGCGCGACTGCTTTCCTAGCCATTCCTATCCCTCCGCATCCTCAGCTCATATGAAATTTGTTGGGTCTTCTGGGAGCCTGCCTATTCAGGCAAGCTCTCGTGAACGATGTATTCGTTCTCACCCGCGACGATCAAGCTTTGACCTTGTGTAACATCAGTTGCCCAATTCATGAATGCTTCCGCATCAGCTGCCAAAGGATAACAAGGAACGGTCACTTTGTCCGTAAACCCGATATCCCCTAGTAGCATCCCTTGATTTCTCAGTTCATTTTCCAGCTTGCCATACCATGTATAATCGACTTCAATCAGCACGAGCTGATGATTTACTTTATAAATCGGCTTTCCTGCTTCTATGCCTGCCACAGCCCCATCCGTATAAGCGCGAATAAGTCCGCCAGCACCTAACATGATGCCACCAAAATAACGAGTAACTACGACAACGGTATTCTTGAGCCCTTGATGCTTCATCACTTCCAGAATCGGCTTCCCTGCGGTACCGCTGGGTTCTCCATCATCGGATTGCTTCTGGATTTGATCCCGCTCACCAATGACATACGCACTGCAATTATGCGTCGCCGATCTGTGTTCTTTCTTGATCGCTTCAATAAACTGGATTGCTTCTTCTTCTGACTCTACGGGCTTAGCATGACCGATGAAACGTGACTTCTTGATGATAATCTCAGACGAACCATACGAATGGATTGTTTTATAATGTGCTAGCATAGCCAACCTTTCTCGGTAGAAGGAAACAACTGTTTCACTATATTCTACACACAACGTAGGACTTCGACAATATAGAAAGAAAATTTACCACATAAATAATGGGAAAAAAGGTGCAAAAAAACGACCTATCCGATAGGATTGATCGTTTTTATTGTGAGTTGCTAATTATTGCTGCAAACGAGCTTCAAGTTCCGCTTTTTCTTTCTCATAACCAGGCTTGCCTAATAGAGCAAACATGTTCTTTTTGTACGCTTCAACACCAGGTTGATCGAACGGATTCACACCCATCAAGTAACCGCTAATGCCGCAAGCTTTTTCAAAGAAGTAGACCATGTATCCAAAAGTGTAAGGCGTCATATCTGGTAACGTTACGATCAAGTTCGGTACTTGACCGTCTGTGTGAGCTAGCATCGTGCCTTCGAAAGCTTTCTTGTTCACGAAGTCCATCGTTTTGCCGCTAAGGAAATTCAGACCATCCAAATCATCTGCATCTGTACCGATCGTGATATGATCAGCCACTTGGTCAACTTGGATAACCGTTTCGAACAAAATGCGATTGCCGTCTTGAACGAACTGTCCCATGGAGTGAAGATCTGTTGAGAAGTCTACGGAAGCTGGATAAATCCCTTTGTAGTCCTTCCCTTCGCTCTCCCCGAACAATTGCTTCCACCACTCCGAAACGAAATGCAAGGAAGGCTCATAGTTCACGAGGATTTCGATCGTTTTCCCTTTACGATACAGGGAGTTACGCACTGCTGCATATTGGTAGGCTTGGTTTTCGCTGAGCTTCGGATTCGAGAACTCTTGCTGCGCGTCTGCCGCACCTTTCATAATCGCTTCAACATCAATGCCTGCTGTAGCAATTGGAAGCAAGCCCACTGCCGTCAGAACGGAGTAACGTCCACCAACATCATCCGGAATAACGAAAGTCTCGTAGCCTTCTGCTGTAGCTAGTGTTTTGAGTGCACCCTTCTCTTGATCCGTTGTTGCATAGATACGCTTGCGAGCCGCTTCCTTACCGTATTTCTTCTCCAATAGTTCGCGGAAAATACGGAAAGCAATCGCTGGCTCAGTTGTCGTACCGGATTTGGAAATCACATTCACGGAGAAATCTTTGCCTTCAAGCAATTGAAGCAAGTGTGTGACATATGTCGAAGAGATATTATTTCCTACGAAATAGATCTCAGGCGTTTTACGTTTATCTTTTGGCAAAATGTTATAAAAAGAATGAGACAACATTTCTAGTGCAGCACGTGCACCTAGATAGGAACCGCCAATACCGATCACGACAAGCGCGTCGGAATCCGATTGAATTTGCTTTGCGGATGCTTGAATGCGGGCAAACTCTTCACGATTGTAGTTCTCAGGAAGATCTACCCACCCTAAATAATCGGATCCTGCACCTGTTTTGTTATGAAGCTGGTCATGGGCTAGCTCCACTTGAGCCGACAAGTAATCGACCTCATGCTGGGATAAAAAGGATAATGCCTTGCTGTAATCAAATTGTAATTTTTTACTCAATAGGTTCGCCTCCATCTCTATTTTTTACCTTTTCCTAGCATACTTATTTGCTTGTCTAAAAGCAAGCGAGAAAGGAATTCACAGGTATTAATTCCCATGCTAAAATGAAGTCAGAGGTGAGGACATGAAACGTATCGGCTTTATTGGACTTGGCACAATGGGTAGGCCCATGGCTGCTAACCTTATTCAAAAAGGTTTTATGGTAACTGTGTATAATCGTACTGCTGGAAAAGCGGACGAGCTTGAGCAACTGGGGGCTGAGGTTGGCCTCACACCTGCGGAAGTCGCTCGCAGCTCAGATGTCCTATTTACAATGCTCAGCAATGATGCTGCGCTTCTCGAAACATTTTACAGTGAGCAAGGAATTCTGAGCGGTATCCACCCGGCACTCACTATTATTGACACCAGTACTGTATCTCCCCAAACAAGTCAAAAGCTCGCGGAAGAGCTCGCAGCGCATTTCGTCGACTTCCTCGACGCGCCTGTTACAGGTACGAAGCCCGCTGCTGAAGCAGGTACGCTTACGTTCATGGTTGGCGGCAGCCGAGAAGTATTCGAGGAGCAGCAAGAATTGTTCCACGTACTTGGCAGCAAAGCTCTTTACCTAGGGCCGAGCGGTTCTGGTTCCTATGCAAAGCTCGCTCACAATACAATGGTCGGCATTAACCTTGCAGGACTTGCCGAAGGCTTGTCCATTGCAACGAAAGCTGGCATTCATCCTAGCCAATTCTTAGAAATCGTCCGCTCTGGCGGAGCCAATAGCAAGCAAGTCGAGCTCAAAGGCGAGAAAATTCTCGATCGCGATTTCAGCAATCAATTCTCCTTGAAACTGATGCTGAAAGATTTGTTGCTTGCCCAAGAGATTACAGGGAAGTTTCAATTACCAACGCCAATGCTGCAATCCGCTACCAATCTGTTCCAAATCGGCTTAAGCAAAGGCTTAGGTGAAGAAGATCTTAGCGCTGTCATTAAGTGCTACGAGGAATGGATGGGGCAAGAGGTTGTTAAGCCTAGCGAGCCTGTTGTGGAAGTACCTAGACCGGCTTCGCCTCTATCTGGTCGCGAACGTCGCAAGAATACACGGGTTCAGCTGGATATTAACTTGAAGCTGTCCATTTATCAGTGGGAGCAAGAAGGTTCTTTTTCCGGTCAAAATATTGACGGCACCCTCTTCGATTTATCGGAAAGCGGGCTTCAGATCACAACGAATGTGCTGCTTGCTCCGGATATGTTCGTCGTTATCCACTTCCCTAAGGAAGCTGGATTACCTCCGATTACGGGTCGCGTCATTCGCATCGTGACTGAAGGACGCAGCTTCCGCTATGGTTGTATGCTGTCAGGCTTGCCGCCGTATGTGCGGATCAAGTTGGAGCAGTATATTGAAGATCATATTGCGAGTACGGTATAAAACATTCAAACATTTTGCACTTTGCTAAATAGCGCTATCATGAAAAGAGCTGCCCTAGGGGACAGCTCTTTTTTTTGCAATCGTTATTTCTTTTTCGCTTTCGCATAAGACTCTTTGAATTCTTGAATCACTTTGTCTCCGCCAGCTGTTCTCCACTTCTGAATCTCAGCCTTCCAGCCTGCTTCGTCAATTTTACCCATGATGAATTTCGTTTCAGCATCTGTAATCATCTGATCAAGCTCTTTACCTTTCTCTGAGATCGTAGCCGAATCTAGTGTAAGCGCCGGGTTTACCACGATATACTTCTCGTTTTCTAAGCCAATCTTTTTGTTCTTATTGAATAGATCTGGCTGTTTCATAGGCTTCGCTATATTGTATGCCTCACTACGTTGAGGCAAATTATCACGGTAAGGCTTCACTTCCTTGGCATCCGCATCGCGATCAAGCGGCTCGGTAAACTCGCCTTTATCCGCCCAATGCTTTCCTTCAATCCCTTTTACCAATAGCATTGCCATCGTCGGATCCATGAGCTTATCAATAAAGGTTAATACCTTCTTCATCTCAGATTCGGTCTTAACGGATGACTTCGGAATCGCCAAGAAACCATTGTTCCCACTCTCACTCGGCAATTTAATGCCGTTCGGGCCCTCTAGAGGTCCTGCATCAATAACCGCTGTCGGCACAACCTTAATGAGTTTATCATACCAAGACTGCGCATTGCCTCCGCTAATCGTGATGCCTCCGCGTCCTGATTGATATTGTTTATCAACTTCCGTCACGTCGACTACTGCAAAGTCCTGGTTAATCAACTTTTCTTCGTACAGTCGCTTAAACAACTTCATAGTTTCGAAGAATGGCTCCGTTACGAATTCTGGTGTAAAGCTGCCGTCCACGACTTGCCATTTGTTCGGCCCGCCTTGGGAAACGGTAATTCGAGTTAACAGGGAATCCGCGTCTTGATTATATCTTTTGGATAAAATGAGTCCGTACGTATCGTTCTTGCCATTTTTATCCGGGTCACCCGTGGTCATCCCTTTGGCAACGTTATACCAGTCATCTAACGTTTTCGGTGCTTTAAGACCTAGCGCATCCATCCAATCCTTGCGGAAATGAACAACAGACCGTCCTAAATCACGGAACAACGGAACACCATACACCTTGCCGTTCACCGCAATATTGTCATAGAACTGCTGATTCTGCGCAGACAGGTTTTTGTAATCTTTGAGATAGGGCCCGATTTCCCAGAACAAATCCGATTTGACGGAGCTAATGATACTCGGATTGTTGTAGTTTAGTTTAATCAACTTGGGCAGCTCATTAGAGGCAATCATGACATTTACTTTTTCATCATAGGCAGCCTGAGGTATCCATTGAATTTGCAATTCTGTTTTCGTATAGGCTCTAATCGCTTTCTCCATTTCACTGTCTTTCGAAGGGACTTCTCCTACTTGATTCACCACAAGGGAGAGTGGAAATGGCGTATTGTCCGGCTCCTTCGTCGTGCTCGCTGCACCTTTATCTCCGGTACTCGAACAAGCTGTTAAGACGGTCGCTGTCATCAGGGCTGTACCCACAAGCATCGCAATTTGTTTTCTTCTGTTCATTCTTTTTACCCCTCCAATGAATGATTATACGCTAAATGAAGCTTGAGCCGTTACTGGTTGGCTGAAGATCAATTCGTATCGAGTTCAACGTACTCAAAATAATCAAAATCCGCATGGTTATTGCTCTGCTCGCCATTACTCTCCGCAAACAGGCCGATGTAAGCACCGACAAATCCACCTGCTTTATCCGCACTCAAGATGGTAGCGTCGACATGATCGCATAACAACGCCCAGTCTTCTGCTATTTCAGCGTAGTCAAAGCGCAAGCTTTGTTCGAGCGCCTCCACCTTCAGATAGACGCGATCGGCATGGAGATTACAGGTAGCCAGTACGGCCTCGATGCCATTCTCCCTTCGCACGAGCCGCAGGATCGCTTGCCCAATTTCATTCATGGTGATCTCCAGCCTGAATTGGAAGTCATTATTCTGCAGCAGCACCAATCCTGCAGCTTCATGAGGGCTTCCCGGAGTGAACGCCACCGAAGTTCGCACGGCAAATGAGAAGTGCTGCTGGCGTCGCCCAACGAAGCTTGGATTCTCATACTTCGTGATGGAATCCGGCTTCAGCCTCAGCCTGAGATGACCTGGTCGCTCCCTGAGGCTCCAGAAATCACCTCTCGGTGTTCGCAGGAAGCTCCACCGCTGATCCAGCTCAGGTGCGTCGAAATGATCACACGCTGGCTTCGAGGACCAACGATGCTGCGGTAAATCTGGCCGACGCAGCTCCAACTCAACAATGCCTTTGCCTGGATTGACAACCGGCCAACCTTCTTCCCATATAAACGGAACTAGGAACGTTTCACGCCCCATGTTCCTGTAGTGCCCACCATACGGTCGGGAGGCTAGACAAACCATCCACCACTCCCCGTTTTGCGTCTCTACAATATCCGCATGCCCAACATTTACGATGCCGTAGGCTTGCCCTAAATGGCGATGCGTCAGAATCGGATTTGTCTTACCAACTTCATAGGGTCCCGTCAGTGTCTCCGAGCGAGCAATCGTTACGGAATGCGTATGGCCGGTTCCCCCCTCTGCAATAATCAAGTAATAATAACCGTTGATGCGGTACAAATGGGGCCCTTCCTGCGCATGAATGCCTTTCAATGCACCATCCCATAAGCTGAAGGTTGGACCGATGAGTTGTTTCGTCTCCAGATCAAGCTCCTGCAGCCATATTTCCATGTGCTTCTGGTACTGCTGCCCGGCTGGCGGCATACGGTTACCAGTGTAATACGCTTTGCCATCCTCATGGAAAAACAAGGATGGATCGATCCCCGGCGCACCCTGAAGCCAGAATGGATCTGACCAAGGGCCAGCCGGATTCTCGGCCGTAACGAAGAAATTCCTGCGCTCACCTGTCGCGCTCACAACGAATGTTGTGATCATATAGAAGACACCATTCGCATAGCGAATCGTTGGTGCGTAAATCCCCTTGGAGCAAGGCGTCCCGTCTAAGTTCAACTGGGAGGGACGATCCAGCACATGCCCCAACTGCTGCCAGTGGACAAGGTCCTTACTATGAAATATAGGAACCCCTGGATAATACTCAAACGTGGATGTCACCATGTAATAATCTTCCCCGACCCTGCAGATCGAAGGATCAGGATAAAATCCAGGTAATATCGGATTACGAAATGTTGACATGTGTACTCTCCTTCTCTTCATGAAAGGGCTAATTGTCGTTTATTTGCACACCACACTTCTATCCTTTGACGGAACCTAGCATGACGCCTTTTGTGAAATGCTTTTGTAAGAACGGATATACAATCAAGATCGGTAAAGTCGCAAACACAATGACCGCCATGCGGATCGTCAACGGTTGAATTTCCGCCTCATCGAATCCTGTGTCGCCAATACGGCTTTGAGCCAACATAACAATCTCCCGTAGAAGCACTTGAATTGGCCACTTCGCATTATCATTGATGTAAATAATCGCGTTGAAAAATTGATTCCAGTGCGCCACTGCATAAAATAATCCGAAGGTGGCCATCGCAGGCATGGAGAGCGGCAGCACGATTCTGAACAAGACACCGAGGTCCGTACAGCCATCAATTTTGGCCGAATCTTCTAATCCGTCCGGAATCTCCTGGAAGAAATTTTTCAAAACGATAAGATTAAAGGCACTAATGGCACTTGGAATCATCAGCGACCATAACGTGTTCGTCAGGTGCAAGTCCTTGACTACAAAATACGTTGGAATCATACCGCCACTGAACAACATGGTAATCAGAACGCCAAGTAAAATCGTCTGACGTCCTCTTAGTTTCTTTTTCGCTAACGGATAGGCCATGAGGGCAGTAAATAATAAGTTGATCAACGTTCCGACGACTGTAATATAAATGGATACCAGCATGCTGCGAATCAGGGTATTCGTTGAAAAAATATATTGGTAGGCGGAAAGCGACCATTCCTTGGGAAATAAGATGATGCCGCCCTTAGCCACCTCGGATGGACTTGTAAATGAAAGGGCGAGAACATACACAAAGGGCAGAACACAGACGAGTGCGACAATGAGCAGTACCGTATAGTTAATCGCGTCAAAGATGCGGTTTCCGAGCGTTTTATCATAAGACATTGCAGTCATTCCTCCATTTATGAGCCATTATCAGTAAACGCCCTCTTGACCGAATCGTTTGGCGAGCCAATTAGAGCCTAGTACAAGAATTAAACCAACTGTCGATTTGAAAAGGCCTACAGCTGCACTGTATCCGAACTGCCCTTGCTCCAAGCCTTTCATATACACGTACGTATCAAATACTTCGCCAACCTCGCGGTTTGTCGGTGAAAGCATCAAGAAGATATGCTCGAAACCTGCATCAAGAAAGTTGCCCAGACGAAGGATGAAGAGAATGACAATCGTAGAGCTGATCGCAGGCAGCGTAATGTGCCACACCTGGCGCCAACGGGAAGCTCCATCCATTCTCGCCGCTTCATATAACTGCATATCAACACCGGCAAGCGCTGCCAAGAAAATGATTGTCCCCCATCCAACTTCCTTCCAAATCGATTGCGAAACGATCATCGTTCGGAACCATTCCGGCTCCATGAGAAAGGCGATCTTCTCACCCGTCAACTTAAACAATAATTCGTTGAGTATGCCGTTCTCTGTCGTCAACAAAATGTAAAATATACCAACGACCACGACCCATGAAACAAAATGGGGGATATAGACCAACGTTTGCACGAACCGTTTGAACTTCTCCCTGCGTACCTCATTCATCATCAAGGAGAGGACGATGGGTAAGGGAAAAAAGAAAGCAATATTGTATAAGGCGAGTAATACGGTATTTCGGAATAATCCCCAAAACTGCGGTTCATTAAAGAAACGCTGAAAATGCTTTAAGCCTACCCACGGGCTCCCCATATATCCCAAATGAGGCTTGTAATCCTGAAAAGCCATTAGGATGCCATACATCGGAATGTATTTGAAAATAATGAAATACGCGACTCCAGGCAACAACATATAGTAAAGCCATTTGTCCCGAATTAGATCTTGCAACCAAACATGCTTGCGCTGTTTGATTTTCACCTTTTTGAGTGGAGCCGCTTTCAATCCTGTATCTAGCTTCATGTCCATTCTCTCCTTCTGCCATCCATCCGATATGGGATATGACTCGAGTATGTGTGATCCCCCTATGTAAAGAAATACCTTACAGATAACTTGATTGGAAAATAGGAAAAGAAGCAGTGATCAATGGTCAAATACGGTCTGGCATAGCTTTCACACAACTTGGCGTGTGCCGAAAGAAACTTGCTTGTAACACGGGTGAAAAGGAAAAAGACTACCTCATGAACCGGTATCTAACCGATAAGAGATAGTCTTTATGATCTTGATATCTATTTCGGATCCAGCAGCTCCCTATAGCTACCTGGTGTCATACCGAAGGTTTTGCGGAAGGTTCGGATGAATGCACTAATATTTTTATACTGCAATTTCTCCCCTATTTCTGAAATCTTCAGGTTCGTCGTCTCCAGCATCACTTTCGCCATGTTCATGCGGTACTCCGACAAATAATCGCTGAACGACACGCCTATTTCTTTTTTGAATACGCGGCTTAAATAGACGGGATGGAAATTCAGGGCAGATGCACATGATTCCAACGTCATTTCTTGATCATACTGTTCATGAATCATACGCACCAACCGATCAGCAATATTCAGAAACTGTGTATCCGCCTTTTCGGTGAGAATGCGAACGATAGGCGCGAATAACCGTGATTGAAACCATAAGGAGATCTCCTCGCGCGTCTGCAGCTTGAAGAAACGCTCAATATCTCCCTCTCCGTCTAACACCTTTTTCACAGATACGCCTCGGTCTTGCACAATTAATAAGATACGAGCCATGACCTGCATTAATAAAATGTGATGCTCATGTAGAAACCCATCCTTATGCAGAATCGAAGATAAGTATTGATTGAAGATATCCACGGCTTTGTTTAACTGAACATCCTTCAGCGCTTGAATTAATTGATCTTCAACTACCTTCAGATGGGCATATACGGCGGTTTCCGTATTCCCATTCTGCTCCATGTCCTCATAGTGAACAATGATATCTGGCCCCAGACTAATCCGAGACTTCAACGCCGTTAGACTTTCGCCATAGGCTTTAACCGTATAGGAAAGCTTATCGAACGAAGCGCTAATGCCGATGCTCACTTGAAGTTGAAGGTACTGTTCTACCGTCGATTTAATCAGCTCGGCTGTTTGGTAGAAATATGTTTTCAGATCTTGGGCTTGATCCGCAGACACCGCAAGCAACGTAACTTGGGATTCATTCAATAGGATGGGGCTAAACCTAGCTTGCTGCGGAAGAAGCTCCCCAACAATGTTATTAATAGCGAAAAGCAGCAGCTCTCGATCCTGCTCCTGATAGCGTGTGTCCTGAAGGTTATCGATTTGTATCGTAAGAACACCCAGATGATCCCACTCTGTCGGAAAACCATACATTCTGGAACGGTACATGAAATCACTATCGGAGATTTGGCCCGTAAACAGTTTCAGCACAAAAAATTCCTTCAAATGAGCCGATTGCCCCTGCATTTGCTTCTCCAGACGCCCTCTTGATACGAATAAAGATTGCAAACTTTCTTTAATATAACTCCATTCATCTGTACCTAAACGTTCTGGATTAGCATCCGTTTCCATCTTTTTCATGAATTCAAGCAAGCTGCGGATCGGCGAGTACATGCGGCGGCTTCCATAGAAAGCAAAGATGAGCACAAGCAGTAAGATAAGCCCACACACACCGGCAGTGAACAAGGCAATTTTCTTGCTTCCCTTCGTAATTTCCTCGATCGAAACGACATTAACAAAGGTCCAGCTATTGTTCCCAGAGGAAAGAAACGACACTCCCATGTTCTTATCACCGATTTTCGCTTTGAAAAAACCTTGCTTTTGCAGCTGATTGCTCACGCGATCCTGAATGATACGATTGATTTCACTGTTTGCTTCTTTGTCGCTAGCTGTTGACAGGAAGGCCATTCCCGTTTTATCCAGCACATAATTGTTGCCTAGTGTATTTTTCGCCGTCAACCCGCCATGGATTTCAGAGGTTGATATCTGAACGACAAGAAGTCCCTTAGGTGTATTCGTCTTCGGAGTAAGCGGGATCTTATACACGAGACTGATCGTTTCACTAGGGGCAGAAGTAAGCTCCGATGTCGTATCATCCTCAAGTACCGTATTTACACTCCCTATATCCCTTGTATTCCAAAAAATACTTTCTGGCTGCTTCGTATAGGCTAGAAATTCCTTCTTGTTGTCCATATTGTCTGCTAGCTTCAGTCCATTCAAGGAAACCGCCCAATCTTTCTCAATATTCATGAGATAGGCTTGCTTTACGACGGCTTTGGACTGCATATTGTATAATCCCGTCATGAGCTCTCGAACTTGTATGAAGTCTTCCCCCGTCAATGCTTCATTCATGCTTCCCTTCACGAGTGAGGAGTTGACGAACTGAAGGGCTGACAATTCCATTGATCTTAAGGTTTGTTCTACACGCATTTGCGTTTGCTGCAATAGCTGCAGGTTACCCTCATTGACTTTTTCTTCGATATCTTGTGTTGCAATATAGTAGGAGGCAATACCAATAATGACCGTTGGAAGCGCACCGAGGATAAGCGTGAAACCGAGTAATCGAAGTAAGTATTTTTGCATGCCAGCACGATTCCCTTCCTATGTATTGAAGACCGGCATGCGGAATCCTCGACGCCTCCACCAGTCTTAGTTACTCCACATGAAACCAGTCGATATCCACATACCCTTGGCTTGCGGTTTCACCTTTGGTAAGACAAAATAATCCAAGTTTGGCACCTACCCAGCCGCCAGGTACAGCTTCGAAGACCCCGCCAATTGGCGAGTAATTCGACCCATCCCAACTATAGCTAAACGTACAGGATGCCTCTAATTCTACGTCCACACGCAAATAAATCTCGTGAACATCATACGGTACAGCTACACTTTCTGTCATCTCTTCACTTGAGGATTCTTTATTTCCGCTACCTTCAACAAAAACTAGCTTAAACCCTAGATCTGTTTTTTGCAACGCTGTGTATCGGTATGAATGCCCAAAAACCGTCAATCCCGCCAGCTCCTTTTCAGCCATATGCTGGAAGGAAACTTTGGCTATCGCTGTAAATACTGGCGCAGGCAACTTCTGACAGAGCACATTCGGAACCTCGTATAACGTAGTTGCGTGCTCAGGGAGCTGTTGGGCGTAGAGGCGCAGACTGCCTGGATTCGCTGTGAGGGAATACCATTCCGTTCGATAGTTCGCTTGCCACTGCCATTGCAGCCCCAAGGATGGAGCATCGAACTCGTCGCTGGTTTCCGGCACCGCAAATGGATATTCTCTGCCTACGTTAGGCTTCGTGTGAATAAGAACAGGCTCGCCGATGCCATCGCCGTTCGTATCGATACCCATGACTGGCCAGTCATTCTCCCAGCTCATTGGCTGCAGATGCACGATTCTTCCATATGCTTCGCGATCTTGAAAATGAAGAAACCAAGCCTCACCTGAATCCAGTTCAACATAACCGCCTTGATGTGGACCGTTAGTCGTAGAATCCCCTTGATGCAGAACAATCTTATCCTCATAAGGGCCCATAATCTGTTTGGAGCGCAGAATCGTCTGCCAACCAATCGGCACGCCACCTGCAGGGGCAAAGATATAGTAATAGCCATTTCGCTTATATAACTTAGGGCCTTCAATCGTTGGGTGATGCTCCGTACCGTCAAATATCATCTCACCATCGCCCAGAAGTGCAGTTCCATCAGGACGCATTGGGCACATTTTCAGCATACTCTTAATGCCCGTACGACTCTTAGCAAAAGCATGAACCAAGTAGGCCTTGCCATCTTCATCCCATAATGGACATGGATCTATCCAGCCTTTCACCTCTTTGACCATGTGCAAAGGCGACCAAGGACCCGCCGCATTCTCGGCGGTTGTCATATAAATCCCCTCATCCGGTGCGCTGAAAAATATCCAAAACTTGCCGTCGTGATACCGAATGCTCGGAGCCCACACACCTTCCCCATGGCGCACCGCATTATAACTATCGGGAAGACGCTCAATTGCATAGGCGATTACGGTCCAGTTCACCAAATCCTTCGAATGCAGAATGGGTAAGCCAGGGGAGCTGTTAAAGCTTGAAGCCGTCATATAGAAATCTTCCCCGACACGCACGACATCAGGATCCGAGTAATCTGCGTAAAGGATGGGGTTGCGGAATTGACCGTTCCCTAAATCAGCAAACCAAGCTGGTTTCAGTTTGTGATCGATGACACGGATGTTCCGACTATTCCTTTGCGTAAACACGGCACCTGATTTAGGTGTAATACTTACATCCTGAAACAGGATATCTTGAGCATCGATACAAACGATACCTGTATTTGCGGCAACGGTTACTCGTTCAAAATGCAGATCGTGAATCGGCATTTCAGGCAGTCCGCGGATGAAGATCGCCTTGGACGAGCCCTCACTAACCGTATCTTTAATCGAGATATGACGGAAGCAAGGCGTTTCTTCTGTAACCTCGACCCTGTCCACCTCATCCTGCTTGATTTCATAATACATATCAAAAACAATCGCACTGTGGATGATATCCTTCATTTGAATATTCGCAATCTGAATATGTTCGACGATGCCGCCGCGACCTCTTGTGCTCTTGAAGCGAAGTCCGTTGTCTGTGCCTATGAACGTACAATCTGAGACATTAACATGACGGATGTCGCCTGACATTTCACTCCCCAGGGTAAATCCACCATGACCGTGGTACACGGTACAATTGCGGATGGAGATATACTCCGTAGGCGCGGCAGTCTCGCGTCCTTGTTGATTTTTCCCGGATTTCAGGCAGATCGCATCATCCCCTACATCAAACATACAATCATGAATGTTCGCGAATCGGCATGATTCTAAATCCAGCCCGTCTCCATTGACGGAATACCATGGATTACGCACCTTGACGTTGCGAATCGTCACATGTTCGCACAGACGTGGGTGCAGACACCAACTGCCTGAATTTTGAAAGGTAGGTCCATCCAATAGAATCTCTGTGCAGGCCGTTAACCCTAGCAGGACAGGACGCAAGTAAACCTTATAGGGCTCATACTGATCAATTACGTAATTCCCTTCAGCTTGAAGCGCTTCCGTGTGCCTTCTCCCGATCATCGCTTCTTCGGTTGGCCACCACATGTCATTGTCATCGACTACGCCGCCCGTTTGCACGATATCGTTCCATCGCTGCTCGGTCATTTCATGTTTCCTAACTGGACGCCACGCATCCCCTGAACCGTCGAAAATGCCTGTCCCTGTGATCGCCACTTGCTCCAGCTGCTCCCCATACAGGGCTGGCATGGCTCGCACCGCTTTCAAGCCCTCGTAGTTACTCAGGATGAGGGGATACTCCTCCCATTTAGGGATGAACGTAACTAGCGCCCCTTCATCCGTATGCAGCCGAACTCGGCTTTGTAGTTGAATGGGACCTGTTAACCAAATCCCGCGCGGGATGACAACGGTTCCTCCTCCCGATGCTGCACAAGTCCCAATCGCCTTATTGATCGCTTCTGTGTTGGAGTGGAGTCCATCCCCCACGGCTCCAAACTCAGTAATCACATAGTGTCTATTCGCAAAATCAGGTACTTTCACGGATTGGACTTTCTCTGTCATGATGTACGCTCTCCTTACTTAATATTGTTAATCCTATTATTAAGGAAAAGTGTCTGATCAGCTATGCACTCCAGACAACCAATTTGCCAAATGAACCCTGATAGCTTGCTGTATAAGGGATCTCGGGTTTCATGTGCAGCTCAGATGAGGAAAGAAGTTGTCTCCTGCACATTGGTTATATGCTGCATATGGCGGTTCACATCTGCCCTGATACTTTACGGAGCTCATTCGATAGGCGGTGGAATTCTTCCCTAGCTTCGAGGTCCTCCGTGCTTGTCCAAGCAGCAGATAAAAAGTTAATAATTTTATTGGCATCATCCGGGCTCTCATAGCCCATCCCCCTTACTTCGCAAAATTTGAATCAATTGCTTTACAATGAGCGGAAGTGGCAGACCCAAACGTCTGTAATTTTCAGTGATAGATATCAACTCATTCGCTAAGTAAAAATAAATCGTCCCTGTCATCATCAGGTCAATGTCCATGAGGATATCCATCCGATGCGCTAGCATAATGACAAGCAGCATCAGCCCTTTGCGCGCAAGTTTCCAAAAGCCAACTTGACTGATAAGCCCCTTTTGTTCTTTTATTGAGACAGCAATACCTGTGACGTAATCAACGAGTATTACCATTATGAAGAGGCCTATAAGTTCGCACCACCCGCCGAAAGTATACCTCGCAATGGCACCGAGCGTGTCTGAAATCAGGTTAAATCCGATTTGGTTCATATGTTGCTCCTTCCTTCTCAGTGTTTTGAAATTCAAAACATTTTTTTCTTTTCAAAACATATCTTCACTCCTTACACCTCTGCCGCAACGGTTTCTTGTGCATCTGCTCTGCAACATCACCTCCCTTGCTTGGCTACACAACGATCTTACCATGTCCTATTTGAAGCGAACTGCCAACAAGCGGCCAACTTTCGGTCAGCTTTCCTATATCTTCACTTCCAGCCGCAGCATGTAGGCAAGCTTTTCAATCGCTCGCGCTTTCATCCGACGATAGGTACGCTCACTCAAATTAAGCTCATGAAACAGCAAGAAATCGAATGTCTTGTCCCTTTTTAAATAACGTTCCCGGATAATTCCCTGCTCTTGCTCATCAAGCCGAGATATGGCCTGCTCCACTTCATCACATATATCTCGCATGTGTTCATCTGATCCCGTCTGGTAAGCAGCTGTGCGCTCCGCCACTTTGAACCATTCATTCCTAGCCGAAATAGCTTCATTTTCTTTTCTTAAATCCCCCATCGCTCGATACATGCGCACGGCTTCAAGCACACTTTCCACCCTTTTTCTTGTTGCTCGGCGATCAATCTCTGCTTGCTCTATATTAAAAATATCAACTGTCATCTCTCCATCATCTCCTAAAATTTGTCGTTTTGAAATTCTAAACAAATCATACGTTGTCTTGTTTAAAATTTCAACACAAAAAGTTTTGAAATTCAAAACTTTTTGGTGATCCCCCCTTGTATTTTCCACCTCTCCGCATTTACAATAGAAACAGGTGATCAAACGATGAAAGATATGGTGCAATTCGGCATCCGAATCCGGGATCTGCGAAAGATGAACAATTATTCCCTCAGAGAGCTTGGCGAACGGTCCGGTGTTAGTTATTCATTTATTAACTCCATAGAAAATAACCGCTTCAATCCCTCACGGGAAACGGTTATCGCCTTAGCTGATGCGCTTCGCATAGCTGAGAAGGACGAGCTTCTGCTGCTTGCTGGATTCGCTCCGACGGAAGAAGAGTCACTAGATGGTCTACCAGGGACTAGTCTGGATGAAGTAGATGACCCTGAGGTCAGCCTATTTTTTAAAGACTTCAAAAACGCCCCTAAAGAGCGCCGCGAAGAGATGCTCCGTTTCTGGAACTTCATTAAAGAGCAGCAGCAATCCCGAACACCTGACAGCCAGCAGTAGCTAAGGGTTCTTTTACCTACAATATTCATGAAGCCAAGCCCTTATGGGCTTTTCTTTCTCACAAATAACCGAACATACATTCCTGAAATGAGGTGTGTCAACCTGTTCACTCATTACCAACCGACCTCTCTTGAGCAATGGGTAGAGGCTTTATATAGTCAACTTGGCATCACATCACCAGCTCAGCTCAACATGACAAACCTAGCTGCTAAACTCCACATTTGGATTTATAGTATGGATATGAACAGTATGGCCATCGAAAAAGATGGACTATTCAGCATCAATGTTGACCGCCGCTTATCCGTCAAAGAACAGTGGGAAGACTTCCTGCATGAGCTTTGTCATGTGCTTCGTCATTCCGGCAACCAGATGGTGATGCCTGATCGCTATGTCGATTGGCAAGAGCAGGATGCATCTGCGTTTCAGCTCTATGCGGCTATTCCTATGTCCATGCTGAAGAAACTGTCGCTGCCTGAACACAAGAATGAAATAGTTGCTTTTCTTTCTGAAGAATTTCAGGTTACCTACCGGCTTGCCAATGAACGGATCGAACAAATCCAGCGGCGCGTCCTGCAAGGGATACTAGATCATGAATACCAACAATTTTCACAGGGTCAAGTGAGGACGTACGATTCAGCCAACTGGTCTGATGCAACCCGCGCCATCATGAACAAACTAGAGCATTTAAAACGAAAAGGGGGAATGGCAGATCGTCAAGCTAGCCGTCTTTTATGACTTTCATGAAGAACGCATACAGCCATTCCTTATGGCTTTGCATTTTCGTCCTAACGAACTTGATTTTAGTAAGTCCACCCTTTACATTCCGATAAGTGCTCCTTTTCAGCAACTTCATATCGAAGAAATCCCCGAGCTAGAAGCCGGAATAACCGTGCTGCTTGAGGACCTTATCGTCAATCCAGCACGTCCTGCTTCTATTGGCATCAGCCTCTCTAGAATCAAGCAACGACACCACCTTCTACTCCAAAGCCCTGCTACGATCCAGCAATTATGGATTCGCATGACCGACATCGAAGAAGTACTGCAGATGGAAATCAGATCCCTATATAGCTGGTCATCTAAATGAGAAAAACCATACATCCATTGAACATAATGTCCAAATAGATGTATGGTTTCTTCGTGTAAGCTTTAAGACTCGCCGCGTGATTACTCAGCAATATACGAACAAATGTAGTCGCTCACTGTTTTCACTTCGAGCTTGAATTTCGCGTTAGCTGGCACGGTGAACTCACCTTGACCGCTAATTGTGATCCATTCGCTGCTGCCTGGAAGCAAAACGTTCAGCTCACCAGCTTGGATTTCCATGATTTCTTTCACATCTGTTCCGAATTCATATTCACCTGGAAGCAGGATGCCGAGTGTTTTCTTCGTGCCGTCTGCGAATTGCACAGTGCGGCTTGTTACTTTGCCATCGAAATAAACATTGGCTTTCGTAAGTACGGTAACATTTTCAAAGCTGGACATGATGAATAGTTCCCCCTCTTAAATGGCTATGAATAAGTACAAGCCGAGGCTCAGACGAGCTGAGCCCCTGCCATTATATTAACCTAACAAAGCTTTCACGCGTGCTGCAACGTTCTCTGGTGAGAAGCCGTATTCTCTAAGAACAGTATCCCCTGGCGCGGATGCTCCGAAAGTGGAGATGCCAAGGATTGAACCCTCGTCGCCTGTATAACGCTCCCAGCCAAGTGGGTACGCCATCTCAACAGCAAGACGCTTCTTCACGCCTGGTAAGATAACGGAATCTTTGTATTCTTTGGATTGCTTCTCGAATAGTTCCAAGCTCGGTAAGCTGACAACGCGAACGTTGATGCCTTCGGCTTGCAGCAATTTTTGAGCCGCGACTGCCAGTTGTACTTCGGAACCTGTTGCTAGGATTTGTGCATCTGGTTGACCATTTGCAGCATCGGATACCACGTATCCGCCTTTGCTTAGGTTCGCTTTTGCTCCCTCAACCGTACCTTCCAAGATCGGCAAGTTTTGACGAGTCAAGACAAGCGCAACTGGACCTTTCGCTTCTGCAATCGCATAACGCCAAGCTTCGGACGTTTCGTTACCATCAGCAGGACGGATTACTGTGATGCCTGGAATAACACGAAGTGCCGGAAGTTGTTCGATCGGCTCATGCGTCGGTCCATCTTCACCAACAGCGATACTATCATGTGTTAGAACGTAAATAACAGGAAGCTGCATAAGTGCTGCAAGACGGATGGAAGCACGCAGGTAGTCGGAGAATACGAAGAATGTTGCTCCGTATACTTTAACACCACCATGAAGAGCCATACCGTTCATTGCTGTACCCATACCGAACTCACGAACACCGAACCATACGTTGCGTCCAGCATAGTTGCTAGCGCTGTAGTTGGATTCGCCTTTGATCATCGTGTTGTTCGAGCTCGCTAGATCCGCGGAACCCCCGATTAATTGCGGCAATTTGCCTGCAACGGCATTGATCGCATTACCAGAAGCAACACGTGTAGCCATAGGCTTGTCTTCTGTCGTGTATTTAGGAAGATCAGCATCCCAACCAGCTGGAAGCTCACCATTCACAGCAGCGCTGAATTGGTTGCCAAGCTCTGGGTAAGCTTTGATGTAATCATTCAACAGGTTGCTCCAAGCTTCTTCAGCCGCAGAACCTTCTTTTTGAATCTCAGCATAGTGAGCACGAACTTCGTCCGGAACGTAGAAATCCGGTTCTTCCGGCCAGCCGTAAGCTTGCTTCGTCAATTTCACTTCGTCGCCGCCAAGTGGTGAACCGTGAGGTCCAACGTGACCGCCTTTACCGCCTTTGTTCGGGGAACCGAAGCCGATTGTTGTTTTCACTTCAATCAATGTAGGACGTGTAGTATCAGCTTTCGCTTCAGCAATCGCTTTGGAGATCGCAGCAAGATCATTCTGCTCTTCAACGCGAATAACTTGCCAGCCGTATGCTTCGAAACGTGCTTGCACGTTTTCAGAGAACGCCATATTCAATTCGCCATCAAGCGAGATATCGTTGGAATCGTACATCATGATCAATTTGCCCAATTTCAAATGAGCTGCAAGGGAAACAGCCTCAGAGGAAACGCCCTCCATCATATCGCCATCGCCGCAAATTGCGTACGTGTAGTGGTCGATAACCGGGAAGTTTTCTTTGTTGTAAGTCTCTCTCAAGTGAGCTTCAGCCATCGCCATACCTACTGCCATACCAATGCCTTGTCCAAGTGGACCTGTCGTTGCATCAACACCAGCTGTGTGACCGTACTCTGGGTGACCGGGGGTTTTGCTTCCCCATTGGCGGAAGTTCTTGATCTCTTCCATTGGCAGATCATAGCCACATAGGTGAAGCAAGCTGTATAGAAGCATGGATCCGTGTCCTGCAGAAAGAACGAAACGGTCACGGTTTACCCATTTAGGATTTGAAGGATTGTGTTTCATATGCTGCTTCCACAGCACGTAAGCCATTGGTGCAGCTCCCATTACCATACCTGGGTGGCCTGATTTCGCTTTCTCAACCGCGTCGATACCGAGTGTACGGATCGTGTCGACGGCTAATTGTTCAATTGTTTTGTTTGATGCAGTCATTCGAAATTTCCCTCCATGATTTCTGTATTTTCATCAGTCTTTTAACTTGTACATACAAGTGACTTTACTCGCTTGCATTATTGTACCATTTGCTTTAAGGCTTTGCCACAATAACCCGTTAAAACGTTATACTTCTCTCCTATATGTAAATAGGCTGTACCCATAATCGGATACAACCTGTTTCACTCCTAGTTAAAAACAACGGTTTTATTATTGTGGACGATAATTCGATCCTCAACATGCCAAGCTACTGCACGTGCAAGAACGATTCGTTCGATGTGACGACCAATTCTTTTCAAATCCTCAACGTTATCCCGGTGACTTACACGCTGAACGTCCTGCTCAATAATCGGTCCGGCGTCTAGCTCGTCCGTCACATAATGCGCTGTCGCACCAATAATCTTGACTCCGCGGTTATGCGCTTGCGCATAAGGCTTACCGCCTACAAAAGCAGGTAAGAAGGAGTGGTGAATATTGATGATGCGATTTGCGTAATTTTGGATAAATGAAGGTGAAACAATCTGCATGTAGCGAGCAAGAACGATCGCATCTACGCGATCGCCAATAACCTCAAGCTGGCGTTGTTCCGCCTCTGCTTTGGTTGCCGCGGTAACCGGAATGTGATGAAATGGAATCCCGAAGGGCTCTACCAGGGAACGCATATCATTATGGTTAGAGATCACCATCGCAATATCCGCGTTGAGATCCCCTGCGCGCCAATGCCATAACAGTTCGAGCAAGGCATGGTCTTCCTTCGAAACGAAGATCGCAATCCGTTTCTTCTGACTTGCCAGGGAAAGGCTCCAATCCATCGAGAACTTCTCAGCAACGGTGGAGAAATCCGCTCTTAATGTCTCTACGCGACTCGCCAATTCCGTTAAATCGAATTCAATTCGGATGAAAAACATGCCGCCCTCTGGATCCATCGTGTACTGATCCGATTGCACAATATTTGCACCATATTCAAATAGAAATTGTGATACGGCTGCTACAATACCCGGCTGATCCGGGCAAGAAATTAGCATTCTTGCTCTATTCATCAATTCGCTCTCCCGACGAATTGAGCTGTTCGTGGTTCCCGCTTCCATCTTTATCCCCCTAGTGATTTCTGTCTCTGTGAAGTTTAAGCTTTCTTCAAGATGTCATTTCCAGCAAGCCAGACAATCAATCTTTGATTAATTTGTTCTTCGCTAAGATCAGCGAAAAGTTGTTCCTCGTGAAGAATATCATACAAACGTTCCAGCGGCTCGCGTCCATCGGCTTTCTTCGCTTTTGCATCATTTTTGAGCAGTTCCCACGTTTTAACAACGAAATCACGGTAGTGAATATCTTTTTTGTTCATCAAAAAGTCAATTCGCTCCACTTGATCCAGGAACTCGCCGCCAAAACGACCACTTAAGTTGCCGGATAGCAACGCAATTTCCGCTTCATACATCGGACGTTGTGTTTTGTCTTCTTTTCCAATCCAAGGCGTCTCTAGTATCATCGGCAAATGCTGCAACTTCTCATGATTAGCAATATTATTCATCGCTTCGAAGCCAATCCAACCTGAACCTAGTGGTGCGTGGCGATCCTTGCTCGCTCCGCGCGGATTCTTACTGTCATTCAAATGAATGACACCCAGCTTCTCAAGACCGATCGTACGATCAAAATGGTGCAACACGCCGTCCAAATCATTCACGATATCATACCCCGCATCGTGAATATGGCAAGTATCCATACATACAGTCAACTTATTGTTGAACTCCACGCGCTCCATGATTTCCGCGATTTCTTCAAAGCTGCGGCCGATTTCTGTCCCTTTACCTGCCATGGTTTCCAAGGCGATATTAACGTTCGTATCTTTAACCCCAGCAAGCACTTCATTCAAGCCATCAGCAATTCTGGCAATCCCATAGTCTGCATCCTTGTCCGTGTAAGCTCCTGGATGAAGGACGATATTGCGAACACCGATGTAATCCGTCCGACGAATTTCTTCTTGAAGAAAACGTACCGCGAGTTCAAAGGTATCATCTTTATAGGAACCTAAGTTGATAATGTATGGCGCATGAACAACGATTTCATTCATCGCATGCTTGTCCATCAAAGCCTTGCCTTCTTCAATATATTGCTCTTCAATCGGTTTACGGCGCGTATTTTGCGGTGCGCCCGTGTATATCATAAACGTGGATGATCCGTAGGAAACGGCTTCTTCTGCTGCATTTAGTAAGCCTTTATCTGAGAACGAAACGTGTGATCCAATTTTCGGCATAGTCCATAACTCCTTTATTAGTAGCTGCTACCCTCCTATTTTACTCGTATTGTCGCAAGAAATCTAGAAATAAGGTATAATTCTTACTATCTTTGTTGAAGACAATTAGTGAGGTGACAAATAAATGGCGAATGATTTTTTCATGTGGTTTATCATTTTCTGGGTATGTGTGTTGCTTTTATTCATGTCCATAGGCGGGTACTTCATGTTCCGCAAGTTTATTAAGGTGCTTCCCAAAGAGGACGGCAAGTCCAAACTCGATTGGCAAAATCATTACGTGGACACGTCTCGACATCTCTGGACAGCAGATTCCAAAGCTTTTCTCGACCAATTAGTTTCTCCTGTACCGACAGCGTTCCGTGATATTGCCAAGCATTCCATCGCCGCGCGCATCGGACAAGTAGCCTTAGAGGCCCATGCAAATGAAGTCACAAGAGAACACTGTATCGAAGGTTACATACTTGCAACGCCTAAGCGAGATTATCGGAGCTTGACGAGCTTTCTGGAAAAACAAAAGATTGATTACAGCGCGTTCAAGCATTTATTAAACTAACATGGCCTAGCCCCCTTCTACGAGGGGGCTATTCATCAATGTTCGTAACCGTTTACATTTATCTCGTTTTAAATAATGACTTCCCCTATCTACCAAGTAGAAAGGGGAAGTCATTGATTGTAAAGCGAATCAAGCACCCTTCACTTCAAATTCAATTTTGTTTTTCGATGAATTAATTCCCAGACCCTCATAGTCAAAGCCTAATTTTTGCAAGTGACTTTGCTTTAATACATTACGAGTATCCAGCAAGTAAGGGCTCCGCATGTTAGGTAGGACTTGTGACCAATCAATAAGCAAATATTCATCCCAATGTGTTAATAAAACAACCGCATCAACGTTATTCGTAACTTCAATTGCGCTAGTTACGTACTGCACGTCTAAGGCCGCATTCAATTGTTGGAACATTTCCATCCCATGTGGGTCATGTGCCTTAATTCTAGCGCCGGCATCAATTAGCTCTTTAATTATGACAGAAGCCTGAGTTTTACGCGCATCATCGGTATTTGGCTTAAAGGTCAGACCGAGGATGCCAATATTTTTCCCAGTCAACGTCTTTAATTTCCGCTTAATCTTGTCAACCACATAGTCATGCATCTGTTGATTGGAATCTACAGCAGCCTGGACAACGGTTAGCTCACAACTATACTTTTGACTTGTCGCTAATAATTCAGCCGTATCCTTAGGAAAGCAGCTACCGCTCCAGCCGCTAGATACTTGAAGAAACTTCGATCCAATTCTGGAATCCATCCCCATGCCATTAGCAACTTCGGTAATATTCGCTCCTAACGTTTCGCAAAGCCTTGCCATTTCATTAATATAACTGACCTTCACAGCCAAAAAAGCGTTAGATGCATACTTAATCATCTCAGCGCTTTTGATGTCTGTCTCGTAGTAGGTTGGCAGCGCAGCATGCGAATTATAGGCAAATTTAAAATCCGACGATTTTTCATCATAGTTTACCCTATTTAACAAATTAAAATACAAGGCTTGCATCACCTTCTTGGATCTTTCATGCTCTGTTCCTATCACAATCCGATCTGGGAAAAACACATCCTCTAACGCATATCCCTCTCGCAGAAACTCTGGATTGCTAGCCATGGCAAAATGCTTATTCACTTGTAAGCCCGATGCTTCCTCAATAATCGAAGCCACCAAATCAGCGGTTCCTACTGGTACCGTAGATTTATTAATAATTACCGTGAATTTATTCGGATTGAGATGCTTTCCAATACTTTCAGCTGCCAGTCTAATGAATTTCAGATCAGCTGTTCCATCGGCTTTGGAAGGCGTACCTACCCCGATAAATACAACTTCCGCTTGATAGATGACCTGATAATCCGTGGTTGCAAACAGGGTTCTGCCCATATACTTCGCAATGAGATGATCCAGGCCAGGTTCATAAATGGGACTCTTCCCCGCGTTCATGAGATCTATTTTGTTGTGGTCGATATCCAGCACCGTTGTGTGGTGCCCAAGAACGGCAAAGGCTGCTCCTGTCACACTCCCTACGTACCCTGATCCAATACACACGATATTCATGCAGGTTCCCTCCTAGTATCTCTCATTTATCTCATTGCTTTAAATCAGTGCTAATTTCTCTTGGTACTCCGCAATGGTTCTTCTCAGACCCTCTCGTAGCGAAATCTCAGGCTGCCAGCCCAAAACAGCCGTTGCTCGATCTATCACAGGTCTCCTAACCTTCGGATCATCCTCTGGGAGTGCATGAAATGTAATTTTACTTGTGGTATTCGTCAATTCCTTCACTAATTGTGCTACCTCTAAGACGGAATACTCCATTGGATTTCCAATATTCGTGATTAACCCCGTCGCCGCATCGCATTCCATCATTAACATTAGCGCTCTAATCGTATCATCGACATAACAGAACGAACGCGTCTGACTCCCATCCCCATAGACCGTAATATCTTCTCCCATCAGGGCTTGAGTGACAAAATTTGAGATGACTCTTCCATCATCATTTCGTAATCCAGCTGAATACGTATTGAATAGACGTACAACTTTGGTCTGTACCTGAAATAAGCGATGGTATTCGTAACAGTAAACCTCACCAAGCCGCTTGGCTTCATCGTAGCAGGCTCGTGGCCCCCATGTATTCACATTACCTCGATAATCTTCAGGCTGTGGGTGTACCTCCGGATCGCCATAAGCTTCACTCGTACTTGCATATAGCACCTTGGCATTATACATTCGCGCCAGCTCTAACATATTTTGAGTACCAATGGTATTGACATAAATCGTTTCAATCGATGATGCTTGATAGAGCTTGGGAGAAGCCGGTGAGGCAAGATGATAAATCTCATCTGGTTCTTGTAGGCCTTCGAGATCAATAACAGCAGTGTTGGACACGTCATATGCAATAAAACAAAAATTCGGATGGGCACGTACATGTTCTAGATTAGAAAGTCTTCCTGTCACTAGATTATCAACACCAACAACTTGGTGGCCTAACCCCAGTAATTCCTTCGTTAAATGTGAACCTAAGAAACCCGCTGCACCCGTTACGATAATTTTGCTCATTGACATGTACCTCCTATTTATCGAGATCACTATCCAAACGATTGCTCAGTCTCTCTCCCCGTGGGAAGCAGAGCAGGGATTCTTCGAACACCTGTCATTTCCCCCAACAGTGTGAATACATACAATGGATTTAACACCATATATCTTTTCCACAGACGTCTAGGCTCCTGAAGGAAGCGATAGAACCACTCCAGTCCTCTTTGCTGCATCCATGGCGGGGCCTGTTTCAGTGTACCTGCATGGAAATCAAAGGCTGCTCCAACAGCAAGAAGCGGCATCGCCAATAAATCCCTATACTCGAATACCCACACTTCTTGCCTTGGACAACCAAGTCCAACGAATACAATTTGAGCACCGCTAGCTTTAATTCTGCTTATAATCGCCATTTTCTCATCAGACGTTACTTTTCTAAATTTAGAGGCTTCTTTACCAGCGATTTGCAGACCTTGGAACCTTTCTCGCAAATTTCTCTCGAATCGCTCTAACGTTTCCAGCTTGCTGCCGTATAAATAGATCGGCAAATGCTCCTTCGCAGCGGCTTCCGCCACTCTGAGTGTCAATTCAGGACCATAAACACGTTCTTTCAGTCCTGTTTTATGTAACAGGTTCAGCCCCCATTTGACTGGCTGCCCATCAGGAACAACTAAATCCAACCCATTTAACCGGCGACGATGCTCTATATCTAAGTACCCCGTCATCACGCCATGAACGGCTAATGCCGACACCGCATAGGGTTCGTTATGGTGTGCGGCATTCGTAATTTGCTGAACGGCGGCTTCATAATCAACAGCTGCAATATGGACGCCACAGATGGCGTGTTTGCCTTTATTCATCATATCGCCACACTCCATCGATCCTTATTTTCTTCATAAATGCCTTTCATAATGAGCTCAATATGATTGTACGCCTGCTTCCATTCGGGGAAGTGTGCCTTAAACTTGGCTAAATCAGACACATACCATTGATGATCTCCTGCCCGAGCTACATCGGAATACGTATAAACGAATTCTCTGCCCGTAATCTCTTGTGATAGTTGAATGGCTTCGAGCATCGATACATTGGAGTCTCTCCCTCCCCCTAAGTTATAGACTTCGCCACCTCTTCTTGGATTCGTATAAAAGGCATGGAAAGCCGCTATAACATCGCTAGCATGAATAACATCCCTAACCTGCTTGCCGCCATAACCAAAAATCGTATACGGCGTTCCCGTTATCGCACATCGCATTAAGTAATTAATAAACCCATGGAGCTGCACACCAGATTGCCTAGATCCACTCAATACACCACCCCGGAAACACACCGTTTTGAAGTTAAAATAGCGGCCATATTCCTGGACTAGCACATCTGCCGCTAGCTTGGATGCTCCGAATAAGGAATGCATGCTTTGGTCAACGCTCATCTCTTCCGATATCCCATTCGCAAATGAATGTTGAGGATCTATTTCCCAGCGGGTTTCCATTTCAACGAGTGGCAGCGTATTGGGGCGATCTCCGTACACTTTATTCGTGGATGTAAAAATAAAAACAGCTTCAGGACAATGATGTCTCATCGCCTCAAGCAGATTTAAGGTACCGTTGGCATTTACTCCGAAATCCACGAAAGGGTCTTTGACTGCCCAATCATGCGAGGGCTGTGCCGCTGTATGAATAATTAATGAAATCTCATTGCCATATTGACGAAATAACTCATTGAGTTGCTCCGCATTCCGAATATCAATCGTATGATGCTCGTATTTCTTCCCAAGTGCTCCCTCCATGCGATTTCGATTCCAAATGGTTGACCCCTCTGGCCCGAAGAAAAGTTCCCGCATATTATTATCGATCCCTATAACCTTGTACCCTAAGCTGGCATAAAACTCAGTTGCCTCGGAACCAATTAAACCGGCGGAACCTGTGATCAATACGATGGACATTAGTCAACACTCTCCTTCAATTTGGCTGAGATCTGCCGCTTACCTTGATGACCATCCTTAGCACCTAACACACTTTGATACTCCTGCTTGATCGAGTGAACCGTAGTATGAACTAGAAACCTGGTTCTTATCGTTTCTTTTGCGCTCCTGCCTAATTGTTTCATCTGGATGTCATCAACGAGTAGTCGTTCTATGCATTCGCTCATCGCTGCCTCGTTAGCACCTACTAGCAAGCCGTCTTCACCATGCGTGATGATATCCACCGGACCTCCCCAATTGGTAGCAATAGATGGTAGTCCACAGTACATGGACTCAATTAAGACTCTGCCGAAGGGTTCTGGTGTCGTAGAAGCTAGAACGAACACATCAATCGCCACATATACGTTACGACTATCCGATATAAATCCAGCAAATATGACCCTATCTTCCAGTTGCAAGTCTTTAACTAGAAGTTTGAGTTCATCCAACACATTTTCATTACCAGGGAAACAATCGCCAGCCAACACTAAATACGTGTTCAATGGTTTCTTGCAAGTTGCGAACGATTTAATCAGCAAATCTTGACCTTTCCATTTACTAATTCTTGCGACATTGCCTATAACCACAGCATCACGTGGAATTTGTAGTCGATCTCGCATTTCTTCCCTACTCATTCTCTGATCCAACTCAGAGATGTAGTCTTCTTCAATCCCGTTGAAAATAGTAACGAATTTTTCTCGATCTAGATAACTCTCAAACCTCTTACAAACATCCGTTGAGATGCAAATGATTTTTGTAGATAAATGAAAAATGAGATAGCGATACATGTTCCAAAGTAACTTTGGAAAATCGTCAAACACCTCACGCATATGCCAGATATGAGGAACTTTCAGTAGTTTGGCAACGATCGCTCCTGACATGATAATGGCGGAATTACTATGAATAATACTGACTTTTTCTTGCTTTAACAGCCCATATAACTTTGGTATCGATAGGAAGAAATGGTTGACAAACATGAGCAAACTTACGAAATTCACGAATGTTTTCCTTCTTAATATCAAGAGATCATGCCTAATTAACACTTTAGCCCCAAGCCCTTCCAATTCGCTAACAAGTTCACCTGCTTCAGGCAAAATAACAATGGGCTCATACTTTTCCATTTCAAGACCCTTAATGACAGAAATGAGTGACCTACTGGAGCCATACAAATCGCCAGTAACATGAAAATAGACAATCTTTATTTTCATTGATACCAAGCCCTTCCTAACTAATTTTTATGGGTTGATCATTTTCGATGCAAGTCTCATATAAAGCTTCAAGCTCGGTGTTTTGCTTTTTAATATTAAATAATCGTTGTACTCTATCCTTACCCTGTCTACTAAATTGTTCCCAAATGCTTTTCTCAGCTAATAGCGTTTGGATATAATGAGCAAGCAACCCGATGTCTTTCTCTGAAGCTAGAAATCCTGTTTCACCATGTGAAACTGCTTCTTTAATTCCTCCCGTCGCAAAGCTTACAACAGGAAGCCCCATCGCATTGGCCTCAGCAAACACCATACCAAAGCCTTCCGCATCACCATTATCCGCTACCACACTTGGAACTGAGAATACCATTGCTTTATTCATCCACTCTCGAACGACCTCAGGTGGTTGTACGCCAAGAAAGGTAGATTTCTTTAGTATTCGCCGAGCTTTTTCCTCTAAATGATGCCTCAGTGGACCATCTCCAATGCAGACAAGCTCACAATCAGGTAAACTTTCCTGCACGATCCTCATCGCTTCTATTAAATATTCTGCTCCCTTCTTCTCTACTAATCTGCCTACAAATAAGACAATTGGGCGTCGATTTACCCCCTCATCTGGGGTAAAGTCATGCAGATCAATACCAATATAATGCCTTATGATCCTTTCCTCCGGATAACCTTGCTCCAGCATTTTACATTTAATAAAATCGGATACCGCAATAAATAGCGTGCCTTTGCGCTGCAATTCTTTGCGTTTACGAATGTATAGCTTGTGACTATAAAAATCAGCATATTCATCCTTTACCGTAGCATCAAACCCATGAAAAGTGACGATTAAGGGCACATTCAATGACTTCACTAGCGGTAAAGCAAGTGCACCTCCAAAGCCGAAGTGAGCATGAATGAGCGCTGGCTGAATCCTGGCAATTTTATGAACAAAATCGGTAGATTTACCCCATAGTTTATACATCGATTCTTTGCCCCACCCGATAACACTCTCGTCATTTATCACGATCACACGATCATCTGGCAAAGGAATACCTGTTATTTTTCTCGAGCCTACGTAATAGGGAATAAAGTTTTGCAACGCCTCTGCTTGTGCTCTAACAAAGGTTTCGGAAGGTGATAACAAATGATCTTTATAAATGACGACATTCTTCTTTCCATGCATGGCCTCTGCTCCTTATCTTATTATGGCTTCATTTGATCTTAAACTCCTTAAAATTTATAATTTTCTTATTTAGCACGGTTATCTTTTTGAATTTTGCAGTATTAAATTTGGGTGCAAAGTATAACGTCGTTGTGCTATTCCCTCTATTTTATTGTGGCTACTCATTTTGTACGTAATTGTAAGATAAAGAATCCAATAATAAATATTTGGTAAAATCAAAGTACTTTCAAAGCAGTTATAGACAAGAATAAATAAAAGCAATAGAAAATAAAATCGCTCATTTCTAGCTAAAACAATGTTTTTAAGAAAAGACATTGTAAAGATTAACATTCCAACGAAACCTGTTTGTAAAAGTACTTCTAAATAGCCGTTGTGTGAGAACACAGGGTGCCATGTAACTTGATCCCACACTACACTTGATGGGCCTTCCATTCCTTGCCAAAATCCTGAGTAACCATACCCAAGAATAGGGTTTTTCATAATCATTTCCCATATTATGATCCATAAATCAGTCCTACCTGTTAATGTTAAATCTCTTCCTAATAAGGCTGCTATTTTACCAGCATTTTGCAAAAACAAAAATGTAAGAGCAGTAACGATGGACAATAAAAAAAACAATATTGAAATCGCCAAAATTCTCTCTTTCCTAAACAAAGTAACCAGCGGAAATACTAAAGCTAGTATTAACAGTAATGATATGGATGTCTGAGACTGTGATTTTATTAATAAAGCTAATGAAGATACAATAAAAATGAATGGGATAAAGATTTTTTTATTCTGATACCCATACACTGACCAAGATAAAATCGACATTACCATAACTCTCCCAAGAATATTTTTATGGGAAAAAATACCTCGCCAAGCATTATTATGAAATTCCTCAGGTTGAATTGCATACTGTGGAAAAAATAAAATAAAGAAAATGCTTAATATGACACAAAGACTTGAAGTCCATATTAAAAAATTAATAATTTCTTTTTTTGAAAATGTTGCAAGGAATAAACCTACAATTAATGTACCAATAAGAAACAAGGATTTAACTACACTTGTTTCTGGTACAGATGACCAAAGCGATGAAAGGCTAATTTCAAGCATTAAAATAAGAATAAGTTTATTTTTCATCAATGTTTCAAATACATCTGTTTTTTTAATAACCAAAACGAGTGCAATTACATAAAATGTTATCCATAATAAAGGTTCTATCTCTCTAAATACAGAGATATTAAAACCATTTTCTGATCTCAATAAAGGAAAAACTGCTTCAGTACTAAAAAATAACAATATTACTGCAAATATTCTTTGTCCTAGCATTACGCCTCCAAACTACTGACTAGCATACTTCTGAATCAGTTTGGTTTTTGAATAGCATTGCCAAACTACAACCCATAAACCTATTCCTAACACCATATTGGCTATTAACCCTGACCAAATTGCTCCTTTCCAAGAATAAATCGGGATTAACAACATATTTAAAATAATACTAATCACGGCTACCACAATTTGCAGGATGCTTCGATAGCTTTGAAACCCTGCTCCAGTTAATAAGTCAGCCGCAAAATATTGCAACCCTCTAATAAAAGGAATGATTGCCATCCATCTAATAGCCTCAATCGCATTGCTATAATCAGATCCAAGTAAATAGGGTATGACAGGTGCGCATACATACAAGAAAATACCAGATACCACACCATACACGCATCCAGCAGGCAATAATTTCTTGGCAAACTGAAGACTTCCTCGGATCCCAGTACTGCCGTGTTGAAAAAATTTCCCGTACGAAGCTGCTAATAATGAGCGTATTGGCGTAAAAACTACATCAATAATGCGATTTGCTGCAGCATAAATACCAGTTGCTTCTAAAGTGGACATTTTCGTCAGAAAACTTTTATCGATTTCATTATAAACTCCCTGTGCAGATAAACTAATTGAGAAATAAAATCCTTCAATTACTTCCTTTTTTGTCATTTTAAATTTAAAGCTTGGAGATCCAAGTTTTCTATTTACTGCAATGACACCATATATCGTTGTTAGAGCTGTACACAATACATATAAACCTCCCCATAGCTCTGGAGTTGGCTTATCTACAGCAAAGAACAAACAGCAGGCCGCTAACATCCGTAAAAAGCTTTGATAAACTTGTAGTTGCGCTGTCCAACCTAGCTTATCAAACGCTTGGAAAGCTTGCCCGCTTATATCTAGTATTCTTGCAAAAATCATATCCGAAATTGCAACCATGACAACGAGTATAAATGGGATATTCGCCGGTAACACGATATGGACGATGACTAGAAAAACTACAACGAGAGCGCTGCCTGATAGTAAAGTTATGACAAGTGCTTGACCCCAAGATTCCTTGAATAACGCACGATTTCTAGATACATTTTGCACCAGAATATTCCCGGTTCCAAAACTAGCAAAAGGTGAAAAAATGGAGGTAATCGCTACAACACCAACAAAGGCACCAAACCCTTCGACCCCAAGTGCACGTGCGATAAGGACAAAATAAATGGCTTGAATAAAAATCTTCAAGCCATTTCCCATGAACATCCACAACGTATTTCTTGTCAGTGCATGATTCTTCAAATCATGAAATCTGTTTATCAGTTTACTTTTCATCTACATCCAATATCTCCTCAGCTGTTCAAATTAAACTGTATTGCTCCTCATCATAACCCGCAAAGTCCCCCAAATGATTCTTAGATCCATCTGCCACGATATTTCACGTGCATACTTGAAATCATGCTGCAGATTCTCATGGATGGGAAGCTTCCGCTCGGAGCTAATTTGCCACAACCCTGTAATTCCCGGTGTTATGCAGAATCGCTGACGCTCCCACTCGGTATATTCTGCCTCTACGATTGATTTTTGCTCTGGGCGAGGACCAATGAAGCTCATTTCTCCTTTGAGAATGTTGATCATTTGTGGAAGCTCATCTATGCTCGTTTTCCTCAGTATACGACCTATCGGTGTAATTCTTGCGTCATCGCCTGATATCGGAGATCGCCCTTCCGTAGGAACATTCTCATACATTGTTCGAAACTTATAAATGTGAAACACACGACCATGCTTACCATATCGTTGCTGTTTAAAGAGAATAGATCCTTTGGAATCGAATTTAATTAGAATGGCAACGCAAAGGAATAGCGGGAATGAACAGATAAGCAGCATTAAACTTACTAGTAAATCAATAAGCGGCTTGATGATTTGTACATATATGCCACTTGGCTCAGCGATCGACGATTGTGAGGATGACGTAACTTTCGCTCTACTCTCGATATTGATCATTTCCATTGTGCCCAGTCACTTCCTTACACAATAGCTTTAATTGCATGCTGACTTAATGCGTAATCAAACAAATAGCGCTCAAACTCCTCGCTTAATTCCTGATTCTTCATGGCAAATTCAACGGTTGCCTTCAGAAATCCAATTTTACTCCCCACATCGTATAATTTACCTTCATACATATAACTGTACATGGCTTGCTTCTGTGCTAACTGCTGCAACGCGTCCGTTAGCTGAATTTCACCGCCGACACCTGGATGTGTATGTTCTAATAGATCCATAATTTCAGGATTAAGAATGTAGCGTCCCATTATGGCTAGATTAGATGGTGGGTTTTTCTGTGGCTTTTCCACTAAATTGTGGACAAAGGAAAGCCGATCGGTTACTTCCTTTCCTTCAATTACGCCGTATTTATTCACGTCCTCCCAGGGTACTGACTCAACGGCAATAATGTTCGAACCGTTCGTTGCTTCATAGACATCCACCATCTGCCTTAGGCAGGGGACCTTACTATCAATAATCATATCGCCTAACAAAACGGCAAAAGGCTCATTACCAATGAATTTGCGTGCACACCAGATCGCATGACCTAATCCTAGTGCTTCTTTCTGTCTTACATAGTGAATATCAACTAAATTCGTTAAATCATGAACGATTTGTAATAATTCGCTTTTGTTCTTGCTCTCCAGGTTCTGTTCCAGCTCATAGTTTTTATCAAAATGGTCCTCAATCGGCTTCTTACTACGCCCGGTCACAATAATAATGTCCTCGATGCCTGAATCTATTGCCTCTTCTACGATGTATTGAATGGTTGGCTTATCCACAATGGGCAGCATTTCTTTCGGCATTGCTTTCGTTGCGGGTAAAAATCGAGTCCCTAAACCAGCTGCAGGAATGATTGCTTTCCTTACTGTTCTCTCCATCCAATACTCCTCCTATTTTCTCTTCTCTATTTAGCTGCTTTTGTTGGTTTTAAAAAAACCAGGCATGCTGTCTTCATGACGAATACAGCACGACTCGATTTTTTAAAATAAACAATAGGGCATTAAACCCCACCTCACTTCACACCAGCGACGATAACGTCTAAGGCTATTAGCCCACAGCATGAACGAGTGTCTACACTGATAAGGGTGTAGTAGACATAACCCAGAACTTAGTGATCTACAATCTATTCATTCCTTATCTCCATAATAGTAGTAATACGCAACATCACTTTTCTTATGGCGCTTGTTGTTGAGGACGACACCTAGAATCTTCGCCTGAACTCTTTCTAAGTTATGAATAGCCTTTCTAGCCATATCTCGTTTGACTTTCCCATCACTGATGACCATGACAACACCATCACATTTTGTAGCTAAAATTTGTGCGTCTGCCACAGCTAACGTTGGCGGCGAATCAATAATAATGACATCAAATCTGGCTGCCATTTCCTCCAGGAAAGCGGTCATTTTCTGCGACATTAGCAATTCTGATGGGTTCGGAGGGATCGGACCTGAGGTGATAAGGAATAAATTCTCGATAGACGTCTCACTGATGAACTCATCAAATTGGGTTCGGTTCACAATGGCGCTGGTCAAACCGTAACGATTCGACTTACCAAAATAATGATGAATGGTTGGCTTTCGTAAATCAGCATCAACAATCAGTACCTTCTTCCCCTCTTGGGCGTAGGCAACGGATAAGTTAGCAGCTGTCGTTGATTTCCCTTCCCCAGGCTGCGCCGATGTAACTAAAATGGTCTTCATGATGCGATCAATTGATGAGAACTGAATGTTCGTTCTTAAGGTTCGATAAGATTCGGACACTTGCGATTTAGGCTGCAATTCCGTAATGAGCTGATGCTTATTGATTAGCGTTCGCATAGACCGTATCCCCTACCTTTCTATGTGATTTAGAAGGTGCTTTGCTTTGCAAATCTTCTGGTTTTACTTTAGAAATGATAGCAAGTGTAGGTAAGCCCAGATATTGTTCAATGTCGACTTCCGACTGGATGGAATCATCCAAATAGTCTAAGAGGAAGACCAAGCCAATAGCGGACATCAGGGATAGGGCGAAAGCGATCGCTACATTCATGATGATATTAGGTGAAACTGGCCCCTGATTATCCTCGGGCTTTGCTTCACTCAAAATGACAACATTATCTACCTTCATAATGAAAGGAATTGTATTCTTAAATACTTCGGAGACGGCATTCACTGTCTTAGCTGCGTTCTCTGCCGAGAAACTCCTAATCGAGATGTTCATCACTTGCGTATCCACCGTTGAGCTAACCAGAATCATGTCCATGAGTTCAGCGCTTGTCAAACCAAGATCAGGATACTTCGCAACAACACTGTCGAGTATGGCAGGGGTTAAAATAATTTCCTTATACGTCTTAATCAACAATGCATTCGTTCGTATCGAATCGTAATCGAGATTATCCCTACCTTGAATGTCTGTCGATTTATTGACGATGATCTTAGAACTGGCTTCATAAAGAGGATCAATCAAATAGTAGCTCACAAGCCCAGTAACTACACTTGCTAGGAGCACGATGCTTGCAATCAACCCTAGCTTTTTTTGAACAACGGTCAAATATTGCCTGAGTTCAATTTCCATTGTGACCTCCAATAGTTAATGTAATGTTAGATAACATATCAATTCACGTCAGATAGATGCTCAAAAAAATTTTCTTATCCATTGAAAGACCACAACCTCCGTTTATACGGGTAGGTCTCCGTTACGATCGTTTCATTTCGTATGACACATGCCGCGTTAATCGAATACCTCTCCAGAGCTTTACGACCCTGAACCTTTTCCAAATACGAAAAAGCTTCTGCTACATGACTTCTCCGATTAGCCAAATTATGCGCATCCGAGGCGATGAAATGAGCTAAATGCGACTTGCAAACATACCTGGCGAACTTTTGGATTTTGCGGCCAAATAGTCCCATCAAGGACTGCGAAGTCATTTGACACAGGCATCCCTGTTCCACGTAGCTGTAAAGCAAGCGGGGATTTACAATGAAATCAAGCTGCCTTTCCGGATGTGCCAGGATGACCGTTAAGCCTTCAACCTGCAATTCATACAATACCTCGTCAAAATAACTAGGAATACCTGTTGGAGGTAGTTCTAGCAAGACATACCGGCTATAATTCAGTGTTCGAATGTGCCCCGCATCCAAGTCAAGAAGAAGTCCCTTTGAGACTCTAACTTCTTGGCCTGGAAGGATACGAACGGGTATACGACGCTTTTCAAGCTCATCGTTCAACTCTTGTACAGCAAGATCAACCTTCTCCGCTTCATTATCGTGTCTCCCGTCACCATGGTGAGGCGTGGCCACGATTGTATGAATACCTTCGTTAGAAGCATATTGAGCCATTTCGATGGCTTCATCCAACGTTCTAGCGCCATCATCAATGCCAGGTAAGATATGGCAATGCGTATCAATTAGCATGAAACATCCATTGTTGTCTTATTGGCTAGCTCCATGGCATTGACATAGCCACGCACAGCTTTCTCAAATTCATTCTTAAATTGATGCTCCCAGAAACGAATGGTTTGCAGCACGATGGCGCCTGTCGATGTTTCTTCCGCCAACCACTCCACGGCATAGACATATCCATTCTCTAACTGGCTTTTTTCACGAAGCACACCGCATAACGATATTTCTTCGTTATGAAACTTAAATTGGAAACACCAAATCACATTTTCATTTATGGGTAGACTTAAATAAGAAGTGAAGCCCATCCGCGAAGGACTAATGTCGATCACTTTGAACGGCGTAAACTTGGAATCCAACATTCGCCCTTCAATCTGCTTAATATTCATCAAACCATAACAAGGATATTTCAAAACTATTTCTGATCCTTCAGCAAAAGATGTAGTCATTTATTCTCCTCCTTAATGTTACGGTATGTATCATTTTGAGCCTGACTACAACAGGTGCTGACTTCTATGTGCGGGCGACAAGTGTGGCGTACGTAATCGAGCATTTAGGGGAATGTTTGGATGCGATGCGACGTGTGTTATCGCTCGTGAGTGAGGGGAGCATTGTTTGGATTAACTTGGAGGGTTTTCGTCGACTGGCCTTCTTTCCACAACAGAAACTGCTGCAAATCCAGTCCCAAATGTCTTAAAACATCGTTAATCTCAAGTGTAACTGGCTTATCTTTTTCCATAAAAGAGCACCACTCCTGATCATGTTATGTTTTATGACATTTCGCTTTAATTCTGCTTTCAATTTATGATACATCTCGTATCTTGTCAAGAGGATTTCACAAAAAAGAAAGTTAGATAGATCCTCAAAGACTTGTATAGCATGTGTGAAAATTTCATTATCTGTTTTCAAAGTTATGCCCGTAAATCCTCGGATATGATTAGAATCCTGCACGGATTTGAGCAAGAAATCTTGTAAGCGCACCCAAGTCTGATAGAATCAGCGGCTCTTGTCATATGACATTTCAAAAAAAAATAATTCCGATTCCAACAGATACAAAATGTATCTAAAGTGCGAAAGTTGGTTCTTTTTTGACTGCAAGGCCTTAATCTTTAAATAACGTAGAGCTCATTTCCTTCACCTTCGCCATATCCGGAATCCAATAATATAACCGTGAATGCACCAACGGATCCATCTCATAACCACTATGGCCCGGAACTTGCATGGTTGTAAAATCGTCCGCAGTCATTCCTTTGAATAGCCAGGCTAGGCTAATGATATCGTTATCCTGGAAATTAGTATCCACGATATCTTTCTTAACTTTTGTTAGCAAACCTGCGATTTCTCCCATATGCTCTGGTCTCAAGATTTCTGTAGCAACCGTTTTTAATAGCTGTGTTTGCTCGCTTTGCCTATCGAAATCTCCATTCGCAAATGCGTATCTTTCTCTTGCCAGACTAAGCGCCAATTTGCCGTCAATATGCTGTTTCCCTTGAGGTAGTGTCACCCCAGAATGAAGTAAATAAATATCATTTTTAACCTCTACATTAACGCCGCCAATGGTATCGATGAAATCCTCAAAACCTTTAAAATTAGTCTTCATGTAATAATTGATGGGTACATCTAGAAAATTCGATACCGTTTGAAGAGCTTCCTTCGTCCCCTCCTCGTTACCTCCCCGCATCTCGCCAAGCATATGCGCATGATTGATTTTGGTGTATCCAACACCCTCAATAAAGACGCGACTGTCTCTAGGGATGGATATCATATTGATTTTACGAGTGCCAGGAATAATGTGTAAGACCATAACAACATCCGATCTTGAATTCTCGTTACCTCTAGCGTCCGTCCCAAGGATAAGCACATTGAATGACTTTATCGGTTTAGCTGGTACTTGCTGCGTGACTTGAGGCGTTGGCTGCAAAGCAGGCTTAGGCTGGGTGACCGTCACTCCTTCCTCAATAGGAAGCGATGGCCTGCTTAAAACCGGCACGTCTACTTGCTCAAAGTGATGAACGGGCTCATATTTCCAATAAACGCCTAATCCCCCCCCAATGAATCCAACAAAGAGACAGCCTGCAGTGTACACTACCCAACGACGCATGTAGTCACTCCTTTAACTTATCCATTTATTAGATACGTATTGTATCATCGGGATTATAGAAATACAAGAGAGAAGATAAATAATAAGCCACGTCTCTTATGCAACTAAGAGAGCGTGGCTTATTGGTGATGACAAGTCCAATTCATGTCTCTCATGTTGCCTCCGCCTTATCCGATCAAATCCAACTCGCAACAGCCATTCCTTCAACATAGCTCGGAATGTAAATAGCATGCATAGTCTCGCATTTCATGCAATGAGCCAAAGGAATCGTTGTATGATAGTAGCCTGTCTTAAAAATCTTTCTGGCATCACACTTATCCATCATTGTGTTGCATTCGACACAATATACTTTTTCAAAATTAATCATCAATTACCACCCCTTAATGTATGACTAAATGTCGTAACCTGTTACAATATGTATATAATATTCATTATATGATACATTTCGTAACTTATCAAGGGTTTATTAATTTTTTCAAATACATTTTGTATCTAGTCAAATGAATCTCTGCTTTGTTATAATTATCTTCTGGTATATTTCGTTAATGATAGTGGATATAATAATGGAATGATTATGAACAGTGAGGACTGATCAAGCTGAAATACGGAGATCGCATTGCACTCTTACGTGAAAAAAGAGGACTAACCCAAGAGGATTTATCTATCAAAATAGGTATTTCTAGAGCATCCTTGTCTCACTATGAGACTAATCGCCGCGAACCTGATTATGAAACTATTAATAAGATTGCAAACTTTTTCAATGTTTCTATTGATTATTTGCTAGGGCGTACGAATCATCAACAAACTGTCTTGGATGAAGATGTGCGAGACTTTGTCGAAAATCTCGATTTAACAGACGAGGGTATTCTACAGAAGTTTTCATTAACTGTGGATGGAAAACGATTATCTGCTGAGGAAGCAAGAAGATTTATTGCTTTTGTTAGGGCTGAGCGTTCATTAGAGTAATGACTAACTGCTCTCAACGCTCAGCCTTCCATTAATTGTTGACACCAATATACTTTAAAGTCACGGATGGTGCTGACTGATTAAACAAATCTCTAAGTACAGAGACATTTCTCGTTTTGAGGTAGTAATGATAGCCATAGGTCTTACGAAGGGTATGCGTGCCTATATCTGTTAAGCCTACCTGCTTTGCAGCCTGATTAAGAATCCGATACACACGTATTCGCTTAATAGGGTGACCCGTACGCTGGGAAGGAAATAAGTAATTGTCTTCATCCATATATTGGACATATTCCTTAATATAAGCCTTCAGCTGCGAAGAAAGCTGGAATGTCTTTACTTTCCCCGTTTTCTCCTCTCTTACACTCACAATATTTCGATCCGTTACATCTTTTACTTTTAAATAGAGAATATCACTAAGATGAAGTCCTGAATTAATCCCAATTGTGAAAAGCAGCCAGTCACGAACCGATTGTTCTTTCAACACTTCCTGAATTTGCTCGATCTTTTCTTGTTCTCTAATTGGTTGAACAACTTGCATGAGTAGCACCTCACATGACCTTAATTTGTTTCATAGAATATGTTACGTTATGTATCTATCGATGGGTAAAGATATCATTTTATTGGCATACCACTCCCTTTACATCTACTATGTTACATATTGTATCATAAATTTAAGAAATGATCTATGCCTTTCACTGTTCTCAAACCCTAAAATTTAAAGTATAATTCTTTATAAAGAACAATATTATTATACTATTCTAGAAAGGAGGTTGCGCCATCCATGTTCAAGAAAATGCTAAGGATACCGCTTATTGTTATACTCCTGACTACCATTCTATTTCCTGCATCAGCCTTTGCTTCAGGCTATGATAACGGAAATTCACAGAAGAATAGTCTACTATCTCAATTCATGAATAATTTAAGTAAAATTTTCAATTCAAATACATATGGCAACACTAACAACAGTAATTACAACAACAACCAAAACAACAATCCAAACAATAATCAAAACAACAATCAATACAACAATCAAAACAACAATGACAAGGGCAAAGACAAGGATAAAGATAAAGACAATAACAATCACGACTGGGACGATTCTGATTGGGAAGATTGCTGGGACGATTTTGATTTCGAAGATATTGAATGCGAAGAATCCTATAATATCTGGAAAAAATGGTTCTGTTATTGAGAAAAACTTCTATCGAAGTACTTCGAGGAGGAGCGACCGCGTTTTAGATGTTGTTTTTATCGCCAATAATAAAGCCGTTTTCGAGAGTCGAAAACTTATGCTTTCTTATGTGGTAATAGAAAACTCCGCTGCATCCATTGTGCCGCGGAGTTTTTGCATTTATATGGAATTCGTCTCGAGAACGAATACAGTGATCTCAGGCCGGCAATTAAATCGAATCGGTAATAAGGTCGTACCTATACCGCGATTAGTGTACACATGGAACTCAGTTCCAGCGAAGTTGTACAAACCCATCGAGTACTTCTGGCCTAGATCTGGTGTGAACACACTTCCATAAAAAGGAATACGAATCTGCCCACCGTGACTGTGGCCGGAAAGTTGTAAATCGATAGGGTATCTCGAAGCCCAATCGGCAAAATCAGGCTCATGTGCGAGCAAGAGAACGAATTCATCTTGTTCAATCCCTTTTAGCGCGAGTGGTAGATTGGGGTTGCCGTGGAACATCTCATCTACACCGACGATATGAATACTTTCATCACCTCGGCTGATTCTTTGGCTTTCATTGACTAGCACCTTAAAACCAGATTTCTCCAATACCTCCGTTATTCGTTCCGCATCCATACGCAAATCATGATTGCCTAGTACCGCAAATTTGCCATAAGGCGCTTGAAGCTGAGATAGAATTGGAATCACGTCATTCGATATTTCGCCCTGTCTGGAATCAAATAAATCGCCAGTAAAAACAAGGATGTCAGGCTCTTGTCCCTGCAGCAGCTGGGCCAATTTAGTTAAATGAGATAAGCCATAATGCTTACTAATATGCGTATCGCTGAATTGTACGATTCGCATACCTGCAAACGAAGATGGATAACGCTTGTATGATAGTTTGACCGTCGTTATCTGGGTCCAATTTGGCTCACCGAAAATACCATATGCACCACTCATCCCCGCTAATATCCCTAAAGAACCAACTGTCATTAGACTACGCTTGAGGAATGACCTGCGACTTAAGGGGGTATCGTCCACGCTGCGTCCGCCTCCTAAATAGGTCCAAAGACTTATGTCTCATACAAAATAATACATAATTCCCTTATCAATCCATGATACAGTTTGTATAATTTTAATGTTAACGGGATTGATTTCGGAGAAAAAACATGCGATAATACATATAACGATACAAAGCGTATCTTACACAGAAAGTTTTGGAGGGGTCAGTTGTGAACATGCTAAAGCAAATGGATATAGAAGAGTATGATGCAGAGTGGATCAATCTTATTATGAGCGCTCGTAAGATGGGACTTACTATGGAAGATATCCGCGCGTTCTTAAGAAGCCCCTTCCACCCCAAGAAACTAACACAAAACACAAATGAAAATGATCCCTGTATGTCCCCATAAGTTCACATAGCAAAGCTAGCTATTCATCGTTAGGCCGTTTCATTCTCCATTTATTGAAATCCAAAAACTCCCGAAATTGCTGCTTATCTACTCCGGAGGTCATAGCTTCTTTAATGATTTCATACCATTCCTCATCTAACTCTCGATCACCTACAACTATCTCTTCTTGATCATCAATAAGCCGGTCGACAGGTACCTTTAATACAGCTGCAATCTTTTCTAGAAACTGAATAGAAGGATTCTTTTGGATGTCCCGCTCTAGGCTGCTAATATACGATTTGGCCACACCTGCCCGTTCAGCTAATTCTGTGAGGGACAGGCCCTTCTCTTTCCTTAATTGTTGTACACGTTTACCAATCATATTAGATCTTCCCTTTAAAATGTAGTAGTTGCTCCTATTAGTATAACAGAATTCCTATTAAAGAACAAATGTTGTTCCTAATAAAGAACAAAACTAGCCCCCTAAGGGGCTAGTTTTTACTTCCCTGCCATTAATAAGTTACATAAGATCTCTTCATAAATTAGTTGTTTTGTCATTATGCCATTTCATAAACTCTATCAAAATTTTCAACTCATGGATCCGTTCCTTTTTAATTCCTGACTTTTTTAAGTCCGTAATAAAATCCATCCATTCCTGATCAAGCTGCTGGTTTGTTTCCACTTCTACAGCAATTTTCAAAAGTATTTTCAGATCAACCTTGAGAACCAAAGCAATTTTCTCGATGACATGAATGGAAGGATTCTGTTTCAAATTTCTCTCAATGTTGCTTAGATACGACTTGGAAATACCTGTCCGTTCGGAAAGCTCGGACAATGTATACCCCCTTTGCTTACGAATACTCGATATATTGTGACCAATCATCGTTATCATCACTCCACAGTGACACTTTTGGCAAGATTTCTGGGCTTATCAATATCACAGCCCCGATATTTAGCTGCATAATATGCGATTAATTGTAACGGAATAACTGAAACCAGAGGGGTTAGCAGCTCATGGACGGCAGGCAGCACAATGTGATCGCCTCTCTCCTCTGATCCTTCCATGCTAATCATGCAAACATGGGCACCACGTGCCATCATTTCTTGCACATTGCTTCGAACGTTCGCACGAATATGCGGCTGTGTAATGAGAGCAATGGCTGGTGTCCCCTCCTCAACTAAAGCAATTGTGCCGTGCTTGAGTTCTCCGCCTGCGAACCCTTCTGCTTGGATGTAGGAAATCTCCTTCAGCTTTAGCGCACCTTCTAATGCAACATAATAATCTACCCCTCGGCCGATAAAAAAGCAATTCCGTGAGAAGGTGAGGTATTGCCATACGACCTCTTCCATCATCTCTTTCTTATTAATCAAAATTTCCATAGCGTTCGCAGCGATACTCAGCTCATGAAAAGGATTAATGGCCTGCAGATGCTCCATGCCTTTCCCTCTTACGCTATCGAAGGCAAGTAAAGCTAATACAGCAATTTGTGCCGTGTAGGCTTTCGTTGAAGCTACGGCGATCTCTGGTCCCGCATGCGTTAGTAACGTATAATCCGCTTCGCGAGATAGCGTCGAGCCTGGCACGTTAGTTATTGTTACGGTAGGATAGCCCATCTGTTTAATCGCAACCAATACGCCTCTGCTATCTGCTGTCTCGCCGCTCTGCGAAATAAAGATAAACAACGGATTCGCGGACAGAATAGGCCTGTTATACAGAAACTCGCTGGCGATATGTGCTTCAACCGGTATGTTCGCGATCTTCTCGATCAATTGCTTACCAACTAATCCAGCGTGATAACTGGTTCCACAGGCTATTACATAAATGCGATCCGCCAATGTCACACGTTCACGCAGCTGCGGGTCAATCAAGATCCCCCCTTGGCCATCCTGATATTTGGATATCACTTTACGAATAACCAATGGTTGCTCGTCAATCTCCTTGAGCATATAGTGCGGGTATAAACCTTTCTCTATATCGCTGGCATCCAGCTTTACTTGAAAAGGTCTTCTTTGAATCATTTCACCATCCAGATTTTTGATTATTTTGGCATGCTGGCGAAGAATAACCATCTCTTCATCCATCAATTCGACGAATTGATTCGTAAGCTGCAGCATCGCCATCGCATCACTCGCAATAACATGGAAATCAGATCCAAGCCCGATGAGTAAAGGACTTTTATTTTTGCCAACATAAATGGTTTCCGTGTCCTGACTATCTAATACAGCAATAGCGTATGAACCTTTAATTGCTAGAAGTAACTGCCGAAAAGCCTCCTCGACGGATAACCCACTCTCCACAAGTTGCTCCATTTTTTGTACAATGACTTCCGTGTCCGTATCACTGGAGAATGGAATATGCGCAAGGGACTTCTCCTTCAGCTCTTGATAATTCTCAATCACACCATTATGTACGACGGTGAATCTACCATTATGACTTTGATGAGGATGTGCATTGCGCTTACTTGGTTTGCCATGCGTCGCCCACCTTGTGTGACCGATTCCCATTCGCGCCCCTTGCTCCGGATCAATAACTTCGCGAAGCGCTGCAATTCTGCCTTTTTCTTTATACAGATGCAGGCCATTGTCGTTCAAAATAGCAATACCAGAAGAATCATACCCTCGATATTCTAGCTTTTCTAATCCCTTAACCAATATTTCCTTCGCATCCTGACTGCCGATATATCCCACAATTCCGCACACTCGTATTACCTCCCTAATCCCAATTCTTAATAAAGAACAACAAGGCAGCATTTAGGAATAACTGAATAGATTTGTCTGTTTATTCATACGTTTGTACAGAAGGGAGGAATTCATGTCATGACTTCATTTTGGATAAACGTATGGAGAAAGGTGATACGTATGTACCATAAATTCATGCATGACTACAACTACATCCTCTATCAAGACTGCCTCGACATCCAAACGAAAATAACTTTATTCCAGAAAATGATTCATCATCGTATGAAAATGGACGAGAATTCGTAGGCAAACTCTTCGTTAAGCACTAATACTATTGGCTTTAAGGATGGATTTCTGAATACATGTAATGACCCGATCTTGCTCTTCTTCCGTCATACTAGAGCCCGAAGGCAGGCATAAGCCTGATTGGAATAATCGTTCTGACACATTGTCGTTGTCACTATGCGGATAATAGGTAACCCCTTCGAACAGCGGCTGCATATGCAGCGGTTTCCAAACTAGACGAGCCTCGATATTCTCTTCCGCCAGATGTTCTATTAATGTCTCCACGGATACGCCGGATTCTTTGGCATCGACTGTCAACGCTGTCAGCCACCGATTCGATCGTGTATTCGGTAACTCCGGCATAAACTGAATGCCTGGCAAATGGGCTAACTCGTGATAATAGCGTTCAAATACAACACGTCTAGCGATCACTCTTTCTTCCAAAACCGCAAGCTGCGCTCGACCAACCCCCGCCAATATATTACTCATACGATAGTTGTATCCCATCTGACTATGCTGATAGTGCAGCGCATAATCACGTGCTTGCGTGGCTAGAAAGCGTGCTTTATTCAGCCCGTCAATGTCATTAGATACCAACATGCCTCCGCCTGATGTGGAAATAATCTTATTCCCATTGAAGGAATAGACGCCAAACTTTCCAAATGAACCGCTTGCTCTTCCTTTATAGGTCGATCCTAAGGATTCTGCCGCGTCTTCAATAATGGGGACATGAAATAATTTACACAAGGCCGCGATTTCGTCCATCTTGGCACTTTGACCGTATAAATTAACGACAATGATCGCTTTAGGCAATTTCCCATTACGAGCTGCCTCAAATAAAGCACATTCTAAGGCCTGCGGAGACATGTTCCACGTTTCTGGCTCTGAATCAATAAATACAGGGGTTGCTCCCAAATAAACAATCGGATTGGCACTAGCAACAAACGTTAGACTTGAACAAAAAACGGTATCGCCTTCAGCAACATCCAATAGTCGCAAGGCTAAGTGTATAGCCGCTGTCCCCGAACTCACTGCTGCCGCATCAACAAGACCGACATAACTTGCTATCTCTTTCTCGAAGGCATCGACATGTGGGCCTAGCGGAGCGATCCAATTTGTATCAAAAGCGTCCTGGATATACGCCATTTCATTACCACTCATATGCGGGGGAGAAAGATAGATTCTTTTTTTGTTGGTAAACATTATATATGAACACCCTTTTCCAATAGAATAACAAACAAAAAAAGTGCTATTCAGCACCTACTGTAAACATATGTTTGAGCATTGGTAATTCCATGAGATTTTTTAAACTATCTATTTTATAATGCGCCGTAAATTCCTCTTCCGCAGCTATGCCGGAATATATACCCTCTTTACGATCAATTTGAACCGTTGTCCATCCGAGTTTCTTAGCCGCATAAAAATCTTTATTAACATTATCTCCTATGTACACACACTGACTATGTGGGACACCTAATTCCTGACTTGCTTGTTCATATGGAACAAGACTAGGCTTCCAATTTTCTCTACCTAATTTATCAGTAAGAATAACGGAGTGAAATTTCTCAAGTAGCTTAAGTGCTTCTACTTTCTTTTCCTGTGAAATTAAATAGCCATCTGAAATTAAACCAATCTTTACCGTTTCTCTCACCTTTTCAAGGATCCAACTGGCATCCGTTGATAACTGAATATCTGGCTTATGAGAACGATATACTTCCACCATTTCTTTAATAGTCGAATCATCATAAACGATCTTGAGCTTAAGTAATGTTTTATTAAAAATTAAACTTCTTTCACCTGAATTAAATAACTCCATTGCTGTTTCATAGAAACCAAAAAGGTTATACGTATTGCTCAACCAACTATCAATTGCTGCAAAACCGCTGCTCACATAATGTCTTTCTTCATATAAGGTATCATCCATATCGAACACCAAAGCATTACAGGTCATGTTGAATACTCTCCGTAAATATGGCATCATCATATCTAAGCATCGTCAAATTTTCCCTCCAAGAATAATCCCCTTCAGTGAAATTCTCTCCGCTGCACATTTGGAGGACCCACAATGGGAAATTCGCTCCAGCCTCAATAGAAAGTGGGATGCCCCCGCCAAAACGAGGATTTATTTCAATAAAGGTAATCTCTCCATCGTTCTTTTTGAAGCATTGTAAGGTAATACATCCAACTGGACCTGGTAATAAATTGACTACGCGTTGGACTGCAGCGATAATGTCATCATCTTTCTTCGTTACTCCCTTACTTACTTCTCCAGCCCTAGTTTCAATTCGTAATCTTGGAACAACAGTACGGATATTCCCGTTAAAATCGAGCATCACATCAACCGTATACTCAGTACCAGAAACAAATTCCTGAATCATCGCATTCGGAATGTAATCCTTAAAAAATAGCAATTCTTTTTCGTTATTAATTTTGGTAACCCCAACGCTCGAACTTCCATCGAGAGGCTTAATTAATAGCGGAAATTGATATTGCTTATTATTAATTTCATCTTCTGTGAAGACTTTCGGCGTTGAAATATTTCTTTCTTGAAAAAATTGGTATGTTTTTATTTTATCGCCTGCCATTTCGTTCAGTTCTTTACTTGAGACGAGTAACTTAACGCCTATTTCTTCAAAACCTTTTTGGTTTTCCGATAATACCATTAATTCCGTATCAATTAGAGGAATAATAATATCAATTTTTTCATTTCGGCAAATTTCTTTTAATCTCGTCATGTAATTGGGATCTGTAACTCTGGGTACAATGTAATGCTTATCACTAATAAAAGCAGTAGGTGCCGTAAGCCTCAAATCAGCAGTAATTATGTTCCCATTAATACCATATTGAATGAACATCTTCTTAAATTGTTGTAATAAGGATAATCTTCTACCCGAGCTAGTAAACAAAATATTCATCTTACTGTTCAACATTTTTCATGCTCCCTTCAAATATTGGCATTGTTGCATGTTTACCGTTCTGAATTCCTTCCGATCTCAGTACTTTACTTAATGTTAAAACTAATATTTTTAAGTCAAGTAGAAAGCTTTGATTTTCAACGTACCATACATCTAGATTAAATTTTTCTTCCCAAGAGATCGCATTTCTACCATTTACCTGTGCCCAACCTGTAATTCCAGGTCTAACGTTATGTCTTTTGGCTTGTTCTACGGTGTATAGTGGCAAATACTCTTCTAGGAGTGGTCTAGGTCCCACTAAGCTCAAATCACCTTTTATCACATTAATCAATTGCAGTAGTTCATCTAAGCTATACTTTCGAAGAAATTCACCAAAAGGTGTTAACCGAATTGAATCGGGTAATGGTCTCCCATCTTTGTCTATAGCATCTGTCATTGTACGAAATTTTAAAATTCGAATAGGTTTCACATGTAATCCAGGCCTCATCTGTTTAAAAATAATTGGCGATCCCAACTTCATCCTCACTAGGATGGCAACAATTCCGATAATCGGAAGAAATACAATGAGTAAAGTCACCGCGACAACTAAATCAAATAAACGCTTCATGGGATCTTCTCCTACATCACTATGAGTCTTGGATTTTCAAACTCGCTCGATGTGTTCGACAGTTCCTGATAACCATTTGGGTTACTCAACTGCCAACGCCACGCATCAAGGCACATCTCTTCTATTCCCTTTTCAGCAACCCATCCTAATTCCCGCTCAGCTTTCGTCGGATCCGAATAACAAATACCTATGTCACCTGGTCTTCTATCTCTTATCCTATACGGCACTAACTTACCAGAAACACGTTCAAAAGCAGAAACCATTTCAAGCACACTGTAACCCTGTCCAGTACCTAGGTTATAAGCTTCCACGCCTGAGTCTGCCATTATCTTCTTTAAGGCTTTTAAATGCCCACGAGCAAGATCTTCAACATGGATATAATCCCTTACACCTGTGCCATCCAAAGTTAAATAATCATTCCCATAAACACTAAGTTCCTTTAGTCTCCCAACAGCTACTTGTGAAATGTAAGGCATTAGATTATTGGGCACACCATTTGGATCCTCACCAATCCGCCCGCTTTTGTGAGCTCCAATTGGGTTGAAATACCTCAAAACGGCAATACTCCAACTATTATCAGAGACATATAAATCATTCAATATTTCTTCAATTATGAGTTTACTGCGCCCATAAGGGTTGGTCGCGCTTAACGGGGAATTCTCAGTAATTGGAGTAGTTTCTGACATTCCGTATACGGTTGCAGAGGAACTGAATACCATTCTCTTTATCCCATATTTTTTCATGACTTCACATAATATAATGGTTCCACCAATGTTATTATGATAATAAAAAAGAGGAATCTCAACGGATTCCCCTACTGCTTTAAGCCCTGCAAAATGAATAACAGCTTCAATATTATTTTGTCCAAACACGGTATCAAGTTTTTCCTTATTTAATAAATCAACTTGATAAAATTTGATTGTCTTCCCAGTGAGCTCACTTACTCTTCTTAAAGATTCAATGCTGCTATTGCTTAAATTATCAACAACGATTACCTCATGGCCTGCATTCAATAATTCCAAGCAGGTGTGACTGCCGATATAACCGGCACCTCCTGTTACGAGAATTGCCATTTGGACTCCCCCTTCATAAATTACTTTTAACTACCTGATGTGATATTGGTTTCAACGTTCTAAATTGATCATTCAAGAATACTTTTTTAACAAATTTCAACATTGGTCTTTCTACAATCTGATAAAATATACATCCAGAGGCCAGTGTTAGGATTGAACAAATTAATACTGCAAAGAAGCTTCCTAGTAAATCAAATAACATTAATTTATTCATAACTAAAATAAACAAATATATACAAGGAACATGGGTTAAATAAATCGAGTAGGATGCATTTCCCAAATAATGCAATATCTTAATTACCCGTACCGACGATTTGATGTCAAAAATGGTTAGGCCTAAAATCAATAAAGTCGATGGAATTCCCCATTGAACTACCCGATTCATCTCATAAACACCAAAATATTCATTCATACAGGAAAGTAGAAATAAACCTATACCCAGGAAAGTAAGAACTCTAGCAAAGTTCAAACTAAATTTAATTTTTAAAAGTAAGAATGCAACAAAACAACCTAATATGAATTCCAAGTTAAGTGGACTGAAAATAAAATTAAATAGCAACCAAGAACCGTCCGGCTTAAAAAATAGAGAATATGTCGACATTCCAAACCAGGTTAATATTCCTATCCATAGTATTATCTTCTTACTATTAAAGACGAAAAGTAAACCAAAAATAATGTAAAAAAACATTTCATGTCTTAGTGTCCATGCAACATCAAGTATAGGATGATGATTTTGGGGTACTAGAAACATTGAAGTAATGATCTCGGTAGTGTAGCTTTCACTTCCAATACCCATCGAAGGTATTAGAAGATTGCCAATAACAACTGGAAATAATACAATCCAATATACTGGAAATACTCGAGTAAACCTCTTTAGAAAAAATGATTTTAACCTTGAACTTAATCCGAAATCTGCAAAATGAATATAACTTATAATAAATCCACTTAAAACAAAAAATAAATCGACTCCCATGTATCCAAAACTAAAAATATTGTATGCAAAATCATAATTAATTTGTTGCTTTATTAAATTAGTTACATGAAAAAGCAAAACTACAATTGAAGCAAATGCTCTTAAATATTGAATATTATATAATTTATTTTGATTATCTTTTTGTCCCAAGTTTCTAGCTCTCGTCATCACTATCCCCCTAACGTCAAATTATTATTGAAAAAAATGAATGAAGTCGCTTTTATAAACGATTCCTAAACTAATAGCACTTTCATAAAAAAAGTAAATAAAGTAAAAAACAATTATTAAGTAATATAATAATTTTTGCATTCGTGTATGAAATAAATGAATTATCCATGAGATTAACAACGGGTTATATAATAGAAAATAAAAAGAAACTCGAGCAAATATCCAATTTTGTGTTGAAATAAGCATAAATACGAAGGCTAGTAATGACATGTTGACAACATAATCGCTTTGCGGGAAAATTTCTCGCAGCTTATTCCTTCCTAGATAGGCAAATAGGATAGGAACACCACTAACAGCAACACGAATTATATTGGTACCTCCCACTTCCGCATTCACATATCCACCATACTGATTATTCTCTAAAACAGAGAACATTACGGATGAAAATTGATTAAACCCAAGGACTACAAAAATACTAAGTATCAGTAATGCACCAGTCGACCATGTCCAAGCTTTTCTTCTAGCAACAAAATACAGTGGGATTAGAATATAAGCACTTTGATGTATTTGTCCTGCTACAAGGATAACTAGAAAGTACTTTTTCCAATCGCCGTTAAACAAATATTTCGTTGCAGCAAATGCAATTGCTGCTGCCATTAATTGTCTAATCCCATTCATGGAGGCTATATACATACCACTTGTAATGTAAACATATAAACTCAATTCAAATAATCTTGCGTACTTATATAAGGTGAAGATAATCAAGACATTTGTTACAGCAGCTACTACTAAAATTAATAATTGTGGGTTATGAGATATCTTCTGCAAAAGCAATTGAAAGATGTTAAAACCAACATCCTTCATATCTTTAATACTTTCCCAGCTAAAATCATTTTGAGCATAAGAAAACATATAAAAATATGTATCTCCAATATTCTTGCGAAGCCCTGAAACTAAAACCATTGTAACCATCACAATCAAAGCTAACAAAAAGTTCGGTCTTGAAACAGTTAACCCCGAAGACCTATTAACAACTAATCTTGCAAACAAAGAGAAGAAATAGACAATAACAAGATTAATATAGAAAATGGCCAATCTACCAATCCCTTTCACTCACATTACTATTCATTTTTTAATTATTCTTAAGTACAGTCTTTTTATTCGTATTCAAAATATAAAAATAGAGTAATATACCAAAAGGCATTGCTACTAACGTAGTCCATTTATAGGAAGACTCCATTAGAAATTTATAATTATTGATCATTAAATTACTTGAAACGTAATGAATAGCCTCACGTAATCTGTCCTTATAGGTTGGAGCAAACTTCATGGCTACTTTTCTAAAATGCAAAAAACCCTTTGGATTTCTCTTATATTGGTTGATTATGTTCATACTGGACCCATCAGCTAGATACTCAACATGACATAATATTTCATTCATAATTAGTAATGGACACTCTTGATCGATTAGAAGGTATTTATAACTTAATGGGCAATATTTTTCCCCTGCGAAGATCGGATATGGTGGACATTTTCGTGTTAATTCAGACCGATATACAAGTTTTTTATCACCTGTGATCTTGTGTCTCGCATATAATTCTGATATTTTAGATGCTTTAATATGATCTGGTAACTTTGTGCCAATAATATTTCCATTAGGTGTAGCATCTAAACCCACAATACCAGCATATTTCTCATTACCATATTTCTCCCAATAACCAACAATAAGCTCTATGGCATTATCGGCCATATAATCATCTGAATCAATGCATACATTGAGTTCAGTATTAATAAGTTCATAGGCCGTGTTATGAGCTCCATGCATTCCTTGATTATTTTGGAAATGATATTGAATCTTAACAACTCCCTCTAATATCCATTGTTGGACTAGGTCAGCAGTCTCATCTGTTGAACCATCATCAACAATTAGCCAAACAAAATTCTTGGAAGTTTGCCTTTTTAAACTTTCATAGCATAAATGAAGAGTATACGCACGATTGAACGTTGGTGTGAAAACTGTTACTACCGGAATCATTACATTACCTCCATACATTTAAGCTTGATTTGTGTATATTCCATTACTTATATAAAAATTTGCTAGCCATTTAGACATTTCATTAGTGTCAAATCCATTTGTACGCATTAGTCTAGATGTATCTTCATGCTCGTAAGAAGAAGCAAGTACTTGAGACGCCCACTCCACAGGGGATTGCTTTAGACTAATGAATTGAATACGTCCCGTTGCATCTGTTTCTCGTGTGATCGCATCCGAAACAAGACACATTAGACCAGCTGCCTGCGCTTCAATAAGTACAACTGGCAATCCTTCAAATCGCGATGGGAAAACAAATATATCCATCCCCTGCAAAAGAGACTCAATATCTTCTCTAACTCCTAGGAATCTTACATGAGGACTTAAACCTAACCTTGCAACTTTCTTTTCTATTGCTGGTTTTAAATATCCATCCCCAACTAACACAAGCATAGATTCAGGACATTTATCATGAACAGATTTGAATATGTCAATTAAGAAATCGTGATTTTTCTGCTTGTTAAATCTCCCCACATGTCCCAAGACCAATTTATCGCCCGCTTGCAATTCTTGTCTAATCTGATTTCTAATACCTTTATCAAGCTTAAAACTGTCTACATCAACAGCGTTGTTAAGAACTGTCATGTCATTGGAATCTGATACTTCCTTTCCGAACAACCACTGACCTGCATTTCTGGAACATGCAAAAAACTTGTTTGGATTATTCTTCATTACGAATCTTGCATACATACGAAAAGGCAGTTTTAAATCCATCCCTAAATCACTTAAGTGACTATGTGCAATCCTGCACGGAACATTCGCACGTTTCGCTGCTCTCAGTACAAAACTGCTATTTTCATTGATGTGTGAATGTACAACGCTGTATTCCGAATGGTGAGCAAAAAACTCATCCAGCATTTTAAAATATAGTCTGTAGTTCCCCGGGCGAATTTGTGGCATCGTGTATATCTTCCCACCAAGCTTTAAAATTTCATCATCATAATGCCCTCTTTCTTCTCGATGTACCATAAAATCGAATTGTATTTTGCTTCGATCTATTTGTCGGTAATAATTCATTAACATTGTTTCAAGTCCGCCGCGGTTCATGATTGTAACTACCTGAAGTACACGAGTAGGTTCCAAAGTTATCACTTTCCTATCTAATCATTTTTCGAAGTCTATTAATGGTTACAAGCATGATGTATAATCCGACCGCTTGCCTAAATTTGGCGCAAAAATAAAACGTTCTCCAAACAAATGAACAATAAACTGTTTCAAATTGTTTAAAGGAACGTTTCATACGATTGTCATTTAAAATTGTACTTAATCTACTTATCTTCAAAAATGAGGATTCTGAGTTACTTATCGTATTTAAGCCAAGTCCCAACATATTAAGACAAATACGATTATTTAAAGCTTCATAGAATTCAGGCGGCAGTTCCTTTTCCTTTATGAAACTTTCCATAAAGCTATAAAGCTTAAACCACTTGTCATGTAATTCGGGTTTGTAACCGGATGTTACCGAGGTCGTATTTACCCGCCAGTAATGATAATATGGCTTATTCAGTAGAACAAATACTGTAGCATAATAACAGGTATGGATATTAAACAGAGAGTCTTCATTGGTACCCACAACACTAAGATCGATAAATTTAAGGTTATTTCCCTTAACAAGTTCAGTTCGATACAATTTGGACCACACAGTTCCCCAAGCGTCCAAATACTCAGGATTTGCCATTTCTTCTTTAACTGGTCCTACTAACCGCCTTAGGATATTTGAACGTATTTCTTGGTTCCGAAAGCAAACCTTATCTGGCAGATTAAACTTTTTTTCCTTTGAGTGAGTTCCAAACTCTCGCATATACGTGCACATTACAATATCAGCTTTTTCTTCTACTGCGGAATGATACAATGCTTCATACATATCATGATCGATCCAATCGTCTGGATCAACAAAACCAATATATTCTCCTTTTACCAATTGGATTCCATCATTGCGAGCTGCAGATACTCCGCCATTTTTCTTATGGATCACGATAATACGAGTATCTTTACTAGCATATTGGTCAAGGATCTCTCCGCTTGCATCAGTTGACCCATCGTTAACAGCTATGACTTCAATATCTTGTAATGTTTGGGACAATATACTGTCCAGACATCTACTTAAGTACGCTTCAACATTATATATAGGCACTACTATACTTACCTTTGGTCCCATCCTTATCCCCCAAAAAGTAATTTGTATATATCCCCGTGAGTTCATTTCCAACTTGAGCAATTGCGTATCTTTTCACCCGATGTACACTCGCAATCCCAAATTCTTTCCGCAATTTCTCAGCCTGATAGAGTTGGGTCAGCCTTATTGCAAACTGATCACTCTTTAGCTCTGTAATGATATAACCGTTTACCCTATCTTTAACAAGCTCAGCATGTCCCCTATTTACACTTGCTACAATCGGCAAACCGCATGCCATAGCCTCCATAATATTGACGGGTAAACCCTCACGAAGACTTGACGCAACTGCTACATCACATTGTGGTAATATCGTGGAGATGTCATTTCGATATCCAAGAAAATCCACCATGTTTTCAACACCAAGACGAATCGCGAGATTACGGCAGCTTTGCAGTAATGGACCGCTTCCAGCTAATAGCAGCTTCGCATGGGGTATCTTATCCTTAAGTAAGGCTATTGCATGAATAAGCAGCTGCTGATTTTTGTTTTCATTAAATTCAGCTGCATAGAACAAAAGAAAATCATCTGATGCATATCCGGAGCTTTTTCTCAGTTCTTGTTTGTGCAAGTCAGAAATCGGTTGAAACTGCTCTGTATTAACCCCAATGCCATGAACATGCTCGATTCTTTTGGCGTTAAACCGACGCTTTACTGCCAAGGCATAATCTTCCTCATTTATCGTTACGAGACAATCCGTAAAGTTTGAAAAAAACTTCTCAATCGGGTAATACACCAACCAATTACTAAGAGGAGCACCTTTGCAAAAATGGAACCCATGCGCTGTGTATATGACCTTTGTTCCACGTTTCCGTGCCCCTCTCGCCGCTAATCGTGTAAGCATTCCACCCATTGGGGTATGACAATGAATGATGTCATACTTGTTTTGAGTGATGATGGATTTGAGTTGGGAATATGCCTTCACATTTTTCAGATGAAATGGTGACCTCTGTATCGGAATGTCAAACTTTTTATCAACATAGGGAAGCTCAATATTCCCACTAGCAGCAACATGAACCTCGAAGCCCTGCTCCTTAAACCATTTCAAGTAAGGCAGATGAAAGGACCTAAAGTGATGATCAACCGTTGCACAAAACAATACTTTTCTAGACATCGTGGCATCACCTATTTGATTAATTCTTTCTCCATGAGCTCGGAAAGATACTTCAACAGACCGTATCTTAAATCTTTACGCTGCAATGCATATTCGATCGTCGTTTGAATAAAGCCCATTTTCTCCCCGACATCATAGCGGGTCCCTTCAAATTCGTAAGCATACACGGATTCAATCCGATTGAGTTGTGCGATCGCATCGGTTAACTGGATCTCGCCTCCAGCCCCTGGTTGCTGATTATTGAGGATCTCGAAAATTGTAGGTGTTAGAATATAACGCCCCATGATCGCTAAATTGGAAGGTGCTAACTCTTTGAGGGGTTTTTCAACAAGATGATTGACGCTATGTAGGCGGTTCTCCAACTCAAAGCCATCCACTATCCCATATCGGGATACCTCTTCATCAGGTACGTGCTTTACGCCGATAATGGATGCATCCTGATATTCATATTGTTCCATCAATTGCTGCAAGCAAGGCTTATCCGCTCGAACAATGTCATCCCCAAGCAATACGGCGAATGGCTCATTGCCAATAAACTTACGTGCGCACCAGATTGCATGCCCTAAGCCCTTAGGCTCCTTCTGGCGAATATAATGAATATCTACATTAGAAGACTTTTTTACCTCCGATAGCAGCTCGAACTTCTGCTTTTCCAATAAATTTCGCTCAAGCTCGAAGGAGTTATCAAAATGATCCTCAATTGCTCTTTTACCTTTACCCGTCACAATGATGATATCTTCAATGCCCGATTCAACGGCTTCCTCAACAATATATTGAATGGTCGGTTTATCAACAATGGGCAGCATTTCCTTCGGCATTGCTTTCGTTGCAGGTAAGAATCTTGTCCCCAGACCTGCAGCTGGAATAATTGCTTTTCTAACTTTCATACGTGATTGCTCCTTTTCAGCCTACAGAGGATAGTTTTTTGGATAAAAGAATGACATTACTATTACCGATATTAAGCAAATGTTCTCTTAAGCTTTCCTTATCTAACGTGTTGTACATGGAAATGACCTCTTTGATTTCATCCATGAATAAATCCGCCGTTTTCCCGATATAAATCTTCGGATACACTTGCTGTTCCTCAATTTCTTCAGCTTTCAAAAGTTCTTCATAAAGCTTCTCTCCTGGCCTCATTCCGGTAAATTCAATACCGATATCTTCCACAGAGTTACCTGAAAGCTTGATTAGATTTCTGGCCAGATCAACAATTTTCACAGGCTCACCCATATCGAGGACAAAAATTTCTCCACCCTTGGCTAATGCGCCAGCTTGCATAACGAGCCTAGAGGCTTCTGGGATCGTCATAAAGTAGCGAATCATATCCGGATGGGTGACCGATACGGGACCACCCTTTTCAATTTGATGCTTGAACCTTGGAATGACACTGCCTCTGCTACCCAAAACATTGCCAAATCGAACCGCTACGAACTTCGTATTACTGCTCTTATCCATGTCTTGAATAATCATTTCAGCCATACGCTTCGTGGCTCCCATGACGCTAGTTGGATTTACAGCTTTATCCGTCGAGATCATGACGAAGGTATTCACGTCATACTTGCTTGCCGCAATCGCAACGTTCATTGTTCCAATCACGTTGTTCTTAACCGCTTCTTCGGGATTGCGTTCCATCAGCGGTACATGCTTATGAGCTGCCGCATGGTACACGACATCAGGGCGATGTCGATTCATAACAGCCATCATTTTGCGTGAGTCCTGAATATCAGCAATTTCTGTAATGAATTCCGTTTGGGCGTACTCACATATGTCCTTCAATTCCATTTCGATGGAATAAATACTGTTCTCTCCGTGCCCTAGTAAGATGAGCTTACTGGGCTGGAATTTAGAAACCTGACGGCAGATTTCAGAGCCAATAGAGCCTCCTGCACCGGTTACCAATACCACTTTGTGGGTAACAAACTCAGAAATACTTGCGATATCGAGCTCGATCGGCTCCCTACCCAATAGATCCTCAACATGAACGTCCATGAATTGATTGACCGAAAGCTTACCTGTTACAAGATCCTCTAACATTGGCAGGGTTTGTGTTTTGGCTGTCGTTTTGGCGCATTCTTGGAAAATCGCATTCAACTCTTTCCGTCCTAAGGAAGGAATTGCAATAATAATGCTATCAATGCCAAGTTCAGAGACTGTCTTCTCAATTCGACTTATCCCCCCAACAACCGGAATCCCCATAATATCTAGATTGTGGATACGTACGTTATCATCAATAAATGCAACTGGCAGAAGCTCTGTATCGCTATTTTTTATTAGCTGTCTTGCTACCATGGTACCGGCTGACCCAGCGCCAATGATCAATGTCCGCTTCTTGTTGTCCGTCTTCTTTATCAAAGTGCCGCGTAGTAATCTCCAACAGAAGCGAGAGCCGCCGATTAACAAAATATGCAGCATCCATGTAACAGCGAGTAACCGAAAGTAAATATCTTGAACAACAATTTGTTGAACACACGCAGCAGCAATAATCGAGTACGAAACGGCTTTAAAAACAATGATTAACTCGCCTACACTCGCGTATTCCCATGCTTTTTTATAAAGTTTATACCTCAGTGAAAATACATGATGACTTACTAATAATGCGATTGCACTTACAACTAACGGCAATGTGATAACTCGAAGATCTGCGCTCAAAAGAAATCGACTAAAGAAAATAGAGGTTAATACAATAAAGGAGTCCGCTATAATTAAAAGTGACAACCGTTGGCTATAAGACAAATAAATCCACCCTTTCTTTAAAGTTCTTAAGTATAGGGCCTTTGGAAAAAGACCTTATAATTAAACCCTTTAATCAATAGGGCATCTAACCCCACCTCGCACCACACTCTTGACGACTCGCGTCTAAGGTCCTATAAACCCACAGCATGATCGAGTGCCTCCGTTGATAACGGTAAGGAGACATGACCGGGAGAGATACACGACCATCGAGGTTCTTTATAAAGAACGACAAAGAGCGACTCTGCTCATTAATTAATTTAGAGAACGTTTTCTCGATAAATATTCTTTATAAAGAACATTTAGATTAAAAAAAATAGACGAAAAAATGGTTCACTTAAATTACTTTAATTGTAGTTCTTTATAAAGAACGTGTCAACCTAATTTTTACTAGTAAAAGCTGGAATGAATGTTATATTCATTCCAGCCTTAGATTTCCTAGTGACTTTTCAAAAAATCCCGATCCAACACAGCTCGGTTCCCATCGTACTAATAGTTGAAATTTCTTAGTTAGTTCATCAGGACCCAATCAGCGGTCGTTGTTGTACCGAAGGATTTATATAGCTTTTTGTTTGTTATATCGTAATATTCTTGGCCCAATTTTTGCGGAACTACGGAAGGAACACCATTTCCGCTTAATGGTCTTGCAAGTATGCCAATATCTTGCTGCGTGTAAACAATATCTGACTGTTTAATATTAAATGAAACATTAGTGAATACATTGTCTGAGAACTGATGTATCAGGGCGGGATTCGGAGTATATACAGGTACTTTAACATCGCAAGATATTTGAGACTTAATTATAGAAACAGCACCTCCAAACATACCGAAACCGAGTTTGTTATTTAGTTGCTTCTCGATTTTAGTTCCCTCTATTTTAACACTACTAATAGGTATACTTTTAGCATTGTAACCTGAGAAGATGGACTGACCTGAATTTGAGGTAATATCACAGTTCTTGAGTTCTAGAGAAGTAGGAACTGTGCTAGTTATGATGTTTATAAAAGCAGAGTTCTCAGGGTTAATCGGATAGTTGTTTAAAAGAGAGTAAGTTCCATGGCTGACTTTACAGCTATCAAGCTTTAGAGAAGCCCCTCTAATATTAAACCCTGAATCAGTTATTGTACTATCCTTTATTACCACATTGTTGTCTACCTGTATTTTTATGTTTTTAAAGGTACAATCGTACAACGTGCAGTTCTCAAATGTTATGGAGTTCTTAGCTTTACTTTGGTTGCTTTTTATAAAGGAACAGCCGTAGATATTAGATACGGTTTTAAGATTGATTACCTCAGCAAAGCCAATATCTTTATCAATCTTAAATAGATTGTCCCTAAAATTATTCACTTCGCATTGTAAGGACACCATGCCCTGTATAGTGTTGTTTGATATATTTTTTATTGTAGCATTGCCCACAACAATAAAATCACCTTCTATAGCATTCCCTTCTATATCCCAATATCGAATATAGTCTTGATAAGAATTCCAAGGAGTGTCATAAGGATAGGTATTGAATCCGGCAGAAGGACCTTCAAAATAGTTATCTTTCACGGTGGCGTAGATCATTCTGTATAAGACCACACCACAATTCTTAAACCAGTTGTCTCTTATGACATAGTTGTAGCCCCTTGCAGCTATTCCTAGTCTCCCATTCTCAAACTTATTTCCAATAATGTGTATATTAAAACCTTGGGAGTCTTCCATATTTATATGATATCTCGTTGACCAAGGACTCCCATTCGTATTAGCGGCACCGGGTAGATTATTTTCATAATCATAAGCTTCTCCATTGTTATAGAAGTGATTATTAATGATAAACATGTCATTTACACCAGGGCTCATTCCGCCTCTATGATTATGATGAATATAGTTATTCTGAAAAGTAAGATAAGAACCGTAGTACCCAGTTTTAAGCTGCATTTGCCATCCGTTAGGATCAACAGATGTTTCTTCCACTACTAACCTGATAAATTTTGTGAGTTTAGTCGTAGTAAAATCTTTTAGAGCAAATTGATTTGCCTTAAAGACAAAGGTCTTATTAGCATCATACATGTAGACTGTATATCTTCTGCTTACGAGTGCTGTCAAACCCTGAGTATAACCATACCCCTGTAAGAAGTGTGGTGTGTTGGGACTAACTGAAATATAATCCGATACACAATGAGCATTGGAGGCTATGAATGCTCCATTCGTATCTAATTCCCCTAGTACCCATTTCATATCGTAGCCAACTTTTATGAATGTATTGTTTTTACCAGAACTAACAGCCACACCATCACCCATAAAGAGTGACACATCATGGCCTTCTATGTTAATGTATTTACAATTTCCTCCTGCTAATATACCGTAAGTGTTATCTATTCCTCTTTCGTTCGGTAAAGTAAAGTCGCGGTCTATTTTATCGCCTATTATTTTTCCATTCTTAACTTCAGTAAAGTTGCAATCCCTAACCACCATCATTGTGCCAGGAAAGGCATATGTTGGAGCAGTATTAGTTATCCAGCTATTGCCTGACTTCATCTTGTCGTAAGGCGAACGCTTCACAGAATCAAACATAACCTTAAAGGTAGAGCCATTAAGATCTACAGAAAAGTTGTCAAAGTTAATGACAATTTTATTTTCATAGTCTTTGTCAGATATATTACTATAGCATACCGAATAGCTGCCAAAAGGAACTGTGACCTTATTATAACCCGACGCTTTGGCCCAAGCGAATGCATTATTAAATCCCATCATGTTCTTGTATGCAATTGAATAATCTGCATCAGCATAGCAATTCACGCTAACTGAATTAATTACTTCTAACCGTTTGATAGGTAGACCTTGAGTTATCCCCCAGCGACCAAGCTCAATCATGTACGCCATCTATGAAACACCTCCTATTAAAGGATATTCAATAGATGAAGATAATGTTACAGAATCACCTTTTTTTGATTAATTAGCTTATATTTCGGACTTTTTATTCTGAAATTATTTGAAAGTGAAAGGCTAACTTCATTATATTTTTTCTTCTCAAAATAATAATGCAAACAAAAAAGAGACCGCTAAACTCAGTCTCTGTATTTTTGCATTTCCTAATTAAATTATACTTTCAATGAATATTTTTGCTTTACTGCTTCTGAACTTTCAGAACTAACACTGATCTTTTTAAAGCGAGTAGTCAAAATTCCACCTAATTTAATCGATGGTTTTTCAATTAGATAATATGTTATTCCTGCAAAAATATAAGAAAATACAAATGCAATTACAGCAATCAACCAAATAGGCATTTTCTCATAAAAAATGTTAAATAAAGTTAACAATAAAGGGATGTGAAAAAGGTATAAACTATATGAAGTCTGTCCAATAAAATGAATTGGCTTTAAAAGTAATATTTTTTTCAAAATATTAGAATTGAGACTAAAGATAATGAATATACAACTACCAATGGCTACAACCCAATCGTTAATAAGTGTTACATGCAGATAAGCACTATTAGGGAAAAACCAGTATGTGTACGTATATGCCATAACACCCACAATCATAATGGTATACTTTAAACTATTTGTTAATTTAAGGTATAGATCGTGGATAAATTGTCTGTGTTTGGCTAGTAATGCACCTACTGTGAAAAACCCGATATAATGTATAGAATAGATGAATGGAATATTGTAATTGATAGTCTTAATGCACAAATAATAAATAACAGTACACGCCAGTGAAAGTGCAATATTTTTCTTCCAGCCAAGTCTAATCACAAAGAACATTAGGAGAGGAAATATAAGTGATATCCTCATTTCATGAACGAGCGACCATACCACAGGATTTATTTCTGTACTATTATAATCCCCTAAAAACAAAAAATGGCCAATCAATGATTCACTTGAGAGAGAAGATATCCTATTACCATTAAACCAATTACCAAGTTCTGGAATGGAAGTGTGCGCAAGAGTAGTCATGAGAAGAATCGAAAGTATAATTGACGCAATATATGGAATATAAATCCTACATATCCTTTTTACTAAGTAATCTCTGTATCTTGTCTTTTTATTATTATGGAAAGGTAATGAAAGGACAAAACCACTTAAAAGGAAGAATAGAATCACTGCTTCATGTCCAGCCCAAAAAATATGCAGAGGAGTATTCTTTATTTTGTCGATTAGATAGAAACTCGGAAAAATTAAGTGCGATAACAGAACGGATGAAGCAGCTAATCCCCTCAAAGAATCTAATTGATCATATCGTCTATTCACAAAACGCCTCCAGTATTTGGTTAATCGTTTATACCGAAACCTTAATCTTTGCTTTAGGTGGTTCTTCTTTAGTAATTTTATCTTTATTATCAACATAGTAAGCAAAGGAATTACGCATTTTCTTTCGAAGTGGTTCTTCATAATATTTATAAATAATGGAGCTTGAAATAATTGAAATCATGAATCCTACCATACCATGGGTATAAGGAACATGAAGTGCAGAAAGATATCTGATTACAAGTCCGTGTATCATATAAAACGAGAAGCTTATTTCACCAAAATAGACCAAAGTTTTATTTGATAGCAGCTTCGAAATAGCACCACTTTGGCTGGCAAAAGCATAAATTAATAATATACAAAATGGTTGATAGTACAGACTAAACCGTAAAGATTGATTAATATGAGGAGAATACACGATTGCTCCAATCAACAGTAAAATAGATAGACATTCTAAGAATGTGAATGTTGCAAACCTCATCTTTCCAAGTACTTTATTAGGATTCTTCTGAATAATTAAAAAAATTAAGCCTAAACAGATCCCTATAAGAAAATCAACTATTCTCACAAATGGAAACACATAAGTTAACCAGTCATCAAGTTTCGCCTGATAAGATCCAAAAAAAACTATACACGTCCCCCATATTACTATCATAAGTAGAGACAAATTCAATATCTTAGATGTAATTTTATTTCTTAATAATGCTAATATTAGGACAGGGAATAGCATATAAAAGAATAGTTCAACCGATATACTCCAAGAAACACCATTAAATGAGAAATAATATTCTTTTATTGGAATGTAACTTTGCAGTAACAGTAGATTTGATATGCCAATTATTAAATACTTAAAATTTACGCCGCTGTGCAGAATAAAAGGTATAGCTAAAATAAACGTTAATATATGGACCGGAAAGATTTTCGCTATTCTTGCAACATAAAAATTAGTAAGATTTCTTTGATTTAAAGAATTAAATTTCGTGTGATAACTATAAGTTAAAATGAATCCTGATAGCATGAAAAAAAAAGATACGCCAATATAACCTGTTTGATAATTCTTAAGTATATTGATATGCCATAGGAAAACCAATATAGCCGCGAAGAAACGAAGAGACGTTAATGGAAGCAGCATTAGTCATACCTCACTTACAAATTATTTTCAACCCAATTCTCTTTTTGTTTCTTTTTGCTTCAATCGCAATGATACAAATCGTAACTTCGTTTTTTCGAGTAGAATATAGCCCAAGCTTTCGAAGTATTTATAATCTTCATTCTTCTTAAATATAATAAAGTAGAAAAGGTTAATCACGACGATTTGGATCATGCCGTTACCTAATAAGGCATACACATTATTTATCTCCTTGAGATAAATTGTCAATATATGGGTTATAGTAAGCGGTATGCATCCTATTATTAGATATTTAATGTATACTTTAAAATATTCGACTAATTTCTTTTTAAAGATATATTTATACACCATTTTAGGTTTAAGCCAGAAAACAACAGTCAAGTTACTTAGTAAAGTTCCCAAAAGAACACCTGGAAGACCTATCCATTTAATGAATACAATAGATGCCACTAAATTAATTGCTGCTTCTAATAATGGGGCATACCTATCTTGATAATAGATCCCACCACCTTCTTTAAACCGTTCAACGGACCCTCGCATCAAAAAAAAGTAGAAGTTAATAAGAAGTAGAATTATTGTGAGATTATCTAAGCTTTGTCCTTCTCCCAACCATAACCTTACGAACTGTTCAATTGTATTAAACAACGAAATCGCAACAAATGATACTATCCAAAAACTTAGAAAAAATAATCTTCTATGGACTTTATACGCAACCTCGTTATTATCATCTACCAATAAATTCCCAACGCTGGCAGACACCCCCGAAAGAGAACTAGATATTAATCCTTGCGCAGCACCTAATATCATACTGTAGCTATTAAATATTCCCACTACTGTCAGACTAACGAAGGAAGAGATAATTAAATTATCTGTACCTAATATAAGGACGCCACCTATCTTATGCAAAAAAAGCGCTTTGACATTTTTAATTAATGATTTCCGTTCCTCATCCTCTATAGCACCGGATGTCTGTTTGAGCCACGGATATTTCTTGTCTATGTATACATTCATAAATACATAATAAATCAGATTAATAAGGATCTGAATGATTAAATAGATATATAAATTCGGAAAAATACTTAACAATGAATATTGTAAAATTGAGATTAATAGTTTACTTACGGTAGTTGCTATTGATATTTTATAACCTTCTTGGGCAACGTTTAGAATGCATAATTTATAAGAAAAAAAGTAAGTAACCAGCGTATTGATCAGAAACAACAGGAAATATAATTGGGCATCCATTAAGTTTACTTGGCCCTTAATAAAAAGATCTAGGAAAGGAGTCATTAGTAACCCTAACCCTAGAACCACAAACCCTACCATTCTATAGAACTTGGAGTAAAAATTTAGATATCCTTTCACCTTTTCTTTATCTACTTCAGCAAAAGGCTTATACAATGAATAAATAATAGCACTGCCTATTCCCAGTTCTACAATGGACAGCAAACCTATGATGTTTGTGTATAGCGAAGTTAAACCCAGTAATTCATTTCCTAACGAATCCAAAAAGGCCTTTCTGACTATAAAGGCAGGTAATAATCCCAATATGAAAGTCAGTAAATTAACAATAACATTAATGCTCGCCTTCTTTACTCTCATTGTAGGTTCACCATCTTTAGTTCGACTCAATCAGAGCGTACACTTTATGTATCTCCTCTTCAGTCCCTACTTTCTCATTCATTAGATTCAAACAAATTTGTTGTCTAAGCTTGCTATCTTCTATCATTTTTTTAATTCCTTTATAGATATCATTTGAATTCATATCAACAATTATTCCATTTTCTTCATCTGTAATTTGACTATTTACTGTGCTAAACTTAGTAACAACGATAGGTTTACATAGCACCTTTGCCTCATTAACAGCTATAGGTTTCCCTTCAAACCTTGACGGCTGTACATAGATATCAGTATTTTTAATATATGGATATGGATTAGCATCTACTCCCAGCAAAATAAATGTATCTTCCAAGTTCTTTTCCTTAATTCGTTGTTCAATATTCAGTTTTAAGGGACCTTCTCCAAGAGCGTACCATTTGAAGTTTACCCCTTCACTCTTTAGTAGATAACATGCATCTATAGCCAAATCATATCCTTTGGCATCCACAAACCGCCCAATTGTCAATATTCTTATACCGTCATTACTGTCTTCAAACCCACTATTTCTAATTGACATCTCATTTATTAATTTTGGGGAAACAATATCATAAATAACTTCAAATTTTTCTGATATATTCTCAAAGTTTTCTGACAAAACATCTTTACATGCTTCTGAAACAGTTACAATTTTATCTATTTTATTAAAATACTTAAAATCAAAATCCTTGTTATATCTAGCTGACTTATAATCTGTATTAAACCAAGAAATTTTCTTATTTGCATTTACCTTTTCTGCAACAAAATAAGTAGGCATACCTTGACTATAGGCAATTGCTACTTCATAATTCTGATCAAGTTTATTTATACTGTTTGACATCCATTTCCAATTAATTTGAGCACCATGCATTTTATTATTTACATACGGATTTCTATGATCTAGAGCTAAACCAATTCTTGTGTATAAAGTCTTTAAATCTCCATTTTTCACAACTTCCATAACCCTGTTTCGTTTCCTTTGGATTGCATTAGGAACATCTAGCACCCGAACTTCTTTAGGTATCAAAGGAAAATATAGACCATTTGGCAAGAACATTAACAAGTCTACCTCATAACTCTCATAGTCAAATAAGGTTAGTAAGGATATTAAACTTTTTTCGGCCCCTCCACTATGCAAAGAGTCAATCACAAACAGTATTTTCTTTTTCATAGTAACCCCATTCACCCTATTTCTTAATAGATAGCACACCTTGTAAATAGTTCTTGGAAAAACTAATCTTTTCGTTTAATATATTTTTACTCTCTTTATACTTAATAGATCTTAACAACCGTATTAAATCATAGTTTTCATCAACTAATCTGTCGTTAAGCTTCAAGTCTTCCAACAAATCCCTCATTCTTGTATTTATAGCTTCGGTTCTATTTACAATAGCAAATTGCCTTTCGTAAAGTACTGAAAATACAGCCGCATGGAAAGAATTCGATATAACAAATTGTGCATTTTTAACCAGAGATACAAAGGTCTCCGGCCCATCTAATGTAAAATACTTATCCGCATATTTAAGTTTACCTGAATGTATGGTATATATTTTGTATCCTTTTTCTTTAGCTATCTCCATGGCTATTTTTTTTATTAGATGACTACTGTCGAAATCATATATTAAGATATAGTCTTCTTTAAACCCTCTTGTACCAATAGGATCCCAATCTTCTTTATCTAGTAAAAATACTGGATCAACAACATGAACGGCTTCATGAATATTCATACTATGTAGGATTTCGACACCACTTTTTTCTCTTATACCAACAGCATCTAATCTCTCCACTCGCTCTTTCACCACAGGTTTGTATGCTTCAGATATTGTATCGGTTGCAAAGCTTGCAGCGTAAGATGCTTTTATTTTTTCATCAGGTACGAAGTCCAAATAAAACGAAGGGTCTTTTCCATTCTTATGGAGACAATTCCAAATTTGATCACTGCCGCATAGATATGCATCTGCATGAGGTGTATTTTTCTTTAGATCCTCGTTTGACTTATATCTTGATTTCGTTATTTTCAAGAATTTAGTCGTAAAATTATCAAATGCTATTTTTTTATTACGCTCGCGTATTCTAACTGGAATTTTCAGTGTTAAATATAGGGCCTTTGTTAACATGTTCTTTTCCCACTTAGGATTATTAATACTCCATAGATTGTAATGGTTACTTAAGTAATCTGGTTTGTAATCTATGATTTCAACATCATGGCCACAGTTCGATAGATACTTCATCAATCCATAAGCCTGCAATGAAGCACCATGATTATAGACATCATGACAGGTTATTGTGCATATCTTCATTATCTCATCTCCTTAAAGTTCAACCTATTAAACTATATAATTTATTCATCTCAATTTTATTACCGTAATCCCTTGTCCTTGAATTGCTTGCTACCGAATTTAATAATTCCACGTCTTTACATAACTTTTCTATTCCATCAACAATCCCTTTAACAGACAACTCGCATATATATCCGTCAACACCGTTCTCTAGCTGGCTTTTTGCCGTGGGGTAATTTGTTATGATCACTGGCTTTCCAAGAATTTGGGCTTCTCTAACTGTTACAGCTTTACCTTCGTATCTTGAAGGCTGACAGTATATGTCACATCTTTTCATATAAGGATATGGATTTATTTTCTTACCCAGCAATATAAATTTTTCACTAATATTATTTTCTATTATTAATTGTTTAATGTAATTTTCATCCGCGCCGTAGCCCACAATATACCATTTAATGTCATAGCCTAATTCTACAAGTTTTTTACATGCTATTACTGCCATATCAAATCCTTTTGCATCACAAAATCTACCTACAGAGCAAATTTTTATAGAACCATCATCTGGCATCTCATCTTCGATCTCCTCGTCCGATTGATCCCTTACAAACTTAGATGATATGATATTCTCCATTGTGATCGTTTTATGTCCAAGATTTGGAAACACCTTCAGGAATGATTCCTCACTATCCTGCGAAACATTCACTATATAATCTAATCTGCTCCACATTTCTTCATCTAAATATTTATCTGGGTTCACTGCTCTAAAATAATCGGTGTGGTTCCAGCCTAATTTAGTCTTTGCCTTTACTTTATCAAGTATAAAATTATGCGGACCAAGAAAACTTACAGCAACATCATATTTTTTTTCAATGTTTGGTAACCCTAGCATTGAATAATTCCAAGTATATTGCATTTGTTTATACGTTCCTTGGTCATTTTGAAGTCCTCTGTTTTTTATCTTAGCTTTTAATTTAGCCAGAATTCTCGCACATCCTAAATAGATATGACCCTCTTTTACAATATCCTTTATAGGTCTTTCAAATGTCGTATACTGTTTTATAGCTGGTAATAAGTTGACTTCGTTAGGAATAAAACTTAAAAACTCTCCTTCATGCCTGTATAGAAACAAATCAACCTCATATACGCTGTAATCAAAGCTCTCTAATAATCCAATTAGACTTCTTTCTGCTCCACCAATGTGCATGGAGTACATGCTTACAAGTATTTTTTTCTTCTCCATAAACATCCCCCACGTCTATCGAACTTTATTTAAATATGATCCTGCAAATACCATTCGCCATTCGAAATGGGAAATGATTATATAAACCAGCAACCATCTTTTCTACTATTCTTCGTTTATCTGCATCTAAACCTACACCCTTCCAAGGGCTCATCTCTACATACTTCTGATATTGTGACGCCAATGGATGCTTACATCCTTTTACCCAGGGCCTATTAACAAATGCTGGCGTGAAATGAATAAACACTGGTGTATCTATAGATTCCTTCAATTCAGCTTCACTGTAGTAGTCGTTTAGTCCGTAGTACTGCATAATCTCAGTTCTTCGCATCGTAAAAAATATGGTCATTGCATTATACTTCGGATGAAGTACTTTGAATTTATGATGTAAAACTGCATTTATAGTTCCTTGATCATGATGAAAGACTTGGCCGTTATTCGCAGCAATAAACTCAACAAATTTACGCTCGATCTCTTCTTCTCTCCACATTTTCAAGTTAATCAATAACATACCTGCATTTATATATGAACTCTGAACATCCATATTAATTTTCAATTTTGTATTTTCACTCACGGTATCACATACACCGGCAACATAATGTTCACTTAGGTCTGTTCTCCAGAGTTCTTGTAATGAACTGTTTATGATGGAATCGCAATCTAAGTATAGAATCTTATCAATACTGCTCTCGATCACACTAGGAAGAAATAATCTAGCATATGAATTCAGTGAAATCTGATTTCCAATATTTAACTTCAATTTCTTCGAAATTTCGTTAAATCCAAGGAATTTAATCGTTCGTTTGTATTTCTTACAAACCTGTTCTAATTTATTTTTGTTCTCCGCGGATATCTTATTTTCTATTAAATAAATATGAATGTGATCGAAATCCTTATTATTCTCAAACAAAGACAACATGGATACACCTACATGCTGCGCGTAATTATTATCAGATGAATAAACAACATTGAGAGTCATATTTCGGTTCCTCCAACTATTTAGTCAGTAATGCTCTTAATTTAGCGATATTGTTACCACCAATGATTCTGGCTAGTGTTAATTTAATATTACTTTTCAACCTTGTCCTAGCAGGTAACCAACTCTTATAAAAGTGATGCATCGCGTATGTCTTCTCCGATATGAATCTTCTGCAGTTAATATAATCATAAGGGGAGAAATAAGTCTGGGGATAGAATACAGCTTCCTCTTCAAGGACTTGATACTCCCCATTTAGTTTGACTCCCTTGAGCTTCAGAATTTCAGTTATCATAGCGACATTGGTCAGATCATTGTAAGTACCGTCATCGTTAATAAACTCCGTATTCTTGTAAGCATCTAGAAATGTCTGGATCAGCTTATTACTTGGCTTGGATCCAATCGTGCTAGTTGCGATGAAGTTCTCCTGTTCAAATCCCCAAAAAGAATCATGATGGAGCAGATCATCAAAGGATTTATACACTTCCACATCTGTATCCAAGTAGATGCCTCCGTAATTGCAAAGTGCATACACTCTAACGAAGTCACTTACAAAAGCAAATTTCTTTGCCTTATACGCTTCACTTATATAGGAATTCATGTGAATATCGAAGTTATCCTCATTCCATTCAACAAATTCATAATCACTCAGATGAGTATGCCAACTCTTCATACAGGTTTTAACAATTTCTGGTTTGTCACCTCTACCGAACCAACAGTAGTGTATTTTTTTAGGAATTCCTTTTGTTTGTTCCATTCAATTTTCTCCCCGTTTTGAAATTAAAGCACTTAACTATAAGATCTTCCTTGAAAATCTCATAATTAAAGTCTTTATAACTAAGCAGCACCACCGAGTTGTTCTTCATAAAGAACGACTCGGCATGGTTATTCGACATATTCCCCCTAAACAGACTTCCAGCAATTTCGCTTTCCATCACGGGTATATTCTTATAATAGTTCTTTATAGAGAACATGTCAACACAATTATTCGTTACGTAATCCCATTGGAGAACAACTCGCGCTACTGACTCCATCTAAGAAAGATCGCTTTACACGCACTTGTGATTCGTTGTTTATATAAGTTTACTAATTGCAAGATGTACATACGCCGCTTCTCATTACTCTTTAATTGCGATTCAATTTCAAACTGATTGGGCACAAGCCATTGTCCGACTTCATGTAAACTATGCCAAGGATGATCGTAGCTTAGAAACTGATAATCAATAAAATCAATGTATTGATGGCCTTTTCTAGAAATCTTCTTTCGAGGAAATGCCTTAACCCTCTCTAACATCGGATATTCATTATAGACGATAGATAGCGTGCGCAGCATCCGCTTGTAAGTTTGATGTGTCTTGGCATTTCTAAGTAGATCTTCATAATTGAAGCGATGTCCTACAACATAGATCATTTGAATGATGTCCAAGTAATGCTTGGGAGAATCTAAATTGTGCCTCCATCCATGAAGACACATTAAGTAGAATGTATGATAGTCAGATAACATTTTGACATATTGATAATTTCCAACCTTTAGTGCCCCATCCCAAAACTCTGCCACGTTGAAATTAGATGTACTTTCTTTTAGAATATCCCAGTGAATCTCCACTTTAACTTTGATCGAAGTATCTGGTGCGATTTTGCTATAGCTGATGTGAAAATGTCCTGGAACTTCCTCTTCTTCGATTTCGAAGCCCATCGATTTAACAACAGCGATTGCCTTGTCGATATCTTTCTTTCTAATTAAGATATCAATATCTGTGGTGCCTCTAGCACCTAGATGTCCAAAATATTTTTCTGCAAAGTAAACACCTTTAATGGGCATGACCTCAACACACATGTTTTCAAACTGTCCCAATAATAATTCGTTCTGGCTCTTAAGAAACATATTAAATAAGAACACGGGTTTATAGTTCATATTCAATTTCTTTTGAATAACCACTGGCACCTGTGACCATTTATGTTGATCATGAAGTAAATGATAAACCTGTGGGGTTAGTGAATGCTCAATAATATGATCTGCTAAATGATCATCAAATGTCATTTCCATGGATGGCTCATAAAGTGCACGTATAAGCGGCTTAATCAAAAGAAATCTTCCTTTCCAACTCGTAGACTCCACGTTTATTTCACCAATTCGTTGCAATTTCTGTTGCTTTTCGCTTCTTCTGAATAACTTCGTGAAAGCCACCAACCTGAATGATGTTTCCCTGCTCAACTTCAATAACTTGATCTGCATTTCGTATGGTTGATAGTCGATGTGCAATGACAATGATTGTCATTTCCCCTTTTAACGACTGAATCACTTGTTGAATGTTCTCTTCATTTTCCGTATCTAATGCGCTTGTTGCTTCATCGAGCACGAGAATGGATGGCTTTTTCAAGATAGCCCTTGCTATAACCAGTCTCTGACGCTCCCCACCTGATAACTTAATACCCCGATCTCCTATTAGCGTATGAAGTCCTTGAGGTAACTTCTTTACAAACTCCGCAGCTGCAGCAAATCGGAGAGCTGTCCACAGTTCTTCCTCACTAGCATCTGGCTTCATCAGTAATAAGTTTTCTTTCACGGTGGAATTGAAAAGAAACGGATCTTGAGGCACATAACTAATCGCATGTCGTAATGAAAGTAAATTTTCACTCGTTAGTGGCGTACCATCAATAAGGACTTGCCCTTTCTCAGGTAGATTCAATCCCATTAACAGATCAATCAAAGTACTCTTTCCTGCACCGGAACGCCCAATTATAGCCGTCATTTGGTTGGAAGGAATGGTAATATTAATATTCTGGAGTGTAAATTGAGATTGATTGGTGTTATATCGGAAGAACACATTGCGACATTCGATCTCCCTTTCAATGCGAATTGGTTCGATGCTGCGCTGATCTCCATCTGTTATTTCATTTTGTTTCAAACATTCGTTTTTTAATTGAATTAATTGAACAAAAGATGGAATAATTCCACCGAGTTGCTCCAAATTGGATTGCAATCCACTGAACCTCGGCCAAAGTCTTGAAAAAATAACCATAATCAACATCAACTGTGTCGGTTGTGCTTGAAACATCTTAATCGAATATAAGACAAACGATGTCATTAGACATGCAGAAACCACTTTAAAAATAAATTGGGAAGTTGTGTTTAACTTGATCATTTCAACGATATTATGTTCCAATTTCTTTCCTATAGTATGGATCCATGAGATATGTGAATCCTCTAAGGAATTACTTTTAATCTCCTTAATCCCATTAAAGTGGTCCGTTACACCGGCTAAATAAGCTTTACTTAGCTGCGTTGTTTGTTCGCCTATTGAGCTAGATTTCCTAATGAACTTGCGAGAAAAAGCAATTAAGGTTACTCCGAAAAAAATAACAGTGACTGTCATTGCAGGGGATAACCAGAAAGCCATTCCAATTTGAATGAAAGTAAAAACAAGTGATGAAATAAGTTGAAGAAACATCTGCGTGCCAGCACTTACACGAGATATTTCTGTTATTAATGAATTAATATGATCGGTCTTTCTAGTCTTCAAGAAGAATCCCCAATTAGCTTGAAGAATTGCTTTATAAGTTTCTTCTCTGAGATGCCGTGTGTATCTTTGTTGAATCTTCGCATTAAGAATGGTTTGATTGCGTTGGAAGTAGCCTTGCCCTATGATCAATCCTAAGTAGCATACTAGAATGATAAGTAAACTTGCATTTTCAGGCATACTTTGAAACATTTTCTGTATCCATGACACCGCGGCAACCTCACTGGAGTTCACCGCAAGCACACCAGTCAGATTAATCAAAGGGATTAGTAGGAAGATCCCCACACTTTCCAGCAAACTAATTAACACCATGCCAATCAAGTTAAAGTAAAGTATTTTTCCCGAAAATGTATGTATTCCTTTTGCAAAGTATAAGACATGTCTCACTTAACTTCCTCCTAAGGTTAGGCAGCTTCTTGGATAATCCCAAGCGCTATTTATAACGATTGCCCTCCTTTGTTGCTGTTCAATTGTTTAGCAAATTTACTAACAACAGTAAATCTATTCATGACTTCGTGACCAGTAATATAATAAGGCCCACTGCGAAGCCACGCATGGGCGATCAACTTTCCACTCTCATCCTTTGCTGTTCCCAGATACATCGTACTCTCTATTCGACGTCGTTCTAACATTTTCATAGCAGCCATCGCTTTCACAAGACACATACTCTCCCAGAAGGTGTGTTTACTCATCCGATCAATCGCTTGCGAGATAAGTCTTAATACAGTTTGATCAGTTTCAATTGATGTATAGGATGTTTCGATCATTTGCGTTCCTAAGCTGGGAGCAATCTTAGCAAATGGCCTACTCTTCATGAGCCTAGCCCAGCCCAGCATAATAAAGGCTTCAAGATATATCCATTGCGTTCGTCTATCGTAGGAGAGAAATATCTTCAGATTATTCACGGACCTCAATCAGCCCTTCGTTGTGTAACATTTCTAGAAAAGTTACTACTTGCTCCTGACAGTCCTTATAGTCAACTGAATACTCCGCCATAATCGCATCAATCAAGCCATTAACCGTGCTCGGTGACGCAATTCCTTCCCATATAACACCTCCAACCTCGCCTAAATTGTAATATTTCCCTTTCTGAATGTTGAGCATGACTGTTTCTCCTGCCATATCACTTACAACATTCCCTATTCCCTGTACAACGGTTGATTCCAAAGTAATATTATGAGTATGTAACATGTGCTTTCCCTCCATGAATTGAATTTAGAATGATAGAAACAAGCTCTTGTGCAGTAAATGTCGTTGTTGGTCTCTGTAGTTGATACATATCTACCTTATTTAATATTTGGCTGGAATTAGTGAAGTGCCACTCTACTAACCCTAAGCAAGGAATTAAAAAATTTCGATACGTATGCAAGAAGAGCGTTTGTAATCGACCTAGACTTTCAATAGACTGGATCTTAACTGTATCCCCTTCACCTTTCACTAATTCAAATATGCCTGTTAATGGTAAAGACTGTGAAGTGAACTGAGAGGCAACAGGAATCGCAAACTTCGTTTCCCTTTGATAAATAGAACGATAGCCACTCGACTCCATGCCAAATTGTGTTAAACTCTCGATCCATAACTTTTGTTGCGGATACGAGGGCGTGACAATGGGTGTATTGTCTTCTGTTAAAGTCACAGCTATGACATCATCCGTTAGCAACTGATATCCTTGTCTTAGAAATGCCGCTGCCAATGTTGACTTTCCTGCCCCTGAGTCCCCGATTATGGCATATGCTTTCCCATCAATAGCAATTGCGCTTCCGTGTAGAGGAAATATCTTTCTTTGCATTAAGATGATCCCCATACACGTACCTAGAATAAGAAGTCGCACCTCATCTTCATCAGCGTCTTGAATGGGTTGTACGACGATTTTATTTCCACTTTGCACACAGAATGTAGCGATTTGAGGGATTTTAAACATGACCTTATTTTCATGAACGATAAAGTCCTTCTGTACTGCTGAGTGCTCACTCCAGAGCTTTGACAGATCTTCAAATACGATTTCAATGTCAACTTGGGTTTCATAATTATGCACCTGATACAATTCTGGCATCTGAATATCACTACTAATGGATAATCCAAACGCTTTATAAACAAGTTTTTTTTCAATTTCCAACATTATTTGTTCTCACTCCATTTGTCTATAGTTAGATAAAGCCCTTATACTTAGTAGCTGTATAAGGGCCTTTTTCTATGTAGTCGTTATTCGTTCTTAGCTAAACGTTAGACTGCCACGCGGAGTGCCTACTGGAAAATCGTTATCCAAGTCATTACCATCGCTTCCAAGCATAGTCATACTCACTTCTAATACTTCTAGTTCAGGTTTTTTCCATTCTTTTTTCATAGTATCACCTCCCTTCAAGCAAATTTTTTCATAAAGCGATAAACAATTATACTTCGCATTAAAATCTTATAATCTGAATCCTTGTAATAATCGGTCCGTGCCCCTTGCTCAACCTTACGTAATGCCGACTGAATTAACTCACCATTTACATGCTCAAAGAACTGCTTATCTGCTTGCAACTCATGAAGCTCATTCACAAATGATGGCCAGTGTGGCACCATCCGGTGAACCCAATCAGCACCTTGAACACCCCGAACGCGTTGATTTAGCCTAACATTATCAGGTAGTAGATGTTCGGTGGACCTTCGAATGAGAGCCCGATCAAATCCATTCTGAACATATTGTCCTTCTGGTACAGATAAGCAGAATCGGACCACACGTAAATCATTCGTTGGATCGCGCTTCCATAAGCCATAACGTAAGGATAACTTGGAGGTCAATGTGTTACCTGCGTTCCAAGGAAAAATATTTTCGAATAAATTTCTTCGCTCCTCATAGAGATTAGGAGGATTGAACCATCCTGTCTGCTCGACACCGTATCGCTTCAGCTTTTTAAAAACACCTGAACGCTTAGCAAACTCATCACTAATTAGCGATGGAAATTGATAACGTGGACTATCTGGAAGAATTTTGTTTAATATCGGAAAACCTATTTTTGCGATCATAGGCAGCCTACGCAATCTATTCCCACCCGCATTTTTTGAATATTGATCCAATTCTTGAAATAAACGAACCCATTTCAGATTCTTCATAAGCGTAGCGTAATAATCGAGTGCAGTTCCCCAAGATACTGTAAAATTACCTCGATCACCATTTAATAACACGCCTACGCCTTGTTTACTGGCCTGTTCGAACATCCCCTTCAACCAGAACGAGTTCTCAAAAAATTTATAAGGCATCTCCAGAACATTGAGAAAGTCATCAATTTCGGAGTATGAATCTTTTCCTTCAAAATCTAAGATATGAGCGGAAATACCACCTACATGATCAACAGTAGATTGTATAAATGGACTTTCATTCGGCACTAATTGTTTAGCCGTGAAATCAACAAAATCTTTGGGAGGAATATAACTAAAGGTATGAATTGTTTTATTCTCAGCCCGTAGAGCCCTAGCAGCAAAACTAACAACTGCACCAGAGTCCAAACCTCCACTCAACTGAGAGCCAATATTACGATGAGTTCGCAATCTAGCGGTGACTGCTTGTTGAAACACTTCTTGAAAGGCTTCAACATATTCTTCATTCGATTTTAATTTCAAGGGTTTTCCTGGCGTGAGCGTGCAGTATCTCTTTAACTGGATGCTGTCCCGGGTTACCATAATGCTATGAGCTGGTGGCAATTGTTCGATCTGCTTATACGGAGTAGTCGCAGCATCTACGGTATCGATCATTCCCGTGATAGCTAGATATTCGGCAAGCCATTGTTCATTTAGCTCTTTTTTAATATGTGGTAATGACAACAGCGGTTCTATCGTCGAGCAAAAAGAGAACGACCGCTCCCCGCAATAGTATAAAGTTCGGTATCCCGAGAAATCCCTGGCCCCAAACATGCGCTGCTTTCTCTCATCCCAGATCATAAAGGCGAAATCACCAATTAAGTGCTTGGGACTTTCTTCGCCCCATCTATGGTACGCTAGTAGAATCAGCTCACTATCCGGCATCTTCGCTCTTCGTTCTCGTTCAACTTGTAATTTATCGAATAACTCATCACGGTTATCAATGATGGCATCCGCAGTGATTGCTAATTTTCTTGCAAAATCATAGTAGGGCAATCGTTCACCGACGGATTCTGGCGTTATCCATTGTGCATGACAGCCTAGGAATACGTGATCTTGATGCCATGTTTGAATATCATCTGCTGGAAATTTCTCTAAATCGAACATCATTCGATATCCATGCTCAATTTGAATTGGCTCTTGACTGTAGTTGTATATTCCAGCAATGGCACTCATCATTTCACCTTCTTCACATAATAGATATCTGAATCACCGGTTCTTATTAAAGAACGATACTATACATTTTAACTTAATATTTATTTACTTATACATCGTTCATAAGTTTCTCTTTCGATCACTGATTGTTCTTTATCGAGAACAATCTCAGAATATCATCTTCTTTTTGCACTGTCAACTGTTTCTTGCATCTTATTAATTTCACTTGAAAACATCATATTCGTTACGCTATACGAAAAATCAAATAGCGCTGCCATAGTATGTTTCACTGTATCAAAATCAAAAAAATGATAATAAATCCAATTCATATATCTTCTGAAGGACCTCTTATTATCTCTTAATGAGCTGTACTCCCACCATAGACGGACCTTCCACCCAATGTGTAGCTCTTTCGTATCTGCCAGATACGGAAAATGATGATAAACAATCGCCAGCATTCTGACGATCCTTCTCCTGGTTTTATGCGCTGCAGCATCCTTCGACAACCGAGTGTAATCTAAATTATCCTGCACATGAATCATCTGTCTAATATCCAAAAAATATTTAAGAGAACTCAGATTATGTCTCCAGCCATGCAAACAAATCATATAAAACGTATGGTAATCCGATAATTCCTTGATATACCGATATGGCTCCATAGGAATTGCTTGCTCCCAAAACTCGTCGATATTTAACTCTGATGTCTTTTCCTTCAACAAATCCCAATGAAGCTCAATGGTCAGAGGAATAGCGCTGTCAGGTATTTCTTTACTGAAGCTCCAATGGAAATGGGAAGGGATCCGCTCTTGCTCCGTTGTATAACCCAGTGACTTCACACAATGTATTGCTCTTTCCAGTTCAAATGGATGTACTAAAAGATCAATATCAGACGTAGCTCTAGCTCCTAGGTGTCCGAAATACTTTTCGGCAAACAGAGTACCCTTAAGGGGAACAGTCTGAATTCCCGCTTCTTCTAGTGCTTCTAATACGATTTTCGTTTGATTTCGGATAAACAAATTCAGATACAACGTTTCTTCGTATTTGCATTTCAACCGCTCCTGAAAAAAAGACGGCATGTGATCCAATTGTCCCCGCTGCTTTAACAGCCAATACATTTGCGGCCATATTCCAAAAAACTCAATATCCTCGAGTGATTTCTCAAAGAACTCTATGTCCTGGGGCATAGCTGCTCGCGGATCATATAATGCTTGTATCATAGTGATGATCAACAAGTTCTTCCCCTTTCTGAAATCCCTTCCGATGTAAACTGCGATACAGCCCATTCTCCAGAAGTAAGTCGCTATGCTTCCCGATTTGGACAATTTCCCCTTTGTCCATGACGATGATGATATCAGCATTCTTAACCGTCGATAATCGATGTGCAATGACAAGTGTGGTGCGGCCGACCATTACTCTTTGCAGCGCTTCCTTTACCTGTTGCTCTGTCTCATTATCCAAGGCAGAGGTAGCCTCATCCAGGAGAAGGATTGGGGCATTTTTTAGCACCGCTCGTGCAATCGCTATACGTTGCTTTTGTCCTCCGGACAATTTAATCCCTCTCTCCCCAATTTCGGTGTCATAGCCATGCGGAAGAGATATTATGTAAGGATGGATATTGGCAATCGTTGCAGCCTGCATCATCTGCACATCCGTAATGCCGTCTCGAGCTAATTGGAGATTTTCTCTTATCGTACCGCCAAAAAGGAAGGTTTCTTGAGAAACATGGGCAAATAAGCTCCTTAATTCCGAAGGCGTGAATGCTTCACTAGAACGATCATCAATGAAAATTTCACCTAACTGCGGTTTGTACAAGGCTAAGAGCAGATTAAACAAAGTCGTTTTCCCCGCGCCGCTCAAACCGACTATGGCAACGACCTTTCCGGCCGGAATCTGCAAATTCAAATGTTCAAAAATGTTACGATGTCCATCATAGCTAAACGTTATATCCTGAAATCGAATAGACTTCTCCAACGCTCTAGATTGGACGAATGCTGGTAAAGCTCTTGATTCTGTTGGCTGTTCCAAGATTTTGAATATTCTTTCCATTGCGGAAGATGATCGTTGAAAACCTGCCCATTGTCCGGCAAGTTCTGTCAGTGGATACACCAAATGGTTAACCAGGTTAACAAAAATTAGCAAAGAGCCTACGGTAAGATCACCTAATGAAACGTAGTATGAACCCATACAGAGGCTAACCAGGAAGGTTATCGAAGAAACCGCATGCCCCCCTACATAGAACCATCCGCGAAGTTTTGCATTACTCAATTCTAAATTGTAGAGTTTCTGATTTTTACTAACATATTTCGAAAATATTGATTTTTCCATCGTAAAGGATCGGATGACATGCAAACCGTGAAATGTTTCATTGAGAAGGCTGCTAATATTTCCTATTAGATCATGTACCAACCTCCCGTTATTACGGAGTAATAATCCAAAGATGACACCAAACAGCATCGAAAGCGGGGCAACTAGAAGACATATCAGTGCCAAATTCCAACTAATTTGCATCAAATAGATGAAAACAGCCAGATAAATAAAGGGGAGTCTAATAAGGTCAATTAAGCTTCTGCCAATAACACCGTTAATGCTATGAATATCATTGGTAAAATGAGACATGAGCTCTCCGGAATGGTGATTGGAGATATCCTTCCCCGTTAAAAGTAAGATATGTTTAAATAATCGTACGGAGAAATCCCTCTTCACTGCATTCGTTGCGATGGTTTCAAAAACAGTATTCAGATAAGTTGAAATAATACTTAATATAACAAAGCTAAGTCCTATGGGAATTAACCACTTCATACGCGTAAAATTACTTTGAATAGCAGCGTCCGTCAGGTTTCCAAAGAACCACGAATAGGCCAATGTTAGGGCGATATCCACGAATAATAGGAAAAAGAGAGCTGCATATGCCTTCCAGTGCTGTAGCATATATGGCGTCAGCAGCGTATAGGTTTTCCGAATATCCTTAAAAGTCAGATATTCTCTAATGGTATAAAGGTACCCTCGAATGATTCCATTCATATGGACACTCCACAGAAAGTCTAGGCTTGCTTACTTTCTCTTCGATTTAAATACACTCTTAGTAAACGCGATATCGTGGGAAATGCGATGACCATTTGCCCCCAAACATATGCGGCCAGATCTTTCACATAGATGGTTCGCCCATTGCGCAGTATCCAGGTCATTTTGCCAATCATCTGATCCAGCGCGATAGCCTCATCATGTGCTAAATTGGAATCTCCCTTACAAAGGTACTGCTGCTGGCGGTCCCTCGTTACCCATCGGCAAAAACGGTGGGCGACTAAGCCGCCATGAGGTGTTCGAAACAGGATGATATCGCCTTTCTTTATGTTCGCAGCCTCCGTGGATACAAACCGGCAAATATCCCCCTTTCTGATAAAAGGATACATACTCGTTCCTTGAGCCGGAAGTTCGATCCAGCCCCTCTTTTCCATTACTTGCGTAATAAGCTGAGGGAATTCCTTATGCAACTGCATATTGAACCAAGCCTCGCCGAATCATGTCGTTCATGAACGTTTCAATATCTTCTTCAACCGTTTCGTCGACGAATTCATACTCCTTCCGAATGGCTTCACTAATTGAGCTTACCGTTTGTGCAGTGCTAAGCAAAGACCAGCAGAATCCGCCTACGCCGTTTAACTTCGTTAAGTTATATTCATCTGTGTTCAAAATAATCCATTCCATATCCAGTTGAATAGACTCATAATCATTCATCCTAAGGTACTGGGTCATTACGAAATCAACTCCCAAAATGTATTGTTTTTTCGAAAATAGAGCTCACCAACTGAGACTGAATTGACCAAATGCTGCAGCAATTGGAGGATGGACGCGGTTTCTTCGGAGCTGTGAGACCAATAAAATATTTTATCCATGAGATTCAGAAATCCATTCGACTTGTTAAGCGGCAAAACCTGATTATCGATTGCCTGATTCAATAAATATATGCCTGCTAACGGACTAGTCTCCTGAGTGCTTGTTCGGTCCAGCTCACTTCGAAAAGGAGAATTAAACACCGTAATCTTCTCAGCCGTGATCTTCACAATTGTTGCTTCATCAGAAAAAAGCTCACGGGGATGTGATAACTTAGCGGCAGTCGATTTGCCTGCCCCTGAATGGCCTGCAAACATATAGGCTTTCCCTTTATCGATTACACATGACGAATGAATTAACAGTCCCCACTTGTGATGTACCATATAGGAGCTGTACATATTCATCAAGGCATGCTTGAGAGCTAATTCATTATGTACGGAGATTTTGGCATTGCGATAATCCGTACTGGTCTCGATCAAGTAATCAGCCCTGCGAAAAGAAATGGTATCCGCTTCTTTGGTTATCACCACGTTGTAGTCATCAAAGGGGACCCCATAGCCCTCTGTGAGTTGAATGTAGAGATCAGGCCTAACCTTCGATGACAATTCGGCCATGAAGTTCCTTTGAATCCATTTCTCAATCGTTTCTGAAAGACAACGTATTTCGATAAAATGCTCACCAATTTTGGTATACATACACACCATAATATATCCCCTCGGGACCCTATTTGTAATACGAGGTCAACGGCAATCTACCATTGACCTCTTTGGAAGAATAACTAGCTCTAACCGTTTCCTTTTCCTTTACCTTTATGAGGTCCGGTGTACGGAGGGAGAGGATAATTGATACCGTCATTCCCTGTGCCTGGGTGATTCAGGTTACCCTTGCCTCTATTCCAACTTTGGGCCGTCTCAAAACGAACCGGTTGTTGACTTAATACCATGGGACGCGTATACTGTCTCCGTTCCACCCTGGATTCCTTTTCCATTTTTTTCACCTCCTATCGTTTCAACGTTTGTACTAGTCTTCTTACTTCTCCAAATGGGGTATCTATAACCTCATAGAGACGAAGGTTTAACGTAGCTTCCAAGGTATCTGCATCGAAGGTCAGGATTTCTGTACCGCTCACTAGCTTTTTCTCACCAACGAACGAAAATACTTTCGATGTCATAATTCGGTTTGATCCATCCGCTACCTCTAATCTCAGTTTGGAAAAGCTCTGATCCACGACAATTTCATCCTGCAGCTTAATATCAAAATCTACACCTAACTTATAAGAATAATTAGGTCCGTTTCCTAAATTGAAGCTTCTTTGCAATGACGTGTCATTTAATTTGACCTGAAAAGGATAGAAAGCGAGGGTACTGTCTGTTGTATCCATAACTTTCGTCCTGAATGCCGCGATGGTGAAGTTATAAGGCTCAACCTTTTTGCCATCAAGAATCTCCATCGTTAGACGCTCACCTGTCTCAGAGTTTGGCACGATGTACGTATAGTAGATAACGTAGCTAATATTGGGGATCAGCAGATCTACTTTCGTATCTTGCCTAGTACCTGAGAACTTTTTACCGTTAGCAATTGTTAATACCGTCTGGAATGAGGGGACTGGGACGGAATCGCCACTTTTATTCAATAATTTAAACTTGGCAACTACGGATTTGAATCCGCCGCCTGCGCTTTCACTCATATTCAAGTCTACCATGGATACCTCAATATCAGATCGAATTAATTGACTGATTGGATCGAACTGAATCGGCTTATTCAACTCATAGGACCCCACTGGGTTTAGTAAGCGAGTTGAATTGGTTGCTCCAACTAAATTGATCATCAATCTGCCGATTGTATAAGAGATATGTGTTTTATCATCTGCTACAAAGTCTTCCGGTGTTAGCACCGTTAAGTTTTTCAACTCAGCACGACTCTTGACCGGTATGGCATAGTGCACATAATTTTTCTCACCAGGATCTAGTATAAGGTCATCTTGTTCCAGTCTTTCACCAATATATACTTTATTCCCTGACTTCCCATTTATTCGAAAATCAGGTACGCTGATGGGCTTGTCTCCAATATTGGTTGCAAGGAAGCCTACTACCGTTTTGATCCCATCAGGCGTATTCTGTTCATTCAAGCTCACTGGTTGATATTGAATTTTGTCCGTAAGCATAGGGATTGTGAACGTATCCTGCCACTGCTTGATTTGAGCAGGGTCTGATAGATTCGCTTTCTCCCCTTTCCACTCCAGATCCGTGATAGGCAAAGAGATAATTTTCTTTTCTACCTTCGGATAGACGAATTCATCCACATCCGACCATGATAGCTCGTTTAAGGCAAATTCGTCATATCGATCTACGACATTCAAATAGCTAAGCTCGATGGTTTCTTTAGGCTGAATATTCCTCGCATTTGCTTGACTAGGACGCATGATGTATTCCAGACCCTCGTTCGTTTTGACACGAACTTCATACTCAGGAACACCGACTAAGCGCTCGCCAGCGTTATAGTAACGAACAACAGCGCCAATCTTAGTTCCTTCTGTAGTTGGTTCATTTAGTACGCTTTTAACATCAACTTGAAGAGATTCCGTCAGCTGGTAACGACTAAGTGTGAAAGACTGTGAATACTTCTCATCAGCAGCAACATGGAAGGATGCCGATGGAATGACCAGAGAGACAGCGAGGATGAACATTATCGTTGTTTTTTTCCAATGTATTTTCAAATAAAGTCACTCCATTTTTATTTATTGCTCTTCAACTGCCGCTACTTGAACTTTCGCTTTATCCATTAAAGCGCTAGGATTGGATTTCACAACCATCTCGCCTTCTTTAAGACCAGAAAGCACCTCTTGCTTAGGTTCGTTCACTCTACCCAGTTGAATGTTACGTTTCTCGACAGTATCACCCGAGAGCACATATACGTAAGCATTATCGCCTTCTTTAACAATGCTATAGGTTGGTACCGTCACCACAATGAGATCCTTTTCCTCCGACAGTTGAAGCTTCAACTTCATACCTGGCTTTAAGAGAAGATCCTTGTTAGGTACTTCAAGATTAATTTCATAAGCTTTCGTTTCAGGATCGATAACTTTCGAAAGATAACTAATAGCCCCTTGATACTTCGTTTTGTTATTAGGAAGAAAGTACGACATCTCCGTCTTCCCACTAGTTAGCTTCATCTCTTCATCTGATAGCTGAGACTTAATTTTGATAGGATCCAGCCTTTGAATCATAGCAATCTGGGCTCCTGACTGAATGCCCATTCCAGCTTCAAATGGCATCTCCGTCATCAGACCGCTGACCGTAGCTTTTACTTCAAGATTCTGGATCGATTGCTCAACCTGTTGCAAGGTAAGTTTGGCAGCCTTCAGTTGCGACTCCAAATCTGATGTTATATCAACGGGCTCAAGTGTTTGTAATTTAACCTTCATTTGGTCTAGATCCATCCGAGCATTCATCATCTGAGTTTCCATTTGGTACAGCTGGGCTTTGGTTGCTAATCCAATATCAAAGTCATTCTTCATCTTATTGTAGCTGCGGACAAGTGATGCCATCCCTAGTTCCATTTTTTGAATGCCATTACTTAACTCAGATTTCTGATTATCCGTTTCTTTCTGTCCTCTTACTTTTGCTTTTTCAATCGCATCCTGCAGCGTCTTAACGGAGGTAGCGGCGGCTTCCCGTCCTGCAAGCATTTCGCTGGATTTCAACTTCAGAATGACATCGCCTTCTTGAACCATATCGCCACGCTTCTTCATAATTTGCTCAATCTCACCAGTTGTTTTAGACATAATTTTAAATTGAGCAGAAAATTGTACTTCAGCGACGCGCTCTGTCGAGTCACCGATTTTTTGTTTAATCACCTTGAACACTCTAACCGCTTGTTGCGATTGATCGGTATAGACTGAATTTGCGTCTGTATTCTCGATCGCAGTGTCCGAACATCCAGCCAAAATTCCAATACTGAGCGTTAAAATAGAAGCTATTCTTACAGTTCGCGACTGTGGCTTTCTTCTTTTTTGTCTCATTCGCTATAAACTCTCTCCCCTTACTTTATTTTTTCAAAAGAATTGATTAGAGATAAGCATCTGCCTGATTATCTTTCACTTCATTAAGTACAACGCCAATCAACTTCATATTCGCTAACATAAGCTCTTCTTTCACTTTCTTCGCAATGTCACGTTTGACTTTGCCATATTGGGCAATAAGTAGGACACCATCACTCTTGGATCCCATAATTTTGGCATCTGTAATTGTCAGTAGCGAGGAGGAGTCAATAATGATAATATCGTAGTTTTCTTTCAGCGTTGCGAGTAGGGTATCCATTAACTTAGAGGCTAACAATCCCGAAGGATTCTGAGTCCTTGATCCCGATGGGATTAATTCGAGATTCTCCACGATCGTCTCTCGTACGATTTCATTCATGGAAATCTGTCCTTCCAGATAGTTCGTGAGCCCCTGACTAGGTTCAACGCCAAAAACCAAGTGAATCGTTGGATTTCGCAGATCTGCATCAAGCAGCATGACCTTATTCCCAATCTGAGCATAAGCGACCGCTAATTGAACCGCAGTTGTTGTCTTTCCCTCACCCCGACTTGCTGAAGTGATGGTAATGGTCTTTGCCTCACGACCGAATACCGAGCATTCAATGTTAAATCTCAATGAACGGTAAGCTTCTGAGGTAGAGGAATTATGGAGAATTTGCTTCAAGGCGACAGAAGTCGAATTAGTAGATAGTTTTCGCATATGGAATATCCTCTGCTTTTTTACTTAATTTATTTTTCCGTTTCAATTTCATCTTCCCGTACTTCGCTTTCGGTATGTAGGCTAAGGTTGAAAGTCCGAATACTTCTCGAATATCCTCATCCGTTTTCAATGTATCATCTAATGCATCCAACAGCAGAATGATACCAATTGTAGCAGCCAAGGAGGCAAAAAAGCTTAGGATGATATATTGATTCGACTTCTGATTCACAGGAGTAGGATTGTCCTGAACTTTGGCTCGATTCAGAATCGTAATATTATCAACCTTCATGATATGAGGGATTTCTGTTTGGAACACATCTGAGACAGCGTTTGCGATGCCAACAGCTCTTTCATGCGAGAAATGTCGCACTACAATCGACATCACTTGCGTATCATTTAAATTGGTCACGTTGACGATTGAAATTAATTGATCCGTTGAAACTCGTAAATCAGGGTAACGTTGGACGACCTTGTCCATAATAGCTGGGGTCTTAATGATTTCTTTGTAGGTATTGATGAGCGCCATATTCACACCGATCGCACCATAATCGATCTGTTCCGTACCTAGTTGATCTTGCTCAAATGTTTTATTCACAATTAATTTCGTTGATGCCTGATAGATTGGCACATAGTTCGAAGTTGTATACATACTTGTAAGGAAGGTACAAATAAAAACGACAATAACAATAAGCCACCATCGCTTCTTTATGACCATCAAATATTCCTTAAAATTAATTTCCATGATTCCCCTCCATTAAGTCTATTTCGTTTTGTTATGATACTATTTGTATCTTAATTGTTACTCTTACTTTAAGATACTTTTCGTATCATGTCAACACAATATTATCGTTTTTTAGTTCCAAATCGTATCAAATTTAAACGAGCTGTAGAATGCAAAAAGCAGCACTTCCTCCTAGAGGATAGGCTGCTTTTACTAGGTAAAACTCCTTAATTATCTCATTCCCATCGATGCTACGCGGACTGACTCACCCGCACCTAATCTTGAAACTAGCAGAGCTTGCTGCAACAGCAAAGCTAGCAGCTTCCGCATGGAGCCAATACCGATTTTACCCATAATATTGGCAAGGTGAATTTTTACTGTTTTCTCACTGATACAGCAATTTTCGGCAATTTCCTTGTTGGTATAACCATATGTAGCAAGTAAAGAAAGGATTTCGATTTCACGTTGAGTTAGACCATAGTTGGAATAGAATTGAAGTAAAACGTCTGACTTTTCTGAGATCATTGGCTTCATATGACAACTTCCTTTATATGAATGTGTCTTTCTCGACTGAGATCAAGAAAGGTATTTTCGATTTTCACGAGTGGATTCGTATCATCCGTTGGATTGATATAGACGACTTCGCCCCAGCGGCCATCCGTGAGAAGCACTTGCCGGCCTACTAGATTATAGATGATATTCTGTAAAAAAACGGAAACAATATGCGGATCTAATTCGCCGAAGAAACCTTTCCTTAAGCGACTGACGACCTCGTGAAAAGGCATCATTTCATGATAGGGCCTCTTCGATGACATCGCGTGGAATACATCTGCAACAGCTACGATACGGCTCATTTTATCTAGTTGACTATCTTGCAGTTGCAGGGGATATCCCGTGCCATCTGCTCGCTCATGATGCTGAAGGGCAACCAGAGCTACACGAAAGTTAATGCCTACCGTTTCACGCAGCATATTATATCCAAGAATGGTGTGCTTTTTAATTTCTTCATATTCTTCCGTTGTTAATTTACCCGGCTTCATGAGAATTTCTTGAGAAATTTTGATTTTACCCACATCATGCATGGTTGCTGCTAAGGATAGAAGGGCCACTTCTGTATCCGCGAGCTCCATCCATTTGCCAATTAGCGTCGAAAGAATGCCCACGCCTATATTGTGTTGATGGGTGTATTCATCCTTCGCTTTGACGGCTTGAAATAATTGAAAGAGATCCGGATTTTCGGCCGCCTGCTGGACGATAGGAATTAATTCTGACTTAATCTCAAGCAGCGGTATTTTCTTTTGCGTCTGAATACGTTCGAATAAGTCTTTGGCATATTCCGTCGCTTTTTGAACAAGATGATTCGCGTCATGAGCAGGTGCGGATTGCTTCTGGCCATCAGGCATGGTCGTGGTTACGATATCCATCGTATCAATGCGATGCTGCTTAAATAAGTCCAAATGCTCTTGATTGAGAACGGTATGGATAGGAACTAAGACTAGCCCATAACTTGTTGTCACATCATATCTTAATCGTTTACCCAATAGGTCTCTCAAGAAATCCCGCTCCAATAATTTCAAAATCGTACCAATTTCCATTATATACGACAAATTCCATCATATATATGGGAGAATCAACCTATATTTCGACAAAGTATCCTAGGTTAAATTTCCCAATTAAAATTATTATAGCATTCCTTATAGGTCTAGTGATCCTTAACTTTTGTTATTTGCTATCCGTGACATCCGTCTATCCCCCTGCATATAGTAAGTATCGACAATCCGCATTTACCTAAGGAGGACTTCACGAATGGCTTCGAACAAAAAACAAGAACTGCGCGACGTAGAGCTTGAAACTGAGATTTCACAAAGCGCGGCAACGGAATCGGACTATCCAACTTCTTATTATCCACAAGATACGCCATACCCTTACGGCTATCCTGTACCCCAATACTACGGCTGGGTACCCGCCTATGATCCACGCGGCTTAGGTGGCTTCGGCATCCCTGGCTTCCCAGGAACTGGCGGCATGATACCTGGATTTCCAGGTGGGCAAGGCGGTTTCGGTGGCCCTGGTGGATTCCCAGGTGGACCAGGGTTCCCTGGCGGTCCGGGCGGTTTCCCGGGTGGACCCGGATTTCCAGGCGGACCTGGCGGCTTCCCGGGGGGACCAGGATTCCCTGGCGGACCTGGCGGCTTCCCAGGTGGACCAGGACCCGGATTTCCACCTCCAGGACCTGGACCAGGGCAAGGCGGATTTCAACCGCCAACCGCTGCGCCACCATCCCACATTCCTAATAAGCCGCTTAAAGCGCCGGGTGTATATGCCGTAGATCCAGGCGGTATCTCCCGCTGCTTGTTCAGATTCACGTATGTCTGGCAAAGCAACGGACAACAATACTGGTATTTCCCAGTGTTCGTTGGACGGACATCGGTTTCTGGATTCCGCTGGACCGGATTCTCATGGATATTCTTTGGGATTGATTTACGTTTTATTGACTCTTTTACTTGTTAATTCTTCATAAAAAATTAAAACCAGTTAACATCCGGTTCTGCGGATGTTAACTGGTTTTTTGCTGGTACATCCAATCGCCACACGTGTCGTATTGGCTCAACAAATCGTTCGAAACTTGGGACAGCGAGTAACCGGAATATACGCACGGGATGCGGACACGTGATCTTGGCGCTTGGACGTTGTTGGTGGAGTTTGTAGGTTTTGAGGGACTAGTGCTCTACACTTGTATTAACTGGATAATATACAGCTATTTGCGAGGAATTTCCTCGAAAATTCGATTTAACTGTAAAACATGTAGGTAAAACTGCCACTTTTTTTCAGATCGATCAAAATGGTTAAAATTAACTGTAGGTTCTCCATCTATTCTGCGCTTGATCGGAAAATTCAAAAATTTAACTGTAGAAAATCCATCTATTCGTCTGGAGCAAGTAGAATTATGAAACTTCCATCAGACCAACTCAATATCTCTGACTCAGCAATCACTACTTCTACGAAACTTCGCTTCCCCCAATGCCTCGAAGAGCGAAAAAAGCTACTACCCCCACGCCATCGTGGGGGTAGTAGCTTTTTTCGTTGAGCTTCACTTCGTTAGTTCTCTTGCCAAGCAAAGCGATACCCTATCCCCGGCTCCGTCAAAATATACTGAGGTCTCGCAGGATCTGTTTCGATCTTCTTTCTCAAATGTCCTACATATACCCGAAGATATTGGCTGTCAGATTCATATTGCTGACCGCCCCACACTTGCTTAAGCAGCTGCTTATGTGTCATTACACGTCCTGCATTAACGCCAAGCACCTTGAGTAAATCATACTCCGTTGGCGTTAGCTTCAGCTTCTCCCCACCAAGCTCAACGCTGCGTTTGGCCAAATCAATGACAAGCTGGCCGAGCTTCAGCACAGGCTCATCCGGCGCTTTGGCTATATGCCGAAGAGCCACTCGCATGCGGGCCATGAATTCGCCCATGCCGAATGGCTTCGTCACATAATCGTCTGCGCCGCGATCCAAGGCTGCGACTTTGTCAGGCTCTTGATCCTGCGCGGTTAAGATAATGATAGGCACATTCGACCACTCACGAATGCCGTCCAGCACCTCCATGCCGGTCAGATCCGGCAGCCCCAAATCTAGCACGATGAGATCCGGCCGGAGCATCGCCGCCTGCAGCAAGCCATCCTGCCCCGTAGCAGCTTCTGCCGTTTCGAAGCCGTGTGCAGTTAACGTGACCCGCAATAATTTTCGTATTTGTGCCTCGTCATCAATGACTAAAATTTTCGCCCCTGTGGTTATCATGTTCATCCGTCCCTCTTAGCGAATTGTGAATTATGAATTATGAGAAAAAGGTATTTTTAGCTGGATAACAGTGCCTTGACTGCCGTCGTTCCTCGCACTTGCTCTAATCGAACCGCCATGTGCTTCCACGATGCTCTTACAGATAGCTAGTCCAAGCCCCGTTCCGGGGATATGCCTCGTACGATCTCCTCGATAGAATTTCTCGAATATCCGTTCCCTATCGGCTGGATTAATACCCGCCCCTTCATCTGCAATTGTCAGACTCAGAATGTCGCCTTCCTTCTCCGCTTGAATACGGATTTCACTTCCTTCAGGCGAATACTTAATGGCATTGCTGATCACATTCATCAACACTTGTTCCATAAGAACTTCATCCAGCGGAACGGATGGCATATCCGGATTAAGATCTATGTTCACAACTCTATTCTGCAGCGCATCCTTCAACTGCGTTAAGGCAACTCCAACAACATCCTCGATCCCGCACCACATCTTATTTAAACGCATCATGCCGCTCTCAATCCGAACCATGCCGAGCAAATTCCCCACAAGTCTATTCATGCGAGTAGCTCCCTCACGCGTCGTCAGCAATAATTCTCGCCGATCATCTGGACTAAAGACGTCCTCCCCTTCGAGTAAGCCCGTGACGGAGCCAATAATCGTAGCTAGCGGCGTGCGTAATTCATGAGAGAGCGAATCCAGCAGAGCTGTGCGGAGCTTCTCAGACTCGGCAGTCAATTGCGCCACTTTGGCCTCATCCGCTAGCTTGACCCGAGAAATGGCCACGGCTGCAAGATCTGATAATGCTTCGATGATGCGAATAAGCTCTGGCATATCGGACATGAATCGATCGCCAACTTGTACAGCAAGCACACCATGCATCTGCTGGTCTGTCGCTAAAGGGACATGCAGATCCGAGGATTCACTCAATGTTCGAGTACCTCGTCCCGCAATCGTATGATTATGACTCACCCATCCGGCGATAGTTAGGTGGGCTTCATCGCTGGCCCAATCTTCACTATCCTTCGAATAAGCTTCTACCTGCTGTACTCCCTCTTGATTTGGCAAAATGATAGCAGCCTTCGCATCTAACGTATCGGAAACATGTTGAACAATCTGCTTCAGCAACATATCTAAATCTGAAATCGCTGTTATCTTGCGACTTAACGCGTACAAGGCAGCGGTATTCGCTTCCTTCTGCTGTGCTTGATGGAATTGATTTCTAAGCTTGGAAGCAAGGCTTGACGTAAGGCCAGCCACACATAAGAACACAATAAACGTTAGGATATAACGCAAATCAGAAACCGTAAGACTGAGGGTAGGTGGGACAAAAAAGAAGTCAACTACCAACACACCTAGTCCCGCAGCAAAGAAAGAGGGCCCCCTCCCCCATCGAACAGCACTAAACAGAACAGGAAATAAGTAAAGTAGCGATATATTGACCAGATCGAAGAAGGATTCAAAACCTTTTAAAAATATCGTCAACAGGACGATAAAAAGTGCAGTCACACCATACGATTGCCAGTTTGTATGTTCATTTTTTTGAGTGTCCATAGGATTATTTTACCCTATTTCGCGAAGTTTGCCACGATTCATAATCTGCAACAATGAGCACATCCATTGTGCTTGCATGCGGCAAAAGCTTTTTGACAATATCGTCTTTCCAAACGATGATTTGCGTAGCTCCAGCGTTACTTGCTTTCGCTGCAAAAACACGTGGAATATGGCTGCGATTCACTACCTCTTGATAGGAAAACTCGCCTCCCAAGCGACGGGTCAGCTTCTCTAATACCTCTAGCTTTGTCTTCCACTCCTCATCCGATTGCCGAACCGCAATAAAACTTACATGCCAAGCTGCTTTAAGCCGATGAGCAATACGAAACCCCCGCCGAATTAAGCGATCGGCCTGTGAAATGTCTGTAACACACACGTAAATGGCTTCTTTCCTTCGCCATGGACCACGCAAAGAGCTCTTGCGCTCCATCGACTCTAGACGTTCATCAACATCATCCGCAATTTCACGCAGCGCTAATTCACGTAGAGCGATCAGATTCCCCGTTTTAAAAAAGTTATTTAACGCCTGATCTACTTTGACCATCGCATAAATCTTGCCGTCTCTCATACGAAGCTGCAGCGCTTCTGGGGAAACATCTATTAACTGAACTTCATCTGCCGTACGCAGCATACTATCTGGTACGGTTTCTCGCACGCGAATACCCGTTATATGCTCAACAGCATCATTCAGACTCTCCAAGTGCTGAACGTTGACAGTCGAGATAACCGAAATACCAGCTTCCAGAATCTCCAGCACATCTTCATAGCGTTTCTTATTCTTACTTCCTGGCACATTGGAATGCGCAAGTTCATCAACCAAGACCACTTCAGGTCGCAGACGAATGATAGCTTCTGTATCCATCTCCATCAAGTTAATACCTTGATATTGGTTTACTGCTCGCGGCACTATGTCAAGATCACCCACTTGTTGGGTCGTCTCTTTTCTTCCATGCGTTTCAAGCAAACCAATCTTCACATCGATCCCCTTTTTGAGCAGATCATTGCCCTCACGCAGCATCGTGTACGTCTTACCGACACCAGGCGCAGCGCCAATGTAAACTTTGAATCTGCCACGTTTAATTTTTTCGATTTTCGCGTCCACTTCTTGTTTGCTCAAACGTTTATATTTGTAAGGCTCCTTAGATGTGTGAATATGAGCCGGCAGAATACGCTCACCTTCTTGAGAAGCACGATCAGCTACTAGAAACACATCGATGTTTTTGGTTCTTTTTAACACACCGTTGATAACGGAGCCTTGTATCAAAGTTTGCCATTTCGTTTGTTTGGAATGCCCTAATACAATGCGTGTAACATGATTTGCGTTCGCATAGTCCACTAAGATCTGAGGGATACAGCGGCGATAAGAAAGCGGCAGCTCTTCAAATTTACCGCCTACTTTCTCGACAAGCTTCATAATTGATCTTCGAAAAGCAGCTGCTTCTTTGGTAAGCGTTTTACCTTGTTTACGCAGCGTAACTACATGCAGATCGCCATTCAACCGCTTCGCAATTTGTTGACCTCGGCGTACATAAATGGAACCATTCCAATGATATTGCGTTGTAACCAGAATACGTTCCGTCGCTCCGGAAGGCCCCTGAAACCCCATTTGTTCACGATGTGCTTCCAAAGAATCATTCACATCCTCGGCAACAAGACGGAGCGCCAATTCTCGCAGCACACCTAAATTACCGCGTTTAAATAAGGCTGCATCTTGATTCCCCTTTAAATGCCCTTCTCCTAGCCGTGTTAAAATCGCTTCCGGCGTTGCATCGATGAGTCTCACCTCATCGGCCAGTTCTAAGGTATCAGAGGGGACGCAGCAGCCCACTTCAATGCCTGTCAGCTTATGAGCAACCTCCATCGTCCCTTCTAGCTCATAGACATTCACCGTGCTGATGACACTAATATCGTGCGAGAGTAAATATTTAATATCTTCGAGCCTAGTTGGAAATTGGGCACCCTCTCGGTTCTGATGAGCAAGCCCATCAACGAGAACAACTTCAGGATTTCTTTCAAGTAAGGCTTCCAGATTCAGATCCTTTTGTTCCACACCGTCTTTCATCCAATGAATGCTGGGTACCCTCTCCAAATCTCCTAATTGTTCCACGGTTTCTGGTCGTTGGAGTGTCGAAACTGCACATATCACGACATCGATCCCTTGCCCCTTGAGGTTATGCCCTTCTCGCAGCATATGATAGGTTTTACCTGACCCGCTTACTGCCCCGATATAAATTTTCAAGCTGCCGCGGTGCAGTTTGGAAATCGATAATAGGATTTCTTCAGGCGTTTTTCTCTTGAAACCCTCCATGCTTCGTACCTCCTTCCATGTCTCTAAAAAGTGCAGAAACCACTCTCACCTAACGAGAGTGGTCCAACGAGAATCATTGCTCATAATTTCACTTGTTTGAGCAGTTCCCTATTTAATTCTGTCACATTGACCCTTGGTTCCCCGAAAATGCCCAGCTGCCGCTCTTTTGACATGCGGTCAATTAAATAATTGAGCTCGTTCGCCGTGATCCCGGTTTCCTTACTAATTCTTGGAACTTGGGCTTTCGCTCCTTCAGGTGACAGGTCCGGATCAAAGCCTGAGCCAGAAACAGTAACTAAGTCTGCCGGAATCTCCGTTAACGTAGGATTTTCTGCCTTTAACGCGGCAATTTTCTCTGCCATAACCGCTGCATAATCGCTCGAAGCTACCACTGTATTGGAGCCAGATGATGCTGTAGGGTCATACTTGGCTGCCGATGCTCTTGGATGGAACAGCTTCGGAGATTCGAAGCTTTGAGCCAGTAATTCCGATCCAATCACCGTACCGCCTGATTCTATGAGACTGCCATTTGCTTGTTTTGGGAATAGAACTTGAGCCACCCCTGTCGTCGCAAGTGGATAAATAAGTCCACAGACGATCATGAACAATAACGATACACGAACAGCTATCATAACCGATTTCATAAAATGATCTCCTCGTTTCTCTATCTCTTTACACGATGCTTAAGCCGTGAAGTACCATATCAATGATTTTAATCCCGATAAATGGTACAACCACACCACCGATACCGTAGAGCAAAATATTACGTGACAACAGCCTATCAGCCGACATCGCCCGGTACTTAACACCCTTCATGGCAATGGGAATCAACAGCGGGATGATGATAGCATTGAAAATTAAAGCAGATAGAATAGCCGATTCTGGCGACGCCAGATTCATAATATTCAACGCCTGCAGCTGCGGCATAGCAAGAATAAACATCGCAGGAATGATCGCGAAGTATTTAGCAATGTCATTGGCGATCGAGAACGTCGTCAAAGCCCCACGAGTGATCAATAATTGTTTACCAATAGAGATCACCGATAGCAGCTTGGTTGGATCGGAATCCAGATCGATCATATTAGCCGCCTCTTTGGCAGCCATCGTCCCTGAATTCATCGCTAGTCCTACATCCGCTTGTGCAAGTGCAGGCGCATCATTCGTGCCGTCGCCTGTCATGGCAACGAGCTTGCCTTCCTGCTGTTCTTTCTTGATTGCGGCAATTTTATCTTCCGGCTTCGCTTCAGCAATAAACTCATCTACACCAGCCTCGAGTGCAATCGTTGCAGCCGTAAGTGGGTTATCTCCTGTACACATCACAGTTTTGATGCCCATTGCGCGAAGTTCCGCAAAACGTTCCTTCAAGCCCGGTTTTACCGTATCCTTAAGGTAAATAACACCATAGATTCGCTCGTTAATCGCAACCGCGAGTGGTGTGCCTCCAGCTTTCGCGATTCGGTTCGTTATCGCTTCTAATTCAGCAGGAATTTTGCCACCATGCACAGTAACATAGTTCTTAATCGCATCAACCGCACCTTTGCGGAATTTAACACCGTCTGCAAGATCAAGTCCCGACATCCGCGTTTCTGCGGTGAACTCCACCACTTCTGCATCCGAGTAGAGATCAGCTTGCCAAGACTCGCCAAGTTTATTCGCTAGCTCAACAATCGAACGTCCTTCTGGTGTTTCATCCTTCACAGAGGCTTGCAGAGCTGCAAACGTAATGTCTTTCGCAGATCTGCCACCAACAGGCACAAACTCGGAAGCCATCCGATTCCCGAAGGTAATCGTCCCCGTTTTATCCAGAATCATCGTATCGATATCGCCAGCAGCTTCAACAGCCTTACCCGACATCGCCAATACGTTAAACTGCGTCACACGATCCATCCCAGCGATACCAATCGCGGATAAGAGACCGCCGATTGTCGTTGGAATGAGACATACCAGCAGCGCAATCAATGTGGAAATTTCTAATTTTACGTTTAAATACGATGCCATCGGAACCATCGTCATAATGACAATTAAGAAGATCAGTGTTAATACAGCAAGCAGCGTAGTTAGGGCAATTTCGTTCGGTGTTTTCTGCCTTTTAGCACCTTCGACGAGTGCGATCATGCGATCCAAGAATGATTCGCCGGGATCCGTCAATACTTTGACAACGATATAGTCAGAAGCTACCCGTGTACCGCCTGTCACAGATGAGAAATCGCCGCCTGCTTCCTTAATGACCGGAGCAGATTCACCGGTAATGGCTGACTCATCAATGGAAGCTAAGCCTTCAATGATTTCGCCGTCGGACGGGATGATCTCTCCAATTTCAATGCGGACCACATCCCCCTTGCGAAGAGAAGTCGAAGATACTTGCTTATAAGAGCCATCCTTTTGAACTAAGCGAGCCATCGTATCCGATTTCGTCTTCCGCAAGGAATCAGCCTGAGCCTTACCGCGACCTTCCGCCAAAGCTTCAGCAAAGTTAGCGAATAGCAAAGTGAACAGTAAGATCAAGAACACCGCGATGTTATACCCACGCCCTACTTCTGAGCTGCCGAATAACTCTGGTGTAAGTGAAAGCAGAAGTGTAATCACCGTACCGATTTCAACCACGAACATAACTGGATTCTTGATCATGATCCAAGGATTTAATTTTTTGAACGAATCAACGGTAGCTTGATTCATAATGTCTTTGGTTAATGTTTTTTTACGTTCCACAGTCCAATCAATCCTCCATCTCTATTACGTCTATCCGTTTAACGCACCGCCAAATGTTCAGCAATCGGCCCCAATGCCAGCGCCGGGAAGAACGTTAGAGCACCAATAACTAGAATGATCATGATCATAATTCCCATAAATAAAGGCGTGTTCGTCCGAAGTGTTCCCGTCGTAACAGGAACAACTCGCTTCGTAGCAAGTGATCCGGCAATGGCCAGCATCGCGATAATTGAAATGTAACGGCCAAACAGCATCACCATACCAATGCCCAAGTTGTAGAAGTTCGTGTTCGCGGTCAGGCCACCAAAGGCCGATCCATTATTAGCTGCACCCGATGTGAAGGCATACAGCACCTCAGAGAGACCATGCGTGCCCTGGTTAGCGATGGAATGAATAGATTCAGGGCGAATCAGCGCCCAAGCGGTCGGTGCGAGAATGATGAGCGGATGGGTAAGAATCGCGATGGCCGCTAGTTTAATCTCTTTCCCTTCAATCTTTTTACCTAGAAACTCTGGCGTACGCCCCACCATTAACCCGCAGATAAACACGGATAAGATCAAGTAAAGCAAGCCGTTTAACAAACCTACTCCTTTACCCCCGAACACATTGTTCAACATCATTTCTGCAAAAGGAACAATGCTTCCTAGAGGCGTAAGTGACTCATGCATATTGTTTACACTGCCTGTTGTTGCAGCCGTGGTCACAGCTGTAAATAACGCGGATTCGGACGGTCCGAATCGAACTTCTTTGCCTTCCATGTTCCCATGTACGCCTAACGCATCTACTGCAGGCACACCTTTGTATTCAGCATAGAAAACCGTAGCGACCATAACTACGAAAATAATCCCCATCGCAGCAAAGATCGTCCAGCCTTGCTTTTTGTTCTTGATCATGAGTCCGAATGCGTACACTAGCGATGTAGGCAGGAGCATCATACAAATAATATGGATTAAGTTCGCGACAGGCGTTGGATTTTCAAAAGGATGCGCCGCATTCGTACCGAACCAACCACCACCGTTGGTGCCTATGTGTTTAATAGATTCAAAAGAAGCAACTAAACCACGGGTAATCGTTTGCCCAGCACCTTCAATGGTTGTCGCTTGTACGGCACCCAGTAGGGTCTGTGGAACACCTTGAAAAACTAGAACCAAAGCAACAATGAAGCTAATTGGCAGGAATACGCGTGTAATCGCCCTCGTTATATCCACATAAAAATTCCCTAGATTATCTTGACGGCCAACTAGACCGCGTGTGAATGCAACGGCAATAGCAAATCCAGTTGCTGCCGAAGTAAACATCGGGAACGTAAGTCCCACCATTTGTGACAAATAGGATAGTGCATTTTCACCGCTGTAAGCTTGCCAGTTCGTATTGGTAATGAAAGAAACGGCTGTATTGAAAGCGAGTGCCGGAGGCATATTACCTATGCCATCAGGGTTAAATGGTAAGTATTTTTGAAGCCTAAAAACAGTATACATAAGAAGCATCATGACAAAGTTAACTAACAGGACAGCTCCTACATACTTTTTCCAACCCATGACTTCGTCTTCTTTAACGCCCATTAGGCGATAAGATACTCGCTCGAAAGGACCAAAAACACGATCAAGGTCACTCTTTTCATAGCTGAACACTTTGACCAAGTAACTCCCCATTGGCTTTACCAGCAGCATGATAATTCCCAGTGTGATGGCTACTTGTAACAATCCCATTCCCATAGTTGGTTCTCCCCTTGCCTACTTGAGTTCAAATTTCATTATTAAAAGTTCTCTGGCTTCACTAAAACAAAACCGAGATATACCATAATGGCACATGCAATAAGTCCGATAACTATCATAGTGGATTGCCTCCTAAAGTTTTTCTTGAAAAACGACTTCGAAAGCTTAAGCTCAAGCATTTTCGCAATATGTTGCAAATCCCCAGAACCCTAGAAATGTTATTGCCAATAATAAAATCATCGTTGTATCGTTGTACATGATGATCTCCGCCCCCTTTCCTGAAACATTGTAACGCCGAACCGTATAAATAAGGGGTAAAGAATCTTTAGTCTCGTATAAAAAAAGTATAAAAATTGGATATACAGAAGCCGAAAAAGCACCTCCCCACTCAAAAGCAAGTGGTTGAAGGTGCTTTTTTTTACAATACCCCGGGACCCTAGAAAGAGATATACGCCCCAGAATGCTCAAATAAATAAGTGCGATCAGAAAGGAAACTTAGTTCTTGTTCAATTGCAGTTGAGGTTGCCACACTTGAATTCACGCGCTGCGGAAGGCACGAAAAGAAAGGCGGTTCTCTTCCAATGCGCTTACGAGGTTATCTGTCGGATTCGGGCTTGGAAGTGCCCTGCCTTAGCAAGCAGCGCTTGCTTTAGATTCACCCCGAGAAACCGATGCTGTATCGAATCGGCTTCTATTAGTTCTCCCGTTTCCCTTACGGGAACTCAGCGTTTTGCTTTAACACGATCTGTTGTTGAACCGAATGTTACGCCGATTGCTCTTGAATGTAAAATGCTCCCCGCGTTATTATTTAGGAATAATCATGAAAAAGGGCAGCCCTACTGTGAAGTAAGGACTGCCCTTTTTCTATTTCGTTAAGTGATACGGCACCGTAGTTACGATCACATTTCTCCGATATAGCAGATGTGCACGAATGAGTAAACTCGATTGGTTATGCAGGATATTGTGCCAACCTTTTTTAGGAATGAACTGCGGGATAATCACTGTAACCTGATAATTCGATTCACCGGCCTTACGCTGAACCGTATCAATGAATTTGGTCAGTGGATTAATAATACTTCTATAGGGCGAGTGCAGCGTCACAAGTCTCACATCAGGCTGCCATTTCTCCCATTTCTCCTCAAACATAGCTTCATCTTCTCGTTCAAATGGCACATAAACAGCAATAATCTGGTGAGGTGACAGCGATTTGGCATAGTTTAATGAATTCTCTACCACATGTGTAATACCAGCCACTGGGAGAATAATGACATTCCCCTCAACGGGTATGGCAGGTTGATGGTTTGCAAGCCTTAATTGGTCACCAACAGCCTCATAGTGCTGCTTAATGCGATGAAAGACATAGATAATTAAAGGCAAGAACACCAAGACTGGCCAGACCTGCGAGAATTTAGTTAAAAAGAACATCATCGACACGATCAGACTGATTACAGCACCTGTTGTATTAATAATGAGTTTGGAGATCCATCCTTTCGGTTTCTCTCGAACCCATTTGACCACCATCCCTGTTTGTGAAAGGGTGAATGGGATAAATACACCGACTGCATAAAGGGGGATAAGATGTTCGGTCTTTCCTTTAAAAACAATGATTAGCACAATGGATAATACGCCGAGAATGATAATCCCATTGGAATATCCTAATCGGTCTCCTCGTATGGTGAACATTCTTGGAATAAATTTATCTTTAGCCAGATTTACTGCGAGTAAAGGGAAGGCTGAATATCCTGTGTTAGCAGCAAGGATTAATATCAACGCGGTTGTTCCTTGTATGAAGAAATACATAAAGTTCCGTCCAAAGGTCTGTTCCGCAATTTGAGAAACAACCGTTACCTCAGCAGTGGGAACAATGCCATATCCAAAGGCCAAATAAACGATTCCGGCAAATAACAGAGCCAATAATGTGCCCATCGCGGCTAATGTTTTAGCAGCATTATGAGGGGCCGACTCTTTGAAATTCGGAATCGCATTCGAGATCGCTTCAACACCCGTTAAAGCAGAACTCCCTGAAGCAAATGCTTTTAAAAGTAGAAATAAACTAATCCCTGCAACGGGTGTACCCAAGGATGTATGCACACTCGAAGATACCTGACCAGTTAAGATATTGTAAATGCCAACACCAATCAAAATGAATAACGCCACAACAAATAAATAAACCGGATACGCTAAAATAGAAGCAGACTCCGTTACGCCTCTTAAATTCAACGTTGTAATAAAGAGGACAAATATTACTGCAATGAGGACATTATGCGCATGTAAGCTAGGAAAAGCTGAGGTAATCGCATCCGTACCTGCCGACACGCTAACAGCTACTGTTAAAATATAATCGACTAGCAACGAACCGCCAGCAATTAGCCCAGGATACATGCCCAAATTTTCCTTAGATACCACATAGGCTCCACCACCGTGGGGGTAAGAGAAGATGATTTGTCTATATGACAAGATTAGTGCTAAAAGCAGAACTAAAACACCGACGGCAATGGGGATCGAATACCAAATTGCAGCCGCGCCAACGGTCATTAAGACTATTAATATTTGCTCAGGGCCATAGGCAACGGAAGATAGCGCATCGGAGGAGAGAATGGCCAACGCCTTTGTTTTATTAAGCTTTTGTTCCCCTAATTCCGTTGATAATCGTTCCACCGCCATATTTTCATTTATTGACATGATAGCAACTTTTATAACGTACATTATGCTCTTATTTAGTCATTTTTGGCAAGTGGTATGGATTACGTGTTGGTTCCTTATTAAAAAGGGGCAATAGTCCGATTCTGCCGAAATATTTACCCTTTATCCCTATATGAGGGTTGTTTGAGGCGATTTAGTTCGGCGATATCGGACTAATCTGTTTGGCTGGCGCATTCCGCCCCAAACCATCAAGCGCCTACTCTACTTTTTCAAATGATACGGCACTGTCGTCACAACCAAGTTCCGCTTACGCAGCAGGAAAGCCCTAATCAACAAGCTGGATTGATTGTGGAGGATGTTATGCCAGTTTTTCTTGGGTATAAACTGCGGGATGATCACGGTTACCCGGAAACTAGACTCCGAGGCCTTATGTTCAACCGTATCAATGAATTTGGTCAGCGGATGAACAATACTTCGATAATGGGAATGCAGCGTGACTAAACGCACATCGGGCTGCCACTTCTGCCATTTCTCCTCAAACTTTTTCTCATCGTCCCGTTCAAAAGCCACATACACCGCAATAATTTGATCGGGTGAAAGCGACTTGGCATAGTTCAACGAATTCTCCACCACATGTGTGAAACCAGCTACCGGCACAATCATGACATTCCCCTCAATCGGGAGGGCAGGTTCACAAGAAGAGAGTCGCAATTGTTCAGCGATCGCATCGTAATGCTTTTTAATTTGATGAAAAATGAAAACGATGAGCGGGAGGAAAATGAGCACACTCCACACTTGTCCAAATTTGGTGATAAAGAAAATCATCATCACGATGAAACTCATAAATGCCCCTATCAAATTGACCGTTAATTTGACCAGCCAACCTCTAGGCTTCTCGCGAATCCATTTCACCAGCATACCTGTCTGCGCAAGCGTGAAAGGGATGAACACCCCGACAGCATAGAGAGGGATTAACTGCTCCGTTTGACCTTTGAACATGATGATTAATAACATAGAAGTAACAGCTAGGAAGATGATTCCGTTCGAATAGCCCAATCTGTCGCCGCGCATCGTAAACATTTTGGCGATAAACTTATCTTTGGCCAGATTAACCGCGAGCAAAGGAAATGCGGAATATCCCGTATTCGCGGCGAGAACAAGAATCATCGCGGTTGTGCCTTGGACGATATAATACATCACACCTCGGCCAAATGTAACCGTCGCAATCTGAGAAACGACGGTTTCCTTCTCGCGCGGCACAATGCCGTAGTAGTAGGCCAAATAGACGATGCCCGCGAACAAAAGAGCCAATAGCAAGCCCATGGCCATTAATGTTTTGGAAGCATTTTGCGGGGCAGGCGTCTTGAAATTGGGAATCGCATTGGATATCGCCTCCACCCCCGTTAAGGCCGAGCTGCCTGAAGAGAAGGCTCTTAACAATATGAATAAGGAAATGCCCGCAACAGGTGTCCCCAAAGGGGCATGCAAATCAGGAGAAATTTGACCTGTAAGGATCTTAAACAAGCCAATACCAATTAGGATAAACAGAGCGACCACAAACAAATACACAGGATACGCCAAAATGGAGGCCGATTCTGTGATTCCGCGAAGATTGAGGATCGTAATAAACAAGACGAGTCCTAGTGCAATCGGTACTGTGTAGCTATGTAAGCTTGGAAATGCAGACGTTATCGCATCAGTACCCGCGGATATACTAACCGCTACAGTCAGGATGTAATCAACCAATAAGGATCCGCCCGCAAACAACCCGGCGTTCATCCCCAGGTTTTCCTTTGATACGACATAAGCACCTCCCCCTTGTGGGTAAGCAAAAATGATTTGTCGATAGGACAGAATAAGAGCTACTAAGAGAAACAGAACGCCGCAAGCGATAGGGATTGTGTACCAGAAGGCTGCTGCGCTAATCGTAATTAAGACAAGTAAAATCTGCTCGGGACCATAAGCTACCGAAGAGAGTGCATCTGAGGAAAGAATAGCCAATGCTTTCTTTTTATTCAGCTTCTGCTCGCCTAATTCATGGGACTTCAAGGGCTGGCCTATTAACAAACGCTTCAAATCAGTCAACAATGTGCGTACACCACCTTGATGTGATAAGTTCGTTTCAGTTTGCCCTATTTCTTGAAATTCATTATTAATACTGGTAACGCCATGCAGAAAAAAGAACATTAGAATAATGCTCTAATGTTCAGAAAAGGTTCGAATTATATTGATTTGATATTGATTTTTCAGACAATCTCCACATCAATCAGCTTAAACTGGGTCACATCCACGAGCCCGCGGTTGGAAATGCGAATTTCCGGAATCACAGGCAGGGCGATGAGCGAGAACGTCATGAACGGCGCGTTCATGGAACAACCGATATGTTGCCACGCTTTGTCCATCTTAGCAACTTCCTTGACGACTTCAGGCAGTGTCTTCTCTGACATCAGGCCAGCGATGGTCATCTGGACCTGAGCCAGCACTTTGCCATTTTCCACAACGATCATGCCGCCGCCAAGCTTCACAAGCTCATTCGCAGCGAACGCCATATCCGCTTCATCAATCCCCATCACTAGCAGGTTGTGACTGTCATGGGCTACCGTAGAGGCCACCGCGCCAGACTTCACACCAAAGCCATGGGCAAAAGCAAGTGAAATTTGACCTGTACCTTGATGCCGCTCGATACAAGCTAAGCGAACAATATCTTGCTCGATATCCGGCAGGATAATCCCTTGTTGAATGGCGAGCTCCGCTGTCATCTTCTCGGTTCTGGCACTATTTTCGATCACGCTGATCACATTGACCTTCGTTTTCTCCTGCTCAGAAGCAGCCCTAAGCTTAAAGTCGTCTGCCATCAGCTCCCGCTTCACGTTCATCGAATTGCGAATATGTGCTGGGTACGTGAACACAGGGAATTCGACTGCCAGCTCCCCTTGCTCCGCAATGATTTGACCATCCGTAATGACCATGGAAGGCTCCATCTTCTGCAGATCTGCCATCAATAGGATGTCGGCACATTTCCCCGGAGTGATCGATCCCACATCATGCTCCAGCTTAAAATAACGCGCCACATTGATCGTGACCATTTGGATCGCGGTGACTGGATGAACACCTTCTTCCATCGCGCGTCGTGCAACATGATTGAGATGCCCTTTCTCCACGAGCGTTTGCGGATTCACGTCATCGGTAACAAGTGAGATATTGGACGTATTGACGCCATCCTCGGTGACAATCTTGATGACCTCTTTGACATCATGCCACGCAGAGCCTTCTCGAATCATGAGATGCATCCCCATGCGAACTTTATGCAGACCCTGCTCTCGGGTTACCGTCTCGTGATCCGACGTAACGCCAGATGCGAGATAAGCTTGCAGCATACGATCATCGTCACTTGGGAAATGTCCTGTCACTGTTTTCCCGCTTTGCAGCGTTGCTTCGATTTCTCCGCACATTTTGGGATCTCCGTACACAACACCTGGGAAATTCATCACTTCACCCAGTCCCACCACATTGTCCCACTGCAGTCCCGCTTGAATATCGGCTACCTCTAAGGTAGCGCCGCCATCTTCCAAATCATTCGTCGCTGGCACACAGGAAGGGAAAGTCGTAAATACTTTGAGCGGCAAGGGTTGCCCCTCTTCGTGCATGAGTCTGACCCCTTCGGAGCCGAACACATTCGCTATCTCATGGGGGTCCATGAAAATCCCCGTCGTCCCTTTGACGATCGCCGCTTTGGCGAATTCCGTCACGGAAAGCATCGTGCTTTCCACATGCATATGGCCGTCTAGCAAGCCCGGCACCATATATTTTCCAGAGGCATCAATCCGTCTTGTGTGAGCCCCGATGGTATGGTCAGCCCTTCCTATGAAAGCAATTCGTCCCGCAGCAATCGCGACATCCATATGGGCTATAAGTTCGCCAGAATGCACATTGACTAAGGTACCATTTTGAATAACAAGATCAGCAGCTTCTTCTCCTATTGCAACTTTAGCCAGAGTGCGGCTAACGTCAGTTAATTTATTTCGATTTGGGATATACGTCATCGATTTCGTTCTCCTTTACTCCTACATGAGCATCCATTTCAACTAATAAATGTACACTTAAATGTATGTCTGAGCAACTTTTAACCAACTCTTCTAACGGATACCACATATGTTCATCGTATATACTGCTTTTTCAAATGCTCCGAAATTGACGTAAAGGAGAATGTCTCCAACATGTTTTCCAGCTTAGCTTTGGTACCTTTAATATTGTAATAATGGATAAAATGCTCCTTGCTGGGAAGCTCCAGCTTATGTTCCCTTGAATCAATTTCGCGCGGATGCAGATAGACAATGGAACTCTTCCCTTGGCGATTGGCTGATTGCATGGCTTTTCGAATAATGAATTCGGGAAAGAATCTGAAATAAAACCCGCCAGAGTAACCAACATTTCTCCCAGCAACACGCATGACAGACATCGGAACCTCGTAGAGATTAAGTTCTCTACCATTCACTATCGGCTTATGAATCTCAGTCTTCGCTGTTGGAATCCCATAAAGAAACGTTTTTACAGGAAAAATACTAGCGTCATACAGGAAGCCCATCTCTTCCAGTACCTCGAGATAGTGAAGATTCCGTTCAACAATCGACCATGACGGTGCCCGATACCCGAGTATCTTCGTTCCTGTTAGATTCTCAAGAATATCCACTGATTTCTGGACATCCGCACGAAACTCTTCTCTCGTTTGTTTATACGCTAATTCGTGGGCATACCCATGAGAGGCGACATCATGACCTTCACGCGCGATGGCCTTCACGATATCCGGGTAATCCTCCCCAATACAGCCAAGTGTGAAAAAGGTCGCTTTACATCCCGCATCGCTGCACATCTGTAGCAGGGTATCCATATGTGCTCGGAAGTTAGAACCCTTGCTGCGGTCAGGCTTTACGTGGTCATAGTTTGCATGAAACCATTCCTCAATGTCAAAAGTTAGTAGATTCGTTATCTGCTTTGAAGAATTAGACATGCTTCTTGCTCCCCTTGATGGCGAATGATGTGCACAACCGATCATACACCTTCCACTCTGCGCTTCCTTTCATTACGCGTGGAAAGGGGTGATAGATCTTTAAGAACTCTATATGCTCAAATCCATGCTCTATGAACACTTTCTTTAATTCATCCATCGCATACATGCGATCGAATTTCTTGGTTTTCTCGAACAATCGGAGCACTTTCCTCTGCCAGGACCGACTGTGCAAGGTTTCAATGAGCAGCGTCCCCCCAGGCTTCGTTACCCTAGCCAATTCCGCAATAACCGCTCGATACTGTTCGATCAGTTGAATAACACCAATACACAATACGACGTCAAACTTGCCCTCCTCAAAGTGAAGCGCTGTTAGATCATCCGACGATGTACGAAGACCTCTTTCCGCGGCAAAGGCGAGGCTTCTCTCCGAAAAATCCACCCCATAAACCGTGTTTGACCCAACGAGAGGCTCACTAAATGCACCTACGCCACAGCCGGCATCCAAAATCTCTTTGTCGTGAAGCTCTCCGAGCCAACCTAACGTATGATTTCGCTGCAGAAAGAAGCTTTCCTCATTATAATAGTCAGAAGATTGTACGGAAGCCCCATGAACCTCTGCCCGCTTGTCAAAATACTGCTTCCAGCTAAGATTTGCCATGATCTATTTCCCCCGATTGTGATGACACATATAGTTTGTTCGTTATGGCATTAGATACTTAATAAGCTGCTTACCAACCGGTTCAGTCACCCTGTTAGGCATTATCTTCCAGAGTTCGATGAAGAAGCGAAGCTTTTCTTTATCCGGAGGACCCGTCTCTTTATTGGCGCTGCCCATGACAAAATACGTGAGCTGCTCGGCAGCAGCCCCCCATTGTTCTTTGTACTTATACGTTCCTGAACCTGTTTGTGAACGACCGAGATCAAGCTGCTTTAGCCCGCTTTTTATCCCAAATTTCACAGCTTCCCAGTACATAAAGTTATTCAGATATTTGTGGTTGTACACCGTCGAATTCGCGCCATAGGGATAATAAAGTGTTGAATCCCCTGGACTTATTAATAGGAGCATACCGCCTGCTACCTCACCGGTCTCTACGTCTATGACGGTTAGCAGCACCGCATGATCTGGTAAATAGTCGAAGAATCTTTGGAAGAAACGAATATCCTGAGCTGGTGAACCCAACTGCTTCATGCGCCGGACGTATACCTTATGAAATTGTGCCAGATTCCCTTTATCATAGGAAACCTGAAACCAGTTGTTCTTGTAAACCTTTCGGATATGGTTTCGATTATTGCGAGTGGAGAGGGATAGAACCTCATCTTCATTGGTTAATGGCAGTACGAACGTGTGATTGATGTCGTTTAGTTGGCCATGAACTGTATCCAATTGCATTAGCATCTGAGACAGCTGCTTGCGTTCGCTGGGAACCGCCCCGTTCTTAAATCTCAACTCGATGTAAAGAAGACGGTATTTCTCCTTCAGCTGCGCGATTGCAGCCATAGCAAATTGCGCGGCTTCCTCATTCCGTGCGCACACATCCGTATAATTGACAAAGGGGAGCGAAACGCCTACCCTCTTGAGTCCTAAGTTACGACCACTCGTTAATGGAATTAACGCGCAAATCTGGCCACTTTGATCAACCACAGCATGATACAAGCATTGATAACCAAACGTCTCGAGCAGAATCTGTCGAAATGACAATGTATGAAAAACGGTCCCCTGAGACCATGCCAGCCTGTCCCAGTCTTCCTTCATGTCTTCGATATAGGGCAAACAACGGTACATGCAGACTATCCTCTCAACCACAAAATGACACCAATCATAATAAACACACATCCAGCCCACTTCATGGCGCTAATTTGTTCATGGAAAATCATAATCGAAACGAGAATCATAAAAATATATTGAATACTCGACACGAAGGTCACATAGCTCAGGTCAAATTGAGACAAGCAATAAATCCAGATAAAGGCAGCCAGCGCGTAGAAGGCAAAGCCGGTTACAATCAATGGTGTCGTCATGTAACCTATTGCGATCGTCATAATTCCACCTTCAAAATTGACAGCTCGACCCCCTATTTTAAGCAAGGTACTGGCCACAACCGTCATAAGTACACTGGCAACTAGCATGATATATTTGATGATTTTTCCTCCTCATTGCTTTTCTTCTCAAGCTCTTCAAGCCTTAGCTTCGTTAATCCCAGTTCCTGTGTAAGCGCTTTGTTATGTAGTTTTAAACCTGAGATACTTATACTCGCATTCAGCAGGAGCAGATAGGCAGATGCGATCAGAATGGCAAAAAATGCAGATGGCGCATAGTCGATACCAAGTAGTTTGGAGAACGACTCCATCAAATCCGTGAACATGGACATAATCAACGTAAATATGCCAATCACAAACCATACAAGTGCATATTTCTCCCGAAGTCTTCTAGCCCTCACCATCATAAATACGGTACTCATTAGAATTAAACTGAAGACGACACCCATTAATTGCACACTATACAGATGATGTTCACTCGTTAGCATCCCTACCACCTTGTCCTTGTAAAAGAGAATAAGATCGACATAATCACCTTCGTCATATAATAGGGACTTTGCATCGGAGTTATCGATGAGGCACCGTGTTCACGTTCTCTCATTTCAACGCCGATTTCGCCGATGCGAAGTCCATGTTTGCTAATCAATATAATGGCATCTGGCTCTGGGTAATCTTCTGGATAGAATTGGCTTAACAGCTCTATACTCTTGCGATTATACATACGAAACCCTGATGTACCGTCGGTAATCTTCGTCTGGATTAATAAGCGAAATAAATAATAGAACACTTTAATACCCAGGCGCCTTGTCCATGTCGTTCGGAACGATTTAATATCTAAAAACCTAGAGCCGATGACCATATCGGCCCCTGTTTGCGTCATACACGCAAATAACTTATCCACCTCGCTGGGAAGGTGCTGACCGTCGCCGTCAATTTGCACCATATAGGAATAACCGTTCTTCTCGGCATATTTAAAGCCAGTTTGCACCGCGCCACCAATCCCTAGATTATAGGAAAGGTCTACAACTTTGACTCCCTCTCCGGCTTGCTTGGCTATCGCAGACGTGTTGTCCTTCGAGCAATCATTAATAACTAAAATATCGTAGCTAGGAAGATTCTCACGTACATCCCTGATTACCTTTAAAATATTGTTCTGCTCATTATAGGCCGGGATCACAATGAGTGCTTGTTTCTGTTCCATTGAAGCAACTTCCTCCCAAATTTATTAATGCAGAATAGGATTAGGCGGAACAATCTTTCGACGCCATACCCACAGACGATACAAATAAAGGGTAAAGCAGGCAGCTTATATCGATACATACTATCCATGAACAACACCATACAGAATATGAATATCGATGCAATGACTAGCCAAACAATCGATGTTTTCCTGAAAATGTTGTTCTTTATGGCAGCGTAAGTTCCGAATAGAAATAGAAGTGACGGGACGACATCCTTACACAATTTAATAACCCCTGCCACACTCTGTACATCCGTCTTCCATACCCACCAGCCGATAAAGGCGAGCACCCTTCTGCCATATAACACCAGCACATGATCCCAATTATGAATAAGAAAGCTTAAGATCAAGCTACCTAGAATATCAATGCGATAATCAGGACGATAGAAATAGTCATGACCTGAAGGGTTATCGTAAATCCAGCCCTTGGCATAAATATTGTATAAAACTAACTTCGCATTATATTGTAGAGAGGTAAGAAGCGGATTGAATTTGTGAGTAAATACAAGAAAGCAAACAGCTGCAAGAACGAATAGTAAAGCGCATACAAACTTATATCTATGCCTCTTGAGGAAATTGATTGGTTGCTCTAGGTTAACATTCAGGGCTATGTATATGAGAATAAAAGTAAGTGTTAGGACACCCGTTGGCCGGAATACCAGCATGAAGAGCGAAGAAATGAGGAAGAACGAACCCACTACTTTGTTGTTATTTTCAAGCGTTTTAAGAAGAAGGAAAACATTCAGCAGGACTAAATTCATAAATAGACTATCTGAAAGAATGTACATCGACCAAAGCGTAATGTGCCAGGAAGTTGCATAGAAATACGAGGCTATAATTGCGGTAATTCGGTTAAATAAGCGAAGCGTGATGAGATAGACCAGGATCACACACGATGCCGTTGTTACAGCCTGTACAAAAACAACGATATGTTCCTCCTTAAACACACCTATTAATATGGCGAGAACGAGGTTATAGCCCATATAAAGAAGATCATTCATATGTAAGCCAATCTTGAAATCTGTTAACAAGGAGTGGGCGTAATTCAGATACCACTGTGAATCTTCCGATTTCGGAAGCCCCTTGTCAGAGTTTAAAATAAAGAAATAGTAATCTAAGGTCTTCTTCAGTGAAAGCACAACTAGGGGGAGGATGTACATCCATTCATAATCCTTGTATTTCTGATAGATTTGATAGATTGGATACACTCTGCTAACAACTCCATATCTGTAAAAATAATTGTGATCGAATTGTAAAAAAAGTGTGATCTAAATGTGAAAACAACATAGAATTTTCGACATTCCATGATAAAATCCTGCTTCTTTTTAACTATTTTCAAATATTATTTATGTAAGTTTAATAGAAGGCAGGCTTCTAGGATATTTCGTATGTTGGACTATCCAAAAGAAAACGAAAAACCCCTCTCATAAGGGGTTCTCGATCCTACCTATTCATTATCCGAATACACCACATCGTCGATCAACATGTTGCCCGCATTCCAGCTGCGCAAGCCAATTTGCCCCGCAGCTGTTGGGATATTCGTTAACGCTCCCGTATAAATCTGCGTTCCATCCACCCACACCGTAACAGTGGTACCCGTAAACTGGACCTTCATGACATACGTAACACCGCTCGTCAGAGCCGGGCCTGTGAAATTCCCATACTGCCCCGTGCCGTTCGACCACGCCCATGATGTGCCTACATCGTAGCCAATGGCGGCCCAAGACGTCACGTCCGTATATCGGAAGATGGCCTGTATGCGCCCGTTTGCATTCTGCGGCGTCACCTTGAACGTATACACACCATCCGCTTTCGCTGGTGAATTACTATCTACAACAACGGTTGAGCTGTTATTCGCATTCAAGTTAAGTCCACCTGAGAGGCTGCTCACCGTTCCCGTTCCAATCACACGATTCCAACCCGTTATGCCACTGTTAAAATCCTGCGAATACCCGGTGCCGCTGCTCGTTGACTTATATACGTTAATTTCGGAAGCAGATGCCCAGCCTCCAACACCTGCGGTAGCTTCCAAACGAACATACGAAGCTGTTACAGCCGTAAACGCAGCGCTTTTCTCCAATGCATCATTCGTCCACGTGCCTGTGGCTACTTGAGTAAATGTGGTGCCATCTGTGCTCGTGTACACCTTATAGCCGGTGATGTTACCGTTCGCTCCGCCATCTTGCCTCGGCATCAGCTTCACTTGATTAACCGCATAGCTGCCACCCAAATTCAGCGTGATCGATTGTGGCAACACATTGGATAAGTCCCATTTCGTATGCCAAAAGGTCGATAGATTGCCATCAAGCACATTCCCGGCTGCATTGCTCGCATTAACCGTCTCTTGGCTCGTCGCAACTGCTGTCATTTGTGATTGCGGAATCAGCGTCGGATCAACGGGAACGGAACCTCCCGCAGATACTTTCAAATCATCCATAATAAAATCTGTATGATTGCTCGTTACCTTTTGAATCCCAATCCAGCTATTGCCTGAGCTTCCTGCCGTAAACACTTTCGTAAACGTCGTCGGTGTCGTTACCGTTCCGAAGCTCGTTGTCGACACCACCGATGTCCCGTCTCCAACGACAAATGCATAATCCCCGGCTGCCTGATTCTCATAGCTGAAGGTGACCGTATAGGTCGTGCCAGGTACGAAACGCAAGGTTTGCGGAATCGTCTGGTACAGCAGACCGGAGTTCTCCTTATGTGCCATGAGTGACCATGTGCCATTCAGCACATCATCGATTGTCTTCCCATTCCAACCCTTTTGTGAAAAAGGGGCATGCAGCTTCATCAGATGGGTGCGGGGATCGTTGATACCGCCTGCAGGTCCTTTGACGAAAGGGAACCAACCGTCCGGAACATTTTCGAAATCCTGTACGAAATAATCGTTATTTGGATTCGCCGTTTTGGTCGTTTTCTCCAGACGCACATCGTCGAAAGTCACGGCAGTTGTGCCTGCGTCAGCCTTCAAATAAAGCGTAGCTGTTGTCCCGCCAGCTGGCACATCGAACCACACATACATACGCTGCAGCATCGTATTCTGTTTGGAGTCAGCTGCGATGTAATTTTTCCACAGCGAGCTGTTAGCGTACGTGCTTACTTCCGCACCGCCATAATTATTAACCCCTAAGTAGGCTTTACGGCTGCCGCTAGTTGCCACATAGACCGACGCATAATACGTACCTGGCGTAAGCCCTGTTAGCGTTTGACTAACTGTGGTTGCACTCGCTGAGCTACCTAGCTGAAGCTCATATTGCCCGTTCGTGTTCCGTACAACGGAAGCGCCGCTGCCTGCAACCGTCCATGCGCTTAAATTGCCATTGTTGAAGCCTGGATCGGAGATGCCAGCGCCTTCTCCATAATTCACAGCCGGATTGGCTGCCGCAGCGCTTTTATAAATCACATACGCCTTATTCGCAGTTGCTGGTATCGTAATCTGATTGCTCGTGACCGCAAGGTCGCTCACCAAGGTTCTGCCTTGATCCGATAGCTGATACAACTTCACCGTGCTTAATCCTGACCAGCTTGCTGGAAGCGTCCATGTCGTACTGCCACCGGCAGCATTCCAATGGTACAGCTTATCCTCGGTTAGCGGATTCCAAGGGAGCAGATAAGAGCCGCCATTCAAGACCGTGCGCCCATCTTTCGTGATCACACGTGTGCCACTAGCATTCGTAGCAGCAACATTACTTTCAAAGAGAATGGTATTCGAAGTCCACTTCATGATTTTAAAATGCTGCAAATACTTCGTTGGTACATCTGTCCCAAACGTCATATTGATCATCGTGTCGAAGTTCGTTTTTCCTTGCCAGCCTTCATACGCTGAGATCTCCGTCCCACCGAGCAGCGGATCACGCGCGATCCAGGTATCCTTCTGATGGTTGCGAATGAAGCGGGCTATCTGGCTGTTGAAGCCTTTCGTATCCGAACCGCCATAATTGTAATCAACGGCCCAATGGTTCCAGATGCTATTGTACTCATGGTCGGAAGGGAATTCCGTGGCCAGCGGCCAACCCAGCGAGTTCACTTCTCTTGCTGCCTGACGGCTGTCCCAGCCATTCGACTGCCACACATCGATATAAATATAGCCTAAATTAGGCACCTGACTCTTGAGCTGTTGCAGTCTAGCTAAACGGCTTCCTGACGTAGAATCATATCGCTTATTGATATAGTACGAAGCGTCTAGCCAATCCCAGCCTGGCGCCGTTTTGTTCACGAGCGTTTCATTAAACGCCTGCGCCTCCGGATACGACTCCGTCGCATTGATATGAACCCCATATAGAGCGTTGTAGGTACTGCCTGCGCCTACGAGCGTATTCAAATCAGCGGCTCCACCCTGGCGCTGTCCAATATCGCCATAATCCGGATGCCCGGAATCGTGGCCTTCGGAGCCGTAGCCTTTCAGCAGCACCATTTGGCCCAGCCCATCTGTCGCATTGTACACTTTCTTCGTCTCATCCAACGTCTTCGTAAATGGATTCGTTGCCTGACTCGCGAAGTTCATCGGAATACGCTGAACAACGAGATCTGGCACCTTGTCAGCACCCACGGGATTGTTCATGATACTGCGATAAGCAATGGCGCCATCCTGCCAATCGACAGTGCTATCGGCGTTGGCGTCACCAGTAATAACCACCTTCGCGCTCGGAAGAGGATCTGTCGCTGTCATTCCGCTGGCTCGATAGATCCAAGCTCCGCTCCATAGCCCTGTTCGTGAGTAGCCTGTTTTGGCAACGGTCTGCTCCTTCACGCGTCCATTGTTATCCGAGCTCTCGTAGACCGAATTCGTCCATAAGCCCCCGGCAAGCTGGTTCGTATTCACGAAGCCATACATGTAGTCGACCGAAGCAGCATCCGCTGTTGGTGTGCCAGTAACGGACTTGATGGTGTCACCAGTTCCCGTGACGGCGGTATACATTTTATTCCCGGCGAACGCAGCACCAGCTTGCGTGCTCCTGACTGAAAGTAAATTGTGATTGCGAATGTCAATCGTATTTACTTTCGTGGCGCCATTTTCCGCAATATTCGTGATGTCAAAAAGCAAAGTATTATTTACAACTTTCATCTGGACCGAAACCACAATGTTGATCGAGGATAATGTAAGCGTATACAATACAGTGTCTGATCCAGTTGTTTAAAATGAAACCGTGGGGGTGTACGCCGTACCATTGATATACACCTGATTCAGCGTATCCTCTGAACCGTACATAACGGCGCCATTCGCTAACCAAGTGTACTGGTTCACTTTCGGAAATGCGGTGTCCACATTCACTTGAAGCACGGAGCTGGCAATGGTTTGCGTTGCTGCATAAGCTTTGCTAACCATCACGTTGGATAAAGGTTCGCTTGCGATTGATCCAACCTGTAATGCGACTAACGCCGAGAATGCAAAACCTAATTTCCACCTCAAACTTCCCCTTTGAATCATCAATTCATCCTCCCTTTTAATGACTAATCGACTTCCCCCCTACTATATCACCGAAATTACGGCTATACGCTTGATACATTTTGTTCTTACATGATGTTTTTTGGCGATAGCTCATTCTTTCTTCAAGCTCTCTCGATACGCCTTCGGGCTATACCCTGTCATCTTTTTGAAAATACGACTGAAATGCTCCGGGTTTAGGTATCCAATTCGCTCCGAAATATCCGAAATTCGGTTCCCTGATTCGAGCAGCTGCTTCGCCTCGTCAATACGCAGCTTCGTCAAATAGTGAATGAAATTGCAGCCGACTTCTTTGACGAACTGCTTGCTCAAATAACTCTCACTCACACCAACCATCTCACTAATCAGTGACTGGTTAACCTCCTCACGATAGTGCATATCGAGGAATTTCTTCGCGCTGGCAATCGGTGCGCTCATACGTGCTGCGTTCATTTCAGTGTGTCCATGAATGACGGTATGCGTTCGATGACATAGCTCTCGGATGTAGCTGAGTGTTTCCTCTAACGTTTCTAACTGCTTGATCGCCTCGAAAGGGTTGCGTGAAGTCGGCTGGACTTCCTCAATCCGAATATCCTTGGCATAGAGAATAGCCCCAAGCTCCCATAGCACGTCTCCAAAAAAGCTCCGCAGCTTATCCGGATGCTCCTGCTTGGCACCTGCTAATCGCTTATCTAGCTCTTCATATACACGTACCCATTGAGTGCTGTCCACCTGCCTCAATGCTTGCGGCAAAGCTAGCTTCCATGCCCTCAAATCCTCCCATAGCCCTTGCTTGCTCCCGTTTTTATGACTCTGTGATTCTGGATAGAAGAGCTTGCCTAAGCCCTCATAATAACTCCGAGCCGCCAGTTGCTGCGCTTGATGGTACAGCCGGCTCCACTCCTTGAAGCCATTTGCCAAGTCGCTAATTCCTACCGATATCGCCGCATTGACATACTGCAGCAAACGCGTCTGAATCATTGTCAGCATGCTTTGAATTTTCGTGCGAATTACCGATTCGCTGCGATCCTGCGGGAAGGCACACATGATGACATACTCACCTAGCTCACGACGAACAATTTCATGGCGTATCGACATCTCCTGAAGCACAGACTGTATCGTTTGTTGAATGAAGCCATGCGTTCGTGTCGTATCAATGCCTCTTGCAACGTGAATAACAATGACCATTTCATTCGTTTCGTTAAACAAATTCGTCCCCGATACCCCCAATTGAACGAACGCTTCGGCATCTTCTTGAGGATCAAAGTCCAATAGCTTGTGCAGGAGCGCGTCCTTATCTGGACTAGGCATCTGCAGCTTGTCCTCTTTCCCTACACTTTCCACATTCGGTACAGGGCTGATTTGTCCTAACTCTTTCACAGCCTTCGTAATGATAGGGCGAATATGCTCCTCATCCATATCCACTTTCACGATATAATCGAGCGCTCCCAGCAGGAACGCTTCCCGCACATAGCTATAATCACTATAAGCACTCAGAATAATCGGAAGCGGACATTTCGGGAGGGCAGCCTCACGCAGCGCCTTCAATAGATCGATGCCGTTCATTCTTGGCATTTGAATATCGACGAGCAGAAGATCAATATCGCCACGTTGCTGAAGAAGAGCGAAGGCCTCTACGCCATCGCTCGCTTCACAGCTGATCTCTATATGGAATTTCTGCCAATCAAGCAAATGATGCAAGGCCAAGCGAACTAACGGTTCATCGTCTACGATCATCATTTTGTACATGGGAGTCCTCCTCCTAGAGATGCTCAACTGTTCTTATATCAACGGCTACCCTTTGATCGCACCGTCCATCAGTCCTTTGAAGATGTACCTTTGAAAAACCAGATAGAACAGCATACTAGGCAAGAGCACTAGAATAATACCTGCGCAAAGTGCTACCAGATCCGATGTTCGTTCACTAACGAAAGACATAAGAGCCGTCGGCAGCGTCGCCAATTCTTTCTTGGGCATATATAAATTTTGCAAATAAATATCATTCATGATCGTCACACTTTTCAGAATACCAAGTGTAGCCGTTGCAGGCAGCAGCAGAGGGAAAATAATCGAGCGAAATACTCGGAAATACGACGCCCCATCCATCATCGCGCTTTCATCTAATTGCTGGGAAATTTTCTCTAGAAACTGAATGTAAATGTAAATTTGCATAATATCCGTGCCCACATAAATGAGCAATGGCGCCCCCAGCGTATTGTACAAATGCATCGAGTGGATGAGTTGAAACCGAGCGATTTCTGTCGTGTAGGCTGGGATAATCATAGAAACAATGAACAACAGCAGCACTATTTTTTTAAGCTTAAAATCGAATCGATTCAAGATAAAGGCTGTCATTGTGCCAAGCAAGGCATTACCCGCCATACTCACCACAACCAGCACGAAGGTGTTGCGCAAGCCTAATAAAATGTGGCCATCATGGAAGGCTTTAACGTAATTATCGAAATAAAATAGATGGCTAGGCAGCGAAAATGGCGAGGTCGCTCCCAGCTCCGCATTCGTCTTCAATGAACCGAAAACGACGAGAAGAATTGGAATAAAGACGATCAAGCACATGCCTATAAAAAGTATATAGTACAGTACGTTGCTGAGCAATTGACGTTTATTTTCAGATAGAGAGGTGTTCATTTATGCTTCACTCCGATCTTTAATGATCCAATTTTGCAGGGACGAGAAGCCGATAATGAGGATCAGAAGAGAAACTGCCATAGCCGAAGCAAGGCCGTAATTGTTGTAAGTAAACGCCGTTTGCAGCGAAAATAATCCAAAGGTAGAGCTTGCTGTTCCAGGCCCGCCCCCTGTCATAACATAAGGAATATCGTATTGCAGCAGCGCGCCTGAAATGTTCAGGAACAGAATAATTTCCATCACACGCCGAATCCCAGGCAGCGTAATATGGCGCAGCTGCTTCCAAAAGCCCGCTCCATCCATTTTGGCAGCTTCATAGAGATCCGTTGGAATGGACTGCAAGCCAGCTAAGATCAGAATGATATGTACACCGCTGAAGCGCCATACAGATACGGCGACTAGCGAATAATTGACGACATTCAAGTTACTTAACCAGCCCGTAATGAGTGACTCCAAACCCACCGCTTTCAGCAGCTCGTTCAGCGGACCATTCACAGGATTATAGATGTAGCTAAACATGTATGCGACTGCGATGCCATTAATAATGTACGGCATAAGCACCGTGAAACGGAAAAACGAACTCCCACGCATTGTGCGATTCAGCAGCACCGCTGTCATGACTTCAACCGGGATGAAGAGCAAATGTACGACGAAATAGATGCCATTATTGCCTATGGCTTTCCATGCGTCGGGAAAATCAAACAATAGCTTACGGTAGTTTTCGAATCCGATATACTTCAAACTCTCACTGTAGCCATCCCAATTTGTGATGCTGTATCGAAACAATTGAAAGGTGGGATAGATGAGAAATAATAGCATGAGTGCGACTGGAACAAACAAAAACGACCCGATAATAACCTTCTTCTGTAAGGTATAGCTCATGCCACTCACTCCTTTTGGATGGAAAAAGGGTACTATTCCGTCTTTCTCAAATAGTACCCTGTATGAACGCTTACTTCGTTATGGAATCGATGGATTTCTTCCATTTCTCGTTGAGTTCTTTTTCAACTGCATCAATCGGTTTACCAGCGAAAATACTTTGCGCCGCTTTCTTAGGATCAAATTGCGCTGCAGCACTCACCTTGGCATACGTTTCGTCTGTTCCGTAGTAGATGAATGGTTTGTATGGGTACGTCGTTGTCCATTTATTGAAAAATGGCAGCTCAGACGTCACGCCGTTGACCGTCGAGAACTGTTGCAGCTTATTAATAAACGGCGTGTAGACGTCTTTACTAAACATCCACTCGTAGAAGGCTTTGGCTTCTTCCAGGTTTTTCGTGTTCTTATTAATACCGACGTTATTGTCGGACATCATGATGGATTGCAGATCTGTGCTTGTCGTTTCGCGGAATGGCAGCGGGAATACGGCTAAATCGTCATCCTTCTTCACTTTCTCCATATAGGACGCATAATACCATTGTCCGAGTGCGATCATGGCCGATTTATTCGCTTCAAAGGATTGTGTCGATTGGTCAAAAGAAACAGACAGCGCATCTGGACCCGCATACTTTTTATCCGCAATCTCCTTAATGACCTTACCCACCTTGTCAAACGTGCTGCCAGCAGCAAATGGTGCCGGATTCTTCGCTAGATTCGCCAAGAACTGTTCATCGCCAGACAAAATGTGTGGACCAAACTCCATCAGCGGATAGAACGTCCAATCATCCTTCCCGCCGATCGCGAGTGGTGTGTATTTGCCGTTTGCTTTTACTTTCTCTAGAGTTGCCATGAATTCTGGAAACGTTTTCGGAACTTCGATGCCTAATTCTTTAAATATACTAGGATGGTAGTACACAAATTCGGAGAACGATACGAGCGGAACACCGAGCACTTTGCCATCGACCTTGGTCGGGTATTTATTGTTTTTGACCGCATTCAAATCATCGAGAGGCAGCAAGGCTTGTTTATAGATTTGGAATTGCGCAGGCTTTAAGTACATCAGATCCGGTAAATCGTTAGCTGCTAGTCTAACTTTGAGATATTGGCCGCCGTTATCCGGCACCTTCTCCACTTCAACCGATACATTCGGCTTCAGCTTCGTATATTCTTTCACCTTCTCTGTCCAGAAATCCAAATCTGCCTTCGTGTCCCACATCGCAAGCTTCAGCTTGACGGGCTCTGCTGGCTTGGCTGTTGCTGCTGCCTTCGTCGCTTCAGGCACTGATGAACTTGCCGTCGTGCTAGCTTCGTCTTTGGATCCACACCCTGTCAAAGCAGTCATGGCGACGACCCCCATCAAAGCCACTGAACTTACCCATTTTCGTTTACTCATTGCGTTAACCCTCCACCTGGTATCGATTAGGTTGTTTGTACCTTGCTTTAATCATAATCGATGAAAAGAGACGCTCGAATGATCGTTTTTGCCCATTACTTGATCTATTTTGAACTAACGTCAGGATCTTCACTGTGACTTCGAATGACAGGCACGATAATTTCCACCCTCGTCCCCGTCGGCGCAAGCCGTTCAATCGTGACGCCATATTCAGCTCCGTAATGCAGGCCAATTCGTTTGTGAACATTCAGAATACCCATGCCGCTAAACGTATCATCCTGATCCGAAGCGGCCAGCTTCTCGATCAGTTCGTCTTGAATGCCGACGCCATCATCCGCGATGACAACATGCAGCCGTTCACCTTCCTTGCGAATCTCAATCGTAATCAAACCGTTGGTTTCTTTACTTACCAAACCGTGTGTGATCGCATTTTCGAGAATCGGCTGCAGCAGCAGCTTCAAAATATAGAACGACGTCGCTGAAGGATCCACATCCCATTTGACCTCAAATTTATTGCCGTAGCGTGTTTCCATGATGAAAATATACTGCTTCAGATTTTCGATTTCATCCGAAAGCAGCGTCAAACTGCCTCCGCGATTAAAGGAGGACGATACGAGACGAATCAACGCCTGCGTCATATTGCGAATATTATCGACCCTAGAGATCATAGCCATGAGCTTAATGGAATTGAGTGTATTAATGAGAAAATGCGGATTAATCTGCGATTGCATAGCAGCGAACTCGGCCTTCTGCTTCGCTTTCTCCTGCAGCTCCGTTTGCTTAATCAACAGCTTGATTTGATCCATCATATGGTTAAAAGTACGACCGAGCGTCACCGTCTCTGCGCTGCCAGAGGCTTCAATTTTGGTATTGAGATTGCCTTCCATGACACGGGACATTTTGACGACGAGGACATGAATCGGCTTCATTAAGTAATGCAGCAAATAGAAGGATATGAACAAGAAAATAACCGTGATGACAGCTGTAGCGAAAAGGAGAAGCTCATAAATGCTGTTATATTTGGCGGTCAATTCACCATATGGAATCTTGTATACTACTTTCCAATCTGCAATGCCCACCGTCGCATACGTAACCAACATCTTCTCGCCATCAATGGTGTCAACGAAGTTGCCTTCCGTCCCCTTCGAAATACGCTCCATGAGCGAAGCATCCACTTCGTGTTCGTCCGGTGGTAAATTATAGCTGGACGCGATGACATCTCCGTCGGCAGTCACAATGCGAAACGCGGACGAGCCGCTGATCGGATTTTGCCACAGCATCTTTTCGAAATAGTCCGTACTGAATACGAAATAAATAAAATCTACATTGTGCAGCATCTGATAATAGCTCGGTCTGATCGTCGTCACTATGCTGGTTGAAGTGGGGGAACCATACAGCACACCCATTTGCTTACCGATAAAATGCACATGATCTTGTTCCGAAATGGTCTTCGAATACCAACTCGACGTTCGCAGTCCGGAATCACTGACGGCCAAATCCTTGAGATACGAATAGCTGCCGCCGTTTTTGAAAAAGAAATTGACTGACTGCACCCTGCCTGACATCGAGGAGCTGTACTTGCCCAGCGCTTTCGAAAGGTCATTCGAGTACGGCTGCCGCTCATTAGAGCTGGACTCATTCATCAGAGTCGCTGTCTCGAGAATTTCCGAATCCATGCCAACCGCTGCCGAGAAGGTGACCACATTATTGATCTCCTGCTCGATCGAGTACTTAACCGCATGCAGGGTTTGCTGTGATCGATCCGTTGTCTGCTGAATTAAGTCTCGTTTATACACCTGCAAAATCGTCGCGGAGATCGTGATGATCGGCAGGACCACCATCGTAAACAGTAAAATATAAAGGGTCGTGGACGTTTTCCATGGTTTTCGCAATCGATTCATATGTGGCCTCGCATCCGATTGGTAGATTGATAGGAATAATGATTTGAAGATAATGATAGCATATCACTTGTTGGTTTAAGAGCAACTCCCCGCCTTTTATTTATTGTTTAATCCGCAAAAAAATGCTACGCTAAATAATGTAATATTAATAATACAGGAGGGCGTAAGGATGAAAAATGAACAAGAAAAGCCTATGTATTACGATGGAAGCGGTACGATTCAATTTCCGAAGAAAATGCCAGATTCCAAGGATATCATTATTAAACCCGTAGGTGTGACAATCGAGCACGTTCAGATTCCTTACTTTCCTTACTGATAGAGATTTCACTTTGAACCTTCCAAAGAAGTTTAAGGCCATCCCCAAGATTTTACCTCAAGGGATGGCTTTTGTTTTTCCGTGAATAAACACAACTTTAGAACTGTTGTCCTTTGGTAACTTTTACCTTAAAATAAATAAGGAAACTAAAGGAAATTTGTTGAAAGTTAGGAAATTTACTTAGGCGGTGAATTTTATTCATGAGTTATCAATCACATGTGAAAAATAACCAATCGTCAGAACAACACGATAAACAGACCCAATCTAACAGTTCAGCTAAACAGACTGGAACAGCGGATCGCATGTCCCCTTTTTCCACTTCACATATCGCACAACTACAGAGAACCATCGGAAATCGCGCCGTCGCTCAATTATTTAGATCTCAAACACAAGCACAACCAGAGAAACCCATTCAGACAAAAAAAAATAACACTGGCATGCCCGATAATTTGAAATCAGGTGTTGAAAACCTATCCGGGTTGTCCATGGATTCCGTTAAAGTGCATTACAATTCTGATAAACCTGCTCAGCTGCAAGCCTTAGCTTATGCGCAAGGGAATGACATCCATGTAGGACCTGGTCAAGAGCAGCATTTGCCGCATGAGGCTTGGCATGTCGTCCAACAACGCCAAGGTAGAGTAGCACCTACGCAGCAAGCTGGGGGCGTCGCCATTAATGATGACCACGGATTAGAATCCGAAGCCGATCATATGGGAGCGAAAGCATCTGATTTGGGCGGAGAACGTATGCAAATGCAGAGATCGGACAACGATAGTTTAGTAAGTGGAGAGGCATCATCCTCTTCGGATACGATCCAAAAGGTGGCTGCCACCCTATACGATGGATTGGATGCCAATGATCCAAGTACGTATGATGTCGGTGGTGGTCATTCCTATGCCGATCACGGGGCGCATACAACGGAAGAACAGCAGCGCGAGCGCTTGAAAAGCGGTACCGCGCCTTCGGGTCGGGTGAGTAAAGTGCCAACAGGTAAAGCCGCTTCGAAATTCGTTTCGGATGATAAGCATAAGGCGGCTTTCACCAGTGCTTACAGTACTTTGGTAACTAAAAATGCACCGAAGCAAAAGCTTGTCGGCATGGGTACCGTGATCAGCGTGCCAGGTGCAGGGGTCGGCTATCTCCGTGATGGCACAGAGGTCACATGCGATCAAGTCCAATTAGATATTCAGCCAGACAATGGCAAGTTGAAAATCAATACGATGTTTCCAGTAAGTTAGGAGGATGAGGGCATGGGTTCATCTGAACGGAACGAATTGAGTCAGCTCTTGGATGAGCTGGCTACAGCATTGACTGCGGACGGGTCGCAGACGATTAATAAGCAAGCTCTGGCGGAGCACATTGCGGATAACGAACTTGAAGAAGCAGGGTCTGCTCCTTCTTGGCTTATTGATCTCCTCACCGCAGTGAACGATCGAAAGGTTACAGGCCATTGGATTGATTTTAAGCGAGATTCCGGTGATGACACGAATGTCTTCGATTTCATTCGGCACCTGCATGAGGTGCTCCCGATTCGATATGAGAACAATGAGGAAAGCTGGTTGTTAACCTTTCCGCAGCTCCAACTGGAAGCTTGTATTTCGTTGGAGGGTTCTTGTTACAAGGTGAGCGGTATCGGCGATACGTGGGAATTAGAGGATGCGTTGAATGAGTAAAAAAGCAGTCCCCGAAGTAGGTTACTACTTGGGGGATTGCTTTTTTTTTGCGTGAGTGGCCTCTGTAGTGATGTTTTTCACCGCTACAGCTTGGATTTCAGCTGATTTCTCCCCTGCCTCCCGCTGTAAGCGTGTTTTTCACCGTTACAGCAAGAATTTCAGCCGTTTTCTCCCCTGCCTCCCGCTGTAAGTGTGTTTTTCACCGTTACAGCTTGGATTTCAGCCGTTTTCTCTCCTGCTTCCCGCTGTAAGCGTGTTTTTCGTCGTTACAGCTTGGATTTCAGCTGTTTTCTCCCCTGCCTCCCGCTGTAAGCGTGTTTTTCAAAGCTACAGCTTGGATTTCAGCTGTTTTCTCTCTTAATCCTTATATGGATCAAACTCATCCGCCCCCGCCATACAAACACCAATTGGCTTCAACACGTGCAGAACTTCAATTGTCTCTTCATGCGCGCCTAGCACATCTTCCAGCTTCCGATAAACAAAAGGACTCTCATCTGTACCTGCTCCACGAAGCTCCACACCGTAATCGTTGACTGCATCCATCATGCGATCTGGTGAAATTTGTCCGCCGCTTCGGGTGCGGGTTCTCCAGTTCATTTTGCCAGCCGCTTGCGTCCGACTCATGACCCTGCCGGCGCCATGCACGGTGCTGTAGAAAGCATCTCGATTCTCATCGGTATCTTTCCCTTTAACGATCACGGAAATATCGCACATACTGCCCCCAATAAAGCCTAATTGTCCTGGTGCAGAAGGCGTAGCCCCTTTCCGAACTACTATGGTATCCTGATCATTATGAACCTCTTTCCATGCAAAATTGTGATGATTATGCACCGCAAAATCCGCTTCTGCTTCTAGAATAGTCAACACTTGCTCCATCACATAATCTCGCCCCGTATAGGCATACCGCCCTGCCAGCTTCATAGCTCTGTAGTACATGTCTCCCAGTTCGCTCGACAAATCCAAAAGAATCGGCGGTTGATCCATCTTTTCACCTGGTGCGTTGCCCAGAAAGTCGCGGCCAGCTGTCAGATTGATAAAACCGCTCGCTGTCTTATGACCAAACCCGCGGCTGCCAAAGTGATTCGCCACCCACACCCGGCCAGTGCTCACTTCCTCAAACACATCCACGAAATGATTCCCGCTGCCTACGGTTCCAAGCTGATCACGCGCTAATGCCTTCAATTTGTCGTGCTCTTGTTTACCGATTGCTTTATACACATCCCAATCTGGGGCATCGAACAAATCATGATCAACTTTTTCATTATTTACACGCCCGATACCGAAGGATATTTTACGTGCAATTTGATCCATCATACCTGCCATGCGAGGCTTAATATCGGCAGCCAATAAGTTTGTTCTTACGGCTTTATTCCCGCAAGCGATATCATAGCCAACACCTGATGGCGATAATTGACCGTCGTATACGACAACCCCGCCTATCGGCTGGCTGTACCCTTTATGATGATCAGCCATAAGAAGCGTCTGAACGACTCTTCCTGTTTCTGAACATATTTTTGCTTGTGACAAAGCGCCTTCATCGGGTTGCCCCCAGACGCGTACGCCGTTTATATTTTGATAGGCCATGGAATTCAGCTCCTGTACTTAAAATTTATAAAACCTATCCCCATACTTCCCTCAATGCCGATCGAAATAACTCGTCAAGCTGCCGATCCTGACCACCCTCACCAACCTGTATGGTGGATGCCATTTGATCATAATAGGCTATTCTCACCTCTAAAAACTCATTAATCGGATTAATTCTCGGCTCATAATCCATCTCATCACCGGCAATTTTACGAGCAAGCAGCTCTTGAATAGCCGCCTTCAGTGGACTACCCGCTGGCACTAAGCTATCGACAAGATCTTGAAACTCGATAGGCGGCATTGTGTTATTTCGCTCAATCCATTCACAGGCCAAGATCGGGCGCAGTACATAGAAATATTTTTTGATTTTAACATGATCACCTTGCAAGTATTCCCGATAATTCCCCTTCGCCATGTGTAGGTAGTGATGCATACAAGATTTTGGTGAAAAGGTTAGTGGCGAAATGCGGCGGATTTGATCAGCTATCGTGAAATTCTCCATATAGGGTATGGGAGACTGTAACCACTCTAATAATGGCGGATTCGATTTACGAAACAAATTCAAGGCTTTCCTCAAGTCCCAACCGTTGATGTCCAGCATATCGCTGATTGGTCGCTCGATGACATCTCGTTTCTCATAAATCGAAAGATACCAATCCACTGGCCTGATATATATAAATCTTACGTCATAATCGCTATCCTTGGAGGGGAAGCCCCATGCTCGACTGCCTGATTCACAGGCATACAAGATGCGAACGCCTTCTTCCCTCTCGATCCGTTTCAGTTCTTCTAGGATTAGTTGATGAACATCTGACATATGACTTTCCTCCTTAGGTACATGTTGCATTTGCACTCAACCCCCTAACGCTATCGCCGTCACCCGATCCACCAGTGTTGAATATCCTTGCACAGATTGCGCAATGTAGGCAAGTACCGTATCACTCCACCCGTAAATGTAAAAGGTTTGCGGATCCTGAACCGGAACCCTCGCATGCCGGTAAGGCGCAATATCGACTATGAAGGCCTTCACATCATGATTTACCTTGGAACGATACCGCTTCAACTCTTCGTAAAAGGGACTGCCGCTGTTTTGCTGCTCATCCGTAATGATGATGATTTGATCCACTTTCTTGCGCTCCTGGATCAGCTTCCTTACCGGAGCCCCTGTATCCGTTCCGCCGCGAGCGTGAATTCGTGCCGCCTGCGTGAGGATACTATCCATGCGGGAGGGTTTCGCATCCACGACATCCGTATCGAAGAGCCAGAATAGCGAGTTTCCTTGCGTCTTTTTGTACAGAGCCAGGGCGAAAACCGAACCAATCTCCAGATACTGACCTTGCATTGAACCCGAGATATCTAGGAAAATAGCGGTACGTTCCCCAAGCTCAGGCAGATTGTCAAAAGTGAGATCCGTCGCTTCTCGCAAAGCATCTCGCAAGTCCGAGTGCTCCACCTGACGGAAGGCTGTCGCTAACCGAAATGGCATAATCTTTGCTTTGCGAAGCGCCTGCTTGTCAGTGATCCGATTGATGACATAGTCCAAGTTCTTCTTCTCTTCCAAAACACCAGCCCGCAGCAAGGCATTCATATGACGAAGCAGCGCAAATGTCGGCATTTGATAGAGCAGTGCTTCCCATACTGCCTTCGATGGCTTGATGGCACCCGTCACGGTTTCATACGGTAGCTTACCACGTTCGATCCAAGCAATCTCCTCCTGCTCCGTTGAGGAAAGCTTCAATTTCTCCAATGCTTCCACCTGCGGTAGCAAGGAAAGATTCGCCTCTTGTCCCCGCAAATAACGGAACAAAGCTTGCTGCTCCAAATCTTGTGGTTTCGGATGTGCCGTAGCAATCGCATCTCCTAGACTATACCCTCTACCGTGCCCATTATACTTAATAGCCCAATATTCAGATACGCCTGCTAAGAAACGGTTCACCTGCCTTTTTACAGCACGGCCCCCTTCTCCTCGTCCAAGCCCATTCAATATCGTTAAGAAATCCGACAAATCAGAAGGAATACGGATGACCTGTAGAAAGATTAAGGCGAACAAGTCTGGACGGTACTGGGACAAAATCGCAAGCCCGAACAACGGCTGTAATCGCATGAAGCCTTCATTTCGAGCGAAAACAATGGCTTTGGCCATAAACGTCGGATTGGCGTCTGCCATTTCGTGATGTAGTTGCGCAGCCTCGGTTACTAACTCATTTTGATCCGCATAAAAGGTATTGCTCATTGTATTGGTTAGAAGTGTCTGTAGATATTGCTCTTCCACAGATCGCGTGAATGCTGGATAGTTGTCTTTGTTAGCGGTATTCGGCTTTAGTGAACCGAACAGTTTCTTGGCTATGCTCATGTTCTTGAACCTCCTTAAATGAAACACTGATGAGGAAAAGGCAAGATAGGTTTGCTGCAGGATTCGAACCTGCCGTATTGCCCGGATTTACCATTGGTCGATTTAGCTCGAAGTAACCCATCTCAGCGCCTCACCAGTTATTCTTTTGATTGAAAATCATCGAGGAAATGGGCGGAAAGGAACGCGCTGCTCTACCCCTGAGCTATTCCTCCACTTGGAGAAAGTTGGATTCGAACCAACGACATGCCGATTAAAAGTCGAAGTAACCCTTCCATACGCCTCGATGACTGTTATCTCCAACACGATATCGTGTCGGCCTTATGACCTTATTTTCACTCATTTCTAACCCATCGAACATGGTAAAAGTATTACGACATCAGAGAAAGTTTACCATTTCCCCCAAATCCATCCCCTGTTACAATGAAGTTATGATGTAGTTTGAACGGAGGATTGCGGTGGCCAAGGAAAGCTTTGATAAAGAAATCCAGTTTCTACGTATGCTCGTGCTGACGAGTGGCGCCTACAACAGACAGCAATTCTCAGAGAGACTGGGCATTTCTATACATACCTTTGACAAGACCATTCGACGGTTAAAAGAGATCGTAAGCTCTACGTATCAGCATTTACCGCAGGAGCAGCGGAAGGAATTCTCCGAAACAATTCGCTTCAGCTATTATGAGTCCACCGATCCGATGCTGTTATTCTTATTTCGAGCCAAATCCTTGAAGGAATCGGAATCTCAAAGAATCTCGTTGCTTTTAGCCGCGATGAACGAACAAGCTTTGACAGCCATGGAGCTGTTAGACATCTGTTGCACCAGTCAGTCTACCGATCTATCCTTGCCAGATGAGAAGACGATTCGTTCCGATCTCAAGTATCTGGAGGAAGTTGGTGTCATTTCAAGGCAGGCAGGTGCTCGTCCCTATCGCTATCGGATTCAAAATGATTTGATCCATGGACTATCAGACGAGGAACTCTATGATCTCTATGATTTCGTAGATGTCATGGCAAACACGCAAGTACCTTCTGTTCAAGGCTATTTGCTGCGCGATGGTTTGAAAAAGCATTTTCATCGCCAACAAGTTGAGAAGCATGCGATTGAGCCTTTCCTATATAAGTATCACTATTATTCCCGTATCTTAGATGAAGCGCATTTGTTCACGATCCTTAGTGCGATCCGCAGCCGTCGGAAGGTTCGATTCTTATATTTTTCACCAAAGTCTGAAAAAAGCTATGCCTCCAAAAACACCAACCCGTTATTCGAACGGGATACGAACGGAAAAGTGGAGAAAACACTTCCCTTAAAGGTGGTCTACGATCACCAATATGGACGATGGTATCTTCTCGCAAATGGCAGAGAGGGGATTCGGAAATATCGTTTGGAAGGGATCACGCAGATCGAAGAAGATGAATCCGTTGAAGAGGATGTCTTTACGAATAGGATGAACGAGCTTCATGCGAAAATTCGGTATAGCTGGCTGATTGATACGGGGCAACCTGTAATGGTTCGTGCCCGATTTTACAATCCAGAGGGTTCTGCGCCTAACTTTGTAAGGGAGCGTGTATTGCTGCAAGGTCAATGGGGACAAATCGTGCAGGAGGATGAGCAATCTTTTATCTATGAGATCATGGTTAACGGGACGACAGAAATCAAACCGTGGCTGCGCAGCTTCGGGTCTAGCTGTGAAATACTCGAGCCTGTTCAGTTCCGCAGGGAATTGATCGCCGAATGGAAGGAGATTCAGGCTTATTATGAATCTGTTTGAGAAGATTTTTAATTACCAAATTATTTCCAGGCTAGAGGATTCAGGTACGTTCATGGTCACTTCGCACGAAAGGGCCTGGTTGAAAACGATGCTTGGCCATCCCGCTGCAGATGAGGCTCTCACTCCTGAAACGTTGGGCAAGCTACATGCTATTCTGGGCCAAGACAGGGTCATGGACACCTCGGATCATCTCATTGAAAAAGCCCGCAGTAAAGAGAAACAGGTTTATCACCCACTCCTGCGGTCTTTACGAAGTCTTATAACGGAGAAAAGCGGAATACGCTTATCTTACGAGATCAAAGGCGGACGCGTCCATTCGGACCAATCCGGGTTGCCCTATAAATTAGAATACTCCATGGTCAAAAGGGAATGGTACCTGCTCTGGTTCCACCTTCGACATCACATGTTCATGCGTACTAAATTGGATAAGATTGCTTCCGTCACGTCAGAGGCATTGCAAACCTTGGATGCAGAGACCATCCTCCTGAAAATCAAGCTGGCCCTCGACGCTCGGAAAGGCGAAGCTGTCCTTGAAGTCGTTCGTGATTACAATAGAGAGTTGTCGCGTATTCTATATGCCCTCTCTAGCTTCGAAAAAGACGTTGCTTACGACACAGAGAATGATATCTACAGAGTCAGTGTAGTTATTCTTGGCGACGAAACGGAGTATCTTCTCTCCAAGATCCGTTTTCTTGGTAAACGAGTCCGGGTTATTGAGGGGGATTTCTTGAAAAAACGCATGTTGGAGTCGGCAACGAAGGCTTTGGCGCGTTATGGGGTGAGTTCGGTTGGTGAGGAAAAGGAGGGAGCTATATAAAGCCTACGGATGAATGGGATAAGGGTAATAAGAGCAAAATCGGAAGAACGAAGTCGCATATTTGGATTGCGATTGCGGGAGCAGTGTTTATTGTTACAGGAGGGCTATTCCTGATGTGGCTCTCTATTGAACATTTTTTTACACAGATTTGTGAGATCACTCATTGTTAGTTACTTACGCGAAAAGGACATGTACTCACAGGGAATCCCTGCTGTACATGTCCTTCGTTATGACTAATTTATTTCTGCATTTAGTTCAAAAGATTGGAAATTACTTGTGCGCTTTCAGCACGTGTCATCAGCTCTTGTGGAGCAAACTGATTCGCACTGCGTCCTTGAATCAAACCAACTGCTTGTGCAGCACTTACTGCGTTTTGTGCCCACTCTTGGATTTGAGCATGATCACTAAACGAGTTGGTGTTCGTCACAGATACTTTCTTGCCTTTCACATATTCATAGGCACGAACGGTCATAACTGCCATTTCTTCACGCGTAATGGCATCGTCAGGTGCAAATGTATCTGAGCTGCGTCCAAATACGATACCCGCTTCATTAACTTCAGCAATCGCCTCTGCATACCATGCTCCAGGATTTACATCCTTAAATTGAGTGCTGCTAACCGCTTCCGCTTTCAAGCCTAAAGTACGTGCAAGCATAGCTGCAAATTGTGCCCGTGTCACGTTTCCTTCCGGGTTAAATTCTGTTTCAGTAACACCATCAATGATATGCTTTGCCGCCATTTTCTTAATAACACCGCTTGCCCATGAGGTTGTACTTACATCTGAAAATGTTTTGTTAAATTCAAGCACAGCATATTGACTGAAATGTGTTACCTTGACGGTCATCACGCCATTAACCAAAGTTCCTCCCACATATTGAATGGTTCCGTCTGCTGCGATATAATACACGCCTAACAAATTAGGATCCGCATTCGGATTCACTTTAAATGAGAGTACCAAAGGCTCCTTAAACGTTGTTACAGGTATTTGAGTTCCATCAGTTGTAACCATATTTAAGTTAAAATCATATACATCACTTGCCGTGGCTAAACGAGCAGAACCGTTAATAGCCTGATTATTAATAAGATTGGTCACAATATCTTTAGAGGCAACCGTTGCTGAGAAGCTAATTTGTGCACCATCAGCTTGCGTGCCAGTAACAGCTCCATGGATATTTTTGAGCGCTTCCTTGGAGAATTCGATTGTAAAATCTTTCTGCACTAATTGAAGACTGTTATTTCCAACTAGGTCAGTAATATGACTTGGCAGCAGCACGGTATCTTTGCCGTCTTTCAATTTAGCTGTAATCGTACCCGCAACTGCAGCTGATAAATCATCATCTTTTAAAATCTGAGTCGACGTCGATTCTGGTGTTGTCGAATCCTCCGGAGTTTGAGGCGTTTCCGGTGTTGACGGCGTTGACGGTGTTTCTGGATCCGGCGTTGAGGTTTGCTCTTTGTCGGCTACAACGACTGTGCGTGTTACTTCCGCAGCTGCGTTACCTGCAGCATCACTCACATTGTAGTGATACGTGTAAGTTCCCGCTAAAGTTGTATCGACAGTCGTTCCGCTATACACGCCACTATAAACATTGCTAGTTACCGTTGTCACGATATTCCCCGTAATATCGCCATCTGGATCATCTGCAGCCGAAGCTCCAGCATCGATGTAACCCGCGCCATTTGCTAGATAAATAATCGCATCACCGTTTAACGTAATGATTGGCTTTATTACATCGGGATTTTCGGATACGATCACTTGTCGCGTTACTTCCGCAGCTGCGTTACCTGCAGCATCACTCACATTGTAGTGATACGTATAAGTTCCCGCTACTGATGTATTGACGGAAGTTCCGTTATAGACATTGCTGGTAACCGTCGTCACGATATTCCCTGTGATATCGCCTTCTCGATCATCTAATGCCGTAGCTCCAGCATCCACATAATCCGAACCGATGGCAAGGTTTACCACAGCATCTCCAACTAGAGAAATAACAGGTTTGGTTGAATCTAGTGCTATAATCGTACCGTCAGCTACGCTCGTTGCATCCGCATTACCTTTGGATAGTGGAACATTGAAAGTAAAGCTGCCGTCCGTATCGCCACTCGCGGCTTGGAAGGATACATACGTAATTTCACCTACCGTAACACCAGTCACATTCAAGCCAGCTAAGCCATTAATGGTTTGACTTAACCATAGTTTCACATCATTCTCGGTGTTGGCTATCGTCTTGTTAACGTCAAAGGTACCTGCGTCGATGATGCCTTTCGCGGCATCTACAGCTTGTTGGTCAGCTGGATTTACGATTTTCTTCGCTACACCCAGATAGCTAATCAGTGCGGCTTGATTTCCTGTATAGGTATTATTTACCGTATATTTCACGGTCCCGTCTGTAGGAAGGTTAAAGTCGTAGGAAACCGACGTGCCATCCGGTCCTGCAACCAAGCCACTTCGTACATTCTTTGTTACGGGCAGTCCCCCGGCATCCTGATAGCTCAAGGTAATGTCCATCGTACGGGAAGTATTGTTCCACCAGTCCCGATGAAAGGATGTAATCGTGTACTTACCTGCTTTTAAAGGGAGCACATACACGAGTGGGTTATTCTTCGTGTCCGAACCATAGACACCTGTTTGACTTTTGTCCGTTGCGACGACCGCACCAGTGATCGTTTTGTACTTGTAATTCGCATCCGTTGGCGTATGCCCCCAAACCGTATCACTTGTCGATGGTTGATCGGCCTTATCGTTGAGCAAGCCTATACCCATCAAATTTTTAATTGCTGTAAAAGGTGGCGTTACATCACCAGCGACGCCAGGGTCGATAAAGTACACCAAATCGCTAGGTATTACCTCCACTTGAGCATTCACAAAAAGGTTCTTACCGCCAACGACCTCCCCTTTGATTGACGTGGTGGAATATGGAGCCATGAATCTACTTGCTGTGTTGTTGACCCAGTTAATGTTAGCATCCACGTTTGTCGTACCATCAGCAAGTGTAACTTTAATACTTGTTGGCAGACCCGCGACTGCTTCGCCCACTTTGGTAGCAACAACTGTGGCATAGGCACCGGTTACCGTTACAGGCTGTTTTTTCAATCTTAGCGCATCTGAAGCAGTCTGAAGTTTAGTCGTTGCAGAATCGATCGCATACTGGCTTGCCGCAGCATCAGCCAGCACAACTTGCGCTTCGGTCAAAGCGTTCGTAAATGCCGTCCACTCGGTTGGCATGTAATCCTCCTCGATATAGCTGCTTACCTGTGATATCAAGGAAGTAAGTGCTGTTTTGGAAACCGTGCCATAAATAGCTCCCATGATATCAATGGCGTCGATGGAAATGCTGCCATCCTTCATGACGACCTTTAATGTATGAGATCCATTAGATAGTCCACGATACGAGTAGGTGTTCGAACGGTTTATAGTAGCTGCAGGTATGACAACATTCGAATCCACAAGTGTGTTATCCACGTACATGTCGAGTGTCCCGCTGCCTGTATCACCTACTAGATTAAATCCTGTCCCTGTGAAAGGCAGTTCCAAATAAGTAGGAGAAGTGTTATCAGCCGAAACCACTGCTTTCGAAATGGAAATGTAGTTACCTGCGCCGGAGGCAGCAGCAGTTTTGACAATTTTTATCGTATGCGTGCCAGGTGCAAGACCCGTTACCGAGTAGATTTGCTGCTCGGCGGAGCCGTTATTGAACTTAAAGTTTTGTAGAACCCGCTTAGAGACGTCATTGGTGTAGCCAGGTGCATCGTCCAGATAAACATCCATTCTTGCTACAGGACTTGTTCCCTGCTGAATTCCGTAGACTGCAATGCTAGTCCCGCTAAAGGTGAAGGAGGCATAGCTGCCAGTCTCTCCTGCCCAAGCATTGGAGGTATTAGAGCTCCATGCTGATGTATTTCCTTCATTTCTTACCAAGTACCACCGATTCGGTGTACCCTCGATTTTCGTAGAATTGCTAGGCAGGATAGTCGTTCCGCTAGTTGTGATTGTCCGGTTAATTCGACCTGCACCACCTGATAGACTATGCCCCCATGGCAAGCTGCCTTCATGATAGGTTACTCGGGAATCAAGGTCGTCCACACGATCTGTTGCATAAGGTACATAGCCATTAACAGCTTCTACCTTCAAATTGTCAAAGATCGACTGGCGAACACTGCTCTGAATCATGACTTGCCCAGAGAGTGGTGCTCCACCAGCATTATCGGTGTAGCTTGTGAGAATCTTACCATCTATCGTAGCCGTGATAAATTTCTCAGCTGCTTTTATGGAGATATGGTGCCACGCGCTAGCATCGAAGTTATCCATACTGCCAGATGCCACTGTTGCCGTGAAGCGGATCAGACGCCAAGTGCCATCGGCATATACTCGGAATTTATAACCTGACTCTGAATCGGATGTCGTTCCATTCAACGTATGACGCAAACCTAACGCGACATAGTTCTCACCCGTGTGGGTCCCATCCAAATCCATTTTGAAATCAATCGAAGTTTCATAATTCGCCCAGCGCTCATCACCAAGCACCGTGTAGGAGAACGGGGTCGTAGCCCAAGTGCCTGGTCTATTGCCCGAATAGATCATTTGCTTCAATCCGTTAGATTCGTTCATCCCAATGCCCGTATAGACCTCAAACGCACCTCCCTGATCTGCCGTATAACGCGGGGTACCCCCACGGCGTTCAAGGTAACTTAGGCCATTCACAACGGGATAGTTGCTATACTCAAAATCATCTTCATACAGAATAGCAGGGTTGCTGCCTGCAACATCCAATACGCTTTGCGCTGGGATTTGATTGTTTCTTACATAAGGTGTACGAGCATGACCCGTGTTTGGGTTAGTGACTGTGCTCGTTAAGCTGACCATGGCGTGCGGTTTCACAGTTAGCGTATACGAATAGACATCTCCATTATCCGTAGCTGCAATATCACTAAGCTTTTGATACCAATTGGCATCATACGCTTGTCCAGCGTCAGGTCCACGTGTCTCCCACACCTGCAGAGTTTTGCCTGCATTGCTAATATTCTTTTTCACATCAAATTGGTAATTAGCTACGCGATCGCTGTCATTGACCATGACCACGGAGAAATCCTTCTTATCAGGGCTTACAAAGGTTAGACGGTTATATTCAGCATCTGTAACGTTGCCGTCCATCTCGCTGTTCCCTCTATTTCCAATGACACCCGCGCTCGCATTAGGAATGTACATCCAGTTATTTGCGGCAAATTGGGTAAATTGCATGGTCGTGTTGATGCCCACATCAGGTGTATAGTAACCAGACCATGGATCTTTGGCTGAGATAATCTCCTTGCTGCTATAAGGAGCACCGCTATAGAAGGCGCTTACAGCTGGTTGAAACATATAATGCGTACGTCTTCCTTGGGTATACATCCCAATGAAACGACCAGCAATGTCTAGCGCACTACCAACACCGCCGAATACGCTATCAGAATTAGCGCGATATTTGGCTGCAGTTTGTGGGGCCACGCCCTCACTGTACCAAACTTCCTTCTTGTTCTCCTCATTTACCTTCAGATAGTCTGGGCTTGTTGCCAAGTTATAGTGGTAAGCCATAACGTCAACCGCATTCATGAGATCGGCATCGGCTAGCATTTTCGTTGGGATGTTGAGTGTAGTGTTCTCGTCGGAAGCGACAATTTTAATCTTATCGTAGTTAGGGAAAGTAGTATCTGCCCGCATCCGTTTCGCAAACCATTTAATGAAATTCACATTGGGTGTGCTCGTTTCATTACGATCTGGGTTGATGTAATCGAGTAAATAGCCATATGTATCCTGAATGGCAATTGCGGTATCCTTGTACCATTTGTACATTCGCTCGTATGACGCTAGTGTAGCAGGTAGTGTTGGATCCGTATTCCCATCGCTCCATGGTTGAACCCAACTCGGCTGGGTCCAGCGAAGTATACTTACTTTCATATTCGGATTAATGGTCTTCGCATCAGCTGCAAATACGAATCCTGCTCCACGCCGAACATTAGCCGACTCATCGTCAGAGCGCTTCGTAGCTGGCTCAGTTCCAGATGACGTGTTGGAATCGTTGCCCATCTCAATCTTGATGTCATTGATGCCAGCACCCGTATCCTGATTGAATAATCCATTCATAATTTCCCAATATTGGGTAGGATGCTCGTCCTTATAATCTAAAAGCAAACGGGAGGTGTTATTACCGGATACTACGCCATAACCTTTAAACGTATTTGCTGGGTTCGTATCGGCAGCGTCGCTGTCGATCGTCACCACCTTAACTGGCAAGTCAGCCGCAAAAGCAGGCTTCGTTGGAAATAACGAAATTACCATGAACAATGCTAGGAAAACCGCCATGCTTTTCTGCAGATTTTTACTTTTTATCACACAGGTTCACTCCTTTTTATTAAAACGAGTATGAAATCTTAATTAGTACTTTGCCCTCACCAACTTCTGTAAGCGCTTTAATTTAACTCCCTTCCAATTCGATATTTCGTTAGGCCATATTCCATGTTGTTGTGCTTTCGTCATTATATATGTAATAAGAAACGCAGATAAGAAAATAAATTAACCAGAATGCACATTATTTTTACCTATTTCTTGGAACATGCTGGCAGCATGTTCTATGGCCCCTCCTAAATGGATCGAGCTAAAGCTCATAAGAGATTTCGGGCAGTAAGTGTTTGTCCATCAGCAAATAGGCCAAATAAACTTTGATGATCAGTGAATATAATTATAAAAAGGAATGAGTTGAAAGTCCTATTTTCTTATTAAACACTCGTTTGCCGTTAGGTTATACAGATATCGGCTGAATTAGGACTTTCGAAGTATACACGGAATGGAATTGCTTGTGAAATAGTTATTTTATTATATCTCAAATAAATAGTTTTGAAATTCGACATATTTTTTCTTGTGAAATGAGTAATTAGCCCTATTTTCAATATATAATTGTCCTATATGTCATGTAAATTATGAATTGGAGGAATTTTATGAGAGGTAGAACCAAGATATGTTTTTCGAAATACGGTGTTGTTTTAGCTTCGATACTGATATTGTTCTTGTTGAGCGGATGTGTGATACAAACACCCTCCCTAACTTTTAACTTTAACCTGGATAAGTTAAATGCTACTGAGCAATTATATGTTAGATACTCAGATGGAAGTCTGGAAACAACGGACCAAAGTAGTCAAATCAATCAAGAGCAAGTAATAATACCAACAGACAACAATAAAAAAATCGTCGGCTTCTATGTGAGTGACGGTAGTATCAGTTGGGTCCCCACTTATAGCTATCCTGGTTCTACGACTATAAATTTCGAGGGAGCTTCATCACAAAAGCCGACATATTCTGCAGATCATGTCGTTCAAGCAGGACAACCGGTAGCGCATATCAATGACACGAATTATGTAGATGTGAAGTTTGCTGTTTATGGGACTGATGGTGAACTTGTGAATGGTCAAACGGAAGTATTCGCCCATTCGACGAATAAAAATTTATCATTTTACGATACTGACCCACTTGGCAACCATGGCAATGCAATGGAAGGTATATCCTCTTACACAGTAGATGGGTATGTCACATTTGTCATTCAGTCTGATATTAGTTCTATGTCGTCAACGCCACTTTCATTGTATTCAGGTACGAAACTCATATATGAGAAAAATGTTTCTTCGGATGCTTCGCTAACCTCACTAAATTTAAGTGGTATCACGCTGAATCCATCGGTAAGTGGTAATGTGTACGCCTATACGGCAACTGTGCCTAACGAAGTGTCAGTCACCGAAGCTACTTATAGCACATCGGATAACAACGCGACAGCGGAGTTACAGCTTAATGGAGCTTCAACTAATAATCCGCTCCCATTAAGTGTGGGCGCTAATGTCATTAGCATTGTTGTAACGGCTAAAGATGGAACGATACAACCCTATACGGTGACTGTAACACGAGCAGGTTCAAATAATGCTGCCTTAACCTCACTACATTTAAGCGGAATCACGCTGACTCCAACAGTTAGTGAAAATGTGTATGCGTATACGGCGTCTGTGCCTAACGAAGTGTCAGTCACCGAAGCTACTTATAGCACATCGGATAACAATGCGACAGCGGAGTTACTGTTCAATGGAGCTTCAACTAGTAATCCGATCCCATTAAGTGTGGGCTCTAATGTCATTAGCGTTGTTGTTACGGCTCAAGATGGAACGATACAACCTTATACAGTGACTGTAACACGAGCTGGATCAAATAATGCTGCCTTAACCTCAATAAATTTAAGTGGTATCACGCTGAATCCATCAGTTAGTGAAGGTGTGTACGACTACAGCGCAACCGTGCCAAACGATGTTTCTGTCACTACGGCTACATATACAACATCGGATAGTAACGCGACGGTTGCAATACAACATAATGGGATTCCAGTTAACAATCAGATTGATTTGATTCTAGGGTCAAATATCATTAGCTATGTCGTAACTGCACAAGATGGCTCAACGATGAACTATACAGTCAATGTCATACGAGCTGCTCTGTTTGTTACTTCTATTACAGTTTCCAGTTCTAGTAGTTCCATGTACGTTGGAGATACTCTTCAATTTAGTTCGGAGGTAACTCCTAACAATGCAACTGATAAAACCTTTAGCTGGTCAGTAATTCCCGGGACAGGGGCAGCAACGATCAATGCGGATGGTCTGCTTACAGCAACGTATGCTGGTACGATTACCGTTCAGGCAACTGCGAACGATGAAGCCCAAGTGGTGGGATCCAAAGCCATCACTATCTATACTCGCTCTTCTGGCGATGATTCGACACCGGATCCAGCTCCTGCTCCTTTAACTGCGCCTCCAAAAGATGTGTTCAAATCGGATGTTGTGAAGAGTGACGGCAATGTTGTTAAAAATATCGAGTCTCGCGTTCAGGAAGCTCTGAAAACTTCGATTACTGTAACACTTTCAGACACTAAAGGGCACTGGGCTGCAAAGACGATCGATACTTTTGTTAAGCTACATGTGATTGAAGGTTACGGGGACGGTAGCTTCAATCCGGATGGTAATATCACTCGTGCTGAATTTGCAATAATATTAAGTCGTGTTTTTGATATTAAGGCTGAAGGCAATACTAGCGCTGGAATGAAAGACGTTGCTAATCACTGGGCAAAAGATGCAATTAAAAATCTTGCAAATGCTGGGGTCATCAGTGGTTACGAGGACGGCACATTCAAGCCGAATAACATGATCACACGAGAGGAAATGGTGGTTCTTTTATCCCGTCTCTTAAACCTTGACAACGTTTCAAAGGACGTAACTAAAGGAAAGTTTAATGATCTGGAAGGTTCTTATGCAGCAGAAGAGATCAAAGCTGAGGCACAAGCAGGTATCATCAGTGGAGAAGCGGATGGAACGTTTGATGCGAAGAACAATGCCACACGCGCAGAGGCTTTGCAAATCATCCTTAATGCTCTAAAACTCAACACGCAATTACAAACACTTTTGAATTCACTGAACTAATCTCGTTTATTCGTTTAACGAACAACATAAAAGCAGCAGGCAGGGACACCGCGTCCTTACCTGCTGCTTTTATATATTGCCTCAAAAAAATCTAGAATTTGGAGCTTCGACAATTTTTCGGGCATTGTCGCACATTTTTTTGCGACAAGATCCGTATCGTTTTTTTTACATCGGAAACATTGAGGAATGAGGCGTTCTGCTCTCCATCATACATTGCTTTCACTTTTACCCTGCACCAAACTGCGCCGAAGATGCTATTAAATACACCTGGAACATTAGGAGTAATATTTTTCACTTGAACGACTTTCTCTTCTCTGAACTTAACGCCAAAAGACTTTAATATACTTCTGACGATCCAAAGATCGCTCGGGCTTTCCGTATCGGGTGAACCAGCTACGAGCCTAAGACTATTACTTTGGTTATGTTTTTTAATGACAGTGATAGCGGTTATATTAACACGTTGCCTCGCAATTCTGGCTAAAATACAACTTAACATACGATCTTTTGCTAAAAAGCTAAATTGTGTACGGATGGAATAGTTGAACTTCAATTCAATCACCCCTATGCATATTTCTGTATTCATCATATGAAATGCTGCTAGTGATGATTGTACAAATGAATTGAAAATTTGTCTTGAACAGCTACACCAAAGTTGAGATCGGGGAACGCAGCAACATCCATATCGTGTACTGACGCATTCCGAAATCGAATTCGGGAGTAAGCCCCAAAAATGTTATAACGCTAATGACATACTGTTGTCAGTAGCGTTTTTTTATAATCGGAGCAAGTTAACATAAAGGAGTGGAGTGTTAGACTGGGTGTCTTTATTCCATGCGGCTTTTCGAATTGTCATACCGTCAGACTTCATTGACTAAGTTTTAGACTAACCTTAGAAAGAAACAGCGACAGCAAAGGACTAGAAAAAAGTCCTAGACTGTCGCTATTTCATTGAACTAACGTTTTTCGTTAACTTAGTGCCCCCTTAACCATTATTTATGATAAGGTTCACCGCACCTCAGCAACGCCAGGTTTGAAAAATAATATCCCTTTTGTCCATACTCTTAAATTATTTTTGAATATTGTAATGTTAGATTCTATCAAAGAAGGGTTGCGGAGCGATGACATCATTAGAACCGATAAAATATTTGGAGACGCTGTCTGGAAAAGCCGCACATTTGTTGTCATTTAATGATGGAAACCGTTATGCGGTAAAATGTAAAAACAATTTCCACGGAACAAGGGAACTGGTAAATGAATTCGTGATCGCCAGATTAGGGCAACACCTTTCTTTGCCTATAGTGCCATTTAAAATAGTGAATATGACAGCGCAGCAGATACAATATATACCGAAAAAGTTTTCTTCCACATACAATCCAGGCACACAATTTGCGAGCCTATTTATAGACAATTGCAGAGGCCTCTCGAAGCAACCTCCTCATCCGACTAAAATGGAAATCAAAAATAACCAAGTATTGGCCGGAATTTTCGTATTCGATCATTGGGTGCATAACTCTGACCGTACAAAAAGCAACATTCTTTTGGAGCGGCTACCGGAAGGCAAATATGATATTCATATGATCGATCACGGTAAATGTTTTCCGGGAGGATATAAATGGAACAAAGCAACATTGCAAAAGCACGATAAGTTTAAAAAGGATTCTATCGTTCATATTTGGACTATGGGCATGCTTGAAGATCCATCGATACTCTCTTCATACATTGAACAGATCCTTGCTTTACCGGAAACCCTTATTGAAGAAGTGATTCGGGAAATTCCTGAGGATTGGGGTGTACCGATTCAAGACAAAGAGGCCCTTGTTACTTATCTCAAAGTGCAGAAAAAAACATTTGCCGATTCGGTGTATCAATTTGCAAAAAAATATGGAAGGGGCTTAATTTCCTGATATTTAAAACGCATTCAATATAGTGGGCACGTGACTTCCCCTTAGATCGTTTTTTGTGATACAGGGTTCCGTTTTATCAATTCAGGGGATCTACATAATAATTGCCCGAACAAGGAAGCGAGTAGTTGTTGAAAAAGCATGCACATAATTACAGGCATTGCGACTGGGGGTGGAAAAAACGAAATGGCCAGCACCGCACCAGCGCTATTATTTCTCATACCGCTATTAAACACCATGGTAACCATGATATCACGATCCCACTTTAGCCATCTGGCGATCAGCCAGCCAATGACATAGCCAGATGAAGCCATCACGACAATCACACAAGCTGTCAGGACCAACTTACTGTCAATTTTAGTGAAATAAGGTGCTACAGCAGCGCTGTTAATGGCAATGGTGAAAGCCAATCCTATTTTGGAGAAAGGCGATAAGTGGCGGCCCCATTTCTCCTTCACCTTTCCTTGCGAAAGTTGATTTAGCAGCATACCCAGTAATGACGGAAGGACGATCATAAAGAAAAGGCCTTTCATCATACCAAAAACATCCATATTGACTTGTACGCCGAGAAACGCCTCCATCGTAAAGGGCACGAGAAACGGCGATAATAATGTATCAATCAAAATAACCGACAACGTTAGCGCAATATTCCCCTTATAAATGGAAACCCACATGAAACTTACGACACCAGTAGGAATGACTACCATTAGAATTAGCCCTGTTCTCAGATAAACATCATCATGAAAAAACACATTTCCAAAGATCCATGCAACAGCAGGCATCAACACATGCAGAGCAATCATCGAGACGAAAATCGGGAACGGCTGTATTAATACTCTTTTTAAATCTTTAAAGTTCATACTTAAGCTGCCTGTAAATGTCATAAAACCGAAAATCCATGGTACTAAGTAAGTAAAGGACTTTAGCCATACTGTCAAAATAATTCCTAGAATAACACTCGTAGGGGTAATCAGCGGAAGCCATTTCTCCAGGCTCTTGTTTAATTTATTCAGCATTGGTTTCTCTCCCAACAAGACTTTACAGCTCTAATAGCTTAACCTCGCTATAGGCCATAAGCAGTGGCGCTACACCATGTCCATTATTACTCACGATAATTTCGTTCTCCGTATAGTACTTAAATGTCCCATCACGTACCTTGCCCGTATCAGGGTTAGTTCCAAGTCCTGCACTTCTGCAGATCCCACCAAGCAGCACTTCTCCATTCTCCTCACGGAGATATTGCTGAACAGTGCCATCAAATGCAGACTTCCCTTGCTCGGCGTATTCTTTAACAAGATAGCCAAGGCGCGAACCTTTCAACATGGCATAAGCAAGCATCAAGGTTCCACTTGATTCCAAGTAATTCCCTGATCTATCGCCCATATCAACGATCTGATACCACATACCCCCGCTATGCTGGTAAGGCAACATGCCATCTAGCGCTTCCTGCAACATCGTTTTCAGTGGTTCGCTGTCAGCAGGTTCATCTTCCAGAAGCTCAAGCACGTCCACCAAGGCCATCACAAACCAGCCTACAGCACGTCCCCAGACATTCGGAGACATCCCCGTCGTTTTGTCGCACCAAAACATCTCTCTGCTCTCGTCGTACGCGTGGTAGTATAACCGATTCACTTCATTAAAAATAAACTTTTTGACGTTTAAAAATTGATTTATTGTATCGGAATAGTCCTTCTTTTCCTCGAACTCCTTGATATAGCGCACATAAAAGGGTTGCCCCATGTAAAGTCCATCCAGCCAAATTTGATTCGGATAATTTTCTTTATGCCAGAAGCTTCCGGACTTTGTTCTTGGATATGTCTTCAACTGCTCATAAATCAAGTCAAGCACTTGCTTATATTTGGGATCGTTCTCTTTCTTGTATAAGTCAAAAAGAATGGTCGCTGGTCTGATTTGATCAATACTATAATAACAAACATCAATGGCCGGGATTTTGCCATTTTCATCATATAGACGATCAATGAAACTTTTGACGAACAGGTAATAGTCTTCTTTACCCGATTGCTTGTAGCTGTCCAAATAGGATTTGAGAATGCAGTTCTCAATATAATGCCATCTCAAAGAAAACCAAGTTTCTTCACTTTTCATATATTGATCTCTCATTTGATCCAGCATTTGATAATTCATATGTACCCCTCCTGATGTTTAACTTACGTTTCACGATATTGACCAGGTGTCATCCCTGTAAGCTTTCGAAATGTCCGGATAAAGCCAGTTGAATTAGCATAATTAAGTCGCTCGGCTATTTCCGAAATCTTCATATCTGTCTCTTTCAGCCATTTCTTCGCCATGTCTACCCGATAGTTGGTTAAATAATCAATAAAAGTAACGCCTGTCTCCTTCTTAAAAACACGACTTACATAAACAGGATGATATTTAAGCTTCGCGGCACACGACTCAAGGGAAATATCCTGTTCATAGCCTTCATGGATCATTTCGACCATTTGATGCGCGAGATTGATATATTGCGAATCAGCGCGTCCTTTGAAGAAGGCAAGAGCAGGTGGCAGCAAATCAGTCTTAAACCACGACGTAATCTCTTGTACCGTATTCAGTTTCATGAAAGCATGGAGCACCGATTTGGTACTGATTAAGCCTTCCAACGTTCCACCTTGCTGCTGGACATAGCCATGAATCTCCGTGATCAGCTCAACCATCACGAATTGAAAATCGTTAAACCGGATATCTCTTTCCATGATCGACGCAACATATTGATCAAAATGATCAAAGGTAGAGATTGCATCACCCGTTTTTAATGCGTTGACTAAATAATCTTTCAAGTAATTCAGAGATGTTACCAGATACTTGCTGTTCTCATGAACCGATTCGATATCATCATAATGGATGATGATATCACTTCCTAGACGGATCCTTCTTTTCAGCGCTTCCAAAGCCTCTGCATGCGCATTCATGGCATCCGTATACCGGGAAAACACGCGGCTGATCCCAATGCTGACTTTAAGCTGTAGCAGCTCATGAACCTTGCATTTAATTTCCTCTGCTGCCTGATGAAAACTCCTTTGCAGTTCCTGAGGATCATCGACATCACCAGTAAGCAGGGATACTTGAGATTGATCCAGCAACAGTGATCCAAGCAAACGATTAGCTGGCAAAAGCTCACTGACGATGTTATGGATAGCAAATAGCAGCAATTCCTTATCGCTTTCCATGTATCTCGTATCCTGAAGGGAATCGATCTGCAGCGCAATCACACCCATGGGCTTCCCTTTTTCCGCGAAGCCATAGGCATCACACTTGAAAGCAAATTCGCTCTCCGTCACCTGTCCCATGAACAGTTTCAACAGGAAGAACTCTTTCATCTGTCCCGTTTGACCTTGAAGCTGCTGTTGAAACTGCTTCCGCGTTCGGAATAAAGCATTAAATCGATCCTCGATATAAGCAAATTCATCTTTCTTGCGAGGCTCTGTGGTTTCGCCACCGAATTGCTCCATCGTCTGAAACAACCGGCGAATCGGGGAATACATCCGTCTACTCCCATAGAAGGCGGCTGCTGCAATCACGATAAAGACAATCAGGCAGACATTTATCGTAACGAGTGCAATCTTCTTGGATTCCATCGTCACTTGATCAATAGATACAACGGAAGCATAGATCCAATTATTGGAAGATGTTCGATAATTCACTGCCTTATTTTTTCCTTCATAATAACCGTTTGCATCTGCGACTGTTTTCAAGGGCTCTAGGATTGAATCTGAAATGTAGTCAGCACCCGCATTACTTAAGAACGGGATGTGTTCGCGATTCAGTACGTAGATATCTCCCAACTGCTTCGTTTGCGCTAACCCTTTTTCCATTTCTTTCTTTGACATTTCTATGATTAATAAAGCCTTCGGGGCTGTCGAGGGAGCGATCATCGGGAGTTTTACCACCATCCGAATCCCCTTTTCGTCAGCTAGCCAGAATAAATTTTTGGCATTCTTTGTGTAGTCGTTTAAAAGCTCTTTATTCGAATAATCCTCCGTACCAGTAAATCCTAGATTACTGATCATCCAATTCTTTTCCATGTTAATGAGATGAGTGTCAGCAACGCCAGATAAAGAGTGCAAGTTATATAAACCTTTAGCAAGGCTTGTAATCGTTTGGAAATCATCCTGTGTCAAAGCATTGTAGAGGTTGTCTGTTACAAGCGGTGAATTTAAATATTGCACTGCACCCATTTCTACATTTTTCAATACTTGCTCAATTCTCATCTGATTCTGAAGCAAAATTTGGGCATTGCTTTCTTTAACCTTTTTCTCTATATCCTGGGAGGAAATGTGATAAGAAATCATTCCGATTGATACGACTGGAATGGCAACAAGCAGCATAGCGAATAGGATCATACGATATAAATAGGTGGGCAACTTCATTCCTCACTTCTGTTTACTTTCGTTTCAAGACCCTTATTATATCAAAACCAGCCGTCCGGTGTTAATTTGAGGACGGCTGCTTGAATGATTACTTCTTGGTTTGCGAGGTACGGTCCTGAAGTTGATGAACGGAAACGTTCCCCCAGCTTAAATCTTCCACGCGATATTTGTTGATTTGATCCCAGTCCAGCTCCATACCTAGACCAGGTAAGTCGCGGCCTGGAACAAGCAGATATCCGTTCTCGTATTGAACTGGATTTTTGACGATATCGCCAATATACAATTCAGGTCCTGTCGGATCTGACGTATAGTTCAAATTCACAAGTGAGCTTCCCAGATGTGCCATAGCTGCTGTTCCTACAGACAGCTCCTGGGTTGTGCCAATCAAACATGATTTCCCAGCAACTTCTGCTGCTGCCGCCGCTTTCCTAGCAGCGGTAATTCCACCGATAAAAATAGGAGAAATATTAAAAATATCAATAGAATCATGTTTAATCATTTCGGACTGCTGGCGGAAGCTCCACACGTGCTCGCTTACTGGGTATTCCGTGTTCATTCGATAATGATGAAGTCCCTCGAAATCATTCTGAACAGCAGGACTCTCCACCATTTGGAAATCATATTGCGACAATCGCTTCGTGGCCTTTAGCGCCGATTTCCAGTCCAACAAATGGCTGAAGTCCAGCGATTTAATCGTCACTTTCGATCCAAATTCCTGGTTCACCCCATCCAAAAATGCTTCGTCGGCATCCAAGTTTTTTCCAACATATAGGCGGAATGTATCAAAGCCTTTACTGAGTCTCTCGCGAACAATCGCTAGATTTTCTTCTACCTCTTCCATGAATCGATGTCTGAAGATCGGATAGCAGACTTTAATTTTCTCTTTGATTCTTCCGCCAATAAATTCAGCCACGGAAATTCCAAGTGATTTCGCGCAAAGATCGTGTAACGCTGCATCAATCCCGTTACGGATAAAATTACCCTTTTCATAATAAAACATCGTTTCCGGAAAATTGCTGAGCAGCTCCTTATTGAGCAGTGAGATATCAAATGGGCTCTGACCTAATAAAATAGACTTGAGCACCACAGCCATGTCCTGAATGTCTAATGAATAGTGAGGAAGATGAGAGAAGTCCGACATTTCACCAATACCTGTTAATCCGTTATCCGCATCGATCTCCACGATGACATGTTTGCAGACAAACCCTGTATTACGCGGCATTGCAATAACAGTAAGTCTAAGATCTGAAATTTTCATGATGTTAGCAGCCCCCATGCTCTTAGTAAGTTCGTTACTTCCTTCTTATCTAATTCATTCAAAGGATCAACAGGTTCGCGCGTGACACCTGCACGAAGTCCCAATTGTTCCATCGCTTCCTTCACAGCGACCACATTGTTACCGGCATTATATTTGGCACGCAGGTTCTCGAAAGGCAGAACATCCTCCCACAGTTTCCAAACTGTTGGCCAATCTTGATCCCTTAATGCTTGCAGCATCCCTTTCGAAATACCAGGATTCACATTGATTAAGCCCGATGTAAATCCCTTTGCGCCAGCATTGTAGAAGTAAGGCGCCCACTTCTCCGCTGTACCGCAGATCCACGCGATGTTATGCTCGGCGCTGATTGCGCGCACGGTCTGTGTAAAACGCGGAAGATCGTTGATTGCATACTTCACGCCAACGCATTTCTCCAACGGTGCTAGGCTAAATAAGATATCATCCGAAACATGTGCATCCTTCAAATATAGAATGGACGGAATATCCAGACCTTCAATCACATTTCGGTAATAAGACACCGCACCAGGCGTTGTGATGTAGGGATGAATGGGCTGATGGATCATAACGCAATCCGCACCAACTAGTTGGGCATGCTTACCAAGCTCTACCGCAGTTTCAACGGAATATCCGATGCCTGCCATGACAATAGCGCGATAATTTACGATCTCAACGACCCGTTTGGTCACTTCCTTCGCTTCTTCCAGCGTTAACGCATAGAATTCGCCCGTGTTTCCGCAAGGCACAATCACTTCAGTACCATTCGCCAGCAAGAACTCAATATTTGCTTCCAGTCCTTCCCAGTCAATGCGGCGCGTCTCTTCATCAAAAGGTGTAATGTTAATAGCCGAAATCGTTTCCAGCCTTTTACTGAATGCAGCATAATCCATCTGGGTTCTCTTCCTTTCGTTTCACTCAAATACTATGGTGTAATCACTACCGTTTTGACCTGTGTGAAAAACTCGATTGCCGCTCTTCCTTGTTCTCGAGAATACGAACTGGAAAGCTTCATACCACCAAAAGGAGCCTGCGGTTCCACACCAGCGGTTTCACCGTTCACCTTAATCAAGCCAGCCTCGATTCGATTCACAAAGTGATGAATATGCTTTTGATTTTGTGTGAAAACTGCCGCAGCCAAACCATAACGAACGCTATTAGCTAGATCGATTGCATGATCGAGATGATCGGCCTCGTTAATTACTAAGACTGGCCCAAAAATTTCCTCTTGAGCCAACGTAGATTGCGGGTCGACATGATCTAGAATCGTAGGCTCAATATAGTACCCTTTGGCAAATTCGCCTTCCGTCTTCGCTTTACCCCCAGCAAGAACTTGGGCTCCTTCCCGGATACCGATTTGGATAAAGTTAAGAATCGACTCATATTGACGCTTAGATACAACAGGTCCAAGATAACAATCGTTTTTCAGCGGATTAGACAACTTAATACGGTTCGCCCGCTCAATTAACAATGAGGTCAATTGTTCCTTCACCGACTTCTCAACAATCACGCGGCTTGTAGCCGTACACTTCTGACCCGCAGATCGCATAGCAGCGCTAATGATGACATCTGCCGCTCTTTCCAAATCGGCATCCGCAAGTACAATTGTCGCGTTCTTCCCGCCCATTTCCAATTGATACTTCGCATGACGGGACGATGCGGCTTGCGAAACTTGCTTACCTACGCTATCCGAGCCCGTGAATGAAATTCCTGTCACATCAGGATGATCCAGAATGCTCTGTCCGACAACGGATCCTGAGCCGCTTACAAGCTGGACGACGCCTTTCGGCAGGCCGCTCTCTTCCAACAGTTGCATGAGCATTGCAGCTGTAATCGTCGAATGCTCTGCAGGCTTCCATACGACTGTATTACCAAATATTAGAGCTGGCGCCATCTTCCAAACTGGAATAGCGACAGGAAAATTCCAAGGTGTAATAAGACCAACGACCCCAAGTGGTACCCGAGTCGTATATAAGTGTGATACCCCGTCTGTGGAAGGCAATACCTCGCCAATGCTGCGGAGACCTTCACCTGCGTAATAGCGGAACAGCACGACAGCGCGGTTAACTTCACCTCTTGCCTCGCCGATCGGTTTACCCATCTCTACTGTGAGAAGTTGTGCCAACTCTTCTAGATGATCTTCTAGCTTCTGAGCTGCTTTATACAAATAATTAGCTCTTTGCGTTCCTGACAAGCTGGACCAATTCGGCAGTGCTTCTTTCGCGCCCTGAACAGCTTGGTCAATATCTTCCTTGCTCAATTGAAGGCTGCGTCCAACTAACAACTCAGCATTCAGGGGACTGAAATGATCTTTAGAAGGGCGGCTGCCAGGTTCTACCCAGCAGCCATTGATGTAAGCCGTTTTTTCGATGACAGTTGCATTTGTAAGCATGTTCTCACTCCGTCTCTCAGACTCTATATTTATCAAACTCTCTATTTCTTCAGTTTGGCGTATTCAGCCGTATACTCAGCGATTACCTTCTCGCCGCCTGCTTTCAGCCATTTATCAAGCTCTGTCTGCCAGCCAGCATCATCGATTTTACCCATCACATATTTGGTTTGAGCATCACGAATCATGTTATCCAGCTCTCCGCCTTTTTCAGCGTAGGTCTTCGAATTGAATGTCAGGGCCACATTTGGAACAACACTTTTCAGGTTATCTTGAGCGATCTTCGAACCTTTCGCCTGAAGCTCGTTTTGCTTCAATGGAAGTCCTTTTCCTGCTGTTTCAAATGACGGCAAGCTGTCACGGTATGGTTTAACTTCAAGGTTGAACGTTGTCAAATCCTTAATTTGACCTTTACCATCCTCTGTCTTGGTAAAGTGTTTGCCTTCAATCCCTCTTGTCAGCAAAGTTGACATTTCAGCATCAAGCAGCTTATCGAAGAAACCTAACAGGCGCTTCAGCTCCGCTTCTGTCTTCACACTTGATTTAGGGAAAAGGAAGAAACCGTTGTTTCCAGACTCAGCTGGAACTTTAAGTCCAGATGGACCTTCAAATGGCACAACATCTACAACTGCCGTCGGCGTAGACTTGGAAACGTTGTCAAAAGAGAGCGCTGCCGCCGTTGCTACCGTGTTAACACGGATACCCACTTTACCCGCATTCCATTTATTATCAGAATCAGCCGTTTGTACGATGGAGAAATCTTGATTAATTAATTTCTCAGCATACAAACGTTTTAACAACTTCAATGAATCCATGTATGGCTTCGTCATAAATTCAGCTACGATTTTACCGTTTTCAACACCCCATTTATTAGGTGCTCCATTCGGAACAGAAAGACGAGTCATGAAGCTGCTGCTAAGAACTGGATCATTATAGTTTTTATCCAAGAAGAATCCGTAAGTATCCGCTTGACCGTTCTTATCTGGATCTTTTTCCGCTACGGTTTTCGCCATATTGTACCAATCATCAAGCGTAACTGGTGGCTTCAATCCAAGGGTACCAAAGAAGTCTTTACGGTAGATGATACCTGCACGTCCAATGTCTCGGTATAACGGCAGCCCATACAGCTTGCCATCCACTTTAATGTTGTCGTAATACATCGGGCTAAGCTCCGATAAATTTTTGTAATCCTTTAATAACGGGCCAATTTCCCAGAATAAGCCGGACTGGATGGCATTTAGGGTCGAAGCGTTAGCTTTCACTTTAAAAGCCTTAGGCATTTCACTAGAAGCAATCATGATGTTCTTTTTGTCTTCAAAAGCAGCATCTGGAATCCATTGAATATCGATTTTGGCATTCGTATATTTCTCTATCGCCAACTCGATATCGCTGCCCTTTTTAGGCGCTTCCCCTACCTGCGGCGTAGCAATAGTTACCTCTAATGGTGCGTTATCCACTGTTTTTTCTTCTTTCTTCGGATCTGTGCTGTTTCCACAACCTGCAAGTGTACCTGTTGTCAACGCGATGGAGCAAAGTAAAGCCATATACCTTTTTTTCATCATTCTTACCCCTCCATAATTATGAATAATATGGTACATATGCAAAGATGAACCATTATAGGTTATCCCTTTACCGAACCTAATAAAACGCCTTTTGCGAAATGCTTCTGTAAGAACGGATATACGAGAACAATTGGTATTGTCGCGACCACAATTGAAGCCATCCGAATCGTTTGAGGCAAATAATCCGTCGGATCGGACTGTGAGGTCGAATCGCCAATTTTGTCTTGAGACATGAGAACAATTTGCCTAAGCACAACCTGTACGGGCCATTTCTCAGAATCGTTGATATAAATGACTGCATGGAAGAACGTATTCCAATGTCCCACAGCGTAAAACAGGCCGAAAGTCGCCATAGCTGGCATAGACAAAGGCAGCACGATTCTGAATAAAGTACCGATATCGTTACAGCCATCAATTCTCGCAGCATCTTCCAAACCATCTGGAATTTGCTGAAAAAAGTTTTTTAGAACGATTAAGTTAAATGCACTAATGGCTGTTGGAATCATAAGAGACCAATACGAATTAATCAGACCAACCGACTTGACGACGAAGTACGTCGGGATCATACCGCCACTGAAAAGCATCGTTATGAGGATCAATAGCATAAAGGCTTTACGCCCACGCAACGTGGCCCGAGCCAATGGATACGCTGTAAACGAAGTGAGTATAAGATTGATCAATGTTCCTAAAACGGTTACATAAATCGATACTCCGATACTTCTAATCATGGTGTCTGTTGAAAAAATATATTTATACGCGCTAAGCGTAAATTGGGTAGGTATCAAAAGCAATCCGCCCTTGACAACCTCCGAAGGGGCTGCAAACGATACCGAAACAATATAAACAAACGGTATAATCGTGATCATGGAAACGAGGGTTAATAACGCATAGTTAACCCAGTCGAATATTTTATTGCCTACTGTCTTGTCATTCGTTGGCATTGTTTATCTCCACCTCCTAGTAAACGCCTTCTTCGCCAAATTTCTTCGCTAGTCTGTTCGCGCCGAGGACAAGTACCAGCCCCACTAATGATTTGAACAAACCAACTGCAGCACTATAACTATATTGAGCCTGTGTCAAACCCTTCATATACACATAGGTATCGAACACTTCGCCCACTTCACGGTTCATAGAGTTCAGCATAAGGAAGATATGCTCAAAGCCTGTATCAAGGAAGCTGCCCAATCTAAGAATAAACAGAATCACAATCGTGCTGCGGATAGCAGGAATCGTAATATGCCAGAGTTGACGCCAGCGGCCAGCCCCATCCATCCGAGCGGCCTCGTACAATTGCAAATCGACGCCAGACAAAGCGGCTAAGAAGATAATCGTTCCCCAACCTGCCTCTTTCCAAATCGATTGGGCAATAATCATCGGTCTAAACCATTCTTCGCTTAGCATAAACGGAATTTTCTCAAAACCGAACTGCGCTAACAGTTCATTAACGACGCCACCCTCTGTCGTAAATAGTACATAGAATATACCGACAGCAACTACCCATGAAATGAAATGCGGCAAATAGAGCAGTGTTTGAACGACTCGTTTGAACATCTCTCTTCGCGCTTCATTGATCATGAGAGCTAGTATTATTGGAAGAGGAAAGAAGAACACTAAATTATAGATGGCTAACAGTAAAGTATTTCGGAATAGGGACCAGAATTGAGGCTCCATAAAAAATCGTTCAAAATGTTTAAAGCCAACCCATGGACTGTTTATAAATCCGGTAAAGGGCTTGTAGTCCTGAAACGCCATAACCAGACCAAGCATCGGAACATATTTGAATACAACAAAATACAAGATCCCGGGAAACAAAAGTAGATACATCCATCGATCTCTTATGAGATCTCGTACCAGCTGTGATCGTTTAATTGAGCTTATTTGAGCTCTTTGCATCTGTGTTTCCAAGGGTTGCGCCACTCGACTTCCTCCTGACTGAAATGTTATTGGCTTCCCTTGTATAATAAGTTATCAAATGAATAACAGGCTATCGTACTCATTTAACTTCTTTTATTCGAAGTATGAAAACCCTTACAGGACGGGGGTTTTGCGGATACGAAATCCTCCAGTTATCATTCTTTGCTGTAATAATAATGATTTAACTGCTATCTCGAGTTCCGCGTCCACAATGCCGTGGGGGAACCGTGCTGTGCTTTTTCGCGATCCCGACGGGCAATCTGGTTAACCTCTTCGCGCCGGTGACCGAGGAAGCGATCAACAAGTCAAAGGAGCAGCTACGGCTGCTCCTTTACTGTTTTCAGTTCTGCTTGCTTTCTGGTGTCAGAAGAAAATAAAGTATTAGACTGGATGTCTTTATTCCATGCGGCTTTTCGAATTGTCATACCGTCACACTTCATTGGCTAAGTTTTAGACTGACCTTAGAAATTGAAACAGCGACAGCAAAGGACTAGAAAATAAAGTCCTAGATTGTCGCTATTTCAAGGTAACTATTGTTACATTTTAATGATAGCTAACGAGCAAAAGAAAGATACAAATCCGAAATAGCGCACCGAAAATAGCCCGGATCCGCCCATTTACTGAGCAAAAACAACTACACTAATAAAGAGAATAGCTGCAAAAAAAACCGAAGTCGTGAATATGAGAACGTCACTTTTATCTTTGTTAAGAATTGCTCGAAAAGTACTTAAGAAAAACAACATAAAGAAAAAGGATAATAAAGCTAAGGCAATATCCACTTTATTCATCCCTCCGTTCTAAGTATTCTTTCTACAATTATAAATGAACTTTCCATGCTTACTCTTGAACCAATCATCTTAAACTTTAGATATGACTATTGAAATTACAATCCCGGCAATTGAAATCCATACGAAATAAGACTTATAAATCCTAGAAATAATCGAATCCTGCTTTACTAAGTCACTCCTGTGGTTTTGTTGCATTTGTAAATCAATATTTCCTGAAGCGTTAGAAGCTCCTGTTGAACCTAAACCTTTAAAAAGTAAAGTTACTACCAATAGAATTAAAGAACCCATAAACAGATAATCAGATATTTGTTGCATTAAAATCTTACTCCTTTTGTGTTGCAGAATTTGCGACTTACAATAATATAATAAAATAGATTATTCTAGGAATTTGTCGATTTTTGCTAATTTTCATCATTAATTCACCGACGTTCAATATTCATTCACAATTTATACATATAATAATATCAAAATACGAAAGTTGTCTCACCTATCTGTCCATAACTAGCTGTCGTTGCCACCACGTTCTCCTGCCCGTTATTGACTAGTTACTAATAGGGAAGTAGGTAAACATAAAGTGCGTTCTTCCATGTGGCTTGTTTTTTGAGTATATTTCATTTGGAAGCATGAATTGAACCCAAAAGGAGTAGATACCGTGAGATATCGTGTACTTGGTCGTTCAGGTCTTGAGGTAAGCGAGGTAAGTTTAGGATGTTGGGCAATTGGCGGGCCTTCGTGGCGAGATGGTGAGTCAGTGGGTTGGTCAGGCAACGATGACAGCGCTTCTATTTCAGGGTTAAAACGCGCTTTTGATCTGGGTATTAATCATTTTGATACTGCAGATGTCTATGGAGACGGTCATTCAGAGCGCGTAATTGGACGCTTCCTGAAAGAAGTTCCGCGAGACAAAGTTATAATTGCCTCGAAAGTCGGCTGGTTCCGAGGAACAGCTCCGAATGCAATGCAACCTATCCACATTCGCCACCAGTTAGAGCAATCGTTGATGAATTTGGGCACCGATTACTTGGATCTTCATTATTTTCATAACACGAACTTCGGTCCAAACGATCTTTATTTGGCAGAAGCGGCTGAAATGATGCGTCAATTACAGAAGGAAGGCATAGTGCGTGTCATCGGACAATCAGGATATAGCTACGGTGACTTCAAAAGAGTCTGTCCAGTTACTCGTCCAGACGTGTTGCAATTCCACTATAATGCCTTCGGCAATCAGTTTGATCAGCCTGATACCAATTTGTTCGAATGGGCAGCTGAGCAAAATTTAGGTGTCGTTCTATTTGGTCCGCTAGCGCAGGGGTTACTGCTCGATAAATTCGATCCAGAGAATCCGCCAAAGTTTGGCGAAGGAGATGTTCGGGCGTCCAATTCAGGATTTACCAAGGAGCGTCTACTGGAGATCCGCCAACGACTTGTCCCCATCAAAGAGCGGTTCGGTATGGAAGTTCAAGATTTGGTAAGGGTGGCGATTCAATTCGCGCTTGCACAATCTCCGAACGCTTGCGTAATTCCAGGATTCAAGAATGTTAAACAGGTGGAATCCAATGCACATGGAGCTGGAAATCCATTGAATTCGGAAGAAGTTGCCTTCATTCGCAGCGTAATTCAAAAGGCTTAATCTGATAGATACTGAATATATACAAACACGAATGCCTACCAAGGATGGTAGGTTTTCTTGGTTCACACGAGGCTGCCGAGTGATTTCGGCAACCTCTTCCTTGGTTTTTAAACTATCGTTCACCGTTAGTTCAATAAAAAGCCTATTGAAATACTTCAACAGCCTTTTTATTATTTGGGAAATATACGCAACTTGATTTCCTGTGGATAATGGGACTCCCCCCGAAAGTAATCGGAATCAGCTTCGCAGCATTACTTCACTTTTGGTGGATATGCTCTTATGGATTCCGGTTTGAGAACGGTCCCCCGATTAGAATCGTTTGGCAACTTCCTTAGCATGTGCAATTGCTTTTTCTTTAATAGCTGGAGCTTGCTCTTGTGATTTTAATGCCGTTCCTTCAACAAAAATTGCCTCAATAGATTGAATCCCATAGAACTGTAAAACCTTATTCAGATAGCTGTATCCCATTTCAAGTGGAGCTAAAGGACCTTCCGAATAAACAGAACCACTAGCTTGAATGTGTAAGACTTTCTTACCCGTCAACAGACCTTCATGGCCGTTTTCGGTATATCTAAAAGTCTTACCCGGAATTGAAGTCGCATCAGTGTATGCTTTCAAAACCGGTGGGATCGTGAAATTCCACATCGGGGAAACATATACGTACTTATCAGCAGCCACGAATTGATCAACAATCCCTTCAAGACAAGCCACTTTTGACTTCTCAGCATCAGTCAGTTGATCGAAAGATGAACCCGACCGAAGCTTTTCCCAACCTCTTAAAACATCAGCATCAAATTGCGGAATATTCTCTTTGTAGAGATCCAAATGAACAACTTCATCTCTCGGATTTGCCTCGCGGTACGCTTCGATAAACTCTTTGCCTACCGCGAGACTATACGATGATTGAGGATCGAGAGGGTGTGCGGTGATGTACAATACGGTTGCCATGAATCAAAACTTCCCTTCTGTAATCAGTTATACTTTCAAGGATAATCATATTATATATACTTACAAATTTTAAGTACGCACAATAATGTGGTATAGTATTAAAAAAGGTACTGTAATGGAGGCCTATGTATGCAAAAGAACCCTGTCCAATGTCAATTCGTTGTGGCGCTGGATTCGATCGTCGGCAAATGGAAGCCGATTATCCTTTACCATTTGCTTCAAGGTAAACCTTTGCGGTTCAATGAGCTAAGAAGATTGCTGCCCGATATCACTCAAAGGATGCTTACGCTCCATCTGCGCGAATTGGAAGAGGAAGAGATCGTTAAACGAGTCATTTATCCGCAAATCCCGCCGAAAGTAGAATACTCCATCACGGAATACGGCATGAGCCTGTCTCCGATTTTGGAAACTTTACATCAATGGGGAGTGGCCCATGTTGAGCGAAAGCAGCTCAAAAAGGAGAAAAATGAACAAACAGAAACGGACTAGCGTTCGACAATACGCTAGTCCGTTTCATTCTGCTCAGAGTCACAATATAACGAAAGTGATTACGAGGCATGTCCGGCAGCGCGGCCTGCCAGAACATAAAGAAGATCGATAAATCCAAACTATCCTCCCGTTCGTCGTTCTCACGGCAGCCCCGTAATGAGGTTATTGAGCTATAGTTCTTCGCTAGTTTAATGAGCTTATAATTTCGATTGTATCTTTTATTGTTATGGACTTAGAAGAATATTGTCCCAATTTATTTACAACCTTCGGTTTAATTCGACTTTCAAAATTATCATTCCAGATAAACATGTTCCTGAATATTTCAAAAGTGGGTTTATAGTTTGATTTTTCTATTCTGAGTATCTGTAAGATAAATCTTCTGATAATTCGATACTTTCGTTTCGAGTTTTTAGTATCCAAAAATATAATTAAATCAGCATTATGAAAACTTTGGAATACCCATTCGTTATAATGAGCTCCCTCTATAATCCAAGTATTTGAATGAATAATTGTACTCAACAGTTGATCTCTTTCTTCCTCGGTTCTTTTAATGTCTCTCGGTTTATGTCTCTTCCAAACAACATTATCCAATTCATAATGTGGGATACTCAGTTTATTTGATAGATTTCTGGCTAATGTTGTTTTACCGCTCCCAACGGAACCTATAATATGTATTTTTCTCGGGGAAAGTTTGTCCATTCAACCTATCCTCCACAGGATTTTTAATAATGTATTCTTCTAACTTTCCATAAAACCTTTATTAGAATTGAGCTGCCCTTAGTTGAGAAAACGGCTGCCATTGTGCAGGCAGCCGTTCATTGTATTTATTGAGCAATCGTTTTCCGCTTGCTTTGATTGCCAACTATAGCTTAACTCTCCTATTACTTTTTAATTTTGATTTTTCTATAAATTATAGTTGGTGCAATCCAAATAAAGGATATCAATTGGACCGCAATTAAGTAAGTGATTTGATAATTCTCCAATAGATTGAACTGGATAATAAAAAACCAAAGCCCTGTACCGAACCACAAAAAAACCAAACCAAATGCACCGATTTTGCTTCCATTAGGTTTAAGGCGGCCTTTGATGATATAGTTGATCAGCCAAATCGCACCCAATATCGGTAAAATTCCAGCGATAAAATAGGGCTTCGAATTCATGCTCTTCATTACAGCAGAAGTTAACACAAAAGCAAGTGTTGACACAATATAGACAGTAGATTTTTTCTTCATAATTTCTCCTAAATAGTCATACTTCGGCCCGTGTTGTTTGTATTAAAGTATATAATTGAGGGATATTTCCGTAAACAATTTCTTCCATGCTATGCTGCCCGTTACTTTAATAGACAACGGCAGCCGATCGGGTGACCAGCTGCCACTATATGAGTATTCAACAAACGTTCTGCGTTAGTTAAATCATCTTTTTCTTCTTTAGCCCTTTGGGATTCTCTAAATGAACCGAAAATGCCTGTAATAAGCTCAATTAACCCAAAAGTAAATCCGTATCCAGAAGAACCTTCAAAAGCCAACAAAACAATTACTCCGAACAAAATAATAATGACACCTAAAAGTTGAACTTGTAGAGCGCTTGGATTGATAAAGTCCAGTAATACACACGCATAAAAGATTGCAACAGCTATTAGAGTTAGAACGATTAAAACGATTAAGGCAAAACTACCCATCATGACTCTCATAGATGATGTGATAAACACTCAGATCTTATTTTTTATTATCAATGGCTTTTTTGCGTCTACAATGATGGAAACCATACCAAGTCCTTCGATAGAATTCCTTGTATCAAATCGAAAGGATCTTCCTATCTTTCCATCTACTTCGTTCCAGTAAATATAATGAAATTCTCCCTTTTCATCACAATATTCCAACAATGATACTTCAAACCCGGCTTTTTCAAATACTTCTACGAATGTTTTCGCGTCATAAACTATTTTGTGAGTTGCCGCCGGATGGTCAGCTGGACCAGGACCACCGACTTGAACAATCTGTTGGTACCTTTCGTTATGGAAATTTTTATCCGGAACGGCACAACGAATGTACCCACCTGGTTTTAAAAACTCATAACAATGGTTCGCAGCTACAATCCCCTCCTCATAAGTTAAGTGTTCCCACACGTGTTCAGCCAACAGCGCATTAATACTCCCCGGTTTAAATAAGGTGTTCCAACTTTCCAAAGAAAGTAAATTCAACTCATCCTCTTGTGTACTGAGCCAACCATCATAGTTTGTTCCTCCTGCACCAATTATAACTTTCATCTAAATACCACCATCCCGATTTCGCATTAATTAATTACAGTGTAACGCTTAGAAATAAGGATAAGAATGGATTTTTGTTAGGTTACTATGGTTATTTGTTATTGAAGTTAACTGCCAGTTAGCCTGAACGAATCTGGATAAAATAACAATATATTCATATACTAGTTACACATCTCAGGAAAGGAGCAATGAACATGGCTGATTCGATTAAACCCAACGGCTCACAGCATGCAGCACCGCCATCGGATGATCCGAATAAACAAGGCAGATCAGCAGCTAAGAAGAAATCGAAGTAACTCAGATAAAACGTAACAAAGAATAGATACCACCCAAGAACCCTGCCCGATTGTTGATATGGCGGTCGGTTAATGCCGGCTGCCTCGTTGTGGTCTGAATTGAGTTCTAGTTATCCGTTAGTTTAACTACTCGGCATTTTCAAATAATCCCAACACTTCTATTACCTCTGGTTGCCCTATCTTTCTCTAACCCTCCAAGAAAACCCTTTAGCTTCAAGCATAATTTTTTGTATAAGTTGTTAATCCCTACAAGCAGCTCTGCTTTTTCGTGTATATTTTTGGAAAGTTTATCCTATGACTTGTTAAACCCTGTAGACTTAATACTGATGTATCCGCATGCACCTCATGAAACAGTTCTCATACATACGAACCCTAAGGGTATAAATGATCCAGTCATGGATAAATTATAAAGGCATAACCAATATTTTCAATTTTTACTACCCACTTTGTAAGGATGGTGTTTATGTTTTGGAAGAAGCTTAAGATTGGACACCATTTTGAGAAACCTGAACCTCAGAATACCGTCCTAACGATAGATTCATTTAGACAAATTTTGGCCAACATGGACGATGCAGAAATCATCGAACGCAGGACCAATAATGATCAAATGGTGATGTTTCTCTACATAAGAACATTAATTGACCAAGAACGCTTAAATGAATCCGTTATCGAACCGCTGCTCCACTGTGATCTTGAAGAAATAAATGAATGCATAGCCACAGCTAAGGTATCCAGAATTGTCACGATGGAGGAAGGTCAGCAGAAACTATTAACGGGATCCATCCTTCTCTATGAACCTATGAAGAATCAGTGGTGGGCAGCACTTCTTCCAAATCCATTGACTCGCGCCATCGAAACATCGGAAACCGAAACCATTATGTTTGGACCCAAGGACAGCTTCAGTGAGCAAATCGATCAAAATGTGACAATGATTCGCAGACGGCTTCCATCGACATCTTTAAAATCAGAAAGGTTTTCTGTCGGTTCTGTAAGTAAAACAGAGGTTGTCATGATGTATATGGAAGGGGTGACAAATCCCGAATTTATTTCCATTGCAAGAAGTAAACTATCTACCATTGATTTTGATGTTTTTATGGATTCGTCCCATGTTGCGGCATTCATGGAAGATCATTATCATAGTATATTCCCGCAATTTCAACAAAGCGACCGCCCGGATCTATGCGCTTTCTCTTTATCGATGGGAAAAATTACTTTTTTAGTAGCCAATACACCATTTGCGTTAACGGCTCCCATCACATTTTTTCATCTATTTCAATCTCCAGAGGATTACATTAATCGCTGGCTGGTTGCCAGTTTTTTGCGGCTGCTGCGATATGTAAGCTATGTACTTTCGTTAATATTAGTCCCGATCTATGTTGCGTTAGCCACGCATCATTATCAGATGCTCCCGATGCAAGTTCTTTTTGTATTATTAGAATCTAGAACCAAATTGCCGTTTACGCCATTTTGGGAAGCATTTTTAATGCTGATTACCCTGGAGATCATCAAAGAAGCAAGTCTTAGGATGCCCACAAAGTCGGGTCAAGTACTAGGCGTGATCGGTGGCATTGTCGTAGGACAAGCTTCCGTTGAAGCTGGTTTTGCAAGCAAAATATTAATTGTTTTAGTAGGTGTTACGGCTATCGCTTCGTTTCTAGTCCCTAATTATCTCGTGACCAAATCAAACACACTGCTTCAATTCGCTTTCCTTTTCCTTGCCAACTATATCGGAATGTTAGGGATAGTATTCGGGATAATTGTTATTCTTGTCCATTTGAATAGTATCACATCTTTGAAACAGCCTTATTTTGCCCCCTTAGCTCCTCTTTACTGGAGGGATTGGTTAGATCTTTTCATTCGGGGTCCTTTCCATTGGATGAAGGAACGTCCTGAATATTTACATACCCTACAGAAATGGCGAACCAGTCAAAGGAGAAAATAATGTGAAGGCATCTTCCTTATATGAGAGAACGGCCACGTTTGGCGGGATCTATGTCTTTTTCATGGTCAACCGAAGTCAAATGCTATATTTCGTCTTAGTCACTCCTTCCAAATTGGTTTATCCCTATATGATTTGGGCATTAATTGCCGTGGGGATTTTATCACAATTGAATATGATCTTGATTGCAAAATGGTTTTCATCAGACATTTCCACCAAAGGATATCAAGGATTCGTTCAACTATTTGGAAAGCGGACGGTTCGTGTTTTGGCCTTCGTTGGTCTGTTTTTCATTTTTGCTAAAATATATGTAAGTACACTGGGGACTGTGGAAGTGATTAATAGTATCATCTTCCCTTCCATGAATCCTTTGTGGTTGATTTTATTTCTCTTTGGGATTTGTTTGTACGCGGCCTCTCGAGGAATGACGAATGCGATACGCTTTGTCGTTATTGCCTTTTTTGGTTCCGCTTGGATGATTTTATGTTTTATTCCTTTCTTCTACCCATCGATGGCGTCACTTCACTATTTATATCCCTTGATCCCCGCAGACTGGTCGACAGTCTCCTGGAAGAATATTCTATTCATTTGGCAAGCGTTCTCGGGACCGGAGTACTTGGTCTTTATTGGGCCGTGGATAAACCAAAAACAAAAGATGTTGAAATATTTGACATTTGCTAATACCACGTCTGTCTTTGAGTATTTGATTATGTTTGTTGTTTCCTTATTATTTTTTAGTTCCCAATACTTGAACAAAAGCAGATTTCCGGTAACGGACCTTATTCGTTATCTGCAAACTCCTGTTTTTGAGCGAATTGATATCATTTTAATTTGCTTGCAAATGTTTTATTATGTGTGGGCCATTTCCCTTTATTTCTTATGGTTCTACGGGGCTATTCGAATAGTTTCAGGAAGATTAAACGAACAGAGCAATCGAATTGGTTTTATAACCTGTTGGATCATGATTTTAATAAGTACGATTATTCTAGACAAGTGGTTTGATGAAACTGAACAGAACCCTTTGATGAACTTACAGATTTGGTTACGGGCATTTACCTACTTGTTCATCCCAACCTTCCTTCTGATTGCTTGCAAACGAAAGGGGCTTATCTAGCATTGAGGCTGTTTAAACATACGATGTTCCTCGTCATAATGAGCAGTATGCTATGGATGATTGGATGCTCCCCATTTGTAGATAACAATCAGATCGAAGAAATCTCTCCTGTGATTTGGTGGTCGATTACTGAGGGTACAGAAGGGAAGCTAAGAATAAGCACACTGGTACCACCCATATATTCTGAATCAAAAAAAATGCTTACCCAAGAAGTCGATCTATTGAAGGAGGGAGGAAAGGATTTTAATTTAAGCTATTATCGGGAAGTAAAATCAGGACAACTTCGTATGGTATTTATTGAACAAGAACTGGCGAAAAAAGGCATTACATCACTTATGAACACTTTATTTACGGACCCTGATATTTCTCAACGCCTTTATATCGTCATCGTCAATGGAAGCTTTGATGATTTCATTAAAAATCAAATAAAAACACAAGACATTCCCGGCTATTTACTTTATCGTTTGCTTAAACACTATGAAAATAAGAAACAAGGAGATATGACTATTGTAAATCTACATCAATTTATGAAAAGGTACTATTCACCATACTCCGATCCAGTGGCACCTATTTTCAAGGTCGATAAAGAACATTTTATCTACGAAGGAACTGCCTTCTTCAAAAACGATAAACTGCAAACGAACATTAATAAGAGAAATGAACAAATATTCCAACTGATTGATCATAATCATCACCTTAAAGTCCTTACCATCCCAGAGTTATCAATATCGATCGGGAATGTCACTTCCGAGACAAAGATGAAATTAAATCTCGACTACTCAACATTATCTCTCAACGTCGAGCTCAAAGGTCGAATTGAAGAGTACCGTGGAAAGGGAGATATAGACAACCTTGATCAATTAGCGGTAATTCATCAACAGATAAAATCGCTTTTCGAAAAACAAACAACAGAGCTGCTAAAGAAAATGCAAAAGTCGGAAGTGGACCCTCTGGAAATAGGTACTCTTACACTAGGTCCTTTTTCGAAGCCCATGAGCGAGGATGAATGGTCTACTCTCTGGGCGAACGTGAAATTTAACGTTACATATGAGCTTCATATTCAACCTTTGACGAATGTGCGAAAATAAGCTTGCACAAACACAGAACGAGAACCATCTTCTTAACGGTTCTCGTTCTGTGATATTTTCCAATGCAGGCATGCTGGCATTCTTGTTGAACTATTCTGCCCTTTAGCGGGGTGAAGGACTGCCACTCGGCAGCCCTTCCAATGATTAACTATCGTTTTCCGTTAGGTTGATGATTTACTATGATACGATTCAAAGCACTGACTGTAACGGCAAGTTTTAAGGCCATCCTTTGTGGGTTAGCTCTTCCTTTGTAGATAACATGGATTTACTGAACAAAAGTTCTTCGTAGAAATCTACAACGACTTCTTCCGAATAGGGTATAGCATTTTAAAGTTAAATGTTTCGATTTCAGAATAAGGGATTGTGAGAGCATTCAACGGTTCAAGTGGAACTGTCTCCATCCCGAGTACGCCTTCACGCCGATCGATTTCATAATCAGGTGACAGCTCGAGCCATGCAAATATCGCATCATATACTCGCCACATATGGGCCTCATTTCCGTAGACACGGGCACTCACACAAAGCCCACCGCTTACCTCTAAAGTCTCGATGCCGTCCGGTACATCCCCAAATTCACGAACCGCCAATCCGACCCAAAGTGTATCGACTCTCTTGCTCCATTGCTCCTGCGGAATGAACACGTACGCTAACGGCCCGTCCGTAAGTCGCGCATCGTCAAGCGGGACATGCGCTGTAAGCTTGCTCCACGCCACCCGCGTCCCACTCTTGTCGGGTGTCATCACCGTTCTTACTGCCAATGCATTGAAAGGCACTACTTCAACCAAATCAATTGCTATTTTTTCCGGCAAAAATACCCTCTCCTCTTTCACAAGATTCATGATTAAACAGGTTGTCAATATTCTAATAATTCAATTTTTTCCATAAAATCCCTTTAAAATATAAACCTACATTATCCTACTCTTTAACGTAATGAAGCTGCCGTAACTTCGCGCGGCAGCTTCATTTAATCGTTTATTGAGCTATAGTTCCCAGTTAGCATAATAACAAAAGGAACTATTGGACTTGGTTAGCAACAGTATCAGCTCGAAGGCGTCTGAACGACAACGAGCCTCTGATCTTTGACGCTCAAGACATACAGCCTTTTCATTCTGTTATTTAACACAGCAAAATTTGGCTCGACTCCTAACCTCAAGCGGGCAATTATACGATTGTTCGAACCGTTAAGGACTGCAAGAATACCTGGGATCGTTGCAGCATAGATAACATTTCTTCGGGGATCGACCACAACATTCTCCACAGTGCTTCCAATTGACATTTTGCGAGTGACCTGATTAGTCTTTAGATTCACAACGGGTGCACTTATATTGGCAATGACATGATTCGTCATGCCGTTAACAACCGGAATATCAACCATTTTTTTAACATAAATCAGATTCGTCCGCATGTTAACAAAAATACCGAACGCGGGGCCTGTCGATGGTTGTGCGATCACCCGGTTCGTCATCCCGTCAACGACGTTCATATTTCCGATATTGGCAAAATTAATAAAAATACGGTACGGTTGGTCAGTGTATTCACAGCCATACCCACGGGATTTGTTCCAAATAGATCGACCGTCTCTAAAATACGGTTTTTCATGCCGTCAATAACCGCCAACACAGCGTGATCATCCGGCTGTTTACTTATTGCATAAATGCGGTTCGTACGCGGGTTAACGATGATATTACCACCTCCAAAAGGAAGCTGAACGGTTGAAACAACCCGATTCGTAAAACTATTAATAACGGAAACTGTCCCACTATCGGCATTCGAAACATAGAAACGGTTGGTTCGAGGATTCAACGATGCCGCAATTGGATTTCGTCCAACTTCTTCTTTTCTAAAACCGATTCCAATTCCTTTAGTAGTCATCATGGTTTTATCAGGATAAGAAGTGGTTATACGTATAATTTTATCGTCTCCAAGATTTGTCGCAGTTGCCCAAGTTTCATTATTGTTTATCGCATTATTGCTCCAATATATAAGTTTCTCCGACGCTGGATATTGTTTTATGCTCATGAAAAAGTTCCCCTTAGGATAGCAGGTTCTATTATTTCACCTGTCTACCGTATGGGGAGCATATCACAGCTCCAGCAGTCTTTCTTGTTTTGTCGTCTGTAGACAAACATTCTGGTATATCTCAAGACCGTTTCCGGGATAGACTGCATTTCAGAAAGGAGACTGTCTTCTCCAGCTTCAATAAATGAGTGCCTTTAACCAGTATTGCGGTATCCGGCTTGATCGCCTTTGCAAGCGCTTTATGAAGCTGAGGCCTGGACACGAAGCTGCAAATGTGGTTTGCGGGGAATCCGGCTTTCTTGGCTCCAGCTGCTACGTGTCGTGCGAGTGTTCCAATCGTAAACAGCAGGGTGAGCTCTTTCATGGCCGCGTATTTCCCCACCTCAACATGCGCTTGGTGGGCGTATTTTCCCATGTCCTTCATATAGCCGATGACGGCGATTTTATGCTTTCTTCTCATCGAAGCGAGCGTGTCGAGGGCAGCCTTCGTTGCATCGGGATTGGAGCTAAACGTATCGTCGATTAATGTGATTTGCCTCGGAAGCTGCGTGCTCACTAATCTCCGGTAAGGAATTGAATATTTTGCCAGTCCGATGCGGATTTTACCCACTGACATCCCTAAGCTGTGCGTAACGGCGATCGCGTTCAGCGCATTGTAAACATTATGAACCCCCAGACATGGAATGGAGAATTCCTCCTCTTTCCCGTCCAACCGAACCCGGAAAGCAATCCCCCGACTCGAGGATCGGATGTGGAGTGCCTTGTAGTCAGCTTTGCTGTGGATACCGACTTTAAGCAGTTTTCCTTGAAAATCTTTGACGGACAGCAGCTTGGAATTCGCGTCATCCGCATTCAGGACGAGCGTTCCGGTTCCCTGCATGTGCCGGATCAGCTCCGATTTCGCGCTTGCGATGCCTTGAACCTGGCTTCCGACATTGCCGATATGCGCCGTTCCAACATTGGTGATGACGCCGAAGCTCGGTTTGATTAAACGGCAGTGTGCCTGGATATGGCCTTTACGGAGCATTCCGAACTCGAGCACGACTGCCTGGTGCCGAGCATTGATCCGCTTGGCGTACTTGCGGGTACTTGTAGGCAAATTCCAGTTTGACGGAGATTTGAAAATCTTCCACCGTCTCCGCAGGATGGAAGCGATCATTTCTTTAGTGGTCGTTTTTCCCGCGCTGCCAGTCACGGCTATGACGGGTATGTTCTGATCCAGCATGCACAAACCACCTTTAATAGCGAATATATGCTGTAGTCTACGCTGGAAGTAAATAGATGGAGTGGGTATTTGGCGGAAAATAGGCGTTTGCACGAGGTCGGCTGCAGGGGAACTCCTATATAGTGTAGTGTGAATGATTCGTAATGCTGTTAAGCGGAGCGTGAGACGAGTGAAATCCATAGAACGACTGCCCAATCTAACGAGATACGAATCGATAGGCATCAACCAGCTGTTTAATGTAGCCGACGGTCATGCCCATCAACCGCAAACCAATGCGCAGAAGAAAATTATCGGGCAACTGCCCGACTTGTTCGTTCGGGCGGAAGCGGCCAGGCAATCAGATTTGGAAGACGAGTTCCGTCACCTCTTCTACTCCTTGGCTGGACAGCAGACCGCTGCTGGTCTTAACCGGACGTTGTTTTGTTATTCCGCTTCATTATCGATTGATTTGATCGCCACTTTTCTGGCTTCGCGGGGGCTGACCGCCGCGTTGCTGCATCCCTGCTTTGACAATCTAGCGACCCTGATGCGGAGGAGAAACGTGACCTTGATGCCGTTGCATGAGGAGGACCTCAGCCTTGACCGGATGGAAGAGACGTTCGCAGGTCTCGCGGCGGAGGCGGTGTTCATCACGCTTCCCAACAACCCCACAGGTTTCGAGCTGTCGCGGGAAGAGTGGGATAGGTTGGTTGCGCTCTGCGGACGATACGAAAAGCTGCTCATCGTCGACTGCACGTTCCGATTTTTCTCAAGAAAACCATTATGGGATCAGTACGAACTGCTGGAGAGATCGAAAATCAGCTATTTGTTAGTTGAGGATACGGGAAAGACGTGGCCGACCCAGGATCTGAAATGCAGCATCCTAGCGATAAGTGAAGATTTGGCCGATGACGTGCTCGAGCTTCACAATGACATTCTACTGAACGTTTCCCCGTTTATCCTGAAACTGCTGATCGAATATTTGAAAGATACGGTGCAGGAAGGACTGCAATCCGTCATATGGGAACCCATTGACCGAAACCGCAAAACTCTGCGGGAAGCGATTCGTTCCTCCGGGCTAACCCTACACAATACAGATTCCATGATTAGCGTCGAATGGCTTCGCATAACGGATCCCAATTTTCGCAGCGTGGACCTGGTGGACCGTATGCAACGGCTAAGATTAGGGATATTGCCGGGGGACCACTTCTACTGGCATGACCACGGACAGGGGGAGCGATATATCCGGATTGCGCTTGCCAGATGCCCGGACATGTTTGCTGATGCCTGTAAAATACTGAAATTCGCAACGATGACGACGAACAGGATGGATCCGGCATGAGAATAATATATCTGGATGAGCCTACCTACCTGCCTGACGACTTTGTGCGCGAGGTGGAGAAAATCGGAGAGTTCGAAGTTTATTACGATAGGCCTGACCAACCGACCGCCGTTCAAAGATTGTCGGATGCAGACATTGCGATTGTAGAGTGGACGCCGCTTCGGGAATCAGCGTTTTGGAAGCTTCAGAGGCTCAAACATATCGCCCTCGTCATGACCGGATGCGATTTGGTTGACATCGAGGTTGCAGGCGCTGCAGGGATATCAGTGTCGAACTGCCCATCATATTCGGCACAATCAGTGGCGGAGCATGTGTTTGCCCTCATGCTCACGGTCAATCGGCAGATCATTCTGGCGGATCGTCTTGTCCGGCAGGGGGAGAGCCATGTGTACGGCCCTTTCCTGGCAGGCGAGTTGGCTGGCCGCACGTTAGGGCTGATCGGTACTGGCCGCATTGGGCAGGCCGTGGCGCGAATCGCCCACGGTTTCGGGATGCATGTAATCGGCGCGAATAGATCAGGAAGGGCAGTCCAGGGTGTGGAAGTGGCGGACATCCGCGAGGTGTTTCGGCGAAGCGACGTTATCTCGCTGCATGTGCCATTCCATTCAAAGACGAAAGGCATGATCACCCCCGAACTTCTGGCTTCGATGAAAAGGACGGCCATGTTCATCAACACGAGCAGGGGCGGACTGGTGGACGAAGAAGCATTGTTCACTCTTCTACAGGACGGAAGAATCAGGGGAGCGGGCCTTGACGATGTGGCACAAGTCGCTGGAAACCCCTTATACACGCTCAATAACGTTGTGTTTACGCCGGGAACGGCGTGGTATACGGATACCGCCCGGAAAGCTAACATGTCGGAATTGCTTGACAACATTCGGGCGTACGTGGACAGAACGCCTCGGAACATCGTGAATGAGGGTTTTCTAGCATAGGAGAGACGCCGCTTGAAGTCGCGAAGCACTTTACAAATGGGAAGTCGTCTTCTTACCTCGCGGCTGCCTTCATGTCTTCAGTCCTGTAACGGATCCAGCAACTGCCCTTTCATATACGCTTGCCCCTGCCTCTGCTTTGTAAGTAAGACCGTCACGTTACTGGAGTGCCCAAAACCAACTTTTTAGAAAACTGCTTCTCCTTCGTCCGGACTTATTCAGGCTAAAGGCGACCGTTCAAGGCGGGGGGGCCTAGTCTTTTATTTGATCACAAAAGTAGGCTTAACAACCGTCGTTGCAGAATCTGCTGACGGTGGGGAGTTCCCGACAAGAAGAATTAAGATATCGAATATTGTAGCCATCAGCAAAGAAATACAACCGTTTAAGCGCAACAGGCGGGTAGCTGTTCGAACCAAAACTTTGGGTGTGATTAAAGGGTTTAATCTTCGAATTTTTGCCGATTTTGTTCAACTAGACACCATATCTCCCCCACAAGAGCAAGGGCAAGCAGAAATTTTCTTCCAAACATCGATTCCGCTGCGGGAAATCATTAGAATAAAGAAATGTGGATGTTCAAGAAAAAAAAAAACCTCCAGATAATGGGGTTGTTGCCTAAACAAAGAAAATAAAGCATGACCATACGTACGGCGCTAGGATTCGTATCTTCCAAATCACAAAAATGACGTGGCCTGCCCCGTCTTTCTTTTGCTTGAACAGCCAAACGCGTTCAGCATCAGTCAGGAATATTGTGACGCCTTCTCAGGCACCTATGAGCCCTTTGAGAGAACACGCTGGCAGATATTTCAATCATAGAAAGAAAGGGGCATCCGCAAAAAATAGGCATAGGACTTGCCGTTACAGCGCCGTGACCCGTATCATAAATTCAAAGTGTATTTGCTGCGTTAACCTGCCCGTTACTTAAATGAAAAAGGAGCTGCTGCCGGTCGCGGCGAGCTGCTCCCTTAATATTTTACCATTGTTTCTATGTAATACAAGATAGGGGAACACAAAAATGAAAAAACTTACAGCAATTACACTTGTAGCAGTTTTGACGCTATCTATCGGAACATCGGCTTTCGCCGCTAAAGAGGATAAAGTGAAACCCAATAACGGAAATCATTACGGACAGATTAAGCACCAAGTTACCGTCCCAGGTGACCCTGAGCTTTTAGATCCAAAGCAGTACACCGGAGCGGAAGCGGAAGTGTTTGTTAAGCCACAAGATTTCGGCGTTATGCAGTTCTCTGGAGTAAATGGCTATAGCGTGGGCTTGAAGCTGTCAAAAACAGCGGCGGGGGTTCAAAAGGTAGAGGTCAGCCTGTTGGATGGGAACGATATTGTTTTGGCAACCAACACAAGCACGTCCAAGCTGCTGACCGAGAGCGGAAATCAACTGTCAACACCCTTTAACATAAACGGGAGTTTCACCAACGACGGGTACTGGAACTATGGTAGCTGGAATGGAACAGTGACTAACGTTCCGACTAAAGCCGTCATAAAGGTAACGGATCTTAAAGGGAACACTTACACTGTCGTGAACGATACTTTAACGGGGAACCCGGCTGATTTGAAAATTCCAACACCGATCGATAAAGTAATCGCGATCGTCGGAACAGATCTAAGCTATACAGCTGATCAATTTGGTGCCACTTTAGTATTTCTCGCCGCTGCTACATCGAATACTTCTGTAATACGAGCTAAAATTACTGACGGGATCCTCACAGTTACTCCAGTAAACCCAGGTCTGGCAAGCGTTTCTGTAGTGTATCGAAAAGAGAATGGAGAGGTATTAAATATTACTTTTGAAGTGGTAGTCCATGCTACCCCCTGAGCAAACCTATCGAAGTGACCAAAACCTTCACTCTGATATACCGAAGATCTGATTATCTAAGACGATCCGGCCTCAAATCGTGGACTATGTGAGTCCAGTTGGACGATATTAGGAACTTACTTAATGCGTCGTTATGATAAACCTTTATTTTTTTCATAACCCCCCCCCCCCCTCTATCATTCGAAACTACCTCCGTTTTAGTAATGTTGATGGATGTGTTCGAAAATAATAATCGTTACAAATATCCAACGTTCCCATACCAAGGTATTCGCCAAGTGACCGAACTATCCAGCCCATTCCAGAGAGCAGGATTTTGGATATTAGGAGTCATTTTTGTGCCATTTATTTTGGCTGTTTGGATTGGAGGAGATTCTGGTTCTGGAACAACCTCAAGGTCTTACTATAAGAACTGTACAGAAGCATTTAGTTTGGGGGTTTCTAACATTTATCGTAATGAACCAGGTTATCTCCAAGCATTAGATCCGGATCATGATGGAGTGGCATGTGAACGTTAAACAATAGTTTCCACTTATCACATCATGTTGCGCTAATCTACCCTTTACTTTAATGGAATAAAAAAAAGCTGCTTCAATGCAGCTCCTGCGCTATAGTTTCCCGTTAGATTAATTCGACTAATTGAAATAACGGTTTATATACATGCACTTACTTCCCTTTTCTATTAAAAGAGAGAATGATAAAGTTAATCCAAGTTATTATCAGGATAGAAATTACTAATACATAACGACTATAAAAATCAATTCCAAACAATTTTGATTCCTCGTTTAAGTTGTACAGGAACCAAAATGCTAAACCCAATATTATTGTGTTGATAACAAAAGCCGATAACATTCCTAACCATTTGCTTTTCCTGTTCCTCATAATAAAGATAGATAAAACCGTTGAAACGATGAAAGAAATTGCTATGATAATGAAGCTCAACCCTGCACCACCTAATAATTTAAAGAGATTAAACTAACCTGTCCGCATATAATTTACCATTCGAGTCTTTAAATAGATACAGGTCACGGGAAATCGTGATCGGCACGAGTAAAATCGAATAATCATGATGCCCGAGCGCGGTTTGCTGTTCGATGATTCTTCGCGAAACGAAATAAAAGACGCCCGTGGCGCCCTCCAATATTGAACTATCGTTCACCGTTAGTTGAGTCCCTTTAATTTGGTTTTGCATTGATTTCCGTTAAAGTTCATGCATCACGAAGTCCCACCGAGTTATGGCAGCTTGCTGCCGGCCGCGATGCGGTTAGTCGGTGCGGTGTATATTTCAGTTAAGTCTTCTTTTAAACGTCACTTATTTATTACCGAGCTGTTCCGCCAAACCGATTAGAATGCCTTCACTTCCACGAATGTAGCAGAGCCGATACGAGTTCTGGTACTGAACCACTTCGCCAACGATCTGAGCACCTAATTTAGTGAGTCTGGATACCAATTCGTCAATGTCCTCTACGGTGAACATCACGCGTAGATATCCGAGGGCATTTACAGGAGCAGTTCGGTGATCTGATATAGTAGGAGGGTTGATAAATCGCGAAAGTTCAAGTCGGCTGTGCCCATCTGGGGTAATCATCATAGCAATCTCTACACACTGTGAACCCAGCCCGGTTACGCGACCAGCCCATTCCCCTTCGACCGTAGCTCGTCCTTCGAGCTTCAAGCCAATCTCCTCGAAGAAAGAGATTGCGTTATCAAGGGATTCGACAACGATGCCAACATTGTCCATTCTTAGCAATTTGTTATTTGCCATAGTTTTATCTCCTTATGTGTACAAATTTATTACCCGATCATCTTCATATTTATTCTATCAAGAATTACTAATTCCTTCCAAACGATTAACATCTTGTCACAGTTCAGTAAAATGTGAAATTTGGTTTTCGGATATGTCATATTAACTTTTATTCTACGAAATTCAATTCGTAATTACCGTAATAAGATCAATTTCACTCCTATAATCTCCCATTACTTGAATAAATAATTTTCTTAGTTCGCATCTGCTTTCCAACTCTTTTGTAGCTTACGAATATAACAGATTTGACCAATGTGATAGGCATTATGAGTTGAGACGTTTCCGATTATTTCCCACCACTTGGCAGCCTCTGGGAAACCTAATACATCACTTTCGACTTTTTCTTCAGTAAGCAGATCTTGCCATTTTAAAAGCACCTCTAATAGTCGTTCTTTTAAGTCAGTGAATTTTTGGTCTTCGGGAATAATAAAACTTCTATTATTATTTCCTATGGAAGGCACAGCTTTGACATGAGATTTTTGGTACCTGGTTTGCCAAGTTTCATTCCAATACAATAAATGCTGCACAATTTCAGCGATACTATTACTATCTTCACTAGGTTTCCAAAACGCTACTTCCTCTGACAAATTATCAACTGCATCGGAAAAAGGTAGGTACCAACTAGGGTCATTAGCATTTGCTAACAACTGATTAGATAAAATATCTTTTACATGAAACATACTTTTCACACTCCTTCTGAATGATAAGCGGCAGTCGGTACTTCTTCAAGCATTTGAGTTTACTCACCGTGCCCTTAGGGCAGTTCTGTCTCTTTTATCAGACGATCCAATGCGTAAGCCGCTATAGCCCCTACAATATATCGGACCAAATCTGCATATAGGAATCCTTTTCCGAGTATTAGCCCGCCAAATAGAGTGTTTCGTAAATTGATTACCCATTCTGCTTGGTACAATTGACTGCATTCAATTACAAAGCAGAACCCAAGACTAATCACCAGGACTTTCATAGTTAGCATTCGGATGAATAGTGCACGAACGCCGAAATAAATCATAGCTGCCCAGAGAGCATCACCGAAATGTTTCACCACAAAATCGGGCAGCGCAGAAGTATTCATCCTCGAACCGATCCCAAGCATTATGCATACCAATACTGCTAGAAGGTACTTCACTCTTGTTCTCACAAATTCCCTTCCAATCAAAAAGATTTTTATAAACTCTGAAATGACATGTATAATTGAAGTTACTGTCTCCAAAAAACAACAAGATATATTATTAATACCATCATACACCAATCAATTTCCTCTTTGTACCATTCCGTTAACCTCGTTCTTCACGGATGAATACTAACTAGTCTTCCAGTATCATTATAAAATTCGAATTTCATTTTACTCGACCTCTTTTTAGTATTTTTACCAAGTAAATAAATTTCCTCGTATCCTTTGAACTACCCTGCCCATTACTTTGAGAAAAGGCAACCAATCCACCAAGGATAGCTGTCTTTTCATGATTAAATAAACTATCGTTCTTACGTTAGTTCAATCATTTACTTTTAGTACGAAAAGCTTGAACTTCATCATCCGTCCAACTATTTTTCCTCTTGTTATACATAACCCAATTTTCATTACACTCTTTAAAATCGACGAAAGTTTCTTTATCAAGGACCTGTCCCTGATTTATCGACAATCCATCCTAATTTTGTTTGTTTAACATAAATATAACTCGAACTTAGATCACTAGCATAGAACAAGTATCCTTCGGATCCCCTTTTTCCTTGATTTTTCAGTTCAGTTGTAACAGCAAGTAATGGATGTCCAGTAAGTAAGATGTGTTTTCTAACTTCAAAATTTGCTGAAGGAGAAGGAACAAAGCAAAATAGTATAACTAGTCCTAAAATTGTTATGTAAATTACCTGCCCTTTTTTGCTCAATATATTTGCCCCTCCTGCACTTGCTTAGTATTTAATTCAATTATAAAATTTTCGTTGTCTCGACTAGTTCCTGCAAAAGCGCCTACTTTGTTGTATGTCTTTTATTCAGCTAAAGTTCTGCGTTTTAAATTAATTGTCATCTCCGATGATCTCTTAAAAACTATTCAAAAAAATCCACTTATCTACTAGTATCTACGTACAAGAAATTGTTATAAATTTCCAATATACTATATAGATTTAATATCCATATTTTAGGAGGTGTCTATTTTGTCAAAGCGTTCTTTAGTCGAAAGTGTATTATCTCTACTTGATATCGAAGATATTGAGAAGATCAAAGTGGATTATTTTAATGGGGAAGAAGTAAAATTATCATTTGATGAAGCCGAGAATGAAGAAGAAAGAGAAGAATTGCTAGAGGAGTGGTTAGACAACATCAAATGGAAATTTGTAGAGGAGTTTAAGATTGATCTCTACAACGGAACTAAATATACAATCAAATTTGGCGATGCATGAAAGGGATCTATTAATTTGACACCATATTATTTAAGTTATTGATCACAGAGATGGCAAAATTGTCATCTCTTTTGCTTTTCTCAATAAAGATATATGAAACTACGGTAATAAACGGATTTGGGATAAAATCTTTCATCCGAATATACCCTTTTAGTCCTCCTGTACTGATGATTTGGTAAACAGGACCGATCCTAGATATTTCCGTCTCAGACTGAATAAATACCGAATTGACCCACTGCTCATCTTTAATCTGACCGTGTTCATCATAGATGATCGAGTGCAGCGCAAGTCTCCCCTCCTTGGCATTAGCTGGGTCGTAAACTTGTAAGGAGGACTTTGGCACCCACATATCTGCACCATATTCTGCATCATACTGTACGATACTCACAGCCACCCAATCCATATAAGATTTTTTAATAAGGACCACCTTACCAGCCCACAAGTCCAGATGCGGTTCTTTGATTTTATTAACAGGAGCAGAAAACACCGGCACTTCTTTTGCGACGATCATTTCATAAGGGGTTTCTATATAAATATTGGCGGCTTCCTTACTGAAATAGAATTCGGGAATCCAGCCACTTAAAGCATTGGATTCGACTTGGACGTACTCGTCTTGTATTGCTAATATTCGAAATGTATCTCCTTTGTTCACTTCAAACACCGGTCCAGCCCCTGAAACCTCATTTGGATCATACCGAGCGCCAATATCTGCCTGCACTGCATAGGTTTGATTAATTTCTAGTCCATATGCCGAGACAGATACTTCTCTGGTTTTATTAGTAACCTTAGTTGAGGACGTAATTTCATCCGTCACCTTGTAAGTGGAAACTGCTTTAGTCTGAGTTTTCTCTTGTAGGCAGCCAGAGGTCATAATGACTCCACAAATGAATAACAAAACGGAAAGTGTTCTCATCACTCGATCTACAATCCCTTCTCTTTCTTTTAGTTTCTACACTTACTACTCTACAGCTTCCATATATGTATAGACGATTTAACCTGGAAATAGTTACCTATAAATATAAAAACGTATTCCGACATACAACCATTTTCTAATAAGAATTGCAGTTTGGAGAAATACTTTTATGGAATAAGACAGGAGGTGGACAATAAACATGAGCAAAACTAAAGACACTAACAACCCAAAGCATGCCACGTCATCAGGTAAAACTGGAGAACAAAAGAAATCGAAGTAAAGCTGTTACGTACCCCGCCAAATACGATCAAACCATCAACAAGCCCGGTTTACTTGACCGGGTTCTTTTTTTTGGAATTATAACACCGAGAATAAGCTGAATTCGGGTTTCAATTTGTACATTGTAGCCAGACTTATGAAATGGTATATTCTGTATACAAAAGAAACCTCTCCTTCGTTGATGTTTGCGTAGCACCTGCATTCTAAACAAGGAGCGGTTTCTTCTTACTATTTTGAATTCCGAAGCGTGATGGAGGGGACATTCTATGAAACTGGACAGGCTCTTATCCATCATTATTTTGCTGTTGAACCGTCGTAGGATGCAGGCCAAGGAGCTCGCGGAGCGGTTCGAGGTGTCCTTACGAACGATATACCGGGATATTGAAGCGATTAATGGAGCCGGTATCCCCATCGTCACCTATCAGGGAACGAACGGAGGTATCGGGGTGGCGGAAGGTTACCGCTTGGACCGCAATGTGATGACCAACGACGAGCTTGCTGCCATCGTCACCGCCCTGCGCAGCACCTCCACCTCGTATGGCAACGAGCAGCATCTGCAGCTCATGGAGAAAATCAATAGCGTTATCCCGCCCGCATTCTCCGAGGAATTCCGGCATATGGCCAGCCGCGTAATGATCGACTATTCGCCCTGGGACGGCAACGAGAGACTGCGACCTAAACTACAACTATTGAAAGAAGCGATAGACAACTGTCGCATAGTTGGATTCATCTATTCCAATGCCGAAGGGATGGTATCCCATCGATTGTAGAACCACATATGCTCCTCCTAAAAGGAAAGCAATGGTATTTAAATGCCTATTGCCAAGCGAAAGAACAGTTCCGGCTGTTCAAGCTAAAAAGAATGAAGGAACTAGAGGTCTCCCCCGTGGGGGGATTCATTCGAAGAGAGCTACCCCTTCACGAGCATACCACAGGTCAGAGCCCCTGCGATCCCTCTCAGGTAACCGAATTCGTATTGCGCTTTCGTGCTAATGCTCGCCACTTGGCAGAGGAATGGTTTGGCATCGAGGAGCTTTCGCCCCTGGATGACGGCAGTTGGCTAGTGAGGAAGGCTTACCCGGAAGATGAATGGTTGTATCGATTCATTCTCAGCTTGGGCCACCATGCAGAAGTGCTCCAGCCTCCACATTTGCGAGAGATCATTGCTTATCGTGCAGAACAAGTTGCCAAAATATATAAAAATGATCATGCAACATGACAGATAGTTGTCATGTTGTATGGTTTACACTAAACATATTCCACTTAAAGGAGAATGATTAGTGATGAGACAAGACGAATTTATTTCAATGAGACACAACAGTGAGGCTCCGTCCGACAGCTCGCTACCCGCAGACGAGGCAAACCGCAAACGAATTGAACCTGCCCGTATCGAGGAACTTCCCTCTTTCACCCTGGCCGGAATCAGCACCGTCACGACTAATGCAACCGAATTAAGCGGCAAAGGCAAAATTGGCCAGTTGTTCGAACATTTTCACGCCCTTAACATCAGCGAGCTTCTCGCCCCCCATCTCCAGCAGCATGGCCATTTTAGCTGTTACTTCAATTATGAACAAGGCGTTGCCGGACAATATGAAGTGATGGTCGGGGTGCATGTACGGCAATTAGAGCAGGTTCAAGATCTCGCTTCCATTTCGACGTTTACCGTCCCTTCGGCGAGATATGCCGTATTCGTCACCGAGCGGGGACCCATTTTTGAGGTGGTGCAGCGGGCTTGGACCGATATTTGGCATTGGTCGGAACAGTCCGGCAATGATCGGGCGTTCACAGGCGATTTTGAATGTTATAGCCCGAATATAGATCCGAACGATGGGCAAGCGGAGATATATATCGCGATACGCCAATAGTCTATTCCAACGTCCATTTAAAAGAACTGGTTGTGAGCCTTTTTCCAGCTTGCAACGAAAAGCCTTCTATCCGAGACAAACGCTTGGATTTGAGGGCTTTCGTACCCTCCTGCTTAGGACGCAAAAACAAGGAAGGGAATGATCGTAATAGGTACGATTGAAAACGTGAGGGTAGCAGCTGTGTTCAACCAGTATCCGAAACACATTCAGAAGAAGCTGTTATTTCTTCGCCAATTGATTTTGGAAACAGCCTCAGAGATAGGAGGCATGGATTCCCTGGAAGAGACACTAAAATGGGGTGAACCCAGTTACGTTTCAACGAGTGGAAGTACAATAAGAATAGACTGGAAAAAATCAAGCCCACATCAGTATGCCATGTATTTTAACTGCAACACCATGCTAGTCGAAACCTTCAGGGAACTTTTTACCGATATATTCAAATATGAAGACAATCGGGCAATTGTATTCGCCGAGAACGATGAAATACCTGTAGAAGAATTAAAACAGTGCATTTCATCGTCTCTCACTTACCATATCCGAAAGCACCTTCCCATGCTCGGCATGTGACAAAAACCTGCGTTGTATAGTATGGGTCCATACGCTTAAGGAGCAGCATATATATGATTAGTCTGAATGAACACCAAATTCATAACATTCAACATGTATTCCCCTGTTTTTCTCATGTTCACTATGAAAACTGGAAATCAGCAGAGATCCGTACCATCACAACTACTACTCCACACTCCGTTCGTGAGGGTCAAATTCTTCAACATGCTATATTTATTATCAGCGGTTCTATTCGGGTATATAAAATTAGTCCAATGGGTAAAGAAATTACTTTGTACCGCGTGCATAGCGGTCAATGTTGCGTACTTATGATGGCAAGTATACTTGGAGAAACGGAATACGAAGCATCAGTTTCGATCGAGACTGAGACTGTCGTCTTATTGATTCCGGTTTTAGAATTCAGAGGTTGGATGGATACCATAAAACCAATTAGGCAATACATATACAAACAATTTATTGATCGGATGACAAGTGTTACTAAACTGCTTGAAAATGTCGCTTACGGGCCCATTCCCTATCGAATTGCTGAATTTTTATTCATAGAATCCGCACGGTCTGAAACCTTGCAACTTACACATGATCAACTAGCTGTTGAACTTGGGACAGCCCGTGAGGTAATTACCCGAAACTTAAAAAACTTTGCAAGTATGGGAGCCATTGCATTACAGCGAGGAAAAGTCACAATCTTGAGCCGTGATATCTTGAAAAGCATAATGGATCAGCATGTGTGACATTGTCACTGTAGACCGATTCAAAATCCCATAAAATCAGTAGTAGATCCACTACATTTTATAGGAGGTTATCTATGAATCCCTATTATGACCGCTCGAATCTAAAACGAATTCCGGAGCTTATGAAGCTTGCCCCAAAAGCTTCTTCTTCCTTTTTGGCCTTTGAAAGGGACGTCTTTCATTCTACAGACGCCATACCTTTAAAGATGAAAGAACTCATTGCTGTGGCCATTGCTCACGTGACGGGTTGCCCCTACTGCATTGATGTACATGTCAAAAAGTGCAAAGAGCTAGGTGGCACGAAAGAAGAAATTTTAGAAGCAGTATTAATTGCTACCTCTACGCGAGCAGGGGCTATCCTCAGCCATGCAACTCATGCCTTAATCTCATTCGAAGATAACCCAGAACAATTATCTGAACAATCAACAACGTCCTCATCTCCCGATTGCTTCTGTTAGTCTTATGCAGACTTCTTAACAACAGGGATCCAGATTTCCATTTCATACATATTGTTGCCACGATCAACGTCAGGGATATAGCGGGGATAACTCCACATCCATTTTATCGGCAATTAGTGTGTAGAACTCTGGAAATCTTGGATCTGCCTTACTTGCTAGCTCTTCAAATGTTCGTATATATAGTCCTGCTGCGCCAATTGCAGTTATAATCTCACCGACAGTCCAACTTCGCACTAACACCTTGCCTAATTCAGAACGTTCTTCCTCGGGCAGCAACTTAGCAAAAGCCACTTGTCCTTCCTTAATACTATCATCAAAGTAGTTTCCAGTTGGCTGTGTTAAATTGTAGGTGTTCAGCCATGCACGTGCGAAAGGATGAAAGTCCGTCAAAATAAACCGGCCATTTTTCCCAAGTCTACGACGAACAACAGAGAAAATAGAATTAAGGTCTGTAAAATAATGCAAAACACCAAACTCCATCAACACGATGTCAAATTGGCCTAGTGTTTCTTCGTTCGGGATATTCAAAACGTCAGAACAGATATAGTCAATTTTGACACCAGTGGCAGAAGCGACCTGCATCGCGTACAACCGATTTTCTTCCGATATGTCCACTACCGTCACTTGTGCACCTAGCAATGCTAAAGAAATTGCCTTTCGACCGTGTGAGCCCAGTAGGTTAATAACACGCTTGCCCGCTGGGTCACCAATGTACTTTAGCCAGTAACGCAAATGATGCTTGTGTTCTAGTTTCAGTTTTTCTGCAAGTTCTTCTGGTGTTCCATAATTTTGAACCCATGCCTGATAAGCTTTTGTTTCCCACGCAATTTTGTTCGCAATTGACAGTTGTTCTTGCAAATTCATACCTCCTAAATTCATACATACACGAGATATTATAAACCATGATGTCAAGGTTAGGGTCAAGAGGAAGTAAGTTATTCAACTATCCTGCCAAATCGCTTAATTGTTAAGGTCTCCACTTGCGGATGGACGCCTTGTACAAGCGAGAATGATTTGCATGGTGCAAGCGCATTTATTCTCATATGTGTGGAAATGAGCCTCGCACAGAAAACGAATCAATAATACACAAAGAAAGCCCCTAAGTGAGGGGCTTTCTTCTACGAACAAACGACATCATTTCAACTTTTCACCGTATCATCCTTGGAATCCCTAACAGGGATTCCAAAAAGAGGTGCACCTTCGTGTGACCACTTCAATACCTGCGCACGCGCATGCCGATTCGGGTCATAGAGCGGATCGCCGGAAATTTCCTTGTAATTTCGTGCGTGATAAATAAAGATGTCTTCCGTCTCATCCTCCGAAACTGTGAAGCAGTTATGCCCTGGACCATATTGCCCCGTTTCTTCATTGGTTTGAAACACTGCATGCCCAGCTTTGGTCCATGATCCTGGATTCAATAAATCGCTATTTTCATCTGCGGTCAAAAGTCCCATACAGTAATTGTAATCTGTAGCGCTAGCCGAATAACTGATAAATATTCTTCCATTCTTCCGGATTACCGCTGGTCCTTCGTTCACTAGAAAGCCAATGGTTTCCCAAGCAAATTCCGGCTTAGACAGCATAACTTGCTTTCCTTGCAGGGTCCAAGGATTTGCCATCGCAGACATATATAAATTTGAATTACCTGCGATTTCAGGATCCTTCTGCGCCCATACCAAATACCTGATATTTCTGTGTTCAAATGTTGTGGCATCGAGCGAAAAACTATCCCATTTCGTCACGATCTGCCCTTTCTCTATCCATGTTCCTTCTAAAGGATTGCTTGACTCGTTTTCCAGCACAAACATACGGTGGTCGAACATGCCGTTATCCGTATCACCCGAGCGCGCTGCGGCGAAATAGATATACCATTTGCCTTGCACATAATGGATTTCTGGCGCCCAAATATGCGAGCTCATTGGACCTTCCTTGTGCTTTGTCCACGCTACAATTGGTTCAGAGGTGTTTAGCTCTTGTATGCGACGTGAGCGTCTTACCTCAATACGATCAAACTCTGGAACGGAGGCTGTGAAATAATAATAGCCATCCGTATGCTTGTACACCCAAGGATCCGCACGCTGTTCCACAATCGGATTCATGAATGCCTCGGATATAATTGGTTTCTCTAAGTTATTATTCATATGTGTATGCCCTTCTCTCCTAATCTCAATCCCGTGCCAAGGATTCTTCTACCTAGCCCTTGACCGCACCGGCCGTTACACCGCCAATAATATATTTCTGAGCAATCAAATAGAAGATCATAATAGGAACCATGGACATAATAATCGCGGCAAAAGCCATATTGACTTCGGACGAATATTGACCAAAAAAGTTAAATTGAACAAGCGGTAAGGTCGAGACAGCTTTCTTTTGAACAATAACCATCGAAACGACAAAATCATTCCATGCCCCCAGGGCGCTTAATACGATAATCGTCATGTTAATCGGCTTTAATAACGGGAAAATAATACTAAAAAATGTGCGATACCGCGAAGCACCATCTATCATGGCGGATTCTTCCATCTCACGCGGAACTGATTTGATAAACCCGACATAAAGAAAGCAAAAATAACCAACCTGTACACCTACCAACGAAATTGTCAGTCCGTGCAGGGTATTCAAAATTCCCAAATCCACCCAAGTTTTATATAAGGGAAACATAATAACCTGAAAAGGAAGCATGATCGAAGACATAAACAAATAATAGAAAAAATTATAAAATTTGTTATTACTTCTAGAAATGATATAAGCACTCATGGAACAAACAAACACAGCAAGAAATACAGTTAATGAGGTAACTATCAGACTATTTTTTAGCGCCAGGAAGAAGTTGGAAGACTGAATCGCATTCGCATAATTTTCCCAGGCAATATGTTTTGGAAAAGCTAGAGGTGACTGTGCCGTCTCTACACGTGTTTTCAACGAGTACACGATGGCAATATAAAACGGGAACAAAAATACAAGTGTGATGAGATACAGCACAGCGATTCGGATGAATCTTGGCCATTTACGAAGGCGAGTATGTTGGTTGTTCAATATTCCACCTCCCTCCTTCTTAGAAACTGTGTAACAATAACCGTAATGATGAGGATCATCACAAATAGGACTAAAGCAGCCATTTGACCATAACCAGCCTTAAAATAAGGAAACTCATAATTATATACATACATGGCCATTGTTTCAGACGCTCGACCCGGGCCACCCTTTGTCGCAACAACGGAATAATCGAATTGTCTTAATCCAGTTCCTAGCCATAATGGAATGCAATAGGTAAAAGCGGGCATGAGTAAAGGTATCGTAATTTTGAAAAATTGTTGTTTACTACTTGCTCCATCAATGCGAGCGGATTCGTACATATCTTTCGGAATCGTTTGGAGGCCTGCAAAATAAATGACCATGGCCAGCCCCGTTTCCTTCCAAATACAGATGATGGCGAGTCCCCACATGACAGTCGATGGACTACCCAAAAGCCCACCATTGGTATGAAATAATATAGGGAAAATATCACTATAAACGTACTGCCAGATGATAGCAGCAAGAACTAAGCTAATCACCATCGGCATGAAAATTACCGTTTTCAGCACATTTACGCCTTTGAATTTGACATCCAACAATACGGCAAGCAGCAAGCCGAACACATTGACAAAGAATGTTGTAACAAGTGCGAAAAACAAAGTATTCTTCAATGGGGGTAACACATCGGTATCCTTAAACAGCTGAAAAAGGTTGCGAAGCCCCACATATTTATAATTTTCTGCAATGCCATCCCAGTTCGTAAAGGCGATGTTAAGGCCTCGAAAAAACGGAATGAGAACAACCAGCGAAAAGAAAAGGAGCGCTGGAATCAGAAATGTAAACTTAACGAATTCATCTCTGTATTTTCTCTTCATCCAATCACCCCTCCCAAATTTAGAATTGATCTCCCGACCTGATACATACAGTCGGGAGTTGTCATACATGATTATTCTTTATTTATTAGCGATGATTTTCGCGAATGTCGTATCTAATTCTTGAACCAATGCATCCACATTTCTTGTCTTTGGATCCGCATAAATAAATTTCAACATCGTTTTTTGCCATGAATCATCAAATTGTCCATACCAAAGCGGTTTTAGCTGATTATTAACGACCTTGCCCGTCTTATAAATGTCCAAGAAATCACTCGCCATTGAATCTTGCGTGCTTGGTTTAATATTATTTTTCAATGCGCTGATCGTTTGTACGCCATCTGCCCAAATTTGTGCACCTTCATCGGATGCCATGTAAGCAAAGAACTTTTTCGCTGCATCCACATTTTTCGATTTGCTGCCGATCATCCAAGTATTATCTGTGGACAATGTCATATAGTTATCAGCTGGATTATCATAGGAAGGGAACATGAACACACCGAAATTACCTTGTGGATTGTAGCTGCGAATCGTTCCGATTGCAAAGCTACCCATAATATCCATTGCTGCTTTACCTTGGGCAAATAATTGGGATGCTCTGTCGTAAGTGATATCCTTCGCATCGGCATTGGCATATTGTGATAGTTGACCTACGCGTGTAAGGAAGCCTTTGTATTCCGGAAGATCAGCGAATTTCTTTTGACCAGAAGTAATCGAGCCCGCATAATCCGGCATCTTCACTAACGGTCCGCCCCACATATCAGGCCACATGAAGCTCATATAAGAAGCTCCATCTTTCCATGATGCTGCAAAAGCAGGGATCCCTTTCGCCTTCAATGTTTCAGCGGCTTTTAGTAACTCCGAATATGTTTTTGGAATGGCAATGCCTGCATCCTTAAAGATATCCTTATTGTACATAACACCATTCGTCATTAAGTCAATTGGCAAACCATAAATCTTATTATCATAGGTCACATTCGGCTTAAATTTATCGTCAATTTGCTGTGTAAATGGTTCATTGGTAAGATCGAGGAAATTCCCCGCTTGCGTCATTTCAACCATGCCAGCTGGACGGCCAAAAATGATATCCGGCTGATCGTTTGCTGCTATTTTCAATTTGATATTATCACTGAATTTGTCTACAGGCATGACTTGAATATCAAAGGTAATATTAGGGTTCTTCTCTGTAAATTTGTCTGTCACTTTCTTGAATGTATCCACCTTCGGTTTTTCAACCATATAATGCACGACAGTTAATTTAACTTTTTTGCCGTCATCTTTTGGAGCTGGGGTAGCTGCTGCTGTAGTTGCAGCTGTTGCTGCTGTAGCAGCAGGACTAGTTTTCGATGAAGTCGTTTCATTTGATGTACAACCAGAGAGCACTGAAACAACAAGGGTAGAAGAAAAGCATAACGCCAGAATCTTTTTCATTTTTGTTAACCTCCACTTTTTTAAGTTTTTCTCAAAATCCAGTCTGCCCTCGATGCAACTCCATCTCCTAAACGTCTGTTATCCATGATGTGATGTCTAATATCTGATTGAAAGCGCTTCAATATCTGTATTATAATGTATAGATAGGATATAATATATAATCAATTGGTTATAAAATATATTTCTTTATAATTTTTATATCTAATTTTTCATAAATTCTGTTATAATAGAGTTATACCGTGACCCTATTAAAAATCCAGTTCATTGGAGTGGCTTAAATGAGCAAAATACCTCTTTATAAACAGATTCAACAAGACATTAGGGATAAGATTGTTTCTGGGATTCTTCGACCGAAAGATCTGATCGCATCAGAGCAAGAAATTTCAGAAACGTTTAAAGTGAGTAAGATTACGGCTAAAAATGCACTAATCGGCCTTGCTGATGAGGGGCTTGTCATTCGTATTCAGGGGAAAGGCACTTTCGTAGCAGCGGGGCCATTTCATTCTGACATGATTAAGCCCGTCGTCACACCACCCGTGCCAACGAATAATTTAATAGGCCTGATTATACCTACCATGAAAACGAGAGTGATTCAAAAGCTGTTAGATTACTTGGAATATTTTTCGAAAGAGGCAGGTTATCAACTTATCTTGCATATCACTCGTGAGTCTTTAACTGAAGAATCCCGAGCTATCAAAGAATTAATCCAAGCGGGCGTGAAGGGCATCATCGTTTTTCCAACAGAGGATGAAAAATATAACGAATCCCTACTTCGCTTATCGCTAGACAAGTTCCCGTTCGTCTTCATTGACCGTTATTTAAGAAATATTGATACGTATCGCATTACGTCCGATAATTTTAACGGAGCTTTTGAAGCAGCTTCCTACTTATTAGATAAGGGCCACCGTCATATTGCCTTAATCTCACCGGAAAATGCAAACACAACGATCGAGGATCGTACTTCTGGATTCGAGAAGGCCTTTATTGATAAGAATGTATTGATTGATAAAAATTTGTGGTGCCATGTTCCACTAGATATTCTGAGAACGGAACAAGCCTTACAATATATCACTGATTTCTTGACGGCTCGTCCAAATATCGAAGTGGCGTTTACCTTAACTGCTGAAATGGCTAATCTAACCTTCCGTTCCAACCAAGACTTGGAATTAATCTCTTTTGATGATCCTGAGATTCCAAATGTACCTTTCATCCAGCAAAACGAAATACAAATGGCGAAAACCGCTGTTAAATTGTTAAAGTTACAAATAGACGGTGAGTATGCGCCTGAACAAGAAGTTATTCCAGTGAATCTAGTCACCTTCTAATGAACTTTGTCCCTGTCCTAAACAAAGATCGCCCTACACCTTCTAGAAAGGCGTAGGGCGATCTCTTTTATGTCAGATTAGTGTTGGATCCAAGTAGCGTCATTTTTCTCTTGCGTCGTACTGATCGGGTCGATTCTAAGCACACTACTTAATTGACGAATATAACGTGTTGGGAAATTGTAGGATTTGAATGACACCTTAGAAGCGTCACCCAATCCTGCCACTTTCGTGAAGGTTGCATCACTTTTAAATGTAGCGGTCCCGTCGTTTCTACCCAATTGGAGTACATAGTTGTAGTGTCGTAAATAATACCCTGGGAAGTTGAGGGATTCGAAAGAAACAGCACTTGAATCCGCAAGGCCCGGTACCATACGGAATTTGGAGTCATCTATGTTACTAAGAGGCGTCGGATCTATTCTCCCTGCAAAATTATAATGTCTCATATAAGAGCCTGGTACACTAAAAGATTCCCATTGGTGCAACAGTGCGGCATCTCCCAAATCGATACTTCCATAAGTGACCGAGTTATGGTTCGTGCTTCCAAGAGGGCCTCCATTAAGAATTAACACGCTGTGATTATCCGCAAGAGGAACTAATGCAGGGCTGTAACCGCCCGCAACAGCCGTACTTACTCTCGTCCATGTGTTCGATGCACCATTCTCGGTATTCAAAAATAATTCTGAACTTGAATTTGCTCGAACAGCAATTGTCCCGTTAGGTCCAGTGCCTGAGAGCCATGTCACATATGGTGAACTTGAGGGTTTGACACCATCCTGCGTGACGAGTTGCGTTCCGGGATCCGTAGCTGCCCCGAAATTCTCGGGATTCGTAGAGATTTTGTAATAAACAGCAAACCCAGGACTCGCACCGCCGTATTCATACGTCATGATATAGCTGCCATTGCCCAATTTAGCCACGGTCGTCATACCCGGTCGTTTGGTCGAATCGGCAAGCGAAATATCTTCGACAGCTGAACTCCAGTTAACGCCATCTGTTGAAGTAATATGCACCAGCTTTTGATTGTGAAGAGGATCTCTTTCATCGGAATAATAATAAATGAGCTTATTGTTCGCTACAAGAAGAAACGGTTCCCAAACTGGATCGTAAGCGCCAGATGGATCTGCCTTCCCACCTGTTGCTTGTGTACTAACGAACGTCCATGTCACACCATGATCTGTACTTTTATACATATCTAACTTCGTTGTGGCCAAGTTGGAAGGAATCGAGTTACCGGCAATAAGAAGGGTTCCCGCTGGCATATTGCCAATGGCTTGAGGCAGTTCATACAAAAACGGCTGATACCGTAATCCCCATCCATTTACTTGGTCCGTAACCTCCGAAAGGTGTGACCAGGTCACTCCTCCATCTGTGCTTTGGTAAATAGGAAAGGACGGGGTACCACTAACATAATGTTCAAAAGTCGCCAGCATTCTTCCATTATATGAACCACTGTACTTAAGTGTAAGCGCTCTCGGATATAGGGTACCTGGACTTGGATCCGTGCTAGGCGACGTATACATGGTGGAGGGACCGAAAGCACTTGCCGTTGACACCAACATGAAGAAAATGACAACAACCATGACAGCCATGCTTGATAGTTTAACCCTTTTTTACAAAATAATTGTAAATCATTTTAAGTTCGAATTATATATTAAATTGATTATTAAAATGTATTTAATTATAAAAATAAGTTAAATTTAATATTAATATTATTAACAATATAATAAACAAAAGAGGAGCTGCCGCGAAGCACTCCCTCATCTATTGTTCACCTTGGTCACACTTCCACTCCGAATTCTCGAGCAAGCAATTCATAAGAGCGCAGACGTTTACCGTAGTCCGCCACCATGGTCACAAGCATGAATTCATCTACTCCGTACAATTCCATCATCTGCTCCAGCTTGGTTTTGACTGTGTGCGGAGTTCCTACGAGCAGCCTCCGTTCCGAGTATGGTGCAGAATCCCCCTCGGGGGTCTCATTGCGGAACAATGCCGAACTGCTGCTTGCCAGCCGCACAGCCTCTTCCTCTGTTTCCGCACATATAACGCCGATCGTGACGATCATTTTAGGCTCAGGGCACATCGGTGAAGGTACGAACTCTTCTCGATACGTTCGTAGCACCTCTTCGCCTCCCACATCGCTCATGAACTGACCAAATACGTAACCCATTCCGAATTCTGCCGCATATTCAGCGCTTTTCTTATTGGTTCCGAGCAGCCAAACTTCTGGCGGTACAGGAGGGTCCGGACGAGCGCCGACAGGTTCGCCTTCGTAGGTGTAACTACCTTGAAGCAACTTCGCTACATCCTTTAACTTATCGGGCATTTTCCGTACATTTTCCAAAAAATTCCCACTCAATGCCATGCTGACATGCGCGGTTCCGCCAGGCGCCCTCCCCAAGCCTAGGTCGATCCGTCCGGGGTATAGGCTGGCAAGCAAACGAAACGATTCTGCGACTTTAAGCGGGTTATAGTGCGGGAGCAGCACCGCGCCAGAGCCAATCCGAATTCGTTCTGTCCGAGCCCCGATATGCGCTAAAAATACTTCCGGTGAAGGGCACGCCAACTGCGGCATATCATGGTGTTCGGCGACCCAGTAACGGGAGTAGCCCAGCCGTTCCGCCGTTCGTGCAAGCAGCTCCGCTTGTCCAAGTGCATAGGTGTCATCCCTATTCTCAAACACAGGAACCAAATCCAGTACGCTAAGTTTCAATGGTTTTATTTTCATCACGCCTCCTATGTTCGGCATACATTTTATCGGGAATTATACAATTATTAAACTAGATGTTACAAATGTTATTTAGAATTACTACCGCGTCTAAATTCGAACCCATCCCTCACCCCAACCAACCTCACCACTATCTCATCCAACCGCTCCCTAATCAGGATCGCCTCCGCATACGTAGCAGGAATTCCCTCATAGCAATAATAAATGCCAGCCAACCCACCAGCGATGGCACCTATCGTATCCGAGTCTCCACCTAAATTAGCCGCCCGTTGAACAACTTCGCTAAAGTCGGAAGCTTCCAGTAAAATATGAAGCACCCAGCGGAACGTATGCACAACGAAGCCACTGGCTTCGCAACCAGGCTCGGATGTGAGCATACTTTCATACTCTGTTCCGATCAGTTCCTGCTGGATGACTGCTTTCATCTCTTCGCCCTGCAGCAGGCGAAAAGCAATGCGATTATAAAGGATGCAAGCTTCATTGCATCTTTCATCATAATGGGTCATTTTCGATTGCATATGGGAAATTCGCTCAATATCCTTCCAATCCGTGTACGCTAACGCTACTGGCAAACATCGCATCAGTGAACCATTCCCAGCACTTTGGCCCATCTCAATATGTGTTACGTAAGCAGCCTCGAACCAACTCTCCTCTACATTTTCAAACGTATGTCTGATAATGTTACCGATATCTTTGGGCCTCGTTTGATACCATTTCATAAACTGATCACCGATAGCATCTAGCGGATCCTTTGGATTTCCCAAAATCCCCTCTGCCACACACAACGTCATCATCGTGTCGTCCGTCACTTCACCTGGTTCTAATCGCCAGGCTCCCCCTCCAATGATCTCTGTCAAATATCCATATCTCGCTTTAATTTCTCTGACACTCATGAATTCGGTCGTGCCACCCAACGCATCACCGATCGCGACGCCATAGATCCCGCCTTTGATTTTATTCATTAAGTCGTGTTTGTTCATAAGCATTACTCCCTCCCACCGCTACCTGTTTGCTTCATTATACATTCACTCAAGCTATGATATTTATGATATGTCTTCAAAATATGACTTACTTTTTCCGCTCTCTCCTCTAGAGTTCCTTGCAATAGGAAATACGGGATTTGTCTCATTTTGAGATCAGCGATTATCTGCTTTTGGAACACAAACCGCCCCACCTCCCCCGAACGATCCCAGGTATCTGCATAGGGAATATCCGTATCGCAAACAAAAACAAGATCATACCGCGATACCGCATCCACCGCCAATTGAGTCATACGTGGCGTAGCCTTACCGTGATAATAATGAGAGAACATATACGTTGTAATTGCATTGGTATCCACGAAGAGTACATCTCGCGCCTCCTTCAGCAGAAGCTCCTCCCTTTCCAAATGCCCCTCCGCAATCTCCTCCAACTGCTCTAACGATAATCTGCGATCCACCTGGTGCTTCTCCCAATATTCCCGTCCGTACTCCATCATCCAACTTGTATTCATCTGTTTCGCCATGTATGCGGAAAGTGTGGACTTCCCTGTCGAAGGAGCGCCAAGAAATACAACTTTCGCAATTAGATCTTTATAAACAACCGGACTCAGAAACCTTCTATTGTCAAAAGGGTTACCCCTCACTTGCGTTCCCGAAACTGGAAACGTATGCCGATCCGGATCAACCTGGCGATTCACCGCCCCCAAAGACGCGCTCATGTGATCACCATAAAACTCACTGGAGTAAAAATGCGTAATCTTCCGCCCCTCCAGCTTCTGCAGGATATAGGCCTCATGCATCCTTTTAATCGTAGGCGTTTCTCCTATTTCAATGGGACCGTCCCATGCTTCGATAACGTGTACCTGCGGATAGAGGGTACGAATCCAATTGGATCGCACACGCAAAGGGATATCCGTTGTTTCGGGACAATCATAGATGACAACGATCACTTCATCCATCTCCTGGATCGCTGTCTCAATCATGAATTGATGACCCGCATGCAGCGGCGCAAATTTCCCTAGTGTTAAGCCTGTTCTGTGTTGTGACATATGAGCTCCCTCCGATCTACGATGCGTAACGCACGTTTCCATCCAACATATCCCCCAAGGGCGATGAACAAGAAAATAAGGTATAAGAAGGCAACAGCATACAAATCTTTGTAAGCATACATCGCTACCGACATCACGTCGACAGCAATCCAGAGGAGCCAATTCTCTAGCACTTTTGACGAAAGCAGGTACTGTGCAATGAGGCTTAACGTAGCAATGAAAGCATCCGCATATGGAATCGAGGCGTCCGTGTATGCTTGCAGAACATAACCCCAGAGCAGGGTCATCACTACCAAAAATACACTTAATATGAACGTGAGTCTGGATGTTATTTTTCTAGTCGGACGCACCTTAGTACCTTCTCTTTTCGTCATCCAAACGATCCAACCATATACGCTCAATATGAAAAAGAACACCTGCAGCATCGTATCCGCATATAGTTTTGCTTCCCAAAACATTACGAAGAAACAACCCACATTGACCAGGCCAATTGGCCATGACCACATGTTTTCCTTTGCTGTTAACCAAACGCACAATAAGCCTGACGTAGTCGCGACGATTTCAATTGCCGTTGATGACGTGTAAATCGCGATAGCAACCATACCGATGAGTAATGCCACGAATAACCATGCTTTTTTCATACTTAACGCCTCCTTAAGATTAACTCCCAGCGAATAATACTATCAATATGACATTATCAAAAGGTAAAAGAGAAGCGCCTAGCTGTAGATTGACAGCTGAGGCGTCAGATCAGTAAAGCGATAGAGCTGTGCGGCTCTCTGAGAGTAGCGATTGGAAAGCTTCAGCTCTCCGTTACGGTCCACCGCTTCTTCAATGATTCCTTTGCGGCTTTGGGTTGAGGTGATTTTGCGAATGAAGTTGCTTTCCTCAAAATGCGGCACGACCGTTTGTATCACCTGGTATAGCTCACCGATGGTGAACTCTTCGGGAAGAAACTCCTTGGCAATCGTCGTTGTGAGCATCTTTTTCTGAATCTGATGCAAAGCGTCGGTCAATATCTGCCTATGATCAAAAGCCAACGTCAGCCCAAGCGCTTCCCCCACCGTGAATAGGCGCACGTCTGATGCATCCGTATCGGCACGCCTTTCAGCCAGCCATCTCTCATGAACTAAGGCATAGAATGCATGAGAGATAATCCATCCTCTTGGATCACGTCCAGGCTCACTGTAGACGTTAAAGTATTCCATATGAACATCAGTGACGCCAGTCTCCTCTTGAAGCTCCCTCCGAGCACATGCGTACATACTCTCTGACTCTTGGCAAAACCCGCCAGGTAAAGCCCATTGGCCCTCAAACGGCCATTGTTTTCTTTGTATGAGCAGGACCTGTAGTTCCCGAATGGGCAGCGCCTTTTTGGTTGTGTTCTTTTCCGTTGAGGTAATGGTGAAAATGACAATATCACTCGGTGCACCATCCGGTGTCCGATACTTATGGGAAGAGTAGTTCGACTCTTTTTCGTTAGTGTTCAATGTAGCACCTGCTTTCACAACTTTAATGTCGATTTGATATTATCATTATGACATATTTAAGTTGGATGTCAAGTGGGCCTTCGCCCTAATTTACCCTTTGGACGAGTAAACACATTCACTAATCTCGCTATATTTCGCCAAAATCACTTTCTTTCATATGACACATCACGTAAAATATAAATAAGCATATCCAACACAAATGTTGGATACAAATTCGATCTTATAGAGGTAGGCCATGAAACCAACCGTTCTTCACTTCATTGCTCCACCGATTCCTTATTTCTTAGATTGCGGAAGCGCTTACTATGAAATCGGGGAGAGTCATATAAGCAGGACTAACATTGGCACCTTCGACCTAATCGTCGTTAAGAAAGGGACTATTTTCATCGGAGAAGGTACCAATGAATGGACTCTCCAGCAAAATGATGCCATCATTCTAAGACCCGATCTCTCGCATTTCGGAACGGCTCCTTGTGAGCAAGAAGCCGAGATCCTTTGGATCCATTTCCATACGTATGGCGCTTGGGATGAGTACATGGATATGGATGCGTGTTTAGAGAATCAGAATTCTCTCATTGAGGATCACAAACAGAAGGCATTCCTAAATCATGCTGAAGTGAATTCGATATTTATCCCCAAATATATAAAACTCAATCACAAGGCCTTAGAAATCTTGGAATATTTCTTCGATTTGGAACAGGAATCGCGCTCCCAACGTAATTGGCGGAAACAGAATACCTTTCAATTGTTTATGCAGCATATTAACCGTGAATTAATTTCAACAACCGACATGACTGCGTTTCATTTAGCTGAGAAAGTCGAGCTATTTATTCGTCAAAATTACACTAAAAAGATATCCAACGCTTTATTGCAAGAGCATCTTAATTATCATCCTAACTACATTGCCAAATGCATGTTGAAGGTGTTCGGGTTGACACCCAATGATTATTTGCTTCAATTTCGTATCGAACAGTCCAAGAAGCTGCTGATTCAGACCAATTGGACCATGGCGAGAGTTGCGGAAGAAAGTGGCTTTCAACACGCCTCCTACTTCTCACACTGCTTCTCTACCAAAGAAGGAATCTCTCCTTTGAATTTCCGCAAAAACTATACAGGCCATTCCTAACAGTCATGCCCTGCATGCGACGCAGACACGGGATCTCGCCGGAGGACGTTGTTGGTTGAGTTCCTTTGTAGGTTTGGCGTAGTCTCGTGATTCACACATTTGATTAACTGGAATATATACAGCTATTTTCGAGGAATTTCCTCGAAAATTCGATTTAACTGTAAAACATGTAGTTAAAACTGCCTTTTTTGATCAGATCGAGTAAAATGTGCAAAATTAACTGTATATTTTCCATCTACTCGGCGTTTGATTAAAAAATTCCAATATTTGACTGTATTAAATCCATCTATTCAGCTGGCGGACAGGAGGGTAGTTTCGTTACTTAAAAAAATAGCCAGCAACCTAGATTGCTCAAGGTTACTGGCTACTTGCTTTTATATCAGAAATTGAACTTTTATTGAAACGCTTTGACCCAAACCATCATTTCTCCAACCGCGGTTCCCCCACGCATAGTAAGGAACTCACCTCAATCCTATTCATTTTATCATCTCTCGTTCACTTACTTGCGCAGTCGTATAACATTCCAAGATAACCTTGGCAATGTTCCAATCAGCATATCGTCCTGAGTGGCAGCATCGCCATCGCTATGCGGTGTCACTCGAATAGGATGATTCATCGTATTCACGGCTTTGACATCCTTGTTTTCCAATACAATGTGTTCTACCACTCGGTATCCCTCAAAGCTGCGCAAGTCGCATGAAACAACTATTGAGGAATCAAGACTCTTATTAACTGCAAATATCGTAAGTTCGTCCTTCTCTTCCTGATGAATAACAACGGTATCCAGATAAGGGACATCCGTATAATCCTTCGTATCATATTTAGGAGCATCTATAAACGAGTGCAGCACGGTTCCTCTCCCATAAAGGGAGGTGTGCATATAAGGATAAAAAATTGTTTGACGCCAAGCAGGTCCACCCGTTTGCGTCATAATAGGGGCTATGACATTCACTAACTGCGCTAAGCAAGCAATCTTCACGCGATCCGCGTGTTTTAATAGTGTGATCAGCATCGTCCCTACCATCAGTGCGTCTTCCAAGGTATACAAATCTTCAAGCTGCGGAGGCGCAAATTGCCATGGTTCTATCTTTTTGTCTGACTCCAAGCTATGAAACCATACATTCCATTCATCGAAGGAAAGCATCATGGTTTTTTTGCTTCTCTTTTTGGCTTTTATATAATCACACACCGCAATAATCTCTTGTATAAAAGCAGTCATATCCAGCGATTTGGCCAAGTAATTAGCTGTGTCATTATCTGCGTTTCCATAGTACGTATGTAAGGATAAATAGTCGACATTGTCATACGTATGGTCCAGCACTGTAGATTCCCACTCCGCATAGGTTGGCATACTTCGGAAAGAACTGCCGCATACCACCAACTCGATCGTCGGATCAACGAATTTCATCGCTTTCGCTGCTTCATTCGCCAATCGACCATAGTCGTCTGCCGTTTTGGCACCAATTTGCCAGGGTCCATCCATTTCATTTCCTAAACACCACGTCTTGATCCCATAAGCCTCTGGATAGCCATGAGCAATTCTTAAATTGCTCCAATACGAGCCCGCAGGATGATTGCAATACTCCACCAAGTTTCTGGCGTCATCTATCCCTCTAGTTCCTAAGTTAACAGCCATCATTGCTTGTGCTTTGACTTGTTTGGTCCATGCGAGAAATTCATTTGTTCCAAATAAATTAGGCTCAAGTACACGCCATGCCAGCTCCAGCTTGGCAGGTCTTCCACTGATCGGTCCGACACCATCCTCCCAGTTATATCCTGAGACGAAGTTGCCCCCGGGATAACGAACGATAGGTACACCGATTTCATTGATCATCTCCATAACATCCTGCCTAAAACCTTGCTCATCCGCTGCTGGATGTCCAGGCTCATAAATGCCGCCATAAACAGCACGTCCCAAGTGTTCAATGAAAGATCCGTAAATGCGCTCATCGACTTTAGCAATTCGAAAATCTTTATCCAACTTCATGCTCGCTTTTAACACAGTCGTCATATCTCTTTTCCTCCTACTTTCAGAGCACTACAAACTAAGTATAGCCCATGAATATGGGATTATCGTTAAATGATATCAACTTGTTTTTTAAAAATAACAACCTATGCAAACCTGCCTTCCATCTGTACATACACAGAAAGCTGCCTTTCAAATCTACAAAGATCCGAGAGGCAGCTTCTAATAATTGGATTATGTTCCGAATACTCTCCACGATTCAATTCCTGTTGATGTGGTCGCTTTGGCTGTTATGTTGACACGGATTTTGGTGGTAGAAACAGGCGTAAATGTCGTCGTGTTGTATTGATTGGCGACAACCCCCAGTCCTGATGGGCTTGCTACATTGACCCAAGCGGTTCCATTCCAATACTGTATGGTATAGGAAGCTGGGAGATCGATACCTTGATTATCGTCAAACCAATAGATCGCTGTACTGGATACTGTTTTCGCTGATGCAAAGTCATATTGAACCCATTGTGTCGTACCTGGATTATCCCAGTTTCCATACACAGAATGCCCTCTATCATTCGAACTTGTTGGGGCATAACCATCGTTCAGACCTGCAAGGCTTTCCCAAGCCGATACGAACGAAGTCGTCGCTGTCCCTTGCGGTGCAACGTCTTGAGGTCCTGACGGTGTGCCCACTTGCAGTTTCACATCGTACGTAGCGTTCGTTCCAATGCTAAGATTCACGATGGTTTTTGCGCCTGACGTTGCCGTCACTGTGCCTGTTTGCACGTTGTTCACAAGCACATTATACGTACCTGCTGCAAGACCCGTGAACGTGACTTTCGTAACGTGGGCTGCTGTTGTGGTCGAATTCTTCAAAGTGAAGTTGACATCATTCTTAGCTGTTGCCACGATGGCTGATGTATATTGGTCGCGCTCAAGCTCCATGGAGAACTTCTCCGTAATGAGATGCAAACGTTTGAATAAGCCATCCTTCGGCGTGATCGTATATTTCCCGCTGCTTAAGGTAACGTCCGCCCCATAGCCATACAAGCCAAAAATTGGATCAACGGCAACATCCGCACTTAGAATTTTCAAAGCACCGAACAGCCCAAGATCAGCTTCTCCGCTCATCCCGCGCCAGCCATTAAATAGAGGACCGCCGTCAAGGCCTAGAGCGCCGTTATTTCCTTTACTTGCTTGATACGTCCAAGAAACAGCACCAATATTCGCTGCATCACTACTGATTTGACCAGAATTGATCGCACTTATATTCGCTATTTTGGCCGCGTAGGATAACCGTTGTTCCCTCTCAGGCGTCGTGGAATTCGTACGTATCCAGTCATCCATCGCATAACCTGCAAGTGACGTACTGTATTGGAAATTCCACCAATTATCCCCCGTAATGGTTACAGGATCCGTGTAGTAATACCACACTGGCATATGACCGCGTGCTGCTCTCGTTTTGGCATTGATTTTACCTTTGATGGTATTGTTATTATTCATCTTAGCCAGCATGTAGACCGATTCCTCCCCTGTATTGTCATAGCTGTATTCTGATCCATAAGGATAGGAATTTGCTGAAAAATTGCTGTATTTCGTTGCCATTTTGCTAATGATATCGTTAGCTTGCGTCGTATAGCCTTCATCTTGAAGTGCTTTAATGATGTCTGGCGTCGTTAACTCACCCATTAACCCCGTCTCCCAGTTGTAGGCAACAGGTCCGTCATACAAGGCTTTGAACACATTATATGCGCGAAGCAAATACGTATTTTTGGGATTTTTATATGTCACAAGATTTGGGTACAGCTTAGCAATTTTATACATACTGAAGTACGTATTGTAAATATGCGGATACGCATAGCCCCGATAGGTTGGCGTTGTGTTCGGTTGTGCCATTAGAAAATCTGGAACAAGATAATCGGTATGATGGCCATTCATCAAATTCGTCCATACAGCTGTTTCCAAATAGTTATCTACGGCTGTCACTTCAGAAGCAATTGGCGTAATGGCATTTTTCTCCGCAAGGAATTGACCATGTGTAAGCCCCCAGTCATCTCCCCAACCCCAGTATCCTGCGAAATTGTTTCGCTTGGCTTTGGTCTGCATCATCCAGTCATCGAACACTTTATCCCGAATATCCCCTGGCACATTCCATTGTTGATTGTTCACCATGAACGTCGAATGCCGCTGTAATGCCGCATCAATAGGTTCAATGGCATAGAATTGGAGAACTGTCTTCTCCCCTGAGCCGTACGTAACCGTAATATTGTTCTGTCCCAAATGGGTCATCGTCATCTGATATAATTTGTGATCCGTTCCCGTTGTACCTAAAGAAGTAATTGTCGTCTCGGATGGGTATTGCGGCGTAACTGCAGTAATGGCTTTGGATGTGTGCAAATCGAATTTAGCCGTCTGATTCGTTGGTACAATCATGCCAGGAACTACATTGAAATCGACCATACCTTCGCTATACAGCCTGTCTTGAACGGCATACTCATCTGCAGCTTTGAAAAATTTGAAGGCATACGTTTTACTTGCGCCTGGCGCTAACGTTAGGCTTGTGTTGGGTAAATAACCACGACCATTGCTTTTAATCACATTGGAGTGAATATAGTACACGTTCAGACCCTTCGCATAGCCGCCTTGATCCGCTGCCCACATGCTGCCTGGATGCTCCTCAACGCGCCAATTGTCTTGATACTCAAGTCCCGCTCCTGTCGTCGTGTCAGGTACCATAAGCAGAGAAGGGCCAATACCACTAGGGCGCTGCGCCACGATATACGAACTATTGTTACCGATAAAAGCATGTGTAATGACACGTGTCTCATAGATTTCGTCATTATTGCCGGCAGTGAAGAATTCGTTGAATGGGAGGGGGAGGCCGAAATCTCCGATTTCCAAAGTTTGCGTGCTTGTATTCGTAACGGTAATTTGCCATTTCAAATAGTCACTCACGAGGGAATACGATTCATCCACTTTGAAGTTTTTAATCCCTGCACTGTTGGTTGAATTCTGATACGTAATATTGACGGTATTGCCCGTTTGGGAAGTGGTTCTGCCATCCGCCGATTTACTCGAAAGTGCTTGCGTCCAAGCTCCGGTTCCAAGCTTATAAGTAAACATAAGCTCCCCAACCCATTGATGATCAGCTGTATTCTGATTCGGCGCATTCGTTGCATTCATAACATAATTGGTTGGATACGTATCCCCGCCAATTTGTAGAGAAGTAATTTCGCCATTCGTACCCGTCTGGACGGTAAAATTACTGTTCGTAATTGTATTGGCTGAAGCTAGTTGCGGTACCAACAGAATGGCTGCTGCAGTAAACGTAGAAGCTGCAAACAGTTGCACGCGTTGTGATTTCGACATCTTGCTCCAATACTGACTAAGCATTTGCTTCATTAGATAGCCTCTCTTTCTCATCTTAGATTTCATCGACATCTAACAGGGATTCCTCTTACCATTAATCTTCGATCCTAGCTGTATCGTGCTGTCATCCTTTGCGGCACACCTCCTCATTTATTAAATTTTGTAGCGCTTACATTTTCTATCATATCTAAAATTTGTGCGATTTACTTTAAGTTTCACAACCTATTTTTACACTATATGAACTAATGCCACAGCAGATTTATTTAAAAATATCAACCTGAAAAACCCCCTGAAGGATTATCCTTCAAGGGGTTCATTCGGATTAACTTTTCATACCGGTCAACGTGATTCCCTCTACAAAATACTTCTGACCAATCAGGTAGAAAATGACGCCTGGCGCAAAGGACAGGCACGTGGCTGCCATCGTTAACGACCAATCCTGCTTTAATTGTCCTTTAAAATTGGTAAGCCCCAACGCTATGGTAAATTTTTCGCTCGAATTAATGTAAATCATTTGTTGGAGCAAATCATTCCATAAGCCAATGAAAATAAACAACGCGACGACGATCATAGCGGGCTTGATCGCTGGCATAATAATGCTGAACAAAATCCGGAAGTACCCAGCACCGTCTATCGTTGCCGCTTGGTCGAGTTCTCTCGGTATGGAGAGAATAAACTGCCTGATCAAAAAGATATTAAAAGCGCCGCCGCCGCAAAAATAGGGCAGAATCAATGGCAGATAGCTGTCATGGAGCCCCAGCCCCCGCGTCCATCCAATGTACAGCGGAATGAGCGTTACCATGGCAGGCAAGAGCATAGAACCGACGCAGAGGATCCAGATCAATTGTTTGCCCCTAAACCGCAACCTCGCAAAAGCATATCCGCACAAGGTGGCCGTGAACGTCCCCCCAAAACAAGCAGGAACGATAATGATCATCGTATTCCACAAATATTTCCAAAATTTAAATATAGTCAATGTTTTTTCATAGTTGGAAAATAACCAATTTTTCGGTATGAGAGACGGCGGATATTTGTAGATCTCGGGGTTCGTCATCAGAGACGTACGGAATATCCACCAAATCGGGAAGAGCACGATGAGGGCAAATACAATGACGACTATAAATGTAAGCACGTTCATCGTTCGTTCACTGCGTTTCTTGCTCTTTAATCTGGCGTATGCGACTTCGCTCATTTATCGTCGTCTCCTTCGGAAAAGATCCACCGTTTCGACGTCTTGAACAAAACGGCAGTAAAAGCGGCAAGAATGGCGAAAATAATAAAAGTCGTCGCGCAGGCGTAGCCCAGCTTGTAATTGACGAATGCCTGATCATACATCAGATAAGTCATGAATCGGGAAGAGTTGCCCGGACCGCCATTGGTCAGAGCAAGGGCCGGCGTAACGACTTGGAGATTGGCGATCAGACTCAGCAACAGGTTATAAAAGATGATCGGCGTCATACAAGGCAAGGTGATATGAAGAAAGCGATTCCATCCGTTCGCGCCATCCATTTCAGCCGCTTCATGATAGACGCTCGGAACGCTCTGAAGACCAGCCAAAAAAATAACGATTAAGTTCCCGGACAGCCAGACCGCAATCAATGAAAGAGATGGGATTACGTAATTGGAATCCGCGATAAAGAGAACTTTATTCAATCCGATTTCGGAGAGGAGATAGTTGAAGAAACCAAAATTGGCCTCGTAAAGCCAGGACCATCCTACGTATATAGCGGCAGCAGGCAAAACGAAAGGGACATAGAATACAGCTCTGAAAAAACCTCTTCCCGGAATTTTACGGTTCAACAGCATCGCGATGAAAAGTGAATAAATCATGCTTCCAGCTACAGATAAAAATGCAAAGTAGAGCGTTGCGATAATAGAATCTTTAATATAAGGATCGGTGGTAAATAGCGTGATGTAATTGCTGAAACCGACGAATTCAGGGTTTTTTAGCCCCGTCCAATTCGTCATACTAATGCCCAACACGCCAAGAAGAGGCAGATAGGTCAGGAAGATCAGCCCGAGTATTGCAGGAATCAAGCATATGTAAGCAACCCTTGCCTCGCTTGAATGAAAGCGGGAACGGCGTTGCTGAGGTTTATTAAAAGTTTCCATATCTTGCCCCCCACCTCATATGTGAAGGATGACCACCGCTTGCTTGTTCTTGGCGGTCATCCTTCCTATACGTTATTTTTTGCCTTTATTGGCTGCTTTCAAAGCTTCGAGATTTTTGGTAATGGCATCCTTGGCGGTAGCTTTTCCGGTCCAAACATCCCCCAAGGTCGATCCCAGCAAGGTGTTAAAGTCCGTCGTATGATTCGTATAGAACCAGGCAGCGGGTCTGGCGGCTGAGGATTGTGCGTAATCGACCACAGCGGACTTGTATTCGTTGTAAGGAGGGAAGTTCTTATTGTCGACCCATTTATGGGTAAGCGTTTCATCCGTATACCACTTTTTCAGTGTTGGCATCCAAATACCCGATGAGATAAGTCCCCAATTGTTTTCTTCAGCTGTGTACCATTTGAGCCATTCCATCGCTTCTTTCGGATGCTTGGTTTGGGAGAATACGACATTGGCACCGCCCGTGTTGAGAGTAACCTTTTGCTTAAAGTATGGTAATACGGCAACGCCATATTTCAGTCCTGCATCCTTGGCTGCATTCAAGCTAGTTCCTATGTTCCACTGGCCGTTCGTGGCCATGGCGACCGTTCCTGCGATGATGGTACGCTGAATGCCATCATCGGTCTGTCCAACAGACAACGGGGCAACATGGTCTTTCAAGTACAGGTCCGCGACTTTCTGAATCGCTTCGATACTGGCGTCTTCCCCGATTCTCACAGATGTACCGTCACTGGAATAGAAACCACCGCCATTGCTGAGCACCCAGGCTTCCAACTGCCAAGCCAGATTTTCGACGGATGCACCATACTGAACGATGCTCTGTGCATTAAAGCCAGCCTCGTCAGCATGTTTGCCATTCTTATCGACCGTCAGCTTTTTGGCCGTTGCTACGAATTCATCCCATGTCCATGCTTTATCCAATGCGGATGGCGGATAAGGTACTTTCGCTTTGTCGAACATGTCTTTGTTGTAATAAAGGAGCAGGATTTCATTCGCAGCGGCATAGGCTACGGTTTTGCCTTGATATTTGTAAGCTAGGCTATCCAGCGGCTTGCTGTCACTTCCCGAGTACATGGCACTTACATCATTCAACATACCATCGGAGGACCACTGGATGACGCCATCCTCCTTCAATATTCCCGTATCTGGTAATTGACCTGCCGTTGCCTGTGTATTCAGTTTGGTCATGTAGTTTTCCCAAGGAATCGCTTGCACTTTGACTTCGATTCTGTTTTGAGAAGCATTAAACTTATCCGCCGCTGCCTGGGTTGCGCTTCCTTCAGCCTCACTTCCCCACATCGAATAGGTAATCTTAACCTTCTCAGTGGAAGGAGCTGCCGTCTTCTCTGGTGCTTTTGTAGCTGCTTCTCCCGTTGGCGATGCGCTTGGTTTATCGTTATTCGTGGAGCATCCAGCCATCATGCTTAAGATCAAGACCATTGATACGTTAACCATGAATCCTTTTTTCATTGTTTTCATATTAACCCCTCCATCATATATAATTCGCCGTCACTCCTTGATTCCTCCCGCGTGGGCGGGGAATATTTCATCTGTCTATTACGACTGTTATATTGTCGATTGCTCCCTTCCCTCCTTGACCAGAGTTAACAAGCGTGATCTATCCTTGCACCTCATGAGGGTAAAACCGTATTTTCTCTAATCCACACTCTCATCTCGCCGCTTCCCCGGTTCGCCCAAGCAAAGTAAGGGATAAATCGGGCCGTAGTCGCTTCTAAGTGATCCTCGTCTTTCACGCGGTACAGTTGATCCTTCCAGCCCTCGTCTTGAATCCGATAAGCGGTTAAGTCGATGGTAAGCAGTCCGCCTAACAAGCTGCTATCAAAGCTAACTTGATCTTCGAAGCCTGGATGGATGATCAGCTTATGAAGCCCTTTGCCATTGTCAGCTTCTTCTAGGCAGTACACCATCGGCCCTCGCTGGATGGCGACCATGCCTACGGTCTCTCGAATTTCCGGATTGCCTTTCATTGGACTAACGTTCATTGGTAGAACTAGATGGACGATATCGCCTGCGTTCCATTCCCGCTCGAGATGAAGATATCCGTTAATCAGGCGCATAGCGGATTCTTCTACTGGTTGCCCGTTAACCCTGACATCCCAAGACCTACACCAGCTTGGTATCCGTAGAGCCAAGGAGAAGATTTTGGGTTCATCCATCTTCAGCTCGAATTTAATGTTACCGTTCCAAGGGAGCTCGGAATGCTGGATGAGCCCAACGGCGCCGCCATCCACCTTCACGGTAACTTGACTCCCAATATATAAGTGAGCATAAAGGGTATGCCCATGGAACGAGTAGATATAGCTGCCGAGCGAGGCGAGCAGCCGAGCGATATTAGGCGGGCAACACGCGCAACCGAACCATCGCTGCCTTTGCATCTTCACGTGATCGAAATTCTGATTCTTGCCGCTGGCTTCAGGCCAAGCTTCCAATGGATTCACGTAGAAAAAGTGCTGTCCGTCGCGAGACATTCCGCCGATTACGGTGTTATATAGCGCTCTCTCCAAGACGTCTGCGTATTCGCTTCTTTGCTCGATCTGAAGCATGCGCTGGGCGAAGAAGATGAGTCCGATCGATGCGCAAGTCTCGGCGTAAGCCGTATCGTTCGGCAAATCATAATCGAGCGTAAATGACTCGCCGTAAGACATCGAACCGATCGATCCCGTAATGTACATCCGCTTGTTCACGATGTTATGCCAGAGCGCCCGGCATGCCTTCAACAACTCCTCGTCCCCGGTCGCGGCCGCTACGTCGGCCATACCCGTGCACATATAGACGACCCGCACCGCGTGACCTTCAGCCGTCTGCTGCATGCGAATCGGGACGTGCGCTTGGCTGTAAGATTTGTCCTTGGCTATCTTCAGCGCTTGGAAATGCGTTTCGCCATTCCGGCGTTCGAACTCTAAGTCGTAGAAGTGGGGACTCTGCCCTCTCTCATCCAAGAAGAACTTCGCCAGCTTCATATAACGTTCGTTGGAGGTGGCTTTGTAGAGCTTCATTAGCGCCAGCTCGATCTCTTGATGCCCGTCATAACCTTTGATCTTACCATCCTCTGGCCCGAACGTCGCATCAATGCAATCGGCAAGCTTGCAAGCCACTTCCAGAATCTTGCCCTTCCCCGTTGCCTTCTCATAGGCGACAGCTGCTTCGATCAGATGACCCGCACAGTAGAGCTCGTGGCACTCCGCTAGATTCTTCCATCTGCCTGCCTTTTCTTTAAGTGTAAAATACGTATTTACATATCCGTCCGCATGCTGCGCCTTAGCGATCAGATCGACGACTTCATCCGCTACCTTTTCCAGATCGGAATCAGGCGTTTGCTCCAATAGATAACCGACAGCTTCAAGCCACTTGGCCACGTCGCTATCTTGGAACACCATGCCGTAGAAATCGCCTTGCTCCAATCCAGCAGCGATTTTAAAATTCCGGATAGCGTGACTCGGCTCGTTGCCTTCGATTCGATCATTAAGCGCCTCCCACTGATAAGGTACGACAACATCGCGAATCAATGAAATATAAGGGGACCAGAAGTCATCCTGGATTATCACGTTCTTCAATTGAACGGGTGTTGAGATAGATATAATACTCATCAGGTGTGCCCCTTTTATCAATTTCGCCTTCTTAATGAAAGCGCTACTAATTATAATACATGTGATAGCCTAGTTTTAATTAAAGATTTACAACCACTTTTTTAGAAATTACAACCAATAGAAAATATTAAAAATATCCCTAATGAGCTCTCCAATTTTACATTTCAACTCTACCCCTATCCCTTATTTCATCGACTGCAGCGTGCTTTCTTGGGCAAAGAAGAGAGACATATTAGCTGGAATAACATAGGAATAGTGGATTTATTGCTTAAGAATGCATTACGATTTTACTAACTATTGAATGAAATTAATTTTCGCACTTGCAATTCCGTTAATTCCGAGTATAATACTAGGTATAAAGCCGAAATGAGGTAACCGCCATGCTAGAAACCGTGACATTAGAGCAACGCTGGAAAGATGATTATTTGGATTTATTAAATTATGCGAAGCAAATCGGGGACGCCCAATGGCAGAACGAAATTATACAGACGCTGAGTAAATCAGCCTTATATATGCAACAAACGACACTTGAATATCAAATAAACCAACTATGGCAACGATTCGATGCCGTCAATAAGAAGATGCTGGAGCTTTACAGACAGTTGAGGGAAACCGATAACGCGTATGTCTCTTCTCGGTTGATCGAGGAAGTTTGGGGATTGAAACTACAGCGGGTTGAAATTGGCAAACAATTGAACGCGACTTATCATAGCTAGAAATGCAAAAAATCCCGTATGCGGATTACCGCTCTACCGGACATCGGTTCATGCCTATTCGTCATTTCCATGCATGCAGTCATCTGCTCTGCAGAATTGCATCTTACGGTACGCATCAATTTGCAGATTGATATGTACTTGCAATAAAAATTTCATCGTATGAATCCAATGATAACCGTGTGTGTTCGATAACTCCTTGTATAAGGACGAATCTTACACAGCGGTTTGTTTCATTTCACGCATCATACCCATCATCATCGTCATCATCTCATCGCAAGACTGCATCTTGGACATCATCATATCCATATCCATCATGTCCGCCATTTCCATACCTTGCATGCAATCCATCATCATCTTCATGTTGTTCATTTTACACATCATTTCTTCCATACACATCGACATCATCATTTTCATGCTCATCATTTCCATTCGTTCCACTCCTTTCTCTCTACTTTATTTGTTTTCCAACAATTAGAAGATTAACCCATTTGAATAATTTTATCAAGTCTTTTTCCGAAAAAATATTGCTTTTAGCTAAATGATTGTGTTATATTTTAATATTTGCTAAATACCTATATAACCCCTTGGACTGAGTGTTTTAGTCGGGTTTATCACTTACACGCGACGCACCGATGCGTCGCACAAGCGAAAATAGATGGCTGTGGATAACACAGCTGCCTGAGGTGCGAAACAGCTACGCTGGAGGCGTGTAAGTCATTAGACCAAAAAAAGAAGAAGCCCCTAGGCTTCTTCTTTCCTAATCCCACTAAGGAACCGGCTCAAATTTAACCGCATCCACAGTTACATAACCGTCTGCACCATCATTGCGCACTTTCACATTTCCTGAAGTCCCAGCATTAAACGTATACGTACCAAGCAAATTCCACTGTCCGCCATCCTGAGTTTCATCTATGGTAACCGTTGAAGTTACGCCGGCATGAAGGATATCCACCTGGGCATTCGTTGCCCTATTGGTGTGGGATGGCCACCACATGTACACCTTGTACGTCCCAGCTGCCGTTAATGTCGGAGTAAAGGTAGCACTCTTTAATCCATGATAGGTGTTACCATCATGCAAGTAACTCGTGCCATATTTATTGGTCAGATTCGTGCCAATTGACCAACTTCCAGCAAGCGTAACCCCCGTACTATTGGCATCATCCACGATGACGGTAGCGGCAACGGGCGCCAAACTGAACTTAGCCTTGAACGCTTTCCCCTTCGCCCCACTCACGTTCACGCTGAATTTAATCGTGGGGCTCAACTGCGTTACCGTAATTCCTGCATCTGCAAGTAGCGTTCCTGCTGCTGCTTTATTAATTTCAACTTGAATGCTGCCCGTATTCGCTTGCGTCGGATCTGAGATAGAGACGTCCAGTTCACCTGATGTTTCCTTCGTCATGACGGAAGCTTTCTTATTCGATGTTATCTGATCAACCGTCTTAAGCCCATCGTTCCAGAAATTAACACCTATTACATTCAGCGTATTCTCTTTCACTGCTTGCGCATTGGCCGAATTCTCCAATACCGTAATATTCGGATTGCTTGCATAGCTAGCTACCTCTACGTTGGACTTATTAGGCAGAATAACATACTGATACGCTTGATTCGTTGCATTCCCGCCATGATCCAACCAGAGTGTCAAATAATTCTTCGTAATGCTGGTGCCAGACGTAACACCCGTCGTCTTGATTTGATTCCATTTGCCGGTTCTCGCTTCTCGTTTTGCTTGGACCGCCACTGCCGTTGGAAAATAGTAGCCAATATCCGAGCCAGGCACATTGCCATCCAGATGAATAGTGTTCACTCCAAGCAGCGATTGCGACCAGCCCAGCGCAGTGGATTGCGCAACCCCATTAACCGTCAAGGCATTGGAACCTGCACTCGTAAGTTTGCGATTCTCAACAATAGTTTCAATCGACTTTGTATCCGTGCTCGTAATTCCAGCACCTAATGCCACAATCTCATCGTCGAACATAAACCACGATTTTTTGGCAGTTAACGTACTTGGGGTATTCGAAGTAATCCCCATCTCTATGCCCGTTGTCCCATAAACATTGAGGAGATCTGTACCTCCGACCCAATTACTCGTATTATACTGGCTTAAAGCATACGTCGCAGAAACTACCGTTGTACCGGGCAACCGATACTTATCAACCGTCGGCCAGAAGTCCTCGCTAAACTGATTCAGGTCATTATTATATAGATAAGTCGTACCTACTCCAGTATACCAGCCCTTCAAATTTTCACTATTGGCCCCTTCGTAGCTTCCTATCTTATTCGAGAATAGAGCAAGGCCGAATCCATAACCAGGACGAAGCTGGACCGCTCTAGCCATCGCAGCAAATTGCTGATATTTTACCAATTCGCTTGCTGGCGCTACAGCGGAATCGTTCATGATACCTTGGGCTAACAAGATCATGTTGATCGACGCATCCGTGTAGAACTTGTTCGTGGTACTGCCTAGATTTTCCGCCCCAATCCAATATTTAATCATGCTTTTGAAGGCGTTGGCATCCGCAGCAGGAGCAATTTGAGATAGACGGATAATTCCCTGCATAATAAAATGTCCTGCATCCCGATCCTGCGAAGTGTACCGAGCGATTTCCCTGCCTCGAGACATATCCATCATAGCCCCTTTGTATAGAAGCGGCTGATAGGACTTATAAATCCATTGATACACATTCGACTGGTTCGCATTCGTAATCTCGTAGGTTGACCCTTTTAACAAATACATCAAATTGGCCGTATCTATCAAGATGTTAGCGCCATATCCACCTGTGTACGCATAAATATTATGCTGGATGAAAGAACCATCCGCGTAGAAGCCATCACTCGTAGTCACGTATGGAAATAGAGTCGTTAATGCGTCGCGTGCGGCAATAAGCTTCGCGCTGTCCTTGATGATCACACCACGCAAGATGAGAACCGCCGCTTGCCATGATAGATTCGCACCAGCTTTATTCACCGATGGGAGATACTTAATCACGGCATTCATGTATGTCGTTATTTGCGTCGCACTGAGTGAATCATAAACAAGTACAACGGTATCATTCAGCGCCGTTGGGGCACCAATCTGCCAATCCCACCAATTGTCATAGGAGGCTTTGGTATCGTTATATCTCCATGTATTCATCCAATCCAACGCCATGATAACATCTGCGATAAGTTGAGCGTTCCCATACAGCGGAGATCCATAAGTCTGTGTCGCCAACGCCATATCCCTGATGCGACGGAATCCGGAGGTCACTTGACTGGATGTACGATCTCCAGCGGGCAAATCGACCCACAGATAGTTCGTAGGCGCAGCCGGCGCCTTATTCATGCTGTCCCAATATCCTTGGGCTTTCGCTGTGATATCTGCGATTCTCGGACTAATATCACCATCCAAATTGTTGTAGGAGGATCCCCCTGTCAGCATGGTTTTCCATCTCGCCCTTAATGTATCGAATTCATCTGTCGCATAAGCTTTTTGCGGAACGTAGCTGCTCACAATGGTAAACACCATCAACATAATAAGACTTACATACCCAATTCGCAGTCCTTTCCCCTTAACCATGGAACATCCCCTCTCATAATGGTAGTACGAATATCCGGCCTCACTTACAAAATAATGGATCCCCCCTCTCGCAGCGTCGAACGAAGCTCCTCCGTATTCACGTCGCCAACGCTGATATCCGCACGAAGCGCTAGATAAGCCGCAACGCCGGCTGCTTCGCCAGTCTGATTCATATTCACCATCACGCGAACTGCTCCATAAGCAACTTGATCCACATCAATCATTCGACCACAGGTCAGCAGGTTATCATAACCTCCGGGAACTAAGCTACGATACGGTATTTGATAAAAAGTGGGATTGTGATCCGTTTTCTCCCGCCATCTGCCTTTGACAACGGGATAACCTGGACGCACATACGCCTGCTCCCCATCTAAATATTGAAAGGTAATACCTGGCTTATCATCATGGTGAATGTCCACACGATAGCTGCCGTTGGCAATAGCATCCTCAAAACGAACACCGTGGAGCACATCTTCGCCAGTAAGTCGATATTGGCAATGGATATGCCTCGTTTCTCGAATGCCAATGTACGAGGGGAGTGAGAGCAGCGTCAGCTTATTATCGGGTCCGTATTTGCGCACCATATCCATGATGGCTCTAACCTGTCTTCTCCCTTCCATTTCGCTTTGTGTTAAAGAGAGCCCATCCTTGCAGTCCGCGTCGTACACTCTTGTTCCTGCGTACATATAGACATCTTTACTGCCGGGCACGAAGCGTCCCCAACCAAAGCCCTCGGGCAAGTCGAATTCAGCTTGATGTTGAATGAGAGCATCATTTAAATCCAAACCTTTCAGTGAATTGAACCCTGTTACATCATTAAACCCTGGGCCAGAGCCCCACCCGCCGATTTTGGCGCATGTTGTAGGCGGTTGCCTATGATCAGCAGTGGTTAAAGGCAGCATAAGACGCGCACACAAATCGCCATCACCTGTTGCATCGATAAACATCTTCGCTTTAATTGCACCTCTGCCTGACTTATTTTCCATGAGGATAGCCGTTAATTTACCATCAGTAAGGACCGGCGCCACGAACATCGTATGCAAATAGGGTTGAACCCCCGACTCTGTGATGAGCTCATCCAATTCGATTTTCAGCTCTTCCGTATTCAGCACATAGCCGACAGAATGGCTTTTCTTCTCTTCCGCCACAGCCCCACGCCGATCCAATCGTTCTACAGTTTCTTGTGTTAATCCGCCGATAATTTGCTGCTTGAACTCCGTATCATAAAAGCTATGCCAGATGTTGACTAGTCCTGAGGTTGCAACACCGCCGAAATTGTTTTGCTTCTCCACGATGACCACACGTGCCCCTAATCTCGCTGCTCGTACCGCTGCAAAGACTCCCGTACAACTTCCACCAAGCACACATATATCCACATCTTCAATGACCGGAACCGACTTCGCTTCCTCCAAAATAGTTTCACTTGTATTCATCAGCACCGACTCCTCATTCGTCCTTAATAAGTGAAAGGGCTGAAACGAAAGCTATTTGTCAGCCTGCTCCAGCCCCGCTCAACATGCCTAATTAACTCCTACTTGATATAGCCGAGCGGCTTCAGAACCAAGTTGCCTTGCTCCACATATTTCGATAGCTGATAGTTCGTCTCTAATGTTTTGGTGAACGTATCGAAGCTGTCTAAAGGACTTTTCCCAAAAATGAACTTCGTAATCTCTTCGCTTTCGAAGCGATTTTTATCGCTGATTGATACGCCTTCCGGATTCGGAATAAGCTCCGTATATGTTTCAATGCGCGGTTGTTTTTCGGCAAAATCAATAAATGGCAGCTGCTTCGTAAATTTCGCTTTCAAATAATTTTTCTCATCTCGACCAGTTAATTGATGATTGAAGGCGAAGCCTGTTTTGGAGCTGTCCGTCACGACAGGGATGTTGTTCTCCATTTTATAATGCGTACCTTCAATTCCGTACATTGTCGTTAAATAGCCCGGGCCATCTGCGATATAGTTGAAGTACTCCAGGATTTTATTCAGCTTAGCAGGATCCTTCGCGACTTCCTTGGACACAGCAAACCGTCCACCTGTAGCACTGATGTCAAAATAACCTTGGTACTTACCGCCTGGACCTGTTAGCGCATCCATCTGTACCCAATTAGCTGCAGGATTCACAGCTTTGTACTGCGCAATATAATCATCCTTGGTCATCTCGCCCCAGTTGATATATAGAATGCCCGCTTGCCCTTTAAATGCTTTCTCCTGATGCTTCAGACCTTTGTTCGTCATAAATTCCGGATCGACCAAACCCTCACTAATCATATCCTTAATGTAGGATAGGGCTTGCTTCGTTTCTGGCTGTGTGGTGGAATACACTACTTTATTGTCCTTGATCATGAACTGCCCTGGGGAGGCCACGCCGAATGCGGAAAATACCGGGTCAAATGTACTTGGTGTATTCACAGCATCTGGTGTTCCAATACCAATTCCAGTAATGCCGTACGTATCTTTTTTGCCATTGCCATCCGGATCACGCTCTGTAAAAGCCTTCGCTACAGCCTTCAATTCGTCCAACGTTTTCGGAGACTGTAAGCCCAGTTTATCCAGCCAATCTTGGCGAACCCAATAGCTCGACATCGGCAGATAGGCACGTTTAGCGATAGCGTACTGTTTGCCATCTACCTTTCCCTTATTCAAATCAACGTCCTTCAGCTTCGCTTTGATATTCGGCATCTTATCCATATAAGGGGTCAAATCCAGCAGAATCCCCTGCTTCACATAGTTCGCAAGCTGCACCTTGGACACCGAGAAAATATCAGGCGTTGATCCACCGGCGATTTTCACATTCAATTGTTGATCATAATCCGTCGCGCCGACGTTAAATTGCAAATCCATATTCAAATCTTTGTTCAGCTTGCTCAAAATAAAATCGTCAGCCATCCCCGGATAGTTGGATCCGCCTATGAACAAATTGATTTTCACCGGACCTGTGGCCGCTGTCGTGCTTGGCGCTGTGCTTTTCACTTGACCGCTTTCGGATTTCGTCGAACAACCGGTTACTACAATACAACTAATTAACATTGTGGATAGGACGACTGATAGCTTTTTTTTCATCTGTAAAACCCCTCTCATATAAATAGAAACATTAACCCCATTAACCTTTAATGCCGCCAAGCAGTACCCCTTGTGTAAAATACTTCTGGATGAACGGATACACGATAATGATCGGTACCGCAGATAGGACAACAGCAGCCATTTGCAAGGATTGCGTAGGTAGTACACTCTCTATATCCATTGGCGGCAGCATCGAGTTAATCAGAATCGTCTTTAAGACGACCTGGAGCGGATACTTACTCGTATCATTGACATACATGATCGCTTGAAAAAATTCATTCCAGTGACCAACCGCATAGAAGAGGCCGATTGTCGCAATAATGGGCAATGAGAGTGGGAGCACAATGGTCCAAAGGATCCGCAGCTCACCAGCACCGTCGATTCGGGCAGCCTCATCGAGACTTTCAGGGAGATTTTCAAAAAATGTTTTCATAATCAATAAATTAAAGGACCAAACCAAGCTTGGAATAATTAACGACCAGACGGAATTAATTAACCCTGTCGCTTTGACAACTAGATAGGTCGGCACGACACCACCATTGAATAGAAGCGTGAAAGCAACCAAGAACAGGAGAATGTTCCTTCCAGGCAATCTACTTTTACTAAGCGGATAAGCCATCATCGTTGTGATTAGCAGGTTCAGCAATGTCCCCACTACCGTAATGAATATCGTAACCCCATACGCTCTAGGTATCGTAGAATCATGGATGAAGGCCGAGTAGGCTTCTAACGTTAATTTCCTTGGAAAGACTACGAAGCCGCCATTTTTGAGAACCTCACTAAGCGGCGTCAACGACACCGACAACACATACATGAGTGGGAATATGACAGATAAGACGAGAAGGGCAAGGATCAGATAGACAAGGACATCGAACCAGACCTCTTGTTTACTTTTTACCATACGCCTTCCCCCCAACGTCTAGCTATGCGATTTGCTGTGATGACTAGCACGAAACCGACAACTGATTTAAACAATCCTACAGCCGCAGCTAAGCTAAAATTCAACTCTTCTAGCCCTGTACGGAATACCCACGTATCGATAATGTCGGCAACTTCGTAAACCTGTACATTGTACATAATATAAATTTGGTCGAAACCAGCATCGAGAATCTGTCCAAGCTTCAGAATAAGGAGCAGGATGATGACATGGCGTATACCTGGGAGAGTCACATGCCAAATCATACGAATTCTTCCTGAACCATCGATGCGTGCCGCTTCATACAGAGTCGGATCAATGCTCGTAATAGCTGCCAAGTAAATGATTGCCGTCCAACCGATATCCTTCCAAACATCCGATGCGACAAGAATCGTACGAAACCACGTGGTCGAAGTTAGGAACGAAATCGCGTCCCCGCCGATATTCTTCACCCACAGATTGACCAATCCATCCGTTTCGGAGAGAAAAGCTGCCGCAATCCCGTAAATAATGATCCAGGATAGAAAATGCGGTAAATACGTGACGGTTTGCACGAATCTTTTGAAGAAACGTGCCCTGACTTCACTTAATAAAATAGCTAAGGCGATTCCCGGCAACATACCGAACAGCAGTTTATAAATGCTGATAAGGAAAGTATTCCTTAGCAAAGTGAAGAAGTACGGTGAATCATAAAACGTTTTGAAATGTGCGTACCACGGGCTTGCCCATGGACTGTCGAATACCCCAAGCATGACATTGAAATTCTTAAACGCGATAATAGCGCCAAACATCGGACTATAGCGATATACCGCGTAATAAATCAAGCCTGGCAGCAGCATGGCGTATAAGACACGAAATGACCAAATGACGCTAAGCTTTCTTGTAAGTGTCGATGTTCTCTGCATCGCTGTGTCCCCGCTTTCTATCTGGTTGACCTTGCCTCCTGATAGATTTATGATAAGCTTTTTCCAGATAGGGGGTAACAGGTCAGAATTAAAGAAACACATGACATTTTTAAGGCAAAAAAAAGCAAGGCCACGTTCCCTCGCTTTCTACCTGCTATTCATTTGATTCCAAAATCGGATGGCGCAATGTTGCTTTAAACCCATGTGGCACCCTGTTCTCCACCTCTACGCCATAGTGGCGGCCGTAGTGCAGTTGTAACCTTCGGTGCACATTGTACAGCCCGATACCGCCTTCCGTGGCTCCTTGGACGGGAGACGTCCACTTGTAAGACTCTAATTGATCTGCTTCGCAGCCATTCCCATTATCCTCAACGAGGATGATCAGATCGGCCTCTTCTTGATACACCGTCACCAGGATCTTTCCTTTGCGTTCCGTTAATTTATTCATGCCATGTCGGACGGCATTTTCTAAGAGCGGTTGAACGAGCAGCTTTAATATTTTCAGATGGAGTAAAGACGGTTGAACATCGAATAGGACCTGAAAGGCCTGATTATTGCGCATGAGCTCAATGTTCAGATAGTTTCTCACATGCTCCAGTTCTCGCTCAATGGTTGTCCATTCGTTCTCCTCATTCATGCTGAACCGAAGCATATTGGCCAGCGTCGTCACCATATCGCCAATGGTTTTCTCATGCGCCGACTCTGCTTTCCACTTAATCGAATCGAGCGTGTTATAGAGGAAATGAGGGTTAATTTGGTTAATCAACATGCGCTGTTGAAGCTGCTGCTTCTCGGATTCGATTTCTCTGGTCGTCTGCAGCAGACTTTCCATCCCTTGAATCATCGAGTTAAAGCCACGTACCATTTGCCCGATTTCGTCCTTCTTCGTAGCGAATTTCGTGAAATAAAGCAGTCGTCCAAGCTGAACCTGCCGCATATGCCGGACAACCTCTTGGATCGGTGTGGTGAACTGCCGAACAATGAAGAATAGCATGACGAAAATAATAAATAGACTCCCAACAAACATCCAGAAGGTAAACGCCTTAATTCCATCAATCCGAACGGTTAAGTCAGATACTGGAATGGTGGCAATCAGACTCCACAGATCCTTCCCGCTATCCGCTATGGCTTGAGAAGCTACATAATACGATTTCCCTTGCATCTCCTCTGTTTCAAATGTGCTCTTCTGACCTTGAAGGGGAGAGGATGGCAACGATATCGACTCTTCCGGCCTCATTGGCAAATTAGAAGCAAGGATATTCGCCTGCCCATCCGCTAGCAGCAACCGGAAGTGCGGGTATTGTGAAGGCGTAATCAGCTGCTTAGCCATCCATGTATGTGAGATTTTGAACACCATCACACCGGCATTTTGAAAATCAGTGAGCGTGCGAATCGCTCGGACGTAATAGAGATCTTTGGACGCTCCTCCTTGTCCAGTTTCGAAGGCCCAGTAGGCTTTCCCGCCTAACTCGAAGGATTTCGCAATGCGCTCTCTTGTCAGCTCCAACCCGAAGGAAGAATGGCTGTTCATATAGTTCGGATAGTTCTCATAATAATTCGGTAAAATGAACAACTCATAGGAACCTCGCAGCTCCTCCGTGATTCCTTTCATCTCATTGATGAATTCCGCTTCTTGAAAAAAGTCCTGCGGCGGCGGATTCTGCAGCATGCGTTGCAGCTTCGATGAGGCAATGACACGAAAGCCTGCCGTATCTAGTTCCGTCAGAAATTCATTCACTTTCTCCGTATTATGTTGGAGATTATCCTGTAAGAAGGCAGATGTGACATCCTCAACCTGCATTTTCGAACGCTCATAGGACAAGTAGCCAAGCAGCACGACAGGGATGAAAATGGCTACCATCAAGGGCAGCAGCAGTTTTTGAAATAAGTTCATTTTCCGTATCGAAACTCCTTCGGGGTCTGCCCTGTCCGCTTTTTAAACAGCTTGCCGAAATACTGTAAATCCTGATACCCCACTTGTTCGGCGATTTCATATATTTTCAGCTGACTGTCCCGCAGCAGCTTCTTCGATTGCTCGATGCGCAGCTCTGTCATATAATCCAAGAAGTTCGTGCCCGTCTCCTTCTTGAATAACTGACTGAGCCAGACGGGATGGATCGCTAACTGATCCGCGACACTTTGTAACGTAATATGCTGCGCATACTGCGTGTCCAACAGGTTCTTAGCCTTTTCAATAATGGCATTGGAATGACTGCTGGCCACTCGCTTGGCTACACCCGTTAAGTAATTCAGCATGAGCGCCTTTAATTGTTCCAATTGTTCGCACTGCTCGAGATCTTCCCACAATGACATCGGAATTTGATTCACGGGAACCGCATATTTATCACGTAGCACACTATGCAAATTCAGTATCCATTCCAGGCATTTCTTCGAAACATCCTGATAGTCCTTAACTTCCTGTGCGGAGACGTAGTAACCAACAATGTGATCGACTGTCTTGCTGATTTGATCCAAATCCCCCTGCAGCATGCCACTCGCAGCTAATTCAAAGGACAATCGACTCGGCTCCTGGTCTGACTGAAGCTCCTCAGCATACGTATGGACGTTATGGCCTGGGGTCATATAGACCATCTTCAATGCTTTCAAGGCTTGTTGGTAAGCTGTGGAGATGCTTTGGAAAGAGAACTGTTCTTCACTAATCCCGAAGCCTAAAGTTAACTTTTGATACTGCCATACGTGCGTTTGAATCTCTGCCACTAACTGCTCGGTAACTTCACTAGGCGCAATGAGTATCCAATTGTGATGGATATTCGGGAACACGACGGATGGCTGAAAACTCTCTATCAGTTCTTCCGTAATATTCCCGACGGCAAAGTTTTCTAACTCCGCTTGCTTATCCACTGGATTCGGCCGATCTTGTCGCACAATACCCAAGGCAATCACAGAGAAATTAGCACTAGCGAGCCAAGTGAGCTCCCACATTTGCAAGCGGTGGAAAATATGCTCCTGTAAGACAGTCGGCGTCATACATAAGCTTAGCAAAAATTTATTCTGTAGCAGCTTCTTCCCTAGCTCCGCCTGCTTCATTTGCCCCGAGATGTACTGGTCATTCCTTCGTTCACCTTCAATCATCTCGACGACCTGCTTGATTTTCGTGCTAAATTCCTCTTTCGAGAATGGCTTTAATAAATAATCCATCGCACCAAGCTGCATACTGCGCTGCGCATACTGAAAGTCGCTGTAACCGCTTACCATAATGATTTTGGGATGATAGTCTGACATTTGAATCGCTTGAAGCATATCAATCCCTGACTGCTGTGGCAGCACAATATCGGAAATAATGATTTCCGGTTTGTGACGTCTGATGAGCTCCGTACCCTCTTCCGAATTCGTAACGGTGATGATCTCTACCTCATGCGCGGCAATCGCAGCCACTGCTTCGGCCATGCCTTGCAATATATCCTGCTCATCTTCAATAATGATCAGCTTCATGGTTTCTCAATCCCTTATAAGTAATGTGCCAAGTGAGATCATGCTTGTCTTGCAATCACTTTACCATCAAGGTGAGATAGAAAACAATGGAATTCGTCTCCAATAAAAAAGACCCAACGCCATATATCTCATGGGTTGAGTCAATCCTCAATCGTATTTATCTTCATCCTCTCGTTCTACCCCGTCTATCATTAATTCTAATTCCGTCTCCAAATTCAGATGCAAAGGAGCAGGCAATACGTCAAAAATATCTTGGATCATATCAATTGCAAGCATATCATCCAGAGTTAGGGGCATGGGATCTTGACGGAGTACCCAATCACGGACGGTATCAATGAATACATAGAACGAAGATTGAAACTGATCAGCTACCGCTTCTTTCTCATCGCTTTGATAAGAGGTCATGACCTGCCAGTGATGAAGTGTCGTCTCAAAAGCTTGTTTGACTTTGGGATCCATGGCGTACTCCTAGGCCTGACCTTGTGCAATTTGAGCGAGACGCTCCTTAATATTTTCCGTACAAACGCCACCATGATAAGTGATGACAGTTTCAATGTCATAGTCCAGCAGCTTTGCTACTGATTTCAGCGCTAACGGCATATCCGGCGTGAACTGAGGATTCGGAGGCATTAGCACACCGTCTTGCGACGTCAGCGCGTCTCCGGAAATTAATGTTTTACTGTTCGGGTGATACAGACTGATGTGATCCGGCGTATGGCCAGGTGTATAAATGACTTGAATGCCCCCGCCGAAAGGAAGTTCATCCCCATCCTGAAGCGTCACATCCACTTTCGTCGGAGTAGCCAAAATCTTGCGTTTAACCAAGGGCACTTCCCCTTGAATATAAGGCTTGCCAAGTTCATGCGCCAGCACTTCGATCCGTCCCTCAGCAGCGCCCACCAGTTCTGGCAGGCTGCCAATGTGATCCATGTCTTGGTGCGTAATAATGATTTTCGTCAGCTTTTCAAAAGGAAAGGATGCTGCAGCAAGTTGGTCGCGAATAAGTCTTAACTGGCCAGGGATACCCGTATCAACAAGGATGACATCCTGCTCGTCCCAAATTAATGCTGCATGTACGGTGAATGGATTCCCATTAACGTCCATATCCAAAATAAACGGTTGAATTCCTGCCTGATCTGCCATTCCTGCACCTCCAGAATATTTCCTAACATGTTAATTCCATTGTAATGGCTGGTGCATGCAAGATCAATTTTTGCATCTTCATCCATCTAACAGCTTAAGAACTGAAGCCCCTGTTGCGAATCGCATGACATCCTCGCGTTCAATTTCCAATTATTTTTCCATAAAATCCTATATACTAGTAGATATATAGGAAATGGAGGCAACCCTATTATGACTGAGTTCATATCTTTTTCTGCCACTGAGAATTTAACTACGATCCCTGGAAAGCTGATTTCCGGCCATTATCGCCAATCATTTGGCTACAAGGTTAAACGGTCCAACGGTACGAAAGATTATTATTTGACCTTGACGTTAAAGGGGACGGGTTTATTTAACAACGGTAAAGAAACCTATGAATGCCAACAGGATGAGGTCACATTAATCACACCAGGCACCCCCCATTTTTACGGAACGCCAGAGAACACGCTATGGGAGTTTTATTGGTGTCATTTTGTCCCGAAGGAAGAATGGTTACCGCTTTTACAGCTGCCAGAGGCGATTAAAGGCATACGATTAGCTCGGTTTCATTGTGAAAAGGAGTTGCTCCAGTTAACTAACGCTTTCAACAATTTAATTCAATATAACGAAGAAACGGATCACTACTCAGAAAGATTCGCAATCAACGCATTAGAAAAAGTCCTCCTTCTCCTGTCCAAAAGTGCCATGCAAACCGAATATCCGCTCGATTCACGCATAGCGCGTACGTTAGCGCTGATTACACAACATTATAATCAACCTTATACGGTTGCTGAACTGGCTGCTGTAGTTAACTTATCTGCTTCTAGGTTCGCCCATCTCTTTAAAAGACAGACCGGTGAATCCGTCATGGACATGTTAAATAAAATTCGACTTCGCCAAGCTAGAAAACTCATAGAAACAACTTCATTAACGATGGCCGAAATTGCGGAGGAAGTCGGGTTCAATCATCCCTTTTATTTCTCTCGTCAGTTTTCCGCTTTCTATGGGACATCCCCTGCCCTATGTAGAAAGCGCATTCAACAGTTAAGAATGGAATGAGAAAAACTTCTATCGAGGTATTTCGAGGATGAGCGACCGCGTTTTAAATGTAGTTTTTATCGCCAATAAGAATTTGTTATTCCGTGTAACGGAAACTTATAAGTTCTTATGTGGAGAGAAAAAAGCGCCGGAGTGACCCGAACGCTTCTCTCATTTTCACTTTATGGTGTGGTATAGATATTCGGCTGCGTCGGTGTGGCCATGCCTGTCCCGAGATAGTAACTTGTGTGAGGGGGTTGATTGTAAGCTACATTCTGCCAAGCGATATCCAGACGGTAAAGCGGATCATGCATTAAAGTCCACAGGCGTGTCGTTGTTTCATATGGCGTTGCATAGATGCGTAAAGCTGAACTGTCCGATTTCCGCCAAATGACCTCTTCACGCCAATCGCCTAATAGATCGGCTTGCAAGCTTGGATTCCCTTTCGTGTAGTTATTCGAATTGGTTCCTGTTGCGGTTAATAAGGTCGTTGTATTGAGACTTGTGTAATTCCACTTATCAATGCGTCCAACCCCATTCGTGCCATCCCAATTGTGGTCAAGAAGCTCACGGGAAATATCGCCATCCCACCAAATACCAAAGTTAATGGATGAAGGGGTCGTGGAGCTGATTTTGGTACCATTAATTTGATAAAGCCCGACACCGTTGCTTGCCCATACTTCTTCTCCGGCATAACGTGGGTCAATATCAGCAGCCATACCTCTTCCCGTATCAGCGCCTGTATTCACTCCCCACTTGATGGCTCCAGTTCCCGCATTCCACACAGCTGCGCCATAAGTAGCGCTAGTACTTTCCATCACTTTGAATACTTCAAGTCCAGCGCTGTTCGGATCCAAATCGCCGACATGAAGGGCATCACCATGACCCAATGCTGTGTTGTATTTCTTAGCTCCGTTATCATCAATCGTCATCGCGCCATAGACGATTTCATCTTTGCCATCACCATCAACGTCGGCAGCTGTTAAGTTGTGGTTCCCTTGCCCTGCATAAGCCGAGTTGCCTGAGGTGTTGCTGTCAAAAGTCCATAGTTTAGATAGTGTTCCACCACGCCAATTGTACGCTACCAGAACGGTTCTTGTGTAATAGCCGCGTGCCATGACGATGCTGGGCTTCTGCCCATCCAGATAAGCGACCGTCGCTAAGAAACGATCTACGCGGTTGCCGTACGTATCGCCCCAGTCACCGACTGTGCCGCGCGGTGGATCATAGCTCGTTGAGGTCAATGCCTTTCCTGTCGCCCCTTCAAAGATGGTTAAAAATTCCGGCCCACTCAGAACTCTCCCCACGCTGTTTCGATAATCCACAGTTGAACTGCCAATGACCACGCCAGTGCCGTCCTTGGTTCCATCAGCCGTTTTCATAGCAATTTCCGCTTTGCCATCCCCATCTAAATCGTAGACCATAAACTGCGTATAGTGAGCGCCAGCTCGAATATTTTTACCCATACTAATCCGCCATAACCGCGTACCATTCAGTTTATAAGCATCGACAAACACTTCACCCGTATAGCCATCCTGTGAATTGTCTTTGGAATTCGTAGGATCCCATTTCAAAATGATTTCATATTGGCCGTCACCGTCCACATCGCCAACACTTGCATCATTAGCGTTATAGGTATAACTAACACCGTCTGGTGTCGTGCCGCCCGCAGGTTTCTGTAGCGGCACATCCAAATAGTTGTTCGCCCATGGCGTAACGGCAGCTGATGCGGTCTGCTCCACGCCACCAACAACGGCTTTGACCGTGTAACTGGAGCTCGTGGTACCCGAATTATCTTGATAATTCGTGCTTGTCGTGATTGGTGAAGCATTGAGCTTAACGCCATTTCGATAGACATTGAACGAAGTGCTCGCTGCCTCCGTTCCGAGAAGTCGCCAACTGACGAGGACGCCCGTGCTGACCTTAACTGCCACTAGACCGCGGTCTAATTTCTCCATTTGCCTAGCAACCGCTGCGTGTGCGGAAGGTGTTTGGATACCGAAAGAAGAAATGAGGAGTGAGCTTAATGTAATGAAGCAAGTTGCTTTAATCAGTTGCTTAGCATGTTTAAACATTTCTACAACCTCCAGGTAGTCAATATAGATCTACATTCACTTTACCTCGGGACATCTGCGAACCTCCCGTTTCACCTCCTCCGATCGTATGGATCGTCAGTCAATTGGTTGCGCTTACAATTCTATTCGTTCTTCATTATATCGTGAAAATATAAGTGATTTAATGCAGACAATAGCTAACTTCCTGCACAATCCTGCTATTTTATGGCACTTATATCTTTGTAATAAGCAACAGCCCCAGCTTCGGACAAAAAAAATAGACCACTTCCCCAAAATAGGAACTGGTCTATACTTCTATATACATAACAAAAACCCTTGATTAACAAGGGTTTTCATGGGATGCGGTCGGAGGGATTTGAACCCTCACGCCTTGTGAGCGCCACCCCCTCAAGATGGTGTGTCTGCCGTTCCACCACGACCGCAAGAGAGAAAAAACAATGACCCGTAGGGGACTCGAACCCCTGTTACCTCCGTGAAAGGGAGGTGTCTTAACCACTTGACCAACGGGCCATAATATCGTCATTGAACATTTCAGCCCGTTAAGGACGACAAGTGTTATTATAAAGGATTCTTCCTGCTTTGACAAGCCTAATTCTTGGAAATAAAGCCAGTCGAAGATGACAAATAAGGAGCCCCCATGTCTACATTACATCAACCATGAGAACTCCTCTTTGTAAACAACTATTTAATTTTGAAATAGGTCACTGATTCGTTCAATGTATCCACAACAGACTTCAACTGTTCCGACGCGGCAGCAATATTCTGCATCATGGCAAGCTGCTCCTCTGTTGCCGCTGCTACCGTTTGAGATCTCATCAAAATCTGGGATGAGCTTGACGCTGACTGATCCATCGTCGCTGAAATTTCTTCCGAGCTAGCCGACATTTGCTGTGTTATAGCTGATGTCTCATGAATCTGCGTGACGATATGTGTCACAGATTGCATGATGGTTTCGAAGCTCTGGTTTACTTCCTGCATCATTTGTGAGCCTGCGCTCGCTTCCTGCTTCGTCGTATTCATCGACTGGGATACGCTGGCAATCTCGACTCTCGTCTCATGGATCAACTCGTTGATACCGTCTGCAGATTCGATCGATTGTGAAGCCAGCTTGCGAATTTCTTGCGCAACAACATTAAACCCTTTGCCATGCTCACCTGCTCTAGCAGCCTCAATGGAAGCATTCAACGACAAGAGATTGGTCTGGTTCGCGAAGCTAGTGATGCTCGATGCGATTTGCCCAATCTCATCCGATTTACGGGTCAGTGACTGAACCGTCATCGACAACTGCTCGACCGAGCTCAGTATATTCACGATTTGATGCTGCAGCTTCGAGAGCAGTTCATTACCCAGTGATGCATGCTGGGAGGTTAGTGAGGAGTGATCCGCCATGACGTTCGAGTTCTCTGCTACGCGCTGAATCCCAATCGCCATTTCCTCGATCGCCCGGCTCGTCTCTTCACTGCTTCTTACTTGGACTTCGACTTCCTGCGTCATTTCTTGAATATTCGAAGCTACATGTTCAGCAGCATGTGCAGACTCTTTGGAGCTATCCGACAGTTCCACGGAAGCATCGTGCACGAATTGTGTATTGTGTGCAATCGTGCCGATCAAGCCTCTCATTTTGGCAACCATATGATCAACCGATGCTGAAATCTGACCCAACTCATCCTGCGAATACGTCAACTGAGGCTCATGGCGCAAATCTCCTGCAGCAACCTCACCCGTAATGATCAAAATCCTACGAATCACAGAGATGATTTTCCTGATCACGAATCCACCTGCTCCAAACAGAAGGACGACGATAACCGCCACACCGATGTAGACCCCTTTTGCTGTTGCGTTATTTTCCTGCTCGATATCAACAATACTCTGCTTAGCTTGTATGTCTAGAATTTCACCAATGACATTCAGTCCCTCGCGCCCCTTCTCAAAGGTGGCAGCCAACTTCGACTCATTCAAAACGCCTTTGCCAACACTCCCCGCTTGAACAACGGCATTCGCCTCTTTGACCCACTGATCGAAAGAAGCTTGGAAGCTAGCGGCACTTTGCTCAATCGTCGCTTTCTTCTCCGTATGTGCCGTTTGCAGAAATTCCTTTGATTTTAAAATAGTAACTGCCTGTCCGACCCTTGTATTCGTTTGATCAATATTGTCTTTAAGCACCTTCAACTGGTTCGTTTTCTCCTCCGCAGTCAAGGTACCAGACACTAGCAACTGATAAGCGTTCAAGGCTTGATACATATCCCGGTCTGCATTCAGAATAAGCGACACACTTTTCTCTGTCGTCTCATACAAAGAGGAGGACAGCGTATCCATATTGGACTTGTTTACCTGTAGGAGATATACACTCGAACCTAAATACAACAGCGAAGGAATTAAAAGCAATAAGATAAGACGCACACGTATCGAGAATAATTTAGTCACTAGTAGTTCCCCCATAGCGAAGCTTTTTTATTCAACTATAGAGGACAAACGTTTAACGGATATTAGAAAATTGTTAGAATTGGTTGAGTTTAGGATGAATAAAAATAAGCCCAACGGCATAAATGCCATTGAACTTATTTCGTGACGGAGAGAGAGGGATTCGAACCCTCGCACCGCTTACGCAGTCTAACCCCTTAGCAGAGGGTCCCCTTATAGCCACTTGGGTATCTCTCCATATGGCTCCCCGAACAGGACTCGAACCTGTGACAACTCGATTAACAGTCGAGTGCTCTACCAACTGAGCTATCAGGGAATGAACAAGTTTTATTTTATTATGAAGGCGCGGTTAAGTCAAGTGTATAGGATTTCAATTTTCCCCTGCAATTTCCACAAGCAAATTTACGAACATCCATTTTACGTTTGCGATAATACTCCGTCTTGCAATTTACGCACTCTAACCTATATTTATAGGCTTGTTTCGCCCGGGGCCGCGGTAATGATTGGCAATATCGGGTACCTCCGACTTGAGCCAGCAAAGTTTTGAAATCATGATCCCGATGCTGATAGCCTCGCTTCAAAATATGCAAATGATAATGGCAGAGCTCATGCTTGATGATCTTCTCGATTTCATCTCGACCAAAGGTCTCCCACTGGCTCCAACTAATCTCAATATCATGTGATTTCATAAAATAACGTCCACCCGTCGACCGCAATCTTCGGTTAAAACGTGCCTGGTGAACGAAGGGTCTACCAAACGATTCCATAGAAATCTGCTCGATCCATTGCTGCAGCTCTTGATCCTCCATCTACGAACACTCCCAATGACAAGTCACGAGCACGGCTCATGACAAGTTCTTACTTGAATTTGTACCGTATGTACGGCTATACTGTCAAGTAGAAAAGAAGATCGAACGCTCTATACAGAAAGGATTTGAACCACCTCATGCCACAAATGCGCTATGCGATATTAAAGCTTGACCAACAACTGGAATTCGTCGAAATGCCTTCCTCCTATTCCTATCAATTAACGGCTTTGAACCAACGTTTGCACAAAGAATTAGAGAAATTAACCGCTGACCATGTGCCACAGCTTCCACGCGTAATTGCGGAGTGTGACGACTTGGAATTGATTGGTACAACGCATACGCTCATCCAAGGCTTGGATTACATCAATGGTTTGGAGAAAACGTTCGCTGGTATCCAAGAGAAATCGTATCCGCTGATCTCGTTGTTGACTGAAATCCGCGCGCTGCAAGCTCAGCTTGAGCAATGGTACGAAGAGGAATTTGATCTCTAAACAATCGGGACCTGCACCCAATACCCTCATTCTTCATATGCTATAAGTACATGGCGAAGAAGGGGATGGGCATATGCCACAATGGCTTTGTAATCAATTAATGCGTGCCTTCCAGAACAAAAACCGCAGACAAATTCGATTATTGAACGATAGCTGGTACTTTTACCGCACTCGCCGCTCACAAGAGGAGTGGCCTGACAGCCAATCGACGGACGGACCGAGCAAACGTAAATTTTGATAAAAAAGCTAGTACTTGTGCTACAAGTGCTGGCTTTTTTGCCATTGTGTACATAAAACCCAAATAGAAAGACTAAACACGAAAAAATAGTTGCATATTTGAAATGCGCCCTCTATACTGTAAATAAATGTAACAAAAAGTAAATATAACTACAGTAGAAACAAAACGTTAGACAGATACGAAAACAAAAAAAACAAATACAAATATGAATACATGAGTGAAGCACACTCGAGCTTGCAGATTGATCTGCCGTTCGTTTGTGCTTTTTTCGCGTATTTATTTTGAAAAAGGGGGCTTATTTACATGCATACAAATAGTAGTCAGTGGCTGCGCAGAATGCGCGAGAAGCATCGCAGGTTGTTTTGGAAAAGGGGATTGGAGGATCGGTTTCAGGTGGTGCAGGAAGGAGAAAGTGCAGGTCGGTTGCAGGGGAATGGGAAAAGAGTAGATCAAGTGCTAAAGAAAGGAGAGCAAACAGGTCGAGTGCAAGAGAACGGGAAGAGAGTGGATCAAGTGCAACAGACTGGAAAGCGAGTGGATCAAGTGCAACAGACTGGAAATCGAAACAACGTTATCGCTTTGGAACAAAGAAGGATTGCCTCTAGCAGCAAACCACATCCGCCCACCCTTGCTGAGCTTGAGGCAGACGTGTGGGAGCTTCGAAAACAGTTCATTCTCCAAATCGCCAATCGGCGTAATGGTAAAGTGCGGCTCCTGGAAGTCGCATCCGAGTGCAATGTAAATATTCGTATCGCTGCTGAGTGGCTTATCCGCCTTTCGATGGAAGGAATGCTATCACTTGTTGCTGGTCAGCGCTATACGATGACTTATTTGGTGAAGGAGGTGGGAGGTACTCAGAAGTAGGATGCTTCGAACAAGTAGACTCGTTTCCCCTCGTTTTACTGTATAACCTACAGTTAATTTTGGTGAATTCGGCGTTTTGCGGAGATCAGCTGGAAAACCTACATCTATTTCCACACAAATTGGCGATTTTGAAGAAATACTCTGAAATTAGCTACATGAAATCCAGTTAAATCAGTAAATGTGGAGGTGACCGAGAAAATTAGATGGAGAAAATCCAGTTAGTATGCTAGCACACGACAAATTATGAACACTTCTGCCTTGGCTCTACGGATGAGCGTCCATGAAGACAAGGTTCACGCAAAAAAGCAGCTGGGACCTACATCCCAACTGCCATTTAAATAACAACCACTATCCTAAAACTTACTATTGCGGTTTCTTCATGGTTAAGCCTACGCGGCCTTTTTTCTGATCCACGTTCAGTACCCAAACTTGGACGATGTCTCCGACGGAAACTACATCCATCGGATGTTTCACGAAACCATTCTTGAGCTGGGAGATGTGCACCAGCCCATCGTTCTTAATGCCGATATCGACGAATGCGCCGAAGTCGATCACGTTACGCACCGTGCCGGTCAATTCCATGCCCGGCACAAGGTCCTCCAGCTGCAGCACGTCTGTGCGGAAGATCGGCGCGGGGACTTCGTCCCGCGGATCCCGCCCAGGCCGCTGCAGGCTGTCCAGGATGTCCCGCATCGTCGGGACACCGACGCCAAGCTTAGGAGCCAGCTCCTCTGGCTCCAGCGTCTGCAGCAGCGCTAGCAGCTGCTGTGAACCTAGCTGCGCGAGCTCGATGCGCAGCTCCTTGAACAGCCGATCCACCACGTCGTAAGACTCCGGATGGATCGGGGTGTTGTCGAGCGGGTTCCGGCCGCCCGGAATCCGCATGAACCCGACACACTGCTCGAAGGATTTCGCGCCAAGGCGCGGAACCTTCGACAGCTCCTGTCGGGAGCTGAACTTGCCGTTCTCCTCGCGATACTTCACGATGTTTTTCGCAAGTGTCGCGTTTACCCCTGACACGTACGAAAGCAAGGACGGGGACGCCGTGTTCAAGTCCACCCCGACATGGTTAACGGCCGATTCGACAACGGCCTTCAAGTTCTCGTCCAGACGTTTCTGCGAAACGTCATGTTGGTACTGACCGACGCCGATGGCTTTCGGCTCGATTTTTACAAGCTCCGCAAGCGGGTCCTGCAGCCTCCGGGCGATCGAAATCGCGCTGCGCTCGGCCACGTCGAGCTCAGGGAACTCCGTCTGTGCCAGCTTCGACGCGGAGTATACGCTCGCGCCCGCTTCGCTGACGATCAAGTACTTGAGCTTCCGCTCCTTGATCTCACCGATCAGCTCCGCAACGAACTGCTCCGTTTCACGGGACGCCGTCCCATTCCCGATCACAATCAGCTCCACGCTGTATTGGCTGATCAACTGCTTGAACTTCGCCTTCGCTTCCGCCACCTTATTATTCGGTGGGGTTGGGTAGGTGACGGCGATTTCAAGCATCTTACCGGTGTCGTCGATGACGGCCAGCTTACAGCCTGTCCGGTAGGCCGGATCGACACCCAGCACGACATGGCCCTTAATCGGCGCTTGCAGCAAGAGATTGCGCAGATTTTCCGCGAAAATCTTAATCGCCTGCTCTTCGCCCGCTTCCGTCATTTCACCGCGCACCTCGCGCTCAACGGACGGAGCAAGCAGCCTTTTATATGCGTCTTCAACGATGTTACGCAGCACGTCTCTTACGACCGAATCGCCTCTCACGATTTGACGCAACATGTAGTCGTGAATTTTATCTGGTTGAACATCCAGACCAACCTTCAAGATCTCTTCCCGCTCCCCGCGATTAATCGCGAGAATACGGTGCGGCGGCAGACGCTTCACAGGCTCTTGATAGGCATAATACATCTCATAGACAGATTCAACCTTCGCATCCTTTGCCTCTGTACGCATAATGCCGTTATCCTGCGTGTATCGACGCACCCAGGCCCGTATTTTCGCATCATCCGCGATATTCTCCGCTAGGATATCCATCGCGCCTTGAATCGCCTCTGCGGCGCTTCCAACCTGCTTGTCCGCGTTAATATAATGCGAAGCCTCTTGCTCCAGCGAGCCTTGACGAGGCTGCTTCCAAATCCACGCCGCAAGGGGCTCCAATCCGCGTTCCTTCGCAACGCTTGCTCTCGTTTTCCGCTTCTGGCGGTAAGGCCTGTAGAGATCCTCGATTTCCTGCAGCTTCACAGCACGCTCAATCGAGCTTCGCAGCTCATCCGTCAGCTTGCCCTGCTCGTCGATCAAACGGACAACCTCGATTTTGCGATCCTCGAGATTACGCAAATATTGCAAACGCTCCTCGATATCCCGCAGCTGATTCTCGTCGAGCTCGCCCGTCATCTCTTTCCGATAACGCGCGATAAACGGAATCGTGTTCCCCTCATCCAACAGCTCCATCGTCGTCTTCACTTTGCCGGCAGGCAGCTGTAACTCAGCGGAGATTTGCTTCAGGATCCGCTCCTGAATCTCCGCTTTCTTCTCCGCAGGAATCTGTAACTTCTCCTTCGGTTCCTCATACTCACTTGCTTTTGGTGTTCCTACGTTATCCGTCACTTGCCCTTCAGTCGTCCCAGCACTTGCTTTTGCCTTTAGTCCTTCCGTCTCCACATTTGCCACAGTCATACCTCTTTTCTATTGATCGTATGTATATGTATGTACAAACCAAAAAACGAGGGTACTATCGCCCTCGTCCGTTCCAGACCTTATTCAAAATTCTATCAGTCCCACACTAATTTGCAAAGCGTCGTCAACCTTTCGCATGGTTTCTTCATCCAAATGCGTAATTTTGTCCGTCAATCTTTGCTTGTCGATTGTTCTGATTTGCTCAAGCAGAATGACCGAATCTCGATCGAAACCGTGCGTCTCCGCATCGATTTCCACATGCGTGGGAAGCTTTGCCTTTTGGATTTGAGCTGTAATCGCTGCAACAATCACAGTGGGGCTAAAGCGGTTGCCGATATCATTTTGGATCACTAGAACAGGACGGACTCCTCCCTGCTCCGATCCTACGACCGGCGAAAGATCTGCGAAAAATACATCGCCACGTTTCACAATCACGTCTTACACCCCGCTTACTAAGCGATCAAGCGTTCCGTCCGCTTCTTCCTCCGCTTGAAAAGCTTCAGATGCCATGCTGAGATTTATTTTCGCCATTTCCATATACCCACGCTGCATGGATTCGCGTAGACTGCGCTTTTTGCGTTCAATTAAATACAGCTTCATTGCCTGACGAATGAATTCACTCCGATTGGAGTTTTCCTTCTCGACAATTCCGTCCACTTCCTGCAACAGATTGTCAGGCAAGCTAATCATGATCCTTTTCGTATTATGCGCATTGCTCACACTCTCGCACCCCCAGAAACGATACAAAGACAATATTACCAGTATGTCATTCCAAAAACCAAATTATACAATAGAATATATGCCTCCGGTATATCAATTATGTTACACCATAAGATATAAGATTGTTAATACATAGTATTCTATACCCTAATATGAAAATCCTCTCCAATAACTCCAAAATTGACATGGTAAATTCATGAAGTATTTTCCCCGACTACTAGTAACGATGTCTCATAAGAGGATTCAAAGCTTCGACCCGCTCCCCATTACGCACATACACGCGCGCAACACGGTGTGAAATCATACAAATGATTTCATAATTGATCGTCCCTAGCAGACTAGCCACATCTTCCGCGGTAATTCGCTCTTCTCCTTGCTCTCCAATGAGGACAACCTCATCTAGCGCACCTACATCAGGCACATCGGATACATTGATCATACATTGATCCATACAAATTCTGCCGACGATCGGCACTCTTTTGCCACGAACTAGCACCTCCGCTTTACCCGAAAGCATACGGGAATATCCATCAGCGTAGCCGATCGGCAAGGTCCCGATTTGCTCATCACCCTTGGTGTGATAAATTGTTCCGTAGCTAACACCAGAACCCGCAGGCAGCGTTTTGAGATGTACAATCCCTGTTTTGAGACTCAGGACTGGCTTTAGCTCAATTTTCGTTTGATCCACATCCTCAGAGGGATACAGACCATACATCGAAATTCCCAGACGCACCATCGAATAAGTCAAGCCAGGCAAGTCAATGGCTGCCGCGCTATTTCCAGCATGAATATAAGGGAACGTTTCCCCTTTATCCGTAAAATAGCTCACAATCCGCTCAAACCGCCCGTATTGCTCTAGCGTATAGCTCTTATCGACTTCATCTGCATTTGCGTAATGTGTAAAGAGACCTTCTACATCCACATCTGGCAGCAGTAACGCTTCCTCTATAAAGGGAATCGCATCCGCTTCCGTGTGCAAGCCGAGTCGCCCCATACCGGTATCCAATTTAATATGAATTTTCAACTTCTTCTGCGAAGTAGGCTCCTGCTTATGCCCTTGCTCACGCAGCGCTTCAAGCACGTCACGGCTATATACAGCAATCGTTACATCCAACTCCCGTGCTCGATTAATCCCCTCAGGAGGCGTATAGCCGAGTACAAGAATTGGCGCAGTAATCCCTGCATTTCGGAGCTCCAGTGCTTCATCAAAGAACGCAACACCCAAATAATCCACACCCGCGGCGAGAACTTCTTTGGATACTTCTACAGCCCCGTGTCCGTAAGCATCCGCTTTAACGACTGCCATCTGCTTCATCCCTGCAGGCAGTACCTTCTGAAATTGTTCAATGTTGCTTCGCAGTGCATCTAACGATATTTCCACCCACGTGGGCCGATAAAAAGCATCCACCAGCGTTCACCTCTTCTATCCTGTTACAAACAACATTTTTTGTATTTCTTACCGCTGCCGCATGGGCATGGTTCGTTACGTCCGATTTTAGGTTCGGCAGCAATCATAGGTGTATGATTAAGCACATAGGCTGCCTCATTTACGAAATAACGGAAGACGCGGTTTCCAGGCTCAAGAACTGTCATGGTGACAGGTTTTCGCTCAAACCCATATTTCATCTCTGAATCTGGCAAGAATTGTGCCTGTATCACACCGAAACGAACCAATATGGTTGCTACCGCATGTAAAAACACATCAGCACTTGTATCCAACAAAATGCCGGATTGGCGATGCTTATCCCATTCTTTTTTCACATTGTGCGGGGGTCCTACTGGCCAGCTGGCTAACACACTTGCGATGGCTCTTCTCCAGGCTTGGATATCTTCTGGGCGACCACCTTCGTTCACTTCCTCGAGAATTCCCCAGTTTACTCGATTCCAAAGTGTATCCAAGAGTACAGCGGCTTGTTCCTGCTCTGTAAGCGCCAAGTAAAAGGCTAATTGCTTCGTATTTACCGTAAGTTGCGTTTCTTCTTCCGTCAGTCCTAACACTACCGCTGCATAGAAAAAGAATTGGTACACCGGCTCCTGGTCTTGATTCAATGTCGGTTTGCGGAAAAGCTGCAGGTCCAGCTGCTCATCGAACTCGCTCCAAAATTTCCGCGGCAAATGTTTGCGCGCAGCGGACAACTTGACGTTCTTTCCAGTCTGTACGGCCTCAAGAAAAGCTCTGAATTCCTGAACGATTTGTGGTACTGGTGTCCGCCCATCCATCCAAAGCTGAAGCAGCTTTTGGTCAACTACAAGTGGTTTCAGCTTGCGCTTGGAAGGAGGCGTATGCTCTTCAATGTATGCTTCTATATCATTCGAGTTCAGCCAACGTTCCAGTGCATAGTCATTATCTGCTTCCATGTACTGCTCGAAGCGCTCTTCGAAATAAGTTTTATGCTTACATACTTCATTCAGTGAAGTGTATTGTTCTTTTGAAATTCTAGATGTCACCTGTAGGAATTGAATCCACTTTTTGAAAGAAGTCAAATAAGCACCGATATCGGATTCTTTTGTGCTAAGTACATGGCTGATTAAGAAACGGCCTGCAAAATCGACAATCGTTTCACCTTGTACATCTTCATAGCTGATTCCATAACGCACGAAATATTCGGTCATCACAAAGCCCATGCGATCCACATGTTTGTTAGCCGTTTCTTGCTTCAACTTTCCCTCATCATTCAGAAACGTTGCAAATGCCTTCGTCTCGTTTTCCCAGAACAGCTGCATCTCTTCCAAAGTCACATTATCAATTGTATTCATCTTAAACACTCCAATTATCTATTCGCTCCAAAGTTGCATTATACCAAAAAAACGGCCGTTCGTGGGAGTTGGATAAATCTTCTTGTAAATTTATTGTGAAAATTATCGCTATACATGCGAAAAAGACCCTGCACCTAAGGCGCAGAGCCTTCTCTTTTTTTTAAGGATTCAAACTTATTTCCCGGACTGCCCATCCGTTGCCATCGCGACTTGAATCATTTCATTCACTGGCATATCGCCCGTAAACATCCGGAATTCAACACCATCGTTCGTCCAAGTCAGTGTTCTAGGCTCATCCTTCGAGCCATTCCCCGTCATCACACCAACCGTGAATCCGAGATCAACGATGTCTCCTGGTGGCAGTGAAACCGATTTGGCTTGAGGTCTAACCTCAATCAAATTGAAGTTGTATTTCCCTTTATATCGTAAAAGTACCGCAGCATCCTCACCAAGCTTCATATCACTGATGTCCTGCTTCACAACATCCTTCGGCAAGTAGTACGGCTCAACAATGCCAATGCTTTGAGCTTTGGCAGCTGCTGGCGCCGTTTTCGTCGCATCCGGTTTCGTAGTAGTGCCCGTGGCTTTGGATTGATCGGATTGTCCACCTGTCGCGGAGAGGTTTTTGTCCGTTACCGATTTACCCCCAGTTGCTGCCGGGTGATCCGCATCTGTAACCGCAACGTCAGCAGAAGTAGGCATTGTTTGCTGCAAATTCCAGCTGGTCATGTTGCGCTCCATTTGGAAGTAATCCTTATCGAACTTCGTATCGAATTCAAAATTCGTGAAATTCACTTGCACTAACACATTTTGGTTCGCATCTGACACTTGGACTTGCGCAGGTGCAAGTGTTTTCTTATTCAGCCAGATTTTCTGGCGAGAAAGTTGTTCATTCTGGTAGTTCGCGGCAACATCGAAGACATAGGCATCCTTGTCCGTCGTAAATTGGCGATCCTTATCCGCAATGATACTCTTCGCTAAAGATTGGAACAGATACACTTGACCTTGATTCTCTGGCCAATCACTTTGGAAGCGGAAGCTCTTCTTCAAATGCGGCGTCAAGACGAATACACCTTCTTCATTACGTAGAACGATTTGAGTAACATCCTTCGTGGCATTTGTCAGCGATATTCGATAGAAATGATCTGGCGAGAACGCCACCTCAACTTGATATTCTTGCGGCTGCTGCCCCGTGTTTAAAATCATGCTCCCTGATGCTTGATAGCTGCTCGACTTGCCCATCACATGATCCAAATCCTTTACGATAGATCCTGCATCCTTTTTACCCATCCCGCATCCTGCGAGAACCAATGCTACGCACATTACCACTGCTACCATCCATGTGACCCGGCGCATTCGATCATCCCCTCACTCATGATTAACATCAACATAGTACATGCATATGAGGGGACTTGTTCGATTATGCAGCCAAGCTTACGGCTTGGCCTTGAATTTACAAATTAATCTCCGCGTCCTTCAACAAAGGGTGCTTCTCATCCTTCGCTGATAAAATTGGACTCTTCGTCGGCCAGGCTACTCCGATTGCCGGATCATTCCACAGAATCCCGCGGTCATGCTGCGGCGAATAATAGGCATCCACCTTGTACAGAACCTGCGTCTTCGGCTCTATTGTACAGAAGCCATGCGCGAAGCCCTGTGGGACGAGCAACTGCCGCTTATTGTCGGCGCTAAGGGTAACACCTACCCATTGGCCATATGTCGGTGAGCTAGGACGAATATCTACAGCCACGTCGTAGATCGAGCCCGCTACTACTCGCACTAATTTCGTTTGCGAATGTGGGTTCAATTGATAATGCAGTCCGCGCAGTACACCTATCTCTTCAGAAAGCGAATGATTATCCTGGACAAAATCTATCGTGATCCCCTGCACTGCTAGCTTCGCGGCATGATAACTTTCCATAAAAAATCCCCGATGGTCCGCATGGACCTCAGGTTCAATGATTACAAGCCCAGCTAAAGCTGTTGGCGTTATTTTCATACTTTCTCTCACCTCTGTTTCTAACATATGCAAGAGAGTCGTAGAAAGCCTCAGACAACCGTTTATAGGCAGGTGATCTCCCCTTCTATCATTTGGGCTCTATTCAAGCGTAAAAAGGCCACCAAGAGCTTCACAGCCCCAGCAGCCTCTTCCTTGTATGTGATGCAACTACCATATATACACGATACCCGCAATTATACCTGCCCAAATCAGGGAACCGAAGACCACACCGACAATCAAGCCTTTGCCGATCAACACATGTTCATCCTGATAAGCGTCTTCATGATCAATCATACCCAAAACCTCCCCGCATACACAGTATATGCAATAGTATGGGGAAAATGTTGGCGAATCATGCGGTCGTTTTCAATATTTTTTTGTTAATAGGCATTCTTATTAATAAAGCCCTTAACGACAGTTCTCCAAATAATTTTAATATCAAATAAAAAAGTCCAATTTTCGATGTAAAAAATATCATGCTTAATCCGTTCCTCGATCGATGTATCGCCGCGCAAGCCGTTGCTCTGCGCCCAACCCGTAATCCCAGGTCTAATGTGATGCTTCACCATATATTTCGGTACTTCCTCTTTAAATTGTTCCACAAAATAAGGACGTTCCGGCCTTGGCCCAACCACACTCATATGCCCAAATAGCACATTGAAGAACTGTGGAAGCTCGTCGAGACTCGTTTTACGCAAAAATGTACCAACCTTCGTTCGCCGCGGGTCATTTTCCACTGTCCACTCTGTATTTGAAACCTTGTCTCCAAGGTTCTTCATACTGCGAAACTTGTACATCATAAAGCGTCTGCGGTTCAGACCAACTCGCTCTTGCTTGAAAATGATGGGGCCATCGGAGGTGAGTTTGATAGCTATTGCCGCCGCGAGCATAACTGGCATTGTCACCAATACCGCAACAGATGCGAACACAATATCGAAAGCCCGTTTGAACAATCGGTTACGGAATTCATCTAGAGGGATATCACGCACATTGATTAGTGGCATATCAGCAAAATTATCAAAATAAGGCCTCGATGGTAGGAAGTCATAAAAGTCAGGGATAATCAGCGTTTTGACGCCAATCTTTTCACAAACATTAATAATGCTGCCGAATTTCTGATGTGCATCCAAAGGAAGAGCAATAATAACCTCATCCACGATACGATCATTCAGGATCGACTCCAACTCATCAATTTTTCCAATAATCGGCTTGTAACTCTGGTAAGTGACCTCGTGTTTCTCTTGATAATCATCGAGGAAACCAACCACTTCATACCCTAACTCGGGATGCTGCTTCAGCTTCGTATAGAACTTGCGGCCCAGTGAGCCTGCACCGAGAATGAGGATAAATTGTTTGTTGTAACCTTTTTGCCGGGCACGTTTAAGTGTGATTTTGATGAAATAGCGATATGAACTGATGAGTAGGATATTATTTACTAAGAAAAGTAATAGGTATGACCGTGAAACGTCGACTTCCTTGAGGATAAAAAGCACACTAAGTAGCATCAGTAAGCTAAATGCATGTACTTGAATGATTTTTAAAACCTCAAAAGAGAACCGTTTTCTCCGCTTAGGCGTATAGAAATTCACCAAATAACTTATAAAAATCGCGATAATTGCGTAAGTAATACTCCACATCACGTAGTGTTTAAAAGGTAGAGGCGAACCATAGGGAATCCAACCGCTTTTAAACTTCAACCACCATGAAAAGAGAAACACGAGCTGGATACATATGAAATCAGCCAAAGTGTATAGTTGGGTTAAGAAACCTTGACTCTGACGAATCAAACAGGATCACCTCGTTGGACGTAATTTATTTCGAGCTAGTGTCAGGGTGAATTTCACACCTATACCTATGTATACTATGGCATTAGTAAGCCAGGAATACTTCTTGCGATAGTGCTTATTATGGAACAAAATCATCGCTCTATGAAATTCATAAATAATCTTATATGGCTTTCTTCGGCTGCTAGCCCCTTTGTGATGAACGATCTGAGTTTTAGGGTAATAATAATTCACCCAGCCAGCTTCCTTAATTCTATAACACCAATCGATATCTTCACCATACATAAAAAATTCCTCATCCAGCATTCCGACCTGCTCTATCGTCTCGCGGCGAACAAGCATGAATGCTCCGACTAGTGAATCGATGGGATATTGTTGGTCAGGATCTAAATAACCAAGCTGATATTGATTAAATCTATGGATTTTCGGAAATAGCTTGGCAAATCCGAACGCATAGTAGAAAGATGCCGATGGCGTTGGGAAGCCACGCTTGCAGGCTTTATCGAGTGAACCGTCAGGCAATACAATTTTACAGCCGCTAGCCCCTACTATAGGATTCTCGTCCATGAAGTGGAGCATTGTTTGGAGCGTATCTTGTTGGACAATGGTATCGGAGTTCAGTAGCAGGACGTAACGCCCTTTGGCGATGCGTATGCCTTGGTTGTTTGCTCTGGAAAATCCTACGTTGTCCGCATTAGTGATTGTGACCACTGGTGGGAATCGGTCATTCACCTCTTCTGGCGTTCCGTCGTTAGAAGCGTTATCGACTAGGATGATTTCGTAATTGTATGTTGTAGTTGACACAAAGACAGATGCGATGCAAGCCAGCGTCAAATCTTGGGTTTTGTAGTTAACAATAATAATAGATAAATCCAAGGGATGACCTCATTTTCAGGTTGATATCTGTCATTATAACACGGGTATATTAAAATTAACCTAAAAAATAAGCCCAGCTTATGCTAATCTTAACTAATTTATATTGCGAACTATTTATTCATTTCAGATCTCACGACTCTTTTATTGTTTTGATTGATATTCCTCTTTTGCCTTTTACGAAAGATCGTACATTTATCCTACCGTTGCTCCGTATTATCCGTTGATGCATTCTTTATGCGGTCCAAACAATCCTAAATAACTCGGTGCTATTGTAAGTTACGAAATGGACACACTGAATGTCCTTTTGTTAACCTTCACCCCTTCAGCTCCTATTTATTGTCTATGTGTTTTTAGCCGAGTTGCTTTTCGGTTTGCCACTCTTGTTGATCTCTTTTCACGAAGTTTCATAAATGGTTTTTCCCAATATTGATGAAGTCCAAATGCCAAAATAAATGTTATCACCAGTGTCGAAAATAACACAAGGAACATTGACGGAATTGAATGAATCGACTCTACTTTTTGATTAACAAAAGAGAAAATTTCCAAGTGAATAAGATACACGGCATAGCTTGTTAAAGCTATGATTGAGCCTACTTTACGCAACCTTCCTTTGAGATTATTTAATCTCTTACTTTTTTCGAGTGACCAGATCATTAGCATGAAACCAAATGATATGGCATCAAAGAGAATAGTTCTTCCGATGATAGAATAGTTCATTCTGTCTTTACCACTGTCTAGTTCAAATACGTAATAAAGGACTAGGAATATTGTTATTGTCAATGAAACACCGAATAAATGAGTGCTGCTAATCCTTTCGTAAAAAGTCTTGAAGTAATGCCTTATCCCAGCTAACAACACCCCGAACATTAAGCTATCCATTCGCAAAAAAATTTGTTTCCTTACCCCTGCATCCCAAGGAGGATTAATCTGGTAAGTGTAGATGATCTTTGCTGCTATAGATAAAAGAATTACACTAATACAAAACCCGAAAAACAACGTTTTTCTATTTAATTTCCAAATAGTCATTAAAATTAAAAAGCAGGGAGCAGTTAACAAATAAAACCATTCCTCAATAGAAAGACTCCAAGCTACCCCGAAAAAACCTAGTTGTTCATAATTAAAATTCTGGATGAATAAATAATGTTGAAAATACCATTTTTGTTGGTTCCATATGGAGATTATTACTACAATACTTAGAACGAGAAAATACGCTGGAAGGGTTCTAAGCCATCGCCGTGAATAGAAATTTACAAGAGAACCATTTCCTTCTATTAAATCCCGTATAATGATTCCACCAATCAGAAAACCACTTAGTACAAAGAACAATTCTACCCCTAGCAAACCGTTAAAAGATAAGAATTGAACGTCTCCAAACTTTGTAAAGAACATGCGACTATGGCTTACCAAAACCATCAATAGTGCTAAACTTCTCGCTATATCAAGTCCCAAATTTCTCATACGTCCTCCGCATTACTTTTTTAGTTATCTCGATTATATATACTATTTTCTAGCAGAAAATTGCCACTTGCTTTTGTTTTTTAAAACGTGACACAATTTGCTGGCGTGCAGAATCTAAAGCTCGTCTACGGCAATCACGGCCTCGTGAACTGTGTTGGTTTCTTTGACGTTTTGTCGCTGGAACAAAAATAAGCACAACCGCAATTTACAGCTCTGTTCGTACTATAAAGCTAAACTTTCAAAAGTTGTCCACTTTTTTTGTAAGAATACGGAATGGCTGTCGAAGTATAGAGTAAAGAAAATCAATCGACAAATATCAATATTACCATAGTAGAACAGAAAAGGGCTATGCCTGCATAGCAGATTGTTGATCTGACTGCCAAGATTAGCTGTTTCGAAGAGAAACCAATAGTTATAACAAAAAGTGAAAAACGCGCATCGGTTGAATATCGATGCGCGTTTTTCACTAGTTATTCTCCCCTAACTCGTTAATAAAAGCCTGTAGCCCGTCCCGCCAAGGGCGCAAATCCTCAAATCCATTCGCTTGAATTGCTGCATGTTCCATTGCAGAATTCCGGGGTCTTGGAGCAGGTCTTGGAAACTCCTCTGTGGTGCAAGGATCCACCTTGATGTTCACGCCGCTTTCTTCAAAAATGGCGCACGCGAAATCATACCAAGTACAAACTCCCGAATTAGAAGCATGGTAAATGCCGTAACGATCGGTTTGAATCAACTTTTCTAGGAATAAAGCAAGATCAACTGTGTACGTGGGTGAGCCATATTGGTCATTGACAACTTTCAGTTTGTCTCTTGTTTTTGCTAAGTTCAACATGGTTTTCACGAAATTATTGCCGTATAAACCATAAACCCAAGATGTTCTAACAATAAAATGTTTTGATGATATAGCTTGAACGTGAACTTCTCCAGCTCTTTTGGACTTTCCGTATATACTTTGCGGGTTAGTAATATCAGTTTCTCTGTAAGTTCCTGAAGTTGTCCCGTCAAAAACATAATCCGTACTAATATATACGAACTTAGCCCCAATGTGCTCAGCTGCAAGGGCAAGATTCCGTGTTCCGTTGGAATTCACATTGAAAGCTTTTTCTTCTTCCATCTCTGCCAGATCTACTGCCGTATACGCAGCACTATGTATGATAACCTCAGGCCTTAAACCGCTGATAATCTCAAAACATTGCACCTCGTTCGTAATATCAAGCATGTTCTTACCTAAACCATGAACTTCATTTTTAGCTCCGAACAATTTAACAATATCTTGACCCAGTTGCCCACTAGCCCCTGTTACGATAATACTCATGAGTGCTTACCTAAGCGGGATCCGTATTGCATGTCAAAATAATTCTGGTACTCACCAGTTTGAATTCTCTTCCACCAATCTTGATTGTCCAAATACCAGCGAATCGTTTCGACAATCCCTGTTTCAAAATTATGCTTCGGCTTCCAGCCAAGATCATTCGTGATTTTCGACGCATCGATTCCATAACGGCGATCATGGCCAGGACGATCTTTCACAAATTTCATCAAAGACTCCGGCTTACCCAACTCGCGAAGAATGGTTTGGATAATTTGAATATTCGTTCTTTCGTTATTACCGCCGATATTATATACTTCGCCACTGACTCCATTATGTAAAACCAAATCGATCGCGCTACAGTGATCCTCCACGTATAACCAATCTCTAATGTTTAGCCCATCACCATACACAGGCAGAGCCTTGTCACTCAAGGCATTAGCAATCATTAATGGAATTAGCTTCTCCGGAAACTGTAAAGGACCGTAATTGTTAGAGCAACGCGTGATATTGACATTGAGTCCAAATGTCTCATAATATGCACGCACTAGTAAGTCAGAACCTGCTTTGCTCGCTGAATATGGACTATTTGGAGCTAGTGGGGTTTCTTCCGTGAAAAGTCCTGTTTCTCCAAGCGTACCATATACCTCATCGGTGGAAACATGAACAAACTTCTCAACCGCATACTTTCTGGCTGCTTCAAGTAAAACTTGTGTTCCAAGTACATTCGTCTTCACGAATACGTCTGGTTCCAAGATACTTCGGTCAACATGTGATTCCGCGGCGAAATGGATAACCGCATCTACACCTTTTTCGAAGAGCCCATCAACCAACTCTGTATTGGCAATATCCCCTTTAACAAACGTATAATTGCTGCTATTTTCTATTGCAGTAAGGTTCTCTAAATTGCCAGCATAAGTTAATGCGTCTAGATTTAGAATTTGGTAATTCGAATAACGAGTTAGCATATAATTAACGAAATTGCTGCCAATAAAACCAGCCCCGCCTGTGATTAAAAGTTTCATTTCATGTTCTCCCTTATCTAAAAGTTGATCTACATTTTTTTCATAAGCTTTGTTCAAATCGACTTGGAGGCGAAAACCTTATCAGTTAGTACCGTAGTTATCTATTTATTGAATCATACGTACCCTTTATATGTGTAGTCTCAATGGAAATTATATCATAACTAAAGCGTTATTCTGTACTCATCACGCCTCGAACTTCTTGTAGATATGGACAAATCTTTCTAGGCCACGTTAGCGCCACAAATGAAGTAACAATCCAATATTTCGTAATAAACCTTGTTTAAAAAATTTAAAACGTATTGTTGTCATTAAACGACCGAAATACGATGCACTCTCCATACTTAAATATGCTTCTACCGTAGCAAGTTGTATGGCATACTGCGGCTCTTTCAATATTGCATCATAGCAATCAACAATACATTGAGCTTGTTTATAATTTTTAGAGAAAATTATAGGCGCAAACATTCTTTGAAAAGCAAAAAGTATGTTGAACTTTTTCGCCCCCACACTATTAATGTCATGTTGTCTATATAACATTGTCGGCTCTGCAATGTAGGAAATCTCACCAAATACCGCAGCAACCAACCCTAACCACCAATCGTGCATAATCACACCGCGCGGAAATGGCACACCTAACTTCGCCAAAGGTAGATTAATAATCATCGTACAACCAGTAATTATATTTTGTACTAATAGACGATTTAATTGACAATATTGTGGATTCAGGTTCTGATATCGCCAAAAAGAAGAATTTAATTGTGTCAATTGTTTATCCACTACCACTAAATCCGAATGTACTAAAATTGGCTGCTTACAATGGAGGCTTTCCATTCTCATCATTAAGGAGAGCGAAATCTCAATCTTATGAGGAAGCCATACATCATCTTGATCAGCAAACAAAAAATATTCAAATGAACTCCATTCCAACGCATGTTCCAGTAAAAGGCTAAAACTACGAATGACCCCCACATTTCCTGCCGCAGATACTATCTCAACTTGTTGATTTTCAGCCATATAAGCTTGAATAATCTCTAGTGTCTCGTCTGTCGATCCATCGTCCCTGATAAAGAGTTTATAACCCTGAACAGTCTGTTTACTCAGCGATTTCAGAAACTCAGGCAAATATTTGCCTCCATTATATGTCGATAACAAAACCGCAACTTTCATTGGATCACTCTTTCTTACATATTTCAATGAGTAAACAATCACTTACTTTTTCCTAAAAGTCTTAGAATATATCGAAAAAGCGTTCGTTTTACGATACGAGAGCCCTTTTTGAATTTCTAACCTGTATAATCGAGGTCCCCCCAAAATAATGTGTTTTTTAGAAATATTACATATTTGATTGACGATCTCATGAGAGTATGTATTATCTTTAATTTCAGTGGGTTTACTTTAAAAATCAATATAGATGAATTTGGAGCCTACACCGGTAAAAATCACAATCGCAGTTATTAGTATCCAGACAAATATACCAGTCAATACTGATTTAAATACATCTTTTATCATAATTAATCACCTTTATCTTATGAATATCATCTTCAGAATTACATAGAATGCTCGCTGAATCGGCAAGATAAAAAATACCCAACCAATAGCAACAGCTAAAAATGTGATTACAATAGCAATTGGCGTTGTGATGAAGTTAGGTATGGAGTATTTTTCTATATTAATAAATTTGCGCCATATTCTGTAAAGCGTCAGTAATAATCCATGATAAATTCCCCATGCGACGAAGTTCCAAGCTGCACCATGCCAGAGTCCAGAGATACCCATAGCAGCAACGCTGTTAAGTGAACTTCTCCATAAACTTTTTCGACTTCCTCCTAATGGAATATATACATAATCTGTTATCCATCTTGATAACGAAATATGCCACCTTCTCCAAAAATCCGATGGATTTTGGGCTAAATAGGGCCAGTTAAAGTTTTCTGGAACATTAACTCCAAACAATCTTGCAGATCCAATTGCTATATCTGAATAACCTGAGAAATCCATATAAATTTTAATCGCATAGGCAATCACCCATACCCAGAGTGTTTGTCCATCTACTCTGTAGATCTCGTTCGATTGAAGATGAATAGTCCACACATCCATTGTATCGGCGATAACTACTTTTTTAAACATACCGATTAAAATTCGTTGTAGACCTGCTCTAATATTCTCCCAAGAAAATTCAATCTCAGTTATTTTGGGAATGAATTGTTGAAACCTTTTGATTGGACCAGCTACCATAGTCGGAAAGAACATAATAAAGGCCATATAATCTAAAAACGAATGCTCTGGTAATTTTTTTTTTCTTGCATCCACCGCATAATGAATAAATTCAAAGGTAAAGAAAGAAATTGCTAATGGTATGACTAGAGATTCAACCGTGTAATTCAAACTGAAAACATTTGAAAACGTTAGTAAGGCCATGTTTTTGTATTTATAATAACCCAAGATACCAATCGTAAAAATTAATGTAATAATTAACGATCCATTCCAACTCTTCATTTTTCTAACAAGGAAGTAGACGACAATAGCCTCCAATAGTAGGAGAAAAGCGAAACTACCAGCAAAGAAAATATAGAAAACTGTTCCGATTAAAGTTATCCAAATTGATTTATAATGTAGGGGGACAAAATAAAAGATTGGAACTCCAATCAGTAAAATAATCGCGTATGCCCATTCATTGAAAATCATTTATTAACCTCCAAAATGAATTCCCTTGTATCTTTTAATAGACGTTCTGCGAAAATAGCCCCACCTTTTTCCCCTAAATGATGAGTATCAGCAAATAATGTAGATGTCAAATCAATCTCTTTGTTATTGTAATCAAGGAAAAGAATGTTCTTTGAATTGAAGAGGTTCTTTAATGTTTCTGTATTTGATTCATAAATGCTCCAATTCAGTAAACCAAAATGATTCACAACATCGGTATTGTAAGGGTTCATGAACACTACATACTTAGTATCAGGATTGTTTTGCATGACTCCATTCATCTTTCGGAACCAAGCATAAGTGTTTGAATTTTCCTGATCAATTATAGGCATATCTTTCAATTCATGTTTTGCCCAACCGATTATTTTGTTGCTTTCAACCTCGGATAGATTCTCAATGATTTCAACCTTATTTTTCTCATTTTCAGAATTGTTATTTGGGATAAACTTCGAAGTAGTTGGTGCCGTTGCACTGGCGAAGTTCTTAATATTAGTCCAAAACTTTATGATATTCTGCTTCTGTTTATCACCATTCGCTGCGTTGTACACCCAGTTTTGTGGGGAAGATTCAAATATGATCTGTTCCAATAGTGGTTTTTTCCCATATAGTACCCATTTACTTTTAAGAAACTCGCTTAAACGTTCTTCAAAGGATATTGTGCTTTTAACATGTCCACTGATTTCATTTCTGAGTTGGATCTTTTCCTCTTTACTTAATTGTTGTCCTGCTATGAGTTTTTCCTCTATATGTGTCAAATTTCTTTTTAACAAGGAAGGCGTTTCTATCCATTTATACCAAGGAGCATTGTTACCTAGATAACCGGTTGAATGAAGAATATTCAAATACACAACGTCAACAATCGGCGCAACTCTTTCTAATATTAAATACTTTTCTACATCTCCAAACCCATCCTGAGAAAGATCAAATACCTTTACCCCTTTCTCGGAAAGTTTATTTTCGAAAGAAAAAGGGATCTTACCGGTATGGATCGTGGAATCCCCGATAAACACAATTACTTTGTCGCCGTTTCTTTTGCAATTCTCAATATATTGAATGTACATTTCAAGCGGTTGAATTGTATCATCAGGTAATTGGTAGTATGATCCAAGCTGTTTTAGAGCTATATCTAATCGATGATTTAGATAGTTATCAGTCACTACTATCAATACTAAACAAGTAATCGTTGTAAAAATCAATTTAGAACGACTGGTTAACAACTATATTTCCCCCTATGTATTATCTTGTTTATAATTCTACTAATAGCATTATAGAATATATCAGAATTTAGAGATACCTGAAGAAGGTATTCCATTCATTGCAGTGATGGGTAACCTCCAAGAACAGAAATAGCCAGTGCAAGCTTTCCCACAGGCTTAATCTGACCAAGTTATTTATTCTTTTATAATCATTTATAGAATAATAATATTATTAAACTTGACTCTTGCAAAAGCTTCTCATGTAATACAATGTAGGACTGCATTAAGCCCTAATGGATTCTTTGTTAAAGTAAATAAGGACATCGACTCTTTACAGTGAATTGGATGGTTCCTACACAACCAATGTGAAAGAAGATGATGTCCCAATTATATGGTAACTTTGCATGCAAGCCTCATTAAAGTTCAAAGTTGTATACTCTAAATACTGCAAAAAATCCTTCCTAAGAGTCAATAAAACTTTCATCAACTTTCCTTTACTTAATATTATTGAAAATTAATCTCAACATCTTTTAACAACGAAAGTTTTTGATCTTTATCTGACAAAATCGGCTTAGATGTCGGCCAATCAATATTCAACGCAGGGTCGTTCCACAATATACCACGGTCATGCTCAGGAGAGTAATACTGATCTACTTTGTATACTACTTCTGTATTTGGAACAAGTGTGCAGAAACCATGGGCAAAACCCTTTGGTACTAGCAACTGTCGCTTGTTCTCTGCACTTAGAATAATGCCAGCCCACTGTCCAAATGTAGGGGACGAACGACGAATATCCACCACAACATCATAAATTGCACCAGCAACGACACGAACAAGTTTTGTCTGTGCTTTGGGGTTTAACTGATAATGCAAACCTCGAATCACACCAGACTGAACCGAGAGCGAATGATTATCTTGTAGAAATAAATATTCCATCCCTAGCTCAAGAAATTTTTGTTGATTATAACTTTCCATAAAAAAACCTCGGTTATCCGAAAACACCCTCGGTTCTAATAATAAAACATCTAAAAAAAATGTTTTTGCCACTTGCATTTAATCAACTCCAAACTGCACACGGTCAGCAAGGTCTAATAAATATTGACCGTAAGCATTTTTCAATAATGGTTCCGCAAGTTCCAACAATTTCCCCCGTGTAATATATCCTTTGCGGTATGCTATTTCTTCGAGACAAGCCACCTTTAAACTTTGTCGCCGCTCAATCGTTTCAATAAACGTAGACGCCTCAAGCAAGGACTCATGAGTACCAGTATCCAACCAGGCAAATCCACGCCCAAGCAATTCAACATGCAATTCGCTTTTCTCCAAATACACCTTATTTACATCTGTAATTTCCAACTCGCCACGAGCAGAGGGTTTTATACTTTTAGCAATTTCTACAATTCGATTATCATAAAAGTATAATCCCGCAACAGCATATGTTGATTTAGGATTTTTAGGTTTTTCCTCAACTGAAAGGACTTTCCCTTTACTATCAAACTCAACCACACCAAATCGCTCAGGATCCTTAACATTATAGCCAAACACAGTTGCTCCATTTTTTCTACTACTTGCTCGTGCTAGGATATCCGTAAACCCATGACCATAGAAAATATTATCACCTAATATAAGTGATACCGAATCTTTTCCAATGAAATCCTCACCTATTAAAAACGCTTGTGCCAAACCATCTGGTGAAGGTTGAATTGCATATGTAATGGATATACCGAGATCAGATCCATCACCTAACAGTTGTTCGAACCGTGGAGTATCTACTGGTGTAGATATAATTAAAACTTCTTTAATACCAGCAAGCATTAGCACAGATAAAGGATAATAAATCATTGGCTTGTCATATATAGGTAGTAACTGCTTCGAAATCGACTTTGTTAGTGGATACAATCGTGTGCCACTACCGCCTGCTAGAATTATACCTTTCAATTATATGACCTCCCTGTATACAACATTATGCATTCTAATAGTAATACAATTATTTACTTGGTTTTGTAAGAACTTTTTTGCTTAGTAGATATGTTACTGGAAAAGTTACACAAATGGATATAATCAATGACAATTTCTCATTAAAATGTAGATTTTCAACTAACAATAAAAGAATTGCAGTATTGAAAATATACTGTACGACATAAACGATTGGAAATTCAAAAAATTTCTTGAGGCTTAAAGCTTGTTTAAAAACCATAAGAGAATTGAGTAAATAAGAAAAAAGTATCCCTACCAAATAAGATACTGTATATGCGTATGTGTAGGGTAAATATATTAACAATAACAAATATAATGTATAGGTCGAAGAAGTATTGGCTAGCCCTACAATCAAAAACTTCATAAATGTTTTAGTCAAAAATCTCATCAATAATAAATGAAGGCCTTTTTCTACTTTCATCCAGTATTCTCCACAAATATTCTCCGATTATTCCAAGAATTATCATAATTAATCCTAATAAAAATGTTACTAATGCTACTATTGTTGTCCAGCCTTGCAATGATGTTACTCCTGTTATTGCATTAATAATAACGATAATACCATATAAAAAACTTAGAAATGCTGTTATAAAACCAACAACGGAAATGAACCGTATTGGAGCATAGGAAAAACTTACAAAAGAATCAACAAATAATTTGATTTTTTTGCTTAAGGTCCAACGCGATTTTCCTAATTTCCTCTCTTGCCTTACATAAGTAACTGAATCACGGTCATGACCAAGCCAGAAAATTAAACTCATAATATTCGTATTTTTTTCATTAATTTGATTTAATTCCTCAACAATTTGTTTATCGAGCAAAACAAAATCAAATCCACCTGGGGGATATCCTTTTAGCGCTAACTTATCCATAAAAAAGTAATAAGAATTAGCAAATACTTTTTGTGATAAAGACTCTTCTCTATCGGATCTTGTAGCTAGTATCACTTTATTTCCTTTTGCCCAACTTGCTACCATATCTACAAATAGTTCAGGAGGATCTTGAAGGTCTGCAGAAATAATACCAACACAATCACCTGTAACATGATGTAGACCCGCTTGAATTGCTGACATTGATCCGAAATTTTTGCTTAATTTGATGATTTTAATCCTTGGATCAGATTGTTTAAACTGTAATAACAGATCTAAAGAATTATCTTTAGAACCATCGTCAATAAATATGAACTCCAATTCAAAATTTGGAAATAATTCTTGGAGATTCTGAAGTCTTGGAACAGTTGTTGGTATATTTAATGAATTAAAATATATGGGCACTACAATACTAAATTTTTTCTTACCTGTAGGCATTGAGAACCTCCACTACATATTTTGCATCATCTAATGTCATAACAGGACTTATTGGTAAACTTAGTATTTGTTCATGGATAAGCTCAGATATTGGATAACTTCTGTTTCTCCACTCTTGATAAGCTACTTGCTTATGGGGAGGAATAGGATAGTGAATTAAAGTTTGGATACCTTTTTCCTCAAAGTAGGTTTGTAAATTACTTCTATTCAAAGTGCGGACTGCAAATATATGCCATACATGTGATGAAGCAACATTATTTTCAACAATAGGCAAAATAATATGTTTATTTGTTATATTATTTAAATAATAGTCCGCAATTTTCCGTCTAGATGAGTTGTCTTCGTCCAGAAATTTTAGTTTTACTCTTAATATTGCAGCTTGTAGCTCATCAAGTCGACTATTTACTCCTTTATATATATTCTCATATTTTTTATGAGAACCATAGTTTCGTAGTGCTTTTAATTTCATGTATAGTTGTTCATCATTTGTTGTAATTGCACCGCCATCGCCTAATGCTCCTAGATTTTTACCTGGATAAAAACTAAAGGCACTTGCATTTCCTATATTACCTACTTTCTTAGTTTGATATTCTGCACCATGAGCTTGTGCGCAATCCTCAATAATTTTCAGGTTATACTTTTTAGCTATTTCAAAAATTGGTTGCATATTACATGATTGTCCGTATAGATGCACAACCATAATAGCTTTTGTCTTGTTAGTAATCTTCTCTTCGATTGCCGCGGGGTTAATATTAAATGTAGATAAATTAGGTTCAACCAAAACTGGAGTAGCGCCATTTGCAGTAACCGCCAAAATCGAGGCAATATATGTATTTGAAGGAACAATAACTTCATCATCTTTATCTATACCATATGCTCGCAAAATTAATGTTAAACCATCCAATGCATTTGCAACGCCAATACAATGTTTTGTCCCACAATATTGAGCAAATTCTTCTTCAAACTTTGTCACTTCATTCCCCAAAATATACCAACCCGAGTTGAGTACACGAGAGACTGCCTCCATTATTTGCTCTTCATGTCGCAAATTGATTTGTTTTAGATCTAAAAACGAAATCATATAGTATCCTCTCCTGAAATATGTAGGTTCTTTATTGTTAATGTCATTTCACATCGCTCACATATTAGTGATATATTTAATTGTTCTCCACAATTACAAATATAAGATTTAAAACGAGCTGGATTACCATACCATAATGTATTAGCTGGAATTGATTTTGTTACTACTGAGCCAGCTCCGATCATTGCATATTTCCCTATGGTAATTCCACCTATAATAGTTGCATTTGCACCTATTGATGCTCCTTCTTCTATAGTAGTCGTAAGAAACTTATCAGGATACTGTTTAGATCGAGGTCTAAGATCATTTGTAAATGTTACATTTGGTCCAATGAAAACATTGTCATGAATGCGTATTCCATCCCATATAAATACACCTGACTTCACAGTAACATTATTACCAAGAATAACATCGTTCTCAATAAATGTATGATCATTAATGTTACAATTCTCACCAATAACTGCGCCAGGAAGAATATGTGCAAATGCCCAAATTCTTGTCTTGTTCCCTATATTACTACTTTCTACAATTGATTGAGCATGTTGAAAATAACTCATGAATCATACACCTCTACAAATTTTTTATAATCACGTATATAATCTTCAGGATCGTATAAATGAGATGCAAGTACGAGCAAAACACAATTCGTTGAAAAATCATGCATCTCATGCCAGTCATTCGGTTCTAATATTAATATCTTTGATGGACTATCTAGTGTAACATCAGTTTTTCGTTTAGTATCATCCAAATATACTTTACATGAGCCAGACACAGCAATTAATGCCTGCCTTGTTTTGTAATGAGCGTGAAATCCTCTTCTTACCGTTTTTTTTGTATTGTAAATATAAAAGACACGCTTAATCTCAAATGGAATTGATAAATTCTCTTCCACAACAGATAAATAGCCGCGTTCATCCCCAAGTTGTGATATTTCAATAATCTTACTGCTTGCCTTAAAAATGTTTTGATTCATTAGTATATCCCCCTAAGAATTACAAAAAATTCTTTTAAACATGTATATAAATGGATATTAGTTCACTAATGAATTGCTATTTCAGATCAATATCCACATTCTGGTTTTTTCCATATGGGTTAGCAATTCTTAATAATAAGTTTTCCGTTCCATATAATTGATTATGCATTTACGATATTTTAGTATTCCTTAGTAATTAGATTTAATCTCATTCTTATATCAATTGAATAGCAATATTACTGATCCGAAAGTTTCACCACAACTATATCATCAAGTATCTTTATACTTTCCTTTTGAGGCCAATTCGTCAGCTTTCCAGCATAAGTGTTTGCTCTTTGAATTTGCTCTCCTGTTGCATGTGGTACATTGTATCCTGTAGCCTCCAATAAAAAAGTTAATCTGTGAGTGTTTTTAAGACTAAAATACGATCTACCAACATCCTCAACATGAATAACATTTATCCTATTGTCTGGATTATAAGCTCCTAAAAATACAATGGGTCTATCTGGAAATTTGTTTCCATTCATTTCAACTATTTCACTCATTATCTCTTCGCTAATTCTCAAATCAGTTTTATATCTCAAATTATCGGAATAAAATATATAGTTTAATTTTTGCACCTGTTGTATTAATATAATAAAAATCATGAGATATAAGATTATATTTATATAAAACTTCTTAGGTGTTATTGATATAACAATAATCCAAGTTCCAGATATTAATACTAATAAGGAGAGCATCGTTCTATAGGGCATATTCCAAGCAAAAATGAAATTCATTAAAAATGGAGCAATTGAATAACATATAAATAAAATGGGGATAACTATTTTTTTCCATGAATTAAAAATAAATAGAGAATATATTATTAACAACAAAATAACTCCAAAAGTTACAATGAAAACGTTAGAGCCAGTTTCTGAATGATAGAAATAATATTTTCCTATACCACGAATTACATTGTATAAATTACTAGTAATATCAGAATTTACTTTCCAGCCATTAAAATTATCTAAATATCCTCTACTCGGATAAAAAATATGTATAACTTTATTTGTTATAAAATACAATATTATTGCTATTATAAAAACAATGACAAATGAAAAAAGCTTATTAAGAAAGTCTTTAAAGCTATTAATGCTTTTATCTAAAACGAGATAGCAAATGCAAAATAAACATGTAGAAGTAATAAAAACAAGTGTAAATGCTTGATAAATTGAAAAAGCACAGAATAATAGAATAATGGCAAAAAGGATATGTTGCTTAAATTTTGTCTTGTTATATGTAATAACGAAGTTAGAACTTATAGCTAGCAAAGTTAAACCAATTCCAACTTCAATATTATAGCTTGAATACATCATATATTCCGAAATAACAGTAGGTATTGATATATAAAGTCCTACACATATAAAAAAAGCAAACTTACTTTTTATATTTTTGTTTGAAGCTTGATATATATTATAACACCACATTAGTCCAGACATTACTAAGAATAGAGAAGCTATTGCTGTAGCAAAAAATGGTGGAAACATTCCACCAGCCATAAATATCCATTTAAATATAGCAATACCAAATCTTCCGTCAGCAAACCAAATGAAAGGTTCTTTTTTTGCAAAAATATAAATCTCTTCATCAATTGAAAGAGTAAAGTTACAAATTTCATATCCAAAAGTCAAGATCATTAAAAGTCCAACGAACAGAACCATTATTTTATTTAGTTTAAGAAAGTTAATGAATTCAAATAACATATTATTTACTTCTTTTAAGATTATTTTGTTCATAAGTTCCTCCAAAACTTAGCTTTCTGAATAAATCGATATAATTTCCTTGAAATTTGCCCCCTAAAACTTGATTTTGGAAAAATAATGTTTAAAAGTAATTTGATTTTCTGATTTCTATTCAAGCTTTCTAAAATTTCATTCGGATTAATCACGATATTTGATGAAGCTTTTTTACCCAAAATTTCTGCTTTGTAATAAAGCGGAATAATAAATCCATTTATCATAAATCTCATATAATTAGGAAGTTCTTTACTATAGGCTTTAAATATTCTATGCTGACTTTTGTAATTATCACCAGTTCTAACCATACTATTTTCCACAATTCTATACCAAAAAATGGGATCAGGTATAACATCTTGCTTAAAGCCTTTCAAATTCAATCTAGCCAAAAATTCCCAATCATCTAGTGAGAGACGTTCCGTTGCGAAACCTCCAAGCTCTTCGTATATCTTCTTTTTCACAATAAAATTCGCATCTCCAAATACATTTTCTGTAAATCCAAGTTCAAGAATTGGTCCCAAAGGTAGCAATATAGAAGATATTTCAGTATCTTCATTTGGTTTTTGTTTGCCCAAAAATGTGCTTATATGGCATGTTAAACAATCTGCATTACTTTTGTAAATTCCATATAAAAAATCATAAATCATTTGGGGCTTTGCAGCATTATCTGCATCAACAAAAATTATATACTCCCCATTTGCTTTATCAACAGAATAATTTCTAGTTTGACCTAGATATTCATTTTGTTTCTTATAAAAATTCCAGTTTGGTAAATTATATTTTTTAGTAAGTTCATCAAAAACTCTATGTGCTTCTTCTAACGTGCTACCATCATCTACTACAATAACTTCATAATTATGATATGTAGTATTTAAAATTGATTCTAATGCAGTCGGTAAATACTCATGATGATTATAATGAGCAATGCAAATAGAAACTAGGGGTTTTTCGTTCTCTATTCTAGTCTTAATTTCTATATCATCATTTATACTTCTTTCTACAAAAAGATTTTCAACTTGCATATTCATCTCGGTATCCAAAGCTGATTTTTCAATAATACTTTGAAAAATAGGATTAATCACATAATTCTCTGTATATTTCCAATTATTTTCTTTGAACCAATTATGGATTTCTTTTGTAGGAATTATCATCAAATCTGCATTTTCAACAGAGTATCTCTCGGCATACCATAATTTTATATCATCTACTGGATGTTCATTCCAACTTCGTGTTTCTTCTTTAATCCATTGGGATGGCTTATCAGCAAGAATAATTATTTTAGTATCATTCAGATATTTACTTGTTTTTTTTGCTTGTATTGAAAAAAAACCATGTCCACCTTTTACTCCAAATAGTACAAAATCGAATTGATTTTTCTTTAAATATTCAAAAGCTGAGTATGAAGAAAGTGTAAATTCGTTTTTTGGTGTTATTGGAGAATTCGTCATATCATCTGTTAAAAATCTATATTCAACATTCAATTTATCGTAATGATTTCTAAAAGTTCCTTGATCATTATGCTTATCATTTCCTATACAAAGAATTATCACTTTATGTATTTCACTTAATATTTCATAAAGTGCAAGATTTTTTTCCTCGATTTCACTTGTTACAAAACATATATTATACATAAACACCTCTAATTAAATATAGCTTTTTTTATTTTACTAAGCAGAGTATATCTTGATCCAATTCCAGATTCATTTTTATCATTTCCATCAGATATCATATTTACAAAAACATCTCTTACTGTTTTATTGTCAAACAGTAATTCTTCTGGATTTTCTATTCCATTTTTTCTATAAGCATCAATATATGATTTTACTACCCAGAAAACTTTATCATTTCCTTGAAAATTCATGGAATTATATAAAAGAGTGCTTTGTTCCATAATTTCTTTTTCACTGAAATTTTTAAAAATATAATTACCATAATAATTATCTATATTTGCCGCTATGACAATACAATTTTCGAATAATAACCACTTTCTATTAGTATTAATAGTATTATTTCCATGCAGCCTATAATTAATTGTTGGATTCTGAATGATTTTGCATTTATATTTGAAAGCAAGTCTTAACATAAAATCCCAGTCATGTGCAAATCTTAAGTTTCTCATACCGCCTATTTCTTCAAATATTTCTTTTTTAAAAACCATATTACTTGTTGTTGAAACGAAATTAGTCATTATTATATTGGTATAAAAATTATCTTGTACTTTAAAGCTTTGCTGCCAATTAGGAATAGGCCAAGGTTCGCAATTGTTCCATCCCTCTTTTACACCTAAAGAATTGCCATCAGCATCTATAATATTAATATAGGAACAAACAAAATCTAAAGCGTTGTCTTTCTCAAACTCATCCATGATTCTACTAAACCTATCAAGTGAAAATGTATCATCAGAATTTAATATAGCAAGATAATCTCCCTTTGCTAGTTTAAGACCATTATTTATTGCGTTATGAGCACCTTGATTTTCTTGTTTATATTTTATTACCCTCTCATCAGTAATGCTGCTAATATATTCCCAGGACTTATCTTTAGAGCCATCATCAATAATAATTAATTCAATATTTCTATAGGTTTGATTTAAAACACTTTCAATCGCATCGACAATGAATTTCTCATGGTTGTATGATGGAATAACAACACTAATTAATTTATTCATTTTACTATCTTCCTCCTATCGTTTCTTATAATGTTTAATTGCGCGTTCAAACGAATCATTCCACTGACATGAGATAGTATCTATCGAAAATTCATTTATTATATCTTCTTTATTTTTATCCAAAGCTTGCTTATAAATTTCTAAATTTTCTTTAAACTCCATAAAGTCTTGAATTTTTGAATTAATTTCAGTTTCTGACATATTTCTAAAAATCAATCCACCGTTATACTTATCCAAAACAAGCTTAACGTCTCCAACATCGGTACTTAACACAGGTACAGAATTGATTATTGATTCAAGAATTGCAATTGGTAACCCTTCATACTCAGAAACAAAAATAACCCCATCCAAAAAACAAAAAACTTCACAAACATCGTCAATAAAATCAACTCTTGTTACATTACTCAAATTATGTTCATCGATAAATACTTTAACTTCATCTCTTAATGGCCCGTTTCCAATAAGCATAAAATGATTGTCATCTTGTTTATTATTTATTTGTTCAATTAGTTTAAGCAATAAGAGTGGCCGTTTTTGCTCCGCCATTCTTCCAATAAATGCAAAAATCTTCCTCTGATTTGGTATATTGTATTTCTCTCTCATTTTCTCAGCATTATACAAATGCGCATTAGCTTTGCTAAGATTTAGTGTAGGATATATAATATCAATCTTACTTTGAGGGATCTTAAATTGATTAACGAACTTATCATAAATTCTTCTATTAATTGCAATAAATCTATCAAATGATTGAATACCTTTTTCCATATATCTGGTAATCCAGCCTGCTTCTGTATCATAAACTTGCTGATCAATAATAGGAATATTTTGAAAAACTTTTCTTATTTCAAGTGCATTATCACATAACCAATTAGAACCATTACAAATCCAAACAGCCTCTGGTTGATAAATATTTTTCAAGTCTTTAAGTGCGTCAAGATATAATGAGTAATCCAATATTTCATGAAAATCATAAATACATTTAGCAGAATCCCTCATTTTATAGTGCAATGAACCATGCTGCTCTGCAATCCATTCAAGTGTTATGACAATAAAATCATATTTATCAACGAGCTTTTCCATTACTTCTATTGTATTACGTTCCACTCCCCCTACAAATAAGTAGACTGAAACGACAAAAATACAAGGCTTGTTTTGTATATTATTTAGTTCGAATTTTTCTGAGAATTTGCTATAATTGACGGCATTATTACCAATAATGACTTGTTTGTGGTCGTATGATAAATCCTCTTTTATATCAAAGTATTCTGAAAAAAAAGTTTCACATCTCATAACCTCAATTTGTTCGTTCTCAGTATGAAAAACTTTAACTATTTTCCCTAAACTATTATTAAAATTCATTTCTCTATTTGCCATGATTCTTTCTGAAGCTATTATTATGTTGCTTCTAAACTCTTTTAATACAGCCACATAAGGCATATCTTTGAGCATAAAAGAAAGTAATATAAAATCCATTTTGACTTTGTTAACCATCAAAAGAATATTAGCAAATAATTCATCTGGTAACTTATAATTTTCTGGTATGAACCAAATATATTCATATTTCGTTACTAATTCTGTAAATGATACAGCTTTATTATTTACAAAATAAGCATCATCATCTAACATATATTCTATAACTTCAAAATTATCTCCAAAAAGATCATAGTTAAATGTAAAAGTAGTGTCTTTTGATTTACAAAATCCGATCTTTTTCCTTCCAGGATGCACATCTATAAATTGAACTTGTTTTACGGTACGTTGTTTATCAAAAAAAACGGATTTAATATACCTTAAAAACTTAAATTGACGCAAATATTGTTTAGCTTTATTCAGCATATACCGTCTCCTATCTTTAACGTCAACTTTAATATTTATATATTCAAGAAAAAATTTACTAATAAGAAAAGCCTTAACCATATTTGCATCAAAATAGCCTAAACGAGATAAAGTTCCTAATTCATATCGAAGCATAAATACTCTAGAATAGAAGCTTGAAAGTTTTACTTCATTAATACTATTATTTTCAAATTTTATTATATCTTTATAAATATGATCTAGTATGGATTGAGAATCAATATTTCGTGCTAGATCTTCATATTTTTTTACCCACTTCTCATATTCTAATCTCAAATGCGTAATTTTAAATAGACGATTATCTAATTCAGGATGAATATTACTGAAAACTACTACCATTTCTCCTGCAGCTTCTTGTCTTCTACTAAATTTTTCAAGATCAAATGAGTGATAATGATATACAGTGGCATCAGGATAATAAAAAATTTCCATTCCCTTTTTGGCTAATCTATAAGCAAATTCAATATCTTCATAACCATATTTGTCAAAACTTAAATCGAAAACCATATTGCCTATTAGTTTCTTAGGGACACTAACATTTGATGTATAGAAATGTCTAAAATCAACTAGCTCATTATTTGGCATTTTCTCGAATGAAAATTGCTCACCACCTATTTCAGTTATATGTTTCATTAGGTGGTTAATTTTCAATTTCGGATGCCATTTAATATTTCCTAAAATAGCTGTTTTGCGATTAAGGCTTAAGTATTTTTCGTAATGTTGATTTAATATATGTGGATTCGGATAAATATCGTCGCCTATAAATAATATAAGCTCCCCTTTAGCAACTTTTAATGCTGCATTTCTTGCATGTGAAGCCCCGCCATGATTATTTTTTAAGATTATTATAGGTAAAAGCTCAATAGATTTTAAAAAGGTAATGGTATCATCAGTGGATCCATCATCCGAAAATATTATTTCATAGCTATATTTTGTTGCTTTTTCTACGAAACGAAATGATTCTATTAATTCGGGAAGTAAATCGTGCCTGTTATAGGTCGGAATTATTACAGATATATTTACCATAATTCCTCCAAAATGAATTTATATTAACGAACATTAATATATTATTATCTTCTGTAAAGAATGAATTTCCCTAAAATATTAATCAACTTCCACCTTTTCGAGCTATAAACTTTAATCAATTCCTCTTTTTTGTTATTAAGCTCCAATTCTATCGCATGCAAACTAACTGATAATTCATTGTTTTTACTTTCTATTTCATCACTTGTAATAGATAATTTATTATTCTTACTTATTAATTCGTCAATTGTATTGGTTAAATCATTATTTTTATTAAGCATATTTGAATTTTCATCCAATAACTGGCTATTAATCATTAAAAGTTCTGTTTCTTTTTCTTTAAATTTATGAACTATTGTACTTGCATACAAATTAAAATCAATAAATTGAACCTTCAAAATAATTTTTTCAATCTCTATTTCAGTATTCTCTAATTTATCAAATATAAATTGTGGGTCGTCATGAAAAAATGCATAGCAATTCCCGTCAATTACATTAGCATTGGTGTGAGATATATTAAGTTTTCGATTAAAATCAGCGTATTTAACATAAATTTCAATAATCTTGATCGCACAAGGTAGCTTACAAATATCAATTCTAAAATCATTTTGAAAAATTGATTTTATTTCATTCACAGTAAATTCAATAGACTGTTCATTTCGATTTTGAATATTTATGTCAATATTTAAAGCATTTACCTCATTAAAACTGGTACCATCATCCCAAAAAAATTGTGCTATAGAATTAGAAGCTTCCCTCTGTTTAAGCTCTAATATATCATTTAAATAATAAGTTTCCTTTAAATACTTATTATAGATATTAGAGTTATTACCATGTACATAATTTTGAAAGCTATTTTCCATTTGAGCAAAAATATTTATATCATTTTCATAGATATTAAAAAGTTTAAATACTTCCTCGACACTAATAAACTTGTTCTTATCTAATTTATTTTTAAACTTGTTATAGAACGTGATAACATTCCTATAGATAACATAATTAATTGGTAGTGGAAATGAGAATACCCACTCATAATCAATCATAGTTAATTTATCATCATTAACCACTAGATTATCAAAAGACATATCAATATTTGAAACAGGTAAATATTCAAAAGTATACCCATTTGGAACAACTCCAAAAACTGAATAAAATTCATCAGTTAATTCAGAAGTCTTTTTTAATGGAATTCTCCCTTGATCCGTCAAGATCTCTTTATATACGTATAAAATATCTATAAAACCCTTTTTATCATTGCATTCAATCGTTTTAAGAACTGATTCCTGAAGTGTTATACCTTTTACATAATCAAATATAATTTCATTATCATTATTATTAGCTTCAGCTCCGCAAACGACAAGTTGCTTATATTCATTTGTAAGTAGTTGACGGTTCTCAATAATTTTTTTTACGAACTTCTCCGCTTGAATGTCCAAACTCTTCTTTTTTACTTGTATTTTCCCATTTACATTTTCTATGATAGTCTTCAGTGCAAACTCTTTTCTTCTGAATGGATTATATTTCACATATTCAATCGACATACCATTCACCTTCTAAGTTTTTGTTATTGTTTTCTTCTCTGCTACAATTAAAAAAGAGTTAGAAAACATATCATACATTTGGCTTTTTATTAAATTGTCATATACACTCTTTTCATCAAAGAGAGAAAGCTTATCTTGATCATAATTATATCTATCAAGAACCATATCGCCTATTTGTGGTAATCTTTTATCAGAATATATATGTAGAGGAAATTTGTAGTCAGGATACGGGTAATAAAACTCAATGCCATGGAATCCTGCTTCATCCATCATTGATTTTAGTTCGTTTTTAGAAAAGGTTTCAGCACTGTTATTATTAGTAGTATAACCTTCTATACCATCAAATAGTATACCTGTGTGATCTTCCTTAGCTCCAGACCAATACTTTAATCCAAATTTATTTTCAATTGCAATAAAAAGTTTGCCATCTTCTTTTAAATATTCTTTAATTGTTTTTAGAAAATGAATAGAAGGATTATCATTGTTTTCAATATATAATTTTGCGTACTCTAAGACACCAATTAAAGTAATATAATCATATTTTTTTGTAATTTCTATATCAATAAAATTCCCAACAATAATTTCTAATTTTTCGTAATTTTTATGCCTGAACGCATTAATCATAGACCTTTTTTTAGAGAGCTCGATGCAAGTAACAACTAAATCATTTTTCAAAAGCGCACCTGTAACTGCACCACATCCAGCTCCAATTTCTAACACTTCTGCGTCTTTTTTAAAAGGAAACCATTCTAATATATTTTGTCTTATTGTGGAGAAATGATAAAGTATAGGCCATCTTGAATCCTCTGCAAGAACATCTTCACAATTCTCATGTGTCTTAGCAATTTCAAGCATTTTATCTTCAATGATACCATCTGAATATAAATCGGTTCCCTTGTAGTAAGAATAATTCAGCTTTACTTTACCAATTAACTCTTCATTCATTATTGAATCATCCTTTTTATTTCTATGTCAGAATTACAGTCATAGAAACCTATCGTGTTTTTTTGTGAAACAACATTAATATTACACACATCATATAGCCTGTGGTAAACATTAAATTCACTGTCACTATAACCCGTACAACCAAGTGATAGTAAATAAGTACTTCCTTGTAAATTCATTTCTTGTTTGAAAGATATTTCAATGGTTTCGTTCTCATTAATATGTTCAATTGATTTGTTTTCTATAAGTGTGTTAGTACCAATAAGTTCTGTACCCTTAATATCTTTGATTGTAAACGCAAATATAGGAGTAATAATTTTTTTGTTGAACTGTATTTTCATATATATTTCAAAATGTTCGTTTTTCATTATAGAATTTGTTACCGTTCCTGATTTATCTTTAATAGCAAAATCAATTATTTCTGCCTCTTTACTTCCATAATCTAAGACAAAAGGATTAACGGTTAATCTATTCTTAAATAATGTCCCCTCATTATCCGTCAACTGTTCCTGACTCATTGTATTTTCCGTGACATCATCTTTATTTTGATTTACTAAAAGTTTTTTATATAAATTGAGGATATGGTCCGCCGACCCCTCTGAAATAGTTCTTCCATGATTAAGTAAGAGAACCCTATCACAATATTTCAGAATACTACTCATATCATGTGATACAAACAATATAGTTTTCCCCTTACTTTTAAACTCTTCAAACTTTTTATAGCACTTTGCTTGAAAGAAGAAATCACCAACGGATAGTGCTTCATCAACAATCAATATATCTGGATCAACATTTATTGAAACAGCAAAAGCTAGTCTGGCAAACATACCGCTTGAATAAGTTTTGACAGGTTGATTTACGAAATCGCCTATGTCTGCAAATTCAATGATTGAATCCACTTTATTTGCAATTTCCTCTTTTGTAAAACCAAGCATTGCACCATTTAAATATATATTTTGCATGCCGGTATATTCAGAATTAAAGCCTGCTCCCAACTCCAACAACGCAGAAACTCTGCCATTAATGTTAACTTTACCACTTGAGGCATTTAATACCCCAGTGATAATTTTCAATAGAGTTGATTTACCTGAACCATTCTGTCCCATTATTCCGTAAATCTCACCCTTGCGAACATTAAATGTAACATCAGATAACGCATGAAAATCCCTATGAAAACATTTCCGACCAAAACTCAAAGATTCTTTCAAGCGGTCTGTCGGCTTATCATAAACTTTATAAGTCTTTGATAAATTAGAAACCTCAATTATTGTATCACTCATCATATTCTCCTAACGACATAATTAAAGTACATCTGCAAAGTGTGGCTTTAATCTTTTATAAATCATCATCCCAATTCCGAAAAGTGCAATCGTTAATGTCCAAAAATAAAAGGTGTCCACATAACTATGCCACATCCACTTATGATGTATAAGGGAGTTTCTATAACCTTCTGTGATATAGTAAACAGGATTTAATTTAAAAATCCATCTATACTGTTCAGGCACAATACTTAGATCCCACATTATAGGCGTCAGCCACATAAAGAACTGCAAAATGATATTAATTATTTGCATTAAGTCCTTGAAAAATATCATGATTGGAGCAACAATATATGAAATTGCAAGAGCTAAGCAAAAAGCACAAGCACTAAAATAACCTATCTGGATAAAAGTAATTCCAGGAGAATAACCATAGAACACCAATAAAAATGCTATTATGACTAAAAAGAAAAGATGCACAAAAAGAGATGATGTTAGTTTTACAAGAGGTAATATTTTAATATTAAATACAACCTTTTTCACAAGATAACTGTATTCTATAAAGATATTGCTTGAACTACTAAGTGCTTCAGAAATGAAAAACCAAGGCACCATCCCCACAGTTAGCCATATTATGAATGGTACATCGCTAACTGTTTGCGCTCTAAATCCAACTTGAAAAACAAACCAATAAATGAGTATCGTCATCAACGGTTGAATAAACGCCCATACAATACCTAAATATGAACCTGCATATTTGGTTTTAAAATCGTTTGTAGCAAGAGTGATTATTAGCGTTCGATTCGTATAAATATCTGTAAAAAAACTCTTTATTGATCTTTGTCTAAGTAAAAAGGATATGATACTTATTAGAACAAGCCAAATTATTATTGCAGATAATGTAATTTTCTTATAATTAAAAGGATTCCCCACTGCAACATCACTGGTTGAATAGATATATGGGTCGTTGCTATCCATTTCTGCAACAATGACATTATCTGTAATCTCGTAATGTGTTAAGTTAAATGCTAAGAAATAGTTTTTTATTTTTTCAGCATTTAACATTTCGCTGGACAACGCATTTTCATATCTAATCTCTTTAATCAATACTTCTTTATTGCGTCCATCGCTTAAATCCAGTCTAATTTTGCTCAGTTTATCGTAAGGGATTTTCACTTTGATTACCTGAAACCCTTCTGAACCTACTACATCTATTTTTTTTGAATGTTGCTCATCAAAGTAAGTATCATTTCCATTGTCAAAAAAAATTTGAATAGTATCGTTTTGTGGGATTTTCATCTCAATAGCGATATTAAAGGAATTCATATTTTGAGCTGTTACCATCTTAAAAATAATAAAAAACAAGAATATTGAAAAGACTAGCACTGACATTTTCTTGAGCTTTTTAATCCTCATTATACTCCCCTGTTATTAGCCATATTTTCATGTACGTAATATATTGATCCTAAATGATTGCCATATCTGTTGATTTATGAACTTCTCAGCTAATAAATCTAGTTTACTTTTATTTGTTCAAAACCCTTATCAAATGATCTTCAATTGCTCGTTTCCATTCCTCTCATAATACCTTTATACCTGAAGTAACTGCTACTTCGAGATATAATATTACTTTCAATGGGTAGCAATTCTTTAGATATGCCTTTGAAGCAGGTAAAAATCTTGTTCCATGCCCGCAGCTGGAATAATTACTTATCTAATTCCCATAAAAATTTCTCATTTTATTAATTTCACAAGATTTTTTAATCTATAAACAACCATTTGGAAACCCTCTTCCAGTATGCTAAAATAAAGTCGAACTTTAGCGAAGAAGGAGACTATCTGGAATGAGTGCAAGTAAGAATGCCTACGCGGCTTCGCGTGCAAAATCGAATGGAACGATAACGACGGATAAAAGCTCTGTCATCTTTTGGGTATTGGCTGTGTTTACAGGCTTATTTATGTTCTGGGCACCTTTTCAAAGGGCGCTGTTTAATGGCGGTACATCTGAGTTTGAGCGAAGCATTTACTCTGCTTCCGTGTGGTCCTCCATCATCCTTTTACTTGTTGCGATTCTAGCGTTATTTGTGTTTAAGCTTCAAGAAAAGAAAGATATCCTTACCATTCTTGTCTTCATCATGCCGCTTACTTATGTTATTTCTTTGTCGAATTCGGCATCTCATTATCTGGCAACAAATATGGTTTACATCCAAATGCTGTATGCAACTTTCTTCATTTTAGGTGTATTTTTGACAAAAAACAAGCTCGGTGTGTCGATAGTTGCCCAATTATTCATGATCTCAGGATATTTCATCGTGTTATTTGGACTTTTGTACTGGTTAGGCAACAAAACCTTCGCAGGACACCTTGTCGGATGGTTTGCTCTCATGGATGGAACGGATACAAATCTGTACCGCGATGCGATCATGACAGATTCCAACGGTCTACGTTTAACCTCGGTCTTCCAATACGCTAACACGTATGCAGCTTTTTTAATTACGATAACGCTTAGTTCTTTATTCTTCATCATCAAATCTCGTAAATGGTACGTAGTACTTATTCATGCGTTTTTATTGATTCCAACTATCGTTTCTTTCTGGCTGACTTTGTCACGTGGTGCCATTGTCGTAATCCCAGTGGTATTCCTCATCATGATGTTTTTCTTCCGAATGAGTCGCCAGATCTTAGCTCTAGTTCAACTGGGACTAGCATTCGGCACTTCCCTTATTATTTTAGAAAAGGTAACGGATATTGGCATCGGGCTACAAAAGCAACCTAGTGCTTCAGAATCTTGGCATGGTTGGTGGATTCTACTACTCGCTTCCTTAGTTTTTGCTGGACTGTCCGTCGCTATACAACGCTTTGGTGAGCCATGGTTGGAGCGCATAACAGCTCGTTTTGATACTAAGAAATATGCAACATTTATTCTTCCGATCGCAGCTGTCTTGATTGCTGTGGTTGGAGCCATTCTTATCCTAAGTGATACTGGATTTAAGAACATTCTTCCTGAGAACGTAAAAACACGTGTTGAGAATATTAATTTCCAGCAGCACAGTGTATTGGAGCGTGGAACGTTTTATAAAGATGCTGTAAAGCTTTGGTCGGACTATCCGATTATTGGTGCTGGTGGCGGAGCTTGGGCTTCCCTTTATGAAAAGTATCAAAATAATCCTTACACAAGTCGTCAGGCGCATAACTTTGCTCTGCAATATTTGGTTGAAGCCGGTGCGCTTGGTTTCCTAGCCTTTATCGGATTTGTCATTGCCGTTTGTTGGTTCTATATCCGAAGTTACATTCGAAGCTCTCAGGAGAAGCGAGATTTGCACTTCCTATTTTTCATTATCATGATTTCCCTTCTGGTCCACAGTATGATCGACTTTGATTTGAGCTATGTTTACATGGGAGCGATTCTGTTCCTCGCTCTTGGCGGTATGCTGAGCAACAGTTCCTCAGGTCAGCTGCGGTTAAAGTCAAAATCAGCTGTTATTCACAAGATATTCCCTGCAAGTATTGCGGTACTGTCGCTTGTAATGTTCTTCATCTCAGCTCAGCTTCTTTCAGCCAACGGTTCCTACAAACAAACTATTGAAGTTATAAAAACAAGTAAGGATTACAATCAGATTGTGAAACCTCTTGATAAAGCCATTTCGTTGCATCCTGGTCATCCAGATTATTTGTTAACAGGGCAAGTGAGCCGAATTGGACTCCTCCTTCAAGTTTATAATCAAATGCAGAAGGAAAACCCGAATGACCCTACGAAGAGCGAGCCATTTTTCAATCAGGCCCAAGACTTAATGACTCAACTTTTGAAAAAAGAGCCCCATAACCGCGTAGTCGCCATGCAACAGCTAAATATGCTTCTCATCAAAGGGAATAAACAAGGGGCTTTGGAGTGGTCAAATGCTCAAATTTCAAACTATCCTTGGTATATGGATATGTATGAGAAGAGCATCTCACTGAATATTGAGCTAGCAGGAGAAGCCAATGCCAAAGGCAACACACAAGAGTTCAACTCGAAATTAGAGAATGCGCTTGCCACGTATAAAGATGTTCTTGCGCGCATTGATTCCTTGAAAAACCTACCAAAAGAACAAGCTCAAGGACGCGAATTCGCAGTCACTCCATCTATGGCACTCAACATTGGCCAAATCAGCTATATGCGCGGTGATTATAAAGGTGCTATTGCACTAATTCAACCACATATAACTGAGAATATGGATGACCAAGTGAACCGCCTATTAGTCCGCTGGTATCTAGCCATCTTACAGAAGCAAGGTACGCCAGACCAAGCATTAATGAACAAGTTAATTGCGAAGGATCCGACTGAGAAGCAAAGTGTTGATGCGATTGTTGCAGCTGTTTTTCCAGCTAAATAGAGAAGGTGCCACAGAGATGTGGCGCCTTTTTTTGTTCCTAAAAAGCAAAAAAGGCTACAACCATCAAGGATGGATAGCCTTTCGCCTTTCTTGATACGACCTCGATCTCACTTCTCCATCCACTCACGCCTTAAGGCAAAAAGCTCGCGCAGCTCGCTTGTCGACATCTCAGTGACCCAGTTCTCGCCGGTGCCGACGATTTGGTCACTGAGGCCCTGCTTACGCCCGATCATCTCGTCGATTCGCTCTTCGAGCGTGCCGAGCGTTACAAACTTGTGCACCAGCACGTTGCGTGTTTGCCCGATGCGGAAAGCGCGATCCGTGGCCTGATTCTCCACGGCCGGATTCCACCAGCGGTCGTAGTGGAACACGTGATTCGCCGCTGTCAGGTTCAACCCCGTTCCTCCTGCTTTCAGCGAGAGGATGAAGATGTGGCAACGCTCCTCCGCGGGGAGCGTCGCGTCCTGGAAGCGCGCGATCATCGCGTCGCGCTTCGCTTTTGAAACACCCCCGTGCAAGAACTGCACGGGCTCTCCTAGCGCCTGCGCAAGCGTAGCCTGCAGCAGGTGGCCCATCTCGACGAACTGGGTGAAGATGAGGCAGCTGCCTCCTTCGCTCCTGAGTTCGTCTATCATTTCAACCAACCGCTCCAGCTTCGCTGAGCGTGCTCTCACATCAACCGCGGCGGCGAGTGCGCCGCGCCCTTCTTTTGCTTTTGCGCCTGCACTCGCGCTCGCTCCGCCAATCTCCTTCAAAAACAAACCCGGATGATCACAAATCTGCTTCAACTTCATCAGCGAGGTAAGAATGAGGCCCTTCTTTTCTATCCCACTCGAGTCCTCAATCTTCTCCATCAAGCTCTGCACGACATTCTCATACAGCGCCCCTTGCTCTGTGGTGAGGCGCACATACGCCTTCCCCTCGTACTTATCCGGCAAGTCCAGCTGTATCGCTGGATCCTTCTTAAGCCGTCTCAACAGGAACGGCCTTATCAAACGCTGAACGCGCCCCGTCAATTCCTTAGCGCCATCCCCATTTTTCTCGATTGGACCTACATACTGTCGGTTAAAATGAGTCAACGTCCCCAGGTACCCTGGGTTCACATAGTCAAAAATCGACCACAACTCGGTCAATCGATTCTCAATCGGTGTGCCAGTCAACGCAATTCGCTGACCCGCTTCTAGTTTACGAATGGCCTGCGATTGCTTCGTATATGCATTCTTGATATTCTGTGCCTCATCCAAGCAAAGCGTATCCCACGTAACGCTCGACAGTTCCTCTTCATCCAACTGTGCGAGAGTATAGGACGTTATCACCAAATCAGCATCACCAAGCGATGCTTCGAAAGCTTCTCCTTTTGCCCGCTGCGCACCATAATGAAGTTGAATCTGGAGGGTTGGTGCGAAACGCGCGAGCTCCTTCTGCCAGTTACCAAGCACAGAGGTCGGACATATGAGCAAGGAGGGTTTTGATTTTAATTTCTCCTCTGTCTTCCCCTGCTCCCTCACCTTCAACAAATAAGCAATAAACTGAATGGTCTTCCCCAGCCCCATATCATCCGCCAGACAGCCACCTAGCCCCATATTACGTAGAAAAAGGAGCCACGACACCCCTTGCACCTGATAAGGCCTAAGTTCAGCGTGTAAACCATCAATCCGCTCAACAAGTGGAATAGACTTGGTCTGACCCAATTGTTTCATCAAACCACGCAGATGACTATTTAGCTCTACTTTAACATCTACCGCCTTGTCCTTCTCATCGCTATCCGCCGCGAGAGTCTCCTCGCTTTCTGACAGATGCATTTCCAACACATCCCGGAAGGACAGCCCCTTCTTCCTCTCGACCTGCTTCATAGTATCGCGAATTTGTTCCAAATACGCAGGATCCAGCTGCACCCATTTACCTCGAATGTAGATCAAGCGCTTCTTTTCCAAAGCCATTTGCCCAAATTCTTCCTCAGTCAAATCTATGCCGCCTAGCGCCACTCGCCAATCAAACTGTATGATCTGATCCATTCCAAACATGGCTTTACGCGTTGAGCCCACGGAGCTTTTGATTTTCGCCTTCAACTGAGGACGACGCATCTTCTGAATCTCTTCCCACCATGATGGTAAAAAGACGGAAATACCCGCCGCCACAAGCTGCATACTCGATTCGGTTAGGAACGTCCACGCTGCATCATCTGACAATTGCTCGATGATTTTGCCTGGTTGATATGCACTCTCAAGCTCGGGCAGCATCCGCAAAATACGTTTCGTTTGTTCATGAAGCTTATCAGCTATATCTGACTGCCAAGCAAGTGGTATCTCGCCGACTAACACATTTCCCGTTGAGCTGAACTCCACGAATCGGTTAGCATCCCGGTGATCCTGTGCAATGAAACGAAGTCGCCAATCCGCTGCGTTATCCTTGGCCGTCGTCGTCCCGTCGACATATGTCTCGGCATAGGGTTCAACGAGCTGCACACAAATTCGATATGGCGTATCATCGCCATGAGTCCAACCAATCGCTAGGAGCCAATCCTCTTCCTGCATCCAAGACGATTCAGACAGCAGAACATTGAACCCTCGGGCGTTAACTTGCAGCAGCTTATGCTCTTGAACTAATCCATTCCACCCCGGAGATAGCTCAAAATCCGCATCAGTCTCAAGCAGCTCTTCAACGATTTCGCTGAACCAGCTCTGCCAAAAGATTTCAGGAAAATCCCCGTTACAAAGCTCCCTAAACCTCTCAACTTGCCCTACTGGCACCCTAAACTTCCAGCCACTTTTCCCTTCACGCCAAAGCTCGTAGGAAGGCAAATACCAGCGGGCATCGATCGCCTCACTTAGAAAGTGCGCTCCTTTTTGCAGCTCTTCAAATCCCTCTTCCCAAGTTAAACTGCTGTGTAGAAGCACGCCAGGTGCACGTAAATAATCCAAAGCCATGACAGGAGACAGCAGAATCGCATCACCATAAGGAATCCGAGTCACTTCCAGTTGTGTCCCATAGAATGAGCGTTCATGCCAGGCAAAAAGCAGCTTACGCAGCATATATCCAGGAACCTCATTAGCTTGCTCCGTTTCGCCATATAGAGCAAAGCTTCCCGATGCAAGCCTTCGAATTCTCATATGAATCGGTGACAAAGTCATCATGGTATTAAATTTCCTTTCCGTAATTCCTCAGTAAAAGCGCGATACCGAGCGTATTGTTTCACGATTTGCTCCAAGTAGGCTTCGAAACGAGGGGTTAGCTTCAACTTTTTATATGCAGCCGCTAATTTCTTCAAGAGCTTAATGGCTTGTATATAGTCGGGACGATTTTTCCCCTGTATGAATGCTTCAATGGCGTGGTGATAGATCGGCAGGAGGAAGCGAACATTCGCTTTCTCGACGAGTTTTAGCTGCGCTGCATCGATGTGTACCGTCGTTAGATCCAAAAGGAGACAGAGATCTGCCCATTCCTGGTACTCGCCTTTTGACAGTAGGAATTTCGCATAGTGATCGTAGCTTGCAGGTAAAAGCGAAACCATGACTTCCCGCTGCTCTTTCTCAACATCTCGCTGTTCCGCTGCCAATCGCCAGTAATGCAAAAATTCATTCGCATACAATCCCTCGTTCCACGCCATCTTCGGTTTTAACCACCGCAACCAGGTCAACAGACGTTCCCACTGACTCTCAAAAACAAATCCATTCAAATAATCGAACCAATAATCAGGCTCAATTTCAAACATCCCACTTTCTGCTCGTTCCCAGGCATTTTCATCTTCACTTCGGCTAATATCAAAATGAATAGAACCGAGAGCAGCGACTTGATGCGCTTGTTGACTCACTCGCGGATCCGCAAGCACCTGCCTAAGCCTAGCCTTTTCTGCCTCCAGAATGTCCTTATCCTGAAATAACTGTGACCATAACAGCTTATACAAATCGATCCAATCATAGGGGTACAAGCCTGAGCCATTCTCGCAAATGTCAGCCACATACGCTGATAATTCCTTCAAATGTCCACCATACTGCTTATATGCCCTGTTAACATCCAGCTCGTGAAGCGTCGCTTCCAATTGCTCGTGAGCATGGGTCAGGACACGTTTGACATAGTAGCTCGTATTTTGATAAAAATCGTATGTGATCGCCTTCGATCCCGCCATTGTATCGCATAGCTGTATGACATACAGCGCCACATGAATATCATACACACCCCGAATGGTCGGCTCCCACGTATCAGCCAGCTTATTAAGCTCACGCCACGCACGCATACAGACTTCCTCGAGACTGAACGCATTATAAATCTTGGCATTGCCATATTGTTTATGAAAATAAGTCAGCCACACTGCGCAGCTATCTGTCGGCTCTGGCAGCCTAGTTGTAGACTTAGATTTCTGTGGAATTTTCTGATCTACCTGCGCCATCTTCACTTTACCAAAACGAAATTCCTCTGGGTCATATCCCGCTTGCTTCGCCACTTCTAACAGCACCGCAGCCATATGCTTACAATAATAACCGTAGGGACACGTGCAGCCACTTTTTGTGAAGCTCTTGAGATCCAAAGTAACCTTGTACCTTTTGGTTCCGTCCACTCTCGCTTTTATGATCGAGGTACCTTCAACTTGAATATCCCTTACAACACCTTCATTGAAATAGGCCCAACCTCTCGCGAGGATCACTTTATCAAATTTAGGACGTATCCGTTCTATCCAGAACGGCCAATCAATTTCTAACTCTTGCATGTGCCTATCCCCCGTTACCCAATCAACATCCTTCCCTCATTATATAATCAACTCCCCTAACAAAAAAACACCTCCCGCCAGAATCATCGAATGATTCTTAACGAGAAGTGCTTATCCGTTACTTCCTGAGCATGCCTTGATGTGGATGCGGGTGAGTTCCGCAATACTCATCGGTTTCGCTACACGTATACACGTGCTCATAAACCGGTACGCAGTGATGGCGATTTACAATTTGGATTGGATGAATGACTTGAACCTTTTGTGGGTGGTAGAAGTCTCTAACTACTCTTTCTGGATCTGTCATTATAGGGTCAGCAGGTGGACACTGAAATTGTTTTCCTTGATTTGGTTGTAAAGCCATGAATGCGTCAACTCCTCTGTTAGTTTGAGATAGTATACGTCTAACCCTAGTCCAGAGAGTGTACAAATGCCTATCTTTCCAATAAATGGGCTGACTCACTTGGGCCAAGCAGGCATGGGGTCCAAGCAAACGGACGAGAGCCAGGCTATGTGGCGAGTACCTAGGAGTAAACAAAAGTGAATTTAGGTTATCAATTCACAGTCTGGGAATTACGCTGTAGAATTAACTGTAGGTGCTTGTCACATCATATATAAAAAAACTTTAAAAAGTGAGGTGCAATACATGGAAGAACTACTAAAAAAAATAATGCTGCAGCTAGAAAACGTGGAATCAAAAATCGACCGTATTCAGCTTACATTAGACTCTTATCATATCGAAAATATCGAATCAAATAACCGTCTTCTCGCAGCGATTCACACAACCAATGACCGCTTAGACTTTCAAAGGGACAAGATCTCCAAGACCGAAGAAGACCTGTACTTACTGAAACAAAAACATTAGGAAAGGATGATAAGCACATGAGTGAGCAAATATTGATTCAAATTTTAGAACAATTGAAAGAAATCAAAGCTCTTGCATCGGACATTCCCTTAATTAGACAAGCTGTACTAGAAACACGTGATGATGTCAAACAACTAGAAGCGTTCAAAGACATTTAGTGACAGAACATCATACATTCGTACATCATTTTAATGTCATCGATAAACAACTCGTTGATCACGCAATTGAAATCGACAAGTTAAAAAACAGATAACATTCGTAGCCCTATGGGCTTTTTAATTTCATCAAAATAGAACATAGGTTCTATTTTGGCGAATAAATGCTAAAATTTTTATTTTAAGAAAACAAAAAAAAGACTCCCGAAGGAGCCTTTCTCTCTGCATGCGCAGAAGCTCTGAGGAGCTTCTTACATCATGCCGCCCATACCACCCATGCCGCCCATATCAGGCATACCTGGTTTGCTTGGTTCTGGTTTATCAGCGATAACCGCTTCAGTTGTCAAGAACATAGCTGCAACGGAAGCTGCGTTTTGAAGTGCGGAACGTGTTACTTTCGCAGGGTCAACGATACCAGCTTCGAACATGTTTACCCATTGTCCAGTTGCTGCATTGTAGCCGATGCCTACTTTTTCGTTTTTCAAGCGCTCAACGATAACGGAGCCTTCTTGACCAGCGTTAGCTGCGATTGTGCGAACTGGCTCTTCAAGGGAACGAAGGATGATGTTAACACCCGTTTGCTCATCACCAGTTGCTACTACTTTCGCTACTGCGTTGTATACGTTAACTAGGGCAGTACCACCACCAGAAACGATACCTTCTTCAACTGCTGCACGAGTCGCGTTCAAAGCATCTTCGATGCGAAGCTTGCGCTCTTTCAATTCAGTTTCAGTCGCTGCGCCAACTTTGATAACAGCTACACCGCCAGAAAGTTTAGCCAAACGCTCTTGCAGTTTTTCTTTATCGAAATCGGAAGTTGTTTCTTCCAGTTGGGAACGAATTTGTGTAACGCGAGCTGCGATATCTTTCGGGTTACCAGCACCATCAACGATGATTGTGTTTTCTTTGGTAACACGGATTTGACGAGCGCTACCCAATTGATCAGGAGTTGTGGATTTCAGATCCAATCCAAGCTCTTCTGTAATCACTTGGCCACCTGTTAGAGCAGCGATATCACCCAACATCGCTTTACGACGGTCACCGAAACCAGGAGCTTTAACAGCTACGCAAGTGAATGTGCCACGAAGTCTGTTCACAACAAGTGTTGCTTGTGCTTCGCCTTCAACATCTTCAGCAATGATCAGAAGTTGTTTACCGGATTGAACCACTTTTTCAAGAACAGGCAAGATTTCTTGGATGTTCGAGATTTTTTTGTCTGTGATCAAGATGTACGGGTTGTCTAGAACTGCTTCCATTTTATCCGTATCAGTGATCATGTATGGGGATGTGTACCCACGGTCGAATTGCATACCTTCTACAACCTCAAGCTCCGTCAAGAAGCCTTTGGATTCTTCAACTGTGATAACACCGTCTTTACCTACTTTTTCCATAGCTTCAGCGATCAATTCGCCTACTTCTTCGTCAGCAGCGGAGATTGCCGCTACTTGTGCGATGGATTGTTTACCTTCGATTGGCTTCGCAATAGCTTGAAGCTCTTCTACAGCCGCTTTAACAGCTTTCTCGATACCTTTGCGGATAACCATTGGGTTAGCGCCTGCAGTAACGTTTTTCAGACCTTCACGGATCATAGCTTGCGCAAGAACCGTTGCAGTTGTTGTACCGTCACCAGCAACATCGTTCGTTTTGGTAGCAACTTCTTTAACAAGTTGAGCTCCCATGTTTTCGAAAGCATCTTCAAGCTCGATTTCTTTCGCAATTGTAACACCATCGTTAGTGATCAACGGGCTACCGAATTTTTTCTCAAGTACAACGTTACGGCCTTTTGGACCTAATGTTACTTTAACGGCATTTGCCAAAGCATCTACCCCGCGAAGCATCGCGCGGCGTGCGTCTTCACTGAACTTAATTTCTTTTGCCACGATAGGAAACCTCCTCTAATTAAAAACCTAGATAAATTGTTAATAACGTAAAGCCGATCTATATGCTGCTCTAACTTAGGCTAATACAGCGAGGATGTCGCTTTCGCGCAAGATCAACAGTTCGCGGCCTTCGTATTTCACTTCAGTTCCAGCGTATTTGGAGAAAATGATGCGGTCGCCTTCGCTTACTTCAAGCGGAACACGTACGCCATCTTTCAACGCGCCAGCGCCAACGGCTACAACTTTACCTTCTTGTGGTTTTTCTTTAGCTGTATCTGGCAGCACGATGCCACTTGCTGTAGTCTCCTCTTTCGCAACGGCTTCAATGATAACTCGATCACCTAACGGTCTGATCATGGAAAAATAGCCTCCTTTAGAAAATTGGTCTTGGGTATATTTCTTTGTTATTAGCACTCGAATGTGTTTAGTGCTAACAACACCTCTTATGATACTCATTCTGGGAGTAATTTGCAAGTCCTTTTACACATTTTTCATTCTTATGGACACCCCCCTCATTCTACCCAAATGATAACCAAATATTCCCTCTGTGCATGAAAAAAAATAGCCCACCACGAAGGCGGACTGTGTTCAACCATTTCCTTATTTAGGACCAAACTCCAGTTCCCAAGCAGCATCGTTCGCAAGCTGTTTGCGATAAATGAAGCCCGACATGAAGACACTGAATTCATATAAAATAATGAGCGGAACCGCAACTAATATGGCTGAAATCGCATCTGGTGGCGTAATTACGGTTGCAAGAATGACCATCAGCATGTAAGCATATCTTCTAAACTTATGCAGACGCTTCGGGTTCAGGAGCTTAATCTTCGTGAGAAACATCACCACGATCGGCATCTCAAACACACAGGCCAGCGGAAGAATGATGTTAAACATAAAGGTAAAATACTGAGCAGCACCGTACATCTCCGTAATTTCTAGACTCTTACTAATCGACGAAGTAAAATAAAACGCCATTGGGAAGACAACCCAATACCCGAAAGACAGTCCCAATAGAAAGAGCAAAAATGCATAGGGTACGTAGAGGAGCGAAGCCTTCTGCTCCGTCTCTCGTAGACCTGGCTTAACGAAAGCCCATATATGGTACAGAATAACGGGTAATGTGATAAGAAGACCGACAGCTAAACCAAAATTCATATACAAACGCAAGGCATCCCAAGGGGAGAAAACGTTCCAACCGATGCCATCTGCTGGCGGGATACTTTTGAGATATCGAATGATAGGTTTAGCAGCAACAAGCCCACCCACCATACCAATAACCAGAACAACTAAGATCCACATGATTCGCTTGCGCAACTCACCAAGGTGCTCTACAAGAGACATTTCTTCATTTTTCAACCGATTTCACCTACCTAATCTAGTGAATTCAGCCTGCAGGCTGAACCACTTCTTCATCTGTTTGATCAAAAACTAATCCGGTAACCGCCGGGAATTACCTGTGTTGCCTGACTGCTGCGCTGGCGCCGGGGTAGGGGCCGAGGCTTGAGCAGGAGCGGAGGACAACACATCGCTTGCTGCTTGTGTGTCAGATGACGCTATTGGCATGGAGGTTGCTTCTGCAGCTTCAACTGGCGCACCTATAACATGTACAACCTCGGAGGACTTATTTGTTACGAAAGCCACTGCAGGTTTCACCTCAGATGAGCCTGCTGGTTCTGCCACAAATTGCTCATTGATCGGGCCTTGTGGTGATTTCGTAAGAGAAGCTATTGCACCCTCATCTGGTGCAACCACTTTGGCTACCTCAACAGGTGTTATCGGGTCTGGTACAATAGGTGTATTTGATGCTATCGGCGCTTTGGGCCCGTCACTCATCAGTTCATTCGTCGCTTGCTTAAAATCTCTTAACGTCTTACCAAGCATTCTGCCAATCTCCGGCAGCTTCTGCGGTCCGAATATGACAAGCGCTACGACGGCGATCAATAAAAGCTCAGTGAATCCAATATTTTGAAACATGGACTTCATCTCCATTATGTGTTGCGTTATAAATACAGTAAGTCAATAAAGGAATGCAAATTAAGGAAGCCTCTGTATACTCATTGGATAAATCCATTAAAATCTCACATTTAACGCTCGAAAAGGAACTTTCATTGGATAAATCCAATATAGTTCCCGGTAACGCCCGAAATATGGCTTATTTTAATCATACTGAGTGGATAACTTCTAACATTGATAAAAACCGCCGTAGCCCATCTCCGTGATGTCACTACGCACGATCACTTCGCCTGCGCAGATGCGCGGCAGCAGCACATCAAAGGACGTGTACGGGTCGTGCATCACACAACCCGGCAAGCCCATAATCGGCAGATCGCCTAGATAGGCGATCATCAGCATCGAGCCCGGCAGCATCGGCGTGCCGTAGCTGACCACGCGGGCGCCGGCCGCCTTGATCGCACCCGGCGTGCGATCATCCGGGTCCACGGACATGCCGCCCGTGACCAACACCAGATCCACGCCCAGCGCGGCTAGCGCGTGGATCTCACCCACAATCGCTTCGCTGTCATCCGACACGAAGCGTTGGTCCACAACCTCGGAGCCGAGCTGCGCGACCTTCTCTTTCACAACTGGGCCGAATTTATCCTGGATTCGGCCCTTGAAGACCTCGCTGCCCGTCGTGATCACGCCGACGCGCAGCTTGCGAAACGGCTTCACCTCGAGCAAGGTGAAGCCCTCCGCACGGCGAGCGGCCGCAAGGCGCTCGACCTCTTCAACCTTCGCTTCGTCGACGATCAGCGGGATCACCCGCGTACCGACCAGCGAAGCGCCGCCCTGAACGACCGTATTGCTACGAATCGTCGACATCACGACCTCATCGATGGCGTTCACACTATCCACGAACGCCTTATCGATCTTCACCAAACCGTGAATCTCCGACTTCAGGTTCACTTTGCCTTCATGCGGATCAGTAAGCCTGAGATCCGAGCACTTATCTGTTCCCGCAATCGCCCGCGCCATGCGCAAGGCAGCCTCATCCTCATGGAGATAGCCGGGCTGCAGCTCCATCACATAAATATGTTCCTTACCGATGCTCAGCAAGGCAGGAATATCCGCTTCCGTCACTTGATGACCTTTGCGGAACAGACGGCCTTTGAACTCACCTGGCAAGATCTGCGTGAGATCATGCGGCAGAATCATGCCGATCGCATCTTCCACTTTCACCTCGCGCAGCATGGAAGTGTCTTTACTCATCATGAGTCACCCTCTTGCCCTGTCTTACGTTCATCGCTCTGCTTTTCACTATGGTCTTGCACTCGCTTCTACTCTTCACCCGTGATCGCCTTCTTTGCCTGTCAGAATACCCAGCGCGTGTGGAAGTTGATCAATGATCGCCATGAGATTCTCTTGAACACCTTTCGGACTGCCTGGCAAATTAATGATCAGCGTGCGTCCGCGAATGCCAGAGACCGCTCTGGAGAGCATCGCTTTTTTCGTTTTTTGCATCGAGATCATGCGCATTGCTTCTGCAAAACCAGGTGCAACACGATCAATCACATTGAGCGTTGCTTCTGGTGTGACATCACGTGGAGCCAGACCTGTTCCGCCTGTTGTTAATATTAAATCAGCTTGATAATAATCAGTCATTTCGATTAATGAAGCCATAATTTCGTCCATCTCGTCCGGGACGACCCGATACTCAATGATCTCGCCTTGAATTTCCTCTTCAATCAGCTCGCGGATTACCTGAGCGCTAGTGTCTTCTCGTTCTCCTCGGTAACCGCGGTCACTGGCTGTCAAAATCGCAACTTTCCAGTGCATCCTTCGTCACCTCTCCCTTGTTCACTGAATGAGATCAACCCACTAACCTGCGTGATACGCAGAACCTCACCCGAATATCGGTATGTTGGCGCTGGATCTTAGTCCCTTCACGCTTTCATGTCTTGCCTGTGAAAATCCCCGTTTTTACCGCCTGTTTTCATAACAAGCAGGGTCGAGTTAATGATCATGTCTTTCTCTACAGCTTTGCACATGTCATACACGGTCAATGCCGCGGCAGAAACAGCCGTTAGAGCTTCCATTTCTACGCCTGTAGGACCTGTTGTACGTACAGTTGCTTCTATGTATAGTTCATTAATGCCATTATTCGAAAACTGAATATCTACCCCAGTTAGCGCAATGGGATGGCACATCGGTATCCAGTCTGACGTTTTCTTAGCGGCCATGATACCAGCCACTTGAGCCACGGCGAGGACGTCGCCTTTTTTCATTTTACCCTCTAGGATTAAATTAAGCGTGTCTGACTTCATTAATAAGGTAGAGCGAGCTGTGGCCGTGCGCTTCGTCTCATCTTTATCCGATATGTCGACCATTCGCGCTCGTCCCTGCTCATTAAAATGCGTCAATGGTGAAGAATCGGGCACTGCAATCACCTCTATATTAGGTTTCTGTTTTGAACACCATCTTACTTTCGGTTACGATGCCATCCACTCTGAAATCATGCCAAGAAGAAGGAACAGCAGGAATCAATTGATTATCGAAAGCAGCTGCAACGGCAAAAGGTCTTTTCAACCCGCGCGCAGCGAATAACTGCATAAAGCGATCATAGAAGCCTCCGCCGTAACCTAAGCGACCGAAATCCAGATCAAAGGCTAACCCTGGCACCACAATCATCGAAATCGTGCCCAAATCATGTTCAATAGGAACGTCACTCCGAGGCTCTCTGATCCCATAAGCACCACTTTCAAGGTCCTCATAACGGCTTATGATGTGCAAGTTCATCGTTTTCGTGTCTGCCACTACCTTCGGTATCAGCACACGAATTCCCTGCTGCCAGCACCATTCCATTAATGGCGCAACGTCGGGTTCAGAACGGAAAGGCATATAGCTCATCAGCGTAGGCTGAGAATTGGACGGTATTTGCCCCTGTTCAAACAGCTTATCCGAACACAGCTTCACCATTCTTTGGTTTATTAGTTGTTGCTTCTCATCACGTATCTCGGCAACAATCGAAGCACGTCGTACTTCCATTTCCTTGCGTAATTCTATTTTCCGCTCTCGGATGTTCATCATAAGCTACAGCCCTTCCTAGCGAGGAGTGGTTTCCCCCATTTTAACATAAATAAAGTAAAAAACTATACTCGTACCTGAGACCCCGTCGAATCGCCTCTATTTCAGGTCTAAATTAAGCAGGCGTTGCCCCCATTCTTCGTGTATACTAATGATTTGATGGGATTGAAACAGCGACCGAAGGTCAACTTAACTAGGTTCTTACATTAATATGTATCTAAAACGCAGGAGGTAGCAGCAACATGCTATTACAAGTTTCTAACATATCCAAAAGCTATGGGGTACGCTCTGTACTCTCTAATATAACGCTTCAAATTGAAAATCGGGAACGCATCGGACTCGTCGGTGTCAATGGCGCTGGGAAGTCTACTCTTCTTCAAATCATCGCGGGTGAGATGTCCTATGATAGCGGTGATCTTTTCAAAGCCAAGGAAACCAAGATCGGCTATTTAAAGCAAAACAGCGGACTTAACACCGACAAATCCATTTGGAATGAGCTGCTGAGCGTATTTAGCTCCTTATTGGAAACAGAACGTGAGCTGCGCGAGCTGGAAGCCTTGATGGCTGACCCTGACCTCATCTCCGATGAGAAAAAATATGAAACGACCATGAATCGGTATGCGCTGCGCTCCGAATGGTTTCGTGAACATGGCGGCTATGAAATTGAAGCCAAGATTCGCGGTATTTTGCACGGGATGGGCTTTGGACAGTTCGCACCAGAAACCTTGGTCAACACCCTCAGCGGAGGGCAGAAGACGAGATTGGCTTTAGCTAAAATGTTGCTGGAAGAGCCCGATCTGCTCATGCTCGATGAGCCTACCAACCATTTGGACATCGCCACATTGACGTGGCTCGAAGGCTATCTGCGCGGCTATCCTGGCGCTATTCTTGTCGTATCACATGACCGTTACTTCCTTGACGCGTTGGTGACGTCCATTTATGAAATTGAACGCCATGCATCCAAACGGTATACGGGCAATTATTCCCGTTTTATCGAGATTAAAGAAGCGAACTATGAAATTGAATTGAAACAGTTTGAAAAACAGCAGGAAGAAATCTCGAAACTGGAGGATTTCGTGCAGCGTAACATTGTTCGTGCTTCGACAACGAAGAGAGCGCAGTCCCGCCGTAAGCAGTTGGAGAAAATGGACCGTTTGGATAAGCCCATGGGCGATTTGAAACGTGCCTCATTCTCTTTTGAAATTGAACAGACTTCCGGGAAAGAAGTGTTGCAAGTAGACCGTCTTTCTCTTTCATATGATGGCAAAAAACGTCTTCTCGATGGCGTCTCGTTCCAGCTTCGTCGTTCCGAAACCGCTGCGCTAATCGGGCCTAACGGGGTCGGGAAATCCACCCTGCTCAAAACCTTGATCGGTCAACACAAGCAAGACGCTGGTACGTTCAAATGGGGAGCTGGCGTCACGATCGGCTACTACGATCAAGAGCAGAAAGGCTTGAATCCGTCCAACAACGTGTTGGAGGAAGTGTGGAACACGTATCCTCACTTGGAGGAAGCGCGTATTCGCACGGTGCTTGGCAGCTTTCTTTTCAGCGGCGAGGACGTATTTAAGAAGATTGCAGCGTTGAGCGGAGGCGAGAAAGCTCGAGTCTCCCTCGCTAAGCTCATGCTTCAGAAGGCCAACGTATTGATTCTCGATGAGCCTACCAACCATTTGGATTTGTACAGTAAAGAAGTGCTGGAATCGGCCTTGATGGATTACGAGGGCACCTTGCTATTCATCTCCCATGACCGGTATTTCCTCAATAAAATGGCGGAGAGCATGCTAGATCTGCAAAAGGATGGCTTAACGAGCTATCTCGGCAACTATGACGACTATGTAGAGAAAAAAGCGGAGCTCGCTGAAATGGAAGCGAATCGTCTGGCCAAAGAGGCGGAGAAGAAATCTGCCGGCAATTCATCTTCTGTTGCTGCGGTAAAAGCTGAGCCCGCTAGTGGTGGCAGTTACGAGGCGGACAAGCTGGCCAAGCGTGAAGAACGCAGTCGTCAACGGAAGCTGGAACAGCTAGAGCTTGATATTGCGCGACTTGAAGAGGAAGTTACTGCTCTTGAGGCTGAGCTTGCTGATCCCGCTGTGTATAATGACTATATGCTTGTGCAGGAGAAAACGGCTGAGGTTGATAAGCGTAAGAGTTCACTTGCAGCTTGTTATGAGGAATGGGAAGTTTTATTGGCTTAAAATAGCAAGAGTCCACGTCTGATGATGTGGGCTTTTTTGTTGTTTGTCTTTTTGCGAGCGTTGTCCTGTGGACAAGTTCACAAAATGTTCAAAGTTACCCACAGGAGCGACAGATTTCCTCTACTTTGTCTTGAAATGTCCTGAAGATCCCCTTTGAAACCGTACATCTACACTTCGTAGAGCTCCCTTATACACAAAAAAATAATGACGAATTGTTCCGATAATTTCAATTGGTCTTTGTGGAACCCCGTTTTGTTATACACAACGTTATCCACAGAAAAAGGGAGGCTTTTTCCGCCTCCCATCAGCCTTTTCTCTATTTTTCCACAAGGTTATCCACATTACCCACATTTTTTCACGAAAAAGTTATCCCTCTTACACGCCCTCTAAAAAGGTTGATCTCTCGGGTTTTCTTCGAGTTATACACACTGTACACAGGGGGTGTGCATAACCTTGCTCACATGATGTGTATATATCTAAGTTTTCTTACAATTCGTGTGCATGCGACGAAATCTGTTAATTAAGAAGCTGGAATAACCGTCTCCGTTGTTTCGGAGGTCACGCTATTTTGCATCCGAATCGCTTGATTGCAAGCCGATATGAACGCTTTGGCTACCGCAACTAGGACATCTTGGTCGATCCCAGTATTCTTGTAGGTCTGGCCGCCAACTGAGATCGTAACCTCCGCTTCCCCAGTTGCTTTCTCGCCTGTGGACAACGAGTGCAGCTCAAGATCCGAGAACTCTACATCCATCGGAATGGCTTGCTGTAGACAATGCACGATCGCCTCGATCGGTCCTTCTCCTGTGCCGGAGTAGACACTCTCTGTGCCCGTTTGATTATTTCGAACGGATACGGAAGCAACACGGTTGCGATCACTGCTTGAAATAACCTGCATATGCGACAGTGTAAATGGCTCCATTTGTCCATCAACCGTGCTGCCTACAAGCTCCATTAGTTGGTCGTCAGTGACCATTTTCTGCTCATCGGCTTTTTCTTTGAAACGTGTATAAAGTGTATCCAGTTCCTCGCCTGTAAGCTCGATGCCAAACTGCTGAGCACGATGCTTCAGCGCATGGCGACCTGAGTGCTTGCCAAGGATAATCATGGAGCGTGGGATGCCCAGCTTTTCTGGATCCATAATTTCATAGGTACTACGGTTTTTCAGAAGTCCATCCTGATGGATACCCGCTTCGTGTTGGAAGGCATTGCGGCCGACAATCGGTTTGTTGTATGCAATCGGGAAACCCATGATGCGGCTGACCATTTTGGAGGTGTTAAAAATCTCACTCGTCACGATGCCCGTTTCCACACCCATCGAATGCTTCCGCGTCTCAATCGCCATGACTAGCTCTTCCAGTGAGCAATTACCGGCACGCTCGCCGACGCCGTTCACCGTTACCTCCACATGTGTGACGCCTGCGGCAATAGCAGCTAGGCTGTTGGCAACGGCTAGACCAAGATCATTATGGCAGTGGGCGCTATACTCGACCGTATCGCCACCTCTTACACTTTGGCGCACTCTGCGGAACATCGCACCGTACTCTTCAGGAAGCGCATAACCCACTGTGTCGGGGATGTTAAGAATGGTTGCACCTTCGGCAATGACCGCTTCCAGCACTTCAAAAAGGAACTCATCCCCTGTACGCGTCGCATCCATCGGAGAAAACTCGATACGATCAACAAATTGCTTCGCATAGCCGACCATGGCGCGAGCCATCTCCACCACTTGCTGACGCGATTTGCGCAGCTGGAAATCCAGATGAATGTCCGACGAGGACAGGAACATGTGGATACGTCTGGATGCCGCGTCCTGCGTAGCTTTGACAGCTGCATCGATGTCGGCTTTGACGGCCCGGGCGAAGCCGCAGATCTCGACACCTTGCAGCTCGCGTGAAATCTGCTGCACGGCTTGGAAATCGCCAGGACTTGAGATCGGGAAGCCCGGCTCAATAGTGTCGATGCCCATGATGGCAAGCTGTCTCGCGATGCGAATCTTTTCCTCTGGGTAGAGTGATGCGCCCGGCGCTTGCTCACCATCACGAAGTGTTGTATCAAAAATGCGAATGCGTCGATTAGTATTTGTACTGTTTTCCATGGTTAATTCCTCCTCAAGGTATGCCCGTGTCGGGCTGTGAAATTCTAGGGCGAGCGTATCGCCCGGTGTCATCTGCTGTAAGCGTGTTTTTCACCGTTACAGCGTGTGATTAGCAGGATACGGCTTGTTTCCTGTGCTGTAAGCGTGTTTTTCACCGTTACAGCATGTGATTGGCAGGATACGGCTTGTTTCTTGTGCTGTAAGCGTGTTTTTCAGCGTTACAGCGTGTGGTTGGCAGGATACGGCTTGTTTCTTGTGCTGTAAGCGTGTTTTTCACCGTTACAGCGTGTGATTGGTCGGATGCGTCGTGTTTCTTGTGCTGTAAGCGTGTTTTTCACCGTTACAGCATGTGGTTAGCAGGATACGGCTTGTTTATTCAGATGTGTTCAGTGGCTGCAGCGCACTTTCCACAGACGACAAAAAGACCCGTCATCTCCACATAAGAGACGACGGGTCTTCACCCAGCGCGGTACCACTCTTGTTGACTCCGTCAAGGAGCCCACCTCAGATATAGCCAGCAAGCTGCTAGCTACATCACCCGATCACGGAGGTCATCCGTTCATCCCTAACAGCTGTACGACAGCCGATCAGGATGACCGCTTCCAAGCGAGTTCGGGGCGTTCTCGGTCTGCGTCGCATCAACCCGCAGCTTTCTGTACCGAAGACATGGAGCCCTTACTACTCTTGTTCATCGCGTTATTTATATGTGTTTTACCAAATTTAAATCAGTTTCAGAACAACCAAAAAAGCCTGCCATCTCTATAAAAGAGACGACAGGCTTGAACCTTCCGCGGTACCACTCTAATTGATCCGAGCTGTTACGCTCGAAACCACTCATGTACCTGATCACGGGGGTCAACCGTCAAGACCTACTTGGGTGCTGGATCCTTGGCATCCTTATCAGTCCTACCGCTCCTGGGCGAGTTCAGGTGACGTTTCGTCTGTGCTTTCACCAAGCGCACAGCTCTCTGAGCGAAACTGGTCATGCCTTACTATTCCCGTTCGTTGCGTTTGAAAGTATTGATTGTGATTATAATATGCACTTTTTTCAAAGTCAATACACCATGTTTGAAAATTAATTTTATTTCGTTACCCGTTAGGCATGCTCCTGAGTAACAAAATTTCAAGTGCGATATGTGAGCAGAAGCTGATTTAGAAGGATTCCCCCTAACTAATCACTTCAAGAAGTCCTACGCCTGCCCCAACAGAAGTAATCACAAGGGGATGGGACGAGACCATTTACCACTCTTCTAGCTTGAGCTGTGGCTCAGCTTTCAACTCCATGGAGTCGAACTCCTGCTTGTCCCACTTCAAGAAAGCGGCGGCGCCAATCATCGCCGCATTGTCCGTGCAGAGTCGGTGCGGCGGCACCAGCAGCGGTACACCCAGCTGCTCGCAGCGCTCGGCGAGCCTGCTGCGCAGCCCCTTGTTCGCGGCGACTCCGCCCGCGAGCAAGAGCTGCTTCGCGCCGTATTCCTTCACGGCGCGACTTGCCTTCTCCACAAGCACGTCGATGACGGATGCTTGGAAGCCCTTGGCAATCTGCGCGACCTGGACGGTTTCGCCGCGCATCTTGCTTTGGTTGACGACATTAAGCACCGCGGATTTCAATCCGCTAAAGCTGAAGTCGTAGGAATCTGCCTCGAGCCAGGAGCGAGGCATTTTGATTTCGGAATCGGCTTCCTGTGCAAGCCGATCCACGTGCGGGCCGCCCGGGTAAGGCAATCCCATTGCCCGGGCAATTTTATCGTAGGCCTCGCCGGCGGCATCATCGCGCGTACGCCCGATGATACGGAACTGGCCGGGGCCTTCGAGGAGAATGAGCTCGGTGTGTCCGCCGGACACGACGAGCGAAATCGAAGGATACACCAGCTCATGCACGAGCTGGTTGGCGTAGATATGTCCCGCGATATGGTGAACACCAATCAGCGGGAGGTCTAGGGCGCAAGCGAGCGCTTTGCCCGCAACGACGCCAACGAGCAGAGCCCCGATCAATCCGGGGCCTTCGGTTACGGCAATGGCGGAGAGCTCATGGAGCGAGACGCCCGCTTCTGTGACGGCTTCCTCCAGCATCCATGTGATCGACTCCACATGCTTCCGGGAAGCCACCTCCGGCACAACACCGCCATAGCGTTGGTGCGTTTCAATCTGGCTGGAAATCACATTCGAGCGAATGATTTTCCCATTTTCAACAATGGCCACGGAAGTCTCATCGCAGCTCGTTTCAATGGCAAGAATGTACACCGGCTTTGTTGAGGTTTTATTTTGATCTTGTACTTGTTTATCTTGTTGTTGATCCTGTCCATCCTGTTGCATCTGTTCATTACTCACACTATTCACCTATTTGAAAGCCTCAGTCACTGAGACTATCCTTTCTACGATTGGGCAGATCTGCCCACATGACGACAGCGTCCTCGCGATTATCTGTATAATAGCCTCTACGCACACCAACGGAGCGGAAGCCTAATTTTTCGTATAAATTTTGTGCCACATAGTTCGAAGTTCTCACTTCAAGGGTGATGCGGATGGCACCTAGGAAAGCGGACGTTTTCATCAACTCACGCAGGAGCCTTTCTCCAAGCTTGCGTCCACGATAGGTATCTTTTACAGCAATGTTCGTGACATGTGCTTCCTCCATGATGAGCCACATGCCGCCATAACCCGCGACTTCCCCATCGATGTCCATGATCATATAATGCGCAAACTGGTTGTTTGTCAGCTCATTCTCAAACGCACCTCGTGTCCAAGGAGTCGTGAACGCTTCCTGCTCGATCTCAACAATAAAAGGAATGTCTTCCATGGTCATTGAGCGGAATACCAACGAATTTTCTATGGCATGCGGCTGTCTCTGTTCCATGATTACTGTTCCCCTTTCTTCGTCTGCAGACCAGCTAGCAGATTGGCTTCCGCTTCTGGAAGCCTAGTGTAATTCGGTACAAACGAATGAATGTCTGCCTTCTCGCCTCCCGCTAATCTTGGATTAGCCAGTAGACCAATATATTCCGCTTCAATGCCATAGGGAACAACGCTCACATGACCCGCAAAATCCTTCGCAAACTGCTCCAGCTCAAGCGCAAATCCCGTGGTTTCACCGACGAAAAGTATGTGATCAGGTGCTAAACTACTAGCTTGCGAGAGAATCTGCTCCGTCCACGCTCCGATAACCCGAATACCATCAGGCAACACTTCACGCCAAGTCGCATCAGGTTCTCGAGCAGCTGTAACAGCAGTCGCCCCTTCAAAAGCATATACAGCCGTAAAAGCCTGCTTACGCCTTCCATCCATAAGAGGTATAACCCATGTTAAACCCGCACCTTTATAGTCGTTCTGTACAGAACCACCAATTGCCATAGCCTCCAAACTAGACACGCCAATCAAGTCTAATCCTAACGACCATGCAAATGTTTTGGCTACGGAAACAGCAATCCGCACACCTGTATATGAGCCTGGCCCTTGGCCGGCAGCAACCGAGCGCAGATCTCTTGGCTTCATTCCTAAGCGAGCTAGTAAATCTTGAATGTGGGGAAGCAACCCCAGAGAATGATTCCGTTCTGCATGGGAGCTAATCTCCCCGAGCAGGTGTCCATTTTCCAATATAGCAACAGTCATTGCCGATGTTGAGGTATCGATCGCTAAGCATCGCCCCGTATTAGTTATCCGTTCCGTCATGTAAATGTCCGTTCTCCTTCATCTGTACACACCAGCTCCCATACGGCGAACCGTGTGGGGTCAAGTGAAATACGCGGGTTTGATCAACCTCTTGGGTGATCGTAATACTTAATCTGTCGGGTGGCAGCAGATCCTCAATTAAGCTCGACCATTCGATCAGCGTAACCCCTGCCCCATAGAAGTAATCCTCTAACCCTAACTCATCTGCTTCCTCTTGCGAAATGCGATACATATCCATATGGTAGAAAGGGAGTCCAGCTCCCTCGTATTCTTTGATAATGGTAAATGTAGGCGAGTTAACGTGCTCCGAAATCCCCATCGCTCTGGCGAATCCTTGCGAGAATCTCGTTTTGCCAGCACCCAAATCTCCGTCTAACGTTAAGACCGTTCCTGGCTGTAGATACGTTGATAGTAGGATTCCCAGTTTATCCGTATCTGCTTCATGGTGAGAATGAAACTTAAATGTGGATTGAGTCAATGATCTCATCCCTTTCTTCCGTGTGCGCGTGCTGCTTCTATTATAGTCCTCGCTAGCAGGTGACAGCAACCTGTCTATCCAAATAAACGGCTCCGCCGTCCTACTTGGACGGGAGCATTTATCAGAAATAAAGCAGACTTATGTGAAATATATAAATTCTTTATTTGTGAAATCCTCATCCTAGGACATGCGAAATTAGGAAAAGCCCTCCCCGATTCAGCAATCGGAGAAGGCTATTTGCCCATACGGACCTTTAGTGTACCTCTTCGAGCTCCCTAGCTGGAACGACCCGAGCATCTGCGGGATTGCCTTCCGCATGTACTTTGACGAGACCTTTACCGGAATCTACACTGTCAATCCAGACAGCCAGCCCATTCAGATCTACCTCAATTTTCTCATCTGCAGCTAAAATCTCCTGAGCACGGTGAACATTCATGGTTCATCCAGTACGGATTCCGGAGCTGTCATCGTATCCGTGGTTGAGTGTTCAATTAACCCACCCTGCATGGTGACGTTACCGCCTCCAAGCCCCTCATTAATCATACGATCAATGTCCATATAACAATCGTCTCTATCTTCATTGTTCGTATCTTGTGACAAATCCGACGCTGATGCCATCCGTAATCCCTCCTTAGGTTCGCTTTTTGGGCTATCATGTTGCATTTATAAGATTTCCATTCTCCCCTCTAACCATTCTCTCAAAAGACTGCCGTATAAAGGTCATACATCCAGAGAATACTAGTACAATTATGTATGTTGAGGGAGGAATGCTATCCATGCATACCGTGTGGAAAGGCGCGATCAGCTTCGGACTTGTTCATGTTCCTGTCAAAATGTTTTCGGCCACAGAGGATAAAGATATCTCTATGCGCTATATTCACAAAACTTGTATTACCCCGCTATCCTATGTCCGGAAATGCCAGACTTGCGAGAAGGAAGTAGAGTGGGAGGAAATTTCGAAAGGGTACGAGTTTGAGCCCGGGCGATTTATTCTGTTTGAAAAGGATGAGCTTGAGGAAATCTCCGGCGAAGCGAACAAAGAAATTAAGATTTTGGACTTCGTAAATTTAACTGATATTGACCCTGTTTATTTTCAAAAGACTTACTACCTCGGCCCTGGCGATACAGGCGCTGGCGCCTACATGCTGCTTCTTGATTCCATGCGCCAGACGGGTAAAATCGGAATCGCCAAGGTGTCCATCCGCTCCAAAAGCTCGCTAGCCGCTATTCGTGTCATTGAAAATTGCCTTGCCATGGAAACCATATTCTATCCGGATGAAATTCGTCCGATTTCGCAAGTGCCGAACCTTCCTGAGAAGGTTACTGTGAATGAGCGGGAAATGGAGATGGCGAAAATGCTGATCAATCAGCTTTCCACCCCTTTTGAACCCGAGAAATATAAGGATGAGTATCGTGCTCGCTTACTCGACGCGATCGAGCATAAAGTGGCTGGCGAAGAAATCCAGACCGCACCGCAGATGCAAAAAACAAGCGTCATCGACCTTATGTCTGCGCTTCAAGCTAGTTTAAATGCGACGAAACCGTCCGATGGCAAAATAACACTTGGCGCGGATGCTTCATTGACCGAGTCGATAACGGTGGAGAAGAAGCCCGCGGCAAAGCCACGAGCTAGAAAGGCCAAAGAGCCTGTCACTTGATTGCTATAAAAGAAGTGCCCTATCTTGGTATCCAAGATGGGGCACTTTTTTATTCTGTGGGGGTTGGTTGGGTTGGGTTGGGTTGGGTTGGGTTGGGTTGGGTTGGGTTGGGTTGGGTTGGGTTGGGTAGGGTAGGGTAGGGTTGGCTTGGCTTGGCTTGGCTTGGCTTGACTTGGCTTGACTTGGCTTGACTTGGCTTGACTTGGCTTGACTTGGCTTGACTTGGGTTGGGTCGAGTTAAATGGAAAAACTACAGCTAATTCCGATATAATCCCCCCTATTTTAAAATTAACTGGATTTCCTCCCGTTAAATTTGGATTTTAAGGTAATTTCCACGCTTTTCTCTGCAATTAGCTGGAGGAAATCCAGCTATTCTATTAAATCCTGCCAAATCGTCCTAAATAGCTGGAGGAAATCCACTTAATTCGCATCTCCCATCTCTACTAGCTAATCCAGTCAATTCTTCTCTGCTAACCAAGCTACTCATCCTCGAGGAATCAGCTTTTTTCGTCTCAACAGTGCCAGCATGAGCAGAACCACAGGCAATACAACCATAAAAATAGGGAAAATGTACGGAACAGCTATCTTCAAAGGGAAAATGATCGTTATCTCCTCATAATTCACAGGTATGAAGGTTAAAAGCATCACAACGATAGCGGTAATCCAGGTGACGATCTTCCAATTGCTCAAGCCGAGCAGTTGTGTCGTTCCATAACTCGCTACAAATAAATACAGCGCCAATTTGGTGAATATACTCATGATCCAGATGGTAACGACAATCGCATCCAGATTCTCAATAATGCCGCCAATGGATATGGAACGGACGATCATGAGCATGGGATAGGGATAACCAGCAGCGACATTAGGGCCGAACATCAAGATGCTGACGATCATCGATAACATGGTAAGCACACCTGAAAGCATGACACCTCTTACGGCATATCGAACAGTGTTCTTCCGCTTACCAACAAAAGCGATCAACATCATAATCATAATGCAATCTCCTAAGAAAGCGGCTGTCGGTAACGCACCTTTCATTAGGATCATCATGTCATTATCTAAGTAAATCGGAAGAAGTCGATCCCAATTCAATTGATTAATACTAAGAAACATTGGGCCCAACACGCAGAGTAAGATAATCGGCCCTGTAACTTCACAAATACGTGCCAATACACCAACGCCATGTAAGGTAGGGTACAATACGACGAGAAGCATTGGCACCTGAATCACATAGAGAGGAGTTTTGGGCATAATGGTCCCTGTAATAAATAAGCCGAATTGTCTCAAAATCACGGTAAGTATGACAAGCCACACTAAGATGTAGAGGGCAGAAATTAAGCCGCCAAACCATTTCCCTAGCAGAATCCGATTATATTCGACTACGGTCAGACCAGGGAACATCGTACTGAGTTTGCCACATATATAAGCAACGAGCATCCCTGCTACTGTCGCGATTATGATGGAAATCCACGCGTCCTGTTTGGCAATTTGAGCAGCAGGAGCAATCGTGAGAAGTATAGTCATAATAATTTGCATGCTAACCATCATCCAGAATATTTGCCGGTTCGATAATGCCATATCACTCATTGATGACCCCACCTATCTATCTCTGACCGGTCATGAAAGGAAAATTCGATATACCCGGTCTCTGAATGGTGCTTTTCACTTCCAGCTGAACGTCCATCGTTGGAAAGATAGTGCTCCAATTCGCTTTGGCCTGCTTCCATTCCCGCGGATATTTTTTATGAAAAGCCCGGGCAAAGCCGAGTACGTCCGCCTTTTGATCATGTTGTAATTGTTGCAACGTCTCCCTCAAAATCTCTTTAATCTTCTTATCGAACGGCTCTTCTAACTTTCTCATATTGTCAGAGCCGTTAGCGAGGAGAAGCTGGGTCGAACTTTGAACGACATCCGCTTCTAAATCCAATTTAACAGTCATTTTCCAAATACCGTTTTCAATCGAAGGATGAAGATGGAGATCCGTGGTAATGATTTTGATCACCACTTTCCCAACCGCTTCATGTTCGGTGAGCGTAATATTACGGCCCAGATCTTCATGAATAAACAACCGAATTCCCATTTGCTCATCTCGAGATAGAAAACAAGCTAGTTTCCCCTCTTTAATCACCGACATTCCTTCTACGGTCAGAATCGTTTTTTTAGCTTGATTCGAGATCAATTTGCTCCTATTCGCAACCGGCAGCAGGAAAGCACCGGATTCCCCACCTAATACTTCCTCGATATCATGCATGGTAGCAGACTGAATCAATGGCTTCTGCGAAAGTTTAATTAAGGTTTCATAGGTATTAGGATCATTCTGCGCTTCTAACAGTTCCTTAGCTGTTCCTCTGCATACAAAGAAATTAGCCTGTTCCCGTGGTTGAATATCCCTGAATAAGAAATCGAAATCATCAAACATCCCGCTCCGAGCCAATTTTTCCCCAAAGAAGTAAGCTTTGGCATGCCCCCAAGAGAAATAGCGAGGAAACTTCTTTTGTAATTCCGATAACGCATCTGGCATGGAGTTTCCTTTGGACGATACCGTGTACACATTACCTTCCCCAGTACCTCCTTCTCCCGCAGAAGCAGCAGGATTCGGTATGAAGACTTGAACAGTCACTTCAATTTCATCTTCTGTGCTCTTGTCGATCCCAGCGGCTATGATAAAAGCCATGTCATTCACCTCGACACGATCCCAACAACCAGTTAAGAGCAGGACACACAGTGAAATGACTGGAACAGATACGTATAACCTCATAGCTAGCCACTCCTAACCGCTTAATTCTCATTCCGTTCATCCGAATGCTCGCGCTGCCTATTCAAATTATTCTTATCAGCATAAAAGGCAGGACGTGTATTCATTTTGCTAATGGGAGCACGAAGCAAAACATCTTTGATTCCTTTGGGATAAATCGGGGCAAGTGGAGCCAAATAAGGTACACCGAAAGAACGGAGTATACACAGATGACTAATGATTAACAGCAGCCCCAGAATAAGACCAAATAAACCTAAGATGCCGGATAGAATCATAATTGGAAAACGAAGAATTCGTAAGGAGATACCCGCCGAGTATTGCGGCATCATAAACGAGGAAATGCCCGTAATGGCTACGACCATAACCATAGGAGCAGATACTAATCCTGCTTGGATAGCCGCTTGTCCAATGACGAGTGCGCCAACGATACTAACGGCTGAACCAACTTGTCTAGGTAGACGAACACCTGCTTCACGTAAAGCTTCAAAGGTGACTTCCATAAACAATGCTTCGACCAAGGCTGGGAAAGGGATTTCCTCCCGAGATTTAGCAACTCGAAGAAGCAATGTCGTAGGCACCATTTCATGATGAAACGTTAACACAGCCACATAGATCGCCGGAGCTAACATCGCAATTAGAAAAAAAGTGTAACGAAGCCAACGTATGAGGCTCCCAATAAGGAAACGTTGATAATAATCTTCAGGAGACTGCATGAGGGACCAAAATGTAGTTGGAGCAATGAGAGCAATGGGCGTATTATCCGTAATAATAACAACGCGGCCTTCTAACAAGCTTGATACAGCAACATCAGGGCGTTCCGTTGTTTGTAATTGGGGAAAAGGCGAATAGATGTTGTTCTCGATCAATTCTTCGATGTAGCCGCTCTCAAGTACCCCATCCAGCTTGATTCGGGAGATTCGCTCCGAAACCTTACTTATGATTTCTGGTTTGGCAATCCCCTGGATGTAGGCCATTGTGACATCTGTCTTCGAATAATTACCGAGAGTGAAGGAAACGAATTTCAACGCAGGTGTCTTTAACCTTTTTCGAATTAATGACGTATTCACGACTAAGGATTCTACAAAACCCTCGCGAGGACCACGGACAACAGACTCTGCTAATGGCTCTTCTACTGCCCTACCTTCAAATTGCGATAACTCAATAGATAATGCCCCTTCGATCATGTCTAACAGTAGAACCGCCTTACCTCCAAGCACTTCATCGATAACTTCACCAATTATGCGCAGTTCTTTAAAATCTGACACCGAAATGCAGCTCATCACCTTGTCCATGGATGCCACGGTTTCTGTGCTAGCTTTCTTAAGAGGTTCAAGAACATGACCATCAAGCAGCTCAACATTCACCATTCCCCGTAAATAGAGGACGGATGCTTGTCGGCCACTCTCCAGATGTATCGATGCGAAAATAACATCATCACAAGCTGTAAATAAGTTTTGCAAATGAAGGATATTCGAGGAAAGCTCAGTTGACACCAGGGTATGGTAAATTTCCTTGTCTATACTCGGATCCTCAGGAAAAGGTTGATACATACACAACTCCCCTTTAATACTCGCATTCATTTAAGTATTGTTATGCTCTCAAAATCACACGGCTATTCAGTTGTTACCAAAGCAGGAGTATTTTAACAAACAATCCATCACAACTTGCTTGAAAGCACCTTTATTGGTGAAGAATGGTAGGATAACGACAATGTAAAGGGGATAATACCGTTGGATTTTAAACCAATCCTCCCATTCGAGCCTATTAGCACGAATGAATGGCCAGTTGGCACTCATTTTACGAGTCAAATCAAGTGGGATGGGGTAAGAATGCTGCTGTACTTCGACGGAAGTACGACCAAATTAATCAATCGCAGAACCAATGATCGAACCCTGCAATACCCGGAGTTAACGAATCCGCAGGCGTTCTGCTCAGCGAATTCAGTCATTTTAGATGGAGAGATTATCGCAATATCCGATGGCAAGCCCTCATTTTACCAGATCATGAAACGAGACAGCGCTAGGAAGTCAAGCACAGTGACTCGAGCCATGCAGCAAGTCCCCATCACTTACATGGTCTTTGATATCCTCTATTTAAATGGAGATTGGTTGATACATTTGAGCCTGAAAGAGAGACAAGCTATTTTAGAGTCCATCATGAAGCCGAACCACCAAGTCCAACTCGTCACAAATCATGATGATATGGAAGCACTATTCACGATTGTGAAGCAGCATGAATTAGAAGGCATTGTGATTAAGGACCTGACTAGCAGCTATGTCATCAACGGTAAGGATAAGCGATGGCTGAAGAAAAAAATTTTTAAGGATCTCTATGCCGTCGTAAGTGGTGTTACCTATAGAGGCAAGATCGTGAATTCCCTTTTATTAGGCTTATATGACGATCAGGGGCTGTTATGGTATATTGGCCACGCAGGTACTGGCAAACTTACCGTGAAAGACTGGCAACATGTCACCGAGATTGTTCAAAGCATGACAACGCTAGAGCGCCCTTTTATCAACGAACCTGAAAGGTCGAAAGAAGCGGTATGGATAACCCCGCAACTCGTTGTGAAAGTTAGCTATATGGAATGGACACATAACAAAACATTAAGACACCCGAGCATACAATCTTTTATCCATATAGATAGCCAAGTATGCACCTTTAATCAGAATTAAGTTGCTTGCCCACTCATGAACATGCAGACTAGGGATTCCCTAATCGGCATGTTTTTAGTTTATAATTCGACTCATCCTTCCCCTCCCAAAAATTAAATCTATACAGACATCTATAAATTTGAGATATTTACATCTACATTCATTTGCTGTCTGCTGGGAGGATACCATGATTTATTTAGCTATTATCATCTTTTTACTAACGATCACCTTCGTCATTTGGCAGCCGAAAGGCTTAAGCATTGGTTGGTCAGCATCGGCAGGAGCTTTGCTTGCCCTCGCTTTCCAAGTCGTTTCGCTGCAGGATGTCGCCACAGTTACAGGCATCGTGTGGAACGCGACGCTCGCTTTTGTCGGCATTATTTTGATCTCCATTATTTTAGATGGGATCGGCTTCTTCGAATGGTCCGCGCTCCACATGGCGCGCTTGGCCAAAGGCAATGGAAAACTTATGTTCATCTACGTGATCCTGCTCGGGGCAGCGGTGTCGGCCTTTTTTGCGAACGATGGTGCCGCTCTGATCCTTACGCCTATCGTGTTGGCCATGGTCAGAGCTATGAAATTGCCGGATGCCGCCATTCTCCCTTTCATTATGGCGAGCGGCTTCATCGCAGACACCACGTCACTGCCATTTGTCATTAGTAATTTGGTAAACATCCTTTCTGCGGATTTTTTCGGGATCGATTTCGTCACCTATGCAAGCCGAATGTTCGTGACGAGTCTGTTCTCGTTAGGCGCAAGCTTGCTGGTTCTCTACCTTTTTTATCGCAAACAAATCCCTGAGAGCTATGATATCACGGAGCTGAGACGCCCAGCGGAAGCGATTAAAGATCTAAATCTGTTCCGTTTGTCTTGGTGGATTCTCGGCATCCTATTAGTAACCTATATCTGCAGCGGATTTATCCAAGTGCCCGTTTCCCTGCTCGTTGGGACTGCTGCTGTTGCCTTCCTCCTCATTGCCAGATCGAGCGAAGTGATGAATACGAGAAAGATTTTGAAAGAAGCTCCGTGGACGGTTGTCATCTTCTCCATCGGGATGTATGTGGTCGTCTATGGGCTTAAAAATGTCGGTCTTACCGATGCGCTTGGGGAGCTTATCGACATCATTTCTGGTGAAGGTCTGTTCGTTGCCACGATAGGCATGGGATTCCTTGCAGCGATCCTTTCCTCGATCATGAACAATTTGCCGACTGTGTTGATAGATGCTTTAGCCATTCAAGGTACACAAACCGAGGGCATCCTCCGAGAAGCCCTTATTTATGCCAATGTCATCGGGACCGATCTAGGTCCAAAAATGACACCAATCGGTTCGCTTGCCACCCTGATTTGGCTTCATGTGCTTGCCAAAAAAGGGGTGAAAATCACGTGGGGCGGTTATATGAAAGCAGGCGTAATCCTGACGATCCCCACCTTACTTATCACGTTAATCGGTTTATACCTTTGGTTGCAGGTCATTTCCTGATCTGCGGTAAAGGCTTTTGCGTGACTCCGTTTGAGAACCATTCACCTAGGAAATAATTGTGAATAAAAGCTCAGAAGGAGCGATTCCATGCCTATGGCGTTCAAAGCAGAGAAAGCTAAGCTTCTCGTGGAGGGCAACGAGTTGACGATCACGAATCCGAATAAGCCGCTATGGCCTGATTTAGGCATTACGAAGGCGGATTACTTGACGACATTAAGTGCGCTCTCACCCTACCTCCTACGTTACTGCCGTAATCGCCACTTAACGACGATTCGATTCCCTCATGGGTATGATGATAAGTCCTTTTATCAGAAAAATGCCCCTAATCCTGTGCCGAGCTTCGTTAAGCTAGCCCCGCTAGATGGTATTAACTATGTGAATTTGGACTCCTTATCTACGCTCATGTGGCTTGGGAATCTGACTTGCTTGGAATTTCATCCTTCCTTCCATTACATCGGGGAGACCAATCCCGCAGAATGGCTGATTGATATTGATCCAACCTTGGAAGAAGAACCTCGCATCATGGAGGCTGCTCTTATCATCGGTGAAGTGCTTGACTCGCTGCGTATTCAGTCGGTCCCCAAAACCTCAGGTGCAACAGGTGTACAAATTTACATTCCAATTCAACCTGGTTATACGTTCGAGGAGCTCCGAAGTGTTGGTCAATTCATCGCTACTTATGCCGTCAACAAGCACCCGAAGCTATTTACAATCGAGCGCTTAAAGAAAAATCGCGGTGATAAGATCTATATTGACTACCTCCAGCACTGGTATGGAAAAACACTATCAGCTCCCTATACGCCGCGCGCCAAAAAGGACGCGACTGTTTCAACGCCCTTGTTTTGGAAAGAAGTTGAGCTTCGCCCAAGCATTTACGAGTTTAATCAACTAACGATAATGAATCGGTTACGTACCTACGGGGATCTGATTGATCGTGTTCCACCCCAGAATTTAGATGCAATTTTAACCAAATTAAAAGAGTAGTTCTAATTAGAACTACTCTTTTTTAATCAAAATAATGGAGACAACAATCGCGCAATCCTCTCTTTTCTTTTCTCACTCCGCGACCTCATCTCAAATTCAGTTCGTTTAACTTCCGTACAAGCCTCCAAATCCATCTCAAAATCGCTCTCCAAGCGGGAAATTACCTTTCCATCAAACATCACGGCATTTAATTCGAAGTTACTGAAAAAGCTGCGCATATCCACGTTAGCCGTACCCACCGTCGCCATGATGTCATCCACGATAATCACCTTGGCATGAATAAACCCTTTCCGATACAAATAGAATCGGACGCCTACTTGTAATAATTCCTGTAGATAGGACTTTGACGCATATTGGACAATGGCAGAATCCGCTTTGAATGGAAGAATGATACGCACATCAACACCACTGATTGCGGCAGTTTTGAGGGCCATCGTGATGCTGGGATCGGGAATGAAATATGGTGTTGTAATCCAAATCCGGTTCTTCGCCGCAATCAATCCTGCAAAATACATTTCCTGAATCGCATCCCATCTGGCATCAGGACCACTAGAAATAACCTGAACGAACGAAGGCTCCTGTTCGGAATGAGCTGGAAAATAGCGGTTTCCCACCAAGCTTTCCCCACTTACGAAAAACCAGTCCGTCAGAAAGGTGCGCTGTAAATCATATACCGCGTCCCCATGCAGCATGACGTGCGTATCTCGCCAGAAACCAAGCTTAGGGTCCCCACCAAGGTATTCATTCCCGATATTAATGCCTCCAACGAAACCAACCAAACCATCGACAACCACAATTTTGCGATGGTTCCGATAATTCAACCGTTTATCAAAGAAAGCAATCAGCGGTTTTAAGAAAGGTTTTACATCAATGCCCGCACGCTTCAATGAAGTAATGTAAGCCTTAGAAAGCGTGTGACTGCCAACACCATCGTAAATGACCCTTACAGCTACCCCTGCCTTTGCTTTAGCAATCAATGCTTCTAGAAACCTCCTGCCAATCGCATCATCGCGAATGGTATAGAATTCGAAGTGAATATGATCTCGTGCCTTCCCTATCTCTTCAAGCATTGCTTCGTACGTAACGTCTGCATTCGTCAGTATGCCAACTCGGTTCAATTCGGTAATCGGTGCACGAGGCACTTGACGCAGCCAATCTCGCAGACGCTGTTCCCCCGGTAAGAAGCTCTCCTCGCCTTTTTTTGAGTCTAAGCTGACTTTGTACGGAACGCCCTGGATCTCTTGTTTATCCGTGTTATCGCTGCCATGTCCATGAACTTTCTTCCGCCGAGCATATTCCCTTGCAATGAAATAATACATAATAAATCCAATAATTGGAAAAATAAACAAAATACTCAGCCATGCTATTGACTTTGCTGGCCTTTTATACTCACAAATTAAAATCGTAGCTGCCTGAAATATAAATAACAACAGTAATAGAATGATCCATACCAACAACATCAGCTCCTATCCCTACATCTTCATGCTGAGATAGCTTTTGCCAAGGCCTTCGACGCTATACCTTTTCCTTCCAACGAAACCAATACAAATAAAATTTTCCAACTTTCGTAATAAAATCCTGTCGTTTCGCAGAACATAATCTACGCATTCTTATTTCTTCAACTTGATCAAGGCAGGAGGTGCCTCTCGCTTGGCCAAAACACCTAACTATTTGATGAAAAGCATCCTGCATAGACGTAAAGCGACACCTTCCAGCGAAGGAAATCCTCCTTCTGATTTGGATCAAGCTCTTGATATCCAGTTTATTGAGGACCTTAAACAGACTAAACTTTCGCTGCTGCTTGACGAGAATCATAAATTTATAAAGGACTTGTTCCAGGAATGTTCCGATGTCGTTGTCAGGGAATTCGAAATTGACCCCCATATTCCAGCCCTGCTTCTTTTCGTAGATGGTCTAACCAATACACAGCTTCTGAACGATACGATGAAATCACTCATGCTGATCGGAGGCGGTGAAACCTCTATTGAGCGTATTGCTAATGTCATCCTGCCGGTGTCACAAACGCAGATTTCTGATAATTACGGAGACTTGCTGACTTCTGTGCTTGGTGGTGATGCTGCTTTGCTCGTTGAGGGGAACGCGAAAGCCATTCTGCTCGGCATACGTGGTACAGAGAAACGTTCCGTCGGGGAACCGGAGACTGAAACAGTCGTGCGCGGGCCGAAGGAAGGCTTCGTAGAGAGTATCCGGACGAACACCTCCATGATTCGCCGCAAGTTAAAGACACCTAAACTCAAGATGAAATCCATGAGTGTAGGTAAAGAAAGCAATACGAATCTTGTCGTTTGCTATATGGATGACTTAGCTATGCCTTCACTAGTTGAAGAAGTCGTCAAACGTCTAGAACAGATCAAGATTGATGCCATTCTCGAATCAGGCATGATTGAAGAACTTATTCAAGACGACGCCTATTCGCCGTTTCCACAAATGCAATATACGGAGCGCCCTGACGTTGTTGCTTCCGCCTTGCTCCAGGGGAGAGTTGCCATCCTAACAGACGGCACCCCCTTTGCTCTCATCGTTCCTTTCGTATTCATTCAAATTATGCAAACGAGCGAGGACTACTATGAACGATTCCAGATTAGCACGCTCTTACGCTTGCTTCGTTATGTCTTCATGTTTCTGTCGTTAACGACACCAGCGCTTTATGTTGCTATAACAACGTACCATCAAGCACTATTACCAACAGCATTGATGCTCAGCGTAGCTGCCTCTCGGGAGGCTATTCCGTTCCCATCCGTCGTTGAGGCCTTCATTATGGAAATCACCTTTGAAGCCTTGCGAGAAGCTGGCATCCGACTCCCCAAAGCGGTTGGCTCCGCTGTTTCCATCTTAGGTGCGCTCGTTGTAGGACAAGCTGCCGTCCAAGCTGGAATTGTATCGGCACCTATGGTTATTGTCGTCTCGATTACAGGTATCGCTTCCTTCACCATTCCACGATTTAATGGTGCGATTGCGATTCGAATGCTGCGCTTCCCTATTCTCGTTGCCGCATCCATCTTCGGATTCTATGGTATCTTTTTCTCTTTAATGATCCTGATCGGACACATGGCAAATCTCCGCTCCTTCGGAGTTCCCTATTTATCCCCCGTCGGCCCCCTATCCGCTAAGGATATGAAGGATGTTCTTATCCGTGCGCCATGGTGGCAAATACAGAAACGTCCCGAGTTTATGGCTGTTCAAGATAACACCAGTCAGAGTAGTGAACTGCCGATGCAGATCAAGAAAGCGGGAGGTTTAGATGGCAGTAACATAGATCATGTACACAAAGCCAGTAAGGAGGAGCAATCGAATGATACATCCTAAGCAGCACATTAGGTTGGTGATGACCTTACTGCTTTCCACCACTCTACTTACCGGTTGTTGGGATCGTACGGAGACCAATGACGTCGCATTTGTACTTACTTCATCAGCTGATTTAGAGGATGACGGCAGATATCGTGTTACTTATATGTTCCCTCTCCCTGGTTCCATGGGTGGAGCTAGCGGCGGCGGCGGTGGCACGGCTGGAGGTAAGAGCTATTACATCGATTCCGAGGTCGGGACCACCTTCCGCGATGCAGTCAGTAAGCTTCAAATGCGTATGTCTAGACGCATCTTTCTCTCACACCGCAGAACGATCGTCATTGGCGAAAAACTAGCGGAAGCTGGCATCACTTCCTTGTTCGATGTTCTTCCGCGTTCATCAGAGAATCGGATGACGAGCTACTTGATTGTAACCAAAGGCAAGGGCTATGACCTCCTGAATGCTGAGCCGAAGTTCGAGCGTTTTCCTGCTGAAGTCATTCGTGAGTTAACCAAGTCTCGCAATGCAATGCCTACAACAATGAAGGATGTTGGGATGTCCTTAAGCTTTAATAGTGATCCAATCATGAGCTATTTGGAACCTCGAGATAGTCAAGTCTCTAAAGATCCTTCCCATGAAATCCAATTCGTTGGCTATGGGCAGTTCAAAGGGGATAAGATGGTTGGCATTTATAAAAAGAAAGAAGCATCGGGGCTTTTGTGGCTCCGAGATCAAGTGAAAGAGCAGCAGCTCACATTCTCCATTGAGGAAGGCAAAAATATTTCCATTGGAGTTATCGGCGGAAAGACAGCCATAACGCCTAAGCTCCTGGAGGACAAAGTTATGTTCAACATTATCGTAGATGCTCGAGGAGCTGTGCGAGAGGACCTGTCTGATGAGGATTTGTACAATTCCGATATCCTTCACAAGATTGAAACGAAATTCGCAGAACAAGTCAAACTATCCATACTCGCAACGATTAAACAAATGCAAAAAGAAGGCACCGATTCAGCTCAGCTTGGTCTCATGGTTTGGCGAACATATCCTCAGAAGTGGAACGAGCAATTCGGCAAGGATTGGGAGCGCTATTTTAAAGAAGCCGAATTCAATATTGTAGTGAAAGCCTCTATTCCTGATACCGGTGTGATTAACCACAACGTAACCAAAGGAGGGATCTAGTCGATGGATGGGATCTTCGTCATCAGCTTTCTCAGCATGTTGATCGGTTCCTTCCTCATAGATCGCAAAGTGCTGCGCCGGGCGAAAAAAGGGAACAAAATAACCTATGGTCTTACCATTGGAATAATCCTTATTTTTCTCACCATGAAATATTTCCACATGAGTATACCGATGCCCGCTTATTTTTTCGTACAAAAGGTTTCTCCATGGCTCATCCGAGTTCTTGGCATATAAGTAGAAAGGTGGTGTTTATCATCGATAATAAGCAAATCATTAACCAACGTCAGTTGTCGTGGCTAGCTTCTTCCATAGTCACCAGCGGAGGCATCCTCACGTTGCAAAATGAATTAATTCGCATTAATCAAATGGATGCTTGGTTCAGCTATTTAATTTCCATTCTTTATGTATTCCTGATTGCTGGCTTCTTTGGTTATATGGCAAAGTTATACCCTAATAAGAACATTTTTGAAATATCCAAAGACGTAGTAGGTCAATGGCTCGGCACCTGTATAAATCTACTCATTTTGTTTCATTTCTGGCAGATTGTCGTTCGTGATATTTCCTCCGTATCTAGATTTAGTTCTACACTTTTACTACATACAACACCTTTGGAAATTCTAATATTACTTAACTGTTTGTTACTTATTTATTTCGGAAAAACAAGTGTAGAGGTCATAGCACGTGTAAATGACCTGTTCTACCCCCTTTTTGTCATAACAACGATGATCATGCCACTGCTCTTATCAAACGAATTCTTTCTGCGGCTCACGACGCCTTTGCTTACGATGCCACTTCAGAATTGGACGGCAAGTTCCATTCTGACGCTCGGGAGTGCTGGTGATATTTTCATTCTAGGCGCCTTTCTTCATATGCTGTCCAATGCCAATCACGTTCGATCGGCTATTCGACATGGCTCCTTGCTTGGTTTTTTTCTACTTACATTTATTCTCTTCGCTATCATTGCTGTGCTCGGCCCTAAGATGCCTGCAAACTTCTCATATCCTAGCTATAATCTGGTTCAAACGATTCATGTCACTGATTTTCTAGATCGACTTGATCTTGTCATGCTTATGATCTGGTATCCAACGATTGTGTGCAAAATAATCGCCATTTACTTGGCACTCCTGCTCGGCATTAGTTCCCTTTTCAATGAGCGAAATTATCCGATGATCAACAAACCTATCGCATTGCTAATAGCACTAAGCACATGTCTTTCTTTCAAAAGCACAACCGAGCTGCTCTCCTTTTCCAACTTCAGCTCACCCGTTATTGTTCTGGCTTACCAGCCCTTCATCATGGTCCTCCTTGTTGTAATCGGGTATCGGAAGAAACAGAAATATCCGAGTGCCCATCCTGATTCCTCTGGAGGAACTCATGTAAAGAAGGATCCCAAACAAAATTCAGGCAAACTTAGCCAACGTATGACCTACACGCAATGGCTCTGGGGAGGAAATCTAGTTTTGGTCATTTGCGTTGCTTTTGTTCTAATTGGTCTTATGTTGGGTGAGAAATCTACGATGGTTGGTATGATTTGTGCGATAGGCTTCGGCAGTTGTTTAATCCTGGCGAACTTAAGCACCTATATGGAACTTACCAAGCTGAAACAAGCCGAAGACAGTAAGTAATTTGAACTGCTACCGTGAAATTCTATTTGGAGGAATGCTTATAAATAAATAAATAAAAAAGCACTCGCCTTAGCGAGTGCCTTGTAAGCTAAACAGGAACGGATTGATTTAAACGGCTTTTCGCGACCTTTAAGTAGCCGTGAACGTTTAAGAATTCACTATCATTTGTGAACCGTAATTTCATTGCTCCTGCGGCGTCTTGGATATACGGCTTCAGTGCAGTTGCACCGCCGCCAATCACGTAAAAGCATTGAATATCTGGGCATTTGCGCCAGCGCTTCTTGATCATTTCCACCATGCGTACGGCAGCTCGACGGAAATGCAGATCCACGATTGGCCGAATATCCACTTGGCCTTCTCCTGGTAGCTGAATCGTAAATTGACGATTCTTCACCCGTTGCGCGAGCTTCGCACGACTCGGGAACAAATGACCGTATGCATCTTCAACATCACGAATGATCGCATCCAAATACGTTGCAATTCCGATTTGCTCGCCATGGCTAAAATGGTTATCAATCGCCATGCGTTTGATGACAGGGAAATCTGTCGTCAAAGCACCGATTTCGCAGACGCCTATGCATCCGTTGTATATTTCTTCGTCCTTCACCTGCAGGCTGTCGTGTGTTGCCATATGGAACATGGCCGCAGCACCTTCAATAGAGACAGCTACTTTGCGGATCGAAACTTTAATTTTACGATTATGGAACTGCGGTGTGGAAAGGAATGTCACTTCGTGCTCACCCAGAAGTCGATGTTCAAATGTCTGACTGTATTTCGGGAAGGAACGAACAGGCAAACCCGTGCCCAATGTGTATTCAACTTCGTCAACGTTGCCGTAACCAGGGTTAGCTGCTTGATTCGTGAGACCCTGATAAGCAAGTGCAGTCAGTGCTACAATGAGGGATTGATCCGATAGCGCTTTATTATCCGTATCTTCTAGCTCTAGGTTATCCTCGTGCTCCAAGGCAAGCTGCCCTACGAAATAACGTTGATTCCTCTGTGAAAGGCTTGGGCTGTATATAACGACATCCAATGCTTTCCAAGGTGAATCTTCTTCTTGCAAAATGTGTCTTTCGTAGCCCGGCGCTATGATATTCGGAATTACTAATGGTTCTCTAGACCCATCTAGCACCAGCTTAATACTATCGTTCCCTATGTCAATACCTGCAAGCTTAATCATGTGTGCCTCCACTCCAAATTTACAGCTTCTGTAATTGTATTAGTAAATTCGATCATATACGACAGGATTCCTTCCTACTTTAGACTCATTTTCCTGGGACTAGTAGGTAGGAATGAAGGTTTTTAGCACAATATGACGAATGTTGTACAGACCTTTACCAAATTCAACCACGACAGGAGATAATCTAGCCCTTATGAAGCTTAAGTGGAAACCAAAAAAACTGACACTGGTTATCATACCAGACGCTAATCAATCAGTCGTCAGGTTTCGTATTCCCCATTTAGTAGCCTATATCGCAGCAGCATGCTTTTCCTTGCTAATGCTGATTTCCATATCGATTTACTTCCTTCACGCACATACCGTCAAACAGGCAAGTGATTTACAATCGAAGCTAAGCGGTGTCAACCAGCAATGGAGCGCAACCCTAACTTCTAAGAATGAGGCCATCGAACAATTGCAAAATGAAGTGATTCAACTGTCCCAGCAGGCTGAACAGATGAAAACACAGGTCGAAGAAGTAAAGAAGCTCGAGAGTGATCTCAAAACCATAGCTGGCATCGATCACGAACCAAGTAGCGTCGCCGTTGCAAGCAAATCATCCGAAGGCAAGGCTAAGAAAGATGCCAATCAGCCCCTAGCTGCTGAATCGTCAGCATCAACCGGCGTGGGAGGCAGTCCGAATCCCGTAACGCAAGATGTCATTCTCAAGCTGGGTCAAGACACACTTGCCTCCTTTTCGGCACTTAACGGTGAAGTGCAGGCGTTGCAAACGAATTTGACAGCCACGAAGCAAAAAGTTGCTGATAAACAGGAGCAGCTTCGCATAACACCAACGTTGTGGCCAACTAGCACGAAGGTTGTTACTTCCCCTTTTGGCTACCGATCAGATCCGTTTACCAAAATACCCAGCTATCATTCCGGCATTGATTTCGGTGCCCATGAGAATGATCCCGTATATGCAACTGCTGCTGGTAAAGTCGTCAGTACAGGCAAAGACATTTACCACGGCAATAACATTGTGATTGAGCATTCCAAGGGCTTACGTACTTGGTATATGCATTTAAATAAAATTCTAGTTAACAAAGGCGATTCCGTAGAAAAAGGCGGCACCATTGGTTTAGTCGGATCTACGGGCCGCAGCACAGGTGCACATCTCCATTATGAAGTTCTCAAAAACGGAGAAAGCGTCGACCCCAAACCTTATCTTAAATCGATTCGAAAGGATGACAACTAACATGTTCAAAAAGACGAAAAGCCTTATCAATCCTAATACAACCGATACGCTGATAGGTGAGGGAACGAGCTTTGAAGGCCGCATTAAATCAGAGGCTAGCATTCGTATTGAAGGCGGAATTACTGGGGATATCGACTGTGCTGGCGACGTCATTATTGGGGAGCACGGTGTAGTGAAATCCAATATCTCCGCGCGAGATGTGGTTCTGGCTGGAAGCGTTCATGGCAATATCACGACCAAGGGCAAGCTGACTATTACCTCTACGGGGGCTTTGCATGGCAATATTAGCGCCGCTTCTTTCATTATTGAGGAAGGCGGCGTCTTCCAAGGCAGCAGTAAAATGGAAACGAAATCGGCCGCCCCTGTACCTGCGCCAAACAACGAGCATGAAACAGGGAATAAACCTGTTGCTGCGCCCGAAAATATGTATAAAGGCAACACAGTGGCCATGTAATTCCTCGTAGCTAGGATAGAAGCTTTCTGCATGATATACTAGTTGGAAATTCATTTCTAACTGATGTAGGAGACACGGAAACTTATGAGAGAACAATCCATCTTATTTGACCTAGATGACACGTTAGTGCATTGCAATAAATATTTTGACTTTGTGATCGATCAGTTCGTTGATCTGATGCTGACTTGGTATGCTGGGCATGGTCTAACTATGCAGGATATTAAGAAAAAGCAGTTGGATATCGACCTTGCTGGTATTCAAATTCACGGTTTTATGCCGGAACGGTTTCCGCAATCGTTCGTTGAGACGTACCAATGGTTCGCGCAGCACTACAACCGTCCTGTAAGTAGCAAAGAGGTGGACTGGCTCATGCAGCTCGGCCACACGGTTTATAGTTACACCGTAGAGCCTTACCCACTGATGAATGAAACCCTTCACAGCCTTCAACAAGCTGGCCACAACTTGTTTCTGTATACAGGCGGAGATGTTTCTATTCAAATGAAGAAAATCAAGGATGTTGGTCTCGACCAATTTTTTCAGGATCGCATCTTCGTGACCGTTCACAAGACACGTGAGTTTATGAATACACTGATGCAGGAAAAGCAATTTGACCGACAGCACACGTGGATGATCGGTAACTCGATTACAACGGATGTTCTGCCCGCGCTCCATGCAGGTATCCATGCGATTCACATCCCCGTTGTTGATGATTGGGTGTTTAACAATGGGACGATTGACGTCACGCCTAAGGGAGCGTTTTACCAATTGCCTTCCCTGCTGGAAGTGCCAGAGGCCATTCAATCGTATATTAAGAAATGAGAAAGAACGATCCCCCGGTGAGCTGAACCGGAAGGATCGTTCTTTTTTGAATGGCAATGATAGAATTTTCTTACGCTGCGACATCACGTCTGCGGAATATTTCCCAGGAAAGGACATTGAACAATAAGAAATGGAGAACGAGCACGGTGATGGAGAATCCCATTGTCATCCCTTCCGCTAGCGGCTGTCCCTCTAGATACTGGGTGAGATCCGTATTCGCGAATAGGTAGTATTTGCCCCATGTGTAACGCATAAACACGAGTGTGATGATTTGACCTGCGAACATAATGAAAATACTAAGACCGATCGCTAGGGAGGCGCTGCGAAACACTGTCGAAATCATAAAGGCCAGCGTGACGATCATGACGAGCTCGATCAGTTTTAGTCCATACGTCGCGAATACATAGATCAACATGTTTTTTTCCAGCACTTGGCCGGCTTCATTGACAGTTAGATGTGGAAGGCTTAATCGCTCAAAGCCGTATAGGAAGCCGTTGACGATCAAAGCTGTAAGGAATAAGAGAATTAGTAAGGTAGCTGCAAATATCAATGTTGTCAGGTACTTCGATAACAGAATCTTCGCCCTGCTGGCAGGACGAATGAGCAGCAGTTTGATGGTCCCCCAAGTAAACTCCCCTGCCACCATATCACCTGCAATGATAACGGCGAATAAGGTCACAACCAGCACAATTAAACCCGCCGCGGTCATCATTCCCCCCCACAGCGTATTCTCCATAGGCGGATAATTATGATCCAGCATGTATTGCTGAAGCGCACTATCTTCACGCATTTGCTTCTTAAACTTCTCTGGAATGTCGGAATTAGCCAGCTCCGTCTTATTATGCTGGATGGTTTCTGCGGCTCGCACCTTCCAGCTATCGTCTTTCTGATAATTCGAATGAGATAACAAACCAGTGAGCACGACAATGACAACTAACAAGATCGCTAGAATCCATGTCCGGAGTCGATGATAAATTTTCATATGCTCATTCCTGATGAGATTAAGCAATTGGATCACTTCCCGTCATTTCTAAAAATTGATCTTCCAGCGACTTCGCCGTTTTACGGATTCCATAAATGGCAATTCCCGCCTCGACAAATCGCTTATTCCAGCCAGCCGTTTCTTCTTTGTCTAGATGCATAACAAGTTCGTTATCAACGACTTCTACTTGAATACCTTGATCGGAGGCTAGCTTCACCGCTTGCTGGACGGCATCTACTTCGTAGACGACCCGATGTTTGCCATCCTCCTGGGCGAATTCCTTGATAAGTCTAACATCGACTAATTTCCCATTCTGAATAATGGCCACACGATCACACATCAGTTCCATCTCTGCTAACAGATGCGAAGAAACGATAACTGAAATTCCTTCATAGCGGGTAAGTTTACGCAAATGATCTCGAAGCTCCCGTATGCCAGCGGGGTCCAACCCGTTAGTAGGCTCGTCCAGAATAAGAACCGAAGGCTTATGTAGAAGGGCTTGCGCGATACCTAATCGTTGCCGCATTCCCAGTGAGTACGTTTTCACCTTGTCATGAATGCGATTCGTCATCCCGACAAGATCGATCACCTCTTGGATTCGCTCCTCGCCAATCCCTGGAATCATCCTGGCATAATGCACCAAATTATTATATCCGCTTAAAAATTTATACATTTCTGGATTTTCTACAATCGCCCCAATATGACGAATCGCTTGTTCAAAATGCGTGCGAACGGAATAACCGCCAATGCGGATATCCCCTTCGGATATCGACATCAGTCCAACCATCATACGGATGGTTGTCGTTTTACCCGCGCCATTCGGCCCAAGAAATCCGAACACCTCACCGCGCGGTACATCGAAACTCAGCTTATCAATAATGGTCTTAGAACCAATACGTTTGGAAATATGATCCACCTGTACGATAGGCGTAACAACCTCTTGTGATGCTGACATTCGACATCTCCTCTCTTTTTAACCAATATAATCCAATCCTAGCTTACTTCTGCTGTCATGCCTAGATATTTTTCAGTCATATGACTGTGCTCACTATGGCTTTTTCCTAATTTTATGTACAATGATAAGATAAGAACTGCTAGTAAAAGGAGCTCATCTATGATCCAAAGAAGACCGTGGCACGGTGTAGAGTGGTCATTGTTTATCGTCTTGACCGGCGCTGCACTGCTTGGTTTACTGTATAGCTGCCTTCACATCTATGAACAACCATTCTCCCACATCCTGTTAACCATACTGGCCATTTTACTCTCTTATGGGGCTCCTTTTATATTCTGGCGACCCCACTATATTAATCCGACATGCTATCCGATTGCTGTTCTACTCACCGGCATTCCCCTACAAATTTACTTGGCTTGGATGGAGCAGGACGCCTTACTTACCATTAATTGCCCAATTATGGTCATTGGATTCCTCACCGATCGAAAAAATGCTTGGTGGACCGCCCCCATCTTCATGTTAGGCATGCCAATGACCTACTTTTTCCTTCTACACAGCGGCATGGGCGTCGGGCAACTATTTAGTTTTATCCTGAATGCTGTTCTCTTCTTCGCAATCGGATTAAGCTTACAACGTGCCGTTACCTCTAACGAGAAAACCGAGAAGCTGCTAGGCGAGAACCAACGTCAATACCATTTGATTCATGAGCAAAATAACGTCCTTGAGCAGTACGCTAATCAGATTGAGCAGCTTACCTTAGTTGAAGAGCGCAATCGGATGGCTCGTGAGCTGCATGATACCGTGGGACATACGTTTACTTCCGTCATTATGGGCATGGACGCTGTCTCGTATCTCATTGAGGTTTCACCCGAGAAGGCTAAGCAAAAGCTAGACGTCCTACGCAATGTAACCAGGGGCGGCCTAGAAGAAGTACGTCGCAGTATTCATCAGATGGTCCCGAGCGAGGGCGATTTGCTGTTATCTCAGCAACTGTCACGACTTGCCAATGAATTTGCCTTGCACACGGGGACACAGATTCACTTCACGACGGTTAGTGAAGAGTTCGAAATTCCCAAACAAACCAAGCTCTCATTAATTCGCTGTCTGCAGGAATCACTGACGAATGCCAAACGCCATGGCAAAGCAGCTTCTATCGAAATTGTTCTAACCTATGCCGATGACCAAATCTCCCTTCGCATTGAAGATGATGGCATTGGCACCGAGCAATTGAAAATGGGCTTCGGTATTACGGCAATGCAAGAACGGATATCTGCGCTGCAAGGCACTTTGCAGGTACGCTCCACGCCTGAAAAAGGGACAGTCGTCCATTGTTTTATTCCTGTCAAACGTTTTCCAACCTATTAATCGTTGTGAGGAGGATTCTCTATGACTGTAAACCAAGCCCCGCTCAAACTGCTCCTGGTCGATGATCAGGATTTGATACGTGAAAGCTTACATATTGTACTGGGTATGGACCCCGATATTCAGGTCGTCGGCTTAGCCGAAAACGGGCGTGTTGCTGTAAAGCTGAGTGAAGAAGTGCAACCCGATGTCGTTCTAATGGACATTCATATGCCGATTATGGATGGCGTTGAGGCTACACGTCAGATTAAAGCTACTTGGCCGCATATTCGTGTCATTATTTTGACCACCTTCCAGGAAATTGGCTATGTAGTAGATGCACTTAGTGCAGGAGCTGAAGGCTACTTACTCAAAGCCATTCATCCCAAGGATTTAGCCACAGGGATTAAATGGGTTCATCAAGGCGGTACCTTAATTCCGCATGATATTGCCAAAATGCTCGTTCAGCAAGCGCGTGACGGCGGTGGTGGTGGAGGTTCCTCTGAAGATAAGGAAGAGAGCAGCATTCGTACAGAGACTTATGGCCTCAGCGAACGTGAGCTGCAGGTCCTTCATAGCATCGCTGATGGCCTCAATAATCGTGAAATCGCTGAGAAACTATTCTTGTCCGAGGGTACTGTAAAAAACTATATCTCCAACATCTACTCGAAAATGGACGTCCGAGACCGGGTTCAAGCTTCGAAAAAAGCGCATGATGAGGGGATTCTGTAATCGAGGGGAATTCCATAAGACGCAGTAGCCTGTGCCCGCCATTAGATGGATTTTATGTAGTTAAATTTTGCGATTGCCCGAACAAACGTAGAATAAATGGATAACGTACAGTTAATTTAATCCATTTCACCCCATTTGAACAAAAGAGACAGTTTTACCTACATGTTCTACAGTTAAATCGAGTTTTCGAGTAAATACATCGTAAATAGCTGGATGTTTTCCAGTTAATGCAAATTTAAAGAGAATCCGTTCTGACATGTAACAAAGACCGCTCTTCATCTAAGAAGAAGCGGTCTTTGCTGTTAAACGACTATTCGAAGAGCTTCTCGAGAAAACCCTTTTTTCTTTTGCGAATCTTACTATAGCTCTTTACTCTAGAGAATGGTAAGGGCGTATCATCCGCTGACGAATCATGGATAGGCCCCCCGCTGAAGTTGACTTCCTCCGATATAACTGGCGTATGTTGAAGCTCCATCTTATCTTCTTGGTTCACCGCATGCTGATGGACAACAATGGTGTTAACCAGCTGCTCATGCAGTTTGTTCTCAAGCTGGTGCCTGCATAGTCGCAGAAATTGCTCTTGCTGTCTATTCTGGAGTTCAAACTGCTCATGAAGTTGCAATTGGAGTTCTTCTACCTGCTTGGAAAGAAGCAAAACGGTCTTTTGCAACGAATACAGATCCTTCGCCCTGAGTGGCTCGTCCTGCTCACTCTCGTCCGCGAATTCCTCATTCCCTGCTAGTAGTGCCTGCAGCTCCGCTGGTGTTAAGAGTTCTTCCTTCTTCATGTGCTTTCCTCCATCCCGTACATCTTGCGTCCATATTTGGACTACACTTTCTCCTATTGTACATGAGATTTCGGAAATGTTCACGTTTATTAGTCTAATGAGGCAAACCAGCTGGTGTGCTTTCGACAATTGCGGACTAATGGGTATCGTTGGGAGTAATCGGACCCCAGTTAGTCGGAAAAATAGGAACAACCCGATGATATCGACTATTTCGTGCGTGGCGAGGGCTTTGGGAGACGCTCCTGACTAAACAACAAAAAAACTGCTTACAGGTAACGATCTACCTGCAAGCAGTCTAACGACCTTATGGTAAATTTGACGATCCCATCAAGAAGCGGTCCACTTCACGCGCTACGGCACGGCCTTCGTTGATGGCCCATACCACGAGACTTTGCCCGCGACGCATGTCACCAGCAGCGAAAACGCCGTCTACGTTCGTTGCAAACTTCCCGTAATCGGCTTTCGCGTTGGAGCGCTCGTCTTTGGCTACGCCAAGCTGATCTAGTACGGTGCTCTCCGGGCCTGTGAAGCCCATCGCGATCAGGACCAGCTGCGCTGGGTAAACCTTCTCGCTGCCAGGCACTTCAACAGGTACGAACGCGCCCTTCTCGTTCTTCTGCCACTCGATCAAAACCGTGTGCAGTTCCTTCAAGTTGCCGTTCTCATCCCCCACGAATTTCTTCGTGTTGATTAAGTACGTCCGCGGGTCTTCACCCTGAAGCGCAGCCGCCTCTTGCTGACCGTAGTCCACTTTCAACACCTTCGGCCATTCCGGCCAAGGGTTGTTCGCTGGACGTGTCTCAGGTGACTTCGGCATGATCTCAAACTGCGTCACACTCTTACATTTATGACGAATGGAAGTTCCTACGCAGTCGGTTCCCGTGTCACCACCACCGATGACAATGACGTCTTTGCCTTCGGCGGAAATGAATTCACGATCCGCATGCTCGGAATCGAGCAAGCTCTTCGTGTTCTTGCTCAGGAATTCCATCGCCAGATGCACGCCGCCAAGCTCACGACCCTCGATCGGTAGATCGCGGCCTTTCGTAGCTCCGCCGCACAGGACGATCGCATCGAATTCCTCTTGCAGCTTCTCAATAGGATAGTTCACACCGACGTGAGCACCCGTTACGAAGGCGATGCCTTCGGCTTCAAGTAGATCCACACGGCGTTGGACATACTTTTTGTCCAGCTTCATGTTCGGGATACCGTACATCAGCAAGCCGCCAACGCGGTCTGCCCGTTCAAAAACGGTAACCCAGTGCCCAGCTTTGTTCAGCTGCGCTGCTGCAGCAAGTCCAGAAGGACCTGAACCAACAACCGCAACCTTCTTCCCAGTACGCGTTTCCGGCGGTTCAGGCTTGATCCAGCCTTCATCGAAGCCTTTATCGATGATGGCCTTCTCAATGCTTTTGATCGTAACCGGCGTGTCCTTCAAGCCTACTGTACATGAGCCTTCACAAGGCGCCGGACATACACGGCCTGTAAATTCCGGGAAATTATTCGTCTTGTGCAGACGATCTAAGGCTTCGCGCCATTGACCGCGATACACGAGATCATTCCATTCTGGAATGAGATTGTTTACCGGGCAACCAGCGGCCATGCCGCTGATTAATGACCCTGTGTGGCAGAAAGGAATCCCGCAATCCATACAGCGAGAGCCTTGTATCTGTAATTTGTCTTGCGTTAGTGGTGTCGCAAACTCTTTCCAATGGCCGATTCGGACCAGAGGAGAAGCTTCGGATGCCACTTCACGAGCGTGTTCTATAAAACCGGTTGGTTTACCCATTTACGTTTAATCCCTCCTGAGTTTCGTTAATTTCCACCGACACGGGAAACATCTCTCATATTCGCCTCGAAAGCAACCATGACCGCTTCTTGTTGGCTTAGACCGGAGCGTTTCACTTTCTCGATAGCATCAAACATCCGTTTGTAGTCCTTCGGTATAACCTTCACGAACTTCCAAACGTACTCATCCCAGTGCTGAATAACTTGGTGGGCAACGCTGCTATCCGTAAATGTGGCATGATGCTGGATCATCGTTTTCAACTCATTCATCTCATATGTTTCTTCCAGCTGCTCGAGGTAAACCATCTCTTTATTCACTTTGCTTTGGAAGTCACCGTTCATATCCAGTACGTAGGCAATACCGCCTGACATACCCGCTGCGAAGTTACGCCCTGTTGAACCAAGAACAACGACTCGACCACCAGTCATGTACTCGCAGCCATGATCACCTACACCCTCAACGACAGCACGCACACCGCTGTTCCTTACGCAGAAGCGTTCACCAGCGATACCACGGATGTAAGCATCCCCGTCTGTTGCACCGTAAAATGCCGTATTTCCAATAATCACGTTATCTTCTGGTACAAAAGTCGACTTACTTGATGGGAAAATCGCCAGCTTACCGCCGGACAATCCTTTCCCTACATAGTCGTTGGCATCTCCTTCGAGGGAGAGTGTGATCCCCTTCGGAACGAATGCGCCGAAGCTTTGACCCGCAGAGCCTTCAAAGTGAAGACGAATCGTATCGTGCGGCAAGCCATCTACGCCGTGACGACGTGTTACTTCGCTACCCACGATCGTTCCGACAACACGGTTCACGTTCGTAATTGGCAGAATCGCGTGCACGTGCTCTTTGCGCTCAATTGCTGGTTCACAAATATCGAGCAGCTTCGTCATATCCAGGGAGCGATCCAAGCCGTGATCCTGCTGCATTTGGCAGAAGCGACCCACTTCTTCGCCCATATCCGGTTGGTGCAGCAGCGGCGTAAGATCGACGCCTTTGGCTTTCCAATGCTCAACCGCTGGCTTGGACTCCAATATATCAGTACGTCCAACCATCTCTTCGATCGTGCGGAAGCCAAGCTCTGCCATCATCTCACGCACATCGTTAGCGATGAAGGTCATGAAGTTAACAACATGCTGCGGATCACCAGCAAATTTCTTGCGAAGCTCCGGATTTTGCGTAGCAACCCCAACCGGACAAGTGTCCAAGTGGCAGACACGCATCATCACGCAGCCGATGGTAATCAGTGGAGTCGTTGCGAAGCCGAACTCCTCGGCACCGAGCAAGGCAGCTACGACGACGTCGCGCCCTGTCATCAGCTTGCCATCCGTCTCGACGACGATACGGCTGCGCAGGTTGTTCAGCACGAGTGTCTGATGCGTCTCCGCCAGACCGAGCTCCCACGGCAGTCCCGCGTGACGAATACTCGTCTGCGGTGACGCGCCTGTGCCTCCGTCGTAGCCCGAGATGAGGACAACGTCCGCCTTCCCTTTGGCTACACCGGCAGCAATCGTGCCAACACCCACCTCGGATACCAGCTTAACGCTGATTCGTGCCCGTGGGTTCGCATTCTTGAGATCATGGATCAGCTCTGCGAGATCCTCGATCGAATAAATATCATGATGCGGCGGCGGCGAAATCAAGCCTACGCCTGGCGTAACACCGCGAACCTCGGCTACCCAAGGGTATACCTTGGTTCCCGGAAGCTGACCGCCCTCGCCGGGCTTCGCGCCCTGCGCCATCTTGATCTGAATCTCGTCAGCGTTGACGAGATAATGGCTCGTGACGCCGAAGCGACCGGACGCCACCTGCTTGATGGCACTGCGGCGAAGATCGCCGTTCGCATCTGGCGTGAAGCGCTCCGGATGCTCGCCGCCTTCGCCGGTGTTGCTCTTGCCGCCGATACGGTTCATCGCGATCGCGATTGTTTCGTGCGCTTCTTTGGAGATGGAGCCGTAGGACATGGCTCCCGTCTTGAAGCGCTTAAAGATCGATTCGATCGGCTCAACCTCTTCGATCGGAATCGGTGTGCGACCTGCCTTGAAGCTCAGCAGTCCGCGCAAAGCCATATATTTCTCGTCTTCACGTTTGACGAGCTTACTAAAGTTTTTATACATGCCGTAATTGTTGGTGCGAACAGCAGATTGCAAGGCATGCACAGTTTCTGGGGTATAAATGTGATCTTCCCCGTCTCTACGCCATTGCAAGTCGCCGCCTGTATCCAGCACGCGATCGCGTCCCTCTTGCTCAGAGAACGCACGGCTGTGACGCATCAAGGCTTCCTTCGCAACCATTTCGATACCGATACCACCCACAGGCGTATACGTCCAAGTGAAGTAGCTGTCTACAAGCTCTTGGCTCAGACCGATAGCTTCGAAAATTTGCGCCCCGCGATAGCTCTGAATGGTAGAAATACCCATTTTCGCCAACACTTTGACTACACCCTTTGTGACCGCTTTGATGTAGTTATAGATCGCCTTCTCGTGATCAACACCTACTAGCTGCTTACGCTGAATCATGTCATCTAATGTTTCTAACGCCAGATACGGGTTGATCGCGCCTGCGCCATAGCCGAGCAATAAGGCAAAATGGTGCACTTCACGCGGTTCACCAGACTCAACAAGCAAGCTGACCTTCGTACGAGTACCTTGACGAATCAGATGGTGATGTAAGCCCGACGTTGCCAAAAGTGCTGGAATCGGCGCGCTGACACTATCTACACCACGGTCAGACAGAATAAGGAGTGTTGCTCCATCGACAATGGCTTGATCTGCAGCCGTGTACAAGGCTTGCATGGCACTCTCGAGCCCCGCTGTGCCTGCCGATGCTTCGAAAAGCGTTGGCAACGTGACCGTCTTGAAACCATCACGCTGAATATGACGCAGCTTCGCCAACTCATCGTTGGAAAGGAACGGCGATTTCAAACGAATTTGACGGCAGCTCTCTGGCTCTGGCTTAATCAGGTTGCGCTCAGGTCCAATTGTCGTGCCCTGTGCCGTAATAATTTCCTCAAAGTTCGCATCAATTGGCGGGTTCGTTACTTGTGCGAATAATTGTTTAAAATAGTTATAAAGCAGTTGCGGACGATCCGAAAGCACCGCAAGTGGCGCATCCGTACCCATGGAACCGATCGGATCCACACCTGTTTTGCCCATTGGCTCAAGGGTCTTACGCAGTTGTTCGAAGGTATAACCAAACGCTTGCTGACGCTGAAGAATCGTGTCATGGTCAGAGCCAAGTACAATTGGCGCATCTTCCAAATCTTCTAAGGATACAAGATGCTCATTTAACCAATCCCGATACGGCTGCTCACTAGCGATGCCGCTCTTGATTTCTTCGTCAGTCACGATACGGCCTTCTACGGTATCCACAAGCAGCATACGTCCCGGTCTCAGACGGTCTTTGTACAAAATGCGCTCAGGCTCGATATCAAGCACGCCTACTTCAGAAGCAAGCACGATCAAATCGTCGGTCGTTACATAATAACGAGAAGGACGCAAGCCGTTGCGATCGAGAATTGCGCCAATTTGGCTGCCATCTGTGAAGGCAATCGCTGCAGGACCATCCCACGGCTCCATCAAGGTGCTGTGATACTCGTAGAACGCTTTCTTCTCATCATCCATACCTTCATGCTTGGACCAAGGCTCAGGTACCATCATCATAGCCGCATGCGGCAATGAACGGCCTGAAAGCATCAGGAACTCTAGTGTATTATCAAACATTTGGGAATCGGAACCATCGGTATCAATAACAGGAAGAATGCGCCCAAAATCTTCACCAAATAAATCGGAATCGCACATCGCTTGACGCGCGTGCATCCAGTTGACGTTTCCACGAAGCGTATTAATCTCGCCATTATGAATCAAATAGCGATACGGATGCGCACGTTCCCAGCTTGGGAACGTATTTGTACTGAAACGGGAGTGAACTAGCGCTAAGGCAGATTCTACCTTCTCATCTTGCAATTCCACGTAATATGCATCCACTTGCTCAGGTGTTAACATCCCTTTATATACAATCGTCCTGCTAGACAAGCTAGAATAGTAAAATTGCGATCCCGGATGGGATAGTTTGATAGCGTTTTCAGATAGTTTACGAATAATATATAGCTTGCGCTCAAAATCGAGATTCGTCGGAGTATCTGCGCTTTGGCCAATAAACACCTGACGAACATACGGTTCAGCGGATATTGCAGAAGCTCCCAACGAACTGTTATTTGTTGGAACGGTTCTCCATCCAAGAAACTGTTGTCCTTCTTGTTTGACTATTCGCTCAATGGTACTTTCACAAGCTTGACGAGCCTCTAATTCTTGTGGCAAATACACCATACCTACACCATAGGTGCCCGCTGTTGGAAGTTTGATGTTCTCTTGTTCACAGGCAGATTGAAAATACGTGTCTGGAATTTGCATCAAAATGCCTGCGCCATCTCCCGTATTCGGGTCACTGCCTTGACCACCGCGATGATCTAAATTGCAAAGTACTCGAAGCGCTTGCTTGACGATGGCATGAGATTTGACACCCTTGATATTGGCAACAAAGCCTATACCGCAAGCATCATGCTCATTCCTCGGATCGTACAATCCCTGTTTGGGAGGTAATCCATTAATAGTCATGTTGTGCAACCTTTCTTCCCTCGTTTTTCGCTGGACTTTGTTAGAATATAAGAACGTATAGGTTTCACCTTATACAATGCTTATATTTCTTGATAAACGCGCCCGTCTAATTTGGACGGCGCAGCCGTTTATTTTGGACGCATGCTTTAAAGTGCTAAAAAGTAAAAATTCAATGCTCCATATTTCGACCACATCCGCAATAAGTAGAGGAAATATTCTCAATATTTTTTATATTATATTAACACTTGATTTCCTATAGTTCAATTTAAAAATATTTAAATTGAAAAGGTTTTCATTTTAATAGAATCGCCAGCAGAATCATATTGTAAAGGCACGATAAATTATCTCATTTCCTATATAAATACGACAGGCTGTGCATGTGATAGCAAACTTTCTATGTTTCATGCTATGATAGCTAATACCGCTGCAAGAACATACATCCAGATCCCACATCTTAGGAGGAGCTCTGTTTGAGTATACAGCATACTTTTGGGGACGGCATGATTAGGGAGCCTCTTTATCAATGGCAGCTAGAAGCCCATCCGGTTGAAATTGAGCTTTTCCGCTCAAAGCCGGTACGCCGCCTGAAGTTTTTACATCATTTCGGAGCATCGGCTCTATTTTCACCACTTACACATTCACGATTCGAACATACGGTTGGCGTTTGGTCACTCATGGCTCACTTTTGCCCAGAAGAACCACTTCTGCGCATTGCGGCATTACTCCATGATATCGGGCACCTGCCCTTCTCCCATGCGGTTGAGCGGACACTTGGGTATAATCACCACCGTCAGACCGAACAGTTAATCGGGCAAGGCGTCATCGCCGATATTTTGATCAAGCACGGCATTTCGCCGCGGGCAATTATTGATCTTTTGAAACAAGAAACACCGCTAACGAACAAATCTACGGTTATTGGACTCGATCACTTGGATAGCTTCCTGCGCGACACTTACTATGCTGGTCGTCAGACGCTGCAACCTTCGGAATTAGTAAAAGGACTTCGCTTGCGCGGACCCTACATAGAAGCGAATGAGGCTTCAGCCGCGGCGCTTATTGATGCGATTGTTGAAGAGCACCGTCTCATCCTGCACCCGCAGTTTCTAGCTATGGACGCGCTGCTAGCGAAAGCAACAGCACATCATTGCGAAGCACACCCAGGAATGAAGGATCGAATTCCCGCACTCATGGATCATGAATTGATTCAGGAACTGCTGCAGAGTAACAACGATACGGCTCGAGAAACGATTCATGTGCTCATGTATGAGCCACACCGAATTCAAATTACACAAGAGCCCGTACCTGGCAGTATCGAGGTCAAGATCGGTAAGGTTTACAAAAAGCAACCGCTAATTGGCGAAAAACTCGCCTCAGAAGTTAGCTTCCAAGCCGCAGTGAAGCTGGCTGAACTGGATAGCATGGCCGCAACTTATTTTTTCACCATATAAACATCTGCAGAAGGGACTGTCCCAGCTTGGCAAAATTGTACTTTCGTTATGGCACGATGAATAGCGGTAAATCGATTGAAGTCTTACGCGTTGCTCATAATTATGAGGAACAGGGCAAAAAGGTGCTTCTCCTCACTTCCGTTGTGGATGATCGCTTCGGTGTTGGTAAGGTCGCTTCCCGCATCGGTATGCAAAAAGGAGCAATCGTCGTAGACGAACATTTGGATATGGTCGCTTTAGCGCAGACCGAGCGTCCGAATTGCATTTTGGTCGACGAGGCTCAGTTCTTGAACAAAGCCCAAGTCTCTCAGTTGATTGAAGTCGTTGATGAGCTGGATATTCCCGTTATCGCTTATGGGCTTCGCGCTGATTTCATGGGACAATTATTTGAAGGCAGCAATGCGCTTTTGGCTGTGGCTGATACGATCGAGGAAATTAAAACCGTTTGTTGGTATTGTGATAAAAAGGCCATCATGAATATGCGCTGCAAAGACGGCGTTCCTATCTTCCATGGCGAGCAGATCCAGATTGGCGGGAATGAAAGCTACGTTCCTGTATGTCGCAAATGCTATGCATCAAAGAAGAAAATAGATCACATCTAGCTGGATATGGGATTTACAAAGAAAGGTGAGTTCCTTGCGTAAAAAACGGATTTTGCTATTATCTGAGGGCTTCGGGAAAGGACATACACAAGCTGCTCATGCGCTGTCTGGCGAGCTTCGGCAATCTTCATCAGACATGATTACACGCGTGATTGAGCTTGGCGCTTTTTTGCATCCTACCTTAGCACCTTGGGTCTTCTCGGCATACCGCCGCACGGTGACTTCTCAACCTAGACTCTATGGTATGCTGTATCGAAACCACTATGACAAAAGGCCGAGCCGCGTAGCGAGTCTCGTGCTGCATCGTATCTTTTACTCGCAGACGAAAGCGGTTATTAAGCAGTTAAAGCCGGATATGATCGTCTGCACGCATCCTTTTCCAAGTATCATTGTCTCTAGGTTGAAACGCGCGGGACTGAATGTACCTCTCTTCACCGTGATCACCGATTATGATGTTCATGGGACGTGGATAGACTCAGCGGTAGACAAATATTTGGTATCCACTCCCCTTGTTAGAGAGCGTCTCATGGACTGCGGCGTTCAGGACAAGCGTATTGAGGTGACAGGGATTCCTGTTCACCCCAATTTCCGCAAAGCGCATAGCAAGGAGCAGATTCGGCAGGAATTCGGACTCAAAGCCATGCCTACGGTCATGGTTATGGGCGGCGGTTGGGGTGTTTTTAAGAAAGAAGAAAAAGAAGAAATGCTGACTTATTTAGCTAGCTGGAGCAAAGATATTCAGCTGCTAATCTGTCTAGGCACTAATGAGAAAGCACGCCTTCAGCTGCTGGAGGAAGATGCCTTCCGTCAGCCGAATGTCCATCTCATTGGCTATACCACCGAGATTAGCAAGCTGATGGATATCTCCGATCTGCTCGTTACGAAGCCAGGTGGGATGACCTGTACCGAGGCAATGGCCAAAGGTATCCCCATGCTGTTCTATAGCCCGATTCCCGGACAGGAAGAAAAAAACTGCACTTATTTTCAGGAAAATGGCTACGGACAGCGCATCACATCCGTCGCGATGATTGACCACTGGTTTAAGCTGCTGCTCGAGCAATATCCCGAGCTTGCTAAACGGAGAACAGACATCCGTGAAGGCTACAATGAGGAAGAACGAAGCTGTGCAACAGCGATCATTGAATACCTTGAGCAGTCGGATAAGCGTTCCTATATTCAGGCATCATCAAAAACACCGCTCATACAATGGTAGTATCCATTGTGAGGGCGGTGTTTTGCTATGAATCCCATTCACCGATTCGGCAAGCAGGCTATTTTTGCTTATTTAGTGATCTGGTTTGTCGGCAGCCTATGGATGATGGCTGTGCTTGGAAGCGCATCTTTCGAACGCAAGATAATGGGCATTGATTTCGCTATCTATCATGAATATGCCATCTTTGGCTTCGCAGGGTCACTGGGTGGTGCTTTATATGGTTTGCGCATGTTCCACGAGCATTATCAAGAGCTGACCACTCAATGGATCTACTGGTACCTTATGCGGCCTGTGCTTTGCTTCGGCTCTGCGATCATCACAATTATTCTATTTGAGAGCGGCATTATGCTGTTGCAAGTGGACGACTCGATGTCGGCACGTATCAGCATTGCCTTTCTGACGGGTTACGGATATGGGAAGTTCATGGAGAAGCTGCGTGATCTTACCGCGACATTCTTTAACGGGAAGAATACGAATGGAACGAACGGGAATGGGAATGGAAACGGGAGTGATACGCCTACGAAATGATTAGGTTGGTGGTGGGGTAGTTTGTGACACCCGAATAACTGGAAAACCTCCAGTTATTTACTACTGAATTCACATCAAATTGGTTTTAGATGTAAATAATACAGCAAATTTCATCAAAATGTAGCATTTCAACAACTATCGGCTTATTTAACTGCAGGAAATCCATCTAATCACTGAAAACACGAAAATTCGGCTGAAATAGATGGAGGAAATCCATTTAATCTGCTGCGGTGACGAGCTTGTGTTGGAGTCTGCTGCGGGGTGCGATAGGTGTAGCGATAGCTGAGTGTGCTGCGGAGGGCAATGTGGGGTGCGAGTAGCTATGTGTCCAGAAAACAAACAAAGAGGCCACCGCGCGAAAAAAGCCGCGGTGGCCTCTTTTGTATCAAGGTGAATCGAACGTATGCACCTTATTCCAGTTCACACCACCGCTTCGGGTGGTGTACATGACGCTCGGCTGCTCATTATCATTCGTGATGAGCCAGCCGCTATTCGCGTCTGCCATGCCAAGCAGCAGCTCGCCATACCCTGTGAACGACTCTGTACCGTTCACCCAGGTTTTGCCGCCGTCCTTCGTCCAACCGACGGAGTTCGGCTTGTCGCACGCCGGGCAGCTGCCGCCCATAAACGCTACGTCGGTGTTCACGACGTAGAGAGGGCCGGGCTTCGAGCCCGTGTTCTTCGGCCCCGTCGTATCCCCCATAGGGAATCCAGGGGCCGGACCACCGCCTGCTGTGCTGTTCACCAGCACGGTTTGCCAGGTCTTCCCGCCGTCTCTCGTGTGAAACAGCGAATACGAGGTTTGTGTCATCCCCGATTCCCCAATCAGCTCAATCCACGCGTCATCCACGCCAACAGAGCGAATAACGTTGCCTGTCAATGTCGCCACGGTTTTGCGTGACATGACGGGTTTCCAATTTTGTCCCCCATCCTGCGTCCTCAAGACCTCGATCGTATCTCCCACTTGCCTAACCGCCCAGCCGTTCTTGCGATCATGAAAATAAGCGTCCCCTTGCATGCCTGTCGGAACAGGCAGCTTTACCCATTTGACACCACCATCCACAGTCTGGGCATTACCACTGAAGGCTTCCTGTTTCGATACGAAGTGGAGGAACGCTTGATTGGGGACGGTTCCTACTGTTGACCAATGGGCCCCGCCATCCTTCGTACTTAACAGCTTCCCTGTACCTTCTTCAGTTGCCCAGGCATCCTGATCATTCAAGGCAAATAGCTGACCGACTTCACTAATTCCCGTGTATTGCACCTTCCACTTCCCACCACCGTCATCGGTATGAGCGATCCACCCTTTACCGCCAATCCAGCCCTTTTGCGCATCCGCGAGCCTTAGCGCAGTTATCCCTTTCATAAGAGGCGTTGATTCCTCGCTGCCTTTGGTCGGCACGGTTGTCGGATCCGGTCCAGGTGTCGCAGGGGTTGTTGTTGGCTCCGATGTAGCCACTGCACTCGATATCGGTGATTCTGAAACCGTCACATTTCCACTCGTCTGTCCGGTAGATTTACATCCTGTTAAGGCGAGACTTGTTATTGCCAACAGCAGCAGCGTTCTTTTTAACATCATCCGTGCTCCCTTCACTTTCTTGTGTAGTTGATATTTCATAGACGTTACCTAGGAGGGAAAAGTTGAACTACATCCTTACCATCTTCCCCCATTTCCGAGAAATTAGGCATGACTCACCCCACAGAGGAATACAATCGTAAACAAGAAGGGGGACATTGTTAGGTTACGGAAAGGGAGGAGGATCTGTTGAAATTCATTTGGGGCAAAAAGGAACTCACCTTCATGATCATTCCGGGTGCCAACCGCCGTACGGTAAGATTCAAGCTTCCACACAGCTCTTTGTATATTGTGCCTAGTGTGATCCTACTTGTGCTGATCGGGTTTTTCTTGACGATTTATATCATGAATACCCAATCTCATCAAACTCAAAACAACATGCAGCAAGCTTTCGATGGACAAGAACGTCAGTTAGTTGATCAAATTACACATAAAACGAGTGAGCTTGAGCAGCTGCAAATCGATTTGATTGACCTCGCTCAGCAGGCCGATGAATTTAAGGTAAAGCTTGAAGAAATTAAGAAATTAGATCATGTCTTAGAACTTATGAGTCAACCAGAAACTGTGAACGGGACAAGCAAAAAAGTAGCAAGCACTTCGAGTCCCTCCAGTGGTACGCCTGTACATGGATCTAACCTTGATGTTGGCGGCAGCGATCTCCCGGTAACTACACAAGACATATCATCCCTCGTGAGCAATACGAAGCAAGGGCTTTTTTCATTAGTCGGCGATATTCATGCACTGCTCGAACATTTGAGTCAGTCTGAAGCCAAAATTAAAGAAGCTGAGCACTTACGCAGTATTACGCCTACGCTTTGGCCTATCGCCTCACACAGTATTACTTCTGGATTCGGTATCCGCATAGATCCTTTCACTTCAAGGCCCTCTATGCATACTGGGTATGATATTGATGGTGAATACAATGATCCAGTCTATGTAACTGCCGCAGGTAAAGTCATTGCAGTGGGCTTTGATGGCGAGCTTGGCAACTATATCATCGTTGATCACGGCAGAGGTATTGAGACGGAGTATATGCATTTGAATAAAATATTGGTAAAACGCGGAGAATCTGTAACAAAAGGTCAGCATATCGGTCTCGTTGGTTCTACTGGACGCAGCACGGGCTCCCATCTTCATTATGAAGTTCATAAAAACGGTATCCAGATTGACCCTAAACCTTATCTCATTTCAGATCGAAAGGATGAACGCAAATGATTGGAAGCTCGAAATTGAAACGAATCGATACAAAAACAACAGACACCCTGATTGGAGCCAGTACGATCTGTGAAGGCAAAATCATGTCCGAAGCCAGCCTTCGCATTGAGGGTCAAATGAACGGTGACATTGAATGTGCCGGTGACATCACGATTGGTGAGAACGCTGTCGTACAATCCAATATCCATGCGCGTGATGTCATTGTGGCCGGTAAAGTAAAAGGTAATGTTTATACGAAGGGCAAGTTGATTGTGACAAGCTCTGGCGTCTTGATTGGAAATATTGATGTGCGGTCCGTCATTATTGAGGAGGGCGGCATCTTCCAGGGAAGTAGTGCGATGAATGCGGCTGCGGTGCAAAATGAGAAAATCGGAGGCGCCAAGGTGATCGATGCCAAGGCGCATAAGCAGCAAAAAAATGAGCAACAAGCTGCTTCTGGTGGAAATTAGAGCAGCATTATATACAAAGAGCTCGTCTTCATCCGCATACGGCGGGTGCGACGAGCTCTTCTCATTTCCCTGCTCTTATTTCCCAGCTTTCACTTCGGCCAACATGGAGAGGTCCACAAATCGGCTAAGATCCAGCGCCTCTGGCTTAATGCCTTTGATGTATCTAGCGCCGATGGATACTTTCACCATCTCTTCCATCACTTTGACATCGACGTCAGTTGTCAGCTTGAGGCGGCTCAGCGAGGCTTTAATCAAGCTTTTGTCCATGCCCTTCCCGCTGTATTGTTTCAACTGATTGTTAATCAGATCGTAGGCTTGGTCAGGGCTGCTTTGAATGAACGCAATGCCGTCCAGATTAGCCTTGATCGCACCCTTCACGATGTCACGATGCTTGGCGATAAACGCGTCACTCGCAACCATAATAACAGTTGGATAGTCGCCGTTGTTGGGCGGAATAGCCTGCCAATCGGCAACGACTTTACCGAGCCCGGCCTTCTCAATCTGAGTTCCCCATGGTTCTGGGACTAAGGCGGCATCGATTTCTTTTTGACGGAAAGAGATCAGGGTATCCGCTGGTGAACGGACGATGAGATGTGCGTTATCCTTGCCTCTGCCTAGCGAAATGCCTGCTTGCTGAAGCAGCAAACGCAGTGAAATTTCATTCGTATTCCCTTTGGCTGGGATTGCGATGGTTTTATCTCGCAAGTCTGCGGTCGACTGGATGCCTGCGTCCGATCTCGCTACCAGCACGGCACCGCCGTTGTTGGATCCGGAGACTACGCGAAAATTGCCGCTTTTCAGAAAAAAGGTGGTCGCAGGTCCTGGACCTACGAATCCTACATCGATGTCACCCGTCGCCATCGCAATCGATAGATCGGAACCGTTATCGAAGGGCGTCACTTCGATCTTCACTTCGTCGCCCCATTCGCGGGCAAAGTAGCCTTTTTCCAGCGCGATGTAGGCAGCGGCGTGGGTCACATTTTTGAACACACCGACTCGAACGACTTGTGGCTTGCCGGTTGCTGTCAGCTTTTCCTCGCAGGCGCTCAAGAGTGTCATAGCGAAGAGTAACAGCAGAAGTACTTTAATGCGCCTTGTCATCACGCCCACTCCCCTACGACTTGGAGCCAGCGAGGCCGTAGCGCTCTAGCACTTTATCTTCTAGTTTTTTGAAGCAGAAATGGTCTGAAACCGTGCCTAGCACAGCGATAATAATGACGATACAGAGCATGAGCGAGGTGTCACCGAGATTCCGTCCATCCTGCAAAAGCTGACCTAACCCCGCGCCTTTCGCAATCAGCTCACCCGCAACAAGTGCCCGCCAAGCGAATGCCCATGCTGTACGTACCCCGTTGATCAGATGAGGGAAAGCAGCCGGAATCATCACCTGGAGAAACAGGTTGAAGCCATTCCCCGTCCCCATCGTCTGAGCGGCGCGCAAGTAAATCGGCGGGATATTCTTGATCCCTGTACGGCTTGCCAAAGCCATCGTCCAAGTTGCCCCGAGAGTGGTGATGAAAATAACGGAGGTTTCGTTCAATCCGAACCAAATAATAGCAAAAGGCAACCAAGCAATACTCGGAATTGTCTGCAAAGAAACGACTAGGAAACCTAACGTATCATCGAGCAAACGATATCTAGCAAATAAAAAGCCTAACGTCGTCCCTATCGCGAGCGACAAAGCAAAGGAAATGAGCAGCCGCAGCATACTCGCTCCAGCAGCTTGCAGCAGTTCCCCATGCACGATGCCGTCATAGAAAGCTTGCAAAGTCTGGGAAACTGAAGGAAATTTCCATCCCCAGTCGAAAATCCTATATCCCGCCTCCCAAGCTATCAGAAGCAGTACCAGAAAAATCGTTCTTCTTAATGCTGTACTCATCGCCAGTCTCCTCTCTCACAACTTTCTCCAGCTCATCCGCCAGTGCGTCCATAATCAACGCCTCCATATGATGGAGCACGGAATCGCTGCTATCGCGAGGTCTCGCTGCTTTGACAGCGAACTCCTTCTTGATCGTGCCGGGACGTGTAGACATCACCAGAACCCGATCCGACAGGATGACCGCTTCGCGAATGTTGTGGGTAATGAAGAGAATCGTTTTGCGCGTACGCATCCAAATTTCTTCCAATTCTTTATGCAAAATAAGGCGTGTTTGCTCGTCTAATGCCGCGAAAGGCTCGTCCATCAACAAAATTTCCGGATCCATCGCGAGCGCTCTTGCAATCGCTGCCCGCTGCTTCATCCCGCCTGAAAGCTCATGCGGATAGCGATCCGCGAAGCGGCTTAGATGCACAGATTTGATCTGCTCCATCGCCATCTCGTGTCGTTCTTTCTTCGCGATTCCCTTCTGCTTGAGGCCGAAGGCGACATTGTCTAGAACCGTCAGCCATGGGAACAGACCATGCTCTTGAAAAACAACGACGCGATCCGCACCAGCGCCTGTTACCTTTTTCCCATTAACCTGAATGACGCCTTCAGATTGTGTATCAAAACCCGCTACAAGGTTAAGAACCGTCGATTTCCCACAGCCTGAAGGACCTAGCAGCGATACGAACTCCCCTTTTTTTATCGTCAATGTGATGTCATCCAACGCCTTATAGCTACCGCCGATGCGCTGAACGAACGTCTTGCTGACTCCCTTAATCTCGATCAAGCTCTCTCATCCCCTACGTTGTCGCATTAGAATAACATTTTCAAGCCTGCCAAGCCTAAACCGATGATGAATCCACAAATGGCACCATTCACTCGAATCCATTGCAGATCGCTGCCGATCTTCTCTTCCATGAGCACCGTCAACTTCTCGTTGTCGAGTTTGTCTAGATTCTCTTTCACCAGTTGGCCGATTTTACTGTGATTTTGTTCCACATAGGAAGCGATCTGCTCTTGAATCCAATCTTCACCCTTGTGCAGCATCTCGGGGTTTTCGCGTATGGATGTAAGCATTTTGCGTATAATGGGCACCACATGCTGAGGAACAAAGTCGGGCTCATCGATGAAGGCTTCAGCTTTTTCTTTTAATTTAGTTAGTAAATGCGCTAACTTCTCATCGAGATCGAATAGTTCTGGAAGCTTCGTTTTTAGTTTCTCTAGTTCAGCTAGCAGCTGTGGATTACGCTCTAACTTGTGAAGTTCGCTACGGATAAACGAGAGCACTGATTCCCGGCGCGGATGGTTTTTCGTACGCATTTGTTCGATGTAACTGAGTACGAAATTCTGGATAATACCGCCAATTTTCTCCTCGTTCACCATACCGATAAACGCATTCACGGCAAAAGCCATGAAGCCATTCGACTGCAAGCCTTCAAACGCTTTGATCGCCATAGCCCCCAGCTGATCCCGCGTGTCCGCTTTGATCGCCCAGGCTGCCACTTTGTCTAGGACAAAATCGAATGTTTTGCCGTCGTATCCGCCATCTTCAATGCTGTCCACGAAGGTGCGTATGAGTCGGCTTGTGTCAACGTCTTGGAGCGCTTTATGTATTTCCTCTGCTAAGAGAGGGGTTAATTTCTCTAGATCAATTGCTTGTAGGGCTTGCTTGGCTAGCACAGTGAGCCCTTTGTGCAGGGATGCATTGTCCAACTGCTTGTCTGCCAGCTCTAGACCGCGCTCCAAGAAACGGATTTGCTGCAAGCGGGCACGAATCGTTTCTTTGGAGAGCAGCTCATTCTGCACGGTGGAGACGAGTGCCTTCGTGATCTTCTCCCTATTATTCGGCAGCAGCGCCGTGTGCGGGATGGGAATGCCAAGGGGATGACGGAACAAGGCACTGACTGCGAACCAGTCGGCCAAACCGCCGACAACCCCTGCTTCGAACCCACCTTGCAGGAACGTGCCCCATACTGTAGAGGAAACTGCTGAGGGCAGCGTAGCCAGGAAGCCCGCGCCCATGACGCCAAGTGAAACGGTTGCTATATACTTTGCTTCTTTTTTCATTGTTGTAACATCTCTTTCCGCGTGAGGTTGATGAATCATTCTTTCTATTTTATCACAAATTGGAAAGAAAGGTGGTAGCGGGTTGGAGGGGGAGGAAATCGGGTGCAGACGGCCACTTGTTTGTTGGGGAAAATATGCATCGGTGACGTAATGTTGCGCTTTGTGTGTAGCAAATTAGGTCGGAAAACAATAGTGGGACAGAGAAAGACAGGGACAGACAGAGACAACAGAGACGACAGAGACAATAGTGACAATAGTGACAACAGCAATATCCGAGACATCCGCTACTTCCCTCTATCGCTGAAGCTAATTGCAAAATGTGCGTCTATCCGTCTCAGTGACTCACATTTGTTTCAAACAAGTTCATATTACCTTCTTGCTAGCGGATAAGTCCGCTGTCTAGATGGAGATCCAGTGGTTGATCTGACACCCCACACTTCTACGCACGAAATAACTGGATTTTATGTAGGTAATTATGTGCTTTTTCGCTCTATTTGGAATTTAACTGGAAAATATGTAGGTAATTTCGCTAGATTTCTTCATTTCCTTCGAATTGGCTTCGAATAACTGGAGGAAATCCAGTTATTTGTTGTAGATGGGAGAATACTGCTGAAATAACTGGAGAAAATCCATTTAATCGCCAATATGGTGACTGAGGTGATGGGTGACGGGTGATGAGTGGTGGGGTGACAGGTGATAGGTGACGAGTGATGAATGGTGGGGTGACTGAGGTGACGGGTGACGGGTGATGAGTGGTGGGGTGACGGGTAACGAGTGACAGGATGACAAATGACAGCAGAAGAATGACGAATGCAACTGCATTCTGTACGCCATATAAAGAAACCACAAAAAAGAGAGCCCACCACTGGCTCTCCCGAAAGTTCTTATCGCTCGCCTTCCCACTCCGCATAAAACTGCTGCAGATAGAGTTCCATGAAGCGATGCCGCTCCTCCGCGAGATGCCTCGCGTAGGCCGTATTCATTAGCTCCTTCAGCTTGAGGAGCTTCTCGTAAAAGTGATTAATCGCGGTGTCGTTGCCCCCGCGATACTCCGCCTCCGTCATGTGCTCGCGCGCGATGACGGTAGGATCATGAATCGGGCGGCCTTTCCAGCCCGAATAGGCAAACACGCGCGAGATGCCCACCGCGCCAATAGCATCCAACCGGTCGGCATCCTGCACGACCTGGCCTTCAAGCGTGCGCATTGGCGGCCGCGCGCCGCCCTTGAACGACATCGTGCTGATGATCTCTAGCACGTGCTCTACCTGCGCTGCCGGCGTGCCGCTGGCAGCGAGCCAGGCCTCCAGCTCGCGCTGAGCCGCAGCTGGATCGGCGTTGAGCTTCTCGTCGACGACGTCGTGAAGCAACGCCGCAAGCTCGCAGACGAAGCGGTCAGCGCCCTCCTGGGCGGCAATGCGCTTGGTCGTCTGCACCACGCGATAAATATGCCACCAATCGTGGCCGCTGCTATCGCGCTCCAGCTTCTCCTTCACGAGCGCTTCCGCCGCGAGTAGGATCCGCTCTTGATCTACCACTCTCCCTTGCTCTGCTACTCTCTCCTGATCTACCACTCGCTCTTGATCTACTACTCTCTCTCCATCTTCTCTACCCTCAAACTGCATCATTTCTTCTTCTTCCTCTTCCCATTTCCAGACTTTCCTGGTTCAGACTTTCCTACTTCAGGCTTCTCATCAAGCCTGTCATCGCCAGAGTTCTCTAGCATCCTGCCTGCATCAGTCTTCTCATCGCCATCCTTGATCTCATCGAGACTTCCAAGTTCTCCGGCGATCTCATTGCCTGCGTGGAGCTTAAGCACAACCACTTTGCCCTCATCCGTTTTCTTCGGTTCAGGCACTTTCCCATCTATCTGTTTCTGTATGATTTTTTTGAAATTTTTACCGTATTTATCCTCAAGCTTCGTACCCATATCCTGCTGAAGCTCCTGCAACACGACACTGCTGCAAAAATGATTATACAGCAGCTCCACCATCGCAGGATGCTCGGTTATCATCGCCACCGTTGGATCTTCAACGCCACGCGTGCCAATAATCGCTAGTTTACGATCAATAAGTATCGTGAACTTACGTCCCTGCTGACCCTTCAGACCCTCGCTCCGTTTACGTGCAAAAGGGTAGAAACCGACTCCCGCATCGCGTGTCGGCATGACGATGACACGCACGCCTTGCGCTGACACCTCGCGAATATCGTCCTTTAGCAGTCTTGCTTCTTCCGAAGACAGATCACAGAACGCCTCCTCCTTCGCTTTCCTCAGCTCCGAGCGGATACGTTCGATAACTTTGATTTCACCCTCCAAGCTGAAATACTCAGCCATATGCGTTTCTTGCTTGGGCAGATGCTCTTTCACATAGCGGATGGATGCCTGCAGCTCCGCTTCCATTCGCTCGCCGATTTCTTCAATCGGTACGCTTTGATATACAGTGGGCTCACCATGACTCGTGAGCACTGCGCCTTTTTCCGCGAGCTTTTGTAAAGCTGCGTACACGTTCGAGCGCGATACGCCAAGCCCCTTGGCAATTTCGTAGCCAGTTTGCGTGCCGTTCACGGCAAGCACGTGCAGACACTTGGCTTCCAGATCTGTGAAGCCAAGGTTTTTCAAATGCTGTAGAACATTCTCCATGGCGCAGCCCCCTTCATATCCCTATTGTAGCATGAACACTTGCTTAGTCGTATCGGTTCACAGTACGATCCCTTTAAAATTTTATATTGACAATGATAATCATTATCAACTAATATGATGGAAGTTAATGGGTCGCCTGTTGGACTATCGGTTGCTGCACAATTGGCTATTTAACATCTACCGTTCTGCTACTAGCACCACTTTCTGAACTACCGTAGCTTTGCCGTTATTCCCTTGATCCTGATTCCAAAATTTATTAAACCTATAGGAGGCCCACCATGTCCAAAATTATCATCGTATACGCAAGCATGTCTGGAAATACGGAAGAACTCGCCGAAGCGATTGCAGCCGGCATTCAAGAGGCAGGGATCGAGCCTGTTCTCAAAAACGTCATGGATACGAACGCGAGTGAGCTCGAGCAATATGAAGGTGTTCTACTCGGAGCTTATACGTGGGGAGATGGTGATTTACCGGATGAGTACGAAGATTTCTACGAGGAGATGGATGACGTTAATCTGCAAGGACGCAAGTTCGGCGTATTCGGCTCTGCTGATTCCTCTTACACGTATTTTGGCAAAGCGGTTGATACACTCGAAGAAAAGCTAGCTGAAATTGGCGGGGAAAAAGTATTTGATGGCTTCAAAGTGGAACTTAATCCGTCCAAGGATGAGAAACAATTGTGCCATGAACTAGGTCTTAAATTTGCAGCAGCACTAGCCTAAGCATCTACACTTCTCCAAAATGAAAGACCGGAAAGCAGCCCCTGCGGCCACGATCCGGTCCCTTTCTTACAACGTTTCAACTTCAGCGATCTCGATGTACGCCATGCTCTTCATCTCATCGTACACTTCAGAAGCATATTTCCGATCGACATACACGATGAAGTTAAGCTCCTGCAGTTCTTGGTTCAACTCTTTGATATGAACACTTTTCATTTTGTACCCTTTGGCAATAATCGTTTTAATAATCGTTGTTAAATTCCCCTCATGAGAAACGATCAGACGCACACGAAGATCTTTCATCATCAGAGGTCTTGGACCCATTTTCTTAATAAAATAAGGTAACACGATTACGCTGATGAGAATGAGCGTTAGTCCGAAAAAAGCTTCAACGTAGAATCCCGCCCCAACTGCAATCCCAAGTCCTGCAGCTCCCCAAATCATAGCAGCCGTTGTCAGACCGATAATGACATCATTGTGCTTGCGAAGAATAACACCTGCTCCGAGAAAACCGATCCCGCTCACCACTTGCGCCGCTAGCCTCATGGGGTCCATGACATGTAATCCAGCTACTGCATATTTATTAGCAGATTCGATCGACACGATGGTCAATAAACAGCTGCTCAGGCAAATGACCAATGAAGTTTTAAGTCCAAGCGGTTTATTTCTAATTTCCCGTTCCAATCCAATAATTAATCCAAATATTGCTGAAATCCCAAGCTTCATTAAAATATGTAGATCTACAGTAAATTCCATCATCGTTGACTCCTCTTGTTAAGTAACCTTTACAATATCTTAACAAAGTAACGAAGTAAATAACCATTTGTCAAATATGAAAATGTTTATGCCACCAACCAAAAAGCCTGAGATGAGTTAGGCAACTCCCCCAAGCTTTGCAAGTTAGATTCGGAAGCGATAGCCCGCTCCCCATATCGTTTCAATATATTGTGGATTCGATGGGTCCTGCTCTACTTTCTCTCGCAGCTTGCGTATGTGCACAGTCACAGTGGCTATCTCCCCCATGGCATCCATACCCCACAACAAGTCAAACAATTGTTCCTTGCTGTACACCCGATTCGGATTCATTGCGAGATGAGTCAGCAGATCGAATTCTTTGGTGGTGAACATGACCTCCCGATCATTCACAAATACGCGTCGCGCCGTTTTATCTATCATCAAACCCCGAATGCGGACTTCATCGTTCTTCGACTCGCGCTTACCCATTAACCGTTCGTAGCGAGCCAAATGGGCTTTCACCCTAGCAACTAGCTCACTTGGGCTAAATGGCTTGATCATGTAATCATCGGCTCCAAGGCCGAGACCGCGGATCTTGTCGATGTCTTCCTTTTTAGCAGAAACCATGACGATTGGAATGTCCTTCACACTTCGAATGCGCCGACAAATCTCAAAGCCATCCATAATCGGAAGCATGAGATCAAGAATCACCAGATCATATTCGATCGTTAGTGCCCGCTCCAGCCCTCGCTCGCCGCTAGTTTCAATATCAACCTCGTACCCGTTAATTTCCAAATAATCACGTTCTAGCTCGGCAATGCTTTGTTCATCTTCTACGATTAAAATCCGACTCATGCTTCGCTTCCCTTCCCTTGATGGCGTGGTAAGGCCATAAACACGGTAGTGCCCAGCCCCAGCACGCTCGTTGCGCCAATGCGCCCACCATGCTCTTCAATGATTTGCTTCGCAATTGCCAATCCTAGCCCGCTGCCTCCTGTTGCTGTATTGCGCGAAGGATCTGCACGATAGAACCGGTCGAATATATGCGGAAGCGCCTCCTCTGAGATGCCCTGGCCATTATCCTTGATCTGAATTACCGCGAAATCGCCCTGTGTCATCACGCTTAACGTGATCTGACAGTTACCCTCTTCACTGTATTTGACTGCATTTTCTATAATGTTCAGAAGTACGCGTCTAAGCTTATCACGATCTGCTGTAACCAATATCGGCTCTTGTGGCAGCTCGGTCAGCGTAAACTGGACCCCTTTTTTCTCCATATCAAACTGCAATTCCTGCGTACAATCCTGCACGTAGTTTCCTAGATCAACGGTTTCGAATTGAAACGGAACTTTGCCCAGATCCAGCTTGGAAAATAGAAACAGCTCATCGATCAGCCGATCCATATCCGCCGCTTTGTTATAAATGGTTCGAATATACTTATCCAGCTTATCCGGCGAATTGGAGACACCATCCATGATACCTTCCACATAGCCTTTGATCGCAGTGACTGGTGTTTTCAAATCATGGGAAATATTCGAAATAAGCTCTTTGCGATTCTCCTCATATTGGAGTTGAAGCTCCACGGATTTCTTGAGTTTACGGCGCATTTCTTCAAAAGCAACGCTGAGCTCGCCAAGCTCATCTTTGCGATGTGGAACGATTTCGAAGTCCAAGTTGCCTTCTTTAATGTCTTCAGCCGCCCGTTTCAAAGCGCGTAAAGGTCGAATAATGCTGCGTGAAACGAAGTAAGTCAGCACGCCATTGGTAGCGATCAGGATGAATATAAAAGTTAAGAAAACCGTTTTTGAGAATTGGTGCAAATATTTCTGAAAAGGCCCGCCATCTAGAAACACGAATACCGTTCCTTTACTCTTATCCGAAAATAAGAAATCCTGCTGTCTAGTTATCCACAGGGAACCTTGATTACGCTGAAATTTCCCTGATGGAGTACCGTAAAGCGGGAGCTGCGAGGTGTCCCCAGCTTCTCTATCCTTCAGATAGGAAGATAAATACGTAATGGTTTGATCTTTTCGAATGATAAGTCCCATGTTGATTTTGTGAAACCGCTCGTTCAAGTCCTTTACAAACGCCTCCTGTAGAAAGGCATCGGGATCGGTTTCAATTTTGGCCTTTATATAAGCGACATTTTCCGCTTCCTGATCAACGACGCGCTTAATGGGGTTGCCATGCGAAAAGTCGACATCAAAGCCGGATTTCAGGCTCCCAAAAGTGGCGATGCTGATGAGAATGACGGCTAGCCCAAAGAGCACAAGCGGTACAAGCAGCATGGCAATATAGGACAGAACTAGCCGTACGCGAATCGACATGAGGTTCAGAGCTCCTTTTTATCAAACAAATAATAACCTGCTGTAAAAAATAGTATACTGCACGCTATCAAAAACATAAAGATCGAGAAGATCTTGCTCGTCACCATCGAACCGCCAACCCAAAGCATATGCCAATCCATGTAGGCTGTTGGTGAGTAAGTTGCGATTTGTGGGAGGAAGAACGCCGCTACTTTGAATGCCAAGTATAGAAGGATGCTGACTGTCAGAGCCGAACTGCTGCTCGAGAAAAATTGCGCCAGACATACCGCGGCGATACTCAACACCAGCAGGGGGACGAAAGCTGCGCCGTAGGCTAGAAGCCAAGTGGCAAACGTTCCTATGCCTCCGAAATGTTGAAACAGCAAAGCCGAGAGCATCGATGCGATGAGCGCTACAACTAAATAGAGAGCAATATAGATGGCAAGCGCTAGTTGTTTGGATGCAAATACTTTGAAACGGGAGAGTGGCCGGGTTAGGATGTTTTTCATCGTACGGTCCCCCATTTCACCGGAGAACACATCAGCAGCCCCCATGAACACAAACAAAGGCAGGAAAATCGTCGTGAATAAGCCCAACATTACGATGGGGAAATCCTTCGCGGCGATCGCGCCAATGCCGATACCATTCTGGAACCTTGATAGCAAAATTCCCGCTAGAATGGGCAGCAGCAAGGTGACCGCAAGGAAAAAGATGGTTTTCTTTTTGTAGGCTAGTTTCAGCGTTTCATTCCAGATGTTAGCTGTTAAAATGCTAGGCATTGGCGGCAAGCCCCCTAACTTCTTGAATTTCTCGCAGGTAAGCGGCTTCTAAAGTTGGGCTGCCTTTGATCAAATCGGAAACGAGTCCCTCACGGATGAGCTTTCCTTGATGGATGATGCCAATGCGATTGCACATCAGCTCCATTTCGTGGATGAGGTGAGAGGCTATTAAGAACGTGATCCGTTCTTCTCTTGCTAATCGCAGGATGATTTCACGAATGTGAACCATGCCCTCAATATCAAGGCCGTTCGTCGGCTCATCGAGAATGAGGAGTTCCGGCTTAGCTAGCATTGCTGCCGCTAGTCCGAGCCTTTGCTTCATGCCTAGTGAATAGCCCGCTACCTTTTCATGTTGAAAAGGGGTTAAATCAACGATCTCCAGCACTTCGTCTATTCGCTGCTTGCTCACTTCGGGATACAATCGCGCCGCTAACTTCAGATTCCTTCTGCCGCTCATGTAGGTGTAGGCTTCTGCCGTTTCGATCAATACGCCGACCTTCGCCATCGCTTGCTCATACTGTGTTTTCACGTCGTAGCCAAACAGCTTTACCTGACCCTGCTGCGCCTTAGATAAACCTGTCATGATCTTCATGACGGTTGTTTTCCCCGCTCCGTTCGGGCCAAAAAAGCCATATATATCGCCGCGCTGCACCGTCATATTGACTTGATGGATGCCGCGGAGGTTACTGAATATTTTCGTCACATTGCCTAGTTCAACGACGTGTTTCATGCCGTTCCGCCTTTCAAAAGGGAATGAGGAGGTCAACCGAGGTTGACGGCTCCTCTTTGGGTCATGTGGTGCGTGGTGAAAAGGAACTAAGAGCTAGTGATTAGAACTTAGTTCTTGTCGCCCCATTTTTTGTGATTGGACATGTCATCGAATTTCACGTTCTCTACTTGCTTGCCGCTCAAATCAACGGTATCAGGCGTTGTCGAGTTCAGGCTGGACAGTGTCATATCAATGCGAAGCACGACATCATGCTCAGCGCCTTGCTCATCTTTTCCAGACAAATGAATCTGCGCTGACTGACTCGTAATGTGATCATCGCTATCCACACTCGCATTTACTTCCACTTCATCCATAGAGATATCGGAAGAAAGCTGCGGGAGGCTGTTCCTTAGTGTCGCGAGGTCAATCCCCAGTGTGTTCGCTTTCGTTGGCATTGGTTCATCTTTAGCCATCGTACCATGTTTGATGACAAGTGAACCCACGGTATTGACAATCGGTGAGATCTGGCTGCCGGAAAGCTTGAAATGAATTTCCTTACCGTTACCAGCTGCGTCGTCCATCGTGACATAATTTTTCAAATTGCCGACTAGGGCATCCACCACATTCTCCACTTCGCTGATGACTTCTGGGTCTGCGGTATGGTTGCCTTTGTTATGTCCTTTGAACTTCGCTGGCGCGTCATCACCTTCGATGACTTTGTACACGTCAGAATCGGCTGTTTTGACAATCTGCTTGCCATCTTGGCTGTAGAATTGAATGGTTTGCTGCTCATTAGTGCCATTAAGTACATTCACTTCCGCGCTTCCAGCGTGATCGGTTCCGCCGGTTTTAATCGTTGATTTTACTTGGAGCAAAGAAGCTCCATTGTCCTGTAGGGACACGTTCACTTGACGCGTGACGTTCTTGATCGTCGCTGTTTGCTTCACTGCTGTTTTGAAAGCTTCATATCCGGGAGCTTCTCCCACACCTGCATATACTGAGGTCACTAGCATCATGCTGCCTACCGCTACGCCTAATCCTAACATCGCTAACTTCTTATTCATCTCGTCCTGCCTCCGCGTAATTCATACGCTTTCTCTAATTTGGCTGCGCCCTGCGCTTCCATATTGACTATCTTAGACCTCAAGACTTAATTGCCACTAAAGCTCCTATTAACACGGCCTAAAACAATTCTTAAATATTTCTAAACTGGGGGGTGGGAGCGTATGTGTGAGTGCGCAAAGAGTAGGTAGTTGTGCGGTAGTTCGATGTGTCTTAAGTGAATAGTTGGTGGGGGTGCGATTGGTTGGTGTGTCTTAAGTAAATAGTTGGTGGGGGCGCGATTGGTTGGTGTGTCTTAAGTAAATAGTTGGTGGGGGCGCGATTGGTTGGTGTGTCTTAAGTGAATAGTTGGTGGGGGGTGCGATTGGTTGGTGTCTGTGCTGCTAAAGTGGCCTCAAAAAAATAACTGGAAAAACTCCCGTTATTTTGGCGATTTTGGCATGCGAATCAACAATAAATGGAAAATATACAGTTAATTTCTACGGAATCCCCTGAACTACTATTATCAGCCGGAATTAACAACATAAAATCCAGTTATTTTTCATTTTTCCACGGAATTAAGCATTATTAGCTGTATGTTTTCCAGTTATTTTACTGACACTGCCCAACTGGGGCGGGCTGGAGCGTACGAGGTCGGCGGGCGGGGTTGGCGTACGGCGTGCAGCGGAGGGCGGGGTATACCACAATAAAAAGCCGCCTCCTGAGCATCGAACCGTCAGTAGGCAGCCTATTTGTAAACTAATATTGTTTCGTTTTTTCTTTCATTTTGAGCATACCGGAGTGGAGAAGCTTCACTTTCACCGTAATGTTACCGAGCTCATAGTCATTTAGCGGTTTTTCACCATAATTGGTTAATTTCGCCCATACTTTGAACTCATCTCTATACAAAACATGCTCTAAAGAATACACGTCAATGCTGAGGCTTTTACCAAGCTTAAATGTCTGCTCAACCTCCTCCTTGATTTGATTGGAAACTAATTTTTCCAACTCCATCTCATTGATCTCTTCAAATATTTCAGCAACGCCAACGGGTGCTTTAATCTCAACATCGAAGATGGCTTGCCCTCCCTGCGTTCGTACCTTGATATGAGACTTCGGTTTGATATTCACAGTTTGAACTGCCTTTCCCTCTCTATACACAACGATCGGAGTACGACTCGTATATTTATTTAACCATCTAGCACCAATAGATTGCTTATCAGATAACCATTCTAATTTATTTTGTTTGTCTAACATATAAGCGCCGCTCACTTTTAGTTTTGGATCTGGCTTTTCATTTTTTGCCCATGTCTTTTTTTCGATGTCTAAAGTGGGCAACATCACGGTATACCCAGGCTCCCGCAATTTTGAAGCCACCCAGAACAAGCGATGTGGAGGAATGAACGAATGTTGACGATAATTTTCTACCGGTTGCATTAAAATAGAGCTCATCGGTGAGACATTAAAGAACGGGATAACGGAAAAAACAGCCTCGATCGACTCATCCGTGCTATATACCCATTGGGTAAACCGCGTTTCACTATAACGAACGGCTCCATCGGTATATTTACGAATGCCCTGATCTAGTGCACTCTTTGTGAACAAATAAGCAGCGACATGCCCCCAAAAAACGCGCTGCTGAGAAGTACGGTAGAGCTTATTGAACGCATCACTTACCGTTGTTCCTTCCTCTTTCCCTACCCAAATCAAAGGCGGTTGCGAGGACTGCCCCCCTTCTTGTTTCGCCACGCTGGCGAAATCCAGCATTTGTCCATAAACAATGTATTTCCCATCTTTAAAATCAAAACCAATCGCCGTCATGTAATTCGTATCTTGAATGGTTTTCATATCCCAACAGCCTGTTTGGCTAATCAATACGACTACGCCCGCAGCCAATTTCAACAGAGCTGTTTTCCTCATGAAGGTTCCCCGCCTTGTCTGGTGTCATCTTGCGGACTGAGAGCATGCGGTCGTCGTTTTAACTTCTTCCAAGGCTTGGCCAATAAAGAGGCGATCATTTCCCCGAATTGGGGGGGCGAAAGTGGAGATAGATAGGGTACTCCAAACGACTCGAGCGTAGACATGAAGAGAATAAGACCCATGAGAGAGATCATGAAGCCGTAGATACCAAACACAGTGGAAATCAATAGAATAACGATACGTAATACCGTAATTGTGCCAGCGAGGGATTGATTGACCAGCGTGTACATCGAGATTGTGGACAAGGAAGTAACAACCAGCGTTGTAGGACTAGTAATCCCTGAGCGGATCGCCGCATCCCCAACAATTAAACCGCCAACCACTGTGACGGTTTGTCCAACAACTTTAGGCAATCTGGCACCCGCTTCTCGGAACAATTCAAATAACAGCAGCATAACGATAAAATCCATCGGTCCGGATAAAGGCAATCCTAACCTTGATGAGGAGATCGTGGCCACGAGTTGATACGGAATTTGGTCCAAATTAAAACTGGAAACCGAAATCCACAATCCAGGTAATAATACCGAGATCAGCAAACCTAGCACTCTCAGTATTCGCTCAAATGCGACGAAATAGAAGGGATTATGAACATCTTCAGGAGAGTCTAAAATAAAGCTCAAGGAAGCTGGCGCAATGAGTGCCATCGGCGAGCCGTCTACGATGACCGCAAATCGTCCACGAAGCAGGCTGTCCGCCACAAAGTCTGGTCTCCCCGTATAATTTAACAGCGGAAATAAAGAAAAAGATCGCCCTGATAAGGCATCATTGAGCTGCGCACTGCTAATAACCGCATCGACATTAATCGTTTGCAATCGGTCTCTCGCCTCTTGGATAATCGACTCGTTGATGACGTCGCCTAGATATAATAAGGCAACTACTGTGTTGCTTTTTCGCCCCAAATGTATCTTCTCACAGCATAAGCTCGGTGTGGCCAACCGTTTGCGGATTAGGGCGATATTTGTGATCACATCTTCCGTAAATCCATCGCGTGGTCCGTTAATTGAAGTTTCCGTACTAGATTCTTCTGGTGAACGATTCGGAGGTGCGGCAATATCCATGGCATATATAGCTTGGGTATTTTCAAAAAATAAGATCAGTTGTCCCGCATAAACAGCTAATTTCATGTCGGATATCATTTGATTACCCGTCAACTGCACCAGTTTCAGCATCGAGCTTACATCCATAGCGTCTTCATTTCGATAAAAATCACTTTCAACAAAAGCCTGCATCTTAGGCAGTACGAGACCATTGATCATGTCGGTCCTTACCATGCCTTCGCAATACAGCATCGTAACACGCTCGGTCATTTCCCCGTACGTCACTGGATATGTTTTGATAATGATGTCGTCCGAAAGAGCAAACCATTCACGGAAATCTTGCTCATTCACAAAGCATCCTTCTCCTTTCGCCGTATAGGCAGCATCGCGACTACAAGCAGGAACGACAGCAATACCAAGCCAACTGCCAACATGACTGTATAGTAATAGTTTTGCAGCCACAGCACCATTTGGTTATCTGATATGGGGTACATGCATAGACCTAGCAGACCTAAGCTAATCCAAATGAGGATGTGCGTTCTGGTCGATTTCTTCTGCACTTTCATGATATCCACACTAATGAACATCAATATCGAGGTACGCATGCTGGCACCAGAAATCCATTGAAAAATAGATAGAAAGTCCAAGTGGGAAATATATTTCCCAAGTGTCACCATTCGCCATTGTTCAAAAGCTGGGAACCGTAAATCTGCCGCCTCGAAAGGACCAAATATGGCGATCGCCCCCGTTAAAGGACCAATTGTAAGCCCAATTACACAAGTTGACAGAATTATCAATCCTCGTAATCGGATACGTGTTCGAACATGATGCTGCAAAACGAGAATACTCAAAATCTCGAAGGAAGCACTACAGGTTAGAAACACACAAATGAAAGTCGGACCATACCCATGTGTAAAAAGTGGTGTGAGCTGCGTATAATCCTTATATTGAAAGTTCGCCCCCATTACAAAGTAACCTAGGACAACAACAGCTGGTAACAAGATACCCGATGTAATCGCAATCGCTTTAATTCCTTCTCTTGCCGCAAAGAAGCAAAATACGATAAACAACAACATAATCAGAAATACAGGAGTTCTTGGAAGATAAGTAATATGGGTCCACATGGTTACATCTTTGATGGTAACCATGGCATGCGTAAAACAGATCAATATGAAGATCAATTGAACGAAATACGTCCCCCATTTTCCCACCCTCATTCTGATCCATTCGATCAACTCTCCCTGTTTCGTTCGTCTCACGAGGAAATAGATCAGACAGGACATAAAAAACATGGGTATGATGGCCAATGCGGCCCCAAACCAGGAATCCCTCCTCCCGAAGTGCAGCAGCACAGGGATTAGCAGGACATGATTCGTTATAGCGATCGAAATGATCACTATACTATATAGTTGGAGAGTAGTAATCCGATTTTTTACAAGCATAAGGTTCTCCCACTTTGGTATGAGGTGGACATATAACATCAGGTATCGTTAAGTTTTCCCGCAACTGGGAATTTATGCGTAAACACGCAACAAAGCCGCCTTCCAAGGGTCGGAAGGCGGCTTATGGGCCAACTATATTAATAGAATGTCGCCAATATGATAACCAACAAAATGTACAGTACCAAAACAACTGCTGTGCTGGAGTATCCAACGTTTGACATGGTTAGTTCCCCCTTCCGCCTGCTATACCTGATCTTGTTGCTCCATTTATTCTATGTTAGGCAGGGCGGAGGTGTATGGACGTATGTCTATTTGTGTGGAAGAAACGGAGTTAATTCACCTAGATAACAGACATCTAAATAGTGAAGTGCACGGGTGCAAGCCGTGTAAAACAGCTTGCGTTCCTTCGCCTCCGCGTAGACAGCTGCTCCAGCATCATAGAGAATAACCGCGTCGAACTCGAGCCCTTTGGCGAGGTACGCCGGCAGGATCATGACGCCTGCCTCATAGTGCAGCGTATCTTTGCTGATCCGCGCGAGGTCCGGCAGCAGCGGCTTCAATCGTCCGTGCGCGTGCTCCGTCTCGCGCTCGGTCTTGCAAATGATCGCGACGGAGCTTGAACCGCCGTCGCGTCTAAGGCCCGCCGCCTCTGCGACGAGGCGGATCAGGTCTTGCTCGCTTGCTGCGCGCAGCAAGCGCGGCTCTTCGCCGCTGCGGCTGAACGGTTCCACCGGTTCGCCGCCCGGCAGGACCTGACACGCGAACTCGGTGATCTCACGTGTCGAGCGGTAACTCTTGACGAGACGAATTGTCTCCGTCTCGTCTTCCCCCATCAGCTCGCTAATCGAGCTGTAGCCTTGCTCTTGCTGTGCGGTGCTGGTGCCTGCACCGGCACTCGCAGCTACAAGTTCATTCACATTCGCGTTCGCGTGTGTGAAGATCCCTTGATTCCAGTCGCCAAGAAGTGTGAAACGGGCGCGTGGAAACAGCTTTTTCAAATACGCATAGTGAAACGGTGAATAATCCTGTGCCTCATCGACTAGGCAATAGCGGATCGTACCCACGCGCAGCTGGCCCTCGACTAACCCTTTGAGATAGACAAGCGGGGTTGCATCCTCATACCGCAGATGGCCTTGCGTGAGCGCCTCAACGGTGAATGTGCTAATTGTCGGCCATGCTTCAGGCAAAGGCTGATCTGCAAGCCTCATAAGCTCCTGTTGCAAGCTTGTATCCGTAAACAGCTCCATGTACATGCCGAGCACGTCGACGTAGGCTAGTTTCTGCGCTTTTTCCCTGAGCGGTGTGATCGCTTTGTGCGCTTTCACTCTGCTCATTTTCTTCATCTCGGGCTCTGTGCCCATGTATTTCGGCTCGCGCACAAGCTTGCGATAAAACCGCTTCTGTACATCAGCTTGAAACACGTCTAGCCTCGTAAGTATCCATTCTGACAGCTGCTCCATGCGCTCACCGATGGCAAGAATCGAGGGCTTGCCGTAGAAGCGTTCGCTCAGCTCATCAGCGGTGATCAACACCTTCTTACCCACAGCCAAGTCAAAGAATCGGATCCCGCCCTCTTTCAGTTTATCCCCATATGCTTCAATCACACCTAGGAAAGCCTCGGAGGTCTTGTAGGAAATGCTTTGCAACCGTGCAGCATATAAAGGATCCAGTTCTGTGCCAGTCAAAATAAATTCGAGCTGATCATACGGATCCTCCAGCTTCAGCCCGGTATCCGTTAATTTATGTGTTAAATAATCCTGAAAGGTCGTTTGCTGCATGGTCGCTTCGCCCAGCTCAGGCAAGACACGAGAAACGTAATCACTGAACAGCGAGTTCGGCGAAAAGAGGATCATATTATCGGCACTAAGTGTCGTTCGATACTTATAGAGCAGATACGCGATGCGCTGCAGCGCAACGGATGTTTTACCGCTGCCCGCCGCACCTTGGACGACCAGCACCTTGTGATGGTCATCCCGGATGATCTGATTCTGCTCACGCTGAATCGTTGTGACGATGGAGCTCATCTTCTCATCCGCACTGCGGCTGAGCATCTTCTGCAGCATCTCATCACCGATCGAGATGCCCGTATCGAACACATCCTGCAGCTCGCCAGCTTTGATGATATATTGGCGCTTGAGCCATAGCTCGCCGCTTACGTCCATCTCTGGCGTGCGGTATGTTGCCGGGCCTGGCGGATAGTCATAGAACAAGCTGGCGATCGGTGCTCGCCAGTCATAAATCAGAATTTCATCTGTCTTACTGTCGATGAATGACGTCAAACCGATATAGATTTTCTCCCGCTCCTGCTCGTCCTTCTCTTGAAAATCAATCCGGCTAAAATATGGCGCATCGACGACGCGCTCCAACTTCCGCAGCGCATCCTGTGCTAATCGGTAGCTGCGCTCCTGCCCTTGCAGCACATGCTCCTGCTGAGCCATACTCGCCGCCGTTTCAATCAAATCATCGTCATTGTCTGCATTGACGGAAATATCATCCCAGAAGCTCCGGCCAATAGCCGTCGCTTCCGATCTGCGGTCATCCACCGTTTGGCGCAGCTCTATAATGCGCCGCTGAATATTGGCTCGCACCACAGAGACGCGCTGCGCTTCCTTCTCTCGTTCTTCATTCCCTATCGCCATGGTTTCAGTCCACTCCACTCCCAGTGATTTCTATATTTTAAAGATACACGTTCTGTATGACCTCTTCAAATTCCGGTTCTTCCATATGTACATCGTCCATATCGCCCCAACTGCTCACAATCCGCAGGACATCCATCGCCTTGAGTTCTTGGCGATTACAAGCAATCGTCAGCACGTTTGCTTCTTGCGCGATCACACGAAACGGCAGCTCCCAGCTATCCGGTACTTGAATCTCACCCCGAAAGGACACCTTCATCATCGTCGGTAATCCAATACGATCTCTCAGCTTGTCTATGGAACCATCATAGCCAATTTCCCCATGATTAATGACGATAACTCTTGGGCAAAGCTGCTCAATATCGTCCATATCATGCGTCGTTAGCAAAATCGTTTTCCCGAAATCCCGATTCAGCGTCTGTAAGAAACCGCGAATATTCCTTTTGGCTACCACATCCAGGCCGATCGTAGGCTCATCCAAGAACAAAATATCCGGATCATGCAGCATCGAAGCTGCCAAATCGGCTCGCATTCGCTGTCCGAGGGAGAGTTTGCGAACGGGAGTATCTAGAATTTCTTTTAAATCGAGCAGCTCCGTCAATTCACCTAATCGTCTGTGCGCATCTGCCGCTTCTACGCGATACATCGCGAGGAGAATTTCATAGGAATCCTTCACAGGGAGATCCCACCATAGTTGGCTTCGTTGTCCAAAGACAACACCAAGCTGTCTAACGACCTGCTTCCGTTGTTTCTGCGGACTTTTGCCATGAATCAAAACCTCACCAGTGGTGGGGTGCAGGATGCCTGTGAGCATTTTGATCGTCGTCGACTTCCCCGCCCCATTAGGACCAATATACCCGACGAACTCGCCGGTTTCAATCTTGAAGCTCACATCGCGCACGGCTTCTTTCTCTTTGTATGCCCTAGAGAATAGAGTTCGGATCCCCGAGAACTTCCCTCCCTGGATGACAGGGGATTGAAAGGTTTTGCGCAAATGCCTGACCGTTATCATTAGTGCCTTGCCCTCCTTTTTAATTCATGTGATTAATAATTAACTGCCTGTGCTTTGATAGCGTGATAGTCCTAGCTTCCAGAATCGCATCGCTAGCCACAATACGGCTACGGAGACCGTTAATGTGCCTAATAACATTCCCACGCCACCTTGATTCCTAAGCACATATAGAGCAGGAATGTAATTGACGAAACCTACTGGAACAAGCACTAGAAGAGCGCCTTGCAGCCATTTGGGATAGATGCTGAGCGGGTAACGAGCCGCTGTTTGAGAGGCGTCCTCCGTCATATTTTGCAAGGACTCAATACGTGTGAGCCAGAATCCGGCAGCTGCCGTGGCCAAACCAATCGCGAATAAAATCACAGCACCTGTGAGGATGATAAACCCCGTTAAGGGTATAGCAATCCATCCAATTTGCCCGCTTCCGATAAGCGCTTTCATTGAAATGATCAACAGGATCAAGCCTTGACCGATTTCGGCAAATAGAATCCGTGAATTTTGGGTCATCAAAGCAAGTAACACAGGAACAGGACGAATCAGAATGGCATCCAGGTCACCGGAAACAAGATATTTCTCGAGATGATGCACATCGGAGGCGAGTGTGCGATAGATCGCTTTGGAAATCATCATCACCCCATACAAGTAACTCACTTCATACAATGTCCAGCCATGTATATGGCCAAACTTCATCATCACCAGCGCCACCATCAGGAATTCAGAGATTTGAATGAACGAAGACATGAGGGTCGAGAACACAAAATTAAACTTATACTGCATGCGACTACGCAAACTTGCCCTAATGAGCAGCATAAACAGCCGAATCGAGATCATCCGCCCTGCACCTCCAACTTCTTGCGAACCACCCCAGTAACGGCCAAGCAGACACAAGTAAACCCGATGCCCCATAGGAGAGCGCCGAGCACAACAGTTCCATGTTCAAGTCCCAGGTAGATCCGAGTCGGGTAATAAAGTAAATAGGGATATGGCGTGTATAAGCTGATGGTCCGGAGCCAGTCTGGCAGCCATTCCACAGGGATAAAAAAGCCAGATAACAGCATAGCGAACGAATAGTTAACCCAGTAAAACCAACGGGATTCCGTTGTCCATAAGGCGGCTACGCCAATTAAGTAATTCAAACAGATGGAAATATAAGAGGCCGTGACGAGTGAGAGAGCTGTCCATCCATACACCGAGGCGATCTGTGGAAGCTGTAAGGAGAAGATGAAGACATAGAGGACATAAATCGGAATGCTTTTATATAAAAATTGATACCACACTTGGCCCCATTCACGGCTCATCGCCTGATAAAATAAATGCACGGGCCGCATCAAATCGACCGCTATTTGACCTGTTCGAACCGATTGCTCGAGCCCGAGTCCATTCGTCGTAAACTGTGTAATCCACAGAATCGCCTGGTTAAAAGCAATGTAACCTACTATGCCTTTGGCACCGTATTCGCCTAGCGATGCATCGCTGCCTAAGCTGGTCCAGATGCTGGCATAAATAAAGCCGAACACCGCACTTACTGCATTATGCAGCAGATGCGAGCCACGATACTGCAAGTTTCTTGCATACGCCTTGCGCGCTAAAACCGCGAAAAGCATAAAACACCTCCTGTTTCATCGTTCAAGATTCGTTTGCTTTTTCGTTTTTCGTGCAGTCGCCGCGTAGAGACGGAATCCCATATTACCAAAATAACCCTGCCCCTGGCAACAGTTATTTCTTGTGTAGGTTTTAGTCGATCATCCCCTCGCTGACGGCTCTCACTTTGGGGATTCGACGCGGGTATTGACTTGTTCGTGGAGATATGGGTAGGAGCATAGTATGAAGAAATAGCCCGCCATCCTCACCACCCCCTCCCCCAATTGTCTAACTGTAAAAACTACAGCTATTTCAGCAACTATTCTCACTTTTTATAGACTAACTGGATTTCTTGTAGTTAATTTCGCTAGATTCCGCTGAAATGGTTGTTATCGGGGAAATTAACTGTACGTTTTCCATCTAATCTGTTATTTCGGCCTTTTCCGCGAAAATAGATGGAGGTTTTCCAGTTAATGTCGTTGCGCAAGCGCCAAGTAGTACAGGGGGCATTTCTAATGTTGGGTTGATCGCAAAAAAACCGCCTCACAAGTAGCATCTACTTGAAAAGACGGCCTTATTTAAATTATTCTACTGCGTACTAGCTGGCTTAGCGTCTTCGCTGCCTTGAGCTTCGGAACTAGCAGCGCTTATGCCGCCAAATTCGGCATTGTAGTCCGCCTGCGTACCCTTCGTCAAATAATCATGATCCAAATGGTCAGCCAAGTATTGCTTGCCAAACATTAAGTCGTACTGGACGTTTCGGTAATCATCGATTAATGATGCCGCGGATTCCGGTGTAGTTGCATGCAGCTGCCCATCTTGATCGACGATCAAGTTGCTAAGCAAGCCTGGTACTTGCTGTGACAACTCGGCATTCAAAGCGAAATTCGCTGGCTTTTCCATATGAAGCATATCAAGGACATGAGCCCCTAAGAAAGAATCACTCAGCAGCGGAATGTCCTGCTTCGGCATATCAAAGTTAGACCATGTCACAACAGGGATGCTATGCATCTTCTTGATTTCTTCCAACGACCATTTATTCGCATCGCTTGTTGAAATAAAGCCTGCTTCTTTATACACCTGATAATCCATGCCTAACATCGGCAAATGGTCACCGTAGAAGACGATCATTGTCGGTTCATCCGAATCCTTGAAATGATCAATCATCATTTCCAAACTTTGATCTGCGTCATGCGCACCTTGCGTGTACGTTTCTAGAATACTTTTCGCTTGCGCGGAAAGATCTCCAGTTGCCTTGAAATTATTTTCCCCATAACGAGGATCATCATACGGGCCATGATTCTGCATGGTCACTGTATAGATAAACATCGGGTTTTCTGTTTTATCTACTTCACTTATCACATTTCTGGAAACTTCAGCATCGGAGATAAAGTAACCCTTCGTTTCCGGATTGTCGAAATGCTCACTACTCTTAAAGGATTCAAAACCCAGTTCCTTATAAACGTTGTTCCGATCCCAGAACCAACCTTCATAGGAGTGAATCCCCATGCTCTTGTATCCTTGATCGGCAAAATAACTCGCCAAACTTGGAATAGGCTTCGAGATATATTGTTGATACGGAATGGATCCACCAGGTAAGAAGCTCATCGAGTTCCCAGTCAACACTTCAAATTCCACGTTACTCGTACCGCCGCCATATTGCGGGGAAAGCAAATAACCGGAGCTAGACTCCTTTTGCAAACGGTGAATGGTTGGCAGTGGGTCTTGGCTGAACGTGACATTCTCTAGTAGGGTAGGATCCCAGAATGCTTCGCTCATCACGAAAATAACATTCGGCTGTTTCCCATCAGCTAGGGTTGCTTTTGCTTTTCGGACACCTGAATCCTGCTGCACAGTTTGAATATTCGCCGCGGCCGACGCCATTGCGGATTCACTGTATGATTCAGGCTTTTGAACGATCGAGTTTTTCACATTTAGCGTAAATGCTAGTGTGAGACCATTGTTCGCATAGTTTTGCTGCTGATCCCAAACAATTTCATTGACACCTGCGTGGTCTAATACTTTGCCAGCTAATGGTGTTTTGATCCCAAACGCATACATGGCATAAAGCGAAAAAAGCCCTAAGCCAATTCGAGCGATAACGGGTATTGTAACACGCGGGATCACCCATCTAAACGCAAGGACGATGAGAATCGCAGCCGCTACAGCACATATTCGAATTAAAGCAGCTTTACCAGTGACTAATGAAGCAATATCCATACTCTCTTTGTTCAGCAATATATCCCAAGGGAAGAATGGCTCCCCGATCATTTTCACTTTCATATACGAGATAATTGCCATCAGACCAAGTAATAAGGTCGTGATGGAGCCAGAGATTGCCAAAGATCCTACGAGGGCATATACGAAAGCCAACAGACAGAAGGTTAACCCTACATTTAACATAAATAATGGTTGATTAGCTGTAATCCACTGCATAGTTTCAGGTAGATTACCACGTTCAAGAAATTCCATCCCTACAACAGACAGAATCGGTAAACCGATCATAAATAAAACTAGTGAAATCGATGCTCCCAGACGGCTTGAGCTTTTTTTACTCGAAAGACGCTTCCGGGGCTTCAAATTCAAGTGCATCTTACATCACTCTCCTCATGCCCCTTATTGTAAATGTCAATTGTGAAGGAATTATGTAGATAACCTTAAAGGAACCTTAACCCTTCCATTTCCTTCCATTCACTTCAGTCCAGCCAACCAGACAGCAAGTGCTTTCAATTCCTCTTCCTTCATCGTGACCTGAAACGGCGGCATCCCGCCACCACCCTTTTGTATCCGCTTTACGATTTCAACTTCCGTGAGGCGTTCTCCCACTTTTTGAATATTCGGGCCTTGTCCGCCTTGTAATTGATTACCATGACAGGAGATACAATAATTTTGATACAGCTTCGGAACGTCTACATTCGCAGAAACACTCGCACTCGGCGTCGCCGATGGTTTATCTCCACAAGCAGTCAAGCCTATTGCTGCCACCAGCAAGAAGCCGCCAACTGGGCCTACTCTCATTTTCATGTGCGCAAACTCCTTCAATCTCATTTCTCTCATCATACCAGAGCGTAGATTGGAAAAGAAAGAAGAGCCGCGTGCACCATCACATGGGCAGCCTCGTTTATCCTACCGATCAAGGCTTCTCATATGATTATTATGGTACAAATCGCGGCTTTTTACCACATAACAAAGTTTAAGTTTTCGCTACCCGAAAACTGCTTTGTTATTGGCGATAAAACCTTCCTCAGAACGCGGTCGCGCATCTTCGAAAGGCCTCGATAGAAGTTTTCTCATAGGTGTGTATCTTTGAATTTATCCGATATTTTTACGCCAGCTTAAGACGAATCACATTCCAAGATGCCTTCCCTAGAACCGCCTCAATTTGTCCACTAGCCGAGATAGTCGCATTCCCTGAGGAATGTGGCTTCACACGATCTGGCGCTTCCAACGTATTCGAAGCCTTGAGATCCTCATGCTCCAATACGATATGCTCTTTAATTTGGAAGCCGCCAAAGCTGCGAAGATCCATCTCTAAGGGGAGTGCTTTTTCTAAATGGCGATTCACTGCAAAAATAGTCAACTCCGATGCTTCCTCATTGTGCACGGCAACAGCTTCGAGATAAGGCACGTCCGTGTAGTCCTTCGCGTCATACTTCGGTGACTTAATGAGCGGTACGAGAACCGTTCCACGACCGAACACACTAGCATGCAAATAAGGATAGTAAATCGTTTGCTTCCACGCGGCGCCGCCACTCGCGGTCATAATTGGAGCAATTACATTAACCAATTGGGCTAAGCAGGCCATTTTGACACGATCCGCACGTTTCAGCATAGAAATCAGCATACAGCCAACTAGCAGTGCATCTTCATGGTTATAGATATCTTCCAACTGTGGCGGGGCAATGGACCAAGGCTCGATTTTACGATCCGCATCGTGGGAGTGGTACCACACATTCCATTCGTCGAAAGAGAGATTGATCTTCTTCTTACCACGCTTTTTCGCCTGCACGAAGTCAGCTGTAGCAATCACGGTATGAATGAATCGATCCATGCCTAAGGATTGAGCCAAGAAATTCGCAGAATCCTGGTCACGATTGCCATAATATTGATGGAGCGAAATGTAATCAACATGATCATACGTATGTTCAAGAACGGTTGCTTCCCAATCTGGGAAGGTAGGCATGACCAAGCTCGAACTACCGCAAGCCACTAGCTCAATCGAAGGGTCGACCCACTTCATTACTTTCGCTGTCTCGCAGGCGATGCGGCCATATTCAACAGCTGTTTTGCTTCCTATTTGCCACGGGCCATCCATTTCGTTGCCTAAGCACCACGTTTTGATGTTATACGGCGTACGGTAGCCGTGGGAAATTCGCAAATCACTCCAATAGGTGCCTCCAGTGATGTTGGCGTATTCAATAATGTCCCTTGCCTCATCGGGACCACGAGTTCCCAAATTCACAGCCATCATGGCATCCGTGTTCGCTTTGCGGCACCAGTCCATAAACTCATTAAGGCCGATCAAATTCGGCTCAATCGTGCGCCAAGCAAGATCAAGACGTCTCTTACGCTGATCGACAGGCCCGATGCCATCCTCCCAATTGTAACCCGATACAAAGTTCCCACCAGGATAACGAACAATCGGCACATTCAGACCTTTCACTAACTCCAGCACATCTCCGCGAAACCCCTGTTCATCTGCTTGGGGATGCCCAGGTTCATAAATCCCGCCATACACGGCGCGTCCCAAGTGCTCAATAAAGGAACCGTACAAACGCGGATCAACTTCTCCTACTTTAAAATCCTTATCAATAATCATGCTTGCTTTCATAGACATTAAGCTCACCTCATAGTATAATTAATAAAAATATAAATCAGTTAATAAAATCATTATGTTAGTTCATATTAAACAATAAAAAAGGATGAAGATCAAGACCTTTCACCTGATTTTGTTGCATTTACATTTATGTTAATCAGAGGGTACGAGGAAAGAGTTGATGGTATGATTCACACGACAACAGACCGCAAATGGCTGCCCTTATATGAAGCTTTGGCTAGCGATGTGCGGCTTAACATTTTGGAACTATTGGCTGAGGAAGAGATGAACGTGAAGGATTTGGCGCATCGTCTTTCGTTAAGCAGTGCGATCGTGACGATGCATGTCAAAAAGCTGGAGAACGGCGGACTCATTCATACGAAGCTCGTTCGTAAGCAAGGTGGTACGCACAAAATCTGTACATTAGCGCTCTCGCGCATCGACATTCAGCTTCCACAGACCACCGAACAGCAGCGATTATTCAACGAAGTATCTGTACCTGTAGGTCACTATACTCGCTATGAGGTCCATCCGACCTGCGGTTTAGCTTCAGCTGAGCGACTGATTGGTCAGTTTGACGACCCACGATTTTTCTTCGAGCCAGAGCGCATGCATGCCAAAATCCTGTGGTTCGCCAAGGGCTTCGTTGAATATCGCGTCCCCAACTATATGCTTCCAGGTCAGACGTTGGAGGAAATCGAAATCTCGCTGGAAATCGGCTCGGAGGCACCGGGTATCGCAGCCAATTGGCCATCCGATATTCACTTTTATGTCAATGATACATTGCTTGGCTATTGGACAAGCCCTGGCGATTCCGGTGCTGGCCGAGGTCTTCTTACTCCATCTTGGTGGTCGGACTATACGAACCAGTATGGTTGGTTGAAGGTACTACGCATCACCGAAGAGGGGACATACCTAGACGGGCAACAACTTTCCTCGGTTACCATTCAGGACCTTCCCATCTCACGCAACGAGTGGACCTTACGATTAGAAGTACCCGAGCATGCCGAGCATGTCGGTGGATTGACGCTCTATGGGGAAGGCTTCGGCAACTACAATCAGGATATTCGGTTTCGGACTTATCGGAGGTAGGAGCGAGAGAAAGACGGCCAATCTCGCTCCTGTAAGCGTGTTTTTCATCACTACAGGGGGGTGGAGCAGATACATAAGCTAAGCACTATGTACACTCCACTCAGTTCCCTCTTTTCCCCTCGCAGCTTCCAACCCCTTCGTTCTTCCTTCCGCCAAACGCAAATGCTTCTTTCGCCGCCAGCGGATAGCCACCAGAATACCGCGAAGATACTCATCACACATCATTGCAACATAAATGCCCGCTAACCCCCACCCATAATGCAGTCCAAGCACATAAGAGAGACCCGCAGCAACACCCCACATGGAGATCAGCGAAATCACCATATTAAAACGGGTGTCACCTATCGCATTGAGTGCATTACCAAAGCCCATATTGATCATTCTGCCTGGCTGAAGTATCGCTGTTAGCACTAAGCAAGAAAGGGCTAGCTCAATGATCGCTTGGTCTGAACTGAAGAAGCCCAAGAAGCTTTTCCCGATGATCAAAAGAAGAATGCTGTTGCACCCAACCAAGCCCAGCCCAATCCACGTGCCGCGATAACCCGCTCTATACGCCGCCTGCGTTTGCCCAGAACCGAACAGATGCGCAATCTGGATTTGTGCAGATAAGGCAATCGAGTAACCTAACATGAAACAGATGGATTCCAGTGTATTCATATACGTTCTCGCTGCCAAAGCCGCAGCACCCATGGTTGCCAAAAAGCTATAAATCGCGAGCTGCGACAGCACCCAGGACGACATATTGACGCCGAGCGGCCAGCCAATTCGGATTATCTCACTAAACAGCTTCCGGTTAAACACACCAAGATCACGCCATCTGATCCTTCGCTCAAAGATCGAAACAAACATATAGAGAAGCAAACAAGTCGCAAGTAACCGACTCACTAACGTTGAGATCGCAACCCCCGTTAAGCCTAGCTGTGGAAATCCGAAAGCACCATTGATCCAGGCGTAGTTCAACACGACATGGATCACATTCATCCCGATCGCGATAATCATCGGCCCCTTCGTGTTTCCTGTATTCCGAATCGCTGTGCTGAGTGTAGCTGTTAATGCAGTTAATACCATTCCACTGCCGACTATCGAGATATACGTATGAGCTAACGGAATTAAGCGCTCTTCTAATTGAAACAGCCTGGCAAGCGGAACTGCCTCTACATACAGGATCACACTGAGTATCGCACCAATGAATCCACTTATCGTGACCGCCATAATTCCGACCGTTCGTGCGGATTCCTGCTGTTTGGCCCCGATTTTCTGCGCAATGAGTATACCTGCGCCGCTTGCCACTGTCATGAATAAAATCATGACCGCTTGAAAGATCTGGTTCGCTAAGCCAACTACCGCAACCGCATCGTCAGAGACGCGGCTTACCATAAGCGTATCAACTGCCCCCAGGAGCAGCTGCAGCAGTAATTCTACAAATATAGGCCATGCTAGAAACCATAATGAAAATTTGTTTTTCTCAGCCTTCATGTTCACGCCACCATCCAGTATGATTCTCTATTTGTTATGAAAATGAAACTTAGTAGTCAGTTCAAATTATAGCTGTTATAGTTGATTTCATGTATCAACATCGCAACTGAAACTTATACAATTCCAACTTTCATTCTGGATAAAAGTAGGTGGCTTTCATGGCATTTCTTGAAATCACGATCCCTCCTCTACCTCACTATATCGCCAGTGGATTGAACACGATCCCGAAGGGAGGGCAACACCCTAGTCGCAGCAACATCCAAGTCTTTGATCTGCTTATCACAACTTCCGGCTGTTTCTACATCGGTGAGGAGGATGCCCGATTCGAGGTTGGGGTAGGGCAGGCTGTCATTTTACGGCCTGACCGCTACCATTTTGCGACAAAGGTATGCTCCGAGCCAACCCACACCTACTGGCTGCATTTTCATGTAGGCGGTGCATGGGAGTTAATTAATCCTGCTGCCGTTGCTCCTGTCTCCTTTGAGGATCCAGCTCCAGAGGAAACGATGGTGGAAGCTTTCGCTGTGGAACCCTTCACGATGCGTATTCCGCAATTTACGACGCTGCAGCATCCTGAGAAAATGTACGAGGTCTTCGATCAGCTTTTGCAGCTTCAGCCTCGTGCGCATGTGGGCAGTGTTCGTTTTGCCCAGCAGCAGTTATTCCAAGAAATCCTGCATCAGCTGGCCGCATCGGCAGAGACTGATCACACCTCCGCCTCCAGAGCTTGCGCTGAGAAAGCGGCCTCGTACTTAAGGCAGCATTTTCGCGAATCGGTTTCTGCTAAACAGCTGGGGGACGAGCTCAATTTCCATCCCGTATACATAGCTCGCTGTATGCAAAAAGAGTACGGTTGCTCCCCTATTACCTACCTCCTGAAATTAAGAGTGGGACACGCCAAGTTATTGCTCTTGCAAACGGAATTACCCATTGCTCATATTGCCCAGGAGGTTGGCTTTGAGCAGGCTGCTTATTTCGCAGCAAGCTTCACTAAGCTCGAAGGGATGTCACCTCGATCCTATCGTCAGCAGTTTTCACACGGGTCCTAAATACTTGGGTATCAACCCATTTATGATATACTGAGAAAAAAAGGATAAGGAGTCCTCTTCATGGCAACCCCCTTACATTGGAAAAAGTCATTATGGATCCTTTGGGGCGCGAACTTCTCCATTACGTGTGGCATGAATCTAGTTCTTCCGTTCTTACCTCTCTACATCGGGGAGTTAGGGGTTCACGACCTAGGCGATGTTGTCCGTTGGACAGGCTGGATCGTAGCTGCCCAATTCATCACTTCCTTTTTGACTCAGCCACTATGGGGAGCCATTGCGGATCGACGCGGGCGCAAAATCATGCTGCTTCGCGCTGGATTCGGGATGGCCATCGTAACAGCACTTATGGGCATTGTCACATCACCCTGGCAGCTATTATCGCTAAGGTTGCTGAACGGATTCTTCTCGGGCTTCATCTCGATGGCGGTTTCGTTGCAAGCCTCTCTGACACCGCGAGAGCATTCAGGGAAGTCGCTTGGCACGCTGCAAACTGGGGCTATTGCAGGCACACTCATTGGTCCCTTAATTGGCGGCGTGCTGGCAAGCTTTCTCGGGTACCACCATGTGTTCTTCTTCACAGGCGGACTCATGCTATGCGCCAGCCTTATCGTCATGTTGTTCATCAAAGAGGAACGGAAGCCCGCTTCTGACAAAAAAGTGAAACAGAAAACACAGTGGCGCTTGTTTCGACCCTTGCTGCCTGTGTTCGCCGCATCCCTGATCACACAGATCGGAATGATGAGCATCGAACCGATCGTAACGGTGTATGCCAAGACCTTATATACAGGGGCGCACTTGGCTTTTTTTGCCGGACTTATCGTCGCGATCACCGGTATTGCCAATTTATTCGGGGCACCTACATTGGGAAGGCTTGGTGACCGAATCGGTCAACGCATGACGCTGGTCATTGCCCTCGCTATGGCGGCAGTCGCCTTTATCCCGCAGGCTTTTGCCACTAATATCACAATGTTGTTGGTCGGCAGATTCCTGCTCGGACTGTTCATCGGCGGCATGATTCCTTCGTTGAACGCCCTTGTGATGAAGCTTGCAGCCCCGGAGTTTCAAGGTACCGCTTATGGATTCAATACGTCTTCGCTATTCCTTGGCAATCTAATCGGCCCCCTGCTCGGCAGTCATTTGGCAGCTGCGTACGGCTTCACTTCCGTGTTCTATGTCACGATGAGTATTCTGTTAATCTGTGCGGTATTCGTGTATGCGAATCGCAGCTTAGATGCAACCATACGACCCAAAGAGGCGTAGAGAAATAAGGACATTTCTATTCTAAAATAATACTACTGGAGGTTTACGATGAAACACGAAATTTTATATAAAGGCGCATTTCCTATGCTGCGCGTTCAGCTTGAAGCTGGTGAGAATATTAAAGCAGAAGCTGGCGCGATGGTCTCCATGTCCCCGAATATCGAGCTTAAAGGTACGGTGGATGGCGGGATCATGAAAGGACTCGGCCGCATGCTCAGCGGAGAGAAGTTCTTCTTTCAAGAATTAACCCCCAATCGCGGATCAGGTGAGGTTCTACTCGCTCCCGCTGTTATTGGCGACATTGAGGCCGTTGAGCTAGATGGATCGTACAAGCTTTACGTGCAGAAGGACGGCTTCCTTGCCGGCACTTCCGGTATCCAAGTGAACACGAAGATGCAAAATCTAATGAGCGGCTTCATGTCCGGCGAAGGCTTCTTCATCGTGGAAATCAGTGGTAGAGGCACCGTGTTCCTTTCCTCTTACGGCGCGATTCATGCGGTGAACTTAAAACCAGGCGAGGAAGTGCTCATCGATAACGGACACCTTGTCGCTTGGCCGGATTATACGCAGTATACGATTGAAAAAGCCGCTAAAGGCTGGATTTCCAGCCTTACCAGCGGTGAAGGCGTCGTCTGCCGCTTCCGCGGCGAAGGCGTTGTACTCATTCAAACGCGGAATCCGAAGAGCTTCGGCGGTTGGATCAAGCAGCTGCTGCCGGGCAGATAGGCAGCTGACTTGAAAGAAGTGGCTTTCATAAAAAGCCATAATTGGAATGAAAAGGAGCTAAGCGTGTTTGCGCTTAGCTCCTTTTGGCTTTTTGCGGATACCTTCAGTTATTGTGCAATTGTAGCTTCAGCGGGGGCGACATCGGCCAGTTTCGAATGCCCCACCATCTGTAACGGTGAAAAACACCCTTACAGTGCCGAAACGGGCCAGTTTGGAACCCCTCTTTATTTCCCCTTATTTTCTGCGAAATTAACAGGCGAAAATCCAGTTATCTGATGAGCAGTGCCGATCATCTGGTCATATCTATCTATTTTACCCTCTAGTCGCTCAAGGACTATCTGCATATCTGCCATTCTTGTTATGAGTTGTTTATGCTGCTCGACTAGAAGTTCTTTCCTAGACTCCAACGTTTCATCACCCTGTTGATACAGTCGCACGTAATCAATCAACGTTTCAACGGGAAGCCCTACGCCTCGCATACATTTGATAAATTCAACCCATCTGAGGTCTTCTTCCGTATAGTCCCTAATTCCGCTTTTATTGCGGTTCACCCGTGGGATAAGTCCGATTCGTTCATAATAGCGCAGTGTGTCCTGTGATAATTCAAATTTCTCACTTACTTCTGCGATCAACATTTAGATGGCACCAACTACCCGATGTGGAACATACTGTTCTTCCAACGATGTAATTTCTTCAGGTGTTAACGTAACCGAGAGCGAAGCTACCGCATCATCAAGATGAGACATTTTCGTAACACCGATAATCGGTGCTGTTACGGGTTCCTTCTGCAGCAACCAGGCAAGTGCAATTTGCGCGCGAGGAACGCCGCGTTTTTCTGCTATTACTGCAAGTCGATCTACAATTAATCGATCCACATTGGCAAATGCGTCATATTTCATTTTCTGAGCTTGGTCCGTTTCCGAACGGTGCGTGGTTTCCGACCAATCACGCGTTAATCTTCCGGATGCCAGAGGACTGTATGGGATGACGCCGATTTTTTGATCCTTGCAAAGCGGCATCATCTCCCGCTCCTCTTCACGATAAATGAGATTTAAATGATTCTGCATCGACACAAATCGTGACCATCCATTTTTCTCAGCTACATGCAGTGCCTTGAGAAACTGCCATGCGTACATCGCAGAAGCGCCAATGTATCTTGCCTTCCCCGCTTTCACTACATCATGCAAGGCTTCCATCGTTTCTTCGATCGGCGTATGATAATCCCAACGATGGATTTGATATAGGTCTACATAATCTGTTCCCAGTCTCTTAAGACTCTTATCGATTTCACTCAGGATGGCCTTTCGGGAAAGACCAGCCCCATTTGGACCTTGATGCATTCGGAAATGAACTTTTGTCGCGAGGACAATCTCATCACGATTCGCATAATCCTTCAGCGCTCGTCCAACAATCTCCTCGCTTGTTCCATCTGAGTAGATATTTGCTGTATCAAAGAAATTGATTCCAAGCTCGAGCGCTTTTTTAATAATAGGACGACTGCTCTCTTCATTCAGCACCCATGGATGCGTCCACCGCTCTGCTACGCCAAAGCTCATGCAACCAAGACTTATCCGTGATACTTCCAAACCTGTATTTCCAAGTTTCACATAATCCATTTGATTACTCCTCGCTTTCAATAGCTCATAATTCTCACCTTTATAGTTTACTCTCTGGAGTTAACTCCAAGTCAAGCATACATGATTACTTACAAGCAGGACGATCATGGTAATATTGGATAAGACGTATTCGAATTCAAATATTTATACAAGGGGAAACCAGCGATTATGTTAATAAAAGATAACTACGGCGTTTACGGGTACCGTTTCCAAGAAAACCCCGTGCTTCCGCTTTACCAGTTATTTGCCGTTGGTTTTCAGGATATTCGGCAGCAAGAATATGATTGGGACGGCATGAAGCGAATAGACGGGCCCCTATATTTGTTCCAATATACGATTTCCGGACGCGGGAAGATCGAGCTAGACGGCCAACATCACGATGTACCGGAGGGAACTTCCTTTTTGGTTGAAATACCCGGCAGGCATCGCTACTATTTACCTGAGGACAGCTCACATTGGTCGTTCTATTTCGCTTTATTTAGGCAGAGCCATCTGCAGCATTTGTGGAAGGAAATCCTCCAGGAGCTTGGACCGATGCCACAGTTCGAACCCCGCAGCTTAGCCATTCGTCGGCTAGAAACCATCTACTCAGAAGCCCGAATTGGCGCAATAAAAGACGGTTATTACGCATCTTCCCTTGTTTATAGCTTCCTGATGGAGCTTCTTCGAAGCAGCAGTGCGCAACGCCAGGAGCGAAGTAATTGGCCAGAGATCGTTCGACGGGCGGCTGATTATATTGAGATCAACTTTCGAATACTGGAAGGACTTGACCAAATTGCGGAAGCAGCTGGCAGCTCAAAGTACCATCTGGCGCGTACCTTCCATCAAGCGACTAGCTTTTCACCAATGGCCTACACCTCTAAACTCCGAATCGAACTTGCCGTGAAACTGCTTCGTAGCAGCTCTTTAACAGTTGAAGAGATCGCTAGGGAGGTCGGCTACCAAAATGGCAGCTATTTTAGCAAAGTATTCCGCAGTTGGACCGGCTACTCGCCAAGCAGGTTCCGTGAAGGAAAGGAACTTCTTTCAATCGATCAGATCGTATTCAATTAGACACATACCGCAATATTTTACATACGACAGCAAAACATTACGCTAGCTTCCATAACTGCTTCGTCTTATTATATGGCTATTACTTTAATCGAGAAGGGACGAGTTCATCTAATGACTAATCATCACCAATGGGCTGCTATACCGCCGCTCGGCTGGAATAGTTGGGATTGTTATGGCGCAGCCGTTAATGAAGAAGAAGTGCGTGGGAACGCAGACTATATGGCTGAATATCTAAAACCTTACGGCTGGGAGTATGTTGTCGTCGATATACAGTGGTACGAGCCTGGAGCTGTTTCTTCTGCTTATCGTCCTTATGTTCCACTCGAGATGGATGCGTTTTCCCGTCTCATACCGGCCTCAAATCGTTTTCCTTCCGCCGCAGATGGACAAGGTTTCAAGCCATTGGCTGATTACGTTCACGGCCTGGGGTTGAAGTTTGGTATTCATATCATGAGAGGAATCCCACGACAAGCGGTTCATGCTGATACCCCCATACTTGGGACACATGCAAGCGCGCGGTCCATTGCAAAGACGTGGAATGGCGCGATTTGCAAGTGGAATACAGATATGTACGGCGTCGATCCGTCCAAGGAAGGCGCACAGGCCTATTATGATTCATTATTCGAGCTATATGCCTCGTGGGGCGTAGATTATGTCAAAGTCGACGATATCGCAGATTCGTTGCTCTACGGCATTCAACTAGACGAAATTCAACTTATTCGGAAGGCAATAGATAAATGTGGCCGCCCGATGGTGCTGAGCCTATCTCCTGGTCCGGCGCCGCTTGAGTTCGCTGAAGAGTTGAAGGAGAACGCCAACCTCTGGCGTATGACCGATGACTTCTGGGATATCTGGCGACTACTCTATGGCATGTTCGAACGGTGTGAGAAATGGGCACCGCATGTTGGCTCAGGAAATTGGCCGGATTGCGATATGCTGCCTCTCGGTCACATCGGCATTCGTTCTGTTGACGGTGGGGCTAGCGACCGCTGGACGCGATTCACAAAGGACGAGCAGAAAACAATGATGACGCTTTGGGCAATCTTCCGTTCCCCACTTATGTTTGGAGGAGAGCTAAGGGACAATGATGAGTGGACATTGTCACTACTTACGAATGAAGAAGTGCTGGATGTCCTTCGTAACGGACGAGATGCCCGTCAATTGTACCGAGAGAATGAACGTGTTGTCTGGACTTCGAATGGCGCTGACGGTGTTCGTTATGTCGCTTTGTTCAATGCTGGTGATGAAATCCAGACCGTTAAAGTGACACCTTCCCAGCTTGGTACCGATTCGATCGGAAGTGTGCGTGACCTATGGAATCGCGAGGAACTCGGTACGCCACAAGAACTTTCTTTTACACTTGCCCCGCATGCGTCGATGTTGTTGAAGCTTTCTTAGTAAAACAAAAAAGCGATCTCTAGCCATGCTGGCTGAAGGTCGCTTTTTTATTCTAGTTCCTCCCCTACCGATAATTCGGAAGACCGATATCCTCCTAATACTAATAATGAGACCCTCTTGGCAACTTCCTCTTTATTCATTCCTACGTTTCCAGAAGCCCATTGAAAAGCTCCTTCGTGTATGATTTTTGCAAAAATAGGCACATAAACACTCTTCATTATTTCTGTATGCGTGTTTTCTAAACTTTTGGACAAATAGATCTTCAACTCATTTACAATTTTTTCTTTCAATTGAGGTACGACTAAACCTATATAACTGCTGCGACATTGTATTTTCGGTTGTTGATAAAAATCGCATACCGCTAGCACGAGTTGATTCATGCTGTCTTGATCAAATTTCACTACGCCTGAAGTACGTTTTTCGATAGCAGCTGATGCGGAATCCCCCAAAATGTAGTCTAATAATTCATACTTGTCATTGAAGTGTGCATAAAATGTAGCCCGATTAACTTGTGCTCTTTGGGTTATATCCGCTACTGTTTTTTTTTCAAAATCCTTCTCAGATACTAACTGGAAAAAAGCATTTATTAAATGCTGCTTGGTGTGTGTCATTCGTACATTCATCACTTTTGTCGCCATTACCTTCTCCTTACCCGACAATAAAGAGCTAAATATTGAGGTGAAGTCTTACGTAGCGGATGTCACCGATTTGGTTGCGTTAAAACAAGCGATTCAAGCTATTAAGAAAGATTTCGGGTCTATTGATGTGTTAGAATTTAGTCCTTATGCAGGGTGGGGTACATTTACAAATGTGCTAGAAACAACGCCTGAAAGTGTAGTAGAGCAAGTAAACAGCTACTTGCTGCCTGCTGTTCTTTCGGTCAATGAAGTATTGCCAGATATGATGAATAACGGTTCAGGGGCCATTCTGTTTACAACAGGCATATCGGCTATGTTTCCTTTACCTTTTGTCGGGAATGGCGGCATTGTAATGTCGGGGATTCGTAATTATGCTACTAATCTGTACAATGCATTAAAAGAAAAAGGCATATTCGTCGGACATCTTTCAATCGGAACGCTCATACAAGCAGGGACAGCAGGAGATCCAGATGTCATTGCTGAAGCGTGGTACAACTTATACGAGAAAAAGGACCGTTTTGAAGACATCTTCCCACAAGGGTTTGATCCAACTATGCTACCGAAATAACATACAGGAAGAAGACAACTCTGAAACACGGGTGTCTTCTTCCTGTATTGGGTTAACTCCCTACCGATACGCCCGCATCGCCTTGCGCAATTCCTTCAACGTCGGCCGCTTGCCATACATCAGCACGCCGGTGCGGTAGATCTTAGCCGCAAGCCATGCCATCGCGCCGATCGAAAGCAGCTGAATGATGATCGAAAGCGCTACCTGCCAGAACGGCGGGCTGCTCATTCCGATACGTAAGAACATAATCATCGGCGAGAAAAATGGCACGAATGACATCGTCACCACGAACGGGGCATTCGGATAGTTAAGTCCGAAGATCGCAATCATGAACGCCGCTACGATGATATAGGTAACTGGCATAATGGCCGGCCCCACATCCTCAGTGCGGCTGACAAGCGAGCCTATTGCTGCGAAAATCGTCGCATAGATGAAGAAACCGAGTAAGTAAAAAATTAAGAAATAAACGATCAGAGATATTTCTAAATCGCTCCAACTGATATTCAGATCCTTGATGGCCGAGGCATCGCTTAACTGGATATTAAGGACAGAAACGGCGATGAGTACAGCAATTTGTGCTAGAGCCAGCAAGCAAATGCCAATAATTTTACCAAACATCTGCTTCAGCGGTGTCACGCTTGTAATGAGTAATTCCATGACGCGCGTGCTTTTCTCCGCTGTGATTTCTGTTGCAACGAGATTCCCAAATCCAATTGCACCCATGTAAAGCATGAAGAGTAGAATATAAACCAGTATATAAGACAACCTCATTTGGGACTCTGTTTTGCCCGTAACAGCTTGATCCGTTGTGGATATTTGCACGGTTTCCAACGACACAGGTGTTTGGATATCGGTTTTTAGCGTATCTGGCAGACCAGCTCCTTGCAGCACCATATCCGTCTTGATTAGCTGAAGTGCCGTTTGCAGCTTATTTTTTGGTGAGGAATCCAGCGTTCCTGTTGATTTATAGCGCAGCTTCGGGAATCCGCCCTGTTTCCCATCCGTGAACTCTAAGTATCCCTTAATCTTTTTATCTGCGATTTGCTGCTTCCCATACGCCTCATTTGCTTCTACACTGCCTTGATCTGAAAGGGGTACAATTTGTATCTCTGCATTCGGCTGATTGTTATAAAAAGCTTCTAATTTGGACGCCACAATCGCTTGTTGCGTACCAAATACCCCTATTTTCATCGCCTCATCGGAAGAAAAATGCTTAATAATGGCTGGAAGATGGATCAAAAGTGACATGAGGATTAGTAAGATGAGACTCATCACTTGAAACGATTTCGTACGAAAGCGAGACAGGAATGTAAATTTAATGACTGTCCATATACTATTCATTTTGGCTTCCCACCTTCTGGATAAAAATTTCATTCAAGGTTGGCTCCATAATTTGAAAACGCTGCACAGTGGACCGTTCCATCGCGTATTGCAGAATACGCTGCGCGGCTTCCGGTTGTGCGATGCGAAGCTCGTACCCATTTAGCCCTTGGTTCACCGAGGTTACGCCTTGAAGCTTCTCTAACCCCTCTACACTCGTCGCTGTCTCCAGCACAACTCTCTCCTTCGGGAAGCTCGCTTTAATGTCCTTTAAGCACCCTTGAAGAATCGTATTTGAGCGATGCAGCATACAGATATTCTCACAAAGTTCCTCCACATGCTCCATCCGATGACTGGAAAATAAAATCGTTTTCCCTTCATCACGGAGGCTTTTCACCGTTTTCTTCAGCAACTCAACATTCACCGGATCTAGCCCGCTGAAGGCTTCATCTAGAATAAGAATCTCGGGATTATGAATGACCGCTGCAATGAATTGAATCTTCTGCTGGTTCCCTTTGGATAGCTCCTCAACCTTGCGGTTGTAATAGTCAGGAACCTCAAATCTTTCTAACCATATCTTCAAGCTGCGCTCTGCTTCGCGTCGTTTCATGCCCCTAAGTTCAGCTAAGTATAAGATCTGCTCGCTAATTTTAACTTTAGGATATAAGCCACGCTCTTCAGGCAAATACCCCATTAAGCTTCTCAGCTCTTCCCGATATCCCTGTCCGTTCCACAATATGTTACCTTCATCTGGGTATATAAGTCCGAGAACCATCCGCATCGTTGTCGTTTTACCAGCCCCGTTTGCGCCTAACAAGCCGTAAATTTCTCCCTGCTTCACTTGCAGTTGGATCCGATTCACGGCGGTTTTATCCCCGTACTGCTTCGATACTTCTTGAACAATCAAAGGGTATGTCATCAACTGAGCCTGCCTTCCCTCATGAAATTGCTTACGCACACTATTTTACATGAAAATGGAAAAACAATGAATTTTTCTTCGAGAAAACAAAAAAAAGAGAAGCCATCAACGCTTCTCATAGCGATTTAACGCTAACTTTTGGATTTCAATGGCTCGATCAATTTTGGATGCTTTCATCTTACTAACGTAGCTATCGAACGCATCAAGCGGCTCGACGCCGAGAATAATCTTCAGAGACATTTCATCGACGAGTGTCATCACATCCATCATAATGGAAGAAAATTCAGCACTCTCAAGCTCCGTCTTCGGAATTTGCGGTAACGTATACGATTCAACTTGCGTATCCGCCCAGATTCCAATTGCTTTCCTTTGCTCAGGCAAGGTGTAATATTGCTCCACATACCGAACATCCTGAACGAACGGCCCGAAATAGCTTGCTCTCGTATACATTGATAAGGCTTGCGAAGGTGCCAGCTTGTCTGGATTCCGCAGGATCCAATCCGTATAGGTTGGATAACCGTCTTTCAACGTGTAGCTCGTTCCTTCAATCCCGAAATTAAAGAGCATATGACCTTCGTCGCTATAGCCGTAATCAAGTAACTTCGCAGCCTCCGCCGCATGTTGACTATTACTTGATATAGCTACCCCACCGGTACCGACATACGCGTAGCTTTTCTGCCCGAATTTAGGCTTCTCTCCTTTATGCAAGACGGGATAAGGGGCCGCAGCAAACAAAGCCGACTTATTTTTCTCCTCGACAAGTGGCTGCCATTTCCCAATGCCTGCCCCCGCATTCCAAATCGTTGCTCCACTTCGCCCCGTTACCATATTGGAGTCCATCGTTTTGGTATCTACGGAAGCGATATTCTTATCAATTAATCCTTCCTCATACCACCCTCGGAAAGTGGCCAAGAAATCTTGATAGCCCTTCTCCATCGGGCCGTATTTTACCTCACCATGATCCTGATAGAACCCTTTTCGAATCCCATATGCCCCTACAAAAGCGCCGCCCTCAATCCCGAACAGCGGATTCGGCACCCCCAGGAATGTCAATGGAGCTGCAATTCCCTTCTTCTCCTTGAACGCCTTGAGCACCGTATGCCATTCCTCTATCGTGGTTGGCACCTCTAGCCCGAGCTCGTTAAGCCAATCCTGCCGGATAATAGGCCCTTGATAGGTACGAAGCTTATCGTCACCACGAATAAAAGGGAAAACGTAATAGCTGCCATCATCGGTCCGAATTTGCTTATCGATTTCGGGATGATCCTTTAAGTACTTCTTCAGATTAGGTGCATACTTATCAATAACCTCATTCAGTCTCAAAATATAGCCATCTTTGATCGCCTTTTCCGGCCCGCCAGGGAAGCTGTCCCACTCGTACTCCATCATATCGGGCAAGTCGCCAGAGGCTAATAAGACATTCATCGCTTCCTTGGCCTGATTCGCTGATGGCTGTATGAAGGAAAGCTGGACCCCAGTTCGCTTCTGCCATTCTTGGAAAAAGGGAATATCCTTGAATTTCGCTTTCACACTCGCGGCATTCCCATTCAGCTCTGACCAATAGGTCAGCTTCGCAGCTGCTGGCACAGACGGCTCCTTATCCTTGGCCGTAGCTGTAGGCTGCCCTGACGGTGTCGTAAGATTCGTCGGGCTCTCAGATGAGCATGCCGTCAGTCCAAGGGTGATTATACTTAGAAGTAATAGCGTCTTACTGCTGGCTCGTCTGCTCATTCCGTTCCCCTCCCCGCATCTGATCGTGTTACCCTCATCAGTTCATTTCCTTATATTTCCCAGGCGTTATTCCCTCGTATTTCTTGAAAACACGAATAAATGTAGCCACTTCATTATAGCCAACTAGCCGCGCGATCTCCGAGATCGAATCTTGCTTATAGCTGATCATCTTCTTCGCTTGTTGAATGCGGTATTTTGTAATGTAGTCGAGTAAACCCTCACCTGTCTGATCCTTGAATAATTTGGACACGTAGCTGCCTCTTAAGGCAAAGTTTTCACCAATCGTATTCACATTCAAATTAGCGTCTTGATATTGCTCCTCGATAAATTGCATAACTTTCGCGATTAGCTCGCGCAAGGTTTCCGTGCGTTCTTTCGTCTGGTTCGCTTCTATTTTGGAAGCGGCAAACGCGCATACCTCTCTGAGCAGCAGCTGCAGCTCTTGCTGCATTTCCAGGATAGTGTCGCAGGCAATGATTTTATCCATCCATAACGGGTTGTCCCCTAGCCAAGGCTGCGTAGTTCCGTCCCCAATCTCATTCATCGCTTTCACCATCGTACCTACAAGATTGAAGATAAGACATCTGGCCAAAGTAAGCGACACCAGCGGCTTATCGAAATTGCGCCCCATAATCTCGTTCATACTAGCTGAAGCTTGATCAATATCTCCCGTTTTGATGAGATTAATAATTTGCTGCTCCACTTGGAGCGGATAGTAATAACCCAGCTGCAGCTTATCTGCCGTGTCGATACGGATCTCATCGTAGGTGATGATCTCTCTTTTCCCTCTAACCATCTTATATTCCATCGCGTCCAAAGCTTCACTGTATGCCTCGGCAACGCCAATGAAAGAAGGGTGAACACCGCTGATGGAGATCGTTAAATCCATATGGAACCTTGTTAGGAACCGCTGTGCTTCTGCGGCAATCCAATCCAGATCGACCTTTCGCTCTGCCGCATCCGCTTCTGCAAAGTTCACCAAACAAACCATCATGTCATCGATCTCAGCCACATAACCGGCATGCTGGCGATGACCGACGAGCTCTTCAACGACATTCGTGATAATGAACTGCATTAATTTTCTGCGTTCACTGATGTCCATACCTGGCAAATTCGTAGATATACTATCGGAATTCTCAACCGCAAACAGGATAACTGCGAAATGATTCGAAATCAAATCCATATGAAAGGTTTTGAAAGCTTCCTCGTACGAAACGAGCGAATCAATTCGCCCCTTCAACAGCCGATTTAACATATTCGAACGGAGTACGTGATGGTGAGATTGCAGCTGCAGCGCTATTTGATCCTTCTCATTACGCGTATGCGAGATCACTTTCTGAATGAAATGCAGTTCATTCCCATCTGCGCGTTCTTCAAAGGCATTTTTGTCAGAAATCGATTGAACCAAACGTTGGATCGGTGAGTAGTTACGGCGCAGAAAGAACCACGTTAGCACCGCTGCACCAAATAAGCTGATCAGTATGCTGATATAAGTAAACTTGCGGACATACTCCGCTTTTTCCCAATACATACGGCTTGGAATGATCAGTACATATTTCAAATCAGAAACAGCCGATTGAATATAGAAAAGCTCTGATTCTCCATCCTGCGAAGGTTTATACGTCACATTATCCTCATCCGGCAATTGCTCCAAAATGAGATTCTTATTCACCGTCACAGGGACATTGGAGAGGAGAACTTGATTGTCATGATTAAGGATGACGATTTGCCCACCGCTGAACCCTGAAATGCTTTCAATTGCCTTCTCGAACCGTTCCCTATCAGCCATCACAACGACTGTACCTGTCTGCTTACCATTCAAATCCTTGGGCAGGTGTGTGACATACGCGATGGAGGAGGCAGACGGACCTGCATCTACACGGGGAAGGATCAAAAATTGGTTATTCGTAGCTTGGTGGATCGTATCCAGCCATTGTTCATACCGGAGGGTACCTGTATTGTGGATCGTATCAAACGCTGTATGCAGATCTCGCATATTGCCTGGACGGAGAATTGAAGCCTCCTGATCCCAAGTCACATAAAATTCATCGATCGTCGCATATGAGGTTTGATACATCCGAAACTCTTTTACGAGCTGAAAAGCCAGATATTGATCATCATTTGTTCGTATATTGGTGTACATCAGACTTTGAAGTTTAGCATTCCAAGTAATTTCCATATTCAACCGTTTCATCAAATCGAATTGCGTGTCGATCGTGTAACGGACTTGTTTCAGCAATGAATCATTCGCACGATGAATTTCACTCTTTAATGCATGACTAGACTGCGAGTATATGAGGATGCTCATCAGCATAGGTACGAATAATACGGCACTGTAGGATAACAACCAGGTAAATATAATACTTTTTCTTTTGGGCCAAAAAAATCGAAGCTTCACATGGATCTCCTCCCGCTGCGCCACCTTGAAAATTCCTCTGAAGGGATTGTCTCCTTCACTCTATTATACCTCTGTTCGCAAGGGGAGGAATGTCCAAAATGACAAATCCGATTGATAAAAGCGCTACTAGGTCCCTATTTACATGGTCTATCCCTTCAGGGAACCTACCATAACCCCTTTGACAAAGAATCGTTGTACAAATGGATAGACACACAGAATTGGCAATGTCGCCACGACGATCGTCGCATATTTAATGGTTTCCCCAATCTGGAAGCGATCACCCGCATCGGCTCCCACGGACATACCATCTGTTGAGTTGGAAATTAAGATTTCTCTGAGAACGAGCTGCAGCGGAAAGAGGTCGCGATTTTTGATAAAGATCGATGCGTAGAACCAACCATTCCATTTATCTACCGCATAGTACAGAATCATGACGGCAATGACGGGCATGGACAGCGGGATGATGATTCGGAACAAAATCGTAAAGTGATTGGCCCCATCGATTTTGGCCGACTCCTCTAGGCTGTCTGGTATCGCCATAAATGCTGTTCGCATAATAATCAAATTAAATGTGCTAATGGAGAATGGAATAATCGTCGCCCATAGGGTGTCGAGCAAGCCTACATTTTTAACGATCAAATAGAGTGGGATTAAGCCCCCATGGAAGAACATTGTGATCACGATAATGATCATAAATGCCTTATTCCAGATGACATTTTTTCTAGATAGCACGTATGCACCTAATGCTGTCATCAGAAGGTTGACGATAACACCAGCAACCACAATAAACATGGTGTTTCGGTAACCGATGAGAATTCCGGGGTTCTTCATAACCCCTTTATAGGCTTCCCAACTAAAGCCAAGTGATTTATATAAAATCCCTTTGTGAGCAACTAATTCATTCGCATTACTGAACGAAGCAAATAAAACGTAAAGCAAAGGGTACAACGTAACTACTACAAGTAGCGTCAAAATCAAATGAATAGCAATATCGAATAGTCTTTCTACGAAACTAGGTCCTTTTCTCATCAACATCACCTCACCATAAGCTGCTTTCATTTACTTTACGACTAATATAATTCGCTGTAATGAGTAGGATTAAATTGATAATGGAATTAAATAAGCCAACAGCTGAGCTGTAGCTCCATCCAAACTCCAGCAACCCTTTGCGATAGACGAAAGAGGAAATCACGTCTGCCGTTTCATACGTGACAGGATTATAGAGCAGAATGATCTTCTCAAAGCCCACGTTCAACAAATTACCCATACGCAAAATAAACATAATCGCAATAGTCGGCATAATACCTGGCAATGTGATGTATACCATCTGTTTCCAGCGACTTGCGCCATCCATGCGTGCAGCTTCATACTGTTCCGTATCAATACTCATTAATGCTGCAATATAAATAATAGATTCCCATCCAATTCGCTGCCAAATCTCGGATAAAATGTAGATCGGTCGGAACAACTCCGCTTTCTGCAGCATGGCTTGCCCGTCATACCCGAAGGACATTGCGATATTGTTAATAACCCCATCCGCATTCGTAAAGTCCGTAATGATCCCACAAATAACAACAAGCGATATAAAATAAGGCATATACGTAATCGTTTGTGCAACGCGTTTGAACGTCTTACTCCGTACCTCATTAATCAAGAGGGCCAAAATAATCGGAGCAGGAAACTCAAATACCAAAGAGTACAAGGAGATAACCAGCGTATTTTTCAATATGCGCCAAAAGTAAAACGAGCTGAAAAAATCATGAAAATGCTTAAAACCTACCCAATCACTTCCTAGAATTCCCTTCATTGGTGAATATTCTTTGAAGGCAATTAAGGCACCATACATCGGTGCATAATGAAAAATCAAATAATAAGCGAGCACGGGTACCATCATCAGGTACAAGTACTTATTGGCGATAAAATCACGGATATATCGATTTGTCCCCGTTCGTTGCTTCGTTAGCGTTACGCCCTCCAGTGGCTGTGTATTCGCCATCTCCATCTCCATCCTCACCCTCTCACCAGTTTACTTGTAGAAGAGGGAGATTCTAGATCCCCCTCATCTCGCCATGCTTATCAAACTTATCGCTTGTTATAGCGATCTAATGCTGCTTGCTGAATCTCGATAGCGCGGCTTAAATTCAGAGATTTCATTTTATCCACATACTTCTCAAAGCCATCTACGGGCTCGTTGCCCAAAATGATTTTCAGCGTCATTTCATCCACTAACGTGTTCATGTCGCCCATGATTTTCGCATATTCGGAGCTTTCTTCCGGTGTTGGTGTAAGCGGCGGCAAGCTGTATTTGGCCGTATCGGTTTTCTTCCACACATTGATGGCATCACGTTGGGTTGGCAGTACAAAGAACTGTTCCGCATAACGCTTGTCTTGGATAAATGGACCATTGTAGCTGCCGCGAATATACATGGACATCGCTTGTGCAGGTGCTAACTTATCTGGATTCTTCATCAGCAAATCGGTGTATTTCGGATAGCCATCCACCATCGAGTAGCTAACACCCTCTGTCCCGAAGTTAAAGAACATGTGACCAGCTTCACTGTACCCATAATCCAGCATCTTCACAGCTAATTCTGGATTCTTGGACTTCGCTGTTACCGCGACAATGCCTCCAGAGGAATACGGGTTATCCTTTTGACCAAATTTCGGCGTATCGCCTTTCTTAAGTACCGGATATGGCGCTGCTACCAGTTGTGCTTTAGGATCTTTGGCCTGGACTAGTGGCTGCCATTTGCCCATACCACCGCCTGCGTTACCAATACTTGCCCCTGTCGCTCCCGTTGCGAAGCTGCCATCCAAAGCCTTCGTATCCACTGTAGCAATGTTCTTATCTAGCAAGCCATCTTGATACCATTGGTGGAACGTCTTCAAGTACTCTTTGAAGCCACTTTCCGATGGTCCGAACTTGATTTTCCCATTATCCAAATAGAAGCCGCGGTTCAAGCCAAAGGCTCCTAAGAATGCACCGTTGTACGATTCATTAAAAAATCTAGGTTTGCTGATAAAGGATAGTGGCGCTGCTGCACCTTTCTTCTCTTTAAAAGCCTTCAATGTCGTTGTCCAGTCATCAATCGTTTCAGGTACTGGTAGTCCTAACTCATCTAGCCAGTCTTTTCGAATCATCGGGCCTTGGAAAACCTGCAGATACTCATCTCCACGAATGAAAGGGAACGCATAATAGCTGCCGTTATCTGTTTTCACCATTTTGTCGACGTCTGGATGCTCTTTGAGGTATTTCTTCAGGTTTGGCGCGTATTTATCAATCAGATCATTCAATTTCAAAATGTAACCATCTTTAATGGCTTTCTCAGGTCCACCTGGGAAGTCACTCAAGAAGTTGTATTCGATCATATCCGGCAAATCTCCAGATGCCAGCATCACGTTTAACGCTTCTTTGGCTTGTCCCGTAGGCGGTGCTAAAAATTTAAGCGGAACTCCCGTTTTCTTCTGCCACTCTTGGAAAAAGGGGACATCCGCATGTGTCGTTTTCACACCTGTTAAGTTCCCATTCAACTCACCCCAATAGGTCAGGGTTTTATCTGTTGTCATCGGATACGTCGTCGCGGTAGTTGTTGCTGGTGACTGTGACTCACTCGTTGTTGTCGTCGATTCCGTCTTCGAGGAACAGGCAATGGCTGTACCCATCATCATGACAATCATGGTTGACGCTAAGATTTTCTTCATTCGTTGACCCTCCACTACATGTTATGGTGAGATGCATCTCTTCCTTAAGCGTAGTGGAATCAAGTGGATTAACCTATGAGCAATATGAAGAATGGCATGCTCATTTCGTCATGTTAAATTGTTGATTTCAACAAACCGATGGGCGAAATCACAAAATCAACCCTTATAAAGACAAAAAAATAGCACGGAACGATGATCTTACACATCATTCCGTGCTATATCTATTCTTTACAAACCAAAAATGGCATCAATGACTGGCTTCGTAGTTCCGCCTGGATACAAGACATACAACAATACGTAAACCATCACACCTGTAGGAGCTGTTAGCAGCCACACAAATGCGGCAACTTTACCGATTTTCTTATGTTTAAGGAACTTCTTTTTGTAAGCGAACCAAAGCGTTATGAGGCCAAGAACGCCTCCTATTGTAGCCAACGTGATATGGAAGAACAAGAACAAATGGTAAGGCAACTTTAAGCTTTCCGGCCCACCAAATGCCGTGTTTCCTTCAAATAAGGTACGAGACATGTAGATGATAAAAAAGGCTAAAGCGAAAATCGCGCCCAGAACCATCAGCTTTTCATGCGTATCCCGGTTCCCTTTGACGATATGATACCATCCGAACCCAACAAAAATGGCACTAATCACAATAAACATCGTAGAAATCGTGGGTAATATGTGCATCTTTCTAATCCTCTCTCTAAGCGCGATTCCAGTTCCCGCCTTGATTATTCAAACTATCTTGTGATGGAATAGGATCCAATTCATCCTCATCCTTGCGCTCTCTGCGATACCAGCGGAAGAAAATATAAGCTAATGTAGTACCATAGATAATCTCTTGCAATATCTTCATGATTACACCACCGAGCTGTTGATCATCGATCGGTGACAAATGAGCAAAAGGAACAGTGACGTTGTCATACATATCGTAAATAATCGAATCCGCAAAAATGATAAGCGCACATGCGGGCGTCAGCAAGACACCATTTCCGAAAATATATGCCATCTTCTTCAAATCGTTCAAGCGATTCAGCTCAGGAAGCGGACAAAATACCGGGAACCACATAATAAAGGCCGTCACTAAGAGCATCGTATGATAAGCAAGAAGCGGTACATCATTCTTCATCAAGTAATCCATAATAAAAGGCATATGGTAGATGGAGAAAAGCATATTGAACATGAATAATGCGATCAGAGGCCGAGTGAAGAAGGAAAATAAACCGCGAAACACGATATTTTTCATGCAAGAACGAACCAACCAAGCCGGTGTTCCTAACCAAATGAAGATCGGCACAATCAAGTAAAGAATCGTTTGTTGCAGCATATGCATACTGAACAAGTAGTGATGCCCAATATAGTTTATTGGACTTCCTTGCCCAATATAGAATAAGACTAGCCCTGCGTAGAAGAGAAGCTGCTGTGAGATCGAAAGTGGCTCTGATTTCGCAGCGCTCCCATTCCCATTCACGACAAATCGACCATAACTATATCCGATCACGACGACGATCAACAATAAAACAGGATTCCACAAATCAAAAAATCCACCAATCTGACTCATACCTGCATCTATCTCCTTTCAAGCTGACTACTTCCGAATAACTCTACTTAAAAAAAGAGGAGGCACTTTGTCTAGACAAAGTTGCCTCTTCTATCTTTTTTACCACCAAACCCAATATACGGCTGTGATTACACCGGTAAGAGCAACGAATGCTCCTGCGAAGATAAAGATTAGAGGGAACAAATGTCCTCTCTCTTTGGCATGCATCCAGAAAAGTAACTGAACGAGTGCTTGCACGATCCCAAGGGATACGATGAAAATCAAGATAAACGAACGATCCAAATCTCCGTAAAGTACGACAGCGAATGCCAACATCGTGAGTAGAATCGAGATAATGTAAGTCAAATAGTGATTCACAGGTGAATCGTGCTTAACCCGCTTGCTAGGTGCGTGTGTATCATGAGAATTGCTGCTCATTTAGTGACCCACCTTCCCCATCAGATAAACAACTGTGAAGATAAATACCCAGACTAAGTCGATAAAGTGCCAGTACAGGGATGCGACATAAAACTTAGGTGCCGTAACAACTGTAAGACCTTTCTTGAGTCCTTGCAAAATCAACAGAGTAATCCAGCAAACACCGAATGCTACGTGAGCACCGTGGAAGCCAACCAACGTATAGAACGAGGTAGCAAAAGCACTTGTAGTAAACTTATGTCCTTCGTGAACATACTCGAAAAACTCGTAGATCTCCATTCCTAAGAAGGAAAGACCGAACAGAACAGTAACTGCCAACCAAGCCAGCAATTGACCTACTTTTTGACGGTGCATCGCAATAATCGCGAATACACTCGTCAAGCTGCTTGTCAAGAGAATGAACGTTGACCAACCAACCGTTTTAAGCTTGAAAATCTCTTCGGCAGTTGGGCCATCCGGAACAGAGTTCCGAAGGGCAATGTAAGTTGCGAATAAGCAACCGAACAATACAACCTCAGCGCCGAGGAAAAGCCAGAAACCAAGAACTTTATTTTTCCCTTCGAGGGTAGCCGTTTCCGGATTAGCAGGCAGTGCGCCCGTGTGATGACTACTCATGCCTTTACCCCCTTATGATCGTCTTCAAGTTCTTCCGGCTCAATATGCCAACCGTGGTCGTCATATACGGAACGCAAGAACATGGCAATGAAAGTAACTACGATACCTGCAGCAGCTACATAGTAGTTTTTGTACATAAAGCCGAAACCAGCGATGAACAAACCAACAGACATCACAAGTGGCAAGATCGATGCCGAAGGCATGTGGATCGAACCAATTGGCTCAGCTGGTGTCATTTGCTTGTTACCAGCCATTTTTTCTTTCCAGAAAGCATCTAAACCGCGAACAAGCGGAGTTTGTTTGAAGTTATACTCAGGTGCAGGTGATGGAATTGTCCACTCCAAGGAGCGTCCATCCCACGGATCTGCAGGAGCTGTCATTGGTTTTCTTGCTGTAGAGATAATGTTGATGAGGAACACCAACGTACCAATACCCATTAAGAATGCACCAACCGTTGAAACTAAGTTACCGACTTCGAGATCGTATCCTGGCTGATACGTAAAGACACGTCGCGGCATCCCCATTAGTCCCAAGAAATGCTGCGGGAAGAATGTCAGATGGAAGCCGATGAAGAACAACCAGAAATGCAGTTTACCTAAACCTTCACTTAGCATACGACCGAACATTTTCGGCCACCAGTAGTAAAGACCTGCGAACAAACCAAGCACTAGACCACCAACGATAACATAGTGGAAATGCGCTACTACGAAATACGTATCGTGATACTGAAAGTCAGCCGCTGGAATCGCAAGCATAACCCCTGTAGTTCCACCCATAACGAATGTTGGAATGAACGCTGTTGCGAAGATATTCGCTGTTGTGAAACGGATTTGACCACCCCATAGTGTGAACAACCAGTTGAAGATTTTCACACCTGTTGGAACAGCAATCGCCATCGTAGCAATCGCGAAGATCGAGTTCGCTACTGGGCCCAGACCTGCTGTAAACATATGGTGAACCCAAACCATGAATCCTAAGAAACCAATTAGCACTGTTGCAAATACCATGGAGCTGTATCCGAACAGACGTTTTTTCGAAAAAGTAGAAACGATCTCAGAAATAATACCGAAGGCTGGAAGAATCAGAATGTAAACTTCGGGATGCCCAAAAATCCAGAACAAGTGTTCCCAAAGCACGTTGTTACCGCCTCTGGCAGCATCAAAGAATGCACCACCGAAAACGCGGTCAAACATAAGTTCAACCAATGCGACCGTAATCGCAGGGAAAGCAAGAACGATCAAACCTGAAGTTACAAAAGCAGACCATGTAAACATAGGCAAACGCATGTATGTAAGCCCAGGAGCACGCATGTTGATAATCGTTACGAGGAAGTTAATCCCCCCGATTAGCGTACCGATACCTGCAATTTGCAAACCAAGAACGTAGAAGTCAGTTCCTTGCAAATTGCCTTCAAGAGTTGCCCCCCAGTTTGAATCGGTGATCGAGGATAAAGGTGCATATCCTGTCCAACCCGCATCTGGAGCTCCTCCTAAGAACCAACTAGTGTTCATTAGCACACCGCCGGCGAAGAACAACCAGAAACCAAGCGAGTTAACGAATGGGAACGCAACGTCCCTTGCACCAATTTGTAGTGGTACGATGGCATTCATGAAAGCGAAGATGACCGGCATTGCCGCAAAGAAAATCATCGTTGTTCCGTGCATCGTTGTTAATTGGTTAAATGAATCTCCAACGAAAATTTGTTGATCAGGATAAGCGAGTTGTATCCGAATCAAGATCGCTTCAAGTCCTCCTACAAGGAAGAAGAAGCCGCCCGCTAGTAAATACAGGATACCGATTTTCTTATGATCGACAGTAGTAAGCCAATCCATAAGCCCGGTATGTTTTTTTACTGGATGAGAGTGAGCCAACGTATGAACCTCCTTTACATCAAGAGTTTATTTCAATGTTTGTAAGTACGTAACAATATCTTTAATTTGAGCGTCATCAAGTTTACCGTTAGCTTCTTTACCGAAAGCTGGCATTTTATTGCCCGGTTTCAGATCTTGCGGATTATGTATCCACGATGCTAAGTTCTCAGGTGTCTTCTCTAGGATACCTGCAAGTGTGTCGCGATCTGCGAAGCCTTTAAGGTTAGGTGCAACCCCTGGACCGCTAGCATTAACAGCATGACAAGACATACAGTTTTCTTTGAAAAGTTCTTCACCCTTTTGTGCAGTTGCCGGCACGGTAGAAGGTGCTTTCATTTTCGCAACCCAAGCATTAAAGTCTGCTTCAGATTTAGCCGCAACGGTAAAGTTCATCAAAGCATGTGAAGCTCCACAAAGCTCTGTACATCTACCTTGGAAAGTTGCGATTTCATCCGCTTGCAAGTAAAGCGTATTACGGATACCTGGGTTCGTATCAACTTTACCACCTAGGGATGGGACCCAGAAAGCATGAGCAACGTCAGCAGAAACGACATCAAAAGCAATGATTTTGTCCTTAGGAATCACGAGCTGTTGAGCTGTTGCGATACCAAGGTCTGGATATTCAAACTGCCACCAGAACTGATGCGCAGTGACTTTCACATGGATAGCGTCTTTGTTCTTATTGTAGTTCTCGGAGTGTTTGAACGTGTAGGACACTGTTGGCACCGCAAGTACTAACAGCAAGAGAATTGGAATTACCGTCCAGATAATCTCCAAAACATGACTTCCTTCGACTTGTTTCGGTATGCTTTCGTCGCCTTTACGCTTGCGAAAGCGAACTAAAACGTACACATAAATCGCAAATACGACAATTACGACAAAAATCATGATAAAGAGACTTAATTTCATTAAATAAAGCTGCTCCGTCGCCACAGGACCTTTTGGCACTAAAGCAGATAAGGTTGGGTCTCCGCACCCAGTTAGCATGAACGTCATCACCGCTATAAGGGGTAGCAGACGCCAGAACTTTTTCAATTGACTCATTGTATCAACCCCACTTTTAAAACAATATTTTTACCACGAAGGCCATGCCCATGTCAATTCACTTTAATAACTATAAATTCGTGAAAACTTTTTGTCAATCGCTGTAGGAGAGTTCACAAATTGTTCTTAAACAGCGTCTGTAGCGATATATTTCCCTTCATGGTTATTTCCATACACCCACCTCTTTATGCATAAAAGCCTTTATTTGTGAACACGAATAATTAGACAGAAACATCTCATCCTATAGACAATAAATCGCATTGGGAGGTCTGTTAATTATGTTCAGGAAGTTAGGTTTTCCGATTTGTGGAATCATATTCCTCCTACTTATATTATCCGCATGTGGCTCTAGCGGAAAAGAGTACAGAGGCAATCCTAATAACTCCACTAGCTCGAATTATGGCGCTCATGTCGAAAAAGCTGATCAAAATGAAAGAGCCTATCAAGTACAACAGCTCTCCGGTCCAGTGACACACGACAATACCAAGCTGGAATACAGTCAATATCTTTCGGATCAATTGCACACTATGGATGGGGTTAATACGGCTTTTGTCATGATTACGAATCAGAATGCTTATGTCGCTTTAATGATGGATAGCAGTGCGGTAGGTACAAAGGGCTTGACCAAAGAAACGAATAATCAAGGAACGAATAAGGGCTTCTACAACGATGATAATCCCTACGATGACTCGTTACCGGCTAATGATTTGAATAAAGGTTACAATAGTTACGAAACGGCCATTCATCATGATTTACTTTCTCATCCATTTAAACAGGCCATTGCTGAGAAGCTTCGGGTGCTTAAACCAGATCTAATGGACGTTTACATTTCAGCGAATCGAGATTTCCTTAATAAAATGAATAGCTTCGCTCAGGAAAGTTGGAAAGGCAATTCGCTTATGCCACTTCTAACCGACTTCAATCAGACAGTGACACGTGTGTTTGGAACGGCACAATCACTACCCCATGACTAGATAGATTAGGGCTCGCCTCCTATTAGAAGCTTTCCCATGTAATAGGAGGTCTTGCTCTGTCATTTGGAGCACACCCAGCAATGTAAAACTTCTATTAATAAAGTAGTTTATTTCTGCTTGTGGGTCGGCTCCTGTTTTCATTTGTCTTTCATTCCTGTACAATGAGGGAATCGTCTTTACTAAGAAGGAAAAAGGGAGCTGGCCAATTACCCATGTCAAATGGATTTGCCTCATTAGGTATTAGAGAACAATTAGTTCAAGTTTTGCAAAATCAAGGTGTCGTAGAACCGACCCCCATTCAACGAGAAGCGATTCCTGTATTGTTAAAAGGTTCGGACGTTATCGCACAAGCTCAAACAGGTACAGGTAAAACCCTTGCCTTTGTACTTCCTATATTAGAAACAATTGATGTAGAAAGCTCGGATGTTCAAGCGCTTATTCTTACCCCTACTCGTGAGTTAGCGATTCAAATCAGCAATGAGTTGAAAACCCTAGTTCCGATTACTGGCGCAAAGGTTCTTGCTGCTTATGGCGGGCAAGATGTAGAAAAACAGCTTAGAAAGCTTCAAGGCAACATACATATAGTAGTAGGAACACCGGGAAGATTGCTTGATCATCTCCGCCGCGGTTCTATCAACTTCTATAAATTGAAAATACTTGTATTAGATGAAGCGGATCAAATGCTGCACATGGGCTTCTTACACGAAGTCAAAGATATCATTGCGCAAACATCACCTTACCGCCAAACGCTGCTCTTCTCTGCAACAATGCCCGAACAGGTCATCAATCTGTCTAAGGCTTATATGAAGGAAGCAAAAGAAATTAAAATCCAAAGTAAACAAGTCACTTTGACTGAAATTCAACAGGTGCTTGTTCCAACGACTGATCGTGATAAACAGGACGCTCTGATTGCAGCAATCAAACAATATAGGCCTTATCTTGCGATGATTTTCTGTCGGACCAAAGCCAAAGCGATTGCGCTCAATGAAACGCTGCAAGAAATCGGTTTGATGTCCGATGAGCTGCACGGTGACTTGTCTCAAGCGAAGCGTGAACAAGTGATGAAGCGTTTCAGAGAAGGACGCATTGAGCTCTTGGTCGCTACCGATATCGCTGCTCGTGGTTTAGATGTGGAAGGCGTAACGCATATCTTCAACTATGATGTACCTCAAGATGCTGAAAGCTACATTCATCGGATTGGTAGAACGGGTCGTGCCGGTGAGTCAGGCGTTGCTGTGACTTTCGCAACGCAACGTGATATGCCAACGATTGAACTTATCGAAAAAGGCATCAAAATGTCATTGCGCGGTGCTGATGGACAGCAAAGACGTGTTGTTCGTTCCAAAACAGAAGATTACATCGAGCAAGATGGCAGAGGGTCTGCAAGAAAAGGTGGAGCTGGCACTTCTTCACGCGGTGGCAGACGTAATGACCGCACTGGTGCACCAGAACAACGCAGCGGCGGACGTGCGGGAAGACCTGGAGCACGCGAATTGCGCGGTGATCGTTCGAATGTACAGTACGGCGAACGGAATTCAGGGTTTGGTGCCAAAGGCGACAAATTCGGAGCGCGCGGCGGTTCTGCTGGCGCAAAACGCACAGGCGAAAGACCGGCTAAAGTGAACTCGGAGCGTAGTCCGAATACATGGGGCCGCGCAACGGTTGTCCACGAATCGGCAACTACGAATTCGGCTCCAGCACGCGGAACGAACATGGGCGCTGCGAAAGCACGCGTAACAGGTTCCTATAATGGCGGTGGTGGTGAAGGTACGGAACGCAAGCGTTCAGCTCCACATGGCGATAAGTCCTACTCGCCATACAACAAGTATGCTGGCGCAGGTCGTGATGACGCGGCTAGCGCGTCTCGCAACATTCGCGGAGGCAAAGGCCGTGGCGATGGTGCTGCACGCGGTGCTGCTCCTCGCGGCGAGGGCTTCGGCGCTCGCACAGGCAGCGCTCCTCGCGGCGAGGGCTTTGGCGCTCGCACAGGCGGCGCTCCTCGCGGCGAGGGCTTTGGCGCTCGCACAAGCAGCGCTCCTCGCGGCGAAGGCTTTGGCGCTCGCACAGGCGGCGCTCCTCGCGGCGAGGGCTTTGGCGCTCGCACAAGCGGCGCAGCTCGCGGACGAAGTGATGAGCGTGGCGCGCGCAGCGCGGCACCTCGCGGCGACAGCTTCGGCTCACGCGGCGGTGCTCCGCGCGGTGACAGACCAAGCGGTCCGCGAGGCGGGCAAGGTGGCGCTCGTGGAACTGCGCCAAGAGGCACTCGCGGCGGTGGCAGCAAACGCTAGGCTGATGAAGCGATTTCATGCAAGTCTTTACCGATGAAGCCTTACGATGTAAACTATAGATATGGTTTATTCAGATTCTATTTGATAAAAATCGTTTCAACCCGTGCTCGCACGTAGGATTTACCCCCCATCCAATCAAAGGAGGTATGTTCCATGTACGCATTAAAGGATAAGGAAATGATTTTTGTATTCACTGGCCCACACGGGGCAGGCCGAAAAACCGTTGCGGAAATGTCCGGCTCCACGCTGGGGATGAAACAAGTGATTTCGTACACCACACGACCTCCGAAAGCAACAGAGGAAGATGGTCAAGATTATCATTTCATCTCACCCGCTCAATTTGTTCAAGCACAAGCTGGCGGCGAATTCATTGAAGTTAGTACTGTGAATGACCATCTATATGGCATCAAAAGCTCAGATATTGAGTTCATGTTCCAACAAAGCGGCAGCATCTACTTGATCTTGAACCGCTTCGGTGCCGAAACGCTCAAAAAGCTATATGGCGACCGTGTCGTCCAAATCTTCATTTATGCCCAAAGGGACACACTTGAAGAGAGGATGAAGGAAAGCGGAGATTCCGAAGAAATCGCCTCTAAATATTTGTCTGACTACGAAAATGAATTAGCCTACCGTGACCACTGTGATCATGTTTTTGAAAATGTGGACTTGGCTCATACGGTATTTGATCTTACTAAAACATTGGATCACTATTTAAATCGTAATCTAGTTGACTTAGACTAGAAGCGCGTATTCAAAAATCCGGTTTTCAGCACCGAGAAGATTGAAAGAAGCTAGGAAATGAGGAGCGGAGCGTAGTGAATGCTACGTGAGCACCGGAATTTCCGGGTGAATTCAATATTCGATGTCGAATACGCTTCTTGAACTACTTCGTGATCAAAAGTGGATTTTCTGAACAGCCACTAGATGCCGAAATAAGGCCTGGACGGTCCCCCGTCCGGGCCTTTTCATCTAACCAAAGAACGGCGAAGTCGTGATGGGTCCGTTCCTACTAAGGAGTTGAACGTAATGAAAATCATTTCCATCGAACCTACACCCAGCCCCAACTCCATGAAACTCAATATGGATGAGTCCTTGCCTGCCGGTGTGCGAGAAACGTATACAAAAAAGAATCTAATTGGTGCTCCCGAGGAAGTGCAGAAGCTGCTTGCTGTGCCCGGCGTTATCAGTGTGTTTCACGCAGCCGACTTCATCGCGGTAGACCGCAGCTCTAAGGGTGACTGGCAGTTCATCCTGGCGCAGGCGCGCGAGATTTATGGTGAAGCTCAGGGGGCGTCTGGCGCTGGATTGCCTACCGAGCAGCCTGCTGCTGACGCCGCCTTTGGCGAGGCGCAGGTGCTCGTACAGATGTTTCGCGGTATTCCGCTCCAGGTGCGGGTGCGCGCAGGCTCAGAAGAAGCGCGCGTGGCTATGCCGGAGCGCTTCACTCAGGCCGCGGTCCGCGCAGGTACGGCATCGCCGAACCTGATCAAAGAGCGGAAGCTCGAGGAGCTCGGCGTCCGATACGGCGAGCTGTCGGACATCGCGGGCGAAGTCGTCCAGGAACTGGACGCTTCTTACGACGATGCCCGCGTGGAAGAACTGGTCTCCCGCGCGATGCAGGAGACCACAGATGCCCCTGTGGAGGAAGCCGCCACAGGAGATCTTGTCGCAGCCGCAGAGCAGCTGCGGCACAGCGATTGGAAGCTGCGCTACGCCGCGCTTCAGAAGATCCAGCCGTCGCTTGAGACGCTGCCGCTTCTCGTCCATGCCTTGCAGGACGAAAACACGTCGCTTCGGCGACTGGCCACGGTGTACCTCGGGGATATCAAGGAACCCGAGGTATTGCCCTATCTGTATCGTGCCCTCGAGGACGATACAGCTTCTGTTCGTCGGACGGCAGGTGATACACTGTCCGATCTTGGTGACCCCGCCGCCATGCCGGCGATGGCCAAGGCGCTCAAGGACCGCAACAAGCTGGTCCGTTGGCGCGCGGCGCGCTTCCTTTACGAAGTCGGGGACCACACGGTGCTTCCGGACCTGAAGCAAGCTGCAGACGACCCCGAGTTCGAGGTACGGATGCAGGTAAAGATTGCCCTCGAGCGTATCGAAGGCGGTCATGCGGCTGAAGGCTCTGTCTGGCAGCAAATGACACGCAGAAATGATTAACCCTATAAATTAAAAAGCACGAATGCCTACTCCCCTAAGTGGAAGATTGGCATTCGTGCTTTTTTTCGATTTTGCCTACTAAACTCCCTTACTTCTTAAACTGCTCAAAATACATAATTCTCTCCTCGATCGTCGGGTGAGAACCCCGGAACCATTGCACCAGCTTAGGTTGTGTAACTGGGCTGAGATTTTCTTTGGCGATATGTTGAAAAGCCCGAATGGCTGCATCCCCATCCCCCGTCATTTTCATCGCGTAGACGTCTGCTCGGTGCTCGATTACCCTTGAGAACGCGTTTTGTGCTGGTGATGACAGGAAGCTCATCAACGAGATGAGCAGCAGAAGAATTGGTAATGCCGCTAAGTCACTTTCCCCTCGCATGCCCCAAAGCGAGCCCCAGCGTTTTAATATTAGACGGTACGTATGGAAAGCCAACCAAAAGCCAACGAAGCTTAGCGCGACACCATAGGCAATCCCCCAATAGATATGTCGTTCTACGTAATGCCCCATCTCATGCGCCATCACTGTTAGGATTTCATCTGGCTGCAATTTATTCAAAATGGTATCCCACAGCACAATACGCGCGTTCCCGCCGATCCCATTAACATAGGCGTTAATGGCATTCGTCCTCTCTGACATGTTGACCTCATAAACCTGATCAGTCGGGATGTGCGATTTGGCAGCAAGATCAAGAATTTGCGTCTTCAGTTCCTGATTTTGTAGTGGCTGGAACTGATTGTACAACGGGTCCAGTACCACAGGTTGAATAAACGTAACGAATAAGATTAAAGGGATTGAAATCAACCACAGCCATACCCACCACCGCTTAGGACTCCACTTACTGATCCATCTGAAAATCCCTACCATGACTACCGTGCCTACGATATCAATGAGAAAGGTTTTGACATAATCCTTTAGAAAAAGGAGAGGCGTCTCATTGGAGATGCCATAGGCTTGGTCGATTTTGAACAGGAATACATCAATGGGTAGGAACAGCACGTCCATGACGAGCGTAAAAAGTACCACAAATAGGAGCATTTGCAGGAAAGAAGCTCGGAATACTTTCTCCGCGAGTTGACGGAAGCTGACGGCTATGCCGAATAAGGCAACGGTCACACCCATTTTTAATGGAGTGCTTAAAAAGAAGGTTAGCGAATGAATCCTTGAAAGTGATTCTGCTTTAGTAATTTCCGCATGGGTCATGAATGTATTCGGATCAGCAACAGATCCAACTAGCGTCAAAGGGATTTGAAATAAATCCCCTTTCAAGAAATATAAAATCACAACAACGGCATAACAAACAAAAGCAGCTGTACACCACAAATAGAAACGTTTCATCCCATGCCTCCACGGTCATCTTGACAGGCTCATCTTTTATAGAGATTAATAGCTTGTTTACCTAGTCTATGCGAGCAAGGCTGTAGCGTATGTGTCTCAAGGCATATTTTGGATGTCATGTCTTGCATTCTCTAGCCACCCATGATGTAATGAGAACATTGATAGGAACGGACGTGCTACATGAAGAAATTGAAATTGCTCACACTTCTATTACTGGCTGTGGCCAGCTTTACACTTATTCTACTCGTAAAATCAAATTCCCCTGATGGGAAACAACTCCTCACGTTATCCGTTCAAGCTGGAGAAGTTCCAGATCCGTATTTTGCAGGAGAAGCCGCAACGGAAATCGCATCCCCCATTGAAGCTGTCGTAGCCGAGGCAGAATCCACAACTAACCAGACATCAACCGATGAAGCCCCTACTCTCACTAAGCATCATGTTCAAATACAAGCGATTCCCGCGCTTTCGCAACTCCCCGAGCTGCCAAATGGTTGTGAAGCTGTCGCTGCGACGATGCTGCTGAATTGGGCTGGGCTGCCAATAACGAAGGAAGAAGTGGCTCATGCTCTCCCCACGGGAGATATGCCCTACGTGAATGAATTCGGTGCCTTTGTGGGTGCCAATCCCAAAGATGTTTTCGTTGGCGATCCTTTTGATATCGGCTATGGGATTTATCATACCCCAGTTGCTAAGCTGATGAATCAGTGGTTACCTGGTCACGTTCGCGATCTGACAGGAACCTCCTTCGAGGATTTGCTTGGCGTCATTGCCAAAGGCAGTCCTGCCATGATTTGGGCAACTGAGCATATGGATAGCCCTTATTTTGACTTGGAGTGGGAGGATGAGACGGGTGAGCTTGTCCCGTGGTATCAGCCCGAACATGCCTTGTTACTAACTGGCTGGGATGATGATTATGCTTATATGAACGATCCGATGACTGGTGAACAAGAGGCCTTTCCACTCGCTCCCTTCAAAGAAGTATGGGAATTCATGGGTTCCCAGGCAATCACGATCATCGGATAGAGAGCAAAAAGCTTGTCCAGTGCCCCCATATGACTATTGATAACGTGGCATCTGCCTGGCTATTAACCATAATCATCACCAACGCATCGCTAATGCCACCGTCAAACCAAGCAACCTTTTACCTCTTACCCCTTGCGTCCTCAAAATAACTGGATAAAGTACATCTAATTTCGTTCATTCTCAGAATTAACCATTAGATGGAATTTATGTATTTAATTTTCTTTTGTTACACTTTTTCGGCTATAATCTCCAGATTAAATGGAGTTTTTCCAGGTATTTGCTTAAACTCGTTAAATACCAAGAAATTAACTGTACTTTCTACATTTAATCACTGCAGCTAGCGTCTGGGGTGATTAGGTTACTTAGGTAGCCACGGGGGCTAGTACAGCCTAGTTAATTTAAATAGCGTTAGCAAACTTCTTGCCTACTCCATTCTCCCCATAACATACATTCACCACTAACCCCACCAAAAAAGCATGGACTTCCCTAGGGGTTGTCCATGCTTTTTTTTACAAAGGATCCAGCTGAACAGCAGCTTGCTTGCCACTCAGCTGAATGCCGGTATGCTTCTTGCCGTGGGAGCCAAGCTCCTTCACCAGCGTTTCTAGCAATTCCTTGGCTTTCGCACCTTCCTTGCCGGAGATCTTAACGACCAGAAGGACGGCGTCCCCGCCCTTCAAAATGCGCTCAGCTTGCTGACGCTTCGTCTCGAGATCATGATCCTCGATATTCGCCGTCAAGCGAATCTCCTTGACCTTCGGGCCTTGCTCTTGCTTCCGGGCCTGCTGCTTTTCCTGCAAAGCCTCCTGTTTGGCTGCACCCGCTCCAATCAACTTGCAAGGAGGCGGGCTGCTCATGAGCGAGGTGCAGACGAGGTCTACTTTTAACTTTTTGGCAAGAAGAAGCGCGTCTTTCGTGGACATTACGCCTAAATCCTCACCCTGCAGCCCCGTAACCTGAACCTCGGAAGCTTTGATTTTCTCATTCTTAATAATCATTGTGAATACACCTAATCTTTCGCTATAATGAACCCATCCACCCGTAGGTGGATAGAGGTTGGCTTAGTTTTAACGCGTGTTGCAATAAGGTTGTATAAGGAGCTGTCTGTTACCCGATGAATAATAAACAATTAGAAGAACAAATGATCGAAAATTACAAACGTGAAGAGCATATGATGATTTTGGTTTTTGCACAGTGGTGTATTAACCATGGTCTGGACCCAGCAGCACTATATCATAGCGCCTATCCAGACCAGCCGAATAATGAAGCGCTTGAGAAAGCTCTTGAACTAACGGTGCCGAAAGAGGAAGCTGGCGAGGTACCGGATGACACTTTACTTGGCGTTCTTTCCCTCTTTGGCAATGAAGAGCTGGCGTTCATTGTGACGCAAGAAATCGATAAGCGACCGAAGCGCACGCGCTAGGCAATCGATTATCCGATCAGGCCAGCGAACCCCTCGCACTGCCTAGATCACGTAACTGTGCTGATAGCTTAGCTCAAAAGCTTCCGCCAACAACTCCACGGTCCGCAGTCTTGTTTCCACTTGGTGTCCACCAGCGACGACCATAACTTCGTCGACACCATAGCTTTCAGCGAGTCGTAGGATTTGTTCCCTGACCTGGCCAGGATTTCCCACGATCATCCGCGAGCGATTGTCTCGCACACGGGTTTGATCCCAATCGGAATAGGTATATTCCGCTGCTTCCTTCGGCGATTTCACTCCGGTGAACTCGCCTTTTTCCATTTGCAGAATGCGCAAATCGATCGAGGTCGCGAGCTCCTCCGCCTCATCTGTCGTTTCGGCGCACAGCACATAAATACACACCGTCGCCTGCGGTACGACATTCAAGGCGGACGGCTGGAACGAGCTGCGGTAGCTTCGCACCGCATGCTGACCTCCCGCGCCGTTGATGAAGTGCGCGAAGCAGAACGCTGCGCCTGCCTGCGACGCATACACCCCGCTCTGCCCGGTGGAGCCGAGCAGCCACACCTGAGGCATCGAGGCCACCAAAGGGGTGGCGCGGATGCCCTCGAACACGTGCCCAGGTTCCACCGTGTCGGTGAGGAACCGCAGCAAATCCGTGACTTGCGCGGGGAACCGCTCAAGTCCCTCGAACAGATCGGCGCTGACGCCACGCAGCGCCTTGGCCGTATGCGGCGTGCCGCCAGGTGCACGCCCGATACCTAGGTCGATGCGCCCCGGATAGAGCGCCTCGAGCATACGGAAGTTCTCAGCGACCTTGTAGGCGCTGTAGTGAGGAAGCAGCACGCCGCCAGAACCAAGCCGAATGCGGCTTGTGCGAGCAGCTAGCGTGGATAAGAGTACCTCTGGAGAAGAACCTGCTAGCCCTGCTGAATTATGGTGCTCTGACACCCAGAATCGGGTGTAGCCGAGTCGGTCAGCGAGCTGTGCCAGCGCAATCGTTTGTTGTAATGCCTCACTATGGGTAAAGCCGGATGATACCGGTGACTGATCAAGAATACTTAGCTTTAGCATAGGCATCCCTTCTTTCTGATTCTTCTGCTAATGATGACATTGATAATTATACAACGCTCGGCTCACAAAAGAAAAAAGGACAAACCGAAGTGGCGTTGTCCTGTGAGATGAGTAATTACCGTGTTCGTGATTTTAAACGCATATTTTTTCAAGTACAAATCGAATGCACCATAAGTCCCTGCCATAATAGTCAGAAGTAATCGCATTAACTGGCTTCGTAAAGTCATGATCTCCGACCAATTGTAACCCCGAATCCGCAATCAAACTTAAAAAGCTTTCAACATCTACATCCGGATAATCAACGGTAATAATCAATTTTCCGTCATCTTTCAAAACTCGCTTAAACTCTTGCAGGGAACGAAGCTGCACCTCTGTGTCGTCGATATGCTCCATGACAGAAATACAGAAGGCTACATCGAACTTAGCATCTTCATACGGCAACTTTGAAATGTCAGAAACAGCGAATTTGGGAATACTTAAAGTGGGCAGGTTAATTTGATCTATATTCTCTTTCCCAATATAATATTCCAGCTCTTTGATAATTTCGTTTGTATCTAATATGCGTTCATCCATGTCGCAAGCGTACACTTCTTTACATCTGTCTGCTAGATAATACTTAAAGGGATGGCCCAAGCCACATGCAGCATCTAGAACAATGTCACCTTTTTCAACAAAATGGGAGGCCCAGATGTACTCGTAATGTCTACTCCACCAATGATCAGGCAACCGATAGAATATGTCTTGATTCTTGGTATCTTCATAAGTAAAAAATCGAGATGTATCTATAGCCATACCCATTCCCCCGTGATATCGTTTTTATGTGTAGTTATTTATTACATATTCTCCAAGATTGTGAATTTCCCTTTCTTGGTAGATCTCATGACTTTCCTGCGCCTAATCGTACGAATTGCATGCATGCAGCCGATAAGTCCGAGACCGCCAGCCGTGTAGCCAGCCACCACATCACTTGGATAATGCACGCCGAGGTAAATACGACTAAGCCCGATACATAGAATGACTAGGATAGCGAATGTTGGTATCAACCAAGCCGCTCTCCACGATTGACGTACATTTACCCATAACAAATAGGCAAGCAATCCATAGAAGAGTATCGATACCATCGCGTGACCGCTGGGAAAGCTGAAACCATCCACCTCCACTAACCATCCCTCTGCAGATGGACGATCGCGCTCAACGAGCTTTTTCAAGCCTGTATTTAATAGCCATGCGCCAAGTACGCCAAAGAATAAGACAAGGGTTTCCCACTTATGCTTGAATTTAAAATACAATAGTCCAGCTACTAGAAAAAAGAGAATAAATTCCGTCGAACCGCTTCCCATAAATGTGAAAACTTTTGCAACAGAGGTCCACAGATCACCTCTCATCTCCTGAATGTAACCGCCTACATGTTGATCAAAAGCTTGCAGCCATTTCGCCGAAAAGCTCTGTGACAACACAATAAAAATAAGGAGCAGAGCACCTGCTCCCCCTATACTCCAGATCAAATCGCTTGCAACCACTTTCCCTTTCATCTCTTCCATGCCTCCCACGGCGAATTGTTTATTCATTCCTACTCTTACGCTGCTTGGCGCACTTTACGCCCTTGTCTTTTCTTAATAATCAGTGGAACGATAGCAAAAACCGCATACATCGCTACGGCTCCGAGAAACTTCCATGACCAGATATCATTTAAGGAAGCACCAAAAACGTTATAAACAATCGCTCCTGGAATAATCCCGATGAACGTAGCCCACGTGTAGTCCCAGAAACGAATTTTCGATAATCCGGCGCCATAACTGATTCCATCGAAAGGAAAGAAAGGCATAAGCCGCATATACAGAACCACCATGAAGCCTTTTTCCTCTGCTTTTTGATCAAAGGATAACAGCTTAGGGCTTCGTAAAATGCGTTGAAAGCTACCGCGACCCCATTTGCGTGTAATGTAGAAAGACAGTAATGCCCCTGTACCCGCACCAATAATATCGTAAACGGTCCCCCAAAAGGCACCAAACACATAGCCCCCATAGAGCGTCAAAGGTGTTGCCGGGAACAAAACCAACGGTCTCAGCGTATACGCAAGGATATACAGCAGACCCCCAAGCGGGCCCAAATCACGAAGCCATCTCGTGACCCAATTCAGATCTACATGCTCCCATACACCAGTCCATTTCAATATGAGTAATCCCAGAATGGCAAGAACGAACCAACTAATTAGCAACCAAAGCGGCTTTGAACGCGCCATGGCTCGCCTCCTTCATACTCCTGATTCCAATTCCTCTAGTAGCGGATGGATCTTACCTCCATCTTACACAAATATGTTGGTCGATATCAACTTGCTATGATAGTCATATTTTCGCTGCGATTTTAGGACAGTTTTAAGACATACAAAGGAAATCATTGATGCTGACAGTTATTTGATAAACTGCCCCCATCTTCTCTCAAGCATATCCAATATTCGGTGCGATCAAAGGTTAATGAGGTATAAATGTTTAATGTTAAAGCCAATTTGGCATTGCTGAAGTGATCTTATTACAATTGACACATCGAAAGGCGGGAATTTACACTATAGGAATATATTAGAATTTCTTCTTTTGAGGAGCCAACTCTTACAAACAGTTGCCATATCCAACAAGTTGGGAGATACGCACATGAAGAAGATTGTAGTTCTACTTCTATTAACTGCGCTATGCCTCTGGCAGTATATGAGAACCTCGGTCGCTGGCGACGATCCCTTCTTGCGATCAGATTACAGTAAGCTTCGGCCTGTGAAGATTGAGCGGGTAGTTCCAAGCAAAGCAGTAAGCCAACTTCAAGAGATTGTAAGCGAGGCCCGGGAGAAAGGGCTCAAGATCTCCATTGCCGGCCAACGGCACAGCCAAGGCGGGCACACGTACTACAAGGACAGCATTGTGCTGGATATGACGCCATTTAATAAGGTTCTCGCCTTCGACGAGATGGCCAAGACGATTACCGTTCAGTCCGGCGCCACATGGGCGGATGTACAGAAGGTTATTAACCCGTATGGGCTTGCTGTGAAGACCATGCAGTCGCAAAATATTTTTACCATCGGAGGCTCAATCTCCGTCAATGCACATGGCCGTGACATTCGGAATGGCTCACTCATTCGTTCGGTTGAATCCTTCCGGCTATTGGGGTCTGACGGCCAAATAAGAAATATTTCACGCATTGAAAATGCGGAGCTATTCCCGCTGGCACTGGGTGGATATGGGTTGTTCGGTGTCATCGTAGATGTGACTTTGTCGCTTACGGATAACGAAGTCTACGAGATGACAAGCGAAACAATGACGACAGAAGCCTATTCGGACTACTTCCTTAACCAGGTTAAACAAAATCCCGACATCCACATGCATCTCGCACGTATTTCTGTGGCGCCGGATACCTTCTTATCGGAAATGTATGCTACGAATTACAGAACACGACCTGATCTCCCTGTTACTGACTACAATCAATTAAAGCTGAAGGATACCTATGTGTTGCCGCTGAAATTCCTCTTTGGACTCAATCGATCCTTCGATTGGGCGAAAAATGCGTTCTGGGACTTACAACGGTATTTCCTAATTGGTCGCAGCACAATCCTAACTCGCAACAACGCTATGCGTTCTGAATCTGATTTTATGGACTATAACTCGGATACCAAAAACGATCTGCTCCAAGAATACTTCATTCCCGTGGATCATTTTGAAGATTTTATTAACCACATGAAACCTATCTTGCAAGAAGAACAATTAAACCTATTAAATATTACGGTTCGCTACGTTAATCATGATGAAGAAGCGATGCTCTCGTATGCGAAGAGCGACATGTTCGCCCTTGTGTGTCTATTCAATACCCCGCTAAGTGACGCGGCGCAAGCTCGTATGACCCATGGAATCCGGCGAATCATTGAACAATTGAAGCTCTTCAATGGCTCTTATTATTTGCCTTATGCTCCCTTCCCTTCGGTAGAGCAGTTCCGAACGATTTATCCTAAGGCGGAAACCTTTTTCCAAGCCAAAGATCAGTGGGATCCACAGCATCTTTTTATGAACCAATTCTACGACGATTATAGGGGGCACTAGGATGAATGTACGTATGCTCATCAAATCCCAAAGCTTAGCGACATTGGCGGCGGGGATGATATATCCCTATTACTTGTTGTTTCTGAAAAATCTCGGAAGTACGTATTCCGCATATGGCCTCGCTTTTGCCATATTCACAATAAGCTCTGCAGCATCAGCCATTTGGCTGGGTAAGCTCGTAGACCGCTCATCGGAAAAGCTCATGGCAGGAAGCTCTCTAGGCATGATGGCAGCGATGCTCATCTTCCCTTGGATTCCTTCCTACGGCTTCGTCTTGCTCCTCCAAGCTTTCATGGGTGTATGCAATGCCATGCAGAAGATGAGCGAGCGCGGATTGCTCGCTGACGGGACCAAACCCGGGAATCGTGGCGGTGCGCTTGGCAATTACCACTTTTGGACATCCGTAGCATCAGGATTTGCTGTTCTTATTGGCGGTTATATCATTGATTGGCTGACGATTGATGTGCTGTTTTACGTGAGTGCAGCAATTTATGGAGGGAGTGCGTGGATGACGCTTCGAATGCGGGAAAGAAAGACGGAGAGAAACAAACAAGAGAATGCTTAACGCATCACGGTGTCTACTTACGACGCCACATGCAACACTAACTGGAAAACCTCCCGTTAATTTTCCGCTTTCAGCTAGATTTTGACGAATAACTGGAAAATAGGTAGGTAATTTTTGAGTTTCTGCTGTTTCTTGTGTAAATGCATGAAACTAACTGTATGTTTTCCATTTATTCCTTTGAAATCGAGTATATGCGCGGAATTACCTGTATGTTTTCCCGTTATTTTGTAAAATGACTTCTTAAACTTTTCTGACTTTCACCTGTTACAACTGGTAGTTAATTGAAATAGATGGATTGTGCTCGAACATTTTAGTATAATAACCGTTAGGCTTTCGAGCTTGTAGAATTTTGGATGATTTTGTCGAATCGAAAAATAATCCCTTTGACTATATCCGACTTTTTTAGTAGGATATAATTATGTCAATGGTTAATTCATACATAAATAGATTAGGGGAGAGATACATCATGAAAAAAGTACTATTTTCAGTTCTTGCCGCAACTGTCTTACTAACGGGCTGTGGGGCTGCGAAAACAGACACAGCATCACCTGCAGCATCGGGTGCACCAGCAGCTAAATCAGATAAGAAGATTATCCTTATTACACCTGAGAAAATCGGTGTGAACCCGTTCTTCACACAAATGGATGAGGGTGTTAAGAAAGCTAGCAAAGAATTTAGCGTTACCGTTAAAACAGTAGAATCCGCAGATGCAAGTGCAATCGAGCAAAACTTGCGCGCGGCTGTTGCTGACAATTATGATCTAATCATTACAAGCTCCTTCACAGCTGAGGATGCACTTAAAAAAGTAGCAACTGAGAATCCGAAGAAATCCTTCGCGATTATTGATACCGTTGTTGATCTTCCGAATGTTCGCAGCGTTGTTTTCCGTGAACATGAAGCAGCTTACTTGCTTGGAGCAGCAGCAGGTCTATCTACGAAGAAAAATGTGGTAGGTATGGTTGCTGCCGTAGATATCCCACTTATCAAGAAATATACAGTTGGATTCCAAGAAGGTTTGAAATCAACGAACCCGAATGCGAAATTCATCGTTAACTATGTAGGTAGCTTCACGGATCCAGCTAAAGCGAAAGAATTGGCATTAACACAATTCTCGCAAGGCGCTGACTTCATTGCAGGCGCATCGGCTGTAGGCGATCTTGGTGTATTTGAAGCAGCGAAAGAAAAAGGCTTCTTTACTTCCGGACAAGATATTGACCGTACGGTAACAGATCCACAACATATCGTGCTTTCCCAATTGAAAGGAACAGATGCTGTTGCTTATCAAACCGTGAAAGATTTCGTAAATGGCACGTTCAAATTCGGTGCTGTTGACTACGGTTTGAAAGAAGATGGCGTTGGTCTTACATTCGTTACAAGAGAAACGAAATCGGCCCTAAGTCCTTTCGTTGGACAAGATGTCATTACGAAGGTAAAAGCTATACGTGATGATATCGTTTCTGGTAAAGTGAAAGTAGAAAATCCAGTCAAATAATAACCCCTTCAATCACATATGTTTAACTCGGAAACTGTTTACGGAGACGTAAGCAGTTTCCTCATGTCTAGGTAGAGGAGCGAAAAACCGTTATGCTGCTTCAAATGCGTCAAATTACGAAAACATATGGCAATTTAACAGCGAATTCAAACGTTGATTTCTCGCTGCGTCAAGGTGAGATTCATGCATTAGTTGGGGAAAATGGTGCTGGTAAAACAACCCTAATGCGCATCTTGTACGGCATGGAGCAGCCTTCGGCTGGCCGTATTCTCTTGAACGGCAATGAAGTTACTTTCACCAATCCCACGGATGCGATTCGGCATGGTATTGGGATGGTGCATCAGCACTTTATGCTTTTTCCTTCGTTTACTGTGGCTGAAAATATCGTGATTGGTAACGAGCCAAGGGCTGGTGTGGCATTTGACCGAAAAAAAGCCATCACGCAAATCGAAGAGCTTTGTGCTAAGTATCGCCTCCCTATTGATCCGCGCATGAAAGTTTCTGATTGCCCACTAGGCTTGCAGCAACGAGTTGAGATCTTGAAGGTGTTATATCAAGGTGCAGATATTATTATTTTGGACGAGCCCACTGGTGTGCTCACGCCGCTGGAGGCCAAGGAACTTCTCGTCATTATGAAAAGCTTAGCCAATCTGGGCAAAAGCTTCATCATCATCACGCACAAGCTCCATGAGGTCATGGAAGTTGCTGACCGCGTTACCGTGCTTCGCGATGGCAAAATGACGGGTACGGTGGATGCAGTTGCCACGAACATTGAAGAGCTTTCCAAGCTCATGGTTGGCAGAGATTTGAAGCAGCTTAAGAAACGAGAGCTCACAGTCGGTCAGACCGTCCTTCAAGTTCAAGACGTTTCCATTCTTGGAGATAAAGGAAAGCCTGTGCTCGATCGTGTCAATTTACAGGTGAAAGCCGGTGAAATCGTTGGTATTGCCGGTATTTCAGGTAATGGTCAATCGGAATTGATTCAAGCAATCTCTGGACTTCAGACGATTGATCAGGGAGACATCCAAATATTAGGGAAGCCTGTCCGTGGACGAGCCGTTCGCGAAATCAGAGAAATCGGACTTTCCCATGTACCGGAGGATCGCTATCAATGGGGCGCAGCTAAAGAGGGTACGGTGTTAGAAAATGGCACGATGGGTCATCATAAAACCACAAGCCGCTCTGGTCTTCTTAACGGAAAAGAACTCCGCAACATGGTTAGCGGCTTCATCCAGCAATTTCAGATTAAAGCGGGATCTCAAGATGCCAAAGTGAAGTTTCTATCCGGCGGTAACTTGCAGAAGCTTATTGTAGCGAGGGAACTTGCACAAAAGCAGCCCTTCTTAATTGCTGCTGAGCCGACTCGTGGTGTTGATATTGGCGCCATGGAATTGATTCATGAGGAACTGCTTCGTAAACGGGACGAGCAAGGTGCGATTCTTTTAGTCTCCTCCGAATTAACAGAGATTTTACAACTGTCTGATCGTATCTTGGTTATGTACGAGGGGCGAATTGTAGGCGAATTGTCCGCCGCAGAGGCAACAGAGGAGCAAATCAGCTTATGGATGGCAGGGGGAACTTCAAATGCTTAAAAGACTATTTAACCTAAGCGCTTGGATTCAGCCGCTGCTTGCCATCGTCATCGGGTTGCTCGGTGGTGCGATTGCCATTCTGCTCATTGGCGGGTCCGTCGTTGAAACCTACACAGAGATGTGGAAAGGTGCCTTCGGCAACTTCTTCTATTTCACGAATACGTTAACACGCGCCACTCCACTCATTCTTGTCGGGTTAGGTGTATCGATCGCGTTTCGTGCTGGATTTTTCAACATGGGGTCAGAGGGCCAAATGATTCTTGGCGCTTTATCCAGCGCCATGGTTGCGCTATACCTGCCTGGGCCTCTGCTATTTAAATTGCTCGCCGCGATTCTCAGCGGCATCTTGGCAGGCGGAATTTGGTCGGCCTTCGCTGGCTGGCTGGATGCTAAATTCCGAATGAATTTGATCATTACAACCCTGCTGCTTAACTATATTGCCGCTTTATTCGCAGGATATTTAGTCGCGTATCCGCTCAAAGATAAATCAGGATCCGCTGCGCTAGCCCAAACAATGATGATCGATAAAGGCGTATGGCTGCCCAAATTGTTTCAAGGCATGAGCATCCATGGCGGCTTTATTATAGCCATTGCACTCGCCATTCTCCTGTTTCTATTTATTAAATATACCGTAGCTGGTTATGAGGTCCGCATGCTGGGCTATAATCCGCTATTCGCGGCCTATGGCGGGGTTAATAGACGGAAAGTCATGCTGACGAGTATGTTTGCCAGCGGCGGTTTCGCGGGACTTGCTGGCGCGGTTGAGGTGCTCGGCATGCAGTATCGGTATACCGATGGCATGATTTCGAATCCAGGCTACGCATGGTCAGGCATCATGGCGACCTTGCTTTCAGGCGCGCATCCATTAGGCACAGCACTTGCGTCCATTCTGCTTGCTGCCTTGCAAACCGGAGGCATGGGTGTTGAACGCAATACGGACATTCCACTGCAGATATCCAGTGTTATTCAATCGTTGCTCATTCTCTTTGTAACAGCTAAAATCAGCTTAACCTTATGGAAACGCCGGAAAGGAGGCAAGGGCGATGCAGCATCTTCTTGATGTTTCTTTATTTAACTCCATGATTCGCATGGTCGCTCCGATTCTTCTTGCAGCACTTGGCGGAGCCATCTGCTCGCGCGTCGGTTTGTTTAACGTCGGCTTGGAAGGGTTCGTCTTGGTCGGTGCTTTTTCCGCAATTGTTGGTAATTACTACACAGGCAACGTATTCCTAGCCGTGCTTATCGCCATAGCCGTAACCATGCTGTTTTCGTTGATTTTTGCTTATATGAGTATCCATTTACAGGCGAATGTCATCGTCGTTGGGATTTCATTCAACTTCCTAGCCTTAGGTTTGACAGCATTCTGTTTGAAGGCTATTTTCAACGTAAAAGGCGCTTACTATGATAAAAATATGATCGGACTGCCGAAGTGGGACATCCCCCTCATTCAAGATATCCCTGTCATTGGCGGGATTATTTCCGGGCATTCCCCTCTTGTCTATCTAGCATTTGTACTTGTATTTGCTCTTCAGTATTTGCTATTCAAATCCGTCCTTGGCTTCCGTATGATCGCTGTCGGTGAAAACCCTGTTGCCGCCAAGAGTATCGGCATTAAGGTCAATCGGATGCAATATATAGCTGTGCTCATCTGTGGCGTCCTTTGCGGACTCGCTGGTGCGCAGCTTTCTCTCGGACAAGTGACCATGTTCACCGAGGGCATGACGGCTGGCCGCGGCTTCATCGCACTCGTTGCTACCATGCTGGGACAAGCCAATCCGATTGGCGTCATGGCATCCAGCTTACTGTTCGGCTTAATGGATGCATTCAGTATCCGATTACAGGGCTTCTCATTACCAACCCATTTCACACAAATGCTGCCTTATATTGTTACACTGCTCGCAATGCTATTTTTCCGTAAAAGCAATTACTTAGCAGATGCACAAAAAGCGAATGGCAGTTCGCGTTGAGAAATTAGCAAGATAAGCTTAAGGAGGATGGCAGATGCATAAAGACACCAAAGCGGAGCGCATTAAGCGCATGCAAATCCCCGCTGTAGACGTTCCACCAGAACTTGCTGGTCGGATTCCACCTGGTCAAGTCGTGACGGACCGATTTCCTATTTTACATGAAGGAGAAGTCCCGAAGTATGATATGACAGCGTGGTCGCTGCGTGTTTTTGGAGAAGTAGCCGAAGAGAAAACATTCAGCTATGACGACATATTGGCTTTACCACATACACAAATCCAATGCGATATTCACTGCGTGACCCGTTGGTCCAAGCTGGATACGGTATGGGAAGGTGTGCGCTTCAGAGATTTCCTTGAACTGATCAATGTAAAACCAGAAGGAAAATATGTCATGATCCATGCTGACAATGACTATGAAACGAACGTTCCACTCGCAGATCTCATGGGTGATGATATCTTGCTGGCAACGACCTTCGATGGCAAGCCACTCACGCTTAAGCATGGTTGGCCGCTTCGCCTCGTTGTTCCGCATTTGTATTTCTGGAAAAGTGCCAAGTGGATTCGCGGCATCGAGTTCATGGCGGAAGATCGCGAAGGCTTCTGGGAACGCAATGGCTTCCATAACGTCGCAGATCCGTTCGAAGAACAGCGCTTCTCCGGTGAAGCCATTCCAATCCCCGAAGATGAGTGGGTCAGAAAGGAGTTCGATTAATTTGCTTTTATCTATCTTACAAGTCAATTCGGAGGACTTAACTCCCTATGCCATCGTGTGCGGCGACCCGTTCAGAGCAGAGGCCATTTCACGTAAGTTGGACAATGCGCGTGAGCTCTCCTTCAGCCGAGAATATCGAACCTTCGTGGGCGAAAAGAATGGCGTACCCATCACCGTCGTGAGTCATGGTGTCGGGTCACCTGGTGCAGCTGTTTGCTTTGAGGAGCTCATCAAAGGCGGCGTAAAGACACTGATTCGCGTAGGAACCGCTGGATCTTACTCAGCCGACGTACCGCCAGGAAGTCTCGTTGTGAGCACAGCTGCGGTACGTGAAGAAGGCTTAACTCGCCAGTTAGTTCCTCACGGCTTCCCCGCTGTAGCTGATCACGCTGTTACGCGTGCGCTGTATGAAGCGGCTTCTGAAACGGATGGACTCGTGAAGCAAGGGATTACCGTTACCTTGGATGCTTTCTTCCAAGGTGTCGAGGAATTCCCTCATCGTAAATATAAGCAAGCTGGCGCTTTGGCCGTGGAGATGGAAATTGCCGCCCTCTATGTCATTGCTTCGCTGCGTGGTGTGCGTGCTGGCGCCATTGTTGCCTTGGATGGCTACGCTGATGCCGATCTGCGGGAAGTGTACAACCCGCATACAGATGTCGTTTCTGGTGCTATTGAGCGGGAAATTGATGCTGCGATTCGTGCGATTGTGAAATTGAATACGGATGACAATTAACACAAAAGACCGTCAGGGATTTCCTGACGGTCTTTTCTACTATAATATAAAAAAAACCTTCAGCCCCACTTTTCAGTGGTGGTGAAGGTTTTCGCTGATTGCATGTGGTTTACGCTAACCATTGCTTCACTTTCGCTGAGAAGTTATTCAGCATTTCTTGTGAACCGAATTGACCGCTGAAATCCTCGATACCCAGATACCCATCATAGCCGACTGCTTTCAAATCGCCAAGCAATTGCTTCCAGTTCACGATACCAGCATCAATCGGTGCCCATTCGCTTTTCCAAAGCTTAATGCCATCTTCTTCTCCGCCTGTAAGCGACCAAGCCGCATTTTTAACATGTACATGAGCTAAGTAAGGTCCGAGTAATTCAAGACCCATCCGGTAATTCTCAAAGCCTTCATGAACCATGTTGCCGGCATCGTGAAGCACACCAATGTGCTCTGGTTTGAAACCAGATACGAGTCTATGCGCCAGACCTGCACTTGCTGTAATCGTTTGGTGATGCGTTTCAACCAAGCCTTTTACACCGTACTGCTGAGAAAACTCTTGGACATGGTGCAGGTAGTCCACAGCTTTGGCGAACAAATCATTATAATTTTGGCTCTTATTATAGCCAGGTACGCCTACACGAATGAACGGAACGCCTACTTTTTGAGCCGCTTTAAACACATGCTCCGTCTCAGCAACATCACAATTATTCAAATAAGGTGTAATGCTTAGGTTAACTAAGTTCTCGTTCAGCGCAGCAAGCTTAAAACGCTCAAGTTCTGCATCGGAAGAAGCCGGATCGATCGAGCACAGATTATTTCCCCAGAAGGAAGGCTTCTGCCCCACCGCGTCCGCAGGGATATCTTTGAAGCGCCACTCAATGCCAGTAATACCAGCAGCGGCAGCAGCTTTAGCAAGCTCTTCAGGCGTCAAATCAGGTGTAGCTACAGTAAATACGGATAATTTCATATATAAGCCTCCTTAAATATAAGCAAGATCAGGTTGAATGTTTAACTCTTCTATATTTTGCAGTATAATAAAAACGTATTCATTGCATTAATTGGGCAAAAGATTGCTAATATTGACTCCAACTAACAGAGGAGATCTTCACATGCAGGAAATGTACAAGAATCTCAATAAGCTGTTGACTTTTCGACATGCTGTAACCCATAATCCAATTCCGTTGGACTTCCACCAGCATCAAGACCATTATGAAATCTATTTCTTCCTTACCGGCGATGTTCATTATTTCATAGAAAAGCAAGTGTATCCCTTACAGTACGGCGACCTGCTGATCATGCATAGCAATGAGCTGCATCGGCCTAATTTTCAATCGAAGAAACAGCGCTATGAGAATGTTGTTATCCATTTCAATCCAGCTCTACTGCAGCATATGAATTCTCAACAGTTCGACTTGTTGAACTGCTTCAATAATCGTGTTTTTGGTGAGCAAAATCGCATGAGACTGACGCCGCCTCAAATTGACGATATCATGAAACTCTATGATCGCATGGAAATGCACCGCCGCCCGCAGGCACTACCAGGTTCAGAGATCCTTTATTTTACTACCTTTATTGAGCTGCTCGTTTTTATTAATCGGATCTTTCAAAATCAAGGGAAACAAGAAGAACAGGTCATGATGCCAGACAAGCTCTCCTCTCTCTTCACCTATATTGATGAAAATTTAGATCAGGACCTTTCGCTCGAGGTACTCGAACAAGTCGTCTTCATGAATCGCTCCTACCTATGCCGACTATTCAAAAAACATACAGGCAGCACCATTCACGAGCATATCCTGTTCAAGCGCATCGCCAGGGCCAAACATTTGCTGCGCGAAGGCTCCACCGTCACCGACACATGCCAGCTAGCCGGCTTCAACGATTATTCGAACTTCATTCGGACTTTTAAAAAGGCCGTCGGCCTGCCCCCACGTCAGTACCAATCGCAGCAACGACGAGTGTGATAAGCAGTTGCTCATCTTGGAAATCCCAATCCATCCTAAGGAGTTGATCCTCTTGTCCCACAGTCAAATTGCATCCCCGCAAGGATTGGCGCTTGTTGCCATAATCCGTGATTTTTGCACAAAACTGCCGGAAGTAGAAGAAAAGGTTGATGGCTTTGGACACACCACCTTTCGTGTCAAAGACAAACCTTTTATTTTTATAGGTGAGACCGATGGCCAAGTCTCAACATCGCTCAAAACAAACCTTACTACACAAGAGTTCCTCTTAGGTCAGGATGGCACGGCTTATAAGAAGACACCTTATATCGGCCAGCATGGCTGGGTTAGCATTCTGAACATTGAACTAGTGCCATGGGCAGAGATCGAAGATTTGATCATAGAAGGGTACGCGCGAACGGCACCTAAGAAGCTTGTCCAGCAGTTGAAAGCCACAATGTCATAACCCCGTTGTTTATTACAAAAAAAGGATGCCCAGGTCTTAAAGACTTGGGCATCCTTTTTGGTATGCAGGACCTATTTCAGGTTCTCAGGATTTAAAACTAGAAGCTCAGGCAATACGAAGATACCGTCCTTACGGATCAACACATCGTCAAACCAAATTTCGCCGCCGCCATAATCAGGACGTTGGATGTTCACCATATCCCAGTGCAGCGAAGATTTGTTACCGTTGTAGGCATCATCATAGCAATTACCAGGTGTGAAGTGGAAGCTGCCGTCGATTTTCTCATCGAACAGAATATCTTTCATCGGGTGCTGAATATAAGGATTCACACCGATCGCGAATTCACCTACATAGCGAGCGCCTTCATCCATGTCGAAAATTTCATTGATACGATCCGTGTCATTCGCCGTCGCTTTGACGATTTTACCATTTTCGAAATGAAGCACCACGTTCTCGAAAATAAAGCCATCATGAGGTGACGGTGTGTTGTATGAAATGATACCGTTAACGGAATCGCGCACGGGAGCGGAGTACACTTCGCCGTCTGGGATGTTCAGCTCACCGTCGCATTTCACGCCGCCGATGCCTTTGATCGAGAAGGTTAAATCCGTACCAGGGCCGACAAGACGCACTTTGTCTGTGCGATCCATAAGCTCTTTCAACGGATCCATCGCTTTGGACATTTTGCCATAATCCATCGTACATACATTGAAATAGAAATCCTCGAATGCATCTGTGCTCATGCTAGCAAGCTGAGCCATCGAAGACGTTGGGTAACGCAGAACGACCCATCTCGTATCCTTCACACGGACATCGAAATGAACCTGTTGATAATACACAGAGTTGTAAAGCTTCATCCGATCAGCCGGAATATCCGACAGCTCATAAATGTTCGCTCCACCACGTACCCCTATATAGCCTTGCATTTGTTTCATTTGGAAAGCATCCGCATTCGCCCAAGTTTGCATTTGAGCTTCCGTACCATTCATAACGAGTTCACGAATCACAGCATGATCACGTAAGTTAACAAAAGGATGCGCACCCGCGGCGTGAACCTTTTTGACGATTTCTTTTACAAGAGCAGAATCAATCCCATAAGCTTCAATTAAAATATTTTCACCAGGCTGTGCCTTAACTGAATAATTGACCAATACATCTGCAAGCTTAGTTAATCTAGGATCCAGCATGTGTTATCTCTCCTCTTCATTGGCGGGTTCGATGGGGTCAAATCCCCTTTCATGTGTCTGAAAGCCGACCGTCGTCAAATAGAACCATTCCCCATTCTCCTCTTGCTCGGCATCTAGCTCATAAATAAGAGCGCGGAATTTCCTTAACCATTCGGCATATTTCGCTTTACTCATTTTGACTTCAACCTGCGTCATGATAATCGGCCACTGGGATCGGTCGGGCGATGGAATTTGAAACGCCTCTTCGGGGGCATTAATCGCTCTGTTTCTAGCATGTCCAAGTACACTTAATGTACGTTCTCGGTAATAATTTTCTACCTCCGAAACATACGGAAGCAAGTTCTCACTAGGTACAAAACCACGTGCAACGGCACGATAAAATTTTTGCACAATTCCATTCTTAAGCTCCGTACGTACAACGAAAATTAAATTATGACGCTCAAGCTCATTCAAATGATAATGCACCTTGGCACGCGCCATCCCTAACAGTTTAGCCAACTGCTGGCCAGTATAAGCTTTCTCTATAAGATATAGCAGTACTCTAGCGCGAAGTGGATCACTAATTGTTTTGAGTTGTTCGAGTTCTTCAATGATATAAACAGGCTGCAGTTTCATCGTGGATCCGACCTCCCTCTCCAGTACCAAGATTAACGAATGTACCCTATGCTAGAACGAGTTTCATCTCGAAAAAGCCTTGCTGCAAACGTCTCCTGGTCAACTTATAATCTCTTAAAGAGATTAATTAAACGACGGTCAAATCTTTTTAACCGTATCATAATGCTAAACAGAATCTATGTCAATTGCGGTTTCTGACTACCTAATGATTCAGTACGAGGCCTTAAACTACGCGACATTTCACCGCTTTAAAGGATTACCGAAATTAAGCTTTCTACTATGGTAGCAAAAAGGGACGTTTCTGTCACCATTAAAGGTAGAAACGTCTCCAATAAAATAACGAGCTAGGTTGTATGGGTCATTCAAATGGGAACTCTCTCATCTATCAATAGTTCAAAATTAGTAATTTCAGCTAACAAATAATGATTTTTGTCACTTGTTAGCCCTGTGGTGGATAATCCCAATGAGGGCTTGTCGCTTCTCTACAGGAAAAGCAGCGTGCGCGCAACGCCGCTGCTGCTTCGCGCGGTGAGCGCGCACCCGCGATGGCGCTCACCACTGCCACGCCGTCCGCCCCCGCGCGGATGACGGCGCCTGCATTCGTGGCATCGATCCCCCCGATGCCCACGAGCGGCAGCAGGATGCCGCCTGCGCGCATCCGCGCTAGTACGGCAGGCCCCTGGACCTCACGCGCATCGAGCTTCGTGCGCGTGGCGTACTGGGGGCCTACGCCGAGATAGTCGGCGCCTTCGGCAAGCGCCGACTGGGCTTCGCCCAGATCGTGGGCCGATACGCCCACGATCATGTTCGGCAGCCGCTGCCGCACAGCGGCGGCTGGGGCATCCTCTTGGCCGATGTGGATACCATCGGCCTCCAGCTCTATAGCCAGCCGTTCATCATCGTTCACGATGAACGGGATCCCGCGCTGCGCGCAAAGGCGGCGCAGCCGCGCGCCCAGCGCGAGCAGCTCCGGCCCCTGCAGGGCGCCGGGGCCCTTCTCGCGCAGCTGAAACATCGTGATGCCGCCGTCGATGGCGGCTTCCAGCACTTCATACGGGTCAGCCCCGCCACAATTCGGACTGCCCATCACCAAATACAAACGCAGCGCCTTGCGCAGCTGCTCCTTACTCATGACAACACTCATCGTACACCTCGCGTGGCAATATCTTTGACATCAGCAGCCCGAACACCTCGCTGATACGCCCAATGATTCGTCGGTCCATGCCCACTTCCGATATGTAAAGGCTCCGAAATCGCAGCATGGATGAAGCTTTTCGCCAGTTGCAAGGACGCCTTCGTCGTGTGTCCTTGCGCCAATCCCGACGTTAACGCAGCTGCAAATGTGCAGCCCGTTCCATGCGTATGCTGCGTTACCAATCGCTTCGAAGTGAACTCCGTAAAGGAAACTCCATCATACAGCAGATCCGTCGCCTGCTCCGTATTCGCCTCATGGCCGCCTTTGATCATCACATGCTTGCAGCCGTAGGCATGAATTCGCAATGCTGCTTTCTGCCGAGAGTCCCCATCCGTAATCGTTATCCCGCTAAGCGCCTCTGCTTCGGGGATATTCGGCGTCACCACATCAGCTAGTGGCAGCAACTCTTGTATCATGGCGTCAATCGCCTCCTGTTGCAGGAGCGATGCTCCGCCTTTGGCAATCATTACCGGGTCTACAACAATCTGCTTCCATCCAAACTTTTTAATCGCCGCCGCGACAATGCGAATGATGTCTCCACTGAAAAGCATCCCTGTTTTGAGCGCATCGGGCCGCAAATCTTCACCAATAGACGCCAGCTGGCGTTCGATCGCTTCCGCGCTCATCGGGTAAACCCCTTGCACACCTAGTGTATTCTGCGCGGTTACAGCCGTAATCACGGACATTCCGTACACACCGAGTTCTTGGAATGTCTTCAAATCTGCCTGAATGCCCGCGCCACCGCCACTGTCCGAGCCAGCAATCGTCAATGCTTTGTATATCGCCACGGTACTCCCCCCTACTTAACTAACTTTTCGTAACTTTATGTTCTAACGGTCATGACAGACGCTATCGCTGCCTATATCACTATCTCTATAATCTAACGGACACGGCAGTCGTTATTGCAGCTGAATTCTCCAAGTGAGCAGGAAATTCGACTGAATAGCGACCTCTGTGTCCGTTAGCTTTTCAAAACTTCATATATATACCAAATAACGGTTCCTGTGTCCGTTAGCCAAGGGAAGACCAAGACCAAGACCAAGACCAACTCCAAGACCTGAAGCTACACCTAAAGCTACAAACCTAACCCTGCAACCTAGACCCGACTCAATCCATCCATCGGACTACTCGCCGACGCATATCGCTTCTTCGGAATCCGCCCCGCTTCAAAGCCCGCGCGTCCCGCTTCGATGGCGAGTTTCATGGCATACGCCATTTTGACAGGATCCTTTGCACCGGATACTGCTGTGTTCAGCAGCACACCATCTGCTCCCATTTCCATCGCCAATGACGCATCGGAAGGTGCACCAATCCCTGCGTCCACGATGACCGGAACCGTCGCCTGCTCGATGATGAAGCTTAAATTCAGCGGGTTAATAATACCCTGCCCCGTGCCAATCGGTGATGCACCAGGCATAATCGCATGTACGCCAAGTGATTGCAGACGTTTAGCTAATAACACATCGTCCGATGTATATGGAAGTACAATAAAGCCTTCCTCCAGCAGCATTTCCGAAGCTTTCAGCGTTTCCACTGGATCGGGCAGCAACGTCATTTCATCCCCGATAACCTCGACTTTGATCATGTCACACAAGCCTGAAGCCTTTGCTAAACGTGCGATGCGGACGGCTTCTTCAGCAGTTTTGGCACCAGCGGTATTCGGCAGCAACGTGAAATTCGACGTGTCCAGCATCGACAAGAAATTCGGCTGACTCGCCTCAAAAATGTTCATCCGACGAACCGCAAACGTCAAAATTTGTGACTCACTGATATCCACCGCTTGTTTTTGAATCTGAAAATCAGGAAACTTCCCCGTACCTAGCAGCAAACGTGAACGAAACTCATATGGACCAATTTTTAACATGTTTTTATCCTCCTCCAACGAAATGAACGATCTCAATTTTGTGGCCTTCCGCCAGCTCAGCACCGGCGTGATCCTCTTTATGTAAAATGGCTGCGTTATGCTCAACCACGAGCATTTTGTCGCTTAGGTCGAAATGCGCAAGCAGCTCCACAACGGTCCGAATCGTATCGGGTACATCTACCTGCTGACCATTAATGTGCAATTTCAATGCTTATCAATTCCTTTCCTATGGCTGAAAATCCGTCCTGACCCTGCTGACTCACACGTGTGGTCTTTGGCGAAAAATCCGGGCTGAAGGCATCCAGCCAAGGGGCTATCGCATCATTCCCTTGTTCACCTGCGCCATCTCCGCCCAAAATCAAATTCGCCATCACCCTCCCGGTGATCGGGCTCAGCAATATCCCGTTGCGGTAATGACCGCACGCTGTATACAGCCCCTCCACCATCGGCACCTTGCCGATGTAGGGCAGTCCGTCGGCGGTCTGCGGGCGCAGCCCCGACCAGGCCTTCTCCCACTCGGCATCGCCGAGTGCGGGCATCAGCCCCCTCGCGCGATCCATCAGCTCGGCTAGCCCCGAAAGCGACACCTTGCGGTCATAGCTGTTCGGCACGACTGTCGCGCCAACCACCAGCCGTCCGCCGGCTTTCGGAACGATATAGCACCCTGGTGTGAACAGGGTTTTCTTCAATAATGGCTTCGGCGTCCTAACGGAGAAGCACTCGCCCTTCACGGGATACATCGGCAACTCGATGCCGATGCTCCCAAGCAGCTGACCGCTCCACGTGCCTGCGGCGACGACCACGTGGTCGCTATAGAGCGGACCGGCGGCCGTCTGCACGCCGATGACGCGCTCCTGCGCGGTCAGCAGCCCTTGCACCTGGGCGAACGGTTGCACCTTCGCCCCAAGTACCTGCGCAGCCTGCGCGAATGCCGCCGCCAGCTGCGGAGCATCTACCTGCCCATCGCCCGGCAGGTACAGGGCTCCGCGCGTCGCCCCGCTCAGCGCGGGCTCTATAGCCGTGGCTTCAGCTGCGCTGAGCCACTGGGCCTTCTCGCCCGCGGCGCGCTGAAGCTTCTCCCGCGCGCGCAGCTCCTCCTCTTGAACGTCGCTGAGCGCGACGTTCAGCAGCCCCTCACGGACGAGACCGATGTCGATGCCCGTGAGTTCTCGAAGTTCCCCGCTCAACTCGGGGAACATGGATCGGCTTTGGCGCGCCCACTGGAACAGGGCGCCCGTGTCTTCCATCTCGGACTGCGCGCCGAGCATGCCGGCTGCCGCAGCCGAGGCTTCTGTGCCTAGCTGGCTGCGCTCTAGCAGCGTGACGGATTGCCCTCTTTTAGCCAAGTAATACGCGATGGATGTACCGATAACACCACCGCCAACGATGATGACATCTGATCTTGCTGCTGACATTTCGCTCACCTCTATTTATTGAAGCTCATCATGATAGGCTAGAACGGCTCCAAGAGGATCCGCTGCTTCCCATATTCCGCTCATCACCGCGATCCCAGATGCTCCTGCATCCAGAACGGGCTTTACCCTCGCAGGTGTCATCCCGCCTATCGCAATCACAGGAATGTTAACCTGATTAACTAGTTGTCTTAACTGCTCCAAACCTCTAGGCGGAACTCCTTGCTTGGAGTTTGTCGCAAAGATATGACCGAACATGACATAATCGGCCCCCTCTTTTTCACGCCATTTCGCCTCATCTGCATGATGCACAGAGACTCCAATGCGCTGTATCCCCCGGCAAAACTCATCCTGAGTAACAAGAGATGGCGTCGTGCCTGGAAGCTGAAGCCCCCCTGTTTGCAAGGCTAGAGCGATAGAAGGAAAGCCGTTAACGTACAGACTTTTGGCAGGAATACCTTGCTCTACTAAGTACTGAACGCCGATAAATACTTCGTCCAAGCACTTCGTTTTCTCGCGAATATGAATCGCCGTGACATACGGGTGAATCTGCGCCGCAATCTTTGCGATCTCTGACCATGTATGTTTACCGCCCGATATGACATGCAGTTCTTTCTGTGACACGCAAAGCTCGACTCCTCTCCACGAAACACTTCTCTTTAACCAGTACTCTCCATCCCCACTTTGCAAGTAAATACAAAAAAAACCACTTTCCTCAGGAAAGTGGTTGTAGGCTGCCTCATCGTAAACAGATATAAAATCGGCTCCAAAGCTCGTTCCACTTTCCTCCGCTGGCATAAACCAGATCAGGTTCAAAGGGTTCAGTCTGCACTGTCTCAGCCTCTCGGCGCCCCTAGGGATTCATTCGTATGCAATTACTAACCATCATAGCATGACAGCCAACTCTTGGAAATAACAATTTTCCTATTGAAACCATTTCCAAAACTTCCCGTATAGCATATCAGTAAATCTTATATTAAAGGGGTGTTTGCCATGGAACCATTTGTACTGCCAGAACCCGATCGACGAAGACCCTCCTCACTCCCGCCGGGCTTGATGACCAAAATTGTTATCGGCCTTGTTATCGTTCTCGTCCTTATTTTTGGATCGTCCACCTTCTACACGGTACAAGAGCATGAGAAGGCGGCTATTTTAACATTAGGCAAATATACGACCGAGAAGGAAGCTGGGCTTCACTTTAAACTCCCTTTTCCTATTCAACAGGTCATTGTACTTCCTGCCAAAAAAACACAACGTATCCAAATTGGCTTCCGTGAAGTGGGTGGTAAAATCACTCCCGTAGAAGAAGAAGCGATGATGATTACGGGGGATGAAAATATTTTATCCGCTGATGCCGTCGTGGAATGGAATATCAGTGACATGCGCAACTACTTGTACAATATTGATAATGCAGAATTATTCCTACGTAACTCCGCGAGTGCAGCGATTCGTTCGGTTATCGGCGCTACTGCGCTCGACTTTGCCATTACAGAAGGAAAAACCGAGGTCCAAGGCAAGGTCAAAGAACGCTTGATTGAGATGCAAACGAAATATCAAACAGGAATTCATATTGTCGATTTGAAATTCCAAGATATCGAGCCGCCAGCTGGCGATGTACAGAATGCTTTTAAAGATGTAACCAACGCACGTGAAGAGAAAAACACGAAGATTAACATAGCGACGAAATACGAAAATGATATCCTTCCAAGGGAGCGCGGTAACGCTCAGGCACTGCTTGAGAATGCCGAAGCCCAGAAGAAATCACGGATTTTGAATGCGCAGGGGGATGTGGCAAAGTTTAACGCCCTGTATGCGGAGTATGCCAATAATAAATCGGTAACAGAGAGCAGGCTTATCATCGAGACGTTAGAAAAAATATTACCGAACGCCAAAATTTTCATCAGCGACAGCACCGGCGAAACGGTCAAATATTTACCAATTAATGAGCTGTTGCGCACACCTGCTGCTGCAACTGGTACGACTGGAGGGACTGCGAAATGACCTTACAAAGCAAATGGATTCTGAGATCCATCCTTGGTGTCGTTCTCGTCTTTTTCTTCCTAATCTCCATCTTTATTGTCAAAGAAGGACAATACCGCGTCGTGCTCAAATTCGGAGAAGCCGTTCGCATTCAAACGGAGCCTGGCATTCATTTTAAAATTCCATTCATCGAATCGGTTCGCACGCTTCCTAAATATCAGATGGTGTATGACAGCAAACCTACTTCTATTTTGACCAAAGATAAAAAGCCCATCGAAGTCGATAACTATACGGTATGGCGCATTGATGATGCTCAGCAATTCTTGCGCACGATTCAATCGATCACAGGCGGGGAAGAGCGTATTGATGCCGCTGTGTATAACACCGTTAGACGGAAATTATCAGAGATCAATTACAGCGATATCATTAGTGAGAACACACAACGTGGTAACTTGAACGATGAGATTACGAAGGAAGTTTCCGAGTTGATGGCGCGCGATAACTACGGGATTCAAATCGTCGATGTGCGCATCAAGCGCACGGATCTGCCTGATTCTAACAAGCAAAGCGTGTACAAACGGATGATCTCCGACCGCCAATCCATTGCGGCGAAGTACTTATCCGAGGGCGATGAGGAGTCCAAGAAAATCACCTCCAAAGCCGACAGACAGGCAAGTGAGTTGATTGCTCAAGCCCAAGCGGATGCGAAGAAAATTGTAGCTGAAGGCGAGCAAGAAGCGGCTAAAATTTACAACTCGGCTTACGGCCAGGACCCTGCTTTCTACAATTTCTACCGTACGTTGGATAGTTACTTGGTGTCATTTAAAGGGGAGCCGGTCATCATGCTGCCTATCGATTCTCCGTATACGAAAATTTTACTTGGTAAATAAAATTGGTTAACGCCGTAAAGCATACTCATCCTAAGATGAGTGTGCTTTTTACTTATTCTCTAGTTGCGGAACGTGGTCACCCAAGCCCCATCCTCCGGAATCACGACCTGCTCCAGCAACCCTTCCACTGCCAATCTATTCCGCAGATCCTCCCGCGTCACATGACAATGATTGATCGCATCCATATGCACGGCAACGATTTTCGTGAAGGGCGCGTAGCGGCACAGGCTTACCACATCGTTCGTATCCATTGTGATGGGATCCCCCACTTCAAACTGTGCACCACCCGCATTGACGATTGTCCAATCTGGCAGATGCGTTTCCAACGCTTGCTGTACGTCGTCACACCAAATCGTATCTCCCGCGAGATATAGTGTCGGCTCGTTCTCTGCTTTGAAAACAAAGCCCGAAACCTGTCCCATCAACTTCCCAATCTCGCCCGTCCCATGCTGCCCATCTGTCCGGTACAAGGTCACTCCCTGTAGCGTAAACGACTCCTGAATAGCCATAACAGACGTAAAACCCGCAGCTGTAAATGCTCCTTCATCCCCTGGTTGGCATAGGATTGGCGTTGATTTCGGCAATGCTTCCGCTGCTGCTCCATCCCAATGATCTCCGTGCAGATGGGTGACGATGATCACGTCTGGTTGACCTATTTCCGCTAACGGAACTGGCAGAGGCACGATTGGATTTCGCCTAGGATTGGCTGTATTCACGATCGGCGGATTGGCTTCTTGGTCACTAAACATCGGATCGATTAGAAATTTTAATCCTGCATAATCCAGCCATAATGTGGCATGGCGAATAAATTGAAGGTTCATTTTCAAAGCACCTCTTATCTTATAATTGTTGTTCTGATACAATTGTAAAATAATTGGCGTGTTTCCCATACAATCTGGTGAAAAGAAGTAACGGTTTTCCATTTCATTGTGAAAGGAATTCATCTCGTGCTAAGCAACCAACCGATCGATGAGATCGATCTTCGTATCTTACAGCAATTGCTGCAAGATGCCACTCAATCGCACAAAGCGATTGGTCAACAGGTTCATTTAACAGGCCAAGCGGTCGGCGCACGTATACGTAAGCTCCAGGATCTCGGCATTATTACGGGCTACACCATAAGCTGGAATCCCGAAAAAATAGGTCAAGTCGTGCATGCGTTTATCGTTGTTTTCATGAAATCAAATACAGCTCATCAAGCGTTTCTCTCGTATATTCAACATCAAGAGAGTGTTATAGAGACGCACCGCGTCAGTGGCGAAGGCTGTTATTGGATGCGAGTGCGCGTTCACACGCCCCTTGAATTGAACGCTTTCCTGGATGAGCTTCTCACCTATGGCAATTACAAAGTCAGTCTTTCCATCGGACAAGTCAAATAGCTTGCCTGCACTAGGCTGATCACGAAAGGATGTTCACCTAGATGCTGCCTCAGTTGAATCGTCAATTAGAAAAGATTTTGCCGCTCATCACTCCCATCAGTGTCCTTATCGGGGTTCTGCTCGGAAGTCACTTATCTGGATTCACCTATTTATCTCCTTGGCTGTTTGCTTTCATGACCTTTTCGGGGAGCATCGCTTCAAGCTTCAAAGAATTCATCAAAGTCGTCGTTGGGCCGCTGCCTCTTCTTACTACCCTGTTCATTTTGCATGTCGGGATGCCGCTAATTGCACTCGGACTCGGTCATGCTGTCTATAGTCACGAACCGCTGACGATTACGGGACTTATTTTGGCCGCAGCCATTCCAACTGGTATTACAAGCTTCGTTTGGGTGGCGATTTATCGAGGCAATATTGTGCTGACGCTGTCTATTATCCTGATGGATACGATTCTCTCACCCTTCGTCGTGCCTTACACGCTCTCTGTTTTGGTTGGCACCAAAGTGCAACTCGATACGTTCGCGATGATGAAGGGCTTATTCTTCATGATCGTCGTTCCTTCACTCATTGGGATGCTCCTGAATCAATGGACGCGAGGGAAAATTAAGGAGCAATGGGGAGGCCGTTTAGGTCCATTCTCTAAAATATTCATGGGTGTCGTCGTTGCGATTAATAGCTCCGTCATCGCTCCCTATTTGCGTGACTTCAACGCGAAGCTACTCGGGTTGGCAGGCTTTGTGCTCATCGTGGCCTCACTTGGCTACATGATCGGTTGGCTTGTCGCTAGATTATTCCGTTGGGAACAAGATGTCGTGGTTGCCCTTACTTTTAACAGTGGTATGCGTAATATTAGTGCGGGCGCGGTACTCGCTGTCGCTTATTTCCCGCCACCTGTGGCGATCCCAGTCGTGCTTGGTATGCTGTTCCAGCAATCCCTTGCTTCTCTCTTCGGCTTTCTGCTGAATCGGAAATATGCCTTGAAAAGTGATACGCCAAGCTTACATGTTAATGGTGTTAAACAAATGTGAAAAAGACTGCTCAGCAATCGCTGGCAGCCTAAATGCTCCTCATTATTTCGATAACCGAGTAAACATCACATACGAATAAATAATCGGAATGAAAGAACTAATGACGATAGCGGCTATAAATATGCCGATCGCAATTGAGCTCGTTAAAAACGCTGCAATGAAGGCAACAATGCCGCCAATCATCATCAGTGGACCTCCCAAACGATGTGTCTTTCTCCAAATTTCTTCGTTAGCGAGCGTCCACGGTGTCCGTATGCCAAATGTATAGTTGGGCTTCACTTGTGTTAAAAAGTTCCCCATCACGGCAAACAACACGCCCAGCAAAATCATCGTCATTTTCTTAAAGTCCAAGCTGTAGCCCAAGTTAAAGACAATGATCGCCCAACCTACGATAGCTAAAAGGATCGTAACTCCGAACCGCGTCACCTCAAATGCTGCAGGAAATTTCTCGAAATTTGCTTTCTTCGGATCGATCGCTCTCATAGCCCGCATGAATAGCGGCAGCAGACCCAGCAGTACTAGCATGAGCAGCGAGATTTCTTTGCTCATCGTCCCGTTCACTTCATTATTTACGCCAAAATGGCTCGCCATCGTGTCCGGAAGACGGTTATACAGAATGAAGCCCCCTATCGCTGGGGAAAGGCTAATCACAAGTAACAAAATTTCCTTCCATTTTTTCATGACGATTCCTCCTCATCTTTTTTGTTAAGTATGTTAAACATCCATCCGATGACGTCTTCAACAACTGTAGTGTGCAAGGTATACAGGATATGTTGTCCATGACGTTCATCCATAACGAGTCCCGCCTGTTTAAGCAGGTTCAAATGATGCGATATGCTCGGCTTACTAATCTTGAAATGATCAGCAATATCACCAGCATTCATACTCTTTTCTCGCAGCAGTTGCAAAATTTCACGACGAGTCGGGTCCGCTAGCGCTTTAAATGCCTCATTCAAATGGAAGTCCCTCCTTATTTAGACGTTTATCTAAATGTATAATTAAATATTACCTCCATTTTCCCCACCTGTCAATTGGTATGTGTCTTTATCTATTTTGGCTATTAGACGATGTAGGTTTATAATGAGAAAACCTCTATCGAAGTTATTCGAAGATGAGCGACAGCGTTTAGAGGTAGGTTTTATCGCCAATAAGAAAGAGATTTTCGGGCACCGAAAACTTATACTTTCTTATGTGGTAAAGAAAACATACATACTTCTCGCACCGTAGACAGGATGGATTCACATGAATGATAAAATTGTAATGCCCGTTTGGACGATTGGCCTGTTCATTGTTGTTATGAATACGACGATGTTCAACGTTTCGATTCCCAGTATTATTCAAGATCTCAGCATCACTGCGGATCTCGGGTCATGGGTCATCTCCAGCTATTCCATTGGCTATGCCTTATCTACGGTTATATACAGTAGACTCTCGGATGTGGTGCAGATACGTAAACTCCTCACCGTAGGTCTTGTTGTACTTGGACTTTCTTCGATATTCGGACTGTTCGCAAGGGAGTTCCACACCCTGCTGGCGGCACGTATTCTACAATCCGCAGGAGCAGGTGTTATGGCCGGTCTAGGCCTGGTTCTCGCCAGCCGCTACATTCCAATCGAACGAAGAGGCTCGGCGATTGCAATGATTTCCGCGGGCAGCGCAATGGCCTTCGGGCTCGGCCCGATCGTTGGCGGCTTGATAAGTGAATACTTCGGCTGGAATGGGTTGTTCGCCATTACCTGTCTGGTCTTAGTCATTCTTCCCATTCTCCTGCGCTTGCTTCCCAAAGAACAGTCTGTACCGTTCCGATTTGACATGCTAGGGGCGCTATTGACAGTCGTCAATGCCGCGACCTTACTACTCGCGGTCACGCAGATTTCTGGCGTGTGGCTTGCCATCAGCGCCATCTCCTTTGCCCTGCATATCTGGCACCTGAGGCGATCAAGTGACACATTCATTAACCCCTTATTACTAGCGAATCCTGCGTTTCGGAAGCTTGTAGTGATCGGGTTCTGTATCTTGGTCTTGAACCTAGGGAATCTATTTCTAATGCCACTCGTTCTCGCCAAGGTGTTCAATCAGTCAGCAATGACCATCGGTTTAACGATTGCGCCAGGAGCGATTCTGTCCGCGTTCCTCACCCGCTTCGTTGGTCGTTGGATTGATCAGTTCGGTAATATGAGGTTTCTGCTCATCGGGCACGGGATTTTATCACTAGTGATGATCGCATTCTCGACGCTGCTTGGTGCTTCGCCTCTTGTTATAATGATCGGCTATCTTTGTTTCTCGCCTGCATTTTCCGCGACGATCGCATCATTAAATAATGAGACTTCACGCATCCTGCCGAAGCATTTAATTGGTTCGGGGATGGGACTTATGCAGCTGATCCAGTTTTTTGGGGGATCCATGTCGGTCGCGATTTGCGGCATTCTACTTGAAATCCAGCGGAATACGTCGCTCTTACATTCGTACAAGCATGTGTACGGTTTATTAGTCGTCGTTGGGCTTTGTTCCCTCGGGATACTTCTGTGGTACAGGCTATCGGGGATGCGGGTTGGTATTGAGGATCGTGCAGCAGCCAAATAGAAACGGAAACAAGCTCCGTATGAATAAAGGTACCTCCGTTCCCCATCACGGGGTGAAGGTACCTTTTTTGAGTTCGAAACCCGGTCATTTCAATACTTTCAGCATCGAAGCCATCATGCTCTCGTGATTAACCTCATGTACAATACTCGAGAGGATCAGTTCATCAATCGTTTTTGCTTTGAAAAAGTTCTCTTTAACTGGTACAGCCAGCTTATCCGCAGAGCATCCTTTAACCACTTCGATTACACTTTTTGACACTTCCGCACAACTTATTATCCATTTTATAGTAGAACATACTAGGTGATTGAAATAATCGAATAAGGATGTGGCAGATGAAGATGATGTGGAAAAAGATGATAGCACTAGGGTTAGTCGCTGTAGGCTTGCAAGTCAGTCTTGGGACTTCTTCAGGAAACGCCTATGAATTTGCAGATACACCAACAGAAGTCGCGGACGGGATCCTTATCCCCAGAAAGCTAACCCTTCTTGAAGACATTCCATATTATGTGATTCCGAATGCCCTGTTGAACAAAGCGGAAGGGTCCTTCTCCCCCCAAACCGTCGAGGTCATTGAAGCCGAAACCCACTGGTCAGGGGGATGGAATTGGTGGAAAATACATACCGACGTCGGAGATCGATGGATTAAAACCGCTCCTTGGCAATTCGAAACCCCGCCGCCAACGACAATTAGTTTGATGACCGAGACTCCTCTTTATGCGAAGCCATCGGAAAATAGCCAACCTACAGCAGCCCTTTCCCCACAAGATGTCCAAGTGGTTGACGCTGAAAAAGGTTGGTTCAGGAATAGCTCTGGTACTGGCGATGTTTACAATCCGAAGAAGTGGCTTAAAATTCACACAACCTGGCTAGGGGATCAATGGGTTCATTTGAATCTAGATCAAATTGGCACCTTCCATCCAGCAGATCAAATGAGCTTTTATTCAAATTATTACTTTAATCTTAAGCCTCAATTTGATTATCAAACCTATCAAACAGACGGGACTCTTTCTAAACAATTTGTGCATGTAATCGGTAAATTTCGTTCTTTACTCGGAACCTACTATCAGGTTGAAACAGCTGATGGTGTGAAATGGGCTTTAGGCGGCGGACAACCGATCGTAGCCGAAACAAAGCTCATTAAACGAACACGGCCAAGTGCGTTATATACGTATCCTTCCTCCCAGTATGAGGATGAGCCTAAGTTAATCCTTAATGGAGACTTGCCTGTCTTTGAAAAAACGTATAACGAGTACATCACGAACTATGGCTATGACGGTGATTGGTATCACGTTCGTACTGCGCAGGGTGAAGGCTGGTTTAATCCTACATTTTCCGAACCTGAGGATGCTGTCGCCGAGACCGCAACGATACAGCTGAACTCTCCTGTCACGACACTTTTTCGATATCCAAATACAGGCATTATACTCAATCATGGACAGATTGGCCCACAAACTCTCCATCCAGTAGCTGCTTGGAACGACCCGAATGGTGTCCGTTGGTTCCAGGTTAACTCATTCGTTGGTAAAGCTTGGATTCAGCTTAGTCCCTATCAGGATGATAAGGTGATTCTGAAAGACCGCGAATCGGATACAGTAATCCAAAGTGATACTTCCTATCAAGGGGCTTTCTATCAAAATGAGAAAGGTGTCTATACCGAAGGCAGTGAATCTATCGGATACGACAACATGCAAGGTGAACCTTTCTTAGATATTGCCTTTCTAGCGCGTTTGTATCATTTCGATCTAACAGGTCCAGACGTCGCGGGCTGGTGGACGTTAAAGAACGAATCGGGCTATGCTTTTCAAATAAAAGCAGAGGATCTTCAGGTTAGAACCCTCTGGGACGGTAAACTAGCTAAACAATTGAAACTTGCGTCTTCACCTGATTCCCCTAACGATCAAGGCCCTCCATACCTTAGTCTCACCGATATAAGGACTTTGTTTGGAGCCACCACTAACGTCAACATAGGCTATAATGATAGCAAGGTTATCACTTTAAGTGCACGCCAGTATGAGATTGATCATCTTCAACTGCCTCCTATTGCCGATGCTAATCATTGGCATATGTCAGGTCTGCTTTATCATGATCGTTATATCGAAAGCACTAGCATCGCTCCAACCTTTCAAATCACGGTTAAGAACCGAGATTTGGGCGAAACATCCACAACCGAACAAGTTGCCGCGATGAAATTTCTTTATGATTTGGGCTATAACAATGGGCTTTATGACATTTCATTGGATCAACCTCTTCAGCCAGGGATGAATCATTTAACCATTCGTTTCCAAGTGGGCGAACGAATTATCTCACAGCGGGATTGGGATATCATGAATACGGCGAAATAGCCATATACACAAGAAAGCAGGTTGCTAAGGCAACCTGCTTTCTTGTATCCCCTACTGATTAACCACACTTCCACTCACGCTTCAGCATGCCATACACAATAAGGTCGATATAATGATCGTTCAGCCATGCGGCATCGCGAATCTGACCTTCTCTCGTAAACCCTAATTTCTCCGGAATGGCTCGGCTTTTGAAGTTGCTATCCCCACATCTAATTTCCACTCGGTTTAGGCCCAATTCGTTAAACGAATAGTCCACAAGCCAATGACAGGCCCGCGTCATAATACCCTGACCTTGATAGCCTTCTCCTAACCAGTAACCTAGACTGGCATAATGATTAGCCCAATTAATCGGGTGAAATCCGACGCAGCCTGCGAACTCTCCTTTAAACCAAATGCCAGCAGTAAAGCCATTATTGGATGCTTCTTGATGCTGACAATGCTGGATAAAACCTCTTGAATGATCGCTATTCTGCGTCGCATCCACCCAAGGCAGCCATTCTCTCAGGTAATCACGGCAGCTGTCGGTTAAAGCAAATAGCGCTTCGGCATCCTTGGGCTCAAGAGATTTAAGTGTAAGATCGGCATCTAGTTCAATGCGCATACCATCTTCCCCTCCAGGTCATTTCTCAAGTCGTTCCCTTCGCATAAACTGCAAAAAATAACATCATTTCTCCGATAATTACGTAATTCGGCATTTCGAACATCAGATCCAACCCTAGAAATACGGCTAGTAACCCTAGAAATACGGCTAGATGTGCTATCTTTAAACGTTGATGTGCATGTCTATATTTATGAAAGACCAGGGATGTTGAGAAAAAGTACAGGAGCACGGATCCGAAAATAAAGCTTAACATAAACCCATAATTCAACTGCTCCAAGAATAACAGCTGGATCGATGCGGCAATCATACACAAGGATAAATAGATGAATAAATGGCCATAAATGATGGTCTGCCCCGCCGTTTCTAGAGCTTTGTTCACTTTCTTCTCCACGTTCTCGAAATATTGCCACCACATCGCAATGATGAGCAGAAAGGTGAGCGATGCGAAAAGTATGGATCGCCATGTCCAATCACTCGACTGTAAGACAGTTAGTATGCTTATGACCGATTCACCAAGCAAAATCAGTGTAAATAACGAGAAACGCTCTAATAAATGATGCGTATTAATCGGGCTTTTCACCAAGTACTTCCGACCCAATAGGGGGAGCAAAATATCCACCATAATGCCCGCATACAACACTGCGTAGCGAATCCAAGAGTCAAAAAACAGGGAGAGTGCCGATATGGCTAATCCGATCCAAAAACGGCTGCCTAAATAACGTGCAGTCATCCGTCGATGATCTTCTTCTTTTTTATGTACAGCCAAGTATTGAATCGCCGTCATCGCCCGCAAGCCTAGGTAGCCGATGATAAAAGGCACAAAATACTGATCAAAGTCTACCGAAAGACTTGCCGTCATAATTAACACGAAAAATAATTGCAGAATGAGAAAAACGCGATGCGAGGTGCTGTCTCGCCCAAATCGATTTACAAATAGTGACTGCCCCACCCAGGCCCACCAAATCGGAATAAAGATCAGAACGAATTTGCTTAAATACTCCAGTGGGATCGTTCCGTGATGCACATGTACCAAGACATGACTTGCTTTGGAAACAGCTGCAACAAAGAGCAGGTCGTAGAATAGCTCCAGCCAGGTCACTTTTTTCTCAACCATTGCTTTGATGTGATGCAGCCCTGTTGCGGGATTGTTCATTGTTGGGGCTCCTTTGTTATGTTCGTTTATTCGAATTTCAGCCTATATCTTTCGTTGCTCCGAATGTCTTCTACAATCTCATTCAAATCCTCAACATGGTGTTGACGCGTATCCAATACATGCTTCGGTTCTAATCCCGAGTTTTCAAATTCATCGATGAGAATTAGGCAACGTTCACCCATTTGATGCTGAGGCAATCTCATTTGATCCCTTTGCAGCAGCGTCGCTTTGTCTGTCCACAAAACAACATAAACGACATTAGCGTTTAATGCCATTAATTGATTTTGGAGCCATACTGCCTCTTTAGGAAACGTCACATAATCAACGACCACGTCTACGCCATGTACAATAAAATTAGCAGTAAGCCGCCAAATATTATGCCATATGAGTGATAGCTCAGATCGGCTTTCCCATGGTTTCTCCCGACCATTCACGTGCATATGACTGACAGCATCTCCAGAAATATATGCGGAATTGGGCAAAGCTTTGGCCAATTCCCGTGAAGTCGTGGATTTTCCCACCCCCGCTGATCCAGATATCAGATAAACAGTTTGCATGGTTAACACTCCTTATCGCAAGCATTATAAGGCTCTCCCCTCATGCCTCACGTTCTCCCCTAAAAAATGCCGTATCCAAATATTCGAGATGAAACTGGATAATCCTGTAGCGCCAGTCCAGTGTTTAGCTGTATATTCTACAGCTAATTTCCATGAATCTAACTGATTACTGGGAATAGATGGAGAAAATCCAGTTAGATGGCCCGTTAAAAAAGCCACGCCCCTTTGAGGACGCAGCTTAGCTACCTGACACTATTGAAAGACAGGAATAGCCTCTGTGTAGGCTTCTTCCGGTCTGCCACTCGTATAGGTTACCTGACGGCCGACCATATCAACGATGTAATAATGAACTCCGGCTTTCGCCATATCCTTCAAGAAATCCGCATAAGGCGTAAGATGCTTCTGATGGTGCTGGAGGCCTCTTAACACCTCATCGCTATTGAAATGATTTGCAATCTCGGACGTTTCCGACATCGAGGAATTCATGTCCTCATAGCGTTCTAGTATACATTATAGAGCCGCCATCAACCATTGTCGTTCCTCTGCCCCTACAGCGTGGATCAGGTGCGCAAGCACTTTCTTCTGTTCCGGATTCAATCGAGCGAATACCTTGGGCTCCGCGTGGCACAACTCACGAATCGCAGCTTCGAGCTCATCCCGACGACTCGCCGCCTCAGGATCACCAGTAAACATCGGAAAAGCCTTCGCCTCAGCAAATTCCTTGATGACAGAATCGGATAATTTCCGCAGATAGGGCTGCCTTTTCTCACTAATGAACGTGCCCAACTCATCCAGTAGATATTGAAAGGCATCACTTTTGCGACTCGCACCGAATGTAAACGACTGCTGCCCGCTCAGATCCTCATTACTAAAATCAAACTGATCAAATAGCTTACTCTGAATGTAGACACTATGGTAAAAGGAATCCCCTTTATTGTTAAACGTTGTGGGCTGTTTATGCTGCTCTTTCAACTTCGAATCGATAAAATACAGCTTCGAATATTCGTGATTCATGCGATCTTCCCAACGAATATAAGTAATTCGAAATTTCGTCTGCGACATCGCATGCACGGATGTGAAGGTTTCCTTCTCCGCAATCAAGCTAGCATAGTCCAGCGGTTCACCATCAATACGAATCGTGTAAGGCTTGTCCGCGTGCAGTTCCAAGAACCATCCGAATTCCCTGCTCAAGAATGCCAGAAAATCCTCAACCACGAATTCTTTGATGATATTGTTAAATGTGACGGTTGTTCCTCTGTCCCTATCCGTTAGATCAGGCTTGGTCACTTCATAAGCATCCAATCGTTTCGCTTGAATATGAATCTTATACGTATTTTTGAGCAGGAGACCATCCTCGTATGTGGTTTGCCAAATAGCTTCAGAAGCAAAATGATGGAAGGTTAAGCGTCCTATCCCATTTTTCCCATGCATGGCCGAGGTTGTTCTCCCCCGTTTATCAGGATCCACACTCTTCTCGGATTCATAGAAAGGCGTAAACTTTCCTTCTAAATCCTTCAGCTTAATGCCATAGCCATTATCTGCAATGACGATTTGATCGACGCCGTCTAGTATGTTTTTATGAAGGGTTATGTCTACCGCCGTAGCCTCAGCGTCGAAACCGTTCCAAATGTATTCGGCAATAGCTTGCAAATAATCAAACTTACGAAGCGCTTTTTCGATACCTTTTGAGGATATTTTTATGTTGTTCATGGCGATCAACCCTTTCTTCATATAGTCAGCCTGTACGCATACACTTATCATATTGCAAAAAGCTCATTTCGTATGTCGATTGATGTCCTGTCTCTTCAAGTCTTTTTCGACAAAAAAACTGACACCTCAGGTGTCAGCTTCTATATTTCAATTCAGCTATCGCTTTTTTGTACTTATCGATTCGTTCATAGTCTTGACGGGTAGGTTGTTCAATTCGACTGAGGTCACAATTATCTTCTAAGTCCAGAAGCTTCACAATCGACGCTAAGGGGTTTCCTTTAATCCTCTTAATAAATCCTTCATACGTTTCATCCGGCCTTCTAGTAAGGCAATCTAGCGCTTCTAGGATCGGTAGACTAAAACCTTCTTTTTTCAAATCAAATAGCGTAAGATCCGAATCCTCCACGACATCATGTAAGACAGCGACAATAGATTCTTCGGTTGATTTGGCCCTGCTAGCTAATCGAATTGGGTGTAAAATGTAGGGGCTACCCCCTTTGTCTACCTGACCATCATGGGCCTTCGCTGCGATTAAAATGGCTTTCGTTAATGTGCTCATGGATGTCACCCTCTCCACATTGTTCGTGAAATAGCTTTTTCACCAGTTATAGCATAAGTCCCCATTTTTGCATATGGCCTTCGCATTGTATAATGTAAAAATGATAACGAAACAAGGAGATCCTCATTTATGCTAGAAAATGAAAACTTTTCAGAAATAACAACGGCTGGTAAACGCCTGCATATGCAAGGAGATTGCGAGAACTGTTTTGGTTTATGTTGTGTGGCGCTGCCCTACGCAGCTTCTACGGATTTCGCTAATCATAAGGATGCTGGACAGCCCTGTTCGAACCTGCAAACCGACTTTCGTTGTGGTGTTCATACCCAGCTTCGTCAGATTGGCTTTCGAGGCTGTACCGTGTATGACTGCTTTGGTGCGGGACAAAAGGTGTCGCAGAGCACCTTCGGCGGTCAGGACTGGCGGAAAGCACCTGACACCGCGAAGATAATGTTTGAGGTATTTCCTCTGATGCGCCAGCTTCATGAGCTGCTCTGGTATTTGACGGAGGCCTTAACCTTGCAGCCGGCAAGTCAGATCCACGACGAAGTTCGTGCTGCACTGGCAGAAACTGAACGGCTCACGAACCTCGAGCCAGAGCTTCTACGTGATCTGGACATTGCCGCACATCGCGCCGCCGTGAATGCTTTGCTGCTTCGAGCTAGCGAGCTTGTACGCGAAGCAGCACTGCGCGAGCTAGAAATCCCCAAAGGCCGCCGAAAAACCTACGGCAGAGGAGCGGATCTTATCGGCGCAAAACTTAAAGGAGCAGACTTGCGGGCTTGCAATTTACGAGGCTCGTATCTGATTGCCGCTGATTTAAGAGATGCCGATCTGCGGAAAGCAGACCTTATCGGAGCGGATTTCAGGGACACCGACCTTCGTGGGGCGGATTTGAGTGACAGTTTGTTTCTTACTCAGTTTCAAGTGAATGCCGCCAAAGGGGATATGCACACGAAGCTGCCATCGTACTTAACTCGCCCTGCACATTTCAGTCGCGAGTAGCCGAATTGTATGTGGAGCGCCTCGACCTAGAGGTCCTTGACCATTCGCCATACAGCGTAGGGTTGATTTTCTTCTTTTTCTAAGAGGCGAAATCCACTTTTCTCGTACAAATTCAGTGCAGGTAAATTCGTTGGAGCCACTCGTAAATGATACGATTTCACAGCATATTTCTCAAAGAAACCTTCCGCATACGCCACTAACCGTCGACCGTATCCTTTCCCTCTGTAGGACGGAATTAAATAGAATAAGTTGGCATAGCCGATATAACTGCCCTCATGAAGAACGATTTGAAGCTCCAATTGACCAATAGGCTGTCCTTCCTCTTCAATCAGCACAAGTCCATCTGGAAAGCGCCTAGCGCGATCGGCAATCCGCCTCACGTAGTCATCCTCATCCCCGAAGCCTTCTTCACTGCCGAAGCTCACCACGTAGGAATCTTTCCGAAAGGCTATAATCGTTTCTCGATCCTTCTCCACATCAATCGTCCTAAACTCCATTGGTGCCGCCCCCCTCATGGCATGTTAATCACTAATTTTAAGCTGGCTTTCAGCATTTATTCGCTATTCTTTCATATTAACATCGTATAATGACAACGTGGACAAACAAAAATAGGAGTGATACATACACGTATGAGTATGAAAAAACTAGCAGGCATATGCATCCTGATCCCCATTCTTCTAGCTGGATGCGGGAATCAATCTGACACACAGAGTGCTGCTGCAAGCACCTCCCAGCCTGGGCAGCAAACGGAGAAAGCGGCAGGGAATGGCCAGCAGAACGGCGGGCAAAATCGCCCTGCGATGGATCCCGCACAGAGACAGCTCTTCAGTACGTTTCAAATGCTGACGATGCTTGATAAAGCGGATGGGCTCACCATCACGAAAGAGCAAGCGCAAGCCATGCTGCCTGTCGCTCAGGATATTGTCACGAAGAATGAGCTCAGCGATGACAATAAAACCAAGCTGCTGGCAAGTTTGACAGATGCTCAGAAGACCTTCCTAACTGATGCGGAAACACGCATGAGTAGTCGTGGTAACGGCGGCAATGGTGGTCCAAACGGACAAGGCAATCGGACCGGTGGTTCCGGCGATGCAGGTAAAGCTCCAGCGCCAGATGCTTCCGCTGCGCCTAAAGCGAATACCACGGATGGGACAGCGAGTGCTCAGCCATCCGGCGGCCAAAAACCAAATGGTACAGGTGGTGGCGGAGGTCAAAATGGTGGCGGCTTCGGTGGCGGCAATCGTCCTGCAGGCGGGCAAATGGGAGATATTGGTAAACAGTTCATTGAACTATTGCAAAACAAGGTGAAATAAGTCGAATATTTCCGAGGAAATGATAAAACCCTGAGTCCTATTGGACTCAGGGTTTTCAGTTGTTTACAAATTGCGAGAATGGGAACGTTAGTGCATCACAACGTCCTACGGACAATCCAGTTCATTCCGAATATGAGGAGTCATCCATTTGATATGAGACGTGGGTTATCATACATTTAGTATCTCTATCATCTATCAACCCATGCAATTCTATCTGTCAAGCATAGAATAGTTTGGTAAGTATTTCTTATCCTGATAGGAGATGGCGAGATGACTAATAAACAACGTATCGCAGGAAAACTGAGTAGAATTGTTCGACTTCCCAAAAGCGCAGGCCTGCCGAAAATGAAAGCTATGCAGCTGTACCGTGCTCAACTGAAGAAGCATAACAAACTAGGAGCAGGCCGATTGTTTCCGAGCCAAAGAATAATCTCGATTGGTACGGATAACTCCTGGTTCAACGCTCAGGAAATTCCCCGTGACCCAGCATGGATACCAGTGAGCAACGCCAACTATGTTTGGTTCTCCGGTAACCTGAGCAGTGAGAATGTGGTCATTTCGGAACGCTTCTCGCTCTCGCAACGAAGATCTATTCTGAGCGCTTCTCTTTTTTTATCAGTCGACAATTACGCGGTTGTCATCATCAACGGTGTACCCCTTGTCTATGACGCGCCACAGAACACCCCTTCTTTCTACAACACCGGGCGCAGCTTCAATATAAGACGATTTTTACGACGCGGCCGCAATGATATCGTCATCATCGCCTTCAACTTTGGCGGACCACGTAGTGTAAGCAATCCCGCAGGCGTGGCAGCAAGACTGGACATTCGACTCAGCTCATTACTGTAAATTAATGTGAAATAAGAGGAAGACCTCCAACACCACAATCTGTGGGTTTGGAGGTCTTTTCGCAGTTCATTGCTATGCTCTTAACGCCTGAATAACCTGCTCTGCATCCGCTTCACCGCTAGCAACTTGCTCGATGTGCTCAGCGAACATATCACACATATACACAAAAAGGGTGAGAATTTCTAAGACTTCATCACTCTCGAACGTACGCGAAGCCGATAGACTATACACATAACGATAGTGAATCTCGCCTTCCTCATTAACGCCAAAGTGGCCAATTGGCAATCGTGTATTAATTTCAAGCAAGAGCGCAGCTACACCTTCACGAGCACCTGCTTGCAGATGAAACGGCAGTGTACTGTAGATTTGCAACAGTTGAATGGCGACAATTTCCTCATCGTTCAATGGTAAAAAGCTAAAATGAAGGAAACGATCCCTTCCTTGGCTATCCTCTTGAAACCCTGCCATTAGCACATGCAGCGGAATCGCTTCGGACTTCTCTAGTAAATTCGTGGCGAGCTCTGCTTCATCCAAAATCTCTTTCAATTGCCCTAATTGCGCCAAGTGGCGCGCATGTGCAAGCTCAGTCAACATATCTGTTTAATCTCCTATTCTCTCTTGCCCATTGCTTCAACAATGGCTTTTTTCAGATTCTTTGGATCGCCATCGAACTGATACAAGGCTTGAATACTTACACCAGCTGCTTCTACGAAGCTCTCAACTTGTTTGTAACGTGCGACGCATGCTGCATCCTGTTCATCGTAAAGTGGGAGCTTATCGAACATATCAAAAATAAGATCTGTGTCATGGGCTCGTTTTTCTTTCTTTTTCTCTGTCGATTTATCAGCATTAAATACTGCTTTAGTAATACCCCAAGCGCCTGCTTTCGATGCGCGATCACGTCCGGCTTGCTTCAAGGATCTAGCAATTGGCATCGCTGCCCCAATGCCTGTAGCCACGATTTTCAACGGCGTTCCTACCTGAGCTCCTACCCCTGTAAGCGTAGCAATGTCGGCAGCGATCTTCGTGAGCTCTAGCCCAATTTGAATAGCTCCACGATCTGTTCGCTTCACATTAATTTTTTTCATTTCTTTCGCTAATTCATATTGGGCAATTTCATCGAGTTGCTGATTGGCTGCTGCTACTTTAGCTGGATCACCGGATGCAATATCAGCTTGCAGTTGCTGCTTTTTCGTAGCTAGTTTCGCTTTATCTACACCAGCATTTCGCGTGTACCAGCGTTTTTCTTTGAGTACATCGGCATTCCCAGCCTTGCCTTTGAAATCACGTTTCAATGTTGTCATCGCGCTGCGATTTAAGCCTGCTTTGATCACATCAACCGTTTTAATCGCAATTTTCACACCGCTTACGGCAATGCTGACGCCCGGTATAACCGCTGTTAAGCTAGCCGTACTCGTCTCCATGATATCCATAATGCCCTTCGCCACTTTGATACCGGATTGTGCAGCTTGGATAGCATTACTAATGATCTCGATCGTCCCTCTTGCTTTCTCGCCTTTATCAAGACCACCATTGTCCACACTCTTTTTATACATATCGTAAATCGATTTAACGGCCATAATCGTATTCTTAACTGCTGAGATCGCTTCCTCTACCGTCCCTGTGTAGTCACTGACGGATGAGGAGCCTCCGACACCATCCTTATGACCAGTTGATTTAGCTGCCTTATCAACAAGACCAGCTGAACCGCTGACCATTTTCCCGCTTGCCTCGATCATAGTCGAACCTGTACCTGCATACTGAAAGCGTTTATCATGTCCTTCTCGCTCGCGAGAAGCAACAATTGTTTCTCTGATCGCACTCATAATCTGGAATGGCCCGTTTACAAGATCTGCTGTAGAAGCAACTGCCCCCATGGTAGCTGATTGCTGCGCTGTTCCAGCATCCTTCGTCTTATCGTAGGACTCTTTCAAATCATCGGCACGTTTACCGAAGCTGTCGGAGAACGTTCCGCCGACCCCAGCTGTCATGTCTGCATTATCCTTCGTATCGTCACCCGTAGGATGCAAAGTAGAAGCGGCAGGTATCGTTGGTGTTTGCACCGTTGGAGCTGGTGTTTGCACGGTCCCCGTTTGTGGTGCTGTCAGGGTTGTTGGGGCTGGTGTTTGACTGGTTGTCGCTGTCTGCGATGTTGTCGTCGTTGTTGGGGCTGGGGTCTGTGTCGTAGTCGTTGCCTGCGGTGCTAACACCGTAGTTGGCGCTGGCGTTTGTGCCGTTGACGTCCCCTGCGGTGCTATTACTGTAGTTGGCACAGGTGTAGATGGCCTTGGAGGTGCGCCAGTCCCTGACCTGCGGCGATGGAAGGCGACTGTTGGTGCCACGATGGGCACTGGCGCTTGTGTTTGCGAATTATTACGCTGAATGAGCTGATTCGCGTAAGCTTGTGTAGCACGATTACCAACCGTGCGCTGCATCTGCATAAAGATGTTTGTCCCCATAGGTGACATTTGTGTGGCACTCGTACTTGTCGAGCCCGATTGCAATTGCTGCATTTGCTGATGCGAGGGGCTCGTTGGTTTGGTCTGGCCTTGTTTTCCTTGGGGCATCTCTACCTAGCTCCTTCATGTTATAAAATCTTGCTTGTTCGCTTTACTTACCGCCTCGTTGTTGAACAACATGGGTTAATTCATGACCAAGTAGTTCTTGCCCCTCGCGTGAATCTGGATTATATCGACCTTCCCTGAAGAACACGTCATTTCCCGTAGCAAAAGCTTCTGCACCTAAAGATCTATTAATTTTGGATGACTCTGAATCGTTATGTATATTTACGTTGCTGAAATCAGTTTTGAACGCCGATTCCATCTTCGCTTGAATGCTTGAATCCATTTTGCTGCCGCTGCCTTGTTTCGCTTTAATCTGCGATTCAATCCCTGCATCCGCTTCAAAGCCGCTTTCCGATGATGACTTCATCTGCAGCTCCTCATCCTCTGACTCGCCTCCCTCTGACCGCTGAATCGACTCTGTTGATGGCTTCATCTGCAGCTCCTCATCTTCCGACTCGCCGCCTTCTGACCGCTGAATCGACTCTGAGGATGGCTTCATCTGCAGCTCCTCATCTTCCGACTCGCCGCCTTCTGAGCGCTGAATCGACTCTGTTGATGGCTTCATCTGCAGCTCTTCGTCTTCCGACTCGCCGCCTTCTGAGCGCTGAATCGACTCTGAGGATGGCTTCATCTGCAGCTCCTCATCTTCCGACTCGGCGCCTTCTGAGCGCTGAATCGACTCTGTTGATGGCTTCATCTGCAGCTCCTCATCTTCTGACTCGGCACCTTCTGAGCGCTGAACATCTGGTTTAGAAGCGCCACTACTCTCTGAAGCAGCGATATGGTCAGCCGCCTGTTTCCCCATTTGATCAGCTTCTTGCTCATATGCATCACCAGCTGGACCAACGGTCATTTTGGTCTGAATGTTCAACATATTACCAACAGCGCGATTGCCGATAGCACGTTGAATGTTCATTAGATCGGACGATACGGGAGAATTTGTTTTATTACTTTTCTGATTCGTATGCAAAGAAGAATCTGGTTGCCGGTTAATATGGGATTTTTGCATGGCATAACCCTCCTAGCGAGCTTTTGATGGAAACATTCAATCAACCCTGGTTTGCACTTCTACATGTCCGTCCCTCAGTGCAAGAAGTCTGTGTATTAACTATATCACAACGCTATATAGCGGAGTTTACTATTTGATCGAATTGCGATCGATAATGAGCACAGCAATATCATCGGATTGCACGGCACCATCTGCGAACAAGTCCACATCTTGCACCATTTGACCGAGCAATTGCCCAGGCAAACTTGCCTGCTCCCTCACCAATACATCCTTGAGGCGGACAAAACCATATTGGTTCTGAAGTTGGTCTTCAGCCTCCGTAATGCCATCCGTATACACGATAATGCGATCTCCTAAATCTAACGTGACCTCATTATCCATATATAGCATGTCGTCCATAACACCAAGAGGAAGGCCCTTTTTTCCTTTCAAAAGCTCCACCTCACCGTTAGCTCTCACGATGTAAGGAGGGCAATGACCACCATCGCTGTAAAGAAGTTGACCTGTCGCTACGTTCAATACGCCGCAAAATATCGTCGCAAACATCGTCGAGTCATCCTTATACAGCTCTTGATTAACAGCCGTCAGCAGCTCACCTGGCGTCAACTCCACGGACATTTTTCCTTTGAGCAGCGTCATTGTCACCGCCATGAATAGAGCGGCTGGAATACCTTTGTCTGAGACATCACCAAGCACAAAAAACAAACGATTCTCGTCGATACGAAAATAATCATAGAAATCGCCGCCTACTTCGCGCGCGGGTCGAATGATCGCCTGCGCATCTGCCTGAGCCCTGCCGAGCGTCTCCGACGAGGAAGTTCCTAGCGGCGCATCCTCACCACGGCTTTGTAGACTCAAGCTCTTCCGAGGAAGAAACCCCATCTGAATATCCGTTGCGATACGCAGTTCACTTTCCATACGTTCCTTAGCTGCCGTTGTAACTTTCAACGCATGTACCGACTTCTCGAGTGCATCGTACAGCATGGCATTCTCTAAAGATGCTGCTGTTGGCGACGCGATCGATTCCAATAACTGCAAGTCTCGATCCGTGAACGGTGCATCGCCTCGTTTGTTCAACACCTGCAGCACGCCTATGATTTTCCCCTTACTGACAAGCGGTACACAGAGCATATTGCGAGTTGGATATTCGACGCGCTTTGCGACCTTAGATGACCAGCGTTCATCTCGCGCAGCATCGTCAATCTTGACCGACTTCCCTGTCTGTGCAACCCAGCCTGCGATACCTTCGCCGATCTTAAGGCGAATTTCACGCACTTCATCACCTTTGGCACCAAGCGCGAGGTCGAAAAACAATTCGCCCTTCTCCTCATCGACCAAAATAACGGACGAAGCCTCTGCGTTCATGATGCGGGAGGAGGTTTCCATGATTTTGATAAGCAGGTCCTGTTTGCGAATGGTTGAGTTCACTTCCAGACTCACGTCAAAAAGCTGCATCGTCCGCTCAAGCTCCAGCTCCGCTGATTGGCGCTTTCGATTCCCAAGCTGCCACTGGATGACAGCCACAAGACACAGGATAACAAGCACGCCTACGACTATCTCCATCCAGCTCAGCTCCTTTGTACCTTATGTAATTAACCTACTTAACAAGCTCTATTCTGGTAAGTGCACTCACACAATCGAATTATTTAATGGCATTAACCGCTTCATCTTCAGTCTCATACAGCTTGAAAATGCTGCTAAAACCCGACATATCAAAAACTTCCTTCACATGCTCATTCATACGAGCTAAAGCAAGCTTACCCTGAATCACCTTGACCATTTTGGCAGCGGATAATAAGCTTCTTAGTCCAGCGCTGCTGACATAATCCAGTCCTTGCAGATTAAATACGAACTTGCCCTTACCTTGCTCCACTAGCTTAGCAAATGCCGATTCCAAGCTTGCGGATGTATTCCCATCCAATCTGCCCTGTAAGCTCAGTAGCACAATGTCATCTTGCAGCTGCTCGGTAATATTCATGAAACACCCTCCTCATGGATTCGATTTTTCCTCATTAGAAGCACATTCTCCTCATTCAAACGCTCATACCGAAGTTCGTCCATAACTTGCCTGACAAAATGGATACCCAGCCCGCCGATACCTCGCTCCTCAATGCTCAGATCGGTGCGGGGGCTGGATTTTAGCAGTGGATTAAAAGGAATCCCCTGATCGCTCAGACAAAGCTCCCAACCATCTGCTGTTTGCCCAACATCAAGGCGAATTGTATGCATCCCTTGTTGAGCAGATGGGTAGCCGTATAGAATAATGTTTGTTACGAGCTCATCGCAGACCAAATTGATTTGAAACAGAGACTTCTCGTCCATGCCGAGGGACCCTGATAAGCCTTGGATAAAGGCTGCTAGACGTTCTAGCTCTTGTAAATCGTTGCGTAATACGATGGACTCAATACCCACGACGACCCACTCCTACGACATTTTCAACAGCATGTTTTCAAGCAATCGTACTCTTGCACTTGATGCGTGAAGCATCCCGATTCCTATCTCCGGATATAACCTCACTAAGCGAGACAAGCTCTCCCCCTGCAAGGTAAGGACACGTACCTCATCAAAAATGACCTGTGCGGTAACAGATGACGGGGAGCCATCTAACGCAGTCGTTTCACCAACCGCTTGCTTAGGTCCCAAAACACCGATCGTCGATGTCTCTCCAACACCTGTCTCATTGCTTAATTCAACATGCCCCTCGATAAGGAGATACATGGCTGCGTTCGGTTCTCCCCGCCGCAATAAGTAAGTTAAATCTTCGTGAACTTCTTCAGTCGCAATACCCGCAATTAACCCTAACTCATCGACGGACAAATCCGCGAATAAGCTAACTTGCTTCAAGAAAATCACTTTATCCAGCATCGTTAAAAATTTACGTTCTTCTTTCATATCTGCACGCTCCAATGCGCTTAGTGCATAGATCGAAATATCCTTGAGCCAGCTATCTGACCATGTTGTTGCCTCTTGAAGCAGCCCCAGCGGCGGTAATTCCTCCATGACTTCTGTCACGCCCTGCTGCTTCAATTGGTCTAATAACGCATAGGCCAATTTACGATCGCCGAGCCCCTCCGCAAGGACCTCTAAACCGTTCTCGCGAAGTTCGATGTTCACGTCTTGAATCGCTTCACGCAGCGTCATAATGATCCGCTCATCGACGAGTTTAGCCATGACGGCCCATGCTCCATCAATGAGTGCTTCATGCAGCTCTCCACATCGTTCCTTCGCCAATTCCGCTAGGCCCATCAGGCCAAGCTTCTCTAACGCAGCAGGCAGTGCGCGCTCTTGCGTTGATGCTTGCAGACGCTGCGCACATAGTTCAACGAGCAGTGAATGCAGTCTGCCTTCATCCAATAACTCAGCGAGTGTTGCTACAACGGCATTCCAAATGAATGGATTCGGATGGTGACTATACTCCAGCAAGGTTGGCAGTGCTTTATCACCCATATCCACAAAAGCTTGCAAAATGGCTTTGCGCAGCTCTTGATCCGCCATGGACACCATACCCAGCATCATTGGAATGCTTTCCACATGCTGAAGCTTACCGATACAATGCGCAGCTGCTACCTTCACTGCGGGACGCTCCTCATCGAGTAAAGAAACAACCCAAGCAGCGTACGTATTCAGTTTCAGATCGGCTACGGTATGGCAGCCATAGACGGCCCATTCGCCGCCTGTATCTAGCATTTTGATAATAGCTTCGTCGCAAGCCGCGTAGCTTTCTTCACTTTCTAGTGCATACAGGGCTTTGACGCCTTCATGCACGACCTTCGGATGCGTATCCAACAGCTTCACACGGATAAAGAAATGGGACTGACTTTTCAGATGCGAAGCCTTAGAAATCAACTTCACGCACTCGGCGCGAACCTCTGGATCCTCATCCTCCAGGAAGGACGCGACCTGCACGAGGTCCTGAATCGTGGCACCTTGCAAGTTCATCGCACGTAATACCGCAATGCGAATCCGCGAGCTCTCTTCCCCAATCATTTGGATCAAATGCGGCAAGAACGCGGAATCCTTCGCTTTACCGATAATTTCCAAGGCTAGTTCTCGCACGTAATCATTGGGGTGCTTCAGATAGGCTAGAATAGCCGATAATGCTTTGGAGCTGCGAATGCCCCCGATAAAAGAGCTCGCAATTTCTGATAAATCCCCGTGTAGGGATTGAACGCTTTTGACCAATTCACGAATATATAGATTCCGGCCGAACCACGCTACAACGACTAGAATCCCTGCAATCACCACTCCTAGCCACGCTAGAGGCGACAATTGAAGGAGACCAAACGAATGCAGCATTGAGAAAAGTGAGCCAATGAGAATACCGCCAGAAGCAGCAACCCCTTGCGCGAAATAACGATAGCCATCCCGTTTGGATATTGGCATCATTTTGAAGAAGAGCTGATAACAAGGCTCTGCAATGTAATACAGCAAAATATAAAAAACCGCATATGACCCGGAAACCATGACCAATCCGAGCGACTGATTCATGAATAACGCCGTAAGACCAAATCCGCCAAAGAAGAGGATCGTGATGCCTAATAAAATATTACTGGCGCCTAACCAGTTCATTAATCGAGTAGATACCGTTTGCAGCAATAGGCAGAATGTAAATTGAATCGCCGTGATTAAGCCATAAAACGAGGTCAAATCCCCCTCATTTGAGAACTTATATTCCGCAGCCGTAAAATATTGATACTCCATCATAAAATAAACAGCCGGCATCAGTGTCATCAGAGCAACCGCACACAGCAGGAAAGGACTTCGCAGCATCTGCTTCGCATAGTAGCCGGAAGATTGCTGTTTCTCTTCGTCATCAGTGAGAGAGACTGACTGGGCCCTATTCAATCTCTTGTCTTCCTTCAAGGTGAGCGGAACTAAGTATCGCATGAGTGCCCTTCGGAAGAAGACGAAGCCGAACACCATGAGAATTGGCGCGAGTGCATACACGGCTTCCGTGCCTAGTAGTTTGCCAAGCTGATGAGCCAACAAGCCTGCGGTAATTCCACCCGTCGTTGTAGCAGCGATAAAAACGGGCATAAGTCGCTTCGCCTGTTGGGTAGGGCACAAGTCAAACGCTGTACTCCATAGGAGCAAGGTTAGCTGTCTTACGACAAAATTAGAAGTGAGAAAAAGAATAGGATAGTAGTATCGATAGTCGATGCCGCCAAGCTTAAATCCCAGTAGCACAGCACCGTTCAGGAAGAGAAGCCCCATCAGAATGACATAGAGCGTCGTCATCATCTTAGCCTTCGGCAGTCGGTTCGCCAGTTTGGCTAGGAGCCAGCCTTCAAGCGGCATGATAGCAGCTTCAACCATATAAATATAGGGCAAATATTGCACGCCGAAGCGCTGATTAAAAAGTGCCATGAACGCCGTGTAATTCAAGGATTCGGCAATTCCGCTAAAGTAAAAGATCGGCAGCATCATCCAAAGCTTACGACTGTCTTCTGTGCGCAGCCCCATCCACCCTTTTAAGGTTCCTTGCATATCATCAGGTCCAATCTATTAGTCTATCTGTCAAGGGGACAGTGGTTTATAAAACGCTAGTCTAGCTTCACCTTCATAATAATAATTCGGATAGGTACCAATTAGTTCAAAACCATTAGCCTTGAACATTTTCTGAATGGGAAGATATTCCGGCAAATCACACGTGTACGTTAAAATGTAACGTCCTTCAGCAGATCGGGCAAACGTTTCTAACGCCTGGAATAACACCTTGGCAAATCCATGTCGTCGATATTCACGGTGAACAGCCAAGTAATCCCAGAGAAATCCGCCGGATTGATGCTCATTCTCTTTGCAGCTCGTCACCGCGATAATGTCACCAGTCTCATTCTCAATATACCAATGCCGGTGATTGCGCTGAGATAAACTAAGCATTGGCGCATGACGGAAATGATCCAACTCACCTGGTGTATGACGTTGATCATCGAAAGATACAGGTGATAAATAGAAATCTGTAATCCGTAACGCATCTTTCTCCTTCGTTAATTCATGCACAGTCCAACTACTTACTTGCATCTCACAACCACCTCATTAAGAAACAGATAATGTACCATTCCATTCACCAGTCGTACCTTTTTGGAAATATTCATCACACATATAGAAATACAATTGGGCTGCTTTATCTTGACGATTCTGTTTAATAACCATCAAGAATGCTTCGCGTGCATCATAGAACCGTCCAACCTGATAATATGTAACAGCTTTCTCGAACAAGGCTTTCGTCTTCTCTTTCAAAGCGCGGATCGTTTCGGCATCACCTTGATAAACATCGAACAAGTGAAGAGGCTCTTTCACACCATCCACTTGGATTAAACCAAGATCTCGATAGAGGAAGTCCGCAGGCTTTTCCAAGGACTTTACCACGGAATCCGTGATAAGAATGGATGATCCAAGCGGTTCAGTCATCTTCTCCAGCATGGTCGCAAGGTTCACTCCGTCAGATATAACATTTCCCTCCAAACGTTGTTCCTCTCCAATGATACCAAGGCGGAGAGGCCCTTTATGTAGACCGATTCCGAAATCAAGCGGCGAATAACCTACACTCATTCTATGCGAGTTGTAGATATCTAGCTCCTTCCGCATCTCCACACAAGCAAACAGCGCTTCATCAGTCTGATTCGGGAATAAAGCCATAAAACCTGCGCCCAAATACTTATTCATAAGCCCTTCATGCTTGCGGACATATGGACCGAATCGTTTGAGGAATGAATTGACGAAATTAAAATTTTCTTCTGGCGTCAGCCTTTTGGATAATTGGTAAAATCCTCGGATGTTAAAAATGAGAATGGACATGTGCTTTTCCACTTGATCCCCAAGCTCGACATCCAGAATGCTGTCTTTATTCAAAAAGCGCAGAAACTGCTGTGGAACGAATCGATAGTAGGATTGACTGAAATTCTCAACCTTGGTGATGTAATCTCGAATACGCGCAGCCATGGTGTTAACACTGTCGCCCAGGTCCGACACTTCATCCCGTGTATGAATCGTAACGACGGTATCCCAGTTCCCTTTGGCAATTTCACCTACACTGTTGCGGAGTTTCCGAATGGAAGAGAGAAGAACATACGTCATGATGACAAGCACAAGCAGTAAGCCTACCGAGATAAAGGCAATATTGCGAATAATCGAATTAAGGACCGATTGGCGATGCTTCAGCAAGCCATCTAAGTTCTTACTCGTTTCGAAAACACCAACAATTTTACCCGAAGAGTTAAAAATAGGCGCAATGGCATAGCGCCATTCTCCAGAGAAATCCTCCCATTGGCCTGTTGCTGGTTTGCCTTCCAGTACAACCTGCTGATTCTCAGGCGTTTGCTGGAATGGATTAAACATATGCATGCCATCATCATCTTCCAAAATGCGATAAATGACGCCATTTTCATATTTGTATACAGCCTTATAAAAACCTTGATTATCATCCAGTGCATTATTCTCGAAAACAGATTGAATCTTCTTGCGGAATGATTGATAAGTGGTACCCCCGTAATCCAAAGGGGATGTGAGGCTTTCCAATTTATCGCCATCAACAAGGTTTTGCCCATTTTTGGCAAGTAAAATCAGCTCACTAAACGTCTCTTCTTCCATTTTCTTAGAGAAACTGTTGTAAATGACGGTAGAGAGAAGAATCATCGAGAAAGCAATGACAGGAATGAGAATGAAAATTTGCTTCACCATGAGCGGCAAACGTCTCTTAAGCAGGTTAACGAATATGATTTTGATGGCATAAAGCACCAGTAAAATGAATGCTACAGCAATTGCCCATACCAAGATTGCATGATTTTGAGCAGACCGACTATATTGCGCTTCAATCAAGGAAGGCGTGATCGTACCATCGGGAAGTCGGCGATTGATTTGAGCTGACTCTACGATAATAAGACTGCCATCAGGACCAATACTGCTCGTAGTCGCGTCAAAAGCAAGCTCCACACCGCTCGCTTTGGCCTTCTCGTCGTTAACAATCCCCTCTAATACATAAGGTTGTTTCGGATCCAGCCTTGTAATCATACGCGAGTTAAAATCTATGAAAATCAACCGTCCCTGATGGTCCAAGTGGAAGCTCTCTGGGAAATTGCGTCGTGTGCGATCTATCCCAGGCAGCGGATAGACCAGTTCGGATCGGCCTTCGCTCCAAGCACGATAAATTTCACCGCTTCGCGTGGAATAATAAATTTCACCTGGCTTAAATCCGTCTGCTTCTGACACGTATTTGTTGTCTGGAAGCGTAATCGAATACGTTAACTTAGGCTCAGTGGTTGTACTGTTGCCAACTGGTGTTTCGTATAAGGATAACTTCTTCACTTCATCATTGAAAAAGTACACCATACCCTCATGCACTTGCACATTGCGCAAGGAGCCAAGTCGATATCGCTTAACCTGAGCGTCGCCATATTCCTGCGTGAAGAGGCTGCGATCAAATTCACCGTTTGGCTTATAGCGTACAATTTGTTCCGATTTAACAGCAATCCCATAGGGATCTAATAACGTACGAATCGTATATAAATAGCCCTGATCATCGACCGCCATATCGTTAAAACGATAGACTTCACCATTCTTCCCCGTTTCACTCGTAATGGAGAATTGAAGAATACCTTGGGCATCCAGTTTATGTATCGTTTTCTTAGCGTTATCGATGACGAATAAGTTATTCTGCGAGTCTGAGATGGCCTTCGATAATCCGTCGAAAGGCATGCTTTTTTTCCATGGCCACAGCTGGATGCTATCTTGGTGTGTGCCCAGGTAAGTACCTGCAGCACCCAGTAGCAGCAAGACGAGCAGCAATGCCACAATCGATTTCTTCATCGCTTGTAATCTCCTCTTAATTTGTAATCTGAATGATTTGCATAGCTGCGTTCCAGTCGACACCTAGGCCTAAGGACTCGGAAATGAATCTTAATGGCACATAGGTCCTACCCTCTAGCAGCAAGGATGGTCCATCTATCACGATAGGCTGTCCATCTATGTAAGCAGTAACTTGATTAATAGAGCTTGTAATGGTTGTATACTCCGTGCTCACCGTGACTGTAAAGCTCTCCGGGTCCCAATCTACCGCCGCTCCAAACGATTCGGAAACAGATCTGATAGGTAAATAGGCTTGTCCATTTATTATAACAGGCGGAGCGGCAAATTTGATAGAAATATTGGAAGAAAGCACGCTTTCTGCCGAAAGAGGTTGAATCGTGACAGGAACCTCAGCAAGGCCAGAAGAAGCAGGGATAGAAGTTATACTCGCCAAGCTATCAGCGACCTCTGCAAGTTCCTGCAGCTCCTCCGGAGCGTACTTCATCTTCTCCTGGAGCTGCAGTTCGCCCAGCAGCTTCTCCACCTGCTGTTCCAGCTGCGCTTGTACGGCCGAACCTGCTGGCAGCTCCGCCAGCAATACCTGTACCGCGTCCAGCTTCGCGAACAGCGCGGCCTTCTGCGTCGACAGCTTCGCTGCGTCGACGGCTTCTATAGAGCGGGTCAGCGTCGCCACCCGCTCCGTGTCTTGCTGCGCCTGCGCTGCGCTCAGCGCAGCCTGCAGTTTCTGCTTCGCTGCTTCGAGCGAAGCCAGACCCTCGGATGCGCCTGACCCCGCATCCGCGAGCTGCGCCTGCGTCGCGAGAAGCTGCTGCAGCATGGCTGCAGCGGCTTCCGGCTCGCCGGCGGCGAGGGCTTGCTCCAGCTTCTCCTGCTGGAGCTCGGCTTGATCGGCCAGCTGATCCTCGCTGGCCTGGCCATCTGTGGTGGCGGGGGTACCGTCGCCGCCATTGCTTGTAGAGGCATCGCCCGGCTCAGCCGGCGATGCCTCCTCAGACAGCGCTGCGATCAGCGCGTCCGGGTTGTTCACGAGCGCCATCTGCGAGAGCGCGGCTTTGGTGTCGCCTTTGAGCAGCGCCTCCAGCATGCCCAGTTGTGCCTGCGCGTCCTTGATCTGCACAGCGAGATCCGCGATCTCGCTGAGCTTCATGGCGGCAACAGCGGCAGTTTTGGCCGCTTCTAGTTTCTCAATGTCTTGCTTTAACGTATCTATTTTCCCTTGAAGCTGTTCAGGGGTCTCAAGGGAGGCAATCGTGCCTGGCTCCTTGATTTCAACGGTCACCTTGATCGCATCCACAGCTTTAGAGGAAAGAACAGCTGAACTAGAAGGGATCGTTAAAGCTTCCGGATCTAAGACTTCATCCATGCCAATCCAAGGAGCGCCTGGCGCATCCGATTGATACACCATCCCTTGTCCAGAAGTCGCCATTGTAGCAGTCGCTGCATTAAAAGCCGCAGGCGTCAACGCTTCTAGCTTCACTTTGTACGAGCCGATAATGACCGTTCCTAAGCCTTCATCCTCACCTTCAGAGTCTTCACCCTGCCCAGCATTCTCGGCGTTGTCATCTGTACCGCTGTCATCTCCGTCACCGTTCCCAGTGCCGGTCTGCCCATTAGCAGAGTTATCTCCACCATTAGGACCATTGACGCCACCGGCACCTGTATTTCCTTTGCCACCGTTAGTTCCGTTAGTTCCAGTATTTCCTGTGTTTCCGTTATTCCCAGTACTGCCATCGCTTCCCGCTTGTCCGTCCGTACCCGTGCTTCCATCCGCACCAGCACTCCCGCTTGCGTCTCCTGAAGTAGCGCCGTTCTCAGCGCTAGCTGCAACTAATTGCCCTGCACTACCTTTTCCGTCAAGCGGCAGCGTCTGAATGACTTTCCCTTTTTTATAAAGCACGACCTTAAGCTGATCAATTTGACTGAATTTTAGCGTTAAATTCCGTATCGATTTATTGATCTTCGTCCGCTTCCCGACGCGTTTACCGTCTTTGGTCAATACGGCGTAGTCCGTTGCACCCAGTTTCTTGCTCACACTTACGCTGAAATCGCTAAGCAGCTGTCCAACCGCCGGTTTCAGCTTCCAAGTACCTAGTGGTGCTCTCGGTTTCTGCGGTTTTATCGGAGACAAGCCATCATCGATATCACGATAAGGCAGTATGCCTTCGCGAAGCGTACGATTCACAGCTCCGCCTGTTCCAAGATCGAGCTTTCCAATCGCTAATTTATAGGCAATTTGCGCTGCCATAATTTGTTGATCCGCCTGATCCACTGCATCTTTATAGGATTGAAGCTCCTCTGATTTCATCAAGCTCAGCTTCACCTTTTGGTTGGCCTTCGTTAAATTGGATACCGCATTATCCTTATCACGCAACGCTTGCGCGTAGGCTTCTTCAGCTCCCTTAGCCTCCAAAAAGGATTGCCTCACATCCGCAATAACCGTATTCCGACTTTCTTTTTCCTGCAGCTGCGCCTTATTCTGCTCCATCGTTGCAAGTGGTAAAGCATTCGACAGGTCATCCAAATAGCGCAGTCCATCAAATTCACCTTGAAGCAGCGACTTCGGAATGGGAATGAACCCAAGCAGCATAAAAAAGCCCTGCCAATCCTCTTTCACCCGTCCAAGTGTTTCATCATAGCTTGCTTGAAAAAGCTCCATATCGATCTCTTGCTCTTTAAATAACCCATCCATCACCCTCATGCGGGCCGGGCCAAATTTACCACTATATAAATTACGAGTCGTGTTCAGCTTTTCATCCGCCAAACGACGAGCCTCCGTATCTCTTAACAGGCTTAATGTTGTCTTCTGCCCCATTGCGATATAGGTAGGAAGCATCTTCTGATTCAAATCCGCGTAATCCGGCTGGAACGAAAGCTCCACTAGATTTTCCATATTGAGCTGCAGTAATTTACCCAGTGCCAAACGACTAGACTTCGCCGTCAATTGCGCTTGTTTGTAATCGGAGGCTGCCTTCTCTAGCGCTTTATCCACTTTATCTTTTTCCGCAGCATCTGCGAGACCGAATTTCCGCTTCTTAAGTACCGTGTCGACGGCTGTTTTCGCTTCCTCAACTTTCTTTCGAGAACGCTCCTCGGCCACAGCATCTTGATAAGCAGTTAAATAACTTTTCTCGATCTCATATCGAGCTGAGTCCCCTTGCTGCCGCAAGGTTTCCTGCGCTATATACAACTGAGATCTGGCATCTGGCACCTTCATTCGCGTACCAATATCCTGGCTTAAGTTATGAGGTTTGGCGAACAATCCGGCTGCTTTGGCTTCCTCATTGTTAACCGTATGCTGCGCTTGCTCCAGCTCGATTCTTTTCTTCAGGACATCTGTTCTGGCATCGCGCAGCTGAGGGCTCTTCTGGAGCCCCTGTTTAATAGCCTCCTGCATGGTCAAAGCCTTCACCCCTGCAGCTTCCACTCGAGCACTTGCCACCAGGATTGAGGATGTCGCAAGTATGCCTACGAGCCCTATTTTCACCATATTCAAACCATTCAGAATAAACCCCTCCGCTCACCTACTTCTCTCTCTTTATAGTACAATATCTCTACCACTCTCGCATCCATTCTTTGGAGAAAAACAGCGAAATCTAGCGAATAGAGGATTAGATTGCCGCATATAACCTTTTCTAGTAGTATAAAAGGAAGATGAAAGCACATTTTGCCGAAATATTGCACGGGAAATAATTTCAAAGAAGGAGCTTGAATCATGGGGAATATCGTATGTGGCGGCGCGATGCTGCAATGCACGTTCGGTGCTGCACCTAGCTCGTTAATGGTGCTTCCTGCGAATATGGTCATGACCGCGATGCCTATTGCCAATATCATGGATAATAAGCCCATGGTGAATATACTGCCGTTTGGCATGTGTAATTCCCCATCCAATCCGATGGTTGCAGCGGCAACAGCTGCGGCTTTTGGCGTTTTGACACCGATGCCCTGCATCCCAGTCACAGCAGCCCCTTGGGCACCCGGAGCTCCGACTGTCCTTGTCGCAAATATGCCCGCGCTTAACAATAGCTCCAAATGCATGTGTAACTGGGGCGGCGTAATTTCCGTTCAACAACCTGGTCAGATGACGATTCAGGTCCCATAAATTCTTCTTTTAACAATTGAAATAAGGAGTGAGAGCATTGGAGCCGATTAAAACGATTGAGAAAGTGCTAAAGCCTATCGTAGCACCTTTCATCGGACATATTATGAAGGCCATCTTAACTGTTGGAAGGCTGCCTAAACTAGCGATTATTAAATTTCAGCAAATGATGCGAATCATGCTGCAAACACGCGAATCCTCTTTGAAAAACTACGTTTTGATCGGCTCCTACTACATCTCCAAAAGACTGCTTATTTTCATCCTATTATTCCTACTCGTTCTGGCTTACTTCATCTTTATACGCCCGCCCGCGATCGTGAACAAATGGCTTAACCGCGTCCCCGTGCTTCAGGAAAACTCACCTAAACTGGGCAGCTTTTCGGGGAATGGTAAAATTGTTGCTGATCCCAAAAAAGACAAAAAAGATGCTCGCTATGTTGGCGATCTGGTAGATGGTCTTTATTCTGGTAAAGGTAAGCTTTACCATGACAACGGTATCCTCGCGTACGAGGGCGATTACGAAAAAGGTTTGAAAAATGGGAATGGCGCTCTCTATGATGAGCAAGGACACCTAGTGTATAAAGGCGCCTTCACGGCCGATGTCTACAATGGCGCTGGCGCCTTGTACGATGAGAAGCAGAGGGTCATCTATATCGGCGAGTTTCAAAATGGCAAATTCGGCGGGGCTGGCAAATTGTTTGTACCCAGCGGTGACCTGCTCTATGAAGGAGCCTTCAATGGCGGCATGTATAATGGCGCTGGCAAGCTCTTCTCATCGGGGGGAATCACCCAGTACGAGGGAGAATTCTCCGCAAGTTTGTATAATGGGGCTGGCAAGCTTTTTGATGCGAAGGGCATTCTCATGTACGAAGGTGGCTTCAAAAATGGCAGCTACTCAGGCGAGGGCACGGAGTTCTACCCTAGCGGCATGATGAAATATAAAGGTCAATTCCTTGTTGGTTTGTATAACGGCGAGGGCACCTCTTTTGATGAAAAAGGCGTACCGCGCCTCAAAGGCGCGTTCCAGAGCGGCGCCCTAACCGGCGCCGGTGAAGCGTATGACGAGTTAGGCAAACTCGTCTACAAAGGGGATTTCAAGGCCGGCGTCTACGACGGCGTTGGCACGTTGTTTGACGCAGACGGCGCGCCGCTGCTGCGGAGCTTTTGGGCAGGCGGCGCAGTCAGCCTGCAGAGCTTCATCGGTTTGTCCAGCAAGAAAGTCGAAGACTTGCTGGGCAAACCGGCGGAAGTGACGCTGCAGGATGACAGCGTCATGCTCGCGGGCCAGGAGGCGGCGGGCGCAGACGCCTCCGGTGTGGAGCCAGCCGCAGAGGCTGGCGCGGGCGCAGCAGCGTCGCCGCCGGCTGGCGGCGTTAAGCTGCTGCTGAGCTACCCGGCCTACCAGCTGTCGCTGCTGGTAGAGCCGTCAAAGACCAACCCGAAGGAAGCGGTGGTCACCTCCCTTAGCATTTGGGGCTCGAAGCCTCTAGCGCTGCTGCAGTCAGGCATCGAGACCTTCAAGAAGTTGAACGAGCCGAATGAAGCTGGCTACAATGTTATGGAGCTTGAAGTCGGCGCCGGTGCTGGCGCGTACAAGAACAGTTACTATAAAGGTGATTATCTGTTCACCTTCACCCATTTCAATACATCCAAAGAAGCTCACCTCCTACAGGTGAGCTCAACGAAATAGAAAGCCTCAGGCCATGGTTACCTTTCCGTGGCTGAGGCTTCTTTTTTTACAACGCTTGCACTGCCTACTAACTCTCCCGAAATTCTTGCAGGATTCTGCTCGCTTCATTGCGATCCTCGACTTGCAGCTTATTCAAAATCATCGAAACGTAGTTGGCAACGGTTTTGGCGCTAATATTTAGACGTGCACCGATCTGGGCATTGGTGTGACCTTCAGCAATCCGCTCCAAAATCTCCATCTCACGTTTGGACAGTTCAGATAGTGCCGGATGCTCCGAGGGATTGAGTGTTCTCGGTTCCGAAAAGAAATGCATCATGCGTGCCGCAATATCGGAGCTGAAGACAGCGCCGCCATTGCCAACCATGCGGACAGACTGAAGCAACTCGATTTCGTCAGCGTCTTTGAGCACATATCCTTTGGCTCCAACGCGCATAGCGGTAAAGACCGATTGGTCATCGCGGAACATAGTGAGAATTAACACATGAATGTGCGGATATTTTTCTTTGACTAGTCGGGTCGCTTCAATCCCATTGAGCCCTGGCATTCGTATGTCCATTAAAATCAAATCAGGCTGACATTGTTCCACAAGCCCCAAAACCTCATCTCCAGATGCCGCTTCACCCACGACTATCAAATCTTCCGTGGTTTGAAGCAAGTTTCGGACACCGCTTCGAAATATCGGATGATCATCTGCAATCATGATATTCATCGTCTGTCATTCTCCTCTACACCGTTTTATATACGTTCAAGACAAGGGGATGACCGCCAAAACCCTGGTCCCTCCGCCAGCAGGCCGGTCAATGTTACAGTGCCCCCCCAATTCAGCCGCCCTTTCCCGCATGGAAACCAGCCCGATCCCGCTTTTCCCCCCAGCAACTGGATTGACTGACAAAGGAGCAAAGTGTGATCCATTATCTCTAATTTCTACCTGAAGCTGACCGGTTTCGGGCACTTCCAGCCTTACCGTACAGGAGGTAGCATTCGTGTGTTTTACGACATTCACTAAAGCCTCCGTGACAATTCGATACACCGCTACTTCAACAGCGGCTGGAAGGGAAGGCAGCGGCCCAGGAGCATGTAGCCCAATGTTCAGCGCTTCAGCGCCCTTCTCCCCTGCAAGCATTACCGCAGGCTTGGACAGAAGGGTAATCCGTTCCTGTATAGCCCCGATTAGCCCAAGCTCATCCAGTGTTGGGGGACGCAGGTCATGAACCAGTGTGCGAATTTCATCCACCGTTGAGCGGATGACTTTGCGCAAGTCAGCCAGCATGTCAATCGCTACTTTAGGCTGCTTCTCGACATAAATCTGAGCAGTCGCTGCATTCAACGCAAGGGCGGCCAGCTTAGGCGCCAAATCATCGTGCAAATTATTACGAATGTACAGGCGCTCCTCTTCCCGCGCTAACACCAGCTTTTCCCTAGACTCCTGCAAATCCTGTGCTAGCAGCTTCATCCCCTGCGTCATATGCCAATTCTCCACAATCGGACCAGCTTGCCTGAGAAGAACATCCAAAAATTTATTGTCTTCCGCCGTAAATACTTCCCCTGCTGATCGGCTGGCAATGTGCAAAGTTCCCAGTTCTATCCCGCGATGAATAATCGGCAGGACATGTTGCTCATACAGCAGGCTGCCAGCCGAAGCCACTAATGTAGTCTGTCCGCCGATACCGGTATAGATTGCCGTATATGGAATTCGCAGCGCATCCTTCACCGTTCTTACTACAGCATGCAGCATGGCATCTGGATCCTGAGGTTGAATCAACTGATTGCCTAGCTCAAGCAGCACCGTGTAAGGATCGTCGTGGCGCCCTTTCATCAGCCGATTTATTTGCCGTTGCAACCATTCTTTCAGAGGAGCGAAAGCTACCGCCACAACCCCGGTTGCCAGTAACGAAGCGACATAATGATCCTGAGTTTGAAATACACGGCTTAAATATAAAACGGTCACTGTATAAATGAGCACGATGGAAACTGACAAAGATATATAAACCAGGGTTCGTTTGACCAGCGGATCAATGTTCCACAGTCTTTGCCGCAGTACGGCGAACATTAATGTAATGGGAATAGCCGTAAGGGAGGCATTCAATACGCCGTTTAAATACACATAAGTCATCGCTGTTCCATCATTAAGACTAGGGTCAAACAACGCACTAATGCCAATGAATCCAACAATGCCAATGGAAGCTCCATAAACAACCCATTTCGTTTGTTGCCGCTCGGCAGCAGTAGCCCTATTTCGATACCGATAGACTTGGGAATAGATCAAAATAAGCGTGGATGAGCCATACCAAAGTAACTGGAATATAGGCGGGATATGAAACTTTTCCCACATCTGCCCTTCATAAACGAGCGTCATCACATCCACGATCATAATGAGTATAAAAACGTAACGCGACCAATTGGGCACGAATTTGCCATTCGGAAATAGCAAGAGAAATAAGGACAAGGAAACCCAACTTAGCATGGAGACACCTAAGAACCAATAATGTGTAAAAACAGTTCCTTCGGAAGCCGCCATGACCAACGATGGAAACGATGATCCGAAAGACACCATCGCGACGACTGCCACCAGCCCCATTGGTTCCCGGAATCCTTTCCAAAGCACGATCGCTGAAGTCATATAAAAAACGAATGTAAACAAAACATCAATGAGTACGAATAACAGTCCAAATTGCTCCAAGCTAAACCCATTTGCCGGCAAAGGCATGGCAGGAACGAGATTACCACAGCCTTGCATGATGCATTTCCCTACAAGTACCTTGTAATAGCGTGGAATTGCGCTTACATATAGCACAACTGTCAGTAGACTGAAGCTGACTACAAAAAGCTGAGCAATCCGCATCGACCATAACACTTGCTGCTTGTTAATAACTCCCGGACTGCCTGCTTTGCTCAGATTTAACATGCTTATCACACCGCCATTCTTTTCATGAATCTTTGCCTATCTGTATTATAGCTTGCTGGATCGCTAGCTGAATATGGATATTGAGCAATTTCCCGACTCGGACCGTCAATTCCCAAATCGTACCCGCAAATATTCCCAAAAACCAGGAACACGATGCTCTATTCTCCGTGATTTCCCATCCAGTAATCTAATCACAAGAGCAACACACTTAAACAAATGGAGGATGAGTAAAAATGACTGAGCAAAAAGTAATCAAATGGCTAGGCATGATTTGTATTTTAGCAGGAATTGCAAGAATGGGGATGACCCCTGCCTCTCTAATTTGGGGAACGGATAGCACACAAGAATTGACGACAGGCTTAATTGCTTGCATTCTAATGTCCGTCGGATCAATCGCTTTTTACCAGGTACAATCCCGTGAAACAGGGGTCACTGGTTTTATCACGATCCTCGCCATCATCATTGGAAATATACTAACAACGGCGATGCTGTGGTCCCAATTTGCTGCTGGCGGCGCAGATGCGGTCCAACCGGAGGGGTTGCTGGTTAACATTTCACGAATGTTCGGTATGATTGGTTTCCTTGGAGGCACTTTGGTGTTCATGATCCTGACTTTCTTGGCAAAAGTTTTCCCTCGTTGGGTACCCGCACTTATGCTGATTATGATTCTCGCCATGTTCCTGCCCATTGCCGACAACAAATATTTTGCTTTCTTCTGGGGCTTGTCGTATGTAGGCATGGGGTACTGCATCTGGGCTAAAAAGTTGATGAACACTGCGTCACCAGCATCACAACTCACTTATAATCGCGATGAATTGATTTCTGGGTAAATGAAACGGGCTGTCGCCCGGACGCACACAGACCGCTCTTCTCCAGCAGGAGAAGAGCGGTCTTCTGGCTTAGAAACTACTTGAACACTGAAATAAGCCTGAGGTGAGCCTCCGGCTTATGATTGATCCCCATTCGGTCATGCTAACGGACCTGACGGCCTTTATTCACTGAAATTCAGCAAATTTCAATTGCTAACGGACACAAGGAGCGTTATTTACTGTTTTGTGCGCTCATTTAGCGCTGATAAATGCAAATAACAGCCGCGTAGTCCGTTAGAATTTGTTTTCCCTATTTTGTAGTCAAATAGCGGCTCCCGTGTCCGTTAGAAGGGCCGCTCCCAGCCAACAAAGCCCGTTCGAGATTCATTACTCGAACGGGCTCTTTTTCACACCTTTTGCTCAACCGCATCATTACCCAACTGACTTGCGAATAACGCTATATCCTCCTTGGTTAAAGGAGTAACGAGGGCAAGTTCCTTCCCCTGCGCCGTTTCAAGCTGCTCCCGTGCTTCTTGTGTTCGACCAAGTTGTTGAAGCGTTCGCGCATAGTAATAATAGGACTCCGCGTGCTTAGGCGTTTTGGCGATCACCTTGGTGTACATCTCATCCGCCTCATTCAGACGACCGAGCATATAATAGTTTTGCGCTAAGTTATCCATAATGGTGATATCGTTGTCATTGTAGGCGTAGGCCTCGAGATTATAGGTAAGTGCTGCTTCCAAGTCTCCCTGCAGTATTTGAAAATAACCATAATTCCCATAAACCAGCGTGTTCTTGACCTCGTTCGCTAGTTCCTGCAGCATGCTCAAAGCCTCGTCCCGCTTGTTCTTCAACCAGTATACCGTGGCCACATTGAGCCTTGCTTGTATGCGGACATCCGTTGCATTCGTTGATTGCAAGACCTCTTGGAACATTTGCTCAGCCTTGGCAAGATCACCTGTCTTCATTAGCAAATAGCCATATCCAATCTGATGTTTCGGCAGAAAAGCTTTCGAGACATACGCTTTTTCCATCCAAATCAACGCTTGCTCACGATCACCCTTCATATAGGCCAGATTGCCCCTCTGAGCGTACATAGCGGAGCGGTTCACATAAACAAAGTAGCCCAGAATAACCAAGATGGCAGCTACCCCAACTAGCCAGTTAACCTTAAATCCCATAACGATTACGATAATTACAACGATAAGCTTAAGAATACTTTTGAGGATAGGCGGCATGCATACTTCTCTCCTTTACAACTCTAGTAAGTTGTAAACATTGTACCAAAAAAGTAGACACTTCTCCTAAACAAAAAAAAGACCGTATGACCACCTGATGTTCAGTTGGCTTCGGTCTTATTTATTGCCTATGGCAAAGCTAATTTCCCCAAGATCGTCTGTCTTTCCGCTCCCGTCGCCGCAGGAACATTGTTTGGCTCTCCTTGGATGAATGCATTGCCGAGCAAGGCAAACAGTATCGCTTCCTTCGCATCGCAGGATATGCCGAGTTCGTCTGACGTGAGTATGGTTTGGTCTGGCAGCAGCTCACCAAGCATGTTAAGCAGCGTGCGATTATGCGCACCGCCTCCACTCACGATCACTTCCGCAATGCTGCAATGCGGAAAAATATAATCCTGATACCCGCGAGCAATCGTATGTGCGGTAAAAGCTGTCGCCGTCGCCACGATGTCCTCGTGCGAAAGTCCGCACTCCAATGCGGATGCCAGCCATTCCGACGCATAGGCTTTCCCGAACATTTCGCGTCCCGTCGTCTTCGGAGGCGGTTCTTGGAAATACGGATGTGCGAGCATGTCCACTAGCAATTCGTTATGCACCTTGCCTTTGGCAGCCCAATCGCCATTGGCATCGTACGAGAGCTTCCCTTCGGATAGTTCATAAACCACCTGATCCATCACCATATTTCCTGGGCCCGTATCAAAAGCAATCATGCCGCCATCAGCAGCAGCGGCTGGTAGAGCCGTACAATTGCCAATTCCGCCTATATTTTGAAGGATTCGGCCTTTGACCGCATCTCTGAACATGAGATCGTCGCCATAAGGCACAAGCGGCGCGCCTTGTCCGCCAACGGCTATATCGGCGGTCCTGAAATCGCCTACGACAGGTTTGCCTGTTCGTTTAGCTATCACGGACAAGTCCCCGATTTGCAGCGTCGATTTGGGCAGAAAACGATCCGCATCATCCGCTACTGGGATGTGCCAGATTGTCTGCCCATGAGTCGAAATAAGATCGATATCGTCCATGCTCATGTTGGCTGCTTTCACTGTTTGGATTACGGCATCTGCGAAACGCTCCGCTATGGCGAAGTTCATGCCGCACACTTGCGCAACATCAGAATGCTCTATCGTGCACAATTGCTTAAGCTTTTCTCGCATCTCCTCATCAAAAGGTAGACTCTCAAAGTGCAGCAGCTTGATGCTCGTTTCTATGCCTCGGCCCGCTATGTGGACAATGGCTACATCAATGCCGTCTAGGGAGGTGCCAGACATAAGCCCTGCTATGGTTAGGGAAGCTTTATTCAGAAGTGTTCGCAACACACGATTCATCTCCTTGGTACTGGGGTTATTTAAATTGAGAAAAAATGAGATTGTGCAGCCTTGGCCGAAGCTGTAAGATGTGTTCTGTTCGCCCATAATGAACCCGGTTGGTAAGAAAAATGATTTGCAGATCCTGCTCAGGATCAAACAACAGGCTCGTGCCTGTAAAACCTGTGTGCCCGAATGATTGCTCGGAGGCATAGTCACCGCTAAACAAGAAGCTTCTCGGATTTCTTAGCAACCAACCCAGCCCTCGAAACTCTTGGTCATAAGGTGTAAAGTTGCGGGATGACAGCTCGATGGCTGCCCTGGAAATAATTCTTCGCCCCTTGAAGACGCCATTCTGCCGGATCATTTCAGCATAATTCGCTAAATCGTGAACCGTCGAGAATAACCCCGCATGACCGCTTACACCATGCATGAGCTCTGCTTTTTCATCGTGAACAATGCCTGACTTGTATGCTTGGCGCTGTTCCGAAAACTCGGTAACCGCATAGCGTGTATCCTCGAAAGTTGGACAAAACCCTGTTTCCGACATCTCCAGCGGTTCAAATATCTCTCGTTTGAGATAGGTGTCGAATTCTTCACCGGTCACAGATTCAATGATTAGATAAAGTAAAATCATGCCAATGTCACTATACACGACCTTTGTTCCTGGGGGATGAAGCGGTCGTTCGTTTAAGATCAGGTCCACCAGCTCATCCCGGGATAGATGCATCAGGCATCTCATGCCTGGGATATCCGCCCTAATCCCTGAAGAATGTGTAAGCAGATGTACGATTCGGATGGGTTCCTCTTGAAAGAATCGAAATTGTGGTAAAAAGCTCCCAATCGGATCAGCCAAAGTAAGTTTCCCTTGATCCATCAAGTGAAGCACTGCTGGCAGCGTTGCAACCACTTTGGTCAGAGAAGCCAAATCAAAAACCGTGTCCACTCTCATCGGAGCAGCTTCCGGATACATAACTCGGCTCCCATAGGCTTGCTTCACTACTTCCTTTCCTCTATGAGAAATATAAAGGACCGCACCAGGGAGATGTCCTGCGGCAATTTCTTGTTCGATGAAGTTGCTTATCTTAGCGATATCCCAATTGGACATAACGGCAATCTCCCTCCACTTTCCTGCCATGAACCCGCGAGTGAAATAATCGAAGCAGCAGAGCACGAGGAGTTCGTCGAGAAAGACCTTGAAAAATCGACTTACTCATCTCCAATAGCCCTTGCTGACATGCGTAAGTCGAAAAAATCGACTTACAGACTCCAAAAGTCCATGCTGGGTCATTATCTGTTCGCCCATCTCCAGCCTGCTGGATAGTCAGCCCCAAGCGACACTGGCAAACGTCCTTGCGGTGTCACCATTCCGAGCAGAGCACGCGCCGTACTATGCAGCGCTAACGGTCGGCTTTCGTAGGCCGCGACGAACGTCGCTACGTCCGGGAACTCCAGCAGGTCGTACGGCACGCGCAGCGCGACAACGACCAGCGGCTTGCCGAGCGCTTGCAGTTCGCGCACCAGCTCGACCTGCGCAGGATGGAATCGGGCGTTGTACGTCCCGATAACGATCTGCTCCGCTGCTGCCGCTTCCGCAAGCACCGCTGCGCGGCGCTCATTCACCTCCGCAAGCGGGAGCACGCGGTCGATCACGTCCAAGCCGTGTTCGGCCAGCTCAGCGCCCAAGCTTGCGACGCCCGCGTACGCTTCGTCGACGCCCGACGAAATGGCCGCGGCCACGGTGATCGCTAGCGTCCGCACACGCGGCAGCGGAAGCAGCTGCTGCTCGTCCTTGACGAGCGTGATGCTTGCTTCGCTGAGGCGCGCGGCAACCGCACAATGCGCCGCGGTCCCGACCTCTTGTGCAGCTGTCGCACGTGGCTGCTCCGCAATGACCCCGCGCCGCGCCTTCAGTGCAAGCAGCCGACGAACCGAAGCATCGATATGCGCTTCGGTAATACGCCCTTCGCGCACAGCCTGCTCGATCGCCGCAATGGCGCCGACCTGCAGATCGCGACGATGGCTGATTAACACAAGATCAGCCCCTGCTTCGACCGCCATAACGGCAGCCGCAACCGTACCATAATGCTCAGATATGGCATTCATCTCCATACAATCGGTCATGATGACGCCGTCATAGCCAAGCTCTTCTCGAAGTAGTCCAGTCAGAACAGTCTTCGAAAGTGTAACCGGCAGTTTCTTAGACTCTAATGCTGGGAAATAAATATGCGAGGACATAATCGCATCGACTCCACCCTCAATCGCCTCTATGAAAGGTACAAGCTCAACAGTGCGAATCCGCTCTTCATCGTGTGTAATCGTCGGCAAATCCAGATGGGAGTCCGTATTCGTGTCCCCATGACCAGGAAAGTGCTTGGCGGTTGCAACAACGTTCGCATCTTGGAAGCCCCGTACAGCCTCTCGGCCATATCGAGCAACTTTCTCTGGTGATTCGCCGAACGACCGCACACCAATAACCGGATTATCTGGGTTGTTGTTCACATCCAGATCCGGTGCAAAGTTCAGATTAATACCGAGCGAGCGCAGCTCCTTACCCGAAATAAGGGACGCTTCATAAGCTCCCTTCGGACCTGCATCCCCGGCAGCCAACGCCATAGACCCCGGCATGAGAGCAACCCCTTCGGTAATGCGGGCTACCATGCCACCCTCTTGATCAATGGAAATCCAGAGCGGCAACGTGCCATTACGCTCCGCAATCGCCTGCAAACTGCCGGATAACTCAGCAATCTGCTTGGTATTCTGTACATTCCGGGCAAAATAAATAACACCGCCGATACGCTGTTCCGCGATTAGCGCTTCCAGCGATTCTGACGGTTCCGTGCCTTCAAACCCGCAAAGAATCATCTGTCCGATTTTCTCCTGCAGCGACATCTCGTGAATCTCTCTCATATCTACTACCATCCTTCGTCACTTAATCACTGCAAACGGTTCAGCGCCATTAAAGCGGCACCGCTAGCGGCATCTCTCTTCGGTGTTATACAGGTCATAGCTGGATAACGTTCTTTGAGCCCATCAATAAAAGCGGTCTGTATGAAGCTATTCTTCAGCAGCGCGCTCCCAGCCATCGCAAGGACGCCTTCCTGCATCGAAAGTTTCTCCGCTACGGGTACAACTAGTTCAAGCAACGAACGGGCACTTTTGTCGGCGATAGCCAGTGCCGCTTCATCCCCAAGCTCGCATGCTTTGGATAAAATAGGTGCAAGCGCAGCGATATCCTTTTTATTGGTCTGTTTATCATAGACAAATCCAATGATTTGCCCAATCGTTGTCATGCCTAATTGCTCAAACACCATTCCTGCAATGACCGTCGCAGGCAACCGTCCATCATGAGCCCGTACGACGGCAGACAACAGATCTCTACCGATACTGTAGCCACTGCCCTCATCATCAATGAGGTAGCCATAACCGCCAGCACGATGGGTGTCACCAGCTTCATTTTTGCCATAACAAATCGAACCTGTCCCTGCTATTAAAATGATTCCTAGTTCCCTGTTATGCGCACCGCACAGCGCAGTATCTTGATCGCCTGTAATGAACAGTGGTCCCTTATATCCACATGCCCGAACACTGGTTTCCAAACGGGTCGCGACCGTGGGATTGCTGATGCCAGCCGCCCCGATGCACACTTGCGCGCAATGATGAAGTCCATCGCATACGCTATCAATTGTCCGAAAAATCTCCGCTAAACTTGCTTGAACACTCGCCACGTCTTGGCCATTATAGTTAATGGCCCCCGATGTAAACGTGTGAACCTCGTTACCGCTCTCATCGACGATGGTTACTGCGGTTTTCGTACCTCCGCCATCAAGTCCCACTGCATACTTCTTCATATATGAACGTCACCCCCTAATGCTTCTAATACAGATGAAATGGCTGCTTTCTTTGAGCAAATTCACGACTCTCCTCACGGAATTGTTCCAACATAGCTGGAATATCAACCTGAGTCTCACGGTAATGGCTGCCGCCGCCAAGTAAATCAATGAATGGCCTTGAGCCTTCTTTAAAAGGTGGTAGAAATGAAAATTGCTCATAATTTTTCTGAATCGTGTACATCAACGTAACGCCTATATCGATGGGGCGAACCGCACGGTTGTCGAGGACATGAATTTGCACACCTGCGCATTGTTCTCCCTGAAATTTAGAAAAAGTCGGTTTAAAATATACAGGGCGGAACACGACACCTGGCAGCTTTTTCGCATTCATTTCATCCGCTAACTGGTGCGCATCAATGAACGGAGCACCTATGATCTCAAACGGGGCTGTCGTTCCTCTGCCTTCCGACAGATTCGTTCCTTCAATAATACAAGTGCCCGGATACAGCACTACTGTCTCAAATCGAGGAATGCCGATAGAAGGCATAATCCATGGACGTCCTGTGTCCGAGAACAGCATGTTTCGCTCCCAACCTTCACAGCGTACGACATGCAGCTTACAGTTCAAATCCCTTTCATCATTCGCCATCATAGCGACCTCTCCTGGCGTCAATCCATATCGAACACTGAGCGGGTAGTTGCCGACAAAGGATTCGAAGCCGCTTTTCAGCACATTGCCTTCTACCGTAATGCCATCCAGCGGATTGATACGGTCCAGAACGACAAATTCTTTGCCCGCTTGCGCACAATCTTCCAAAGCATAAAGCATCGTATATATGAAAGTATAATAACGGGTTCCTACGTCTTGGATATCGTAGACGATGATGTCGACCTCATCCAGCATTTCCTGGGTCAGACGTTTGGAATCTTTCCGATACAAGCTATAGACGGGAACTCCCGTCAACGAATCCACATACGTGTCGACCAAAGCACCTGCTGCTAAATCCCCACGAACCCCATGCTCCGGCGAAAACAAGGCCACCAGGTTGAATTTCTCACGAAAAATTTGTATCGTTGATACAAAATCCTTGTTTAATCCCGTAGGTGCTGTAATTAGCCCTACACGTTTCCCTTTGAACAAGTGAGCATACTTATCTATACAATCGATACCATTTAAGATCATCGCTGCCTCCCCAACTCGCCTTGATTTTGAGAAAACCTCTATCGAGGCCATTCAATGATGAGCGACCGCGTTTAGAGGTAGGTTTTATCGCCAAATAGAAAGATGGTTTTCGGGAACCGAAAACATATTCTTTCTATTTTGGTAAAATGACTGCAACAAGCTTAAGCCTCGTTACAGTCATTTGGTATTTTTTTACGATTTAGTTTTTATCATTTAGTTTTATAATTTAAGTTTTATAATTCCGATTGACGAATTCGCATCGTTTCTTCTGGGACCATGAACGTCTGCGCATATTCTTTTCTCGCTTCAAGACCGCGTACACGCATCAGATGCTTGTAGTATTCCAAGTATTGGAACGATTTACTGCCTGTCACGAACCAATGCGTCGAAACCGCCTTCACCCAGAGATCAAACGCCTCTTTCGGGAAATCGACATAGACGTAAGGAACGTAATCAACAGCATCCTCCCAGTTCTCAGCGTAATACAATTTAGCTGCAAAGTGCGCAGGCTTCTCACGTTCAAACGAGGCTAGCCCTGCGAAAAAGCGCGCATCATTCACAATACGGTGAGTCGTCATATGATCCTTATGCATGCTGTTCTTAAAATGAGTGATAATAACATTCGGACGCACGTCGCGAATCACATCGCATACGCGATAGCGCATTTCTTCGTTATCTTGCAGTTCACCGTCCGGAATGTCAAAGACGATGGATTCACCACCAAGCATCTCAGCAAAGGTCCTAGCCTCATTTACTTTTTGCACACGATATTCCTTCATGTCTTGCCCTGCAGGAACGCCACGCTCTCCAGCAGTTAACGCTAAAGTAACAATTCGATCACCCTTCAGAGAGTGGTGGGCCAGTACGCCGCCTGCCGTTAATTCCGCATCTCCGACGTGACCTCCGATAGCTAGAATAGTCATTTTTGATTCGCTCATTATGCAAACTCCCTTCTCATGACAGCAAAAATTTTCACAGTTTGAAAACCTGCCCGTTCATAGATTCGGATGGCTGGGTTCGACATGCCTGTATAGAGCGACATGTAATCGGTCCCAATTTCCCGAAACGCTTCGCATAGTTTATAAAATAAAATACTGCCCAAACCATGACCCTCGTGATCAGGGAGCACACCGATACCGGCAAAATAACCCCGTCCGTTCGCTTGACGAATAACTGGGCCTGCGAAGCCAATGGTCCTGCCCTGATACGCTGCAATGACAACTGGCACGCCATTTGCCGTAGATGCACCGATCTCCTTTTGCCATAACGGATTCCCAAAGCCATAGAGCATGTCATCCACACCTGCGTGCTTGCCCGGGTCGAACCTCTCGATGGTGTACCCTTGGGCGCTGGCCTTTGCTTCTTTCACGCTGATTTCATCGGGCATCGTAAATTCTGACAAATGGAGGTACATAGCACATTGCTTCGCACGCTCAATATAACCACTCTTCAGCAAAAAAGCATAAAGCTTGCTTTCCACAGGTACACCTGGGGCATTGTTATGCTCATGCTTAGGTGTTTCTGGGATATACCATGGCAATAGCATTGGATTGAAAAAGAGGATGTCTGCTTGCTTTTTATCCAACTGTTTAAAGCGCTTTTCTAAAGCAGTTAATAGCATTAAATAATTAGCATCTGTTTCAAAACCGCTCGCTAACACGATGCACGTAATGTACCCGGCCACGTCACCAAGCGGAAGATCATCTCCCGTACATCCACAGGCAAAACCGATGACCTCCTCATTGGCAAGTAGAAGAAACGTGCTTTCCTTATCCCAATAAGGATTTCCCGCAAAGATCCCATCAAAACTTTGTTCTGTAAGCTCCTTATAGCCATCCTTCACCGCGGCATCATTCCATAAAGCGATGACGGCGTACCGATAGGAATCATCCCACGTTACCAGCATGCTGCAGCTGCCTCCTTTTGACCCGAAATTAGCCCTTCACCGCACCTACGGTTACGCCTTCCAAGAAGTATCTTTGTAGGCTAAAGAACAGAACAAACATAGGTAATGCAGAGATTGTTGCCCCTGCCATCATTGGCGCAATTAGGGTTGTATTCGCAAAGCGGAAGCTCTTCAATCCGACCTGAATGGTTTGCATCTCCATGGTGTTGGTCACAAGAAGCGGCCAGAAGAACGTATTCCAGCTCTCCATAAACGTCAGAATCGCCATAACGGCCAGAACTGTTTTGGACAAAGGTAGAATGATTTTCCCATATATTTGGAACTGATTGCAGCCTTCGATTTTGGCGCACTCTAGTATTTCGTTCGGTATGCTGCCCATAAATTGCTTGGCGAGAAAAATATTGAATACGGTAACGAAGCCTGGCAAAATCAATGCGCTGTACGTATTTTGCAGTTCAAACACGTTAACCATCAAAATGTATAGAGGGACAAGCGTTACTTGATGAGGAATCATCATGGAACCTAGCAGCAAAGCAAAGAGAAATCCTCTGCCTTTAAATTGAATTTTAGAGAATGCGTAGCCCGCCATGCTGGCAAAAATAACATTCGAAATCATAACTGTGACAGCTACAATAAGCGAGTTCAGCAGCCAACGAACGGAATGCTCGTTAAAGTCAAAGAAGTATTTATAGGACGCAAGCGTAAACTTTTTGGGAAAAATAGAGTACTCGATCTCTCCGACCGCAACCGGATCACTGAGCGATGAAATGAACATGAAGTAAATTGGAAATATCGTCGCCAAAGCAAAAAGTAGAAGGGCGATAAAAATGATCCCATTTCTAATCTTTTTTACTTTGGGATTGCCTGCGTGATTGCTATACAATGCCATTATTATCCTCCCTCTCTTAATACTCGACGTCTCTACCCGCGAATTTAAACTGAATGAATGCAATTACGCCAATAACGAGAGCCAGTAGCAGTGATTGTGCTGCCGCTTTACCGAAATCGAATAGCGTGAACGCATTATCAAAAATAAGTAATCCAACCATCGTGGTCGCATGGTTTGGTCCTCCACCAGTCATCAGGAATGCATTCTGAAACACCTGGAACGAACCGATGACGCCAGTAACCAATAAAAAAAGTGTTGCTGGCCGCAGACAAGGAATGACAATGTGCCACAGCTTTAGGAAGAAACCCGCTCCATCGAGCTCAGCCGCTTCGTAATACGTTTCGTCAATACCAAGCAAACCAGCTAAGTAAATAATAATGCTTGTGCCATGACTCGATAGCCAGGACATGAGCACCAGTGAGAACATCGCCGTTGCGCTTTGGCCAAGCCAATTCTGATTCTCAATACCAAAAAGAGCGATAACATGGTTCATGATACCACCTTCCATCGGATCGAAAATCCAGAGCCATACGACTGCCAAAGCAACACCTGAAGCCACCATAGGCAAGTAATAAATGCCTTTGAAGAAAGATTGCGTTTTCTTCCTAAGCGGCAAAATCAAAATGGCAAGAACGAAAGATAGAATCAAGTTAACGGGCACCGTCAACACCGTGTAGACAACCGTATTCCACATCGCTTTCCAAAACAAAGCATCCTTCAATGAATTCGCGTAATTATCGAATCCAATAAAAGTGGAACCGAGCGGCTTGTATTTCTGCATACTAATGATAAAGGCACTTACGACCGGGTACGCATGAAATAACACAAACACGATTAGAGAGACGGCAATAAACGCATAACCCCACATTGCATCCCCTTGAAACTTCTTTCTTTTTATCGGTTTTGCGATATTGTCCATAATTCTCAACCCCGTTTCAGAACTTTCTCTTAAAAGTAGTTCGGATAGCCGCGCAGCATCCGCTGCACGCCTATCCGATGGTTAATTATACATCTTAGTCTTTAGCAATTCCGTTCTCGCCGAACTCCTTGATCGCTGCAGCTTTCACAGCTTCATACATAGCTTCAGGCGTAACTTCACCAGCTAGAAGACCTTGGAATTTAGGAACGATAACTTCAGTTTCCAACTTAATTGCTTTAGCAGCCAAATCTGTTGGAATATCCGTACGGTTTGGTGTTGCATTTTTCAGCATGTTATCTACTGCAGCAACATTGTCAGGATTTCTATCAATCTTCATGCTCTCAGCAGCTTTTTTAGCGCTTTTCGTAATATGCGCAGCGAACAGATCGTTATTCGTCGCAGCTGCAACATTTCCGCTAGCCAAGAAGTAAGCCGCTTTCACAACATTTGCTTTGTGCTCAGCAGTCGGCTCTTTTTTACCCCGGAACGTCATGTATCCGTCAACGACTGTGTTAGCAGAAGCTTTTGCACCTTGGAACGTCGGAGCAGGCAATACGATATAATCAACAGGCACGCTGTCTTTTACAGCACTTGCGTCATTTGCTTTAAGCTTAGCATTGTTCGCCTTTGCGGAATTCTCAAATACAGCAAGACCTTTACCCGTAATCATCGTTTGAGCTGTTAAGAACATGTTCCAACGCTTACCTGCATCTACGGAACTAAGCTCTTTCGGCATGGAGCCGTCATCGATCAGTTGACGAAGATCTTTCAGCAAGCCCAGGTACTTTTTGCTTGTGTACGAATATTTCATATCTTGTGTGAATGCATAAGGCATACCAGCGTTTTTAGACATAATGCCCAAGTAGTCAACCGCAGCTACGCCTTTTACTGCGAAAGTAAAGCCATAACGCGTTTTACCGTTTTCAGTAACTACGCCTTTTTTGATCGCTTGACGGAATTCATCGTAAGTCCAGCCATTCGTCTGTACTTTTTTCCAGTCGATGCCTGCTTTCTCTAAGAACTCTTTGTTACCGCCAAGTGCATGAACTTCCATGTAAGCTGGGAAACCGTATAGACCTTTACCACTTTTCATGTAATCCAATGCCGTTTTATCGTAATCGCCCACCATCTCTGGTGTAGCTGCATCTGTAACATCCATCAGCAAGCCTTGTTCCAAATATTTTGGAATCGTTCCAGAACCACCGAAAGCGATGTCCGGAGGGCTGCCTGCATTCACTTGCGTATCTAACTTCTGCTTCATATCTTCCCAGCTAGCTGGTTCGATTTTCAACGTTAGATTTGGATATAAAGCCGTAAAGTCTTTCGACAATTGTTCAAACGTTTTTTGATAGTTTGGTGAAACCGGTGGAAGTAATGCTGTAATGGTGTCTTTCGCAGTGCTGGCAGTAGCCGCTGGAGCTGTTGTGCCTCCTGGTGTAGTCGTTTCTTTTGTACCGGAAGTACCACCACAAGCTGTTAGAGCCATTGTTAAAGCTACGACAGAAGCTAAAATGGGCATTTTTCTTTTCATGAAAAACAAACCTCCTAGGATAGGGAGCCTTGATTATAGTTCAAGTCTCTCCTTATTTGTTTAAAGATGATCAAACAACTTTTACAAAGGTACGTATGGCTCTCTTCAAACTACCCTCACACTGTTCCAGTGCTTCTTCTGCTTCGTTCACTTCCATGCCGGATTTAATCATCATAATGGCAAGTTTACAGTTCATGGACGCTTTCTCGAGATGGGCAATCGCTGTGGATTCATCCACCCCAGTCGCAATCCGAATGATGCGAACAGAGCGATCGTACAATTTGATATTACTAGCCTTCATGTCAACCATGAGATTATTATACGTCTTTCCAAGCTTAACCATTGTTCCAGTTGTCAGCATGTTAAGAACCAGCTTCTGTGCTGTACCCGCCTTCAGACGAGTAGATCCCATAATCACTTCCGGCCCAACCACTGGCGCGATGCATACATCCGTAACAGCTACCAATTTGGAATTCTTGTTATTCACGACACCAATCGTTGCAGCACCAATTTCTTTCGCTTTCTTTAAGCAAGCTATTACGAATTGTGCACTTCCGCTGGCCGTAATCCCAATTACCGCATCCTTATCTGTCACTCCGCATCGTTCAATGAGGGCGACCCCCTCCTCAGCGTTGTCTTCAAAACCTTCCACTGCTGTTCGTAGTGCCCCATCACCACCGGCGATATGGCCTTGCACCAACATTGGATCAATGCCAAAGGTTGGAGGACATTCAGAGGCATCAAGCACACCGAGTCTGCCAGAAGAACCAGCTCCTACGTAGAGCATCCTGCCACCGTTTCTGAGAACTTGATGCAAAATATCAACCGCTTTCATGATCTGCGGTATTTCGGCTCCGACTGCTGCTGGAACCAATGCATCTTGTTCATTCATCATCCGAAGCATTTGCTCTGTTGAACATTCGTCAATAGTCTGTGTCTTCTCATTAATCTCTTCCGTAGTTAAACCCGATAGATACTCATCCATAGCTGCTGTCCTCCTGCCTGCTGTACTCTTTACTGGTCTAATACTAACGAAAAATTTCACGATGGTCAATACTTTTTGAAATTTTATTTTATGGTAAAATAAAATATTGATTTTTTATTTCTTAAATTTCGACAAAAAAACGACGCCTAAAAGGACATCGTTAGTGTGTTCGACTCGCTTATTTTCTATGCTTGCTGCTGGCAATAATGTCGTGTGTCTTGGCCAAATACTTCTTCACATGCTTATATTCGCTGCTTGCTACCCCTGCAAAAAGAATATCAATCACCGTCAACATCGCAATGCGCGAACCCATAGCTCCACTTCGAATCGTGACTTCCGGTGTCGAAATGCTGAGTACAATATTCGCTTTATCCGCCAAGGAGCTTTTATTATACTTGGTAATGGCAATGATTGTGGCGCCATTCTTCTTGGCGATTTCGAGCGTATCTAGAATTTCAATCGTGCTGCCCGAATTGGAAATGAAGATCGCGACGTCACTTTTCCCAAGCAGCGTGGCTGCTGTTAGTTGACTATGGCCATCCGTATAGGTGTGGCACATCTTGTTGATGCGAGAGAATTTCTGCTCAGCATCCATCCCGACTAGACCCGAAGCACCGATTCCGAAGAAAACAATGCGATTGCAATCCACTAACACCCTGACCGCGCGGGCAATTTCATTTCGATCAATGACACTCAACGTGTCTTCAATGGATTTACTATTATTATGCGATATGTTAGAGATAATCGTAGAGAGATCATCACCAGGTTGAATATCGGTGTATTGGTCCTTTTGCTCATCATCCATCGATCCCAACGATGCTGAAATGCTTACAATAAAGTTGCGATAGCCCTTATATCCCATCGTTTTGCAGAAGCGCAGTACAGAGGCATCACTTGTTTTCGTCGATTGAGCGAGACTCTTAATCGAGAGATGTGGAATCTCGTCCACATTATCTAGTATATACTCAGCTACTAACTTCTCCACGGGAGTTAGGCTATCTTTCATATCGCGAATTTTGATCAAAATATTATCATTTATTGACATATAGGTTCCCTACTCACCATAGATTATCCAAGCTGAAATCACCTTCATCATACGGATAATTAGGTAAAAACACAAGATACGCGTGTAAATTTTCTGTAAAATTTAATGTCATTAATGGAATTTTATTTCACATTAAGTGAATTGAATTGAAATTAAATATCGCAAAATGAATTATAAATACCGCGGTTCGCGAGATAGAAAAACCCCGTTCGAGAATTGAACCGTAATCACTTCTAACAAACAAGAAACCCCCACCTGTAAAGGTTGGGGGCATTTTTTTAGGCAATGAGTTCGGTGGATCTACGCTGACTGGAGGTGATTAGTTTCCTTCTTCACCGTTATCTTCTGAGCCTTCTTCTTCGTTTTGATACACGATTTTCTCATCCAGCAACATGCGTGATTCACCTCCTTGGGTATATATGCCTATATTATAAAATAGGGCGGTTTGCACTAGCAAGATGACTTATGACCATCACTCAAAAATTGATGAAATCTTAATGAAATTGTCGAATATCGGAAACCTCATGTAAGCGATACATCCTCTTTGGCCACTCGTGCCACCTTGATCGACGCCAACGCATACACCACGAGTGCGCTCCAGATAAACGCAAAGCTAATTAGCAGTACAGGCGAGAACTTCTCTTTAAACATAAAAATACTCAGCAGTAGTGTGATCGACGGGCCAATGTACTGAATAAAACCTAACATAGATAGTGGCAGTTGTGCAGCAGCTTTGGCAAACCATAGCAAAGGCAACGCGGTGGCAGCGCCTGCTAGGAGCAGCATGATCAGCGTGATCGGCGGCAGTGTCCATGCAGCATCCTGATGCGTTGCAAATAAGTAGATGACGTAGGCAATGGCGATCGGGAAAACGAACGCTGTTTCTCCCGCGAGCCCGATTGATGCGTCGTAGGTTACTCTTTTTTTCACCAGGCTATATAAGCCAAAGGTACCTACTAACGTGAGCGATACCCATGGAAATCTGCCGTAGTCTATGGTGGCAATCAAGACACCGATTCCTGCCAAAGCCACAGCCAGCCATTGTCGGCCCGTCGGCTTCTCACGTAAGAACAACACTGCCAGCATAATGTTAAAGAGTGGCGTGATGTAGTATCCGAGACTCGTCTCGATCACATGCCCATTATTAACGGCCCAAATAAAGATCAGCCAATTGGTGCTGATCAACAAACTACTCGCTCCAACCAGTAATAAGGTGGTGCGATTGGTAATGAGACTGCGAAATTGCTGCCATTTCCCTTTTCCAACGACAATCAGAATCGCCATAAAGACGAATGACCAAATCACGCGATGCGATAATATTTCTCCAGCCATCAACGACCCAAAAAGCTTCCAATACACAGGCAGCAAGCCCCAAGCAATGTAGGCAATAATGGCATAACCAAGCCCTTTTTTCATCGTAAAGCCCTCATTTCACTTTCAAGTACCACAATTCTCATAAAATTTGTCCGCAGGTTAATAACTACTCCATTGTAATGCAGTGTAGGGCTTTTGTAAAAAATAGATTATACAATCCCTTAAGAGACTTCTCGAAATGGGAGCAAGCATGAATAAAATTCCCATAATCTTGCATAATAAAAGAAAAGAATATGGGATGAGCGTGGTGAAGATCGATGCTATTTTCAAACTGGTTCGGAAGAAAGAAGTATCGTTCGGTCCAAGAGCAAGTTAATCAGCCGCCTAGTAACACGATAAGTACGTCTTTGGTGCAAAACATAACCTATTTACATAGTCAGTTCAGTCAAACCCCCGACCTAGTTGTGCGGCATTTTATCATTAAGAAGTCTGGGGACCAAGCAGCGCTAGTCTACCTAAATGGACTAGTAGATAAAAACTCAATTAATAATAATGTGCTCCGCCCGCTGCAATTTGAAACGGGAAACGGTAATGCGGTTGACGATATTACGGTAAATGTAGGCCAAATTCAAAGCTTGTTTACATGGTCGCATGTCGAGAATGCCATATTGCAAGGCAATAGTGTTCTCTTTGTTAATGGGCGGACAAAAGCCTCCGCCTTAGGAACGCAAGGCTGGCCACAGCGGGCGATTGAAGACTCACAGATCGAGGTTTCTTTAAAGGGAGCGCATCAAGGCTTTGTTGAAACAGGCAGTCAGAATATTGCCTTAATCCGTCGCTATATTCAAAACCGTGAATTGAAAATTAAAGAACTGGTGGTTGGGCGAAGAGGAAACACCTTAGTTTCTATCTTATATTTAGCTGATGTCGCTAATCCTGAGGTGCTGAAAGAGCTGGAAGACCGGATTCAGCAAGTTGATGTCGATGTCATCCTTAACACAGGCGAGTTAGCAGAGTTTATCGAGGACAATCCGTATTCGCCATTTCCTCAATTTATTACAACAGAAAGACCGGATGCTGCGGCTTCACAAATATTGCAAGGAAGATTCGCTGTTGTCGTAGACTGTTCACCAAGCGTATTGATAGCACCGGTAGCATTTATGTCGTTTTTTCAAAACATCGACGACTACAGCACACGCTGGTCGATCTCTACTTTTATACGGCTGCTGCGGATGTTCGCATTTTTCGTCGCTATCTTTTTGCCGGCGTTCTATATTGCGGTTATTTCCTATAACTTCGAGATCATTCCTGTTAAATTACTGCTCACGATTGGCGAGTTCAGAGGCCGCGTACCATTCCCACCGTTTTTGGAAGCGATCATCATGGAGGTAACGCTAGAAATGATGCGGGAGGCTGGGGTGCGTCTCCCTGCTCCCGTTGGGCAAACCGTTGGTATCGTCGGGGGCATTGTTATTGGACAGGCAATCGTTCAGGCAGGATTCATCAGCAATACCATGGTAATTATCGTTGCTTTTACGGCCATTGCATCGTTCATCCTGCCTAATTATGATATGGTCGCGGCCGTCCGGCTAATCCGCTTCGTCATGATGATAGCTGCCTCCATGTTCGGCTTTGTTGGCATTATTATTGCATTGATGACCATGATTGGGCATCTTATTGCGCTCGAATCGCTTGGAACACCATACAGTACCCCGTTCGCACCGTTAAGATTTGCCGATTGGAAAGATACGATCGTCCGTTTACCGCTGTGGACAATGGTCAAGCGACCTTTAGGCACAAGAGCGACTCAATCGCAGAAGCAAGGATCAAATCGTCCAAAAGGTGATGGGAAATGAAAAAATATGCATTCAACGAGATCACCTCTATGCAATATATTTTTTTGAATAGCGGCATTCAGATAAGTGTTTTCTTTTTGTCGATGCCACGGAAATTAGCCGAAAAGGCAGGTACGGATGGCTGGATCGCACTCATCATCGGCTGGGCTGTTACGGTAGCAGCAAGCTTAATTGTTATTCAGGTGATGAAAAGGTTCCCCGAAGGAACATTGTTTGATCTACTAACACGATATGTGGGCAAATGGACAGGTAAGGCGGCTGCCATCTTTTTTGCTCTTTATCTCTTTTATTACGCTTACACGGGGCTCATTCAGGCGGTATTGCTTACGAAGGCATGGCTTTTGCCGCAAACTTCGGCATCTATCGTCATGCTGTTATTACTCATTCCCACTTATGTGATTGCACGTAATGGACTTCGCGTCTTGGGCAGATATGCGGAAATTGTTTTTATGATCTCCTGGTGGATACCATTTGTATATTTACTTCCGCTCAGTGACGTTAACTGGCTTAATATGTTTCCTATATTAAAGGAAGGATGGATGCCTGTATTTTCAGCGGTACCAACAACGTTCTTTTCTTATATCGGATTTGCTACTACGTTTATTTTGTACCCGTTTTTGAAGAATAAAAAAAAGGCTTCTAGCGCTATTATGATCTCCGATACACTGACGATGGTTGGGTATTTGTTCATTACGGTTATCTGTTTTACCTATTACAGCCCGGATGAAATTCAGAAGTACAATGAACCCATGGTTAGTATCTTAGAATCTATCGAGTTTAAGTTTGTAGAACGGATAGGAATGCTGTTTATCGCATTTTTTTTGCTTATTTTTTCATTAGCATGGATACCCGCTATCTACATGGGTGTTTTTTGCACAAGCTGGTTGCTCGGAAAGCAGGATCATCGTAATCATTTGCGGCTATTGTGGTTATTCACTGCTGTGAGTACGTTTTTCTTCATCCCAACATTTAATCAGAGCGATCGCATGAATGATTTCCTTATTCGGGTTGGTTTTGGAATCGAATACGTTTTTCCCGGTTGCCTACTCATCTATTTATGGATGCATGATCGTTTTCAGTGGAGGAAGAACTTATGAACAAACGGCCCCTTCAGATTATTCTCATTGCGATGGTTGTCGTCATCATTTCAAGCTGCAGTGACAGGTTAGATATGGAAGATGCTTCATTTGCCTTATTAGTAGGTTTTGATCTCGATAAGGAAGGCGAGTTCATTGTATATAGTACATCTCCTGTTTTCAGTAAAAATGTCGAGAAAAAAACGCGTGAACTTAGGGTGAAACCACAGACGAATCGTCAGTCAAGAGAAAAACAGGACAGTTATACACAGGGTGTTTTCCAAGGCAGAAGTATTCAAGTCATACTGTTATCTAAGCGAATCCTGCAGCAAGAAAATTGGTTCCAACTAACGGATGTCTGGTTTCGTGATCCGAAGAATGCGTTAACTCCAAGGATCATTGCTTTCGATGGACCTCTCTCTGAAATCATATACCTAAATTCGAAAGATCAGCCGATGCTGCCCTTATTACTGCGGGAAATGATCGATACGAAGGACGCCAGATCGGAAACGATAAATACGACTTTGCAAGGGCTTCACGAGCAAATAAGTGAAAAGGGCGGCACTCCCATCATCTCTGAAGTTCGAGTGAAAAATAAACAGATTGCGATGACAGGCATAACACTGCTAGATCATAAAGGGAATTTTGCTGATTCCCTGAACATACAGGAAAGTATTCTACTGCGAATATTGCAAAACAGTACGAAAAAGACCGTCAACTTAACAATCCCCATTCCCGGCGAAATGAAGATCGGACCGTTTCATACAGACAAATTAAGTTTAATCGCTGATAAAATAAAGGTGAAAATCAAGACCTCCTACCTCAGGGACAACTTTCAGTTCGATATGCACATTACCATGCGCGTTGGATTATCGGAGCTTATGTTCCCTTACGACGTGCGAAGTCATGGAAAAGAGTTGGAGAATAAGATATCCGATCAAATACAAAAGCAGTTGGAAAGCCTCATAAAGAAAATACAAGCGGATAAAATCGATCCGATTGGGCTTGGGTTCCACGCACGGGCGCACGAATACAGCCATTTCAAGAATGTGGAAGATCATTGGGGTGAAACGCTGGCCAAAGCCGACATTCATGTTTCCGTGAAAACAATCCTAGGCTCTATGGGAACAGTGAAATAAAACCTCTAAGGGAGGACAACAAGTGAAAAAATATGCATTGAATGAAATCACCTTCATGCAGTATATCTTTCTCAACTTTGGTATGGTAGTGAGCATCGGTTTTTTGTCGCTGCCGCGAGTATTAGCCGAACAGGCAGGTACGTCAGGCTGGATGGCTCTCATCATCGTTTGGTTGATCTCTACTGCAGCGAGTTTGATCGTCATACAGGTGATGAAGAAGTACCCAGATGGCACCTTGTTAGATCTATTGACGGCTTATTTGGGCAAATGGGCAGGCAAAGTGGGAGCCGTCCTGTTTGCTCTATATCTTTTTTTCTACGGATACACCGGTCTTATCTATACAATAATGATTACAAAACAATATCTTTTGCCGCAAACTCCGGCGTATATCATTATGCTTCTGCTGCTCATTCCCACTTATGTCATTGTGCGGAACGGCCCTCGCATCTTGGGCAGATATGCGGAAGTGATAATGCTCCTGTCCTTATGGATCCCCTTCGTTTATTTGATTCCAGTTAAGGACGCCCATTGGCTCCGTCTGCTTCCTGTGCTTAATGAAGGATGGAAGCCTGTGTTCTCAGCGGTACCTAGCACTTTCTATTATCATATTGGTTTTTCAACTACGTTTATTCTCTATCCATTTCTCAAAAACAAGCAGAAGGCCTCAGCCGGAATTGTTATCTCGTATTTACTCACGATGCTCATGTATTTGTTCATTACCGTTATCTGTTTCGTGTATTTCAGTTCAGACGAAATTATGGATTACAACGAACCGACAATCAATGTATTGAAAACGATTGAGTTTAAGTTTATTGCGCGGATCGAAGTGTTATTTCTTGCGTTTTATTTACTTATCTTTTCATTATCATGGATACCGACGATGTACATGAGCGTTTTTTGCACAACTTGGCTAATCGGAAAGCAGGACCACCGCAATCATTTGCGTCTGCTTTGGCTATTCATCGCTGTGGGCACGTATTTCTTCATGCCTACTTTTTTTCAGAGCGAACGAATGAATACTTGGCTTGGTCAGATCGGCCTTGTTGTCGAGTACATGGTTCCTGCTTGTTTACTCCTATATGTATGGATACATGATCGTTTGGGGTGGAGAAAGCACTTATGAACAAGCGGCCACTATACGTTTTTGCCATCATTATGATGATGGCTATCGCTCCGGGGTGTAGTGACCGGTTGGATTTGGAAGATTCTACCAATAACCTCGCTCTCGGTCTGGATCTCGACAATGAAAACAACTTGCTTGTATATTCGAACAGCCCTTCGTACGGTAGTGATATAAAGAAGACAACACTTGAAATCGAAACGAAGTCGCACACTGTTCGTCAAGCGAGAGAGCAGCAAGATCAATTTGCACCAGGTGTTGTTACAGGCAAAAAGGTTCAGGTCATGCTTATCGGGAAACGCATACTTGAACATGAAGACTGGTTCCCGATACTGGACCCTTTCTTTCGTGATATGAAAAATCCATTAACATTAAGAGTCATCGCTTTCAATGGATCTATCTCCGACATTATCTACCTACAACCGAAAGATCAGCCGATGTTACCTTTATTGTTGCGGGGGATGGTCGATACGAAAAGTACTAGATCGGAAACGGCAAAAACAACGCTGCAGAAGCTGCATTGGCAAATGTATGAGAAGGGGGTGACACCCTATATCTCCGAAATCCAGTTGGACACGGCCAAACAGATCAGGCTGGCTGGCGTAACATTGCTAGATCATAAAGGTAAATATGTGGCTTCTCTGAGTGCAGAGGAAACCGTTTTACTTCAAATATTAAATAAAAACGCCAAGAAGCCTGTAAGCTTAACACTTCCAATTCCTGGTCAAAAGAAGAGCGGTCCATTACATACAGACCATTTAAGTATATCGGTTCAAGGAATGAAACCGAAAATAAAAACCTCGTACAATCAGAACAAGTTTCGGTTCGATATCAACATTAAAATGACAGCTGGTCTTACTGAACGTTTATTCCCTTTTGATGTGCGAAAGAATGGAAAAGAGCTAGAGAAAATGATTTCCGAACATGTCCAAAAGCAATTTGAGAACCTCATTAAGAACTTTCAGAAGCATCAAATCGACCCGATCGGGCTTGGTCTCTACGCACGGGCTCATGAATATCATCAATACAAGAAAGTGGAGGATCATTGGGGAGAAGCGCTGTCAGAGGCAGACATTCATGTTTCCGTTAAGGTTATATTAGGAAGTATGGGACCCATGAAGTGACTGATCCTAATGCGGGAGAAATGCTTTCGAAGCGGTGCATGCAGCGCGGCTATTGCAAAAAAGTCCCCGATTTACGGGGACTCCTCTACGATCATTATCCTTTTACTGAACCAGCTGCTATACCTTCTACGATCCGATTACTCAACAAGATGAACGCGATCATAATAGGCAAAATACTGATCATCAGGGTCGCGCCAATCGCACCCCAATCGGTCGTATATTGGCCGACGAAATTCTGAACACCTACGGTTAAGGTCTTATACTTTTCCGAGGAAATGAACGTATTCACGAAAATAAACTCATTCCAGTTGTAAATCATGTTGATGATCACAGCGGTAGATAACACAGATGCCGTCATCGGCAGCGTGATGCTGAAGAAGATTCGATTCACGGAGCACCCGTCCATAACGGCAGCTTCTTCCACTTCACGCGGCAGTGTGTAATAAAAGCCGAGCATAATCATGATGGTAATCGGCAGATTAAAAGCAATGTAGGACAAAATAATCGACAACGGATGGTTGGTTAGGTTCATTTTCATAAACATACTGAATAAGGGAATGAGCGTCGAGTGCACGGGAATCATCATCCCTACCATAAACAGACCCAGCACAAAGGATTGCAGCTTCCATTTCATCCGGGTCAAAGCGAATGTCACCAAGCTTGCTAATAAAACCGTGACCCCAACCGACACCAACGTCATCCAGACGCTGTTAAAAAAGTAACTATTGATATGGCCCTGCGTCCAGACCTTCTCATAATTCTCCCAACGTAGTCTCTCTGGGAACGCCATCGGCGCGAGATTGAAGATTTCCTCATTGTTTTTTAAAGAGAATAGCATAAGCCACAAGAGCGGAAAAATCTGAATCACGGCGACAATCGATAACACGATATACAATACGCCATATCCGATTTGTCCAGGTAACTTGCTTCGTAGAGTTAGCGCCTGTGCCTGACGACGGGTGGTTTCTAGTTGCATCGGAATCGGAATCTCCTTTCGTTACGAGTATTGAATATCATCTTTGGAAGCCGTTGCTTTACGGATTAACCAAGTAGCCACGAGGCAAATCAAGAGCAGGAAGAAGCCAATGGCACTGGCATAACCGAAATCATAGCCTTTGAACGCTTTGCGGTACATGTAGGAAGCCATCACTTCACTGGATCCGTTAGGTCCGCCCCCTGTCATCACATAGATGAGGTCGAAATATTTCAGAGATCCGACGACAGCCAGAACGACTGTAACCTTCATCACCTCTGCGATTAACGGAACGCGAATGGAGATCGCAATGCGCCATGGGCTGGCACCATCAATGCGCGCTGCTTCGATCAGCGAGGTCGGTACATTTTTCAACGCGGCATAATAGATCAAAATATAAAATCCGGCGTACTGCCATAAAATCGGCATAAAAATGGCGTATAAAACAATGGATGGATTGGACAACCATTCCGGTGTATGCGTGACCCCCAGAGACGTTAGGATAGCATTCAATACCCCGTTCGTTGGGTGGAATATTTTCAACCATAGTTGAGCAATAGCAACAGAAGAAAGCAGCATAGGAATTAAATAAATTTTGCGAAAAAGATTAGCCCCGCGAATGTTTGCGGAAAGCACCAAGGCGACTAATAAATAGCCAAGCAGGGAGATCGTTGAGAAAATCGCCAGCAAGAATGAGTGCTTCGCGCTTCCCCAGAATAATTTATCTTTAAGCAGTTCTGCATAATTATGCAAACCGATGAAACTCATTTTGCCTACGCCATCCCATTTCATAAGTCCGTAGTAGCCCGTCATAATGATCGGCATATAGATCAAGGCTAGCAGCAGAAATAACGAGGGAATCACGTAGATCGCAATCATGGATTTGTTAGACATGACTTTATCCATAGCAGGCACTTCCCTTTCAGTGATTATGACAAAGGACATACCACTTGGAGGGATATGTCCTTTCCCAAATCGTTCGTATTCGTTAGGCTACTTCGCTTCCTTCGCCAAGGCATCCTCATGATTCTTTGCAAATGCTTCCGGTGTCACCGCTTTACCAAACAACGCTTGAATCATATTCAAGTGAACTTCTGCGGAAGCAGGCTTCATTTGAACATCCGCGAACAGCGTAATGTTGCTCGCTTTATTCAATTCGTTCAATAGGTCAATGTACAATTGCGGCAGTTTCACTTTGGATGTGTCTACTTTCGTTGCTGGGATAACGCCTGCTTCAGAAATCGCGTGCTCGCCCCACTTCGATACAAAGAAGCTGACGAATTTCTTGGACTCTTCTTTTACTTTGGAGTTGTTTGCTACGAACAAGCCTACGCCTGGTCCGCCAACCCAGCTATCCATGTTGCCCTTACCGCCATCTACCGTTGGGAATTTGAAGAATCCGATTTGATCCTTAAACGCTTGCGGCACATCTTTGTTCGTTGTGTAGTTCGGTAGTTCCCATGTTCCCATCATATACATCGCAGCTTTGCTGTTCATGAACTCGGCTTTACCTTCGTCGTTACCAAGGCCGTTAAAGCCTTTGTTGAACGCGTTCATGTCGACAAGCTGGGAAACTTCCGAAGCTGCGCGAACCAAGCCAGGATCGTTGAAGGAGCCTGAGCGGTCAATCGCTTTTTTCAATGTTTCAGGCCCGCCGATTCGGTCAGCAAGGTACATGTACCAGAGTGAACCTGTCCAACGGTCTTTGTTGCCGAGTGCGATTGGGGCTACACCGTTCGAGCTAAGCGTTTTGACAATGTTTTTGAACTCATCATACGTCTTAGGAGGTGCAAGGTTATACTTCGCAAATAGGGCTTTATTGTAATACACCGGCACGATGTTCAATTCAACCGGAAGACCGTAGGTTTTGCCGCCGAATGCGTAAGCATCCGTTGTGCCTTTCACGAACTTATCTTTCAAATCCCCTTGCAGCAAGTCATCCAGCGGAGCGAACATGTCGCCTTTTACGTAAGGATCCATGTAGCCTGCTGCCCACGTGAAGCCCACATCAGGAAGCGCATTTGAAGTGGAAAGCACTTTCATTTTATTCTTGTATTGTTCATTCTCGAGCACTTCCTGCTCAATCGTCACATTCGGATTCGCTGTTTGATACTCTTTGATGATATCGTTTACAATTTTGTTTTGCGTTGCCGAGTTTCCTGTCGGCCAAAGGTGCATCATTTTAATTGTTACTTTTTTCGCGGGTTGCGCTGTTGCTGCTTCGGTTGCTTTCGCTGTTTCTTTAGGAGCTGTCGTTTGACTCGCATTATCTGTGGAACTAGAACTCGAGCAGCCCGTCAGTGCCATTGATAGGCCGAGCATCGTAGTTAGCGACCATGTAAGCGTTTTTCTTACCATGTTTGTTTCCCCCTAATTATTTGTGTGCTACGTGTTTTATTGTAGCGCTTACATAGAGGCCACAGGGAGTAACACCTATCGGGTAATATTCCACTATTTCGAGGTATCTATCCGATTATCGGTATCCATCATCTGTTTTCGATACTGATTCGGGCTCGTCCCTTCGTACTCTTTGAACAACTTGATGAAATATTTCGACGTCTGATAGCCTACTTGCTCCGAGATATCCGCAATCGTTAATCTTGTTTGCAGCAGCAGCTCTTTCGCCTTCTGGATCCGGCTTCTCGTGACATATTCACTGAAGGTGAAACCGGTTTGCTCTTTGAAAAGAGCGCTGAAATAGCTCGGATTCAGATGAATATGGCTTGCTACCTCGCTCATGCCGAGGGGGTCTTGTAGATGTACCTCCACGTAATCCACCGCTTGCTGGACAGGTGGACTGTAACTCTTGGCTGAAGTCTTCGCCTGCATCAGGCGAGTATCCACCATTTTCTCCATCGTCTCTACACGCCCACGTTCTTCTTCAATGCGCAGCGCTTGCTGGACGGCGTCAATCAGCTTGCTTTTCTGGATCGGTTTGAGCAGATAATTAACGACACCTAATTCGATCGCTGTTTGTGCATATTGAAAATCCGGATGTCCCGAGATGATGATGACTACAGGCTTGTGGGCGAAACCTCGCGAACCTTCCACGACTTGCAGACCGTTGATTTCAGGCATACGGATGTCTGTAATTAAGAGATGTACGGGTCGCGTTTGTAAAAGTTCGAGAGCTTCAGTACCATTGCTGCAGCTGAGTATCGCATAACGCCCAATGGACCAGGCTTCTAAGGTTTTGCGTATGCCTTCTCTCGTTAATGGCTCATCGTCAACGATGAGAATGGTTTTCCCCGATTGATTCATCGTCATTTTCCTCCTAAACGTTTTTCACCTGAATAACTAGCCTCGAAATCATTCGTTTGCATCGGAATATCGAAGCTCACGCTGGTACCCTGACCAAGGCTACTCGTGATTGTTAAGCCACGATACGTATCTGGAAGTGACGGGTAGTAGAGCTGAAGACGCCGCTGCACATTGGAGATGGCCATGCCTTTTCCTTTGGCCGATGGGGCATTGATGTTAGGCGGTGAACTAGGGCCAGAGCTTGAGTTTATGCTCGTTGCTGCGCCACCGCGTTCTATCGACTCTAGCACAGCTTGAAGTGTCTGTTCATTCATCCCGGGACCGTCATCACTTACCGTGATGCGCAGTTCCGACGGCTCGAGCGGCGACGGCTCCACGCGAATCGTGATCAGTCCCACTCCTATTTTGCCCTCCAAGCCATGTAAAATTGCATTCTCCACCAAAGGCTGAATCAGCAGCTTCGGAATATGCACGTGACTGTACATCTCATCACCGTCAATTTCCCAAACGAGGCGCGAGCCGAACCTCACACTCATAATGCTAAGATAACGCTTAATGTGCTCCAGTTCCTCCGATAGGTTGACCCAGACATCCTTGTTCGGATTGCCGATGACATAGCGAAATAAATCAGACATGGCGACGACAAGATCAGCCAGCTCTTCTTCCTCTTTTTCCTGTAGGGACCAGTAAAGTGCTTCTAAAGTGTTATACAAAAAATGCGGATCAATCTGCGCTTGAAGAGCTTGCAGCTCTGTTCGACTTTGGATCATTTCTTTCTCGTACACGAGTTTAATGAGTCGATTCATATTATCTACCATCTGATTGTAGGTCACGTTCAAGTCATTCAACTCTGTGGTGTAAGACTGCGTCAAATTGGGCGTAAGCACCCCTTGCCTTGTATTCCTCATGGCTCGCATCAACCTGAGAATTGGCCTCGTTATCATCGAAGATAGAAGGAACGACAGGATAATAAACAGCACCAACCCGATGGTCCCAGATACGATAATCGCCAAACGCAGAACAGAAATCCCATCAGTAACATCACTCACCGGATACAAAATCATCAACGTCCAGCCCGTCTGCTCGGAGAGCTGCTTCACCAAAATATACCGATTCTGATCTAGCGTAACTTGCTGCGAATCGGTATGCATCAATCCGCTGATGTTAGCAAGCGCTGCTCCATCGTTAACAATGGGCCTTGCCGAACTATCGGCTAACAGCATTAATTCGCGATGCCCCGTATCGGGGAGCTGGCTTTGGAAATCGAAATAGCTGCGATTAATCCGCACCATCAGATACCCGCCATTCGAGAACCATCGGTCAATTAAATTGATCCGACGAATGGCGAGAACCGAGTCCGGATTCTTCGGATCGTTCCCAATCCAAACCAGCCTGCCCTTCTCTTTATCCGCCTGCTCAATCCAGTTCGGCTCGATAAGATCCGTTAGCCTCTGCTCATCCAGCGGAAACATACGCGCAAAATCCGTCGTATACAACTCCACATTGCTCACACCACTATAGGCTTGGATATGATTGGCGATTTTCAAAAGCGACTGCCGCTCGCTGAAGTTTGGTGCCTTCCCTTGAACCGATGATAAAAACAATTGCTGCAAATACACATCATTTACAGCCTGTAACGTCAACGTATCGATTTGTGTAATGATCGCTTCCAGTCGACCGTTCGCTTGACTGGCGATTTGTTTCATCTGTGTCTCCGCCTTCGTATTGAGGAGGGTGGACACCGAATTGTACGTAATCGCGCCAGCACAGACCAGAACGATGATCATCACGGCAATAAATCCCGTTAACATCTGATTGCGCAATGTATTCCAGTTAGCCAGCTTCTGCCACAAGCGGAGTTCCCCTTTTCGCGTATAATGAGTGCTTTCAATATGCCAAATCATACTACATACGAGTTAGTTTGGCTATTAAACTATTGGGTGAGTGGGATGGAACATATGTGTAAGTCGTTTTTTTCGACTTACGGGAGCGCTGCGGCAGCTTTCGCACGCTGTAAGTCGATTTTTTCGACTTACGGGAGCGCTGCGGCGGCTTTCGCACGCTGTAAGTCGATTTTTTCGACTTACGGGAGCGCTGCGGCAGCTTTCGCACGCTGTGAGTCGATTTTTTCGACTTGCGCGAGTGGGACCAGGGCTTTAACCAAAAAAAGTCCACCCACCCTTCACATCAAATGTGAATAAGGTGAGTAGACTTATCGACTCCAAGTACTAACCGTAACTAGCGCTTCTTACTGTGGTAAAAGAAATTAGGCATCTTCACTTCATTCGAGTAATGCTGATGAAAAATATGTGTCGTTGCCGGGGACATCGGCGGAATCAGCCACGTCCAATCACCCGTGACGTCGCGCCCGCTTTTCTCTTCGTTGTCCTCGAAGCGCTTGAATTGCTTCGCGGCCGTGTGGTGATCGACGATGGCGACACCTTGCTGCGCGAATGAATGCAGCACCGCTACATTCAGCTCGACCAGCGCTTTGTCCCGCCATAGCGTTGACTCGCGCCGCGTGTCGAGTCCCATGATCGACGCCACCCGCGGCAGCATGTTGTACCTCGCCTCGTCGGCAAAGTTCCGCGCGCCGATTTCCGTTCCCATGTACCACCCATTAAAAGGTGCCGCGGGATACATCACGCCGCCTATTTCTAGGTACATGTTGGCCACCATCGGCACCGCATACCATTGCAGGTTCAGTTCCGCGAAGTTTGGCAGCTCCGGATGCGTGATCGCCACTTCCTTAATCAACGCTCTCGGGATCTCGAACAGTCTTGGCGCACGCTCGCCTACCTGAATCATGAGCGGCAGCACATCAAAATGCGTACCGGCTCCCTGCCAGCCAAGTGCCTGACATGCCTTGGTCAAAGCCAGTGAAACAGGATCGCCGACGATGCCATGCTCTGTCTCATAGCACGCATAGCGAATCAGCTGCTCATTCTTGATCTGAACAACAGGCTTCCCTTCACGCGAAGGTGGGAATATCGTGATGACGGGGCGGATCTTGCCGCCATTCGTTGCTTCCTCAATATGCTTAAATAGCGCATCAGCCACTGCTTCTTCTGTTTCCACATGACGAGCGTCGTGTACACGAAGCGACTCCCAGAACAAGCGCCCAATGCACCGGTTGCTGTTGCGCCAAGCCATTTTCGCACCATGCGTCAGCTCTTCTAACGTATGTTCATACGTCCCTTTATACTGAATCACTTGCGTAATCTCAGTAATACGCGAGTTGATTTGAGCCTCACTTTTGCCTAATTCGGTATAGCATTCTTGTATAAAAGGGATCGCTTTCTCTAGTTGCTGGTCCTGAACTTTCATGGTATAGCTCCAATCATTTCACACTAAATTGGTCGGGAATATAGCTGATATGGGAAGTTGCGACGATCGTTAACTCGCCTTTATCCTCCTCAAACTGAACCGCATCATCACCGACATAGAACCATAATTTCCGTGTAGGCTCATTCTCAAACTCTTGGAAAACAAATACATTAAGCTCCTCTTTCCATTTCAAAAGCTCCGCAATCCGCTCCGGCTGATCAATCTGAACACGGAACAACCATTGTTCGCCTTGCTGCTCCCACGTATAGGGCACAGACTGCTTACTTGTATCGATAAAAGCACGACCGCCAACCGCATGCTTCACTAGAAACGTTTCCTTCATCACTGCAACCTCCTCTATCTCTCCAATATCGCCTTATGGCAGATCAATAAGCATGAAATGTGTATCTTCGAGCGCACGAATTGTTAACGTTGACTCCGCCTGGATACGCGCACTGTCCTTTGTTTCAAGTACCGCATCATTGGCCGAGCATTTCCCGCTCACGAGCATAAGGAAAATACGACGACCCTCGCCCTGCTCGAACACTAACTCTTTCCCTGCATCCAGTTTACTCAAGTAGATACTCATGTCTTGATGGATTTTTGCGATGTGAGGGCCGCCTTCAGGCGTTACGACCGGCAACAGATGATTAACCATCGCCTCTGGCTCATATGTCACATTTTCAAAAGAAGGCTCAATTCCTCGCTTCGCAGGCATAAACCATAGCTGAAATAGACTCATCGGTTCCGTTTCCGATGCATTATACTCGGCATGAATCACGCCGCTTCCTGCGGACATTCGCTGTACACCATTAGAAGCCGTAATAGCTACATGGCCAAGGCTGTCTTCATGCTTAATTGCTCCGCTGAGCACGATACTGACGATCTCCATGTCACTATGGGGATGCGGGCCAAAGCCCCGTCCTGCTGCGATATCATCGTCATTACACACACGCATGACACCAAAGCTGACGTTTTCTTCATCAAAATAGTCGCCAAATGAGAAGCTTTTGTGGCTCTTGAGCCACCCCAAATCAGTTGAATTACGCGTGTCGGCCGGGAAAACTTGGATCACAGCAATCGCCTCCTTCTATAAGTACCTCTAGCTTATCACACTCAGGGTATGGACTCCATGTCGGAACAATGGCGGAACGAAGCCAGTTTTGTGACGAAGTCCATGTGGGTTGTATGCGTCAGGTGTCCTAACGGACACACTGGGCGTTATTTCAAACAAATTAGCTCTTTCTATGAACTAACGGACACTATAACCGTTATCCCAGCATCCTACCCTCATTTGAGGCCAAATTCCGTTGAATAGCAGCTTCTATGTCCGTTAGTTTTTCAAAATCCCTCATTTGCACGATTTAAGGCCTCTCATGTCCCTTAGCCACGATGATCAGCTAATGTTGCGGTCTGCGACTAGTCTTCCTCCAACATCCACTGCTCAAACAGTGCTTCCAGCTTCCCCTGCACGAGTTCCCGCTTCTCCCAAAGCTCCGTGAGCTCCGCCGGTGTCAGGGTCTCGCTTTCCTGCTGCAGCCGCTCATCCAACGCTGCCAACTCCGCTTCTACGCTCGCGATCCTTTTCTCCAGAGCGGCTTTTCCAGACGCCGCCGCTGGTTTCCCCCGCTTAACAGCGGAAGCCTCAGGCTGTTTCACTTTCTCTTTCACTTTCGCTTTATCCACGGTGGTGAGCCTGCTTCGTTCCTCGGTTAAAAGTGCTTCCCGCGCGCGAAGCTCGCCGCTCTTTTCTTTATAAGCATCAAAATCACCTAAATACACCGTAATCTTCCCCTGATCCAACTCCCATATTTTACGCGCCAGCCGGTTCATAAAATACCGATCATGCGTCACCGCCAGCACCGTGCCGGGGAATTCCTCCAGTGCATCTTCGAGCGCTTCGCGCGAAGGGATGTCCATATGATTCGTTGGCTCATCCAAGATCAGCAGGTTTGGCTTGCGAAGTACAAGTAGGGCTAAGCGTAATCGCGTCCATTCGCCGCCAGACAAGGAACTTACCGCTTTGAACACATCCGCGCCATAAAATAAATACGCAGCCAGCCGCCCTCGCGCTTCCCCTTCTTCCAGCTTCGCTTCCTCGCAGAAATACGCCAGCACGGATTTCTTGTCATCCGCCGGATACGCTTGCTGCGCTAGATAACCGATGTCGACGCGAGCCCCGAGCTCGAGGTCCCCGCCATCCGGCTGCACTTCACCGAGCAGCATCTTCAGCAGCGTCGTTTTCCCTGAGCCGTTATGCCCGACCAGCATCACCTTCTCGCCGTATTCGAGGGAGCCGCTCGCCTGCCCTAGCAGCATCTTCTCGCCATATCGCTTCGTGACATTCTCGAAGCGCAGCACCTTGCGGCCGGAGCGATCCTCCGGCTTCAAATCGAAATCAGCCGCCTTCGGATCGAGCACAGGGCGCTTGAGCTTTTCCATCCGATCCAGCGCTTTCTGCATGGAGAATGCCCTGCGGAAAAACTTCTCATTCCCGCCTATACGCCCCCATTCGATCAGCTGCTTGATCGTCTCTTTCATCTTTTTGATCACCTTCTGCTGCTCTTGGTACTCCGCAAACTGCTGAAGCAGACGTACTTCCTTCTCCTTCACATAGCCCGAATAAGAGCTGTGATACGTTGTCGACTCACCGTCTTCCAATTCCACGATTTTCGTGACGACTAGGTCCAGAAAATAACGATCATGGGAGACGATGATACAAGCGCCGTCATAATGCTTCAGGTAATCCTCCAGCCACTCCACACCTGCCAAATCCAAATGATTCGTCGGCTCATCCAGCAGTAACAGGTCTGGTTTGCCGATTAACTGGGAAGCCAAAGTGATCTTCGTCTTCTCTCCCCCCGATAACGAGGCAAAGCCTCGCTCATAAAACCCTTTTGCAATCCTCAGTCCATTCGCCACTTGATCAATCCGTGCATCCAGCTCGTAGCCGCCTTCACGCTCGAATCGCTCTTGCAATCCAGCGTATCTCTTCAACAACTGATCCATCCGTTTCTCATCGTTCATGACCGCTGGACTCGACATTTCACTCTCTAGCTCCCGCATCGTTGCCCGGCACGCAAGCAGCTCCCCAAAGCTCGCAGCCAGCACATCATACACCGTGAAGCTTTCCCAAGCACTTGGGATTTGGGCCAAATATCCGATCCCCGTATCCTTTCGCACCGTCAGCTGCCCTTCTTCAGGCTTTTCCATTTTGGCAATTAGGCGCAGCAGCGTTGATTTCCCACTGCCATTACGACCGACAAGTCCGACACGTTCCCCTTGATGGATATCAAATGTAACATCCTCGAGCACCAATTGGGCACCGTGGTATTTTTTTATATTTTGACCATTAACAATTAACATAATAAAGGATCCTCCTTGGTTTGAAGACAGACCCTGACCTGCACGTAGCTAACACAAAAAGGCCGCAGGAAAATTCCTACGACCTTTCGGATGATTTCCGTAGAGGGTTAAGGTAGGTGTCTTTTCGTGAGTTGGTAAACCGTATGCGCATAAGTGGACAGACCTCTCGCGTCTTTGACTTCTGCATGAACGATGCCAGCCATCGCAATGGGTAACTGGCTAACACGGTTGTTTACGAACTCTCGATTCATCCTACCTTCACCTCCTTCAATTTACACTCTGCTAAAAGCATATCATAACCATCGGTCAATTCGCAATGGGTACTGATGAGTCAGGACATGCATGGCATCGATTGCCCCTACATCAAGCTCCAAATCTGCTTACCCACCAACAGCACACATACCGTTATAAAAAGCGGGCGCACATAAGCCGATCCCTTACGGATCGCCATGCGAGAGCCAAGTAATGCGCCGCACACCATCGCAAGTCCCATCGGGATGCCGATCCAATAATTAATGGAGCCCAGCGCCATAAAGGTAATTAAACTTGCGATGTTGCTGCCGAAATTGAGAATTTTGGCGTTGCCTGCTGCTTTGACGAAATCGAAGCCGACCATCAGAAAAACGAAAATAAGAAAAGATCCTGTTCCTGGGCCAAAGAATCCGTCATAGAAACCTAAGACAAACGCAGCGCAACCCATTAGGAAAGCCGTCCTCGCCGAGTACTGACTGAAGGTCGAGATGTCTCCCCAATTTTTGCGGAATATCGTATAAATCGTAATTAGAATCAGCATCACCACAACCAGTGGTTTTAGAAAATCGGAAGGAATTTGCCGCAGCACGAATACCCCGCACACCGCTCCAGCCAAGGATAGCACGAACAATCCGCGTACCGCTTTGAGATCAACATTCCCTGTCCGCATAAACGAAATCGTGCTTGTCAGCGACGACATCGTCCCCGCTAATTTATTCGTACCTAACGCCAGCGCTGGTGGCATTCCTGTTGCAAGTAAGACTGGCACCGAAATAAGCCCGCCTCCCCCAACAACCGAATCTACATAGGCTGCCAAGAAACCGCCGACGATAACGAAAATCATCATTTCCCAACTCAAATGCAACATGATGTAAATGAACTCCTCTTGTGTATGAATAATTAATGGTTTGTCCAACACCTATTCTCGCACGATGTTCCCATTCAAGCAAGAATTTACCCAAGGTAAAATAATCAAAGGTTAAACAGCAGACTTCTGTAATTCCTCTATCATCCGATCAACGATGAGATCAGTAGGCAAATCACCTTGAATGATGACATCCGAATTTGTTTTCACCGTCTTTACCATTTCTAAATAAGCTGCTCTTCCCCTAGCCAAATAGTTCTGTAAATCGATTTGCAGTTCATCCATCGCATGTTTTTGCTCGTTGCGTAAGATACGTCTGGCCATGGCAATATCCAACGGGGTGTCAATGTAGAATGCCAAATCAATAAAGTTACGCAGGGCATCATTCAAGTAGGCAAAAGGGTAATCGAGGACAATATAGTCGAGTGATTGATCTTTAAGTAACAACTGAATATCTGTAATAAGAGGAGAGAGCACCCATGCATTGTAATCTGCCCCTTCTTCCACCCAATCACATATATCTGGGCAATTCTCAAACTCATAATCATCAAAATAAAGGGCGTGAGCATTATCTAATCTATGGATTAACTGTTTGATTGTCGTTGTCTTACCTCCACCAGAAACGCCTGAAACGGATAGTACTCGTGGCCTTTTAATCATGAACGTCACACTCCATTAGGAAAAATTATCCATATCAACTTAACACACTTCCTCGTTAGGGGCCTATTAAAATACTTAACAAAAGCCGCCGATCTTCTCAGCAGCCTTAGCGATTTTACAAATTGTGTGGGTCGTGATAATCCTTTATTATGAAACCTCCAACAAGGCTCATCTTGAAGCCGTTCCCGAGCTTCGCTCGTATTTACGACAACTCAAGCTGTTGCTGACCTAGATACAGGTGATGTGTCATCCTCCACAAATAAAAATAACCCCACAGCTCATCCCTGTGGGGTATTTCTATGCTACTATTTATCTCAACGTTTTCAACGCGCCGCTCCAAGCTTTCACTTGATCGAGCATCGCATTCACGTTGTCTTTGTGTAGGTCAGCTGGCTTGAATACGGAGAAGTTTTCGAAATCTGTAAACAAGGAGAACGTCGGATGCACACGAACGTCTGCTACCAAAAGCTCGCCTAGAATACCACGCAGATGTTCAGCTGCACGAGCACCACCTGTTGATCCGTAGCTCACGATACCAGCGGCTTTGTTATTCCACGGCTCACGTGCGGAGTCCAATGCATTTTTCAAAGCACCTGTAATGCTGTGATTATATTCTTGAACAACGAATACAAATCCGTCCAGGCTTCCAAGCTTCGTATTCCAAGCTGCAAGTCCAGGTTCTTGCCCTGTACCTTCGCCGAAGAAAGGAAGTTTATACTCGGCAATATCAACTATTTCGTACTCAGCATCTCCACGCCCGTCAGCAATTTGCTTAACCCATTCGCCTACTTGCGGGCTAACACGACCTTGACGGGTGCTGCCAAGAATAATACCAATTTTCAGTTGCTCGTTCGACATCTTTGTTACCTCCTAAAATAAAGTGAATTACTTACTTAACGTAACTTCATCAGTATAACGATTAATTCGGACGACTGGAAGTAGGCACTTTAAAGATACCGGGTATACTTTAGGAAACCTACTCTTAATTAATAATCCCATGGGAAACAATTTCAACTTTCATCGAAACTTGAAATTTCGCCTTCGGATATTCAGTCTCCCAGTCCATCTTTTTCCATTCATTTGGATAAAAAGCCATCACATCCCTCGCAATACCCAAAGCGTCGGAATTTGCCTGCTGAAGCTGCTTGCATATCCCATTGGCCTCTTTTGTTATGACCTCGGAGAATTGCTTATTCAATTGTTCAACCTTTTGTTTGTCGGCTAGGTCATTCTTTGCATATTCAATGACTCTTCCCTTCATTTTCAGGTTGAGTTGAATCTGCACTTGCCCCTCCGCGTCAATCCAGACCTCTTTTTTTCGCTTTAAGTTCGATATGTTAAGTGCTAAATAATCGGAGGGTTCGTCTTTTTCATTGGCAGCTTCCTCCTCAATATCTCTTGTGATCACACAAATGTCACCTTTATCTCCGTTCATTAATAGATACAACATCGATTGCTCTGGCGATAAAGAATAACCTGTATACTTGCGTTCATGCACAAGAGCCAATCCGTCAACCACAGCTTTATCAGTCTCCTTTCTTAGAATCGGAATGACGGGATCTCGCCCTGAATCATGCAGCATGGGATAGAGTGAATGCAGCGTCATTGAAGGAATGATCGTTTCATAGCTAGCACTCCTAAGGATTTTTCGCAAATATTCACCTGCCGTTGCAGACCCAATTCGATCGAGGCGAATCAAGTCGCCAGCTTGCCCGCGAACAATAGCCACTTTTGCAAGCATAGGAACATTTGAAGTCCGAAAGGACGAGTCCAGCATTTGCGCTAAATCTTTTTTTGCCACCTTCTCCCCGAGCAGCATGACTTGATTTTTGGAGGTACCTATCGGGCCTGCGATTTGCAACCCAATTTTTTTGAATAACGCATCTTGCAGCGTATGTCCCGATGCCGTTAACACCTCATGGACGGGTGCCGTTCGTTCCTTACCACCAGGCGATTGAATGGTTACGGTAGTGACGATATCCTGCTGATCGTTCATATCAATCGAGGCTGCATAGATGAGCTGCAGGTTTTTGAGCTCATTTCGATAGTTGCATCCTGATAGTATTAGGAGACTAAGGCAGCTAATCACTAATTTTCTCATATCGGTGGCATCCGTCCCCTTTCCCCGCTCAGCCAGGCTACCAGTAGGAGCACGATCGGAATCCCGAAAATAATAAAGCTATCGTATTGAGTGATCTGCTCTAAGAACTGGACTTTATTCTCCGATCGCCAGAATATCCCCGTTAGACAGACAAGTGGGACCAGATAGTAAATCGCTTTACTGTGCTCATTTCGATGAAATAAGTACCCCAATCCCTTCCCTGCACTGTAAAGATAACTGATCTGTGTTGACGTTACTTTTACCAGCCAGATAGAAAGAAAAAGAAGATCCAATCGTTCTAGAAACGGCAAGGAAATTCCATTGAGATAGTACGGCACGGGCTGCGGAATGTAGTTAATCGATTCCGGACTGAAATTTGTATAGCAGATGAGAACTATGATCAGAAAGAAGGCGGTTGCCAATCCATTTGCCCACAGAATAGGAGGAATCAAGCTCTTTCCTTTTGCTTGAATATCGGAATTCAGCACTAAAACTACTTCAAATCCCAAAAAGGATAGCAAAGAGCTTTTTACTCCCAACAATATGGCATGGAGCCCTTCTTGCCCAACAGGCAATAGATAGCGGTAATCCATCGTGCTAAAGTTCGTCATCATGATCGCCAGCATCACAAAAACTAATAGAGTAATTAACGCATTGTAACGGGCAATAATCCGAATATTCTCCTTGGCCATGTATAAGCAAACAATAAAATTCGCAACGATGACGAGCCCGGGGTTCGTGTGGGGTAATATCCATAACTCTACGAACGTCATTTCCATCAATAAAATCAGACAGCTCGTAAAGGTAAAATGTAAGATATATACCATATTAATCACATTCCCGAAGTATTTGCCCACAATGAGAGGAACAAATTGATATAGATTTTGTCGGGGAAATCTCTGGCATAACAATGCGTATGCTACCAGAATGAGTTGGACGCAAGCTCCAGCCACAAGAACTGAAATCCACCCATCTGCACCCGCGGCTTTATGCAAATCATAAGGGAAAGAAAGCACAGCGATACCGATCTGTGTTTGCAAAATGAAGGCAAATAATTGAACCCTAGTCATGATGCCCTCCTATCTGACGCTTTACGGCGGAAGATCCGTTTTGGCAACTGAACAAGCGTAGTCAGAATGCGTCTTGGTTCGAAAGGCGTGAACGGATAGAAATAAGGCACACCGAATGTTTCGAGTTTACTTAGATGCATGAACAAGAGACAGAAGCTAAAGGCAATACCCGCAAAACCAAGCAGCGAAGATGCAAGCATGATGGGGAAAGAGATAAGCCGAATAGCAAGGCGCATTTCATGGGAAGGCATGCTGAATGAAGCGACTGCTGTCAATGAAATGACAACAATCATCGTCGTTGAAACCAAATTGGCATTCACAACTTCACTTCCAATCACGAGACCTCCTACGATAGACAGCGTAGCTGCGATTGATTTCGGCAATCGGATCGCGGCTTCCCTGAGCAACTCTAGCACGGTAATCATGAACATCGCTTCCATGAGCGGATTGAATGGGATATTTTCCAACGAGGCCTTCAATGAGAACACCAAATCAATCGGCAAGATATCAAAATGATTCGAAACAATGGATATATATACGGACGGTAGCGCGATACCGATCATAACGCTGATGAACCGGAGGAATCTGAAAAAGGTCCCATTCCACCACCTGACATTAAAATCATCTGCCGCTTGAAAAAACATAAAGAAGGTTACAGGAAGAATCGTCGCGAACGAACTTCCGTCTATGAGTAGTGCGATACGTCCTTCCATTAAGTGCGAAACAGTCGTGTTGGGTCTCTCGGTTAACAGCAATTGTGGGAATGGCGATAAATGACTGCTTTCCAACCGATCGGTAATTTGTCCAGACGATTTAATGAAGGTAGCCTGATTCGTGAGCAGGTTGGCGATAATATCGTCAACAACTGTCATGTCGGCAATATCACACATGTATAACAGCTTTACGTTCGTCGGGCTTTCGGAGCCTAAGGTGAAATGCCGCTCAACTAGGTTCGCATTTTTCAACCGTTGGTGGACCAGCTGCCCATTGATATAAACGTCATCCACGAATCCGACATGTGATCCGCGAATCGTTTGTTCATTTTGTGGTTCACCCACAGTATTCACGACTCTTGCACTTGCATCTACCAATACAATATTCATTCTTTGCTCCAACAGAATAGCGCACTTACCTTGAAGCATCCCTGCTGCTGCAGTCTTCAAATCGGTGACAATCTCAATATCCAAAATAGGAAGTATATCCTCAAGACGGCCTTCGTGAGATTGCAGTAACGGTTTGAGAATGTCTGATTGCAGCTTATCTGTATCTGTAATGGTTGATAAATAAAGAAGACTTCCCCTTAGGCTTTGCATGGTGAATTCCCTGGAGCGCACATCGTCGGAAGAATGGAAATACTGGAATAGGTTTTGTATATTCGTCTCGATCTCATCAGAGATCAGAAGAGAATCCTGCTGCATTTCCATACCGCGTCCTCCGTCCAACTACATTTCCGTTAGTATTTACCAGTTTCGCGAGATTATCCAGATACAGCCATGCTCTCACCAAAAAGCACCTCCAGCCGCAATTGCAGCCGAAGGTGCTTCGTATTCTAGGTATTAACCCAAATCAGGCGTATCTATCAGTTCAATGATGGCATTCTCCGTATGGTGCAGTTCCAATACGATGATCTCATTGCGCCCTACTTTTAGTAGAGGAGCTGGCAGATATAACGTGTTTTGGGGGCCTTTGTCCCAGAAGCGGCCGAGGTTGAAGCCATTGATCCATACGACGCCTTTGGACCAGCCTGCCAACTTGACGAACGTATCTCCTGTTCCATCTACAAGGAATTCCCCGCGATAGAGGGTCGGACGATCTATGAATTCGCTATCCACGCTGACTCCTGATAAGTCTTCTCCTGTCGTCTGAACGAATGGAACCGCCGCTATATTGTCTAGTGGCAGTGGATGAATCGTCCAGTCAAAAAGGAACTGATTATTCATTCTCACGCCTTCTGTGATCCCTTTGCAATCTCGAAGCCGCGGACCGTAATTAACGCGTCCCATGTTCTCGACGACGATTTCTAGTTTCGCTCCCCCAGCAGGAATGTCCATTTGGAGTGGACGTGGATCCCAGCGTTCTACCGTACCTTGGTACACGCCATCTAGGAAAACTTGCGCACGATCGTGTACCTCTTGCAGGTGCAAGCTTTCGCCGATTCGAGGCCCGGATATCTTCGTTGCGTAGACGATGAAACCATAATCTTGTCCGAGATGCTCCATCGACACCGGATAGGTACGCTTGACTGGTTTCGTCAGATACGCCAAAGATTCCAGCAAATCAGCCTTTTCCGTCAAAGCAATTTGCCCATAGCTTTTCTTCTGAATTGGCGCAGGCAGCGCGGGAAGTTCCTCTACCGGTATGCCCAAATGGTTGGCGATTACCTTACGCACACCGCTATATTTCTCCGTCACATCACCGCATTCGGACAAGGGTGAATCGTAATCGTAGCTAGTAATTGTCGCTTCATACTTCTCTTGATAGTTCGCACCGTTGTAGAATCCGAAGTTTGTCCCACCATGGAACATATAGAAATTAACCGAAGCACCCGCTCGCAGCATCCGATCGAACACATCCGCGACGTCCCCAGCGTCCCTCGTGTGATGGGGCTTCAACCAGTGGTCAAACCACCCGTTCCAGTACTCCATGCAAAAAAGCGGCTCATCCTCGCGATATTGACGAAATTTCTCGAAAGCTTCTTCCGGCTGTGAGCCGAAATTAACCGTAGCCAGCGTCCCCGGCACCGTTCCGCCTTGCAGCATCCCATCCTCGGGACCGTCTGAGGTAAACAGCAGCACGTCCACACCACGGCTAATTAGGCCGTCTCTTAAATAGGTTAAATACGCAGTATCATTCCCGTAGCTGCCATATTCATTCTCGATTTGCACCGCTAGAATCGGCCCGCCATTCGTGCTCAGCAGTGGCTTCAAACGAGGAATCAACTCATCGTAATAGCGATCGACTTTTTGCAAATACATAGTATCCATACAACGTAATTTCATCGAAGGATATTGAAGCAGCCAAGCCGGCAGTCCACCAAACTCCCACTCCGCACAAATGTAAGGACTAGGCCGCACGATCACATGTAGACCAAGGTTTCCTGCCAGCTTTACGAATGCCTCCACGTCCGCAAGGCCGCTGAAGTTGAATTCACCTTCCTTCGGTTCATGCAAATTCCAAGGTAAATACGTCTCAACCGTATTAAAACCGCAAGCCTTCAGCTTTAATAAACGGTCTTCCCAATAGGCCGGTACTACGCGGAAATAATGAATAGCTCCTGACAAAAGTTGGATAGGCTCCCCATCTAATAGAAATTGCTTACTTCCCGCTGTTAAAATCGCCACGATGATCCCTCCGAATTATCCGTATGAATGTTCTTTATTCTTCTCTCATCATCGCTGATTCCTACCGTTCTACTCAATCTCCAAATAGCGCAAATTCTATACCAAATGTGCCAAAGGATGCTATGATAGAAATATTAAAACCAACGAACAAACGCGAACTAGAGTCATCAATACCACCAATCGAACACGAACTGGGGGCAATCCGCATGGAGGATTTATATAGGGATATTTACCGTTTTCCGAATATGATTCAGACGCTGCAGGTCGTCGGTTGTCACTTTGGGTTGCAGCCCCCAGGGTGGGCCTATCCGAGGCACCATCATCATTTATTTGAGCTGCTGTACTGCTCGGAGGGTGAAGTCTTGCATGAGATCAATCGCCAATCCATCACCATGTTCGCAGGCGACTGGCTGCTTATTAAGTCTGGTGTCCGACATCAATCCGCCAACCCCTCAGCTGTGCATTATGGATATTTTAATGTCCATTTTGATCTCGACGATACGGAAATTCGCAGTCTGCTAGCGGCAACACCCTTCCAGCTGATCCGTCAAAAGCAAGCCTCCACGAGCAAGCTTCGCAGCTACGTAGGTGAATTAGAAGCCGTTGTGGCGCGCAACCGGCTGTTAGAGCAAAATGCTGAGCAGGCTGGGTCGTCTCAGCTGCTTTTTGAAGATAAGCTGCTGCTGCAGTCCTACACGCTGCTCATCATTCATGACGTGCTCGCGCTGCTTCGCGCCCAGCAGCACACAGAAGTGAAAACAACGAACCGCGATGCGTCGTTGTTCTCAACTGACGTCGCCCACGCGATCGAGGAGAAGCTGTCGCTTGGTCTCGGCGAGGAAGCCTCCGTAGCAGGGATCGCCAAAGAGCTGAACATGAGCCGCAGCCAATGCAGCAAGCTGTTCACCAAGGTGTACGGCCTATCACCGCGCCAGTATCTCAGCCAGCTGAAGCTGAAGCAGGCCAAAGAACTGCTCGTTACAACGCACCTGTCGATGAGCCATATTGCCGACAAGCTTGGCTTTCAATCCGCCAGCCACTTCTCGCGGCAATTTCGCCGCTGGACAGGTCAGTCGCCAAGCGAGTTCCGGCCGAAGCACCATACGGTGCAGTAAGCTGGCACGCTTGGCGCGCAGTTAGTCGGTAAAACCGACTAACTCAGGCTCTTCTGCCTCGCTTGGCGCGTAGTTAGTCGGTAAAACCGACTAACTCAGGTTCTTCTGCCTCGCTTGGCGAGTAGTTAGTCGGTAAAACCGACTAACTCAGGCTCTTCTGCCTCGCTTGGCGAGCAGTTAGTCGGTAAAACCGACTAACTCGAGCTCTTTTGCCTTGCTTGGTGAGCAGTTAGTCGGTAAAACCGACTAACTTGGGCTTTTCTGCCGTGCTCGGCGACTGTAAGTCGATTTATTCGACTTACAGCGGCTCCTTGCCGCGTTTGGCGACGAGTAAGTCGATTATATCGACTTACTCGGCACTGCAGTCCCATCAGCAGTCGATTACGCAGAAAGGCCAATAAGAGAACGGGCTACCGTTCCTCCTATTGGCCTTTCTCTGTCTTTCTCTTTGCTCTTTACTCTTTACTCTTTACTCGCTGCTCTTTAGTTACTACTCTCTACTCACTACACATCACTTATGAGTAACGGTTATAAGTGAGACAGAAAAGCACCCGAATGGGTGCTTTTTACAACGTCCACTTGAGATATACTCTAATTATAAATAAGATTTATCGTTGTAATTACAATTATAAACAAGATTTGTTGTAGTTAATGCTAATTAGGTTTAATAATTAGCTTATTACTTAGCCAATGAATTTAATACCTTGCAATTTGATTAAATACATTTAAGAATAGTAGTTGGCGGATGACTCCTAGATGGAACAGAGTCTCTCGAAAACCACCACCAGATAAACAGAGTATATAGGCGCCACGTTGTTTCCTCCAATTACCACTCGCGCTCAGCGCTAATAATTTGTAACTCACCTTTAATAATATCGGGATAATGCTTTGACAAAATTTCATATCGAATTAAATTCGGCTGTGAATTAAAGACTAATACCGAGGGAAAGTAGATACTGGTATTCTGCTTAATATAGTTAAGGTTAAATGTCAAAATATCATGATGATCATCTTGAAAATAATCATAACAAAATATATTTCCAAGCAATTGTTTGTAATTTTTCTTCTCATTTTCAACTTCGTCAGCGTATGATATATTGTAATGTTTTAGTGAGGGAGGAATTATTTGATAATCACTATATTCAGTAACTGAACTTGTTTTTTTGGGTTTGAAGATTGAACCAATATATCTATTTGCCTCTACTACAATACTAGCTTCTGGAATAGGAAGTTTTGTAGAATCACATATACATCCCTTTTTTAGGTATAACTTTACATCGACATCCTCATCGTATCTTGATCCGAAGTTTGAGAGTGCTAATTCAAGATAATATTTCGAATCAATTGCAGAAAAGTAATTTATATATTGCTGATATTCATTTATTTTCCATTTCAGTTGTTTTAACAGTTCATATTTTCTTTTTTCATCATCACTACCAGATATATTAATAGATGGATTTGTACCTAGTGGACCTCCACCAAAAGGTTGTTGCTGTTTTGTTAACTCTCCAAAATAGAAGAAATCGAGCTCGTCATGCATATTAATATTTTGTTCCATTGAATATTTCCTTATCTCATGCTTAAACTCATTGCTAAGTTCTACTTTTGAGGATGGAAATATATTATTTATGCCCTTTAATTGATCTTTAAACATCAAAGCGAGTTCTCCAAATTTACGATTCAATTCAGGATTTAACTTGTTATTAATAGCCACTATTTCATTTTTCGTATTCTCATTTGTTTCAACTAATTTTACAGGTAAGACAATTCTTTTTATATCCTCGAATTTCTCCCTTATTATATCTTTTAATCCTTGTATAAACTGGGAATTCGAATAATTCTTAATAAACAACTTTGGTTGTTCAGAAACTTTACCATTCACTACTCCACTAATTGACATTTTGCTTTTCGTAGTGATCGTACTATCTTTGTCAGTTAATAACCGTACAAAATACAAAGAGAGATGATTCAAAAAATCTTTTTTGAAATCATTAATATTTGAATAGGTTCCATAAACTCCTTTATCTTTGTATTTATCACGAAATGACAATATCTTTTGATATTGGTTATTATCTATTTGTGAAGGGTTAACTGCGCAATCGCTGAAATACAGAAAAACCTGTTTCCCACTTTGTATGAGTTTCTCAATTTCTTCCTCCGTACCCGAACCATATTGATCTGTAGGAGTGCCAAATCTTGTCCAAAATACAGCAATTGCTGCATCACAACCAAAAACAAATTGTTCATTTAATAATTCTTGTGGACGACCACCTGACTCAGGAAAAGAATCCGTAGACCAATGCTTTGCGACTATAGAAACATTATTGGCGGCTCCAAACATTCGGTTGAAACTATCAACCGTTTCTTTTATTATTTCAAGTTCTTCTTTTACATCTGAAGGGCAAGACACCAATAAATCATATTGCGTCACATTTCTTGCCATAATTATTTCCTCCTATGTGATTTATTAATTAAGTTTCAAGTTGTAATTGTAACGATCAGCAATGAGGTATCAACACATCCCCCATTTTCTATTTACTGGAAATAAATAAACACTAAGATAAATATTGAAATACCCAAAATAAGTTCGAAATAAAATTCTCACTAATAAGCATCATCTTCTACAACCTAACAAAAATCGAATGTACGTTCTCACATTTACTATAGCAATTATCCTATTCCTAAACAACCAAAATATTACAAAATTAAAATGGACCCTTAAACACCATCTACTCTAATGCTTTATTTTCGCTAAACGCTAGGATATTTAAGTATATTCGTCTTCATCTCATGTAGTTTTTGCCTATTTTTAGTGAGTCTGCTCCACACAAAAAGGCTTGTAAATCATGTGTTCTCTCAATTTAGCGACTACAAAAAAAACACTTCCCTAAAAAAATGTCCGCGGGAAGTACTTTTGCAATTTCTAATAAAAATAGAGCTTGATTATACACCAGTTCTTTGTGAATTTTTTATTCACTAGGACTACGTCGAAATTCAAATTCTGCTTGTACATTCATATTTATTACTTTAAAATACTCTGATTTTCCTTCAGTAGATTTATCTCCTAAAACTAACATATCATTTTTAAGACTTTTTATAAGAAACATTTCTGTCCCATCAGCTAAAGTAGTTATAAATAAATCAGGTTGCATCTTCTTTACACCAAAACTTTTAGGAATATCATTAGTTGACACACTGAATAATGGTATAGGCATTAATCCAATAATTAAGAAATAAAATATATCTGAGATCTGAAACGCATTATACAAATTAGCTGTTGAAATAATTATAGCACATGTCCAAAAAGTAAATACTGACATAAAGCTTAACGCAAGTATACTAGAAATCCTTTTTACATTTACAAATTGATATGGTGCTTCTCTAGTTGATTTTTTCCATTTATATACTCGGAGAACAACTAAAAAAATAAGTGCAAATACAGTAAACAAACAGGATATAGTTCCACAAAACTCTACTAATATTTTAATTGAAGTAGAACTTAAAGAGATCCAGGAAATCAATAATAGAAAAGAATAATAAATAATCCATCCAAAAACAGTTTTTATTGAACTATACCAATTAACTTGTTCTTTGGGTAAAAAAATTTCATCAATACTCTTCAAAGAAAAACTAGAGATAACAGTACGTATACAAATAATTACACCTAAAACTCCAAGTATTATTAAAGCAATTGGATTGTCTATCAAGTTTGCAAGTAAATTAGTACCCATTTAGATCCAACCTTCCTGACCCTTATAAATTTATAAATAACTTTTAGTATTTGACTTCATTAATTTCCGCTCATAAATCCCCCTAATTTTTACCCCATACTTTTTGGTGTTACTAATTAGCACTTATTGGTAATGTTACGAAAATTGAAAAACAAAGTTTCATTTCGTAATAAAACAACAAGAAACTCCCTACAAAGTCAAAAAACCTTGATTTAACAAGGTTTCGTTGCAGATACTTTCATGTTGTTAAACTAAGGAGTAGTTCACGCAAAATATTACATCATCCTTCTCTAATTGATATTCTTTCTATTGCTTTCATAATGGCCTGTTCCGCGTAAGAAATACTTCTTTTGCACTGGTCTACCTCTTGTTTTAAATAAAGATTGGGAGGTATAATCTGCGTTAATTCACCCTTTTCAATATTTTTATCCCATTGAAGAAACCTTGGCCATTTTGCTGCGGAAAGACATACATTTCTAAATGCAGCTCTAGTCGATTTTACAGCAGCGTGGTATGTTTCCATTTCGTCAAAATCTATTGTAGAAATAAGCCCTGATTTCACTATAGCTTCCCATGCTTCTAAAATAAGATGATTTGCTAATTCATAAGCTGGCGACCATAATTCTTCTATTAATGGGCCCTCTACAACTAATGACTTCAACTGCCAAAGTTGAGCTTGGATATATCGAAACTCTTGTTCAAGAAGATACAAATATGATTCCTTTATTTCGGCCTCTTTCCTTTTTTTATAGCGATCTTCGTAAATGTTCTCCAAGTCAGTTCGAATAATGAGTTTCTGTTGGGAACCTCTACGTATATATGACATTCCTCTTTTAAGCGTTCCACAGTCTTTTTTCATCATATAAGGCTTATTTTCACACGGACCAATAGTGAATACACCAAGATTATATTCATTAAGACGTATGGGATCAAACCGAAAATTAAGTTGTGGTTCGATGTTTTCTCTGACTAACTCCTGATAATTTGCATCATCTATGTACTCTTCAATTGAGTGAAATGAACGTTGCCCGTCACTTAGCAATTTCACTCCAATAATTAAGTATCGTTGGCCGTTTACTTCTGCATTAGCCATTGCAAGCAAATCTTTTAAAAAATCTTCTTTTTTGTTTTGTTTTTTCTCGTAAGAAATCATTTTAAAATCTACAGAAGTATGTTCGTTCTCAAATTGAATAATATCTAATAAATCCATTTAATCACTTCTTTTCTAATTTTATTAGAAGTTTTTCTACATGGCTGCAAACTGTCCCCTAACTAGTGATCCTCTCTTCAGAGTTGGTATAAACATTATTTCGTTATTCCCCTTGTAATAAACCAAGAAAAAAAAACGCCTCATGTTAAGGCGTGAAGAGATTTCCATAAATTATTTTATTCTCATTGTTTACTAATTTCAGCAACTGCAAGATCAATAATTTCTTTGGCTAACACCATTTTCCGAAGCGCTTTGTAATAGCCATTAACCAGTATGAATGCAAGAGAAAATCCTCCGAATAGACCAACTACAATTAGGAACAAGAAAACAAATCTTGGTATGCCAAGATAAATCAAAATATTGTTTACTGTTACTGAATTTACAATCCATGCTAGTAATATTGCTGTGGTCATACAAGTGATTGCAACCAAAGAGGAAAATGGAGTAAAGTTTTTTTGTGATTCAATTCTAGAGTTCAACATAGATCGAAAGTAAATTAATTTGGATATTTCTATAATAGATCCGTTTTTAATTTGGTCAATAGCGAGTTTTATTCCATCGTACACTTCGTCAGATTGACTATGAATACTATTAATTTCTTTGACTACACGTTTAACTTCATTCCTAATTGAATTTTTCTCAACTTTTGGAGTTACTGTATCACAGTCTAATGGTAATGCCATGTTTTCACCCTTTTTAATGATCGTCTATTTTGCTGAGCGCCACAGTTTCACAAATACCTCCGAAATATTGCAGACCATTAAACACATTTAAATTGCTCCGAAATAATTAGCACGTTTAATATGTTCAATAATATCTGCAATATTCTTGCTTAAATCATCTGCACCGTAGTGCTCAGTTTGCCATCCAGCAACTACAGCTTTGGCAATACCTGCTTTTTTCTTTGAATAATCGTTTGATATGTTTGTTTTTTGCCCCAATGAAAGTGGGGTATCATCTTCAAAACTGTATTTATTTGCATAATAGCTATCGAATGGGATATAAGGGGTAAATACAGTTCCATCTAGTGAATACTTTAGATTTTTTCTTTCTTTTTGCCCATCACCGTTTTCAACAAACATAAATTTTCTTACATATAATTCAGAAAACAAGATGCTATCCAGCAAAACTTTTGGTACATAGTTTTCTATCTCTCTACCGGAGGTTATCCAAATATGTACATAATCCCGTAGGCATCGCCCATCATAGAATGTCATGTTAGCCACTCGTTCAACTAACTTAGTAACTCTTTCCTTAAGTTCATCATTTTCGCTACCTTTATCAGAGTCGCATATAATAATCGAGTATCTACTTGTCTTTAGTAGATTTATATACTCATCATCATCAATAAGGTCATAATTAGCCAAATTAGAACCGCCATACATAAGGAAGCTATAATGTTTTCCCTCAACCAATTCAGAATTATCCGTAATCCATTTTTTGACGTATGTCCGATCACTTGGTCCCTCTACCCATATAACAGCATTACTTTGTAACAATTGTGATGGGCGTATCCCAAGTTCATCAAGTAACCCGTATTGTTGCAACACCTCAGTACAAGGTATTATCTTAGACGCATCTACAGACTTACGGTAAACCCTGTTGATGCTCCAGTTATCATTCACCTGGTCTATTAATATTGAAGAATGTGTTGTTATAAAAAAACGGTGATTTTGGAAATTTGTTTCCATTATTTTCACTAGTTGGATAACAGCCTCAGGATGCAAGTTGCTTTCTGGTTCTTCTATAAAAACATTAAGATGTCTGTGTCGATTTAAATAGAGGTATGAAAGTAACATAACTAATTGAGATACTCCAGTACCCATGTTTTCAAAAGAAGCCGCTATTTCTTTAGTTCCTCGCTTTATATAGAATCTTAATTTATCATTAGTAGGATCTAAAACCACCTCTGGTTCAAGAAGAATGGTTCTTAACCAAGCCTCAATATGTCCTTTAAACTCTCGCCATTCACCATCTTGTTCATTTCGTACCTTGATTATTTCTTGAACAATGTTACTACCATCAAAGTCACTTTCATTAAATTCCGACCTGTTCCTAGAATAATGTCTTACTGGGTCAACAAAAACTAAAGTATCTAAAAATGCTTTCCAATATAAAACCGTGTCCTGTGGATATCCTATTCCTTCTACAACGTTAATAAACTGACCTAGCATAGGATTAAGAATTTTGGGATTGTTTTCTTGAAATTCCTCTAACAAACATTGGCCATTTTCATATACAACAGAAAAACATGACTTTTGTTCATTTACTTTGTGGTGTGCTTTTAATTGAATATCCTTCGATAAATGTAATGTTGGCGCATTACCATCATTCTTAAACCCATGAATTTCTTCTAGTTCTAATTTGCAAACAATGTCGGAACCTTCCTCCGCCCAAGTATCACTATTACTATAAGCAGAAGGTACACAATTAAGAAGATCGTAATGGTCCAGTTCATTTCTTCTCACTTGTCTTGGCGTTGTATTCCTCACAATGCTCCTTATGTGAAATAGGTACTTAAACAAGTTTGATTTACCTGAATTGTTTGGTCCGATTATAATATTTATTTTTCTTAGATTTTCAAGGGTAACTCCATCCGTTCCAGAATAGGATCTCCAACCTTTAAGTTCAATCGACTTAATATTCATAGTTTTATTCCCTTTGAGTATTTTTTCTCTCTCTTGTTATCCACCAATTAGAAATTTCATCAACGCTGTAACCTGGAGGAGGTCCGGTTACCCAAGCTTTATGAAACCTAACATCATTACTTTTGGGCTTTGGTATTGGTGGATCAAATTGCACTTTTCCCGGCAAGGTCATTGCATCGCCAGTAATCAAGGCTTCTCCATCTCTTAGGCTTGATAAAATATCAGCCTGATCACCCAAAGTATCTGGAAGTAGTCGTCGAATTTTATTCTGGTCAAGATCATTTGTTAATCTCAAAGTAATAAATGTACCACATTGAGATAGAACGGTAGAGGAAATACTTGATGGTCTTTGCGTTACCACTATTAGACTTAATCCATACTTTCGCCCTTCCTTTGCAACTTTTTCAACCCTTTCAAGACAAAGAGAATACTTTGAGGAAGAATCTTCTGGGATGTATGTGTGTGCTTCTTCTAAAATTAACGCCATCGGTAAATTTTCTGGATCCATGTCCCAGTAACGATAATCGAAACATAATCTTGTTAAAATACCAACACATATTGTCCTTACTTCTGCTGGCAGACCGCTCAAATCTAAAACTGAAATAAACTTTTGTTCTTCCTGATTTAGTCCTAATAGAAATTTAAAGTAGTAAGCTAGGCTCTTTTTCTCAACTATATCGCTTTTTAGAAATGAAAAGCGGGTATCATTATGAATGCTTTGTATTTTTAAAATCATTTTATTAAATGGATCTTTTTTCGCTTCTGTAGTTTCTTTATCGCGTTTCTCTATAATATTTTCCAGAAGAACATCCATGTTAAAAAAAATAGGACTGTCAACAGAAACCTTTGCTTTTTCTGTTCCTTCAACTTCATTTTTCTTTAGTTCTTCAATCAATTCTTTAATGTACATTTTCTGGGTGCCGCCAGCCTCTGGATAGTAAATACTGATAAACTCGTCTAAATCAAGGAACCAGTAAGGTAAGGAGAACTTATCCCAAACAATGCAATTGGATTTCCCCTCCCATTGACCTGAAAAAGCATTTTGATATTCATTATGAATATCAAAAAAGATTAATCTAGGTTGTGGATAGCTTTCTAAAATGGATTGCGCTATTCTTGCAACCGTGCTACTTTTTCCGCTTCCGGTTGTGCCAACAATAGCAGTATGTCTACCTAGGAGCTTATCAAGATTTAAATAAGCATCCCCAGCTCCTCTCATGGAACGTTGACCCACTTTAAAGTATTTCTTTTTCTCCTGTTCATCTAGATTTATACCCAAAAGAAAATTAACTTGATCCCCATTTAGAAAATATGAGTCGCTTCCTATGGATGGCAATTTATTTACTCCGCGTGTAAATTTGTTACCCGCTTCCGTGCTACCAACTATTGCTACTTCTACAATTTTATTCTCTACGATTCGATCTCTACGTTCAACTTCTTCAATTAAAACTCGAGTTATAGTACATATTGTATCTCCATGAAAACCACCACAATTTATAAAAGAGCCTACTTCTGCATGAAGCGCAATTTCTCCATCAACAGTTTTTAATGTTTCGGCTTTTATTGTTAACTTACTTCCATCAACACATATTACCTTGCCAAATGATAAGGTCTCTTTCCTTAGATCCAATACAACCCCTCCTTCTAATGGAATATTTAACCTAATATTCGACAAGTAAATGTAAATTCCTGTATTATCTTGTCTAAATAAAAATAAACCCCGTTATGTCAAATCAGGCTTAGATTTACTCATTTTTATAGCTTCGAGTGAAATGTTTATTTAATTATTTTCGGCTTTGCTTATAAAAAAAGAGCGCCTCGGCACGATGGGAGTACTTTACGTGTCAAAAGCACATAAATTCCATCATCTTGGAGGACGCTCTACTAAAAAAAGTCTAAATCACAAAAACAAAATCAACTTATTAATTAATATTCATTCGTTCTCTTCAGTAGAAACTTATCAATTTCATCTTTAATTACGCTTATAAGTAACGAATAAAACCGGCTTTTTCTATTCATATAAGAGAAGCCGAGGTACTTACCGATTAAAGATTGACTTAATCTCCCCTGCTCTTTATGAATAATAGGAATGATATTCCGTACTTTTGAACTTAACTCTATCACTTTCTTTTGCAAAAATAATTCCTTGCTTTCTTCCACCTTTTCTGAAAAAAACATTTGGATTTCATAGTGATATTTGCATATATATGCCTGGTTTACACCCAGATGCTTGTAAAGTTCATCACAACGAAGAGGTCTTCCTAAATCATTCTGCATCTGTTTATACTCTTCAAAAACAGTAAGATAAAAATGAATTTGCTGTTCCTTCACTGCTAAGCGTTGTTTCTTTTTTTCTTCTGTAATCTCCTCTTTAATTTTTGCATATTTCGGCGAATTAATAGTAGTTCTACCAACTTTTAATGAAGCAGCTACTTTTTTAACAGTAACCGTCCTATTGTTATTAATCATGTCTTTTAATTTATTATCTACTTCACTATTCACTTGTTCCCTTTTTTTCGAGATTTTTGTTCTACTCGTTTGAGTTCTAAATAAATAAATATTCTGTACCGCGGAATCAAAAAAATAATAATAAAACTCAATAACTCCCCAACCATACCTTTCTTTCGCTTTATAATAAATCGTTTCTGGTGATTCCCAGTATTCTTCTATAATTGAATCAAACAGAATACTTAACTTACTATCTGATACGTTTCTAACTAACTCAAATTGCTTAGTGTCTAAAAGAAAAAATCGCAATAAGTAAGCTATTATTAAAGAAGTACGATGATAATCAATCTTTAAAGTGGATGTAATATTACGCCTACTTATTCCTTGTCTAACTAATTCCTTTACATCCATGAATAGCTCAATATCACCTTTTATTTCTCTCCATTCTTTCTGATAATAGCCATAATATAAATAACAATCGATACAAACATGTACTTGCTTAAAGTAAATATTATTAGCTCCTTTTTTGCGAACATTAATGTGTTTCATAGCTGTATCTTTTCCATAAGAATGGCACCAAGGTGTGCAACAAAAACTAGGGGCTAAATCTAAATGATCACTTACCAAATTTATTGAGGCAATATAGACTGTAGATACTTCTATTGCCGAAAACTCTTTTAGATTCATTCCATAGTGATCTGTTAGTTTAAATAGATCACTTAATAAAACTCTTTTCGTAGATTTACCATTACGTATTAATGCGACTAAAGATTGAACCACGACAGGAGAAAATAACTTGATATCAAGTTTATTAAAAGTAGTGGCCTTGTTTTGTGAAATATATAGCAATTTAATTGCTAAGGATTGTTCTAATGTAAACCTCTCTAATTTCGATGTAAGAAACAACTCTGAATTCAACAAAAACCTCCAATCGTAAATAACTTGAAATTGTTTTTTGATAAATTCTTCATTCTGTGCATTTTTAATTTCACATTCGCTATAAATTGAATTACCGCAACTGTTACAGACTAACTCATTCATATGATCATAAAAATATGGAAGTGGTTGATTGCAGTTGCAGCAATTCGATTTAAGATCAACTTGATGTTCTAAGCATATTTTAATTTCCCTAATCTGCCAAATAAGCTTAAAATACCTATTTTCCCTTACACAATGTGAACAAAATCTTCTTACATCTGTAACTATTAAAGAATTCAAAAACGACCTGAATCGCCTTTCTTCTTGACTTGGATTATCAAAAAACTTATCTAATATTGGCAAAAACGTAAGATCCTTTATTATTTTTTCTTCCAGGTGCAGCGAAAGCGCAAATATTTTAAAATTAATAAGCTGTAGAGACGAATCTACTTTGTACATAGCGGCTGAGTTGAAATAACTTGTCGAGCCGATATTAATTTTTTTTCTAATATCCAAATAATTAACCAGATTAGCTTCTGCAATTCTCAGAAAATAACCACTTAAACATTCCCCTGGTCGAGGTCTTGGTCTTACTGTAAATAGCTTCATTTTCTACTCCTTGAAATAGTAATTAGACAGTTAATAGCTTTTATAAAAACTAGAGTAATTCATAGGTTTTCTTTCTTCTAAAACCGATTTATATCATTTTACAACAAAACGAGAGAAGATCCTTGATTTAGACTCAAACCAGGATCCTCTCTCGTTCTATAAAGTATTCAAATTATGTTTTTCACTATTATACCTAAGTCGCATCTCATTAATATATCTATTCACTTCAGGAGCTACTCTACGTATATACGATTGACTCAATTTTATATAAGCATATACCTCTTCAGTAAGCACTTTTTCTCCATTATGTAAATTAAAGAATTCATCGATTAAACTGTACCAATTAGGTAATAGTTTTGTTACATTTTCTTTGTGTTGCTTAGCTTTCATAGAATGAATGTAATCATTCAAGCCCCATTTACTTAAGGTACTTTTCCTTACTTTAAGCTTTTCAGACACCACACCGATTGTGATGACTTGACCTGATTTAAATAATTCTTCGCAAATCTGTACTATTTCACCTCTGATCCCATCCCTATCAATCCGCCGTTCCATTGCTGGCCTCTTGTGTAAAATTAATTTCTTCATTATTTCAGGGTGATACCTATGAAAAAGAAAGTGTAACTTTGACTTCCAGCACTCCCACTTTGCAATAGTATTAAGGTCTACATTACAATTAATTGCGTTTGTGAACTTATCCAACAAAAAATTATCAATGATTCCCGCTATATCACTATTACTTAAATACAAACCTCTTACTTGAAAATAAATAATAATTCTTCGCCAAGTACTTATGCTAAGACCTGTCCGTCTAACTAATTCTGCCGATGAGACTTCTTCAAAATTAATCAAGTTTAATACTTCATACCCTTGAGCAAAGAAATCAATTGCTTGAAGTTCTCCTTCCTCATCATAAGCAAACCTACAACCACATGCCAAACAAGCTGAGTAGCCCCGCAGTATTTCACCATTTTTTCTTTTTTTTGATACTGTCCCTGATCTCACAAGAAGTTCATTTTTCATATAGCTATTACACCAAGGGGATAAACAAATAGCATTTTTAAATTCATTCTTCTTAATTGGAATAATAGCTTTACGAAAACCATTTGGTATCTTCATTTCAAATAGATATCTTAAGGGAATTTTGTTTCTATAAAACACATTAATTAATAAGTTAATATGTAATGTTCTATTTTGACCACGTCGTGTATTTCTTACATATTGCATGAAAGTTTTTGCATTCGTTCCCAATTCATGTAACTTCGGCTGTACTATACTCATATTTAATTCTGTTTGTTTTTCATTTAATATATATAATAATTTTGTTGCAGTCTCCGATGGGGTTAAATAATCGTTATTATTTTCACAAAGCTCCTTCCATATTTCTGAATGGAAAGATTGAATGCGATGCTCCTCTTCAGAAATAATCTCTTCATGCATATCAAAACCTAAAGATGCTTCACATAGAGGGCAATTGGAGATTTCATTGATTTGAGTAAGCTTAATCTTATTACCACAGATATTACAGACATTAATTAAACGTAGATGATGGTTTAAACAGTAATCGTTCCCCTCTACCTTCCATTCTTTTTTTATAAAAGGTACTTTTTCATTAAGGCATTGAGGGCAGTAATGAAGATGAACACGAATAACACCTTTTAGAAAACGAGATCTTACCAGCTCGTTGCTATGGCAGAATTTTTTTAATGCAAAATGAAATGACATCTCCAGTAAATTCTCGACTGCAATTTTTGTGGCTTTTGAAAGTAGCTTAATATCAAATGCATTTAATGGTGCAAAATCAATTAAAAGTAAATCCACTTTATTAGAATTTACTAATTCACTATTCTTAGTTTTTCTCCAAAGAGTCAATAAACTTGTTCCGTTTGCTTTGGCAAAACGAAGCAAGAAGCTACTTAATAGTTCACCCGGTTTAGGTAAAAGTCGCACAGTAAACATTTGAAATCCTCACCAGCCCTTGCTCCCCACTAATGGGGAAGCATTTGTTCTTTCAAATCCGTTGCTAACGTCCTGGAACCACTCATACCTTTTAAATATTTAAGTGGACCTTGTGATGACCAATCCAAAGATAAACGTTTCACGTGCCGCTGAATTGCAGTGAGATCAATATGCTTTTTACCTTCACTCATGCATTTAAGTAGAACGTGGTTACCTGCCAATGAAAGAGCATCTAAACATACAATATGTGTTAATCTAAATTCTTTGTAATCTGACCACTCCGCGGCAAAATTCTGCCTAATAGTGTCATAGTAGGTTAATGCAACAGTCAATTTTTCTTCTTTCGATATACTCGATATTCGGTAATCCGCTGTAAGTAAGTGAAGCGTTCTATACACATTTTGAAGTGTCACGTGGCGACCTTTACTACGCTTACCGATAATGGTACCAATATTATAAAATGGACTATCCTTACGGATCATAAGCTCCGTTGCAACCCAACTGATGTCATCCGAATCTCTGCGTAAAAATTTACTAAGTGAAGGCCCAATCCCCTTTGCTTTCGTATTTATCGTATCAAATAGTTTAACTTCCTCATCTTCATCCAAAGAGTGAAAAGCAAGAAACGGTACGTTTAAATCCGAATTTGTTTCTCTCGTGTACTTATCTATGCCACCCATTCGATGTTGACCATCCATTAATGAAGCTTTACCTTTGCAAAACAATCTGCCATAAGATGGACGATGTCGATCGTAACAAATAAACTCCCAGCTCGATGCAGCATTTAATAAAATCGGTGTGAATAGCGCATCTTCACCTTTGGACAAGTAACTTGCAAAGTCTTCACATCTTTTTGAGTCTACAGGGCGCTGATATCCCTTACCTGATGGTAGATCAAAAGGTTTTACATATATGAGTTGTAATCCTACAGATGATGGGAAATGGCTTTGGTATGCCACTTTGCCGCGCATCTTGCATTGTATTACATTTTCAATAACGATCTGATTAGGTAGTGTATTCATGCTGGTACCCCTTATTATGTGAATTATTAATTATAAATATAGATCTTATAACATCTAAAATCAATTGGTTATATATGTTATAGGTATATTTAACTTAAGAGCCCACTTACTTAAGCTGATATAGAAGGTGGTGGTTCCTTGCCTAAATTATCAGTTCATGTAGGTGCAAGAATTAGGGTCTTCAGAAAGAATAGAGGACTTACGCAAGAGCAGCTTGGTGAAAAAGTAAGTCAACCGCAATCATACATAGGTGGAATAGAGCGTGGAGAGAAAAATATATCCCTAGATACATTAGAGCGAATCGTGGAAGCCTTAGACATTCGACCAGGTGATCTATTTATTTCTTACGATGATTCAAAATCTAAGGATCAAATAGAGAAGGACAAGCTTATTGATTTTCTGAATAATTTAATTAAACACCGGAACATAAGAGAATTAGCAACGATAACAAGATTAGTTGAAGATGTCCTAAGGGCTTATGATAATTAAATATTAGCTTCAAATCACTATAGGTGAAGGAAAAACAAATTCTCGAACACCATAAAAAAGCAAGCAACTAATAATTCAGTTGCTTGCTTTTTTGTTTCAAAATCAATCATTCGAATAAATGCGCTTTTCAACAATACTATGCTATCTTTGGCTAACTGATAGGCAGTATCCGATTCGAGTGCTCCAAACGTTTGAATATCCAGATCCGTAGCGGCAAGGCTGACCACGTGCTTGTCCGCATCATCCAGTTGACTATCGATTTGTCTCATGTAAAGAGACATCATATTCTTATTTGACATTCCCCTCATGGAAAAACAAGGATACTGGAGAATTATTAATGTTTCCTCAGATATATGGGGTGATGAGCGAGATCTCACATCCAGGAGTAGGAGCTTATATGTTGTCTAAATTTGATCTAAATGGATTGACACTATTGCTAGCTGCAGAAACCCATGGTGATATCAAAATAAATGCAGTCGATCCGGGATGGGTAAGCTCAGATATGGGTGGACCATTTGCTCCAAGAGCCCCTGAGCAAACTGCCGAATCTATCCTTTGGTTAGCGACGATTGGACCTGAAGGACCTAACGGAGAATTCTTCAGAGATGGAATACGAATCGATTTGTAATAATATACACCTTAGATTAGCGTGCGCCTATTTTGTCACACTTTGGAACTCAAAATCAAGATCAGCAATCATACTCTGCGTTAAGTCTTTCCAAACGATATCTGCTGGAAAAAATTCAAAAAAGGGTTGCTCGAACCTTTCAAATAAATCAAATCGATTCTGATAGAAATATCAACTTCGGGAGTAATCTCGACACGATACAATAGACCGTTTTCAAACTCATTCCTGACACAATGCTCAGGCAAAAAACTGATCCCCATCCCCTTTTGGATAAGCTTCTTAGCCGTTTCCATACTATCGACTTCCATGACGATGTTAGGCTTCATATTTTCAAAAAGCCGAGTAATCATCAGCCAGTCCATGGAGCCGTAATCAAAGAAAATGAGAGGAAACCGGCTGATCTCATCTATTGCAGCGCTTCCCTTTTTTAATAAAGGGTGTCCGGGAGGTACGAACAATCCGATGGGGTCTTTATGAAACAGTATATTGTCAATATTAGGATGTGTAACAGTGCGGACAATGCCCAAATCGACTTCTTTATTCAAGACCTTCTCCAGAATAATGTTGGAATGGCCTGTCGTAATTTTTATCTTCACACCGGGGAATTTTTCACTAAAAAGTGGCAGGATGTCCGGTACCAAATAATTCGAAACGGAAATAGCGCAACCAATTTTAAATTCATAGGATATCGCCAAATTTTGCTGCAGTTTGATTTTGATTTCCTGATAAGCCGTCATGATCTGCTGCGCATAAGGAAGAAACTGTTTCCCATTTTCTGTGATCAGGATATGCTTGCCTTCCCTATAAAATAGCTGACTTCCCAGCTCCCGTTCTAAGGTTTGGATCCGCGCCGAAACGGAAGGTTGCGTCAAAAAGAGCGCTTGGGCCGCTTTATTGAAACTTCCTAAATGGTGTATATAAACAAACGCTTCAATGTTTTCAATATTCATAATGCCCCCGCCTTTCTAACATAGCATTTATAGAAATATACATGAATATATCGACAAAATACTTTGATTCTTTTATTGATTCAGTGTTAGGAGATGGGGAACTTTCTATTCCTTTGTTTTACTCAAAAATTTTTCTTTTTCCTATGTCAATTTAGACACTCTTTCATCCAAATGACGGATACAACAGATTTTTTCTCGACGTACAATAATTTACAGTCATGTACTTAACAATTGCAACCACAACGGTTTTGGAGCCCTCGCCTTCAAAAAGCAAATAGCCGTTTGCCATTGCACGAATTAACGATTCATGTATACGATAGCCGGTGATGGGGAAATTCTCTACTGCTCAAATCGTTTGAATACTGTAATAGGCATGACATAGAACTTCTATTTCTCCAAGAAAATCTTTTTCCTTTCGAAGTTGGCTCTTCAGTTTTTTGCTCCCTTTCTATCAGTTTCAAAGTCTTTATACAACACATGTTCCTGGTTAGCGATATCAACAACCTGCTTAGCCAAAATATGGGTCGGATCAATCACGCTAATCTCTTCCGCATCACTTAAAACAATCGGAATCTCAGTGCAACCAGCAATAACCGCTTCCGCTCCTTTTTCAATCATTATTTGAGATGCGTGAATTAATAAACTTTTGCCTTTTGCAATATCCCCGGCTTTTACTGCATAAATGCCTTCCATTATCTTTGCTTGTGTAATCTCGTCAGGCAACAGTACATCTAGTCCTCTTTCACGGAGGGATTTCTGATAAAGCATGGTTTTCACAGTGCCATCCGTCGCTAACAACGCAACGCATTTTAGGCCGACTTCATCAATGAATCTTGCCGTCTCATTTGGCATATTAATAATAGGAACTTGAATCGTATCTTGAATGTCTTGCAAATAATAATGTGCAGTATTGCAAGCTATTACGATTAAATCTGCCCCAGCCTTTTCTAATGTCTTGGCTGATTGCTTCATATAGGGGAGCGGGTCATTACCTTTACCCATAATTGCTGATGTACGGTCAGGAATTTGCGGATAATTATCCACAATTAAATGAATATGTTCCTGATCATTCTGGGCAGGTGTTAATCGTATGATTTTGTTCATCAAATCGACTGTGGCAAGCGGACCCATGCCTCCCATAATCCCAACAGTTTTTATCATGATATACCTCCACCTTTTACTCTTACGTATTTAAAGTATAATTCCAGAGTAGGAGGTATCGTATATCGAAAGGATCTATTCAAATATAGAAATTCTATATAACCTGAAGCAAACAAACAGAAAGAATGGTGCTCCCTAAGGCAGCTTTTGACATACGTGAATTCGGGTTACAAGTTTCTCGCGGCGGAGTATAAATTTGAAAAGGGCACCCGATTCAGATAATGAATCGGGGTTTTGTATTGAGGGGATTACGCTAACGGACAGGGATTCGTGGAAATTTCGGACTATTGTGAGGCGACATGAACTTACTTAAATTGCATCTCACCGATGCTTAACAGATTGCCGTTTTCCTGCAAAACGCGAAACGACACCCAAAAAGGTGTCGTTCCATTTTACAACATGCATGATTACACAGTCATTTGTTTCTTTCGGATTTCTCTGCGAACAACTGGTGCAACTTCTGTAGCCAATAGATCGATAGCTTTCTCAACTTTGGACAGTGGTTGACCACCCATGTCGAATTGCCCCATAAATCGGCTGTGACCAAAAAGCTCATGCTGCAACAGAATCTTTTCAACGAGTTGCTGCGGGCTTCCGACCGCAAGAACATTGTTTGGGGCAGTCATTGCATCTAAATCCGAGCGTGATACCCAAAACCGCTGACCGCGTTCTTTTAAGAAATATGAAAAATAATTGATGTAGTGTGGGTGGAACTCATCGAGTGCCTGAGCGGATGTCCGGGCAATGTATGAGTGACCTGTGACAGATATCCTCAACTTTGATGGATCATGCCCTGCCGCTTTGCCTGCGGCTCGGTAAATATCCACAAGCGGTTTAACCCTTCTTGGATCTCCGCCTAAAATACCAAGTGCCATGTTAAGACCCAATCTCCCAGCTCTAGCGGTACTCTCTGGTGTGCCCCCAACTCCAATCCAAATCGGAAGTTTAGGTTGAAACGGTCGAGGGGCAATTTGCGAATCGTTGAGCGCTGGCCTGAATTGTCCATTCCAGGACACTCGCTCTTGCTCGTTTAACTTCAGCAATAAATCAAGTTTACTTTCAAATAGTTCATCGTATTTTCTTAAATCCGCTCCAAAGATCTCGAATGATTCCAAGAAAGCTCCACGACCCGCAATAAGCTCCGCACGTCCGCCAGATACAAGGTCAAGCGTTGCAAAATCTTCAAATACTCGTACCGGATCAGCCGTACTAATGACGGACAAGGTACTCGTTAGGCGAATGTTCTTTGTCGCTTGAGCGATGGCCGACAGAATCATGGCATAGGAAGAAGTAACAAAATCCAATCGATGATGTTCCCCAATTCCAAAGAGATCAAGACCAGCTTCATCAGCCAGCCTTGCTGCGGCAATAATATCGTCAATCCGACTCTTTGCGCTTATTGCCTGTCCCGATGAACCGGGGATTCTTTCTCCTAACGAATAGATTCCAAACTCAAATTCAATATCCTCCATTATTTAAACCCCGGAAGATCTGCAAGATCGGAAGCGTTAATTGCAAACAAAACAATACCGATGATTGCAAGAAATAGTATCATAAATGTTTGCTTAAAGGAATCCTTAACCCGAATGTGCGTGATAATACCACCGATACCTGTAATTCCGAGTATTAACGCTCCTAAGGCGACCCAGCTTGATTCCCAATAGCCAATGACTAATGCGGCTGCACCTACAAATTCAATAATGCCTGTTACAATTCGGAACCATTGCGGCATTCCCCAGTGTTTGAAGCCCTCAACATGCATCTTGGAGCCTGCAATTTTCCCTAACCCCGCCATTAAAAACATGAGTGCTAATAAGCTTTGCAAAATAATCGAAAATACTGTCATCTAAATCTCTCCTTAGCGATTAAAAATAATTGGCATTTTCTTGATATATAAATTTTCCGTTGCCACACGATAAATGAACTTTCCTACATTTTCTCGTGATACTGCCATTTTTGCAGGCTTATCACCGAACGAAAATTCATATTCATTGTTCTTATGCTTTACGTTTGGATTAATAATTCTAACTACAGTCCAATCCAATGAGGATTCTTTAATAAGCTTCTCAACCTTCTTCATCTCAAGATAACCGCCCGGAAAGAGAAGCTTTGCCATTATTCCGGGTATAACTGTACTAAACTGTTTTTTATCTTCGTTTGATTTCACTGTGGGAGTAGCTAAAGTGATGAATCTTTTTTTATTCAACTTTTCCATGGCATGTATAATCGTTTCATGTCCGTCTGCTATGGGAGTTCCTTTTATTTTGCGCGATGTATCTAACGCTGGACCAAGCGTGCTAATTACGACATCCGATTGCTCAATTGCTTGCCCAACTAGAGCTTGATTGGTTAACTCTCCGACGATAACCTTCAAATTAGGAAATGACATTTTAAGGCTATCCGGTCTTCTGACGTATGCGGTAACCGAATTTTCTTTATCACTTAGCGCATGTTCGAGCACAATCTTGCCAATAGCTCCACTGGCACCAAATATAGTAATGTACATTGAGGCTCCTTTTTGTGTGCTTATAATAAGCACATTTTATTTCTAAGAAAAAGTTGCATGTAATCCTGCAACTTAATGTTATATATCCAGCTTTATTCTTCTTTAACGAATTGGACACGATCCATTAATTGAGCAACCGTATAATTCCGCAAATACTCAATTGTCTTTAATTCGGCTTCGTGGAGAATCTTTTCAAGTTCAACATCTAACTGTTCCCCGGCTTCTCCGCAATCCACATCAACTTCGACTTCATTGGAGAAACTGTTTATAGCTTCGTAAATATCGCCTAATGTAATCTCTGTAGATGTTTTCTTTAAAAAATATCCTCCATCCCGCCCACTTTTTGATTCAACGATTCCGGCATTGTTCAATGACTGCATAACTCTGCGCATAAAGGTAGCATGCGAATCGACTTGGCTCGCTATCATCGCACTGCTTAGCATACTGCCGCTTTTGGCTAGCCAAACAATGGCATGAATCGCTATTTTTAGACGAGGGGGACCAATGTGAACTCCACGAGATGCGGTACTCAAGATTCTCCCTCCTGCTCAAATCAAGATTGCAACTCAAATTGCAACTTTTATCTCTCACGATCCAATTACTGGAATGCGATTGACAGGATTGATTCAAGATTTCGCGCTGGACGACCAGACAGTTTCTCAATGTCTCCCGTAACGATATCGAAGTCCCCATTAGAAAAGTTCTGTTGAATACTCACAACAGCAGTGATGACCTCCGCCGGAAGTCCCACCTGCTGGAGCTGTGCATGGAGCGTCTCGGCTGGCAGTGTGACGAACGTCAATGGTTTACCGCTAGCTTTAGCGATAGCCCCTGCTCGCTCTGCACCAGTCAGGCTTTCTGGTCCAGTTCCCGTGTAGATTGCACCATCGTGACCTTCGCCCACCAGCAGACCGACTGCTGCTGCAGCTAGGTCGTCGCGCAAGACAAAGCTGACTTTGTTTTCGGTAAGACCCGTAAGTACGCCATGCGCAAGAGACATCTGTGCTTCCGCTATAAGAGCCTCTGCATAGTAGCTCATGCGCAGTATGCTCCACTGGCGAGCCTTGCACATCAGATGCTGTTCGCTGGCAAAGTAGTCGGCTCCGATGTTCGGTTTTTGCACGTTCCGCGCGCCAGCAGATGACATAAGAACAATGTGGGACACACCGGCTGCTACGGCTGCGTCAATAGCTGCAATGTTCTGAGCCGCACGAACACCGGGCTGTAAATTGGTCGAGGGGATAAGTAGTAGTCGGTCCAAGCCTTTGTAAGCCTCGACCAGCGATGATGGTTGATCGTAATCCCCGAATCGGGCTTCCACGCCATTAATTTCAATTTTCTCTGGGGAACGCGAAATGGCGACAACACTATGCGAAGTCGCTCGCTCCAACAGTTGTTTTACCGTCGCTGTACCTAATTGTCCGCTAGCACCATTTACACCAATTTTCATTATTCGCTTCTCCATTCTCTAATAATTTGATAGTATTTAAGTGATACTAAGTAAATAATATATACTGTTGTGCGAATGCACAAGGAGGCACATTTTTGTTACCAGAGAACATAAGTGATACTGATAAACAGTCCGAATGCCGGGTCTTAGGCGATGTTCTTTCACTAATCGGTGATAAATGGACTGTTATGATCGTTGGGGGATTATCTGATGGACCAAAGCGTTTTAACGAGTTACGGCGTTTGATTGGCGGTATATCGCAGCGGATGCTGACGTTGACGTTGCGTCGTTTGGAAGAAGAAGGGATTGTGTCACGGACGGTTTTTCCTACCATCCCTCCACGGGTTGATTACGAACTGACGCCCCACGGGTACACACTGATTGAGCCGCTTAAGTCGCTTAGCGATTGGGCAATCAAGCATCGTAGCTTTCGCGATTCAGCGGACTCCAGTGAATAATGACCTGATTATGTTTCAGTTCTGTCTGACGCTAAACGAGGATGAATGCATAATAAGGGTTCCTTTAGCAAAATCTACTGAGAACTGATTCCTGGTGCCTGACGTACGAAATCTCGGCTTGATATCTGGTCAAACATAAAAGCTGCAATTTCCTCTCTGGAAACCGTTAACGAATGCTTAGTGTGTCCATACAGCCCTAGATTCAGTTTTTTTGATGCCGGACGATTTTTTAAAACTGCTGCACGAACCAATGTCCAATCTAAGTTTGATTCACGAATAACCTTTACCGATTCAATAATGTCGTCATAAGACGCCGGAAGCATCAGCTTAACAAGTAAAGCAGGAAGCCAAATTTTCAAATCAAAGCCATCACCTGGATCTACAGCAGTGCCAGTAGAAATAGTAATGAGTCGTTTTAAGCCTTCTTGCTGCATGACTGAGATAATTGCCTTAAGAGCTTGAGTGATTGGCAAATCCTTAGGATGTTTCAGCGAGGTAGGACCAAGAGCAGAGAGAACAGCATCGGCCCCTCGGATCGCTTCCATTAAACTTTTTTTATCAGTCAGGTCACCTCTGATAATCCGTACTTTGGGATGGGTAAATGGACTGCTAGATCGTGCAAAAACCGTAACCTCTATTCCGCGTTTTAGAGCTTCTTCGATTAAGTATGAGCCTGTCTTTCCTGTAGCGCCAAAAATAGTAACTTTCATATTTTATTCACCTCGTATTTTAATGTATTTATTATGTTCTTTTATGTTGATTAAACTAAATGTATTGTTTTCGTAATTAAATTCAAACTATTCTATTTCAAAAAAAATGACCGGATAGCTTTTTACAACTAGTCCAGTCATTTTCAGGTTCTGTTTGCATTATTCTACAACATACAAACATTCCATCTTTAAGCTATGATTCCAAGTATTAATCAAATTAGCCTTGTAATGCTCTTGCTTCTATAATTGAAAAGTGAGCAGTACGTTCCTTTATTAACCAAGTTCCGTTTTGACGTACATATATATCATCATATTTAACACTATAGTCTGTGATAATTTCTTTGACATCTTCTTCTCTGACCATTTTCATTTGAGAATACGAAACACCAGTTGCAGTATCGCCATCAACTTTCACAACGTGTTGTGCGTTAATGGAGAAATAACGTTTTACAAGAGAAGCATGGCCTGTGAACTCCTCTTCTAACTGTTTTGTTCTTGAAACATCAGACACCAATTGGCCACCGAAGTAAACCTTATATTTAGCATCAGGAGTAAATAAAAGCATTTGTTCTGAAATCTTTTTTTCATCTCCCAAATTTGAAAAAGCATCAACTAATTCTCTTAATTCTAATTTTGCTTGTAAAATTTCTAACGTCATATATTTTTCCTCCTTATTATGAATAATATTACAGCACTTGACTTTGAGTGAGTGCACACTCACAGTGGAGCATAAACGGCTTTCAACATTCCATCTTTAATCTATGATTTTCAAATTAGCCCTGTAATGTTCTTGCCTCTATAATTGTAAAGTGAGAAGTACGTGCCTTTATTAACCAAGTTCCGTTTTGACGTACATATATATCATCATATTTAACACTATAGTCAGTGATAACTTCTTTGCCATCTTCTTCTCTCACCATTTTAAGTTGGGAGTATGCAACACCTGTTGCAGTATCACCATCCACTTTCACAACATGTTGTCCGTTAATGGAGAAGTAACGTTTTACAAGAGAAGCATGACCTGTGAACTCCTCTTCTAATTGTTTTGTTCCTGAAACATCTGAAAACAATTGGTCACCTACGTAAACCGTAAATCTAGTATCAGGCGTTAATAAAAGCATCTGATCTGAAATCTTTTTTTCATCTGTCAAATTTGCATAAGCATCAACTAATTCTCTTAATTCTAATTTTGCTTGTAAAATTTCTAACGTCATAAATTTTTTCCTCCTTATTAATGAATAATATTACAGCACTTAACTTTGAGTGAGTGCACACTCATTACGAGGTGGCGTGAAATCAAACAGCTCGATCTCCGTGTGATTATTCGGCTGGAATGATATGCTTGATAAGAAACGAAAGAGCTGTCGCCTTCGGAAAGTCCATTCCAAACACATTACGCATTTCCTTTAAGGATTCGTCTGTCCACTGTTGCCTTACAGCGTCAATTGTAGCCGCACTTACCTTTGAAGGCTCTCAGATATTTCACAACTAGTCAAGTTTTTTTCAGGTTCTGTTTGCATTATTCTACAACTTACAAACATTCCATCTTTAAGCTATGATTCCAAGTATTAATCAAATTAGCCTTGTAATGTTCTTGCCTCTATGATTGAAAAGTGAGAAATACGTGCCTTTATTAACCAATTTCCGTTTTGACGTATATATGTGTCATCATATTTAACACTATAGTCAGTGATAACTTCTTTGCCCTCTTCTTCTCTCACCATTTTCATTTGAGAGTACGAAACACCAGTTGCAGTATCGCCATCCACTTTCGCAACGTGTTGCGCGTTAATGGAGAAATAACGTTTTACAAGAGAAGCGTGACCTGTGAACTCCTCTTCTAACTGTTTTGTTCCTGAAACATCAGACACCAATTGGCCACCGAAGTAAACCTTAAAACTAGTATCAGGCGTAAATAAAAGCATTTGTTCTGAAATCTTTTTTTCATCTCCCAAATTTGAATAAGCATCAACTAATTCTCTTAATTCTAATTTTGCTTGTAAAATTTCTAACGTCATAAATTTTTTTCCTCCTTTAATTTCTGAACCGAACTGTATAAAATAATCAAAGATAAAAATAGCTCAATCAAGAAGAGCAAGTATTGGCATTTTGATTAACATTGATGTTCACCAGTATTTTGCCCCGTTATTGGTATTTGTATTACTGCTTCTCAACCATTAAACGTTCAGGTCTTACCTTCAACGTTACGGAAAGTTCTATAGCAGAAATGGTTATTACACTGGAGATGGCCAACGTAATTGCGGTAATTTCGCTACTTTATTGAGCAACCTCCTTTCACACCAGTTTATGAGTGAGCACACACTCAATAATAGCCATTGCTCACTCATTAATGAATAATATCAAGCACTTGACTTTGAGTGAGTACGCACTCATAATAAGAGCATAAACGGCTTTTAACGTCATGTCAATAGCGAGGGATAAATTTTGGATTTAAAAAACAAAATAATTGAAGCTACTGAGCGAGTATTATTAACGAACGGACTTGCCAAGACCACGACTAAGGAAATCGCTCGGGTAGCCGGTTGCTCCGAAGGATCGTTGTATAATCATTTTAGAAACAAGGAAGATATATTTCTCCATGTTTTACAGGGAAAATTGAAAAATCTGATGGAAACTTTAACATTGCTGCATAGCCTAGCTGGTAAAGAAACGGTGCGGAGTAATCTGAAACAGGTGGCTCTTGCAGCGTTGGAGGATTATCATAGTTCGATGCCCTTAATCTGTTCTATTTTCTCGGAACCGGAAATGTTGCTTCGCTATCGAGAAGGTTTTACTCTACGAAATGAAAGTCCGTATGGGGCAAATGAGGCGGTGGAAGCTTATTTATTGAAAGAAAAAAATATCGGTAGAATCAGCGAGAAACTGCATCCAAGAGCTGTAGCGGATTTATTGCTGGGAAGTTGTTTTCAACGTACGTTCCAATTGAATTTTTTAGGTAGTGAGGAGTCGCAAGAAGAGCGGGCTGAATTTGTAAATGGTATTTTGGATACGTTATTTCCAGTATAAGCATAAGAGTAAGGACATATTTAACATCGCACTCAATAGCCTTTGGCGACTTTGGATTTCGTCATGACTTGGTGACTCAACAGCTCCCATTCGGGACTTCCACCTAAAGATGACGCCCATGCTGGGCGTACAATACGAGGAGTCCGGGGGATTATTCTCCCGGATTCCTTGAAATTTTGAATTTCTTTTTAAACTAAACAGCTATTTCGGTTATTCTCATATGTATTCAGATTTTATTTAGTAACCCTAAACCAATCGATATCGAGATATCCTCCACCAGAACCGCAGGCGAACACTCCCATCTTCGCCCCTACCCAGCGAACCTCGCTGGATACAAATGGTTCTACTGGTAATGCTGTAAATTCGATACCATTTAAACTATAGCTGTAACTACAAACTGCACCACTTTGCACTTCAACTCGCAAGTCGATGCTGTCAGTTTCATCCATCGGTACTGACCATACCTTCTCTTCCCCGGTCTCGTCCCCCTTGCCAAGAATAAAGATAGCGGTTTGTCTTGTGTATGGCCTTCCAGCTTTCGCGCAGCCAGGTAGCTATACCTGTTAACCGAATAAGAATAATCCGCCGGTATCTCCGTTTGCGAACCCTGAATGGTCGAGCCTGCAGGTTACTTTAAAAGCGGGAGCATTAAATTTTTGATTATAGTGGAGATGTCGATTATATGAAATAAGCCAAATAGCTTTCCCCTCAATGTAGGAAGGACTATTTAGCCATTTGCCGTTTCAAAACCTAATGATTGATCTTTCGCTGCTTCCGAATAAATATCAACGTATAATAAGTCCCACAGATATAGATTCCCATGATAGCTAGATGATCTCTGATAAAGTTTAAAAGAGAACCTTCTCCGCCCCAGCCAAAAGGGTTATATATGAAGAGCTTGGAGCCCATATTCCCATTAATGGAAGCCTGTACACCATAGAGAACAATCAATACCGCTAGGGTACGAAGCATAATAGTACGCAAACGATTTTCAGTGGTTATTCCAGTCATTTTTCGCGCTGCTTGGACGATTCTTCCCCAGGATATGCCTATATGTACTGCCATGAGTATAAATCCCCAGTATGCTGAAAGGACATGTATCTTTCTCGCGAGCATGTCCTGATTAGTAGAAATAAAGGGGAATACTTCCTGAGATATAGGTACGGAACTGATTAGGGCTAAAGCCATTGTTACAAGAAATAACAGGTTCACAGCTATACCAACAATTCGTTGTAATGTGTACTTGCTCTTAAAGATCGTCTTATACCAATGACGATTCAAGATATTATGGACTATAAACAATACAAATAGTAACATTCCAAGCATTTCATGGATTCGATTGCCGGTAATAGCATAAGCCAGCGCCACTAACATGAAAACCAGCATCATACAATCAATGACCGGCTTTATTAACATATTTCTATTCATTACATCTCCCTTTGAATGTATCTCCATATTAATAATCATTTTTCGTTTGTTAGTTCAGCCACATAAGCGGATAAAGCATGTGCTTCCTCCAAAGTAATACGTTTATTACTAGTTTTCGTACTGTTATCATTTGTTGCTGTAAAATCCTCAAGTTTGAAGCTTTTCATCCTATCTCTCGTGAACGTGAAATCATCCACTTCCCGGCCTGCATGGCAAGAAATACAGCTAGGGATACTACGCTGTTCATTAACCGACTTGTCGGGGTTGAAAGCCTGATAGCGCCAGTCACCGTTTTGCTTCTCTGAAGAGGTCTGGTCGCCCCAGTCGCTGCGCTTTTCCGCTACGAGGGTTTCATCAAGCTTCTCATCTTTGTATATCACAAGAGTAATGACAGTTCCATCAGGGAACGGTTCTCCTTTTTTCGCCGCCTCAATAGCTTCCCGGCTTGTATATAGCGGCTCTGTGATATTTCCTCGATTTAATGTCGAATAGAGCACACCACCCTCGTATTTTTCAGGGAATTCAGGGTGTTTACCTTGACCCTGGACGAATTGTTTACTGTCCTCTCCAGCGGTTTCCATCTGCCCCATATTATCAGTTGTGTCATTATAGTTGCTTCCACATGCAGATAATGTGAAAACTGTTACCATTCCGAGAACAAGCCATAAGAATTTTTTCACCGCTATTTCTCCTTGCGAAGCTATAAATTTCATTTGGCGTCACCGCCTGGCTTAGAAAATGAATAGCTTAGTTTCATCTTATCTTGTAATTATTACCAAGGTTGACTTGTTGGTCCAATTGTAAACTCATTAACGTTCGTATCTTCTGGCTGATCGATCGCGAATGCAACAACATTGGCAACTCGATCAGGTGAGATACCATATTGTTCGTACAACGCAGTTGCACCTTCTAAAGTATTCTTATCCGTGATAGCAGTCAACAATTCTGTATTAATTGCTGCTGGATAAATAGTTGCTGTGCGGATATTCGTACCTTCTTGGGCAGATTCCATGCGCAATACTTCCATTAAATTGCGGACAGCCCACTTTGTTGCGCCATAAACCGCAGTGCCCGGATAAGACTTAAGCCCAGCTACCGACGAAGTAGTGATGATATGTCCAGACTTTTGCGATGTAAATGTTGGCAATACTGCTGCGATACCATTCAATACACCTTTAATATTAACGTCAACCATACTGTTCCACTCGTCAGTTTTTAATTCGGAAAGTGGTGAATTAGGCATTATTCCAGCGTTCAAGAAGATTACATCGACACCACCAAAAGTGTCTTTAGCTAGTTGAACAAGCTTCTGATTATCATCTGGATTAACAACATCCGTGACGCGATAAGCAGCTTGTCCACCAGCTTTTTGAATTTCCTCAGTCAATGCTTTTAAATTGTCTTCGCGACGAGCGCCCAAAACAATTTTAGCACCTTTACTGGCCAATAATTTTGCAGTTGCTTCACCAATTCCTGATGAAGCTCCAGTGATTATAACTACTTTGTTTTCAATTGTCATTTCGTTTTTTCATCCTTTCAAATTTAATGTCGGTATTTTAAACTTCATTTCTTTATCTAAGGATTTACCAAGAATGGTGCTTTAATAATACCAATTCATAGGTAGTAAGTCCTGTACGTTATCAGCTTTCAATGTTGATCGTTTCTTACTTTTGAAGCGATTGTTACTTCAAATTCTCGGTAAAGAATGCTTCTAACTTGTCGAATGGAATCAAATCCGTCATGTCATACAAATCAACGTGTCCTGCATTTGGAACGATGAACAACTCTTTTGGTTCTGCCGCCAATCGTAAGCATCTTCACTAAAGTATCTTGATTGAGCGTGCTCGCCCATGATGAACAAAATTGGTCGCGGCGAAATCGATTTAATGTAAGTAACCAGAGGGAAGTTCATAAATGACATGCTGCTTGTCAGGTAAATTGAGTAATTGAGTTATGGTGATACCCACGAGGCGTAGAATAGAATTCGCCAAACTCGCGACCGATTGGGTTTGTATTTCCATCAAATCCAATAGGCGCGCCTCGCGGGGTCAGCGATGGCTGGTGGCCCTCAAAATCCGCGTAGCGTTGCTCGGCAATTGCATCGAGCATTCTGTTGCGATCTTCTTCGGTGAACAAGTCTTTAAAGCCGTTGCGTGCCGCATGGTGTATATCATACATGCTGACCGTGACGACCGCCTTGATGCGCCTATCAAGCTGCGCTGCACTGATCGCAAAACCACCGCTACCACACATACCAATTACCCCAATTTTATTTCTATCTACAAATGGACGCGTACCTAGATAATCAACGGCGGCTCTGAAATCTTCTACGAATAGATCAGGCGAAGAAAGGTGCCGTGGCTCTCCGCTACTGTATCCGTTGTACGATGGGTCAAAAGCAAGAGCCACAAAACCACGCTCAGCCATATTTTGAGCATAGATACCGGAACCCTGCTCTTTAACTAACACCACCAAAGGGCGCACCTATAATAACGGCTGCATGTTTCTTTGACTCATCAAAGTCTTTAGGCAAGTAGAGATCTGCCGCAATTTTGATTCCAAACCTGTTTTTGTATGAAACTGATTTCCTTGTTACCTTATCGCTTAACTCAAAAATATATGTTTGGCAAATTTAATAACATCCTTTCATGTTAAATAAAAAACTACTATTGATGCATTCTCGACATCTGTCTATAATTTATACAATAAATATAATAAAAACAATCGTTAATTTAATCAGATTTGATGTCTAAACAACAAGTCAACAAAAATTGTCGAGTTTCTCAAGAAAGGTATGGTGTTAATAACATGGCAACAGTGGATAGAAGAATAGTTAGGACTCAAGAAGCAATTAAAAAAGCATTTCTTGAATTGATGTCAGAAAAAAGTTTCGATAGTATTACCATTCAGGATATTTCTGACAGGGCAAATATTAACCGTGCAACTGTTTATCTTCATTACTTGGATAAATTTGATCTGTTGGATAAGATCATGGAAGAACATATCAATAACATGAGTAATCTTTGTGAGTCGGAAACTGAAATGGATTGGATTGAATCGACTGTACATTGCATAGAATATCTTGAAAGTAATTATTTGTTTTTTGCGACGATGTTGGCGAGTGGAGGAGCTCCGTATTTTCGCAGCCGGTTTGTTCAACATAATATCGAAGAGTTCAAAAAAGACGTGGATATAACAAAAGGCAAGAATTTTGATCAAAGTGAAGATGTAATTGTCGAATTTGTTGCAAATGCTTACGTAGGTGTAGTGGAATGGTGGCTAAAAAATGGCATGCCTTATTCACCTCGTGTTCTTGCTGAACAAGTAGGAAGATTGTTAGATAGAATTTTATAACCTGATTGGACACTCAATAAGGAGCAGTTTGCCGTCGCTGGCAACTGCTCTTAACTCCTCACTATAACTACCCTGCTCGTTAGCTGAGAAGGCAGCCGACATTGCTCGGCTGCCTTCTCATGTTTAGTCATTGCACAATCGTGTCCCGCTAGCCGTCCATGCATCCCTACAATGCACCACAGAGCATGAAAGTTAACCCGTTCTTTCATGGTAGTTGAATAAACGGAGCATTACCCTAGAAGATTTGCATCTTTGATTCGTCCAAAATCAATTATGAAAATAGTAGTCAATTGCCTTTACCCTCCACCATCTGCTTGCGTAATCGCTGTGAAATAACGGCAGATGTATACCGGCCTGCATGAGACGATCGCCTCCGAGGGGGGCATCCAATCCTTCCACTTGGTATTCCAGCTCGGGATTCAAACCTTTCAATGCCAAACGCCGTAGAGGCGCATTCGGCTCTGCAAGCACCTGGTAGAAAAAGACCAGCGCTTCCTTGCGGTCTTCGGAGACGAACATCCACGCCGTTTCGTTACCCTTTCCTTCGAACGGGCTTCTTAATCTGTAGAAATCACCCTTCTGCACCAGTGACCGGATCTCCTTGTAATCTGCTACCTGCTCCCGGACAACGGCTTTCTCTTCCTCTGTGAACAAAGTCAAATCAAGCTCATAGCCAAAGTTTCCCGACATTGCCACGTCGCCTCGGGTTTCAAGCGGCGTAACCCGACCTACCTGGTGGTTCGGAACCGCGGACACATGCGCACCCATGGTACTGATAGGGTAGACGATGCTTGTGCCGTATTGGATTTTCAGACGCTCTACCGCATCCGTGTCGTCACTGGTCCAGGTTTGAGGCATGTAATACAACATCCCCGGATCGAACCTGCCGCCGCCGCCGGAGCAGCTTTCGAACAGAATGTCGGGGAAACGCGCCGTCAAACGCTCCAACAGCTCGTATAGCCCGAGTATATACCGATGGGCCGTCTCTGTCTGCCGGTCCGCATTCGACTGCGCGGAGCCGATTTCGGTCATGTTCCGGTTCATATCCCACTTTACGTAGGAAATCGGCGCGGAAGACAACACCTCACTGAGCGAATCAAACAAGTAATCCCGTACATCCTGCCGAGACATGTCCAGAATCAGTTGCTTCCTAGCCTCAGTACGGCGCCGACCCGGGACGTGAAGGCACCAGTCCGGATGTTTCCGGTACAAATCACTATCCGGAGAGATCATTTCCGGTTCGAACCAAAGCCCGAACTGAAGGCCTTGCTCATTCACGCGGCGTGCCAAATCCTCCAGACCCTTCGGCAGCTTGTTCCGGTCCACAATCCAGTCGCCCAATGAGGTGGTATCGTCATCCCGTTTTCCGAACCAGCCGTCGTCCAGAACGAACAGCTCAATGCCGAGCTTCGCCGCCATTACTGCGATGGCTTCGATTTTATCCGCATTGAAATTAAAGTAGGTCGCTTCCCAATTGTTGACCAGAATCGGGCGTTCCCGATCGCGGTGGATACCCCGGCACAGACGGGTCCGGTACAGCTTGTGGTAGGTTCGGGACATGCCGCCCATCCCGTCCGACGAAAATACCAAGACGGCCTCCGGTGTCTGAAAGCTCTCCCCCGGATTCAAGAGCCAAGAGAAATCAAAGGATTGGATCCCAATTGATACCCTCGTATGATCAAACTGGTCCACCTCCGCTTTCGCCTCGAAGCTGCCGCTATATACAAGGCTGAAGCCGAATACCTCGCCTTGATCCTCGTCCGTATTTGGACGGAGCAGGGCAACAAATGGATTCATTTGGTGGCTGCTGGAGCCCCGGCGGCTCTCCGCGGAGGTCCCTCCGTGTCCCAACGGCCTTCTCTCGATCTGGCGCTCCCTTACCCAAGACCCATGGAGACAAAGCCAGTCGTAACCCGCATCCTGGAAGTCCACAGTGGCGCTTAACGCCTTAAGCAGGCGGACAGGCTGCTTCCCTTGATTGAAATACCGCACGGATCGTGCAATGGCGCTGAACGTCCCGAACACGGTATAGGTCAACACAACCACAAGACCCGAGTAAGAGTCCGCAAGATCCAGCTCCAGGGTCTGCACATCATCGCCTTCTTCCGTATACAGAGCAGGCAACCCTTCTAACGGTGGTTTTCCTTGAAAAATCCGGTGAGCGCGGTACTTCAGCTCCGTTATACGCGTTCCGTCTTCCAACTCCACCTGATAAGCCGGATTCCGGAAGTCGCCGGCTCCGTATTGGGGATATTCCTGCGGAAGGGTATCAAGGGAGATGCTGGTGTCCTCCGGAACTGAATTCGGAATGAAGGAGCAGCGCTCTACAGTACGAATCAAGCCTTTCAAGTTCCCTTGCTGCCGTAATCTTTTACCCCAATATGCATGGGCCGGGTAGCCGTTAACCAATTGGATGACGTAGCTCATGTCCTTGGATTGTAGATGAAATAACCCTTCTTGTTCGCTATGAAAAATGGCCATGATAGATCTCCTTATGCTTATTAATGGAAAATAGGAATGAATCGATATTTCTTTATCATCTTCATCTTCCTGCCAACTGATGTTGCCTGTGACGTAATCACCGCCCGGAGCAACTTAATGCCGTGTGATTACCGTTGGTATTGATGATCCGCTCTTCTTATGTTGAGATTCGGATCAAGCGCAGAAGCTTGGATTCAGCCGGCTTCAGGTTTACTTCCAGCGCGTCCGCTCCGGTTCTCGGTGCTGCTCCAGAGCCCTTCCATACATCCCTCACCTCAAACACCCTTTCCCCTGCCATTCCGATCCGCTCAAGCGGAATGACCTTTACCGCCTCCTGGGATGCGTCAAAGTTAAAGACGGCAACCCATGTTTCGCCGTCCACCGCATCCAACGTGAACACATCTTCGGCACGGTCGCCGCTCCGCCCCTCAACCGGCCGGAACGTTTTCCCTGTCTTCGCAAGAGCCATCACTTCAAGGCGAGTCATCCATTCGCGGGCTCTCCGGGCCGCTTCCTCCATTCGGTAATCGTCCCCGAGCAAAAGCGACGTTCCGGCAATGACGGAGGCGTTTAAACGGCTAAGACCTTCTTCTTCGGATGTTTCCCGCTGGTTCTCGCTTTTGTACAGCACCGTATGGTCGGGATCGTTAAACCGGTACAGCGTGTCGTTGATCCACCACCCGTAAGTTAACGCATTCAGCATATACTCGGTATCGTCCAGCATGCCGAACGCATCGCACGAGATGCGGCGGCTGTGCGCATATCCGTGCGGAAAGAGCGGAGCAATGGACAGATTGATAAAAAAAGGCCGGTCGATCCGTTCCGGCGCGAGCGTATCCCGGATCGCGGACATTCCCAAATTATAAGCTTGAATCCCCGTCCGAACCGTCTCAAGAAAGTGCCGGCCTTCGAGTGCCCCATGCGAAAGAAAATCGAGCTTCACATACTCGAAGCCCCATTCCACGAACCGGTCAAGCTGACGGGTAATCCTTTGCAGTGCGGCCGGATGGGTCGGATCGATCGCATAAGCGCCGTCCAGTTTGGGCAGCAGGCGGCCTGCAGCGTCCTTAAGCAGCAATTCGCGGTAGGTGTACGAGCCGTCTACGCCTTCCACTGAACGATCCGGATCGTTGCCCCAGTATGCAAACGGGGTAAAATAAATGCCCGGCTTCTGCCCGTTGGAACGTACCCGGCGCACCGCTTCCCGCAATTCTTCCGGCGTCAGGTTGTTCCAGTAGGCATCGAAATTGATATAGACAACTCCATCTTTCGAACCCCACAGGTCCTGCAGCTCTTTCTTGATAAAGTCGGACGTATGGACATACACCTCCAGATCCAGCTTACCCATGACGGCGGACCAGCTGTTCCAGCCGAATGGGACGCCTCCGTCCCAAGGAAGCGCCGGCGTTAGGACGGCATTCGCCCGTCCGTATGCTTCCATCCCATCTCTGTAATCATCAAAAGCGCCTACAAAAATACGTGTGGACACGTTTTTCTTATTGCAAACGGAACCGTGAGGAATCGTATCGCGCGTTTGCAGATTTGCGGCGCCGCCGTACACCTGTAGACGGGAAACCTCCTTCGCGAAGGTGCCTTCGACTTGCAAACCGGTCTTCCATGTATCGTGCGTCACTGAACCGAGAACGAAACCGTTCCGGCTCTCCGTCTGATACACCGCAGTCACTTCGCAGCTTTCGATGGAGCAAGGAATCGCGAACGATCCGTATCGGACCCACTTGTCATTATCAAACGGGATGAACTGAACGCGGATTTCGCCATCCTGGCCGGAACCGAAATCGAAGACCGACCCGTCGTTAAGCAGCGCCGCCAGCGGAGTCATTTCATTCGTTTCCCATTCCGTTTCCTGCTCGGCCTCCAATTGGACGAATCCGTATGATAGACCTTCATAACACCAAAACCGCTGCCGCAGGACCGGTTTACCCGGCTCCAGGTGCTCGACGGACCAGCAAATGCCTCGTCCGAACCCGTCTTCCACGTGCTGTATCGACGCTTTGTCCACCCGATGAGTTGCATAATAGGTCGTGCGAATGCGCTCGGAGCCTAGCATTACTTCCCCGTACAAGCCCCGAATCGCCAGTCCGTCCAGCCACCGGAACTCTACCGTGCCGCTCTTCAAGTCGGATTCTATTCGCAGCAAGCCATTATCCACGGCCATTGCCGCCGCATGCATTTCTATCCGAATCTCTTGGCTGCTCAACGTTCACTTCCCCCTCCCAGCAAGAATAGAGAAAGCCGGGCTTCATTCCGGCTTTCTCCATCAAACACACTTACTTCCAGAGCTTCATGCGCTCTTTGTAGTTTTGATCGATAATTTTCTCGACTTTCTCGTCACCGGCCGTTTTCATATCAGCCAGCATCTTGTCGAACAGGCTGTTTGCCTCATCCGCCGATTTAGCCATAATGGCTTTCGTGACTCCTTGCGTCATGATGTCCTTCACTTTCTGCTCGATTAATGCTTCCGGCGTTCCGCCTTGAGGTCCTAGCCCTTCATAAGAAGCACTATCGAATACGGTATCGGACAAGTTTTTGAGCGCCATCTTATCTATAGCGTTGCGTTCATAACGCCCTGGAAGATCATACGGTGTGCCGTCGGAACCCAAACCGTTCTTCACAAACCAGGTCCACTTGCGGATTCCCGTTTTCTTGGCGTAGTTATCCCAGTCGTCCTTGAAACCTTGCAGCACTTCCGGACGCGGCGCATGTTTGCCGTCCTTCATGTCCCAATGCTGGCCTTCAATGCCCCACATCAGCAGGTACTGTCCTTCCTCGCTGGCCAGGAAATTGATCAGCTTCATCGTCCGTTCCGGATATTTGTTCGCTTTCGTGATGGCAATGGCGTCCCAACCCAGCGAGCCGCGCGGACCGTACGTCGTCTTCGAAGGATCGACGCCTTGAGCGGCGACTTTATACGGGTACAGTTTGGCTTCTTCCCCGCCGACTTTTTGAAGACTATTGTTGGCGTTATTAGGATCCCAATAAGCGCCGGTCGTCGCCAGAACGGTGCCACTTGCGAGCTTCTGCTCCCACGTCTGCTTCTTGTTAATCGCCCACTCCTTATCCAGCAATCCGGAACGGAACAGATCGTTTATGTACAGCACCATTTCGCGGTATTTCGGATCTTTTACGTCGTATTTCATCACACCATTGTCTTCAAAGAAGCTCTTCATCCCGAACATGCCCTTGAATGTGCCGAAATCGGATCCGTTCATCGTGAGCGGGATTGTTTCTTTGCCGTCGATTTGTGGATATTTGGTTTTGAAATCCTGCAGTAATTTCTTGAATTCGTCAGCCGTAAACGGGACGCCGCCTTCCGCCTTGTCCGGGGCGAGCTCTTTTAGCCAATTTTTGCGAATGCTGAATGCGAGTACCGGTTCCTTCTCCAACCCGTACCAATTCGACAGGTAATAATTCTTGCCGTCTTTATACCGGGTTTTGTTCAAAGTATCCCCATACATTTTCTTCACGTCCGGGCCGTACTTGTCGATCAGATCATTCAACGGAATGATGGCCCCTGCAGAAATGTACTTGTTCACCAAATCGCTGCCGCGTTCCATCAGAATGATATCCGGAAGGTCGTTGCTCGCCAGCATCAGATTCAGCTTCTCCGCCGGGTTCCCTGTCGGCTGTTGAATCTCGATGGTTACGCCAGTCCGTTTCGTGATTTCCTGAGCTACCGGATTGGTGAACGTGTCCCCCGTATTTTTATCAAAAAAGGTCAGTTTAATCGGCTTTTCCTCTTTCGTCGCTTCGCTGCCTGCAGGGTTGTTCGACGCTTGGCTGTTGTCCGGGGAATCCTTCTTCGCGGAGCAGCCAATGATGAAGGTAAATAGTAGAGCCACGGATATAACAAGACTTAACAATCGGTTCACTTTCATGGAAACTCTTCCCCCTCATAGTTTCAATTTAACGTTCCCAAGCCAAGAAAATCTTCCTTCCAAATATTGTTCCCCATTTCTCACCCCCTTACGGAAAATTCGATTGCCTGCATCAGCTTTTGACCGCTCCAAGCGTCATTCCTTTCACAAAGTACTTTTGCAGGAAAGGATAGACCATGAGGATTGGCAGCGTCGCAACCATCGTTGCGGCCATCCGGATCGTATCAGGCGATACGGACATCCGCTTGGAGGAATCGGCCAATTGCTGGGCAGCGTTCACCATAGAGCCTGTCTGATACTGGTTCAAAATTTTGACGAGAACCGCTTGAAGCGTTTTCAGATCCGGCTTATAAGTAAACACATAGGAATCAAACCAGGAATTCCAATGCATAATCGCCGTAAACATGCTGATGGTCGCAAGCACCGGCGTCGTCAGCGGCAGGATGATCCGAAAGAAGATGTGCAGGTAGTTGGCGCCGTCCATCTTAGCCGATTCGTCCAGCTCCTGCGGAAGCTCCTGCATAAAGGTACGGACAATTATCATATAGAAGACATTCATCATGCTCGGCAGGATGAATACCATGAAATTATCGATCAAATGCAGGCTTTTGAGCACCATGTAGTAAGGAATCAGGCCTCCACCGAAGTACATTGTGAAGATAAAGTACATTGATAAAGCCCGTCGGCCGACTAGCTCCCGCTTGCTGAGGGAATACGCCAGCATACTGATGACGATAACAGCGAGCGGCGTGCCGATCAGCGTTCTCGCCAGCGTTACTTTAATCGCGTTCCAGATTTCGCTGTCAGACAGGATTTGCCGATAGCTCTCCAGACTGAAATCCCTTGGCCACAAATAGAGTCCGCCCCGAATGGTATCTTCTGCGTTGTTCATGGAAATGATGAATATATTCCAAAACGGGTAGAAGGTAATGAGAAATACCAGTATGATGAAAAGATAGACAGCCGCTAAAAATACAATGTCATTTCTTTGTTTGTGCATGAAGTCTGACACCCCTTTTTCATTCCGAACTAGAACAGCGATTGTTCGTTCATTTTTTTCGCAAGTGTGTTAACGGATAAGACAAGGATAAAAGCTACAACCGATTTGAATAATCCGACCGCCGCACCGTACGAGAACATGCCGTTTTGCAGCCCATATTTGTACGTATAGGTGTCGATTACCTCCGCATAATTCAATATTGTATTGTTCTGCAGCAAATATTGCTGATCAAACCCCGCATTGAGAATGCCGCCGACAGCCAGAATGGCCAAGATGATGATCGTCGGACGAAGCGATGGCAGCGTGATATGAAGCATTTGCTGCAATCGGCTTGCGCCGTCCACTTTGGCAACCTCGTACAGCTCGGGATTAATCGCCGCGATGGCCGCAAGATACATAATGGCGTTAAACCCCATGTCTTTCCATGTATTGGACAAGGCGATGATCCACCAAAACATCGGACCGCTCTGCATGAACTGGATTGGCTCTTGAATGAAACCCAGACCGATGAGCAGGTTATTCACGACTCCGTTCGAGGATAGCACAGTAATGACAATATTCGCCGCAATGACCCAAGAGATGAAGTGGGGCATATAGGATACGGTTTGAAACGTCCGCTTGAACCAACCGTTCCGAAGCTCGTTGATCATTAGCGCGAGCAGGATCGGCATTGGGAATCCGAATAGCAGCGACAGAAAGCTCTGTGCCAGCGTGTTGCGCATCACCATATAGAAATCGCCGTTGGTGAAGAAATACTTAAACCATGACAATCCGACAAATTCGGCTGTGAAAAATTGTTTGAAGAACGATCCACCGGCCGGCGAATAATTGGTGAACGCCATATACAACCCGAACATCGGAACGTATGAAAACAATAAGGTAATAATAAATGCAGGTAATATCAACAAGAATAATAACCTCTGCTCCTTCAATCTGCTCCATTCCGATCGCTGACGCTTCTGCTTTAGCATCTCAGACGTTCGAATTGGAACCGTACTCTGCTTTGTTGTTGTTTCCATAGAACCCTCCCACATGTTACCGCTTTCTGTTTTAATTATAGGTGCATCCGGTAACGTCAATCCATACAAGCTTCTTCAGATTCATAACCGAAAACTACACAATTTATCATCACGCATTGTTGGAATGTGTTATTGCACTTAAAATAAATAATACAAATTACTGTTGGACACTATTTAAACTAGGGGAGGTGACATGGAGATGTACACGATCTTGTTGGTGGACGACGAGAAACTGGAACTGGAGACACTGGAAGGTTATACCCCTTGGAGAGAAATGGGGATCAAAGTGGCTGGAACGGCGAACAACGGCAAGGAAGCCCTTGCAAAGCTGAAGGAGCTTAAACCGGATATCGTGCTAACCGACGTGCGCATGCCGATCATGGACGGCCTGGAATTCGCCAAAAGGGCCAAACAGATCGACAAATACGTGAAAATCGTTTTCCTGAGCGGCCATAACGAATTCCAGTATATCAAATCTGCGCTGACCATGGAGGCGGTCGGCTATCTGCTTAAACCGATGGATTTGGAGGAGCTTACCGAGCTTATGAATCGGGTCAAGAAGAAATGCGAAGAAGATCGGCTTGCCAGCCAAAGCCAGGAATCGATGTGCGAAAAGCTGGTCCTTCGGCTGATTCGCGAAAAGGATGAAGAACAGCGCCAAGATTGGATTCGCAAGCTCGTTTTGCTGCAATCCGGATTTCCTCTTTATGGAGATTATGTAATCGCTGTCTTCTCTATCGATCCTCCCTTTGAAAACAGCGTAAAACGGGATGCCTTCCCTGCCGGTACCGATTTGCTTCCATTGCTACATTCCGTTCTGCAGGAACAGCCGGGCCATTACATCGCCCTGGATACGGAACCGGGCTGCATTGCCGTCTTGGCGCATGCGGATCCGCTGCGGGTTCAACCCGTTCTTGAGCGTTCTTTCTGGCAACAGATTCGTCAGAATCTGAACAGATATACGGACGGGATCGTAACCGTCGGATTATCCTCTCCGGAACGCGGGCTAGAGCGGCTTCCGTACGCTTATGATTCCGCAAAGCAAGCCAATGAATGCAAGTTTTACAGCCATATGGGAAGCGTCATCATGCCGGAAGATTCGTGCGATACGGCGACACTCGAGGTCGACGTCGAACCGTATGCCGAGGAATTGATTCGATCCATAAAACAGTGGAATGCTTCTCAAACGGAAGCGATTGCAGATTCGTTTTTTGCAAAGCTGAGGGAAACACACATTAGGAGAAATCAAGCCATCTATGCCGTTATTCGAATGATGGCCGCGATCGAACAACAGTTTTCCATGCTGCTTGGCGGCTCGAATAACAATCTTCTGTATACGGACCATTGGAAAGAAGTATCGTCCATGGCTTCTCTCATGCACATACAGAAATACGTCGTCCATTACTGTTCCCGGATTGCCGCTCTACTGAAGGAACGCAGCAAGGACCGTAACCTGCTTTTGGTCGAACATATTGTCCAAATTATGGAGGACCGGTACCATCTTCCGATCACCGTAGACGATATGGCCAAAGAAGTGTATTTATCACCGAACTATATTCGGACGCTGTTCAAGGAGAAGAAAGGAGAGACCATTCTTGACTGCCTGACAAAAATTCGCATCCAACACGCTACGGAGATGTTAAAAGACAAGTCGCTCAAAATACACGAAATCGCCCATGCCGTCGGTTACGAGAATGTTTCGTATTTTTGTTCCGTCTTTCAGAAGCATAAAGGGAGCACGCCCAATGAATATCGTAAAATGGTTCCATAACAAATTGTTTTCCCGCATTCGATTAAGAGAAAAACTATTCATAATGTTTTTCTTTGTGGCTATCATACCGCTTCTGTCCTTTGTTTATTACTCACACCAAACCATCAAGAGGGAACTGACCGATCAGACGTATGCCAATATGGCGACTTCCTTGGAGCAAATCAATTTGAATTTGGAAAGCAAATTGGATGCGTACTCCAAAATTTCAAGCACATTGTATATGGACAACATCCTTCGCGCCTATTTAATCCGGGACTACTCGGAAGACATGGGCTTGTTTGTGGATGCTTATCAATACTTCAACAATACGATCAAAAATGTTTTAACCACCAACCCCGGAATACAATCATTGACCGTATATACGAGAAACCAAACGCTTCCGGCGGACAACGTTTACATCAAGCGATGGGATTCTAAATTTGAGCAATCGCATGTGTATCTCTCTCTTGCAAATACGTTCGGCGACATTCGTTTCGTGACTCAACAGACCGAATCCGGGGGGATTCCTACAATCACGCTCGCCCGGCTCCTAAACTACGATAAATATCCATACGGAATCCTAACCATTAACATTCCAGAATCAGATATTTATTCCCTGATGGCTCAAGAGTCGGAAGACAAATCGATTTTTATAGTGGACGCGGAGGGAAACATCATTTCTTCCAAAGATAAAAGAATGCTGAACATGAACCTCAAATCGTTCATCCGGGATGAATTCAGCGAATCCTTAGAAGGTAAATTTAACGACCGGTTTAACGGGGAAAACGTTTTTGTCGCATATAATACAACCAAATTCGGGTGGAAGATTGTTTCCGTCATTCCTTATCAAAGCTTTATGGCCAAAGCCCAGGCTGCGACAGCGCGGTCATTGACCATCGCGCTGCTTAATATCTTTTTGTCCGCGCTGCTTATCTACACCGCTTCCCGGATTTTCACCAAGCGGGTGGAATATTTACTGAAGATGATCCGGCGGGTAGAAAAGGAAGATTTTAACGTTAACATGAAATCGCTTGGCCATGACGAGATCGGACAGCTTGGCTTTGCGTTTAATAAGATGGCGAAGCGTATCAACAAACTCATTACCGAAGTGTACAAGAAAGAAATTGACAAGAAAGAAGCGGAAATGAATGTGCTCCAAGCGCAGATCAATCCGCATTTCCTGTACAATACGCTCGCATCCATCTCATCGCTCGCGATTCAAAACGGGGACATGCGGATCAACAAGATGGTGGCTGATCTCGCAAAGTTCTACCGAATCTCCTTGAACAATGGAAAAAATGTTCTTTCGATCCATGAGGAGATCACGTTAACACGCTACTACATCGCGATCCAACAGGTGCGGTTTGCAGGGCTGCTCCGGGTGCATTATAATATCGAAGAAACGGTCCTTCCTTGTCCAATCGTCAAATTGTCGCTTCAACCGCTGGTTGAAAACTGCATCAATCACGCCATTTGGGATGACAAGCAGGGAATCAATATCGTCATCAAGGCTTACCGCGATGGACAGGATATTGTATTGAAGGTGATCGATGACGGAATGGGCATTCCTTCCGACGAGCTCAAAGAGGACTTTAAAATGTCCGGTTACGGTGTTCAAAATATAGACCATAGAATTAAGCTCACCTTCGGAAATGACTACGGGGTAACCTTTTTCAGCAAACTGGGTATCGGTACCGCTGTGCAAATCCGAATCCCCGGATGAAGCGCCGTAATCGATAAGGGCTGTCATAAGCAGATTCTATTTTGCTTGCGTCAACCTTATCTTGCTATAAAGGACACAAAATTTCTTCAGTGTTGTAGCTTCTCAACCTATATTCCCGCCACCGATCTTTTCTGGAAATTAGAGCATGGTTACCTCATAATAAGACGACCTTCATCCCCTTTTTTTGGGGATGAGGGTCATCTTTTTATGATCTAAGAGAGCCTGTTGGCTGGTGGTTCTTACTACATCAGCTTTAATGTTCGCTTTAGATTAACCGTGAATATGGCCATAGCGCCTTGGAACTCCATGCCTAATAGACCCGAGGATGTGGCTACATCATACCCGTGCCTGTGTTTGAGTTTGCTATTCTTGGCTTCAATTTTGTAGCGATCGTATTGATTTAGCAGGGGTTATTCTAGAGTCCAAAGATGAACCATTCCAGTCTGGAGATCCTGTCATTGTAACAAGCTACGGCCTAGGTACATCCCATTATGGTGGATTCAGCGAAATTGCTCCTGTACCTGCAAAATGGGTAGTTCCAATGCCTCATGGATCGAATACAAGGGAAGCAATGATTCTTGGTACGGCAGGGTTTACCGCCGCTTTGTGCATTCAAAAACTTAAAGAAACGGTTTAAAACCAAATCAAGGTCAGGTTCTTGTAACCGGAGCAACTGGAGGCATAGATAGCATAGCATAGCAGTAGATATTCTTTCCAAAAGAGGTTATGAAGTTGTAGCAGGTACAGGGAAAAAAGTGAATATGACTATCAAAGACGATTGGGAGCAAAACAAATTATTCATCGTGAGGACATGTTTGAAATTGAACAAACTCCTCTTCGTGAAGAACGATGGGCAGGGACAGTAGATTGCGTAGGAGGAAGCACGTTACTGTATATACTAAGCACACTTCAGGTGAATGGATTCGTAGATACTAGCGGTTTCACTGGTGGTATGAATGTAACTACTACGATGCATCCTTTATTTCTTGAGGTGTAAATTGGCTGGGCATCGATTCAGTTTCTTGTTCGATGAATCTTCGAAATATAAAATGGAAGCACCTTGGAACTGACTTAAAACCGGATAATCTAAACGTTGAAATTGTAAACGTTATTTTCATTATAGGAGATACCTGGGGTTCTTTCTAAGATATTAAAAGGAGATACCCGTGGAAGAACAATTGTTGAATTGTAAATCCGTAGACTTATTTTTCACATTATTCAACTAAACTACTCTTTAGCTGAGAAGGCTACCGATCATTTGATGTCGATAGCCTTCTCTTGATGTTATTGAACTCCCTCAGTACAATTCAATTTTTTCACGAATGCTCGCTTATTCGCAGTTTTTCACCCTTGCCAGAATTGAAGAAAGATAGACAGAGAACCCTTTTTGTAGACCAGGACAACTTGAAGGCGTGAGGAAATAGAGGGTATGTTGAAATTCCATATCATTCCATATGCAGCACGTATTCTCCACGCCGCCCCTGGAGGTTTTCACTCCCATGTCTCAACGGGTCTTTGCCCTCTCATTCCTCGTTACGCCTGTCCAAGGGGTGGAGGCCGGTCTTGCTATAGTTACGGGTCTGTGCCCTTTGGTTCAATCCATCCGGTACCCCGTGCTTTCTTTTGAAATCCCGCGAATAAGCCAACTTTCGTACGACGAAACGGTCAGTTCTTCAGGCGTCGGGAAAAGTCGTAATGTGGCCAATGAGCCTCTGCACATTAGGTTCTTAAATACTTGTCTCAGTTCAGGGAACACAACGTCCACCCAACGATGTATTTGGTTCTTCGTACTAACGAGTCTCGTAACGACGGAGTCTCGATTTGAGAGATAGACTCGAAGCTCTTCAAACGCTTCAGATGACCAGCGAATCAACGAGTAGTAGCCGTTTTTGGCCATGTCTGCGATGACGAGAGCATCTTTTTTGTCGCTCTTCGATGGTGTATTGTCGCGGTTTTCCTTGTTCTTTATTACGAGATGAGGATTAACAAGAACAACTTCAAATTGCTTCTCGGATAGCCATCTGATCTGGAGAGGCTTAGCAAGTAATGCCCCGTCGGTTCCATGCCGATGATAGCAGAGCTAAGGTTATGGGCTGCTTGCAACGATTGAATCCATCGAATAAGTATCTGAAACCCTACTTCGTCATTAGAGAAAGATAGCGGATTGCCGATTACGATCCCGCGAAAGTTTACAGCACGCGCGACATGCGTTAGTTGTGCGATGTCGATTCCGACGACGAGATGCTGAGAGGTAATTTTTTCAATGAGTTGATTTTGTTTGTCCTGGGCTTTAAACTTCATAGTAGAGCGTCCTCCTGGATGATGGGATTTTAAGGGCTATGACCCGTTGCGTACTCCATCGTACCGAGGCGCTTTTCTTTTTCCAAAGCTATAATTAACGCTCTACAGGAATGCTATTGTTTCCGAGGGAGATTAACCAACTATACTATTTTTCTAATAAAAAAAATGAAGCAATTTCTAAACTAATCATCTTTTTAATTATTGGATAACTACATACAAACTTAATCCCCATCTGCTTCCCAACTAAAGAAAGATTTAATCTACCGTATGTTGAAAAAGTTTCGTAAACTGCCTGCTTCACCTTGAGTTGTTGTTTTTTCATCTCATTTTCATGAATCATCGCTTTATGTGAGTTAACTTCTTTTGTTAGATAATTGAAGAATCCTGGATAATTCTCGAAAATGTAATCCCTACTTTTCCCAATATGTTTATATATTTGTTTGTATGTTATTTGTATGTTCATGTGCTTTGCATTAATCATATAATCATCAAATTTCTCCCTTAAATCTTTTTCTTCATTATTCAGCCGGTATGACTTTTGCATCTCTTTAGTCGAGTTAATTACTTCTTTTAGTCCACGCGAATTCAGAGTCCTTACGCTACACTCAAGCGTCATAGCTACTTGATGTAATGAAATTGTTAATTCACCAGTCACCATGTTTTTTACATTTTTTATAACATCCTCTTCTAAGGAAGAATATTTCTTCAATGGTTTTTTTAAATCTGATTCTTTTTCCATAAGATACGCTTGCACATAATTATCTGCAAAATAATAACTATATTCAACTAAAGACCATCCGAACTTTTCATTTGTTTCTTTATATTTAGCTTCGGGATATGAACCGTATCTGATTTGAGTTGATTTAAAGTAATCCAAACTATTTTCAATCAAATCTTTCGGGATGTATCTCCTCGAGATATCCATCGAGAAAATACCATGGAATGCTAAGTACCCGAAAATCTCACTTACTCTGAAAAAATTAATCTTAAGATGCTTAGATACTTCCGATCGAGTTAACCCTTTGTTAACTAATTCTTCTACGTTCTTCAGCATTTGAATATTACCATCAATCTCTTGCCAATTATTATTTGCTGGATCAAATCCGTATCTTATTGAACAATAGGTACAATAGTAATAATTAGGATATCTTATTCCTTTCATTCTTGGTTCGATTCGATTATTGATTTTATTCATACTTCCTTCTTTTTTATACATTTTGCACCAATTTGCTAGACAACACTTTGGCCTATTCTCTTCTTTCTTTAATGTTAGAGAGGAAACGTATATATCTGGTACTTTAATAACACTGAACTCTTCCAGACTAATACCTAAATATCTTGTTAGACTAAGAACATCTCCAATTGAAACCTTTTTTAATTCGGCAGTCCCTCTTATTAGCGAGATTAAGTTTTTAATTACTGTTAAACTCATTAATTTAATTTCACTTCTATTGTAAATTTCTGATTTAGATTGTGCTAAGAATAACACTTTTATTGCGATTGATTGCTCTAAAGAGAAACCCTCTATCAATTTTGTTAATGTCTTGTCTGGATTAAGTAAAAAAATCCAATCCTTGTAAAACTCAATCTGGGTGCTAGTATACTTTTCATTTTTAATTTTCTCAACCCTTCGGGTCAAACTCTGCATACATTCTAAACAAATTGCATCCTCTTCATTGATAAAAACATTATCCCAATATTCCACTTGTCTATAGCAGTGTTGACATTCAGTTTGAAGGTTTACTAAATGCTTATAACATATTTCTATTTCTTTAACTTGCCAAATAAGTTGAAAACATTGGTCTTTACTTAAACATACTGGACAAAACTTCCGTTTTTTACTCTCTACTTTCGCATTAATCATTAATTGTGCACGATTATATTCACTTTCCGGATCATCAAAAAATTTGTAAGACATTATAAAAAAGGTCATGGAGATAATGGTTATTATATTTTTCTTTAACAAGTTCAAGATCTTCTTGTCACAAAAACTATGAATATCGTATTCAAGTCGAAATAAAAGACTACTTCTACCGAGGAAATATCCATAATCAGTTTGAATATATCTCCATATATCCAATATTGGGATTTTATTTGAATTTGCTGCTCTAAACAAATAAGAAGTCAGGCATTCCCCTGACTTCACTCTAGGACGTATTGTTAGACTTATTGAATCCATATTACTATTGATCCTTCTTCCCAAATTCTCGTTTTCATTATTTTATCTAATAATAATTAGATAGATTAATTCGTTGGCTTAATTAAATGGTCATCAACACGGAATACGTTGTATTTTGCTTGCTTTAAAACAGCTGCGGTTATATTAGCTTGGCTTAAATCAGTACAATTTTCATCGAAAACACCTAGAATATTATAAGCTTCTTTAATTATTAAATGTAAATATCCAATTCTGCCTTGGGAGTACTCATGTAAAAGTTCCGAATAGATCTCATGCAAACCAATATAAGAAGGAGGTTTAATTGTATCTTCAATGTCTTTGAGAAGATCACAAAATTCTTTATCACAAGTTTCGAACTTTTTAATATGATCTCTTCCAAATCTTCTAATATACTCGTCCTCCATCGTATGGAGTACTTCTATTTGTGGAGTACCCATACAGACAATACTTGCTTGGTGTTCATTCGTTAAATCTTTTAACATTTCCATTGCTGTTTGGTTATCGAAATTTTTAGTTCTTAAAATAAAGTTCATTTCGTCAAAAATAATCATTTTTGTTTTTTGTTTCTTTAGGAGAAAGAGCACTCGATCTTTTACCATGTTTATACGTGCATCATTCCTTAAATTGTCAGTTCCTAATGCCTTCAGAATTTTCCTATAAAAGGCATGCTGTGTAAAAGGATATGGAAGTTTTACATATATGACGGGCATGATATCAATCTCTTCGTCATCAAATACTGCTGTATAACCCGGATTACGCTTTTTATATCGTTTACCTATCTGGGATTTACCCACACCAGATAATCCTGTGAGAAACAAATGTCTTGGATCTTTATCATCATCTTCATCATCTATTTCATCATCTTCAATGTACACTCTCATTGAATCTAATCGCTTCCAAATTCTTTCTACCTCCCTATGCTCAATAAATAGTTTTCTTATTCTACGAGCAAATCCCTTTACTTCTTCCCTACTCATTTCTCTTACTCCTTCTCAGTTCTTCTGCCTTGATCGTTGCCATAAAGAGTTCTTCTTCTTTACTTATTGCACTTTCAGAAACCTGATTTTGTAACAATTGATTTGCTTGAAACGCTGTAGTTACATTTACTTCAATACCCGTCATTTTTGAAGCTATTTGCCTTACACTTCTCTTGTTTTTAATTCCTTCCTTAATAAATGCCTCAATTCTTTCCCAGGCCCGATGCATTTGTGCTTTACCTGGCAGCAACTTTAATTTTTCTTCCCCATCCTTTTTAAGTGCTTGCAAGAGTTTCTTATATGTATATTGATTAACACCGGCTACAGTCTCATATGGAGGTGTTTCGCAGAACAATTCGACAAATTGGTTTTGCTTTGGATGCAATAAATATATCTTAGAAATATCATCCAGATCATATTTCACCGTATATTTCTTTTCTTTTGATCCAATGATTTCCTCACATTCTTTTGACTTGTAAATTTTGTTATCCCAACGAACACCATCTCGTGTATAAGGCTTTTGTTTGGTTAACATGAAATCAATTTTGTATTTCTCTTCATCCCCCGGGAAAATCCATTCAGGATACCCTACCTCATTCACACTTTCACGATATTTGGCAACTGGGGACATGTTATTGCCTAGACCTCTGTGAGGGCGAATTTGATAAATATCAGTTAAGTAATGAATTAATATCTTCCTAAGTTGGTCTAGTGTAAGGACTGCATCCTTCTCTGGTTCGAGATCACCCTTTTTGAAAATATTACTTTTAGTCGTGCCTAAAATATTATGAATCAACTCCGTATTTATTGTACCAAACAAACGTTCAATAACTGATCCATAATGCGGTGTTTTCACAGGGCGATGCATAATCTCTGTTTGCAAAGTTTCATTTACAAGTCGTTTGATATCCGAACTTTTAAAATCCATCCCATTATCAACATAAATAATATTAGGAATACCGAAAGCTTCCCAATCTAAATCTGTCCCATATTCCCCAACCGTGTTTTTCGCGAATACACCGTGTTGAATTGCTTTTCTTACAACATTGGAGGAAGGTCCTTCATGTGAAAGATAGAAGCACCAGGGCATTCGAGAATGAACACAAATCCCTAAAGTGATCCATGGTCGATCTATAACTAAGCCTGTCGCATCATCAATCACTTGTATATCTAATCGTGTATGATCTATTTGAACAATATCTAATCGGAAGTCAGCATCTCGATCCGCATATCCACGCGCAACTTCATCATAAATGGCTTTTGCCTTCTTCATGTTTCGTAATCGTTCTTTTGCTTTTTCATCAATTCTATCAATAATATCTGAGACAGTACTATACTTTATTCCTTGCTCATTATTTTTTCCACACCTACGCTCTATAAGCCCATGAATATATGCTTTAGATACTCTGTACTTAGTTAGATAATCATTTTCTATCGTTTGTTTCAAAATTTCAATCTGTTTCTCAGATTGCCTAACAGATATAGTATCCAGTATTATCTCTGGGTTATCGGGGTGGCATATCATCACCAATTTATTGTCTTTCCTCCCTGTATAGCCCTTACCTTTATTTGAGATGAGTCCCTCCATTCCATCATGATTATGAGAAGCGGCCGCAGCATCTCTATAATTTTTCAGATACCTCATAATAGTTGCCCTTGAACTACCATGTTTTTTCTTTATTCTTTCTATTAATTCATCTTGCTTTAAGTCGATAATTTGTTCATTGTCTTTTAATAGATCCTTGAACTTATCGTTAAATTGAGAGATGGATTGCCTATTATTATTTTTGATTTTATCCAATAGTATAAGTGGTTGGATAATTTCAAACCTTTTGCTTACTTCATCTCGTTTCTTCTCATCTAATTTAGCGAGTGCATTTTCATATTCTCGACTTTCTTGCCGAAGTTGTTTCATTTTTATATCTGGAATAAATGTCGGGTGATTAATTAATGCACTGTAAGTTATCTTTAAATCTTCCCCATCGGGTCTTTTTAACCACACATTCGGTGCATCTATAGTGATAACTCTAAACTTTTTTCCATATAAGGAGCATTCATCATATACTTTTAATTGGTTAAAGGACAAAGTTAACAGCCCCTTTTGAAAGAGTTGATGGTTCAACCATTTGAAAATTTACCGTTATTATGCTCTGTGAATTGATTATTTCATTTACATCTGTTAAAAAGGTTCCTTTTGCAAGCAAATGATAGATAAGTGGTTTTAGATAGAGAGGGTCAATTGTTTCTTTGAATGAAATTGCAAGATACTCAATAGAACCATTTTCTAGAAATGAGAGCCGATCTACGACTTTTTCATACCAATCAGGATAGTATTTTCTCATCTTTAAAAAACCTTTTAAAAACCGAATATTCCTCGTTAAAGTTTGAGGCATAGTTTTAGGATATATAACGCTGTACTCCCATCCTTTTTCTAAAGCCAACGATCTACAATAACGATTGCATAACTCTTCTTTTGGGGTGAGTTCATTATCAGGATTATCTTTAATTTGATAGAGAAGAGGTTGAAACCCTAGTTTAAATGCTAATACATCTGGTATATGTGGCCATTCATCGTTTTGAGAAAAAATGGGAACTACAATTGGTTGTACATAATATCGGAGTACTGAAGTATCTAGCTCAAGATAATAATAAAATAATCGTTCTCCTAATGACTCATATTCAACAGGTCGCTTGTTTTTTTGACTGTAGAAGCTTCCAATGATATGAGGGTGATAACGACTTCCCTTATTATTTACCTTTCGCTTAGGACTATAGAGATTATCTTCTTCTTTCCAGTCGTTCTTTGACCAATTCATGTTGCTCCTCCGTCACAAAAAGTATCAATTATTACCAACTTAAGTGTGTTTTTATAATAGCATAAAATCTCATTTTTTGGATAGACATAATTCCCAGTCCCTTTTATTAGAAAATAAAAAAAGACAGACAAATCAAAGGATTGATTCATCTATCTTCATTATTTAGTCTCAAACATGTACCCATATTTATCTCATTTATCGACCAAATTAGTCTCAACTATAACCATTACTCACATCACTCACTTATCCGCACCTCAATACCAAGCCCCTCAATCGTATCCACCCACTCTTTCGGGCAGCCGGTATCCGTGATCAGCATAGAGATTTCCTCCAACTTCGCGACTCTAGCAAATGTAGACAGGCCGAATTTACTGTGATCTGCAACTAGAATGCACTCTTCCGCTCTTTGCATCATTTTGCGCGAAATCACCGCTTCAGCCAAATGAAAATCAGTAATTCCATCCGTTAACGAGATGCCGCCAGCCGAAATAAACGCTTTGTTTACTTTAAATTGATCAAGCAGTTGATCCACCAGCGTACCTGTCACAGCCCTACATTCTTGATTAACTTCTCCGCCAGCAAAAATAATACGTCCGCGGAACGTTTCCATCGCCAGGTTAAGAATCGGGATGGAGTTCGTAATTAACGTCACATTCGTCTTGTCGCTCAAAAAGGGGACGATTTCAATCGTGGTTGTCCCATTATCCAGCATGATCGTTTCCCCATCCTGAACGAGGGACGCAGCTAATTGCCCAATCGCTGCTTTCTCTGGTTTCATCATTTGCACGCGGTTTAGGAAGGGAGGCTCGACCATCTCCATGCGCATTTTGACGGCGCCACCATACACTTTGCGCAGTTTTCCTTCCTTTTCCAAACGGTCCAAATCCCGACGCACCGTTTCCGTGGAAACGGTAAGCAGCTCAGACAGATGATGCACCTGTACTTTTCCTTCCATTTCCAAATGGTGAAGAATCGTCAACCTGCGATCTTCATAGGTTAATGACATAATGGCCTCCTAGTATGACCGATATCTAATATATGTTGTTGTTTTATGTTGTTTTCATTAGTTTAGGTGTTCGTGCTAGGTGTGTCAATCTAGGGAACCCGCTCCCCCCATCTCAATAAAAATTGCTCGTTGACAGCTTTGCCTAACCCGTTTACAATTGGCAACAAACAACAACATTATTAATCAAATCAACACAATTCCACAAACAACACTCAAATCGGAGGCTATAATCATGTTCAAGCCGCAACAGCTGACTTTTCGTGAAGATTCCACATTTACGATCACGCAGTTTACAGATTTACACTGGATCGATGGCAGAGATGAAGATCAAGAAACCCTTCGTCTGATGGAGGAAGTACTCGATGCGGAGCAGCCCGATCTCGTCGTTTTTACGGGAGATGTCATTTATACGGGACCTGTTTCTGAGGGTAAACACCATTGTAAAGAGCCACTCCAAGCTTTTCGCGACGCCGTGCAAGCTGTGGAAGCTCGCAAAATCCCATGGGCTGTGGTATTTGGTAATCACGACACCGAAACTCTCATCACAAGACAAGAACTCATGAACAGTGTCCTCACGTATCCCTATTCAGTAACTCAGCCTGGCCCTGCCGAGATTAGCGGAGTTGGCAACTACCGTCTCTCCCTCCATGGCCGTGACGGACAGTCTGCAGCGAGCTTATACTTTTTCGATTCAGGCAGTCATTCAACCGTACCACATATTCAAGGCTATGACTGGATTCGCCATGACCAAATCAGCTGGTATACCGAACAGTCCCGTAACGAGCAACGTGAACTGCCCGTTCTCGCTTTTTTCCATATCCCGCTTCCGGAGTATCAGCAAGTATGGGAGCGTGCAACATGCTATGGGAATAAGCACGAGAATGTCTGCTGTGCTCCTGTGAATTCTGGCCTTTTTGCAGCTATGGTTGAAATGGGCAATGTCGTTGGAACCTTCTGTGGACATGACCATATCAACGATTACTGGGGCGAGCTTCATGGAATTCGCCTCTGCTATGGCAGAGCAACTGGCTACAACACCTATGGCAAAGAAGGCTTTCACCGCGGTGCCAGAATGATTCGCCTCCGCGAAGGTGAGCGCTCGTTCGAGACCTGGCTGCGACTCGCTGACGGCACCGTCATCCGTGATCAACCCGAACACCAACCAACGCTATAACCCCACTTACGTTTGGAGCTGATTACTTGTTAACTGCGTCAATTTTACTCGTTATTGCGTCAGGACTTGCCCATGCCGTCTGGAGCTTGTTTACCAAAAGCAGCCTGAACAAAGGCGTCTTCCTATGGTCCATCATCATGGTTACCACCGTTATCCTGCTTCCCTATTTGATCAAAGAATTATGGTTCACTCCCTTAACTTTATCTGCATACGGACTACTTTTACTATCCGCCGCATTACAAGCTGTTTACGCTCTCTTGCTCTCGCGCACCTACAATATGGGGGATCTCTCGCAGATCTATCCGATTATGAGAGGTACCAACACCTTATTTATCCCGATTGTCGGTGTTCTGTTTCTACGCGAATCCTTATCGCCACTCGGATGGACGGGACTGTTGTGCATGGTGATTGGCTTCCTGTTACTCAGCGGAATCTTCACAAGTTCGCGATCTTCTGGACAGACGTCTGACAAATCCGTTAAGCCCTTCCTAATGGCGCTTAGTGTAGGGCTGTGCACGACTTGCTACGTACTTGTCGATAAGCTGAATCTCGCACATATCTCGCCTATCGCTTTATTAGAAGTAACGAATATTGGATTCGTCGCAGGGCTCACACCGCTTGTCATTGCGTCCAAACAACTGCGTAGAGAGTGGAAAATAAACTTCAAAACGATTGCTCTCGGCGCAATTCTCAATCCAGCATCGTATTTATTATTTCTCTTCGCCATGAAATACGCGCCTGTTGCCCATATTTCCCCACTGCGCGAAATAGGGACTGTTTTTGCCACCATTTTAGGCATCGTTATCCTCAAAGAGAAACAAGGCGCATTACGCATTCTTTGCTCTATTCTAATTTTATTAGGGATTCTAATTATCAGCTTTTGGGGTTGAAAAAGGGGAGGAACATCAATGAGCACCTATCATCGTGTCATTATCATTGGTTGGGATGGCGCCGGCAACTTTGTCCGAGATGCGCATACACCAAATTTAGATCGTTTATTTGAAGCTGGGGCTTTCACGCTTGAAGCGCAAACCGTATCGCCTACGATCAGCGCGGAGTGTTGGGGGACGCTGCTGCACGGCGTTAATCCTGTGAAACATGGACTCACGAATACCAAAGCTGAAGTAGAAGCCTTCCCCGACGACTCACCCTATCCGTCTATTTTCCGCGTTGTTAGAGAAGCAGTTCCACTTGCTAAGTTAGCAGCCTACAGCGCCTGGAAGCCCATCAATGATGGGATTATTGAGTCCTCAATCGGCGTTCATAAAGTTTCAATGCCGGATGATGAGCTAGTCCAAGCCATAGCTGCCTACATACATGAGAACCCGGATTTCAAGCTGCTCTATGTGCAACTGGATCTCCCTGACGCCGCTGGTCATAAGTACGGGTACAATATGCCGGAACAGCTTCGCGTTATTGAAGAGTCGGACCGTCAAACCGGGGTTATTTTAGAAGCACTTGAACAGGCTGATCTGTTAAAAGATAGCCTTATCATCGCCGTCACCGATCACGGCGGTGGTGGTGAGAATGCTTTTAATCATGGCAGTGATCATCCTTTAGACAAAACCATCTTTTGGAGCTGCACAGGTCCTGGCATCGCACCTGGCACCAAGCTCGACAATGTCAACATTGCCGACACAGCAACCGTCGTCGCCCATGCTCTCGGACTGGATGCGCCCGCTTCTTGGGAGGGCAAACTGCCTGACGGTTTGTTTCCTAACTTGTAATCGCCTCAACGCAAAGAAAGCTCGACTTTGTCCAAAATGGCCATGTCGGGCTATACTTCGTCTTAACCTATCTACTGCAATACACACCGAAGCTGCTTAATGTGGGATTGATCCGTGATTCGGTCACTTTCAGTTGAATGTATCTCGCGTTCAACTGTTGGAAGCTGCAAATCTTCTTATACCCGACCACTGTGCCTGCGTACAAGCTTACCCACTCTTCGCCTTGTTTGTAGGCCAACTGGAAGCGTTCAATCCGTTGTCCCGATTGGATATATTCCTTGAATACGATACGGTCAAACGTCATTTCCTTACCAAGATCAATCACAAGCTCAGCCTGCTCAATCCCTTCCTGAGGACACCAATAGGAATCGGACCGACCATCTGTTAGATTCCCCGCATCAACACTTGTATCTCTTGTCTGAGAAGCCCACACGTTCGCTCCTTTGGCTAGATCCTGTCCGTAGGTAGCCCGGAGCCATTGCCCAAATTCACGCAAATGCCGTGCATCTGTCTCATGAATGAGCCCACGTTGATCCGGTGGAATGTTCAGCAGAAGTGCGCTGTTACCGCCAACTGTACTCTCGTACAGATCAATCAATTCATTGACTGTTTTCACCTTATCATCGTCAACAGGATCGTAGAACCACTGGGGTCTGATCGATACATCCACTTCCGCCGGATACCAAATCATTCGATTAGCTTCCGCCAAAACAGATCGGCTCCCCAAATCTTCTGTTTCTGCATTTATTTTTTGCGAAAAAGTACCATCATCCTCCTGTTGCGATTCGGATTGAATTTCCTCGATATTCCATCGAGCAGCAGGCACTACACTCCATTCCGATTCGCGGGTATGACCGGCTTCATTGCCGCACCAACGAACATCAGGTCCACAAATATTAATAACAGCCTTAGGCTGCAGTTCGCGAATAATTCGATAAGCAGCTTCCCAATCATATACCTGCATTTTACCGTTCGGCCCCTCACCGCAAGCACCATCAAACCAAACGCTAAAAATTTCACCATAGTTCGTAAGAAGTTCTCTTAATTGATTCTGGAAATAAGTATTGTATCTTGGGGAATCCCCATAACTAGGCTCATGCCGATCCCATGGTGATAAATAAACACCAAATTTCAAGCCCTGCTCACGACAAGCCTCAGCTACATCTCTTACAACATCCCCTTGCCCATCCTGCCATGTGGTGGATTTGACCGAATGATCCGTGTAATTACTTGGCCAGAGACAAAATCCATCGTGATGCTTACAGGTCAGAATGACGCCTGTCATTCCTGCTAAACGGCAGTACTCGACCCATTGCGCAGCATTATACGCCGTCGGTTGAAACAATTGTGGATCCTCATCTCCTAATCCCCATTGTCTCCCCGTAAATGTGTTCATACCGAAATGAATAAAAGCATAAAACTCCATCTCTTGCCATGCCAATTGGCGTAGAGTGGGAACGACCTTTACTGCTTCTTCTATGGAAACTGCCATCTTATTCATGCTCCTCATGCGTCATAATTTTCAAGATCTACTTACTACATCGAAAGGTAAACGAGTGAGTTCCGTATTCAGCGTTTCACCCAAATAAATCATATCGTAACTGCCAACTGGAAGATCCAGATCACTGAAAATCAACTTGCCATCTGGCTGGCCGAACGTTTTGGTCTGTACGTGGACAATAGGACTTATCGGTTCTGTCTCACTCGGTTTAGCTCCTCTTAGATAAATGCCGAAGGCATCTTCTCTTAGCGAACCTACATAAGTAACCTCAATTTGTTCATGGGGCTGAAAGCAGATTTACTCATATTCATGGCAGGATTACGGAGCGTACAATCCGGATCTACCGTCAGATCCACAACCGGAATGGTCACTGGCAGTTGTACCGTATATTCTGCATCAATAACCCACGATTTTGAGGAAAAATCTCTTCCTTTTACAATAACCCTATCCTCGTAGACTTCAACGAAAAAACCCTGTGAACCCTCTTTTAGGACGTCGTCATCCGTCCATAAATAAGCGACAGAAGCAGCATTAAACAGGGTCGCATACTTCCTATTGTACATCGTCTCCTTGGCGCCTAGCTCCCAGTGCGTGTGACCGGTAAAGACAATGGATTGCGGGTGTTTGGCTAAAATCAACTTTAATTCTGCATCCTGCCTGATCCCATTCCAGCCGAACTCACTTTGGGACCCTGCGACCGTATTCAATAGTGGCTCATGAACAAAAATAAATGCTGGCTTCTCTGTCACTTCTTGTTCGGACAACTTTTGATCCAACCACCTGAGCTGGGTCTCGGATAAGTAAGCGCAGTCTTTCAAGCCAATTTCTGTGCCAAGGAATATAAAATGATACCCTTCCAACCATAAATCGTAGTATGCATAGTGAATCCCCGTATGTTCTGTAAATAACAACATCTGATTATCCAGATCTTTCCAACGCACATCATGGTTGCCGTAAGTAAAATTGATTGGCGGCAGCCCCTCCATGTTAGCTTTCCAAATCTGTTCCATGATTTCAAATTCCGCTCGCTCCCCATTGTCCGTGATATCACCGACATGCATGATTCCGTGACAATCTGGGGAAGTTGCCAAGATATCCTTGAGAGCCCGATCAAAATTCTGGGCTTCAGTCCCCTCTAAAGTGGCTTTAATATGGGTATCTGTCAAGACTACGAACGTGAGACTTGGTTTCTTCACCATTTCGTTCTCTCCTTATTTCGATATAGAAGGAATTGCAAAGTCCGTATTTGCGCATCGAACCAAATACCTTGCTCCTGACTCTGCCTTAAAGGAATAAACTGAACCACCTATAGTGTTCACCACCAGCTCATCCCCTTCCTCCCTATTGATCATAAGGGATGATTTACTGCGGATCGTACACAAGCCATCCTGTGTGGCATGCAGCACCGCTTCTTTCAGCTGACCATCTTGCCACCCAATCTCAACCTCGAAGCCGCCACGCGCGCGCAAGCCGCTAACTCGGCCATGACGCCATGCTTTTGGCAAGGCTGGTAGAAGCAAGATTTCATCCCTGTGGGATTGTAGGAGCATCTCAGCGATAGCAGCCGTACCGCCAAAGTTGCCATCAATTTGGAAAGGGGGATGGTCACCAAGCAGACTCGTATGCACGGAATGACTAAGCAGCTCCATCAAATTGATGTAGGCTTGTTCGTCATCTTGCAATCTCGCCCAGAAGTTGATGATCCATGCGCGGCTCCAACCTGTGTGGCCACCGCCGTGTGCGAGTCGTCTCTCCAGCGTTCGACGAGCAGCCTCAGCTAGCTCTGGCGTATGAGGAACTGTTATTTGTTCACCTGGGTGTAAGGCAAACAGGTGTGAGATATGGCGATGACCGAGTTCAACTTCTTCATAGTCAATCGCCCACTCCATTAATTGACCATGCTTGCCGATAGCGGGTTCTGGTAATCGCTTCCTTACCTGTTCCAGCTCTTCAAGAAACTCCTTATCTATGCCTAGAACTGCCCCAGCCTCTATACAAGCTGCCAAAAGAGCATGGATAATTTGCGAATCCATCGATGGCCCAATACTTAGAACGCCTTCATTGCCATTCGGCAATCGATACGTATTTTCCGGCGAAAGAGAAGGAACTGTGACTAGACGACCTTGTTCATCCTCTATGAGAAAATCAAGGAAAAACAACGCTGCTTCCTTCATAATGGGATACGCTCTTGATTGCAGGAATACCTTATCTCCGCCAAAACGATAATGCTCCCATAGGTGTAGGGACATCCATGCCCCGCCCATCGGCCAGAAAATAGCCGGAACATACGTACCGCAAATATCTGTTTCCGCCCAAAGATTCGTGGCGTGGTGCGCCACAGAGCCTCTGGCGCCGTAAATCTCCCTAGCTGTTTTACGCCCATTCTCCATAAGTCGATCCATCAGATCGAAAACTGGCTCATGACATTCAGCCAAATTGCACACTTCAGCCGGCCAATAATTCATCTGCAAATTAATATTTAAATGAAAATCACTTTCCCAAGGCGGCGTGTGACTCTTATTCCATATGCCTTGCAAATTGGCAGGCAGCGAGCCTGCTCGCGAACTCCCCATAAGCAAGTAGCGGCCATATTGAAAAAATAGTGAAATCAGCCCGTGATCCGTATGGCCTTCCTGAATCCTCACTAACCTTTCATCCGTCGGCAAAGCCACTACATCATCTTCATCGGGATCTTCAATCTCCAATTGAACACGTTCGAATAAGGAACGGTGATCCTTCACATGATCCTCACGAATGGCCTCAAACCCTTTGGCCATACTAGCGTCTATCCGTGATTGGCACACGGAACGGGGATCTTGATGTCTAAACGTAGTTGCAGCAGCTACATACAACGTAACACTGTCTGCTTCTTCCACAGATACGAAATCGCCAATAACCTGCACCTTACCACCTTCTGCTACAGCCTTCAAAACCGTCGCATAATGCACGCCATCCGGCCCGCATTGCCCTTGCATGACGATGCTTTCTGCGCCTTCTTTACCTGACGTGCCTTCAAAAGGCCGGCGACTCAAATTCGTAGAGAAGCTGATTGTTCCCGGTCGATTCGAGCTCAACCGAATAACAAGCACCTGATCCATAGCGCTTGCGAAGATCTCCCTTTGATACGTCGTCCCATCCAAGGTATATGAAGTCTTAGCAATACCCGTCGGCAAATCCAATTCACGCCTATAGTTGGTGGTTTCCCCATTTGATTGTCGAAAATAAAGGTTTATATCACCTAGTGTTTGATAGGGTGCAAAGAATTTGGGTCCCGATGTCATCGCCATACGCGCCAAATACTCGGCATCCTGCGGCTTGCCCTCGAACATAAGCCTGCGAATTTCCCCTAAATGTTTATAGGCGTCAGGTTGCTCCCTCTTCTTGGGTCCGCCATACCAGAGGGAATCTTCATTGATCTGAATCCGTTCTTGCTTTACGCCTCCGAATACCATCGCTCCTAACTTGCCATTCCCTACTGGAAGGGCGTTTACCCACTTCTCTGCGGGCCCTCGATACCATAACTTCAACTCTTGTGTAGCAATAAGGATCACCCTACTTTTTGAAAAGAAACCCGATCAAGCCATCAACAGGCACGATCGGGTCCTTTATTTCATCAGACTTATTTGGATTTTTCTTTGTAGAACTCGTTCGTTTCTTTGAGATGCTGTTGGAAGCTTGGATCATCTTTGAACTGTTTCACCAATTTATCCCAATCCTCAAGCGTATTTTTGCCGAAAACCACATTCACCATCATATCGTTCAGCTTTTTATCCCAGTCGCCTCCCTTTTCCTTAAATGGCGCTGACTTCATTAAGCCGTAAGTCGGATCTGTGATAGAGGAAATCGCATCAACCACTTTTTTATTGGCTTCGTAAACATCCGTTGGAATACCCGAGATTTTTGCTCTCGAATATTTATCAAAGTAGCCGGTTACCCATTGGCCTGTCGTATCACCGGAATATCCTTTTTTCTTGCCTTCTTCGGTTTGCTCAACGCTTCCGTCAGGCTTCACTTTATAGTCAACATCTTGTATGCCGTAAGTAGCAAGGTTATACCCTTCAACCGAAGCTGTATAATCATAGACTTCTAGGATTTTCTTCAGCTTCGCCTCATCAACCGATTTCTTATTGATCAGGAATTGTCCATAATAACCACTTGCTTGCTCATAATAGGCCTTGCCATCTGGTGCTTTTGGTAATTCCACAGCAATAAGGTTCGCTTGCGGAGTTACCTTTTGCAATTCCAAATTATATTTATAAGCATCAATCACGTTGGCAAATGCTACACCTGCTTTGCCCTGAACGAGCATATCTTTAATTTGCGCTGCCTTGAGTACAGGGAAATCAGGAAGAATGCCGCCTGCTTTAAATGATTTATTCCAGAAAGCTAGCGCATCTTTGGCTTGTGGTGTATACCAATACGGGATTAGACTACCGTTCTCTTCTTTCCACTTCGTGCCCGTGCCAAACATCGAGAGCAGATAACTAGCAGGTCCAGGAGATCCTGGAATGACAGCACCGTAGGTATCTGGTTTGCCGTTACCATCTGGGTCTTTCTGTGTGAAGGCTTCGAGAACTGTAGCTAGCTCATCCATCGTTTTCGGTTGTTGTAAGCCTAGCTTATCCAACCAATCTTTACGAATTAGCATGGATTCGTGGCCATCCAACGGTCTTACACGTGGAAGGGAGTACAGTTTACCTTTCAAAGAGGCATTCTTGTATACGTTTTCTGGATACTTAGCTAAGTTTGGATAGTTTTTAATATAAGGACCTAGATCCCAGAAAGCGCCTTGATCGATCGCATTCAAGAAGGCAGGCGTTAAGTTAAAATCTTCTACGAATAGAACATCAGGCAAATCGCGGGAAGCAAGAAGTGCATTCAATTTCTCTGAAATTTGGGCTGCTGGAATCCAATTTAACTTTAGATTGACGTTTAGCTTCTCATTTAGCTTTTTCACAGCTTCCAACTCACCTGTAGGTGCAGCAGCGAAAGCAAGTGTCGTAATGGAAATATCGGTTGGTTTTGCAGCGGGTTTAGCTGATGCCGCCGTTGTACTCGCTGCCGAACTTGCTGGCGCAGCTTCATTCGCTTTACCACAAGCCGCTAAAGAAGCGACTAGCCCCGTTGCTGTTAAGAGTACTGCCAATTTTTTGACCATTGGTTTCATGTAAAGACCTCCCGTTTATATGCTTATTATACAATCCGTAATATCAACCTGCATGTCCAATACTTCCCTGCCTGTATCACCCCTCTCCGTACAGTTCTCTCACCCCTTCACGGAACCAACCATCATACCCTTAACAAAATATTTCTGTAAGAACGGATACACCATGACAATCGGTAAAGAGGAGATTACAACGGCAGCCATCTTGATCACCTGTGGCGGCACGGTACGTTCACTTTCCAACATAGCAGCCATCGAAGGATCAGCCATTTGCGATGCAGAAATGAGCAGCATTTGAAGGAGTACCTGCAACGGACGCAAGCTGTCACTATTGATGTAAAGTACGCCACTAAAGTACGTGTTCCAATACGCTACAGCGTAGAATAACCCGAAAGCGGCAAGCGCCGAGACGGAAATCGGCAGCATAATGCGGAAAAACACGCCGATATCCGAACAACCATCCATTTTAGCTGCTTCCTCTAGTTCATCAGGAATTTCCTGGTAAAAGTTTTTCATTAAGAACACGTACCAAGCACTGGTCAATGCTGGCAAAATAAGTGCCCAAATGGAATCCATTAAACCAAGACTATCCACGAGCAAGTAGTTCGGAATCATGCCCGGATTGAACAACATGGTCATTAGGATGGCAACTAGAAAGAACTTCTTCCCTTTCAACCGTTTGCGAGAGAGCACATAGGCTAACGCACTTGTAACAATTAAACTTAGTAAGGTACCGAACACCGCTAGTATTCCGCTTATGCCCATCGCATGAACGAAAGCATTCGTAGAGAAGATGTATTCATAAGCAGACAAGCTCCATTTTTCAGGAATCAGAACTAAAGACTTCGTCAGATACTCAGTAGGATCTGTAAATGAAATGATGACAACGTAAATGAAAGGCAGTAATGTAACAAGTCCAATTATTGTTAATACCGTATAGTTTAGGACATTAAATATCTTAGAACCTATCTGATTATCCATATTAGTAAAGTCCCTCCTCCCCGAACTTCTTGGCTACACGGTTTGCAGAAACAACCAGTATGAGTCCTACAACTGATTTGAACAATCCAGCAACCGTGGCATAGCTGAACCGACCTTGTTGAATACCAACGCGGTAAGCATACGTATCAAATACGTCAGCCACCTGCGATACAGGTCCGCTTGCCATAAGGAATATTTGTTCAAAGCCTACATCCATGACTTGACCTAAACGTAGGATTAACAAAACAATAATCGTGCTTTTAATACCGGGAATCGTGACATTCCTCATCTGCTGCCATCTTGTCGCACCATCAATTTGTGCTGCTTCATAGAGCTCTGAGTTAATCCCTGCAAGGGCAGCCAGGAAAATGATTGTCCCCCAACCCGCTTCCTTCCAGATACTTTGAGCCGTGAGCATGGCCCAGAAATAATTGGGCTCCGATAGGAATTCAATCTTGTGCCCACCGAACTCGACGATCAATTGATTAATGACCCCACTGCTTTGACCCAATATTAGGAAGCAAATACCGACGATGATAACCCAGGATAAGAAATGGGGCAAATAGATGACCGTTTGTACGAATTTCTTAAAGGGTAAACTCTTCACCTCATTCAGCAATAGGGACACCACAATGGGAATGGGGAAGAAAAACACGATATTGAGAAGTGAGATCGCCATCGTATTTCGAAACAACAACATAAAATCGGGATTCGTGAAAAACTCATGAAAGTACTTCAAGCCAACCCATTCGCTTTCCCAGAAACCTAAATAAGGAGAGTAATTTTGAAAAGCAAGTAATAATCCCCATAACGGCACATACTTGAATATGAGGAAAAATAGTAATCCTGGCGCTGCCAATAGATAGAGATATTTGTCACGCTTCAGCGCGACCTGCCACTCGTGTACCCATGATTTCTTAGATGTCTTTCTTTCTTCTAGTCCACTCGGCATCACTTTCTGAAACTGTTCCACCTGACTATGTGACAATGTCATCACCTCTCATTATTACGTTTGCATCTCGTTGTTTTGCTTGAGACGATCGTACTTGATCGTAAGTCATAGGGACAATGACCAATTCTTATCCACGCTTTGCGGTAAAGACAAAAAAGGAGAAACCCCGTAACTACGGGGTTTCTCCTCACTTTTTCCTCTTTTTTCGCCTCCATATGAATTGATAAAACGATTTTTGGGCATTCTAATTTTCCTCGTCTGATCCTCGGAATTGCCCTGGCGTTACGCCCATATGCTTTTTAAATACCCGAATAAAGTTTTTCATCTGATACCCCACTCGCTCAGCAACATCTGAAACCGATAAATCCGTTGTACGCAGCAACTCGATGGCATTCTCAATCCTTACCTTGGTCAAATATTCAATAAAGGAGACATCCTTTTTCTTTTTGAACAACTTGCTTAAATATTGCGGACTTAACCCACAAATTTGTGCACACTGATCCAGTGACAAATCAAAGTGATAGTTCTCTTCCATATACCGAACAACTTTCGCAATTAACTGCTCATGCTCCTGATGCTGCTTGCCATGCACATAGGCAACAATGGGCTCGACCAATTGTTCTTTAAACCAGGCATTCAATTCATAGGTCGTACTGATATTGCGAATATGGAGATACGGATCCTCATTCGATTCACCAAATAATTGAGCGGTATCCAATCCAAGCATGTAGGCAGTTCGAATCGCAGCGGTAAGCAAGCGATAATACGACATTTGAATAAGCTCAGGCTTCTGTATAGCAGCACCCATCGCTTTCGCAAACTCGTCCATCATCCTGACCGCTTCATCACGATCACCCAGTTGCAACGAATTCTCAAAATGCGTCTCGATCTCCAAAGGATATCGATAATGCATGTCTACATGCCTTTTACCACTCGTATGGGCAATGACTTGATTCCCACCAACGATCATACGTGAACGGACTGCGAGCAGCGCCTCCTCGTACAGTTCAGGCAACTCGCTAAGTTGCTCGCTTTTGCCACTTAGCCCAATCGTAACTTGAAGGCGTAAATAGTCAGATACAAGCAGCCGCAGCCGCTCAGCAAATTGTTTGATGTCCGACTCTTCGTCTTCAGCTTGCAGAGGATCCCGATACAGCCAAACAGCAACCTGATCATTCAGCAGATTGATGCCGATCCCTTCCATCTCATGGGTTTGTAGAAGTTCACTCGCAATATTTTTTACAGCAAATACGATTAACTCACGGTCATTTTCTTGAAAACGCACCTTGCCTTCCGACTGCAAATCGAAGGCGATCACGATGACGCTACTTTCCTTATGTGCAGGCACGTTATATCTGCGCAGCATAGCCGCTAACTGATCCTCAGAATAATAGAGAAAGCGTCCCTGCAAGAGCTGCAGAGCAAAGATTTCACGAATCAGCGGCAACTGGTCACTCAGCTGCTGCTGCATGTCATTAGCTGTATTGCTTAGCTCCGCCCATCGTTTATGCACAAAGCCCACTTCATCGGTTTCCACTTCATCCGTTTGTCCGTCTTTCACATAAGCGACAAGATTCTGAATAGGGCGATATACACGACGTGTTCCCCATAGCGTTATAAGTGCTCCGAACACCAAGCATATGAGAACGATGATCAGTGTGATTAATTTGATCCCATTGGACTTGGCATTCAATTGATCGATCGGAACCATGTTGATATATTGCCACTGATTCAAAGAAGAAGTAATGGGGGTCACCATATATTCGGTTCCCTTGAAGGCGAACTGGAAACGCTGTTCGGAACCTTTATGGGCAACCCGATCAAATAAACCCTCTGGAACGTCACTTCCTCCCATCGAGGTCACAAGTGCTCCCTTTTCGTCCAAAATGAACATTTGTTCACCTTTATAGCTGATAAAACGTTTCATAATGTTTTTAAAGAGATCTTCATTAATACGAATAAACATGAGCCCGATGGGCTGTTTAGCAAGTAGTGGCAATTTGGCAACTAACGTAACGCCATTGTCGTTATAGCCAGGTAAGGAAGGGTAGGGTCCGCTTACCCATTTGAGCTGATCATCCACAGCAAGCTCTTTAAGGAGCGCCTCACGTTCCCCCATGCCCTCAATTCGTCTCCCCCCATAAATCGGAGAGATCAAATAGCCTTCATCCGGCACGTACACAGCAACATCGCTAGCTTCTTTGTTACCATTGATGAGTGCAGATAATTCACGTGAAATCCCTGAGTAAAAACCCGTGTAATTCGTGCTCTTCAATTCCACCAAATTGGAACTAAAAAATGAACCTAGCAACATTTGAATCGCATTGTTTTGCAAGCGATCTAACGTGGAATCGATGGTGGAAGATACGTTATTTAAGATCCGAACATTCGATTGGTTCACTTCACTTTGTACAGCGGATGCTGAATATAAATAACTCCCAATCCCAACAACGAGGACAGGAATAATTGCAGCGAACAAGGAAAGAGTGACCATATTGCGAAAGATCGTTTTGCGTCGAAAAAAACGCTTCCAAAAATTCGTTATTATTTTGCGCAGGGCAATCACCTCGCTAACTGAATAATGAGCATTTTAATCGGTTAGCCATATAAAATCAAGTATCACGAGAAATAAGGATGACCCGACTTCATCAAATAGACGAAGTCGGGCTGTATATGTTTGAATGAATTTAGTAAGCTTATGACTTTAAAAAGGCAATAGCGTTTAACAACTTTTCAGCGAATCCTGCGTCGATCTTTTTACCTGATTGTGCACGAATATGATTTTCTAACGCATTGAATGAATTCTGATCTTGTGTCTGATTCAAATGCTTTTGAAGAGCATCAATCATGGCTAGCAAGCTGTTATAAATGCCTTGGTTGGTAATCCAGCCTTGCTGGTACGCATACCTTACCAATTCATCCAAGTGATCCCCATCCATCATTACTTTTAGCGTGAACGCTGATCTTGTTTCGTTCCCCGCTATATCCGTTGCCGTAACGACTACGGGATGATCGCCAATTGACAGACTTATAGGACTGAACGTGTAGGGTAGACTAACTTCACTGCCGTTCAGTGTGAGCGACTTCCCCGCTACTCCGCTTATAGAATCGGAAACATCGAAATTCAGGCTGCCGCCAGCCGTCCAGTAGACATTCATCGAAACGGTTGGAACGATGACGGGAGCTGATGCATCGATTTTGACAATCGCTGTTTGGACCGATTCTTGATTGCCGGCACTGTCGACGCTATAATAGTGGATTTCATGCAGGCCATCTTCAACGATTGTAACCAAGTTACCTTCTGTATACGTGCCATTATCTAGTTTGTAGAATGTCTTCAGCACGCCACTGCCCTCGTCGTTTGCCATCAATGTCACAGTCTGAGCATTACGCTGCCAATCTGGCTTTGCGTTATCTGTCGTACTCGGAGCTGTGGTATCCTTCTTGAACGTTACGACATGCGTTTTGCCTACTGAACCAGCTACGTTAATCTGGAGCTTTAAAGTCGGCAACGTTTGTACAACGGTAACTGTATCATCACTACGCACGAGGGATAACGCAGCCTTGTTCAGCTCAAGCGTAATCGTGCTTTGCTTTTGTGTTGGATCGGATACCGCTATGTTTAACTCGGATTCGTTTTCCTTCACCATGACAGATGAAGGATTAAGTGCTGTAATAAAATCAACTGTACCCGGATTCCAGAAATTCGCTGCGGTAATACCAAGCTTCTTCTCTCTAACCGCATGTACATCTGTCGTATTGCTCAAAACTTCTACATCAGGCGCGGTGCTATAAAGCGCAGTAGCCTGTGTGTCTTTATGAGGCAGCATCACGTACGAATACGCAGCATTTGAAGGCGTTGCCCCGTGTTCAAAAGCTAGACTCATATAATTCCGAGTGATTGGCGTCGCCGATTGGCCGCTGTTAATGTCGCTCCATTTGCCTGTTCTCGCTTCGCGTTGTCCATAAACATTGGCCGCTTCTGGGAAATAATAGCCAATGTCAGTTCCCGGCATATTGCCAGCCAAATGAGCCCACTTGACGTTCTCCATCGTTTCCGACCAACCGAGCTGACTTGTTTTGGCTGCTCCATTCACGGTTAGCCTATTATCCCCAGCATCACTCAACTTGCGGTTATCAATGATCGTTTCTACAGGCTGCGGCCCGGCTTTGCTGCTTGAAATGCCTGCGCCCAATGCGACGATTTCATCATCGAACATAAACCACGACTTTTTGCCTTGCAGGTCGCTTCCGGTCACTTTGGCCAAGGAAAAGTCCATCCCTGACGCACCGTAAAGCCCATCGATTGTGGATCCTCCCACCCACTCTTTCGCATTCATGTACGAGGTCCATTCACCTGGCGTCACGCCTTTACCTGAACCATTTGTTGTCGTACCTGGCAAACGAAATGAATCTACAGTTGGCCAGAAATCATTGCGATATTGGTTGAGATCTTGATCGTAAAGGTACGTCATACCGATCCCCGTATACCAACCTTTTAAATTCTCGTTATTACCTTTTTCAAACGCTGAGATTCGATTGGAGAACATGCTGATTCCGAAGCCGTACCCCTCGCGCAAATGGACAACACGGTCCATACCAGCAAATACCTGGTTTTTGATCAATTCACCTCTAGGCTGAATCGAGCCATCGTTTAAGAGATTTTTCACAAGACTCAATTCGTAGACAGATAATCCATCAAAATAATTGCTATAAGTTGTGTCCGACAAGATCCACTCACTCGCCATACGCTTAATGGATAACGCTACATCAGCCGGAGCCCCTTCAGCTAAGCGAAGCAATGTTGTAATCGTGCCTCTGGCACTGCCTGACGCTTGCCTCGACATGCCTCTGCCATTGACCATATCCATGTAGACGCCTTTATAAATCACCGGCTCAAACGTATCTGACACCCATTTGTAAACGTTATTGACATTGGGATCTGTTACAGGCCAAGGGGAACCGTTCAACAAGTACGTCATATCAGCTGCTCGGCTTAGCCAAACTGCTCCGTATCCCGCCGTATACGCGATATTGGTGTGTTGAACGAGAGAACCGTCTTCGTAAACGCCGTCCCCATGATCCGCGTAAACAAATTCTGGACCCATCGCATCGCGCCCTTGAATAATCTTTGCACTGTTATTTCCAATCACACCCCGAACCGTAGCAACCAGTGCTTTATCCAGCAGATTAGCCCCCGTCATTTTGCTTCCTTTGACACCAAGAACGGAACCTACCTTCGGATCTGGACAAAATTTATCAATCGGCTTTATATACTTGGTGATCTGCCCCTGTGTCAATTGCCCGTACATGAGCACGATGAGATCATTTAATGTTTGCGGGATACCAATCTCCCAGTCCCACCAATTACCGTATGGACTCTTGTTTTCGTTATATCGGTTCGTGTACATCCATTCCATAGCGCTTACGATATCATCTCGCAGCGAAGTGCTTTGATACAAAGGAGTCCCAGGCATGGAATAGGCTAATGCCATCGTTTTTAAACGAGCATAGGAGGTGCTAATCTGGCTCGAATCGGTTGTGCTCGTCATATCGCTCCATACATTTGTCCGATTAGTAGCTTTATTCAATCGATCCCAGATGCCCGTTTGAGCTGTATTCGATACACTATCTGCCAGTTTAGTGAGGTTAGCGGCCATATCCGAATCGGCAGGATTGAACAGGGCACCTCCCGTTAATTTATCGGTCCATTTCTGTCGAAGCGCACTGTATGATGCGGCCATTTCCGCTGATTCAACGTTGATTGTACATTGCGCTGAAATCGTCCCATCTGGTGTTGAAACAGTAATCGTTGCCGTCCCAACTCCTACGGCCGCCACTTTCCCATTGCTGTCCACGGTGACTGCATCCGGATTGCTGGAAGTCCACATTACCGTTCTATCCACTGCGTTCGTCGGAGTGAGAGCCGCAGTGAGCGTAGCCATTGTATCTTTTGTCATGGACATCACGGATGGGTCCAAAGCAATTCCTGTAATTCCGTTATATTCCTCCAGACTTACCTCATCAAACCATACTTTCCCCATACCGGTCTCAAGAAATGGTTCGATGACCAATTTGGTTGCATTTGTTGGTATCGTCATAAATACCTGCTGCATCGTCCAACCGTTCGTACCTAACAATTTCGGGGATGAGGGGCCGTCTCCAACTTTGCTTGTATTATAAAATTGCGTTCTGAAGTATGCACCCGTACCCGTAACATTCTCCGTTTTCAACCACATTTTCAATCGATAGGATTTCCCCGCGGTCACCGTTGTTACCGTTTGATTAATTGATACTCTGCTTGTTGCAAATGCATCTACCAATACCGACTTACTACCCTCATGGGCTGTCGCCAAATCCAGTGTTACATTTACGGTTTTGTTTGGAGCCTTCCCGCTTCCAGTAGGAATCCATAGCCCCCAACCCGCGGGTGCATTTACACTGCTCCAATTAGTATCCGTTGCCGTTGTCGCCTGCTCGAAACTCCCGTTCGTCATCAGATTCACCGTAGCAGCTTCCGCCTTATTGGTTGCGCTTTCATAAAATGGAACAATCGAGGCAACCAGACTAAAAAGCAAATTCGCAGCTAGCAGCACACTGACTTTCTTTTTGATCTTCTTCATGAATTCATCCTCCCGATCACATTCTATCGATCATACAGAACATGGAACAAATTTCTTTTCCTTATGTAGGTTAAGTCTTTTTGCTTTGCACATATCCGATCGTACCCGACCGCTTCTTCCGTGACAATGACCAATTATTGCTTCGTAAATAGTCGAAGACCAAAAAAGAGAAGCCCGTTGTTACAGGTTTCTCCATCGCTTCCATGCACTTTTTTTAACATGTAAGGATCCTTCATATCCATTTATGAGCACTCTCGTTTGTGCTGGCTGTACGCTAACAAGCCCAATCTGAAATCGTCATTGACTATAACGTCTAACCCGTTTAATATAAATGTCAGTGAGTACTGACATTTTGTTCGAAAGAGGGATACCATGAACGACAGCAGTAGCAGCAAGCTGGGAAGCAGCGATAAACTTCTATTAGCAGCACTCCATTTAATCGCGGAAAAAGGCTACAACGGCGTAACGACGCTGGAAATCGCCACCGCGGCTGGCCTCAGCGAGAAGACCTTATTTCGCCATTTTGGCACGAAACAGAAACTTCTCGAAGCGGCTTTCGACCGTTATCATTATGCGGAAGAGATGAAGAAACTGTTTGCCGAGAAGCTCGTCTGGGATTTGGAGACAGATCTTCTCCTCGTGAGTACGACCTATCATGAGATTATGAATAGGAATCGGAAAATGATTCAGATCTCCCTCAAAGAAGATGAGGGTCAATTGCCCGGCTTTCGCGCTCGTACCCAGAAGCATCCTCAACAGCTGTTGGAGATCCTGACAAATTATTTTATCGAAATGTCTGCAAAAGGGAAAATCGTCACAACGAATCCAGAGATGCATGCCTTTACCTTTATTATGATGCATTTTGGGGCTTTCATGAATGATCTTGATGCTCAAAAAAGCTATCCCGGCATTACCTTAGCACCCTTCGTTCAGGAGAGTGTTAAATTATTTGCTAGGGCTTTACGGCCCTAGTTTTTTTCTCACTCACATGACAGTAAGTACTGACAGTCATTCTTTGAAAGGAAGTGCCCTCTTATGGCAATCAAAGCTCCACTGCAAACCGCTGACAAATTAATGCGTGTGCTCATGTTCACCATGACCTTATCCATGATGAGCGGCGTTATGTTCAACATAGCCCTCCCAAAAATCAGTAAGGAATTTGCGCTGACGATAGCCCAAGTGAGCTGGTTATCTTCTGCTTATATTATGATTTACGCCATTGGCGCCGTCACATATGGAAAGCTCGCTGATCGTTATAGATTAAAAGATTTAGTTACTTTCGGACTCCTCCTATTCGCACTAGGCTCCGTAATCGGACTGACGTCGCAAACATTTGGCATGGCGTTAGTTGGCCGATGCTTACAAGCCGCTGGTGCCGCGGTCATTCCGGCTATTGCCATGATTATCCCGTTACGCTACTTCGCTCCCGAGCGAAGAGGAGCTGCCCTTGGCATGACAGCTGTCGGTCTAGCTTTTGGCAATGCGCTTGGGCCTGTTATTGCAGCCCTCATTATAAGCACACTACACTGGCGTTGGTTGTTCGCTGTATCTCTCGTTGTGCTGGTCGCTCTTCCCTTTTACCGCAAATACCTAGGCAATGAACAACCCGTAAGTTCAAGCAAATTCGACTGGATTGGCGGTAGTTTGCTAGGCATCACAATTGCTTTACTGCTGCTCAGCGTGACGAACGGCTTCTGGCTTTTACTCGGCGCACTGCTCGTTCTTGGATTATTCATGGTGCGTATTCGCACCGCGGGTGAGCCATTTATTGCACCGAAGCTATTTCAAAATCGAAAATACACACTCGGGCTTACCCTCTCGTTCCTCATTAGCGGAAGCTGCTGCTCACTCTATGTACTTAGTCCCTTGCTGTTAACGGATGTTCAACAGCTTCCTTCCGTATGGATTGGCTTTGCCTTGGTTCCTGCCGCTGCTGCGTCTGCCCTATTTGGCCGCAGAGGTGGCAAGCTCGCCGATGCCAAAGGCAACTCGTACGTTGCTTACATTGCTTCCAGCTTATTGTTAGCCTGCTTCCTTCTGCTTGCCACATTTACTGGCAGCTCACCGCTGCTTATTGCCGTTTTCCTGGTTCTTGGCAATGTGGGTCAGTCCTTCATCGTCATTGCGGTGAATAATTCCGTTTCCCGAACACTTCCGGCGGATCAGGTCGGCGTGGGGATGGGCATGTTGTCGATGGCCAATTTCATTGGGCAGGGTATTGCCATCGGTCTATATAGTAAGGCCGTCGATCTAGGTTCGGCTTCGATGACTAGCTGGAATCCACTTTTCAGCCAAGGATCTGATACTATTTTTAGCAATATCTATGTTGTGTTGGTCGGTTCACAGCTTATCATACTCGGTCTCTACTATATTTCGTTCGGAAGACAGCAACGTCGAGTAAACACGACTCAACCAAGTGTTTTATCGAATATTTAGAGAACGTCGACATATTCCGACAAATCTCCACCCTCTCGCCATGTAAAATATGAAATGGATCTTTTAATTTCATATTTATATTACATTTACTAGGGGGATGTCATGGTTTTGTATAAAAGAAAGTTACTTCTTGCACTCGTTTCACTCTTTACCGTCTTTAATCTTTCACTTGGATCACTCGGCTTTGCTCAAGAACCGAATGAACTAGCTAGCACATCCACTACACCTTCCTTCAATGAGAACGACATCGTTCCGGGGAAGGTGCTCGTGAAATACAAACAGCCTGCTGCTAACGGCTTCCAGGCATTGTCCGCACGCTCAGCTTCTTCATGGACAACGCTCAGCTTCAGCAATGAGCTTTCTGTCTCAGATAAGCTCGCCGAACTTCAAGAGGATCCGAATGTGGAGTATGCGGAGCCGGTTTATAAATTCCAAATCAGCGGAGTACCTCAGTCTGAAATCACCACTCAATCCATTTATTATGATGGAGATAACATGGCATACATGGAGAATTGGGGTAAAACAGTTACTGAGCTCACGTATGCCTCTTCTAAAACGCCTCAACAATTAAGTTCCCATGTTGTTGTAGCTGTTGTTGATACTGGTATAGATTTAACACACTTAGATCTAAAGGATTCTATCGAACAGGGATATGATTTTGTTAATAACAAAAATACTCCCCAGGACGATAATGGTCATGGAACACACGTGTCTGGGATTATAGCTGCAAAAGCTCATGATATTTCTGGATACACTGGCGTTGCGCCTGGGACTAAAATCATGCCAATTAAGGTTTTGGATCAGAAAGGCGCTGGTACAACAGAAACCGTAATAGCAGGCATTCAATATGCTATTGACCATAATGCTAATATTATTAATTTAAGTTTGGGTTCCGATGAAAACAGTCAGGCTTTACATGAGATAATAAAACAAGCTGTGAGCAGAAATATTTTAGTTGTAGCTGCTGCTGGTAATGGAAGTAATAATTGGATTAAGACCGAATCTGGTCAACTAGACGATCCTCAAACAGATATTACCCGAAAAGCACAAATAACTGACTATCCAGCATTATATGAGGAAGTCATTAGTGTTGGAGCCGTAGAACAACTAGATGACACAAGTTTAACTGTTGCTGATTTTTCAAATACAATAAAAGTTGATGTGGCTGCTCCCGGCGTTAATATTTATAGCACCTATTTAAATAGCGGATATCAAGTTTATGCAGGCACTTCACAAGCAACTCCATTTGTGTCAGGACTTGCTGCCCTCATTAAAGCGAATAACCCTACTATATCTGTTGCGAATATAACTTCACTTATTGAAAATACGGCAACCCCAATGCCTAATTTAAACTTGCCGTTTGCTAATGTGAATCGCTATGGAAATAATGTGTTAGGAGGATCTGACTTCTATGGTAATGGGCTAATCAATGGCAAGAAACTTTTTACACTTCCCAGATTAGAAATCAATCCTGTCATCGGTACTGACAATACGGTCACGTTGAACGTATACGATAAAGATGTTTATGGGAATATAACAGATTCAAACTTTTATGTAAGTGTATATAATTACTCTATTATGGAAGATTCTATTTTTAGGGATGCCATTTTAAGCAGTGATTTAGATGTTAATGGAAGTCTCGTGCATTTAATTAATGGGCAAGGATCTACGACATTCCATTTATCAGACTCTATATCAGCTGCTTACCATTATATCTTTTACGTAGAGGATTCCAGCTACCAAAAACATATACGTTCGAACGAAATAACTCTTATCCAAAAACCAAATATGCCACAAGCAGATCATAACGAAGGTAGTTATAATGAAAATATCACTGTTGCGTTAAGCGGTACGCAGGGTTCAGAAATCAGCTATGTATTACTTAATAGTGACAATGATAAGACAACAAAAACGTATACAGGCCCGATAACCATTAATAAAAATAGTACGCTTGTGACTTATTCCTTAAAAAACCATGTGTATAGTGATACGGCTATATACACGTATACGATTGTTCCGCCAACTATTCCTCCGGTTAAAGCTCCAGTCGTAGGCGGCGGTGGCGGTGGCGGCGGTGGCAGCTCACAACAACCGCCCTCCCTCAATGCCGATGGGAAAATGGCTTATGAGTTCAAACCTGCACACGTTGATTTATTAATATTATTAAATAAAGCTTTGTCAGACTTAACCCTGGATGCCAAAACAAAGGAAAACGTTGATATCCTCTCCGTCGAGATGGATGCTGATATTGTTCAAAAGGCTTCGCAAATGAACAGACCCATCGTTATCGCGTCTAATGATATCAACTTACAGATTCCACCGAATGCTTGGCCGATCAAACTTTCGACTGGCAAAATCCTATTTACATCAAGCAAAACCAATACATCCATCCCGAATTTCACATCAGCATCCGCTATTTATGATTTCTCCGTAACCGAGGATGGGTCGAAGATCAGCACATTCGCTTCACCTGTGAAGGTCACGATTCCTTTTGATACGAAAAAGGTCAAAGATGTTCATAAACTTAGCGTCTATGTCTATGATGAGGCACAAGGTGCTTGGACGCCAATCGACGGCACCCTCAATTCGGATGGCACCATGACGGCTTCACTTGCTCATTTCTCCAAATATGCCGTTCTTGAGAAGCAAAACGATACGATCCTTAAGGACATTAAGGACCATTGGGCACAAAAAGAAATTGAAAACTTGGCTGGCAAAGGGATTATCGATGGCATCGATCAAGACTCCTTCCAACCTGATACCACATTGACAAGAGCACAATTCGTCACTATCATCGCTAAAGCGTTAAAATTACAGCAAAGTGACCAGGCATCCCTATTCCAAGATGTATCCTCGGATGCTTGGTATCGGAATTCCGTCTATGCAGCCTATTCTGCGGGTATTATCAGCGGCATGAGCGAGCAAACCTTTGTTCCGGATGCGCCTATCACGCGGGAACAAATGGCCCTCACCATGGTCAATGCTTATTTACATGCAACAGGTAAAAAGCTTGAAGATATCGTCACCACACAAGAAGTCAAATATGCCGACGAAGGCACGATTAGTACATGGGCTAGATCCTACGTCCGAATCGCTTCTGCCTTAGGTCTACTCAGCGGAACAACAGGGGGACAATTCGCTCCCTCGGATAACGCTTCTAGAGCACAGGCGGCGGTTGTGATTTACCGATTGTTGAACAAAGTACAGTAAGGGCTGTGCGCTAAGTCCAACTACAACAAAACAAGAAATTAAAGTAGGCGGCCAATCGGCCGTCTTCTTTGTACTTGGCAACGTGTTTATGGACCCTTCCCATCATCGCATTAGGCGAAGTGGCTGCTGTAACAACTGGTGAAAACGCGTTAATTCCCTTCATGCAAATCGCGGAACATGATTGCGTCACCCGTATCCTAACGGACAAGGGAGACGTTATTCCACGCAATATGCCCCCTTTTCTGATGTTACGGACAGCAGCGACGTTATCCCATCATTTTGCTTGTCCAACAGGCTTCTTTTCAATAAATAGCGATACTCCTGTCCGTTATCACCATAACTGCCAGCATATATATGAAATAGCAGCATACATGTCCGTTAAGGACTTACCTCCCACGACGACGCCAAAAAAAACCGTCCCGAACAAGTCAAACTTGTTCAGGACGGTCTATTTACATGCTACTCCGCGTCACTACCTGCCGAAGCCGCTTCTCTCATTGCTGACAGCGCTTCGTCCAAGGAATCGCCGCTTCCGCCACTACCTTGCGCTACGCCTGCCATCTCAGCACTGTATGCCCACCAACGCACACGTACATTGCCTTGCTCACCTGATTGCTGCACTTTCACCCCGATACGGAACGTGCCCTTCTGCGGGTATGCGATCGTTCCGATCTTTACTTCAGGTGCATCCGGCTCAAATTCGCTGCCTTTAAATACTTCAGAAGCACCGCCATATACGCGATCGCCACTTGCCAAAATATCGGAGAAAGAATCGCCGTTCCGCTCTTCCAAGCTCGTAATGATCAGTACATTGCCTTCCCCTAATCCGTGAACAATTTCACCGGAATAGAAGCTCTTCATCGCGCGCCCGAATGGCGAAACGGCAATCTTCGTGAAAGGTTCAATCGGGATGTCGACATATCCGCTTACAATGCCTGCAATCCCGCTGCCGCCGCCAGCTGGAATTCCCAAATCGAAAGACAACTCGCTGATCAAGGGGTTGTAATTGACATTCAGCTCTGGCATTTGTCCTGGAGCTAAGGTTTTCACTTTGGACTTCGTTACGAATTGCCCGGACGTTTCTTCCCGATATTGACTCGCTTGACCGAGTCGGTACATAACGGACGTATTGTAGACGTATTCACCGAACGGTACTTGGTCAACACTTTCTATGACATAAGTCGGCCCGACTTGGATCAAACATATTTTGGCCAAATAAATGCACGGCTCCGACGGGGCTTCCAAGGACGCTTCCAAGGATTGCTTCACGAAATCCGACATTAACCGCTCTTTCACCGCTTCAGTCACGATGCTAATTTCACCGATAGATTGTGCTTGCAGCTCTAACTGCCGATCATCCAGCTTCAAAGCCCCTGTACCCGCTTTTACACCAACTGACGCTTTCACGGCAGCAGTACTATCGGCACGAAGCAGCACTTTCATTTCATATTCGCTCTCTTGCGCATCTTGCGGCTCTTGAAACACAATGGTCGTCCCGTTGATCGCCTCTACACGACGAGCATCAAGCTCATATTGGAAGGATAATCTGCCAGCTTTCAGCGTTTTCTCAAAACGCAGCGTCATCTCGAACAATTGCCCCGGATTCACGTAGCGAGGTGTCGTTTGCAGGACACGTACTTGCTTATCCTGATACAGCACAATCGTCTGATCTGACAACGTAGCCAGCGGCAATGAAGCTGGGTCTGGCGCATCCTCACGGATAAACAGACGATAGCTTTCCAACACACGATTATAATCATTAATTTCGTCCGAACGGACGGAAGAGTTCGCTACAGCGTGGACGGGCTCTTTTTCTTTTTCATCATAGGCAATACACAGGTAAACGTTCTTAGCGTACTGATTATTGCTGAACCCATCCATCATGGACAGCTTCATCGTCATCGGAGATGGCACAACAATTTCCCGTCCTAAGGCATCAATGGCGGCACCCATTTCGACCGAAACGGACTTCTCATCCACCGCTACGACCTGCAAGCCGGTTAGAACGCCAGAACCATGCAGCAACCGGTTCATCATTCTGCGTTTATCATTGAAATACTTTTGCTCGGACTCGAAATCTCTGACCGTCAGCAGCTTCCCATAGAAATACCGATTGCGTTCAAACGGGTAATAACGTGATTTTTTCATAACGATCCCCTCACCTTCTCTGACTCATTTCATTTATTCGATTTCGGAATCTAGTCCCAAGCGCGTATGTATATCCATTCGTTTATCACGATCCACATCAATCAGCACAGTGTTGTAAGGCATCGACGAGCGCTGATCGAGGGTTAATAAAGTAGGTTCAGACAAGTACGTATTAATACCTAGGTAGGTATGCATATCCGCATACATCCAAGGCTGCAGCACAATCAATTTGCCTTCGGTATAAGCCGGCTTCTGATCTTCAATAATGTGCTCAATAACTAAGCGCTGTTCATCTGTACGCACACTTTCTGGCCTCAACAGGACACAGAAGGTATACGGATTATCGCCATATAACTGGGTGAAAAGCTGCCGCAGCTCTGACGTTTCTTGCATTTGCTTAAATTGAAAATATTCCAATATGAATGGCTCAGCGCCCGTGTAAATTTGGAGCATATTCAACAAGCCCTCGCGCGTCCCCCGCAGCTTGTATAGCTCTGGCGCCCGCTTGATTAGCTCTCTCAGCTTCTTCTCACCCCAGGCCTCGTGCTCCGTAATGGCAAGCCAACCGCCCAACCATTCCAAGTACGGCCCCGACACCGCATCCGGATCAAAATGACCCGAAATCCGATCAATCGTATCCTCCATATCGTCAAAAAACGTACTAAACATCGCTAGGAATCGCTCCAGGAAAGGGCTATGTTCCTCATCCTGCTGATACATCGGGGGCAAATACGCGATAAGTGAGGTGCGAGGGTAATACACCCTCAACTTACGAATAAACGGTGATTTCTGCTCACTGCCGACGAGCTCGATTTTGAACCAAAGATATCGACCCTTCGCATTCATCAGCAGCGCATCCTTCGGATTCAGAATCGGCTCCGACCATAGGTCACGCGTCGCTCTTAGCTTTTCTTTGACCGAGATATCCGGATCTGTGAAATAGCTGGTGAGATTTACGTAATCGCCATCAACCATCCCTTCACTTGCATCCGAGGCAAAGTACGAAAACCGAACCTGCGTCTCCTCTGGGATATCTGCTTCTAGACGTATTTTGTGCCACGTCGTCTCCGTCTCGGTCGTATCGAGATCAGATGAGAAGTATACTGCCTCCGGCAATTGCGTATCCTCTAGCAGCATCGTTCGAGCTCGAAGGTCCAGCAAGCTGATCTGACCGCTCATACGATCAAACACATACAGTCGATTACGACCATCCTGCACTAATTTATCCGTTCGTCCTCGGAAGCCTGTTACCTTATCCAAGGGGGTGCCGTTGCCGCGATATTTTAAAATAAACCGCTCCGTCACACCCTCTTGCTGCGCGTAACCGCTATCCCCTATATAGAGATTATGATTCGTATCAATGGAAATTCCAGCAAATCGCCCCTCCTGCTCCAATTGGAAATGGAACGGCTCTCGCCCATCTTCATGGAACACCGTCACCGACCGAAGCTGGTTATCCAGTAGGGCAATAGTGCCATCTGCTGCCGCAGTAAAATAGCGCTCCTGCAACTTCGAAATCGGAATTGCTTCCGGCATACGATGTGCGTCATGCTCATACACACGTATCACTTCACCAGCCGAGTTCCACTGTATAATGCCAATCCGACCGTCCTTCGGGACTTCGGGACTTCCATTCATACCAACCGCAATGTCCAGAGGAACCGCCATAAATAGCGTATTCGCGGTTTGAAGCTTCGTATTCAGGGATAGTGGATATAAACTTAAACCATCCCAATCTTGAACCGCCCACATGGTCTGACCATTCGAGATGGAGTAGACAGCAAGCCTTCTCTCCGTACCCTCACTGCTATCTGCAATCACGAGAAGATCCGACATCGATGCAAGCATCGCTTGCGAGCTAAATAATTCGTGACCATGGCGAAACAGTAACTCCCTGTGTCGGCTTTCATCATCATAAATCCACACATTCGCTGACTCATCTAGCAAAATCAACTTACGGCCAGGCCCCACCGTCATCTCGCAAATAGGCGGAATCCCTTCCAGCTCATCTGTGCGAACGATGCGATGAATGCTATACTTCTCCGACTGCTGAATCGAAAAACCCTGCTCCAGCATATGAACATTCGCATCAAAGCCTTCTTCCCAATCCATTCTCTTGTTTAGCGAAAAAAATGTTTGTCCATCCTGCATCGTTCGTCACCTCTTTTCTATGGTTTGCTTCTATGGGTACAATTAGAAAGTGCAAATTCAATTAACAACGGCAACTACAACTACAACTACAACTACAACTACAACTACAACTACAACTACAACTGCAACTGTAACTGCAACCACAACCTGCCCTGGCCAACTCTTCGCCGCCCCAAACAAATTAAATGGATTTTATGTTGCTAATTTTGCTGATTCTCCCCATCTGGGAGCATTAGATGGATTTCCTACAGTTAATTTCCGCCAAAATCCACCAAACAGCCAATCTTGCTCAAATTAACTGTACATTTTCCATCTAATCGCTAAAGCTCAGGTAATACGGCAAAATTAGCTGTATATTTTGCATCTATTTGAAAGCTAGCTACTCAACTGATCACTACTTCTACTTCTACTTCTACTTCTACTTAACACACATCCCCAACCGCCAGCCACACCGGCACCTACAAATCCGTCTGACTAATCGTTTCGATCTCATGATTGCCGGAGTAGACTAACGCATACGGCGGGATATGAATATCCCCAGCGCCATCTTTGTGGAAGCCCGTGCCTTCGGCATCGAGCCAAATGTCCTGCACATACACGACACCTTTGATGCGGGAAATGACGCCGTAAATATCTCCCTTATACACGGTCCGTCCAAAACGCCAACCCTCCGCGCCCTGGCCATGATCCATAGGTTGAAGCAGATTTTTGAGCTCGAGCGCGATGCGCCGTTGCTCGTTCTTATACTTCGGCTCCATCACCACCACAGCGTGGACGGTGATTTTGATATACTCCGCTGGAATGACATGCAGCTCCGTTGTCAAAAGCCGATGCCGATCCAGATGCAGCTTGATCGTCTGCAAGAAGCCCTTACCAGCCTTCGGCTTGTCGCTCTCGCTGTAAGGCACAACCACCACGGTCATCTGCGCCGGCGCCGATACCCGCGGGAAATCCCGCATCCCCGGCTTATACAGCGGGATCGCCTTCACCCGCGCGACGCGGAGACCCGGCGCCGCCTTCGCGAGCGCCTCGTAGTCCTCGGCGGTCACCGCGCGCGTTGGCGCAGCCAGCTCGCGCTGCACGCGCAGCTTCGCTTGCGCAAGCGTCTCCGCTTCCAGGCCGCCACGCGCCGGGAACGGATTCGTCACGCTCACGCCTGGCGAAGCCGTGAACCCCGTCACGAGGCCGTCCTTCACGTTGCCTCGCACGCCCCCGCCTGCCTGCAAGACCAGGAACCGAATGTTCGGTTCCCCGGACTTGCGCGGCACTAACCCCGCTTCGTTATTCCCGAAGCGGATCGTGCCTGCAGCGGCGTCGTAGACGTAGTGGCGGTCCGTTGACTTCGAGTTATCGAAGTCATCCACGGCCGTCCAGTCGTCCCAGACGAAGTCATCCTCACCACGCGGACGGTAACCAACCTGCAGCAGCATGCTGCTAGGCTTATACACACGTCCACGGCTAATCTCAAAGGTCTGCCCAGGCAGACCTTTGCTGCCTCCCACATACCGGCTGTAGTCAAACTCAGCCGTATAAGCAACAAGCCGCACCCGCTGCGCACCCTGCGGCGGGATACTGCCATACACCCCGTCGCCGAAGCGAAGACGGGTCATCCTACGGGCCGAATCCTGCTGCAGTTCGCAGCAGAGATCAGTAGGCCCGCAGGCACTTAAGTCAGCGACCGTGTGCCAGTCGCGCCAACGCCCCTGCTCGTCCAGCACTTGAATCGTGTGCAGGCCGTTATAAGCAAGATGCGAGCTTAGCTCGAAGCTTTGCCCAGGCTCACCTGAGCTGCTAAAAGCCGTCACTTCGCTAAAGGTTTCCTGTTCCACAGCCCTAACAGCATTGAGCGTGATTTTCTCAATTTTGGGAGCAAGCTCATAGCCGTCCTCCTCCAATGTACAGCAGATCCAATAGCGGCTACGATCATCAGCCGGATACAAGGACATCGGTTTCATTTCCGAAGTAATAAAAAACTTAAACTCCCCGCTTTGCGATAGATGAACCGTGGAATCGCTCTTTGGCTCAATCGGCAGCCAGCTCTCCGACTGTCCATCTCCGCCTGCACCTGCGAAAGACCAAGCTACTTTCGCTGATGAAATCATCGGCGCCATCTTTTCTGCATGATGACTTACGGTCACAGGGTAACGATCAAACAAATTAAAATAGATCGAAATCTCCGTATTCATTGGCAATGCTTGATCAAAACCAAGATACAGATGAGCTCCCTTGCGAGCATCAGCACCAAAAGCATAGTAAGCAATTTTGGCCTGATTGTTCGACGTATAATCGGCAGCAGCTGTTTCCGTACGTACGAGCACCTTCTCCAATGCAGCTGGAACTAACTGTACCGTATTCTGCGTCTCAAAACGCAGATCCATCGCGGTCAGCGGTGTCCCTTTAGGGAGCACAAGCTGCTGCGTAGCGCCAGTAAACGTCACATCGCAAACCGCGGACACCGCATCGCGAGGACGAATCCCCAACAGCTTTAGAAACTTACGTTCACTGCGCTCCGTCACCCGATTTAAGTAATACTGCTGCATCTCAGTCATCCATGACATTAACTCCAGCAGCGTAATCCCGGGATCATGCTCATTCTCATCTGTCCATTCTGGAAAAAGCTTCGGAATCGACTTCCGCGCCTCCATCACCATTTGTTCGAACATCCGGTCATCTAAATTGGGAATTGGCAGCACTTGTGCTCACCTCCTTAAAGTTTTCTTTAGAAAACTGACTTCGTAAGCATACACTTAAGTTTTCGTTAGAAAACTAGCTTCGTAAGAGTACGCTTTATGTTTTTTTCCTAAAGTACGTTCACAACCACCTTGTGCTTTCCGCTCACAATAATGCTATGCGGCAGCGAAGGCAGACGATTAACATCCAACTCCACGCGCTCGCCGTCTTCAATTTTGTAGACAGTCATATACAGCTTTTCGACATGGCTGATCGCCCGAATCGATTTTAACAGCGCGTAAAAGACGGAAGGATGAATCTGCGCACCGATAGCCCAACCTTTATTATCAAAATTACCCGTCAACGGATCAAGGAATCGATTTAATTTCTCAATCGCCTGAATTTCCGTGAGAACGACCGTATCCATTCCCTCAACAGCGACAACAGCAGAAACCGATATTTCCATATACACCGGCTCAATGACCTGTAAGCGTTCCGGGAAAGCAACTAGACTTGAGGCACGCCCTAGAATGAATCGTTCCACTTGTTTTTTCAGCTCAGGAAACGTTGAACTGCCTTGTTGACCCTCTTTTGGCAAAATAACAAGCGTCATCGCTCCGATTTCTTTCTGCATATATGCATTCCGATTCGGAATACACGTCACCTTCGCGATGTTCGGATAGGCTTCTCTAGCCAGCCACTCATAGTCTTTGGACGAAACAGCTCGGTTACGATGCTTCAACATCTCTGGCCCCCGCACTAGCGCAGACTCCAGCTTCTCAGCCTGACAGCCGCCCGATGCAGGTTCAGGGTTATATACCTCTCCCACAAAAGCAATCGAATCCTGCATCTGATTGATCTGACGAGCAGCGACATTACCGATTTGGCCCATTGTAACTTGGTAGGTGACCTTCAATTGCTCTAGTCCGCCCTTCGGTGGGTGCATCCCATGAACACCATCCCCAACACGTATGCGTCCAAAGGTGTGGTCAATCACATAATGTCGATCTCGGCTACTCGATAACGTCAAATCGCGAACAGCCGTCCAACGAACCCATACTTGCAGAATATTACCTTCAGAATCACGGCGAATGTCCATGAGAGGTGCTCCAGATAACTCGTACTCAGAGATATCCTCTTCCGTCACAAACTCGGTCTCATCCACCCATACTTCCTCCGATACGATTCCTTGCCTGCTCAGCTGATATTCCGTTTCTTCCAGTCCTTTAACCTCAGGAACTTCACCTATAATTGTCTCCTGCTGGAGGACATAAACCGTATTCATATACACGCCCTGAATCGTGGGAATCTGTACGCGCCCCGTCACATCATCATAGATATCATCCCGATTCGTAGCCCGAATCCAGTAACCCTCTTGACCGAATAAAGAGACGCCTGCAAAATCAGATGGACCCACGAACTGGACCGTTCCGCTTTGCGTCAAGCCTTTCGTTTCATCAATAACCTTGAGTGCCACCCACTCCGGTGGAGCTCCTGGGAGCAAGCCTGCCCGCAAATATTCCCACTCCAGCATAGGGACATCATGCTCCGAGAATCGCTGTTGTTTAATCGAGACGAATATCGAAATTGGACCTCTCACAGGCGGTGTATCAAAAGAAAAACATAGTGCTGGATGGCTTCCCTCCAAAGGCTGGAAGGGTTCAAATCCGCCTGCCAATTGACGGCTATGCTTGGTCCGTTCTTCGAAAACCGTGTTATTGAAGGACAAACAGCGTTCCGCTTGATAAAGACGATCCTCATATTGATAGGTCAGCGCTACTTCGTCTATCCAAGGTGATAGATATAAGGCCTGTGCGATATACGCATTTTCGATATGTAAGATCCGTGCTCGGATCCAGCGGTTCTCATTCCCGTTCACATAGGTAGCCTGGAGATCAGGTGGACAGCGGAATTCAATCTCTTTGCGTACTTTTTGTTGCACAGGGTAGTAGAAGAGCTTCTCCGCATCCTTGCCCACATCAAGCCGTACCCACGTCGTACCATTCCAATATTCCCAAGCCACTTGAAGAACCGTCACATGCACAACAGGTGCTTTATCGAACTTATTCTTCTTCATGACCATTTTCCAGTCAACTTGATCCGCGTTTTCTGCTCCAAAACGATTCTCAATCGCCTGCAGCCCGAAGCTTAGCTTAATATCACCATTGGTTTTCGTGAACACTTCCTGACTGCCAATATAAAAGGAGCCATACAGAGCGAATTGATCACCAAATGGATAGAACCCCGAAGGATCCGCATCAATATCATTGTAAAACATCTGATCAGGCTGAATACCACCCGTTTCGAGTGTATCCACATAGTCTGTTTTGAAAGAAATATGATCCATAGAAAGTCTGCTGTCAGCGAGCGTAGTACGACCCGATTGGTGTGGCTTTAATCGACATTGAATCCAGCGACCGCTTAGGCCATTCACTTCTTTGGGAGCAAGCTCTTTACGGACACTTTTGAGCAAAATAACCCGATTTCCCTTCGCTTCCACGGCGTCAAATTCATGCCAACCATCTGCTGTTGCGTACAGCCACTCGGTAAGTTCGGGATCTGCGAGTTGACTGGCCATCGCGAATTCCTCAAAACGCTTCGTCGAGTTGCGGAATTCGATCTCAATTTGTGCCGGATTGGTCAGGGTGAAGAGTGAGCTGTGCTCTAAATACAGGGCATGCTCCTGTAAATTGTCGCCATCCTGAAGACGAAACAACTTCTTCGGCGCTGCATAGCCTTGACGACTTGCAACTAAGAACTCATCCGCAATCCTGACAATGATATCCTGTTTACGACTCGTCACATAAATGCTCGAGAGCACGGCCGGCGTCAGTAACGCACTGCGTGCCGTTTCATATAGAATCGTATCGGCCTCTATTGCAGCGGCAATTTGCGTGCCAGCCGAAATGAACACAGATTCTTTCGTTCCTTCATTCAATGCAAATGTCAGGTAACTGCTAGCCGGTCTTGCTGGAAGCAGCGTGACATCGAACATATTCAGAAACGAGATCAGGTTCTTCGTAGGTACCCGATTCAATCGTTTAATATTGTCGTGAAACATATCAGCAAACATCAGGAATAGCGCTGAACCCGGATCCGGGTTCTCAGGCGTAAATCGCCACTCAGGCGTATAATACGGCGCCATTTCCTTCATTTGGGCGATCAGATCAGGTATGTCTCTGGGATCAATTTTGGGAGGTTGCACAGCTCCACCTCCTCTCTACACGTATCGTCATCGCTTCCGCATCCTCTTTCTATTTCGAACCTTCAAATAAATAAAACGGATAGACTTGGTTAAACAAGTTGTTCGTTGTACGCACCTGATAGGCAATATGAATCATGACTTTAGCGGGATCATCCGCTTCAGGAATGGCCTTCACTTCAACCTCGTGAACCCGCGGTTCCCAGTTGCGAATCGCTTCTTCAATATTACTTTGCAGCAAATGAAGAGTGGTATCGTCGGTTAGGCCAAAAATAAATTCCTGAACACCGCATCCAAAAGAAGGACGCATAACACGTTCTCCTTGCGTGGTGCCCAAAATTACGCGAATCGCTTCAGCGATGTCTTCCTCATACTCGGACATTCGGATTCTTCCTGTTGCAGGATCAACCTGAATCGGGAATTTCCATCCTCGTCCCAAAAATGCTTCCGACATCTCGCCACGCCCTCTCGCTAATTAATTTTGACCATGCTGCCTTTAATGTTGATGATACCATCGGACTTCAGATCTAAAGTCGCCCCTGCTTTCAAAGCCATTGTTGCTGAAGCTTCTATGTTAATTTGCGTAGATTTAATTTTGATTTCCTTCGTGCTTTCAATGCCGACCTCGCCTTTGGCGTTCAAGGTAATCTTCGATGTTTGGCTGACGACCGAAATTTCATTCGCCGATCCGCCTTTGATCAGAATCTTATTGTTCCCGCTGGAATCAGCAATCGAAATGCTCTGATCCTTGTCCTTAAGTTCAATGATCTGGCCTTTTTTCGTCTTCACTGTGATACTCTCGTCACCGCTCTTATCATTGAAAGACAGCTCATGACCTGATTTTGTTTTAATCATACGCAAATCATTCTTCTCTGCGGGTGTTGGCGGCATATTTTTCGGATTCCACAGCATACCAATCACGAATGGCATCCGCAGCTCGCCTAAATGAAAAGCAACCAACACCTCATCCCCAACCTCCGGGATAAATAGACTGCCCATTTCCTTACCGCCCATTAACGTCGCGATACGGACCCAATCTGTCTCTGTTTCGGTTTCTTGCATCGGCAGCTTAAGCTTTACACGTCCCATTTTATCAGGATCGGTGTTATTCGTAACCACAGCCACCATGACGCCGCCAATCTTCTGACTGGCAAAATCGGATATGCCACCAATTGTAATATCGGGAGTTTTGAACATTAGACCGCATTCCCTCCCAGCTGAAACCGAGTTGTATAACCTTCATCATCAAAAATATGGGTTGCTCCCGTAATATAATACGGTTGGTCGAACGTCTTGCCAACGCCACTGAGCTTGATATAACGCCCCGCGCGAATCTCTGGAATCCCAATGCATTCCCCGCTGCCGCTAACCAGCTTCATGGCTCGGCGATTTAATATCGCATCTGCGTAGCTTTTCGCTTCCTCCACAGAGGTTACATTCGTATACATATGCTCGATGAAATCACCTTTTGAGCCTAAAATATCCTTGCCCGTCTTGCTGTTACCACCGAGCTTCGTCACGCTGGCTGATTTGCCTTCGATGACTTTTAATTCTTTATTATCCCAAGCTCGTACTGTTACGCCCGTAATTTGCTCGGCCAAATTGTGATCTATCATTAAGCTGCGGAGCGTCTTTCCCATTTCCAACGTCATCACGGCTGTCATCGCCGTTAATGGCTTACGGAAATACAAATTTTTCCCCACAACGAAGAAATCATAGTTAACTAAATTCGCTAGATTTTGAATGAAGTGATAGTCATTGATCTGACTCTGTGAAAGTGCCGGAAATACCGTTGTCGTGGCATCCACATTGGTTTTGAAGCCATATGTTTTGGCGATTTCTTCAACGACCTCACTGTATTTCTTCTTATTCCAAGAGCGAGACTTCGTCCCTTTCATCATGAGATAAGAAATATCCATCCCACGAACAACGAGACCAGGGGCGCCGTCTTCGGGAAAATCCACGACGACAGAAGTAATTTGTCCCGTAAAAACAGCGGTAAATTTGTCTACATAACCTAGGCCGATATCAATGGCTTTACCTAATGAGAACGTAGATAGCCATTGAAATTCATTCTTCGTAATATCGTACGCATTTGCTACTCGAAAAGAAAAAGAGTCAGCCGTGCCATCAATCGTTGTCTCCACACGTAGATTATCCAGTGCGATATCATCGGACAGTTTCGTGCCATCCACTTTAATATCGTAATATGGGGCGTAAAAATCACCATATTTTTTGGCCAGGTCGTCAAAGGTAAAAGAACTCGTATCCAGATCTAAGGCCATCGGCTTAATCCAACCTCGGAACTGAAATGCGGCGTCCCGTGGCTACTTTCATTGGATTATCGATCCCATTCGCTTTGGCGATTTCTCGCCACATCGTTGGATCCTCGTACTCATTGGCAGCTATCGTCCACAGTTGATCCCCTTGATTAAGCATCTTCAACTTCGTTCGATCTGCCGAATGACGCGGAATTTGCTTTAGTTGATCTTTCTTGCTTAGTGTGGATTTAAATGTCACTTTCAGCTTAGCCCTCACTGGTACTCCTGTATCTAGGAACATCGTAAAATGCTGATTCACATTCACGACGACACCTTTGAAATCCAAGGAACCCCAGACGAAACGGCAAAGCGGCGGTGCATGAATTTCCTTTTCTACATCGAGGAGACCTGAAATTTTCTTCGTTAGCAGTCGAACGTCCGTACCTTTTTCATAGGTGTCAAAATAAAAATCCATCGTAAGTGACGTCGTCCCCCCGCTAACGAATTGAGCGATTGGCATGGACAGACCCGGCACTGTTTTCCAAGAATATTCATTACCGGTGTCGATTGTATACTCGCCCGGATTGAACATGACTTGCACATTTTCGGTTTTGCTGCCTTTGTGAACGATAATCATTGCTTTCTTGAGCGCCATAGGAATCTGTCCTTTCTGCCATAATAATTAATTACATATCGAGTGTGGCTTGCTGGAGTTAGTCGGTTTCATCGACCAATTTCACTAGAATTGCCGCTGGAGTGCTGGAGTTAGTCGGTTTTATCGACTAACTTCACTACAATTGCCACCGGCGCGCTCGAGTTAGTCGGTTTTATCGACTAACTCCTCTCCTTGTGGAGAAATATAGTCAATTTATTATGTGAAATTTATATAAAAGCTTATATTCCTCGGCGTTGCCGTTCGAATTTCATTTTTTTCTCGATTTCGCGGTACACTTTATCTGCGATCTTGGAGATGTCTAGCTGTGGAATCTGCTTGATCAGCTCCTTCAACTGCTCTTCGCTTAGCTCCGGCGGCGTCTGATCGACAGGCGCTGTTGGCATTGGTTCTGAGTCTGCGCTCGTTTTGGTGCGCAGCCAGTCCATGTCCAGCGGTGCGTTCGCAAGTTGACTCGTTGGAGCTTGTTTATGCTCCAGCATGCTGAGTGGTGAAGCAAGATGCTCTTGACTTGCTGATTGCAGGAGCACGTTCATAGGTGACGAGCCTTGGTGGCTCGCGCCGATGGACGGCTGCTGCGTGCGGGACTGCATCGGCACGCTCATCGCTGGCGTGCCTTGGTGCATGTCGGCGGCGTTGCCTTGCATACCGCCGACGGTTCTGGCAAACCGCTGCACCTGCGTGGGCAGCGGCTTGGTTAATGCAGCAGCAGCCCAGCCTTGGCTGCTGCTGTTCGTGATGCTGGCGCTACTTAACGCGCCAGTTGTTGCTGCGGCGGCTCCGCCAGAGGCAGCCGCCTGTAGGAGACTGCCCGTCCCGCGGGCGGGCAGTCGGTGTTCCGCTGCGGCAGGCGAAGCCGCAGCCATCCCCGCAGGAGCAGCGCGAAGCGCTCCTGCGCTGCTCGCCAGCAGCGGCATGACACGCGGTGTCATGCTCGTGCTCTGGCGAGCCCTCGGCGCGCGTGCGGCGCGCGCGGCCGTGACCGTCTCTGCGGCCCGCGAAGCGGCCGCAGGCTCTAGCCCTTGCGCGCGCTGCTCTTCTACCTGCGCGCTCACCATAGCCCTAATGGTTTGCTCCGCCGAATCCACTTGGAAGCGATCCGCTTCCAAGTGGTTCTCCGAACCATGCGCTTCCCGCATAGGCGCGCGCTCACTGCCATCGACAGCTACGCGTCTCTGGACATGTTCGGCTTGCGCCCCAGTCCGATGTACTGCGCTACGCTTTGGCGAAGTTTGGGAAGCCGCAGGCTGGGTAACACCTTGCCTAATTCTCGTCTCACTCGTCCGTTGAATCGGATTGCCAGTACCAATGCTTCCTGTACTTTGTATCCGGTTCGAACTTTCCATCGTATTCTGACCAAGCCTCTGACGGCTGGTTAGCTCAACAGATCGCTTAATCTGAGACGAACTTGTTGTTCCTACAGAAGCGCGTTGCACAGATCGTATTGATTCTGAATCAACTGCTCTGTCCGTCCGTCCTTCTGTCTCACGTATAGAAACTTGTCTTGCATTCTGCCTGATTTCGTTCTCAGGTGATCTTTGCACAAGATTTCTACGTACGAGTTCACCCGATGCACTACGTGATTGAACGTTGTCTGCTTGATTAGCTCTTCTTACCTGAATACCATTCGTAATCCCTAGCGAGCGTTGAACGAGCTTTCCTAATACTAAATTGCTTATACTTCTAGCTTGCAGAGGATGTTCAATTCCGTTGATCTGATTCGATTGCCTGCTTTTTTCTACAAAATACGGCCGTTGCATAAGCTCCCCACGTACAACCTCTCTTGCCGGCTGACTAAGTTGCGTATCCACCGCTCCATCCATTCGTCTCAATTGAATCTCTGCAGCAGCATCGGAATTCTGTTGTTCGATATGTGCATCCATTCTGCTAGTTGGATTTCGATTCTCCCTGACCGAAGAAGTCCGTGCTACTACTTCCCCTGATACAGGTTCACTTGTTAGTTCAAGGCTTTCAGCACTGGTATGCTGTCTCTCGTCCTTCTGATCAGCATCAGCTAACCGCTGCACACTTCCTTGCTCCGCAGCACTTATCATTTCCAATGGCTGCGTATAATCCGAACCGTTTGCTCGTCTTGTTACCGTGCCATTCTCTATTCGTCCTGCCCGAAGTGTAAGCTGATCTCTCACCCATGAACCAGTTGAACGCGAAATCGTGGTATCACTTTCACTACTTGTTAAAGATGATTTGGTACGAGTGCTAAGTGTTGGTTTTCGCGATATAAACTGTCCTAAGTCGATATTACGCTGGATACTAGCTCGCTGCTCTCTCACCTGATTAACACGGGACGGACTTCCAGCTCGCCTAACCATAACTAGAGGAGTCAGACTAGCTGATTGAACAACTCCAAGCTCCGTTGTTTCATTCGTTGGTTTGACAGTAGCGTTTTCTTTGACACTTGATTTCACTTTACTTGCTCCAACAGTACTGTGAGGCCCATTCTCCCTCGACGCTTCTGTTGAAACAAGGCTGCGACCCTCTTGAACTAAACTAGCTGGTTGGTGTAAGCTGCGTTGAAGTAGCTGCGAACCGTCCAGTGCAACTTTGCTTGAATTCACGAAGGTCATGCTGCTTTGTGCCACCTTTGCTGCGATTTCAGCGGCTAAGGTTCGTCTGATTGTCATCCCTTGTGGACCCGATCCTGCATGATCCACTCTCAAATCAGGCTGTTGTTGATCTGCCATCCTGTTGTTGCTTACTCCGGATGGGCGTAATGTAGTCCGCAATAGACGAACAACTTCTCTGTTTTCTGTACTTCTCTGTTGTATAGGTGTTGAAAGCAAAGTTCCTATGGATCGAGCGCTCGCTCCTGCGATTCTAGCTGCAATCTCAGGGGTTAACTTTCCAGTAGGACTCTTCTCACTTACCACTATCATATTGCTTTCAAGCTGGTCTTCTTGCTTTATCTGTTGTTGTCTAGTCTTATCTTCTTGCAGCCCTTGTGATATTCCCAGCTCTCGTTGGATATGTAGGCTTTGACTATCTACGCTTCGATTCTCCTGTTGACGGTGCAGCCGAGTACTTCCACGCTGTTCCTTTCCGTTGAAAGTTCGACTAGTATTCCTAGGAACTATGGCAGATTCTCTTATACGCTGATCTCTAAGCTTACTTGTTGATCTAGCCAACACATCTGTACCTAGATCAGGTTTAACTACGTTTACGGATAATTGGGCAGAAGCCCTATTAGTTACGGCTTGCTTGCCATCTTTGTTAACACTATTTGTACTCCTAATGAGAGAATCGTTATTAGAAGAGGGTTGTCTTTGTATGGTAACGAGCTGCTGCAACCAGCTCTCGTTGCTTTGAATTTTCTGAGCCTTTGGACGTCTATTTTCCATAAGCACAGGCTTCCTGTACATCTGACTCGGATGAGCTGTCACAACCTCAACGTGTCTGGATGCTGCTTTTTCCTGCTCTGGCATTCCCACAGTCTCAGAATCGGATATCGTCTTCTCCAGTAATTGCACATCTGAAGGAATAGGTGAACTCTCGTGGGAGCCGACGATTGTTTCTTTCGTTGTTTCTTTACTTGTCTGTGGGACACCGCTATTTTTGCGTGGTCGTCCTCTTTTTCGCTTAACAGGCTGCTCAATCGGTTGCAAAATCACAGATTCTGCAATGTCCACATCTTGCTTTTGTTGCTCTTGTTTAGCTTGTTGAACTTGCTCTACCTGCCCTAGTTGCTGCTTTTGTTGAACGCGTTGCTCTTCTTGCCCTAGATTAACTTGAGGCTCACGTTGTAAGCCAAGTTCATTAGTGTTTTGTGTTGCTTGTAGTTCAGACACTTCATGCGAATCATCTCTAACTTGCCTCTGGTTGTGATCTTGTCGTTCCCGCTCATGCGCTAGACTAGCAGTCTGCTCATTCTCTTGTAGTTCTTCTCGTTGTACCCGTTGCTTCGCTGCTTGCTGCTCATCCAACACTTCACGTTGTGCTCGTTGTTGAATTTCCTGCTGCTTTTGTAGCTCTACTCTTTGTCTACGCTGTTGTGCTTCCTGCTGCTCTTGCAACTCTTCCCGTTGTACCCGTAGTTGAACTTCTTGCTGCTCTTGTTGAATACGCAGTTGTTCGATCACTGGCGACTGACTTGACGCAGCTTCCTGAAGCCTTATTTCATCACGTTCTTGTTGTAATTGTTGGACTACTTCTGTTAGTGCCCCTTGCTCTTGCAACACATGTGAAGACGGCTTTGGCTGAGCGGCTTCCTGTTGCTCACCTGCCTTACGCCAAATCCTTGTCGTGCTCGCATCAAATTCCCTATTTCTAGAACGACTAGGACTAGTTGAATTTACAGAAGCATGCATAGATCTAGGTAAACGTGAAGTTAAGCTTGCAGCATTAATTGCCATTGGTTGTAGGCTGGAAGAAAGAAACCCCTTCGCAATGGAAGATTCACTTCTTCTTGTGCGTATTGAACTTTCTGCCTGATCTAGTTTAGCGGGTTGTTGTTTACTCGCTTGTGCATCCTGCCCTTCAGCATGTTTGCGTAGTAAACTACGAATAAAGCGAACCGTACTTGGCGATGATTCTTCCGAAAAAGGACCCTCTCCCAGCTTTAACGGCTTTCTAATTCCAATTGTTTGTGGATCTGTAAAACTCGATCTTGGCAGCTCGGAATCACTCATGTTGCGTGAACCTTGCTGTGACGACCCGCTGTGACTCATTGGTGTTTGCGCTACCTCTTGTAAGATCAGCTTAGCCACACTCAAAAAAGAAGGATTCGACTGCAGCAAGGTTTGCCCAGATAAACGGACACCAAAAGCCTCATCGTCGTTTCGTCCCAAACTCAACTTCCCAGACTGGAACTGCTCAAGCCAAACGGAAGTACTTCGAATGGCGTCCACATGCTGAGCGACGTTAGAATGATTCGCCCTAACTGTTGTATGTCCATCCTGCTCACGTGAACGAACTAGACTGCTATCCTTGTTGTCACGTAAAGCTTGTTTATATAATAAATTTACTGTTTTCTGGCTACTATTCGTTGTATGACCTGTATGTTGAACGCCATTCACCGTAGGGCTCGGTTGATTCATCTTGCTGCTTGTAGAATGAGCTAACATACCTATCGAAGCAACGAGCTGCCTCATCGAACGCTGCATAATCGGTGAGTTTCGTTTATTAACGACGTTAATTGTTTCTTGTTTAGATTGTGCAAAATTACGTTTAGCGGCATTAATCATTTCTTGTTCCGCTAGGATTTGGGCTGCTAATTCCTTCTCCTTCTTGCTTTTACGTCCCCTCTTCTTCTTGACAGGCACATCAACGGCTGCCGGTGTTTGTTCAGAGGACACTCTTTTTTCTTCTTTTTGACTTTCATCAATGAGGTCTTGCTTCGGTAACCGATATCCACTTTGTGTCACTAACTTCTGAATTTGCTGAATCGTTTGCTGCTTCGTAATAAAAGGTGCTGAGTCTGGATGTTTCAAACTTTGCAGTTGTAGCTGTAATTGCAGAATCCAAGCCCGATCACTAGGGTTCTTGATAGATGCTAATTCTTTGTCTGTCAGTAATCCTTTGCTCTTAAAAATAAGAGCAAACATACCTAAATAATTATTCCGATCGAATCCATACTTGCCCATAATGCCTGAAGCAAACAGCTTCGCCTGACGAGAAGTCTGACCAACAGTTGTCGTGCGTTTACCTTCAGCAAAGCGTAATGAACCCTTCTTCTTGTTCCTACGGGGTTTATGCGATTGTCGAGAGTTCATGAACAATCCCCCTAAAAGTTTTCGTCAGAAAACTGACTTCGTAAGCATATGCTTGTACTGGTACTTGAATTTCCTACTTATTTCTTAAAAATTGTCTTCAACCCCGCATGCACCAGCTCGATCGACTCAATCGCGACATTGGCACTGCTCGCATTCAGATCTGGTCCGTTCCATTTCACAGGAAATGCACTTGTAAATTCCCAACGGCACATCTCTTTACCCTCAATGTTGTACAAAAGAATAGAGCCATTCTTGCGACTAATTTTGCCTTGTGCAGCATTATTGTACCAATCCCACAACTCGCTGGAGTTGCTGATGCCTCTTTTGAGCACGATATTCGGATACTTCGTATGTTGAACCATGTAGTGTGGATGCGTGTTCAAGCCACCTTCCCAATACGGCTTGACTTCGATCTCTGACTTCATGCCTGTCACCTCAGAGAAACCTCCGACGATTAGCCCATCAAGCTCCACTAGAAATCGAAAATTGCCACCTACATTATGCAATTTGGATGAATTCTTTGCCATTGTTTGTTACTCACCTCTTACCGAAACACATCAAAAGGATTGTCTGGCTGTTTTTTACCTTCTTCGTTCAAATTACGGTTGATGCGGGAAATTTCCTCGCACCACGTACGGCGTTCACGGTGTTCCATGGACATAATTTCATCATGTGACCAATGAAAATAATATGCAATGAAGCCTACTTCTTCATATATTTTGTCAATGGGATAGCCCGTTACGCCATCTCGTCCAAAAAAGACACATCCACATCAAACTCGTGCTCACATTTTGGGCAGCTTGTATGAACCCTTGGCACGTCCATTTCGTTAATTTGGCGATAAAAGTTTTGCAAGAATGCTAAATCTGCTGTGAAGAACTTTTCAACGACACGTGTATCAATCGCACGCAAGTCCCCTAAATTTGTAATGACACGTGTAAGCAAAATGATCGTTAAATAGCCTGGGTTTTGCTGAACACGTTGGTCACGCATCGGTAAAATTTCATCCGCAGCTGTCGCTAAGCGCATAACACCTTTTTTGTGAAGCGTACCATTGTCATCTACATACCCTCTAGGAAGTTCAAATTCATATTCTGTTTTGAAAGCCATGTTGTCTTTACCCCCTTCGTGATGATAAGGCTTAGCCAAGCCTCCTAACAAAAAGAAGAGTCAGGAACCGGAGGTATTCGCTCCGGCACCTACTCTAGCTAAACATTACTTCGTACGTGTCATACCTTCATGTGCAAGTTCTAAGCTTTCGATAGCAACTTCGTTCCCAGTCCCTTTGAAGCTTGGTGCTGAGTACTTGGATGGCCATGCTTCGATAACTTGCCAAGTAGCTACGTCTCCGCCCTCTTCGTTGATCGCGATAATCGTGACCGTTTTGCGGGAGATTTTGCCTTGAATGGACTCTGACATCCAGTTGTACATATCCATGGAGTCTGTAACTCCCCATTTCAATGAGATGTTACCGTATTTAGCAAGACCCGGAAGCTTCCGAGGCGTGATGGTTTCGTTTCCTTCTCTGTATTCAATTACCGATAAGGAAGCATCAAATCCAGAAATTTCGCTGAATCCAGCTTGTTGAATACCTTCTACTTCAATTCTAAATCTAAAATTGCGGTATGGATCCCTACGTTCGCCAGCCATAGTATACCCCTTTCCTAATATGCGTAATATCTAACGTTAGACTATTCTTCTCTTGTTTTCTGAGTAATGCGGAAGATCACGAACTCGGCAGGTTTTACCGGAGCAACCCCGATTACGCAGATCAATCGACCATTATCGATGTCATCCTGTGTCATTGTGCTGCGGCCAATATTGATGTAGAACGCTTCTGAAGGACTTCCACCCATCAAAGCACCATCTCTCCACACCCGCGTTAAGAACGCATCAATCGTCCGCTGTACACGTGCCCAAAGCTGTTCGTCATTCGGTTCGAAGACAACCCAGTTCGTGCCGTTCTTGATGGACTCTTCGATAAAGATGAACAAACGTCTAACGTTCACATATTTCCATAAACCGTTCGACGATGTTGTACGAGCACCCCATACACGAATACCTTGTCCAGCAAAATGACGGATCAAGTTTACGCCCTGTGGGTTTAGGATATCTTGCTCGCCTTTGTTATATTGGCAATCTAGGCCTACTGCACCACGAACAACTTCATTCGCAGGCGCTTTTTGCACGCCACGGGATTGGTCGGAACGGGAGTAGATACCGATAACGGAGCCAGATGGCGGTATGTAAATGTTGCGTTTGTCTAATGGATCGAATACTTGCAACCATGGGTTGTACATCGCTGCATAAGAGCTGTCAAAGATGTTGCGGTGTGTCATAACATCCGCTACCTTTGTTTTCTCGCGTGGAATATCGAGAACCGCGAAACGGCTGCCCAAGTTTTCACAGTGCGCTACAAGGGATAATTGAACCGTAGGCTCAGTTACACCTGGAATTGCAATGATGGACACAACATCGTTATCGATGAAGGACTGAATTCCTGTACGTTTACCAGGACCACGGTCAACACCCATGTAGATATCAGGCGTTACATTCGCGATGGAACCGTTGCTGCCGCCAGACAAAGCGATTTGGAATTTGCCAGCTGTTTCGTTCTCGCCGGAAAGCACCTCGAAAGGAGCAATTGCGCCAAGATCTTGACCTTCTGTCAAATCCTTCACTGTGATAATGTTCGAGCGGGAAATAATTTTCTCAATGTGATTCGCTGCCGTAATGTTCAGGGAAACCTTCTCATACGTCTCAGCTTCGTCACCATAGAATACGTGAAGAGTGAATTCACTTGTCGTCAATACTTTAGCTGGAAGTAGTCCGCTATCCACAACATCGCCATCAAGAGCTTCAGATAGCGAGATAATGTTATCTTGGGAAGCGACAACTTTGCTGTATTGCTTCACACCTGCTGCTTCAAATGCAACAACGTCGCCAACGTTAAAGCCAGCGTTGTTTTTCACGCGATATTGTGACTCGCTTAGCACTTCATAGATTTGCGTCTTAGCTTTGCTAGCTGGCACAACAACGATACGTACTTGGTTCCCCCATGTTCCCGGGTTCTTGGAAGCAATCTCAAGAATTGCTGATTCTTTATTCGAAGCCGCTTTGTTCGTTGCTACCTTCGCGTCAGTTGGCGCTACACGCATAACGAAACAGCGATTACCTCCGTTTAAGTAGAAATGCTCTACTGCATAAGAAAGGAAACGATATTCGCCGAATTCATTCTCGGACAAGTAGCTCCCGAATAAACGGTGGAAATCAGCTACGCTCGTAACCAGTTGAGGGACACCTTCAATTTCCCCTCTTTGCGCAAGCCCTATAAACCCGGCCGTACTTGTGCTTGCACCCTCAAGCGGTTGTGCTCCGCTGTCAAACTCTTCCACATAGACTCCAGGTGATAAATAGTCAGCCATTGTTCCCCAGTTCAGTCAGATGGCACTGCTTACTCAATAAATATGGCCAAAGACATGAAACCAGTTCTCTCCTTTCTGCTTGTCATTTTGTATAGAAGATGGACGTGTCCATTCTACTAATTAGGGTTACGCGAGATGTATCGTGCCAAGGTTAGTGGTTGTTCCTTCTGCCACTGCGAGATCCTTGATCTTATGCTCGCTATCCGTCCCGTACGTAATAACCAATTGGGTATGAAACGTCGGAATCCGATTGCCTCGAAAAGCAATCACAACCTCTCCGCGTTCCGTACTACGGGTTTCTTGAACGGGCAGCAGCATAGCGCCACGCATATACGACTTCGTCAATGGATTCGCAAGTCGAAACCGTTTCTGGTGCTCCAGCACTTCCGAAATTCGGATGACTTCTTCCTCCGGTTGGGAACCTCTCCCTCGCAGCAGGTACGCATCGCCAACTACAATGCCTCCTGTAAATGAACCTAATGTCATTTCACTAGCACCTTTGTCGGCTTGATCAACCATTACGCGCGCGCGCGCGCAGTCCTCCGTCAGCACGGTTGACTGTAAGTGAGCATCGCGAATTGGAGCGCCAGCTGCGTTCTGAAGCATGAAGCGAATCAGTCCTGCCCCTTGAGAAAAAGGGTACGAAGGTAGCGGTTTCATTTGAACAACTTCAATAAAATTATGTGCGTTAACCGTGATGTGTGTTTGTTCCTGAAAATAGTATTCGCTATGTACCGATAACCGGTATTCGCCGGGGGATAAATCGTTGAATATATAGGAACCATTCGATTTGCGAATTGCTTTCGAACGGGTGCCTTCTAGGTGAACTGTGGTCTTATTGCCAAGAGGAGCTTGAGAGGTGAGTGCGTCAATCACACACACAACCAGGGAAACACGGGATCTCAATTGTGATATTCGAATCTGATCCACGAGTGGAATCCTCCTAACCTTGAATACGAAAATCGGTTTCCGAAACCCTTTTTGTTGTTTTAATACGCGTAGAGTCAATATGTACAGGCCCAACCGTATAGGCGACTGAGAGTCTGTAAGGGGTGTCTGAGAAATTCCACATATTCATGAGGCTTTCACCCTTGAAAGGCTCCATGACGATACGAACTTCTTCATCTTGCTCAGCTAATGTGCCTACTGTCATCGAACCTCGAAGGATAGAATGATCGTAGAATACCTGCATGGCTCTGCCTAGAATCCGATGCTCATCTAGCGCACGGGATGAGAGTTCAGCCGGCGATTGCACGGTAAGCAGGTAACTTAAATCGACAACCATAGGTGGAAACTGAATCTCGTTCGTTCCTCTAGCAATCATATGGGTTTGGCGATTGTTGCCGCTCTCACGAACGTTATATAGATAGAGTGAAAGATAGAAATCCCCTTTATCTACAGGTGATGCGAGACCAATCATTTCTGGTTGCGGAATGGGATCTGGGGTCATGTTTTCTCTAAGTAGCTTGACTAAAGATGCACTTACATCAGCGATGACAGAATAATTGCCTATGAGTGTCACTTCCTGCCTCTAAATACCTATAAATCATGTAAAAAAGATGCTTAATCTGTCACATTGTGTATCTTTTCCTATTATAAATGTAAACCGTCAGGTTGACTATAGGATTCTAGTATTTATTTATGTTTTTATCCCGGAAAATGGCGATTTTTGACTGAAAATCGGTGTATATAACCGACAAAGGACAATCTCACAAAATTGTAAGATTGTCCTTTGTCTACTGATCTAGTAATCCTCCCACTCCTGTCGTGCGAGGATTTTGCCCGATTTCTGCAGCTCATGCCGAATTGATTTGATAATATGCTGCATTCGGATGGATTCACCTGATTCCGCTGCCAAAAATGCAGAAGAGAGAACGACGTTCTTGATGTTCCCTCCCGCAATCTCGTATCGCTGTGCGAGGTATTTGAAGTCAACATCATGGCTAAGCGGCGCAGTCGGCGGAAACATCGACTGCCAAATTTTTTCGCGATATTCACTATCCGGAAATGGAAATTTAATGACATAATTGATCCGCCTCAGAAAGGCCTCATCAATGTTATTTAATAGATTGGTAGCGAGCACAGTGATACCTTGGTACTCCTCCATTTTTTGGAGTAAATACGCTGTTTCAATGTTCGCGTACTTATCGTGTGAATCTTTCACTTCGGAACGTTTACCGAAAAGCGCATCCGTTTCATCGAAGAACAGCACCGCGTTACTCAGCTGCGCTTCTTCGAAGATTTCGTGCAGGTTCTTCTCGGTTTCACCGATGTATTTGCTAATCACCTGCGAGAGGTCCACCTTATACAGCTCCAGCTGCAAGTCGCCGGCTACGACCTGCGCCGACATCGTTTTCCCGGTGCCCGGCGGACCGGCGAAGAGCATGCTGAGCCCTTTGCCATAGGCCAGCTTCTTCTCGAATCCCCATTCGCCGTAAACGACACCGCGATACTTCACTTGATTACACGCGTTGCGGAGCTGATCCTTCTGCTCGGGCGGGAGGATGACATCCCCCCATCCGTAGCGAGGCTCAATGCGCGTCGCTTTGCGCTCCAGCTTGTGCTGCACCTGCTGGTAGCACGCCTTATACAGCGCGTCGCTGCGCAGAGCGCCCGAAGTGCCATTCCCGGCAGATGCCGCCTGCCAGGAGGAGTACCCGCGCGCCAGCGTGAGCGCGCGGCGTATTTGCCCCGGGGTGAAGCGGAATTTCCCGCTCATCACCCGATAGTCCACATCGGCAGCGACGCCGAGTTCCTGCGCGAATGCCTGCCAAAGGCGCTCGCGCCCGCCTTCGTCGGGCACGGCAAGTTCATGCTCAAGGAGCAGGCGCTCCTTGGGCTTCCAGCTTAGCCGGTTGAATCGCCCGGCTAAGAGAAAGATCATGCCGCCATAGCCATCGAGCAGCTCATGGAACCGCCCGAGCCGCTGCTGCGCTGCCAGATCCGGCTCAGCGGGGTAAAGCACCTCCAGCCGTGTGAAGCACAGCAAGGCTTGATGAAGAATCGCTTCGCGTATAATAACGCTAAGCGATTCTTCAAAGCTAGCCGCATGCAGCTGCACATCAGCAAGATCCACCAACAGCAGCGGCTTATGGAAGTAGCGGCTGAGATGCTTCACCTGCAGCTTTTTGCCAGCCCCGGCATTCCCCCACAGATGGAAGGCAAGGCGTTTGCGCTCAGCTGCCGGCGCTTCATACACGTCTGTAATAAAGCCTCGGAGCCGTTGCTGGAAATCCTCCTGCACAAGCAACGGTGAGATCTGATCATCCGGATAGATGATCTCGACTGCTGGCTTGAGTTTCGGATCCAACTCACCTGAGTCCAGCAAGAAGGTCACGATCCGTTTATCCAATTGCAAGGATTTGGACAACAGTGTCTGGCCACTAGCGACCAATGTGTCTGGATGCAGCACATAGCGAGCCAATCTACCGTCCGGTGCCATGAAGGTCGTACGCGCAGCCCGCATGTCCTCCGGACTAGGACAAGCAATCTGCAGCGCCAAGCTAATATTCGGCGTTTTGCTAGTTAGATCGTCCAATAGAAAGCCAAAAATCCGCTCATATTTCCGATCTAATTCCACGGCAAGCCCCAGCATGACGAAGCGTTCTTCTATAGAAGTAAGGCCGAAGACAGTCGATAGGTAAGCCAAAGGCAGAAATGTGCCTGCCTTGCGGCTTTTTGTAAGGCGAATAATGATAGCACTTTCTAGCTGCTCGATCATCCCCAGTACTTCTTGCTCATCCTCATCTCTCTCTTCGGCACTGCCAAACCCGCCAATGAGACGAATAAATTCGTCCTCCGATACGAACATCCCGCGGAATGAATCCGTTTGCGGATCTGGTGTAAGCTTTTGACGGCGCTTATAGAGAAGCTCCAGCTTTTTATCTAACAGTTGAAGCTCATCCTTATAATGTTCCCATGCATGCACATACCCTTGAGCTGTCATAGGCCTCCCCAATGACTTTAATATATTTTTGTTCAAATCAAATCGATTAACAATATTAATAGCTTGCCTAAAGAGGGTGTTATTCTTTACAATATCAGGATAAGGCACAAATCATTTCGACATCTACTGCCCTGAAAGGAAAGTGGCCACTTTTTGATGGAACAATTTCCAACACATGATCCAACTTGGAATCGAAAACTCATTCTAACGTTATGGTGGATCCTCATCATTTATGAAGTAGCTGCTACGATTGCTTTATGCTTTGAAATCAACGAACAGCCGTCGAATTGGTTTAATAGCTTTATGCGCTTTCAACTTTATCCTACGATGTTACAGCTTCTTCTTATGGGCATAGGCTATTTGTCCATGCATTATTTAAAGAGCTATAGTGAGTTTATCATGATCCTATGGACAATGACCATGGTTAGTATATTCATCCTTTGTATTCCTGAAATGACACACAGCTATCAGCTGCTTTGCATGCCCATTTTATTGGCCTCGATTTATTTTCATAAAAAATACGTTATTTTCGCCTACAGTCTGGGTGCTGCCTGTTTATTCATTTTATTGCTTATACAGAAGGAACAGGGACAAACAACGACCCCTTACGAAATCATCGTCTCTCTGACCACATTAAGCGCAACTTCAATGCTTTGTTTTACCATTATGAGCCGTGGACTCGACCTGCTTGCCAAGCTTAAGCACTCCGTCATACGCGAGCAAGATCTGCTGATTCGCAACGTCATGATTGATCGTCTTTCCAAGGTCGATGCGCTTACCGAGTTGTTTAATCACCGCTCTTTTCAGGAGCATACGGACCACCTTATTTCGCATATGCCCCATGATACAGCGCTGGAGCTTGCTTTGATGGACATTGATAATTTCAAGTACATTAATGATAATTACGGTCATTGGGTTGGCGATGTTGTTCTCAAAACAATCGGCTCCATTCTTAAGGAAGTGCTTGGTCCAGATGATATGTCCTTTCGCTATGGCGGGGAGGAGTTTGCCGTATTGTTCGTTGGGAAATCGCATCAAGATGTGCTAGTCATTTGCGAAAAAATTATGGAATCGATACGCGAAACTGTCATTCCTGAAATGCCTGATCAGAGATTGACGATGAGTATTGGACTCGCGACCTATAATCGGAATACGATGAAAAAGGCATGGTTTCAGCTTGTCGACGAATGCTTGTACACCGCCAAACGCAACGGCAAGAACCGCATACATGTCCATGCTTCCGATATTCAAGTGCAAATAGCCGAATAACCTTCACAACCAGGAGCGAAATGCTTCTGGTTTTTTCATTTGAGCTGCCGTGGAAAAAAGTGTTAAACCTCATACATGAATTGGTTGCATTAGGAAAATAATGATAATAACCACTATCGAGGCCATTCGAAGATGAGCGACCGCGTGTAGATGTAGGTTTTATCGCCAATAAGCAAGCTGTTTTCGGAAGCCAAAAACTTAGCGCTTACTTATGTGGTAACCAAAAATTAAATGAGGTGATAATGATGTGTCATTCCATAGCCATTCTGGCTGATGTTCAAGAAGTCATGAAACAATTCCGCGTCGATCGGCTCTTATCCTACAGTTCCAATCGGTATGAAGTGCGCCCTACTGAATCTGTGTCTGCGGTGATGATCAATCGCAAGGGAGAACGCTTATTAGATGAATTCCGCTGGGGTTTGATGCCTTTCTGGGCGAAAGATGCTGTATGCGGTGATCGCAATTCCATTTTCTCCAACATTGTTTTCGAGCGCATCGTCAAAAAGCAGCGTTGTGTCATCCCCTGCAGCAGCTTCTATGTAGGGCGAACGGAAGGTAAGGAGACGGAGTGGATTCGTTTCAAAATGCGAAGCGGCACGTTCGGTATTGCTGGGCTGTACGACATTTGGCAAGCCCCTTCAGGGGAAGAGGAGCTTCGTACGTGTATGATGCTTATGACGGAATCCAACTCCGTTGTCTCGCCATACCACGCAAGCATGCCAGCTATTCTTGATGAGGAACAGATGGAGAAATGGCTGCAGCCTGACCAGAAGGATAGTCGCCAGTTAAGATCCTATCTACAACCCATCGATGAAATGCGGATGGTTGCTAATATTCTTACTTCCCCAGCTGAGAAGCTGGAAATCGGCTCAGATGTCAGCATTTTTGTATGAGAAAAACTTCTATCGAAGTACTTCGAAGATGTACGACCGCGTTTTAAATGTAGTTTTTATCGCCAATAAGAATTAGCTCTTCCGAGTTCCGGAATCTTATAAATTCTTATGTGGAGAGAAAAGGACTTGCGCATACGCGCAAGTCCTTTTCTCTCTTGGGTACAGGTGGCAATGCGCCGCCTTCCCCTATAATACGTACGCCTTCCGCACAAACACCGTAAGGCTCCCAACGGCATGTCGCACAGAGATTGCTGATATCTGTCGGCTTTACTTCAAGGGCAACTTGAGCGCAAATGGTGGACCAAGTCCGCTCCATCCCTACCTCCAAGCCGAGCTTGGCAACGATTTCTGCGTCACGTTGATACACGGTCCGATTCTCGCAATGCGCAACTTGATCCTGCGGAAATTCCGCGCACAAATCATCAGGACCGAGCACGACGCGAATCATTGTTTCAGGCACTGTGCGCAGCTGTTCGTAGACCGTCGTCATATTTTCACAAAACGCTGGTGAATACCCCATTCCTCGGTAGCCTAACAAACAGAGCAGGTGATGCCCGCGAAGTTGAATCATACGTTGTTAACCTTGGGCACACGGTACAATCCGTATCCAGCCATCGGAATAACAGGTTCTTTATCCTCAATAAGACCATCCCCTTTAGCATGCAAAGCGACATCAATGAGCCACTTGGTGAAATCGGCCACTGGCATGGAAGCCATTTCATCTAGGCTATAAAAGCCTGCCGCATCTACCTCTATGCCATCCGGCTGCGGGGTTCCGCTAATGTAAGACATTTCGAATGCGATGTACACATTATGTATGCTTCTTGGCAGATCGCGCACAGCTACCAGTCGTGTGACTGACGCCTCGACTCCGGATTCTTCCAAAACTTCTCGCACAATCGTATCTTGGATCAATTCATGCTGCTCAATATAGCCACCAGGGTTCGTCCAGCGCCCTTTACCTGGTTCTTGCGCTCTACGCACAAGCAAAATCTTCTCATCCTTCATCACAAGCGCACCGACGCCGATGCTGTAGTTCCCCCAATGAACAAAACTACACGCTGTGCAGGCCCGTCTCTCCGTTCCATCCACATCACGCGTCTCCATGGCAGCTCCGCAGCTCATGCAAAATTTGGCTTCCATCTTTCTCAGCTCCCTTAGTCATCCATCGTCTAATCATCTATATGCAAGGATACTGCGAAAGATGGACATAGGCAACCCTGTATTAGTGGGTTTACTGATCATTTGGCTGGGAATATGAACGGGAAAAAAGCCTCCCCACAACGGGAAAGGCTTCTTAGCGTTTATCACTATTGGGATGACTATGAAATCTTATAAGTACCTGCGGATCAACTCGGCTAGTTCATCGGCAACATAGCCAGTACCGGAATCAAGTTGATTACGGTCGAATCGTACCCTTACAAACCTTTCATCCGTACCCGTCGCTTCGGCAAATATGCCGGCTAGACCGCGCGCTTTGCGATCGATCTGAAGCAGCAATTCGACACCGTCCTCGTCCGGGAAGAAGATGATTTCCAACTCATCCAGTTGGCCCCGAAATTGCATGGTGGGCACGAATTCGAATTCTTGAACGAAAGGCAATCCGTTCTCTCTACCGATAGCTGGCGCGTATTCACAAGTTACCTCGCGGAGTCGGAATCCAATTTCATTGACAGCCTCCAGTACAACCTCGGAATGTGGATGTGGTCTTACTTGAAGCTGATCTTGATCCTTCGGATCAATCGCTTCTTTAATATCCAGTCCTGTTTGTATCCATACAGGGGTTCTCCCTAAAGTTGCTGGCGTAATGTTTGGAAGCTGGAACGAGACCGGGAACTCATAGACCTGCTCCGCCTCTACGGTAAATTCCCCAGTAAGCTGGAATTTGGCCACGGGAGCTTCTACTTGCATCTTTGTATCGTTCTGCTCCTTCAGGTAACGCGTCATCACGAAGGCATAAACGTCATTGATTTGCTGATCCACGCGCCCCCCTTGAATCCGGACAACACCGCTGATTTCATCCCCCGCATTCACTGTATCTTGATGGAGCATAAGATCTACTTGGGCCGCGCCGATCCCGACGCTTGCGAGCATTCGTTTGAACATGGACATGTGTAAATTGCCTCCTTGTGCATTCATATACTCACTGATACGATGTGAGGCCCAAGTGGTTTCATATGTTTAAGACAAAAATGGTTGTAACTGGATAATATATCCTTTTTTAACTGTCGTGCCCAGGGGCTTGTAATTCCGTTTTGTGGTATCCTAATTACATCTTTTCCTTTGACATACTTGCTAGATGCTCCTTAAGACGATCCATCGTTTGTTCGGCACCTGGAACGGCATATACTTTCACCTTATCGAATACATCCGCTTTTTCTTCAAAAACGGAGCTATACGTAAGTTTGGTCTTACCATCCATGTTCTCAAAAAGTGCTGTCGCCTGAAAATGGGGGAACACATCATGTTTGATGACAATTCTCTCAGGTTTAACGATCTCAACAAAGACGTTGGTGTTGGGATAATCAACCCCATCAGGACCATGCATGATAAACTGCCATGTACCTCCTGGTTTCAGATCAAACGTCTGAAAAGTTGTCGTAAAACCTTGAGGTCCCCACCACTTCGACAGGTGCTCCTCTTTCGTCCAAGCTTCAAACACAAGCTCGCGTGAAGCATCAATTACACGGGTGATTACGATTTCGCGGTCACCAACTTGCGCTGCGGTTTTGTTTGTTTCATTATTTTGACTCATGTCTAATCCCTCCAAAATGAATTTAACTTTGATTTCTCAGAACGTCCTACAATCATTACCGATAACTAGAGTATAAAACATTACGTAACGTAAGCTTCAAGTGTTAGTATAAAAAAGTTTATTTCGAAAAATAACAAATAAAGAATTCAAGTAAAGCACATCAATTAAATTGGAGGAAATGCCATGGAAGTTTTCGCAGAGTTTTTAGGGCGTATTGATAACCCGCAACATCGGGATCGAACGGAAGAAGTTTTGACTTGGGTATCTGAGAAGTTCCCAAATTTGGAGCCAAAAATCGCGTGGAATCAGCCTATGTTTACCGACCACGGCACATTTATTATTGGCTTTAGCGTAGCCAAACCTCATTTGGCTATCGCCCCTGAAAAGGCGGGGATTCTTCAGTTCGCTGATGACATTGTACAAGCCGGCTATGATCACACCAAGGAGTTGGTGCGTATCAAGTGGAATAGCCCGGTTGATTATTCATTACTTGAGAAAATGATCGCGTTTAATGTGGCGGATAAGGCAGATTGTTCAACTTTTTGGCGGAAATAGGTACCACTCTACATACGTCCAGTGCTTCTGCGGTTGAGGTTAAAAATGACAAAAAGGAGCCCCCCGCCACATACATGGCTTCGAGCCCCTTCCACCGTCGTGCTCTTCCTTCTCCGCCCACTACCTAAACCAAAAACATCGCCACGATTGTTGTCACCGCTAAGCCGATGAGCACGGGCTTCAGATTCCGCCGCGCGAGCTCGAACGGACTCACACCGCAGATCGCCGCAGCTGGAATGAGCGCCCACGGGATCAAAGTCCCGCCGCCGACCCAGATGGCGGCTACTTGCCCTAGCGCGGTCAGCACCGCTGCGCCGGAACCAATGGCGGTCGCGAACAGCTGCGCGATGGAGCCCGCCAAGGAAATACCCGAGAAGCCGGAGCCATCGAGGCCGGTAATTGCGCCGACGACGGTTAACGTCACGGCACCAATGGCTCCATTGAGCGGCACGACACCTGCGAGTGCCACGCCTAGATCGTTCACGATGCCGTGTGAACCTTCTGGCAGTATTTTGCCGAATAGATCCGTAATCGCAGAGTCACCTAGATAGAAGAACGCCGCAATCGGAATGACGGGTCCGAAAACTTTGAAGCCGAATACAAAGCCTTCTATTAAATAGGAAGTTATTTTCTCCACACCTGCATTACGATGAGCGATTAAGGTGACAGCAATTAGAATAAACACCGCTGTACCGCCAACGAGAGCGGTTGCATCACCGCCTTGCAAATTCAAGACGAACATCGCAATGACATCTAAAGCAAAGAGCACAGGGATTGCAATAGCTAAGCTCCGCTTCAAACGCTGTCCGATCAGCACTTTGCCCTCTTCCTCTACGGCAACAAGACCGCCACTTTCCTCTAAGCGAGTATCGATGAGCCCACTGCGCCATTTGCCACTTTTCATATCGCGCCGCATGAACCAGAAAGCTGTTATCGTCGTAACAAGCCCCATCACAATAACGAGCGGTATACTCGCTTCCATTACGGCGGATACCGGCAATCCAGCTGCATCCGCTGTCAATTTGGGCGCCCCTTGAATAATGTAATCCCCAGACAGTGCAATCCCATGACCGAAGAGATTCATCGCCATCGCGGCACCGAGTGCTGGCAAGCCAACGCGAACAGCAACTGGCAATAGCACGGCGCCAATCAACGCAACACCTGGTGAAGGCCAAAAAAACCAAGATGTCACCATCATAATGATGCCGATACCCCAGAAGGCGAGTGCTGGGGTTCTCAGAAACTTGGTCAGCGGCGCCACCATCGTTTCATTGATCCCCGTGCGAATTAAGACGCGGCTCATGGCCACGATAATGGAGATAATCATAATCGTCCCCATCAACTCTTTGGTTGCATAAATAAAGCTGTTAAATACCCCCGATACAGAGCCGCTCAATGTTTCCGTTGCTAACAACCCTAGTGTAAAAATACCCACCACACAAATCATCGTCGTATCTCTGCGTTTAACAAGAAGCGTAAGAATGAAACCAATGAACACTAAATAGACCCAATGAATCGGTAAAAGTTGAATATCCATCCTGCACCACACCCTCTCAGCCCAAGCAGCAATTGGTGCTACATACTATGCTCGGCTAGGCGTAGGCGTTCATCTAAATTCGGGCATTTCGCCACATTGTGGTACAATATTAAAAGCGATTTTAACGAAGTAAGGGGAGAATCTACATGGCAAGGAACCAACGTTTACATACGGATTCAGATTTTCAGGAGGTCATTGATCGGCAGGGTGTTGTTCGAATATTCAAAGATGACCATATCGTCGATTCCAATGCCGTTGTTCTACGATTCAGTGATACGACGGTCGTTGTGCAGACACGCGTAAGCGATCTGACCTATTATGATCGGGCAGCTTGTGAGTTTTTTGAGATGAAAAAAAGGTAGGGCTCTGTTTGTGAACGAAAAAGAAGCCGCTTCAATGCGGCTCCTAGCTATCGTTTCACTTTATTTTTTATGATATAACTTCATTTTCCACATCAAATCATCTTCTGACATATACGCTGTGCCTGCATGAACTCTATAAATCTCGTTACTTCCTTTGGTATTGATCCCCTCTTTGGTCGTAAAGAAAAGTTCAATTCCCAATTCCTTACCTACCCCAATGACAGTGTCATTATAGGCACCGAAAGGAAAAGCAAGTAGACGATACTGTGGTCCTAACTCTTCCTCAATTCGATTTTCAGCCTTTATCAGATCGTGTTTTATTCTATTTCGGTACTCAACGTCGGTTTCTAATCTCTTCTCAGCTTCCAAATAAATGGGATTTGTAAGCATTGGCATTAGTGTATTGCTTGAACCCGCCTTGACTTTATCATGATGATCGTACGTATGAGAATAAAAACTCATCCCATTCTGTTTCATTTCTCTCATCTGATCCCATGTTAAACGCGGTGCCTTAGGATGATCTATAGAATCAACAACGATAAATTTAGTAGCATGGAAACCTAAGCTAAGTAATTCAGGATACGCCTGGGTATAAAATGATTCATAGCCATCATCAAACGTGATTAAAACCGCATTTTGAGGTACCGCTGCCTCACCCTTCATGAAATGAAGAAAATGTTCCATAGAGATGACATTGTAATCTTCTTTCTTCAATCTTTGCATGTGACTTTTGAATCTCTTTGGGGAAATGGTAATCCCGTTTTCTTTTTCATCAATGTGATGATAGGTCAGTACAATGACTTTGTCTGTATAATGAACCTTTTGTTTACTATAATCTGCTTGAATAAAAGATAGTGTATTTACTTGATGCTGTTGGGGTTGTTGCGTTTCAAGTTCTAATTGTTGTACTACTTGTTTTACTTCTTTTTTCACTTCTTGTTCTGCTGCTTGTTCAGGTAACTGATCATAAGAAGGCACAAGTCGTTCTTCGCTTATTACTTGTTCTGGCACTATTGTCTGCTCCAAAGACTTCGGCGATGTCGTAGGCACTAAAACATAGAGACAAAATAAAACGCTAGAAACTAGTAGAAAAGTAAACGCCAAATTCGTTGGATTTTCCAATTTCATTCTATTCATGATGACAACAACCCCGTAGATGAGAATATAACAAATTAGGAAGATAGTATCATGAAAACGCTTACCTGTAAACTATTTATTACACACGTATCCCCCTCTCAGGGGCTCTTTGAACTGTGCGACTACTTGCATAGTGAGCTAAAAGAAATTACAACTACTTCCTCTTACTATCCGATAAGTTCCATTGCGGCTAGCTGAACGAAGCGGAAGCCTGATTGCCGCAGATGAGGGATCGCTTTGATAACACCCTCCGCTGTATCCTTCTCAGGATGATTCATGTGTGCGAGGACGATGGACCCGCTCGGAGCCTTCGATATAGCGTTGTACACTTGCTCCGTATTATAAGTCGCTCCAGCATCCCCGAGTACAGAGTATCCCGCTAGCTCGAAGCCAAGCTCATGAGCAACAGACACCGCAACCTCATCGTAAAATGCCGTACCCGAACGGAAAAATGCGGGCCTTCTCCCCGTTAGCTGCTCAATCTGATCCGCATTGTCATTCATTTCATGAATGACTTCTTTGACGTTCTTCGTACCCGCAATACCGTATGCCAGCTTGCCTGTCACGGATAAGGGGCGGTGCTCGGTCCCATGATTTTCGATCTCAAACAAGGGGTTCGCGGCAAGTAGCTGAAAAGTAGACGGATTCGCAGCAATCCATCTTGCATTGATGAATAACGTAGCTGGAATCTGCTCCTGAATCAAATACTGGATCAGCTTCTCATCGTAGCCACTGCCTTCCTTCCCTCCGCAGGCATCAAAGGTAAGGGCAATCACTTTGTCTTTCGTTTGTAAACGTGTTTTCACGCCAGTGACACGCTCTCCCCACTTCGTTGGTATCACAGAGGCATAACGAGCGATCAATGATTGTTCCACCGACGCAAAGGCTGGGACAGCCTCAATATTTTCCGTTTTAACTGATGGACTATCGGATGAAGGATGGGATGAGGTCGTTGAGACAGGTGACTCTGTTGGACTGCTCACTGGGGTTGTTAGTGTTGTGTTCACAGTAGGCGCGGCTGATGGTTCAATTATGGGTGTTGATGCCAAAGATGTAGTCCCTGCAGTGGTAGGTGCAACCGCCGTTTCCACTTTCACAGCAGGCTGCTCCACCTCACAGCCTGCAAGCGCAATCATCACACTCAAAAAGAAAAGGAGGCACATCGTGCGCCCCCTCATTTATGTTTCCGCCAGTCTAATTTACTTTTCTCCAGCTGGTAAGCAAAGTCATTTTCCAGACGCTTCTCTTCCGCCTTGCGAGCCGCCTCTACCCTGGCTCTCTCTGCGTCCTTCTTCGCTTGTTCTTCCGCTTTCATCGCGTCAGCCTGGGCTTTGAGCCCTTCCAGTATTTCCGGACGCAGCAGATCCTTCAGCGTTGCAGGTTTATCTTGCACGCTAGCCGCAACTGGCGTCATTTTAGCTTTCTTTTTCACCATAATAAGGTCACCTCGTCTACATGTTCTCCCTATTATTGTACACGTACACGTCTATTGGTGTAAATGATACGGCACTGTCGCAACAACGATATCCTTATCGGCTTGAAGCTTCGAGCGGATACGCGCGGCAGACTGATTGTGAAGCAGACGATGCCACCATTTTTTCGGCATAAATTGCGGAAGAATAACCATGATCGACTGCTTCTCTGACACATGGGTGTCGATGCGATCAATGAATTCGGCCAGCGGCTTCAGGATCGTCCTGTATCGTGATTTGAACACAACGAGTCGAACACCAGGATCCCAGATCTGCCACTTCTCCTGCATCGATTCTTCCTCCTCATCCGAGAAGGATACATAGAACGCGATGACATTAGGCGAAAGCGATTTGGCATAATTCAGGGTTTGCTCTACAGCTTTGTGAATCCCAGCTACAGGTACGATAATGACCGGTTCTTTGGTACACACACGGTCTTGTGTGATATCAATACGCAGCTGTTTGGCTACGTCGTCGTAATGGTGACTAATTTTCGTAATGAGCCAGAGGAGTATCGGTGTAATGATAATGACAATCCAAGCACCCTCGCTAAATTTAGTGACTGAGAAAATGATAAGAACAGCAAGGGAAACGATACCGCCTAGACCGTTAATGATCAGCTTCCCGATCCAGCCAGATACGCGCTCTTTGAGCCATTTACGAACCAAACCTGCCTGAGCAAGTGTAAAAGATAAAAATACGCCAATCGCATAAAGAGGAATGAGTGCATCGGTTTTACCTTTAAAGCCAATCAATAGCAGGCTGGCCAATACGCCTAGTGTAATAATGCCATAGTGATACGAAAGCCGATCCCCACGGAATGAAAACATGCGCGGGAAGTTTTTGTCTTGGGCCATGATCGACGCCAAGATCGGGAATCCGTTGAAGCTTGTATTCGCAGCCAGCACCAAGATAAGCATCGTCGCGATCTGCGTCGCATAGTACATGACGCCTCGGCCAAAGGCTTGCTCCGTCACCATCGATAGAACCGACGTATGACCATTATGATCAGGTGCCACTCCATACCCTAAGGCAATCAGCGTCACACCGCCGAACACGATGGCCAACAAGCCGCCTAAAGAGATAAGTGTTCGTTTGGCATTTTTGACTGATGGCGTTCTAAAATGCGGTACGGCATCGGAAATCGCTTCGATCCCCGTTACAGCTGAACAACCGGATGAGAACGCCTTGAGAAGTACGAATAACGTTAACGAGTTCGTCGCTGCGCTTGGTGCGAATTCGATCGCATGTGTATTCATTGATCCTGTCAGTAAATCGAAAATACCTTTACCTACTAACAAAAGGATACAAAAAATGAAAAAGTACGTTGGAATCGCAAATACGGTTCCTGATTCGGAAGTACCTCGTAAATTCAGCCAGACCATAATCCAAACCAGTAAGATGGTCAGCGGAACAATGTACGGTACAGCTGATGGAAATGCAGAGGTAATCGCCGTGACACCAGCCGAAATCGAAACGGCCACGGTTAAGGTGTAGTCGATTAGCAGAGAGACACCTGTTAGTCGTCCCCAGACCATGCCTAAATTTTCTTTCGTAACCATATAAGCGCCGCCACCCATCGGGTACGCTTCGATCACCTGTCTATAGCTCAACACGAGCAGTAGAATCAACGCGATAATCGAAACCGCAATCGGCAACGAGAAGGCAAAAGCAGCAACCCCTACTGTCGCGAGCTCTAACAGAATTTGCTCCGTCCCATACGATACGGATGATAAGGCATCTGACGACAAGATAGGGAGAGCTTTCCAGACAGGCATTTTCTCCGACTCAATCTCACTCGACTTTAGCGGCTTACCAAACACAATTTTTTTCAATGAATCACTTGTCATTTCGCCTTTGTTCCTCCAATTAATACGAATATCACACATCACATTTGAAAAATGGACGCAAAAAAACACAAGGATAGACCTTGTGTTTTGAACACATGTTCTCCTTTCTCACGATCGCTTACGAGGTTAGCTGCCGGGTTCGGGCCGCGAGAAATCTGCCCTAAAAAGTACTAGGTATCCGTACCATTATTCACCCCATGTTACTCGTGGTTCCCCCGCTTTTCTTAAAAGAAAATTAAGCGAAATATTCAACTGTTCATGTACGTGTTGAATACTACTCTCTTCTACCAACATAGTAAAGGAGGGAAAAAACGTAAAAAGCTCTCTTCCACCTCTTGATTCCATCATTAATTCGCTTACAATTAACTGAATCATTGATTATCTTCCATTTTCATAGGTAATCGGCGTATTTTGACTAAACAGCAAGGTTGCAATCCGCCAAGGTTACTGGTTCGTGCGAATATTCCGTTGGATGTAGGGAATTTTCACTTTATGACACTACCTTGGTAACGTGATTGCCAAGTGAGAGGTTCGTCGTTTAGATGGAAAAAATACATTTAATTCTAGTATATCTAGATTTTTATACTGAATTAATGGAAAAACTCCATCTATTTCAGTGGTTTTTGCAGTATCCGAGCAAATTGATCGAAAATAAATACAGAAAATCCAGTTAATTTTCAAAAAGAGCAGAAATGGCTGAAATTAAGTGTATGAAACCCAGTTATTTAACAACCGCTTCCTTTAAACAATCGTGTAATTCACCCAATCCACGCGAGTTCCGCCCATTTTGTCAAAAAACTGTTGTGCACGATGATTGTCCGGCGCGGTGATCCATGACATGTAGGCATAGCCGTTTTCCTTGGAATAGATTTGGCACTTCTGGAACAAGTCTTCTTCTGCAGCGGTTCCCCGAAAAGACTCGAGAAGGAAGAGGTCATTCATGATCGTAATGGGATTTGCCTTCATCGTACTCCAGGCAAAATACAGGGTCGCAAAGCCGACGAGTTCCCCCTCTTTGTCGACAACAAACTGTATACCGCCTTGTTCCTGAAGCAAGTTATTAATCAGTCGATGAATAGAAGAGATCAGCGGCTGTGGCTTCTTATAAAAGCCTACAATATAGGCACACATCAGCTCTGTTAGTGCCTCCAAATCTTCGATTTCCACTTTTCTTATCACGTGTCCCATCGTATTTCTCCATGTGTTTTGTGAATAATAATACAATTATAAGTATAAACATTCAATCCTTATTGGTTTAATACAGGTCAATTCATTGACACACCCTACCGGTCATGATAAACTGTAAAAATTAAAATTATAGTTTCGGATCGGAAGGTGTACAATGTCAGACAACGCGACCTCATCAGCTCAAGGAACAACACACGCTCAACCTGAGATGCCTAGTCGCTTACGAGAAACGCCTGTCTCCTGGTTGCTCTGTTTTACTATTGTACTTGTCATCATGAACACGATGATGTTCAATCTGGCCCTGCCTAAAATTTCCGTACAATTCGAACTCAGTCCCTCAACGGCGTCGTGGATTGTTACGGGGTACTCGATCATTTTCGCCATCGCTTCGATCACCTACAGCCGCTTGTCCGACTTCGTGCCTATTCGCAGGCTCTACGTCATCGCCCTTCTCTCGCTAGGCGGCGCCTCCGTTCTAGGGCTGTTCACGGACAGCTTCGGACTGTTGCTGCTTACAAGGCTGATTCAAGCATCCGGCGCAGGTGCGATCCCCTCGCTTGGTATCGTACTCGTAACCCGCTACATTCCGTTGTCTCGCAGGGGAAGAGCCATGTCGCTTATCCTTTCCGCGGCTTCACTTGGCTTGGGACTAGGTCCCGTTGCAGGCGGTTCCATCGTTCAGTATTTGGGATGGCATTTCCTGTTCGTCATTACAGGGGTCACGCTGCTGCTTATTCCCATCTTTCTCATCCTGCTCCCAAAAGAAAAACCAGAAAGCGGCTCGTTCGATTTCATCGGTGCTCTGCTTCTCGGGATTGGGACGACGGGGTTGCTGCTCTTCCTAACTTCCAAGAGCATCGTTGCCCTCATAGCAGGCGTACTTGCGATTGCCTTATTCGCTCTGCGGATTCGCCGAGCCTCACAACCGTTCGTGCTGCCTGCTCTCTTTGGCGACAGACCTTATATGGCGCTCAGCGCAATCGGCGTGTCTTCCTACATGATCAGCTTCGGCTTCTTATTCCTTGCTCCTCAGATGCTTGCACGGGTTTTCAGCTTAGCTCCGCTTACTTCGGGACTGTTGCTCTTCCCTGGCGCTCTGTTAGCCATGCTCGTCTCCAACCGCGTGGGTCGCATCATCGACCGTTATGGGAATACAGCGTTGCTCCGCTATGTACCCTGGTTGATGTTGGCTTCAACCGTACTGCTTGCCCTGACTGCTAGCTATTCCTATTACTGGATTGCTGCACTCTACATCTTGGTCAGCATCAGCTTTACGACACTTTCAAGCGCTGTATCCAATGAACTATCCCGGCAATTGACCAAAGATCGCATCGGATCAGGCATGGGCTTGTTCCAATTGTTGCAATTTTTCAGCGGCGCATTCGCCGTTGCGCTCTCGGGGAGCGCACTGGTCTGGCAGAAATCACTGCCGCTCGAACGTGCTTTTGACAACCTCATCTGGGGGATGGCGGTGGTTGCGCTTTTAACGATAGGAAGCTCGATCTTATACAGGAATTATGCGAAAAAGAGGCTTACTGAGCATTCGGTAACAGAAACGGTAGGAAAAACGGGAATTCCTAAGACCGCAGTTGAATAAATGCTTGTTCCACAAAAAAGAGCGACCTCCGTATGATGGAGGTCGCTCTTTCCGTTTAAATGATCATGCCATCCCATGCGACCGTAATCGGGCATGGGAATTGCTGTTCCTGAATCCAGCCTACTAGATCTGCATGTGTAGAGGTAAAGTGGTTAATATGCGTAAGATAAATGCGAGAGTTAGCATGTAAAGTCCCTTGCGCTAACAGTTTGCGAAATAATTCCATACAGCTAAAGGCGTCCAAATGGCCGTTTGGATGGAGGCCCCGGCCGTTGGTCAGCCCGAAGGTGCATTCACTTATCAACACATCCAGTGAAGCATTCTCCAGCTCCTTGAACGTTTCCGGCAAGTACCAGCCTGTATCCACGCCGTAGTAAAGCTTCTGACCATCCTCGTTATGAATCAGATAGTTCGCACAGTTCTCCCCCATATTACCCAAGTGGTTCCCACGAAGCGGCGTTACTTCCATGCCAGCGATGGTCACCGATTTGTTAAACGCCAGCTTATGAAAGGCCACTACGCCGCGCGACTCCAAATCGGAAGTCATCCCTTTCATGATCGGTCGGCTTTGACGATAGAAGTCGACGATGTCATAAGCTTGATCTGTAAAGTAGAAATGCAGAGGCTCCTTCAACCGTTCAATCGACATATTTCGAACATTCATCATCATATAGTTGAAATGGTCTTCATGAGTATGACTCACTAAGACATGCCGAAGCTTGGTAAAGTCGCCATATTCGATTGCTTGTTGAAAAGAATCCGCGCCTAAATCAATACACATTTGCTCATTGATTCGGAACATCGAACGTCGGCGTATCTCTGCCCCTCCTACCTTGCGCGCATGGCTGCAAACGGAACAGAAGCAGAATGGATTCGGTATTCCTTCGGCTGCGCTTGTACCGTAAAACCTCATTGTTAGTCCCTCCTTCTATACGCTGATTACTTCTGATTCCAGCGGTCATACGCTGCTTGATAGATCGCCAGATATTTATCGAGCTGCATTTTATTTAACGTACTTACATATTTATCCCATTCGCTAAGCGGTTTAGCGCCAGTAATAAATTTAACAATATTCTCATCTGCATAAGCTTCGATATCCGTTGCATACGAGCTTAATTCGATATTCTCTTTTTCGGTAAAAGTAGGAATCATCAATTTCGCGTCAGGCACTAAGTTTGGACGAATGACATCTTTATTCGCAATCATTTCTGGAAGAACAGCAGCACTTTGATCAACCTTTTGCGTCACGCGCTGTGGAATACCGCCACCTTGGAAAATCGTATATTCGGAGAGCGCCTCATCCACCGTAAGTCCGTTCGGATTTTTCGCAAATTCGTCCTTTAACTTATAAAATCCATCGCTGCCAATCGTATACGTCACACCTTCGATACCAAGTCTAGCCAGAGCCGTCCCTTCTTCACTTAGGAAATAATCTCCCCAGCGCAGCGTTGCTTCGGGATTCGGGTTTTTACTCGTAATAACGAATGAGCCTAGGTCCCGAACTTTCGGAGAGATACCCGTCCAATACACTTTACCGTCGATGCCTTTTAGGACAGGGTTCTGGACGTAATTATTTCGATTTTTGCCCATCCACAAATTGTTGTTACCCTTCGCTACATAGCCGACACGTTCATCATCAACCTTCGCGATTTCCTGCTTCATATCCTGCGATAAAATTTCTTTATCGATTAATCCTTCCTGCCAAAGCTTGTTAAAGAAAGTAATCATGTCTTTGAAGGTATTGTCCGTTGCGATATACCGAACTTTGCCCTGGTTATCAACATCCATAAAAGGAGCGATGATCCCGGAGTTCCCTCCGAATCCCCAGCTGCCATAGAACGATTTAATAAATTGATCACCGTAGTTCTTATTGCCCTCTTTGTACCCTGAGATCGGAACTTCATCTGCTTTGCCATTCCCATTAGGGTCCTGTTCCTTAAAGGCTTTCAACACCTTATAAAATTCGTCCGTTGTTGTCGGCATTTTAAGCCCAAGCTTGTCCAACCACTTCTTATTAATCCATGAGGAAGAAATACGTCCATCTGCTTCACTAATATTCGGAAGCGAATAAATATGGCCATCAGCCGAAGTAATCGATTTGCGAATCCCGTCATTTCCTTTCATAAGTGCTGCCAGATTCGGCGCATATCCCGCCTCAATCAAAGGATCCAAAGGGATAATCTGACCCGCTGCTGCGTAAGAAGTAATCAATTGCGGCGACAAATTCGCCCGCATGACAAAGTCTGGCAGATCATTGGAGGCAAACATCAGATTTCTGCGCTCATCAAAGGCGTTTTGCGGTACCGTATCCCATTTAATGATGACATTCGATTTCGCTTCATAATTTTTCAAGCCTTTATGCTCGTTCCAATCCTTGACCAGCTCATATTTGGAGACCAGACCTTTTAATTGAACTGGCTCACTAGCAATCGGCATACCTGTCTTAGTAATGTTAGCACCTGTTTTATTCGCACCGGTTGCAACGGGCTCTGTCCCTTTATCTTTATCGCTGCAAGCACTTAGTACTGGAATCGATGTAATCAGCATGGCAGCTGTCAGTAAGACTAATTTTCTTTTCATATTCGTTAGTCATCTCCTTCATTATTAATCACATTAACCTTTAAGGGCACCAATCATCATACCTTTAACGAAATACTTCTGAAGGAATGGATATAGCATAAGAATGGGTCCGCTGGATACGATAATAACGGCATATTTGACACCTTCTGCAACTAGAAATTTGCTTGTATCCATCTCAATCGAATCCATCATCACGTTATCCGACTGATTCATCACTAGAATTTCCCGCAGGAAGAGCTGCAGCGGATAAAGCGAACGTTCCTTCAAATAAATCATCGCCTCGAAATAGGAATTCCAATGATACACGGCATAAAATAACACAAGAACAGCCATGATCGGCGCACTCAGGGGCAGCACGATGGAGAAAAAAGATCTGATGTTGCCGCTGCCATCCATATAGGCCGATTCATAGAGTTGCTCATCAATATTGGTTTCCAAGAACGTTCGGGCAACAATCATATTGTATACACTGATCGCCGTTGGCAATATTAATGCCCACATCGAATTATAAAGTCCCAAATTCTTAACGAGTAGATACATCGGTATCATACCGCTGCTGAAAAACATCGTAATGGTGAAGAATATCATAAGCCCGCGACGCCATCGAAAATTTTTGCGTGACAACGGATAGGCCCCCATCATGGTCAATGAAATATTGACTAACGTTCCTATGGTCGTATAGAGCAGCGTATTTCGATAGCCAATCCATATTTCCGTATTCGTAAATACCCGTCGATAGGCTTCCACGTTGAATCCGCTTGGGATCAGTCCTATCTTGCCAGCGATCACCAGTTTGGGATCACTGAATGAGGCACTAACGACATAGATCAGCGGGTACAGCACAATTAACACAAGAATCCCGATAAGTACATACGTAATGGCCAGAAAAATCCGATCTCCGTTAGACTCTCGAATTTTGTGGGAAACGACCTCCATGTTCACCTCTCCTTTTAGAACAGACTGCTGCTGCTATATCGTTTGGCAATCTTGTTGGCCGCAAGCAGCAAAATGATGTTGATGACATTGTTAAAGAGGCCCACAGCGGTAGAGAATCCATAATCCATATTGATTAGACCTGTCTTGTAAGCATAAGTGGAAATGACCTCTGAGGTTTCCATATTCAAGCTATTTTGCATAAGAAGAATACGCTCGTAGCTGAGAGTCATCATTTTCCCCATGAGTAAAATAAATTGAATGACAATGACTGGCATAATACAAGGCAGATTCACGTGAATCATCCGCTTCCACCGACTAGCCCCATCAATTTGCGCAGATTCATGAAGCTGGGGATCTACGGCAGCTAACGCCGCGATAAAAATAATGGAATTCCAACCGCTATTCCGCCAGATGTCAGAACCAATATAGACACCAGGAAAGTAGTCAGGACTCGTTAAAAAAGGCATTGAATCGATTCCGATCATCCCCAGCAAATGATTCAAGTACCCATTTTCCCCGCCGAGAAATAAATTGATAATGCCGACAAAGACGACCGTCGAGATGAAGTACGGTGCATAAGTGATCGTCTGAAGCGTCTTCTTCAATCTCTCTTTTCTCATCTCATTGAACATAAGAGCAAGCATAATCGGAATGGGAAAACTGATCAGTGTTTTAAATAGATTGATAACCAGCGTGTTCTTAACAATGCGATAAAACTGAAATGAATTGAAAAGCCTTTCAAAGTTATCCAAACCAATCCAAGGACTGCCCATGATTCCGTGAATCGGATTGAAGCGTTTGAATGCCAGTTGTACACCATACATAGGTCCGTAGCAGAAAATAAGAAAATAAAGGACAACGGGGATAACAAAGATGAGATAATCCCAATTGTTTTGCAACCCAAACCTTTTTTTGTTAGACCTAGGTATGGGGGCATGTGCAGCCTTGGTCTTCGCAGTCATATAGCTGCCTCCTTCGTCGAACGATAGAAAAGTGGATAGCCAGAATCGATTCGGCGCCAGAATCGGTTTCCTATGGCTCCGAGTATAAATAAATTTGGAACCCCCTACAACAATTGATAATCGGCTTTTCACAGCAAAAAATGGTTTTAGCACATAAATGGCACCCTGCATTTTTCTCAATACCTAGTTAATTTTCAGCTTTTTGCCTGCCATGAATTGATAACATAGCGCAAAATTTATATACTCGTAAGAAATCAAGACCTATTCGACCAGAGGATGTGTTTATATTGCGGAAAGCGATTCAGTCCAAGCTCTATCGAAAATTTCTTCTAGGGCACCTTCTGATTCTGGCCGTAACCGGTCTGTTATTCTTAGTGACCAATATCATTTCGCTATCAAATACCTATAATCGGCTAATGGATAATACCCAGCGATCTATGGCCAATACGACCAGTCTGCTGGATACGCGCATTTTGGACCTGCAAAAATTGACATTAACCTTGTCACGGGATACCAAATTGCTTCCCTATCAATTACAAGAGTCCTTACAATATCCGTATGTCATTGCCGATGAACTTGAAAAGTTAAAGGCGCTGTCTGCTGATCTTGATTCCATTGGTTTGTTCTATCGAAACACAGCTTATAGCTCGCTTCAAAATACTATTTTTACGGATACGGGGATCTATACACCGGAGAGCTACAGCCGACTCGTCAGCGATAGCCGAATTTCGCCAGAAAGCTTGCAGAGCAAGTTGGAGCATCTAAGATCACCTATGCTGCTATCCTCATTGGCCAACGAAGACAATCCTGATGGGAAAGAACAAGTGTTGCTCCTCTTAGTTCCGCTTGACAGCACGCCTTACTCTAGTGGAATTATGATCTACAAACTGAACTATTCAGCTCTGTTAAGTAATTTCCAACAGACAATTGACAGTAATAGCAGCCTTATTGCCTTTGACCAATCCAACATGCCTTTTCTGTATGTAAAAGGAGCTTCTGATCTAGCCTGGGGTGAACTTGCAATAGCAGCGAAAAACTCGAAAGCACGAATCCCTGGCTATCTCTTCATGCAGGAAACGTCGTCGAAACAGAACATTCATGTGGTTAACGCCATTCGCCGTAGTGACTATTTTCACGAATATGATGTGGCACTCACGGTTTCACTAACCATATTCCTCATATCGCTTGCTTTAGGGATTGTGCTTTGTTTCAGGTCTGCACGCAAGAGTTATCAACCGATCCAAGAGTTATCTAACCGTTTCCCTACCTTGCCATCGGACAAGATGCCGAAAGGCAATACCGATGAATTAGACCAACTTACTCGCTATATCGAGCAGATGAGAGATGAGAGCATCCATTTGTCCAATATGATGCATAATCAAGAGGTTTTAACGAGGAACCAGCTGCTGCTTGCGGTATTAATGGGGAAGCTGAATGTAGATAATACGACACAGGATAACCGAAACGCCCTGCATCAACTATTTGATACACGGCATACGAGCAGTGTACTTGTCATTATTTTTGATGATTACAATTCAAAGGTAAGTAAAGAACCGCTTAGTGAACAGTGGTTGATGAAATATACCATTTGCAACGTTTTGGAAAATTTATCAGGTGTGCACGGCGTCAATTATGCGCTTGATTTGGCTATCGATAATGGCATTGTGGGTATTGTTTCGTGGAATAACGAATTTGCAGATCAATGGGAAGCTCGCAGTCGTGCTTTTTCAGAGCAAATCATCGCGTTCATGAATAGGCATTTTGCCCTCTCGCTATCCTGTATGGTAGGAGAACCTCAACCTACGAATGACTTGCATCAATCTTTCAACTCGGCAACATCGCTTGCTGAATATCGGATTTTTGCTGGTAAACAATCCATCATCACACCTTCTGAGTGGTCTCAGCAGAAAATCGAGCATACGACGATGGATAAGCAGCAAATTTCTGACTCAGCAGATGCACTCCATACTGTCGTCTGCTCCAAGAACTCAGAGGATCTGCAACTGCTAATCCAAGAGATGGAAGAACGATTTACTCGGCTGGAGGATGCTCCAACTTTCCGCCTAACGTTTCAACAAATCATTTTCACATTAAACCAACTCGTCAATAATATCCCGCTGTCCCACCGCGAAGCGATCAAATATAAACTAGAATCGCTTGCGGAATTCCAGTCCAAAACCGTTGCAGAAGCTTGCGCTAGTCTGCTTGATGCAGCACGCAGCATACAAGACAGCTTAGGCGAAGATTCAACGAATAATCGCTTATATACGTCTATGCTAGAATACGTTTCCCAGAATTATATGGACTTTAATCTCAGCCTCTCTACCGTTGCTGAAGAGTTGTCCCTTACACCATCTTATGTAACACGTTATTTCAAAAATAAAAATGGCCTTCCCTTGATGCAGTATGTCTCAAAAATTCGCATTGAAAAAGCCAAGGAGTTACTCGAAACCACCCATCTTTCTATTAAGGAAATTGTTGAGCAGGTTGGGTTTGTAGACGAAAATAATTTTTCCCGAGCTTTTCGTAAACGAGAAGGCGTGTCTCCCACTCAATATCGATCCAATCGCTATAGTTAGTGGGTACTAGATAAAAAATCCCCTCCAAGCTGCAACTCGTTCCTTATGCTACCATAAGGTTTTTGTTGAGTGTCTACTTGGAGGGGATATGTCCATTCGGGTTAATTCGGTACATGATAATTGCGAGTCGTAGACTTCTGCTTCCAAATCATTTTCTTCCAAACGAGTGGAATGCCGCCGATAAGAAATAGATAACGGGCATCAATCATTTTTTTGATAAATAAGGCCAAGCGGCCTTTCACCTTCTTAACTTTGAGTAAACCAACGGCTTCACCGCGCCCCAAGGTTGCTACCGTGCCTTTGAAATCATAGACAAATGGCTTCATCTCTTTGCCTCGAACTGTCTGGATGAGATTCCTAGCTGCATTATAGCCTTGTTGGACAGCAATCTGCGCATTGGCCGGATAGGGTGTACCCTCTGGACTCGTGACGATGGAGCAATCGCCAGTGATGAAAATCTCCGGGAACTGATAGGAGCGCAAGCAGCTATCCACTTTCACCCGTCCCCGCTGAACCTCAAAACCCGCTTCCTGCAGCAGCGAATTACCGCGTATCCCTCCCGACCAGACTACCGTGCCTGCACGAATGAACTCGCCGTTGCTCAGAATAACCCCTTCCGATGTGCATTCCTTGATTGCGGTTGATAGCTTATACTGCACCCCTTTGCGGCGCATCACTTCCATCCCATATTCGACCAGATCCTCCGGCAGCCCGGGAGGCAGCGCCGACGGAGAAGCTTCCACATTATAAATCCGGACATCTGTCGGATCGACATCATACGTTTTGCACAAAACAGGAATGCGGTCCGCCAGCTCACCAACGAACTCCGTACCCGTGAAACCCGCGCCGCCAACGACGAAGGTCAGATAATCTTTGCGCTTCGGGGCCATTTTGGACTTGGCGAACATATACTCAATGTGCTGCCGAATAAAGCGGACACTGTTAATGCTTTTGATCGACATGGCATATTCATGCATACCCGGGATCCCGAAGGTTTCCGTCTCACTCCCGAGTCCTACCACGAGATAGTCGTAGTCAAGCGTAGCATCTTCCAGCACAATCTTCTTATCACTCGGCAAAATTTCTCTTACCGTCGACTTCACGAATCGAATCTTCCGCTCATCAATCAAGTCCGAAATGGTCACGCGTGCGTTATCATGATGATCCGTACCGGCAGCCGGCATATGCAGATGTGTCGTAATAAAGTGATAGTCGTGTTTGTTAACCAGTGTCACATCCATCTCATTTCTTCTCATCTTTTTCTGCAGCCTTATCGCTGTGACAAGTCCGCCATAGCCTGCGCCTAGGATCACGATTTTGGGTTTGCTCATTGCCTCAACACTCCTCCGTTTGTGAAATTAATCACATATATGCTTGTGAAAATAATCACATCTTCTCACAAGGTGAGCCGGTAACCGACTCTCTTCTAGTGTATGCATGTGTTCTGCAAATATCACTTCCAAATGACCTAAATATCTGGGATTGTCCCCTCTATAATTTGAAAAGACTATCGATAAGATTATCGATAGTCTTCTCTCTACTATTTAGGCTATTTCGTTTTCAAATCTTCAATAGAACTGATTGTCATATAGGCAGGTACAACTAGACCCAATTTGGTCCCTTTTAAGTTTGCACCAAGATCTTCTAGTTTAGCGGCATACTTCTCGAAATAATCCTTATGTGTAGTCGGGAGCCATGCAGCCACAATCGCATCAGCGCTTCCATCAGCAAGTCCAGCCCACATCGGTCCGGCTTCAACTTGCAGCATCTCTACTTTATACCCGAGCTTCATTTCCAATACGGTTTTCACGACATTCGTGCTGGCAATCTCCGAATACCAAGCCACATAAGCTAATTTCAGCTTCTTACCTTGTTCTGGCGAAAGACCTTTCACCCAAGTATCCACTTTACTAGCATTGCCCACAACCCAATCTGCAGCTGCATCTTCGGGCTTCTTACCGTCAACCACAGCTGACATGACCACAGCCATATCCTCCGGCGTCCACTCAAATCGATCTAGCATTGCATATGCTGACGCCGCTGCTTCCTTCAAACCTTTGCGAGCAATCGTATGAATCTCTTCATCCTTACCAAATGCACCCTTAGGATCATTCAGATATTTCAAATCATATTTAGCGAACATCCAATGAGGTGTCCACCCCGTCACGATGATCGGTTCCTTTGCTTTATACGCTTTATCTAACGCTGCCGCCATGGCTGCGCTAGAGCCTTCAACTAATTTCCAATCGGTAAGCGCATAATCTTTCATCGCTTGATCCGTCTGCTTCATTAATCCTGCACCAGGGTCAATTCCGATAATTTGGTGATTCACACTGCTGCCTACACTAGATTCTGAAGCATTATCTTTCGAGCAGCCTGTCACGACAAGTAAACTGGTCAAGCTAGTGAATATTAATGTCTTAGCGGCTTTCTTCAACATCTTTAAACACTCCTTTTTTTCTTCATCCATAATTGTGTGATGCGATCAAGTAAAATAGCTAATACAACAATAGCCAATCCGGCTTCAAAGCCTTGACCAATTTTGATTTGAGTAACAGCCCTATACACATCAGCCCCTACGCCCTGTGCCCCAATCATGGAAGCAATAACAACCATCGAGAGCGCAAGCATAATCGTTTGATTAATTCCCGCCATAATAGACGGCATCGCTAACGGAAATTGCAGCTTTACTAATTTTTGCATAGGGGTTGAACCGAAAGCATCTGCGGCTTCAACTAAATCTTCAGCAACCTGCCTTATACCCAAATTCGTCAGCCGAATCGTCGGCGGTACAGCAAAAATAACGGATGCAATGACCCCAGGTACCACACCCAGTCCAAAAAAGGTAACAGCAGGGATTAAATAAACGAAAGCTGGCATGGTTTGCATGAAATCAAGCGCTGGTGTGATGATCCCTCGTGCTCGGTCGCTTTGGGCACACCATACGCCTAAAGGAATACCAATGAGAATGGAAATGACTGCTGAGGTCATAACCAGTGCCAGTGTGTCCATCGTATGTTCCCACAAGCCAAGATTATCGACTAATAACAATCCTACGGCGGCAAATAGCGCGAATGGCCATTTGCCAAGATAATAAGTAAGAATCGTAATCAAAGCGATAAGTACCAGCGCTGGAGGGAAATGAAAAACGGCAGAAAATGCATCCACAACTCCCTCTATGAGGAGTGACATGAAATCGAAGAGCCATGATAAATTAGCTCCTAACCCATCAACAACCTTCTCAACCCAATCATCCAATGGAACTTTAGTCATTCGTTATTCACATCCTCTCTTGCCACAACGTTACCTGCAAGAGCCCCAAGAACATCGCCGCGAACAATAACACCCTTAATTTTCCCATCGCTATCCACGACTGCCACAGGATACTTGGCATTGCTGCAAACTTCAAATAATTCATGCAGCAGTTGATCCGGGCCAACAGTTGGTATATCTCGAATCACAATATCCTCGAGACTCTTCTCATAGCGAACAGCACCCGAAGCATCCTCCGCCGTTATAACACCAATTAACTTCTTGCCTTTGTCTACAATAAATAAATTAGATATCCCGCTTTGCCTCATGAGCTGCAGCGCCACACGCGGCCCTCTATCAAGGCCTATGGTCTCAGGCCGGCGCATGACTGTCGTTGCGGTCAGTACCTTGGATAGATCAACATCCTCCACAAACCTTTCGACGTACTTATTTGCTGGGTTCATCATAATTTCTTCTGGTTTGCCGATTTGGACAATAACGCCGTCTTTCATTAGCGCAATTCGATCTCCAATACGAAGAGCCTCATCCAGATCATGTGTAATGAAAATGATGGTCTTCTTCATTTTATCTTGCAACTCTACGAGTTCATCTTGCATATCCTTCCGAATAAGAGGGTCTAATGCGCTGAAAGCCTCATCCATCAAAAGGATATCCGGATCATTGGCTAAAGCCCGCGCAAGCCCCACCCGCTGCTGCATGCCGCCGCTTAATTGCGAAGGCTTACTGTCTACCCAAGCCTGTAATCCTACCAAATTCAGAGACTCTAGCGCTTTCACACGCCTTTTTTGCTTATCCCACCCTTGAACCTCTAGCCCGTATTCCACATTCTCAACGACTGTTCGATGAGGAAATAACGCAAACTTCTGAAATACCATTGAGATTTGTTCTCGTCTGACATTTCTAAGCTCCTCATCATTCATGCGAACAATGTCCTTACCGTGAATTGTGATACTTCCGCTCGTTGGCTCAATCAACCGATTCAGAAGTCGAACCAATGTTGATTTACCACTACCTGAGAGACCCATAATTACAAATATTTCACCGGCTTCAACAGAGAAGCTAGCCTGATTGACTCCTACAGTATGCTTCGTATCCTTATAAATCTTTTCTTTCGTTTGTTTCTGAGAAAGCAACGGAAGAACAGATGCGGGATCGGGACCAAATATTTTTGTCACCTGATTAACTTGGATAACCGACATATGCTCACTCCTTTCTTCTGTTTGCATGTCGTCCACTTCACCAAGTCTAACGAATAATCATCATTTGTGTCAACCTTAAATTCTGTACAAACAGTTCAAACAGAAAAAACTGTACAAACTATAACGAAGTTTAGTATACTATTCCTAGTAGGTGTTTTTCTTTACTTTTTCAAAATTGTTTCTTACAATAACGATGTAAACCTAAAGGTAGGGTGAGGAGATAATGAATCATATAGAGGGCATCAGCGTAGAACAAGATCTCGTCATACAGAAGGCTCGAAAACGAATCATAGAATCTATTGGAAATAACATGGATTTATATAGTGTTAGTGAATCTACCGGTCATTTATACGGTTTACTTTTATTTCAAGACAAGCCGATGACATTAGACGAAATGGGAAAAGCTATGGAAATGAGCAAAACCAGCATGAGCACAGGCGTGCGGACGCTGGTTGATCTGAAAATGGTTAATAAAGTGTGGGAAAAAGGTTCCCGTAAGGATCTCTATGAGGTTGAATCCGACTGGTTCCAAACTTTCGCTGATTTCTTTAGCCTCAAATGGCGAAAGGCCTTAGAAGTTAACCTGCTTGCGCTTACCAAATCCAAAAATGAGTTCCGAAAGCTGAACGAACAATTTCCTGACAGTCTCCCTTTACAAGCTGTTGTTAAACAGGATTTGGATAAAATAGATTCAGCTATTCATTATTACAAATGGCTTGATAGGCTTATTGATTCATTCGAGTCGGGGGATATTTTCAAGCTGGTTCCCAAGGACTTACCCTCAGATGAATCATGAATAAACACAACAAGAAAAACCTGAACAATAGTTGGACATTAATCCGACTGTCGTTCAGGTTTTTTTGTGTTCCATTTCAATCAGGGCACCAAGATAAATGTCATGCAATTATTACTCGCTGGCGTTCCTAGCTTTGTCTTGCAAATTGCGCAGCCGATAGCAGTTCATGCCTGCCACCCCGAGCTCCTCCAGCAAGCCAAAGTTAGCCCATGCGCCTACTACTGCTCCGATGCCGGGGATGAGTTGAAGCATTTTACGAAAATCAATCGTGTCTCGATACTCCTGCTGCAGCTGCAACCAATCCACTTGGTTCATATAGTCAGCGGCAGGCGGGAACGTCTGCGAAATTGTAGGCCAATTCTTAATCGTATGAAGCAGATCCGGCTTCTTCTTCGCACTCGAGAACGCCAACTGAAACACATACAGAATGAACAATCTTTCTCTATAATCCTTGGTGGAATACCCATAAATATGTGCTAATTCAAAAAGAAATTTCAGCTTAATCCCGATGAGAACCGGGAAATCGGCTAGGCCAAGTAAAATCCCACCGGCCCCTGCACCTGCACCCTCGGCGGCGGCGATTTTTTTGTAAAGTGACAGCAACTCCTCGGCTTTCGCATCGAGGTCTGCCATGGATACGCCCTTCAGCGGCTCCGTTGCAGGCATATAATTAATTCCGAACAAAGTCGTTTGCACAATCCCTTTTACCGTCGCGGTGATCGTATTGTGTATCTTCTCGGGAATCACTTGATTGATGCGATTTTGAACTGATTTGGAGGCGCGCTCGATCAGGTTAGGTTTCTTTTGCAAACGAATTTCCCAACGCTTCAGCTTCGCCTTCATTTGCTGTTCGTAGATTGTGTACGGCTGTTCCATGGCTTCACCACCGTCGGTTAGATTCTTATATCTCCCTTATTGGGCAGGATGCCGTCTAACTGCTCTGGGTCATAGCGACTCCTTTTAAAGGGATGAAGGTATATGCCTATTATACATCCCGGTAGGATGGAATTCATTAGGGGCAGTGGAATTGGGAAATAGCGTTCTCCGATCAAAACCACCTCCGTTTTTTCCGAATTATGACAAATCGTGTCGTTTACAACCCTAAAAAACTGCTGTAATCTAATTCTATGAAAGGTGGCGATAATTCCTGAATTTCCTAAGAACCCTTTTGAATCTTTGGATTCCCTATAAGCGACTGACTAGCATTTTTTTATTCTGCCTACTCCTAGAAGTCGGATATTCGGTGGCCGCTCCTGTGAGCCTGAAATATCTGGTGGACGAGGCTTTTATACCCAAAAATCTTCAAAATTTCGCAATCATCTTGACCATACTCCTTGGCACCGGCTTTCTCAATATTTGTGCAAGTATTGGCGGAGAATACGCACTAGGAAATCTCGGCGGCCAGATCATCAAAAAACTACGGATCAAGCTATTTACACACCTACAGCGGCAATCGCTCCCATTCTATCAAACATACAGAGTCGGCGATCTTGTCACCCGATTCTCGGCAGATATGGGCTCCGTAGAAAGAGTGGTTCGCATCGCATTCCCATTTTTTCTGAAGGAAGCTTTAAGCGTTCTGCTTGGACTCATTTTACTATTCTCTATTGAATGGAAACTCACACTAGCTATGCTTGCTGGCTCCACGCTAATGTTTATCGGGCCAAGACTCCTACAAGGACGCGCGGAAGCCGCCAATATTCACTACAAAGAAGCGCAGGAACGTTTCACGAATACGATTGATGAGATGGTTAAGGGACATAAAACGATTAAAAGTTTGCATCTGCAAGCCAGGTTTCAAGAGCGAGCCCGTAAACAGGTGCATGAGCTCTTTTCCTTTGGCCTAAAATTGCAACTTACCAATTCCATGATGGAGCGGCTCCCTCTTATATCACTTTTGATTTTGAACGGAATTATGATTGGTTTCGGCGGTTATTTGATCTTCCATGACATGATGACCATAGGCGATTTTATGGCCTTTTTCACCTTATTCTTAAGTGTAGGACAGTCAGGCTCTAATTTAGCCTACATCATTCCGAACCTTATCGATTCCAATATTAGCTTTCGGCGCATTCAAGAAATTATGGATCATCAACCTAGCGTTCAGGAGGTCCCTCATCCTCTAGAGCTTCCTTCTTCTCTTCCCTCGATTCGGATGAATGATGTGACCTTCGGTTATAACGAGGACTCCGATCAATTACGACATGTAAGCTTGCAAATTGCAGCTAGGAGCTATGTGGCTTTCATTGGCACCAGTGGCTCTGGCAAAAGTACTGCACTGCAGCTATTGTCCCGCTTTTATGATCCGAAGCAAGGCTCTGTCTCTATGGATGACTACGACATTCGCACCCTGAGTGAAGCTTCTTTACGAAGACAGTCCACACTCGTTACTCAGGATACTTTTTTATTTAATACGACCATTCGGGATAACTTGCTGCTGGATAGCGGTGCTTCGGAAGATGAAATGATCGAGGCGGCCAAGCAGGCGAACATCCATGATGTCATTGCAAGTTGGCCTGACGGATACGATACACAGGTGCATCATGAAGGGGGCTCACTATCAGGTGGCGAACGCCAACGTTTATCGATTGCGAGAGCGCTCCTCAGGAAGCCGAACATTTTGCTGCTCGATGAAGTAACATCAGCATTGGATCCAGCTACCGAGGCGGACATTAATCAACTCGTTGATCGGCTTAGATCCGAGAAGACCATTGTATCCGTGACACATCGTTTATCCTCAGTTAAAAACGCTGACTGCATTTATGTTTTCCATGACGGCCGAATTGTGGACTCCGGTACTCACCATGAGCTGCTACATAAGAGCAATTTCTACCGCAACCTGTGGGATAAACAGGTCGGATTTAACCTTTCTCAGGACGGGCTCTATGCCACAGTCGATATGGACAGACTTAACAAGATTCCCTTCTTCGAAGGTATTGCACCTCCGCTGCTTAAGAACATCGCTATGTTATGTACAACCGAAACCTGCAAAGAAGGCGAGAATGTTGTGAGCGAGGGCGATGAGGGCAACAAATTTTACATTATTGTCCGTGGTAAATTTGAGATTATAAAACGTATGCCCGATGGTGGGGAACGACGGGTCGCTGTGCTGCAAGATGGGGATCATTTCGGCGAAATTGCTTTGCTTCACAATGTACCCCGAAACGCTACCGTAAGGGCAATGGGGCCCTCGGTACTGTTATCCGTCAGACAAGAAGCTTTTCACCGTTTAATGGCCGAACACCCGCAGATTCTACAATCGTTGGAACAAACACTTCAGAAACGAATCCGATAATGACTGGAAGTCTGAAAGGAGACACACGATGACGTTAAGCTACCACAAGTGTGTAAGCGATGACGATTTCGCCAAGGCAAGTTTATTCATGTTAGCCCATAAGCGCGACCTGCATGCTTCTTATTCCACGTTAGAAATGATTACTCTCATCTATTCCTACGTGACTCAGGGCAATCTGATTTGTGCGAGGGATGCCGATAACCGTGTGGTCGGCATCGTGGCCTATTACTACGGAACGCCAAACCAGGAATTTCAGGATAAGGATGTTGCTTTAGTAGATATTGCCATTGCCGATAAAGCTTATCGAGGGTCACGCTTATTTATCCAGGGACTAAATTATATGGTGAATCAGATCATAGAGGGACATCCGCAGGTCCAGGAGTTCAGGCTTGCCGCCTTGGCCGAGAACGACTATCTCTGTCGGTTGTATGCCAAATTTACAAGATCACGCTTCGAACGCGAAGGCAGCCACGGCAAAGAAGTCGTTTTTTGTGAGAAAATTAACATTCTCAGGGATACCCTAAAGAAATTTACTAGGATATAATGGAAAAAGGCAAGACAAATTCCGACATAAAGGAGGCAATCCGTATGTTCCCAGTCCCCCCAACTCTCGACAAAGGTTCTAAAAAAGGAAGCGGCTTCGGTAAGATCGTTAAGGTTAACGATTCTCTTCGCGTACAGCCACAGTAATGTCTTATGAATTCCGAGTCAGCGAATTTGAAATGGATCATGAAGCCTATATGGACTTCCTGCTGCGTCATCACGACGAACTGAATTTGCCTTACACGTTCGGCATGACACTCAGTTTCATCAGTAGTCCTCTCTTTCTAGGTAAAGCCATGCTCATCATCAGCGAAGAGTCCTACGATATGGTCGGCGCGGCCGGTTTCGGCTACGGCACCGGTCCAGGCGATTATGAGGATCAGTATATTTGTCAGATCGAGGTGGCTTTTATTGAGAAAGAGCTGCGGAGTACAACATTATTCGCACAAGGACTACGTGCACTGGTACATGCCATCAAAGCAGGCAATCCCGACGTCCGGCAGGTTCAGTTCTGGGCTTCCGCGGCCGAAGAGGAACTAGATCGACTCATTGCCAAATTCCTCGCTCTTCCCGGCTCCACAAAATCCATCGTGAACACCTTGGCCCTCTTTACGATACCGTTCCATGAACTTGAAGCTTATTGCAATCGTTTGAGGTAATGGTGTGAAATCCCAAACATGACAAAAAGGAGCTAGCCCCTACAATGTGGTTAGCTCTTTTTGTCTTGTCTAAACCTAAGGGGACATAAGGAAACATCTCCCTAATTGGCTTTCGGTAGCTTGTTTATGAAGGCTTTCAGGCTTTCTTCCCCGTTGATAAACAGCCTTTTCAGCAAGTAAGGGGACTGCTGATTGGTCGTGAAACCTTGGTCAATCGTAAACGCGTAACGAAAGCCGTGCTCTTTCAAGAGCTTCAACGTTGTTTGGTTATATTCCCCATAAGGATAGCAGAATACGTCTGCTTGTGTGCCTAGTTTTTCCTCGATTAGCTTTCTAGCCTCCGTGATCTCGAATACTTGTTGTTCCGCTGAAAGTCGGGGAAGATGCGGGTGTGTCATGCCATGTGGTTGAATGTCCCAACCGGCTTCATGCAGTTGCTTAGCCTGTTCCCAATTCAGATAACCAGTGTCCTCAACCATGCCTGGTGACATGAAGAGTGTCGCAGGGAAATTGTATTTGGCCAAAATAGGCATAGCCTCCTCCACATTATCCACATAGCCATCGTCAAACGTGAGCAGTACCGGATTTTTGGGGGCTGTGAGCCCACTTTCATTTTCAATAAGGCCAATGAACGTAGAGAGTGAAACAGGGGTATAGCCATGATCATGCAGATATTTCATCTGCTCCTCCAGCTTCGCTGGGGAAATAACGACCACATTGCCTGGGTCAATCGTCACGCTATGGTAGTTAAGGACGGGTATGCTGACTTTTGATGAGGCAGAAGGAGTGACAACCCCATTGGGCATGTAAGTATCCACTGTAACGGATGTTGTCTTAGGTGGGGCCGTGACTACTTGGACGAATGGTGTTGGTGTTGGTGCTGGAATCATGTCCATCTGAACGGATGGCGTCGGCGTTGGGATTGTGTCCGCTTGAGCTGGGAGTGGCTGCTCAGTCTTGTCCGGTGGAACGGAAGACACCTCCTCAAAGGGCACAGGCACAGGTGCAGACACGGGAGATTGGCTTAATTCCTCGGCTTGTACTTCTATGAGGGTGGGAGCTGTTGAAGAATTAAGAGCACTGATGACTAAGAGAAAAAGAAGCGTGAACAACCCCGCTAGTAACGTGTAAAATAGGAACCTCTTCCTTCGGACGTTCATAGCAAACCACCCATTTCTGAAGGAATCATCTATCACTCTATTTGTAAGCAGTGATTGAGAGAAATATTCCTAGATTTCGATAATGGGTGGGGAGTTAGGAGGAGAACGGAGGTGCGGAGGACTATAGAGAAATGGAGAAGCGTGGGGACAGGGTCAGAGGAGGCGGAGGACTCGGAGGGACGGAGAAACGTGGAACAGATCAAAGGAACGGAGGACTAGAGAGGTGCAAAGAAGCGTAGGAACAGATCAAAGGAACGTAGGACTAGAGAGAGCAAAGAAGCGTAGGAACAGATCAAAGGAACGTAGGACTAGAGAGAGCAAAGAAGCGTAGGAACAGATCAAAAGAACGGAGGACTAGAGAGAGCAAATTCTAACGGACACGAGTGACGTTATTTGTGCCAGAACGGGGCTTTTCAGGAACTAACGGACACCATAGCCGTTAAATGGCTCTAGCAAGCCGATAGTTGCCTGATTTCAGGCAAATAAGAGCAGCTGTGTCCGTTAGCCTATCTGAACAATTAAATACAACCTAATAGCATCTGCCCTGTCCGTTAGCAGCCTGCTTGCTGGCTACTACTAGACTACTGATGCTACTAGGTTGCTGATACTACTACGTAAATAGCAAAAGCCCCCAAGCAAGTAAAGCAACCACCACTAAGATCGTATCCACTCTCTGCCACTCCAACGTGTTCTTCCGTAGCAGCAACGTTGTACCGTCGATTTGTTTCATCTCCATCGCGACGGTCATTTGTTCCGCTTTGTGGAACATGCCTAGTAATAGTGGAACTACCAGTGCAGGGATGTCACGCACGCGAACACTACCTGGGCGGACTGAGGCTTTACCTCGTGCTCGTACAATGGCTGAGAATTGCTGCCATTCCCGCAGAATCAGCGGGATGAAGCGGAAAACAAACGAAACCGCCAAGGAGAAGGATGCCACGGGCAGCTTCACCTTGTACAAATATTTCAATGCCCAGTTAAGCCCCTGCACGAGCTGACCGTACGGGGTCGACATGGCAAGCCAGTAGCCTGCCAACAAGACAACAAATAAGCGTACCAGTAAGAAGGTGGTGCTCCAGCCATTGTCAACGGAGTAGCCGAGCGGTGAGAATTCGATCCCCGCCAGCGCTACGGAAAAGATCAGGAAAATCGCATAGGACCATGCGATTTTGCGGATCCCGCGCAACACACTGCGCGGGAGGCCGAGAAAAGCGCAGCCGACAAGCGCCGCGGCCACCGCGAGGCTGCCCCACCCCTGCTGCCCCATCGTGCCGATGGCGAGCAGCAGGTAGAGCAGCCACTTCGCGCGCGGGTCCAGCCCCAGCCACCCCGCCTGCGGCGCGGGTGGCCCAGACAGCAGCGGCTTCGCCAGCTGCTGCTCTACCGCCACGCTTGCTTCGCGCGTGGCAGCTGACGGCGCCGCTTCCGCAGGCGCCGAAGCGCTGGCGCTGCTGCCTTCGCGCAGCGCAGCCAAGATCGCCGCCGCGGCAAGCGCTGGCGTGAGCTGATCCGGCGCGATGGCGATGCCAACGCGCGCCAGCTCTTGCGAGGCCTCCGCGCTGCTCGGGAGGCCCACCCCGGCGCGCGCCAGCACCTCGGGCGCGCGGCAGAGCTCTTGCGGCGAGCCGTCGAAGACGAGCTCGCCATGGTCTAGAACGAGGACACGGTCCGCTAGCGGAAAGAACGTGTCCAGGTCATGTGTGGCGACGACGAGTCCGCCACGGGTTCGCGCGCGCAGCATGCGCAGCAGCTCGCGGACGGCGGCCGCCTCGAGGCCTGCAGTTGGCTCATCCATGAGGAGCCAATCCGGCGCCGTGGCGAAGGTCGTCGCCAGCGCGAGCCGGCGCTGCTCGCCGCCGCTGAGCGCGAAGGGCGAGCGATCCATGGCGAAGACGCCATGGGGATCGAGCGCATGAGTCGCCTCGCGGATGCGGCGATCCCGCTCTTCCGCAGGTAGCTTGTACGGCCGGAGCGAGTAGGCGAATTCTTGGCGTATGCTCCTCGCGAACAGCTGCTGCTCGGGGAATTGGAACGTTAACCCGAAGCGAAGCAGCAGTTTCGAATCAGCCTTGTTATTCTTCAGCCAAATCGGCTGCTCATCCAGCGTAATCGATCCAGCCTGCGGCTTAAGTAGACCCGACATCACTTGCAGCAGCGTAGATTTTCCTGACCCTGCATGCCCGATAAGCAACGTCATGGAACCTTCTTCTAGGGTAAAGCTTATATCCTGGAGCAGTGTCACCTCAGGTGACTCGGGGGCTGTAACCTCTATTCCCTTCAAGGCTATCGACATGAAATCACCTCTGCCAATTCTTCCATGTTCAGCGGAAGAGGGTGTAAAGTGAGTCCCTGTTCTAGCAGATGCATCGCCGTTTGAATCACAAAGGGCGGATCAAAACCAAGTTCCACACAAGGCGATGATTTCTCGAATTTCTTGATTTTCTCAAATTTCTCTGATTTCTCCCCAACTTCCCCATAAAAGAACTTCCGCGGCTCCCCATCAAAGGTAATCCTTCCCGCTCCAAAACCGATCACACGAGTCGCATCCGCCACCTCTTCCAGCCGATGTGAAATCCAAACAATCGTCGTTCCACCTTGATGCGCCTGGCGCACAGCTTCGCGAACTTCTTTGCGAGAAGCAGGGTCCAGCATCGCTGTCGGTTCATCCAAAAGCAGAATTTCTGGACTTGTTGCGAGTGCGGCAGCGAGGTTTACCAACTGTTTCTGCCCCCCAGATAAGGTAGCCATTGTACGCTCCGGCGAAAGTGACAAGCCTACCGCAGCTAAAACTTCCGCATACCAACTCCTGCGTCCCTCGGCCGTTAATTGCTGCGCTTGCGGTAAGAAGTCTAGTTCCTCCGCTATCGTTTCCCCTATGAATTGGGCTTCCGGCAATTGGAGAACGCCTCTTGTCATCGAAGTCACATCGTCCGTTCTACGCTGAACTTGCCCTTCCGACAATGGGTTCATACCTAGCAGCACACTAGCAAGTGTACTTTTCCCGCTCCCATTAGGCCCCACAACAGCAACCCACTCACCTCTATGAATGTCTAGCGAGACACCTGACCATACGCGTCGCCCTTCTCCCGATTCCATTCGATAGACGATCGAAGCATTCTTTAATGACACTAATTTCTCTCTTGTACGCATATGTAAAAAAGTTCCTTTCACTTTTCTAGCAGTTGTGCTATCATCTGTATTGTCAACTTTGTTGTAAACCAATCGGTTGACAATAGATTAACAATACCAGAAACAGGAGTGGTCAACAATATGAAACTTACGCTACGTGGTGTTATTTTCAGTGCTTTATTTGCAGCTATTCTCGTGTTATTCAGCTTCTTCAAAATCTCAGTTGGCACAGAAGTACCCATTACCCTTCAAACATTAGCTGTTATGCTCGCTGGAGGTTTACTAGGCGCGCGCTACGGATTTCTAAGTATGGCCCTTGTCGTTGTACTTACTGCCGTTGGTTTCCCACTCCTTCATGGCAGTGGTGGTCTAGGTGTTGTCCTCGGACCTACTGGTGGCTTTATTATGATTTGGCCTATCTCCGCGATGCTCATTGGTTTTATTTTACCTCGTATTCGTTTAAATGGCATCATGGGCTATGTCGCTGCGTTTCTTGTTCTTGAAGTTTTCGGTTCCCTGTTTCTTTATTTGGCCGGCGTACCGTGGTTAATGTATAAGGTGCCTTCCTACACACTAGCAAAAGCACTTGCCCAAGGCTGCTATCCATTCCTTCCTGGAGATGCGATTAAAGCGTTCGTAGCTGCACTTATCATTGCGCCCGTTCGCCAAGTCTTCCCTCCACAGCGTCTTACCGGTTCATCTTCACACAGTATCGTGAAAACTGAGAATTCGCAGGATGCGTTGATTCACTAATCACTCTTAATCGGCCTAGTACCTTACCTCATATTCGTCAAACAATTAAGAGCCACCCTCAAAGTAGCTGATCTACTTGAGGATGGCTCTTTCATTTGGGTCTTTACGTGGATATAAGCTACTTTCCAGCAGCATATTCAGCCGATATCTTCTTAAATACCTCATAGCTGCGATTGGCACATTCCGAAATCGCGATCGGATGGAACCCTGTCACCTCTGCGTATAACGTATCGTTAAGCGGCTCGGCCCACGAGGCCGGAAGTTTGTCAGCCCCTAGCTTCGCACCCATAATCGATCCAACGGTAGCGCCGTTACAATCGGTATCCCAACCACCTAGAACCGATGTCGTAACAGCTAGCTCAAAATCGTCCTTAGCAAAGATCAGCGACGCAGCAACTAAGGCTGCATTATTGTTCGTATGCACACAATGATAGTGCTCGAACGCATTCCAAATCCGCTCGACTAAATCTAATTGATCAACCGCACTGCGTGCAATGTCTACCGCTTGTCGAATATCATGAGCCAGTCGGCTATCTTGAGGAATTTCACTAAGTCCAATTTCCACAATGCGTTCATTATCAGTTTCGTTAAAAGCCGCTGCAATCATGGCAGCCACAAACATTTCCCCGTAAATACCGTTCTTCACATGGGAAAAGGAAGCATCCCGCCATGCTAATTCAGCTGCAAGCTCTGGATTTCCCGCGGCACCGTAAGCAAAGCCATCGGCTCTGATTTGAGCGCCAATCCACTCCCGATACGGATTTAACCATGTTCGTACCCATTCACTCTTCTGTGCCCAGTCCTCTGTTTTTTCACCTTGCATATGCGAGGTCACCTGGGCGAAATTCAAATAAGACTGCGTCTCCGCTGTACATACTTGCTGGTAGCTAAGATATTTATGCCACAGCTTGCCAATATCCCAGCTATCAAAATTCAATCCTTTTTCCTCTAAAAGAATCAAACCTAACACGGTATAACGGATATCATCGTCGGTTTCCATAAACTGAATGTTTTCTTTCCAGCTTTTCTTGCACCAGTCATTCACTTTCAAATCATACTCGGCTGACGCTCGTGAAGTCCCTGGTGTATAGCCGCTAATTGGCCAAGCATCTGCGCCCTTGAACCATAGCTCAATATTCTTCCATCCGTCTCTTCCACCACTGCCATACATAAATTGACCATTCTCAAACGGTTTACCTAATGCACACCCGATACTTCGGCCGAGCCACGCACCTTGAAATTGATTGAGCCATGCAGCTTCTGATTTATCCGCCGGTAATTGCCGTGGCCCTTCGGGCCGAGTCGCACGAATGCCAGGCAAGTCGGAAGGCTCTTGATAGGGAAAGTCTGCACGAATTTCAAGCGCCATCAACTGCTGGTACACAGCCATTAGCTTCGCGTCATCATCTTCAGCTTCAGCCCACTTGTCTAGAAATCCGCTGACATCGCAGCCTTCTTCTCCCCTTTGTTTGATTTCAGCATGTACAATTCCCTTTAAATGCTCCCAGCCAGCCATCGTAAAACCACCTTTTATGTAAGATTTTAAGCTGATTATACGAATTTGGCCTCAGCGAATCTTCTCAATTTCTTTCACACTTCTCAAAATAATTGCTTGACGCCAAATTGTTTACGATATTCCTGAGGGGATAGTCCGGCATCCAAGTTAAAGGCGCGATAGAAGGAGGCCAAGCTCTGAAACCCACTGGAAAAGCTAACGTCTGCGATACTATCCAGGCTCGTGACAAGCTGTTTCTTCGCTTCGCTAATCCGTAGCTGTGTCATATAAGCAATAAAGGAGATGCCTGTATGCTCCTTAAAAAGGCGGCTTGTCCGCGCGGTGCTCCAGCCTAGATGCTCAGCAACGTCGGTAAGTTGAAGGGGCTCTTGATACCGTTCTTTCACAAAAAGCATCACTTCTTTGATCTCGCGCTGCGAATTGGACATATGCTTCCATTGCTCATTGCTGAAGGCACTCCTGTAATGCCGCAGCAAAATAACACCCAACTCTAGCAATTTGCAACGCGAAATCGTGAGATACCCCTCCGCTTTCGCGTTAAGCTCCTCATAAATCTGTTGAATAAGGACGCCGATTTGCCCCGCAAGCGGTGTTCCAGCCCCAATATGATTCTCAAATCTCTCAGACCGATAGGCAAATGGCAGCAATAATTTTTCATCTTCTTCAAGGAAGAGGCTCGGATCAAAATTCAAAAAAATATATCGGCTTGGATCATGCTGCGCGGATTGAGCAATATGAAGCTCCGTATTATTAACAATAAAGACATCGCCTTTGCGAACTTCGTAAAGCTTATTTTCAAAAATAAATTGCCCTCGCCCTCCCAGGCAATAGCCAATTTCCAAGCTAGAATGGAAATGAAGAGGCTGTGGATACGGTTTTGGACACCAAAGATACGCATTAATTGGAATGAGATTGTCATACTCTATCTTCTGCTTCAATTGGTTTCAGTCCACCTTCGAAATTAAGATAGCTTTATATTACCACTAGCCAAAATGTTATGAAAAAAATTTTACGAAATTGTAATGTCTCGCCCCTCATTTTTATGCGATTGTTATGCGCGAATTAGTAAGCTTAGTCCTGTAGACAACAGCGCAACAAACAAATCCAATCCACTTGAGGAGTGTTTCTCGATGAAAAATAATAAAAAAGTTCTAGCCGCTCTCACGATTTCAGCAACTGTCGGACTATCCGCCATTCTTCCTTACCATGCCCTAGCAGCCAATCCATTCACGGATTCCGCAAGTGTTGCACAAATCCAGACTGCAATTGAGCAACTAGCTCAGCAGCAGGTGCTGTCCGGTTATGAGAACAATACCTTCAAACCTAATCAAGCCGTCACACGCAGTGAGATTGCCAAAATGGTAGCCCTCTCTTTCCACGTAAACACGGCTGTGGATACAACGACAGCTAATCCTTTTCAAGATGTAACATCACAAGATTGGTACTATAACTACGCCATTTCCTTACAGGCACTAGGTGCTATGAATAGTGTGTCCGGCCAACAATTCGCCGGGGCGCAAACGATCACTGCCGAGCAGTTGAGCAGTATCATTGCATCGGTGCTTAAAGTAGACACTGCAACGATTCGTCAGTTGCCAAGCTACGCATCACTCAGCAGCCAAGTAACACGCGGTCAAGCTGCCTTGCTTCTGGTTGAAGCTCAGAAAGTAGCTCCTGTTCGTGTGACAAAGCTTGAAGTTTTGAATGCAATTTCCCTGCAGGTGACCTTCTCAGCACCGATTCCTACTGCAGAATTAGAGCTGGATCCAGCGTCCAAAAACTTTGTTTTTGACAATGGCCTTGCCATCAATAACGTGCCGCGCCTGAAAACAGGCTCTGTATCCACGTATATTGTACCGGTTCCAACACAGAAAGCAGGCACGACGTACTCGCTGACGTATAAAGGTCAACCTGCCGTTACTTTCACAGCTAGCACAGAGAAAATCCGTTTGGATTCCACTGCTCAGGTTGCCAATGACCTATTTGAAGTAGAATCCCATCTAACTGATGGTGTAGCGGATTATGGTTATGTCATCGCGGCTTACAGCAAGGGCCGTCCAGGTTCATTTATCGTTGATGCATGGAATCGTTACAACGGTACGACCTACCAAATCCTATCTTCCATGCGCAATCGCCAAGTTCAAATCACCCCTGAGGGTGGAGCAACGATGACGGCTAATTACTTGCCATTCACGCAAGCAACAGATGGTCGCCAAGCGCCTAAGTTCATTTTGCCTAACGGAGAGAAATTCCACCCTGGTGTAAAATATACGGTTTCCGCCGACTGGGCGACGCTGAAGAACCCTACTTTTACGGCAAAAGAAATCGCTCCGCTCCAGCTTCAATCCGCTGCCGCGGTTGATGCGAAGACGATTGCAGTCACACTAACGCAAGATCCGAAGGATGAAATCTTCGTTTCACGCCGCGTAACCCTAACTGCTGCCGATGGCACAGTTCTGACTGCTGAATACAGCTTGACGACACGCAAAGGTGCCGTTGGTACGTTCACGCTTTTGAATAATGCTGGGCTGGCTCCAGATACAACGTACTCAGTTGCGCCAGTGGGTGCATGGGCTACGGCAACAGGAGTCACTTTAAACTTGAAAAAGTAAATGTAACTTTACAATCGAATGACAAAAAGATAAGGAAGATGACCTGCAATCAGGTTCTCTTCCTTACCTTCGTTTGCTAAACTTATCCACAGATACTGTATTCTTAGCTTCATATACTCTAAATCAAGAGGTGACCATCTATATGGTATTCACAAATAGATCCCTATTCGCACGCTTAACACCGCTCACACTGCTTCTTGTCTTAGTTGGCTGTAGCAGCCAACAGTCGCCTCCAGTCAACAGCCTCAACCCGACAAAGTCAACAACACCATCACCTACCGCTGCTGCAACACAAACACCAACGACAAGTTCGTTACCTGCGACAGTGAGCCCTTCGCCTTCAGCGGCTACGGCTACAACTCTCATGGTGACGCATTCGAAAAGTGACTATATGTCCTTCCTTGATCCCGCTTCAGGCCGTATGGAGAAACTTGTCGTAGGTAAGGCCCCATTTGCCATCGCAGAGGGTCCGAATCATCGCGCTTATGTGTCGACAGCCGAAGGGGTAGCCGTTATTGATACGAAGCTCCGTAAACGGATCGCTCTTGTCCCCTACCAGGCCAATGTCGGTAAACCACGCTTTGGTGAATATCGCTCGGGTGGCATGGGGATTGCGGTATCGCCAAATGGTAAATTCACATATGTCGGTGTGTATCTCGACGCCGGTAAAAGTCAGCTTGAGATCCTGGATACAGAAAAGCTCGCAATGACGGGGCATGTTCCTGTTGGCATTCGACCATTTGATGTTGTGACTAGCTTAGATGGCCGTGAAGTATACAGTATCGACCACGACGGGTACACGGTGACGGCTGTCGATCCTTTTAACCTAAAAGGTCGCACATTAGAGGCTGCTCCCTTCGGTAAAGGCGGCTTCGAGAAGCCGCATTACGCCGCAGTTCGAGCTGACGGCCGCTTACTTTTGCCTTACCAAGGCCGCGGTCTTGTGGTGCTTGACCCGAAGAGCGGCAGCTACACAACTGAACCCTTGACGGGCAACACACATCAGGAGGGTGTTACGCTTACCCCGGACGGCAAGCAGCTACTGATCGTTGGTATTGGTTCAGCTGGCAGCGCCACAGGCAAGCCTAATTTGACTATACTCGATGTGAACACCTATACAGAGAAAGTCCTTCCGTTAATCCGCATGCACCAAATGGTCGCCAGCAGCGCCGATGGTCGCTATGCCTATCTTACAGGGGGCGTCACTTATGCCGATACCGGCTGGAATGGGATGACGGTGGTTGACCTGTCAGCAGGTACGACACGCGAATTCGAACTGCCCGATTACCCGCTTGATGTGCAGCTTCTGACGAATAAATAGTCTCAGCTGATATATTTCAATACGTTCTTGCTGTTAATTATGCTGGCTCGAATATCTTTCGCGAATGGCTTCTTCAGTTCGTGGGACAAGAAAATCTACAAACATTGCCGCGTTTGATTGCACTTCCTCGATGAATGGACGGAAACTCTTATTGTATTCTTGGAACGCAAGTTCAAAATCTCCATGGCTTTTTTGGAAGGCATCAGCCAGGGCTGCCGCCCCATCTATGGCCAGTGATCCACCCATGCCAGCAGCCGGAGAGGCGCAGTATCCAGCATCACCGACTAGTGCTACCCTGCCTTTTGTCCATGACGTCATTTTCATTTGGCAAAGTTTGTCAAAGTAAAAAGTTTTCGAGTTCTTCACTTCTTCCAGCAATTCTGGCGTTCGCCAGCCTAGTCCGGAAAACTGATTCAAAATTATTTTCCGCTGCTGTTCTTCGTTTCGGTAATCGTAAGGGATTTCCTTATCCGAAGAAAAGCAGAGGACAATATCGGTTTTATTGTTGTAGGTGTTGAGCATGACCCCTTTGCCCGGCTCATTGTACATCTGTGTCGTATTCTCCCGGATCAACAACTTATCCACGATCGTGATAGAGAAATAAGTTTTAAGAAAATGCGAAAATTCCGCTTCCTCGCCGAAGCACAATTTTCTGACGACCGAATGAATACCATCACAGCCGAATACCAGGTCATACGAGCGCCTTTCTCCCCCTTTGAAAGCTACGTCGACGCCGCCATTACTTCCTTCCTTCAACGACGTTATGCTATCGCCGAAAATAAACTCGACATCATCTTTGACAGTCTCGAACATGATATTCAGCAATACATCTCGCTCGATTTCATATTCATCTTCTGCGAGCTGCTCACGCAATTCCAATCTTTCAGTGACATCATCGGAATTTTTAAATTCCGTCACTTCCATGTCTATTTTGTTCGACTGGATCTGCTCGAGCAGCCCCATACGTTTCACGATCTCGACGGTATTTTCGCGGATATTTACAGGTGTGCCGCCTTTTTTGAGACCTTCGGCGATCTCAACAACGGTTACGTTGTAACCCAACTGCTTCATCCAGTAGGCTGTTGAGAGGCCGGCGAAACTCGCTCCGCTAACTAAGATATTTTTTTTCATATTCGTTCCTCCCGGGATGTTTGTATTTGTGTGCATAGCATACAATAACTTTTTAAACTGCATATAAACGACTAGTTTTTTAGAAAAAACCATACAGAAATGATTCAAATATATCTTAGGGGAATGGAAATAGCCTAAAATCATCTGATTTTAGGCAAGAAAATGCTTCATAAGTTCTACATGTTAAGAACCGCTTTCATAGCTTGTACGTTAGATATCGTCTTCACTAATCCCCCTTCGCCATATAACCAACACCAGGGTAGGTCACAATCAGCTCCTGCCCCTCGGTGTGGGCCTTCAGCTTTTGCCGAATCCGCGCGATGGTAACACGTAAATACTCGACCTCATCGCGATATTCGCTTCCCCAAATTTCGCTCAACAACTGCTCATGCGTCATTACTTTGCCTTCATGCTGCAACAGTAGAACGAACAGATTATACTCCGTCTCGGTGAATTTCACTTCCGCTCCACTCAGTCGAATACGTCGCTGAGCTAGATTGACGTTAACAGGTCCAACGGTTAATTCACTGACGGTAGATGGTGCTGGCATGCGTCCATCCAAGCGGCGCAACACGGCATTGACTCTGGCAAATAGCTCGTCCAACGAGAATGGCTTGGTTAAATAATCATCTGCCCCGAGATTTAACCCCTGTACTTTATCCGCACCATTGCTCCTTGCTGTTAGCATAATGACAGGCACACTTGAATAGGTGCGCAGCTTTCGCAGTACTTCGAAGCCATCCATCCCCGGCATCATTAGATCCAGCAAAATTAAGTCTGGATCGACGGCTTCTGCCTTCTCCAGCGCCTCGGCCCCGCTTTGACAGGCCACCGTTTCGAAACCTAAGGATTTCAAATTCGCCGCGATAAAACGAATAATTTTGGGCTCATCGTCAACGATCATGATTTTCTTTGCGCTCATGCTAGTTCATCTCCCCCATTAAACCGTGGAATCGTTAGTAGGAATCGGCTACCCTCACCAAGCTGGCTCTCGACCTGAATGGCTCCGCCATGGGCTTCCATAATTCCTTTACAAATCGCCAGACCAAGTCCTGTTCCCCCGGTTTGGCGGCTAGATGACACATCTACACGATAAAAGCGATCAAATAATTTAGCCAAATGCTCTTCGGCAATGCCGATTCCATTATCCTGTACGTAAACGTAGACATACTCCTCATCCGCGTGCGTGGTCACCCTAATGAGCGGTTCCCGCTCGTTATATCGAACCGCATTTATAAACAAGTTCAAAAATACCTGCTCCATACGGAGCTTATCTGCAAAAACAAGAGGTGTATATGCAGGCAGCTCAACCTCGAACTGAAGCCGAGCAGCGCTGATATCTTCAGGCAGTCTATGTCTAGCACTTTCGATCACGGCGGCTAGCTTCAACGGCTGCGGATGAATGCCCATTGCACCTGATTCGATTTTGGATATATCCAGCCACTCATCGATAAGATCTTGGATACGGCCTATATCCTCATGAATGCCTTCAAGCAGCTCCAGCTTAAAGTCCTCATCCCAGTGCGCATCCCTGCGCAGCAATGTTTCCACACCACCGCGGATACTCGTGATCGGAGTTTTGAATTCATGCGATGCGAGTGAGATGAGATCGTTCTTAAGCGCGTCGATTTCATGCTCCTTCGTTCTGTCACGCCACACATAACCGCGGCCAAACACCCGCCCCTCCCGCGCAACCTGAAACGCGGATACCATCATAAAGCGTGGCTTGCCTTGCTCTGTTTTCACCGTTAAAGCGCTCTGCACCCTCGGTTCCGCCGTCAACTTACGCAACTGTAGCTCGTCCTGATCGTCAGGCAATAGCTCAGCTATCCGTTCAAATAAATCAGCTTCTCGCATATGGGCCAATTCCCCCATCGGAATCGCAAAGCTTTCCGCCATCTGATGATTGGCATACAGCACGTTATGCTGCACATCAATAAGCACAATCGCATCTGACATGCTTTCTAGGACGGCATTCAACGTCGCATGCTCGTCCTGCAATCGCTGTGTTCGCTCCTCCACGCGATGTTCAAGCTCGCTATTCAATTGCAGCAAGGCGCGTTGGTTTTCCTTGATCTGCGCTGCCATGCGGAAGAAATGCTCAGCAAGCTGATGCAGCTCCGAGGGCGCTCCGCGCGGTACGACCTTCTGGTCAGGCTGTGCGAACGAACCTCCAGCTAATCGCTGTGTATACCCAACTAAGGCATGGATCGTACCGTTCAATCTTTTAGCCAATAGACTGCCTAACAGCACAGTTAAGATAAGCGTGAACACTAACAACAGCAGCGTGATCCGTAAAGATTCGTTGAATGCTGCATTGACAGCTGCTGTCGACCTGCTTACCCATACAATGAGATTCAAATCAGGAATCAGCTTAAAAGTAATGAGCTCTTTATGTGAAGAGGTGCCTAATGTATAGGTACCTTCGCCTTGTTTTTGCCTTTTAGCATCTGCTACGACTGGCTCCTTCGATAAATCCGCCATGGATTCCGTCAACGCTGCATTCGGATGATAAATCGGCTTGCCCGCATGATCCAGCACGACAGGATAGGCTTCTGTCCCATAATCGTATTTCGTAACGAGCGTCTTAATTGGCGCTAATTCTAGAACAGCCAACACGAAGCCGTCCACTTGTTTACTGCCTTTGTATATCGGTACGGTAATTGCTATAGCTGGTTGGTTTAAGCTCTCAGGACCTTTAAATAACGAAGATATTATCGCTTTCTGTCCAGCCTTCACACGTGCTGTATAGTCACGATCATTAACATCCGTTCCAATCAGATCCGTCGACATCTGGTGTGTTGCTTTGATTGTCCCTTTATCGTCCACCACATAAATGCCTGTGAATCCCTCCAGATTCTCTTGCAACGACTGCAGCTTCAAAGTCAGACTCTCCCGGGTTCGAAAAGCCGCATCCGAAGCCGAGATCGTAGCCGCTAAGGTTTCAACGGCATTGCGATGATAGAACATATAAGCTTCTACCGCGTCTCCGAGACGATACGTCGTTTGGCGCTGGTTTTGATTCGTTTCCTGTGTAATATGCTTGATTTGAGAAACCTGGAAACCGCCTAGAATCAGGATTGGTATCAAGGCCATTAGGGCGAAGGTAATCGTTAGATGTGATCTCATGGAATAATGCTTCAATAGGAAAATACCCCGCTCTCTATCTCAAGCTTCTGCTTAGCTTTCCAACTTATTTTACCACTGACAAATTTGTAATGAAAATGAAATCTAACTTTCATGTTGTTTTAATGTAACTTGCCTATAATAAAGACCAACCCCCCTTTAAAATATATAAACTTAGACCCACAGCCCGTTGCTGCGGGTCATTTTTTTACCACCATAGTTGTCCCTCCATTATCGGTATAATGGGCATAAAAAAAGATGACCCCTGTGCATTACGCAATACAGGAATCATCTATTGTTGGTCTCCTAGACATAAACAACTCTTTTTTCAAGTGTCCTTGACAAAAAAGGGTCCAGATCAATTGATCTTTTGGGAAGCCCCTTTTTTATGGCTTGAACGCCAGCAATGCCTCTCTAACCTCGGCCGCCGTGTCCATCTCCAAAATCCTTTCTGTTAAAGCCTCGCAATCGCTGCGGTTCAAATCCGTAATCACTTTCTTCACCTTGGAAAGCGATGAAGCAGCCATGCTCCATTCATGCAGACCTAAGCCGAGCAAAAGCGGTGCGGCAAGGGGATCTCCGGCCATGCTTCCGCACATTCCGGTCCATTTGCCAACATCGCCAGAAGCATCAATGACTGTCTTGATCAGACGAATGACGGCAGGATGGAAGTAATCGTATAAATAAGCTACCTTCTCATTCATACGATCGACGGCAACCGTGTACTGCACAAGATCGTTCGTCCCGATGCTGAAGAAGTCTACTTCCTTGGCAAATCTGGAAGCGAGCAATGCTGCTGACGGAATTTCAATCATAATCCCCAACTCGACAGAATCCGCATAAGAGATTCCTTCTGTGCTTAGCTGTTCACGCACCTGCTCATATATTTCTTTCGCCTGACGCCATTCTTCCATGCCCGAAATCATCGGAAACATGATTTTCACATCGCCGTGAACCCCTGCCCGCAAAATAGCACGAAGCTGAGTAATAAGCAGTTCCTTGCGGTCTAGACAAAGTCGAATGGCTCGGTAGCCAAGAAAGGGATTCATTTCCTTCGGCAAATCCAGATAAGGAAGCTCCTTATCGCCCCCAATATCGAGCGTACGAATAATAACAGGACGCCCCTTCATTGCTTCTGCTACTTGCCGGTAAGCCTTATACTGGGTTTCCTCGTCAGGCATCTGAGATTGTCCCATAAATAAAAACTCAGTACGGTACAGTCCTACCGCTTCAGCCCCTTGGCTCAGCAGGCTTACCGATTCTTCCACCGTACCGATGTTTGCTGCCAGTTCGACACGGAAGCCGTCTTTCGTAACAGCGTCCCGATCAACATAGGCTTGCAGCTCAGCCTTTTCGGCTTCATCCCGCTGCATAAGAGCGTGGTAGGATTCTTTGGTTGATACCAATGGGTTTAAGATGCAGTTTCCAGTCGAGCCATCAATAAGAAGCTCATCTCCATGCTGAATCTGATCAACCCCATCCCCCAATCCCAGGATCGCAGCAATCCCTAATGAATTGGCCAAAATAGCCGTGTGGGAAGTCTTGCCGCCGATACGGGTGACAAACCCAAGCACCAAATTTTTGTCCAACTGAACCGTATCCGAAGGTGTCAAATCATCCGCTACGAGAATGACAGGCTCCCCGATATCGGAAAGCTGTGTTCCTTTGCGTTCACATAATTGAGCGAACATCCGGTTTCCTACATCACGAACATCTGCCGCGCGCTCCCGCATATATTCATTCTTCATGCTTTCGAACAGAGCAGCAACCTGCGTGACCACTTGATGTATCGCACTTTCCGCTGTCAACTGTACGCCTACTATTAATTTTTCCATGGGTGGATAAAAGGTTGGATCTTGCAAAAAGCTGATCTGCCCTTTCAGAATCACAGCCTTTTCTTCCCCAAGTGTACGCTGCGCCTTTTCAATCAGAACTTGCAGTTCAGCTTCGCACGCAGTTTTGGCTTTGCGAAGCCGTTCAACCTCGGTATCGGTATCTTGCGTTTTCTTTTTCTCTACGTCCGTTAGCCGCACTGGTGCGTACACGAATGCTTTACCAGTGCGAATGCCGGCAGATACCCCTAGACCTTTCAATACTCTCTCCGTCATGCTAGCATCTCCTATCCCTCAAGCTGCTATAAACAGCTCTTATACTTCTCCAAAGCCGCTTTCCACTAATTCAGCCAAAGCATCCAGCGCCGCTTGTTCATCCGGTCCTTCTGTTGTCAGTTTAATAACTGAGCCTTTCTCCAGCCCTAACGTCATAAGACCAAGAATGCTTTTTCCGTCTATCATCGCGTTATTAGGTTCATTGTAATATTCAATCTTTACTGTTGATTGAAAAGATCCCGCTTTTTCCGTAAACAGTTGGGCAGGACGAATATGAAAGCCGGAATCGTTCCGGATCGTAAGTTCTTTTGAAATCATTGTTGTCTTCTCCTCTTAGATGGTTTGTAGAATCGTTATTAATTGCTGCGCTTCAGTCACTTTCAATAAGCTTTCGCGGAATTCCTCATGAATCAACTTACGGGAAAGAGCGATCAAAATTTGCAGATGCTCATTGCCTGCAGCAGCCTCCGGCACAGCAATCATGAAGACAATGCGAACAGGCTGTTCATCTAGAGATTTCCAATCAAGAGGCTCAGTCAACTTAGCAAAAGCAACGCCCGGTTTGCTAACTCCATTCGACTTTCCGTGAGGGATAGCGACACCGAAGCCTATACCTGTCGAACCTGTCTCTTCCCGCTTCAAGACCGCCTCTAGGTATGCTGCTTTATCCGAAATACAGCCAGCGGCTGCAAGTCCGTCGATCATGGATTTCATACATTCTTCTTTACTTGTTGCCTCCAAAGGGATCAAAATGCTTTGTTCATTCAGCAGTTCTTGAATATTCATAATCGTATCCTCCCTAAAAGTAAAGGGGGAAGAGATTCCCCCTGCGTGATTAGCTTTAAGTAAAATTTTAGTCTTTTACAGGCTTCTTCAATATATTCAGCATGATAGCTGTAACAACGGTCCCTGCTACGATAGCAAGAGCATACATACCCAAGTGGCTGACCGCATTCGGGATCGGCAGGACGAAAATTCCTCCATGAGGTGCGCGTAAAGTAGCACCAAACAACATGGATAGAGCGCCTGTTAAAGCGGAGCCGACCATGATCGAAGGGATCACGCGGAACGGATCGCCTGCGGCAAACGGAATGGCACCTTCCGTGATAAATGAAATTCCTAGAACAGAAGCCGCTTTACCGGCATCCCGCTCTTCCTTCGTAAATTTCTTTGGAGCCAGTATCGTTGCCAGCCACAGACCAAGCGGAGGTGTCATACCGGCAGCCATTACTGCTGCCATCGGACCGTATACACTGCTGGCCAATAACCCTACCGCGAACGTATACGCCGCTTTATTCACAGGGCCGCCCATATCGAAGGCCATCATCGCTCCCAATAGAAGACCGAGCAATACAGCATTCGTGGATCCTAGCGATTTGAGCCATACCGTCAAACCATCCATAATTGCTTTTACGGGTTCGCCAATGACATAGATCATTAAAAGTCCAGTAATTCCAGTAGCCAGTAAAGGAATAATTAGAATAGGTTTCAAGCCTTCAAAATTCTTTGGCATCTTGATATAATCTTTCAACAGCTTCGCTACATAACCTGCGAGGAATCCGGCAATGATTCCACCAAGGAAACCTGCACCGATTTTTGAAGCGAGCATCCCGCCAACAAGCCCAGGTGCCAAGCCTGGCTTTTCCGCAATCGAGAAAGCGATGAATCCCGCTAAGATCGGTACCATTAGTGCAAAAGCTGCTCCGCCGCCGATGTCCATTAAAGCAGCAGCAAATGTACCCTGTTCTTTAAATGCTTCAATTCCGAAAATGAAAGAAAGTGCAATGAGCAATCCGCCAGCAACAACCAAAGGAAGCATGTTTGAAACACCTGTCATCAGATGCTTATAGGCTCCGGTTCGTGAAGCGCTGCGCTGAGATTTCGACTGCTCTACTTGTTTCAGATAATCATCCGCAGAGGCCGCTTCTTTATTTAAAGCTTCATCGAGAAGTCCTGCCGGATTTTTGATCGCCTGCGCCACAGGGACTTTAACAACCGGCTTTCCAGCGAAACGGGATTCTAATACATCCGTGTCCGCAGCTACAATAATGGCATGAGCTTCGGCAATTTCCTGCTCGGTAAATTCATTTTCTACACCAACGGCTCCTCTGGTTTCTACTTTAATCGTAATACCCTTTTCTCTAGCTGCTTTTGCTAAGGATTCAGCAGCCATGTACGTATGAGCAACACCGGTTGGACAAGCTGTAACCGCAAGAATCTTTTTCATAGACGCCCCCGCCTTCAATTCGAATTAGTTGTTTTTGGTATTGACCATATGTTCACACTGCCTAGTTTTTGTTCAACTTCAGCAAGCGTACAAACTTGTGTTCCTGGCTTTAAAGCCGTTACGGTTCCTGCAGCCGAGCTCCACCTCGCAGCTTCTTCCAGCGACATGCCATGCAGCATGCAATAAATGAGCGCGGCTACCATGGAGTCTCCAGCCCCCACTGTACTTAGGGGCGTAATTGGATCAGGTTTGGCGCGAATGGCCTCCGTCTCCGTTATAAGAATCGATCCCTCTCCACCTAAAGAAACGGCCACGTAAGCAATTCCTTTAACGATTAATCTTCTTGCCGCATCGATAATCTCTTCATCCGTCTGGAAAGACTCTCCGAAGAACGACTCCAGCTCATGAATGTTAGGCTTAATCGCGTAGGGAACAGCCTCAATCCCATGGACGAAAGGCTCGCCATCGGCATCCAATACGGTCCGAACACCTGCCTCATTAGCTATCTGGATAAGTGTCTTATAGAAATCACTAGGTATTCCCTTTGGCAAACTGCCCCCCAGGACAACCAAGGAAACGTGGCGAACATCTGTTCTGAATCGATTAAGAAATTGACCTAACACGTCATCGTCTACCGTGAATCCTGGCTCATTCAACTCTGTTGTTTCCCGGGTATATTCCACATACAACTTCAGGTTCGTTCTCGTTTCACCCTTAGCCTGAACAAACCAGTTCGGGATGCCTAGGCTCGTAAGTGTATCCGTGAGCACATTCCCCTGACGTCCTGCACATAAGCCCCAAGCTGACACCTCAACGGAAAAATTCTTAAGAACTTTGGCAACATTGATACCCTTTCCTCCAGCATCCATTCGCCATTCTTTAATTCGGTTCAATCCGCCAAGAACAAAATCTTCCACCGTTACTGTTTTGTCCAAGGCTGGATTCAGTGTAATTGTTAAGACAGGCTTCATGACTTCCTCCCATCCGTCTGTACGATGGTAACAGTAATCCCAGCCGTATCCAGCTCTTTCAATGCATTGTCCGATATACCATCATCCGTCAACAGTTGGTCAATCTCGGATAATGCCGCAACCTTAGCAAAAGATACTCGTCCGTATTTGCTGTGATCCATGAGTAAAATCACTTGCTTGGTTGAACGGAAGAAAGCCCTTTTGGTCGAAGCCTCCAACATATTCGGCGTTGTCAATCCAATGACAGGATCTAGACCATTGATCGCCACGAAGGCCTTATCAACATGTACGGATTCCAGCGCTTTCTCCGCTAACGGACCTACCATTGCCAACGTTTCATGACGTAAGGTACCGCCTGTAAGAATCAAATCGATTCCTGTGTTGGCAGACAATTCTTGAGCCACCGCAACGGAATTGGTTACAACCGTAAGCTTTTTGAATGTTTTCAATTCCTTAGCTAAATAATAAGTTGTAGTTCCCGAATCGAGTATGATGGAATCGCCTTCTCGAACCATAGAAGCGGCTTCTTTGGCAATCAGTTCCTTTTGTAAACGATAGCGATCTTCTTTTTCTACAAAAGTTGGCTCTGAATTATCACTGACAAAAGCAACTGCTCCTCCATGCGTACGGCGAAGCTTGCCTTCTTCCTCAAGGATCTTTAAATCTCTGCGGACCGTTGATTCAGACACCTGAAAATGCTGGGCCAGTTCCTGAACGGACGCACGCTCTCTTTCTTGAACATAATCGGCAATCTTATGCTGACGTTCTTCTTCAAACAGTATCATGATCCCCTCCTATCCCAATAATAAATTGCGCATATACAGTCATTAATTTGATTGTTTGTTGTCGTTTATGATTATATGTGATTGATATTTATTTGTAAAGCGCTTTCTATGGATGGTATTTTAAGGAAGTCCGAGCCTACTTTGCATATCTTCTTATTGATATATATTCAAATATCGTGCCCTAGAGCGTTAATAAGGCTACCGGTGGTTTCGCCGGTAGCCTCTTGTTTGTAGTTATTCAACTCTTCTTTCTCATTCCTGCACAATGACCTAACCGTTACTTTCGTCCTCCTTACCTTTGCCAACGTTTTCTTAACTACCTCCAAAGCCGGCATCCGTTGGGGAATATCGGTATATACATTTCCATCATTTCCGCTAGATCTCTAAGTCTAAAATATTAACTGCTTCCCCGCTCACCGTTTGGAAACAGCACCTCATTTTTCTTTCACATAATTTCCCACAATCTTACGATAGGATGTCCATAATCTTTCGATACAGTAAAGGTGTAAGGGAAATCAACTATCCCTACATGCTACATAAATCGAGAGGAGTTCATCTCACTATGAAACCAACATGGAAAAAACGCGCCGTTCAAACGAGCATGCTCGCTATTATGACAACCATCGCATTCGGTGCTGTAAGCGCATCTGCGGCAGATACGACAACGGAAGCGAAACCTACGAAAGCTATTCAAATGGTGAAAGCTGTTGGAGCAGTACCAGCCCTTCACATCCGCTCTGCGAGTGCAGGCTTGCTTGGCCAACCCGCTCATGAGCGCAACTACTTGAAGCTGCTTGCTACTACATACGCTCCGGATACCCTCGCTGACTGGAAGAAAGCGCTCGACGATCGGAAGCAAGCAGAAGCAGATCTGCCAAAGCCTACTTTCGCTAAGACAGTAACGATTTCCAAAGATGATGCAGATGGTAAAGTGCAAGTATTCCCTTCTGTAGATGCTACTTTCATTACTACATTTGAAGGTGGAGAAGCGATTGAAGCTTTACCTCCATTGCCCGCTCTAACGCAAGGAGAGATCGATAATCTTCCACAAGGGGCAGACGCTCCTAAAAAAGTCTTCATCACACGACCTGCGCCGGCCGATGGAACGACGACTGAGCAGATTACCCGTGTTCTTCCAGTTGAGGCTGGGGTTGCGAGTGATATAATGGTAGCTAAGCCTGTGGAGTCTGAGAGCATGAAACTTCAACAAAAATTAACAGAGGCGGTAGAAGCGGATGATGCAGAAGCGATCCGTGCTATCCTTCCGGATTTATTGAAGGATTTTGTAAAGGGAACCGAAGACATGCGTGAAATAGCTAAAAAAATCAAAGAAACACAATCAGCTGAAGCTGACAATAAATAAGTAAAACGAAAGGTGGAACCGATCGCGACAAGCGATTCGGCTCCACTTTTCCCCATGTTATCAGGCATGGAAGGAGCGATATACGATGTATAGCATCTTTTTAGTAGAAGACGAAGAGCATTTAAGAGGCGTGCTTGCAGCCTATTTGGAGAAAGAGGGGTGGCAGGTGCGTTCGTTCCCCGATGGAACCTCAGCCAGAGAAGCGATCTCGGAGCGGCCGGACTTGTGGGTCCTCGATATTATGCTGCCGGGCGTGGATGGTTTCCAACTCATCCGTGAGATTAAAGCCGACCAACCGTCACAGCCCGTGATCTTCATCTCGGCCCGCGATGCCGATATCGATCGCATTATTGGACTTGAGCTTGGAAGCGATGACTATTTGGCGAAGCCGTTTCTGCCACGCGAGCTAGTGATCCGCTGTCGCAAGCTGCTAGAACGCGTATATGCGCGGCAAGGAAACAGCGTACTGACAGCTTCCATGGAGCGCCGCGCGCAGCTTACTACGTTAGCTTCTTACACCATCGACGAGCCCGCTCGCACCGTAACCGATAGTGATGGGAGCACGCTCGATTTGACCTCGAAGGAATTCGAGCTGTTGCTCTACTTCATTCAACATCAGGGACACGTGCTTGAACGAGAACAAGTTCTACGCTCTGTTTGGGGCATCGACTACTTCGGTACGGATCGTGTCGTCGACGATTTAGTACGCAGACTGCGCCGCAAGCTGCCAGACATGCGATTAGAAACCGTATACGGATACGGGTATAGGATGGTGAAATCATGAGTCTTCGACTAGGCCAGTGGCCGCTCGCCATGAAATTATGGGGGGCTTTCGCCGCGCTGACACTGTTCATTTTCACACTGCTTGCCGTGCTATTGCCTTGGACGTTAAAAGGGTTTTTCACCGAGCAGCTATATGATATTTTGATGGATACCCAAAGTGGTCTACAAGTAGAGGCAACCCAGGCGCAGGCGATAGCGAGTCCTATTTTCGCTTTCCCTTTATCCCCTCAGCCCGTGGAAATCACTACGAATCCGATTCCAACGTTAGAAAGTCGTGTGGTCGTCGCACAGAAAGCACAAGTACTCGCTGGAACGAGTATTGTCAGTGGGGAAGCAGCACCCGTTAGGGTTCCATTGGAAGCTGGCGCAGCGATAGATCCCTCGACGCTGGCCACGCAGCTCACCTTGCCTGTACAGGCTACACTAACTGGCCCGTCTATTCGTCATTTTATGATTAACGGTGCACAAGCCGCACAAGCGATCGAGACAACGGCCTCCAGCACCGAGCCTTTCATTGCAGCCATGGAGAAAGATGCGCTATCCCAGATGCAGCCCGTTGCCAAGTATACGCGCAGTATCGATAATAACAGTATCTTTTATGTCATCCGCAAAGAGGTCGTCCAAGGAGCACCCAACTTTATCGTTTCCTATGCTTGGGGCAACTACCGCAATGATCTCATCATGTCGATGTTCTTCCGACTGATCCTATTGATGGTTGGCCTTATCGTGATCAGCTGGCTCCCCTGCTTATTGTTAGCTCGGTATTTCACGCGTCCACTCGTTCAGATGGAACAGCATGTGGGACGCATGGCTGAACGCGATTGGCATGAACCTATCGATACAGGCCGCCGCAATGATGAGATTGGCCGCCTAGGCAAAGCGATTGAAGGGATGCGGCAGCGTCTTGTGAAGCAAGATCGTGCGCAGCAATTCTTCCTGCAGCATACGTCGCACGAACTAAAAACACCGGTCATGGTGATCCGCAGTTATGCGCAATCCATTCAAGACGGTGTTTTTCCGAAAGGCACGTTAAGTGCAAGCTTAGGCGTCATTATGAAAGAAGGCGAACGCCTAGAGAAGCGCATCCGCGATCTGTTATTGCTGAACAAATTGAATTATTTCACGGCCAAAGAGAAGCCTTTCCATGCTTTTGAAATCAAAGCGGTCATCGAAGATGTTGTAGAACGACTCCGTTATAAGCGTCCCGAGATCAACTGGGATCTGCACTTAGCTCCTTACAAGCTCATCGGAGATCAGGAACAGTGGAAGATAGCTTTGGAAAACATGCTCGATAATCAGCTTCGTTATGCCGAAACTTGTATTCGAATTCGCATGAGTCCCGCTCCTCACTTTGAAATTCAAATGAGTAACGACGGTCCGCTGCTCGATCAGACAATCGCGGATAATCTGTTCGAGCCTTTCCGCACCGGCGGCAAGGGGCAGTTCGGACTCGGCTTAGCCATCGTGAAACAAATTATGGATCATCACGGGATGAGCGTTCAGGCTCGGAATGAAAGCGATGGCGTCGCGTTCACCATTTTACCTGCTGACAATACGGTTCGAGGCTCCGAGGCATAGCACAAAGTAGCAGAAATAAATAGCTGCATAAATGATCGTCGTCGTAAGCACCGGGATTAGGATCTCTCCGCTAATCAGCTGGATCGTCGTCAGAGCCTTGAGAACCATGATGCTATGCACAACGCCTAGTATGAGCGGCAGCATGAACACGAACAGTGTCTGTTTGGCGATCGTCGTCCTAATTTCCTTGCGGCTTACACCGATTTTGCGCAGTATCGCATAGCGCTCTTTATCCTCGTTCGCATCCGTTAGCTGTTTGAAGTAAATCATACATCCCGTCGCGGCCAGGAAGACAAGCCCTAAGAAGCCCAGCGTGAAGATATCCATGCCAGCGGACTCCATGTTTTGGCGATATTGATAATAGTAGGTAGACATTCCGTTCTGTTCTGTTTTCAGCTTGATCAGGGAATTAGAGGTCAGCTTCGTTGACCCTTGATTCTTAACGACATACCCTTTGTATGTCACTTCTTCTGATCCGGGCAGCAGCTTGGCATACAGGGTGTCACTGACGATAAAGACGAGATCAGGGAAGCTCCAAGGGAGCATTCTCCCTACAATAATCTGCTGGACCGTTAGCGTTTGCTTGCCTGCCTGAGCTTCAAAGGAAATCGTGTCTCCCAACACTTCATTCAAGGTGAATGTCGAATATTTCGGCTGAATGACCGCGATATCATGATCTTGGAGTACAACCTGACCCTCTCTGTCTAACGTCTCTGAGGTACGATTGTACATGGAGGCTGACACCAGCTTGATTGGAACGGAACTCGGCGAATGACTCGATGGATGATAGAAGAAATTCGTCACGTCCGCCGTAACTCGGATAATGGGTACATCCAGCTTCTTTTCGATCGGATGCTCTTTATCCTGCTCCAAAATGGCGCTAACTTGCCCATCGAAGCTTGCTCCTTGTGAAATGTGCATGTAGCTGAAAGGAGCTTCTTCCTCTGCTTCCTTGGTTATCGTGAAATAGGCGCTTGATCCTACCGTTACTGCACAAAGCGTTAGCGCACTGAGCAGTGCAATCATCGTGAACATTCGCGTATTCCCTCGAATGCGATAAATCAATTGCGCTGTGGAAATCATGTTCATGCCTTTATAGTAGCGAGACTTCGTCTTTTGGGCGATTTTCAAGATATATATGAGCGCATACCGAAATAGCAGATACGTGCCGGAGATCAAGGTGCCGAAGATAATGAGGAAGTTCCGCCCCATTTGAGCAGAAGTCGTCATAGGTTGGAACACCGTCCAATAGCCGATAATTAATAACGCAACAGCCAAAACCGCTGAGAAAGCCGATGGCTTCGGAACCTGTTCCCCTTCTTGCTCTGCCTTGAACAATTCCACGAGTTGGAAGCGATAGATCAAGCGATAGCTGTGGATCGAAGTTATTACAATGATAATGGCAAATACGATCAGTGTGTTCACAATCGCCTCAGAGGCAATACTGAAGCTGACTTCAACGGCTGAATCCAGCAATTTGAGGAACATCATCGCAAACAACTTGGATAGTAAAGTCCCCAGAACAATGCCCACCGCAACGGCGTCAATGCCCATCATCATATTTTCATAAAATAACATCGTGCCAATCTTACGCTTCCTCACGCCAAGCAAGGCGTACAGGCCTACTTCTTTCTTCCGCTTTTTGGTGAAAAACGAGTTGGAATACCAGATAAACACCGCAACGAACAGAATGAGCACGATCGAAGCTTGCGTAAAAACGGACTTCATACCCTCCCATTTCTGCACATTCGCCGCAATCTCCTCACTGTAGCGCAAGGAAACGAACGTATAGTAGATCACAACACTGAAAATCATCGAGATGAAATAGATCAAATAATTTTTCAGATTACCGATGACATTCCTTCTGGCCAGACTAAATAAGGTCACTTGCCCCACCCCCTAGCACCGAGAGCACATCCATGACTTTATTAAAAAATTCCTTGCGCGAAGACGTCCCTTTATTTAACTCCGTAAATAATTGACCATCTTTAATAAAGACAACACGTGTACAATAGCTGGCTGCAAAAGCATCATGCGTCACGATAAGAATGGTCGATTTATCCTGTACATTCAAGCTCTGCAAGCTTTCTAGAAGCTCTGTCGCAGACTTGGAATCCAGTGCCCCTGTCGGCTCATCTGCCAGTACGAGACTGGGGTTTGACACGATGGCGCGGCATGCGGCTGTTCGCTGCTTCTGCCCGCCAGAAATTTGGTACGGGTACTTATCTAGCAGCGAATCGATGCCGAACTTCTTGCTGATCACCTCTACGCGGCGCTCCAATTCAGCTACATTCATTCTGGCTAGAGCTAGCGGGAGTATAATGTTCTCCTTCACAGTCAACGTATCGAGCAAGTTGTAGTCCTGAAAAATGAAGCCCAGCTTGTCACGCCGGAAGTTCGCTAGCTCTGCCTCCTTCATCTTCATTAGACTAATCCCGTCAACAATGATTTCCCCTGAGGTGGGCTGGTCGATCGTGGCTAACAAGTTCAGCAGCGTCGTTTTGCCCGATCCGGAAGGCCCCATAATGCCTACGAATTCACCTTGGGTAATCGTTAAATCGATATCCTTCAGCGCCGTAAATACATTTCCTTTGGTGCCGTATACTTTCTTCAGTTGTTTGGCTTGGGCGATTATTTTCATATCGGTTATTCCTCCAATAAGCATGGTTTGCTTCTTAATACCTCTATCCTACTATCTCCGAGACCATGCAACCATCGAAGTAACTTACAACTCCTCCGCGTTACCTTACAATTTTGTCATGATTATGCTACCATTTCTGGTGAAGTGTTATAATCGGCTCATTCGTCCCTTTAGGAGGCATGGAAATGTCTATGAAAATTATGATCGTGGAAGATGATAAAACGATACGGGATACGGTAGCTGAAGCACTTGGCCGCTGGGGGTTTGAAACGATTATTATCGAACAATTCGACTCCGTACTCACTGTTTATGTGAACGAAAATCCCCATCTCGTGCTGATGGACATAAATTTACCGGCGTTCGACGGATTCTACTGGTGCCGCCAAATCAGGGAAGTATCGAACGTGCCCATTCTCTTCCTCTCGTCTCGTAATACACCTATGGATATGGTCATGTCGATGAATATGGGTGGCGATGATTTTATCCAGAAGCCTTTCTACACCGATGTCCTCGTGGCAAAAATCAATGCCCTGCTGCGCAGAACCTACTCCTACATGGAGACATCAGCCAATGTAATGGCCCATAATGGTGTCGTCCTGAATTTGAAGGATGGTGACATCGCCTGCGGGGATCAGAAAACAGAGCTTACCCGGAATGAATTCAAAATTCTCACCATTCTCATGCAGCATCAAGGTGCCATTGTCAGCAGAGAGCAGATGATGCGTGGACTTTGGGAGGATGAAAGTTTCGTCGACGATAATACGTTAACTGTTAATATTACCCGCCTGCGTAAAAAGCTTGCTGAACTTGGACGCGATGATTTCATCACAACCAAGAAAGGGCAAGGGTACATGATCCCATGAGCTTTCTCTCCTATTTGAAGGATAAACGATATTTCATGGGGATGTATGCGGTGACGATGCTATTCGTTTCGCTGATCATGCTTGTCAGTGTAAAAGGGCAGGCAGCCCTTAACAATATCACCTACACGAATGCGGGCTGTTTTCTATTCGCTGCCTTGTATATAATCTTTGGCTACTTCTATCGGAAGTCCTTCTATAAGGAGCTAAATGAGTTTCTTGGCAAAAGCCAACATCAAGATTGGGCCATCGCGGCAATGCCCGACCCTCAAACCAACCAGCAAGAGCTCTATCTGCAGCTGTTAACTCAGCTGTCGAAGGACCAAGCGAATGAAACGCATCTCCTGCAATCGGAGATCCGTAATCATCAGGACTTCATCCTCTCCTGGATTCATGAGGTGAAGCTGCCTATCGCAGCCAGCCGCCTCATTATGGAGAACCGCGCCGGCAAAACCGCGGAATATCTCGTGGACAAGCTCGAAGATGAGCTTAGCAAGATCGACAGCTATGTTGAGCAAGCACTCTACTACTCGCGTATTGACTCCTTTTCCAGAGATTACTTCATCTCAGAGTTGTCGCTGACCACCCTTGTGAAGGATAGTGTCAAGAAGGTGGCCAAACTGTTTATCGCCAAACGTATACGTCCGGATATGGAAGACCTCACTCACCATGTGAATAGTGACAGCAAGTGGCTGGGCTACATCGTGGGCCAGATCGTGGGGAATGCCTTAACCTACACCGACAATGGCGGCAGCATCACCTTCCGCTCCGAAGAAACCGATTCCGAGAAACGGTTGATCATTCAGGACACAGGGATAGGGATTGATTCCGCTGATCTGGGTCGCGTGTTCGATAAAGGCTTCACAGGCAAAAATGGCCGAACACACAGCCGCTCTACCGGGATGGGGCTCTATTTAGTCAAGCAAATGGCGATCAAGCTCGGCCATGATCTGTCGATCACATCGACCGAAGGCGAGGGGACCACGGTTACCATTCATTTCATGAAGATGCAGCATTATAATGATTTGCGTTGATGGTTGCAAAAGTGAGAAAAGCCTCCAAACCTGTGTGTTCAGGTTGGAGGCTTTTCTGATTTTGGGGAGCTGATCACTTACATGAGGTCAGGTATCTACACCCCTGCCTTCTGCTAAAGCCACTTTTCTGTTGTATCTACAACAGATTACATCGAACGTGAAGCCTCTACTTTAGCAGCTGGTTGCTCGTGCTTTTTCAACAGGGATAAGAAAATAACCACGATAGCCACTGCACCAATGACCCCTAAGGTCCACGCCGGGCTGCTCAAATTCAAGTTCTGACCGAAGTAGAACAAATCGCGAAGTCCTTCTGCTGAGAAGCGCAGCGGCAGCCAAGAATAAAGCCAGTCATGACTGAAGCTAGGCAATAACTCTGGCGGCAATGAAAGCACCGGTGCGCCGAAGAAGAAAACGAGCACGAACAGCGGCACTCCTTTTAAACCAAGCCAGCTGACGACTGCCGTTTGCAACAGGAAGAAGGCGAAACCGACTAAAGTAAGGAATAAACCGATCTCCCAATAACTTGGAATGGATAAGCCCAACCATTTTCCTGCTACCAGAAGAATACTGGCAGCAGCAGCCGCGGTGATCACGACACCACTGAGCAATTGGGAAACTTGGATGCCGAAGCGATGCAGGCGGGAGCCCGTTTGTGTAGCTTTGCCTGCAGCCATAAAGAGCAGCAGCGTTGTCACCATCGCTCCAAACCAAGCCAGCTGTGTCAACACAACAGGGGCGTTGCCATTTGCGCTGTTTGTGCCCACAGCGTTTACGTTTTTGCTGGTGACGACGATAGGTGAAGCGAACGCTTTGGTTTGGTCAACGGTGAGGGTTCCGCCTTTTTGGCTGACTTGCGCCAGCAGCTGCTCTCTGACCTGACCGTTAATGCCATTAAGGATCTGCCCCAACACGCCATTTGCCATCGTAGCCGCCGTGTTATTCATCCCTTGGTTCACATAAACCGTTAGAGAGGATGCCTGCGGCCCAGGGGACAATAAGCTTACTAGCTTATGGCTGAAATCGGCAGGAATGATAATCGCTGCGTAAGCTTGCTCTCTGTTCATCGCATCGATGGCTTCTTGTTCACTGGCCATAGTCGTCCATTTGAGTGGAGAGACCGTATCTGCTTGCGCTGGAGCAGCGGTTATTTTCTCCTGAATGAGCTTGCCGAAATTCATTTCTTGCCCGTTTGGAAGCTTCTCACCTGCATCCATTTGAACGAGCAGCACGGGCAGATTCTTAAAATAACCTCTACTTGATAAGACATAGTTCTTCCCCTCCAAATGTGTTGTACTTAAACAGTTGAATTATTCTACCAGTTACTCTTCACTATACAAAGAAGGAGCTGTCGCAAGATCAGCTCACCAACTAAATGTTCTCCCATAACCACCATTGGTTAAATAATATCAAAGTAATTCGGACAGAAGTTAGTTGAATTCAATTATATTGGAACATTACCTAGAGATAGTTAGACAGGCTACAAGACTAATACATTCGGGGCTTTCCTGCCCGTCAACGTAATGAGGCTGCCGATCTTGCCGGCAGCCTTTTAAGGTATGTTTATTGAGAAAACGATCCCCGTTAGTGGAATATTTCTACTTTAATTAACCCCAAAATATCTTAAATTCTTGGAATAGATTTATAAGCGCTGAGATTTTCCCTTTTTATTCCTACGTACAATTATAAAAAAAATTTAAAAAAGCAGTCTTGCTCACAAGACTGCTCCAGAAAATACACACTTATTTATCTTTTTTTGCTTTAATTTCCCCATCTAAAGATGGAAGCCCAGCAAAGTACCCTACATATCCAGGGTTTTGTGAACTGTTCATGAGATAAGTAAATCCATCTAGATTATCGATCATTTGTAATCCAGTAGACTCCCCACCACCTGGAACTGAAAGGATGCGAGAAAGCTTCTTAGTATCCACATTGTAAGCCCATGTATAACAATTTTCATGCTTATCAGAGTCTTCAGCAATAAATAAGGTTCTCATTTTTGGCGAATAGACAAGGTTGTCTGGGTTAGCAATTTTATCTACGTTCGCTTTATTACCGTCTGCATCCGGGGTAGCCAGATCCTCACCCATCACAAGACCAGCCATGCTTACAGGAACATAATGGCTATCAATCTTTTCGCCATCTTGGGTTTTACGGTTTGGTTGGAAGGAAAGCTCATAAACTCCACCCGCACTAATTTTTGGCAATTGAATGTCATCGGCAGGTGCGGTAGGTTCAGCTAGCATCGTGTTTTCCTGATAGGAAATGGCTAAGTATGCCTTATTATCTTTTTCGTTGAAATCAAGACCTTCCATTTTATTAAATTCTACCGTTGAACCAACGTAAGCTGCATACCGATGTGTTTCTAAGAAAGCAGCGGCTTTTTCCATTCCTGACTTCACTTTCAGCCATTCCACTTTTTTACCGTTAGCTGGTGTTTTTACTGGCGTGTATCCCTCAGCTTTCCCTTTAACAGCGTCATCCGTCACGTCGAAAATGTCACTGAATTTCTTGGTTTCCGCCAATTGCTGAATTTCTGCATCGCTTGCATGTCCAAGCTTGATCCATTCAAGATTTGCTGAAACTTCATTGTCTGTACTAGTCTGAAACCACTTTGCGGCATATAATGTTCCTGCTGATAAATCTTGAGCTTTGTCGGCTACATACATAAAGAATCCACCCGGGTTGCTGTCAACACCATAAATCACTGTTCGGTTATCAGGCATGACCTTAACACGCTCAAATGCCATCCGACCCATGCTGTAATGTTTGACAACACTTGTATCTCCATTCGCGTTCACCATAACTTCAGGTAAATGGCCATAAAAATAAGGATTTCCGATCATAGTCGGATCATTATAATAGTTTTTCATAAAATTTGTAACAGGAGATTTAGAAGGATTCGCTTCATGAGCTCTAGCATCCGGATCTGTCTCTTCGGAACCAAGATGTGTATTCCAAGGAGTTAACAATCCAGCACATGGCTTCCAAATACCGTGTACGGCTGAAAAATCGATGGGTTTGATATCCACAACCGTAAGTTTACCAGTAGCCGGATCCATTTTTACCGTACTTAAGCTCATTGTTCCTGGGTTTTCAAGCCCATTTTCATTCTTCGGCATCGATTCATAGTGACTGATCATATAATAGGTGTTTTCCTGCAACCCAGGCACTTTCATTAAGCTATTCATATCCGGTGCAGTCGACACATAGGGAGTACCATCTGCTTTAGTCATTATCTCACCATTTGCATTCATTGTGATACCGGCTGTTTTGCCATTAATCACATCACCAGGTCTGAACAATGTTTCATAGCTTAGCGGAAGTTTTTTTTTGCTCCCATCCACATATGTAACTTCTACCGATGCTTTCGAATACATCAGATTATTCTTCTCTTGATCCGTTTTCGGTGCATCCATTCCTATGAAATCTACCGATTTGATTTTCTGTTGGTCATGAGGTGCAGCCAAAACAGAACCGACGGATGAAAGTACAAATGATGCTGCAAGTGCAGGTATGATGAATTTCTTCACTCTCTTCACTCCTTTATATTTGTGCCTCAGTAAATGGTTACAAATACTAGTTTAGAAGACTTTCATTATTTAAATGTTTTGTAGAGGTAAAGTTTTGGTAAAATTCAGAAAAAACATTTCTTTATTGTATCACCCATAGCATATGTAATCTTCTTTCTCAAGAAAAGTCACATGGAGCACTGTATTATTCCATACTTTATTCCGCTATCCTGCCCGTCTTCAATGAGAAAGAGGAGCTGCTTCGCTGCAGGCTCCTCCAATTCGTCTCTGTTTGTTAAGTCAGGAAAACCTTCTTTTAACTTCTTTTAATATTCGATCAACTATGAAATCTGTATGTGATGTAGAACCTGTACTACTCATTCATCCGTTGTACCTGGTCTATCCATTGCATAAACGATTGTACATAGCGCTGCAGATATTTGCGGGTCGTTTCATCTATGAGCTTGCGAGTATCTGAATCAATCTTATCCAAAACTTGAGATATATACATTTTTTGAGACGGCATAACATATGACTGGGTGGCATCCAACGTTTGCCTAATTTGCTGCTGCGACAAAATCGTTCCTTTTGCGCCAGGCGTTGCACCTATCACACCTGCAGGCTTATGAATTAAGACGGCTGTTTTGGTTGGTGTCGATGCCCAGTCCAGTGCATTTTTTAGTACACCCGGTATTCCTGAGTTATACTCTGGGCTAACGATGATGATGCCATCCGTCTTTTGAATCGCCTCACGATAATGCATAACTGGGTCTGGCCCTTCTCCATGATCCAAATCCGCGTTATACAAGGGAAGATTCTCAATCGATATGTATTCATAGTTCGCGGAATCTACGAGTTCAGGGATCGTATTCGCAATCATTTGATTAACCGAATTTCCTCTTAAACTACCAACAATAATCCCTATTCTTTTCAAATCAGCCAACCTCCTCATAGAATTTAGAAGCCATTTTCATTCAATCATATAATATTTTCCTCATTTTGTGTGGAATGGCTTTAGTTTATGGTGCTTTATAACATAATTGTATGTATTCTGCCCGTGAGCACAGCAAAGCTGCCGACCTAAGGGCCTGTTGACAAAAAAACAGGCCCCTAAACCGGCTGCCTACCATTGGTGTTATTGAACAAACGTTTCCCGTTAGATTCCTGTAGATGGATAAATTTCAGCTTTGTATAAAAAGGAGCGCCTCTGTACGATGGAAGTACGCTACGGGTCAAAAGCCCTTTAATTCCATCATCCAGGAGGACGCTCTACTATGAAGTTTAAATCACAAGATAAGCAAAATCAACTCATTGAAAACATTACCGTTAATCATATTGTTGTTGGTGTAGACATTGCTCAGGAGTCCCATGTTGCCAGAGCGGTTAACTTTCGAGGTGTCGCTCTCGGAAATCCTTTTGTGTTTAGTAATGACGAGGATGGTTTCAAGTCCCTCGACCGTTGGATTCGCGACTTGTTAGCTTCATTTAAATTATCTCAAGTTATCGTTGGTATGGAACCGACTGGCCATTACTGGCTAAGCCTCGCCGGGTGGCTCAAAAACAAAGCCATTGAAGCCGTACTCGTTAATCCTCACCTAGTTAAAAAGAATAAAGAAAACCGTGACAATACACGCTCTAAAAGCGACAAAAAAGATGCTTTAGTTATTGCCGACATGGTGAAAAACGGCTACTACTCCCCTGTCCGCTTCCATTCTTCCGAATACGAGGAGCTACGAGTGCTCATGGTTAATCGAGAAACGGTCGTTAAACGACTCGTAAGTGCCGTTAACCAGATCCACCGCTGGGTCGACATTGTCTTCCCTGAACTCAGACAAGTCATTAAGATCTTAACTTGCAAGGGTGCATTGTTAACCCTTCGGCTTTTTCCGCTCCCGGCGGACCTATGTAAACTAAATCCTGACGATGTAATTAAAGGATGGCAGAAATCAATGAAGCGGCATTCTGGTGTACGCAGAGCTCATCTACTCATCGATCTTGCCAAGAAAACTGTTGGATGTAAGCAGGCAACACATGCTTACAAACTCCATCTAGAGCAGCTCCTTGAGGAGCACGACTTAGCCACTAAACAACTGCAGAGGATCGAAAAAGAAGCCAAAGACGTTGTTGAACGTATCCCCTATTCAGGCAAAATCCTTGCCATTACTGGAATAAGTCCAATTGCTCTAGCTGGTGTTTTAGGAGAGTCGGGGGATCTTAGCGGTTATGCGCACGGGAACGCTCTACTCCGTCATGCAGGACTTAATATAACCGAAGCAAGCTCTGGGAAATGGAAGGGGCAACTGAAGCTCAGCAAACGAGGCCGTCCGCGCCTGCGTCACTTTCTCTATTTAATTACGATGTGTATGGTCATGAGTAACCAAGAATTTAAAGCCTTACACCACTACAATGTTCAGGTGAAAAAGCTTAAAAAGATGAAGTCTATCATGAAGCTATGTGGAAAGCTAGCTCGACTCTTAGTAGGAATGGCTCGTAGTGATGAAGCTTACAACCCCGATAAAATTTTTGCATTAGCAGCTTAACATAACCCTTATCTCACGCAAGTTGGCTTATTCGCAGGAGACAAAGAAAGCACGGAGTATCGGGATACGTTACGCAAAAAGGCTCTGACCTGTTCCGTTAGAAAGACCGACCTCCACCCCTTAGATAGATGTGACGAAGGAATGTAAGGGCTACTGACCCGTTGAGACATGGGAGTGAAAATCGCTAAGGGCATCGTGGAGAATACGTGCAGCATTTGGAATGAATTGGGTGATTCAACTCCACCTCTGTTCCCGCACACCTTTTTAACGACACATCCTAATATATCTCGCTATCTTTCATTCATCATCATAGTCTAAAGGATGAAATCCTGCGAATAGACGAGCTTGCGTGAGGAAATTAAATTATTCTGAGGGAGCGTAATCAGCCAAATGCTACGAAGCGTGAATGCGGTGTTATGCCAAGGCACCTTTCGAGCGTATTTCCAAAATTCATATATCCTCTCCTTAAAAGGTTACTATCACTTTTCCTTCGGAGTGGCCAGTAGAAACTTTATTTAAAGCCATGTTAATGTCATCAAAATTATAAACTGAATCTATAGCGGGCTTAATATCTTCATCCTCAACTAGTTTCGTCAGTTTTTGTAATTGCCTGCCATTGGCGGACACGAATAAGAAGCGATATTCTTTATTCTGTTTAACTGCTAATCGATCTAAACGAGCACCTACTAAACCAAACAATAGCTTTTTCCATATTGGAAAGTAATTTTCAGCAGCAAAGCGGTAATTGGGTAAAGCCTTCAATGATACCAATTTCCCTTGGGGTTTGAGAATAGCAAGTTCCGTTTTAATTTCTTTTGCCCCCAATGTATCGATAACATAATCGATATTAGATAGCAAATCAAAATAATTTTCCTCTTTATAGTTAATGAATTGATCAGCGCCGATGGACAGTGTACGTGATCTCCCTCTTTCACTGCCGCTCGTAATCACATATAACCCCATCGATTTGGCAATCGGGATAGCCATCGTACCAAAGCCGCCAGTTCCTCCAGGAATAAATAGTTTTTTATCGGGTTGAACATGAAGTACATCATGCAAGGCTTGATATGCAGTCAAAGCCGTGAGGGGTACCGCGGCGGCCTCAATAAAAGAAAGATTTTTAGGCATAACGGAAATCGCATCCTCATGGACTGCCGCATACTCAGCAAAAGCTCCGATTTTATTTATTGGCAGCCTCGTATAAACGGGATCTCCAACCTTGAATTTCACAACATCTTTTCCAACAGCCTCAATAACGCCGGATAGTTCGTTTCCTAAAGTTAAAGGGAAGTCATAATCGGCAATCATGCGAATACTACCATTTAAAATAAGAATGTCTAAGGGATTTACACCTGCAGCTTTTACTTTGATAAGAACCTCATGGTTATTGATTTCCGGTATTTTTATATTGTTTATTTCTAATTGGATTTGTTTTGAATATTTTTCCATTTGTGCAGCTTTCAATTCTTCATCTTCTCCTTTTCTCATTTATCTTAATTCCACATTCGTTTATTGGAAAAATTGACGGCGTACTTTAACTTGTACGCCATCATAAAGCAATATCCATGTTATTCTTTACTGTTGTTGAGTTCTTTCATCGTAGGATAATCTGTGTAACCCTCGCTTCCGTTACCAGAGTACAATGTTTTACGATCTGCTTCATTTAAAGGAAAGCCTTCTTTAAGACGTTCAACTAAGTCCGGATTAGCTAATGACCATACCCCGACTGGCGCCATATCAGCAAGGCCATTATCAATATCTACACTAAGATCTTCTAGAGCCCGTCCAGCTCTATTGACTAATAATGGATTTGGCCAGATGTTGCGAATTTCACGGAGCAGTGTTTCGTTCCCTAAATGCATAACATGGAGGTAAGCTAAATTATATTGAGCTAATTCTTTTACAAGGTGAAGATAAACTTCAGGACCGTGTTCGCCCTCATCAATTCCGTTAAGAGGTGTTCCCGGCGAAATACGGAAGCCTGTTTGTTCTGCTCCAATTTCTTCAACGATTGCTTTCGTTACTTCAATTGCAAAGCGAGCACGGTTCTCTATCGATCCACCGTATTTATCCGATCGTGTATTAGAATTCTCCCCAATAAATTGATTAATCAGATAACCATTTGCTCCATGAATTTCAACGCCGTCAGCTCCTGCTTTAATAGCTGCCGCTGCTGCTTTCCGGAAGTCTGCAATTGTCGTCTGGATATCTTCTTCACTTAACTCTCTTGGAACGGGTATTTCCTGCATCCCTTTAGCCGTAAACATTTCTACACCAGGTGCGATCGCAGATGGTGCAACGGGTTGACGATGATGTGGTGTATTGTCGGGGTGCGAAACACGACCGACATGCATTAATTGGATAAATATAAATCCACCTGCTTCATGTACCGCATCCGTAACCTTTTTCCAACCTTCAATATGCTTTTCCGTATAGATGCCCGGTGACCTTAAGTAACCTTGACCATCATCAGAAGGTTGTGTGCCTTCAGTAATAATTAAACCCATTGATGCTCTTTGAGCATAATAATGGGAAGTTAGCTCTCCCGGCGTACCATCCTCTTGCGCTCTACTTCGTGTCATTGGTGCCATCGCTAACCGATGGGGTAATTCCAGGTTGCCAATTTTCGTTTTGCTCCACAGTTTTTCCATTTTAAAAACCCCTCTTTGAATTGAGTCTATTTTATTAACTCCAATGTTTCTTTCGATTATCGCTCCACTTTAGCCTGTGCGGATCTGACCGCATTTGTCATGAGCTTGCGAGGCAGCAACCGCGGCAAGAACGCCATGAACTTGTTGCGCCCCCCTGTTATGATTAAAGTCTTGCCCCGCAAGAATTCGCGATATCCTATGTCAGCCACCTGCCCAACCTCCATGACGCCGCTTCTAAACAGCTTTGAGGTGGCTAGCCCAGCACGATCGACAAAGCCAGTCGCTGTCGCTCCCGGACAGAGTGCGGACACAGTCACGCCTGTGCCGCGCAGCTCATTCTCCAAAGCCTCAGTGAACGATAGTACGTACGCTTTTGTCGCGTAGTAAACTGCCATCAGTGGTCCAGGAAAAAAAGCCACCAACGAAGCCACATTCAGCACGCCCCCTTGGTGCCTTTTGACCATATCCGGTAAGAACACCTTCGTCATTACAGTCAGAGCCTTGATATTAATGTCGATCATATTCGTCTCTTGCTCCAGCTGTGTCTCCAAGAATTCCCCGTACAAGCCGAAGCCCGCATTATTAACAAGAAAGTTGACGGTGATCCCTTTTTCTTTAAGCTCCCTGTAGATTTCCTCCGCCACGCCAGGTAACGCAACATCTTTGGCGATGTATGTCGTTTGGATACGGTACTTTTCCCGATATTCCCTCGCGAGATCCACGAGCTTGTCCTCGCTGCGTGCGACCAGCACCAAGTCGTATCCGTCTTTGGCGAAACGATCCGCCAGCTCTTTTCCAATTCCGCCCGACGCTCCGGTAATTAGTACAGTTTTGCTCATCATTTAAGCTGTGGGTAAATAACAGCTACACCGCCAGCTAGAGCACGCTGGATTTGACGGCTCGGTTCATCAGCAAGAATTTCAAAGCTATCGGACTCTATTCCATCAATTGCAATTTTTGCAATATCAGCAGGGTTGGACTTCGGAGCTTCAACGCCTGACGTCATGTCTGTATCCATAAAGCCCACATGCAAGCCAGCTACTCTCACATTTTGAGGATACAGATTTAAGCGCAACTCGTTCGTCATTGCCCACGCAGCCGCCTTTGCAGCCGAATAAGCGCCTTCACTCCCCCCACTACTGAACCATGATAATGCGGAAAGGATATTCAGTATGGATCCTCCACCATTATTAATAAGAATAGGTGCGAAATTGCGAATCATGGATAATGTGCCAAAGAAGTGCGTATTAAATTCCAACTGAATTTGATCGAGATCACCGTCAAGCAAAGTAGCGCCTGTAGCCGATCCTGCATTGTTGATCAGAAGCGTTACATCTTGAGCGGCCATAGCAGCTGCAGCTACCTCTTGAGGGTTCGTAATATCAAGCTTTACAGGAATTGCACCGGGAATGTCAATGGACTGCGGATTTCTTGCTCCGGCATACACCTTAGCCCCTCTGGATAGAAGTTCAAGGGCAAGATGGCGACCAAAACCTCGGTTCGCGCCAGTGACAAATGCAACTTGTTGAGAAATATTCATTTTCATGTGCTCCTTTTATTGTATTCTGTTTATGAAATTGTTTTCTTGAAGCTATTCGGTCCGCGTTTTGATACGTAGTAAGTACGGTAAGCGAGTTTTACTCGATACTTGTTTTCTAACGAGAACGATCATTCTCAATATCGTAAAAAAAATGCTGCGTGCCTTACTCTGTTGTTTTTGTGTGTTGTGTTGTTTGTTGTTTTAACTGCGCTGATAAACTTCATTATAAACTATGCTTTAGAGCTTCTTTCGGCGATTATTTTTGAGAATGTTCATTCTAAAATAGGCGTAAGATAACTCGATCGCAAAGAGCATGGATTAGCAGAAGGGAGACTTCACATCTGAACTGACTACCACAATTACCCTTATTCTTCCAAGAGCTTCATCGAAATATGAGTAATACGGTGAAGCTTTTCTTTGGAAGCCGAGGTTCTTGCCATTACCCTTAACCCAATCCATACATTATGCAGGTATTCCGCCAATTCCTCAGCATTGTATGTGGAGGTAAATTCACCGTCACGTTGTCCCCAAATAATAATCTCCCTGAGCAATTGCTCTGCTGTCGTGAATGCTTTCGTGGACTTGTTGTCCACCTCGACGTCGCGCGCCGCCAATTCTACGGCCGAATTCACCATTAAGCAGCCGGCTGGCGAGTCCTCATCCCCGTCGATCATGAAACCAAAAATAAACTGTAATGCCTCCGATGCGGTCTTGGATCGTTTAACCCCTCCTGCAAGCGCGGCGCTGATTTTGTCGTCAAACCGATCCATCGCTTTCAGGAACAGATTATGCTTATCTCCAAAAGTATCATACAAGCTTCTTCGATGAATACCCATATGCTCAACCAACTCGGTCATGGACGTTTTCTCGTACCCCTGCTCCCAAAAGAGCCGCATCGCCTTATCCAAGACCTCTTTCTCTTCAAACTCCTTGCTTCTCGCCATTCCCATCTCCCTCCCTCAATTAATATAACATATTGAGAACGATCAGTAAAGAATCGTTATGCTCTTTTTTGAATGACATAATATTTCCATTGAGTTGGTTGTCCTACAATTCTACATATTGGAACTATCCTGCCCTTTAGCTTAATAGGCTGCGCTGCAGCTGTTTTCATGGAGTTCTCGTATCCTTAAGGATAATAAAGCAATCCGTTGATTGCTCAAATTCATCACAAATGCCCTATAACGGACAAGCACTCCCCTGATAACTTCTTCATATCTTTAAATAACCCAAAAACGCTCATAATCAGTTTGGAATTCATGAATCCTTCCTTTATAACACTTAGTAATATCCTCAATTAATTGTCCTGTTTCAAGGTATATTTTATTAAAACAGACTCTAATATTTCGAGTAGTTCCTTATCCTCAGCGTTTGTAACATCTATATTGAAGAGTGCATGATCCTGATTTCCTCATTCGACTCGAACATACCAACGCTCCTACAGGTATGAACCAAAATAGTGTAATATAGGTATATTATAGCACGGAAGCCAGATACGAAGGTTCCCTCCGGAAAATTCATAATGCAAAGTAAAGGGGGATCTGTGCATGGAGATCATGACATTAAAAAATCATTTACAAGTCGTGCTGAAGCCAGATTCGTCTTCGCGCAGTGCGGTCTTTGCCTACGCGATTAAAGCAGGATGCAACATGGAAGTAGGCGTCCCTGCTGGGACTGCTCATTTTCTCGAACATATGCTCTTTAAAGGCAGCGCCACGAAAACGGCAAAAAAGATTAACCAGGACGCCGCGGACCTCGGCACGCTTCCCAATGCTTATACCTCGGAGGATGAAACCAAGTACTACATCCAGGTGCAAAGCAAGTACGGCATGGAGGCGCTGGACCTCCTATCGGACTTTTTTTGGCAGCCGGCGCTCCCGGAAGAAGAAATCGAAAAAGAAAAGCAGGTCATCATCGAAGAAATTCATATGTATGCCGATCAACCGTCTTCGGTTTCCGGCGAGGTGCTCGAAGGTCTGTTGAAGCGAAGCTCGCTTCTGGGTACTAAGAAAAGCGTGCGGAAGATCCAGCGCTCAGATCTCCTTCAGTTTTATAATGCGCACTATCACACAGGCGCTGTGATCTTTGTAGCGACGGGCAATTTTGATGAATATGCGGTGCTCTCCTATTTGGAACGCCTAAACGTTCATCAGCCAAAGGATCGTGCCGAGCAGGAGAGGCGTGAATATGATCTGCAGCAAAAAGAGGCGGTTGTCAAACGCAGCGTCAAACAGGCGCATATTTCATGGGCAATTCCGGTAGCAGGTTACGGGAGCGGCGATGAGCCGGCGCTTGAAGTTATTGCCACGATTTTAGGAGCGCATGGAAATGCGTCTTCTCGTTTGTATGATGAGATTCGTGAAGAAAAGGGACTCGCGTATGCGGTCGATGTGGATTACGAGTCTTTTCATGATCGCGGCTACCTTTTGGGATATATGGGACTGTCGGCAACGTACGTAAACGGGGCAAGAAAGATTCTGTTTAAGCACCTGGCGGATCTGGAGACAAGTCTCGTCAGTGCTGCGGAGCTCCGCCGCGCCATTGCCTGTTTGACCGGACAGCTGGTAATCGGTATGGATGATGTGCTCACACAAAATGATTCTCTGAGTTATAGCACACTGTATGGACTGGAGTTTGATGTTGATGCTTTCGTAGCCAAAGTAGAGGCGGTGACCGCAGATGAGGTACTGCGGGTGGCGCAGAAATATGCCTTGGCTGGGAACGTCTATGTGGCATCCGTGGTGCCGAAGACATGGAGCGCCATCGAACAACTTTCTTAAAACCCTGTTAAAATTCGGTGTGATTTTTCAATAAGACAAAACCAAGGACCTGTCGAGATTTGGGAGAGTGAATCCCAAGGACCTTGTGGAGAGAAGTGTGCAGCATAACTTTATTATGGAAGATGTTGCAAATACATCAGCATCTTCTGTTCCCGCATGCGCTCTAACGGAACTTCCTGCAACACACTACCCAAACACCGGAACTGAACTCCTATTTAACATGCATTTTTAAATCCTGCGAATGAGCGAGCATTTCGTGAGAAAATCCTTTTTCTCTGAGGGAGCGAAACAGGCTGCCGCGATTAATTTCAGCGGCAGCCTGTTTTAGATGCTTATTGAGCTATCGTTATCCGTTAGTTTAACGCGAAAAGCTCCAACTCCGTCGAGCTCCAGCAAGCAGGCTAAAGCCTATACCGAACAAAACTAATTATCGCGAAGAAGACGCCTGGGAAGGTGCCCGGCGTCTTCCTTTGTTAATCCAAGAATGAGTGCGCTCTCCGTTATCCTTAACCTTGAGCTGCATCCGTGTTTATGTAGTTGATTGCCCACATATGGCCGTCCAAGTCTACGAAGCCCCAATGATACATGAACCCATAATCCTCAGGATCTTCGTGTATTTTCCCGCCCAGGGAGACCGCTGTATTCACGATTTCATCGACCTTTTCTCGGCTCTCGAAGGCCAATGCGATCGTCATTTGCGCATACTTGTCCGTATCGACGGTTTCCTTCTGCGTGAGGGTATTAAAGAATTCTTGGGAGATCAGCATGACCTGCAGGTTGTCACCGATCACGATGGATTCCGACTTGTCCTTCTGGGAGAACTGCGGGTTGAACTCGAAGCCGAGTCCGGTGAAGAAATCCTTCGATTGTTCTACGTTTTTTACAGGCAAGTTGAAGCTCGTGAATGCGGACGTTAATGCCATTTTCATACACCCCATCGTTAAATGAATTTGGTTGTCATTGATGTCTTCGTTTAATTAGACGACAGCTGATTCGGAAATTCATCGGTCTACTTGATTCGGAAGCGTGAATCTTGAAAATAAGTCTCAAAACCGATCACAAAGTCCAGGAAATTATCCAACTCAGAAAATATTCGAGAAACGATTGAAGAATCCTGCCCTTTACTTCAATAAGCAAAAGAGGAGCCGCCGCGAAGCAAGCCCCTCAACTCTCGTTCTTCGTTAGTGCAACAAATCACCATTCCGCGGACCTACTACGGTAATCGGGCAAGTTCTTGACGCTTCGAAATACGGGTCAAATTATTTGACGTTCGTCCGCTTGACGTCCAACAACTCCAGAAGAAGAAATTCCATTCCCACAAGTTTACAATGAACCTATCTAAATTTGCCTAATGTATTGGATAGCCAGTCTTTCAAAGCGCCATGTTACCCCTCCAATAACCCCGAATTAGGTATAATTCATGTTAAAGTCAATATATTGCGTCAATATATTGCGAAGCCTGAAAATCTATTACTTCACGATAATTGAATGTCTAACCCCCAGCCCTTTCGAATACCTGCTGAGCAAACCTGATCCACCCTTGGGCCGCATGGGACACATAGCCGTCCTTCTTCCATATGATCCCCAGATCCCAATGAATATCCGGCTCGATCAGGTGGATGACCTGAACCATGCCCGGATCGAACTTCGCGCAGATCGTCTCTGGAAGCAACGATATCCCTTCACCCGCGCATACCAGCTCATAGATGAAATCCCACTGCGTGCTTTCGTAGGCAACCCTCGGATCGAACCCTTCGCGGACGCATGCTTCCTTCACCCGATCATGCAGGTTGAATTCCTGGTGGAAGAGAATGAACGATTCGTCCCGAAGATCGGTCAGCAGCACCTTCTCCCTCCCCGACAATTTATGCGACAGGGGAACAACCAGATTCAAATGCCTCTCCACGATCGGCACGATCTCGAACAGCCTCTCGTCAACCGGCAGCACGACCACTCCCAAATCTATCGCGCCCTCTAGCAGCAGCTGTTCGATCCTCTTGCCTCCCTCCTCGACAAGCTGAATCCGGATGTCCGGGTAAAGCTGATGGAAATCGGAGATCACCTTGGGGAAGAAGCTTGCCCCGATCACCGGCGGAAGTCCCAAGGTGAATTGACCCGTCCTCATCTCCGTCAAATCCGCTACCGCCGACAGCAGGTTCTGCATCGCATTCAATATCGTCTGGGCATGCGTCTGCACCACCTTCCCCGCTTCCGTTAACACGACCTTCCGCGTGGAGCGGTTGAGCAGCACGACGCCCAGCTCATCCTCCAGGTTTTTCACCATTTTGCTCAGCGTAGGCTGAGAGAGATGAATCGATTCGCTGGCCTTAGAAAAGCTGGCATGACTAGCCACCGCCATAAAATAGCTTAATTGCCGTAAATCCATGGCTTTCACACCCTTATATAGATATATTGCATATATTTTATTCTATATATGTATTTTACCCATAAAAATATCGGTTGTAAAATAAGAATATATGACCTGCTTAACACTATTTTGGCGTTCGATTAGGAGGCTTTTCATGATCAAGAAAATCGCTGTCCTGGGAGCCGGCACCATGGGGATCGGGATAGCCCATCTGTTCGCCAACCACGGCTTCGCCGTATCCTTGTATGAACCGTACAAAGCTTCGCTGCCCTCCACCAGGGAGAAGCTGCTCTCGCAGGAGAGAGCCGATGAACAGTCCGCCGTCCTCTTATTCAGTGAACTCGAGAAAGCGGTTACAGACGCCGACCTGATCGTGGAAGCCGTTCCTGAGCAGCTGACGATCAAGCGGGACGTATACGGTCGATTGGCGCGGCTCATTAAGGAACAGACAATCGTTGCCTCCAACACCTCCACCTTCGCTCTCGAAACTCTAGCGGAGGGGCAGCCGTTCGCCTGCAGGATGGTCATCACCCATTTTTTCAACCCGGCGCATCTTATTCCCCTGGTCGAGATCGTTGGATTGCCCTCAACATCTCCAGCGGTCATGGAGGAGATCGTTGAGCTGATGCGCGCATGCGGGAAGGCCCCGGTCGTTCTGAACAAGGACATTCCCGGATTTATCGCCAATCGCTTGCAAGCGGCATTGATGAGGGAAGCATGTTACCTGCTGGAGAACGGAGTTGCCGACACCGAACAGATCGATACGGCCGTCAAAGAAGGACTCGGTCTGCGGTGGGCATTCAAGGGACCGTTCGAGATTGCGGATTTGGGCGGGCTCGATATTTGGTCCAAGGTAACCGGGCATCTCTTCCCCAAGCTCAGCGTGAGCACGGATGAACCGGAATCCATTTTGACGAGAAAAGCTGAAGACCATCTCGGCATCAAAAGCGGTAAAGGTTACTACAGCTACGAGGATCCTATTGGAACGGCTGAGGAACTGCAAAGCAATCTGCAAAAGCTGGTCTCGTTAAAAATGAAAAAGAATACGGAGGGATCTTCCCAGTGACTACGAATAACGTGGTAATCGCAAGCGCGGTCCGGACACCGGTCGGTAACTTCAACGGGATGTTCAAGGACGTTTCGGCCGTCAAGCTGGGATCCGTCGCCATTGCCGAAGCGATCCGGCGTGCGGGGATTGACCCGGCGCAAGTCGATGAAGTCATCATGGGCAACGTCCTGCAGGCCGGACTGGGCCAGAATCCAGCCCGCCAAGCCGCGCTAACCGCCGGGTTACCCGTGGAATGCGCCGCGATGACGATCAACAAAGTGTGCGGGTCGGGAATGAAGGCGGTCAGCTTGGCTTATAACGCCATTGTTTGCGGTGACAGTGACATCGTCGTAGCCGGCGGCATGGAGAATATGAGCCTGGCACCGTATCTGCTGCAAGGTGCCCGCTCCGGTTACCGGATGGGAGATCAGACAGTTACTGACACGATGATCCGGGATGGGCTCTGGTGCGCAGCGAACGACTACCATATGGGGATCACCGCCGAGAATATTTGCGAAAAATATGGATTTACACGCGAAGAGCTCGATCGGTTTGCCGTGGACAGCCAGAGGAAAGCCTCTGAAGCCGTCGCAGCCGGACGGTTCACCGATGAAATCGTCAGGGTTGACATTCCGCAGAAAAAAGGCGCTTCGCTGACCGTGACCGTGGATGAGTACCCGCGCCCGGACACGACGCTAGAAGCGCTTGCCAAGCTGCGTCCGGCATTCAAGCACGACGGAATCGTTACGGCCGGCAACTCGTCCGGAATCAACGACGGCGCAGCGGCGTTAGTCATTATGTCCGAACGCAAAGCCGCGTCTCTTGGCGTGAAACCTCTCGCCATCGTTCGCTCTCACGCTTCTGCGGGCGTCGATCCCGCTATGATGGGCATCGGTCCGGTTCCCGCTTCGCAGCGCGCGCTCGCGAAAGCCTGTCTAAGCATGACCGATATCAGCCTGCTTGAGGTGAACGAAGCATTCGCCGCGCAGTCTTTGGCTTATACCAGGCATTTCGATGTTGACCCGGGGATCTTTAACGTCAACGGTGGAGCCATCTCCTTGGGTCATCCGATCGGCGCGAGCGGAGCCCGCGTGCTAGTTACGATGCTTCACGAGATAAGGCGCCGGGGCTCCCGCTACGGATTGGCCTCGCTCTGCATCGGCGGTGGTCAAGGGATTGCGGTCGTTGTCGAGGGAATTTAACTATGCGAAGGGAGACGATTGCTCTATGAAACAAATATTGAATTCCTTTCAAGAAGCCGTCAGCAGCATTACGGATGGCGCGACGCTCATGGTCGGGGGCTTCGGCTTGGTGGGTATTCCGGAGCAGTTGCTTGTCGCGCTGGCTGACCGCGGCACCCGCAACTTAACCGTGATTTCCAACAATTGCGGGATCGATGATTGGGGACTGGGATTGCTCCTCCGAAACAAGCAGATTACGAGGATCATCGCCTCCTATGTCGGGGAGAACAAAGAGTTCGAGCGTCAGGTATTAAGCGGTGAAATCGAGGCCGAGCTGGTCCCCCAAGGCACGCTTGCGGAGAGAATTAGAGCTGGAGGTGCCGGCATCCCGGCATTCTACACACCTGCCGGGGTCGGAACTCCGCTAGCCGATGGACGGGAAACCCGAGTCTTCGGTGGCAAGGAATATATTCTTGAGCACGCTTTAACCGCTGATTTCAGCCTCGTTCGCGCGGCCCGAGCAGACCGGATGGGAAATCTCATCTATAACAAGACGGCCTGCAACTTCAATCCGATGATGGCGACGGCAGGCAAGGTCACGATCGCGGAGGTGGAGCAGTTGTCCGAAACGGGTGATCTGGATCCGGAATCCATCGACACTCCGGGCATTTACGTACAGCAAATCATCGTAGGAAAACAAGAGAAGCGCATAGAGCGTCTAACGACACGCTGATCCGCCAAGGAGGAGAACTGAGAGATGAGCGAACCTATGTCCATTCGCGAACGAATTGCCAGGCGCGCGGAAAAGGAGCTGCATGACGGTTATTATGTCAATCTGGGAATCGGCATTCCCACCATGGTTGCCAATTATATCTCGCCGGACAAACAAGTCGTGCTGCAGTCCGAGAACGGCCTGCTCGGCATCGGCCCTTATCCGGCGCCGGACCGCGTCGATCCCGACTTGATTAATGCCGGCAAAGAAACCGTCACCGCCATTACGGGCGCAGCTTATTTCAGCAGTGCCGATTCCTTCGCCATGATACGAGGCGGACATATCAATCTGGCGATTCTGGGCGGCATGGAAGTGTCCGCAGCCGGAGATCTGGCCAATTGGACGATTCCCGGCAAGATGGTCAAGGGCATGGGAGGAGCCATGGACTTGGTGCACGGCGCGAAGAGGATTGTAGTCATTATGGAGCACGTCAACAAGGCTGGCCAGCCCAAGATCCTTAACAATTGTAGCCTTCCCTTGACCGGTAAGCAAGTGGTGAATCGGATCATTACCGACTGGGCGGTTATCGATGTTACGCCAGAAGGCCTACTTCTAGTTGAGGTCGCCGAAGGCTGCACGATCGAGGATGTCCGCGGCGCAACGGAGCCGCCGCTTCTGCTGTCCGATACGCTGCAGATGAATGCCTATTAGTGAGCTGGCTTAACTACTTCCTGAGAGGAGCTGAGGACCATTTACACGAATCGCGTTGTTATCGTCACCGGCGCCGCCCAAGGAATCGGACTGAATATTGCCGGGAGCTTTGCCCGGCAAGGCGCAACGGTCGTTCTGTCGGATCGCAACGGCCCTGTACTTGAAGCAGCCGTGCGTGATTTAGCCGAGTCCGGCTGCAGAGCGGTTGCTATTCAAGCAGACATGACGGTGGAGAAGGACATCATCGGACTCATCGAACAAACTGCATCTTGGTATGGCCGATTGGACATTCTCGTCAACAATGCGGGAATGCAACACGTCGCGCCGATCGCGGATTTTCCGACGGAGAAGTTCGAGATCATGATCAAGATCATGCTGACTGCACCCTTCATCGCCATCAAACACGCCCTCCCCCTTATGAAGCAGCAGAACTACGGCCGCATTCTCAATATCGCATCGATTAACGGAATCGTCGGTTTCCCGGGCAAAGCCGCCTACAATAGCGCCAAGCATGGGGTCATTGGCTTAACCAAAGTCGCTGCATTGGAAGCAGCCCCGTTCGGCATTACGGTTAACGCGTTATGTCCGGGTTATGTCGATACGCCTTTGGTTCGTGGACAGCTGCAAGATTTGGCCGTTGCCCGCAACGTACCCGTGGAGAAAGTGCTGGAAGAGGTCATTTTCCCGCTTGTTCCGCAGTGCCGATTCCTGGAAGTGGGCGAGATCGCGGATTACGCCCTGTTCCTCGCCAGCGAGAAGGCCAAGGGAGTTACCGGTCAGGCCGTGTTGCTGGATGGGGGCTATACGGCGCAATAGCGGTTGAAGACTGCCTAGTAGAACAACGGGTTCTGCCTCCTTGAGTTGCTGGTGCGGTCGGGCAAATAAGATAGTCTTAAAAATACAGCAGGCCCCCACAAGGAGGCCTGCTGTATTTAGATGTATAATTAATTCGAATCTGCCGCACATTCCGCGGAATATTCAGCCAACAATCGTGCTTCATAACCGGTTGCGTCGGCAACGATATATCCTTTGATCGATTCCGATTCCATCGGCCCCGCCATGTCGACATGCGCCCACTGAGCACCCTCATCTCAAAATTAATATTATCGTTCCCTTTTAGAACTTTGAATGGCGATCCAAGCGGTGTACCTTCCACCTTCTTGCCCAAAATAACTGAGTTATTCTCTCCATCCCACTGAATATCCGTTTCTAGCAATTCAGAAACCAATCGCAAAGGAACATAAGTGCTGCCATCTACAATAAAAGGCTTCCACATTGAATTGTGCATTTGGTTATCAGAATTCATTTCTTGTAAGCAAAATTCCACATTCCCATAAAAATAATAAGCCTTCACCCAATAGAGTGAACGCCTATTTAACGTATATTCTGAAGCACTTTCCTTTACTTATTTCGACTGATAGATCCATTCGTAAACGGTAATTCTTGCGACGAGTTACCCAAAAGCGTACGTCGGAGTTCCCCGTATAGAGGTTTCCACAGCAAAGAGTGAACCTGAAAAAGGTTGGTTAAGTTGCTCCTCCTCCGTAAGACCGCAAGTTGCTGTTGTGATGTACAATGTTCGCAGAGCCGGACCTCCAAAAACGCAGGATGTCACAAGTGCCGCCGGAACAGAAACTCTCTCCAGACATTGCCCTGTTTGGGCATTCCATCTGGAGACCTGCCATCCGTTCCAGTGCGCAATCCACAACATGCCTTCCGTATCGATCGTCATTCCGTCGGGCCAGCCCTCTTCAGGCTTAAAATCGATCACGCACCGGGGGTTTGTAATTTTGCCTGTGGGATCATCATAATCAAAGGCCGTTACCTGCTCTGCGGCGCTGTCGATATAATACATCTTTGTACGATCGGGACTCCATGCGAGACCATTGGATATTGTGACGTTAGGAATCATCGTACGGCAACTATAGTCCGAATCAAGACGATATAAACTTCCTTTGCCTGGCGTATCCTCAAGATCCTTTGTTCCAGCCCAGAATCGTCCCTGCGGATCGCATTTCCCATCGTTGAAACGACTATTAGTCATGGTCTCCTCGGGATCATATATGGGTATCAATTTTCCATCCTTCAACGATAAGGAATGGTATCCTTTTTCGGTTACAGCCATGAGGCCGCCAGTCTTTCTCGGTACAACTGCGCTGATCATTTGGTCGAAGTCATAAACGGATTGACATCCGGAGCTCGGCTCCAATACATAAAGACGATTGCACAGGATATCAACCCAATATAATTTGCCGCTTTTGGCGTCCCAACTAGGTCCTTCCCCCAGCAACGCCTTAACGTCCGCGACAACCCTTGGCGAATTCACTACATGAACACTTCCCTTTACTACCTAATATATTTACAGCTCCGCAGTCATCCCGCCATCAGCGACCAGCGTAGCCCCCGTCATGAAAGAGTTTTCCGAGCTGGCAGCAAACAGAATCACAGTTGCTATCTCCTCGGGCTGTCCTACGCGGCCGATCGGTTGCGAATCGTTCCATTGCTTCATGATCTCCTCGCGAGGGGTATCCAGGTTTTTCACGCTACTTTCAAGCATCGGAGTATGAACGGCTCCGGGAAGCACGGTATTCACCCGTATGTTCTGACGGGCATAATCGAGAGCAATGGCCCTCGTCAATGCCGAGATGCCCCCTTTGGAAGCCGAGTATGCCGAATACCCCTCCAGCGTGGCCAGTGCATGGACCGAGCTTACATTCACTATGGAGCCGCCGCCATTCTCCAGCATGGACGGAATAACCTCCCGACAAAACAGAAAAACCGAGGTAAGGTTATTCATGATCACTTGATTCCACTGTTCCAGGCTCATATCCGTAAGGCGAATTTGCGGGCACATTGCGGCATTATTCACCAAAACATCGATCTTCCCAAACGTGTCCAGCGTTGTTTGAACGACCCTTTTTACGTCGGCTTCCAGTGCAACGTCTGCCTGAATCGCAATAGCCCGGCCCCCAGCTTCTGAAATTTCCTGCGCAACAGCCTCTGCTTTTCCGACTGTTCGGTTGACGACAGCGACCTGTCCTCCTTGGGCAGCGAACTTATGTGCAACGGCGCGGCCTATGCCACCGCCGCCGCCCGTCACAATAATAACCTTCCCCTTCCAATTCATTCGGAACACACCTCCACGTTGTTAACTTTATTGCTCCGATACAAAAGTACTTCGAAGTGTACCGATTCCTTCCACTGTCGCTTCCACAATGTCCCCCGGCTGAAGCCATACCTGTGGTTTTTTCCCCATTCCGACTCCAGGCGGCGTCCCTGTGCTGATGATGTCTCCTGGTTGAAGTGTGATGGTATTCGAAAGGAACGAAATCAAATGGGGAATATCGAAAATCAATTCCTTTGTATTCGAGTTCTGCATGATTTCGCCGTTTAAGGTTAAAGAGATAGGCAAATTTCCGGGATTCGGGATTTCATCCTTGGTTACGATCCAAGGTCCCATAGGAGCGAAACCGTCAATCGCTTTCCCTCGCGTCCATTGAGGTTCATTCAGCTGAATATCTCGTGCGCTGACATCATTTAATACCGTATATCCGAATACGTAGTCCATGGCGGAATCCTTCGAAACTTTCTTGGCCGTTTTGCCGATAACGACAGCCAGTTCCACTTCATAATCGCACTGCGATACCTCTTGCGGAATGACCACCTTGTCATTGTGACTGTTTAAACAGTTATTAAATTTTGGAAACAGCACCGGCACCTTCGGAACTTGCATATTGGATTCAATCACATGATCGTGGTAATTCAACCCGATGCAGATGATTTTCTCGGGATCCGTCAAAGGCGATAGCAGCTTTACCTCATTTAAGTTGTAAACAGGGGCGCCTTCCGTTAGAGCTTCGATTTCCGCTTGATTAGTCCCTGCGAATTGCGTTATGAACTCCCGAGCGGTTCCACTTATGGTCAGCGCTTTTATCGTATCATGATTGTCTAAAATACCGACCTTAAGCTGTTGATGATCATCTTTCAAATGGTAAAACTGTAGCAATTTCATAATAACCCTCCAACTTATAAACTCAAAATTATTTTCGCGACCTTACCCGGGCCGGAAATCAGCTTCTCAAAACACATGCTGCCTTCGGTTAGGGGGGCGGTTTCAACCCATGGCAGCATATTAACTCTCCCTTGTCCGATCCACAGCGATGCCGTTTCAAAATCATTTTGCGAATAAGCGAATGCCCCCATGGTAACCGTTTCACTGCGAATCATGTCGTTTACCGGCAACTTGCTTTCCGCTTCATGCAAACCTGTGAACACCACTCTGCCACCAGGCCGCGCTGCCTGTACGCTGTTTCTGCGAGTTGCCTCAGCCCCAACCGCATCGATCACTGCATCGAAGCCTCCACGGAGCGACGGTTCAAGCTGTTCCAGGCTGGTAGCTGCAATCCCGCCCAGCTCTTTAACGATTTCTAGTCTTGCTTCGTTAAGGTCCATGACCACAATATCCCGAAGGCCATATACTTGAGCAGCCTGCAAGGCGAACAGGCCGATCGGACCGGCACCATAAATGAGCAATCGGTCAGTCGGAGTTAACGTCAGCAACCGGCATACATGAATCGCACAGGCAAAAGGTTCGGCAAAAGCCCCTTCCTCCAATGACACGTGATCCTCCAATCGATATACATTTCTCGCTGGCACTGCTACATACTCGGCAAATGCTCCCGGTCTGTGAGCTCCAAGCAAATTTCGTTCGCCGCACAATTGGGATTGACCGCTCTGGCAATAACGGCAGTGTCCGCAAGTCACCAACGGATTGGCCGTAACGCGATCTCCAACTTGCAATCCATCCACTTGGGTTCCCAACTGTTCAACTACACCTGAAAACTCATGTCCCATGATCAGCGGAGGTTTACGAAGGGAGTTGTGACCTAAGTAACCGCTAAGCTCGGAACCGCAAATTCCTGCCCGCTGTACGCGGATTAAAACCTCATCTTCCTTAATCTCGGGGATCGGCACCTCCCGAATGTTCATCATCCGGGGTCCTTCATATACCAATGCTTTCATGTCGATGTCATCTCCTTCTATTCAACGCGCTCCCGTTTCTCCCAGCCTTGTCTGAACAAGGGCAGCCAGTGGCCGGGATCATACGGATGCTTAGCGATTTCGTCCAAGTTCAGCTCGAAGCCGAGACCCGGCCGTTCCGGCGGTTGAAGGTATCCGTTCTCTACTTTGAACGAAGTAGACAAAATTTCCTGTGCCCAGGAAGCATTAAATTCATCAAAAATTTCATGCAAGAAGAAATTCGGAGTCGCCATATTCAAATGAGCACACACAATGGAACAAATAGGACCTTGAGCGCTATGCGGAGCGGTAACACCGTTATGTGCGTGCACCATGCCGCAAATCTGCTTGGATGCACTAAGTCCCAGGAATTGCGGCTCCAGCTGAATAATATGAACGGCATCGTGCTTGAGAAGCTCTGCAAACTGTTCTCGGTTATAGTAATCCTCACCGCAGGCAATCGGCACCGGGCTGCGCTTCGCCACCTCGATCACCGAGGATTGCCGATAAGGAGGAACCGGGGCTTCAAACCAGGTCGGACGATAGGGCGCCATCGCATCTGCGAACTGAATAGCTGTATGAACGCTGAAGCGGTTATGCCCCTCGATCAGAATATCTACCTCCTGGCCGACCGCCTCGCGAACAACGGCGATTTTGCGAATGGCACTGGAGAAATCGGCTCGCTCAACGGTACGCCAAGCAGAACCAAATGGATCGAACTTCAGTGCCGTGTAACCTTTCGCCACAACTTCCTTCGCCTGATTAAATAAGCTTTCCTCATCCGTACCACCACGGTACCAGCCGTTTGCGTAACAGCGTAGTTTATCGTGGCATTGGCCTCCAAGAAGCTTGTACACTGGCTGACCGGTTGCCTTACCCATAATGTCCCAGCATGCAGTTTCAATGGCCGCAAGGGCGGAGCCTTGAATTTGGCCGCCATCCGAATAAACGTCCCGAATCATCTTTAAGGAAATCGCCTCAACATCAAATGGACTCATACCAATAACCAGATGCTTGAGTTCATGGATTGCAGCTTCAACGGTCTTGGCAAAAGCGTTCAAAGTTCCTTCGCCAATACCGGAAATTCCTTCATCCGTGTCGACTCGCACAAAAAGCCAGTTTTTCCATGAGTTCCCCACAATATAAGTGTGTACGTCCGTGATCTTCATGCCATTTTTACCTCCCTCATCATATGAGTTAAAAGTACCATCGCCTCTTTATATCTACAAGATGTCTCACTTGTATACATCAAAGCATAATCTTTTTGACATATTGGATATGGTTGTACAGCAGCTTTTCCGTAGCCGCCGGATCATTCCCTTCTAAAGCTTGCCGAATTAGCTTGTGTTCGTTCAAGCTTCCCCACAAGCGGCTTTGATTTTTGTAAAACGTTGCCCGTACCGCCATCAAAAATTTGTCCTGCAGTCTGGACATCACTTCCGTGTACTCCTCATTGTCCAATCCCGAGATCATCATGGCGTGAAAATTGCGATCCAATTGTACAAATCCGACAATATCCTCTTTCTGCACACATTGCTCTTGAAGAGCTAAATTATCGTCCAACCGACGAAAAAAGTACGCATCCATCTTGCCGGTTAGCTGTCTGGCCGCAAAGGTTTCGAGCGAAAGCCGCAGCTCATAGATTTCCATGATTTTCTTCAGAGACATTTCTTGTACGATAACACCTTGGTTAGGTCTAAGCTTCACGAGTCCAACCATTTCCAGTCTGTCCATGGCCGAACGAATCGGCGTTTTACTCATACCAAGGAGCTCGCTGAGCGCCCGCTCGGAAAGAAACGTTCCGCCCTGCCATTCTCCGTTAACAATTTTTTGCTTAATCGTTTCAAAGGCAATTTCTCTTAATGTAGTTCCTGTGCTGGACATACTCCTTGCTTCCTTTCCATGAACAATTGATTTAAGATAATTATAACATTTCAGCTCGGGAAGGAACCGCAAATTGAGTACATCATCCCTAAGACAGCAAGCATACGAGACCATACATCAATGGATAATCACTGGAAAATTGCCAAAAGGCCAGGCGACTTCCGAAGTGGAGCTAAGCAGCTTGATGGATATGAGCCGAACGCCGGTTAGAGCCGCTCTTCAACAGCTTGAACAAGAGGGTTTTGTTCGGATCGTGCCTAAGCATGGCGTCATTGTTTTGGATTCATCCGCTCAAAGGGTAAGCGACCTTTTGGAAATCATGATTTCCTTTATTTTGTTTTCCGTAAATGCCGTTTGGGATTTAAAGCAACAGGAAATCGCCGAATATTCAACTAACAAGCTTCAGTTCTTGAACGCTTTACTAGAAGCGGATACGCTTGATCCCGACGCTTTGGTTCCGTTTGAATTTGAGTTTCTGCACGGTTTGATTCAAATTTGTCACAATGAAGAAATGTCCAAAATGTTTGTTCATACGACCACCAGATTATTTTGGTCGAACAATAATAAAAGATGGAAGGCCCCCAATTATTTGGAGACCTCCCACACGGTAATTCAACTTATCGCTTTAATCCCAAGCGGCCTGGAGCCATTTCGCGACGCTTTATTTCAGTACCTTCAAATCTTAAAACGAACATGGGTCTAAAGGCTCTACCTAGTGGACCAAAATGCCATTGCATAAGTCCCCGAGAGGTCGAATATACCGGTCCCCAAATCGGCATGATCCTCCTGTGGAATATATTTTCGGTAGCTTTGGATATTGTCTAACTCTTCGACTCCTTCCAATTTCATAGCATCAAACAGGTTTATCGGGTAAGCGGTGTTTTTTGGATGTCTTTTTGATGAACTCGATCGCACCTACGTCCCAATTTTTCAAGGTAAACCAACGGATCCAGTCCAGCTCTTACTACCCAGACAAGATCCAACTCAAAGTTGATATATGTCGGATCGGTATTCTCAATTAGACAGTCAAATAATGTTTCATTGCCTACCCTCTTAAACTCATGACTATGGTTATGAATATATAAGGTAAACCCTTGCTCATTAACATCATTACAATGGTACCCCAGCTTGCTCCAGAAGTCGTCGACATACGTAGGATCGACGCCCCGAACCGTGCTTGCGAAGCCGAGGAGAGCATCGGTGGCGTTCAAACCGAGTACATACGGGTAGTCCTCCCAGGCCTCAGAGGTACGCCTAACTTCGTCACCTCGCTCAGTACCGCCCGCTCCCGTTTCATTGAGACCGTCATAGGGATTGCCGCTGCCGCCGTAGATGTAGCCGTATATCTGGCTGGAAGAGCCATAGTATTTCGCTGCGACCGTCTTGGAGAACTTGGTAGTCAGATCGATCTCGCTGTCAATGAGAGGGCGATTGTACCTGTGGGTCGACACATCAGCGGTGACCCACATGGCTCCTCCAAATTCCCTCGGTGCGCACTTTGGCGGTGAAGAAGCCGCCGAAGTGCTCCAGCCCGGCATCAACAACGCGCTTAGGATGACACCCACCGCCGCCTTCCGAAAAAGAAAAATCAAACGAAGACTCCTCGATTTCTTTCTGGTCCTAGAACTTAAACTTGCGCATAACTTCCGTAGAGAAAAGAGGATTGTTTACTGGAACAGTAAAACAATCCCCTTGATTTAACGTTAGTTCTCCCCTAACTCGTCTGCATTCACTAAATTATTCTTTCTCAACGCAGCAGGCGGGTACCCTTCCATTTTTTTAAAGACCTGGGTAAAGTAAGTGTAATCGGAAAAACCGACCTTTCCGCTAATTTCATAGATGAGATCATTCGTATGGAGAATGAGTTCTTTCGCCTTGGATATCCTCAATCGGGTCACATATTCCTTAAAAGAGACTCCAAATTCGCGTTTGAACAAATGACTGAAATAGTTTGGCGTCTTGCCCACCTGCTCGGAGAGCATCTCTACCGTAAGCTCGCGCGTAAAGTTTTTGCGGATGAATTCGTCCGTACGCAGCATCACCGGACTGAGATCCTTGGTTAAGCGCGTGAGAGTCTCCTCGAAAACAGAGACAACGATTTCCCTGAATTCTTCGATCGATAGGTAATCCGCATTTCCTTCAATGAATGCAATTTTGCTTTGAATCTGTTCGATCCGATCAGCAGGAACGATTCTATTCGTGACCGTAAAAAAGTGAAGTAAATTCCGCGTATAGGCTGCCACGCTTTTTCTGCTATATTCACGCTCTTTCTTCATACACTCAAATTCGTTATTTACCATGCCCGTAGCGGAAGCAAAGTCCCCTTGGGACAATTGCAAGATAAATTCTGCGTTTTCCAGCAAACCGACAATCGTTTTATCGCTTAATTCAGCGGTATTATTATAGACTTGGATCGAGCCACTGCCCTCGTATAACCTCATAGACAATGCCTGATTAGCTTCCTGATACAGCTTTACGAATTCCGCAACGCTGCCTGGGCTGCTGATACCGGACGAGAACGACAGTTGACATACGGACCTCGTCTCGCGATTCCAAGACCGCAATCGATTTGTAAGTTCACTTGCAAATTGACGATAGTATAAGTAAGACTTCGTTTCTATCGTCACCAAGAAAACCAATTTCGCTTCCTTCGACCTCAGACAGATCCCCCGGGACGCTAAATCGCTGGCCGCAAAAAGACGGCAAATGGTGTCAGCGGCGATCTTCGCTGTATCCGAATTCTTTTTCCAATCTCCATCGATTTGCGCAGATACGCATACGAGCGATTTCGTTCCATCGAAACCGTAATATTGCTGCAAGCCTTCCAGAATGATCAACCGGTCCGTGATACTACCCGATATGAGTTCTTCTCCGAAAGAAGTTTTATAGGACTCGAGATATTTCTGAAACTCTTGCTCCGTGACCCGTTCCCGAATAATATCTTCTTTTACTTTCTGGATCAAAGCGATTAAACTCCGGGCACGAATCGGCTTCATTTCATAATCGACAGCATCCAATTGTATAGCTTTCTTCAGATACTCGAAATCGTTATATCCGCTTAAGATGATAACCCTTGTTTGCGGTTTGATCTCTTTGATTTTCTTCAGGAGCTCAAGTCCGTCCATCCCGGGCATTCTTACATCCGTAATCACGATCTCCGGAAGCAGTTCGGTAAATCGCTCAAGCGCCTCAAGGCCATTGGAAGCTGTAATAACCATCTTCATGTCCAAAGATGACCAATCGATCCCTTGCTCTATACCCGATCGGATTTGCTCATCATCGTCTGCAATCAACAGCTTCATTCCGTTCACCCGCATTTCCGTTAAACTATAAGTGGAATGAGCACCTCGACTTTTGTGCCGACACCAACCTTGCTGGTAAAATAGAGCCCAAATGATTGTCCATAGCTTGTTTTGATTCTGTCATCGATATTTTTCAAGGCGAATACGTGTTTCGCTTCATCGACATTGCTCATCATATGATGAATTTTGGATTCATCCGTCCCCATACCGTTATCGGTCACAATGAACCGGATCCCCTCTTCCACTTTGGAAACGTTGACTTCGATCATGCCTCCCTGGACCACCTGCTCCAAACCGTGCAAGATCGCGTTTTCAACCAAGGGCTGCAGAGCTAATTTAGGCATTTTATATTTCATTAAGTCAGGGGGGGCATCAATATGAAGCTTCATGCGTTCCCCATACTTCCGTTTCTGAATAAACATATAATTGATCAAAAAATCGACCTCTTGGCCAATGGTTACTAAAGGCTCCCCCTTATTCAGAACGTGCCTGAATATTTCAGCAAGGGCTTCAATTTGCTCGCTGACATCGTAGTTTTTCTGCTTGATCGCCAGCCAATGAATCGAATCTAACGTATTGTATAGAAAATGAGGGTTAATTTGCGATTCCAATGCCTTGATTTCGGCTTCTCTTTGCTTGATTTTGGACAAATAAACGTCATTGATCGTTTCTTTCAACTGCTCTGTCATACGCAAAAATCCACTGCTGATTTCGCCGATTTCATCTTTGGAGTCTATACGTAGAGCAATGTTAAAATTGCCGGTTTTGAGCTTCGTCATTTCTTTGCGCAACTGCAGAAGCGGCCTAATCAAATAATGGTGCAGAATGAAGGAGAACAAAATGCCGAAAATGAGGCATAACGCTATGACAATCAGCAGCACCATATTTACCGTTGATTTCAACAAGGTAAAGGACTTTTCTGGGATGACCTGCACAAGCGTCCAATTCGTTTCTTCCATCGTATAAAAGAGAAAAATAAATCTCGAATTTTCGATATCAGCGGTAAAATATCCGTTTTTCATGAGAAGGTTTTTTTGAACATAATCGTCGTCGATCTTATCCCCAATCATGTTCCTATCCGTTGAAGATAAGACTACGCCGTTAGCATCCAAAAGAAAAATTTGAGAACCTGCATAAGAATTGATGTTTTTGTAATATTGATTAAGAATTTCTTCGTTAATTTCCAATCTTTCTACAGCAATCATTCTTCCCATTTTTCTAAAATCCATAATTCCGCGAACATAGGAGATCGTCCCGGACCCTGTCCGCCAAAAGCCTCTCCCTTGCTCCTGCACTGCACGCTCCGTCGCGGATGGATCCAAATCCGATACCGGATTTCCTTTTTGAAGGATCACCGCATTGTCTGCGTACAGGCTTATAGAACGATATTGTTTTTTGGAGCCAATGACATCATCCAACCAAGTGTTCATATTGAAATAGATTTTGTCATACTCTAACTCTTTGTTGTAGTTGCCTGCGCCAAACTGTTGTACGAGCTCATTAGATAAGATTCGGGTTGAAATGTCCTTCGTATCCGCGAACAAAGTTTCAAAATTTTGCTTGGTCTGCTTCAACGTTTGGAGAGCAATTTCACTTGATTGATTTAGCGTTAAAGCCGCAAATTGACTGTTTAAATAAAACCCCATACCGATTAAGGGAAGCAGGACTAACACCACTATGCTTAAATAAAATTTGAAAATTAAAGGCAAGTCCTTGAACTTTAGTACGATGATGACCACACCCCAGGAGTTCATTCATATAAGGAGAATAAAACGGCATCGTGCAATCGAAGCCGCCCTATTCGTCTTTATCTTACCCTTTTACACCACCAGAAGTTAAGCCTTGAACGAAATATTTTTGTAAGATAATAAAGAGTAAAATCAGCGGAAGAAGCACCATACACATGCCAGCGCTCATCAAGGTCCAGTTCGTCGTGTATTGTCCTTGAAAATTAATGAGGCCAACAGAAATTGGAACGCCTCTTTCCGTCGTCAACGTAGCAATTTGGGCCCACATCAATTCTCCCCATACAAAACCAAAATTGAACACCGTGCAGGTAGCGACGGCGCCACCTGCCAGCGGAAAAACGATCCTGAACATCGTATTCATCTCGCTGCTGCCGTCGATTCTTGCTGCTTCCAGCAGTTCGTCGGGAATCGAGCGAAAAAAATTCCACAGGATGACAATGGTTCCGGGCAGCATCCAGCCCAAATAGGCGATTACGATAGGAAGATAGATGACCTTAAATATCGCCAATTTCGTCATCATCATATACAACGGAATAATCATGGACTCACCGGGTAAAATTTGCAGAAGAAACAAGACGCCTACAATCGCTCCGGCGAAGGGAACCCGCAGCCTGGCAAGCGAATACGCAGCGAAGGTAGCGAGCACGCTGCAGGTAAACAAAGAAAGAACAGCGATCATGATGCTATTCCCCATATAATCACCAAGTCGTGCTGTTTGAAACGCCTCCACGTAGTTCTCATAATGGAATTGACTCGGAATCGACCATAAATTGCTGTAAAACTCGTCAGATGTCTTCAGAGAGGTAAAGACCGTAAAAAGAACCGGATATAGGGTTAAGGCAGCAAGCATAAAGAGAATAATTCGTATAAGCAGGGCCGAATCCCATCTTTTAATACTCATAAACGTCCCCCCTTATCATCTTCATCGAAATGAATATGATGAAACCTACAAGGATAGTAAACAAAACGCCGATCGCGGCTGCGTATCCAAACTCATTGTATCGAAAACCGACATCCAGCATCTGCATCGGTACTGTTTTCGAGTAATCGCCGGGTCCGCCCTTCGTCATCGTAATAACGATATCGTAGGTTTTGAACGAGCCGATGAGCACCAACATCGATACCAACCGGATCGTCGGCATGATAAGAGGCAGGATAATGATGCGGATTTGGCGGAAGTAGCCTGCCCCCTCAAGCCGGGCAGCCTCGAACATGGAAGCCGGAATCGTAACGATAGCCGTATAGAAAAGCATCATCACGGCGCCGGAGCCCTTCCAGCCACTGACCGCAGCCAATACCAACAGCACCAGTCCCGGTTCAGACAGCCATGCATGCTGCAAGCTTTCCAATCCGATTAACTCAAGGATACGATTAATAAGTCCGGTAGAAGGATCCAAAATAAAGGCAAACATCAACCCGATGACGATAAAAGGCATCATGCTTGGAGCAAAGAAAATCAGCCTGAGGACCGCCCCCTCCTTGTTTCCGGTCCGATAAACAAGCAAGGCAAGCAGCAACCCTAAAATCAAAGCGATCAAAGAGGAAACTATCGCAATAATAATGGAATACTTAAACCCGTTGAGGGTGACCTGGTCCTTGAATATTTCGATATAGTTATCCAAACCGACCATCTGCATACTGGTTAAAGGACTCCACTTGGCAAAAGACAAAACAAAATTCCAACCGACCGGAATAATTACCGTAAAGGCGATAAAGATTGCCGCCGGGATCAATAACGCAATCCCTAGCATTTGCGTATTAACATGCAGGGACCGACCTTTCTTCTTTCGAATCGCTGTTTGCAAAGTTTGACTTTTCACTTGGCTAATCACCGTATCCCCTCCTTCTTCTGGGAACGACAATGGGCATAAGACGGTTGGCTTACACCCATTGTCGTATTCATCACGTCATGGACTGCTATTTTTGCTTGATTGCATCCTGCCTCAATTTATCCATTTCTTCCAAAGCGGCCATCCCTTTAAAGATGTAGTTGGCCGGCATCTTAGTGTCGTTATAGTCATTCAGTTTCGGATCCAGAGCTCCGATTTCTTTGTGGAATGGATTCCCGGCATCCCTGGCATACAGTTCAACCTTGGAATTCGAATCTGCGGGCTTTACGCCTTTAACTGTGACGGGCGCACCATGGTCTATCCGGTATTGAAGAACCTCCGGACTCGTCAAATACTTCATGATCTCAACGGAAGCTTCCGGATGCTTCACATTCGCCGGAATCATATATCCGTTTGCTGCTGGGGACAATTTCAAGCCCGTACCATTAGTAGGCCAGGACAAGATCTGTGGATTTTTTATTCCCGCATTCTTAATCGCTCCATCGGCGATGAAATTGACAGTGGCCATAATGGCGACCTTCTGATCCTTAAACCCAGCTAGAACTTGATCCTGGGTTACCGTAAGCGCACCTTTGCCCGGGTACATGTACTCCTTGTCATAGAGATCCTTTGTTTGATCGAAAGCTTTCACAACAGTCGGATCGGTGAACGGGATTTTACCATCATTCCACTCCTGCAGCTTTTGCTCATTCGGCCATATCGTCTGTAGCAAAAACCGGTTCGTCCAGCTTGGCCATGCGTTCCCGAAAGGTGTAATGCTAAGCTTTGCCTTAATGGTGGCCAGTGCTTTCGTGAATTCATCCCAAGTAGGTTGATCCGGCAAGGTAACGCCGGCTTTGTCCAGCAGATCCTTGTTTGCAATCATCAACCCGTATACGGGGGTATTCGGAACAGCATAGACTTTACCGTTATAAGTCCCCAAATTCAATGTACCGTCAATGAAGGAGTCCCTCCATTTAGGGTCACCCTGCATATATGGCGTAAGATCCAGTGCCATATTGGCATTGACGAAGGTTTCCATCCCGTTTGGCCAATAAAAGGCGAGATCGACCGGTTCGCCTGCGGCGATTGTTGTTTTAATCGTCTTCTCAACATTCGCATCGACCTGCTTGAAGGTGATATCATACTTATCCTTGAAATGTTCCTTGACCATCTTTTCTTCTTCTTCCGCATTCGTATCTCCCGGCCAAGCAAACATCAAGGTTAAGTTAATCTTTTTGCCCGAGGGCGCAGCGCTGGATGAATTACCGGTTGTTGATGCCGGACTGTTCGTCTTGTTGGAACCGGAGTTACTTCCGCATGCGCTTACCACTAGTGCTAAACACATTGTAGAGAGCAGAACCATGCTAGATTTCTTAATAAATGCCATTTTTGACCCTCCGTGATACATATTTTGATTGCGCGCGCTTTCTAAGCCTGATTATACGAGTATTGGAGTCAAGCATGTATTTAGAAAATCTACAATAACATTAGTTTTTCTTTGATTTCTTTAAACGAATCGCCGTCCATTCCCGTATCGGGATCCTATCCCCTCTCTTGATCAGCTTTCTCTCAACCAATTCGCAATTCCATACGTCGTAGAATTCGGCTTCATACTCGGGTTCGGTTCCGTCAAAGGGACCATGCCAGAAATTCTTACCCGGCAAATCGTAGCGGCAGAAAAACAAATAATCGTCGATACCTAGATGCAAGCCGAAATAATGATGGCCGTCCGTATTCCGGGAATCCCGTTCCATGTCCTGATAGGGACAAGACTCCAGGATTTGCTTCATAAATTTCAAGCGCGAGCCGCTTTCTCCAACTAATGCCCCCCCATACGACCAAAACAAATCCTTGTCGTTGCCATCCGCTTTCATCACTTCGCCATGGGTTGCATACCCGCCGGCCATTGCCGAGAGCCAATGGCGCAGGACGGTCGTCTTCGCATCGTTATTGCCCCACTCATCCTTAATGTTTCCTTCATATTGGTACTCGTCATTAATAATGGGCTTATTGTAGGAGTTTTTTAGTTCAAGCAATAAGGTATAAGTATCAGGGTGTTGATAGGATACATGGGTGAGCCAGTCCCGATCCGGATAAATCCAACCGAGCGGGATATTATGGTTCGAGATCGGATGATGGTGCGGGTCGTTCGCTTTGATAAACGATCCCAATAAGTCCCAATCCTTGCGATCTATCCCCACGCAAAACTTGCCGTCCTCAGTTTCGGTAATGTCATATTCGTTTGCAAGCGACCACCATACGTTCCGGTACGCGGAAAGTCTCGCAATCACATATTTGACATAGAGCAGGTCGTCTTCCTGCTGCATGCCGCGATCAATGCCCCAACAATCATAAGGGTGGAATAAGATGACATCCGCCTCAATGCCAAGGCGTAGCAGATCCTTGACGCGCTCTTCGTAATTCTGAAAGTACTCCGGAAGCAGCGTTTGGAAATCAAATTCATTCGGTGCTCCTGCGAACGGGAAGACAGGCGGGTCGTAAGCAATGTTGACGTCGTTTTCCCCGCCTTTGTAATACTTAGGAAATACGAGCATTCTGATCTTGTTAAAACCGTATTTGGAGAAGGATTCCAACGTTTGCCGCCGGATCTCCTCGGGCCTGTAGGTCCAAGCGTACGCCGTCGTTCCCATGACAAAGAAAGGCGTTCCATCGGCATAGTTGAAATGCTTCCCGTTCACCCTAACCGGGCCGCGATTGCCTTCCTGAGCCTCCGTACATTCGAAAGCGCCAGTCAAACCATCGAATTCCACATGGTTGGATGAAATTCGGAACGTGTACGTCCCTTCCTCCTCCGGCATAAATCTGATTTTCCAAGTCGATCCACCATCATAGAACCCAATAAACTTGTTTCTCTTTTGATCCTTCTGAAAGTAAGCTTGCAGGGTTACCTCTTGATATGGCTTTGCGAAACACTTTGATGATTGCAATTCAACCTCGAAAACACACCATCGTTCAACGGTCTGTGAATATTTCATCTTAACCATCTCCCTATCTGCCCAATCTTTCATTTGGAGTAAAACTTTCTATTTTTACCGTCCAAATATAAATCCGATGTAATTCTAAAGCTGCCCTCCAGTCTGATATCATGAGAGGAGCTGCCGATTTTAACGTCGATATCTCCGGCTTCAATGAACCACTTCATGTCCTTATCTAGGTACGCCATCTGGCTAGGTTCAACGTGGAGATTGACTGTTTGCATTTCTCCAGGCTTTAACTCAACACGTTTGAATCCCGCTAATTCCATAACAGGTCTAGTCATCTTAGCAAAACGATCCTTGACATAAAGCTGAACTACTTCTGTCCCCTGCATTTCACCCGTATTTTCAATATCAAACTGAATCGTGATAACGCCGTTTGGCTCAATTTGCGTACTGCTTAATCTCAGATTGGAATATCCAAAACTCGAATAAGAAAGTCCATGTCCGAAATAATATCTTGGTGTATGGGGCATATCCACGTAATTGGAAAAACCTATACTTTCACCCTGATGGTAACTGGAGCCATTCGGATGATTGTAATAAACTGGAGTCTGCCCAGCGGAACGTACTACAGATAGTGGAAGTTTCCCGCTTGGATTATAGTTACCAAGTAATACATCTGTAATAGCCTCTGCACCTTTTTCAGCCGGATTCCACGCCTCTAGAATCGCATTCGCATACTTGTCTGCTGCATCACTGGAGATGGGACGACCATTAAAATGTACTGCTACTACCCCTTTGTGCAATTCAGATAATTTTTCTAAAAAGATTTCCTGACAGATGGGCAGATTGATATCTGTACCATCTATGCCTTCTCCCATGGATGCAATGGAGCTGGTTCCATGCTTGCCACCTAAGGTAAGAATAACCAGATCGGCCTCCCCGGCTATTGCTAGAGCTTCTTCATGGCCAGACATATCATTTCCTGCAACTGGATATCCATAGGAATATTCAATTTCAGTTTGAGGGAGACATTCCTTTAATTGCTCCAGCAAATTCTTGATTCCTGGCTTTTGTTTCTGTAATAGTGCCTCAAAAGCTGGATCATCATCCACCTGTATAGGGGTTCCAGGGATTGTCTTCATTACAGATTTCTTTTCGTCTGCCTTTGTTTCCAAACCAGCCATAGTAGAAATAGCAGCTAACAGTCCTTCAGCCATACTAAAATGGGTATAGCCTCCAAAGAAAATTCGAGCGTCTGAAGCATGGCATCCTATTACAGCAATTTTTTTCACACTCTTTTGAATAGGCAGAGTACCATCATTTTTCAAGAGCACTAGCGATTCTCTAGCAGACTGCAGCGTGACGTCTACATCCTCTGAGCCATGAAAAGCCTTTGTCAACTCTTCACCAGATAAAGCATATGGATTCTCAAAAAGCCCCATTCTAAATTTAGTAGCCAAGATTCGCCTTACAGCCGAGTTCAAAATATCAATATCTGCTTTTCCAGTAGCAAACCATTCCGCTAACTCGTCATTAAAGCACTTCTTAAAGTGAAGCTCCATATCCATACCAGCACTTAATGCACGAAGTCCTGCTTCCGTATAACTTTCAGACACCTTCTGAACTTGATGAATATTCATAACAGCACAATAATCTGATAGAGTGATTCCATCAAAGCCCATCTCGTCTCGCAATAATCCTGTCAATATTTCTTTAGATGCGGAAATCGGTTCTCCATTAATGGAAGCATAACAAGGCATTATCCCCCTTAAACCAGCTTCCGAAATAGCAGCCTGAAATGGCTTCCCATAAATTTCTTGCAATGATCTGGGCGGAATATCACAGTGGGCTCCATGGATTCCGCCATCAGAACCATGAAAGCCCAAAAAATGCTTAGCAACACATTCTGATTGCAGATTACCTGTTTTTTCTGATTGGACTCCTTTGGTATAGGCAACCCCCATGGCAGATGCTAATGTAGGGTCTTCACCATAGGTCTCGCCTTGTCTGCCAAAACGAGAGTCCCTTGAAATATCTAATACTGGTGCAAAGACTTGAGAGATACCAATCGCCCGCTCCTGCCTGCCAACAATTTTCCCGATTTCTTTCTCTAAATCAGGATCCCACGAAGATCCTTTTCCAATCCCAGAAGGAAAGCTGGCTGCCCCTTGCACATACGCACCACAAAGACCCTCCATATGAAAGATCGCTGGAATGTGATGCTCACTTAGCGCCATGACTATTTCCTGTATTTCACGTTGGAACCTTGCGGCATCCTCAAGTGTGTCTAACGCCCTCATCTCAAGGGCACTGACCTGACCCACTCCATGTGAATAGTTATTTTCTAATTCCTCATATTCCGATAACTGTCTGGGGAAGTAACAGACGATCTGCCCCATTTTTTCCTTTATACTCATACGTTCGAGGAGATCCTTCGCCCTTTCCTCCGAAGATAGTTCAGGGTTCTGATATAGATATTGATAAGTTGTCATTCGAATTCCTCCACTTTCCATTCCTCTTTCCAATCCAGGTACGCCATTTCTCCATCGAAACGTATAGGAAGCCATACATAATCTGAAACTGAAGTATCAATATCTAAATCACAGGAATAATGGATTTCTTGCATGACATAATCCGTATCCTGCTCAAAAATAGCCTTATAGATGTCCGCAGTTTTCTGATATCCTTTTCCGTTTGCATGATCTTCACCCGCCAAATCCAGAAGATTCGGCATCCATCTGTCAGCTAATGCAATATACAAGTCCTTCTTAAACGGATGCTTAAATACGGATGTAATCTGAGAATTGTATGATGTACAGGAGGTATCCTTCGGGTGGGGATTCCCCAAGACTGTCCATGGACCATGGACGGCTTTCGCACAAGCGACTTCCGATGGATTCGGATGATAGCCCGTAGTGCCGGATGTGAACAAATAATGCAACCCTTTTCTAAAAAAATATGCTGGCGCTTCCCGAACAAATGGCGGTTGGATATTTGGAAAATGCGTCGAGTAATATCCGGTTACATCCGTATAATCCTCGTTCAAGTCAGCACATATGAACTCGCTGTGGACTCTTTCGAAATAATAATAGGCTTTGCCGTCGGGAGATACGACCAAGTCGAAATCTCCCGCACTCATATTTAATGGGCGCAGATCACTTTGCACCATCGTATAAGGCCCCAGAATATGGTCGGCAGTCAAAACGGTTGACTTTTGCGTCCCATCTTTTTGCATCACTTTCAGCCAGCATACATACTTACCCGTTTTTTGATTGAAGATAATATGTGGTCTGTCCACATACTGGGCAGGATGTAGTGGTGAAGATTCATCAAGCTCATTTGGGGGAATAATAATCCCTTTATCTTCCCAATTGTACAAGTCCTTTGATGTATAGCATCTTACTCCCCAATGCCAGATGCCGCTTCCAGGTTTTGTTTTTTCTTTATTTTCTCCATACCAATAAAAGGTGTCCCCAACGGTAATGATGGACCCTCCGTGTGCCTGAATACGTTTCCCCTCCGTATCTAACCAAGTCTGTCCAGGTCTAATTGAATTATTTTTCATACCACAATGTCCTCCGATTCTATTTATTTTCGGTAATGTATTTAGAAACTGCAGTCCAATTATACAAATTCAAAATTTCAGCATGTAGTCAGGAAATCTACAAAAAATATAGTTTTTCTTTGATTACGGCGCACAGGACATATGTAAACCAATTAGAACTGAAGGGTAACGGATCCCAACATCAGCGGTCTGCAATTTCCTCGCGGCTTGAAAAAATAAAAAAGAACCCCAAAATTAATTGAGGTTCTACTATCAATATTAGTCATGAACGCTCTTGCTTTACCTGGAGCATGACAGAGCGGAAGTTCCTCCGGTACCCCAGGAAAATATTGAAATGAGCTGGTAACCAAATAAAAGTCGGATCCCGCTTTGCAGATACTTGGGTCCGGATGAAAGCCCGGAATCACGGGGTTGTTGTAATTTTTTTTTGTACCCGACATAACGAGCCTCCTTCATAAGTAAATCTGGCCGTCATATCATTTGTATTCGTAGCCGACGGTGCCAAGAAATGCCTTAGCGAGTACCATGTGCCCGATCGCAGAAGGATGGACGCGGTCCCAAGCTATAGTAGCCGGATAAATCTCGCGCAGCACCGGCTCGAAGGCCGCTTGTGTGTCCACAAACAAGGAACCTGTCTCTTCCGCCACGCGCTTCACGATCGTACCGTATTCATCCATTCTCTTCCTCATGGCGTCCGCCGTATTCGGCTCGATGTAGAACGGAGTCATCAACACGATGCCCCTTACCTGCGATTTGGTCGCTAGCACCAGCTCCCGCAACGTGGCTTCATACTCCTCAATCTACAATTAATTTAGTTTTCTTGAACGTTCCTGAGAGTGTTTCAGATCGCGCCGTAAATCGCCGCTCTCAGCTTGTGTCCGCGAATCTCATTGTACTTTTTCGGCAGCAAGCCCTGCATGTAGACGATGGAAAGCTCCTCATCGGGATCTGCCGCCATCCATGTCCCGGCAGCCCCTGCCCAGCCGAACTCGCCCGAAGAGGAGTTGATTCCACCCTTCGCTCGGTCATTAATTACACGGACGCCAAGACCATAACCGTATCCGGGCCAGGTCCCCCCCGCCTCCATGTCAGCTAACTGCGTGGAATCCAAATGGTTCGTCGTCATTAAACCAAGTGTCTTGCGCCCCAGAATACGCGTCCCATCAAGCTCTCCGCCGCGAACCAGCATCTGTGTGAAACGGGCGTAATCGCGAAGTGTCGAGAGAAGACCGTGCCCGCCGCATTCCAGCGTCGCATTCGGCTGGTAGATGTAATCGCCCCTTGCAAGCTCATACTCATCCTCCGTTTCTGCATCTAGCGTGGACAATCGGCTCTTCTTGTTGTCCGGAATCCGGAAGAACGTATCGTTCATCCCAAGCGGCTCGAAGATTTCATCCTTCAGAAACTGTCCGAACGACTTACCCGACAGTACCTCGATCAACGCACCAAGCACATCGTGACTGAATCCATAATGCCATCGAGTCCCCGGGTCGAATGCAAGTGGGATTTCCGCGAGCTTCTTGGCCATCATCCGCACATTGGAGATATCCTTGAGAGTAAATTTAGATACCTGCCGCTCGGTTTCATTACTGTCCCCATGCATCGTCAACCCGGAGGTCATCTTGAACAAATCCATGATGCGAATCGGTGTTGCTGCCGGTGACGTATACAGGGAGCCATCCATTTCATGTCGGTAGACCAGCGGATTCCGGAATTCGGGAAGATAATCATAGAGAGGGTCGGTCAGCAAAAAAAGTCCCCGCTCATAAAGCATCAATGCGACCGTGCACGTGATAACCTTGGTCATTGAATAAATCCGGAATATCGTTTCGGGACCAACCGGTCGGTTCTCCGTAGGATTCGCATAACCGAAATAGCCTTCATAGACCGTTTCCCCACGATGAATAACCGAACACGAACAGTTTGTCAAACCTTTGTCTACAAAAGATTGAAGCAGTGCCTCAACATGCCTATAATCCCCCATTTTTATCCCTCAATTCTTAAATAATGGCCATGCCGGTCAATCCGATTGGAAACTCATTTACGCCAAGTCAATTGATTCGATAAAGTCGCCTCCCGCCTCATAATAGTTGTCGATCCTCTCGCCCCAACGTACGCGGAACGGGATGCCGTCAGGCACCTTACCGGAAAGGGTGAAGGTTGTCTCCGTTCGGCGCCACGCAATTGATACGACGCCAGCCGGTGTCGCCACTTCGCCGCTCATCTCCGGTAAATCAAGCGTGTGAGGTTCGATTTCCAGCTCGCGCCATCCCGGTTGCGCGCTTTTAAGACCCAACATGCAGTGCGTGAACTCGTACAGTGGCAGTGCACTCCATGCGTGGCAATCGCTTCGCGGTTCCGTTGGCGTCTCTGGGAGAGTGGTTAAATGGAGCGAGAGGAGACCGATCCATTGATCCAGCAAGTCGGCCGTCCGTTCATAGAGACCCGCCTTCTCCAAGGCGCGGAACAAGTAGAATGCCATGGAGAAGGAACATTTCAATACGCTAGGATCGTCAAGCGCGCGACTAAGCACCTGCCTAGCCTTTTCCCCGTCGCAGAGTCCGGAAAGGACCGCCCACAGTTGCCCATGCTGGCTGTACTGCTCGAATGCCGGTCCTTCACGGTACATGCCCTGCTCCTCGGACCAGCATTGCTGTTCGATTCGAGTTAGGATCATGCCTGCGCGAGCTTCGTACTCCTCTCCAACATGGCTGCGCCCCGTCGCTGCGTTCAGTTTCGCAGCCGTTTGCAATGCGCTTGCATACATCAGGTTATGGATTGTTGAAGGCCCTTCCTTGCCGGCGGTCGGCATTCCCGCTTCCCATTCCGCCACCCAATCGATGTATTCCCAATAACCGATCCGTTCAACCAGACCGGAGCCGCCTATCTTTCGATCAAACCAGTCCAGGATGGCATCGACCGTGGGACGGTATCGCTTGATCAAATCGACATCACCCGTATGCCAATAATAATCGTGAAGCATATAAATATAATGCAAAGAGAACGAAGGGATAATCTGAACCATCGCGCTCGGGAACCGGTTCTGTGTAATCCCTTCGGGAAGCAGCGCGTTGTGAAAGTCTTCCAGCGCTTTTCGAACCAAGCCCGTATCTCCTCCGACACTATAGGTAAACAAAGCTTGGAGTCTGGTATCCATGATAAACTGCATCTGCTCATAATAGGGACAGTCCTCATACGTCTCGTGCATGCAAAGCTGCAAAGTCCTGAGACTGATGTTCCATAACTGCTCCACCCAAGGAGCCGGCGAAGTGATGGAAGTCTTTGGCCCAAGCGGATAGGCGCTCTCCCTGTACCAAGGGCTCCGGATCCGCAGCGTCTGGTCTTCTGTCTGCACTTCGATCCGTACAAATCGGAATGTCCTCAGCCAGAAGGGCTCGTACAACTCCGATCTTCCTGAAGGATAATAATTATCTTCCATACCCATAATGACGCCGTTCTCGGCGTCGTCTCTAACGGAGTTGGCTTTCTCGTTGCCTCGTTCAAAATACCGTTCGGCGTAGCGAAACACGATATGCGACCCTTTGCCTTTCTCCATGGGGTAAGAGAGGTAGCCGGTGGTTAATTCCCCCGCATCCAATTCGACAACAACGCGGCTATAAGGCGGGATCTCCACCCATGCGTCCTCACATCCAGCGTCTGAGAAGCTAAATGCCTGCAGATCGTCTTTGCGAATAAGCATTTCACGGCGAAAATCCCGCTTAACTTCGTACAGCAAGGGAATCGGCCGCTGAATAAGCGGCAACTGAGGAACAATTTGGTAGGGATAACTATCATCTCTTCCTAGACAAGGATCGCCCTTTTCCGCTTCTAGCCATAAGCCCTGCGCATCGGAATGCTTCCATCTCTCCGGAATATTATCCGCATTCACTCGTTCTGCAATCGCTCCCATAAAGATCGTATAGGCTTCGTCGGAGTGGAAAGTGACCGCGTCGTCCACCATGACTCGCCAATCGGCCAAGCCGGTTGCGATATCTGCCAATGGCTCACCATGCGCGTTTAAGCATGTACCGCTTACGGCAAGCCTCGGACCGATCGGCAATGATGTCATGGAGTAAAGCGGCTGATCCGATCTTGTCGGATCATTGACCAGATAAGTATTAAGCGACCATACCTGAACGGCAATAACGTTAATTCCCGTTCGCAAGTTGGAACTTACGTCCATCGTATCGTAATAATGTCTCCAACGATCTCCCTTGAGAGGTCCAGAGCTAATCGGCTCTCCGTTAATCCACAGTCGATATCGGGTATTCGCACTAATCGAAAGTTGCAATGAATCTGGCTCGTCAAGCCGGACGGCAAGCCGGTAGTAAAAAAGACGATTTTCTCTCACATCCGGGTTTAGCCCCTTCAGAGCGTAAGCATCACTTGCCGGTTTAATCCAATAAGCTCCATGAAGCTTGCACGGTTCCTGTTGTGTCATTGAGCGTATACTCCCCCTATTTTTGGATAGTCTCAGAGACAAAATATACAAATACTACGCTTAGATATACACTCTAAAAATCTACAAATTCTTTAGTTTTTCTTTGATTCGTTATCCACTTGACTATTTAAAGATGTAGACTATCCGCCGATTCCTTCATAAAGGCACAGTGGAAAGGCATCTTCATCTCATCATCGTTGAAAAACTAAAGTTTTTGTAGTTTTTTAAATATAATTGTGAGTTTCGCGGCACCTATAATTGAAAGCGTATTCAAATTCGAAGGAGGAATAATATGAGAATGTCAAAGAAATCGCGCGTCCTAGCAGCTGCCGATCCGCATGTGAATCGGGTCTGGAAACTGGCAACAGTTATGACCATGCTCAGTACGTTGTTATTGCCGGGCATAGGCACCTTGGCGGCCGAATCGTTACCAGTGCAATGCGAACCGAAAGTTACTGGTGGACCCATGTGGGTTACGGCTGACTGTGTAGATTCACTTTACAGCCATCCGGTCATCGATAGCGAAATCGATCTAACCACTTCGGTGCCGATTCATAAAGTGTCGGGCCACTTCGAGGGCACCAATAAGAAGTTCAACTTCTACTTCCCTCCTAAGAGCCAGTGGAAGGGCCGCTTCTATCATTACGTGTACCCGCTTATCAGTGAAAACGCTGAAGACAATGCCATCAGCTTCGGCGCGGACAGCGGTGCCTACACGGTTCAGACGAACGGGGGCAGTGGCTACCGAGTCGACGCGGCCGCAGCTAAGTTCTCCAAGACGGTTGCGGCGAGGTATTACGGTTCGTCCAGCAGGGTCTATGGCTACATCTGGGGTGGCAGTGGCGGCTCTTACATGACCATCAGCGCCATTGAAAACACCTCCGGCGTATGGGACGGAGCCGTGCCATTTATCCCGGGCACGCCGACCTCCATCCCGAACAACTTCTTCGTCCGGGCCTTCGCGCGTTTCGTGCTCGCTGACAAGGCACCGCAAATCGCGGACGCAGTAAGTCCGGGTGGCAGCGGCGACCCTTACGTTGGTCTCAACGAGGACGAGCAGGCGGTGCTGCAAGAGGTGACGCAGTTGGGCGTACCGCTACGTGGGTGGATGGATAACTCGTATCTGCTTGGTCTTAATGATCCGCAGGGCCTTTTGGGCTTCGCAGGCACGGTTCGGGCCCTCGATCCCACGTATGCCAATGACTTCTGGAGCAAGCCAGGGTATCTCGGCACTGAGCAATCGTCTCTTGGCGATATGTTCCGCGCGGCCAAGATCGATCAAATGGTTGGCATTTCCCAGGTCACCCGGAACGGAGAAAATGTACCAACGAGCCTAATGATCGATAACGCACCCGCGTCACCGAAGTTTCCCGTTCTCGACTTTACACTCTATGCAGCCGATGGCACGACGAAGATCGGAACACTATCCGGTTCACTTAATGCGGCTACGAAGGTCTTCACGATCGCAAGTGGGAACCAGGAGAACGTACTGAACGCCATCAATAACAACGCCAAGCTGCAGATTGATAACCAGTGGCCCCTCGCGCTTCTAACGTACCATCGTCACCAGGTACCGTCGCAGCCAGGCTTCTCCGCATGGGACCAGTTCAGAGCACCTGACGGAACGCCACTCTACCCTCAGCGTCCCATGGAGATCGGTCAACTCATCGCCCAAAGCGTAACCGGCGGCGGCACATACACCGGCTCGGTCAACGGCAAAGTTATCGTGGTCACCAATCTGCTCGACGTCGACGCGTACCCTTGGGATGGAGACTGGTACAGCCAAAGAGTGAAGGCAAACCTCGGTCCTAGCTACGACGACAACTTCCGGATTTGGTATAACGACTACGCGGATCATGTCGCTCCCCACAATGCCTTTCTTGTGGACTATTTAGGCATTCTCGAACAAGCGCTTCGTGACGTAAGCACCTGGGCAGAGCAGGGCGTGGCTCCTGCGCATTCGACCCGGTACGAAATGGTCGGAAATCAGGTCAGTATACCGGCAAACGCTGCAGTACGACGCGGGATCCAGCCCGTCGTCGATCTGACCGTTAAAGGAACTGACCGAATCGACATCTCCTCCGGCCAGACCGTCACCTTCAAAGCGAAAATTCAGGTCCCAACGGGGGCCGGCAAGGTCGTAAACACCGCGTGGGACTTTCTTGGCAATGGCAATTTCACTACAACGACCTTTGGAACTCCCAAACAGACGGTGGAAGTGAGTATGACATACCAATATACCAAGCCCGGTGTCTACTTCCCCGCGTTGCGAGCAACCTCCCAACGCGAGGGTGACGCAAACACGCCTTTCGCGAAGATCCAAAACCTGGGTCGCGTTCGTGTCGTTGTCCACTAGGTGAAACAAGTTTTTTATAGAAAAGCAGGAAGCCGGTGGATCTCCACCGGCTTCCTTTTTATATGGGCTATTCTTTAACCATTTTCTTCAGAAAAATGCCCCAAAACCTCCTTCTCATCGATGTATACAAGCTGCGTTGTACCCACCTCATTCAACCTTTCATAAGATGCCATATAACATTTGCCAAGCACATTTGCGAAAAAATTCCCGAAGTTCTTTTTTTGTCCCTATCTGTTTTATTAATGATGCCAATAACAGGCTTTCATCCTCAGTAGCCCTACCAGAAATAAACCATTGATTGCGGAAGAATCCACAAAGTGGACGGATTACGTATGAAAGACACGTATGAATTATTTGATTTCCTTGTTGAACAGGATTTAGATTATATTCATGCTTCATTAGATAATGTGTCTTCAAAGCCAGTAGATAATCAAGATGAACAAATGCGTCTTGAATTAATTCTTGGAAGAGCAAACGGTAAGGTACCTGTGATGGCTGCTGGTTCCATAATAACACCGGATAATGCTCTTAAAGCTATGGAATTAGGTTTGCCGCTAGTCGCAATTGGGCGTGCGTTAATTATGAATCCTAATTGGGTTGAAAAGGTCGCAAATGGACGTGAATCGGGGCGTTAAAAAACCTGAATCAAAGGCTACAGCTTAAGGATATTGTTGCATTAAACTCCCAATAGCTTATTGAGGTTGCCGGTCAATTTCGCGGCAGCCTCACTTTGTAGTTTGTTGAACATTCCCATTTAGCGGAATAACCCGTGGGGATTTCCCTACTTAATAAACTTGATATTTTGATTACTTAGTTCTATTAGCGGCAGGCTTTAATCGCTTTTAGTTAGAGTCAAAAAGCGATACCTCCGAATCTGCGAACCGTGACCTTCTTACGCAATTTATCCAAATGTCCTTATCAGGCCAAGTTTTTTTGTTCTTCCCATCTGCTCCATACTTTAATAATGCATATTTAACCCGTTATATAGGGATTTTCTTGTCGCAAAAAAAACGACAAGAAAATCCCTACAAACACAAAAAACCTTGATTTAACAAGGTTTCATTGTAGGTACTTTCATGTCGTTGTACTACAGTAGTGAGTGAGAGTGAATAGATGGCAGCAGTGATGATGATGATGAGTGAATATATATATCAAGATTAACTGAGCACCTATACCCGTGATTAATTCATGGGGATCTCAAAGAACTCATTTCACAGCATCCAATATCTGCTTATATTCCTTCGCGTGGAAAGGTCCGCCTTCTTTCATAACGGTCCACAACGGATCTGCGTCTTCCTTCATCGACAGCATCATGTCATCATGCCATTCATTAAGCAAATAGACAGCTTTCATGTGGATATCGCTTCTTTCTTCAACAAGATTGTACTGTTCGTATGGATCATTTTCCAAATCAAACAGCATATCTTTCGGAAATCCGTGATAACCATCGTGATAGGTGCGGATATACAGCCAATTCTCAAATCTGACGCTTCGCTGACAGACATGCGCGCATTGGGATACCACCAAGTATGGCCTTCCAGTATCCGTACCTTTCGTAATACTTTCCGCATAGCTCAAACCATCCCAAGACTCAGGTTTCTCCGTATGAAGCAAGCTTGCCAGTGTAGGCGCGAGATCAAGTTGATAGTGGAGACCCTCGTCTACACTTCCTTTAAGGCCACCAGGCCAGCGGATAATCATAGGAATTCGGCAGGTAGCCTGATCCGCTGTTCCATGCTCGGAGTAAATACCTAACTCCCCCATATTCTCCCCATGATCTGCACTAATAATAATAGCTGTATCCGCTAACACGCCTAACTTGTCGAGCATTTGAATCACATGCCCGATATGCTCATCCATGTAATGAATTGCGCTATCATAGTTATCAATAATCGCCCTTAAATCGTTATGTTCCTCAATCATTTGGCTATGCCTTGGATGTCTATAATAATGCGACTTGGCAAGCTTATTCATGTCTTCAATACTGTGCTGCCCACTTTTGAGCTTATGCTGCTGAAATACATCTTCTGTGATCCATGCCGGCATAGGTTCGTCAATAAAAGGATTGCCTACGTGGTCTGGCGCTCTATAAGGAGTATGCGGGTCCCAGAAATTCAGATGTAAGAACCAATCCTCTGTGTTCGCATTATCCTCTAACCATTTCAGTGCGATCGGCAGCACTTTATCAGCCGATTCTCCCCCCTTATCCCCCAGATTAAACACTTCATTGAACCCTGCATTAAAAGTCCACACGGAATGTCTTTCTGAAAAGGTACTGATTGATGCCGTTTTCATGCCAATCTTGCGCAATACGCCAGGAAGACTCTCCATCGCTAAACGATCACTGAAGCCCCGCTCCATTCCTTCGCGTCTCATATCCGCAGCTGTCCCGCCATGTCCGACAACGCCGGTATGGATGCCGAATTTGCCAGACATTAAGGCTGTTCTGGATGGCATACACGGTGCATCCGAGCAGTAATAGTTGTTAAATCTAACACTCTCTTCTGCGATACGATCAATATTAGGAGAGGTCGCTCGGTGGTAACCATAGCAGCCGAGATGATCAGGACGCAAAGAATCTAAATCCAGATAAAGGATTCGCATAAGTTATGTAACCTGCCTTTGATATATTTTATAGCACGCGCATGATCTATCATTAACCCTTCACTGCCCCGGCAATCCCATCTACAAAGTAGCGCTGCAAGAACAAGAAAATAACAATAATCGGAAGAATGGCAATCGTACCTCCGGCCGCAATCCCTGTCCAATCGACAACGTTCTCTCCCCTTAATGCATACAATCCAACAGCAAGTGGACGGAGATTCGGGGAACTGAGCGTTAGTATTAAAGGAATCATGAACGAGTTCCAGGACCAAATGAACTGCATAATCGTCACACTGCCGACGATGGGTTTGGATAGCGGAAGCATAATCGTAAGAAATGTCCTTAAAAACCCGCAACCATCCATGATGGAAGCTTCCTCCAGCTCCTTAGGAATCTGACTGAAGAACGTTGAGAAAAGCAGAATAAATATAATATGCGCTCCTCCCGCTTCCGCAAGAATAACCCCCAGTAAATTGTTCATCAGTCCCAAATGTTTGATTAGATCATAGATTGGAATAATGGCAAACTCCATGGGTACAAACATGCTGGCAACTAGAACGCCTAAGAGCAATTTCTTTCCTCTGAACGTATACCTGCCAAGCACATAACCGCACGTTGCTGTTGCGATTAGTACGATGAGGATGGTGCTGACCGATATAACCACACTATTTAGAAAGTACCGCTCAAAGTTTGCTTCATTCCATGCTCTGATCAGGTTACCCATTTGAAAGCTGTTTGGAATTAGCTTAAGGCCGTTTGCAAAAAACTCACTCTGCGTTTTGAAGGATGCTGAAACCATCCATAAGAACGGATAGATCCATACGAGACAAAAAGCAGTCATGACGACGTGAAACATCGATAATTGAAAGGTTTTCATGATTTTGCACGACCTTTCATTCGTTTATTCAGCACGGATTGGATAATGGCTAGAACACTAATCGTTACTGCAAAGAACAGACCCGCTGCCGAAGCATATCCTAATTGGGGCAATCCCATTTCACTGGAAAAAGCGTAACGATAAATATAAGTGGACACAACATCCGTGGCAAAGAATGGCCCTCCGTTGGTCATGGTTTTAATTAAATCAAACACTTTCAGCGAATTGACGACATTTAGCAATAAGATGACGGCTCCTATCGGCAATAGAAGAGGTATCGTGATATAAACAAATAATTTCGTCCCTCTTGCTCCATCCACTTCAGCCGCCTCATAAAGATCCTTGGGAATGCTCTGCAGTCCGGCAAGCCAATAAATCATGTTAATGCCTAAGTTTTTCCACACCGAGATGAGAATAACGGTAAACATCGACCATTTGGCGTCACCTAGCCAATTAATAGGTGTATCGAGCAAACCTAATTTCATAAGCGCATCATTCACCGCTCCGTCACTGCCCCATATGAAAACCATGATAATACCGACAATTGATGTCGTCGTGACCACCGGCAAAAAGATTAACGTCCGATATATGCTGGCTCCCTTAAGTTTGGGACGATTCAAAACGACGGCAAGCACTAAGGGCACAAGGAGATTTAATGGCACTACACCCAACATAAATTTAAAACTATTTTTATACGCATTCCAAAAGTAAGGGTCCTTCGCCACATCAACAAAATTATTTAGTCCGACAAAGGTTGAATCTGACGTTAGTCCCGACCAATCCAACATGGCATAATACAAGCTGGCCAAGATCGGCCAGCCTTGAAACAGAACGAAAAGTGCTATAGTAGGAAGTAGAAACAGCCAACACCAGATTTCAATTCTCCACTTGGTTTTCATGATGCCCGAACTCCCCGTCATTGAATTGATTTATAATCTTGCTGTGTGTAATTCTTATCAGAACTCCAATTCGAGAAGATGAAATCATTTTTGTCTACTTTTGCGCCTTCTGATTTTGCCTTCGCAATCGCTGTATCTAATGACTTATCGACAATATCGGATAACTGCTTAAGCGCAGCAGTAGGATCTTTAATTGCCCCGGATACAACGCCTTGGAGAATATCGCCTACACCTGGCTGAACATCCTTGTAATTTCCGTATACACTTGCTAGTTCAGGGTTCCTGATTTGCGGATTAGGTACTAAACGCGAATACTTCTGAGCGATGTCATAGTACTGCTTGAATTGTGGTATTTCCGATGAGCTCTCATTTATCTCTTTTAAAATAGAGAAGCGATCTCCCGCTTTAACGAGTACGGACTGATAATCTTTATTGAAATACTCCTTTAAATACAAGGCAGCTTCTTTTGGGTGCTTCGTTGTTTTGGACATGCCAATCCAAGGACTATAGCTGGATCTAGGCAGGAAGCCCTTCTGACCTTCATCCGGAACAGGAGGCGCCATGACACCAAAGTCCAAGTTCGGGTTGTCACGTTTCCATACGCCAATCGACCATTCCCCTTGCAATATAAAACCGGCTTGACCTTCTCCAAATAAGGCGCGAGCTTCAGGTGCAGATATGCTCATCGTCTTCGGATGGAAACTTCCGTCATCCTTTATCCCCTTGAATAAATTCATGACATCAAGTACTTCTTTACTGTCATAGTTAGCATCATGCGTTACCAAACTGATCGGCGATTGTTGATTTAAACCGCTGCCTCCCAGTGTCGACCAGTCCATAGCCGCTAATTTCCATCGACCAATTTGTTTACCGCCCTCGATGATACCGAAAGCTTTGCCTTTGCCTGCTTCTGTGATTTTCTTAGCAGCTTGGCGGAATTCCGTGTAAGTCTTTGGTGGGTTTTCGGGATCTAATCCGGCATCTCGAAACAACTGCTTATTGTAAAATACAAGCGTACTCGGCACACTCGCCAGGGCTGGAATGGAGTAGATTTTTCCATTTAGCATGGTCGAGCCTTCAACAAATGCGCCATCTGCGAATTGATTTTTGAAAGTGTCGTCAATATACGGATCTAACGGCTGATACCACTCTCCCTTTACCGCCATGCTTAATGACATGTTGCCGGGTATTGGGTATAGATCCGGCGCATCCCCTGATTTAATCGCGGTTGTAATGGTATTCTGAAATTGATCGACGCTCATTAGCGTATATTCAATTTTGATGTTGGGGTATTTTGCTTCAAAATCTTTGATAAACTTTTCACGAAAAGGCTTCTCGCTGTCTGCCCAGTCCATCACGCGCAAGGTAACTTTTTCTCCGGATGTCGACGCCTGGGCTTTCTCCCCGGCAGTCCCTGTTGCAGCAGGAGTTCCTGTGCTGTTCGGATTCGGATTTGAAGCTGAACAAGCCGTCATACTTTGTACAACTAGAGCAGATCCGATGAATAAGGCAGCATACTTCCGTTTTTGTACCAATGGTATATCCCCCTTTATTTCTGAAAAATGTTACTTCCTGAACGAAGAGCTCGTGTAGGGTACGCAATGAGGATTTGATGCCTTCGATTTAACTATTATGTTATCTTACAATTTATCCTCAGACCATGTAGACGCGATTCCACTTTTTGTACTTTTGATACTTTTCCGATATTGATTGGGGGACATGCGGAATGTTTTTTGAAAAGCACGGTTGAAATGAGACGCATCGTAGAAGCCGCATTTTTGAGAAATAAATTCAATCGTATTCTCGGGGTCTTCCAGCATTCGTTTAGCTTGCATGACGCGCATTTTTTGAAGCATCTGCATAGGTGTCAGATCATACACCTGTTTAAATGCACGGCTAAAATAAACGGGATTCATATGGTAAATTTCTGCTAATTCCTCACGTGTAATATTGCGCTCCAGCCCCTTCTCAATATAATGCAGGGCATAATTAAACCGGGCTATCTCGAACGTCTCCCTGGATTTGCGCTTTTCACCGATTTTAGAGCTTTCTACAATTTCATGAATCAGGAAGAGCGCTAGAAAGACGGACTGCATAGAGCTGAGTTCCTCATTTTTCTGCTGCCATAAGTCTTGAAGTTCGTCGAACTTCTTTTCATAGAGAGATGTATCCCTAATTTTGATGACTTTGTCCAATGGAAATAATCGAAAGAAATCTTCTCCTTCTCTAACATGCAATTTCAAGCTGAGCAGATAATGGACTCCTTCTTCCTGCGAAATAACGTTAAAAGGCGTATGGGGGCGGTGAATCATAACATCTCCGGTTTTGGCTATATACTCTTTACCGTCGTCTGTCGTTATAACCTCTCCTTTTTTGATGTAAGATACCGTCAGATAAGGCTGGTCGAAATCAAACATGATCCGAGAGTAGTATTGTATTTTTTTAACATCAAACAGCGTTATGGCATATAGATCCTCGATCTGAGTTGACATGGATTCACTCCTTATTTGGTATGGTTACGTAAAAAAAGCCCCTGAGATAACAGGATTGTCATCCCAGAGGCGCCGCTTAATGTCAATTATTCTTTTAGGATTAATCTGCCTATTAGATTTCTGTAAGTTTAAATCACAAGAAAAGCAAAATCAACTAATTGCCAACAGCAAAAAGCATGCCCCAAAGATTTGGGAGCATGCTCTGTACTTCGCTACGCTATGATTTTAAGCTTTAACCTTCGCTTTAATCTCTTCCAATGGCTTGTGGTTACCGTATTTCGGGTATTCACGTGTGGATGGCGCTGCCCACTGAACCGCATTGGAGATGACGCGGCGGATTTGCTCATTGTAGTACGTACGGTATGTTTCATGACCTGGACGGAAGTAGAAAATCTTCCCGTTCCCGCGATGGAACGTACAACCGCTGCGGAACACTTCGCCGCCTTCGAACCAAGAAACCATGATGAGTTCATCCGGTTGTGGGATATCAAAATGCTCCCCGTACATTTCCTCTGCCTCAAGATCTATGTACTCGCCAATGCCTTCCACGATTGGATGGCCTGGAGCAACAACCCATAGGCGTTCCTTCTCGTCAGCTTCGCGCCATTTGAGATCACAGGATGTGCCCATAAGGGTTTTGAATACTTTGGAGAAGTGACCAGAATGCAGGACGATTAGGCCCATGCCTGCCCACACACGCTTTTGAACACGAGCTACGATCTCGTCTTGTACTTCGCCGTGCGCTTTGTGTCCCCACCAAATGAGGACGTCCGTATTGTTCAAAACTTCTTCCGTCAACCCATGCTCGGGATCGTCTAAAGTTGCATATGTGACTTGGACAGAACCGCTCAGGCCCTCACCAATGGCTGTATGTATGCCATCTGGATAGGCAGCGCGGACAATTTCACTTTCTTTTTCATGACGATGCTCGTTCCAAACAGTTACATTTAATGGTTTACTCATCATTCTATGCCTCCACGATAGCGTATTCATTCTTACTTCTGAGTATAGGTTTTCCCAAGCGCCAAGGAAAGGCAGAATTGTGCCTACTTCTTATTCAATAGTGTCATCTGCTGCCCTGCAATGTTATACTTAATGAGGCTAATTCTTATTATTTTTAGGCGTCGGTCTTATTGAAAAATGTCCAGCGAGGTATCCCTGCCTATGAACCCTACTCTTAGTCCTACAAACTTAACTGAAATTAGAAATGAAGAAGTTGTGTACCAGAACCCGCTTCTTTTCTTAAAAATATGGGAAATCAAACATGACTTCCACCAATCCGACCTACCCGACCCATGGACATGGCATTGGCATAAGCAAGTTGAGTTTCTGGTCGTAACCCAGGGTCAACTCGCTATCCAAACTAAGGATGCGTATACGATCATGGAGGCAGGGGATGTCATGCTGCTTGGTTCCTCACAGCCCCATCGCACACATAAATACTCCGAAGAGCCCTTGCATCAAATTGTATTTCAAATTGATTTGACGCAGCACTTTGATCTGAGCACACTTGCTTATTTACATTTATTTTCGGAACTGACACATTCGTTGGAGCCATTTAATGAACTTTTTCGTTCGAATAGGGCAGTCAGAGCAAGCGCTTACCAGCTCATCCGACAAATTCATGAGGAATCGCAATCTCGTACAATCGGCTATGAGCTAGCCATCGTTGCTGCCATTAAGCACCTCCTGTTGCTTCTTCTACGCAATGATAAACGTGATCTTGCTGGGCTGACCGAGGATTCTGGCATCTCACGTTTGCGTCCGGCGCTGGATTATATCGACGAGCATTTGACAGAGAGAATTACGGTCGAAGATGTATGCCGCATTCTAAATCTGAGCTATCATTACTTTATTAAGTATTTTAAAAAAGTGATGGGATTATCCTTTATTGATTATGTGAATTATAAACGTATCAAAAAAGCCGAGCGCCTCCTACTCACAGGGGATCTCAGCATTATGGAAATTAGTTATGAGGTCGGCATTCAGAACATGGCTCAGTTCTACAAACTGTTCAAGCGTTATAATCAATGCTCACCGAAGGAATTCAAGCAGCGACTGCGTGACCATTCGGAGTTGAAGGATGAGCACCAGTTGGGTTAGAAATAGAGTGAATACTGGCTCTCAAGGGAGGAAGCCCTCCTGCGAGACAAAGACACGCTCCTGCGGAAAATGCCGCAGGAGCTGTTCGTGCACGCGCCGATACGCATCCCGACTGTACCAGTCGGTCAGCTCCAGCGCGTCATAGATAGCTCGCACGCCGATGCGTTCCGTGCGCTTGCCTCCACCACCATCGCCCATGAAATAATCGTCGATGCACACCCGATCCACGATGCCCGCCAGCCGCTCGGCGAAGCCTTCCGAGCTTGGCAGCGCTGGCGCTATCGTGGCCTGCACCGGGATCCCGCGAGCGGCGAGCTCGCGGAGTGCCTCTAGCCGCGCCGCGATCGGTGGCGCGGACGGGGTGAACGCTCGGCGGATATCCTCGCGGTCCGTCTCCACCGTTATGCTGACTCGGACGCGGTCGCCGAGCAGCTGTAGCAGGTCCGCATCCCGCGTCACGAGCGGGCTGCGGGTTTGCACGAACAAGAAGTCCGGCTGCTGCACGGACATCACCTCGAGGAGCGCGCGGGTGAGCCGCTCCTTGTATTCGATCGGCTGATACGGGTCCGTCGCCGAGGAGAAGAAGATCGTAACGGGCCCTTTGCTCTTGGCCCTCGCCAGCTCCTTGGCGAGGAGCGCAGGCGCATTCTCCTTCACGTCGACCCAGCTGCCCCAGGCTTCACTGCGGAATAAGGCTACTGGCATTTGCCGAACATAGCAGTAGGAACAGGCAAAGGAGCAGCCCGTGTACGGATTTAACGTATGCGAGTAACCTTCGAGGAAGCCGCTCGCTTTTGTCAGCAGCGTCTTCGATTGCTTTCTCTGCACATTGACCATAGGTGTACCTCCTTTTATTTCCAGAACCACCTCTCATACACCAAATAGCCGAGGAACGAAAGGACGCCTAAAGAGATATTGAACCATCCGACGATGAACGCTCCCCTTTTCTCTTTGAGCATGTTGGCCTTAGCATAAATTTTTACATCGAAAACTAAGACGAGCAACCCAGAGATCAACAGTAGCATAACCGTGTAATTGTTAAACGTAATCATTGGCCGAATCCTTCCCTAGTTGGTTTTCGTCCCAATTCGTCTAATTTTAACCTGCATCGAGACTTCGACGTCCATCTCTTTATACATATCTTCCCATGCTTCCTTGGTTTTGATTTCCTTGTTCCAGTAGGCTGGCTGTGTCGCGCGCACATACTCCCCGAAGCCGAAAATGTCGCTGCCATCCTCCTGAGTCTGTTGGATAAATTTTATAAATCCAACATTAGCGTCATTTTGAATTTTCTCCTCTAACAGCTTCAAATTTTCCTTTGTGATGAGTACCTTCTCATTCGATTTCTCCGCTAAATCCCCTTCGACTTGGCATTTTATGATGGTATGTACTTTTCCATTTCTGATTGTTGTTCTTATTCTCGACTTCCGGTGCTTGCTTTTGAAAATAACCATCGTTTTCGCGCCTGGCATTTCCTGAAGGACACTATACCCCCCTGGGTTAATTTCTTTCATCGCCATATAATGGCCGATTTGCAATGCTGTTGAGGTGCCGACCATTTTATCGTTTTTGAAATAGGCCATCCCGGCAATTTCTATGTTCGATTCCTTCTTTAATTCCAAATAGGGAAGAATCCCTTCCTGTCCCTTGGCAGAACTGGCACTGAAAAAGACGCCCAAGAAAATGTTGGGCAGCTTGCCCATTTCTCTGGCATGTTCCAAGGTGGCGAGCAAATATAAAGTCGGAACACGCTCCAATTGCGGAGTAGCGTTCATGATGTCAGCCGCATTTCCTTTGGATACGACCATCCAAACGGTTCTTCTGACTTGAGGTTGACGCCGAAAGAAGTCATTTTCATTCTCGATTCCATTTTTGGCTACAGCTTCCGATAGCACAATGACCCGCAAATGGCCAAAAAACAAACGATCTGCGAGCTGCTGCTGAAGATTCATTAAAGCATCATCAATGGTATATCCAACACTGCTCAGCACCCAGACCGGTTTCTCCCCGGGAGTGCTGCCGAATCCGCCCCCAGTACCTAAAGGAATGCGGCCGGGAACAGCAATTTGAACGGTAATACGAATGAGTCCCTTATTGGTCTCTGAATCCTGTTTGAGAATATGCGTAGCATTGCTGCTTTCTTTCTCATCACCCGGCTTCGCCTTATCAATGCCAATCGCTAGGATGACGGCTCGATCTTCGATTTCTAAGCGATCCCAGCAACCTGTAAGCAAAGGGGCAACCAACACGAAAACAAGAATCTGTTTAATCAGACTTTGCCACAAGTTGATCACCCCGGCTTTTTTTCTTTCGAATCATGGCCACAATAAATAAGACAAATGGATACGCAACTGTGAATACGAGTCCCCAGCGGCCGACAACTTGAATGATTTCATACAACTGCAGCAGATTTTGTGAGAACATCGCGATGACATAGATAAAGGGAACAAGAAAGAAGGCGAACATTTTATGATCTCGGAGGCGCAACAGCTGGCTTAAGCAATTAATGGCTAAATAATAGGTAGACAACAACGTCGTAAACACTGCAGTAACCCATACCGCAAGAAATGCGCCATCTAAACGCTCCAGGATGTTGGCAGGCAGTGAAGTCGTCTTGGCTAATTCCAGCGTTGGCCAAACTAACTTTTTAATTTCCTCTGCTCCGAATACGCCTACTGTCGCAATCACGATAAGAATATATAACCCCCCGGATGTTACCATGCCAACATACCCCGCAATCATGGCTTTCTCCGGCCTGCGCATTGCAGGTATGACGATGGTCATGACAAAGGAGCCTTGAAATAAGGCTGCCATCGTGAGGATTCCCCCTGACATGCCGCTTGGTCCATTCCCCCATAGGGGCAGAAGGTTGATTAATTGTGCATTTTTTAGCGAGAGTACGACAATCAATATTCCTGGAAATACGATAATCGGGAAATAAAAATGGTGAAAATACGTAAAAGTCGTTATATCTGCGCGAGAGGAAACTGCCGCTAGCAGCAGCATGACGATCACCGTCACCTCTAGCGGTGTTTTGGTTAGGACGGAAGTGACAACAACCTCCCCAAATTCACGTGATGCCAGTGCTGTAAGCAAGCAAAAAAAAACGATAATCAAAACACTGCATCCGCGCGCGGCCCATTTACCTATCAAATCCTCACTATATTCAATAATAGATTGCGTAGGAAAACGCATACCGAGCTTCGTTATCAGCCAAAGTCCTAATAAACCAACCAAAAAACCTAGCAATGTTACAAGCGGTGCCCCGGAATCGGCAGCTCTGACAGCAAATAGCGAGAGGGCTAATACGCCCACCCCAATGATTGTGCTAATCAGTATGATCGCCGCTTGAATGACTGTGATCTGGCGAGGATGTTCCATCAGTTACGTTCCTCCTTTTTCCACTTCAAAGGGTCTAATGTGTTGTTTGGAGCTTCTTCACTCATTTCTTTCGTTATTTTCCCAAGGCGGGTGTCATTCGGTGTGTGTAAAAGTGCCGGTCTCTTGGGCATGCTCCACAGCGGCAGCCGTGCAAGCGTATCCTTCATCCCTTGAAAATTACCAGGGACTAGCGGGCTCAAGTAAGGAACACCGAATGATCTTAAAGAAAGCATATGATTGGCGATCAGAATCAACCCGATCATCACCCCATATAAGCCGAATATGCCAGATAAAACCACAAGTGGAAAGCGCAGCAGTCTCAAGGCCAAGGCCGCATTGTAAGCCGGTGTGGCAAAGGAACCGATCGTCGTCAAAGCGATGATAACAACCGTAATCGGAGAGATAAATCCTGCTGCAACCGCTGCCTGCCCAACGACAAGCACGCCAACAATGGAGAGCGCTCCACCAACCTGCTGCGGCAGCCGAAGTGTTGCTTCCCTTAATACTTCCATGGATATCTCCATGATCAAAACTTCTATGACGGAAGGGAAAGGCACCCCCGCTCTCCCCCCCGCTACCGCTACCGCAAACTCAGTAGGGATCAGCTCCGGATTAAACGAAATTAAGGCTACATATAACGACGGGAAAATCAGTGAGAAAATCAGGGCTACCAAGCGTGATAGCCGTATAAAACTGACGAGGAGATACCTCTCTGAGTAGTCTTCGACCGTTTGGTAAAATTGACTGAATACCGTAGGCAATATGAGAGCAAACGGAGATCCGTCTACAAGCAGGATAACTCTGCCTTCCATCAGATTTGCGACCGCTTTATCCGGTCGTTCGGTGTTTTGAATTTGCGGGAACGGGGATATATGGTTATCTTCAATAAACTGTTCCAAATACCCAGCGTCCAGGATGCCATCGATATCAATCAACGATAATCGTCTGAACACCTCTTCTACGAGTGCAGGATTCACAACCCCATCTATGTAGCAGAGCGCCACTTTGGATTTGGTGATACGTCCAATTCGAATCGTTTTTATCCGTAAATCCGGCGTCGGGAGACGGTAACGAAGCAGGGCCAAATTCGTACCCAACATTTCGATAAAACCTTCCCGTGCGCCACGGATCACCTGTTCAGTTTCTGGCTGTGTGATCGACCGCTTGTCAACATGGCGTGTACTGAAGATAAACGCATCCGTTATTCCGTCAACTAGAAGAACAGTGTTCCCTTCTACAATGGCCTGGATAATATCATTCAGATGTGTTTCCGTTCTTCCTTCACACGCATAAAGCGTATCGTTCAAAAGAAACTCTTTCATAGGGCGGCTTACTGCTTTAGCATAATCTTGAGAGGACGTTAGCATCAAAGGCTTTAAAATATGATCGTTCAAATACTGTTTATCAATCAAATCAGGGAAATACATCACGACAGCTGGTTGATCGTCAAACATGCAAATTCGACGTATGATGAAATCGTCATTTTCGCCGAGTATCTTTTGAACGAAAGTTATCGTCGCTTCGAGTTGCGTGCTGACACTCGCCTCTTTATTTGCTTCCATAACCTGATGAGCAGGTGAATCCTTCAGCGGGATCATCCGAGGCTGCTGACTTGGGGAAATTTGTTTTGACCGTAGCTTATACCAACTCCAAAAGGTCATGCAATTCGCCCCCTGTAAACACGCTCATGATGAATTCAGCTTCCTATTCCCATTCATTTCCTTCCCCGTATTTTGATCCATATTTGAGATTCTATGCATGGAAGAATACATGGGAGTGAATTTATTATCAATAACGGAGAATAGGAGCCAGCTTAATGTCATTGAATAGTGACAATAAACGACTCCCATAAAGTTGTAAAATCCTTATTACATATAGAAATTCATTGACTTACTTCCCTTGCCGCTCCAACCGCAAAAGCTTCTCCTTATTGTCCAGCCCGCCACGATAGCCCGTCAGCGCGCCATCCTTCCCTACGACTCGATGGCAAGGTACAACGATAAGCACAGGGTTTGCGCCGATGGCTGTTCCGACCGCTCTCACAGCACTGGATTTATCTAACGACTGGGCCACCTGTGAATAACTTACCGTTTCACCATGTGAAATGCCATGTAGTGCTTTCCAGACCGACTGTTGAAACTCCGTCCCCCGTAAATCCAGTGCGAGTGTAAACACCGCCCGATCTCCTCGCAGATATTCATCCAATTGCAGCATGTAAGGCTTTAACCGATCCTCTTGCTGAAACCATCCGCTTGGGTGTCCAATCTTTCTCGCCCATTGGGTGAATTCTTGCCACGCTTCAACGTCAACGCCATCTCTCGAGTCACCTTTCTGAAACTGCAAATAACCCAACCCTACATCCGTTATGGCCATCACGAAATTACGACCTTGCAACCGAACCGCACCCCAGTAGATCTTATGGTTTACCTTACTTTCCGTAACTTCTCTCCCCATGTTGCATCCAACCTCCCAACTCGGTTATCGTTAATGAACTAGCTGTTGTCGGAACTCCGTCGGCGTAAGCCCGGTCTTCTTCTGAAACAACGTCGCAAAATGGGCAGCATTCGCTATCCCCACCCGCGACCCAATCACCTGCACGGCCAAGTCCGTGGTGATGAGAAGCTTTTTAGCAGCTTCCAGCCGGACCTGCCCAATATACATAAGCGGCGTCACGCCAGCTATTCGTTTAAAAGTCCTTTGCAGATGGTACGTACTCGCATAAAAATGCTCCGAAAGCGTCGCTAACGACAGCGGTTCGGCGAAGTGCTCTTCGATATGCGCCTTCATTTCCGCAACCCATGTCTCATCGGGAAGCCGGATGCCGTCAGGCCGACACCTTTTACAAGGACGGAAACTTTCAGCCATAGCCGCTTGTTGATGATGAAAAATACGCACATGCTCCCGCTTCGGAAGCCTCGATTTACAGGAAGGCCGGCAGAAAATCCCTGTCGTCGCCACCGCATAATAAAATGTCCCATCATACGCCGCATCATTCGCTACGATAGCTTGCCAAAACCGCTCCTGCATACCGGATGCCCCTTTCCTTGCGTTCCTTTTATAAGCTCAGTATACCCAAACATGCCTGTGGTTGTAAGGGTTCCGAGATGAGAAAGCAAGATTACAAAAGCCGCTCTCGGCGATAATGCATGTAACGACTTCCTACGATAAGGAGAATGACGATGTCACATCTGCAAGCCTTTGACCCATCCAGCCTACAATGGCACGAACAATCGAGCACGCTCTCGCTAGCTCTGCCAGGCCCTTTTCGATACGAGCAAAATATCGGCTATTTAAGCCGCTCAACGAATGAGTGCCTATTCGTTGTGGATAACTCCAGCATCTATAAGCTGCTGCCCGTTGGGGATAACCTCGCGCTTATCGCTGTCCACAGTGAGGATGACGAAGTGCTTCATATCCGAATTGTCCACTATAATGGTGCTAGTTTAACTTCTACAGACCATGAAAATATCGCTCGCTATGTGTGGGAGTGGTTTGATTTGGGGACGGATTTGACGCCATTTTATGAGATGAAGGATCCGATCCTTCGGCAAGTGACGGAGGAATTCCGAGGGCTGCGCTTGATGGGGATTCCGGATTTGTTTGAGGCGATGAGCTGGGGGATTATCGGTCAGCAGATTAATTTGGCTTTTGCCTATACGCTCAAGAGGCGTCTAGTCGAGCACTTCGGCACCTCCCTGCATTGGGAGGGACGAACGTATTGGGCTTTCCCGACGCCGGAGCGCATCGCTGCACTCACGACTGAGGATCTCACCGCTTTACAATTCACGGGTAAAAAAGCGGAGTACCTTATTGGCGTTGCCAATCTCATGGCGGAATGCACGTTGTCCAAGGCTGGGCTGCTTGCGATGAGCGATTTCCTAGCCATGGAAAAAGATCTGCTGCGCATTCGCGGCATCGGCCCCTGGACGGCCAACTATGTGCTGATGCGCTGTCTGCGCAACCCCGCTGCGTTCCCGTTGGCCGATGTCGGCCTGCATAACGCGCTGAAGCATGTGCTTGGGCTGGAGGCCAAGCCCTCGCTCGAAGAGATCCGCCAGCTCGCGGAGGGCTGGCGGGGCTGGGAGGCCTACGCCACGTTTTACTTGTGGCGGGTGTTGTATTAGCCGCGGCTGATTGACGCGGCTAGCGACACGACGCTAGACGCGGCCACCGGTGCGGCAGCATGGGTCACTCTGGGCGTCCCCGAGCGCGCCCGCCGGGCTTCACCGAGGTTGCGACCGCCGGGCGTCCCCCGAGCGCGCCCACCCCATCACCCTAACCCTCGCCCTCGCCCTCGCCCTCGCCACAAAATAACTGTATTTTATGTAGCTAAATTCGGCAAATTTCAGCTGTAAAACCATTTAACTGTATTTCATGTAGCTAATTCCTCAACATTTCACCCTTTTGAGCAAAATTGCTTGAAATAACTACATGTTATCCAGTTAAATGCTTATTTTAGCGAAATCACATGAAAATAGATGTACTTTTTCCATCTAATGCTGGGAAGCGTCCATAATTGGGGAGTGAGGGGAAGCGTGGGATGAAGAGTGAAGTGGAAAGTAGAGTGAAAAGAGAGTGAGGGAGCAGGATTAATCTAATGTTGGTCGGTAAGGGAAATTGTGCGCTATCTAATTTGTTCTGACGAGAATCAGCAGTTGAAGTAGCTAATTTGTTCTGGCGGTAATTCATCAGTTGGTGCCGCTAATTTGTTCAGGACGCGGATCAGTCATTGATGTTACTAGTCCATTCCTTTCAGCATCAGAGTTCATCATTCACTCCTCCAATTCCACACCCACTCACTCATCCTCCTCCTGGACCTCACCTGAGCATGCAAAGCATACTAATGATTTATCCGGCTGTACGACGCCATCCAGAAATCCCATTTTGCAATAGATGGGCTTCTCACATGTACGACAATGACCGATAAGTTCTTCCATTTGGCTACTCCTCCTTCAAGTTACTCCTACTCTTCTACCTAACACGATGTTCCTGCGAAAACTTCTACGCCACCTAACCGCTTCCCTCCATCTCACCCGACTCAGCACAAAAGGTTGCCCTCGCTCGAATGGTATCGAATGTGGCAACCTTTTGTTATTCCTATAAGTCGATTACGACCACGAATTAAGTAGCCGAAGGCGTCGCTTTCGGTGCTGATGACGGAGCAGTTCTCTGCTCCCCGCCGTGGCCTGGCTTACCTTTGAACGAACCACCATCTCCACGTGGCTGTGGTACTGGACGCTCGCCGCCGCCTTTGCGTTCAACGAAGCTTTTCAGCTTATCCGTCATGCTGTCTTTGATCTTAGCGATCAACTGATCCTCGGTGATGCCTTTCGCTGCAGCGATCTCGGCAAGGGACTTCCCTGCTTGACGCTCAGTCGCTAGTTCTTCCTCGGTGATGCCGAGAATCGCTGCGATTTCATGCGGATCGCCCCATACACCACCAGGCATATTCCCGCCGCGAGGCATTGGCTTTTTATCGAAATTCATTGCGTGAGGCTTCGCTTCTACGATTTTCTTCAACCGATCGGCGAGCCCATCTTTGAGCTTATCCGCCTGCTCTTGCTTGATTTTCCCCTCGCTAAGTGCTGTATCGATTTTCTTCGTTTCCGCCTCTGTCAGTTTAGCAAGCAGCGCCTCTTCACTGAGATTGGCTTTCTCCTGAGCGATTTGAACGAGGGTTTTACCCGCATCAATTTCCGCTTTAAGGACGCCCTTATCTATGCCAAGGATGGCAGAAAAATCGATTTCGCCTCCAATACCGCCCTTACCGAAATCAAAGCTGCCTCTTGGTGCTTGACGCTTTTCAAAGCTATGTTTATCCTGAATCTTCTTAGGTGCAGGAGTCGTCGTGTCTGTGTCATTAGCAAATGCTTGATTATACTGAAGTACGAAGCCGCCACTGATCAATAATCCAGCTGCCAGTGTGCCGATAAGCCACGTTTTATGAATGCGCTTCATGCGAGTTAGCCACCTTTTTCACAAATTGGTCAATTCTTCTTTCAGTATAAACGTTAATTGTGAAAAATCTTTGAATTTTTTTAAAAAAAGTATTCGCCGATCACGCTTTTTTTCTCGTTAGGAAAACGAAGCAAAGCACGCCACCCAGCTCCATAGCAGCGATGATTATGCCAAGAGGTACAGCTGTCTGGCTGCCGCCAAGACCGACAAGTGGTGCTACTAAACCACCGATGACGAAGGTCATAAGACCTAGCAAGGCTGCTGCGCTGCCGGCTGTTTTCCCTTGATTTTGCAGAGCCAAGGAGGAAGTTGATACCGAAACCGGACCAATACAGGCCACGATGAGGAAGAACGCCGGCAATATCAACATGAGCCCAGCCCCGCTAAGCGTTGCAACGAGCAACAACAAGCCTCCTAGAACTGCTATCGCTAAGCCTCCAGCAAGCAAACGGTGATTGCTGACTTTGCCCGCAAGTCGTCCCGTAATTTGACCAGCAAGGATAACACCAGCCCCATTCACCGCGAAGATTACACTGAACATTTGTGGAGAAACATCAAATATATCCTGTAAAACAAACGGCGACCCTGAAATATATGCGAACATGCCTGCGAAAATGAGCCCCTGCGTTAACGCATAGCCCATGAACAAACGGTCAGTGAGTAGACCTCGGAATATACGCAGGGTATTCGTAAGCCCGCCTTTGGAGCGGCGTTCCGGCGGATGGGTTTCTTTTAGCCCAAGTACAACAATGATTAGCATCACGACACCGATCAAGCTGAGCACAAGAAAGACACCGCGCCATGAGGTGAATTGCAGCAGCTGTCCCCCGATAATCGGAGCTAGGATGGGAGCCGAACCATTCACAAGCATCAGCAGCGCAAAAAATTTCGTCAACGCCACGCCCTCATACATATCACGAACGATCGCTCGGGAAATGACGATCCCAGCAGCTCCCGCCATCCCTTGCACGAAGCGCAGGATCAGGAACGCCCAAATCGATGGAGCAACCATGCAAAGTGCTGAGGCTACGCCATAAATCAAGAGGCCGACCAACAGAGGCATGCGTCTTCCGCGCACATCACTCACCGATCCAGCAATGAGCTGGCCTAGGGAGAGACCGAGCATGCAGGCAGTTAAGCTCATTTGTGCGAGCGAAGTCGTTGTATGGAGATCACCCGCTATGACAGGTAGCGCAGGTAAGTACATATCGAGGGAAAGCGGCCCGAAGGAGGCGAGTAAACCGAGCACCAGCACCATCCATAAGCGGCTGCCGCTCGTTATTTCTTTAGCTTGCGAAGTAATGGACATATGAGATCACTTACTTTCCTAATTATCCATTTAACCTACCATTGGGATATGGTTTTGTCTAGTTGGTTCAGCATGAAGGATAACCTGCTCGCGGTAGGTGCGAACACAGAACAGCCCCTCCGGTCTAAGACCAGAAGGGCTGCACTGCATTCTCTTTTACCTCCGGCTACTTCGTAACCGTGACATTCACCACGTCGCTGGATGTCACGCCAGCTGCATTGAACAGCTCGGCGCGATACTGATAAACACCGATTGCGCGACCAGCAATTGCTGTTACAGCGCTTTGTGCACTCGGTGAAGCAGCTTGCAGACTTTTCGTATCAATGAGCACGTCATTTTCGTAGAGGCGATACCCTGTTGCGTTGGTGCCCCACCACATGTTCATGCTCACATTGTAGTTGCCATCCCCATCCCAATTATTCTGCGATAAGACTGGTTTACCTGGGGATGCGTCAGTAATCGTTACAACGATGGGTTGACTAGTTGTCGTACCGAATAAATTAATAAGTTCACTGGTATAAGTGTACGTGCCGTTTGGTTTACCGGATACATCCACTTTGGCGATTTGAGCCGCTGGGGACGCATCGGAAAGTGTTTTCGTGCTGATAAGAACACCGTTCTCGTATAGTTTGAAAATCGTACCATTATTCCCCCACCACATGTTCATCGTGATCGTGTAGTTGCCATCTTTTAAACCAGAATAGCCGTTATTGGAGGATAAAACGGGCTTGCCAGGAGCGCCATTGGATAATGGCTTAACCACGTTAAATGTCTGAGACGCGCTCGTCGTGTTCCCTGCAGCATCCGCTACAAGATACGCCACAGTGTGTGCACCTACGGCTAAACTGCCTGCGGCAATCGTTTGACCGCTTGTAATCGCATGACCATCCAAGGTCAGGGATTGCTCTACAACACCCGAGATTGTATCACTGGTTGCCAAATCGAATGTCACCGAAGTCGCATCCGTCACATCCTTAACCGCATGACCCGACTCGGTTAGGGTCGCTGTAGGCGCTGTTTTATCCAGCTTCACTTGCAAGGACTTTGGCGCTTCAACATTACCCGCACCGTCCGTAGAGGAATAGCTCACTGTTGTTGAGCCCTCAGTACCAATCATGATTGGCGCTGTGTATGCCGCAGAAGTACCGCCATTAGTGGCATATTGAGTAGCCACCGCACCTTCTTGATCATCTACGGCAGTTAACGTGACGGTAACGTCATCTTTGAACCAACCCGCTCCATTCGGTTCACTGGATAAGGCAGCTGTTGTTACTGGTGCAGTGGTATCAGCAGCCACGCTGAAATCGCTCAAGCCCCGTGGCTTCAATTGATAGACACCTTTGAAAATAGCGCCAACACCTTGTATGGTCACCTTTTGCCCAGCTGTGTACGGGAAGGTGCTCAAGGATAAACCTGTTCGTGTATCGACACGAATGTGATTGCTTACGCCGTCTTTGACAGCGTCGAATTCAAAAGAACCCGTCGGTGTTGCTGTGATGATGTTGCTAATCGTTACATCGCTAAGTGTGAGCAATTGCCCTTGGTTGTCCGCTGTCACAGCGGATACTGGGGTTGGTGTTGGGAGTGCAGCGACGCCTGTTTTGGCAATCTCTACAGGATCAGCAAGCTCAAACTCCGTGTTAAATAGCGCTGTTGAGGCTGTTACTTTTACCGTATCCCCTTGGTGGAAGCCACTCAAACTTTGGAATACATACAAGCCACCTGTCGCATCTTGCAAGTAGAAGGCTTGCCCGCCAAAAGCACCCGGCTCCGTCGTAACAATACCCTCTACCGTCACCAACGTACCTGCTGCTTTCGCACGTGCTTCCGAAATGGCGATCTTGGCAGGAATCGGATTCTCCTCTTCCGGCAAGTTTTCTGCAGGCACATTTCCAAAAGTGACGGCTTCGGTTTTCAGATTCGTGCCATTCAAGCGCAATCTGAGATTCGCTGGCGCGGTCGTTCCCGGAACAACGCGTACATTCAGATCCTTCGTCGCGTGTCCGTTGATATCTGCAGTTACACTGAACGCGGAGCTATACGCGTAAGTTGTCGGCCAGGTGCCATCTGCATTCTGTACTTTGGCGATTTGTGAACCACCGCTGACCAGATAGATTCCCAGGGAGAAACCCGTTACGGTCGTCGAAGGCGGCAAGTTATCCACAACGACTCTGATCGGGAAGTCTGCCGCATTCGGCAATACCGCTTGTTTCACAAAGCTGTACGTGGTACTCGCCGTTGCCGCAGGGCCGCCATAGGAACCTGGTTTAAACGTGCTGCGGTCGTACCATTTGTAGCCTGCGTTTGGCGCTGCCCAAGGCTCTGGCTGTGGTTCTGTCGATGCCGCCGGAGCTTCAAAAGGCAGCAAAGCCGTCGGCTGATCCAACTGCATGCCGCTTACTTCTGCGAAGCTGGTATAGCTTTCTTTGGTAGAAAGCCAGTTCACCATGTTGACGAGCAGCGTTCCGTCGTCCACTTCTTTAAAACCGTCATAAGTCGTCTTCTTCGCACCCGTATCCTCGCGCACATATTTCGGCGTTGCATCCTCGACCGGTGAGGAATCCCCGATGAAGGCAGCCTTGCCTGCGCCTGCTTTGGAAATAGCCACGTACGGACCTTCCGCGATGCCGCCTCCGTTATACACACCTTGATCAACCGCATTCGCCCAAGCATCATTCGTTTGCGGCAAGTACACAATACCCTTCGCCTTCGTCGGATCAATAATAGCCAGCGTGGATCCTGCATGCATCGCCACACTGGAGACACCTGTCGTTATCCCAAAAGCTTGCGCAGGCGCTACAATGTTATTCGCATTAATGTCGCCGAGGGCGTTATAGCGAAAACGCAGGCCAAACTGTGTCGCCAGCCAATCCGAGCTTGCTACATCTTGCATAGCGGAGGAGGCTGTCTCTTCTGCGCTCATTCCTGCAGCTGGATTCGTCCAGGCACCTCGGCGATAGCCATTGAATACCTCGGAGCCATCCCAGCGGTTCTTGTTCCGGTCGGCATTGTAATGATCGCCGATGAAGAATATACTGCCGCCTGCCGCCACATATTGGGCTAGGGCGTTTTGCTCACTTGTTTTGTACGGAACATTGGACTCCGCTACCACGAACACATCATAACCACTCAAATCGGCCAAGGTAATTGGCGTTGTTTTGCGAAGTTCTTTTACATAATAACCACTATTCGCTAACGCATTGCCGAAATCCGAAAAAGCCCCATCAATGACCCAATCCGCTGCTCCAGCTGTCTGCTCGTGTGTATTGTCGAAAAGCACTTTCTTCCCTGCATTCCCGTTGACGACTTTGGCTTCAATGAACGGCGCTGGATCTGTCGGTCCCTCCGCCATCACCGTCTGCCAGCTGCTTGTAGCCAGCACTTGGAACGGTATGGCTACTGTCAACGCCAACGTTGTCTTCCATAATCTCGTCTTCCATCCTTTGAGCTTACTCATTACAATTCCTCCTTAGCCAATTTGCTGAGTTAAAATCTTTTCTACATAAGCGCTTGCTTATCGGACAGACAAGCTATCTAAGAACCACCTTATTTTACCATAGGATAATTGCGAAATTTGCTATTTTATTGTAAAGACATGGAAATTTGTGCAGGATACCAAATAACTAGATGGTTTTCCAAAAGGGGATGGAATATATGTGTTTCCAGATTCTCCACCTCCTAATACCGCCTCCTCTTGCCCACACCCTCTAACTTCACCTCCACTTGTCCACACCCCCTAATATCACGCGCCCACCTCCCCCACCTAAAGTTAGATGGAAATTATACAGTTATTTCAGGCGATCTTCCGCACAAATTGGATTTAGATGGAAAAGGTACAGGTAATTCAACCCGATTCAGTGAAAATGGCGAGAATGGCTAAAATTAGCTGCATTTTTTCCATTTAGTTCATCAAACACCTCGAAAATCACGAATTTAGATGGAGGTTTTCCAGTTATTTTGCAGGAGGAGGAAGGGGTGGTCCTAAGTAGAGTTGGAAAAAAAAAGAGATGACAGCAATGTCATCTCTTTCTTTATATATATGGTTCTGAATCAGTACAGCTGTTTCAGCGCGTCAGGTGAAAATGGCAGTAATTCATTGAAACGACCGCCCTGAACCTTTGCAGCCCAAGCATGGTCAACCAACAGAGCGCGCCCGATGGCAACGAGATCGAACTCATTCTGCTCTAGACGGACAAGCAACTCATTGATGTCAGCTGTGCCTGCACTTTTTCCTCGGAAGGAGCTCAAGAATTCATCATCTAGACTGACCGATCCTACGGTGATCGTAGGCTTGCCCGTTAATTTCTTTACCCAGCCTGCAAAATTAAGGCTAGATCCTTCGAACTCGGGTTCCCAGAACCTGCGGGTCGAGCAGTGGAATATATCTACGCCTGCTTCTACAAGCGGCGTAAGCAATTGACCTAACAGCTCAGGTGTAGCAGCGAGTTTGGCCGTATACTCAGTCGATTTCCATTGCGACAGCCTAATAATAATCGGGAAATCTGGCCCTACTGCGCGGCGGCAAGCTTCAATGATTTCAACGGCAAATCGCGTGCGAGCCAACATACTGCCACCGTACTTATCCGTGCGTTGATTCGTTTTCTCCCATAGGAACTGATCAATCAAGTAACCGTGGGCGCCATGAAGCTCGATGCCGTCGAAGCCGATCCGTTTTGCATCCGCTGCCGCTTGCGCGAAAGCTTGCACAACTTGATCAATGTCGGCCTGTGTCATTGGCTCATTCACTTGTTCGCCCGTTAAATTGCGGCCTGATGGTCCAATCGATGGCGTTTCCGGATGCGGAAGTGAACCATTTGGGCGAGTCATCCCGACATGCCAGAGCTGCGGCACGATACGTCCTCCTGCTTCATGGACAGCGTCGACAACGCGTTTCCAGCCTGCCAGCGCTTCTTCTCCATGGAAGTTAGGGATATTAGGATTGTCAGTTGCCGCTGGATGATTGATCAGCGTACCTTCGGTAATAATAAGACCAACGCCATTCTCCGCGCGGCGGCGGTAATAATCCACTACGTCCTGCCCAGGAACACCTCCCGGCGAGAAAGCTCGCGTCATCGGTGCCATCACGACTCGATTGGCTAAGCTAAGATTGCCTAGTGTAAAAGGCTTGAACAACGCCTCGACAGAGTGCGTCTCTTGATTTGTATTGGAATTTGTCATGGTCGTTCCTCCACTCCATATTTTTCTATAGGGGTATTAAATGACATACGTTCAAAGCATCTAGTTCGTAAGTTCGATTATTATCGAACATTAGAAATATAGCATGGAGTATGTTAAAATGCAATCACTAGCTTTTAACGAGGGGGAAGCATCCTGAAAATACTATATCACCCGGACAAGAAAGATATGCATCTCTCGTCCGTCCTCTATGCGTTAAGCGATCCTGTTCGGTTATCCATCGTTTCCGAAATCTGCAAACTAGGGGAATGCACATGTGGCGGCATAGAGGTCGCCATCGTGAAATCAACCATGTCCCATCATGTGCGTACGATGCGTGAAGCAGGCGTCGTACACGTCCGTGTGCAGGGAACCCAACGCTTCTTGTCATTACGAAAGGATGATTTAGAAGAACGTTTCCCAGGTCTGCTTACTGCGATCCTGAATGCTCATGAGCGTTCCGAAGAACAGAAGATGTCAGAGTGAACCACAACCATATCTGAAATCATTAAAAGAGATGGCCATAGCAGCCATCTCTTTTTGCATATAGGTCGAGCTTGATACACCGACGTGCCTTTTGAACTAAATGTTCCGGCACATTCTGCTTGAACAGCTTCATACCGGAGGGTTGTGAGAATTGAGACATGACCGCCGAAATTAACGTCGCGCAGAATGAGATGAATGCTGCTTTCTTTAGCTGCGATTGGGCCGGGAAAAACTCATATATAGTTGTTTCGTCCATTCGTAGGCAGAGACGCCTGAATATACTAAGTAGGATTAAAGGAATGGCCATGTGACCAATTTGTGATTCTAGATCGCTCAACCATACAGCGAAGGAGGTCCTCTATGAAAAAAGTTCTCCGGCAGGTAGTTAGAAAGGCGGCCAAAACGAACCGGAAACAAAAGCTGCTTAAGAGAAGCCGCAGGAAAAATGTGATCAAACTGAAACGAACGCGGAGAACTATAAAATTACGCAAGCGTCCGCTGCGAACCATAAAACTCCGCAGACGTCTGCTGCGAAAGATTAAAAAACCTCTCCGAAGAAGAAAATCATTACGATCTACGCCTCTGGCGAAGCGGCCTCTTCCTCCATTAATCAACACTCCGTTAGTTTATGGGCCGGTGGATGTTCCGTACACTCCGTTACTCGAGACGAAGCCGAAACTTTCGGTCATCGTGCCGATATTGAATGAGGAACTGTTTCTCCCGCTGTTTCTAGAAAGTGTCGCTTCCTATGCCGATGAAATTCTTATCGTGGACGGAGGAAGCACTGACGCCAGTGTAAGCATAATCAATGAGTGGAAAAACCGGGCGAATATTCAGCTTTTCCATATTAAGCAAACGGGCTTGCCTTACTCCGATGATTGGAACGAGTCAGTCGTAAGGAATTTCCTGGTCGACAATGCTGTAGGAGATTGGATTATGGCGATTGATGTGGATGAGATGATGGAGGACGGCTTCCGTGATGCATTGCCCCGAATCATGGCACAGAAAGAAGCCGATGCTATCTCATTTCCATTCGTGCAATTCTGGATGAATTCCCAAACAGTAAGAATAAGTGCACCGAACGACGAACACTGGTCCGTCTTTAGAACCCTCATGTGGCGCAATCATATTGGTATACGGTACGACGATGCCAAAAATCACTGTAAAATGCAGCTGTTCGGACGTTACATGTGGGAAATTCCCAATAGGATTGAGCCGATTTCAGCTTTCCATTATCACTATGCTTTCGGTTCCCGGGTTAAAGCAAACGATAACCGTCGCCGTGATGTCGATAAATACCTAGGGAAACTGACGGATCCTATTGAATATGACATTTTGACGAGGCCTTTTACTGAGAAACATCCAGCTGTTATGGAACGTTATTTTGCTGAAAGGTGAAATGAACGGTAAAAAAAGGTGACTGAAAGTCGAAACTTTCAGTCACCTTTTTTCATTTCTACTTTTATCCGACACTATAATGCTAAGTTTATACTCGCCAAGGCTTGGGATCGGGAGAAGTAAGTTTCCACGTACTGTTTACCTTGTTCGGCCTTGTGCTCTAATAGATCGTTATTGTGATATAACCGGATGATTTCTTCGGCGAATGCCTGAGGCGTGTTCTTAGGTTCAATCGTTTGGATAATATTCTGCAACCCTTCGATCCCTGTACCTGTGGAAACTACCGGCATCTGATGGCACATGGCTTCCACCGTTTTGCCTTTCACGCCTGCGCCGTAGCGAAGCGGAATGACGGCAATTTTCGTGCTTCTATACAGCTCTCTAAGTTCATGGTCGGGTACAAATCCTTTGACAATAATCCGATCCGAATTTAATCCTAAAACATCTGACGGCGGATTGGAACCTGCGATGAACAATTGAATATCAGGAATGGATTGCTGCACAATGGGCAGGATTTCGCGACAAAACCATAAAATTCCATCCACGTTAGGACTATGGTTGAAGCCGCCAATAAAGAGCAGACCGCCCCGTTCATGCCATGCCTTTGTCCTCGGTATCGTTTGGTCAAAGTAATATGCTGGAAGCAATACGGCATTTTTATTGGGGAAATTCCCGTCGATAATTCGTTTTTCTGATTCGCTGCAGGTTAGAACGGTATCCGCTTTGGTGAACATGTCGAACTCCAGCCTCTTGATGTTCTCTGATGCTTGAAGCAACTCTCGGTTTTTTTCCAATCCGAACCGCTTCAACTCTCGGACGTAATGCAAGTCATGGCCATAATACAGAATTTTCGCACGGGTATAGGCTTTGATTAGATCCATATATTGATGTGAAATGTTGGGACGGTTCAACAGAACATAATCAATGTAATCCTTGTGCCTAACAATCCATTGCTCGTAATACCCGCGGTCCTGCGGTCCGTAAAGGATCTCAATGCCGAGCTGTTCGAGTTCTGAGCCATAAGGCTCTGGTTTGATGAAGTTGTCTGGTAAAAATTTGACATTAAAGCCCATGTCCACAAATAATTTCAGATACATGAATGTCGTTCGGCTGCCCGCATCTTTGTCGAAACTTGGAACACCGTAGTCAATGACCAGAATGGTTTTTTTATTCCTTGAGCGTTCCCTCGCCCAAAAGAGGTGCTCTCCATCAGCAAGTTGATCCCGCTGTAGTACTCCCGCCCATTTTTCTCTAAATTTCTGCTGGTTAATCACCTGATATTTCTTTATTCCTGAGTTAAGGTCTGTGCCGTGAGATACTCCCTCGTAGTGCAGGACAACGGATTTGGGTTGGTAAATAACCTTGTAACCGTGTTGTCTTGCTTTGAATGCAATGTCCACATCCTCTGAGTAAGCAGGTGCGAAATGCTCGTCAAACCCGCCAATTCTATTCCATACATCTTTACGAATCATGATCGATGCCCCTGAGATATAATCAACTTCCTTGACATAGTTGTATTCATGTTTGTCTGGGTTATCTAATCGACCGAAATTCCAAGCATACCCGTTATTATAGACAATACCGCCGGCCTCCTGAAGTCTTCCATCCGGATATATCAACTTAGAGCCTATAATTCCAATGGTTGGATCTTTCTCGGGTAAAGACAATAGATGTGCCAACCAACCGGGAGTCACTATAGTATCGTTATTTAAAAATAATACATACTTTCCTTTGGAAATCGCTGCCCCATGATTGCAGTTATGAAGAAATCCCCTCTTCACCTTATTGCGGATGACAGTGACTTGTTTGACGAAATGTCCGATACGGGCTGTTAAGTCGTTTGAATGATCGTCCATCACGATGATCTCATAAGGAATTCCATGTGTGTTCTGAACAATGGACACCAAGCATTTGTAAGTAAAATCCCATTTATTGTGAACCGGAATAATAATACTGACCAATGGCTGAGATGAGTTCGGTACCACCAGCTTATTCACGAGTCGTAATCCTTTACGGATCCGGCGACGTTTCAAACGCCTCATCCTGTTGCGTTTATAAAGCTTCATAACTGACCGTTTTCTCCGATTCTTCCACCTTGCACGTACGGATTTTCCACGTTTGAGCACTAGTCGCCTGCCTGCTTTATATCTACGAAGCTTACGCACGCGTATAGACCCCAATATCTTTCTCCTTTTTCTCCTAGCCTTTAGCTTCACCAAAGCACCTCCCGGTACACTTCATTATCACATAGCTATACTATTCCCTCTGTAAAAGGTCTGAATGGGACAAACGTTTATTTTCAAAAGCACGTTGGTGGAAAATATTCGACTCTGCACCATCCGTCCATACAAGTTGTCTTATTCGTACATATGCTGAATTGGTTATGAATTATATTGGACAACATTGAACGGAGGTAGCACATGATCATTAGATCTAAAGCTCCTTTAAGATTGGGGCTAGCCGGAGGAGGAACGGATGTGTCGCCCTACTGCGACTTGTTCGGAGGATGCGTACTGAATGCGACGATTGATTTATACGCCTATTGCACGATTGAGGTCTTCGATGACGGTAACCTTACTTTTGTCGCTGCGGACCTCAATGAAGAGTTCACCTCAGCCCCTCTCCCAGAGCTGGAGTTGGATGGCTGTCTAAGCTTGCATAAAGGCGTGTATAACCGGATTGTCAAACAGTTTAGGCAGGACGAGCCGCTCTCTTTTCGGATGACCACCTATTCTGACGCTCCCGCAGGGTCCGGTCTCGGCTCATCATCCACGATGGTCGTCGCTATGTTGAAGGCTTTCGTAGAATGGCTTAATCTGCCGCTCGGGGAGTATGAAATCGCTCAACTTGCCTATGAAATCGAGCGTATTGATGTCGGTTGGGGTGGCGGGAGGCAGGATCAATATGCAGCCACCTTTGGAGGATTCAACTTTATTGAGTTTTACGAAAATAATCGGGTTATTGTGAACCCACTTCGGGTAAAAAACTGGATTATCAGTGAATTGGAGAGCTCTATGATTTTATATTACACAGGAGCATCAAGGGAATCTGCCAAGATCATTGACGAACAAGTCCGCAATACACAGGATAAAAAACAGTCAGCCCTAAAAGCGACCCATATAGTGAAAGCGGAGGCTTATGCAATTAAGGAATGTATATTAAAGGGAGAAATCAACAAGTTTGCTGAGCATTTGGGAAAATCCTGGAGTGCCAAAAAAAAGATGGCAGCCTCTATTACGAACGATCGAATTGACTTCATATACGATACGGCGATGAATGCCGGTGCACTAGCAGGCAAGGTATCTGGAGCAGGAGGAGGCGGATTTATGATGTTTATCGTGGATCCCGTCAAACGCATACAGGTTGTACAGCGATTGAACGAATTAGGAGGTAAAGTGTTTCAATTCCATTTTACAAAGAACGGAACGCAAGGATGGAGGGTATAAGTTTGAAAGCGTATATTAGCAGCGAAATTTTACGGGCAATGGAGATTAAACGTTCGATTGCTAAGGATAGAGTTATACTTAGTTTAATCGAGCAGGCAGCAAGAAAAATGATCGAGGTTTACCGCAAAGGTAATAAAATAATGCTCGGTGGCAATGGAGGAAGTGCGGCCGATGCCCAGCATATTGCCGGCGAATTCGTCAGCCGTTTTTATTTCGACCGCCCCGGCCTGCCGTGCATCGCGCTTACTACTGATACCTCCATTCTTACAGCAATCGGAAACGACTACGGATATGAACAGTTGTTTGCACGGCAAATTCAAGCTAACGGCCAAAGTGGAGACTTATTTATTGGCATTTCCACATCCGGTAACTCTCCCAATGTGATCAGAGGTTTAGAAATGTGCCGTGCTATGGGCATCACGACAATTGGTTTGACCGGTGAATCGGGAGGCAGCATGGCTGCCCTATGCGATATCTGCATACGGATACCCTCCCAAGAAACCCCGAGAATTCAAGAAGCGCATATTATGATTGGCCACATTTTGTGCGCGATTGTAGAAGAATCTATATTTGGCAAGGGATTTTAACCCTATGGAAGCAATCATATTAGCTGGCGGAATGGGGACACGTTTGCGGGAGGTTATATGGGATTTACCCAAACCGATGGCTCCCGTAGGGGGCAAACCATTTCTTCATTACATTCTTGAGCGATTGGAGATGCAAGGGGTTCGCAGGGTGATACTTGCGGTAGGATACAAACATGAAACCATTAGCTCTTATTTCGGCCATCGCTTCGGAGAAATAAGAATCGCTTATTCGGTGGAAGAAAAACCGCTAGGAACCGGAGGGGCTCTTAAGAAGGCGATGACTCAGATTTCCAGCGATCAGGTGCTTTTAATAAATGGAGACACGTTGTTCCAAGTCGATATCCAGCAGTTGGTTCAGGTTCATAATGACCGCGCTGCCGACCTGACGCTTTCACTTAAGCCGATGAAACGCTTTGACCGATATGGTGCCGTTATCGTAAGTTCGGACTGTAGGGTGTTGAGCTTTCAGGAGAAACGGATGTGCGAGTCCGGCTTGATTAATGGTGGTGTATACGTAGCTCGTACCGATTTATGGAATCCGTTTGAGCTGTCAGATCAATTTTCATTTGAGCAATTTCTAGGAAATCCTGGTGCACAGAAACTTAACATGTATGGCTTCCCGAGTGAAGGTTATTTTATCGATATCGGTATTCCGGAAGACTATGAGCGTGCGAAGTCTGAGCTTGGCACCGGAGGTGGAGACGGATGAGAGCAAAGGCGCTTTTGCTCGACCGGGATGGTGTAATTAACCTTGATAAATCTTATGTTTATAAAGTAGAGGATTTCGAATTTAGCAAGGGTATATTTGAGACACTCTTACGTTTTCAGCATGCGGGGTTTGTACTCATCATCGTAACTAACCAAGCGGGGATTGGTCGGGGATATTACACGGAGGACGACTTTTGGGCGTTAACGGCATGGATGACGGGGCAATTCGAGGCACATGGAGTCCGGATCGCCAAAGTATATTTTTGTCCCTATCACCCTGTACACGGCATCGGTGAATACAAACAAGATGCATTCTGCCGAAAGCCTAATCCAGGTATGATTTTACAAGCAATGCGAGAGTTGCAGCTGGATCTGGCCTCATCGGTAATCATAGGTGATAAAGAGAGTGACATCGAAGCAGGTTTGCGGGCGGGGGTCGGGACCACGATCTTAATCCGTGACTATGAAGCAAGTTCTGCTACAGCGGCTACGTTTACTGTGAGGCATGTAGGCGAGGCGGCTGAGCGTTTTTTCCAAACTGTAAACAAACCATCACATTGAAAAAGCACAAAGTCCTGCAATTTTGCAGGATTTTGTGCTTTCACAGTGGGGATCACCTAGCTCCCCTTCGTCTGCCCCCGATACGCATTCGGCACGAAGCCGGTATGCGCTTTGAACAGCTTGCCAAAATAGTTCTTATTCTCGTAGCCGAGCATATCTGAGATTTGTTCCACGCTTTTATCCGTGATTTCTAGAAGCTCCTTCGCCTTCTCCATCTTCATCCGCGTCACGTACTCGATGAAATTCTCGCCTGTCTCCCGCTTGAACAAGCGGCTTAAGTAGCTCGGGTGCAGATGTAGATGCGCGGCAGCGTCCTCCAGTGATATTTTCGTATCGAGATGGTTATACACGAACCGCTGGCACTCTAGGATTTCACGATTGTGCGACTCCCGGTACACTTGTCCCGCCCACTGGATGGCCTGCTGCAAATAATCCTTCAGCCACAGCTCCATTTCGCGGATGGAAGACAGTTCGTGGACATCGTGATGCAGCAGCTCCGAGGAAAACGTCGATTGATAATGCTGCAGCGACTTGAGGCGCATCCGCACATCCAGGATCATTTTGAGCAGCCAATCCTTCACCTCTAGGGGGCGGAACCGATTGTACTGAATGAAATCGACCCACTTCGAGACGAACGAATCAATCCCTTCTGCACGCTCATCGAACACCACGCTGCGGAATTCATCCAACGCCTGCGCGTACTGAGCGAGCAGCTCCCCCCCGTCTCCGAATCCTTCCCGCAAATGCTCAAGTTTGCTGATCGAGGACTCTGGCATGTAGAATCGGATAGCCTTGGCCTCCACCATGCGGATCAATTGATCCTTCAACAACCGAACATCCTTCACCGGAGTCCCCGTGATGAACGAAAAGGAAATTTTTGCATACTTCTGCAAGCAGCTTTGCAGCTGTCGCAGCGTCTGCTCCATCTTCTGGCTGTTGTTCACATGCAGCTCAGAGAAATGCGGAAATAACAGCACGATTTCGCCTGTATCGTAGGTGAACAAGGTCACTTCCTTTTGATCCACGAGCAGCTCCTCTACAATATTCTGAATCGTATACTCGAATAAATCTGTCGACTGGAACCGGCTATTCGCCTCTTTCACCCGATTGGCATAGCCGAATACAGGCAGGACAGCGTGCTTGTTTAGCTGAATACCGAAGTCCCCTGCTTTGGTGCTCCACTCAGCAGCATCAAATAACGGCTCATTTACAGTGCTTCGGATGAACTGACGCTTAGAAGCGCTGCGTTGCTGCGAGACCTCTTTCTCGAGCTTGCGGCTCTTCGACTGCTGCCGATCCTCCGCATCCAATTGCTCCTTAAGCCTAATTAATACCTCCGTGATATTGCTGACGTTCATCGTTTCCTTCAAAATATATTCACTCACCGATAGCTTAACGGCCGCCTGAGCATAGTGGAATTCATCATGACAAGAGAGAATCACAGCTTTCAGGTGCGGATCCTCCTCGCGGAGGGACTTGATTAACTCCAGCCCATTGATCCCAGGCATCCCAATGTCGCTGATCAATACATCTGTTTTGGTTTGCTGCCCCGCCTTCAGGGCATCCAAGGGACTAGCATAAACGCCAGTCAATTGATAGCCGAGCGTTTCCCATTTTATCGTCGTTTTCAGAAATTCAAGAACCGGTATATCATCATCTACAATCATGACGGTGTACATAGGTCACACCTCTTTCTCAGGTTGCTGTGGGAAGAGCAGAATAATCTGAGTGCCGTGTCCCAGACTGCTTTCAATGTTGTAATCGAATTGATGGCCATAAATCATCCGAAGTCGTTCAAACACATTATGTAAACCAATCCCCGATAGGGAAGGACTGCTTGCTTCTTCCGCTACAGGCATTATTGGGGTAGCTTCTAAATGATTGCGAAGCTCCAACAACCGCTCTGGCGTCATGCCAACACCGGAATCCTGGATCTCTACTTGCAACCTGCCATCCTCAGCAATTCGGGAAACAATCATTATTTCACCTGCTTTACTTTTAAGTCCATGAATATACGCATTCTCAATGAGCGGCTGCAGAAGGAAACGCGGAATTTGGATAAGCAGGGTGTCGGAAGCCGCGGATACACGCAGAACAACCCGATCGCCGTGCCTCGAATTCAACAGACGAACATAGTGCTCGTTGATCCCAATCTCTTCATGGAGCGTGATGTATGCGTTATTGCGATTGATGGTCATGCGCAAGAGGGCAGACAATGAGCTGATCAATTCAGCGTTCTCCTCGTCGCCTTTCATCATAATTTTCAACCGAATGGAATTTAATACATTAAAAAGAAAATGGGGATTAATCTGTGCTTGGAGCATCGCCAACTCAGCCTTACGCTTGAGCTCTTGCTCTCGCTTATTCTCGAAGAGCGTCAGCTCGATACGATCAATCATGCGGTCAAATACATAGCCCAACCGGCCGACTTCGTCCCCGCCATGTATGTTGGAACGTTCGCTCAATTGACCAGATTCGATTCGGACAACGGTTTGGACAAGCTTTGCGATAGGCTTCGTTAGTGTACGCACCACATAGAGCAGCACAACCGCGAACAAGATCAGAAACACCAATTGGATACCGAAATCCGTCTTTCGAAAAGACTGAATTTGCTTGGCAGCCGCCTTATAAGGCGTCATGTTCACGAGCTTCCATTCCGGCGTGACTTGAGCACTCTGCATGATATATTCTTCACCAGCTACCTTCACGAAAGTGGAACCTTCCTCAGTAGAAAGCTGGTCATAATACATAAATGGCTTGCCGATCTGACTAGAATCCTTATCCACCAAGACTCGGCCGTTTTCATCAATGATGACCATGGACTCATTATCCTGATATTGAGCAAAAAAATCTTGAAGTACATCTAACTCAAGACCCACAATGACATAGCCATATGTGGAGCCATTTAATCGAAGTGGCTTTGCTGCTGCCAATAGATAAGGTTGAATCGACTCCTGACTGTAATTCGGCTCAACGCCAATCCATTTCACATTGTAACCAGTTACCTGGTCTACACCAGGCATCCATTCTTTATCCATAAACGATTTCGGTTCAAAATTAAAAGTCGTATAGGAAGCCACATACTGCCCATTCGGCAATAGTATCGTGACGTACAAATTACCTAATGACCTAATCACCGTTGTAACCCGATTCGATATGGTTTTCTTATCTAACACAATATCTCCAATTGGCGTTGTTTCATTTACATGACTTAAGCTCAAAATAGGCTCCTGTAGATCCTCATCCAATTGAATAAAGTTCATGAGATAGACCATATTCTTCAATTTCTCTGAGACAATCTGATTCGCAATACGCATGGATTGCCTTGCACTGTCTGCCACTTGTGAACGAACCGCATCCCGTGTGAACAAATTCGACACATTCATCGACACGATGGATGGTAGAACCAGACAAATCAGAATCGTTAGTACTAATTTATTACGAAGAGATAATGTGCGAAACCATTGCAGCACTAACGCTTCCCACCTTTTCCAATAAAATGGGAAAAAAGAGGGGCCCTGTGGCCTCCTCTTGCTCCCTATACACATTATACCAGTAACGCTAGACTAATCGTTACCGATTACTTCGCATTACTTTTTCTGATGTCTTCAATTTTAGCTTTCGCCGTTGAAATTGTTTTCTCTAGATCTTGCTTGCCAGTTAAGAACAACTCAACTTGCGTTAAGTATTCTTTCTCTTGTTGCAAAGCGTACGTTGGAGGAACAACCAATTTTGTCGCTTTGTTCACTTTCAAAGTGGATAGCAAGGAAGCTTTATCAATTTTAGATACTTGATCTGGTTTTCCGCTTTTTAGAATCGCATCCACGTTTGCATTAATATCCGCTTTCTTCCAACCGGAGAAGAACAGACCTTGCGTTTGAATGCCTTCTGTTGTGTACCATTTCACGAAGTCATAAGCGGCTTGTTTATTTTTGGAGTTTGCAGCAACACCCATGAAGTCAGCGCCAACTTCAGTTAGACCATTTGCATCTTTCGCATCATATTTCGGATACGGAGCAAATACCGTGTTGAACTTCGCGTTTTGTGCAAGCTCACCAACCATCCAGTTACCTGTTGCTAGCATGGCTGTTTTACCCGCGTAGAACACGTCACGGTAAGCCATCTTTTGGGAAACAACTTCGAAGTAAGGAACGGACGATTTATCTACGTTTTCCATTTGGTTACGTAGGTTCAAGGAGAAACGAACCTGCGGGTTATCAATATTCTCTGTGCCATCGGATTTCACCAGGTACGGATTGTCCATATTGTTGTTCAAACCAAGTAGCGCGTAGTCTTTCCAGTTGTGGAAGTAGGAACCGTACTGTTTCGCTGCGCCGTCACCTGAAGTCAGTTTCTTCGCGTATTCTGCGTAGTCATTCCAAGTCCATTCTGTTGGAACTGGAAGCTTAGCTGCATCTAATTTGTCTTTGTTCAAAAGAACGAACCATTCGATCATTTTACCAGGCAAAGCGTAGTATTTGCCGTTAACAACCGGATCAAGTTTGTACTCGTCTTTAACAACGATGTTATCTTTTTTCAAGTAAGCATCGAGTGGCTCAAGAATTCCCGCGCCTACACGTTGTGCAAAGTCAGATGCGCTGGAGTACATTACAACGTCCATTTGCTCGCCGGAAGCAGCTAGTAGATCAAGCTTTTTCATACCTTCTTGGGAATCGCCCTTTTCGGACATGCTCTCGTAAACGACTTTAACGTTCGGGTGAGTTTTGTTATACGCATCAACAGTTGCATTCCAGTTGCCTTGTGCTTCTGTGTACCATGCTTGTACTTTAATCGTAACAGGTGCATTCGTTGATGAAGTTGCTGCACCGCCAGCCGTTTCTGCTGGTTTATCTTCACTTTTGCTTCCACAGCCTGCAAGCGCAGTACTGATTGCTAGAACACCGCTTAATACGAGTAAACTCTTTTTCATATGAACCCCTCCAAGAAGATATTTGTATAATGCTGCGATAACTGAAAACCTTTACATGACGAATCGTAACAAACTTAGTTTGAGCACACGAGGCAATATTTTAACCTCATGTACTCTTATTTTGACATCTTGCTTGTAAACAGGAGTTTAGCCTTTAACGCCACCCATGGAAATCCCTTCGATAACTTGCTTCTGTCCAATGATGAAAATGATCAACAAAGGTAAGATCGCAGAAACGGAAGCGGCCATGATTAGGGAGTAGAATTCGCCATTTAAATCGGCGAAGGAATGAATCCCTAGTGGAAGTGTGAATAACGACTTGTCTCTTAGGAAAATCAATGGATTTTGGTAATCATTCCATGTCCAGATAAAGCGCAAGATCGCATAAGTCGCAATCGCAGGACGTACAAGCGGTGTACAGATGGTCCAGAAAATGCGGGCATGACCAGCGCCATCAATCCTTGCGGATTCCATATACTCATCATGGATACCTAGATAGAACTGACGCAGCATGAACGTACCCAGTACGCTGAAAGATCCTAGAAGAATAAGTCCTAGATGCGTATCATACAGGTGCATGGAACGAAGCAAAAGGAATTGCGGCACGAGAATCGCCTGACTTGGAACCATATAAATAATAAGAACGAGAACAAAGAGAATATTCGAGCCGCGGAACTTAATTTTAGAAAAGGCATAAGCCGCCATCGATGAAAATAGTACGGATAAAGCAGTCGTGATGACAGCTACCTTAATGGAGTTCCAATAATACAAGGGGAATTTGGTCGTCCATACCGTTTTATAATTTTCAATTAGGCTAAAATGTTTAGGAATCCACTGTATCGGAAAAATGAATACGTCGGCTTCTGGCTTCATGGAAGCTGAGATCATCCATAGGAATGGCGTCATAAACAGGATGCCGAAGATGGCCATCACGATCGTTATAATAATCTTTTTGAGACTTTTCTTATTATCCATGTGTTAACCTCCATTCTAGTTTAATAGTTGACCCATTTACGTTGGCCGAACCATTGAATTAACGTAATTAAGAGTACGAGAATTAGAAGCACAATCGCCATCGCAGAAGCATAGCCAGATTGCAGGTTAATGAAGGCTGTTTCGTATAAGCGGTACACGACCACACTCGTTGAGTTAGCCGGTCCACCATTGGTCAATACGGAAATGACATCGAATACTTTGAATGTTCCAATAATGCCCGATACGAGCAAGAAGAATGTTGTTGGTGACAGTAATGGTATGGTAATGCTGTAAAATTGCTTCCATTTCGATGCACCATCAATATCTGCTGCTTCATAAAGATCTTTCGGGATGGATTGAAGTCCTGCCATGAAAATAATCATGTTGTACCCAATGTTGATCCATACCATTAGACCCATCACACAGTACAAAGCGTAATCAGGGTCGGCAAGCCATTTCGGTGGATTGGCAATTCCCCAGTCGATTAAGGTTTGGTTAATCGGCCCGTACGTTGGGTGGAAGAGAACTTGGAACACGATCGCTACCGCAACCACACTTGAGATATACGGAATGAAGTAAATAACTTTGAAAACACCTTTGAAATACACTTGTTTATCAATCAGTACCGCTAAAACCAGTGAAACAATGAGTGTTAACGGAACAACGACCATCAGAATCATATTGTTCTTCAATGAAAGTAGAAATACACTGTCATGAATCAGCTTTATAAAGTTGTCCAACCCGAGGAATTTCACCTTCGAAAACCCGGCAACAAAGTTCCAATCGGTAAAGCTCAAAAAGAAGGAAGCAATGATTGGAAATAACGTGAAAACGAATAGGCCGATGACCATGGGACTAACAAAAAGATATCCGGCTAAATTCTCTCGAATTTGCTGTTTGGACTGTTTCGGCTTCACTTGGGTTTTTGGGATACTACCTGCTTGCGATTGTATATGGTTAGCCATGAAATTCACCCCATGTCGTATTTTCTATAGTCTACCTTGTGAGCGATTCACGGATAAGTCACAGAATTGACCCTTTCGAGTAATATTTTAACCTGCAGCGTAGATTTCTATTTTGTAACAGGGAAAAATCGCGCACAGCAAAGAACCAGAGAGCCTCCATTGGCCCTCTGGTCCCCATCACATCTTTACTTGTTCGCTTCATGCACCTTCAACAATTTCCCCTTGATGGTCGTGTTCTTCATAATTTTGAGCACCATCGGCCCTTTGCCGTTCAAAATGTCGACATACGACACATTATCCTGAATCGTGATGATGCCGATATCCTCAGCGGTAACACCTTCAATTTTGGCGAGGGTGCCGACAAAGTCAACAGCGCGAATCTTTTTCTTTTTGCCCCCGTTAAAATAGAGCTTCATGATGCCCTTGTTTAACTGGTCACTGCGATCCCGCTTGATGACAGGCGTTGCCTGCATCTTCTGATCGAAGGCAGCTCGCTTCGCGGCAACCTCCTCGGAATCGGGCGCATCCTTCCTTGGGATATCGAAGCCTAGATAGCCCTCGATATCCGCCAAGAACTTGTCCTCATGCGGCGTTACGAACGAAATCGCCTTGCCTGTCTTGCCCGCCCTGCCTGTCCGACCAATGCGGTGCACATAGCTTTCTTTTTCCATCGGAAGATCATAGTTGATGACATGTGTGATGTCCTCCACATCGATCCCTCTTGCCGCGACATCCGTGGCTACCAGGAATCGGAACTCTCCGCGCTTGAATGCATTCATGACCAGGAAACGATCATCCTGCACCATACCACCGTGGATTTTATCACACGGGAAATCCAACTGATCGAGCTGTGTGTAGAGTTTATCGACATGCTCTTGTGTCCGGCAGAAAATAATGCAGTTCTCTGGATTCTCCATCACGAGGACATTCTGAAGCAATGGCCACTTCTCGTTCTCCCGCACCGTGATAAGAGAATGCTCAATTTGTACTTTCGCAGCTTCAGGCGTTTCGATCTCGATATCGATGGGCTTGCGCAAATATTGATGACACAGCTGCTCTACATCTTTTGGAAGGGTAGCCGAGAACAACATCGTCATCCGATCCGTTGGCAGCTCATCAATGATAGCTCCCACCTGCTCGATGAAGCCCATACGCAGCATTTCGTCCGCCTCATCAATGACCAGATACTTCAGGCGCTCTACGTCCAGCGTCCCTTTCTGAATGTGATCCAACACACGCCCCGGTGTGCCTACGACCACATGGCATTTCTGGTGCAGCTCCAGCTTCTGCTTGGCAAAAGGCTGTTTGCCGTACAAAGCAACTGCCTTAATCCGCTTAAAGCGTCCGATGTTCGTCATATCCTGCTTCACTTGATCGGCGAGCTCCCGTGTTGGTGTCAGGATGAGTGCCTGCGGCCTGTTCTCTTCCCACTCCACAAGCTCGCAGATCGGGATGCCGAATGCCGCCGTTTTTCCGCTCCCCGTGCGGGATTTCACGGTCAAGTCCCGCTCCTGCAACGCAATCGGGATCACCTTGTGCTGTACATCCGTCGGCTGCGTATAACCCAGTGTAGTTAGCGCACGCGTAATATCCTCACTTAATTGATAATCATTAAAGCTTCTTGTCGTCACGATTTGACTCCCCTTCTTGTTGCTGTGGCTCTATTCTACTACATCTGGAAGCGGAAAAGAAAAAAACGGCTAGCTGATTTCATCTTCGACACACGATTCACCGCAAAATCACGAGTGAAATGCCCAACATTAGCAAATAGTAACAAAAACAAGTCAGGGTGATACGCTCCGTGAAGAACTCCATCTTTACCTTCATGCAAAAATGAATGGAGAGGTTCGTTGCCGCTTCTTCATGCAACATGACAAAATCGTCACTTTAAATAATGGTATATCGATGGTTGAAACGTCAATTCGTCGGTATAGTAAGGTGGTGAAGGAGGACGAAACCATGGCTGCAATTATTCAAACAAAAAATTTATCCAAATCATATGGAAAAACACAAGTCTTAATAAATATTGATTTAACGATTGAACAAGGGGAATTCACCGCGATTATGGGGCCATCTGGCTCAGGCAAAACGACCTTAATGAATGCTCTTTCCACGATTGACAGTTTTAACGGCGGGGAGGTTTGGGTCGAAGGGAAATCGCTGTTAGATTTGAAAAAGAAGGCCTTACGAGAATTTCGCCAGAAACGCATGGGATTCATCTTTCAAGATTACAACTTACTTGATACCTTAACGGTGAAAGAAAATATTCTGCTCCCGCTCTCGTTACAGAAAACACCTGTCGCGGATATGGAACAGCGATTAGCCAACTTAATAGAAGCGTTAAACATAGAATCGATCCTATCCCAGTATCCGTCTGAAATTTCCGGTGGTCAGAAGCAGCGTACGGCTGCGGCACGAGCGATCATCACCAATCCAGCAATCGTGTTTGCCGATGAGCCAACGGGTTCACTGGATTCCCGATCTGCTACCCAACTGCTTGAACAAATTCAATTGCTCAATCACACTTTGAAGACAACGGTTCTGATGATTACCCACGATTCGTATGCAGCGAGCTACTGCCAGCGCGTGATATTTCTTCGTGACGGCAAAATCGTCAATGAGATGGTAAAAGGCGAACAGTCCGAGAAGGAATTCTTCGAGCGAATCCTAACGATTCAAAGTGCCATAGGGGGCGACCGCCGATGAGCTTGCTCGATTTATCCTGGCGTAACTTGAAACGAAGCTTCAGGCTGTATGCGATCTATTTTATTTCCATGCTCATCGGAGTCATTATTCACTTTACGTTCACCGCTTTAATGTTCAATAGCGATATATTAGCAGCCATCGAACAAAAGCGGAATTTCCAACTTGGCTTGTCTATTGCCTCTGTTGTCATTTTCTTGTTCATTATTTTCTTCATTCTGTATGCGAATTCGTTTTTTATGAAACAGCGTAAAAAGGAATTTGGCATGTATCTGCTGTACGGTATGAGCGAACGACAAATTACCTTCATGGTCTTTCTCGAAACCTGTTTTCTGAGTAGCATTTCTGTCGTAAGCGGGATTCTAATCGGTGGGCTGCTATCCAAATTTTTCGGCATGCTGCTCATGAATCTGATGCAATACGATGATGTGATCTCCTTTGCATTCCCCATCCAAGCAGTAGGATCAACCATTCTTCTGTTCGTCTTACTCATTGGCATTATTAGTGTGCAGTGCTATCTAAGTGTACGCCGAGTACAATTAGTGGAATTATTTCATGCAGTGGCAAAAAGGGACAAGCCACTTACGTTTTCCACATGGCTTGCGTTACTATCCATCTTGCTGTTAGGCGCAGCTTATTTTCTCATTAGTCAGGAGGGAGATTCGGTTTTCTGGAAAGATTACCTTATGGCCAGCATGATTACCGTGACTGTTGGAATCATCGGTGGGACGTACTTATTTTTCCGTCAATTTCTCGGCTGGGTGCTGGAGAAGATTAGCCGCAGGAAAACGTATTTGGAGGGCAACAAGATTCTGTGGATTTCCTCGCTGCGTTTCTCAATTCGTGGAAACACGTTGAATCTTACCTTCATTTCATTATTCAGTACGGTCGTCATTTTCTTGGTTGGGTTCGTTGCGATTAACTATACCGTTCAAATTTACTCGGCTGGCAAAGAATTTCCGAACCACATTGCCTTTACCTCGCAGGATGCAAACACGCAAAGGCAAATTGAACAATGGATAGAGGAAGGTCATCCGATTACTGGGCATGAAAGGATCGAGGGACTATCTGCCAAACCAGTTACAGACAGGGGAAACCCCAATGGAAGTGCAGGTGATGATAATTTCCAAGATAAATACCTTCTGTTCTCAGCATCACAATATAATAACGTCGTTCGTATGCGCGGCGATAAAGAACAAGTGAATTTACAAAATCAAGAAGCGGTAGCTCTTTCACAAGGAGCTAAACCCATACTGTTTACAACAAATAACCAGCCGAAATTCACAGTGCTCCTTAAGGAAGAAACAACATTCAATCTTGTTGAAAAAAAAGACTATGCCTTGCTTAGTAAGGCTACTAATGCAAGTGGCGACGTAGGTTTGAAACCTTCCGTACTGATCATTTCGGATGAAGCTTTCGAAAGACTAAAGCAAGGGGAAGCCCTTGCCTCGTTCGACATCTATCAAATCGAAGATGCCAAACATTCGAATGCTTTATCACATAAGGTTCATGCCCTAGTTTCAAAAACACCAGGAACTTACTATGCTGCATTCATCGATCTCTATTCAATAGATGTTGAAACTTCATCCTTGCTGCTATTTTCAGCTGCTTTTCTCGCCACCATCGCCGTATTCGCTATGGGAAGCATCATCTATTTCAAACAGTTGCGAGAAGCGACGGAAGAACAACGACACTATGCGATTTTACGAAAACTCGGCGTCGATGACAATGAACTGAAATGGGTCATTCGCAAACAATTGCTGTTTGTGTTCTTGCCTCCTCTCCTCCTGGGCATGCTGCACAGCTGGTTTATTACGTATTATCCAACCTTGCATGAGGTAAGAAACTTCCCGCAGCTCACATCCATTATTTCTACGATCTTGATCCTGTATGTTGTCATCTACTTCCTATTCTATGTATCCTCCACGAGTGTGTACTATAAAATAGTGAACCAAAAGAACGCAATGAGCTAATCATTGCGTTCTTTGCTGCAAGTATACGTAAGGATCTTCATCTTTCGGAAAATGCAGGATACATTGCGTATATACGCCGACTTCGGACGTACAGGTAATATAATGACCAAGCTTATTCGATAATTGCTGTGCCAAATATAAGCCCATTCCAGTCGACAACGCAAACGTTCTTCCCGTTTCTCCCGTAAAGCCACGATTAAAGATTCGCGGAAGATCTTTTTGGCTTATACCAATCCCGTTATCCCGAATTAACAGTTGCTTTTCTTGCGGTGTTTCACAGGTTGAAATGGTAATCTCGCCGCCATTTTCGGTATATTTCAAACTATTCGTTATCAGCTGATTCACGATAAACAGCAACCATTTAGGATCACTTTGAACCACAAGTGTTTCTGCTTGCAGACTGATGCGGATTTTTTTGGAGAAAAACGTTTTCGAATGTGCCTTCACGATCTCTTTCGAGATCTGGATACCATCACAATTTTGAATCGCATAATCCTGATTAAAACTATCCAGCTTGGCGTAATAGAGTGCTTGGTCTACGTAATTTTCAATCTTCGCGATCTCTTCCCTTAGACTATCAGCGTCCATATCCGTTTGCTGCAGTAACCGAAGCACGGCGATCGGAGTTTTGATCTCATGGAACCACGAAACGATAAAGTCATAATGCTCCTGCTGCCTCTCCTGAACGCGATTCATTTCATGGATATGCTGCTTCCTCAGTTCCTCGATATACAGCTGGGCGAACTCGCCTTCCAACGACAAACTTTCATAATCCTCACTTTTCATATGTCGGATTACACGTACATATTGCTGGTAGCGGAATATTAAAAAACCAAGTAATAACATCGAAGATAATGTGAAGGCATAGAAGAATGTCCCCCATGCCCAGTCCCCCTGACTATCAGCAAAAAATACAGCCGCCGAGATCAGGAACCCCACCAGATACAGATACATATAAGACTTTTCGTAGGCGAGATAGCGCAGAAAGGTCATTCGATCAAATACCCCATTCCTTTCCGGGTGACAATAAAGTCTTCCAGTCCAAGCGCAGCGATTTTTCTTCGCATCCGGTTCACGTTCACGGTCAATGTGTTATCATCGACGAACTGTTCTTCATTCCATAGTGCCTGCATGAAGTCCTCACGGGAAACAATCTTCCCAATATTCCGCATGATTAGTTGTAAAAGGATGAATTCATTCCGGCTCAACTCCGTAACTTGACCATGATATTCAATGGTGGAATTCGTTACATTTAATTTCAAACCTCGATGCATGAATCGAAGGCTCTCTTCTTCCTGATACGTATATTTCCTGCGGATAAGCGCGCTAATTTTGGCGACCAGAATATCCAAATCAAATGGTTTCTGGATAAAATCATCCCCACCCATATTAATCGCCATGATGATATCCATATTCTGATTTCTAGATGACAGAAATATGATCGGTACTTTGGACACCGCACGTATCTGCTGGCACCAATAGAATCCATCAAACACCGGAAGATTAATATCTAATAGAATGAGGTGTGGTTCTGTCTGCTTAAATTCCGTGATAACCTGGTCAAAGCGGGTCACTTCCACCACATCATACTGCCACTTTTTCAACGTATCCGCGACAATACGCCTAATTTTCTCATCGTCCTCAATCATCATGATTCGATACATGAAATCCTCAACACTTCCTGTCATTAACCTTTATAGCTTTTTACGCATGACATACCAACTATCTATCCTCTCTGGATAAAATTTGTGCTCGATGACTTCGTAATGCAATCGTTCGTATACCTGAATATTCTCTGGAATGGATAGTCGCACACCGATCCGAGTTTCCATAATTCCCTGACCTCGCGCTTTGTTTTCCACGAAAGTTAAGAGTGCTTTGCAGATGCCCTTTCCCCGGAAATCAGGAAGCACCGACACCCTTCCAATATACATATAATCGTCGACTGGTTTGTACCTCGCTGACCCTACCAGCTTATCGCCTTCCCATGCGAGTGCTGCTCCGCCACCGATAGTAAACGTATGGATGGTATCGTCTACCGTTTCCTTAAGTGCACCTGACGGTGGATTGAGCTTGCCGTTGTATTCTTTGAATGATTCTATCATGACCTGGTAAATGAGTTCGGATTCGTCGATCGTTGCTTCTCTAATTGACAGGACCATCGTTGCTCAGCTCCTCGCCATGTTTCTTACATAATCAGGCATACGTCGCATATATCGCTCTGTATCCGGTTCAAAATCATACTGTCTATACAGCTCATGCGCATCCTTCGTACCCAGCAAGCCCACGAGATCTTTATAATCATCAGAGGTGATCACACTTTCAACTAGTTTCTTGCCGATCCCCATGCCCCTATAGTCTTCATCAATAAATACATCGCATAAATAATACATGGTCGCATGGTCTGTCACGACTCTCGCGTAGCCCACTTGCTTGCGCCCCTCATAGACGCCGTAGCATACAGAGTTCTCGATCGAGCGTAATGTCCTTTCCTCCGGCCGCTTATTCGCCCAATAGCTTCGTGAGAGGAAACCTTTGATCACATCTACATCTAACAGTTCTTTATTATCGCTGATAACAAATTGATTCCATGTAATCTCCATCATATCTGCTCCTCTACTTAACTGGGTTCATTGATTTTCATCTATAATACTACATTCCATTGCATATCTGTTATTCTCTTTTCTCCTATTCGGAATGTCCTGCAAACATGTGCACGAAATGTCGGATAACCCTCTGCAATTACTGCTATTCTATGGATATAGGAGGTCAGAACCATGGATTTGCTTAAAAATATGAACAGTGCGCTCAAGTATATCGAAGACAACCTGACGGACACGATCGACACGAAAGAAGTAGCTCGACTAGCCTTATGCTCCGAATATCATTTCAAGCGAATGTTTTCCTTTCTCGCGGGCATCCCGCTATCCGAGTATATCCGCCGCAGACGGCTAAGCCTTGCCGCTTTCGAACTCAGAGACAGCCATGTCAAAGTCATTGATATAGCCATCAAATACGGGTATAACTCGCCCGATTCGTTCACGCGATCTTTTCAGAATTTACATGGGATTACACCGTCAGAAGCCAGACTGAATGGGCAATCATTGAAAGCCTATCCGCCTATGACCTTCCAAATCACCATTCAAGGGGGAAATGAAATGAATTATCGTATTGAGGAAAAAGAAGCTTTTAGTATCGTCGGTATCCAGAAAAGAGTTCCAATTATATTTAACGGCGTTAATCCCGAAATTGCAGCGATGTGGCAAAGCTTGAACATGGACATCATTACCACGCTTAAGCAACTTTCGAATGTCGCGCCTATTGGACTGCTAAGTGCCTCTACCAACTTCTCCGAAGGCCGCATGGAGGAAAAAGGAGAGCTTGACCACTATATTGGCGTTGCCACAACGAATCCCTGTCCCGAAAATCTCACACAGCTCGATGTGCCTGCCTCGACTTGGGCGGTTTTCGAATCCATCGGACCTTTTCCTGAAACGCTGCAAAATGTTTGGGGACGCATTTACTCCGAATGGTTCCCGTCCTCTGGCTATGAACAAGTCGCCGGACCGGAAATGCTGTGGAACGCGGATAAGGATACGACTTCGCCTACGTTTAGAAGTGAAATATGGATACCAGTGAAGAGAGCGTAGTAGGTGGGGGAGTGAGAGCAGCTCTATTTCCCCTCCCCCGGTACATATAGAAAAAGCTCCTGGATTCCTACGCATTTGCAGGAATTAGGAGCTTTTTCGGTATAGATTTCATCACTATAGGTTGAAGTGGATGTATGAAGCGCGGGATGCCGGCATTGAGGGAGGCCGTCAGCTAGACACTGACCGAGGCCTTCTCTTTTGGTGCGCTTGGCATACAAGCAAATCCTCTTTTTGCAAAGTAACATAAGGAAAAGCTGCGTATCACTTGATACGCAGCTTTTCTTTATTATACGATGTTTATCTATATGGGGGTTGTTGCGAATAGTTGAATCGATTGCTGCAATTGCGCGAAGGCTAAGGGGTTCTCAGCAAGCTGTTTATTCGACCTTACAGCCTGCACGACATGGTGCAACAGGCTTTCTGGCATATCCACATCACCCGAATTCGCTGTCAATGCAACAATCAGCTTCAATTCCGGAATGCCGAAGATACGTCTACCGCCTGAACCAGATGCATAGAATATATCCATTTCCTTGCGACTTCCTCTATTGAACCCTTTTGCAAGTGACTTGGTCCACCAATAATAGCCATAAGAACCTTGCGTACCGTTACTATAATTTAAAGTAATTCGCTTCATTAATGATGTACGAATCCAAGATTGGGGAATAATTGACTTTCCTTCCCACTGTCCTTCATTCAGATAAAGCAAGCCTAGCTTCGCCATATCCGCCAATGATAAAGCCAATGCCCACGCACCAATTGTAATGCCTTGGTGATCATGATTCCAGGTCACATTCGTTATACCAAGCGGTTCGAATAACCGAGACTTCGCATACTCAAACATAGACATACCGGTTACTTTCTCAATAACTGCCGAGAGTAAATGAGCGTCACCGTTCGAATAATTAAACACCGCACCAGGTTCATGTTGGGCTGGGCGATTTAGAATATACGCTATCCAATCCGACGCATGCATCATCTCAGTCGATGATTGCTCCTGATCATTATTCCATGACAGTCCTGAAGTCATGCTAAGCAGATGCTTCAATCGGATCTTTGATTTCAGAGGATCCTTATCTAACTCTGGAAAAAATGCGGCCAAACGCTGTTCCGGACTCTTAAACTTACCTTCCCCTAACGCAATCCCGAATAACGCTGATGTCACGCTTTTGGTAACAGATTTCATATCTTGCGGGATGTCAGACCCAATCCCTTCTTTACAAGCATCCGCCACCCATACACCATTACGAATAACTGCTATACTATGCACGCCCTGATTATGGAAAACCTCAAAAGTCTTAGCTAACGTAGCTGAGTATAATCCTTGTGCCTCAGGCGTTGATGTTGGCCAGCCATGTGTGGGCCAATGAGCCGATGGACGGGATGTTGCTTCCATACTACTTCGTAGTGGACTAATCACATTTGTTAACACAAGATCGATCCTTCCAGTTTGGTTTTCCCCTTTTTCCCTGTAATATACAGAAAAAGTGTGAAGCAAATGTGGTGAGAATCTTAAAGAAACCTTAATCTAGCTGAAAGTTTCCTGAAAATCTGTGTTGTAAACGCTCTTATGTTACAATTTGATGAAATGTTACTTTGGAGGTTACCTATGCGCAAATTAATCTTCTTCATCGGTCCTGCAGGTGCAGGCAAAACAACGCTAGCAAAGGCTTGGGTGCGCCGACATGGCGGGGCTTTCTTGGATATGGACACATTGCTGCGCCCCGCCGCAGAAGCAATCATGACCCTTGCCGGGCAAGATCCAAGCGATCGGGATTCACCATTTTATAAGGCACACTGCCGCGATTTGGGATACCGCATCACGATGGACGCGGCGCTTGAACAGCTCACGCTTGATCAGGATGCTATCGTGATCGGTCCTTTTACGAAGGAGCAGGGAGATCCGCTGTGGCTGGAAGGAGAGTTGGCTCGTATCGGAGCATCCATTCAGGATGTCAGCGTTAAGGTGATTTATGCGTATTTACCGAGTGAGGACGCTTATAAGGAGCGTATTCGCTTAAGGGGCATTGAATTGGATGAATGGAAGCTGGACAATTGGCAGCAATTCCGTTCTTCGCTGCAGCGCAGAGAAGTTACTTGGCGGATGAAAACGTCGTCTCTCCTGTATTGGGATAATTCGGAGCCGCTATCGGATGCTAGGGAAGCTGCGTTAGCTGCCTTCATCTTAGCCTGATTTGGATTTATCGGGGGTTTACATGTACTTCTTTGTAAATTGACTGCACTTAGGTACTACAACAGGATAGTACTTATTTCATCCCTCATAAACTGCTATCCTGAATGTATACAACATTTGCCCGAAAATATCACTGAGCTAAGGGGAGGTTGGGCCTTGGACATTCATAATCGATTTGAGAACTTAGAAAAGAGAGTTCTCGAACTTGAGAAAGAAATCGCAATGTTAAAGCAAAGCAAACCAACTGAAAACAAAGTAAGTCATCCAAATCCAAATTTCAATCCCAATCATAATCCCGTTCACGTTTCACCTATTGCTCCATCCAAACAAGCAGTTACGAAAGTAGAAACCGACTGGGAACACCTTATTGCCAGGGTATGGCTGCCGAGAGTTTTTATGTTCGTACTTCTTATCGGAATCGTATGGGGATTCAAAGCGGCGGTTGACAACGGACTCCTCACAGAGCGCATGCGCTGTGCTATTGGATTTTTGGTCGGTGGAACCTTTGTCATACTCGGTTTCAAACAACACAAGGCAAATCGACCTTTGCTCTCACAGGTTTTATTAGGCGGTTCTATCGGATTGTTCATGCTAACCACCTTTGCTTGCCATCAATTGTATGAACTCATTGGGGCACCTATTGCGTTCACCATGAATGTGTTATGGGTAGTCTTGGGCTTATGGTTTTCACACAAATTAAAATCACAATCATTAGCCATCATAGCAAGTGCAGCGGGTGTTTTGACGCCTTTCTTATTAAATAGTAACAACCCTTCCTCCGTATTTTTTGTTAGTTACGAGACGCTATTATTTGTAAGTTTTATGCTGTATGCCATACGAAATCAATTTGTCGGTTTATTTTACACTTCGTTCAGTCTACTCCCCTTAGCATTGTTCCTATTTGGCCTTGGTGTACATGGAGATGCGAAGGTTGCAGCGATTGGGGTGTTAGCACAGCAAGCAGCTTTGCTAGTGACTATATGTTTGAAAAGTCCCACGATGAATCACCAACTTAGATTGCTGATTCCCAGTTTCGCGTTCACCGCTATTTGGTTTAAAGTAGCTTACACCGATACGCAATTCAACGTTTTGATGGTTACAACTTGTATGGTCTATGCCTTGATTTCCTACTGGTTCAACAGAAAAGCACACGAGAAGTTACCCTATACGATGACAATAGCATCCTATGCCTTGCTTTTCTACTCGGCTAATTACTTCAGCACTGATGCATTACCTGGTTTCTTATTAGTAGAGGGAATTATTGCGCTGCTACTTGGTTTCATCGTGAAATCGTTATTACAAAAAATCAATGGCGTCATCATCTATGTACTCGCTTTTGCAACTGCATTGGGGACAGTCATAGAAGGTATGAGCAACATCATTTCGGTTGAAATGTTAATATGGCTATTATTAGTAGGAACCATGGTGTGTATGATCACAATGGTTTCTCATTTCGGGGTCGGCACCACAACTAAGAACACATTAATCATGCTTAAGTACGGGCTTGGATTCCTATTCTTGTATTTCATAACGGAAGTAACACGAACATTGACACACGATTTCAGTGTAAATATCCAACATCTGTGTGTTTCAACGGCATGGGTCCTTTACGCGATTAGTGTGATTGCCTATGGACTGAAGAAAGAAGTTAAACAAGTAAGACTCACTGGTATCGCTTTGTTATTCCTAACTTTAATGAAGGTCATCTTGATGGACTTGCCAAATGTCTCTCTAACAATTAAAGCGATTTTGTTTATTGGACTTGGTTTCGTCGGTCTTTTGTTATCGCGTTTCTTCTACAAGAAGTCATCTGCTTCTTGAATACTCCCCCTGTTGCACTAAAGGCGTTCACTCCGTAGAGTGGACGCCTGATTTCATCTATTCTCGTGTAACATGCGTGCGGAATGTCCCCGCTGGCAAGCCAAGTCCATTTACTAAATTGGCCTCCGTGTAATTCGTCCAGGCATATCGCGCCTTTGCTGGCTTCGTAATTTCTGGATGCCACACTTCAACAGTGTTACCAACGATGCTCGCTTCAGCCGTCAGGAATGGACCCTCCTCAGCAGCTATTTGGAAGCCGATGAGTTGCTCGCTCCCCGCAGGAAGTTCTAGCCCCCCATCTGTATGATCAAAATGAAGCACAATTCGGCCATCTTCGATGTGCAGCTCACGGTACACGGGGCCTGAGCTCGTAAGCTCTCTCCCATAGACATGCTCCAATGCTGTTAAAGCGAGGCGATACCCCACTGTCCGCTTATCTCGCGGATGAATGTCATCGCGCTCACCGCAATCTAATGTGACGGCCATGCCCGTATGTGTGACGCGCTCATTCACGATCGCTTGGGACTCGCGCAGCAACGGCCATGATTCACCGTCTGGATTACCATCCGAACAGTAGGATGTCAATTGAACGAAGTGGAAGGGAAGATGGTCATTGTGCCAGAGTGAACGCCAATTATGGATAAGTCCTGTCAGCAGCTTATCGTACAGCTCAGCACGGCCTGCATCGCTTTCTCCTTGATAGAATATGAATCCCTTTAACCCATAGGGAACTACCTTGAGCAGCATCGTTTCGTAGAGACCGCTTGGTCTCATGAAGCTATGCGGACTCATTGGAGGTGGCCATGGATAGCCCCCGAGCTCTTCATCACTTGCACCAGCAGCTTTACGTGATTCATAGTCTGCCGTTGATTGATCATAGGCTTGACGGATTATTGCGAAGGCATCCCAGTCGAAATCCTTCACCTGCTCTTGGAAGGAATCTACATATACCTGCAGCTCGGGTTGCTGGCTAATGGTGGCCTCACTCACCCAGCTTGATGCCGATGTTCCTCCCCAATAGCAGCCGATTATGCCAATCGGTACGCCTTCTGAAGCCTGAATATGCTGGGCAAAATGATAGGCAACCGCTGAAAAGTCAGGGACATTTTCTGGTGCAGCCTTTTTCCATGTTGCGTTCATAAACGTTACTTCGGATGGATTCTCCCACTCCAATCGAGGAACTTCAAAGTGACGAATCAGTGGGAAATTGGCTTCCGCGATGTCCGCCTGCGCATGACTAGTATCTCGCACCTTCCACTCCATGTTGGATTGTCCACCAGCTAGCCAAACATCGCCAAAGTACACATCATGAACAGTTGCAAGTTGTCGTCCCTCGGAGCTGACCGTTAAGATATGCGGGCCACCCGCTTCGGATGCAGGCAGTATCGCCTGCCACTTGCCGTTTACGCTGATTGTTTGTACCTGTTGTCCTTGGCACTCCAAGGTTAGCTGCATCCCATCAGGGCCCTTCCCCCAGACGGGGTTCTCTTGATTTCGCTGCAAAATCATACCATCGGAGAAGATCGCATGTAGTTGAAAGCGGTTGCTCATTTCCACACCCCATTACCTAAAATTGGATAATAATAGCTCGTATCTCTTTCTCATGATACACTATTTCGTAGACGAAGAACGTCCTTTTTGCCGAGTAGGCGGAGAGGCGTTTTTTTTTGTTTTTCTAAAAGGAGGCGACGATTACACGATGTTATTTGAACCTGCTCACAAAACATTTATAGAAGATCACCTAGCTCGCCGAGCCGGAGAACGCAAAGGACGTTTGCTCCGCGGACATAACTATGCTGAGAAACTATTTCTCCAACAGGTGTGGTGGCCTTTATTGGAAAGCTTGGATAATCTGCATCCCGAGTATGAGATTTATGATTGGAATCGAAAATCTCAATTCCTCGACTTCGCTTACCTCAGCCCTGGTGGACGTTTCGGGATAGAATGCGATGGTTTTCAGAGTCATATCAGAGAGATGGATCGCGAAAAGTTCAGTTATGCGTTGAATCGCGACACCTTCCTTACTGGGATGGGTTGGAGAATGATCCATTTCTCCTTCGACGATATCCAGAACAGACCCGAAGTATGCCAAATGCTGCTGCAGTTAGTGATTGGTCCCCACCTCATTCGGCCATCAACTGCAGCAACGCTGACTCCGGATGAAAAAGAAGTTCTTCGACTAGCCATCAACCTCAGCAGACCGCTGCGCCCGAAGGACATCATTAGCCGTTACGAAGTTAACTTTCGTACAGCTCGTAAGTGGCTTAATGGCCTTGTTGGGAAAGGCGTTCTGCGCAAGAAAGAGGGTGGCGGTACCTATGCGCGATACTATGAGCTGAACGATGGCGCTTGGCAGCGATTGTTGTGATGTGCTAGGAGCTTCATGCTGACGTGGAGGCATGACAAAACAGCCGGAGCCGGAGACAGAGACAGAGACAGAGACAGAGACAGCACAACTCTCGGCATGTTGCATTATGTGCAACATGATTGCTGGAAAACAGCTGCCTTGTGCATCTATGTTGCATTTCATGCAACATTATTGGCTGGTTTGGTCCGAATTGGGGCTTTTCGCCTCAAAATGTTGTATCAAATACAACATTAAGGGCAATTTTGCCCCGAAAGCCCGAATCATGTTGTATAGATTACAACATGATTCAAGTTCCTCGACAAATATCCAACAAATCCTCACAATCAAGTTGTTTAAATAACCTGCAGGTTATACAATAGAAACAAATATGCCTACAAAGTCGAGGTATCCCCTATGCAAATTGAGGTTTCATCCAAAAATATGCCCTTCCTGGAGTGCTTCTCATCGGAAACTCGCGTGAAGATGATTGAACTTCTTGGCGAAGCGCCATTAAATATTAAACAGCTGTCCCAGCGACTTGAGATTTCGTCAGCAATCGTGACGAAGCATATTCAGAAGCTGGAGCAAGCTGGCATTGTTCGGTCGGAGAACGTAACCGGTGTGCGCGGCACGCAAAAGATCTGCTACCTGCAGCTCGAACAAGCCACACTTCAGTTTAAGTCGAAGAAGCCCTATGAGCATCCGACAACGACGGTTGCGATTCCCATCGGTCAGTACTCATCCTTCGACGTGAACCCGACATGTGGCTTGGCGTCACCGACGCAGCTGATTGGCGTGCTGGATGATCCGCGGTACTTTGCGGATCCGCAGCATGTACAAGCAGGTATGCTTTGGTTCGGCAGCGGCTATGTGGAGTATCGCATCCCGAATTTTTTCCATAGCAACCAGAAGCTTCGCTCGCTGGAGATTTCATTTGAAATCTGCTCGGAAGCTCCTGGCTTTAACGAGAATTGGCCATCGGATATTTCTTTTTCGATCAACGATAAGCCACTTGGACAGTGGACATGCCCTGGTGATTTCGGTAAACACAGAGGCGTACTCTCCCCCGACTGGTGGGGAAATGGCAACACTCAGCATGGCCTGCTGAAGATTATTACCGTGAATCCGCAGGGCTCCTTCTTAGATGGGACACAAATTTCATCTACTACGATTCACGACCTGAATATCTTATTCTCACAGGATATTCATTTCCGTATTGCCTCCTTAGAAACGTCTGCGAATTGTGGTGGTGTTACGCTATTTGGCAAACAATTCGGCAACTATGCCCAAGATATTATCGTGACGATGCAAGAAGATAAATAGCTCTCCTTCAACTCATAGACAGCGGAAGCAAAAATAACCCTATTCCCCTACCTCAATTAGAGGAAGGAAACAGGGTTATTTTTACTTGGAATGAGCTCTCAAGCCGGCCTCTATTTTAAACATTGGCATAGGAAAATTGTAAGCCATCCTGAATCGGAAGGTAATGATGCTCCGTTTCCAAAATCGCATCTACCGTGCGAAGCACATCCGGTTGGCGATGACTCATCTGTGCGTTCTTTTTCAGCTTGAGCAAGACAGCTTGGTTAGCGATGACCTCTAAAAGCTGGTTTTTCATCTCGGCTGCGTTCTTCACTTCGACGGCTGCGCCGATGCCAACGAGATAGGCAGCATTTGCCTGCTCTTGGCCTGGAATTGGCTTATACAGCATCATCGGCAGATCCAGCGCAAGTGCTTCGGAAACGGTGAGCCCACCTGGCTTCGTCACGATCAGATCGGACAGTGCCATCAGCTCATGCACATGATCAACGAACCCTGTCACCATTACATGATGGTGCGTATTCGAGCCGCCTAGCTCCTCTTCCAAATGCTGTTTCAGCTTCTCATTGCGACCGCAGACGAAAACAAATTGCACGGGTGTCTTCAGATCATCCGACTGCAGCACGGATTTAAAAGACTTCCCGATCAGCCCATGCCCCCCGCCCATCACAAGAACAGTTGGCATGTCGCGGTGCAAGCCAAATTTATCACGAAGCTCTTCACGGTTATATGTTTGTGTGAATGGCATTCGAAGCGGTATCCCCGTCACGACAATACGCTGCTCTGGTATCGCATACTTCAGAAGCGCCTGCTTCACATGTTCCGCCCCGACCAGATACTTATCCGTCCCCGGATGAATCCAGTAGCTGTGATCGGTGTAATCGGTGATGACCGTCACGGTCGGCACGATCGTAAGGCCGTTACATTTTAGATAGGACATAGCTGCCGCAGCACCTGGGAACGTGCACACGACTTCCGTGGGCGCTTCCTCTTCTAACAAATCCAACATCCGGTCGGTGCTGAATGACTTGATTCTTTTGAACAAATGGGATAACGCGGTATCATGTCTGGTCTTGTGATATAGATAGCCATACACGGAGGGCAAGCTTTTTACCCATTGCATATAGCAGTATTTACCGAATCCATGCAAATACGGATGCGTCCACGCCAAATAATCGACGACTTTCACTTCCATATCCGGCCTATACATGCGTACTGCTTCAAGAATAGCTTGTGCTGCTTTATTGTGCCCATCGCCAAGACTGCCCGTCAGTATCAAAAGCTTTCCTTTGCTTCTCATTGCTTCAGTCCCCTTTCGAGCTTATCCTGCCGCGCACTAGCAGCGGTTGATCTTGTTAACCACGTTCTTTTACTTCTTTCCACTACAAAGACGACTCCTTCTGCCACTAGCACTGCACCCACGATATCCAAAAGCACATGCTGCTTAACAAACTGTGTCGAAACGATAATTAGAATGGCCATACTCGTCGCTATGATTTTGTATCGCATCGCAATCGGTACCGATCGGAGATAGGCCCTCATCATGAGGTAAGCCGTTAACACGTGTGTACTGGGAAAACAGTTAAACGGTTCATCCGAGCGATACACCCACTGGACCGTCCGCAGCAGCCAATCACTGCCTTCAATGTCCGGTCGCGGTACTGTCGTCTGATATATAGCATAGACGCTATAACACAAAAGCAAACCTATTATAAATTCCACGAGTGTCTGGAAATAATTCGAGCGATCTCGATACGCTAAATATAGGAATCCTACGGCAAGAAAGACATACCAGGATAAATAAGGAACTACGAAGCTTTTGATAAAAGGTATCTGTCGATCGAGATCTGTCATTAAGCTGTAAGCTTTTCCGTTATCTTGATTTAAATGTATATAAATGAGCCCTACTAACGGGATCAAAAGTAGTCCACTGCATGCTAGCAAATAGGACATCCAAGCTTTTGTTCTCATGCCAAATCCTCGCTCTCCTCTACGTTATCTCTATCATAAAGGAGTATAGCCATTTGCTAAACGCACCAAGGTACTGTCTTTCGTTAGCCAAAAGTCGTGAAGAAACCTAGACCAAAGGCGGAGTTGTCCGCATCCTTAGATGCATATATGGTGAGAGTTAATGAGGCATATGAAATAGCAGCTGAGCTGCGTGTCAACACCTCCATTACTATTACAACAATATTACAGTAATGTTACAACTTCTATACAGCATACCAAATCACACGCAGAAAAGCACCTTCTTGAGCATCTCGGTGAGAAGCATGCCATTATGGCGTTGTAATTCTCCACCTGTGGATAAGATCGCCTGTGGATATGTGCATAAAATAATTAGAATCTTATGCACAGCATGGTTTGTGGACATGTTGATACTGTGGGTAATTTTGTGGATAAGTGCATAAATGGTGAATTCCCATGACAAATTTGAGGGCAAAAAGAGGGAGAAAGGCGGACGGGTTGAGCGAGATGGGCGAACAAGGGTTGGCGGGATTGGACGATTGAAGATAGAGCGAGTGGAATGGTGGATAGATGACGATGGCTAGTGGTATGTAGATAGTTGAGTGTGGTTGGTGGCGTGTAGATAGTTGAGTGTGGTTGGTGGCGTGTAGATCGAGCGATTATGGATGATGGATGCTGCTACGGTAACTATAGAATGAACAAGCTGGGTGCACCGAATATGGCAAGGATAGTTCCCATCTGTCTGTTCGCCGTTCGCCTTACGCTACTTCCTACTCCTACTCCTACTCCTACTCCTACTCCTATTCACTACTCGCCCCAGGCCAACTAACTGGATTTTCTCCCGCTAATTTCAGGGTTTTCCACTAAAATGGAGCATTAGATGGAAAATCTCCAGTTAAATCTGGCCATTCGCGGCAAAAGGGGGAAATCGCGTCAAATTAGCTGTAGGAAATCCATCTATACTGGGTTTCGGTCGATTTAAGCCGAAAATAGATGGAGGAAATCCATCTATTCTTGGATTCCTGAGTCTGGAGCCTGGCTTCTTTTGCCTGGAGCCTGGAATCTGGAATCTGGAGTCTGGAGTCTGGAGTCTGGAGTCTGGAGTCTGGAGTCTGGAGTCTGGAGTCATTTAGAGTATAGCTTCTGGATTCCATACTCCCTAATCCCCAAATCTGCCACTGCCTCCCACCTCCGCAGCCACCATCAGCATCAACCGACGTATCCAACAGCCGCGGACATGACCTATTTTAAAAACTGATCCGTTGATCCCGTCGCCACAAAATCACTTAACTTCAGAAGCTTCTTCTTCCCTATGTTGCCAGTAATCGTATGAGAGGTAATCTTCTCGGCCTTCGGATCGTCAACGATTCTTTTGACATAATCACCTGTAAGCAGGTTGTAGTCTTCTTCGTCACCAGTCGTTTCGGTCATCGTCCCCGAATAGAAGGACCCCACCGTGGCACCTATCAGGTACCAGTCCTCATCTTGAAATCTGAAACGGTAATTCCCATACCATCTGAAGTTACTTCCCCCATAAAAACTCACGACCAGGGAGCCTCTATCGATGTGTATGTCAGCCAGCGGATCGCCCCATATCCCACCTTCGTCCGCTTTCAGGATCGCCTTATCTGCCATGATTGAGCGTGTGTAGGTGCCATCCTTATTTCCAAAAGCAATCAGAAGCGCTCTTTCAGGTGCCTGATCTTTTGCGCTTTCAAGCTTTTCGATGACCATGGCCACGTCTTGGATACCGTCTTTGTTCAAGTCACCTTCTACCTTTACAGGGCCACTCTGCCGGACAAGCTGCTGCCACCCTATAGGAATAAGAGACGTTACATCGTTTGCCTCGTTCATCTTGGGGGCGGCAATACCCATCATGAATGTTACGACTATGAAATAATACAGAAATTTCAACCGTATTTGCTCCTTATCCTTTATCCTTTATTCCGTTATCCTTTATCCGTTATCCTTTGGTCACTTCGTCCAATCTACCTTCAAATGATTCCACAGATCTCTCTTCCCCATACAGCTCATTCAAATGGATGAGATGAGACATTCCCCAATCATTCATTGCCTGTAAGACCGTAGACATTCCTTTGCCGTGTTCTGTGATGGAATATTCGACTTTGGGAGGGATTTGATGATAGATCTTCCGATGAACAATATCGTGATACTCTAACTCCCTTAATTGTTGGGTTAGCATTTTTTTTGTTATATCTGGGATCGCTTTTTGAAGTTCGCTAAAACGCATCGTGCCATTCGAGAAAAGGTGGAACAAAACGACGGGCTTCCATTTGCCTACCAGGATTTCTAAGACGGTTTCAAATTTACAATGAGGTGCCTCCATGTTTATTTCCTCCTCAATTTCATTTAGGTATCTTTTTGTATACTAGGTTTATTTTGAGTAACTACTTCTCAGTATCGCTCCTAGGGATTATTATACGACTAGACACTTACTTAATTCAAGGAGGTAATTTTATTTCATGAATATCGCATTGTGGATTGCACAGGGAATTTTAGCATTAGCGTTTATCATGGCAGGTTCTATGAAAACTTTTCAGTATGAGAAAGCCAAAGCCGGGATGCCTTGGGTCAAAGATTCTTCACAAAGCTTGGTTGCATTTATCGGGATATCCGAATTACTTGGAGGATTAGGATTGATTGTGCCGTATGCGACTGGCATTGCACCTATTTTGACACCAATAGCCGCTATTGCACTAGGTTTAATCATGGTACTTGCAGCATTATTTCACGCTAAGAGGAATGAAAACTCAGGTATCGGGATGAACATCATTTTCTTGGCGATATTACTATTTGTAGCAATCGGACGTTGGTAAGTTGCATACAGCACAATACAATGACGAGTAGGAGGTTCAACTATGCTTTCCCCTGTTTTCTTGCCTCACGGCTCACCCTATACTATTTTCGAAAAATCCGAGTTCACAGCGTTCCTGAACCGCTTTGGCCAGGAGAACCGCCCAAAAGCCATCGTCATCTTCTCGGCTCACTTCGAAAGTGAGATAACAACCATTGCTGCGACAGACGATGTTCATGACATGGTTTATGATTACTACGGGTTTCCTTCATCTTATTATCAGGTTCAATATCCCGCAAGAGGCTCAACGATCGTTGCTTCCATGGTGGAAGAGCGCCTGCGTCAGCATAACATTCCGGTTCAAAGGAAATATCGCGGCTTAGACCACGGCGTATTCCCTATCATGATGCACGCTTATCCGGAAGCCGATATTCCTATCGTTCCCGTTTCGGTCAACCCCTTCTTGCCTGCGAGACAGCAGATCGCGATCGGTGAAGCGCTGCAAGGGCTTGAGGAAGATGGCATTCTTGTCATCGGAAGCGGCTTTTTGACGCATAACTTTAATGAAATTGACCGTGACAAGGATGCTCCACCTCGCGCATGGGCCGTGCAATTCAGAGATTGGATTCGGGAAAAGGTGCTCGCCAGAGATATCGAAGCCTTGAGCCAATACGAAACGCTAGCCCCGCATGCAGCAGTAGGCGTCCCTCGTGCCGAACATTTCGTACCTTTGCTAATTGCGCTTGGCAGCGGAAGCCCAGGTCGAGAAATCCATGTATTGCACGACACCATCGAACATGGTTCATTAAGCACACTGTGCTTCAAATTTTAACTACAAAAAAAGACACTTCTATTAGAAGTGTCTTTTTCATTGCAAGATTCATATGATTATTGAGCTTGTACGATCTCTCTACCCTTATATGAACCGCAGTTTTTGCAAACATGATGCGCTTTTTTAAGTTCTGCACATTGTTCACACTTCACCATTCCTGGCACAGCCAGTTTAAAGTGAGTACGGCGCTTATCGCGACGTGTTTTGGACGTTCTCCGTTGAGGAACTGCCATAGTCAAAACACCTCCAGTTACTTTACTAAACAACAAGAGATATCATAGCCTTCTCGAAGCCATTTGTCAATGCTAGAACCTATCTTTTGACTTGGCCGATGTCGTATACTTACGATTTTCGTCTTGCCCTAATCAGCAGCAGCCCTGCTCCAATAACTAGGATTATGGCTACTTGCACGAATTCTAGTAGATGATACCGAACCAACCGATGATAGATCGCTTTGAGCAAAGCCCATTTATTCGTATACGCCATCGTATCCATCTTGTCTTTTAAACTCACAAGCTCTATCGGCTCCACACCTTGCCCCATCTTACTCAGCTCCAAAGTAGCAGTGGTAAGCTTCTTCGTTAAAGAACATGAGCTTGTTTGCAGCATATTCTCCTTAAAGTCATAATCATAAGCAAAAACAAGATAGGTTTCACCCTGCTGAAAAGTATAGCCACACGAAGGTTCGCCCAAGTTGGTGAGAACAATGGCCTGCGTCTGATTCATCCCTTTCCACGATTTCTCTACATCGAAATGAACGGCGATTTTATGATCGAGAATGCCATTGATATCTAGAACCTTGGGTTCGATGGCAAGTACTTTGCCAGAAAACACAGCCTTAGATTGTTCCACAGCCTTTATCGGATCTGTTTGCAGATCTGTTTGCAGCGCGCAGCTACAAGCATAGCTTTTACTCGGCAAGACTAGGCTCATAACAATTAATATAAATACAACAGCTATAGCCATCACAACTCTATTCACAAGCTTCGTCCTTCCATTGGAAATCTCCCAAACTAACAGACGTGAATTTCCAAATAATGTTTCAGTAGTAGGACTAAAGATACAAAAAAATCCTACTACCCCGAAGGACAGCAGGACAACAGTTATTTCTTAACGGCTGAAATCAATAGGAAGATAGGACGACGCGTTTCGTCTTTCATATCGGGATACTTCTCCAAAGCTTCTGGCGTTGGTTGAGGCTCGGCGATCTTCGTAATAAGGAATCCCGCTTCAATTAACGCATTCATATAGGTAGCGATCGTGCGATGATATTTGACCACATCATGATCTAAAAACCTCGCTACCCGCTGCCCCTCCTTCTGATAGTCGTCGACAGGCCAGTGCATACGCTCGCCTCCGGGACCGTAATGCCAGTCCTGCGCAGCTCGTGCGGTAAAGACCGGATGCTCAACAGAGAGCACGAAGGTGCCTCCAGTGGTCAGACAATGCTGCACCTTACGGCAAACCGCATCAAATTGTTCAATGTAGTGAAGAGCCAATGAGGAGATGACAACGTCAAACTCGCCCGCAGCGAAGTCGATGTCTTCTATCGCCAGTCTCTGATATGTGATACCCGAATCGCTATGATTCGCGCTGGCATACGCCAGCATTTTTTCCGAGAGATCTACACCAAGAACGGACGCAGCCCCTTGCTCACGGGCATACTTGCAATGCCAACCGTAACCGCATCCAAGGTCAAGAACACGTTTGCCTTCCAGCGTAGGCAGCATCGTACGAAGTACGGGCCATTCCCCTGCGGCGTTGAGACCGCCAATGGAGCGAGGCATCTCACTATATTTTTCATAAAATCCAAGCTCATCGTATTTATTCTGTTTCATGGCGTCCAGAACTCCTCATTGGAATTTAGCTGATTGCTTCGACAACCTTCAAACTTATCGTAAATGTAGTGCCTCGCGGGGAGCTCTCTTTCAGCTCAATATCGCCATCAAGCTCTTTCATAATGTTTCTGCATAAGGAAAGGCCAAGCCCCATGCCTCGTACATGTGTCTGTTTCAGCTCTCCTCTAAAGAAACTTTCAAAGATATTAGCTTGCTCTGACTCAGGAATTCCAGTTCCTGTATCCCTAATCTCTATTCTCACGCTATTCTGCTGTTCATAAAGATGGATCTGTATCTTCCCCTTGTTGCCCATCGCCGCTTCCGCATTATTCAATACATTAACAATCACCTGTTTCAATCGTACCCCATCTGTCATGATGTATACGGATGAATTTTCAGAGTGAAAGTCCACCTGAATATCAGGGTCTTTGTCCGTCAATGACCATTGTTGAATAATTTCCCCAATGAAAATATTAAGATTGGTTTGCTCCTGCTTTACTTTAATCGCGCCAACAGCATAAGAGTTAAATTCAAGCAAATCCTCTATCATCCGTTGTAAATGCTGCGTTTCCTTAAAACAAAGGTTGAGGAAATGCTTCGCGTCCTCTCCGGTTACAACATCATCTCGTACAGCTTGTACAAGTCCACTAATCGAGGTAACCGGCGTCTTCAACTCATGGGTAACACCCGCCAACAGAACCCAAAATGAATACCACAACGAACATCACATATACAATTTCTTTATAGTTTGGGACATCAAAACTCTGAGAAGGGATTAGCACGATATACAAATAACCTACCGTGCTCCCTTGCGTAGACTGAATTTTCTTAATAAAATACGACGTCGCGTTTCCTTGCAAAGAAATGGGCTGTGGCACACCCTCAGCCACTCCCATCGTCGTTTGCTCTTGCAGGACAGCCTTAACTTCTGGCGGGACGAGCTCAGGTTTAGAAAAAATCGGTCGCCCGTTCGTATCTACGACAAAAGTCATAAATTGCGTGCCCGTGGCTTCCCGTTTTTTTATGAGAAAATCGTCCCAGAAATGCATCGGACCCATCTCAATTCGACCATTCCGCACTTGAATATGCTTGGGAATTTCCTCGGTAAGCGCGCGGCCAGTGTCCTCGTTCTTCTGTGTACTTTTGAATTCCAAAAAATAAAAAGAACTGGCACCTATCGCGATTAACCCTATAATTAACGTGATTACATAACGGGTCGTCCAATATTGAAGCAGTGTTTTGCGTTCAGGAGATGTTGTTGACACGCGCTTGATACCCCACTCCTCTTATGGTTGCAATCTCGCCTTCCTCTGCGCGCCAGTCACGCAAGGTTTGACGAATGCGATTGACAGCTAGATCAACAGCTCGCTCGCTGCCCTCATAATCAAACCCCCATACATTTTCAATTAACTGATCTCTCGTTAGGGTTTGATTGGGATGTCTGAGCAAATAGAAAAGCAGATCTAAATCCTTGGGGGTAAATCGCAGCTCAGTTCCTTTTAGGTAGACGGAATGTGATTTGAAATTGGCTTTGAGACTGCCAAAGTAAGCCGCATCCTCTTGCTCAAATACACGTCCTGTGCGTCGCAACACTGCAGTGACTCGAGCAACGATCTCCTCCCCTATGAATGGCTTAGTTATATAGTCATCTGCCCCTGAATTCAGCCCTTGCAGCTTGTCATGAATCGTCCCAATTGCCGTAAGCATAATAACCGGACACGAACTTCTCTCGCGCACATAGTGCAGGATGCTCCACCCCGTATCATCCGGCAGTGTGATGTCCAGTAGAACGAGATCTGCCAGTTGCGAGTCCCATAAAACCTTCGCTTCCTTACATGTATAAGCTTGACGAACGACATATCCTTCTTTTTCAAGGTATGCTTTAAGGACTAACGAAATCGTCCTATCATCTTCCACGATTAAAATACTACGCATTATCCCCCGCCCCGTCACATGTCATCTGTCATTGGCTATTTCTTTGCAAGCTCCCCTTCATCGTACCAATTACACTGTGAAAAAGGAATACATCTCATCCGAAGGCTGAAATTTCCGATGACGATACTGATTCGCGTGACTATCGTAGGCATAGTCTTGACGCCATTCCTCAATATGTTCGGTAATTTCAGAAATCGCTTGTACGATCTCTAGCGCTTCTCTATCCGTCATAACAGGATGCAAGGAAATACGGAGCCACCCCGGCTTCTTGCTCAGTACACCCGCATCAATATGATCCGTAATTTGTTTGGAGCCCAGCTTATCGATGCCGAGCAAATAATGTCCATATGTCCCCGCACACGAACAGCCACCGCGAGCCTGAATTCCAAACCGATCACTTAACAACTTGGTAAATAAATTATGATGGATATGTTCCGCGTAGAAAGAAATAATCCCCATACGCTCACTTCGCTCGGGCTCAAGCAGACGGATGTTCGGGTTCCCTTTTAACCCCGCAAAAATAATAGTAAGCAGTTCAGCCTCCCGCTTCTGGATGGATTTCACGCCCATTTGCTCCTTCAGCTTCAGGCAAAGCGCTGTCCGAATGACTTGAAGAATACCTGGGGTTCCGCCATCCTCCCGTTCCTCAATATCGTCGCAATAGGCTTTCTCCCCCCATGGGTTTGTCCACTTCACCGTACCTCCTCCCACTGCATCTGGTACTTGATTCTGATACAACTTCTTATTTAACAGCAGAACACCGCTGCTTCCTGGCCCACCAAGAAATTTGTGCGGGGAGAAGTAGATGGCATCTAACCGCTCCATCGGGTCCTCGGGATGCATGTCCATTTCCACATAAGGAGCAGCAGCAGCAAAATCCACGAAACAAAACCCGCCATACGCATGCATCATACGCGCCATTTGGTGATACGGTGTGGATAAGCCAGTCACATTAGAAGTTGCCGTAAAAGCACCAATAATCCGTTTGCGGTGTTGATAACGCTCGAGCAGTGTCTGCAAATTAGTTAAACTAATCGCACCGTCTCCGTCAGGTTCTAGCACGTGAACGTCAGCTATGGTTTCCAGCCATGACGTATGATTGGAATGGTGCTCCATATGCGTAACTATGACGACAGGACGATCCTCTTCTTCTAAAATAATCTTCGAACGCATCGAATCGTGTACCCGTAATCCAAGAAGCCGTTGGAGAAGATTGATTACGCCAGTCGTGCCAGAACCACAGGTAAAAAGTATATCTTCATTGGGATCGGCATGAACATGTTCCTTAATTAAGAGCCTCGCATAGTGATACCATTTGGTCATCATTTCCCCCGTCGCGCTTGCCTCAGTGTGCGTATTAGCCATGTATGGCCCGACAATGTCAGTCAATTTCTTCTCAATCGGCATATATAAGCGACCGCTAGCGGTCCAATCCGCATAGATCATTTTTTGTAAGCCATAAGGTGTCTCAATCGGCTGTTCAATGCCCACAACATACTTGCGATAGGAATGAAAATATTGCTCAAGTGTTGACATGATGATGTATACCTCCAGTAAAATATCTTAGGTATACAGTATCATTTGAATTTTTCAAGATTGTTTTAACTCATGCCGATTTCAAGCGATATTCGTGTATGTTTAGGCAACATCGTTGAAATATTAGCACTATTAACCTTTTCCATTGAGAGAACCTCTATCGAGGCCATTCAAGGATTGTGGTAAAATGAAGCCAAAGAATGACCAAAGTGGGTGATTTCCCTTGTTTAAGATCTTACTAATTGAAGATGATGCAACCTTGTTTGCAGAGATCAAAGAGCGTTTGGCCCAATGGTCCTACGAGGTTCATGGCATCGCTGATTTTAATAAAGTGGTTGAGACATTTATTCTACTAAAGCCTGATTTAGTCATTATTGATATTCAACTGCCGAAATTCGATGGATTTCATTGGTGTCGCATGATTCGAACGCATTCCAATGTGCCAATCGTATTCCTCTCTTCCCGCGACCATCCTACGGATATGGTGATGTCAATGCAGCTTGGAGCGGACGACTTTATCCAAAAGCCCTTTCATTTTGACGTGCTGATCGCGAAAATCCATGCTATACTCCGCCGCGTCTACAACTACAATACGGAGCAAATTAAGCTCAAAACATGGTGCAGCGCTACAATTGATTTTGAGAAAAATATCGTTAGTCATGCTTCCGGATCCATTGAACTGACCAAGAATGAAATCTACATATTGAAGCTCCTCATCGAGCATAAGAATACGATTGTTAGCCGGGAAGACATCATCAACAGCTTATGGAATGATCAGCGTTTTGTAAGTGATAATACGTTGACGGTGAACGTAAATCGGCTTAGAAAGAAGCTGGACGAGCTGGATTTAGGGCGGTTTATCGAAACAAAGGTCGGGCAAGGCTACATCGCAACGGAAGAGATCCCTCATTTATGATTAAACTGTATCTCAGAGAGCGAATAAGTTGGTTAGGGATGTTCCTCTTGGGTCAAGTCCTCCTGCTGCTTATCGCCTATCTCGACCACTCGATTCCATTCCGATCTGTTCTATATATTGTTTTCTTATCTACGATGCTCTTCGTGATCTTTCTGATCATTCGTTATCACAAAGAAACGGCTTTTATCAAGCGGTTAAATGACTGGGAAACCAGCCTTGATGTATCCGGTGTCGCTGACGCAGCAAGTCCTTTTGAGAAGATCATGGAAGCAGCCTTGGTCAATCAAACTGAGCAGCTCCACCAGACGGCCTCACGGCAGCAAATCGCTCTGGAACAGGAGAAAGACGCGCTGCTGTCTTGGATTCATGAAGTGAAGACGCCTCTCACCGCCATGCATTTGATGATTGGCCGTTTGGAGAACGATAGGGCGAAAGCCTCCATAACCTTTGAGTGGCTGCGGATTCATCATCTTCTGGACCAACAGCTTCATCAGCTGCGACTTCCCTCGATTGAAAATGATCTCCACATTGAAAAAGTACAGATCGAAGATCTCCTCTATTCGGAGATTAAATCACTGCAATCTTGGTGCATTCAAAAGGGCATGGGGTTTGACGTTCTTTTGGACGCCACTCAAGTCCTCAGTGACGCCAAATGGCTCGCATTCATCCTGCGCCAGCTCTTAACAAATGCTGTGAAATATAGCGACAGTTTCTCGCCTGATATTATCGTGAGGAGCTTCTTCGCACAAGAGCGCACCTTCCTAGAAGTAACGGACTTTGGTCGCGGCATTGATGCCAAGGATCTCCCCCGTATCTTCGATAAGGGCTTCACCTCCACGACCTGGCATCAGGATAGCGCCGCGACGGGCATGGGCTTATATCTAGCCCATAAAGCAGCTGATACGCTGCACATCCAGATCACTGTGCAGTCGGAGGTTGGTGTGGGAACTACGTTCACCCTCGCTTTCCCACAGCCCAATGAACTCGTGCGGATAACAGGCATGTGACAATAATGTCACATGCTTTTCTACTTTGTTCGTCTAATCGAAGGATAAATGCGGCCTTGCTTTTTATAATAAAGCTAATCGTGTAAAGGAGTGTGTGATTCATGTCTATCTTACAAGCCGTAAAAATCCATAAAAGCTTCGGCAATAAACATAACAAACAAGAGGTTCTTCGTGGCCTCGACATCTCCATCGAAAAAGGGGAATTCGTCAGCATCATGGGCCCTTCCGGCTCTGGGAAAACGACGTTGCTCAACGTACTTTCCTCCATTGATAAGGTGAGTCATGGTTCTATTCAAATTAACAAGGCAGAAACGACAAACATGAAAGAAAAGCAATTGGCTGAGTTTCGGAAGAATCATCTCGGCTTTATTTTTCAGGATTATAATTTGCTGGATACGCTAACTGTGAAAGAAAACATCCTGCTTCCGTTATCGATAACGAAGATGTCCAAGGTTGAAGCTAATCAGAGGTTTCATGACCTTGCGACTGAGCTCGGCATTTATGAATTGAAGGATAAGTATCCGAACGAAATTTCCGGTGGACAGAAACAGCGAACGTCCGCTGCTAGAGCGTTTATTCATGATCCTGATATTATTTTCGCGGATGAACCTACGGGTGCGCTCGATTCCAAATCTGCCTCAGATTTGCTGAATAAACTCAGTGAAATGAATGTAAGTCGGCAAGCGAGCATTGTGATGGTTACACATGACCCGGTTGCCGCCAGCTACAGCAGCAGAGTGATCTTCATTAAAGACGGGCAGATTTACTCCCAAATCTATAAAGGGCAAGAAACGAGACAAGCCTTCTTCCAGGACATTATGAAGACCCAAGGCGTACTTGGCGGTGTGCACAATGAGTATTAATCAGCTCATCTTCCAAAACCTGAAGGCCAATATCAAACATTACTACTTGTATGTGTTCGCCTTAATGTTTAGCGTTGCGCTCTATTTCGCTTTTGTCACATTACAGTTTGATCCTGCTTTGGACGCTGCCAAGGGCACTATTAAAGGTGCTGCTGCGCTGAAGTCTGCATCGATCCTGCTTATCGCCATTGTTGCTATCTTCAATTTATACGCGAATAACATTTTCGTAAAAAGACGCAGTAAAGAAATCGGCCTTCTGCAACTCATCGGCATGACGAAGGGAAAAATCTTTCGCATCCTAAGTACCGAGAATTTCATCCTCTACTTCGGTTCGCTAGTCGTTGGGGCGTTTATCGGATTCTCCGTGTCTAAGCTCATTCTGATGATCTTATTGCAAATTACAGGGGTTAAGGCTAATGCAACGCTCCACTTTTCGGTTCAAGCGTTTATCCAAACTATTGTTGTTTTCAGTGCCGTTTACTTATTAATTCTGCTGGTCAATTATTTGTTTATTCAAAGGCAGACGATTCTTTCGTTGTTCCATGTCGCAACCTCCACAGAAGCCAAAGTGAAGCAAATGTCGAAGATGGAAGCAATCCTTGGATTTATGGGGTTATGTCTCGTTTTATTAGGCTACTATGTATCCTCAAGGTTATTCTCAGGAAGCATTACAACAACCGTTGGATTATTTAGCTCTATGCTTTTCATTCTTGCGTCGGTAATCATCGGTACTTATTTGTTCTATAAAGGATCTGTCCGCTTGATAATGAATGGGATCCGTAAGAGGAAAAACGGCTATTTGAACGTGCAAGAGGTGCTTTCTCTCGCTTCTATCATGTATCGGATGAAATCCAACGCCTTACTTTTGATGGTGATTACAACGGTATCTGCCTTAGCCATTGGATTGCTGTCCTTGAGCTATATTACGTACTATTCGGTTGAAAAAACAGCTGAAAGGAACTTGCCTGCTCACTTTTCCGTGACCGAACGTCACTATGCGGAGAGCTTTACGCAAGCCTTAGATACGGGTGGTATTAAACACCGTGATACAACGATTGAGGTCATTCAAATCAAAGCTGATCTTAGCCAAGTGATGGAATCGAAAAATGAACTGTATATGAGCCCAGATATCAATCGAATGGCCGTTATTAACGATTCCTCTGTAGGAATCGATTTGACTGCGGACCAAACCTTTTTCACCGGGGCTAACGATGAAATGCAAAAATTTCTTCAGTTCAAACTGAACAGCCAAGCCCAACTAATCACCTTAAATGCCACCATCCCGCTAACGTATATCGGCATTGAGGAACGATCCTACATTTCGAGGCGCTTCTCATTGAGCAACTTGCCTGTTGCCGTCGTCGACGATTCGGTCTTTCAGCGTTTAAAGCAAGATCTCGACCCTCGCATTCAAGGATCATCATCGCTATATTTCGGAATTGATATCGTGAATGAGAAGGAACGTGAGAAAGCCAATCAACTTTTTCATGAAATCGAATGGGATGAGCGCGCCGCCCATGATTCTCGCCAAGATATGGCTAGTGAAGCGAAAAATCGCATGGGCTTGATCATGTTCATCGTCGGTTTCCTAGGACTCACCTTCTTGATCACTTCTGGCTGTATTCTTTATTTCAAGCAAATGGATGAGAGCGAAGATGAGAAGTCATCGTATACCATTCTACGAAAACTCGGTTTTACCCAAAGCGATCTACTAAAGGGAATTCAGGTTAAACAGCTATTCAATTTCGGGATCCCCTTAATTGTCGGGTTGGTTCATAGTTACTTCGCAATCCAGTCAGGATGGTTCTTCTTCGGAACCGAGCTGTGGACGCCGATGATGATCGTTATGGGGCTGTACACGGCACTCTACTCCGTGTTCGGGGTTCTGTCCGTTCAGCATTATCGGAAGGTGATTAAGAGGGCATTGTGAGGGATGTTTCTAGCTCGCGAGTATGAGGTAAACATGATAGGCTGTCCAATGGGTTAAATACCTTGTGAGCAGCTTTTTCTTATGGGAATTCACATTGCGGGGTTTACAACAAAACAAAGAAGCCCGCAGCACCGCTGCAGGCTTCTTCCCTATGTAAATCTTTACGTTACTTTACTCACAATTTTCAAAACAGCATCTCGCGTCAGCTTGTTGCCGCCAGCAGCTAGTAGATTAACCGTAGCATGTGCTAATGCTAATGGGACCTTGCAAAATTTCAATGCTGGACCCTGCTTCAGGTCTGCAATATAGCTATCTGCTAGTTGTAAATTGCGACGCGTGTATTGCTGCATCTCTTTGAATCCCCAGCCATCCGGGAAGAAGTTCACGCCGCGATTCGCATCCTCCAATTTATTGCGGAGAATATTAACCGCTTGCAGTCCTCTTCCAAAGGCAATGGCCTTATCACGATCAGATTGCGTTCCATCATGCCATAGCCACAGCTCGGACAGCATCTCACCAACCATACCAGCGACGCTATACGTATAGCGGTCCAAATCTTCTTCGGTATGAATGTTCCAACCATTTTGGACCCATTCCGACATTTCCAATGACATTTTAGCAATATACTGCTTAATGATTGGCGTTGCAGTTGGCGGACAGAGCATCAGCCATTCATCCAGTCGCATCGAAACTTCCGGTAAAGCCTCTTTATGAGGCGCAAGCAAGTTCTGTATGGATTCGATAATATCTGAGGACTGGAATGCTTCATATACCCCAGACAAAAGCTCTATTTTCAATGGGTCAGCGAGTTCCTCATGATCCTCGATTTCATCGATGGCCCGCATACATAAATAGGCAGATGTGACAGCCTCTTTTAGTCCGAAATCCAAGTTGCTAATCGGTATATAAAAAGTTCGGCTCGTTTGCTTCAACATCGTCATTGCATCATTCAGAGTATCGGTATTAATGGTAATTACCTCCAAGTATAAACTTGCCTTTAACTTAAAATTGTGTATGATACCTAATCATAACACACTTTATTAAAGTTAATCCAAATCAAACAACCAATAGTTGAGGAAACTGCGCTTTATTACACAAAAGTGTCAAATATGACAATTTACCATGTACGAGTCACTTCCTACGAAGTAAATAAAGACACCCTTTTTTGGATATTATGTCCAAAATGTGAAAGAAATAAAATATTGCATTCGAATTTCATCCTTCACATCTGAGAAAAAAAGGCTGCCGATTGGCAGCCTGCTTTTACTTAATATCGCTCGTACGAGCATCCAAAATATAGTCGACCCGATCCTCACAAGATGCAACGAAATCGGGTGCAGCCTCCTCCGACATGCCACACACAGATAGCCAATATCCTTCAATAGGAAGCTGTTCGTCAGAAATCTCTTGAATTTGATCCTTGTCTATGCGGTATTTCTTCGTTGCTTTCATAGCGTAATTTACACGAGTGCCACTTTCATGAACCCTCAATTGGCGTATCGGATCGTTATTGTTAGGTTTAATTACCGTCAAATCCATGTCATCTAATCGCTCAAAAAAATACCTTGCTGCAATTGAACGGTCATACTGAATCCATGGTCCCTCAATCTTTTGCTTTTTGACAAGCGCTGTACTAGCTGCAAGGTCATAATCAACATAATAATAAATGAAATCATCCTTACTACGCCCAACAACTTCGTAGGATAGCTTCTGAACTTCTCCCCGCTGATTATAAAAAAGACGAAAATCTTCCACCTTCGCTTGTTCATCCATCACCAACTTGTTTGCAATCTCTTGCCAATGCTCGCTATAGTCATGCTCGTTGAACTGGGAAGCGTTCACCCGAATTCCGCGTTCTCTCTCGAAGATAAAGGATTCAACGATCAGATACATAAATAAGGTGAAGCCGCCCATGATGATAATCCCTAACAGCGTACAATACACTCGATTAAACAGTGACGATTCCCCCCTCGTTCATTGTTTCACGATTTATTCCACACTGGTGCGGTATAATCCATCTTTGCCCCGAATAGGCACGGCATTTTTCTCCCCACTGGGTGCCTCCCATGGTACCCATTTATTGCGAGGAAGATCATATATAACATACCTATCTTCCTTCCTAGCAATTAAGTCCGCCCCGCTGGTAAAGGTAAAGCTGCCTTCTGGCGGATTAGCGATGCGTTTTGCGGTTTGGCCAGGTTGCCATAATGTCCACCCTGAGGCTTCCAGCTGAAATTCCCCTTTTTCAAATTGCTGTAGGTAGACGCCTTGCTTCGTGACGAGCCGAGCAATCCCTTTGGCAGTAAACTTTGCCCCTGATTTACTCTCGTAATCCGTGTAGGGAACGTCAGCTTGTATTCGTGTCCAATACGTTCCATCAGGCGCTTCCGTAATCGTCATATCCAATGCGGAGTATTTGGCTACCTGAACGGTAGTTGTGTAAGCTTGCGTTCTTTGGGGCAAGGGATCACCTGACGAATAAGTGAGTCGTTCCAATCCACTCGTTTCATGTCGGCTCTCATAGCTTAAAAGGTGAAGCAATCCTCTCGTTGTATCATACGAAGCGAAATTAATATTATGAGCCTCTTGAGGATCAGCCTCATGAAGAATACGCTTCTCACGTTTTTCAATATCATAGGCATAAACGCCATAGTAGGACGCATACATAAGGGTTTTGTCATCCATCCATTGGATGGGCTGGTTATCCGGTTCTATCGTGGAATAGAACACATTCTCGATGACAACGGGCTCCTTCCCTTTTTGCTCCAAAATAAAAGCGTAACTGGTTCCATCCCCATCTCCCATGGACCCGCCAAGGCGAACAATCCCGACATAGCTTTGTTTATCGTCAGATACAACCAATTGATCATAGAATGAATCCCTTGGGCCTCCCCCAGCAATCTCCCCAGACTGGGCGTAACGCCACGCAGTTGTCGGTGCTTGTTGCACCAAGAGACTCTCGCGGCCGGCTCCCAAGCGATTACCGCTTACGTCCCTTAAGTTATCCATGCGTAGATACAGCTCTTTCAACCCTTGCTCTCCGACCCTCATATTGTCTAACTGGACCAACAGATGTTTCGTGTCTATCCATTTTGCCGCTAAAGTCACACCTTCATTAGTTGTCGGTAAATCCTTCTTCATCTCTTCTGAAAATACTAACTCCACCGAGCTTTCCCTCTCCGGAATCAGCAGTCTAGGTGCATATTCCTGTGCCCACACGATCAGGTGCGGGACATCGCGACCTGAGCTCGGACTGAATGCAAAGCTCACAGGTTCCTTCCGAATGAACGTCATAGCAGGCAGATCCCCTACGTACAGAACAAATGGGATAATCCCATGTTGAAATCGAATGCTTACTTGATTCGTGGAATTCGTGCCCTCTTCGATCTTCCATTTCACATTACCGTCAACGCGGATATGATCCGTTAATTGTCTTCGTTCCTCTTCGCTCAAGTTGGCAAAAGTCGCATTCACACTGACATCTTCTAACTGATACACGACTTGGAAGGGTTCATGGGGTACATCCGTTGCTTTCCATTCTTGGAATACTCTACCCCCAGAACTATTTTGCTCTCCGAAAATAAGGCGTTGAAGCTTAATCCGAGTCATGGATTCACCAATTGCGGAAGGCGCAGTGGTATTGATCGCCGATGCTTCCGGAGAGGTTGCTTGTGGCGATACGGATACGGCCGAACCTTGGGTATTGTCTTCACACGCGTTCAGTAGCAGTATGACGGATAATAGTAATCCAAAACCACATAATCTGACCATCGTAGACACCACACCAATCTTGTTCAATTTTATAATATTTTCCATATTATGTTAGACGTACAGCACTGACGGAAAGTTGCCATCGGAAACACTACTGGGGAATGGAAATGCAAAAAATATCTTTAAGTTACGTCAGAGCAACGGTGGTCATCATGCCTAATCACACCATAATAAGAGCAGAAATGGCCGTTGTTATGGACTGATATCTATCCTTATAATTGATTAACAAATTTATTTAGGTTGGAGGCATTGGCATGAGAAGACAATTACTCACTTGTATGATAGTCGCTTCAATATCTCTCGCAATCACTTTGAATACGAACTTATCTGCGTACGCAAATGAAAGCGCAATCAGTTCTGGCTCACCCGTTGGAACCGTGGTCTTGAATAGTGACAGCAGCTTTGAATTGAAAAAAGTACAACTGATACCTGAACAAGAAGGGCAACTCCTAACGTTTATAATAAACGTTCATAACAATGGTCTTAAAGAATTAGGTTTTAACGACTATTGGGTTCGGTTGAAGAATAATTTAGGTCAATCGTTTACGGTAAAACTGAATCCACAAGATAAGGATAATGTCCAGATTGGTCCAAGATCAAGCCAAGAATTAGACTTTTATGCCAGCTTGAATGATTCAACGAAGCTAAATGAGCTTATTTTTCAATTTATTAAATGGGATTTTAATCAATCAAATTTTGAACGAAACATCGGTGAATTATCGATTCCTGAGGATTATACAGCCCGTATTCCGGAAGGAGAAAGCCAGGACATTCGAATGAATGGAATTAATGTTAAAACTCAAATAACAAAATTCTTACAAAATAAGAATGACAAGTATTTCATGCCGACGGTCTACTTGAAACTAGAGAATGTAGAAGCACGCAGTGTAGTTGTTCCGAATTACGCATTTGTCATTCGTACATCGGATGGACTCATCTATCCACTTGAGGTGAGGGGACCGAAAGACATAAGCATCAACCCAAAAGATTCAAAAGTGATTCAACTATTCGGCTTCATTCCAATAGCTGTGGCAGATAAAAACTGGCAGCTTATTATCACCGACTTGCTACAAGATACGAAGCTCAATTTACCCGTTGCATCCTTTCAGATGCCTGAGGTAAAAAATGAGGAAAGCGATGCCAATGGCCATAATTATACATTTACCAACCAGGATGGTACATATACGGCTCAATTCAATGGCATTTATCGACTACCGCTTGGTGATCAAGATATGCTCTCTGCTGATTTAATATTGCATAATAAAGACGAACAATCATTGTCAATTCCTCATTTAACCGGTTATTTTCTCTTAAATGGAGGGAATAAAATTGAAGCTCAAATGGTTAATATGGCTAAATCCATTGGGATTGGTTCAGGTAAAAATTTAGGCGTGCAATTTGTTGGGGAAATTCCTTACACCTATGAGTTTTCCGATTTGAAACTTGTCATTCAGCAAAAGGAAAGTGAATCGAAATCGACAGATATATTGGAATTTACCAATTTAAAAGCGGAGCAAAGCATTCCATCTATTGGTCAGACGGAAGCGTACACGATTAGTGAGCCGGGACGTCGAACAAAATATGCCGTAAATAGTACCGCGGTATACAATAGCAGCTCGTCAGACTTGTTTACGGCTCAGGTTCGCGTAGAAAATTTAGAAAAACGCTTCACAAACCTACCAAAGTTGATCGCTTATTTCCGTTCCAAAGACGGAGCTATTTTCCCTGCAACCCTTGACGAAGTCAACAGTAAAATTAGTCCCTCCGGTAAAGCGCAGCTAAATGCTTGGACCAAATTACCAAAAGGTTATCCTACACAAGATCTGGAGCTCATTTTAGGTGAAGCAATCCAATCAGACGCAGATACCACATCAATTGATCCAACGGAAGTCTTGTATGTCAAGCCTACAGCTTATTGGCTGCCAGAAGATAGGAAGGATGTTAAATCGCAACTAAACGATGTTACTCTTTACCCCTATACGATCTCGTTAAGTCGGATAGGCACTTCAATTTCTGGTAATAATCAGGGGATTAGTGAACTTACGTTAAAGTTTAATTACGAATTAACGAAAGATCTAGCCGCCGAAACGAATCTAGAATCTCATAAACTTGTGCTCGCTTTTGAAGATCATAGTGGCAAGACTTCGTTTGAGCGGTCTTATGAAGCTAAAGACTTTGAACCTAAAGCTATGGATGATGACCAAGCTGGCCAAAAGCGTCTCTTATTAGGTATGCATGAAGGGTTCCGAATTGACATCAATGAGAAAGATATTATCTACCAGCAACAATTCCTCAAAAAATATACGTTGAACTTATATGATGAATTCCATGGTCATCGGAAACTTCTTGGAAGTCAAAAGATTGATTGGTTTATTACTACGGATTAATTGGCAAGAGGGTGCCCCTACGTCATTTTTATGACTTTTGGGACGCCCTCTCGTTTTTTTCATTTTTGCCATGCGGCATGGTTAGATATAAGGCTGAAGGTAAACAATGTACAGGAGTGAAAAATCTGAGGGAGTTGAAGCCATGTTTAAAAGAATGGATGAAATTTCGATTGAGATTCCTGACATTGAGAAGCCTGACCCTAACGCCGCAGCAGCTGTACAGGAATTGTTAGGTGGCAAATTCGGCGAAATGTCCACCTTGAACAACTATCTGTATCAATCCTTTAATTTTCGTTCAAAAGAAAAGCTGAGGCCCTTTTACGATTTGATCATGAGTATTACGGCCGAAGAGCTAGGCCATGTCGAGTTGGTTTCCCACGCGATCAATAAATGCTTAAGAGGCTCGACGAGCTATAAGGAGCCCGACCAGATACCGCTGGATGTTGTCATAGATGCTCGTCTTTCGTATCACTTTCTTGCAGGAGCGCAAGGGGCGATGCCGTTTGATTCCATGGGTAACCCGTGGACAGGAGCAAATGTTTTTAACAGTGGCAACCTGGTAGAGGATTTGCTGCATAATTTCTTCTTAGAATGTGGTGCACGCACTCATAAAATGAAAGTGTATGAAATGACCGACCACCCTGCAGCCCGTGCTGTGATTGGTTACCTCCTCGTTCGTGGAGGCGTTCACGTTGTTGCGTACGCCAAAGCGCTGGAAGTTGCCACTGGGGTAAATGTCACCAAATTAGTCCCCATCCCTTCCTTAAGCAACAAATCGTTTAATGAAACAAGGAAGTATGAAGAAAAAGGCGTCCATACCAAGCTGTACACATGGAGCGACAACGATTTCACAACCATCGGCCAGATTTGGAAAGGTACCCATCCCGAAGATGGCTCTGCCTTGGAAGTCATCCCAGGTACGCCGCAAGGATACCCCATTGCTGAAGCTCCGGCTGTCGAAGAGGAATTTGCTCCTGGCATTTCAGCTGAAGACTTCCAACAAATCGCAGCAAGACTTAAAATGGCTGGAAACATCAACGCATAATTCGCATAATTCTGATGATCCTTACGATGTAGGGATCTTTTTTTTATCCTAACAAACTACTTGGATTGAAAAAGCTTGCTAATTTCCTTCTCCAATTCTTCCGAGTATACATAATAATTCCCAGCAATCTCATTGGGGAGAAACCGTAGCTTCTTTTCTTGTCCTTCGAACAGATCCACGTAGAATAAATAACCTACTCTACCTTCTTGATTCGGATCTGGTGTAAGCTTTGAGTGACGAACTTTAGCGATCCAATCTTGCGCTAATTGTTTATCATTAACGATCTTAAGTACTCCCGTCGAACCACTTCTAATCTCAATATGATCCACGTTTGAAATGTCGCCTGGATAAAATTCTTCTAATTGCTTTGCGGTAAGCTTAGGTTTCTCAGAAGCCTCACCTTTTCCACACGCTACACCTATCAGAATCATGACCATGATGATCACAAAAAGAAACCACTGTATTCTCATAGTCAGCCCCTCCCTATCCGTTCCATCCCGCGCGTTGCAGTATCCCTGTTACAAACTCACGTTTGCCATCGGAATAAGCCGACCGATCATCGCGGAATCGCTCAGCAAGCTCTAGCTTTAAATCCCCATCCATTCAGAATCATATTCTACAACTACAATAGGGGAAGCCAAGGGGAATACCTCCAATCAATCTGACTTACTCCGTAATTGGCTTCAAATCACTAAACTTTAGTAATACTTCTCTACTCGTATCGAGATAGATAACCCTAATGTCTAATTCCCCGTCGTTAATCTCGAATGCAAGAATTATACATTTCCGACCACGATTCTTAGTCTTTCTAGGATTATCTGGTGCCACAACGTAGGAGCCTCCAATACTCAAACTTATCGTTTCGCTCATAGTAATCTGCTACCCTCTCATGTTGTTTTTAGGATCATGCTATCAACCTAATCTTCTTACCTTTTCCTCGATTATACATTGATTAGTCTCATCCCACACAACTGAAATTTCAAAAGTTCCCGACTCAAAAAATAAAGGAAACCTCCGTTTGAACCAATCTTGCATCGGCATCTGCAAAGCTTCGTCTATATCTACCCAGGCTAACACGCCTTCAGGTGGATCGGTTAGCAACTCTCCTGTAAATGTCCGAGTCAGATAATTAAATACCATATATCTATAGTTCTTCTCGGGAACTAAATATTCATCGACACCCTTGTATATGAGGTCTTCCGGTTTCACCACGAGTCCCGTTTCTTCCCATACTTCTCGAACCGTTCCCTCCGTGAAACTCTCTGCCAAGTCTACCTTACCACCCGGGCCAAGAAATCCGGGAAATCCTTTGGATTCGGGACGATTTATCAGAAGTACCTTATTCCCATCTTGGACTAGGCACATTGTATAGATGCCACATTCAACTTTATTCACTTAGGCAAATCCTCCTACTTTTCAATCATTCAAAAGGACTCTCCAACAAAATAACCTCATTCATCCCCGGATTTAACTCCACTCGTCCACCGAGAGGCAGAATCAATTTCGGATCCGTATGCCCAAAGTCAAAATCAACAACAACCGGTACATGCTCCGCCCCAAACTCTTTTGCAATAATATTCATCAGGATCTCTCTCATTTCTAAATTTTCCTCTAAGCTATAATCCTTCGCCCTACCAAATATGACGCCTTTAACACGTGAAAAGATGCCTTGTATCCCATAATTCCGCAACATATATCCAACTTGCATAGGGGAGGGCTTCTCTTCCGATGTTTCGAAAAATAAGACTTTATCCTGCCAGAAGTCATCCTGAGGCCAATAGATAGTCGATTTCATAAATTCTAGAACTTCGATACATCCTCCCCACAAATACCCTTGCTCAATCGCTTCTCCCTGTATAAACGTCCACCCATTCTCGTTCGCTACAAACGGCTGACACTCACCTAAGGTTTCAAGCTGACTCCAGTCCTTATAACCGTTCGTCCATTCTTGATACGGCACATAGCGATAAGGGAACTGCTCTTCAAACAATATGGCTTTGAGATGCTCCGTATAGGCTTTAGGAAGATTACTCAACTGCGCGATGCCTGCCATAACAGATGGCCCATAGAACGTTACCATCCCCCAATTATTTAAGTACGTTAAGAATGTCGTCGCATCCGAAAATCCCATAACGAATTTAGGGTGATTCACAATAACTTCCATATTCAAAAAGGATAGAATCCTCACCGATTCATAGCCACCGATGGAAGTGATGATCCCAGCAATTTCTTCATTTTCGAAACAATGGTTAATATCCTGAGCACGCAATTGCGGATTCTTATACAACTCCTCCGGTGACATCCTTGCCGATGGCATTTCAACAACTTCCAGGCCAAAGACCTCTTTAAGCTGCTTCAAGCCTAGCTCGTAAATATCTGGGAACAAATAGGGCAGCCCACTGGAGGGTGAAATAATGGCTATTTTGGATCCTGACTTTAAGCGTTTGGGTTTGATCATGAGTCCCCTCCTATCATCTATTCCATCAACCCGCCAAGCAACAACTGCCAGACACTTTCAAAGTCCTCATCCATGCTCCCCATCCCCCATTCCTGGGCATGCGATGGATGATGAAAACGTGAAGTAGCCAAGAAGATGGCTCTGGCAAAAGCCCGCGAATCACACTGCTTGAACTCCTTGTTAGCCATTCCACGTTCAAGGATCTGTGCCAACTGCTCAATTAAACGGTAGACATGCGTGTTGATCATTTCAACTTCAATGACCGTAACATTGGCATACATCGCGAACATTTCCGTGTCCTCAGCGGCGAATTTCCGCTTGGTTTGAATCAACGTCTCTACCCACAAACGCAAACGTTCTTCGGCACGGCCACCAGTTTCACTCGCAATAGCTTCCAAAGGTATCGCGATACTCTTATGCAACCACCGCGATGTCACCGCTTCCCGCAGCGCGGCTTTGCTTTCAAAATGCCGATACAACGTCCCATGACTCACTTGCAATACCTTGGCTATGTCTACAACGGACGTTTTGTCCGATCCGTACCGCCGAAGCACTTGCTCAGCTGCATCCAAAATCTCATCTTTCGATAGCGGCAACTCATTCTTCGTCATTTTATACAAAACCGCCGTTCACACGTAGAGTTTGTCCCGTTACCCACTGCGATTCCTCACTTGCTAGGAACAGTACAACCCGCGAAATATCTTCCGCTTCTCCCAAGCGGCCGAACGAATTCATGTTAGCGATCACATTGATTTGTTCCTCTGATTTCCCCACTGTGAACAATTCGGTATTCACTGGACCTGGTGCAACGGCATTAATCGTAATCCCCTTAGGTCCTAACTCTTTGGCGAGCTGACGCGTGAACTGTTCAACAGCCCCCTTCGTACCCGCATATGAGCTGTACCCAGGGAACATTTGCCCATTAACAGAAGTAGAGAAATTAATAATCCGACCATTCTCCTTCATATGCAGCGCCGCTTGCTGAATCGCAAAGAATGTCCCTTTCACATTAATGTTAAACTGCCTATCAAAATCCTCTTCGGTAATCGAGAGAATTGGCTTCGTAATCATAATCCCCGCGTTATTGACCAAAATATCAACCTGCCCATATGCCTCCAGCGTCTTCTGGAACAAAAGCTCAACCTCCGCCACTAGACTAATATCCGCCCCAATCGCGATTGCTTCCCCGCCTCGTTGCTTAATGCCGTTAACGACTTCTTCCGCTTTACCTGGACTGCTCGCGTAATTCACGACAACCTTAGCCCCGTGCAGCGCCAGCTCCTCAGCAATCCTCTGACCGATCCCTCTCGAGGCACCTGTTACCAAAGCTACTTTACCCGTTAATTTCCGCTCCATGCACAATCCCGCCTTTTCGATGTAATGAGAAGGTAGAGTCGCCTTCTCCGAACCTTATTAACTTTATTATAAAATCACAAATGACAAAAATCAAATGACTTTTTTTGATTTTTGTCATTTGTGATTTTAGTAAAACAAATGGACTTCCCCCAGCGAAAGCCCCATCCCAAAAGTTCACCTGCAACTTATCCCGATCCCCATCCGTCAGTCATATCATATAGATTGTATACAAGGGTGGGCTACAGATGATCCTAATGCGTTATGCCATACTCGGTGTACTAAGCATTTCAATACTCCTTGCAGGATGCTCGAAGAGCGAGGTCACACCACCGGAAAGCTCAACGAAACCAGTATTTTCAACTCCGAAGGAAGTCATCCTTCCTGCCATGCATGGCATCGTGACGGTAGACAATGGACTCAAAGAGACGAAAGTAACCTATACGTTCACAAATCAAACTAAAGATAAGATCACTGTCATTGGCGGCGCAAAGTATTCCCTTTTGAAAGATCAAGCCGTTTTCGAACATGGCGCCGTGGCTATCAAAGATTACTTAGACTTGGAGCCAGGCCAATCCTATACAGATTCGAAATCCTTCACGAGTTTACCTCAAGGAGATTATCTCATCGAAGTCACTTGGAACAAAACGAAGGCGACAGCAGCATTTAATCGCAGTTAAATGCACCCTGCGAAACGCATAGAGGTGCTTGATTTCAGGACTCCCATCCTCTACATCAAGCACCTCTACTTCACGTCCTATTCCTCGGTTCACTCGGCTATCAACGTTTCTCCATGCTTCAACAAGCGCAGCAAGCTCGAGTCGAGCCCTCTCCGCTGCCAATCCGCCAACAACCGATCCAATGCCTCTTTGGGCGTATCATCGGCAAGACGAAATGCCCCATAATGCATCGGAATGAACTGCTGCGCTCCGACATCAAGAAACGCCTGCACCGCTTCCTCTGGGGAAACGTGCTGCATCCCCATGAACCACTCCGGCTCGTAGGCGCCAATCGGCATCAGCGCGTAGCCGATACCCGGAAATTTCGCACCAATCTCCCGAAATCCTTCGAAGTACCCGCTATCGCCTGCGAAATAGATCGCAGGAGGATGCTGCTCTCCCTCCAACACAGCGCTCCGCTTCACAATCCATCCGCCCCATAGCGAGGTATTCGTATCGGTTAACGTACGTCTTGTCCAGTGCTGCGCTGGCACGAAATGAAACTCCAGCTGGCCGACGGCCTGACTGCCCCACCATGGCAGTTCATAGACCGTGCTGAACCCCAGCTTCCGCACCTTAGAGCCTAGTCCTTCGGGCACAAGTACGTATGGCGTGCCTCGCAGCTTTTTCAACGAACCCACATGCAAGTGATCGTAATGCGCGTGAGACAGCAATATTACATCAACAGGCGGGATCTCTTCTATAGATAAACCTGGCTCCTCGAGCCTTTGACTAAAGCCCATTCGAGTTGCCCATACGGGGTCGGTTACAATCGTCATTCCACCTACTTGCAGCAAAAAGGTTGCATGCCCGATCCATGTGATCGTGACTTCACCCTGATTATTCTTCAGCAGCTCCTGCTGCTTATGCTCAGATTGGCCAATCCGGAAGCTCAGATCTTTCACTTTACCCTTCCGCTCTTTCTGCCAGCGACGTACTTCTTTCCATGTCTTCGTCTTCGCATTTGGATCTAAGTTGCTATATCGCTGCCGCACCATACATTCATCCCCATTCATCTTCTCACAATCTATATGCTCTAACCCAGCTTCAACGTATGCAAAATCCCTTTAGATACTGGGTGAGGTTCTCGATATTCATACGAATATGTCGGTTGTCCCCTTCAAGCTTGCTCATCATAATGCCGCCTTCCATCACAGAAAGCGTGAAAGTCGCCAAAGCCTCGATATCGAGATCCGCTTTGAATTCGCCATTTTGAACACCTTCGGAAATAATCTCTTTCATGTTGTTCAATGTACTCTTTAGTCCCCGCTGAGCCCGTTCTCGCAAAATAGGATGACTATCGTCGCTCTCGGTAGCTAAGTTCAACAGTGGGCATCCTCCGATAAAAGGCGGCGTTTCAACCACATTTTCATAGACGCGCAAATAGGCTAACAACTTGCCACTGGCGGTCTCTTCCGCACGAATGGCATCGTTCATTTTCCCACTAACTACGCTACCTGCATAGTCATAGGCTTCCAGCGCAATCTCGTCCTTACTGGCAAAATGGCGATAAATCCCGCCCTTCTTAATGCCTGTCAGCTCCGTAATATCCGATAAGGATGAACCTGCATATCCCTTCTGGTTAAACAGCTCCGCGGCCTGAGCGATAATATGCTTGCGAGTTCTTTCACCTTTTTGCATAGTAACCCTCCGTTACACGCGTAAAATCTTATCTTTTAGTATAACAAAAGAGAGCAAGACATTAAAATGTAGCTCCCCCGTAAACTCATGTAATATTAATTTACATATAAATTTACATAATCACAATTCACCTGCCTATTTTAATGAAAAACACAATCCGCCTACCAGATCATTGACTGTTTCGAGCGAACAGACCTATAATTCAGTTAACAAATCGAAATTGCGTCATATTTCCTTACATTAAAGAGGTGCGAAGGTATGGAACTTGATTTGATCATCCGATGCTTCTCCAACCCCCAGTTCGGCACCCTGATGGATGTCGGCATTCGGGATGGGAAAATTATCTACCTTCAGGAGCATCTCCCTGGCAACCCTATCGCCCTCAGCGCTGGGCAGCTAATTGAAGCCAACGGGCGGGTTCTACTCCCCGGTTTAATAGAACCACATATTCATCTTGATAAAGCCTTTCTATTGAATCTCATGACGAAAGACGCCTGCTCGATCGAGCAAGCGATCGCCTCCACCTTGGAGCTTAAACACGCCTTCACCTCAACAGATATCGAGACCCGTTCGATCCAAGTGATCCAACAAGCCATTGCCAATGGTGTGACTCACATGCGTTGTCATGTTGAGATTGATCCTATCGTTGGCCTAATCGGTTTCGAAGTGATGCTAGCACTGAAGGAACGCTACGCCAATCAGATCACCCTGCAAATCGTCGCCTTCCCCCAAGAAGGTATCGCCAAGCAGCCCGGAACAGAAGAACTGCTCACGCAAGCCCTACAACTTGGCGCCGATGTCGTCGGCGGAATCACGTATCAGGATGCAGATTTACAAGCGCATCTTAGCACCGTTTTTAACTTAGCCAAAACTTTCAACAAATCCATAGACTTACACGTAGATTTCTCCGACGACCCGTCCATGTTAGCCATTCTCAGCATCATTCGCATGACGCATGCTTATGAGATGCAAGGGCGCGTAAGCGTGGGCCATCTTACTTCACTTGGTTCACTCCCTTATGAAGTGGCCCAAGTCATCTGTACAGCTATTGCCGAAGCAGGTATCCATGTCATGTCATTACCCGCTACTGACCTGTATCTGAACGGACGCGGAGACGATCACCGTCACAGAAGGGGGCTAACCCCTGTACCCCTCCTTTTGAAGCAAGGAGCCAATGTTATCTATGGAAGCAATAATATCCAGAACCCTTTTACACCTTTCGGCACAGCAGATCCACTGGACACAGGCATGCTCCTCGCACATACCACGTATATGGGCTCCAAGCAGGACGTTGTCACACTTATTGAGATGGCGACAACCCGTGCGGCAAAGGCACTAGAACTTGAGAATTATGGCCTGCACATCGGAGCGTATGCTGATCTCATACTATTCGAGTCAACTAATCTGCGCAGTGCCTTCTATGAACGAGTACCTAGACGCTATGTCTGGAAGCGAGGACTGCTGGTTGCCTCAACTGTAAAGCAGACGACCTTTTACAATGAACAAGTAAGCTCCTAATGAGGAAAGGCGGGGATTAGATGCACCTGACCGTTGAAGAAGCGTTAACCATTTACCCTTTGTCACGTGCCAAATTAGTTGCTGGAGAGAAAGGTCTGTCACGTATTCTGCGATCCGTCAATGTCATGGATGCCCCCGATGCGGGCGATTGGATCAAATCCGGCGAAATGCTGTTTACGACCGCCTTTGTCATGAAAGATCACCTGGATATGGCCCTTTCCACCTTACGGATGTTGGATGAGCGAGGCGGAGCAGGGCTAGGCATCAAAGTAGGCCGATATTGGGATCAAATTCCACAAGAGCTGTACGACGAGGCCAATCGACTCGAAATGCCGATCCTAGAGCTGCCATTTGAATTCACCTTTTCCGATCAGATGGACGCTTTATTCAACGCGGAGCACACGAAGACAACCAAGAAACTGCAGACTGTCCTAGAAAAACAAAAACAGCTCATGCAATTTGCCCTGCGCAATAAGGAATCCTCGGATATTTTTCATATGATATCTGGCATTCTAGGGCAACCAATCTCCGTATTTGGGCAGGGTGGCAATGTGCTTTTTCATAACACTTCTTGGTCGGAGGATGTCCTCCTTCACCAATGGCCATGGACGAAATCCCCGCAATGGGAAGGCTTCGGAGAAACCCGATGCTTCCGCATCCCATTGATGGATTCACTAGGCTGCACGGGCTTTTTCAAGGTGTATGTGAATTCTCCGTTGATGTTGAAGGAAGAGGAAGCTTTGTTCCATCAAGCCGCCGAAATCTTAACCTATCATCTCGGACTCGATATTCAAAAAGGTAAAGACCCCTCACGCCAACATGCACTTAGTCAAGTGTTTACGGACTTTTTCCAGCGAGAGCTATCCTTTCACGATTTCATGAAAAGCTGCAAAAGCTACCATCTCACCGTCATATCCACCACCTACCAATGTCTACTTACGACGATCCCGTCAGAACAACCTGGTGCAACTAGGCTGCTTAATGAAGTTCGCCAGTTGCTGATCTATCATCCCCAGTTGCAGCAGTATGAATCAGAGCACTTCTACCTGGCAGACGGATTGTTCTCGATCTTCGCTCTTCCGGAGGAACAGACTTTTCATAAAAAAGACTTCCTGACTTCACTAAATTCCTGCTTGTCACATCTAACTTCCAAAGCCTCTGCCGCTGATCTGCACTGCTGGGTCAGTCGTGTGAAAGCTCAACCTGAACTCATCTACAACGCATTCAAGGAATGCTTGGAAACGCACCACGCCGCTGAGCGACTGCGTATGAGCCAAACTGTCCTGCATCATGATTCCATCGAGCTATTCTCCCTATTCCAGCATCTGTCCGAGGACGCCATGCGAGGGTATTATAACTACGTATTGGAGCCCATTTACGGTAAGAACAAGCAGGTCGATCCCGAGCTGGCGTTAACCTTGGAAGTTTATTTTGAGTATGACGGATCCATTAATGAAACAAGCCGCTATCTCTTTGTCCATCGTAATACGGTTTCGTACCGACTGGAGAAAATCGCAGATTTATTGCAGATGGATTTTAAAAAGATGAGTGATCTCCTGCGCTTGAAGTTAGCTTTTCTCTTCCGAAATTATCTGAAATAAACGCAACCAAACTAGAAAACAGACACTATGCTTTTCCGCTGCGAAAGGAGTTATCACGATGGAACAATGGCTAAGTAACGTTCTTGTAAACGGCACCCTACATAACCTGCTATTGAAACAAGGCGTTATCGCCGAGATCGTACCTGCTGCGAATAGTGAGGAAACTCCCTCTTGGGACGCACAAGGCATGATTATGGTGCCTACTTTCAAAGACTATCACGTGCATTTGGATAAGGCATTCCCTGATGATCAGTGGATTTCACGGCACCAAGTTGCTTCCTTATATGATCAATTTCAAATGGAGAAAGACCTTTTAGCTCCTCTCAAAAGTGGGCAAAAAGAACGTGCGCGAGGCATCTTGCAGCAGATGCTGGCCTTCGGAACGACCCGACTTCGTGTTCATGTCGACATTGACCCCGAGATCGGTTTATCCCATCTTGCCATGGTGCGGGAGCTTCAGGAGGAATTCTTAGGGGCATTAACCATCGAGATTGTCGCCTTCCCACAGCAAGGGCTAATACGTTCACAATCGATTAACCTCATTAAACAAGCCCTTCAGGAGGGCGCCACAATTGTCGGCGGCGTGGATCCTGCTGGCGTAGACCGCGATATCGAGGCTAGCTTACAGGCCATCTTCGAAATGAGCGTCGCTCATGACGCCGAGGTTGATATTCACTTGCACGATCCTGGACACCTAGGACTCTTCACTCTGGAGCGCATCATGGACTACACCGAGCAGACGGGTAAAATGGGGAAAGTCGCCGTCAGCCACGCCTACTGCTTAGGCGAGGTATCTGAAAGCGAATCCCTTGCGATAGCAAAACGTTTGGCCCTACTAGATATCGCCATCATCACCAGCGTGCCGATCGATTCCGCGATGCCTCGCGTCGCGCAATTAAGAGCTGAAGGCGTGCGAGTTTACCTCGGCTCCGATCATACCGGGCTGGATGCATGGACACCCTTCGGTTTCACCGATCAGCTCATGCGTGCCCGAAGAATGGCGGATATGTACCGTTGGAATGACGATGAGCGCCTGCGTTCCGTCTATCCGCACCTTGGCTCTACCGCAGGGACCTTCCAAATCGGTGACCCTGCCGACTTCATCCTCCTAGCTGCGGTAAATGCTGAGCATGCCGCAGCTGCAGCCCCTCCGCGCGAGGTCGTTAGTGTTCGTGGTGTTCCTATTGCTGGCAGACAGCTGCAGAACGCTTGGAAGATATAAAACTAGACATAAACAATTAAAGGGAATGGGGAGATTTCGAATGACATTACTGGGGAAAACAAAAGTAGGTACAGCCGCTATTGCAACAGTCCTTTTACTCTCTGCTTGTGGAACGAGCACATCAACAACGTCCGGAACACCTGCAGCATCAACGCCCGCATCAAGCTCCAAAGCGCCAGACAAAGTAACTCAAGCGATGAGCTGGTTTGCCCAACCAGAAATGGGTGGACACTATGCTGCGCAGCTGGCGAAAATCTATGAGAAAGCAGGCATCGACATTACGCTTCAACAAGGTGGACCTCAAGTTTCCAACGTTCAACTCGTTGCTGGTGGCAAAGTGCAATTCGCAATGGCCAATGCCGATGAAGTTGTCCTTGCCCGCAAGGAAGGGATTCCCGTCAAAGTTATCTATGCCAATCTGCAAACCAATCCTCAAAACCTGATTTTCCACAAAGACTCTGGTATCAAGAAAATCGAAGACCTCAACGGACGCAAAGTGTACACCGCCGTTGGCTTTCCATTCTGGCAGTACATCAGCTACAAATACAAGCTCGACAAAGTACAAATCCAGAACTACACAGGCTCCCTGGCGGGCTTCTCCGCAGATAAAGATTCCATCACCCAAGGCTTTGCTACCAACGAGCCCTACGTTCTGAAAAAACAAGGCGTTAACGTCGATTGGTTCCTGAACGCTGACCTTGGCTACAACCCTTACGGCAACGTCGTTATTGCCACCGATGACTTTATCAAGAAGAATCCCGACTTGATTAAGCGCTATATCAAAGCCACTAGCGAAGGCTGGGACTATTACTACGCGCACGGCGACGAAGTCAATAATGCCCTTAACGGCGTTAACAAAGACTACGACGTCGATCATCTGAAGGATGCGCAAGCCGTTGCCAAAGACTTCATCTTCGGCGGCGATGCCAAAGCCCACGGCGTCGGTTACATGTCCGATGAGCGCTGGAAAACACTCGTTAGCCAAATGAAAGAAGCCGGCATGATCAAAGAAGATATTCCGGTGAAGGATTTGTATACGAATGAGTTTTTGCCGGTGAAGTAACAAACACACTAACTCCACCTGCAACTATAGGTGGAGTTAGTGTGTTCATGCATAAAACTATTCACTAGTTTCTTTTTAAACTAAGCAACTCAGACTTCTTCTCCTCAAATTCATCTTGAGTCAACACACCCATATCCAGTAGTTGTTTGAATTTGAGCAACTCGTCAGCCACACTGAATTCTGGCTTATCTGACCTTTTTATTGTTGCTTCCTCAATTGGCTCTTCAATTACCTCAGTGACATCAGCAGTGATATCTATGACTTCATTCTTGACATCTTGATAGTCTATCTCAAAATCCTCAATCGAATAGTTCCCAACTGCATCAAATAAAGTTTCTCTCAGCCGATTTCCCATCGGCTTCATCGAAGCATAAGTCAGTCCACCAGAGATAATTCCTCCGATAACCGGAATCGCCTTCGATATCCCTTGTGCAAAAGTCTTCTTGGTAATCTTGATACCAATTGCAGCGGCTACTTTCTTAATAATTGGATAATAAACGGTTTTAGTCAACGCCTGCTGCGGAAGTTTCTTTAACACCTGCTGTGAAAGTTTTGCAGATAAAATTTTCAATGCAGAAGCAGAACCACCTACACCAAACATCACACCTAAGAAAATCGTAAGTTCTCCTCTTACTCGCTCACTATCGAGCTTATCTCGATCCCACATATCCTTATAACCAAACAAGTAAGCTAGTTCTTGTGCCATACGTAAAGCTACACCGAAAAATTGCAGTGTATCTGCTGGAATTGTCGCTGCCATTGCAAGACCTCCAGGAAGACCTGCAGCAAATGAGACAGCTGTACTTTGCATTGTACGTTTCTCAATTAATGATTTGGCAACCTTGTTAATTATACTAAGTGGAATCCCTGCCTCCACTGGCCCCTTATCTAACACTGCAGCAAACTGTTCAGAGTTAGCATAATCTGCCAGCGTATGAGCAAGAAACTCTTTTCGATTCACTTTAACTCCAGGTACCTTCAAAGCATTTACTAATACCAGCTCAAAGGTGTTATTTGATTGTTGACTTTCTTTCATTTTAAACATCCCCCCGCGCATTCTCTTCTTCGTACTGTCGTTTTTACTTTACAAAAACTCACTATTAATATATCACGAAATGAGTAGTAAATACTGTAATTTACAATTAGAGATTTGCTGTCTCAGCGAAGTGTGCACGGACGGTCGAACCCTTGGTTCAATTCTCTAGCTTAAAACAAAAAGCCACCCGAAGGTGGCTCTTGTTTTAAGCGGGCGGCGGGAATCGAACCCGCGCGATCAGCTTGGAAGGCTGAAGTTCTACCATTAAACTACGCCCGCGTAGTTTGTTTAAGCAAAGATGGCGCGCCCTGAGAGATTCGAACTCCCGACCTTTTGATTCGTAGTCAAATACTCTATCCAGCTGAGCTAAGGGCGCATCTATGTTGTTAAAAAATGCCGAAGACCAGACTTGAACTGGTACGGTAGTCACCTACCGCAGGATTTTAAGTCCTGTGCGTCTGCCGATTCCGCCACTCCGGCTTATATATAAAGGCGCTACCCAGATTCGAACTGGGGGTAAAGCTTTTGCAGAGCTCTGCCTTACCACTTGGCTATAGCGCCGAAATCTTTTCTCTAAAATGGTGGAGGCTGACGGGATCGAACCGCCGACCCTCTGCTTGTAAGGCAGATGCTCTCCCAGCTGAGCTAAGCCTCCATGGGATGAAGAATAAATGGTGACCCGTAGGGGACTCGAACCCCTGTTACCTCCGTGAAAGGGAGGTGTCTTAACCACTTGACCAACGGGCCTAGAAAATAATGGCTCCCCGAACAGGACTCGAACCTGTGACAACTCGATTAACAGTCGAGTGCTCTACCAACTGAGCTATCAGGGAATAATGGTGGAGCCAAGCGGGATCGAACCGCTGACCTCCTGCTTGCAAGGCAGGCGCTCTCCCAGCTGAGCTATGGCCCCGGACAAAAAAAATACCCACTAGGGGTGCTGCTTGGCAACGTTCTACTCTCCCAGAACCCTGCGGTTCAAGTACCATCGACGCTGGAAGGCTTAACGGTCGTGTTCGAGATGGGAACGCGTGGATCCCTTCCGCCATCATCACCAAACAGTCAAAGCGTTTGTTTGCGCCTTGAAAACTAGATACGAAACTTCACGTAAAGTACTATACTCAGGAATTTTGGTTAAGCCCTCGACCGATTAGTATTCGTCAGCTGCATACGTTGCCGCACTTCCACCTCGAACCTATCAACCTCGTCGTCTACAAGGGGTCTTACATACTGGGAAATCTCATCTTGAGGGGGGCTTCGCGCTTAGATGCTTTCAGCGCTTATCCCCTCCGTACATAGCTACCCAGCGATGCCTCTGGCGAGACAACTGGTACACCAGCGGTACGTCCATCCCGGTCCTCTCGTACTAAGGACAGCTCCTCTCAAATTTCCTACGCCCGCGACAGATAGGGACCGAACTGTCTCACGACGTTCTGAACCCAGCTCGCGTACCGCTTTAATGGGCGAACAGCCCAACCCTTGGGACCTACTTCAGCCCCAGGATGCGATGAGCCGACATCGAGGTGCCAAACCTCCCCGTCGATGTGGACTCTTGGGGGAGATAAGCCTGTTATCCCCAGGGTAGCTTTTATCCGTTGAGCGATGGCCCTTCCATTCGGTACCACCGGATCACTAAGTCCGACTTTCGTCCCTGCTCGACTTGTAGGTCTCGCAGTCAAGCTCCCTTATGCCTTTGCACTCTGCGAATGATTTCCAACCATTCTGAGGGAACCTTTAAACGCCTCCGTTACATTTTAGGAGGCGACCGCCCCAGTCAAACTGCCCACCTGACACTGTCCCCATACCGGATCACGGTACTAGGTTAGAACTCCGATACGATCAGGGTGGTATCCCAACGGCGCCTCCACCCAAGCTGGCGCTCAGGCTTCAAAGGCTCCCACCTATCCTGTACAGATCGTACCAAAGTCCAATATCAAGCTGCAGTAAAGCTCCATGGGGTCTTTCCGTCTTGTCGCGGGTAACCTGCATCTTCACAGGTATTAAAATTTCACCGGATCTCTCGTTGAGACAGCGCCCAAGTCGTTACGCCATTCGTGCGGGTCAGAATTTACCTGACAAGGAATTTCGCTACCTTAGGACCGTTATAGTTACGGCCGCCGTTTACTGGGGCTTCAATTCATAGCTTCGGGTTGCCCCTAACCACTCCTCTTAACCTTCCAGCACCGGGCAGGCGTCAGCCCGTATACTTCGCCTTGCGGCTTCGCACAGACCTGTGTTTTTGCTAAACAGTCGCTTGGGCCTTTTCACTGCGGCCCCCTCGGGCTATTCACCCTACCGAGGCACCCCTTCTCCCGAAGTTACGGGGTCATTTTGCCGAGTTCCTTAACGAGAGTTCTTCCGCGCGCCTTAGAATTCTCTTCTCACCCACCTGTGTCGGTTTGCGGTACGGGCACCTTCGCCTGGCTAGAAGCTTTTCTTGGCAGTGTGAACTCATGACCTTCGGTACTTAAATTTCCCTCCCCATCACAGCCCAGCCTTACGATGTGCGGATTTGCCTACACATCAGCCTCACTGCTTGGACGAGCATCCATCAGCTCGCGTCACTATCCTTCTGCGTCACTCCATTGCTCATAACGGCTACGGTGGTACAGGAATTTCCACCTGTTGTCCATCGACTACGCCTTTCGGCCTCGCCTTAGGTCCCGACTTACCCTGAGCGGACGAGCCTTCCTCAGGAACCCTTAGGTTTTCGGCGGATCAGATTCTCACTGATCTTTTCGTTACTTATACCGGCATTCTCACTTGTATGCGCTCCACCTGTCCTTACGGTCAGAATTCAACGTACATACAACGCTCCCCTACCCATGCACATACGTGCAAGCCATAGCTTCGGTGGCGTGTTTAGCCCCGTTACATTTTCGGCGCAGAGTCACTCGACCAGTGAGCTATTACGCACTCTTTCAATGGTGGCTGCTTCTAAGCCAACATCCTGGTTGTCTGTGCAACTCCACATCCTTTCCCACTTAACACACACTTGGGGACCTTAGCTGATGGTCTGGGCTGTTTCCCTTTTGACAATGGATCTTAGCACTCACTGTCTGACTCCCGGATTTAAGTTTGTGGCATTCAGAGTTTGACTGGACTTGGTAACCCTTGGCGGGCCCCGCACCCAATCAGTGCTTTACCTCCACAACTCAACATCCGAGGCTAGCCCTAAAGCTATTTCGGGGAGAACCAGCTATCTCCGAGTTCGATTGGAATTTCTCCGCTACCCCCACCTCATCCCCGAATTTTTCAACATTCGTGGGTTCGGGCCTCCAGTGAGTGTTACCTCACCTTCACCCTGGACAGGGGTAGATCACACGGTTTCGGGTCTACGTCCACGTACTAAAGCGCCCTATTCAGACTCGCTTTCGCTGCGGCTCCGTCTTTTCAACTTAACCTCGCACGGGAACGTAACTCGCCGGTTCATTCTACAAAAGGCACGCCATCACCCATATAGAGGGCTCTGACTTTTTGTAAGCACACGGTTTCAGGTTCTTTTTCACTCCGCTTCCGCGGTGCTTTTCACCTTTCCCTCACGGTACTGCTTCACTATCGGTCACTAGGGAGTATTTAGCCTTGGCAGATGGTCCTGCCGGATTCCGACGGGGTTTCACGTGACCCGCCGTACTCAGGATACCTCTAGGGGTTTCGTTCAGTTTGGGCTACAGGGCTTTTACCTTCTATGCCGGACCTTTCCAGATCACTTCGCCTACCAAACTAACCCCATATCGAGGTCCTACAACCCCAAGGAGCAAGCTCCTTGGTTTGGGCTATTCCGCTTTCGCTCGCCGCTACTGACGGAATCACTTTTGTTTTCTTTTCCTCCAGGTACTTAGATGTTTCAGTTCCCTGGGTCTGCCTCTACAATAGCTATGTATTCACTATTGAGTAACTGCGCATTACCACAGCTGGGTTCCCCCATTCGGACATCCCCGGATCAAAGCCTGCTTACGGCTCCCCGAGGCATTTCGTCGTTCGCCACGTCCTTCTTCGGCTCCTAGTGCCTAGGCATCCTCCGTGTGCTCTTTCTAGCTTAACCTAGAAATGCATTTAAAGATTTTTGTGCAACCCTAAGGTCAACACAACCTAAGTTCTTACTTTACGTTTTGTTTCGTTATCTAGTTTTCAAGGAACAATTTGTAAA